>NZ_CP115153.1:327500-4938995 GCF_027594365.1 Sutcliffiella sp. NC1
CATTTAAAGAGTGCGTAATAGCTCACTGGTCGAGTGACTCTGCGCCGAAAATGTACCGGGGCTAAACGTATCACCGAAGCTGCGGACTGTTCTTACGAACAGTGGTAGGAGAGCGTTCTAAGGGCGTTGAAGCTAGACCGTAAGGACTGGTGGAGCGCTTAGAAGTGAGAATGCCGGTATGAGTAGCGAAAGAAGGGTGAGAATCCCTTCCACCGAATGCCTAAGGTTTCCTGAGGAAGGCTCGTCCGCTCAGGGTTAGTCGGGACCTAAGCCGAGGCCGAAAGGCGTAGGCGATGGATAACAGGTTGATATTCCTGTACCACCTCATTCCGTTTGAGCGATGGAGGGACGCAGGAGGATAGGGTAAGCGCACTGTTGGATATGTGCGTCCAAGCAGTTAGGCTGGATAAGTAGGCAAATCCGCTTATCCTAAAGGCTGAGCTGTGATGGCGAGGGAAATATAGTACCGAAGTTCCTGATTCCACACTGCCAAGAAAAGCTTCTAGCGAGGAATATGGTGCCCGTACCGCAAACCGACACAGGTAGGCGAGGAGAGAATCCTAAGGTGAGCGAGAGAACTCTGGTTAAGGAACTCGGCAAAATGACCCCGTAACTTCGGGAGAAGGGGTGCTCTGTTAGGGTGTTAAAGCCCGAGAGAGCCGCAGTGAATAGGCCCAGGCGACTGTTTAGCAAAAACACAGGTCTCTGCGAAGCCGTAAGGCGAAGTATAGGGGCTGACGCCTGCCCGGTGCTGGAAGGTTAAGGGGAAAGGTTAGCGCCTCGGCGCGAAGCTTTGAACCGAAGCCCCAGTAAACGGCGGCCGTAACTATAACGGTCCTAAGGTAGCGAAATTCCTTGTCGGGTAAGTTCCGACCCGCACGAAAGGCGTAACGATCTGGGCACTGTCTCAACCAGAGACTCGGTGAAATTATAGTACCTGTGAAGATGCAGGTTACCCGCGACAGGACGGAAAGACCCCGTGGAGCTTTACTGTAGCCTGATATTGAATTTTGGTACAGCTTGTACAGGATAGGTAGGAGCCTGAGAAGCCGGAGCGCTAGCTTCGGTGGAGGCGTCGGTGGGATACTACCCTGGCTGTATTGAAATTCTAACCCGCGAGCCTTATCGGCTCGGGAGACAGTGTCAGGTGGGCAGTTTGACTGGGGCGGTCGCCTCCTAAAGAGTAACGGAGGCGCCCAAAGGTTCCCTCAGAATGGTTGGAAATCATTCGTAGAGTGTAAAGGCACAAGGGAGCTTGACTGCGAGACCTACAAGTCGAGCAGGGACGAAAGTCGGGCTTAGTGATCCGGTGGTTCCGCATGGAAGGGCCATCGCTCAACGGATAAAAGCTACCCCGGGGATAACAGGCTTATCTCCCCCAAGAGTCCACATCGACGGGGAGGTTTGGCACCTCGATGTCGGCTCATCGCATCCTGGGGCTGTAGTCGGTCCCAAGGGTTGGGCTGTTCGCCCATTAAAGCGGTACGCGAGCTGGGTTCAGAACGTCGTGAGACAGTTCGGTCCCTATCCGTCGTGGGCGTAGGAAATTTGAGAGGAGCTGTCCTTAGTACGAGAGGACCGGGATGGACGCACCGCTGGTGTACCAGTTGTCTTGCCAAAGGCATAGCTGGGTAGCTACGTGCGGACGGGATAAGTGCTGAAAGCATCTAAGCATGAAGCCCCCCTCAAGATGAGATTTCCTTTAGCGCAAGCTAGTAAGATCCCTGAAAGATGATCAGGTTGATAGGTTCGAGGTGGAAGCGTGGCGACACGTGTAGCTGACGAATACTAATCGATCGAGGACTTAACCAATGTAAATGAACGATACGAACAATCTTGATGAAAATATATTATCTAGTTTTGAAAGAACAATTCTTTCAACTAAATATGTCTGGTGATGAAGGCGAAGAGGTCACACCCGTTCCCATACCGAACACGGAAGTTAAGCTCTTCAGCGCCGATGGTAGTTGGGGGCTGTCCCCCTGTGAGAGTAGGACGTCGCCAGGCATACAGAAAAGGTTCAGCGTAATTAGGCGCTGGGCTTTTTTTGTCGTTTAGGAAATTATAAAAGTGGAAAGTTGTAGATAACTACTAACTTTGTGTTGCTACTTCTAGCTCCGGCGGCTTGGCCCTCGAGACATAAGTCAGTCACTTCCGGTGGACAAAGAGCGTCCACCTGCAGCGCCTGCCTTATGCTTGTCGGGCCAGAACGAGCCGCCTCCGCTTTTGTGTCTAGCTCCGGCGCTTAGGCCCTATCAAACTTCCCTTATCCGAAGTACGATAAGTCAACATCGGCTCCTCCGTCGCCGTGTTTCCTTTATCACAACCGTAACAGTCCAGTTTGTACGGGCCTGAACGAAGCGCCTGTGCTTTTGAACTTTATATAGAATTATATTTTACGAAATCAATAAAATAAGAACTTTAAGGAGAATCCCCTTAAGGGAAGACCTGTGGACCTCAAGCGACTGTTCTATTCTTATCTGAGCAAAAAACCAATAACAATCCACATTAAAATCCCTTTACATAAAGTGTTATGCAATATTCTATAATGAATGCTAATCAGCCAAAGGAATGTACATTTTCCTACTAGCATATTCCATACCTAGCTTTCTATAAAATGCTATAGCATCTTGATTAAACTCCCATACATTCAATTCGATTGCAGAGGCTCCATGAATTTTGGACCAATTTGTACATTCTTTAAATAAGGTATCACCAATCCCTTTTCTGGAGTATTCTTTTTTTATTGCGATATTGTTAATAAACGAGATCTTTCTATATGTGTAGGTTGGAATGGGTGGTGATTCCATTATTTCAATTATAGCGAATCCAACTACATCTTCTCCTTCTTTAGCCACTAATATTTCGCACATCGGGTTTTCAATTAGTTCTTCAAAATATATTTTTGGTAATGCATTTTTAACTGTATAAAAAATATGAGGTAAAGCATTTACATGTTTTTCATGTACCTCATTCGCAATTAAAGAGATAGAGGAGTAATCTTGAGGCTGTGCCTTCTTTACTGTAATTGAAATAATAACCATCTCCCTCACCTACTATATTGCAATATAATCATATAAGCATTTTAAAGTGCATAAAAAAATGCAATTTCAGCATCGAAATTGCATTATGATAAGTTACTCTCGAACGATATGAATTTCTTTTGCTTCTTTTATGGAACAGACACCAGTAAGTATCATATTTGTTTGGAAGTCTTGAATGAAATTACTTAAAAATTGGCGAACGCCCTCTTCTCCACCGATTGCTAAACTATAAACGAATGGTCTTCCAATTAATACTGCATCGGCTCCTAAAGCAATAGCTTTTAGAGCATCATTGCCTCTACGTATCCCGCTATCAAAAAGAACAGGAATCTTACCGTCAATTGCTTTTACGATAGCTGGTAGAGCATTTATGCTAGGAATGATTCCATCTAACTGCCTTCCACCATGATTAGAAACAATTATTCCGTCAACACCGTATTGAAGTGCAAGAAGAGCATCATCAGGATGGAGTATTCCTTTTAATATGATTGGAAGGTGGGTTCGCTTTTTTAATTCAACAATGTGTTGCCATTGCAACGATGGGAAATTAATATTATCGATAATTCCTTCGATCATAGCGTTTTGACTTCCATCCCTTAAACTGGATAAAAAAGCTGTGTCGGATTCCCATATTCCTTGTCCGTATCCATTAGCAAGTGGGGAAAAGCCGTGATGTAAGTCGGACTCTCTCCAGCCAAGTGTAACGGTATCAATCGTTAATACTATCGCTTCATAACCTGCTTGCTCAGCGCGATTGACCATATTAAATGTAACGTCCAAATTTTTGGACCAGTATAATTGAAACCACTTAGGATTACTACTTGCTTGGCTAACCTCTTCTATTGAAAAACTAGAAACAGTACTTTGAATAAACGGTAGGTTGAATGTTTCGGCTGCCTTTACTACAGCAAGATCTCCCATTTCATTAACCATTTTAAGAACGCCAACAGGTGCTAAAATAAGAGGGGTTGGTAACTGTTTGCCGAATAGGTTTATGGACATATCTATTTTTGACACATCTCTAAGCAAGCGAGGAATCATATTATATTTATGAAAAGTAGAGTTGTTTTTCTGTAACGTATTTTCAGCACTAGCTCCTGAATAAATGTAACTAAATACGTTTTCGGCTAGAGTATGTTTTGCGATTCTTTCTAAATCCTCAAAGCGATATGGGAATTTAGTAGTTGTTTGGACAATATTGTCGTTAGATGTATTAAGCATAAAGATAGACTTCCTTTTATTTATTTTTAATAAGTGTATCATCAACTTATATATTTTTGAATAATTATTCCTAAAAACGTATGTATAATCAAGAGAGAAAATATTTCCTTATTTACATGAAAATCCAATAATGATAAGATGTTAAAAATAATAACAATGGCGATGAAGAGAAGAGTACATAAAAGGGTCTTTTCCAGAGAGCTCCGGTTGCTGAAAAGGAGTAAGGACAATTTTATTGAAGCAAGCCTCTGAGCAGCATATCGGAACTTTTTAGGGATGGTGTGACGGGAGCTCCCGTTAAAGAGCCAAGGTATAGGCAGTTATGAATCTGCAGTACCTTAAAAGGTTAATATGGTGACATATTAATAAAATAGGGGTGGCACCGCGATGATACAATCTCGCCCCCAAGACAAAAAAGTCTTGGGGGTGGGATTTTTTGCTTTTGTAAAAAATCATTTGCGGGAGGTACCTATGAGGAATATTAGTAAAATATCATCGTGGAAGTATCCTGTTATTTTGTTATTCGGAATTGGAATATCCAATTTAGGCATGTGGGTTTATTTTATTGCTCTTAATGTTTTAGTGTTTAATATGACTAGTTCAGCACTTGCTGTCACTGCACTTTATCTTATCAGACCGTTAGCAACGGTATTTACAAATTTGTGGAGTGGGAGCGTAATTGACCGGACGAATAAAAAGTATTTAATGGTACTGTTAGATATAATCCAAGGGGCTCTAATACTTTGTTTAGCGTACTTTTCATCCCTGTTATGGATTATATACATTTTAGTCTTTTTCATTAATATGGCTTCTTCTATTTACGGCCCAACATCGACGAATTATATTACGAGATTAATTCCGGTTAATCAACGTCAAAAGTTTAACTCTTGGAGAAGCTTGTTAGGGTCAGGAGCATTTTTTTTAGGGCCAGCAATTACAGGGGTATTATTTTTAGTTGGAACACCTGTTTTAGCTATTTATATTAATGCAGTAGCTTTTTTCTTTTCGGCGATAATAACAATGTTCATGCCAAATTTAGAAAATGAAAAAGAAGAAAATACAGAGAAGCTTTCTTTTCATTTATTCAAAACTGACTGGAATGTAGTTTTCCAGTTTAGTAAAAATCACTTGTATGTTATGACTATTTATTTCTTATTTAGTGCATTTATCGTAATGCAAACAGCAATTGATTCATTAGAGGTAGCTTTTTCAAAAGAAGTAATCCTTTTATCAGATAGTGAGTACGGATTTCTCGTAAGTATTGCAGGAGCAGGTATTTTAATAGGAGCATTAATTAATGTTTTATTTACGAAAAAATTATCTATTCCTTTTATGATAGGGGGTGGTTCAGTTGTAGTTGCACTCGGCTATATCATTTTTTCTTTTTCAACAAGTTTTAGTGTCGCATCGATTGGGGTATTCTTGTTAGCATTTGCAAGTGCGTTTGCTAATACGGGTTTCCAAACTTTTTATCAAAATAATATTCCTGTGGAGGTAATGGGGAGAATTGGAAGTCTTTACGGATTTGTGGAAGCCTTCCTCATTATTGTAGTTACATCTGTTTTTGGGATAACTGCTCAATTTGTATCTATTAAATTTACAGTTGTGAGTGGGGCTTTTATAACGTTACTATTAACAGGTTTTCTTTTATTTCTTAATCTGACTTCGAAACAGAAATATTACCGAGCAATTTCCGGAAATGCAAAAAACGGATAGATTCATTCTATCCGTTTCTGATTAAAGCATTAAAATCGTTCTAACCTCTTAAAGCTAGTGACCGCTAATCCGAAAAAGAGGCTACAGAGTAAAATGGTAACAACTAACGTTAGCACTAGGTGGTCTTGAGCAGGTTGTTCTATTAATAGAACAGTTGCATGTTCACGCAAATTACCTGGGCTCCATTTCATAAACCGTGGGAAGAGACTAGTTAGCAAGCTTAATATTCCTAAAAAGGAGATACTAACTGCTGCAATAGCTCCATTTCCTTTTAATAGAGTGCCCATCCAAATAGAAAACGAAACGATTAACACAATCCATAGGCTATAAATGGCGAAACTGCCGAGAGCTGCTTGCCAGCTTACAGAGGAAAATAAAAGATTTGTATAATACCAAGTTAGAAAATAGCTCAGTAAGAAGGAAGTTAGTGTAATTAAAAGCTGTCCAATCCATTTACTTGCAACGTATTGTAAAGGTGTGACGGGACGCACCATAACCATCGTAATTGATCCGTTGGCTCGTTCGTTTGAGATGACACCCATTATTGCTAAAACAAATAACAATGTTCCAACTGTACCAATTTGAGAGAGGGTTCCAGCTAACACTTCACCGCCAGAGGGGGTCGGCAAAACAATAGACGCTCCTTCTGGTAAATTTCCTGCCATTTCAATAATCTGTGGCATATAGTAACTTGTAATTGGTTGTGAAATCCCTATTAAAGTGATGGCAATTGGAAGCCAAATCCATTTCCCATTTTGGCCATTTTCTATCATTTCTTTTTTCCATAGTATAAATAGATTTTTCATTGTTCCATCACCTTCATGTAGGCATCCTCTAAAGAATCCTGGACTTTTTCAAAACGATGAATCGTTAAACCATTTTCTATAAGGGTAGATAATAGTTTATTGGAGTCGAGAGCTGCATTCGGATAGAGTGTTGCACTATTTTTTGTGTTGAAATGAATGTTCTCGACATTTGCTAAATTCAATTTGCCTTCTAATTGTTCTTCGGTTTGAATTTTTACTGCGGAAGTGGCAAAGGCTTTTCTTAATTCATCTAACGTTCCATCCCATTTTATTTCCCCGTTCTTTAACATAATAACTTTATCGCATACCTGTTCAGCATCATGTAAAACGTGAGTAGAAAATAAAATCGTCATACGTTCTTTTAACTGATGGATAAGTGTTAATACATCTCGACGGCCAGCTGGGTCTAAAGCGGATACTGGTTCGTCTAATATGAGTAATTCTGGGTCATGGAGCAATGCTTGAGCTAATCCGAGACGTTGTTTCATTCCACCAGAAAATCCACCGATTCGTTTCTTTTTTACATCACTTAAAGAGACGAATTGCAATACCTCTTCAATTTTATCTTTTAATTCCTGTTTACGAATGTTTGAAAGTTCACCAGCAAACTGCAAAAATTGTACTGGTGTCATCCAGTTAAAAAAGGAAGGGTGTTGTGGAAGGAACCCAATTTTTAGACGATAATCTTTACCCTGTAATTCTGTGAATTGGATGGATCCACTAGTGGAACTTAGTAATCCGGCTAACATTTGTAATGTTGTCGTTTTGCCTGCTCCATTTGGACCAAGGAGGGCAATGCAATTTCCTTTTTCAATCGTAAACGATACTTTTTTTACCGCGGTATGTGCATTAAAGTCTTTTTGTAAGTCTTTTACTTGTACAAGCATCCTTTTTTTCTCCTTAATTATTCTTTTTGCCAATAACAAAATAAAGAATCGGACCTAAGATGTTGATAAAAATAATAACTAGTACCCATAACCATTTTGGCCCGTTCGTTTCGTCTTGACGTAAGCAACTAATTAGTGCAAAAACCATTAAAATAAGCTGTAGTACGAATATAGGAGCAATAATAGCCCAGTTGATTTGCATTAACTCTTCCATTTAGATGCACCCTTTCTTTGTTGTTTATTTTGTGGTCTTATAACAAAAAACCAATATAAAATAGATGGAAGTGGAAACTGTATTAATCCCCATAAACCCCAAAACCATGCATAACTATTTCGCTTTTTTGCATCAATGAAAAGAAAAATACTTTGAATGAATAAAATGGGCGATAAGAGAATTAGGATAATTATTTTTTCTTCTGTCATCGCCATGCCTTCCTTTCCTCACGACGTAAAAGAAAAAAGTAAACAACTGGCCCGATAATTGCTGCAAGAAGCTGAATATAAAATGCGATTTGCATCCCTTTGGAAATAGTAGTAAGGAAAAGACTTAATATGAAAATGGCAATCATAATGAAAAAGGTCAATTCTTTATAAAATGCTTTTTTTCTTTTCTGTTGAAATAGTTGAACTTGTTGTTGAATGGCATAATGTGATAGGTGTTGCTCTCCAGCCAGTTCATCAATATTGTTCCAATCTTTTTGTAAAGCTTTTATTACATCTTGATCTTGATGATTACTCATTCTCTGTCCACTCCTTTCTAATTAGTTTAATTCCGTTATGAACGCGAGATTTAACTGTACCTGCTTTAATGCCTAGCATTTTGCCAATCTCTTCGTAAGAATAACCGTAATAGTGTCGTAATAAAATTGGGACGCGTATATCGGCTTCTAGCTTATTAAAGTCTAAAAAGTGATGGCTCCACTCCATCCCTTTCGTTTTAGAGGCCCACGAAAGCTGACGGGAGAGAGAGGTTTTTACTTGTTGAAGCCAATTGTTTTCTCGTCTTTTTTTTCGCAAAGAATCAATATATGCTCGAGAAGCGATGGAAATCATCCAAGATGAAAATTTACTATCTCCGTTAAAGGCATGTAAATGTTTATAACACTTCAGCATCGTATCTTGTGCCAAGTCTTTACTTAAATCTTCGTGTAACGTTAGTTTTAACAGATATTTGTATAAAAAAGGGTAGTATTGCTCATAAAGCTGGGAGAAGGCGTTGTCATCGCCGCGTTTTGCTTTCTCAACAAGTTGTATTTCTTCTTCTTTTTCCATCTACATGCCTCACCTCTCCTCATGTTATCTATTTACATAGCTTCTAAACTTTAATCTATTATAGGACGTTTATGTAAGATATTGCGTTCATTTAATTTCAATAAAAAAAATCGAACGATTATTACTCGTTCGAAGTGTTCATCGTTTTGTTTGTTTGAACACCGTTTTGGATCATAATTTTACGTTTCGTATTATTCGGTATATGCCGATGAAGATGTATAAACAATAAGCCGTTTTCGTACGTAGCTTCTACTTTATCCTCTCTAACAGGAAAAGGAAGCTCGATTTTGCGTTCAAAGTCCCCTTGAAAAATACCTTCCTCAACGAGTTCTAAATTTTCAATAGGTAAGCGTATATGACCTTTTACTTCAATATGTTGTGGGTGAATAAAAACTTCTACCTCATCGGGCTTTTCTAGTCCAGGTAAAGCCATTATACAAACAATTTCGTTTTCGTTCCGATATAGGTTTGTTTGTGTTTGCATATTTTGAATCATCGGTTCAAAGCCATTCCAAAATTCATCACCGAAAAACTGATCAAAGTTTTTGCGCCAATCACCTAACTGCTTAAAAGGGTTATTGTTCATCATCATCATTTATCCTCCCTTTATTTACATTTCTACCTATAACTTATGCAAAAAGGGAGGTCATGTGCCTATAGGGGGAGTTGTTTCTAATATAATAGGGTGTTTAAGAGGGAAATCTAGCGGCAATATTTATAAACATAATGCAAACGATTTTCGCGAAGAAAAAAACTAATAAAGCGAAAATAGTAAATTACTTACATTCCTATCTGTTACTATGGGAATAGTACCACTAAAGGATACTTAAACCGACATTGCTGATGTTATTATATACCTTAGTGAAACGATACGTTTACCAAGATACCATTTCTATATATTTATTTCTAAAATATTGCCTATCATATTTACAGCAGCCTAGTCATTCTCGTAAAATAAACATTTATACCCGTTTGAAATGGAGGGACAGCAATGTTAGAAAATAGTTTTATAATGGTAGCAATTATCATTATTATTAATGTTGTATACGTATCTTTCTTTACAATTAGAATGATTTTAACATTAAAAGGTCAAAGATATTTAGCAGCACTTATTAGTACAATTGAAGTAGTTATATATGTTGTTGGTTTAGGGTTAGTGTTGGATAATTTAAATCAAATTCAAAATTTAATAGCGTACGCACTTGGATACGGTTTGGGTGTAATAGTTGGAATGAAAATAGAAGAAAAACTTGCACTTGGTTATATTACAGTTAACGTTATTACAAAGGAATATGATAAAGACTTACCTAAGCAGTTGCGTGAAAAAGGATATGGTGTTACGAACTGGCAAGCTAACGGCTTGGAAGGAGATCGAATGGCCCTTCAAATATTAACACCTAGAAAATATGAAATTAGTTTGTATCATTTAATTAAAGAACTAGATCCGAAAGCATTTATTATAGCATACGAACCGAAAACCATTCACGGCGGATTTTGGGTGAAGGCAGTGAAAGAAAGGAAAATTAAAGAATGGCGAAAAAAACAAAAGGAAAACAAAATTTTGTAGTAATGGAAAATGAAACGATTGATCAATGTCTTGATCGGATGAAAAGTGAGGGGTATATACCGACAAGGCGGATGGAGGAACCAATTTTTCAAGAAGTCGAGAGAAATGGTAAAAAAGAAGTAGAACCATGTGGAAGAAAAATTGTTTTTGAAGGACGTTTAATGAATCCAGAAGGATAAATGCGCGAAAACACGAACATTAAATACAAAAAGTGTAGCATCGTTCGAAAATAACATTGACAGTGTTAGATAACCCCTGTTAAGATAGTGTTAGAAGTTAGAATAGTTATACGTACCTCATATAATCTTGGGAATATGGCCCATAAGTTTCTACCCGACTTCCGTAAAAAGTTGGACTATGAGGGAGAGAGCTATCTTTTTTCAGATGGCTGCTTGGCGCTATTTTTTTATTAAAATATGCTCAGGTAGACTTTCTTTCCCTTATTGTTGGAAGGAGTCTATCTGGGCTTTTATTATTTTCTCATAATTTAACAGTAAAACTTTTTTGTTTATAGAAAAGGAGCGAGAGAATGAGTGCACAAGTAGGTGTGATCATGGGGAGTACGTCAGATTGGGAAACGATGAAGCATAGTTGTGAGGTTTTAGATGAATTACAAATAGTATACGAGAAAAAAGTTGTATCAGCTCACCGAACACCAGATTTAATGTTTTCCTATGCAGAAACAGCAAGAACTCGAGGTTTAAAAGTAATCATTGCAGGTGCTGGAGGGGCAGCGCATTTACCTGGAATGGTTGCAGCGAAAACAACACTTCCTGTTATCGGAGTTCCTGTTCAATCAAAAGCTCTAAACGGACTAGATTCATTATTATCAATTGTACAAATGCCAGGTGGAGTTCCGGTTGCAACGGTTGCTATCGGGAAAGCTGGTGCTACAAATGCTGGACTACTAGCTGCTCAAATAATTGGAAGTTTTAACGATGAAGTAGCTACTCGTTTAGAAACTAGACGTGAAATGACAAAACAAAAAGTGTTAGAAAGCAGTGAAGACCTTGTATAAATCAATTTTACCCCCACAAACAATTGGTATTATCGGCGGTGGACAATTAGGTAGAATGATGGCGTTATCAGCACGAGCGATGGGCTATTCCATTGCAGTATTGGACCCTACGCCTAATTCTCCATGTGGTCAAATAGCGGATATCGAAATTACTGCCTCGTTTGATGATTTAGAAAGCATCCAAAAGTTAGCTAAAGTTTCGGACGTAATTACGTACGAGTTTGAAAATATAAACTATGAAACTCTTCTTTGGTTAGAAGAAAATGCCTATCTTCCACAAGGAAGCAACGTGTTAAAGCAAACACAGCATCGTGTACATGAAAAAAAAATGATTAAAAAAGCAGGGCTTGACGTAGCACCGTATAAACAAGTTGTCGATAAAGCTCAATTAAACGAAGCAATTGAAGAATTAGGATTACCAGCAGTATTAAAAACTTGTCGCTTTGGTTATGACGGGAAAGGTCAAGTAGTTATTAAGAGTGAAAACGATATAGAAAAGGCAACAGCGCTTTTAGCACATGGAGAATGCGTGTTAGAAAAATGGATTTCGTTCGAAAAGGAAATTTCAGTCGTCGTAACAAGAGGTACTAACGGTGAAACGGACGTGTTTCCAGTGGCGGAAAACATTCATAAGGACAATATTTTACACCAAACGATTGTACCTGCTAGAGTTTCACAACAATTAAAGAAACAAGCGATAGAAGCGGCAACCAATCTAGCCGAGCATGTTGGCCTAATTGGGACGTTAGCTGTTGAGATGTTCGTACTAAATGAAGAAACGATTTTCATTAATGAATTGGCGCCTCGACCGCATAATTCAGGGCATTTTTCAATAGATGCATGTGAAACATCCCAATTTGAACAGCACGTTCGAGCAATATGTGGCTTACCTCTTGGAAAAACAACATTATGGAATTCCGTCGTGATGGTAAACCTATTAGGAGAAAATATGGATGCAGGAATTGCTTTTTTTGAACAAAACCGCGACGGAAAGCTACATCTATATGGAAAAGAAGAGAAAAAAGAGAAGAGAAAAATGGGGCATTTAAATATCGTAAGTGATACAGTTGAAATTGCTTTGAAAAAAGCAAACGAGCTTACAGTCGAAGTATAAGAACGGAGGAAGTCAACGATGATCGAACGTTACTCAAGACCAGAAATGGCTGCTATTTGGACAGATGAAAATAAATTCAAAGCTTGGTTAGAAGTAGAAATCCTAGCATGTGAAGCATGGGCAGAATTAGGGGAAATCCCGAAAGAAGACGTGAAAATTTTGCGTGAAAAAGCGTCTTTCGATATAAATCGAATTTATGAGATTGAAGAAGAAACTCGTCATGACGTTGTTGCTTTTACGAGAGCAGTATCGGAAACGCTAGGAGACGAGAAAAAATGGGTGCATTACGGATTAACTTCAACAGACGTTGTTGATACAGCATTATCTTATTTAGTCAAACAAGCAAACACCATACTTCTTCAAGACTTGGAACGGTTTGTCGCGATATTAAAGGAAAAAGCACAAGAACATAAATATACCGTGATGATGGGAAGAACGCACGGAGTACATGCGGAGCCTACTACTTTTGGTCTTAAGTTAGCGCTTTGGTATGAAGAAATGAAGCGTAATGTTGAGCGTTTTAAGCAAGCTTCTGCCGGAATTGAATTCGGAAAGATTTCTGGAGCGGTTGGAACATACGCCAACATCGACCCTTTCGTAGAGCAATATGTGTGTGAAAAATTAGGTTTACAAGCAGCACCTATTTCAACTCAAACATTACAACGCGATCGACACGCTCACTATATGAGCACATTAGCATTAATTGCTTCTTCAATAGAAAAGTTTGCCGTTGAAATTCGCGGTTTACAAAAGAGTGAGACTCGTGAAGTAGAAGAGTTTTTCGCAAAAGGACAGAAAGGTTCCTCAGCGATGCCACATAAACGGAACCCAATTGGATCTGAGAATATGACTGGGCTAGCACGTGTCATTCGTGGGTATATGATGACTGCCTATGAAAATGTACCGTTATGGCATGAACGTGATATTTCTCATTCATCCGCAGAAAGAATCATTCTTCCGGATGCGACAATTGCTTTAAATTACATGTTAAATCGTTTCGGCAATATCGTGAAAAATTTAACGGTGTTTCCAGATAATATGAAGCGTAATATGGACCGTACGTTAGGACTAATTTATTCGCAACGTGTTCTATTAGCGCTTATCGATACTGGCATGAGCCGTGAAGAAGCATATGATACGGTTCAACCGAAAGCGATGGAAGCATGGGAAAAACAAGTAGCTTTTCGTCAACTTGTAGAAGGCGAAGGGAAAATCACATCCCGTTTAACTGCGGCTCAGATTGAAGACTGCTTTGATTACAACTACCATTTACAGCATGTGGATACGATTTTCACGAGATTAGGACTATAAAAAGGTGGGGGACTTTGCTCCCCCAAATAGAAAGATTGGGGCGATCTTCATGGACATTCAAAAATTGGATCTAATGTATGAAGGTAAGGCGAAAAAAGTATATGCAACAAATGATGATACTATCGTTTGGTTAGAATATAAAAATAGCGCGACAGCCTTTAATGGAGAAAAGAAAGCAAGTATTGAAGGGAAAGGTAGATTAAATAATCTTATTACTAGTTTCCTATTTTTCGAGCTTCAAAAAGCTGGAGTAGAAAATCACTTTGTTCAGCAGCTTTCTGAGACAGAACAACTTGTAAAAAAAGTAACGATCATCCCTTTAGAAGTTGTAGTAAGAAACGTAACAGCAGGCAGTATGGCGAAGCGTTTAGGTATAGAAGAAGGTCTACCTTTAAAGAAGCCAATCGTAGAGTTTTATTATAAGGATGATGAATTAGGTGACCCGTTAATTACAGAGGACCATATTGCCTTGCTTGAATTAGCTACTCCTGAAGAAGTAGCTGAATTAAAAGTGCTTGCAGGAAAAGTGAACTTATTTTTATCTGACTTTTTCGAACAAAAAGATATTAGATTAATAGATTTTAAGTTAGAGTTTGGAAAGACATTGGATGGGAATATCGTTCTTGCGGATGAAATTTCTCCTGATACTTGTCGACTATGGGATAAACATACGAATGAAAAGCTAGATAAAGATGTGTTTCGTCGTGATTTAGGCAATTTAACAAAAGCATATGAACAAATACTACACCGAATCGGAGGCAACGCTCATGTATAAAGTAAAAGTTTTCGTTACGTTAAGGGAAAGTGTTTTAGATCCACAAGGAACAGCAGTAAAAAGCTCACTTCATTCTCTTTCTTACAATGAAGTAGAAGATGTTCGTATTGGAAAATATTTAGAATTAACAATTGCAAAGTCAGAGCGCGACTTAGATGTACTAGTAAAAGAAATGTGTGAAAAGCTGTTAGCTAATACTGTTATTGAAGATTATCGTTATGAGGTGGAGGAGGTTGTTCCTTCATGAAATTTGCAGTAATCGTGTTTCCTGGTTCTAACTGTGATGTAGATATGTTTCATGCGATTAAAGATGAACTAGGACAAGAGGTAGAGTACGTTTGGCATGATGCTACTAATTTAGATGAATACGATGGCATCTTACTTCCTGGTGGTTTTTCTTACGGAGATTACTTACGCTCTGGAGCGATTGCAAGATTTTCAAACGTTATGAATGAAGTGGTAAAAGCTGCAGAACAAGGTAAGCCAGTATTAGGTGTTTGTAACGGATTCCAAATTTTATTAGAGTCTGGACTTTTACCAGGTGCTATGCAAAGAAATAAAGGGTTAAAGTTCATATGCAGAACGGTTCCTCTTCGCGTAGAAAACGATAAAACGATGTTTACGAGTGAGTACGAAAATGGAGAAGAAATAATGATTCCAATCGCTCATGGTGAAGGAAATTACTATTGTGATGAAGCAACGCTTGCAACGTTAAGAGAGAATAATCAAATTGTGTTTCGTTATGCAGGTGACAATCCGAACGGAAGTTTAGATTCTATTGCTGGAATTGTCAATGAAAAAGGAAATGTATTAGGTATGATGCCACATCCTGAACGTGCTGTTAGTGAGCTTTTAGGTAGTGCAGACGGATTGAAATTATTTAAATCCATTGTCCGAAACTGGAGGGAAACATATGTCGTTACTTCTTGAGCCAAATCCAATAAAAATTAAAGATGAAAAAATATATAGAGAAATGGGATTGAGTGATGAAGAGTTCTCTATGATAGAGAATATTCTTGGTCGCTTACCAAACTACACAGAAACAGGCCTATTTTCCGTCATGTGGTCAGAACATTGTAGTTATAAAAATTCAAAGCCTGTGTTACGCAAGTTCCCAACAGAAGGGCCACACGTTTTACAAGGTCCTGGTGAAGGAGCGGGAATCGTTGATATCGGTGATAACCAAGCAGTAGTTTTTAAAATTGAAAGTCATAACCATCCTTCTGCCATTGAACCGTATCAAGGTGCTGCAACTGGTGTAGGTGGAATTATTCGTGATGTATTTTCAATGGGAGCGCGTCCTATCGCTCTATTAAACTCTTTAAGATTCGGGGAGCTGACAAACCCACGAGTAAAGTATTTGTTTGAAGAAGTGGTGGCAGGTATAGCTGGCTACGGAAATTGTATCGGTATTCCAACTGTTGGGGGAGAGGTCCAATTTGATCCTTCCTATGAAGGAAATCCGTTAGTAAATGCTATGTGTGTTGGTATCATTAACCATGAAGATATAAAAAAAGGGCAAGCAAAAGGTGTCGGAAACACAGTCATGTATGTTGGAGCAAAAACAGGACGTGACGGTATTCACGGAGCGACCTTTGCATCAGAAGAACTATCAGAAGCTTCTGAAGAAAAACGACCAGCTGTTCAAGTTGGTGACCCATTCATGGAAAAATTATTATTAGAAGCATGTCTAGAAATAGTGAAATGGGACGGCCTTGTCGGAATTCAAGATATGGGAGCTGCTGGATTAACGAGCTCATCTGCAGAAATGGCTTCAAAAGCAGGCTCTGGAATTGAAATGAACTTAGATTTAGTACCTCAACGTGAAACAGGTATGACTGGCTATGAGATGATGCTTTCTGAGTCACAAGAGCGCATGTTAATTGTCGTAGAAAAAGGTCGTGAGCATGAAGCACAAAAAATTGTTGAAAAGTATGACTTAGAAGCGGTTGCGATTGGTGTTGTAACAGATGATAAACAGTTGCGTTTAATGCATAACGGGACAGTAATTGCGGATGTTCCAGTAGACGCCTTAGCAGAGGATGCCCCTGTATACAATAAGCCTTCTAGTGAACCTGCTTATTATAGAGATTTTCAAGAGATGGAAGTAGAAATTCCAACTGTTTCGAACTATGGGGAAACGTTAATGGAACTACTACAACAACCAACTATTGCTAGTAAAGAGTGGGTATATGATCAATACGATTATCAAGTAAGAACAAACACAGTTGTTTGCCCAGGATCAGATGCAGCAGTAGTACGAATTCGTGGGACAGAAAAAGCATTAGCGATGACAACAGACTGTAACTCTCGCTACTTATATTTAGATCCTGAAGTTGGTGGAAAAATTGCTGTTGCAGAAGCTGCACGTAATCTAGTATGTTCTGGTGCTCGTCCACTTGCGATTACAGATTGCTTAAACTTCGGAAATCCGGAAAAACCAGAAATTTTTTGGCAGTTAGAAAAAGCTGTAGATGGAATGAGCGATGCATGTCGTGAATTACAAACACCTGTTATTGGTGGAAACGTATCTCTATATAACGAAACGAACGGTGTAGCAGTTTATCCAACACCAGTAGTTGGTATGGTTGGTTTAATTGAAGATGTTGAATATGTGACAACACAATCTTTTAAAGAGGCTGGAGATATCATTTTTATGATTGGGGAAACGAAGCCTGAGTTTGGCGGAAGTGAGCTTCAAAAATTACAAAATGGCAAAATCTTTGGTGCACCACCTTCCATTGATCTTAACGTTGAGATGAAAAGACAAGCAGAATTGTTAGCCGCAATTCGTAGCGGTTATGTACAATCAGCTCACGATATTTCTGAAGGTGGTTTAGCAGTAGCGGTTGCTGAAAGTGTAATGGGAAATGAACATGTAGGAGCAGAGATTCGAGTTCAAGGTGATGTAACAACAGCTCTATTTAGTGAAACTCAATCACGTTACATCGTTTCTGTAAAACCAGAACATCGTGAGGCATTTTTAGCATTAGTAGATGCGACGGAAATAGGTAGCGTAACAAACGATAGTAATTTATCTATTCAAGCTGGAGAGGAAGAAGTTTTACGCCTTACTTCAAACGAAATGACAGCAGCTTGGAAAGGGGCTATCCCATGCTTACTGAAATCAGAGGCTTAAATGAAGAATGTGGAGTGTTCGGTATTTGGGGACACCCTGAAAGTGCACAAGTAACGTATTACGGATTGCATAGTCTCCAGCATCGAGGTCAAGAAGGAGCTGGAATAGTAGTTTCTGATGGAGAAAAGCTATCTTGTGTAAAAGGGGAAGGTCTCGTAAACGAAGTATTTGCTGGAGGAAAACTGCAGGAGTTACATGGTCGAGCGGCGATAGGTCATGTTCGCTATGCAACAGCAGGCGGGGGTGGCTTTGAAAATGTCCAGCCACTTCTCTTCCATTCGCAAACTGGTAGTATTGCTCTCGCACATAACGGAAATTTAGTAAATGCAAACGCGTTGAAATATCAGTTAGAAGGACAAGGAAGTATTTTACAAACTAGTTCCGATACAGAAGTGTTAGCACATTTAATTAAACGTAGCGGCTACCCACTTTTTAAAGAAAAAGTGAAAAATGCCCTATCACTATTAAAAGGTGCATATGCCTTTCTTATAATGACAGAAACAGAAATGATGGTCGCGTTAGATCCAAACGGATTACGCCCACTTTCATTAGGAATGTTAGGCGATGCTTACGTTGTTGCTTCAGAAACGTGCGCGTTTGATATTATTGGTGCAACATACTTGCGTGACGTGGAGCCAGGAGAATTGCTCATTATTAATGATGAAGGCTTACACTCTGAACGTTTTTCACTTCATACTCAACGAGCTATTTGTAGTATGGAATATATTTATTTTTCTCGTCCAGATAGCAATATTAACGGAATTAATGTTCATACCGCACGAAAAAATTTAGGAAAGCAATTAGCAATGGAAGCACCAGTTGATGCAGATGTTGTTACAGGTGTTCCAGATTCCAGTATTTCTGCGGCGATAGGATATGCAGAATGGGCAGAACTACCGTACGAACTTGGATTAATTAAAAACCGTTATGTTGGACGTACATTCATCCAACCATCCCAAACTCTACGTGAACAAGGGGTGAAAATGAAACTCTCACCTGTACGTGGAGTGGTAGAAGGAAAAAGAGTGGTTATGGTGGATGACTCGATTGTCCGGGGAACGACGAGTCGACGTATCATCCAAATGTTAAAAGAGGCAGGAGCAAAAGAAGTACACGTACGAATAAGCTCGCCGCCGATGAAAAATCCGTGCTTTTACGGAATCGACACTTCCACACACGAGGAGCTTATTGCTTCTGCTCACTCTGTTGAAGAAATTCGCCAAATGATTGGTGCCGATTCGTTAGCATTTTTAAGTGAGACTGGTATGTTAGATGCCATTGGTCGCTCATACGATGGAGAAACTCGTGGACAATGTATGGCATGCTTTACTGGTAAATACCCAACTGAAATATATCCGGATACAGTACTACCACACGAAAAGTGTTAAACGACATAAAAGTTAGGAAAGCAGCGGAAACGTTGCTTTCTCAATTTCCTCTGTATAACCGTAACAATTTTAATAACAAAGTAGAATAGATTTTCAATCAATTGGAGGGACACATATGGCAAATGCATACAAACAAGCTGGAGTAGATATAGAAGCAGGCTATGAGGCAGTTACTCGTATGAAAAAACATGTTGCGAAAACAGTAAGGCCAGGTGTAATGGGTGGTCTTGGTGGTTTTGGTGGATTGTTCGATTTATCATCAATGGATGTGAAAAACCCGGTATTAGTATCAGGAACGGACGGGGTTGGAACGAAGTTAATGCTTGCTTTTATGCTAGATAAGCACGATACAATTGGAATGGATGCAGTTGCGATGTGTGTCAATGATGTTGTAGTGCAAGGGGCTGAGCCGTTATTTTTCTTAGATTATATTGCTTGTGGCAAAGCGAATCCTGAAAAACTAGAACAAATAGTGAAAGGGATTGCCTCTGGGTGTGAGCAAGCTGGTTGTGGCCTAGTTGGTGGGGAAACGGCAGAAATGCCTGGTATGTATGCTGAGCAAGAATATGATCTTGCTGGATTTACAGTCGGAGTCGTGGAAAAGGAAAGGCTTATTACGGGAGAAAAGATTCGACCTGGAAATGTATTAATAGGTCTATCTTCAAGTGGTATTCATAGTAATGGGTACTCGCTAGTAAGAAAGATAGTTTTTGAGAATAGTAATCTAGCATTAGATAAAACGTATGAAGGATTCACTAAGTCGCTAGGAGAAGAATTACTAACGCCAACACGCATTTACGTTAAGCCAATTTTAGAAGTGTTGAAAAAATACGAGGTAAATGGGATGGCACATATTACAGGTGGTGGTTTTATTGAAAATATTCCACGTATGCTACCAGAAGGGCTCCAAGCAGAAGTAGACTATGGATCATGGCCAATCCCACCTATCTTTGACTTACTTCAGCAGGCTGGAAACTTAGACAAAAAAGAGATGTTTAACATTTTTAATATGGGAGTCGGCATGGTGCTAGCGGTAGATGAGGAGATAGTAAGTGACACCATTCATATTTTAGAAGAACATGGAGAAAAGGCTTATATTATTGGACGTGTAAAAGAAGGAGAGGGCATTGTATTTGGTGGAGGAGAAGTGCGATGATAAAAATGGCAATTTTTGCCTCAGGAAGTGGTTCTAACTTTCGAGCAATTGTCGAGGCTTGTCGCAACGGTAGCCTTGAAGCTGTTCCTACCTTGCTTGTTTGTGATAAACAGGATGCTAAAGTAGTAGAGCGAGCAAACGAAGAAAACATTCCAACGTTTGTTTTTTCACCAAAAGAATATGAATCAAAGGTAGCTTTCGAGAATGCCATTTTACATGAATTACGTGCGCATAATATTGAGTGGATTGTGTTAGCGGGATATATGAGATTAATAGGGGCGACATTATTATCAGCCTACCCTAAAAAAATTGTAAACGTACATCCGTCGTTACTTCCAGACTTTCCAGGTCTTGATGCAGTAGGGCAAGCATTAAAAGAAGGAGTTGGTAAAACGGGTGTTACGATTCATTTTGTTGATGAAGGGATGGATACTGGCCCGATTATCGCTCAAGGGGAAGTAGAGATTTTACCATTTGATACGAGAGAAACGTTACAACAACGTATACAACAGTTAGAACATGAGCTTTATCCAAAAACTTTGCAAAATATTTTACACACTGAGAGGAGTTTAACGAAAAGATGAGAGCAATTGTTAGTGTTTCCAACAAAGAAGGGATCGTTCCATTTGTACAACAATTAGTCGAGCTAGGAGTAGAAGTTATATCGACAGGTGGTACAAAAAAAGTATTACAAGAAAATGGTGTAAATGTTATTAGCATTTCTGAAGTTACGGGATTCCCTGAAATATTAGATGGGCGAGTTAAAACATTACATCCGAATATACATGGCGGTTTGTTAGCGAGAAGAGCGGACGAGAACCATCAACAACAGCTTAATGAGCATAACATTACACCGATTGATATCGTAGTTGTCAACTTATATCCATTTAAAGAAACAATCGCAAAAGAAGGAACAACATTCGAGGATGCTATTGAAAACATCGATATTGGTGGTCCAACGATGCTACGCGCTTCAGCAAAAAATCATGAAAGTGTAACTGTTGTAGTAGATCCGACAGACTATGAAACAGTATTAGGTGAACTAAAAGAAAACGGCAGCGTTAACAAGGAAACGCGTCAAAGATTAGCAGCAAAAGTTTTCCGTCATACAGCAGCCTATGACGCGATGATTTCAAATTATTTAACAGAAAGTGTAAACGAAACATTTCCAGAATCCTTTACAGTAACGTATGAGAAAAAACAAGATTTACGATATGGAGAAAATCCACATCAAAAAGCAGCTTTTTATGAAGCACCATTACGTGCAGATAATTCCATTGCTTCCGCAACACAGCTTCATGGTAAAGAGCTTTCGTACAACAATATTAATGACGCTGAAGCTGCACTTCAAATTATTAAAGATTTTACGGAGCCAGCAGTAGTAGCGGTAAAGCATATGAATCCTTGTGGAGTTGGTGTAGGAGTAACTACTTATGAGGCGTTTGTAAGAGCGTATGAGGCAGACCCTGTTTCAATTTTTGGTGGAATCGTTGCGTTCAACACAGAAGTAGACGAGGAAACAGCACAACGTTTACATGAAATATTTTTAGAAATCATCATTGCGCCTTCGTTTACGGAAGAAGCGGAACAAATTTTAACGAAAAAGAAAAATATACGCTTGTTAACACTACCTATCGAAACGGAGACAGCAATTGAAACGCGATTTACTTCCGTTCGTGGTGGATTACTAGTACAAGATGAAGATACGTACACGTTAGAAGATGCAACTATTTCTATTCCGACAAAACGTCAGCCGACGGATGCAGAGTGGCAAGACTTAAAATTAGCTTGGCAAGTAGTAAAGCATGTGAAATCCAATGCAATTGTGCTAGCAAAAGATAAACGCACAGTAGGAATTGGTGCAGGGCAAATGAACCGTGTTGGTGCAGCTAATATTGCTTTACATCAAGCTGGAAAATTAGCTGAAGGTTCCGCACTAGGATCAGATGCATTCTTCCCAATGGATGATACGGTAGAGGCAGCGGCAAAGGCAGGTGTAACAGCTATTATTCAACCTGGTGGTTCGATTCGTGATGAAGATTCGATTAAAAAAGCAGACGAATACGGAATTGCGATGGTGTTAACTGGAGTACGTCATTTTAAACATTAATTATTTTAAAATACTAATTGGGGGTTGCCTGAAATGAAAGTACTTGTCATTGGTAAAGGTGGTCGTGAACACGCCATTGCATGGAAACTGTCGGAAAGTCCATCAGTAACTCGGTTATTTGTTGCCCCTGGTAACGTCGGTATGAGAGAAATAGCTACATGTGTCCCGATTGATGAAATGGACATCAACGCACTTGTTAATTTTGCCAAAGAAGAACGTATTGATCTAACAATTGTTGGTCCTGAGGCGCCACTATTAGCTGGTGTAGTAGATGCATTTCAAAAAGAGGATTTACGAGTATTCGGCCCAACTAAGGAAGCTGCTTTTATTGAAGGAAGTAAAAGCTATGCGAAATATATAATGGAAAAGTACGATATCCCGACTGCAATATCGGCAACTTTCGAAAATGCTTCAGATGCCATTAATTATATTGAAAAACATGGTGCACCAATCGTCATTAAGGCGAATGGACTTGCTGCTGGTAAAGGAGTAGTAGTGGCGATGACGAAGGAAGAGGCATTAGCGGCTGTCCATGAAATGATGGTAGAGTCAAAATTCGGGGAAGCAAGTAGTCAAGTAGTCATTGAAGAGTATTTGGAAGGTGAAGAATTTTCATTAATGGCTTTCGTTAATGGAGAGGCTGTTTACCCGATGGTTATAGCGCAAGACCATAAACGTGCTTTTGACGGAGATCAAGGACCTAACACTGGTGGAATGGGTGCATATTCGCCAGTTCCTCAAATAGCTGAAAATGTTGTAAAAGAATCAATAAAAACTGTACTATATCCTACTGCATCTGGACTCGTAAAAGAGGGAAGAAGCTTTTGTGGAATTTTATATGCAGGATTAATGTTAACGAAAGATGGTCCGAAAGTGATTGAATTTAATGCACGATTCGGTGACCCAGAAACGCAAGTTGTTTTACCTAGATTGGAAAATGATTTAGCAGAAGTTGTTGTAGAAGTGCTAGATAAAAAGGAAATGGAATTAAAATGGTCCGATAAACATGTTCTAGGGGTAGTCATGGCAGCGAAAGGCTATCCAGATGCGTACGAAAAAGGACATGAAATTAATGGGTTATCCAATGTCGAAGGATACGTCTTTCACGCTGGTACAGCAGAAATAGAGGGGAAAACAGTCACAAATGGTGGAAGAGTACTCCTCGTTGCCGCTGAAGGGGAAGAGTTAGTGAAAGCGCAGCAAAAAGCATACGAACAACTGGAAAAAGTTCAATGTGATAACCTGTTCAATCGAACTGATATCGGTAATAAAGCTATTCAACACGCTTTTTCTTAATAAAAATATATAAAAGAGCAACAATACCACCAATTGCTGTAGCTAAAACAAATGACATGTCTGTTAAATATTCAACCATAAAATCACATCCTTATTATTAATTGATTTAAGAGGAGCTTTAAAGCTCCTCTTTTCTTTACTACGAAGGATTATAAGCTTCGCCTTCGTCTGTATCATAGTCAACAGCTACATCGAAATCATCATCTTCGTAATCATATTCATAGTCATAATCGTCCTGGTAACGATCATAAAGGGCTGTTAATGGGCAGTAACGTAAAATTCCTTCTCCGATTTTCATCGCAGCTAAAAAGGCTACAACTAAATATGAATCACGGAAAGGTCTTTTTACTAATTTACTTGTTACCCATGCTAGTACAGTGAATCCGCAAGTAATACGGATTAAAGCATTAATGATTCCGATATTCGGTCGCAAAACAATCTCTCCTTTTTGTTAAAAAATTTAGAAAAATGCTTATTCTATAATGCGAAAGGCAATAGAATATGGTACGATTAGGAAAAGTGGTTATATTACAATAATTTTGTACATAACATGTACTTTACACTGTAATATACCTTTAGTAAGTGAGGGGTCAGCATGGCTAATTTTCAATATAGATGGAAAAGTAAAAAACTACGTGAACATGTTTCTGTCATAAATGGCGATATACCGCCTACAATTGTTCTTCAAAACGCTACATATTTAAATGTGCATGTTAACGCGTGGTTAAAGGCAAATATATGGGTTTATGAAGATCGAATTGTATATGTAGGTGATGAGCTTCCTTCCGAAACGAAAGGAACGGAAATAGTCGACTGTTCTTCATTTTTTATCGTTCCTGGATATATCGAACCGCATGTGCACCCATTTCAGTTATATAATCCCCATTCTTTTGCACAATATGCATCTCAATCTGGAACAACTACAATTGTAAATGATAATTTAATGCTAGCTTTACATTTGACAAAAAGGAAAGCGTTTACTTTTTTGGATGAAATGAAAAAAAGCCCTGTTACAATGTACTGGTGGTGCCGGTTTGATGCACAAACAGAAATTCGAAATGAAGAAGAGGTTTTTACAACAAGTAATATAAAAAGCTGGCTAGATCATGAAACGGTTATACAAGGTGGAGAACTAACATGTTGGCCGAAAGTAGTAGCGGGAGATGACATTATTCTTCATTGGATGCAAGAAGCGAAAAGAAGAAATAAGCCGATTGAAGGGCATTTGCCAGGTGCATCAGAAAAAACATTAGTAAAAATGAAGTTACTTGGGGTAGATAGTGACCATGAAGCGATGACCGGAAGTGATGTGAAAAAACGAATATTACAAGGGTACACAACACCGTTAAGGTACTCCTCTATTCGCCCGGATTTACCAACTATTTTAGAAGAGTTGGAGCAATCGGACTTTCATTACTACGATCAGGCGTTTTTTACGACAGATGGTTCACCGCCGAGCTTTTACCAAGGTGGAATTATTAATCGATTAATTGCAATCGCTTTAGAGCAAGGGATAGATCCTATCAATGCGTATAAAATGGCTTCGTTTAATGCGGCCAAACATTTTAAAGTGGAGCATATTCATGGAAGCGCTTCAACAGGACGCATTGCTAACTTAAATATTTTAACAGATATAAATAATCCAACTCCTATAGCAGTTTTGGCAAATGGAAAATGGGTCAAAAAAGAAGGAAAACTAGTAGAAAGTGCGTTTGCACAAGTAAATTGGGATATGTTAGGTTTATCGAAGTTGAACCTAGATTGGGACTTATGTATGGATGATTTACAATTCTCTATGGCACTTGGATTATCAATGGTAAACGATGTAATATTAAAACCGTATTCTGTTCTAGTGGACGTATCAGGAGAAGAGCTAGCAATAGACGACGATCAGTCATTTTTAATGCTGATGGACCGCCATGGCAAGTGGAGAATAAATACGATTATTCAAGGTTTTGATAGAGGTATAGGTGGGTTAGTAAGTTCTTATTCTAATACTGGTGATATTGTTATTATCGGGAAGAATAAAAACGATATGATCGTAGCATTTAGTCGAATGAAAGAACTCGGCGGCGGAATGGTGCTCGTGGAAAACGGAGAAGTAATAACAGAAATTCCTCTACCGTTAGATGGTGTAATGTCCCAAAAGAATTTAGAAGAGCTTATAGTTGAAGAGGAAAATATGAGGTCTGAACTATTTGCAAGAGGTTATTCTTTTACTGATCCAATTTATACTTTACTATTTTTATCGTCCACTCATTTACCTTATATTCGTATTACACCAAGAGGAATCTACGATGTAATGAATAAAACAGTACTTTTTCCGTCAATAATGCGTTAAAATGTTAAAGTGAGAAAAAGGAAAAGGTGTGTTCGTTGTGATAAAAAAATTATGCTTACTAGTTTCGGCTTTTCTATTCATTTTAGTTGGTTGTGAATCGAAGGAAGTAGTTCAAGAAGAACCACCAGTACAAAACATAGAAGAGCCGAAGGAAGAGATAGTGGAGGAATCTGAAACAATCGGAATTCCAGCGCCATTAACTGGAGTTGGATATGAAGAAGTAAAAAATGATCGACCGATTGCGGTTATCATTAATAATGACATTAAAGCAAGGCCACAATCTGGATTGCATAAAGCGGATATTGTATACGAAGTACTTGCCGAAGGGGATATTACTCGTCTAATAGCAATATATCAAAGTGAGATGCCCGAAGTAGTAGGCCCGGTTCGTAGTGCAAGAGATTATTTCATTGATTTAGCCAACGGGTACCAATCATTGTTCGTCTTTCACGGATGGAGTCCAGCTGCTAAAGAAAGAATTGAAGCAGGAGCAATTGATGGCATTAACGGATTATTTTATGATGGTTCATTATTCAAACGTGCTAGTTTCAGAAAAGCGCCTCATAATTCCTATATTACGTATGACAATATTAAAAAAGGTGCCGATCAATTGCATTTTAATATAGAAAAAGAGATTACACCTCTTTCCTTTACTGGAAGTGATAGTGTTACAGGTGAAGAAACAGCACAAGTGAAAATTGACTATTCTTCTAGACAAGCAACACATGTTGAATATATATTTAATACGGAAAAACAACATTACGTTAGGTATAGTGGTGGAGAAAAAACGACCGATTTAGAAACGCTCGAAGACATCGTTGCACACAACATATTTATTGTGGAGGCAAGTCATGCTGTTATTGATGATAAAGGACGAAGAGACATTGACTTATCCTCTGGCGGTAAAGCGGTTTTAGTGCAAGCGGGTGTCCGTAATGAAGTAGAATGGAAAGCGGTAGAAGGTCGTATTATTCCATTTACTAATGATCAACCAATAAGTTTCGTTCCTGGTAAAACGTGGATTAATATTGTCCCGTCGCTAGGTGCTGTTCATTTTGAATAGAAGGAGTAAATGAAAATGCAAATAAATAAATTGCGTGGTAAAGAGTTAGATCAACTATTTGAATCCATTTTGACGTTAAAAGATAAAGAGGAATGCTATCGTTTCTTTGATGATTTATGTACAGTGAACGAAATACAATCGTTAGCACAGCGTATGGAAGTAGCGAGAATGCTCCGAGAAGGGTTTACGTATCATAAAATTGAAACAGAAACAGGTGCAAGTACTGCAACTATTTCTCGTGTAAAACGTTGCTTAAACTATGGCAATGACGCTTACGAAATGGCGTTAGAGAGATTGTATGGAGATAAAGCAGAAAAGTAAATGAAAAAGAGCGTATTATCATAGGATGAATACGCTCTTTTTGTTTATATATACTTACCTGTAGGAGTCGTACCCCCCATCTTACGGACCCAATTCATTCACATTATAGAAAATGGTTCATATCTCTTTGTTGCTTTGTTTTTAAATCGTCAACATCAGTTTCTGCTCTATTATGCATCCCTTTTCGCTTTCGCTTATTGGAATAGTCAACGATTGCACCAAAAACAAGTAGTGCGAGGAAACCTATTAGAAGCCAAGCCCATACTGGCATATCTTAATCCCTCCTATTCACCGTTTTTGCTACGTATCTTTCTTTTACCCCATTCAAAAAAAACGAAACTTGGAATAGCGTTAATCCTTCATTCCTTTATTCCTTCATATTTATATGTATGGTGATAAGAAAGATGTAAACATTGAATTCCTATTTTGAAAATTGATTCAAATTCCTTATAAAAGGCTATGCGCATTCTTCTTTTGTTGAAGCTTATTGAAATCTACTTAATTTAATAGAGAGAAAAACTAATAATTTGAGCAAACTTTTTCCATCGTTCCTTTATATCTTTTTAGTAGCTACTACATTTTGCTATAATGGAAAATGGAATTAAAAATGGAGGAAAAAATAGTTATGTACAATATACGTGAATGGCGACACGTTTTTAAATTAGATCCAAATAAAGAGATAGATGATGAAGCTTTATTGCAAGTTTGTGAATCAGGGACAGATGCTATTATGATCGGCGGTACTGACGGAGTCACGTTAGATAATGTGTTAGCGCTAATGAGCCGGGTTCGTAGATATTCCGTACCGTGTGTGTTAGAAGTATCAAATATAGAATCAGTCACACCTGGCTTTGATTATTATTTTATTCCAACCGTTTTAAATAGTAACAATACAGACTGGGTCGTTGGTCTTCATAAAGAGGCGACGAAAGAATATGGTCACATTATTAATTGGGATGAAATGATTACAGAAGGGTACGTCATTTTAAATAGTGATTGTAAAGCAGCGAAACTAACAGGGGCAAATACAAACTTAAACCTAGAAGATTGTATCGCTTATGCTACGCTTGCAGAAAAGATGTTTAACCTTCCGATATTTTATTTAGAATATAGTGGAACGTATGGAGATGTACAATTGGTCAAAAACGTAAAAGAAGCTCTTGAACATACACAGCTTTTTTACGGCGGAGGCATTGATAGTGAAGAAAAATCTCGCAAAATGGCTGCATATGCAGATACAGTAGTAGTAGGAAATATAATATATCAAAATTTAAAAGAAGCACTAAAAACAGTAAAAGCAATAAAAGGTTGAGGAAAAATGACCTTTTTTATAGTATGATATTAAAAGAGAACAAACGTTTGATAGGGTGGTGGAAGTATGCAATATT
Organism: Sutcliffiella sp. NC1; assembly: GCF_027594365.1. NCBI lineage: Bacteria > Bacillati > Bacillota > Bacilli > Caryophanales > Bacillaceae > Sutcliffiella > Sutcliffiella sp. NC1. The sequence goes on from NZ_CP115153.1 coordinate 356,434, forward strand.
TAAGTCAAAAATTGTTAGATGGATTAAATCCGATGCAGCAAGAGGCAGTAAGGAAAACAGACGGGCCTCTTTTAATTATGGCCGGAGCTGGTAGTGGTAAAACGAGAGTGTTGACTCACCGTATTGCGTATTTAATGGCAGAAAAGGAAGTTCCGCCATGGAATATACTCGCGATTACGTTTACAAATAAAGCAGCACGTGAAATGAAAGAGCGTATTTCTAAAATTGTAGGTTCAGTAGCGGATGAAATTTGGATTTCGACATTTCACTCGATGTGTGTAAGAATTTTACGCCGTGACATCGACCGCATAGGAATTAATCGAAACTTTTCTATTTTAGATACTACTGATCAACTTTCTGTCATAAAAAACGTATTAAAAGAATTAAATATTGATACGAAAAAATATGAAGCGCGTTCGATGCTTGGCGCGATTAGTTCAGCGAAAAACGAACTGATGAGTCCTGAGCAATTTGCGAAACAACCGTTAGGGCCGTATGAAGAAATAGTTAGTAAAGTGTACACAGGCTATCAAAAAAGATTAAGAAAAAACCAAGCTTTAGATTTTGATGACCTTATTATGACGACGATTCACTTATTTGAACGTGTACCAGAAGTGCTAGAATTTTATCAACGCAAGTTTCAATACGTTCATGTCGATGAGTACCAAGATACGAACCATGCACAATATAAACTAGTAAAATTAATCGGAGCACGTTTAAAAAATGTTTGTGTTGTAGGTGATTCGGATCAATCTATTTACCGTTGGCGTGGAGCGGATATTACGAACATCTTAAATTTTGAAAAAGATTACCCGAATGCAGAAATGATTTTGTTAGAACAAAACTATCGTTCTACAAAGCGAATTTTACAAGCCGCAAACCATGTTATTTCTAATAACTTTAACAGAAAACCGAAAAACTTATGGACAGAGAATAATGAAGGCCAAAAAATTGTTTACTATAAAGCTGACACAGAAAATGCAGAAGCCCAGTTCGTTGTTGGGAAAATAAAAGAAATTATGCAAAATGATCCTTCTCGCACACTTTCGGATTTTGCCATACTGTATCGTACGAACGCACAATCCCGTGTAATGGAGGAAGTGTTACTTAAATCTAATATTAACTACCAGATTGTCGGTGGCACAAAGTTCTATGACAGAAAAGAAATTAAAGATATTCTTGCCTATCTTCGTCTTATCTCTAATCCAGATGATGATATTAGTTTAACTCGAATCGTAAACGTACCAAAACGTGGAATTGGAGCGACTTCGTTAGAAAAAGTAGCAGCATATGCAACACAGCATGATATTTCTATTTATGAAGCGATACGTGATGTTGATTTAATTGGAGTAAGTGGACGAGCTACAGCATCCCTAAAAGAATTCCGTAATCTTATTGATAATTATACGCAAATGCAAGAATACTTATCAGTAACAGAATTAGTTGAGGAAATACTAACTAAATCAGGTTACCGTGATATGTTAAAGCAAGAAAAAACAATAGAAGCTCAAAGCCGCTTAGAGAACATTGACGAGTTTCTGTCTGTTACGAAAAACTTTGAAGATAAAAATGACGACAAAACATTGATTGCCTTCCTTACCGATTTAGCATTAGTTGCGGATATTGATAAATTAGATGAGGAAACAGGAGAAGAGTTAGAAACAGTCATTCTAATGACACTTCATGCAGCAAAAGGATTAGAGTTCCCAGTTGTCTTTTTAATTGGGTTAGAAGAAGGAGTATTCCCACATAGTCGCTCTCTTTTTGAAGAAGTGGAAATGGAAGAAGAGCGTCGTTTAGCGTACGTTGGAATTACAAGGGCAGAACAAGAACTCTATATGACTAGTGCCCAAATGAGAACGTTATTTGGCCGTACGAACATGAATCCCCCATCGCGATTCATTAAGGAAATTCCAGAAGAATTAGTAGATAATTTAGTAGAAGCGAACAAACAAGCAACAACACCATTTGGAGGCGGAGGTTCACCTCGACCGTTCGGTAGACAAACACCTACCCCAACACCACAGCGCAACGTAACAGTACCTTCGAGAGCATTAACGAGCACTGGTGGAGATCAACTTGGTTGGAATGTTGGCGATAAGGCAGAACATAAAAAATGGGGAATTGGAACAGTCGTTAGTGTGAAAGGTGAAGGAGAAGATAAGGAACTTGATATTGCTTTTCCTAGTCCAGTAGGAATAAAACGACTGTTAGCTAAATTTGCTCCAGTTACGAAAGTTTAGAACGAAAGGGCGTAAAGTATGAACATACAACAAGCAGAAGCGCGAGTAAAAGAGCTTCATAATATATTAAACCAATATAATTATGAATATCATGTAATAGATAAGCCGTCTGTTTCAGATGCTGAATACGATTCCCTCATAACGGAGTTAAAACAGTTAGAACAACAATATCCTGAACTCCAAAGCCCTGACTCTCCTACACAGAGAGTTGGGGGAGCGGTGTTAGACATGTTCTCCAAAGTGGAGCATCGCGTTCCGATGTTATCACTTGGAAATGCGTTTAATGAAGATGATTTACGAAGCTTTGATCGCCGTGTGAAGCAAGCCGTAGGGGAAAACGTCCGTTATGTAGTCGAAATGAAAATTGACGGATTAGCGGTTTCCCTTCGTTATGAAGATGGGGTGTTCGTCCAAGGAGCAACACGTGGAGATGGGACGACAGGTGAAGACATTACTGCTAACTTAAAAACGATTCGCTCGATACCGTTACGCTTAAAAGAAAACGTAACGTTAGAAGTACGTGGTGAAGCGTTCATGCCGAAAAAATCATTTGTAAAACTAAATGAAGACAGGCTGGAAAGAGAAGAAGAACCGTTTGCAAACCCAAGAAATGCAGCAGCAGGGTCCCTTCGCCAGTTAGATCCAAAAATTGCTGCCCAACGTAATTTAGACATTTTTGTTTACAGTCTAGTAAATCCAGAAGAACTCGGTGTTACGTCTCATAGTGAGGCCCTTCAATATTTAGAAAAGCTAGGATTTAAAACAAATAAAGAACGTAAAGTGTGCAATACGATAGAAGAAGTAGTTGAATTTGTTCTAGGATGGCATACAAAACGACCAGAGCTTTCGTATGATATAGATGGCATCGTCATTAAGGTAGATAGTTTGGACCAGCAGGAGGAATTAGGATTTACAGCGAAAAGTCCACGTTGGGCTATCGCGTATAAGTTTCCTGCAGAAGAAGTCTCGACGAAATTAATCGACATTGAGCTTAGCGTAGGAAGAACGGGTGTTATAACCCCTACCGCTATTTTAGAGCCCGTTAAAGTTGCGGGAACAACGGTACAACGTGCATCATTACATAATGAAGACTTAATTAGAGAGAAAGATATTAAGCTCGGTGATTATGTGGTCGTAAAAAAAGCGGGAGATATTATCCCCGAAGTTGTGAATGTATTGACAGACCGGCGGACAGGGGAGGAAGTGGATTTCCAAATGCCAACTCATTGTCCAGAGTGTAACAGTGAGTTAGTGCGAATAGAAGGAGAAGTCGCACTACGATGCATTAATCCGAAATGTCCTGCCCAAATTAGAGAAGGCTTAATACACTTTGTTTCAAGAAATGCGATGAATATTGATGGACTCGGTGAAAAAGTAATTGCCCAGCTTTTTTCTGAAAAATTAATTGAAGATGTGGCCGATCTTTACAAGTTAACGAAAGAACAACTTATAGCATTAGAACGAATGGGCGAGAAGTCAGCGGATAATTTAATAAAAGCGATTGAAGCGTCCAAAAATAATTCGTTAGAACGACTAGTGTTTGGCTTAGGCATCCGTCTTGTTGGTGCAAAGGCAGCGAAGACGATAGCTCAACATTTTCCTCATATAGATTCAATGATGAAAGCATCGAAAGAAGAGTTAGTGGCGATTTATGAAATAGGCGATAAAATGGCTGATTCCGTTGTTACTTATTTTGAGCAGCCAGAAGTACTAGAAGTAATTCAAGAATTAAAAGAACTTGGCGTAAATATGGAATATAAAGGTGCAATGCCAGTAAATGAAGAAGAAGTAGATTCGGTTTTTGCTGGTAAAACAGTCGTTTTAACTGGTAAACTAGAAGCATTATCAAGAAATGATGCAAAAGCAGCAATTGAGCGATTAGGTGGAAAAGTGACAGGAAGTGTAAGTAAAAAGACAGATCTAGTCGTAGCTGGAGAGGAAGCAGGCTCTAAACTAACGAAAGCTCAAGAGCTCGGTATTGAAGTATGGGATGAGGCAAGATTGGTTCAAGAAATACAATAATAAGAGGTGTTGAATGTGAGGAGATACTTACCAGTTCTCCTTGTTGTTTCTCTTCTAACTAGCGGATGTATTCCTAGCTTTGAGAAACAAGAAGAAGTAATTCAAGATCCACAACAAGAAGATACGGAACGAGCAATCGTACCAAGATATAAAATATCGGATGACTTTTATCAGACGATTCTTCCGTTTAAACCAGGGGAAACACGCGGGCAAACAGTGCCACGGTTAAGCAGTAGAATGGACGTTGATGAATTTGAACTAGGGTTAATGAGACTTTCCCAAGGTACATTTCCGTCAGCTCAATATTTATACCAAGAAGGCCAATACATTTCCCGAAGCACGATTAGTAGCTGGTTGCGTCGAGAATTAACTCCTGCTCAGATGGAAGAACAAGGAGATGAAGCAAACTTAGGTTTAAATCCTCCTTGGATCGAGGGAAAGGATACGAAAGAAACAAACGAAAATAGCCCAATCATTTTAGCCCATGTACTAGAGCAAAACTATTTAGTTCGCAAAGATGATGGGAAAGTTGAGCTAGGCGGAATTTCTATCGGGTTAGCGTTAAATTCTGTACATGAATATACGGACGAACACCAAGGAATTCCGTTAGCAAGAACATACGATATTCCCGATGCTGTTCTTGAAGAAGAAGGAAAAAGAATGGCAAATGAAATTGTTAGTAGAATTCGAAATATACAGGGGTTGGAGCAAATCCCAATTGTAGTAGGATTGTACAAACAGAGTGAGCACAATTCAATCGTACCTGGAACGTTTATTACAAAAAGTACAGTAGATCGTGGAAATAGCTCAACAGCGAGATGGGAAGCGATAAATGAGGAATATCATTTGTTCCCTTCAAGCGACGCAATGGAATTTTATCGTGACGATGCAATGAGGTTCCAAAACTTCAAAACAGATGTAGATGAATTCTTTCCGAACCATACAGGAATTGTAGGGTATGGTCACTACATGGACGGGGATATTCAAAAATTTGAAATTAATGTATTTATGGAGTTTTACGGAAAAGCAGAATTGATTGGATTTACACAATATGTAACGGGATTACTATTAGAACATTTCCCACCTCATATTAATCTAGAACTAACAGTAGAATCAATAAACGGAGCAGAAGCATTAATTGTTAGAGATGCTGGTGCGGAGGAACCGTTTGTTCACATTTACTAAGTAGCGGCATGGCATCATGCTAGCTACTTTTTTTTATAATACGAAAGTGCATATATATAAAGAAGAGAGAAATGATTTTCCTATAAAATTAGTATTTGGCAAAACGCTTACATAATAAAAATTCAGTAAGTCGCAATTTCTATTATTTTTTTACTAGTTTAATAAATAACAACATTTGAAAGCTTTTAATTTATAGGTTAGAATGGAAAAGTGCAAGCGCTTATAATGGATAGGAGGCGAATGTAATGGTATTACCTTACAAACATGAACCATTTACAGATTTCACGCAAGAGGAAAATAAGAAAGCCTACTTAGAAGGCTTAAAATTGGTGGAATCTTACTTAGGACAAGATTATGATTTAGTAATTGGCGGAGAGCGTGTTACGACAGAAGATAAAATCGTTTCCGTAAACCCTGCGAATAAAGAAGAAGTAATTGGTCGCGTTTCAAAAGCTAACCAAGAGCTGGCGGAAAAGGCAATGCAAATTGCTGATGAAACATTTAATACTTGGCGCAAAACAAAGCCAGAAATGAGAGCGGATATTTTATTCCGTGCGGCTGCTATCATTCGTCGTCGTAAACATGAATTTTCTGCACTTTTAACAAAAGAAGCAGGTAAGCCGTGGAATGAGGCAGATGCGGATACAGCAGAAGCAATCGATTTCTTAGAATATTACGCTCGTCAAATGTTAAAAATTAAAGACGGCATGCCAGTGGAAAGTCGCCCAGGCGAATATAACCGTTACGGATATATTCCTCTTGGAGTAGGAGTTATTATTTCTCCTTGGAACTTCCCATTCGCAATTATGGCTGGTACAGCAGTAGCAGCTATCGTATCTGGTAATACAGTTCTATTAAAACCAGCATCTACTACGCCAATCGTGGCAGCTAAGTTTGTAGAAGTAATGGAAGAAGCAGGACTTCCTGCAGGAGTATTAAACTTCATACCTGGTAGCGGTGCGGAAGTTGGGGACTACTTAGTAGACCACCCACGTACACGTTTCATTTCGTTCACAGGTTCTCGTGATGTAGGTTTACGTATATACGAGCGTGCTTCCAAAGTAAACCCAGGCCAAATTTGGTTAAAGCGTGTAATCGCAGAAATGGGTGGAAAAGATACAATGGTTGTCGATAAAGAAGGCGACCTAGAACTAGCAGCTCAAGCTATCGTTAAATCTGCATTCGGATTCTCTGGACAAAAATGTTCTGCATGTTCACGTGCAGTAATCGTTGAAGATGTATATGATCAAGTTTTAGCTCGTGCTGTTGAGTTAACGAAAGAATTAAAAGTTGGTAATCCTACAGACCAATCTAACTTTATGGGTCCTGTTATCGACCAAGCAGCATTTGATAAAATTATGAGCTATGTAGAAATCGGTAAAGAAGAAGGACGTTTAATGGCTGGTGGAGAAGGAGACAGCTCGACTGGATTCTTCGTACAACCAACGATCATTGCCGATGTTGATCCGAAAGCTCGTTTAATGCAAGAAGAAATCTTCGGACCAGTTGTAGCATTTGCAAAAGCAAAAGATTTCGATCATGCGCTTGAAATTGCGAACAACACAGAATACGGTTTAACGGGAGCAGTTATCACTAACAACCGTGACCATATTGAAAAGGCACGTGAAGACTTCCACGTTGGTAACCTTTACTTCAACCGTGGCTGTACTGGTGCAATCGTTGGATACCAACCATTCGGTGGCTTCAACATGTCAGGAACAGACTCTAAAGCAGGTGGCCCAGACTACCTACTTCTTCACATGCAAGCTAAAACAACTTCAGAAATGCTATAAGCTTAATACGACACCTCTCTGCTATTTGCAGGGAGGTGTTTTTGTGATGTTTGGGGGTGGAGAGGAGAGGGAGAGCAAGCCCTATCTGTTACGTATCTAGCGGTTTTTGTTCAACATCGCCGAGAATGTGTTCCAGAAGATGATTGGAAAAGTCCGTTTCATCGAATGTGATCGGTATCCGGCGGTTTCTGTTTAATTTGTCGCGGTTTCTGTTCAACATGTTGCGATTTGTGATCAACATCGCCGAGAATGTGTTCCAGAGGATGCTTGGAAAAGTCCGTTTCATCGAATGTGATCGGTATCCGGCGGTTTCTGTTTAATTTGTCGCGGTTTCTGTTCAACATGTTGCGATTTGTGATCAACATCGCCGAGAATGTGTTCCAGAGGATGCTTGGAAAAGTCCGTTTCATCGAATGTGATCGGTATCCGGCGGTTTCTGTTTAATTTGTCGCGGTTTCTGTTCAACATGTTGCGATTTGTGATCAACATCGCCGAGAATGTGTTCCAGAGGATGCTTGGAAAAGTCCGTTTCATCGAATGTGATCGGTATCCGGCGGTTTCTGTTTAATTTGTCGCGGTTTCTGTTCAACATGTTGCGATTTGTGATCAACATCGCCGAGAATGTGTTCCAGAGGATGCTTGGAAAAGTCCGTTTCATCGAATGTGATCGGTATCCGGCGGTTTCTGTTCAACATGTTGCGATTTGTGATTAACATCGCCGAGAATGTGTTCCGGAGGATGCTTGGAAAAGTCCGTTTCATCGAATGTGATCGGTATCCGGCGGTTTCTGTTCAATTTGCCGCGGTTTCTGTTCAACATAGCCCAGAATGTGTTCAAGTAGATGCTTGGAAAAGTCCGTTTCATCGAATGTGTTCCGTATGCGGCAGTTTTCTGTTCAATTTGCCGCGATTTCTGTTCAACATAGCCCGGAATGTGTTCCGGAAGATGATTGGAAAAGTCAGTTTCAAAGCACTCCGAAGTTTATGTATATAAACCGCTCCTTTCTGTGGGTTATCTTTTGGATTTATGTGTCCCCAGTAGCTTGTTCAAGACTCCCACCGAAGTTTCTGTGCATTATCCATTCGTTTCTGTGGATTACCGAACAATTTATGTGGGTTAACAATCGTTTTATGTGCGACCAGTAGCTCGTTCAATGCTCCCACCGAAGTTTTTGTGCATTATCCATTCGTTTCTGTGGGTTACCGAACAATTTATGTGGGTTAACAATCGTTTTATGTGCGACCAGTAGCTCGTTCAATGCTCCCACCGAAGTTTCTGTGCATTATCCATTCGTTTCTGTGGGTTACCGAACAATTTATGTGGGTTAACAATCGTTTTATGTGCGACCAGTAGCTCGTTCAATGCTCCCACCGAAGTTTCTGTGCATTATCCATTCGTTTCTGTGGGTTACCGAACAATTTATGTGGGTTAACAATCGTTTTATGTGCGGCCAGTAGCTCGTTCAATGCTCCCTCCGAAGTTTCTGTGCATTACCCGCTCACATATGTGGGTTACCGAACAATTTATGTGGATTACACTCGTTTTATGTGCCGCCTGTAGCTTGTTCAAGGGACGCACAAAATCGTTCATACAACACAAAAAAAGAGTCAGAGCTAGCTCTGACCCGACAATCTTTATTCTAATGATTTTTTCATTTCCTCAAACTGTCCTTGAATTTTTTCGCTAGGAAGTTTAGTGAGTAAGCTAACTACAATAATAGCAATCGTACTTAATAGAAAACCAGGGATAATTTCATACATCCATTTGCTTAAAACTAAACCATTCACTTCAATAGAAGAATTAATCCAGAATAGCACCGTAATTGCCCCGGTTAACATTCCTGCTAATGCTCCCCAACGAGTCATTCGTTTCCAATATAAACTTAATAGAACAACAGGGCCAAATGCTGCACCAAAACCAGCCCATGCATTACCTACTAAATTTAAGATAGTATCATTTGGTGTATAAGATAAAAATATAGCAACGATGGCAACGATTACAACCGATAGGCGACCAGCCATTACTAATTCTTTATCAGACGCAGTACGACGTAAAAACGTTTTGTAAAAATCTTCCGTTAAAGCACTAGAAGTTACTAACAGCTGCGAAGATATAGTACTCATAATCGCGGCTAAAATAGCAGCTAATAAAAATCCACCTACAAAAGGATGAAAGAGTGTTTGTGATAATACAATAAAAATTGTTTCGGAGTTTCCAATTTGCAAGTTATTTTGTGAAACATAGGCAATTCCAACTAAGCCTGTTGCCATTGCACCAATTAACGTAATAATCATCCAGCCGATCCCGATACGGCGTGCTGGCTTTAACTCTTTGATGGATCGGATGGCCATAAAACGGACGATAATATGTGGCTGTCCGAAATATCCAAGCCCCCATGCAAGTAAAGAAATGATACCTAAGACGGTTGTTCCGGTAAATAAGTTCATTAAGTTAGGGTCAATACTTTGGATGGTATCGATTGTTGTTGCTGTTCCTCCAACACTTGTTAGTGCGACAATTGGTACTAGTATTAAAGCGATAAACATAATAGTACCTTGAACGAAGTCTGTTAAACTAACTGCTAGAAATCCCCCGATAAACGTGTAGGCTACAACTACTAGGGCTGTCACAAATAATCCAACACTGTAATCCATCTTAAAAGCCGTTTCAAATAATGTTCCACCAGCAACTAAACCGGATGAAGTATAAAGTGTAAAGAAAATAATGATAACAATTGCTGAAACGATTCTAAGAATTCTCGTTTGATCTCCGAATCGGTTTTCGAAGAAGTCTGGTATTGTAATAGAGTCATTCGCGATATAAGTATAAGAACGAAGACGTGGTGCTACAATTAAATAATTGACATACGCACCGATTGTTAAACCAATTGCAATCCACATGCTAGATATTCCGGATGCATAAAGGGCGCCAGGTAATCCCATGAGCATCCAGCCACTCATGTCAGATGCTCCAGCGGATAAAGCTGTAACACCAGGACCAAGCTTTCTTCCACCAAGCATATAGCCGGCTAAATCATTTGTTGATTTCCGGTAGGCATACACCCCGATAGCAATCATTACAATAAAATAGAGCGCTAACGAAATAATTGTACCTGTTTCCATCCTAATCACTCCAATCTTTTCGTATTTACGATTAATATCGTATACTAATGTATATGTTTATAGTGAGAAAATAAGCTTTCTATATTTATTACATTGTAGTTTGTAACTTCAACGATGGCAATGAGAATTTTTGTATTTTATGAAATATGTAAATTTTTTGAATTCTAGTAAAAAAAAGAGGATCAGAGCTAGCTCTGATCCTCTTGCTTAACTATATTACTTTGTTTCTTCATCTAATGTTTCTTTCATTTCTTCAAAGCCATCCTGCACTTTTTGGCGTGGGAAGTTAGTAATATAACTAACTAGTATAATAGCAATTGTACTTAGAATGAAACCTGGGATAATTTCATACACCCAACCACTTAACGTTTGACCATTAAATTCTACTGGGAAGTAAATCCAGAAAAGAACGGTGATTGCACCAACAAGCATCCCAGCAAGTGCTCCCCAACGGTTCATTCGTTTCCAGAATAAACTTAATAAAATTACTGGACCGAAAGCAGCACCAAATCCTGCCCAAGCGTTACCTACTAAGTTCAGTATCGTATCGTTTGGTGTAAGTGATAAAAGAATTGCTACAACTGCAACGATAAATACCGATAAACGCCCGATAAATACAAGTTCTTTTTCAGAAGCACTACGTTTTATGAATGTTTTATAAAAGTCTTCTGTTAACGCACTTGATGTGACAAGTAGCTGAGAAGAAATAGTACTCATAATTGCTGCTAAAATAGCGGCTAATAAAAACCCACCGATAATAGGATGGAATAAAACTTGTGATAGTACGATGAAAATCGTCTCACTATTTTCAATTTGAATATTGTTTTGAGAAGTATAAGCGATACCTACTAAACCAGTTACTAACGCACCGATAATTGCTACGATCATCCAACCCATTCCGATACGACGCGCAGCTTTTAAATCACTAACTGATTTAATCGCCATAAAGCGGACGATAATGTGTGGTTGACCGAAATAACCAAGCCCCCATGCTAGTAACGAAATAATACCTAAAACAGATGTACCAGCAAATAAGTTCATAAGGTTTGGATCGATACTACGGATTTCCTCGAAGGTTGGTGTTGGGCCCCCTAAACTAGTAAACGCAACAATAGGGACTAACACTAAAGCGACGAACATAATACAACCTTGGACAAAGTCCGTTAAACTAACTGCTAAGAAACCACCAAATAATGTGTAGGAAACAACTACAGCTGCAGTTACAAATAAACCTACTTTATAATCCATATTAAATGCACTTTCAAATAACGTACCACCAGATACTAATCCTGAAGAGGTGTAAAGGGTAAAGAAAATAATAATAACAATACCTGAAACTAGGCGAAGAATTCTAGTGTTATCAAAAAACCTGTTTTCTAAAAAGTCTGGAATTGTAATAGAATCATTAGCTACTTCCGTATAAGTACGTAAGCGAGGTGCAACTAAAATATAGTTTAAATATGCACCAATCGTTAAACCAATTGCAATCCATATTTCTGACATTCCGGATGCATACATCGCACCTGGTAATCCCATTAACATCCAACCACTCATATCTGATGCCCCAGCTGACAATGCTGTTACACCAGGTCCAAGCCTTCGTCCTCCAAGCATGTACCCTGATAAATCATCGGTCGACTTCTTATAAGCGTAAAGTCCGATCGCTAGCATCCCGATAAAATACAATGCTAACGCGATAATCGTTCCCGTTTCCATCAAAATCACTCCTATTTTTCTATTTTTCTAGCATTCTCCCTTTCTGAAAAAAATACAAATGCTTACGGTTACTTAACCTAACAAACTATTCCCAATAATTCAAGGCGATGAAACATATTTGTAACATAGTCAACGGCTTGTAAACCGTTGCCATTATAAGGTTAAAGCTGAATTGTATTTTTTCTAAAGTAAAACTATTCAGAAAAATCAGACATGCTAATTCGCCTTGTTTTAGTATCCTATGCATTTTTTATTTTTATATGATTATCTGTTTTTGTTTGAATTATTATATAGATGAAAGCAGAGTAGGTAAATTCAAATTTGATTAATGTGATTTAGTATGAACGTATCGACAAAATTTTCAAATAAACGTAAATTATTCATTGAGTTAACGACCTATTTCACAAATCTTTTTCTTTCTATATTATTGTAGAACAACTGTAGCTTGAAGTAGGTAGTAAAAGTTTAGTATTATAAGTATATTGTGCAAGTCCGAAATTTTACGGAGGTGAAAGAAATGTCCCGTATTTCAAAAGATCAAGTAAAGCACGTAGCTCACTTAGCGCGTCTTGCGATAACGGAAGAAGAAGCAGAATTATTCACAAATCAGTTAGATTCTATTATTACGTTTGCTGAGCAATTAAATGAACTCGATACTGAAAATGTTCAGCCAACAACACACGTTTTACATATGAAAAATGTGTTGCGTGAAGATGTTCCGGCAAAAGGTCTTCCAGTCGAGGAAGTATTGAAAAATGCACCAGACCATAAAGATGGACAAGTACGCGTTCCATCTATATTAGAATAGTAAGGAGGGAAATAAAGTGTCTTTATTCGACAAAAAGCTATCAGAACTACATAGTCTTTTACATAAGAAAGAAATTAGCGTTTCGGACTTAGTGGATGCGTCTTATAAACAAATTCACAATGTAGACGATAAAGTTCAAGCGTTCTTAACATTAGATGAAGAAAATGCACGTGCATATGCAAAACAATTAGATGAAACAATTGGGGTAGAGAAAGAACATGGATTATTGTTCGGACTTCCAATTGGTGTAAAAGATAACATCGTAACGAAAGGTATTCGTACTACTTGTGCGAGCAAAATCCTTGGGAACTTTGATCCGATTTACGATGCAACAGTTGTACAAAAACTACAAGCTGCCCAAACAGTTACAATTGGTAAATTAAACATGGATGAGTTTGCAATGGGTTCTTCAAACGAAAACTCAGCGTTTGCAGCAACTCGTAACCCGTGGGATTTAGATAGAGTGCCAGGTGGGTCAAGTGGTGGTTCTGCTGCTGCTGTAGCGGCGGGTGAAGTATTTTTCTCCCTAGGCTCTGATACAGGTGGTTCAATTCGTCAACCAGCAGCGTTTTGTGGAGTAGTTGGATTAAAGCCTACATACGGTCGTGTATCACGTTATGGACTAGTTGCTTTTGCTTCATCACTAGATCAAATTGGTCCGATTACAAGAACAGTAGAAGATAATGCCTACCTATTACAAGCTATTTCAGGATTAGACCCAATGGATTCCACTTCAGCGAATGCAGAGGTTCCAGATTTTCTTTCTAGCTTAACTGGAGATGTTCAAGGATTAAAAATTGCCGTACCAAAAGAGTACTTAGGTGAAGGGGTTAGCGAAGAAGTTCGTCAATCTGTAATAGATGCGTTAAAAGTGTTGGAAGCTCAAGGTGCAACGTGGGATGAAGTATCATTACCTCATTCAAAATATGCGCTTGCAACGTATTATTTACTTTCTTCGTCTGAAGCTTCAGCTAACTTAGCACGCTTCGACGGTGTTCGTTACGGTTACCGTACGGACAATGCGAAAAATTTAATCGATATGTACAAGCAAACTCGTAGTGAAGGTTTTGGACCAGAAGTAAAACGTCGTATTATGTTAGGAACGTTTGCATTAAGCTCTGGTTACTACGATGCTTACTATATTAAAGCTCAAAAAGTAAGAACATTAATTAAAGAAGACTTTGAAAAAGTGTTTGAAAACTACGATGTGATCGTTGGACCAACAACTCCAACTCCCGCATTTAAAGTAGGAGAAAAAGTGAACGATCCGTTAACAATGTACGCAAACGATATTTTAACCATTCCAGTTAACTTAGCGGGAGTACCGGCTATTTCTGTACCAGGTGGATTTGTGAACGGCTTACCGGTTGGATTACAAATTATCGGAAAACACTTTGATGAAAGTACAATTTACCGTGTTGCCCATGCATTCGAGCAAGCAACAGACCATCATAAACAAAAACCACAATTGTAAGGGGTGAGACAAGATGAACTTTGAAACGATTATTGGACTTGAAGTACACGTAGAGTTAAAAACAAAATCAAAAATATTTTCTGCAAGCCCAACGGAATTCGGTGCAGATCCAAATACACAAACAAGTGTTATTGATTTAGGTTACCCTGGTGTACTACCTGTATTAAATAAACAAGCAGTTGAGTTCGCAATGAAAGCTGCAATGGCGTTAAACTGTGAAGTCGCTACAGATACGAAATTTGACCGTAAAAACTATTTCTATCCAGACAACCCGAAAGCTTACCAAATCTCTCAATTCGATAAGCCAATTGGTGAAAATGGTTGGATTGAAATCGAAGTAAATGGTAAGAAAAAACGCATCGGAATCACTCGTCTTCATTTAGAAGAAGATGCTGGTAAATTAATGCATAGTGGAGATGGTTATTCACTTGTTGACTTTAACCGCCAAGGAACACCGTTAATTGAAATCGTATCAGAACCAGATATGCGTACGCCAGAAGAGGCTTATGCGTACTTAGAAAAATTAAAATCCATCATCCAATATACAGGTGTATCTGATTGTAAGATGGAGGAAGGTTCCCTTCGTTGTGATGCCAATATTTCATTACGTCCTGTTGGACAGGAGAAGTTTGGTACGAAAACAGAGCTGAAGAACTTAAACTCCTTCAACTTTGTTCAAAAAGGTTTAGAATTCGAAGAAAAACGTCAAGAAAAAGTATTACTGTCAGGTGGAATTATTCAGCAAGAAACTCGACGATATGACGAATCTTCTAAACAAACAATATTAATGCGTGTAAAAGAAGGCTCTGACGATTATCGTTACTTCCCAGAACCAGATTTAGTTGCATTACATATTGATGACGAATGGAAAGAAAGAGTGCGTGCTTCTATCCCAGCATTACCGGACGTACGTAAAAAGCGCTACGTAGAAGAATTAGGGCTACCAGCGTACGATGCGCACGTATTAACACTTTCGAAGGAAATGTCTGATTTCTTTGATGCGACAGTTCATACTGGTGCAGATGCGAAATTAGCATCAAACTGGTTGATGGGTGAAGTATCGGCCTACTTAAATGCTGAGCAAAAAGAATTAGAAGAAACGGCTCTAACACCAGAAGGATTAGCTGGTATGATTAAGCTTCTTCAAAATGGAACGATTTCTAGTAAAATTGCGAAGAAAGTATTCAAAGAGTTAATTGAAAAAGGCGGAGACGCAGAAAAGATTGTAAAAGATAAAGGACTCGTGCAAATTTCTGACGAAGGCACGCTTCGTAAAATCGTAACAGAAATTTTAGATGCGAACCAACAATCGATTGAAGACTACAAAAATGGTAAGGACCGTGCAGTTGGCTTCTTAGTTGGACAAATTATGAAGGCGACGAAAGGTCAAGCGAATCCACCACTTGTAAATAAATTATTGTTAGAAGAAATACAAAAACGTTAAATAAAAAAAGCACCGAACCAAAATTGGAACGGTGCTTTTTTTATCCTTTTGTTATCGATAAAATACTTTCTTCTTTCAATGAGACAGCTCCATGTTTTTTTACTTTTAAGCCTTCATTATCCTCTAAATTTGTAAAAATAATAGGTGTTAAAATAGAAGGGGCATTTTGCTTTACGAAAGAAAGGTCGAACTTTACAAGTTGTTGACCTTTTGAAACAGTGTCCCCTTGTGCAACAAATGCTTCAAACCCTTCTCCTTTTAAATTAACAGTATCAATTCCGATATGAATGAGTATTTCATGACCACTGTTCGATAAAATACCAATTGCGTGCTTCGTTGGGAATAAATTAACGATTTTACCGTCAACAGGAGAAACAACTGTACCTTCACTTGGTAAAATAGCAAACCCATCTCCCATTAACTTTTGAGAAAACACTTGATCTGGTACTTCTTCTAACGGCATTATTTCACCTGCAATCGGAGAAATAAAATCTTCTTCAGCAGAATCGGTTTGTAAAGCATCTGGATTTATTTCTTCAATTTGTTGTTCTACTTCTCTTTCTGGTACAGTTTTCGCTGGACGTGGAGTTTTTCCATCCATAATATCTTTCATTTGCGATTTTAACGTATCAGACTTAGGACCAAAAATAGCTTGAATATTGTTACCAACTTCCAGTACTCCAGCAGCGCCGAGTTTTTTTAGTCGATTTTTATCTACTTGGCCAATATCGTTGACGGATACTCTTAGCCGCGTAATACAAGCATCTAAATGGGCGATATTCTCTTTTCCACCCATCGCATCTAGCACATTATGTGGCAGTTCACCAGCTGTAGCAGGAGTGCCACCATCATCGTCTTCACTTACATCTTCTCTACCAGGTGTTGCTAAATTAAACTTCCGTATAGCAAAGCGGAACCCAAAATAGTAAATGAGTGAAAATACTAAACCAACCGGTATCACTAGCCACCAATCTGTTCTGTTTGGCACAATACCGAACAAAATGTAGTCTATCACTCCACCAGAGAATGTCATCCCAATTTTCACGTTCAAAATATGCATTACCATAAACGATAAACCAGCAAAAACGGTATGAATCGCAAATAATATTGGTGCAACGAAAAGGAAGGAGAACTCTATAGGCTCTGTTATTCCTGTTAAGAAGGACGTAAGAGCAGCAGACGCCATTATTCCACCAACAACTTTCTTCTTTTCAGGACGCGCTTCATGGTATATTGCAAGTGCTGCGGCAGGTAGACCGAACATCATGAACGGGAACTTACCTGTCATAAACGTTCCTGCTGTTAATTGAGAGCCTTCGCGTATTTGCTCAAAAAAGATACGTTGATCTCCACGAATGATATTGCCAGCTTCATTTGTATACGAACCAAATTCAAACCAAAACGGTGAATAAAAAATATGATGTAAGCCGAAAGGAATTAGGGCCCGTTCAATAACACCGAATATGAAAGCAGAAAGAGTTAAGTTAGTATGAATCATACTTTCAGATAATGTGTTTAAGCCAATTTGGATTGGTGGCCATAGAAAAGTCATAAGTAATCCTAAAATTAGCGCAGAGGCAGCAGTTACAATTGGTACAAATCGTTTCCCAGCAAAAAAGCCTAAATACGATGGGAGTTCAATATTATAGAATTTATTGTACATATATGCACCGAGAATCCCGACGATAATACCTCCGAAAACGCCAGTTTGTAATGTATTAACCCCTAGTACGTTTGCATATGCGGGGTCGTCAATCATCGCATCGGTTACACCAATTACGACACCCATCGTCGCGTTCATTATTAAGTAACCGATAATGGCAGCCAAGGCAGCAACCCCTTCGCCACCAGCAAGCCCGACAGCGACTCCAACAGCGAACAATACAGGGAGGTTATCAAAAACGACCCCTCCTGATGCATCCATTACTTCGGCAACTCGTTGAATCCAACTAGCACCGAGAAAAGGAGCTAATTCTAGAAGGTTTTCTTGCCGTAACGCATTACCTAGCGCTAAAAGAATACCTGCAGCTGGAAGGAGCGCAACAGGAAGCATTAACGCTTTCCCTACTTTTTGTAAAACACCAAAAATCCTCTTCAAAGCGATTTCCTCCTAACGTTCTAATTTCTTATTAAAATTCCCAATCATATGTTCTTTATGAAATTATTTTTTGAAAGAATGAAACTTAGTTGCAACAAAATCGTATAAAAAGTAAAAGAATATATTAAATTTTTTAACAGCTTTAGTATAATAAGGAAAGTAGGGTGTAAGGATGTAATCAAACTGATGTAGAGGAAGATGCGTATGACGTTATTTGGAGTAGATATGATGACGCTTTATTTATGGGGTTTGGTCATTTTTGGTTGCCTAACACTTCTTTATATTTTGTTAGGTGATGTATTGGATGGGATATTTGATGTGGTAGACGCAGGGCCACTGAACCCGACTGTCATTTTATCCTTTTTTACCATTTTTTCTGCAAGTGGATATATTTTAGAGAAATTTTTCGGTGTGGAAAGCGTCGTTGCACTAATTATCTCTTCTCTATTTTCACTATTAGCAGTGGCACTTTTATACTTGTTCGTTTTAGTCCCATTAAAGTCAGCAGAAACATCGCTCGGTTACTCTGATGAGGATTTAAAAGGAAAAGTAGCAAAAGTAATTATTTCGATCCCTAGAGACGGGTTCGGTGAAATTGTGTTAACGATCGGTGGTAGTACTGTTTCTCGTTCCGCGCAAAGCTATTATAATGAAGAAATTGCCTACGAGACAGAAGTGCTTATTATCGATGTAAAGAAAGGAGTAGTTTTCGTTACTCCATATAATGAATTTATCGAAAAAAATCAACAGTAAACGGGGAGGTATTTTAATGTTAGGAGAAATGGCAATTATTATTGGTATTGTAGTCTTTTTAGTCTTAGCTCTTATTGGTGTATTTGTAGCACGTTACAAAACAGTAGGACCAGATGAAGCATTAATCGTAACTGGTAGCTACTTAGGTGGAAAAAATGTGCATGTCGATGAAGCTGGTAACAAAATTAAAATTGTGCGCGGTGGCGGTGCGTTTATCGTACCTGTTTTCCAACAAGCGGAGCCGTTAAGCTTACTATCTATTAAATTAGATGTAAAAACACCAGAAGTTTATACTGAACAAGGTGTTCCGGTAATGGCGGATGGAACGGCAATTATTAAAATTGGAAACTCTATCGGTGATATCGCGACAGCAGCGGAACAATTTTTAGGAAAAAGAAAAGAAGATTTAGAGAATGAAGCTCGTGAAGTATTAGAAGGTCATTTACGCTCTATTCTCGGATCCATGACAGTAGAAGAAATTTATAAAAACCGTGAGAAGTTCTCGCAAGAAGTACAACGTGTTGCATCTCAAGATTTAGCGAAAATGGGTCTTATTATCGTTTCCTTCACGATTAAAGATGTTCGTGATAATAACGGCTATTTAGAGTCACTAGGTAGACCGCGTATTGCACAAGTAAAGCGTGATGCAGACATTGCGACTGCAGAGGCGGACAAAGAAACACGTATTAAACGTGCGGAAGCGGCAAAAGATGCGCAACGTGCGGAACTAGAGCGCGCAACAGAAATTGCGGAAGCAGAAAAAGTGAATCAATTAAAAGTAGCGGAATATCGTCGTGAACAAGATATCGCAAAAGCTCGTGCTGACCAAGCGTACCATCTAGAGGAAGCGAGAGCGCGACAAGAAGTTACAGAGCATCAAATGCAAATTCAAATTATTGAGCGTCAAAAACAAATTGAGTTAGAAGAGAAAGAAATTTTACGTCGTGAGCGCCAATATGACTCCGAAGTGAAGAAAAAAGCCGATGCAGACCGTTACTCTGTTGAGCAAGCAGCAGCAGCGGAAAAAGCTCGTCAAATGGCAGAGGCAGATGCGAACAAATACCGTATCGAGGCAATGGCAAAAGCGGAAGCGGAAAAAGTTCGTATCGATGGTGTTGCAAAAGCAGATGCGGAAAGAGCACAAGGGGAAGCAGAAGCAGAAGTTATCCGTCTGAAAGGTTTAGCAGAAGCAGAAGCGAAAGAAAAGATTGCAGAAGCATTCGAGCAATTCGGTCAAGCGGCTATTTTAGACATGATTATCAAAATGCTTCCTGAATACGCGAAGCAAATCGCAAGCCCACTTAGCAACATTGATAAAATTACAGTTGTGGATACTGGCAGCAGCGGTGAAAACGGCGGAGCTAACAAAGTAACAGGTTATGCAACAAACTTAATGTCTACTTTGCAAGAATCACTAAAAGCTTCTTCCGGCATTGACGTAAAAGAACTAATTGAAAACTTCTCTGGTAAAGCAAACGTACGCGGTAGTATCGATGCGCTAACAGATGAAATTGCATCATCAAAATCAGAGTCAAGTCAACAAGAATAATAGATTTATAGACCCCTAGCTGATTTTAGCTGGGGG
The DNA here is from genome assembly GCF_027594365.1 of Sutcliffiella sp. NC1. Taxonomy (NCBI): domain Bacteria; kingdom Bacillati; phylum Bacillota; class Bacilli; order Caryophanales; family Bacillaceae; genus Sutcliffiella; species Sutcliffiella sp. NC1. The sequence goes on from NZ_CP115153.1 coordinate 376,677, forward strand.
TTATTAATGTTTTTTTACATGGGGTTTATGTTAATGGAAAGCAGATCGTAGGAATTGATAGGGTATCAGGATGTGTACTCTATTCTATACAGAGTAAGTCGTACTATTGTGTAAAATGTATATTGGAATCAAGTACGTTATTCCAAAATTTTCTCAAATAACGATTGTTACTAGTAATAAGGTGGTACCCAATTGATTTTATATTAGAAATTAAGTACAGTCGTTTGCACGTTTTATCGAAAAATGTCACTTTTTAAATTAATTACTTATTTAAAATAATTATAAAGAGGGATTGATTTTCCTTTAATAAATGTTATCATAGAATTTATACAACTATTCTATCCTCTTTGAAAAAACCTCGAAATATACTATAAAGGAGTCCGTTATGAAACCTATCAAAACTTGCCCAATATGTAAAACAGTCATTAAGCAATTAAAGCATAGTACAATATGTGGTTGTGGAAATAAAATTACACTGAAAAAAGTAGGATAAAAGACCTTTGCAGCTGATGTGAAGGTTTTTTGTTTTATAAAAGCTAAAATGTATGAATAACTAGGTAAATAGTCTATTTCTTGCTTAAAAATTGATTCGTTATTAAGATTAAGCTAATATGTAAATGAAAAGGTAGAAAATTTTACCTTATACTTTGTGAAAAAACCTTAAACTAATTAATTAAGGATGTTGATTAATATGAAACGTGCCAGAATAATATACAATCCAACGTCTGGTAGAGAAGTTTTTAAAAAATATTTGCCTGAAGTATTAGTAATATTAGAAAAAGCAGGATATGAAACGTCATGTCATGCAACGACAGAAGCAGGGGATGCGACGAAGGCTGCTCGTCATGCAGCTGAAAGAGAGTTCGACCTAGTCGTTGCTGCAGGTGGGGATGGAACGATTAATGAGGTCGTAAATGGACTTGCAGAGCAATCGTATCGGCCAAAGCTTGGCATTATCCCAGTAGGTACGACGAATGATTTTGCTCGTGCGTTAGATATCCCAAGAGATGATATTTTAGAGGCAGCTAGAGTAATTGCCAACGGTGTACCAATGCCAATTGATATCGGAAAAGTAAACGATATGTTTTTTGTGAACATTGCCGGTGGAGGGAAGCTTACAGAATTAACATATGAAGTACCAAGTAAGTTAAAAACTGTTATAGGGCAGCTAGCATACTATTTAAAAGGAATAGAAATGCTACCTTCCATTCGTCCATCTGACGTACGTATTGAATACGACGGTAAAGTATTTGAAGGAGAGATTATGTTATTCCTCGTTAGTTTAACGAATTCGGTAGGAGGCTTTGAAAAGCTAGCGCCAGATTCATGCTTAAACGATGGAATGTTTGATTTACTTATATTAAAAAAGGTGAATATAGCAGACTTTATTAAAGTAGCCTCACTTGCTTTACGGGGTGAACATATTAAAGATCCGCACATTATTTATACGAAAGCAAATCGAGTGAAAGTAAATACGAAAGAAAAGATGCAACTTAATTTAGATGGAGAATATGGTGGTCTCCTACCAGGAGAATTCGTCAATTTATATCGCCATTTTGACATTATGGTGTCAAAAGAACGTGCAGAAAAGGAATAGGGCTTAATAAGAGCTCTATTTTTTTTACATTCAAGCAAACGTGTTTTATTGTGAGAACATAATTGATAGTTGAATAAAAATGAAATATTTATTAGAAAGAAACTTTTATCAGAATTTTTCGTAAATATAGTAAGGGGGAATAGAATATATAACAGGAGGGGTTAAGCATGGAGATATTTTTTTTCTTATGGTGGTTAATCGGGATCGTTGCACTCATTTGGGTATATAGTGACGCAAGAGATAAAAGAGGAACAAATATTGGTGTTTATGGGCGCTAATTGTATTTTTACTAGGACCGCTCGGATTTATTGCCTATTTATTTGTTAGAAATGCGGATTAGGATAATGGAAAACTGGTATGGAATACTAATGCTATGATACAATCGGAGAAGCAATTTAGGAAGAAGGAAGAGACTGTATGAATGCATTAAAACCGCCAGTGCAAAAGAATGAATATTATGATGTTGCCTTTGAAGATATGACTCATGATGGAGCTGGGGTAGCTAAAATTAATGGCTATCCTATCTTTGTGTCCAATGCTTTACCAGATGAAAAGGCAAAAATAAAAATAATAAAAGTAAACAAAGGATATGCTATCGGTCGTTTAATCGAATTACAAAAGGAAAGTGACTATCGAGTAGATGCTCCTTGCCCGATCTATAAACAATGTGGTGGATGTCAACTGCAGCATTTAACGTATGAAGGTCAACTGTTGGCGAAGCGAAAGCAGGTCCAAGGTGTGATGGAACGGATAGGGAAGCTACAAGGGGTTCCTGTACATCCTGTGCTTGGAATGGCAGAGCCGTGGCGCTATCGAAATAAAGTACAAGTTCCGATTGGTGAACGGGAAGGTGGACTTGTTGCAGGATTTTATCAACAGCGAAGCCATGAAATTATCGATATGAAAGAATGCATGATTCAGCAAGAAACGAACGATACAGTTGTTCAAACAGTTCGAGCTATTTGTGAAAAATACGGTGTAAGAGCATACGATGAAAAGAAGCATAAAGGAACTCTACGACATGTAATGTCTCGCTACGGACTTGTAACAAACGAAACGATGGTTGTACTTATTACGAGAACGGAAGAATTACCGAATAAAAAGAAAATCGTTGAGGAGATTGTTGCTGCATTACCTGGGGTAAAATCTATTGTGCAAAACGTTAATCAAAAGAAAACGAACGTTATTTTCGGAGATAAGACAACGGTACTTTGGGGAGAAGAGTACATTTACGATTATATCGGCGACATAAAATTTGCAATTTCGGCACGTTCTTTTTATCAAGTAAATCCTGAGCAAACGAAAGTATTATATGATACAGCGTTAAACTATGCGGAATTAACTGGTGAAGAAACGGTGATGGATGCGTACTGTGGGATTGGAACAATTACGTTATTCCTAGCCCAAAAAGCAAAAAAAGTGTACGGAGTAGAAATTGTCCCAGAAGCTATTGATGATGCCCGCCGTAACGCTGAATTAAATGAGATAGACAACGCAGAGTTTGAAGTGGGAGAAGCGGAAGTTGTTATTCCAAACTGGTACAAGCAAGGTATTAAAGCTGACGTTATTGTTGTGGATCCACCGAGAAAAGGGTGTGATGAGGCGTTGCTGAATACAATAATCGATATGAAGCCTAAGAAGGTTGTATATGTATCGTGTAACCCTGCAACGTTAGCTCGTGACTTACGTGTATTAGAAGACGGTGGATATAAGACGGTAGAAATACAACCAGTAGATATGTTCCCACATACGAATCATTGTGAAGCAGTTGCGAAGTTAGAGTTGAAAATGTAGGTATATTACTAGAAAATGTGTGGACGAGGGAATACCTCGTCCACTTTTATCGTACTACTGGGAACCAACCTTGAACTTCTAAAATGAGTTTCCATAAAGGTGTTGGGATAACTGCTTTTTGTTGGTCGTTTTCTGTTAAGTGATGAATAATTGTTTCTTCCTTGTTAGATTTAACTTTTTCAACCCAATGAGGATCAACGACTAATGCACGACCGAGTGAAACAAAGTCTGTTTTCCCTTTGTCTAATACAAGTGCGGCTTCAGCTGGTGTATGAATATTTCCAACACCAATGTATGGCACGCGTCCGTTAATGTATTCTGCAATTATTTCCGTACGGGATTTTTCACTAACAATTCCTCTACGCGGTTGAGCCCAGGCCTCTGTTGTAGCCATATGAATATAATCAATATTTGCGTTCATTAATTCATCTAGCAACTCGAACGTTTCCCTCATCGTAATCCCAGGTGTTTCTGGCTCTTCGGGTGAAAAACGATAACCAATTAAAAACGGTTTTGTTGCATGTTCACTAATCACTCGCTTCACTTCATCAATAAGTTTTATTGCAAATAAATATCTATTTTGGAACTCATCTTTTCGTTGATTCGAATGAGGTGAGACAAACTGCTGTAATAAATATCCTGTTGCACCGTGCAATTCCACTCCGTCAAATCCGGCTTCGATCGAACGGCGTGTTGCTTCACCAAACTCTTTAATAATCTCATAAACTTCTTCTGTCGTTAACGCTCTCGGTGTATGCTCAACGCTATAAAATCCACGGTCTCCAAGAGGGGTAACAGCACTTGCACTAACCGTTTCTCCATTTGGAAGTAGTCTAGGAACTGCTAAGCGGCCACCATGGTATAGTTGGACAACTACTTTTGCCCCTCCCTCGTGGATAACTTTCGCCAATTTTGAAAGTCCTTCAATAGTTCCATCATGATCAATACCCATTTGACCGTCGAAACCTTTTCCACCTTTCGAAACATATGCACAGGCAGTAATGATTGTGCCGACACCATTAGCACGTTCCTTATAGTAGTTAAGCTCATCCTCGGAAACATAGTCATTCTCATCTGCAGAAAAAGTCGTCATCGGCGCCATCATGAAACGGTTTCTAACATGAACACCACTTTTAAATGTATATTCTTGAAATAATTTTTGATAATTTGCCTCCATATTTCTATTCTCCTCTTTTTAAAAACACCTCTTCAAAAAGCTTGAAGAGGTGCTTCACTTTATACGTACTGCTTCATCCAGTCTTGGAAGTTAGAGATAACACCATCTAAAAATGCGATAGTAGCGTTATCTGTTAAGTTTCCATCTGCATCAAACTTTTCATGTACTGCCCCTACATAAACTTCGTTTCCGCCAAGTACTGGAGAATTTAATCCACTAGCAAATAGAATGTCGCGAAGGTGCATTTGTGCTTTTACGCTTCCTAAAATCCCCATAGAAGATCCCATGATAATGGACGGTTTACCATTCATAACTTTTTCTACTCGGCTTAACCAGTCGATTGCATTACCTAATACTCCAGGAATAGAAGAGTTATATTCAGGTGTTACCCATAGAACAGCGTCTGCTTCTTTTACTTTCTTTTTAAAGTTAAGAACTTCTTGTGGAGCCTCTAATTCAATATCTTGGTTATACATTGGAAGTGGACCTAAATCTAAAATCTCCAATTCAAATTGATCCTTATAACGATTTTGGATATGTTTTGCTAGTTGTAAATTATATGAGTCTTTACGAATACTTCCTACAATTGCTACTACTTTCATTAATGTTAACCTCCAAATGTTTTTTTTTGAGATTTATTGTGCACTCGCTAGGAGTAACACTACTGGGTGAATCTCGTTCTTCAAAAAGTATAGATGCTTAAGTTTTTTTAATCAAAATATGATGAATGGGTTTCATTATTTGAAACCAAATTAAATTTAGATTAATGAATACTTTCGATAGTTTCTATCTCTTTCGTAATGGCTTTACTACCTGCATGGAGTTTGGTGGCAATGTGCTTAATATTAGTACGGGAGATTTGGTCTGCTGGAGCTGCAACAGCTAAAGCAGCAATGACCTTTTTATTGCGAAATACAGGTAAAGCTACGCAACGAATACCAACGATTCGTTCTTCATCATCAAAAGCATAGCCATCTTCCTGAATCGCTTTTAAATGATAACGAAATAGTTGTGAATCTTGAAATGTATTTTTTGTTGCGCGTTCCAACGACATTTGACCAAGTAAAGATTCTAACGACTCTTTTTCCATATGGGCCAATATAACCTTTCCTAAAGCTGATTGATGTAACTTGGAACGGTTGCCAATTTCTTCGTCTGCTGAGTTCAGGAATGGGGAATGTATCACTTGAGTCATAACTAGGTCCGTTCCGTCTACTTTTCCTAAATACGTACTCATTTGTAAGCTTTGCGCTACTTGATAGATAGAACGTAACGAAGCCCAATCTTTACTTGAACGGTCCCCTGCTTCTCCACTAAACATTTTAGGATTGAAAAAATATTGCGTTTGAATTTTATAAATATACTTCATTTCTTCTAACGTTGTTAAAAACCGAAAGGCGGTAGACTTACTTAGGTGAAGTTCTTTCATCACTCCTGCTAAAGTAATTCCCTCATGTTTTTTTACTAGTTCTAATACGAGAAGCCCTCTTTTTAATGTGGATAATTCATTTTGTGCCATTGTTTCACCTCAATATCTGACTTAAAAAAGTAAAAGGGGGAAGGGCTTTCCCGCCAATCAATCGATTATGGAAAACAGCTTCTTTTTTCTATAAATTAACGTTATTCGGTCTTATTTCATCCAGTCTTGAGACCAATTTTCGATAGAACTCAAAATTGGTTCCATTGAAAGTCCTTTTTCGGTTAAAGAGTATTCTATAATAACTGGTGTCACAGGAATCACTTCTCGTTTCACTATATCTTGCTTTTCTAACTCCTTTAAGCGATCTGATAGTACTTTTCCGCTTATGCCAATAGATGATTGAATTTCACTAAAGCGTTGTTTACCGTGTAATAATTGATAAACTACTAAAGCTGTCCATCTTTGACTTAGTAAGGAGATGGCTTTTTCAAACTTTGGACAGATTGTTGGCTGTGTCATTTCCATTCACCTCTTTAATACATAGAATAACACAAAAGTTAATTAAATTGTAAAACGAAAACTAGTAACTTGACAATATTTAGTTTAAATTATAAATTAAGTTACATAAAGTAACTTAATTATAAACATATCATGAATGTAATTAGGGAAAGTTATTTTAGGACTGTATACGTTCTTTTTATTAATTATTTAGAAAACAATTTTAATAAAGGGTAGGAGGAGTGAAAAATGAACTTCCATCGTAAACCAACAACATTTGTTAGTCATGTCAACATAAAAGTACAAAATTTAGTAAGGTCTTTACAGTTTTATCAAGAAATAATTGGGTTTCAAATATTAGAACAAACTTCGACAACAGCAAAACTTACTACAGATGGTAGAACAAATATTTTATCATTGGAACAACCTGAACATGTCATTCCAAAACAGGGAAGAACTACAGGGTTATATCATTTTGCCCTACTATTGCCTGAGAAAAAAGATTTAGCCGATATCGTTGTTCATTTATCAGAAAAAGGTGTTCGTTTCGGTTCATCAGATCATCTTGTAAGCGAAGCGTTATATTTACATGATCCGGATGGAAATGAAATCGAAATTTATATAGACAGAGAACCTTCAGAATGGAACTGGAATGGTGAAGAAGTAGCAATGGCAGTAGATCCGCTAGATTTTGAGAGATTATTAGAAAATAGAGTGCTGGGCCAATCATGGCAAGGGTTGCCTGAACGTACGTTAATGGGACATATTCACTTACACGTAGCAGAATTAAAGAAAACAGAAGAATTTTATGTGAAGGGGCTTGGATTCGATGTGGTGAATCGTTTTGGTAGTCAAGCGTTATTCCTTTCAACTGGTAAATATCATCATCATATTGGTGTAAATACATGGAATGGAGTAGGGGCACCAAAGCCACCAGAAAATAGTGTCGGTATGGAATCATATACCATTGTTTTGCCGCATGAAGAAGCTAGAAAGGAAACAGTAGCTAATCTACAAAGTATTGGAGTAACAGTACTAGAAGAACAAGGTAGGCTTTTTACTTACGATCCATCTGGAAATCGTATTGAGTTAGCTGTTTAATAAGGGGGGAGAAACAGTTGTCTATAATAAAACAAAATGGTTTTGAAGTAGGGATATACACACTCGCAGATTTAGGGCCAAACCCTCATACAGGTAATACAATAAGTGCTAAACAAAGAATGGGCGAAATAATAGAGGCAGCTAAACTTGCAGATGAAATGGGCCTTGATGTTTTCGGAGTAGGTGAACATCACCGATTGGATTATGTTGTCTCTTCTCCGGCAGTAGTTTTATCTGCGATTGCATATGCAACAAACCGTATTAAATTAACGAGTGCTACAAGTGTATTAAGTACACTTGATCCAGTTCGGCTGTACGAGGATTTCGCCACTTTAGATATAATTTCTGATGGCCGTGCCGAAATTTTAGCTGGTCGTGGTGCATTTATTGAATCTTTCCCGCTTTTTGGGTACAACACGAACGATTATAATGAGCTTTTTAGTGAGCACTTGGATTTACTATTAAAATTAAATGAAAAGAAAAAAGTTTCTTGGAATGGAAAGTTTCGTTCATCGTTAAGAGATGCGGAAATCTCGCCTCGGGCAGTACAAAAGCAGTTACCAATTTGGCTTGGAGTTGGCGGGACACCTGAAAGTGCTGCTCGTGCTGGTAGGTTGGGACTCGGTATGGCCCTAGCGATATTAGGTGGAGATCCGCTGCGATTTAAGCCACTCGTTGATATTTATCGCCAAGCAGGATTGGAGGCTGGACATACATCGGAGCAATTAAATGTTGGTGTAACAGGTCACACATTCCTAGCGCAAACGACTGAAAAGGCAAAGGAGGAGTTTTATCCGTATTACTCTAATTATTGGTACTATGTCAATCGTCAGCGTGGTATGGGGACTAAAATGTCAAGAGAAGACTTTGAGTATGCTGCTAGCCCACAAACAGCATTGTTTGTCGGAAGCCCTGAACAAGTGGTGGAGAAAATTGTTCGTCAACATGAACTATATGGACATACACGTTTTCTAGCCCAAGTTGATATTGGCGGAATCCCGTTTGACAAAGTAAAAGAAAATATAGAATTGTTAGCAATTGAAGTTAAGCCAATGTTAGAGAGAGCATTAAGTTAAAAATAAACGCATTTAAGAGCAAGTTGTAACGAAGAGAAACATACTGACTTCTATGCCTTCCTTAAAAGCGACTACTAATCAGATATGAGAGAAAGAGCCCAGAGAAAACGGGCTCTTTTTATCTATATATTTAAGAAAGATAAACTATCGGACGTGAGATCCTTTTCCACATGTTTAATTTCCGCGAGCTCTGTTTGCTTGCTCAATTGCTCGATTGAATTGTGCTACCGCGTCTGTATAGGTAGCATCAATATCCCCGCCATTATAAATTGTTTCAAGCGCAGACTCCATTACTTTACGGCCTTGAGGAAGCATATCCATTAACGCTCCTTGTGTTGCAAACGATGATTTTGTTGCTTGCAACTGTTCGACCGTAACACTTAATTGTGGCTTTTCTGCCCATGCATCTTTCACTACTTCTTCGTTATAAGCATCTGGATTAATGGCGAAGTAACCTGTTCCAACATGCCATTTAGCTTGAACTTCTGGAGTTTGTAAAAACTTCATGAATTCCCAAGCAGCTTTTGTTTCTTCTTCTGGTTTTTCATCAATTAACCAAAGACTAGCTCCACCAATAACAACACCTGCACGCTCTTTGTTTTCTGGATGTGGAAGGAACGCAATACCTACTTCAAATGGTGCATTATCAATAACGTTTCTAGCACTTGCAGAAGATTGTAAAAACATAGCAACATCACCAGCTAAAAATCCTGCAACCATGTTATCGCCATTCGTTCCATAATTAGCAAAGGTCTCATCTTCTACCATGCGTTTTACCCATTCAAGAATAGACTTACCTTCCTCTTCTGTCCAACCAATTTCAGTTGGAGTGTCTGATCTACCGTTATCATTATTTAAAAGAAGAGCACCTTGATTTGCTAATAGTTGTTCCCACAACCAGCCATATGCTTGAAGGGCAAAACCTTTCATGCCATCATTTGCTTCAACGATTTTTTTACTCGCTTCTTCGATTGCTTCGTAAGTTGCTGGTGGTGTTTCGGGATCTAAACCAGCAGCTTCAAAAGCGTCTTTATTGTAATACATTACTGGCGTAGAGGAGTTGAAAGGCATCGAGTAAAATTTTCCATCTAATGAGTAATAATTGATGATATTCTCCTCTAATCCACTCATCTCATAACCGTCTGCATCAATAAGGTCTTGTATCGGAACGATATTCCCACTGTTAATCATCGACATAGTCCCAATTTCAAACGTTTGAATTATTGTTGGAGCGCTATTTGTTCCTGCTACCGCATTAAACTTTGTTAAAGATTCGTCATAGGAACCTTGATATTCTGCGTTTACTTGAATTTTGTCTTGAGATTCATTAAATTCATCAACAAGGCTATCTAATGCTTCTTGCAATCCTCCACCCATCGAATGCCAAAATGTCACAGTTTGCTTTTCTTCGTTTTCACTATCATTATTATTGTCTGTGCTTGAGTTGCTTGTCCCACTGTTTGAATTAGAGTTGTTGTTATTAGTGCTATTACTAGACGTAGAATCTCCGCCCGAACAAGCTGCTAATAATAGTACAATACCTAAAGCTAGAACCATCATGATTTTTTTCATTTTTTCTCCACCTTTTTTTAAAGTTTAATAGTATAGCTACGAAGGAACTTATTTAATAGCTCCTTCTGTTAAGCCTGATTGTAATTTCTTTTGACCGAAGAAAAGTAAGATTAATGTAGGGATAATTACAATGACAGCACCTGCCATAATCACACCCCATTCATTTAACTGTTCTTGAGTTTGCAATTGTTTTAAGCCAATTTGTACCGTTCTTACCGTATCGTTTGTTGTAGCTAAAAGTGGCCATAAGTACATGTTCCAAGATGTTAAAAAGCCGTATATGCCTAAGGTGATTAAACTTGTCCTCGAAACAGGAAGGACGACCGTAAGATAAAACTTAAAATCTCCAATACCTGCAATTTGGCTAGCTTCCTTTAACTCTTTAGGAATTTGCTTGAAGTTTTGTCGTAATAAAAAGGTTCCAAAAGCTGTTGCGAAAAATGGAACAGCTAGACCAGGATACGTATCAATCCAACCTAAATCACGGATAATATGAAAATTTGGAATAACTGACGCTTCAAATGGTACCATCATCGTAGCGATAAATAGGTAGAATAAGAGGTCTCTACCTTTGAATTCTAGAAAAACAAAAGCATAAGCGGCTAGGCTTGCTAAAAGTAGTTGTCCTAGCGTAATGACGATAGAAACGACAAAACTATTAAATAAATATTGGACTAATGGAAATTGGCTAAAGGCTTTCGAGTAATTATCAAACGTTAATGTTGATGGTAGACTTCCAGTTAAAATATCTTGGTTCGTCATAAAGCTCATTCCAATTGCCATAACCGCTGGGCCAGCTATAAGAAAGGCGGAAAAGATGAGCAATACATAAAAAATGGCCTTTTTAGTAATGGACATCATCATTGATAATGCACTCTCCTCTCGCCCAATTTAAACTGTATTGCTGTCATTATTAAAATAAAGACGAATAACACAACTGCTTGGGCACTGGCGGTTCCGAACTGATAGTTAGTGAAAGCCTCACGATAAATGGAATATACAATTAAATTCGTTTCATTTGCTGGTCCACCTTGGGTTAAAATATCAATCTGACCAAACGTTTGGAACGCATTAATAATCGAAACAGTAATAACAAAAAACAAGGTCGGTGATAGCATCGGTACGGTAATTCTTCTCAGTTTGTAAAAGTAACTCGAACCTTCAATATCAGCACTCTCATACAATGAAGAGTCAATAGATTGTAGGCCGCCTAAAAGAATTAAAAACGTGAACCCGATATTCATCCAAATCGTTGTAATGGCAATCGCGGTTAACGCCCATTTCGGATCTGTAAGCCAACCGAAGGGTGGAACAGGTATAACCAAAATACAGAAGCAGCCGCAACGGACACTCCCATTGTGGAAGTAAAAATAGTCCGGAAAAAACCAATACCTTTTAATTTTTCGTTCGAGATTATTGCCAAGAAGAGACTAATTAAAACAGTAGCTGGAACTGTATATAGTACAAAGAGAAACGTATTTTTAATGCTTTTAAGAAAAATAGGGTCTGTAAACATATATTGATAGTTTTCCCAACCTACAAAAACTGTAGTAGCACCTTTCGCATCTGTTAAAAAAGCACTTAAATAGATGGTCTTAAACAATGGATAAAACAGAAAAATACCGAATAATAGAATGGAAGGGAGTAAAAATAAAATACCTTTTATAAAACTATTTATCCGTCTTTGTTTGTTAGCTTGTTCGAATGGAACGGTTATTGCTTCATTTCCTTCCGCTATAGGATTGGTCTTACTCATATCGCTACAACCTCTTGTCTTTTTCCAACTTGAGCCGATTGGAGTAACTTCCCACTAGCTCCATCAAAAAATAATATGTATTGTGGTGAAATCTTCACAGGAACTTTTTGGCCAAATTCAATCGTCCATTGACCAGGCCATTTAGCTGTCCATAATTCCGTCCCAACGTCAAACGCAATAGAAGTTTCATTGCCTAGCTGTTCGACATTAACCGCTTCTAAATGAACACAATGTTCTTCGTCTCCTTGTGCCGGTAACAAATGCTCAGCACGAATGCCAACAACTAAGTTTTCTGTCTGAGGTAAATCGATTGTTGTCAAAGAATCAATGGAAAGGTGAAGTTCGTTTTCTATAATTAGCTGCTTTTTATCTTCTGTAAAAACAGCTTTCCCTAAGTTCATTTTTGGTGAGCCAATAAAGGAAGCGACAAATAAATTTTCAGGCTCATTATATAGTGTGATAGGCTTGCCAACTTGTTGAATCTTTCCTTCATTTAATACCATAATTCTGTCACCCATCGTCATTGCTTCCACTTGGTCATGCGTAACATATATCATCGTCAAGCCTAACTGTTTCTGTAATCTTCGGATTTGTACACGCATATTAGCACGCAGTTTCGCATCTAAATTAGAAAGTGGTTCGTCCATCAAGCAAAGAGGTGCATGACTAACAACGGAGCGTCCAAGTGCAACACGTTGTCTTTGACCGCCTGAAAGCTCTCTTGGCTTTCGTTTTAACAGTTCTGTAAGGCCGAGCATTTCAGCAGTTTCTTTTAACCTTTTTTGTTGTTCTTGTTTGTCTACTTTTCTCGCCTTTAGTCCAAATAAAATGTTTTGTTCAACCGTTAAGTGTGGGTACAGTGCGTAGTTTTGAAAAACCATCGATAAATCTCGTTCTTTTGGAGCGACATGATTTACGATTTTTTCGTTAATTTTTAAAATCCCTCCGGAAATGTCTTCAAGCCCAGCAATCATGCGAAGCAAAGTACTTTTTCCAGAACCAGAAGGGCCAACTAGTACAAAAAACTCACCTTCTTCTATACATAAATCGATGCCATTTAATACATCTTTTTGTTTATCATAAGATTTGGAGATGTTTCTTAACTCAACCTTACTCATAAAGAGCCCCCTTTCTTCGTTACAAACACATTTAAGCATAATTTTTTCAATTAGAGAGACGATTTACAGAATCTTGACAAACTTTTACATTTAAATAAATAAGGACATAGTAGATTGACAAAATTTACTTAATTTTTACTAGAGTATGAGGCTAATTACAGTAGAAGATTTCTTCCTTAAGACTATATACCTAAACTTGGGATGTTTGATTTTCCGAAGTTTTTTCTAGTTTTCACTTTTCAGAATATTTGTTGTCTCTCTGTTAAATTTGTGTTAACTTAAAAATTAAAGTTTAAACTTTATTAACTGATAAATATGTTGTTTAAAAATCAATTTGTATAAGTTATAGTTTTATAAATAGTTTTATGCAGACAGATGGAGTTGAACAGGATGGCAAATCAAACAATACAGAATCGTTTACAAACAATTTTTGAATACCTTCATAATAATCCAGAAACAAGCTGGAACGAGGTTAATACTACCTCATATATTGCCAACATTCTTAAAGAGGAAGGTTTGCAACCAAAAACTTTCGATAATATGACAGGGTTATATGTAGACATTGGAAAAGGAACTCCGAAAGTAGGGTTTCGGACTGATATTGATGCATTATGGCAAGAAGTAGATGGAGAGTTTCGTGCTAATCATTCTTGTGGACATGATGGGCATATGACGATGGCACTTGGCACTATTTTTATGCTAAAAGAGATGGAATCAAGCTTACCTGGGGCCGTTCGAATCCTTTTTCAACCAGCTGAAGAAAAAGCACAAGGAGCAATGGCATTTGTAAAAGAAGGGATAATAGATTCATTACAGTTTTTATTCGGCACACATGTACGTCCGTTAGTCGAATTACAAGATGGCAATTACGCACCAGCGTTATACCATGGGGCTGCGAAACTTTTCATAGGGAAAATTATCGGAGTGGATGCACACGGAGCACGACCAGAACAAGGAGTGAATGCGATTGAGGTAGCGGCTTCATTAGTGGACGGTATGAAGCGCATATGGATTAGTCCTACTCAGTCTGCTTCTATTAAAATGACGCAAATTACGGCAGGTGGCAGTTCAACTAATATCATTCCAGGTAATGCAACGTTTAGTATTGATGCACGTGCTCAAAATAACGAAACGATGGAAGCATTAACTACAGGGTTTGAAAAAGTAGTAGCTGCCGTTAGTACGTTGTATGGAGTATCAATTGATTATAAGGTAGAATCACATATTGCTGCTGCTCAAGTCGATGGTGAGGCAAAAGCCATGATGAAACAAGCTATAATAGATGTGGCAGGGGAAGAAAATTGTGCACAGGATGTCGTAACTCCTGGTGGCGAGGATTTCCACTTCTACACTTATTCAAAACCGGAGCTTCAAACAACGATGCTTGGGCTTGGTTGTGGAGTTACCCCAGGTCTTCACCATCCGAAAATGACTTTCAACCGAGAACGTCTAACGACGGGTGCTGAAATAGTGACAAGAGCGCTAATGTTAGCATTACAACATGTAGAAAGAAGCGGAAAAAATGATTGAATTACGAGAACTTCAAACAATCGAAGAAATGCAACAAGTAGAAGAGCTTGAACGAAACATTTGGGGTACAGAAGTAGTTCCGACACACCAAACGTTAACAGCAGTAAAAAACGGGGGAATTATGGTAGGTGCCTATGATGGAGATGAATTAATCGGTTTTAGCTATGGGTTTGCCGGGTTCCGCAATGGCAAAAGTTATTTATGCTCTCATATGCTTGGCATCGCTGAAAAGTATCGTTCACAAGGCGTTGGCGAAAATCTAAAACGAAAACAACGTGAAATAGCAATAGAAAAAGGCTATGACATGATGAAGTGGACTTACGATCCACTTGAAACGCGAAATGGATATTTAAACTTAACAAAACTTAATGGTATTTGTGATACTTATGTGGAAAATTGCTACGGTGAAATGCAGGATAGCTTAAATAAAGGTTTACCATCTGACCGCTTTGAACTGCATTGGCATTTGACTAGTCCGCATGTAGTGGAAGGGCATATACCAAATACAGAGGGGGCCACTGCTTTAAACGCTGTTACATTTAATGAGGAAAACTTACCAGTATTTGTGGCTAGTAAAGAACAACCGTTAACACGTTTAGCCTATTCCCTAGCAGTACCAAAGGACTTTCAGGGTTTAAAATCAGCAAGCAAAGAACTTGCATTGGACTGGAGATTGCAAACACGTACACATTTTCAAAAGCTATTTCATGCAGGATATGCAGTTGTTCGTTTACAAATCAATGAGACCTATAATGAATACATTTTTGTTAAAAAAGAATCGTTAGAACTTGGAGGAGAAGCACAATGAAAATAACCGACATTACTATTCGTCATTTACAAATGAAATTAAAAGATCCCTTTACAACAAGCTTTGGGACATTTACGAATAAAGAATTTTTATTACTAGAGGCACGTGATGTTGAAGGGACAATTGGATGGGGAGAATCCGTAGCATTTAATTCACCTTGGTATAACGAGGAAACGTTAAAAACGAATTGGCATATGCTCGAAGACTTTCTAATTCCGCTCATCTTGAATAAAGAGTTGAATCATCCAGATGAGGTTAGTGAAATTTTCTCCTCCATTCGTAAAAATAATATGGCAAAGTCTACGATTGAAGGTGCGGTATGGGATATTTATGCACAACAAACGAACCAATCTCTCGCTGCTGCATTAGGTGGAAAGAAAGACAAAATTGAGGTAGGTATTAGTATTGGGATACAAAAATCAATTGAAGACTTAGTAGCTTTAGTAGACGGATTTGTGAAGGAAGGGTATAAGCGAATAAAAGTAAAAATAAAGCCGGACTGGGATATAGAAGTAATGCGCACATTACGTGAAAAATTCCCAGACACTGCGATTATGGCAGATGCAAATTCCGCTTATCGTTTAGAGGATACGGCGCTTTTAAAACAACTAGACGCATTTGATTTAATGATGATAGAACAGCCTCTAGCATCAGATGACATAATTGACCACGCTCAACTTCAAAAACAGCTTAAAACGCCGATTTGTCTAGATGAAAGTATTCACTCTCTAGAGGATGCACGGAAAGCAGTAGAACTCGGAAGTACAGGGATAATTAATATAAAAATTGGACGTGTTGGTGGACTATCAGAAGCGAAGAAAATTCATGATTACTGTGCGGCGAACAATGTTCCGGTATGGTGTGGTGGCATGTTGGAATCAGGTATAGGACGTGCACATAATGTAGCCTTAACAACCTTACCTAACTTCATTTTACCTGGAGATACTGCTGGTTCTAATCGCTATTGGGAAAAGGACATTATACTACCAGAAGTTGTAGCAACAAACGGTTACATTGATGTTCCTCAAACAGTAGGTATTGGATATGAAGTAGATCGGGAGGCAGTGGAGTCTTTTACAATCGCTAAGAAAAATTACAATTAAAAGGGGGACTCCAGATGAAGAAAAGCTTTCAGATTGGCAGTGCCTTCGTTGGGCTCATTGTTGGGGCAGGTTTTGCTTCGGGACAAGAGGTAATGCAGTATTTCACTAGCTTTGGTATTTGGGGGACTGTTGGAGGCATTATCGCAACGATTCTTTTTGCTTTTTTAGGCTATACGCTAGCACAGCTTGGCTCCCAACTCCAAACTCAGTCACATAAAGATGTAATTTATCATATCGGAGGACGTTACTTCGGCTTTATTTTTGACATCGTCATTACATTTTTCTTATTTGGCGTAGCCGTTGTAATGTTCGCGGCGTCTGGCTCCACTTTTGAGCAAATGTTCGGTATCCATCCTATGATTGGGAGCATTATAATGGTTGCTGCTACAATCCTTACATTATTATTGAACATCAAAAAGATTATTAATATCATTGCCGTTGCGACCCCGTACTTAATGATAATAGTCTTTACCATTGTCATTTATTCTATTTTCACAATGGACTTAACACTACAAGAGTCGAACGCTTTAGCACAAGAACAAACTGCAGCAGCATCTAACTGGATAGTAGGCTCAATTCTTTATGTTTCCTATAATATAGCATGTGGTGCAGCATTATTGATTGTAATGGGGGGAACGGAGAAAGACCGTAAAGTTGCTGGTATGGGTGGTTTACTTGGTGGAATAATGTTAGGTGTACTCATTATATTAATTCATATCGCGTTGTTAGTAAAAGTAGATGTTGTCGGTGGTGTCGCAATGCCAACACTTGAACTAGCTAGCCAAATTCATCCGTTTGTCGGCGTATTAATGGCGATTGCGCTACTAGGCTTAATGTATAACACTGCAGTAGGAATGTTCTATAGCTTTACCGTCCGGTTAATTAAGCCAAATCACAAAAAATTCAAATCTGCAATTGTTCTAACTGGTTTAGTTGGCTTTTTTGCAAGTTTCGTAGGGTTTACGACTCTTGTTGGAAAGGTATATTCCACGGTCGGGTATATAGGAATTGCCTTTATTGTAGCGATCATCATCGCTTGGGCACGAAAAGGGAAAAAAGAAAATGCTTATACCGCGTAAAAAGTAGTAGAGAAAGTATTCAAATAAAGAAAAGGCACGCGACTCCCCTAAGGGAAGTGTGCCTTTCATTTTATATTATTTTTTTAGATCAAAACGGTCAGCGTTCATTACTTTCACCCATGCAGAGATGAAATCACGAACGAATTTTTCTTGGTTATCTTCTTGCGCATAAACTTCTGCAATCGCACGAAGAACAGAATTAGAACCGAAAATAAGATCGAATCTAGTTGCCGTTTTAACAACTTCACCTGTGTTGCGGTCGCGACCTTCATATACGCTTCCGTCTACAGACGTCCATTCTACACCGATATCTAATAAGTTTACGAAGAAGTCATTTGTTAATGTACCAACACGGTCTGTAAATACGCCATGAGAAGTACCACCGTAGTTAGTACCTAATACACGCATACCACCGATAAGTACAGTCATTTCTGGTGCAGTTAAACCTAATAGTTGAGCTTTGTCAACAAGAAGCTCTTCTGAAGCTACTCTATATTGTTGTTTTTGATAGTTACGGAAACCATCAGCAACAGGCTCAAGTACTTCAAAGTTTTCAACATCTGTTTGGTCTTGAGTTGCATCACCACGTCCAGGAGCAAATGGTACTGTTACGTCAAAGCCAGCATCTTGTGCAGCTTTTTCGATTGCAGCAGAACCACCAAGTACTATAAGATCTGCAATACTAACTTTCTTCTCTAAATGATTTTGAATTTCTTCATATACTGCTAAAACTTTCGCTAATTGTTCTGGTTGGTTAACTTCCCACTCTTTTTGTGGAGCAAGACGAATACGTGCGCCATTCGCACCACCACGGTTATCTGAACCACGGAATGTGTATGCAGAAGCCCAAGCAGTTGTTACTAATTCACCAATTGTTAATCCAGAATCTAAAATTAATACTTTAATTTTTGCAATTTCTTCATCAGATAATTCGTAGTCCACAGTTGGAACTGGATCTTGCCAGATTAAATCTTCAGTTGGAACTTCTGGACCTAAATATCTTGAACGAGGCCCCATGTCACGGTGTAGAAGTTTGAACCATGCACGAGCAAATGCATCTGCAAATTCCTCTGGGTTTTCATGGAAACGGCGAGAAATTTTTTCATATTCTGGATCAAAGCGTAATGCCATATCAGTAGTGAACATGATTGTTGGAACTTTTTTATTAGAGTCAGCAGCATCAGGTGCTAGATGTTTCTCATCTTGATCTACTGCCATCCATTGCCATGCTCCTGCAGGACTCTTAGTAAGCCACCATTCATAACCGAATAATTGATCAAAGAAACCATTATCCCATGTAGTAGGATTAGCAGTCCAAGAACCTTCAAGACCACTAGTGATAGTATCTCCACCTTTACCGCTACCAAATGAGCTGATCCAACCTAAACCTTGTGCTTCAATAGGAGCAGCCTCAGGATCTGGACCAACATGAGCAGCATCCCCAGCACCGTGTGCCTTACCGAATGTATGTCCACCAGCGATTAATGCAACAGTTTCTTCATCGTTCATACCCATACGGGCAAAAGTTTCACGGATTTGATCCGCACTTTTTAGTGGATCTGGTTTTCCGTCTGGACCTTCTGGGTTTGCATAAATAAGACCCATTTGCACAGCAGCAAGCGGATTCTCAAGTACACCATCATCTGAGTGACGCTCGTCAGCTAACATTTCTGTTTCAGAACCCCAATATATATCTTCTTCTGGATGCCAAATGTCAGCACGTCCACCACCGAAACCGAATGTTTTACCACCCATAGATTCGATTGCAACGTTCCCAGTTAACAGTAGTAAGTCAGCCCAAGAAATTTTGTTTCCATATTTTTGCTTGATTGGCCATAAAAGACGACGTGCTTTATCAATGTTAGCATTGTCAGCCCAACTGTTTAATGGAGCGAAACGTTGGTTCCCAGTTCCGCCGCCTCCACGGCCGTCACCGATACGGTATGTACCAGCTGCGTGCCAAGCCATACGAATAAACATTGGGCCGTAATGACCGTAGTCTGCTGGCCACCAATCTTGGCTGTCTGTCATTAATTCGCGAAGATCTTGTTTAAGAGCTTCATAGTCTAGTTTTGCGAACTCTTGCGCGTAATTAAAATCTTCTCCCATTGGGTTAGATTTTTTATCGTGTTGATGTAAAATATTTAAGTTTAATTGATTTGGCCAAAAATGACGGTTTGTTGTACCACTAGTTTCTGGACTAGTAGCTCCACCGTGATAAAAAGGGCATTTTCCCGTGTTAGTAGAATCAAATGATTTCATGGATAGTTCCTCCTCTAATATAAGTTTATTTTTATATAAAACTTACAAAACAATAATGATAATCATTATTACTTTATAATTATACTAAAAAGAATTCTAGATTACAATAATTATTAATAAATTATTATTGTAATTAGTATAGGGTATACAAAAATAAAAAGCGAATGATATGTATAAAGTAGTATTCTCTAGGTGTTTTTCTTGGAGTAAATAAAAAAATGTGTTGTTGTAGTCTACTAGTTATTTACTATGGCGTATTATACGTTTTGACTAGTTAAGAAGAATCTTTGTTAAATGAGAAAAGAACTAAGGTGATGTTGCCTTATCAGTCAGTATGTAGTTGCTAATAAAGACATAGAGGATGTAACACACATTAATTTATTATGACGAAATTTATTAGCCATATAATATGAATCTATGACTGTACAAGAATATTTATTTCGCCCTTTTATTATGCAAGTGTGCTTATTTCCATCATATTGGCAAAAAACGGTATAGTCAAGAATGAAGCCTTCTTAGAATGGTATTTCTATGCTGATTTTTTGTCATTTTGTTCAAACATCGTTTCCATATATTTAGAGTGAACTATTCCCCATTTTTTGATAGAATTAACCTTCTAGGGATTGTCTTTTGGCTAAATGACATTATTGTTACGTTTGGAATTGGAGGGGGATGAAAACACCCTCTCCTTTTATGTGATAAACGATATAAATTCATGTAACGATACTAAAGTTACTAAATAATAGATAGAATGATTACCAAGGAGGAAATAAGATGAAAGAAATAGAAAGCAAAGTTTTTGTTGCTGAAATAAATGGATTAGATGAAAAAGGTTCCGGTAAAGCACAAGTTTGGCGAGAAACGGAACACGGTACGAAAAGAAAAATAAAACTTACTATCCCGCAAACACTTCCAGGTGAAAAAGTGCGTGTTTTTGTAGACAAACCAGAACGTAGAAGAAGAAGGGCAGTAGCTGAAGAAATACTAGAAACACACCCTGAGCGTATTGGTCCAGAATGTCCTCATTTTGAAAAATGTGGTGGTTGTGTATGGCAACACTGGGATTATGAAGGTCAGTTGAAGCAAAAAACTGTACATGTGAAAAAGGCAGTAGAGGGGCAAGGGTTTGACTCTGATCTTGTTCTAGATGCAATCGGAATGGACAACCCTTGGCATTACCGAAACAAAATGGAGTTTACATTTTCGCCAGCTGGTGCATTAGGCTTGCATGAGCAAGGTAACTTTAGAAAAGTTATTTCATTAGAAACATGCTTAATTGCAGGGAAAGAAATGGTGGAGGCTGCAATGACGGTTGCAGACTGGGTTAAAGACCACAATTTAAAAGGATATAATAAAGATAAGCATGAAGGATTACTTCGCCATTTAATGGTGAGACAATCTTTTATTACGGGAGAAATGATGCTCGCTATTTTCGCGACAAAAGGACCGAAAGATGAATTGCAAGCTGCAACAGACGATTTAGTAAAACGTATTGAAGCGAATTTCCCACAAGTAAAAAGCTTATTATGGATGGAAAACACAGATTGGGCAGATCGTACTCAGTCAGAAAATACGCATGTATTAGCTGGTAGAGATTTTATTTACGATGAAATTGCAGGTTATCGTTTCCGTTTATGGTTCGATACATTCTTCCAGACGAATCCAACACAAGCACAAAAACTAGTTGATATTGCATTAGAAATCGGTAAACCGAAGAAAACAGAAAAAATGATTGATTTATTCTGTGGTGTAGGTACGTTTTCTTTACCGTTTGCAAGTCGAGTAGACAAATTAGCTGGTATTGAAATTGTCGAAAGTTCGATTGAATCTGCAAAGCGTAATGCAAAGGATAACGGTCTTACAAACACATACTTCCTAGCAAAAGATGCTAGAAAAGGAATTGACGAAGTATTAGAGAGCTTCGGTAATCCAGAATTACTATTACTAGACCCTCCACGCTCTGGTGCGGGTGGGAAAGTAATGAGAAGAATCGGGCGTTCTAAACCGGAGCGTATCGTGTACGTATCATGTAACCCAGATACATTCGCGACAGATATTAAAGAATTAGAACCATTCGGTTACAAATTAAAAGTTGTCCAACCGGTGGATCTATTCCCGCATACTGTACACTGTGAAGCAGTTGCGTTGTTGGAATTGGAATAAGAGTAGGTAAAAGAAAGAAGTTGTAATGACTTCTTTCTATTTTTTTACAATCTCAATTCACAGTTTGATGTCAACGTTTAACAATGGTAAGCTATTGGGATGAGATAAGGGAATAAAAATGGAGGTACACGCATGACAAATAACGATATTTTGATTCGATTAAGATATGCACTAGATATAAAAGATATGGATATGGTACAAATATTTAAACTTGGTGGCGTTGACGTAACATTGGAAGAAGTGAAAAAGATGTTAACAAAGCCTAAGGACGACTACGATTATGAAGATATAGATGAGGATGAAGACTTTAAACGTTGTACTAACGAAACGTTAGAGAAGTTTCTTAACGGCTTAATTACGTTTAAACGAGGACCAAAGCCAGGACAAACAGGGTTTCCGCCATTAACTCGTGAACATATGAATAACCAGCTTTTAAAGAAAGTGAAAATTGCTCTAGTATTAACTAGCGAAGACATCATTGATATTATAGCGGAAGCTGGAGTTACAATTACAAAAGGTGAAGTAGGTGCTCTCTTACGAAAAGAGGGCCATAAAAATTATAAAGAATGTGGCGACAAATATGCGAGAAATTTCTTAAAAGGACTAGCGATAAAGTATAGAGGATAATCGTAAATAGAAAGAGTACTTTTCTGCAAAAAGGAAAGTGCTCTTTTTTTTTCGTGTTATTTTGGTCAAAAAGTAATTTTAACTTTAAAATTAGCAGTATATCTATCTTTTATGAAAAAAGTTGGAACGAAATGTAACCCTACTCTGTCTTGTATAGGAAAGGAGGGCGCCATGTTTACGGAAAGAGATGTTAAGAAAGCGATAAAAGGGAATAAAAAAGCGTTCGCAATGATTATGGAGGCAGAAAAAGCAAAAATATATCGACTTGCTTATTTGTACGTCAAAAATGAAAATGACGCAGTAGAGATTGTACAAGAAACGGTTTATAAGGCATTTGTATCTATTCATACGTTAAAAAATCCATCCTATCTTTATGCTTGGTTAAAAAAAATAGCCATTAATAGTGCATTAGATTTTATAGCTCGACAGAAAAAAGTTACTCCAATCCATGCGGAAATAATAGAAGCAATGGAGGCGAAAGAGGTTGCTGTTGAGAGTAGGCTTGATCTGTTTCATGCTATTGATCAGTTAGATGAGAAATATAAAACAATCATTATATTAAAATATTACGAAGACTTACCGAATCGCGATATAGCAGAAATTTTAGAGTGTCCTGAAGGTACGGTAAAGTCGAGTCTTCATCGTGCTCTTCATGTTCTTAGAAAAATACTAAGGGAGGATTGCGTGAATGAATAGTGAAAAGAAACAGTTTCAACAGAGAGTCGAACAAATCGATATTCCTGAAGAAAAATTAACAACTGCTATAAATGAAGCGATGAAAAAAGGTGAGAAAGCGAAATCGAAATTCCAAAGGGCTAAGAGATACATATATAGCTTTGCAATAGCTGTCGTACTATTGCTAGCAATAATGGGATCGGGTTTTATTTCACCAGCTATGGCAAACATGCTTACACATATTCCAATCATTGGTTCCGTTTTTGTTCATGAGGATGTTGGGCTAAAAGAAGCGTTGGAAAAGGGGCTAGTTTTTCCTGTTAATCAGACTATAGTTGATAAGGACATACCTATCACCATTACTAACGTTTATTATGATCAATCACGGCTTGTAATAGGTTACGAAATCCCTCTAGACGATGAAGGAGCAGAAGTTGGGATTCTTAACTATAATATAACGATAAATGGATTGACGCTCCTTAGTTCTCAAAGTACAGGTGCGGCAGAAGACAATAAATTTAAAGGGCTAATTCAGACTAGCAGTACACTACCTGATAGCTTTACACTTCAAGTTTCTTTTAATAAGGTTTTCAATACAATGGGTAACTGGGATTTTACGATACCAGTTTTCGTAAATGATGATTACGAATATTATCTCGTCCATAGTACGATAGAGGATGAAGGCTATGAGTTTCACATGGAGGAAATGATTTTAACACCAAGTGGTACTAAAATTACTGTGAATGTTCACACACCGTTTGCTAGAAAGGAAGAGGAACTTTCTTTTTCTATTTATGGAGAGAATGGTAAGAAATTAGAATTAATAGAAACGAAACTACAAAAAGAAAGAGATAGTAAGTCTGGAATAGAAATATGGAGTGGAACAGTCTTTTTTGCTCCGATTAAGAAGGACGATAAAATAACTATTGTCCCTGGTTACCTTTCAGCTAATAAAAAGTTGGTTGAATTAAACCGTCTATCTATGAACATTGACATCGCTGAATTGGAAAATAAAATTCTAACAAACGATATTTTAGATCTAGTCCATATTATCCCGGATATGCGAACGTATATGGAAGATAAGATAGTGGAAGAGGTAGCAGAACAATTACAAATTGAGCTTGGGGAATATTTAATCGCTGAACTTTCTGCTCTTGATACTAAGTTTTCAATCGAATATCAAAAAAAGCAAAGACTTGTGCATGGAATGGTAGAACCGATCGCACTTTTGAAGGATAGTAGTGGGATTATTATTTACAAAAAGAGTAGCGGTGAAAATGTTGTTACGGTTATAGAAAATATAAATAATGAATGGGTAATAGTAGAAGAAAAAACGTTTAAAGGGATTTCTTTTAATGATTTGGAAGAAACCTATAACAATGAATTTTAAGTAGAAGGTACGTAAAGAACTCTATATTTTATTCCTAAGTAGAAGGTTTTTTTTATGAAGAGTAGAATAAGTTAGTAGATAAATTTCGTTAGTCGAAATTTTAATTTTCTTACATAAAAGGAGCCTTATATGAAAATAAAAGTAGGTATTATCGGAGCGGGTTTTGGTGCGAAAGTACATGCACCAGTTATGCAAAGTCATCCAGGTTTTGAAGTTGTTTCGATTGCAAGTGTTGGAAGAGGAAGGCTAGAAGAAATTAAACAAGAAACAGGTGTTAACCTTGTGTACGCTAATTGGGAGGAAATGCTCGAGAAGGAAGAGCTAGACTTAGTTGCGGTAGCATCTGCACCATTGTTACATCATAATATGGTGTTGAAAGCATACGAAAAGGGATGTCACGTCTTGTGCGAAAAACCGATGGCATTTAATGTGCAGGAAGCCGGGGAGATGATTAAAGCTCAGGAAGATGCAGGAAAGTTAGGGTTCATAAATTTTGAGTATCGATTCTTACCGGCACGACAAAAGGTAAAAGAAATAGTAGCGAGCGGTAAACTTGGAAATGTGCTCCATGTTAATTTCTCATTAAACATTGCCGGATATGAGCGGTACGCCACAAGTAAAAGAGGCTGGCTAAGTCAAAAAGACCAAGCAGGAGGAATGCTAGGGGCAGTAGGTTCTCATTTAATCGATTCGTTACTATGGTGGACGGATAAAAAAGTAGAATCGGTTTCTGGTCAATTAACTACGCATGTACCCGAGTTTGTAGATGAAAATGGAGAAAAAGAAGTAAGAACAGCTGATGATGCTTTCCAAGCGTTTGGCAACTTTGTTGGTGGTGGAACATTTAACATCGGTTCTAACATTGCAGTTCGCCATGCAGATGGCTGGGCGTTAGAAATTTTTGGAGCAGAAGGCACATTAAAAATGTCCCAAG
The DNA here is from genome assembly GCF_027594365.1 of Sutcliffiella sp. NC1. Classification (NCBI taxonomy): domain Bacteria; kingdom Bacillati; phylum Bacillota; class Bacilli; order Caryophanales; family Bacillaceae; genus Sutcliffiella; species Sutcliffiella sp. NC1. The sequence goes on from NZ_CP115153.1 coordinate 402,357, forward strand.
ATGATAAAGTGTTGCTCGGTTTAGAAAATAGTCCGTTAGAGGAGGTAGAAATAGAAAGTGCGCTCTCCATTCCAGAGGGGATGAACGCAGTCGCGGCAGGCTATTACAATGCCTTCTATCGTTCAATTGATCAATTATATAAAGCGGTGTCAGACGGAGATATTCATCCACACTTGCCTACTTTAAAGGCAGGACAAAAAGTGCAAACTATGATGGATGCAATTAAAAAATCTCATGAAGAAAAAAGAGTAATAAGTATAGAGTAGAATGCAGAAGCCTTTCGACGTTTGAAAGGCTTCTTTTAACTTTCTACAATGCTTTCCTCATGGCGCTTTTCCACTGCGAGAAGCACACCGATTAATCCAATGCAGGAGAATATAACGGGAGTAATAAAACCGTAGTAATACCCATTAACGATGCTTCCCGAAACTGCTTGAAAATAATCTAGAATTTTACCGAAAATGCTAGGTAGTAAAACAGCACTAAGAAATCCACCAGTATTGGCAAACCCTGATACGATACCGGCTTCTCCGATAGGAAAAGTTTGTCGAGCGAGTGCAAAAGTTAAGGCGTTTGCTCCGTATGCAAGGCCGATAATAAAAAACAAAATAATTAATAGGACAAACGGCGGGCTTCCGTTAAATAGTAGAAAAATAGCCCAACTTATAATGAGGATAAGGTGTACGACAATATATGGCCTTTTAATAGCTTCTAATTTACTACTAATCCAACTACCTAGAGGTGCACCAATTAGTGCGCCAATTAATCCAATCATAATGAGTTGACTTGCATCTGCGCGAGTCATTCCGTACATGCTCATGCCATACGGTACCCCCCACGAACTAATAAATCCAACGTACGTTCCAACTATTCCGAAGTGGCAACAAAATAAAGCCCATGCTTGCCGATTGGAAAATATTCTTTTAAGAAGGGCAATTGTTTTCTCTTGTTGTATTTCTTTTTTTCTAAATAATGAATGTTTCGGTTTCTTTATAAGAACAAAATAAAGCAGCACGGCACATATGCATAACAGCAGTCCTGACGAAAAAAACGCTAGTCGCCAACCTAGTAACGTAATAAGTAAGGAGAAAGGGACCGTTGCTAAAAGAAAACCGAGACTTCCGGTCATCGCTGCTACCCCGATTAATCGTGTAAACTCTTTTGCATTAAACCATTGCCCTAAAATAAGTACCATACTAACCCATATCGTAGCGTCTCCCGTTCCGGTTAGTACTCTAGCAATAAATAAAACATATTCATGTGTACCGACACTGTAAATGATTGTACCTAAACCTGTTAGAAGGGCACCGTTTATAAGGAAAAAGTTAGGTCCGTACCGATCGACTAAAATACCCATCGGAATTTGCAAACCAGTGTAAACGAAAAATTGAATACTTGTTAATAAACCAATCGTTGTGGCAGTAATGTTAAAATCAATCATGATTTGATCGGTAATTAATCCTGGTGCGGTTCGTTGGCTCGCCATAAGCGCATAAGTGAATAGGACAGAAGCAAATACAATCCATCTAAACTTATTATTTTGTTTGTCCAATTGCATCTACTCCAGTTTGTATTTATTTCTATATATGATTCTTTTCTCATTGTATTAACAAATTTTCAAAAAGGGCACTTTCGGATGAGATTGAACAGGAAGTTATTCATAATATGACTTTGAATTATAGGTTCCTATCATGCACTCGTCAGAAGAAATTGTTTTATGTTTTGCCTCGAGTGTTAAGAAGATTAAATATTCAGAATACATTATTCCTTAATTTTACAAAATATTGTATAATTATGTAAAGGGGGTTGAGGTGATGATTAAATACTACGAAAAGAAGCATTTTTACATTGCTGGTGTGCTTGCTCTTTTTATGCTTGCACCGATTCTAATCGTCCTTATTCCAATTATTATTCATGGAATAATGTACGATGACCGTACTGTTTGGTACATAAACGTGCCTTATACTGTATATTTCTATTACGCAATAGGTTGGGGAGTTCTCGGTGTAGCACTTCTTTTGGGATACTTTTATGAACGATATGGAGTGTTCATCACTTTATCTGCTGCATGTGTTACGTTGTTATGTATATATTTAGGTAGTAACGAATATAAAATTTTAGGCGATAACGGAGTAGCGTGGAGCGGAACTAGTACGAAGCACAAGTATGAGTATCATTGGGAAGACGTGGATAAAGTGCTACTTGCTCTTCCAAAGGAAACGAACGGTAAACAAAAATTTGAGTTTTATTTTAAAGACGGAAATTATGTTGAATTTGAAAGAGATGAGCATTTTTTAGATTTTTATAATAAGTTTATCGAAGCAAAAAATAATTACGGATTTGCTTACGAATCGATAAAAAGAGACTAGAATAAAACAGCCCTTTCCTTACGTACTTCGTGCTACAATGAAGAAAAACTAGATGGAGAGGGATTTTTTATGCCAGATTGGTCCTATCACGGAATTTTTAAACCGATACTATCTGCATTACCTCCAACTTTATCGCGAGAATTTATACACAGAGGGATGAACGTAATAGCATCTCTTCCATTTGGTATGGGCTCACATGTAATCAATTTTTTAGGAAGAGAAGAAAGTTCACCTTTATTACATAAAAAACTAAACACGGTGGAATTTGTTAATCCGATTGGACTGTCTGGAAAGATAGACCCTTTATTGTCAGGAACAAAAGCCTTTTCGAATTTAGGGTTCGGTTTTTTAGAGATAGGGCCAGTTACAGTAGAGAAGACAGATAAGTTTACAGATCCAATCTTTAATAGGAAAGAAAATGAAATTATTTTTCCGACTAGGGCTGAATCGATTGGTGTAGAAGAAACGATAAAAAAGCTAAGTGCATTAAGAAAAAAACAACCGATTTTCGCTCGCTTATCTGGAAGCTTTGAAGAGCTGGAATACATGATAAGTAAGCTCGAAAAATATGTAGAAGGCTTTATTTTAGAAATAGCGGAGCCGACATTATTAAGTAAAACTAAAAAGCCGATTTATTTGGCCATTGATGGCATAAATGTAGAATTGTTAACAAAAATAGATAGTTTTTCCGGTGTTGTCATTGAAGAGGATGTAGTCGAGAATGTAAAGAAGCTTAGGGGAAAGGGTTACGAACATACAATCATAACGGTTGGTGGAGTAAGTGAGCCCCAACATGCTTTAAATATTTTAGATGCTGGTGCAGATTTAGTGATCGTTTCAGATGGTTATGTATTTAGTGGTCCTGGTTTAACGAAAAGAATCAATGAAGCGTTGCTAGATCGAATTCAATATACACCACCACCACAATCAGGATGGTTCGCATATTGGTTGTTTGGTTTGTTTATTGTCATCGGTGGCTTGCTTGCCCTCACTTTTAGTATGACAACGGTAATTTTACCGTACGATGAGTTTTTCCTAGAGATGAGTAGGCAGTCCATCTCGTCGTTTAATGAGCGAATAATGTTATTTATGGCTCATGACCGGATGACGCTTGCTGGGACGATGATTTCAGGTGGTATTTTATACATGCAGCTCGCAAAGTTCGGCGTAAAGAAAGGACTAAAGTGGGCTAAACAAGCAATTGATGCAGCGGCAATTGTCGGGTTTCTTGGTATTTTTGCATTTATCGGCTACGGATATTTTGATTGGTTGCATTTACTTTTTTGGTTAGTGTTGTTGCCCGTTTATATATATGGTTTTGTCAAAACAAAAAATATAGCAGGTACCCCAGCATCGGCCAATCGGAACAATGATGCTGTATGGAAACGGGCGATTTACGGCCAACTTGCCTTTGTTTTATTAGGTTTTGCCTTCGTCCTTGGTGGTATCGTTATTTCTTCTATTGGAGTTTCAACAATTTTCGTTTCTACAGACTTAGCTTACATTTGCATGACGCCAGAAATGATGAATGCGTTTAATGAGAATTTATTGCCCGTACTTGCACATGACCGAGCTGGTTTTGGCAGTGCTTTATTAAGTGTCGGACTATTAGTGTTAATGCTGTCCCTTTGGGGATATCACCAAGGAAACAAGTGGGTTTGGTGGACGTATTTCATTGGGGGATTACCAGCGTTTATTGCAGGAATTTACGTGCACTTTGCGATTGGATATACGACATTTATTCATCTTCTGCCAGCATATGTAGCACTACTATTATATGTATTAGGTTTAGCTTTATCTTTTACATTTTTGCATAAAAAACATAATTAGACTACGGTGAGGAAAAAAAGTTCAGTTCCTCACCATTTCTTTAAAAAGGAAAAGTTTCGCTCTATTTCGAGTAAATGACAGTACTTAAAAACATACGACCATAACCGATAAGGGTATAATACTATGTAGGAAGTCAAAAATCGGTCTATTGCAAAAGACAGACCTTATGAGGAGATTGTAATGACAAAAATAGGTTGGAACTTTGATAACAGTTACGTTCGTCTCCCTCAATCTTTTTACAAGCTTCACATTCCTAAATCTGTGTCCGCGCCAGAGTTAGTGATTTTTAATTCCTCTTTAGCAAACTTTTTAGGGTTAAATGGTGAAGGATTAAGAAGTGAGGAAGGCATTGAAGTATTTGCAGGTAATAAAATACCAGAAGGTTCGGAGCCACTCGCACAAGCATATGCAGGACACCAATTCAGTCATTTCACCATGTTAGGTGACGGGAGAGCGGTTTTGCTAGGTGAACACATTACTCCAAACGGAGACCGCTTTGACATTCAGTTAAAGGGACCTGGACGAACACCGTATTCACGAGGTGGTGATGGTCGAGCAGCACTTGGACCAATGTTGCGTGAATATATTATTAGTGAAGCGATGCATGCTCTCGGAATCCCAACTACTCGGAGTTTAGCGGTTGTCACAACTGGGGAGCCTGTCGCACGTGAATCTTACTTACCTGGTGCAATTTTAACACGAGTGGCGGAAAGTCATATTCGTGTTGGTACTTTCCAATATGCAATCAACTTTGGAGATGAGGGAGATTTACGAGCGTTAGCAGACTATACGATAAATCGCCATTATCCAGATGTAAAGGAACAAAATAATCCGTATTTAAGTTTTCTTCAAGAGGTCATTAAGAAACAGGCGGATTTAATTGCAAAATGGCAGCTTGTCGGCTTTATTCATGGTGTGATGAACACAGATAACATGACGATCTCAGGTGAAACAATTGATTACGGTCCATGTGCTTTTATGGATACGTACGACCCTGCAACAGTATTTAGCTCAATTGACACACAAGGTCGGTATGCATATGGAAATCAACCGTATATCGCAGTATGGAATTTAGCACGCTTTGCCGAGACGTTAGTACCGTTGCTTCATGAAGATCAAGATGAAGCCGTCAAGCTAGCAGAAGGGGCACTTTCGCAATTTGCAAAGCTATTTGAAAGTAATTGGCATCGAGGAATGCGGGCAAAACTTGGCCTCTTTAACGAGGAAGAACAAGATGAAACGCTTATCAAAAATTTGCTTGAATTGATGGAAAAGAATCGTGCAGATTTTACAAACACTTTCCGTGCTTTAACGTTGGATAAAATAGACGTTTCAGAGTTAGGTCAAAAGGAAGAATTTCAGTCATGGTATAAAGATTGGCAAGCGAGATTAGAAAAAGAAGGCCATTCGAAAGTGGATGTCCATGAGTTAATGAAGAAAAGTAATCCAGCTATTATTCCAAGAAACCATCGAGTGGAAGAGGCGTTAGAAGCGGCTGAAAGTGGAGATTTAACAGTATTAGGTAAATTGTTGGATGTTCTCTCCGATCCGTTTGCTTATAAAGAAGAGCAAGGGACGTATTGTAAACTACCGGAGAATCCAGATGAAAACTACCGAACATTTTGTGGAACTTAATAGGAATAAAAGGTCTGTTCATCGTTTATACGAATCTAGAACAGGCCTTTGTTTATACTCAAATAGCAATTATCAAACAAACGATTGATTGGCTAACGGTAGGAATAGGATAGCACTAGGTATTGTAGAATTATTTTATGATCTAACTTTTTAAAAAGCTTTCTTACTAAAGTTTTATCTACTTTTTAACTAACATGTGAAACTTTTTACAAAATTTTACGTATATAATAATGGACGATGAAATTTTTACATAATGGGGTGAATAAAAGGTGGGTCTTTTCAGTTCTTCGAAAAATACAAAAAAGAAGATCGTAACAGAGAAAGAATATGCTTGGAACAAAAATAAAATCGAACTAACGGATGACGGATATTTACTAAGTGATGGGATTATTAATATAAATCGAATTCCAATTCGTCATATCGAAACAATTGTGTATAGCGTTAATATTACGAAAGAAGTTGCTGTACCAGAGCTGCAAATAATCGGAAAAGGTGTTGTGCTTGGGACAATTAAAGTGGGTCATGATGAAAAGGATGAATTGCAAGATTGGTTGTTAGACCGGTTAGAACTTTAGTTAAAATAAAGGCTAAGCCCTTATACATAGTACCTTTGTTCCTATATAAAAGGGCTTTCCATAAGAAACCTTTCATCATTAACTTTTATTCCCCTTCTATTGGAAGGTAAAACCTTAAATTATTTGAAAGTGTTTCCCCTGTCGTTTCAAGTTGAAGTTTATCTTGTAAACTTGGCGGTAGAATAGTCGACATTGTTTTGGATGTTGCTATATCAATTGTCGTGGAAGTCGTCATTCCTGCGACTTCTTCACCGATCATTGCTAATTGAAATGGGAGGGAGTTATAAATTGTTTGTGCTAAAGCAATATATAACTCATTAATTTCCATGAGCCACCGATTTTTATCTACTGTTAGCGGGTAAATCACGTCGTACCTTTTTTCAAATAATTGAACCGGAATAGAAAAATCAAGCCAAGTAGCTTCTCCTTCTACTACCATAACCGAGAGCATACAAGGAAATTCCCCTAAGGAACCCTGTAAATAAACTAATTCTCCAGGAGAAAGAGGTTCGTCCAATATGGAAAGGGAAAACTCCTTTAATTGCGTTGCAGACGATAGGGAATCCTTTAACTGATGGGGCTTTGTTTCTAGTGGGAACTCTATTGATAAGTCATAATAACTTCCAGTCCAAATATCTTCTTGATTCATCGTAACACTTCCTATTTTACCTATTTATAGTCCTCTCCAAATTATAATTCTCTGTAGCTTTATAATCAATTGCAGTTAACGTTTTCTCTTTCTTTTATAATGTCTTCGATAATTTGAATATGAAACGCAGCCCACGCTTTTTCGCGAAAATGTAAAATAACACTTGTAGTCAATGTTATAAAGTAAAATAGTACAAAGTAAATCCAAAGCGTACTACCATTTTTAAAAAGAAATTGTTGTAATTGCTTGGAGAATAGAAAGAAAAACCATGGGACGGCTGTTACAAAAATAGGGATAATGCCTGACCCGTTTTTTTCTTTTATCATTCGATATTTAATCGTTTTTAAAGTAGTGCTCTTCAGCTGTTGATAAAAGTTAATAATTTCTTCCGTTTCATTTAGATCTTTAATGGTAGAAAACGGTTTGTTTTTCTGTGATGCCCTCTTCAGTTGCAAATAAATTTTATGTGCATCGCCCCGAAATGAAAGCATAGTATACCCACCCTTCAAAGTAGTACATACGTTGTAGTCTTAACACATAAAAAGATTGTATGTGCGTTTTATAACGAGAGTAATGCTTTGCCTTCCAAGATTTAGAACCGAGAGTGGAACGTAGCGGAAGGTGTGAGACTCCTCGAAAAATGCTAGCGCATTTTCCTTCGTGCGATGTAACGCTGCCGAAGCCTTCCTTGTCCTGCGGGAAAAGAGGGAAGGCTGAGACCCCACAGGGCTAAGCCCGAGGAGGCTCAGCTCCACGAAAAGCGGAGGCGGCTCGCTCAGGTCCAATCAAACTGGAGCTTTTCCGCAGGAGATAAAGGAATCACGGCGAACTTAGTTAAGTCGATGATGACTTATCGTACGGAGGAAAAGTGAAGTTTGAGCCGGACCTAGCCGCCGGAGCTAGACATCTCCCCGCGGAAAGCGAACACCTTGTAGCGCAGTGAAGCGGACTAACTTAAAAACGTATAATAACAAAGAATAATTCTCTTTATCCACCTCATAATATAGGAGAAGGAGTGATAATAGATGGCAAAACGAAATGGCAAAACAGATCCACAACAAAAAAACAAACAAGGATTTGACTCTAGCCAAACAGATTCCGAATTTTCTCATGAATTTGGAAGTGCAGCTGCAAATCGTGCCCATAAAGAAAAAGCAAAAAAAGAAAAAGCATCGAAAAACCAAGGTGAATGGAACGGAATGCATTAATGAAGGTAGGACAATAAAGTCCTGCCTTTTCGATTTTTAAAACAGAAACTACAAGTGAAGCTCTAAAAAGGATATAAGCCACTTTTGTTGAATACTCTATATAGACTGATATTATGAAGACCATAGAAGGTAGGTACTTAAGTAAATGAAAGAGCTTATATATTTTTCAATAGGAAAACCGAAGAAAATGGAGTACGGGGACAATAAAGAAATTGAAACGGGTATATGTAAAGAAACGGTAGAGGATGCTCTGCTGACGAAGGATGGATTCATTGGAGACGGAGTCGCTAACACAAAGTTTCATGGTGGTCCAGATCGAGCTGTTTGTGTATATCCTTACGAGCACTATTCACTATGGGAAAAGGAATTTGGACAAAAGTTGCCACCTTCCGCCTTTGGTGAAAACGTAACAGTAACGAACATGCTCGAAAAGGATGTTCATGTTGGGGATGTTTTTCAACTTGGAGAAGCAGTCATTCAAATAACGCAAGGGAGAATTCCATGTAGCACCATTTCGAAACGAAACAACAATGATCCCCTACTAAAACGAATGGTCGAAACGGGATATACGGGATACTTATGCCGAGTTTTACAAGAAGGGAAAGTGCGAAAAGATTCGTCTATCACGTTGTTGGAATCGCACCCTAAACAATTGTCCGTTCTGTTTGGGAATGAGTTGTACTTTCATAGACCTAGCGATGTAGAAGGCATGAAAAGAATGCTAGAGGTTGAGGAAATGGCAGAAGTTTGGAAAGAAAAATTGAGAAATCGAATAAATGCTGCAATGTCATAAATCTATTTGTTGGTTGTTGACAAATGTGTAAAACTCCTGTAGATTTTTACAGGAAGTAAGTAACAATATAATATATCCTCGTTAGGTGAGGCTCCTGTGCTGGAGATACGCTGCTGCCCAAAAACGTCCAAAGACGCCAATGGGTCAACAGGAACCATCGACATAAGGTGGTTTTTAATGTAGCTGGATAAAGTCCTATGCCGCACAGTGCTAAAGCTCTACGAATGGAGGAATTTTGTAGATACTATGTGTGTAATCTATATGATTAAACATGTCTATTTGTCTATGCTTAAAACACCTTCATCCGTAGATGAGGGTGTTTTTTATTGTGTGCCCGGCATGGGTGTAGGCTCTAGGGTGCAAGTCCCGAACGGCGAAGGCAGTAGTAGCCGTAGCTCAAGACAAGGATATGCGGGGTGACCTTCATATCTGAAGGAAGTCGGCGGCAAACTTCTGCTCCGAGGAACACGAATCTCATATAAGGCTAGGTGATACTGGATGAGTCTGCAATACAAGACAAAGTCCATACTGCCGAAGGTGTCACAGAGTAAATGAGGCGGAGACATGGAAGGAAAGTCTACACTCTTACCCGGGGAGAACCTGTCGATACGCCGTACTCATACGGTAAGCTTATCTGTGAGGATAGGTTGAACGACAGGCGTCAGCAGAAGCCATAGTACTTATTCGCTTAAGAGGATAAGGAAGGGCTGAACTGGTTATGGAAAATAGGAACTAGGCGTATCTTCCATTCAATGAAACAGAAAACAAGGTACCTGTTTATCGGAGGAAATGGTGAATCCATGGGGGACGATGAATAGGGTGGAGATTGGAAAGAACACAATCAGAAAACCTATTTACGATGGAGGTTATATCAATGTTAATGGAACAAATCCTGTCACGGGAAAACCTACTTAACGCAATTAAGAGAGTAGAAAGGAACAAGGGAAAGCATGGAGTGGATGAAATGCCAGTTACTGCTCTTCGCGGACATATTATGCTCAATTGGAATGATCTACGCAAATCCCTTTCCGAGGGAACCTATATCCCTTCCCCTGTCCGTCGAGTCGAAATCCCGAAATCAGATGGCAAAGGGAAGAGGAAACTAGGAATCCCAACCGTGACAGACCGTTTCATTCAACAGGCAATTACCCAAGTGCTTACCAAAATATACGACCCTGGATTCTCTGAATGTAGCTTTGGTTTTCGCCCAAACAGGCGAACGCATCAAGCAGTCAAGCTGGCTCAAAGCTACATAGAAGAAGGATATAGATGGGTAGTGGACATCGACCTCGAGAAGTTCTTTGACAAGGTCAATCATGATAGATTAATGAGTAAGTTAGCTACGAGGATTAAAGACAGAACTTTACAAAGAATAATTAGACGCTTTCTAACCTCAGGCGTTATGGAAGGCGGACTTGTCAGTCCAAACCTTGAAGGCACACCGCAAGGCGGACCACTAAGCCCATTACTTTCAAATATTGTTTTGGATGAGCTAGATAAAGAGTTGGAACGCAGAGGGCACCGTTTTGTCCGATACGCCGATGATTGTAATATCTACGTGAAATCTAAAAGAGCCGGTGAAAGGGTTATGAAAGCTATGACTCAATTTATCGAAGGGAAACTTAAGTTAAAGGTTAACAGAGAGAAAAGTGCTGTAGACCGACCTTGGAAAAGAAAATTCCTCGGATTCAGCTTTACAAATAACCGAAAACCGAAGGTGAGAATATCACCTCAATCAATAAAACGGTTTAAAGATAAAATAAGGAAACTTACAAGCAGACGTAGATCAATAGCTATGGAAGATAGACTTTTTAAACTTAACGAATATCTCGTTGGATGGGTTAACTACTACCATTTAGCTGACACTCGTTCTGTAATCGTTAAACTTGAAGGATGGCTTAACCGAAGATTAAGAATGATTCGCTGGAAGGAATGGAAACTCCCGCGTACAAAGGTCAAGAGACTCATCGAACTGGGTATACCGAAATGGAAAGCACACGAATGGGGCAATACGAGGAAGGCTTATTGGAGAATATCCAAAAGTCCTATACTACACAAAACACTAGGGAAAGCATATTGGCTTTCCCTTGGATTGAAAAGTATTACTGCGAGATATGATTTACAACGTTCGACATAACTGGAACCGCCGTATACGGAACCGTACGTACGGTGGTGTGAGAGGGATAAATGGAGGTTAGTCGCCTCCCCCTATCTCAATTTGGGAGGTGAGGAAATGGATTCCGATAGTTGTAGTTTGTATTGGTTAGAAATGATTTTTTTACAAAATAATAAAAACAAAGTAATGACGGATATCCATTTCCACTCCTGTTATGTTTGGTAATGATGGATTCCGATTTAGGGGGATTCGTTATGGTGAAGTTAGATAAACAAACATTTGAAGAGTATACAAGTCAGTTAGTTGATGCTATTACAAAGCAGGATATGCCTCTTTTTAGGGAACTGTTTTTTGAGTTGCATCCAACTGATCAAATTGATGTATTGAATACATTAACGAAGAAACAACGTAGTATTTTTTATAAATATGTAAATCCAAAAGAATTTGCAGAAATATTTCAGGGGCTCTCCCTAGAAACTCAGACTATGTATATTGGTGAGTTACAACAAAACTATGCTATTGATGTTCTAAATTATATGCATGACGACGATGTGGCGGATTTCTTAGGAGCATTACCGGAAAAAACGAAAGAATTGTATCTTAACAAAATGGATAAAGAAGATGCCCAAGATGTCATTCAATTGTTAAAGTTTGAAGAACAAACCGCTGGAGCCATTATGACAACAGAGTTTGTGTCAATTTCCTCCACAGAGACAGTTAAGCATGTGTTGGAACAGTTGCGAGAGGAAGCTCCAGATGCAGAAACAATCTATTACTTGTATGTTGTAGATAGCAATCAAAAGCTAGTTGGGGTAGTTTCTCTTAGGGACTTGATTATTGCACCATTAGATGAGCAAATTGAAGAAGTGATGCTCTCGAGAGTAAAACATGTAGAAACAAATACGGATCAGGAAGAAGTTGCTCGTATTTTTAAAAAGTATGATTTCCTCGCATTGCCAGTGACAGAATCCGAAAAACTAGTTGGGATTGTTACTGTTGATGACATTATCGATGTTCTAGAAGAAGAAACGGAAGAAGACTTTGGAGAAATCTCTGCAGTACGAGGTTCCCTTGATACAAAAGTATCTGCTTTCTCTGCTGCAAAGAAACGTTCACCGTGGATTATTATGTTAATGTTTTTAGGCTTAATAACGGCAGGAGTAATTGGTGGATTTGAAGAAACGTTGGAAGAATATATACTGTTAGCCGTTTTTATTCCTTTAATTATGGACTCCGCTGGGAATACAGGAACACAAGCGCTTGCTGTTGTAGTCCGTAATCTTGCATTAGGTAACGACCGTACTTCGATAGGAAAAATGTTGAAACGTGAGTTTGGGACAGGAATTATGCTCGGACTAATCTGCGCAATTACTTTGTTAATATTAGTTCCGTTCATTTATCCAGAGGGAGGATTATTATTAGCAGGTATTGTAGGTGTCTCACTATTCTTTACTCTTTGTTTTTCAACTATTGTTGGTGCAACAGTACCATTAATCATAAATAAACTTAAAATAGATCCTGCAGTTGCATCAGGTCCTTTTATTACAACGATAAATGATATTATGGGGTTGCTCATTTACTTCTCCATTGCAACCGCGTTATTAGATTATTTGCCAAAATAAAAGTTAGCCGATAGAAATTTTTCTATCGGTTTATTTTTTTATTTGATAGGATTTTAATATTAAATACGTATTAATAGGCAGGTACCGAGTTATAGCAAGAAGGAGCGATACGTTTGAAAATAACAGCTGAAAATGTTGTACAACAAATTAAGTTAAAGAATGAAGAAGCGTTAACCTTTCTTATAAGTTCGTACGGTGGTCTACTTAAAGCGATTGTCCGTAAATATTTGCATGGTAATCAACAGGATATCGAAGAATGCTTATCGGATGTAATCGTATCTATTTGGTATCATATTGAGTCGTACGATGCGTCTAAAAATGAATTTAAGCAATGGATCGCAGCGATTGCGAAGTACCGAGCACTTGATTATGTAAGAAAAGGTGAAAGGTCTATGAAGTATAGGAGTAATGTTGAATTTAATGAAATGGTATATCGACAACCATCTGAAGAGCAAATACAGTACGACATTTCCCATTTGTTAAATGAATTAAGTGAGACGAGCGAGCAATTTTTAAGAAATATTATGTAGATGGTGTACCCTCTAGAGAAATTGCAACACAATTTTATAAAAAAGAATCGTGGGTACATAACAAGTTATCGAGAGGTAGGAAAAAGTTAAAAACAATACTATTAAAAGGTGAGGTGTAACCCAAATGTCTATTTTCAAAGAATTAAACGATATAAAGCTAGATGTGAGTGAGTTTGAAGAGACGGCGCTATCAGAGCATGAAGAAAAAAGGTTGTTAAAGCGGGTAAATCAAAAACTTACGCCACGAAAAACTAAGAGGAAATGGCTAGGTGTTAGTATGGCGCTTGTAGCTGCTACAATACTCAGCATCTCGTTGACACTTGATAAAGGAACGATTGCGAGTATGCCATTTGTAGGTAAACCAATTGAGGAATATATAAATGAAATAAATACACCAGACTATTCTCCATACAAAACAGCTATTGGGGAAACAACAGAGAATGATTTAGGTAAATTAACGTTAAATGAAGTAATGATGGATGATCAAAAATTATTTTTAAGTGCAACGTTTGAGCCAGCTGAACATGTAGAGTTTGATTATCAAACGGTAATTACGCCTAAGGTAAAAATAAATGGGGAAGACTACACATTTACTACTGGTTCTCAATCCATCGAAATAAATAATGAAATGTTTGCGATTTATAATGATATTAAGTTTACTCAACCGATTGCAACAGAAAACGTTACAATCGAACTTAGTTACGATACATGGGATACAACTACTGCTGTAGAAGAACCGTGGACATTTCAAACAGTAGTATCTCAACAGAAATTACTTGCAGAACAGAAAATTTATGAAATGGATAAAGAAATGACATTAAAAAATGGAGAGATTGTTACCATTGAAAAGGTTGTAGCAACACCGATATCGACTACTATTTACTTCGATTTATCTCAAAGTAGCACGGAAGAAGTTAACTTTAGAATTGAATCTGCTAATGGAATTGTTCATGAAGGTGGAACATCTTATCGGTCGAATGAGAGTGGAGAAATATCCTATACAGAATATGTTTCATTAGGAGAAGGGCATTATTTCTTAGTAGCGTACAATGCTAATGACGGTACTGTATTGAGCGAACCTATTCCTATTAACTAAGTAGAGAAAAAATGCGCTGTGATTGGACAGTGCATTTTTTTGTTTTAATCAAGTGTATTCTATGAGATATAATCAAATATAAAGGGGAGGTTGCTATGAAAAAGATTGATGAACACTTCGAAACAACGATGGAAGCTTGGGGCATGATGCAAAAGACTTCTGGTGATGAAGGGGCAGAATGGGCGGAAAGATTTGAGCGCTATTTTTATGAGTTTATTGAGGAATTAAAAAAGTGGTGGATGACTCTAGATTCAAAACCGACGACGATAGAAGAACTGGAAGAGTTACCAGAAATAAAAAAGTGGATGGACAAAATTCCTGCACCAGTACAGCTAAACTTTTTAACAGAATTAGAGGATATGTTGGAAGGTGTAGATTCAGAGCGATTTGATTAGTCCATTAAATAACATGCTCAGTACTTAACAAGTAGTTCAGTTTTGGTGTACAAAAACTAAAAATGTATTATAAAATGAGCATCAAATTGCACTATGATTTGATGTTCTTTTTTTATTGTGATACCAACGTTTACTACGGAAATGCACTTTGAAATGCGACTAAAAATGTAGACTAATTTGCAAGGATGAAATAAATATTGTAGGCTTGCAAATTCGATTGCAGATTAAAGTACAAATACGGTGTTTTAACTATTACCAAATTGATTTATAGGCAATAAAAAAAGAACTTGGCTTATATCCAAGCTGTCACTCGCTGTATTGTTCTTCTTCTACAATCGCTCCAATTATTTGAAGAAGATAAATGACATTAAACGACGATTACACCATTTACTTGAACATGGGCTTTCACACCATAAAGTTAGATTATTTTACAAATAGTTCGCGTAGTTCCCCAAAATATAAAGCGGTATACAATTGCAATAATAAAAAAAATATAAACAAATTCAAAAAGAGAGAAGGGCTCATAATCGATTGAATATGAATTAGCAAAAATTAACATTAAAGACAATAAATCAATTAAAGATTTTTTAAATCCATTTTCCTTGTACAAGTATTTAGTTTTTTTGAAATTAAATACATCTTTTAATTCCTCACTAAAAAATCCTTTGACTAATCCTAAACTTATTAAATAAATTCCCATAGCAGGTCCATAAGCCATATTCATAAGCTGTGTTACAACACAATAAATTATGGTGAACAAAAGTAAATACATTCTACTCTTCTCCTTTTTTTTATTAATACAGCTAAAAGACCTTCTCTACATTTTGCCCTTTAATGGAATAAGAAAAAATTTCATATCTATATAATACCACAAATTTCCCAATTATCTTTTAATTTACAGATGATAATACAATTACATACTCATTTTATAAGAAAATAGTGGTGCAATTTTAAATTAAAAAGTAGTCCATTTTGGACTACAATTTATAGTTTTGTACTCCAAAACTGAACTACTTAAGTACTTAATACTGGGCTTTTTTTACTAGAAAAAGTACTTTATCCACAACGCTAGATTAACCATATGTAATCCCTTTCAAACTTATCCAATAAGAAGCTAGTTTTCCCACAGCTTTATCCCCAAAAATGTAGTTGATGGCGGTTATCCACATGCGTTTTATTGAAAAAATTAAATAAGAATCGGATTTATCCACACAGATGGCTCATGCTTGATGAAACATATTTAAAAAATAATCGTATTTATTAGACAGGGATATGAAAAGGGAGGGTTTTTCTATGGAAAACGAAAAATGTCTTAAGTGTGGTAATGCTGAATTTGTAGAAGCGACAGATTATATGCCGTTAAAACCAAGCAAATTATCTGTCAGTGGTGCAAATAAAATTTTTACTTTTTGTTTACAGTGTGGAGAAGTGCAGTCTATTCGAATTGAAAATACCGAAATTTTTAAAAGAAAATAAAGTCATGCTCTACAAAGAGGAGGCTGGGACAAAACTAAAATGGTCATGATAAAAAACGAACAATTGCAGAATTTCCGGAGCGGGTTATTTGCACTCTACTATTTTTTGTTCGTTTTTAACTTTTATAAAAAAAGTTGTGTCCCAACCTCTCTTGAGTTTATAGAACTAATTCTCCTCTTCTAACGAGATGCCTTCTACATATTTCCGGTTCATGTCTTTTTTCGTTTTTCGGTATTCTTTACTTTTGAAAATGATGTCAAAATCATAGTCGGGTGGATAAAGCTCTTTTGCTGCGATTTTTAATTCGATTCGTTTGTAATTAATCGTTCTTTTTTCTCCTTTTACTTGAACGATGTAATCGCCATGATCATTTGGTCCTTTGTAAACGATCCCTGTTTCACTAGTTGCAAGTAGGATGACGTTATCGCCTTGATTATATAACGTAACCTTGGAATGTAATGCTTGCTCCTGAGGTTTTTTCTTCAAATTCGTTCGAGCATATTTATTTACAATGATTTGCTTCTGATAGTTCGGCGTTTGCAGTTTCTCATCGTCTACATTTTGATGAAAATCTTTAAATTGTTGATATGCCTTTTCATGCGCACGTTCGATTAGTGTTGGATGCATTCCTAATTTGGCTGCAATGTCAAACGCTTGACTCTGACCACTTTTGCCGAGTAATAATCGATAAGTAGGCTGTAATGTATTCAAATCAAACTCCATCGAACCGTTTAAAAAGCCTTCTTTTTCATCAGCGAACTTCTTCATTTCACTATAGTGCGTAGTGGCAAATAAAGTTGCCCCTTTATCATATAGCTGTTCTAAAATAACGATTGCGAGTGCCATTCCTTCCCGTGGATCTGTGCCGGAGCCGAGTTCATCAATTAAGACGAGAGACGCATCGTTCGTTGTTTGCAAAATATCAATAATGTTCACTAAGCGCGAGCTAAACGTACTTAAGTTTTGTTCTATACTTTGACCATCGCCAATATCGACAAAGATATGTTGGAAAATGGCAATCTCGCTCTCCTTTTTTGCAGGAATCGGAAGGCCAGCCTGCGCCATTAGCGTTAAGAGCCCTACTGTTTTTAACGTAACCGTTTTACCGCCGGTGTTCGGTCCGGTAATGACAAGAGCTCGTTCTTTATCACCAAACGGAATCGTAAGAGGGACAGCATTGCTTCCAAGCATGGGATGGCGCGCTTCTTTTAAATGTATGAGGAACTCTTCATTGATGATAGGAATTTCTGCTCTTATCGTCTGACTGTACTTCGCTTTTGCGAAAAGCACGTCATAATGATGCATTGTTTCAACGGCAATGATGATCTCTTGCTCGTGTTCAATGAAAAGTTGTGTAAGTTCGTATAGGATACGCTCTACTTCTGATTCTTCTGCAAGCTTTACTAATTCTATTTCTTCCTGAATGGCACTTAATTGTATTGGTTCCATGAAAAGGGTAGCTCCTGAAGCGGACGTATCAAGCACAGTTCCTTCTATCTTCTTCCGATATTCTTTTTTTACTGCTAGGACGTAGCGACCGTTTCGTTCGGAGACTGTTGTATCTTGCAAGTAAGGTGAAATTCTACCACTCTTTACTAATGATTGCGCCTTTTCTTTTAACTTTTCGTAATGGTTTGCTAGTTGTCTACGTAAATAAATAAGATCGCTCGAAGCATAATCGTCGACCTGCCCATTCCGTAGACAGCGACTTATTTCATTTTCTATTGTTGATAAATTTCCGATAGATGCGGCATATATACTCACATTAGGACCTGCATATTCCTTATCTTTCATAAATTGCTTCAGCTTTTGACAATGGTCTAGAAACGAAACAATTCTCGTGAGTTGATCCACTTTTAAGGCGATACCTTTTTTAGCTTGGGTCACGTAATGACCGATATCGTCTAATGAATGAATAGGGACGCTACCACTAATAGAAAGGATGTTCATCGCTTCTTTAATTTCTTGTAAAGAGTGCTCTATTTTCTTCTTATTTTGAGATGGCCTTAATAATGAAATCGTTTCTTTTCCTCTGTTCGTTCGTGCGAATTGTGATATTTCATTTAGTATTTGATAATAACCTAGTGCTTCCATTGTTTGATGGTTCAATGGTAAATCCTCCTTTAATAATAAATAATTTTCATGAGGAATTGTTCAAGGGCTTATGAAAATAAATAAGCCGCCATGAACAAAGCGCTCATGACGGCAAAAGATAAACCTTGGGCATGTAATAGTTTGCCAAGGTTTTTAAAATATAAAAAAACCATAGGCAAACATACATCACCATGGTCTATTTTTGATAGGTATGATGCGTGTTCTTAACGTTCCAAAAGAAGCCATAGTGAAATAAACATAGCCTTTGCTATATTTTTGCTTCTTCCAGTTATCCAATTATGGATTAGTCAAGAACCACCGATAACATAAACTTCTACTCCTTTTTAGAAAAGGTTTTTTCCTTACTCTTCCTTTATATCCTATTCTTGTTTTATAAGTCAAGTCACTAAATAACATAAAAATAAACACATAAAAAGTGAGCGAAACTGCCTAGCAAAATATATAGGTGGAAAATTTCATGGAAGCCCCAATTTTTAAAGGAAAGGAAACTTGGTTTTACCGCATAAATAATGCCTCCAACTGTATAAATAAGACCGCCAGTTACTAACAAAATCATTCCTTTTGTACCAAGGGCTGAAGCTAAAGGACTTGCTACCGTTATAATAATCCATCCCATTGCTATATAAATGCTAGTAGATAACCACCTTGGACAGTTAAACCAAACTAATTTAAATAACACACCACATATAGCTAGGCCAACAATAATTGTAAACATGATCCATCCAGTTGTCCCACTTAAACTTATTAAACAAAAGGGTGTGTACGTTCCAGCAATTAGGATGAAAATCATCGAATGATCAATCCGCCTTAAACTGGCAATGACTTTCGCATTACTTTGAACAAGATGATAGATAGTAGAAGCAGAATATAAAAAAATTAAACTTAATCCGAACAAAATGACCGTAAAAAGTTGAAGTGGCGACCCGTTATTACTAGCTACTTTAATGACCATTGCAAGTAATCCTATGAACGACAGAACAGCACCTACTAAGTGAGTATACGTATTAATTGGTTCTCTAACATAGATATTCAAGTTTTATCACCTCTGTATAATGGTATGTAGTTTTAATAACTACTTGTAAATATAATATATACTATATCACGTCGTCAACTATTAACCTTTTGTTTTTTTATGATAAAATGGTGACAACTACTTTTATGGCAGAGGTTAAAACAAATGGAAAATATACAAGCGTTTTTGGAAGAACTAAAGCTCGACAATAAAATTAAACTAGAAGACATCCCGACAATTGATCTTTATATGGATCAAGTTATCCAACTGTTCGATCATTCTTTTTCAAATGGAAAAGAAAAAACATTAACAAAAACGATGATCAATAACTACGCAAAAGCTAAACTTTTTTTCTCTGTACAAAATAAAAAATATACGAAAGAACATATCATTCTTATGAGCTTAATCTATCAGTTAAAAGGGACTTTATCGATCAATGATATTAAGGCTACATTAAAGGGAATAAATGAAAAAACGGTAGAAGAAGCGTTTGATCTTGAACAATTTTATTCTGCTTATTTAGGAATAGTTGACCAAAACGTCGACCGTTTTAAGGAAGACGTTTCAGAACGAGTGAAAGAAGTATCACAAGTTATTGGGGAAGATACGAAGGACTCAAAGCTTATCCATAACACTTTGCTAATTGCTTCCCTTTCACATATTAGTACGCTGTATAAAAATGCTGCGGAAAAATTAGTGAGAGAAATGGAAGAGGATTAGAATTATAAGTTTATATGTAGTTAGCGCTTGTATGATTTCAAGCGCTTTTTTTATTTTTTTCTAAAAAGTGAAAATATATTATTGACATTAAACTAGGTTTAACCTTTATCCTTAAGTTGTAAATAATTTTTAAAGGGGTGTTTGTATGTACCGTTGGGATGGAGGATTTATAATGGTGGAGCCTGAAAACTTTGACAAGGCAGTTCAATGGTATGAAGAGATGCTAGGGTGGAAGTGTTTAGATAAAGTAACTTCCTGGGTTGGAAGAAAAGCATTTATGAAATTACCACGATCTGGGGTTGTTACTATTAAGTCGTTTGAAGGAGAGTATGACCACTTTTATCCTGCGAAGGCGGAAGGAAACGTTAAGCTTGGATTTGCTACGTACAATCTGGACGAGACTTTACGGTATTTAGAGGATAAAAATGTGAAATTTACCGAAATTAAAGCGTTACCGAATGGGCAAAGGTTTTGTGATATTTTTGCCTATGAAAATACGAAACTAACCATTGCTGAGGAGTCTAGAGGAGAAGATAAAACAGAATACCCACCATCTGGCATTGTAGGGTTTGGAACAGTTAATACTATTATTTATGTAACAAATCCGGAACTATCAGCGGAGTGGTATAAAAAGCATCTAGGGTTTGACATTGTGGAGGTAGATGAGGAAAAGGGGTATGCACATCTACGAACAGAAGATGCATATGACAGAAACGTATTGGATCAATGTTTTTGGGACAATATTTGGCTACTAAAAACAAACGAAGTAGTAGAAAAACCGAATGACAATAAGGCAAGAACGTATTACGATATTCGACCAGAAGTTTTCTTTAAGGAATATAATAAATTAATTAAGAATGGTGTTAAACCTTCAGAAATTGCAGGTGATCCAATAAACGGTTGGGGCGGTTTCCATATTTACGATCCGGATCATAATCGTATTAATGTTTGGTCTTATACTGCAAATTAAAAATGGCTGGGGAGGTATATATGCATTTCACTATACAGGAATTTTCACTTCGAACAGGATTACCTCCTAGTAAGCTTCGATATTATGATAAAAAAGGGTTGTTAGAACCGTCTACTAGACTAGAAAATGGATATCGAGCGTACACACCGGACCAAGTTCATCTTGCTAAACTGATAGACTCGTTAAGGCAAGCTGATATAGCGATAAAAGACATAAAGCGATATTGTGATGCAAATGAGTTAGAAAAAAAGACAATGCTCGAACAGTGGAAAAATGACTTAGATAGAAGGATGGAAGCTATTATCGCGGCTCGTAAATATGTAGGTGGGATAAAAGCAGAAAACACCCACACGTTACTACTATCAAAGTGGGAAAAAGGGAAAAATCTTGTTTGGCAAAAGTTCGAGGCAGAACGAATACCACATCCATTCAAACAATATTTTAGTATAGCGAAAGAACGGTTTTCTGGACAAGTAGTTTCAGAGTTTGTTTATGTAAGAACAGAAGCGATTACTTCGAATAAAATAATCGGAGAAATTGGCTTTGAAGTAGACACCAACTTTTCTACAGTGGACAGTGAGAATATTCGACTTGAACGAATTCCACCTTCTTTATTTGCAGTGTTAGAAAATTGTCGAGCAGATGATGCTTTCCTATGTTTTTCTTATATTCAAGTTGTCATTCGCTATGGCTTCGAACCAGCGGATAATAAATTGGAAAGATACCGAAATATCGCAGCGGAAAGTTATGATTACTTCATTCCAATCGTAAAGTGAGGGGGACTAGGGAAACTGTACTTAAAGAAGGTTGCTAACTCTCCTAAATTCGAACATTTCCAATTTTTGTGTTGACGAGGGACCTGTCCCTTCGTCCATCTTGAAAAATTTTGACGGTTTTTATGTGGATGAACTATTAATTAATGGGACAGAGAAACCACGTCCTTTGTAATAATTACTCGAAGATGCTGTAAATGAATGGAGTCCTTTCTCTAAGGAAGGGCTTTTTTTATGTAGTTCATAATTTTTAAAAAAATAGTTGCGTTTACATTAAAATGGACTTATAATGAATTTACGAAAGCGGTTTCAGTAATATTGAAACTGAAGTAATACAATTTTAAAATGAAACTGAGTATATAATAATAAAAAGGTAATACGAATGCTTGTGTAAACTAGTAATATATTTTTTTGATAGTTACGAAAGCGGTTTAGTAAACCTTTTAATTTTTCCAAATTACGAAAGCGGTTTAGTATATTTTTTTATCTACTTATGAAAGGGGTTACATCATGGCAATTATACAATTTCCAAAAGATATGAAGTGGGGAGTTGCGACTGCTTCTTACCAAATTGAAGGTGCTGTTAAGGAAGGTGGAAGAGGACCTTCTATTTGGGATACATTCTCTAAAACACCTGGTAAAGTGGTAAATGGTGATAATGGAGATGTCGCTTGTGGCAGCTATTATAAATACGGCGAAGACATAGAAATAATGGATGACCTTGGTGTCGATTATTATCGTTTCTCTGTTGCTTGGCCAAGAATTTTCCCTAATGGCACAGGGGAGGTAAATCAAGAAGGATTGAATTACTACCACAATCTAGTAGATAGATTACTAGAAAAGGGAATAGAGCCAATGTGTACACTATATCATTGGGACCTACCACAGGTGATACAAGATAATGGTGGTTGGGATAACCGCGAAACAATTGATGCGTTTGTAGAGTATGCGGACTTAATGTTCAAAGAGTTTGAGGGGAAAATCAAGTATTGGATTACATTTAACGAACCTTGGTGTGTATCGTTTCTATCAAACTTCATCGGTGCTCATGCTCCTGGAAACAAAGATCTTCAGTTGGCGGTGAATGTAGCACACCATTTACATGTAGCGCATGGGAAAACGGTCATTCGTTTTAGAGAATTAGGAATGGAAGGAAAGATTGGATACGCTCCAAATGTGGAGTGGAATGAACCATATAGTGATAAACAAGAAGATATTGATGCATGTAACAGAGCGAATGCATTCTTCATCGATTGGTTCTTTGATCCAGTATTTAAAGGGTCCTATCCGCAATTTATGGTTGATTGGTTTGCCACGAAGGGCGCTACATTAAATATCCAAGATGGGGATATGGAGACTATTAGCCAACCAATTGATTTCATCGGCATTAATTACTACACAGGTAGTGTTGGAAGATATAAAGAAAATGAAGGTTTGTTCGACCATGAAAGAGTGGACACAGGCTACCAAAAGACGGATATCGGCTGGAACATTTACCCTGAAGGCTTTTATAAAGTGTTAACACATATTAGTAAAACTTATGGGGATGTACCAATTTATATCACGGAGAATGGATCTTGTTATAACGACGAGCCTGAAAATGGACAAGTGAAAGACGAAAGACGTACAGAGTATTTGAGACAGCATTTAGTATCTTTACATCGTGCAATGGAGAATGGGGTAAATATTAAAGGTTACTTAACTTGGTCTCTATTAGATAACTTTGAATGGGCAGAAGGATATTCTATGCGTTTCGGGATTGTTCACGTAAACTATCGTACACTCGAACGTACGAAAAAAGATAGCTTCTATTGGTATAAACAAACGATAGCAAATAACTTCTTTGAAGTATAAATTCTGTTTTTAGTGTGTTAACTCGGAGCGCCTAATCATCATACGAAAAATTGTGGCGCTTCGAATTATAATAAGTTTTACTAAAGCGCTTTAGATGCGATAAAGCTTTTCAACTAATAGTAAGCGCTTACCATATAGGTGAGACTACAACAGGAAGTATCTTTCACACAATTTTAAGTCTTATCTATAACAGAGCCTAGTCTTTTAAGGAGGTGAAGAAATAGAGCAGTAATTAGATTTCTTGTCATAATAGTTTTTTTATAATAATTTTCCAGGGGGGAAAACAATATGAAAAAGTTTTGGAAACTTGCAGCATCATCAGTTTTAGCTGTGTCTTTATTAGCTGCTTGTAATAATAATGATGGTGGTACAAACGCAGGTGATGATACGTCTACTGAAAAAATCGGTAACGGTGATGTGGAACTAGTATTTTGGGAGTTCGGTAACACTGGATACGATAAATTAATTGAAGAATATGTAGCAGATAATCCGCATGTTTCAATCAACCTTCAAAATAGTGATATGAACGACTTACATGACAATCTATTTACATCTATTTCTGCAGGTTCAGGTGCACCAGATATTACGATGATTGAAGAAGCACAAATTGAGAGATATCGTAACGCGGAACACGCATTTGCAAACCTTTTCGACTTTGGTGCAGCTGACATCTCAGGGAACTATCTTGATTGGGTATGGCAAAATGGAGAAAATGCAGCTGGAGATTTCTTATTCGGACTACCAACGGATATCGGTCCAACAGTAATGTTTTATCGTACAGATGTTTTTGAAGAAGCAGGCTTTGACTCTTCACCAGAAGCTGTATCAGAATTGATCACTACTTGGGAAGATTTCGAAAACGTAGCAAAAGAAATTAAGGGAAAAACTGGTAAAATGATGACGGACGCTGGAGAGCTTGTTTTCAACGCGAGGCGTGACCAAGCTACTCAACAGTATTTCAATACGGATGATGAGTTAATTATGGATGAGCACAACCAAATTAAAGACGCGTTTAACTATGTAGCAGATTTATTTGACCAAGGCCTAGTTGGAGATATTCCATTATGGACTCCAGAATGGTTCGGAGGTATGGGTGAAGGTACGTATGCAACAATGTTAGCTCCAGCATGGATGCAAGGTGTAATTAAAGACAACTCCCCTGAAGAAGGTGTTTGGTCTATTACAACAATGCCAGAAGGAGCAGGTAACTGGGGTGGATCTTATCTAGCAGTTCCAGCTGAATCTGATCATGCAGAAGAAGCTTATAAATTTATTGCTTGGTTAACAGCTCCAGAACAACAATTAAAAGCATTCTTAGGATACGGTTTATTCCCATCTGCACCGGCTGTATATGATATGCCTGAGTTTATGGAATATGAAGATGCATACTTCGGCGGAATTGCAACTGCACAAGTATTCTCTGAAGCTGCACAACAAGTAGAGCCAGTTTACAAAGGTAGATTATATTACCCAGTAGATGATGAAATGAAACAAGCACTTGATAACGTTTCTGCTGGTAGCGATCGTGATGAAGAGTGGAAAGCAGCACTTGATAGAATTCAACGTATTTTAGACAGATAATATAGTTCATAGGGTGTGGCAACTTGTTGTCATACCCTATTAAAAAATAATCTTGTTGGTTCGGATTTAACAACTTGTTTCGAGAGTGACTCCTATCACTTTTAACCCTTGAGGTGTTGTGAACAGATATAGGGCATTCTCGAAAACCAACAAGAGGTTTTCAATATTTTAAATCTTATTTCCGTTAGGGGGATTAAAGGTGGCTACGACAAAAAAGTCTAAAGGTTTAACTGAGAAAAAGCGTACTGCTTTATCAGCATATTTATTTATCTCTCCATTCTTCATCTTATTTGCTATCTTTGGGTTGTTCCCGATGATATTTAGTTTCTATTTATCTTTCTTTCGCTGGGATGGCTTAAATGCGATGGAGTTTAATGGGTTTAAAAACTTTTCATTTATTTTTAATGATCCTGTGTTTTTCTCTTCTATAAAGAACACGTTCCTTATTGGAATTATGGGAACCGTTCCACAAATCGTAGCAGCATTATTAATTGCCTTTGCACTAAACTCGGTATTATTACGCTTTCGTAATACGTTCCGCACGTTAGTTTTCTTACCGTATATTACATCGATTGTATCTGTAGCTATAATATTTGGACTTATTTTTAATAATCAACCTTTCGGATTCGCTAACTATTTTTTAAGTTTCTTTGACATTGAGCCAATTCGTTGGAACGCGGATTATTGGCCAGTTAAAATTGCCATTGCGACCATGGTATTTTGGAGATGGGTAGGATATAACACAATCATCTTCTTAGCTGGTATGCAAAGTATTCCGAGAGAATTATATGAAGCAGCAAAAATTGACGGTGCAACAGTTGGTCAGCAAATTCGCCTGATCACATTACCAATGTTGAAGCCAATTACAATGTTTGTCGTGTTTACAGCGACAATCGGAAGTTTACAGCTATTCACGGAACCATTGATTTTCTTAGGAAGAGGCTTACGTGAAGAAGGTATTACAATGGTTGCTTACCTTTGGAGAGACGCGTTTGTGTATAACTCCTTCGGAACAGCTTCTGCAGCGGCAATTGTTTTATTCTTGATCATTATTACGTTAACAGCTATTAACTTACTAATTACAAATCAACTTGGACGTTCGAAAAAAGTTAGCTAGGGGGGATAAAAATGGCAGGAAAAAGAGAAGTAGGAGAAGGGAAATTCTCACCTAAAAAATTACTAGTATATGTAAGCTTAATCGTTGGTTCCTTAGTTTCCCTCTTTCCGTTTTACTATATGTTCGTAATGGCTACACGTTTAAATAGAGAGATTAACCAAGTGCCGCCTCCATTTACTCCGGGAAAACATTTGGTAGAAAACTTTCAGAAAGTATTAAACAGTATTGATTTCTTTGGAGCGATGTGGAACTCCTTCTTCGTAGCAACGACCGTAACGTTAGGGACGCTATTTTTAAGCTCACTGGCCGGGTACGCGTTCGCGAAGCTTGATTTTAAAGGGAAAAGCATATTGTTCGGGATGATTTTAGTTACAATGATGGTACCACCACAATTAGGTTTAATTCCACAGTATTATATCATTACGACGTTAGGTTGGTTGAATGATTTTAAAGCGATCATTATTCCAGGTCTAATTAACGCTTTCGGTATCTTTTGGATGAGACAATATATTAAAGATGGTGTACCGTATGAAATTATCGAAGCGGCAAAAATCGATGGCTGTTCTAACTTCCGTATTTATTGGAATATTGTAGTGCCAATGATATTGCCAGCATTCGCGACGTTAGGAATTATCGTGTTCATGGCTGTATGGAACGACTTCTTATGGCCGCTAGTAGTGTTAAGAGATCCATCGATGCATACGTTACAGGTTGCGTTACGTTCATTAAATGATGCGCGATTATTGGATTATGGTATGATTATGTCTGGAACATTCTGGGCGACAGTGCCGTTATTAATTGTATTCTTACTATTCAACCGTTTGTTTATCCAAAGCTTATCTGAAGGTGCGGTTAAGTAATGGGCAAAGGATACAATAGTTAACAGAAACATTTAAATTAGAAGAGTTAATAATCTATTTACCATATAATAGGGTTGGCTATAAAGCGAGTATATAGTTTTTTAGCTGACCTTATCATTTCGAGGTGAAGCAAAGTTGGGGAAATTAATCGTTCAAATTGCCGAGTTCATTTATAAGTTTATCGCACTCAATATATTATGGGTATGTTTCTTTCTATTAGGACTAGGTGTTTTTGGTTTTATGCCTTCAACCGTAGCGCTATTTCGAGTGGTGAGAGAATGGATTAAAGGCGAAAAAGACATATTTTTATTTAAAAACTATTTTAAGTTTTATAAACAAGAGTTTTTCCGTTCTAATATTAATGGTGCAATTTTCTTACTATTATTTTATATTATTTATGTAAACTTCACGTTTGTTTCATATTTTTACGATGAATCTATACATTTCTTCATTTATTTATTGATTTTTGGAGTTTCTGCCATTGTAATAATGACGTTTGTCAATTTGTTTTCTGTGATGGCTCATTTTGAGTTTAAAACATTGCAGTATTTGAAAGTAGCAGTTGGATTAGTATTTGCTAGCCCAATTAATACGATGATGCAGTTAGTTTGGTTAGTTGCTTATTTCTTAGTCGCAATTAATTTTCCTAAACTATTTATCTTAATCGGTATTAGTGTTTTTGCATATGTACTTATGAGTATCAACTATTCCGTTTTTAAAAAATATAATGCAGTATAGCTTATCAACTACGTTATGTAGAAGAGAGGGGGAGAAAAAATGGCCACGATATATGATATTGCGAAAAAGACAGGCTACTCGATCAGCACTGTTTCTAAAGTGTTAAATAATCGTTCAGATGTAGGAGAAAAAACGAAAAAAATAATAAATCAAGCAGTAGAAGAATTAGGATACTTCCCAAGTTCTAGTGCCAGAACATTATCAACAAAAAAATCATGGACGATTGGAGTCGTATTCGTCGAGGACTCCGGAATTGGCATGGAGCATCCTTTCTTTAACGCAGTGATTGAAAGCTTTAAGAAAAACGCTGAGAAAGAAGGATATGACCTTCTTTTCGCTTCCAGTAAAATTGGAAAAGAGTCAAAGCCATATTTAGATCATTTTATGTACCGAGGAGTAGATGGGGTAGTTGTCGTTTGTTCCACGTTGAATACTCCAGATATAGAAAAACTAATGGAATCGGATATTCCATCAGTCGTTATTGATTTAGATACTAGGGGAGTAAGTGTAGTATTTAGCGATAACCTCCATGGCAGTGAACTAGCAGTCGGCTATTTGTATTCATTAGGACATAGAAAAATAGCACATATTGCTGGTAGCGAGGAATTGTACGTTGGTGTTCAACGTCTGAAGGGATTTACGCAGGCGATGGAAAAGCACGGACTTTCCGTTCCTAAAGGATATGTAGTAGATGGCGGTTACTTTACGTATGATGGTGGAAAAAAAGCGATGGAAAAGCTTATAAAACAGAAGGATCGACCGACAGCTGTTTATGTAGCTGGGGACTTGATGGCAATTGCAGCGATCGATGCGATTAAGGAGAATGGTTTAAACGTTCCAGAAGATATTTCTATTATAGGTTTTGATGATATACAAATGGCTCGTTATATTACTCCCGCCCTAACAACCATTCGGCAAGATACGAAGTTGATTGGGAAAACAGCAGCAAATATGTTGATTGATCAAATGAATAATAAAAAGAAGCAGTTTATGTCCGTGAAGATTCCGGTCTCACTTGTTCAGAGAGATTCTTGTAGACCAATATAAATATATTGGTCTACGATACTTTTATTTTTTCATTGTTTACGAAAGCGGTTTCGTAACTTTTTCATAAAGTAATAAATTGAGTCTAACACAGCTTTTATTTTAAAAAGAGGGTGATAAGATGTACGAGTTGACTAGTAAAAGTACGTTTGAAATGGAAAATTATCAGGAGTTAGCACCTTTTTCTAGTTTTTTACCTGGGATTGCTGGTGTTAATGGAATTCCAATGTGGGTTTTTTATGTGAACAGAGGGCAAGGGATTGCTAGTTTTGGAATCGGTGATAAAAATCATGCGATGATGGAGTTTATGCCGGCAGATAAATCATATCAGCACGTTCCACAGCAAGGCTTCCGAACATTTTTGAAGGTGATAGAGGAAGACGGAAAGGTAACATTTCTGGAGCCGTTTTCTGCACAATCATCCATCGGTTCTTCTATTCATGAAAAGATGACAATTTCTGAAAATGTCCTCGAATTAGAATATGTACACGCCGACATAGGGTTAAAGCTGAATGTTGAATATTTTATTTTACCAGAGGAAGCTTTTGCAGGACTAGTTCGTCACGTAACAGTAACGAACCTTACTGATAAAAAGAGAGAGATTGAGATACTCGATGGACTACCTGCACTATTCCCATGTGGCGTTCCGAATGGGGCTTATAAAGAGTTAGGTAATACGATAAAAAGTTGGTTTGATGTCGTATATGTAGATGAGAAAATTCCTTTTTATCGATTAAGAGGAAGCATTGAAGATTCTTCGGAGGTTAGAGAAATTCATCAAGGTAATTTTTATGTTAGTTTTTCTCGAAGCCAACAACATGGTGATCAAATGATAAAACCAATTGTTGATAGAGATATTATATTCGGAACAGATACGTCATTACGAGTACCTCGTTTGTTTTTACAGCAATCTGTACATGAACTTTTACAACAGCCTCAACAATCAACGAATAAAGTATCAGCCGGTTTTTCAGCAGGAGCGGTAAAACTAGCTCCTCGTGAAACTTTTGAATTTTATACTGTAATTGGTCATGCGAAAAATGAAGAAATTGTAAAGTCTTCTGTAAAAGATATACTATCGATCTCGATGCTAGAGGAAAAAAAAGAGCGAGCAAGAACGATTACTCATGCGATTACGAATAAAATAAAGACTCGGACAGGAATGCCATTGTTTGATGCCTATGCACAACAGAGCTTCCTGGATAATGGATTACGTGGTGGCTTCCCTCATGTATTTGAAAATGGAAAACAGAAAAAAATATATTACTTATTCTCTAGGAAGCATGGAGACCTAGAAAGGGATTATAATTTCTTTTCCATTAGTCCTACCTACTATTCACAAGGTAACGGGAACTATCGAGATATTAACCAAAATCGTCGTTGTGATGTGTTTTTTGAACCTAAAGTGGAGAATTTTAACGTTCAGCAATTTATGAATTTAATCCAATTGGACGGTTATAATCCATTGTCTGTAAAGGGTGTACGTTTTCAGTTAATGGATGCATTTTCACACGAATCGTATGTACAAGATGAAACGAGTAAAGAATTACTTTCTCATTTTTTCAAAAACAGTTTTACACCAGGTGAACTAAAGCATTTCGTAGATGAAGAAGGACTGGAGTTGACAACGTCGTTTGAACAATTTTTAACGGACGTATTGTTAGCATCATCGGAAGAGCAACAAGCAGAATTTGGAGAAGGGTATTGGATGGATCACTGGACTTATAACCTTGATTTAATAGACAGTTATTTGTCTATATACCCTGATAAGGAACAACCGTTTTTCTTGCAAAAAGAGTATAAGTTTTTCGAAAGTCCTGTACGAGTGAAGACTAGGAAAGAGAAATATGTTGAACGAAATGGGAAGGTAAGGCAGTACGATGCAGTAGAAAAGATAAAACGGAAGCTAGAAAAAGCGCGTGCTAATGATGGAGTGTTATGGATTAAAGGTCAGTACGGAGACGGAGAAACGTATTATACAAGTTTATACTCTAAACTATTTATCTTAGGATTAGTAAAGGTTTCTACGATGGCTCCGTTCGGACTTGGTATTGAGATGGATGGTGATAAGCCGGGATGGAATGATTCCTTAAACGGTCTACCAGGAATGATAGGAGCAAGCACTTCCGAACTATTTGAGTTAAAAAGGTTGTTAGATTTGTTATTTCATGTAAATGTGAGTGGAACAGAAAAAATTTCTTTACCAATAGAGGTGGATACATTTTTACGTCAAGCGATAGAAGAAGTGCAGTTAGTTGATTGTCATTCAGAGGAGAGTGAGCAACGTTACTGGAACAGCATCTCTACGTTAAGAGAAAACTATCGTGAAGCAATATATCATGGAATTAGTGGAGAAGAGGTTGTTTACTCACTAGATGAAGTAAAAGATTACGCAACAAAATTATTGGGACGTGTAGAACAAGGGATCAAACGAGTAGAGTCATATCGTGACCCGCTTATTCCAACTTATTTTTACTTTGAGCCGAAAGTAGAAATCGGAGAAGAGTTTGACCTTTCTTCAATTGAATGGAAACCAACTGCTGTTACTCCGTTTTTAGAAGGTGTTGTGAAACAGTTAAAAACAACAGACGATCAGGCAAGGGCAAAAGAGCTGTACGATATCGTTAAAGCTTCTAACATTTATGATGAAAAGCTTCAAATGTATAAAACATCAATGAGTATAGCGGAGGAGCCTTTAGAGCTTGGACGAGCGAAGTCGTTTACTCCAGGATGGTTAGAAAACGAATCGATTTTTTTACACATGGAATATAAGTATTTATTAGCAACGTTGAAAGCTGGATTAATAGATGAATTTTTTGAAGATATGAAGACCGCGCTTATTCCGTTTTTAGACCCAGCGGTGTATGGAAGGAGTCCATTAGAAAACTCCTCCTTCATCGCAAGTAGTGCTAATCCGAATCCAGCACTACACGGTCGTGGCTTCGTTTCGCGTTTAAGTGGATCCACTATTGAGTTCATGAACATGTGGTTTGTAATGATGGTTGGAGAAAAGCCGTTTTTTGTTCAAAACGGTGAATTAGTTTGTCACTTGTCTCCAACATTACCAAACTGGTTATTTGATGAAAATGGTGAAGTAACGTTCACGTTTCTTGGTCATACCGAAGTAACATATGTAAACAAGAACAAGGGTAATACGTACGGGGGAGATGGTGTTTCACCGACATCAATGGAACTCGAGCTAATAGATGGAACGAAGAAAAAGGTAGAAGATAGCAAGGTAGTTGGAGAGCTAGCTGTTTCCATTCGTAAAGGGAAAGTACAAAAAATTGCAGTGGAATTGAAATAAGGAGTTATTATATGACGATTTTACAGGGGAAGATTGCTTTAGTTACTGGTGGTTCAAGAGGTTTAGGAAAAGGTATTTCAACTATACTAGCAGAAGCAGGAGCAACAGTTATTGTTAACTATGCACATAATACTACGGCAGCGGAAGAAACTGTTCAAATTATTATGGATGCAGGTGGAAAGGCGATTGCTATTCAAAGTGACATAACAAATGAAGAAGCTGTGAAACAACTGGTGGTAGAGGTGAAAGAAAAACTTGGGGGAACGATAGACATCCTTGTCAATAATGCTACAGGACCACAACCGGAGTTATCATTAGAGGAAATCACGTGGGAAGATTATTTGGACCAATTAAACTTTTTTGTCAAAGCACCTTTGTTTCTACTTAAAGCAGTATTACCTGGAATGAAGGAAAAAGGAGAAGGGCGTATTATTAATATAGGTAGTGAAGTAATAACGTTAGGCAATCCTAATTTTTCATCTTATGTTACTGCAAAATCTGCTCAACTTGGGATGACTCGCTCATGGGCAAGTGAGTTAGGCCCGTTTGGAATTACTGTTAACATGTTAAATCCAGGATTTGTGCCAGTCGAGCGGCATGAGGGAATAGATGCAAGTGGATATGCTAAAAATGTTCCATTAAGAAGAGTGGGACTGCCTAGTGACATTGCTTCAACCGTATTGTTTTTAGCATCCAATCAATCAAAGTTTATAACAGGTCAAACCATTACGGTCAATGGTGGGAATACGTATGGTATATAACTAGAATGCTTAAGGCATGAGAACTAAACGTTTTCATGCTTTTTTGTTTGTTATGGAGACGGAACTTCTCACATTATTTTAACTATCCCTTATTAAAGGACCTAAACTAACATTTTCGGAGTAATAAAAATATGTAAAAAAAAATGCAACTTTTCCCCTTTAGCCGTCATCTACATAGTAGAATCAAAAAGAAAGAGGAGGTGAGCCGTGTTGAATGTTGTGGATCGGTTACGAGCTGGTGAGGAATCAGCATTAGTGGAGTTAATGCAATTGTATGGAGATTATTTAACACGAACCGCGTACTTGTTAGTTAAAGACCGCCAATTATCGGAGGAACTTGTTCAAGATACATACGTTCTAGCATATAAAAGAATCGATCAGCTGCATGATAATGACAAAATAAAGAGCTGGCTCACTTCCATTATTATGAACCTGGCCAGGTCACATATGAGAAAATGGAGCTTTAAAAATGTATTATTAACTTTTGATTCTACCCCACTAATGAGTAAAGGTTCGCCAACAGACGAACTGGAACAAAAGCTACTAAATGTAATGGATAACAAGCTGATTTACAAAGAAATTCAAAACTTATCCTACAAGTATAAAGAAATAATCGTCCTATTTTATTATAACGAATTGAAAACGAACGAAATTGCCGAGTTGCTGAAAATGAAAGAAAACACGGTGAAGTCTAGGTTGAAAAGAGGCCGTGTTCTATTAAAGGAAAACTTATTAAAAGGAGGCTATGAACATGGGTAGAGAGAAAGTGTTGATGAAAAAGAAACTTGATGAAGAGCTAAACGATGTGACATTTACTAGACAAAATCAAGTTCTTTTAAAAATAGAGAAAAAAAGTTTTCGAGAGAAGATGGACCTATTATTAAATAAAGATATAGAAATAAACATCATTCCTGTATCTCTTGCTATCATGCTAATCGCCCTTCCACTGAGCTACGGAATCGTTAAAAATAGTAACGTGTCAGAGAGAAAAATGATTGAAATTGCTGGAAGCTATTACTGGGAAGACGAGTTAGAAGGGAGGCTGAAAATCGATGAAGATTAAATTGAAGGTAAAGCATCTGTTAATAACAATAGTAGTATTCTTGACAGTGACGCCGTTGTTGTTTATTTTCATTAAGCCTCAAATAGAATACGTAATTACTGATTATAAAATTAGAAACGGAAAACCAGTAGAGAAAAGTCAGGTCGTTTATTTACTGGACGAAGCGGAAATTTTTAAAGGGTCAAAACTAGCGCTTATCCGAAACTATGTGATGGAATATTCTAACACAGGATATGATGTGCTCGTTGGTCCACATATGTACCAAGTTAACTACGGTTACGAAGGCGAAAAGCTGTCTGAGGAAGAAAGAATGCATTATTTACAATTTTATTTAGAGGAAGCCCCGATTGATGGATACTATACGGAAGCTGCGAAACTAGTTATTGAATACTATATTAGAGTCGGAAATGAAGAGAAGTCAGAGCAACTAATAAATGATACGCTAAACAAAGTGAGTGAAAGCTATTACCTCGATGAAGTGTATTTGGAGCAGCTTAAATGGTATGTGACGTTTCGCCCGCTTGATGAAGTGGAGCAATTCATCAAGTTGTTA
This sequence comes from Sutcliffiella sp. NC1, assembly GCF_027594365.1. Classification (NCBI taxonomy): domain Bacteria; kingdom Bacillati; phylum Bacillota; class Bacilli; order Caryophanales; family Bacillaceae; genus Sutcliffiella; species Sutcliffiella sp. NC1. The sequence continues at coordinate 437,119 of NZ_CP115153.1, forward strand.
GAAGGTAAAATAGAAACTAACAATTATATGTTAGGAGAGCTAGCGAAATTAGAGGCGAAGGCATATATAGCCGAAGGAAAGTATGAAGTGGCATTATCGAAACTTTCAGATCGAATTCGTCAGTCCGATGAAATGGTAGCAGGACTAGAAGAAGATATAGAGGATGGTTTTGAAGCATATAATCCTGGGGATGAGCTTCGTACATTAGAGGCTTCCCTTAAAAAAAGTTTTGATAATGGAGAGCTCGTTGTTGGCTCTATTGCGGGTAAAATAGCGCGCTCTGATGGTAGCCCTGTTGCGGGTGCCGTCGTTATATTAAGAACGGAACATAATGCAGGGTACGGAATGCGGTTCAAAGATGAACTTTATCAAGTATATACAGATAGTGATGGAAACTATCAATTTCCACAAGTTATGCCAGGGCGCTATCAACTGTTTTTAGGGTTACAACTAGAACAAGTTGATGGATGGGCAGTCGGAAATCGGAAAGAAACGTGGGTGCACGTAAAAAACGGCGAGCATACGAGTTATGATATGACCTTGAATCCGTTAATTGAAGTCCAGTCACCTATAAACGACGAGAAAATTACAACAGACGAGATAACTTTTCGTTGGGATAGAGTGGAGGGAGCTGACTATTACCAATTAAATATCGGATATTCCTTTGACGAAGGTAGTATAATGAGCGGCTCGTTAAAGGGGGATATTCAAGGGGAAACGATTACGATTTCAACAGAAGAATTATACAATCGAACAATTGGAACATATTACGAAGATCCAGATCATCCAACAGATCCGCGTTCAATCCTTGCCTTATCGAATCCAAATATTCGTATTCTCTGGTCAGTAGATGCCTTTAGAGAAGATGGGGAATTTATTACTAGAAGTAGCGGCTACAGATTAGATGAAGAAAGGATCGGAAACTTACCGTTCTTTTACTTGCAGGACCGAGAGCTAACAGAAGCAGATGAGCAATTGTTAGATTCGAAGTGGGAAGAAGCATATGAAACGTATGAAAAAAGCTATGCGAGCAACCCAGATGACCTTCATAGTTTACGGATGTTGTATAGGTTAGCGGAAGTGAAAAAGGAAGGTAAATATTTAATCGAACTAGCGGAAAAAACAAAAGATCCACATATTATTTTTGAAGTAGTTCGCCAATATTATCGCGTTGGTAATTGGGGCGAATATATGAAATGGTACGAAAAGTACGAGGCTGTTTCAAATGGCGGAGAAGATGCTTTTGAACTTTCCATTCACGGAACGGTTTTAATGACACTTGGAAAGTATGAAGAAGCTAGAAGCGTGTTTCAGGAAGCAATGAACAAGGATAACTACAATATGTACGTAGGTAACTGGATTGCACTAGAACTACTAGACAATAACCAGTTTGCAAAAGCATTAGAAGTAGCTAAAAACTATCCAGAAGAAAATATTTACGAAACGAGCACAGACTGGGAATCACTCTTAAAAGATATGCAGCAAGAAAGCAAAGGGAAGGAACAATACGTTCAAACTCTACAAGAGGTCATCCAATTTGTACTAGAAAACGACGAGAAAAGCTTAAGCGAATGGAGACAATCTACAGACTACCAAGAGATGAGAAAGTACATTTACCAATTAGGAGAATTATATATAAATAAAAAAAGGTAAAAAATAATGTGTGGACAACGGGACAGACACCGTGGACGGAGGGACAGGTCCCACGTCCACACAGAAAATGGAAAATATGGGCGGGGGAATAGGTTGGAGACGACTTTCGTAAATGCCTACAATTATCCCACGTCCACCATGTCGCGAAGCTCTTTTTCCTATAAAGGAGAAGGAGTTTTTTTGCCTACAAAAAATAGTGAAATAGCATTTTTTTCTCTAAGATGACATATAGTAAGAACCATATAGGTCTAACTACTTCTGACGATTAATGTCAGATTGGTGCTCTCATAGGGAAATCAGAGGATTAAGATTGGCTCTAGCATAAGTGTTTTTATCATGCTAGAATAATAAATTTCCAATATATGTGTGGACAAGGGACCTGTCCCTATGTCCATAACTTTGAAAATTTGAAATATTTTATTAATTGTTTGACAGGGTAAATTTGGCTGTGTTATATTCGTATTAACTTAATTAAACATAGCGACAATGCGTTAATTGAATAAAGTATTTCTTATCAAGAGTGGTGGAGGGACTGGCCCTATGAAACCCGGCAACCGATTTTCTTTTTTAGAGAAAACACGGTGCCAATTCCTGCAGAGTATTTACTCTGGCAGATAAGAAGAGATGGATGATATTTAAAACCCTCTTCTTATGAAGTGGGTTTTTTATTGTTTAAATAAGTCGCTATGTAAGGCAGGTTAGTAAAGAAGGTGGTGAAAGTTATAGGAAGAAAAGAAACTGACACTAGTTAGCCAGGTGACAAAAGGAAAGTCAAGTTCTTCATCCGACCAAAAAAATAAGGAAAGAGGGATTAAATAATGAAAACAAGAAAGAATGGGATATTTCTAGCTATAATACTGAGTATTTCCATCGGTTTACTTAGCGCTTGTGGTCAAACGGCAACTGGAGAGAAGAAGTTAGAGAAAATTAGGCTTGATTATGCTTTTTATTCACCAACGAGTTTAGTTTTAAAAGAATTTGGATGGTTAGAAGAGGACCTAAAAGATGAAGGCATTGAAGTGGAGTGGGTTCAAAGTCTTGGTAGCAATAAAGCGCTAGAATTTTTAAATAGTAATAGTATTGATTTTGGTTCAACGGCGGGTGCAGCTGCACTTATTGCAAAAGCAAACAATGCTCCGATTGAGTCCGTTTATATTTATTCGAAACCAGAATGGACGGCGCTCGTTACACAAGGTGAGACCGAGCTAACATCAGTCTCTGACTTAAAAGGGAAAAAGGTTGCTGCAACGTTAGGAACAGATCCACATATTTTCTTACTTCGTTCACTAGCTGACGCTGGATTAAAGCCGACAGACGTTGAGATCGTCAATTTGCAGCATGGAGACGGGGCGTCTGCGTTAGTATCTGGTCAAGTAAGTGCTTGGGCAGGGTTAGATCCACATATGGCAGTACTTGAAGTGAAGAATGGAACAAGTTATATATATCGGAATACAGAATTTAATACGTATGGAACGCTAAACGTACGTACGGATTTTGCCAAAAACTATCCAGAACATGTGGAAAAAGTAATTGAGCTTTACGAACAGGCGAGAGCTTGGACAATCGAAAATCCAGAAGAAGCGGCTAAGATTCTAGCAGAGCAAGCCCAGTTAGACGCTGCGGTTGCCAAACTACAACTATCAAGAAATGATTTTTCTAATCCAATTCCTAGTGAGGTTCAAGTGAAGGCTCTTATTGAAGCGGGAAAAGTTTTACAGACTAGTGGAATTATTGACTCGAACGTTAACGTTGAAAAATTGGCGACCGAACTCATTCAATCCACATTTGCTACAAATGTCATTAAATTGGAGGATGAATAATGGCACAACAATCAGGAAGTAATTATGTAAAGCCACTTCGTTCGACTTTTAGAGTACGGTTTCCTATTCAACGAATTCTTCAAGCTTCTAAGTCTGTTTTTATTGGTAGCGTTCTTCCTATTTCACTAGTAATCGCTTGGGAGGTATTGAGTAGAGTAGGAGTTTTTCCTCCTCATTTACTTCCAGCTCCTTCCTTAATTATTCAAAAGATAGTGTCAATGATTCAGGATGGGAGTTTATGGGGACATATTGGCATTACGTTAACAAGAGTTTTTGCGGGCTTTTTGCTTGGAGCGGTATTTGCAATTTTGCTTGGAGCGATAGTCGGCTTTTATAAACTAGCGGAGCAATTGCTCGACCCAATCCTTCAAGCATTTCGCTCCATCCCATCATTAGCCTGGGTTCCACTATTTATTTTATGGTTGAGCATAGGAGAGACTTCCAAAATTACATTAATAGCCGTTGGAGTGTTTTTTCCGGTGTATTTAAATATTGTTAGTGGGATTAAAGGGGTAGATCGTAAGTTAATTGAAGTGGGGAAAATATATGGATTTACTACTTACCAATTAATTAAAAATATAATTTTGCCTGCATCACTTCCTTCATTTTTAGTTGGTTTAAGAAGCGGATTAGGTCTAGGTTGGATGTTTGTCGTTGCGGCCGAGTTAATGGGTGCAAGTAGTGGTCTTGGCTACTTATTAGTATTTGGTCAAAATATGAGTTCTCCCGATCTTATCATTGCAAGTATTATCTTATTTGCTTTAATTGGGAAAATATCGGACGCATTGTTAAAGGGCGTGGAAAAGAAAGCGTTACATTGGCAAGATAGTTTAACGAACCAATAGGGGGTGAAGGCGTGCTTTTATCAGTCAAAAATAGTAGTAGAAAATTTGATAATGGAAATGTTGCTTTTACGGATGTAAGTTTTACGGCTAATAGTGGAGAAATTGTCGGCTTACTCGGAACGAGCGGATGTGGAAAAAGTACTCTTCTTCGTACGATATCTGGCCTTGATAAAGGGTATACAGGCAATATTTCTATTCATGAAAAAGAAGCGAGAGATAACAATGAAAATATCGGGTTTATGTTTCAAGAACCGAGACTAATGCCATGGTTAACTGTATTAGAGAACGTAGTCTTTGGTATGAAAGGGAAAAAGAATTGTAAAACAAACGAGGCGATGAATCTACTAGCGCAAGTCGGTTTAAAAGGGTTTGAGCATCACTACCCGAAGGAATTATCTGGAGGCATGGCTCAACGGGTTGCCATCGCAAGAGCCCTCATCACCTCACCGGAAATACTGTTGTTAGACGAACCGTTCAGTGCGTTAGATGCTTTTACAAAAATGCAGCTCCAAGACCTATTGTTAACAATATGGGGTAGAAAGAAAGCAACGATGTTATTAGTAACCCATGATATTGACGAAGCACTCTATCTTTGTGATCGACTGTTAGTTTTTAGAGGGCAGCCAGGTGAGTTATGTGAAGAAATCAACGTTTCAAAAGAAAGGCCTCGTTCTAGAGGAGATGAACAGTTAGCTAAACAGAAGGAAGTCATTTTATCGCTCTTAAATGTAGAAAATTCGAATTAGGAGAGGAAGGGAGTATGTATGAAACTGCGAGAAGCATCTGCGCTTAAACAAGGAGAAGGGGCTTTTAATCTTTCAAACTATGAGGAAGTTTCTAAGCAATTTTCGTGGGATACGATTCATCCTCAATTTAGCTGGCATCGTACGAATAAGGTGAATATGGCTTATGAATGTATAGATCGCCATGTGGAAGATGGATATGGGGAGAAGATTGCATTAATTTATATGAATGGTCACTTTAAAGAAACGCATACCTTTTCTAATTTGAAGAAGAAAACGGATGAGTGGGGTTATCTATTAAAATCACAAGGTGTGAAAAAAGGGGACCGTGTTTTTGTATTTTTACCAAAGCATCCAGACTGTTATATTGCGGTGTTAGCTGCAATTAAAATTGGTGCGATTGTCGGTCCGTTATTTGAAGCCTTTATGGAGGAAGCAATTTTTGATCGTATGTACGACTGTGAAGCATCCGTTTTGATTACGAACGAGGAATTGTTACAAAGAGTGCCAGTTAGCAAACTACCACATCTTCAATCTATTTACATTACAGACAATATAGAGCATCCAATTGCGAAATCGATTCCAAAATTGGTGGAAGAGGTAAGTGTTAATGGCGAAATCGTTGAATGGGTAGATTTAAATGATGGCATGATCATTCACTATACGTCTGGGTCTACAGGAAAGCCGAAAGGAGTTTTACACGCACATCGAGTGATGATTCAACAATATCAAACAGGACAATGGGTTTTGGATTTAAAAGAGGATGATGTATATTGGTGTACGGCCCATCCAGGTTGGATAACGGGTAGTTCGTATGGGATCTTTGCCCCATGGTTAAATAGGGCAACTATTGTCGTACATGGTGGTAGGTTCGATGCGAAAGAATGGTTTGAAGTACTTGAACGAACAGGGGTAACGGTGTGGTATAGTGCTCCAACTGCCTTCCGTCTACTTATGGATAAATCCGACCTTATTCCTGACTATTCTTTTTCACTACGCCACATTTTAAGTGTTGGAGAACCGTTAAATCCTGAAGTCATTACGTGGGGAGTCGAAAAATTGAATTTGCAGATACATGATACGTGGTGGATGACCGAAACTGGAGCGCAGTTAATTGTCAATTTACCATCTGCAAAAATCAAACCAGGTTCAATGGGTAGGCCTATACCTGGAATTAAAGCAGCGATAATTGATGAAGAAGGAAATACTGTGCACCCCTATGAACTAGGACTTTTAGCGATCAAAAAGGGCTGGCCATCGATGATGAAGGAGATTTGGAAAAACGAGGAGAAATATCATTCCTACTTTGTCGGCGATTGGTACATATCCGGTGATTTAGCTTATATGGATGAGGAAGGATATATATTTTTTCAAGGTAGAAACGATGACATGATTAATTCTTCAGGAGAAAGAATTGGGCCGTTCGAAGTGGAGAGCAAACTAATAGAACATCAGGCTGTTTTGGAAGCAGCGGTAATCGGAAAGCCTGACCGAGTTCGAGGAGAAATTGTGAAAGCATTCATTGTATTGGCAGAGGGGTATGAAGAAACCGAGGAATTGAAAAAGGAAATACAGACCTTTGTCCGAAATAAACTATCTGCCCACGCAATGCCACGTGAAATCGAAATCTTAAGAGAACTACCAAAAACCCAAATCAGCGGAAAAATCCTCAGAAGAGCACTCCGCGAAGACAAAGATGTGGACAGAGGGACAGACACCGTGGACGGAGGGACAGGTCCCTCGTCCACACAGAAACTGGAAAATGGAAGCTGGAGATAGTGAGCTCACTTCTCCATAAATGAACCCAACCATTAAATTATCATGTAGAGTTTTATGCTATTTTGCACTACTATTTGCAGCAAATGATAACATCGCTCGTCAAACGTGAAAGGGACAGAGTTTTGTCCCTTTTTTAGTTTGGTATATAGAGTGTAAGATGACTTTGGAAAACCTATTGAAGAACTAATCTCTTTATTTTTTGGTATACTAATAAACGACTTAGTATCTAATAATAATACCTACTGCAAAATAAGAGTGCCTACAGAGTGTAGTCAATTCTATAAAAAATAGCTACAACCAATGGAATTTCCAAAAAATGTGTGGACGAGGGACCTGTCCCCATGTCCCACCTATGTCCCAAATGAGGTGAGAGTGTGATTACCGTTATTGGTAGTATTAATATGGATTTAGTTGTTGGTACGAACCACGTTCCTGATAAAGGGGAAACGACGTTAGGAACTTCTTTTTCTACATTTACTGGTGGAAAAGGGGCCAATCAAGCAGTAGCGGCTGCAAGATTGGGAGGAGAAGTACAAATGATTGGTGCTTGTGGTACGGATGAGTATGGCAAAATAGCGCTTGCTACATTAAAACAAGAAAACATAAAAACTGATCATTTATTTTTATTTCCTGATGAAACAACGGGCATTGCGTCTATTATTGTATCGGATGCAGATAATCGGATTATTGTTGTTCCCGGGGCCAATAATCGATTAACTCCTAAAGAAATAGACGAAATGAAAGACGAAATTATTAAAAGCAAAATGGTCGTCCTACAGTTGGAAATACCGTCGGAAACTGTTCATTCGATATTGAAACTATGCAACGAACACCACATCCCTGTCGTTTTAAACCCAGCGCCAGTGAATCATTTTAAGCAGAAGTTTATCGATATAGCGACCTATTTAACACCAAATGAATCCGAATGTAAAAGCATTTTTGGCGAAGATATCGAAAAGTCGTTAGAACGTTATCCGAACAAATTAATTGTAACGTTAGGTGAAAAAGGTGCCCGTTTTTATAATGGGGAAGAGCATGTGTTTATAAATGGCTTTAAAACGAAAGCTGTTGATACAACAGGTGCAGGTGATACGTTTAATGGGAGCTTAGCTTATTCCTTAACAGAGGGAAAAAATCTTGAAGAAGCTGTAAAATTCGCTAATGCAAGTGCTTCTTTAGCTGTTGAGAAAAAAGGTGCTCAAACTGGTATGCCTTCATTGGAGCAAGTTTTGAGTAGATTACAAACGAAAAAATAGATTCGGGCTCCTGTCCGAAAATGAGAGAAGAATAATGGAGTGACTCTATATGAAACCAATTATTTTTGATGTTGATACTGGAATTGATGATGCTTTAGCAATGTCCTACGCACTGCATTCCCCTGAATTGGAGCTGCTCGGTTTTACAACCTGTTTTGGAAACGTACCAGTAGATGAAGCGACCCGTAATACACTTGCTGTTTTAGAAAAAGTCGGGAAACACGTTCCTGTTTACGAAGGTGCTGCTCAAATGTTCATTCGTGGGGAGAAGAAGGTATGGGCAAAACATGTTCATGGAGAGGACGGCTTAGGCAACTCCTTGCAACACCACCCAACTACTAAAGCAGAAAGCCAATCTGCCCCTGATTTTATGATTGAACAGGTGAAAAAGCGTCCGCAAGAAATAACTATCATTGCTGTTGGCCCGCTTACGAACGTTGCACTTGCTATACAGAAAGCGCCAGAAATTATTCCCCTCATAAAAGAAGTAATAATAATGGGTGGAGCAGTAACAGTACCCGGAAATGTAAATGCTTTTGCAGAGGCAAATATGATCGCTGACCCAGAAGCAGCCGACTATGTATTCTCTTCCGGATTAAACATCACCCTAGTAGGACTAGATATAACGTTGCAGACGTTATTGCCAAAATCCAAGCTTGCTGAATGGCGTGCTACTGGAAAAGAAACGGCTCAATTTTTTGCAGATATTACGGATTTCTACATAAATTACTATGAATCCTATTATCCTGGAATTGGCGGTTGTGCCCTTCATGACCCACTCGCAGTAGGAGTAGCCATTGATGCAAGTTTAGTGTCAGCGGAATCGATGAACGTTAAAGTTACATTAGAAGGTGAAGAAGTAGGAAGAACAGTCGGTTATCCTGAAGATGAGCCGAAAATTCGTGTTTGTACGAAAGTCGATGCGGCACGATTTTTAGAACACTTTCTTAGTAGGGTAGTAGGCTGAAAAATAGAATGTGCCAATTAACAACAGCTTAGAAATTTATTACGTAATAGAAGATGAGGTCAATTATATGTTAAAAAAACTATCCAATAGAGTTTATTATATGCCGCATTATTCCGAAACAGATCGTCCAGCACTAGGGTTAGTTTGTGGAGATAATTTTAGCGTTATTGTTGATGCTGGAAATTCACCTGCCCATGCAAGGGATTTTTTAAATTTAGTAGAAAAAATGGATATAGCACCAGTTAAGTTTGTCGTCATCACGCACTGGCATTGGGACCATATTTTCGGTATTAAAACGATGGACTTATTAACGATTAGTCATGAAGAAACGAAAAAGAAAATAGATTATTTAAAAACGTTAGATTGGGACGATGCTTCACTAGATGCACGGGTGGAGACAGGTGAAGAAATTGAGTTTTGTAGCGATATGATTAAACGCGAAATGCCAACGAGGGAACATTTAGAGTTACAGGCTCCCAACATCACATTTGATCATAAGGTGGAAATGGATTTAGGTGGTGTGACTTGTGTAGTAGAGCATGTTGGAGGGGTTCACGCACATGATTCTTCAATTATATACATTCCTGATGAAAAAATAATGTTTCTCGCAGATTGCGTTTATCAAGATTTTTATAGTGGTGAATGGAGCTATAATTTGGATGAGCTTCACACGCTTTTAGAGAAAATAAAGAAATACGACACGAACTGGTATGTGCTTGGTCACCAAGATCCGAAAACTCATGCAGAAATGTGGAATTTTTTTGAGGACCTAACAAGCATCGGTGAAATCGTCGGCCAAGAAACATCACTGGAAAAAGCGGTCGCAAAATTTACAGACGTACGAAAAATAAACCCAACCGAAGACCAAATAGAATTCATCCAAAACTTCATAAACGGCAACTTAAAAAAATAAAGGGAAGAGGGACAGGTACCGTGGATGGAGGTCCCTTGCCCCGTTTTGTTAAATTGTGGTAACACTTACTTTCAAAACTTTAAACGGTGGGAAGAACATAGACTCAAAAATTAGGTTATTCACAGACACTTATTATATAGGAACTGTCCCTCATCCCATACGAATAGTTTATACAATTTTTGTAGCTTACTAGAGGAAAGAATGTGTTGTAGAAGGGTCCATTCCATACTGAAAGGAGTATTCTTATGAACAATGCAACTATTAATCACTTATCTAGTGAGGAGATTAAAGTAGTCTTAAGGGCAGCAGATGAAATTATTGCACGGGGTGGTAGGACTCTCCTTGCCAAAATTTTAAAAGGGTCACGAGAAAAAAAGGTACTAGAGTTAGAGTTGGATAAGTGTCCGGTCTACGGTGCATTTCGATCAGAAACATTAGAAGAGATCACGAAGAAAATCGATTGGATGATAGATTATGATTTCTTAGCTATTGAATATAGTGGAAAATTACCGATGATTGTATTTACCGATCGAGGATGGCAAATTGAAGCGGACCAACGAGCGGATGAATTTTTAATAGAATGGGAACAGTGGTTGGATGAAGGAAAGATAGACCCAGAAATGAGCTATTTAAAAGACCGCAACAGAGAAATGATCTTGTTATTTCTTGATAAAATAAAAGAATCAGGGAATAAACAGTTCATTCCTTACTTAGAATTGTGGGAAAAGATTGATTATAAGAAAGTTAGGGCAGAAATTCGGTCAACCATCAAAATTTTAGAATCAGACGAAATAATAGAGCAACAATCAATGAATACAAGGGTGGAATCTATTAATAAAGCCCTCGAGGGATTAGCTCCTCAAGATTTCCTATTGAAATGTTGGGAGTGCGGTGATCGATTTACCTTTACGGTAGAAGAGCAAAAGTTATATAGACAAAAAGGATTTGTTCACCCGAAAAGATGTAAAAGCTGCCGCCGTAAAAAAAGGTATGAAGATTATTTTTGAAAAAAGACGAGTACTTTCTTCTCGTCTTTTTTATCAACTCCATTATTGATACTAGCCCATCCTATACATTGTTTTCCTAAAAATGTGTGAACAAGGAACCACTGTCAAACCCTCTATCCAGTAATGGTTAATAATGGTATAATTTATAGAGTAGTAGTGTTGTAGAGCTATCGGAAAAGAGGTGAAATAGATGTCTGGTGAAAAAGTAATGTTGGTAGAGGATGACAGTGATATTAGAGAGATTTTACAAATGTATCTACAAAAGGAAGGCTACCATATCATTCATGCGGAAGATGGTACGACAGCGTTACGGCTGTTAGATGAGAAAAAGCCTGACGTTATTATTTTAGATGTCGTCCTGCCAGGAATGGATGGATTTGAAGTGTGCCGCTTATTACGTCAAAAGACAAATATCCCAATCCTATTTTTAAGCTCGAAGGAAGATGAGATTGATAAAATACTAGGACATAAAATTGGTGGCGATGACTATGTAACAAAACCATTTAGTCCGGCTCTCGTAATAGCGAAAGTTCAAGGTCATCTTCGCCGTAATCGCCATATCGCTGGACATACTAGCTCAAAAGAGGAAAAGGCAAGCGAAGTGATTGAATACCCAGGTCTACACATAGATAAAGGAAGTTGTGTTGTAAAGGCAAATGGATCACCCGTCCTTTTATCAGCAAAAGAATATCAGCTCCTATGTTTATTAGCGGAACATCCAAATCGTGTGTACAGTGTAGATGATCTTTTTGAACTCATTTGGGGTGAAGAAAGCCTCGGTGATAATCGAACAGTTATGGTGCATATTAGTAATTTACGTAAGAAGATTGAACCAGTATCAGATAAACCTATGTACATTGTAACAGTTAGAGGAATGGGCTATAAATTCATTAGTCATAAAGAGTAACCGTGCCATTTTAAAAAATTATATATTTCTTCAATCGTTAAGCCTAAAGCTCTCGCTTCTAATATTAACGTTACCCATTCACTATCTAGCTCCTGACTAGAATCAATACTAATATGTATACTATTATTGTCCATCATCCAACCTCCATGAGTTAAGCATACGTATATAGTAGTCGAATAACTATAAGTTACGTATAAGGGTTGTTAAAGTTTTGTTAAAGAAATTAGAAAATTCCTAAAGGGTGAGGCAAGTGAGAAGAATACCTGTATTGCCAGATTATAAACTCGTTAACATTGAAATAGAAAATAGTACCTCGATTATGTATAAAGGATATGCTACACGTGAAAATAAACTCATACTACTAAAATCAGCAAAACAGCCCACTCATACTCTTCAAGAAGTCGCATCTCGTATCCATGAATATCACATTACGAAAGATTTAAGGATGGACGGTATAATTAATCCAATAAAATTAGAAAAGCATTTGAACGAACCATATATCATTTTGGAGTATTTTCCCGGAGTAACTTTACGAGAAATGCTTAAAGATAAAAAACAACTAGACCTTTCAAAATTCCTTTCTATTGCGATTAAATTAACAGCTGCACTTATCAACCTACATAAAGAACAAATCATCCACAAAAATATAAATCCAGACAACATCGTTATTCATCGAACAACTGGCCAAATAAAGCTTACAGGTTTTTATTATGCAACAACATTAAAAAAGGAAAATCAACGTCATAATATAACACCAAATGAAATAGAAGGACAGCTACCATACATTTCTCCAGAGCAAACCGGAAGAATGAATCGCTCAGTTGACTATAGGGCGGATTTATATTCTTTAGGTGTTGTATTGTATGAAATGATCACTGGAGAACTGCCTTTTACCTATGAAGAACCTATGGAGCTTTTACATGCACATCTAGCAAAAAGACCTTCCGATCCTATTGATAAAAACGATAGTGTTCCTCAAATTATTTCTGACATCATTATGAGACTTCTTTCGAAAACACCGGAGACCAGGTATAAAAGCGCATTTGGTTTACGGGAGGATCTAAAAAAGAGTAATGACCAACTTCAGTTATTTGGCAATGTGGCACCTTTTCAGCTTGGGCAACATGATCCAGCTGCAACATTCGAACCAGGAATCAAATTATACGGTAGAAACTTGGAGAAAGAGTTGTTACTTAAGGCGTTTGAACGTGTAAGTAATGGCAATGCTGAATTAGTCCTCATAAAGGGACACTCTGGAATAGGAAAAACAGCTCTTGTACATGAGATACAAACTCCATTAGTAAAAGAAAAAGGGTATTTTATTTCGGGTAAATTTGATTTGCTTCAAAGGCAAAAACCATATTCACCAATCCTGCAAGCTTTTAAATCGTTAATGAGACTAATTTTATCAGAAGGTGACGAACGTATTCAAAGTTGGAAAACAAGTATCAAAGCCCAATTGTCCAATAATGAATCAATCATTACATCGATCATTCCTGAGTTAAAATGGATAACAGGGGAAAATTTAGAGGAAAATACGTTAGCAAATAAGGATGCGCATTTAAGGTTTCACTTGATTTTTCAAAAATTCGTAAATGCATTTGCAACAAAGGAGCATCCGTTAGTTCTATTTCTTGATGATTTACAATGGGCAGATACAGCATCACTAGAGCTAATTGAGTATTTGCTTACACATATAGATAGTCGTTACTTTTTATTAATAGGAGCATATCGCCATAATGAAATTGGGATGGATCATCCATTTACAGAAACAATTAACAATTTAAAGAAAGAACGTGTTGTTATTACGGAAATTACGTTAAATCCGTTAGAGGATAGGATATTACTTCAATGGGTAGAAGAGGCACTGATGGATGATGGTTTAGAAACGAGACAACTAGCTCATGTTATGTTCAAGCTTACTCAAGGAAACCCATTCTTCATAATGCAGTTGTTTCAATCCCTTTACAATGACGAATCGATTATGTTTGACGAAGAATTAGGGAAATGGAGCATCCGCTTTGACAGAATTCAAACAACGCTAGAAAAGGAAAATATTATCGATCTAATGATTAAACGAGTTCAACAGCTACCTTTGGAAACTCAAGAGTTATTAAAGAAGGCTTCATGTATTGGCAATGAATTCGACTTAAAAACATTGTCCACTATTTGCGAAAAAGATCTTGCTACAACAGGGGGAATTTTGTGGAGGTCTCTGGAAGCAGGGTTAATTTTACCGGAGGACTCCATCTACAAATGGATATATCCGGATGGAGCCCCACATATTGTGGATCAGCCACCTACATATAGATTTTTACATGACCGGGTGCAACAAGCAGTATACTCTCTCATGACAAAAGAAGAAAAAGAACAGACGCACCTTAAGATAGGTAGGCTGCTCATGATTTTAAGTGCAGAGGATCATCATTTATTTGACATGGTCAATCATTTGAATATTTGTAGAAGCTATTTAAAGGATGAAGAACAACTTGCACTCGTTCAATGGAATGTAAAAGCCGGTGAACAGGCGAAAGAATCAGCTGCCTTTAAAGAATCTCTAGAGTATTTTCAAACTGCTTACGAAATGTTTGGTGCAAGATGGGATACGCATTATAGTTTAACGAAACAGCTAATGACAGGACTTGGGGAATGTTGTTATTTAAATAGTAAGTTTGAGGAAGCAGAATGGACGTTGAATCAAGTATTAGAAAATGTACGAACTAATCACGAAAAATTATCCATCTATAATTTAAAGGTAGTACTCTACACTCATGTCCATCGGGTGGGAGAGGCTGTACAATCTGGAATTGCTGGATTAAGAATGTTTGGATGGAAGATTCACAGAAAACCAAGTAAAGCGTTAATTGCGGTAGAGATATTACAGGCAAAAATAGCCTTACGTAAGAAAAACACAAAAGATCTAATGAAGCTTCCTACGTTAGAAGATCAAGAAAAAATTTTATTATTAAATACGATGATTACGATGAATGCACCAGCCTTTCATGTCGATCAAAATCTTGCAACGATACTAATGGTAAGAGCATTACGTTTTTCTTTAAAACATGGCATGACGGATATAACATCACTAGTATTTAATAATTATGCGCTTATTTTAAGTGCAGGGTTTAATGATTTTCATAAAAGCTATGAGTTTGGCAAGCTAGCAATTGAAGTAGCGGAAAGAAGTGGAAATATCGGATTAAAAGGTAGAACCTATTTTGTCTTTGGCAGTTTTATCAATCATTGGAAGCATCCACTAAAACGTAATTTTAACTATTTAAAGCAGTCTCAGCAATATTGTATAGATGCAGGAAACATCCACCTAGCGGGGGCGAACAGTTCATTTATTTCTATAACCCTTTTCATGATGGGGGAGTATTTATATGACGTGCTTACCGGTATTAAAAATCAACTCAAATTTATTGATAAAATTCGTTACGTTATTTCGAAAGGTTTTTTAAATGAGTTTGTTCAATGGATTGAGGTACTCCAGAATGAACAAGCAACAATGAATTGGGACTTTGAACAAATATTAGACGATGATTCTGCGAAAATTATTCACTACACGATAAGATTACAGCTGTCTTATTTGTTTAATCAGAAAGAATTCGCGAAAGTAGTGATCGACCATTTAGAACCATTAGTAAGTAATCGTTTAACACTCGTTATTATCTCTGAATACTATTTTTATGATGCACTTTGGGCTTCTAGGTTTTATGATGATGTTTCTCTTTTTGAACAAAAAGTACTGTATCGAAAATTAAAAAAGAATGCAAAAAAGCTGAAAGATTGGGCAAAGCTTTGTCCAGAAAATTACCAGCATAAATGGAAGCTCTTAATTGCTGAAATAGCAAGGATAGAAGGAAAGCATAATGGTGCAATTACAAACTATGATGACGCTATCCAGCTTGCAAAGGAAAACAATTTTATTCAAGATGTGGCAATAAGTAATGAGCTTGCAGGCTACTATTATATTTCAAGAGGTTTAGAAAGTGTAGCAAGTGCTTATTTGACAGAAGCATATCGTACTTATATTAAGTGGGGTGCCTATGCAAAAGCAAGGAAATTACGGGAGGGATATGCAAGTTATATTATGAACGTTTCCAATGAAAGAGGGTCTCAGTCATCTCTCTTCGAATTTGATATGAAAGCCAGCTTCCAAGCTTCTCAAGCGATATCAAGTGAAATTATTCAAGAACGATTAGTCCATAAATTAATGGATATAACGATGAGAAATGCTGGAGCAGAGAGGGGAGTGCTTGTACTTGTCAGAGATGCTGAATTACTAGTCGTTGCTATAGCTAACATTGATGGGCAAATAGAGGAATTATCGTTTCAACCGGTGGAAGATTCTAACATCTTTTCTGAAAAAATTGTTCGTTACGTTGCGAAAAGCCAGGAAGCGGTTGTGTTAAACGATGCTAAGATAGAAGGGATTTTTGTTGAAGACCCATATGTAGTTAAAAATAATGTGAAGTCGATTTTATGTTTACCAGCTATATTTAAAGGAAAATTAACTAGTATACTATATTTAGAAAATAATCGAACAACCCATGTATTTACGGAAGATAGAATTAAATTTTTATCGTTTCTTTCAACTCAAGTAGCTATTTCGATTGAAAATGCCGAGCTATATGGAAAGTTAGAAGAGAAGGTAAAAGATCGCACAAAGGAGCTTGAATACGCTAATAAGCACTTGGAACAAATGAATATTGAGCTTGAAAAGTCTGAAGGAGAAAGGCGCCACTTATTTTCTAATATATCTCATGATTTGCGGGCACCTATTGCTTCTGTAAGCGGGTATATACAAGCAATATTAGATAAGTTAATCGATTCTGAAGAGGAACGAGATGCTATTTTAAGAAAGTGTTTACAGCGAGTAGATGGCTTGAATATGATGATTAATGACATATTTGAACTTGCTCAGCTTGAATCTGGACAAACCCATTTTTCGTTTGATTTCGTGCCGATTGACCGTTTGATTAAGCGATATAGTGAACAATTTGAATATGATGTGATTAGAAATGGATTAAATTATACAGTCACGATTGAAGATATTGGCCTGGAGCATTACCCAATGGTTCAAGTAGATGTGAAAAGATTTAACCAAGTATTTTCCAATATTATTACAAACGCGATGAAGCACACGAAAATAGGAGAGATTTCTATTAGTCTTCATTTTAATAAAGACTTGGAAGAGGCATACATATCCATCCAAGATAGCGGAGAAGGAATACAAGTAGAAGATATCCCTTATATATTTGATCGGAATTTTTCCAAATCAAGTGAGGGTAATGGGCTAGGATTAGCTATAAGTAGAGAAATAATACTATTACACAACGGTGAAATTTGGGTGGAAAGTGAACATGGTAAAGGATCAACCTTCTTTATTAAGTTGCCTGTTTTTCAAGTGGATAGTCTAGTTGATGTTTAAATGGATGAGGGACCTGTGTGATAAGAATTTTATTTGATCTTAAACAAACCATTCGTAAATTAATACGAATGGTTTTTGTAAATTTACGGATGGTCATCCATCCGTCCACAAATTATAACCCACTTTCATCTAAATACCTTATACTAGTTATTTTGTCATCAGAGTTGAAGGTAACTCTACCAGAAACTTCTGCTGTTTGTTGTTCGCTTCCTTCTTTTTCGGTTAACAGAGTGGCTTTAAAATCATAGGTTCCTTCTGTAGTTTCGCTACTATCCACTTCGATGTGATCTACCTTCATTTCATAACCTCCATTATACGCCGTTAAATGATAATGAAAAGCGTAGGTTGAAATAAAGCTCGTATACATCTCTTCAGTGAAATAAGACTTATAAAGATTCTCGTAATAGCTTTCAATCTTAGCTGGATCTTCCCACTCAATAACTTCAAGGTCTGGCCCATTTAGTTGATGTTTTAGAACTGTAGAGATGGCTTCAATATGTTTTTCTTGAGTAGCGGATGAAGAGCAACTAGCCATAAATAACATTATTCCAAATAAAAGCAATGGCGTAACTATTCGAGCTTTGTTAAACGTAAGAAACTTTTTCATTATTAATCCCCCCATATTTCTATTACGAATTATATATAAAAAAGTTCCGAAATGCGAAATAGTTTTCCAAAAAATGTGTGGACGAGGGACTGTCCCTCCGTCCACCTTTATCCCTATAGCTAGTTCTTACATACTAATCCATAGTTTTAAAAACTAGTCATTTTATCACAGTTCCTCTTTTGTTACAAGGAAAAAAACGATAATTTACATATTCTTTACTTAATACCCATCAAGGTTTAATAGTTTTCTTTTATGATAAATGCGAGTTTAATAGTTTTACTAAGAGAGGAGATTGTTAAATGAGACGCATTTTGAGTAAAAAATTAGCTATTATTTCAATGGCTACAGCTGTAACTATTTCTACTTTAGGCTTTACTGGGTACAATAGTTTTCCGGAAGCTAAGGGTAAGAAGAATGAACCAACGAATGTCATTATGATGGTGATGGATGGAACTAGTGCAGGGGCTACTACTCTAGCAAGATGGTATAAAGGTGAGGACCTTGCCATGGATGAAATTGTTGTTGGAGGAGTGCGTACTCATTCTGCTGAAGCAGCGATTACGGATTCAGCACCAGCTGCAACGGCTTTGGCAACAGGATATAAAAGTAATGATAAGGTCATTGGGCTACTTCCTGAAGTAGTAAATACACCTGGAGTAGACGCTGTTGACCCTGAAGATGCCTATAAGCCAGTTGCGAATGTATTAGAAGGGGCAAAATTATTAGGAAAGTCAACAGGTATCATTTCTACTTCTGAAATTCAACATGCAACTCCAGCAGGATTCTCTTCTCACGCAACACATCGAAGTAACTACCAAGATATAGCGGAGCAACAGGTGTATCAAGAAATTGATGTTGTTCTAGGTGGGGGAAAAGAAGCTCTACAACCAGGCACAACTAGAAATGCTCGTGTGGATGGTGAAAATTTAATTGAAGTACTTGAAAATAAAGGATATGACTTCGTTGAATCACGTGATGAACTTTTAAATACAAATTCAAATAAAATTTGGGGGTCATTTGCTCCTTCTGCTTTAGCTTACGACTTTGATCGTCAGGCTACAAACAATAATGAACCATCGCTTGCGGAAATGACGAAAAAAGCGATTGACACTCTATCTCAAAATGAAAAGGGCTTCTTCCTATTTGTAGAGGGAAGTAAGGTAGACTGGGCAGCTCATGCCAATGATACAATCGGTATTTTAAGTGATGTTCTAGCTTTTGATGACGCGGTAAAAGAAGCACTAGACTTTGCTAAAAAAGATGGAAATACAATGGTAATCGCAGTAAGTGACCACGGAAACAGTGGAATTACGATGGGGAACGTAAATACAAACTCTAACTATCCAGAAATTCCAGTTTCTGCATATATTGATCCGTTAAAGAAAGCATCGATGACGATTGAAGGTGCATTAAGGCAATTAAAATCCGATCGCTCAAATATGAAAGAAGTAGCAGAATTGTATGGATTGGACAATTTAACAGCAACAGAAATTGAAAATTTAAAAACGTCTAAAACTTTACAAGCTGATATGATGAAAATGCTAGCGGATCGCGCGAACATTGGATTTTCAACTGGTGGACATACAGGGGAAGACGTTTTTCTTTACGCATATGGTCCATCTAAACCGTTTGGCTTAGTAGATAACACCGACCTTGCAAAAACAATGGCTAAATTTTTAGGGGTTGATTTAGATAAAACAACGGACAAGCTTTTTGTTAATGCAAGAGAGTCCTTTGAGAACAAAGGATATACAACTCGTATCGATGTAACAGATGAAAACAACCCAGTATTTATTGCAGAAAAACAAAAAATTAAAATAGAACTACCTGTTAATAAAAACATTGCCTACGTTACACAAAATAACAAATCATACGTTAAAACACTTGATGGCGTAACAGTCTATAACTCAAAAGACTTCTACGTATCAAAAACTGCATTAAATCTATCAAAATAATGGACAGCGTGGACATGGGGACAGGTCCTGTGGTGAACCCCAAAAGTTAGAGTCAAAATCTAACCTTTGGGGTGAGTCAGTTGACTAGGAAATATAGTGAAGATTTAAAGATAATGGTGGTTAAGGAGTATCAAGAAGGAAAACTCGGATTGCGCCCTCTGGCAAATAAGTATGGCATTCAATCAAAATCATTGATCCATAGATGGATAAAGGCCTATGAGAAATTTGGTGAAAAAGGTTTAGAAAATAGAAGGAGCACAGAAACATATACTGTTCAATTCAAGCTAGATGTATTAAGCTTTATGAAGAGAACAGGTTCTTCAGCTATGGAAACCGCCCTTCACTTTGGTATAACTAATTCAACTACCGTATCTAGGTGGATGAGAGCTGTCACTGTTGGAGGTGGATTGGAAGGCCTGAATAAACAAAAAGGACGGCCTCCCATGTCTAAAAATAAGAAAAAACAAGAAGAAATGACGAATGAACAAAGGTTAGAAAGAGAGAACGAACTACTGCGCTTAGAGGTAGAATATCTAAAAAAGTTAAGAGCTTTTCAGATGGATCCGGAAGGCTATCTCGAAAAGCACAAGCAGCGTTATCATTCGAACTCAAAGAAACCTTCAAATTAAAAGATGTTTTAGTAGTAGTGGGTATTCCAGAATCCACTTACCATTATCATATAAAAGCAATGGAAAAGGAAAATCCAAAGCAGGAACTAGAGGATTTGATTCTGTCCATATTCAATGAGCATGGGGGTAATTTTGGGTACCGTCGTGTTCGATTAGAGTTACGTAACAAAGGATATAAGGTTAATCATAAGGCTGTACAGCGTATCATGAACAAGTTAGGGATTAAGTGTATAAAATTTAGTAGAAAAACTAGAAAGTATAACTCCTACAAAGGCAATGTAGGAAAGATAGCTAAAAATCGTTTAAATCGACGATTTAAAACAAGTGTATGCCATCAAAAATTGGCTACTGATATTACGGAATTTAAATGTACGAATGGTGTTAAACTTTATCTTAGCCCTATCATGGACTTATTTAATGGGGAAATTCTCTCCTACGAGATAGGAGCTAGTCCAACATTAGACCTTACGTTGAAGCCTCTTTTGAAGGCAATAAACATAGTAAAAGATTCAAAGTATCGAACTACTATTCACTCTGATCAAGGATGTCAATATCAACACAAAAAGTGGGTTAAAACACTAAAAGAAAATAAGATATTTCAAAGTATGTCTCGAAAAGGGAATTGTTTGGATAATTCTCCAATGGAGAACTTCTTTGGCATACTAAAACAAGAAATGTATCACGGAGAGCCGTTGTGTTCGTTTGAAGTATTAAAAGAGAAGATTGATATATATATAGATTACTATAACAATAAACGCATTAAGCAAAAATTGGATGGCATGAGTCCGGTTCAATTCCGCATCCATACCAGCCAATTAGCTGCATAATAAAAACTCTAACTTTTGGGGGTCACATCATCCCTCGTCCACACTTTTTTTGGAAATTTTATAATTATATAGAAATTATTGAAGGGCAAAAAGGTGTTCGCTATATACTAGCAAACGCCTTTTTCTGTTAGCCACACCCCTCCATTCCTAAACCACAAGCAATTATCTCTCCTAGCCCACATATACATCAATATATAGACAATTTAGCGCAATCGGGAAAAGTGTAAAAACAATGGAGTGGAAAATTCTACTTATCTACTCAAACGAAATGGGGAATAGCATGATACAAGTAGCTGGAAGACCTTTAACTGCAGAAAGTGTAGCCGAGTTTGGAGCGGATGAAAGCATAATTATTCAACAAATGTTGAATGCACCTGAAACATTTTCTTACCGAACGATGAACGAACTTCGGTTTGAACTCAACATGCGTAAAAATATTATGGATAGCGCACGAGAGATGAGCGATAGTAAGGCTGCGTTTACTATTTTTGAAACCGCTCGTTGTAATCCTGCATACTGGAATTTGACCAATGCCGGAGGGTTTTTATTAAGGCCAGGTGTAAGACCTTCAGAAGCAGTTTTAGATATTTATCGTAACGGTTCTCTTTACGCATTTGAATGTGCAACCGCAATGGTAATTGTCTATTATCATGCAGTTTTGAAAAGTATAGGGTCACCGAATTTTGATATTCTTTTTCAGAACCTTTACTTGTATAGCTGGCATACAGACCCGGACTTAGAATTACACTCATCTTACCTGAATTATTTTCTACCTGGAGATGTTGTGTATTTCAATAATCCAGAGTTTCATCCGAATGTATCGTGGTTTAGAGGTTTGAATGCGGTTGTATTAAGTGATGGGACATATTTCGGTCACGGGTTTGGAATCATGACTGCAGATCAGATTATAAATTTTTTAAATACACAACGTTTTCCAGGAAGCACGCAGCCTGCTTACTTAGCTAATATAGTTACAAGAATTTCGTCTTCAACGATGCATAAGCTTTTCACCTTACAAGGCAGTCGTATTGCTCATAAAAAGCCAAAAGTGGTTGTGCATCATAATCTTTGTTCGATATCGTCTGTACAGTATGAGCATTATTGTAAACAAGTAAATGGATCGAATTCTAATTAAATGTCACACATGAGTGAACGTGCAAATTTATGTCTACCTTGAGAAAAGTGGTAAAAATAAAAGAAACGCATTTTCAACAATGCGTTTCTCCCTTTAGCGATGCTAGAGACTAACATCTTTCACTTCAGAGGTATTCATTTTATTACGGCGAACATGAAGTAACTGGAAAGCAAGTAATACTATAAAAGTGATTAATCCAATTGTGTCGGTATACGATTCCGGATAAATCAATAGTAATCCAGCTAATATAGTGACAATTCTTTCTATCCAATTTATTTTTCTATACCAGAAACCAATTAATCCAGCACCTATAGAAATCATCCCAATAATAGCAGTAAAAAGGGTCCAGGATACTTCTAAGAAGGTTGTGTCAATTAATAGTAATTGAGGTTGAAACACGAACATGTATGGAATGATAAATGCTGCTATCGCTAGTTTTGAAGCATTTACTCCCGTTCGAATAGGGTCACCTTTTGATATACCAGTTGCTGCAAAGGCTGCAAGTGCTACTGGAGGTGTAATATCTGCAACAATACCAAAATAAAATACAAACATATGGGCAGCTAAAACTGGAATAGCAACTTCTAATTGCCCATTTAGTGCAATAATTGCCGGGAGGGCAATCGTAGAAGTAATAATATAGTTAGCAGTTGTTGGTGAACCAATACCTAGTATGATAGATGTAATCATTGTGAAAAATAATGTTAAAAACAATAATAAACTTGGTGTAGAAGTGATAGAAGATGCAATACCAACTAGTCCATTACCTAACTTTAGGCCTAATCCTGTTTTTGTCACAATACCAACGATTAAACCAGCACATGCAGTTGCTGCAGCAACTCCTAACGCAGTACGTGCACCAGAAGTTAAAGCGAAAAGAATCTTAGATGGAGTAATTCTTGTATCTTTTCTAATTAAACTGACTAAAATAGCACTTAAAATTCCATATAATGCTGTTCGCTCAATACTCATTCCTTGGAAAAGTAGAACAACGATTACAACGATCGGAAGTAAAAGGTGAATTTTCTTTAATACTTCTTTTTTCGGTGGAATCTCTTCTTTCGGTAATCCAAGCAAACCTAATTTTTTTGCTTCAAAATGGGTCATAATCCAAATGCCTGAAAAATATAGAATTGCCGGAATAACAGCAGCTTTTGCTATATCCCAATAAGGTACACCCGCAAATTCAATCATTAGAAAAGCAGCAGCACCCATTATTGGTGGCATGATTTGACCACCAGTTGAGGCAGCTGCTTCGACAGCACCAGCAAAATTTTTGTGATACCCGAGACGTTTCATTAATGGAATTGTATAGGAACCTGTCGTTACGGTATTGGCAACGGAGCTTCCTGAAATAGTCCCTTGCAATGCACTTGAGAAAATCGCTACTTTGGCTGGTCCACCGATACGACGACCTGCTATTGAAATAGCTAAATCATTAAAATAGTTACCTACACCAGTTTGGACGAGAAATGCCCCAAATAAAAGGAAGAGAAAGATAAAGGTGGATGAAACCTGTAACGGTGTACCAAGTATCCCTTCTGTAGTAAAGAACATAGATTGTACTAATTGGTGTAAATTAAGCCCGCGATGAGCAAGCATACCAGGCATATAAGGGCCGAAATAGCCATACGCTAAAAATACTACTGCTATAATTGTAATAGGAATACCAACTGCTCTTCTTGCAGCCTCTAAAACTAGCAAGATTGCGATACTACCGATTACAAGCTGTTCAGTAGAAATCCTACCAATTTGCTGGACGAGTGAGTCGTAATTTAATGGCCAGTAAGAACAAACTATAATTGTTAATAGGATTAGAATATAGTCATACCAAGCTACCTTATTTTTCACCCGACCTTTAATTGCCGGAAATAATAAGAAAATCGCTGTTAGTGCAAAACCCAAATGAACAGTTCGTTGAATATAGGCAGTGAATTGACCGAAAATACCTGTATATAACTGGAATAAAGAGAACGAAAGTAGTAATATAAAAACAACTTTAGCAGAATAACCAGTTAATTTACGAGTGTTAGATTCAGCGTCATACTTTTTTAGTAATTCTTCATGTTCTTCTGGTGTTAATTGTTTATCATTTGTAGCTTTTTCACTCATGTATCTTAACTCCTTTCAAATATTGCCAAACGGTAAGTTTTTTCATTTCAACTTTATACCACGCACCTGGTTCAAAATAATCGTTAAATTCGACCATTTTTTTACCATTGTCCCATACAAGACGATGCTCGGATATAGTTTTACCATTTCGTATATTCATAGAGGGGAAAATATTATTCATATTTTTTATATGATATTTACCATTTTCATATACAAACAGCTCTTCCTCGTTTGCGTTAGAAGGCATTCCTATACCAAACTGTTCATAAACTATTTCATATTGAAGTATATTAAGGTTGGGTAGAACTCTGTATTTTTCTGTTACATCGGTTAAATGAATAGAATGAGTAAAAATAATGGTAAACTCTTCCCCTTTATTAATTGGAAGAATTGCTTGAATTCGATTCGTGTTTTCAAAGTGAAATACTAAAGCAGTCCGAAAGGGATAAACAAATATACCCCCCATAATGAAAATAGTGAAACAGATAATATATAATGACCTATTTTGTTTGAGAAATTTCATAGTAGAACCTACCAATTATAAGAGTTTTTAAAATAGGTTATCTTTGATGCACATTTATCATTCATTTAATTTGGATTATATGATAAAAAAGAAAGGCCGAAAGCACAAACAAGTAGGGTTGTGCCGGCCTTCTCTCTTTTACTATTCCTTTATTACTCCAACTTCTTTAAAGTACTTTTCAGCACCAGGGTGTAAATCGATGCCAATTCCATTTAAAGCTGTATCTTTGGAAATGAATTCACTTTTTGCATGAGCAATTTTATCAGTATTTTCATAGATAGCTTTCGTAATATTATAAACTAATTCTTCAGATAGGCTATCTGTTACTGCTAACATTGCAAGAACTGCGACTGTTTGAACTTCATCTTTCATTCCATATGTTCCAGCTGCGATAACATCTGATGCATAGAAAGGATATTTTGAAATTAATTCGTCAACTTTTTCTTTTGAGATACCAATAATAGAAACAGGTGTAGTAGCTGATAAACCTTCAACAGCACCTGTTGGAGTACCTGCAGTAATGAAAGCTGCATCAATACGCCCATCTTGAATTCCACCTGTAGATTCACCGAAGTCTAAATTTTGTGCATTAATATCATCTATAGATAAGCCATGAACTTCTAAAATTTGAGTAGCGTTCATATATGTTCCTGATCCTGGTGCACCAACAGAAACCGATTTACCTTTTAAATCTTCTACACTAGTAATTCCGGAATCAGCTCTTGTAACAATTTGTACTGTTTCTGGATAAAGAGATCCGATTGCTAGAACATTATCGACTGCTTTTCCTTCAAATGCATTTACCCCTTCAACTGCATATGAAACAACATCAGTTTGTACAAATGCTAGCTCAGCATCTCCTTGTTGTAGCGCAACTACGTTATCCGCAGAAGCATTGGAAGAAACTGCGTCTGTTTGAACTCCAGTTTCATCAGTAATAATTGTTGCCATTGCTCCACCTAATGGGTAGTATGTACCACTAGTACCACCAGTTAACATACTTAAATATTCAGGATTGTCTCCACCTTCATCACTACTCGAAGTGTTACTACCACCACATGCTGTTAAAAACAACGAAAAAATAAACAACACTAAAAGTAATAATATAGACTTTTGTTTTTTCACACTAAATCCCCCTTTGTCTATTTAGTAATTACAAGTAAAGTTTATATAATATTCAATTAATTGTCAAACCTTCTTTACAAATATAGTAGTGTACAAATCTAATAGAAAATATGTCTAATAAGAGATAATTTTAAGTAGTTTTTTGAAATTCGAAAGAAAAGTCTTTATTAGGTTTATTAACATTTACAAGACTTGATTCTTGACCTTCCTTGTCCACCAAGGGCGTTTACCCATTTATTAGGCAAACAGGTCCCTATTCCAACTAGGTGAGTATAATGTAGTGTAAATATACTAAACCGAAAAGGAGTACTGAGATATGTATGCTAATAATGTACCGCCTATGGTGGCAGGCGCAAATATGCCACCAAATGTACCGCCGATGGTTGCAGGTGTAATGGATGTTCCTTATGCAGCACCAGCTTACGGATATGGATGTGGCCCTGTTGCTCCAGCTTGTGGGTATGGGCACGGGTTTTTGCTAATTGTTGTGTTGTTTATATTACTAATCATTGTAGGATGCAGTTTCCCTAAATGCTAATATAAGAATCAGTGGGCGGCTATCTCAAAAAAGGTACCGCCTTTGAAATTTGTGTAAAATGAATTGACTTGTACCAGCGCCTAAACTGCCCTGTCTCCTATTACACCCAATAAAAGAACCGACATTTATCCCAAATTTGTTCTTTAAGTTATTGTTCATAGAATATTTTTGTGATTTTACAGGTTTCAAAAATTACTTTACAAGATGTCGAATTTACTTATTTAATCATCAGATGTAGTTAATAGATAGTTTTGTAACCCAAGAAGTTTCCTTTAAAATAGTGAATGAATATTCACTCACTACGTGTTATGATAATAAAAAAGAAAGCAAGGGGAGTGAACATTGTTATTTAAAAAGGATTTTACTCAGAAAACTCTAAATGGAGTTCAGATGGGAAATGGAACAATCGCTTTTCAAGGTGTAAAGCTTAACGTTCATAGCTTTTGTACTGACGGAGTGTTAATTGATACCGGTGCGAGGTCTCTAGAGAAATTTTTTATCCCCTTTTTTGAAAACTTATCGATCGATCAAGTAATGATAACGCACTATCATGAAGATCATACAGGGTGTGCAGCGTATTTACAAAAAGAAATGAAGCTCCCTCTTTATATGAGTAAGGAATTAATAGCATCATGCAAGGAAAAAGCAGACTATCCGCTTTATCGACAATTGTTTTGGGGAAAGCGTAAACCGTTCCATGCACACCGAATTGGTGATACGTTTCATTCGCGGAATGCCACTTGGAGTGTTATCGAAACTCCAGGCCACGCTAAAGATCACCTTTCGTTTTTAAATCGCGAAACTGGGCAGCTTTTTACAGGAGACCTATATTGTCAAGAAAAAACGAAAGTAGTGCTTCGAGAGGAAAGCATTCCGATGATTATCGAATCGTTGGAAAGGGTATTAACCTACGAGTTTGATGAAGTGTTTTGCAGCCATGCAGGCCACTTGAAAAATGGACGCATTGCTCTACAAAGAAAGCTAAATTATTTGTTAGATCTCCAAGGTAATATTTTAAAAATGCATAAAGAAGGATTGTCTTCAGAAGAAATAAAAAGCCAGCTCTTTCCAAAAAAATACCCGATCATGCGTTTCTCTCAAGGAGAATGGGATTCTATTCATATTGTGCACTCAGTTATAAAGCAACATTCGACTGTTTGTTAAGCTTAAGGCTTAGATTAATTCACATCATATTGTACAATAGCAGGGAAAAGCTAATGAAAAATAGCTTTTGGAGGTTTAGAAGTGAAAGTACTATCAATGATTCAGCCGTGGGCAAGCCTTTTTGTCCTTCGAGAAGCTCAATATGAAACGAGAAGTTGGAAAACGAACTACAGAGGGCCACTCGCCATACATACAAGTAAAAAAATAAACAAAGCAGTATGTAGTCATCGTGCAATACAAGCATTGCTTTATAAGCATGGTTATACAGTTGAAGGTCTACCAACTGGTAAAATTATTGCAGTTTGTAATCTTATCGATTGTTTAAAGGTAGTGGAAAACCATCAAACGAGTGCGATTCTTGAAGATGGAAGGGAAGTTTCAGGGAATGATTTTTTCCTGGGAGACTATCCCGAAAATGGTTATGTATGGGTCATAGAGGGTATGAGAACGTTAGATTCTTTTATTCCTGCAAAAGGAAAGCTTGGATTGTGGGAGTACGAAGAAGAATAATTTTAGGGGCGATATATATGATGAGGTTCCGAGGAGTCTTCACTAACCAAACAATATTAGAAGTTCCCATCGATGCAGTTTGGGACTTTTTCCAAACAACGGAGAATCTAGCGCGCATTACGTCTTATCCAAAAGTAAACATTCAAGGTTCTTCTGTAGTGGAGGTAGGGAAAACGATGAGATTGCAATTACATTTTGGAATATGGAAAACATCATGGGACTCCTACATTTCGGAATGGAGAGAAAAAGAATGGTTTGAAGATACAATCGTCAAGCCACCATTTCCTTTTAGTGCATGGAAACATCGTCATCAGTTTATTGCTAAGTCGGAAGACGAGACAATTATGATGGATATACTCGAGTTTCAAAGCCAACTTCCACCTTGGCTTATAAAAGCAGGTTTGTATCTTATGTTTAAAGATAGAGAAAGAGCGATAAAAAAGTATTTAAATAATAAAAATTAAACAAAAGTCATAACTAATATGGCTTTTTTTGTCTATAAAGAACCTTCTCTCGCTTTCCACCGTCTCAATAAAGAAAGTATCTACTATGAATAAAATTTCTAAAATTGTAGATGATGAAAAAGGATGGTTTTGTATGCTTAATAGCTTTACACATAAAGCAACTGGTTAAGTTTACAAAAGAGATGTTGGAGGAAAACAATGAGCAAAACAAAGAAAAATAAAGTTTACATACTTCCTGTAATGTTAGCCGCTTTATTTAGTATGTTTGCTTTAAATCCATTATTATTTATGAATGAACCGATCGTTGACGCGAGTGCGGCCATTGTGATGGATGCAACGAGCGGGGATGTGCTTTATTCAAAAAATGAAAACGTGCCGTTAGCACCAGCAAGCATGTCTAAATTAATGACTGAATATATCATTTTAGAAGAAATTGAACGAGGCAATGTTTCTTGGGATGAATATGTCGTCATAAGTGAAACGGCTGCATCTACTGGAGGCGCTTCTATTCCGTTAATGGAAGGGGAACGTATTTCTGTTCAGGATCTCTTTTACGCAATGGTGATGCCTTCTGCTAATAATGCAACAGTACTTCTTGCAGAACATATTGCTGGTAGCGAAGAAGAGTTTACGAAGCTTATGAATGAAAAAGCACGGTCGTTAGGGCTTTCTGATGAAACCAATTTTGTGAACGCAACGGGACTACCGAATGAGATAAGTCAACAGTCGACGATGACCGCTCATGATGTAGCTAGCCTTTCTATTCAACTGTTGGACCGTTTTCCAGAGGTTTTAGAGATTACCCAACTGTCAAACTACCAATTAAGTTATCACAATACATATATTACAACGACAAACGCCATGCTGTTATCGGATAATCCGAAAATACTTTTTGACGGCCTTGACGGATTAAAGACAGGTTACACCGGGGAAGCAGGGTACTGTTTTGCAGGGACAGCTAAACAAGGAGATAAACGAATTGTTTCTGTTATCATGGGCACATCTACGACCGATCAACGGTTTGTAGAGACAAGAAAATTAATGGCTTACGGCTTTGAAAACGCTCCTGTCACACTAGAGCATATCGTTAATACGACTATATATAAATTCAAAACAGTACTGGAAAGTAAATTAATATAGTATATAAAAATATGTTGACAGCTTTGTAAAATTACTATATCTTTAATTTAGATTAATATTGGTTCCCTAAAGGGGAGTAGCTTTTACAGCAAAGTCGTCATCTCGGAGTTTTACCACTCTCGGCTTTGTTGGCAACATAACAGTTGTTAGCAAGACCTTTACCTATTGGTAGAGGTCTTTTTTGCATAAAAAACCTTTACCGTGTTTTGGTAAAGGTTTTTTTATTTATATATTAAGGAGCAAACGTATGAAAGAAATAAGGTTGATTCTCTAAAGAAAATCAGAAAACTAGTTAGACTAATTAAACGAGAGGTTGATAAATATTGAAAAAAGTAAAACTTTCTTTTTCAGAGTTAATGAAGGAAAACAAAGAAGAGTTACTAAAAGACCGTGAACAAATGGAGAAAATTGAAAAACGCTTAGAAGAAAAGTATGTTGGTCAAAAATAAAAAAAGCAATAGAGGCTGTTAAGTTTTTGGTGAAAAATATAAAAATATATTTCCTTACTAAAACAAGAGAAAGTGTCGCCCAAGATACAAAAAATAACATAAAAACAGAGAGGAAGTATTCTAGTGTAGAAAAAATCGATTTCTTACAATTATTACATTATAAGGAGAACGAATTTAATTGACGAAACAATATGTAAGAAACTTATTCATCGCATTCACTTTATGAACCGTGATGGAAACTCAGTTCCTATCAACTGGAAGTGAGGACCAGAAGAATCCACCTCGATTCCAAAATAGTATCGTAACTGTGATTCAAAGTTATTCTATTAACAATAAAAACTAGCAAAACAACAAAATTATAACAGTAAAACTAGGAGGTCATTGTTTAGGTGGATTTTTCAATATTATTTGAGTATGCATGGGTTTTACTATTATTAATAGCCATTGAAGGTTTGTTAGCAGCTGATAATGCACTAGTATTAGCTATTATGGTGAGGCATCTTCCTGAAGAGCAGCGTAGAAGGGCATTGTTCTACGGACTAGCTGGAGCATTCGTGTTCCGTTTTGGTTCACTATTTGTGATATCTTTTCTTGTGGATGTGTGGCAGGTGCAAGCGATAGGTGCACTTTACCTATTGTTTATCGCGGCAAATCACATATTTAGAAAACTAATTGTTAATAAAGAAAAAGATAAAGTAAATGAAAAAAAGGAAAAGAAAAAGTCAGGTTTTTGGGTAACAGTTTTTAAAGTGGAGCTTGCAGATATAGCTTTTGCTGTAGATTCTATTCTTGCAGCTGTTGCTTTAGCTGTTACACTTCCAAACACTAATCTTCCTGAAATTGGAGGCTTAGATGGTGGGAAATTCCTCGTTATATTTGCAGGGGGGTTGATTGGGTTAATAATTATGCGATTCGCGGCTAACTATTTTGTAAAACTTCTACAAACGAGACCAGGATTAGAAATTGCAGCATTCGCGATAGTTGGATGGGTTGGTGTAAAGTTATTAGTGTATACGTTATCTCACCCAGAATTAGCTATCTTGCCAGAAGGGTTTGCAAAATCACCTGAATGGAAAATTTCGTTCTATGTAATCCTTCTACTAATTGCGCTTTTTGGTTGGTTTCTTTCCAAAGAAAAGAAAGCTGATACAACGAACGCTCCATCACAAGAGAGCAGCGTAGAGGTAGGTAAGTAAAAAGGTAACTCAATTATAGATAAGAATAAAACAATTGTTATTTCAAACAATAGTAAAAGAAAGTAAAGTATTTATATAAACTGCTTGTTATTTTTATGGAGGTATGTTTGGTGTTGATCCCAATGGCACGGATGGAATTGTGACTATCGAGGATCTAATTTAAGAGATTGTCGGTAATATCTTTGATGTATACGATGAGCCTGAAATGGATTCAGGTCAAGTGAAGAAGATAGGTCAAGATTTGTTCGTACTTTCTGGAATGCTCAATTTGCATGAGGTTGAAGATATATTAAAGGTTGAATTTCCTAAGGATGAATACGATACATTAAGTAGATTTATTATTGGTCAATTATGTTATAGTGAAAATTACAGTAAAAAAGAAAATGCTAAGTAAAATAGGATAGTTGGTGTTTATTATTCAAGGAGAAATTATCGAAATCTGGTACGCACGAAGAGCTGTTACATAAGAAAGGCTACTAATATGAAATGTATGTAATGCAGTTCCAAAGTCGAAGTAAGTTGCTGGTCAGAGAGCGTGAAAAAGATACCTACTATTTAAATTAGGTATCTTTTTACGCTAGTTATTAGTGCCAACTAGCATTGGCGTTGTATAAAATATATTAGCGAGATGCTTTTGGTGGTTGGCACACTTCACATTTTCGTTGATTATTATTTTTAAATTTCGTAAATGTTTTTTCGAAATTAGTACCACAAGCACATTTTAAAAGTAACTTCTGAGAAAAACCGTGATATTCTGTCGACAGTAGTTTACTTTCGGAATTTTTCTCGATAAATTCTTTTATTTTCTCAATTGTCCATCGTTTATTCAATATAATGACCTCCATATTTATCCAAGACAGAGGCTATTTCTCCGTCATTTGAATCAAGCTTCTCATTATAGCATGATTGGTATTCATCATAAAGTTAAATTAGTACTTCACTCATGAAAGCATGTGTATTTCCTTCCGTGTCATGAAAAAATACCATCCATGTTTCAGTATTTCCCATTTTTGCCACAACATGAGGTTCACCCAAAAAATTTACATCCTTATGTAATAACTCATCATATGTTTTCTGGATATGTTCCACTTTAAAGTAAATGACGGAACTCGAATGTGTAAATTGTTCTTTTTCAGGAAGGCTTAACAAAATCCGTAGTCCATTACAATCTAAAAAGGCCATATTCTCCGTGTTAAATAATAGTGATAATCCAAGTGTATCCTTATAAAAATGTATCGCTCTTTCTATCTTTTTAACTGGCACTCCGATTTGTCCGATTTTCTGAATCGTATTAGTTTCCATTATGGATAATCCCTCACCTTATTTTTATCTATTATAACTATTCTATATAACTAAATTTTCACCTTTATTTTGGACTATGGTTGGTATTATAAGGGTGGATTACTTTTCCTCTTTAATCCACTAACCTAACTGCTTGAGGTTTCTCTAAACTTTTGTTTTAATAAGCAATAGTACTACAATTAAAAGATTAATAGAGCTAATAAATTAGCTTACTAGAGGAGAATGAAGGATATGTCAATAACAAAGGGCCAAATGCGAATGGAAAAAGACTTCTTAGGTTCAAAGGAGGTTCCTTCTGAAGCATATTACGGAATTCAAACGCTTCGTGCAGTTGAAAACTTTCCTATTACAGGATATCGAATTCATGAAGAGCTCATAAAAGCGATGGCTGTTGTGAAAAAAGCAGCTGCACTTGCTAACATGGATACGAAACGTCTTTATGACGGAATTGGAAAGAATATTCTGAAGGCTGCAGATGAGTTGTTGGCAGGAGAAATGCATGATCAAGTTATCGTGGACCCGATCCAAGGTGGAGCAGGAACGTCCATTAATATGAATATAAATGAAATCATTGCCAATCGTGCCCTAGAACTAATGGGTGAACAAAAGGGAGACTATTCGTACTGTAGTCCAAATACGCATGTTAATATGTCACAGTCTACAAATGATGCTTTCCCGACAGCGATGCATATTGCGGTGTTAAACACATTAGAAAAATTGATTAAATCAATGGAAGCAATGCACGCTGCCTTCCAACAAAAAGCGAATGAATTTAATCACGTAATTAAAATGGGTCGTACTCACTTACAGGATGCAGTTCCGATTCGTCTTGGACAGGAATTTGAAGCATATAGTCGTGTCGTTGCACGTGATATAAACCGTATTAAACAATCGCGCCAACATTTATACGAAGTGAATATGGGAGCAACAGCGGTTGGAACTGGCTTAAACGCAGATCCAAAATATATTGAACAAGTGGTAAAACATCTTCAAGACATTAGCGGACTTCCACTAACAGGTGCAGATCATCTTGTAGACGCAACGCAAAATACTGATGCGTATACAGAAGTTTCAAGTGTATTAAAAATTAGCATGATAAACATGTCGAAAATTGCCAATGACTTAAGATTAATGGCATCTGGACCGAGAGCTGGATTAGGAGAAATTACATTACCTGCAAGACAGCCAGGTTCTTCGATTATGCCTGGAAAAGTAAACCCAGTAATGCCAGAGCTTATTAACCAAGTAGCATTCCAGGTTATCGGAAACGATCAAACGATTTCGCTAGCTTCCGAAGCTGGCCAGTTTGAATTGAATGTAATGGAGCCAGTTCTCATATTCAACTTGCTTCAATCCATTACCATTATGACAAACGCTTTTGGTACTTTCACCGAACATTGTTTAAAAGGAATAACAGCAAATGAAGAAAGACTAAAAGAGTACGTGGAAAAGAGTGTTGGAGTCATTACAGCCGTTAACCCACATATCGGTTACGAAGTAGCATCTCGTATTGCGAGAAAAGCGATTATTGAAGGTGTTCCAGTTCGTGATCTATGCTTACAATTTGATGTTCTAACAGAAGAAGAGCTAGACCTTATTTTAGATCCTTACGAAATGACGAAACCAGGTATTGCTGGTGCGGCGTTGTTTGATAGGGAATAGATTCGTTCAAAGCTGAGTTCAGTTTTTTGTTTCATGTACAAAGGGCTGAATTCGGCTTTTTTTGTATAGTTTTATCATTTTTAGCAAATGAGACATTTTGTCATAATATATTATAAAAGAACGTTAAACGACTAGGAAAGCAGGGGGTTTTATGGGAAACATGCTTGATTACTTAGATTGGCGCGGTGATTTATCTTTTGCCCAATCTCCATTTAATGAGGTAGATAACCTTATACTATCACAGCTGGCCTATGTCAATTTTGAGGGAATAGTCCCTCCTAGAGGAAACGACGAAAGTATTTCGATTAAAGATGCAGCCGAGTTTTATTTTAAAATGTACGAAGAAGAAACAATTATGAACTTTGGGTTCCTCATCCGTATTTCAGTTCCGTTGTTAAAGAAGCTCGGAGAAAGCAATCGTTTTGGAAATGCAAGACTATCACAATATGTAAACATAATTGACCTAGATGAACAAAAACAATTTTCAGCGATACATATTACTCTTAGCGATGAAACCATTTTCGTGGCGTTCAGAGGAACAGATAATACGATTGTAGGCTGGAAAGAAAACTTTAATATGAGCTTTATGATGCCTGTTCCCGCTCAACTAGAAGCTGTACGTTACTTAAATGAGACGGTTAGGGGATATGATACGAAATTAAGAATAGGTGGACATTCAAAAGGTGGAAATTTAGCAATTTTTGCATCGGTTATGTGCCAGTCCCAGATTAAAGCTAACATATTAGAAGTGTACAACAATGATGGACCTGGATTTAACAGAGAAATGACAGAGAGTAAGGAATATAAAGAAGTGTTAAGTCGTATGAAAACAATCGTTCCTGAATCATCTGTTGTAGGTATGCTACTAGAACACGAGGAAGATTATTACGTTGTAAAAAGTAGTAAAACAGGCTTTATGCAGCATGATGCGATGACGTGGGAAGTGCTAGGGAAAGGGTTCGTCCATGTTGGGCATGTCACACAAGAAAGTAAACTATTAGATGTGACGTTAAAAGCATGGGTTAATAGGATGGATAAAGAGCAGCGTGAGCAGTTTGTAGATGCGATTGCTTATGTGTTCCACGCAGCGAACATTGAAAGTTTAGATGACTTGTCCCGATCCAAGTGGAAGAAGGCGAGTGAAATGCTAATTGTCATTAATCATATGGCACCTGAACATAAAGAGGTTTTAACAAAAACATTAAAGCTACTTTTCGATGAGGGACGGAGGGTATATAAAGAAGCAAAAAGTAAAGGAGATTAGCGCTTGTTTTCGTCCAAAAAATATCTTGAATTTTTAGGATACATAGATAATGAAAGTTAAAACGGTACGGGAGGATGAGGAAGTGCATACTTACTCATGAAACGACACGTGTTGGATCCTTATTAATGGCGCGGCGTTGTTTAATAGGAATAAGATTTGAAAGAGGCCGAGCCGAGGTTTCATATCTCGGCTCTTTTCTCCATTACTTTTACGAAACAGCTTTCAATCCCACTACACCTATCACGATGATAATCACACTAATAATTCTTCTAATATCTTTTGATTCACCAAAAAAAGCCATATTTACTAAAACAGATGCGGCTGTACCAATGCCAATCCAGACGGAATAAGCAACACTTAACTGTATATAGTTAAAAGATGCATATAAAAAGATAAAAGAGAAGGCAAACCCAGAAATAAAAAGAATTCCATTGAATACAGATTTCTTTTGACTATATTTTTTCAAGCCAACAACACCAACAACTTCAAGTGTTGCAGCGATAAAAACAAATAACCAACCCATTTTTAAGCGGCTCCTTTCTCACTTTTATTTTCCACTCGGCTATCTGCAAGTTTCAGAGAGATTACACCGATTATTAGGAATGCCATGAATAATCCTTTTAAAAAGTTAAAGCTTCCTCCAAATAGAAATATGTCCATAAGGGCAGTACCGACCGTACCAACTGCGGCAAAAATGGCATAAACCGTCCCAGTTGGTAAAGATTCACATGATTTGGCTAGGAAGTGAAAATCAACTAAAATGACAGCTACAACTATTGTCCAATGCCACCATTGAGTAGCAGTATTAAAGCCATATACCCAAAGTAATTCAAATAAACATGTCAGCATAACGTATATCCAAGCTTTATTCATTTTTTCTCCTCCTTTTATGAATGAATGTCATTCAGTTTTAAGTGAAATACAATCTTTCAGTTAAAAAGATTGTACTCCTAATCCTCTTTGGATAAATAAAAGTAATTCTTTTTTTGTGTTACTAACATTTGGTGATATTTGTTCTTCATATAGATAAACTTGTTCTGCTGAAGATTCAATAAGTCCGACTAACATTTTAGACATGTAATCAGGATTTACAGAAGAGTTTATTTCACCAGATTCGATTGCAGTATTTAAGAAAGAAATCATCCATTCATATACAGGTGTATAGATCATTTCCCACTCTCGGACATGTTGTGTTTGTGCTAAACCAGCATAAATTAATGTAAACGTTTCTCGATATTTATCTGTTAGTGTAAAGAAAACGTCCACGGTCTGCTCTAGCCTGCCAAGGAAATCTTTCTTTGTTACTTGTTCATTAAGTCCATTAATTATTTTTTGTACCATCACTTCAGCAATTGCTGGCATAACCGACAATTTTGAAGGGAAATATAAATAAAAGGTACCTTGACCAATACCAGCCTCTTTTACGATATCGGAAATTTTCGTTTTCTCAATCCCTTTTTCAACGAATACTTTAATAGCTGCATCTATTATTTGATTTCGTTTTTCCATCTGAACAATCACCTTCCACATTTATGACTGAATGTCATTCAGTCATAATCCTACCACAAGGTTATTTTCATTGTCAAACAGCTGCTGATGAAAAAGACCGTCCCCAAGCAGATATGTTCTATTCATCTAGTTTTTTCAACTTTGTATGATTTATAATATATACAGATATATACTCCTCATCGTTATTCACCTTACTAATTTTTATATAAAAAATCCAATGGGTAACTTGAGCTTTCGTTGTCAGACTTTAGATGTGTATCGTGTTTGTTAAAAAGGACTAAATGCTTAGAAACTTATTATTAATTGAGGCGTACATATACATGTAACGTTAGAACGGTGCGAAGGCAATGATAAGGAGGCAATGATGATTAATAAACATTCATTATTAACTATTTTCATAATCTTATTAACTAGTATGCTACTGCTTTCTGCATGTAGTAATTCTAATAGTAGTTCTACGACCGGTAATGGGGAAATTGAATCGCCCGTTGTAGAAGAACCTGAAATCGATCCATATGAAGCACTAGTCATGGAAAAAAACGAAGAAATAGAGCTCACACCATTAGAGCTTACTAGTTATAGTGAGGATGTTGGTGCAACTTTTGCAAATCCTAGTTATCAAAAATTTGCTGTAGACGGGCAAGTAGTCGTGGAAGGGCAAATTGAAAAGCACGCGGAATTGCAAACTGACTTTGTGTGGATTAAAGTTACGACTAACGTAGATGGGCCGACTGGGAAAAACCTTGAATATTATACACCTATTATTAATGGTACTTTTAAACAAGAAATTCACTTTTATAATGGAGAAGGCGAGTACCAAGTAAATGTTCAGCTTCCGAGCATGGATCGAGAGAATTATTACTATTCTACAGCGAAGTTTGATGTTATTAATGTGAACCCAGAAAAGAAGCGAGATGTAACATTTACGCCGTACGGGTATGAAGCAGGATTAGCTTTAGATTTATCGTCTAGTTATGTGGAAGAGAATGGCGTAATTTCCTTAAAAGGGACGGCAAATTTGACTGATGAAGATACTGTTATGATCACGTTGAAAAAGGATTCGGATAATTGGAAACATGTGATACCAGTGAAGAATGGCCAGTTCTCCTATGATGTTCCGTTGTTTTTTGGAGAAGGTTTGCACGAGCTAGAAGTGCTAGTTCCAGATGAAAATCGAAATAATTACTATCGAACAGCCTCCGTCATTTATATTCACAATCTTTCAAATGAGGTCATGATGCCGATTACGTATTATGACATGTATATTAAACGTGGAGTTACGTTGGAATCTCCTTCATATGGGGGAGAAAAGGCAGAGCAAACATATTTTGTTCGGGGAACGATTGATCAGAGTGCTGAATTTGCACAAGAAACGACACATCTTTATATAACGACTGAGTTAGATGGTGAAACAGCATTAGAAGTTATTCCAGTGGAAAATTTCGTTTTTGACGGTGAGTTCCATCTTCGTTTCGGGCCAGGTACGTATAAAGTGACCTTAAGTGTACCGGAAATTAGGGAGAGAAATAGTAACGAGTTTAGATATTTCCACTTTGCTGAGTTCGAGGTAGAATCAGTTGCGGCGGTAGACAACCGAAATCTACTACCATCCCGAGGTGTTCAATCCGACGATCCCATTATTATTGCGCTAGCTAATGAAATTACAGAAGGTGCGAGTTCGGACCGGGAAAAAGCAAAAGCAGTGTATGAATATGTAGCGAAAAATATTTCGTACGATGTCGAGAAACTGAGAACAAACGACTTTCAATGGGACGATAGTGCATTAAAAACGTTGGAGTTAAAGTCAGGGGTTTGCCAAGACTATGCTTATTTAGCAATTGCACTATTAAGAGCAGTAGATATGGAAGCACGATATGTAGAGGGGTTTACGAGAGAACGACATGCATGGGTTGAAGTACTAGTCGATGGTGACTGGCTTACGATGGACCCAACGTGGGGAGCCGGGTATGTTCATAGAAATGAATTTGTCGCAGAGTATAATGAAGCATATTTCGATCCAAATACAGCAGAGTTTGAAAAAACACATAAGCGTAATGGTGTAGCATATTGAAAAAAGGGCGAGAGCGTTGAGTGCTTTCGCCTTTTTTGATGGTGTTTTTTATTGGAAGTGGAGGGGCTGTTCAACATCGGGCCGGTTCTGTTCTGCATCCAGTCAGTTCTGTTCCACTTCGCTCAGTCAGGAAAGGGAAAATGCGGAATATTAAAGGTTCTGTTCGAGAAGTGATTATTTCTGTTCAACATGAAGCCGTTTCTGTTTAACATCTAGCCAGTTCTGTTCCACTTCAAGCAGTCAGGGAGTGGATATTGCAAATCATTGTACGTTCTGTTCGAGAAGTGGTTATTTCTGTTCAACAAGAAGCCGTTTCTGTTCAACATCGGGCCGGTTCTGTTTCAAATACAGTAATCAGGGATTGGATATTGCAAATCATTGTACGTTCTGTTCGAGAAGTGGTTATTTCTGTTCAACAAGAAGCCGTTTCTGTTCAACATCGAGCCAGTTCTAATTCAAATCCAGTAATCAGGGAGTTGATTTTGCAAATTATTAAACATTCTGTTCGAGAAGTAGGTATTTCTGTTCAACATCCAACCAGTTCTGTTTCTTACATCCTAGCTCTAGAAAAAACATATTTTAAAATAGAATATGTCAAACAATCGTTTGTTTTATCAATAAAAAACGTATTAGACCAATAAGGTTTTTCCATCAAAAAGTACGAATTAACTTTTTAAAAAACAATACTACTAAAATATATTAGGAGCTAGGTTCCAAAACCTTATAGTAAATATAGCACCGCTCCAACTAATTCAATTATCATACGTTCGTAATAATAATGGGGATATCGTTACAGTACCCCTCCTTTTATAAATAGTCGCTTGTTCTTATTTACAGACTATTCAAAATTATTTAGTCTAAAATTAGGAATCAAATAATAAAATTATAGTTTAGAGGAGGCACTTTACTTATGAACAAGCTTAGTAAAAAAATGTTAGCGCTATCACTAACAGGCGTCATGACTTTTGGGGGACTAACGACAGTAAGTTTACCAGCAAGTGCAGTTGGAAATGGACCGAACTACAATGGTAATGAGTCTATTCAAACGTCGATTCTTACTACATATGAAGAGCTAGTTGATTTTCTACATGTACAAGAAGCAAAGCAAAGTGCTTTAGAACTAGAAGTAATTGGTGAAACAGTAAAGGGCCGTGACATTTACATGGCAAAATATATTACAAATGAAGACAATCCAACGATTCTTTTCCTAACTCAACAACATGGGAACGAGCAACTTACGACAGAAGGTGCGTTGGAATTTATTAAGCATTTAGGAACTGGTAAAACGAGATCTGTATTAGAAAATGTAAATATTCTTGTTATCCCGATGTTAAATGCGGATGGCGCAATGGGTGATGTTAATTTCTCTACGGATAATTACATTGCAGATGGTGACCGTCATTTAACACGCGCGAATGCAAATAATTATGATTTGAACCGTGAGCATGATAAGGCGACGGCAGCAATGCAGCCTGAAGCGCGTGTCCTACATGAAAATGTGTTTGAAGTATACGATATTGATTACCTAATTGATTTACACCATCAAGGTACACAAAGTGAACGTGATGGGAAATACGTATCAGGATCGATTTTATATCCTACGAACCCTAACGTAGATCCAGCAATCGTGGAGCAATCCAAAAAGTTAGGTGCAGTTGTTTTCCATGAGATTGAGTCCAAAGGATGGGGTCACTTAGGAAAGTATAATGGT
This sequence comes from Sutcliffiella sp. NC1, assembly GCF_027594365.1. Classification (NCBI taxonomy): domain Bacteria; kingdom Bacillati; phylum Bacillota; class Bacilli; order Caryophanales; family Bacillaceae; genus Sutcliffiella; species Sutcliffiella sp. NC1. The sequence continues at coordinate 478,336 of NZ_CP115153.1, forward strand.
GGTTCAGGTGCAAATATTGGCCGTAACGGAATTGCCTTACGCTATGACATTGCGACACTACTTTTTGAAATGCGCGGAATGTCTGATCACACAAATCCGTCAGCTGTTTTAGGACAAAAGAGTAACGGTTATTTAATTAAACAAACAGTTAACACGCTTGATTCTACTGTAAAAGCAATTGCCGACGGTTCCATCCATACAGTAGATACTAGCTTCTGGGATACATTACCATTCCAAACAACTCGACCAGCTGAAGAAGGCGACGAATAAAAGAAAAATAAAACCGTTATAAATTAATAAAAACCTGTCCATTTTTGGATAGGTTTTTTTACTTGTAGGCAAACTAAAAGAGGACTTTTCGTAAAAAAAATGAATAATAATAAGAGTTGATTTGAATGAAAAGGGGAGAGTAAAATGGTCGCTACAAAAGGTATATTAGAATGGACGCTCGTATCAGAATGTCCGATTCCAAACGATGTGCATGATCTATTAGTCGACGGCGAAGAGGCAATTTCTGCTTACAAAACGTTTCGTGACAGCGCGATATTTACAAACAAAAGATTAATTGTTCGAGATGCACAAGGCTTAACCGGGAAAAAGGTGGAGATCTATTCATTGCCGTATTCCTCGATTTACATGTGGTCTACAGAAAATGCAGGTAGTTTTTTAGATGTCAATGCCGAAGTGGAGCTTTGGACGAAAGCTGGTCATATTAAAGTGAACTTGAAAAAGGGAGTAGACGTTCGGAAATTCGATAAGTTAATTGCGAATGCAATTTTATAGGGGGATGGGATACTCACCATCCTTCTCTTTGAATTCTATCTATTAAAATAATTTCCTTTATATAATTAGCCGTTACAAAATCTATCACATTCGCATTATCTATTAGTAGTTAATAGAAAAGGGGGTGTGATAACAAATGCCGTGTGTTCGCCCTGGCTTAACCCAAAACGTTTGTTTAACTATTATTTACAATGTTAGTTCCCAAAAATTAAAAGATTCATTTATCAATTGTGTCAATGTGGGAGAGGTATGTAATTTTGAAGCTAGTTATAATCCAACTAATACGGACCTTACCATTAGAGTACCATTTACACTAGAAGGTGAAGTTACCTTTACAGACAATTTCCAATCATTTTGTGTTACAACAGGAATTGATTTAACAAATACTAATTCCTCTAAGATACCTTTTTTCTAAAAAGTAGATTTCTATAATGTTTTACAGAAAAAACGTTAATTCGAAAGGGTAACGTTTTTTCTCTTTAGGAAGGACTTTACTCTACATGAAGAGAATATAATCAAAGTTTGCATAGGAGGTGGCTTCAATTTTTAAAAATATATCAGTAGTAGGAATCGCTGGAGGTGTGTTATCCATTATTCTATGGATTAATTTTGCTTTTGTAAATCCTTATAATGACCCAACGATGGGACCGATGCTAAATACGTTTTTTATGTTATTGTTACCTGCGTGCTTAGCTATTTTTTCTTCTATTAAATTAAGCCAACTATTAATGTTTATCGCCTTTGTATGGTCTGTACCGATGAGTATTTACTTAATAGCTACTCCGGGAATTTTCTCTCTTTTTGGTTTAACTAGTGCGTTCTATTTAGTTAGTTTTCTATTAATTAGGTTTGGAAGACATTCAACAGCTATTCATCAATAACGAGGTGAAACAATGAAAAAGCAAGTAACAGAAACGTTTAACGAGCTTGCTAGTGTGTATGAACATTCTGTCGACACTACTAGTTTGTATAATAGTGAATACGAAAGACCGGCCATGTTACAACAACTCCCAACAGACTTAACGAATAAAAGTGTACTAGATGCAGGATGTGCAGCGGGTTGGTATACAGAGCAATTGCTACAGAGGGGCGCAAAGATAAAAGCAACAGACATTAGTCCCGAGATGGTGAGCGCCACAAAAAGACGTATTGGCAATCGAGCCGACGTACGTTGTTTAGACTTAGAAGAGAAGTTGCCGTTTGCGGATCATACTTTTGACTACATCCTCAGCTCCTTAACGCTTCACTATATAAAAGACTGGAGCCATACATTTCAAGAGTTTCAAAGAATATTAAAGCCTAATGGTATTTTGTTATATTCCGTTCACCACCCGTTTAGTGATATTGAATTGCTGGAAGAACCTAGCTATTTTTCAACAGAATTGATTATCGATCGGTGGAATAAGGAAGGAAAAGTATATGACGTTCCTTTTTACCGAAGGCCGTTACAAGACATAATGAACGTAACTGCTACCTATTTTTCGATAGAGAAAATAATTGAACCTCAGCCTACCGAAGCATTCAAAAGGATGAAAAGTGAAGCATATATAAAATTAATGAAACGTCCGCAGTTTCTCATCATAAAATCTTTTAAAAAACAGGGGGATTGGCATAAGGGGGAGAAAAATTGAAAGCAAATTATATAGTTTTTTCATCTGTTATTCTTGGGGTCTCTATTATCGTAAGTGCCTGGATATTAGGAAATGCGTGGAGAGATAGCGCCGAAACCATGCGTTTACAACATGTTACATTAGATCAACTTCAATACGAAAATGAAAACATCGAAACGCCGCAGTTATTGGACTTATCAGGTTTAGCAATGTATTTAGGTATTACAGATGACCAAGCAATTAAGTTAATGCCTAGAGAATCTGGTGGGGAAACTATTAGTCAAATCCCTTACGTGAAAATAAATCATCAGTACTATTTTCCAGTAAAAGCGATAGATAACTGGCTGTTAGAGAATGAAATGAGACATTTTGAATAATACGTTACCGGGTGTTTAAGCACTCGGTTTTTTTCATGTTATGGAACTATTAAAAGAAACTTGAGAATGAATTTTCTGTTCACTAATATTTGTTTTTTAGAATTTAATAATGTGAATAGTTACTTTGTATTTGTTATGGTTATTTATATATAAAAAAATAAGGGAGAGATTTTTTGAGTAATAATAAGAGGCTTTCCATAAAAGGAACGTTAAGTTTAGAAGATTTTATAAAGTATAATAAGTACCATTTAAACAAAACAGTAACAATTTACTTTATCATTTGTTTTTTCATTTTATTTGCGATTATTCAAGGACCTTTGTCAGGTGATTTGTTTTTGATTATTATTTTTGCTGGTATTCCGTCACTAATCATTTCAAGTTTACTTTTTCTATTTGCAAAAACAGTTAATAAACAACGGGCCATTAAAGAGTTTAACAGCGATCAACTTATTAAGAAAGAAGCAATGTATACATTTAGCAGTGAAGGGATAGAACAAAAAATTAGAAGGTCGAGTAACTATTTCGAATGGAATGATTTTCTGTTAGCGGTAGAGCGAGAAGAGATGTTTCTTTTATATATATCTAAACATAAGGCTATAGTTTTACCGAAAAGTTTTTTTGATTCAACTAACGAAATCGTTTTATTTAAAGGGATAGTTTCAACGAATATGGAGGCGAGCAAAGTACAATTTAATTAGTTTCCCTTCTAGCGATGGGTAGCTAAAGCTAAAAGTTTATCAAAATATAGCTAAAAGATTAGGAGGAGTATAAATCCTGATCTTTTTTCTTGTTATATGCTTCCATTCTGAAAAAATATTCCTTGTTCATTATGTCGCGTCGTGATATAGTCGAGTTACGACATATCTAACTGTGATATAAATTAGATTTGAGGTGAGTAGCCGTTGAATATAGAAAAAATAGTTAAAAAATACATCCCAATGACGGAAACGGCATTTTACATATTGTTGTCGTTAACAAAACCACGTCATGGTTACGGCATTATTAAACACGTAGAGGAAATTTCAAACGGTCGAATTCGATTAGGATCAGGAACGATTTACGGGACATTAACGAAAATGCAGGCAGACGGGGTGATCACAGTTTTTTCAGATGGGGAAAGAAAAACAGTGTACGAAATTACCGACCATGGTAAACAGTTAATCCTTCATGAGGTTACAAGAGTAAAAGAGCTTCATCACAATGCAATAAAATATGAGGGGGACTTTTTATGAGTGCATTTTTTAGACCGATGTGGAGCTTCGATGTTCAAAAAACGGAGAAATGGCTTTCGCGTCAAGCCGAAAAAGGTTATCACTTTCACCACCTCCATCGATTTACGCGAAGTTTTTCTTTCCAAAAAGGGGAGCCTAAATCATTAACATATCGGATAGGCTACGACAAATTTCAAACATCTAGTTTATCACGATCATTAGTGGACGATGGCTGGGAAAAGATTTCGCAAAGTGGAAAATGGTACGTTTTAGTGAATGAACGAAATCAGTCCGACATAAAAACTACGACAAGTAGAGAAGCAATTATGAAACGAAATAACTATTGGATGTACTTTTTCAGTGCAATCCTTTTATACTTAGCGTGCATGGCACTACTTAACATTACGATATTTGCTAGTGCATTCTTTTCTAATGTACCAGTTGAAAGAGTGGAAAGTCCGTATTGGATTATTACGTATATCGGTTTTGGAGTTGGCATCGTTTTTCTCATTTTTTTAATCTATTCCGTATTAAAAATTAGAAAATCAAACAAAGAGTTGTCGATAGAAAATCAACTTGTATGGAAATCTGATGTACAGCCAGTAAAGGAAGAAATGAAGCGAAGAAAGTTCGGTTGGATGTATTCGCCGGACAAACTAGAAAATTGGTTAGAAAAAATGGAGAGTGAAGGTTACCAACTATATCGTGTGAACAAGTTAGGGACGACGTTTTACTTTTTGAAAGGTGAACCGAGACTTGTAAAATATTGTGCAGATTATCAAAGTCTTTCCCGTAATAGTTATTTTGAGGTTCATAGACAGGCTGGTTGGCAGGCGGTATTCCGTTCAACAGGGGCTCTACAAAAATGGACGATTTGGAGTAAGGAATATAATCCAGGGGAAGAACAACCGCAAATGTATAGCGATAAAACCCACCAATTAAAGCATGCTAAGCGGGTTGCATCCTCTTATACAATGTTATTTTTACCGTTGACCTTAATGTATCTGTTTATTTTCTCAATAAATATAGGCTATATGTTTACGACAGACTCATGGTCCTTAACCGAATTTAATTCTTTCATGTTTTTACTATTAATCTTCGTATTCGGTTCTTTTATCGGACGGTCGTGGATGTATTATTATCGATTAAAAAGAGCGTAATTAAAGTGGGGCTGGGACAAAACTAAAATGATCATGATAAAAAACGAACAATCGTAGAATTAGCGGAGGAAATATACGTAGACTCCTACCATGAAAATATAGCACTAAAATATGGAAAAATGGCAATACTAAATTAGACGCAGCTTATTCTTGTTTTTTTGAGGAGAGCGTCATACTCAAAAATCTATCGACTTTTTGGGATCGCTTTATGAAACTTTTGGTTCAACTAGTGTCACGGTGTAGCCTAAATTTTCTAATCTTCGTAGTGAATGTCTAACAATGGACTGTTGTCTTTGCTTATCGAAGTAGTCTTCTCCTAGATCTACGTACATTTCCTTTCGTGTTAAGAGATAATAGGAGATTCGTAACATCGCATGGGCTACAACAACTGCTGCACGCTTTTTACCTTTACGTGAAGCAGTCCGACGGTAAAGTGCACCAAGGTAGTTTTTAGACCCTCGAACAGAATGAGCTGCTTCAATGAGTGCTGATTTAAGATATTTGTTTCCTTTCATCGTTTTGGATGACTTACGTTTTCCAGCACTTTGGTTATTTCCTGGAACTAAACCCGCCCATGAACATAGTTGGGGTGCAGTCGGGAATTGCTCTTTTATATTTGGACCAATTTCTGCAAGCATTTGTTCCGCCATTTTTCTTCCAATGCCAGGAATGGAATCTAAACGATCTATGTCTTCTTGATCGTCTTCCATCCTTTTTTCTATCTCTTTGTCTAGTTTATCGATTTGCTCAGTTAGGAAATCGATATGATCCATAATCGTTTTTATCATAAATCGTTGATGTTCTTGAATATACCCTTGAAGTGCGAGTTTCAATTCATCTTTTTTATTTTTCATTCTTCCTCTCGCAAAGTTTGTTAACTCTTCAAGGTCTTCATTCCCTTCCGCTATGGATCGAAGCATATCACGAGAAGAAACTCCCATAATGTCAGAAACAACAGAGCCAAGCTTGATATTAGCTCCTTCTAACACTTTTTGAATCCGATTATATTGTCTGGCACGTTCTTCAATTATGCTACGACGATAACGCACAAGTTCACGTAATTCTCGCTGATTTCGGTCAGGAATATAACTAGCTTTAAGTAAACCGTGACGAAGTAATTTGGCAATCCATTCGGCATCTTTCACATCGGTTTTACGCCCAGGAACAGCTTTAATATGTTGAGCATTCACAACTAGAAATTCAATACCTTCTGCTTCTAGTAAATTGACAATAGGTTTCCAGTAGACACTTGTACTTTCCATCGCCACATGGGTACAGTTGTGTTTCTTAACCCAGTCCACCAACTCTATAAGATATATAGTTTTAGTTGAAAAAGTTTCAATCTCCTTTCCTTTTGCTGTAATGGCACATGCAGTAATGTTATCCTTGTGGACATCCATACCACAAGCATTCTCAATGATTACTTCCATTGAAAACATCCTTTCTACGGCAAAGCAAATTTGAGGCTGGTGCAACAACCAGAATAGGGTTAATCTACCATGAGTGCTTCCCATAAAGGGAGCAACAATCTGTGATGCACCGTGGTCGAAGGAGTCAGACTGCGGGGAGGGCTCACACACACCAAGGAGTCACGACCTTCCTCATCCAGCCGTAGCATTAGTATAGCCACGCAAAAACCATTTTCATTCTCTGTGGTGTATAGCTTGTAATACATGAAAGACTGCGGGAGCAAAGGCATAGGTGAGACCCCGCAGTGCTTTAGCACGAGGAGGCTCACCAGCCGCCCGCGGAAAGCGAAGTATATTTCCGGAGCGGGTTATTTCCACTCTACTATTTTTTGTTCGTTTTTTACTTTGATAAAAATAGTTGTGTCCCAACCTTGTCCTCTAAAAAGAAGCCAATCCTTTATTTGTCAGCCTAATGACAATCTCCGCCATTTCCTTCGGTGATTTGTTCATATCGTTTTCAAGCCAACTTTTAATAACGTGAATGCTACCACTAACAACGAACATACTAATATACTCCGATATTTCTTTATCAATGTTGTTGTTATTCATCCAGCTTTGTACGGTGAATTGGTGTGCGATCATCATTACTCTTTTTTGAAACGATTGGTCACCATGCTCACTAAGTAAAGTTTGACATATATCGCGGTTTTCGGCGACATATTCTAACAGCTTTTCTGTCATTTGTAGTGCTTCTACTTCCTCCGTAGTGTAATTGTATTGACTGAGCGTTTTGTTCATATCTTCAATAATTTCCTCTTCTATTTTAAAAAGAAGGTCATAATGGTCCGAGTAATGGGAATAAAATGTGGAGCGATTAATATCGGCAAGTGCGCATATTTCTTTTACAGTAATGGCCGACATTGGCTTTTCTTTTAATAATTGTATTAGGCTATCCTTTAATACCATTCTTGTATATTTTTTCCGTCTATCCATTTTAGTCATACTTCCACCTATTTCTTACAATTTTACACTTACTCAACATGAGAGCGATTTAGTGTTGGAAAATGTACGTAACTAATTAAACTGTTTGTTGAATACCCAACACCGTGTCTTTATAATAGTAAAGTGACATTGAAGATTTTGCAAGAGAGGGTGGGCTATTATTAATATAGCAGCACGAATTATTCAACATAAAAAATTAGTCGTTATTGTATTTGCGATTGTTACAGTTATATCCACCGCCGCTCAATTTTTTGTGTCGGTAAATTATAATATGGTAGATTACTTGCCTGAAGATGCGCAGTCCACTCAAGCGTTAACTATCATGGAGGATGAATTTACAGCTTCTGTTCCTAATACACGGGTGATGATTCATGACGTGACCGTTCAAGAAGCGCTCCTATTCAAAGAGCAACTTTCGAAAATTGAAGGTGTAACGGATGTTATATGGTTAGATGACGTGATGGATTTAAAAATGCCGTTAGAAATGGCAGACCAGGAGACGGTAGAATCCTATTTTAAAGATGGGAAGGCGTTGTTTTCGATAAGTGTAGATAATGGCGCAGAAGTGGAAGCGACTGACGCTATTTATGAAATGATTGGTGAAAATGATGCGATTGCTGGAGAAGCGGTAGATACAGCAACTTCACAAAAGATGGCTGGAACAGAATCGATGTATGCAGCTGCATTATTAGTGCCGATCATTATTTTAATTCTCGTCTTATCTACAACTTCATGGATTGAGCCAGTCTTTTTCCTAACAGCAATTGGAGTTTCGGTGTTAATTAATTTAGGCACGAACATATTTATTGGCGAAATTTCGTTCGTAACTCAATCAGTTGCCCCAATTTTACAGCTCGCTGTTTCCTTAGATTACGCTATATTTCTTCTTCATAGTTTTGCAGATTATCGGAAGAAAACAAATAACCCTGAAGAAGCGATGCAGCTTGCGATGAAAAAATCTTTTCCAGCGATAACTGCAAGTGCGGCAACAACTTTCTTTGGATTTACGGCACTTATGTTAATGCAGTTTGAAATTGGATCTGACCTAGGTTTGAACTTAGTGAAAGGAATATTACTAAGCTTTATTAGTGTAATGGTATTTTTACCAGCATTAACATTAATGTTCTATAAATGGATGGATAAAACAAAGCATAAAAGCTTCGTTCCAAGCTTCAAAGGCACTGGAGAAAAGGTGTTGAAATTAAAAATGCCGAGTTTGATTCTCGTGTTTGCGATACTAGTACCAGCGTTCTTAGCTCAAAGTAATACACAATTTACGTACGGCCTTGGCGACCAGCCGGAAACGACAAGAGCAGGTAGTGATTTCAAACTAATTGAAGAGACATTCGGAGAATCTACTCCACTTGTCCTATTAGTTCCGAAGGGTGATCTCGTCAAAGAGGCACAATTAGTGGAGGAACTGGAGAATGTTGACCACGTCACGAGTGTTATTTCCTATGTAAATGCAATCGGTTCGGTTATACCACCAGAATATTTAGATGAAACCATCACAAAAGATTTTTTCTCTGAAAATTACAGTCGGATTATTTTATACACAAGCGTTGGAAAAGAAGGAGATGTACCTTTTTCCATTGTGGAAACTGTACAGGAAGAGGCAGCATATTATTATGATAATGAGGCACTACTCCTAGGAGAAAGCGTAACATTGTACGATATTAAAAACACGGTTGCAAGAGACAATGTAGTCGTTAACACGCTTACTGTCGTTACGATTGCTATCGTGTTACTAGTAACTTTTAAATCTATTAGTATACCACTAGTATTATTAATTACGATTCAGTCTGCGGTTTGGATTAATTTATCTGTACCGTACTTTACAAATACACCACTCGTATTCGTAGGCTACTTAATTATTAGTACCGTGCAGCTTGCGGCAACCGTTGATTATGCAATTTTACTTTCTGAAGCGTATAACGAGCATCGCAAGGAAATGCCAGCACTGCAAGCAATTAAGAAAACATTGGATGAGAAAATATTCTCGATTTCCATTTCTGCTTCGATCCTTTCAAGCGTTGGGTTTATTTTATGGATTACATCGTCCAACCCGATTGTCTCTTCTATAGGACTATTGTTAGGAAGAGGGGCATTACTCGCCTTCATCATGGTAGTATGTTTCTTACCAGCTATGCTATTAGTTTTTGATAAAGTGATAAATAAGACAACGTTAAAAGCAAACTTTTATGAGGAGAAATGATGATGAGACGTAAACGATTGTTATTCAGTATATTGGTAATCATGTTGTTCTTGCCTTCATTTCTAGTAGAAGCGGCTTCTGAAAGTCGTTCGACAAAAAGTGTTAAAGCAGAAAATGAAAACGGAGCAGTCGCTTCCAAAGATGAAGTAATTTACGCAACGTTAAACGCGAATGGTAAATTAAACGAAATATATGTAGTAAATATTTTAGAAGTGTTGAGACCAGGAACGATAACAGATTACGGCAACTACAATAGTATAAAAAACTTAACAGATTTATCCGAGATCATCCAAGAAGACGATGCAATTGTTCTTGAAGCGCCAAAGGGGAAGTTCTATTATCAAGGGAATATGGATAATACAAATGAACTTCCTTGGGATGTTACTATTTCTTACTTCCTAGATGGAGAAGAAAAGCAACCATCTGAACTCCTTGGTACGGAGGGGCGAATAAAAATCGATATTTCTACAACGGCGAATGACGGAGTAGACCTTGCTTTTTATGAGAATTATATTTTACAAATCTCGCTCGTTCTATCTCCGGACATTTTTAGTGATATACAAGCCCCTGACGGAATGATTGCAAACGCAGGAAAGAATAAACAAGTTACGTTTACTGGACTACCGGAACAAGAAGGCAATTTTGTGGTGGAAGCTGATGTAGTAGATTTTGAAATGGAAAGTATTGAAATATCGGCTGTTCCATATTCAATGGCTTTCGATGTAGAAGTAGATGGGTTAACAGATGATATTCAAACACTTTCCGAAGCAATTGAGGACATTCATAACGGTGTATCGAGTTTACATTCCGGTGTTTCCGATTTAAATAAAGGTGTGAAGTCTTTACGCGATGGCTCTGCTCAATATCAAAATGGCGTAAACGAAATTAGTGGAGCATCTTCACAGCTCGTTAATGGCTCTGCTGAAATTAATAAAACGTTAGCGGACATTAGTAGCTCGATCAGTAATGGTTTAGGAGAGATAGATTTAGGTGATTGGGACGTAAGCGATTTAGAAGACGTGCCAGGCTCCTTAAAGCAAGTTGCACAATCACTAAACGGCATTGCGGATGTATTAGATAGCTTAGCTAAAAATTATTCAGCTGCCCTTACCGAATTAGATGGTGTGATGAATAGCATTCCAACCTATTCGATATCGGAAGAAGACATTCAAAGCTTATATGAAAGTGGCGCAAATAAAGAAGTAGTAGACCGATTAGTAGAGACGTATAGGGCTAGTTTAGCCGCTGTGGAAAACTACCGTACTGTTAGAGAGAGGTTTAATGAAAATGAAGCAACACTTAAAGAACTTCGTAACAATTTACGGGAGTGGAGTAACGGTTTAACGGCATTATCTAGTGAACTAGAAAAGGCGCTCGAAAATATGGATGCTGTTGATTATATTACGCAATTAGAACAAGGAATGGCTACGTTCGCAGCGAGCTATGAGGAGTTCCATAAAGGTTTAGTAAGCTACACAAATGGGGTTTCCCAACTAGCAAGCTCTTACAAACAAATACATTCGGGAATTGTCGGTGTTGCAAATGGTACTGGAGAGCTTGAAGAAGGTGTAGGTGAACTAAAAGACGGAACAAGAAAATTGTTTGAAGCGACCAACGATATGCCAGAGCAAATGCGAGAAGAAATTGATAAAATGTTGGCAGACTTTGATAAATCAGACTTTGAGGCCGTTTCATTCGTTTCAGCCGATAACACGAATATCAACACCGTTCAATTTGTCATTAAAACTGAAAAAATAAAGAAAGAAGAGAAAGAAACGGTTGCGGTTGTAGAGGAAGAGAAGAAAGGATTTTGGACTCGACTACTCGACCTGTTTCGCAAATAATCGTTAAGAAGTTTATAATGAGTTCAGTGTTACATGCTGAACTCTTTTTTTGCACTTTTCATGAAAGTAGGGAAATGAATGTCAGGAACGATTCGAAGTAATATCCAAATAGGCACCCGTGTTAAAGTTGTACAAAAACATCACCAACGTACAGGAGAGTTAACGGAAGGTATTGTGAGCAAACTTTTAACGAAATCACCATCGCACCCACACGGTATAAAAGTAATGCTAGAGGGTGGAATTGTTGGTAGAGTGAAAGAAATAGTAAAGTAGGACGAGCATAGGGGGAAAGTATACCCTATGCTTTTTTTATGGAAGAATTAGGTTAATAATTATGTTATAATTCTGAAAAAGAGGATGTAAGGAGTTCATTTATGACGACAGGAATTAATGAGTTAGAAAATGTAATCCAACAATATGAAGAGAGTTTGTTTTTTGTTGCCTCTTTATTGAAAAAGGATAGGGAAGAAGCCGAAAAGTTAGTTATAGATACTTTTCTATATATGGAAAACGAGCTTACGAGCTTTCCGAAGAAAGATGCGTCCTTTGATTATTGGTTTGTCAGTAATGCTGTAGCATACATGTTTAGAGAAGGTTCCTTTTCTTTTAGAAACCATCCTAACTTAAAAGATGAATTAATAAACTCAACCTTTAAAGCACTCGGACCATTTTCCCAGCAAACTGTTATTTTACATTATATTTTTTCTATTCCAATCGCATCTATTAGTAGTCTACTAAATAGTTCAATAGAAGATATACAGAATCGGATTATTTCGTTCCAGTTAGAGTTAATAGGAGAATTACGTTCGTCCGAAGGGATGGGGAGTGATTGCATACAAATAGAACAGCTAGTCCGTTACTCACAAGAAATGCTACCTGAAGAAACGGCTACTTCAGCTCGAGATCATTTGGAGTTTTGTCCTTCTTGCCGTACTAAGTTAGCGTTAACAACAGACGTTTTACAGAAAGTACAATTATATTTTCAACCAGTACCGTTAGAAACATCCATACTAACTCCCTTATTACATAAACAACAACCACCTACTAAAAAGAAATCTTTCCTTTACCAAATTATTGCCGCTGCAAGTATCGTAGCCATTTTCGGTATTACGATATGGAACATGCCAAAAATAGAGCATTGGACAGAACTCGCCAACAATTACATGAAATATGGGGAATTTTATAACGTTTGGCCAGAAGGTACTTATGTTACAGAAGTGAGCAATATTGCATTTGAGGTAACAAATGTTGAAGTGACACCAATTATGATGCGTGTTGATTTTCAAGTTGAAAGTGAAAGGGATTTTATGTATCCAAATGAACATCCGCTCTCTGAGCAAATAGGAAAGCCGTTATTCGATATAAGATCATATGCTGGACATAATACCTTTACTATAAAAACAGAGGATAAGATTATACCCATTCGCAACATTACAATTTTTAATAAAAATTTTGATGGTACAGAAGGCTCTTTCTTTTTAGATTTAAAAGAAATGGATGGTGACATTCCTGATGTTTTTGATCTATTCTTCTTTACTACGCGAATTGGAAATTACTTTGGACCATGGGAGTTAGAAGTACCAATCAATTATAAGGAAGGTGTGAAAAAAGTAGATACAGTTGCCTTAGAAAAATCAGTAACGGTCAAGGACAATATCCTTATTTCCTTGGATGAATGGGTGACTGGTTCGGTAGGAAGTAGCTTGCGATATAAAATGGATGTATCGGAAGATGTAATAGAAACAGATGTCCGAGTAAACTATAACTTAGAAAATGAGCTCGGTGAAAAAGTTATACCACATCCAATTTCTTTTGCTTATTCATCCCCTCGTCATTTCGGTAGAGGGTCAGGTAATGATAATCATGAACTAGAATGGTACGGTTTTAACCAAGGTTCAAATGAGCAACTTTTCCTTCCATACTTATTAACATCTAACGAAGAGAAGCAAGTAAAGCCTCTTGATGACAAGGAGCGCTTGTATTTAAGTTTGTATGAAGTTCAATATTTTGAAGAAATAGATGTCGTTATTCCTATCCCGCTTTCCGAAATAGAAAACGAATCGATACAATATAGTTTTGATGGAACACATTTTGAGATTGTGCTAGTGAGGAAGGTAGAAGGAGAACTGGCAAACATTTATGATGTGAATATTTTTGGGAAAGAAGATGACAATTTAAGTATACGTAATTATTATTGGTTTTTTGATAATGAATTTGGTTTTACTGTTTTTCCATACCCTGATTATCATAGGGGTTCAAATGATCCAGATGCCTACGGACAATTTCAAATCACTGTATTTGAGGACAATGTGGAAACGGTATATATAAAGGCTAGTGGAGCGAATACTACTATTCAATTAGAAGAACCAATTAAAATTCCATTATATTAATTAGGCCTTGGAGCTAACTCCTTGGCTTTTTTTTATTTAATTCAAAGCTATCCACTGCCCAAATTTAGAACGATTTAGGTGCTTTAACCATAAATTACATTATCCATTTTCAAAAAACTGACGAGGTGAATAGTGTGTCCAAAACGATGATTATCCCTTCCGCGTACAAATCTAAACTAAATTTAATGGAAACCGAAATTGCAATAAAACGTGTGAAGGATTTTTTTGAAAAGAAGTTAGCAGAGGAATTACAGTTAGTTCGTGTGTCCGCCCCTTTATTTTTAAAAGAAGGAACGGGACTGAATGATAATTTAAATGGGGTGGAGCGAGTTGTTTCTTTTCAAGCGTTAGATGTAAACACAGGAAAGATAGAAATTGTTCAATCTCTCGCTAAATGGAAAAGAACAGCCCTAAAAAAATATGGGTTTATTGTAGGGACGGGACTGTATACAGATATGAACGCCATCCGTCGGGATGAAGAGCTCGACAACCTTCACTCCATGTATGTCGACCAATGGGATTGGGAAAAAGTGATTGCCAAACATCAACGTACGCCAGAAACATTAAAAGGGGAAGTACGAAAAATATATAATGCCTTAGTAGCAACGGAGCAAAACATTCAAAAGTTATATCCAACACTTCAACCGGTATTACCGAAAGAGATCCATTTTATTACATCTCAAGAATTAGAATTAATGTACCCTTCACTCACACCGAAGGAAAGAGAAGAGGCAATTGCGAGAGCATACGGGGCTGTATTTATTTTGGGGATAGGTGGAAAATTGCGTTCAGGAGAAAAGCATGACGGTCGTTCTCCAGATTACGATGACTGGACGTTGAACGGTGATATTATCGTTTGGTACCCAACGTTAGATCGAGCAGTCGAACTTTCGTCAATGGGTATCCGTGTCGACGACAAAGCATTAGTCAGACAAATCAATGAATCAAACTGTGAGGACCGATTAGGATTAGAATACCATCAAGCCGTTTTAAACCGAGAACTTCCTTACACAATAGGGGGAGGAATTGGCCAATCAAGACTGTGCATGATCTTGTTACAAAAAGCACATATCGGAGAAGTGCAAGTTTCAGTATGGAATGATGAAATTATAAAGGAATGCGAAGAGGGAAATATTTTTCTTTTATAATCAGTATGCCTAGTGCTTAAAGTGCTAGGCATTTTTTGTATTTAAATGAGGTTAATGACTGTCTTTTTTAGGACTTTAGTCTAGTATAATGGTAAAATATACGGGAGTTACTGGCGAATAATGTCGGAAAAGCAAGAAAAAAGATAGAAACAGAAAGAGGGATGATATGGGTATTGAGTTGCTAGCTGTTGTTGTATTTGGACTTATAACGGCTTATATAGCTATTAAAAAAAATCGACATCCACTAATTTGGTTTATTATTGGTGGAATAACAACAATTGTAGGATTAGCTATTATTATTTTAATAAAATCAAAAGAAGCAACGTTAGAAGAATCATCAGGAAAAGAAAAGTCAATCGATCAATTTTCTAGTTTTACTAGAAAACTAGTTATCGTTGTTGGAATTACCGGCCTGTTTGTACTTATAGGAACACTTTTCGTAATTGGATACATAGAATATCAATCTAAATATGCCGATCAAGAACATTTGCAAGCTATTGTAATTAAAGAAGCATTAATGCATAGAACGGAAGGAAAGGATGCTAGTATAAGAGATGTGACCGTTATTGCACAAATGTACCATTCGGGCAGTCGTAGTGTAGGCGCGTATTTTGTTCAAATATACGAAGAGCGCTTGTTTAAAACGCAGGTAACATTTGGTGTCTTTGGTTTTGTCCTTTCGTTATTATTACTCGTAAGAAGACGTGCTACTGCAATCGCGAAGGAAAGTTATAAGAAGTTTTCTAATAGTGCTATTTATGATTTTCTTTTAAAATGGAAGAAACAAATAATAATTGCATTTGCTATCTTTTTAGTGTCAGGATATGTCTTCGGTACAATCGGTTATTATTATAAGCAATTTTCGATAAATAACGATCCTCAAATATATTATTATAACGTTTTTGAAAAACGAAACGGTGAACCACTTACTTCCGAAATGGAGTATAACGTTTCTGCCTTTTTAGTTGGTCAAGATTATGTTGTAAAGGGCGTAACGATGAAAGAAGCAGAAACAACAAAAGGGAAATTTAAAATTTTCGGTTACATTGTTGGCCTTTTTCTCGTAATATACATAAATAAACCTTTGTGGAACCGGATTGTAAATAAAGTTGCTAGTACAAGACAAATACATACGGCAGAGAAGATATAATATAGCGGTAAGAAGGAATGGAGAATTAATCCATTCTTTCTTTTTTTAAAAAGGTCTAAGAAGTTTGTTAATATAGCAATTTTCAATCAAACGTTTGATTGAGCTATAGGAAAAAATGTGAGGCGTCAACATTTTTAGCATCTCCCTTATAATTAACTTTTTTAAAAGCTATATTAGAAATGTTAATTGGGAAAATTTGTCCTTTTTAGTTTGTTTTAATGTTAAGTCGAGGACGAACTTGATGAAGTAATATTTGCTACATCAACTTTAGTGGGGAGTATAGTATACAGAGAGACATTGTAGCAGCGTCAAAATTTTTCGGCTGCGTCAAAAAAATCGCCAAGTGCGTCAATAAATTTTCCAGCTGCGTCAAAAAATCGGCCAACCGCGTCAATAATTCCTCCAAGTTCGTCAATAAATTCACGAACTGCGTCAATCACCTCCCCCCGCATCCAAACTTCCTGAAAAATAGCAGCCGCACAACCTACACCACCGCTATTCTTTCCAACCTAGAATAATATTTCTCCACTTTTCTGCAAAAACTATATTGAATTTCCCAGAAAGGAGGCGTACATAATGCCAAATGCGCAAGACTATGTGAATCAAAGTATGTCAAGTGTTCAAAATACGGTAGGAACATTACAACAGGCTCTTAACTCTGCCGAAAAACCAGAGAACAAAAACAAGATTCAACAAGCAATTGATGCTCTTCATTCCGTACAGCAAGATTTATCTAATTACCAAGACTAATGGTTGCGACCCATTTATAAGCTTACCCCGTTAGACGATGAAAAAAGTCTGCCCTAAAAAAAAAGAGCAGACTTTTTATTATGGAGTGAAGTGTATTCTTTGCTTCACAAATCCCCATCGTATATAGTAAAAAGAGGAAATTTGAAGTGAACGGGTGAAGTTAAATGATGATATTTTTCGGACTGTTTTTTCTAGTAGTATATGCAGCGCTTGTATACTACATTGGAAGAAGCGTATGGGGATTGATGCTAGTTAGAGGAAGAAGGAGTGTTTCCTGGAAGTTTAAACTATTGTACATTATTACACTGACGGTTGTTTCCACTTCCTTCATAGTTGGGAGATTTTTCGATAATACGATCCTTCATATTATCGGCTCCTTTTGGATGGCGCTTTTTTACTTAATGGTTATTCTATTACCGGTGCTCCATCTTACTGTTTGGCTTCTCGGTTTTACGAAAATACCGAGAATTCATATTGATAGATGGGCAAGAGTAATTGTGTTCAGTGTTGTTATATTTGTCATATCCTTCGGAGTTTATAATGCATACACACCTACTGTGAATCAATACGACGTGACAGTGGAGAAAGAAGTTGAGATGGAGAGTCTTAATATTGTCATGGCATCAGATATGCATTTTGGCGTTCTTTCTGGAAAAAATCATGCTAAAAAAATGGTGGAACAAATAAATGCACTTCAACCAGACGTCGTTATTTTTCCAGGCGATATTGTAGATGATGATATTGATCCGTTTGTGGATAAAAACATTGCGGAAGTACTTGCGCAAATTAATGCGCCTTACGGTGTTTACGCTTCGCTAGGAAATCACGATAAGCATAATGGACCGATTGAAAAATTAATTGATGTAATCGAAGAAGGAAATGTGACGGTTCTATATGATGATTTCATCTTAATAGATGACCACTTTTATATAATCGGTCGAAAAGACCGTACTGATAGAAACAGAGAAGAGTTGGCCGTGTTAACAGCAAATTTAGATAAGAGCAAACCGCTCATACTTGTCGATCATCAGCCGTACGATTTAGATGTGGCACAAGAGCAGGGGATAGATCTCATGCTTTCTGGTCATACACATTATGGACAAGTGTTCCCTGGAAACTTAATTACCGGAAGAATATATGAAAATGATTGGGGCTACCTCCAACTAGAGCAGCTTCATTCTATCGTATCATCAGGTTATGGATTTTGGGGACCGCCAATCCGCATTGGGTCACGCTCGGAAATTGTACAAATTGTCGTTTCCTTTTTAACTGAATAAATGTAAGAAAAGAGTTCTTTTGCTTATAGGGCATAGAGCTCTTTTACTTTTCACCTAAAGGTAAGGCCAGGCAAAATAACAGGTAGAGTAGCATAGGATAGTAACACTAGTTTAGGGGGTGACTGTCGATGTGGAAAAACAGAAACCATTTAACGTTTATCGGGCCAAACCCGGTTACAACGTTTAATCCTTATTCCCGCATACCTACTATTGCTACTACTGCGTACTTAAGTCCGTTTACATATATCGTGGGCGATGTGCGAGTCGGACATAATGTTTTTGTTGGGCCATTCGTTTCGTTAAGAGCGGATGAAGGAACTCCTTTTCATATTGGGAGTAACAGCAATTTGCAGGATGGGGTCATTTTACATGGCCTTGAACATGAATTTGTCACAAGAAATAACAAACGGTATTCCATTTATATAGGAAAGGGAGTAACGTGTGCGCACGGTTCGCTTATTCACGGACCATGTTTAATAGAAGATAATGTGTTTGTTGGATTTGGATCGGTCGTTTTCAATGCAAAAGTTGGTCGAGATAGCTTTATTTCTTCTGGAGCGGTCATTACGGACGGTGTCGAGCTTAGGCCGAACTCATTTGTTCCACCTGGGGCTAGCATTGATAGTCAAGAAAAGGCAGACTCACTGTCAGGTGTTCCTGAAAACAATCAACAGTTTGCTTTGGAAGTACAACGAGTTAATCGAGAATTTCCAGCAGCGTATTCGTTACTCCTAGGGAAAAATAGATGCTCTTGTGGACTGGCGTGTAGTTAAAGAGGGGCAAAATTTTTTTAGCCCCTTAACGTATATTCGTAACTAATTCTCGCTTCCGATTGAATGGATCCATTGTTAGGGTTACCGGATATGATCATATCAACATAAGTTCGCTCCTCACGGTCCGCTTGTACGATCTTAAAATCCACATACGAATGCTTTCCAAGTTGAAAACGGACAAGCAGTTTTTTATGTTATTTCTCGAAAAAAAATGCTTAATGTAAACTATTTTGTATCATTTCTTTACCTATTAACGTCCTTAATCTTGCCACTATATCTCCGTTCTAAAATCTTCACATTTAACCTTCCTTCAATGAACCATTTTTTCTAACAATATTGTATTGGATTTATCGGAAAAAAGAAATAATATATGCAATTTGACAGCTAGTGTTACTCTTTAAAATTCTCCTAGTTTAATAGAAGAAAATGGTATGATAAGGGAAGCTACTGTTAAAAGGAGAGTTATGATGCATAAAATAATGCTGATTGAAGATGATCCCCAGTTAAGTGAAATCATTCAAGAAAATCTCGAGCGGTACGGGTATGTAGTAGCGCAACCAAAAAGTTTCGCGAATGTAGTAGAAGAATTTGTGAACTTCCAACCCGATTTAGTGTTACTTGACATAAACCTTCCTTATTATGACGGCTATTATTTATGTAGAAGCTTCCGCCAAAAATCGAATGTCCCAATCATTATTATTTCTGCGCGAAGTCAGGAAATGGATCAAATAATGGCGATTGAACTTGGGGCAGATGATTATATTACGAAGCCGTTTACGTTTGATATATTACATTCAAAAATTAAAGCAACGGTCCGAAGAGTGTACGGGGAATATGCATTCAAAGAAAATCAGAACACTTCTATAGGTGAACTTTATATAGACTCGCAAACTTTAACAATAACGTACGGAGAAAAGAGCAAGGAACTTAGCAAAAATGAATATAAGCTGTTAAGAAAGTTGATGGAAAATAACAATGCTTACGTAACGAGGGAACAGTTAATGGAGGAAGTGTGGGATTCCTTTACGTTTGTTGATGATAATACACTAACTGTTAATATAACGAGAATTAAGCAAAAGCTTGTGGAGATAGGTGTAGGACAGGTGATTAAAACGAAAAGAGGGCTAGGGTATATGCTTCAATATTCTGTGGGGATGAACAATGACTAAAGGGTTACTCGTAAATTTTTTGAAAGATAGATTGTTGCTCATCGTCTTTTATTTGCTAAATATGTCTGCTATTATCGTCTACTTTCACCTTACTGAGCCAGCGAATACTGAGTACTTTTACCCGCTAGTTGTAGGGGGGTTCTTACTAACTATTTATCTCATAATAGATTGGCTTCGATACTATGAAACGAACAGTGCTGTTAGTCGAATGTTAAACGATGATTTTGCTGAGATGATTGCTCATACAGAAGAACAAAAAGCATTTCAACTGTTGCTCCAAAAGGTGAATCGTGAACATAAGAGTAAGTACTATGAGATGAATGAAAAAAATAAAGAAAGAGTTTACTTTTTATCTCATTGGATGCATCATTTGAAAACGCCTGTCTCAGTTATAGAGCTTATTTTGAATAAAGAGGAAAAAGATTCTGATAGGCTACTAGAAAAAATACAACGAGAAAATAAACGACTACATTCTTCTATCGAGCAAGGCTTAACGATGATCCGCATGGAGAACGTTGAGAATGATTTAGAAGTAAAGTCAGTTGATTTGTTACACGTTTTAAGAAAAATAATGAACGAACGAAAACGCGAGTGTATTTACCAATCCATCTTTCCGACTATTGAATTTGATGGTGAGTCAGCTTTAATCGTTACAGACTCTAAATGGAATGAAGTATTATTAGAGCAAGTAGTTTCCAATGCAATTAAATATTCGAGCTTTAAAAGTGGCAATAAAAAACTTCTTTTTAAGGTTGAACAAGGCGAAACGTATACAACGCTATCCGTAAAAGATGAAGGAGTCGGTATGCCTCCATATGACGTAGAGCGAGTATTCCAGCCATTTTTTACAGGCGAAAACGGTAGGAAGTATCCGAACTCAACAGGAATTGGCCTTTATTTATGTAAAAGGATTGCGGATAAGTTAGGCCATACGATTACGGTTCAGTCAAGAGTTTCAGTGGGGACAACGGTAACCGTTCAATGGATGACAGGAAAAGGCGAAGAGAAAGATCAGAGAAAGTTCTTGAACGTTCCCCTTTAAATGCAAAATTACCTTACAAAACTGTAAGGTTTTTTTAGCATTTCCGATGGTTGGAAGCCTCTATGTTTTATACGATAGGTAGTAAGAAAGCAAAGTGTTTTGGTATAAGGAGGAAACGGATGGTTATTTTAGAAGCTAACAATATAGTAAAAGTATATGGCGAATCTAGTGGGGAAGGAGCAACAACTGCTTTAGGTGGTATAAGCCTTTCGGTTCAAAAGGGTGAGTTTATTGCCATAATGGGTCCTTCTGGTAGTGGGAAAACAACGCTATTAAATATGTTCAGTGGGATAGATAAACCATCTTCTGGGGAGATAGTAATTGCTGGTAGAGAACTAAGCGAAATGTCAGGAGATGAATTAGCGTTGTTCCGCCGAAAGCAATTAGGCTTTGTGTTCCAAGAATTCAACTTATTAGATAGCTTAACGGTGAAAGAAAATATTATGTTACCGATGGTACTAGAAAAGAAAACGATAGAAGAAATGGAAGAAAAAGTTCAAAGTGTCACCAATCTATTTGGAATTAAAGACATTTTACATAAATATCCTTACAACATTTCAGGAGGGCAACAGCAACGTACTGCTGTTAGCCGCGCATTAGCAAACGACCCGAATATTATTTTTGCCGATGAGCCAACTGGAAATTTAGACTCAAAATCGTCCTCTACCATTATGGAATGTTTTGAGAAAATCGTTGATGAGCTTATGACAACAGTTCTTGTCGTCACACATGATGTATTTGCAGCAAGCTACTGTCGAAAAGTTGTTTTTATAAAAGATGGGCTCATTCATTCTTATATTATTAAAAAAGGAAGTAGGAAGGAGTTTTTAAATCAGATTATCGATAACCTTGCTGTTTTAGGAGGGAAATCGTATGACATTTAGTCAGCTCGTTTGGAAAATGGCAAAGGTGAATAGTAGAAAGTATATTTTTTATTACTTATGTAATAGCTTTGCAGTTTTGTTCTTTTTTATGTTTTCGACTGTTTATTTTAACGACCAAGTTGTCGCTGTAAAGGAACTAGAAAGCATTCAAGATGCGTTAATCATTCCTGCTGTTGCACTTGTTGTTTTCACTGTATTTTTCATAAGCAATGCGCATACTGTTTTTATGAAAAGTAGAAGAAAAGAGTTTGGTCTTTTTATCACACTAGGAATGTCTAATCGGGATATTAGTAAACTACTATTAGTTGAAAACGGTGTAATTGGTTTTGTTTCCATTTTTTCTGGAATTGTTGGAGGAGCTGTTTTTTCTAAGCTGTTCTTCCTTTTACTAATGAACAGCGTTGGCATTCAAGGAGTATCCTTTCATATAAATAGTAATATGTTCTTGTACTCTATTTGTGCTTTTATGCTCGTCTTTCTTTTTTCAGTTGGGAAATCGCTCATCCAAATTTTATACTTTAACTTAATGGATAGTTTAAAGAGTGATAAAGTGGCAGAGACGATTAAAATGAAAAGTCCTCTATTAGGTGGGATAGGGTTAATGGTAGTTGTCGGTTCCATTTTATTACTCTATTTCACTTATGCAACAGCAGGGGATGCAGGTGGTTTATTGCTTCTTTGGACCATTATATTATTAGCAGGATTGTATATGTGTCTTAATCAGTTTTTTAGCTTTTATATCGATATAGCGAAAAGAAATAAGTCGTATTTCTATCGAAGATTATTAGTGTTAACTAGTTTAGATTATAAATTTAAACAATTAACATCTCTATTAATGCTCATCACGGTGATGGTAATGGTGACGATTTTTTATAGTACGTTACTATTGTTCTTTTATACTTCTGTAGAAAAACAAGTGAAGGAACATAGTCCGTTTGATATCGCCTATATTCAAACAGAGACGAAAAACAATATTTCGGTCCATGATCTTTATACCATTTTGGATCAAGAGGAGCACCGAATTACACAACATTTGGACATACCAATTTTCAACTATTTTCAAGAGCATCCGTATTGGGAAGGTGTGCATTATATATACACATTCATGTCTCTTGAAGACTTTAACACGTTAACGTCTAGTCAGGACCAACTACAAGACGGTGAGTATCTTTACTATATAAATAGTGTCCCAGAGTATGCATATAGTAATAGCGACTATGATCAAGGATTAACCTTTCATGTTGGAAACAACCAGCTTACGTATCAATTAAAGGATACTAAAATGGAAAGACATATAAATTATTTGAGTTATGTTAACGACATAATTGTCGTCAATGAATCAGACTACCATTTTTTAAAGAATAACTTGGAAACATATTCTGCCAATCTTCAATTAATCAACTTGAACAATTGGAAAAATACAATAGATGCGGCCAAGGAATTAGAAAATACGTTAAGTATCAAAAACGCATCCACACCACCAATCGAGGATTTCCGTACTATATATACTTTAGAAGAAGATTTGCTACAACTATCAGCAAAAGTGTTTGATTATAACAGGGAAAAGCATACAAATGGTATTATGTTTTTTGTCACGATCTTCTTAAGTGTTATTTTCTTTTTTGGAACGTTTATTCTCCTATATTTACATTTGTTCTCTGACATTGAGAAGGAAAAAGTGAAGTATAGGAAGTTATATAAAGTTGGAATAACAGTAAAAGAAGTGAAAAAAGTAATTTCACAGGAGCTATCATTCTTATTCTTTTTACCAACTATACTCGGAGCAACGATTGCGTATTTATACATTATGATTTTAGCAACTGATATAGGTGGAATTATGGAGAATCCTAGCCTGTTAGTTAACTTTTTTATAATAGCGAGTATTTATCATGCTATTCAATTTAGTTATTTCTTTTATGCAAGAAGAAAAATGGTTGTAAAAATAATGGATTAAGAATATATGTTATTAAGCCAAGTACGAATAAAAGTACTTGGTTTTTTCGGTGAGAAAAGAACTAATTGTTATCACGTACATACGTTTACAAAAATGTAAAATAACCCCCTGAAATATCGCAATTTTCAGTAGATTAACTCAAGCAATGTTTAGCATCTGGTAGCATTTGAGAGGAAATGAACGAATGTCACTTCTCATTTTAGCTCAAAGTGATTCATCTCAAAATATGTAAGATTATTCGAAAATTTCACGTTTGTGTCAAAGGTGAAAAAAGGGTTAAGGTTATATAGTGATAATTACCTAAGTAAGTAAACTTCGATTCGTTTACGCTTAGTAACAAGTTATACGTGCTGTTAGAAGGATAGAGGTGAAGGTATGCCAACGATTGAAATTAGTCAATTAACAAAAGTATTTGGAAAAAATACGAAACAAGCGATCAAGCTTTTAGAACAAGGGTACACAAAAGAACAAATTTTAAAAGAAACTGGTTGTACCGTCGGAGTAAATCAAGCATCTTTTTCAGTAGAGGCTGGTGAGATTTTCGTCATTATGGGTCTTTCCGGTAGTGGAAAATCTACACTAGTAAGATTACTTAATAGATTAATTGAACCAACTTCTGGAACGATTTTAATTGATGGAGAAAACTTATCCAAAATGGATAAAAAAGCGCTTCGTCAAGTGCGCAGAGAAAAATTAAGTATGGTCTTTCAACAGTTTGGTCTGTTTCCCCATCGTACGATTTTGCAAAATGCCGAGTATGGCTTAGAAGTACAAGATGTTCCAAAAGAGGAACGAAAAGAAAAGGCAACAGAGGCATTAAAGCTCGTCGGCCTTGGTAATTATATTCATCAAAAACCCGGGCAACTATCAGGTGGTATGCAGCAAAGAGTGGGGCTAGCTAGAGCATTAGCGAATGACCCGAAGGTATTGTTGATGGATGAAGCATTTTCCGCATTAGATCCACTTATTCGAAAAGAAATGCAAGACGAACTCCTTGATTTACAATCTACTATGCAAAAAACAATCATTTTTATTACTCATGATTTAGATGAAGCATTACGATTAGGCGACAGAATAGCGCTCATGAAGGACGGGTCTATCGTACAAATTGGTACACCGGAAGAAATTCTTATGAACCCGGCGAATGAGTATGTTGAAAAATTTGTGGAAGACGTAGACCGCTCAAAAGTGTTAACAGCACAGCACATTATGAAGCGTCCTGAAACAATCAACATAGAAAAGCATGGACCGCGCGTTGCGTTAGAACGAATGCGAGAGTCAGGAATATCGATTATTTTTGTGACTGATAGTAAACGGAATTTAAAAGGTTACATAACGGCTGAAGATGCGTCGGAGGCAAGAAAAAAAGACGTGTCAGACATCACCTCCATTATTAAAACAGACATACCAACAGTGGAAAAGGATAAAACATTGAATGATATCTTCTCGATTATTCATGATTCACCAGTTCCAGTAGCTGTTTTAGAAAATGAGAAATTAGTAGGAATTGTTGTAAGAGGATCAGTTATTGCTGCTCTTGCTGGAGACGGTGAGGTGAATGTGGACAATGAATAGTATATTAGATTTTATTCCAAAAATACCAATTGCAGAAGGAATAAAAGCTTTTGTTGATTGGATTACGAACGTGTTTGCATTTATCTTTAACCCTATTAAAGTACATTTCGGTAATTTCATGGAATTTCTAGCAGAAGATGTGCTAATGCCGATTCCGCCTATTATCGTCATCATCGTTATAGCGGTCATTGCATTTTTTGCATCAAAGAAAAAGTTAGGATTACCGGCTTTCACAATTTTAGGACTATGGCTTATTTATAACCAAGGTCATTGGAACGACTTAATGAACACGGTAACGTTAGTACTAATCGCAAGTATTTTATCCATTATTATAGGAGTTCCAATTGGGATTTTAATGTCGAAAAGTAAAACGGCAAATGCAATCTTTTCTCCTATACTAGATTTTATGCAAACAATGCCAGCATTCGTTTATTTAATACCTGCAGTTGCCTTTTTTGGAATCGGAATGGTTCCAGGTGTATTTGCATCTTTAATATTTGCGACACCGCCAACTGTACGATTTACGAATTTAGGTATACGCCAAGTGCCGAAAGAATTAGTAGAGGCAGCCGATGCTTTCGGAAGTACTGGCTTTCAAAAGTTAATGAAAGTGGAGCTACCCGTTGCAAAGGCTACCATTATGGCAGGAATTAACCAAACAGTTATGCTGGCACTATCGATGGTTGTTATTGCCTCGATGATTGGTGCGCCTGGATTAGGAAATGCTGTTCTTTCTTCCTTACAGCGTGCGCAAGTAGGACCTGGATTTGTTGCAGGAATCGGAATTGTTATCCTGGCAATCATTATTGATCGAATCACACAAAACTTAAATAAGAAAAATGATTAAACTGGTATATCTTTTCAACGTGAAAAGTTTCCATAAATAATAATAGAAGGGGAGATTACGAAATGTTTAAATCGAAATGGAAAAAGATGTTAGGTGCAGCGGCACTTTCATTAGCTGTTTTTGCAGCAGGTTGTTCTTCTGATACAAGTGGATCGGAAGACACGATTGGAAAAGGTGAAAGAATTGAGTTAGCATATGTAGAATGGGATACGGAAATTGCCTCTACGCATGTTGTTGGAAAAGTATTAGAAGACCTAGGGTATGATGTTAGATTAAGACCACTAGATAATGCTGTTATGTGGGAAGCAGTTGCAAACGGAGAAGCGGATGCAATGGTAGCAGCTTGGTTACCAGCAACACATGCTGCTCAATTCGCTGAGTATGGCGATAAAATGGTTGACTTAGGAGCTAACTTAGAAGGAGCAAAAATTGGTTTAGTTGTTCCATCATATATGGACGTTGATTCTATTGCAGACCTATCAAGTGAAGCAAACCAATCCATTACTGCGATTGAACCTGGAGCTGGCGTTGTTCAAGCTGCACAGCAAACATTAGAAGATTACAGCAATCTTAGCGATTGGAGAGTTCAAACTTCTTCAAGTGGTGCAATGGTTACAGCTTTAAGCCAAGCGTATGAAAAAGAAGAAGATATTATTGTAACCGGTTGGTCTCCACATTGGAAGTTCGGTGCGTATGACTTAAAATATTTAGATGATCCAGAAGGAACATTTGGTGGCGAAGAAGTCATTAAAACTATGGTTCGTGAAGGACTAGAAGAAGATTTAGAAGCAGCGTACAAAGTGTTAGATAACTTCTTCTGGGAAACAGAAGAAATGGAAAAAGTAATGCTAGAAATTCAAAACGGAAAAGACCCAAGTGATGCGGCAGCTGAATGGGTAGAAGCAAATGAAGATATCGTTGCGGAATGGACAGCAGGATTAGAATAATAATATAACAGCTTATAATATGGAAAAAGATAAGCATGAGTTCGATAACATCGGACTCATGCTTTTGTTCGTGGAAAAAATTATATTCTTTTAACTAAAATTGCTTCACGCATTTTTTTTAGTGCTGCTTGTCCTTCCTCGCCCTTTTTCAAAAGAATATTAACGTAAAGGACATCAATTAACGTTAACTGTGCAATTCTCGACGATAATGCTTCTGAACGAAAATCTGTTTCTTTCGAGCTAGTATATAAAGGTACATGTACGGCTGCACTCAAAGTGGATTTTGCAAAATTCGTAATAGCGATCGTTTTTACATTATTTTTCTTCACAACATTTAAAATATGAAGAATGTCTTTCGAAGAACCTGAATGTGAAATAAGGACAGCACAATCTTGCTCTGTTAATTGAGATGCTGCCATTAG
Organism: Sutcliffiella sp. NC1; assembly: GCF_027594365.1. Lineage (NCBI taxonomy): Bacteria > Bacillati > Bacillota > Bacilli > Caryophanales > Bacillaceae > Sutcliffiella > Sutcliffiella sp. NC1. Next base: position 506,275 of record NZ_CP115153.1, read on the forward strand.
TTGAAAATGAGTGTCTGTTACGGTGTGAACGTTTACCCCTGTTCGAACTAGCTTATGATAGGCATCTAAAGCGATAATACTCGATCCGCCACTGCCAAAGACGTGAACGGATTTAGAAGAAACGATCGTATCAACAGCAAGCTGCAACTGTTCTTCATCTACAATTTGTAACGTATCCTCCAACGTTTCAATGTTTGCTCGAAAAACTTTCGACGCAATCGTATCAAAGCTATCTCCTTCATCGACATTTTCATGAATATCTTTTATCGGGGAAACTACTTCTGAAGCTAGTGCGATTTTCATTGCCTGATACCCTTTATAGCCAATTCGTTTACAAAAACGAAATACAGTAGAATCTGCCACATCTAAATCTTCCGCTAATTGATTAATAGAAGAATGAATAATTTTATTCGGATTTTTTAATATATAATCTGCAATCTTTCGCTCCGTTACACTAAATCTTGGATAGTTTGTCCGGACATTCATAAGAACGGATTGTTGTTGTTTTTTCATAACGACTCCTCTGATAAGGCTTTCTTTATATTATACAAGAAAACAGGTCGAGAAAAAATATTTTTTTGAAAACGCTTGCTAAAAAAAAATTTTTTCGTATAATGAACTTAATAAGAAAATTTTTTCGATAGGGAATGATATATATGCAAATTGGTATTGTTGGATTAGGAAAAATGGGATATCAGTTATCTCTTAATCTATTAGATAAAAAATATGATGTAGTTGCAAATGATGTAAATGTAGAAGCAATGGAAAAACTATCGATAGACGGTGGAAAAACGACGGCTACGATTGAGCAACTCGTACAATCTTTAGAAAAACCAAGAACTGTTTGGATGATGGTGCCAGCAGGTGATATAACAGAATCAGTATTCACATCCATTTTGGCTCACTTAGAAGAGGGAGACCGCATTATTGATGGCGGAAATGCTCATTATAAAGACTCTATTGCGAGAAGTAAGCGTTGTGAAGAAAAAGGGATTTACTTCTTTGATTGTGGTACGAGCGGTGGAGTAGATGGTGCACGTCAAGGAGCATGTGTAATGGTAGGTGGAAATGAAAAGGTTTTCAAGGAGATTGAGCCATTATTTAAAAATCTAACAGTTGAAAATGGTTATTTATATACAGGTGAAGTAGGGAGTGGCCATTTCTTAAAAATGGTTCATAACGGAATAGAATATGGCATGATGCAATCAATAGCGGAAGGCTTTGACATTTTAGAAAAAAGTTCTTTTAACTATGATTATGAAAAAGTTGCAAAAGTATGGAACAACGGTTCTGTTATTCGTTCATGGTTAATGGAGTTAACGGAAAATGCCTTTTCAAAAGACAGTAAACTGGATGATATTAAAGGGGTTATGCACTCTTCGGGAGAAGGGAAATGGACTGTCGAGACGGCACTAGATTTAGAAATGGCAGCTCCAGTTATTACACTAGCATTATTGATGCGTTACCGTTCTCAAGAAGATGATACATTTACTGGGAAAGTCGTTGCTGCACTTCGAAATGAATTTGGCGGCCATGCGGTTGAAAAGAAGTAAGCCTCAATGAATAGGAAGGAAATGAGTACATTATGGCAGATCATTTATTACTACTTATAGCGTTAGCAGGGATTTTCTTACTATTATTTTTAGTAATGCGTACAAAATTACATGCATTTGTTGCTTTATTACTAGTAAGTTTAATTGTTGGAATTCTAGCAGGGATGCCTCTAGATGAAGTAATTAAATCGATGGAACGTGGGATGGGCGGAACTCTCGGATTCGTTGCCGTCGTTGTCGGTCTTGGTGCAATGTTTGGACAAATGCTAGAAGTTTCTGGAGGAGCGGATAGACTAGCGAAAACGATGATCAATCGTTTTGGAGAAGATAAAGCACAATGGTCGTTAGGTTTCACAGGTTTTCTGGTAGCGATTCCAGTCTTTTTTGATGTTGGTTTTATTATTCTTGTTCCAATTGTTTACGGATTAGCGAAGAAAACAGGTAAATCGTTATTGTATTATGGAATTCCGTTGCTAGCTGGATTAGCTGTTACGCATTCCTTTATTCCACCAACACCAGGACCGATTGCGGTTGCTGATTTAGTAGGAGCGGAATTAGGTTGGGTTATCTTATTCGGTGTACTAGCAGGGATTCCTTCGATGATTATTGCAGGGCCATTATTTGCCCGTTATATTTCCAAACGACTTCACGTCGTTGTACCGGAATATATGAATATAGAAGAAGTAGAAGATAATCGTGATCTTCCGAGTTTTAAATTAATCACGGCAATTATTTTAACGCCATTAGTTTTAATACTACTTAATACAGTTTCAGGTGTGTTATTAGAAGAAGGTAATATGGCAAGACAAATCTTTACTTTCTTAGGTCATCCATTTGTTGCATTAACTTTTGCTACAATTCTCACGTTTGTGTTTTTAGGAACAAAGCGTGGTTTATCTCGTCAGGAAGTACAAGATATTGCTAATAAAGGATTAGAGCCAGCTGGTATTATTATACTTGTAACAGGTGCTGGTGGTGTTTTCAAACAAATCTTAATTGATTCAGGTGTTGGTGATGTTATTGGTAATATGATGGCTGGCTCTGCATTACCACCAATCTTACTAGCATTTTTAATTGCTGCGGCAGTCCGCGTTGCACAAGGTTCTGCAACCGTTTCGATGGTAACAGCAGCAGGTTTAATTTCACCATTAATTCAAATAATGGGGTTAGAAGGACCAGTTCTTGGCTTAATTGTTATTGCAATTGCTTCTGGAGCAACTGTACTTTCACACGTAAATGATTCAGGTTTCTGGCTTGTAGGTAGATACTTCGGCTTAGATGTAAAAGATACATTAAAGTCATGGACAGTAATGGAAACGATTATCGGACTTGTAGGTTTAAGTGTTGCTCTTATTTTAAGTGTGTTTATTTCATAAGGACGTTATGTTTCAAATAAAATATGAATAGTTAGAAGAAAAAGGTCAGTTTTTAAACTGACCTTTTTTACTTACCCTTATTTACGCTTTTTTCATCAACAAATACATAAAGTATGGAGCCCCAATTAACGCAACCATAATACCAGTAGGAATTCCTTCAGGTTCTATAATATTTCGACCTATTACATCGGCAAGAAGTAATAGAAACCCACCTAATAAAATTGCAATCGGAATGAATAATTGATGTCTTGGTCCAACTAATGCTTTTGCAATATGTGGAGCCATCAGACCGATAAACGCAATTCCTCCTGTAACAGATACTGCTGACGCCGCAAGAGCTACTGCAGCTAATAATAGAACGATTCGTTCTTTTTGGATTGCGATACCAACCCCTATGGCGACCGAATCTCCTAGATTTAAAATGTTTAACCGACTCGCTTTATATAGCGTAAATGGTATTAGGACGACTAACCACGGAAGAAGCGCCCAAATGAATGGCCAATCATCTCCCCAAATGTTACCGGCAAGCCATCTAGCGATAAAATCTACTTGAAATGGATCGAAGGAAGAGAATAGTAAAATCATGACACCCGAAAGTGCCAATGAAAAACCAACACCTGTTAGAACTAATCGAATTGGTTGGAACCCGTCCGTTCGACTATAGGAAAAAGCATAAATAGCAAATGATGTGAGCAGAGCAGAACCAAAAGCGATAATAGGAAGTAAATATACAAAATAACCGCTTTGTATCGGGAAAAACAAATAAAAACAAGCAACACCAATCCCAGCTCCAGCATTTATTCCAATAATACCAGGGTCCGCTAAATCATTACGAGTGATACCTTGTAAAATAGCTCCTGATAAAGCAAGCGCCATTCCTGCCAAAAGGACAACAATCATTCTCGGAAGCCGAATAGAAAATAGAATAAACTCTTCTTTAAAAGTACCTTGACCAAACAGTGTAGGCAGTAGCCTGTCATAGGAGAGGGAGGAATAACCAAGCCCTAAACTAACGAACATCGTAATAATAATGAACAAAACTAATAATAGAATAATTGTTCGTTGTTTTTTCAAAAGGATAGGATGGATCATAAAAAGGCTTTACCTCCTTTACGGACAACGAATAAGAAGAAAGGAAGCCCGATAATGGCGACTATTGCTACTACAGGTGTTTCGTAAGGAGCGCTAATCGTGCGCCCTACTAAATCCGCTAACAACATGAAACTTCCTCCAATAAATACGCTCATCGGAATAATAAATCGGTAATCACTACCAACAAAAGAGCGAACGATATGTGGAATCATTAAACCAATAAACGCGATATTACCAACTAGTGCTACAGCAGCACCAGTTAAAATTACAATCGTAATAAATAATACAATTTTTACTTGTGTTGTTTTCTGACCTAATCCAACAGCCACCTCTTCACTTAAACTTAAAATAGTTAACTGTTTAGATAAGAGAATGGCAGAACATATTCCTACTAAAATAAATGGAATGATCATTTGCAGCTGTCCCCAAGTAGTCCCGATAAGCCCACCAGAAGTCCACATCGAAACTTCTTTTGATATTTTAAAGTAAATCCCAATTCCTTCCGCAATTGCAGATAAAAAGGCAGTTACGGCAGCACCAGCTAAAACTATGCGAAAAGGAGAAAAGCCTCCTTTTCGTATTGCCCCAATACTGAGGACCATAAAAGTTCCAACTGCTGCTCCAATGAAACAGGCAATCATAATCGTAAAGTAATTAGCACCTGGGATTGCAACCATCGTTACCGCTAACGCTAAGTTGGCACCGGCGGTTAAACCTAGTAAACCAGGATCAGCTAATGCATTTTTCGTTAATCCTTGCATGATTGCACCAGCAACGGCTAAGGCTGCACCAACAAAGATTGCAGCAACAGCTCGAGGGAAACGTATTTCTCGCAAAATAGATAATTTTTCACCAGCCGTATTCGTAGTGATCGCTAACCAAATGTCTCTTATAGTCACATCCGCTGCTCCAAAACGAATCGCTAGCATAAACACAAGCATCAATAGTAAGCAGCCAACGATTAATTTAAATGTAAAAGAAATGATAGGTAGCTTTTCTCTATTCATTTAATCCTCATCTTTTCTTATGAAATAAAGTATTTTTACAAAAAAAGAAAGGGTGTCCCATAGGTAATGACACCTTTGCGCACCCTACAAAAATTAATCAGTTTCCAAGAAAGCTGTTCTTAAAGAATTCTAATTGGAAATCTAATGTAATTGGATCGTTAAAGTAAAATTCTGAAGCATTTGAAGTAAATACATGATCATTTTTTACTGCTGGAATATTTTTATATGTTTCTGTTTCTTGGAAGGAAATATCAACACCGTCGGAACTCAAGATAATATAATCTCCTGCATATTCAGGGAGTACTTCAAGAGATAAAGCGTAATAACCGTCTTTTAGTGCCATTTCTTGAACTTTCTCAGGCATTGCTAATTTCATTTCTTGGTATAAAATTTCAGTACCACGCCCCCAATTATCTCCAAAGACGTAAAGCTGTTTGTTAAAGTTTTCAATAACAGATACTGTTGCATCTTCACCAATATGAGCTTTTACTTCATTACCAGCTTCATGTGCACGTTTTTTAAAATCTTCTACCCATTCAGCTGCTTCTTTTTCTTTATTTAGTAATTTCCCAATTTCAATATGTTGAGTTAAGTAATCAACTGCTCCATATGTAAATGTAACAGTTGGAGCGATATCACTAAGTTTGTCTAGGTTTTTGTTAGAAGGAGCGGCAATAATTAAATCTGGTTCTAACTCAAGAATTTTTTCTAAGCTTTCATCTGTAACTTCTTCTGCATTTTTTAAATATGGCTCGTAGTTCGGATTCATTTTTGCCCAAGTATCAACGCCAACGATGTTTACATCTAGTGCCATGACACTACCTGCGTTAAATGATGATAATACTACGACGCGTTGTGGATTAGCGGGCACTTCAATTGGACCGTTTTCTGATTCGAACACGATTGTTTCGTTCTTTTCGGTAGTATCTTTTTCTTCGTTATTGGAAGTAGTAGAAGAGTTGTTGCTACAAGCACTAATAAATAACACTAAGATTAGAATGATTGGAAATAAGATTTTCTTCATTGTTCAGTTCTCCCTTTAATAAGTTGTAAGTCATGCAGATTGGTTTATTTGTTCTTGGGTCGTTACTAATAAGAGCATCAATATGAAATACTTCTCGTAAAACCTCACTAGTGATTACTTCTTCACACGTGCCTGCCTTAACGATCGAGCCATTTTTTAAAGCAACAATGTAATCAGCGAAGCGTGCTGCTTGATTTAAATCATGTAAAACCATAACGATTGTTCGAGACTGCTCTTTATTTAACTGTTGAAGCAACTCGAGTACTTCGAGTTGGTGAGCCATATCTAAATAGGTAGTAGGTTCGTCGAGAAAAATTATTTCTGTTTCTTGTGCTAACGCCATCGCAATCCAAACTCGTTGACGTTGTCCACCTGATAACGCATCTACTGTTCGATATTTAAAATCAGTTGTACCAGTTACTTCAAGAGCCCAATCGATTACTTCATAATCTCGTTTGGTTAAACGTCCGAAACCTTTTTGATAAGGGAATCGACCGTATGAAACTAGCTCTCCAACCGTTAAACCACTAGTGCTTTCTGGGGTTTGCGGTAATATTGCCATCTTTTTCGCTAGTTCTTTCGTATTTTCTTTTAAAATATTTTCTCCGTCCAAAATAACAGAACCGGATTGATAGGAAATAATTCTAGTAATTGCTTTTAGTAAAGTAGATTTCCCACAGCCATTTGGACCAATAATTGTTGTAATTTTTTTGTCGGGAATCTCAATAGTAAGATCCTTAACAATTAACTGCTCGCCATAGCCAATGGTTAGCTCATCCGTGAAAAGACGAATCATAACTAACCTCCTCTAAATTGTTTCGTAATTGAAAATGATTATCAATTTCATGTATATCATTTAATATAATTCCATCTCAGCAATTCGTCAACAATTATTTTTTTGGTTGTAAGAATGAGAAAAGTATCGTATATTTATGTTAATTGAGAATGATAATCATTTTAGAGCTTCGCTTTCAAAGGAGTGGAAGTAATGAACGAGTTAGAATTATATGATGTGACAATAATTGGTGGAGGGCCTGCTGGACTTTATTCAGCTTTTTATAGCGGTCTTCGTGGGATGAAAACGAAAATAATCGAGTATCAGCCTCATTTAGGTGGGAAGATTCATATATATCCAGAAAAAATGATTTGGGATATTGGTGGGTTGACGCCCGCGCCTGGAGCAAGAGTAATTGAACAGCTAGTAGAACAAGGGTTAACTTTTCAGCCAACTGTTGTGTTAAGTGAAAAAATTAATGCTATTACTAGAGATGATGAAGTGCTCTTCGTTTTGAAAGCGGCGTCAGGTAATGTGCATCTTACTAAAACAGTTATCGTAGCAGTAGGTAGTGGAATTTTGAATCCACAAAAGTTAAATATCGAGGGCGCAGAACGGTTTGAAGTTTCTAACTTAAATTACACGGTTAAATCGATTAAACGCTTTAAAGATAAAACCGTTATTATTTCTGGTGGTGGAAATTCGGCGATTGATTGGGCAAATGAATTAGAGCCGATTGCGAAAAAAGTGTACATTACGTATCGGAAGGATGCCTTAAAGGGTCATGAAGCACAAGTGGCACAATTGATGAATAGTTCGGTGCAATGTCTTCTTCAAACAGAAATAACAAAACTAATGGCTACGTTTAATCAAGATAAGATTGAACGAGTAGAGCTTACTAATACGGAGACGGGGGAAGTTACGTACTTACCAATCGATGAAGTGATTATTAATCACGGATTCGAACAAGATACTACGCTATTACAAAATAGTCCTTTACATATCGAAATGGTCGATAGTTTTTATTTGAAAGGGCAAGCAAATGGAGAAACGTCGATACCGGGTCTTTACGCGGCGGGAGATATCTTAATGCATGAAGGTAAATTAAATCTAATTGCAGGTGCGTTCCAAGATGCAGCGAATGCGGTAAATCGAGCGAAGCAATTTATCCAACCAGAAGCGAATAAAGTGGCGATGGTATCATCCCATAATGAAGTTTTCAAAAAAAGAAATAGAGAATTAATTAAAAAGATGTTTGTATGAAAAGGCAGATCAGCAGATTCTGTCTTTTTTTAGGTTTGATACGATTCTAATTATGTGCAGTCAATGACTGAATTTTGTATAGTAAGAGCAGATTAAGAAACATATAAGCTATCGAAAGGCAGGAAGAAGATTTGAGCGGAGCAATTCAGTTTCATGATGTGCATTATAAATCAGAAGATGGTATTCATATATTACGTGGAATTACTGGCTCTATCATAGAAGGAGAAGTTACAACATTAGTTGGTCCTTCAGGTGCTGGAAAGTCAACGCTACTAAAATTATGTAATGGGCTACTTTCCCCGACTTCTGGGGAGATAAGAATATTAAATAAAAATGTATATGACTATGATCCAGTTCAATTGCGTAAAGAAGTTGGAATGGCTCTTCAAAGTGCTCCGATGGTAGAAGGGGATGTTTTTCATAATTTAGCGTTGCCGATGCTATTGCAAGGAAAGTCATTACCCGAAAACGAAGCGGTAAAATTATTAGATGATGTTGGACTAGAGGGAGAGCATTTAAGGCGAAATATTAAAGATTTATCAGGGGGGCAGCGTCAAAAAGTTTCAATTGCAAGGACATTAGTAAATCGACCGAAAATTATGTTGCTCGATGAGATAACTTCTTCGCTAGATCAAGTGTCACAAAAAGAAATAGATGAGCTAATTGTGAAGATAAGTAAAAATTATGGAGTAACGATAATTTGGATTACCCACAATTTACAGCAAGCTCTTAAAGTCGGCACATACGCTTGGATGTTAAAAGAGGGAGAATTGTTAGAATGTGGGAAAATCGACCTGTTACATACCTCCGCGAATGAACATGTACAAGCGTTCGTAAAGGGGGAAATCGAATGAGTCCAATCGCATTAATAATGGCACTAGTTTTCGTTCTTATCCCGATTATTTTATCTAAAACATTTAACCTTGGTTTAGGAAAAGATACAGTCATTGCTGTTGTTCGGTCAATCATTCAACTATTTGCAGTTGGGTATATTTTAACGTTCGTATTTTCAGCAGAAAGTTTAATTTTTATTATCTTAATGGTAATCGTAATGATTGCTGCTGCTGCACAAAACGTTGCGAAAAAGGATATGCCGTTTAAGGGAATTGCGTGGAAAGCTACAGTAACACTTATTTTTATTGAGATACTCACACAAGGTATCCTACTTGGGTTTGGTATTATTCCGGCAACAGCTCAATATATTATACCAATTAGCGGAATGGTGATTGGAAATTCAATGGTGTTAGGGATCCTATTTCTTAACCGATTTACATCCGAAGTAAAATCTCGTGATGATGAAATTGAACTCATTTTATCGCTCGGTGGAAACCCAAAGCAAGCTATTCATACCCAACTTATTCAATCAATTAAAGCTAGCATGATCCCAACAATAGAAAGTCAAAAGACGATAGGACTAGTACAACTGCCAGGTATGATGAGTGGACAAATTATTGCCGGGGCTAGTCCTATTGAAGCTGTTCAATTTCAATTACTCATTTTGTTCTTACTATTAACAACTGCATCAGTAACGAGTATCATGCTTGGTTTATTGACGTACCCGAGCTTGTTCAATGAACGAATGCAGTTAAAGCGGCTGCGGTGAAATAAATGAGGCTCCCTTTTGTTAAGGGATCCTGTTGAAAGGCCAATAAAAGAAGTAAACTCTAATAAGATCATTGTTAACGTAAATAAAATAACGATTACCGCAAATAAGACACTAATTGGAAGGCAGATTGAATTATATGTTACCAAACATAAATTCCTTAAATTCTGCCCAGTATCTAATATATTTTATACGATTTTAAATCGCGTAGTTCGTTAATTAAGACAGCTGCGAAATAACCTTTAAATGTTTTATGAATTTTTTGCTGTAATTCCCTTTCAATTGTTATCCGAAGTGATTCTACAATTGCTTTTATTACTTGTTCATCATCTAAAGACTTGTTTAAATTAACTTCTTCGTAAGTACAAACAACTACATCCCAAAGTTCAATAATATTATTTGCATTTAAATAAGGTGCTGCGTGAACAATAAAATCTTTAGGTAAGAAATATTGCCAATGATCAAACTTACATACAGGTTTCACCTCCATAGAATGAAATGGTTTAAAATCTTCACTTGCTACATTAGACATGTTATTTCCTCCTTCAATGGATTGTAAATCTTTCACTCTCTATATAAATCCAATTCAGAGAAAAGTAGCGTACTCTTTAAAAAGAAATTTTATTGGAGCTACGATACAAAACAAAAAGCAAAATTAATATCGTTAGATCTAATCTTGACTGGAATAAAAACGGAATAATTCCGTTAGAAATGACAGGTAGTTTTGTAAAAGCGAGCGCGGTTATCATAATAATGATTAATGGTAGCGTAGCGTTTCGTACCCATTTGTTAATAGAAATAAGTAAACCAAGGATAACTTCTAATAATGCGAGAACGTACATCATATAATAAGGAAACGGTATCCCAATTTCACTAAATGTAGTTAACATATTTGGTTGTGTTAACTTCATTAGTCCTGAAACGATGAACACAAAAGCAACAACGTAACGAATTAAATCGTAATTAGAAATTGATCTTCTCATAGGCTTATCCCTCCTGAAACAAACATATGAAAGCGAACTATGAAATATGAAACGAAGAACAACGACGATATAAATTGTGATAGGAATATAGAAAAAATCACCATAATCGAAAAAGAAATGATATGATGTTAATACAGAAAAATTTGATTTAATACGGAGTGAGGTTGTACATGTACAAGCGGTTTGTGAAGATGATTCCTAATATGTTTACGCTAGGAAATTTGTTTTGTGGTTTCTTATCTGTAGGCTATGCTGCTGGCGGGCAATTTAGCAATGCAGCTATATTAATATTAATAGGTATGATGCTTGACAGTATGGACGGAAGACTTGCAAGAATGTTAAAAGCAGACAGTCAACTAGGTAAAGAATTAGATTCGTTAGCAGACGTCGTTACGTTTGGGGTAGCACCGGCATTTTTAGTATATTATACGTATTTTCACCAGTTCGGTTTAATAGGGTTAATTATTGCGGGCTTATTCCCGTTGTTTGGAGCGTATCGTCTAGCTCGCTTTAACGTCACAGCAACAAATAGTAACTCGAATTTCTTTACAGGAGTACCGATTACTGCAGCAGGGGGAATAATGGCTCTGCTCACTCTTTTTGGTAACAGTATTCCTCAAATTGTTTCAACTGTTATATTCACAGCACTATGTTTCTTAATGGTAAGTCGTATTAAAATCCCTAGCTTTAAAGAAGTGCCGCTACCGAAATACGGTACAATTATAACCATTTTTATGGGTGGATTACTGTATGTAATTTATAGAGGTACATATGCTCAGTTTCCTTATTTAATATATATAGCAACTCCATTATATATCGCTTTTGTAGCATACCGATTTGTAAAAGGAAAAAATAAAAAGCACATCGATTAATGGTTAGATAATAGTAGAGTGGTTTTTGTTAAAATCCACAGTGATATGAAAAAACACTGACCACTACTATCAGCTCCCTACTGCGGGGTAGCATAAGGAGTGTTAAAGTTCATTCGAATTTTAGCACTCCTTTTCCATTTGTCTAAAAAAGAGATAAAATAGAGTTGAACGGAAATTTTTCATTATTTTAAATCTTGATAGACGTTAAATAAATATGAATAAGGGTCGTTCTTGTTTTGGGCAGATTTTTTTATTCCTTCCGGTAATTGTGAAGCAACTAGTGATGTTAACACTAAAATGACAGAACACATAAAGATAATACTAACGATACCGATCATTATGTCCATCTATGACAGCCTCCTTTCTACAATGTAAGCATAAAATATGAAACGCATTTCAGAGCAAGAAAAAGATTGAACAGAAGGTGATTGTATTGACAAATATTAAAGATATTGCAAAAATGGCTGGAGTTTCCGTCACAACTGTTTCGAGAGTATTAAACAATCATCCGTACGTTAGTGAAGAAAAAAAAGCTGCCGTAGAAAGAGCAATTCAGCTTAGCAATTACCAGCGAAACATTAATGCGGTACACTTAAGTAAAGGAAAAACATTTTTAATTGGAGTAGTGATTCCTTTTTCGAACCACCCTTTTTTCGGATCGTTAGTAGAAGGAATTGCAACGGAAGCAGTGGAAAATAATTATAAGCTCGTTCTTTTTCAAACAAATTATAAGGAAGAAAGAGAAATGGAAGCTTTAATGATGTTAAGAAATAAACAAATTGATGCACTTATTATTTGTTCAAGAGTTTGCCAATGGGATGTTATGGAAGAATATCTTTCGTACGGTCCAATTGTATTATGTGAAGATGCGAGAGAAAGAGAAGTTTCTTCCACGTATATTAACCATTACGAAGTATTTTCAAAAGCGCTAGCATATTTACATACAAAGGGTCATTCTAAAATTGGGTATTGTATAGGAAGGAAAACGGGCTTGAACAGCAAACAGCGAGAAGCAGCGTACAAAGATTTTCATGAAAAAATAAAGGAACCAATTCTACCAGAGTTTATTTTCGATAACTGTTTATATTTCGAAGACGGTGAAAAAGTGGTCAATAAGCTTAGAAGTTTGCATAATAAACCAACTGCTTTACTCGTTACTAGTGATCAAGTAGCAGCAGGAATTTTAACATGTTGTAAAGAGCAAAATATTCCCGTTCCGGATGAACTAGCAATATTAGGTTTTGATAATCAACCGATTGCAAAAGTAATGAATATTACAACGTTTGAAATTCCGTTAGTAGAACTAGGAAAAAAGTTGTTTTTACAGTCGATTGAACATACTATTTCTCATGAGGAAATCAAGGTGAAACTAATTGAGCGAATGACTGTGTAACTATACATAATAGAAGGTGGATATATAGGATGTACTTAACAATAAAAGAAACAGCAGAACACTTATCGGTTACAGAAGAAGCTGTTCAAAAACTAGTAAAAGAGAAAAAAATCCGTGCACTATGGGATGGAGAACAATATATTATTAACAAAGATCAATTCAAAACCCATCTAGAACAAATGGGAAAATACAAAGAAATGATCGAAGAAATACTAAACGAACCAATCCCAGAAGACCCCGACATAAAAGACGAAGATTAACAGAAAAGCGGAAGGGGCTTGTTTAGCGGCGACAAGCACAAGGCAAGCCGGCTAGAAGGTCGCTCTTTGACCTTCTGGACGGATTGACTTGTGACCTCGAGCCGCTAGCCCCTACAGCTAGACAGATAGAAAAGCGAAGGCGGCTCGCTCAGGCCCGACAAGCATAAGACAGGCGCTGCAGGTGGACGCTTTTTGTCCACCGGAAGTGACTGGCTTATGACCTCGAGGGCCAAGCCGCCGAAGCTAGACAGCTAGAAAAGCGGAGGGCGTTCGTTTAGCGGCGTACAAACTGGAGCTTTCCTGGCGGAGATAAAGGAAACACAGCGAACGTAAGTGAGCTGATGTTGACTTATCGTACAGAAGGAAAGTGAAGTTTGATAGCCGCTAACGCCCGAAGCTAGACAAAAAGAAAAGCGGAGGCGGCCCGCTTAGGTCCAAACAAACTGAAGCCATATTCGTAGAAAAGATAGAATTAGAGTTGCAAAAGGAGGGCGCAACGATGGAAACTGTAATTAGAAAAATAGATAAGGAAGAAGCCTGGAAAATACGGCATAAGGTCATGTGGCCAGATAAACCTTTCGAATACATAAAATTAAAAGACGATGATGCTGGTATTCACTTTGGTCTTTTCAATGATACCCTATTAATTTCAGTCGTATCCCTTTTTGTTAACAACGAAGAAGCCCAATTTAGGAAGTTTGCAACTCTTCTAGAAGAGCAAGGAAAAGGCTATGGTACCGCATTGCTTAAGTATGTTTTAAAGGAAGCTGAAGTTCACGGTGTAAAAAGAATATGGTGTAATGCCAGACAGAATAAGGCCGATTTTTATAGTAAATTCGGTTTGGATGAGACCAGTTTCACATTTATAAAAGGGGGAAAATCTAACGTAATAATGGAGAAGTACCTATAAGGACTACTTTATAATAGAAGAATAATAGGCAAATGGGGAAAGAAAATGGCAACCTTTTTATTACTAATTATATATTTAGCATTTATTAGCCTAGGTTTACCAGATTCATTGCTAGGAGCAGCGTGGCCAGTCATGCAGGTAGACCTAAGCTCCACTTGAGACCGCTGGATTGCTCTTCATGACTATTGCTGCTGGTACGATTATCTCGAGCTTATTTAGCGGAAAGGTCCTTAAACGGTTTGGAACTGGTAAAGTAACATTCGTTAGTACTTTAATAACGGCTGGGGCTTTACTTGGATTTTATTTTGCGCCTTCCGTTATTTGGTTGTTTCTATGTGCTATCCCACTTGGTTTAGGAGCGGGGGCAATTGATGCGGGATTAAATGATTATGTTGCTACACATTATAAAGCGCATCATATGAGTTGGTTACATAGTTTTTGGGGAGTTGGGGCTACATTAGGACCTTTCATCATGGCATACTATATTTCAAGACAAAATTCCTGGAGTAGCGGTTATTTAACGATTGCAGTTATCCAATTTGTGTTAGCAATCATACTTTTACTCAGTTTACCCCTATGGAACAGAGGAAATAAAAATAGCGCTATCGACTCAAACGAAAAGTCGGAAGTGGAAAATGTATCATATAAAGATGAAAATGTGAATGACAAACCTTTGAAAATTCGTGGAGTGAAGCTAGCTTTGGCGTCGTTTTTGTTTTATTGCGGAGTGGAAGCTACGATTGGGCTTTGGGGAAGTAGCTATTTAGTGAATGTTAAAGATTTGCCAGCCGCTACAGCAGCACAATGGGTTTCCTTTTATTTTGGAGGAATTACAATTGGTAGATTTATTACAGGATTTATCACGTTTAAAGTAAACAATGTAGTTCTTATTCGGTCAGGACAATTTATTGCCTTAATTGGTGCAGCACTCTTATTCTTACCCTTACCACTCTACTTTTCACTTGCCGGCTTTATTTTGGTAGGGTTAGGATTAGCACCGATTTTTCCTTGTATGTTACACGAAACGCCAGCACGTTTTGGAAAAAAGCATTCCCAAACTATTATGGGTTATCAAATGGCCGTTGCATATACAGGAAGTACGTTTGTGCCACCGCTTCTTGGTGTGATGGCATCAAATACAACAATGGGAATATTTCCAATTTGCGTCGTTATATTAGTAGGAGTAATGTTTTTAAGTACGGAAAAATTAAACAGAGCACTAAAAGGTAAAAGTACTAGTTCCACAGCGATGTAACTTTTTACCTTTTAGAGATTATTGATATTTATATAATAATAGAGTATAGTTTATGTAAATATTGAAAGGAGGGTTGTTAAAAATGATGCATGCAGGAAGACTACGCCAGCAAACTTTGAACAATAAGTAATTTCATATGTTCAAAGGCTCTGTTTTCATAAAACAGAGTAAACGGGATTAGTCTGCACATTTTTAATAATCTTCAACGGGAAGTTTTACAGTTCTTACGTGAGGAAAGGCAGATACTATCTGTCTTTTTTTGTGTTTTATTTTTATATAAAAGGGAGACGTCTATTTAGTAGCCCGTTTACTCTTTTACCACAAACAGAAGCTTGTTTGTGGTTTTTTTATGAGAACATTTATGCAAGTTCAAGTTAAATAGAAATGATATAAATAATTAATTGGAGGAAGTAAGTTATGAATACATTAGAAATTAAACAACTAGCAAACAGTAAAGGGTTAAACATTTTAGAAGAAACAATAAAAATAAATGAGTCTGGTGTTGACTTTAGAGTAGCGCATGCAACAGATGATAACGGCGATAAATGGATACTACGAATACCACGCAGATTACAATCAATGAGACATGCTTTACAAGAGAAAAAGGCATTAGAGGTAATTAACAACGTTACAACATTTCAAGTTCCGAATTGGTCCGTTTTTTCAGAGGATTTAATTGCTTATAAGCAACTAGATGGTATTCCTGCCGCTACAATTGATATGGAAAAACAAGCATATGTATGGAGCTTCGACGAAAACAATGTACCGGCCGAATATTTTTCCTCATTAGGTAGTGTGCTAGCAAATTTACACTCTTTATCGCAGCAGCCGTTCACATACTTCGGTGTGGAGATGGTACGTACAAATGAATTAAGATCCTCTATGAGAACAAGAATGGAACGTGTAAAAGAAAAATATGATGTTAATCCAACACTATGGGACCGTTGGCAAGCTTGGTTAGCGGAAGATTCATATTGGCCATCTCATATAGGGGTGAAACATGGAGATATACATCCAGGGCACATCCTCATTAATAGCGATAACTATGTTACAGGCATAATTGATTGGACAGAAGTAGGAATTGGGGATGTATCTGTTGATTTCATGTCACATCAACTACTTTTTGGTAAAGAGGGGTTGAAAAAATTAATGGATGCGTATGACAATGCTGGAGGGAGAACTTGGTCGAGAATGGATGAACATATTGTGGAACTTCTAACAACGAGCGGAATAACAGTTGCAGAATATGCTCAAGCTTCACGTATGGAAGACATGCATGAAGCAGCTAAACATATGCTTGCAAGTGAAGGTTAATGTTATAAACGGCGAAAAAGCTCAGAGCAATTCTGAGCTTTTTGTCGGTTAGAAGAAGAAAAATTATTCGGCTTCTGTCAGTTCTGGTACTTTTCGATGTTGGGTTGCTTGTTCATAAGCATAACCAATTTGAATTAATTTCCCTTCTTCAAATGCTCCAGCAGTAAATGTGACGCCTAACGGTTTTCCTTCCGAAGTATATCCTCCAGGAACAGTAATCGAAGGATAGCCTGCTTTAGCTGGAATAGCTGCACCAAAGTTGTTTGGGAACAGAATAGCATCTAACGAGTTGTTTTGTAATGCAGCATCAATTCCTTGCTCTTGGGAGAAGTAGATATCTTTTTCTCTACTAAGTATATACGCTGCTTCCGTTAATGTTCCGCTTGTTTCTTCACATTTTGTTAGTAAAGTTTGGCCATACGCTAGCATTTTACTAGGGTTTTCAAGATTAAAATCAATTAGTTCTTTTAAATTAGAAACGGGTACATTTACACCAGTGTTTTGCAAGTATGCATTTAAATCCGTTTTAAATTCGTAAATGAGTGTATTGTAATCCCAATTCTCCATTGCTGAAGGGATGTCAATCGAGTCAATAACCGTTGCCCCGAGCTCTTTAAGTTTCGTGATTGCGTCTTTAACTAATTCCCGTTCTTCCTCATTTAAATAAGCAAAGAATGGTTCACTAGCTACACCAATCGTTATTCCTGTTAAGTCTGTATCTTTAATATAGTCCGTATAAATAATATGTTGATAAGGGTTCGTTAATGTAGCTGGATCACGTTCATCTTTTTTAGATAGAGCAGATAGAAGTATGGCAGCGTCCTTAACCGTTCTTGTCATTGGCCCAGCAGTATCTTGGCTGTGGGAGATTGGTATAATACCAGTTCGACTAATTAGACCGACTGTTGGCTTTATACCGACAATCGAGTTTGAACTTGCCGGACTAAGAATAGATCCAGAAGTTTCCGTACCAATAGCAGCAACAGCAAAATTTGCCGCAATAGCAGCACCTGAGCCACTACTAGAACCGCCAACATCAAACTTTCCAGGTCCATAAGGATTTAACACTTGACCTCCGCGCGAACTATATCCGCTAGGCATGTTATCTGTCATGAAGTTTGCCCATTCTGTCATGTTTGTTTTTCCAAGAATTACGGCTCCAGCTTCTCTTAATTGTTTGGCAACAAAGGAGTCTTCTACTGCAACATGATTTTCAAGTGCAAGCGAGCCAGCACTAGTATGCATTTTATCCCCTGTATCAATATTGTCTTTTAGTAAAATAGGGATCCCGTGTAATGAACTTCGAGCACCCTTCTGTTTTCTTTCTAAATCTAAGCTCTCCGCAATTTGTACAGCATCAGGGTTTATTTCTAACACGGAATTGATAGAGTCATATGTAGCAATTCTGTGTAAATACATGAGAGTAAGGTCTTTAGAAGTAATGGTACCAGTATCCATAGCTTGTTGAAGAGATTCAATATTAGCTTCTAATAAATTTTCTGCAGCAAATGATGCTAATCTAGGATTATGCATCGAGTTCACCTACTCTTTCTATGAAAAAATATGTTAATTTCTACTATTATCTAAATCTCATTTTACATGAACAATACTAGTCTGAAAACAATTTATTTCGTTCTGCGAATGTTTCGAGTTGGAAAGTGATTTTAGTAATAAATATAATAAATAAACGAACGAGGTTGAGACAAAACTATATTATATCATGTAAAAAAGGAACTATCGCAGGTTTAGCGTAGGAAATATACGTAGACTCCTCGAAAAATGCCTCCGCATTTTTCTTCGTGCGATGTTTCGCTGCCGAAGCCTTCCTTGTCCTGCGGGAGGAAAGGCATAGGTGAGACCCCGCAGTGCGCAGCACGAGGAGGCTCACCAGCCAGCCGCCCGCGGAAAGCGAAGTATATTTCCGAAGCGGTTTATTCCCGTCTACTATTTTTGGGTTCGATTATAAATTTGATAGAAATAGTTATATCCCAACCTTGTAGTATTTGTTCTGTTAGCAATATTTAAAATGTTATATTTTCCGTATTGTCTTCCCGATAAAAATATACTTTTCTTCGATTTAACACAAAAAATGCAAATAGGATAGAGGAGACAAGCATGACGAGTGCTAACGTGATAATAGTAAATCGTAATGAAATAATATCTGCTGTAAATCCAATTGCTAAAATAAATACTACTTGAATAGCGCTTTGTATTAACTGATAAATGCTCGTTACTCTACCCATTATTTCTACTGGAACATTGTTCTGATAGAAAGTCGTAATTCCAGCATTTAAGAACACATTAAAAAATCCTAAAATGACAAACCCAACTACAATCGATAAGAATGACCATGAAAAAGCATAAATGACATAACCGATTGTCATCATGATAAGACCAATGACTATCATATATCGAAGAGAAAAGAAATTCGAAAAAATGGAAAGCAACAAGGCACCTATTACAGAACCAATTCCAGTAATACTTATTAACAAACTATACTCCATCTCAGATAGCCCAATCACTTGTTGAGTAAACACAACTTCTTGCGCATCCATCGCAAAAGAAAAAATCATAATGATAATAAAACCAAAGTAAATAAATGATACATATTTATTATGAGACATGTAGTTTTGTACAACGGTAAAATCTTTAAACACTTGGGGAATAGTCAACGGTGGAATAGTTCCTTTATCAATGTTTTCTTTTTCCGGTAGAAAAATTAATAAGAAGGCAGAAATCAGAAAAAATAATGCATTAAGCCATAATGTTGTTTCAACAGAGGTCAATAAAATAAGCGCGCCTCCAATTGCTGGTCCAACAATAAATGCTCCGGAACTTGCAAAAGAACGAATAGAGTTAAAGCGCTTTCTTTTTTCTTTCGGGACTAGCATGGCGATATATGTCATAGAGGATGGATTGAAAAATGCTTTCGCCACACTTAATACAACTAATATTCCGTATATCACTACCATATTTGGTGCAAAAGGGATGAAGCAGATGAAGACCGCTCTCATTATGTAAGTGACAATCATTACTTTTCTCTTGCTACGATAATCGATAAAACTACCAGTCCAAAACTTCGTAACAATATTCGTAAGTGGACTAACTATCCAAAGTCCTGCTACAGCTGCTGCTGATCCTGTTAGTTGATAGACAATAATATTAATCGTTACTAAATAAATAAAGTCTCCAATACTAGATATCCCAATGGAGGTTAGTAACAGTGTAGGATCTCTCCATCCCTTTAAGTGTGCATTCATACATATTTCCCCTTTTAGTTAAGACGTTACAGTATGTGTTTAGAAAAGTAAATGGAACAGAGGAAAAAAGTCCAAGGACGTATCCCATTCATAAGTACTTAAGGAGATACTCACCAAAAAACGAAAAGAGGAGCAGCGGTAACTGCTTCCTCCCTTTACTTTTCAAGAAATTTATAAATATCGTCTACAAATTCTTTCCTATCATACTCGCGATAAGTCCCGTGAACGAAGCGGACTGGATCTCCAAAGAAAAATCGTTCATAAAGAGTCTGTCTGGACCCGAAAGCGCTCATCGTAGCATCCCAGGCTAGTCGGAACAGCTTTACTCTTGTTGCGGCATCACAGGTAGCCGCTTGCATGTATTGCTTCACATCTTCTTTTATAGGAGAGCAAAAATCTTTTTCTGTCGGAATAGAGACGAGCCCACTCGCACCTAATAGTTGAACTATCTCTACTAATCTCGGATACTGTTTCGGATATAAAGTAATAGCCGCAGCTAACGGGTTTAAATCAGGTACCATCGTACCCCATTTATCAAAGGAAGCATGGATTTCAGAAGCGAGTAAAAGTGATTTCATTGATTCATAAAAGGCGATAATTTCGACTATTTTCTCACGCACATGTTGATATTCTCCAATTGCAATCGTATCTACAATTGCTTGGGCGAGTCCGAGAATAAAAGCTGTTTTCTCCACTTGCCTTGATACAACTTGGTGAAGAACTAACGGTTTATAGCTACTTTCCGTATATAACGTATTAGCAACTTCAACATTTTCAACGACGAATACTCTTTCCCATGGGACTAACACGCTGTCGAACGTAACGATTGCATCCATCTCTTCGAATCTTGCTCCGAGCGGATGATCCCACGTGGAAGAACGATAGGAAAAAGGTTCTCGACAAAGAAATTTTAAGCCGTCAGTATTGCTAGGAATACTAAAAAAATAGGCAAACGGCTCATCAAACATTTTTAATCCGGAAGAAGAAACGATAATTTCATCGGTAATGCCACCTTGTGTTGCGAGGAGGCGTGCTCCTTTTATGACGATGCCGTCCGCATTTTTTTCAACAATTCTTGCAGCGACGATTCTTTCTTCTGATTCGTAGTATAACTCGGAACGATTCACTTGTGGTGTGACGAATGTATGAGTAAAGGAAAGGTCATGTTCTCTTGCATGCTCATAAAAATTTGCGAGGTTTTCTGCGAATAGAGATCCTTGGGCATCTAATAAACTGTTTGCAGCAGCTAATGCCATTAAGTTTGTATTCATATAGTCAGGTGATCGTCCCATCATCCCTGCCGACGTTTTTGCCCAATACTGTACCATTTTTCTCCGTTTCTCTAAATCTTCTTTCGTAAGAGGTCGTAAAAAAGAAGTACCAATACGGTTACCAGTTGTAGGAGACTTGAATGTCATAATATCTTTTATCGTTGGATCATGTTGTAAATCATATAATGATGCTTGGCTTTTAATGACTCCTTGAAATGCTCGATGAGTCGTTACGTCTGTCACTTTCTCTCCATCAACCCAAACATTACTCTTTAAATTTTGAATTCGTTCTATATATTGCTTACCTGTAGCCGCCCCAAATTACCACCCCTTTAAAATCTAGTGTCAGCAGATTGTGTTAATAAGAATGTTGTCTTTCAGCGGCGATATCATGAATAAGTTTACGTTCCAACATACTATTCATCTCATCGACTCGTTTTAATAAACAATAAATGCCATCAATTAAATTCCAAATGCCAAACGTTAACCAGCCGAGTAAAAGTAAGGCGATCCCAAGTCCGAAATCACCTAAATAAAAACGGTGAACGCCAAACATACCTAAGAAAAACCATAATAAAAATGTTATAAGCTTAGACTTTCTCCGATGTTCTAGTTCAGATGAAAGGATAGAAAGTTGTTCTTGAGTGAGGTTTTGCTTCAGTGATAAATTGCTCATGTTGATTCCTCCTTAAGAAAACGAATAAAAAATGGCCATATACTTACTTTTATAGCTTATTAAGGAGTAAAATATTTCAGAACAAGTAGTTTTTTTAGAGAGGATGAGGAAGATGATGGCTTCAAATATTCAAGAGTTAGATACGCCAACACTTTTAGTAGATTATAAAAAATTAACGAAAAATATAGGAGAGATGAGTTCATTTGCTCGTGAGCAAGGAATCGCACTCCGTCCTCATATAAAAACACATAAAAGTATACATATTGCAAAAATGCAAGTGGAGCATGGGGCAGTCGGGATAACCGTTGCAAAAGTTGACGAAGCGCTTGTGATGGCGAGCGGCGGTATAAAGGATATTTTAATTGCTTATCCAATCGCAAGTCCGCAAAAGATAAAGCGTATTGTGCAGCTTTTACAGGAAAACATTAATGTGAAGTTGGCTGTTGATAGCGTAGAACAGCTAAAATATTTGCAAAAAGAATTAGAAGAAACTCCATTTACGTTAGAAGTGTGGATAAAAGTAAATAGTGGTCTTAACCGATGTGGAGTAGAGCCAGGGAAAGACGCCGTAAAGCTTGCTCAAGCAATTCTGTTTTTATCTAAACTAAAATTAGGTGGGATTTTTACGCATGCTGGTCACTCTTATGGGGCGACATCTTACTACAAAATAGAACAAATTGGTGCTCAAGAAGCAAATGCTGTTATTGAAAGTGCAAATGCATGTGAGGCCGCTGGCATTCCGATTTCTGTGAGAAGTGTTGGGTCGACACCGACATATCGAATCGCTGGAAAAGTTAAAGGGATTACAGAAATACGACCAGGAAATGCGGCGTTCTTTGATAGCATCCAAGTCGGATTAGGTGTGGCAAAAGAAGAAGATTGTGCATTAACAGTACTTGCATCGGTTGTTAGTAAATATGGGGAGGAACGAATCGTTTTTGACACAGGTAGTAAAGCTTTGAATTTAGATAAAGGGGCACACGGGAATAGTACCGTAAACGGGTTTGGGACTGTTGTCGGACATGAAGAAATAACAATCGAACGATTATCAGAAGAACATGGAGTAGGCACGATTAATGGTCATACGAACTTACAAATGAATGATAAAGTACAAATCATTCCGAATCATGCATGTACGGTCGCAAATCTATTTGATGAATATGTTGTACACGACGACGGAAAAGTAATCAACCGTTGGAAAGTAGACGCACGTGGGATGAACAAGTAAGGAGGTGTTTTCGTGAATTACATCGATGCACATATTCATTTCGACCAATATGAAGAAAAGGACCGGGATATAATTTTAGCAAATCCGAAGTTACATTCCCTCGTAACGGTTTCAAATAATATTGCATCTTGTGAGAAAAATTTACTGCTTTCTCGAAAACATCCAAAAGTAAAGCCTGCTTTTGGGTACCATCCCGAACAAGCACTCCCTACAGAAGAAGAGAAAACAGCGATCTTTCAATTCATTAAAGATCATAGGGAGGAAATGGTGGCAATTGGCGAAGTTGGGTTGCCTTATTATTTGGAAAAAGAGGGGAAAGTGGCTAATCAGGAGCCGTACATAGAAATGTTAGAACAGTTTATCCTACTAGCTAAACAATTAAATAAGCCTATCGTGCTCCATTCGATTTATGAGGATGCACCATTAACATGTGAGTTACTTGAAAAGCATAATGTGGAAAAAGCTCATTTTCATTGGTTCAAAGGTGATAAAAAAACGCTGGAACGTTTAGAAGACAACGGATATTATATTTCGATAACTCCCGATATCGTCTATAAGGAAAGAACGCAGCAATTAGTAAAAGATTACCCGTTAACATTATTAATGGTAGAAACAGATGGACCATGGCCGTTTGAAGGTCCATTTAAAGGGCAGCAAACGACTCCACTGTTAATCGAAAAAACAATGAAGTGTATATCAGAAATAAAGATGGTGCCGCTAGAAGTAGTGGAGCGTCAAATAATACTAAATACATCTAGTTTTTATAAAATTTAAAACAGTTAAAAAACATAAGTCAAACTATTTAAAAATTAGGAAAATAATTGTATGATAATAATAGAAGAAAAATATTAAGTGTTACGAAATATTCGGTTTACAAAGAAGTAAGTTTCAACATGGTTTTTCAGACGTTTGGGGGATAAAGTATGTTAAGAGTATTAAAATTTATTAAACCATACCGAATAGCCGTTTTTATCGCTTTAGCTTTAATGTTAACAGAGCTATTTGTAGAACTGTTTCATCCGTTATTAATGGCGAAAATTATTGATGACGGTATTTTGCAAGGGGATCTGTCTGTCGTCATGAAGTGGGGAGGAATAATGGTTGGTCTCTCGTTTGTTGCATTTGCAGCGGGAATCATTAACTCCTTTTTTGCGGCACATGTAAGTCAAAGCTTTGGATTTGATATTAGAAGAGCAATGTATGAAAAAATACAGTCATTTTCATTTGCAAACTTTAACTTTTTTCCAACATCATCGTTAATAACGAGAATGACAAACGATGTTACCCAAATACAAAATACTGTTTTTATGAGTTTACGTATTATGCTCCGTGCACCGCTTCTTGTTATTGGCGGAGTAATTATGGCGCTATTCGTTAACTTCCGCTTAGCCTTATTCGTTTTAATTGCTGTTCCATTTCTTTTCTTTTTCTTAGTTTGGGTGATGAGGAAAGGATCTGGATTGTTTACTGCTGTTCAACAGAAAGTAGACGGAGTAAATAATGTAATGCGAGAAAATTTAGGCGGGATTCGCTTAATTAGAGCCTTTTTACGTCATGATCATGAAAGTAAACGGTTCACGAAAGCGAGTGGCGAGCTACAAGATAAAACCGTTCGTGCACTTCGCTTAATGGAAATTGCGATGCCAATTCTTTTACTCGTCATGAACTTAACAATCATTGCAGTATTATGGTTCGGAAATATCGGGGTTCAAAATAACAATGCACGAGTAGGAGAAATTGTTGCGATTGTTAACTACGTAACGAGAATAACGGGTGCACTGTCCATTTTATCTTTTATTATTATGGCATTCTCACGGGCAAAAGCATCGTCCACACGTTTAGCAGAAGTGTTAGAGGAGGAAATTGATTTAGTAGACATAGAGCAAGCAAAGGAAATGGAAACAGTCGACCCTCCTCATATTGAATTTGATGCTGTTTCCTTCCGCTATCCAGGAACGAACACTACTGTTATTGAGGATATTTCATTTGAAGTAAAGCCTGGTGAAACAGTGGCGATATTAGGCTCAACAGGTTCGGGGAAATCTAGTTTATTTCAATTACTTCCACGGCTGTACGACGTTGATGAAGGGGCCATCTATATCGATGGGCAAGATATTAAACAATTAAAACTAGCTTATTTAAGAAGATTAATTGGATACGTTCCACAAGAATCGCTTCTTTTTACCGGAACAGTTAGTGACAACCTTTCATGGGGAAAAGAAAATGCAACGATGGAAGAAATGATAGAAGCGACGAAAGCAGCACAAATTCATGATACGATTGAAAGATTACCTAAAGGCTATGAAACGAGATTAGGGCAAAAGGGAATTAACTTATCAGGCGGACAAAAGCAACGACTCTCTATTGCGCGAGCATTAATAAGAAAGCCGAAAATTTTAATGATGGACGATAGTACGAGTGCGCTAGATTTAAAAACAGAAGGTAAACTGTTACAGGCTTTGAAAAAATACGAATGCACGACATTTATCATTACACAAAAAGTGAGTACCGCAACAGAGGCGGACAAAATATTACTTATGGATGATGGTATGTTACTCGAGCAAGGAACACATGAATCACTATTGAAAGAGTCTTCTCTCTATCAAAAAATTTACGAGTCACAGTTCGGAGAGGAGGTATCTTATGCAAAAACAGCAAAATAAAAAAGCAAAAGATATGTTCGGGACTCTAAAACGAATTTGGCAATATCTTGCCGTGAAAAAAGGCATTCTAATTTTAGTATTTTTAATGGTTATCGTCAGTTCGGCATTAGGGTTACTCGGTCCGTTTCTCGTTGGGATGGCAATAGATGACTATATTGTAGAACAACAGCTTGGTGGCTTCATTCCGGTGTTAATCGGTCTCGTGTTCATTTACATTTTTTATTCCTTATCGATGTGGCTACAAAACTATTGGATGATTGGAATTGCCCAAGATGCGGTATATACGATGAGAACGCAACTTTTCCATCATCTCCATCGATTACCGATTCCATTTTTCGATAAGCGACAACACGGAGAGTTAATGAGCAGAGTAACAAATGATATTGAAAACGTAAGTTCTACATTAAATAGCTCCGTTATTCAAGTTTTCTCAAGTGTCTTAACATTAGTCGGAACAGTGTCTGTTATGTTGTACTTAAGCCCTTTAATGACGGCCATTACATTAACGATTGTTCCTGCAATGTTTTTAGGTTTACGTTGGATCACGAAGAGAACTGGCCCGTTGTTCAAAGAAACGCAAAAAAATCTCGGAGAGCTAAACGGCTTTATCGAAGAGACAATTTCCGGACAACGTATCGTTAAAACATTTTCACAAGAAGAAAGAGTGATGGAGGAGTTTGAAGAAAAGGCGACAACTTTAAGAAAAACAGCCTATTGGGCACAAACATACTCCGGTTTCATCCCAAAATTAATGAATATGTTAAATAACTTAAGCTTTGCCATTATTGCGGGTGTTGGTGGAGTGCTAGCGCTCAACGGTGTTAGTGGCATTACGATCGGGGTTATCGTTATTTTTGCAGAGTACTCGCGCCAATTTACTCGTCCATTGAATGACTTGGCGAACCAGTTTAATACACTTCTTTCAGCGATTGCTGGAGCGGAAAGAGTATTTGATATTTTGGATGAAGACGTGGAAGCCGCTAATGAAAAGAATGCGGTGGAAATTTCCTCTGTTAAAGGAGAAATTGAGTTTCAAAACGCAACTTTTTCATATGAAGACGATGACCAAACGATTAAAAATGTTAGCTTTATCGCTTCTCCAGGAGAAACGGTAGCATTTGTTGGACCTACTGGTGCAGGAAAAACGACGATTATTAATTTAATTTCACGCTTTTACGATTTAGATAGCGGGAAAATTCTTATTGACGGTCATGACATCTCTAAAGTGAAAAGAGCAAGTTTACGAAGCCATATGGCATTTGTGCTCCAAGATTCCTTCCTGTTTGAGGGGACTATTTTAGAAAATATTCGCTACGGAAGATTGAATGCAACTGATGAAGAAATAGTAGAAGCGGCAAAAGAGGCAAACGCACACAGTTTTATTATGAGACTACCGAAAGGATATGAAACTGTTTTATCCCAAGACGGCGGCGGTATTAGCCAAGGACAAAAACAGCTATTGTCGATAGCGAGAGCCATCCTTGCCAACCCATCTATTTTAATACTAGATGAAGCAACAAGTAGTATTGATACAATTACCGAAGTGAAGATTCAAGAAGCACTACAACGTTTAATGGAAGGGCGAACAAGCTTCGTCATCGCTCACCGTCTAAACACCATTCAAAAAGCAGATCAAATTTTAGTATTAAAAGAAGGTCAAATCATCGAAAAAGGCAACCATGAAGAGTTAATGGAGAGTAAAGGATTTTACTACGAGTTATTTTCAAGTCAAAAAAGAGTTGGGTAGATTATTGAGTCGAGGCTGTCCAAAAAGTCAGGAGTTACTGGCTTTTGGGCTTTTTTATTTTTGTTGAATGGTGTGGCTATCTGATTGGCTTGTATCAAAGGAGTGAATGGGGGCCGCAACGATTTGCGAAAAGCTCGTGGTGGAACAGAAACGGTTGGGTGTTGAACAGAAAATAGAGGTTGTTGAACAGAAATCGTGTTATGTGAAACAGAAACACGAACCAGGCTGGGAAAAGTCCGTCCGAACGGTCGATGTGGAACAGAATCGATAGGATGTTGAACAGAAACTCGAGGATGTAGAACAGAAATTGAGTTGTGTGAAACAGAAACGTGTACCAGGCTGGGAAAAGTCCATCCGAACGGTTGATATGGAACAGAATCGACAGGGTGTTGAACAGAAAACCGAGGATGTAGAACAGAAATCGTGTTATGTGAAACAGAAACACGAACCAGACTGGGAAAAATCCGTCCGAACAGGCCATTTGGAACAGAACCGATAGGATGTTGAACAGAAAACCGAGGATGTAGAACAGAAATCGTGTTATGTGAAACAGAAACGTGTACCAGGCTGGGAAAAGTCCGTCCGAACGGTCGATATGGAACAGAACCGATAGGATGTTGAACAGAAAACCGAGGATGTAGAACAGAAATCGTGTTATGTGAAACAGAAACACGAACCAGGCTGGGAAAAGTCCGTCCGAACGGTCGATGTGGAACAGAACCGATAGGATGTTGAACAGAAACTCGAGAATGTTGAACGGAAATCGTGTTATGTAATACAGAACCGCAAATCAGGCTTGAAAAATTACATTCGAACCAGCAATGTTATTCAGAATGTGAAAGTGATTAGCAGTTAAATTATAAAGAATAACTATCTATTTTGTGCATTTCTACAAACATCTACAAAATCAATTGTTTTTTTTACTAAAAGTGTTGTCTTATTTATATCATTAAATTATAATTCAATTAATATAATTTTCTGAAAAGTGGAAATTGTACATGTGTGAAGGGGAGGGAATATTTTGGCTGAAAAAACAGAGTTAGAAAAAGTGGTTAGTTTTTTAGTAGACATTTTATGGAGCACACCAATGATTGTGCTTTGTCTAGGAGTAGGTCTATACTTTACGTTTTTTACAAAGTTCGTACAAGTAAGGCTTATTAAGGACATGGTCGTTCAAATGTTTAAAGGGAAAAGTTCTAGTGCTGGAGTTTCATCGTTCCAAGCGCTAGCGATTTCATTATCAGGACGCGTAGGAACAGGTAACATTGCCGGTACTGCAACGGCTATTTTTTATGGTGGCCCTGGGGCAGTATTTTGGATGTGGACGATTGCCTTTATTGGTGCAGCAAGTGCATTCATTGAGTCTACACTAGCACAAATCTATAAAGAAAAGCGTGATGGGCAATATCGTGGGGGACCAGCTTATTACATTGAAAAAGGTATAGGTTGGAAATGGTATGCCATTCTTTTTGCGATTTCAGCAATTTTAGCAATGAGTTTGCTAATGCCTGGAATTCAAGCAAATGCGATTGGTGAAGGGTTAAGTAACGCCTTTAGTTTTAACAAAACGTGGATTGCGGTAATTTTAGTAGTAGTTTTAGCAGCGATTATTTTTGGTGGAGTTAAAAGGATTGCTTCTGTAGCGCAAGTAGTTGTTCCATTTATGGCAATTGCGTATGTGTTTTTATCTATTATTATCGTTATTATGAATGTTACAGCATTACCAGAAGTTTTCGGTTTAATCTTTAGAAGTGCTTTTGCAGTTGATTCTGCCTTTGGTGGAATTATCGGTATGGCCATTGCTTGGGGAGTAAAACGTGGTATTTATTCCAACGAAGCTGGTCAAGGTACAGGACCGCACGCAGCAGCGGCAGCGGAAGTATCTCACCCAGCAAAACAAGGGCTTGTGCAATCTTTCTCTGTTTATATCGATACGTTACTTGTTTGTTCAGCAACAGCATTTATGATTCTCTTCACAGGTATGTACAACGTTCAAGGTCCAGATGATACGATGCTTCGAAGTAATTTAGGTGAAACAGTTTCTGCTGGTCCTGCCTATACGCAAGCCGCAATTGAATCCGTTCTACCTGGATTTGGGGCTGGATTCGTAGGTATCGCTCTGATGTTCTTTGCATTTACAACAATCATGGCTTATTACTATATTGCCGAAACAAATGTTGCCTATATTTTCAAAGGGAAATGGAATAAATATGGAATGCTTGCTTTAAAAGTAATTCTATTAATCTCTGTTTATCTTGGAACGGTTGACGAGGCTGGGGCGGTATGGGATTTAGGTGACGTCGGGCTCGGTATAATGGTATGGCTCAACTTAATAGCCATTGTTATTTTAGCAAAACCAGCGTTGAAGACATTGAAGGATTACGACGAACAACGTAAGCAAGGTTTAGACCCGACTTTTGATCCAGAAAAACTAGGTATTAAAAATGCAGAGTTCTGGACAGAAGAATATAAAAAAGAAGAAGATAAAGTTTCGTAAACAATGTAAGGTGCGTGGTTCATGCAGAGCCCGCACCTTTTTTGTGTTCTGCGAGCTGAAATATGAGCCAGTGAACTATTTATGTGTGTTGCAAATCGATTTATGTGGGCCAACAGTCAAATTATGTGTGCAAGGTCTTCGTTTATGTTGGGCACGAACAGAAAAGTGACCCTATTTCCCATTTATGTGTGTCGTGAATCAATTTATGTGGGGAACCCGCGAATTTATGTGTGCCAAGTGACCGTTTATGTGGGACACGATCAGAAATAAGAGCACGTGCTCCATTTATGTGTGTCGTGAATCAATTTATGTGGGGAACCCGCGAATTTATGTGTGCCAAGTCACCGTTTATGTGGGGCGCAAGCAGAAATATAAGGCAGCCCTCCTGTAAAACAGAAATTAGTTTCCCACCGCACCATGAATTTTGCGACACACATAATCAATTGGCAAACGCATACCCGTCAGACGTTTACAACCCAACAGCAACAAAAACCCACCTTACCATACAAAGGTGGGCTCAACAATATGTATCAATCAAACGTTTGTTTGAAGTGGAACTCGCCTAGTTTACGTTAATTTGTTTTAACGGTTTATCGGCAGGGCCTTCTAATACTTCGCCTTTAACGGAGAACCTTGATCCGTGACAAGGGCAATCCCAGGACCGTTCTCCATCGTTCCATTCTAATTCGCATTTCATATGTGTACACGTTGTATCAACGCAATAAACATTTCCTTGTTCGTCCTTGTAAGCACCAACTCGTTCCCCGTTAACAGTAACGACTGCACCTTCATCTAGTTTTAAATCTTTTATCTCTCTTGTAGGTCTTTCAAGCTTACCTTCAATTAAATGTCCAGCAACATCAAAGTTAGTAGTGATAAACTTTTTCAAGCTTGGATCCGCTACAAATCGAGAAGGAGAGAATAACTCCTTATATTTGTTATCATTTTCTAGAATGATATCTTTTAGCAACGTGGCTGCAAATGTGCCGTTTGTCATCCCCCATTTTCGATAGCCGGTGGCAATTAAAATACGTGGGCTATTTTCGGTAATATGTCCGATATACGGCATTTTGTCTAACGTGTATAAATCTTGGGCTGACCAGCGATAGGCAATTTCTTTCATACCAAGCACTTGCTCGCCGAATGTTTGTAATGCTTCGTAGTGCTCTTTCGTATTTTTCCCTTGACCAGTTTTATGGCCGTCCCCGCTAATAAGTACATACTCTTGCCCTTTAATTGTCACGGAACGTAGCGACCTTTTAGGGCTATCAGAGCTGTAATACATCCCTCCAGGATATGGAGCATCAATTTTTGCTGCAAGCACGTATGATCTTTCTGCATACATGCGAGAAAAATAAAAGCCTTTTGCATCATAAAAAGGAAAATGAGAAGCCGCCACAATGTAATTACATTTAATTTTTGGTCCTTCTCTTGTAATCACTTTTAGCTCTGGTGTCTCTTCTACATCCACTGCTACAGTATGTTCAAATATTTGCCCGCCGTTATTAACTATTTCGGTAAGTAGCGTGTTCAAATATTGTAACGGGTGAAACTGGGCTTGTTCTTTCATGGCAAGAACTGATTGTGTCTCAATGGAAAAAGGAATGCTATTTTTCAGTTCATTTGGAATGCCAAGTCGTTCATAGGCTGCATACTCTTTTCTAACCTTTTGATCGTCTGCGTCACTAATGGAATAGATAATCGCGTCTTGTGTTTTAAAGTCGCATTCAATTCTTTTTTGACTAACAAGATTTTTTACATAATGAATGGCATCTGTACTTGCTTCGTAATAAAGTTTTGTTTTTTCTACTCCGAAATGATTAATGAATTCATCATAAATGATGCCGTGTTGTGCCGTTAATTTAGCTGTTGTATGACCGGTAGTCCCATTTAAAAGGTGGTCGGCATCAATAAGTACTACTTTTACCCCGGCTTGTGTTAATTCATAGGCGGTTGTAATTCCCGTGATACCACCCCCAACGATACAAACTTCGGCTTCAATGTCATGGGTCAATTTCTCAAAAGAGGGTAAGTCCACACTTTGTCGCCAATAAGGCTCGGGTGATTTCGGCAGTTCGTTATTGTCGTTTTGTACGTTCATCATCTTTCCTCCTATAACATCTATGTTCATAATTTTTCCAAGAAAGAGAAAAACATGTATTTATATATTGCAAATAACAAAAAGAAGGAATATAATTTTATTAACCAGTGGTCAATAAAAGGAGAAAGTTAAGATGACACCTAGAAAATCGAAGAAGGACGAATTAACGCAAGAAATGATTTTAGATACGGCCAGAGAAATATTTGTGAAAAAAGGCTACAAAGACACATCAATGAGAGTAATAGCGAAAGAGTTAAACTGTAGTCACGGTGCCATTTACTACTATTTTAAAGATAAGGCTGAGCTTCTCTATGCTATTATTAACGCTGATTTCCAACTTTTGAACAATCTAATGGATTCTATTTTACAATCAAATCAGTCTAACGGTGAAAAGCTACGAACTATTCTATTTAGCTATCTTCAGTTCGGGTTGGAAAATAAGAGTCATTATGAAGTGATGTTTTTAATGAAAAGAGAAGGCGGGGGAAGTGAAGCGGGACCAAATGTAGCGTACGAAAAGTTTGCTCATGCACTTCATCAATTAGGTGGTGGCACTATTTCTATAAAACAAATTTGGTCTGTCTTTTTAGCTCTACACGGATTTGTAAGTCAATACTGTTGGACAAATCAAACATTTGAAGACGTGAAGCAGTTGGCGGAATCTCATGTTGATTTTATATGGAAAGGATTAAAATTAGAGGAGATGATGTAGTGAAAAAGGCGTTAGTGTTAGGTGCTTCTGGCGGAATGGGTTACGCGATTGTTCATGAACTAGTAAGTCGAGGAATAGAAGTGGTTGCTTTTGCTAGAAATGAAGAAAGGTTGAACAGTTTATTTGGCAATATTACTGGTGTGTCTATTGTTCCCGGAGATGTTGCTAACTTAAAAGACTTACAAGAGGCGGCAGACGGAGTAGATGTTATCTTTCATGCGATGAACATTCCGTACGAACAGTGGGAAAAGTCATTAGCTTCTCTCGTAAAAAATATTCTTTCAGTAGCTGAACTAGTAGATGCGAAGCTTGCGGTCGTAGATAATATTTACGCTTTTGGACGAAGTGGTGGAAAGAAAATCACTGAGGATCATTTGAAAAACCCGCATACGAAAAAAGGGAAAATTCGATTACAAACGGAAAATATTATTAAAAGTTCAACCGTACCATACGTCATTGCCCATTTCCCTGATTTTTACGGACCTAACGCAACAAACGCCATACTTCACTATACGCTTAAAGATGTGGTGGAAGGGAAAAAAGCAGGATTTGTTGGCAATAAACAAATTGAACGGGAATTTATTTTTACACCAGATGGGGCGAAAGCTATCGTAGAGCTATCGTTAACCGAAGCAGCTTACGGACAAAACTGGAACATTCCTGCTACAAAGCCGATTACCGGAAAAGAAGTAGAAGCAATTCTACGGAATCATTTTCATTACACAAAATCTTTTTACACAATTCATAAATTTATGATTGGGGCACTAGGTCTATTCCAGCCTCAAATGCGAGAAGTAGTCGAAATGCTTTATATAACGGAAGAACCAACGATTTTAGATGGTAGTAAGTACGAAAAGCTCATTGGCCCACTACCGAAAACGAGCTACGAAGACGGTTTACGTGAAACGTTAGACTATTTAAAGAAGGAAGTTTTAGAGAAAGTTGGAATATAGGTGAAAAAAGAGTAGAATGAGTGAGACAACATTGTAAAACATATGAATAAAGGTACGGAATATAAAGGAGTTAATCTATGACAACATCATTCATTTCAACTTTAAAGCCATTTATCCAACAAATATGGGAAAAAAGTGAATTTCAAGAACCGACAGCTATACAGCAACAAGCAATTCCAGCAGCCTTAGAAGGTAAAGATTTATTAATTGAATCTCCGACTGGAACTGGAAAAACGTTAGCGTATTTGCTACCTATTTTAGAAAAAGTAGAGGCTAATAAACAACATCCACAAGCAATCATACTAGTTCCTTCAAAAGAATTAGCGATGCAAATTTTAGAGCAAATCCAGAAATGGACAGAAGGAACAGACATTACTGGTGCATCTTTTATCGGTGGAGCAAACATCAAACGTCAAATTGAAAAATTAAAGAAAAAGCCAGAAATCATCGTCGGTACCCCAGGTCGTTTAGCAGAACTTATTCAAATGAAGAAAATAAAAATGCATGAGATGAAGACGGTCGTATTAGATGAGGGAGACCAGCTATTAACGTCAGAGAATATGAAGTCTGTTAAAAATATTGTGAAGTCAACGTTGAGTGAACGCCAAGTAATGTTAGTGTCTGCAACTCTTAAGGAAGAAGCAAATGCCGTCGCGAAAGAGTTCATGCAAGACCCTGTAACAGTGAAAGTAGAAAGAGATGAAAAGAGTAAAGCGCAAGTGGAACACTTTTACGTTGTTTGTGAAAAACGTGAGAAAGTGAACGTACTAGCAAACGTTCTTCGCCAACCAGGCATAAAAGCGCTAGCGTTCGTCCGTGATATAGGAAACTTAGCGGTTGTAACGGAAAAATTAACATACAAACAACTAAACGTCGGTGTTTTACACGGTGACTCTTCTAAAAAAGAAAGAGAAACGGCTTTAAAAGATTTTAGACGTGAAGAATATCCGATATTACTAGCAACGGACGTAGCAGCACGTGGACTAGATATTAATGAAGTAACCCACGTTGTTCATTTTGACGTACCGTTAGATGCAGCAGCCTATACACATCGCTCTGGTCGAACTGGCCGTCAAGGTGCAACCGGAACAGTCATTTCGCTCGTTGCTCCAACGGAAGAACGCGATTTAAAAAGAATCGCTCGTGACCTAAACCTTACGCTAAACAAACGCGAAGTTTACGGGGGGCGCTTAGTCGAGCCGAAAGAAGGATCTGCAAAACCTGCTGGGAAAGAAAAACGTCCTAACTCATCCAACAATACCCGTCCAAAAAATGCTGGACCCGGACCGTCAAAGCGAAATTCACAAACTAAATCACGTTCGAAATAACCATCCTTCAGAGGGTGGTTTTTTTATATGGATGGGGAGGGTAGCAAAGGGATATCGCAAATAAAACAGGTGTACCGCAAATAAAGTTGTGGGTATCGCAAATAAAAATGGTTTACCGCAAATAAAGGCTTGAGTATCGCAAATAAACTGGCCTTACCGCAAATAAGCGGTTGTGTATCGCAAATAAAAATGGTTTACCGCAAATAAAGGGGTGAGTATCGCAAATAAACTGGCCCTACCGCAAATAAACCGGTCCTACCGCAAATAAGCAGATGAGTATCGCAATTAAATCTGGTTTACCGCAAATAAGTGGGTCTGTACCGCAAATAGAAATGAATTAACGACAAATTAAAGGCATGTGTACCGCAAATGAAAAACGTACAACTCATATATTTTTTAAAAAAATAACTTTATAGCAGGATTTCAAACGGTCATGTCGTATTATTTTTATAGAATAATTGAAAGGAGTAGAAAAATGAAAGTTTTACAAAAGGAAATACCGCTTTATCTTCTTCAGCTGGACGCACTGCATAGACGTTTACCACCTAGTCACCGTGCAAAAAGAATAGTGGAGAATGATTTGCGCAACTATTACGCAGGGTACAAAGGCGAGCAATCAATGGAATACTATTTATCGTTTTTAAATGAGGAAGCAGTTATCATACCAGGACTTCGATTAAAAGGCAAAAGTGATTTCTACTTTCAAATTGATAGAATCGTAATAACAAAAAAATATATATTAATATTTGAAGTGAAAAACTTTAGTGGAACAGTCATTTATGATAAGACTCATGATCAGTTTATACGTGATAACGGTGAAGTAAAAGAAGTCTTCACTAATCCGATTTTACAATTAGGAAGACAAGCTTCACAATTTAAAAGTTTTTTAAGCTCCAATAACCTACCCAATCTACCCATTTTATCTTATGTTGTCTTCGCAAATTCTAACCTTTTTATAACAACCATTCCTGAAAATATTAAATTGCCTCCGAACATTATTAAGAGTGAAAACGTCCCATTTATATTGAAGAATATAGAGAGTAAATATCGTACAAATATCCTTTCTTCAAAAGAATTGAAAAAGATGGATAAGTTACTAAGAAAGGCTAACGAACCCTATAGAGCAGAAAACTTTTTATTATACTATTCAATTGATTATAATGACATTATAAAAGGTATAATATGCCCTGAATGTTTAACTTTACCAATAGAAAGGGCGGAAAAAAAGTGGTTCTGTCCAAGTTGTAAGAAAACAGACAGAAGTATATATCGATACTCGTTGAATGATTATTACTTAATTTTCGGTATAGAAGCAAGAAATTCTTCCATTCGAAGCTTTTTTGATATTGACTCGCCGTATACAATTTTTAGAATATTAAAGAGATATAAATATATTGGAACGAGTAAGAAAAATAGAGTGTATTTACTTGAATATGATCATAATTACTGTATTTTTGAATATCCATCGTTAAAAAAAGAAGTCGGAGGCCAAACATGAAACCAGCCTATTTACTAGCAATTATGATAATTATTTTAATAGTTATCATCGTTGGAAGTTATTGGATTACAAAAGATTATTGGCAAGTGGGT
This sequence comes from Sutcliffiella sp. NC1, assembly GCF_027594365.1. Classification (NCBI taxonomy): domain Bacteria; kingdom Bacillati; phylum Bacillota; class Bacilli; order Caryophanales; family Bacillaceae; genus Sutcliffiella; species Sutcliffiella sp. NC1. The sequence goes on from NZ_CP115153.1 coordinate 542,981, forward strand.
ACGGCCATTGTATATTCGTCAGATTACGGAGTATCCCAATTTCACACAAGAAGTTTCACCTAAAGTTCGCTCTCGTTAGCGGGCTTTTTTTTATTTACAAATCACCCATTAAAATCCATAACAAGCAATGATTGTGCTTACAAAATTTACGAAATATTCTAGGTTATCAAAATTGTAAAAATATTTCATTGATTTCTATTAATTATCAGAATATAATGTTACCTAACAAACGTTAGGTGGTGTGAAAATGAGGCGAAAATTAATTGAGGCGGCACTGCACCAATATTCTTTACATGGTTATCATGGAGCAACGATGCGAAAAATTGCTGATGAGGTTGGGATAAAGCCTGCATCTATATATTTCTTTTTTGAAAATAAAGAAGAACTATTCATCGCTGCATTTGAACAACTTTTAGAAGCTCATTTTCAGGCGATGCAAACTGTGTTAGCCGAGAACGAGGATCATCCGGTAGAAGAAATATTTTCAAAAATGTTACACGGTATAGCTTCTCACCATACAGGCGATATGCAAGGAACGATTGCATTCATTTCCCTTGTCACTTCTCCAATACCAGAAATAGATTCTTATTTAAAAAAGTACATGCTGAAGTTTAATAATTGGTTAGTAGATTCATTGCAAACTCTAATCAAACAAGATTACCCGACAATATCAGATCAAGAGGTAGATCGAATTATTAAGCAATATGTGCTAATCGGTAACGGTGTGTTTTGGGGAATTAACTTGTATGAAGGGGAAAGTTTTAAAGAGCAAGTGGAATTAGCAGATTCATTAATACAATCACTTTTTATCGGATTAGATAAAAAAGAAAAGGAGACAATCTCATGACAAACAAACAAGATCAAGCTATTACAAAAGATTATGAACGAGAACCGGTGCCGTTAGAACAAAGAAAAGGTTGGTTAAAGCTTTCCATCGTGTGGCTAGGTGGTATTGTTGCTCTTTCCGCAACGGCGCTAGGTGGAGCGTTAGGTGGAGGATTGCCACTATCACAAGCAATTATCGCTTCCTTTGTAGGGACGTTTATTTTAGCTATTTTAAGTGCTTTATGTGGAGTGGTTGGAGCAAAAACAGGCCTTTCTACATCGTTTGTTTCGATGTTCGCCCTCGGTCGTTACGGCTCTTATGCAGTTTCCATCATCATCGCAATTGCGCTATTTGGATGGTTCGGGGTACAGCTAGATATATTCGGAGCAACGTTACACAACGTTATTTTGTCCGTATTTAATGTAAGTGTACATCCGAAGTTGTTAGTAGTAATCGGTGGAATTTGTATGACGCTTACTGCATTTATCGGCTATAAAGCAATTGAAAAATTAAGCTTAGTTGCAGTGCCATTATTAGCGGTTTTACTAATTGCATCGTTAGGAAAAGTAATGAGCAATAGTGATTTTTCAACAGTTGCAAATGCACCACTATTTGGAGATGCGTTAACGGTAGGATTATCTGTTTCGCTAATTATCGGTTCATTAGCGACTGGAGCGATTATCGGCCCAGATATTTCTCGATATGCGCGCTCTACGAAAGATGCAGTTATTTCTTCATTCGTCGGCTTCTTCGTTGGATTTAGTATCGTTTTAATTATTGCAGCAATTTTAGCGAAAGCAACAACAGAGGTTGATATTGTAGCGATTATGCTCGGTTTAGGTTGGGGATCAGCGGCTTTATTAATTCTTATTCTCGCTCAATGGACAACCAATGATAATAACTTATATTCTTCGGCACTTGGCTTTTCTGTAGTGTTCAAAAAAGTACCAAAATCTATGTTAACAGTAGTAGCTGGAACAATCGGTACACTAATGGCGGTCGGTGGCATTTATGATAACTTTATTCCATTTTTAATTTTCCTTAGTGCACTTATCCCTCCGATTGGAGGAATTTATGTAGGTGATTTCTTAAATAATAGATCTAAATATCAATTTAGTAACTTATCAAATGTAAAAAATATTAATCTTGTAAGTATCGCAATTTGGGGAATCGCATCGTTCGTTGCTTTCAGTACGACACCAAGTCCGAATGGTTTCGGTTGGTTCACACTAACCGGCGCATCTGGATTTGACGCATTTTTAGTAGCATTTATCCTTCAGTTTATCGTAAGTAAAACGTTAAATAAAAATGAACAAGCTGATATCGAACTAAAGGCGAAAGGAGCATAACATTCATGAGATATATAGGAAAAGAAGAGATTGAAAATATTGCGATTGGGGCGGCTCTATTAGGTACAGGAGGCGGGGGTGACCCTTACATTGGAAAACTTATGGCGTTACAAGCGATTGAAGAGTACGGGCCTATTAAACTTTTAAGTATCGATGAAGTTCCCGACGATGCATTAGTCGTGCCAACTGCCATGATGGGTGCACCAACTGTTATGATCGAAAAAGTACCTAGCGGGGAAGAAGCAATTGAATCTTTTCAAACTTTACAAAACTATTTAGGAAAAGAAATTTTTGCAACGATGCCGATTGAAGCTGGTGGGGTGAATTCCCTTCTGCCGCTAGCGCTAGCTGCTAGGTTAGGTTTACCAGTCATCGATGCTGATGGGATGGGGAGAGCATTCCCTGAGTTGCAAATGGTGACGTTCCATTTAGATGGCGTAAAGGCAACACCGATGGTTTTATCCGACGAAAAAGGAAACAATTTATTATTTAACACGATTGATAGTGTTTGGGCGGAAAGAATTGCCCGCGGAGCTACGATTGAAATGGGTGGTTCTGTTATGCTATCTATCTATCCAATGACGGGGAAAAATATAAAACAATCTGCCATTCATGATTCGTTAACATTTGAAGAGCAAATTGGAAAAGCGATTCGTGATGCGAAGAAAAATAATAAAAACCCAATTGATGAAGTAATTGCCTTAACGAACGGTTATTCATTATTTAAAGGAAAAGTTACCGACATAAACCGAAAGACACAGCAAGGGTTCGCGAAAGGAACAGCGACTATTGAAGGGCTGGAAGATAATAAAGGGGAAGAATGCTACCTCCACTTCCAAAACGAACATTTGCTAGCAGAAACGAAAGATAATGTGTTATGTGTTACTCCTGATTTAATAACAGTGTTGGACAAAGAAACAGGAATGCCGATTACGACAGAAGGATTAAAATACGGAGCGCGCTGTGTTGTGATCGGTATCCCAGCAGACAAGAAATGGCGTACACCAAAAGGGATTGAAGTAGCCGGTCCGCGCTATTTTGGCTATGACCTAGATTTTACACCAGTTGAACAGCTGTTACGAAAGGAGAATAACTAATGCCGAATTACCGAATTGGAATTGACGTTGGGGGAACCCATACAGATGCCGTAGTGATAGATGAAAACTATAACGTAGTAGCTGAAGTTAAAGCTTCAACTACCGAAGATGTTAGTAGTGGAATATATGATGCATTAAGCAAAGTAGTTGCTTCTGCAAATGTACCTGTAAACGAAATAAAGCACGCAATGTTAGGTACAACGCACTGTACGAATGCAATTGTAGAAAGAAAAAGATTAAATAACATAGCAATCGTTCGTATTGGGGCCCCAGCTACTTTAGCGATTAAACCGTTAGTAGGAGTGCCAGATGATTTAAGAGAAATGCTCGGAAAACATGTTTACTTAGTTCGTGGCGGACATGAATTCGACGGAAGAACAATTGCTGAGTTAGATGAGGAGCACTTATACAAAATAGCTCATGAAGTAAAAGGAAAAGTAGACTCTGTTGCGATTACATCCGTGTTTGCACCAGTATCCGCTGACCATGAGCAGAGAGCGGCAGCAATTTTTCAAGAAGTGTTAGGTGATGAAGTTGCTCTATCGCTTTCGCATGAAATCGGTAGTGTCGGTTTACTAGAGCGTGAAAATGCTACGATTTTAAACGCAGCGATTGTAAATGTTGCTCGTACGACAGCTTCTGGCTTCATTAATGCACTACAACAAGAAGGGATTGATGCACAAGTATTTTTCGGTCAAAACGACGGAACGTTAATGTCGGTAGAATATACGGTGAAATATCCGATTCTTACAATTGCTTGTGGACCGACGAATAGTTTGCGTGGTGCTTCTTATTTATCAGACAGAGCCGATGCCCTTGTTATCGATGTAGGTGGAACAACAACGGATGTTGGAGTATTAGTTGATTCTTTCCCTCGTCAATCGTTTTTAGCGGTAGAACTTGGTGGTGTTCGTACGAACTTCCGTATGCCGGATATAACAGCAATTGGCCTAGGTGGAGGAACAATTGTCCGAATTGCCGAAGACAAAAGCTTCCAAATTGGACCTGACAGTGTCGGACATAAGCTCCCACAAAAAAGTTTAATTTTTGGTGGAGATACGTTAACGACAACTGATGTAGCGGTTGCCTTAGGGATTGTCAAACTTGGTGACCCAAGTAAAGTCGCGCACTTAAACAAAGAATTACTCCAAAAAATTTATGATCGAATGATTGAAATGGTAGAAGAAACGATTGATAAAATGAAGACTAGTCAAGAGCCTATCCCAGTAATTTTAGTTGGAGGAGGAAGTGTCCTATTCCCAGGCGAGCTTCAAGGCGCTTCAGAAGTGATAAAGCCGACAAATGCTGGTGTAGCCAATGCGATCGGTTCTGCTATTTCTCAAGTAAGTGGTCAAATTGAAAAAATCTTTTCCGTAGATGAACTAGGCAGAGAAAAAACGATGGAACTTGCAAAAGATATGGCCCGTCAAGAAGCAATTAAAGCAGGAGCAGATCCGGAGCAAATATACATCGTAGATTTTGAAGATGTTCCATTAGCATACTTACCAGGAAATGCAACGAAAATAAGAGCAAAAGCTGCAGGCCCGTTATTTTTAAATTAAACGAAAAAAACCCGCAAACTACTCAAAAGGTTTGCGGTTTTTTTTATAACTAAATTTTTACCTCAGCCTTCACCTTCAACGTTTCAAAACCGCGGAAAGCGACATTTGCTCTCCGTGTTGGTTCTTCGATTAATTCTGGTTGGTGAAAATGGTCTAACAATGTTTCAAATGCTATCTCTGCTTCTAGTCTAGCGAGAGGAGCACCTAAGCAAAAATGAGGTCCTGATGCGAATGATAAATGTTTAATCGTGCTACGAGTAATATCAAATTCGTGAGGACGCTCTACTACTGCTGGGTCTCGATTTGCTGCTCCTAATACGACAAAAGCCATCTGTGCTTTTTCCATCTCAACACCGAATAGATTCATATCTTCCCCAACCCATCTTGAAGTTAGTAATACAGGTGGGTCATAACGTAACGTTTCTTCGACTAGATTGGAAAGAAGGGAGCGGTCTTCCCGAACTTTTTCATACTGATCCTGATGCTTTAATAGTTGATAATATCCGTTCGTAATTAAATTTACTGTCGTTTCGTGACCAGCAATTAATAGAAGTAAACATGTTGAAATAATTTCTTGCTCTGTTAATTTATCGCCAGCTTCTTCTGCAGTAATGAGCCCACTTAAAAGGTCATTTGCAGGCTCTAGCCTTCTTTTTTTAATTAATTCACGAAAATAATTGTTTGCTTCTTCAACATGTGGAGTAGCAGCCTCCCATTCTTCTGCTGTCGTATTAAAATCAATGAATTTAATAAACGCTTCGGACCATATTCTAAATTGGTCACGATCTTCTTTTTCTACCCCAATGAGCTCGGCTATTACCATAACAGGTAACAGATAAGCGAAATCGTGAATAATTTCATGTTGCTCTTTTCCTCTTCGTTGCTCCATTAAATAAGAGGCTAAACTTTTTATCGTTGGCCGAAGTTTTTCTACCATTCGAGGTGTAAAAGCTTTCGTTACTAAGCTTCTTAATCGTGTATGGTCTGGTGCATCTTTAAAAAGCATCATATTTCTAACCGTCATGACCGCGGGCATTAAATGAGCAGGTGGTGTAAAGATTTGATCTGGAGGTAATAGGTTGCGGATTTCTTTCATAAATCTACCATCTTTTAATACCGTTTCTACTTCTTTGTAGCCAGTAACTAACCAGCCGGTTGTATTAAAAAGGTGAACCCACTGAACGTTGTTGCCTTGGCTAAATTGTTCTAAATACGGAAACGGGTTATGTATAAACGATTGTAAAACTTCTTTATTCAAATTCATCACTCCTTTTTTCAAATATATTCGCTAAAAAATGATAGTATCCTTTTCTTTATGGAAAAAATCCCCTCAGTTAGTTTTAAATTTTAAAGTATATGTTGCACAATTTGACATGAATATGCGTTAAAATGATAGAAGTAAGAATGACTCGATTTTAACTTTGAAATTATTGATAGATTCGCATTGTAATAACAGATCCTTTACTTGCATAACAAAGGGTAAGTTTTTTAAGGAGGAAAATGTAAATGTTCTGTCACCGCTGTGGTGTGAAAGTAGTGGAAGACGCTAACTATTGTTCCAATTGTGGAGTTAGTTTAAAAGAAGAGCCTACTCTTTTGGAGAGAAATAGAAAAAGTACAACATCAAGAAGAAAACGAATGGTTCCGTTCTTTTTACCCATCCTAACAGCTATTGTCGTGTTCGCTTCTATATTCGCCTATTATTCCTATGAGAAAAAAGTAAATGCACAAGTGTTAGCTTGGAAGGAAACGTCCGAAAGCTTAGCACTAGACGGAGATTATGATCGTGCAAAAACGTATTTAAAAGATGCGTTAGAAAAGCGCCCGAATTATTTTGTATTAAGAAATAATTTAGAAGTAGTTTCGATAGTAGAAGAATATGAAGAGGAACTACAAAAAGTAGCTAGCTTACTAGAAGAGCGAGACTTTGAAGAGGCAGAGAAAAAATTACAAAAGATGCGAGAAGGGATGAATAATATACAGGGCCCGCTTGCAGATAAAATTAAAAGTGAAATTAACAGTCTTGAAGGATCGATAAAAATTGCCAAAATTGTGATGGACTTAGAAAAATTAACGACTGTTGATGAACTAGCAAAACAGCTACAAATACTATCTTCAATTCCGAGCGAAGATGGGAAAGTAGTAAAAGAACAAATTATGAATCGAATCGTTCAACTATCGATTGAAGATGCGGAAAAAGAGCTGGAAAATCGACAATTTACGAGAGCACTTGCGATTGCGGATAGAGGCTTGCAATATGCGTTAAACGATGAAAGGTTGCTAGCTTTTAAAGAGAAAGTGCAGCTAGATCAACAAGCATTTGAACAAGCGGAAATAGAGAGAATAGAACGAGCGAAAGAAGCTGCTGCACAAGAAGAATTAAAAAATAGAACAGCAGCCGTTGAAGTTGTTTCTTTTGAAGCAGAAATGGATGAATTCAAAGGGTTAGTCGTATCAGGAGAAATAAAAAATGTGGCAACAGCAGACATTTCATCGATTACTGTTTCTTACAAAATATTAGATAAAAACCGGAAAGAAATAGAGGAACGTTCGACAACTGTTTTCCCATATACGCTAAGCCCTGGAGAAACTGGTAAGTTTGAAGACTACTATTTTGACGTAGACGATGAAGTGACGGTTGAAATTGATAACATTACTTGGTTTGTAGAATAAGGAGGAGAACGTAATTGAAAAAAGTTTGGGTGTTAAACGCAATACTCTCCTTATTAATAGTCGCAGCTGGTGTATATGCTTGGTCTTGGGTGAAAAATACGTTACCGAAACAATTAGCGGCCCCATCTAGTTTATATATTCAAGCAGAGGAAACAAAAAAAGAGGAAGTGAATCCTCAATTAAAGGAAATCATTTATGAGGCGCAAAAATTAGTCGTGAAAATAGAAATTGCGGACGGATCTTTTGGGTCAGGTTTCCTCTACAATAATCAAGGAGATATTATAACGAATGCGCATGTCGTTGCGAATGCGAAAGAAGTAAAAGTAATTACTGTTGATTCAAAAGAATTAACAGGTGAAGTGATTGGCATTAGCGTGGATACAGATATTGCGGTTGTTCGTGTACCGGAACTAGAAGGAACGAAGCCGTTAAGAATAGCAAACAATCAAAAAGCAGAACTCGGAGATGAAGTAATTGCTTTAGGAAGTCCACTTGGGCTACAAAACACAGTCACAACTGGAATTGTTAGTGGTGTTGGCAGATCTTTTCACATCGAGCCTTTCCGATACGAGGATATGTACCAAATATCCGCACCAATTGCTCCAGGAAATAGTGGTGGACCATTAATCGATACAAGAACGGGCGAAGTAATCGGGATTAATTCAGCTGTCATGGAGCAAGGAGTAATCGGATTTAGTATTCCAATCAACAATGTCATTAGTTTAATAAGAAGTTGGTCGGAAACACCGATGACATCACTGCCGAGAGTGGGTGTAGCGGTACCTGGAAACAACAACGGGCAATCTTCCAGTAACGAAGACATTGCAAACTATATTGCTCAATATTATTTTGAAAGTATTAATCATCGAGACTATGTTACTGCGTATTCTTTACTCGGAAGTGAGTTGCAATCAACGTTATCATACGAAGAGTTTCGTGCCGATTTTATGAATGTATTAGCTGTTGAAATAAACAGCACGTTCACGGAAATGGTGGATCGAAATGTGAACGTAACAGTACTCATCCAAACTCAACAGCGTGGGGATGATGGTCTAACTTTCACTAATTATGAATGCAATTTTGTACTTGGATTAGAAAATGATCAAATGAAAATACTGTCCAAAGATCGGGAAAAAATAGACTAGAAGTGGTTGTCCCAAAAGTTAGTAGAAGCCTGACTTTTGGGGCTTTTTTTGTTCGTCCATTTGAGTTTGGAATGGTACGTTTAGCACGGGGGTCTGTTGGAGCCAAACCGATTTTGGACAGCTGCGTCAAAAAGCTCATTAAGTGCGTCAATTATTTATCCAGCTGCATCAAAAAGTTCGCCAAGTGCGTCAATTACTTATCCAGCTGCGTCAAAAAGTTCGCCAAGTGCGTCAATTACTTATCCAGCTGCGTCGAAAAGTTCGCCAAGTGCGTCAATTAATAAGTGCTGTTGGCACAAAAGCGCGGATGGTTGGCCGAAAAAGGAGTTCAGTTGGCGTAAAAGCGCGGGTGGTTGGCCGAAAAAAGAGTTCAGTTGGCGCAAAAGCGTGGGTGGTTGGCCGAAAAAAGAGTTCAGTTGGCGCAAAAGCGTGGGTGGTTGGCCGAAAAAAGAGTTCAGATGGCGCAAAAGCGCGGGTGGTTGGCCGAAAAAAGAGTTCAGATGGCGCAAAAGCGCGGGTGGTTGGCCGAAAAAAGTGTCCAGATGGCGCAAAAGCGCGGGTGGTTGGCCGAAAAAGGTGTCCAGTTGGCGTAAAAGCGCGGATAGATGGCCGAAAATTTGTGCTCTTGGCAAAAAAAGCTCATGAGGTTGGCCGAAATAAAAATCCGATAGACGCAATCTACTTGCAACTAAACCATAAATAGCAGAACCTGCAACACAATCAAACAAATTCACTCGACCTTGTCTAACTTTTTCTCCAATCGATAGCTATAATCTGAAAACTTGTCTCATATGATGGTTAGTAGTCTAGAATACGTGGACGACCTCTTAATGGGAGAAGGGAGAAAGAAGCATGAAGAAGTTTTACAAAGGAGTACTCCTATTAGCGCTGGCAGCATTTTTAGGGGAAAGTTTAGAGTTTCTTGTCAACATGGTTTTAGCGAAGCAGCTAGGAGAAGTTGGACTAGGGCTTTACATGTCGATTATGCCAGTCATTTTTTTAGTCGTCATTATTGCAAGTCTTGAGTTGCCGGTATCGGTCTCGAAATTTGTGGCGGAAAAAGAGCAAAAATATCACGTTAGTATGCTTCGTCATACGTTTAAATTAACGTTGAAATTTACTATTATTTATTTACTATTAGCAGCGATCGTCTTACCAAATATACCAGTTTTCCAAAGTTATCATCCGTTAGTAAAGTGGCTCGTTCTACTATTAATTCCGATTATCTCGTTTACTTCAATTGTAAGAGGCTACTTTATGGGAAAACAGATGATGGGGAAAATCGCCTTTTCCAACTTTTTAAGAAAAGCTGTGCAACTAGTTTTACTCACAGTCGTTTACTACTTGTTTCAATTTAGTTTACAAACTTCGATCCTTATTGCAATCTGTACGTTTATCGGAACAGAGCTCGTTGTTTGTCTTTACTTAGTACTTATGTATTTCACTCAATGGAGAAAAATGAAAACAGAGCCTAACAGTGAATTAGCAAAAAGTACAGTACATGCGAGTCTTTTACAAGTCTCTATCCCAACAACAGCGATGAGAATTTTTCATTCTGTAACGCATGCAGTTCAACCGTTTTTAATTAAAATTGCCTTATTAAAAGCAGGCTTTACGGAAACGATGGCGTTAGAACAATTCGGGCTACTTGCTGGAGTTGCAATTACGATTGGATTTTTCCCAGCATTCATTGCTCACTCTTTAATGATTGTTCTTATCCCAACTGTGTCAGAAGCTCATTCAAAAGGAGACCATGTCAAGTTACAAAAGCTACTACAACAAGTAATGTTCATTACTTTTTTATACGGCATTCCAGCAGTCATTGTTTGTTACATATTCGCTGATCCGTTAACACATATCTTTTTTGAAAATTCATCAGCATCCACCTATTTACAATTGTTGTGGCCGAATTTCCTCTTTAACTTTATTGTCATTCCGTTACAAGCGTTTATGATTGGGCTTGGCTTAATAAAAGATGCGTTTATTCATATCGTTTGGTCGCACGTCGTAGGCTTTGCGCTTATCTTTTTCTTAGGGTCAATGTCTAGCTTTAACATGGGTGGAGTCATTATCGGAATGAACACTGGTACGGTACTACTAATGATGATGCATTATTTAACAGTATGTAATAAAATTGGGGTATCCTTTACGTTACAAGTACCAAAAAATGAGTGGAGATAGATAGGTGGAAAAAATGAGTCAAACCCGAGAGCTAAAAGATTCGATTCGAAGTAAAGTATGGACTAAATTAGAGGACGAAAAGTTAGGGAGGTTTCCGTTTCCATTAAGAGGTCGCATTCCAAATTTTAAAGGAGCGGAAAAGGCTGCTAGCTTTGTCACGACGATGCAAGTTTATAAAGATGCGAAAGTAATTAAAGTGAATCCTGATTCGCCTCAGTTACCGTTAAGAACTCAAATTTTAAAAGATGGAAAAACATTGTTAGTTCCAACACCGCGTTTGAAAGATGGCTTTATTCAAGTTAAGCCATCATGGGTACCTCCAGGTGAAGAAAGGAAAGCAGCTAGCTTAAAGCATATTCTTTCGTACGGAAAAGTGATCCCCCTAACAGAAATTCCTCCAATAGATCTAATTGTTGTCGGTTCTGTCGCCATGCATAAGGATGGTCGTCGATTAGGAAAAGGAGAGGGTTATGCCGACCGAGAGTATGCTATTATTAGAGAACTTGGAAACCCGTTAGTACCGGTCATTACGACGGTGCAAAGTGCCCAACTTGTGGACGACGACATACCTCGTGATGAATACGATTTAACTGCAGATTGGATTGTAACAGAAGAAGGAATACTGGAAACCCATTCTCCATACGACAAGCCAAAAGGAATTGTTTGGGAGAAAGTTACAGATGAAGAATTAGAAGAAATGCCAGTTTTGCGAGAAATTAAAAGGTTAACGAACCGTTAGGCAATGTTCATTTGTTGTTCATACTTTTCATTTGGGCAAAGCTATATAATAAAAAGTATGACAAGATTATAATGAGGTGGCTTTTTTGCAAGCGAAGGAATTATGGCAAGAAGCAAAAAAATTTCTCGTCACTTGTTATGAAGAGCTTGGAAAAAGGGAAGAAGAGCTTCAAGTAAGATTAATGCAAGTGGAAAGAGAAATAAAAGAAACTGGGTATTACGATCATACGTATGAAGAACTTGCGCATGGAGCGAAAATGGCTTGGCGCAATAGCAATCGCTGTATCGGTCGACTTTTTTGGAACTCGCTTCATGTTTTTGATAAGAGACATGTAAACGATGAAGTAGAAATAGCGCAATCTTTAATCGAGCACATTGATTTTGCAACGAATAACGGAAAAATACGACCAGCCATTACAATTTACAAGCCAAAGCGCGATAAGGAAGAAATACGAATATGGAATCATCAACTACTTCGGTACGCTGGATATGAGACGGAATATGGAGTAATTGGAGACCCGGCATCTATAGCATTTACAAAACAATGTGAAAAGCTAGGATGGAAAGGGGAAGGAACTCACTTTGACCTTCTACCTCTTGTTATTCAAGTGATAGGCCGGGAGCCGGTTGTGTATGAAATTCCGAGAGACGTTGTGCTCGAGGTGCCGTTAACTCATCCAGAGTTGAACGAGTTTGCTGATTTGAATTTGAAATGGTATAGCGTTCCGATTATTTCAGAAATGAAGTTAGAAGTTGGTGGAATTCATTACACCGCTGCGCCTTTTAACGGTTGGTACATGGAAACGGAAATTGGTGCAAGAAATTTAGCGGATACATTTCGATACAACATGTTACCGAAAGTAGCGTCTATAATGGGATTGGATACTTCTAGTAATGCAACGCTTTGGAAGGATAAGGCGCTTATTGAGCTGAACATTGCGGTGTTACATTCTTTTAAAAAGTACGGTGTAAGTATTGTCGATCATCATACGGCTTCGATGCAATTTCAACATTTTGAACGTCAAGAAGGAGAGAAATGCCGGCACGTAACAGGAGATTGGACATGGCTGATTCCACCGGTTTCTCCAGCAGCAACACATATCTTCCATCAATCATATGAAGATAAAATTGTAACGCCGAATTATTTTTATCAAGATTTACCATATAAGTAGAAGAGAAGGTATGCGTTTTTTTCGTATACCTTTTTTACGTTTTTAAGCCTTAAGGGCTATATAAATAAAGGCTACAGAGGTATTGAAGCCGAGTGCAATTAACGTTAAGGTTATGTTAGTGGAAAAAAGTTGAAAAAGGAGGGGGAGTAACTGAAGATGAAAAAACTAAGTTTCTTGCTTCTATTCATTATCTTGACAGTTGTAGGTTGTAATAGTGTAAAGGATAACAATGAGACAGAACTAGGGATGGAAAAAGCTCAAAGAATTGAAGTTCTAGAGGAACCGAATACTGTAGTGACTGTTATAGACGGTGAGGATATCCATGAATTTATTGAATCGTTAAAAGTGGAACAATGGGAAAGTGAAAAAATTCCTTCCGGTGAAAAGCAAGGAAAAATATATAAAATGTTTCAAGAAGATACGAAAACAGTCATTAATTCTAATAAAAATGAAGAAGAGTTAAAAGAAATTTCAACTATTATTACGTATGAAACAGGACCATACATCGAATTTATTATAAAAAATGTTAGCCTTAGCTTCAAAGTACCAGATGAAGTATATGAGTATCTTTCTACTAAATGGTAAAACGTACAGTGCTATTGAAACTGTACGTTTTTCATTTTGTTTTAAAACCACGCCTCATGCATTTCTTGTAAAAACTCTTTCGTTATATGGAAGTCAGAGCTGTCACCGATAACGGAATCAATACCACAATGAGGACAAACGGCAGTTTCCTCATTATCCCACCATTCCTCAATTAGTGCTGGAGAAAAGATTTTTAAACAATAAAAACAGCCGCAAACATTGCTCTCCTCTAAACTTTTTCTATTTTTGCTACTGAACCGATGTGCTTGTTTAAGTAATTCATTCATAATATCTCACCTCATTATAAGGATAATTTTACATTTTGATCATAAGAATGTATACGAAAAAGTATCATGCAAAAAAACGTAGAGACTTTTATCTCTACGTTTTCGTTTTTACTGTTATTTCACTTTTTGAATTTTATCAATAACCGCTAACGAACGGCCTGTACCGATTGCGACGGATTCTAATGGATTTGGTGCTAAGTAAACAGGTACGACGATTTCTTCGCTTAACCATTCTTGCATGCCGTTTAATAAAGAACCTCCACCTGTTAGGATGACACCGCGGTCAACAATATCTCCACTTAATTCTGGAGGACAGTCTTCTAATGTTGCGCGAATGGCTTCTAAAATATGAAGTAGTGATTCTTTAAGTGCTTTTTGAATTTCAGTGGATTGAAGTTCAATTGTTTTCGGTAACCCCGATACTAAATCACGGCCACGAATTTCCATCGTCATCTCTGGATGTTCGACTAGAGCGTAGCCAATTTCCATTTTAATTTGTTCTGCCGTTCTTTCTCCGATGAGGAGGTTATATCGTTTGCGAACGTGATGGATAATATCTTCGTCTAATTGATCCCCACCAACTCGAATGGAGTGACAAGATACAACGCCACCGTAAGAAATTATCGCAACTTCTGTCGTACCACCACCGATATCGACAACAACATTCGCAACAGGCTCTTCTACTGGTAAGTCAGAACCGATAGCAGCAGCGACAGGTTCTTCAATTAAATGAACGTGCTTTGCTCCACAATTTCTAACGGCATCTTGAATAGCTCTTCTTTCTACAGATGTAGAGCCAGAAGGCGTACATACTACTACGTTTGGCTTTTTTAAAGTAAAACCTAACGTTCTCGTTGCTTTTTTCATAATTTGCTTAAGCATACTTGTCGTCACGTCAAAATCTGCAATTACGCCGTCTTTTAGTGGGCGAACAGCGACAATTTTACCCGGAGTTTTTCCAATCATATTTTTCGCTTCTTGCCCTACTGCTAGTACAGTTTTTGTTTCTATATCTAAAGCAACAACGGAAGGTTCGTTATAAACAATACCTTTATTTTTACTATAAACGAGCGTATTTGCTGTTCCTAAATCAATCCCAATTTCTGCATTTGAAAACATAATATTCACCTAATCTTCCTTATTATTGGAGTCTCATATAGTCGTTCTAAAAATGTTGTCGATTTTTGGGGGTTAAAACTCTAGATAAATATGGAAACCACCAGAGGGAAAATTATGGTATATTTTAATTTATAGGAATGTATGTATAAAATTTCTAAAGTGTAACTAATACAGCTCGCTTCGTCCAAGGGAGTCGCGAGTTTTCCTAAAAAGTGGGGGATGGAAAGATGAAAGATAGAGAAGAAGTACTCTATGAAGAGAAAGAGCGGTTGTTTACGAAAAAGCAAATCGTCTGGATCATCGTAAGTGCGGTAAGTTTAATGGTAATAGTAATTGCTTTACTTTTTGGCATCGATCAAGTAGAAGCTTATAAACATAAACGAACAAACCATTATTTACAAGAAGTGGAGCAGTTATTAAAAGAAAGTGAACAAACACTGCAAACGTTTAAAGAAGGAGAAGATGTCCCTGTTGAATTATTACCGATAATTGAAGCATCAGGAAAAGAGTGGATTGCTACTGCCCAAAGCTTAAACGCACCTTCCGCATTTACTAAACATAAAGAAGCAGTTAAACAGCTTATATTGAAGCGTTATTCGGTTGTGTCTTCAGCGGCACTTATGGTAGAAATAAATAATTATCAAGTAAATACGATTGAGGAATTATTGGCAGCATCACAAGAACTAGTGGATTTAGAAAAAGAACAATTATTTGCCTCTTTAGAAGCGGCACAAATAAAATACGAATTATTAGAAGACGGAACGATAAGATATTACATAAGGAAATGATGTAAGTATGAAGTGCTAGGCTAAAATGAATACTTTTTATTTCTACGATAGAAACTATACTTGTGAAGAACAAGGAGGAGATTCCTTATGGGAAGGTTTGTTAGACAAGTAATCATTTTGGCACTACCAATCATTATAAAAGAAGGTTTTAGTTACTTACGTGAAAGAAAGAAAAATAATAATCCTAATACAAATTCTAATTAAATCAAACGTTTGATTGAACAGAGCAGACCCTCTATAGATGCGGGTCTGCTTATTTTTTTCTAATGAAAAAACACTCAGACAATGACGTCTGAGTGTTAGTTAAACCGATAAGTGTTCTTATCAATACACGTGCGCTACAAATGTTAAGAAAAATAGCGCTGCAATGATGTACAAGGTTGCTGGTACTTCTTTTGCTTTTCCTATTGCAAGCTTTACTAGTGGGTAAGCAATAAATCCAAATGCAATTCCATCTGCAATACTGTACGAAAATGGAATCATCACGACCACTAAAAATGCTGGAATTCCTTCTGATAAATCGTGGAAGTCGATTTGCTTCACACTTTGAAGCATGAGAACACCAATAATAATTAAAATTGGTGCAATCGCACTACCAGGAATAATAGCCATGAAAGGAATAGCAAGAATGGAAAGTAAAAATAAGCTACCAGTAACAATTGCTGTGACACCCGTTCTACCTCCAGCAGCAATTCCGGCAGCCGTCTCAACAGTAGAAACGGTAGGGCTAGATCCGAAAAGTCCACTCGTTAAAATAGAAATTCCGTTTGCTTGGAAGGAACGTTTAAATTTGTCAGGTCGATTAATCATATTTAGGTGCCCGTTGATCAGTCCGATATTTTCAAATAATAGGACCATCGTTAAGGAAAAGACAGCAACTAAAAACGCGAAGCTACCTACCTTTTCAAACGAAATAGCACCAAATAAGGAAGCGTAACTTTCAAATGAAATAGAACTATTGCCTACATCTGAAAAGTTAACCACACCAAGCAATCCTGCTATAACAGTTCCAACGATAATGCTAATTAAAAAATTAGCTGGAACGTTACGAATGAATAGTATTACAGTGACGATAATAGAAAGGATCGTTGCGATAACAAAGGGATTTGTCATATCGCCTAACGCTAAAAGAGAACTTTCTCCTTTAACAATTAAGCCACCTTTTTCTAATCCGATTAGTGTTAAAAATAAACCTAACCCTACTGTAATAGCATGCTTTAAAGAGTGTGGAATTGCTTCAAGTAGTAGTTGGGACAAACGTGTGAAGGAAACAATGGTAACAATAATCCCAGACACTACTACAACGCCCAATGCTTCTTGCCACGATAACCCCATAGAAAGGACTAACGTGTACGTAAACATCGCATTAATTCCCATACCTGGAACGAGAATAATTGGAGCATTTGCCCATATTCCCATTAACCAACACCCAACAACGCAAGTTAAAATGGTGGCTATAATTCCAGCTTCAAGAGGAATTCCTGCTTCTGCAAGAATGGAAGCATTAACAGCAATAATGTACACAATGGTAAAGAAAGAAATTAAACCAGCCATGAACTCACGTTTCAAGTTCGTTTCATGTCCAGATAAATCAAAATAGCTCTTTAGCCATTGAAGCATGAAAAACATCCTTATTCAGTTTCCCTCTCCCGCCCGGCCTCAAAGGACCCACAAACAATTATTATATAACTGAAATCCGGATTCGTAAACTTAAAATAGTTTTTAAAATATTCACATTTTTCATAGTGGAAATAGGGTAAAATAAAAATAAGAGAGCGAAGGGACGTGAGTGAATTGGATTTTTCAAGATTAACGGATGACCGAATTCGGAAAGCGTATGAAGAAGGTGAGTTTGAAAACTTACCTGGTTACGGCAAAAAACTGCAACTAGAAGACCTTTCGAATGTTCCCCCAGAAATGCGAATGGCCTATAAAATGATGAAAAACGCTGGAATGATGGAGGAGCAACAAGTTCGTTCGGAAATTGAATATATAGAAGACTTAATCAAAAATGCCCACGATGATTTAGAAGAACAAAGACTAACGCAACGCCTAAATGAAAAACTACTTCGCTTTAATCAAATAATGGATAAAAAGAAAAAAGAAACAAACTCAGCCACCTTTAAAAACTACCAATCCAAAATATATGATCGTTTTTCTGATTAGAGGTTGGGACATAACTTTTTTCATGAAAGTAAAAAACGAACAAAAAAATATCCAGGGAAAACTCGCTCCTGAAATATACTTCGCTTTCCGCGGGCGGCTGGTGAGCCTCCTCGTGCTTCGCACTGCGGGGTCTCACCTATGCCTTTCCTCCCGTGGAGTCTACGTATATTTCCTCCGCTAATCCTGCGATTGTTCGTTTTTTATCATGATAAATTTAGTTTTGTCTCAGCCTCTTTTAGGACAAAGCAACTCTAAAGAAATAGAAACTATTCAGCCAAAGAAATTGCTTTTTCATCCTCTTCCCGACGTGTTTTAAATAAAACGTTGTTTCCACCAAAAAGGGAAATACCAATGATAACTAAAAAACTAGCGACACATAGGCAAACTGGGATGAAGCCGAAATGATGGATTAATACACCACCCATTATTGGAGATATTAATACAGTGAAGCTTATCACTGAATTAGAGATACCTGTAACACGACCGATTTCGTCTTGTTTTGTCTCCATTTGTATAATGTATTGGGATGTAATAGAAAGGAGACCTACTCCTAAACCAAGAATAAAGGAGAGAGCTAAAGGAATAGCTAGTATAAATCCTTCCTGTAAAAAACCAATCCCTCCAAATCCTCCACCAATTAATACTAAACTACCTCCAATAAGCCACCCATACTGTTTTAGATTTTTATAGCGGTTTAACATAAGAATCATAACTAGAGCTCCAAGACCTGAGCTACCCATAATCCACCCAGCTAATTGTGGTAGATGTGGTGCAATTTCACGGAAAAAAACAGGAAATTGAAAGTCAATCATTTGGATGGCTGTAAAAGCTAGAAAACAAGCTATCAAACTAACGAATAATACTTTCTTTTGATAAACAATCACCCAGCCTTTTTTCCAAGAGCCCCAGAAATGTTCCTTTTCTGTTTCAGCATTTTGTTGACCAATCATTGTTGTTTTCTTAACCATTTCCTTATTAACGATAATAGTAAGAAGAATAATGGCAGAAATGGTAAAGGCGATAGCATTTATAAGTATACATAGTTTTGGTGATGCAATTCCGACTAAACTGGCACCTATAAATGGCCCGATGATTTTTGATAATTGATTAACCGAACCGTTTAAGGTAATAGCTTTCATTATTAAGTTTTCTTTTACTACTAATTTAACTAGACCTTGTTGAGCAGGGGAGTGCACGACATTTACAGTTGCTCGTAATGAAATAACGATAATAGCTGTGATTGGATGATTCGAAAATAATAAAATAAAGGTCAATAAAGCGGTAGTAAAATCAGCGACCATCATGATCTTCACTTTATGGAATTTATCACTCAACACTCCAGCGAATTGTCCTAGCACTACTTGTGGTAATGCATAAGCAACCGGAATTAATGCAATCATCATTGGGTCGGCATTCCATACATACCCGAATAAAACAATAATAGCGACCATGTCGAACCAATGTCCAAGCATGGATACCGAGTAGGAAGCAAAAAGCCTCATAAATATCGAATTTTGCCAAATTGTTTCTTCTTTTCTTAAATTTGTTGTCATCTTTCATACATCCCTTCTGAAATCTTTGTATTTAAAAGATATCGTAGGAATGTCAGAGGAATATCAGAGAATCGAATCAAGAAATTTTTTTATTTTAATTGTTAATAATGGTAGCTCATATTGTTCATATACTTCTTCTGTTTTCATCGCTAACATCTCACTTGCCTCTTCTGATATGTCCTTAACACGTAATATATCAGCAATATATAGAGCGTGAATGGTCGGAAAAGCAAATTTGGTCTTTTTCAGGACAGTAAAGGCTTGAGTGAAATAATTTACAGCAATTACTTTCCTTTTTACATAGAAGTGATAAATTCCTTTTAGCGTTAAAAATAAACCATATTCACGTTGGAAAGGGTGCTGCTCAAAAAAGGAACTAAGCACATCTATTTTCTGTTCGGCTAAATCCCAATCCTTTATACTGATTGCATATGTAAGCCAATTAATTTGAAAAAAACCGTAAAAACCGACTAATTTTGGTGATATGTTCGAATCGGCCTGTATTAGTAGACTCTTTGCCAGGTCATTATTTCCTTTTCGAAGTTCGAATAAAATTCGAATCAAGTCAATTTCTTCTTTATCATCTTCACCAAAGTATTGTTTTAATTCTAAGTTGGTTAAGTAGTAGTCTACAAGTTTTGTATCCTTTTCTAACAGTAAATAAAGACCGAATAACGGGAGTGCTTTTTCCTTATTAGTTAGTTCGGCAGAATGGAGAATGGATAAAAAATCTCCCTGTAAAAAGTTCACTAACAGTCTATGTTTATCATCCAATTGAATACCGAATGTTGACCCATCGATTAATTGCTGTATTGCCTGTCCGTGACCATAGAGATGATACTTCGAAATAAGGTTCTTCGTTAAAGACTGGAACTCCATATCATGAGCTATTTCGTGGCTTTCATGAAAAGGTACATATAAGACCAATTTGTAACCTAACCCCTTTACAGTTTCAATAGTTACCACATTGTCCCATTTTTTTAACTTTTTTCGTAACCTATATATATGGTCGTCAACTGTTCGATCAGAGGGCACTTGAAGTGGCCATACTGCTTGTAACAACTGATCCCTAGTTAAAGTTTGATTCTTGTTTTGATATAAGAAATCGAGTAATAAAAACTCTTTACGTAATAGCTTCAGTGTTGTTCCCTCGATAGTTATACTATATTCATTTAGATTGAACGATATCGACATACCGGCATCCCTTCTTTTTTGACTAATATATTTTATATTACCATTTTCAAAGAGTAATTGGATATTCTTCCAAAATAAAAATACTAACTATTCAAACCATTCTGTTTTGTACTATAATAGATAAAAAAGACTATGGACGAGGGGTAGACAGATGAAAAAGTTAGCGCTGATAATAATTACGATATTTATTGTATTAGTAGGTTGTAGTAATAATAACGAAGAAACATCTTCTGTCATTGAAAATGGACAAGTTGCATTAAAAAAGATGGAAAACACAAACATTGAATATCTACAGTTTTCTGGAAACATAAAAGTTACAGAACTAGATACAGACCAGCCCTTCTCTGTTAGATTCCTTGTAAAAGATGGCGAAGTGGAAAATATCATTAAATCAACGGAAATTGTCCTACCAGAGCAATATTTCAGAGGGAATGGTGAAGTTGTCCCAGTTGGCGAAATGCGAATGGTGACTGGAGAATATTCTGTTAAAGAACTAGAAAAAAAGATTGAAAAAGAAAATGCAGTTTATATCGAGCTTTTTAATGATGATGAAGTACTATTAAGTGAACCGATTAAAACGTTTGTACAAAATAACGGATAATACAAGGAATATGGCCGACTCATTTACGGCCATATTTTTTATTTTTAAAAACGAGATAGTGCATTAAATATCGAATTGGTATTTTCTAACTTCACTAAAATAGATTCTTCTACTATAATATTTTTTTATATGAATTAATTGTGGAGAGAAACTGTTATCCATATATAATTGGAAGAATGTTTGTATTGAACATCCTTCTCATGAAGAGGTAACCTAGAAAAAGGGAAAAAATGAAGGAGGTAACGTATGGATTGGTTTGTGAAGATTTTAGACTTCGGTAATACCGTACTATGGTCGTATTTATTAATTGTTATGTTAATCGGTTTAGGACTTTATTTTACGTATAAAACAGGTTTTGTCCAGTTCAAAAACTTTTTAGAAATGTTCCGCTTATTAGGGGATAAAAATACGGCAATAAGCGGTAAGAAAAAAGGTGTCTCGTCATTATCTGCATTTTTTATTAGTGCCGCGAGTAGAATCGGTACTGGTAACTTAGCAGGTGTTGCTAGTGCAATTGCGTTAGGTGGACCTGGTGCTATTTTTTGGATGTGGCTTATCGCTTTAATTGGATCTGCTACAGCATTTGTGGAAAGTACATTAGCTCAAATATATAAAATAAATGATAAAGAAGGTTTCCGTGGGGGACCAGCTTATTATATTGAAAAAGGTTTAAAGGCAAGATGGCTAGGGATCGTATTTGCAGTGTTAATTATTTGTTGTTTTGGCTTAGCATTTAATAGTGTACAAGCTAATACCATTACATTTGCATTTAACAACGCATTCGGAACAGACCGACTAATGTTAGGTATTGTTCTTGCTGCTTTCGTTGCACTTGTTATTTTCGGTGGAGTAAAGCGTGTGGCGAAAGTTTCTTCTATTGTTGTACCGATTATGGCTACGATTTATTTAGTCGTTGCGATCTATGTACTAATAATTAACATTACAGAAGTTCCAGCGATGTTTGCCCTTATTTTTAAAAGTGCGTTCGGTTTAGAGCAAGCAATTGGTGGTGGAGTAGGTGCTGCTTTAATGATGGGGATTAAACGTGGTCTATTCTCCAATGAAGCAGGGATGGGAAGTGCGCCCAATGCGGCTGCAACGGCAAATGTTAGCCATCCTGCAAAACAAGGTTTCATCCAAAGTTTAGGTGTATTCGTTGATACCATTATCATCTGTTCAGCAACTGCGTTAATGATTTTACTTTCAGATGGATTTGCAAGTGGAGCCCAAGGAATTGAACTAACACAATTAGCATTAAGTGAGCATATTGGTGCTTGGGCAAGCAGCTTTATTGCGATTGCTATTATGTTTTTTGCTTTTAGTTCTATTGTCGGTAACTACTATTATGGAGAAACGAATATTGAGTTTATCCGTTCTAGTAAAACAGCGTTATTTATTTACCGTGCAGCAGTAGTCGGTATGGTTCTATTTGGCTCAGTAGCAAGTCTTCAAATTGTATGGGATATGGCCGACTTATTTATGGGATTAATGGCGGTCGTAAACTTAATTGCTATTACTTTACTAGGTAAGTTTGCATTTGGAGCATTAAAAGATTACTTAGAGCAGAAAAAAGCTGGACAAGATCCGGTCTTCTACTCTAAAAACGTTGAAGGATTACGTGATTTAGATCATTGGAAGGACGTATCACCTTCAGAGAAAAAATAATGTACTAGGAGAGGTCGAGTTAGTTTCGGCCTCTTTTTTCTTTTAAAATGGTATGGCCGAATCGCTGTTGATTTGGTCGTTTTTGTGTTGAGTGAACATTTTTTTAGTGCAAATAAAAATAACGGGTGGTTACCGCAAATAAGAAAGGAGTATCGCAAATAGGAGGGTGCTTATCGCAAATAAAAAAGGAGTATCGCAAATAAGAGGGTGCTTATCGCAAATAAGAAAGGAGTATAGCAAATAGGAGGGGGCTTATCGCAAATAAGAGGGTGCTTATCGCAAATAAAAAAGGATTTAACCCAAATAAAAGGTGTCTACCTACCACAAATAAACTGGTTTCCCGCAATTAGTCTGAATTACTAAATAAGAACTTTAATATCTCAAGAATAAGTATTTAGAAAATTTAAAATTAATAGTTGACATACGAACATATGTTTGCTTAAAATAAGTGTACAAGCAATAAATACGAACGCGCGTTCTGGTAAATTGTTTGTATAAATTAATTTTTAAACAAGGGGATGAAGAAATGGTTAAAATTTTTATTGATCCAGGACATGGGGGAACAGATCCGGGTGCAATCGGTAATGGACTTCAAGAAAAGAACATTACATTAAGTATTTCAACAAAGATTCGGGATATTTTAGTAGCGGAGTATGATAACGTCTCAATACTCATGTCTCGAACAGGTGATACTACAAGATCATTAAGTGAGCGAACAAATCAAGCAAACTCATGGGGTGCAGACTTTTTCCTATCTGTTCATGTAAATGCAGGTGGGGGAACGGGCTTTGAGAGTTTTGTCTATCCAGGTGTTGGGGCACCGACAACAACGTATCAAACGAATATTCACGATGAAATTATGAAGGTCAATCAATTAAATGACCGTGGGAAGAAGCAACAAAACTTCCATGTGTTAAGAGAAACGTATATGCCTGCGCTTTTAACAGAAAACGGATTTATCGACCACTCAAGTGATTCAACAAAGATGAAAAGTGATAGTTGGCTTACAGCAGTAGCTCGAGGTCATGTAAATGGAGTAGCGAAATGCTTTAACCTCCCAAAGAAAAACACAGCGATTTACCACACTGTAGTTTCCGGTGACACAGTTTACTCCTTAAGTAGACAATATGGAAGTACAATTGAACAAATTAGAGAATGGAACAATTTAGATGCAAATTACACTATTTATGTTGGACAAGTTTTACGAGTGAAGTAACATGGGAAAACGGAGCAGTGGCAATAGCCATTGCTTCTTATTTTTATCAAAGTAGACCACCATGCAAACGAACTTTGCACCATGGCATATGAAATCGGGTGGTTAGGGAGTTGCTACGATATTTTACCTTTCGAAATTTAGAACCGAGAGTGGAACGTAGCGGAAGGTGCGAGACTCCAGCGGGAAGAAGAGGAATCGGGAGACCCCACAGGGCGAAGCCCGAGGAGGCTCCCGTTTCTCCCCGCGGAAAGCGAGTACCTGCAGTGAAGTGAAACGGACAAACTTAAGAAAACCAACCTATTTTCAATGTAGACTTAAAGTATAAAGTATTGTTGATGTATTATGAAATGCTATTTTCCTAAATAAGGCTATATCACAAAGGTAGAAAGGACGGTATAAAAATGGAAATAACAGATGCAGTGTTCATTCCACTAATTATAGGGTTGGTTGAGATGTTTAAAAGACTAGGATTGCCTGTAAAGTATGCTCCAGTAATAGCTGTCTTGATAGGGTTACTAGTTGGAATTTTGTATATGGATATCCCCTTCAAAGATGGGATTATAATCGGACTAGTATTTGGTTTATCGGCGAGCGGTTTATATAGTGGTACGAAACACTTAGTCCACGAATAGCAAAAAAATAACGCCTCTGCTTTTCAAAACAGAGGCGTTATCATGATAAAAGAAACCTTAATGGACATACTTCCCGTAATCAGGTTTTGCAATATCATCAAAATCATGAACCAATTTTTCTAAGCTACTTGTTAACAAATCACCAGACAGTGGTAAACCATGTCCAGTAACTGCGACAGTTGGCTTAAGTGCTGCTAATTTAGCAACAGATGCCTTCGCCGCATTCCAATCCGTTGTTAAATATCTAGGTGGCCCACTAATCTCTAGTTCTTGTGTAAATACTTTATATAAATATTCTTGTTTAACAGTGACGAATGCATCACCAACGATTAATGTACCATCATTTTCTCGATAAAAAGAAACATGACCTGGAGTATGACCTGGAGTGTGAATCCACTTAAATCCAGGCATATGCGGTACTGTTCCATCAGACGGGAATGGTTTTATGTGGTTTCCTAAATTTATTGGTTCATTAGGAAACATTGGGGACATTTTCGCAACCATGCCACCTTCGACCGTTGCGTCTGGTTCAGGGTAACTTTTTTCTCCTAATAAAAACGGCATTTCTAGTTCATGTGCGTAGACAGGAATTTCCCACCGTTTTACTAATTCAATAATTGCTCCAACATGATCGAAATGGCCATGCGTTAAAATAATTGCTTTAGGACGGCTATTTTCTCCAAATCGATTTTCAATAACAGAAATAATTTCTTCTGCTGAATCTGGCATACCAGCATCAATCAAAACAAAATCATTAGTATTTGGATCACCAACTAAATGAATATTTACTATTTGAATGGTATAGTTGTAAAGGTCAGGTAAAATATCTATTCCGACACCACTCCCAATAGAAGTAGCTGGAATAAATTTATAATCACTTCCATAACTCATTTCCTTTTCCAAAAAAATCCCTCCAAAAAATCTAATTCGGAGTTAGAATTCCCTAAAGTAATCATTTTTAAATGAACGGGCATTTGTCATTTAAAGGGGAGAAAGGAAAAATGCTCAGCCTTTAGCGACTGAACATTTTAGACATGATAGGTAGCTTTTGTTTTGAAAAAGGGAAGCGTTTTCATTAAAAGACACTTCATTTTTGCTCTACAGGTAAATTTAAAGTAGGTACATTTAGAAAATGTTTTATTGCTAAAGCGCATGCACCTAACACAGAAGATCTTTTCCCAATCGTTGAAATCGATAGTGAATGATAATGACTAATAGATGAATGTAAGTTCGCCGTTATCTTTTCTAAAGCGTTCGGGTATATACGTAACAGTTCACTATCTAATACAATTACTTCCGGGTTGTACATATTAATTAAATTATTAAGTCCGATTGAGATGTAATAGATAAACTTGTCCATTAATTGCTGAACTTCTTCATCACCTTGTGCGAGGAACTCTTCTACTTGTTCATAAGTCATCTGTTCGTTTTTTAATTCGGAAAGATGAGCAAAAAAACTTGATTCAGAAGCGTATTTTTCCCAACACCCTTTATTTCCACAATTACAAGTAATCCCTTCAGGTACGATGATCATATGCCCAATCTCTCCTGCGAAACCGTTATGACCGCGGAAAAATTCATTGTTCATCATCATTCCTAATCCAATTCCAGAATAATGCGTCGTACAAAGTAAATTATTTGTTTCGTGATGGATGTATGCTCGTTCTGCAAATGAACTTAAATTTGCGTTGTTTTCAAGATGGACAGTAATACCAATTTCTTTTTCCAAATCTACTTTCAAATGAATGTTCTTCCATTTTAAACGAGGTACGAAATGAATGGTTTCATCTTTTCCAACAAGTCCGTGTATGGCAATAACAATTCCGATAATCCCAAGGTCAGTATCCGTAAACGTATGCTTCAGTTTATTTATTTCTTCCACTAATATGGATAAAATTTCTGAATAGTCCGTAGTATGTAACTCAACCGTATGTGATGAAACGGGGCTACCTAATAAATCAGATAACATAAATGTTACTTGTCCATAATCGAGATCAATTCCTAGTGCGTAACCTACTTTACGATTAATAGATAACATAATTGGTTTACGTCCAACCGCATTATGTTCTACATGAGTCTCTACTACAAGTCCATCATCTATTAAATCGGCCACTTGGGCTGAGATTGTCGCTCTAGTTAGTTCTGTTGCTTTTGATAAATCAGCTCTAGATATAAATCCTTCTTTCACAATCTCTCCGATAATAATTGATCGGTTTATTTGTTTGATAAAAGAAGCATCACCAGTAACCATAATAATCCTCCATTTCAAGCGTAAAAGTTTACTTTCATTATAACAGTTTTCATCTAAGAAAAGATACGGATAACTTTGCGTTAGATTAAATAGGAAGAAAAGAATACGGATTGTCCAGTTTGTACGCCGCTACCCAAACGCCCTCCGCATTTCTATTGTCCAGCTCCGGCGGCTAGGTCCGGCTCAAACTTCACTTTTCCTCCGTACGATAAGTCAACATCGGCTCTCTACGTTCGCCGTGTTTCCTATATCTCCTGCGGAAAACCTCCAGTTTGATTGGACCTAAACGAGCCGCCTCCGCATTTCGGATTGACGAATATATAAAAAAGTGTTAAATTAGACATGTAATTAATTTGTTTAATAAACAAATTAAAGTAATAGGTTAATTTAAATCGTTTTTCTTCAAATTTTTTATATTTATGAAAAGGTTTACAGAAAATAAAATAGGTCATTATGTGTGAAAGAGGGGGAGAATGAATGAACACTTTTTTAAATAAGCATTTTTTATTAGATACGAAGGCTGCTGTAGATTTATATGAAAATGCAGCGAAAGACTTACCAATCTTTGATTTCCATTGTCACCTTGTACCAGAAGAGGTTTGGGAAAATAAACCTTACGAAAATATTACGCAATTATGGCTAGGTGGGGACCATTACAAATGGAGAGCTATGCGTATGCATGGTATTGGTGAAGAATTCATTACTGGAGAGAAAAGCGACTGGGAAAAATTCGAAGCTTGGGCAAAAACAATGCCTTATTTAATCGGAAATCCGTTACATCATTGGGCTCATATGGAGTTAAAAATGTTCTTCGGAATCGAGAAAATTTTAAGCCCAGAAACAGCACGTGAAATTTATGATGAGTGTAATGAGAAACTTGCACAGCCTGACTATAGACCAAGATCATTTATTGAAACAGCAAACGTAAAGTTTATCGGTACTACAGATGACCCAGTTTCTACATTAGAATATCACCAAAAATTAAAAGCAGATGAAACATTTGATGCAATTATCGCACCAACATTCCGACCGGATGGAGCGTTATATATTGAACGTCCAACTTTTCATAATTGGGTAAAAACGTTAGAAGAAGTATCGGCAGTAAAAGTTACTGATTTAGATAGCTTCCTACAAGCATTACAGCAACGTGTTGATTACTTCCATGAAAATGGTGGTAGAGCATCTGACCATGACATTCAAAAGTTAGAATATGTAGAAACAACAAAAGAAGAAGCAGCTCCTATTTTTGCAAAACGCTTAAATGGTGAAGAACTAACTGATAACGAATTAACTGCTTATCAATCTTTCTTACTAAAACAAGTAGGTATGATGTACGCAGAAAAGAGCTGGGTAATGCAGCTTCATATGGGTGCAATGCGTAATAATAATACGAGAATGAAAGAATTAATCGGTCCTGACACTGGATTTGATTCTATTGGCGAAAAGAATTTTGCAGAAGGCGTTTCTAGATATTTAGATGCGTTAGAAATGGAAAATAAATTGCCAAGAACGGTTCTTTTCAACTTAAATCCGAAAGATAATGCCGTTTTAGCTGGAATGATGGGTAACTTCTATGAAGCTGGAGTACCTGGAAAAATTCAATTCGGTTCTGGCTGGTGGTTTAATGACCATATCGACGGAATGGAAAGACAAATGAAAGACTTAGCAAACGTTGGTTTATTAAGCCACTTCATCGGAATGCTTACAGATTCTCGAAGCTTCCTATCTTATGCTCGTCATGACTATTTCCGCCGCATCTTATGTAACATTTTAGGTGACTGGATGGAGAGAGGTTTAGCTCCAAACGATCCGAAGTTTTTAGAGGAAATGGTTCGTAATATCGGATACAACAACGCTGAAAAATATTTCTTAGAGCGCTAATTCATTTTTATAAAGGTGGCTGTCTACTCGCGATAGTATTGCGGGTGAGATGGTCACTCTAATACTAAAACCATTTGATAGGAAAGGTAGAGAATATAATATGTCCAAACAACAAATTGGTGTAATTGGTTTAGCAGTAATGGGTAAAAACTTAGCACTTAACATTGAAAGCAGAGGTTATTCCGTAGCAGTATTTAACCGTTCTTTCGACAAGACAGAAGCATTTTTACAAAATGAAGCAAAAGGTAAAAACTTCGTTGGTGCAGAAACAGTTGAAGAATTTGTTAACTCTTTAGAAAAACCAAGAAAAATTTTACTTATGGTAAAAGCAGGGGATGCAACGGATGCAACAATTGACTCTTTAAGACCATACCTTGAAGAAGGCGATATTATTATCGATGGCGGAAATACGTATTTCGAAGATACAGTTCGTCGTAACAAAGAATTAGCAGAAGCGGGACTAAACTTCATTGGTACTGGTGTTTCAGGTGGAGAAGAGGGCGCGTTAACTGGTCCTTCTATTATGCCAGGTGGTAAAAAAGAAGCTTACGAGCTAGTTCAGCCTATTTTAGAAGCAATCTCTGCAAAAGTAGAAGGCGATGCTTGCTGTACGTACATCGGTCCAGACGGTGCAGGCCATTATGTGAAAATGGTTCATAATGGGATTGAGTATGGCGATATGCAATTAATTTCAGAAGCATACTTCATTTTGAAAAATGTATTAGGCTTAAGCGCACAAGAGCTTCATGAAGTGTTCGCTGACTGGAATAAAGGTGAGTTAGATAGCTACTTAATCGAAATTACTGCTGATATCTTCACGAAAGTTGATGAAGAAACAGGTAAACCGTTAGTAGACGTTATTTTAGATACTGCTGGACAAAAAGGTACAGGTAAATGGACAAGTAAAGATGCATTAGATCTTGGTGTTCCACTACCAATCATTACAGAATCCGTATTTGCTCGCTTCATTTCAGCAATGAAAGAAGAGCGTGTGAAAGCTAGTAAAATGCTTGCTGGCCCAGAAAGTAAACCATTTGCTGGTAATAAAGAAGAGCTTATCGAAGCAGTTCGTAGAGCACTTTATATGAGTAAAATTGTTTCTTACGCACAAGGTTTCGCGCAAATGCGTGCTGCAAGTGAGGAACGTAATTGGAACTTAAACTATGGTGAGATTGCAATGATCTTCCGTGGTGGTTGTATCATCCGTGCGCAATTCTTACAAAAAATTAAAGATGCGTATGATCGTGATGCAAACTTAGCGAACCTTTTATTAGACCCATACTTTAAAGAAATCGTAGAAGGTTACCAACAAGCACTACGTCAAGTTGTGGCAGTAGCAGTAGAGCGTGGAATACCTGTACCGTCATTTGCTAGTGCAATTGCATATTATGACAGCTACCGTACAGAAACATTACCTGCAAACCTTCTTCAAGCTCAACGTGATTATTTCGGTGCTCATACGTACCAACGTGTTGATAAAGAAGGAGTATTCCATACAAACTGGATGAGTAAATAATA
Organism: Sutcliffiella sp. NC1; assembly: GCF_027594365.1. NCBI lineage: Bacteria > Bacillati > Bacillota > Bacilli > Caryophanales > Bacillaceae > Sutcliffiella > Sutcliffiella sp. NC1. Next base: position 573,180 of record NZ_CP115153.1, read on the forward strand.
AGTGACATCAGAGGCAAAACTAGCAAAAAAGAGCTTGTTTTGCCTCTTTTTTAACATTTTTTTAGTTAAAATTGATATGATAGAGCAATCTCAGTCAAATTTTATAAAAAACTAAGCATTTGTAGAAAACGATTTTTGTAAGCAGTTACATTACAATATAACTATACCGTTACTAGTAAATACATTGCTTTAACAAGAAGCGATGTTACGTATAAAAATGATTGTTAACGGTTACATGAGGGTGTGGAAAAATGGATCAATTTAACGACATATATAAACAACTAAATATGACAGATAACTGGCTCAACGCCTTTTATCGAATTCAAGGGCTAGAGTCGTATGAGTTTCCATTTCATTCCCATCACGAATATGAAATCTATTTTTTCTGCTCAGGTGATTGTAAATATTTAATAAATAACCACATTTATGAATTAGAGCCTGGCGACATTATTTTGTTAGATGGGTTAACGTTGCATAAACCAAATCCGAATAAAAATAAGGCTTATACGAGAAGTATGCTTCATTTTTCACCAGATTGGGTGAAGGAGCTTTTACCTTCTTTAGGAATACCGAATCTACTTGATCCATTTCGAAAGCTCAACAATTTTTTAATTCGAACAGGCTATAACGAGTCAGGTCAATATGTTGACGAAAAAATGAAAAGAATTGCAATGATGCAGTCCCAATTAGGGGAAGAAAAGCAACGAACAGGTAAAGAGAATGAAGTACTAAAAGCAGAAGTAAAACTGGAACTCATTCAGTTATTAGTCAAAATTTATAAAATGAGCCAAGAAGAATTAGCTCAAGTGTCCAATAAGAAATCAGAAAAAGAGTTACATGCTGAAAATATCGCAACATGGATTAATGACCATTTTAAAGAAAAGATTAGTTTAGATCGCCTAGCGGAAGAACTAAATCTTAGTAAATATTACGCTTCCCACGTATTTAAAGAAGTTACCGGGTTTACCGTGATGGAATATGTAATGGGATGCAGATTACGAGAAGTGAAATTTTTATTAGAAACGAAGCCAAAAGAAACGTTGGCCGACATTTCAAGAGAAGTAGGCTTTGAAAGTGTCGCCCACTTTAGTCGATTTTTTAAAGAAAAAGTCGGGATGACACCGTCTCAATATCGTAAAACAAGATTACAGTAATTGCTTGTAGGGAGGAATACTTAATGTTGGAAGGAATCCATATTTCGGGTTTTTCTGATGAAATTTCATCAGATTTTAACACTCAGTTAGAAGTTGTCGCTAATCTTGGGATGAACTATATATCACTACGTGGTATTGATGGGAAAAATATCGGGGATTTTACAGCAGATGAAGTAAAAGAATCTGTACTACCAAGGTTAAATGCTGCTGGAATTAAAGTATCTTCTGTCGGTTCTCCAATTGGAAAAGTGTTCATTAATGATGAAGAAGGCTTTGAAAAGCAAAAAAGTATGCTAGAAGAGCTTTGTCAAATTAGTAAACTACTAGATTGTAAGTACATTCGTATTTTCAGTTTTTATATACCGAAAGGGGAAAATCCAGACGGGTATCGCGATGATGTTATTAGCAAAGTGAAGGAATTTGCTCAAATTGCGGAAAAGCACGAAATCGTTCTTTTACATGAAAACGAGAAAGATATTTTCGGTGATACCGGCAGACGTTGTGACGACCTATTAAGATCTGTGAATTCTCCAAGCTTTAAAGCAATTTTCGACTTCGCTAACTTCGTTCAATGTGGAGAAGATACCCAAGTTTGTTACGACCTACTAAAAGATTTAGTAGAGTACATTCATATAAAAGATGCAGTAACAACAGATAGTCAAAACGTTGTATGTGGTACAGGGGAAGGGAAAATACCTGAGATTTTAGAACAAGCTATTTCCTCTGGTTATAAAGGATTTTTAACATTAGAACCACATTTAGTACTTTTCGACTCATTAAAAGACTTAGAACTAGAAGATGCTACAGAAGTAATTAAAGATGATAAAGGTTTAGACGGTGCTGGCGGTTATAAGCTTCAATACGAAGCTCTATTAAATATACTAAATCAAATCGAAAGTAAGGGGGAGTAATAATGAAAAAAGTAAGATTAGGTATTATCGGGTTAGGTGCACAAGGTGGAGCATATGCAGGGTTTATTAAAGAAGGTAGAGTACCAAACATGGAAATCGGTGCAATTTGTGACATCGATCCAGCTAAAAAGCAAGAATCTCAAGAGAAATATCCAGAAGTTCCGTTTTATGATAACTATATTGAAATGTTAGAAAGTGGCGACGTTGATGCAGTTGTAACGTGCGTACCGCATTACTTACATCCAGAAATGGGAATCGAGTCTATTAAACGTGATGTACACGTACTAGTAGAAAAGCCGGCTGGTGTTTATACAAAGCAAGTTAAAGAGTTAAACGAATATGCAGCAACGAAACCAGAAGTGAAGTTCGCTATCATGTTCAACCAAAGAACAAACCCACTTTATCAAAAATTAAAAGAGATTATTGATAACGGGGAAATCGGAAATATCCGCCGTACAAACTGGATTATTACGAACTGGTGGAGACCACAAGGATATTATGACCAAAGTGAGTGGAGAGCAACTTGGAGCGGTGAAGGTGGCGGTGTCCTTGTAAACCAAGCTCCTCACCAATTAGACTTACTACAATGGATTTGTGGAATGCCTGAAAAAGTTTACTCAAACGTAAAATACGGTTACCAACGTGACATTGCGGTAGAAGACGAAGTAACAGCTGTATTAGACTACGGAAATGGTGCGACAGGCGTATTCGTTACTTGTACACATGACGTTGTCGGAACAGACCGCTTTGAAATCCTTGGAGATAAAGGGAAAATCGTTGTAGAAGATAGCAAAAAAGTAACGATTAAACGTTTAAATAAACCAGAAAACGAAATGAGCGCAAGCATGAGCATGCAAGATGTGATGAGAATCTTCATGGGTGGCAGCACAGATGATATTTATAGTGAAGAAGTATTAGAGTTCGGTAGTGCATGGGGCGTTCAACACTCCGCGGTATTAGAAAACTTCGCGGCAGCTATTTTAGATGGAACAGATCTTTTAGCTCCTGGTAGCGATGGGATTTTCGGAGTACGTTTAGCGAATGCGATTCACTTATCTAGCTGGTTAGGTAAAGAAGTAGAAACTTCATTTGACGAAGATGTATTCCTTGCAGAGCTAAATAAAAAAATCGAAGAAGAAAAGAAAGTAGAAGTAAAGTAAACTTCATAAAAGACAGACGAACTTAAGGCGCATTTTCCCCTTAAGTTCGTTTCCTAAAGGGGATCGTCATATGCTAAAAATAGCAGTTATAGGTTTAGGAGATATATCTCAAATACACATTCCAGCGATACAAGCTAACCCAAATGTTCAACTTGTTGCCGTATGTGATATAGATGAAACGAAAAATGTGTATGACTCTAACATCCAATTTTATACGGATTATGAATCGATGTTAAAAAACGAATCGTTAGACTGTGTTCATATATGTTTACCACACAATTTACATTACCCTGTGACAAAAACTTGTGTGGAACATGGCGTGAACGTGTTTCTTGAAAAGCCTCTCGGACTGAACGAACAAGAAGGACTAGAACTCGTGAAACTAGAGGAAGCTAATCCAAATGTAAAAATATGCGTTTGCTTCCAAAATCGTTTCAATGAGACGTTTGAAATGCTACACGACGCTGTTCAAACAGAAAAGTATGGGAAAGTATTAGGTGTGAAAGGGTTAGTAACTTGGTATCGACCGAAGTCTTATTATGAAACGAAACCGTGGCGTGGTCAAATGGACTTAGCAGGTGGCGGAGTGATGATTAACCAAGCGTTACACACTGTAGATTTAATGCAATTACTAGGTGGAGAAATCGAATCGATTAAAGGCTCTATCGACCAATTGCTAGACTATAACATTGAAGTGGAAGATACGGCAACTGCTAGAATTCAATTTCGAAATGGCGCAACCGGTTTATTTTTCGCAACAAATTCGAACTATGGTAACTCTAGTGTCGAGCTACAAGTTATATTTGAGCACGGCAAGTTAACGATTAAAGACAGTATTTTAACTCGAGTGGATGACGAAGGTAAAAAAGAAAGATTAATAGAAGATTCAAGATTACCTGGTACAAAGTTTTACTACGGTGCAAGTCATATGAAGCTCATTCACCATTTTTACAAGTGTATTGCAAATGATACGAACGATTATATACATGCGAAAGATGCTTTACCATCCTTAACAATTATCGATGCAATTCGAAAGTCTTCTGAAACTAACAAACGAATTCAAATGGAGGGATAAGGAATGAAAAAAGGTAAAATTGGCGTACAAATGATGATGTTAAAAGATAAAGTAGAAGAACTTGGTGTGTACGAGACGATGAAAAAGATACACGAGCTAGGTTTCAGTGCGGTGGAAGTATCACAAATTCCAATGACAGAAGAAAATGTTGCAGAGTTAAAACGTGCGAGCGAAGACTTCGGAATTGAAATCGCCGCGTTATCAGCAGCATTAGAACCAATGATGCCAGGAATGCCAGGGGAAACGTTATCTGCTGATTTTGACAAGATCGTAAATGACTGCAAAACGTTAAATTGTAATTTCCTTCGCATCGGAATGCTACCACTCACAACAATTGGCCATAAAGATAAAATTATGGAATTCGTTCAAAAAGCAGATGAGGTAGCAGAAAGATTAGCAGAGCACGGAATTGACCTTTATTACCATAATCACCATATTGAATTCCAAAAATACGACGGCGAATATTTATTCGATATTATTAAAAACAACACATCTAAGCTTGGCTTTGAAATAGACGTTCATTGGGTTCATAGAGGCGGCTTAAACCCGGTTGATGTAATTCGTAAATACGAAGGACGCGTTTCATTAATTCACTTAAAAGATTACCGTATTGGTCAAATGGACTTAAGTGTAATGGAAGGCGGATTTGATAGAGATAAGTTCTTCCAAGCGTTTAATAATACAGTTCAATTCGCAGAGCTTGGCCAAGGTAGTTTAGACTTTAACGCGATTATTGATGCTGGCCTAGAAAGTGGATCTCAATACTTCTTAATCGAGCAAGACGACGTATACGGACGCGATCCATTCGATTGCTTAAAAGACTCAGCAGAACATTTAAGAAGCATCGGATATGCGGATTGGTTTTAATAGATAAATAAACTTATTGGGAAGGCCTTTGTATAGGGTCTTCTTTTTTTTGCCGTGTCAATTGAAATTTTTTAATCCGATAGCAGTTGTTCGGATTTGCTCGGATGTTGAACAGAAACTGCATGGTGTTGTGCAGAAAGTGGGAATGCATAGGAGATGTACGTCTGGAAGAGGAGTAGTAGTTGTTCGGATTTGCTCGGATGTTGAACAGAAACTGCAGGTTATTGAACAGAATCGGCATCGTGTTGTTTAGAAAGTGAGAACGCATAGGAAATGTGCGTCTGGAAGAGAAGTAGTTGTTCAGATTTGATCGGATGTTGACCAGAAACTGCAGGGTATTGAACAGAATCGACGTTTTGTTGTTCAGAAAGTGAGAACGCATATGGAATGTACGTCTGGCCGAGGAGTAGTTGTTCAGAATTGATCGGATGTTGAACAGAAACTGTAGGTTATTGAACAGAACCGGCGTTGTGTTGTTTAGAAAATGTGAATGCATAAGAAATGTACGTTAGGAAGAGAAGTAGTTGTTCAGATTTAATTGGATGTTGACCAGAAACTGTAGGTTATTGAACAGAACCGGCGTTGTGTTGTTTAGAAAATGTGAATGCATAGGAATGTACAACTGGAAGAGGAGTAGTTGTTCAGAATGAATCGGATGTTGACCAGAAACTGTAGGTTATTGAACAGAACCGGCGTTGTGTTGTTTAGAAAGTGAGAACGCATAGGAGATGTACGTATGACCGAGGAGTAGTTGTTCAGACTGAATCGGATGTTGAACAGAAGTTTCAAGATATTGAACAGAACCGGCATTGTGTTGTTCAGAAATTGAGAATGCATAGGAAATGTACGTATGACCATGTAGTAGTTGTTCAAATTTGATTGGATGTTGAACAGAAACTGCAGGTTATTGAACAGAACCGGCGTTGTGTTGTTTAGAAAATGTGAATGCATAGGGAATGTACAACTGGAAGAGGAGTAGTTGTTCAGAATGAATCGGATGTTGGCCAGAAACTGCAAGATATTGGACAGAACCAGTCTGTTGGAGCCTAGAACAAGCTTGTGGACGCACATAAAAGGAAAGATAACCCACATAAATAAAAGCGTAACCCACATAAAAGAGTGGTTAATGCACATAAACGTCGGAGAAAGCCTAGAACAAGCTGTTGGACGCACATAAAAGGAAAGATAACCCACATAAATAAAAGCGTAACCCACATAAAAGAGCGGTTAATGCACATAAACGTTGGAGAAAGCCTAGAACAAGCTGTTGGACGCACATAAAAGGAAAGATAACCCACATAAATAAAAGCGTAACCCACATAAAACAGCGGTTAATGCACATAAACGTCGGAGAAAGCCTAGAACAAGCTGTTGGACGACATAAAGGGAAAAGTTATAACCCACATAAAAATGTCGGATTATCACATAAACAAAAGGGAGAGCGTAGAACAACAATGAGGATAAGGAATATCGTCTGAACGATGAGAAGTGGTTCAGAACCGAGTGGAAGTGGAACAGAAACCGGTTTGAGCGGAACAGAAAGTAAAAATTGGCTCGGAAATGCACGCCTAGACCATACGTAGTGGTTCAGAACCAAACACAAGTGAAACACAAACCCGAACAAGTGAAACAGAACCCAGTTTGAGCGGTATAGAAGAGAAAACAACATTAAAAAAATCCATGCCCGAACCAGTCGTAGTATTACAAAATCAAGCTGATATTAACGAGAAACGAAATGCTGTTTTACCAAACCTCCTGCTCACCTCTAGGACGTGTAAAAAAAATATTTTTAGAACTTTCAAAATATATTGACACACCATAAAGATGGTGGTAATCTAATTTTAATCATTTTGTTAGTTTATTGAACTAACAAATATTGTTAAACGAACTAGAAAGGTTCGTTATTTTTAGCTCACGTATGAAAGGGCTTACACTCTAAAGAAAGGGCTGAAGGGGTAAAGGGGTTTAGTGTTTAAATTGCAAAATGTAAACGTATTCAGAAATGGCTTCAAAAACATTGATTAATGGGGGGAATCCGATGGGAGCGGTCAATACTACAATGAATGATCAACATTATCATTCTTCAAAACTTTGGAAGATAGGTTTTTTTGCATTAAATAATACGGCTACTAACTTTTATCTATTCGCAATGGGGTTTGTTGCTTACTATGCAACAGGAATAGCAGGTTTAACAGTAGTAATTGTAAGTACAATTTTAACAGCAATGCGTTTATTTGATGGGGTAACGGACCCAATCATTGGATTTGTTATTGACAAGACGGAATCAAAGTTTGGAAAGTTTAGGCCGTTAATGATTCTTGGAAATATTATTTTAGCTGGGTCTGTCATTATTATGTATAGTGTCACCCATCTTTTACCTACTAATTTGCAATTGTTATTTTTTATCTTCATTTATGCCATTCACATTATCGGTTACACTTTACAAACTGCCGTAACAAAAGCAGCTCAAACTGTTTTAACCAATCATCCGAAGCAACGCCCGTTATTCTCCATATTCGATGCAACATACAACGTTGGATTATTTACTGGTATGCAAATCGTTGTCGCATCTTATTTAGTACCAAAATACGGTGGCTTTCAAATGGGGCTATTCGTAGAGTTAAATGCATACGCAATCATCGCTTCCGCCATTTTCACAGTACTCGCAGTAATCGGTATTTGGGACAAAGATCGTAAAGAATTTTTCGGTTTAGCTGAGCAAACAGTAGAAACGAAATTTCGCGATTACTGGCCAATTTTAAAGGGAAATCGCCCACTTCAAATGTTAGTCATTTCAGCATCATCTGATAAGCTTGCTGGTAGTATCGTAAGACAACCTGCAGTACACGTTATTTTCTTCGGGATTATGATGGGGAATTACGCACTAAGTGGTACCGTGTCTTTAGTTACACTAATTCCTACTCTATTATTAACGTTCTTAGGAATAGGTTATGCGAGAAAAAGAGGTTTGAAGAAATCGTTTGTCGCTGGTACTTGGTTAGCACTAATACCTTTCTCCATTTTACTAGTTATGTTCTTCTTCATAGACGCTACACAAATCTCCTTAACTAGTTTGAACCTTGTAACGATAGTCTTCCTAGTTCTTTATTGTATCGGTTTAGGATTTGGCAGTTTAACTGGAAACATGGTTATTCCAATGATTGCCGACTGTTCGGATTATGAAACGAATAAAACAGGAAGATTCATCCCAGGAATGTTAGGAACATTATTCTCATTCGTAGATAAATTAATTTCCTCTCTTGCAGCAACTATCGTCGGAGTAGCGCTAGCATCGATTGGCTTTAGAGAGCAGTTCCCACAAGTGGATGATTCATTAACAACGTCACTACTAATGATCGGGTTACTATTAAAATTCGGATTCCCGATCTTAGGTTGGATTACTTCATTAATTGCAATGAAATTCTACCCACTAGATGATGTGAAAATGAAAGAAATTCAAGCTGCTATTGCAGAAGTAAAAAACAATGCGAAAGTAGCTTCATAGATTAGTGAAAATCAGCCTTCTAAATAGGGGGCTGATTTTTCGTTGTCGAAGGGCGGTTTTAATCATAATTTTTTCTATTTGTCTATCCTATTTTGCACTGTGCAAACAAAATTTTTAGACTCTTCAAAAAGCATTGACAACGCATACATACGGTGATAATCTATATTTAATCATTAGTTAGTTTAGTATACTAACTAATGGTAAATCAAGGGCGAACTAGCAAAATTCGCTATTTTCAGCGCCGAGATGTAAAGGCTTACATATAAAGGGATAAAAAAGAGAGATAGATAAACTTTTGTCCTTAAAATGTAAGCGTATTCCCTATCCTTTTTAACAAGCACTATAGGGAGGACAAAAGTAAAGTAATAGATTTTCAACTAGTTACAAAGGGTTTTGAAAGCGTTTTAATCAAACTTAAATAAGGGGGAAAAAATAATGGCAAACAAAGTAGGGGAATTTGCAGAGCAGTACCATAGAGCAAAAATGTGGCAGATTGGTTTTTTCGCATTAAACAACACAGCTACTAATCTCTATTTATTTATTGTTGGTTTCGTATCATATTACGCAACTGGAATTGCAGGGTTATCAGTAGTTATTATTAGTTCGATTTTAACAGCGATGAGAGCATTTGACGCCGTAACAGATCCGATTATAGGATTTATCATCGATAAAACGGAAACGAAATTTGGTAAGTTCCGACCGATGATGATTATAGGGAACGTTATACTAGCGTCTACCGTGTTAATTATGTATAACGTAACACATTTATTACCAGAATCATTCCAATTTCTATTTTTTGTATTTATTTATGCTATTTATATCGTTGGATATACGCTTCAAACTGCAGTAACGAGAGCAGCGCAAACAGTTTTAACAAATCATCCGAAGCAGCGCCCACTTTTCACTATTTTTGATGCAACGTATAATGTTGGTATATTTACGGGTGGTCAAATATTTGTGGCTTCCTATTTAATGGTGAAACATGGCAACGAATTCAATATGGGATTATTCACAGAATTAAATACTTATGCAATAATTATTTCTGCATTATTTACTATTTTAGCTGTAACAGCAATTGCTCCAAAAGACCGTAAAGAATATTTCGGATTAGCTGAAAAAGCGGTAAAAGTTAAATTTCGTGATTATTGGCCAGTATTAAAAAGTAATCGTCCACTTCAAATGTTAGTTATTGCAGCATCAACTGATAAACTAGCAAACTTAGTACTTCGCCAACCGGTAGTATATGTTATGTTCTTCGGTATTTTACTTGGAGACTATGCATTAAGTGGTACTATTTCATTAATTGTTATTATACCAACCATTTTAATTACATTCCTTGGGGTAAGGTATGCTGGAAAATTAGGGCTGAAAAAAGCGTTAGTTGGAGCTACTTGGGGAGGATTAATTAGTGCAATCGCTCTATCCATATATTTAATGATGATAGACACTGCAACAATTTCTCTAACAAATATTGGCATAACTACGATCGTTTTCTTAGTTTTATATGCACTTTTAAAAGGTTTAACTGGTTTATCAAGTTCAATTGTTATCCCTATGATTGCAGACGTTTCAGATTATGAAACTTATAAATCTGGTCGATATGTACCAGGTATGGTAGGTACTCTCTTCTCGTTTGTGGATAAAATGGTTTCATCGTTAGCGCCGGCAATCGTTGGGTTCTTAGTAGCAACGATTGGATATACGGATGCTTTACCGCAAGTTGGAGAAGCATTAACACCGTCATTAATGGTCATGACACTAGTACTAATGTTTGGAATTCCAGCTGTTGGTCTCGCAATTTCCCTTATAGCGATGAAGTTCTATAACTTAGATGGAACGAAGATGGAGGAAATTCAAGCTTCTATTGCAGAAGTGAAACGCAGTGCAAATAACGATAATAAACAAGCAGTGTAATAAAAAGCTTTTAATAGATAATGGAGGGCTCCTAAAATTAAGCGGAGCTCTCTTTTTATGTTCTAAATACAAAGTAGGGTCAGAGAATGTTCTGACCCAAGAGTAATATCATTCCACCGTCAAACACAAATCAGATATACAAAAGAAATGTTGAATTGCTAATGCACTGGCACCCATAATACACGCTTTATTTCCAAAATCGGAAATGAGCAAGCGGCTGAAATGGCCGACAGATGAATTTAGCTTAGCTTTAATCTTTTCTTCTGTTTCTGGGAATAATCGCAGTAATTCACTATTAATAATTAACGTTTCCGGGTTGTATAAATTAATAATATTGTTAACACCGATTGATAAATAATTTATATATTTTTCTAACTCATTCATAATTTGCGGGTCTGCTTCGGCTATTAGGTTAGCAATTTCTTCATACGTTAAAACTTCTGATTGTGCTGTTTTACATAATTGCTTCATAAAACTTGCTTCAGATGCGTATTGCTCCCAGCATCCGGCGTTTCCACATTTACAGCGTATTCCGTCAGGCATAATAATCATATGGCCAATTTCTCCAGCGTAACCGTGGTGTCCCTTTAACGTTTCACCGTTTACGATTATACCAAGACCGATCCCAGAATATAACGTAACGGACAGTAAGTTATCACTTTGATGATGCTTAAATACTTTTTCTGCAAAAGAGCAAAGATTGGCGTTGTTTTCAATATAAATAGGAATACCGGTTTTTTCTTCTAGACCTTTCTTTAAATCAACATTTCTCCATTGATGATGTGGGACGAAAAAGATTTTCTCATCCTTATTGACGATCCCGTGAATCCCGATAACCACTCCGACTAAACCATAGGAAGAGTGAGCGCACTGGTCTTGAAAGCTCATAATATGTTCTAATAACAACTCTTCAATTTCTTCGTAATCAGAAGTATTTATACTAATACATTTGCTACTTACTTCTTTTCCAAGTAGGTTGGAAAGATTAAAGGAAATAGTCTCTTGATCTAAATCTATCCCTAACGCATAACCAGCGTTTTCATTTATCGAAAGCATAATCGGTCTTCTGCCGAGATTTTTATGTTCAAGCTGTGTTTCAAAAATAAGTTCTTCCTTTAACATTTCAGAAACTTGAACAGATATAGTTGCTTTATTTAATCCCGTTATTTTTGCAAGGTCTGCGCGAGAAATCATTCCATGTTCGATGATCTTGCTTATGATGATACTGCGGTTTATTTTCTTAATATAGGAAGCGTCTCCCGTAACCATAATACCCCTCCTAAAAATCTCACTTTTTGTTTGACGGAAATATCTCCTAATGGTATTATACAGGTAGTTAGTTTGTTTGGTAAACAAATTAATTAAAAAATGTTTTAAACAAACTAATAGAAACTAAGAATGATGCAGATAACTAATGATAGTGAATTGTGAGCTATCATTGGTGTGAAACCGCTGTTCTGTATGTTGTAAGGGATTACATGTAAATATTAAAATTGTAATGATACTCATTTTATCTTAGCTACGTAGTTGAAGGAGTGGATGGTAGGAATGGGAATTCTTCAAGAATTGTTAAAAGATATTCCAGTACCGAAAATGGCGAAAGTCAGAGTGAATTTTGATGAATCAAAGATTGAAGATTTAGGGTCTGCTTTAATGGAAAAATTAGACCAAGAACATATTCGTGCAACGGTAAAGCCTGGAATGGAAATTGCAGTAGCGGTTGGTAGTAGAGGTTTAGATCGTCTCGTTGAGTTAACTGCAGTGACGGTGAAATTTTTGAAAGACTTAGGTGCAAAACCATTTATCGTCCCAAGTATGGGAAGTCACGGTGGTGCAACAGCGGAAGGTCAACGTGAAGTATTAGCTCATCTTGGCGTTACAGAAGAGAGCGCTGGTTGTGAAATTCGCTCATCTATGGAAGTAGTAAAAATTGATGAACTTGAAAATGGGTTACCTATTTATGTAGATAAATATGCTTCAGAAGCAGATGGAATTGTCATCATCAATCGCGTAAAACCTCATACAGCGTTTAGAGGTCCGGTTGAAAGTGGCATTATGAAAATGATTAGTATTGGATTAGGGAAACAAAAAGGAGCAGAAGCTTGTCATCAGCTTGGCTTTAAATATATGGCGGAAAATGTACCCGCAATGGCAAAAGTGATTATGGAAAAAAAGCCTGTTTTATTTGGAGTGGCAACTGTTGAAAATGCATTTGATAAAGTTGCGATTGTTGATGTGTTAACTCCAGATGAAATTAAAGAAAAAGAATCAGCCTTACAAGAAAAGGCGAAAGGGCTATTGCCTAAATTATTTTTCAAAGATTTAGATGTACTTGTCATTAATCAAATTGGGAAAAACATTAGTGGCGATGGGATGGATCCGAACATAACTGGTCGTTATCCAACTCCATATGCTCATGGTGGCCCAGAAGTAAATAAAATGGTCGTTCTAGACTTAACTCCTGAAACAGAAGGAAATGCAAATGGAGTAGGAACAGCAGATTTTACAACGCAACGCCTTGTAGACAAAATGGACCGTGAAGCAACGTATGCGAACGGATTAACGTCAACAGTTGTGGCTCCTACGAAAATCGCGACAACGTTACCGAACGACCGCGAAACAATTAAAGCTGCTATTAAAACTTGTAATATTTTAGATTTTACAACAGTTAAATTAGTTCGTATTAATAACACTTTAGAAATTAGTGAAATCGAGGTTTCTGAACCGTTACTAGATTATGTGAACAATCATCCGAATATGGAAGTTGTTTCAGACCTTTACGATTGGTCGTTTAATGAAGAAGGAAACTTAGTTTAATTTATACAAACTTAATGATATGGAAAAGGGAGAGGAATTTATTATGACACGTTTATTTGACTTAACAGGAAAAACAGCAGTAGCAATCGGTGGAAATAGTGTACTAGGATCTTCAATCGCGCACGGTCTTGCAGAGCATGGAGCAAGCATTGCAATCGTTGGACGTAACTTAGATAAAGCAAACGAAGTAGTAAAAGAAATCGAAAGCAATGGTGGAAAAGCGAAAGCATTCCAAGCAGACGTTAGCTCTAAAGAAGCGATAGTTCAAGTTGCAGATGAAATTGAAAAATGGTCTGGCGGTTGGGACATTTTATTAAATGCACCAGGTAAAAATAGTTCAACACCTTTCTTCGATCTTGATATGGAAGAATGGGACGACATTATGGACGTTAACTTAAAAGGTATCGTATTAACAACGCAAATCTTTGCGAAAAGAATGATTGAACAAGAGAGAAAAGGAAGCATTATTAACATTTCTTCCGTATCTTCTACAACACCATTATCTAAAGTATTTACGTATTCTGTATCAAAAGCTGGTTTAAACAGTGCAACACAATTTTTAGCACGTGAATTTGCACCACATGGTATTCGTGTAAATGCCATTATTCCTGGATTCTTCCCAGCAGAACAAAACAAAAAGATTTTAAGCCCAGAGCGTATTGAGTCTATCATGAACCATACACCGATGAATCGTTTCGGAACACCTGATGAGCTTCAAGGTGCAGCTGTTTGGTTAGCTTCTGAAAATGCTTCTAGCTTCGTAACTGGTGCGTTAATCCGTGTTGATGGCGGATTTGGCAGCATGACAATATAATAAAACACATACAATAAAATAGTTAGAGGATGTAATGTTAGCTACTTGAACGGTATGCGAATAGATAGAAAAAACATTTGAAAATGTAAGTAGCTAACATCTACTATTAGAAACGATAAACGCCTTGAATTTTTTGGTGCGAAAGTTTTCTAATTAGAAGGGAGAGTGGAGAATGCTAACTGAGAAATATGAAACATTACAGTCTATTCTCCGAGAAATGGGAAGCGTCGTTGTAGCATTTTCTGGTGGAGTGGATAGTACGTTTCTATTAAAAGTTGCGGTTGATACGTTAGGAAAAGATAGAGTATTAGCAGTGACAGCGGATTCTGAAACATATCCATCTAGTGAACTAGAAGAAGCGCGAGCATTAGCTAGTCGAATAGGTGTAGAGCATCAAGTAATCGAAACATCAGAGTTAGCAATTCCAGGCTACGCAGAAAACACGCAAAACAGATGTTATTTTTGCAAAAGTAGTTTATTCGACCACATACTGCCTGTTTTAGAAGAGAAGGGGTTCACAAATATCGTTTACGGTGTCATAGCGGACGATAAAAATGAACACCGTCCCGGTATGAAGGCGGCAAAAGAAAAAGGAATTCGAGGTCCATTGTTAGAAGCTGACTTATATAAGGAAGAAATAAGAGAGCTTTCAAAAGAAAAAGACCTACCAACATGGAATAAACCTTCGTTTGCATGTCTTTCTTCTCGAATTGCTTATGGAGAATATATTACGCAAGAAAAGCTAACAAAAGTAGAAAAAGCCGAAGCTTATTTAAAAAGCTTAGGTATTCGCCAAGTTCGTGTTCGTACACATGAAGAAATTGCAAGAATAGAAGTAGAACCGAACGATATGCCGATTGTTTTACAAAAGCACGAAACGATTTCAAAGCAATTACAACAATTCGGTTATAAATATATTACACTAGACTTAGTTGGCTATCAAAGTGGTAGTATGAATAAAGTGTTATCTCTTTAAAATAAATGGCTTTGGAATCCAAAGCCTTTTCTAAACTAGGGAGAAAGTATAAAATAATCGTGATGATAACAGCTTAAAGTCTGTAATAAAAAATGTTAGGAAGATGCATCGTGTCTAGAGAATTCGTCATCGGTCTTGATATCGGAACAACAAGTGTAAAGGCTTGTGTTTTTCATTTAAATGGAAAACTAGTGGCTGAAGTGGAGAAAATGAACACGTTCCACTATCCGAAACAAGGATGGGTTGAACAAGACCCAGTAGAGATTGAACGAGCAGCAGTAGTAGCAATTAAAGAAGTAATGGAAGAAGCTTCTATCACTAAAGATGAATTATTAACGATAGGTTTTTCCGCAGCTATGCATTCGATTCTTTGTGTAGGAGAAGATGGAAAAGCTATTTCCCCAGCACTTATATGGGCAGACGGTAGAAGTGACGGACAAGCACAACGTTTAGATGAAAAGATGGGAGAGGAAGTGTACAAAAAGACAGGTACGCCAATTCACCCAATGACGCCTCTAAACAAATTGCTTTGGATGAAAGAAAACGAGTATGAGCCATATAGAAACGCTGCTTACTATATGTCAGTAAAAGAATATGTTTTCTACCGTTGGTTTAACAAACGAGTAATTGACTATTCGATGGCTTCAGCAACAGGTCTTTTTAACCCAGCAACTTTAAGTTGGGAAAAAAGTTTACTAGAGCTTACAAACGTTGAAGAAAACCAACTATCTGAAATTGTTGCACCAACGACAATTTTTACAGAAATAGATGAAAGAGTTGCAGCCGAAATGGGAATCAATCGTGACCTTCCATTTGTCATCGGTTCAGCAGATGGACAGCTCGCAAACTTAGGAATAGGTGCAATCCTCCCTGGTGAAGTAGCTGTTTCTGTTGGGACAAGCGGTGCAATTCGTCAATTAACAAAAGGTGTGAAGGTTAGTGAGGAAAGAGAAACTTTCTGTTACTCCTTTACTGCGGACACTGCCATTATAGGAGGTCCTACCAATAATGGTGGCATTGCTTTACAATGGGCAAAAGACCTATTAAACTTTGAAGGAAGCTTTGAAGAGTTACTTGCAGAAGCAGAAAAAGTTGCTCCTGGTGCAGACGGCCTTATTTTCTTACCGTACGTAAATGGCGAAAGAGCTCCAATCTGGAACCAAAAAGCGAAAGGTAGCTTTCATGGAGTAACATTAACGCATAAAAGAGAGCATTTCATTCGTGCAGTTTTAGAAGGAATTACTTTTAATCTATACCAAATAGGGAATGCTTTAGAAAGACTTGCTGGTGAATCTGAGAAGATTTATGTGAACGGTGGTCTTGCTAGATCTCCATTATGGTTAAGCATGATGGCGAATGTATTTAATGCAGAAATATATGTTCCAGAAAGTCACCATAGTGCGGCTTGGGGTGCAGCGTGGACAGGCTTAGTTGGAATAGGAAAAGTAAACTCGTTTGAAGAAATTAAAGAAAACATTCCAATGAGTGCACCAGTAAAACCAGATGAGCAAACAAGTAAACTTTACAAACAGCTGTATAAAGATTACGAGAAGCTTGCAAAAGATATGGTAAAGCATTTTAACTAGGGAGGAAGACTCCTATGCTAGAAGAAATTTTAAAAAAAGTACAACAAGGTTCGATCACAATAGAGCAAGCGAAAGAAAAGTTAGCTACGTTTGAAAACTTAGGGTTTGCGAAAGTGGACCATCATCGTAAAAAAAGACAAGGCATACCAGAAGTTGTTTTCGGTGAAGGCAAAACAGCGGAACAAATCATTTCCATCGCTAAAGCTTTACGCGAGAAAAACAATCAAGTGTTAGTAACGAGAATTTCGAAGGATAAAGCAGAATTAGTAAAGGCTGTTCTTCCACAATTCACGTATGCAGAAGTAGCTCAAATCCTTTATTGGAAGGATGAAAAGGCACCGCTTCGTAACAATGAAGGATACATCGCGGTTGTAGCGGCAGGCACGTCTGATTTAAGAGTGGCGGAAGAAGCGGCAATAACGGCAGAAGTGCTTGGCAGTAAAGTACATCGTATTTATGATGTAGGAGTGGCTGGTATTCATCGATTGTTAAGTCATGCGGAAGAGATTCAAAACGCAACCGTATCGGTAGTCGTAGCTGGAATGGAAGGAGCGCTCCCGAGCGTCGTAGGTGGCCTCGTATCCCATCCGGTTATAGCAGTTCCGACGAGCATCGGTTACGGAGCAAACTTTCAAGGATTATCTGCACTATTAACGATGTTAAACTCTTGTGCATCCGGAATTAGTGTTGTGAATATCGATAACGGCTTCGGCGGAGGATACAACGCTGTTTTAATTCATCAACTCGCACAAAAGGAGAAAAGTGAATAATGAAAACTCTTTATTTTGACTGTTTTTCTGGTATAAGTGGAGATATGGTTATTGGCGCTCTTATTGATGCTGGAGCAGATCCAAACCATCTCGTACAACAACTGAAAAAATTAAAAATCGATGATGAGTACGAACTGAAGTGGACGAAAGTTGTAAAAAACGGAATTACGAGTACAAAGTTTGATGTTGTGTTATGGAATGAAGGCAATCATCATAGTCATTCCCATTCGCATCATGAACATAGTCATGGGAACGATCACACACATGATCACGACCACGGGCATAGCCATGACCATAGCGATGATCACACACATGCGCACGATCACAGTCACGACCACGATTACGATCATTCGCACGATCACAGTCACGACCACGATCACGATCATTCGCACGGTCACAGTCATGATCACGATCATGGGCATAGCCACAGTCACGATCATCACCATCATCATCGTTCTTACAAAGATATTGTAGAAATGATTGAACAGTCTGAGTTAGAAGATGATGTGAAAGAAACGGCACAACGTATTTTTCGTAAAATTGGCGAAGCGGAAGGACTTATTCACGGAGTTCCGTTAGATAAAGTTCACTTCCATGAAGTTGGAGCGGTAGATTCGATTGTCGATATTATTGGTGCAGCGATACTAATCCATCAGCTAGGAGTAGACGTCGTAAAATCGTCTCCAGTTCCAGTTGGCAAAGGGAAAATTCGTATCGACCACGGAATTTATCCAGTGCCAGCACCGGCAACGTTAGAAATTTTACGCGGAGTCCAGTTAGAACAATCGGACGTTCGTTTTGAGCTGACCACTCCAACTGGTGCAGCAATTGTAGCTGTACTGGCGGAAGAATTTTGCTCGATTCCATCAATGAAAGTCGAAAAAATTGGGTATGGTGCAGGTACAAAAACGTTTAAGGACCATCCGAACGTTCTGCGAGTGTTAATAGGAGAATAGCCGTTATAAAGGTGTGTGTGCAATGAATAATTCGTTACCACCAAATAAAGAACATATCGATTCCGAGATGGTAAAAATGGAAGTGAATTTGGACGATATTTCCGGTGAGCTGCTAGGATATGTGATGGACTTACTTTTCGAAGCAGGGGCAAATGATGTATACTATACCCCTATTTACATGAAAAAGAATCGTCCCGCCGTACAGCTACAACTCCTCTGTTCCGAACAGAAGGTAGGGACAATGAAGGAAATATTGTTTAAAGAAACAACAACTCTCGGTGTTAGATACTACCCATTATCGGTACACCGTCTCGAAAGGCGTTTTACGAAAGTAGAAACGAAATGGGGACCAGTTACGGTAAAGGTAGGAATGTTAGAACAAAATGCTGTTCAAAAAGCACCAGAGTTTGATGAGTGTAAAAAAATAGCACAGCAACATGATGTTCCGTTAAAAACAGTATACGAAGAAGTTTGGAAAACAATGGAAAGCTCTACCTAAATCGCAAAACGGTTTAGGTTGACATAAATTAAAAAACTATTTTTATAGAATAGGAGTGTTGATGTATGACAACAACAGATAAGCAAACACAAATCGAACAAGTAGCAATAAATACGATTCGTACATTATCAATCGACGCAATTGAAAAAGCAAACTCAGGTCACCCAGGAATGCCAATGGGTGCAGCACCTATGGCTTACGCACTTTGGGCAAAAGAAATGAACCATAACCCATATAACCCAAGTTGGTTTAACAGAGACCGCTTCGTTTTATCAGCAGGCCACGGTTCTATGCTTTTATACAGTTTATTACATTTATTCAACTACGATGTTTCCATGGAAGATCTTAAAAACTTCCGTCAGTGGGGTAGTAAAACACCTGGTCACCCTGAATTTGGTCACACTCCTGGAGTAGAAGCAACTACAGGTCCACTTGGACAAGGAATTGCAATGGCTGTTGGAATGGCGATGGCTGAGAGACATCTAGCAGCTACATATAACAAAGAAGGTTATAACGTAGTAGACCACTTTACGTATAGCATTTGTGGTGACGGCGACTTAATGGAAGGTGTATCTGCAGAAGCGGCTTCTTTAGCTGGTCACTTAAAACTTGGTAGATTAGTAGTTATGTATGATTCTAACGATATTTCTTTAGACGGTGACCTTCACCTATCATTCTCTGAAAGTGTAGAAGATCGTTTCAAAGCTTACGGCTGGCAAGTAATCCGTGTAGAAGATGGTACAGACATCGATACAATTCAAAAAGCGTTACAAGAAGCAAAATCTGACCTTGATCGTCCTACTTTAATTGAAATTAAAACAGTTATCGGATACGGTTCACCGAACAAATCTGGTAAATCAGCTTCTCACGGTGCCCCACTAGGGAAAGAAGAAATCGCCCTAACGAAAGCATCTTACGGTTGGGAAAGCGACGAGCCATTCTACGTACCAGCTGCAGTAAGAGAGCATTACCAACAGCTTGCTGAAGAAGGTAAACAAAAAGAAGCAGCTTGGAACGAATTGTTTGAAAGCTATAAAGCAGCTCACCCTGAGTTAGCTCAACAATTAGTAGCAGCAATCAATGGAGAACTTCCAGCTGGTTGGGAAGAAACATTACCTGCATTCGCAGACGGTGAAGGATTGGCAACACGTGATTCTTCTGGAAAAGCATTAAATGCAGCAGCTAAAGCAATTCCACAACTAATCGGTGGATCAGCTGACTTAGCTGGATCAAATAAAACACATTTAACTTTTGAGAAAAACTACGCGATGGACGGCTACGAAGCTCGTAACATCTGGTTCGGTGTAAGAGAATTCGCAATGGGTGCAGCAATGAACGGTATGGCACTTCACGGTGGAGTAAAAGTATTCGGTGCAACATTCTTCGTATTCTCTGACTACTTACGTCCAGCAATTCGTCTAGCAGCACTTATGAAACTACCAGTAACGTATGTGTTCACACATGACAGTATCGCTGTTGGAGAAGATGGACCAACTCATGAGCCTGTAGAACATTTAGCAGCGCTACGTGCAATGCCTGGAGTTTCTGTCATTCGTCCAGCTGACGCAAAAGAAACAGTAGCAGCATGGAGATTGGCTATTGAAAGCACAGACACTCCAACTGCACTTGTATTAACTCGTCAAGGGTTACCTACTTTAAGTGTAAGCCAAGAAGAAGTATATAACGGTGTAAGTAACGGTGCATACGTAGTTTCTCCTGCGAACGGTGAAGTAAGTGGTTTATTACTTGCAACAGGTTCTGAAGTTGCTCTAGCAATGGAAGCACAAAAAGCACTTGAAGCAGAAGGTATTTCCGTATCTGTCGTAAGTATGCCAAGCTGGGATCGTTTCGAAAAACAATCAGCAGAATACAAAGCGACAGTTTTACCGAAAAACGTAAAAGCACGTCTTGCAATCGAAATGGGCTCTACAATTGGTTGGAGAGAGTACGTTGGCGACGAAGGGAAAGTACTAGGTATCGACCAATTCGGAGGATCTGCACCTGCTAGCAAACTACTAGAAGAGTACGGATTCACGGTAGAAAACGTAGTGAACAACTTTAAACAATTATTAAATAACTAATTATAGTAAATGAGATGGCCGGGCACCGTATAAACGATGGTGCCAGGCTTCCTAATATAAAAATTGTGGAGGGAAATAAACATGAAATTTTTTATCGATACAGCTAACTTAGAAGATATTAAAAAAGCGTACAAAATGGGTGTTCTTTCTGGAGTTACAACGAACCCTTCATTAGTAGCAAAAGAAGGCGTAAAATTTGAAGACCGTATTGAAGAAATCCTACAAGCAGTACCGGAAGTAGAATCTGTATCTGCAGAAGTAAGCCCAAATGCAGTAACTGCAGAAGAAATGATCGCAGAAGCAGAAGAGCTTTTAAAAATTAACGGTGGCGATGACAAAATCACAATCAAATTGCCAATGACGTTAGCTGGTTTAGAGGCGACTCGTTACTTAGCGAAAAAAGGTGTAAAAACAAACGTAACGTTAATCTTCACAGTAAACCAAGCATTATTAGCTGCTCGTGCAGGTGCAACATACGTTTCTCCATTTTTAGGTCGTTTAGACGATATTTCTCAAGATGGAGTACAACTAGTAGAAAGAATCGCGGAATTATTCCGTGTTCATAACTTAGATGCACAAATCATCGCTGCATCTGTTCGCCACCCAGACCACGTTACTCGCGTAGCACTAGCTGGAGCACACATTGCAACAATTCCTTACAACGTAATCGAGCAACTTTCTAAGCACCCATTAACAGACCAAGGCTTAGAAAAATTCGCGGCTGACTGGAAAACAACATTTTAATAAGTGACATTGAGGCTACACTTCTGATGGGAAGTGTGGTCTTTTTTTTGTTTTAACTAGTATTAAAGTAGAACGTACTTATTTTTAGCTATATTAAGGTTAAAACCTTCCATTTTCTCTTCGAATAGATGTAATCACCTCGATTTATGTGGTGTATATGAATCCATTTATGTGTCCCGCGTAACCGTAAAATGAGCCTACCCTCGGTTAATCTGGGAGATGAACCAATGTATGTGGGACAACCACTGATTTATGTGGGTAATAAATTAATTTATGTGTCCCACGTGTCCGTTAAATGAGTCCGTACTCGGTTAATGTGGGTGACAAAACGTTTTATGTGGGACAACCACTGATTTATGTGGGTTATGAACCAATTTATGTGTACTATGTGTCCGTTAAATGAGTCCGCCCTCAGTTTATGTGGGAGATGAACCAATTTATGTGGGACAACGACTGATTTATGTGGGTTTTGAATCCATTTATGTGTCCCCGCGTCTCCGTAGAAGCCGGAAAACGATGAACCGATCATTACAGAGCCACCAAACACCCCACAATTCTAATCCAATTCTCATGTTTTCCTCTCTTTTTTATCTAAATCGGCAAGGATACCCCCGCTTCAATCGTGTGAAGGGCGTAGTCCAACGATAAGTGGGAGAGGAATTGCCATCAGATACGGTATGGTACAGTAAATCGTAAGACTTTGTACCATATTAAGTATCTGAAACTTCCACCTTGCCCCTCGTTTCTCTATTTTCGTTATGTACCTTTCACCTAAACTTTTAGTATAATTTAGTTAGTGAAAGGTGGTGAAAATAATGTCTACCATTACTGCAAAAATACAAATCTATGTTTCTGATAGTCAAGCTGAAAGTCTAAAAATAACAACTAATGCTTATCGTAAGGCTTGTAACTGGATTTCGAAACACATATTCGAAACAAAAAATCTAAATCAAGGAAAACTTAACGACTTATATTATTTTGATTTACGAAATAAATTTGGACTAAAAAGCCAAATGGCTCAATCTGTGATGAAGACTGTAATCGCTCGCTACAAGTCAGCTAAATCGAATGGACATGAATGGTCTTTTATTGGATTTAAACTTCCAGAATATGACCTTGTGTGGAATCGTGATTACTCCCTAACCCAAAATCAATTTAGCGTGAATACAATGGATGGTCGTTTAAAGATAAAATATGAGCGAAAGGCTATGAAGAAATACTTCAATGGCACTTGGAAATTCGGTACTGCTAAATTAGTTAATAAGTCCAAGAAGTGGTTCTTACATATTCCGATGACTAAAGATTATCAAAAGCTAGATTTTGTAAATGTAAACAATATCGTTGGTGTTGATTTAGGCATTAACTTTCTTGCGACTACTTATGATAGTCAAGGTAAAACCACTTATTACAACGGAAATGTTGTTAAGCATAAGCGTGGTGTATTTAAAGCTACTCGCAAACAGTTACAAATGCGACAAACACCATCTGCTCGTAAGAAACTAAAACAAATCGGTTCAAGAGAAAACCGTTATGTAACGGATGTAAATCATCAAATTACAAAGGCACTCGTTGATAAATACCCTAGAGGTACGATGTTTGTTTTAGAAGACTTAACAGGTGTTCGTTCTGCAACAGAAAAAGTACGTGTGAAAAACCGCTATGTTTCTGTATCTTGGGCTTTCTATCAGTTCCGTCAAATGCTTGAATACAAAGCTGAATTAAATGGTCAAACAGTAATAACAGTAGACCCTAAATATACTTCTCAAACTTGCCCTAAATGTGGACACATTGAAAAAGCAAATCGCAATAAAAAGTTACACACTTTTACATGTAAAAATTGCCAATATCAATCAAATGATGACCGTATTGGTGCAATGAATCTACACCGTAAAGGAATTGAACATATTGGTGTAGTTACCACAGGAGTATAACTCTTGCGGTAGGGGCGAAGTCAACCGTCCTTATGTTCCGCCACGCTAAGGTAGGAGAGCATGGCTCGTCGAACTACTGGGTAGGTATAAGCGTAGTTGTTCTCTGCGAGGGCAGAAACACTGTCAAACTCTGACAGACGCAAGCCCCCACTTCAAACAGACCGCAAGGTTGTTAAGTGGTGGGTCGTTGACGTAAGATAAAATAGAAGCAAGTTGACTAAACTAAAGATAGATAAGTAATACCATTGAGGTGTTTCATATGAATAAAGTGTTATTAATAGAAGATGAAAAAAACTTAGCGCGGTTTGTAGAACTAGAGCTTCAATATGAGGGCTTCGAAGTAACAACTGCCTTTGAAGGTAGGGAAGGACTTGCGCTTGCGCTTGACGAAGAGTGGGATGTTATTCTTTTAGATTTAATGCTTCCCGGCCTTAGTGGAATGGAAATTTGCCGGAGAATTCGTGCGGTAAAGGATACACCAATTATTATGTTAACAGCGCGAGATAGCGTCATGGATAAAGTTTCTGGGCTGGATAGTGGAGCAGATGATTACATGTCCAAGCCGTTTGCAATTGAAGAGCTACTAGCTCGCATTCGCGCGTTAAAAAGAAGAACAGAAAACCGCTCTCATGAAGGCGAAGAAGATAAACTTTCCTTTAAAGATTTAGTTATCGATAAAAGTGCCCGAACCGTTTATCGTGGGGACGAGGAAATTGAGCTAACGAAAAGGGAATTTGATTTAATAGTCACACTGATGAGTAATAAAAACCGAGTGTTAACACGTGAACTACTATTAGATAAAATTTGGGGCCTTGGCTCGTATGCCGAGACAAATGTAGTAGATGTGTATATTAGATATCTGCGCAATAAATTAGATAAGCCAAAACAAGATAGCTATATTCAAACTGTGCGTGGGACTGGATATGTGATGCGAGAATGAATGGAATAAAAAGATTTTACGGACATTTACCGATTAGATGGAAGCTAGCACTATGGTCTTCTATCGTATTATTCGGTTTGTTCGCTACATACAACTCATTACAATATTACGTGTTAAATAGCTGGATGATGGATCAAGAAGAACGTCACATAAAAGAAAAGATGAATGAGGTCCAAAACTTCTTTGCGGATCCTTCTCATTTAATAGACCGGAATTCCATTATTAATAGTAGTCGCTTTTTAGAAAATATCGTAGAAGCGGATGAATTGATTCGAATTATGGATCGCAACGGCAACTTAATCGTTGGAGTTGCCAACAATTTTTCAGAAGAAATTATTGTGAGTCCCATTGAGAGTGGAGATTTAGAGTTAGTTTTAATAGATGGAAAGCATATATTAATTTATCGCAGACCGCTTATCACGCCTGGTTTTGTTGGGTATGTAGAGGTAATTCGTGATTTAAAAACGTATGAACGACTAAGAGGTTTAATCTTTTTAGTCACCTTTTCAGCAGGAATGGGTGCAATCCTCCTTAGTGGATTAGGTGGAATGATTATCGCAAAACAGTTGTTACGACCGATAGCGGCGTTGACAGAAACGATGAAAAGAATAAAAATGCGCGGTCTAAAAGAACGGGTACCGTTAGATGCTAATCAAAAGGACGAAGTGGCAGACTTATCGCGAATGTTTAACGAAATGATGGATGACGTAGAATTATCTTTTCAAAAGCAAAAGCAATTCGTGGAAGACGCATCACATGAATTACGAACGCCAATCGCAATTTTAGAGGGGCACTTATCGCTATTAAATCGCTGGGGGAAAAAAGACCCTGAAGTGTTAGAGGAATCATTAAAAGCGTCCCAACAAGAAGTAGAGAGATTAAGAAAGCTAGTATTGGAACTTTTAGAACTAACAAGGCTAGAATCGGACCAATTTGAAATAGGTGAAGAGGAAATAGACCCTGTTACGATTATCGAAAAGACTATTGCTAACTTCGAATTAGTTCATCCAGACTTTAAATTTGTGTTTCATAATTTAGTAAAAGATAAGAAAAACAATAGCCTTCGAGTTGCAGAGCGCCATTTAGAACAGTTGCTCATGATTTTACTAGATAACGGCATTAAATATTCACAAGACAAAAAGTTGTTAGAGATTACAGCGGAAACGAACGAAATGTCGAAGGAATGGGTCTTTCGTATAAAGGATTATGGAATCGGGATACCGAAAGAAGATATTGAAAAAATCTTTGATCGTTTTTACCGTGTAGATAAGGCAAGAAGTAGAGCGAAAGGTGGCCACGGTCTTGGACTATCCATCGCACAACGAATCGTCTCCCATTACAAAGGGAACATAAAAGCCGAAAGCAAAGAAGAACAATGGACAGAAGTAATCGTCACCATCCCAAACGCACCATAATAAGTGAATATCTCATTGCTTCGCTTCACTTAGACAGAAGGCACCTAATGCATTTATGCAATTAAGTTTTTTACCATTGAGAATGAAAATAGTGATTTCATTTTTGTACAGTATTACGGTTTAGAACCGAGAGTGGAACGGAGCGGAAGGTGCGAGACTCCTGCGGGAATAGAGGGAAGGCCGAGACCCCACAGGCGAAGCCGAGGAGGCTCGGCTCCCTCCCCGCGGAAAGCGAGTACCTGCAGCGAAGTGAAACGGACTAACTTAAACCCACCCAACCTATTTTTATGGTAGAAACCCAACCAAAAGCAACGCGATTCGAAAGTTTTTTAATCAAAATCTCATTTTACTTTAAGGTTAATTTTAACTTAATAAGGTTAAATAATAGTATAGAGATGAAGATAAAAACAATTAGCACGATGAGGTGAGTTACAATGGGTTATTACGATGATCATATGAGATCAGAAAAGATGAAAAAAGAGCGAGGGGGAAGCGGCAAAGTTTTTATAGCTGCTATCTCTGGTGGAATTGTAGGAGCATTAATCGTCGTGGCGATGCTTCCAATTTTGCTCGACTGGGGTGCCTATATGCAACCAGACAATCAAGCATCAGCCCAGGAAAGTGTAGCAACGACAACAACGATCCCAAGTGAACAAATAGAATTTAAACAAATCCAAACAGAAGTAACAGACGCAGTTGGCAAAGTAAGCGACGCTGTAGTAGGGGTTGTAAATATTCAACAAGGTGGAGGTTCCATCTTTAGTCCACCAGGTGCGACAGAAGCAGGAACTGGATCGGGTGTTGTGTATAAAAAAGAAAACGGCAAAGCGTATATCGTTACAAACCATCACGTAATTGATAAAGCATCCAAAATTGAAGTAAGCTTATCTAACGGTACGAGAGTGGAAGCTACATTGTTAGGTAGTGACAGTTTAACAGATTTAGCAGTTTTAACGATTGAAGAAGAGCACGTATCTCAAGTTGCGGTCTTTGGTGACTCCGATACGATTACGCTTGGTGAGCCAGTTATTGCAATTGGTAACCCACTAGGATTAGAGTTTTTCGGGTCCGTTACACAAGGGATTGTGAGTGGTACAGAAAGAACGATACCAGTGCTTTATGATAGAAGTGGCCAACCACAATGGGAAGCAGATGTTATTCAAACAGATGCAGCGATTAACCCAGGTAATAGCGGTGGTGCACTCGTAAACTTACGAGGTGAAGTCATCGGAATTAATTCCATGAAAATTGCTCAATCACAAGCAGAAGGTATCGGTTTTGCGATTCCGATCAATACGGCAAAACCAATCATTGAAGATTTGGAAATGCATAATGAAGTAAAAAGACCATTTATGGGTATAGGACTAATGTCTCTTGCTGATATTTCACTAGAACATCAACGAAATACATTGAAACTTCCAGAAGAAGTGACCCACGGTATTGTCGTGACAGGTGTAGAGCAGCAATCACCGGCCTTTAATGCAGGGTTAAAGCAATATGACGTTATCGTAAAATTAGACGATACCGAAATAAAAGGCACATTAGAACTACGAAAATACTTATATAACAGCAAAAATGTCGGAGATACGATGAAAGTCACATATTATCGGGACGGTAAGTTACAAGAAACGGAAATGACGTTAATCGAACAAGTATTTTAATCAAAAAACGAATTGAGGCGATTAGATGGAAAATAAAGAAGAGCAAGTAAAGAAGCCATTAGCCAAATGTTTAGATGTTCGAAAAATTGCGGAGAAATATAGTAAAAAAGGGTTTAAAGTAGAAGTATGTAAACCACGGATTAGTTTAATAAAAGAATTACAGCTAGACTTACAAATTTCATTATAAAGAAGCTACAAACATAAACATAAAAAAACGGCCATCACATTTGGCCGTTTTTTATTTTGATATTAATTGATCCATTTGTACTTTTTGATATAGATGAATAATTTGGTCATCATCTAGTGGTAACAAATCTTCTTCTAAATGAAATCCGTAATCTACTAAAGTTTGTTCTACACTTTCTCGTTCATAGTCTGTCAAAAAATATTTTCTAGAAATTATCATCTTATCTCACCGCCATCTTTCCTTAATGATTAGTAGTATTATTATTATTTTTCCATTTTCATAGATTTATATACATAAAAGATAAGAAATGAGTCTTCTTAACTAGATTTATTGCGAAATATCCAACTCTATTATAATACGTAAACCTATTCATTAAGTTACAAATTATTAAAAAAATTTTGTAAACGGTTTTACGTTGTATTTTATGTAAAAAGATTAGGAGGTGTGACGGGTTCTCGCATGGTAACAGTTACCTTTATCGTGTCAAACAAACGTTTGATTGAGAACAATTTGTTCCCTATGCTATAGGGATTTATTCTAGCAGATTTCATGGCGCGTGTTAAAATATTTTTATAGCAAGAATCTTACAATGAGGGAGAAAAAACAATTGAGTAAGAGTACGATAAAATTTTATGAAATTCCTAAATGGGGACGTTATTTACGCGGTAAATGGGAAGCATCATTCGCTAGTCATTTATCAACGGTTGAAAAAGAAGCAATCTATTTTAAATCTTTTTTATGGCATTTATGTAGCTGGGAGAAAGTAGATTGTTATGAAAAACACGACGCAATCAAGATGTTTGAGAAACAGGAAAAAATGAAGTGTACGATATTTTATGAACATACGGAAGAGGCTTATCTCATTGATAACGCTAAAAACTTATCTGTTAAAGATTTACCCCATGACCAATTTCACATGTATTATGGGGACATGTACGTAATGGATTGGAATGGTCAGTGGACGTTTATAATGACGCACGAAAGTGAATGTGGACCATATTTTATTAATGCATCTCGGAAAAGTAAAAAACGCTCAAAATAAATCCGAGCGTTTTCACTGTTTTTAATTCTATTGCCGCGCCTCAATCTTATAAACAAACTCTGTAAAAACGACTAGTCGTTCCATATGTGTTCTTATTTTGCGATTCCATGTTCCTGTGCAAGTGACTAAATTGAGTCTTCTTTTATTAGTTGGCCCAAACACTTGCTGCAGTGGTGCATCTTGATAAGGAAATGTTTCTTTTTTGATCACAACGAAAACTAGCTTATGCCCGTTTTCATCTATAATGGAAACAAAATCTCCTTGCTGAAGCTTTTTTAAGTTGTAAAAAATAGCAGGACCAACATAACCGTCCACATGGCCAGCTAAAACAGCATTACCAGGCTCACCAGGGGAAACGCCATCAGCAAACCAAGCTACTTCCTCTGTTTGATCGGTAATATTCATAACCCCGTTTTCATTTAAATGAGAAGGGTAAATAGATGCCGCAACATCAATAGCTGGAATCACGATTTGTACAGGCTTTGCTTCTTTAAACGAATGAACTTCAGCAGAAACTACATTACCGTACAACAAAATTAGAACAAATAAAAAGAATGACTTACGCATTTTTCTTTCTTCTAAATAACGTAAACAATGACCAGATAAGCATGCCACCAAGTCCGATTAAAAGAGGTAGAACATTTGGTGCAGGTTGTTCCGTTCCTCCAAGTCCCGTCTTCGGTAGGCTACCTGGTAGCATCGTGTAATCAACTAAAACGATCGGCTCTAAATCATCTTCTGTATTAAATGCATACACCGTATAAATATTATTTTGCTTAAATTCTACGTTAGCTAAATCAACATTGCTATTTTCTCCACGAAGTTGAATTCCGTATTCCCCTGCATCGAGAATTTCATAATCAGTAATATCCCCAAAGGAAACATCGCTAAATAGAATCGCGTCATTCATAATAGCGAAATCAGCGGTTGGTGTGTCAGGAGATAGGTGTCCAATACGTACCATCGTTTGACCTAGTGGTACATCCATTGCATTTTCTACTAATTTCACATCGATGTTTTCAATTCTATTGGCCACTATTAGTGTGTAAACTTCGTTAGCTCGAATGGAAAGTGTCGTATCTGCAAGTGCATCGTTCTCACCTTTCGTACCTGTTTCATAAATTTCTACTGTGTAATTACCTTCATTCACATTTATGTACTCAGAAGCATCTTTAAAATGAATTCCTTCTGCAATTAGTTCTCCATCTAAATAAATATCAACAGCAGGAGCATCTGGCACAGCGTGAAGAGCTCGAATCATAGAAGTGCCGTCCGTTGCTTCTCCGTGCGCAGATGGGATGTAGAGTGCAAATAATAGTAGTGGCACCAACGTGAAAAAAGCAAACAGTTTTCTTTTCATATATAAACCTCCTTCAAAATCTACCATTAACATTTGTAAAATATTTGAAGAGTATTCATAATGGAGGGTAATATTTCATAATAAGAAGGAAATCTCACGTTCATATAGAAAGGTTAGAAAAGAAGAATGGAGGGAAATCATGTACGAGTTAAAAACGAAGGAAACAGATTCAAGTGTAATTGAATTTATCGAAAGTGTAGAAAATGTGAAAAAGCGCGAGGATGCATACAAACTATTGGACATCTTTACAGAAACGTCTGGCTATGAAGCGAAAATGTGGGGAGCGTCCATTATTGGATTTGGCTCTTATCATTATAAATATAATTCAGGTCATGAAGGAGATGCACCGCTCGTTGGCTTTTCACCGCGGAAAGCGAATTTTAGTCTTTATTTTGCACCAGGAGACACAGAGCGAGAAGAGCTTCTAAAAAACTTTGGTAAGCATAAAGCAGGGAAGGCTTGTGTGTATGTTAATAAAGTGAACGACATCGATGTAGATGTATTAAAGGCGTTAATTACACAGTCAATACAATTTTTAAGAAAAACATATCCTCCAAAAAACGAAAAGTAGCTTAGAAGTTTAAGCTACTTTTCCATATACTCGAATAAAAAGGATTGTCCATTCCGATAAAAGCGAGGGTCATATATACCAAGTCGCTCGTCATCATCAACAATAACGACAAATGGCGACCATTCATACAACGTTCTTGCTTCTGGAACTTCGGAGAAAAGCGTATTTAAATCAGCCTCTTCTTCTGACTGTAAAGAGTACTGTAAAGTTGGATCTGTAAATAAACTAACATCTTTAATTACGACGGTATCATCTTGCTTACCAATTAAAGAATAATGCCAAGGTAAAAAGCTTGCGGACAGAGCAATTTGATCATAATCGTCTTTATATTTTTGATAAAGAGCAAAGCCTTGTGCTGATTGAACCGTAACGTGTAGAATAATGAGCACCCAAACGAGACGATATAGTTGATGACGATTGTACTTCCAATATCGTCTAGAGAAAAAACTAACCCCAATAATGAACCAAATAACTAAATCTACAATTGGAATCGTTCCAAACGTAATTCGGATACTGGAAAAAGGTTCTAAATAGCCTGTCCCCCAAGCATTAAATAAATCACTCGTATTATGTATAAACACAGCAAGGAGGGAAACATAAAAGAAACGCCAATCTTTTCTTTTTAAGTAAATCATGCTTAATAAAAAGAATAGAAGTGCCCATACCGGTACTAAAAAGAGCGAGTGAGTTATGCCACGATGCCATAATTGATACATTCCTTCTGTATCCCAAAGCTGCGAAATTACATCAATATCAGGGATTTGACTCGCGGCAATGGCGGTGACGAACATAGCTCGTTTAGTTTTTATATCATCTTGTCTTTTATCGACAGAACCGTATATAGTTAATCCGAATAATGTATGTGTAATGGTATCCATCTTTCAACTCCTTCTAGCACTGTTTGCTTTATTATACTGAAAAAGGAAGGATGAAAGAAAGCGATACAAACTGGAAAGAAAAAAACAACCAGAAGCGGTTGTTTTATTGCTTATCATTATCATCTTCTGGAGGTAATGGGTCAATTTCAACAGACTCTTTTCCGTTTAACCCTAAATATAAAGTGCCGTAAAATAAACCAACGCCAATAGCAAGAATTAACATGAATCCAAAAAATGCAACGTATCCTCCTATCAAAATAAACCCTCCCTTTGTCGTGAGTAAAGCGTGAACTCTATACTGTGAAGTTTCACTGTATAACCAATTTATGTGACAAAGAAGGAAAACATGATAGATTTTAAAAGCATAAAAAAAGCACCATCGCTAGGAAGCAGATGGGCCAACACGTTACAATCTATTTATTTGCTCTTAAATTACCTAGTTCTTCCACAAGTGCTTGCATTTCGTTAGGACTAAAGGAATCTTTTTTCATTACTAATTCATAAATTTCTTTTAGCTCTTCGTACATTTCACCATCAAAATGAGAAGGTTTAATGGCACCTAAATTTAATACTTTTAGTTTTTGTTTAATTTCTTCTATCATGTACTCTACATTTTCAATAGACTTTTCAGAAAGATTCACAATATCATCCTTTCGTGTATATACGTACTATTTATACTATCAGAATTTAGTCAGTAATCAAGAAAACATCGAGAGAAAGTTTTCATAATTGTATATAATGGGAATAGAAAATGAAAAGGGAGAATGTGAAAAGATGGTACGAGTATTATTTGTGTGTTTAGGGAATATTTGTAGATCGCCAATGGCAGAAGCTATTTTTAGATCTCTTATAAAAGAAGAAGGATTAGCTGGAAAAATAGAAGTAGATTCTGCCGGAACAGGGAACTGGCATGTTGGGAAACCACCGCATGAAGGAACACAATCGATATTAACGAAAAATAACATTAGCTTTGAAGGAATGAAAGCACGCCAAGTTCAAACGGAAGATGTAACTGCTTTTGATTACGTAATTGCGATGGACGCAGAAAATTTAGGAAACCTTCGTAAATTGGCTGGTTACACGAAAACAGGTTTTATCGGAAGACTGCTCGATTTTGTTCCGGAAAGTGAAATACTAGATGTACCAGATCCATATTATACAGGTAATTTTGAGGAAACTTACGAGTTAGTGGGAAAAGGATGTCGGAATCTACTACAAAAAATAAAAGAAGAAAAGCAACTTTAAGGGAGAGAAACATAAATGAGTAATCGGAACAAACTATTAGAAGGTATGTTAATTGGAGCAGTAGTCGGAGCAGCAATCTCACTATTAGACCGCGAAACGAGAGAAACGGTTATACATAATTCCAAAAGATATGGGCAAAAAATGAAATATGTTATTCAACATCCAGACGAAGTCACTCAGTCAGTTCGAGACAAATTTCACAACATTAAAGAAGCAGTTGAAGACGTTTCAGACGACCTTGAATATTTAAAAGGAAAAATGGACGAACTAAAAGAAACTACTCCAAAAATCGTTGAAATCGTAAAAGACACAAGCGAAGTCATCTCCAAACGAGTAGACAAAATGGATAAGTAAGGTATATGACCTAATTAGAGTTTGAGTGGTCGTAGAGGTTTAAGCATTAAAGTTTGAAACCATGAGTGGATCGGAGCGGAGGGAACTTGACTCCTGACTCCCTCCCCGCGGCGACGCACAGGACGTGCTAGTGTCGGACCGTGCGACAGGACGTCGCGCTACGGTCGACCAAGCAAGTTCCCGTAGCGAAGAGGAACGGACTAGCTATATACTCAATATTAAGGTAGAAAATAAAACGAAAGGAGACAAAACGATGAACATTTTTTCTTTCGCAAAAACGATCCTCTTTCGTTTAGACACAGACGAAGCATTAGGAAGAGCGGCAGAACTATCTTACTTTTTCATCCTATCCCTGTTTCCTTTCTTAATCTTTTTACTAACATTAATCGCCTACCTTCCAATTTCTCAAGCAGACGTATTAAACGTCATCCGCCAATACGCACCAGGGGACACAATGCGAATCATTGAAGTCAACTTAGGACAAATCATGAATGAACAACGAGGCGGACTATTATCGTTCGGTTTAATCGGAGCAATTTGGGCTGCCTCAAACGGCATAAACGCCATCGTACGTTCATTTAATCGTGCATACGATGTTGACGAAGGCCGCCCCTTCCTTATCGCAAGAGGAATGGCAGTACTATTAACTTTTGCCATGGTGTTCATTATTATCGTTGCCTTGTTACTTCCGGTTTTCGGGAAAGAGATCGGTTTGTTTATTTTCTCTCATTTCGGCTTATCGCAGGAATTTTTAACGTTTTGGGAAGCCACTCGTCTAGTAGTGAGCGCGATTATTCTTTTCTTTGTCTTTATCGCACTGTATTTCGTTGCACCTAATGTGAAGCTACAACTTCGCCATGTGCTAGTAGGAGCTTTGTTTACGACGATAGGCTGGATGGCAGTTTCTTACCTTTTTGGATACTATGTTAGCAATTTTGGTAATTATTCCGCCATGTACGGTGGACTCGGTGGAATAATCGTCCTACTTATTTGGTTTTACATTTCAGGCTTGCTCATTATTATAGGTGGAGAAATTAATGCTCTATTGTTAAAAATTCATCATGAAAGAATTATTAGAAAGTCGTGAAGAAATTACCTGTCAATTTTACATGACATGAGGGAACGATATAAGAGAAAGACCACAACATGTTAAATGGAGGTTTTTTTCATGGCAAAGCATACGAAAAAAGACGGCGGTACGAAACAAAATAAAAACCAAAAACCAAAAAATAAAACGTCCGGAAGTGCTAACGGCCAAAACGGATATCATTAAATAGTGAAAAACGCGTTGTAGAGCTTTACGCCTCTATGACGCGTTTTTTTGTTGCTAATTGTAAGGGTGTGAATATTCGTATTATTCCCAAAAGAATGTTGACTTCGCTTACATATTACGGAAAAATTTTATATAAGTGGAAATGAAATGGAGGGAATGTATGTGAAGAAAAAAATAATCATCTTTGTAACCTTTCTACTTATCGTTACGACAATAGAAGTAAAAGCCAATATCTCTTCTAAGTTTTTAGCTGTACCGAATGTTAAACAGGAACAATCACTTTGGTGCTGGTCAGCTTCAGGTGTATCGATATTAGGGTATAAAGGAAAAAACATCAATCAGTCTAGTTTTGCTCGAACTGTAAAAGGGTCAACAGCGAACCAATCAGCAACAGACAGAGAAGTGAGGTCAGGGTTATTAAATTGGGGTGTTAGTAGTTCACAATCTACTAGTGCGATCAGCTTTAACGAAGTTGTCAACCAAGTAAACAATAATCGTCCCATTTATGCGGGGCTATCATGGTACAGCTCCGGAAATCGAACGGGTGGGCATGCCGTTGTCATAAGAGGATACGTAACAGAATCAGGAACTAATTATGTTTCCTACATGGATCCAGCTAATGGAACTAGATATTCAATGGCGTACAACGATTTTCGTGGCGGAACATCGAAATCAAGACATTGGGATGGTACTTTATATAACGTTAGATAGGAGGGGAGGATATTTTGATGAAATGGATAGGTAGTATATTAGTTATTTTATTGTCGCTTAGTTTACATGTTGCGAAAGCTTCCGACCAATCCGAAGAACTACTAGAAGCGGCAAATGAAGGGCTAGAAACGTTTAAGCGCGTCGTTGCCCATGAGTATGCTGGCTACGGATACGAAAGCGTTCAACAGCTAAACGAGGCAAAAATAGCTTTTGGAGTAGAAATTTTTCAATTAGATTTTGATGTGCTAGAAAGTAAAAAATATAAAAAAATAAGAGAAGCTACAATTGCGACGGACGAGTGGGAGTTTTTCGTTACTTCTAGTAATGATGTGTCTTCTATACTAAGGGTAGCGAAAGATGCTAATAACGGTAACTATAGTGCCGTTTCGTTTGGAGGCGACGCAAAAAATCTTATAAGCATGATCCATTCAGTAGAAAAGTCAACCTCGATAATAGATCCTCTACTAATCGTAATCGGAAATAAATATTACATACTTTACGAAACTGTGAATGGAAAAGAGTATATGATGAAGGTTCCAGAACCGTCTGAATTTACGACGTATAGTGATGTAGATGCTAAAGATTTCGGTGAGAAGCTACTAGAAAATGTGAAAAAATTAAAGCCGGGTGAGCGTGGGGGAATTGATGGCGGAATTTTTCCAATTGAGACGGCTCAATCGAAAGAAGCATCTCCTATAATATCGGCAGAAAAAGGTTTAGTATCGATTACACTAATAGCTATTGTAATGACGTTATTCTTTTTCGTGAGAGAAAGGTATCGCAAAAAAGAGAGTTAAAATACGCAAAAAAGTGCTAATATTTACATATAGGATAGATAGTATACTTTAATACTGTTTATCCTATTCTTTATGGTGATTTTTTGAAAGGTTACGATGGTTTAAAAGTATCATTTTAGAGTCCCATGTTAAAATTAATGTTATAGTAAGAAAGATTAATTCTTAAAAATGAGTAGGTGAACAACATGATTGAAGTAAAAACATCTTCAGTTAGTGATGGGGAATTCAATAGAGGGGTATTTGCTACACGTGATATTAAAAAAGGAGAGCTTATACATGAAGCGCCTGTACTATCTTATCCGAACGACCAGCATCAACATATCGAGAAAACAAATCTCGCTGATTACGCTTTTGAGTATGGGGAAAACCATTCAGCAATCCTTCTAGGATATGGAATGTTATTTAACCATTCTTATGAACCTAATGCAAATTATGAAATTAATTTTAGAAATCATACATTTGAATTCTATGCATTCACAAATATTAAAAAGGGCGATGAGATTCTAATCAATTATAATGGCGATGTCGATGACAAAGATCCGTTATGGTTTAATCAGGACTAAACGATCGTTAGTTGAATAAGAAAGGACGGGGTTGTTCTAAGAGTCAGTAAAGACTGACTTTTAGAATAACCCCGTCCTTTAATTTATTTTTCGAGCTTTTTTGTTTTGCTTACGTTATTTTAACAGTCTTAAACCGTTTAAAATAACGAGTATCGTGCTTCCTTCGTGACCGATCACACCGAAAGGTAAGTCAATAATTTGTAAAAAGTTAGAAGCAATCAGTAACATAATAACGGTAATGGAGAAAATAACATTTTGTTTAATAATCCGGTTCATTCGTTTCGATAATTCAATGGCTTCCGCGATTTTATTTAGATCGTTCTTCATTAATACAACGTCCGCTGTTTCTAATGCAACATCGGTACCCTCACCCATTGCAATTCCGACGTTTGCAGTAGCAAGTGCAGGTGCGTCATTAATACCGTCACCAACCATCCCAACTGCTGCATATTTTTGTTTTAAATCTTTAATAGAACTCACTTTTTCTTCTGGTAAACATTCCGCAATATAGTTAGTAATGGCTGCTTCTTTTGCAATCGCACTAGCTGTTGTTTTGCTATCACCTGTTAACATAATAGCTTGAACGTTTAAGGAAGTAAGCTGTTTAATGGCTGCAGCCGTTTCTTGACGAACAATATCTTTTAATGCAAGAACACCACAAATTCCTTGATCATCTTTTGCGAATACGACTGTTTTTCCTTCTTGGGCAAATGCTGACGTATCTGCAAATTTCAGCGCTTCATCTCTACCAACAAAATCAGCTTTCCCGATTAGTATCGTTTTATTATTTATAGTTCCGACAATTCCCCAACCAGCCTTATCTTCTAGTTGGTCTGGACGTTGTAACGGTTTCGTGCTGTTTTTTTTCGCATACGCCGTAATCGCTTGTGCTAACGGATGGTTTGAATGGCTTTCAATCGAGCCAACCGTGTATAGGAAATCTTCTTTTGTCCAATCGTCCCGAACAATAACATCGGTAACTTCAGGCTTCCCTTTCGTTAACGTTCCAGTTTTATCAAAAGCAATCGCTTGTAGGTTACTTAAGTTCTCTAAGTGAACGCCACCTTTGAACAAAATACCTTTTCTAGCACCGTTAGAGATAGCTGAAAGAGTTGCTGGCATAACAGATGCAACTAAGGCACACGGTGAGGCAACAACGAGTAATATCATCGCGCGATAAAACGTTTCGTTCCAACTCCAACTTAGAAGTAGAACAGGTAAAAACATCATAAGTCCGACAACGATTAGAACGATTTTTACGTAAGGACCTTCAAAACGTTCAATAAACTGTTGAGAAGGGGATTTTTCACTTTGAGCGTTTTGGACAAGGTTAATGATTTTTTGGAAAAGAGTTTCGTTTGCTCGTTTTTTTACTTCCACTGTAATCGAACCATTTAAATTCATCGTTCCTGCATAAACAATATCTTGTTCTTTTTTACTTAGTGGCATCGACTCTCCAGTAATAGCAGCTTCATCAATGTTTGAAGTTCCTTGAAGGATCGCGCCATCAGCTGGAATTCTCTCACCAGGCTTTACTAAAATCGTATCGCCAATTTGTAATTCAGAGATGTGAACTTTTTCTTCACGACCACCAACAATACGCAATGCTTCTTCAGGTTGAATGTCCATTAGCGCAGATATTTCACGATTGCTTCGGTTCATCGTGTACGTTTCTAGTGCACCACTTAATGCAAAAATGAAAATGAGGATAGCTCCTTCCATCCAATACCCGATAATAGCAGCACCAATCGCCGCAAAGATCATCAACATTTCAACATTCAATTCTTTTTCTGCAATTGTATCTTCAATGCCTTCCTTCGCTTTGAAGAAGCCACCAATAACATAAGCTAAAATAAATATAGGTACGGAAACGGCTGTAAGCTCAACGTTCATTAATAACCAACCAACTAAAATAAGTACACCTGAAATAATGGCAAATAGTAATTCAATATGTTGTTTCCCTTTTTCTATTAAGCTAACTTTTTCTTCATTGTTCATCGCAATAGGTGTAGTCATTTGCTTCGTTTCAGCATTCATCCTTTTCCACGCTCCTTAGTATAAGATTAATAGATTGTATTTTACAGTGATGCTCTTATTTATAATAATTATAATATAGTAATTATTATAAATTAAGTCAAGGGAAAAAGCTAGTTATTTTTTATTTTATAAAAACCCAACGACCTACCTCCGCTTTTCTTCTTGCTAATGATTATCAACGTCACTTCCCCTATAAAACGACGAAAGCTGCCATCGGGTTACGATAGCAGCATTATAGCTTTTCTTTTTTAGATTATTTAATTTTTTAGTTACCTTTATTATAAACAACAACAGCTCGTTATGTCACTACTTTTAAGCCGTTTTCCCAACTAAAGATTTTTTTCCTTTTGTGATGAGAAGTATAGTGATGACTAAAA
This sequence comes from Sutcliffiella sp. NC1, assembly GCF_027594365.1. Taxonomy (NCBI): domain Bacteria; kingdom Bacillati; phylum Bacillota; class Bacilli; order Caryophanales; family Bacillaceae; genus Sutcliffiella; species Sutcliffiella sp. NC1. The sequence goes on from NZ_CP115153.1 coordinate 612,351, forward strand.
ATAACGTACTAATAATGGTAAAGAAACTAATTCCTTCAAACAGTTGAATGAACAATCCACCGAGAATAGGACCTAGTAAGCTTCCAAAACTGAAAAAGATCCCACACATTAAATTTCCGGTTGGTAATAAGTTTTTAGGCATAAGATCGGTCATGTATGCTATCCCTAATGAAAAAGTCGAGCCAACAAACATACCGGCTAGAAAGATAGTAATGGCAAGACCGAAAAAGTAGCCTTCTAAAAATCCCGCTGTTGTAAAGGTGATAAATCCTAAAAGGAATACAGCGACAAGAATGTTTTTCCGTCCCCATTTATCACTTAACATCCCGAGTGGCAGCTGAAAAACAATTCCTCCAATTGCAAAGGCAGCTAATATAATGGAAACATTGCTTACTTCGAACCCTATTCGGAGCGCATAAACTGGAAAACTACCATTCAATGAAGCTTCTAAAAACCCATACGTGAGCGGGGGAAGAAACGCGATCCATCCATATTTCCATGCTAGTTTAAACCTTTTCAACGTATGGAAAAACGAGTTCATCTCAATATCTTGTTCTGGATAATCGTTGTGCAGGAAGAATACAAACGCCCAACCGATTAAACAAAGAACAGACGAGACGATAAACGGTAATGCCTCATTAATTTGTACTAAAGGAGTCATTAACGGCCCAGCAGCAAATCCTATTCCGAAGAAAAGCCCATAAAGAGAGATGTTTCTACCACGGCGATGTTCGGGTGAAAAAGCAGTAATCCAAGTTTGCGTTGCGAAATGGAGGGCGTGATCACCGATTCCAATTAATAGTCGTAACACGAACCAAAACCAAAACGTTTTCCAGAGTGGAAACATCGCAAGAGAAAGAAATACGAGCAAGCCACCAATAATAATGACTGGTTTATAACCGTACTTCCGTAAAGGTTGTTCCATAAAAGGAGAAGCGAGAAGTACTCCAATATATAAAGCAGTTGCATTTACTCCGTTTAAAAAGGAAGATACGCCTGCATTTTCAAAAATAATCGCAATAAGTGGCAGTAGCATCCCTTGACTAAAACCGGATATTGCAACAATACTAACTAAAATCCAAAACCGAAACCGATTCATAAAACCCTCCTACATATACGAAATTGCCTGTTGTCGACAATTGTAGAATTATGCTGTTAATTAAGATATAATATTATCTTTACACCATAATAGATGTTAACTGTAAAATGTAGACAAAACAAGAGTTTTTCATCAATTAGTTCAAGCTAGAAAGAAGTAACTAAAAAGTAATTGTAATATAATTGAATGAAGAGAGAATAGGAGGGATAATGATGGAATTTAAAATGAAAGACGGAGGATTCTTGGCTGATTTACCTTATGGGGAACTTCACGTATCAGGTGATGAGCAGTTCGGCTTTCGACCATACCAGTTAATGGTTTCATCCATTGCAGTATGTAGCGGAGGGGTCTTGCGAAAAATACTTCAAAAAAAGCGTCTAACCGTAAAAGATATGCATATACATACAAAGGTGGAACGAAACGAGCAGGAGGCAAATCGACTTGAAAAAATCCACTTGCACTATATTATTAAAGGTGAGAATTTGCCTGAAAAACATGTAGAGCAAGCAATGGAACTTGCTCGAAAAAACTGTCCAATGGTCCAATCTGTTATCAATAGCATCGAAGTAACGGAATCATTTGAAATAGTAGAATAAATTAAGTTTCAAAAAAAAGAAAAGACTCCGCGGGGGGAAGCCGCTAGAGTCTTCAAGAACATAGGACAATGTGAAAAATTAAATTTCTTAAGTATTACACTGAAGGATAGTAGGAACTTAACTTTTAAAAGGTTAACTGATGTTCGGAGTAATGCTACCTCCTTTCAAGGTTGTAGTTACTCTATATCCCTCCCTCACTTTAAGTATACTATACTATATAGTTGGACAGTTGTAAATATTCTGATAAATTTAAAGTTTTTTTCATAAATGAGATATTTTTTGTTTACAATAGTAGGACAAGGTATAACAAGAAGGAGATACACATGTTAAAAAGAGCTGTTTTTTACTTAATAGGATTACTCATTTTATCGTTTGGCGTTAGTTTAACGATTGTGTCAGATTTAGGTGCAGGAGCGTGGGACGCGTTAAACGTTGGTCTCTCAATTAGAATCGGCCTAACGGTTGGTAGTTGGGTATTTATCGTAGGTATTATTTTAATTGTAGTTAATGCTTTCTTAAGAAAACATAAACCTGATTATTTAGCAGTCATTACGATCTTTTTAGTCGGATCGTTTATTGATTTTTGGCTATATATGTTGTCCAACTTAGAACCAACGGGCTTCCTATTCAAATTGCTCGTTTTACTTGCCGGTATGACGTTACTGAGCCTTGGAATTGCAACGTATTTACAGGCGAAATTCCCAGTTATCCCAATCGATAACTTAATGTTGGCACTACAAGACCGACTTGGATTTAAGCTAATGACAGCAAAAATGACAGGCGAATTAATTGCACTAGTACTTGCTTTAATCTTCGGCGGCCCAATTGGATTAGGGACTATTATCGTTACGTTTGGAGTAGGACCAATCATTCAATTGTTCTTTCCGACAATGGAAAAACTATATGGGAAATGGATGCACGAGGGGTGAGGATCTCTCGTGTTTTATTTTTGCATATTAAGCAGTGAAACAGAGCGCTTTGGGGATAATCTGTAGTATATTACATGAAATCAATATGTTATTATAATAGAAAGAATTATAATGGTGGTGATTTTTATGGGGAAAATACATTCTTCCGAAGAACTGATGAATCATATTGCTAATATGAATAGTGAAAATTCTGTATTTCAGTTTTCTATTCCAGGTAAAGGGAAATTTACTCTTGTCCTACAAGAAGAAGATAAAAAAACCATAAAGGTTGAATCAGAAGAAAATCCTGAACTCGAGCTTATGTTAAAGGAGAGTATGGAACAGTACGAAAATGGGCGTGGTATGACTACGACAGAGTTATTAAAATCACTTACTAAAAAGGATTTTATGTAATGATTGGTCGAAATATTATTTGGTCCCCTGCTGTTAAGGAAAAACTAACTTCGTTTAGAAGTGAAAGGTTTACACCAGAAGAAACGCTTGATTTTATTTCTCAGTTTATCTTAGAAACCGAAGAACTACTGCAAAATAATGTAATAGGTAAATTGTATACAGAAGAATATGGTAAATATAAGGTATCTCAAGAGTTGTAGTAAAGAAATTTAGAGTCTATTACAAATTGGTAGAAAAGGATGTTATTGTTTTAGCCGTCCTTTTCCCAGGTGAAAACTAATTAAATATTCCATATATGCGGCCATATTTTTATATGGTCTTTTTTGTGTTTGAGTAGGAGTAGTTGTTCAGAACGGAGGGCATGTTGAACAGAACCCTCAAGTTGTTGTACAGAAATGCTGTTGAGTTGAACAGAAAGAGAAATCGGCTGGGAGCTGTAACTCCGAACAAGAAGTAGTTGTCCAGAATGGAGCGCATGTTGAACAGAATTCCCAAGTTGTTGAACAGAAATCATGTTGAGTTGAACAGAAAGTGAAATGGGCTGGGAGATGTAACTTCAAATTAGAAGCAGTTGTCCAGAACGGAGCGGATGTTGACCAGAACCGCCAAGTTGTTGGACAGAAATACTGTTGAGTTGAACAGAAAGTGAAATCGGTTGGGTAATGTATCTCCAAATTTGGAGCAGTTGTCTAGAACGGATCGGATGTTGAACAGAAGCCTCAAGTTGTTGAACAGAAATCCAGTTGAGTTGAACAGAAAGTGAAATGGGCTGGGAGATGTAACTTCAAATTTGAAGCAGTTGTCCAGAACGGAGCGGATGTTGAATAGAAAACCCAGGTTGTTGAACAGAACCCCAGTTGAGTTAAACAGAAAGTGAAATTTATCTAGAAAAAGAAAGTCTAACCCCAAGAGTAGTTTTGCAAAATACACTAGACTACTTTCCTCCAACTAATTTTTTATGCCGAACGTGGATAATATTCCTTCTATTCGAAAAAAATAAAAGCAAACAAAATAAAAAGGCTAGTGAAAGGAGTTTAGCAACGTGAGACTCTTCAAAGTAATGCTCGTTTTTATGTTAATGTTTATTATCGCTCCATCAGCTCATTCGGCAGAGAAAGGGCAAGAAGATAAGCAGCAAGGAAAAGTTCAAATACCAAGCTCCGTGCTCGATATTTCAAAAGAAAATACGTACCCAAACCCAACGGAGGATATTCCGTATTTACAGCCTAGTGAATTAACACAAGAACTAATTGATTCTTCTAACGTGAAAATTGAAAATCCACAGCTCATTAAAATGTTAAACGAATCAAATATTTCTCCTTCGCCTGTAGCGTTAGGGTACAGAGCAACCATTTATTTAGGACAATGGCCGCTCTATTACGATTCGGCAGAGACGAACGTAAACTGGGAATACCAAAAAATCAACACGAACTACATTGATAATCGCGGTGGAAAAGCACCGGTTCAAATGAAATATCGTCAAGAAGCACAAAAGCATATTAAAGGCGGTTTAACCTCTAAAGTCGCAAGCGATGGCGAAGTGAAACAAATGATGATGTTAAAAGCGATGGAAAAAACGAAGTTACCATTATCCTTCAGCACAATTATTGGAGCAGGCACGAAAAAAGACCAGGTGTATAACGTTCCCGTTAATAAACTTGGCTATTTATATGCGTATTCTCCAGCTGTAAATGAAAAAGGAAAAGTAACATATGGGGAAGTCTATTTAGAGCTAAAAGGTAGTAAAAAAGCAATTGTTGTGAAAAATGTAACTTCTCAAGGAATTGGTGCATGGATTCCTATCCAAGATCACGCATCATTCATTTTTGCTGCAAGCGACCGACCTAGATAAGAAAAAAGAGTCTTCCAACCCAGAATAAAGGTTGAGAGACTCTGTTTTTATTTTGATAAAACTGCGCTCTTTGTAGAAAAATCAACGTTTGGATAATACGCATTTTTTACTAATATATTCGGTCCTAAACATTGAACAGCTGGACAATGACAGCTTAACTGTTTAGCGATATTACTTTCGTTCCATTTGTTATAAGCTTCAGGAAGAGAAGTAGTTCGGATATTTCCAAGCGCTGGTGTATCACCAAAGTCAGTGACGATAATATCCCCGTTAAAAATGTTCACGTTAAGTCGAGAGCGACCGTCTGGGTCATTACGAACCGTCACATTTTTCGCTGCGTACAGTTTTTTCAAAAGAGCTAAATCTTCCTCGTTAGAGCTACAAGCATAAAACGGCAACGTACCGAAAAGCATCCACACATTTTCGTCGCGAATGTCTAATAAACGATGGATAGCGTCGCGCATTTCTTCTAATGAAAGTACTTCCAAGTTGCTTGCGAAATCACTAGGGTACATAGGGTGCACCTCATGACGCTGACAATTCATTTCTTCCACAATTTGTTTATGAATGTTTTCGATATGAGGTAATGTTCGCTTATTCAACATCGTTTCGGCGGAAACAATAACTCCAGCTTTTGTTAATGCTTTCGAGTTATCAATCATTCTTTGGAAGTATTTCGCCCGCTGTTCATAGGAAGGTTTTCTCTCCATCATCGCGAAACCACCTTCGACGAAATCATCGATAGTTCCCCAGTTATGAGAAATATGCAAAACGTCAAGGTAAGGAACGATTAGTTCGTAACGAGCAAGATCTAACGTTAAATTTGAGTTTATTTGAGTGCGAACCCCTCTTTCATGGGCATACTTTAACAGAGGCACGACGTAATCAGTAACGGATTTTTTAGAGAGCATCGGTTCTCCACCCGTTATACTAATAGAACGCAGGTGAGGAATTTCCTCTAATCGGCGTATTAACAACTCTAACGGAAGTGCATCAGGGTCTTTCGGCTGTAACGTATAACCAACTGCACAATGCTCACAACGCATGTTACAAATAGTAGTAGTCGTAAATTCAACGTTCGTTAGTGTCATTTTGCCGTATTGTTCTACATCTAAATAAGCTTCCCAAGGGTCAAAGCTTGGAGTAATAGCTTGTAAAGGTGCTTTCGTTTTCATTTATATTAAACTCCTTCTAAAACAAAATTACTCTTCATTGTATCATGAAAGTGAACGAATTAGACCGTGAATTTTACGAACACTTGCAACGAACAAACGGTTTCAGTACTATTAACTAAGAAAGAAAGGAGCGGTCAAAACAATGGGTAAGGCAACACATAACAAAGACGATCAAGTATCATACTTAAAAAATCGATTAAATATGTTCCTAGAGGTAATCGACTCAATGGATCCTGAATCAACTGAGGTAGAAGACATCGATCGATTAATTGAAATGTTAGATGACTTAGAAGTGAAGTATAATCAATTTAAAAAAGAGTGGTAAACTTAGGGACTGTCCAAAAATCAGTAGCGGCTGACTTTTTGGACTTTTTTTATTTTATTCGGTAAGGAGTAAGTATGGTGGATTAGCCTGACAATTTGATATTAATGAAGTTCAATGGTTGAAAAAGGGTGCTGGTTGACGCAATGGAAAGTCGGGTTGGCCGAAAAGCGGGGGTTGTTGGCGCGAAAGGAAGAGCAGTTGGCCGAAAAAACGATTCGGTTGGCGGAAAAGGACTTCCAGTTGGCCGGAAAATTGATTCAGTTGGCGTAAAAGGACTTCCAGTTGGCTGAAAAAGCAATTCAGTTGGCGGAAAAGGAACTCCGGTTGGCCGAAAAAGCGACTCAGTTGGCACAAAACAAACTCCAGTTGGCCGATAAAAAGACCCCAATGGAATAAAAGAGCAGGCAATCAGCACAGTAATTTGTAGACGGTTACAAATTCCTTTCCCCAATCCGTAATTAGCAGTATAATAATTATTGTACAATTATTTATATATAAAATACTCACTATATACGGGGATAGGAGAGGAATTTTTAAAATGGAAAAAATATTAGGCAGCTTGTATGAGCTAGTTGTTGAAACATCTACGAAATTACCGAAAGATGTTCGTCGTGCGATTGCAAAAGCAAAGTTGAGCGAAAGTGCTGGAACACGCGCTGCAATGTCACTAGCGACGATCACAAATAATATTAAAATGGCTGATGAAAACGTATCACCAATTTGTCAGGACACAGGTTTACCAACTTTCAAAATTAAAACACCAGTTGGCGTAAACCAATTAAAAATAAAAGACGCCATTTATAAAGCAATGGCAGAAGCAACAAAACATGGGAAACTACGTCCAAACTCGGTTGATTCTTTAACAGGAGATAACAGTGGAGATAACTTAGGACCAGGAACTCCTGTTATTAAATTCGAACAATGGGAAGAAGATTACATCGATGCTCGCCTTATTCTAAAAGGTGGCGGTTGTGAAAATAAAAACATTCAATATAGCTTACCGACTGAGCTAGAAGGACTTGGACGTGCTGGTCGTGACTTAGACGGCATTCGCAAATGTATTATGCACTCAGTTTATCAAGCACAAGGACAAGGTTGTAGTGCTGGATTCATCGGAGTTGGAATTGGTGGAGACCGTACATCTGGTTACGAGCTTGCGAAAGAGCAATTATTCCGCAGCAACGATGATACAAATCCAGTAGAAGAGCTTCGTCAATTAGAAGAGTACGTAATGGAAAATGCAAACAAACTAGGAATCGGAACAATGGGCTTCGGTGGAGAAACGACGTTACTAGGCTGTAAAGTTGGCGTCATGAACCGTATTCCAGCAAGCTTCTTCGTATCTGTTGCGTACAACTGTTGGGCATTCCGTCGCTTAGGGATGAAAATTAATCCGGAAACAGGCGAAATTATGGAATGGTTATACCAAGATGGCGACATGATTGACTTTAAAGATGAGCAAGTGGAAGAGGCTTCTGATAAGAAAGATTCACGTGAAGTAGTGTTAACTGCTCCGATAACAGAAGAACAAATTCGCGAGCTTAAAGTAGGGGACGTTGTACGCATTACAGGTAGAATGTACACTGGCCGTGACGCGATTCATAAATATTTAATGGATAACGACGCACCTGTTGATTTAAATGGTCAAATCATTTACCACTGTGGACCAGTTATGATGAAAGACGAAGATGGAAACTGGCACGTAAAAGCAGCTGGCCCAACGACAAGTATTCGTGAGGAGCCTTACCAAGGTGATATTATGAAGAAGTTCGGTATCCGTGCCGTTATCGGAAAAGGTGGTATGGGTGCGAAAACGCTAGCTGCCTTAAAAGAACACGGCGGTGTATACTTAAATGCAATCGGTGGAGCGGCACAATATTATGCAGATTGTATTAAAGGGGTAGACGGAGTAGACTTAATGAAATTCGGTATCCCGGAAGCAATGTGGCATTTAAATGTAGAAGACTTCACAGCAGTTGTGACAATGGACTCTCACGGTAATAGCTTACATGAAGATGTAGAAAAATCTTCATTAGAAAAGCTAGAGCAATTTAAAGAGCCGGTATTTAAATAAAAATTAACAAATGGAACTTCCGCGAATTTGGAGGTTCCATTTGTTTTTTGAAATTCACTTTCTTAACTCAATTTTCACCGCCTTGGCTTTACCTGGATAACTTGCTTCAATCTCTTCGCCATCCAACCAAATGTCGACCTCATTACCTACTTTAAACCCTTTAAATCATCGTAAGTTATATAAAGTAAGGAGAGGTTTCTATCCATCAACTCTTCAATTGGAATATCTTTTATTTCATCAAATTCTTTAGAAGATATACGTTCTGCAACCAATAAACCTTTCCCATCTACTTCGAGAATATACCCTGTTGTGTGAGGAGGTTTTGGGTCAAAATTTTCTATTGAACAACCCGTCATGAATGCAATAAACATCAGTAAAATCAGCCGCTTTTCTATAAAAATAAACGCTTTTATTTTACAGGCTTCATACAAATCGGTTTTCATCATTAAAAATCACGCCTCATATTGATTATCTTACATAATTCTATTCGCATTCACTTTTTTTCTTCGTTTCACTAACATGCCCCGTAAGTTGAACAGTAAAAAATGTTAATCTATTAGGTAAATTTAGTTGGAACCAAAAAATTTACTTAACCTTGCTTTTCGATAGTTTTATAATATTCGATTCCTAAAATAACTAGACCTATAAGTGTAAAAATCACTCCTAATATGAATGGAAATCCTAAGAACAATGACTGTACAACTTCATTTCCAAATTGTTTCGCTCCAAAGATTGCATGCCATAACTTTGATTTACCAGACCATGCCGTAATATGAATTGCATATATAGTTCCACATAAAATAATTGTTAATGTGGTTAATAATCCACCTAACATTATAAATCCGCCAATTACGGTTCTTTTCATAAATTTACGCCCCCTATTTTAACCGTATTGTCAAAACTTTATATAGAAATAGGTTATTAAATCCTATATTAGAGGGCTTTATAAGCAAAAAAATTGCCACCCCCTGATTTCTGTAGATAATTGAGGTTACCACACACCCAATTCCAGAAAAGGAAGTGACAATTTGTACCCACAAATTATAACCTATTTATTAACTTTTATAAACTATCAAGAACAAATTATTCGAACTTTGCTCACTCTATTGATTGGAAAAAGCATGTTCGATAAACCAAAAGAAGCTCCTGTTAATCAGCCTTATCGAAAGCTTCAAATTGATGATTTACCTATCATTGAAAAACCTAAAATGCTCAATTATCAACTTTTATTAGCGGAACACCTTCATTCCAAAGGGAAACCGTTAAAACCAGTACAGCGTCGATCGAATTCTACACCTGTACCGTCTACATTATGTTGTCCGAAGTGTGGTGCTCCTTCTGCGTATCTGTACGCAAACAACGGAGGAAAAGGACAATATCAATGTAAGGTGTGTGCGTGTGTTTTCAATAAAAAGAGTCGTTATCAGAAAGAGGCCATCCTTAAGTGTCCTCACTGTCTTAAAACGCTAGAAAAAATTAAAGAACGAAAAGATTTTCACGTGTTTAAGTGTAAAAATGATCGTTGTTCTTATTATCAAAAGAACTTGAATGCCATGACTAAAAAAGAGAAAAAACAGTTTAAAGAAGATCCACAATCGCTGAAAGTTCGCTACATTTACCGGAAGTTCCACATCGACTATCAACCGTTATCCAAACAATCACCAAAGCAGCCAAAAGTCGATTTATCAAGATTGTATGTTTCACCGCATACACTTGGGCTCATCTTGACGTACCATGTCAATTACGGATTATCGGCCCGTAAAACGGCAGCGATCATGAAGGATATTCACGGCGTGTCTGTCTCCCATCAAAGTATCCTAAACTACGAAAACAGCGTCGCATTATGGCTCAAGCCTTATATTGACTACTTTCCGTATGAGCTGTCGGATCAATTCTGTGGGGATGAAACGTACATCCGGGTCAACGGTCGTTGGCATTATCTGTTTTTCTTTTTTGATGCGGTCAAGAAAGTCATTCTTTCGTATCCAGTGTCACCAAATCGCGACACCGCAACAGCAATACGAGCGATTGATGAAGTACTAGTGAAGCTGAAAGAAATACCCGAAAACCTACAATTTGTAGTAGATGGTAACCCTATTTACTTGTTGGCACAGCATTTCTTCGCAGAAAACCACATATCGTTTGACGTAAAACAGGTCATCGGGCTAACAAATGAAGATGATGTCTCCAGAGAGTATCGACCTCTCAAGCAAATCATCGAGAGACTAAATCGCACGTTTAAAGGAAATTATCGATCGACACACGGCTTTGGTTCTGAACAAGGTTCTGTTTCTTTTGTGACATTGTTTGTGGCTTACTTTAACTTCTTGCGCCCACATTCTTCACTTGAAGGTAAAGTGCCAGTAACAATTCCAGAATTAGAAAAGCTACCAACCATGCCAGCGAGATGGACAGCCCTTATTGGATTAGCCCAGGACTGGATTCAACAACAGTCAGCCTAACTTTTGTTTAGCTGAGCCCTATTCAGCTATCGGCGAAGCGAACTCTTGACAAACCGAACTTACCAATGGTTTAAAATGGAAAGAGTCAAGGGTTTATTTAGCATGCCTTCTTTTGTTCCCTTCGCCCTTGATTGACCTCCGAATAAACCATTGGTGTGTTTGTCAAGAGCGATAGCGAGCAATTCCACCTAATAAATGGTAGGTAGTATGAACCGTGCTAGTTTTTCATAGAACTTTTGACACTACCATTTTAACTCTTCTCCCAGTTAGTACAATAACTTCCACAAAAAAAGCATTTCTCCTTCTTGAAGAAACGCTCTCTGTTATTTCAACACTAACTCCTTTACTCGTTCGCTGTGTTGTTTTTAACCGTAAATTTTATTCTTTATCGATTTCCCTTTTTTGCATCAAGAATAAACATAGATGCATCTTGTCCCATGAATAGGTTATTTCCAGTATAAAAAGTTTTGAATTGAATGTCCCTATACCCGATTTTAGTCATCTTGTCTGCTAACTCTTCTAGATTAAATCCGTAATGAACAATATCTGAAACAACTTTTTCATTTTTATTAAAATCCACTATTAGTAGATGTCCACCTTCATTCAGAACATCAAACAGTCTTGATAAAACAAATTCAACATCAGGAATATGAAGTAAAACCTGAGCCATAAATATATAGTCAGCTTGTAAATCAGTCGGTCTTTCCTTTTCAATATCAAAGCATAGTGTATCTGCATTATGAATATTAAAATCAGCTATTTTTTGTTCTATTTCATTGATCATATTTTGTGACGAATCAAGAAAAAGTACAGAATGAAACTCGTTTAACAAACTCATTCCGACAAGCCCAGTTCCACACCCAAAATCGATTGCAGATTTACTTTTAGCGTCAACTAAATGATTGCGGATGGCATCTGAGCATACATTTGCAATTTCGATTCTTTCAGGTGTGTCATATTTATTAGCTATCATTTCAAACTTATCTGTATTTCCCATTATAAACTCTCCAATCAGCTTAATTAACAGACATAAACATAAAAACGTCATTTTTCAGCATACCAGTCTGTATATGACAATTCAACAAACCTGTCCTGTTGAATCAAGATATAACGTTTACCTATATCTTCATGAAATATTAACCCTTCCTTTTTGGCAATATAAATAAGAATTAATTGAAAGGTGGATGGTAGATAATATGTATTTTTATAAAGAAGATTTAATTAATATGATTGTGCCTGATAAACCAGATCCTCATGCGGCAAAAGTTCTTCAGGAAGCACTTGGAGGGCAATTTGGTGAAATGAGAACTTTGATGCAATTCTCATTCCAAAGTGCAAATTTCAGGGGGAAAGCGAAACAATATCGTGACCTAATCCGAGGAATATTTCTAGAAGAACTTAGTCATGTAGAGCTCGTTCAAACGACAATTAACCAACTTTTAAACGAATCGGGAGGGGATATGCCAGGAAACCAGGCATCTGATGCGGCTCCATTAGATGATGTTATACAGTCTGGCGCAAACCCTCACCATTATATTATGGGAGCTAAAGCTTCACTGCCGGTTGATGCAGGTGGCAATCCATGGAATGGTTCATGGGTATATGACCATGGAAACCTTGTGGCAAATTTACTTAATAATGTTGTGCTAGAGTCGACCGGTGTTCTTCAGAAGTCGAGAATTTACGAGATGAGCAGCAATAAAACGCTAAGGGAAACAATCGCTTTCTTAATTGTACGTGATAATGCCCATCAAAATGCATTTGCTAAAGCATTAGAAACATTAGGTGTCGATTGGGGAAAGCTATTTCCGATTCCCAACTATGATTTAAACAAATATCCAGAATGTCGTAAATATGTAGAAATGGGCTTCCATAATGCCCAATTCAACTTCCGCCTAGATGATACGAGAATTGGTGAAATCTTTCAGGGGACAACTCCAAGCAGAAATGGCGGAGAGTTGGCAGTCATTGATCCACCACAAGGCTATCCAGTTCCGGAAATGCCAGATATGCCAAATGAGCATGCCCCAGGTCTTTTTGATCTTAATAATTGAGGGGTTAATAAACGAATACTACGCCCTTTGCTTTAGGGCGTTTTTCATTTTTGGAATTAGTGTTGCTTATTGTACTAAAGCATACGTTTTTCAATAAAAATTATTTTGAATTTATATAGTAAATTAAGTTATCAGTCCATTCATCAAATTCATAGATAAAACCTTTTCTTATACATTCAAATTGCATTCCAACACTTTCGGCTAATTTTATCGAAGGAGTATTATCGAGATTAATGTGTGCTTCTATACGGTGAAAGTTTAGCTTATTAAAAGCAAGAATTATTGCTGCTTTTACAGCTTCCTTTCCAAAACCTTGTCTCCAAAATTGGTTATGAATTGTATAACCTAATCTTGCCCATTGAAAATCATCCCTCATAATTGTAGAGAAATCTATTGCACCTAAATGAGCATTATCTTCTATTCGAAATATACCAAATACATATACTTTGTCATCCAAAGCCATCTGTTGCTGGTTATTTAACAATTCTCCAAACCATTCTTTAGTGCAAATGCTCATATCTATTTTACCGTCATCATATTTGTGCTGTGAAGGCAATCTATTATTAAATTGGGTTAACCAATTTGAAAAATCTCCTTTGATATATGGCCTTATTATTAATCTATCTGTCACTATATTATAGTTAAAATTACACAAACAAACACCTCATCATAATTTTTAGGATTTTGCTTAAACTAACCTGTCTCGTTGGTACAATAACTGAAGAGGAAAATTTCATTTTAATTTTTTAGTTCTTGTTAAAATTTCAGAAACACCGATTGCAATACTTGCATTAAGCATTGCGAGTACAGAGAAAATTATAGCTGTTCCATCATATCCAGTAAAAAAATTCATTACGAAAAAAATAAAACTAAAGAAAAATACTACAATACCAAAGAGATATAAGAATCTATCCATTATGACCAACACCCAATCTTAAACAAATTTTTAATTTTATGCTTCAAAAACAGCCATTGAAGCATTTCTAAAGTAAATTTTTCACCAAGAGAAAGCTTTGCTTCTTCTTAAAGAAAACTCAATCCTTCTTTTCCAACAAGGACACAATTTTCTCGTTCTGTTCAATTAGCTTATCAAGTTTTTTAGCAATCGCATTGGAATTATTAGCTCGTATGGAAGAATTTATTAGTATCCTCCGTATAAACATTGAAAAAGATATGACAAATAATAAAATAAGTGCAAATACAATAATAAAAAAATAGGCAGTCGTATGTCCCATCTTCAAAACCCTCCATTCCATTTGTGTTTATAGGTAAACCAAAGTGAGAAACTAATAAAATTTGACGGTGCTGCCAGTAAAAAAACTTACCTTCTCCGACTAAAGTTAAGTCATTTCTAAACGTTGCAACAAACGAAATTATAGTTGTAACAAAACGCTCTTGTTTACTTCAAGCTATCCCATATAGTTTCATCAACCATAAAATATCTTTCATGTGAACATGAAGCAAATAAACATTTCTCGTTATGATAAAACATTAAGTCTTCGGGTAATTCAGGGTTAAGCCAATCGAAAACAGAATTGCTACGTTCTTTTAAGAATAGCTTTGTCGCATTATTTAAATAAAAATAATAAACATATGCTGTGTCCTCACGAAGCTTTGTTGTTTCCCATTCTTGTTGAATTTTTCTTTCGATTAGATGTTCAGCGATATCGGAAATTAATGTATCAATATATGTAAGACGATCTTCTTCAATATCCATCATCTGTCTGTTTTCTACAAATGCAAAACGATTACAATTCGTTGATAAAATGTCTATTAATTGTTTATATGATTTACCCTTTATATTTCTTTCGATCATTAGCATTATAAGATTCTCCCCATACATATAGCTTTACTGACAAGTATGATGACATTAAATAATGTTTAATTAACCTCATTGTATCACGGTTTCCATATATTGTATTGAAAATTTTGATGATTAGGTCTATCTATTGAAAAGAAAAACTCGCCAAAATTTAGCGAGTTTTTGGTCATTATGATAATGATTTCAGGCATCTGATATGACAAATAATTATAAAATTTCCAGTAAATGTGTGGACGAGGGACCTGTCCCCTTGTCCCATCCCCGTGTCCCACAAAAATGGAAAACACTGCAGAGTATTTATGAAACATTGGTAACGGAAACTAGAGGTAGATAAAATAAATGTAAAGGAGGAATGAACATGCGGAAAGGGATGTTAGGTTTCCTTTTGATCAGCTGTTTGTTTTTATCAACTTTTCTTCCTAATATTACTGCTGCAACAGCTTATTCGAATACGTCCATTCATTGGGGGTTCAAACGAAGTCAAAATCACGAGCCGCCTGATGCTGGGAAACAATATAATGAACTTTTGAAGAAATATGGTGCGAAATATTTAGGGGATACATCGAAGAAAGAGATTTATTTAACGTTTGATAACGGTTATGAAAATGGGTATACGTCGCAAGTGCTTGATGTGTTAAAGGAAAAGAAAGTACCGGCAACGTTTTTTGTAACAGGTTATTATTTAAAAGACCAACCAGAATTAGTTCGTCGTATGGCGAGAGAAGGGCATATTGTTGGCAATCACTCATGGCATCACCCTGATTTAACGACAGCGAATGACGTTCGGGTGAAAAAAGAGTTACAAATGGTAAAAGATGAGTATGAAAAAATTACTGGAATTAAAGAAATGCGTTACGTTCGACCACCAAGAGGCATTTTTAGTGAACGTACGATGGCAATCGCTAAAGACGAAGGATATCAACACATTTTTTGGTCGCTAGCTTTTGTTGATTGGAAAACGGATCAACAAAAAGGATGGAAGTACGCGTATGACAATATTATGAAGCAAATCCATCCTGGAGCGATTATTTTACTCCATACGGTTTCTAAAGATAACGCCGAAGCATTAGGTAAAGTCATTGATGATCTTCGAAAAGAAGGGTATGAATTTAAAAGCCTAGACGAGTTAAATGAACCCACAACAATACCTGATCCGTTAATGCTAATTCAAAATTAACAGTGAGGACTGACAAACACGTCAGTCCTTTACTTCGCAAGTAAATGTATACGAAACCTCGCCATTTCTCCACTGTGCCACTACTTCATAAATATAGTACCCAGTTTCATCAGGGATATGAAAAGTATTGTGCGTTAGCTCTACTTCATTTAACCTCTCCGTCTCGGACCAAAGATATACGGTTAAATTTGCCTCTTCTTTTTCAAATTGAAAAGAAATCGTTTCTCCTTTTTTCACTTGAATAGGTTCCATGCTTTCTGCAATTTGGTTTGGAGACGCTGCATCGGTCATAACGACCTCTGTACCGCTCAAAGTTTTTCTCTCCCACCTATAGCCGCCGGGTTCCATCGGATATGTCACTTCATTTACAATCACACTACCAGGGTATTTAGGTGAATCAACTTCATCAATACTTTCATCAACAGGAGAAATCCCAGACGAACATCCAACGAGTATAAGAAAAACGATAAGGACTACAAATTTTTTCATAAAAATGCCCACCTTCTCTTTTTTTCATTGGACGTAGGTGGGCAGGAAAAAGTTACAAGTTTTCTATCAATGAACTTTAATGCTTCCACTCGAAACCTTCAGTTCAATCGAATGTGTTCCATCCCCGTGAGAAGCTTCTACAGAGCGACGGTCCTCGTCTATTTGATCAAAAGGGAAGCCTGTATTAATATGGCCACTACTAATCGAACCGTTAAGCGTAAAGTCCGCATCTTTCGGTAATTGGAGAGTTGCTCTACCGGAACTTACTTGCATTTTGACATCACCGGTCAGTTCATCCACAGACACTTGTAAATTTCCAGACGATACATTTGCCGTAAAGGATCCAACAATGTTACGAATCGTCGTATTTCCTGAACGAACGTCAAAGCTTCCGTCTTCAACTGTTACATTGCGAATCGTTACATTTCCGGAAGAAAGATCGCTATCCAACATTTTTGCTTGAATATGCTCGAGCTTGGCATTCCCAGAACGAATATCTAATTGTAACTCTTCTAAAACAATTGGGTTACTTGCACTTCCTTCAAAGTTCACATTCCCAGAACCGATATCAAACTCCATCGTTTTATTAAACGACTCTGGAATATAAACGGTTATTTTTTGGCGACCAAAAGAAATAAATCGAAACGTTGGCGGTTTGTATTCCACAGCAATTGTTTTTCCTTTCTTCTCAACAAGCACGTCACCTTTACCTTCAAGTTCTGCTTTGACACTACTTCGGTCTTCCGTGACAACTTCGATACTGGAGCTTGAACCCTCTATCGTAATCGTATTGATGGAATCCGTTACGGCAACCTCATCCGATTTGCTATTCCCAAAAGACCAACTTGCATTAATAATTAAATTGTAAATAGTAAAAAGGGCAATGAGTAAAAATAACCCCATTCCTAAATATTTCATTGTGACCCCAACTCCATTCGTATTATCTATTTCTAGTGTATGGTAAAACGTTTCCTAATCCTATACTCTTCAGTATTATTTTTTATAAGACTTGAGGCGTAACGTATATTTGTCAGGAGGGAACGGTAATCGTTATAATGGGGGAAGACGTAAAGGAGAATAGGGGAATTTTCTATGTACAGTTATGAAGTGAAAATAGACGGACCTTACGAATTTAATCGAGTGTTAGATCGGCTTTCGATGGACCCGTTACATGCGGTCGATAAGGAAGCGAGAATAATTCGTGTGCCGATGTATGATAGAGGCGAGCCGGTAGTTGTGACGGTTAAAGCGGTTGGGACTTCGGAACATCCAGCTTTTGAAGTGAGTAGTGAAAAAGAAATGTCTTCAACCATAAAGGAACGTATCGCAAGGATTTTCCATTGGGATCGCTCGTTAACACCGGTTCAGCAGCATTATTTGCAAACGAATTTAGCTCCGATATTCAAAGAACATGAAGGAACGCCGATTGTTTTAGAATTCAATATGTACGGTTGTATGATGAAATGTATCATTCACCAACAGTTAAATTTAAAATTTGCCCACACGTTAACAGAACGATTTGTGCAACAGTTTGGCTTTCAACGAGACGGAGTATGGTTTTACCCGCTTCCAGAAACAATTGCCGAGTTAGATTATGAAGCGTTAACTTCGCTGCAATTTAGTAGAAGAAAAGCGGAATATGTAATCGATACATCAAGATTGATTGCGGAAGGAAAACTAAATGTAGAGAATATCGATCATCAAACAGATGAAGAAATTTTAAAAGAACTAATAAAAGTAAGAGGAATCGGGCCTTGGACTGTGCAAAATGTGTTATTGTTTGCACTTGGTCGACCAAACCTTTTTCCGATTGCTGATATCGGTATACAAAATGCATTAAAAAAATTATTCAATCTTCCAGCGAAGCCGTCCAAAGACGAAATGGAAAAATGGTCAAAAGATTGGGAGCCATACTTAAGCTATGCATCCCTCTACCTATGGCGCAGCATTGAATAAAGATTTCGGAGGAACATATGAAACAGCAAAAGCAACAACAAAAACAAGTTCAATCAAACGTTCGATTGGAAGTTGGACAAACCTTTCCAATTACGATAAAACGTCTCGGCATTAACGGCGAAGGAGTCGGCTACTTCAAAAAGTCAGTCGTGTTCGTAAAGGGAGCACTTCCAGGTGAAGAAGTAGTAGCGGAAGCAACGAACATTCAACGAAATTTTGCCGAAGCGAAAGTGAAAAAAATACGAAAAAAATCACCGCACCGCATTGCACCACCTTGTCCCGTTTACGAATTATGCGGCGGCTGCCAGCTCCAGCATATGGACTACGGAGCCCAACTAGACCATAAACGTGATATTTTGATTCAAGCGTTAGAGCGCCATACGAAACTAAACGTTAATAAACTGAAGATCGAAAAAACGATTGGCATGGAAGACCCTTGGTACTACCGTAACAAAAGTCAATTCCAAGTTGGGAAAGATAAAGAAAAAATCATCGCTGGCCTTTATGGAGAGGGCTCGCATCGACTGATCAACATTTCGGAATGTTTAATTCAACATAAGGATACGACCGAAGTAACGAACACGGTTAAGCAAATTCTCCAAGATTTCAATGTGTCCGTATATAATGAGCGGAAACGAAAAGGAATTGTCCGTACGATTATGACGAGAGTTGGATTCGAGTCTGGTGAAATTCAAGTTGTCCTCATTACTTCACAAGCAGACATCCCACGAAAAAAGCTCATCGTTGAAGAAATTAAAAAGCGATTACCGAAAGTAAAAAGCATTTTACAAAACATAAACGGCCAAAAAACGTCGCTCATTTTCGGTGAAGAAACGATTCATTTAAGTGGAGAAGAAGTCATCCAAGAAACACTAGGCGACATTTCGTTCGAACTTAGTGCACGTGCCTTCTTCCAGCTCAACCCTGTCCAAACGGTAAAGCTGTACGACGAAGTAAAAAAAGCAGCAGCCCTGACAGGTGAAGAAAAAATAGTCGACGCCTACTGCGGAGTCGGAACAATCGGACTCTGGCTAGCTCGTGACGCCAAAGAAGTCCGCGGCATGGACGTCATCCCAGAATCAATCGAAGACGCCAAAAAGAACGCCAAACGCCACGGCTACACAAACATGACCTACGTCGCAGGCAAAGCAGAAAAATGGATGCCAAAATGGGTAAAAGAAGGATGGAAACCGGATGTAGTGGTTGTGGATCCACCACGTACGGGGTGTGATGACAAACTGCTTCAAACGATTTTGCAAGTGAAGCCAAAGAAGGTTGTGTATGTGTCTTGTAATCCGTCTACTTTAGCGAAGGATATACAGTTTTTGTCTAAGGATTATAAGGTGGAGAACTTGCAGCCGGTGGATATGTTTCCGCATACGGCGCATGTGGAATCGGTTGCTGAGTTAATTTTAAAATAATTTTTTTTAATAGAAGAGTGTGGTGGGAATGGGAGACGCGGTACGACTCAAAATCGTGTTCCTTCTGGAGTGTAGGTTCGACCCCGACCACCGGTACCATCTTTAAACACACAAATTACTAAATACTATTATCGTAAAAGATAAGACAGGTGAATAACCTGTCTTTTTTGCATTATTTAAGAATTTAATTCCATTAGTAATAAGTCTTTAAACGGCTCTAGAATTACTTTTGAACATGATTAAGAGTATTGGTATGGAAGTCTATATTAACCGCTTATAATACGTAATATTCTCCTCTAAAGGGTACTTTTATCTTTACTACTGTAAAACCACTAATATAACTTTTATTTTATACAAGGGGAACCGTATCACAAATAGTGGTAAAACAGAGAGTAGAAATAGTCATAAATGATGTGTGGCTTGAAAAAATATAACCTTATTATAATGATAGTTAAGAAAAAGAAAGCATGGTACAAGATTACTATGCTTTCTTTTATTATACTTAAATAAAAGAATAATGAATATTTATAAAAATAAAAAGCAAATAGACAAAATTTTAATTTATAAAGGAAGTGAATTAGGTGGATAAAAAAATATATCTTGATTACAATGCCAGTACCCCAGTAGCACCTGAAGTGATAAATGCGATGAAACCTTTATTAGAGGATTACTATGGAAACCCTTCTGCATTACATTGGTCTGGTAAACCAGTTAAAGAATTACTGAATAAGGCAAGAGAACAAGTTGCAAATTTAATTTCTTGTTCACCTAAAGAAATTATTTTTACTAGTGGTGGTAGTGAATCTAACAATTTTGCTTTAAAAGGTTATTACTACAAAAACAAATGTAGAGGTAACCATATCATTACTTCTAAAATAGAACACCCTGCTATATTGAATCCTTGTAAATTCCTAGAGCAATTAGGAGCAGAAGTAACATATGTAGGTGTTGATCAATATGGAAAAGTTTCACTAGAAGAAATTGAAAAGGCTATTAGGGAAGACACAATTCTAATTACAATTATGCACTCCAACAATGAAGTGGGGACTTTACAACCCATTAAAGAGATTGGAGAAATTGCTGACAGGTATAAAATTGCTTTTCATACAGATGCTTCTCAATCTGTAGGTAAGGTTCCAATAGATATTGAAGAATTAAATGTTGATTTGCTGACGATTGCTGGACACAAAATTTATGCCCCAAAAGGCATCGGAGCACTATATATAAAAAATGGAATCGAACTTGAGCCACTAATACATGGGGCTGGGCATGAGTTTGGATTAAGGGCAGGGACTGAAAATACATTGCTTGCCATTGGACTAGGTAAAGCATGTGAGTTATCTAAAATACAACTAATTACAGATGATTTAAAAAGCCTGACTAGTTATTTTTGGAATAGATTAAAAGAGGAATTCGATGAACAAATTGTCTTAAATGGTGATCCTATAGAAAGGCTACCTAATACTTTGAATGTAAGTTTTATTAATAAAGTAGGCCAAGAAATATTGGAGAAAATTCCTGAACTCGCCGCTTCTACTGGATCTGCATGTCATTCTGGAAATATTGAGTTATCACCTGTTTTAAAAGAAATGAAAGTACCAGAATATATTGGAATGGGGGCAGTTAGATTTAGTTTAGGTAGGAAGACGACAAAAACTGAAATCGATTTAGTAATAACTCGATTAAAGAAAATACTTTAATAATAAAAAGCATGTCTAATGGATATTCTATGGGCATGCTTATTTTTATATTTACAACCTAAAAAAATTGTGTTATTATTCAACTAATCAGTTGAATAGTTGAATTAAATTCTGAGGGAGGTGAGAACACTTTGAATTCTAGAGAATTTAAAGACTTTATATATGGGGAATTTGCTCGTATAGGTAAAACTTTATCTAGTCCTAAAAGAATTGAATTGTTAGATTTGTTAACTCAGGGTCCTAAATCGGTTGAATTATTGGCACTTGAAACAAAGATGAGTATAGCGAACACTTCAAAGCACTTACAGACCTTACTTGATGCAAAGTTAGTTTCGTTCGCTAAAGAGAAAAATTATGTTATTTATCAATTAGCCTGTAACAAAGTATTGAACTTAGTCTTGGCTTTAAGAAGTACTGCAGAAGACCGAATTGCTGAGATTAACTATGTAAGGAACGACTTTATTTTAAAGAATAATGAGTTAGATACTATTCAGATTGGTGAATTAATAAAAAAGGTGGAAGAGGGTTCTATTACTCTAATTGATGTCAGACCAAGTGATGAATATTTGAACGACCACCTTCCAAGTGCAATCTCAATCCCAATTTCTGAAATAGAAGAACAACTTGATTTATTGCCAAAAGACAAAGAAGTTGTTGCATATTGTCGTGGACCATATTGTGTTTACGCCACGGAAGCAGTAGAGTTTTTACGTTCAAAAGGATACAATGCTTCATTGCTTGAATCAGGGATAAATGAATGGAAACAATTACAACATTAAAATAGGAGGTTTTAGTTATGTTATTTCGTCAATATTTACACATGAATCCAGTTGCGGCATCTTATTTATTTGGTTGTGGAAGCCTTTCTCAAGGAGTTGTTGTTGATCCATTAGAAGAAGAGGTGGATTTTTACATTAAAGAAGCAAAAGACTTAGGATTGAATATTGTTTATGTAATTGATACACACTTACATGCAGACCATGTATCAGGTGCTAGAAAATTAGCAGATAAAACAGGTGCAAAGTATGTCCTTCATAGTTCTGCAGACACCACATATGATTTTACACCTGTAGAAGATGGAGAGGAATTAATGGCTGGGAATACAAAGTTAACATTCTTGCATACACCCGGTCATACGCCTGAACACATTTCTATTGTTGTAACTGACACAAGACGTGGAGAAGAACCATGGTTTGTTCTTACAGGCCATACGTTGATGGTTGGAGATGCTGGACGTACAGAGTTAGCCTCATCTATAGAGGAAGGAGCAAATAACCTGTATAACAGTTTACAAAAAATCATGGAATTAGAAGACCATATTGAAGTATATCCGGGGGCATTTTCTGGGTCAGTATGTGGTCGTGGATTGAGTGGAAAGCCTTCTTCAACAATAGGTTTTGAAAGACGATTTAATCTTGCCTTACAAAAAGGTGAAAAAGCAGAGTTTGTAGATTTTATGACCAAAGAGGTTCCACCACAACCTGAGAACTTTACGAAAATGAGAAAAACAAATCAAGGAAAATAAGAGTGAAGGGAAGCCTGATATTATTTCAGGCTTTCTTAAATTGGAGGTGAAAGGGATGAATCAACCTAAAATTGGTATAAGGGAAAATCTTTTTCAATTTCTATTGTTAGTAGTAACAAATCTATTTGTCGGATCGATGGTTGGAATAGAACGAACAGTTCTGCCAATCTTAGGCGAAGAACAGTTTGGTTTAGCCTCTACAAGTGCTGCATTATCGTTTATTATTAGTTTTGGCTTTTCCAAAGCGATTGTAAATTATTTTGCAGGGCAAATAGCAGATAGATTTAGTCGAAAAAGAGTGCTATTAATAGGTTGGATAATTGGTTTATTTGTACCTATTTTAATAATTTTTGCTCATGCTTGGTGGGTTATCGTCTTTGCAAATATACTCTTAGGTATTAATCAAGGTTTAACATGGTCTATGACTGTCAATATGAAAATAGATCTCTCTAAGGCTAACCAAAGAGGAACTGCAGTAGGATTAAATGAATTTGCAGGTTATTCTGGTGTGGCATTGTTAGCAGCAGTTTCAGGCTATGTGGCTTCGTCTTCTTCATTAAGACCAGACCCATTTTATATCGGAATTGGAATTGTCATTGTTGGGATATTACTAACGTTGATTGTGAAAGACACAGGGCAGCATTTGAAAGTTCAAATTCAAAATAATTCAACAATCACTGAAGCCAATAAAGATATCTCATCGAAAGAGGTCTTTAACTTAACAACATGGAAAGACAAAAATCTTTCCACGATTAGTTTCTCTGGTTTATCTACAAACCTAAAAGACGGAATGGCGTGGGGGCTCTTCCCAATCTATTTTACTACTGTTGGTTTAAGTGTCAGCCAAATAGGAACAATTGTTGCGCTGTATCCCGCTGCTTGGGGATTCTTTCAATTATTTACTGGAGTACTAAGTGATAAGATCGGAAGAAAAAAACTAATTACCTATGGCATGTGGACACAAGCCATAGCACTTTGGTTTATTCTAATTGTTAACAGTTTCTTCTTATGGGTTATTGGAGCAATTTTATTAGGTTTAGGTACTGCGATGGTTTATCCAACTTTACAAGCAGCGATTGGTGATGTTGCTGCTCCTAATTGGCGTGCATCTTCCATGGGAGTATATAGATTTTGGAGGGATAGTGGATACGCTTTTGGTGCATTACTTGCTGGTATAATAGCAGATTTAATGGGTGTAACATGGGCAATTGGATTAGTGGCATTACTGCCTTTCATTGCAGGACTACTATCTAGTACACGTATGAATGAAACGCTAAAAGTTAGAACAGAACACAATTGAAAATTTTATCATATACTGCCAATTCTTTTGAGGATTGGCTTTTTAGTTTAGGTACTTACCAAAACGTGTGTGCTGAACCGTACCACAAATAGTGGTAAAGCAGAGAGTTGAAGTAGTGCTTGATAAAGAGTGGCTAGAAAGGTTGTAATGAATGTATTTTATACATTCTCAACTTTACTATCAATTTTATAAACACCTAAAAAGGCAGTGGGGTTATTATAAACTCTGCTGCCTTTAATTTATTCCTAAAATTAAATATTTCTTCATTTACATACTTTGAGTACGAAAAATACAATTTTTTTTGATATATAATGGAAATTGTAGGTGTAAAAAAATGTAGAAGGAGGTTACTAAATTGAAGAATTTTGCTGAGTTTTACAAGTGTGCATTACAGGTTAATCCTTATAGTTATGTTGCTTATAGAGGTGAAGAGCACGAAATTAGCGAAGAAGAGTATAATCAATCAGTCCTAAATAATTGCTTATCAGAAGAAATTAAAGTAGTTGGTTTGGCAGACCACGGAAGTGTTCAAACTGCTGAAAAGTTGAGGAATTTGTTAACTGAAAATGGAATAACGGTGTTTCCGGGGTTTGAAATTGCAACAGCCGAAAAAATACATATAGTGTGTCAATTTTCAGAGGAGACAACTCCTGATCAGTTAAACCGATATCTTGGTAGGCTAGGTTTAACTGATGTAGAAAATGGAGTAATGCCTAGCTATTTATCTTGCTTAGATATTGCTAAATTAATTGAAGAAGAATTAGGTGGTTTTTGGTACGCAGCACATATCACTAGTGACAATGGAATATTAAAAATGGGTCAGATGAATCATATCTGGACAGATGAAAGACTAAAAGTAGCGCAAATACCTTATAGTTTAAATGAAGTAGATCCAAGATATATAAATATAATAAAAAATAAAGAACCAATGTACAAGAAAGAAACTCCTTTTGCGTTTATAAATGCAAAGGATATTTGTAAGCCTGAGGATTTATTAGAGAAAAATGCATATTGCTTAGTTAAAATGTCAGATTTGAATTTTACTTGTTTTAAAGAGGCTTTTCAAGACCCGACTGCTAGAGTTAAACTTTCATATGACCAAAATGAACGCTTTCATAGCAGTATAAATAAAATTGAGGTATTTGGAGGATATCTTGACGGCATGTCTGTTGATTTATCAAGGAATTTAAATACAACTATTGGTGGCCGGGGTACTGGGAAATCTACACTGTTAGAGTTGGTGAGATATGCTTTAGACTTAGAACCCAAAAGTAATGATTCAAAAAAGTACTTTAGTGAGTTAATTAAATCAAATCTAGGTTTAGATAATGGCAGAGTTGAATTGCATGTTACGTCATATCACCGGTATGGACAAGAATATAAAGTCATTAAAAGATACGGAGATCCAACAGTAGTAAAGAATATAGATGACTCTGTATCAAATCTAACTGTAAAGGACATTCTGCCTCATATTGAGATTTATGGGCAAAATGAGATAATAGAACTAGTCGCAAATGAAGAAGCCAAACTAAATATTCTAAATAGGTTTCTTCCCAATCAGGCAGATAACTTAAATGAAAAGGAAGAAATAATTAAGAAATTAAAACAAAATGCGATTAAATTAGTAGATATAATAGAGAAAAAAGATGAAACATCTACCAGAGTCTCAAAGTTACCTATTCTTGAGGAAAAAGTGAAATTTTTTAAAGAAGCAGGGATAGCAGATAAGTTAAGTACAATAGAACATCTTTCCACAGAAGAGGAGTATTTAAAAAAGTCGCAAGAGGTCATTGTCCAACATAATGTTCCATTTAGTGAAGTAGATTTACCTTTTTCTAGGGAATTTTTAGATAAAACTCCAAATTATGCTAAATTTAAACTGGTTGATGAAGTATTCAAAAGCTTTAATTTAAAACTTAATGAGTTAAAGGATGAGTATGAAAAACTTGTTAAAGAGTCTGCCAGAAGTGTAGAAGATATTAACTCTGAATGGAAAGTGATAAAACAAGAATCAGATGGAGAAATACGAAATTCAATTAAATCATTAGAGGGGTTAAATGGAAAAACCGGACAAGAAATTGCCTTAGAATATAAAGAAACAGTAGCTGAAATTGCTAGAATAAACCCAATTAAAAGTGAATCAAAGAAATTAGAAGAAGATTTAGAAGAAATAATCTCCGAAAGAAGAACACTGATAGAGAAACTTAAAAAAACACAAGATCAATCCTATGATTCTCTAAGAAAGGCAGTAAAAAAAATAAATAAAGGCAAATTAAGAGGTAAAGTACAGATTGAAATACATGCTGCTAAAAATAGAGATGAATTAATAGAGGTTCTATCTGACATTGAAGGTTTAGGCCCAAAAAGTTTAACTTGGATAAGAGATAAAGATGAGTTTTCCTTATTTTCCTTTATAGGGCATTTGAATCAGGGGAGCGACAAACTAATTGAAGAGTATAACTTAACAAGAGCAAAGGCAGAAATTTTAGCCAACATTCCGCTTGCCAAAAAATTAGAACTTGAATTAGTTCAATTATTAGATGTAATAGATGTCAAACTAAATACTGCTAGTGTGGAAAATGAACAAGAAAATTATAAATCACTTAGTAAACTTTCGAAAGGACAACAATGTACTGCTATCCTAAATATATTAATGTTAGATAATAATGACCCTCTGATAATAGATCAGCCTGAAGACAATCTGGATAATTCCTATATTGCAAATAATTTTGTTGATGGCTTAAGGGATTATAAATTAAACAGACAATTTATTTTTGCAACACATAATGCCAATATACCTGTATTCGGTGACGCTGAACTAATAGTGGTTATGCAAGAAGTAGATAGGCATGGTTCAATTAAAGAAAATTGTATCGGTTCAGTTGATAACCCAAATGTAAAAACAGCGGTGGTAAATACATTAGAGGGTGGGAATATTGCGTTTAAAATGAGAAAGGCAAAATATAATTTGTAGATCTCAAATTAATATAGTGCTCAAAAGTAAAAGAACTTCATCTCAACTATAATTTGATATGTTTCTGAGATTTACAGATGATGTGGGATTTTGTGAATGGTACACAGATAAAATATTTGAAATAAATTATCGATTTGATGGGAACAGTTTTTCATAATATTAAACTTCCCTTGCAGCTGTGCAAGGGAAGTTTTTAGGTTTGGTTAATGCAGAATTATGCTCAATCTCTTTCAGATTTTAAATACCTTGGATTAAATATCCTATTACAACATTAATTATAGAGACTCTTAAAATATATAAAACTAGTACAAATATTATTATTTAGCAACTAGGCACACATAATGCCATATCCGCTACTAGAATGGTAAGTCGGGGTCATTTAGTAGGCTATTTCTCCACAGTTTAGTCTCTTCATAAGTTGTAATCATATTCAATAAATATTTATATACATGATTATCATCCAAGTTTTCACAAATTTTATAAGCCAATTGTTCGATATTTTTATTATAAATATCCTTAAATTTTTTATCTGAGTCCGAGACATTCGAAAGAAGATAATCAATTAGTGTTCTAGCAGAATCAAAGTATTTATAACTCTCATCTGTTTCTTTTATCCTAAAGCATTCTTCAAGGTAATTCCATTCTATCAGATAACTTTTGTCTAATAAGATCTCATAACTATTAGTGTATATGCATTTTTCTTTCCGTATATCAAAAGGTTCTAAGATATTATTATTCACAAACCAATAAATATGGCTCTCGATGGCTCCAACATCCATATATCCATAGAGATCGTGGTAATCATCAAATAAATCATTGAAATCAATATACTTTTCTTTATCATTGCTTTTGGGGAAAGGTATATCTAATTGAAAATAGTCTAGTAAGTCGGCCACTTTTATGTAATTACCAATAATGTCTGTTGTCATCTCCCTTTGCAACATAAGTACTTCAGTGGGAGTAGTGGTTTGAGATATACATTCGTTCTTGCTATTGTAATAATATTCTTCAAACTTCCTTATCTCCCTGCAGAATAAAATAAAGGCATCATATTCATTCCTTATCTCATCTGAGAGGTCGAAAAGATAATTTATGATATAACGAATACCATCAGCAATCCCAATTGTTCCATCATCTAGTAAAACTCTCAAAGAACGACTAGAGTTTTCCCATTCTATAGAACATTTAAAATTAAGATGACCATAAGTGAATACAAAACTATAAGTGTGATGGTTCTTCCTGAATAAATCCCGTTGTAGAAAACTTTTAATATCAGTGTTTTTTCTTTCTAATAGGTATTCATGGATATCTAGATTAGATAAAGGATGGTCTAAACCAAAGATCAAATGACAAATACTATAAAGTGAATTTTCAACCGTATCTTGGTTTATAAATTGAATTTCATTCTTTGTAAATGTAAACAAAGGATCTTCCTTATCATTCCAAAATATATTTTGTTTCCTACTTGCCCATGTACCGTCCGACCAAAATAAAACCTCTTCGGTAGTTTTTGATAGTAAGATATTTTTTAGTTCTTCAACCTGCTTAAGTGTATAAACCCAATTACTACTATAACTTTCTTTAAAACTTTGTTTTCCTTCTTTCATATGCATCAACCTCCTTAATTTGTGTTGTAGGCTGATTATAAATTGTATTATGATTTGTTTGTTATGATTGTTATGTTAATGTCCTACACTCTATTTATAAAATAAATAAAATAATGAATCAAATCTATAGAGAGTTTTTAAAAATTTTTATCTAATAATTTGGAGTCTCTTAGCTTAACTATATATGCCCATATACTATACCTTAACATTGATTTAGAGGGTATTTTGACAACAATTTTTAGGGTGTTTTACAGATATCTCAATTACTGTATGGAATATCATCATGATTAAGATTTCTTACGAAAGAAGGCTTGGAAGTGGATAAAAGAAAAGCAACTACACTTCTGTATGCTGGAAATGGTTACCTAGGTACTTTTTTACTCAGATAGCCTTTTTAAGTGGAAACTATAGTCGTGTTGTAGAGGCACTTAAATTGTATATGATACTTATTCTATTGCTTTATAACCAGTATGTTTATTAATAAGTAGGTTTGAGTCACATGCTAATGGAGAAGTGAGCTGTTAATTCTACTCAAATTTTAATACTGTATTATTCTGTTATTAGGATCGTAGTATAGAATCTTTACTGCATAGTAGACGGATACTGCGGCAGCAACGACTGCGGCCAATTATGGAAAATATGAACAATAATTGGTTATCTTCTGGTATGGTTTTTTGTATAGAGATTTGTTATATTGGGAAGTTCTTCACTTAAACTATTGGGGCAGGATTGCACAATAAGATATTCATTAAAAGAAATATGATAAGGAAAAACCGTGCTTGGTGTCCCCTCTGCTTTGAAAGTTGGAAAGAAGAAGGCAAGGAAATATATGAACCACTCATATGGAATATAGAATTAATGAAGTATTGTCCTGATCACTTTGTTCCATTAGACGAGAAATGTTACTCATGTGGCAAGAAAAACAAATTCATTTCTTCAAGTCAGCAGGTAGGGCATTGTGGTAAATGTGGCAATTGGCTAGGGAAAGAGAATGTCGAAGAATACAAGGAATTAGATGAATGGGACTCATGGTGTATCTCGAACTTTAAACAAATTTTAGAGTTCCTTCAACAGAGTAACAACATTCCACTTAGAAATTTCCCTAATCAAATTGTAAAAATGCTCGTTAATCAATATACAGATGGAAATATAAGTGAGTTTGGTAAAATCCTTAATGTAAGTATGATCTCTGAATATGTGATGGATCGTAGTAATATAACTTTTGAAAAGTTACTAAATCTATCATTCTACTTTCAAAGTAAGCGTCAAATAGAACCCACATTTTCAGTGTAGGAAGTTCATGCGATAATCTTCCTAGAAAGTTATTTAGGAGGTTATGCCATGACCCAAACAGACAAAAGAATAGAGTGGAAAGCTAGATTTGATGCATGGAAAGAAAGTGGTTTAAATGTGGCCCAATGGTGTCGAGAATAAGGAATCAAAAGTCATCAAATGTATTATTGGATAAGACATTTTGAGGATGATACACCCTCTGATACAGGACTTGATACACAGTGGCTGACTGTCAACGTGAAAGACGATTTAATAAGTAGCAGTGGCCATGCCCCAGTGTTCATTCATTTTGGTTCAATTTCCGTTGAAGTCCGTCCGGGCGCCAGTATGGCTTTATTATCGGATGTTGTACATGTGCTACAAAACCAATGATAACCAATTCCCATTTTGAACGTGTCTACCTGGCACGCGGTAGTACAGATCTTCGTAAATCCATTGATGGTCTAGCAGTCATTGTAAAAGAATGCTTCAATCTCGATCCCTTTTCCCCCTGCTTGTTTGTATTCTGTAATCGCAAACGCGATAAGTTGAAAATCCTGCAGTGGGAGCACAATGGTTTCTGGCTCCATTACCGTAGATTGGAGCGTGGAACATTTCACTGGCCATCTGAAAAAGATTCACCACCTGTGCCCATCAATCCACGCCAACTGCGGTGGCTCTTAGATGGTTTACCACTTGAACAAAAACAAGCTCACTCGGAAGTGAAAGCACGCACTGTTATATAAATATAAAAATGACGCAAAATAAGGATTCCGACTAGTCAAGTCGGGTTCTTTTTCGTATACTTATTTTATGGAAAATACAGCGCATACATCAAAAGAATCAATTGAATATTATAAAGCGCAAAATGAAAAGCTGGAGCTGGAAAAAGAGGCATTAGAGACCAAGCTTAAATGGTATGAGGAACAATTTCGCCTTAGTCAACAACAGAGGTTTGGCTCTTCTAGTGAGAAAACCAACCCAGACCAGATCTCACTTTTCAATGAAGCTGAAGATACGGCTGATTCGACCGTTGAAGAACCGACTATCGAAACAGTGGCATATAAGCGTAAGAAGCAGCGTGGTCAGCGCGAACAAAAGCTTGAAAACCTGCCTACCGAGACGATTGAATATTGTCTATCCGATGAGGAACAGGTCTGTTCGTGTTGCGGCGGTGAGTTACATGACATGAGCACGGAAGTGCGCAAAGAATTAAAGGTTATTCCTGCTCAAGTGAAGGTCGTTGAGCACGTACGCCATGTTTATAGCTGCCGCCATTGTGAACGCCATGAACTTGAAACACCCATCGTTACAGCGAAGATGCCAGAACCTGTTTTTCCAGGCAGCTTGGCCTCTCCATCCGCGATGGCTTATACCATGACACAAAAATATGTGGAAGGCATGCCACTGTATCGTCAAGAGAAACACCTAGAACGCTTTGGTGTTTCCATTCCACGCCAAACCTTGGCAAACTGGGTTATTTACGGTGCTAACACCTGGCTTCAGCTCTTATACGATGAGATGTATGCACATCTGATGAAGCACGATATTTTACATGCGGATGAAACAACTTTACAAGTTCTTTCTGAACCAGATCGACCAGCCAAATCAACGTCGTACATTTGGCTGTATCGTACTGGAGGAGAAAGCACCCCTATCGTGCTTTATGACTACCAGCAAACGCGTGCAAGCAAGCATCCACAACGATTCCTAGCCGACTTTCACGGTTATTTGAATGTAGACGGATATGCAGGCTACAACAGTATTTCTGGTGTAACGCTGGTTGGGTGCTGGGCGCATGCACGTCGAAACTTCACGGAAGCTTTGCGAGCATTGCCTGAATCGGCAGATACGACTGCCGTAAAAGCAAAGGAAGGCTTAGCCTATTGTAATAAACTCTTTGAAATTGAACGTGATATAAAGGACAAAAGTCCGAAGGAACGTTATCATACACGTCTAGAACTCAGCCAGCCAGTGCTAGATGCTTTTTCGGCATGGCTTCGTGAACAAACTCCACGAGTGTTGCCCAAAAGTGCACTTGGCAAAGCGATCAAATATTGTCGTAACCAGTGGGAACGTTTAGTAGCGTTCTTAGAGGATGGGCGTTTGGAGATCGATAACAACCGTGCAGAGCGGTCTATCAAGCCTTTTATTATTGGCCGGAAAAACTGGCTTTTCAGTAATACCGCGATGGGCGCACATTCTAGTGCGATCATTTATAGCGTGGTAGAGACAGCTAAAGAAAACGGATTAAACCCTTTCAATTATCTCAGCTATCTATTTGAGGAGCTCCCTAATGTGGATACGACAGATAAAGACCAACTGGCACAATTCTTACCCTGGTCATCAACACTCCCAGAGGAATGCAGCGTTCCAAATAAATCTAAATAAAGCATATAATAAGTCCCCATCTATAAATAGGTGGGGATTATTTTACGCTTACCTTTCAAACGTCAATTGTAGATTTAATTCATTTTAAGCCGATTGATAAAAGTAACATTTGTCGGCAATTGATAATCTCGAAAATAGACAGCACAGCTATTATAATGTTTCACCTGAGGAAGTTAGAAAAGAACTTCAAACAATATTAGATTCAGAACAAATTCCTCCCTTAAGTATGGCTCAAGCAATAAAATTATCTAAGTATAGTACTTATATTCTCTATAGACATGCAAAGGATTTGTGTGAAGAAATAACTTCAAAGAGGAAGGCACACTTTCTTAGACAAAAAGAAATAAAACTAAATCAAATTAAGTATGATGTAATTCCGATTGTTGAGAAACTCCTAGAAGAAGGTATATATCCTTCTGAAACTATTGTAGAACAAAGAATTCCCTACACAGTTTTTAGGAAAGAACTAAAAATTTTAATCGATGAAATCATGGAGGAGCTTCTAAAAAAAGTTTTTAACTATAATAGATTAGTGGGTTTATGATTAATTTAAAAGACAAAAAATGACCCAATCCACGTGATTTGGTCATTTTCACTTTCCGTATCATGAGGATTTACAAGAAAACTAGTCATGCTTCTATTGTATATGGGATAAATAAAAAAGAGATAATAAATATCACCAAAACAAACTGTTTCATAAAATACATATTGTAAGTAGTTTTTTGACTAAAGAAGAGCGAGTGTTCAAGAAGCAAAGTCGCTTTTTCAGAAAAAAGGAGTTGTCCACATGGCAGAACAAGATGATGGTGTGTCGGAAGAGTTTAGGAACAAAGTAGAGGAGCTTTGTGATAGGCTTGGACCAAAAAATAAAGAAACCAACGCGTTGTGGCAGCTAGTTAGTGAAATATGCAAGGACGATGTAAAGGATTAACTAAGTTAGGTTTAAAGATCATAAAATATTATCTGTGCGCAGCAAATATATTGGTTATAGAATAACCCTCGAAAGACGATTACTTTAAAAGCAATCGTCTTTCGTATTCGACTAAATACTGTTCAACAGTAAGTATCAACAGACCAAAACATTAAGAAATCAACAAAATTTAGTGAACTCCTTAGTGATATAGACTTATTTTAAATACTAATAATGTAAAAATTTAGGTATAAGGAAATGGTACAAGGCATATTGATTAGAAGGACATGTCTAATAAAGGTGAGGGGGAATTCAGTGAACTATACAGAAAAGGTGTTTTTAGGTCTGTTTCTTGCGTTAACTGTAGTATTTTTGTTTTTATCTCAGTATTATGAAATATTCAAGATTTTAGTTACTCCAGTTGCTACATTATCTGTTTCAACCTTTATTTGGTTAGATATTAAAAATCGAAGTATAGAAGTTAGAAGGCTAGGTCTACTTTTCATTATTACTCTGATTTTAAGCGTTATCTTCGGTAATATTGGATTTGTTAACGAAATAATCATTTGGTTATGGGTAGCTTTAATACTAGCAGCGTTGTGGGTTTTTACTATTAAAGCTTATCAAAGTTTAAGAATATCATTAGCATGGATGGTCATTGTTCCATTATTTGCAATGATCTTTCTTTCAGAGACTGAAATTTTAAGAGGTTATGATTATATTATCTACATTGTAACTCTTTTGGTAACGTGGGCATTTTTATGTTATCAAGGTGAGTTGAAAATTGTTGAAAGAGCAATTCAATTTATAGGAATAATATTTGTGGTGATAGTGTTAGTATGGCATTTATTCTTAGAAATGTTTCAATTATCTTCTGAATTTCCGGAATATTCAAATATTCTCTTTGATAATGGAATAGATATTTTAATGATATTTGCACAAATTGACATGGCCATCTTCCCGGTAATTATTAATTGTTTATTGTGCTATTTAATCATCATTTTAAGAAAAAGAATGCAAGAAAAGGTAACGTGATAAAAGTTTTATGAGAAAGGTCCGTTGTCTCTTGAAAAGTTCCAGAGTCAACGGACTTTCTTGTAATACGACATTTAATAAACTGAAATAGAGTAACTATTATGACGATGACACCTATTCATATGGCTCATCATGGTCATGGACTTGGCGCAATTGGTCTTGTTATTGGAAATCATATTGGGTCGATGTATCCTCCTTCATTGGTTACAGATGTACTTGTGGATAAGGTTGGTCGAACTGCGATGGCTATTGCTGCTGAAGTCACGTTACTATTAGCAGGTTTGTTGGCAGCTTTTGCACCAAGTGATTCTATTCTTGTCTTAATCATAGCTCTTTCCTTACTAGGAGTAGGGTGGAACTTTGGATTGATAAGTGGGACAGCTTAGGTTGTTGATTCAACTGCTTCATCACAACGTGCTAAGATTCAAGGGACAGTGGATGTTATCATAGCATTAACAGGTGCTTCTGGTGGAGCTATGTCTGGAATGATTGTAGCTAATACGAGTTATACAATATTGTCAATAGCTGGAGGCGGATTGTCTTTATTACTGATTCCTGTGGTGATTTGGTCTAGAAGGACGGGAAAAAGAAGAGAAGAGTCTGATGTTTGAGAATAGATTCAGATTAACCTATATAAGCTAACGATTAGCGGTGATTTAAAAGTCACTATTAAAATTAGAGGCAGGAGATTGGGAATCAAACTATTTTCAACGTAAAGTACGCTATAACACCTAACGTAGAAATCGGCTTTTTAATTCATCAAATATGTGAAACAATTGTAATTCTAGTTGATTACATACCCTAATAATGTACCTGTTAGGGTATTATTTAGTAGAGGGAGTGTGCATCATATGAAGAATGAAGAAAAAAGTTGTTCAACTAACTAGTGAGGAATGAATAAACGGACAACAGATGGTAAAAAGGCTAAAATATCGCCTCCAATATGACCAGCTGTTTATCTTTGGTTCCTGGTAGGAGCTATATTTATTATCTATAGTATTATGGGTACTGTACTCTCAATTTTTTAGGGGATATTGTTAATTATGGATCGTACTTTATTTAGCTAAAGAGTCATGGGGAAGTGCATATGAAAATGCACTTTTTTTGTTTTATTTACTTCTTAAACGTTTCTTAATATTCACAAAGTATAACTGAAGATAAAGGAGGAGCATTATGGAGGAGTTTTTAATTATTGGTTCGATACGTTTGCCTATCAAATGGATCTTTATTGGGGGTGCACTAGTAGTAGCCTATCTAGCAATGAACATTCGTTTAAGTCGATTAAATTTAGACAAGAAACCATTATTAGATACGGTATTTAATGCGTTATTTTATGGCTTTATTGTTTGGAAACTAAGTTATGTATTATTCAATCCGGTTCATGCTTTTGCCTATCCACTGGGGATTCTTTATTTTGATGGTGGTCAAAAAGGAATGTTGTTAGGAATTCTAATTTGCTTCATTTATATTTACTTTCAATCTACTAAGCAGAGCATAGGAATAGTAACGTATGTGAATCTTACTTTCAGTGGTTGGCTTGCAGGGAGCGCAACTTATTTTATTTATTTATTCCATACAAATTATTTTTACTACTCTGGTCAAATTTTTTTAGCTGGATGGCTACTATTTGTCATGTCGAAGAATAAGGAAGTAGATCTTGGAAAAGAATTATCCAACAGCTTATTAATTTATAGTCTAGGTCAAATCTTTTTAGGTTATTTGACTCAAATAAAACCAGTTATTTTTGGGTTCACAAATCTCCAAATTGGTTTTATTTTGTTAGCTCTACTTATGCTAATAGTACAGAAATGGAAAAGGGGTGAGAAGAATCGATAATTT
The DNA here is from genome assembly GCF_027594365.1 of Sutcliffiella sp. NC1. Lineage (NCBI taxonomy): Bacteria > Bacillati > Bacillota > Bacilli > Caryophanales > Bacillaceae > Sutcliffiella > Sutcliffiella sp. NC1. The sequence continues at coordinate 648,728 of NZ_CP115153.1, forward strand.
ATCCATTTTAGTAGCCTTTACTGCAGGACTGCTTTCTTTCTTATCACCCTGTGTATTTCCGTTACTTCCTGCTTACATTGCTACGTTAACAGGTTCTACAGTCTCTGATAAGGTCAATGTAAATAAGAAACTAGTATTTACTAGATCAATAAGCTTTATTTTGGGATTTAGTATCATCTTCGTCCTTTTAGGAGTATCCGCAAGTTTCATAGGTCAAATGTTTATGGAAAATAGAAACATTGTTGAAAAAATAAGCGGACTCCTTATTATCATCTTTGGACTTCAAATGGTAGGCCTTTTACAACTCAAATTCCTTATGAGGGAAAAAAGAATACATATGCAATCTAAAAGGGCAGGTGCAGGACCTTCCTTTTTAATTGGAATGGCTTTTGCATTTGGATGGAGTCCATGTGTAGGTGTTGTTTTATCCTCTATTTTATTATTAGCAGCCTCGCACGAAACAGTAAGTAGTGGTGTGATTTTATTGTCAGTGTACTCATTAGGATTGGGGATACCATTTTTAATGGTATCAATACTTGTGACCTATTCATTGAAAGTTGTAAGGAATATTAATTCAATCTTACCTAAATTGAGTGTAGTTAATGGTTGGATTTTAATCGGTTTAGGTTTGCTTCTATTTACAGGTCAATTTCAAAGGATTAGTGCTTGGCTTGCAACTTTCACCTATTTTGGTTAAGGGAAGGAAAATAAAAGATGAAAAAACAAAAGAATTTGATTGTGATCCTCCTTTTAGTTGGGCTAATAGGATGGGGTTTAATGGATTTACGTGGAGAAAGTGGGAATGAACTGAACAGTGAAACGACTGTAGTAGATGTTGAAGTAGGATTAAACCAAGGAAATTTGGCACCGGACTTTGAATTAGAAACATTAGAAGGAGAGCCATTGAAGTTATCAGACTTTAGAGGGGAAAAAGTAATCCTAAACTTATGGGCAACTTGGTGCCCGCCATGTCGAGCTGAAATGCCCCATATGCAAGACTACTATGAGAAACATAAGAATGATGGAGTTATAATATTGGCAGTTAATTTAACAACTCAAGAGCGAAATAAAGATGCGGTAAGGCCTTTTGTGTATGAGGAATTTCAATTGACATTTCCAGTTGTATTAGATGTCGATGGTGATATCGGAGCGATGTATCAAGCTTATTCTATACCAACAACTTATGTCATTGATACTGAGGGGTTCGTTCAAAATAAAGTGATTGGGCCCATGTCTTATGAAATGATGGAGACAATGATAAACAATATTAATTAATACGAGATGTGGAGGTTCGGAGTGAACACTAAGGGCAAATCTATTTTAATTGTAGAAGATGATCATAAAATAAGACAATTAATTAAGATCTATCTTGAAAAAGAAGGTTATGATGTGTGGGAGGCGGGAGACGGCAAACAAGGCATAGACATGTTTGAGCGGTACGATCCGTGTTTTACGATCATTGATTTAATGCTTCCTGAAGTCAGTGGAGAAGAGGTTTGTAAATGGATTAGGACAGAGAAGAAAAGTGATAGTCCGATTATCATGGTTACAGCCAAGGTGGAAGAAAAAGATCGGATTAATGGACTCAGAATGGGGGCGGATGACTATATAACAAAGCCATTTAGTCCAAATGAACTTGTTGCTCGCGTCGAAACGGTGCTGCGTCGAACAGAGAATCGTTGTAATAAAATTAGTTTTCAAGGGATCACAGTGAAGCCTTTAAAAGGAGAAGTGAATTTTAATGGAACGAAACTTTCTTTAACAAATAATGAAAGCAAATTACTATACATGTTCATGAAGCACCCGAATCAAATTCTATCAAGAGAACAGTTGATCGAGGAACTTTATCCAAATGTTGAGAAAGATATTACGAATCGGACAATTGATGTCCATATCCGAAATCTTAGGGAAAAACTAGAGCAAGTAGACGCTCCAGATTGTATTAAAACAGTTCGAGGCATGGGGTATCAGTTTGTTGCCTTTTAAACAAATCGTAAAAAGAATGTTAAAAATGAACCTTATGTTAAAGCTAACGGTGATAAATAGTATCGTTGTCGGACTGGTCATTTGGATTGTTGGTGTATCTGTAAAAGATTTTGCTTGCTATTTAATTGAAAAAGAAAATTCTCTTTCAGCTGAACAAAGGTTAGCTTTTACAAATCAATTGGATTCTTACCTCGTTTACGCTGTTATTCTCTCCATATTCATTGCTGCGGTCGTTCATTTTTATTTTATTCGTTTGTTATTATATCCACTAAGTACTTTAACGGAGGCGATAAAAAAGATTGCAAAAGGGAACGATCCAGCGATTATTTATAACAAAAACTCTGATGAAATCGGTCAATTAACAAGGCACTTTAATGAAATGATAAGAAAAATAAAAAAAGTAGAGGATTCTCGTGAGAAAATGACTCAAGATGTTGCTCATGAGTTAAGAACTCCTTTAACCAATATCAATGGCTATTTAGAGGCATTAAGATCGGGAGTAATAAGTGGAAATCAAGAGCTATACGATTCTCTTTTCGAAGAATCGATGAGGCTTACAAGTCTTGTTGAACAATTGCAACAACTTAATATTTGGGAAAATGAATATGGCAGCTCTGTAAATTATGAGTGCTTATCTATTCGTCTTCTTATTGAAAGCCAAGTTGAAATGTTTCGCTTAGAACTTCAGAAACAATCGATCCAAATCAAGGTTAGCGTAGAAGATAAACAGTTAAACGCTGAGAAAGAGGCCTTGAAACAGGTCTTAACAAATTTAATTGAAAACGTCCTCAATTATGATAAGGGGGGATGGATGGAGATTATAGGTTTTATGAGTGAAAAAGGCTATCAAGTTCAAGTGAAAAATGAAGGGCTACCTATTCCAGTTGAAGATCAGAACCAACCTTTTGAACGTTTTTATCGAGCTGACCTTTCACGGAATCGTAATTTAGGAGGGTCTGGGTTAGGACTATCGATTGTCAAAGAGATTATCAAAATTCATAACGGAGAAGTAGGCCTAAAAACGAGTCAAAATGTTCATACCTTTTGGTTTATGTTACCAATTGAAAATGATAGAACGTTTTATGGATAAAGTTGTTTTTTTAGGAGGCTGTCAATGAGTTATAAGGAGCAAAAAAAAGACGAGTGGACACTCACATTACTTCATACAAATGATAGTCATGGACATTTATTACCTATTGAAATATCTAGTTTAGACATTTCTTCTCAATTGCGCTTGTGTCACTCATTTCCTCTATATAAAAAGTTAGGTGGTTTCGCCTATTTAGCTGAAGCAGTTAATCGTATTCGGCAAGAAAATGATCATGTACTTCTACTTGAAGCAGGAGATGTATTCTGTGATAGTGAAATTGCGAACATAACAAAAGGCAGTTTTTACATTAAATTGATGAACCAATTAGGGTATGATGCAATGACACCAGGAAACCATGATGTAGATTATGGAATAGAGGTTTTAAAACAAAGAGCAAATGAAGCGAACTTTCCAATGTTAGCAGCTAATTTATTAGAAGAGGAAACAGAAGCACCTTTATTAGGCAATCCTTATATGGTGAAAGAGATCAATGGTTTTAAAATAGGTATCTACGGTCTGACTTATCATTTAACACCCGAAACAACATCAAAAAAGAATACAAGTGGCGCTAAATACACGTTTAGTTTAGAAACAATACAGTCGGACATTAATCGATTAAAAAATAGGGGGGTTAACTGCGTAATTATATTGTCGCATTTAGGATCAGATTTAGATAGAAAGATGGCAGAAAACATAGAAGGAATTGATGTAATTGTAGGAGGGCATTCTCATGAACCCATTCCAAAGGAGATAAGAAATGGTGTCATCATTTCTCAGTCTACACCATACTATACTGGACTTGGGGTACTAAGGTTGCAATTTAATCGTAGCTCATTAGTAGGAGCAGAAGGAAGTATTATCCCTATTATCCCTGAGAACTTTCAACCGAATGTAAATATACAAAGAATGATAAATGAAATGCGGTTTGAGCACAAAGATCGACTAGAGCAGGATGTCGGAAGAATTACATCTCCTATGATTCGTAATTATAAGCGAGAATCGCCTGCTGAAACGTTCTTTGGCAATATTCTACGTACTAAGACAACTAGTGATATCTCAATATTACCCGGAATAGGGTTTGGGGTAACGATCCCTCCTGGGCCTATCACACTCGAACAATTAACGAACTTGCTACTTCATCGTTCATCTATTTATACCGTACAATTAAAAGGTAGAGATATTGTAGCAGCTTTAGAACAAAGTATTTTAAACCAAATTCATCCAGATGTAGAAGAACGAGTTGGTGGTCTTATTCAAGTAACAGGACTTGCTTTTGTTTATCAATATTCCTCTAAGTTGAAAAACTTAGTTCTAAATGTAAGAGTGAATAATCAACCAATCTCCCTTGATCAATTCTATAAAGTTGTTTTGAACCAGTTGATGTTTGAAGGTGGCCATAAGTACTCATCTTTAAAAAAAGGACAGAATGTGTGTAAATGGGAACAAACAGATTTTGAGATGGTGATCGACTGGATGCATAGTAATCCGGCATTACCTGTATATGAAGAAGGGTGGAGTAAACCATTACGTATACCAGGTTCCCAGAAATTTCAAAAAAAGGTGTTTTCCATTAGAGAATAGTAATATTGAGGAGTGAAACCGATGAAAGTGACTAATCTCACTCTATTTACGATGTCAGCTTGTCCCTTAGGTAGAACGATGAGGCATGTTTTGGAAGAGGTTACTACCTTGTTACCTGAGCAAACATTTTCGATTGTGTTTATTGATCAAGAACCTGAGTTAACGAATGAGGCACGGATTAGTAATAATCCTACTACGTTGTTTCGAGATAAAAATGGAAAAGAAGTTAATCGGGTTGAGGGATTTATGGAAACAGACGAGGTAATACAACTCATTAAAACTAAAAAAAACTATACAACCTTACCAAGCGGAGCCAAAAGAGAGAAGAGTGTAGAATCTTACACTATCTATTTACTCAATGGTGACGCACTAGAAGCGGTAGACATAGATTTTACTAATCCAACACCAGTGAAAACCCCTCGTATTACAGCAATCAATTTGCTATTTGAAGCTGATTTACAACCATTAATTAACCCGTTTCCAGATAGTGCTACTTTAGAATTAGTTGAGTTTGAAGAAGATTTAGCACGAGTTTATATTAACCATGAAGAAAAAACAATTTCAGAAGATAACGCGTACAAGATGAAAAAGTGTCTACTACAAACATTACACTCATACGGCACTAAAAAAATTGAGCTGGTTCTAAAAAGATTATAAAAAAACATAATAGTTTCTAATTTATCGTAAAAGACCTTAAACATTGTTTGAGGTCTTTTATAAGTATTTAATTTATAAAAGAGATTGTAACGCAATGCGTTCCTCATTAATCTCAATAGGGGTCCTAATACCCAACCCTCTAATGGTAATGGAGGACACCAACCCTGCACAGAGTGTTGCAGTAAAAAATAACTAATCACTCCTGAAAATAAATGCACCTTCTGTTGCCGTAAGCCCTAGAAAGGTTCCAAGGAGAACGAAAGATGCTACTGAAGCTTCTAAAACTCGTTCAGTATCCCATTCTTGATCAAGTTTATCAAGTCGCCTCATTATATCTTCCTTGTTCTCATATTGATACCTTTCAATACTTTGCTGTGTTTCTAGTGCAATCTTTTCGTTCACTTTTACTGGTGTGTTTAACTGCACTCTTCTTGAAGTTGGAGGAAGGAATCCCATGTAAGTGCACCTCTTTCGATTAAATGACAAAAGCTATTCGCGGAATGGTAGTAAAAGCGGAATTAAATTATTGGGTTAAAGAACTGAATTTAGCAAAGTGCTTTTTGAACCTGAAGAAGTAAAAATGTCTGCCTTTTGAAATGATAACTATGTACCACTCTTTTTTTATCTGCATTTAGAGGGGGAAATATACAATATGTCAACAAATACACTGATTGAAGAAATTACACCAACTGAAGTATCACATCGCATAAATGAAGGCAAGCTGGATAGCATCATTGACGTTCGTGAACATGATGAAATAGCAGAAGGAGCCATTCCCGGAATACACCATATCCCACTTGGAGAGCTTGAGGATCGACTTAGTGAAATTGATAAAAGCAAAGAACATATCTTAGTTTGTCGATCCAGTGCCAGAAGTGGCAGAGCTGCTGAATTTTTGAAAGGCAAAGGATATAAGGTGAAGAATATGGTAGGTGGAATGTTGGATTGGGAAGGTGATTTAGAAAGAAAATAAAAGATGTTAGGGAGGTGAAGGAGTTGGAAGTAACAGTAAATAAAACGTTAGATGCAAAAGGGCTTGCATGTCCGATGCCAATTGTTAAAACAAAAAAGGAAATGAATACGCTTGAACCTGGTCAAGTCATGGAAATACAAGCGACTGATAAAGGTTCAACCGCCGATATAAAAGCATGGGCTGAAAGTACGGGGAATCAATACCTTGGAACGATTGAAGAGGCAGAGACGTTAAAACATTACCTTCGAAAAGCAAGCCCAGAAGAAGAAAAAACGGAAACCAAACATCCTTATGTTGTGACGCTTGATGAACTTTCTAAAAAAATAGAAGGGGATAAAAAAGTCACCATTTTAGATGTGAGAGAATCTGCAGAATACGCTTTTGGGCATATTCCGGGAGCTGATCATATTCCGTTAGGAGAGCTTGAAGAACGCTTTGAAGAATTAAATAAAAGTGGTGAGATTTATGTCGTGTGTCGAACCGGCAGCAGAAGTGATTTCGCAGCACAAAAGCTTGCTGAAAAAGGATTTAATCATGTGAGAAATGTGGTACCTGGTATGAAAGAATGGACGGGTCCAACAAATAAACTTCATTAAAAAAGGGAGAGAGTATCAATGAAAATGGCAATTATTGCTGCAAATGATGGAATGTTTGATGCTTACAAAGTTTTTAATATCGCAACAGCAGCCGCTGCTACAGATGCTGAAGTTGAAATATTTTTCACTTTTGAAGGATTAAATTTAATTCATAAAGAGGCACATAAAAATCTTCCCATGCCTGCAGGTGCAGAACATTTCCAAGAAGGCTTTAAGAAAAACAATGTCCCACCAGTTGATGAACTTGTTTCGATGGCTACAGAAATGGGTGTGAAAATGATTGCTTGTCAAATGACAATGGATGTTATGAGTTTAGAGAAGGAACATTTTATTGAGGGAATTGATGTTGGTGGTGCCGTTACATTTTTGACGTATGCAAAAGATGCTGACGTGACCCTGACATTTTAATAAAGAACTATAGGAGGGGAAACCATGACGACAACAACTGCGATTAAAGGAATCAATGTTAAAGAGTTAACAAAAAAGATTCTTAATGGCGATCAAATTTTTATTTTAGACGTAAGAAACACAGGTGATTTTGACGATTGGAAAATTGAAGGGGAAAACGTCCATATTATTAATAAGCCTTACTTTGATTTAATTGACAGTCTTGATCCGATTATGGATCAATTGCCTAAAGATCAGCCGATCTATGTTATTTGTGCAAAGGGAGGTTCGTCTGAATTTGTCGCTGAACAAATTGCAGAAGCTGGGTATGATCATGTTTATTCTATTGAAGGCGGAATGAAAGCGTGGAGTGAATATCTAGAGCCCATTAAAATAGGTGATTTAACAGGTGGAGGTACTATTTATCAATTTGTTCGAATTGGTAAAGGGTGTTTATCCTATTTAGTTGAATCAAATGCAGAAGTAGCTATCATTGATGCAGCACGTATAATCGAACCTTATGAACAATTCGTTAGCGAACATAACTTAAAGCTAACTCACCTGTTAGATACGCATCTTCATGCTGATCATATCTCCGGCGGACGAACGTTAGCTGAAAAGGTAGGTGCTGAATATCACTTACCACCAAAGGATGCTGAAGAGGTAACGTATTCATATACGAAGCTCGAAGATGGAAATGAGATCAAGGTTGGGAAAGTGTTAATCAAAGTTATTTATTCGCCTGGACATACGATAGGGAGTACGTCCTTTATTGTTGATGATCAATATCTGTTAACAGGAGACATTTTATTTATCGATTCAATTGGCCGCCCTGATTTAGCGGGAAAAGCCGAAGACTGGGTAGCAGATCTTAGACAAACCCTTTATGACCGGTACAAACAATTAGCAGATAATCTGATTGTGCTACCTGCCCATTACATGGGAATTAATGAAATGAACAAAGATGGGAGTGTATCAGAAGAATTAGGCAATTTGTATAAAGAAAATCATGGGTTGAATATCAATGATGAAAATGAATTTAGAAAAACCGTTTCAGAAAATTTACCGCCACAGCCGAACGCATATCAGGAAATTCGAGAGATGAATATGGGCAAGATCAATCCAGATCTTGAGGAACAACGGGAGATGGAGATTGGGCCAAATCGCTGTGCAGTACGTTAAGGAGGAATGAAAAGATGGAAGTGACGAAAGTTTTAGATGCAAAAGGTCTTGCGTGTCCAATGCCGATTGTGAAGACGAAAAAGGCAATAGATGAGTTACAGTCTGGAGAAGTGTTGGAAATACAGGCTACCGATAAGGGAGCTAAAAACGACCTTGTTGCTTGGGCAAGTTCGGGTGGGCATGATTTATTAAGTGATAAAGAAGAAAATGGTGTGTTTACTTTTTATATTAAAAAGTCTTAACCCTCGTCCTACTATGAGGATAACTCTTCATAGTAGGATTTTAAACAAAGTAAGGGACATTGTTAAATGCCTCTAGTTGTCTATAACATGTATCTCCTCTTAGGTCTGATCTATACATAAAATTTAAATGATTGACAAATTAACTCAATAAACCTAAAATAGGTATAGGGGTATATTAGGTATAGGGGTATATGTATACTATAAATTAAAAGAGAGGAAGGAACCTTATGTTTAAAAAGTTAATTCCGGCATTGGAATGGATGCCAAAATATAAACGCTCGGATTTAAGCGGAGATATGTCAGCGGGGTTAATCGTTGCGATTATGCTTATTCCACAAGGGATGGCATATGCAATGTTAGCCGGATTACCACCGGTTATTGGGTTGTACGCTTCTACTATTCCACTTCTTATATATGCATTATTTGGAACGTCGAGACAATTAGCAGTTGGTCCCGTTGCAATGGTGTCATTATTAGTACTAGCAGGGGTATCTACGATTGCTGAACCTGGAACAGATGAGTATATCTCGTTAGTGTTACTTTTAATGCTTATGATAGGTATAATTCAGTTTCTAATGGGAGTGCTTAGACTTGGTTTCTTAGTAAACTTCTTATCTCATGCTGTAATTAGTGGTTTTACTTCTGCAGCCGCAATCATTATTGGATTAAGTCAGTTGAAGCATTTACTAGGAGTGAAACTAGAAGCAGATAAAGATGTATTTAAAATTATATTTGAGTCGATAAGCAGGGTTTCTGAAATAAATCCAATAACATTAACCATTGGATTGGTTAGTATTCTCATATTGATTGGATTAAGAAAGATTGTACCTAAAATTCCAGGTCCGCTTGTGGTCGTCGTCCTAAGCATTAGTACAATCTACTTTTTACAGCTGCAGCAAGCAGGAGTGAAAATTGTTGGTCAAGTACCAAAAGGTCTGCCGTCATTATCGCTACCTGTATTTACACTAGATGCTGTTATGGCACTTCTTCCTATCGCACTAGCCATATCTTTTATCGGTTTTATGGAGTCGATTGCGATGGCAAAGGCAATAGCGGCTAAAGAAAAATATAAAGTAGTTCCAAATAAGGAGCTAGTAGGGTTGGGGCTTGCTAATATTGGTGGTTCTTTCTTTGCAGGATATCCCGTAACAGGAGGATTTTCCCGTTCAGCTGTGAATTATCAAGCTGGGGCAAAGACACCACTTGCGACGATAATAACTGCTATTCTTATTATCCTAACGTTATTATTTTTCACTGGTTTCTTTTACTATCTTCCTAATGCAGTGTTAGCAGCGATCATTATGGTTGCTGTATACAGTCTAATTGATGTGAAAGAAGCAAAACATTTATTTAAAATCAAAAGTGTGGATGGTTGGACGTGGGTAATTACTTTCATAGCTACGCTAACAATTGGGATTGAGCAAGGGATATTAATTGGAGTAGTATTTTCCTTACTTGTTTTTATCGTTCGGAGTGCGTATCCTCATGTCGCAGAGTTAGGGTATTTACAAGAAGAAAATGTGTTCCGTAATATTAAACGCTACCCAGAAGCAAAAGTAGACCCAGAAGTTATGATTTTCCGTGTCGATGCTTCATTATACTTTGCGAATATGACCTTTTTAGAAGATAAACTATGTGAGCGTGTAGGAGAAAAGCCTGAGACGAAGTGGATTATTTTAGATTTTTCAGGTGTGAACTCCATAGACGCTGTAGCAATACATTCATTAGAAGAAATAATGGAGTCATGTAGAAAAGGGGATATTGCATTTCTTTTCGCGGGAATTAAAGGTCCTGTGATGGATTTATTGAAGAAAGCGAACTGGGATGAAAAATATGGGGAAAATTTAAGGCATTTATCGGTTGAGCACGCGCTTAATGCAATTAACAAACAGAAGGAGAGGAGCAAAGATGGAGGAACTTGAATTAAGAAAGAAAAATGAAGAATTTATACAAAGGATTAAAGAACAAGACCCAACATTCTTTGATGAGTTAAAAAAAGGTCAAACACCAGAATTCTTTGTCTTGTCTTGCAGTGATTCGCGTGTTAGTCCTTCTGTCATTACGCAAATGCCTTTAGGACACATGTTTGTCCATCGAAATATTGCTAATCAAGTGGTAACGGAAGATGAAAGCTTTTCGGCTAGTCTATATTATGCGTTGAAACACTTAAAGGTAAAAAAGATTGTCATTAAAGGTCATACCGACTGCGGAGGCGTAAAGGCCGCTTGGTTAGAGAACGATGAGCAGGAGCTCCAGGGTTGGATTTCAAGAGTTCGCGCTAGTCTACCTGATAAAAGTACGAAGATAGAACCAGTTTCATTGGATGAATTAACGAAGCTAAATGTTTTAAAACAAGTCGAAAGATTAATGGAGCACCCTATTTATAAGGAATACGGGACTGATATAGAAGTTTTAGGATGTTTATTTCATGTCGAGTCAGGGGAATTGGAAAGGGTGTTTCCGCTTGAGAATTAATTGGTTCTTAAAGTTGTTCTCTAAATAAGGTGTCTATTTTTTTAAAAGTTAACAATGCAAAAAGTAATACGTTGTTTTTACTGGTACCAATAACTCATAAAGGAGAGAAAATTATGTTTGATTATACTGTCGATACAGTAAGTGGAATGGAAGAAACAATTGAGAAGTTAAAAGTAAATTTGATGGAAGAGCAATTTGGAGTCTTGTGGGAATTTGATATCCAAGCAAAGTTACAAGAAAAAGGATTGGAATTTAACGATCCATATAAAGTGTTAGAAGTATGTAACCCCCAAGAAGCGAAACGAGTATTAGATAGAAATAAAATGGTTGGGTACTTCCTGCCTTGTAAGATAGTAGTGTATAACGATAATGGAAAAACGAAAATTGGAATGCCAAAACCTACTTCATTAATACAGTATGTAAATGATGAAGATTTAAATGGAATAGCTGCGGATATCGAGAAAAGACTGATTTTTGCTATCGATAAAAGCATTTGATGCATATAAAGTCTCTTGTGAAAAGTCTAACTTAGTAGCAAGAGGCTTGTTTTACAAGTTAGGAGGTCTATCCAAATGAATCAATCCGATGAATCTAAATATATTCAACAACACTTAGCAAATGAAAGAACGTATTTAGCTTGGATTAGAACAGCCATTGCTATTATTGGAGTAGGATTCTTAGCAACAACCCTACACTTTAATACACCAATGAATGAGTTCTTAGACAATACAATTGCAATGTTTATTAGTTTATTTTCTCTTTTGATGGGGCTATTAACCATTTTTTTTTGCTACATTTGTTTATTACCGAAATCGAAAGGCTATAAATAGCCAAACGTTTCATTCTTCGTATAAAATTATCTTCTATATGACATTCATCATTACCGCTATATTGGTATTGTTTGGTATTTATTATTTTTTTGTTAACACTCCTTGACTTTATACCCTAAGGGGTATAATATATAAAATATAAAGAGCAAAGGGGGTTAAGGTAATGAAGAAATATAGTTCCTATATTTTGCCGCTTGTATTCATTATCGGTTTTATTGGCTATAAGTTAATTCCCACAATAGGGGTAGAACAAGTGAGTACAGAACAACTTGCCAACATGATGACGAATGCATCTGATGACGTTTTCTATGTTGATGTACGAGAACCTCACGAATTTCAAGAGTCCCATATAGAGGGAATGATTAATGTTCCTCTTAGTGAGTTAGAAAGCAATTATCATCTAATTCCTGCTGATAAAACCGTTGTGATTATATGTAGAAGCGGGAATAGAAGCCTACAAGCCTTAAATAAACTTAAAGATTTTGGGTATCAAAATTTAATTAATGTAAAAGGTGGAATGCTTGCTTGGGAAGGGGAAGTAACAAATTAGATACTTCTTAGGTTAACGATATGACCATCTTCATAATTGTGCTATTATTAATAGGATCAAATATTTTATATAGAAGATTTGTGCCAGTGATTGGATTAGCGCGCATGGATATAGACCATTTCAGTGATGAAAAAACGATTTTACTCGATGTAAGAGGTTATCTTCAGGCTCATAAAACGCCTATCAACGGTTCTTATAATATTCCTTTGCCTTATATAAAAAGGAATTTACCTGATCTTGAAGGGAAACCTGTTTGTATTATTGGTTCAGATATATTAGATGTAACGATAAGCGCTCGTTTTTTAAAAAGTAAAGGTGTTAAAGTAGCTGGATATTATTTAGAAGATAAATATTATAGTAAGCAAATGGCTTGCACAGATAGGAGGGAAATTCATGGAATACACTGATCAAATGAAAAATAGAGTGAAACGCATAGAGGGGCAAGTGAAAGCTATCCTAAGAATGATGGAAGAAGGAAAGGATTGTAAGGATCTCGTTGTTCAACTTTCTGCAGCAAGAAATGCGCTAGACCGGACAATTGGTGTTGTTGTTAGTACCAATTTGGAGCACTGTGTCAGAGAGCAGATCGAAAATGGGGAAGATACAGAAAAATCCATCCAGGAAGCTGTTAACTTGTTAGTGAAAAGCAGGTAAAAAGATAAATATAAAAGGTTGACAGCGGCAATAAAAATAAGTTAATATACCCCTATAGGTACTCGGTTAGTTAAGTAAAGAAAGTTGTTATTAGCTAAGAAATAGGTTGACTAATTTTTTTTAATCAGATATAATACCTGTATGGGTATATGTATAAATGATATTTAGGAGGAAACAATATGAAAGCAGATAAAGTTCTAGACGCAAAAGGGTTAGCTTGTCCAATGCCAATTGTGCGTACTAAAAAGGCAATCAACGAATTAGAAGCTGGGCAAATTTTAGAAATACATGCGACTGATAAAGGGGCCAAGAATGATTTAGCTGCCTGGGCAAAATCAGGTGGTCATGAATTACTAACAGATGTAGAGGAAGATGGAGTTTTAAAGTTTTGGATTAAAAAAGGCTAGGTTAAATTTTTTTAATCGGAAACATACCTGATAGGGTATAGATAAATATAAATGACAAAGGGGAGAGCAACATGACAGACAAAAAGAAAACAACGATTATTTTATTTAGCGGTGATTATGATAAAGCAATGGCAGCTTTTATTATCGCAAACGGGGCTGCAGCTTATGATCATGAAGTAACAATCTTCTCAACATTTTGGGGATTAAATGCATTTAGAAAAGAAGAACAAGTAACAGTAAAAAAAGGGTTCTTGGAAAAAATGTTTGCTAAAATGATGCCGCGAGGAGCAGATAACATGGGACTTTCAAACATGAACTTCGCTGGTATGGGTCCTAAAATGATTAAACATGTCATGAAGAAGCATAATGCAATGCCTTTACCGGATCTAATTGATATGGCTAAAGAACAAGGAGTCAAACTTGTGGCATGTACGATGACGATGGACCTTTTAGGACTGCAGCAAAATGAATTAATTGATGGATTAGAATACGCGGGAGTAGCTGCATATCTAGCAGATGCTGAAGAAGGAAATGTGAACTTATTTATTTAATAAGTTTTACCCAAGGGGGTACAAAGTGGACGTAATCATTAATATAATAATTGTTGGCCTAGTAGCATTCTTTTTAATCAATAAGTTCATGCCTGTTAAAGGTGTAAAACAAATTTCAGCGAGTGAGCTTAAAAAAGAGTTAAAGAGAAAAGATGTTCAATTTATTGATGTAAGAACATCTGGTGAGTTTTCTAGAAATAAAATTAACACATTTAAAAATATTCCTCTTCATGAGCTTTCTCAGAAGGCAAGCCAGTTATCAAAAGAGAAAGAAGTTGTAGTTATTTGCCAGAGTGGAATGCGCAGCAATAAAGCAACAAAAGTGTTAAGGAAAATGGGCTTTCAAAAAATCACAAACGTAAAAGGCGGTATGAGCGCTTGGAACTAACGTTAGGAGGAAATCAGTTATGAAAGAAATCACACCTAAAGAAGTAGAACGTCTCGTTAACCCCAATATTATTGATGTTCGTGAAACGGATGAGGTAGCAGCAGGGCATATACCTGGGAGTGTAAACATCCCGCTTGGATTACTAGAATTTCGTCTACATGAACTAGACAAAACGAAAGAATATATTATTGTTTGTCGCTCTGGTGCTAGAAGTGGAAGAGCCACTGAGTTTCTGTCCAGTCACGGGTTTCATGCTACCAATATGGTTGGAGGCATGATGAACTGGGAAGGGAACGTTCAGTAAAATTTTTTGAAGTTTATTATACCTATATAGGTATTCATTCTAAGGAGGACTATTTATGGAAACTATTAAATTTGATCAACTAGTAGATGCAAAAGGATTAGCATGTCCAATGCCAATCGTTCGTACAAAAAAAGCGATGAATGGGCTCGAACCAGGAAAAGTATTAGAAATTCAAGCAACAGATAAAGGATCAACTGCTGATATTAAGGCGTGGGCACAGAGCACTGGACATCAATATTTAGGAACGGTTGAAGAGGGCGATGTGTTAAAACATTATCTTCGTAAGGCGACTGGGGAAGAGAAAGAAGAGAAGAAACACCCACATGTTGTAAACAACGAGGAACTTCAAGCAAAGTTAGCTAACAAAGAAGATATTCTAGTGTTAGATGTACGTGAATCAGCTGAATATGCTTTCAATCATATTCCTGGGACAAAATCCATTCCACTTGGTGAGCTTGAGAATCGTTTAAATGAACTAAGCAAGGATGCAGATATTTATGTTGTGTGTCGTACTGGAAGCCGTAGTGATTTAGCCGCACAAAAGTTAACCGATGCAGGATTTAAAAAAGTGATTAATGTCGTACCTGGCATGAGTGAATGGACTCATCCAACAGATAGTCTCAGTAAATAGGAGGAATCAACTATGAATCAGATTACTGTCTATACATCTAATCGTTGTCGTTATTGTGTGATGTTAAAGAACTTTTTAGCAGATCAAAACATTTCCTATCGTGAAGTGAATGTAGAAACAAATCCTGCCATTATGCAGCAACTTGTAGAGAAAACAGGTCAATTAGGGGTTCCACAAACGGAAGTGAACGGCCAGTGGGTTGTTGGTTATGATCCGAATAGCATTATGTCAGCATTGAGAAAGTAATAGGAGGTTGAAAGAAGATGAGTAGAAAATTAGCGATTATCGCAAGCAATGGTGGGTTATTTGATGCCTACAAAGTTTTCAATGTGGCAACAGCTGCAGCTGCAACAGACCAAGAGGTAGCGATATTCTTTACCTTTGAAGGTCTAAACCTAATTCATAAAGAAGCATACGGTCAATTACCAATGCCAGAGGGGAAAGAGCATTACCAAAAGGGTTTTGAGAAAGCAAATGTTCCAGCGATCCCTGAACTCGTGGCAATGGCACAAGAAATGGGTGTTAAATTGATTGGTTGTCAAATGACAATGGATGTTATGGAACTAGAAAAAGATGCATTTGTTGATGGAATTGAAGTGGGTGGAGCCGTTACGTTCTTAGAATTCGCCAAGGATGCGGATGTAACATTAACGTTTTAATTAAAATTTTTTTAAACTTAAAAATACTATAGGGGGTATATTAAATGTTAGTAAAAGCGATGAATTCAAAAGAAGTAGCAAGAAAAGTAATTGAAAAGAAAGAGCTATTTATTCTAGACGTTCGTAATGAAGGGGATTTCGCTGATTGGAAGATTGAAGGAGAGAACTTTGATTACTTTAATATTCCTTATTTTGAACTATTAGATGGCGTAGAAGAAATCATGGATAAAATTCCAGCAGATAAAGAAGTCTTAGTCGTTTGTGCGAAAGAAGGTTCTTCGATGATGGTAGCAGAGATGTTGTCTGATGAAGGACTAGATGTTTCTTATCTTGAAGGCGGAATGAAGACTTGGAGTGAATATTTAGAGCCAGTTAAAGTAGGGAACCTAAAAGACGGTGGTGAGCTATATCAATTTGTCCGTCTAGGTAAAGGCTGTCTATCTTATATGGTTGTTTCAAATGGGGAAGCTGCGATTATCGATGCAACACGTATGGCAGATGTGTATGTGAACTTTGCTAAAGAAATCAATGCAAAAATCACACACGTATTTGATACTCATTTACATGCTGATCATATTTCTGGAGGAAGAAAAATTGCCGAAGCAACTGGTGCAACGTACTGGTTACCTCCAAAAGACGCTGGTGAAGTAGTGTTTGAATATGCGGCACTTGAAGGTGGGAATGACGTAGTGATCGGAAACTCAACGATCAACATTCATGCGCTATACTCACCTGGTCATACAATCGGATCGACTTCATTTGTTATCGATGAAAAATACCTATTATCCGGAGACATTCTCTTCATTGATTCAATTGGAAGACCTGACCTAGCAGGACTCGCTGAAGATTGGGTAGGAGATTTACGTGAGTCGCTTTATAAGCGTTATAGAGAACTATCAGAAGAGTTGATTGTTTTACCGGCTCACTTTATGATCATCGAAGAGTTAAATGAAGATGGAAGTGTTGCAGAAAAACTAGGCACACTATTTGCTCAAAATCATGGTTTAAACATTGAAGATGAAAATGAGTTTAGATCAATGGTGACAGAAAACTTACCGCCACAACCAAACGCGTATCAAGAAATTCGTGAAACCAATATGGGTAAAATTACACCAGATGAAGAGAAACAACGTGAAATGGAAATTGGGCCAAACCGTTGTGCAGTAAGATAACAAACGATAATAAATTAGAAATAAATAACTGGAGGTTTTATAAATGAACTCAGATAAAGTATTAGATGCCAAAGGATTAGCATGTCCTATGCCAATCGTTCGAACAAAGAAAGCTATGACGGAACTTGATTCAGGTCAAGTGCTAGAAATTCATGCGACTGATAAAGGAGCAAAAAATGACCTTGCAGCATGGGCGAAGTCTGGTGGTCATGAGTTATTATCAGATACGGAAGAAGATGGTGTATTAAGGTTCTGGATTAAAAAAGGCTAAATATAAAAGAAAAGGGAACCGGGTTGGTTCCCTTTTTCTTCTTTAAAAGGGAGGTACAACATTAGGTTTTATAAAAGAAGTGACATTGTTAAATCATATAATTAAACTATAACTTTTTAGAGGGAGGGTATATTAGATGGTTAAAATAACACCCACAGCAGTCGAAAAGATTTTAAGTGAAATTCAAGATACAATTAAACAAGGAATAGAACCCTTTATCCGTTTAACTATGGGGATTGGTTGAGGAGGACCTCAACTTCGTCTGGCTCTGGAAGAGTCAGCTTTAGAAAATGATGTAATCATTGCACAGGATGGTATTCAATTTTTAATTTCTGAGAAAGATAAGGTTTATTTCAATAATGTCAAAATAGATTATACGAAAAATGTATTGGGAACAGGCAATTTTGTCGTGATTCGTTAATCGTTTTATCACCCTATATGTCTATTCTGATTATAGGGTGTTACTTCTTATAAGATACAGTTTAGGAGATAGAAAATGAACCTATGGAACACGCGTTTTCAAAATGAGAGCTACGTATATGGAACAGAACCAAACGTGTTTTTAGCGGAAGTGCAGAGAAAACTTCCATTATCAGGTGACGCTCTTGCTATTGCAGAAGGTGAAGGGCGTAATGCTGTATTCTTAGCTGAACAAGGAATGAACGTGTCAGCTTGGGATTATGCTGAATCAGGCTTATCAAAAACGAATAAATTAGCAGATGAAAAAGGTGTAAAAGTTAATACGCAACTGGTTGATCTAAATGAAGCTGTTTGGCGACAAAACATATGGGATGAGATCGTCTGTATTTTTGGGCACTTTCCAGAAGTGTTACGTAAGAAAACACTACAAGGAGTGAAAGAGTCAGTTAAACCAGGTGGTTATTTTATTACGGAAGTGTATTCGCATTATCAAATACCATATAATAGTGGTGGCCCTCAGAACTTAGAGCTTTTATACAAACCCGAAGAATTTCTAAATGTTTTTTCTGATTGGCGTATTGTTCACTTTTTTATGGGAGAGGTTGTCCGACAAGAAGGAGACTTACATAATGGCTTGTCTCATGTTATTCAATTTGTCGGGCAAAAAAAGAGTGAATTCAAAAGCCAATTATGATTTTTTCTTTAGTAGTTACACAAAGAATAGATTAGGAGTAGATCCTATTCTATTTTTCTTTTGTGCAAAAAAACTAAAAAGTTATTAAACTAATCAAATGCCCTTTTTTAATTAAGTATATTCATTAGTAGTCCATTCTCTTCACATAGGCATATGATAAGTTTGATAAACCATTGAAGGGAATGAATGAAATGTATTATTCTAACACAAATCCATATCCATATTACGCTAATGCTAACACACCCATATATAATCCAGACTTTATGACAAGAAATCATCACGGGCAGGATGACCAAGCTTTTGAAGCAATACTTGAAGGGATTAAACGGGAGGCCAAAGCCATTAAGTTTTATAGACAGTTAGCCAATGCTGCACCGTCTAAAAAACATAAAATTGATATTCTTCAGGCTTTAGAAGGGAACAAAGCCCATTTAACTCATTTCACCAATCTTTATACCGATCTTACTGGTATCCTACCTATGTATCAGATCGATCACGTTCCTTTTCAGAGTTATAGAGATGGTTTACAAAAGGCTTATGAGCTAGAAGTAGAGGGTTATGAAGAGTATCAAAAGAGTTCCCAACTTATAGGGCATCCACAAATACAAAATGTGTTTAGATGGGCTCTAAATGGTGAGCAAGAGAACGCTACACGATTTGGTTCGTTAGATGCAGAACTTACAAGTGAAATAATGGATTATGGGGCAGAACCGTTTGTAGTAGATATAGAAGAAGTGACTAATCAAAATAACAATTTCCGTACCGCTTTATGGACAGGAGATCATTTGCAAGTCACTTTGATGAGTATTGATGTTGGAGAGGATATTGGTTTAGAAATTCATCCAACTCTTGATCAATTCTTACGTATTGAACAAGGGCAAGGAGTTGTTCAAATGGGTGATAGCAAAGAACGATTAGATTTTGAAGAAAAAGTATATGACGATTATGCGATTGTGATACCAGCTGGTAAATGGCACAATTTGACCAATACGGGAAATCAACCACTTAAGCTGTACTCTATCTATGCGCCACCTCAGCATCCATATGGAACCGTTCATGAAACAAAAGCTATTGCTATTGCGGCTGAAGAAGAACACGGCCATTGATATACAATAATGAAGAAAAATAAGAGCTTGAAAAAACAACCGGTTGTTGAGATTCGGTTGTTTTTTCAAGCTCTTTTAAAATTCGATATTATAGTGTTTAATCTCTAGTTTCTATATTGATTTTCTTCATTCGTAGGTTAGCTTTATAAAATTAAAATAAAAAAAGCTAACTGTGATTTAAATCACATCAAAGAAGAGAGTAACCTCGTAATATACTATACAGGGTATATACCCTGTAAGGTAATTGATAACTAACTAGGGGGAAAAATAATGAGTAAGAAAATTGTTATTGTCGGTGGAGTCGCAGGCGGTGCCACAGCAGCTGCTCGCTTAAGAAGAATAGATGAAACATCAAAGATTGTCCTATTTGAAAAAGGAGAATATATGTCATTTGCTAACTGTGGCTTGCCTTATTACATTGGTGAGAAGATCAAAGATCGCCAAAAACTATTAGTTCAAACAGTAGAAGGAATGTCAAAAAAGTTTAATTTGGACATCCGTAACCTTAGTGAGGTTATTGGAATTAATCGTGAAACAAAAACGGTCCAAGTCAAAGATCTTAAAACAGGGAATGCGTATGAAGAATCTTATGATGATTTGGTGCTTTCACCTGGGGCACGTCCAATCGTTCCGCCAATTCAGGGGCTGAACGAAGCAAAGGCTATTTTTACTTTGAGAAACATACCAGATACAGACAAAATTAAGTCTTATGTTGATAACGAAAAACCAAAGCGTGCGGTTGTCGTTGGTGGTGGATTTATCGGTTTAGAAATGGCAGAGAATCTTCATGAACGAGGGATAGATGTTACGGTTATTGAAATGGCTAACCAAGTGATGGCCCCGTTAGATTATGAAATGGCATCCATCATTCATACGCATCTTGAAGAAAAGGGAGTCAACCTTGTTTTAAGCGATGGGGTCGAGTCTTTTGAAAGCGAAGGAAAGATTGTTGTTACAAATAACGGTAAGCGAATGGAGACCGACCTCATTATTTTATCGATTGGCGTTCGCCCAGAGAATGAACTTGCTATTAACGCTGGCCTTCAGGTAGGAGAACGTGGAGGAATCCAAGTAAATGACTATTTACAAACAAACGACCCAAATATTTATGCGATTGGTGATGCTATTGAAGTAAAGGATTATATTAACGGGAAGCCGACGATGATTCCACTCGCATGGCCAGCGAATAGGCAAGGCAGACTTGTGGCGGATAATATTTACGGAAAGAAAGCTAAATATAACGGTACACTTGGAACATCGATTGCTAAAGTTTTAGATTATACAGTGGCAACTACTGGAAATAATGAAAAAACATTAAAGCGTTTAGGAATTCCGTACGAAGTTATCCATCTTCATCCTAGCTCACATGCCGGCTATTACCCTGGTGCAGCACCGATTGCATTAAAACTAGTGTTTGATAAAGAAACAGGCAAAATCTATGGAGCGCAAGCGGTTGGAAAGGATGGAGTCGATAAAAGGATCGATGTGATTGCAACAGCCATTAAAGGTGGCTTAAGCGTCGTAGACCTTGCTGACTTAGAGCTAGCCTATGCACCTCCATATTCTTCAGCTAAGGATCCTGTTAATATGCTAGGTTACGCAGCAACCAATATTGTGGAAGGTGTGATCGAAACCGTTCAGTGGCATGAAATTGATGAAATCGTGGCAAATGGTGCTACGTTAGTCGATGTACGCACACCTATCGAGTTAGAAATGGGCTTTATCGAAGGGGCCATTAATATTCCAATTGATGATATCCGGGAGCGGTTAACAGAACTTCCGAAAAATGAAAAGATTTATGTTAATTGCCAAGTAGGGCTACGTGGTTATTTAGCTACACGTATCCTTCAGGAAAATGGGTTTAAAGTGAAAAATTTAGATGGTGGCTGGAAAACTTACTCTTCAGTGCATAGCAATAAAAAGAAAGACTGTGATATGAAAACGGACGACTCCGGTGTGGCACGAGTTGATTGTCAAGAGTTTAGACCAGATGTAAAAATAGATGCCAGCGGCCTTCAATGTCCAGGACCTATTATAAGTGTAGCAAAAGCAGTAAAAGAAATGGGAAAAGGACAAATTTTAGAAGTAACAGCAACTGATTCACAATTTGTTAGGGATTTACCTTCATGGTGTGAGCACAATGGCCATACTTTACTAGAGGAGAAGAAAGATAGGAAAATGATTAAAGCTTATGTTCAGAAAAATTAGTGCTGGAAATTAAGGAATAGTAAAGAGTTCATATTCTTTCTTCTGAATTGGTCTTGGTTGTTTTTTTTGAAGCCTAAAAGATCTTCTAATTAATAGTGGGTTGTTATTTAGTATCTAATAGATATTTATGGTTTTAGAGTTATCATCAGGGTTAAGATATTACACACTTTCACCTTACGTGCTGCATAATTGAACTAGTTCTGATAATATCTATATATGGTTCGCTAGCACTTAAAATAAAAAAGATATGGCAAACAGACTACATCATATCTGTCGGTCACTATCCAAGTCATATATAGAAAGTAAATAAGAGGTTGCCAAACGAGGCAACCTCTAAATATTAGTAAATAAAAATTTTCAAACGACTTAATAATAATTTATATCCATAGATCGTCAATGCGAACAATGTAAAAATAGGAAATATATGTTTTGGTGTGAAGTGTACTAATTTATAAAGTTTCATTCTTTGAAATATCCAGTTTAAAGGGTAAGAAAAAAACAAATCGATGAGCAAGTTTATTAATAGATAACGTTTGAAATTTCCAAACGTAAAGTGGAAAATCCATATTGTCCCAATAAAAAATGGTCCTAATATAAAACTTCCGTCATTAAGGAGCTTATTTTTTAAACCACCTTCTACAACCCACCATTTATAAGGTACTGCTAGTGCGCATAGCCCAGTTACAAGCGTTGAAGCAAAAAGAGTAACAGGAAGAAATTGCTTAAAGGATTTTATAGGTATCACAGGAACTGAAAGCCAAGGGGCTACCAATAAAATTATTCGAATAATGTTTGGCATACTCATTTTATAGAGCTCCTTTCTTTTTTATTTATCTTTCCGAATTTCATTATTATTATTATCATTAAATATTTTTCTTAATAATTAATTTTAAATCGACTAGACAAGAATAGAAAAAACGGTACGTAGCAACTAACATTATGGAGGCTGTGATCGAAAACTATTCTGTGGCACGAAATCGTTGAAATCGTGGCAGAGGGTGGCTACGTAATCTATGTACACCTATCAAGTCAGAAATGGATCTATCTAAGGGACATCAATATCTCTATTGATGATATTCTAGTACGTCTAGGATTGCGAGGTTATTTAGCTACACGTATCTTTGGAAATCGTAAAGCAAGGGAAGAATACGTTAGGAAAATAAAAGGGGGAACACACTTGAATGAAAAGTTCAAAAAGGAAGTAGAGAAGCATGTGAACGAACGAAAAGCCAACGTCCAAGACAAAGGACTTTATAATATAATTGAAAAAATAATAAAGCAAGATCCAGCGATGAAAAAGTGGATAGAGGAAGAGTGAAGAACGGGACATAAGAAGTATACACGTCTCATTCTTCTTTTATTTGTTGACTCTGTTAATCTTCATTGTTGATTTGGTACAATTGGATAGAGGTTATTTAGATATGAAAGAAGCACAGAAACATACATATAGTGAAGATGAAATACTGGCTAAAGCAATTGAACAAGTTAAGAAAGGCGGCACGTACGAAGAGGTTCGAAACCAATTTAATTTATCAGCTGATGATATAAATTTAATTGATTTTGTTATCAATGAGTTCTAATTTCCGTATTAAAATCAAACTAAACGATAACAAAGCCAATTTATAAAGTAATAGAAATGGTTATCTTTAAAATGTATTTTGTGAAAATTATGGAGGTTTCAGTAGAATTAATTCTGAGTGAACAGAACTATTATGTTTCTTATGTGGAGGTTGACTATGGAAAAGCATACACGTAGTAAAGTGAAAGCCTCGTTACTTACTGCGGGAGATACTGGTAACCCGAAATTTAAAGAAGATAAACTTTACTACAAACCAAGTGAAGTTTCTGAAAAACTAGGTGTAAGTGAGGAAATTATTCGAAGAATGTTTGAAAAGGATAAATTTAAAGGAGCACGTAAAACGGATGGAGAGCATTTGAGAATCTCTAAGGATGCCTTCATCACTACAACTGAATTAGATACTAAAGCAAAAGAAATATTAGTTCGTATTGATCTGAAAAGCCAGAAAGCGGGTGATGTCGATGAATTTAATTTATAGTCTCCAAGTAGTAACGCAGTGGATCTATTACTGACACTTCATGCTAACCATTGTGAGGCGGTTTGTTAGGATTGAATTTGGGATGGAATAATCGTTGATTTTCAACGAACATTTAATGGAAATTAATGGACTGTCTCCTTGTGTATGGTCCAATATATATGCTAGATTGCGAAATAGACGGATACTACGCAGCAAAGACTGCTATAATTATGGGAAATAATAACAAATGTTTGCTATCTTCTGGTATTATTTTAATAAGAGATTCGTGAATATAATACGGAGGATTTTATTATGACTAACATTAGACGTAATGACCCTTGCATTTGTGGGAGTGGACTTAAATATAAAAAATGCTGTTTTTTCCACGAAGGTCATTATACTGTATTTGTTGACGAGGCGGGAAACAGTGGATCCAACTACTTGGATTTAGATCAGCCGTTCTACGTTGTAGGAGGATGGATAGTTCCGAATGCGCGATTGAGGGACACAACGCTAATAGCAAATGTAGCTCAGACCTTGAAAGTTGAAGGGGAATTGAAAGGTACTAATCTAACTGGAAATAAACGCAATCAAGCTTATTTCAGTAACTTCTTTAATCAATTGTGGGAGATTGGTTGCAGACAAACTGTAGTTGTTGCAGAAAAGAAATATTGCATCGCGGCAAAAATTATTGAGACTTTTCTTGACCCACTATATAACAAAAAAGTGAATAACCGCTATACTTACGACAACCTTTTGAAAAAAAGACTTGCTGAAAAGGTGTACAGGCTCCCTTTTGGAGTCTTAGAAGAATTTGCGAAAAGCTTACCGAATATTAGAGCCAGAACAGATGGAGGGCTCCTTGAAATCTATTTGTGAGGCTTTACGGGATGCGAGGGAAACTGACTTGGCGGATAAATTATCAGGAGCATTGAGCACAATTGAGGATAACACTTCTTCCGAAAAAAGCAGTCACACCTTCTTGCCCAACAATGCAGGAGCAAGTTTAAATGTACCAGCATTTATCTCTTTTATTACGATTTTGGAGAAATACGCAAGTGCAAAAAACCATCGCCTTTCGATTATACACGATAAAACTAAGGCTTATGAAAGAGGGTATGCAGAGCTGTATAGATTATATTCACAGCCTGACCGCTTTGAATTTCCACTGACAGATGGTTCAAGCCTTCTTATGGGTTTTAGTCACTTAAAGAATATATGTTTTAAGGAATCGAAGGAAAGTCCTTGGATTCAATCTGCAGATGTCCTTATCAGTGGATTAAACAGATTTTTAAAAGCAGTTTATAAAGATGAATTTGTTAATCCTGAATTATTAGAGCTTGGAAAGTATGTCAGCCCAGCAATATTTGATAATATCTTTAAGAGAGGCGACTCTGTTTGCTCCAATGAAATCCGAAAGAAAATTAGAGATGTAATTCAAGAAACTAATATGTATAGGTAATAAGTAGCGAGACGTTTGGCTTTTGTATGGCTAAAATCTGAATAAATTATTCAAATAACGGAAGCTTACAAGGATGAAACGTACCCATTCACAGCTATGAAGCCCCATTTACTTATGAGGTAGCCATAAGGGCATTTTATATGTAATACCCGACACATATCTATGAGATTTGCAATGAGTTCCCACAGTTGCCCTAATAAGTGGTGAAAAAAAGTATTTATTTAGTATAATGAAAATGTGGTTATTATCCCCAGATACATTACTGACGGAGGAGATCTATATTACTGATCCAACTAACTACCTACAATTAAAACTAAATCAAGTGGCTTCAAGACACCTATCAGATAAAGTGGCTCTTTTCCGAGGATTCTACGATAATATTGCTAATGAAAGGCTTAAAGAGTTGTTTGCAATATTTCATATGCAGTTTAATGATCTGTTTGCATTTATGAACCAGAAACGCTACGCAAGCGGCGGAGGACATTATAATGCAGATGCAAGTCGAGATCTCATTGATTTAATTGAACAGGAAAGAGTAATACAAGCTACACTTAAAGGTGACTTTGCTTTTGAGATTAATGGCTACTATGAAGAAATTATGAGCAAATGTAGATCTTTTTTATCTACTAGTGGAGGAAGTCCTATCCCTGAGGATTTCCCACCAATAGATATCATAGAGGACAAGCCTATTTTCACTTTAGTTGATACCATGACAATTCCAGGCACAATACCAAGTGCCATTGCAAAATTGAAATTTATTGGCAAGGGTTCATACGCAAAGGTATTAAAGTATAAAGATCCACATTATAATTCTTACTTCGCCGTTAAGCGAGCGGAAGATGATTTGCGACCTGATGAGCTGGAGCGATTTAAGAATGAATTTAACGATCTTCGAACCTTGGATAGTCCGTTTGTCATCAAAGCTTATTCCTATGAAGATGAGAATAATGAGTATGTTATGGAATATGCAGATGAGACATTATCTAAATACATAAACCGGAGCAATTCTACACTGATGTTTAGTAAAAGAAGAGTTTATGTAGAACAATTAATTCGAGCTTTCGACTATATTCATTCAACAGGAATACTCCATAGGGATATCAGTTACACGAATATTTTAGTGAAGCATTATGGCGATGGGGCTTCCTTCTTAAAGGTCTCCGATTTTGGCTTGGTAAAACGACCTAATAGCACTTTGACTAGACAGGGAACAGAAATCAAAGGAGCTATTAATGATTACACTGACTTGACTGCAGTTGGTTTCGAGAATTATGAAATGAGACACGAGACTTATGCACTTGGAAAAGTAATTTATTTTATACTTACTGGTCGAACGACCGGGTATCATCGTGAAACCAATGAAGCATTGAAGGAATTTATTTCAAGAGCAATTTCTCCAGATAAAAGCAAGAGGTTTACTAGTATTGAAGAAATGAAGATTGAATTGTATTCGAAGGTGTTCCCTTCACTCCGCAAAGAGTCTGCCGAGTAGGTAATTACCGTTCTTCAATCAATCATAAACAAAACCATCCTATTCCAAGGGTGGTTTTTCTGTTTCATAGTTTGGGGTAATGGTTATTAGGCTTCCGAAACTTGAAATGGGGAAGCATGATGAATTCATATATTCAAGATAGCTCCTTGCTTGAGAAATTCAATAAGGGGTAAGCGATCATGATGATTTCCTGATTAACACATACAGTAACTACATTTGGAAGTACCTTTAAAGCATAATTTGCCCAAAACAACGCGTTATGGCAGCTAGTTAGTGAAATATGCTTTAGTGGAACAAGGGTTATCACTTATATATGATCTTTGCTGTGCAGTACAACCATACTATTCAATAGTATTTAATATATCAAAAGTGGCTCAATTGCAGACCAGAAGCCTACTCCCTCGTTAAAGATATAGAGGATTAGGCTTTTAGTTAGAATCGTTGATGTTCTTCTAGTGTGGTAAATTTGTTGGCATCAAGTGGTAAATTCCGTGGCGATTTGTGGTAAAAAACATGTTGGAGATGGTACATTTTTGCGACTGTTACTGTGTTGGAACAAGGGGACAGGAATATTGTGCACACATTCGTTAACAGAAATGTCAAAAAATGTGTGGGCGACTTTCCTGTCCCCCTGTTCCACCTGATGAGCAGCTTGTAAGGCGGCTGGTTGAAAAATTATTGTTCATCCTGAAAAGTTGGAGATGGAATTCAAGTCTGAAATGACTGTTGAAATTGAGTTATAAATTAATTAAATGAGCTTGTGAAAGTGTGATATACTTTTGCAGGCTTTTTTTGTGCTTTCGATTAAGAATTGACTGAGAATTATTTGAGCTATAAAATGGATAATAATTAGGTTGTGGTGCAAGGGAAATTCGTTATAAAAAGATGCTTTACTTGTGGATCACTTGAAATAGAAGGATTATACTAGATTCTTATATTACCTTCTAATTATAAATGTGTATAGGAAATAGTAATGATTATATGGATTTTATATGGAAAAGGAAAATATGAAGTTTTACTGTAAGTAGTATTTAGTACAAGTATATATGCAAAGAAGGTATCGGAATGAATTTAATCAATAGATTTCATAAAACAATAACAGAAATGGGAATGCCTATTCTTGAAAATCCTATTTTTTATACAGCTCCTGTAGGGATCCGTTTTGGAATTGGCGGAGAAGAGGATGTATATATTAAAAAAGGTATAAGGAGAAAAGAGCATCCAAATCCGGTCTATGTGAATAGGGCTGTTGAACGAGCATTCACAATATTTCATGCTTTACCGAAAAAAGACTGGCTATTAAGAATTGATTTATACGATGAGAAGGAAATAAAAGAAACAATAAAGCGACTTCAAATTGTAGATCCCCAGGAAAAAGTATTAAACGAGTATGAGTTAGATGGAGAAAAAATAAGTCATTATGAATTATACTGGTCACTAAATGATATTGATTGGCCAGAAGAAACAATCATTCGTGAAATTATCTTAGCCGATATTGGTGGTATAAATTGTCTAGCCTCAGCAGTATATTTATTACATCCAAATGAAAAAATACTTTATCATTTATACGATGATCGCGGATTAGATGTTGTTGCTAAAGATCAAAGAAAGTTATATCCACTATATGAAACATTTAATGCTTGGATTTTAGATTATGATAGAGAACAAATTGATAAAACATTTAAATATAAACAGGAGACACTTTAGCTTGGAAACTTATTAAGCTTCTTAAATAAACTAGAAGATAAAAACATTTATTATAAGTTAAATAAAATCAGAAAAGAAGCAATTATGATTGAAATAGTCGTTCCTGGTCAAAGGTGGGAAGTTGAATTTTTAGGTGATGGTACTATTGATGTAGAGAAATTTATAAGTGACGAAGGCTATTATGATGAAAGTGAGCTGAACGTATTGTTTAGAGAGTTTAGAGATTGAAAAAAAGAATTAAAATAGGAGTAGCTTGATGAAGTAGAACCTAGCATTGATGGAAACATACATATTAAATATTCAATCACCATTTGATTCACTAGAATTTGTATCAATTACAAATCAAAAAACGGTACAATTTGCGAATAATACACTTCTTGAAAATGAAGGTGACTATTTAGAAGGTTCAGTTGAGCTTTCGTATAATGGAGAGTCCATATTTTCAAAAATATGGACACCACAGACTTGCTCTTGACGTGGCAAACATTAATGGAACCGCTATATTTTCCAGAAAACAAACAGTATGAAATTGAATTTCTAGATTCAATATTTGACGTGAAAATACAAGTGTCTGGCGAAGATTATATTATTTTCATTTCAACTTATCATAACGAGAATGAGACCAAACGAAAAAAATTCCGAAACTAATTTATAGAAAAGCAATCTACGAGGGATTTATACAATTTGCGACATTTATCGTAGACAACCAATTTACTTTTACAAATGAAAGTTCATACGATTCTTTTATGAAAGATTATGCACAAATAAAAATACAAACTTAAATATGCGAGGTTTAATTTTTGATTGTTATCAGCTCTCCTACATCAAGAGCAAGTTGCTTTGGATCAGTTAACTCTTTTAAATAAATTGATTTTTTCTTGTCAATCGTACAATCTTCAATGTTTGAATTTAAATAGTTAGCAATTTGAACAGTGCTTGTCGGAAAATGTTCAAAATGGTATTTAATGCACAAAAATAAAGGGAATAATTCTTTTTCCTTTTCTAGGCTAAACATTTCAAGTTGAATTGGGACATCGAACCCATCAATATAATCTTCTATATCACGATCTACTTGCCAGGCATCAAGCTGTCCTTCAGAAAATTTAAAAGGTCGATCAGCTGCAATATAATAATAATATGTCATAAGTACTTCTCCTTAATTTTTATAAAAAATTATATAATTAAAAAGGGGAAAAGCCAAGTTTTTTAAAAAAACATATATTAGAATCAATTTCATAATCCATTATTTTAAAGAAACACAGACCCACAGAATGTTAGCTACTTAAATTTTTTTAGTTGATGCCTGTTGAATAGGTGTTGATTTCCACTACAGGCGGACGCTTTCCGCGGGCGGTCCGTGAGCCTCCTCATCGCTTCGCTCTTGCGGGGTCTCACCTGGCCACGCTTTTCCCGCAGGAGTCGCCGCCTTCCGCTCCAATCAACTGGTTTGGAAATTAAGAATGGTACTTTAGGCAGCTAGTTGTTGATTTATCATGGCATTTATTCGATCAGCAGCCAATTTTGAAGCATTGTAAACTAAGGTAACTAGGTCAAAGTGAACTTTAGCGCGTTTTCCAGTCCGATAACGTACATTGTTTAGTTGAAAATATAATTTAAGATAAGCATTTACACGTTCCACCGCAGTTCGCTGTTTAAAGATGGTTTTCCAAGCTTTTGACCCTCGTGCTGGTGCGGTATATTTTCTTAAATCCGTTGTGATTTTCACTTTATAGATCTTTTGACAAAGACCTTCATTGGCTAAGGGACAGTCTTTACATTCCTTTGGTCGTGTATATTTGAGTGTTTCGTATTTCGGATCGAAACTATCATAACGGTACGAGTGTTCTCGGAAACATGTGGGTGCGAAATGTTTATCAAAACCTTCTGGCTCAGGCTCATTACGCTTATTATAGGCAATTACTGATTGTAGACCCATTCGGTGAATCTGTGTATAAATCGCTTCGTAATCATATCCAGCATCCAAGGTGTTGTAACGTATAGTGGAAAGTGGGACACGTTCTTGAATTCCTTTTAATAAAGGTATCGCTGCTTTTCCGTCATTCAAATTGCCAGAAGAAATCAGGGATTGAAGAATGTATTGGCTTTTTGTGCCAACAGCTAAATGCGCTTTATAGCCATACCAAAAAACGTTCTTTCCTTCACTATTTTTCTTCACTCCCCATTCTGGATTCTGGGGAATTTCAGCACGAAGTTGTTCTAATGGAACGTCCAATTGTTCTTCAATTTTCTTTTCAAAGAGGCTTCACGCTCAGTTTTTTCAATCAACCATTGTTCCCTTTCTTCCTTTGATTTGCGCCCACGTTTCTTAGGTTCTATTTTTGGTTTTTCTTCTTTTGGAGGTGCTTGATCTTTGGCCTCAAAGTGTGTCGCATCAATCGCTATTGTATCATCAGTAATAAAGCCTTCTGAGATAGCCTGATGAAGGATCATTTCTTTCACTTCTTCTAGCACGTTTGATTCGCTAATGATGGTCACCATTCTTGAGTAAGCTGCTTCTGAAGGTACTGTATCAGATACCAAAAATCCACAGTCTAGACGCCTATTACTACCAACGTAAAAAGCAATTATTTGTTTAAACAACATTATTAGCACCATACATGCAGACATATCCACACCTCTAGATTCAGAAAAGTTATATGTGAATCATTTTAGCTTATTTAAACAGATTGAAACAAATAGGAGCATTGTTTCAACAACCCATATACTAAAACCAGTAGTAAGGTCAAATCCCGCATCGCATATTTATGTCTGCGGATTTGAGAGTACCGTTAAAAATATTGATAGCATTATTTTTTGTATATAAGGGATTTTGAATTAACTAAGATGATTTCTGCTTTTAAGAAGATAGAGCCTTAAATAATTTAAATAAGACCATGTGTGTTTTTTAATCCCTTTTATAGTATCTAATAAAAAATCCTATATTAAGAATTTTAATATAAGTTTAAACATCTAAATTTCGGTTTTTTGTTAACCTAAATAAACAAGAATACAAAATGATAAAAATACACTTCTAGTTCAATGTAATATCTTCTACTATCATCTCACCATTAGAAATTTTGTAAAAAAAATTATTGTCCTTACTATAAGTAATAGCCTCCCCGTTTAAAAAAACATTACTTACTTCTTTTTCGTCATTTACCTTTCCGTATAAAACATTTATTGAACTTTTTGTTGCAATATCAAAAGAATAATCAGATGTAATTTCATACTCCCTAAAATCACTTATAACATCCCATTCAAATGTGTTGTTTTTATTTTTCTCTAATAATAAAAAGCTAATGGCCTCTTCTTGTATTATTGGATAAATAGTGTATTCTTCTATTTTCTCCTCTGCTAAGAAAATCACATTCTCATAATCCTTTGTTGACTTTACAAAATCAACAAATTCCTCTTCAGAAGCAAATTGTTGGTTTGAACATCCAATGAGTAAAATAAAAAACCCGAAAAACATTATTCTTTTCATAAAAATGGAACACTCTCCTTTTTTTTTAGATTTTTTTGGAAAAGTGTAACTATTCAGAATAATTTTATAGTACAATCAGAACAATGCCAATAAAAATTTGGAAGTGGAGGAAAGAAAATGAAAAAATTATCTCTTATTATTGTCTTACTACTTTGTTTAATCCCAACTAACACTTTTGCAAACACCCAAAATGTTGAACAGTTATCCGGTGATTTATATCAAACAGCAGACGGTAAATAATTATATGCAGATGCTGAACTCACTAAACAAATCACTGAAACATTTGTATTGGACGAAGAAGATAATCTAGTTTCTTTACCTCTAGAAGAATATATTCGTATGGTAGAAGAAATTGAAAATTCAACAGAGACAATAACTCCAACACAAATTCAAAAACCTATAATTTATGACCCGAGTAACATCGAAGGAGACATAGGAATCAACACGATCATAGGTGGTGGAGAAACTTATCGTTATATAGAGTCTTCAAACACTCTCAGTAAATGGAACGAGGGGACAGAAAATCCTTCATACAGATATTGGAAAACAATTGAGGGTCAAGGTTAAAAAATCTACTTGAAAATCAATTGTTCTTTGTGGTTCACAATATTTTTACTCTTGGGAGTGTAATCCTAATAGTTTGCTCTTAGTATATAGTGATGATAGTTTTTAAGCTATATCCTAGTAAATTGAACTTGTAAAATGAACGATGCTATCCAAATAAATAATGTTTCCTTAAAAAAATGTCTGATTTTATTTACTCTTGAAAATTTTATAATAAATGTTTTGGTTAGGATATTTCCAATAAATGTGTGAACGACTTTCCTAGTATAGTAAATAGGTAAACTACGATAAAAAACCACCGTTTTCATTGTAAAATAGAAGTACCTATCACAGAACTTCCAAACTACATTCCCGACCAAAGGAGATGAAAACGATGGTATATTCAACATTAAATCATATTCAAGGTAAGATTGGAAGTCGATGGGCGCAATTTGTGAGAGAGACTGGAGTAGAGAATGTTTTAATTGTTGCGATTGATGCAGCTAAATATACTCCCAAAGCTATGATTGCTTCGTTTTATGGAGAAATATTAGAAAAACCATTTGATATAGATGCATCTATGTCTGGTTTTACTAAGTTAAAAACTCTTATTGGAAGACATAAAGTAAGAGCTAATACGCGAGTGGTGGTCGGCATTGAAACTACTGGACATTACTATGAACATTTAGTCTTTAAATGTCACCTTGAGGGGTATCATGTACGAGTGGAACAAGGGGACAGGAATATTGTGCACGCATTTGTTAACATAAATGTCAAAAAATGTGTGGACGGCTTTCCTGTCCCCCTGTTTCAAGGAGTTTCTCCAGTCGTTAAGCACAATTGCATTACTACTATTGGGTAGTCAAAGGTCTTCTCGTTAGGGTTATTTTTTTAAGATAAAGCCAATAAGTAATATATATACAAAAATAGAAATAGGTGCAGTAACCAAAAATATTGCCCTTAAAATTAAAGGTGGTATACCAAAAGACTCAGAAATCCCTCGACACACCCCAAAAATCATCTTATCAGTCGTGGGTTTTTGTAACATTTAAATTCCCCCTTTAAGTAAAATTATATTAACATTAGGTACAGACATTTCTTTCAATAAATCTTTCAATAAATAAATTCATTATAGCATATTTTTAACCTCATTCTATCGATTATTAAAGCAACCGAAAACCTTTTAACGGAACTATTTTTTATTCATCTTTAATTCCTCTTACATAAGCTGCAATCAAAATGAATTTACCAGATAGAGATATTAAACTCGTCAGTATCTTATTTTCTAGCTGTATCATCGACAACAATATTCTTTGCTCTTTGATTAATGTGCTCCTATTTGACTTGTGTAAATGAACTTAATCCCCTGACTGCAAAACTAGACCTTTTTTTTGCAATATATATTATGTTTTCAACTAAACTTGCAACCTAATTAATATACTAATAATATAAAACTATCAGAATTTTTATACTTTTTCTACTCTTTATCTTACATTTTATGGTTGATTGTGGTATTGTAGAAGAGAATAAAATGTCAAAGGAGTAGTGTAAATGAAAAAAATTATTAGTACATCTAATCCATTTGAGTCTTCAACTCTAAAATTTTTTACATCTTCGAAAGCCTCATCTACAAATTCTTTAAATAATTCACTTACTCCATCTACCTTTTCTTCAGCTGCTGCAGGTAATGATAATAAAAGCATAAAACTTAGGAAAACTAATGAACAGTGATATATACATAGAACAAATTAAAGATTTACATAGTAAAGGGGATTATCAAAGTCTACAAAAACTTTTCATGGGAGATAACTCGATTTCATTTGTAATTGAAAAAGATGTAGCAGTTAAAGAAACAGGGCTACTTGAAAAACATGAGATGTCCACATCTAATTTTACTACTATGGACATAAGAGGTAAGAGTGTTTCTAGACTTTTTTCTCGTGAGGCAACAGAGTCCTCCGGTAGATTTACCAAGGAATGGATTACTAGGCTTTCTGGTTATTATTCATATGATGCTAGGACAAATAGAGTAACGAATGTTCAATCCCCTACGTTAAGGTTAGATACAGCTACCTTTGGATCTGCTTTTACACCATACATAGATAGTGTT
This sequence comes from Sutcliffiella sp. NC1, assembly GCF_027594365.1. Classification (NCBI taxonomy): domain Bacteria; kingdom Bacillati; phylum Bacillota; class Bacilli; order Caryophanales; family Bacillaceae; genus Sutcliffiella; species Sutcliffiella sp. NC1. Next base: position 683,576 of record NZ_CP115153.1, read on the forward strand.
TCTACAACTGGAACGAATTTAGGAACTTCTGCAAGGTTTAATGCAACCTATACAATGAAGGCGATTTACGGTATCCCACTTGGAGGCGATTTTCCACTATCTCAGACATTGAATTTTGGTTCTTTTACAGATTCTTTCATTAATGCTCCATTACAATAATAGAAGATAAATGTATAAATAATGTTTTCTCTAAAATAACAAATGAGACTATAGATTATCCAAATTCTATAGTCTCTTTGTTATTGCGCCTAATCCAAGCGTACCTAATAAAATTACTAAAATAGGTGTAGCACAACATAACAAAACCAAAAATGTACCTATATGCCCTGCAATAAAGGTCTTATTATGTTTTATGTTTCATTTCAAAATACCTTTCATTCTTCCTGACGGTACCCCATATTTATCACCTCAAGATTTTCTTAATACAAGTTTAAATCAAAAAAGCTGTATGCAAACTCAATTTCCATGAGTTTGTCTACAGTCTGACTTAAGCTTGCTTAAGTTTCTTTTGTTTATTTTTCTTTACAATTTTCTTAGAGATTATTGTTATATTCAATAAACCCTATATACATCTGGACATTCGGATTCAACAGGTGAGTAGAAGCAATGAAGTTTATATCGGCCACTGTTCCACTGATTCCACCACTGGGCAGGGCAAGTGCCATTCGGTCTAAAAAACCATAGTGCTCGTTCTGCTGGATGATGCCTTTCACCATTAATTATTCGTTCTGCTAATCTGATTTCTTTTTCTCTTGCCCTTTGATAAAAGTATGGATGGTGTACGGCTTCAAATCCTCCAGGGGACTGCCAAACCATTCGTTCTACAGAATTAATATCAACAAAATCTAAACACCTTACTCGTACTCTATTTACACAAACATTGGCGACTAATAACATTCCTTGCTCCCCTTCACCTTCTGCTTCCGCACGGATAAGTCTTGCTAGAAGTCTTTTATCATTATAACTTGCCTTTATTACAGCCATGATGCCCTCCTTTGCATAAACTAAGTCGTACTTTAATACTATTCATTAAAGCCATGATAAATACTCAGCAAGTTTTTTTATTTAACCATCCCGGTATCAATTATTTTAACGGTAACACTAGGGGTAACATTCACCCTGTCAATTGTCTTGGGCCAGTCCAAGTTTTTCCATGTTTGATAATCCATTTTTTGTTTTATATACTTTCCTAAACCGAGGTTATCTATTTGATGTTCCTTCATAGTTTCCAATATATCTCGTATTTGATTTTCAATATTTTCTTGAATGTAATTCTCTAATGCTTCTATTTCTTTTTCATTAGTGATGTCTTTATTTCCTTGGTATTCCAGTAAGAAGCCTTTAAAATCAATTGACAACTTCACATCTATTTCTTCTTTATCTCCTAGTGTAACATCTATACTTCTTTTATTCGTTAAAAAACTAAATAATACTTTTTCTTCTTCGTTTTTAATTAATAAATCACCTTCTTTAAACTCTCCAGTTAGTAAAAAAAAGATTCTTGCTTGTATGGCTGGTATGGTTGTTTTTAACTGGTCACCACTAAATAACCCGATTCCGTCCGACATTATTCCGTCTTCCGATTGTAAAATAATAGGAGCAATAGGATCAATAGCATCGTCTAGGTAATCTTTTGCAAATTTATGTATATCCATTTCAGGAATTGTATTTAACCTTGCTTCTTTTTTTAGAAGATTTTCGATTACAGTGTCAACCATTTTATATTCTGGATAGTCCTTTGATAATAATTGTTTTGGATTGCTTTTTACTATTGACAGTTTTATTGTAGGTCTTGAAACAGGGTCTCGATAAAATGTGTCAATTAAATCCCATACTCCCTTTTCTGCTAGTTTCTCTCCAATTAAAATACTTCGAATTTGCCCGGAAACTAAATTTTTATCTGTTTTTTTACTTAAAAATATTCTTGATTCCTTCGAAGTTTCAACCACCGTAGTGATTGTCTGTTGTTTTAAGGTTTCTGCTACTGGTAGAGATATTGTCACTTCAAGTTTCCCTGAATTTTCTCCTTCTTCAATTAACTCATAACCTATTGTATGAATAAACCCTAACTCTTCTACAATTTTTTGGTCCCTACATCCCGGTAGTACCAACAATATTAGAATAATTAGTAAGATTCTAGACATGTTTTCTCCTTCTTTTTAAAAATATAATTGTCAATACTAACAGTGGTAAGAAAATGGATATTAGTATTTGAACTTTTGCTAATAAAGATAACAAAGAAGTAAGTTCATTTTTGGTGACAAATGGTAATGTCACTAAGTATCCAACTACCAATAATGCAAAAGCACTACGTTGAGCACTCCACATAACAACTCTTTTAAACGTAACTAAACTAATCCATATATACATCGTTATAGTAATTATTAACTTCAAATAAAATAATATAAAAAATCCGGAGTCCAATCGTTCAATAAAGTCAAATTCTATATACTGCAATAAATTTATTACGGGATAAACTTGATAATTTAATTGTTGGAAACTATTAAACCCGTAACAAAAAATCGTTACACTCAAATATATTAATGTGGTATACAGGTGCCCCCAAAACACGTATTTAAAAACCTTTTTCTCTTTTTTTATGTAAGGAAACATGAATAGTGTTACTTCAAACCCTAGAAATGCTGTATATAACTCTATCATGCCTCCATAAAAGTCATTATGTTCATTAAAAACAAAGGTAGAAAATTGCAAAAAAGAGAAATCGGGAACAAAATAAATTAAAAGGAATATCATTGGTGCTGATAAGAAGAAAAACAATGTAGAGACGTGAGCAATTGTTACGATTCCACTTGTCACAAGGTAATACGTAAGAATTAATGTTAACAGTACAAACCATTGTATATTTGTTTGTGGAAAGTATAAAAACTTCATAACATGTACATATTGTTTTGCAACTGTAATGGAAAGAACGGACCAAAATATACTCAAACAAAGATACAAAGGTTTGGCAATAATATTCACCTTTGAAAAAGAAGTCTCGATTGTTTGAAAAATTGAACTTCCTTTATTAAAATAATAAATTCCAGCAATTAATCCAATTTGAATCATAGCAAAAACTGAAATGGGTATAATCATTAACCAACCATTATATCCAAAATAATTGGCTACCATGTTAGGTAACATAAAGAGCACTATACCCGTTTGAGTCATATAAGTAATAAAAAAGAGATAGAACGGTTTAAATTTTTCAGTTTGCATATAAGGCTCCCTCCTTAACCTATTTCTTAAAAAACTGATAAGGAGCACGAATGATGGTATCTTTTATATCCTTCAAAAATATTGGGGAAATAGGCTTTAAATAATACTCCCCTAAATTCTTTAACCTGCAGAGGTGAATCAATATAATAACAAATCCAAAAATGATCCCAAAAAAGCCCCATATGGATGCAAGAATAATAAAGAAAAATCGAGTAATTCTTAAAGATGCTGTCATTATGATATGTGGTACTACAAAAGATGATATAGCAGATACAGAAACTACAATAATTAGAACATTGCTTGTAAAACCAGCCTCTACTGCCGCGGTACCAATTACTATTCCCCCAACTATGCCAATTGTTTGTCCAATTTTAGAAGGCAGTCTTGCTCCTGCTTCTCTTAACAATTCAATAATACCTTCAATAGTTAATGCCTCAATTACTGGATAAAATGGTACTTTACTTCTTGATTGAATAAACTCATGAAGTAATTTAACAGGGATAATCTCATAATGAAACATTGACACTGCTACATAAAAAGCGGAAGCGAATAATGTTATAAATAGTGCAGCAAATCTTAATAACCTAGATAAAGTACCAAGTAACCACCGTTGATTATAATCATCTGGGGATTGAAAGAATTCAAAGAAATTTGTTGGGGTTGATAATGAGTAGGGACTGCCATCCATTAAACAAAGAACTCTGCCCTCAAGTAACTTAGATGTCGAGACATCTGGTCTCTCCGTCGTAAAATACTGCGGAAAAACAGATAACGGCTTCTTGTCTAAATACTGTATCACTTGATTTAAGTCATTAACTCCTTTTGTATCAATGTTATTGATCTTTTCTTGCAATCCTTTAACTAATATAGGAGAAGTAATCCCCTCAATATATAACAAATACATTTTCGTTTGTGTGATGGTACCTATGTTATAACTAAGAACTTTTAAATAGTCTGATTTAATCCTTCTCCTAATCATAGACAAGTTAGTTCCAATATCTTCTATAAAGGCTTCTTTGGATCCTACAATTACTGTTTCAATTTCTGCTGGAGAAACACTTCTTGTTTTAGGAACATAAATATCCACTGTATACGCAAGTGAATTTTGGTATATTATTAATGCTTTTCCTTCAAGTACTCCCTTAACCATTAAATTAATATCTTCTTCTTGTTGATATTGTTTTCTTCTTAATATAATTTTTACTTCCTCATCATTTGTATTTGAAAAAGGTTGTAAAATGTTATTTTTCAACTCTTCTTCCCCTACTAGATGACCAAAATATAATACCTCAATTTTCAACTCTGGAAATGTCCTAATTACTAAGTCATCACAATAATCTAATCGATCTTTGACATGTGCAGATAAGTTTTTATTTATGTACATAATATCCTCTCAAAATGTTAGTATACAGTTAGCATTACAAAATTATGGTATGTTATTCATAATTATTTATGTTGGTTATAGTAAACATGTTATTACAAAGATTGACCAAATAATCTTTTGTTAATTGCAAAACAAAAAAGACAAGTTATTTAACCTGTCTTTCTCTTTCGATGAATTAATTACAATTTAGGTACTATAATGATTATTTATTAGCTTATATAAAGCCTATGATCCTTATCAGATTTATAAAAAGCTTTTCTTAATATTATCTGTTAACTCAGAAATGACCTTTTTCTTTTGTTGTTCAGGTGAATGAATAGTTAAAATTATCAAATCCACCAAATCAGGACTTTCTTTAGCTAATTCCTGCATGTAGTCATACCCGAAATCTTTCATGACCAGTAGCAATTTACTCATGTTACTGGAAACTTACATCTATCTTCTTTTTTACGTCTTTCGCCACTTTTGGCATTGTTATTTCAAGTATTCCATTTTTGTACGTAGCTTTAACCCCATCATGTGAAACGGGGCTTGGAAGTGTTATCATACGTTGAAAACGACCTGTATAGCGTTCCTTTTTTAACATATTTTCTTCTTTTATTTCATTGGTACGCTTGATAGAACCACTAATGCTTAATCTGTTATTTTGTATATCAATATCTACATCTTCTTTCTTTTCAAGACCAGGTAAATCACATGTTGCCACAACCTCATTCTCAGTTTCATGAACATCTACTCGAATCCCACCTATACCATGTTCATTGTCAAACGAAATTGGTAATTCCGAAAAGAAACGATCGAATTCTCTTCTCATATTTGATAATTGTCTAAATGGATCATAAGGTACTAATGACATATTCATTCCTCCTTGGTTATTTTCAAAGATATTATTCCAATTTTGTATACGTTTATTCATAAATCCTTTATTTTACGTTCTGTATAAATGGATTGTGGGACGAAGGGACAGGAAACTCGTGCACACATATATTGGAAGAAGAATATAGGGCGGTAAGTGCAGGTTAAGTAAAACAAATCACCTGAATGGGACATGCCTCTATGTCAGTTGACTATATAGCTGAATTTAAAGTTTTGAATATAAGAGGCTGTCAAATGTCAGTTTAACTCACTTTTGGGACAGCCCCTTTTTTTATCTATTAAGCAATTAAGCTCTCGGCTCGTAGCTCTCATCAATCACCAGGATTGGTTTAATTGTCTTACCGGAATTCGAGTCTTCGGCGGCTTCATTGATTTCCTCAAGTTTGTAGAATTGAGCAAGTTTGTCGAATGCGAAGTTCCCATTCTTATAGAATTCGACCATTTGGATAGTTGTGGTACGGCTTTACCCATACGTGCGCCAATGATGCTACGATTTTTCATGGCTAAGTCATTGATGGTGCTAATCGTGATTTCTTCCGCTGCTGCAAGTGGTGCAACAGAGCCACCTACTGCTAGAAGAGACGAAGGGACAGGAAACTCATCCACACAAATATTGGAAAATGACATTTTGATAGGAAATATCAATCACTATTTTAAATTTTAGCTTCCCTAGACTATGAGTTTAGGGAATTTCTTTTACTTACTCCTGTATTATTCATGGTTTTATTAGACTATGATAAAGCAGGTTACATCGAATACGATGTTTTAGTCAATAAACTGGATGAGACTCTAGAAGAAAAAATTGTATTCATAAGTTGTAACGAAGAAGTAGTTAAGGAGAAAATGGTGAGCAACCCAAAAACAATTGAGTCGTTAATTGCCAAAGATGATTCTAAAAAATTGAGTAACCCATACGATGGTTCTAGTTCGTCGAAGAAATTAGCCGCAAAAGAATTTCACGATAAAGTAGTAAACAGGAAAATCCAACTTGATAATGAGACAGTATCCAATTTTAAAACATTGTTTGAAACATTAAATATTCAGGGCTATAATCTAGCGACTGTTAGAAATTAATACAGAATTTTGACACTATAAATAAGGTTGTCTATAATAAACTATACTTGAATAAGTATGCCGCAGTTACGGGTTCGAATCCCGTACTCCTCGCCAAATCAATAAACATTGCCCTAAGTAGCAGTTATTGGATTATTGGTGTGTTTATCGCTAATACCCTCTCAATTGCTATGACGACTTCATGGGAGTCACTCTTGAAAGATAATAAGGAGATGATTGGGATGACAATGTTAACAATCTTTACCCTGCTAATAACCTTTGCGGCTTCCGAGGAGTTAGTTTAACAGGTAAAACGGTTGATATAGGAACCGAGGTTATTAGCAAACCATATTAGTAAAAAGCATAACGTTATTATAAAAGAAGTTTTATCATTTGACCCATCTCCATTCAGGAATGGGCTATTTTTTTGCTTTCGGTGGGACGAGGGGCCAGAAAACTCGTACAAACAGATATTGGAAGATAAATGAAGGTCAAAGGTTAAAAAAACTATATAAAAGCAAATTGTTCTTTGTGTTTCACCATATTTTCATTTTATGAAGCGTTATCCTAGCAATTTGCTCCTCGAGACATAGAATGAATGATGATGTTTTTTTAACTACGAAGGCGCTACCCAAATGAATAATGTTTTCTTACAGGGAAGAACAGGGGCAATGATTGTTACACGTACAAATAAGTCAGAAGTAGTAAAGGTATTAATTTAGGAAGATATGAAGAAGTAATTTATGCAATTGAGAATGCAATCAAGCATGATCCGATAAATCTTTTGTACTATTTGCATAAAGATCACTCTCTTGAATTGTTAGAAAAAACACGAAGGAGAACAAACAAATGGAAGATAGAAATATGTTCAAAGAAGAACTACATAAAAAGAATTCCTTTATGCTTTTAAATGTTCGATTAGAAAGTGGATATAAGTATGAAGATGGTCAAGTTGTCTACACTGAAACTCAAATACGTAATATCGAAATTGAGAACGGCAATATTATAAAAATACAAGATACGAATCTACCATATAGAAGAGATATAGATTGTTATGATGCGAAGGGGATGCTTCTTCTCCCTGCTTTTAAGGAAATGCATATCCATTTAGATAAAACCTATTATGGAGGTACTTGGAGGGCTGCGGCAAATCGAAAAAGTATTTTTGACATGATTGAATTGGAAGAAAAGCTACTACCAGAATTGCTTCCAACAACACAAGAACGTGCGGAAAAATTAATTGAACTAATCCTGAGCTACGGTTCAACAAATGTTCGAAGTCATTGTAATATCGACCAGACTGTCGGGCTAAATAATCTTGAAAAATTAAATGCAGCCTTACAGAATTATTCAGAAAAAATATCACATGAAATCGTAGCTTTTCCTCAACATGGATTGCTTCGTTCAAATGTAAAAGGACTATTACGAGAGGCTATGGACCTTGGAGTAACACATGTTGGAGGTCTTGATCCAACCGTAGTGGACGGAAATATGGAGAAGTCTTTGGAAACAATGGTACAAATCGCAGTAGACTATAACGTAGGCATTGATATCCATCTTCATGAGGGTGGGGAATCGGGCATAAAAGCCATTAGTAGGTTGGCAGATTTTACGGAAGAGGCCGGACTAGAGGGAAAAGTAACAATCAGCCATGCGTTTTCACTTTCATCATTATCGGAAGAATCAGGGATTGAGCTTGCGAATCGCCTTGCTTTATTACGTATTTCAATTGCCTCATCTGTTCCAATTGGTAAAACTGTCATGCCAATACCTCTCCTTCAAAAGCACGGAGTAGAAGTCCTTCTTGGAAATGATAGTATAACAGATCATTGGTCACCGTTTGGGATGGGAGATATTCTTCAGAAAGCACATCTTGCAGCACAATTATATGGTTGGGGCAATGAGTATGATTTATCGCGTGCCTTATCACTTGCTACAAGAGGCATTACACCTTTAGATAAAGAAGGAAATCAAATCTGGCCAAAAATTGGAGATGAAGCCACTACTGTCCTTATACCTGCGAGTTGTTCTGCAGAAGCTGTAGCACGTTTGCCAAAGCGCGTTGCTGTACTACATAAAGGTGTTTTTTCTTCAGGTTCGTTAGAAAAAAGTAGTCTTTCACCTGGAAAGGTTCCATTTCTAATGGAGACGATCCTTTTAAGCCTAAAAGCCTTACCTAAGGCAGATAAGGCTCTTGTATTAATAAAGTTTTACTAGCTGGCTTGAGATTTCGTTCCCTAATGATAGGAACGAGTGAAAAATAAAGAACGCCCCTCCCAATTCACTTAAATGTGAACTCGTGGAGGAGCGTTCTTTTTTGTAAAGGTGAGTGTTTCAACACTTTTCAACAAGCGCCAAGCACTATTTAATTTCCTTTCATGACACCCTTCGATATTTATTGCCAGGGAAATTGAAGAATCAGTGACAGGTCGACATGATAATGTTGTAAATATTCTTCATTTTTCGACTGTAATATACTACTATTGTACTGGTATGATTATACTATAGTTATGGCAGTATATTTCTAGCTAATACTCTATTAATTTTTTCTTTATAATAGATAGCATAAAAGTAATGGTAAATTTTTCATGGGCTAGAATCATGTAAAGTGATTCTTATATGAACGAAAGGTGTCTGAGTAAAATGGAGGAAGGGAAAATCATTAAATTCCCAAACATAAAAATAGTTGACGATGATTTCGAGGTCGAATTTGAGGTTGAGCATGGGACTGTAATAACAGAAGGTAAATCAGATAATATGGATGAAAAAGAAAGACATATTAAAGCTGGTCTTGATGAAGTGAACGGAATCTTGTCATCTAATAAAGAGAAGTTAGATAAGTTAAACGAGGGAATAGATAGACTTACGAATCATTCAGATGGAATGGATTATATGGTTGCTGTTGGCAGTGGTGTGCTTGCGGGAATAATTGATTCATTTTGGGTTGGTGCTTTTAGCTTAGATCGTGGGAAAGAATGGAGCAATGATAAGGTTAATAAATTTGTTGTTAAGGTTGCGCAGTCTCAAGGTTACGAAGGGGATGATCTTCCAGGTGCAATTAGGTATCTTGAAAGTGGGGCAAAGCATAATGATCTTGATATAAAAGGATTTGGCACACCAAGTGATAGTGTCACTGATAAATTTGGAGGTGGTAAACAGCATCACTTAAGGGATTTTGCTCATCATCCCACACCTGTAGGTCTTATTTTTTCGATGCTCACACAGTTTAGTGGGAAAGCGTATGGCACTGATAAAAACGGTTTTTTTATAATTGTCGATGTGGAGGATAAGACTTTTATTGGTAAGGATGTTCCGCAAAAGCTCTTGTTTGGTACTGTTTTTTGGTTTTTTCATATGATTAGCGATATGGCAGGATCAAGCTCTAACCCTGGTACTGGAACTGGTTTGCCTGGACCATTGCTTTCTCTTTTAAAAGAAATGTCTTCATTGCCAATCTTTAACTCTATAAAAAATAAAGACGGAGTCAAGGAATTTTCATTATGGGTTTCTAAGCTGTTCAATGGCACTTTACTTGCTAAACGAGATTCAAATGGCAAAATTACTGAGCCGGTAAGGTTCGATCTGAGGGCAGAAATAGGAGTTGTATATGAACTCGGGCGTCAGGCAATCCCTGTTATTATAAACGAATGTATAGTACGAGCATTTTACTTCATTCGTAGGCTAGCTATGGAAATAAAAGAAAAGAATATAAGACAGGTAAGGCAATTAGCTCAAGTAGACTGGGATAAAACGTTGCCTTGGAGGAATCGCACCATTGTACGAATGCTAACAATTGCTACAGGCACATTTACTCTAATTGACTTAGGTGATGCAGCCATCCGCGGAGCAATCAAATCAGGTGGAAATCTAGCGATGTTTACAAAAGAATTTCTTTTGCGAGTAAACTTTGTTGGGGTCGGAAGGTTTGCTATTGCAGTTGGAACTGATTTCACTATGGGGTTAAAACAAAATAAACTCCGTAATGAACGAATGGCCATTCTTAGTGAACAGTTACACTTAATGAATGCTAAAATATACTATTTGCAAGCGGATGTATGGATAGCCGCAGAAAGTGCTGAAAAAACAATTAATGAAGCTCTTGGAATGATGGAAGAAACGACAAAGACTTTCATAGAGGCTCAGGAAGCAAACAGGCAATCGATGCAAAACATCGGCGAATATAGACAGGGTATTAAAAAACATAATTCAGGGTTGATTGAAGAAATTAGCGATATTTTAAAATGGGGGTAATGAAACTTGAGTAATGAATTAGTTGTTTTGGAGGCAGATGATATATTACGATCTGGTATATCAGGTTTTAACGAAGAAGATTTACCTCTACAAATTCAAGGTCAAATAAGTAAACTCAACGAGCTTGACAAGAGTGTTAAAGAAGCGATGGAAGCTGCAACGTTAGCAAAAGATTCCGCAATTAATGCAGGAAATAGATCAGCTGGCTTTGGAAAGAAAAAAGTTGCTATTGAAGAATTGCAATCGGCAGGACTAGATCTAGCAAAGGCTGTTCAGTCAGGAGCGGAAGCACAAAAAATTTCGTTTGAATTTCAAACGAAATTGGCTGAAATATCTAAATACCTCTTCGGACTTGGAGTCAGTAATATAGCTAGTAACCGGTTTGTTGTTCGTGAACTAGAAATGAGGTTAAAGGGTGCTTCTCGAGAAGAATTATCTGAATTCGCTCGACAAGAGTTAATGTCGGTTGTAAAGCAATTAAAGGAACAAGAAGATATACTTAGAAAAATAGAAAATCTCTCTGAAACTACAAAAAATCATGATAAGACATTGAAAGACCAATCCCAAATAAACCAATCTATTGATGAACAGTTACGAGCCCAGGTAAAGAACGATATGTCGCACAGTGAACAGTTGAAGGTCTATGCAAAGACAAATAAAAGACTGGAAGAACAATTGAAGGCCCAAGCCGAACTAGAGAGGATCCACAGTGAACAGATACAGGCTCAAGTAGAGATTAGTAAGCTACACGAAAAACAACTGAAAATTCAAGCAGAAACCGACATAAAACTTGAAGAGCAATTGCAAGCGCATGCGGAGATTGATAACCAACATAGTGAGCAGTTAAAGGTACTAGCTGAAAATATAGACAAGCAGGAAGAACAATTAGGTAATTTTCATGAAAGGAATAATGAATTAAATGAACAAATTAGAAATAATTTAGAAACTATTGAAGCACAGGAAAAAAAGATAAATTCTCTTAATAAAGAGATACTCAACTTGAAAACTTTATTAGATTCTAAAGCAAATAATACATTATCAAAAATTACATTGTCTATTGCTATTATAGCTTTCATAGTATCTTTTGTTCATTTTCTTTTTTGACCGAGGAACAGGAATGTCGTTCTACTCATTGTACAGGGCAAAATCTGAGCGAGATAAAGTAATTGAAGATACATTAATGAATAATTGGAAAAGTATATATTACGGGTAACGGGATGGGACGAGGTGACAGGAATTGGCGTCCTACTCTGTTTATTGAATTTGAGGAATAAGAAATTTGCCATTCTTTAATGAAAAGTAGACTAAATACTGTACAAGAAACTACTACACATAGTTAAAATTATTAGGCAATCTTCTGCGCCTATTTTGTTATTTTCTGGTATTATTTAAGTAAGGAAAATGAGAGTTTTGTTACGATGCAGAAGAGTGCAATAAGAATTGTGAATTATTATGACAAGGATATATTGGATTACATTGCAATATTGAGGTGACTTAATGATAGAAGTTCGCACTTTTATTAGCAAAAACAACATATGGTTTAATGAAAAGCTTAGTAAATCAGAAATTGAGAGACAATTTATAAATTTTGAAGATAAGGATAAAGAATCAGAAATTAAGTTAGCATTAAGATACCTGAACGATTATATAGATTTTTCTCCAAGAGGATTTATTAAAATAAAATTAAATCAACAAGAATTATTAGGAGAAGAAGAATTTGGTTATCTTAATGAATTGTGGAATAAGTATATTTCATTAATTACTTCTTATCTACTCGATGGTCATGCAATAGAATACTTAGATTACTATCATAAAAAAATTACTCTAGAGACATACGACGATACAAGCATACAATTACAAATCACAATGGTTCCAGAAGAAGAAGCTGAAAACCTCTCAATTAATAAATATAAAGGTTTCATCTTACCTAAAGACGCATTTATATTAGCACTTTTGAGAAGTGCATATAACTATTATAAAAGGCTTTATAGTTATGCAGATAATGAAAAACTTATAATCAAAATGAAAGAACTTAGCAAATTATATAAGGACTATACTGGAAAAGATTTATGAGATTATATTATTTAAACTAACAGAATTATGTTGAATAAGACCTGTGCAATAGAATGTAAGAAACTAACTAGGTTGAAGATAAATAGCTATCCAATAAGGTCAAATCATATCTGAGAGAGGTATCCAAAATAATTATTGGATACCTCTTTGTTATTTTTGTTGAAGAAATTTTCTAATTTGTGTCGAATTTTTCTGTAAGAGAATTTGTAAAGTCTAGATTGATGTAACCATTTACAGTGTCAAAATGCAATCCAATTTTTGACAATATCCTCTACATAAATTACAAGTGAATCCTTTACAGTAATATCTAGCGTCCTGCGTAATTCAATTCGCAATCTACTTTTCGGACAATTCCTGTCGACTTCATTTAATTATCTCCTCAATGCATATATGGAAAAATGTTATCACCTTTATTTTCCACGCTAGTCAATACATTGGATTGGATGCTAAAAAATAGAGCAACTGAAATTCTTTTAAAGGTAAGAGGATTGTCCGCTCTCCGATTTGAATTTCATAGATTGATTAAGTAATCGTGTTATCCAGTTCTTTCGATAGAAACAGCTTTCGCTTGGCCACCAATCTTGGCAAATACGACCCCGATGATAGTCCCAAATAGTGCAGGAACAACCCACTCTAACCCTACACTAGCTAGTGGCAATACGGAACGAACCGTTTCGATTGGCCCCAAGTTTATGCCAAAGGCGTTTAACCCACTAATCACAGCAAATACCCCTGCAAAGGAAAGTGCGCTGACATAGACATTTCTTGAACCTTTAAACTGGTGATGGAAGAATGTTAGCACAATTAACACAATGGTTAGTGGATAAGCCGTCACCAAGAATGGAACAGACACTTTTAATATTTGGCTGAGGCCCATATTAGTCAGTGTAAAGCCAATCAACGTCGTCACGAGTACAACCGTTTTATAATTTGCTTTAGGAATGAGTTTCGAGAAATATTGCCCACAAGCTGATGTTAGACCAACAACGGTTGTAAAACATGCTAGTGTAAATATTAAACCGATTAGCACCGTTCCACTATTTCCAAATAAATTGAAAGAAACGGCTGAGAGAATTTGTGTACCATCTGCAAATTCACCGTTAATCGCCATTTTTCCACCTACAATACCGAGCGAAACATAGACAGTAGCGAGTAATGTTCCTGCAATAAGAGAAGCTTTCAGCATGTAGCCTTTTAATTGTTTTTCATCCGAGACTCCACGCTGGCGTATTGCCGTTAAAATAACAATCCCAAAAGCAAGTGCAGCCAAGGCATCCATCGTGTTGTACCCTTCTAAAAATCCTTTGAAAAATGCTCCAGCTTCATATCCGCCAGTTGGTGCTAGGAACTTCCCGTCCAGTTGCATAAAACTAACAATACAAAGAATAACGATTGCAACGAGTAAGATTGGTGTGATAAAACGTCCCAGATATCGTTCTAGATTAGTAGGATTTAGACTAATGAGATAAACGAGTAAGAAAAATACAACGGAAAACAATAGTAAAACAATGGTTGTATCGGCTCCATTCATAAAAGGTAAAGGCATTAGTCCCATTTCAAAGGCAACATTCGCATTCCGTGGAATTGCTAAAAATGGACCGATAGATAAATAGACAATCACCATAAAAATAGTACTAAATACTGGATGAACTCGGTTACCGATCGCTTGAATACCTCCCTTAACACGGGCGATGGCAAATAGAACGACCAACGGCAAACCTACGGCAGTAAGAACAAATCCAATCATCGCTAACCAAAAGGCTGTTCCAGATTGTGCACCTAAAAATGGTGGGAAAATCAGATTCCCAGCTCCAAAGAACATAGAAAATAATAATAAACCGATAAAAAATGAATCAAACTTACGCATGTGTTTCTCTCCTTTTCGTTTTTTGAATACAAAAAAACCCGCCCCTTAAAATAAGGGACGAGTTTATACTCGCGTTACCACCCTAATTCCACAGAAAATAATAAACTGCAGCACTCAGTCAACGTACTATCATACGCGTTCCATCGTAACGGCGGACAACCCGTCAAAGCTTACTAGATTTTCAGCTTTGCATCTCAGAGATGATTTTCAGATAGGGACTGAACACCGACTTCCACCAAACGCCGGCTCTCTTTGGATCAGATTTCCTAACTTACTGTTCTCTTCATCGATTTTTTGTATTAAAGGAAATTTATCAGAAAAAACAAAACATGTCAATAGCTTTTTTTGAGAAGGGATGTGGGGATGATTACCGTCCCACTTTATTGTAGGGACTAGGAGGACAGGAAAGCTCCACGCAGAAATTGGAAAATATGTGAAAGTTAAGGATGGGAAAGTAAATTTTTAAGCCTCTTAAACTATTACCGAATATTTTAATTTGCATATATTCAAATATTCATATATACATATATAGTAAACACAATTTAAAACAAAGAAGGGTTTTTTATGTTAAAAAAATTTAAATATTCTTCGGAGAGATTTGAAAATTATTCTTTACAAAAATTACAAAAGGATATCTTTGCGGGGGTAGTAGTGGGTGTAATAGCAATACCTTTAGGGATGGCTTTTGCTATTGCATCAGGTGTGAAACCAGAATACGGTATATATACTACCATTATTGCGGGAATTCTTATTTCCATATGTGGGGGATCAAAGTATCAAATCGGGGGGCCAACTGGTGCTTTTATTCCCATTCTATTTGGGATTGTGATAACGTACGGTTTTGAAAATTTATTGATTGCTGGATTTTTGGCAGGAATTATTTTGTTTTTAATGGGAGTCTTTAAGTTAGGCTTATTAATACAATTCATCCCAAAGCCTGTAACAATTGGATTTACAACTGGAATAGCAGTTATTATTTTTGTAGGACAAATTTCCAATTTCTTAGGTTTGGCTGGTGTTGAAAAACATGAGGCATTTATAGACAACATTCTTGAAATTTTAATAAATATCAACTCTTTAAATATTTATAGTATATTAACTGCTCTAATTTGTTTGGTAAGTGTACTACTAACTCCAAAGTTTGTTCCTAAAATACCTGGTCCGTTAATTGGATTACTATTATCAACACTAATTGCCGTGTGGTTATACCCAAATCAAGTACCAACGATTGGGTCAACATTTGGAAATATCCCAAGTGAATTACCAAAATTTCAAATGTTAGACATTACTTATGAAAGAATAATAGAATTAATTAGACCAGCTTTTGCTATTGCTATTCTTGGAGCCATTGAGTCGCTGCTTTCAGCGGTTGTAGCGGATGGTATGACGAAAAGTAAGCATAATAGCAATAGGGAATTAATGGGGCAAGGAGTAGCAAATATTGTAACACCATTTTTTTGGGGGGTTCCAGCGACAGGCGCTATTGCTCGTACAGCAACCAATATAAAAAATGGTGCGGTTTCACCTATATCCGGAGTGGTTCATGGTATTGTTGTTCTTTTTGTTTTACTTCTTTTTGCTCCGTATGCTTTTAGTATTCCATTAGCTAGTATGGCCCCAATCCTAATGGTTGTAGCCTGGAATATGAGTGAACGAAAAGAGTTTCTCCATATTTTGAAAACAAAGTCAGGGGATACTCTTGTATTATTAGTAACATTTTTATTAACTGTATTTGTGAATTTAACCGTAGCAGTTGAGTTTGGATTAATACTCGCAGTCATCTTATTTACAAAGCGTATGAGTGAAAGTGTGATTACAGAAAAGGTACTTCCTAATCCACATAGTAAGACCGATAAAGTAGACCCAACTATAGTAACAGACACTCATGATTGTCCTCAAATCAGTATTTATAATATTGAAGGACCGTTGTTTTTTGGAGCTGCTCAAACATTTGAACAAAAGATTATGAGAACAATCAATGATAAACCAAAAGTGTTAATATTAAGAATGGGAAAAGTGCCGTATATAGATACAACTGGAGAGTCGTATCTCTCTAGTATCGTAAATGACTTTTCAAGAAACGGAATCGTTTTAATTACAGGTTTAAATCAACAACCAGAAAAAATGTTAATCAAAACTGGTTTAAGTGATATTATTGGAAAGGAACATTTCTTTGATCGGACAGGGGAAGCAATAAACTATGCATTGGCACAATTAGATGTAAAAAAGTGTTCAGGGTGTAAACACTTTGCTTTTAGAGAATGTGTAAGTCTTTCAAAGTCAGACTTCATAGAAGCTGAAGAGAAAAGGAAATTAATAACTTCTTCATCTTGATAAATAAAGAAGTTTTAGATTGGAGCGTTAGCAAAATGGAACTTGAAATGCAAAAATTTAAAGCAGAGTTTTTTAAAGCACTAGCTCACCCTTTGAGAATTCGAATTCTTGAATTATTGTCAGAAGGCGATAAAAACGTCAATGAACTCCAAAGTATCATCGGCAGCCAAGGATCTGTTGTTTCTCAACAATTAACAGTATTAAGAGCGAAAAATATTGTAGTAGGTGTTAAAGAAGGAAATCGTGTTGTCTATTCTTTAAAGGATCCTATGATTATTGAACTATTAGATGTAGCGCGGCAAATCTTTAATAATCACTTAGTTGATACAATCTCAACGTTAGATAAATTAAAGGACAATGAATGATAATGGGACGAAGGGACAGGAAGTATCCCCTCGTCCCATTCATATATTCATAGGTGGGACTAAGGGACAGGAAAGTCATCCACACAGAAATTGGAAAGTATGTGAAGGTTAAGGTGAAAATGCACCCGAAACTAATATCTCTATGTCTGTTGAACTAGTATTTTCGAAAAAGATAGTATGAAAAATAATTGTCCAATTTTATAAGGACATCGACTATATTCCAGTAGATGTCCGTAAAATTATTGGTGCATAAATATTTTTCCTGTTGTGGGATTCACTCTATATTTTTGCGTGAACTCATCATTTGTTAAAGTTACAATATAGTGCCTAGTAGGTTTGATAAAATTAAAACCATCAACATAAACAGCAGTGTTCTTTTCTGGGCTTTGTACCGTTTCCCCAGGGTACTGACTTGTAACCTTTTCAATAGCACTAGAGTAGCTGTAATTCGGAATTACAAGAAGAAAAGATGACATAAATAAAATACCGAATATCATGAGTTTTATATTTTTACTATTAGATTTGTCAAATATAAATATAATGACGGAAATGGAAAATAAAGAAATAGTTACTTGGAGGTTGATTACACCAACATAATAAAGAAAATCTATTGTCATCATTGTAATTAATGAGATTAATATTATAAAAAGTATAATAGAGTTAGTTTTATTCATTTGATTCGAATCCCTTGTAAATTATTTGCACCAAGCAATACTAACATTATCCTCATATTAAGCATTACTAGACTTTATTTATCGGTTTATTTTTCGTATAATATATACTAAAAAAGAGAAGTACTAGTAACACTTCTCTCTGCAACCTACCGCCAGGGTGGTGGTTGTCAAATAAGGTTATTTTCTTTGAGAACCACCCTTTTGCTTGCGACGGCTCGGGGTGGTTTTCTTGTCTTCTATATAATTTATTAACTTTATTATGCGGCCGAAGTACCTATCCCTAATATCCCTTTTAGGAGTCAATTTCTTTTATAACAAACCCTCTCGCAAAGGTATTTAAAATACGTATGAGACGTTCTGTCATTTCAGCGGGTGTCACATCAAAATCCTGCACAATCCAGTCCTTTATTAATCCAGCGGTACCATATGCCATATAACGCTTTTGGTGGTAATCATCAACAGAAGATACGTCGTATTGAATATCAAATTTATTATTCAATAATTTAAATATCGCTTCAGGCAGTTGCTGGTGAATGTTTGGCAACGTATCTTCTAATAGTATTAATGTAAAGTAATCACGGTGATCGTAAATATAATACAACAAATCAAATGAGGTTGTTGTTAACTCTTCTACTTTTACCCGACTATCGCTTTCGTATTTACACATGCTGTAATACTGAATAGCTTCAAACATTTCATTCATTAACTCATCTACAAGCTCACATATGTTTTGATAATACACATAATAGGTTGTTCGATTATATTGTGCATGATCAACGATGTCCTTCACCGTAACAGCACTGTATCCCTTTTTATGTACCATTTCAATAAAAGCCTTCTTTAAGAAACTCTTTGTCCGCAGCGCTTGTTTAGAATGGGGTTTCATCATATTCCTCTCCTATTAGACAGATTTGATGAATGTGTTGGTATCCTCAACATTATAGCAAATTTTAAGGATGGTTTACAGAAAGAGAAACCTAGTAAACTATAAGTGTAGATAGAATTATTAGAGAGTTACAAAAAATAAAATTAAATAATTTGGAGGAGATAGTATGAGAGGTTGGTTATTTTCAGGTACAAATAAACCACTAGAATTGATAGAAAAAGAAGATCCAAAAGCAATTCCAGGTCATGTTGTGATCGACGTGAAAGCTGCTGGTCTATGTCATTCAGACGTTGCAGCATTACAAGATCCAGGTTGGATGCCACTTTTCCCAAATGGTCCTGTTATTTTAGGGCATGAGTTTGCTGGGGTTGTTATTGAAGTGGGTGAAGGTGTTGAAGCTATTAAAGTTGGAGACCGCGTTGGGGCTAACCCAATGGATCGCGCAACGAAAATAACTGCTGGGTACAACTATGACGGGGGCTATGCAGAAAAAGTTCGAGTTCCTGCTCACCAATGTGTAATCATTCCTGAAAACGTTTCCTTCATAGAAGGGGCAGCTTCAACAGATGCAGGAATCACAGCGTATCGTGCTCTTTTCAGTATTGGACAAGCAAAAGAAGGTACAAAATTAGGAATTATCGGTATCGGTGGTCTTGGTCAATTTGCCTTACAAATGGCATTGATTAAAGGTTGCGAAGTATACGCTACAGATGTATCTCCAGAAGCTCGTAAGCTTGCAGAAGAGCTAGGTGCTCATAAAGTGTACGACACAATCCTAGATATGAAAGAAGCAGAATGTGACGTGATTGTTGACTTTGCTGGATTTGGACAAACAACTTCTGATGCACTAGAAGCTGTAAAAGTTCAAGGAACAGTTGTCATCGTTGGTATGGGTAAATTAGAATCAAATATAAACACATATTTAATGATTACAAAAGAAATTAAGCTATTAGGAAGTAATGGTGGATCAGTAGAAGATCTAAAAGGTGTATATGATTGTTTCGCTACTGGAAAAATGAGCCCAAATTTAATCACCATTCCATTCGAAGAAGTCGACAAAGGTATTGAAAAACTGAAAAATCATGAAGTAAAAGGAAGATTAGTAGCTGTATTTGAATAAATATAGAACAATCCTTTAAAAATGAAAAAGAAAAGGCCTGTGAAATTGCATCGTAAATTTCACAGGCTTTTATACTTTTAGCACAATCAATGTTCGAAGTGTGGAAAGTGGAATCAGACATCTCTTTCTTGTGGAACTACCTTAACGAAATATAAAAGTACCCTCGAAAGGATGCTCTAAACTCTTATTATTCTAGAGATTCTACATAATCAATACCGTGTACTGTAGGTTTAATTTGTATATAGTTACCCATTTGAGTACAGGTTATTAAACCTTTTTCTTGTAAATATTGATAAGCTAAATCTTTTTCTTTATCGGCTCGTAATTCTTCCTTAGTCTGAGTAAATGGTGCTCCATTTTTTTTAAAGTAGTTTTCATATACTTCTTCCAAAAGATTCTTTCTCAAGTCTTTTCTTTGATTGATACTTAAAGGCATTTGTGCCACCCCCTCTCTCGACAATTATGAATAAAAGAAATTATGTGGACGATTCCTATCGGTTGTCAAATAATGAGATTACTTACTTCTTATTGCACGCTTCGCCCTTTAGAAATTATAAGAGTAGACCAAGCCAAAGATATTCCTATAATGAATTTTTATTAGACAAAAAACAATGTCCCCTCGTCCTATCAAAAGCTGAAATAACAGTTCTTCCCATTGTTTTAATCTATAAAAATAGTATTCAACTTCTTCTGTTAAATGTGGATAACATGTTATTAACGCATAGTCATCAATTGCCCCACTTATTCTAGTCAAAGAAACTATCTAATCTATAACCTGTAACTGATCTTGAGGGTAGCACTTCTTCAATTGTACCATTCACAATGATTTTGGACTCTGTTATCTGCTCATCCGGTGTTCTAAACTTTTCTGATCCTTCTAATACACCACCACGCCTTTTCACATATTTTCTAAAATGGTAAATTTTGATAATATAAATCTAACATAAGTTTGATTGGTTATTTATAAATTGGAAGAAAGGTGGAAGGTTAGTGAGGTTTGTAATTTGTTAATTTATATTGATACCATATGTTAGAGGAGGTATTTTATGAGAAAAGGTATTTGGATTGAGATTAGTATAATATTAATTGTTGTAATCGGTATTTGGGGTTATCAATCTTACAGCAAAAATAAGACGACAACTATGCAAAAAGAATACGCTAGTTTGTGGAAAGAAGAAAACATCATCCCGCAAATAGAAATTCGTACAAATGAAGAAACAATGTTATTAACAGATGAAAAAGAAATAAAATCATTAATAGATACATTGGAAAAACTGACATTAAAGAAGAATGATGAAATACCACTATCAAAAGAAGAGTATAGAGTTGATATTCGTATAACCACACCTCACAAAAAACTTGAAGATGTTTCAGAAACTTCAAAAATTTTCCTTCCATTAGGTGAAGACTTTGTAGGTAGATTTGATGTAATAGAAGAAAATTACTTATATGAACACATTAAAAGCCTTTTAGATACTAGTGATAATTGAAACTAGTGGAGCGGTAAAATAACGTGCCATGTGAAAAGCAAGATGGTTCTATGCGGTCGACCGAATAAGGGGAGTGTCTAATGTGCTAGTTTCTATAACAGAACTAGCCAAACACGCTTGCCGATGAAGTGAAGAAAGTACCACAATCCGTCACATCACCGACAAAAGAACGGTCCCTCGGTTTCACCTTCAAAATGAAAACGGGAGAACCGCTTTATGTAAGTAATGTAATAGTACGATTAGCGCCTATGTTTAAGATTTCAAAATAGCACTATGCTCTTTCTTCACTTGCTGCTTAAGGATTTTCCCACTTGCGTTACGAGGGAGTTGCTCGACGAAAGCGTATTGGCGTGGGCATTTGTAGTCGGCAAGGTATGTGCTTACAAATCCCTGCAATTCTTCTTCGGTTACGTCGCCTTTTGGAACGACAATTGCTTTTACGGTTTCGCCCCATTCTTCGTGTGGCACGCCGATAACGCACGATTCTAGTACACTATCATGCTTGGCTAATACTTCTTCGACTTCACGCGGGTAAATGTTTACACCACCGGAAATGATAATATCTTTCTTTCGGTCTACGATGTACATGTATCCGTCTTCGTCTTTGTAGGCGATGTCGCCCGTGTACACCCAACCGTCACGGATAACTGCTTTTGTTTCTGCCTCGTTATGGTCATAACCTAACATGAGGCTGTCTCCTGTTAAAAGAACTTCCCCATATTCATTCGGAGCCGTATCTTCGCCTTGCTCGTTTACAACGCGGATTTCCATATTCACGGTAGGATATTTTCCGATACTACCAGCTTTCGTTAAATGCTCCTCTGGTTTTAATAAAATACCGTTAGGACCAACTTCCGTTAATCCGTATACTTGGTAGAAGTTTTCGTTTTGGAACGCTTTTTTCACATGATGGTAGCTTGCTAGTGCTAGCGGTCCGCCGCCATAAGCGAATACACGCATACTAGATAAATCGTACGTTGCTAAGTCTGGATCTTTGGAAGCGAAAAGGTATGCAACAGGTGCTGCGAATGAGAATGTCGTTTTTTCTTCTTGAATGTAAGATAAAAATGCTTTCGGAGTAAAGTCGTCAATTACGTGTGCGGTGCCACTATATAATCCGCTTAAGAAAAAGGTGTTTAACGGTGCGGAGTGAGATAGTGGCATTAAATTTAACATTTTGTCGTTGTTGGAAAGGTTAAATGTTTGAGAAATAGCTGTTGCAATCGCAAGCAAGCGTTCATGGTTAAAAAGTACACCTTTAGGAATACCTGTCGTTCCAGATGTAAATAAAATTTCGCAAACGTCACGAGAATCGATTGGTATATTTAAGTTTGTTTTTTCAAACGAAGCAGCACTATTCAATAGCTCTTGAATCGGTAAAAGGAGGTGGTCAAGTTGAGATGCAAGAGGTATGGAGCTAACCGTTTCCTGTAATTCACTTTCATACATAACGCCAATCGCTTTACAGTTTGTAAGAATCGCATGGAGCTCGGATGCAGTTAGCCGAATGTTAAGTGGCATTGGGATAGCGCCAATTTTCATAAGTGAGAAAAAAGCATAAAAGAAATGTTCGTTGTTCCGTGACATAATGGCAATACGGTCCCCGCGTTTAACCCCATTTTGGAGTAAATTTCTCGCAAGTTGGTTCGAGTTGTTATTCATTTCCTCATATGTAAGCCGAGTGTTGGCTGTAATAAAAGCCTCTTTCTTCCCGTACTTTCTTGCATTTCTTTCTAACAAACCGTGAATAGTAACTCCCATTATTTCATCTCCTTTTCATTTGTCTCTAATAAATAGCTCTGTTTATGCGCTTCGATCTCGTCTTTTAACACTTGAAGCTCAAGAATTTGCTCTTCCAATTCGATTAGTTTTTTGTCTGCATACGCTAGTATTCTATTTTTTTCATCAGCTCCTTTCGGGTTATGTTCGTAAAGGTCCACCATGTCTTTAATTTCTTGAAGGCTAAACCCTAGTTTTTTTCCACGAAGAATTAATTTCAGTCTTCTTCTCTGCTGGTTGGAATATTGTCGTTGCTTTGTTGCGCTATCTCGTTCTTTCGATACAAGCATGCCGATCTCTTCATAATATCTGATTGTTCTCGAGCTTATATCGAAAAGGGAAGCTAATTCTTGTATGGAAAAAAACTTTTGCTCTGTCATTTCTTTCATCCTCCTAGTTGACGTTAACGTAAACTTAACTTTATAATAAAAGTAATTAACAGAATTGTCAATAAATTTTAAGTCAAAAGTGGGCCAAGGGGACAGGTTTCTAATAAATGAACTAAGGGGTGATTGTGATGAATGTAGTTCAACAAGATGAGAAGGCTAGAGGAGAAAACACGTATTCATTTAAAAATTTTGTAGAGGCGCGGGATAATTCCGATTGGTATGCAGATGATCCGTTTGTGCAAAAAGTGTTGAAAAAATATGCGGGGACGCAGTTTGAAACGGTAGAGAAATCAGTGAAAGAATTTTCGCCAGTAGTCTCTAAAAATTGGAATAAGCTTGCGGAGAAAAACGCGCGTCCAGAAGCACGTCCGTACATGTTGCATTATGATGCGTTTAACAACCGAATCGACCGTATTGTCCGCCCGCATGAATTGTTACAACTAGAAAAAGGTTTGTTCGGGGAAGGTTTATTTTCAAGCGGAATGCCAGCGTGGGAAAGTTTTACGAAGCGTTTACTAATCCACCAACTAGGCGAGGCTGGGGTAACTTGTCCGATGACATGTACACACGGATTGATTGCGTTGTTGGAGCAGTTTCCGAGTGAAGATCACCCTGAGTTGCAAGAAATTTTAGAGCATGCAAAAGAAGGCTTGAATGGCGAGTTTGCGATTGGCGCTCAGTTTATGACAGAAATTCAAGGTGGCTCTGACTTACCGAAAAATGTCGTAGAGGCTGTTCCTGATGGGAAGAACTATCGTATTTATGGGAATAAGTTTTTCTGCTCGGTTGCTCATGCCGACTATACGGTGATCACAGCGCGAATCAGCGATACCGACAAAATCGGGACGTTTATCGTTCCAGCATGGTTACCAGGCGATAAAGAAAAAGAGATTCGCAATGGCTACAAGATTAATAGAATTAAGTGGAAGTTAGGGACGGCAGAAGTTCCGACAGGTGAAATTGATTATGATGGGGCACTTGCTTATCCTGTTGGTCCACAAGATCGCGGCATTGCGGTAGCGGTTGGTATCTTGTTGACGTTATCACGGTTAGAAATTGGTATTGCTTGTGCTGGGTTTATGCTGAGGGCAGCAAGAGAAGCGAATTTATATGGAGACTTCCGCACCGTATTTGGGAAGAAAGTGAAAGATTATCCGTTATCGGCTGCTACGTTAAAAAGAATAGAAGAAGCAGCACATCGAACGACTGCTGGCGCGTTTAAAGTGTATGATTTATTTTTAAAGCTAGAAAAACCGTTGAATCCAGGCATTAAAAGTGACCAGCCGTTAGAAGTTCAAAAGCAATTGTTTAATTTCCGTGAGCTAGTGTTGTTGCAAAAAATATGTACGACGAACGAAGGAACGGAAGTGTTGCGTGAGGCTATCTCTGTGTTTGGTGGACACGGGGTGATGGAAGAGTTTTCGTCCTTGCCACGTATTTTCAGAGATGTCGTCGTGAACGAGCAATGGGAAGGACCTCGTAATCTATTATTAACGCAAATCTATAGAGATTTGAAGCGAGTGCAAGAGTGGTATCCAGCAAGGGAGTTTGTTGCGAGAGTATTAAAGGGTGCAACAGTGGAAGAAGTAGAGGAATTTAGTGCAAGATTAGAAGACTTACTGGCGCGACCGGTGATAGGGGAAGTAACAGATGCGTCTATGGAAGCGGCTGTCGAATGGGACGTATTTTGTAACGAGTTTTTTAAAGCGTTTCAGCGAGTTGCGGTTGCGGAGATTGGATAAAAACACATAAGTTACATTCCCCCCTCACAACTACTGGAGTTATGAGGGTTTTTTTAGTTAAGGCTATTAATTAAGTGGACGAGGGATCAATGTAACTTTTTCCTAATGTTTACAAAGACTTTTGTTCTAACTACAATAAAGCAAAGGGGTGAATTTTTTATGAGCGAAACAATTAGTAAAAAAATATACAAGCAAATTGATGAAGAACGAATTATAGATGCATTGGAAGATGGAAATTGGGATGATGCCTTTGTATTATTCAAATATTCGGTTCTTACTAAAGAAGAATTTAGCGAGTTACAGCAATTAAACACTAACTACGGTGCATTTGAAAAACAAATGAAGGATTATGTAAAGAAAACAGAAATGGAAAAACTAGAGAAAGCATTTAGGGACGGCAAAGACAAGGAAGCAGAAGTTCTATTTTATTTTTCAGACCATTTGACTGTGAAGGACTTCACTGAGATTAAGCGAAAATGGAGAGTTCCTAATAAGGAAGAAATGGAGCTTACAGAGGAGCAAGTCGATGATAATTGGAAGAAAATATTAGAGGGAATAAAGGCTGAAATATCTAAGCCTTCATTTGATACTTGGTTTAGACAGACAAAAGGTGAATTGGTGGATGGAGTTTTAGTTATTGGTTGTGCGAACGAATTTCAATTGGATTGGTTGGAGACAAGATACAGTGACCTAATATTAGAGGTTGCGGAAAAAATATTTGGCACTAAATATAACCTTCGATTCGTGAATAGAGAGTAGTAAAAAGTTAGATGTATTGAGCTAAAAAAATATAATGATTAATAGTTTTGTTTAGGTTACTTGTAAACGAGCACATTGTTTCAGCACCTCTTTTTCAAATTAATTCAGAACATAATCTGAGATAATGTGCTCGTTTTTCCATTATATTTCGGAATGTGCAAAATCTTATTCATTTTATTTCAGATTTTATTGATAAAGAAAAGACCCTAAAACGGGTCCTCGACTTCCAAATAATTTTGTGGATTCACTTGTACCTTATATATATGTTGAACATGTAATACAAACATTACTTCTCCCTCTAAGGTGACAAACCAATCAAAGTCCTTCTCAAGGTATGCTTGAAAATATTGATTTTGAACGAGTAACTCAAAAGAATCACCTTGCTGTAACCAATAGGCTTTATGTTCAATCCACAATCTCCATTCCTGTACCTCATGATCATAGATTAGTATCCCTTTTTTCATCATAAGCCACTATCCTCAATTGCCAGACGTACAACTTCTTCATCTACTTGTTCTTTTTTTAGTTGTGACCCGAATAATAAGCTATTTATCGATAATGAATTAATTACTCGTGGCCACCCCTGTGAACGGGAAGCGATAGCCTCAATGGCTTCGTCCGTGAAAATCGGCATTTTCGCTCCTGCTAACTTCATATGGTGTTGAATATACTCTCTTACTTCTTCTTTTGATAAAGGCTGTATCTCGTATTTCATAATCATTCGTTGTGCTAGAGGTCGATGATGATTAAGGGCGATTCGTGTTTTTAAGTGTGGCAGTCCAGCTAAAACTAGAATATAAGGATTCGTTGAATCCATCTGGAAGTTAAAGAGAATCGCTAAATCTTGTAGAAAGGCATCTTTCGCCATATGCATTTCATCTAATATAAAGACGGGAGTGATTTTACGCTCTTGAGCCATTCGTTCAATACCTTGTTGTATTTGCCTAAATAAATCCACCTTACGAAACTTTGGTTCTTCTCCTAAGCCATAAACTAAGCCTCGATAAAAATCCATTACTCCCCCTGTAGAGAGTGGAAAATAGACTACATGATATAACGAGGGATTTAAAGATTCTTTAAAGGTGCGCAATGTAAAAGTTTTTCCTGCACCTGGATCTCCAATGAGAATACCCATTCCTTTTGACTTTTTAAGATAATCTAGGGCCCCTATGGCACCTTGATAGTCTGTGGAAGCGAAGGCATCTGTTGAACGTAATTCCTTTGAAAAGGGAGCTTGGGATAAGGAATAAAAAGACTTATACATCTATGACTTCCCCCTTTCCTGCTGATAACGTAAAAGGAGACCGAACCCGTTTGACATGGGCATTATCACTCATAGATACTGGTATAGCTTCAGCTACCTTTTTATCATCTTCAAAAATAAATATTCCTTTTTCATCGAATCGGACATCAATTGATTGACCAATGAAACGAGGAGGTACTTCATAAAGTTGTTTATTTAATGTAATGGTACTATCTGCTTTTACTTTTCGATGTTCCCGTTTCAAAAAGATGGAGTCCAAAATAGACGTGTTGTCTAGGAATTTCACATTTTCTAATTGAGATTGATAGACTTCATGTGGCGTTTTTCCATCCAGGGAAGCGTGAACTCTTCGGTGATAATCTACCTCTAACCATCTCCAAAACCTTTCATTCAGTTCTTCTAAGGAATGAACTGGCTTTGCCTGAAGTAGGGGATAAAACCTTGTTTGAATCGTTTTGAAAAGCCTTTCTATTTTTCCTTTCGCCCTAGGATCGTACGGTTGCGTATGGGCTAACGTAATTCCTAATTGTGCACACGCATATTGAAGTGTTTCCGAACGATAAATTTTCCCGTTATCCGCATAAATGATGGTGGGGTTTCCTCTCCTGAGGAGTGCCTCTTTTGTCACGACTCTTAACCCATCAAACTTTTCTGACGAGAAAAATTGACCGTGGGGAACGAGGCGTGAACAGTCATCTATATAGGCAATGAGAAATGTCTTTTTCTTCTTGCCATCTATTGGTATATAGGGGCCATGAGACAAATCTGCCTGCCACAAAACATTGACTCGTTCATGGGCAAACCTTTTCCGTTCAGGAGTAGCCAAAATATTTTTCCCTACTAAGTTGTGTTTTTTCAGTAATCGGTTTATAGTAGAGTAAGATATTTGATTTTTGTTGATTTCTCCTAGCTCGATGAGATGTTCGTAGAAAACACTCACTGGCATATGGAGAAATTTTTTTCGTATTTCAAGAATTTGATCTTGATCATCAGGAGATAATCTTCTAGAATTCCCCTGGTCTGCCCGTTTCTTTGGCTTTAATGCCTCGAACCCATGTCGGCGATAATGAAGCAGCCACTCTTTTATTGTTTTTTCTGCCACTTTCCTTTCCCCATAATAAGGAATGGAATGAAGCTTACCCTCCAAGCCTTTAAAATATTCCTTCGGATCAACTTGTTCATTAAATAATGGGGAAATCAACCCATATCGAAATAAGGCCACCTGTTCACGTTCTTTTTCATTCATGGAATCTTCCTCCTTTTTATAGAAGGACGACCGGTCATCCATGATTCTTATTCTACTTTTTTCGATATTTTCTGACTATGAAAAAGGTATGTGGGATAAACAATATTTTCTAAATCACTCAAATATGATAGAATTAATTTGCCATAAAGTATGTTGATAAATGACCTTGTGACCTTCGCAAGAAAGGTGATTCGCCAAAATCAGAGATCATTTTCATATATTTTGTGGCTTCTTTTATAATGTTTCCTGACATTGCGCTAACCAGCCCGATATCGATAAAGAAGCTATGTATCCAATTTATCCCCTTAAGATAACGCTTGTAGTAAAAACTTACTAGTTGACGACTGCCCTTTGCTTTTTTCTTTTGAAGCACATGTTTTACCCTATCTAAAACCGTATGAACAGTATGTTGAAAATATGGTAGGAGAAAGTCTGGTAGAATAGAAATATTCACTTTACATTGTAAACATTTAATGCGACAAATAGGGATTCGTAATGTAACATCGTCGGTTATCCCATAACGCCAATAATATCCGTTACGATGAAGATTTCCATGTGCAGGGCAATGGCAATTTGAGCATTCATCCAATAAAGGAAACTCGTTCTCTATCCCTCTTTCACCATATTCCACTAATCCAATGCCAAAATCATAAGAAATGATCATAAAAAAACCTCCCCTTGTAATATGCAAAAAATTTAGCACATTATTTTAGAGAAGTATAGATGTTACTCCGGAGAAATTTGCAAAATTTAGTTGTATATTGGAGGAGAAAAAGTGACTGTTTACAGGTTACTTTCAAAAATGTGTGGACGACCAGTCCCCTTTACTGAATAAAAGTGAGAGGTAAACCTAAAAAAACTTGGGCGTAACCTCTCATCGAAGAATTATCAATTTGCTTTTGCTTAATACTAACTTAAACTTCTATAAGTTAAAGAGAAAAATAATATCAGTAGCAACACGTAGTAAGTAAGTTTCTCTGCTTTCTTTTGAGGCCGTTTTTCAATTAATGTGTAAAGAAGTAATACAATTACCACAGATAAAATTATAGAGGGGGCAAGGTGTTCCAAATAAAGTTCCTCCAGTCAGTTACATTTTCCCTAATATGCATGAGTCTTTCAGTGCAAAGGTAGCTACAGCTCCTTCAGTAGTTGTTAAAGCCTACTATTGTCCACCAATACTTATAGCAAACAACAACTGAGCAGTAAAATAAGTGCTCATTACAAAATAGTCTGCTAGTCTAAATCTAACCTTAAATTTATTTACAGCTAATATAGCATCTGAAACGAAAAATAAGAAAGCAGCTGCAATAAGTATTTTTGTACCCGTCATAATCGCTAAACTTACCATTGTTGTGATTATAATGATATAAAAGGCAACAGCGAAAAGAAGCTTCTTGCCTCCTTCTTTTCGTACATTTGGAAATAAGTAAAAATACAAAATAACTGCCAATAAAATAAGTGCTACTACTAAAAGAAAGATGTTAAATGAAAATGTAAAACTAAACGAAACAATAAATCCAACTATATATAGAATATGGGCAATAAGGAAACTAACTAGCCCATGGATAAACCATTTTTCACGTAGCATTAAGAAAATATCTCCAATTAGGGAAAACACTAATGCTGATAGCACCCAGTAGCTAAAAGTTGTACTAAGACCAGATTCAGTAATGGCCAGGATTATAATTAAAATCATGGTACCTGGTTTCCATATAAACTTATAAATCTTGTTTTCATAATATAGGGCAAAAACAAGATATAAAATTGCTGATATTACAATAAGCGTAATTAACATGGAATTCATGGTCTTCCTCCTTCATACTCCATTTTCCCCTGAGTAGTACGTATCCCCTTTACAATACTGTATAACAAACGGAGAAAGAATAGTATGAAAGATATTTATTAGGTAACGAAGCAACGGGATGGGAAATTGGTGATATTAAGGTTGAAGATGTGATGCTTCAGGGATTAAGCACTCGTCATAAAATACTAAATGAGATTAAAACCAACAAAGAATTACCAGTTTCTTTTGGGAAATTTACAAGTGAGGAAATAAACTCTATTGAGGTAACAAAAGATCAAAACTATAAAGATGCAAAAATATATACAAAAAATAGTGATAAATATTATATGGAGGTTAATTCTTATTATCCTATTTTAACAAAAGATAGAAATGGCGAAATCATTGAAAAAATTGGGCATTAACTCTTTAAGAAAACTAAAAGGAAACCGTTTATATAAAGAACGGTCTCCTTCAATGAATAATAAGTCTTTCCTCACTTCTCAACAAAAAACATCGAAATTGCACCTAAGCCGACATGGGTACCAACAGATACTCCCATTTGCATAATATAGATGTCTCCCGAGAAATCGGTGTCCAATTGAATTTTCGTTTTAAGGTTTTCGGCTACTTTAATATCTGATGTATAACCAATGATGATAAAGTCCGTCATTTCTTTGTTATTTCTTTTTACAAACTCCTCTGTGTAATGCTTAAGAACTCTTTTCAGTCCTCTTTCTTTTCCAACTATGGCTCCTTTTCCATCCTTCATCGACATAATTGGCTTTAGCATTAAGATCTTCCCTATTATCGCACTTGCATTAGTGAGTCGGCCACTTTTTATTAAATGATCTAAATCAGCTACAGATAGATAATGTTTTACCTTTTTCTTATAATTTTCATTAAAAGCAACTAATTCTTCAAATGAAGCTCCCTGCTCTCTCATCTTCGCACTTTTCAACACGAGCCAACCGCTTCCATGGCTCATACATTTTGAATCCACTATATGTATCTTAACGTTTGATTCCGGGTTTTCCTCGAAAAAATAATCTTTCGCTAGTACAGCTGATTGATAGGAACCGCTTGTCCCACTAGACATGCATATACATAATATTTCCTTATTACCAGCCTCAACAGCCTTTTTAATTATTTTTAGAAACTCCTCTGGGCTCGGCATTCCTGTTGTCGGAAACTCTGGTAGTGCCTCTAGCATTCCATAAAATTCATCTGGTTGAATATCTATCCTGTCTTTATATACTTTTCCTTCTATATTTATAGTTAAAGGTGCCATGCTGATATCGTACTTTGCCAGTACTTCATCAGATAAATCACATGTTGAATCAGCCATAATTTTTATCAATTTGTATGCCTCCAATATAAAAATCAGCTATCCCTTTTTTTAACATGCCCTTAAAATCATTCTTATATAGATAAAAATCTGTAAGGTGAGAGCAGGAATAAAAGTCAACAAGTTGAATTGTTTTAGATAGGTTAGTGCACCGAGGTGAATCCATGAAAAAAGAGAGGAACCAATCCTATGAGAAAAACGATATACATTCTAATATTTCTTGTTCTAGTAGTATTATCTGCATGTAATAATCAAAGCGGAGAACCACAAAAAAACGCTGAAATTAACGTAAAGGGCTTGAAAAATGTTGATGTTCTGAATAGTCATGGAAGTATTAAAGGGCTAGAAAAAATGAGTAACTTTCATGAAAGTGTACAAAAAGGAGTTCCGTCTAATTTGCGAATTGTGCACTACACGACGGAAGGAGATCCGATCGTAACAGATTTAGATTATAATGGAGAATTTCTTGAAGTGAAGCATGATTCAACTCGTGACAAATTTGGAAGTGGGACAATAACAAGTACTAAATGTGACAATTTGATCGAGGAAGTTAATCCTACGAACACCACCTATATAGCGGTTGATTGTGCTGGTGGTTTTCATGGAATGATAGATATTTTGCAAATTAACTATAACGTGAGCCAACAGGATTTTTTTGAGTTCGAACTGAAATACACGAGTAATGGAAGTGAAACACAAATAAATAGTGACTTTAATATCACAATGGATGTAAAGCAAGAGGTATACAAAAGATTAGTTTATGCAAATTACGTAGACGAAAAAGATTTCATGAAAACTTGTGACAATGAGGATGCGGTGAGTTATTTCTTAAAAGTATATATTAATAACAGTGAGCGCGAATTTGAAATGAGTGCGTGTGATCAAACTATGGATGGCGAGAAGTTTACTAGCATTGCAAATTACATAATGGAACAAGCTGAAAACAAACAAAATATACAAACCGAGGAGACTATTCAAGGGTACGTGTTAGAAATAAGAGACAACGAACTGTTAATTGGGGAAGGGTTAACTATGCTAGATTATGAATGGCTTAAGGATGAATTACCTGAGATAGATTTCAATAACTATATTTTCGACTTTACTATTGTAACAGAAGTAAATACAAAAGATTTTAACCCTGGTGATAAAATCTTAGCAACCATAGAAGGAAGCAAAAGTAATACAGTACCTGGAAGAGCAAAAGTGAAGGGCATTAAGAAAATAGGATTAGACTAGTAATTGAACTGTACTTTCATTAGGAGATTATAGAGGGGTGAAAAATATGGATATATTTATTCGAAATGCCAAGCAAAGCGATTACGAATCGTTGTTGCCTTTATTTAGGCAGATTCATGAATACCACGTATTTGTAAGACCAGATTTGTATAAAGAGAATGACACTCCAGTCGAGAAAGAGTTTTTTGAAAGCCAATTAATTGATGAGAAACAGCATATTTTTGTGGCCAGCATAGACAATGATATAGTTGGCGTTGTAGTGACAAAGGAAGAGGAAGTAACGGAAAATACTTTCGTTAATGCGAGGAAAGTATTATTTATACAGAGTTTATGCGTTGCTGAAACACATAGGAAGAAAGGTATCGGAAAAAAACTAACTCATTATGTTTTTGATTTTGGAAGAAGCCTCAAAGTTGACAGTATCGAATTGGGAGTATCCGAGGAAAATACAGCTGCCATTGAATTTTATAGGTCAATTGGGATGAAAACGAAGAGTAGGAAAATGGAGATTGTATTGAAATAACGGGGAGTTAATTAAACAAGACGAATATTAAACGACAAAAGTTTGGGACGTTTCCTAAGCTTTTTGTTTGCTCTAAGAGGGATTTTTCAAAATACATTAAAGGCATGGTTAATTAACACTCAAGGGGTTGATGGTTACGGGCAAATGATTATCTATTTAAATATATCTGGATGGATATTTAGTGGAATCATTTTTTTAGGATTTATTTGGGTTGGTAATAAGATTCATAGATCTTTGAAAGTAAATGATTTTAATCCTCCCGTAACTAGTTAAAAGGTATGATGGAACTATTGTTTATGTTTGTATACATACAAAGTGAGCATCTATAATAATACAATTAATGTGAAACTTACATCTTGTTCATCATTCGTACTACAAGAGACGAGGGGATATTTCCTGTTCCTCCTATATAAATACTTCTAATTAACTCTTATAAATAAAGGTGATATGATTAATATAAAAGAATAGATAGGTGGTGTGATAAATGAAGTGGGAACAAGTGCGTGAGCAGTATCCGGAGCAATGGGTACTTATCGAAGCCATCTCTGCATACTCAGAAAATTCAATTCGATATCCAGAGGAATTATCTGTTATTTCAAACTTCCCCGATTCAACTACTGCATGGAAAGAATACCAAAAACTACATTTAGCAGAACCTTCACGTGAATACTATATTTTTCATACTGACATTGACATACTTGAAGTTGAGGAGCAAAAATTTGTAGGAGTATGGAGACGACTACAATGAAAATGACTATGCAGGGAGGTTTGCTGCTTCTCTTGTGTAAAAAGGGCGATACAATGTGGGGCGAGGAGTCATTTATACAGATATTTTTTAATAAAGTACTAGAGGAGGGAGTCTAATCATGAAATGGCAAGATGTTAGAGAACTATTTCCTAATCAATTTGTGTTAGTTTCTATTCTGGAATATCGTGAAGAAGGGAATAGGAAAGTCGTGGATGAAGTACACCGATTAGGACTATTTCTGATCAAGATGCTAAAAAAGTATTTTTCCATGCCAAGGAAGGAACTTGTGTTTATCATACTTCTAATGAAGAATTTATTATTAACATTCGAAGAGAACCATTAATGAAAGTGAGAAGGTTGAATTGAAACTTGCCTACAATGGACAACTTCTTACTACGTCACTAATTATAACCTTTTTGATCACAATGAATTATTCGGATTGGATATTTTAAAAACATTTAAAAGTTAATAACACCCGTGCTCTAAACCGTCACTTTAACCCCAAAAACAAAAATATATACCTTTCAAATTCCTTTAGATTAATAGCTTAACTTAACTTCTCATGCTCCAAATGAATAATGTTAACCTTAATAATAGTAGTGATTTTATAAAGCTTTAAATAAGATGATTAAATTTATTGTGTAGGTTAATACAAAAAACTTATCCCCATGTCTTTAAGAAAAACTATAGTTTTTCCATGAATTTATTAGAGAAAAGATGTAAATGTTTTCTTATTTCCCTGCAATTATTTCCAATTCCTATTTGTTATTGTACTATTAACTTATATAGTGATAATTAAGGGGGAAATGATATATGCCAATGATGCCTGCTTTCTGCGACTACTGCGGCACGATGTTTTCATCGGGGATTTATGTTGAAAATACTCATGTAAGCTTTTCAGGGAATAAAGTAGGACCATGTCCCAATTGTGGGAAAACAGGACATGTTCCTGACGGAGTTTTTAATTTTGTAGGTAATACTATAGAAATTTTAAAAGCACCAGATAGAACAATTTTTGAACTGAATAGATTTACAGAAATTTTGAGAATGGTAAAAGAAGAAAAGTTAGCACCTTCACAAATGAAGGAAAGAGTAGAAAGGGAAACACCAACTTTAACCCCTTTATTATCACTTTTACCTGAAACAAGAGAAGAAAAGCGTGAGGATTTTAAGTTTGCTATCCAATTATTATTAACTATAATAATTGCAATTATAACTCTATCTTCACATTCAAATGAGGTAAAAGAATGTGTAACAATAAACCAAAACATCGAAGTAAACCAAGTGATTAATCAATTATACGAATCTAATAACATAGTTAATAATACTACAATAATTAACTTGCCAGAAACCAATACAGTACCTGTTAAATCTGTAAAAATAGGTAGAAACGAACCTTGTCCATGCGGTAGTGGTAAAAAATATAAGAAGTGTCATGGAGATAAATAATAAAAATATTTACTGAGTTTATAAAAGAGTATGTTTAATTAAGGGGTATAGAACAAATGTTCTTGTTTAAGGTATAATAAAAGGAGCTTACCAAAGGGTTGGGAATATCCTCAAGACCAATGGGGCTCCTTAATTATCATAATTATTATTTGGTATACTTTATATATTATATACATTAGTAGTAGAAAATGTCAACAAAAGCTTGGAGGGGATAAAGTGGAAAGGCATTTAAACAATAGGGATATACTGAAATATGGAGATTTTAATTCTAATCAAATATTCTTTATCCAACGTTGGATTGAACTTCTTAATATACATACTCATAGTAAGTATGCAGTTAGATATTTGAATACTCATCAGGCTCTAAAAGAGTTAAACTATGTTTGCAAAGAAATGATTGAAGGTAGTATAAAAAGGAATGACAATCATCTATTTATTGTTTTTGAAGAAGTGAAAAAAGTAATTAATGATGATGGAATATTTAAAAAGAACGCAGTTTCATACTCGAAAATCTTAGAAAATTCTCTACAAAGATCCCCGAAAGCAGAAAACATCACAAAGCTTTATTCAATCATTTATCAAGTGGAATATGTTATTAGATATGTAGAGAAACATTATTTGACATGGATTATTGCAGAAATCAATAGTCTGATGTCAAGTAGCGAAGAGCAGTTCGCAGAAATAGAAAAAGTTGTGCAAATCTTAGCGAGTGAATTGATGGGCAGGGGATGGTCAGTAGATGAACTATATTCATGCGCCTTCGAATTAATATTAACCGATATGGATACGGTGAGTGAAAAGTTTGGAAGTTTTTTTGATAAATTGAGGAGTGAACCTCTACCGCATGTATTTTTATTTCCGATAAAAAAAGATTTAGCAAAGGGGACAAAAGCAAGGTTAGTTGAGTTGAAGTTAGATTTTTTGTTTGGAGAAGAAATACTCAATACTTATACTGACTATGAATTAGACAATCACATATCCAAGAATAAAGAGTATGTTAGGGTCGTTCGTGATTCCTTAGATGCTTATTCAGGTGTAAATAATGCTTGGCAAAAAATAGTTGGAAAATTAGATATACTGAACTTCTATGGATTCCCTATTCCAGACTTTGATACGGCACCTATCATACTATTACCCGATTCCTCTAAATACTTACGAAATGTTGTAGTAGATCTGTCAACTAAGAAAAGGAAATTTAGGGCACCGGATTCTATGGTGAATAGAGTTCTAAAGCAACTTGAGACTGGTGATAAAGAGGTTAACAGGAAATTAAACAGCTTATTTGAATTCACAAGAATAAGTGATGAATCTTTATCCCCTCAATCTACATTTATAAATCTGTGGATAGGAATTGAATCTTTTGTCCATTCAAGAGAATTTGAAGGTGGTATAGAAAATGTGAAAATGGTTGTTTCCGCCTTTTCAACTCATAATTATATATACAGCCTAATAAAGAATTTCCTTGAAGATTGTAATCGTTGCGAATTGGAATTAGTTTATCAAGAACGTACCTATAGAATTGGAAAATTAACTCCGCAAGATGCATTGTCACTCTTTTGGAAGGATGATTTTCTCGATAATATGAAAGCAGAAAGTGAAGATCTTAATATTTTGCTATCATATAGGCTTAGAGAACTTTGCAATATATTAAAAGATGGTAAAAAGTGTGCAAGCCTTCTGGAACAGCATAAGAAAAACGTACAGCAACATATTCATAGGTTGTATAGAATTAGAAATTCAATCGTACACTCTGGTCAAATGCAATACAATAATACAAGTTTATTCTCTAAACATTTATATGAGTATATAGAGTATGCCATGTCTGTTGTCTTGCATCGCTTAGAGGAAGATTCATCGGCAAGTTTGGAACAGATTTTTGCCCAAGTAAGAGATAGTGTTGATACTACAATAGAAACATTGAATAATAGTAGATTATTAGATCAAGACACTTACATTAATCTTCTATTAAAAGGTGCCTTTTAAATATTGAACTAATCGTTTCGAGTAGTTGAATAAGCAGTTAACAAGCGAAGCTTGATAACTGCTAATAAACTGACTAATAGATTGTTTGGACTTATGCAGTTCTTAATGTATAAAGGGACAGGATTGTTCACACGGATATTGAAAGGGTAAATTCTAATGAAATTTCATGATACTCATTGTTAAATAAAGCTTCTATTGGCTAAACTAAAATTAAAGATCTTAACGATAGGAGCAGCCTTATGGATATTCGAGAACAGCTCAATCAAGCTCTAAAAGAGATTGCAAGACTAAAAGAAGAAAATAAACAATTAAGAAGTTCTCTTTATAAAGTACAAAACCCTCATGTGAAAAATAGTCGTCCGACGAAACTAGTTACGGAATTTACTCCTAAGGAAAAAGCTGCAATTTCTTTATTTATGAATCTTTTTCGTGGAAGATCTGATGTTTTTGCTCAAAGGTGGGAATCTAATAAAACTGGTAAATCTGGTTATTCACCTGCGTGTGGGAATGAGTGGGATAAGGATCTCTGTCGTAAGCCGAAGATTAAATGTCAAGACTGTGTTCATCGATTATTTCTACGCTTAACTCCCCAAGTAATCTATGAACATTTACGTGGTATAAGAACGGTAGGGATATATCCGTTACTTGAAGATAACACGTGTTATTTTTTAGCTGTGGATTTTGATAAAAAACAATGGCAAGAGGATGTACGAGCATTTATCGGAACCTGTAATGAGTTTGGGTTGCCATATCACATCGAACGCTCTCGTTCTGGGGAAGGGGCTCATATTTGGTTCTTTTTCGAAGAAGCGATAAGTGCTTCATTAGCCAGAAAATTAGGAGCAATTCTTTTATCGAAAACGAGTGAAAAACGATTTGAAATTGGAATGGATTCCTTCGATCGAATGTTTCCTAACCAAGATACATTACCTAAAGGTGGTTTTGGTAATTTAATAGCTCTACCGTTACAAAAACGAGCTAAATTAAGCGGGAATAGTGTGTTTGTGAATGATTCATTTGAAGAATATGAGGACCAGTGGCAGTATCTATCATCTATAAAAAGAATCTCTAAATATAACATTTTGCAAATAGTATCCAACAATTCAGAGGAAAAATCTTTGGTCAAAGTAAACGTTGAGATAACTAATTTGCCAGAAGAAATTACTATTGAATTAAATCAAGGGATTGTAATTCCTAAGGAGTTATTACCTAGTAGGGTTCTAAAGGAATTACAAAAACTTGCTACATTCGGAAATCCAGAGTTTTTCAAAGCTCAGGCAAGGCGTTTTTCTACTCATCGAATTCCTAGAGTCATTGATTGTACAAAGATTGAAGATAATAGTCTCCTATTACCAAGAGGACTATTGGAAAAAGTAAAGGAAGTATTTGCGAAATACAATATTTCACTTAAAATATTGAACAATCAATTTGTTGGAAAGTCCATTGACGTTAATTTTTATGGCAAACTGACCATTCAACAAGAGGATGCTGTTACTTCAATGGCGAGTTTTGACAATGGTGTATTGGCTGCAGAAACTGGTTTTGGAAAAACTGTGACAGCTGCAGCATTAATTAGTAGAAACACCACTAATACTTTAATAATTGTCCATCGTACACAGTTAGTTGAACAATGGAAAGAGAGACTATCAACGTTTTTAAACATCCCAGTAAATGAAATTGGACAAATTGGTGGAGGGAAGAATAAACCAACCTTTAATATTGATATATCCACAATTCAAGCTCTTAATCGTAATGGTATAATAAAACCGGATTTACATCAGTATGGGCAAATTATCGTCGATGAATGTCACCATATTTCTGCCGTCAGCTTTGAAAAGGTTTTAAAAGCTGCCCAAGCAAAAAAAGTGTACGGCTTAACAGCAACTCCGGTTAGGAAAGATGGTCTGCATCCAATAATATTTATGCAATGCGGACCAATAAGATATAAAACAAATAATAAGCAACAAGCAACTATTCGCTCATTTAAACAAACACTTGTTATAAGGGAAACATTCATGAAAACAAATGAAACTGATATACAAGCAATATATTCTTTGTTATCTACAAATAAAAAGCGAAACGAAATGATCTTTAATGATGTTCTACAAGCCCTAGAGGAAAAACGGTCTCCTATCGTATTAACGGAACGTTTAGATCATGTAGATGAGCTATACCGGCTTTTCAAGGGATTCGCTAAGAATATCATCATATTATCAGGAGCAATGAAGAAAAAAGAAAGACAACAAGCTTTACAAAAGTTAATTGAAATACCTGGTAGTGAAGAGAGATTGTTAATTGCAACAGGAAAATATATTGGAGAAGGTTTTGACGATTCTAGATTAGATACACTTTTTCTAACAATGCCAATCTCTTGGAAAGGAACTTTACAACAATACGTAGGAAGGCTACACCGCAATCACAACGATAAAGATGAAGTAAAAGTATTTGATTATGTTGATTCGAACGTTGAAGTTTTACAAAAAATGTTTGAACGACGATTAAAAGGCTATAAAAATATTGGTTATAGTCTAGATGGTAAATGTATGGAAAAAAGACAACAAATTAAATTGTTTTAAAGTAATTAAAAAGTTGTATGGGAAAACATATTACTTCTATGTACCTAATTGATTAAAGTTTATTCAAAGCTATTTTCCAAAAGGAGAATAGCTTTTTCTCATTGAAGGTAGGAGTTTAAATAGATAATTCAGTCTCACATGAAGGAGTTATTCAGTGAATTGTTGAATGACTATTTATATTGAATGGAATGCAAAGCTTTGAACGATAGATTGTAGAGAAATACATTACAAAAGGGGTATGGTCATGTTACAAAG
This sequence comes from Sutcliffiella sp. NC1, assembly GCF_027594365.1. Taxonomy (NCBI): domain Bacteria; kingdom Bacillati; phylum Bacillota; class Bacilli; order Caryophanales; family Bacillaceae; genus Sutcliffiella; species Sutcliffiella sp. NC1. Next base: position 724,245 of record NZ_CP115153.1, read on the forward strand.
CTATCTTGACAGGGATATGAGTTTGTCTGTGGAGAAGTGGATGGTTTCTCAACCTGTTGCTGTTGGGGTGAATGACACAGTCAAACAGGCGGCATTGATGTTAAGTGGTCTGGATTGGGAGTGTGTGCCGGTTGTTGGGGACTTGGGAAATCCAATCGGAATCCTAACAGCAAAGACGTTGCTAAAGGCAATTTTGAATGAAGCGCAAGATGATCTGATTTTACATTATATGTCCAAGGAGGATTTTTATATCATTCGAGTCGGTGACTCTATTCTGGATTTACATAAGCTTCCCTATACGTATTTCTTCGTTATGGACGAGAAACATAAATTAATAGGGGTACTGACTCAATCCGAAATGTTGAAAGGGATTTCGCAATACTTCGAAGACTTAAATCATTCCTTTCACACAGCTGAAATTGTCGAAACAATCCTGGATAGCGCCTATGAAGGGGTTGCTGTCGTCGATAAAGATGGGATTATTGTGGAGTTTAATAAGGCGTACAGTCGCTTTACCGGTGTGGAAAAAAAGGACGCCATTGGAAGACCAGTACAAGAGGTGATTGAAAACACGAACCTTCACCAAACAGTGAAAACAGGTCTACCTGAACGAGGGGAAATCCAGTATATTCAAGGGCAACCAATGGTTGTGCATCGAATTCCACTTTGGCGAGATGGGGAACTAGTTGGGGCGATCGGAATGCTCATTTTTGAAGGTGTTACGGAACTGTACCAAATATATGACCGTTTCCGGGAAAAAACGCAACAGATTTCATCAGGTCAAAAGCAAACAGAAGGCTTGCCAAATAAGCTTCCACGCACATTGTCGCTTGAACAGATTATCGGTCAAAGTGAGGAGATAATGAAGCTTAAACGGATGACGAGAAAAGTGGCAAAAACGGATGCAACCGTCATGATTACTGGTGAAAGTGGAACCGGAAAAGAGATGTTTGCTAAAAGTATTCATGATTTAAGCGAATATAGGGATGGTCCGTTTATTAGTGTTAATTGCGGAGCGATACCAGAGCAACTATTTGAATCCGAATTATTTGGCTATGAAGAAGGGGCTTTTACTGGTGCGAAAAAAGGAGGCAAACCCGGAAAACTCGAACTGGCTGAAGGTGGAACATTATTTTTAGATGAAATCGGTGAGATGCCCCTAGTTATGCAAACGAAATTACTTCGAGTATTGCAGGAAAAGGAGTTTGAACGATTAGGTAGTATCCGGAAACAGCCGTTAAAAACAAGAATCGTGACAGCCACTAACCGCAATTTAAAGGAAATGGTGGCTGATGGAGTATTTCGTGAGGATTTATATTATCGAATCAACGTCATTGAATTATCCATCCCACCATTAAGGGAACGGAAAAAGGACATACCATTATTAATTTCTCACTATTTAACGTCTATATGTACAAAGTATCAAATACCGAAAAAAGAAGTAACAGCAGCTGCACTAGAAGTGTTAATAAGTTATTCATGGTATGGAAATATACGCGAATTAGTAAATATGATTGAAAAGCTAGTTATTTTAACAGAAGGAAAAACGATTGATCTTCATCACCTCCCTAATTATATGAAAAAACGTGAGTTTACGAATGTACTAGCTTCTCCGATTCACAGGGTAAGGGAAGAGGAAAATGCGAAGGAAAAAGAAGTCATCCAAATGATTTTAGAAGAGTCAGGGGGCAATAAATCATTGGCAGCAAAACGGCTTGGAATTCACCGGACAACGCTTTACCAAAAGCTTAAAAAATATGGATTGTAGCCTAGTGTAGTCATAACACTACACCTTCACTACATAATTGTAAAGGAACATCTACACCTACTTCGATAAACGCTTATATGATCAATGCTGGAAGGTTGGCATACTTTTTGCTTAATAAGTAATGAGTCCAAATTGGGAGGGGAAGAAAATGGAGGATTACGCCGTTTTTAGGACACCAGGAACGATTCATTATGGTCGAAAAGCATTTGAAAAAGTGGGAGTAGAAACAGCTGCTCGTGGAAAGAAAGCATTGATTATTAGTGATAAAGTAATACAAAGTCTCGGGTTTATAAATGAATGCGAAAATTTTTTACTAGAAGAGAAAGTTGAAAGCGTTGTCTACTTAGGGGTTGAGTCCGAACCAACAGATAAATATGTGGAGGAAGCTCTAGAGCTTTTTGAAAAAGAACAATGTGATACTATCATTTCACTTGGTGGGGGAAGTTGTATTGATACTGCCAAAGCAGTTGCGGTAGTGCAAACGAATGGTGGTTATATAGGTGATTACATGGGTGGGAAGAAACTAGCTGTAAAAAGTCCGGTTCCACATATTTCGATTCCAACAACTGCCGGAACTGGTTCAGAGGCGACAGATGCAACGATTATTACGAATACGACTAATAATGTCAAAATGATGATTAAGCAACCAGCATTTATGCCAGATGTAGCGATTGTAGATCCGTATTTAACGGTCTCGTCCCCTCCAACGGTAACCGCTGCAACAGGGGTTGATGCATTAAGTCATGCGATTGAGGCATATGTATCCAGACGTGCTCAACCAATGACAGATATGTTGGCATTATCAGCAATGGAGAAAATTGTTGGAAGCATAAAGGCCGCCTATGAAGATGGAAACAATATTAGTGCAAGGGAGGCGATGGCATTAGGATCGTTACAAGCGGGAATGGCCTTTACGAATGCTTCCGTATGTCTTGTACATGGCATGTCGAGACCAATTGGGGCACTGTTCCATGTTCCGCACGGATTTTCCAATGCGATGTTGTTACCAGCAGTTCTTGAGTTTAGTAAAGAGGCCTCTATCAGTCGTTTAGCAGACTTAGGAAGGTTTTTTCAGCCTAATACTAGCAATCTATCAGATGAGAAAGCGACCGATATTGCAGTGGAAGCTGTAAAAAATCTCTGTCTAGAATTAAAGATTCCAAATCTAAAAGGTTGGGGAATTGACCAAGCTGCGTTCGAAACGGCGATTAGTAAAATGGCGGGAGATGCTTTAGCTAGTGGCAGCCCACAAAATAATCCAAAGGTTCCGTCCAAACAGGAAATTGAAGAACTTTATTTAAAGTGTTATGACTACAAATTCACTTCAGAAAATGTAGTTGGATCATAAACAGTAGAAACTAGGAGGATTTATATGACACAAACAACTGTTAAAACATTGAAAAACTATATCGGCGGAGAATGGGTGGATGCAAAAACAGATAAAACGGAAAAAGTTTTTAACCCTGCGACTGGGGAAGTAATTGCACATGTACCGATTTCTACACAAGAAGATGTCGACTACGCCGTACAAGTTGCCGCGGAAGCATTCGAATCTTGGCAAGAAGTTGCTGTTCCTAAGCGTGCTCGTATTTTATTCAAATATCAACAATTATTGATAGATAACTGGGATGAACTTGCTAGATTAATAACATTAGAAAATGGTAAAAACTATACCGAAGCGTATGGAGAAGTACAGCGAGGTATTGAAAATGTAGAGTTTGCTGCGGGTGCTCCCTCCCTGATGATGGGTGAACAACTTCCATCGATTGCAACAGATTTAGAATCTGGCGTATATCGTTACCCTATTGGCGTTATTGGTGGTATTACACCATTTAACTTTCCGATGATGGTACCTTGCTGGATGTTCCCGATGGCCATCGCAACAGGAAATACGTTTGTGTTGAAACCATCTGAACGTACGCCACTATTAGCAAACCGTCTAGCGGAACTATTTGAGGAAGCAGGATTGCCGAAGGGTGTTTTCAATATCGTTCATGGTGCACATGATGTGGTTAATGGGTTACTGGATCATAAGAAAGTTGCCGCTATTTCCTTTGTCGGTTCTCAGCCTGTTGCTGAATATGTATACAAACGTGGAACAGACAATTTAAAACGAGTACAAGCGCTTGCTGGGGCGAAAAACCATTCTATCGTGTTACGTGACGCAAATATGGACAATGCTACGACACAAATTATGAATGCTGCATTCGGCTCTGCCGGAGAACGTTGTATGGCTGCTTCCGTTGTCGCAGTGGAGGAGTCTATTGCAGATGAGTTTGTGGAACTATTAACGCAGAAAGCAAATGAAATTACAATAGGAAACGGGCTCGATGAAGGAATATTCCTAGGACCAGTTATCCGTGATCAGCATAAAGACCGTACTTTGAGTTATATTGAATCTGGGGAAAAAGAAGGAGCAAAACTAATTCGTGACGGTCGTGTAGATGAAGCAGCGAAACAAGAAGGTTATTTTGTAGGACCAACAATTTTTGACCATGTTACTTCCGAAATGAAAATTTGGCAGGATGAAATTTTTGCCCCTGTGTTATCCATTGTCCGTGTAAAGGATCTCGACGCAGCAATTAAATTGACGAATCAATCCCGATTTGCCAATGGTGCTTGTATTTTCACGAAAGATGGTGGAAGTGTACGTCATTTCCGTGAAAAGATTGACGCGGGAATGCTAGGTGTAAATATTGGCGTACCAGCTCCGATGGCATTTTTCCCATTCTCCGGATGGAAAGACTCCTTCTATGGTGATCTACATGCGAATGGAAAAGATGGACTACAATTCTTTACTCGTAAAAAGGTTATTACTACTAAATGGGTCTAATGTGGACATTTCTTGTCCCCTCGTCCTAATCTTAAAAAATAGCTATTTGTTACTAAAAGAGCCCTTAATTTTAAGGGTTTTTTTTATTGTTTTCTAAAATAAATCTCAACTATAGTACCTCATGCTCGAATTGGCGATTATTTCTTTAAATAATGTTATGATAGATAGAATTATGCCTTAAGGAGAAGAAAGTCTATGATAATCTCAATATTATTGGAAGATAATCATCTGCTTTTGGTAGAAAAACCAATTAATATTCCTGTACAAGCAGATAGTAGTGGAGACATTGATTTATTAACAATGTTAAAAGAGGATCTAAAAATACGTTATTCAAAGCCAGGTAAAGTTTATTTGGGACTTGTCCACCGCCTAGACCGTCCAGTTGGTGGAGTGATGGTGTTTGCTAAAACATCAAAGGCTGCTTCTAGATTAGCAGATATGTTTCGTAGACATGTGATCGAACGAAACTATTTAGCGGTTGTTCATGGAAAGCCAAAGAAGAAAAGGGGACAACTTGTACATTATCTTCATAAAGATAATCGGAAGAATAAAGTATCTGTTGTTTCTCCTAATTATCCTAAAGCTAAAAAAGCAGTGCTAGATTACGAGGTGCTGGACTCGAAAAAAGGATTTAGTTTGCTTTCGGTGAATCTTCACACAGGTAGACCTCACCAAATTCGAGTTCAGCTGTCAGCAATTGGCAACCCGATCTTTGGGGACCAAAAATATGGAGAGAAACTTAATAAAACTGGGCAACAACTTGCACTTTGGGCCCATTCCATTTCTTTCGAGCATCCAGTTAAGAAGGAACCATTAACAGTGTGTTCTTTTCCACCTTATAATTATCCTTGGGATTTAATGAAGGATCCTTACTTAAAAGAACCGGTCATTACTTAACAAGTTTCGAAATTTACTTAACAACTTTTCAGATTTACTTAACAAGTTTCGAAATTTACTTAACAACTTTTCAGATTTACTTAACAAGTTTCGAAATTTACTTAACAACTTTTCAGATTTACTTAACAAGTTTCGAAATTTACTTAACAACTTTTCAGATTTACTTAACAAGTTTCGAAATTTACTTAACAACTTTTCAGATTTACTTAACAAGTTTCGAAATTTATTTAACAACTTTTGAAATTTACTTAACAAGAACCCAAAATTACTTAACAACTTTTCAAAATTCCTTAGCAGCAAAACAAATCAAACTGTAAAACTTACATATAATATGGTTGAAACGTCTACGTTATTGGAGGCATTTAAATGAAAAATAGAAAGCTACTTTTACTAATACTTATAATGGTAATGATCATCGCCGGAGTACTTGACCTTATATTCGAAGGGCTATTTTATCAAATGCTTCCTGAATCAGTGCAATCGATGATATCGAATAGTTTTAATAGATAAATTTATATGGAACGAAAAATAGAGTAGGTAGCCCCGCAACTAAAACAAAAATATATTATCTGTTTAGGTTAAGAAGTGGTATTCACAAAGGATGGACAAGCTGACAGTGATCTGTATCCTTTAAAAGCCGACTAAAGAGATGATTTCTGTTTTCTGCAGGAGTCATCTTTTTAAATTCCAATAATATCTTTCTTATTAGACCCTTAACCCAACAGGTTCCTCATCGCGACAACGGTTGTGCCCTAATCCTACATTTTTTAATTTTTTCAAGAAAAAGTTATTGACGATTTAAATTAATCTATGATATTATAGAAATTTTGATAAAAAATAACAACTGTGTTAAGCTTAAGAAGGTTGCAAAACATGGAGGTGGATTACTTGTTTCAAATTGGTGATAACATTGTTTATCCGATGCACGGAGTAGGTATCATTAAAGCTATTGAAGAAAAGGAAATTTCAGGAGAAAAACAACAGTATTATGTTATAACAATGTTAATTAATAATATGCAAGTTATGATTCCGAAGGGTAAAATATTGAGTTCAAGTATACGCCCGGTTACGGACATAATCGCATTAAAACACATCATACACATTTTTCAGCATGGTGAATCAGATAGATTAATGCCTTGGAAGGAAAGGTATAAAGTGAACACGGATAAATTAAGAACAGGTAACATACTAGAAGGTGCTGAAGTTGTCCGTGATTTAATGCGCATGAAAAAAGAGAAAATACTTAATTCTAGCGAAAAGAAAATGTTGAATAACGCACATGAATTTTTAATTAGTGAACTAAGATTAATGAAAGGAATTACTGAAAATCAAATAAAAAGTTTCTTTTAAGGTTACAGAACTCTCTGGAATATCCTGAATTTTTAAGAAATTATTGTTATTAAAAGTTAATCATTTTAAAGAAATTCAACTTCTTCAGCTCAAAATTAGAGCTTAAACCTCTTTTGTCATTTCTGAAAATCTAATCCATTATGATTATTTATATTTCTTTTACGAACGTTTGAAGATCACTATAATTTGTAACCTGTTTCACACTGGCACGGACAAGGAGCCGTAAGGATGAAAGAGAGGTAGGGCTTTCATTGTTTTAGGTATACAAAATATGAACAAAGTTATTATTTTTCAAAGAAAAAAACAATATTTCAACTATATATGTATGGAGTACTTCTTTTTCACTTTTTCCATATCACACCGGTAATGAAATGGTTATATATGCGGCTAGCCTTTGTTCATAAATAATATTAAATGGAAATAATAAAATTTCTATTTTACCTCAGGATAAAATATGTTGTCAATAAGAAATTTGTATTTTTTTAAGAAAAGTGTTACAATAGTCTTACAAAGGTTTTTTCAGTCGTATTCCGAATTCTTCTGTAATTTTTTACAGGCAGAGTGATGGATGCGTTTTTTTAATATCTTTTTAAACCGATGAAAAATTCAAACAGTTGTCTGAGCTTTAAAGGTAAGTTAGTTAAATAAAATGATTAATTTTCTAACTAATAGTAACCGAGTTTTTATTTTACAAGGAGGACTAGAATATTGAATTTAATCAATAAGAAAGTTACACACAAGCGTTTTGGCACAGGGAGTATAGTTGAACATAATGATTCTATTATTGAAATACATTTCGCATCGGAGAGTAAAAAGTTTGTGTACCCGGATGTGTTTGGAGAGCACTTAAAAATACATGATCAAAGTGTTGCTCATTCACTTGAAGAAATTATACAAAAAAGGGAAATGGCGCGACAGGAAGAAGAGTGGAAGAAGGAAGAGGAAAAAAAGCTTCAACGAAAAAAACACGAACTTCGCCTAGAACATGAAAAGCTTATGAAGAACCATAAACTTCATCCCGAATCACAAATGGTTTTTTGGTGTGACAATGAGGAACAGAATAGTTCTTTAACAGAGTGGAAAGTTTTTTCAGGCGAAATAAAAAGTGGTAATAACAAAGGAAAGCCAAACAAACCGATCCGTTTACACCAAAATAGTGCGGTCCTGTTAACATCAATAGATTCCGGGATGCCAGAAAAAGAGAGACGGATTTTAGGAGTCTATATGGTGAATGAAGAGTTTATCGGTAAGCTATGTGAAGATGGAAATATTCCTGCTCATTCAAAATACAAGCTCCAACTTACAGAACAAGAATCTGATCAGTTGCTTTTCTGGCAATATTACGTAAATGAAAAATCCCCCGAAAAAATGACATGGAATACCGGTAAATACCGTTATTTTGATAATATGTGGATGGCTCAAATTCTGCGTGATATCGCTTCGTTTAAAAGTGACCAGGAGCAAGAGCTGGCACAACAATTTTTCGAACATTTTTGTAGAATGAATCAAATAATACCTCAAGAATTACAAAAGCCTAACGGTGCGTTAATGCGTAATTTGGCTTAAGCCCTTTTATAGGGGAGGAACTTTTCAAAAAGCGAAAAATGTTAATGTATGAATAAAAACGATTGTTACTCTAAAGTGACAGTCGTTTTTTTTATACCTTCTTCTGTATGATAGAAACAGAGATTTTTAAATGAAGCTTGTGTTCGAGCTTTTTTATAAAATATTTAGAGAAAAGTGAAATAATTATCACCATTAATACGACTAATTACTGAATGAAAACATTGGGGGAGAAATGGATGGACAGTGATAAAATTTCCGAATGGTTCTATCAATACAGCAAAGATATATACCATTTCTTGTTATATTATGTCGGGTCAGGAGATATAGATGACTTAGTTCAAGAAGTGTTCATTCGTGCTATTAAAAGCTTCGATACATATCAATCAAAGTCTAGCGAGAAAACGTGGTTATTCTCGATTGCACGAAATGTAGGCATCGATGAGATTAGAAGAAGAAAACGGGCGAGAATGAAAACGGTGCTGGGGCTCAAGAGTTTTGAACAAAAAGAAGAGCCAACGCCAGAACTAATGCTTAAATGGAGTGAAAATAATCGCGATTTATATAAAGTAATTAATTCGTTGAAGTCTAACTATCGAGACGTCATTATTCTCCGAGCGCTTAAAGAATTATCTGTTCCAGAAACAGCAGACATTTTAAACTGGAATGAAAATAAGGTGCGTATTACGTATCATCGGGCGTTAAAAGCTTTAAAGGATAAGAGGGAGGACATTAAATATGAAAGATAATGAATGGAAAAATCCATTAATTGATGAGCTGAAGTCTCTTCCTAAACCAGACTATGAACACGAGTTTGATGAACAGAAACAAGATCAAATACACGAAACTTTGATGAAATTCTCCAATAGCTATAAAAGAAAGAAAAAGAGCAGGGAAAGATGGAAAAGGATATCCGTTGGTTTTGCAAGCATTGCCGCATTAATACTCTTTATTGTCGTTTTTATTCCATTTCATAATGAATCAAACAATGCAAACGTTGCTGATATAGAATCATTTGAACAATTTTTTCACCAAAAAATGAAGGAAATGAATAAGGGAGAACAAGACTTTTCGTATTCTCTTATTCATTCAGAGTTAAATGCGGTTCATCGTAATGACGCTATTGCTATTTTTACAGAAAATAAAAATAGTAGTGAAACGATTTATATTGCCTACTTTGAAAAACAGACTAATCAATGGGAGTGGATTCAAACAAGAGGTGCTCAGTGGGATTCTCCTGTAAATTGGTCAAGCATGAACTCAATACCATATATTTATTCAGGACTAATAAATGACCTTTCTATTCTAGAAGTGTATGCTGGCGACGTACAAGCAAAAATAATTACAATAGAAGGAGACAAAAGGTTTTGGTATGCTGTTAGCCCGATAGAAGAAGTAGAAGTGATGTTCGTGACGGAGGATGGAAAGGAGAAAATACCTCATACGGAACTAGAAGGATTACAAGATTCTCCGGAATATTTAGCTGAGGATTCTAGGGAATTATCAATGCAAGATTCTGAGACTGCTTATGAAATAGTTGTGAATGCACTAACCGATTATTATCGTGCGATTTGGAGCGGCTCGGATATCGAATTGAGTGCTTTTATGGAAAATGAAAATCTTATCCAGTACACGGAAAAGAAAATTCAATCCGAACGTAAAGTGTACATTACCGAAGAGGTCAATGTGGAGATTGGAGCTTGGGAAGTGGACTATGTGGATGACGAGCATGGAGGCTTTCTCTATTTTAAAATACCTGCAGAAATTTTTAAAGATATAGGTAGTTACGCGGAAGTTACTGAGTTTCTTGTTCGTAATGTAAACGGAAAGTTAGTAATCGTTGATTGGTACACTGGTGCAAAAGATAGTTATGATTTTCTAGTGCGTGGAGAAAACGAAACGATTGATAAGCCTAATATTTGGGATGATTCAGAATGGGTACAGCATGTAGTTAGGAAACAAAATGAATAGTAGGCTCAAGCGCAATTCTTTTTTATTACAGGGTAGATAAATACTGAGAAGAAAAACACCATTTGAGAACTTATTATAGTACAAATTTAAAAGACGACTACCATTCATTTTGAATGAAAGTCGTCTTTTTAGGTTGGTTTCGTATCGTTCGCAGTGATGCTTGTCGCACTTTAATAGGCGGCTATAGTTGATAATCGTGAAAAATGTGAACAAATCGTGAAGGGGTATTTACGTGTTTTCCATTTGGAACTGTTGAAAAACCTTGGTATTACTGGTGTCATGGCAATTTATATTTTTTTACAGCTGTGATTCGAATCACTACACTGATAATAATTCCCAATTATGATTGAAGTATGAAAACAAAAGGGGGGGTCCTTAATGAAAGCCTCAAATTTAAAGGCTCAAGAAGAAGTGAATCTGGAAAATGAACATGTTAGCAAGCAAGCTTCAACTAGGATTGGAACATGGATTTCAGTAGGAGTAGTTTTTGCAGTTATATTGGTTACTTATTTTATTATATACGGACTATATATGGATCGATTATAAGGAGGGGAAAAGCATGCATCTTGATGAAAAGATATGGCTTACATTAAGTTTTGGAATGATTATGGTTTTTATGTTACTAACAGGTTATCAAACATTTGCTTTAGGAATGGGGCCGCCAAGTCATAATGAAACAATTGACCCTCAGAAAGTGGATGAAATAGCTCCTTTTAATGAACCAGGGCTTAAGCAAATTGGTGAAAACGAATATGAACTTGTCATGACGTTGCAATTATTCAGTTTTACTCCGATGGAAGTTGAAATTCCAGCAGGTGCAACCGTGCATTTCACTTTAACATCAAAGGATGTCGTTCATGGATTTCAAATTGCCGATACAAACGTTAACGCAATGGTTATGCCAGGCCATATCCAAAAAATATCACAAAAATTTGATGAGCCAGGTGAGTATTTAGTTATATGTAACGAATATTGCGGTGTAGGTCACCAATTTATGAGTACGACTATAACAGTGAAATAAGGAGGGAAGTTCCGTGGGAGCAGTTGCAGAAAAAAGAAATAGTACAGCATTTAGGGATAGTGCCAATAAAGCTCTTGGTTTAAATCCACAGGATGCTAATATATCAAAAGCCTATTTATTAGTTGGTTTTATCGCATTACTTCTAGGTGGGTTAATGGGAGTAATACAAGGTTTAAACAGAGCCGGTGTCCTTGAACTACCAACATGGCTTAATTATTATCAAATCTTAACAGCACATGGATTGCTTTTAGTTGTCGTCATGTCATCCTTCATCACGATTGGTTACTTTTACGCAGGTTTTTCACATACGTTAGGAGGACTTCTTCCAAAGGTTAGAAAGATGGCATGGATAGGGTTCGGGTTGAAGATCTTTGGATTTGTGTTAGTTGTCATCCCTGTGTTAATGAATGAAGCATCTGTTATGTACACATTTTATCCACCAATGGCGGCACACCCTATGTTTTATTTTGGGCTCGTATTTATTGTGTTAGGTGTTTGGATGCTTGCAGCTGGAGCATTTGTTAATGTGGCAAATTGGAGAAAAAATAACAAAGGACAGCATCTTCCTATTCTTGCGTTCTTTGGGACGGGTGTATTTGTTCTGTTAGTAGGAGCAACAGCTTTTGTTGCAGTGGAAGTTATCTTTATGATTATACCTTGGACACTAGGATGGGTAGATGGCATAAACGTCATGGTTTCTCGTACACTCTTCTGGGCTTTTGGACATACAGCAGTTAACATTTGGTATTTAACAGCCGTTTCTGCATGGTATGTTATTATACCGAAGATTATTGGCGGAACACGCTTTAATGACTATTTAACACGCGTTGTCGTAATAGCTTTAGTTATCATGAATATTACTGGTGGATTCCACCATCAAATTATTGACCCTGGTATTTCGTTGTCCATTAAATACATGCACGTTTTTATGAGTTTAGCAATCGGATTCCCATCTTTAATGACTGCTTATGCAATGTTTAGAGTATTTGAACGTACTGGTAGAAGAAAAGGTGGAAAAGGAGCACTCGGTTGGTTGAGAAAATTACCTTGGGGTGATGTGCGTTTCTTAGCTCCATTTATTGCAATGGCTGCCTTTATTCCAGCTGGAGCAGGTGGTATTGTTCAAAGCACGAACCAATTAAACCAAGTTGCACATAATACGATGTGGGTTGTAGGGCATTTCCATTTAACACTAGGAATGACAGTCGTAATGACATTCTTCGGTATTAGTTACTGGTTAGTTCCGCTTGTATTTAAGAGAGTATTAACTCCAGCGATGAATAAAGTTGGTGTTATTCAAACCATTCTTTGGACGATTGGTATGACAATAATGGCATTTTCTATGCATGCTGTTGGATTATTTGGTTCTCCAAGAAGAACATCTTTCACAACATATGGTGATTTCTCCACCTCATTAGGTTGGGATCCATACATGGCAGCCATTGGTGTCGGCGCTGTAATATTAGCAATTGCGGGTGTTCTTCAAATTTATGCTGTATTCCATATGATGTTCTTTGCACCAAAAGGTAAAACAGAATTCCCGATTGCGGATATAGAGCCAGACGAAGCTCCAACTCCATATTTTACAGAGCGCTGGGGAATATGGGTAGTGCTCATGTTAATCTTAGTGGCAATGGCATATGTCCCACCACTTATCGATATGATTGTCAATGCACCGCCAGGCTCACCGCCATTCAAAACTTGGTAAAGTTATTTTTTAAAAAAAGAGATAGCTCGGATGACTGGGCTATCTCTTTATGCTTATAGTAATCATTCAATCTATCATGTGAGAGGTGGTCTCAATGTTTAAAAACCGGGAAAATATAATCTCACTACTAATCGTTTTATTGTTTGGTTGTATTTTGTTTTTTATAGGGACGGATGGGTTTACAGCATATACGGCTGAGACGGCTAGAGTGAATCAACTACTTAAGGAAAAACCTACTTTTCCTGATGTCATTTTAGAGGATAGTAAAGGGAGAGAGTATTCTTTTACAGAGTTTGAGAATAAGTATGTTTTTATTACGTTTATCTATACAGGTTGTGCAACGGTTTGCCCGCAATTAGAATTTAATATGGGGCAAGTATATAAATTACTTCCGAAAAAATATATTGGAGAAGATATCGTATTCTTAAGTATAAGTTTTGATCCAGAGCGTGATGACCCAGCTACGTTAGAAAGGTATCAGAACGCTTTCGGTGCCGATGGAGAAACGTGGAGAATGGCAAGGATTGTTGACCAAGATGAACTGAGCTCGTTGTTAGAGAAATTCGGGGTCATTGTCATTCCTGATGGATTAGGGAACTTTACCCATAATTCAGCCTTTTACTTAGTTGATAAAAAAGGAAAATTAGTGGAAGTGATGGACTTTACAGAAGTCGAGGCAGCGGTAGAAAAAGTGGAAAGTATTCTTAATGGCGAGCAGGTGAGGGAATGAGGACGCAATTTATATATGGTCTATTATTATATATTTTCTTAAATTTGCCGCCTGTTGCTAATTTAGTAGAATCTATCATGATTACCCATATGCATATGCAAATGCCGTTACTAGTCATTTCAGGTTTTTTAATGGGAGGTATCCTTCTAAAGCGTTACCCTCGTTTTTTGGGGAAATGGAATAACAATGGGATACCAGGAATTACGTTATTCTTGATTATTATTATTTATTGGACGATCCCTCGAACAATGGACGAGGCGTTGACCTTACAAAGTATACAAGCTTGGAAATTTATTAGTTTACCATTTTTAGCAGGGATTCCGCTTAGAGATAGCTGGAAAAAACTAAGTAAGGCTGGGAAAAATATTATTATCGTTATTTTTACGGTTAAGTATTTTGGGATGGGAGCTTTATATATATGGGCAGAAGATCAGTTATGCAACAACTATCTCATCATAGAACAATTAACACTCGGCTGGGGCTTCATTACGACAGCTATCTGTTTAGTCATTTATTTAATTTATGTTTTTACAGTAGATCCAACCAAATATGAATAGATAGGAGGTGTTTTCATATGATGGCATCTCAAGAAAAGACAGGAAAAGTACTGGACGTACCACATGTTACGAATCTTGTCACTGATGTAAAATCTCTTTTTAAAGGATTAGTTCTACTATCCAATGTTTTGCCTGTGTTTACTGGTCTATGGTTGGCGTTGTATTTCACGAATGCTTCCTTCCTTGATCATTTAGGTGTTGTTCTACTAACTCTAATTGGCAGTACATTGGTGATGGGTGGTGCTTTAGTACTGAACAACTGGTACGATGCTGATATTGATTCTGTGATGGAAAGGACGAAAAATCGTCCGACTGTTACTGGTACGATGTCGTTAAAGTTTGTGCTGTTGTTAGGAATTGCCTTATCTGTAGTCGGGATTGTCTTGTTGTTATTTACAACGATGGAAGCTGTCATTTATACCTTCATTGGCTGGTTCACTTATGTTTTCTTGTATACGATGTGGGCGAAGCGAAGATATGCTTTTAATACCGTCGTCGGAAGTGTTTCCGGGGCAGTTACACCGTTAATTGGTTGGTCAGCGTTAGATTCTAGCTTTCATTTAGTACCTATCATTCTATTTCTCATTCTATTTATTTGGCAAATGCCACATACGTTTGCGATTGCTATTAAGAAATTAGATGAGTATAAAGCAGCAGGTGTAGCGATACTTCCTGTTGTGCGAGGAATTAATCATACAAAGTGGCAGAATCTTTTTTATATCGTTTGTTTGTTGCCACTACCATTTTACTTAAATTCACTTGGTCCGACTTTTATTACTATTGCCACACTGTTTAATATTTTTTGGCTATTTTTTAGTGTGTATGGTTTTTTTATGAAAGACACCGTGAAATGGGCCCGGATTAATTTTATTTACTCAGTCAATTATATTGCTATTTTATATACCTTAATGATTGTAGTAACATTTTTTTGATTGGACGGCAGGGACAGCGTTCACTGTCCCACCATTTTTTACATATATTACTTACATTTATCGTTTAATTTCTCCTTTTTCGATAACACCCTTCACTACATCTTCAATAGTTACATTTTCGAGAACCTTCTCCATTGCTAGTTGTGCACTGAAAAAGAGAGGTTCAATCGCACCTTGAATATTTCTTCCAACGGCACAATCAGGATTTACATTTTCGTGAATACTAAATAGTTCGTTGTCCTTAACAACATTAACTGCTTTATAAACGTCAAGTAATGTGATCTCCGATAAATTTTTTGCGAGTGTTGCTCCTGCGATACCAGGTTGTACTTGAACTAATCCCGCTTTTTTAAGCATCCCGATAATTTTCCTGATGACAGCTGGGTTCGTGTTTACGCTTCGTGCTATAAATTCAGAGGAATTAACTCCATCTTTATTTATTTCAATTAAAGTTATTATATGAATACCGACGGAAAATCTACTACTAATAGACATTTTCAGTCACCCACCTTACTTTTTTTTACGAGATACATTCATCATGTAATTCAATTGGTTACAAGTCTATTATAACTTAAAAGGGTAAAAAAAATAAAAATGGTTTTGTTGACATCTAACTTAATTGTAACTAAAATGATTACAGGTAATCGAATTAATTACAAGTGAAATTTTTATATAGGAGGACTTTAAAATGAAAATTGGAATTATTGGTGCAAGTGGGAAAGTAGGCAGTCTTGTTTTGAAGGAAGCAGTTAGTCGAGGACATCAAGTAACTGCTATTGTAAGGGATAAGTCAAAACTAAAAGATACGAATGTAGAAGTGATGGAGAAGAATATCTTTGATCTTACACAAGAAGATGTAAAGCAGTTTGAAGTAGTTGTAAATGCTTTCGGTGCTCCACTTGGAGAAGAGCAAGCACATGTAGATGCTGGACATGCTTTAATTGAAGCTTTAAAAGGAACCGATACAAGAGGAATCATTGTCGGTGGTGCAGGAAGCCTTTATGTGGATGAAAATAAAACGGTTCAGTTAATTGATACACCTGAATTTCCAGATTTCGTGAAACCAACGGCGAAAGGTCAGGGGCGAAATTTACAAGAATTGCAGACAACAACAGGGATTACTTGGACATTTATCAGTCCGTCTGCCGTATTTGATGCGGAAGGAAAAAGAACTGGATCTTATCAGTCTGGAAAAGATCATCTTCTTGTCAATTCAAAGGGTGAAAGCTACATCAGTTATGCGGATTATGCGATTGCAGTTTTAGATGAAATTGAAAATCCACAGCATATAAACGAACGTTTTACTGTCGTGGGTGAAGCAGAATAAGTAGTGGTGAGATTTAAGAGGGCTTAATTTTTGGTTTGTAACGACTACTTTTGGAGTGGTTTCCAATGCTAATTAGTTAATGTTTTTAATAATTCCAGTATTTTTAAAAGGTAAAGCAATGTAATAAAAACCCAAGATTCTTAATGAATTTGAATCTTGGGTATTTTTATGTTCAGTTGTTTATAAAGTAGAATAGGAGGATAAGTTAGTAGTTTCTTTGTAATAAAAATGTAAAAAATTCCAATAAATGTGTGGACGAGGAACCTGTCCCTCTGTCCCATCCCGAAAATCATGAAGCGCCTAGTCTTATGTTAGCGGAGTAAGGTGGTTTGGTGAATAACAAGTGAAAAAGGATAATTATGACAAAAGTCCCTAGCCATTCATAGGACCCTTTTGCAATAATTAAAGAGGTATTAAGTGGTTTATGGATGATTACAAATAATTTTACATAATATCAATTTTTGGGGGAGAAGAATGTCTTATGTTTAATCGAAACGAGTATATGGACCAATTTTTAGATGAAATAATGGAGCCTGGTGAAGTAGAAAAACAGTATTTCTATGTGATGAGTTTTGCTCCGCTCACCAATTATTTGTTGTTTCAGGAATTTACGATGTTGCTGAACAAACACATGATCGTTGCTTTCACAAACAAACGAATATTAATTTGTGAAATGGATGGAACTACTGGAAAAATGACTGGAAATTTCCTGCCATTAGATTTACAGGACGTAAAGGAAATCTCTTTCAAACGAGGTTTGCTAAAAACAACAGTAAAAGTTACTTTTTCAGACGATTCCAAAATACAATTTAAGCCGAATAATGTTTGCGTAGGGTTATCTAATCATAAAAAGAATTTGTTGGCGTTGGCAGAAAGGTATTAATAAGGGGACATTCACGTAGATGATGAAGTTCATTTACTAGATTAAGTGTGAACGAGGGGAAGGTCATTCACGCTTAAAATGTGATATATTACCAGATGGCAATACGTCTTTAGCTGCCCAAATGATTGGTTTAAATGCAGTACGTTTTATTCAAAACAACCCTTGTCCGTATGTATGTAATGATGATGATTATTGGCCAATTAGCAATTAATTGGTCTATTTTTTGTTTAAAGGATAAGGTTTCAAAGGTTGGTCCAGTATGCTTTATTTAAAACAGGCAAGAAAGCTCCCTCTAAAAGCAGCCTATTAGGGCAGTAAGTGGGTGGAGAGTTCAATTAAGCCATATTAAAGTATAATAGCAATCAATAATTACTAAAATTTATCCTATCTAACCAATACTATGATATATACTTATGTAGAATGAAATAATAGGTTTGAATTTAAAGATTAACTTATGTAATAATTTATCTTCTATTAGGAGGACATAAAATGCCTGTTACATGTTTGTTAGAAGTTAGCCCTGGTAATTCCTTTGATGGTTTAGTTCTCATTAAAGCGGTTAAGTTAGAGAAAACGAAAAAAGGGGATCCATATCTAGACGTGACGATAGGGAAAAAGCATAAAGTAATCGAATGTAAGATTTGGAACAATGGTTTTGGTGGAAGAACAGTGGACGAGATGTTAACGATTTTCACTAACGGTGCAGTCTTACATGTAATCGGTAATGTGTCGGAATATAATGGGAAGGCTCAAATGACGATAAATGAATTCCGAGTCCCTAATAAAGGTGAAGTGAACATCAGTGATTATATAGAAATGGCACCAGAGTCTATTGATAGTATGGAAAACGAAATACTTGAGTTTATAGATGAAATTAAAATTCCTATTTTGCATCAAATCACTTTACAATTGTTTGAGGAGAATAAAAAATACTTCATGACTCATGTCGCTGCAGTGAAGATGCATCATAATTTTCGATCTGGACTTGCCTATCATACCCTATCACTTCTTCGTATATGTAAAAGCATTTGCGATCAGTATGGTGAAGTAATAGATCGCAGTAAAATGTATGCGGCCCTCACACTTCATGATATGGGGAAAATAGTGGAGATGTCTCGTGATTTCACTGCTCCAGAATATACACTTTACGGAAAGTTCCTAGGACATATTCAAATAGTTAACCAAATGATAGACCGTAAGTTAGTGTCGATACGAAATGAACGAACGGTTTCAAAAGAAGAAGTTACGATTGTATACGAACTAATGAACATTATATCAAGTCATCACGGTCCTCTTAGTAACGGATGGGGAAGTACGGCTGAACCTATTACGTTAGAAGCACACCTTTGTCATATGATTGATAATATTGACGCTAAAATCAATATGATAACAAAGGCAACAGAAGATATGCAGGAAGGTGATGTTCAAAAAGTTTGGGGACTTGGCAATATATATAAGCCAAGTACATTAAAAAGTTCAGTTTCGGAATGAATACTGGAAGGTAGTTGGCAAGAGTGGGAAGTTTGTGAATTAGAAGTGGAGCAAGAGAACTGAAATTCGTCTATACAAATATTGATTGAAATGACTAGTAAAAAACCCAAATGAAACAGTTCTGACTTTGGTTGGGCTTCGGGAGATGATAGAGAAAAGAGGCGGGAATATCCACTCTTTTCTCTTTTTTAATTTACAGGTAAAAATAGAAATCTATCTGTGGTATAAACTTGAATTCCTTCCAATAACTGTGTGGACGAGGGACCTGTCCCTCTGTCCCATTTATTTTTGTTTTGCACTTTCTGTTCTATTTGGTGCAAGTGGGGGTTGTTCTAGCCATTTATTTTTCGCCATAATGTCAAACCAATTTTTTGTTACCTTTAGATTTTGTAAAATGATGGATTCGTAAGTAGCCACAAGATCTGCTCTCATCGATGAAGCAAGGCCTGCACCATGATAATTTTGTGCTGCCTGAAACAAGAATCCTATGTGATACATTAATAATTTATCGGAAAATGGAGAGTCCGTCGAAACTGTAACTTCTGTTTCTAACGATTTAGGAACTGGTAAATTATCTGCCTGCATTAATTTAGCTAAAGCTTTAATTTGTCCATCAGCAGTTTTCTCAGAGTGGGTTAAAAATTTTCTAACTTCTTCCGATTCTGCCACTTGGCTAAATGCAATGGAAAGGGTTTTAGCTAGAATACCTTTCTTAATGTTAAAAGAAATACTAATAATTTCTGTCGCTGCAAGTTTTCTACCTTTACCAATAAAACCGTCTATAAAATCTTTACTTGAAAGAAATTGAGTTTGGTTTTGTGGATAAAATAGCGGGTCTCTCTGAAAAAGGCCTTTTTCAAGCAATAGCTCAATCGTTCGATGATACATATTTTTCGCATCATTATCGCAAGAATCGTAAAAATCCCTTAAGTCTTTTCTTACAGAAATACTGAACGCAGTAATATGCCCTAATAATCCATGTAATGTCATGATATGTAAATAATTCAAGCAAAAAGCATCTGTAAACAATCTCGGTTTTCCTGAATACAGGTCTGTTTCAGTAAATCCAATTGGAACAGGAAATCCCTCATTCTCCATAAACGTTTTAATTTGTTTCTTTTGTTTTTCAAATGTCTGAATGGCATCATTAAAAATCGCTTTTATTTCTTCATCTTCAATAATGGAGTGCATATATCTATTCACTACATCTGTCGCAGTACCGTCAATATATTCCGCCCATAAGGAACCTATTTCAGAAGATGTAAGTTTTAATTTTTCTGTGTCCATGTCTTCACCTCGCAATTATTATTTCCGTATTTCAGAATAGTTATGATATTCATAGTTTAAAATGTGAGAAGAGAGAGTTTTATTTTGGTGTAAACATTGCGTTTACTTTAGGAAAGAAAAAGAATGCGATAATTTATTTAGATTAGATTTACTGAGGTGAGAAAATGCCTGAACATATTGAAGTCATTTTGAGATCCATTACTTCATTCAGTCTTTTATTAATCGGAGCAAGAATATTAGGTAAGCAAACGATTTCACAAATGACAATGTTTGATTTTGTTGCAACCATTACGTTAGGAGCCATCGCCGCAAATTTGGCCTTTAATACTTCTATTAAAGTGCATCATACTATTATTGCTTTTACGATCTATGTGGCAATCATTTTTTTGACGGCTCTAATTTCATTGAAAAATAGAAAAGGTAGGAAGATTCTAGCTGGTGATCCTACAATTGTGATACAGAATGGAAAAGTATTAGAAGGAAACATGAAAAAAATGCGTTATACGTTGGATTATTTAAATCAACAATTAAGGGAAAGAGATGTTTTTAACATTGAAGAAGTTCTATTTGCAATCGTTGAGACGAATGGAACGTTAACAGTATTAAAGAAGCCACAATTTAGAAATGTAACAAGGCAGGACTTGATGCTTGCAGTAAAGCCAGAACAGAAATTACCGATAGAACTTATTATGGATGGAGAAGTAATCAAGGAGAATTTAGAACAAAATAATTTATCGTTTTCATGGCTACAATCAGAATTGAAAAAGCGTAATTTAACAAAAAAAGAGGTGGTTTATGCAGTTATGGCTGCTAATGGGAATTTGTATTTTGATACATTTAGGGACTATATTCATTCGCCAATTGATAAAGAATGAAGGGACGAAACAATCGCCCCATGAAGTGAAAACTATTTTCTAGCAAGCCCTCTTTCAAATGCTGCTAAATGGTTTACCGAGGCATTACGTAGTTGAGTAAAGACATTTCTTACATCAGTAGGAATGTTCATTGTTAAAAATTTGTCGTACATTGATATGTTTTCTATTTCTCCTTGAACACCTGCTGCATATGCAGCTTTTAAGTTATCAGGAGTAGTAACTAAGGATTGAGAAATATCTATAGGTAAAGGAACTTGATAACGTTCGAAAAGTGGTAACAAGGCACTTATATGTCTCATTTCTGCCTCTTTAATTTGTACAAATGTTCTTATGTTGCCAAAGGTTGCGATAATGTTATTATATCTTGCTTGGGCTAAATATTCGTCCTGAAGGGCGTAAGTCAACATTTGAGGTAAAGTAAGTGAAGGAGCGTTCAAAGCCCCTAAAGCGCCATAGTCTTCTAGTTGTCTATTGGTATTTGTAGTTTTGAAAACTTTAAATGCTTCTGCCACTTTCCGAGCAAAGTTTAAAGGTGGTTCCACGGATTGAAAGTGGACATAAAGAATGGTTGGCTCTGTGTATAGCCAATGATTATGAATGGCGCTGATGATTATACCATTTCTACTTAAACTATTAGTAAATGCCTGTATTTCTTCTTCGAGTATGACTGTTTCACCAAGATTAAGTGCATTACCTTCTTGATCTAACGATTCAAACGATACTTCTGCATGAAGCTCCCCACGACTAGGGCGATCTTGAATTGTAACCTTTAAATTTCGCTCTATTTCCACAGAGCAAACGCCGTTGTTAATTTTGGGAGTTTCTTTGAAGATTTGACCAAACTGTTGGCAAATTGTATCGACATTTTGCGGCATAACCATTCCCCTTTATTATTCATTTATATAACTTATGGATTGGGTTATAGTTTAGTAACTTGTATTGCATTACATGATTTTGTATAGGGTGAAAATGTTGACTATTAAAGGGAAAAAAATATTGCTATGTTTTTATACACTCCTTCACATGGAATAAGTTGAGTAATTGACGGATTTGTAATAGAAGATGTATACTAGCATTTATTAGTACGACCCTAAATTCGCAGAAAAAACATTTTTGCGTTTTCGGGGTCTTTTTCCTGTTACTATCCAACGAGCTCTTCAGAGTGGATTTTAACTTGAAGATTGTGAATGAAAAATAAACAATACCATTTGATATATATAGAAGATTTTCGAATATGGCCTAGTATCCTATAATGAGAGGATTTGAATAGAATGAAAGAAAACTTTTGGCGTGATTTACCACGACCTTTTTTTATATTAGCACCAATGGAAGATGTAACCGATGTTGTTTTCCGTCATGTAGTAAGTGAAGCGGGAAAACCGGATGTGTTTTTTACAGAGTTTACAAACAGCGAGAGTTATTGTCACCCTGATGGTATCCAAAGTGTACGTGGTCGGTTAACTTTTACAGAAGATGAACAACCGATTGTAGCACATATATGGGGAGACAAGCCTGAATACTTTCGCCAAATGAGTATTGGAATGGCGGAGCTTGGGTTTAAAGGTATAGATATAAATATGGGATGTCCTGTACCTAACGTGGCACGGCATGGGAAGGGAAGTGGCCTTATTCTTCGTCCAGAAGTTGCAGCAGAATTAATTCAAGCAGCAAAAGCAGGAGGACTGCCTGTTAGTGTTAAGACAAGGCTTGGATTCAAGGAAATAGACGAATGGCGCGAATGGCTGACACATATATTAAAACAAGATATTGCGAACCTTTCTATTCATCTGCGTACTAGAGAGGAAATGAGCAAAGTTGACGCCCATTGGGAGCTAATTCCTGAGATAAAGAAACTTCGTGACGAGATTGCTCCAGATACACTATTGACGATTAATGGAGATATACCAGATCGCCAAACGGGCTTGAAGCTTGTGAAGCAATATGGTGTGGATGGGGTTATGATTGGTCGCGGAATTTTCCATAATCCATTTGCTTTTGAAAAAGAGCCGAAAGAGCATAGCAGTAAGGAATTACTTGATCTTTTACGATTGCACCTCGATCTTTATGATAAATATTCAGATGTTACACTACGTTCATTCAAGACTCTTCATCGCTTTTTTAAGATATACGTCAAAGGTTTCCGAGGAGCGAGTGAACTAAGAAATCAGCTAATGAGCACAGAGTCAACAGATGAAGTGCGTGCAATGCTTGATAAGTTTGTGTTGGAAAATGATTAATAATATTCTATCTTATAGTTTTTATTAAAGGCTCTGTTTAGCAGGGTCTTTTCTTAATTTAACTAGGCTATAATTTGGTGAGAAAATAGAACTTCTCCAATTACCAAGCGATAATATTTTTAGTATGTGAATAGGAAATTTTGCGAATTATAATCACGATTAAAAAATCAACGTCAATTGGGGGATTGTAATGGAAAAAGAAAATAATGAATTACAGCAATCGATTAAAGATAATGAAACGTTAGAAATAAGTTCAACAGGTTATGGGTTAGAGTCGGTTTCACATGATGAAAAGGAAAATAAACAGGAAAATCAAAATCCGTCTAGTTGTGGAGGATTATGATTTTATACTCTTTTTGAATAACAGATAAATCTTTTAAGTTTATAATTGTGGTGTCCAAGAACGTCGTTACATCCAGTTCTTGGGCTTTTTTATGTGTTTTTATGATAGCAATAATTTATTTCCAAAAAATGTGTGGACGCGGAACCTGTCCCTCTGTCCACATCTAGAGAAAAAGTTTATGGTAATAATTTACTATAAAGATTAATAATCCATAATTTACCTACAAAATTAAAATAAATAGCTATTTATTTGGGAATAAGTTACTAATTTGTAAATAAGTAAATAACCTCATGAATAATTGGAATTATTAGACTATTATAAATTTGTGGAAGGGGTAAAGAATCCCTCCCGCATCGACATGGTAGGTGAGTTATACAAAGCGCTTGAAGGGTAAGTATTAAAAAACATTAGAAAGTTGAGGAGGAATGGAAAATGCAAAATCAATTGAAAAGGGAAAAGAAGAAACCGTTATTTCGTAAATTGAAACTTACGTTAGCTGCGTTGACATTGTCTGCTGCTTTTATTGGAGGTACAGCGATGCCTGCATTTGCTTGGGTGAATCCAGGTTGGCACTATCAGTACCCAACTGAGGGAGGAACATGGAGATATGGATTCGTGGACGCTGGGCTCCGTTCTCAGTATAACCATCCTTCAAAGGTACACGGCTCAACTGTTCAGAGGCTTATTGATGGTCAAGTGGTAAGTACTAATAGAAGCTTGGATACTCGTGCAGGTCAGTACTCATATGCCTATATTGGAACAATAAACTCACCAGGGCTTAAGGGTCGTTATTATTATCGAGTAAACTAATTTAGAAGATACAGCTTGGTTAAGTTTACTTAGTTTCAGATAGTACTAGAAAGTTCTGCTTTTTATTTGCGGTTTATTGTTGCTGTCATTTGCAAGTGGTCCATGCAATGCATAGAGACAAGCTATCCACCTATATTAATCGACCTATTTGATCGAGACTTTCTGCAGACAATTGGTGTCTAGAGAGTTAAAATCTACATTCTCTGCTCTAATTTTTAGTTAATAACATACATGGTCATAGGTTGGAGCAACTAAAGTATAAGCCTGTCTTACCGTAACCTACCATGTCGGTGCGGAAGTGGTTCTTTCCCTAAGTAGCAAATTACATCTAGCTTTTTACCTCATACATAAAATTTTTTCAAAAAAGATTTAAAATTAGTGTAACTTTTTCTCACTTTCAGTTGTTGATATTGTAGATAAGTAAAATAGGAGAACAAATAATCAAGTTACCACAAAGAGCGATCAAAAAGATCAACACATCCTATACAGCTTGTCTGATTAGGTACTGGTCATTATTTGATAACCTAATCATTTTTGCCCGGTACGGCAGATTGGTATTACTTATAGTAAAGCAAATGAAAGGGGAGAAAAAGTACTTGTGAAATTAAAAGAATGAATGTCTCCAACAAAGATGAGACACGTTGTCACGGTTCAAAAGTAAACTTCAACAAGCCATCTTAGATGAACGGCAATCCATTATCTTTAATGGTAATTATATAGGAAAAATTAATGGGAGGAATAAAAAAATGAGCAACTATTTTGGGGGAGGAAAGAGTAATCCCTTGGTTCGGACAAGTAAAATGGCACAAGCAGGTTTAGCTTTTTCTTCAAGATTCGAATGTAATGGGTGGTTCAAATGTTGATTCAAGCTAAAGGTATATCAGTAGCAATTGGAGGGCGTACAGTTCTTAATGATGAGAATGTTCGTTGCTCGCCTGGGAATATGACAGCTCTTGTTGGTCCAAGCGGATGTGGCAAGACCACTCTCCTGCACACTCTTGGACTGTTGCTCCCTGTAAATGAAGGACAGATACTGATAGATGGAAAGGACGTCACAAACTATAGTACTAAGGCACGGCGTAAATTTTGGCGTGATCATGCGGCATTTGTGCTCCAGGATTACGGGATTATGGATGAAGAGTCTGTTGCTTTCAATGTCACAATGAAATCGAGCATCTTAGGCCGGCGAATGAAGGGAAATCAAGAACGGTTGTCACAGGTACTTGAGCAGACGGGTCTTCCAGGTCGGGAGGATGAACTGGCTGGCCATCTAAGCGGTGGAGAGAAGCAGCGACTTGCACTAGCTCGTGCCATTTATAAAGACGCTTCTGTTCTGTTCGTCGATGAGCCCACTGCCTCGCTCGATGCCACTAACCGGGGAAAAGTAATCGATTTGTTTGCTGACTTCGCTGCACGTGGTAGTACGGTTATTGTGTCGACGCACGACTCTGAAATGATTAGTGCTTGTGACGCTAAACATGAGGTCGGATTAAAGAACTCGACCTATCACACGGGAATGAGGGAAAAAGCGGGAATAGGAGGGGCCATATGAAATCAAGCTCAAAAATAATGATTGGTGTTGTTTTCTTATTGTTAGTCGTACTAGCTTTTGCCCTTTTAAATGGATGGTTCCCAGTATCAAGGGATACGCATCCGCCATGTGAACAATTGCCGACCACGGCAGAAGCTACTTCGGCACTTGCTAGCAACGAAAGTCTTGCAGAGGAAATTAAAGCACTTGGAGATGGTATTACGGTGGAAGTAGGAAAACCGTGTAATGATGACCAAGAGCGAGGGTTGGTTCTAGTGAGCTATAGTACGAAATCCGAGCGTGACGCCATTTCCGACTTACTTAGCCGCCGCGAAGGGTTTGGGGTTCCGGTGCATCTTGTGAAGCGCTAATTCAAATATTGAGTAATCTTAATATAGTGGAATTAGTATTATCTTTTAACAAACTATTACTTACTTTCCACTTTCTTAAGTTAAAACTAACAATAACAGACTACGCCTAGGGCGAATAGCATTCACGGAATGTAGAACGTTTGCGAACAATAGCTAGGCGAATAAAAACGATAGAAAAGTAAAATGTTGACGAAATTATTCAAATGAATTAGGAGGATGAAGTAGAATGGAAAAACATAACCTGCTATTCCAGGCGATTTCCTCAGGTCTAGCTGTTACCGGTTATGGTCGCTGGGGATTAGCACGACTAACTCAAAATAAATGTTGGAGGGCAACTTGTGTATAAGCGTATTATAGTGGTTGTCGCAAGTGCGTTGTTTGGTCTCCTAGCACTATTAGCGGTGATCATTACGGACCTATATGATCGAGACTTTCCGCAGGCTATAGGCGTCGAAAGTAGACTTAGTATCAATTTTAGCGAATCTAATTTTTCTGTTACGGAAGCATTTGCAATGCTGGAGGAGCTGGATGCAAGTTTGGAGCTTGGTTTAGTGAAGGTCGCGCCGGACCTAGCTAGTGACGGTGAGGGACAAATGTTTGTAGCCCTAAATGAAGGAGAACTGCCCGAAGAATTTAGTTGGTTCGGTGGAGATGGTGTAGTGAAAATCGTCGGCAAGGATAGACTTTCCAACTCATATCCTGATGGTTTTTATCTAGTAACTGGAAAATATGCTAACTTAAGAGAATTTGAAGATACGTTGAAAAGTGCAGGCGTAAAGGTTGGTCGCGGAGATGCCTCAATTTTGGATAGTCTCTTTTTCGTAGTACAAGAAAGAGGCTTTACTGCTGCTGTTATTGCAGCGTTTGCGCTAATTATGGCACTAGCGCTGTTCTGGTTGTCCCTAAGGGCGCGAGGGCGTGCTCTTCGAGTACTCGGTGGATGTCCTACAGTGAGGATACAGATGCAGGACTTGGCCGGATTCGGCGGCACACTGTTCGTTTCGGCGGGCGCTGTATCGTTAATTGCGGCATTATATGTAGGTCTGTTTTATGGCTGGCTGTATGTTGGCACCTTCCTCAAAGTGCTTCTCAGCTTGCAAGTGGCAGTCATTACAGTTTCCCTTCTTGCAGCACTTATTATGTCAGCAACGGCTTGGCCTAGTGCCACCATGCTTGCAACAAGACAACCAGCTGTTAAGAGTCTGCGGTCGGCAGCGATGGTGATTCAGGCATTAACATTTCTACTGGTGGTGTCAGCGGCCGGCCCTGCTTGGTCTTCTTACAAACATTCTTCTGCAATGGCAGCGGAAATGGCGCAGTGGAAGCAACTAGCTGATCAAGTTGCTATTGTGTTCGCCACAGAAATTAACGAAATGGACAATTTGGAGCCACAAATAGGTGAGCTGGTGAAAGATGCAGAATCACTAGATGCAGTTGCTTTTTCGTATACCTATACAAAAGAAATGATAATGTCGGTCAACTTTGGAGAGTACTCTTCCGTCTCTTTTGTGAATGAGAATTGGCTCGATCTAGTGACGAAGGGAGTGTCACAACCGACTGTAACTTCGGTCCCACATGAAGATATTCCAAAAGAGCTTTTCCAAATGGTTCGAGAAGAGGCAGACTTCTTGTCTAGAGATGGAGTTTCCGAAGAATTGTTTTCACAGTTCCGGTTCCTACGCCCTGCCGATGGGTTTCGCCTACCGGTATCCCAGGGAGGAGGTGGCGAAAGACTTCTTTTTTCGGAAGATGTGCTTGTTGTCGTAGTGCCCTCGATTTATAACGTATATAATGATTCGGCATTAACATCAATGGCATCTACTAGTAACGTCGTGTTCTCCGGTGTGACAGCTACGCAACAATTGTTAGAACGACACGGACTCGACGTGCAGTCACTACGAGAAAGTGGTATGAAAGGTGAATTGAGGGTTGTTTACATTGCAGAGGAAGGGATTCTCCTTGCGCAATTCGCCGCATACGTTGTATGGTTGTTAAATCTTGCCCTAGTTGCCCTAGTTGTTGCCTTCTCTGTAGCAGCTGGAATTAGCGCACTGATCACAGCACTCCTTCAATCGAAGCGCGATTTCCCGTTGCGATTAGCAGGTCAATCATGGATAAGCATTCTTCAGAGGCGTATAGTCAAAGATTTATTTGCTGGAATCATTATCGTCGGGATTGTTGTTGTACTTCAAAAACCTGGTACGATGGGAGCTGTACTTGTAGCCGCCGCGTATGGTTTGCTTATAGTGCCGCTGAGCCATCTGTTTGCGACGCGTTGGTGTTTTAATGGTGTGAGTAGACGTCGGATTTGATTTTTACGGAGTAGGATGAGGGAACAGTGTAGCTAAGAAAATACTTTGCGGGATGCTAGAAGGGTATTGGGTCAAACTCGGAATCTATTAGGAAGACTAGTATTCAAAGTTGATGAAGAGCAATCTATAGTTTGGATTGACGGTATACCACGGGAATATGATTATTTGAACATATATTGTATTTGGTACCTACATCATTTTGTAGGTACCTTTTTAATGTGTAGAAAATAGATTATTAATCTAAAACAATTTAATTAAATTTATATACATAATATAGAAAAAATTACAGTAAATGCGTGGACAAGGAACCTGTCCCTCTGTCCCAAAATCAGATAATTTGAAAAAATATATTTTGTTGATATACTAGAGTGTAGTAAGAAAATATTTATATTTCTTACATATATTGTATGTGGAAGTCTCATATATTATTAGAAAGGTGGAAGCATAATGAATGCACTAGTGGCCCAAGAAAGGAATAATTTTAAGAGATCGGCATTGAAGAAGTTAAGAAATGATGGGGAAGTTCCTGCAGTTGTTTATGGAAGTGATGTTAAAACAAAATCTATTTCTATCAACAAGTCAGAGTTACTGAAAGCATTAAAGGTAGTTGGAAGAAATGGTATTTTCCCACTTAATCTTAATGGTAAGGTGAAAAACGTTATTTTAAGAGACTATCAAAATGATAGTGTAACGAGGGAAATCCTACATGTAGATTTTCTTCAAGTAGAGAAGGATACTGAAATCGATACCAAAGTTAGTGTAATATTAACGGGAACATCTATTGGAGAAAAATCTGGTGGAACCGTTAAACAATTTATTCATGAATTAGATGTAACAGCGAAGGCAAAAGATTTACCAGATGAAATTCAAATCGATATCACTGATTTTGATATTGGTCGTGCTGTTAAAGTAGGAGATATCAAAAAGGATTATAGTAACTGTACATTTAAGCATGAAGACCAAGAAACTGTTGCAATGGTTGATTATGTGAAAGCTCAAACAAGTGAAGAAGAAGAGGCTGAAGGTGAAGCAGTAGGTGTTTGACCTTAATGCGTGACACGAATCAATTTACCTTTATTTAATTATGTTGAGGCCAAAGATATACGAGAAAAACGGTTATTTGCCATTTATTTGGCGAATTGCTAAACCGCAATTTCCTTCAACTTTCTCCACACCATATGAAAAATATTACCCACTCTCATCTTTTGGGAATTTGGTGTAATAGTTGCCTCTAACTCTATCCCTAATATGAATCTGATTTTAAGTAGGATGAGAGTGAATAGCTAACATTTTGCTGAAAAAATTTTGCTTCTCATGAGTTTTTAACTCGTGGGAAGTTTTTTACTGAAGACGATGTTTTTACATAAAAAATTATTAGTGCTGTAGGTAAACGAGTGGAAAACTTAGTAAGCTTGTGGAAAGATTAGGTATGCTACGGAAAGTATCATAGATGTAAACAAAGGTTTCTAGAGTTTCTTAAGACCTAAATGATATAACTAGCTTAACAACCGATAAGGAGGAATAGTCAATGACATTAGGTGAAAAAATTAAGGATTATAGATTAAGAGCTAAATTATCCCAGGAGCAGTTAGCACATAAATTAAGTGTGTCGAGACAGGCAATAACAAAATGGGAAAATGATAAAGGAATGCCTGATATACAAAATTTACAATACTTAGCAAAATTATTTGATGTTAGTATTGATTCTTTAATTAATGATCCGGAAGACATCGCTACAATTGTAGTTAAAGAAGACATTAACATCGATTCGTACCAAATTAAAGGAAAGTGCCGTTCGAAATATGATGCAGTTGTTCATGAAAAATATCAGCAAGCAAAAGCAATATTTCCTTTAATAAGAAGAAAAAAGTTGAATTTTGCACAAGAAGTCGTTGATTTTATCGTCCAGCCAGGCGTTTTACATACGGCTGATGCGTTTAATGACATGTCATCGTATTATCTCGTGGAAGATACTAATAAGCAATTATTAGTTCAAGTTACTAAGAATACAATAGAGGGAAGAGAACTAACAAAGAGGTTTGAAGGTAAAAAAATGGTTGTCGATGGCCATCTATACAGAAAAGCTACATATCAAATTTTGTAATTAGAAAGATAAACCTTGTTGCAGCTCAGTTAGATTAGGAAAGCCCTATAACCATTTCTTTTAAGCTATAAAATTTCCTTTAAGATGCTGTTACTGGAACGTATTAGTCTTATGATTTTATATTAGAGGATAAAAGGAGGAGTTTTATGAAGCGACTAATTCGTGCTATTAAGGCGAATTATGAATTTTACGTAGACGTATATGAAAGGATATGGGGAAGTGGAAATACACAATACGAACAACAACAAAAGGAAGAGAAGAAAATTAATGATTCAAAAATAATACCTTTCGATCCCAAGAGGGCGTCTAAGAGAAATAAATTTAATAATGTTCGGGATGTAACGAAAGAGTATGATAAGAAAAATCAAATTAAGTGATTGCAGGGACAGGATTGCACACACATATTAGTAAGTTGAAAGCTTTGTAGTGTGAATTATTAGCTTAGTGAGTTCAGCCAGGTATATTAAATAATATATGTTTTTGTAATGATATAAACACCTTTTATACGTTTTAAGAGGTGTTTAAAATAAAATATCTCGAATTCGAGGTATTTTTCTTGAAAAGTAATTTTTCGAGGGGTACGATAGTTATGTAAAGTAATTTAATTTTTAAAAAATTGGAGGAATACATCATGGGTAAATTAGACGGTAA
The DNA here is from genome assembly GCF_027594365.1 of Sutcliffiella sp. NC1. NCBI lineage: Bacteria > Bacillati > Bacillota > Bacilli > Caryophanales > Bacillaceae > Sutcliffiella > Sutcliffiella sp. NC1. The sequence continues at coordinate 755,797 of NZ_CP115153.1, forward strand.
AGTAGCTATTATTACAGGGGCAGCTCAAGGTATGGGTGCTATGCATGCTCGTAAATTTGTAGAGGAAGGTGCGAAAGTAGCGATTACGGACCTTAACTTAGAAGGTGCACAAACACTAGCTGATGAATTAGGAGAAAATGCAATCGCTCTTAAATTAGATGTATCTAACGAAGAAAACTGGATAGAAGTTGTAGCAAAAACAGAAGAAACATTTGGTCCTATTAATGTGTTAGTAAACAACGCAGGGATCGGTATTTTCAAAACATTAGAAGAACTAACTGTAAAAGATTTCGAGTTAACATTCAAAGTGGACGAGCTTGGTGTATTTTTAGGAATGCAAAAAGTACTTCCTTCTATGAAAAAAGCTGGCGTAGGTTCTATTGTTAACATTTCATCTGTAGATGGTTTAGTAAGCGCACCAACGGCTATTGCATATAGTGCTTCTAAACATGCTGTAACTGGTATGACGAAAGGTGCAGCTACTGAGCTTGGTCAATATAACATCCGTGTAAATTCCGTACATCCAGGAATCATTAAAACACCGATGGCTGACCAACCAGATGTGGAAGAATATTTAAAACAGCTTGAACAAGATATTCCACTAAGAAGAAGAGCAGAGGTAGTAGAAGTGTCTAACTTAGTTGTGTATCTAGCTTCTGATGATTCTAGCTATTCAACTGGAGCTCAATTTGTAGTAGATGGCGGAATGATTTCTGACTTATAATAGATGAAAATAACTCATTATTGGAAAATAAAAGTTATTATTGTTTGCCTATTCCATTAACTAGTGCCTTAAGTTCAATAAAAACTTAAAATAAACATAGGACCACCTATATAAACTGGTCGATTAGTAGCTAACATGGAAAAATAAAGTACTTAAAATCTATACCTAAGAAGCAGAGTTTTAAATACCTGCTCCTTAGGTTTTTTAATGTTTAAATTATTTATCGGACAATTCAGGAAAATTTTTATGGGTATTGAACGTTCCGTGACAAACGGGGAAGTAACCCTACATTTTCAACCTTTGTTCTTGAGCATAGGTTGTTCTATTGGATTCTATATTGTAATAAACAAATTCATAATTATGGGTGTACTATATAGTAAGCTTAGCAATTTCTGTTCCGTTACGCGTAATAATAATATCCTCTTGAGTAGCTAACATTAAATATTTTCCAAAATTGTTTTGCAGTTCTGTGGAATTAACTTTCACATTTACCATCAACCTCCTTTTAGCTAATTGGCAAAAGGCGAATGAGAGTACTTTTGAACAGCTTCAAAAAATAAATAATTTCCAAAAATTGTGTGGACGCGGAACCTGTCCCTCTGTCCCACCCGGAACCTGTCCCTCTGTCCCAATTTTGCCTTTTCGTATATAATAATATTCAAATGGATGTTTGAATGTGGTGAGGTGGCAATATACATGAACGATTACGATGTAGTTATTATTGGTGGCGGTCAAGCGGGTCTTGCGATGGGATACTATTTAAAGCAACAACAGTTTTCTTTTATTCTACTAGATAAAAATGATCGAATAGGGGATTCGTGGCGGCAGCGATATGATTCTTTAGTTTTATTTACTCCAAGAAAATATAGTAGTCTCCCAGGTTTGGCGATGGAGGGAGTGGAAAATGATTTCCCGACGAAGGAAGATATGGCAACATATTTAGAAAACTATGTAAACCATTTTGAATTACCGGTAAAAGGAAATACTGAAGTGAAAAAGCTTAGGAAACAAGATGGTGCTTTTCATATTGAAACGAATAATGGAGTCTTAAGGTGTAAGCAAGTGATCGTCGCAACAGGTGCTTTCCAAAAATCGTATATACCCGTAGTCTCTAACAGTGAAAACCAACCGCTTTACCAACTCCACTCTTCACAATACCGTTCACCAAAGAACATTCCCGGAAACTCGGTGCTAGTAGTTGGCGGTGGAAATTCTGGAGCACAAATTGCGGTGGAACTTTCTAAGGAGAAGAACGTAACAATAGCTATAGGACATCCGTTCAAATTTTTACCTTTGCACCTATTCGGAAAAAGTATTTTTAGTTTGTTAGATAAGCTTGGGTTACTTTATGCTGGCGTTGATACATGGAAAGGGAAATGGTTTCAAAAGCAGAGTGATCCGATATTTGGGAAAGAATTAAAAACATTGCTTAAAAACAAAAAGGTTCTTATAAAGCCGAAAGTTGTTTCAGTAACGGGCAATGAAGTATTGTTCGAAGATGATAGTAAAGAAGTTTTTGATAGTATCATATGGTCAACGGGCTTTGTTCCATCGTATGATTGGATTCATATAGATGGTGTACTTTCAGTAGAGCAAAAACCTACCCATACTAGAGGAGTTACGGAAGTAAAAGGGTTATATTTTTTAGGCTTACCTTGGCAATACCAGCGTGGTTCTGCACTGATTTGTGGTGTTGGAAGGGATGCTGAATATTTAGTTTCGTTTATTGTTAGTTTGCAAGGAAGTAATTAAGGACCGAAATTAATGCTGATGCCAGAAAAGGAGAGTTAGCGGTATGGAAACAAAAGATCAGCTTTTAAAAGAATTAAAAGTTATTGAGAAATGGGAGAAGAAACAAAAGGGGCTATGGTTTTGGGAAAGACTTGGTCGTCTTCCATTTAAGCTCCTAGACCGTGTGACACCACAGTTTATTCACAACAAAATAGGGCAAGCCCTAGATGAGTTAGGTAGTTATTTACAAACAGGTGGAAGCTATTTATCTAGTAAAAAGCATATTTTTAAAAGGTATGAAAAAAACGGAGTCGAGGGTGAAGAGGTAACACTCGAATATATTTCTCAATTACCGATAAACGTCATGGATGAAGTGAGTGATCAATTGATTCAGTCGAGAAAAAATACAGCGATGACACAAGGAGCGACAACAGGAATTGGTGGTATTTTTACTTTGGCGATAGATATTCCACTTCTGATTGGGATGTCGCTAAAAACGCTACAAGACATCGCGATTACATACGGATATGATCCTAATGAGAAAGAGGAGCGTATTTTCATTGTGAAATGCCTTCAGTTCGCTTCATCCGATATTGTTGGAAAAGAAGCTGTTTTGAAGGAACTATCCGCTTATTCAGATCCTAACGTAGCAGCGAAGGATGATGCGATCTCTCAAATTCAAGGCTGGCGTGAAGTAATGATGACATACAGAGATAACTTTGGATGGAAAAAATTATTTCAAATGATTCCGATTGCTGGTATTATTTTTGGTTCATTTATTAATAAATCGATCATCTCTGATATTGGTGAAGTCGGAAAAATGTTGTATAGGAAACGTCGAATAAAAGAAAAGCTGGAGCAGTTAACGAAAGATAGTGAGGTTATTTAAGATAGTTGTCTCCTTAAAGGAGTGAAAGAAATGGAGCCACACCTAATAAAAAAATGGCATTGCGATGATTGTGATGAACTGTTTTATACAGTGGTTAACAGACAACCAGAGTATTGCCCTTATTGTAAATCTTTGCATCTATTTGATTCGGAGGTTTTAAGAATAGGTAGTAACTAAGAATAGAGACAGAAAAAGATGCGTGTTAAAAGCTATTAAAAATGTGGATGGGGAACTTATATGTCTGTGCTAGTTATTGAGTTTTATTTAACAAAAAGTCAGTAAGGAGGTAGGCACCACCTTACTGACTTTATAAAATAATTTCCAAAAAATGTGTGGACGAGGAACGCTGTCCCTCTGTCCCACCCGGAGCTGATTACTTGAAAACTATTTTTCCAGTGTTAAAATATACTTAAATTAAATATCTTTAATTCGAGATATTTTGGATTTAAGGAGAGTACGAGTATGACTAAATGGATGATAGACGAAGCACATTCCACCGTTGGATTTGAAGTGAACCATATGATGATATCAAAGGTAAGAGGTCAATTTGATTCTTTTACTGCAGATATTGAAGCGGATGATATTTCGGATTTAACAACTGCAAAGATAGCGTTCACTTTTGAGGGGGACAGTATAAACACTCGTAACAAAGAACGTGATAAACATTTAAAATCAGAGGACTTCTTTGATATCGAAAATTACGAAACGATTGACTTCGAATCTAATACTATTATAAAAAATGGTGATAGTTATAAAGTAACCGGTAACTTAACGATTAAAGCAATAACGAAACCAATAACATTTGATGTTAACTTCGGAGGGAAAGCGATAAGCCAATGTGGAATAGAGGTTTACGGTTATGAAGCAGAAGCAACCATTAACCGTGAAGAATTTGGCCTCACTTGGAATGCAGCACTAGAGACTGGCGGTGTACTAGTCGGTAAAGAAGTGAAAATAATAGTTGAATTAGAGTTAAACGAGCCAACTAGTTTATTCTCAAGAGAGAAAAATCTAGTTGAAAATCTGAACCAAGTAACAGGAAACAATGACATCTACCGGATGATTGCTGAAAACTTAACAGACCTTGTTGTGATTATTAATAAAGGCGGGGATATTCAGTATGCTACTCCATCTTTTAATACGGTGCTAAATTATGACCTTTCATTACTTCAAAAGAGTAATTTTTTTGAGAAAATACACGTGGATGACCGAGAAATCGTTGAAGCTGAGATTAAAACGTATTTTAGTAGAACGATAAAAAAGGCATTAAAAAGTGAATTTAGACTCCTTCATGAAAAAGGAAATTATGTGGATGTTGAGGCAAATATCATTAGTATGAAGAAAAACGGATATATACTAATCTCGATGCGTGATATTAGTGAACAAAAAGAAGTAGGAAAAGCGATATATGAGTTAGCATTTCATGATTCTTTGACACATCTTCCAAACCGACGTTCGTTTATTAATCAACTTCGTGGTACAGTCTTGGATCGAAAATTTTCAAGGTCTAAACTTACTGTATTTTTTATAGACCTGGACAATTTTAAGCAGATTAATGACCAATGGGGACATGATGCAGGTGACCTTGTACTGAAAGAAGCTGCTAAAAGAATTCAATCTGTTATTCGTCCGACAGACATAGCGGCTAGATTAGGTGGGGATGAATTTGTCGTCATGTTAAAAGACGTGCAAGATGAAGAAGATGCAATTACGATTGTCCAAAGGATGTTAAATCAGTTTCAAAAACCTATTAACATATCTGGTCAAGACTATACACTTTCCTGCAGTATTGGTGTTGCACACTATCCTGATCACGGAGAATCTTCAGAAGATCTAATCAAGAGTGCGGACACAGCATTGTATTATGTGAAAGAGCGCGGTAAAAATGATTTTATGATTTATGATCAAACGATGGAACAACAATCTTTAGAACGTCGTATACTTGAAAATGCATTAAGACAAGGGATTAAAGAGGAACAATTCTACATAGAATATCAACCGAAAATGAACATGTCTACTAATGAGTTAATTGGCATGGAAGCGCTAGTAAGATGGAAGCATCCTGATTTAGGAGTTATTTCACCAGGTAAATTTATACCGTTAGCAGAAGAGACGGGATTAATCGTTCCGTTAGGAGAATGGATTCTTAGAGAAAGTTGCAAGCAAGCACTAGCATGGCGAGACGAGGGGTATCCACCGTTAATACTATCCGTAAATATTTCGGTACGTCAGTTGGAGGATGTACATTTTGTAGAAAAGGTTCAAACAATTTTACATGAAACACGATTAGACACAAAATGGCTGGAATTAGAGGTAACGGAAAGTGTATTAGCAAATGATAAAAGTACTATTTCTATTTTAAAAGAACTTCAAAATCTAGGTATCCATATTTCTGTCGATGATTTTGGAACAGGCTATAGTTCTTTGAGTTATCTTAAAGAACTCCCAATTAACACATTAAAAATCGACCAGTCGTTTATAAAGGATATTCATACGAATAAAGCAAGTAATGAAATTGCTAAAGCCATTATAAACTTAGCACACTCCATAGGATTAAACGTTATTGCAGAAGGAATTGAACTAAAAGAGCATGTGGATGAACTTAGTAAAGATGGATGCATACTTGGACAAGGATACTATTATAGTAGACCGTTAAAGGTAGGAGCATTTGAGGATTATATGACTAATATTCATGAAGCGTCATAGGTTGGAGTAATCGCCTGTATAATGTGAGGATGAAAGGTAATTCCAAGCATGACCTCTATGAGTACTGATTATTATAAGATCAATCATAATAAAGGGTATATGAAGTATTCGAGACACTCTGTTATTGGGTGTCTTTTTTGTGTGCTCGCGACATGGATCGGGATCTCTACAAGTTACCAAAAGGATAAAGATGCTTCTCTATTTCCAAAAAATGTGTGGACGCGGGACCTGTCCCTCTGTCCCGCCTCTGTCCCATGGAAAAAAATGAATGGTTTTCCATTAAAAGATGCATAATAAAATATCATATATTAGGTGGGAATTCTTTCATGATTTTTTTCCGGAAATATAAAAAAATGCAAAATTCCTCTCAACAAACGAATAACAATTCTCAAACTCAAAAATCAATTAGCTCTGAATTAATGGACAATGTTACAGAAATTAAGTCTATTTTTTCTGATACCCCTGATCTCGTTATTAGACATATAGTTATAAAACAAACAGATAGTAAAGCTGCGTTAATATATTTGAGTGGTATTACAGATAGTCAAACAATTTATAATCATGTGCTGAGCCCACTGTTATTTGAAGAAAATAAAGAAAATAACGAAGCAGATTTAAAGGTATCGCTTGGCCATATTAAAGAGGTAACGAAGTGGCAGGAGATTGAAACTGCCATTTTAAATGGCGAATGCGTCTTATTTGTAGACGAATATTCAGAAGCTTTTATTTTCGGTACGCCTGATTTTCCTAAAAGGTCTTTGGAAGACTCGCCTCTTGAATCGACCTTATCTGGTGCACATGTTGGGTTTACGGAAAGTATTGCTGATAATATTGGGTTAATACGTAAACAAATTCGTAATCGCGAATTGAAGATAAAGGAAATAACTGTTGGGGAACGAGGGAAATCAAAAGTATCTATCCTGTATTTAGAGGATGTTGCTAATCCAGAGGTGTTGCAGGAGCTTGAGACACGCATCCAAAAAGTTGATGTGGATGGTATTATAAACTCTGGCGTTCTTACAGAATTCATTGAGGATAATTCCTACTCTCCTTTTCCACAATTATTGTTAACAGAACGTCCCGATTTTGCAGCCTCAGAAATTCTTCAAGGAAGAATCGTGACAGTAGTGGACAGATCACCGAATGTTATCATCGGGCCAACAACCTTTGATTCATTTTTCAGAACGATGGATGACTATGGCTCTCGCTGGATTGTAGCTTCTTTTGTTCGATTGTTGAGGTATTTCGGTTTCTTTATAGCAATCCTGCTACCTGCATTTTATATAGCGATTATTTCCTTTCATTTTGAAGTAATACCGTTGAAGTTACTATTTTCTATCGGTGTATCAAGAGAAAGAGTTCCCTTTCCTCCTTATCTCGAAGCATTTATTATGGAATTTACTTTAGAAATGCTAAGAGAAGCTGGGATTCGCTTGCCAGCTAAAATTGGACAAACAGTTGGCATTGTTGGTGGTATTGTAATCGGTCAAGCGGCAGTAGAAGCAGGAGTTGTCAGTAACATCATGGTTATTGTTGTAGCTATAACAGCGATCGCTTCTTTTATTATCCCTAACTATGAAATGAGCTCTGCGATTCGAATAGTCCGATTTCCGATGATGATACTTGCAACGTTATTTGGGTTTGTAGGAATTGTTGCTGGGATAATGATACTAATCGCACATTTCATTTCGCTAGAATCATTAGGAACTCCTTATAGTAGCCCAATTGCACCATTACGTTTTAAAGATTTAAAGGATGTGTTTATTCGTTTCCCAGTATGGTCTGTCGAAAAACGGCCTTTAAGTACACAAGCAGTTCAAAATAGAAGAGCGAATTCAAATCGTCCAAAGGGTGACGAAAAGGGATGAAAACTAATAAAATAACGTTAATGCAATATATTTTTTTAATTCACGGTGTACAAGTAGGTGTTGGTCTATTAACACTACCATGTGAATTAGCGGAAAAAGCCGGTACAGATGGTTGGATTACAATTATCCTTTCTTGGCTTCTACCGTCAGCAGTTAGTTTAATCATTATACAAGTGATGAAAAAAAGACCGGATGAGACAATTCTAGATCTAGTTACCTATTACTTTGGGAAATGGGTAGGGAAGGCAGCCACTATTCTGTTTGCCTTATATTTTGCAGCATTAGGTAATTTAATTTTTATTAGAGAAGCTATCTTTATTCAAGCGTGGATTTTACCTCGTACGGAACTATACATTTTTATTTTACTGTTATCCCTTCCTACCTATCTAATTGTAAAAAATAATATTACGGTGTTAGGTAGGTATTCAGAGTTGGTTTTTTTCATAACAATATGGATCCTGATTGCCTATCTTATTCCGTTGAACTATGCGAACTGGCTTCATTTACTTCCGGTCGTAAAGGAAGGGTGGTTGCCAATTGTTTCTTCTATACGTACAACCATTTTTTCTTTTATAGGTTTTGAAGTTGCCTTTTTCCTATATCCATTTTTGCACAAAAAGGAGAAAGCATCTCTCGGTATCGTTATTGCGAATACGATAACGATGCTTTCATTATTAATGATCACGTTAGTAGTTTATCTGTTTTTTAGTCCAGATGAAATAACAGTTTTTAATGAACCAGCAATCGTTATTTTAAAAATTATTGAATTTACATTTGTTGAACGGCTGGAAATAATCATATTTTCCTACTATATATTTGTTATTTCAACAACCGTTTTACCCCTAATATTCTTTGCGGTGTATTGTTCAAGTCAGTTAGTTGGCAAACAAGATCATAGTAGACATTTGCTCTTGTTTTTAATACTTCAGTTTTTAATTGTTCTGTTAATTCCTCCTACAGTTGAGAGAAATGCGATACTTCGAGAAGGTATGAATGTAGTTAGTTTTGTTTTTGCGTTTGTTTTTCCTATATGCATATGGGTGTATGTCTCGTTGCATGGCGTACTAAAAAGGGGGATAAAAAAATGAAACGTATATTTCATACCATTTTTGTAAGTGTAGTTATACTTTTACTATCTAGCTGTGGAAGGCCTATTCCAATAGAAGATTTAACAATTGCTTTAATACTTGGTGTAGATATAGATGAGGAAAATAATTTAGTCATATCCGAATCTAGCCCTGTGTTCTCAGAAGACGCTCCGAAAAATATCGCAACGTATGAAGTGAAGGCTAAAACAATAAGAGAGTCTAGGGAACTTTTTAATGTGAGAGCGACAGGAGATGTAACTGCTGCTAAAATTCAAGTTTTTTTAATTGGTAAACGAGTTCTAGAACAGGACAATTGGTTTTCAATGCTAGATACTGTATATAGAAATCCAACCTTTTCTATTAACACAAGAGTTATAGTAGTAGATGGTCCAGTAGCTGACGTTATTTTCTACGAACCGGATAATAAACCACCGCTACCTTTACATTTGAAGGGACTTATTGATAAATATACAATGCGAACGACTGATGTTATTATTACTTTTCAGGAGCTGCATCGGCAAATGTACGAAAAAGGGCTTACCGCCTTTATTCCAGAATTAATAAAAGACAATGACTTAAGATTAAATGGACTAACATTGTTAGATGGAGATGGAAAATATGTAGACAGTTTATCTATTAATGAAAGTTTACTTCTTCTAGTCCTAAAGGGAGAACAAAAACATGAACTAACGCTTACTTTTCCGGTCACGTCTGTAGAAGAGGACGGTGGAATCTTTAATCTTAACGAAATAAGTATTGCGTTTAGTAACATTAATACAAAAGTAAAATCAAGTTATAAAGATGATAAATTTTCCTTCGACTTTAACATTAAAATGAGAGGAAGCATTGCAGAAAGATTATTTGTAACGGGTTCAATGAAAGAAGATGAATTGAAGAAGATGATGGAAAAAGAATTAAAATCTCAATTCGAAGATCTTATAAACAAAATCCAAGAAAACAAAATTGATCCGACTGGACTTGGATTGTACGCAAGAGCTTATCATTACGAACAATTTAAAAAAGTAGAAGACAATTGGGGAGAGGCACTTGCGGAAGCTAATATAAATGTTTCGGTAGAAGTGGAAATAAAATCACCGGGTGCTGTTAAGTAATATAAAGGGAGTCAAAGCTTTAGCTCTGACTCCCTTTATATTATAGCCCAAATAAATTCGGTAAAAATAACGACAATTGTGGAATGAACGCTACTAATATTAGTACGACAATGACCGCTGCAAAGTATGGGAGTAATGTTTTAATTACTTCCTCAATTTTAACGTTTGCAACGCTACATCCTACGAATAGAGCACTTCCAACTGGTGGTGTCATGTTACCGATACATAGCGCGAAACAGACGATCATACCAAAGTGGACAGGGTCCATACCGAAGCTTGTCGCAACTGGTAAGAAAATCGGTGTGAAAATAAGAACTGCTGGAGTAATATCCATGAATGTTCCAACTAAAATCATGATCAATAGCATAATAAGAATGATACCAATTTGATTATCCGTAATAGATAATAATGATTTACTAATTGCTTCAGGTAAGCCCATATAAGACATTACTAGGGAGAATAAGGCCGAAGCCGTAATTAAGAAAAGAATCATCCCTGTAATTTCAATTGTTTCTTTAAAAATGCTAGGTATATCTTTTATTTTTAGTCCTTTATAGATCATAGATAGGAGGACTGAGTAAAGTACCGCTACTGCAGCACCTTCTGTCGCTGTAAAAATACCGCCAACAATTCCACCGATAACGATTACAATTAGTAATAAACTTGGAATTGCACTCCAAACGATATATAACGCATCTCTAAGAGAAGGTAAGTTAGAAACAGGGTAGTTTTCTTTTTTCGCCATAAAATAAGCAACAATCATAACTGCTATTCCCCATAGTATACCAGGGATGTAACCAGCCATAAATAGAGCTGCTACTGATGTTCCACCACTTACTAAAGAATATACGATTAGAACGGAACTAGGCGGAATAATTAATCCAGTTGGTGCAGAAGCAATATTAACTGCTGCAGAGTACGTTCTTTTGTAGCCCTTTGCTGTTTGCATTGGTGTCATAATACGTCCCATTGCGGCAGCAGAGGCAACACTTGAACCTGCGATTGCTCCGAATAACATGTTTCCAACGACGTTCGTATGTGCTAAAGAACCAGGTAATTTTCCAACTAGAAGTTTAGCAAAGTTAACGAGCCTGAATGCAATTCCACCATTGTTCATAATGATTCCGGATAAAACGAATAGTGGGATCGCCAACATTGTAAAGTTATCAATACCTGTTACCATGCGCTGTGCTGATGTTAAGATTGCTACATCAAAAGGTAGCACAGCTAAAAATGTTATAACTGAACTTAAAATAATTGCAATTGCAATTGGTGCTCCGAAAATTAAAAGCAAGAAGAATGTTGTGAATAAAATAATCCCTGCTACCACTTCCATTAGCCATTCACCTCTTCTGTCTCTTTAGTATCCTTCGACATTAAGCTTATAATTGTGTAAATAATGATAAACAAGCCGCTTGTCGGTAGGGCAGCATAAACCCATGCCATTGAAATCCCTGTTGCTGCTGCCGTTTGTGCAGACGTTAGAAGGACAATTTTTAAGCCGCCATAAACCATGAGAATGGAGGCGATTCCTAAAATAATTAAATCGCTTACTTTTTCAAACGCTCTTTGCACTTTCCGATTAAATTTTTCACGGAAAAATAGAATTCCGATATGTTTCTTTACTCCAAATACGTACGCTGCCGTTAAAAGACCGAACCAGATGAGTAAATGTCTTGTTAACTCTTCTGTACCTGGTGAAGATATATTAAAAACGTATCTTGCTAGTACTTGCCATATAGACAAACTAACCATCATAACTAATAAGGAAGAAGAAACAGTTATAAGAATTTTGTCTATTGCACTTTTTAGTTTAGTCATTGCCTATGTTCTCCTTTATTAAGTGATAAATATCCTTTGTTTTCTCAGCTTCCGCATATTTTTTGTGCATTGGTTGTACAGCATCGATAAAGGACTGTTTATCTACTTCGATAAATTGAACACCCATGTCATTTTTCGCTATATCTGTCTGACGTTCAATTGTTTCAGCCCAAACATCCTCATGATAAACAGTGGATGCTTTTGCTGCTTCTTGGACGATTAGTTTCTCTTCTTCAGAAAAATTATTAAAACGGTTCGCATTCATAATAAGCATATCTGGTACAATTTGATGACCTGTGTACATATAATACTTGGCAACTTCTCCATGGTTGTTACCTACTAATGCGGTTTCATTATTCTCCGCAGCATCAATAACTCCTGCTTGTAGTGCTGTATAAACTTCACCATAAGCCATTGCTGTAGGGAGACCACCTAAAGCATTAATCATACCAACGCTTGTCTGACTTGGTTGTACTCTAACTTTTAAACCTTTCATATCTTCTACCGTCGTCACTTCACGGTCTTTCGTATAAAGATTACGAACTCCTGCATTATAGTAAGTTAAGCCGATAATACCGATATCTTCTGTTTTGAAATATAGATGATCTGTAATAGTTTCGTTGTTCATAGCTTGTTCGAATTGCTCATAGTCTTCAAAAAGGTAAGGGAGACTGAAAATAGAATAATCTGGTTCGAATCCTTCTAGTGCGCTAGCGCTTACTTTTGCTATATCAACAGCTCCTGACTGTGTTAGTTCCAATACTTCACGTTCACTACCTAATTGAGCATTAGGGAAGATTTTAACTTTTATATTTCCGTTAGAATTTTCTTCTACAAGTCTACTGAATTCTACTAATGATAAATGAACGGGGTGGTCTAACGTTTGGTTGTGGGCGATTCTTAATTCAGAAACGCCTTCTTCTCCACTAAGATTTAAACAACCAGTAAGCATTATCATTGTAAGAAGAGAGACGATAATAAAATAAGACTTTTTCATGTTGAATTCCCCTCCTGAAATCGATTCCAATAATTAGTTTGTTTAGTGAATTAACTAATTTGCACTTTCTAAATTACATGCTATGTAATCATATGTCAATAGAAGTATTTGGAGATTTTTTTTATAGAAATTAGAGGAGCAAAACGATGTTTGCTCTTCTAATTGTTTAAATTTCAATGATAATGGGGATAATCATTGGCTTTCTTTTTGTTTTTGAAAATAAAAATTGACCAACAGATTTTTTTATCGATTGTTTTAATATATTCCATTGTCGTCTTTCCTCATTTTCTAAGTCATTTACTGCTTGCTTTACTAGTTTGTTCACTTCCCTGAGGAGAGCATCTGATTCTTTTGCAAACACAAATCCGCGAGTAATGGTATCTGGTCCAGAGATGATTTTTTGCTCTGATCTACTTAGTGTAATAACCGTAATGAGCATTCCATCTTCAGAAAGTTGCTTACGATCACGTAATACGACAGAACCGATATCTCCAACACCTACTCCGTCAACGAACGTATCACCAGCAGGAATCGTTCTCGTCTGGCGTGCAACTCCATGCTGAATATCCATCACTTCTCCATTTTTCATAATAAAAGTATTGCCAGGCTCAATGCCGACCGATTCTGCTAATAACCGGTGGTGGTGTAGCATTCGATATTCGCCATGAATTGGAATAAAATATTTAGGTTTCATAAATGTTAACATTAATTTTAAATCTTCTTGGTAGCCATGTCCGGAAACGTGCATACCTGTTGAGCTTCCTGATCCATAAATAACGTGTGCTCCTAATTTGAATAGGTTATCGATGACGCGTGAGACATCTTTTTCGTTACCAGGGATAGGGGATGCTGCAAAGATAATAGTATCGTCAGCATAAATATTAACGTCTCGGTAATTTCCAGTCGCTAAACGTGCAAGGGCAGCATTCGGTTCACCTTGACTACCAGTACAAAGTATCGCTACTTTTTCTGGAGGTAACTGTTCCACTTCTTTTGCATCCATTAACATCCCTTCCGGAATTGTTAAATACCCTCTTTCCATCGCAACAGAAACAACGTTCACCATACTTCTTCCTAATAGGGCAAGCTTTCGATTTGTGTTTTTAGCAGCATCTACTACTTGCTGAACACGACTAACATTTGATGCGAACGTGGATACAAAAATTTTCCCAGTTGCTTTCATAAATGCCTCATTCATATGGCTTGCTACCATTTGTTCCGATGGAGTTAGGCCAGGGCGTTCTGCATTCGTACTTTCTGATATTAAAGCTAAAACACCCTTATCACCAATACGAGCCATTTTATTAATATCGACTTTTTGATTATCAGCAGGAGTTAAATCAAATTTAAAATCTCCTGTATGGACTACATTTCCTTCCGGAGTATGGAAAACAATCCCTAAACAATCAGGAATACTATGACTCACTCTAAAAAAGGAAACACCGATAGTACCGAATTGTAATTCAGAATCAGGAGTGATTGTCACTAGCTCTGTATCCCTAAGAAGTCTATGTTCCTCTAGTTTTAACTCAATTAACCCTAATGTGAAGCGTGTTGCATAAACAGGAACATTTAATTTTTTAAAAAAGTACGGAATCCCTCCAATATGATCTTCATGTCCATGCGTGACGATTAAAGCTCTAATTTTGTCTTTATTTTCTTCCAAGTATGTAAGATCCGGAATAATTAAATCGATACCTAATAACGTTTCATCCGGAAATTTCCCACCACAGTCAATGACGATAATGTCATCGGAGTACTGCACAACGTACATGTTTTTGCCAATTTCATTCATTCCGCCTAAAGCAAAAATGGATAGAGTATTTTCGTTCATATTAAATTGGCTCCTCCTTGCGTATATTCTTGCCCCTTAGTATGTCCTTATGGAAAAAATATTTTCAAAAAAAGTAAAACACTAGAAGACATGCAATAGGTAAATTACGGAATAAGTATTAGGAAGATAGACCCCGAAATTGTCCAATTCAGTAGTTTATTCCTGTTTAATATTTCTGAATATTCATTATAATTTACTATGTAAGGTGTAAAGAGAGGAGGGAAATGGTGTACAGCTAAGGCTTACTACATATGGGAATGTGTTCATTTGGATGAGTGTTAGCGTTATAAAAATAGTATATTAAAGGAGTGTTTTTTTGAAAAAATTACGTTTGTTTTTCTCTGTATTTGCTGTTTTATTACTATTAGTATCCCTTTTACCTTCTGCTGGATTAGCGAAAAAACCTGCGAATCCAACGAATGAAGTTGCAGTTGGAAAGGATGGAATGGTTTCAACTTCCCATCCATTAGCATCCGAAGTTGGTGCTGACATTTTAAAGAGGGGTGGAAACGCAATCGATGCTGCAATCGCCATTCAGCTAGCTTTAAATGTAGTAGAGCCGATGATGTCTGGAATCGGTGGTGGTGGATTTATGATGGTGTACGATGCGGAGGAAGATGAAACCATCATTATCAATAGTCGTGAGCGTGCCCCAGCTGGAGCAACTCCTGATATGTTTTTACGACCAAATGGAACTGTCATTCCGTTTCAAGAAAGAGTTCGTCACGGAAACTCTGTTGGTGTACCTGGAACTTTGAAAGGGTTAGAAGCAGCCCATGAAAGATGGGGATCCGTTCCTTTTCAGCAATTAATTACCCCAGCATTCCAGCTTGCACAGCACGGATTTTCAGTTGACCGACAACTTGCATTACAAATTGAAAATAATAGAGACAAATTAGCTCAAACAGCAGCTAAAGATGTATTTTTACCTAATGGAAATCCGTTAGAAGAAGGCGAGTGGTTAGTTCAACGTGATCTTGCCAAAACGCTCGGACTCATTCGAGCAAAAGGAACAGATGTCTTTTATAACGGAGAGATCGGTGAAGCTCTAGCAAATACAGTACAACAATTTGGTGGAAGTATGGTATTAGAAGATTTACAAAACTATGATGTAACGGTAGACTTACCGGTTTGGGGAGAATACAAAGGGTATGATATAGCAAGTATGCCACCACCGAGCTCGGGCGGAATATTCCTACTTCAAATGCTAAAAATATTAGATCATTTTGATATCGAGCAATACGACCGACAATCAGAGGAAGTGTATCATTTACTAGCGGAAGTAATGCATTTAGCATACGCTGACCGCGCGGCTTATGCAGGAGACCCAGAATTTGTAGAAGTACCAACGGTTGGATTGTTACATCCTGATTATATTTTAGAGAGAAGTGAACTAATCGACATCAACAATGTGAACCGAAATCCTCAGGCTGGTGACCCATGGAGATTTGAAGACGTTAGTCCAAATTACGAAGTGGTAAACCAAAATGATGATAAAGATATCGGGGAAACTACCCACTTTACAGTTGTGGATCAATGGGGCAACTTTGTTTCCTTCACAACAACAATTGAGCAAGTATTTGGCTCTGGCATTATGGTACCAGGGTACGGCCTAATGTTGAATAATGAATTAACTGACTTTGATGCAGTTCCTGGCGGGGCGAATGAAGTGCAACCGAACAAACGGCCGTTAAGCAGCATGACGCCAACAATTGTTTTTGAAGATGGGAAGCCGATTTTAAGCGTTGGCTCACCAGGTGGCCCGACTATTATTACTTCGGTGCTTCAAGTTATACTTAATATTATCAATTACGAAATGGGATTAGAAGAGGCAATTGCTGAACCACGAATCTATACGAACAATCTTAATAGCTATCGTTGGGAAGAGGGAATTCCAGAAGAAGCGATAAGTAGCCTGAACGAAATGGGACATCGTTTCCCAGCTAGTTCTGAATTAATAGGAAATGTACAAAGTATTTTCATTGATTATGTAAAAGAAGAATATGTTGGTGTCGCGGATGCTCGACGTGATGGTGCGTCGATAGGTTATACTCATCCAGGCAAAGGTAGAAAATAAACTAGTGATTGTCCACTTAGACGAACAAGAGTCTAAGTGGGCTTTTTTGCGTTGTCATTAAAAGCTCAATTGTTAGTAAATTTATGTCTCGAGTGTTAGGATAATTATATAAATATATAGAAAAGTGGTGTGTTAATTTGAAAATAGAAGTATGGTCAGATTATGTTTGTCCGTTCTGTTATATAGGAAAGCGTCGTTTAGAACAAGCACTACAAACTTTTCCACAAAAAGACAAGGTGGAAGTAACATTTAAAAGCTTTGAGTTACAACCTCATCTCCCAAGTGACCCTAATGTATCCGTTCATGAAATGTTAGCGAAGAAAATGGGCGCTACTATCGCGCAAGCGAAATCAATGAATGAACAAGTTATCCAGAGCGCAGCATCGGTTGGATTAGCATACAATTTTGATTCAATGAAACAAGTGAATACGTTAGATGCTCACCGTCTCGTGAAATTTGCAGAGCAACGTGGAAAAGCTGCGGAACTGACAGAGCGACTATTAAGTGCTCACTTCATTGAATCTCAATTCCTCGGGACAAATGAAACATTAATCTCATTAGCGGAAGAAGTTGGCTTAGACCGCGATGAAGTGCAACAAGTTCTTTCTAGTAACGCTCACTTAGAGGAAGTGCGTCAAGACCAAGTAGAAGGTCAACAGCTTGGCGTGCAAGGAGTACCATTTTTCGTATTTAATCGAAAGTATGCTATTTCCGGCGCACAACCGTTAGAAGTCTTCACGCAAACATTAACTAAAGTTTGGGAAGAAGAGAACGGTGCTACTCCATTACAGCAAGTACAATCAACTACGGGTGCTACTTGCACCGACGATGGGTGCGAAGTTTCAGAAAAGTAAACATGAAGCAAGTGGGGAAAACGATTCGTTCCGTCTCCCCCTTGTTTTTTTATTTATGAAAAATTTAATGCTGATGCTTCCTACTTTCCTTCCTGGGTTGGCGCAAAAGTGATTCGGGTTGGCGCAAAAGTAATCTCGGTTGGCACAAAAGTGATTCGGGTTGGCGCAAAAAGCAATCTCGGTTGGCACAAAAGTGATTCGGGTTGGCGCAAAAAGCAATCTCGGTTGGCTCAAAAGCCTTTCCAGTTGGCGCAAAAAGCAAACCGCAAAAATTATGGTGAACAAGAGTTATCCACAAAATATATAAGGAATACGAAATCTTCATGGAAGTTATCCAAGGATTCTGATAACTTTCCACAAACTTTTCCACAAAATAATGAAAAAAGGCTGTTGTCCACAGTCTACTACTTTTTCTTTATGAGCTTTTGACGGTCATCAGCAAGAGGCGGTTGTTCCAGCCAACCATGTTTGATTAGCAATTCGGCCCCATCTTCCGCATATAAGCCTACTTGTCCCATCAAACGAGTATACTCCGCTGAAAGGTCTCTTCTTTGTGAAACAGATGCCCCTGCTCCGAAATAGCCAATAGCAGCAGCAACTAAAATAACAATATGATTTAACATCAGCTTGTCTGAGTATGGAGGAGTAGTGGAGCTTGTTATTTCTGATACCCATGAAGAAGGAGATGCTAAATCATCCTTTGAAAGGATTGAGCTTAAAATGCTAAATTGCTTTTCACATAATTTTTTTCCTTTAAGGAAATACTGTTTTACATCTTTCGACTGACATACTTGTGCAAAACCAATTTCTAAAACAACTTTTATAATTACTTTTACCATATTGTAGCTTAATCCACTTATTTCCACGACACTCAAAGGACGATGATGGCCAAACCATCCAGTTAAATAATTTTGATGGTCAATGAAATCAATTTCGGAAGGTGCATTTACTCGTGGGGGCTTTCGATAAATACCTTTTTCTAGCATTACATCAACAATTTGTTTATATAACTCCATTGTTTCCTTATTACATTGCATGAAATATGAAATCTGATCAGCACGTGTTGAAGTAGCAACAGCTCCTGCGTAACCTGTTAAACCTAGTAATGTCATTACGTGCATATACACCATCATAAACGTATCGGTAAATAGAGCTGGAGCTTCTAAATTAACATCTTCCTCTACCGTAAAACCTTTAGGTATGGGGATATTCTCTTGTTCAAAAAAATGCGTAATCTTTTCAATATGGTCTTCTGCGATACGAAGTGCAAACTCGAGTACTTCTTTCATATCCTTATCTTTGGCCACCTTGACGGAATGGGTAAGAAAACATACCGACATCGAATCATTAATATATTGAGTCCACAAATTTGCCATTTCAGCAGAAGTAAGTTCGACATTGTGATTATAGCGTTTCATGTAACATCCCCCAAATTTAGTTTAAACGATGTTTTCCCATTAGTTTTTATAGAGGTTATTATTTGAGGTATTCTTTCTTTTATTCTACAAAATTTACAGATTAAAAAAGTTATGGCTGAGGACGCTTCGTGGAACGCAGGGTGGCAATCGCAAATAAACCAGAGATTACGGCAAATAACTCTGGTGATATTGCAAATAAAAAGTGATTACCGCAAGTAAACGAATTTAATCAAGGATCCGTAGCAGTTATTTTCAAAACAATTAAAAAAACAAGTGGAAAAAATGATTTGATTTCCCCACTTGCTTCATTCACTTCTTTTGCTCCTTTAATAAGGACAATGGTTCATTTTCTGTATCTTCATTCTCGACTAGATGCTGTAGAATGGACATTTTATTATCCCAAAATTGCTCGAAAAAGCTGAGCCATTCATTCACTTCCGTTAAAGTTTCTGGCTGTAGTGTATATCGTTTTTCCCTACCAACTTTTCTGCTCGTTACTAAGCTAGCTTCGGAAAGGATGTGCAGATGCTTGACGACAGCAGTTCGACTTATTGGAAAATGCGATGTAATTTCAGAAATAGGAAGTTCATTGTAAGCTAGTAAACGCAATACGTCTCTCCTAGTTGGATCAGCAATTGCTTGAAATACATCGTGCTTAGCAGCTGCCACTTATCCTTCGACTACCTTTCTTAACTTAGCATGTACGATATCTTCCCATCCATTATTCATGCGATCGCGAATGACGGCACTATCTTCATTAGGCTTCGTAATAACTGTATCAGCTGTTTTCCAGCCACTATGTATTAAGGTGAATTCCGTTTTTTCTTCGACTTCTTTTAATAGAAATGTAACAATCCAGCCATCCGTATCCCAAGAGAAAGAAATTTTATTTGGCTCCTCCACTTCTATCACTTTACAAGGGGATGGTCCGAATGGAGATTGAATATGAAATACATGTCCGACTCTAGGCTCAAAATCATTTGGCATAAACCAAGTACTGATTCCTTCTGCAGAAGAGACTTTTTCCCAAACTTTTTGAATAGGGGCATCAAAAATTGCTGTTTTCACGATATCTTGGATTTTTTGCATGTTTTACAAACTCCTTTAACTTTAAAGTAACACCATTAAGTGTTATTTATATCATATAACACCAATAGGTTTCACGTCAAACTCTCTTGAAATTTAGAACAGTTACGTTAGTATATTGCTTCAAAAATTACAATATTGTACTATTTACGACATTTTTTTCATTTTATTTACAATTTAAAATGGATGTGGTAGATTTAGCGTACTACTATATATGGTACAAATTACCTATGTTTAATAGGATGTGAATAATATGCATGAAGCAGTACAATCTGTGTTATCCAATATAGCAATTATTTTCATAATGCATTTACTAATAAATTTAGTTATTGTAAATAGGAAAGCATTTCTTAACAAAATATTATTTTCTATTGCATTAATACTAATTACGTCAATTGCTGTTATTATTTTGTTTTATTTACCAATCGTTTACGGAGATTTTCAATTTGATATGCGGTTTATACCACTCGTTTTTTTAGCATATAAATGGGGATGGAAGCATGCAATTCCGGCGCTCGTCATCGTAAGTTTATGGCGATTAGGTATAGGAGGACAAGGAGCGGTTCCTGGAGTTATTTTCGGAATGATGTTTCCTACTTTAATTTCTCTGTTTATGAAATGGCTCAAGCAAACAGAATTAAAGTCTCTAACACTACTAATAATTATTACGTTGTCTTGGCTTGCATCAGACTTACCAATTATCTTTTTTGTTCCTAACGGTTTACAAGTTTTCGCAGAAATGTCTATGTATCGATTGATGACGTTTCTTACAACGGCTTTCGCGTTACACTTTTTTATCGTAAATGCAGAAAAAGAGCTTTATTTAAGAGAAAGGCTTACGTTCTATGCAGAACATGATCCGTTAACTGGTTTAAATAACATTCGACATTTTGAGGAGAAAGTAAAAGCGTACAAGACGAAGATGAATAAAAATCGGTACATTATTATGTTAGACATTGACCATTTTAAATCTGTTAATGATGAATATGGTCATTTGAGTGGCGATATGATTTTAAAAGGCTTTGCCGATATTATGTTGGAAAAAGTTTCCTCCTATCACAAAGATGACGTATTCGCCGGAAGGTATGGAGGAGAAGAATTTATTATTTTCTTTGCAACAGATGCTAAAGAGGAGCTCATGCATTTCGCAGAATCGTTTCGCCAAGAAATTGAAAATACAGAGTTTATAACAGAGAGTACGGCGATTAAGAAAATAACGGTCTCATTAGGCATTTCCAAGTTTACTGAATCAAAAAGTTTATACGATATCATTTCTGAAGCGGATGAAGCGCTGTATGAATCGAAAAGAAATGGAAGAAATCAAGTTCAATATTTTGCAGATTAAAAAAGAGATTGGGGGATTAAACTCTCCCAATCTCTTTTCCGTTAATGATGATGATAATTTCGTTTATCTCTTCTTTTAGCTCTTCTTGTGTTACTTTTATTTTTAGTTTATAGAAAATATACACTGTAAGATAAAAGATGATTCCAATTCCAATCATAAGTAAACGAATTTGTAGAAGTATTAACGGAGAATAGAAACTACTGAGCATGAATGTGAAAAGCATACAAGAGGCTAGCACAATGGACCCAATTAGATAGAACCAGTACTCGTTCTTCGTTAACGGATAGTCCTTGTTTTGTATACTCATGAAGCACTCTCCTTTAAAGAATAGTAACCTTGTATAAACGTATGAAAAGTACATTTGAAAAAGAACTTACGGGCATGGACCGATTTTCTCCTAGAAATCAAATATTCTTTTCGATATAAGCCATACTAAACAATAGAAAAGCTACATACGGAAGGAAGATCCTATTTTGGATTTGCACTTTATTTGGAAATCATTTGTTATTGTTTTTGGCGGCATTTTAATTTTACGTTTAGCTGGTAGAAAGTCGATTTCACAATTAACTGTCGCACAAACAGTTTTAATGGTAGCTGTTGGGTCACTAATTATACAGCCAGTAGGTGATAGAAGTATATGGATTACGATGTTGATTACTTTATTACTAGTCCTTTTTTTAATTGTGGTGGAATATATCGTATTGAAGTCTGACAAACTAGAAACATTTTTTTACGGGAAATCCATTATAGTCGTTGAAAATGGAACCATTATTGATAAAAACTTAGCGAAGATTCGGTTAACTGTTGACATGTTAGAGGTTAGATTGCGGCAGCAAGGAGTGCAAAACATCAGCGACTTACAATGGGCAACGATTGAATCAAATGGTCAAATTGGCTATTTGTTAAAGCCGGAAAAACAGTATGCAACGAAAGAAGATATTCAAAAGTTACTAGCCCTTTTCCAAGCAAACGAACAAAATATAACAAATAGCACTAATAATCTTTTTACGGAAGTGAAGAACAAAATACATAAAGATGAACCCCCAACACATTTAAAATGAGGGATTCAAATGAATATTGCTTATAGAACTTTAATGGCTACATTACTTAAATGGATATTTTTCGGAACAATAATCGGCATGATCATTGGTTCCACAACAGCGCTTCTGTTAACGACCAATGATATGTTAGGAGAGACTCGAGAGAACAACTCATGGCTAATCTTTTTTCTTCCTCTAGGTGGGATTGTAATTGGCTTTATGTATACGAATTTTGGCAAAAGCTTTGGCAATAATTCTGCAAAAGGAAACAATTTAGTAATTGAAGGTGTGCATGGGAAAGTGAAAGTTCTTAAAAGGATGGGGCCGCTTGTTTACATAGGAACGTTTATAACTGTCCTATTAGGAGGATCGACAGGACGTGAAGGGGCAGCTATTCAAATGGGTGGAAGTGTTTCTCAAGCAGTAAACCAGTTTTTTAAAGTTTCCATTCTTGATAAAAAAATTTTGATCATGAGCGGTATTAGTGCTGGCTTTGGAGCAGCGTTTGGGACACCGATAACAGGCGCTGTGTTCGGTATGGAAATGGTAGCGTTAGGTAAAATGAAGTATAAAGCGTTAGTGCCTTGTTTAGTAGCTAGCTTTGTCGGTCACTATGTTACAGAAAAGGGCTGGGGAGTAGAACACGAAACGTTTATTATAAAAACGGTACCAGAATCGTCTTTTGCAACATATGGAAAAGTAATAGTAGTAGCCATTATTTTTAGTTTATTAAGTGTTTTGTATAGTCAATTACGGCACGGAATTCAAAGGATTTCCGAAAAATATACGAAGAAGAATCATATGGTAAGGGCGTTCGTTGGTGGAGTACTCATTGTCATTTTATTTTTAATAATCGGTTCACAAGATTATAATGGCCGAGGCTTGGATATGTTAGAGCAGTCGTTTAAAGAGGATGTACCACCATTTGCCTTTATAGCAAAATTAATTTTTACTGCCATTACGATGGGGACAGGCTTTGTAGGTGGAGAAGCCATTCCTCTATTTTTCATGGGAGCTACGTTAGGGAATACGTTATCGGAATATATCCATTTACCATTGTCGTTTCTAGCGGGGTTAGGGATGATTGCTACCTTTTGTGGTGGAGCGAATACACCAATTGCAGCATTCCTATTAGCGGTTGAAATGTTTGACGGAAAGGGAATAGAATTTTTCTTCGTTGCATGTCTTGTAAGTTATATATTCTCTGGGCATCATGGCTTATGGCCATCGCAAAAAATCTTTGCACCGAAAAGTAGGCTATACAATATTGAAGACGGTCTATCGATTGAGGATGTGGAGAAACAGAAACGACATAAAAAATGAAATAAAAGAAGGGCGCAAAAGAACCGGGGGTATCGCAAATAAAAGTGTGATTACCGCAAATAAGCCCGGTGTTATCGCA
This sequence comes from Sutcliffiella sp. NC1, assembly GCF_027594365.1. Lineage (NCBI taxonomy): Bacteria > Bacillati > Bacillota > Bacilli > Caryophanales > Bacillaceae > Sutcliffiella > Sutcliffiella sp. NC1. The sequence continues at coordinate 779,789 of NZ_CP115153.1, forward strand.
AACAAAAGGTAATTATCGCAAATAAGCCCGGTGTTATCGCAAATAACCCGGAATTACCGCAAATAAGCCCGGTGTTATCGCAAATAACCCGGAATTACCGCAAATAACATCGGTGTTAACACAAATAACCCGGGATTACCGCAAATAACATCGGTATTAACACAAATAACCCGGGTTTACCGCAAATAAAAACATTATTCTAAACCCCAACCTCTTCAAACCGTTGAATATCTTCGTTTCTACCGATCATAATTAAAAGGTCACCTTCTTTAATGATCTCTTCAGCAGATGGAGCTACAATAATATCACCGTCACGTTGAATTCCGATTAAATTACAACCGTATTTCGCCCGAAGATCTAGTTCAATGATACTTTTATTGTTTACTTTTTTTGATGCATGAATTTCTACAATACTATGATTATCCGATAGTTCAATGTAATCAAATATTTTATCAGACACGACGTGATGAGCGATTCTTCGTGCCATATCTTTTTCTGGTTGAATTACACGGTCTACTCCAATTTGCTCGAGCACTTTTTTATGGTACTTATTAATCGCTTTAACCCAAACTTGTTTTACACCAATTTCTTTTAAAATCAAACTAGTTAGCACACTTGATTCAATGTCTTCTCCCATCGAAACAATAGCGTGGTCAAAGTTACGAAGCCCTAAAGATTTTAATGTGTTTTCATCCGTTGCATTTGCTTGTACGGAATGGGTAGCAAATTCACTAATTCTACTTACGTTTTCTTCATCCTTATCAATCGCCAGCACTTCTACGCCAAGTGTAGAAAATTCCTCTACTATACTTCCACCAAAACGACCTAGACCGATAACAGCAAATTGCTTTTTCATTTGTTTTACCTCACTTTGACATAAAAAGACCATTCCTTGGCAGATCCGCAGAATGGTCTCTCATAATTTAGTAGACCCTTCTCTCAATTTGTTTACGAGGTTAGCTGTCGGATTAGAGGATGAGAGTCCTCTTCGTTCATAACGATACACCCCTAGAAACGAATAAACGTTTCGATTTGGTTCCCCCGCTCTTACAATAAGATTCAACATAAGGTTTTTGAAAAAAAGATAATTTAATTTGTTAATAAATGTACTCTTCAAAAACGGCACCGTCAATAGAAAATTGTAAATTTTTTAAAGCAAATAATAATCATTAACTATTCTTTCCATCTAGAGACGGAGTTAATATACAACCGGAGAGAGTTTTTTAAAAGGTTTTTTAAGAATACAATGAATATATAGACAATTACATTAGAGGTGATGGAGTGGAAAAAATAATTGAAGTTCGCGGGGTTAGTAAGCAGTATACGAAACGAAAAACGAAAGAAATAGTAACAGCGGTTAATAATGTTTCATTTGATGTTCATCGTGGGGAAGTACTAGGATTGTTAGGACCGAATGGTGCAGGAAAAACATCGACGATTAAGATGATATGTGGATTGCTACAGGCGGATGCGGGATCTATTCATATTAATGGATTAGATATAAATAAAAAAAGATTAAAAGCGTTACGCCATATTAGTGCAGTACTAGAAGGAAACCGAAACTTATACTGGCGTTTAACGGTTAAAGAGAATTTAGAATATTTTGCAGGTAATAGAGGTCGGTCACGGAAAGAAGTGATAGAAGAGGTAGACAAATTATTAGAGCAGTTCCACTTAAAAGAGAAGGAAAATGAACTAGTACAAGGATTATCACGTGGAATGCAGCAAAAACTTGCGATTGCCGTTTCGTTATTAGCGAATACGGAAGTAATTTTATTAGATGAGCCTACATTAGGATTAGATGTTGAAATTAGTTACGAGCTGCGCGAAATATTAAAGCAAATTGTTAAAGAAGAAAACCGAACGATTATTATAAGCTCGCACGATATGCCGGTAGTTCAAGAATTATGTGATCGAACGATTATTATTAATAAAGGTACAGTCGTTGTGGATGAAAAAGTGGAGAACTTGCTTAACTTGTTTCAAACGAAAGCATATTCTATTAAACTAGGTGAACGTCTTAATAGTAGGCAAAAAGAAGAGTTGTTACTGACTTTTCCATTAAGCACCTACACTGAAAACAGTCTTCAAGCGATTGTAGATGTAAATTTAGAGCGAAGTGAAGATATTTATAAACTGTTCGACATTTTTAAGATGGAAGCAACACTTGTCGAAAGCATTGACCGGACAACGATAGATTTCGAACAAGTATTTTTGCAAATCGTGAAGGGGGAGAAGCAATATGCAATTGTATAATGTACTTACCTCCAATGTGAAAAAAGAATATATCGAGTTGAAGCGGTATTTGCCGAATACAATAGCCCTATTATTAACATTTTACATTATTTTTCTAGGTGCATTTTTTGGAGTGATGTTTGTAGGAGATCCAGCATCTTTTGAATCAAACGTTCAATACTCTATCGTTAGTATTGTTTTTTGGGGCTTGACGATGACGACGATGAATTTTATCGGATACGCCATTATTACCGAGGCGATGAGAGGTACACTTGAACAGTTATATATGTCTCCTATGGGTGTTTGGAGAATCATGCTTACAAGAATGATTGGGCAATTCGTGTTGCAATCGTTCATTATGATTATCCTATTGTTTGCGGCAATGTTAACATCTGGACAATGGTTAAATTTAAATCCACTAACAACGATACCGATTATTTTCATTACGATGATTAGTATGTTTGGCGTAAGTTTTATGATTGCCGGCCTAGCAATTATTGTGAAACAAATTCAAGCGTTCCTACAAATCTTTCAATTTGTTTTAATGGCTCTCGTATTTGTTCCATTATCTGTAGCACCATATTTAGCATTCGCTCCATTCGTCAAAGGGGTAGATATGGTACGAACAGTCATGTTAGAAAATAGAGGGTTAACGGAATTTTTATGGACTGATTATGCCGTTTTAATTACAAATTCTTTAGTATACTTCATTGTCGGACTCATCGTGTTTCATCGTTGTGAAAGAATAGCAATGAAAAAAGGATTACTTGGGCAGTATTAACGAAAGGTGAGCCCGCCACCTGAATCCAATTTTTTCACTCGGGTATCATTTTCATTCGGCATCCGAACTTTTTTATGGTAAAATATTTTAGTATTTCGTTCTCTTTCCATTTTGTATAGAGAATGAAAACGAATAGTAGATAATTTAAGGAGGATTCGGAGATGAATTATGTTACATTAAACAACGGTTTGAAAATGCCTCAGCTTGGATTCGGTGTTTGGCAAGTAGCGGATGATGAAGCAACTGCTGCTGTTAAAAAAGCGATTGAAGTAGGGTATCGATCGATTGATACAGCTATGATTTATAAAAATGAAGTAGGCGTTGGGAAAGCGATAAAAGAATCTTCCGTACCTCGTGAAGAGTTATTTATTACAACAAAAGTATGGAACAGTGATCAAGGATATGAAAATACGTTACGTGCTTTTGATGAAAGCTTAGAAAGATTAGGTCTAGATTATGTAGATTTATACTTAATTCATTGGCCAACACCACAATTTGATCAGTACGTTGATACATATAAAGCGTTAGAGAAGCTTTACCATGATGGACGTGTGAAAGCAATTGGAGTTTGTAACTTTGAAATTGAGCATTTAGAGCGTCTTTTAAACGAATGTGAAGTAACACCAGTTTTAAATCAAATTGAGTGTCATCCATACCTTTCACAAAATGAATTAAAAGATTTTTGTGCGAAACATAATATTTTTGTAGAAGCATGGAGTCCACTAGAGCAAGGTGGAGAAGTGTTAAAAGATGAAGTCGTTCAGCAAATTGCCGAAGCACATCAAAAGTCTCCTGCTCAAGTAGTGTTACGTTGGCACTTGCAAAATAACACGATTGTTATTCCTAAATCAGTAACGCCTTCTCGAATCGAAGAAAACTTTAACGTGTTTGACTTTGAACTTTCTTTAGATGAGATGGAAAAAATAAATGCAATCAATAAAGATAGACGTAGAGGGAAGCATCCGAAGGAAATGAATGTTCGATAAAAAGTAGTAAAAAGGGTCAGATACTGTTCTGCCCCTTTTTACATTTCAACAAATGAGTGATTACTCACTTTACAGACATTGAAAAAACGTTTATGATGAAAATAATGAGTGATTACTCACTTTTATTTAAAAAGTCAGAGGTGAATAGGATGAGTACGGAAGAAAGTGTTGTGCAAATTGAAAATGTCTCGATGGCGTTCGGTAAGCAGGCAGTGCTAAAGGATATTTCACTTCAAATTCAAAAAGGTGAAATTTTTGGTTTGTTAGGACCTTCAGGTGCTGGCAAAACGACACTAGTTAAGCAACTAGTTGGCTTGGAAATTCCGTCAAGTGGAGAAGTATTTCTTTTTCATGAAAAAATGCCTTCTCTTAAATTAATGGAACGGATTGGATATATGGCACAATCCGACGCTTTGTATGGAGAATTAACAGCGAAAGAGAACTTAGAGTTTTTCGGAACGTTATATGGTTTGAAAGGAAACCGACTACAACACCGTATGGAAGAGGTATTAAAAATTGTCGACTTAACCGATCATACGAAAAAAAATATTTCTAGCTTTTCAGGAGGGATGAAAAGAAGACTTTCGTTAGCGATTGCCCTATTACACAGCCCAGAAATACTAATTTTAGATGAGCCGACTGTCGGAATCGATCCTGTCTTACGAAAGAGTATTTGGCAAGGATTTCAGATGCTAAAGGATCAAGGAACAACGATTATCGTCACGACGCACGTCATGGATGAAGCAGAAAAATGTGACCGATTAGGCATGCTCCGAGATGGTCTGTTAATCGCGGTCGACACGCCAGAACAATTAAAAATACTTACTAATTCGAAATCAATCGAGGAAGCATTTTTAGTATATGGAGGTGCTCGTTCATGAGGGTGAGAGCGTTAGTGATACGAATATTACGGCAAATCATTCGCGATAAACGAACGATTGCATTACTTCTATTCGCACCGATTTTAGTATTAACGATGCTACATTTAGTATTTAACGGGGATGAGTACGTTCCGAAAATTGGACTAATAAATGTACCCCCTGCTATGAACTCACCATTACAATTTGAAAATGCAACGGTTCAAACATACGAAACATTGGAAGCCGCGGAAGAAGATTTACTTAATAGAGAAATAGATAGCTATATTCATTTTATAAATATTCAACCTTCAGTAGTGTTAGAGGGTAGTGACCCAACTATTAATGGAGTCACAATGAAACAAATAGAAAAAGCCTTAAAAAAATTACAACCAACCGACAACGAGATTGCTAGTTTAGAGGTTGAATTTGTACATGGATCGGCACATATGGGACAATTTGATTACTTTGGACCAGTATTGCTAGGTTTCTTCGTATTTTTCTTTGTGTTTTTAATAGCAGGTGTTTCTTTTTTAAGAGAAAGAACGACAGGTACGTTAGAGAGGTTAATGGCTAGTCCGTTAAAAAAATGGGAAATTGTAGCGGGCTATATTATCGGATTTGGTATTTTTACGATGATCCAGTCGACCGTCATTGCAGCATATGCGATATATGTGTTGGGGATGTTAATGGAAGGAGCTTTCATTCATTTACTTCTTATTATTTTAGTGCTTGCTTTAACGGCTCTTTCTCTCGGAATATTATTATCTTCTTTTGCTAATAACGAGCTACAAATGATTCAATTTATTCCAATCATCGTCGTTCCGCAAATTTTCTTCTCGGGCCTATTTAACTTAGAGACCATTTCGAGCTGGTTAAATTGGATTGCACCTTTTACACCTTTATATTATGCTGCCGAAGCGTTACGAGACGTGATGGTTAGAGGATATAGCATTAATGAAATATATTTAGAACTACTCGCACTTTGTGGTTTTTCTGTTATGTTCATGCTTTTAAATATTGTTGCATTAAGGAAATATCGAAAAATATAAACGGTCTTCATTTCACCTATTGGCTCAAATCTATTACAATAGTGGTAATGATTCTGAATAATAAGGAGTAACCAATGAACGACCAAAATAATTTAATAGAAGAAATATTTGAAAACGATGATCAATTAACGGATAAACAAAAGAAAATTATCGTTGCGGCTATAGAGTCTTTTGCCGAAAAAGGCTTTGCTTCTACGTCGACAAGTGAAATTGCGAAAAGAGCAGGGGTAGCAGAAGGGACGATTTTCCGCCATTATAAAACGAAAAAAGACCTTCTATATTCGATAGTAGAACCGATGATTGCTAAGTTTATCGCTCCTTTTGTCATTAACGATATGAAAAAAGTACTTGATCAAGATTATGAGCAATTTGAAGATTTTTTGAGGGCGATGTTTCAAAATAGAATTTCTTTTATCGAAAGAAACTTATTGCTATTCCGTATTTTAATACAAGAAATTCCGTTTCAACCAGAATTACAAAAAATGTTTAAAAAACATATCGCAAGTAAAATATATACTCGATTTGAAGACTTAGTAGATCATTACAAAGGGAAAGGGCAGCTAGTGGATCTCCCAGCAAGTACAATCATAAGAGTAACGGTTTCTAGCATATTCGGGTATCTCATAGCTCGAAACTTACTTTTCCCTGAAATAAATTGGGATGACGAAGTAGAAACAGAGCAAACGATTCGACTTATTTTAAATGGGGTGTCCCCAAGAGAATAAATGAAATAAAAAAAATGGACTGACTTTTAATTAGAAAGTCAGTTTTTTTATGTGTTACAATCTAAAACCTATAGGAACAAAAAATATTTTAGTGCGTTAAAGTAATTAGAGACACGAAACAATTTTTGTACTATAATGAAAAATACAACGATTTGGGGGTGCTTAATTTGGAAAATATTTTAAAAGAACTTTCTTCTATCCATGGTCCTTGCGGCTTTGAGGAAGATGTAGCAAAGTACATTGCGAACCGTTTAAAAGGTAAAGTAGATTCGGTACAGGTTGATGGGGTAGGAAATTTAATTGTCCGTAAAAAAGGAACTGAATCTGGACCAACAATCGTAGTAGCGGCTCATATGGATGAAGTAGGCTTTATCGTCAAAAAGGTTGAGGAAAATGGTCTTATCCGCTTTGAAAAATTAGGGGGGCATGATGATCGTATTCTACTATCACAACGAGTTCAAATTAATACATATAAAGGATTAAGGTCAGGTGTTATTGGAACGATATCTGCACATATGATGAAATACGATGATCCGAAAAAAGTACGAGCACATCAAAAGCTGTATATTGATGTTGGTGCTAGTACGAAACAAGAAGTAGCAGAATTAGGGATAAGAGTAGGGGACTCGATTACTTGGTACCCTCACTTTGACTACTTAACAGAAAATCGAATAGTTGGAAAAGCGTTTGATGATCGTGCAGGTTGTACCGTGTTAATTCAAGCGCTAGAAGAATTAGAAAAGAGCGATTTTGCAGGTGAAATTGTAGGAGCATTTACGGTTCAAGAGGAAGTCGGTTTAAGAGGTGCCAGAGTAATAGGCCATCAAGTAAATGCCGATGTAGCCATTGCGCTAGATACGACTGCAGTTAGTGACACGCCTGAGGAAATGATGGACAATACGTTAGCGTTAGGTGCTGGAACAGGTATTAAAGCGATTGACTTTAGCCTAATAGCAAATAAAAAAGTGAAAAATCATTTACAAGAAATTGCCGAGAAACAAAACATCACGTACCAAATAGAAGTATTCCCTGGTATTGGTACAGACGCAGGTGAATTAAGCCTTGCACATCAAGGTATCCCAACAGGAGTTCTATCTATTCCTTCTAGATACGCCCACTCCTCAACAGAAGTGATCGATACGAGAGACCTTCTAGCAACAAAAGATTTATTAGTAGCGTTTATAAAAGAGATGAAGGCAACAGAACATTACAAGTTTACAATTTAATAGAGTAGATTAAAAAATCTACTAGAAAAAGATATATTTTCACCTCATTGGACATACTAATTTATAAGCATGTTCAATGAGGTGATTTTTTTGAAAACAATAACTAGATTTGCAGACTTATGCTGGGAAGGCTTAACATTACAACATATATCAGACAAACGAATTGTCATTCCTTATCTACTATTTATCGCTATGACGCTACTATTTGAATTATTTCTATTAGTGTTAATTGGAATCACTAGCTTTATATTTTATATTCACGGCTATCAACCAAGTTTAGGATATATAGTTAGTGGTCCAGTCGTACTCTGCATGTTCCTATTAACAATTCCAATTTTAAAAGCAGTTTTAAAACAGCGAAAAATAGCATATTAAAAATAGGAGGTTGGGACGTAACTATTTTTATCAAAGTATAAAACGAACAAATAGTAGAGTGGAAATAACCCGCTCCGGAAATATACTTCGCTTTCCGCGGGCTTGTCTAGTTCCGGCGGCTTGGTCCTGCTCAAACTTCACTTTCCCTCCGTACGATAAGTCATCATCGACTCAACTATCGTTTCGTCGTGATTCCTTTATCTCCTGCGGGAAAGCTCCAGTTTGATTGGACCAGAGCGAGCCGCCTGCGCTTTTCGATGCTGGTGAGCCTCCTCGTGCTTCGCACTGCGGGGTCTCACCTATGCCTTACCTCCCGCAGGACAAGGAAGGCTTCGACAGCGAAACATCGCACGAAGAAAAATGCGGACGCATTTTTCGAGGAGTCTACGTATATTTCCTCCGCTAATTCTGCGATAGTTCGTTTTTTATAATGATTATCTTAATTTTGTCCCAAACTTCTTTTCACCTCATATTTGTTCAAAAACACTTTCTAAACTGTCGAAGCCGCGTCGATCTTCATTATTCGGTTCGTCTGTCTCGACAGTCCATTCGTTTCCTAAAGGGGTTAAACTACCTTCCTCACTTTTCGTATAAGGAAGATGAATATGATATGTCTTTTCATCTTTTGATACTGTATAGCCTAAATAGTATCGATCCCCTTCTCCATGCTCCTCAAAAATTCCAATTGAATCTAAATCGAATTTCTCAATATACTCTGGAAGAGAGGTTTGTAATTCATTTAATATTTCATTACGAGATAAGTATTCCATTCTATTTCTCCTTTTTCCTAGAATCATTTTTAATATGTGTTTGTTTTCTGGAATTAAACAAAGGCTGCGAGAAATAGGCTTAATATTCTTATTTACTTCGATACTCACCAGGAGACATACCATATTTCTTTTTAAACACACGGTGAAAATACGTGTATGAAGTGAACCCGCAGTTCTCTGCAATATTTTCTAACGTCATCGTTGTGTATTTCATTTGATCGATTGCAGCGGAAAGGCGAATTTCTTGGGCATATTCTATCATTGTCTTCCCAACAATTTGTTTAAACAAATGAACAGCTCGGGATACACTTAGTCCGGCATGTTTTGCTACATCTTCTACTTTTAATCCAACAGTAGCATGCTCTTCGATGTACCTTAACATTCTTGTAACCGCGTATGGCCTATTTTTAGACTGTTTCGTTTCATTCACAGCCCGTTCTAACGTTAAACAAAGCGCCTGCATTAAATACGATGATAATTCTTGGTTTTCTTCGGATAGAGGTCGACGTTTTTCAATCGTTAAATGTCTCCAAAGTGCTAGTAAGCGCTCATCTAAATCAATAGTAGAGATGGCAGGTTTTTCAGACCGATTCCACCATTCATCGACCCAAGCACCTGATACGGATAAATGATAATCCCCACTCTTTTCATTTTCTTCAATATTTAATTCATATAGGTCACCTGGCTTGGCAAGTAAAAGATCCCCTTTTTTAATCGCTATTTTTTCATTGTTTAACGTAATAACGCCTGTCCCTTCCGTTTGCAAGCGAAAAAGATAACCTGTTAATTGTTCTGTATCTTGGGAATGATAACCTTTTGTATGGTAGGAATAACCGCAAAAACGTATGTAAGTGTTCATTTTTTTCTCGTCCTTATTTTCATTATAAAAAAGAAATAGCAAAATAGTGCATGTTTCCATTATATTATCTATTTATAATTTATACTATCTATTTTATGATGAGTACGTAAATGTAAGCGTTTTATCCTTATGTTGAAAAGGAGTGAAATGTTATAGGTATCCCAATAGCAGTTCAATTGTATACGTTACGTAATGAATTAGAAGCAGATTTCGTTGGAACATTGAAAAAGGTAGCTCAACTTGGTTTTGATGGCGTAGAATTAGCCGGATACGGAGGGATGAGTGTTACCGAGCTAAAAAGCTTATTAGATGAACTAGGTCTTCAAGCTCCATCTAGCCATGTCCCGTTAGAACAATTAGAGAAAAATTTGGACAAGGTGATAGAAGAACAGAAAATATTAGGAAGCCAATATATTGTAGTTCCTTATATAATGCCAGAAAATCAAAACGAAGATTATTATTACTCATTAATCTCGTTTTTAAAAACCGCCAATGCAAAATGTAACGAGCAAGGCTTAACTCTTTGTTATCATAACCACGATTTTGAACTAGAGAAATTGAGTGATGGTAGAAAAGTACTTGAAGCAATCCTTGAAGAAACAAGTGTTAGTACAGAATTTGATGTGTATTGGTTAACGAAGGCTGGGGAGGATCCGGTTGACTGGTTAACCCGATATCGTGACAGAACTCCGCTTGTTCATTTAAAAGATATGACGTTAGATGATGAAAGATTTTTTGCTGAACTTGGTACTGGTGGAGTAAATGTGGAATCGATTCTCCAAACAGGAAAAGAGCAAAACGTAAAATGGTGGATTGTGGAACAAGATGAAAGCCGACGTACACCGTTAGAGAGTATTGAAATAAGCATTAACTACTTAAAAAATATAATATAAATTAATTCTAAGGAGCGATAACAGCATGATTAATGTAACAGTATGGAACGAGCACCGTCACGAACAAAAAAACCCGGTAGTAAGAGACGTTTACCCAGAAGGTATTCACGGAGCAATTGCAAGCTTTTTAAAAGATGATTATAAAGTGAGAACAACAACGCTAGATGAAGCGGAACACGGATTAACAGATGATGTTTTAAATGAAACAGATGTTTTAATTTGGTGGGGCCATATCGCACATGATGAAGTAAGTGATGAAGTTGTGGAAAAAGTGAAGAAACGTGTATGGGAAGGAATGGGACTTATCGTACTTCATTCTGGTCACTTCTCGAAAATTTTCAAAACATTGATGGGTACTTCATGTGACTTAAAATGGCGTGAAGCAGACGAGAAAGAAAGACTATGGGTTGTTGACCCAAGCCATCCAATTGTGGAAGGTGTTGGAGAATACATTGAGCTTGATCGTGAAGAAATGTATGGAGAGCATTTTGACATTCCAGCACCAGATCAACTTGTATTTTTAAGTTGGTTTGAAGGTGGAGAAGTATTTAGAAGCGGATGCACTTACAGCCGTGGTAACGGGAAGATTTTCTACTTCCGACCAGGACATGAAACGTATCCGACCTATCATAACGAAGAAATTCAACGAGTTATTAAAAATGGCGTAAAATGGGCGGCACCGACAAAACGCTCTTATCCTGTATATGGAAACGCGAAGCCATTAGAAGAAATTAAACCAAAGAACTAAACAGGGGGATTAGACATATGAGTAAAGTGAAAATTGGAGTAATTGGTTGTGGAAGTATTGCGAAACACCGTCATTTACCGGAATATGCAAACAATAAAAATGTAGAAATTGTTGCAGTGTGTGACATCGTAGAGGAAAGAGCACAAGAGACTGCGGATAAATATAATGCAACTGCTTATACAAGTTATGAAGAGCTTTTAGCTAATGAAGACGTGGAGGCAGTAAGTGTTTGTACACCGAACTATTTACACGCTCCAGTTTCGATTGCAGCATTAAAGGCAGGTAAACACGTACTATGTGAAAAGCCGATGGCAACATCTAAAGAAGAAGCAGAGGAAATGATTGCAGCCGCTAAAGCAAGTAATAAAAAACTAATGATTGCTCATAACCAACGTTTCGTACCTTCGCACCAAAAAGCGAGACAACTAGTTGCAAGTGGAGAGCTTGGAAAAATTTATAGCTTCCGTACTGCTTTCGGTCATGGAGGCCCAGAAGGTTGGAGTGTAGATGGAGCGAATAGCTGGTTCTTTAAAAAAGAGCAAGCGTTCATCGGTGCGATGGGTGACCTAGGTGTTCATAAAACAGACCTTTTACGCTACATTTTAGGAGAAGAGTTTGTAGAAGTTGGTGCGTTCGTAGAAACTAGTGCAAAAGAAAATGCAGATGTGGATGATACAGCTGTTTGTGTTTTAAAAACAGAAAGCGGTATTATAGGTACATTAGCAGCTAGCTGGTCTTACGTATCGAAAGAGGATAACGCTACTATTATTTATGCGGAAAATGCTATCGTTCGTCTAGAAGATGACCCAGTTAACTCCGTAATTGTTCAATATAAAAATGGTGAAGTCGTGAAATATGAGCTAGGTGGCATTCAAACGAATGAATCTGGCGGACAAACGAGCTCTCAAGTAGTAGACCAATTTATTACTTCTATCGTGAATGATGTAGAGCCTCCAGTTTCGGGTGAAGAAGGAATGAAATCTTTACAAGTCGTATTAGCTGCGCTTGCTTCTAATGAAACGAAACAAATAACTAGAATTTAAGTGGTGGTTAAAATGACAAAAATAAAAATGGGAATTATCGGCACGGGCGGTATCGCTCGTGGCCGCCACATTCCTGCCTACCAACAAATATCTGATCTAGTAACACTCGAGGCTGTTTGTGATGTAAATATCGATGCAGCGAAAGCGGTTGCTGAAGAGTTTGGAATTGAAAAAGTGTTCTCCGATTACACCGATCTTCTTAAAGAAGTAGACGCCGTAACAATTTGTACACCAAACAAATTTCATGCTGAAATGACGATTGCAGCGTTAGAAGCTGGTGTTCATGTGTTATGTGAAAAGCCGATGGCAATGAGTGCTGAAGAATCAGCCGCAATGCTTGAAGCTGCTAATAGAACTGGAAAAGTGTTAGGAATCGGATTCCACTATCGATTTACGAAAGATGCACAAGCGGCAAAAAGGATGATAGAAGAAAATGAAATTGGTGCGCCAATCGTGGCTCGAGCTCATGCGATGAGAAGAAGAAAAGTTCCTGGTTGGGGAGTTTTCACAAATAAAGAGCTACAAGGTGGCGGCAGCTTAATTGATTGGGGCTGTCATTTCTTAGATTTATCTCTTTGGCTAATGGGGAATCCAAAACCGGTTGAAGTAGTTGGTCAATCGTACAACCGTTTAAGTAAAATGCCGAACCAAGTGAATCAGTGGGGAAGCTTTAATCATGAGACGTTTTCAGTAGATGATCACGTTACAGCGTACATTCGGTTTGATAATGGAGCAACGATGTTGTTTGAAACTTCTTGGGCGGCCAATATAAAAGAAGATTCAGAAGGTGTTAGTATTTCAGGTGAAAAAGGTGGAATTGACCTTTTTCCATTGGAACTGAATCAAGTGAAGCACGGCATGTTAGTAAGTAGTAAAGCTGACTGGATTCCAGGTGAAGAAAATCCTGGAGTAGCACAAGTAACAAACTTTGTGGAAGCTTGCTTAGGAAAAAGTGAACTCGTAGTGAAGCCAGAGGAAGCACTGCAAGTTTCTCAAATAATTGATGCCATTTACTTAAGTAGTGAAACAGGAAAAAGTGTAAAGCTATAAAAGGGAGGTTTTCATACATGAAGTTAGGTGTTTTTACCGTTTTATTTTCTCAAAAAAACTTAGATGAAATGCTAGACTATGTAAAAAACGCAGGGGTGAATGCTGTAGAAATTGGGACAGGTGGCTACCCTGGAAATGCGCATTGCGATATCGATGCACTATTAGAAAGTGAAGAGCTTCGCAACGAATACTTAGAAAAGGTAACTTCTCGTGGTTTACAAATTAGTGCGTTTAGCTGTCACGGTAACCCAATCTCACCTGAGAAGTCTTTTGCAGAAGAATCACATATCGCACTGAAAAAATCTATCCAACTAGCTAATTTAATGGGCGTACCTGTTGTCAACTGTTTCTCTGGAACAGCTGGTGACCATGAAGAAGCAAAATATCCAAACTGGCCTGTTACACCTTGGCCAACAGAGTATGCGGATGTATTAAAATGGCAATGGGAAGAAAAGTTAATTCCTTATTGGAAAGAGATGGGGCAATTTGCGAAAGACCATAACGTCAAAATTGGCCTAGAACTGCATGGAGGATTTTTAGTTCATACTCCATACACTTTACTAAAACTACGTGAAGAAACGTGTGATGCCATTGGTGCGAACTTAGATCCGAGTCATTTATGGTGGCAAGGAATTGATCCAGTTGCGGCGATTAAAATTTTAGGAAAAGCAAATGCAATCCATCACTTCCATGCGAAGGATACGTACATTGATCAAGAGAACGTTAATATGTATGGATTAGTTGATATGCAACCGTACGGAGAAGTACAAACGAGAGCTTGGACATTCCGTTCAGTAGGCTGCGGACATAGTATTCAAGAATGGTCCGACATGATCAGTGCATTACGTACGTACGGCTACGATTACGTAGTGAGTATTGAACACGAAGATCCACTAATGTCTATCGAAGAAGGCTTTGCAAGAGCAGTTAAAAACTTAAATTCCATCATCATTGAAGAAAAACCTTCAGATATGTGGTGGGCGTAACGAATAGGAGAGAATCTGTAATAGACAGATTCTCTTTTTTTTGAAAATTACTTGTAAAAAATTTCTAACAATGTTATAGTCAAACTATATTGTAATACAAAGTAGTGAAATGTTCTTTTTTTATCAAACTATGTTGCATAACAAAATAGTTGTTCTCTTTTTTTGTTCAACTATATTGCAAAACAAGTTAGTGGAGGGAGGGGAAAGTGTGTCCACAAGTCAAATATTAAAAGGAATATTAGAAGGATGTTTACTTTCTGTTATTGGAAAAGGGGAAACGTACGGTTACGAAATGATAGAAAAACTAAACAAGTACGGATTTACGATGGTAAGTGAAGGAAGTATTTATCCACTTTTATTACGAATGAGAAAAGAGGGCCTTGTTATAACAACTCAGAAAGAACTTCCATCAGGTGGTCCGAAAAGAAAATATTATTCTTTAACAGCCAAAGGAAAAGAAGAGCTAGAAGAGTTTAAATTGCGTTGGGATGCGATTTCGAGCGGAGTTAATAACCTTTTAAAGGAGGATGAGTAGTGATGAAAGTATCGAAACAAAGTAAAGAGTTTTTACAAAATTTAAGAGCTTATTTAATTGCAAGTGGTAAAAAGGAACAAGAAATTGAAGAGATAATTAGTGAATTAGAAGATCATTTAGTGGAAGCAGAAAAAGACGGTAAAAATGTAGAGGACATAGTCGGGCAAACGCCAAAGGAATATATGGAACAAATTGCAAAAGAAATGCCGCTAGATATTGGGGGAATATTAAAGTTCATTCCGATTATCTTTTTAGGAGCCTTTTCCTATATTTTACTAGGGGATGTTATTCGAGGTGGATTAGCCTATTCTGTTTTACAATTAGTTGGATATCCGATTATCTTTTTGTTTGTACTCTTGGTGTCTACAGTTGCAATCAAATATTTATCTAGTAACAAACTATCAAAAGTAAAAGAATGGACGTTATATTGTCTAATCGGTGGAATCCCAATGGCACTGTTTGTCGGGTTACTATTTTTAAACGATGCAATAGAAACTCCGATTTTTACATTTGGTCCGACGATTAATGTAATAGCTGCGATTTTTTCTATAGTCGTATTCATCGCCATAGCACTATGGTCTAAAACGTGGATGCCGATTGTACTACCATTAATTCTTTTTGTTCCTGAAGTAATCATCGGATTAACTTCCTTATCAGAAGAAACTAAACTAATCTTAACGGCGCTTATTTTACCTGTTGGCCTAGGTCTTTATTTTATCGTAATATGGCAGATGGAAAAGCAAAAAGTAGCAAACGTAATAGAATAAGGGATTAAGCAAGAGGATTGTTAACAGGATAGTAGAGAAGAAAGAAAAATAATAATAGGGAAAAAACGTGAAAAGGGGTCAATGTAATCTTCTGACCCCTTAAAAAATTCCTTTATGCAGTTCCTAAAACAACGCCTAATTTTTTCAAATATTGACGATACGCGATACTTACACGGTCACTTTTCAATGAAAGCTCCACCTGTAAGTCTAGCGGTAGATCTTCAGGTTTTTGATTTTCTACAATAGGTTTATCTTGAGCAAAAATCATATCCTGATAAGCAATTGTTTCCTCGTCAGATGTATTCGTATCGTAGTTAAATGCAAGAATACCATAAACAACCGACTTTTTCTCTTCAACAGGGGAAACGGTTAGCAAAATAGTAAACTTGTTATCTGTGTCAGGATCTCTCTTAGTAAAACGAACAGTTAATGGACTTAATATTTCGTACGTGTAATACACATACTTTGATTGACCTGAGCCATCAGGATCTGGTTGGAAAATAGCAATCTCATCAGAGTAAATACTATTTTCTCCCCAATTCATTTCATAGTCCTCGATAACAGGTTTATCTTCTACTCCTAAAATACCACCGTGTACAAATGCAAGATGTCCAACATCTAAAAAGTTTTCTACTATTCTAGGTGGGTTAGCGTTTACTGAAGTTGGTCCCCACATAATTTTTCTCACATCTTCATTCTCCCACTCAGGAAAATCAAAAAATGTACTATCATCAGTCGATAAATTTACCCAAATAAATCCGTATTTTTCCGCACAATGATATTTAATTGCTTTAGCTTTCATTGGAATTTTTCGTCCTTCTGGAAGTTGAGGAATCTTCTCGCAATCTCCATTTGAGTTATATTCCCATCCGTGATACGCACATACTAAATTTCCGTCCTTTACACAACCTAAAGATAGTGCTGCACCTCGATGAATGCAAAGATCTTTGAAAGCATGAACGCCTTCTTCATTTCTAAATAGAACGATACGCTCTCCTAAAATAGTAACAGATATAGGTTTATCGCTTACTTCTTCAGAAATACAAGCTACAATCCACTCTTTTTGTAATACTGGGTCTTTAACTAACATTCGCTTTTCTCCTTATATACATTGTGATTTAACATTATGTTAAGTTAAAATTGTTCGTTAGTCAATTAAAAAACGAACAATAATTATATTATCTAATAAAATATACGTATTTTATATTTACAAAACTAATTTTAACTTCTATAATACAAATTATCGAAAAACTGAATCACATTTAGGGGGACAATTACGAGATGAAGACAGAAGAGAAAAATAACGGGCTCATCGTTGGAGTAGATGATAAACTTAGCCCAGGTAAAGCGACAATACTTGGCTTACAGCACGTTCTTGCGATGGATTTATACATTGCTCCAATAATAATTGCTGGATTATTAGCACTCGATACACAAAATACTACTTTCTTTATTCAAATGTGTTTTCTTGCAGCTGGGTTAGGAACGTTAATTCAAACTGGTTTTGGTATGAGGTTACCAGTAGTGCAAGGTCCGTCATATGTTCCGATTGGTGCATTAGCGGCAATTGGTGGAAAGTTGGGCTTAGGAGCAATAGCTGGTAGTTTAATTCCCGGCGCAATATTAATTGCTATTATTGGATATCCATTAAAATGGTTTGCGAAAGTAGTAAAAAGAATTATTCCCTCTTTGGTAGGTGGAACAGTTATTGTAATCGTAGGGATTTCTTTAATGCCAGTTCCTTTTAAAAGTATTTATTCTTCTCCAGGTAATTTAGGAGATAATGCGATGATAGCAATTGTTACGGTCGCTGTTCTTATCCTTTGTATGTTATTAGGGAAAAAGCAGCAAGGATTAGGGACGTTTTTCCGATTAGTTTCTGTTATTTTAGCAATCGTTGTAGGAACGATTACGGCCGCTTTTTATGGAAGAGTTGATTTTTCTCCAGTTGCAGATGCAGCTTGGTTCTCGTTACCAAAATTAATGCCTTTTGGACCTCCAGTATTTGATTTAAATGCAATTTTAATTATGGTATTTATTTATTTTATTATTTTAGTAGAAACAACAGGAACTTGGTTCGTCGTATCAAAAGTAACGGATAGTGAATTAACAGATAAACGATTAAACAAAGCTTCTTTCGGTGAGGGGTTAGGTTGTTTTGTAGGATCTTTAGTTGGTGGAACGCCGATGACAGGTTATTCTTCTAACGCTGGTCTAATTGCCATTACTGGTGTTGCTAGTCGTGTCGCTATTTTAGCTGCAGGAGGAATATTAGTTTTACTAGGTCTTCTTCCTAAACTATCGGCATTAATAACTTGCGTACCTGCCCCAGTTATTAATGGAATTTTTGGTGTAGTTTGTATCACTATTGCGATGAACGGCTTTAAAGTAATTCAACACGTTGTATTAGATGATCGAAATATGATTGTTATCGGTTTACCAATTCTATTAACAATTGGTGTAACAGTAATGCCTTCTGAAATTTTATATAGTATGCCGGATTTAGCCAACTACGTATTATCTTCTGGTACGGCAGTAGGTGCTTTAGCAGTCCTCATATTGAATTTAATTATTCCTGAGGACAAAAAGAAAGTTCCGATTAAGAACGCGGCATAACGAAAAGTTGGGATGTCCTAAAAGTCAGTAAAGACTGACTTTTAGGACTTTTTTTGTTCCTTACTCCTTATAAGGATTCTAAAACCTCATTAGTTCATAGTACAGATTTTCCATTATGTGTAGTTTTCACGGATGTTGGCTTCATTCTATTAATTGAGAACGAACACTGTAAACTACCCTACTATCTGAATGAAATTCATACAAACAAGTGGGAAAACAATAAGGTTTCTCCACTAATTTGGCATTTATTGGACAGCCCCTTTTCCTTAATTTCTCAAGGCGAAATGTTTGACATAAATTTAGCCACAGATTACTTTTAAAATAATTAAGGAATCAATTGGAAATAGTAATGGATAGTATATGAACGAAAGGAATGATTGGAATGAAAACAACGATTAATTGGGAAGGCAAAATGGCTTTCGGAAGTGTAACACCATCTGGTCATGAATTAAAAATGGATGCAGCCCCTGAAGTTGGGGGAGAAAATAGTGGACCAAGACCGACAGAACTATTATTAAATGCGGTAGCTGGCTGTACCGGTATTGACATTATCTCGATCTTACATAAAATGCGCTTAGAGCCGACTGGATTTACAATGGATGTAGAAGGAGAACGAGCGGACGATCATCCTAAAAAGTTTACGAAAGTACATATTCACTACTCGTTAGAAGGAGAGCTTCCTGAAGATAAAGTAGTGCGAGCCATTAAGTTATCCAAAGATACGTATTGCTCCGTGTCCCATTCTTTAAGTGCGGAAATCTCGGTTAGTTATTCTATTAATGGAAAAAAAGGGGAACAGTCTATATAAAAGTAGATGCGGTCCAAAAGATTGACTATCGCAAATAAACTGCGTGTTATCGCAAATAAACAGAGGTTATCGCAAATAAACTGCGTGTTACCGCAAATAAACAGTGGTTATCGCAAATAAACTGCGTGTTACCGCAATAAAATTGGAACTAGCCTCCACCGGCCAACCCTTTTTAAGCAGTATCAAATGCCAATACAAAAAAAGTAGGAGAAACAAAGTCGTTTCCCCTACTTTTTTAAAAATACACTTCATTTAAAACGCCCCAGAACCACCACCGCCACCACCAGTTCCGCCACTACTATAAGAGGATGAACTGCTGCTAGAACTGTCACTTGTAGCGCTCGAAGCAGAATGAAAATTGTTAGAAGTTAGTGCGCCTAACATATATAAAGATTGGTAGCTAGTGCTCGAATGCCTTCCAGTTAATGTTGGTGTAGTGAAAGCTTCAATAAATTCTTTATGCTTTTCGGTTAATCTTTTATTGTTAATACCGAGCCCGTAAATGTAGGCTCGCATTTTCTCGTCCTCTGTCCAGTGCGTCCAATCTTGCTTCGTTACCTCTAAAAACTTCTCTTTAAACACTTTCCAACTGTAGTGAATACTAGCACCTTCAAATGTTTTTGGTCGATACGATATCGCGTATATTAGAACGGTCAAAAACAACACAATCGTTACAATAAAGGCACTATACAATTCGTAGGTAGGAAAATAAAACAAAAACGGTAAAAGTAGAAGATTTATTAATATCAATGACAAGCTATACTTTGTTTTATTATGATAAAGCGTATGTTGGTTAACTTCTTCTTTTACTGCACCTTGCCATTCGGATTGAAATTCATGATACTTATCATGGTTATTTTCATCCTTCGTGTAATCTTTCAAGTCGTTAAAATGAAACGTACCATCGTTACCAATTTTATAAAAAAGCCATTCTATTAATATGGTTTCATGATGAAGCTTTGGAGATTTATTTGTAACTGTAAATGTATCATTCCCACTTTTTTGCACATACCCTTGTCGGATTAAATCTAGTAACGAAGCAGCCATTGCATGCTCATTTAATACTTTAAAGTTTGTAAAATAGAAAACAGCTGGCATACTTAATTTTTGTTGAGGTAATGTGTTAAATGATGGATGTTCTCTCTTTACTGAAGCTAATTGGTTTCTCATCAACAAATAATCTCGTAAAAATAAAAATAATAGAAGCATTGAAACAACTGGGAGGCCAATTGCTGCAATAGAAGATAGTGTTTCTTTCTTATCTTCTCTTTCAATCGCTGCTAAAACTTGTTCCTGTTGTTCCGCCAATAATTGTTGTCTCAACGTACCGGTATTCGTTCCCGTTGTAGCCGGAAAGAGGCTAGAAGGATAGGCAACGCGAATATCCCCATTTTCTCTTCTAGGAACTTTTTCGTATTGGAATACGACCACTCCTGAATCCTGAATTTGTTCTGTATTATACGCAGTATCATATCCGAAAGCTATTACATCATCGGTAGGTTGCGGAGGATGAACCGTAATAACTAGATGTTCGTAAGTAGACTCATTTCTACTATCAAAAAATGGCCAATAAAACTGTGTGACGTCCTCGTAAACATCGACAGCACCTTCAATTGTATAAGTAATCGTAAAGGTGATCGTTTCGTCGTTCCCAGCTCGATGTATTTTGTATACATTTTCTTCTCGTTCCACATGTAATGTGTTTTCCTGTTCCGATGCTGTTACTTGTTGAATGCGAGCACCTTCTTTAGGGACGATTTCTCTGGTGATGCCATTAAAATCTCCCCTAAATTCGTATGTATGCAGCTCCATAACATAAACATCGCCGTTATCTTGTAAGTACGCATCAATTTCTACATTTGTAATAGAATAATCGACTGCAAACCCTTTTGTAGGAAAGGTCATAACGAGTAAAAGTAAAAATAAAGAACTCATGCAAATTTTTTTCATTTTCGCACCTTCCTTTCATCATTACATACGTAACAAATAAGGAAAAGTTTCACAAAATGTAGAATGCTTCCGTTTCTTAATGTAATTTGTCTGAATATTATTGAAATGATTATTAGCTTGTTTTATGATGAAATAAATAGGAAAAAAGTTGGTATATAGTGTCCTTATAAATTATTAAAAAAGGATAGAGGGGTCGAAACTATTGAAAAATTTTAGATGGACGGTAGCTAAGAAGCTCTACGCTGGTTTTATCACCGTAGTGCTAGTACAAGGGATATTTATTATGTTATTATCCTCTGTTTCATTTGTAGAAGGTGCTATTTTCCTTTTAGTAGGTTTAATAATAGGGCTTTCGATAGCATTTGTAGTAGCTCGGATGATTACGAAACCGTTAGAGATTGTGAATAAAGGAATGAAAGAGGTAGCAGAAGGAAATTTAACGATTGATCCAATAGAAGTGAAAACGAACGATGAAATAAGGGACTTAGCCTTATCTTTTAATACGATGGGAACGAATTTAGCAAACTTAATTAGAAAAGTACTAGTTGCCTCCGAGACGGTTGCTTCCTCCTCCCAACAGCTACTAGCAAGCTCAGAGCAAACTTCGAAAGCAGCAGAACAAATAACGGAAGTGATTCAAGAAATTGCGGCAGGTTCTGACAATCAAGTGGAAAGCGCTCTAACAGCTAATGAATCTATTATACATATTGCGAAAGGAATGGAGCAGGCATCGAACTCCATTGTAACCGTTTCAAACTATAGTGCAGAAACGAACGAAAAAGCAGAAGAAGGCAATAAAATTGTCATGGATACGGTAGCGCAAATGAGTATCGTTCAAAAGCGTGTATCAGAAATCGCTACTATTATTAGTAGTTTAGGTGAACGTTCCCGTGAAATCGGGGTAATTGTCGATGTCATTTCGAAAGTAGCTAGTCAAACGAATTTATTAGCACTAAATGCTGCAATCGAGGCAGCGCGTGCTGGTGAGCATGGAAGAGGATTCGCTGTCGTTGCAGATGAAGTAAGGAAGCTTGCGGAAGAATCGAATGATGCTACAGAACAAATTCGTGTAGTAATTGAAAAGGTCAGGGAAGAAATTAATCAAGTTTCCCTTTCTATGAATGCTGGTACTAACTCGGTCAAAGTTGGGATTGAAAAAGTAAACGAAACGGGAAAATCATTTCAAGAAATACGAACAATGATTGCAGGTATAACCTCACAAGCAGAAGATGTATCAGCAATTGCAGAAAGAGTAAGTACAAGTACGGAACAAATGGTACAGCAAATGGCTGACATTACAAACGTCTCTGAAAAATCAGCACATAATTCTCAAATGGTTGCAGCTTCAGCTGAAGAGCAAAACGCATCGATGGAGGAAATAGCAGCATCGGCTAACGCCCTAAGTCACATGGCTCAAGAACTACAAGAGCATATTTCCATTTTCAGAGTTTAGTAGTTACTTAATACAATCATATAAAAATTTTCAAAGCTTGTTTCCTGTTGGAGCAGGCTTTTTTTGCTATTTACAAAAATAAAAAACTATTTTTTGAAAATAATAGGTTGTAAAGCTGAAAAGTAAGTTATATAATGTCTACTATATAAAAACAAGTGTATACCACAAAAGTACATCGGGGTGATAGGAAATGAGAGAAAATGTAAATGTAGGCTTATTAGGATTAGGAACTGTTGGTACGGGTGTAGTTAAAATGATTCAACGTCAACAAGAACAGCTTTTCCATCAAGTTGGCTGCTCGGTATCTATAAAAAAAGTGTTAGTAAAAAATGTAGACAAAGAAAGAGATGTAGACGTTGATCGTTCTTTGTTAACAACTGACCCATACGAAGTAATTAATGACCCAGAAATTGATGTTGTTGTAGAAGTGATGGGAGGAGTAGAGGAAACACGTCGTTACATAATCGACGCTCTTCAATTAAAAAAACAAGTTGTAACAGCAAATAAAGATTTAATTGCACTTCATGGCTCTGAGCTACAAAAAATAGCAGTAGACAATGGATGTGATTTATTTTATGAAGCAAGTGTTGCGGGTGGGGTTCCGATTATTCGTGGACTAACAGAAGGACTCGCTTCGGACAAAATTCAGAAGATGATGGGAATTGTAAACGGGACGACTAATTACATTTTAACGAAGATGTCGAAAGAAGGTTTAGCATACGATTCCGTCTTAAAAGAAGCGCAAGATTTAGGTTTTGCTGAAAGTGACCCAACTTCTGACGTAGAAGGTCTTGATGCAGCTCGTAAAATGGCAATTTTATCACGCTTAGCTTTTTCTATGGACATTGAGCTTGAAGATGTATCTGTCCGAGGGATGTCAAACGTAACACAAGAAGATTTAAAATACGGAAATATGCTTGGTTACACGATGAAGTTAATCGGATATGCTGAGCAGGAAGACAACCGAGCGGAAGTGAGTGTCCAACCGACATTTTTAGATAATAGTCATCCTCTAGCATCCGTAAACAATGAGTACAATGCTGTCTATGTTTATGGAGAAGCGGTAGGAGAGACGATGTTTTATGGTCCAGGAGCAGGTAGTTTACCAACAGCCACTTCTATCGTAAGTGACTTGTTAACAGTTGTAAAAAATATGCGACTCGGAGTTAATGGGCGAAGTGTGCTTGCACCTCAATTCAGTCGCCAATTAAAATCAGCAGACGAACGTTATGCGAAATATTTTATTCGATTACATGTGCTTGATGAAGTTGGAGTCTTTGCTGGTTTAACTCAACTGTTTTCCGATAATTCAATCAGTTTTGAGAAAATATTGCAGCTACCTCTTGATGAAAAAGGGTTAGCCGAAATTGTCATTGTAACTCATAGAGCATCTCTCGCAAACTATGAAAATGTACTAGCGAAATTGAGTGATCTTCCTGTAGTGAACGCAGTGAAAAGTCTTTACTTAGTTGAAGGTGGGGGACAAAAATGAAGTGGGAAGGATTATTAAAACAATATAAAGAGTTTCTACCTGTAACAAATAATACTCCTGAGCTTTCGTTGATGGAAGGAAATACACCATTAATTCCATTAAAAAATATATCGAAAAAATTAGGAATCGATCTTTATGTAAAAACGGAAGGAACAAATCCGACGGGGTCATTTAAAGATCGTGGAATGGTTATGGCAGTAGCAAAAGCAAAAGAGGAAGGAAGTAGTACTGTTATTTGTGCATCAACTGGAAATACGTCCGCTGCTGCCGCTGCCTATGCAGCAAGAGCTGGTATGCGTGCAATTATCGTCATACCGGAAGGGAAAATCGCAATGGGGAAATTGGCGCAAGCAGTCATGTACGGAGCAGAAATTGTTGCGATTGAAGGGAACTTCGACGATGCATTAAAAATGGTTAGAAGTATTAGTGAACGCTCTCCGGTAACGCTCGTAAATTCCGTTAATCCTTATCGTATTGAAGGACAAAAAACCGCAGCGTTCGAAATATGTGATCAATTAGGAAAAGCACCAGATGTTTTAGCTATACCTGTAGGAAATGCTGGTAATATTACAGCGTATTGGAAAGGGTTCAAAGAATATAACGAAAAATATAGCACAGGACTGCCTCAAATGCATGGATTTGAAGCAGAAGGAGCAGCAGCCATTGTGAAAAACGAAGTAATTGAAGAGCCAGAAACGATAGCAACTGCAATTAGAATTGGTAATCCAGCAAGCTGGGAATACGCGGTAGCTGCAAGAGACGAATCAGGTGGAAAAATCGACTTAGTTACCGATGATGAAATACTAGAAGCCTTCAGGTTAATTGCGAAAGAAGAAGGTGTATTTGCGGAACCTGCTTCTTGTGCTTCTATTGCTGGTGTGATGAAACAGCTTAAATCTGGAGAAATCCAGTTAGGTGCTACAGTAGTAGCGGTGTTAACAGGTAATGGGTTAAAAGACCCACAAACAGCAATGGAACAAGTTCAAAAAGAACGAGTATTATTACCAAACGATGAGAAAGTAGTGGCACAATTTATTGAAGGAGTCGTTACAGCATGAGTACGTCCGTAACTTTACAATTTCCGGCGAGTACAGCAAATTTAGGGCCAGGTTTTGATAGTTTAGGCCTAGCCTTAAATTTGTACTTAACGCTTGAAATAACAAGGTCCTCCGACTGGAAGATTGAATGCCGATCACCGTTACTTATCAGCTTGCCAACGGACGAAACGAATCTTATCTATCAAGTTGCTACTCTAACAGCTGAGCGCTATAACGCGGTCCTTCCGCCTTTGCATATCGTCATTGATAGTGAAATTCCTCTTGCTCGTGGACTTGGAAGTAGTGCAGCTGCAATTGCTGCTGGAATTGAAGTGGCGAATTATTTTGCTCAGTTAGAGTTGACTCTTGAGGAGAAACTGTTAATTGGTAACGAAATAGAAGGACATCCTGATAATATTGGTGCATGTATTTTTGGAGGGCTAGTAGCAGGTGTATCTATTGGAGAGGTAGTTGAAATCGTTCAGTTACCAAAGCCTAACATAGATATTGTGGTGACTATTCCGCCGTATGAAGTGAAAACGGAAGTTGCTAGAAAAGTATTGCCAGAACAGCTTACTAGAGAAGAAGCAGTATTAGGTAGTGCAGTAGCCAATGTTTTAATTGCTGCGCTGCTTACTGAAAACTACGAATTAGCAGGAAAAATGATGGAGAAGGACCGTTTTCATGAACCGCATCGACTTCCGTTAATACCAGAGTTAACGGAAGCGCGTAATTTGGGGAAAGAAGCGGGAGCTATCGCAACGGTTATTAGTGGTGCTGGGCCAACGATATTAACGTTTGCCCCAAAAGGAACGGGTGAATATATTGCCTCTCTGTTCCAAAGAAGATTTTCACATTGTACCGTTAAACAACTTCAAATTCATTGTAATAATCTGGAGTATAACTATTAATCTATTAAAAAAGGAAAGTAGCTGCTAACTTTTCTTTTTCTTTCCTTTAGATAAAGGTATCTTGTATAGACAACATAGAACAGAAACTATTTTTAAGATTGATATGGAAGTTTTTATGTAAGGGTTTTCATTAAAAAGTTCAAAAATATTTTAAAATCTCGCAAACATGCATCGTTATCATAATGTAAGCGATTTCTTATATATCAGATAAATCTAAATTATCTAAAAATTTTTAAAAACCTATTGACCTTAAGGCTGAACGGGCGTATTATTGTCCTCAATCAAAGAATTTTCAGAAATCAACAAACTAGTTAATCTAGTTAAAAATGACAAATATTTTTTTAAATTACACACTTTAACGCGTTTATGTAATTAAGTGGAATCATCAAGAGAGGAGAGAACACTTTGAGTGAACAATGGATTTATTTAGACGGCAAATTTGTTACGAAAAAAGATGCGGTAGTTTCGGTTTACGATCACGGTTTCTTATATGGAGATGGAGTGTTCGAGGGAATACGAGTTTATAGTGGGAATGTATTCCGCCTCCAAGAGCATATTGACCGCCTATACGATTCTGCGAAATCGATCATGTTATCGATACCACAGACGAAAGAGGAAATGACAGAAATTATCGTTGAAACGTTAAGAAAAAACGAATATAAAGATGCATATATACGAGTTGTCGTTTCAAGAGGTGTTGGGAATTTAGGTCTTGACCCATTCACTTGTAAAAATCCGCAAGTCATTGTTATTGCAGAACAATTAGCACTATACCCGAAAGAAATGTATGAGAGTGGTATAGACATTGTCTCAGTAGCTAGCAGAAGAAATCGTTCGGATGTATTATCACCGAAAGTAAAATCGCTAAACTATTTAAATAACATCCTTGTAAAAATTGAAGCTAACTTAGCTGGGGTTGGAGAAGCTTTAATGCTTAACGACCAAGGATATGTGGCAGAAGGTTCCGCTGATAACATTTTTATCGTAAAAGGAAATGTTATTAAAACACCTCCAGGTTATGTTGGAGCGTTAGAAGGAATTACGCGAAATGCGATTATCGATATAGCAAAAGAAAAAGGGTTTGACATAAGGGAAGAGGTCTTTACGAGACATGATGTTTATACAGCAGATGAAGTATTTTTAACTGGTACTGCCGTAGAAGTCATCGCCGTTGTCAAAGTAGATGGTAGAACAATTGGCGAAGGTACTCCAGGTCCTTATACGAAAGAATTGCTTGAAGATTTTCGTAAAGCAGTTACAAGTGACGGAGTGAAAGTTTATCCGAATGAAAAAATTCAAGCGGTGTAAAAGTAGTTGGAGGAGATATAAATGCGTAGCGATATGATCAAAAAAGGAGTGGACCGTGCACCTCACCGGAGCTTACTTTATGCGACAGGGGTAAAAAGAGAAGATTTAGATAAGCCGTTTATCGGTGTTTGTAACTCTTATATAGACATTATTCCAGGTCACGTACACTTAAGGCAATTTGCAGATGTTGTAAAAGAAGCAATTCGTGAAGCAGGTGGAATTCCATTCGAATTTAACACTATTGGTGTCGATGACGGAATAGCAATGGGGCATATCGGAATGAGATACTCGCTCCCAAGTCGAGAGATTATTGCGGATTCAGCAGAAACAGTTATAAATGCACATTGGTTCGATGGAGTTTTTTATATACCAAACTGTGACAAAATTACACCAGGTATGTTAATGGCGGCAGCTAGAACGAATGTCCCTTCCGTATTTGTTTCAGGAGGTCCGATGGAAGCAGGTAGAACAAAAGATGGGAAACCACTATCTCTTGCATCTGTCTTTGAAGGAGTAGGCTCACTTATGTCAGGAAAAATGACAAGGGAAGAGCTATTAGAGATCGAAATGAGTGCATGTCCAACTTGTGGATCTTGTTCTGGAATGTTCACTGCTAATTCAATGAATACGATTATGGAAATGCTCGGATTGGCACTACCGGGGAATGGAACAATCGTTGCAACTTCAGATGAACGCAAAAATTTAATAAAAGAAGCTGCAAAAAGTCTGGTAGAAATGGTGAAAAAGGATATTCGTCCTAGAGATATTATTACAAAAGAAGCAATTGATGATGCGTTCGCTCTTGATATGGCAATGGGTGGTTCCACTAATACAGTACTGCATGTGTTAGCAATCGCCAATGAAGCAGAGATAGATTATGACTTAAAAAGAGTGAATGAAATTGCTCAACGTGTTCCTTATTTATCGAAAATCAGTCCTGCATCAGATTACAGTATGCAAGATGTACATGAAGCAGGTGGTGTTAATGCCATTATTAAGGAATTGTGCAATATAGAAGGTGCAATCCATCCAGATCGTTTAACAATTACAGGAAAATCAATATATGAAAATGTAAAAGATGCAGAGATACTAAACGATAAAGTTATTCGACGAGTAGATAATCCATACAGTCCAGTTGGGGGATTATCCGTACTTTACGGAAATATTGCACCAGATGGAGGAGTCATTAAAGTTGGTGCAGTGGATCCATCCATTCAGACGTTTGAAGGCGAAGCAATCGTATTTGAATCTCAAGAAGAGGCACAAAAAGGTATCGATGAAGGAACTGTAAAAGAAGGGCATGTTGTTGTCATCCGTTATGAAGGACCAAAAGGTGGTCCGGGAATGCCGGAAATGTTAGCACCTACTTCTGCAATTGCAGGCCGTGGATTATCAACAAAAGTTGCTCTTATTACAGATGGTAGATTTTCCGGAGCATCAAGAGGTATTTCCATCGGACATATTTCACCTGAAGCGGCAGAAGGCGGACCAATTGCCTTCGTTGAAAATGGAGATATTATTTCCATCGATTTACCGAACAGAACGATAAATTTAAAAGTTTCTGAAGAGGAGCTATCAAAACGTAAAGCAGATTGGAAACAACCTGAACCGAAAATTAAAAAAGGTTACTTAGCGAGATACGCCAAACTTGTAACGAATGCAAGTACGGGTGGAATTATGAAAATTTAATAGTTTTAAAGGCGTTGACGAGGAAAAAGTGAAGGAATCCGTATTTTCAGAGAGCCGGTGGTTGCTGCGAACCGGTAATACCTCCTTTTGCGACATCCCCTCTGAGCGTTGATCTGAAAAATGAATTTTAGTAGGATCGACCGAGTAGTAATACTCGTTACAAAAATGAACAATAGATTTGTTGTTCCAAAGGTGATATTTGCGAAAATATCATGAATCAGGGTGGTACCGTGATAAAGTTACTAAAAGCTTTTTCACCCCTGCGTTCCATTGTATTAATTGTGGAGGCAGAGGTTGGAAAAGCTTTTTTATTTTAGCTTATAGAAAAGTATAAAACTTTTAAACTGTGTAGAATGTTAGATTCCACTTTTGAAAATGGTTTACTTTTCAGAGTCGCATAAGTAAAACTATGCAACTCGCTTCGTCCAAGGAACAAGCGAGTAGCGAGTTTTTCTAATAAAAATTTATAAATGTTTTAGGAGGGAGACTAGTATGCATACAAAGGTAGAGGCTGAACCATTAAAGGAAGAGATGAGTGGGGCAGAGATTTTTATTCAAGCGTTAAAAAACGAAAAGGTCGAACTACTCTTCGGATATCCTGGAGGTGCTGTTCTACCCATCTATGATGCTCTTTATAAAATGCCAATCAAGCATGTTTTAGCTAGGCATGAACAAGGAGCAATCCATGCAGCTGAAGGTTATGCGAGAGTTTCAGGAAAGCCAGGTGTTGTCATTGCGACATCAGGACCTGGTGCAACAAATTTAGTAACAGGAATTACAGATGCAATGATGGATTCACTGCCGTTAGTTATTTTTACAGGTCAAGTTGCTAGAGGTGTAATCGGAACAGATGCATTTCAAGAGGCCGATGTTGTTGGTATTACAATGCCAATTACGAAGCATAACTTCCAAGTGCGCCAGATTAGCGACTTACCTAGAATTGTGAAAGAAGCATTTTATATCGCAACAACTGGGAGACCAGGACCTGTTTTAGTAGATATTCCAAAAGATATAAGTGCAGAAGTAATGAGTCCAAACTTTGAACTTGAAGTAGATTTACCTGGGTATCAGCCAACGTTATCGCCGAATGTTTTACAAATAAAGAGACTATTAGAGGCTGTGAAAAATGCGAAAAGACCGGTAGTTTTAGCAGGTGCAGGTGTGTTACATGCTAAAGCGTCCGAGCAATTATTAGCCTTTGTAGAACAAAATAACCTTCCAGTTGTTAATACACTTTTAGGTCTTGGAACTTTTCCAGCAGAACATCCTTTAAATTTAGGAATGGGTGGAATGCATGGAACTTATGCTGCCAATATGGCAATGTACGAATGCGATCTTTTAATTAGCATCGGTGCTCGCTTTGATGACAGACTAACAGGTAATTTAAAACATTTTGCCCCAAAAGCGACGGTTGCCCATATTGACGTTGATCCTGCCGAAATCGGAAAAAACGTTACAACTCAAATACCAATCGTTGCAGATGCAAAAGAAGCATTAACAAAACTAAATGAAGAGTTTGATGCTAAGCCGAATATTTCTGAATGGCTAGCTCATTTAACAACATATAAAGAACAATATCCACTCTGGTACAACAACTGTGAAAAAGAAATCTCGCCTCAACATTTAATTGAATTAGTTCATGAATGTACGGCAGGAAATGCGATTGTAACAACGGATGTTGGCCAGCACCAAATGTGGGCAGCTCAATATTATCGTTTTAATGCCCCTAACCGTTGGGTAACATCCGGTGGTTTAGGTACGATGGGCTTCGGCTTTCCAGCAGCGATTGGAGCTCAACTAGCTGACCGAGAAGCAAACGTCGTTGCCCTAGTTGGAGATGGAGGCTTTCAAATGACATTACAAGAAATGTCACTTTTAACAGAGCTAGATCTGCCAGTGAAGATCGTAATTGTTAATAATAACGCATTAGGAATGGTAAGACAGTGGCAAGAAACATTTTATGAACAGCGTTATTCACAGTCGATTATGCAACATCAACCAGATTTCGTAAAACTCGCGGAATCATATGGCATTCGAGGAATTCAAGTAACGAGTGAAGAACAAGCGAAAGAAGTATTGCAAGAAACGTTAAATAAGCGCGAACCAATTTTAATAGATTGTCGTGTTAGTAGAATGGAAAATGTATATCCGATGATCGCACCTGGTAAAGGATTGCATGAAATGATTGGGGTGAAACGATGAAACGTCGAATTGTTTCAGCCACTGTAAATAACCAAAGTGGTGTATTACATCGAATTACCGGTTTGTTTACAAAAAGGCAATTTAACATTGAAAGTATTACTGTTGGAGTAACGGAAATTGAAGGTGTTTCCAAAATGACCTTTGTTGTCAATGTGGAAGATGACCGCCAAGTAGAGCAACTTATAAAGCAACTAAACAAACAAATTGATGTTTTGAAAGTTTCTGATATTACAGAACAAGCAATTGTTGCGAGAGAGTTAGCACTAATTAAAGTTATTAGTAATGCGCAAACACGAAGTGAGATTAGTGGCATAGTCGAACTATTCCGAGCGTCCATTATTGACGTATCAAGGGAAAGTGTCACCGTTCAAGTAACTGGTGATTCCGAGAAGATGGATGCAATTATTGACTTATTGAGACCTTACGGAATTAAAGAGCTAGCTAGAACTGGAATTACCGCTTTCCCAAGAGGTTCACAAAAATCAGTTGCCAATATGAAGCAATACTCATTATTAAAATAAATAATTGGAAAATTCACAATAAAAATTGAAGGGATGAATGAAAATGGCAAAAGTATATTATAACGGTGATATTAACGAGGCAGTATTAAAAGGAAGAAAGGTAGCAGTAATTGGATATGGATCTCAAGGTCATGCACATGCACAAAACTTACGTGATAGTGGTTTCGAAGTAGTTGTTGGTCTTCGTCAAGGAAAATCATGGAACTCTGCAGTTGAAGATGGTTTTGACGTAAAAACAGTTCATGAAGCGAGTGCAGAAGCAGACGTTATTATGGTACTACTTCCAGACGAAATGCAGCCACAAGTTTATAAAAACGAGATTGAACCAAATTTACAAGCTGGCAAAGCTTTAGTATTTGCTCATGGATTTAACGTTCATTTTAACCAAATTGTTCCTCCACATGATGTAGACGTATTTTTAGTAGCACCAAAAGGACCAGGACATTTAGTTCGTCGTACATTTGAAGAAGGGGCAGGAGTACCTGCATTAATCGGTGTATACCAAGATGTATCAGGAACTGCGAAAGATTTAGCACTTGCTTATGCGAAAGGTGTTGGAGCTGCACGTGCTGGTGTTCTCGAAACTTCATTTAAAGAAGAAACAGAAACGGATTTATTCGGAGAGCAAGCAGTCCTTTGTGGTGGCTTAACATCTCTAGTAAAAGCAGGTTTTGAAACGTTAACGGAAGCTGGATATCAGCCAGAAGTTGCCTATTTTGAATGTTTACATGAGTTAAAGTTAATTGTTGATTTAATGTATGAAGATGGTTTAGCAGGAATGAGATACTCTATTTCTGATACAGCTCAATGGGGAGATTTTGTATCTGGACCTAGAGTAGTAGACGAAGATACGAAGAAACGAATGAAAGATATTTTAACAGACATTCAAGATGGGAAATTTGCGAAAGGTTGGATTTTAGAAAACCAACTTAATCGCCCAGAGTTCCACGCTATTAACGAACGTGAAAAGAACCACCCAATCGAAGTTGTTGGAAAGGAACTACGCGCAATGATGCCATTTGTAAAAAAACAAACAAAAAAGGAAGTGGTAGCAAGTGCGAAAAATTGACGTATTTGATACAACGCTAAGAGACGGCGAACAATCAGCGGGTGTTAATTTAAATACGGTCGAAAAATTGGAAATAGCAAAGCAGTTAGAACGTCTTGGAGTTGATATTATGGAGGCTGGCTTTCCCGCAGCCTCCAAAGGTGACCTTGAGGCAGTGAAATTAATCGCGCAAACTGTTAAAAATAGTTCCGTAACAGGACTAGCGCGCTCGAACAAAAAGGATATCGATGCAGCGTGGGAAGCATTAAAATATTCGGCTGAACCAAGATTGCATATCTTCCTAGCAACGTCTCCAATCCACATGACTTATAAGTTAAAAATGACACCTGATGAAGTAATCGATGCTGCAGTAAGTAGTGTGAAATATGCCCGTCAATATTTCCCTCAAGTGCAATGGTCCGCAGAGGATGCTTGTCGATCCGATTTAAATTTTTTAGTGAAAATTGTATCAGAAGTCATTGATGCAGGAGCAACGGTGATCAACTTACCAGACACAGTCGGTTACCGTAGCCCACAAGAATATGGAAAGCTATTTAAATACTTACGTTCGTACGTTAAAAATATCGATAAAGTTAAACTATCTGCCCATTGCCACGATGATCTCGGAATGGCGACAGCTAATACACTCGCTGCAATTGAGAATGGTGCTACTCAAGTAGAAGGTACTATTAATGGAATCGGTGAACGCGCAGGTAATGCCTCTCTTGAAGAGGTAGCGGTCGCGCTTCATATCCGCAAAGACTATTACGAAGCAGAAACTCGCCTAAAGCTAGATGAAATTAAACGAACAAGTAACCTTGTGAGCAAATTATCTGGAATGATTGTTCCAGCTAATAAAGCGGTCGTTGGAGCAAATGCATTTGCCCACGAATCAGGCATTCATCAAGACGGTGTGTTAAAAGAAAAATCAACATATGAAATCATTACGCCAGAATTAATTGGTGTGAAATCAAATAGTTTAGTTCTTGGAAAACATTCCGGTCGACATGCTTTCAAAAATAAAGCGCTAGAGCTTGGATTCCAATTAGCAGATGAAGAATTAAACGAAGTGTTTAAACTATTCAAAGACCTTTCAGATAAGAAAAAGGAAATTACGGAAGAAGATTTGCTTGAGCTATTAACAGATAAACAAACGGAAAAAGACGAACAGAAAAAATATGAGTTTACTAGTTTACAAGTCCAATATGGAACGGCTAACATCCCAACGGCGACATTAGTTGTGACAACAAAGGATGGAGAAAAAATCCAAGAAGCTGCTACTGGCTCAGGTAGTGTAGAAGCAATTTATAATACACTCGAGCGTATCGTGGAGGAACCAGTTCAGCTATTAGATTATAAATTAAACTCCGTCGGTAGTGGACGTGATGCATTAGCAAATGTGTTCGTAAAAGTGTTGTATAACGGAGTGGAATCAAGTGGAAGAGGAACGGCACAGGACGTATTAGAAGCTTCTGCCAGAGCATATATCAATGCAGTCAATCGCGTTTGTAAGTTTGAGAGTAGAAAAGTAAAACAAAAAGTACATTTATAAAACGGAACAACTAATATAATGGAGGGATTACAATGGGAGCGCGAAAAAAAATAACGGTCTTACCTGGTGATGGAATTGGTCCAGAGGTTGTTAGTGGAGCAATTAAAGTTTTAAAAGCTGTAGCGCAAAAGTACGGTCATCAATTTGAATTTGTGAAAGCTTCTATCGGAGGGGCTGCCATTGATCAATACGATACACCTCTTCCGCAAAAGACGATAGAAGCTTGTAAAAGTAGTGATGCTGTCCTTCTAGGAGCAGTTGGGGGGCCGAAATGGGACGGAAATCCTTCTCATTTACGACCAGAGCGCGGTTTACTCGCGATTAGGAAGGAGTTAGGACTTTTCGCGAATTTACGTCCGGTAACAGCATTTGAAAGTCTTATTGCATCTTCTCCATTAAAGAAAGAAGTTGTTCAAAATGTAGATTTAATGATTGTAAGGGAACTAACAGGTGGACTTTATTTCGGAAAACCTAGTGAGCGTAGAGGTGAAGATCAATCCTATGTTGTCGATACTCTACAATATTCGAGAAAAGAGATTGAACAAATTGTTGAAAAAGCATTTGAGTTAGCTTCTGTGCGAAGAAAAAAATTAACATCTGTAGATAAAGCGAATGTTTTAGAATCAAGCAAGATGTGGAGAGAAATTGTTGAGGAAAAAGCAGCCTTCTATCCAGATGTAGAGGTTGAACATATTTTAGTCGACGCTGCTGCGATGAAACTAATTCAAAACCCAAAACAATTTGATGTCGTCGTTACGGAAAATATGTTTGGTGATATTTTAAGTGATGAAGCGTCGATGTTAACAGGCTCACTAGGGATGCTTCCGTCAGCAAGCTTACGAAATGATAGCTTCGGGTTATATGAACCAATTCACGGCTCAGCTCCTGATATTGCTGGGCAAAATAAAGCGAACCCATTAGCGATGATTTTATCGGCGGCAATGATGTTAAAATATTCATTTTCAATGGAAAAAGAAGCAGAAACAATTGAGCGTGCGGTAAATGATGTGTTAAATGCTGGATACCGGACTGGAGATATTCAATCAGAGGGTAGTACAGTAGTAGGAACGGATAAGATGATTGAGCTTGTTGTTAATCAATTAGAAGATGACGCAATTGTAGGGATTTTAGCTTGCTATGCATAATGTTCGTTGTAAGGAGGTAAAGGTATGGCGGCAAAAACGATAATAGAAAAAGTTTGGGAGAAGCATACGGTTCAGTCGGAACAAGGAAAGCCAGATTTACTATATATTGATTTACATCTAGTTCACGAGGTAACCTCTCCACAAGCTTTTGAAGGCTTACGACTAAACGGAAGAAAAGTAAGAAGACCAGATCTAACATATGCTACGATGGACCACAACGTTCCAACGATTAATAAACATGTAATTACAGATGAAATAGCAAAAACACAAATGTCAAAGCTAATGGAAAACTGTCAGCAATTTGGTATTGAAATTGCTGACATTCACCATCCCGATCAAGGAATCGTTCACGTAATCGGACCAGAATTAGGTTTAACACAGCCAGGGAAAACGATCGTTTGTGGTGACAGTCATACGTCCACTCACGGTGCGTTTGGAGCACTAGCTTTCGGAATAGGGACGAGTGAAGTCGAACATGTTCTTGCAACCCAAACGCTTTGGCAAGCTCGTCCAAAAACATTGCAAATTAAAGTAGAAGGCGAGCTTGGGTTCGGAGTAAGTGCGAAAGATGTTATTTTACACATCATTGCCAAACATGGTATTGCATTTGGAACGGGGCATGTTATTGAATATACAGGAGACGTAATTGGTCGTTTATCAATGGAAGAGCGGATGACGATTTGTAATATGTCGATTGAAGCTGGTGCTCGTGCCGGACTTATTAGCCCAGACGAAGTAACCTTTGAATATTTAAGAAATAGAAAATATAGTCCGAAAGGTGAAGAGTTTGAGAGAGCGGTAGATTATTGGAGAAGCCTTGCAACAGATGAAGGGGCTACATTTGATAAAACGATTGTTATAGACGGCTCGCAAATTGAACCTCACGTAACTTGGGGAACAAACCCAGGAATGGGAACGACTGTAACAGGTAAAGTACCTAATCCAAGCGCTTTAGAGAATAAAACTGAGAGTCAATCCATTCAAAGAGCTTTAGAGTATATGGGATTGGAACCAGATACACCGATTGAAGATATTGCGGTTGATTACGTATTTATCGGCTCTTGTACTAATTCTAGATTAAGTGATTTACGTGCCGCTGCTGAAGTGGTGAAAGGTAGAAAAGTAAAAGAGAGTGTTACAGCAATCATTGTACCTGGCTCACAAACGGTTAAAAAAGAAGCGGAAAAAGAAGGCTTAGATAAAATTTTTACAGAAGCTGGGTTTCAATGGCGAGAGTCCGGATGTAGTATGTGTTTAGCGATGAATGACGATGTTGTACCAGCTGGTAAACGTTGTGCCTCTACATCAAATCGTAACTTTGAAGGAAGACAAGGAAATGGTGCGAGAACGCATTTAGTTAGTCCGCAAATGGCCGCCGCTGCTGCCGTTACGGGGAAATTTAGTGATGTAAGAAAATTGGAGCCCGTTTTTCAATAAAGGAGGGTAATAATATTGGAACCTTTTCAAAAATATGACGGTATTGTTTGCCCTTTAGATCGGGCAAATGTTGATACAGACCAAATTATTCCGAAACAGTTTTTAAAGCGAATAGAACGACAAGGGTTTGGTCAGTTTTTATTTTACAACTGGCGCTTTCAGGACGACGGGACAACGAATGAACAATTCATTTTAAATCAACCACAATATAAAGACTCCTCTATATTAGTAGCTGGTGAAAACTTTGGCTGTGGATCGTCCCGTGAGCATGCACCGTGGTCATTATTAGACTACGGATTTAAAGTAGTAATTGCCACAAGCTTTGCAGATATTTTTTATAATAACTGTCTGAAGGTAGGTTTACTGCCGGTAAAACTTCAGCAGTCAGAAGTAGACACATTATTAGAAAATGCAAAACAACCAAACTACCGTCTTTTCGTTCATTTAGAAGAGCAGACGGTAACAGACGAGCAAGGTTTTAAAGCTAGCTTTTCTATTGATCCTTATCGAAAAGAAATGCTATTAAATGGTTGGGATGAAATTTCTTTAACATTACAATACGATGATCAAATTAAACGGTACGAAACAAGGGAGGAAGAACTGCGTTGGGAATTATCTCCAAGAACATGATGTAATTAACGCGATGGAAAATCTCCATCCATATATCCACCGAACACCTATTAAACAGTCAGCAACATTAAATAAACTAACAGGGGCTGACGTTTATTTAAAATTGGAAAACCTACAAAAAACAGGCTCCTTTAAATTAAGAGGTGCGTTAAATAAAATTATGAAACTGTCTGATTTTGAAGGCGCAAAAGGAATTGTTGCAGCATCAGCAGGAAATCATGCGCAAGGAGTTGCATTTGCAGCCTCCAAAAGAGGAATCCGTTCAAAAATTTATATGCCAGCCCGAACGCCAACCGCAAAGGCTATTGCAACACAATCTTACGGGGCGGAAATCGTACTAGGAGGCGAAACGTATCAAGAGGCTTTTGAAGCAGCGATGAACGAACGCCAGCAGAAAGGTGCAACGTTCGTTCACGCATTTGATGATCATGATGTAATAGCTGGGCAAGGAACAATCGGGTTAGAATTAATGCAACAGTATAATGATTTACAAGCACTTTTAGTTCCTGTAGGCGGAGGCGGCTTGATTGCTGGTGTTGCATTAGCAGTAAAAGGCTTTAATCCAAACATTAAAGTAATTGGTGTGCAAGCTTCTGGTGCGCCAGCTACATATAACCGTTTTACTGGAACAAGTAATTACAAGCTACAACATGTCCAGTCGATAGCCGACGGAATATTAGTAAAAGAGCCAGGTCAAGTAACCTATCCAATTATTCATCAACTAGTAGATGAAATGGTTACTGTTACAGATGAAGAAATTGCCTATGCTATTATGTTCATGCTAGAGCGCGAGAAGATGTTAGTAGAAGGAGCTGGGGCCGCTGCCCTCGCAGCACTCCTATGTAGAAAAGTTAACCTAGTAAATAAACGAGTAGGTACAATTATTAGCGGTGGAAATATGGACCTTTCCAACTTACCACTCTATAAAAAACTATCTAAAAACATAGAAGATGTTAGGAAAATTAGTTAAGTGAGATACAGGATGTGAAACGATATTTTCAGAGAAAACCGTTACTAAAACTAGTAACGGTTTTCTTTTTTTTAGTATAAACACCGTTACAACAAATCTATTAACAACATAAATTATTAGTATCTTTAATATAAGGAAGTGTTAATAGATGTTTGGTTTTTCTATGATCCAAATGGTAAGAAACAACGCACATAAATTAGATAAACAATTAAGAGAAGAATTCACTTCAATATACCGTCCATTCAAATATACCCCGTGTTTTTTGCATCGTACATTCGAGAGATTTCTTAGTAACTTCAAGCAATATCCTGTTATTATATCCTTTCAACAATGTAAAAACAAAGAACTCCAACAAGAATATCAAACAGTGAATGAAGTATTGCATCGTCATTTGAGATGTCAAATCGGAAAACAATTTCCAAGTATCCAATCTTGTAGCGCAACTGTTACCGCTGTAGCATTAGAAGAAATACTTTCGAAATGCGCAAAAATAAAAAAAGTTTACTACAATCGAGAGGTTAAAGCTTTACTAGATGTTGCAACTCCCACTATAAATGCAACGAATATCGTTAGAAATCATACAGAGTTAACTGGTGAGGGCATAACGATAGCTGTAATAGATACAGGAGTTCATCCACATCCTGACTTACAAGGGCGAATTAAAGGTTTTAGAGATTTCATTAATAACGAAGCGAATCCGTACGATGACAATGGACATGGTACCCACTGTGCGGGTGACGCGGCTGGGAACGGGTCGATGTCAGGTGGACAGTATAAAGGTCCAGCACCAAATGCATCCATTGTCGGTGTCAAAGTGTTAAATAAGCTCGGCTCAGGTTCTTTAGCGACAGTGATGGAAGGTGTACAATGGTGTATTGAGAACAAAGATGCGTTAGGAATTAATATTTTGTCCCTGTCGCTTGGAAGTACTGCGAGTAGTGCCTATCGAAATGAAAATGACGATCCAATGGTTCAAATCGTAGAAGCAGCTTGGGATGCAGGGCTTGTTGTATGTGTGGCCGCTGGAAATGAAGGACCTGATCCTCATACGATAGCGAGCCCAGGGGTAAGTAGTAAAATCATTACGGTCGGGGCAATGGATGATAAAAATACTCCTTCCCGTTCTGATGATGAAATCGCAAGTTTTTCTAGTAGAGGGCCAACCATTTATGGTGTGAAAAAGCCAGATGTTGTGGCACCTGGTGTAAATATTATTTCATTACGT
Source organism: Sutcliffiella sp. NC1 (assembly GCF_027594365.1). Classification (NCBI taxonomy): domain Bacteria; kingdom Bacillati; phylum Bacillota; class Bacilli; order Caryophanales; family Bacillaceae; genus Sutcliffiella; species Sutcliffiella sp. NC1. The sequence goes on from NZ_CP115153.1 coordinate 819,671, forward strand.
TCACCAGGTTCATACATTGATAAGCTCCAAAAAAATGCAAGAGTTGGAGAACACTATATTTCGTTATCTGGTACTTCAATGGCAACACCGATATGCGCAGGGGTAGTTGCCTTACTTTTACAGCATAATCCTAACTTAACTCCATACAAAGTAAAAAAGGCGTTAATGAAAAATGCGATACGATGGGGAGATAACGATGAATATGTATACGGGGCAGGCTATATAGACGCTGAACGTACAATAACATGATAGTAAAATCAAAAGAGGTAATGAATCATCTTAAAGTCATTACCTCTTTCCATTAACTAATATCAACCAAAATCAAGCATTGATCATCCTTCTTATCTATATTTCTATTGTTGTTGAGTATTTCCATAATTCGTTCTTTCACTTCCGATAAAGATTTTGTTGCATTTTCTTGAATTAATGGAGCTAAAAAGTTACAATCTTGTGGTTCGGTAATTCCGTCTGTGTAAAGGGCTAGTTTACCACCAATACCGTATGAGAATTTTTCACTTTTAAAAGCAATCCCTTCAAGTAAACCGATAGGTGGCGTAGTTGATTTTAGCTCTCGTTGTCTTCCGTTGATTTCTTGCCAAATAGCAGGTGGATGCCCGGCATTTATATATTCAATTTCTTTCTTTCTAGTATCTATTAAAAGGTGAATCGCTGTACAATAATGTCTTGCATCTTCGTTATGTTGAAAAAGAGAATGAATGTGATGATCTAATTCTTTCATTACAACATCCCCGGTTACACCAGTTGAGATTAGTCGGTGAAATAAAGAATGTAGTGAAATGGTTATAAAGGCGGAAGAAATACTATGACCCATCACATCTAGTATAATGATACCGTATTGGTATTCATTAATACGATACACCCCATACATATCCCCAGATAATTCTCCTGCTGGTTGATAGTACACCTCCGTTTTTACATGAGGGTGAGAAAACGGCTCCGTTAAAAATGTTTTTTGTATTTTCCGTGCAAGCTGCAATTCTAATTTTGTGTCCACTGTAAACTTTTGATTTTGTTTATTTAATTCTAATAGTTCCTTTTGCTTTTCTTCTAACTCTTTAAAGGCGCTTTTAAGTTGAGTATTCATGATGTTTTTTTCTTTTAAAGCGAGCTCAGCCTCTTTTTTTGCAAGTAGTAATTGATTTTCCAACTCGTTTCTTTTTTGCATAGGAATAATAATGCAATGGATATTAGAAGTGTCATTTGTGCTATTGCCAGAAGCGTTAAGAAGAACGGGTATTTCTTTCCCATCTTTTTTATTTAATGTTAAATACATTTCTTCTATGCGCTGCTCTACTTTTATTAACGGTATAAAATAAATTTGATAAAAGATACGAGCTGGAACCGATAAAATATTATTTATATGTTTTCCGATTAGTTGCTCTTTTCGGTAATCTAATGTAGTCAGTAATGTTTGATTAATAGAAAGAATCGTTCCTTCATTTGACAATGTGAGAAAGCCACCTGGTGCATAATTTAGCAGTTCATCCATTAAACAGGACCAAGATGATTATTATTTAGATGGACCTCGTTTAAATATTGTTTAATAAGTTGAACTGTTTCCTCAGGGTGGCTCATGTGAGGGCAATGACCAGTTGCATTCATTACTTGAAATTCACTTTTCGGTAAATGTTCGTGAACGTATTGTCCAACCTCGGTTGGTGCAATAATGTCTTCAGAACATTGTAAAATCAGCGTTGGTACAACTCCTTTTCGTAAGTCTTCACGATTATCAGAGAAAAATGCTGCCATAGCGAATTGTTTTGCAATAATAGGGTCTGTTGAGCAAAAGCGGTCTTCTAGCTCTTTTGTAACGTCTGGTCTATCAGCGTTATTGACGACAGTTGATGCAAAAATATTAGCCCAGCCAATATAATTCTTTTCCATCATTTCTATTAAGCTATGTAAATCTTCTTTTTCAAATCCACCAAAATATTCAGGGGGATCATTAAGGTAACATGGGGAAGGACCTATCATAATTAGATTGGAAAATAATGTTGGTTGGTAGAGAGAAGCAAGTAAACCAATTATGCTTGAAACGGAATGACCTACAAAAATCACATCTTTTAGCTGAAGATAAGAGCAAACATCGAGTATATCTTGTGCATAGCCGTTAAGGGTACTATATCTTTCAGGGTTATAAGCGCTTATATCTGAATTACCTAAACCTACATAGTCAAACAAAATAACTTGATAATGTTCTTCAAAGGCTGGAACTACTTGCTTCCAAACTGTTTGGTCGCAACCAAATCCAGGCGCAAACAGGATTGGCTGAGTCCCTTTTCCTAAAATTTTCACATTGTTGCGTACTACTATATTGTGTTCCATGACAACTCTCCTAATATAAATAAATTTTCGTTTAAATGACAATCAATACCTCAAATGGCGCTAGTTAAGGAGGGAATCATAGATACCACTACCGGAAGGAAAAAAGCGCTTACCTTTATACCATCTTATGTATTTATTAAAATGATATTCCGTCCTTCCATCGTACCATTTTGGTATTTATTTAAACAATAATAATTTTTAAACAGTTATATGGAAAAGGTGTACAATATTTATTAATAGAAAGTGAGGTTGTGATGGTGCGAAATAATATTTTTGATGTAATCGTTGTAGGAGCAGGTTCAATGGGAATGGCAGCAGGCTATTTTTTAGCAAAACGTGGGGTTAAAACGTTACTTATTGATTCGTTTGACCCTCCACACCATAACGGTAGTCATCATGGTAGTACGAGAATTATTAGGCATGCCTACGGGGAAGGAAGTCAATATGTTCCGCTCCTTTTACGTGCACAAGTATTATGGGAACAGTTAGAAAAGGAAAGTAATACGACATTATTTGAAAAAACAGGTGTACTCGGCATTGGACCGAGAGATTCTGCGTTCATTAATGAGACGATAGAAAGTGCTAATACACATGGATTACCACTCAACGTTATGTCTTCAACAGAAATGATGGAGAAGTGGACAGGTCTGAATGTACCGAATCATTTTGTAGGTTGTTACGAGCCGTTGTCTGGAATATTATATAGTGAAAAATGTATAGAAGTATATCGAGAGCTAGCACTGAACTATAATGCTTCCTATTTACCTCATACAAATGTTGTGGATATCCAGGGGGAAGAAGATAGAGTCTCTATAAAAACAAACAGCGGTGATTACTATGCCAAAAAAGTAATCGTTACGGCCGGTGCTTGGACTTCGAAACTATTACATTCTTTAGAGCTACCATTACAACCTACACGAAAGACGTTTGCGTGGTTTGAGACAAAAACTGATGAGTACACCATGACAAATTTTCCCGCGTTCTTTTTTGATGCAGAAGAAGGAAAATATTATGGCTTTCCAAATATGAATGGTGACGGGTTGAAAATCGGAAGACATGATGGTGGGAAAAAGATAAACCCTGATGACGAAAAGGAACCGTTTGGAATTGATCCTGCTGATGAAGGGGATGTACGTCAATTTTTAAACGTGTATATGCCGAATGCTTCGGGCGCTTTAAAGGATGGTAAAGTTTGTATGTACACTTTAACACCTGATGAACATTTTATTGTTGATCATCATCCAATAGATGAAAATATTATCATTGCTGCCGGTTTTTCTGGTCATGGGTTTAAATTTAGTAGTGTAATGGGGGAAGTGTTAAGTCAACTTGCGATTGATGGGGAGACGGAACATGATATTTCTTTGTTCAGATTAAGTAGGTTTATTCATTAAAACGTAGTCTTCTTGAAACCTTTAGTATGCTGCAACCGTAGAAATATTAACCGAAAAAAGGTAAAGGGTGAGCGGCGGATGAATGAACGAGTCAAAAAAATATTCGATACATTAAATGAGATTAAAAGTAATGTGAGCAATAGAGATCAGCATAGACTTAAATTGGAAAAAATGGAGCGAGTGTTAAAACGTGTTCATTCTTTTTCAAGCGATTGTCCGGAATGTGAAAAATACTTGAACGAACTCGAAACTTGTCTTCATGAAATACAAGCAATGAAAACTATACAAGATAAAGAAATGTTAAAACATCATAGTAAGAAACTACATCTTATTACAGCCCATCTACAGAAGAAACATAAGCTAGTCACGGAAGGTTATTATATGAGTGTGTTTATGTCTGTAGGTGTAGCCATTGGAGTAGCGTTAGGTTTATCTGCGTTCGATAATATCGGTATGGGAATCCCAATTGGAATAGGTATTGGTATAGCTATCGGTGCAGGTATGGATGCTGATGCAAAGAAAAAAGGTTTAGTTTTATAATGTAAAAGAGGTCTGCCACTTATTATTCGGCAGACCTCTTTCTATTATAGTACTTTCTCTTTTAACTTTTCTAATATGCTATCTGACACAATATCCCGTAGAGAAGCATCGTTTACGTATAAATCTTTAATTTGCTTAAAGAGGGCAGATTGCTTTTCCTTAAAATCTGGTGAGTCACTTGGGGGAAGGGAAGACTTCATTTTATCCACCATTTCCTGCACTTTAGGAGCTCTTGGGCCCCATACAGCTACTTCTTCACCAGCCTGGTTAATGAAAATAAAGATTGGAATAGAGCGAGCTGTCCCATTCGTTAAATATTGATCCATTAATTCAAGGTTTTGATCGCGAAGAATAAAGCGAACGTCCATTTTACCGGCTTCAGCTATTTTCATTAATATCGGATTATTAAGTAGGGCATCTCCACACCAGTCTTCCGTAATAACAATAACGTTTAATTGTTGTTGTGCTACCTTTTGTAACAGCGAAGTTTCTTCCGTTTTTAAAGAAAAATCTTGATAAATAGTTTCCATTTCTTCTCTGTTTACCGTCATGTTTTCTTTATATTGTTCATATGTAAGTCCTTTTGCAAACCACTCATTTAAATTCATTGTTTTCCACCTCATTTTATTCTTTCTTTTAAAGTACCAAATTTCATGCGTATCTTACTAGAGTTTTGCTTCGGAAATGCAAAAATATACAGAAACATCTATAAACACGAACATTCTTTTTTATAATCAGGCAAAACTAATAGTAAAAATAATGTATGACGGGAGGGATATTAATTGAAGGTGGCGATAATGGGAGCGGGGTTGTCAGGCTTAGCTTGTGCTATTATGTTAGAACGGAATGGAATCTATCCAACAATATACGAGAGTAGATCGAAAGTTGGAGACCGCTTCATAAATGGCGAGGCACTCTTCTCGATTTTAACTAGACCGATTAACGACTCCATTAGCTATTTATCAAATGAATACGAACTGTACTTAAAGCCAACGAGTCATATTGGGCAAATGGTCATACATAGCGAAAACAGTAAAGCTACTATTAATGAGAGAATTGGTTTTGTTAATATTAGAGGTCGACATGAGCTATCTTTTGAAAATCAATTAGCAGAGCAAGTTAACTCAGAGCTAATATTTAACTCTGAAAAGTCGTATGAGGAGCTTTCGCAAGAGTATACTCACGTTGTGATGGCAACAGGTGATGCTTCCTATGCGATAAAAGTAAAAAACTTTAAAGAAGATTTATCGGTAACGTTAAAGGGAGCGACAGTTGAAGGGAATTTTGAACGTTTTTCCGTTAGTGTATGGTTAAATAACGAATTAGCTCCTAAAGGATATGGCTATTTACTTCCGTTTTCTGATAAAGAAGCCAACATTGTCATTGCTTTTCCTGATGAGGCAATCAAAACAGATGAAGAAATAAATAAGCTTTGGGACCGATTTTTTCAAACAGTTTGTTCCGAGCTTGGACAATCGTTAAAGATTACCGATCAATTTCAAATTAGAAATTATAAGATTGGAATTTGCAACGCACCTCGAATTGGTAATACGTTCTTTACAGGAAATTGCTTCGGTGCAATTATGCCTTTTCTCGGATTTGGCCAATTTCAAGCACTATTAACTGGGATATATGCTGCACAAGACATATGTGGCTTAGGAACCTATGAACAATTAACGAAGCCTTTAATGAAGAGTTACGAGCATTCGTTAATACTCCGCCGAGCGTTAGAACAAATGAACAATAACACATATGATTTTCTCATTTCCCATCTTGATGGTCGTATCGGTAGTAAAATCTTTCAACAAAGTACACGTAATCCATTGAAGGTATTAAGTTATTTAATTAGGCCGTTTATAAAAAAGGAGCCCCGCTATTTAAGAAACGAATAAAAAACGAAGGCAAATATCAGTGGGGACGTCCCCACTGATATATAAACCTACCCGTGTAATTTCATCGCTGCTTCTGCAACAAGCTTACCATAATTGCGTGCAATTTCCATTTCTGCATCAGTCGGCTTATTGAGCGGTGCGTCTTTCGATTGTTCAACGGGAATTACTGCGACAGCTCCGTAAGGACAACCGTATTGAGCACGATCCGCATCATTCGGTCCGGTATTAGATACAACAATCATTCCATGGTGAAACATCGGTGTTTGTAATGCGCGACAAACGTTTTCTACTCCTCCATGTTGTGTTGTCGTCGTCGCAAAAACGCCCCCAACTTTCCCTTGGAATGCGCCAGTATACCAAATCCCGCCTAATTTCGAAAAGAACGCCGACATTTTTTCATTCGGTTCTCCGAACGTACCACCTGAACCCCAAATGATTGCAGCTGCTTCTTTTAATTCTTCTGGATCTACTTCGTCTACTGACTTATATATAACGTCTGCACCACTAACTTGTTTAGCTCCATCAGAAATGGCAGAACCTAAAACTTCTGTATGTCCATACATACTTGCATGTAATACGTAAACTTTCATTATGACAACTCCTTTATTAAAAAGTTTGTACTTTGTTATTATTCTTTATCATAAAGGTTTTAAACGTGTGTTTATTTTTTGGAAAATATCGTTCGAAGGGGTCAAATATAGATAGAAAAATCCCCCGTGTCTGAAACACGAGGGATAGAGGGATTATAATTTTGTTATTTCTCTTTCGAAAGCTTCATCAACTGGTACGTAATTATAACCTAAGTCTTTTGCAACTGCTTCATACGTGATCGAACCGTTTACAACGTTTACTCCAAGCTTTAAAGCATGGTTTTCTGCAATAGCCTTTTGCACGCCTTTGTTTGCAATTTGTAGAGCGTAATTCATTGTTGCATTTGTTAATGCAATTGTAGATGTTCTAGGAACAGCTCCAGGCATGTTTGCAACAGCGTAATGAACAACACCGTGTTTTACGTACGTTGGGTTGTCATGAGTTGTGATGTGGTCAGAAGTTGCGAAAATACCACCTTGGTCGATTGCGATATCAACGACAACAGATCCAGGGCTCATTGACTTAATCATTTCTTCTGAAACTAACTTCGGTGCTTTTGCTCCAGGAATTAAAACTGCTCCGATAACAAGATCAGATTCTTTTACTGCTTCTGCAATATTGAATGGGTTTGACATTAATGTTGTTACATCTGTACCAAATATATCATCTAATTGACGTAAACGCTCAGGGCTTAAATCGATAATTGTAACTTCCGCACCAAGTCCAACTGCCATTTTCGCAGCATTTGTACCAGCTACACCGCCACCAATAATCGTTACTTTTCCACGTTTAACACCAGGTACGCCTGATAGAAGGATACCTTTACCACCGTGTACTTTTTCTAAAAATTGTGCACCGATTTGTGCTGCCATTCTTCCAGCAACTTCACTCATTGGAGTAAGTAGTGGTAATGTACGATTTACTTCAACTGTTTCATATGCAATTGCTGTTACGCCATTCTTCGTTAGTGCCTCAGCCAATTCAGGCTCTGCTGCTAAATGAAGGTACGTGAATAAAATTAATCCTTCGCGGAAATAGTTGTATTCGGATGAAAGTGGTTCTTTTACTTTCATAACCATATCTGCAGACCAAGCTTCTGCTGCTGTTTCTACAATCTCCGCACCGGCATTTGTGTAATCTCCATCTGTAAAGCCGCTTCCCATCCCAGCTTCAGTTTCGATAATTACTTTATGTCCAGCCTTTACGAAAGCATCTACACCAGCTGGAGTAATTGCGACACGATTCTCATTGTTTTTAATTTCTTTAGGAACTCCGATTAACATGTTCCTGCCCCCTTTGTTTTCAATAATAGTATTATTATTATTAGCTTAAATTATAGAGTGTAGTTGACATTTTTTCATTGTATGAAATGAAGAATGAAAGCATTTTCATTTGTGATATTTTACAAATCCTTTCGTTTGCGTCGTAGCATTAAATCTACGTAAATGGACATTTTTTCGTTCACGTTTTTTAAATCTATTTCGGTAATTTCAACAATGCGTTTCATTCGATAATTTAACGTATTAATATGAACAAACAATTTTTTAGAAGCGTCGTTCATATTACTATCTTCGTTAATGAAAACTTCTAACGTTTTTAAAAAGTTTGTGTTGTTTACTTTATCATATTGTTCAAGCTTAAAAATGGCTGGGTGTTCGTACGAATCGGAGCGTTTTTCTTTCATAATCGCATCGAAATACCGAAACATACCAAGCTGATGATAGTGATATACATCTTCCAGTACTTCCGGATATTCATCTTTCATTTCTAGTACTTTTAATGCTTCCTGATAACTAGTTTCCACTCTTTCTAAGTCGGCATACACCGTTCCTGAACTTCCTTTAATTCCTTCTACCGAAAACCTATTTTTCATTTCGGCTATAAAAAAGGTAATAAATTCTCGAAAGTTTTTCTCATCCGGATAAGAAGGGTGAGGGGAAGCGATTAAAATAAGCTCATTTCGCATAACGACTAGAAAATGATTGGTGATTTTTTGACTTGTTGATATTAAATACGCGATATGGTCTTCCATTTGTCTTGAGATTTCTTGTTCAAACTGAAAGACAAGAACAGAAAATCGTTCAGGCATGGATATATTTAATTGATAAAACTTTTTACTAATTTCTTCTTGAGATTTATAATGCCCTGTTATGAGTTGCCAGAAAAAATCTTGGTAATCTTCTTCTTTTTTCTTTTTTTGTAAATGTAGTTTAATTAATAATGTTGTTGCAGCGCTCGCCGCATTTTTAAGTTGTAAAAATTGCTTATCGGATAGTTTATTTTTTTCTTCTACAATCCAAATGTAGCCTAATACTTTATTATTTTTTCGAATGGATACAGCAACACGATCACGTAAACCAATTTCTTTAATTTCAGGAATTCGGATTGGTTCGTCGGTTGCCATTAACTGAGGAATAATTCCTTCCTTCCAAAGCTTATTAATTACTTTTTCAGGAACACGTCGTTTAATAATGGTCGAGATTCGAGCTGGGTCGGTTTCGTCCTCGTGAGAGTTGTATGCTAATAAACGGTGATTAGCATCCTCTATCGTTACAGGGCATTGAAACGTATCGTTAATACTGTCAACAAGGTCCTCTAAACTTGTATACGTTCTTTTAAATGGGTCATTTTCAAATTTTTTCGTCATGAAATGGCTCCTTCATTTATTTCACATGAAAAATTACTTTATGATAATATGTAATGGACTTTGTATTTGTTTATTATGAGTTAAATTCAGTACTAACTGTAGATGTCCGCTACTGTGTTTCGTAAGTAACTGTAGCGAAAAGATACTTAATATTATTATATCAAAAAATAAAAGGTTAAAGATTAGATTTTTTGTGGAGGTGGGAAGATGGCGAGAGAGAAAAAGTTTTCAACGGAAGATTTGTTTCAAGCAACGAATCATTTACTTCTCCAACACGGATATGAAGGCTTTACGTTTAGTATTTTAGCAGATCATTTAAACGTGTCGAGAGGAGCGTTGTATAAATACTATGAAAATAAAGAAGAGCTTATCACCGATTTTATGTTGTATGAAATGAATCTTTTTCTCGTTGAATTAAGAGAAATCGATCATGTGGACGGGTTTGAGGAGCAGTTTGAATTTTTAATTCAGTTGATATTTAAAAACAAATCTATTCATAAACTGATAGAAATAGGTAGTAGTATCCCGACAAATGTAAGCGCGAAAGCAAAAGAGAATCGTGATAAATTAGATCTTCTCCATTTAGAAATGTACAAAAACCTCCAAGGGTTCATTGAATTAGGTAAAAAAGAAAGGATGTTAAAAGAAGATATTCCGAATGGTCTATTGCTTGGGATTATCTTTCAAAGTATTGCTATACCTAATCATTTTGGTGTTCCATATTCGATTTGGGTGGAGTCGATAAAAGAAATTTTAAGTCACGGAATGTTCAAGAAAAGATAATTGACACTAGTGTCACTAATAAACGATAATAGTTAAGTGGCATTAGTGTCTATTTTTATTTCCAAAGTGACACACTTGTCACTATAAACTTTTAGTATGAGGAGATACACTATGAAATTATTTTTACAAGCGATAACGGACCGTGTCTCAACGAAAAAAGGGATGTGGATTACATTAAGCCTTTGGTTAATTGTGACCGCGGTTTTAACTGTGTTTGCACCTAGTGTAAAAGAGTATCAAGTTTCAAGTATTGATGCCCTACCTAGTGATGCTAAAGCAGTAATAGCTCAAAGTAAAGTGGATCAATATTTTTCAGATAGTGACGGAGTTCCAGCTATCTTAGTTTTTGAATCACAATCTGGCACTATCGAGTTAACAAATTTAGTTAGTGCAGTTAGTGCAATCGAGGACGAAGGCATCGAAGGCTTGGCACAAGTAATTCCGTTAGCAGCGCTTCCACCTCAAGCTGTTGAGAGCTTTTTCTCCGAAGATGGAACAACTGCTATCGTTCCAGTTACATTGGATGGAAGCTTAGAATCAAAAGAGATTAAAGCTGTAAATGAACAAATATATGAAGTGGTTGAAAGCACAACAAATCTTAATTTGTATATAACTGGTCCAGCAGGTATTGCTGCAGACACGCTTGATTTATTTTCAAGAGCGGACTTAGTTTTAATTTTCTCTACAGTTGGATTAATACTAGTATTACTAATTATCATTTATCGCTCACCATTATTAGCGTTAATTCCTTTATTAGCGGCGGGTATCGTACATGAAGTTGTAATGAAATCACTCGGTATTTTAGGAAGTACAGGTGTATTAATTAGTCAGCAAACCGTGTCGATTATGTTGATATTATTATTTGCAGCTGTCATTGATTACTCGTTATTCGTGTTCTCACGTTTCCGTGAAGAATTGAAAGATCACGAGGACAAATTCACTGCAATGAGAAGTGCTATGAGAGAAACGGGAATGCCAGTCTTTTTCTCTGGAGGTACCGTATTAGCTGCAATGCTCGTATTGTTTGTCGCTCAATCTGGAGATTACCGCAACTTTGCACCAACATTTGCAACAGCACTTGTTGTTATCATTTTAGCTTCCGTAACGTTAGTACCAGCCCTATTCGCACTATTCGGTCGTAAATCATTCTGGCCGAAAGTACCGAAAGTGGGAGAAGCAAAGGTTAAAACGAACTCTGTTTGGAGTCGTGTTGGGCGTTTCGTCGTTAGAAAGCCAGGGCTCGCGGTAGGTGTTGTTGTTATTTTCTTAATTATCTCATCGTTAAATATGTTCAATTTAAAATATGAATTTGATACGATGAAATCTTTCCCTGAAGACATGCCATCACGTTATGGTTATGAATTGTTAGAAGAGAAGTTCGCACCAGGGGACTTAGCTCCTTCAACTGTTTTATTGGAAGGTACGGATGTGTTAACTCCTGAACAACAGGAAGAGTTAAGAGTAAGATTATCCGAACAATCGTTAGTAGATAATGTTCGGGTGAATGGTGTTGCTGAAGATGGTAAAGTCGTAAGCTACAGTGTTACATTTGCAGAAAGCCCTTATTCTGTTGAGTCCATTGATGCGATGGAAACAATGATGAATGAAGAAGCAGCATTAATAGGGAACTTAGACGGAAATTTGTACTTTGCTGGAGAAACAGCGAAACAAGTGGATAACCGTGATTATAATAATCGTGATACGATCCTTATCGTTATATTAGAAACGATATTAATCTTTTTAATGTTAATTGTGTTAACGAAGTCTGTGAAAATGCCAATATACATGATGGGAACTATATTAGTTTCATTCCTTGCTGCTTTAGGAATTGGAATGTTCTTAACGGAGTTGCTCTTCGGCATTGATACAATCAGCAACAGAGTACCGCTATATGCATTCGTCTTCCTCGTAGCATTAGGAATTGACTATAACATTATGTTAGTGTCACGATTCCAAGAGGAACGGAAAAAGCACTCTGTGAAAAAGGCAGTAGAAATTGCGGTAGCGAACACTGGAGGCGTTATTTCATCTGCAGGCTTAATACTAGCCGCAACATTCGCAGTTTTAATGACGCAACCAATTGAGTTATTGTTCGTGTTCGGATTTATCGTTGCTGTCGGAATATTAATTGATACGTTCATTATAAGAGGATTTTTACTACCTGGCTTACTAGTATTATTTGAGAAAGATGATAAAGCAGTAGTTAGCGAGAAGAATAATTAAATTATAGTTTCGCACTCGTTTTTATCGCGGTTGGGCGGTAGGAGCGGGTGTTTTTTGTAGAGTGGAGGGCTGGGAATGTGGGGTGGTCCATTTTCGCAAGTAGGAGGGATTCGCAAATGTGGTTACCGCAAATAAAAATGAGGTTATCGCAAATAAAAAGGGCGTATCGCAAATAAAAAGTGGTAAACGCAAATAAAAAGATGGTATCGCAAATAAAAAGGTGGTTACCGCAAATAAAAGGATAGTTATAGCAAATAAAAAGAGGGGTACCGCAAATAAAAGGTTCAGAAACTAGAATTTGTGCTCCAAAAGATTGATCTGAGGATAAGCCCAAGTATAACGGCCAAGTTGTTATACAGTAACGGGGGCATGTTGTCCAACCTTCCCCAAATACCCCTATGAATACAAACATATGTAGACTTCTTGTCTCATAGATTGGTAAAATAAGATAAATAAACAAGAAGGATGATACATATATGCCAAAAACTCCAATTGATCAATTTCGTATTATCGGATTTATTGAAGGCGCTTCCTTAATTGTTCTGTTGTTCATTGCCATGCCTTTAAAATACGCAGCGAACATTCCAGAAGCAGTCACATTCGTTGGTTCGCTACACGGATTTCTCTTCATTTTGTATCTATTTATCATCGGGTACACAACACTTAAAGTTCGTTGGTCGTTTAAATGGATCGTTAGTGCAGTTGCAGTAGCCTTCATTCCATTCGGAAACTTTTTACTAGATATGTTTTTAAAGAAATCACAATATGTAAACTAACAAAGGGCCTACCTCAAAGTAATACTTCACTTTTTGGGGAGGCTTTTTTATATGTTGAAAAAATATTTCCAAAAAGGACAATTTAATGGGCTAATAATTAATTATTTTTTCAATAAAAACTCTAATTTTAGAAGCCTACAATATTATTATAGTCTTACATTTTAATCATTTTTGAAAGGGGTAAGAATTTGAAAAAGTTAATAATTCTAATACCAATTTTATTAACAGCGATTTTATTAATATTTTTATATAGCGGGCAAGCAGAAAAGGTCATAACCTACCCCGACGGAAAATGGGAAGTGTCAACTACCCATACATTTGACGAGAAAAGAAGAGAAGGTTTGTATCACGCCCTAGAAAAACGACCGCAAATCCACACAATGTTAATTATAAAAGATGGAAAAATCATAGAAGATTACGGAATAGGAATAGATAACAATAATACAATTAAAGAAATTAACTCAGCTACTAAAAGTATTATGTCGATGTTAATTGGAGAAGGACATATAGAAAGTGTCCATCAAAGTATAGAAGATTTCATACCGGAGATAAAAGAGAAGGATACGTATGAAGACTTAAAAAAAATAACAATAAGAGACTTACTAACGATGAGGTCAGGGATAAAATGGGGAACGGGAAATGAGGAAATGACTGGCGCTGTATCAGACCCTATTGACTATTTCATTAGCCAACCTATAGATAGAGAACCAGATCGTATCTTTGTCTATAATACAGGTGGTTCGGACCTATTGTCTGTCATTATAGAAAGAGCTACAGGAAAACCAACGCCAAACTATGCGGAGGAAAAGCTTTTTAACCCTCTTAAAATCGAAAAATATACATGGAATCAATTCAATGGAGGTTTTTACCGAGGTGGAAGAGGAATAGCCCTTTCCCCATATGAAATGGCGAAAATAGGCTACTTAATGTTGCAAGATGGTATATGGGATGGGGAAAGGATTATACCAGAAGGATGGGTCGAAGAAAGTACAGCAAAATATTCAAACGGAGACTACTTTTTAGCAAAGGGATACGGGTATCAATGGGTAATTGGAAGCCATGGAAGGGAGGATTATTATTTTGCTGCTGGCGCATTAGGTCAATATATTTTTGTAATTCCTAGTAACAATTTAGTGGTAGTTTTTACAGGAAGGTTTCCAGATGAGGAATACCCAGTACATTATGCGTTATTAAGAAATTATATTATCGACTACATAAATTAAAACCATACCGATATCTAAAATAGAACGAAAGGAATCTAACATGAAAAAAATTCTTACCGTAATTGTGATTTTAGTAACCGCAACTCTATTAATCTATTTCAACCAAGGACAAGCAGATAAATTCATAACCTACCCCCGGTGAATGGGAAGTTTCTACTTCGCATACCTTTGATGAAGTAAGAAGAGAAGGTTTACTTCAGGTTTTAGACTTCCGTTCCATTCTTTAAATCGTTCAGGGCAAAATTCATGTGGCATTTTCCACAAGGATGTATTATGATTCGCCGACATATCCAGTAAAACGAGCATTCCTTCTTTAAATTTACTAAGCTTTTTTCTAAACTTGGATCATGTGGAATTTGTTCGTTTTGCGCCATTGTATAACTCTCCTTAAACATTTCTACTAATAGTATGAGATGTGCGTATTCATTTTAACCAAAAATACCCAAGAAGGATGATGCAAAGAGCAAAAGATATTGCTAATATATATAAAAAAGAATGAAATGGGGATGCGTGAATTGAAAGTTAGTAAAACGAATGCAATGAGATTACTTGATTCAAAAAAAATTCCCTACGAGCTTATAACATATGAAAGTAAAGACGGTAAAATTGACGGGGTTTCCGTTGCAGAGAAAATCGGTAAAGATGTTAGAAGTGTGTATAAAACACTTGTCGCTCAAGGAAATAGTAAAAATATATACGTATTTATTATCCCGGTTAATGACGAACTAGATCTTAAAAAGGGTGCAAAGGCAGTAAACGAAAAAAAGATTGAAATGATCCCGGTAAAGGATATTCAAAAATGGACGGGATATATTCGTGGTGGCTGTTCGCCAATTGGAATGAAAAAAGCGTATTCAACGGTAATGGATGAAAGTGCAACAAATCTTGAAACAATTGTTGTTAGTGGTGGGAAGATTGGGGTACAGTTAGAGCTTACTGTTCAGGACTTACAAAAAATAACTCGAGCTAGTTCTATTGATATTACGAAGTGAAAATAAACTTCTGTTGCTGTTTTGTCTACAAAAGTGAACCTAACAGTAACTAAAGAAAGAATAACTAAAAAAATCTGACCGTTCAAAACGGCCAGATTGTGCAAATCACTTTAAGGTTATTTCAATTGCTAAATCTTTGTAAAAATTGTAGGTTCCATCATACATTAAAAGATGTACTGAATCTTTACTATTTACTTTAGGGTACGTTACTTTTATATAATCATTTTCTATTTTATAAGATTTAGCCTCGAGTTCAATTGTTTTATCATTATTTACAATGATAGGGAAGATAGGAAATTCTTCTTCCATTTCATAGTATATAACAGTGCTATTTTTATTTTCTTCTATTTTTGCTACTTTTATCATTGAATCTAGTTGTAATACAGAACCGGTTTCAAATGGCGCAGTAATTTCATCCCACTTGTAGGCTTCTCCACTATAGGAAGGAACCTGTTTTCCGTTATATTGAACATAGTATGGAATAATTTTATATTTATAAATATTAATAGTTCTTGGAATCACCATTGCTTCGTTATACGGTATGTTATGTTTAACTATTTCATCTCTAAAATCAGACCCACTTGATACAACCCTTTCTAAATGCATTTCATCGTCTTCTCCTATTGCAACTACAACGAAACGATGTTGACTAAGTCCTGAAAAAAGATTTCTTGTAAAGTTAAACTTAGTAGTCGCATCGACTAATAGCCTTGTAGGAGACAGTTCAGCTTGGTTAATTGTAAATTCATTACCGAATAGATCCTTCTTGGTTAAATTAATATTCTTTACTATATGCTCATCATTTTTTACTATAGGAAATTGAAAAGTCCAGTTTCCCTCAATGTCATCAATATGAGTTATTTGGATTTTTATTTCACTTTCAGAGGGGAATATTGACGTATCATAATGGAGTGGAAAAATACCACCTTTATAAAATAAGTCACTTTTTACTAATCCTCCAAAAGTATGATGTCCAATTAAGTCCCCATTTATAAAATAATCCCACTTTATGGAGGTTTCAATATCTCCACGTGAAAGGTCTAATCCATCTATACGATAGGAAACAGCCATCTGATTGT
Organism: Sutcliffiella sp. NC1; assembly: GCF_027594365.1. Classification (NCBI taxonomy): domain Bacteria; kingdom Bacillati; phylum Bacillota; class Bacilli; order Caryophanales; family Bacillaceae; genus Sutcliffiella; species Sutcliffiella sp. NC1. Next base: position 836,157 of record NZ_CP115153.1, read on the forward strand.
TATCTAAATATGCTTCTTCAAAAAATACTCTAATTCCTTGGTCTTCCGCTACAAGTGAAATATTATTTACTTTCCCTTCTTCAACCATCCGTTTCAATGCATCATCACCAACTTGATAAATGATACTTTTTTCAAGTACATCAGATTGTTTCCCGACTTCATTTTGATAAAACGAAGTAAACAACAACGCCCCAATCGCTAAAATAAATATCGACGCAATAGATGCAAATATATTTTGTCTCCTATTAAATGCTCGGTTGTTTTGTTTTTTTGCTATTTGTAATGAGCGATTAACCGTTTCTTCTAATTTAGCACTAGGTACGTCAACACTATCTACCATACTTTTAATATTCCGTTCCATTTGATCCATATGTTTCCCCTCCGTTTTCTAATTTTTCTTTCACTTTTGTTAGAGCGCGGTGAAGTTGTGATTTGATTGTTCCTTCTGGTTTTTCTAACATATGAGCAATTTCTGGTATTGAATAGCCGGAGTAAAACCGTAGTAATAGTAATGTTTTTTGTTCCGGCTTTAATTGATCAAATACTTGCTCCATATCCATCGAAATTATTGATTGGTTTTCGTGGCTTCGTTCTGGAGTTAGCCACTCCTGATCTAAATAAATGACGTTTTTTGATTTTCTAATATGGTCAATAGCAGAATTTATGACAATACGAGTAATCCAAGTAGAGAAGTACTTCTTTTCTTTCAACTTGTGAAAAGATTTATAGCCTTTAATAATCGCATCTTGAACGATATCTAGCGCATCTTGTTCATTTTTCACATAGGAATATGCAATTTTATAGAGTTTTTCTTGCTCATTTTTTATTAAAACTTCAAAGGAATGTTCCTCTGTACGTTTAAAAAAGGATGTAAACACCGTAAATCCTCCCTTCCCTAAATTTCCATTTTACTATAAAAACATTAATAAAGACCGTCTTGATTGAATGTTTCTACTTATTAGACCAAACAAAACTTGTAACCGTTCCAATTAAAAATATAAAAATATTTTTTAAAAAACTATTGAATTAATATGCGTAATGTTGCATAATTAATCAAGTTCATAATTATATAAAAAATAACAACAGGAGGAACATAAAATGGAGCATATCGGTTGGTTGTCGTTAATACCACCAGTGTTAGCGATTATTATTGCAATCATGACAAAAAATGTCATTATATCATTATTTTTCGGTACTTTCTCAGGGGTTTTAATATTAAGTAGTTGGGCGCCATTAACGGCAACGAAAACAATAATAGGTGAATATTTATTCGTCCAACTAACAGATAGTTATAATGCAGGAGTGCTAGTGTTGTTAGTATTTATCGGAGGATTCGTTGCGTTAATGGAGCGTTCCGGTGGGGCTGCAGCATTTGCGGACAAGGTTATTCATTTCCTTAACACGAAAGTGAAAACACAGTTAGCTGCATGGTTTGGTGGAATCATTATTTTCTTCTCGGATTTAGGGACACCATTATTAAATGGACCTATTTTTGAAAAAGTTTTTGATAAAGCAAAACTTTCTAGAGAAAAATTAGCGTGGATTATTGATTCAACAGCGTCACCAGTAGCAGTTCTTATCCCGTTTATCGGCTGGGGCGTTTACATTATGGGACTTATTCAAAAAGAATTTGAAGCGTTAAGTCTTGCAGAATCAGATTGGGATGCGTTTGTTGCGGCAATTCCGTATCAATTTTACCCAATTCTTACATTATTAATGGTGCCGCTTGTTGCGTTTACGAAATTAGATTTTGGAGCGATGGCAAAGGCGGAGAAAAGGGTTCAAGAAACAGGTGCGCTATATTGGCCTGAATCTAAACCGCTACGTAAGTCAGAAACGATGCAAGAAATCTCAGCAACAAAAAGTAAAGCGAGCTTAATTTGGTTACCATTATTAACATTACTCGTTACGTTATTTGGAATTTTAATTTCTTTAGGCTTCCCGTTTGAAAGAATTGGCGGAAGTGATTTCCGCGTTGCCTTAACGACTGCGTATTTGTTTGCTGCTATTCTATTAATTATTATGATGGTTTACTTTAAAGTGAAAAAACTAGGTGAAGCATTAGAAATTTACATGTCTGGTATGCAACGAATGATGAACGTAGCCATTACACTAGTACTAGCTTGGGCGTTAGGTACCGTTATTAAAAATGCGGGAACGGCTAACTATATCGTTGAAATCATGGATGGTAATGTACCAGCATACTTAATTCCTGTTATTTTATTTATTGCAGGAGCGGCTATGTCATTTGCAACAGGTAGTTCATGGGGGACGTTTGCAATTATGATGCCACTAGCGATTCCGATGGCATTCCATTTCGATGCATCAATTTATATTGCAATTGGAGCCGTTTTATCAGGAGGATTATTCGGAGACCATTGTTCACCAATCTCTGATACTACGATTTTAGCTTCGACTGGTGCTGGGTGTGACCATATTGACCACGTGAAAACGCAATTACCGTATGCATTATTAAACGGTGGAGCGGCAATGGTTGCCTATTTAGTAGCAGGACTAACTGGAAACGTAATGTCACTTCTATTAGCAATTGTATTAATGGTAATAACAGTAGTACTACTCGCAAGAAGACAAAAGGGGTTAAATATAGACACGAAAAACCTTTCCTCGTAATGGGGAAAGGTTTTTTTTATACTCAGTCTACATACATAACTTTTGAACTACTCACTTCTAAACAATATAATCTCCCACCGTACGCACAACCACCATCTATTCCAATAATCTTGTTTCGACCAAAATATACGTCTTCACTTTTATGTAAATGTTTTACCGGTGTATGACCAAAAACGACTGTTTTTTCGCCGTTATAGCCTTGATGGAATTCTTCACGAATCCACACTAACGTTTGAAGATCCGTTTCTTCAACCGGACTTGTCGGATGAACTCCGGCATGAACAAAAATATGCGTATCCGTCTCATAGTAGTGGTGAAGCTGTTGAAGAAATTCAATGTGTTCGCGTATTTCGTCATTCATTTGAAGAGGTTCAGGCATTTCTTCTGTCGTATACCAATACTTCGCATCATCTTTTTCAATGTTATACCCGTAATTTTGCAGTGTCTTTATTCCACCGTTATAAAACCATCTTTTTACGTTCATAGGATCATCCGTCAAAAAGGCATCTACCATCATTTTATCGTGATTCCCAATTAGCGCTATTGCACCATCATCCTCTACTAATCTTTGAACCGAATTTAATACATCTCTAGAATTTGGTCCACGATCAATATAATCTCCTAATAACAGCAATTGATCCTTATCATTACGAAAGTCTACTAGGTGTAAAAGTTTTTCAAATTTCTCTATATCTCCATGAATATCACTAATAGCAAGCATTCTCTTCAAAAATCTCCACATCCCTTTTATGCGAGTAATTCCTTATATTTTAGCATAATGTTAGATATTTAATTTACATAAGATAGAAAATTCTTAACGGCTCCTTTACATACTTTCATCTCCAGTTAATCGCTAATTTACATCTATAACCTAATATGGAATATGAATCTATTAAAAGAAGGAGGCATACTAATGCCGAAAAAAATATCACTATTACTACTATTTCTATTATTTGCAGTAGTTTTAGCTGCATGTAGTTCTAATAATGGTAATACAAACTCAGCAACACCAGCTTCAGGACAGGGAACAAATTCAAACAATGAACAAAAAGATGATGCAACGGAAGATAATAAATCTATTGTCGTAGACAAATTATCGATCGGGTTTGTACCTTCAAGAGATCCTGATGAAATCATTACAGCGACAGAACCTTTAAAACAATTATTAGCAGAAGAACTAGCTGGACTAGGCTATGAAGTAAATGAAGTAGACATTACTGTTGGGACAAACTATGAAGCGGTAGGAGAAGCATTATCAGCAGGAACGGCAGATATCGGGTTAATTCCTGGTGGTACATACGTTTTATACGATGACGGTGCAGAAGTTATTTTAACGGCAACACGTGCTGGTTTAAATCATGACTCTGATGCGGCAAAAGATTGGAATGACAATAAACCAACAACTAGTGCAGATGTTCAAGCAACAGCTTATCGTTCTTTAATCATCGCTGGTCCATCTGAAAAGGGCCAAGCGCTAGCGGCTAAAGTGAACAGCGGCGAAGAGCTTACTTATGACGATGTGAATAGTGCATCTTGGGCTGTAATGTCATCCTCTTCACCAGCTGGCTATATTTATCCTGCGTTATGGTTAAGAGAACATTTTGATAAAACAATAACAGACCTAGATAGTGTAGTACAAGTTGATTCATATGGTAGTGCTTTTGCACGATTAGCTGCAGGTCAAATTGATATTTTAGTAACGTATGCAGATGCAAGAAGAGATAACGAAGAATCATGGACTACTGATTTTGAACGTTCTGAATCGATTTGGGATGAAACGAACGTTATTGGGGTAACACCTGGAATATACAATGATACTATTAGCGTTAGTAAAAATTCACCAATTATGGACGATGCATTAAAAGCAGCATTACAACAAGCATTTATGAATATAGCGCAAACAACAGAAGGAAAAGAAGTCATTTCCATTTACAACCATGAAGGTTACAAAATTGCAACTTCGTCTGATTACGATAACGAAAGAGAAGCACAGAAATTGTTACGAAATTTAAACTAATAAATAGTGAAAATGAGAACATTCCTTAATGTTCTCATTTTTCAAAGTTTGAAAAGATTTAGTGGGAATGAGCGAATAGATTGGGGTATTTACAATGATTGAATTTAAAAACGTAGAAAAATCGTACAGCAATGGAGTAAAAGCACTACATAATATTAATGTATCGATTAAACAAGGCGAATTTGTAGCAGTAATTGGACTATCTGGAGCAGGGAAGTCGACTTTTATTCGCTGTATAAATCGAATGCATGACATATCGAGTGGGAAAATAAAGGTCAATGATGTAAACGTTGCTTCTTTAAAAGGGAAAGATGTCCGGCTTTTTCGAAGACGGATAGGGATGATTTTTCAATCTTTTAACTTAGTAACGAGAACCACTGTATTGAAAAATGTGCTCGTTTCCTTCGTTCCAGTATTACCTTTTTGGAGAAAATTGTTCGGTATTTTTACGAAGCAGCAAAAAATAGCTGCCTTATCCTCCCTTGATAAAGTCGGAATTTTAGACAAGGCGTATGTACGTGTCGATCAGCTTTCAGGTGGACAACAGCAGCGAGTAGCGTTAGCAAGAACACTTGCGCAAAATCCAGATATTATTTTAGCAGATGAACCAATTGCGTCATTAGATCCAGTAACAGCAAAACAAGTGATGGACGATTTTAAAAAAATTAATGAAGAAATGAATATTACCGTTATTATGAATATCCATCATGTTGAAATGGGATTGCAGTATGCTAATCGGGTAATAGGGATCCGAAATGGCGAAGTAATATACGATGGAAAATCAAAGTTTGTTACACAAGAAGTTTTAGATGATATATATGGGAAGGTACATATAGTAGACGAACAGGGGGAACGATTTGAGCATGTTCAATAAATTAGTTCCCGAGAAAAGGATGGTTCTCCCAAACGGAAAAGTAGTGGTGGAAAAAAGGTCCTATACACCGCTAATTGTATTAGTATTACTTTTAGCTACGTATGCTTCTATCCAATTTACCGGTTTTGAATTTCAAGTATTAAGGACTCGTTGGAACGAATTTTTTGTTATCGTGGGACAAATGATTCCTCCAAATTGGGACTACTTTCCCCATTTATCCAAACCGTTACTAGACACTATAAAAATGAGTTTGCTTGGTTCCATTTTAGGAGCAATGACAGCTATTCCTGTAGCGGTTTTGTCCTCATCCAACATTATTAAATTTAAGCCAGTTGTAATATTTACGAAATTTACTCTCAGTGTACTCAGAACGCTGCCAACGTTAGTAACTGCTTTAATTGCAACTTTTATTTTTGGGTTAGGGACAGTTGCTGGAACAGTAGCAATCTTTCTATTTACGGTTGCCTATGTTGGAAAATTAACATATGAACAAATTGAAACAGCTGATATGAAGGCGTTTGAGGCGATGGAATCACTTGGATTAACTAGAATTCAAGCATTTCGTTTCGCTATCATGCCGCAAATATTACCAAACTACTTATCTACTTCGTTGTTTTGCTTTGAAGGAAATGTGCGCTATGCAGCGATTTTAGGTTATGTAGGTGCAGGTGGAATTGGTCTTTTATTAAATGAGAGTTTAGGCTGGCGTGATTACTCAAGTGTTGGAATGATTTTGCTGTTGCTGGCTGTGACGGTTTTGATCATTGAATCGATTAGTGAACATTTTAGGAAAAAGTTGATTTAAAGGAGTAGTATAAATTTCATGACTGCCATTGAAAAGCAGCTGTATGCTGCACCAAAAAATAAAAGTTATATGTTAACAATCACGATAATAGTCATTCTATTATTCCTGTGGTCAATGACAGCGATAAATTTACAAGCTGTTGATAAAAGCGGATTAATGATCGCATCAAATATATTGAAAGGAATAGTAAATCCAAATTTAGATTTGCTATTAAATGTGTCATCCAATAGTGTTTTATATTTACTAATAGAGACAATTGCAATTGCTTTTCTAGGTACAGTGATAGGAGCTATATTAGCAGTCCCGCTTGCGTTTTTGTCTGCATCTAATGTAGTACCTACTCCTATAGCTTATATTACTAGAATTATACTTATCATTATCCGAACGGTTCCAGCCCTCGTGTATGGATTGATGTTCATCCGAGTAACCGGGCCAGGGGCGTTTGCTGGTGTGTTAACGATTTCTTTCGTATCGATTGGAATGCTAGCCAAACTATATGTAGATGCAATTGAAAACCTAGATACGAGTGTGCTTGAATCAATGACGTCTATAGGGTGTACAACATTAGAAAAAATACGTTACGGAATTATTCCACAATTAACTTCTATTTTCTTATCGATTGTTGTATATCGATTTGATATGAACTTACGAGAAGCATCCATTTTAGGATTAGTAGGGGCAGGTGGAATTGGTGCGCCACTTATTTTTGCCATGAACTCCTATCGCTGGTCCGAAGTAGGATCCATACTAATTGGTCTTGTTATCCTCATATTACTAGTTGAATTATTTTCTAATAAAATACGGACGAAGCTAGTCCAAGGGTAAAGAAAAAGCGTTCTCTGTTAAAAAAGAGTGACGCTTTTTTGCTACGTTTTGAAATCTCCAATTCTAAAAATTTACAAACCATTAATTACTTTACATTTTCAAATATTACTTAACGAAACATTCAAACTACTTTTACGGCAGCTTCGTACTCGGTAGGTATAATGAATCATGTTAACTTAGGATGAAAATATTAGGGGGTTACATCTTTGAGAATAGAGTTGAGGGACATAACGATGAAATTTGACGATGTTACCGCAGTGGATCGATTAAACGTGACGATTAATGATGCGGAACTCGTATCCCTTTTAGGGCCAAGTGGGTGTGGAAAAAGTACAACCTTATTTATGCTAGCCGGATTGTACAAGCCTACGTCAGGACAATTATTTTTCGGTGAAAAACTAGTAAACGATATTGAACCAGAGCATAGAGAAATTGGGATGGTGTTTCAAAACTACGCCTTATATCCACATATGACCGTATTAAAAAATATTATGTTTCCATTAAGAATGACAAAAGTACCTAAAAAAGAGGCGGAAGAAAGAGCGATTGAAATGGCAAAGCTCGTACAAATTGACCATCTATTAATGCGAAAGCCGAAACAGCTTTCAGGAGGTCAGCAACAACGTGTTGCAATAGCACGTGCGCTAGTAAAACAGCCAAAGCTACTGTTGCTCGACGAACCACTTTCTAATTTAGACGCACGCTTAAGGTTAGAAATGCGTGAAGAAATTCGTCGCATTCAACAAGAAGTAGGAATTACGACTATTTTTGTTACGCATGATCAAGAAGAAGCGATGAGTATATCAGACAAAGTGTTACTAATGAAGGACGGAAAATTTCAGCAGTTTAGTCCACCGCAACAAATGTATGACAGGCCAGTTAATGCTTTCGTTGGCAAGTTTATGGGGAATCCACCAATCAATATGATCCCAGTAAACTATCAACCTAGTAACCAATCATTACATATAAAAGACACAAAAAATAGCTTGCAACTTGATAAACAGCTAGCTATTCCTAATGATTCAGAAAAAGAATTATTATTAGGCGTTCGAGCAGAAGATTTCTTTGTAACAGACAGTGAAGATAATAGTATTACAGCTAGAGTCGAGCTCGTAGAACGAATCGGCCGTGACACATTATTAACCGCTACCGTTGGGGAGTTGAAAATTAGAGCATTACTTGACCCAGAGCAAACAACAAATAGTGGAGATGCGATTAAACTATCGATTCGTAAAGACCGTTATCATCTTTTTGATGCCGAGTCAGGACAGAATGTAGCGATTGAATCTATTGAAAAGAAGGAGCGCGTAGGGTGATAGAAAAACCAACTATAAAAGGAACATTAAAAGCTCTTCTGTATTTAGCACCAGCTCTTATCGTTTTAGGAGTTTTTAATATATATCCAATCATCATGTCGTTTTTAATGAGCTTTTATACAGATTACGATTATTTTAAAAATATCGTACATGAATATGGCTTTGACAACTTTATTTACATATACAATGATCCGGAATTTAGGACTTCCATCAAAAACACGTTCATTTTCGTTTTAGGGGTCGTACCTGCGTCCATTATATTATCGCTATGGATCGCCATTTTATTAAACACAAAAATAAAGTTTAGAGGTATTTTCCGATCGATATATTTTTTACCATTCGTTACGTCCGTTGTAGCAGTTTCCATTGTGTGGCGTTGGATTTACCACACAGACTATGGGATATTTAACTACTTTTTAGGGCTAATTGGGATTGATCCGATACGTTGGTTAACGGACCCGAATTGGGCAATGCCCGCATTAATTATTATGAGTATTTGGAAGAGTCTCGGATATAACATCATTATTTTTCTAGCAGGCTTACAAAATATTAACCACCAATATTATTTAGCAGCTCAAATTGACGGTGCTAGTTCATGGAAACGTTTTTTGCATATAACTGTTCCGATGTTATCGCCAACAACGTTCTTTGTATCGATTATTGCAGTGATAAATTCGTTTAAAGTGTTTGACGAAGTGTATGCACTTTTTGATGGAAAGCCTGGACCAGCGTATAGTGCACAAACAATTGTGTATTACATATATGACAAGTTTTATTTAGAATGGCAGTTCGGCATTGCTTCCGCAGCTGCGTATGTTTTGTTCATTATTATTTTTATCTTTACCCTTATCCAACTTTACATTGGAAAACGTAGGGTTACTTACTAGGAGAAGGGGGAGAGAACATGCAAAAAGCAGCTCTATCAAAAGGGTTCATTTATATCATTTTAATCGTAGGCAGTATGTTGATGCTTTTGCCGTTTGTTTGGATGTTAAGTACGTCGCTGAAATCTTCAGGAGAGGTAATGATGATGCCTCCTGTCTGGATTCCATCCGATTGGAGATGGGATAACTATGAAACGGCATGGGGGATGGCCCCGTTTGCTAGGTATACGGTAAATAGCATTATCGTTACCGTATTATCGACTATTGGGGAATTGTTGACAACGATACTAGCTGCCTACGCTTTTTCGAGAATTAACTTTTACGGTCGGGACATCGTTTTTGCTGTTCTGTTAGGAACGATGATGGTTCCCGGAGAAGTATTATTGATTCCGAATTATGTGACATTGTCTGAGTTAGGTTGGATTGACCGTTACCCAGCATTAATCGTACCGTGGCTAGCAAGTATTTTTTCTATTTTTCTATTACGCCAATTTTTCTTAGGAATTCCAAGAGAGCTATCATATGCTGCCAAAATTGATGGCTGTAGCAATTTTCGTTTTTTGTGGACGATTATGGTACCACTAGCAAAGCCAGCGATTGTTACGATTTTATTATTAAAAGCAATCGGCAGCTGGAATGCGTTCCTTTGGCCGTTAATTGTTACGCAATCAAAGGAAATGAGAACTTTACCGGTCGGTTTAACTTCGTTTAGTACCGAAGCAGGAACCGTTTATGAGCTACTTATGGCGGCTTCTACAATGATCATACTGCCAATGATTATTTTATATCTCATTTTACAAAAGTACATTATTGAAGGTGTAGCGAAAGCAGGAATTAAAGGATAACAGAAGTGAATGCTTTTAGGGGGTGGTCCTAAAGTAAAAGGTTCACACAATTCGAATTCTATTAACTAGTAAAGAGGAGGAAATACGATGAAAATGAAAAAATTAATAATGACAATGATTGCAATATTATTTATTACAATATTAGCTGCTTGTGGGAATGAGAGTAATACAACAAGTGGAAACGAAAATACGAATAATGATTCTAACAATAATTCAAATACAGAGGAGAAGAAGAAAGCGGAAGCGTCTCCGATTGAAATTGAATTTTGGCATGCAATGAGTGGAGGACATGAAGAAGCTTTAACGAAAATTACGAATGATTTTAATGAATCAAACGAAAAAAATATTACGGTAAAGCTTGTGAATCAAGGAAGCTACAGTGACCTTTCTACGAAAAATATGGCTGCTGCAAGAGCAAATAATTTACCAGTTTTAACTCAAGCTTACGAGGATTGGATTACGGAATATATTCAAAATGATTTAATTGCTGATTTAACACCGTTAATAAATGACCAAGAAGTTGGCATGAGTGAAGCAGAATTAAATGATATTGTAGAAGTTTTCCGTGAAGCGAACGTATGGGATGGCAAGTATTACGGTTTACCTTTTAACAAAAGTACTCGTATTATGTTCTATAATGTAGATTATTTAGAAGAGGCTGGAATTGAACCACCTACAACGTGGGGAGAGCTACGTGACGCGTCTGAGAAATTAACGTTTGACAATGAAGGTCGTAAAGTAATTGGACTTGGTTTAGAAAACTCTGTTTCATTAGAATTTAACCAATGGGTACATCAAGCTGGTGGTGTATACTTTGATGAAGCAACTGGAGAATTTAAAATGAATTCCCCAGAAGGGAAAGAAGCATTAGAATTTGTTAATAATATGATTCTAGACGGTGTTGCTCGTACTGCAGGTGAAGATGGATATATGTCTGGTCCGTTTACTCGTGGAGATGTTGCTTTATATATCGGTTCTTCTGCTGGTATCCCTTACGTGGCAGCTCCAGCTGAAGAAAACGGCATTAATTGGGCAGCAACTGTACTTCCAAGTGGAAAAGAGGCAGCAACGCCATTTGCTGGAACAAACGTATCTATTTTCGCTAGTGCTTCTGATGAAGAAAAGAAAGCAGCATTTGAGTACATGAAATTTTTAATTAATACAGAAAACACAACATATTGGGCAATGCAATCTGGTTACTTACCAGTACGTTACTCGGCTTTAGAAAGTAGTGAATGGAAGCAATATACAGACGAAAATCCGGAATATGGCGTAGGAGAACAGCAATTTGATGCAGGCTTCTTCGACCCACGTATTGTCGGTGCTTATGGATTGAAAAATTCTGTTGCAAAAGAAATCGACAGAGTGTTCCTAGGTGAACTAACAGTGGAAGAAGGATTAGAAGCTGCGGAAAAAGCAGCGGATCGCGAGTTAGGAAACTAATAAAAACATATAATAGAAGGTGTCCCAATGATAAGTGGGACACCCTCTTTTTTCGAATACAATTACATAAAAGAAAAGGATGTCGAAGAATGAGTAAAACGTTGATTCAATTTTTTGGTGGATTAAAAACAATTGGCGGTACCATTATTCAATTACAATACGGGCAATCGCGTGTTATTTTTGACTTTGGATTAACGTTTGACCCGAGGACAGCTATTTTTGACGGACAAGTGAAGGTGCGTAATAGTGCGATAGTTCGAGACTACTTAAAGCTACGTATGATACCGAAAATTGAAGGAATATACAATAAGAAGCACTTAGCGAGTGATAATGTTATTTCAGCGGAAGAATATGAGGGAAAAACAGCTGTTTTAATATCTCATTTGCATTTAGATCATATGGGAGCTATCGGATGTATTGATCCTTCTATTCCAGTTTATATGACGGAACAATCTCGAAATCTATATAATCAGTTACAATTAATCGGGGAAGGTGTACCTGGTGTAAGGTCGTACCAATCTTGTGAGTACGATCAATCTTTTCATATAGGAGAAATAAAAGTAACACCTCTTTCTGTTGATCATGATGTTATCGGGGCGTGCGCATTTCATCTAGAAACTCCTGATGCAAAAATTATTTATACAGGTGATTTTAGATTGCACGGCTCTTCACCAGAGGTGATGGAGGAGTTTTTACAAAAGGCAAAAGAATTAAGGTATGATGCAGTTATTATCGAAGGAACAACATTAAAAAGTGAAGAGGAATTAGCGGAACATCTTTTAGTCAGTAACAATGAATTGCCAGATAAACTCCTTACGGAAACGAAGCTACAAATTAATGTTGCACAAATGTTAAAAGAGTCAGAGGGTATTGGTATTTTTAATATTTACCATCGAAATATGGAACGCATTAACGGTATGTGTAAAGCAGGAGAAGAGGCTAAAAGAAAAGTGGTTCTAGAAATAAAAACAGCGCAACTTGCTCATACTTTTTTACCACAATGTCACTTTTACATATTCGAATCAGAAGAGCTAAAAACTATGATAAGAGAAAACAAGCTGCTCGATTGGCAAAAACTATTGTTGGAAAAATATCCACTCATAAATAAAGAAAAAATTAATGAGAATCCAAGCAGATATTTCGTTCAAAACAGTTATGAGAATATAATAGAATTATTTGATCTACACGTTGAAAATGGAGTATACATCCACTCCAACGGCGTTCCTTTAGGTGATTATGACCCGGCATTCCATAATCTAGAGAAAATATTATCACTACTTTCTTTAGAAAGAGTAGAAGTAAGTTCAGGAGGGCATGCGTTACCTCAGCATTTAAAGTATATTGTTGATGAACTTGACCCAAAAGTACTCATACCCCTTCATAGCTTTTATCCTGAAAGATTGAAACCAAAGAATGGGCAACAGCTCTTACCGGCTTATGGGGAAGTATACGAAATAGGTGATATAGTTAATAAGTAACGGTAAAGATGCTTATTTTAGTTCTAAAGACTTATAAACATATTTGTCAACATGCCGATTATACTTATGTTATACTTAATGGTGCAAAAAAGAAGATACCTACGATAATGGCAAATCCATTGAAAAGTGGAGACGCAAAGCTACGGGCCTAAGGAGATACCTCTAAGGTCGCCGGGTTACCGAACAGGCTGGATATACTTATTTTTGATCTGCTAATCATCAATGTCCACCTTATTTAGGTGGGCATTTTTTTATGATTTTATATCAAGGAGTATCCGTAGTATTTTAATAGAATGGTATCTATCGCTGTTTAATGTTTTAAAGGAAGAAGGTAAAGTAATTGACACAACAAGAGCATTGGAAAACAAAAATTGGTTTTATTTGGGCCGCTGCTGGCTCAGCAATTGGTTTAGGGGCAATTTGGAAGTTCCCTTATGTAGCGGGTACTGGTGGAGGAGGAGCATTTCTACTAGTCTTTTTATTATTTACGTTATTTCTAGGATTGCCACTTTTAGTCGGAGAATTTGTAATTGGTCGTAAAGCTCAAAGTGATGCAGTTTCGACTTATACGAAGCTTGCCCCAAATTCAAAATGGAATGTGATCGGAAAACTAGGTGTGTTCACTAGCTTTTTACTATTGTCCTTTTATAGTGTTGTTGGGGGCTGGATCATTCTATACATAATAGAAGTTTTCGCAGGCGGTTTGAACGGTCTATCTCAAGCTGAATACGGACCACTTTTTGGTCAAGTAATTTCTAAGCCGTTTTGGACTCTATTAGGCCAACTATTATTTATGTTTATTACGATACTTGTTGTATCACAAGGTGTTCAAAAAGGAATTGAAAAGGCTAGTAAAATAATGATGCCAGCCTTACTCGTATTATTTATCGTCATCGTCTTTCGCTCCCTTAGTTTAGATGGAGCGTTGGAAGGTGTGAAATTTTTACTGATTCCTGATTTTTCTAAACTAACGTCAGAAAGTATTTTATTCGCACTTGGCCAGGCGTTTTTTACCCTTTCTTTAGGGGTATCCGTCATGGTGACATATGCTTCTTATTTACCTAAAACACAAAATATTCCGTTTTCAGCATTATCTATCGTTATCATTAATATTGTGATTGCTCTTTTAGCGGGACTAGCTATTTTTCCAGGTGTATTTTCGTTCGGATTGGAACCAGATGCAGGACCGGTTTTAATTTTTGCTGTATTACCGGCGGTGTTTTCACAGTTACCGTTAGGAATGTTTTTCTTTCTTGCCTTTTTAGTTTTATTTTTATTTGCTGCCTTAACATCGGCATTTTCTATGATTGAAATTATTGTGGCTGCTTTTACGAAAAAAGATAATAGCAAAAGGAAAAAAACAACATGGCTTGTTGGAATACTTATTTTTATCGTTGGTATTCCTTCCTGTTTATCGTATGGAGTGATGGCAGATGTAACTATTTTTGATAAAACATTTTTTGATCTGTTCGACTTTACCGTTAGTAACATATTAATGCCGTTAGGAGCGTTACTCCTAGCAATTTTTATTCCATTAAAAGTATCGAAAAGTGAATTGATGGATGAATTGCGAGCAGGATCTAATATAAGAGCTAGTATTTTTAACGTTTGGTATTATTTATTGAAATATTTTACACCTGTTGCCATTATTATTGTGTTCTTAGATGTTATTGGTGTATTAAAGTGGTTCTTTTAAATAAATGGGGGTAAAAAATATGACAACAATGAGTGAACTTCAACAGTTGTTTCCAAGTGTGGACGGAAACGAGAAACAGAGAGAGGAATTAGGAAACTATGTTCAAACGATTCTATCAAAAATAGATGAACTAAAAGATCCTTCTAAGTTAACACTAGGTGAAATGCCGGTTTACAGTGAGGATTATTATAATCGTCTTATGGAACATTCATCGGTACCGAGTGCGGGCTTATCAATGGAAAATACGATTGACGAGCTGTTAGAGCTTGTTAAAGGACATCGTTTTGTAAATAGTAGTTATGTAGCGAATGCTGCACCACTTCCAAACATCGCTAGTATTATTGGAAATTTAGTAATGGTTCTAACGAACGGTAATAGCTTATGGGATGTCGAAGGTCCAGCAGCAGCTAGTGCAGAAGTGAAGATTACGAGTATGTTATCTAAAGTAGTTGGTTACGACTCGAACGAAAGTGCTGGCTATACGACGTGGGGGGGCCAAGGTGCGGTATTCAACTCATTACGACTTGCCATAACTAGGCGCTTTCCACAGTCCAATAAAATAGGGGTACCGAACAATTTATATTGTTTCTGTTCAGAGTTATCTCACTATAGTCTCTATAAGTCTGTCGAGGCAACAGGTATCGGCATTAATAATATGATTCGTGTAAAAGTTAATGATGACCATTCGATGAATTTGGATGACTTGAAGGAGAAAATGGAAGAAATCATTCAATTCGGTGGAATACCTTTATATGTGTTAGCAACGATGGGGACGACAGATACGTTTGGCATTGATAACATCGAAGGGATAAAAGAAATTACGACACAGTTGGAAAAAGAATACGATCTTCAGCCAATTTATATTCATGCGGATACGGCGATGGGGGGAATGTATACGTTCTTCAACCAATATTCATTTGAGTCAAATCCGCTAAATTTACATAGTGATGTTTTACATGTGTTACAAAACTATCATACGAAGTTTAGTAAAGTTTATTTAGCAGACAGCATGGTATTTGATTTTCATAAACTAGGTCAAACTCCTTACATCACGAGTCTTTTCTTAATAAAAGATAAAAATAATTTACAATATGTAGATTTAGATGCATCAGAAACCCCTTACGTTGGCAATCGAGGTTACGGAAGTTATCATACAAGTTATACGCTAGAATGTTCTCGAATGGGTAGTGCTATCTCCATATACGCTTCCTTATTAGCGCTCGGAATGGAAGGGTATCAACGTTTATTAGCTAATTATATTGAAGTAAATTTACGGTTTAGAAAAACTCTTAAATTAGCATTTAACAATGTTGAAATAACAAATGAAGTATCACCAATTACGACATTCCGATTCTATCCTACTAATAGCCGCTGGAAGGAAGAGTTGAACGGTATGTTAACTTTGGAAGAAATTAATGAAATTAATCATTATAATGAAGAGTTTGCTGAACTAACAGGCATAGCTAGGGAGCATGTTTTCTTCGGAAATACGAAAAAGCAACGTCAAGTAGTCGCGGCTAATTCTAATAA
Organism: Sutcliffiella sp. NC1; assembly: GCF_027594365.1. Classification (NCBI taxonomy): domain Bacteria; kingdom Bacillati; phylum Bacillota; class Bacilli; order Caryophanales; family Bacillaceae; genus Sutcliffiella; species Sutcliffiella sp. NC1. Next base: position 852,501 of record NZ_CP115153.1, read on the forward strand.
AAATGTTTCTATTTATGCTCATAAGTTTTTTAGTATCTCCCCTTATACAACAGTAGAGGAAGTGGAGCGTTATATCGCATTCCTTCAGGAGCATATGAACATACACGAAAAATCGTACGAGTTATTATACGTATAAAAAAGGAGTAAAGCATCTTGACTAAACTTAAAAAACTATCTTTTGCGACAAAGTCTATACTAATTACAACGTTGTTATTATTGCTTGTTGGTACAGTATTAATGGTAAGCAGTATCCAAATTCAACGAAATGTGTTAGTAGCCGAATTAGAGAAGCAAACAGAGGCGCTAGCAACTCGTTGGGCGGATGAAATTGAAACTACTATTGTTCAAGCGGCATCTCAAGCTTCTAGTTATGAAGATCCAGCGCAACAAGAGTTAACTTCATTATTTGATTACATCTCATCAACTAATCCAAATGTTGCACAAGCATATATTTTCAGTACAGAGCTAGTCGATGGTAATTCTTCCAAAATTATTGCAATCCCCTCGCACTTAATAGAGGCGTTAAAAGAATTTAATATAGGGGCTGGCGATATATACGAACATCCAGCAGTTGTCGTTCAATCGATAAAAGAATTAAATGAAACAAATCGTATTACGTTTTCCCCAGTGTACGAGGATGAATTAGGTACTTGGGTTACTGTTCTTTATCCAATAAGTAACCAATCAGGGGATTCGTTTGCTTTTTTCGCCATTGATGTAGATGCGAGTATGGTAAAGGATGGTACAAGTGAATTTATTTTTAAATCTCTCATTATCCTAATACCAGCAATTATCGTTATTATCGTTGTACAAATTATCGGAATTCGTATGCTATTTAAACCGTTACGCCATCTTATGGATGGAATTAACGAGATGAAAAATGGCAACTTGAACATTGACTTGCCAACGAGAGCCGATGATTTAGGAGAAATGAACGAAGCGTTTAATGAAATGGCACTACAGTTAAAAACGATGATGAATAAAATTGGGGAAACGTCCAATACGGTATTACACTCTTCTGAATTAGTTAAAAAAGTTAGTGAACAATCAATTGATACTTCTACGGTTGTAAGTGAAAACATTAATAAAATGACAGCCGGTGTTCAATCGCAAGAAAAGTCTGTAATGGAATCGGCGGGAGCGATGGGACAAATTGCTTCTGAAATTGAAGCAATCGCGAACTCCTCTCAAGATATATCATTATTATCGAAAGATATGGAAAGATACGCTCATGACGGCTTAACGTCTATTCAAAGTGTCGTGGAGCAAATGCGAACGATTAATAACACTGTAAAAGAATCTAGCGACGTTATTAATACATTGAAAGTACGTTCCGATGAAATTAGTAGTATTTTAGAGGTAATAACTAGTATTTCAGCTCAGACAAACCTTCTAGCGTTGAATGCGGCGATTGAGGCTGCCAGAGCAGGAGAACATGGAAAAGGTTTTGCTGTAGTAGCCCAAGAAGTTCGAAAGCTTGCAGAAGAATCTAACCAATCTACTAGTAAAATAGAAAAAATTATTGAACAAATTCAAGCAGATACGAATAATGCGGTCACATCGATGGAAAAAGGAACATTGGAGGCAGAAAAGGGATCCGAAATTGCTAATCAAACTGGTGAAATTTTTCACGTAATGAAGCAGTTCACCGATCAAATATCTGCGCAAATTGAAAGTGTTTCTAGTGCAACGCAAGAAATATCAGCAGGCACAGAAGAAGTTACTGCATCTGTTGAGGAGTTAACAATAATAGCTCATCAAAACGCTGATTTTACTTCTGATATTGAAAAGAGTACAACGGAACAGCTACTATCCATCAATGAGTTATCAGATGCAGCTAAGGAGTTACACGATTTAGCGGTAGAATTAAAAACAACGATGGCTAAATTTAACGCTACTAATTAGAAAAACTCGGGAACATTTCCTATTACGCGCATAAAAGCGAATATAGGAAATGTTCTCTTTTATTTTTCGGTTAGTGTTAATGCAGTTTCTGTTATTTGCATATCTACTTTTATTTGTTCTTCCAGATTAGACGGGTGATAAACTCCTTTTTTAATCATGTAATTGGAAATCGCCTCATGTGTCTTCACCGCATTTCTTAATTCCTCACGCAGTACTTTCTTTAATTCTGGAGTAGTTGTTTCGGTAATGGCGAAAGCTAAGTTTCTAACAGCAGCCTTTGTAGAGACGAGGAAATCTGTAGCAATAACCGTGTCTGTCATGCCGCCCATCCCCATTAATTTTTTTATTATGTTATTCATGCCTCATTACTCCGATCTGTTAAAAAGTTCTGTAATTGATGAATAAACTTTGTTCCAGATTCAACCTCTTGATTTAATATCGTTTTTAATTGTTCGTCTTGAACAAGTCCACTCATCGTAAATGATTTTGTTATACTTAAATTTTTAAAATTTAGTAGTTCATGTGCTTCTAATGCTTCATGTAGTGCTAATTTTGTCTTCATTGTCGGTCTCCTTTCCTTAACATTTCTAATCTTTCTTCTCTCAAATGAAACTTATTCAATTTCTATTAGTTAATTTTAACCACTTATGGAAGGAGAATTTTTTGTTTATTGTGGAAGATGACAATATAAATGGGGAAATTAAAGTAGGAATGTTTGATAAAGGAGTGTGTAACATGTCTGAACAAAAAGCCGAACTAGCGTTTCACGAAACGATGGACACGCACGAAATGGTTAATTTTAAAACAATTTGTTTAATGAAAACGAAACTAATGCAAGGAGTATGCTTTGATAACGATTTAAAAAAATTGATGGATAAAGATATAGAGCAATCTATGCAAGCACTTAAAGAATTACAGACACTTTATAGAGGGGCACGTACCGATTATCAACATGAAAGCTGAGGTGTAAAACATGAACGAAGATTATTTAGATCCTAAGTATGCAGAAGGAATGCCGAAAATGGCAGACTCTGCAATCGCAGTCGATCTGCTATTATCGATTAAAACAGGTATAAGATATTATGCAGTTACCCTAACAGAAACTGCAAATCCTGAATTGCGGAATGTATTATATAACCAGATGGAACGAGCTATTGATTTACATAGTGAAGTTACCGAGTTGATGTTAGAAAAAGGATGGTTATATCCACATGATTTAGGAAAACAAATGGAATTGGATTGGAAAGCGGCAGATATGGCGTTAGCAATTGGGGAAATGAACCTTTTCCCTATCGATACGGATCGGTTAGGAACGTTTGCAACACCTAATAAGTAAAGGAGGATGAGGGATGAAGGCTGTTACCTATCAAGGAATAAAAGACGTGGCAGTAAAAGAAGTAGAAGATCCAGCTATACAAAAAGTAGATGATATCATCGTTAAAGTAACATCGTCCGCTATTTGTGGGTCCGACCTACATTTAATTCACGGTATGATTCCAAATATGCCAGAGAACTTTATTATTGGTCATGAGCCTATGGGTATTGTAGAAGAAGTTGGTCCAGAAGTAACACATGTTAAAAAAGGGGACCGTGTGATCGTTCCATTTAATATAGCATGTGGAACATGTTGGTATTGTAATCACGGTTACACAAGTCAATGTGATGATGCCAATCCGCATGGAGATATGGGAGCATATTTTGGTTACTCAGAAACGACTGGTGGCTATGCTGGTGGGCAAGCAGAATATTTACGTGTTCCATACGGTAACTTTACACCTTACCGATTACCTGATGATTGTGAAGTAGATGATGATCAGCTTGTTCTGTTATCAGATGCAGCGTCTACTGCTTATTGGAGTGTGGAGAACGCGGGGGTAAAGCAAGGTGATACGGTTATCATTTTAGGCTGTGGACCCGTTGGCCTATTAGCACAAAAATTCACTTGGCTAAAAGGTGCGAAACGAGTAATTGCTGTTGACTACATTAATTATCGTTTAGAGCATGCGAAACGAACGAATAATGTAGAAATATACAATTTTGAAGACCATGAGAATATCGGGGAGTATTTGAAAGAGATAACACAAGGTGGAGCAGATGTTGTAATCGATTGTGTTGGGATGGACGGGAAAATGTCGCCACTTGAATTTTTAGCAACGGGGTTGAAATTGCACGGGGGCTCTATGGGAGCAATCGTGATGGCAGCCCAAGCAGTTCGTAAATGTGGTACGATCCAACTTACTGGAATATATGGGATGAGATACAACGCTTTTCCGCTAGGTGATATTTTTATGCGAAATGTTCAATTAAAAATGGGACAAGCACACGTTACCCCACTTATTCCTCAGTTATATCAAATGGTTAGCGAAGGGAAAGTAAACTTAGCAGACATCGTTACCCACAAAATTCCGTTGTCAGAAGCAAAAAAAGGATACGAATTATTTGATACGAAAACAGATGACTGTATAAAAGTGATTTTAAAACCACATTAAAAGAAAATGTCCCACTTAGTTGGGGCATTTTTTATTGGGACGATTAGGAGAGAGAGACTATGCTGACTTTTATAGTTGTTATGCACTATTTTAGAGAGGATACGCATCATTCTCCAAAGGTGTATGCACCAATTTAGAGAAGATACGCATTATTCTCCAGTGGTATATGCATCAATTTTCCAGCGGTATGCACCACTACCGAACGGTCATGACAAACAACACACCCTCCAAACACAATCCTTTTCTATGCAAACAACACTTCGATAATTTAAAATATAACTAGAATATAAGATTCTACATAAAGGGGAATTTCACAAAGGGTTGGTGTTTAGTATGGAAAGTTTCACGTTCGGTTCACTATTAGATGTAATCGGGGAATTGTTTTCTGATGAAGTTTCAATTGCTGTCTCTAATACAGAAGAGTACATCTATTATAGGCCAAGTAAACGTATCGATTTGAAAATTAAGCCTGGTGATCCAGTGCGACAAGATACGATAGCTTATAAAGCTATTAAGACGGAACAAAAAGTTTCAGAGTTTAATAGCCGGGATGTTTTTGGTGTACCTTACCATGGGATGGCGGTTCCGTTCGAACATGAAGGGAAAATTCAAGGATGTGTAACAGCCATTTATCCGACAGTAACTGATGGAAAATCAGTTGTTACTGTTCGTACACAAGACGGTTGGAAACCGATTCCATTTTCTGATGTAAAATATTTGGAAGTGAAGAGTAGAAAAACACATGTGTATACAGAAGGTTTTTCCGGCACACATAAAAACTCTCTTCAAGAGTTTGAATATGTTTTACCAAGAGAATCTTTTATCCGTTGTCATCGTTCTTATATCGTAAATGTAAAACAGATTAAAGAAATTTTTCCCGATACACATTCCACATTCGTATTAGAAATGAAAGGTGGGGTTAGAATACCAGTTAGCCAGTCGTATTCTAGCTATTTCAGAAAATTATTAGGTTTTTAAAAAAATATCTGTTTTAACTATTGAAGATGCTGTTTTAAACAAAAAATTACTAATTTGTATCAAATATCTCCAAATAACAATTTTATTAAGATAACATATTTCTAAAGATTGTGAAAAAGGGGATGAGATACAATGCAAGACCAATACAATAGAATTAAGGATGAAAGATTACAGGATAAAGTTGTTACTGCGCAAGAAGCTGCTTCCTGGATTCAAGATGGGATGACACTGGGATTAAGTGGGTTTACTCGTGCAGGTGATGTAAAAGCTGTACCGTTAGAGCTAGTAAAGCGAGCTGAAAAGGAAAGTTTTAAAGTAAATATTTTTACTGGAGCGTCACTTGGGTCAGATATAGATAAATTGTTTGCTGAAGCAGGAATCGTTCATAAAAGGCTTCCTTTTCAAGCAGAACCAACAATGAGAAAGAAAATAAATGCTGGGGAACATTTATTCGTCGATCATCACCTATCGCATACTGCAGAACTTTTACGAGCGAACGTAATAGAGCCTGTTGATTACGCAATTTTGGAAGCGGTTTCTATTTCGGAAGATGGAATGGTTATTCCGACTACATCAATCGGTAACTCACTAACGTTTGCAACACATGCAAAAAATATCATTATCGAAATTAATATGGCACAATCACCTTTATTAGAAGGGTTGCACGATTTGTATGACCCTGGTAAACAAGGAGAAAGAAACCCGATTCCGTTAACAAAAGTGGATGACCGTATCGGTAATATAGGTATTCCGCTAGACATTACTAAAGTAAAAGGGATTGTTTTTACGAATCAAGCAGATTCACCTTCCACAATTGTAAAGCCAGATGAAGAAACAGAAATAATGGCACAACATTTAATGTCATTCCTTCGTAACGAAATAAAGGAAGGACGTTTAACCGAAAAACTCGCTCCACTTCAATCTGGAATAGGCTCTGTAGCAAATGCAGTTTTACATGGGATGATCCATTCTGAATTTAAAAATTTACAAGTATATTCCGAAGTGCTTCAAGATGCCGTGTTCGACCTTATTGATGCAGGGAAAGTAGACTTTGCTTCCTGTTGCTCCATTACATTATCAGAAGAAAAAATGAATCACGTATTTCCGAATTTAGAAAAATATCGCGACAAGTTAGTATTAAGACCACAAGAAATTTCAAACCATCCAGAAATAATTCGTCGTCTCGGTTTAATATCGATTAATACAGCTTTAGAGTTTGACATATATGGAAATGTAAACTCTACTCATGTAACAGGTACGAAGATGATGAATGGAATTGGTGGGTCAGGTGACTTCGCTCGTAACGCACGGTTAGCAATATTCGTAACGAAGTCCACAGCGAAGGACGGAAATATTTCTAGTATTGTTCCGTTCGTATCACACGTCGATCATACAGAACATGACGTAGATGTTGTTGTAACAGAACAAGGGTATGCAGACTTGCGTGGATTAGCACCTCGAGAGCGTGTACCGTTAATTATTGAAAATTGTGCTCATCCAACATACCGCAATCAACTATGGGATTATTATAATGAAGCATTAACACGAGGTGGTCAAACTCCTCACCTATTAGAAAAAGCTTTCTTATGGCATACAAACTTTATGAAAAATGGCACAATGTTAGAAAAGGAAAAAGTGAATGTATAAAAAATGGGGGTCAGAACTAGCTCTGACCCCCGTTCACTGTTGGTTCTAAAACAGTTAAAGTATTATTTGTGGTGTTGAGAGTAACGTTAGCCCCGACTGGAATAGCAGCTTTGTATAATCCATGGCCAGTTGCAAAATTAATCATTAACGGTTTCCCGAGAGGAACAAGTAGTTCATTAATTAAATTCAAATATGATTTTCCATAGGAAACGAGACAATTCGTACATTCTCCCATAACGATACCTATACAGTCTGCAAATTTTCCTGCCTGTAAAAGTTGGATGAAATAACGGTATACGGTAGTAGAAGGAGCATTCGTTTCCTCTAAAAATAATATTTTCCCTTTCGTATCAATTTCATATGGTGTTCCTAATGTGTTAACGATGGAAGTAAGATTTCCACCTACAATTGGACCAGTCGCATTTCCTGGAACTAAACTAGTTAATGGCATATTAGGTGGATTTTCAATCGTTCTAGGTGAAGTGCGAGTAGAAGTAGCTGCGTAAAATTGATTGAAATTATATTCGGGAGTTTCTAGACGAAAGTCGATGAGCATTAAACTATGAAATGAAATTAAATCACTAAATTGGTATAAGCTATTAAGCAAAACGGTAATATCACTATATCCAGAAATGATTTTAGGATTGGCCCGTATTACATTGAAATCTAAATAAGGGAGTATGCTTTGTACACCAGTTCCACCACGAGTGGGCATAATCATTTTAACGTTTGGATTTTGAAACATAGTCATTAAATCTTCCGCTCGTTGTGGCGCTGGGGATGCCTCAATCCCTTGATACGCATACATATGTCGTCCATAAGCAATTTGAAATCCTTGGTTTTGTAAATATTGAATTCGGTTATTTATAATGTTGGCATCTAGTGGACTTCCTAGTGTGACGATACCTATCACATCGCCAGCTTGTAATCGTGGTGCTTTTATCGCCATTTGACTTCACTCCTTATCTTTATTTCCGTACAATCGATGATAATAAAGAGTATTAGTAGCGAAACGTAATTATGTCAAAATAATCATAGAGAAGAAGTTAAAAAAATACTTGCCACATGACAAGTATTGTAAGTTATTGTAATTATTCGCTCGTGCTCCGTAAAAGTGGCATCGTACAGCAACGAAAAGATCCGCCAGATTTAATAATTTCTGTAATATCCACTTCAATCACTTCAAAGCCTTTATTCCGTAATTGTTCATTTACTTTTTTATTAACAGGCAAGCTAATAATTTTATTGTTCCCGATTGCTAACACATTAGTTCCAAGTGTAAACTGTTCATCCTTTGATACTTCGATTAACTCATAACGGGAAGAAAAAAGTTCAATATCCTCTTTCGTTAAAGCTTCTGGATATATTAAAGCAACGTCGGGAGAAACAACATTAAAAACACAGTCTAAGTGTAAAAATGTTTCTATGAAAGGGATGCCTTTTACATCAAAGTCAGAAAGTAGTCCTTTTAAATGCTCGACTGCTTTTTCATTTGTTCGATCACTTAAACCGACATAAACTGTGTCTCTATCGATGATAACGTCTCCACCTTCAATTCTATCTTCGAGTAAGTTGAAGTAGGAGATTTCTTCATCATCTAACCATTGCTTTAAAACGTCTTCCTCTCCTTTTCGAACTTCACTCGCCATTTTAGCAACGAAAGTCGTTTGACCTAAAGTAAAGCCGATATCACGTGTGAAAACTTGTTCTGGAAATTTTTTATGATAAGGCAATAAAATAACTTCAATATCATGTTCGCGCATCGTTTGTACAAATTTATAATGTTGTTCAACCGCTTTTTCAATATGTATTCCTTCATCTTTGAATTTTTTCTGTGTTTCGTTTATCACATCACGAATCGTCATATAGTGCGGCTCGCACACGATGACTCTTTTTAACGGATCATACTCAGAAAAACAAGAAACTTTGCTATGAAAGGACGGATTTGTGCTCATCCTATAACCTCCTAAAACCGTTTGATTATAGGTTTCACAAAATTGGTTTTAATTATTTATCATTGTATAGTCATTGGGTTATAAAGATTGTAGAATAAGGATGAAAGTAAAATAACAGTAGGCAGGGAAAAAATAATGAGTAATCTTCTGTTTGAATATATGAAAGACTATTTAGTAAACATGCTTTTTATCATTTTACCTATTTTATTCTCCCAATCTATCATTTCTAAGGAACATACAGCCTTTGAAACAAATAAACAAAAATTTGTTCTTGCCATTATTTTTTCTGGGACAAGCATATTATGTATGAGCTTTCCGTTCGAGTTAGGGGATACGATTTTAGATTTGCGGCTCATACCTTTTGTTATTGGGATGTTATATGGGGGAGTGAGAGTCGGGCTAACGATTATTTTTTCTTCCCTTACCTTTCGCTTTTTCTTAGGAGGAATCGGATTTTATTTAAGCGTAGTAGAATATGTTATTATATTTATTTTGATATATTTTGTATTAAAAAATTACCGCTCACTTTCTTTATGGAACAAAATAATTACTGTTTCAATAGTAACTGTAATACCTACTTTAATTTTACTGCCTTATGCTTGCTACATTATAGGGAGTAGTGTTGTTGTAAAAGTAGCTATTCTTTTATCAATTATTAGTTTTTTTAGTTTATGGTGTAGTATTTATTTAATGGAGAGTACTATTGAAAAAGTACATATGATTATCCAATTACATAAATTTGAAAAGGAAACGATTGTTAGTCATTTAGCCGCATCTGTTTCACATGAAGTACGAAACCCATTAACGGTTACGAAAGGGTTTTTGCAATTGCTAAAAGAAAAATATAAAGACACGGATGATAAGTATTACTTTGAATTAGCATTAGAGGAGTTGCAAACTGCAGAATCGATCATTTCCGATTATTTAACGTATGCAAAACCGTCTATGGAAAATCAAGAACCGCTTAACCTATTTGAAGAAATGCAACGGTCTATTAATGTTATTAAATCGTATGCCCAAATGCACAATGTTGATATAAATGTAGCAGGAGAAGATATAAGCTATAAGGGCGACAAAGAAAAAATCCGTCAGCTTTTTATTAACATTTTCAAAAATTGTATAGAAGCGATGCCGGACGGCGGAACATTAACAGCCTCGATGTTTTGTGATCAGCAAATAGAAATTACGATTAAAGATACTGGAGTAGGAATGACAGAATCACAGCTTTTAAGAATCGGTGAACCTTTCTTTTCTACAAAAGAAAACGGAACAGGTTTAGGTATGATGGTTGCTTTTAGTGTAGTTAAAAGTATGGGTGGAACATACAAAGTATTGAGTAAAGAAGCAGAAGGGACAAGCTTTCATATTTCTTTACCGTTAACTTCAAAGAAGCAAAGAAAAACGGGGCTGTCCTAAAAGTCAATAGAAATTGACTTTTAGGACTTTTATTGTTCGTTTCCCTTATAAGGATTCTAAAATATTAATTAGTTGTAAGTACAAATGTTTCATTAAATTGGTTGTGTTTGCTCCAATCTATAGAGAATGAACACTTTATACCACTTATTTTGTATCTACTTTCTGAATGAAAGCATTATAAACAAAACAGTGGAAAAACGATTCGTTTCTCCACTGTTTTGAGACTTACTGGACAGCCTGGTTAATTTGTATATTATTTTACTTGCTCTTCCGGGACCGTAATTTGGCCTTTTTCTACAAGCATTTGCTTAACTTCAGCAATTTCGGTTTGGATTTGTTCCATACGCTTATCATCAAGCTCATAAAACTTCATCGCAATTAATGAAATAATCCAACCGATGATCGGAATACCGAAGGCAAGGAATAATGTCATATAAAACAATTCATTTGTTAATGGTGTATCTACTTCAGGAAATACCGTTTTAAACCCAATAAGGGAGAGCATTAATCCGATAATAGTTGTTGCAAGTGAAGAAATCATTTTATCGATGAAAGAGAAAATGGTTCCAATCATCCCTGGTACGTATCTCCCAGTAATGTGCGTTTCATAATCGGATGTATCCGCTATCATTGGAATTACGATGTTACCAGTTAACCCCATGAATGCTTGACCTAATATATAAAATACAAAAAATGCAATGGTAGCGATTCCAATATTAGATAAAGAAATGGAAGCGGGATCGCTAACAGTGAAGAATAATATTAGTAGTAAACTATAGGCTAGTACAGCACCCCAAGTTGCTTTAACAAACGTGTTTTTCAATCCTCGTTTTCTAGCATAGCCTACACCGATAAACGTAATAATTAAAGTTGGAATCATCGTAAACATAGAAATTGTTCCACTTAGTGCATAATCTCCCAATAAAATTCCGAATAACATGACTGGAATAACAGGATTCCTTAAAATAGACCCAGCTAATTTATCAGTAGAAGCTGCAACAATTAACATTTGTAAAGGTCGGTTTCTTTTAATTACCGGCCAATAATCTTTAAAGGAAGTTTTGACAGATTTTTCAGCAAAACCAAAGTATTCTGTTCTATCTTTTTCTGCGATAGAAATAACAGCAAGAATAGTGAAGATGGAAGCTAAAATAATAGCTAATGTGTTAAATTCTGTGAAGAAGGCTTGGTTAAAACCACCATGCTTTGGAACTAAATAAGATGCTACATAAATTTGCCCACCAATAAAGACGATCGTATTGTACGTTGCATCAAAAGCTGAGAATAGTGGTCTTTGCTTCGGGTCATTTGTTAATACTGTTTGTGCAGCTTTCGTACAAGCAGTTTGGAATGTGTAACCGATAATGTGGATTAAATAAATCACAATGAAAAATGGCATGACTAATTTCTCAGGTAAATGATGAGTTACATTAAATAAAACAAGGACAGTTACTAATAAAATGATATTCCCTAATAGCATAAAGGGCCTAAACTTCCCGAATTTCGTATTTGTTTTATCGATAATGTATCCGATAATAGGGTCAGTAAACCCATCAAAAAGTCGAGTAGCTGTTAATATTACACTAATTGCAACTACTGCTAGTCCAGCAATTCCCGTTGCATAATAAGAAATAAATCCCATTAAAAACATATAAAGGTTTGTCGCAGTATTATTTAATGCGAAAAGTCCAATTTGCCAAGTTTTCGAACGGTTAACGAATTGATTTGACATAGTTTGTTCTGTCATTTTGTTGCACCTCTTTTCTAAAAAATCGCTTTCATTTCCAGGAATCCGCTTACATTAAACAAGAAAAAAATACAGTTTTAACTGTTATTGTGTTAAAACGCTTACAAATAATACGAAAAGGGGAAATTAGTTTGTTCAGAAAACAAACTAATTAGTTGTAAATATAGAATAACACGATTTCACTAGAATGCAATAACTTTTTGCTTTGGAAAAATGACAAATAAAAAGATTACATACAAATAATATTGTATATAATCTTTTAACAAATCTATATGAATCAATGATTCTTCCTTCTTGTTCTTTTGGAAAATTCACTAGGTGATAGGGAATTGATTGTTTAAAAAAACTCTACTGAAATAGTTTATATCGTTAAAGCAAAAAGCAGGGCCATATTAAAAGGGACCTGCTTTCTATGTTAATTTAGAGAGGCTTTTTAACAGATACAACATTGTAAACTCCACCCTCAGAGTGAACAATATAATCTGGTTTTGGTTGACCTAATTTAGCTTTGTGACCAGCAATATGTGCATCGCTTTTTTCCCATTGCTTCCAATGTTCTTCGGATTCCCAACGTATTTGGACAATCACTTCTTCATCGCCACGGCGAACTTTTTTTACCATTACAGTTGAATCAATAAAACCTTCTTGTTGTTCGATAATTCCTGGTTTGCTAAAACGTTCAATTACTTTGTCAGCATTTCCCTCTGTGACAACCGTTTTTCTTAATTGAATAAACATAAAAGCCTCTCCCATCAATATGTATTTACATCTATTATATTGATAATGATTATCATTGTCTATTATTTTGCTTTAGAAAACGAAAAGAGAGGATATTCATCCTCTCTTAAGCGCTATTCATCAAACAAGTTTAAAATATAATCTTTTAAGTCAACAATTCGTGGGTTTTCAAACTCTTTATCTGTTCCAGAAACGATTAAAACAGCTAGCGTTTCATCACGATGTAATCCACCATGCTCTCCACCACCGTTATGGACAGGTGTTGTTTCCGAAAAAACAACAAAGCCTGGTTTCGCCGTAACGATAATAGAGTTAGGTAAGCTATGCAGAGCGCTATATAGTTGATTTAATGCATCCGGATATTCGGTATAGTTTATTAATTTATCTTCATCAGACATTTCTAATTTCAATACATCTACTTCTCCTTCAATAGTCCACTGCTGGCCATATGAATCTTTCCACTCTCCGCCTTTTTTGAACTTTAAAGGTTGATGATAATCTGGACTCCAAGCTTCAATCCAGCCATTTTCCTCAGAAGCAACAATCGCCATTCGTGGATCTTGTAATCCAGCATCAACAAGTTCTTCTTTTTGAATTTGTTTATTTATTGGATAAATGTAAGCAGAACGGTGATTATTCGCAATGACGATATCACCACTTGACGGCTTTTCACCAAAAGGGGCAATATTATATTGATTATATAGTTCATGTAAATTTAACTTTGCTCGTTCTTCATTTTCCACTAAAGAGGCTTGGCCGTGATCACCAAAAAGGATAAACACATTTTGCTCTAATGCTTCCTCCCAGCTTCCGTAAGCATCTAGTATACGCTGCAAATGATCATCAACCGTTTTTAATCCGTGAACATAAGGTGGACCATTTCGGTGAGTTCGCTTATCCATATCTGGAAAAAATGCTAATAAAAAGGGAGGTTGTTCTTTATTTTTTATAAGTTTTGTTATTGCTTCTGTTGCATAGTAATCAGATAACCCAGCTTTTAATAATAGGGCATCAGGCAATAATTCCGTTTGTAATTCTTTAGGGCGATAAAAGGTCCCGAAAGATAAAATATCAGGTCCGTTTGTTTTAATTTTTTCACTAAGTCCCGTAGTCCATTGTATGATAGCAGGAGGCTCGATTTCATGCTCCGTTTTTCCGCGATACAGTAACAAGTTAATCGCTCCTGATTTAATGCCTCTGTCATGTAGTTCTTCAAAAATAGTAGTAGTTTCTTTACTTAAATGGACGTTATTTAAATTGTATAAGGAATCCTCTAATGACTGTTTAAAACCGAGCTTTCTATAAGTTTCAAATGATGTTCCATAGTCAATAAGCCGATCATTTTTGACATCATACCATGTTAAACCAGGTACAGAATGTTTATTTGGCATTTCACCTGTAATTAATGTACTTTCAATGGACACAGACATGGATGGGAAAGGGGCAACTAAGTCATTGTACACATTGCCATTTTCGACTAAGAATTGTAGTGCTGGGAATTTATCTGCTTCCTCTTTTAAGCTTGCATGTACCAATTCTCCGGTCATTGAATCAACCATGATCATAATGACATTTTTAGAAGAGTTGTTCGCATGTTGAGTAGATTCAGCTTGTTGACATCCTAACAAACTAAGGCAAAGGAGTAGTATGTAACATTTTCTCATCGGTTTCTCTGCTCCTTTATTAATAATAATTTACATTAGTATCTATAAGATGGATGAAAATTATTTATTGTCGGAAGTAATTTAGTTCAAGATAGTTCACCTAAAATAAAAAGAAGTTGCACATAATGATGCATCTTCTTCGTATAACTTATAAAATTATTTAGCGTTGCCTCTCTAACGCTAATTTTAAACCGAATCCGATTAAAACGATTCCTGTTGCTCTATCCATAACACGTTGAACTTTTGGAGATAAGAGCCATTCTCGAATAAAGTGAATAAAGAAAACATATACAAAAAACCACGTTATGGAAAGTAGTGTGTAAGTTACTCCCATTAAAATTAATTGTTTCGTTGCATTACCTTCGACTGATACAAACTGCGGTAAAAAAGTAAGAAAGAAAACCGCAACCTTTGGATTTAATACATTAGTTAACAGCCCTTGAGTAAAGGCATTCTTACCTCTCTCCTCTGTTTTCTTCGTACTACTGTTCTTTTTCTTCGTGATGAAAGAAGTTACCCCTAAATAGATTAAATAAAAGGCTCCTACATATTTAATAATTTCAAACGCAAGTGCTGATTGTAGCAAAATAGCAGAAAGACCGAAAGCGGCAGCTATTGTATGAATAAAACAGCCAGTTGTAATACCTAGCGCAATTTTGAATCCATCATGTTTTCCATCGGATATTGTTCTTTTCGTAATTAATGCTGTATCTATACCTGGGCTCATTACGACAAACAAAGATAATAGGAAAAATGTAAAAAAATCGTTCATCAACTATCCCTCCATCAATAGCAATTGTATATATTATAGTACTTTTCTAAATATTCTCAATAAATATAAAGGCTCTTTTTAGAAAAATATACAGAAAATTAACATAGAATTAACACTTTATCGGTATAATTTTCGTATTCAAGTAGCGAGTACTGGAGGGGTTATATTTTGAAGGGTGTTTTTATAAAGATAAAAAATGTACTAGAAGACTTTACACTAGGAGCAAGGCTATTAACAATTGTCATATCTATTTTCATTCTATCCATAGGAGTTGTTGGGATTAGTTCGTATTTCAATACGAAAAACTTCGCACTTGAAACGATTGAAAACAGGCTAGTACGAGAAGCAGAAGTAATGGCATATATCTCCGAAAATTTAAAGTTTTTATACATAAGTGAGGAAAGCTATTTTCAGCAGCAATTAGAAATAAACGTTCGATATCAACAGAATAAGTTAAAAGAGGAAGGTATTGAATCCAATTATTTTTACATAGTAGATGAACAAGTTTTTCCTTTTAAAGTAAGTGAAAGTGTTGATCCTAAATTCTCGGAAGAACTAATTAAACATATTTCTGAGTCTAGAACAGGAACAAGGCATGAAAGAATTGCGGGTACTAATTATACAATCGTATATCATGACTTGAAAGAAATTAATGGGATATACGTGATGCTTATACCGACGAATACGTATTTAGGTTCTGTTAGTAGTATGGCAACGTTTAATGTTATTGCTTCTATAATAGGAACAATTATTTTTATTATTATCATTAGTTTGTTTGTTCGTACTGTTACAAGACCATTAACAAGTTTGCGAAATACGATGAGAGGCGTTAGAGAAGGGAATCTACAAAAGATTGTAAATGCCCAAACGACGGTACCTGAGATTGTTTCGCTGAGCAAAAGCTACAACAGTATGATTGATCAAATGAAAACAATTTTACAAGAAATTAACCATACAACAAAAGAATTGGAGTCAACCGGTCAACTATTAAATCATTCTTCAGAAAATACGTTAAATTCAAGTCAACAGTTAATTGAAGCGATTAACACTGTTAGAATTGGAGCAGAGCAAACGGCTAGTCATTCAGAATATAGTGTTAATAACTTTAAGGAAATGAATGAGCGAATTACTTTGATGATTAATAACATGGAAAATGTGTTCCAAAGTTCAAAGACGATGAATGGCTCAGCGAATGATGGAGAAAGAAATATTGATACATTAATGTCTACCATTCATCGATTTAAAAATGATTTTGCGCTTTTAACAGATACGATAAAAGAAGTGAATAGTAACTCGAAGTCGATTTCAAAGCTAGTAGAGATTATTCATAACATTACAGAGCAAACAAAGTTGTTAGCGTTAAATGCATCTATTGAAGCTGCTAGAGCAGGAGATGCTGGAAGGGGCTTTGCAGTTGTTGCAACGGAAATTAGAAAGCTAGCAGATCAATCTTCTCTTGCTGCTACAGAAATTACAGATACGATAACGAATATGGAGAACATTACTGTTGTTGCTACTGAACAATTTGATGAAATCTTAATAAAACTGAACACAAATATTGAAATGGCATCAAATTCTAAAGCTTCTTTTGATGTTTTAATGACCGAAATACATGGATTAAATAATTTCTTGAATCTGATAGAAAAAGAATTAAAGAATGTGGAAGAAGTATTTCCAGAACTAGAGCAGGCGACAGTTAATCTTCTATCGGTATCTCAAGAAACATCGGCTAGTACAGAAGAAATGTTCTCGATTAGTGAAAATCAAATTGAGCAAATGGAAAGAACAAATGAAATAGGAAAAGCGTTACATACATTGTCCGGAACGTTATCTAGTAAAACGAAAAGATTTACGGTAGAACAGTAAGAGGTTGGGACATAACTATTTTTATCAAAGTAAGAACAAAAAACAGTAGAGTGGAAATAACCCGCTCCGGAAATATATTTCGCTTTCCGCGGGCGTGTCTAGTTACGGCGGCTTGGCCCTCGAGACATAAGCCAGTCACTTCCGTTGGGCAAAGAGCGCCCAACTGCAGCGTCTGTCTTATGCTTGTCGGGCCAGAGCGAGCCGCCTTCACTTTTCGTACTGGTGAGCCTCCTCGTGCTAAAGCACTGCTATCTTCTCACCTATGCCTTTCCTCCCGCAGGACAAGGAAAGCTTCGGCAGCGAAACATCGCACGAAGAAAAATGCGGAGGCATTTTTCGAGGAGTCTACGTATATTTCCTCCGCTAATTCTGCGATAATCGTTTTTTATCATGATTATTTTAGTTTTGTCTCAGCCTCTTTCTATTAGTTGTTGAAAAACTCCGATACTATGAAAGAAATTTTCATCTAAACTGCCTTCTTCTACGGACCAACACGTGCTTAATACGCTATGGGCAAATCCCCAACCTAAAATGCGCTCCTTATTCAAACCTAACTGTTCTACTAATATATTTATTCGCCTATCTAGTATTGAAATTTTATTTTCATAAGGTAATTTGTTTAATAAAAATTGAATAACATCGTATTCCCGATCCCCAACTAATCCTTTAGGTCAATGATTTTCCACTCATTATTGTCAGATTGAAGTATGTTGTAATGATGTAAATCACCATGAAGTATGTATTGTTGATCAATTGTTTTATGTAATTGTTTAAAAAGTGTTAGAGCTTCATATAAAATTACTTTAGAAATAGGACCACAGCCATTCCAATTCGACTGCACTATAGATTCAAGGCTTTTTTCTCTGTCTGTCATTGTTGGAAGGTTTAATTGGTAGTGAGAGGGAAGAGGCCTCCACAATTTTGCCATGACCGTCGAAGCTATTTCTGTCGCTTCTACGTCATCATCTACAGTAGCTAACGTATTTCCTGGCTGTATTTTTTCTAACAATAACACCCCGTTAGCAATATCCTCATCTACTAATTTTACAACAGAAGGACTAGCTAACATACGTAACGTTTCATATTCCATTGTAAAAGAAGGAGTAGGCACACCTATCTTAATAACGAGTTCTGTTCCATCTTTACGAGTAGCAGGTGCTACATAGTTATACGATAATTCATAAGGTCTATGAATGTTCAAATGCCAACGCTTTTCATAGGAAGAAATGATCGTTTCTAAGTTAGTTAGAAAATCCTTTCCTTTCTGCCCGTAAACTGCCATAATTTTATTCGTAAACTCACTCTGTAGTTCAAGCAATTTTTTCAACCTCCTATTACCAGAATGATATTGAAACTTTTTCGTCTACCACTCGTAAATAAAGTAAATACACCTAATTCTTTTTCGATTAGACTTCCTTTTTTTAGCATATCATATAACGAATGGAGGTGCGTAGGTATGTCAAAAAGTACAATCATTTTTATTATTACAATGGGTTTTACTTTAATCATACATGGGGGACTCACCTACTTAGTAGTGAAATTAAAAAACTACTCGCTTATTAACGGATTTAACAACAGACCGCTAGAAGAACAAGAGCAGTTAATAAAAAACGGCTATCCGCAAGCTATAGGTAAGCTACTTCTCTATACATTTTATATTCTTTTCGTATCTGTTATTTTAGGAATATTTCAAGTCCCGTACGGTTTTGAAATAGGCTTAGCCGTCTTTTTAATCGTATTGCTAGGCGGAATCATCTATATTCAAAAATATGACCTACCTTCTAAAAGGAAAAAAACGACTTTATGGACAGTAATATTTTCTGTCATAACATTCCTTTTTATTGGACTGACATTATTAATCGGGTTTCAAGATAACAAAGTCGAAATAACGGATAATGAACTCATTATTTCAGGAAACTACGGGGAAAATTGGAAGCTAGCTGAAATTGAAGAAATTGCACTACTAGATGCTTTACCAGAGGTGGAAATGAGAACGAATGGATTTGCAGCAGCAGGTCGTTTAAAGGGTAACTTTCGTTTAGAAGAACCATACGGAAGAGGAAAGCTTTTCGTGTATAAAAATTATGCTCCATTTCTTTATATAAAGAATGGGGAAAGTTATATAATCATTAATCGAAAAGATCCTCAAGAGACACTAACGCTATATAATGAATTATCTAATGTTATAAACAGCTACTAATACCTATTCAGTCGAATAGGTATTTTCTATTTCCAATGTACGCATGGGTAAAATGTCATAATCTGTTCACTTTGATACATACGTAAAATGTTATTGCAATATATAATTAAAGTAAAAACTCTAGGTGATAAACGTGAGGATGAACGGGGCTAATTTTAACGAATATTTATTGGAAAAAGAATTGTTTGATATAAAGTATGCTTTAGACCAATCATCAATCGTAGCTATTACAGATAGCTATGGAAAAATAATATATGCTAATGACCATTTTTGTCGTGTTTCCAAATACAAGAGAGAAGAGCTAATAGGTCAAGACCACCGGATTTTAAACTCCGGCCACCACGATAAACAATTTTTCAAACATTTATGGAAAACGATTACGTCTGGAAACGTTTGGCGTGGAGAAGTAAAAAACAAGGCGAAAGACGGCACTTTCTATTGGGTTGATACGACAATCGTTCCTTTTTTAAGCGATCAAGGGCAACCGTATCAATACGTCTCCATTCGTAATGATATAACGGAAAAGAAAAAGGCAGATAATGTTATATACCATTTAGCGTATCATGATTCGCTAACAGATCTTCCAAATCGTAAATTTTTTATGGATTATTTCCAAAAGGAGATACACCAGGCAAAGCGTGTAAAAGGCAAGCTATATGTTATGTTTTTGGATATTTATAGATTCAAGCGGATTAATGATGAAAGAGGCAGAGAGTTTGGTGACTTAATATTATTAGAAACAGCTAATAGACTAAAGCAATGTGTAAGTGATACGGATATTGTTGCTCGCTTTGAAGGAGACGAATTTGCTATTCTGTTATCCAGCGTTCATGACAAAACCGAAGTAGACAAAATTGCAGAAAAAATTAAAGCTCTAGTTTATGAGCCAATTCAAGTAGGCGAGCAATACTATCAAGTAAGTAGTAGCATTGGAATTGCTGTATACCCAAATAATGGGCTAACATCAGAAATATTATTAAAGAGAGCAGATATTGCACAGCAATCAGTGAAAGATGTTGGAAGAAACGGATTCCGATATTTCGTAGACGATATGGAAAAAGCATCACTTGAGCGTATACATTTAGAAAAAGAGTTAAAAAAATCAATACAAAAAGAACACTTTTTCCTCGTATACCAACCGAAAGTAGACTTGAGAACAGGAAAGCTAGTAGGTATAGAAGCGTTAGTGCGTTGGAATCACCCTGATTTAGGTGTAGTATCGCCTAGTAAATTTATTCCAATTTCCGAAAAAACTGGACTAATCATTCCTTTAGGACAGTGGATTTTAGAAGAAGGGATAAAACAAACGAAACAATGGAAACAAAAAGGGTTGGCTCCTGTTAGGTTATCTATTAATGTTTCAGTCCCGCAACTTTGTGAACCGAACTTTATAAATAATATAGAACAGTTGTTAAAAGAATATAAATTGGATCCTCAATGGATTGAACTAGAAATAACGGAAAGTATATTTGTTGATATTGACAATGTGATCAACACACTAAAGCAACTTAGAGAAATGGGTGTTTACCTTTCTATAGATGACTTTGGTACAGGATATAGCAATTTTAGTAACTTAAAAGATTTACCGATAGATATTTTAAAGATTGATGCGTCCTTTGTACGGGATATTGATCAGCAAAAACATAGTCGTTCGATTGTAAAGGCAATTGTTTCTTTTGCTACAGAACTAAACATTGGGGTGATAGCAGAAGGAATTGAAACAGTAGGTCAAAAGAATATTTTGTTAGAAGATGGCTGTCACAATGGACAAGGTTATTTATTCAGTAAACCGTTAGTTAGTAGCAAAATGGAACAACTATTAAGAAAACCGTAATGGGCTACTAACAGTGGGGAGTATCAACGTAAATAATAATATTAAGTCTTTATAAATTTGGATGTCTTTCCTGTTCAAAGGAAGGACATTTATTCATTATGTCGAACACTATATAGAACGAAATCTTTTTGGTAAAATATTGTGATAGAATGTAAACTATATGAGATGCGATGACGTATTAAAGGAAGGTACATATGACGGAAGGAAACATTACAACGTTAAATTATGAAGGTAAACAAATAATCTTAATTGGTACTGCTCATGTTTCGAAAAAAAGTGCAGAAGAAGTAAAAGAGGTAATAGAACGAGAACAGCCTGATACTGTTTGTGTGGAGCTGGATGAGCCGAGATATCAATCGATTATGGCAGGCAATCAGTGGAAGGATATGGATATCTTTAAAGTCATTAAGGAGAAAAAAGCATCCCTTCTTTTAATGAATTTAGCCATTTCGTCCTTTCAAAAGCGGATGGCGAAAGAAATGGATATTAAGCCTGGTCAAGAAATGATTCAAGGAATTGAGTCAGCTAAAGAAATTGGTGCACAATTAGTGTTAGCGGACCGCAATATTCAAATTACGTTTGCTCGAATTTGGGGTAATATCGGCTTATTCGGTAAAGCAAAATTATTAATGCAAATTATTTATAGTATTTTTAGCAATGAAAAAGTATCGGAAGAAGATCTAGAAAAATTAAAATCACAAGATATGTTAGATGCAATGTTGGAAGAGTTCACGGAATCTTTTCCGAAATTAAAGACGCCACTTATTGATGAACGAGATCAATATTTAGCTGAAAAAATTAAAAGAGCACCTGGAAATAAAGTTGTAGCTGTTTTAGGTGCGGCTCACGTGCCAGGTATACGGAAAGAAATCTTTAAAAAGCACGATTTAAAAGAATTAACAAAATTACCACCAAAATCGAAAGCGCCAAAAATAATCGGCTGGATGATTCCAATTCTTATTTTAGCTGTTATTGCGTATACATTTATTTCAAACCCTACAGCAGGGATGCAACAGACGATTAGCTGGATTTTATGGAATGGTTCCTTTTCGGCAATCGGAACAGCAATCGCCTTCGGTCACCCATTAGCTATTTTAACCGCCTTTTTTGCGGCACCTATAACATCACTGAACCCATTACTTGCAGCAGGCTGGTTCGCTGGATTAGTACAAGCGTTACTTCGTAGGCCTAGTGTTCGCGATTTTGAAAGATTATCAGAAGACGTTTATAGTGTGAAAGGCTTTTGGAATAATAAAGTAACTCGCATATTGTTAATTGTTGTATTGGCAAACTTAGGAAGCTCACTCGGTACACTAATCGGTGGAGCGGATGTTGTCCGCTTATTTTTAGAAAACTTATAATAACTAATAGTGAAAAGGCTGAGACAAAACTAATATAATCTTGATAAAAGACGAACGATTGTAGAATTAGCGGAGGAAATATACGTAGACTCCAGCGGGAGGCTCACCAGCCGCCCGCGGAAAGCGAAGTATATTTCCGGAGCGGCTTATTTCCACTCTACTTTTTGTTCGTCTTTTACTTTGATAAAAATAGTTATGTCCCAACCTCTTTCACTTTTTTGTAACATGAGTCACATTAATAAAAGAATAAATATGGTATTATTTTGTTATCAAAAGAAACGTATTGGTGGTGCCTAATGTCATGAAAACAGTTTTAGTTGTTGGTGGAGGAATAACTGGTTTATCGGCAATGTGGGAGTTGCAAAAATGGAAAAAAGAAACGAACGCAGATGTACGTTTAATTTTGGCAGAAGCTTCGAATCAGCTTGGTGGTAAAATCCGGACGGTTGAAAATAACGATTTCATTATGGAAGCTGGAGCAGATTCCATTGTTGCTAGAAAAGCAAACAGTATGTCGTTTATAAAAGAGTTAGGGCTAGAAGATAGTGTCGTATACAATGCAACTGGCCGTTCCTTCTTATACAACGAAGGTTCATTAAAAGCAATTCCAGCTGATACAATTTTCGGAATCCCTTTATCGGTTGAATCATTAGCTACAACAGATTTAATCTCTGCAGAAGGAAAAGTTGCTGCGTTAAAAGATTTATATATAAAAAATGATACATTTACAAAAGATGATTCGATCGGAGATTTTTTAACGTATTTCTTAGGAGAAGAACTCGTTGAAAAGCAAATTGCACCAGTACTATCTGGAGTGTATTCAGGTGATTTGAAAGATTTAACGATTTCCTCTACACTACCTTATTTATTTGATTATAAAGAGGAATATGGAAGTATCATTAAAGGTTTAGAAGCGAATAAGAAAAAATTCCAAAGTGGCAGCGGGAGGAAATTCATCTCTTTTGAAGGTGGAATGGGTACTTTAATAGATACGTACGAACAGAAATTAGACGAAGTAGAAATTTGGAAAAACGAGCGAGTGACAAGTATCGATAAAAATGATGGGTATTATACGGTTTCTTTTCAAAATGGAGAAAAAGTAGAGGCTAACTATGTAATGTTAAGTGTTCCTCATAGTGTAACTGCTTCACTTTTAGCAGATAAATCCATTCAAGACGAGTTCCAATCATTTGAAAATAGCTCGCTAATAAGTGTATATGTTGGATATGATGTACCAGATTCTATACTACCTGCCGACGGTACTGGTTTTATTACGGTTGATACAGATGCCCTTTCTTGCAATGCTTGTACGTGGACAAGTCGTAAATGGACCCACACCTCTCAACAAGGCAATTTACTCGTTCGTCTTTTTTATAAAAGTAGTCATCCGTCCTTTCATTCGATAAAAGGAATGAATAAAGAACAATTACTACAAATTTCCCTCGAAGATGTGAAGAAAAGTTTAGGTATTACTGCAGACCCAGTTACTACCGAAATTACGGAATGGCTAAACAACATGCCAACGTACCAAATTACACATCCGCAAATAGTTTCATCACTAGAGGGAAAATTAGAAGCTACTTATCCAGGGATACTTTTAGCTGGGTGTTCCTATTATGGTGTAGGCATCCCTGACTGTATTGATAACGGGATGGTTCAAGCGAAAAAGATTATTGATACGTTTGAATGAAACTAGCGAAAAAACACGTAACTATATGTTGCGTGTTTTTTTATCGTTTACCAGGAAACTATATGAGTGGAAAGTTGTGGGTAACCACTAACTTTGTGTTACTACGTCTAGCTCCGTCGCTTAGGCCCTATTAAACTTCCCGTTCCGTCCGTACGATAAGTCAACATCGGCTCCTCCGTCGCCGTGTTTCCTTTATCTCCTACCGGAACAGTCCAGTTTGTATGGGCCAGAACGAAACGCCTGCGCTTTTGTTCTTCTATTCCTATCAAAATTCGCCTATATGAAAGCAACTTTAGTAACACGAATTATTAGGGAGCTAAATAAAATGAGTTTATTGATTGTATTACTTATAACATGATGTTATTATATGAAAGTGTTTTTTTAGTTAGGGAGGTAACTAATTTTGGAACGTAATATCGAAAAAAAGTTTGGATATCAAGTGGGAATGGTTGCCCATTTGTATCATAACTTATCAAACGAACGGCTAGCTCATTTTGACATAACAGTAGCTCAAGCGAGAGTATTATATATTTTAGTGCAGCACGGTCCACAAACTCAAGTAGAACTTCAACAGCAATTATATGTAAAAGCATCAACGATGACTGGGATTATCGATTCACTACTAAGCAAAAGCTTAATTGGAAAAGCAGATAGTGAACAGGATAAACGAGCAAAAATTATTACTGTTACAGATAAGGGGAAAGAACTAGATCAAAAAATTTGGGAAGATATGTCCGATATGGAAGAAAAAATATTGGCTGGATTCTCTAAAGAGGAATTAGCACTATTTAAATTTTGGCTAAGTAAAGTAAAAGATAACATATGTAAATTGAACGAGGGGGGAGAATAATGAATCCTAAACAACAAACGGAGCTATTAGGAAAACAAAAAATTACAACGTTGTTACGTAACCTTTCTATTCCTGCAATGATTGGTATGTTCGTGATGACATTGTACAACGTCGTAGATACTATTTTCATTTCTTATGGAGTTGGAATTGATGCAGTTGCCGGAACAACAATCGCCTTCCCGTTAATGATGATTGTCATGGCAGTATCCGCAGCATTAGGGATGGGAGGAGCTTCTGTTATCTCTCGTAGATTAGGAGAACAAAGAGGCGGAGAAGCTAATTTAGTATTCGGTAATATTATCTCCTTAATTATTATTGTAAGTATTATCGGACTTTTCATCGCATTTTTTGCATTAGAGCCTTTATTATTACTATTTGGGGCAACTCCTACGACTTTACCGTACGCGATGGAGTACATGTTCCCAATCATGTTTGGTACCTTTTTCTTTTCATTCGGATTTGCTGCGAATAATATTGTTCGCTCTGAAGGGAATGCCAAGTTTGCCATGTACACGATGATTGTCCCGGCAATTATTAATATTATACTAGACCCAATTTTTATTTTTGGTTTTAACATGGGGGTTCGTGGTGCAGCTATTGCAACAGTCATTTCCCAAATAGCAGTTACAGGGATGATTTTTCAATACTTTTTAGCAGGGAAAAGCTCTTTATCTCTACAGATGGAAAATTTAAAGTTGAAGTTTGGGATTGTAAAAGAAGTATTAGCAGTAGGTATGCCTGCATTCGTTCAACAAGCAGCGGGAAGCTTAATGATGATTGCGATTAATGCAATGCTTATCCAACATGGGAGCGAAATGTATGTTGGTATTTTTGGAATCATTCAACGTATTTTAATGTTTACTGTTATTCCGATTACCGGAATTATGCAAGGTATGATGCCGATTGTCGGATATAACTACGGGGCAAAGCAATTCGAACGGATGCGAGAAACGATTTGGATTACATTGAAAATCGTAACAGTATGTGCTGCTGTTATTTCGTTAATGTTAGTGTTTATACCTTCCCCGTTCTTACGTATTTTTACGTCTGATCCGACAGTCATAAAAGAAGGATCATTTGCGATGAGAATATTATTTATTACTTTTTTTGTAGTAGGGGTTCAAGTAGTTGCGGGTGGCCTCTATCAAGCATTAGGAAGACCAAAACCAGCTTTAATATTATCACTGTCGAGACAAATACTATTTTTAATTCCATTAGTATTAATATTACCTCAATTTTTTGGACTTATCGGTGTTTGGCTTGCGTTCCCAATCGCTGATATATTATCGTTTATTTTAGCGTCCGTATTGCTATATCGAGATCGTGATACTATTTTAGTAAAGGGTAAAAATGAAAGTGTGCACGAAGAAAACGAAAACGTTGTACTTCCATCATAAAAAAATGCTACAACCATAAAAGGTTGTAGCATTTTTTATCGGTATATATTACATAAATTCTATAATAACTTTTTTTAGCTCTTGTAATTCACTTGATGGAAAGTGCTTTTCTAATGTGTTCAACGTACTTTCAATTAGGAATTTTCGAGGTTTTTTTGCATCAATTAGTTCATCCTCAATAAATTCAACGAGTTCCACGTATTTCATTTCGTTTTCTCCGAGCTTTCCTTTTAGCGTTTCAATTTCCTCGCGTAAACGACGACGTAAGTTTTCGTGTTTATTTTGGTCTTTTGGAATCCAGTTATTTATTAATTCTGGCTCGAACAATTGACTTTTTGTCCGGTAAGATTCTTCAATGATATGAACGATTTTGTCTACTGTAAACTGTACTACAAGTTGTAAGTTATCATTCTTTCCATGTGCTAAAGCTTCGTAACGTAAATTTTGATGAAGTAAACCCATGAACATAATGGCTCCATCTAATAAATAGGCTTTTTTTTGTTCTCCGAAAATATCAATAAACCGATTGAACACCCAATTGATTGTTTTTATTTGAACACCAGTTATAAATTGTTTTAGCTCTTCATCCTTCGAGAAAAAAGCTTCTTCGAATAAAGGAAGAACACGATTAGCTCTGTTTTTTCTTAACTGAAATTCCATTTGTTGTATAAAAGGGTCGAGAGATGTACGATCTTTCCCGTTTAAAATGGCTTCCCGCTCTTTTTCTAAATCAACGTAAAGAGATGTAAAAACTTCTTTAAATAATTCATTCTTAGATGAAAAATAATTATAAAAGGTACCTTTTGAAATTCCGCTAGCGTCTAATATGTCTTGAATGGACGTAGTATGGAAACCTTTATTTATAAATAGTTGATGAGCTACTTTTATAACATGTAGTTTTCGTTCGTTCATATAATCACCTTTCATCTAAATTGAACTATTAGTACAAAAATAATAGTACATGATTTTCTTCATCAGTACAAACACTAATTTAATCAGAAGATTTACCAATTGAAATAATTGAACTAATGGTATATTATATAGTTTATATAACGTAAGTATAAATAATGAACTTTAAGTATAGGGGGAAATTACATGGACCAATCCATAAAAGAGACTTCGCGTCCTCCATATGGAATCCTCACCGTGTTAATGATTGGGGCTTTTATTGCTTTTTTAAATAATACTTTACTAAATATTGCTTTACCGTCGATAATGGTTGATTTGAATGTAGAGCCTTCAACCGTCCAATGGTTAGCTACTGGATTTATGCTTGTCAATGGAGTATTAGTTCCGATGACAGCTTTTTTAATTCAAAAGTATTCTGTCCGTCATTTATTTTTAGTGGCAATGGGCTTATTTACGATAGGGACAATAGTTGCAGGAGCAGCTCATATTTTTCCTATTTTATTAACAGGTAGAATGTTGCAGGCAGCTGGTTCTGCCATTATGATGCCTCTTTTAATGAACGTAATGTTAGTAAGTTTCCCTGTTGAACGTAGAGGTTCTGCTATGGGGATGTTTGGACTAATTATGATGGCAGCTCCAGCAATTGGACCGACTTTGTCAGGGTGGATTGTTCAAAACTATGATTGGAGAATGCTCTTTCATTTCTTAACTCCAATTGCCATAATCGTTGTCTTAATAGGGTATTTCTTATTAAAAGATAAAAAACAAAAAGTAAATTTGAAATTAGATATTTTCTCGCTTGTCTTATCAAGTATTGGGTTTGGAGGAATTCTTTACGGATTCAGTGCAGCTGGTAATGCTGGATGGGGAAGCCCGCAAGTATACTTAACCATTATTGTCGGTGCAATAGCTTTACTATGGTTTATACTACGCCAATCTTACCAAAAGAAACCAATGTTAAACTTCGGTGTGTATCGATACCCAATGTTTGCTCTTTCTTCTGTTATTACGATGGTCCTTAACATGGCGATGTTTTCTGGGATGCTATTATTACCTATCTATGTTCAAACAATACGTGGAATTGACCCATTTGAAGCAGGATTAATGCTTTTACCG
This sequence comes from Sutcliffiella sp. NC1, assembly GCF_027594365.1. Lineage (NCBI taxonomy): Bacteria > Bacillati > Bacillota > Bacilli > Caryophanales > Bacillaceae > Sutcliffiella > Sutcliffiella sp. NC1. The sequence continues at coordinate 881,035 of NZ_CP115153.1, forward strand.
GGTGCTTTAGCAATGGCCTTTATGTCACCAATTACAGGAAAGCTATTCGATAAATTTGGTGGAAAAGTGTTAGCAATCAGTGGTATTACGATTCTTGTTGTTACAACGTATTATTTAAGTGAGTTAACGATGGAAACGACATACGGGTTTTTAATGGTTCTTCACGCAATCCGAATGTTTGGTATTTCGATGGTAATGATGCCTGTTTCTACAAATGGTTTAAATCAATTACCTAGAAGCTTTTACCCACACGGAACAGCGATGAATAATACATTGAACCAAGTTTCAGGTGCCATTGGAACGGCGTTACTCGTTACAGTAATGGCAAACAGAAGTGTAACACACGGAAATGTTATGATGGAAAAAGCTGTAGGTGATCTAGGAAGCCAACCGTCGGGAGCGGCATTAGCAGCATTAGAGCAAGAGGTTTCCATGCTAGCAACGTTAGAGGGAATTAATGATGCGTTTTTTGTAGCAACTTGCATTTCTGTTGTTGCGCTAGTTTTAGCCTTCTTCATCAAACGTGCAAAACCGATGGAAGAGCCAGATACAAATCCTGAGGGCCAAAAAGAAGAAGCAAAAAAAGTTCAAGCCAAGTTAGTAGAGGTTAAATAAGGAAAAGCGATGTGGATTCTACATCGCTTTTTTTAGTTAATAGGAGCAGCACAGTATAACTTCCAAATATTTGAAGAAAATAAAAGTGGAATTATTGGAATATGATAATTAGGAGAAAATAATGCACTTTATATTTAACGGTTTATTTTTTATTGCTGGAGTAATATGGGGAGATTGGAAAAGGTGGAGACTTTATTATCCAACTATCCTTTTTCTTATTTGTGTAGATTTGTTGAAAAACTTCCTTTTCTATAACTATTCTATGTGGACATACGAAGAAACATTTTTTGGCGAGACTATATTACAAAACCACACATTTATCAATTTGATGATTATGGTAATTGTTTATCCAGCAACTGTTTTAATATATCTTGGACGCTTTCCACAAAAAAGACAAAACCAATTTTTCTGGATTTTATTTTGGATCGTTACATATTGGGTTGTCGAGTACGTCAATTTAAACTACTTAAATTTAATCAATCATTATAAAGGTTGGAATATGAAATGGTCATTTCTATTTCTTATTGTCATGTTTGTCATGTTAAAGATTCACCACAAAAATCCATTATTAGCTTGGGCATTATCTATCCTTTTCATTTTATTTTTATGGAATGTTTTTGATATATCAGTTGAAATATTAAAATGAAACCTTCCTAAAAGTATTGTTTTTAATCGAAAATCTACTTTAGCCTTCATAAAAAAACTCACCAGATGGTGAGCTTTTTTAATTATGATGATCAAACACCATTTGTTCGTAAACTTTATTGTATAAATGCTCAATATCATGGTCTGTCATGTAAGCAAATGTAAGTGGGTCTGTTCCTTTCATTAACTCAAGAAATTCGATCATGTTTTTCCGTTCAACTCTACTCATTTTTTATATTCCTCCTTAAGTTGTATTAATACAGTTATATTATAATTTATTTTATTATATAACAGAATATTCGAAAATGGTACACATTTTATAAAAATTTTTCCGTAATTTTTTTCGTATGTTATATTGGTGATGGAAAGAATAAGTTTTTAGGAGAAATATATATGCAAGAACAGTACTATGATCAATTATTAAATATTGAAACATCAGAGGTGCAAAAAGGATTTCATTCTTCCTTCCATTATCATCGATATGAGCCTACACCCTATGAGGCGCTTGTATTATTCTTCGAGCAATATTCGTTAACGAACAAAGACCGTATTATTGATTTTGGTTGTGGAAAGGGTCGGTTGAACTTTTTTGTGCATCATTTTTTTGGTACCAGAGCAACAGGTATTGAAATGGACGAAACGTTTTATAAAGAAGCCCTTCAAAATAGGCGGAAATATTGGTTAAAAAGAAGAGAAATCGGCGACCAAATTCAGTTTTTTCAATGTTTAGCTGAAAACTATTCAATAAGTAAAGAAGACAATGTTTTTTATTTCTTTAATCCTTTCACCGTTCAAATATTTATGAAAGTAGTAAGAAATATATTAGCTTCATATGAGGTGGAACCGCGTAAACTTGATATCATTCTTTATTATCCTGCAAACGAATATACGTATTATTTAGAAGAACAGACTCCTTTTTACTTATTTCAAGAAGTACCGTTACCTCGTTACGAACATAACCCGTATGAAAAGTTTTTAATTTATCGATTAGATTGTTAAAGAGGTTGGGACATAACTATTTTAATCAAAGTAAAAAACGAACAAAAATACTCGGGGAAAACCCGCTCCGGAAATATACTTCGCTTTCCGCGGGCGTGTCTAGTTACGGCGGCTTGGCCCTCGAGACATAAGCCAGTCACTTCCGTTGGGCAAAGAGCGCCCAACTGCAGCGCCTGTCTTATGCTTGTCGGGCCAGGTCGAGCCGCCTTCACTTTTCGTAGCTGGTGAGCCTCCTCGTGCTGCGCACTGCGGGGTCTCACCTATGCCTTTCCTCCCGCAGTCTTTCATGTATTACAAGCTATACACCACAGAGAATGAAAATGGTTTTTGCGTGGCTATACTAATGCTACGGCTGGATGAGGAAGGTCGTGACTCCTTGGTGTGTGTGAGCCCTCCCCGCAGTCTGACTCCTTCGACCACGGTGCATCACAGATTGTTGCTCCCTTTATGGGAAGCACTCATGGTAGATTAACCCTATTCTGGTTGTTGCACCAGCCTCAAATTTGCTTTGCCGTAGAAAGGATGTTTTCAATGGAAGTAATCATTGAGAATGCTTGTGGTATGGATGTCCACAAGGATAACATTACTGCATGTGCCATTACAGCAAAAGGAAAGGAGATTGAAACTTTTTCAACTAAAACTATATATCTTATAGAGTTGGTGGACTGGGTTAAGAAACACAACTGTACCCATGTGGCGATGGAAAGTACAAGTGTCTACTGGAAACCTATTGTCAATTTACTAGAAGCAGAAGGTATTGAATTTCTAGTTGTGAATGCTCAACATATTAAAGCTGTTCCTGGGCGTAAAACCGATGTGAAAGATGCCGAATGGATTGCCAAATTACTTCGTCACGGTTTACTTAAAGCTAGTTATATTCCTGACCGAAATCAGCGAGAATTACGTGAACTTGTGCGTTATCGTCGTAGCATAATTGAAGAACGTGCCAGACAATATAATCGGATTCAAAAAGTGTTAGAAGGAGCTAATATCAAGCTTGGCTCTGTTGTTTCTGACATTATGGGAGTTTCTTCTCGTGATATGCTTCGATCCATAGCGGAAGGGAATGAAGACCTTGAAGAGTTAACAAACTTTGCGAGAGGAAGAATGAAAAATAAAAAAGATGAATTGAAACTCGCACTTCAAGGGTATATTCAAGAACATCAACGATTTATGATAAAAACGATTATGGATCATATCGATTTCCTAACTGAGCAAATCGATAAACTAGACAAAGAGATAGAAAAAAGGATGGAAGACGATCAAGAAGACATAGATCGTTTAGATTCCATTCCTGGCATTGGAAGAAAAATGGCGGAACAAATGCTTGCAGAAATTGGTCCAAATATAAAAGAGCAATTCCCGACTGCACCCCAACTATGTTCATGGGCGGGTTTAGTTCCAGGAAATAACCAAAGTGCTGGAAAACGTAAGTCATCCAAAACGATGAAAGGAAACAAATATCTTAAATCAGCACTCATTGAAGCAGCTCATTCTGTTCGAGGGTCTAAAAACTACCTTGGTGCACTTTACCGTCGGACTGCTTCACGTAAAGGTAAAAAGCGTGCAGCAGTTGTTGTAGCCCATGCGATGTTACGAATCTCCTATTATCTCTTAACACGAAAGGAAATGTACGTAGATCTAGGAGAAGACTACTTCGATAAGCAAAGACAACAGTCCATTGTTAGACATTCACTACGAAGATTAGAAAATTTAGGCTACACCGTGACACTAGTTGAACCAAAAGTTTCATAAAGCGATCCCAAAAAGTCGATAGATTTTTGAGTATGACGCTCTCCTCAAAAAACAAGAATAAGCTGCGTCTAATTTAGTATTGCCATTTTTCCATATTTTAGTGTTATATTTTCATGGTAGGAGTCTACGTATATTTCCTCCGCTAAACCTGCAATATTTCGTCTTTTGAGGTGATTACATTAGTCTTGACTCAGCCTCTTTAACTTTTGAAAGTTATGTATTAATGAATAGCCGGTATTTTTATTTTTACAGAGAATTGCTCATCTTTGTAGGTGAAATCAAGTAATCCGTTATATTGCTGGACGGTTGAATGAATTATTTTAGTGCCGAGTCCTTCATGGTTGCCACCTTTCGTTGTTTCACCGTACTTATCATAAAGACGATCTAAAACATTTGAAGTTAATGGCAATGAGTTATTTTTGCATATTAATATGTAAAGTCCGCTTCTTTTATAAAATTGTAAAGATAGGAGTGGCTGCTCCTCTCTTTCCTTTAGCCAATCTTCACATGCTTCTACACTATTTGTGAGTAAATTACTAATGAGTGCCACTGTATCCTTATCGGTAAGCGGTAAAGAGGATATAGGAACATCTAAATCATAATAGACAGAACAACCTATACTTGTAGCTCGTTTATACATTTGGTGTAAAACAGCTGCAACTACTCCTGTTTCTCCTTTAATGGAGAGGTTAGTTTCCTCATAACTATCTACTAACGAATCTAAGTACGTTTTAGCTTCTGAATTGCTTCCTTTTTCTAACATATAATGAATAGCGGAAATATGCTTTAAAAAGTCGTGCCGTTCACTACGCAGAATGCGAAACGTTTCATTTAGACGTGTTTGTTGAGCTTCAAACTGTTGAACTTCTTTTCGTACTAAATTCCTTTCTCTGGCAGCCTGCACTTTCCCAATTTCAATTAATATAAAAACAATAAGGAGTGTAGTAGTAAAAACAGTAGTTGGTATTAATAGACAAAATGAAACAATGAAAATTTGACCTAAACTAAATACTATATTTATCGTTGATTTCCAGTTTGGAACTGTTGGTTTTATGACGATAAGACAAATATATGTTAGGACAAATAGTAAAACTGTGACAGTGTATAAAATAAGATCATTTAAAATTAATGATAGTAGTCCGTATGTAAGTATCGTTGCTAAAAACGACATAAACCCCCAATACAAAAATGAGTCTTCAAGCGTAATCCATCCTTTAAAAATAATATTCTTGTAAAAAGTTGACTTTCTCCTTCGTTATCATTGCTTTTTGCTCTATTCCATCAAATGAGACTACGTAGGAATTTTTTGCGTAAAGTGAAAAGTTTTTAACGTAATGAATGTTTATAATAAAGGAACGGTGTGAGCGGATAAAGTCACGTTCTCTTAGTTCACCTTCCAATTCATTGAGTGTTAAATACGTCGTTATCGCTTCTGCTTTCGTGTATATCGTTGTGGAGCGACCTGACCGTTCAATGAAAATGATGTCCTTTTTTTGTAAAATATGAATATCGTTTTTTTGTTTAAGGTAAAGTCTGCCAGTAATTTCTGCTGACTTCGTCTTTTCTAAAAGGCGTTCAACGGATTTAATTAATCTTTCTTTCGGGTATGGTTTCATAATATAATCATGCACATTTAATTCAAAAGCATGGACCGCGTAGCCACTTGTCCCCGTTACGAAAATGACCGTAATATTCAGTGCGTGTGTATGAATGATATCTGCTAGTTCATAACCAGAAAGATTAGGCATTTCAATGTCAGCGATTAATACATCAATGTCTTCTTTTTTTATATGCTCATATGCTTTATCGGCAGATGTTGTAGCAAATATAATTTCGATATTAGGGATCGTCTGTACGATAGCATGCAATTTATCTAAGTCTATTTGTCTATCATCTACTAGTCCAACCTTCATGTTATCCCCGCTTTCTTTCAGACAAAGCCGTTTCCATTTATTATCTCTACATCTCATTATAAAGGAAATATTTGACCTTTTCACGACATGAAATGGAACTTTTACGACATGAAGGGGGAATAATTTCTCATTTCTTAGTATGATTACAGCATACAAAGGAAGAGGTGGAGGAAAGAATGATAGAAATACAAAATATAACGAAAACATTTCAAGATAAAAAGAAATACGTAACGGCATTAAATCACGTCTCTCTATCAATCTCTAAAGGTCAAGTGGTAGGGTTGTTAGGAGAAAATGGAGCGGGTAAAACTACGCTGTTACGATCAGTAGCAACGTTGTTGGCACCAACAGAAGGGAATATTACTGTAGCTAACTTTGACACTGTGAAGGAAGCGAATGAAATTAAACGAAAAATAGGAGTACTATTCGGTGGAGAGACTGGCCTTTATGACCGTCTTACTGCTAAAGAGAACTTAGAATACTTCGCGATGTTGTACGGGTTAAGTAAACATGAAACTAAGGTGCGAATTGAGACCTTAGCAAAAATGTTTGGAATGAAAGATTATTTAAATCGTAAAGTTGGCGGTTTTTCTAAAGGGATGCGTCAAAAGGTAGCGATTGCTCGAACGTTAATTCATAATCCGGAAATTATTTTATTTGATGAACCGACAACCGGTCTTGATATAACATCATCCAATGTGTTTCGTCAGTTAGTACATCAGCTGAAACGAGAAGGGAAAACAATTATTTTCTCGAGTCATATTATGGATGAAGTTTCGCTACTTTGCGATTCAGTCGCAATGATTCACAAAGGTGAACTCGTCTATTACGGTGATTTAGACGAACTGTACCGTAAAGAAGGTACAAATGATCTAAACTATATCTTTATGAGTAAGCTAGTAAGGGGGAACGATACAAATGCTTCGTAATATATATTTAAAAGAGATAAAAGATAGTTTTAGAGATAGACGAACGTTGTTATTAACCGTTCTGTTGCCACTAGTTATGATGACAGGGTTAACTTTCTTTTACGAAAGCTTAATGTCTGATGGCGATGGCGATGTTTATAATTTAGCAGTTTCTGAAGCTATCAGTGAAGAAGAGAAAGCGATATTACAAGGATATGAAAATATAAAAATAATACTAGTTCAAAATCCAGAGGAGATGGTACAGGAAGGGGAAGCACATGCGGCGCTCCTTTTTGAAGAAGGATTTATTGAAAAAATAAATAATGGAGATGAAGCGGGAGTGACTATATTAGGAGATTCCTTTAGTCAAAAATCATCTTTTCTTATGAATCTTGTGTCGTCTGCTCTTACTGTTCTTGAAAAAGATGTGATATCAACCCGTCTTACTACGTTAGGATTGGACACACAATTAGTACAGCCAATTAGTGTACATTATCAAGAGCTTGCAGAGGATAATACGAGTGCTAATCTTTTAGCGATGTTAATTCCGTTAATTTTAGCATTAGCAATTGGGGTAGGTGCAGGTCCAGCTGCTTCTGATTTATTCGCTGGTGAGGAAGAACGAAAAACGATGGAAGCATTATTAATGACACCGGTAAAAAGGTCAACATTGTTGTTAGCTAAATGGCTAACCATATCAACAATCGGCGCTCTAACAGGGATCATAACGTTATTAGTAGTTTCAATCGAAATTTATTTCTTTACGGAAAATTTAAAACAGTCTTTATCTGGACACGAAAATCTCCTATTAATTATGGGAATTGCAATTGTCATCGCCATCGTGTATGCAATGTTAGTAGCGTCCATTTTAATGGTTACGAGTATTGCGGCAAAAACGGTAAAAGAATCACAAAGTTATAGTTCGCCAATTATGATGTTAACGGTGTTCCCGTTAATGATTATTACTGGGATAGGTGTAAATGAGTTAGCTTTTCATCATTTTGCGATTCCGATTTTAAATTTGTTTAGTTTATTGAAGGAGTTAATTGTTGGAGTTGTAAATTACGAGCATATATTCATTACGATTGGAAGTAATATCATTTGTTTAGCTATTTTATTTGTTGTAGGTAGAATTATGTTTTTGAAAGATAAGTGGGTAATGAATTGATAGAATGTAGGGGGGCTGTCCTAAAAGTCAGTAGAAACTGACTTTTAGGACTTTTTTTGTTCGTTATCCTTATAAGGAGTCTAAAAATATCATTGGTTGATAGTACAAATTTTTCATTATGTGTAGTTTGCACAGATGTTGGTTTAATCGTATTAATAGAGGAAGAGCACTGTATATACGTATATTGAACCAACTATCTGAATGAAATCTATTCAAACAAAACAGTGGAAAAACGATAAGGTTTCTCCACTGTTTTGAGACTTATTAGACAGCCTCTTTTTATTTTTATATTTAAAAAGTGTCTGACTTGAGCTGAAAATTGCTTATATGGAACAGTATAGGTGAGAAGTGGAACACAACTGATAAGAAATGGAATAGAAATGATAGTAACTGGAACAGGTGAGGGTCAAATCAAAGGTAAATATATGTTGAATTCGTCTTTTTCTTGCAAGTCACAATGTTGAAACAAAAAAGTAATACTCTCCTCTTTTTTAGTGGCAGAATTGGAGTAAACTAAAGGATGAAAAGAGTTTTTTGGTAAGAAGGTGTGAAAGGTTGCGTTTATTATATATCGTTGTTATCGTTGCGTTTATTGATACTTTTTCACAGTTACCAATTATTGCGCCGTTTGCAGTGAGTGTTGGAGCCACTCCGTTAATAGTAGGTATCGTAATTGGGATGTACTCGTTTTCTAACATAGTCGGTAACATAATCTCCGGGTTGTTAATCGATAGAATTGGAGCGAAGGTTATTCTTTGGATTGGGATGGTGGCGGTAGGTATCGTCTTGTTCTTTTATTCTTTAGTAACAACACCTACTGAACTATTGATTGTTCGTTTTTTACACGGCCTAGTAGGGGGGTTGATCGTCCCGGCTGCATTCGTATTAATTAGTACGATGAAAAAGCGAGATGTGAAAAAAGGGAAAGCGATGGCATATTCAGGAGCGGCTGTTGGTGTTGCAGCAATTATTGGTCCTGCACTCGGTGGAGTGTTAACAAGTAAATTTGGATACGATGCTTTATTTTATTTAATCTCCACGCTAATGGTTGTATTCGGTATGTTTACGTTATTTTTTATTAAGTATGAAAAGGTGGATTCGAAATTAAAAACAAGTAAAGAAGGAAGTAACTTTAAATTAGTAACACCTTTAATTCATTCGTATTTGTCGATATTTATATTATTGTATACGTTAGGATTATTAACGTATACTTTACCGCTAAAGGTAGAAAATTTGTTATTGAATTCGAGTACTACCGGAATATTGTTAAGTGTGTTCGGTATTGTAGCCATTTTATTTTTCTTATTACCAACTAATAAATTGTACGATCAAGCGAGAAAGTCAGTTTTAATGAATATTGGGTTATTTTTAATCGCCCTATCGTTAGTTGCCTTATCATTGTCTAATGGGATATTAACTTTACTTCTATCGATGGCCGTTTTTGGAATTGGCTTTGCTTATATTTTCCCATCAACTAGTGCGACAGTGATGGAGTATTCAGGAGAATCTAGACAAGGAATAGCATTCGGGATTTTTTATTCGTGCTTTTCTTTAGGAGTTGTAACGGGATCTTTCGTTGCGGGGCTTTTAGCATTACAAGCCAATGAGTTATTCAGATTCGGTTCGATAACTGTTGTATCTATTGTATTTATCTTTATGTTCATTACAAGCAAAAAGAAAAAGCAAGCATTGGACAATTAAATGTCTATGCTTGCTTTTTTTTAGTAATAAAAATTGTAAGGCTAGAATTACACGCCTAATTTCACTTTCAATTTGTCTAGCATATCGACTGTCATTTTTTCTAAGTCGTACTCTGCCTTGAAGCCCCATTCTTCTTTTGCAGATGTGCAATCGATAGAATTAGGCCAGCTATCTGCAATCGTTTGACGAACAGGGTCTACATTATAATCAATTCTAAAGTTAGGAATATGCTTACGTATTTCTGCCGCAATTTGTTCAGGTTCAAAGCTCATTGCTGTTACGTTAAATGAGTTACGATGACTTAATGCTGCTGGATCTGCTTCCATTAAATCGACAATTGCGTTTAAAGCGTCTGGCATATACATCATGTCCATATACGTGTTTTTATCAATATAGGAAGTATATTTACCGTTTTTGAGCGCTTCATAATAAATTTCTACCGCATAATCAGTCGTACCACCACCTGGAGGAGCAACGTAAGAAATTAAACCAGGGAAACGAAGTCCACGTGTGTCTACACCGAATTTATGAAAATAGTAGTCGCATAATAATTCTCCAGCTACTTTATTGACACCGTACATAGTAGTTGGACGTTGAATCGTATCTTGTGGTGTTAAATCTTTCGGTGTCATTGGACCGAATGCTCCAATAGAACTTGGAGTGAAAAATTGTGTATTTAGTTCACGTGCAACTTCAAGAGCGTTTACTAATCCGCCCATATTTAAATTCCATGCAAGTAGCGGTTTCGCTTCCGCTGTAGCAGATAGTAGTGCTGCTAAATGGACTACTGTATCCACGTCATATTTTTTCGCGATATGAAACATTCCTTTTGCGTCCGTAACGTCTAATATTTCAAACGGTCCGCTCTTTACAACATCACTGCCGTTATCACGTATGTCTGTAGCGATAACGTTCGTATCACCATAAATGTCCCTTAATTTCATCGTTAGCTCTGATCCAATTTGTCCAAGCGCTCCGGTTAATAATATTTTCTTCATTATTGATTTCCCCCAAATAAAACGATTAAATGATGTTTAATTCTTTACCAACCTTTTCGTAAATAGAGATAGCTTCGTCTAACATTTCTTTCGTATGAGCTGCAGTTGGCATGTTGCGAACACGTCCTGTTCCTTGTGGTACTGTTGGGAAGACGATTGATTTTGCATACACACCTTCTTCATAGAGACGTTTACTGAAAGTTTGTGTTAATGTTTCATCCCCAATAATACAAGGAGTAATCGGAGTTTCGCTGTCGCCAATATTAAAGCCTAAATCTTTCAATCCTTTTTTCAAGTAATCACCATTTTCCCATAGGCGATCATGAAGCTCTGTGCTTTCCATTAATATTTCAAGTGAACGAATACATGCCGCAATATCAGCTGGTGGTAATGAAGTAGAAAAAAGAAATGGTCTACTTCTTACTTTTAACCAATCAATTAATTCTTGTTTACCAGCAACGTATCCACCTACGACACCGATCGCTTTCGATAGTGTGCCAATTTGGAAGTCTACCTTATCAGAAAGTCCGAAATGTTTAACTGTGCCTGCACCTTTACCTAATACACCAGATCCATGTGCATCATCTACGTATGTGATGAGGTCGAATTCTTCTGCAATTTCTACGATTTCTGGTAGTTTCGCAACGTCACCATCCATAGAGAACACGCCATCTGTAATGACCATAATTTTGTTATATTGCCCAGATTCTTTAGCTGCCTTTGCTTTAGCTCTTAAATCATCCATGTCAGAGTGATTGAAGCGAATGATTTTTGCTTTCGATAAACGGCATCCATCAATAATAGAAGCATGGTTTAGTTCGTCAGAAAGGATTGCGTCGTTTTTATCCATTACTGCAGATATAGCAGCCATATTACAATTGAACCCAGACTGGTAAGCGATAGCAGCTTCTGTATGTTTAAATTTTGCAATTGTATCTTCAAGCTTCGTGTGAAGAGAAAGTGTCCCGTTAATAGTACGTACTGCTCCGGCTCCAACCCCGAATTCTTCAATTGCTTTTGTAGCAACTTCTTTTAATCTTTCATCTGTAGCTAAACCTAAATAGTTGTTAGAGGAAAGGTTAATTAATTCTTTCCCGTTAATTTTAATTTTTGAACCGTTAGGACTTTCCAATGGATCAATGACGTTATATAAGCCTTTCCCTTTTAAATCATCAAGATGGTGTTGTAAAAATTGATCTAATACATTACTAGACATTTAATGAGCCTCCTTATTATGAATAAAACGCTTACCTGTTTATTGTGCAAGGATAAGTGTTTTTATGTAGTGTACACTTTATTTTTGTAAAAACCTTATTATATAAAGTATTATACAACATTATATTCATATGTGCTACTTTAATTGTTTGTCTACAAAAGACACAAGACTTATCCTTATAACAGTTAGAGTGTGCAATCAACTATGTCTAATACTCTGAACATATAAGAATAAGACTGTTTCCACATTATGAAAGTGGTAACAGTCTTATGGAAAGTTCTACTCTTCAAGTGCTTTTTTGGCTAATAGGGATAGAGTAATATCATCGGATGGGGGATTATGCAATCCAGCACGTACATCACGATAATAACGTTGTAAAGGGGAAGATAATTGTAAGCTTTGTGCGCCAACTATTCTCATAGCTTCATCGACAATTTCGATTGCTGAGTTTGTTACAGTATATTTCACTGCTGCAAGCTCTTCGATAAGTTCTTCTCTTTTTGTCGGGTGTTCATCCCAATTTCTAGCGACACTATATAAAAAATGGCGTGCCGTCATTAATTTGACGTCCATTTTTCCGATTCTTTCTCTAACTTTTGGAACTTCCTTAATTGGATGTGGCAAACTGTTAGGTTGATATTCTTTTGCGAATTTGACTGCTTCATTTCTTGCTGCAATAGCAATACCTAAATAGCATGCAGGGATGTGTAAAAGCCAACCTTGTGGTTTATTTTGACGTACTACTTTCGTTTGAATTAAGGCATCTTCTGTCACTATAACGTTATCTAATAGTAAATCATCACTTCGCGTTGCTCGCATGCTCATCGTTTCCCAAGTTTCTTCAATCGATAAGCCTTTCACATCTCGAGGAAGTATAAATTCTCCAACATCACCCGTCTCTTCAATAGTGGCCGAGATGATAAAATAATCTAATATAGGTGCTAAAGATGCAAATGATTTACGACCATTTATAATCCAGTTACCGTCCACATTTTTAGCGGTAGTAGTTGGCTTTCCACCTCTAGCAGGGCTGCCCGTTTCTTTTTCAGAATGTGCACTGTTAAGAAGTTTTTGATGTTCGACAACTTCCTTACAAATGTGTTCGAACGTTTGCTTTGGCCAAGGTCTGTACGTAGCAACGTTCATAAGTATTCCTAAATGCCAGCCAAGACATAAGGCGGTTGGACCATCTCCTTGGGCAATGGTTTCTTGTAGCAAAAGAAAATCGTAGAGACCGCCACCTTTGCCACCATATTCTTTTGGAATAGTTAAATCTAAAAGTTGTGCTTTTTTAATATCAGCGAAATTATCGAAAGGAAAAGCCGCTTGCTCATCATGAAAAGCTGCTCTTTCAGAAAAGATTTGTGCAAGTTGACTTGCTTTTTCAACTAATTCGGATTGTGATTTTGTGGTGGAAAAATTAGTTATGCCGTTCATTTTAACACGAGTCTCCTCTCATTTATTCTAAACTTGAAAGATGTTTATACTTGTTTGTGAATTACTTCAAATAAAATAATCAATTCATTTTTCTGAGTTTATCTTATCATATCAGTTGGATGCATATGGAATTTTAAGCTTTCATTATTACACATGAAGATGTGGGCTAGTAACGAAAACTAGATTATACTATTTGTAAGAGAAACAAGAATAAGAATGGGAGTGGAAGAATGAATAAAACATTGGCAGCAGTTGGATGCTTCTTTATTTTTATATCGGCGTTTTTATTTGGTGTAAAACATATAACAGCTGCGATTACAATTTCTTATGTTAATAGTGTTCAAACGAATTACTTTGCTGGAGGCTATGAATCAATTGAAACGGGTATTACTTTTTGGACGATATTATCATTATTATTCGGGTTACTGTTATTAGTTTATAGTTTGTGGGGGAATGTAAGAAAATTACGTGGGACTAAATAATTATTTTATATTGTTGTAATGGAAAGGCGTGAATTTGTGTGATTGTAGTAATTGGAGCTGGTGTAGTCGGTGCTTCCGCAGCATATCACTTAGCGAAGGCAGGAGCAGACGTAACAGTCATTGATCGATTCGATCGGGGGCAGGCAACAGATGCTGCAGCAGGTATTGTTTGTCCATGGCTTTCACAACGTCGCAATAAAGCATGGTATGAATTAGTGAAAGGTGGCGCTCGTCATTATCCACAATTAATAAAACAATTAAAAGCAGATGGAGAAACAGAAACGGGCTATAAGCAAGTTGGTGCTATTAGTATTCATTCTGATATAGAAAAATTAGAGAAAATGGCAGAAAGAGCGAGAACTCGTCGGGAAGATGCACCGGAAATAGGTGAGATAAAAATACTATCTCCTGAGGAAACGAAAAAACTATTTCCACCTATAAGCGAAGAGTACGGTTCTGTTTATGTTAGTGGAGGAGCAAGAGTAAACGGACGTGCATTACGAGATGCCCTTATTAGAGCGGCGCAAAAAAATGGTGCGAAGTTTATAAACGGAGATGCAAGTCTTGTAATAGATGAAGATGAAATAAAAGGTGTAAAAGTTAATAGTATGGAGCTAGAAGTTGAAAAAGTAATAATTACAGCAGGAGCTTGGGCAAAAGAGCTTTTTCAATCACATCGTATTAATTTTGATGTCACTCCTCAAAAAGCACAAATTGTACATTTAGAAATAGAGGATGAAACGACGAACGATTGGCCGGTTGTCATGCCGCCGAATAATCAATACATGTTAACTTTCAAAGATGGAAAGGTTGTAATTGGGGCCACTCATGAAGATGATGTCGGTTTTGACACACGTGTGACGGCAGGTGGGTTAAATGAAATATTTTCAAAGGCACTTCAAGTTGCACCAGGTCTTTCAGAGGCAACAGTAGTAGAAACTCGGGTCGGTTTTCGTCCATTTACCCCTGGCTTTCTTCCAATTATCGGTGAAGTCCCAACGATAAAAGGAGCATTTGTCGTGAACGGATTAGGAGCATCAGGCTTAACAAGCGGTCCATATTTAGGAAGCGAGATTGCTAAGCTTACACTAGGAGAGCCATTAGAAATAGATATTAGTCTATATGAAGTCGGTAATGCTTTTATGTAAAAAAACGGTGTTTGCCAAAAGGGCTAACACCGTTTTTTATTTGGTTCGGTAGAAAGGCAGCTTCCCTTGTTATACCAATATAAAAATGATATACTTACCTAGGTAAGTAATTAGTAGTAAAGGTGTTGGAACGAGAAAATGGAAGATAGTCTTCAATTGTTTCATAAAATTCATCAGTTATCACGAAAAGTAATTAAAGATAATAATCAAATTTTACAGCCGTTCACCATTTATAGTGGGCAATGGACTGTTTTGTACGTTTTGAAAACACAAGGTACCCAAACAATTTCCGAGCTTTCGGATTATTTATCGGTTGAAGCGCCACCGATGACTAGAATGATACAACGGTTAGAAAAGCAAGGATATGTAGTTCGGACAACAGGAGAGGATAAGCGAGTCAAACGTATTCAGCTTACCGAAAAAGCATTGCTAGAATATCCTAAATGGGAAGAAGCTATTGCGAAAAGAAACGAGGAAATCATGAGTAATTTATCATCAAAAGAAGAGCTGCTTACGCTGTTAAATGAAATGTTAGAGCAGATTAACACCAAAAAGTAAGGAGGGAAAATGGATGGAAACACAAAAACTATGGACAAAAAGTTTTATTTCTGTTGCATTGAGTAACTTTTTTGCATTTGTAGCTTTTTATTATTTATTAGTCATTTTCCCTGTATACGCAATTACGGAATATAAAACTAGTGAAACGATTGCTGGATTATTTGTCACGGTATTTATTCTTTCCGCTATTATTATACGACCAATCGCAGGGAGATGGATTAATACACTTGGGAAAAGGAAAGTATTAATGATGTCTCTCCTTCTATTTTTTATAGGATCACTACTCTATACGTTTATAGAATCGGTCACGGGATTATTAATTCTTCGATTTTTTCATGGGATTGGGTTTGGGATGATCACAACAATTATGGGAGCGATTGTTGCAGATATAATTCCTGAAAAACGTAGAGGAGAAGGAATGGGATATTATGCATTAACGATGAACTTAGCGATGGTTATTGGTCCGTTTTTAGGTTTAACTGCGATTCAAAATTGGGGTATGAATACGACATTCCTTATAAGTGTAATCTTTTCATTCCTAGCTCTTTTAATAGGTATTAACTTATTGTTTGAACAAAAAGGGATGACGAATGCAAAATCAGAAAAAGAGGTTGGAAGCTTTAAAATCGGTGATCTGTTTGAAGGAAGTGCAGTCCGAATTTCGCTAGTTGCAGCATTTTTTGCGGTAACTCATGCTTCAATCCTTTCGTTTGTTTCCGTTTATGCTGCCGAAATAGGCTTAGTAAAAGCGGGTAGTTATTTTTTCGTTGTTTATGCAGTAGTACTTTTAATATCACGTCCGTTTACGGGAAAATGGTATGACCGTTATGGTGAGAACGCAATAATATATCCTTCCTTACTATTATTTGCTGTAGGTTTATTTTTGTTAAGTTCTGCTGATTCAGCCTTCTTATTCTTACTATCAGCTGCTTTTATTGGCCTTGGATGGGGAACCACTTTCCCAAGCTTACAAACGATTGCGATTTCCCAAGCACCACCACATAAGCGTGGGCTTGCAACGGCAACGTTCCTTTCTATATTCGATTTAGGAATTGCTTTCGGTTCGTTTGCTGTTGGTGTTATTGGAGCGGCGTACGGATTTGGCTTATTGTATCTCGTAAACTCGTTTTACGTATTTATAGGTATAGCAGTTTACTATGTATTACATGGTAAAATAAGTGCTCTTTTAAGAAAAAAAGAGGCTAACAGTATTATAGAATAAGATCAAAAAGTCTATTTTTAATGTTCGTTAAAAATAGACTTTTTTGACGTTTATATCCCTAAAAAAATGTTTTGAGTTTATCTTAACTAAAAATAGGGTACAGAAAAATACGGTAAGAAAGCAAAAGTGAGTATTCCAATCTATTTGTAAGTATTTATATATCTACTACCTGTAATTTTTATATGTTCTAAGAAAATGGAAGGATATCATGAAAAACAATGGAATACCGCATTTTATTTAAACCCGACATTATGGTTAAATTTTATAGGTACACAAAAAAAGAGAATAAAGGAAGTGCATGAATTTGGGTAAAGGTGATAGGACAGTCTTTAAAGTATCCGTTGGGATAGCAGCTATATTCGTATTAATCGGTGTGCTAATTCCAGAACAGTTAGGTGCAGCGATGGGAGTTGCGCAAAGCTCTATTTTAGAAAATTTCGGTTGGTTTTATCAACTCGTTGTAACATTTATCCTCATATTCGCCATTTATTTAATCTTCAGTAAGTATGGAAAAATTAAGTTAGGTCCTAAAGATTCAAAACCTGATTATTCACGACCAACTTGGTTTGCAATGTTATTCTCCGCTGGAATGGGTATCGGACTATTATTTTATGGTATTTCCGAACCAGTTTCTCACTTTTCATCACCTCCAATGGGTGAGGGATCAACAGAACAATCCGCGATTTTAGGAATGAGATACACTTGGCTTCATTGGGGATTACACGCATGGGCTATTTATGCCGTTGTAGCATTAGCACTTGCATATCAGAAATTTAAAAAGAATGCACCAGGATTAATGAGTGCCACTTTATATCCTGTACTTGGTGAAAAGGTGAAAGGTCCTATAGGTAAAACAGTTGATGTAGTGGCTGTTTTCGCTACATTATTTGGAGTAGCAGCCTCATTAGGTTTAGGGTCGCAGCAAATAAACGCTGGATTAGAATATTTAGTCGGTATACCAAATAACTTTACCGTTCAAATGTTAATAATGGCGATTATTACTGTACTTTTCATCATTTCAGCAAATACAGGAATTTCGAAAGGAATAAAATATTTAAGTAATATAAATATGTCCCTAGCAGTTTTATTGTTTTTTACAATGCTTATTTTAGGGCCAACGCTATTCCTATTAAATATGTTTAGTACTACGTTAGGTAGTTACATTCAAAACTTACCAAATATGGGATTACGTTTATCTCCATTTAATGCGCAAGAAGCAGCGTGGACACAAGGATGGACGGTCTTTTACTGGGCATGGTGGGTTTCATGGACACCGTTCGTCGGTATGTTCATTGCTCGTGTATCTAGAGGAAGAACGATTCGTGAATTTATGATAGCGGTATTACTTGTCCCAACTTTAGTTTGTGGTTTATGGTTCACTGTTTTCGGTGGAACGGGTATTTATTTAGAGTTAGTTCAAGGGTTAAATGTTTCAGGTCAAGGATTCGAAACAGCAATATTCTATGTGTTTGAACATTTACCGCTAGGTGCTTTACTATCAGTCTTAACAGTTGCGCTCGTAACGACCTTCTTCGTAACATCTGCTGACTCCGCAACGTTCGTTTTAGGAATGTTAACATCTAACGGGTCGTTAAACCCTTCGAATAAAGTAAAAATGACTTGGGCGGTTATTTTAGTTGCTTCTACATCAGTCTTACTGTATTCAGGAGGATTGACGGGGCTACAAACGGCCATTATCGTTAGCGCCTTACCACTAACAATTATTGTATTAATAATGTGTTATGGCATCGTAAAAGCTTTACAAAAAGATGTGAAAGAAACAGTAACTACAGAAGTAAAACAAAAAAGCACTATTTCAACAAAAAAAGAATCAAAAACAGCTTAGGTTTGTTTAAATTGCTCCTTCTCTGCAGAAAAAGATGCTCGTAATTTGAGCATCTTTTTTATATACATACGTTCTAGGAGGTGAGAAAAGTGTTTAATGACAAAAAAGTTATTTGTCCAAGGTGTCATATTCCAATGGATGATTTGTATGAGCGGAGTTTCGGTGCGATCGAAACGGTTAACGAATGTCCTATGTGTAATGGATTAGTTCAAGTTTAACTCTTTATTAGTCAGGAATCTTTTTACCTCTATATTCAAAATATGAAAACAAATTCGTCAGCCATTTTGAAATTACGAAAATGATAATGTAAAAAATGAACAAATAAAGTACATTAGCCCACAAATGCCATTCAATAAGATTATGAGATTTTAGTATTGGTTTAAATATAAAAGCTAAAAATCCACTAAGTAGTGTTCCGTACAGATAAAAGTTTTTTTTATTATTTAAAGCCCATTGATATAGTAACATAAATGACACAGGAATGAGGGAGACATCTAAACTAAAGTTTACATGTAGTATTGGAATCGCTTGATAAGGGTACGAGATAAGGCCAAAACGCACTAACGTTGTGTCAAAATATGTAAAAAGAATATGCACACTAAAACCGAAAAAACCTAAATGAAATGCTTTTGTCCGATCGATTTTAAAATATAAAATGATCAAAGGGACCGTTAACATTAAGACATTTACCCAAAACTGCCACGTATCAAAACTCGAAAATTTCCACCAATATTCAATCCAGTCAAATGCGGTTTCTCTTCCTTCTGTAACTAGTCTATTTAGAAATTGCTTTTGCTCTTGCTCCAACGCTATTCCTCCTAGCTAACATCTTACGCTTATCGTTGCCGAATGAAGGGGAAAACATACAAATAGCATATCTCCTATATATTTTTTCTATGATATATTTAGTTAATAAAAGATGTAAAGGGGTTATAAATGATGGAGAATATATATGCAAAACTAGCTCAAGAACAATTAGATGCATACAATAATCAAGATATTGAGGCGTTTTTAGCAGTTTATAGTGATGATGTGGAAATTTTAGTCTTCCCATCTAACGAATTGCAGTACAAAGGGATAGAATTAATGAGAGAAAGATATTCCAATCTTTTTAAGGAAAACCCAAATCAACACGCAGCACTTTTGTCTAGAATGACTAAAAATAATATTGTAATCGATCATGAGCATGTGACTGGGAGAGCGAACGGTCGAGAAGTGTTTGCAATTGCTATGTATGAAGTGACAGACGGAAAAATCAGTAAAGTGTGGTTTGTGAAATAAAAACTCATATTGACAGAATTCAATTATCCGTTTATATTAAATAATAACTTTATTGCATAAAAGCGTTTAAGTGTAAAAGAAAATATGTGAACTCTGTATGATAGTAGTCATTTAAAATATAAAAGATAGAGACTAGATGGTTGGTGCAAATCTAGGTATTTAAAATGATGAAGTACACATACGTTTAGTGAGTTGCTTATGAGAAAGTGAACAAAGTTGTTACTTTGTTAATTAGGGTGGTACCGCGGAGCCTCTTCGTCCCTTGTTCTAAGGGATAGAAGGGCTTTTTTTAGTCTGAAAAACTCTCATAATATTCACTATAAAAAATGAAAGGTGGTGTTATTGATGTTAAGTGATTATGACTATCAGATATTCTTTCGGAAACGTAAAACAACAACGGAGGTCTCAACATGAAGCAAGTTTCTAAATGGCAGGCAATATTTCTATTAACAAGTATTATATTGATAATTTCTACGTCACTACTATTATTTTCAGCAGAACCGCATGTTTCTATATTCTTCAGCATTATACTACTTATCTTATTTGTCCTCGTAACAAAAAGGCCATGGTCCCTTATAGAGGAAGGCATGAAAAATGGTATTTCATCAGTAATTAATCCGATTATCTTATTTATATTTATTGGGATTCTAATTGCAATCCTAATGTTAAGCGGTACAATACCTACTATTATTTATTTTGGAAGTACATTTATGTCACCAACATTCTTTTTACCAAGTGTCTTTATTATTACTTCTATTATTGGTAGTTGTTTAGGAAGTGCGTTTACAACTATTTCTACCGTCGGAGTTGCACTACTGGCTGTTGGATCATTAATGGGGATTGATTCAGCTATTATTGCAGGTGCAATTGTGTCAGGAGCATATTTAGGGGATAAAATGTCTCCACTTTCCGACACTACGAATTTGGCCGCAGCTGTATGTAAAGTAGATTTGTTTGAACATATTAAACATATGCTTTGGACAACCATCCCGGCCTTTATAATGACGTTACTATTATTGACATTCGTCGGCTTTTTCCTTAACTGGTCTCCGGAGCAGGTAGGAACAAATTCTGAGATTGTTATTTTAAAAGAAACAGGATTGGTTCACAGTTTGTCACTTATACCACTATTACTAATATTTTTATTAGCTTGGAAAAGAGTACCCGCTATTCTTGTATTGTTAAGTGGTATAATGGCTGGTTTAATTTTAGCTTTCATTATTAATCCTAACTTGTCTATCACAACTATTATGAATGTAATCCAAAACGGTTTTACGATTGAAACAGGTTCTGAATCAATCAATTCAATGCTTAATCGTGGCGGAATACAAAGTATGTTATGGTCTATTTCTCTCGTCATCTTAACACTTACGATGGGAGGAATTATTCAAGCTTTAGGACTGTTAGAGAAAATTTTTGAATCCATTCAAAAGGTTGCGACAACTACTGGAAGGTTAGTATTAGCGGTAGCATTTACAGCAATCGGAATTAATGTAACGGTTGGCGAGCAATATTTATCTATACTGCTCACCGGGAATGTATATAAAGATGAATTTGATAAAAGAGGATTAAGTAATAAAAATTTATCAAAAATAATTGAGGATGCGGGAACAGTAATTAACCCATTAATACCTTATGGAGTAAGTGGTGTGTTTATTGCTTCTGTTCTTAATGTTCCTGTTATTGAGTATTTACCGTTTGCTTTTTTCTGTCTCCTTAGCCCGTTATTGTCGATATTTTATGGATTCACAGGGATTAGCATGAAAAAGGTGTAAGTTGCTATAAAAGGAAAGGGTGTATAATCCACTCTTTCTTTTTATCAACAACCAAACACCTTGTATATCAAGATATCAACAGACTTATCAACATAATCCACAATCGCGTTTAGGGAAAAAGGACTATTGAACATAAATATAGATAGGTGATAATACCTTGAATAAAAGGGGAGGTTATTTAGATAGTCCACATAATTCACAGTGCTGTTAATAACTTATATACATCAAAAAAACATTATGAACGATTTGTGAACTGTATTGTAAAGTATTAATTTATATAGTATATTTAAGTCAGAAAGTAAGTGAAACATTTCACAAACTTTCTAAACGATCTAAAGCCGGCTTAATTAAATTTTTTTAAATACTATTGTGAAACACTTCACAATCAAAAAACGAACTCATATTTTTTTAACTTAACTTGTGAATAATTTCACAAAGATTAAATTCTAATTATTAGGAGGAAACAATCATGACATTTTTAAAAGGACCTAAAATGGCGGTAATTTGGACAGTATTAAGAGTTTGGTTAGGTGTTCAATGGTTACAGGCTGGTATAAATAAAGTAGGAGTATTCGATGCAACAGGATTTTTACACGGAACAATCGCTAAATCTCAAGGTGAAAATGCTATCGTTAAAGGATGGTATGCAACATTTGTAGAACAATTTGCTTTACCGAATGTAGAACTATTCAATGTTTTAATCCCTTGGGGTGAAGTATTAGTTGGTATCGGATTAATCTTAGGTGCAGCAACTATTCCAGCTTTACTTGCAGCAGCATTCATGAACTTAAACTTCTTATTAGCAGGAACAATTAGCACAAATCCTATCCTTTATACAGCTGCAATGATCCTATTATTCGCAGGTGCTGCTAGCTACTTCTACGGTGTTGACCGATTTGCTGTAAAATATATTAAAGAAAAAATGAATGCTAAAAAAGCTACTAATACTAAAAAAGATGTAAAACCGGCTCCAGTTCACTAAAACTAAAAAACGGGGCTATCCAATAAATGTTAAAACAGTGGAGAAACGAATCGTTTTTCCACTGTTTTATTTGTATTGAGATCTTAAAGAGATTGGGACTTAGCTATTTTCATCAAAATAATAAACGAACAAAAAAAATACGGGAAAAACTCGCTCCGGAAATATACTTCGCTTTCCGCGGGCGGCTGGTGAGCCTCCTCGTGCTGCGCACTGCGGGGTCTCACCTATGCCTTTCCTCCCGCTGGGGTCTCCGTATATTTCCTCCGCTAATCCTGTGATAGTTCATTTTTTTATCATAATCAATTTAGTTTTGTCTTAGCTTCAGCCCTATTTAAAATTATCGGTCTTGCTGTTTTGACGAATTCCTGCTGCTGCAGCTCTTGCTTGTGCTTCCATATCTTCATGGTCAGCGTGCTCTCTTGAAAATTCTACATCAATACCATCTGATTTCATATTTTCTGGAACTTGTGGTAATTTGCTTTTTTGACTACGATTTCCCATTGTACTGCCTCCTTTAGCATGTTATTAATTATTACTTCTTTATGATTTCCGCAAATAGTTGGAAAATGAATAGTATTTTTTGGAGTATGGATATTAAACGGAAAGAAAGTGGGTTAAATCAGAACTTAGCGTAATCAGTTCAAACAAAGAAAAAATGGCGTTCATTAGACGCCATTTTCACATTCATTATGTTTTATCGGCTATTTTTACCTGTATAACCGCCAGCATTATCTGCCATTTTAAATTCACGAGAATATGTAACTTCCTGCATACTACTTAACGTACTTTTTGTTCGCTCTCTACGCTTTTTTTCTTTTGACATGATAAGCCTCCTTTGTACATATGTACTACATCATTAGGATGAACTTTACATACTAAAAATATACGTAGTTATTTTTGTCCTTTTGTGTTTAAATGTAGAATTCGTTTTTTCTCCCTAGCTTAAATAAAAATAAAAAAACAGAGCCGCTGAGACTCTGTTTACGCTTCTTTAAGGTGTTGCTCTTCTTGTATATCTTGACTGCGTAATTTGTATAATGTGTATTGATCTTTTGAAATTTCGTAAAGATTATAAATGTCTTCACCATTGTTAATTTGATTAAATAAATTCATTCTCGTTTCGTTAGCTAGTATTGCGTAAGGGAGTTTCTCGACTGCCTTAGTAGAACGAATGTTAATTTTTCGTACTCGCATAAAAATAGATTGAATATCTAATTCATAAAATAATTCATCAAAAAATTGGTCTTTTGCAATTTGATTGTAACCTTTTCCGTGATACGGCTTACCTAACCAAGTTCCGAGAAATCCTGCACCGTCTTGTACGTCGAATAAATTAATAGTTCCGATTGGAGCGCCCCATTCATCTAGGATAGTACGAGAAACAAGTTGGCCTTGCTCTTCTGCTTCTATCGTTTGTTTTGTTAAGAATAGAAACTCTTCATACGAATAAGCTTTATGACGTACAAAAGGGAAGACTTCTGGATGCACCATCAATTCGTAAAGTTCTTGAGCCTCTTGAAGATCTCGTTTCTTTAGCATCGCTATCCCTCCAAATGAGGGCAGAAAAGTATCCATCATAGAGATAGATTCTCCACCCTCGAAATTTTTTAACTTGCAAAAAATTTCGGGGTGGGAATCGAACCCACTAGAACCAGTTACCTGGTGGCGCACCATTTGCCTTCCCTAACGCTTTCATACAAAGTAGCAGTTAGTTTATTACATTTGATTTTCTTCTAGTATCATACTCGATTTTCGGATAAAAAGAAACAACTTTTTTACCTATTTTTTTGGTAAATTATTTCACCATTTATCATCGTCCAAAGAGGCTTTGCAAAGAAGTGAAAAGGGTGATGAGACCATAGAACTAAATCAGCATCTTTTCCAATTTCTATACTACCGATTCTATTATCAACTTGTAGGTTTTTGGCGGGATTTATAGTAATTGCTTCTAAAGCTTTTTGTTCACTTAGCCCTTCTCTTACAGCAATGGCTGCACATATGTTTAAATATTGAATTGGTGTGTAGGGGTGATCGGTAGTAATAGAAACTTCAACATTATGGTTAGTTAATATTTCGCACGTTTTCCAAGTTTTATTTTTTAATTCAATTTTTGATTTTCTAGTCATCGTTGGACCAACACAAACTTTTAATTTGCGATTCATTAATTCTTTTGCAATTAAATGACCTTCCGTACAATGCTCGATACGTAAGTCTAAATCGAATTCATCGGCAAATCTAATCGCTGACATTATATCGTCCGCTCGGTGTGCATGGATGCGAACGGGTATTTTTCTCTCTAACGCTAAGACAATTGGTTTTACGCGAAGAGAGTCTTTATCCTCGCTCTTTTTTGCATCATAAAATGCCTCTCTTAGCATGCCCATAATTCCCATTCTCGTAATGGAATCTTTGTTCCCTTGACTATGAATTCGTTTCGGATTTTCCCCTAAAGCTACTTTTAATCCGGCCGTTTCTTTAATAATCATGTCTAAAATGTTGACACCGGCTGTTTTAATGACGGATGTTGTTCCACCAATAACGTTAGCGCTTCCTGGCATGATATGGACTGTCGTTATTCCGTAAGAAACAGCATCATGGAATGCTTGATCCAAAGGGTGTACGCCATCAATTGCTCGAATATGTGGTGTAAGAGGTTCGATTGTTTCGTTTGCATCGTTACCTGCCCAACCTGTTCCTTCATCATAAAGACCGAGGTGAGAATGTACATCAATAAACCCTGGAAATAAATAACGATTATCGCCTTCTACTATTTGAACATTTTCTTTAGAATGAAACTCCTTACCAAACGCCAATATTTTGCCGTTTTCAACTAAAACGTAACCGTTGAAGACAGGGGCTGTCGTAACAGGATAAATATTTACATTTTTTATAAGTGTTTTCATATCCCACTCCTATGTTTCGTTTTGTAGTATATTTTTCAAAGCTTTTTCTAAAGTAGGAAATAGAAAATGATAATCATGTAATTTAGTTGGTAGTACTTTTTGCCCTTCTAATATTAATAAACTCATTTCACCAAGTGCTAATTTAATTGGTAAGGCTGGTGTGGGGAACCAATGGGGCCTTTTTAAAACACGACCTAACGTTTGACCAAATTCTTTCATTTTTAACGGTTGAGGTGAAACAAAATTTACAGGTCCTTCGATAGTGTTCGTTTGTAAACAATAATTCAGACCTTGAACAACGTCATCAATATGTATCCATGACATCCATTGTTCACCAGAGCCTAAATTCCCTCCTGCAAATAGCTTATACGGAATTAATAGTTTTGGTAGTGCTCCTTCATTTTTATCTAAAATAATTCCAAATCTTGCTAGAACGGTACGTACTCCTATAGCCTCTGCTTTACGAGCTGTTTTTTCCCAATCTTTCACCGTCGATGCTAAAAAGTCATGTCCAGGTGTAACGCAATCTTCTGTGAATGTTTCTGAATAGGAAGTTCCATAAAAACCTATAGCGCTGGCATTAATTAATACTTTTGGTTTAATAGGAAGTGCTGTTATAATGCGGATTACTTCATTTGTCGCTTGAATTCGGCTATTTTTTATCCGTTCTTTTCGTTTTTTAGTCCACCGGCCACTATTAATCGACTCACCAGCAAGGTTAATAAAAGCATCAACGTCTTTTAATGACTCTTCAGGACAATCACCGCTATTTAACCAACTTACGTATGTTAACTTCGGTGAAGAGTTATTGTTACTAATATTTCTAGTTAATACATATACTTCATGACCTTGCTTAATTAATATGTTCGTTAAAGCTTTACCGACTAAACCAGTACCACCAGAAATAGCAATTTTCATATCTTTTGCCCTCCTTTCTTTTAATGTATTGTTTTTTTTCTATTTAGACAAACATTTTAGTAAGTCAGCCTCATTTTTTCGTTTTAAATATCATTTTTACTGTGTTACATTACAAGTAGAGAGGTGAAACGTTATGGGTGTTATTACAAAAATTCAAGTACAGAAAAATAATAAAAGTCGTTTTAATATATATATGGATAATGGTAGTGGAGAAGAATACGCATTTGCAGTTAGTGAGGATACATTAATAAAATTTCATTTAAGTAAAGGAAAAGAATTAGATGAACTAGAAATAGAAGAAATTTTATATGGTGATCAAATACATAAAGCAACGTTAGCCGCGATGAACTTCTTATCGTATCGAATGAGAACTAGGAAAGAAATAGAAGATTTTTTAGTGGAGAAAGAAATTGAATCATTCGTACGTGCAGAAGTAATAAAAAAGCTAGAGGAACAGCTATTAATTAATGATATGGAGTTTTCGAGAGCTTACGTACGAACGCAAATGAATACAACATTAAAAGGCCCAGAGGTAATTGCACGAGAGTTAAAAGAGAAGGGAGTCTCCACTTCTATAATAGAGGAAGCATTAGTAGAATTTTCTTTCTCCACACAGCTTGAGCATGTAGTGAAACTTAT
Source organism: Sutcliffiella sp. NC1 (assembly GCF_027594365.1). Lineage (NCBI taxonomy): Bacteria > Bacillati > Bacillota > Bacilli > Caryophanales > Bacillaceae > Sutcliffiella > Sutcliffiella sp. NC1. The sequence goes on from NZ_CP115153.1 coordinate 908,144, forward strand.
CGATAAATATTCAGGGAAGTATCGAAAAGATTCCTATAAAATAATGTTACAAAAGCTGGATATGACTTTAAAAAGAAAAGGTTACCCTACCACAGTCATTCAAGAAGCTTTTAAAAATGTCGAAATAGAGCAAGATACTACGGAAGAGTGGGAAAGCCTTCAAAAAGCAGCAGAAAAGTACGAAAGGAAATACGAAAAGCTGCCACCTTATGAATATAAAATGAAGTTGAAGGGAGCCCTTTATAGAAAAGGTTTTCCGATGGAATTAATTGACCGTTATGTTGAAGAGATAGAAGAAGATTAGGAGTACGTTAACACGTGCTCCTTAAACTATTTAAACAAAAATATCATCCGTACCATTTTCATCTTCTTTAATAATTTTTTTAGCAATTTCTTTAGGGGGACGAAGTCTCGATTTATCTTTTATATGATCAGATTTCTCCCAAAAAGGAGTATCCATACCACCCATGTAAACTGCTTTAATATTTAATTTACCTTCATATTCCTTCTGTAAACTTTCTGTAAAGCCTCTAATGGCAAACTTGGAAGCAACGTAAACACTTTCATTTACTTTCCCCTTTTGCCCAGCAGTAGAAATAATATTGAAAACTTTACCATTTCTATGTTTAAGCAGGTGTGGGAGTACAATCTTTGTCATATATATAGTACCTTTTACATTCGTGTTTATCATCGTTTCTATTTCATCTAAAGATAGTGCGGTAAAAGGTCCGAATGATCCGATACCAGCATTGTTAATTAAAAAATTAACATTATGATGCTTTAATATTTTGTGTACACTATGCTCTAATTCGTTAACGTTAGTAATATCGATCGTATATACCTCGGCATGGCCACCCATTTCTTCAATTAAAAGTTGGACTTCTTTTAAAGGTAATAATTTTCTACCAGTAAGTATAATGGTGTTCCCTTTTTTTGCGTATGCTAATGCAAGTTCTTTCCCTAGACCTGTACCAGCGCCAGTTATTAAAATTGTGTTCATTTAAAAAACTCCTTTATTAGATTCTAAACATATTTTCTTCTCAAGTAAACAGTGCTATGCTTGATTTATAAGAGCAAAACATTAGGGGGATACCTTTTATGGAAATGCAAAAAAGATATAGTGAATTGTCATCACATGAATTACGTCAAGAAATTGCTACCTTAAAGGAAAAGGCTCGGAAAGCAGAGCAATTAGGGATTGTAAACGAATATGCTGTTTTAGAAAGAAAAATATTAATGGCTCAAGCCTATATGTTACATCCTGATGAGTACAAGCCAGGAGAAGTATATGAATTGGAAGGCGATCCAGGTGTATTTTTTGAGATTGATTATATGAACGGGATTTTTGCCTGGGGTAGAAGAATTCATAATAATGTAGTAAGTAAAGAACAAGAAGGAATTCCAATATCTATGTTTTTGAAAAAATAAAGAAAGAAGTGCAGAGTAACCACCTCTGCACTTCCTTTGTTTTTAGGGGTAGTGGTATAATTATGATCTTTTTCGCGTTTGTCTGTGTAAAATAATGATATTTTGAGCTTCTTGTGTTTCACCATTTACTTGTCGATACGTATGTTTCCTATGAGCGTTTGGTTGAGGAAAAGGATGATCGTCACTCGCAAAACGGTGATTAAAATGAGTTTTATTTTTATGACCCATTCGTTAAAACCTCCTAAGTTTAATAATTGTGTAAGTCAATTATTAATACGTATTATCTTGACGCTGTCCAGATGCACGCATGCGTTCTTGAGGATGGGTATTTATCGTTCCGTTTGCACGTTTCGAAGCATATTCTGCTTTCGCTCTAGGTTCACCTTCTAATTTGTTATTATGTTGATTAGGGAAACCACGCTCTTTGTTTCTCATTCGTATCTCCTCCAAACGTAGGCGAAATTGTGCAAAGCATCATTTTCATGCACAACTATAATATTTGATTTTTACCCCTAATATATGTGTTAATACAAATAGTGAAATGAAACCAGTTGAGGTGATGATTTTGAATGAATATATTGAACAATTAACTGATAGACTGTTGAAACAAAATCAACATTTAACGTATAACCAAGCACGTGCATGGGTTGAGCATTTGTGGGAGGACTTTGAATCGACTTATGCAAAAGCAGGTTATGAATATAAAGGAAAAGAAATGACAGCTAAAATAGTTGTTCAGTGGATAGATAACCACGGTGCAACATTGCATGAGTTTCTTTCCAATAATCCGAAATATGCCCACTTATTCACCGATTTAAAACATTAAAAACTAGGCAATCAATGCCTAGTTTTGTTTTATGTCTCGTTTGGAATTAAGTCTAATTTGCTACGAAGTTTTTCTTCACTGAAGATCCACCCTGTGTATGAGCTAACGATATTTAAGTCGAAATCAAGCTGAACGACAGCAACGAAAGGGTAATAGCCTTTACTACGATAACGTAAATCTATAAAGCGAACCTCGTAGTGGTCACTATATTCTTCCATTTCCCATCTGTACACTGGAGAAAAGGATAGAAATGCAGCAACGTTATCGTCCAGTTTTGCAGCGGCAATAATCGCATTGTCAGGAAGTGGTACTTTCTCAAACGTATCATGAATGATAATCTTATTTAGTACTGCTCTTGCTACATAAAAGTTCTGGTCAGTCGTAATCGCTAAATGCCATTGATTAAAATGAATAGTAGGAGAAATAATGATGCTTTTTGAACTAGGTATCATAGACTTAACTTTCTTTAATACATTTTGTTGCATCTGGTACCGAAGCACGTAATATCCAATGAGAATAACGTAAATAACGAGAAATGTATATTGTGGCGAGAATCCGAACGCCCATAAGATTAACCCAAATATGTGCATACCAAAAATAAAAGCATCAAAAGTATTGATGATACCAAGAGCAATCCATTTCTTTGTGAAAGGTCTTAATGCTTGTGTTCCGTATGCATTAAAAATATCAACAAAGACATGTAAAATGACAGCTAGAAACGTCCAAAGCCATAAGTGGAAAAGACTAGCTTCTGGGAGAAACAAATAGATTATGCCACTTATGAGAATTGGCCATAAAATGACAGCAGGAATAGAATGTGTTATTCCTCGGTGGTTTTTTATATATTTAGCGTTATTTTTTAATTTTAATATCGTATCTAAATCAGGAGCTTGCGAACCGATAAGAGCTCCAATCATTATAGCTTTCGCTGTTTCGGGATGGCTTGAGACAACAGGATCAATTGTTGCAATTGTACCAATTGCAATTCCCATCACGATATGTGTACCAGTATCCAATGTCCTTTTGGCCTCCTCAAAATTATTAAACCTTTTTATAATAAATGAATGCTTAATTTTCTATACGTACTACTTTAACAAATAAAAATTACAAAACCTTTACATCATTGCAATATTATTATTTATTATTATTTCACAATGAAACATATTTAAAACGGGGGATATTAATTTGAATTCATTATTACAAACGTTTTCTACAGAAGATTTCCAAAACGATTTAATACAGTGGTTTTCAAAAGAGCAACGAGATTTGCCATGGAGAAAAGACCAAGATCCATATAAAGTTTGGGTTTCAGAAATTATGTTACAACAAACGAAAGTAGATACAGTAATCCCTTACTTTAATTCCTTCATCGAGCAGTTTCCAAACATTGAAAGTTTAGCTAATGCAGAGGAAGAAAAGGTGTTAAAAGCGTGGGAAGGGTTAGGTTATTATTCACGCGCTAGAAATTTACAAGCAGCAGTTAAAGAAGTGAATGTAGTTTACGGTGGAGTAGTACCTAATAACGTGAAAGACATTTCCTCATTAAAGGGAGTAGGTCCCTATACAACGGGTGCCATTTTAAGTATTGCATACGGTATCCCCGAGCCAGCTGTCGATGGAAACGTAATGAGAGTTTTATCGAGAATTTTACTTATTCGAGAAGACATTGCTAAACCAAAAACTAGGAAAATATTTGAAGAAGTTATACGTGAAATAATTAGTAAAGAAAACCCATCCTTCTTCAATCAAGGGCTGATGGAGCTTGGTGCAATTGTGTGTACACCAACCTCTCCCTCTTGCTTATTATGTCCAGTAAGAGAACATTGTAGGGCGTTTCATGAGGGTGAACAAAATGAACTCCCTGTAAAAACAAAGAAAAAATCAACAAAACAAGTAAACTTAATTGCGGGTGTATTTTTTGATTCAAAAGGAAATGTATTAGTTCAGCAAAGGCCAGAAAGTGGCTTGTTAGCAAAACTTTGGGAGTTTCCTACGGTTGAACGAGTAGTTGAATTAGAAACACCAAAACAACAACTACAACGCTTTATGTTAGAGGAAAATGGAATTAATGTTGAGGTTGAAGACTACGTTTGCGATATTCAACATGTTTTTTCTCATCTTGTCTGGAACATTAATGTGTATGTTGGAAAAGTAAACGGATCATTTGAAAGTTCAACTTTAAAGGCTGTATCTAGGGAAGAACAAGAACTGTTGCCATTTCCTGTCTCTCATCAAAATATATGGAAAGAAGTACAAAAGAATAAAAGTGAGAAGAGTGGATGAAATAATATCCACTCTTTTTTTAAGCCTTTTCAATGTATTCCTTTATCTGCGGAAAAGCTCCAGTTTGATTGGACCTAAACGAGCGGCCTCCGCTTTTCTTTGTCTAGCTCCGGCGGCTTGGCCCTCGAGTCATAAGCCAGTCACTTCCGATGGGCAAAAAGCGCCCATCTACAGCGCCTGTCTTATGCTTGTCGGGCCAGAGCGAGCCGCCTCCGCTTTTCTGTCAATCATAACTGATTCTTGTTCCGTGGGTGTAGTCGGCTTCTTGTCGTTTGAGGCCACCGCGGGCTTCGATTTCTTCGATTATTTCTCGGTGAATTGTTTGGCCTTCCGCATTGAGGTAAGGTACAACTTGTTGTAAAGAATGGTGGAAAAATGCTAATTCAGTATCCTTCCATTCTTGCTTAGACATCATGGATAGTTCTGTCATATCTCTACCTACGTACATAATATGTCCTCCTTAAAGTGGGCTTTTTCCATATTGTTTGAAAAGCGATTGATACCTATACTGAACGAAGAGTTTCCAAAGGATGGTAATTGGACGTGGAGTTTGAAAAAAGAACTTTCAAAAAAATGTTAAGAAATTTTGTCATAGTTTCAGTTTTATTTGGACATCTTAATCTTCGTGGAGGTGATAACGAATGGCAAACAATCGTCAAGCTGGTAGAACTCAATCTGGTACTAACATTCAAGAAGTAAGACAACAAAACGCTCAGTCTGCTTCTGGAAACAGCCAATATGGTACTGAATTCGCTAGTGAAACTAACGCACAAGAAGTGAGACAGCAAAACGCTCAATCTCAAGCAAAGAAAAACCAACGTCAACAATAATAAATAAAGCACTTCTTATCCTGTCGGATAGGGAGTGCTTTTCCATTTTGAGGTATCATCAATTTGCTGTTTCCGAGAAGGGTAATGAAAGTGTGTTTTAAAGGGGTCGCATGAGGACATACATATAAAATATTTTTGAATGATGCACATAAAAGGAAGAGCAGCCTGCCTGGAATCGAGTCAATGCACATTAATAGGGCTCCTGTAGTACCACCTCAATAAAAGAAATACCCACGTCGACAAAACTTCTAAAGAGTCAACATACATAGTCAAAGGAAAACGGAAAAATAAACAGAAAGTACATATATAGAATTTTTATTTTCAGGTAAAGGAGGAAATCCATTGGAACAATTTGATATTGAAGTTGCCAAACAACTAGAAATAATGGATAAGCTATTGTATTTACAAGCTGAAATTGAACGATGTCAATCAATTGAAAAACAATTAATAGAACTTGAAAATGGAACGAAATTACTCTCTGTACAAAATGAAATAAAAGAAATGAAGGAAGAACTACTATCTATCCAGCTATTATTTAAAAAACAAACGGAAGAAACTTTACGATCATACAAAAAATCAGCTATAACTAGTGCATAAAATGTTAACGAAGAGTCATCTATCTAAAAGAAAGATGGCTCTTTTGTTTTAAATTTACTGGACAACCGTTATAATAGTTATAACAGAAACTTTATAAATAAATTTATTGGTTCAAATGAGAGTAAAAGGATATGTAAAAATAACTGCTTTCAAAATGTCCAAGAAAGGAAGGTAGGGGAGAACGTATGGGGTGTCCCATCGAAGGAGAAAAGATTCAAATACACAGTTATAAGCATAACGGACTAATTCATAGAGTTTGGGATGAGACAACCGTTTTAAAAGGGACACAAAATCTTGTCATTGGTGGAAATGATAAAACAATTGTAACCGAATCGGATGGTCGTACATGGATAACGAGAGAACCAGCCATTTGCTATTTTCATTCCCAACATTGGTTTAACATAATTGGAATGATCAGAGAGGACGGAGTGTACTATTATTGTAATATTAGTTCTCCATTTATATATGACGAAGAAGCTTTAAAGTATATTGATTATGATTTGGATATAAAAGTGTTCCCTGACATGACTTTTATATTGTTAGACGAAGATGAATATGAGAAGCATCGAAGAGAAATGAACTACCCGGATGTTATTGATAAAATTTTAAAAAGCAATGTAAACACGCTAATTTCATGGATTCGACAAAGAAAAGGACCGTTTGATCCAGATTTTATTGATATATGGTATGAACGATATTTAATGTACCATAAATAGAAAGTCGCCATATTAAAGAGCTTTTGACGATAAGAGCTCTTTAATATGGGACTTTTTTTGCCTCAATTCTTCTTCCTCAAACTGATTTGAGCAGTTTACTATTCAATTCATTCCACTATTAGTAAAATGAAGTAATAATCTATTTTCATTTTTTTTTTGCTTAAAAGAGATACTAAGCAGTGTATACGCACTGTTTCTTTTTTGTTTGTTGTTGCAGTTGAGGAGGAGCTGGCATTGGAAAGTATAAAGAGATATTTGAAATTTGTTAGGCCATATAGTTGGCAAGTAATTGGTACCGTTATAATAGGATTGTTCAAATTTGGTTTACCTTTACTAATTCCGCTCTTATTAAAATATGTTACTGATGATATTCTTTTAGCCGAAGGTATTTCAACAGAAGATAAAAAATCTGAACTTATTCTTGTAATGGGAATTATTATCGTTATTTTTGTTGTGTTAAGGCCACCAATTGAATATTATCGTCAATATTTAGCACAGTGGACTGGTAGTAAAGTACTTTATGATATCCGTGATAAACTTTTTGATCACATTCAAAGGCTAAGTCTTCGTTTTTATGCGAACAATCGTGCGGGGGAAGTAATATCTAGAGTAATACACGATGTTGAACAAACGAAAAACTTTGTCATTACTGGCCTTATGAACGTATGGTTAGATTTTGCAACTATACTTATTGTTATCATCATAATGTTTCAAGTAGATGTTACGTTAACTATCGTTTCCATCATTTTATTTCCACTTTACGGGTTCTCCGTAAAGTACTTTTATAGTCGGTTACGTCAATTAACAAAAATGCGCTCTCAAGCACTTGCAGAGGTACAAGGCCATTTGCATGAACGAGTACAAGGAATGCCAGTCATTCAAAGTATGGCAATTGAGGATTATGAGCAAGAGCAATTCCAAAAGCAGAATAAAAACTTCTTAAATAAGGCGTTAGTACATACGAGTTGGAATGCAAAAACATTTGCTGTCGTCAACACAATTACCGATATCGCTCCATTATTAGTTATTTTTTATGCAGGATATGCAGTGATTAATAATACGCTAACGATAGGTGAAATGATTATGTTCATTACATACATTGATCGCCTATATAATCCATTAAGAAGGTTAATAAATTCCTCTACAACATTAACACAATCGCTAGCTTCAATGGATCGTGTATTTGAATTTGTGGATGAAAAATACGATATTACGGATAAAAAGAACGCTAAAAATATTCATTCCGTAAAAGGTGATGTTTCCATCTCTAATGTTTCTTTCCGATATGAAGAAGAGAATGAATCTATACTAAAAAATGTTTCATTAGAAGTAAAACAAGGAGAAACCATTGCATTAGTTGGGATGAGTGGTGGTGGGAAATCGACATTAGTTAGTTTACTACCACGTTTTTATGATGTAACGGAAGGAAGTATTCGATTAGACGGTGTCGATATCCGTGATGTAAAAGTCCAACAGCTACGCCAAAATATCGGAATGGTGTTACAAGATAGTATCCTGTTTAGTGATTCAGTTAGAGAAAACATAGCACTAGGAAAACCAGATGCAACGAAAGAAGAAATTATTGAAGCAGCTAAAGCGGCAAATGCACATGAATTTATAATGAATTTGCAAGATGGTTACGAAACGAAAGTAGGAGAAAGAGGAGTAAAGTTATCTGGAGGTCAAAAGCAAAGGGTAGCAATTGCTCGAGTGTTTCTTAAAAACCCACCTATCCTTATTTTAGATGAAGCTACGTCTGCCCTTGACTTAGAGAGTGAGCACCTTATTCAAGAATCGTTGGAAAGGCTTGCTGCAGATAGAACTACTTTTATCGTTGCTCATCGGTTATCTACTATCACCCATGCGAACCGAATTGTTTTATTAGAACATGGAGAAATTGTAGAAATAGGATCTCATGAAGAGCTAATGAGGAAAAAAGGTCATTATTATGAATTGTATAGCATTCAAGAATTAGAATAACGTTAATTCATTAATATATAAAAAGCGTCAAGATTACTCTTGGCGCTTTTGTTTTATTCTTCTTCGCGGGTGCGGATGTTAAATTCATCATTATGATAATTTTGAAAGCTGTGCATTAGTTTTTGAAGATGTTCGAGCTGATCGCTATAATCAACAATTCTTGAAATGAGAGGGAACAGTTGGTACCAATCGTCAGGGTTGCACTCTGTATGACACCATTCTTCCTTTTGACGCATGAATTCATCTAAAAACATCTTTTTATTGAATTTTTCCTCTTCGAACATTTCAGACGTATTATTTTGCTTAATTTTCCCAACAAATTTTAATAATATTTGTTCGTGAAAATTAACTAAATGGTCTAGCTCAGCTTTTAAATAATGTTGATATTCTGTTGGCATATGGTGTAATTCATTCTCGAAGCGATGTAACATTTTTAACGTAAACAATGCTCTATTGCTTGTTACGATTAATTGTCTAAATAAAACGAGCTTTCTTGATTTTCCTAATTTATTTGTTCGTAAATAAGTTCGTTCCTCTTTATATAAGGTGAAAATTTGTTCTAGCTTTAGTAGACGTTGGCGTAAGTTTTCGATGTCACCTTTTAATAAATTATGTTCAGAAGCATGTCGCGTACTGATGCGGATCCATTTTAAAATATCGTCCGTAGTTTCTTTAATTTTATAATAAAGCCTCGTCTCGTATTTTGGAGGTAGAAAGACTAAGTTCACTAAAAAAGCAGATAATATTCCAATCATTACAGTACCAAAACGAATAAAGGAAAATTCTAAAAACCCTTCCGCAGGACTTTGCATAATAGCAATGACAGTTACTAGTGCAAGTGGGATTGTATTTTCAATTTTTAATCGCAAATTTATAGCAATTAAAACGATGGCTGTTAATCCAATAATAAATGGGTCTGCTCCAAAAGTAATTCCAAAAATAACTGCTAAAATAGCTCCAATTAAGTTACCTTGAATATGCTCTAAAATAGATAAATATGAGCGATAAATAGAAGGTTGGATAGCGAATATTGCAGCAATTCCAGCAAAGACAGGAGAAGGTAAATCCAGCCATTGTGCAACATACAACGCTAAAGTGATTGCAATTCCCGTTTTTAATATTCGGGCTCCTAATTTCATTTGTTTTTCTTATCCTTTCTTAAGTAAGAGATTATTAAGATTTTAATTAGTAATTTTCTATAATCTCATAGCCTACTATTAATTTCCCACAAACATATATATTGTAAACACTTATGTAATATACAACGTTTCCCTTTTTACTTCAATACGTAAAGTGAAAAAGAGGCTATCCAATTTTTCGGGATAGCCTCTCAATATTTTTTCTGTTTTTACCTGAACGGTCCGCCTCCGCTTTTCGGATTGTCTAGCTGCAGGGACTAGCGGCTCGAGGTCACAAGTCAATCCGTCCAGAAGGTCAAAGAGCAACCTTCTAGCCGGCTTGCCTTGTGCTTGTCGCCGCTGAGCGAGCCCCTTCCGCTTTTCGGATTGTCTAGCTGCGGCGGCTAGGTCCGGCTCAAACTTCACTTTTCCTCAGTACGATAAGTCATCATCGACTCGTTACCGCTCGCCGTGATTCCTTTATCTCCTGCGGAAAAGCTCCAGTTTGATTGGACCTGAGCGAGCAGTCTCCGCTTTTCGGATTGTCTAGCTCCGGGCGTTAGCGGCTATCAAACTTCCCTTTCCTTCTGTACGATAAGTCAACATCTGCTCTCTTGCGTTCGCAGTGTTTCCTTTATCTCCGGCAGGAAAGGTCCAGTTTGTACGCCGCTACCCAAACGCCCTCCGCTTTTCGATCACTCAGTAGATACGGATGGGTCTGCTTGTTCTTTTACTGGGTTGACTTGTAGGAAGTTTGCTTCTAGGTTGTTTAATAGTTGTGTAATTTCATTTGCTTCCTCTATTTGATTCGTACTTAATAGTGCTTCTTTATATTTTGTTAATAGTTCTTGTACGTCACGTTTTCCGTCATTGGAAAGTGGCTGGATTGCTACTTTAGCTCCTTTTGCGATACGACGTTGTAGCGCTTCTTTCGTTAGTCCAACTTCTGGTTGGTGTCTTAAATAAACGACTCCACCTGTCATACCTGCACAAATCCATGGTCCAGGATCTCCAAGAACTAACCCTCTACCGTTTGTCATATATTCGAAAGCAAATCCTTTTATATTTGCATTTACTCCTAAGTTTCCAGCTTCATTTTCTGGAATTGGGGAAGTAACTTTACCACCGATAATCATGTCAGCACCGGATAAACGAATTCCCGCTCGAGCATCTGCATTCCCTTGCACAATAAGTGTCCCTTTTTGAGCGCCGTAACCGAAACCTTTTCCAACCGATCCATTTACACGTTTACCGTGACTTCCAACTGCTTTTAAAATCGTAATATTTCCACCAAAAGCAGTTTTACCGATTCCGTCTTGGGCGCCACCTTCTACTAAAATGTTAATCCCTTCTGAATTATACGATCCGAGTCCATTACCTGGAATGGAGCCATCTTTGTATGAAAGTTTAATATCTCCTAATTCAACGTAAGACCCGTCTAGACGATTTCTTACTCGATGACAAGAAACGCGACTTCCAAGGACCCTTTGTTCAGATGTGATAGAAGAGAACTCTCGAGAGTTAAACAGTTCTTCCTCTTGATAATCTAAATACTCTGCACCAGCTGCAACTAAGAGCTTCTTCTCATCTAAACTAGCTGCTACTTCTTTTTGAGCTATTTGAGGCACATCTAGTACCGTTAATAGTGGTTTTAAGTTTATACTTTCAAGTCCGCGTGTTTGTTCTAATAAATCGGAGCGGCCTACGATATCTTGTAAGTTTTTAAATCCTAAAGAACCAGTTAAAGCTTTTAACTCCTGGCCGAACGCTGTGAATAGATTCATAAGACCTTGCACAGCTAAATCACTTTGACGTGGAACGAAACGTCTTAAACCATGCTCTTTCGCTTGAGCTTCTGATTCAATTTGAGTTGCAATTCCAACATGACAAGTATCTAAATGGCAGCCACGGCATGTTGTACAGCCGATCGCAATCATTGATAAAGTTCCGAAACCAATTCGGTTTGCACCAAGCAACATTACTTTAATAACATCCATTGCGCTTTTAATACCGCCATCTCCCCAAATTTCAACTTCGTTTCGAAGTCCAGCTTCTAATAAAGCGTTATGGGCAGCTTTTACTCCAATTTCAACAGGTAAACCAACGTATTGTAAAGCGTGAATTCTGGCAGCACCTGTTCCACCATCGAACCCACTAATCGTGATAATATCGGCACCTGCTTTAGCGATACCAACTGCGATTGTTCCGATGTTAGGAACAACGGGAACTTTTACAGAAACTTTTGCTTGGTCATTTGCAGTTTTTAACTCTGCAATCATTTGTGCTAAGTCTTCAATAGAATAAATATCATGATTATTTGAAGGAGAAATTAAATCTGAACCTATCGTTGCATTTCTCGCTTCAGCAATTTTAGCTGTTACTTTTGATCCAGGTAAATGTCCACCTTCTCCAGGCTTTGCACCTTGACCAATTTTTATTTCTAACAGGTTTGAAGAGTTTAATAGTTCAGCATTAACACCGAAGCGTCCAGATGCAACTTGTTGACCTCGTGATTTTGGATATTTTCCGAGCATATCCTTTATTTCTCCACCTTCACCGTTTAAGCTGATCATATTAAGTTTATCAGCTGCTTCAGCGTAAGCTCTAAAAGCTATTTCGTTTTGTGAACCGAATGACATCGAGGAAATAACAAACGGTAGACTATGTTCTCCAACAGATATATTTACTTTCTGCGGTTCAATAGGCTTGTTGCTTTCCTTAAGGTCTGTTAAATGTCTAATTGTAGTCGGATTATTCGTTTCTTGTTCGTTTAATTTTTCACGGAAATCATTGTAATTTCCTGATTTCGCTACGTCACCAATTGCTTTCCATATTCTTGGGAATAAGTGAAAGGACTTACCTGGACGAGCTTGTTCATTTTGGAAATCTTGCATTCTTTCTTTTGCGTCCTCTAATAAAGAATGAAAATTATAGCCTAATTGTTCAGATCCTAAAAAGTTAACAATTCTTAAAGACTTTGCAATGTCATCGTGTAATCCGATAGAGGAGAATAGGCGTCCGTATCCTCTTAGCTCATGAATGCCAATTGTAGAAATAACTTTTTCTAAGCCTTTCGTTAATGCATTATATAAATTTGTCGTCGGTACAACAGATTCTTCACTTACAGTACCGAATAATAAATAAGGGCTAATAACGTTTGCGCCTAATCCAAGTGCTACTATACAGTCATGTAGTGAGCGGATTGCGCCTGAACGTAATAAAATGGAACATTGTCTTCTTAGTTGTTTTTCTACTAAAGCTTGATCAATAACCGATGTAATTAAATGTGGATCGATCCATAAATGTCCGTTTTGGTGTGCTAACGCATCATCTAGTATTAACAAAGTTTTTCCGTTTTCAACTGCATGTGTTGCTTCTTCTACTAATCGGTTTAATGCGTTTTCTACACTCTCGCCTTCCTGTGCAGCCGTAGGAAGGAAGTAAGTTAGCTTTTTTGTTGAAAAAATATGTGTTACTTGATCATAGGAAGGCTGTTCTAATTCTTTTGCACAAGTAGCACCAGTGTTACCTTCAATTAATAATGGTGTTAACAATTCTACCGTGAATGGTGAAGCTTCCTTTTTATTTTGTAATAATGGTCTTGAACCTAATACTGTTCGTGTAGAAAAGTGTTCCGTTTCACGATCGCGATCTATCGCTGGATTTGTAACAACAGCAACACTTTCTTTTATAAAATCTGCAATATTCTTTCTTCCATTTGCTATAGCGGCAAGTGGAACATCATGTCCGAGGGAACGGATAGGTTCAACGCCTTTTTCAGCCATCTGTTCAACTAATTGAATATGTTCACGATCCCACCCAAAAGCAGCATACTGCCCATTATGAACTTTTTCTATAGGGGAAACAGAAACTTCATCTGTTAATGCCACTGTATTTAGTCTTGTCGAAAATTGATCGAACGAGAACTTGTTAGAGAAACGGGTATAAACTTCTTCTTGATATTGTTTGTATTCGTAAACTTTTATCGTGTCACCATTCCATTTTAGGCCGACTTTTTCTCCAGGCGAGAATGGCTTTGGCTCAGCTGTGAACTCGGAAGTTAGTTTTATTCCTGGTTCGGATGAAAAATAGTAAGTAGATTCTGTTTCCAACATCCAAAGCGGACGAAGACCTAAAGAATCGAGGCTAAAAACTGCCTCATCCCTATAACGTGAAATAATCCCTGCTGGACCTTGTGCAAAGTGACCCCAAGCTTCACGAATATAAGTATATAAATCTTGTAAATGGGAAGGATATTGCTTAATTTCATTAATAATTGGTGGAAAAACAATGTCTACTGCTTCAAATAAAGTAAAGTTAAATCTATTTATGAACGTTTCAATTGTTCTACTTAAGTCTTGAGAGTCGCTACCGCCGTTTGTAAGAGGTACACCAAGCATCAGTGCCTCGTCTCGAAGTTTGGCGATCGTATTGATTTCGCCGTTATGACCGAGCACGCTAAACGGTTGCACACGAAAGAAATTTGATAATGTATTAGTGGAATAACGATTATGTCCTAATGTCATAGTAGAGGCAACGATAGGGCTAGCTAAGTCTTGATAATACTTTGGTAAAATATCACCTGCGCCCATCACTTTATAAACTGCATGATAGTTTGATAGAGAAGCAACATGAATTTCATCATTTTTTTCTACATCAATTGTTAGTTCAAAAACAACATTTTCTTGAAACTCCTCTGAAGTGGAAAGGAATGCAACTTGCCAAAATAATGGATTTTGTTGCAATGCTATGGGGCCAAGTGCTCCTTCATTTGTTACGCTATCAGACTCGAAAAGTATTTCTAATTGATAAGAGGCTGCTTTTTCTATTATTTCTTCTTTTGCAGATTGAGTGTCTATGTTTCTATTAATGAAAAAATGCCCGACAATAAAATCATTGCGGTCTACAAGGTCTGTGTTTAGTGAAGCTTTCATAAGTTTTTCTTTCCATAATGCTTTAGGTATGTCGATGTGAATTCCAACACCATCACCTTCACCGTTAATAAACCCAGCACGGTGATTCATTTTAACGAGTGCGTCAATACAATCATTTATATTTTGTTTTGTTGGGATTTTTTTCTTTTCAATTGCGGATACGATACCACAAGCATCGTGTTCTGCGTGGTGATAATCTTTAAAATTGCTCGGATTCCAGTTTGTCATAAATGTTTGGCTTCATACTAAGGGATAGAGGGTCCCAAGAAAAGCCATTCACCTCCTGTTAAAGTAATAGGTTTAGGATTAGGGGGAAAATAAGGAATTTTCAGATACTTTATCATATCACTATATTAAAACAAAATCAATTTCTATACAAAAAAATGTTTAGTTCATACAAATAAATATAAAAAATGTAACCGTTTTCATGTATATTCAATGAAAAAGGACGGTTTTTACCGTCCGTGTTTTGCATAAATATACATTTTTATATTTTTTCAAAAGCTCGTTCTACAGCTTGTAAAGTAAGTTGAATATCTTCTTCCGTATGTGCAGTTGTTAAAAACCAAGCTTCATATTTAGAAGGTGCAAGATTAATTCCTTCGTGAAGCATTAATTTAAAGAACTTTGCAAACTTCTCTCCATCTGTATTCTCCGCTTGTTCATAATTAATGACTTTTTCATCAGTAAAATAAATCGTTAGTGCACCTTTTAATCTGTTAATCGTAATCGTAACTCCATATTTTTCTGCTAAGCGTAAAATACCTTCTTCCAAAATTGCTCCTAATTTGTCTAACTTCTCATAAACACCATCTTGTTTCAGAACTTCTAGACAAGCGATACCAGATAAAATAGAAGCTGGGTTTCCAGCCATTGTCCCTGCTTGGTATGCTGGACCAAGTGGCGCTACTTTCTCCATAATTTCTTTACGTCCACCATACGCTCCAATCGGTAGACCTCCACCAATGATTTTTCCTAGTGCTGTTAAATCTGGCTTTACATCAAGTAAATCTTGAGCCCCACCGTACATAAAGCGGAATGCGGTGATAACTTCATCATAAATAACGAGTGCACCAGCTTTATGTGTAAGTTCATTTACCTTTTCTAAAAAACCAGGTAGTGGCTCTACGATACCAAAGTTACCAACGATCGGCTCCACTAATACAGCAGCAATTTCATCTCCCCATTTTTCAAGTGCTTTCTCAAAAGGCTCAATATCATTAAAGGGAACTGTAATAACTTCTTGAGCAATACTTTTTGGAACACCTGCTGAATCAGGAGTGCCTAAAGTTGATGGTCCAGAACCTGCTGCTACTAATACTAAGTCAGAGTGGCCATGATAACAGCCAGCAAATTTAATGATTTTTGTTCGTCCTGTGTAAGCTCTAGCAACACGAATCGTTGTCATTACCGCTTCTGTCCCAGAGTTTACAAAACGCACTTTATCCATGGATGGTATTGCTTCTTTTAACATTTTTGCAAATTTCACCTCATGAGGAGTTGGTGTTCCGTATAAAACACCATTTTCAGCTGCAGTTTTAATCGCTTCTGTAATATGAGGGTGTGCATGACCAGTAATAATTGGTCCATAAGCTGCTAAATAATCAATATATTTATTGCCGTCCACATCCCAAAAATAAGCACCTTTAGCTCGCTCCATTGTTACAGGAGCACCACCACCAACTGCTTTATAAGAACGAGATGGACTATTAACTCCACCTACAATATGTTGTAACGCTTCTTCATGAAGCTGTTCTGATTTTTGAAAATTCATATGTATCCTCCTAAAATGTATTACATCATTATTCTATCATGAATGAATAAATGATGAAAAAGAGTGGGTATCTTGTAAATGAAAATATAGCATATCCCCCTATTAATTCGAGTATATTAAATTATTAAAGCATGTCCAATGGGGGATTATAATGCTGTTTTTTATTGTTTTATGTATAGTGGCTCTAGCAATTATCTTTAGTTTTTTACATTTATTTTCGCCAAATAGAAGAGATATGAGAGGAATTCCTTACGTATCAAAAGAAACTTTAATACTTTTACTTTTAATATATTTAACATTAGTGATTTCTTTTGCCGTACTTTACTGTGTTATTCATCTTAATATACAACCAATTCTTACGGAAGGGGGAGAATTGCTAAAGGAAGACTTTTTTTCTACGATGACTACTTCGGTTTATTTTAGTGCTGTAACAATGTTAACAGTTGGGTATGGGGATGTTACACCAATTGGAATAGGGAGAGGCATCGCTATAATCCAAGCGTTGTTAGGATATGTGATGCCTGCTGCTTTTGTTGTTAGAATTGTACTAGACTTAGATTATCGTGACTAATTGTTATTCCTCTGCTGTGAAATTTCACCTTCGTTTAACATCATATTGGCAGCTTCTAACGCTTTATGTTCATTAACGGAATCGGGGTATTTATTTTCAAAGCTTTCTAACGGTTGTGTAGCGCTATCTTTTGCAATTCCTGTATAATGCGGTTCTTTTGGTTGAACAACTGACATTTTATCTTTTGATTTTTTCATAATACCCTCCAAACAGTTTATTCTTTTTTAGTTTGTAATGTAAAACGTCATTATATGTATAAATGGTTGTATCACCATATTTGAAATTAAAATATGATTACGCTAACCTATAACTATGAAAGACAAGGAGGAATTAAAAATGTCAGTAGAAGTGGGACAATTAGCTCCGGATTTTGAATTGCAAACGGAGAAGGGTGAAAAGATTAAATTATCCGATTTTAGAGGGAAAAATGTAGTGCTATATTTTTATCCAAAAGATATGACGCCAGGGTGTACGACGCAAGCATGTGATTTCCGTGATAAACACGAAGACTTTTCACAGCTGAATACTGTTATTTTAGGTGTCAGCCCAGACCCGGTAGAGAAGCACCAAAAATTTATCGAAAAACACGGGTTACCTTTCTCACTATTAGTAGACGAAGATCACCAGGTTGCTGAAAACTACGATGTATGGAAACTTAAAAAGAACTTTGGGAAAGAGTATATGGGTATTGAACGAAGTACTTTTATTATTAATACAAAGGGTGAAATAGTAAAAGAATGGCGTAAAGTACGTGTGAAAGATCATGTTGAAGATGCACTTTCGTTTATTAAAGAAAATCTGTCTTAACGAAAATAGCCTATTTTTTAGAAATGGGGCGAATGTCTAAAACGCTTTAGAGGCTATTTGAGTACTTTATTAGTGTAGGGCATACCTCCTCAGTAGTTGTTTTTATATATAGTGTGGAACTCGTTCCACACTTTTTTTTATGCCTATTTATAAGTATGTTAACATAATTTTACAAGGGTTAAAATGGGAAATGTAGTAACACCAACGTTTCTAGTTTAAATTTCAAAATATAGGGATTTTTATTAACTTTAAGGTTATTCCGCCTTTTTTGAAACCCCTTCCATACGAGGAATTTCTGCAATATACTAAGGACGAGTTTTTTTGTGGTATTTTTTGAAAATTTAATACATTCGCATGGAAGGGGTAAAACAATGGAATCGTCAGAAACGAGTAAACGAGGCTTTTTGGTTCGTTCATTAGATATGATTGAACGTGTCGGTAATAAACTTCCTCATCCCGTTACGTTATTCGCAATTTTTGCTTTATTAGTTGTTTTATTTTCAGGGATTTTTGCTAGCTTAGGAGTTCAAGTGGCAGACCCGATTAATGAAGGGGAAGTAATTGAGGTTAAAAGCTTAATGTCAAGTGAAGGTATACAGTACATATTTGAAAGTGCTGTTAAAAACTTTACTGGATTTGCGCCACTTGGCACCGTTCTTGTAACAATGCTAGGTATTGGAATTGCTGAGAGATCAGGGTTAATTAGTGCGGCGTTACGTGGGCTAGTAACTTCTGTCCCTAAACAGTTAATGACAGCGGCGCTAGTATTCGGTGGTATTATGTCGAGTATGGCTTCTGATGCTGGTTACGTAGTATTAGTTCCTCTTGGGGCAGTATTATTTGCGGGTCTTGGCAGACATCCTTTAGCAGGTTTAGCAGCCGCATTCGCAGGAGTATCAGCTGGATTTAGTGCAAACTTATTATTAACATCATTAGATCCACTTCTTGGTGGTTTAACGATCCAAGCAGCAGAAACTGTTAATCCGGAATACGCTGCAGGCATGAACTATATGATGAACTATTATTTCATGATTGCATCTGTTTTTCTATTAACGATTGTAGGTACATTTGTTACAGATAAATTAGTTGAGCCTCGTTTAGGTAAATATAAAGGTTCAATTGAAGAAGAAAGTATGAGCCATTTAAAACCTGAAGAGAAAAAAGGTTTATGGTTTGCGTTATTCGCTATTTTAGGTACAGTAGCAGTATTATCATTATTAGTTGTTCCATCTTGGGGACCGTTACGTGGTGAAGGTGACGTAACAAGCTGGCCATTTTTCCAAGTGTTAGTTCCTATTATACTAATTGTTTTCTTTGTGCCAGGGTTTGTTTACGGTAAAGTAACCAAGTCAATTAAGGATGATAAAGATGTAGCAAATCAATTATCTGAAACGATGGCAACAATGGGTTCTTATATTGTTTTAGCCTTCGTAGCAGGACAATTCGTAGCATACTTTAATGAAACGAAATTAGGAACAGTTATGGCAGTAAATGGAGCAGAATTCATTCAAGGATTAGGCTTCTCTGGAGATAACATGTTTTATAGTATTCTACTAATCTTAATTTTTATATTAGTAGCTGGTATGATTAACTTGTTTATAGGAAGTGCATCTGCAAAATGGGCGATAATGGCACCTGTTTTCGTTCCGATGATGATGAACTTAGGGTATTCACCTGAACTAACACAATTAGCATATCGAATTGCAGATTCAACGACTAATGTAATTTCTCCACTATTACCATATTTTGCGATTGTTATCGTTTTTGCTCAAAAATACGATAAAAAGGTTGGTATCGGGACATTAATTTCTACGATGTTACCATACTCTATCTTCTTTACCATTACATGGATTATTATGTTAGTCGTTTGGATGCTAACGGGAGTTCCATTAGGACCGAATGCACCAATTCACTATCCAGGTTAATATAAAGTTAAGCAAATCCGTCTATTTGTTTTTACAAATAGACGGATTTTTTGCATTTAAAGGAAAGAACTTGTACCACAACGAAGTAAAAAGGATAAATTTAAAAGCCTATCCTATTTTAGATCAGTGTACATTAACTTAGAGTTATAGTACTTGGCAAACAGGAAGTTTTTCTAATATGATGGAAGGAGAAGTTAAGATAAAGGGGATGTTTCATATGTTCGTCGTTTCTACTTTTGAATTGCAAGATCCAAACCTAGCAGAGGATTTAAAGAAAAGTTTTCCGGAGGTTACATTCGAGTTTTTTAAAAAAGTTTCTGAAATACCAAAAGAAAAGCTAAAACATGCGGAAATTATCTTAACATATGGTAACTTAACTACTGACCATATTAACATTGCGGAAAACTTAAAATGGATTATGGTAGCATCAGCGGGTGTAGAGAGAATGCCTTTAAATATGATAGAAGAGAAAAAAATCCTTGTTACAAACGCAAGAGGCATACATAAAATACCGATGGCTGAATATACAATAGCGATGATGTTACAAGTAGCTCGTAATTCCAAAAAGCTTATAGAAAACGAGAGAAATTGTTTGTGGGATCGAACAATAGAAACGATGGAACTTAACGGTAAAACAATTGCTATTTTAGGTGTCGGTGCAATCGGGGGAGAAATAGCAAGACTAGCAAAAGCGTTTCGGATGAAGACATTAGGGATAACACGTACTAGTAAACAAGTTGAATTTGTAGATGAAATATATTCTTTAGCAGAATTAGATGAAGTACTTCCACAAGCTGACTTCGTTGTATCTGTTTTACCAAGTACGAAAGAAACAAAGCATGTTTTAAAACATAAACAGTTTCAACTAATGAAAGATAACTCAGTCTTTATAAATATTGGTCGAGGAGACGTAGTAGCGGAGGAAATTTTATTAAAGGCACTAGAATTAAAAGAAATATCACATGCAGTATTAGACGTCTTTGAAACGGAACCAATAGATGAGGACCATCCATTTTGGAAGATGGAAAATGTTACTGTAACACCACATCTATCTAGTGTTACGAAAGGATATCAACCTCGTGCTCTGCAAATTTTTAAACACAATTTGAATGTATATCTTAAAAACGAAAATGCTGACTTTATAAATATGATTGATCTAGAAAGGGGATATTAATATGAAAATTTACACGAAAACAGGCGACAAAGGTCAAACTTCTTTAGTTTATGGCTCACGCGTACCAAAATACGATGATAGAGTCGAAGCATATGGTACTTGTGATGAGGCTAATTCTATGATTGGATTAGCTGTGACTTATATTAACGAAGAAAAAGTATTTGAAAAAAAAGAAACAATATTAGAAACGTTAAACTCTATTCAAACGATTTTATTCCATGTTGGGGCAGAATTAGCTACTCCTAAAGGGAAAGATGTAAGATGGAACTTAACAGAAGAGCATGTTAAAAGGTTAGAAAAAGATATTGATATACTATCTGAAAATTTACCTCCTTTGAAAAACTTTATATTACCTGGAGGAAGTAAAGCAGGTGCTACACTACATTGCGCTAGAACGATAGTAAGGAGAGCAGAAAGAAATGCAGTGAAAATAGAAGAAGGTACATCGGAAATAGTACTTGCGTACTTGAACAGACTATCTGACTATTTATTTGTGGCAGGGAGAGCGGTTAATTTCCACTTGCAGGTGGAAGAACCAGAATTGAGGCCAGAAGTGTAATAATTATTAAAAACTGTATATAGTATATATATAGGAGATGATTGACAAAAATCACACTTACAATGTACACTATTTATAAATATTATAAAGTAAGAATCCTTATGGATAAGGGGGTGCATGACGGTGGTTGAAGAACAAATTAAAGAAGCGCTTGAAACGTTGAAACAAACTGGGGTTAGAATTACTCCTCAGCGTCATGCGATTTTAGAATATCTAATTGAAGCAATGACCCACCCAACTGCAGATGATATATATAAAGCACTAGAGGGGAAATTCCCTAATATGAGTGTTGCGACAGTCTATAATAATTTACGAGTATTTAAAGAAGTTGGTTTAGTTAAAGAATTAACTTATGGAGACAGTTCAAGTAGATTTGACTTCGTAACGTCCGATCATTATCATGTCATTTGTGATAGCTGTGGTAAAATTGTAGATTTTTCATACCCAGGTTTAGATGAGGTAGAAGCGTTAGCTGCTCATGTTACTGGATTCAAAATTAATAGACATCGTATGGAAATTTACGGTACTTGCCCAGAATGTCAAAAAGGCGCACACTAAAAAAACAGATAGTTAATATCTGTTTTTTTATGGTGAAAAATATGTGTCGAAACAGAAAACTATTTCTAAGTGTCTGTCGTTATATAAGGTGAACACTTATGGAAATGGAATATTGCACAATAGCGACTATAAATTGTGACTTGTATTTTGAACTGCATTAATGTTTTTAGTTTCAAGGCTGAGAACCGAAGTGCAACGAATTGATTTAAACCACTTTCTGTTTTCAAAATGGACTGCTATAATATATAAAAAGAAAGAAGGCGGATAGCTTAACTATCTGCCTTCTTTTTGTGATTGTAAGATTCGTCAAATTCTTTCCCTTCTAAAGAAGGATCTAAAGTGAGAGTTTCATTGCAATACATACACATATCAACTCGACCAAGAACTTTCGTAACTTTATTACATGTTGGACAAACTACTTGTACTGCTTTAGTAGATAGCATACCAATCCAAAAGTAAACAACAGTACTTCCTACAATTGCTACTAACCCTAAAAGCATGAATATAGTCATTACAATCATATTTTCACGGAAGAAAATACCTAAATACATAATGAAAAATCCGATAAAGATTAACGAAAGAGCAAAGGTACGAATCTTATTTATTTTACTGGAATATTTACGAGCCATAAATAATACCTCCTAGTGAACAATCATATCATAAATTATAGCAGTTAGTTATGGCAATAAAATGAGATTTTTAAAACAATGCCAAATTCTATACACTACCTGAGAAACTATCCCTACTAATTAAGTTTTTCAAAAGAATTAAGAGGATAAAAGAGAATTATGTCGAATATTTTTGTGTAAGTAAGTTTCAGTTAAAAGTATGTGTTTATAAAGAAGAAACTAAAATTAAAATTATAAGCTATGAAAAACAAGTGAATAAATGGAGTGATGTTATGGAGGACCTACTTCGTCCAATATATCAAGAACGTGCAAGTCAATCGAATACGCTAGGAACACTATTAATCGAAAAAAGGAACCGTAATAGTCCGAATACAGACAGATTCGATGCAATACTATTAATGATTGTGAAAGAATTAGAAACCCCGTTATATATAAAGCATTATGATATTGGTGAGCAAAAAGCTGCACTCTATATTGTGAGTGAAGAACAACTCAAAGATTGGATTCAATTAGGAACGAACCGAAGAGTGATCGATTGGATTATGAATGGTAAAATATTATTCGATCGAAATGAATACATTATAACTTTGAGAAACAAATTGGATGATTACCCGTTAGAAGATAGAAAAGTAAAAATAGGTATAGAATTTGCTAAGCTAATTAGAAGGTATATGGAAGGAAAAGATTTCTTTGAATCAAATCATCATTTGGACGCATTCAATCATATCGTTCATTCTCTCCACCACCTTGCAAGATTATCAGTTATTGAAAATGGTTTTCATCCAGAACTGACTGTATGGAATCAAGTTAAACAAATTGAGCCACAAATTCATAAACTATATGAAGAATTAGTAGAGGGAGAAGAACCAATTGAAAAAAGACTAGAGCTTTTATTTCTAGCAAGTGAATTTTTAATACATTCTAGAACGAAAATTGGAATTCAACATTTATTAGATGTATTAAATACGAAAGAAACATCATGGTCATATAATGATTTATTAAATGAACCTGAATTGGCAGGGTATATTGCAGACTTAACGGTACTTATAGACTACCTTGTTGAAAAAGGTTTAATAGAGGCTGTTAAAGTAGAAACAAAGGGTCATGGTGTTTATCATAGAATGTATAAAGTCTCGAATGAGTAAGTCAAAGAGGGGGATAAACATTTATTCTCCCTCTTTTAAAAAAAGATCTAAAAAACTGTTGACTCGATTTTGTTATCGTGATATATTAATATTCGTCGCTAACGAAGGTGTTAAACGACAACAACAAAAAATAAAAAAACATGTTGACATTGATTTGAAAACATGTTAAATTATAAAAGTCGCTTCAAGCAAGCGAACTTAAAATGTTCTTTGAAAACTAAACAAAACAATAGCGTGCAAGTCGGTTTTTAAAATCGACAAAACAATAAATTGACGATAAGTCAGCAAACATTTTGAGCAATCAAATACTCTACGGAGAGTTTGATCCTGGCTCAGGACGAACGCTGGCGGCGTGCCTAATACATGCAAGTCGAGCGAACTTCTTTAGAGCTTGCTTTAAAGAAGTTAGCGGCGGACGGGTGAGTAACACGTGGGCAACCTGCCTGTAAGACTGGGATAACTTCGGGAAACCGGAGCTAATACCGGATAATATATAGTACCTCCTGGTACTATATTGAAAGTTGGTTTCGGCTAACACTTACAGATGGGCCCGCGGCGCATTAGCTAGTTGGTGAGGTAACGGCTCACCAAGGCAACGATGCGTAGCCGACCTGAGAGGGTGATCGGCCACACTGGGACTGAGACACGGCCCAGACTCCTACGGGAGGCAGCAGTAGGGAATCTTCCACAATGGACGAAAGTCTGATGGAGCAACGCCGCGTGAGCGATGAAGGCCTTCGGGTCGTAAAGCTCTGTTGTTAGGGAAGAACAAGTGCGAGAGTAACTGCTCGCACCTTGACGGTACCTAACCAGAAAGCCACGGCTAACTACGTGCCAGCAGCCGCGGTAATACGTAGGTGGCAAGCGTTGTCCGGAATTATTGGGCGTAAAGCGCGCGCAGGCGGTTTCTTAAGTCTGATGTGAAAGCCCACGGCTCAACCGTGGAGGGTCATTGGAAACTGGGAGACTTGAGTGCAGAAGAGGAGAGTGGAATTCCACGTGTAGCGGTGAAATGCGTAGAGATGTGGAGGAACACCAGTGGCGAAGGCGACTCTCTGGTCTGTAACTGACGCTGAGGCGCGAAAGCGTGGGGAGCAAACAGGATTAGATACCCTGGTAGTCCACGCCGTAAACGATGAGTGCTAAGTGTTAGAGGGTTTCCGCCCTTTAGTGCTGCAGCTAACGCATTAAGCACTCCGCCTGGGGAGTACGGTCGCAAGACTGAAACTCAAAGGAATTGACGGGGGCCCGCACAAGCGGTGGAGCATGTGGTTTAATTCGAAGCAACGCGAAGAACCTTACCAGGTCTTGACATCCTCTGCCACCTCTAGAGATAGAGCGTTCCCCTTCGGGGGACAGAGTGACAGGTGGTGCATGGTTGTCGTCAGCTCGTGTCGTGAGATGTTGGGTTAAGTCCCGCAACGAGCGCAACCCTTGTTCTTAGTTGCCAGCATTCAGTTGGGCACTCTAAGGAGACTGCCGGTGACAAACCGGAGGAAGGTGGGGATGACGTCAAATCATCATGCCCCTTATGACCTGGGCTACACACGTGCTACAATGGACGGTACAAAGGGCAGCAAAACCGCGAGGTCGAGCCAATCCCATAAAACCGTTCTCAGTTCGGATTGTAGGCTGCAACTCGCCTACATGAAGCCGGAATCGCTAGTAATCGCGGATCAGCATGCCGCGGTGAATACGTTCCCGGGCCTTGTACACACCGCCCGTCACACCACGAGAGTTTGTAACACCCGAAGTCGGTGGGGTAACCTTTTGGAGCCAGCCGCCTAAGGTGGGACAGATGATTGGGGTGAAGTCGTAACAAGGTAGCCGTATCGGAAGGTGCGGCTGGATCACCTCCTTTCTAAGGAAAATCACGCTCATTGTTTTGTTTAGTTTTGAGAGAGCATTCTCTCTATTAAATATGTTCTTTGAAAACTAGATAATATAAGTAATCAAGATACATTCACAAGTATCGTTCATCTTAGTAATTTTCTAATGATAACAATTCGCTGTTATCAACGAAACCTAATTTTAGGTTGAATACTAAGACAAATTAGAAGCGAGCAGGTCGAGGAAGCGACTGAGCGAGCGCCGGAGTGTACAAAAGCGTACATGAGGACGTGAGCGAAGGAAGCTGACGAAGAGATGCGACGCTTATCATTTGTCGACGGTTAAGTTATTAAGGGCGCACGGTGGATGCCTTGGCACTAGGAGCCGATGAAGGACGGGACTAACACCGATATGCTTTGGGGAGCTGTAAGTAAGCTTTGATCCAGAGATTTCCGAATGGGGAAACCCACTGCTCGTAATGGAGTAGTATCCTTACCTGAATACATAGGGTATGGAAGGCAGACCCGGGGAACTGAAACATCTAAGTACCCGGAGGAAGAGAAAGCAAACGCGATTTCCTGAGTAGCGGCGAGCGAAACGGAATTAGCCCAAACCAAGAGGCTTGCCTCTTGGGGTTGTAGGACACTCTATACGGAGTTACAAAAGAACGGGGTAAACGAAGCGACCTGGAAAGGTCTGTCATAGAAGGTAAAAACCCTGTAGTTGAAACCTCGTTCTCTCTTGAGTGGATCCTGAGTACGGCGGGACACGAGAAATCCCGTCGGAAGCTGGGAGGACCATCTCCCAAGGCTAAATACTCCCTAGTGACCGATAGTGAACCAGTACCGTGAGGGAAAGGTGAAAAGCACCCCGGAAGGGGAGTGAAAAGATCCTGAAACCGTGTGCCTACAAGTAGTTAGAGCCCGTTAATGGGTGATAGCGTGCCTTTTGTAGAATGAACCGGCGAGTTACGATTACGTGCAAGGTTAAGTTGATGAGACGGAGCCGTAGCGAAAGCGAGTCTGAATAGGGCGTCATAGTACGTGGTCGTAGACCCGAAACCAGGTGATCTACCCATGTCCAGGGTGAAGTTCAGGTAACACTGAATGGAGGCCCGAACCCACGCACGTTGAAAAGTGCGGGGATGAGGTGTGGGTAGCGGAGAAATTCCAATCGAACCTGGAGATAGCTGGTTCTCTCCGAAATAGCTTTAGGGCTAGCCTTGAGTAAAGAGTCTTGGAGGTAGAGCACTGATTGGACTAGGGGTCCTCATCGGATTACCGAATTCAGTCAAACTCCGAATGCCAAAGACTTGTTTCTCAGGAGTCAGACTGCGAGTGATAAGATCCGTAGTCAAGAGGGAAACAGCCCAGACCGCCAGCTAAGGTCCCAAAGTATACGTTAAGTGGAAAAGGATGTGGAGTTGCTTAGACAACCAGGATGTTGGCTTAGAAGCAGCCACCATTTAAAGAGTGCGTAATAGCTCACTGGTCGAGTGACTCTGCGCCGAAAATGTACCGGGGCTAAACGTATCACCGAAGCTGCGGACTGTTCTTACGAACAGTGGTAGGAGAGCGTTCTAAGGGCGTTGAAGCTAGACCGTAAGGACTGGTGGAGCGCTTAGAAGTGAGAATGCCGGTATGAGTAGCGAAAGAAGGGTGAGAATCCCTTCCACCGAATGCCTAAGGTTTCCTGAGGAAGGCTCGTCCGCTCAGGGTTAGTCGGGACCTAAGCCGAGGCCGAAAGGCGTAGGCGATGGATAACAGGTTGATATTCCTGTACCACCTCATTCCGTTTGAGCGATGGAGGGACGCAGGAGGATAGGGTAAGCGCACTGTTGGATATGTGCGTCCAAGCAGTTAGGCTGGATAAGTAGGCAAATCCGCTTATCCTAAAGGCTGAGCTGTGATGGCGAGGGAAATATAGTACCGAAGTTCCTGATTCCACACTGCCAAGAAAAGCTTCTAGCGAGGAATATGGTGCCCGTACCGCAAACCGACACAGGTAGGCGAGGAGAGAATCCTAAGGTGAGCGAGAGAACTCTGGTTAAGGAACTCGGCAAAATGACCCCGTAACTTCGGGAGAAGGGGTGCTCTGTTAGGGTGTTAAAGCCCGAGAGAGCCGCAGTGAATAGGCCCAGGCGACTGTTTAGCAAAAACACAGGTCTCTGCGAAGCCGTAAGGCGAAGTATAGGGGCTGACGCCTGCCCGGTGCTGGAAGGTTAAGGGGAAAGGTTAGCGCCTCGGCGCGAAGCTTTGAACCGAAGCCCCAGTAAACGGCGGCCGTAACTATAACGGTCCTAAGGTAGCGAAATTCCTTGTCGGGTAAGTTCCGACCCGCACGAAAGGCGTAACGATCTGGGCACTGTCTCAACCAGAGACTCGGTGAAATTATAGTACCTGTGAAGATGCAGGTTACCCGCGACAGGACGGAAAGACCCCGTGGAGCTTTACTGTAGCCTGATATTGAATTTTGGTACAGCTTGTACAGGATAGGTAGGAGCCTGAGAAGCCGGAGCGCTAGCTTCGGTGGAGGCGTCGGTGGGATACTACCCTGGCTGTATTGAAATTCTAACCCGCGAGCCTTATCGGCTCGGGAGACAGTGTCAGGTGGGCAGTTTGACTGGGGCGGTCGCCTCCTAAAGAGTAACGGAGGCGCCCAAAGGTTCCCTCAGAATGGTTGGAAATCATTCGTAGAGTGTAAAGGCACAAGGGAGCTTGACTGCGAGACCTACAAGTCGAGCAGGGACGAAAGTCGGGCTTAGTGATCCGGTGGTTCCGCATGGAAGGGCCATCGCTCAACGGATAAAAGCTACCCCGGGGATAACAGGCTTATCTCCCCCAAGAGTCCACATCGACGGGGAGGTTTGGCACCTCGATGTCGGCTCATCGCATCCTGGGGCTGTAGTCGGTCCCAAGGGTTGGGCTGTTCGCCCATTAAAGCGGTACGCGAGCTGGGTTCAGAACGTCGTGAGACAGTTCGGTCCCTATCCGTCGTGGGCGTAGGAAATTTGAGAGGAGCTGTCCTTAGTACGAGAGGACCGGGATGGACGCACCGCTGGTGTACCAGTTGTCTTGCCAAAGGCATAGCTGGGTAGCTACGTGCGGACGGGATAAGTGCTGAAAGCATCTAAGCATGAAGCCCCCCTCAAGATGAGATTTCCTTTAGCGCAAGCTAGTAAGATCCCTGAAAGATGATCAGGTTGATAGGTTCGAGGTGGAAGCGTGGCGACACGTGTAGCTGACGAATACTAATCGATCGAGGACTTAACCAATTTAAATGAACGATATGAACGATCTTGATGAAAAATATTATCTAGTTTTGAGAGAACAAAAAAAACTCTTGATTTTCTCATAAAATATATTATAATAGTATTTGTCCTTAAAAAAATGTCTGGTAATGATGGCGAAGAGGTCACACCCGTTCCCATACCGAACACGGAAGTTAAGCTCTTCAGCGCCGATGGTAGTTGGGGGCTGTCCCCCTGCGAGAGTAGGACGTTGCCAGGCTGAAGGATATAATTCTTCTATTCCACCATAGCTCAGCGGTAGAGCATTCGGCTGTTAACCGAAGGGTCGTAGGTTCGAATCCTACTGGTGGAGCCATTATGGAGAGCTGTCCGAGTGGCCGAAGGAGCACGATTGGAAATCGTGTAGACGGTTACCGCCGTCTCAAGGGTTCAAATCCCTTGCTCTCCGCCATTCTTAAACTCTTACAATTATGGCCCGTTGGTCAAGCGGTTAAGACACCGCCCTTTCACGGCGGTAACACGGGTTCGAATCCCGTACGGGTCACCATTATATATTGGAGGATTAGCTCAGCTGGGAGAGCACCTGCCTTACAAGCAGGGGGTCGGCGGTTCGATCCCGTCATCCTCCACCATAAATTATAAGATTAATATCGTCGCGGGGTGGAGCAGTCCGGTAGCTCGTCGGGCTCATAACCCGAAGGTCGCAGGTTCAAATCCTGTCCCCGCAACCAGGTCCCGTGGTGTAGCGGTTAACATGCCTGCCTGTCACGCAGGAGATCGCGGGTTCGATTCCCGTCGGGACCGCCATTATAATTTAAAGTTAGGCTCGGTAGCTCAGTCGGTAGAGCAATGGACTGAAAATCCATGTGTCGGCGGTTCGATTCCGTCCCGAGCCACCATTTAAATTATAAAAAGAAATAATTGCATTTAATATATGCCGGTGTAGCTCAGTTGGTAGAGCAACTGACTTGTAATCAGTAGGTCGTGGGTTCGACTCCTATCGCCGGCACCATCCTTACTGGAGGGGTAGCGAAGTGGCTAAACGCGGCGGACTGTAAATCCGCTCCCTTGGGTTCGGCGGTTCGAATCCGTCCCCCTCCACCATTTTAAATTAAGTTGTAACAATTCTTACTATAGGGGCATAGTTTAACGGTAGAACAGAGGTCTCCAAAACCTCCGGTGTGGGTTCGATTCCTACTGCCCCTGCCAATTATAAAACAAAACTTAACATTATGGCGGTTGTGGCGAAGTGGTTAACGCACCAGATTGTGGCTCTGGCACTCGTGGGTTCGATTCCCATCAATCGCCCCAACATTATAAAATTATTGGGCTATAGCCAAGCGGTAAGGCAACGGACTTTGACTCCGTCATGCGTTGGTTCGAATCCAGCTAGCCCAGCCAATTTTGCGGAAGTAGTTCAGTGGTAGAACACCACCTTGCCAAGGTGGGGGTCGCGGGTTCGAATCCCGTCTTCCGCTCCAATACATTAGGCGGCATAGCCAAGTGGTAAGGCAGAGGTCTGCAAAACCTTTACCACCGGTTCGAATCCGGTTGCCGCCTCCACTAATAAATGCCAAACAGTGTTACAAGCCGGGGTGGCGGAACTGGCAGACGCACAGGACTTAAAATCCTGCGGTAGGTGACTACCGTACCGGTTCGATTCCGGTCCTCGGCACCATTTTTTATTTTAATACTGTTTACGCCGGTGTGGCGGAATTGGCAGACGCGCACGACTCAAAATCGTGTTCCTTCGGAGTGTCGGTTCGAACCCGACCACCGGTATTAATTAAGAATAGGCCAGTGCGGGTGTAGTTTAATGGTAAAACCTCAGCCTTCCAAGCTGATGTCGTGGGTTCGATTCCCATCACCCGCTCCATACATAGTGAGTAACGTAGTGTTTCGTTAAACAAATTAACGATGCATTACGTTTTTTTGTTTACCCACTATGGATACTTTTAATCTAATATGTTAAAGAACAAAAAAAGAATTCATTAATAAAATGAATTCTTTATGATACTAGATTTACTTTAAAATTCCCGCCGTTAATTTGTACAAACATAGAAGCAACACTCTCTAGCATCTTTACTGCTTCATTATTTTCAATAGATGGAAGTAAATAAACAAGTTGAATGGCATCAGTAGTTGCTTCTGAAATAGGGGATCTAGTACTATCAATGTAAGGACTTCCGAACGGGCCATTTTCGTCAGCAGTATGAAGGATTTTATCAAGACTGATTATTCTACCGTTTAAACCAGTATAGTGATCATTTTCTTTTCCAATCATTACTGATAGCTGTCCGTTAAGTTTTGCATTATCATATAAACCAAAAGGAATTGAATACTTTAACGAAAAAAAATTATTAATGTCTACGCCAGAGTTTACAGGTTCAAGAAACTGACCTTTTTTAATCCTTCTATATAGCGCTTCGGCGGATGGGCGGTACCTACTCGGATCAGTACCAGTTTGTTTGAAAATCTTTCTCCATTCCGCTATTCCGTGAACACTTTTTAGTTCTTGATCAAGTAAATCAAAGTATATTGATTCTTGAAAAAGGCGAAATCTACCTTTAAACATTTGGGGTGTAGTGCTTATAGTTGTATTTTCATATTCAATATAACCTAACTTAAAATTTGGAATAGCTTTTTTTACTTCATTATGTATTGTAATCATTATACCGCTTCCTTTATTTCCATGTTTATATTAGTTTACCACACATTAAATGAATAGTTAAAAATGTTAGCAAAGGAGGTGCATACATTGAATTTTACTAAATTAAAAGAAGAAATTATTCAATACAGTAAGCAAATTGGCATTGATAAAATTGGTTTTACAAGTGCAAGTCCTTTTGTTGAATTGAAGGAACGGTTGAGAGTACAGCAAGAAAATGGGTACCAATCAGGTTTTGAAGAAAGTGATATTGAAAAGCGAACGAATCCTCAGCTTTTACTCCCTCAAGCAAAATCTATTATTGCGATTGCGATTGCTTACCCATCAAAAATGAAAGATGCACCTCGTAGTACGAGGAAGGACCCACGGGGTATTTTTTGCAGGGCATCATGGGGAACAGATTATCACCTTGTACTGAGAGATCGCTTAAGTAAATTAGAAGAATTCATTAAACAAAAAGTCCCAGAAGCAACATTAAAATCAATGGTCGATACAGGTGAGCTTGCAGATCGAGCAGTTGCCGAAAGAGCAGGTATCGGGTGGAGTGGTAAAAACTGTGCCATTATTACGCCAGAATTTGGTTCCTACGTGTATTTAGGTGAAATGATTACAAATATACCATTTGATCCAGATCAATCGATTGAAGACCGTTGTGGGTCGTGTAATAAGTGTGTGGATGCTTGTCCAACCGGTGCATTAATTCAAGGAGGGCAACTCGATTCTAACAAGTGCATTGCCTTTTTAACACAGACGAAAGGCTTTTTAAAAGAAGAATATAGAACAAAACTAGGTAATCGTTTGTATGGTTGTGACACGTGCCAGACGGTATGTCCAGAAAATAAGGGGAAGGACTTTCACCTTCATGCGGAATTAGAACCCGATCCTGAGCTAGTAAAGCCGAGATTAAAGCCTTTGTTAACAATGAGTAATCGAGAGTTTAAAGAAAAATATGGCCATATGTCAGGTTCATGGCGAGGAAAAAAACCAATCCAACGAAATGCAATTATAGCACTAGCCCATTATCGGGATAAAACGGCTGTCCCAGTTCTCCTTGAGCTAATTGAAAATGATCCAAGACCTGTCATTAGAGGGACAGCAGCATGGGCATTAGGTAAAATTGGAGAACAATCTTCCTTACCTCGCTTAATGCACTTAATGGAGAAAGAACAAGATTCAGATGCACGAGAAGAAATGGAGAAGGGAATAGCATTATTGAAGAGTGAGAGTTAACCAATAACTCTCACTTTTTTTCTGTCTTTTTAATGAGACTACTTCTAAAAGCATACAGTGTAAAAAGAAGTTTTCTGGAGGAGTGTATACGATGAATACTCAATTGCAAAGACATGTTGAAATGTTGCTTCAAAGTTATGTATATAGAAGTTCTCAAACTGGTAACTATATTATAAACGACGATACGATAAAGAATAAAAGGGAAATGCACAGAAGAAGAGGGGCAGAGATTGTCAAATGTAACGCAGAAGGGAAAATAAATAAAATTACTCCGATCGGAAGCCAGAAAGAAGTCACATATCAAATTCATATTAGGTATTTAATTAATCATAAGGATAAACTATATTTAGAAGAAGAAATGTTAAATAGAATATCTGTATGGGATGATAATGAAATAGTAACTGATAGACAAGTAATGAATAACGTAGAGCCGATTTACATGCAACCGTTAGAAGAATGTGAAAAGCGGGATTATCGTTTTACTTATGATAGAATGGCTGCTGTTCAATATGCAGAAAGATGGTGGAATAGTTACAATCCTCAGTTTAAAAAATTTGATGTTGATTGTACGAACTACGTTTCTCAATGTGTACACGCAGGTGGGGCCCCAATGGTAGGTTTTCCTAATAAGAGTAGTGGTTGGTGGATGAAAAATAAAGCTTGGAGCTATACATGGTCTGTTGCTCACTCTTTACGCTGGTATTTACCTAATGCAAAAAGTGGCATGAAAGGAAGAGAAGTAACAAGGGCAGCTGATTTAATGCCAGGAGATGTTATTTGTTATGATTTTCAAGGTGATGGGAGATTTGACCATAATACTATCGTAGTTGCCAAGGACCAAGATGGGATGCCGTTAGTAAATGCACATACACATAACAGTAGAATGAGGTATTGGGCATATGAAGACTCGTCAGCGTACACTCCAAATATAAAATATAAGTTCTTTCATATTATTGATCGCAATTAAAATATTGATTATCGAATAAATTAAATGTATTGTTTATATGTATGATTGATTTAAGTAATTTTAGAGGTGAAAAACTTGGGTATACATGTAGTATTATATCAACCAGAAATTCCAGCTAACACAGGAAATATAGCTAGAACTTGTGCAGCAACAAATACAACACTACATTTGATTCGACCGCTTGGATTTTCAACTGACGATAAAATGTTAAAACGGGCAGGTCTTGATTATTGGGAGTTTGTAAATGTTGTTTATTATGATTCACTTGAAGAATTGTTTGAAAAAAACAGTGATGGTGAATTCTTTTTCATTACAAAATTTGGTCAAAAACCACATACTTCCTTTGACTATAGTAATTTGGAAAAAGATTATTTCTTTGTTTTTGGAAGAGAAACAACCGGTCTTCCAAAGGAAGTTATTCAAAAGAACATAGACACTTGCTTACGTTTACCTATGACGACAAATGTAAGGTCGTTAAACTTATCTAATACAGCAGCAATCTTAGTATACGAAGCACTAAGACAACAAGATTATCCTAACCTTTCAATTGAATATCCTGAAATTTAATGAAAAAACGGAGCGTAGAATTAATTCTATACTCCGTTTTCTATTTGTGTCTAAAAAAGCGCTTGTCCTAGTGAATAGGAAAGCGCCGGGGTGTTTCCATTATTTAGTTTTTGCACCAGGTCTATCGTTATAACCAGCAGTGAAAATTGCTGTTAAGAACGCTAGGCATACACCTAAAATTAAAATTGTTCCCATATGTAGCTCCCCCTTTAATAAAGTATATAAGTAAGCATACTATCCATTATTATAACTTAATAAGTAATTATTGTGAATGTAATGTATGAATAAAATTTGACAATATTTCCTTTATTCTATTATGTACCGTATTCTTTAAACTGATTCAAAATTGTTTTTTACAATAATATGGTACTTCCTAAAAAATCGTTGTTATTGTTGCTATATGTAGACAAACCTTACACTTCTGATTTTAATCTTCCTCAAGAAGGTCCTTGAATAATTTTCTTTGAAAAGCATGTTTCAAATAATGACAGCATACATATTATTAATCTTGCTCTTGAAGAGATAAATGGGGGAGGTCCTTATGGATATTTTACGTAAAATTGAAAAGTACAGGGAAGAAGAACAGCGGCTTAAGTGGGAAGGAACCTTCGGCGAGTATTTAAAGTTAATAAAGGAACGCCCGTATATTGCACAATCGGCTCATTCAAGGGTGTACAATATGGTCAAAGATGCAGGAGTAGAAGAGGTTAATGGCAGGAAGGAATATAAATTTTTCAGTAATTCGTTATTTGGGTTAGAAGAAGCATTAGAGAGACTCGTCGAGGAGTATTTTCATCCAGCAGCAAAGAGGCTCGATGTTAGAAAACGTATCCTTTTATTAATGGGTCCTGTAAGTGGAGGGAAATCAACTTTAGTTACAATTTTAAAAAGGGGCTTAGAACAGTATACGCTAACAGACCGTGGTGCTGTTTATGCAATTAAAGGCTGTCCGATGCATGAAGATCCTTTGCATTTAATACCGCATCATTTAAGAGAAGATTTCCATCAAGAGTATGGTATTCGTGTTGAAGGAAACTTATCACCATTAAACATGATGAGACTAGAAAAAGAGTATGGTGGAAGAATTGAAGATGTACTAGTGGAACGAATATTCTTATCGGAAAATCAACGTGTAGGTATTGGAACGTTTAGTCCGTCCGATCCAAAATCACAAGACATTGCTGATTTAACTGGAAGTATTGATTTCTCGACAATTGCAGAATTTGGTTCTGAGTCAGATCCACGGGCATATCGTTTTGATGGTGAACTGAATAAAGCAAACCGCGGTATGATGGAATTTCAGGAGATGTTAAAGTGTGATGAGAAGTTTTTATGGCATTTATTATCATTAACCCAAGAAGGAAACTTCAAAGCTGGGCGTTTTGCATTAATAAGTGCAGATGAATTAATTGTTGCCCATACGAATGAAACAGAGTATCGATCCTTTATTTCTAATAAGAAAAATGAGGCACTTCATTCACGGATTATTGTTATGCCAGTCCCGTATAATTTAAAAGTTACACAAGAAGAGAAAATTTATGAAAAGATGATAAATGAAAGTGATGTGCGTGATGTGCATATTGCACCGCATACGTTACGGGTAGCAGCAATGTTCACAATTTTAACAAGGTTAAAAGAGCCAAAGCGTGGCGACATTGACTTATTAAAGAAAATGAGATTATACGATGGTGAGCAAGTAGAAGGCTTTAACTCAGTGGACGTGGAAGAATTGAAGAAAGAATACAACGATGAGGGAATGAGCGGAATCGATCCTCGATATGTTATAAACCGTATATCTTCCACTATTATTCGAAAAGAAGTACCTTCCATTAATGCATTAGATGTTTTACGCTCATTAAAAGAAGGGTTGGATCAACATCCATCTATTTCGAATGAAGATAGAGAAAGGTATTTGAACTTTATTTCAGTAGCAAGAAAAGAATATGATAACATTGCGAAAAAAGAAGTTCAAAAAGCATTTGTTTATTCATATGAAGAATCTGCTAAAACATTAATGGATAACTATTTAGACAATGTGGAGGCATATTGTAATAGAGTTAAACTACGTGATCCACTTACTGGTGAAGAAATGAATCCAGATGAAAAGTTAATGAGGTCAATTGAGGAGCAAATCGGTATTTCTGAAAATGCAAAAAAAGCATTTCGTGAGGAAATATTAATTCGTATTTCCGCTTATGCGCGAAAAGGGAAGCGATTTGATTATAATTCCCATGAACGACTACGAGAAGCAATCCAGAAGAAGCTATTCGCCGATTTAAAAGATGTGGTGAAAATAACGACATCCTCTAAAACACCGGATGAAACGCAGTTGAAGAAAATAAATGAGGTAGTTGCAAGGCTTATCGATGAGCATGGATATAATTCAACATCAGCGAATGAATTACTTCGTTACGTAGGAAGTTTATTAAATAGATAAAAAAATTAGAGAGTACCTTATGAGCTATTCATTAGCTTTTACGGGTACTCTCTTTTGTTATAAAATATATTACTTACATACTTTTACTTTTTATATCTATAAATTGTTGATCCACATTAACAGGTTTGTTCGTAAATAAGCTTACGAGAACGGTTGCGAGTAATGCAACTAAAAACCCTGGCACTGCTTCGTAGGTAACTCCGAATAATATTTTGGCAAATAACGCTTTTACATCAGGTAAAAAAGCAAAAGTCCATTCAGGCTGCTTTTTAACTAATATAACCGTTATTAATCCGAGGATCATTCCAGTAAGAACACCAGCTTTTGTTGTACCTTTCCAGTACAATGATAGTATTAGTGCTGGGCCGAAGCAGGCTCCAAGTCCGCCAAATGCGAAAAGAACCATCCAAAATACAAATTGTTCTGCGGAAAACGCTAACCATACAGCAAGTAACATAAAACAAGCAATAGATATGCGGCTAAATAATACTAGCTTCTTTTGAGAAACTTCTTTTCCTTTTGCAAAAATTTTATCATAAATATCACGAACGACTGCACTTGCTCCAACGAGTAGCTGGCTATCTGCACTCGACATAATCGCTGCTAGTACTGCGACTAATAAAATCCCCATAAAAAACGGATTTAAAATTTCCTCACCAAGAGTTGTAAAAATCGCTTCACTGTTTTCACCAGGTAACATACTAATATTAGGGAAATACGCTCTACCGGCAAGACCTACCATGATTGCTCCCCAACCCATAACAACATTCCAAATGGTTCCGATTAACGCAGCTTGACGCATTTCATTTACATTTTTTAAAGACATATATCTAACAAGAATATGAGGGTTCCCAGGACTTCCAAAACCAATTCCTAATAAACCGACAATTGCTCCAAAACCGAATGTCCAAATGCTTGTAAATCCAGCCCCTTGTGCATGCATCGTGTCAAGAATTGGGCCGAAGCCACCGAGACCGATAATTGCTATAATTGGTAAAATTATTAGAGATAAAAACATAAACATAGCTTGCAAAACATCTGTTTTACTTACGGCGTGAAATCCACCTAACATCGTGTACAATAAAATAATAATAGCTGTTAACCACATTCCGTTAGATTGAGAAAGCCCTAAGCTAGATGAAAAAGCTGTCCCGCCTGCAACTACTTGACTACCTACATAAGCAATCATAAAGAAAATGATAATAAGAGAGCTTGTTATTCTTAGCAGGTTAGATTTATCTTCATATCTGTTTTCTAATATATCGGGTAAAGTAATACTTCCTGTTTTCTCACTATATACTCTAAATCTTTTAGCAACGTAAAAAAACATAAATACTTCAACTGTTATGTAACCAGCAACAGCCCATACTGCATTAAGACCAGTTGCATAAGCAGTTCCAGTGACCCCTAGTACTAACCAAGCACTTCTTCCAGAACTAACCGCACTTAATGCTACCGTAAACTTCCCTAAGCCTCTACCAGCTAAGAAAAAGTCAGACAATCCACCAGAACTTTTTTTAGTACTAACAAAGCCTATCCCAATAAGCACTAGTAAATAGAACACTAATACAGCTACTGTAATTGGATTAGCACTCATTTTGTTTCACCTTCCTTTTCCTTCGTATGATAAAAGGCTGCAACTGCAAGACCAATAATAGCGAGAGGAATGATAATTAAACCTAGCATCATATCAAAATTCATAACGTAATCCTCCTTCCAGTTAGATATGGAATTATCATATCTAACTTATCGCGAATCGTGAATACTATTTGAAATATTACAAAAATTATATGTTTACAATTTGGACAAGCGGGAATGTAAAAACCAAGAGGTGATAACAATGGAAAATGTAAAAAATACGATGGCACCAAATAATGAAGAAATGAAGAAGTTGGCAAAAGAAATAGAACAATTGAAAAAGAATAATTCAAATAAAGAGGAAGTACCAAAACAATTTGAGAAGAAAGAAAAAATAAGTAAAAGCCCGTAGCATTGCTATGGGCTTTTGTATAATGAGCTAACAATCAGTTTTCACCTTTTTAGTATGATACAAGCTATTGCTCGCATAAGAATAAATACAAATTAGAAATAATATTGGACCGGTTGCTCTTATATAAAAAAAGAAACAGTTTTAGGCAATAAAAGAAGCATGTCCGAGTTTAAAAGAGGCAACATTTATCTAAATAATCTGTCAATATTTTTACGATTCTGCATAGGATAGAGTAACCAACCTCTCGTTAGTTTAAGGTTGGTGCATTTTTTACAGTAACCAAAATATTGTATGAACTTTACTTGCAAATCGTGCATAATTTTTTAAAGTTTTTTAATAAAAAGGAGGGAAACAATAATGAGTTCCAATGAGACAAATTTTATTGTATCAAAAGAGGATTGGTCCCTCCATCGTAAAGGCTACGACGACCAAAAACGCCATCAAGAAAAGGTACAAGAGGCAATAAAAAACAATCTACCCGACTTAGTTACAGAAGAAAATATTATTATGTCTAATGGTAAAGAGGTCGTGAAAATTCCTATTCGGTCATTAGACGAATATAGAATTCGCTATAACTATGACAAAAACAAACATGTAGGCCAAGGCGATGGGGATAGCCAAGTTGGCGATGTTGTGGCGAGAGACGGATCTAATTCAGGAAAACAAGGCGCAGGGAAAGGTCAAGGGGCCGGAGATCAAGCAGGAGAAGATTATTTTGAAGCAGAAGTTTCGTTAATGGATATAGAAGCTGCTCTTTTTAATGAGTTAGAGCTACCAAATCTTCAGCAAAAAGAAAAAGCAGAAAATGTTGTGGAGCATTACGAGTTTAATGATATAAGACGTACAGGATTAATGGGAAATATTGACAAAAAAAGAACAATGCTTTCCGCATATAAGCGGAATGCAATGAACGGAAAAGCTAGCTTCCACCCAATTTATAAAGAAGATTTAAAGTTTAAAACGTGGAACGAAGTAATTAAACCAGATTCAAAGGCAGTAGTTTTAATGATGATGGATACAAGCGGATCGATGGGTATGTGGGAAAAGTATATGGCTAGAAGTTTTTACTTTTGGATGACAAGGTTTTTAAGAACAAAATATGAGACAGTAGAAATTGAATTTATTGCACATCATACAGAGGCTAAAATCGTCTCAGAAGAAGATTTCTTTTCCAAAGGGGAAAGTGGTGGGACTATTTGTTCTTCAGCCTATAGGAAAGCGTTAGAACTAATAGATCATAAATATAATCCAACACATTACAATATTTATCCGTTCCATTTTTCTGATGGTGATAACTTAACTTCTGATAATCAACGTTGTGTAAAATTAGTAGGGGAATTGATGAAAGTGTCCAATATGTTTGGGTACGGAGAAGTTAATCAGTACAATCGACATAGTACGTTAATGTCAGCCTATGAAAATATTCACGAAGAAAAGTTTAGACATTATATTTTAAAGCAAAAACCAGATGTTTTTCATGCGATGAAGGAGTTTTTCAAGAAAGAAGAAAGTAAATTGTATGCTTAAAAAACTAGCGCACAAGCGTTAGTTTTTTATTTTTATAGATAAAAAGAGGGAGGCTTATAATAAGCTCTCCCTCTAGTAAAAGTTACATTATTTTAGTTTAATACCTTTGAAGTATGGAGTACCACTGAAGTCTACGAATAGACCAGAAGCAACACCGTTAGTTCCGTATACGAAGTCAGGATGTTGTAGGTAAACCATTGGTACTTCGTCTACAAGAATTTCAGAAAGTTCTTTGTAAGCTTCGTTACGCTCATCTTGATCAGTTGAAGAACGAGCTAAGTCTAATAATTCGTCAACTCTTTCGTTCGTATAGAAAGAACGGTTACCAGGTGCCCCATGCATATCAGAATGGAATAGTGCATATAAACCGTAGTCAGCATCACCTGTTACTGTAGTCCAACCAAGGATGAACATTTCATGCTCACCAGCACCAGTTTTTTCTAAGAATGTACCCCACTCAATAGATTGGATATCAACATCGATGTTGATTTGAGCTAATTGAGATTGAATTAAAACAGCGATATCAGCACGCTCTTTGTTTCCTTCGTTAACATATAACGTTGTTTTGAATCCGTCAGCATATCCTGCTTCTTCTAATAATGCTTTTGCTTCTTCCACATCGAAACCAAGTGGAGTTAAGCCTTGGTAGTTACCAACTACAGTCGGTGCTAATGGACCAACAGCAGCAGTACCTTGACCATCTAAAATACCATCAACGATATCGTTTTTGTTAATTGCCATAGAGATTGCTTGACGAACTAATTTGTTATCAAATGGTTCAACACCCATATTGAATCCTAAGTAGTCCATACGTGTACTTACGATACGAGTAAGTTCAATATCAGGTACACCTTCCATATGTCTTACGTCAGAAGAACCGATTTGAGCTGCATTCGCATCTCCAGATTCTAACATAGCCATACGAGTAGATTGCTCAGGAACTACGATAAAGCTCATTGTATCTAGAGAAGTTTTCGTACCCCAGTAATCTTCGTTTTTCTTAAATTTAATTTCGCTACCACGAGCCCATTCTTCTAATACGAATGGTCCAGTACCGATTGGGTTTTCATCAACTGTTTTTCCACCATTGTTTTCTTCTTCAAGTGCAGAAGGAGCAATGATTGATCCAGCATTATGTGCTAAGTGAGCTGGTAGTGGAGCAAATGGCTCAGCTGTTTTAATAACAACTGTATAATCATCTTCCACGATTACTTCAGAAATCATGTTAAGTACAACAGCACGAGGAGAAGCGAAATCAGGATCGATTAGACGCTCTAAAGATAATTTTACTGCCTCTGCTGTAAAATCAGTACCGTCATGGAATTTTACACCTTGACGTAATTTGAATTCCCAAGTTCTGTCGTCAATTGGATTGAATTCTTCAGCAAGTAGAGGTACAACAGATCCATCTTCAGCGAAATCTGTTAAACGCTCAAAAATTTGAGAAGTTGCATTTGTTGTTGCAGTGTCGTTCATACCGTGTGGATCAAGAGTTGGTGCATCCGAGCCTGTAACAAACACGAAATGTCCGCCATCTTGTCCTTCAGCAGTTCCACCGCCATCATCTTTACTATCATTGTTAGTGCCAGCGTTTTGACCGCCACAAGCCGCTAATACTAGCATAACAGCCAGTGATAGCATTAAAAGAAAGTGCTTTTTTGCTTTCATAGAATGAAAACCCCCTATTTTTTTTTCAACAATACATGTCTATGCATGATTAGAAATTATAATAATCTAAAAATTTTAAATTTACAAGGTTATTTTAAAGATTTGTATAAAAAAATAATATTTTACTAATATTCCCAATAGATTATTAGAGAGAAGTTATATGTAAGGAGAGACCCGTTTTAAGAGTCTCTCTACAATAGTTAATTTAGTTTTACATTTTTGAAGTATGGAATTCCGCTAAAGTCGATATATAAACCAGATTCAACCCCGTTAGTACCATATATGAAATCAGGGTGTTGTAAGTAAACCATAGGAACTTCATCTACTAAAACTTCAGAAACTTCTTTGTAAGCTTCGTTTCTTTTCTGTTGATCTGTTTCAGAACGAGCATAATCTAATAGTTCGTCTACTCTTTCATTCTTATAAAAAGAACGATTTCCTGACGGACCTAGATTAGCAGAGTGGAATAAAGAATATAATCCGTTATCAGCATCTGCTGTTACAGTTGTCCAACCAAGAAGAACTAAATCATGTTCACCAGCGCCTGTTTTTTCTAGTAGAGTTCCCCATTCAATTGATTGTATGTCTACGTTAATATTAATTTGCTGTAATTGAGATTGAATAAATACTGCGATATTTGCTAATTCTTTATTACCTTCTCTAACAAAAAGAGTAGTTGTAAATCCATCAGCATATCCAGCTTCTTCTAAAAGGGTTTTCGCCTCTTCTACATCGTAAGGGAGAGGAGTTAATCCTTGATAGTTACCTACAACAGTAGGAGCTAGAGGTCCAACGGCTGGTATACCGTGACCTTCTAAAATGCCGTCAATAATATCTTGCTTATTAATTGCCATGGAGACTGCTTGTCGAACTAATTTATTATCAAAAGGCTCAACATTCATATTAAATCCTAAGTAGTCCATACGCGTGCCACGTATGTGAGTTAATTCAATACCAGGTATACTCTCCATTTGAGTAACATCTGATGAACCGACTAGAGCGACATTTGCTTCGCCAGACTCTAACATAGCCATACGAGTAGACTGTTCAGGTACAACAGTAAAACTCATTGTTTCAATGGTAGGTACATTTCCCC
This sequence comes from Sutcliffiella sp. NC1, assembly GCF_027594365.1. Classification (NCBI taxonomy): domain Bacteria; kingdom Bacillati; phylum Bacillota; class Bacilli; order Caryophanales; family Bacillaceae; genus Sutcliffiella; species Sutcliffiella sp. NC1. The sequence goes on from NZ_CP115153.1 coordinate 951,228, forward strand.
AATAATTTTCATTTCTTTTTAATTTAATCTCAGATCCACGATTCCATTCATCTAATAGGAATGGACCTGTACCAATTGGATTTTCATCAACAGTTTTTCCACCGTTTTTTTCTTCTTCAATTGCTGAAGGGGCAACGATGGATCCCGCATTATGTGCTAAGTGTGCTGGTAGTGGAGCAAAAGGTCCAGCTGTTTTAATTATTACTGTAAATTCATCTTCTACAATTACTTCTTCAATCATATTTAGTAATACAGCCTTTGGAGAGGCAAGTTCTGGATCTAAAAGGCGATCTAACGACATTTTAACAGCATCTGCTGTAAAATCAGTTCCATCTTGGAATGTAACTCCTTGGCGGAGCTTAAATTCCCAAGTAGTGTCGTCTAATGGAGTAAACTCTTCTGCTAATACTCCATAAACAGTACCATCCTCATTGTAATCTGTAAGTCTTTCAAAAATTTGAGTTGTTGCGTGTGTAGATGCGGTGTCATTCATGCCATGTGGATCTAGTGTAGGTGCATCTGAAGCTGTAACATAAACAAAATGTCCACCTTCTTTATTTTCATTACTTCCAGAAGTATTGGTGTTGCTGTCACTGTTACATGCTGCTAAAGCAAGGACTAGAGCCGTAAATAAAACGGCAGTTAGTAATTTTTTTATTTTCATAGACTTTAACCTCCTAAGTGTTTTTGTAAAATAATGTTGTCTATGTAGAATAGTAGTAATAATAGACTAAAAATTCCATTGTTACAAGTGCATATTCGAAATTTATTGAATAATAATAATATACTTTTTATAAAAAAAACTATCTCAAAAAATTATATTAATCAAATTAGTAAGATTAATCCAACAAATGCTATTGTCAACTTTTAAATTTCTATATAATATAGTAATCAACAATTTAAAAAATTTGTAAGATTATCAATTTATTTAAAGGGGGAAAAGGTATGAGTCAACCGCAGATTGAAACGACAACAACAGTACCTATACGACATCAATCTGGTACTATCCGACGTTGGTCGGCATTTTATAAAAGATTAGCTAAAAATAAAGCTGCGTTAGTTGGGGCAGCTATCGTTTTAGTTTTTGTCATTTTAGCAATATTTGCACCGCTTATTGCTCCGTACGATCCAAAATTAGTAGATATGCCTAAGAAACTACAAACACCTTCCGCTGAGCATTGGTTGGGCACTGATGAAATGGGAAGGGATATTTTAAGTAGACTTATATTTGGTGCTAGAGTTTCTTTAACAGTAGGAGTACTCTCTACATTACTAGGGGCTATTATTGGAGTTTTCTTAGGAATCGTCGCTGGATATTACGGGAGAGCGATTGATTCTGTCATTATGAGATTTTGTGACGTTTTATTAGCATTTCCTGGAATTTTATTAGCGTTAGCCATTGTTAGTATTTTAGGAGCTAGTACAACGAATGTAATTATAGCAATTGCTTTCTTTGCAATTCCTACTTTTGCACGTATCGTACGTGGTTCAACGTTAAGTGTTAAAAAGCTAGAATACATAGATGCAATACGAGCAATGGGCTCAAGTGATTCTAGAATTATTTTTAAGCATATTTTACCGAATGTTTTATCACCGATTATTGTACAGTCAACGCTTTACATTGCTTCGGCTATTATTACAGCAAGTGCATTATCATTTTTAGGCTTAGGTACACAGCCACCAACTCCTGAGTGGGGAGCAATGTTAAGTGACGGTCGACATTTAGTTCGTTCTTCTCCACATGTAACGCTGTTTCCTGGTATAACGATTTTAATAGTCGTTATTGGTTTTAACCTATTTGGAGATGGATTAAGAGATGCATTAGATCCAAAAGCGAAGAAATAATTTTTATGGAAGAAGGTGAACTTAAATGTTTGTATATATAATTCGTAGGTTACTACAAACTATCCCGGTAATGATTGGGGTTACATTAGCAGTATTTTTAATGATTCATTTAATTCCTGGTGATGCAGCGGTTATCATGGCTGGTGAACAAGCAAATCCAGAACAAATAGAACAGATGAGAGAAAATTTAGGGCTAAATGATCCTTTACATGAACAATATTTACGTTATGTTGGAAACGCGATTCAAGGTGATTTAGGTAATTCAATTCGAACAAAGCGTCCCGTCGTAACTGAAATATTTGATAGCCGTTTTTGGGTCACCGTACAGCTAGCCGTTATCGGTACAGCACTAGCAGTATTGATTGGTCTAGTTGCAGGTGTAATTTCAGCAACGAAAAAGTATACGTTTGCTGATACGTCGATCATGGTAGTGGCATTGTTTGGACTATCAATGCCAAACTTCTGGTTAGGTATTATGCTTATTTATTTCTTCTCAGTAAATTTAGGTTGGCTCCCAGTAGCAGGTTGGGGAACATCGTGGAAGCAAATGGTGCTACCAGCGATAACGTTAGGTACAGGTGGTGCTGCGATTATTGCGCGTATGACTCGTTCTAGCATGTTAGAGGTCTTAAATCAAGATTATATTCGTACTGCCTATGCTAAAGGGGTAAGTGATAAACTAGTAGTCTATAAACATGCTTTACGTAATGCTCTTATTCCGGTTGTAACTGTCGTAGGTTTACAGTTTGGTGGATTACTAGGAGGAGCGGTTGTAACAGAGAGTGTTTTCGCAATCAATGGTTTAGGACGCTTCATTATTGATTCTATTAAAGCGCATGATTTTCCAATGGTACAAGGGGCGATATTAGTATGTGCATTATTATTCGTACTCGTTAACTTCCTTGTCGATATAACGTACAGACTTATTAATAAAAGAATTGATCTAAACTAAGGTGGTGAAAAGGAATGACGGAAACTAATAAAGTGATACTCGAAGTGAAAAATCTACGTACATCCTTTTTCACGGATGAAGGTGAAGTTAAGGCTGTTGATGGTGTAGACTTTGAAATAGAAAAAGGGAAGACACTCGGAATTGTTGGGGAATCCGGTTCTGGAAAAAGTATAACGTCCTTATCTATTCTTCGCTTGTTGGAAGAACCAGTTGGAAGAGTAGTTGGTGGAAATGTTGTCTTTAAAGGTGAGGATTTATTAGCCAAATCGAAAAAAGAAATGATGAAAATACGCGGAAATAATATTTCGATGATTTTCCAAGAACCAATGACTTCTTTGAACCCAGTATTAACTTGTGGAGAGCAAATTGCGGAAAGCATACGAATTCACCAAAAGTTAAATAAAAAGGATGCATGGAATAAAGCGGTGGATATGTTAAAACTAGTAGGGATTCCATCTCCAGAAAGTCGTGCAAAGCAATATCCATTTGAACTCTCAGGTGGCATGAGGCAGCGTGTAATGATTGCGATTGCACTTTCGTGTAACCCTGAGCTTTTAATTGCAGACGAACCTACTACCGCGTTAGACGTAACCATTCAAGCGCAAATTTTAGAGTTAATGAAAAAACTGCAAGAAGAGTTAGGGACGTCATTAATGATGATTACACATGACCTTGGAGTTGTAGCGGAAATGTGTGATAAAGTAGCCGTTATGTATTGTGGAAAAGTGGTGGAATATGCAGATGTAAAAACGATTTTTACAGATCCTAAACACCCTTATACAGTTGGGCTTTTAAACTCTGTACCGAAACATGATCAAGAATATGAAGGGGACTTATCTGTTATTCAAGGATCTGTACCGAGTCCATTCTCTTTACCGAAAGGATGCCGTTTCGCACCACGTTGTCCTCATGCAAAAGAAATATGTCATGCAGAACTACCAGAGTTAGTTGAAACACCAGATGGGGATCAAGTAAGATGCTGGATCCATACAGATAAATGGGAAAACGAGGAGGTGGCGGCTAGCCATGAGTAAGCCACTTTTAGAAGTAAATGGACTTAAACAATATTTTCCTATTAAGGGAGGTATGTTTGGCCGCACAGTAAATCATGTAAAAGCTGTTGATGATATAAGCTTCATAGTCAATGAAGGAGAAACGGTTAGTATTGTAGGAGAGTCTGGTTGTGGGAAGTCGACAACTGGTCGTGCTATTTTAAGATTAGAAGATCCTACGGAGGGAGAAATTGTATTTGAAGGAGAAGATTTGCTAGCTTTAAGTAAATCGAAAATGCGTAAAAAGCGAAAAGACCTTCAAATAATATTCCAAGATCCTTACGCATCTTTAAATCCTCGTCAAACAGTTAGTCAAATTATTGAAGAAGCGTTAGAAATACAAAATGTTGTACCGAGAAGAGAAAGACGACAAAAAGTTATAGACTTGTTGGAAACAGTAGGAATTGGAGCACATCAAATCGACCGACATCCACATGAATTTAGTGGAGGGCAACGTCAACGTATCGGTATTGCCCGGGCATTATCAGTAAATCCTAAGTTAATTATTTGTGATGAAGCTGTTTCTGCCCTAGATGTATCGATTCAAGCTCAAGTATTAAACTTATTAAAGGATTTACAACGTAAATTTAAATTAACATACTTATTTATTTCTCATGATTTAGGAGTAGTACGTCATATTTCTGACAGAATTATCGTTATGTATCTTGGGAAGATTGTGGAGGTTGCAGATAAAAAGTCGTTGTTCGAAAACCCACAACATCCATATACGAAAGCTTTGCTATCAGCGATACCAAGTACGAACATTGAGCAGAAAAAAGAACGTATTATTTTAAAAGGAGATGTTCCTTCTCCAATTAATCCACCACAAGGCTGTCGTTTCCATACAAGATGTCCTTATGCGATGGAACGTTGTGCTTCCGAAGAACCGAAACTACATTCGATTCCGGGTGCTACACAACAAGTAGCATGCCATCTTGTGGAAGAAGGCTCAGTAGATTATAGTAAATTAACTGCAAATTATTAATACAAAAATAAGTTGGGGTGTCCAAAAAGTCAGTAGAGACTGACTTTTTGGACTTTTTTTGTACACATGGTTATAAAAACTTGAAGAGCTTTATGAGGATTAAATTTTTAATTGCAATAGTGCTACATCCCTTAAACTAAAATAAATTCCTTTAAATGACAGCAGAATATAGGTAAAGTTGTAGAAGGAGTAAAACTAAATCACCAAGTGTGTTTCTGTTTATCAAATATATTCAAAAAATTAGTGTTAAAACGGAAGCAGGAAAAATATAACGTAAAGTGGAATTATTGTAGAATTATTATGGGAATTGAAAACGGAAATGGGGAGAATGATACGTTGCTAGGAAGAGTTTCTATTTTGTTTGTTTTAGTTGCGGCGATGCTTTGGGGAACAACGGGTACAGCACAAGCTTTAGCTCCAGCGGGTGTTCATCCTATTTCTTTTGGGGCGATGAGGTTAGCGATTGGTGGATTAACGCTATTCGTATTTATTTGGATACAAGGTAAAATATCGTTTAATAATTGGCCAAAAAAATTACTATTTCTAGCAGTTATCTGTATGACGCTTTACCAACCGTTCTTTTTTACAGCAGTGAGTATGACCGGTATAGCGGTAGGTACTGTTATTGGAATTGGAAGTGCCCCCATTACTGCTGGTTTGCTTGAATGGATTGTACAGAAAAAACGACCTACGAAACAATGGGGAATTGCTACGAGTGTTGCAATAATTGGTTGTTTATTACTCTTTATTCAAAAAGAAGCAGTGTCCCTAAATATGACAGGTGTTATTTGTGCCTTTGCTGCGGGTACTTCGTTTGCGGGTTATACGTTAGTGAGTAAGCAATTGATAAAAAGTCATTCACCTAATACAGTAGTTGCAGTTGTTTTTACATTGAGTGGAATGTGTTTACTACCATCATTATTTCTTTTTGACCTTACTTGGTTCCTAGAGGTTAATGGCTTCGTATCTAGTTTGTATATTGGTGTTATTGCAACTGCTTTCGCATATCTTTTATTTGCAAAAGGATTGATGAATGTTAGTGGTTCTACTGCCGTTACGCTTACTTTGGCTGAGCCGATGACAGCTGCATTATTAGGTGTTTTTCTAATTGGGGAGACATTAAATTGGATATCTTGGATAGGGGTATTTTGTATTTTTATAGCAATAATTATTATTTCAATGAAACCGAAAAAATTAAAAAATGATAGGGATGTGCCAGTCTCGATTCGAAAGGTTGGAGGATAAATGTTTGTCAGAAAGTTAGTAAGTGTAGATGCAGCAACATATTGGAACTTAAGATTAGAGGCATTAAAGCAAAACCCCGAGGCGTTTGCTTCAAGTTATGAAGAGGCGCTACAAAAAGAAAACCCAATAGAACAAGTCCAACAAAATTTAACTGCAAAAGGTAGTTATACTTTTGGTGCTTTTATAGAAAATAAATTAGTAGGGATGGTAACGTTAGTACAGGAAAAAGCAATAAAATTGAGCCATCGAGCAAACATATTTGCGATGTATGTGTCACCAACTGCAAGAGGTACAGGTGTTGCAAAGGCACTAATACAAACTGCCATTGATGAGGCAAAAACGCTAGATGGAGTAATAAAAATTAACTTAACAGTTGTTGCATCAAATGAAAGTGCAAAAAGATTATACAATAGTGTTGGATTTCAAGTTTATGGGACAGAAAAGAAGGCTTTGAAAGTAAACGAAACGTATTATGATGAAGAGCATATGGTTTTATTTTTAGACTAATACATTTTACAAAGTCATGGAGGAGTTTATTTGAATTACTTATTACTTGTAGTTGGCTTTGCCTTGTTAATAAAAGGGGCCGACTTATTTGTAAAGGGAGCTTCTAACATTTCTAGTTTATTACGGGTACCACCGATACTAATCGGTTTAACAATTGTAGCTTTTGGTACTAGTTCGCCTGAAGCAACAGTAAGTATTATTGCATCTTTGGAAGAAAACGCAGATGTAGCGTTAGGAAACGTTATTGGAAGTAATATCTTTAACATTACACTCGTAATCGGTTTAACTGCCTTTTTAAATCCATTAAAGGTGGAAAGTGAAACGATTAGAAAAGAAATTCCTTTTACATTATTAGCAAGTGTTGCACTATTAGTAGTAATGAGTGATATAGCGTTAAAAGTTTCAAGTGTAAATTTAATAACAAGAAGTGACGGAATAATTCTTCTGTTATTTTTCCTCATTTTCATGTATTACATATTTGAAGTCGCGAGAAATAGTCGCGAGCAAACTAACAATATAAATGAAGCGGCATCGACTGAAAATATTACGTGGGGTAAAAATATTGCATTCACTCTAATCGGCTTAGCTGCAATTATTTATGGTGGTGATTTAGTAGTAAAAAATAGTACAGAAATCGCTTACGCATTAGGAATGAGTGAAACGTTAGTTGGTTTAACAATCGTTGCAATTGGGACATCACTCCCAGAGCTAGTTACGTCTATAACAGCGGCAATTAAAAAACAAAGTGAAATTGCGTTAGGGAATATTGTTGGTAGCAATATATTTAATATCCTCTTTGTACTAGGCTCTGCATCCGTTGTGTCTCCGTTAGCGGTTAATGGTAAGGTGTTTGTAGATGCAATATTTATGATCATTATGACATTCATTTTATTAATTTTCTCTAGAACACGTTATAGAGTAGGGAAAATAGAGGGATTAGTACTCGCAACGACATATATTGCGTATATGATTTTCATTATTTTAAGAAATTGAAAAAGGTGGCTATTATTAGCTGCTTTTTTTCATGTGCAAATCTTTAATAAAGGATATTGCTGCAACCCTACCGAATATTCTTAAGTAGAGTAAAACAAACGAGTAGGAGGATTATAATGTTAGTAAGAAAAATTAATGAAGATAAATATAAGGAAGCTATCCAGTTATCAGAATATGCTTTCCAATATAAAGTGCCTATAGATGAAATAGAAAAACGAATAGAACGTATGAAAAAAAACCATATACTGTATGGAATATTAGAGGAAGATGTGTTAGTAGCTAAATTACATCTGTTACCGTTCGAGATACATTTAGGAGAGCAACAGTGGAAGATGGGTGGAATTGCAGGTGTTGCAACATATCCAGAATATCGCAGAAAGGGATATGTTAAAGAGTTGCTAACTCATAGTTTACACGTAATGAAAGAGGAAGGGTACACTGTTTCGATGCTACATCCGTTCTCTATCCCGTTTTATAGAAAATATGGATGGGAAGTGCTGTCTAATCGATTTAAATGCACATTGACGAAGAGTGACTTAGTAATGTTGCCTACAGATACAAATACCGGAAAAATTAAGCGATACCGTGATGTGAGTGACTTTACTGATTTAAGTACTGTGTATGATCAGTATGCTAGTACGTTCTCGGGTATGCTTGTACGTAGTAAAGATTGGTGGGAACAAATTACGGAAGGTTTACATGCTGCTATTTACTACGAAGATATAGTGCCTACTGGGTATTTATTATATTCCATTAAAGATTCGAAAATGGAAGTGGAAGAATTTGTGGCTCTCGATAAAGGGGCAAGAAACGGGCTATGGAATTTTATATGCCAACACGATTCCATGGTTAATACGCTTGAAATAATAACGAACGAGAGAGATCCACTCATCTACTCACTCGTAAACCCTAATATAAAAATGGAAGTTTCTCCTTATTTTATGACGCGGATTGTAAATGTTGAAGCATTTATAAAACAATATAAGTTTAACAAAAGTAGAGAAAGTGTGAAAATAAAAATAACAGATACTTTTGCTCCGTGGAATGAACAAACGTTTCTAATAGGAGAAGAAAAATCCAGTAATCATTCTGAAGAAATGGAAATGACGATTAATACTTTTTCTGCCCTAACATTCGGCTATAAAAGACCAAGAGAACTATATGAGGCTGGCTTTATTACAGGCAAAAAAGAACAAATAGAAAAGCTCGAAGATTTAATACCTATACAACAAACATATTTTTACGATTTCTTTTAATTGGTAATAATGAAGATAAAAGCAATAAAAGGGTGAAATAATGAGATTTGTAGATGAATTATACACTTTTTATCGAGATCAATTTACTGGTTCTGAATTTGATGCAGAAATAATTGCAGCAGCCATTTTAGATGATTTAGAGCGGGTAGACGTTTTGAGGTTGTTAGGGGAATTAGAAGATGAAGAATTGTACGGTTTGTTAGGATTTTATTTAGTAGAAAACTTAAAAACAAAGATGGCAAAAGACGGCTATATTGAAAGAGATACCAGACTACATTAAAGTAGTGAAACAACATTTAGAAAGGAAAGTAAAATGGATTCCATACAAAGAATAAGAAATGAAATGGAAAAGTTAAAAGAATTGGTTTATTTTGATGAAAATCACTTTCTTCGTGAAAAAGTAGAAAATCTATCAAAGTTAGAGACAATCATTCAAAATGTTGAAGAAATTGGGAAGGTAGCAAGTAAAAATGATGATGTGCAATTTATCTATTCCGGAGCATTAGGTAATCTTTATAGAATAAAAGAAGAACCGGAAAAAGCGATCTTCTACTTAGAACAAGCAATAGATATTGCTTTACGAGTGAGCGATAACAATAAGTATGTTACGACTTTAATTAGATTAGGAGAAGCGAAGAAATATAATAATGAGTTAGAAGAGGCACTAACGTATTTTGAAAAGGCATTAACCGTATGCAATGAGGAAAATTTAATATCGTTGATTGATTTTGCCTATCAACATAAAGGAAAATGTCTTTTAGAATTAGACAGATTAGAAGAGTCCATTATCAGCTTAACAGAAGCGCTTAAAATAAGGGTGAAAAAAGGGGATAAAGCACTTATTAAGTCTACTAAAGACGCAATTCAATTGGGATATAAGATGTTAAAAGAAAAAACATTCCCTTATTCTAGTATTTAACTATGGAAAAAGGAAAAATAATACTATTAAACGGTGTTTCAAGTTCTGGAAAGTCTACATTATCAAGGGAGTTAGTAGATGTCTTACCTCACTATTTTCATTTTAGTATTGATGACTACGATTACATTATTGAAAAAATGGAAGATAGGCAGGAAGGTAAATTAATTCCTATCCCAACGGAGTACTATTTTCATCGTAATATTGCAATGTTTTCAAATAGTGGTGTGAATCTTGTAGTTGATCATATTTTGCACGATCAATTAACATTAAAAGATTGGTTTGAAGTTTTAAACGGCTATCCTGTCTTTTATGTTGGTGTCCATTGCCCGGTTGAGGAATTGGCTAGAAGAGAACTGGCAAGAGGAGATAGAAGAATTGGCCAAAGTAAAGAGCAATTATTATTTGTTCATCAAAATGATGAAGTGTATGATGTCGAAGTAAATACGTTCACTGAACAACGTTCCGATTGTGTAAATAAAATTATTCAGAAACTAAACGTCAAAGCATTTTAAAGTAGAAGAGCACCTTCATATTTAACGATGAAGGTGCTTTTCTTTTAATGTGTGTTCTAGAGAAATGTTATTTTCCAATATAGATTGATTGAGGGCGGTATATCGTGTTGTTTTCGGCTTGTTCAAGTACGTGGGCGGTCCAGCCTACCATTCTGCTAGCAGTGAAGGTTGGAGTGAACATTTCTGGGGGAAGGTCAATCGCCTTCATTATGGCAGCAGCATAATATTCCACATTAGTATATAGAGAGCGTCCAGGTTTTAATTCGTTTAATTGGTCAATACAGATTTGTTCTACTTCCATAGCAAGGTCAAGCCATTCATCCGTACCAACAAATTTTGTAAGTTTCTCCTTTAACGCCATGGCTCTCGGATCGTGAGTTTTATAAACACGATGGCCAAAGCCCATTAATTTTTCACCGTTTAATATTTTAGTTCTAATATACTCCACTCTGTTTTCAAGTTTGGCTGTTTCATTTAGTAGGTCAATTACTCCAGAAGGTGCACCACCGTGAAGCGGTCCTTTCATCGTCCCAATAGCAGAGGTGATAGCAGAAACGATATCTGATTCAGTAGAGGCAGTTACTCTTGCCGAAAAAGTAGATGCGTTCATGCCATGTTCCATCGTTAATATCATATACGTCTCTAGAGCGGAAACATGTGCTGGGTCGGGAACTTTACCGTTTAACATGTATAGAAAGTTCTCAACATGACCGTAACAATCATTTGGAGGAATATAATCTAAACCTTTTTTACGTCTAGTATGATACGCGATAATAGAAGGAACAATTGCCGTTAAATACATTGCTTGTGAGATGGAAGGTTTCCAGTTAAATTCTATCGTCCCTAAGGATGAGATAGTGGTCCGAATCACACTCATTAAGTCCATGTTTGTAGGAAGCGAATCTATTATTATTTTAGTTGTGTCTGTTAAGTTGAGATATTTCTTCCAGTCCTTATTAAACTGTTGAAGTTGGTGTTTTTCTCCTATTTCACCGTACCATAAAAGGTAAGCTACTTCTTCAAATGAATAATTATTAGTTAATTCTCCGATCTCATATCCTCGATAAATTAATTTGCCGTTATCGCCGTCAATATCACATATTTTTGTTTCTGCAGCTACTATCCCTTTTAAACCTTTCTGAAACATAAAATCTCCCCTTTCCTTATTTAAGTTCATTTTATAAAATATAGTTAATTAAAAAAATTAAATATTTTTAAATTAATTAATTAAAAAACATAATCAGTTAGGGGGAAAGCTATGGAGTTCGCGTGGTTAAAAACATTTGTTACAGCTGCCGAATATGAAAATTTTAAACGTACAGCTGATGTGTTATATATTTCACAGCCTACAGTAACGGTTCATGTAAAGCTTCTAGAAAAAGAGTTAGGAATAAAACTTTTTCAAAGAGAAGGTAGGAGAGTTAAATTAACGGAAGAAGGGGTGAGATATTTAGAACATGCTAAAAAATTGTTACATGTATATGAAGAAGGATTGAAAGATATCAATTCTTTTAGTCAAGGCTATACAAAAAAACTTTCCATCGCAATTTCTCCGTTAATAGCAGATACTATTTTACCGTTTGTGTTAAAAAGTTATACGAAACGTTATCCAGAAGTAGAAATTGATGTGAAAATTGTAGAGTCTGTTGATATTGAGGAAATTGTATTGAATGAAGAGGTAGATTTAGGACTATCTTGTTTAAAAAGTACGAATACGAATTTGCTCTCGGAAATGTTATACAAGGATGAAATTGTCTTCGTCGCTCCACATGATGGAAGAGACTTTGAAATGGCTCCACCGTTAGATGAGGAGGAACTACTAACGAATAATTATCTTCTTACCCATAACCATCCAGCTTATTGGGACACCTTAAGTTTATTGATAAAAAATAAAATACCTAGTGTAAAAATGATGAAGGTATCGCAAATCCATATAACGAAAAGATTTATTAGTGAAGGGTTAGGTGTTTCCTTTCTCCCAAGATCCACTGTGCGTCGTGAGCTACTTGAAGGTAGATTGATAGAAGTTTACTCCCATTCCTTTTCGTTACCGGAGGCAAATACGTACGCTATAATGAAATATCAACACGAAAAACAGAAAGAATTTTTATCATTTTTAAGAAGGTATTATATATAAGAAGGAGGTAGGGACATGATCTTTCAACAAGGTAGCATAGTAGTTAGAAAACTTAGAGACTCTGATAAAACATTGCTTGCGAAGTGGCTTTCTAATCCAACTATCCTACAATATTATGAAGGCCGTGATAATCCGCATAATATTGAATTAGTGACGAAACACTTTTTTAATGTGGAAGATCATTATGTTACAGGTTGTATTGTCGAATATGAAGGAGTTGAAATAGGATACATTCAATACTATCCAATTGAGGAAGAGTATAAAGACAAATATGGCTATAATAATCGTAATGAAATTGTTTATGGAATGGATCAATTCATTGGGGAGAGTTCTTATTGGAATAGAGGGATAGGTACTGAACTTGTCCGTGGGATGGTTTATTATTTAATAAATGAATTAAAGGTTGATGTTATCGCGATGGACCCACAAGCATGGAACGAACGAGCTGTTGCATGTTACGAAAAGTGTGGATTCAAAAAGGTTAAACTAATGCCAAAACATGAATGGCATGAAGGAGAATATAGAGATTGTTGGTTAGTAGAATATAGAAGAGAAAATAAATAATAAGTATGTACGCCAGGATATTTTCCTGGCGTTTTCATATCTATTAACAGAAGTTTGTCTCATCTAATGTAGCATACTATCTGATCCCATCAGCTTTTCGTATATCGATTTTGGGATTTGTATCTCCTCAGTTGAAACATTCCCCTCATGTTCATATCCATCAAATGATAAAACGGTTTGTTCCGTTGTCCAAATAGTAATTTCTAATACTTGTTCATTATTTTTGCCTTTCGTTTCTAGTCTTAAATGATACGGATTTATGTTAAGATGGTATGTGTTAAAGGTGAGGTGCAGCATTTCTTGTTCAATTTTTCTAGTATTTGGATGAGAAATAATAAATGAGGACAAGTCCAGAACGCTTATTTTTTCAACAGGTTCATGTTTAAAGATCTCTTTCACTTCTTCACCTAAGTGCTTTGTGAAGTTTTTAAATTGTTCCATAAAATTGTTCATTATTACACACTCCATTGTTTTACCATTACTATTTCCAACAAAAGGATATTTTATCCGTTACTATAATAGAAAGAATAGGAGTACTACAAATATGAAATTAATATCTTGGAATGTCAACGGCTTAAGAGCTTGTGTAACAAAAGGATTTCTTGACTTCTTTCATGAAATAGATGCAGATATCTTTTGTATTCAAGAAAGTAAATTGCAAGAGGGGCAAATTGATTTATCGCTAGAAGGTTATTACCAATATTGGAATTACGCAGAGAAAAAAGGGTATTCAGGAACAGCTGTTTTTACAAAACTAAAACCTATCTCCGTCCGTTACGGTGTGGGGGAGGAAGAAACAGAGCCGGAAGGAAGAATACTTACGCTAGAATATGATGATTTTTATTTAGTTAATATGTATACACCAAATTCTCAACGAGACTTAGCGCGGCTACCATTCCGTTTACAATGGGAAGATAAAATACGACAATATTTAAAACAACTTGATCAAGAGAAACCAGTCGTCCTTTGTGGAGATTTAAATGTCGCTCATGAAGACATAGACTTAAAAAATTTCAAATCGAATAGAGGAAATTCAGGTTTTACCGATGAAGAAAGAGGAAAAATGACAGAGTTGTTAAGAGAGGGGTTCATCGATTCCTTCCGTTATTTCTATCCAACAAAATGTGACAGTTATACGTGGTGGTCTTACATGAGAAATGTTAGAGCGAGAAATATAGGCTGGAGAATAGACTATTTTATTGTTTCAGAATCGTTAAAGGATAGATTAGTAGATGCTGATATTCATGATCAAGTATTAGGTAGCGATCATTGTCCTATTCAATTAACTATTAAGAGTTAAAGTACTTCATTTGAAGTGCTTTATTTTTTTGAAAATATATGCTTGACGTTTCTTCAATCTATTAATATAATTATCATTGTTAATGATAATCATTATCAACGAATGGAGATTCGTTTTTTTATTTAGCATTAAATGATAATGAATCTCATAATCATTTGTAGGGGGTTTAGTTCAAACTAGTTAAATGAACGCTTTTCAATATTGTCTTTACATAAAAAATATGAGGTGAACAAAATGAAAAAATGGTTAAGTGTTTTATTATTTATGACAGTTATGACAGTTTTAGCAGCATGTGGTACGTCTAACAATACATCTGGTACTGCTAACAACGGAAGTGGAGATAATGGAAATGGTGACAGTGGTTCTGAAGTAGCTACACTTACAATTGAGCACGAACTTGGAACAACGGAAGTAAGTAAAAGTCCTGAAAAAGTAGTCGTTTTTGATTTTGGTATTTTAGATTCTTTAGATCAAATGGATGTTGAAGTTGCAGGTGTTCCACAAGCGAACATCCCTCCGTACTTATCAAAATATGAAGATAGTAAATATGAAAATGTAGGTAGTTTAAAAGAGCCTGATTTTGAAAAAATTAGTGAAATTAACCCGGACTTAATTATTATCTCTGGAAGACAAGCAGAATCTTATGATGAGCTATCTAAAATTGGTCCAACTATATTTTTAGGTGTAGATACAAATGATTACTTAAACTCTTTCACTAAAAATATGGAAACATTAGGTGAGATTTTTGAACAAGAAGAATTTATTCAACAGCAGCTTGCTACTGTTAAAGAATCAATTGAAGCGTTAAAAGAGAAAGCAACAGCATTAAACAAAAATGCGTTAATCGTTTTAGCTAACGAAGGTAATATTAGTGCTTACGGAGCTGGTTCTAGATTTGGAATTATTCATGATGAATTCGGATTCACGCCAGTTGATGCGGGTATCGAAGTATCTACACACGGAATGAACGTTTCTTTCGAATACATTTTAGAACAAGATCCTGACTATTTATTCGTAATTGACCGTGGCGCAGCAGTTGCTGGTGAATCTTCCGCAAAACAAACAGTTGAAAATGCAATTGTAGAAAAAACAAAAGCATATCAAAACGGAAATATCGTATATTTAGACCCTAACTACTGGTACCTTTCTGGTGGAGGTTTAACATCCGTGCAAGAAATGGTAAAAGAAATTGAAGGATCTATTAAATAATAGTGTAAATGGAAAAACTCAGCCTATGCTGAGTTTTTTTATTATGTTCATAAGGAGGAATAAAAGCGAAATGTCGAATATTGATGTTGGAATCTTGAAAGGAGTGATCATTATTAAAGAAAGAAAAACCCCAATTTATTTATTAATGCTTGAAGCTGCAAAAAGAAGAGTGCCAGTGAAGCATCCAAGCAGAAGCCTTTTAGAGGAAGAACTTTGGAAGCAGCAAGCTGGATTTCGTGGTGAAAAAACGTTGGACTACTACCTCTCCCTTTTATCGAAAAGCGAATCGCTTACTTTAACTAACCTCCGATTACCCAACAAAAGCAGTTACTTCCAAATAGACACATTAGTAATGACAACTCGATATATTCTCATCTTAGAATCGAAAAACTTCGCAGGAGAACTTATTTACCAAGCAAGCTCAAACCAATTAACTCAAGCAAGGATCGAAAAAGAGCTAGTTTCTTATGACCCTATATCACAAGTAGAAAGACATAAGCTTCAGTTATTGGGATTGTTACAAGCTCTTCAATTACCTGCAATCCCAGTTCTTACATTAGTTGTACTTACCAATTCATATACAACTTTAAAATCAAATCCAGAGTATGTGAAAATTCCAAGTAATATAGTGCGAGCAGAGGCACTTCCTATGAAACTAGTTGATATTAATCGCATTCACCGAAAGGAAATTTGGTCTACTTGTGAATTGAAAAGAGTAGAAAATCTTTTGAAAAAGAGAAATGTGTCTTTTGAGCCTAATTAACTAGAAAAGTTTAAAGTTCGTAAAGAAGAACTAATCAAGGGGGTACATTGTCCATCCTGTCTTGTAATGGGGATGGAGAGGTTAAAAAATGGCATATGGCTATGTCCTGATTGTAGATATAAAAGTTCCGATGCTTACAAACATACTCTCAACGATTACTATTTATTAATTAGTAACGAAATTACAAATCGAGAATTTCGAGACTTTATTGGTGGACTCCCTATAGTTACTGCTTCGAGGTATTTATCAAAATTAAATCTAAAACGTACGGGGAGTTTGAAGAGTACTCGGTATCATTTAAAGTTGTTTTCTTGAGAAGGGTCGGTGATAAATAAACCGAGGCCAGTGATAAATAAAAGCAAGTCGGTGATAAATAAAAGGAGGTCAGTGATAAATAAAAGCGAGTCGGTGATAAATAAAAGGAGGTCAGTGATAAATAAAAGCGAGTCGGTGATAAATAAATTGAGGTCGGTGATAAATAAATTGAGGTCGGTGATAAATAAATTGAGGTCGGTGATAAATAAATTGGGTCGGTGATAAATAAAAGGCGATCGGTGATAAATAAACCGAGGTCAGTGATAAATAAATGCCAGGCAACTGAAAGATAATTCGAAAAAAGTGATAAAAACTCAACACTTCGTTCAATTTTGTCAACGAAAATAACGAATATGGGGATAATTAGTGAACTAAGTACTCCCTTGAGTAACAGCACATAGTTCACTAATATTGCTTTTCACATCATTGAATAAACTCTCTTATCCTACCAATCTGCTCTTCTGCATCACGCATACCTAGTTCATATAACATCTCTAATTTGCTTCGATTACGTTCCATTCTTCCAACTGGTAAGGCGACACTAGGCCGTAATACGATAACATTCTCTTTTTTCTCTTCTTCCAATAAATATTCGATCGTTTCGTTATAAACGCTATGGCGTGTTTGAAGTAAGCCATTTACTTTAGGAAACTCTTTATATTGAAATAAGGACGAAAACTTACTTGGTTTCTTAAAGTAGCCAGCAGGTTTTGTTAATATAACAATATTCTTTCGCTTACCATCTTGTTGTGCTTTTCTAATTGGAATAGGATCAATTATTCCACCGTCTAGTAAAATACGATTATCGTAATGCACTGGCGGAGCAACAAAAGGCAAAGAGCTAGATGCGCGTATAATTGATAATATATTTTCTGCATGGTCGCTTTTGTTAAAATAGACTGCTTCACCGGTATGACAATCTGTCGTGCCGATTACTAATTGTTCATTACTATTTTGGAATGCATCAAAATCAAAGGGGACAATTCTTTTCGGGATTTCATCAAAAATAAAATCCATTCCGAACAGTTGTCTCTTCTTAAAATAATTCCTAACTGAGAAATATCGCCAATCATTGACATAATCTAAATTAACTTTTTTATTTCTACCAGCTTGGCGAGATAGGTAGGAAGCAGCCATACACGCACCTGCAGAAACTCCGATACTATAAGGAAAGTAAAGGTTTTCTTTCATAAAGTACTCTAGTACTCCGGCTGTATATACCCCTCTCATTCCTCCACCTTCAAGTACAAGTCCAACATTTTCCATATAATAATACCTTCTTTGTTTTTAGAATAAAACTATTTTAACAGACTGGAAATAATATGTCAGAAAATATGCTAGTAAGTAAAAAAAATTTAGCTTAAGAGGAAGTGAAAATTATTAAACTATAAGGTTCTACTATTGAACATGGTCCACTTGTTAAAGTTGCATAAGAAAAACTAACGCAACTCTCAAGAAGCGGATTTTTTAAAAACAAATGGAAATTTCGGAATAATTGTACAAATATTACTCCAATTCGTTTATAATAAAAAATATTTAGAGCTTCGAAATTATTAGTAGAGGGGTAAATAAAATGCAAAATGTACAAGTGAAAAATACTTTAAGAAATGAAGTACCTGAAGAACTAAAATGGGATTTAACAGACCTTTTTCCGACGAAAGAAGCATGGAAAGAAGAATTGGAAGCGATTAAACAAGAGGTGCCAACAGTTACTCAATATAAAGGAAAACTTGGCGAAGGAGCTAACAATTTATTAGAATGCTTATCACAACAAGAAGCACTTTATGTTCGTGTGATGCGAGTAGCTACTTATGCTAATTTGCAACAGGCAGAGGACGGAACAAATTCAGAGAGCCAAGCACAATCAGCATTAGTTGGTTCATTTTTAGCTTCAGTTTCAGCGTCAACTGCTTTTATCGATTCGGAAATATTAGCTTTACCTGACGGAACAGTAGAAAAATATTTAGTAGAAGAACCTAAGTTACAAGCTTTCCAAAAGCCTTTAAATGAGCTGCTAGAAACGAAACCACATATATTGCATCCTGAAACGGAAGAAACGTTAGCAGCGCTTGGGGAAGTATTATCATCACCATATATGACGTATCAGCGCAGTAAATCTTCTGATATGGCTTTCGCTCCGTTCCAAGATGAACAAGGAAAGGAACTACCTTTAACTTTTGCAACGTTTGAAGATAGATATGAATTATCACCTAATACGGAAGTACGAAGAAATGCGTTTCAATCATTTACAAATACATTAAAGCAATATCAAAACACTTTTGCAGCTACATACTCAACCGAAATTAAGAAACAAGTGACTCTTTCTCGTTTGCGCGGGTATGAGTCCGTCACACATATGCTACTGCAACCACAAGATGTTTCATTAGAAATGTACAACAACCAATTAGATGTTATTCAAAAAGAATTAGCACCTCATATGCGTCGATTTGCTAAATTGAAAAAACGTGTACTAGGATTAGATAAACTAATGTTCTGCGATTTGAAAGCACCGTTAGATCCTGATTTTAACCCTACAACTACTTATGAAGATGCTTCTAAAGTTATATTAGAATCACTTCAAGTAATGGGACCAGAGTATGTGGAAATTATGGAAAAGGGGTTAAAGGACCGATGGGTAGATTTAGCTGAAAACGTTGGAAAATCTACTGGTGCTTTTTGTGCAAGTCCATATGGAGTACACCCATACATTTTGATTACTTGGACAGATACAATGCGCGGCGCATTTATATTAACGCATGAATTAGGACATGCCGGACATTTTTACTTAGCTGGAAAAAATCAGACATATTCTAACACAAGACCGTCTATGTATTTTGTAGAAGCACCGTCCACGATGAACGAATTACTATTAGGGCAGCATTTATTAAGTACAACAGAAGATAAAAGAATGAGAAGATGGATTATTCTTCAATTTTTAGGAACATACTATCATAATTTTGTTACACATTTATTAGAAGGCGAGCTTCAAAGAAGAGTGTATGCTTTAGCGGAAGCTGGTACTCCCATTACTGCGAAAACGTTAACGGAACAAAAAACAGAAGTTCTATCTAATTTCTGGGGAGACACTGTGGAATTAGATGAAGGAGCTGGCTTAACGTGGATGCGTCAACCGCATTATTACATGGGCCTATATCCATACACATACTCTGCTGGTTTAACAGCATCTACTGCAGTAGCGCAACTTATGAAAGAAGAAGGTCAACCTGCAGTTGATCGTTGGATAGAAGTATTAAAAATGGGTGGGACGAAAACTCCTTTAGAACTGTTAAAACACGCAGGTGTTGACATGTCAACGCAAGAACCAATTAAAAAAGCTGTAGCATTTGTAGGAAGCTTGATTGATGAATTAGAAAAAAGTTATGAATAATAACTAATATCTTTTAAAACCCGCCATAAATGGTGGGTTTTTAGTTTATAGAAATATGGTTTACTCATTAAAGTCGATTAAGAAGGATTAACACAAACTCGTTTCGTCCAATGGATTCGTGAGTTTTCTAATATTAGTGAAAAATAAAGGAAAATCTCACTTTTTGTTGAAATTAAATATATAAAGTTCTGTTTGGTGGTGAAATGTCTCTTGAGTAATGTAGCTAAAGCCAATTTCGACAAAATATTTCTCTTTTTACAAGAAAACCAAGATGAATTTTTAATGGAGTGGGAGCATTATATTAAGCTTTCCGATAACGATATACATAAAGATAAAGTGAAAAATAACGGTTATCAAATGTACATACTTGTAAAAAAGGCATTAAAAGACTTAATTTCGAATGAAGAACTAAAACAGCTAGCTACTAAAGTCGCTCTTGAAAGAGTAGAAGCAAATATTAATATCGGGGAATTTGTTTTTAATGTTAATTTCGGAAGGACTGTCATTCTAAAATATATAAGTAAAGTAGACATTCCAATAGAAGATTTGCAAAGTGCAATAGAGAAGATTAATTACCTTTTTGATCAATTTAGTTATTATGCTGTAAAAAAGTATACAGAAATAAAAGATAAAGAGCTGGAAGAAAAAACAATACTAATTCATGAAACTCAGAAAGATCGCTTAGCATTACTAGGTCAAATGTCTTCAAGTTTCGTCCACGAATTTCGTAATCCTCTTACAGCAGTAATTGGGTTTACTAAACTGCTTCGTGATGAGTACCCAACATTAAAGTATCTAGATATTATCGATGTTGAATTAGAGCAACTTAATTTCAGAATTACACAATTTTTGCATACTTCTAAAGCTAACATTCCTGGTAGGAAGCCTGAAAAAATAAACGTAAATGAGGTAATCGATAACATTTTACAACTAACGTACCCTAGTATTGTCGCCGCCGATGTTGATGTAAAGGTAGAAATGGAGTGCGAAGTAATATTAGAAGGAAATAAAGATGAATTAAGACAAGTGTTACTAAATTTAATCATTAATTCAATTGATGCATTAAGTAATAGAGAAAAACCTAAAGTAATAAAAATAACGAACTGTGAAAACGGAAGATTTGTAGGTGTTTCAATTTCTAACAATGGACCGGAAATACCTGAGAATACAATTGGAACGATATTCGAGCCATTTTATACAACAAAGGAGTTAGGAACAGGAATAGGGCTTTTCGTTTGTAAAAATATTATTGAAAAACATAACGGTACCATTACATGTAAATCATCAAGAGAAGAAACAATCTTCCGAGTTGAACTACCTAGGCTTGAAAAAGTGTAATGATGTTATTGTTTAAAGCACACTCTATTATTGAGTGTGCTTTTCGATTTATCCAAGGTATATACTCATTTTTTAGTGTCTGTTTAACAGTTTATTTTTCAATTCGATTTGTACACGCCACGCTTTTTGCCTTTGCACTATTACAACTATCATTAAATTGTTAAGAAAAAGTGAAATAGTTCCACAATTCAATTCAGTTTCAGTATAAAGACCTTGACTGTCAATTGATTATAGAGATATAATTATTACTGGTAATGAGAATCGTTATCAGATTTTTGGTGCGGAGCATCACTTTTATTTTTATTTTTAAATGATAATGAATATCACTTCGTAATTAGTGAAATAAAAAGCAACATAATAGGGGTTCTAGACATGAAAAGAAGGTATTTAATAATCTTACTAATAATTTTATCCATTATCTCCTTATTTATCGGAGTGAAAAACATTACACCACTTGACTTAATTTATTGGAGAGATGATGAAGTACAAATTTTTCTAATAAGTCGAGTACCACGGTTAGTAAGTATTATTATTGCCGGTGTTTCTTTAAGTATTTGTGGTTTAATCATGCAACAATTAACTAGAAACAAGTTTGTTTCTCCTACTACTGCTGGAACGATGGACTCTGCGCGTTTAGGTGTTCTAGTTTCGTTAATGTTATTTACATCTGCAAGCATGTTCCAAAAAATGATTGTTGCGTTTATTTTTGCTTTACTAGGAACCTTCATTTTTATGAAAATATTAGAAAAAGTTAAGTATAAAGATGCCATTTTTATTCCGTTAGTAGGTTTAATGTTTGGTAATATTATAGGTTCCATAACTACTTTCTTTGCGTACAAGAACGATTTAATTCAGAATATGTCTTCATGGCTACAAGGTAATTTTTCGTTAATTATGCAAGGAAGGTACGAATTACTCTATATAAGTATTCCTTTAATGGCTATCGCCTATCTTTATGCTAACCGATTTACGGTAGCTGGGATGGGAGAGGAATTCGCAGTTAACCTAGGAATGAATTATAAACGAGTAGTTAATATCGGATTAATTATTGTAGCGTTAGTAGCTACATTGGTATTGTTAACAGTCGGTATGATACCGTTTTTAGGATTAATTGTTCCTAATATCGTAAGTTTATATCAAGGAGACAACTTAAAGAAAAACCTATCTCATACTGCCCTAATTGGTGCAATCTTCGTATTAGTATGTGACATTCTTGGTAGAACGATTATTTACCCGTATGAAATCCCTATCGGTTTAACAGTAGGTGTTATAGGAAGCGGAATGTTCCTGTACCTATTAATGAGGAGAAAGAATTATGCAGCTTAAGTGGAAGATTTCAGGATTAATAATAGTATCAGTCGCATTAATACTAACGTATTTATTTATCGGGTTAGGTAGTAACTGGGGTTATGTTTTACCTAGAAGAGGAATGAAAATTTTAGCAATCGTCATCACTGGTGGAACAATTGCAATTTCTACCGTCGTCTTTCAAACGATTACAAACAACCGAATTTTGACTCCAAGTCTTTTAGGTTTAGATAATTTATATATTTTAATACAAACTTTTATTATATTTTTATTTGGTTCTACTAGCTTTCTTTTAATCAACAAAAATGTGAACTTTATTATCTCTATCTTATTAATGGTGTTATTTTCCTTAGTCTTTTATAAAATCTTGTTTAAAAGAGAAGGAAACAATATATACTTTCTTTTACTTGTAGGGATTATATTTGGAACATTATTTGATAGTGCTTCTACGTTCATGCAAGTACTAATTGATCCAAATGAGTTTATGGTTGTACAGGATAGAATGTTTGCTAGTTTTAATAATGTACAAACAGATTTAATTTTTATTGCAATAGGTGTACTCGTTTTAGTTGGACTCTATTTTATGAAGTTTGCCAACTACTTAGATGTTCTATCGTTAGGTAAAGATGAGGCAATTAACTTAGGTGTTGACTATGATTATGCAGTAAAACGGTTATTAATTGTTATTGCTATTCTAGTTTCTATTTCAACGGCATTAGTTGGTCCAATTATCTTTTTAGGTTTACTAGTAGCCAATGTATCGTATGAGTTTTTGAAAACGTATAAGCATAAGTACTTACTTATAGGATCTGTTTTTATTAGTATTATTGCACTTGTAGGTGGGCAACTCGTAGTAGAGAGAGTCTTTACGTTCTCAACAACTCTAAGTGTCATTATCAACTTTATTGGTGGAGTGTACTTCATATATCTTCTACTAAGGGGGACAAGAAAATGATTGAAGTTTTAGGTGTAAGTAAAGCGTATGGAAATAAAAAGGTCGTAGAAGATGTTTCTGTTAATATTGAAAAAGGGAAAATAACGACTTTTATCGGGCCGAATGGAGCTGGGAAAAGTACGTTATTATCAATCGTTAGTAGGCTGATTAAGCAAGATGAAGGAAAAGTTCGCATAGATGGTAGAGATATAAATAGATGGAATAGTAATGAATTAGCAAAGAAAATTTCAATATTAAAACAATCTAACCAAATCAATATTCGCCTTACAGTACGTGAGTTAGTTGCATTTGGACGTTTCCCTTATTCACAAGGTAATTTAACAAAAGAAGACTGGCAATATGTTGATGATGCAATCCAGTATATGGACTTAGGTGAGATGGAGGATAAGTTTCTTGATCAGCTAAGTGGTGGTCAAAGGCAACGTGCTTATATTGCAATGGTAATTGCCCAAAATACAGAATATATTTTACTAGATGAACCGCTGAATAACCTTGATATGAAACATTCCGTTCAAATAATGAAGGTATTAAGTAGACTAGTAAAAGAAAGAGGAAAAACAGTTATTATTGTTATCCATGATATAAATTTTGCGTCTGTATATTCAGATTATATTGTTGCTTTAAAGGACGGAAAATTAATTAAGGAAGGCGCTACCGATCACATTATTAATTCAGATATTTTGAAAACAATTTATGATATGGATATTCATATAGAAAATATTCAATGTAATAGAATTTGTGTGTACTTTTCTTAGTAGCTAGAAGAATACTTAACTGTTCTTTATCAGGCATTTATAAAAAAGGGAATGCCTGTTTTATTAAAGGCTACAACAATAAATAGAGAATTAAGAGGGGTTCTTATGAAAAAATTATTAACTGTTTTTACAATTATATTTTTCATTACAATTTTAGCTGCGTGCGGAAATACTGACACAACGTCTGGAAATGCTAGCTCAAATAGTAACGATGAAGATGTACTAACAATTGAACATGAACTAGGGAGTACAGCTGTAACTATTAACCCATCAAAAGTGGTAGTGTTTGATTTCGGTATTTTAGATTCATTAGATAAAATGGGAATAGATGTAGTTGGAGTTCCACAGGCAAATATTCCGCCATACTTATCGAAATATGAAGATGAGAAGTATGAAAATGTAGGAGCTTTAAAAGAGCCAGATTTTGAAAAAATTAGTGAAATTAATCCGGACTTAATCATTATTTCAGCAAGACAGGCTGAATTATATGATGAGCTATCTAAAATCGCACCAACGATTCATCTTGGTATTAATACAAATGATTACTTACAATCATTTGAAAGTAATATGCAAACGTTAGGTCAAATTTTTAACCAAGAAGGTTATATCGAACAACAACTTGCTTCAATTAAGAGCGCGATTGAACAATTGAGTGAAAAAACAACTAAAAATGGAAAAAATGCGTTAATCATACTGGCGAATGAAGGGAATATTAGCGCATACGGCCCAGGATCTCGTTTCGGTATCATTCATGATGAATTTGGGTTTGAGCCAGTTGACGCTGGTATTGAAGTTTCAACACATGGGATGAATGTATCATTTGAGTACATTTTAGAGCAAAATCCAGATTATTTATTCGTTATCGACAGAGGTGCAGCGGTTGCAGGTGAATCTTCTGCAAAGCAAACAGTTGAAAATGCGCTAATTGAAAAAACGAAAGCATACCAAGAAGGTAATATCATTTATTTAGATCCAAACTATTGGTATTTATCCGGTGGAGGTCTAATATCAGTTTTAGAAATGGTGAAGGAAATTGAGGGAGCACTTCAATAATGCCAAAAACTCAGCTATGAAAGGCTGAGTTTTTAATATATCTAAAATTAATAACGAAGATATTTTTGAATTAGAGACAATTTTGTAAAGAAATCTAAAATATTCCAATATAAACGTAATAAAAATATTAAAAGTATGCATTTTTATTGCTAAAATGTTTAAAATTGAATATATTTATATTAATGATTACTAGGAGAGTGATGAGATTTTGGACAGTATACCCTATGACTCGATAATCTTTTTTGGAGCATTATTAATACTTTCGGGTTATTTTTCTGCATCAGAAACAGCTATTACAAGTGCGAACAAAGTTCGTTTACGAAATATGGCTGATGATGAAAATGTAAAAGCACAGCGTTCGCTTAAATTGACGGAGAAGTTTGACCACAGTTTATCCACTATTTTAATTGGGAATAACATTGTAAACATTGCGATGGCGACGATTGCAACAAAAATTGCGACGGATCTGTTTGGTTCGCAAGGGACCACGTTAGCTATTTCAACTGCTGTTACTACGATTCTTATTCTTATTTTTGGTGAAGTTCTTCCGAAATCGTTAGCGAAACAATATGCAGAGAAATACTTGTTAGTTATTTCTGCTTCTTTAATGGCGGTCATGAAACTCTTCTATCCGATTACTTGGCTTTTTGTCCAGTTAAAGCTTGGCATAAACAAAGTATTAGGTTCTAAAGAAATGGAGCCAACTGTTACGGATGAGGACGTCAAGGCATTAGTCGAGATTGGAGAAGAAGAAGGGACATTTCTCTCTCAAGAAAAAGAACTATTGCATAATGCAATTGAATTTGACGATATAGTTGTAAATGACATATTAACACCACGACCTGATGTCGTTGCTGTGTCCATAAATAATAGTTTACTAGATATTAAGGAAACTTTTGTACGTGAAAAATACTCTAGAATTCCAGTATACGAGGGAACAATTGATAATATTGTCGGGATTATATCACACCGTGATTTTTTCGAGCGATATGTAGAAAATAAAAACTTTGAATTAACAGACATAATGAGAAAACCGCATTTTGTCATCGGTTCAAGTAAAATTTCAAACCTTTTAAAAGAACTACAAAAGTCTAAAAACCACCTTGCGATTGTTATTGATGAGTATGGTGGAACAGCGGGTATTATCTCAATTGAGGATATTATCGAAGAAATTGTCGGTGATATTTGGGATGAGCATGATGAAAGTATACTATTAATTGAAGTACTTCAAGAAGGAAAATTCCGAATGGATGGAAAAACATCCGTTGAAGACTTCTCCACTGTTGTAAATTTAGATGTTAGTGATTCTAGTTCCATCACATTAAGCGGCTGGATTTCTGAAAAAATTGGTTATTTACCGAAAAAGGGTGAAAAGATCCAATTAGATTTTGCGGAAATTATAATTGAAGAAGTCCGTAAAAATAGAATTCAAAAAGTTTTAGTTGAAGTGAAAATGGAACAATCTTATACCGCATAATCCAAAACTCCTCTATTTTAGAGGAGTTTTTTCACGTAATCGGACAATAGAAAATAAAATAATAAGTAGATACAAGCAATTATTTTTACATGAAAATAGTATGTTTAAACAACAACTATAGGTTTATGGTTCTTTAGTTTAGGTTAAAGTATACGAACTATACGAACTAGTTTAAGGAAAAAACTTAACTTTAGTCTAACATAAATTGGTTGTAGTAATATAATTGTGCCGTGCAAAAAATGAAACTACATAATTAATAAGTATCTTTACACTTAGAAAGAAAGGAACTCAATGTCTTGGTCTATTTCTTATTCACTATTTCCGTAATAGCTACAGTACTAATTGCCATGAAATTATCAAAATATGCAGATCATATTAGCCGAAACACAACGTTAGGCGGAGCCTTTTTAGGAGCGATCCTTTTAGGTGGCGCTACCTCTTTACCAGAAATTACAACGAGTTACACAGCGGCTATCATTCATAATCCTGACATGATTTTAGGTAACATTCTTGGTAGTAACTTGTTTAATTTATTAACATTAGCATTTATTAATATTTACTTCTTAAAGCAACGCATTTTTCAATTTAAAACGAAGGAACATTTATATGCTAGTATTTTAAGTTTGTTCCTAACCGTATATTTACTATTTGGGTTGTACATTCAATCAGATATTCACTTTTTTGGAATCGGACTTGATTCTATTTTATTGTTAGTTGGTTATGGCTTTGGATTATGGATTTTATCGAGAATACCGAGTGAAAAGGCAGAAGAAAAAGAAGCTCATCCAGAAAAGATGGAGAGAAATTCTATTCGAGGAACAGTTATAAAGTTTATCGTTAGCTGCTTACTCATCATGGTTTTTGGTACGCTTTTAACGCTTACAGGGGATAAAATAGCAGTAATTACTGGTTTAGGATCTAGTTTTGTAGGAATGTTTTTAATTGCCGTAACTACATCGTTACCAGAGGTCGTAAGTTGTATCGTTGCTGTAAGGCTTGGAAATCCTTCGTTAGCTATTGGAAGCGTGTTAGGTAGTAATTTATTTAATTTATTCGTTCTTGGAAGTTCAGATATTTTTTATCGATCGGGACTACTTTTATCATCGGTAGATATATTCCATTACTTTTCGACGTTTATACTCATTATCATGCACCTAGTCGTTATTTTCGTTTTATTAAGAAAAACGACACATACTCCTAAATATGTGTACGTATCACTATTAATTTTTGTCTTATATGTCGTAAATAGCTTATTTCTACTTTTTAATCCATTTCCACATTAAAAAAGCAATCCGAGTTAATTGGATTGCTTTTTACGCTATTATTTAAATTTAGTGACTAATACATTTAACTGCTCTGATAATTGAGAGAGGTTTTTAGCACTTGAAGCAATTTCCTCCATAGAATGGTTGGATTGTTCAATTGTTGCAGCTGTTTCTTCTATACCAGCAGCTGATTCCTCTGTAACAGATGCAATGGATTCAATCGACATATTAATGTCTTTAGAAGTTTTTGTTACATCTTGTAAGTTATGCGTCATCGTTTGTATTCTTTCACCCATTGTTTGAATATGTTCATGAATCGTACCAAACGTGTCGCCCGTTATTCTAATTGATTCCGTTCCTTCTTTCACTAGATGGAAACTAGTCGTAAGCGACTCGGAGATAATTTTAGATTCCGTTTTAATGCCATTAACGATAGTCGTAATTCCTTCAAGTGACTGGGATACTTGTTCCGCTAACTTTCTTACTTCCTCCGCAACTACTGCGAAGCCTCTGCCGCTTTCACCAGCACGTGCCGCCTCAATTGCTGCATTTAATGCTAAAAGGTTCGTTTGAGCAGCAATACCTTGTATTACTTCGACTAAACTAGATACTTCTTTCGTTTTTTGTTCCAGACCACCAATCTTTTGAAAGGACTGCTCTACATTTTCATAAATGTTTTCCATTGCTTCTACTGAGTTCTTCATTAATTCTTTACCAGAAGATGTTGATTGGAGAACTTCAGATGAAGCTTGGAAGCAATCTTCCCCTAATGTATTCGTGTTACTAATTAGGCTAGTAAACACATTCACTTTTTCATTTATTTCAGAAGCAGCATCTGCTTGTTGATCAGCACCTGCGGATAGCTGTTGCATCGTAGCAGCTACTTGTTCGCCTCCTTGTTGCACCTCGTTTGAAGATTCTTTGAGTGCTTCGCTTTGAATGGTGACTGTTTGTGAAACGTGTTGAATTTCCTCCACCATTGCTTTTAAATTATTTTTCATATGATTGACAGACGTACTAAGCTGGCCGATTTCATCTGTACTTGATGTTTGAATATCGCCAATAGATAAATTTCCTTCTGAAATTTCATTTGCTGTATGTACAACATTTTTTAGCCCGTTACTTATGGAACGGTTTAGTCGAACTATAATGATCCCACTTAAAGCGATTGTTAATACTGTTGCTATCAAAATAACAATGGCACTTCTAGTTATATTAGAGAAAGTCGTTTCGTTACTTTCCTGTCTCATTTGCTCGTACTGACTGCGAAGATCATATAAAATATCTATTGTTTGGCTGTTCAACACTTCCATTTGCCTTAATGTATTAGTAACGATAATTTCGTTATCCATTAAAATAGCTGCAATTAACTCATTGAAAAATAAATGATTAAATTGGTTGTTAATCGTTTTATACTGTTCAAAAGCTTCTGCTTGTGATGAAAGAATGATACCTTCCACATTTTCCTCTAAAGTAGTTAAGTGTGCTGAAATCTCTTCATATTGTTTGACAGTCGTTTCGTTCGGTTGAAATTGATAACTGTATGCTTTTATTGTCTTTTCCTTAACGATAGATCCCATTTCCGTTAACAAAATTTCTTGCCTACTAGCTTGGTCCATTTTTTCAACATTACCACTTAATCGATAAAACTGCATAAAGACAATGGATAATGTAATAACAAATAACGCAAGAGTAATTCCGAAAATAGTAAAGTATTTTGTTCCGATATTTTGTTTTTTCCACCAGTTGCTCATTAGATGTCCCCCAAATTTTAGTCTAATAATTATATCGGAAAAAAATAACGAAATATTAGTGTAAACATTAAATTTGTAAAATGTATATTTGCATCATTGGGAAAGTTAGAAGAATTCTTTAGGCTTACGTGATGATGGACCTCCCTATTTTCCCAATAACAATGTTAGATAACATATGCTAACATAAAAACGAACTAAATACGTCAGAGTATTTAGAAATCAAGGGGGAGGTTTTATTTTGAGAAAATGTTCTAAGTTACTTTCCGTTTTAGCAATCCTAGTTTTAGTTGTATCTTTTGTGTTACTTCCAAGTAGCGCGAGTGCAAATGGGAAGCCAGTAATGAAGGAGTATTTAATTGGGTTTGAGAAGAATGTTGGGGCAAATGATAAACAAACTGTCCAAAATCTTGGTGGGCAAATTAATCATCAATTTCAATATATGAACGTATTAGAAGTAACATTGCCAGAGCAAGCAGTTAATGCGTTAGAGAAAAATCCGAATGTGGCATACATAGAAGAAAATGTGAAAATGCATGCCGTAAGTCAAACTGTACCGTATGGTGTTCCTCATATTAAAGCAGATGTTGCTCATTCACAAAATGTAACTGGGAATGGCGTGAAGGTAGCCATACTTGATACAGGCATCGACGCATCCCATGAAGATTTGCGAGTAGTTGGTGGAGCAAGTTTCGTCGCTGGTGAGCCGAATGCACTTCAGGATGGTAATGGACATGGAACACATGTAGCAGGAACTGTAGCGGCTTTAAATAATCAAGTAGGCGTTCTTGGTGTAGCGTATGACGTTGATCTCTATGCTGTTAAAGTGTTAGGCACTGACGGTAGTGGAACATTAAGTGGAATTGCACAAGGAATAGAGTGGTCTATTGCAAATAATATGGATGTAATTAATATGAGTTTAGGGGGAAGTTCAGGGTCTACTACATTAAAGCAGGCTGCTGATAATGCATACAATAGCGGACTTGTTGTAGTGGCTGCTGCCGGAAATAGTGGAGATTTCTTTGGGCTTATTAATACGATTGGATATCCAGCTCGCTACGACTCTGTTATTGCGGTAGGAGCAGTAGATTCAAATAATAGAAGAGCATCTTTCTCTAGCGTCGGAAGCCAATTGGAAGTGATGGCTCCAGGTGCAAATATTTTAAGTACATTGCCTGGGAATAGTTACGGTTCTTTAAATGGAACATCTATGGCTTCACCTCATGTAGCAGGTGCTGCAGCTTTATTATTAGCACAAGATCCAACTTTAACGAATGTGCAAGTTAGAGAAAAATTACGTGAAACAGCAACAAACTTAGGAAGCAGTTTTTATTATGGAAATGGCGTTATTGATGTAGAGAAAGCATTGCAATAGTTTAATTAGATAGCTTCGTCCGGAATCTATTTCTGGACGATTTTTTTGTGTAATCTAACACCCTTTTGTATAATACAAGTCAAGAGAAAAAAGGGAAGTGAACGAAAAATGAATAAAACGTTAGCATTTATAGGCTGTGGGAAAATGGCTCAAGCGATAATAGGTGGAATGATTCAATCAGGAATTGTCGATCGTGAGCGAATAATCGCAAGCGCAAGAACAGAAGAGACGAGGCAATTTGTAAAAAAGACTTTTAACATAAAAATCGAAAGAGATAATAAGCAAGTTGCAAAAAATGCTGATATATTATTTCTTGCTGTAAAGCCTGATGTTCATAAAGAAGTAATCGATGAAATAAAAGATTATGTGAAAAAAGATGTTATTGTAATTACGATTGCTGCGGGCATTACGTTGTCGTATTTGGAGAGCGGTTTTCATAACGGAGTAAAAGCAATTAGAGTAATGCCAAACACACCTTCTCTAGTGAGGGAGGGAATGAGTGTAATTACACCTAACAGATATGTTACTACTGATGAGCTTGACCTAGTAGTTAAGCTATGTGAAACGTTTGGTCAAGCTGAAGTAATGAATGAAGGGCTTATGGATGCAATTCCAGCAATAAGTGGATCTTCTCCAGCTTACGTATATATGTTTATTGAAGCGCTTGCTGATGGGGCAGTTAAACAAGGGATTCCAAGAGACCAAGCATATAAACTAGGGGCACAGGCAGTATTAGGTGCAGCGAAAATGGTATTAGAGACAGGAAAGCACCCAGGAGAATTAAAAGACCAAGTTTGTACACCAGGTGGAGCGACAATTGAAGCAGTATTAACTTTGGAAAAAGAAGGATTACGTTCAGCTGTTCTTTCTGCGATGGATGTCTGTACAGAGAAAGCTAAAGCACTTGCAAATAACTAATCCCTTTAAGTACCAGTACTAATATACATACTTATGTTGATAGATACTCCTATCTATATTAAACTTAAACGTAACCCGACAGTATAGGAGGCACCAATGAATATATTTTTAACTGGAGCAACTGGTTTTTTAGGAAGCAAGCTGATAAAACAATTTCTACTTGAAGGACATGCTATTTACTTGATAGCTAGAGATATAAAAAAGGCAGAAAGTACTCTATCGACACTATGTTCAACAGAAGATGCATCGATTACGATTTTTCAAGGAGATATAACAGCAAAGAACTTAGGGTTATCTGAGGACGATGTAACATATCTGGAAAATAAAATAGATGTATTTTATCATTTGGCAGCGCTTGTAAAGTTTGATGTGGAGTTAAGAGAAGAATTGATGGCAACAAACTTTGGAGGGACGAAAGAAGCGCTTAGTTTTGCTCACAAAATTAAAGTTAAAAAGTTTCTTCACGTAAGCACAGCATATACTGTAGGAACAAGCGACGAAGGATTTGAACAACTGTCCCCAATAGGACAAACATATTATAATCCATATGAAGAGAGTAAAGCGTTAGCAGAAAGAGCGGTGTTTGAGTACGCTGACAAAATGGATGTAAGTATTTTTCGACCAAGTATTATCGTAGGAGATTCCAAAACAGGTGAGGCAAATTCGCAATTTACGTTGTATGGGTTTATGCGTGGATTAGATTTATTCAAGAAACGGTTAGAAAGAAAAGGCCTTTTAACTGAAAAAATTCACTTAATTGGCTCAAGTGATGGAACTTCTAATCTTGTACCTGTTGACTATGTAGCAGATATACTCGCATTAGGAAGTCAAAAAGCTGAGAAAAATATGATTTACTTTATAACAAATCCTAATCCTTCCACTAATATGGAAATACTAAATGTTATTAAACATTACCTTCAGTTTAATAATTTGCAAATATATGAGTTTAATAGTCAGTACGAACTCAATCCGTTAGAAAAGCAAATGAATGAAATGATTAGTGTCTTTAAGCCATATTTAGATCGTAACATCATCTTTCACGACCAAAATACACAACAATTATTAAAAGATTCAAATTTACAGCATTTAAATATGACAGAAGATATACTACACCTCATCGTTAAATCATATTTTCAAACGAACAATGAAGAAAAGATGAAAGTCTAATAGCAAATCGCTATTGGGCTTTTTTATTTTTTTATCTTTATCTTTATCTTTATCTCTCTTCTTCTCCATCATTATTCGGAATATATATGAAATAATTAACGAAAGAGGTGAAAGTATGGCACTATTTACTCCGCCGGCTATTGTACGAACCCAAGTGTGGAGACTATCTCCTAAAGCGACAATATATTTTCCAATCGTTAGTGGATTGAAAAATAGTCAAGTACAACATTTTATTAATCATCGACTACAAAATGTAATCCATCATCTATTAGTTTCCCAAGGTTATTTCCAAAATAAAGATAGAGCAGAAGTAGTTAGTACGTTTGAAGTGAAAAATAATCAAAGAGGAATTTTAAGTATTGCCATAAGTAATTATACGTATATAGAAGGAGCAGCACATGGCTTAACGGTTATTCAATCACTCACGTTTAATACAGTAACAGGAAAACAATATTCGCTACCAGATTTGTTTAGTCCAAACAGTAATTATGTAGAAAGAATATCTAACGAAGTTCGAGCTCAGATTAGAAGAAGAGAAATTCCAACGTTAGAGCCTTTTGAAAATATCAACCCGAACCAATATTTTTATATAGCAGATAAAACAATCGTTATATATTTCCAAGCATACGAACTAAGCCCCTACGTCGTCGGACTACCAATGTTTCCTATAAACCTATTTTATCTTCAAGACATAGCAGCCCAAGGAGGACCAATCGACATTCTAGCGACGAATAGCTAAAGTCGAGGTTGGGACACAACTATTTTTATCAAAGTATAAAACGAACAAAAAATAGTAGAGTGGAAATAACCCGCTCCGGAAATGTACTTCGCTTTCCGCGGGCGGCTGGTGAGCCTCCTCGTGCTAAAGCACTGCTATCTTCTCACCTATGCCTTTGCTCCCGCAGGACAAGGAAGGCTTCGGCAGCGAAACATCGCACGAAGAAAAATGCGGAGGCATTTTTCGAGGAGTCTACGTACATTTCCTCCGCTAATTCTGCGATTGTTCGTTTTTTATCATGATCATTTTAGTTTTGTCTCAGCCTCTTTTTTTTGTTATTACAAAGTGGGGAGTACTACCTGTTTTGTAGAGGAAGGATTAATTTAAACCGCCACTCTGTTTCAAGGAAGTCAAAAAAGATAAGCAAAATATTAATTAAAATGTAAAATAAAAGATATAAAGTTTGTGTTACAATGGAAAAAGATTTTGCAATTTTTATATACAGAGGAGAACAATATGTCCATTTTAGAAGCGATTATTTTCGGTATAGTTCAAGGAATATCGGAATACTTACCTATTTCGAGTACAGCGCACATAGTTATCACTCAATACCTTTTAGGTTATAATTTACCAGGTTTATCATTTGAAATTTTTCTTCATTTAGCATCCATTTTAGCTGTTATTATTTATTTTAGAAAAGATATTATTTCCATCATTACCGGTTTTTTTGCCTACTTTAGAGAAAAGACTGCAGAGAATAAAACAAGTTTTTGGTTTGCCATTTACATTGTTGTTGCGACTGCTATTACTGGCGTCGGAGGCATACTGTTAGAAGATGCTTTTAGTGAAACGTTAAAACGTCCATTAACTATTTCTATTACGTTAAC
Organism: Sutcliffiella sp. NC1; assembly: GCF_027594365.1. Taxonomy (NCBI): domain Bacteria; kingdom Bacillati; phylum Bacillota; class Bacilli; order Caryophanales; family Bacillaceae; genus Sutcliffiella; species Sutcliffiella sp. NC1. The sequence continues at coordinate 986,137 of NZ_CP115153.1, forward strand.
GATCACTGGTTTAGCCTTAATTTACATTGAGCGCTTGCATAAAGATGGAAATAGAACGGAAAAAGATATGACGTTGAAAGACTCTGTTATCGTTGGTATTGGACAAACTATCGCGGTTTTTCCAGGAATTTCTCGTTCAGGTTCTACGTTAGTAGCTGCTTTACTATCAGGATTAAATAAAGAAACTGCTGTAAGATATTCATTTTTACTATCAGTACCTGTTATTTTAGGTTCATCTGTATTAGCATTTAAAGATATTTCAGGAGGAGCGTTTGCGGAAGTTGGGGTGCCCGCATTAATCGTCGCGTTCATCGTGACATTCATCTTCTCTTGGTTAGGTATTATTTGGTTAATCGACTTCTTAAAGAGAAGTAAACTAATTTATTTTTCTATTTATTGTTTTATTTTAGCGATACTTGTTTATATATTTATTCCAGCAAGTGCAGTAGCAAACTTATAATAAGGAAAGGAGCTAGTTTTTAAAAACTATGCTCCTTTTTTGTAGCCAGGTATGGAAATTGTTACGACTGTACCTTTGTTTATTTTACTTTTAAATTGAATGTCTCCCCCATGAGCATAGATGATGGAAAAAGCCGTCATAAGGCCAAGACCAGTACCTTTTTCAATAAGGTTGTAGGCTGGTTCACCAAGTCTTTCTATTTGTTCCGAGGTCATGCCAACACCATTATCTTTAACTTGTATAATAACGTTTTTATTTTTCATAAAACATTTAACTGTCACTTTGCCATGTGGGTTACTTACAGCATCAATTGAATTTTTTAAAATATTAATAAGTGCCTCGCATAAAGGTGCAAAATCTCCTTTTAATCGATAGTTTTTTTCGTGAAAACAATCAATCGGCACTTTACTATTGGATGAATAAGTTGTTAATGCTTCGATTGATGAATCAATAAGCTCTATTGAAGATATTGATTTCATTTCAGATACTTTATTGTTAGCTAAATTTAAAAAATTTTGTACTATTTCTTCCGTCCGATCTAATTCATGTAGAATAATAGGAACGAATTCTTTATTCGATTTATTTTGTTCAGTACCTAATAGTTGAGAAAAACCTTTAACGACAGTTAAAGGTGTTCGAATTTCATGCGCAACGCTTGCGGCCAAGCTAGATACCATAGAAAGACGTTTTGTTTTTTGCACTTGTCTTTGGATTGCTGCAATATCTAGAAAATACTCTAATAAAAAAATGGCTAGAACGATAGTGATAAAGCTAAATACCCCTAGTAAAATTGCATAACGGAAATCTTCAAAAAGATGATTGTATTGAAATTGAAGGAAGGAATGTCCGAAATAAATTACAAAATAAAGAGCTAAAAATTTAATGGAAATAATAAAAAATGATGAAACAAACTTGATTTTTTTATTAAAATCAGCCCAATATGGGTAAAGAAATGCAGGTAAGATTGTGTATAGAGGGGTAGCGATGAACGTTGAAATTATTCCGTCATACCCACCAATAAGTAAACGAAAAAGTAGTAAAACTACAATCGTAAAAAATCCATATAAGTACCCTCCATATAATATAGCTATTATGATTGGAATGCCACGCAAGTCAAAATTTACACCAGCATGAACGAATATTGGAAACAGCATACACATGATGGAAGATATAGAACAGCTTATAAATAAGTACATTTTTTGCATCGATTCGTTAATGATTTCATTCCGATAAAATGTAATGCTATGATAAAGTAAAATGGGAAAGAGAATAAAGAAAAGATGCAAAATAAAATCTTTTATGTAAATCATGTTTGTCACCTTACATTTCTTTTTAAGTTAACTATTGTTGTCTATCATGTAATCAAATTACCATAAAAAACTGGTAATTTCTATATTTTTCAATATATTTCGAAAAAAGATTAGGAGAATTATTTTATGAAATTATTACAAAACTATTTAAATCTTTGGAATAATCGGAAGGTCGAGCTTGACAATGTAGCTGAACAAGAGCATTTTCAACTGCTCCTAGAGAGGGAATTAAATGATGAGTTAACACATCCAAGGTTAAGGAAGACGATACATGAAAAGTTTTCACTAGCTGTTGCCCGTATTATCGATTCGAACCTTCCTAATGATGATAAGATTGAATTGATCGAAGCTTTTCGAGATGTATTAGCAAAAATCGAAAATAGGCAGAAAAAATAACGGCAACAACTTTGTATGCCGTTATTTTTAAAAGATACTAAAAATAGCTTTTGCAATTCCTCGTCTTTTCGGTTTTAATGGCAGTGGGTTTTGAATCTGGGTAGTCCTCGGTTTAGAAGCTTGAAGTTTTTCTTCCATTTCTATTAACTTTGTCTCCAACGTTTCTACTTTAGAAGACAGTTCTTCAATTTCTTTTCTTTGTTGTAAAAGTTGATAGGATACAACATCATCTGCCTTTTGTTGAATTTGTATTTCTGCTACTTTTAGTCGTGATAAAATTTTTTCTAGTTGATCCATGGTTGTGACATTCTCCTCTTCTCTCTCTTTTATTAGTTGTCGGGATTGTTTAGTAGTTGTTGTGACGTCTTCACCATTAATTTCTTTAATTTTTTGTACAGCTTGTTCATTGTAAACATAATGGCCAAATGCATTTTTATTGCAAGGGATTTTATATCTTTTCACCCAATCTCGAACTGTCCGTGGCGAAACTCCAATCTCATCAGCAATCTCATTTGTTTTCATTTGCCTCAACATTTATCCCTCCTTAAATAATAATTACACAGAGGTTTTCATTTTCCTTTCAGGCTGACAAAAGTAGTGTGAATTCGGCAAAGAAAGTGAAAAAGGTACATGGGTGTCTATCTTGAAATTAAGAAGTTGGTTAAAGGTTTGTCCGTTTCACTTGCGGTGTTCGCTTTGTCTACCGTACCGCGACGTCCTGTCGCACGGTCGACACTAGCACATCATGTGCGTCGCCATGAGCGTGGCTTGAGTCTCCTCCTCGCTTTCACTTGTTCGGGGTCTGGAGGACATAGCAAATTTAGCCTAAATAAACATTTTTTTAGTAAAAATTTCCTATGCTTAGAAGAATAAAAAAACTACTTAAATTTGTATGATAAAGACCATATAATAAAGGGAAGATATTTTGTTTCAATTTTTAAAATATTCCATTATATAAAATTGTCTTTATAAATTTTAAAAAATAGACAGTTTATAAAGGAAGGAAAAGGCGTTATGACGGTAGAACAACGGATACATATAATGGACGTAGGAAGTAAAATTAAATTTTTTCGGCTCCGTAGAAATTTTACACAAGAAGAATTAGCACAAGGAATCATATCGGTTTCTTATTTATCAAAAATTGAAAACAATATCACGACTCCTAGTTTGGAAGTATTAAAATTACTTTCTGAAAGATTAGAAGTAGATTTGTTTGAGCAAGAAAATGAATCATTGTTACAACAAATGTTTAACTGGTATTACTCAGTTAGAGATGGTAATGCTGAGCAGAGTAGAATTTTATTTCAAAAGCTGGAACCGTTGATTACTACTCAATCATTAAAAACGTATATTTATTTTTCACTTTTTAAAGCGAGATATTTTATTTTATTAAGGAAGTTCGATGAGGTTGAATTGGAATTAAGTAATTTGGAACAATATCAAGCTACCTTCGATTTGAAAATGACATATTTTTATTATAAGTTTCAATCTATCATTTTTTATATAAAAAATAACTTTCATGATTCCATTGAAAAGTTAAAAGAAGCGGAGAAAGCCTTGCACCATAGTACAGACTTAGACCAGACGGAGAAAGCGGATATCTATTATTTATTAGGGCTTGCCTATAGTCAGTTAATGAGGGTGCCGATAAGTATTATTTATACGAAAGAATCTCTATTAATATATCAATCAACCTACAATTATACACGAAGTGCAGAGTGTCAAATTCTTCTTGGGATTAGTTATCGAAGAATTGGAGAATACGATAAAGCTGAGGAGAGTTATATATTGGCATGGAAAATAGCTGAATTATCAAATAATCAGGTATTACAAGCTACCATTTGTCATAATTTAGGTAAGTTATTTTCCGATCAAAAACAGCATGAAAAGGCATTAGTACAATTTCAAAAAAGTTATAAATTAAAAGAAAATGTATCGGTCTTGTCCAAATTAAATACTATTTTTTCAATTGTTGATGAGTACTACCAGTTAGGAGATTTAGAGCATTCTTTTAATTGGCTTGAGCTAGGAAGAACCCTCCTAGAAGAAAAGGAAGAATACAAAAAATATAGTATCTCCTTTCATTTGATGAACTATTTACTAACAAAGGAATATGAACAGCTAGATACCTATTTTTTAGAAATAGCTTTACCATACTATCGGAAGCACCATATGAAAGAGCTAATTCTTAAATTTAGTGAAAGGTTAGCTTTACATTTTGAACAATGTTTTAAATATAAAAAGGCAAGTTATTATTATTCTTTATGTTATAAGGAAATAAAATAAATTTTAAGGAGGAAATATGATGCATAAACTATTAAAAACGTTGGTAGGTGCAGGGCTTGTTATATCTCTATCATTAGGAGTGCAGCTTGTAGACCATAATGCGAATCAATCATTAATTGCTTTAGAAGAGCATCCTGATCCAGTACATTTTGGATAATGAGGCAAGGCATTGTTTCCTAAGAGAAACAATGTCTTTTTCGTTGTTTATAGTAAACTGTCATTCTTTTTCCATTGGGAAAATAGGGTGAAAAAAAGTAATAGTATGACATACTAATAGACTGAATTTTCCCAATACCGGAAAAGGTTTCTCCTATGCTATCTTATTAATGAATGAAGATGAGGAGTTGAGGAGAAATGAAGGGGAAAAAAAGAGTTGTGCTATCAGTAGTTGCTTCCGCTGCTATCTTAGCATCAGTTATGGTTAGTTCACCAACTAGTGGGGCAGATTTTCAAGTGAATTTTAATGGTGTGAAAAGTTTAGAAAATGCTAGTTTGGCTAAACCGGTAAGTAGCGGGGAGGCATCCTTTCTAGTAGATACGGAAAATATTAATATTCCTAAAGGTATTCAAAAGAAGTTAGAAGCAGTCTCGAAAAATAACGAACTATACATCGTACAATTTACTGGACCTATTTCAGAAGAAGAGAGAAAAGGATTGGAGTCTCTAGGAGTATCGATTCTAGATTACATTCCAGATTATGCTTTTATTGTACAATATAGTGGTGCTACTAAAAATATAAGTTCTTTGCATTCGGTTGAGAATGTACAACCATTTTTACCATTTTATAAAATTGACCCTGCGCTTTTAACGAAAGGAGCTTCTCAGCTAGTTCAAGCGGTTATTTTAAATACAAAACACGAAAACAAAAACATGAAATTTAACGGTTTAGATGAGATTGTTCAGCATGCTGCTAATAATGAAGTTCTTTATATTTCGCCAAAGCCTGAGTATGAGCTAATGAATGATGTAGCAAGAGGAATAGTAAAAGCAGACGTTGCACAAAACAATTACGGACTATATGGACAAGGTCAAGTAGTTGCAGTAGCGGATACGGGTTTAGATACAGGTCGTAACGATAGTTCTATGCATGAAGCATTCCGTGGGAAAATTACAGCTCTTTACGCGTTAGGAAGAACTAACAATGCAAATGATCCGAATGGGCATGGTACGCATGTAGCTGGTTCTGTACTTGGTAATGCTTTAAATAAAGGAATGGCTCCGCAAGCTAACTTAGTCTTCCAATCTATTATGGATAGCAGCGGAGGATTAGGAGGATTACCATCGAATTTAAATACGTTATTTAGTCAAGCTTGGAATGCTGGCGCTAGAATTCATACTAACTCTTGGGGGGCCCCAGTAAATGGAGCGTACACTGCTAACTCGAGACAAGTGGATGAGTATGTTCGAAACAATGATATGACGGTACTTTTTGCAGCTGGAAATGAAGGACCTAACTCTGGAACAATTAGCGCTCCAGGGACAGCGAAAAATGCCATTACGGTCGGCGCAACGGAAAACTACCGACCAAGTTTCGGTTCAATTGCAGATAACCCTAATCATATCGCACAATTTTCATCGAGAGGAGCTACGAGAGATGGACGAATTAAACCAGACGTAACAGCTCCTGGAACATTTATATTATCAGCACGCTCTTCTTTAGCACCAGACTCTTCGTTTTGGGCGAATTATAACAGTAAGTATGCGTATATGGGCGGTACCTCTATGGCGACACCTATAGTTGCGGGGAATGTCGCGCAATTACGCGAGCATTTTATAAAAAATAGAGGAATTACACCTAAACCTTCCTTAATAAAAGCTACACTTATCGCTGGGGCTACTGATGTTGGTTTAGGATATCCAAGTGGTGACCAAGGCTGGGGGCGTGTTACTTTAGATAAATCGTTAAATGTAGCGTATGTCAATGAAGCAACTGCATTAACAACAGGACAAAAAGCAACGTATTCGTTCCAAACGCAAGCGGGTAAACCATTAAAAATCTCGTTAGTATGGACAGATGCACCTGGAAGTACAACAGCATCTTATACACTAGTTAATGATTTAGATCTAGTTATTACTGCTCCGAATGGACAAAAATATGTAGGTAATGATTTTAGTTATCCTTATGATAATAATTGGGATGGTCGCAACAATGTTGAGAACGTATTTATAAACGCTCCGCAATCTGGAACGTATACAATTGAGGTTCAAGCGTATAACGTTCCATCTGGACCACAGCGTTTCTCACTAGCTATCGTACATTAATATATTATTAATAAGAAAAAACTAAGGTATTTTCACCTTAGTTTTTTCTCATTTTGCTCAACGATTATATTTTTTTTCACGACTATGGATGCTAACAAAACGAGACTACAAAACAGTGCTGTTACAATTGTAACTAGGGTGCCACCTATTAGTAAAAAAATATCGTGTCCCCTCATTAACCAAAACCAACATACAAATGTTAGCAACCAAGTAAAAAACAAAACAGTAAAACTGTATAGGACATGGAATTGGTACGTCCTAACATTTTGACCGTATTTTACAATGAAGAAATATCCTAAAAATATAGAGGAAATCATTAAGAATATGTGTAACAGTAGGACATAATCATACATATCTCTTCACCTTTCCTTTTTACCATTCTATTGGTTAGATACGGAAAGTGTGAAAAATAGGCGACAAGATTATATACTTTTAATTTTGCGACATCAAATTTGGTCACGTTGATATCAAGTAACATTTGAAAAGAATACTTCCATTTCGGATATGTGCTTATCCTTTCGGAAGGTATACAAGGGTGAGACCTATTCAAAATTTGATTTTATTTTTTTAAGCAACAAAGGAGGACAAAAGCTTTCCGGGATAGGCGCTTTAGCATGTAAAGATGTATTGTCAAATGGGTGAAGGACGGTAATGTGCCATGCGTGAAGTGCGTGCCGTCCTCCATTTTTCGTTTTTGCTCCATATAATTGGTCCCCAACGAGTGGATTCCCGATACTGCTCATATGTACCCTTATTTGATGAGTTCTTCCTGTTTCTAATGTTAGTTTAACTAAAGTACAATTATCTTTTGAAAATTGCTCTAATACTTCAAAATGAGTAACTGCTTTTTGACCAGTCTTTGCAACTACTCTTCTATTGGAATGGTGGCGGTCTTTCCCAATAGGTTTATTAATTGTTCCTTTTTTCGTTGTTACAGTACCTTCAACTAACGCTAAATACGTTCTTGTTATTTCTCTTCTCTCTAAAGACCGGTCTAAAATCGCTCCACTTAAAGCATGCTTTGCAAATAAAATGGTCCCACTCGTATCCCTATCTAACCGATGTATATGGCGGACCTTTTGTCGAATTCCTTGATGGTGAAAGTACGCAGCTACCCCGTTTGACAGGGAAGTTGTATCTCTTTCAGATGAAGGATGAGTATCGACTCCGTATGGTTTATTTATGATTAATAGGTTTTCGTCTTCCATTAAAATATCGATGTTCATCTTAGTGGGAGGAGGAGTAATTGTCTCGTCGTAAATCACTTTAAATGTAATGCGATCATTTTCATTTAATGGCTTTACCCAGTTTGGTTCTTCCTCATTAACTTTTACAGTTTTGCTCATTCGGATTTCGTGTAGTAATGTTTTAGGAATACCAATATCATGCTTTAAAAAGTCTTGCAACGACCTTTGCGTAAATGGCTGACTGCAAACTATCTCTATCATATGACCACGGATGGAAATTTTCATTTATCTTCACCTTTCAATAATTGGTATAATTCTGACCTTTAAGATTCCAGTAACTACCTACTTAATTCCTTTATTATATATGGTAATCTTGAATAAAGAAAAGATAACAAAGGTGGGTTTCACTGTGAAAGTCGTATATGCATCAACTCCTGAACAGGAGGATCATATTGATGAACTAATTTACTATTTATTAACCGACGTACTTCCTCATTATGTAACAGACCGAGATATGGAGAAGCTGGATTTAACGGTAGGGTCTATACATACGAAAGGAATTAATGAGACATTTACGTATTACAATGGGACGTTAAGGGAAGCATTTTATATCATCTCAAGCCTTCAATCTATAATTGCTGTTATTGAAGCCATTCAAGAAGAAACGGTAACTGCTAAACACCGTACTATTTTTAATAGAAATGTTACGATGTTAGAAGAGTATGGTTTCCATTTTCCATTTCCACTGGAGCAATTTATTAAACAAAATAATACACCGTATTCATTTACGAAATACGGGAAAGCAGCAAATGAATACTTAGTTTAAAATACTAGTAAAAAAGAAGAGACTATTAGCTTTCGCTAGCAGTCTCTTCTTTTATTTGTTCTAGCCATTGTTCAAATACAGGTTCTTCTTGGTAACCTTCAACACGGTTAACTTCTTTTCCATCAACGAAATGAATAAGGGTAGGTGTTGCTCGAATAGCATAGTCATTCCAACCTTCTTCAAATTCACGTAAGTTATATAATTGGACATTAACATCCATTTCTTCTGCAAGAGGAACTAGAATAGGAGTTGTTAATTGGCAATACTGACAATCAGGCGCAAAAAAGTAAACAGTAGTTGGAACATTGTTATTTAAGTTTTCTTCTAAATCATCTGGTAGTATAACGTTTTCGTATAATGGGTTTCCTAATATTTTAACAGTTTCTGGATGAACAACATCTTTTCCATAAGGATTTCCTTTTGATTGTTCTTTTTGTTGATAGTTTGTTATGAATGCAATTGCACCAAAGACGACGACAATAACTGAAATAATAGCAATTATTTTTTTCATATTATTTTCCTTCTTTCTTATACTTTCTAACAAGTAATAATAGTATTGTAATTAATATAAAACCGATGAGTGCTAAAAATGGGATAGTGATAAAACCTAACAAGTTAATATATTGTCCAGTACATGGGACAATACCACATTCTAATGCGTTATCTGCAAAAATAGGCACTTTTTGGATTAAATAATGGTAGGAAGATATTGCAATCCCGATAATAGAAAAGGGTAGAGCATATGTTGTAATGTTTGCGTCCTTTTTGACTGCAGCTATACCTAATATAATAACAAGCGGATACATTAAAATACGTTGGTACCAACAGAGGTCGCAAGGTATAAATAATAGTATTTCGGAAAAGTATAAACTTCCGAGCATTGCAACTAGAGCGACGATGAATGCTCCGAATAAAAGGTTTTCCACGAGCTTTGTATGATTCACTATTTAACCTTCTTTCATCTATCTTCTTGAAAATTATAGTATAGAGTAATAGGATGATGCAAAGGAAAAAACTTACGATGATAAATTGTTTGTCTGTTTTTTGACAATTTAAGAAATAGGTTGGGACTAGACTATTTAATCAAATTAAAAAACGAACAATGATTTTCGGGGAAGACCCGCTCCGGAAATATACTTCGCTTTCCGCGGGCGTGTCTAGTTACGGCGGCTTGGCCCTCGAGACATAAGCCAGTCACTTCAGTTGGGCAAAGAGCGCCCAACTGAAGTGACTGGCTTATGCTTGTCGGGCCAGGTCGAGCCGCCTTCACTTTTCGTAGCTGGTGAGCCTCCTCGTGCTTCGCACTGCTATCTTCTCACCTATGCCTTTCCTCCCGCTGGAGTCTACGTATATTTCCTCCGCTAAATCTCCAATTGTTCGTTTATTAATTGATCATTTTAGTCTTGTTTGAGCCTCTTTTAGCTAATATTTTGCAACTTTAATTCTTCCAGTATAAATTCCGAACTTCTTAATGCTAATGCATATACAGTTAATGTAGGATTTGCAGAGGGAGCAGTGACAAATGTCGGTGTGCCTACAATAAATAAATTAGGAATATCGTGACTCTGACCGTAGCTATTCACTACTGAATTGGTTGGGTCAGTACCCATTCGACATCCACCCATTAAGTGTGCATGTGCCTTTAAATGGTAGAGTGGTTTGCCACCAGATGCTTGACCAATTTGAGATAGAAGTTCTCGAGCAGCTTCGCGAATTTTTATATCATTTTCACCATAAGAATGTTGAACCTTTGGTATAGGAAGACCGTGCTCATCTTTCTTTTCACTTAAAGTAACACAGTTTTCCTTCTGTGGTAATGTTTCTCCTAACATGGCGAAACTTCCATAGTAATTATAATCTAACATTCGGCTTCTAAATTCTTCACCGTAAAGGGAAGGTTCGTTTTCAAAAAATAGAGAAGCTAGTCGCATCGGTCGTAATCCGTAAGAATTCATAATAAACCCTCTAGCGTAGTTAGAAGTTTTACCATACTCATAAGGATCTAATGTTAATGCTTGTACTGGATTACCACGGTACATACGAATTTCTTCATCGAATTTAATAATCATTTTATCATTTAAATTTGTCATAATATATTTTCCGACTAAACCACTACTGTTGGCAATTCCGTCTGGGTAGTTGGAATTTGCACTTTGTAGAAGCAGTCGAGGTGTTTCAACTGCATAAGTTGCAAGCACAACAAGACGAGCTTCTTGGAAATGTGTTTCATTATTTTTAATATATTCAACACCGCGCGCTTTCCCATGGGAATCGACATCGATACGGCTTACCATAGCATCTGTTATAATTTTTGTACCGTATTTTATAGCTTTCGGAATGAATGTGTTTAAAGGTGTCGTTTTTGCATCGGGCATACACCCTTCCTCACAAAACCCCCGATTGGTACACGGAGCTCGATGTTCATGTGGAGCTGATAAAATAGCGAGTGGGGAAACGGAATGCTGTAATCCAGCATTTTCACATCCTTCTCTAAACTTTAAGGTGTTATTACTTAAATCATGGTGTGGTGGGTATGGATACTTCCCACCGTATGGCTCCCACGGGAAGTCTATTGGCCCCGATAACAGCAGCTCTTTTTCTAACTTTTCGTAATAAGGTTGTAATGTTTCATAAGATATCGGCCAATCTTCTCCAACCCCTTCAAACGTGTATGCTCGAAAGTCTGAGTGATGAAATCGTAATAGTTGAGCCGTATAGTGGACTGCGCTCCCACCTACACCTTTCCCGGAAGTACTTCTTGCTAAATCAAGTGGGTCACTGCCTAAGCTAATTCGTGGGTCATTCCAAAAAAGCTTCTCCATCTCCAATTCGTCACTAGCAAAGTCGTTAACTGGCAACCTTTTAGGACCAGCCTCTATGCAAACAACGGAAAGCCCTTTTTTACTAAGCTCGCTGGCAATCACACTACCACTAGCACCAGCTCCAACAATACAAACATCAATGATTTTTGTTTTGCTCATTATTAGGCGCCTCCCACGGATCAAATTGATCAAAACCGAACGTATAATAGCCTCTTGGAAACGCAGGGCCACCAAAGCCAATATCGGACCAAACGGAAGGGTCTGCGTATATAATTTTAAGTAGTTCATATGTAAAAGTAGTGAAAAATAACTTTGGCGTTATTTTTATCCAGACTTCACTAGAGCCTATGTTTTCAACTAACTGTCCAACATATGAGATTTGTAGTTTTTTCTCCAAAGTAGAAAAGGGATGGTGAAATTGCGTATAGCATTCGGTAGCAACATATCGTAATCCTGTACGTATTACATCTACTTTTTGTAATGTTGTGCCTTTTACATAGCCGTTTATTTTATTTTCTCGCATTCGTTGATCCAAAAGGGCAAGCACGTTTACACCAATATCTCCTAAATGAGATGGGAAAATAATAGGGTAAAGAGCGATAATGGTGTTTTGTTCTTCTGGTGTAAAGAAAGAAACATCACTGGCAGCGAGTCTATTACGTATGACTCTTTGCGTGATTACGTCCCATTCGTGGAATTGATCCATTACGTTGTATTCTTCGTAATGAGGAGATTTTGGATGTTCCAATTGTGAGCACCTTCTTTCTTAATTGGGAATGTATCCCTTATAACAAGTCTACTTCAAATTAGGTGTTTTCATACAAAACTGGTTGGAGAATCTTAGGTGGCTTATCTACCTTGAGGATAGCCTGTGGGGTTATCGCAAATAAAAGGATGGTTACGGCAAATAAAAGGGAGTTATTGCAAATAAGAGAGTGGTTACCGCCAATAAAAAGGGCTTACCGCTAATAAAAGATGGGTTTCCACAAGTAAAAGGGTGAATGACCGCAAAAAAAGATACCGAAAATAATATGCTATTAAAAATTGTAACAACTTTAAATTAAAATAAAAAACAAGTGAGGAAAAAAGTCTTAATTTTCCCCACTTGCTTGATCGAATTATTACACTAAGTTCTTTTCGATTTGCCCATCTTTCATTACAACTTGTATGTTTTCAGTGTTTGCTAGTGAGTAAATATCGTCTAGCGGGTTCCCTTTCACAACAATGATGTCAGCTAGTTTGCCCTCTTGTAACGTTCCTACTTTATCTTCCCAACCGAGACATTCCGCGGCAGTTTTAGTCGATGCGACAATGGCATCCATTGGTGTCATTCCATAATCGACCATAAGGCCAAGTTCACGAAGGTTTATCCCGTGTGGCATAACGCCAGCGTCAGTACCCATCGCGATTTTTACACCGGCTTTATATGCACGAGCAAAACTTTCTCTATGTTGTTCAATTACTTCTAGTGATTTTTTAACTGCAGATTGAGGCATACCAAGCTCGTCAGCCATTTCAAGAACAGCTACAGGTGCAAGTAACGTTGGAACTAAGTAAGTTCCGTTTTCAACCATTAATTGAATCGATTCATCATCAAGGAAAATACCGTGTTCTATTGAATGAATACCTGCTTTAACAGCATTTTTAATTCCTTCTGCTCCTTGAGCGTGTGCCATTACTTTGACACCTTTACGGAATTTTCCTTCCTCTACAATTACCTTTAGCTCTTCTAACGAGAATTGAGTGAACTCTGGATGGTCTGTCGCACTTAAAACTCCACCAGTAGCATGCACTTTAATGACCTCAGCTCCTGCACGTAACATTTCTCTTGTTTTCTTACGGACTTCTTCCACACCGTCACAGCGCCCATCTGGCATACCAGGGTAGTTAGAGGGAAGTAAATCTAACACTTGACCTGATACTTGATAGCCGTCTCCATGACCACCAGTAATCGTTAATGCATTAATACTAACTTGTAATCGAGGACCTTTAATATATCCTTGTTCAACAGCTTGTTTAACCCCAAGATCTGCCCCAAGCGCATCACGAACAGATGTTACACCAGCGTTTAGTGTCTTTTCTAAATATTTTTCCGCTTTATAATACATCATCGAAAATGGTGTTGTTAATCTTTTCTCAATTGGTTCGTATTCAAACATCATATGAACGTGTGAATCGATAAAGCCGGGTAAAACAGTGCCGCCTTGAGCATCAACAATTGTTTCATCTCCAGTGGAAGTGTACTCACTTTCAGGCCCAACGTATTCAATCAATTTATCATTAACTACGACAATATAATCTAATTTTTGTTCTGCACCTGTTCCATCTATAACTACTCCGTTTTTAAAAACAGTTTTTTTCATCTGTAATTCCTCCTATAACGTTTGAACAATAATTCCAGCAATCACAACGGATGCTACTGTTACAGTAGTGAAGCCTCCAATTAACATCGGCGGAACTAATTCGTCAAAAATTGCTTTTTCTTCTTCTTTATTTCTAGCCGCACTTCGAGCTGCCTCTTCACATAAAATGTAATCTGCTGGAAAGCCGAATAATGCAGTTAATGCGACAGGCATTCCTTTCAGTGGATCCCATTTTACTAGTTTAGAAACAACGTATCCACCAATACAAATGCCTAACGTTCCAATAGTTAAAATTGCTAATATAGCAGGAAGGTTCTCAACTACTTGCTGTGGGGTAACTCCACCCATCGTACCGATAACAACGAAAAGAATTCCAATCATTGTGATAGTAAAAGAATTTGATTTTTCTAATGTACGTGGTTCAAATATACGGAGTTTTAAACCTACTATTCCGATTGCTAAGCACCATAAGCTGTAATGTACTGGAGTAATTTCTCCCAGTGCTACACCAATTGCAGCACCTACGAAAACGAAGAATAATTTTAATGTTAAGCTAGATTTTACGGCACTAGCATTTTCTTTTGTTGCGGCACTTTCTTCATTAGCTTCTTTTAACATCGGAATAAAAGTACCGTCATCCATTTGCTTTTTTATTTTTATCGAATAGCGTCTCATGAAATTTAACGCCAGTGGCATCCCAACCACACCTTGAAAGGCAACGATAAGTGCTGGTATGATGATTAAACTTGTCATTCCAATTTCAGTTAACTTTTCAGACGTTATAATTAAAGCAACGATGCCGCCCGTTACGGGGCCTAATCCTGCAACTGCTGTAGCATAATCAAAAAATAAAGGAATAATAGCGAGAATTAACGCGGCAGCAGTGATTAGTCCTCCTAATGAAATTAATACAGCCTTTATTTGACTCTTTAATAATGAAAAAGGTATTAGAGTTCCCATATGAAGAATTGCTGGCCCAATTAAGAGTGCTCCTAAAGCAGGGAACATTGCTTTGTCTAAAATATCTGCAGGAAATATTCCTGTCCATACACATAGTAAATATCCAAGCATTGCTGTAAGTAACATTGGGACTCTTGCTCTAGATATTATCGAAATCCATTCTCCAAGTGCAAGTAGTGCAAAGATAAGGGTGGTAGCGATTAGTGGATTGTCAATCATGCTGTATGCCTCCTATGAATGAAAATATGAATTAAAAAGTAATTCAAAATATAGCACCATAAAAAGAGATTGTCCACATGATTTTCAGACTTTTCCCACTGTTTCGGCACAGATATTTTTAAACTTTCAGTGAATTGTTATTCATTTGAAAGTTAAAGATTCTTACATAACAATATGTAAAGCGTTTACTAAAAAAATGTATAGTTTGTCGAAACTTGTCGAAAAAAATATTTATTTAGTATAGTTGATAAACAAAACAATAAAGTAATTTATGTATTAAATAGAAAAAGTTTGACATTAATATGTCAAACTTTCCCTTTAATACCATATGATTAAGAGTGCGAAAATTCCCATTGAACCTACAAAAGTTGGTAGTGTAATCGGCGGGCCTGCCATTACATTTTCTTTTCTAAACCCACCAGTTCGTTTGTTAATAGACTTCCAATGAAGTACCCCTCCATAAAAACCAACCGCTATTACGATGACAGAGAGCAGTGTATGTATCCAAGCGAGCCAATTATATGGGAATATTGCCGTAATTATAGCAATGATGCTTGCAAGAGGGAGACTCACGACGGGGATGTACATTTGCCAAGCGTGAAATCTTCCTCTACTGTGCCAAAGATAAATTTGTATCCATAGTGTAAAGTATCCGAAGCCTAATAATAACGTAAGTAATCTTGCTAAACTCCAAGAATCCCAACCAAGTATCATAAGAGCACCTCCTGAAGGTACATTTTCCCATTATTATTGTCACTTTCACATGAACTATTCAGCATAGTAATCGAATGAGTTTTGGAATACTGAAGTTAGGGAAAATAAAAAGTAGTAGATAGTTTGGACAAATAAAGGAGATGGACGGTTTTGTCAAAAATAGATTTATCAAAGTTTGAAAAGAAAATGATTATTCGGAATATGGAAGAAGAGGATATTGAACGGATAATTACGATGCAACATACATGCTTTCCAGGAATGATTCCATGGACAAAGGATCAATTAGAGAGTCATTTATCCATTTTCCCAGAAGGACAATTTTGTGCAGAGTATGACGGTGAAATAATTGGTTCTTGCTCCAGCCTTATTATTAATTTTGATGAGTATGATGATCGGCATACGTGGGATGACATTACCGATGAAGGTTACATAACAAACCATAATCCAGATGGATACAATTTATACGGAATTGAAGTAATGGTCCATCCAGATTTTCGCCGTATGAAGGTAGGGCATCGTTTATATGAAGCTAGAAAAGACTTAGCACGAAGATTAAATTTAAAAAGTATTATCATCGGTGGGCGGATTCCTAATTATCATAAATACGAGCAAGATATGACGCCACGGGAATATGTCAGACAAGTAATGCGCCATAAAATTTACGATCCGGTACTTTCTTTTCAATTGTTAAATGAATTTACATTAATGAGAATTAATCCTGGGTATTTGCCGGATGATGTTGCGTCGAATAAATATGCTACGTTGATGGAATGGAATAACGTAGATTTTGTTCCAGTGTCTAAGCGACACTTTAAAACCTCCTTTCCAGTACGGATTTGTGTTGTCCAATATAAAATGAAGCAAATTAATTCTTTTGAAGAATTTGCAACACAAGTGGAATATTATACGGATGTTGCTTCGGATGCAGGATCAGATTTTGCGGTTTTCCCAGAAATTTTTACGACACAACTTATGTCCATTTTACATGAAAAAGTTCCGAGTAAAGCGGTGCAACGTTTAACAGCATTTACGGAACAATACATTCAATTATTTACGGATTTAGCCGTTAAATATAATGTTAATATTATCGGTGGTTCGCATTTTGTTGAAGAGGATGAAAAAATATATAATATCGCTTATTTATTTCGCCGTGACGGTACGATTGAAAAACAATATAAACTTCACATTACCCCTAATGAACGTAAATGGTGGGGAATAAGTCGAGGAGATCGAGTAAGAGTATTCAATACTGATTGTGGAAAGATTGCCATTCAAATATGTTATGATATCGAATTTCCAGAGTTAGCTCGAATTGCAACAGAAAAAGGTGCCAATATTATTTTTTGTCCGTTTAATACAGAAGATCGCCAAGGTTATTTACGGGTTCGCTATTGTGCGCAAGCAAGAGCGGTTGAAAATCAAATTTACACCGTAATCGCAGGAACATGTGGTAATTTACCACAAGTGGAAAATATGGATATTCAATATGCACAGTCAGCCATATTTGCACCTTCTGATTTTGAATTTGCTCGTGATGGAATAGTAGGAGAATGTAATGCCAATATAGAAATGGTAGTCATAGGTGATGTAGATTTAGAAATATTACGAAGACAAAGACAGTCAGGAACAGTACGTCAACTAAAAGACAGACGAAAAGATATTTATTCCATAAAATATAAACAATAGAAAGCTCTTCTTTGAGAGCTTTCTATTGTTTCTTTAAAATCGATATTCAATTAATGAGGGGTTAGCGGAATCTTGATAAATGATAGTGATTACTGCTCCGCTATAGAGGTCGAATGCTTTTCCAGTCCCATACGCCACTCTTAGGACAACAGGTTCGTCATAACCACTTATTAGTAATTCAATCGTGCTATTATCAATTGCCCCGACAACATCAGCATCTACTTTATATAAGTTAGGAGCTTTTATCGTTAGTTTTTGGCCAATTAGAACGTAATCATTTTTCATATTGTTTGTTTTTTTCAGTGATTCAACGGAAATTTGAAATCTTTTCGCAATATTCCACAATGTATCTCCTGGTACAACTGTATATGTTCCACTTTCTACTTTTTCTCCATAAAAAACAGATTGACTGCCTTTTGGTTGGCTAGTTGAATTTTTCACTAATGACAATGTTTGACCTACATAAATAGTCGAAGAAGTTAAGTTGTTTGCTGCCTTTAATTCATCTACAGTTAACCCATTTTTTCTTGCTATTGAAAATAAAGTATCACCTTTCGTTACTACGTGAGTTGTTTTCGGAATTTGTAAAGTTTGGTCAACTTTAATTATGTTGTTTTGCAACCCGTTGTAGTCTTTTAATTGTTGAACTGTAATGCCGTACCTTTTAGCAATAGAATAAAGTGTTTCACCGTTTTTAACAATATGAGAATGAGTGCTATTATGACCGGAAACGTTTTCTTTTGCTGGTACTTTTAATGTTTGTCCAACTTTAATCGTGTCAGTTTGTAAGTTATTAGTTTCTTTTAATTCTTTTACAGAGACTCCATAAGTTCTTGATAAAGAATAAAGAGTGTCCCCTTGTACTACTTTATGATTGCCTACCGACTTATCGGCTAACATATGGGTTGTTCCAAATGTTATGAAAGCACTAGCAGCTAAAATACCTGCAATAATAAAACTTGTAACTTTCCTTTTCTTTCTTCTTCTTTCTAGTACTTTTGATTTTTGAATGCGTTGCTTTCTAGATGTTGTAATAAGCTTTTTTTCTTTTTCCAACTTTTCCAACTCCCTTGTGAAATTTATGGACTTATTAGCAAAATTTGTCGAATAATCCACCAACTATTTCGGAAGAGGTTAAGTGTTTATTGGGGTTGATTTTTAAAATGAGTCTTTCTGTTTAGAGGAATGATTTAAATAGGTATTTTGGAAGGAGGTGATTCAATAAAAAAATAGGTAAAAAGCTGCTATTTTTTTAGCAGCTCTTCACTATCCGTTATTTTGTTGTCTTTTAAATTGATATTGCTGCCATTGAAATCGTATAAAACATCCAACACAAAAGCCTAAATTTGCAACAAGAGCGGCTAGACCTACCATGATTGCAAAGATGAATCCAAGTGTCGGAATTCCAAAATTAAAGCCAATAAGTGAAATCCCTAAACATGTAACTGCAATTGTTTGATTAAATTGAAGTTGTGCGATTTCTTCTTGAGGATAGGAAGATTTATGTTTTCTTAAAAATTGTGATCCAATTAAAATAATAGGATTCTTTTTAAACAACAACCCGATTATTCCAGTGATAAAGGGAAGCAATAATAGATTGTATAACCCCGTACTTAATGAAAGAAGAACAATAATGAAGATAAACCATTGATTTAGCGTAACTAATGGTATCGGAACAGTTTTATTCATACTAAATGCACCTACTTATATCGGAATACTTATATTTTACTCGCACATATATATATTGTTCAACTTTTATGTACTTATTATCATTACAGTTGTTACTTGTAGCTATCCAATTTAAAATGGAAATAACAACTTATTATGTGACATTACGAGGAGTAGTCCACCATATGATAATAAAAAACCTTACATAATTAATTATTCATTATAGAAAAAACTTTCAAATAAGGGGAGAGTAAGAGTGGGGAAATTTATTTTAGCAATAGATCAAGGAACGACAAGTTCAAGAGCTATTATTTTTAACAAAAGTGGAGAAATCGTCTATAGTTCTCAACGTGAATTCACTCAATATTTTCCGAAAAGTGGTTGGGTAGAACATAATGCTAATGAAATTTGGAGCAGCGTATTATCATGTATAGCATCGTGTCTTTCTGAATCTGGTATAAAACCTGAACAAATTGTAGGTATTGGCATTACAAACCAAAGAGAAACAACCGTTGTATGGGACAAAAAAACCGGCAAGCCTGTCTATAACGCAATTGTATGGCAATCTAGGCAAACAGCCTCTATATGTAATGAACTGAAAGAGGCAGGATATGAGGATACAGTTCAAAAGAAAACAGGTTTGTTAATTGATCCTTATTTTTCAGGAACAAAGGTAAAGTGGATATTAGATAACGTAGAAGGAGTAAGGGAAAAAGCAAATAAGGGAGAAGTACTATTCGGTACGATAGATAGTTGGCTTATTTGGAAACTATCTGGTGGGAAAGCCCATGTTACTGATTATTCAAACGCATCTAGAACGTTAATGTATAATATTCATGAATTGAAATGGGATGAAGAGCTATTGGACATGTTTACAGTTCCGGCATCTATGTTACCAGAAGTACGCGCTTCCTCTGAAATATACGCTCATACAGCTGATTACCACTTTTTTGGAAAAGAAGTACCAATTGCCGGAGTAGCAGGGGACCAACAAGCAGCCCTATTTGGCCAAGCATGCTTTGAAGAGGGAATGGCGAAAAATACGTACGGGACCGGTTGTTTCATGTTAATGAATACAGGAGAAAAGCCAGTAGAATCCAATCATGGCTTATTGACGACGATTGCATGGGGATTAGATGGCAAAGTGACTTACGCCTTAGAAGGTAGTATATTTATTGCTGGTGCGGCTATTCAATGGCTTCGTGATGGATTGAACCTAATACAAAGCGCGGAAGAGTCAGAGCAATATGCCAATAATGTAGTTTCTACGGAAGGTGTTTATGTAGTGCCAGCTTTTGTAGGGCTAGGAACACCTTATTGGGATAGTGATGTTAGAGGGGCTGTATTCGGCATTACGAGAGGTACGTCAAAGGATCACTTTATCCGTGCGACGTTGGAGTCGTTAGCATATCAATCGAAAGATGTACTTAGTGCAATGGAACAAGATTCATCGATAACGTTAAAAACACTACGTGTCGACGGAGGTGCTGTGAGAAATAATTTCTTAATGCAATTTCAAAGCGATGTGTTACAAGTGCCGGTAGAGCGCCCGGTAGTTAATGAAACAACAGCATTAGGAGCAGCCTATTTGGCAGGTTTAGCAGTTGGCTTTTGGAAAGGTAGGGAGGAAATTTCAGAACAATGGAAGGTTGAAAGTTCCTTTGAACCTAAAATGAAAGTAGATGAACAAAAATCTCTATATGAAGGTTGGAAAAAGGCAGTAAACGCTGCAATGGCTTTTAAGTAAATGGTTTTCTGAGAAGAGAACAACAACTAACAAATATAAGTATTTACTTGTGTCTGTTAGCTTGTTCTTTTTTTGTAGATAAATACAGACAAACAGTAGAAACTTTACATGAACACGTAAAGCCAAATTAACATTCAATAATTGACACTTTTTTAGTATAATGATGGGGATTGCATTATTTGTCATTAAATATAAGCAGGAATTAAATAAGAAATAAAGAAAAAGTACATATTCATGAGCAATGAAATGGAGGAAGTAAAATGAGTTGGACTAATAAGTACGAATTATGGGAAAAGCATACAAATTTAGACGATGAAATGAAGCAACTGCTACAAGCGATGAGCGAGGATGATAAAGCGAAAGAAGAAGCGTTTTATAAAAACTTAGAATTTGGAACAGGAGGTATGCGTGGGGAGATTGGTGCAGGAACGAATCGCATGAATGTTTATACAGTACGAAAGGCTTCAGAAGGTCTTGCTAAATATATTGCTTCATTTGGTGAGGAAGCAAAAAATCGTGGGGTTGCGATTGCATATGATTGTCGACATAAATCACCAGAATTTGCGATGGAAGCAGCTAAAACGATTGCTAGCCATGGAATCCAAACGTATGTGTTTGAGAGTTTACGTCCAACACCAGTATTGTCGTTTGCAGTTCGGTATCTTCATGCTTTTTCAGGTATTGTTGTTACTGCAAGTCATAATCCTCCAGAATACAATGGTTATAAAGTTTACGGCCCTGACGGCAGTCAATTACCACCTCAAGAAGCAGATGAGGTAATTGCAAAAGTAGATGAAGTCGAAAACGAATTAACGATAGAAGTTGCTTCCAAAGAGGAGTTAATCGAAAAAGGATTAATTAAAATGATTAGTGAACCAGTGGACTCTGCCTACCTTCAGCAGCTAAAAACAATTACGCTACATCCGGAACTTGCAGAAGAGATAGGAGATAAAGTAAAAGTTGTGTTTACACC
Source organism: Sutcliffiella sp. NC1 (assembly GCF_027594365.1). Lineage (NCBI taxonomy): Bacteria > Bacillati > Bacillota > Bacilli > Caryophanales > Bacillaceae > Sutcliffiella > Sutcliffiella sp. NC1. The sequence goes on from NZ_CP115153.1 coordinate 1,008,016, forward strand.
ACTTCACGGAACAGCTAACCTTCCTGTAAGACAAGGATTAGAGGCACTTGGTTATAAAAATGTTCATGTTGTAAAAGAACAGGAAGTTCCAGACCCTAACTTTTCTACTGTTCAATCACCTAATCCAGAAGAGCATGCTGCTTTTGAGTTAGCTATTCGTGACGGGAAAGAAATAGACGCAGATTTACTTATCGCAACAGATCCAGATGCAGACCGTTTAGGTATAGCAGTAAAAAATGAGCACGGTGAATATGTCATTTTAACTGGAAACCAAACAGGGGCACTGTTTTTACATTACTTACTATCAGAAAGAAAGCAGTTAGGCTTGTTGCCAAACAATGGAGTTATGTTAAAAACAATTGTTACTTCTGAATTTGGTAGAGTTATTGCCGATAGTTTTGGTGTTAAAACGGTTGATACGTTAACAGGGTTTAAATTTATTGGAGAAAAAATCAAACAATATGAGGAAACAGGCGAATATACTTTCCAATTTGGCTATGAAGAAAGCTACGGAAGTTTAATTGCAGACTTTGCACGTGATAAAGATGCTGTACAAGCAGCAATAATGGCAGTGGAAATATGTGCTTTCTATAAGAAACAAGGTTTAACAATATATGAAGCATTAATGAGCTTATATGAAAAATATGGCTATTATTTAGAAGGACTTCGTTCTCTTACATTGAAAGGGAAAGATGGGGCAGAACAAATTGCAAACTTACTGGCAACGTTTCGAGCTGAACCTCCAACTGAATTTGCTGGTTTAACAGTTAATGTAACAGAAGACTATAATAAACAAGAAAAGGTAAATGTTCAAACTAGAGAAACAAGTACTATTCAATTACCAACTTCCAACGTGTTGAAATATTTCTTAGAGGATGGATCATGGGTATGTATGCGTCCTTCAGGTACAGAACCAAAAGTGAAATTTTACTTTGGCGTACAATCCAATACATTAGCTGAAAGCGAACAAAAACTAGAGAGTATTGCTACTGATGTTATGGAAAAAGTAAATCAATTATTAAAATAGTGCTTGTTAAAAAGCTAAGCAATTAGTAAAAGAGGTCAGAACTATTCTGACCTCTTTTTTCGGTCTAAAGTCTTAGAAAAAACTCGACTAATTTATAAGTTAAAACAGTAGTACTGATTGTTATAATAGAAATAACGAATGGTAAAGGGGTATGGGAGAAGTGGATGATCAACGTATAAGTGAATTAAAGGCATTAAAAGTAATTGCAGAATCTTTAAACCAAGCAACTGAATTATCAACTATGCTTTTAGATGTTCTAAAAGAGCTATTAGCTATTATGAAGTTAGAAACGGGATGGATTTTTTTAATAGACGAAGAAAAAGGGACTTATCAACTCGCGGCAGACTATCAATTACCAGAAGCGTTATCGAATAATAAAAAGAAAGTTATGTGTGAAGGTTCTTGCTGGTGTGTCAATAAATATAATCGTGGAGCTCTTCAAAAAGCAACGAACATTATGGAATGTAAACGATTAGAGGATGCCGTCGAAAATCATTGGGGAGATACGAAGGGGATTACTCACCATGCGACAGTGCCATTAACCGCAGGGACGGAGAAGTTTGGTTTGTTAAACGTTGCTTCTCCAAATAAAACACAATTCACGGACGGAGAACTAGCATTATTAGAATCGGTAGCATATCAAGTCGGAACAGCGATTAAAAGAATTAAATTAACTGAGAATGAACAGCGCCTTACTGTTATAGCTGAAAGAAACCGACTAGCCCGAGACCTCCATGATTCCGTAAATCAACTATTATTTTCCCTAATGCTAACAGTACGTGGAACGAAAGAAATGACGCAGAATCCTGAGTTGATAGAAATGTTAAATTATATGCAGGAATTATCGCAAGAAGCGATGAGCGAAATGAGAGGACTCATTTGGCAGCTTCGTCCACAAGGATTAGAAAACGGTTTAGTTAGCGCCTTGCTCCATTATGGAAAAGTATTAAGTATTGAAGTAGATGCACATGTGACAGGTGTTTTAGATATACCAAGTGAAATGGAAGAATGCCTGTGGCGAATAGGACAAGAAGCGTTAAATAATTGCAAAAAGCATGCAAATGTTCAAAAGGTTACTATGCATGTCTTAAAAGAAAAAGATGAAGTAACATTAACGATTGTAGATCATGGTGATGGTTTTGAATGTAGTAATATGGAGGACTTTCCATCATTAGGTATAGCGAGTATGAAAGAACGAGCGGAAATTTTACAAGGTACATTTAGTTTAACGAGTAAGCTTGGTGCCGGTACAACCGTAAAAGTAACCATTCCATTTGTGAAGGAGGGAATGAAATGATTAAAGTTTTAATTGCTGATGATCATCATGTTGTTCGTCGAGGTTTACACTTTTTTTTGAAAACACAAAAGGACATTCAAGTAATTGGGGAAGCAAAAGACGGTGCAGAAGCAATTAACCTCGCAGACGAGTTAAAGCCTGACATCATATTAATGGACTTGCAAATGCCTGTGAAAGACGGAATAGAGGCAACAAAAATTATTGTGGAAAAACACCCTCACATAAAAATATTAATACTAACAAGCTTTGCTGATCAAGACCATGTCATTCCTGCTATAAAAGCAGGTGCTGCAGGTTATCAATTAAAGGATGTAGAGCCTGATGAGCTAAGTGCAGCTATTCGTGCTATATATCGTGGTGAAAGCCAGCTTCATCCAAAAGTAACGTTTCACGTAATGTCTCACTTATCGAATGAAAACGAAGCACCTCAAAATAAATTAAAAGAATTAACGAAAAGAGAATTAGAAGTTTTACATGAGATCTGCAAAGGGAAAAGTAATAAAGAAATTGCAAGTAGTCTTTACATTACAGAAAAGACGGTTAAAACTCACGTATCAAATATATTAGCGAAACTAGAACTAGCGGATCGAACACAAGCAGCGTTATTTGCAGTGAAATATTTGAACGATTAAAGCTTTTGACCTAAAATGATTCATGTCCTTTATCCTATACAAATACTTAGAGGACGATTGTTATACTGAACATATTGGAAAGGAGTGGCTAGCGATGGAAATAGTAGTAATAAACGGAAGTCCACGTAAAGCGGGAAGAACGAGAATTTTAGCTACGTTTATCGAAAAGGAGTTCAATGCAAAAATAATTGACCTTAGCGAAGAAACGTTGCCTTTATATAACGGAGAAGAATATCAAGGAGAATTAGACCATGTTCGCGCATTGCGAGATACGGTAAAAAAGGCAGATGCCGTTATATTAACTTCTCCAGAGTACCATTCTGGCATGAGTGGTGCATTAAAAAATGCTTTAGATTTTTTAAGTAATGAACAGTTTGCGCATAAACCTGTAGGATTAATCGCAGTAGCTGGAGGAGGAAAAGGGGGAATAAATGCCCTTACAAACATGCGCACAGTAGGTCGTGGCGTATATGCTAATGTTATACCGAAACAGCTAGTGCTAGACCCGCACTGTTTTGACCGTGAAAATTATACGTTAACGGATGACAGTAAGTTACTTGTAAAAGGTGTTATAGATGAACTAAAGCTATATTACAAAATGCATCAATACGTTGAGCAAAAGTAAACATCCTATTTTTAGGGTGTTTTTTTCTTTTGTTTACAAAAGTAGTGCAATGAACTTCGGAATGTGGTTCAACAGAGGGGAAAAGTCAGCATAAATTTCAGCGGAGCAAAACCCTACCCTCATTCAGATGTCTAACAAATAAAAAAAAGGAAGGCTAAGCGCCTTCCTACATATTCACGTAATCGTGACTTGTTTCTTCATCATAGTGTGTTGTATTAATTTGAACAGCATGATCGATATATCTCAGCAACTGGTAAAGGTTTTGTTCGATAACTTGATGATCCCGGGAAAAGTTATACGAATGTAAAAAGTGTTCAATATGTTTGGAAAGAAAATCATCTTTTGTGCGAACCATAAGGATAAGTAAGTTATCCCATTCTGATCGGTGTGTGTAGTATAATGCACGATCATAGTCAATCGTGTTCATCTCCGCCATACCTCCTTTGTGAAGGAGTTGATATTATATTGCCCGCTTATTTAATTTTTTTCACGTTGTAAATGTTGGTCTAATCGCCAAACAGTTTCTTACGTATAAAATTATCGTAATCAAATGATGGGATAAGGTGCAAAATAATAATGAAAAAAAAGAGTGGGAGGCCAAACATGATGAAGAAAAGTGCTGTTGCATCATTATTTATTGCTACTTTATTAATAACGATGGTCGGAAACGTTGCTTTTGCACAAGAAAGTAATGATTATGAGAAGTGGGGAAGAATTGCAGTTGAAGTTGCGAAGGAAAGCTACGGAGCGGATGTGGAATTTCAAGATTATACTTATGTAGGGCGTGAAGAACTATCGGAAAAAGAAGCGAAAGATACATTTAAACTAGTAGGGAGTAACGGGCAAGAAAAATTTGAAGTAGTTGTTACGTTAGTGTTCGATAAAAAGACAAAACTTTTAAAACAATTATCACTTGAAGAAAAAAGGTAAGGAAAGGCATTGACAAAGTGTTTTTTCACGATGTAGAGTATTAGGTGTGAAGAAAAACCTATATGCCTTCGTTAGGTGAGGCTCCTGTGTTGGAGATACGCTGCTGCCCAGAAACGTCCAAAGACGCCAACGGGTCAACAGGGACCATCGATATAAGGTGGCTTTAATGTAGCTGGGATTTACCCTATGCCACACAGTGCTAAAGCTCTACGAATGGGGGATGAGTTCGTTCTATATTTTTGTGCGCGTATACCACCTTCATTCAAATAGAAGGTGGTTTTTTGCATGAAAGAGGGTATAAGAAAGATGGAGGTGGTTATGAAAATGGATATCGGCCCAAGTCGAAGGAGCATAAAGGATCGTAACGAACATATTTATTTTCATATTCATCTCTCGATGAGGAAATAATAAAAGTTCTAAACATCCTTTATCATATTTGAAAAGGAGGGGAAGAACATGGTGAAAAATTTAACAGAAAATGAAATTATCATCAATGTTATTAAGTACATTAAAGAAGGTAAACGGAAAGATTTTCAAGAAATAATTGATGAGCTGCAACCATATGACGTTGCCTCCATTTATCAGCAATTACCAGAAAAGCATCGAGTAAGATTCTTATCATACATGTCCGATGAAGAGCTTACATCATTTATTCAAGAGTTAACACAAGAATTACAGCTGCAAGTATTCCAAAAAATTGGTGTTGAGAAATCAGCCAAAATAATGGATATGATGGATAACGATGATCTAGCGACTCTTTTCCATGAAATGGAGCCAAAAATTAAAGAAGCATTCCTTTCTAAAATGGATGAAGAGGAATCAACTGCCGTACGTGATCTAATGAAGTATGAAGCGGAAACTGCTGGTCGTATTATGACAAACCGCTTCGTTTGGATTCCTAGTCATTACACGGTTATGGAAGTAGTGGCAAAGCTAAAAAGTTTTGCGGAAATCGCTGAAACAATTAACTATTTATATGTTATTAATGGGGAAAAGAAACTAGTCGGAGTTGTATCATACCGTGATTTAATATTAGCGGATGCGGACGAAAAAATTGAAGACATTATGTTTAGTCGTGTTATCTCTGTTTCGGCCGATACCGACCAAGAAGAAGTAGCTAATATTATTGGTCGTTACGACTTTTTAGCAGTTCCAGTAATTGAAGAAGATGGTACGCTTGTCGGTATTATCACGGTCGATGATGTCATCGACGTTGTAATACAAGAAGCAAATGAGGATATTGAAAAGCTTTCTGCATCGGGTAAAGATATTGATTTTGATACGAAAGCATGGGTTGCATCAAGAAGAAGATTACCTTGGCTTATTTTACTTCTATTTATCGGTTTAATTTCAGGAAGTATTATAAGTAACTTTGAAGAAACATTAGAAGCTGTCGTTGCTTTAGCATTTTTCATGCCAATGATTGCAGGAATGACAGGAAATACTGGAACTCAGTCACTTGCTGTTGTAGTACGTGGATTGATTACGCGTGAGATGGATATGAAAGTAGCAACGGGATTAGTTTTAAGGGAACTTCGTGTTGGAATTATCATCGGAATTACTTGTGGTATTTTAATTGCGATTATTGCCTGGGTATGGTTACCTGACCCAATGTTTGGTGTCGTTGTTGGAATATCTTTACTTTGTACATTAATAATTGGTACGTTAGCAGGTACAATTATTCCACTTATTCTATATAAACTAAATGTAGACCCTGCGATTGCATCAGGTCCACTAATTACGACGTTAAATGATATTATCTCTTTATTTATATATTTTGGTATAGCAACAGCACTTTTATTGTAAAAAGCTAGGGAGCCTCCCTAGCTTTTTCACGTTATTGCTGCTAACCTTTTTTGTTTAAAAAGCTGAACTAATAATAGTACATTAACAAACAGAGTATAGATGGAAAGAATCCAAAAGCCGACAGTGTTGAGCTGAATTAACTTTAATGCCAAGCTAATAAATGTGGTGATATAAAGAAATCCAAGTAAATGTTGAATCCTTTTTTGTTGGAAAAAAGACGTAGCCTTTGCTCCTAAAGGAGAGCCTAACAAAGCCCCGGTAACTAAAAAGAATGCGACTTCCCATTGTATTGGTGTATTTACTACATATGTAACAAAACCAGTAGAGACGATGAAAAATACTGCTACTAAACTAGTCGCAACCGCTTTTTTAGAAGGCAATCCGAAAAAAGTAATAAGCAAAGGAACTAAGAAAAAGCCACCACCAACTCCGAGTGTTGTGGAAAGAAATCCTGCCCCTATTCCTAATATGATTAACTTCCACTTACTAGCTCCTACTGACGTCTTGCTTGTGACATTTTTTTGTTTCTTTAACATGCTATAAGAGAAATAAGTTAAGAGAATTAAATAAAATGTTGGAATAACAGTCGTATCCAAATTGTTGCTCTCTAGCCACCGTACAAACGGATAGGCTACCTGAGTAGCAATAGCTCCACTAATTCCGACAATAATAGCTTCTTTCCATAAAATATTCTTTAATTTGTAATGGGCATACATTCCTGCGATAGAAGAACCAATCGTATAAAATAAGCTAGTTGTGATCGCTTCAATAGGGCTAAATCCTAAAAGTAATAACAGTGGTGTTAGAACAAATCCACCACCTATGCCGAAAAAACCAGAAAGCATACTAATGCAAAAGCCGATTACAATTAAAAGGACATAATCCATGAATACACTCCTCTCTATAGAAAGTATACCACTACAGTAAATAGTATCCGTCTTTTATATATTTTTTTACGAAACGTTAAGGCGAATATAATAATGGTTTTACTTATTATTTGTAAAGCTAAATTATTTCAATAACGAAAGTTTCATGTTATCGACTTCTTGTTCATACATTGTTGTAAGAGGAAAGGAGAGGGTGAGATGAGACCGGAAGATGAAAAAGCGTTATTTTACGCTATCGATGAAATTACAGAAATAGCAAAAGGCTTTGGTTTAGATTTTTACCCAATGAGATATGAAATTTGTCCAGCTGACATTATTTACACATTCGGAGCGTACGGAATGCCAACGAGATTTTCTCATTGGAGTTTCGGAAAACAGTTCCATAAAATGAAGCTTCATTACGACTTAGGGTTAAGTAAAATTTATGAGCTCGTCATCAACTCGGATCCTTGCTATGCGTTTTTGTTAGATACCAATTCGTTAATTCAAAATAAACTTATTGTTGCGCACGTTTTAGCTCACTGTGATTTCTTTAAAAATAATAGTCGCTTCCAAAATACGAAACGAGACATGGTAGAAAGTATGGCGGCCACTGCTGAACGGATAAAACAGTATGAGCATGAATATGGCAAAAAAGAAGTCGAGACATTTCTAGATGCTGTCCTTTCCATTCAAGAGCATATTGACCCGTCCTTAGTACGACCAAAACTTGCCTGGAGTTTAGAAGATTTAGAAGAGGAGGAAGCTCCACATAAGCATTCTATTTATGACGATCTCTGGTTATTAGACGATCGTAACAAACCGAAGGAAAAGCCGAGAAGAAAGAAGAAGAGCCTTCCGCCCCAGCCTGAAAAAGACATTTTATTATTTATCGAGCAATACAGTCGAGAACTAGAAGAATGGCAACGGGATATTTTAACGATGATGCGGGAGGAGATGCTCTATTTTTGGCCACAGCTAGAAACGAAAATCATGAACGAAGGCTGGGCTTCCTTCTGGCATCAACGCATCTTACGTGAAATGGACTTAACGAGTGACGAGGCGGTGGAATTCGCTAAACTAAATGCGGGCGTTGTGCAACCATCACGTACTAGCATAAACCCTTATTATTTAGGATTGAAAATCTTTGAAGATATCGAAGAACGTTACAACAACCCAACAGAGGACATGAAAAAGGATGGAGTAGAGCCAGGTTCCGGTCGTGAAAAAATGTTCGAGGTGCGTGAAATCGAATCGGATATTTCGTTTATTCGTAACTATTTAACGAAAGACCTTGTTTTAAGAGAAGATATGTACTTATTCCAAAAGCAAGGGAAAGACTACAAAATTGTTGATAAAGAGTGGGTGCAAGTTCGCGACCAATTAGTGAACATGCGGGTAAATGGAGGTTTTCCATATATTACAGTAAATGATGGCGACTACATGAAAGCTGGAGAACTCTATTTAAAACATTGGTTTGAAGGAATTGAGCTTGACTTAAAATATTTGGAAAAAGTGTTACCATACATTTATCAGTTATGGGGAAGACCAGTGCATATGGAATCGGTTATTGAAGGGAAAAATGTAGTGTTCTTCTATGATGGGAAGACCGTGCAGAGGAAGTATATATAAAGATGAGCTGCTGAGAAATCAGTGGCTTTTTTTTATTGGTAAATTAAAGTGAGCACTGTAATTTAATCATAAAATCAGTAGCAACATTAATTTATTGGTAAGTATATACAATTGTTTAAAAATGTGATAATCTATATTTGCAGATTGATAATCTAAAAAAATAGATTAATTATGATAGGGGGATTTTCATGAACGATAATTCATTAAATGTATCAGTTGAACAAGCAAAATTACTTGGAAATGCACTTAGAATTAAAATAATTGGTCAGTTAATTGATAAACCAAAAACTTCTAAACAAGTAGCGGATCTGCTAAGAGAAACAGGTGGAAATGTACATTATCATATGAAAAAATTATATGAAGGTGGATTAATCGAGCTTGTGGAAGAAAGGAAGTTTGGGGGAGTTATAGAGAAGTATTATAAATCAAAAGCAAAGTGGTTTAACTCAGTAGGAGATACACAGGTTGACCCAGTGTTAAAAGATAACTATCTTTCAAAAGATTCTACCGCTTTAAGCCTTCGATTACATTTAACTCCTCAACAACAAGACGAAATAAAAGAAGAATTTAAGCAGTTTCTTGAGAACTGGGTAATGAAAACTTCTGTAAGCGACGGGACACAAACAGAGGAATACAGTATCGGTGTAAAAATAGTCTCTACAGAACTAAAAAGTGAAGAATATGGGGATTAACAACCTATGAGTATACTTTTAAATAGAAATTTTCTATACATGTTTTTAGGGAGAGTTGTAACAAATATTGGGGACACAATGTATGCAGTCGCGGCCATGTGGTTAGTTTCTGAATTAGGGGGCTCTACTTTTTATACTGGTTTGGCTGGGTTCCTTACTATCATACCGAGGTTTGTTCAATTTTTTGCCGGACCATTTATTGATAGAATACCAATTCGTCCCTTATTAATTATGACACAGTGCATTCAATCTATTCTTTTGTTAATCATTCCAATCGCGCATTACTTTGACGTAATAACAGTTACACTCGTTTTAATTATTTCTCCTATCATAACAACTTTTAATATGTTAGTTTACCCTGCTCAAATGGCGTCTTTACCTAAAATTGTAGAAAAAAAAGACCTAACAAAAGCAAATTCGCTTTTCACTTTTGCTTATCAAGGAATTGAAACCGGATGCAATGCAATTGCCGGCGTATTACTTGTAACAATTGGCGCAATTTCTATATATCTTATAGACTCTGTTATGTTTTTAATGGGGGCTATACTATTCTCCTTAATAAAATTACCTAAACCACAAAGAAAAGAAAAAAGTGATGAATCATTTATAGTACATTTTAAAAAGTATGGTGTGGAGCTAAAAGAGGGTATTAGTATACTTCTTAATAAGACATTCTCTAGATTATTGTTAGGAATCATCGCTATTAATCTAGTAGGTGGTGCCACTTTTGTTGTATTACCAGAATTCAGTAAACAACAAGGCGGGGCAGAAATTTTTGGCCTGTTATTGATGGCACAAGCACTAGGAAGTATTAGTGGAGCATTATTGACTCCGTATCTGAAGTTAGAAAAGTTTGGAATCGGAAAGGTTTATGCGACTGCATTTATTATAAGCGGTATTTTGTGGGCAATATCGGTTTTTAGCCCATGGACGTGGTTAATGATTGTAATTTACGGTCTAGCTTGGTTCCCAGGTGGGGTTACGAATATTTTAGTTAATACTTTTATACAAAGAGGAATACCAAAACATTTGTTAGGAAGAGTGTTCTCTGCATCTTTTAGTTTAAGTGGTATCGCAATGCCGATAGGGTCCCTTATTGGTGGCGTATTAGGTGTAGTAGTTGGAAGTGTATATATAATTTTTGTAAGCGGGGTAATCGTATTTTTCGTTGGAGTCTTTTGGATATTGGATAAGGTTACTCGATCGCTCCCAAAGTCAGAGGATGTTACAGAAACCACATTTATGAAAAAGCCATTACCGACTGTTGTGGCAAAAATCCGCTAATATCTCATATTTTTCCTCTATATTAGGTTGAACGCCCAAGAACTTTATTGATAATTAGCATAATCTTTATGGAAGACAGTAAAACATTCAACAAATGAGGAGGAAGTTGAAAAGTGTTGTCTAATTATCAAGATGTAAATTATAATCCAGCAGATTCGAGAATTTTTGGAATGGGGTTCGGCCGTCCAGGTTTTGGCTTTGGTAGACCGGGCTTCGGTTTTGGTAGACCTGGTTTCGGTTTTGGGTTTCCAGGATTTGGATTAGGTTTCGGTTTTCCATTTTTAACAGGATTAGCAGCAGGTGCATTATTAACGCCACCTAGATATTACTATCCGCCTTATCCACCATATCCATATCCTTATTATTGGTAATACAGTTTAAGAAAAGATGAAATAAGGGATACCTTTTACGATTGTACGTAAGGGTTATCCCTTTATTATTCTATTGATTTTCTGTTATTTTCTCAAAGGCTAGCAAAAAGTGGTTGTATGTTTGTTTTCCAAACTGATTTTCGTTCCTGTTAAAGAACAAATCAAGTGTGATTGTTTTTGCCTCCTCAAATGAGCATCTTCGTGAGTTCATTATTAATTTTATATAAGCAACAAAGAAGTCTATTCCTAGCGTTCCACCATGATTTACAGTCATTTTACTCACTTCCTTTAACAGCAAGTTTGCTTAGATTCTTATCGTCTTTCGTTTCAGTTTTAACTTCTTTTATTTCTACGGAACAGCATTTTTTTTCCTTTTTAGTAGCTTTTCTAAATAGTGATAACATGTAAAATCATCCCTTCCTTATATTAAATAAAAGATAAAGCCAGCAAATGTTGACATCGTAATAACAGCTATAACAAAGGTAATAACTAACTGCTGTTTGAAAATGGACTTTAATAATATGACTTCAGGTAGGCTCGCTCCTGCAGAACTAATCATCATCGCCATTACTGGACCGAGTGCCATCCCTTTCAGAATTAATATTTGTGATATTGGGATCATACTAGAAAGTCTAATATATAAAGGAATTCCCAAAACAGCTGCAAGGGGTATAAGCCACCAATGGTCTGAACCGAAAGTATTGGAAATCCACTCGGTCGGTACTAAGCCGTTAATGATGGAACCGATAGCAGCACCAATAAGAAGATATGGAAATACGCTTTTTATTAAACTAACAGTGTCTTTAAAAGCTTCTTTAATGTTGAATCTTTTTCCTTTTTCATCATAACCAGACATAATGACATTCTTCACATATTTCTCAAAACCGAAGGCTTCAAGCGCAAAACCGATAACAATCGAAAAAAAAGTTGTTACTACTGTGTAAATAATAGCGACTTTCCATCCGAGTATAACTCCCATAATGGTAATAATTGTTGGATCCAGTACAGGAGATGAAAATAAGAAAATCATTACAATTCCAAAAGGTAGCTTTCGTTTAAGCATATTTACTACGACTGGTATTGTGGAGCATGAGCAAAACGGTGTAATAAATGCAAATAATACAGCCCCGAAGGCAGCAATTATTTTGTTTTTCCCTGCTAATTTCTTCTCTAATTTTTCAAAAGGTATAAAGCATTGCAAAAGACTGATAAGAAATGAAATGCCAATAAATAAAATCGTTAATTCTAAAGCAATAAATAAAAAGTCTTTTAACGTTTGTACGATCATACGTAATCCCCACCTTTATCTAATATCAAAAAAAGTTGATTTATTAATCAAAAAAAATTGATTAAGTATATAAAAATAAAAGTAGGATTCTTAGTTGTTAAATCAAATTTTCTTGATGTATTTAATATATATCCAATATTTTCATCTGTCAATGGATATATCAAAAAAAATTGATTTATTTTTTTAACAAGTCGGTCGAAATAAACAACAAAGTTCTGCCGACAATAGATGGTTAACTTCCTCTTGATTTAATTTGTAGTAATTCCATGTACCTCTTGTTTCCCTCACAATAAGGTTAGCGTCAAGAAGGATTTTTAAATGATAAGATAATTTGGACTGTGTCATATTCACTAATTGGGCTAAATCGTTTACATTCACTTCCCCCTTTTGGGTAAGTAAATTCATTATTTGGAGTCTTTGCTTATCCGCAATGGCCTTAAATTTACTTTCATACACTTCAAAAACCGTTTCTAACGGTGTTTCTTGCAAATCTATTTCTTTTTTCACTGACAACACCTTCTTTAATCAATTTTTTTTGATGGATAATTAAAATGTATAAGTATTTCATGGAAATGTCAAACTGTCTGATATAATTTATGTTGTATATTAAGTTTGTTTCAAAGGAGAAACGAAATGATTTATAAAAATATTATTGCCATTGCTATTGGTGGTGCATTAGGGACGATAGGTCGAGGACTATTAAATATGCACTCGTTGTGGATTGGTTTGCCCATTGCAACAGTCATTGAAAATATAGTAGGAAGTTTTTTATTAGGTTTGTTTACAGGCTGGTTAATACATAAAAGAACGAAAGATTGGGTGAAAACAGGAATTGGAGTTGGGTTTTGTGGTGGATTTACGACGATGTCAACACTAGCTGCAGACACACTACTGTTGTACATGGACTCCAGTTTGCTTCATAGCTTCGTTTATTTATTTGTATCGTTGTTCGCTGGAATAACTTTAGGGTTCATAGGATTAATACTCGGCAGTAAGTGGGGAGAATCCGAGGTGAAAAGAAAAGTGGTGAATCATTAATGGAATTAGTTCTATTAGGAGCAGGTGGAGCGGCAGGAGCTGTCTCACGTTATTTAATAGGGTTACTTTTTATGAAAAAATACCCTCATCCGTACATACCAAGTGCGATGCTCATCGTGAACTTAACGGGCTCACTCGGGCTGGGATTGTATTTTGGAGCGGTCTATGATGCTATTCCAACAGCCGCATATGATGAATTACTATATTTATTACTAGGTATAGGTTTTTTTGGAGCTTTCACTACTTTCTCAACGTTTAGTATGGAGTTAATAGAATTGATACGAAAAAAGTTTTATAAAAAGGCGATTCTTTATTTCTCACTATCTATCTTCGGTAGTATTGGAATTTTTCTAATTGGATTTATGGTAAGTAGATAAATTGATTAAATGAGGTTAGGACATAACAATTTTTATTAAAGTTTAATTGAACAAAAAATATACAGGGAAAACTCGCTCCGGAAATATACTTCGCTTTCCGCGGGCGTGTCTAGTTACGGCGGCTTGGCCCTCGAGACATAAGCCAGTCACTTCCGTTGGGCAAAGAGCGCCCAACTGCAGCGTCTGTCTTATGCTTGTCGGGCCAGAGCGAGCCGCCTTCACTTTTCGTACTGGTGAGCCTCCTCGTGCTTCGCACTGCTATCTTCTCACCTATGCCTTTCCTCCCGCTGGAGTCTACGTATATTTCCTCCGCTAATCCTGTGATAGTTCGTTTTTTATCATCATCAATTTAGTTTTGTCTCACCTCAATTATCCCATAAGGCTCCTACTTGTAAAAGTAACTTTTCGTCAAGATGCTTCCCGATAATTTGCATACCAATTGGCAGTCCTTTACTGGATAATCCAACTGGAATGGAAAGTGCTGGATTTCCTGACACGTTAGCTGGAGCAGTAAAAGGCATGCACTTTTTTGTAATTTCGATATTAAAAGGGACAATGTCTTCTTGGAATTTAGGAGCAGCAATTGGAATAGTTGGACCTGCTAAAATATCTACCTGTTCAAAAGTTTGTTTAACTGCGTTTGCAACTACACGTCTAGCTTGCTGTGCTCTAACGTATTGGGGGGTGTCCGTTACGATGCCAGTCTGGAAAAAGATACGTACATCATCAGCAAAACCTTCATTGTTTTGTTGGAGTCTTTCGTAATGATAGCTTGAAGCTTCTCCAGTCGTTATCACATAATTGGCAAAAGTAGCAAGTTCAAGCTCCGGAATATCCAATTGTATAATGTGTACTCCTAAACTATTTAGGTAGGAAAGTGCTTCTTTAAATTTCATTTCCACATCGGGCTCCAAACCTTGTAAGAAAAGAGTAGGTACACCAATTTTTAAACCTTTCATGTCTTTAACCAATTTTTCTTTATAGTCAGGCTTCGGTGCTTTTATGCTTCCAGGATCATTTGGGTCATAGCCTACCATTTCATTTAACATAATGGCAAGATCCGAAACAGACCGTGCCATTGGGCCGATATGATCTAATGACCATGCAAGTGGGGCAACTCCGTATGAGCTTACTAAACCGTAAGTAGGTTTTAAACCATATATCCCGCACATTGCAGCTGGAACTCTTATTGATCCAAACGTATCGGTGCCAGTAGTTAATGTGGCTAATCCTGCGGCTAATGCTGCGCCACTTCCTCCACTAGATCCTCCTGGAGAATGTTCTAAATTCCAAGGGTTCCTTGCATTACCGTAAGCTGGGTTCGTATTTGTTATTCCACCGCCAAACTCATGCATGTTGAGCTTACCTGTCATAATTCCACCTGCACAGAGTAGCTTCTTTACGACAGTTGCATCGTAATCTGGTACGAATTGTTTTAATAAAGCAGAACCACCAGTTGTTCGAGTTCCTTTCGTATATTTGTTGTCCTTTATACCAATCGGAATCCCGTGTAATGGGCCTTTATATCTTCCATTCATTATTTCAGCTTCCGCATTTTTTGCTTGCTGATTGGCTAGTTCCGGTAATGTTGTAATATAGGCATTAACAGTAGAATCTAATCTTTCTATACGTTCCATGATGGACGTGGTAACTTCCACCGGTGATATTTTTCTAGTTTCTATGAGAGGGGCAAGTTCGGTAGCGGTAAGTTTATAAATTTCAGTCAAACTTTATCACCTCTGGATCAACAACGACAATCGGAACCTCTTCATTAATCGTTGGAAATTCTTCAAGTGAAGCTTGAGCTTGGTGAATGATAGATACGATTTCACGAACATAAGGAACATCTTTTTCTATAACTCTAATATTGTGTTTTTGTAACGAGATTTCTATTTCCTGCATGATATACCTCCTAATACCCAGATAGTATTACTGTATGATTTAAATGAAGTTTTGGGAGGAGTCTTTTAAGAAAAAACAAAAAGCGCAGGGAACATCCTGCACCTTTCATCATTAATTAAAACAAAGTTAATACGAATCCACCAACAGCACCGGTTAGTACGATTAACCACGGTGGAAGCTTCCAATACATTAACATACTAAAAAGCACAGCAGCAAAAGCAAAATCAATGGCAGAAAGAATTGAACTAGTCCAAATCGGATGATAGAGAGCAGCAATTAAAATTCCGACAACCGCTGCATTGACACCCATTAGAGCGGCCTTTACTTTCCCATTTTGACGTAGTGTATCCCAAAATGGTAATGTACCTAATATGAGTAGAAAAGCAGGAAGGAAAATCGCAACAGTAGCAAGTAAACCTCCTTGCCAACCGTTAATAACAGCACCAATGTAGGCGGCAAAAGTAAATAGAGGGCCAGGGACAGCTTGAGCTGCTCCGTATCCGGCTAGAAACTGTTCTTCAGTCAACCAGCCTGTCGGTACAAACTCACGCTCGAGCAGTGGTAATACGACATGTCCACCACCGAACACTAAGGAGCCGGAACGATAAAAACTGTCAAACATCGCAACAGATTCTAAAGATGTAACTTCTCTCATAATCGGAAGAACAATTAACAGCCCAAAAAAGATTGCTAAACTAATATATCCAAATCGTTTACTTATAGGGAAGAGAGCTTTAACAGCACCTTCTTGGACTTTTTGCTCTTTAAATATTAGATAACCAATAATTCCAGCTATTATAATGACCGATACTTGTGTAAAAGCCGTTTGCCATAATAAAGTAATGACAATAGCCCCTAGTGCGATCGCTTTTCTAGAAACATCAGGAGTTAAATTTTTCGCCATCCCTAGTATTGCATGGGCAACAACAACGACAGCAACTATTTTTAATCCGTGAATCCATCCTGCATCTTCAAAACCAAAATTATGTAAAAGTAATGCGAAAATAATTAATATAAGAACGGAAGGGAGAGTAAATCCGATAAAGGCAGCTATTCCACCTAAAATTCCACCACGCATAACTCCAATTCCTATTCCAACTTGGCTACTAGCTGGTCCAGGCAAGAACTGACAAAGTGCCACTAAATCAGCATAACTTTTGTCATCCATCCATTTTCTTCTCTGTATGTATTCGTTATGAAAATAGCCTAAATGAGCAACTGGTCCACCAAATGAAGTTAGTCCTAGTCTTGTAGATACTAGAAGAATCTCCAAGAGAGTTGCTAGTCCTTTGTTTTGTTTTTCCAAGTAGTAATACCTCCTTTATACACATAATAAAAAAATAGTAACAAACAGTATAAATGAATGCAATTTAAGTGAAGGAAATTTAAAATAATCTTTACAATACACGAAATTAAGGGATAAAACCTTCTTGTTCGCTCTGTAAAATTTGCTTACCTCCAATTGCTTCCACAGCTGCTCCGACAGATTGTAAAATGTCTCCCATAATTGTTAACCGCTGAGCGTCGAAAACTATAGAAGGATCAACTGCTTCAATTTGTTTAGTTACGCCTATTGCTTCCATTACTTGACCAATAGTTTGTACCCATATACCAGTAACTACTTTTGTATCTCCTTGTACTTCTTCTTTAATAAGCAGTAGTTTGGAAACTAAAATAGCTTCGGCGATATTTCCAATTGCTTGTAACCATACTGCTGCAGCTATTTGTTTTTCAAGAGAGAGTATTAGTTCTTCTCTTTCTTGTTCATTTAGTTGGGAATGTGTTTCTTTAGCCAATAGTATCACCTCAAGGCATTTGAAGTATTTTTCTTCTTTAGCTTATTCAAGGGAAATGGAAAAGGTTAAAGGGAGTACAAAGGAGGAAGTTATTTCAGTGTATAAAAAACAGTAGGCTACCCTTCAATAATAGAGCAGCCATCGTTCTTTTATTTTAATGCCTCTTTTGCTGCAGCAATTGCGTGAATTGCGGTGGAATCAAATAATGGAACTGGAGTATCTGATTGTTGAACTAACAATGGGATTTCCGTACAACCTAAAATGACTCCTTCCGCACCGTTTTCTTTTAAAGAATGAATAATGGATAAATACATATCCTTTGATTCCTCTTTTATAATCCCTTTACAAAGTTCATGATAAATAATGTCATGTACAATTTGGCGTTCTTCCTCGTCTGGAATAATAACCTCAATTCCTTTTTCATTTAGTAAATCGCGGTAGAATGGTTGCTCCATCGTAAATTTTGTACCTAATAGCCCGACCTTTTTAATTTTTTCCTTTTGAATATTGGCCCCAACGCAATCAACAATGTGAAGTAGGGGGATGTTTAAGTTATCCGTCATCTCCTCGGACATGATGTGCATGGTGTTTGTACAAATAACTACAAAGTCAGCTCCACCATTTTCTAACGTTTTACCTGCTGCAATCATTTTTTGAGTAGCCTTATCCCATTGTCCATTGTGTTGCAGTTGCACTATCTCTTCAAAGTCAAAGGAATGTAGAAGAACTTTTGCAGAATGAAGCTTCCCTAATTGTTCTTTAACAGTTTCATTAATGATTCGATAATATTCCGCCGTTGATTCCCAGCTTAAGCCTCCAATAAGCCCGATTGTTTTCAAAATAAGTCCCCTCCGTAATTCTATTTTCGTGTATCGTAACATGGTATACTGGTTGTTAATAGTGCCACTTTTCTAAATGTTTTATAGTACCAGTTTGTGAGGGGGATTAGTAATGCTGTTGTTTCAAGTGGATCGTTCCGAAGATAAAACATTAACCCAACAAGTGTATGAAGAAATTAGATGGCGAATTTTAGAAAATGTTTTAAAAGAAAATGAGAAAATCCCATCCTCAAGAGAATTAGCAAAAACGATAGGAGTTTCTAGAAATATTGTATTAGAAGCATATCATCAGTTAGAATCAGAGGGATATATACATATAAAACAAAGATCAGGTACCTTTATCGCATCTGGAACTTCTATCTCCCATTTAAGAAAAAAAGATTTGCAAAATACGAAACAACCTGCACCGACAGATAATAAATGCTCATCGAAAAAAAATATAATCGACTTTAAAGCTGGTAATCCTGCTATGGATCATTTTCCGAGAAAAGTGTGGGGAAAAATAGTAAAGGAAGTATGTATCGATGTTCCAGATTCGTTGTTTGGCTATCAGGATGAAAGTGGGAACGAAGAGTTAAAAGAAGAGTTAGCGTCTTATTTAGAAACTACAAGAGGTGTTGTATGTGTACCAGATCAAATCGTCATAACATCTGGGGCTACACAAGCATTATCACTTATTACAAAAATATTAGTAACCGAAGAAAAAGATTCAGTAATAGTAGAAGACCCGGTAACCGACGAAATGAGGCAAATATTCTTACATAATGGGGCAACAATAATTCCAGTAGATACAGATGTTCAAGGGATCATTCCTTCTAATATTCCTCAAGCGAAGCCAAGCTTTGTATTTGTTATACCATCCCACCAATTTCCTCTCGGTGGAACACTTTCGATACAAAGAAGAATTGAACTAATTAATTTTGCGGAAAAGCAAAATTGTTACATTGTGGAAGATGATTATGATAGTGAGTTTACATATGAAGGTAGTCCAGTTCGATCTATGCAAGGATTAGCACCCGAAAAAGTAATTTATGTCGGAACTTTTAGCAAAATATTAGCACCAGCTTTACGAATCGGATACGTTGTACTGCCTCATGAATTGCTTTCCGATTTTAGAAAGCTTAAATGGTACACAGATCGTCACAACTCTTCTTTAGAGCAAATTGTTTTAGCTCGTTTTATGAAAGAAGGGCACTTTTTAAAACATATTCGGAATATGAAGCGAATTTATCAAAGAAGAAGAACAGCGCTTGTAAACAGTTTAGAGAAATATTTTGATCATTTTACGATAATTGGAGAAAACACAGGGATGCATTTAGTCGTTGAGTTCCCAGTTATTCAATTTGATAAGAAACTTTTACAGCAATTATATTGTGAAGGAATAAAAGTTTACCCAGTGGAGGAATACGCTATTAATAAAGGTAACCATTCGAATAAACTGCTATTAGGATATGGTAGTTTGCGTGAAGAAGAGATAGAGGAGGGAGTTTCGATTCTGTTCAACGTTATATCTAAATGTAAGCATCCGTAATGTATCTTCATTGCTTTCCATTAGTAAAGTGTGATAGTTTTTAAATAGGATAACATTGGAAGGATGATGATTAAGGTGTCAATTGAAAGGGTAAAAGAACATTTTAAAAAGTGGAATAAAGAATCGGAAATTATGGAGTTTGAAACGTTGAGTGCGACAGTTGAACAGGCTGCTGAAACTATTGGAGTCGAGCCAGCTCGTATCGCTAAAACATTGTCATTTAGGGGAAAAGAAGATAAAGCAGTTTTAGTAGTGGCAGCTGGAGATGCTAAAATTGATAATAAAAAGTTTCGCCAAACGTTCGGAGTAAAAGCGCGGATGCTTTCTCCAGAAGAAGTGCTAGAACAAACAGGACATGCTATCGGTGGTGTTTGCCCATTTGGATTAGTTAACGAATTAGATGTTTACCTAGATATTTCGATGAAGCGGTTTGAGACGTTATATCCTGCATGTGGAAGTACAAACTCAGCCATCCAATTATCTTGCCAAGAGATATATGAATATTCATATGCGAAGGATTGGGTTGATGTTTGTAAAGGATGGCAAGAGACAGAAGAGAATAATCGTTCAAACAACGAAAAAATATCAACCTTATAATGATAGGATGTCCTGACCTTATAGGACATCCTATTTAATTTTGTATATTGGATAATTGATTTCTATCTAGAGCTTGCGGTGGTTCTTCCATCCAATTATGTTTTAACATAATATCAAGTCCATCTTTCGCGAAGAGGGCTATTTCAACGGATAACCGCTGATAATCTAAAACCAAATCATATCTCATACTAGCAGTAGATGCGGCAGAATAATTCCCTTGCCCGCTAGCACTTAGTACACTCATTAAATACATTATTAATTTATCAGAAAATACAGTAGTAGTGGAATCAGTTATGGCCATATCGTGATTCATAGAAGGGGTGATATCCATTTCTATTAATGCTTTCGTAAATATCCGAACATGCTTTTCAGATATATGTTTGCCATCTTCGAGAAATTTCTTAACTTCTCTCGACTTTGTTGTTTGTCCAAAAGCAGTGCATGCTAAAACACCAAGTGTGTTGGTTTTAATATTTTCAAATAGATGAGTTATTTCAATTGCATTTAAGGAGCGTTTATAAAAAGGTGGGATTCCTTGTTTAAAATATTTCTTTCCTTCAATAAATTCTACCCCTTTTTGAATTTTAATTAACGGGGGATTAACGTATGTACCTTTTTCTTTAGCTGTATCTACACAAAGATCAAACAATTTCGATGTATTCATTAAATTTTTGGAAAAGAAATCTCTAACATCTTTACGTGAACTAACTCCTTGTGATAGTGCATAAGCTACTAAACCAGTTTTCCCCATGATTTCTAGAAAAACGAGCATAAAATAGTCGGAAAATAATTTAGGGGCTGAAAGATTCACGTCTTTTTCGGTAAAACCTACAGGTATATCTAAATTAGCTTCTGTAAAGAATAGTGTGATTTCATGTAGAACGCTCTCCGCATTAACAATCGCAGTTTTTACTACTGTTTTTATTTCATCATCATCAACTGTCTTATTAAAATATTTTAATATTTGTAACGACATGCTATTTTGCATATAGTGAGTCCACAAAATTCCAATCTCAGCAGAAGTTAATCCTGTTTTTTTCACGCTTAAACACCACCTTCATATAACAGTTATAGTTAGATTTTCCTCTAGTACAGTTCTTATACAAATTATTTATATATAAAGGGAATTAAATTAGATATAAGACTTGGCCACGTGATAATATAGAGGTAGGCAAAAAAAAGAAGGTGACGATCGTAAATAGGAAAAATATATTTCGAACATTGTTGTTATTAGCAACTGCATATACAATATATATTCTTTTACAATTTGAAGGCTTTTCTTTATTGCTAGATGGCGATATAGAAGGGTTACGCGCAATGATGGAAGATAACTTATTTTCGACTATATTCTTTACATTGTTGTTTATGGTGATTCAAAATGCTGTTTCGATCATTCCGCTCATTCTAATTGTAACGATTAACGTACTATTTTTTGGTTTTGCTTATGGCTACGTGTGGAGTTTTTTTACTAGTGTTATAGGTTGTATTATTACATTTTTAGTAGTTCGCTTCTGGTTACAAGACTTTTTTATGGATAAATTAAACGAAACGATTCAAAAAAAAATCGAGGAAAATGGAACATTCTTCGTTTTTATCTCGAGAATTGTACCAGTTGCTCCAACAAGCTTAATTAATATTGCCTCTGCGGTTAGTACAGTTAGCTTTAAGCAATATTTGATAGGTACACTTTTCGGAAACATGATTTATATATTCTTTTTATCATTAATACCACTTGGGTTAATGTCAGCTGAAGTAGAAAAATTTGTTTTAATTTTAATAGCTATTATTGCCATTCCTTTATTTTTATATCGAAAAAAGTTACGATTTGCGAAAGTGAAAGCAAAAGCAACGAATGAATAATGAATTGGAGTGGTTTGTTGGTATCTTTTTTACTAGAAGTTTGGGAATATATATTAGTTTTTATTTTTGCTGCAATTCCGTGGTTTGAAATTGCTCTTATTATTCCACTTGCTATAATTGGTGGGTTAAATCCAGTTTTAGTAGCACTTGTTGCTTTTTTAGGCAATTTAGCTACGGTTTACCTATTAGTTATCTTTTTCGAGAAGTTTAAAGCGTGGCGAGAAAAGAAGAGAAAACTTGATGAACCAAGTAAGTCCAAAAAAGGAAAGCGTGCTTATAAAATTTGGAATCGGTACGGACTTCCAGGTTTAAGTTTTCTAGGACCAATTGTCATTGGCTCTCATATTGCTGCGTTTATTGGGTTAATACTTGGTGCAAATAAGAAAAGTACAATTATTTGGCAGACGATGAGTTTAGCAGTTTGGACTTTAATATTTGTTGTCGTTACTTACTTTGGGTTAGATTTCTTAAATATCGGAAAAGGTTAGCTTGAATTCGTTTTATAACGATTCAAGCTTTTTTATTTTCAAAGTACATATTGCAAAATATTGGCATATAGTATATAGTACATTACAACAGTAATGCACTATGTTAGGTGGTGGAAAATTGATTGTAAATAATGACGGAACAAAACCAATTTATATGCAAATAGCAGAATGGGTTGAAACTGAAATTTTAAACGGGAACTTCGTAAGTGAAGACAAAGTGTATTCACAGTATCAGCTGGCGGAAATGTTTAATATAAATCCGGCAACTGCTGCAAAGGGATTAAGTTTATTAGTAGAAGATCACATTTTGTATAAAAAACGGGGGTTAGGAATGTTTGTTACAAATGATGCGTTGGAATTAATTAGACATAAACGGAAAAATCAGACGTTGAAAAGATTGATCAAAGAAATAGTTTTAGAATCTGGGAGACTTGGGGTAAGTGAGAATGAGCTCATAAGCATGATAAAAGAGGTAGCGGGGGAGGAGACGACAGAATGAATGTGATCGAATGTGAGGGTCTGTCGAAAAAATACGGTCGCCATGAAGCATTACGAAATATATCTTTTACACTAAGTGAAAATAAAATTGTAGGCGTTATCGGCCGAAATGGCGCTGGAAAAACGACGTTATTAAAAATAATAGCTGGATTTTATAAAGAAACGTCAGGAAGAATTCACGTTTTTGGGGAGAAGCCTTTTAATAGTTTATTAGCATCTGTTAATTGTATTTATATTGATGATTATATGAGCTTACCGACCGCATTAAATTTAAGTGAAATATTACAAACTTGTGAGTCGTTTTATCCAAATTGGGACAGGGGACTTGCTGAAGCATTATTTGACTATTTTCAATTTCAACCGAAGCAGAGACATAATACTCTCTCAAAAGGAAAGCGAAACACTTTTTATACCATTATCGGCTTAGCTAGCAGATGTCCATTAACAATTTTTGATGAACCGACAACAGGTATGGACGCAGCGGTTAGAAAAGACTTTTACCGGGCGTTATTAAAGGACTACTTAGCACACCCACGTACTATTCTTCTATCAAGTCATCATTTAGAGGAAATAGAGGATTTACTCGAAGAAGTTCTTCTCATCAAAAATGGAGAAACGTTTCTTCATACGAGTATGGATGATTTAAAGGAATATGCGATTGGTTTGTCAGGTAAAAAAGAAGCTATTGAAACATGTATTTCTGCTGAAAGCGTGTTATACGAGAAGGAACTAGGTTTAGATTCTGTTTATAAAGTGGTGAAAAATTCATTGGGGGTAAGAGAAGCTTGTTTGAAAAATCAAGTAGTAATTAGTCCGGTATCCGCCCAAGATGTAGCCGTTTATTTAACTGCCAATACGAAAGGAGGAATAGATGATGTCTTTCGCGACCGTTAGTTTTATGGAGATAATAAAAAAACAGTATCGCTATAAGTTACGAGCATATTCAGCTGTGTTTACTTCGTTTATCGTATTACAAGTGATAGGTCTATTGTTTTCGACAACTATGACCGGATCCGCTGCAGGTGGGAGTATTGGAATTGATTATCAAATGACGTATTATACGAATGACGTTCAGTTAATTTTCACGTTTATTTGGATTTTTACATCTGCGCTCCTATTAACAACGACTGCTTACCGAAATGACGATCTGACGTTTGTCAGCACTAGACTATCAAGCAGCATCTCAAACATTGCTTTTTTAGCAACTGCTAGCATTATCGGAGCTATTTTCACCTGGCTAAGTCACTATTTTCTGTATGTTGTTATCTATGTAGTAACTGGTCAACAATTAGTTTTGGAAACGGATGCGTTAACCGTTTTTGATATAGCAATTGGCGTTGTAATAACAATGTTATATATTTTGTTAATTAGCTCCGCAGGTTATTTTGTCGGTGTACTCGGTCAAGTTCATAAAGCCTTTCGAATTATTATCCCTGCGATCGTTTTTGGGATAATGATTAATTCTATTAACGTTCCAATTGTACAGAACATTACTGCTTTTTTTGGGATGGAGTCATCTTTCCTCCTTTTCACATTGAAAGTGTTTATCGTTTCAGGTGCTTTATTTTATAGTGCAACATTTTTAATGAACAGATTGGAGGGGAAATAATGAGTGTAATAGTTTCTTTATTATTGCTTCTCAGCTTTTTTCTAATCGTTGGAATTATTATTTTTTCACTACTAAAACTAGCACCCAAATCGAAGAACATCTCTAGTAAGCGTCCATATTATGCTCTAGCGGTTTATTTTACAATACTAGTAATTTCTATCCCGGTATATGCAATGTTTACTTCAAGTGACGATCAATATGAGATGGTAGAAAAGCGCACTGTTGCAATAGAAAATCAGGAATTAGAGGAATTACTCATAAATGGATTAATAGAAAAAATACCTCAGGAAAGGATCATTAGTAATTGGAATGTTGATTATCCTTATGATTCAATCGTCATTACTTCTAGCACATATGATGGGTACAACTTATCTATTTTTATAGAAAGAACAGAAGCAAATGATGAAAAACTTGAAGTTTATTATGTTAGAGGGACATCTATGTTAGATGGAGTAGACATTAGCTCACATCAAAATCCAATTTATGTAGGTATTAATGAAAGGCAAATGACAGTTGAAATGCCTGTACCAATCTCAATAAATATAAATAAAATTTCATTTCCTTTTTCTTTTCAGCAAATAGGTAATGAGAGAACAGAAGATGAATGGTATTGGTGGAATTCTCATTCAGAAGTTCCTAATCATTTACTATATCTTAAAGTTCCTAAAGGAATAAAAATAACAAATGAAACACCGTTTATGATTGATTATGTAAATAACTAACTACTATATTTTCGACTATTTCAATGACGCATTTCTTTATTGAAATAGTCTTTTTTTTGAAAAAAATAATACTTATCGTTTTTAATGTTACATAATCTAGTGTTATAATAGTATTAAGTAACATACGAAAGGAATTATATTCATGAAGTATGTCGAAGCAATCAAAAAAATAGAAGATATTCAAGCAATAAAGCAATTTTTAAAAAACCAATCGTTACGTGATTATCTTTTATTTGTAATGGGAATTAATACCGGCTTGCGAATTAGTGAGTTACTATGTTTGCGTTGGGAAGACGTTCTCGATAATGATGGCGATGTAAAAGAATTTCTACAATTACCTAACCTACCTCCTATTTATTTAAATCAACAAGTACAAATATCCATTTCAGAATATTTAAACAACGAATTACCGAATCAAGATCATTTCATTTTTCAATCAAAAAAACTGTCAGGACCAATATCAAGGCAACAAGCTTATCGGATTATTAATTCTGCAGCGAAAGAGGTAGGAATTCCAGATAAAATTGGTACTCATACTTTAAGAAAAACATATGGTTACCATGCTTTTAATAAGGGTATTGCGATTTCCCTTTTGCAAAAGATATTTAATCATACTTCATCTTCCGAGACGTTAAGGTATTTAGGAATTACTAAGTGTAAAGACTCTCCTGTGAAAATTGACGTTAATCTTTAGTTAAAAAATATAGAAGGGAGATATGCTATGTTAGAAGGTGCCTTTAACGTTGACTATTTTGTACTTTTAATTGGGCTATTGTTAATAGCTGGAGTTATCACTACAAAATTTTCAACGAAACTTGGTGTTCCGTCACTAGTCCTATTTATATTAGTTGGGATGTTAGTAGGTAGTGATGGACTTGGATTTATTTATTTCGATAACGCGAAACACGCTCAGCTTATAGGAATTGTTGCACTCGTTATTATTTTATTTGAGGGTGGTTTAGAAACGAAGTGGAGCAACGTTAGACCAGTAATGTGGCCATCACTATCACTTGCCACACTTGGTGTAGTATTAACAACGACCATTGTAGCATTCGCTGCAAAATTAATTTTAAATGTTAGCTATACGGAGGCGTTTTTATTCGGTGCGATTGTAGGATCAACAGATGCGGCAGCTGTATTTGCTGTATTAAAGGGGAAAAACATTCGTCCGAAATTAGCGTCTACACTTGAAGCGGAATCTGGAACGAATGATCCGATGGCTGTTTTTTTAACAATATCCTTTATTGAAATTTTATTAGCTTCAGACCCAAATTACTTTACGTTAGTTGGAAACTTCTTTTGGCAAATGGGGTTTGGTTTATTTATTGGTTTAGCACTTGGAAAATTAGCTTCTATTTCTATTAATAAAATAAACTTAGATTCCAGTGGCCTTTATCCTGTTTTTGCCTTAGCTTTCGCATTATTAACTTATAGTATTGCAGCATTCATAGGTGCAAGTGGTTTATTAGCGGTATATGTAGCTGCTCTAGTTATTGGAAATAATGATTTAACTTATCGACAATCGATATTCCGTTTTAATGAAGGTTTTGCATGGATGATGCAAATATTAATGTTCGTCATTTTAGGATTGTTAGTTTTCCCTGGTCAATTATTTCAGTGGGATATTATTTGGAAGGGACTCTTATTATCTATTATTCTAATGTTAGTAGCTAGACCAATCGCAGTATTTATCTCTACTTTTAAACTTGGTTATGGCCGAAAGGAACGAATTTTCCTCTCTTGGGCAGGTTTACGTGGGGCTGTACCAATTGTATTAGCGACTTTTCCGATGATTGCAGGAGTGCCCAACAGTCAACTATTTTTCAATGTAGTATTTTTCGTTGTACTAACATCTACGTTAGTACAAGGATCCACGATTACACTAGTTGCGTCTAAATTAGGACTTACTGGGCCGAAAAAAATAACCCCAATGCACTCACTTGAATTAGTATCGATTGGTAAAGCAAATGCAGAAATTATTGAATTCCACGTTGAAGAAGATGCCGATGTCGTTGGCTTGTCATTATCTACTATTAACTTTCCAACAGGTACATTAATTAATGCCATCATTCGTAAGGATCAGCTCGTAACTCCAACAGGAGACACAACGATACAAGAAGATGATATTTTATATATTTTAGTATCTCGAATTCATAAAAAGCAAGTTGAAACATTATTAAAGAAAAAGAAAGAAGTTAATATAGAAGAACTTGATTTCGAACAAGAAAAAAGTTCGTAATAATCATTAAAAAGGTCCCGAAAAGTCAGTAGAATACTGATTTTTTTGGACCTTTTTATCAGTTTGGGAAATATAACATTGGAATGTTCTGGGGATAAGCTTCTGACTTGTACTGTTACGACAAGGTACAGCACTTAAACCCTATCAGAAATGGATTTTACTTAACAAGTAATGAAATTTACTTAACAAGTAATGAAAATTACTTAACAGGGGGCGAAATTTACTTAACAAGTATTGGAAATTACTTAACAGGGGGCGAAATTTACTTAACAAGTATTGAAAATTACTTAACAGGGGGCGAAATTTACTTAACAGGTATTGAAAATTACTTAACAAGAAGCAAATTTCCTTAATACTGAAATACCTAAAAATGCCCACAATTTAATTAACGAAGACACGCGTCATAAATTTAATATAGCTTAAAATTACGATAGAGAGGTTGCCTGATAATGAGAGGGACTTATTGGACTATCCCTTTTCTTTGTGCTTCATGATGAATGAAAAATACAAGGTATACTTTTCTTCTTTTCCAGTTTCGTACATGTTACGATAAATATAATGAAACGTAGGGAGTTATATATAATATGAAACAATACGATTTTACAAACGGAAACATAATGAAACAAATGTTGTTTTTTTCAGCACCATTACTACTTACAAACCTTTTACAAGTATCCTATCAATTTATCGATAGCCTATGGGTCGGAAATTTATTAGGAGCCAATGCTCTAGGCGCTGTGGCCGTATCAAGTACAGTCATCTTTACTGTATTATCTTTTATTATCGGAATAAACAATGTGGCGTTGACAATTCTATCGCAGCAAAAGGGAAGAGAGGATGAAAGTGGGCTAAAAAAATATTTAAATGCTTTTGTCGTTATTTTAACCACACTATCCTTACTGCTAGGATTTATCGGCTTTTTATTTGCGGAAAATATTTTACGTTGGATGAGTACCCCGGAGGCAATGGTTCAAGATGCTACAATCTATTTACAAATTAATTTTTTAGGGATTTTGTTACTATTTGGTTATAACTTTATTGCTACCGTACTTCGAGCGCTAGGTGATAGTAAAACTCCTTTATATTTCGTCATTATCGCTGTTATTTTAAACACTGTTTTAGATCCTTTATTTATATATGTTTTCAATTTAGGAATAGCAGGCGCTGCTTATGCAACATTAGTTGCACAAGGTGTTGCCTTTGTTGCTGGACTAATTTTTATTTTAAAGAAAAAATTAGCACCGTTCACGATTCCATTTGTCCCAAAAAAAGAAGAAGCATGGCTAATTTTAAAATTAGGCATTCCTTCAGGCTTACAAATGACAGTTATTGCTGCCGGTGTAATGGCCATTATGTCAGTTGTAAACTCTTTCGGTGAAGGTGTTGTAGCCGGGTTTGGAGCAGCACAGCGACTTGATAGCATTATTATGCTACCAGCGATGGCTTTAGGAACAGCTGTAAATAGTATGGCTGGACAAAACATAGGAGCAGGAAAATGGAATAGAGTGAGACAAATTAGTATTTATGGAATTGTATATAATTTTGCTATTATGTTACTCATTGCAATATTGATCGTTTTTGTCGCAGAATGGTCTATTAAGCTATTTATACAAGAAACTGAAGCTGTTTCATTTGGTGTCAAATATTTAATTACAATTGCATTCTTTTATCCTTTCCTTGGAATTAACTTTATATTAAATGGTGTTGTTAGAGCATCAGGAGCGATGTTCCAAGTATTAGTTTTAAATATAATTTCGTTTTGGATTCTTCGCTATCCACTTACGTACTTATTCTCTAATTGGTGGGGTGAAGACGGAATAGCATATGGGATGGGAGTAAGCTTTGTTATTAGTAGCGTCTTTGCTTACGCTTATTACCGTTACGGAAAATGGAAAAAGGTAAAGCTCTTTCAAGTAAACTAACAGCTTTTTACTAAAGACTACCTGTAATAAAAATAATGGGTGTGCTATTATTTAGGAGGGCGAAATAGTATAATGATAAGTACAAATTTCCATATATATAAATAGCTAGGAAGAAGGAGATATATTGAAACAAAGCATGAAAGAACCACTATGGACCAAATCTTTTATTATGCTAATATTTGCAAATCTTTTTCTTTTTATGTCATTTCAAATGCTTATCCCAACATTGCCAGCTTATATAAAATCGTTAGGTGCGTCAGGGTTTGAAATTGGTTTAGTGACCGCAATGTTTTCCATTGGAGCTGTATTGTGCAGACCATACATTGGATTTTTATTAAGGTTTTCAGCACGAAAACCGTTAGTTGTTTTATCAGCTGTTGCGCTATTATTTGTAACGATCATACATCCGATAACACAAATTGTTGCCATCGTTTTAATAATTCGTTTGTTGCACGGAATAGCTTGGGGGATTTCCACTACTGCAAATGGAACAGCAGCAGTTGATATTGTACCGAATTCAAGGCTAGGGGAAGGAATGGGCTACTTTGGTCTATCTGTAACGATAGGTATGATTGTTGCACCAAGTTTAGGTATCTTTCTTTATCAAGTAACAACGTTTACAAACTTAATCTATATATCTAGTTTTTTAGGAGTTATTGCGATTATTTTATTTTCTGTCGTTCAATATGAAACACCTGAAGAAGTTAGAAAAGCAAAGAAAGAAGAAATACCATTTTCCTACTTCGGATCGTTTATCGAAAAATCGAGTTGGTATCCTGCGCTTATCACTGTTATGGTAACATTTGGTTATGGAACAATCGTCACATTTATCGTTATTTTTGGCGATGAGCGGGGAATAAAACAAATCTTCCTTTTCTATCTTTTAAATGCAATAATGGCATCTATATCTAGACCAATTGCTGGTAAATGGTTTGATAAACATGGACCGAAAAGTTTAGTAGTACTATGTATTTCGTTAGCTTTTATTGGCCTGTGGGTTGTATCGCTAGCTCATTCTAATTTAATGATCGCAATTGCTGGAGTTCTCTTTGGAGTAGGTTTTGGCTCCTTAATCCCAACGTTACAATCTTGGACATTATCTCAAACTCCGCCGGAAAGAAGAGGAGTAGCAAACGGGATGTTTTTTTCGTCCATTGATTTAGGAATCGGATTAAGTGGACTTATCTTCGGTGTTGTTGCTCAATTTGTTGAAATAGCCGTACTTTTCCAAATCTCAAGCATATTCCTTATCATCGCTCTTTTCTTTGTTCTATTTCAAAGAAAAGAAAAAAGACGTGTGTTACCGCAACCACAAAAAATTTCTTCCTAATAAAAAGGATGCCATTGTTTGTTGGCATCCTTTACTATATTAGAGTTATTCATATACAGCTTCAATTTTTAAATTTGACCCAGTTGTCTTTCTTTCGCCAAAAAGAGTAATAACAGAGCAAGAAATGATTGTGAAAATATCATTAAATGGATCCGTTTCGTAGTCGACAAGTAAGCCTTCTAACAACACGTTTTCATTTTCATCTTGAACAGAAACTTTCTTTCCTTCTAATGACTTTAGCTTTGCAGTGGTTAAAAACTTTTCCCATGCAGCCCAATTCGTTACGATAAAAGTTTGGCTTCCATCTTCTAAGTAACCTAAACAGCAATGACTATCATCGTAGGTTGCATGTAAATTATCTATTAGATCGATTAATGCGTGATGAATAAACTCATATTCTTTAAAGTTTAGCGATTGTGCAAACGTTCCTACAAGCGAATGATTTTCCCATGAAAAAGTAATCAATACTTTACGATTTTTACTTTTTTTATATACATTCTCGGAATGAAACCAACCATATTTTATCATCGTTTCTGTCACGTCATTCATAGCTTTATCGGTTTTTAGAAAAATTTTAAACATTTTCTTACCTCCGTCTCAATTTGTCCCTTATTTTGAGTATAAATAATAATAGTTACATATACTGTGATGTTCATCACAGATATAGTTTTAGGAAATATCTAAAATGAAAATATAAGAATAAACGACTGGAGCGATTAGGATGGCACAACAATTAGAAGTGGTAAAAGATTATTTAAATAGACCAATTCGTGATGTTCGAATATCTGTTACCGATCAGTGTAATTTTCGCTGTGCCTACTGTATGCCAGCGGAAATATTTGGACCAGATTTTCCATTCATGAAAGAAAAAGAATTATTGTCGTTTGATGAAATTGTTCGGGTTGTTACTAACTTAGCTCCATTAGGGGTAGAAAAGGTGCGTTTGACGGGTGGAGAGCCGTTATTAAGGAAAGATCTTCATCTACTTATTGAGCAATTAAACAAAATTGAGGGTATTCAAGATATCGCTTTAACTACTAATGGCGTACATTTACCAAAACAAGCGAAAAAACTAGCGGAAGCAGGTTTGAAAAGAGTAAACATTAGTTTAGATACGTTAGATGAAGATTTGTTTAAGCAAATTAATGGTAGAGGCGTAGGTGTGAAACCAATACTTAAAGGAATATACGCTAGTATCGACGCTGGTCTTGAAGTTAAGATCAACATGGTTGTAAAAAAAGGCTTAAATGACCATCATATCGTACCGATGACGACCTTTTTCAAAGATTTAGGAGTTACCCTTCGCTTTATCGAGTTTATGGATGTCGGAAGTTCTAACGGTTGGAAATTTGATTATGTTGTAACGAAGAAAGAGATTTTTACCATTTTAAAAAAGCATTTTGAACTAGAGCCAGTAAATCCTGCTCATTTTGGGGAAGTTGCGAAACGTTATCGTCACGTTGGTACAAAATCAGAGTTAGGGTTTATCACTTCCGTATCAGAGGCATTTTGCTCTACGTGTACGAGAGCGAGAATATCAGCAGACGGAACATTTTATAACTGCCTTTTTGCTACAAAGGGATTTTCATTGCGTGATTTAATAAGAAATGGTGCAACGGACGAAGAACTTACAGATGCAATAAAAAATATTTGGTCTAAAAGAGCGGACCGTTACTCAGAAGAAAGAACGGAAGAAACTGCCCGTAACCGTAAAAAAATAGAAATGTCCTATATAGGTGGATAAAAAAATACAAGGTAATCATAAATTACCTTGCATTTTTTATGTGATCATGAAAATAAAAAAAAGAAAAGTAAATGCATAAGGAAGAAAAGAGTAACCATGTTCGCCCAGTTTATAACAAGTTTATGATTTTTCGGTTGTATGACTCCAAAAGCGAATATGTACCAAAACCATTTGGAGTCTCGCCATCTTTTTTTATTGAATGCTGCTGGACTCTTCTTTTTTTTATTTTCATATTTAGCCCATAAAACGACTAAAACAACATCTAAAATAGCGCCAATCGTAACTGCCGTCAAGGCAAACTCCTTAGATACTGTCCATTTTCTTGAATTCGATAATTCCATTTCCCGTACTTCGACTTCTTTCTCATACTTTTCTAGTTCTTCGCTAAATGAGAGGTTAATAGTTTCTTCTTCATTCCGTTCATATTGAAAAAACAGTACACCAAGTATTAACGATAGCAACAGTAAAAAGTAGCCACTAAAGAATAAGGTTACAACTTTATTGTTTTTCATGGGTACAGCCCCTTAAGAAAACTGATTATATGTAAATATTACTATGATTTTATAGTAACTAGAGTAGCTAAATATGACCAAAAAAGGATAATATCAGAAAGATATTATCCTTTTAATGATAGTTTTATTTAGAAGTGTATATGGCTAGCTTTTATTGTGGATAAAGTCACTTTTTCCACCTTTTTTCTCAAGGAGGAACGTTTCTTTAATAACCATCGCCTTATCCATCGCTTTACACATATCGTAAAACGTTAGAGCCGCCACAGATACTGCTGTTAAAGCTTCCATTTCGACCCCGGTGTTACCGCTACATCTCACTTCACAGTCGATCTGTAATTCATAATGCGAAGGATGAGAAATATACTCGAATGAAAAATCAATTCCTTGTAATAGTAGAGGATGACACATTGGGATAAGCTCCCACGTTTTCTTTGCGGCCATAATACCGGCGATTTGTGCAGTTTGTAATGGATCACCTTTTTTAATACTTCCACTATTAATCGCTTCGTATAGTTCTTTAGAAAAAACGATAGAGCTACGCGCTGTGGCACTTCTTTTCGTTTCTCCTTTTTCTGAAACGTCTACCATTTTTGGTCGACCATGTTCGTTGAAATGTGAAAATGAACTCATCTAGCCTCACTCCTAATGTCTATGTAATTCTTCAATAAAATGAGAAACAGAAGGGAGAATTAATTTTTCTGTACCAAGTTTCACTGCATTCGTAGAACCGGGTAGAGCATAGATAGGTGTTCTATTTTTACTTCCCGCAGTTGCTCTACTAAACATTGCTCTCGCTCCAATTTCCTCGAAGCTTAACATTCTAAATAACTCTCCAAAACCTGTCATTTCTTTTTCAAATATACTTGTCACGGCTTCATATGTAATGTCTCTTGCAGTAAAACCAGTACCGCCAGTAACGATAATAGCTTGTATGTCAGGAAGATTACACCAATCTTCTAAAATAGTAACAATATCATGAAAATCATCTTTTACAATTTTATAGTCTATTACGGTATGATTGCTATTCTCTAAAAGTTGTTTTATCGTTTGTCCACTGCGATCATTTTCAATTGTTCTAGTATCACTTACCGTCAAAATAGCTGCCTTAATAGCAGAGTACTTATTTGTTGGTATCATATGATTTCTTCACCTCTATAGTATTATAACCTAATAAAAGGGTAACAATCATTAAGTGAATAATCTGTGACGTATATCACAGATGGACGACTGTACAAATGTTGTAATATAGATACATTATGTTAATGGGGGAGAAGAAATGAGATATTCTCGTCAAGAGCTATTTACTCCTATCGGAAAAGAAGGGCAAAAAAAGATAAGAGATAAACATGTGCTCGTTGTAGGAGCAGGTGCTTTAGGAAGTGCCAACGCAGAAATGTTAGTTCGAGCAGGGATTGGCAAATTAACGATTGTCGATCGTGACTACGTTGACTGGACAAATTTACAACGACAGCAATTATATAAGGAAGAAAATGTTGTGGAGCAATTACCAAAAGCGGTTGCTGCCGAAAGAAGATTAAGAGAAATAAATTCAGAAGTAGAAATTGTCCCCCATGTTATGGATGCTGATAGAGAAACGTTAGAACCACTAGTCGGTGACGTAAGTGTTATCGTCGATGGAACTGATAATTTTGATATAAGGTTTATTGTCAATGATCTAGCACAAAAACATAACATTCCTTGGGTATTTGGTTCATGTGTTGGAAGTTACGGGATGAATTTTACGTTTATTCCAGGAAAAACTCCGTGTTTACAATGCTTGTTAAAAACGATTCCAATGTCAGGAATGACTTGTGATACTGTAGGTATACTTAGTCCAGTGGTACAAATAGTATCTTCGTATCAAGTAGCAGAAACGTTAAAGATTTTAACAGAAAATGATGAGGCTATTCGTGATACATTATTAACGTTTGATGTATGGCAAAATGACTTCTTTACGATGAAAGTACAAAATGCGAAAAGTAATGATTGCCATTCTTGCGGGAAAGTTCGAACTTATCCATATTTACGTTATGAAAACGCGACAAAAGCAGAGGTGCTTTGTGGAAGAAATACAGTACAAATTCGCCCTAAAACGATAGGGGAAATTAATTTAGACGAACTGTATAACAAGCTCACGAAGCTAGGTAAGTGTGAAAGAAATCCATATTTAGTTTCCATTATGGATGGAGATTTAAAAGTGGTGTTTTTCTATGACGGTAGAGCGTTTATTCACGGAACAAATGATATGATAAAAGCAAAAAGTGTTTATTATAAATATATCGGATAGAAGAAAAATGGGCGTCCATTATGTGGGACGCCCATTACTTATTTTACTCGTTCTAATAAGAGTTCTTTTTCTTCTACTGTTAAATATTGCTCTGCCATTGGGAACAACACTTGTTCTTCCTTCATAAAGTGAGATGTTAGTACGTCATAAGTTGTCATTACGTGAATTAGAAGCTTTTCGAATGTTTCAGGCTGAATAGGTTCTGTAATATTTTCAGTACGAGCAAGAAACTCGTGAATATTACGCTTCGCTTCATCATGTTCATATTCCATTACAACTAGTGGTCCAGACTCTTTTCCGATATACTTTTCCATCATTTTAAAAAGATATCCTTCTTCTTTTTCCGAATGAACGTGTAATTCATCAAAAAAGTTAGTAACAATCGTTCTTAAGTGCAATAAAGACTTCTTGTATTGACTTGGCTCTGTATTTTGAGCGTAGTCTCTAGCAAGATTATTCATTTCTGCCTTCGCTTCATTTAATGGACCATGTTCAGATTTTAGTAACTGCAAACCTTGAGATAATTGGATAGGCTCCCTGTTTAAATCGTTAAACATTCCACATTGTTGCATACTATTTTTCCTCCTATACTCAAGAAATCCAACGTTCTTTTGCTTTTGGGAACAATATGTTATTTTCTAAATGAATATGTTTAAACAAATCATCCTCAATGCCAGCTAAACGGCGATATACTAGTTGGTAAGTGCCGCATGCCCCTTCTGGTGGAGTGAAATCATTCGTAATCTCTCTTAATTTCTTTATAATGTCACCAGCGTGATCATGTTCATCTTCTAAATGTTTAATATGTTCTAGAAGTTCAGCGGAAGCTGTTTCCACATTTTCTCTTTCTGCTTCAATGATAGCTGGAAACACTTCCGTTTCTTCTTTTATTGTATGTTGTTCTAGTTCTGTTTTAAGTTCATGGAATAAGCTATGAACTTCTTTTAAATGTGTATGATGTTGCCCATGGACTCTAAATACTTTTGTAACATAAGGGCTAAGAGCAGGCAGCTCTTCTTGCAAAAATTGATGATGTTTCTGAATAATAATATCTATAATATCTTCACAAGATGCTTGATCCCAATCTGTACCTAATTCATTCCGTTGTTTTGCATCCATATACATATTGGATAGACTAGATAATACATCTTGTATTTCTAGATTTCTCTCTAGTACAGCTTCTATTAAAGGGCGGTTACCACCACAACAAAAATCTATTCGAACACTTTTAAAATAATCACCGGCTTTCGGAAACTTTGTAACAATATCACCTACGATAGATTGTTCATGAAAGATTTGTTCCATTTATATCGCCTCCATTATTCTTTTCACTATTATCATAAGTTTTATTGGATGAAGTGAATGTGATGTGAATCACAAATAATCAATAT
Source organism: Sutcliffiella sp. NC1 (assembly GCF_027594365.1). Taxonomy (NCBI): domain Bacteria; kingdom Bacillati; phylum Bacillota; class Bacilli; order Caryophanales; family Bacillaceae; genus Sutcliffiella; species Sutcliffiella sp. NC1. The sequence goes on from NZ_CP115153.1 coordinate 1,045,148, forward strand.
AAATGTCACAATAATGTGACGTGTGAGGTAAATCACATTTTCTGTTAAATGTGTTTGATAAATTGGTATTATAAGAAGGTAGAAGGAGTGAGAGGATTGACTGTTGAAACAAGAAAGCCAATTCCAGTAAAAGAAGCAATACGAAAAGTGATGAAATTCGCTGAAATAGGGAGCAACGAAGAGGTGCTTCTACCGGATAGCTATGGAAGATATTTAGCGGAAGATTTAATCGCAAGTCACGATGTACCGCCATTCCATAAGTCTCCCTATGATGGTTTTGCGATAAGAGCAATAGATTCAAAGGAAGCTTCACAACTTAATGAAATAGAATTTAAAGTAATAGATGAAATTGGAGCGGGATTTGTTACGACAAAAAAAGTTGGGCCATTTGAGGCTGTTCGTATTATGACAGGTGCACAAATGCCATATGAATGTGATGCTGTTGTGATGCTAGAGTTAACGAAAGAATATGAACGGGACGGCAAAAAATATATGAGCATTAAACGCTCTTTCCGTTCAGGTGATAATGTGTCCTTTCAAGGAGAAGATACGAAGAAAGGCACACCTTTAGTGGAAAAAGGGACACGTATTAATCCAGGAGTTCAAGCACTGTTAGCAACTTTTGGATATGAAAAAGTTCGCGTTAGTAAGAAGCCATTAATAGGTATTTTTGCTACAGGAACGGAATTATTGGAAGTGAACGAACCGTTAGTACCAGGGAAAATTAGGAACAGTAACGCTTATATGGTACAAGGACAAGTTATAAGAAGTGGGGCTACGTTTCGATACTTTGGAAAGCTGAACGATCAATTGGATGAATGCTTTGAGGCTATAAAAAATGCACTAGACGAAGTAGATATATTAATAACAACTGGTGGCGTTTCAGTAGGTGACTACGACTATTTACCAGCAATTTATGAGCGACTTGGTGCGAACGTGTTATTTAATAAAATTGGGATGAGGCCAGGAAGTGTAACAACGGTAGCAGAATTAAATGGGAAACTACTATTTGGACTTTCGGGCAATCCATCTGCTTGTTATGTAGGGTACGAGCTTTTCGTCAGACCTGTAGTTAAAACGATGTTACGCTCCTATACTCCATACTTACAGTCGGTTGATGCGATTTTAGAAGAAGATTTTCCTAAACCAAATCCGTTTACTAGATTTGTACGTGGTGCGGCTACTTTTAAAGATGGTCACTTAGTAGTAAAAACAAGTGGTCTTGATAAATCGAACGTTGTTACCTCGCTTTCTGGTGCAAATGTATTGATCGTATTACCAGGTGGGACTCGAGGGTTTACGAAGGGTGACAAAGTAACGATCCTTCTATTAGAAGTGGAGCAAGGGACAAATACGCTATGGGCGGAAAAATGAATATTATTCAAGTTGTAGGCTATAAAAATAGTGGAAAAACAACGCTCGTTGAAAAAATAATTCGTTATTTTACAAAAAATGGTCTTCAAGTTGGTTCAATTAAACATCATGGACACGGTGGTAAATTGGAAAGTGTGGAAGGGTCAGATTCGGTACGTCACCAAAAAGCAGGAGCGCTTTTATCGACTGTTCAAGGGGACGGAGAAGTTCAACTATTTGCCCATGGTGAGGAATGGAGTTTAGCCAAAATTGTTCAACTGTATGAGTTTTTAAACGTTCGTAAAGTTATTATTGAAGGGTATAAAAAAGAGGGTTATCCGAAAATAGTTTTAATAAAAAATGACAATGACTTAAACATGCTTGATGAATTATCGAACATTATAGCAGTAATATGCTGGGACAACGTAGTGTTTAAAAACAACAATGGAATACCGACGTTTTATCTAGAGGAAGATGAACGGTTTATACATTGGTTATGGGAGGAAGTGTCAAAGGAAAATGAGTAAAATGTTTGAGATAACAGATAAGCCGATCTCGATGGAAGATATAGTAAAAAAGGTAGAGCGAAGAGAAGCTGGCGCAATTACAACGTTTATCGGTACAGTTAGAGAATTTACGAAAGGTAAACGAACGCTCTATTTAAAATACGAGGCATATGTACCTATGGCAGAAAAAAAACTTGCAGAGATTGGTTCAGAGATAAAAGAGAAGTGGCCAGATGCTCATGTAGCCATTTCACATAGAATTGGTAAGCTCGACATTAAAGATATTGCAGTAGTAATAGCGGTTTCGACGCCACATCGTAAAGATGCATATGAAGCTAATGAATACGCAATCGAAAGAATTAAACAAATTGTACCGATTTGGAAAAAGGAACATTGGGAAGACGGAGATATGTGGATTGGAGATCAATTAGAAACTACGAGTTACCCAAGTGGAAAACCGGAGGGATTAGAATGATAAAAGTTTTACTGTTTTCATATTTACAAGAGGCAGCTGGTGCAGGACAGCTTGAAATAGACTCAGAGCAATTAACCGTATTACAACTAAAGGAAAAGTTGAATAAGGAGTATGAGCTTACAAATCTACAACAAGTAATGGTCGCGATAAATGAAGAATATGCAACGGATGAACAAATAATAGCTTCAGGTGATACAGTTGCTTTAATACCTCCAGTAAGCGGCGGTTAATAGGAAAAGGTGTTTTATTGAACGAATTTTATTAGGAGAGAAAGCCACAAAAGTATATAATTAACTTAGAAAAGTTCGCTGCATAAAGCGGACTTTTTTTGTGGAGAGATAGGAGATTCATGTTAAAATTGCTATATTAGGTAGTAAAAAATAGGTAGACAGAGAGGATGAATTTAAGAGAATTAACTCTTGTTGAGAGGAGTAAATAAAAATGAAAAATAGACTAGAGCCGATAGAAGCAGCCACTTGCATTATTGAAAAGTACTTTTCAAATTGTCAGGGAGCTATTTTAGCAGGAAGTGTTGTTCGTGGACAAGCAACGGAAACTTCTGATTTAGATATTGTAATTTTTGATGAAAATTTAACTTCTTCATATCGTGAGTCGCTCATTGAATTTGGTTGGAACATTGAACTGTTTGTACATAATTTAACATCTTATCGGTTCTTTTTTGAAAGTGATTGTAAGGCAGCTAGACCTAGTATGCCAACAATGGTAAGTGAAGGAAAGATTTTAAAAGATACTGGTATTTTGACAGAAATAAAAAAAGAAGCAAAAGAGTTGTTGAATCAAGGACCAAAAGAGTGGTCAAAAGATACGATTGATATGAAGCGATATTTTATTACAGATGCGTTAGATGATTTAATCGGTTGCCAAAACAGAGGCGAAGGGATTTTTGTTGCTAGTAAACTCGGTGAACTAGTAAGTGAGTTCATTCTACGCAGTAACCGTAAATGGATAGGTTCATCAAAATGGGTTGTCCGTTCCTTAGTTCAGCACGATAAGGAACTTGCAAACGAATTTGTTGAAGCCTTCGATACGTTTTATAAAACAAACGATATTCATAAAATAGTGAGCTTTATTGATAAAGTTCTTAAACCTTACGGTGGAAGGTTCTTTGAAGGTTTTTCTATTGGAAAAACAAAAAAAAATTCCGATTAATTTACAAACAATCAGTGGGGGTACCACTGATTGTAGTTTCACTTAATACTATGTGATTTGATTAGATCGATATCGTCTGTAGGATCAAACACTTCAAAATATTTATAAGTAGGCTCCGAACTTGTTATGTTCTGAAGGTCCTCCACTAGCGATGGAAAAAGCTTTTCATTAGCAATTTCTGCATGCTCCTTCGTATCCCAATAGTTTAAAGCTCGATACTCTCCTGATGCATCATCAAAAAAGTAAACACTCCCCCGAAAACCTGTTAACTGACGACTAATCTTATCGTATTTTTTTATTATATTTTCCGCAGTCATTCGGTTGTCTTTTCCTAATTTAAATTGAACTAAACGAGCATAAAACATCGTTAAACCCACTCCTAATTTCTGAATTTAAATCGAAATAATTGTCTATTGGCTACCACTGTTTGGAGTACCTTTATATTAATATGTTAAGAAAATAATTTTAGTGTTTTTCGTTTTGCTATTTACATGCGCTTTTCAATCTAAATCAGTGACCTATTGTACAGACAAAGTTAAAAAAAGTGACAGAACTGTGATAATAATCACAGTTTCGAAACAATGACAACGTTACAATAGTAGTAACTTAAAGGAAAAGGGTGAAGTGAATGATGAATATGGTTGATATCATTCTATGGGTTATTGTTCCGTACTTAATGGTTGCTATTGTAGTTATGTCTTTTATTTGGAGATGTGACTTCAGTAACGATGAAAAACCGAAAAGAGGCTTTAAGTTGAAAGGAAGTTTAATTGGATTTCTTATAAGTGGATTACTGTTATTTTTAAGTGCAGATATGAGCAATATATTTTCCTTGCTATACGAGTGGTTATACGGTCTTTTAACGCTAAACCCTAACATGGATCAACTCGCAACCTATCCTTTACTTTACATCATTCACTGGATTTTTGGCTCTTTGCTTATTATGAATTTCCTGGAAACAATAGCTTCAAAAGTGAAAATCGGAAGAAAAAGAATATATATTATAGAAAAGTTATCGTAACGCTAGATTAGTTCTAGCGTTTTTGTTTGGGTTTAGGGATTTGTCGAATTTGCAAAACTTACTGTTTCGTTGTTGATTTGCAAAAAAGTCATAATTAGAGTGGGAAGGTGTGATGTACATCACTTCAGATGGTTTTTATAGAAATTATACTATAAGAGGAAAGGAGATGTTTCGAAATGAAGCTTGTTTTACCTAAACAGCATGGTGCGTGGGCTATGCTACTTATTCCTTTTTTACTAAGTGCTTTTATAGGTAATGCATCTATTTTGCATATACCGTTATTTTTAGGATGGCTACTTCTTTATTTATCAACATATCCATTATTAATGGCAATAAAGAAGAAAAAGCCGTCCCTACATTGGAAATGGTTTTTCTATTATGCCTTTCCTGCCTTACTTTTTCTTATAATCGTTTTATACTATCATTTCCCGTTATTTTATTTTGGAGTAAGTTTAATTCCGTTTTTTCTCATAAACATATATTTTGCTAGACAAAAAAACGAGCGTGCCCTACTAAATGATATTAGCGCTATTATCGTTTTTTGTATTGCTGGATTGGCGAGCTATCACGTTGGTGTTGAAAGTATTGATCGTACTGCATGGCTTCTTTTTATGTTTAACTTCTTATTTTTTGTAGGAAGTACTTTTTATGTAAAGACGATGATTAGAGAAAAAAATAACCGGAAATATTTATTTATTTCGTGGGGCTATCACATCATCGCAGTGGTGGGGATGCTATTCATAAATCCGTTGCTTATAATTGCATTTATTCCAAGTCTTTTCCGTGCATTTTACTTTTATGGGAAAAGTTTGTCAATAATGAAGTTAGGTATTTATGAAATTATAAACTCTGCTTTATTTTTCTTTACGATTTTATTAGTTTTTCTTAAGTAGTGCAATACTAAAATGAGCAGAACAATTGCTGTTCTGCTCTAGTCAATGCTACATAATTCAACGGGACAATTTTCACAGTCGATCTCAAGTTTTAAAAAGTTTAGATCATGGATGGTTATTTTTCCTTTTTCAACAGAAAGGATTTCATTTTTCTTAAGCTCGCTTAACATCCGATTAACAACTTCTCGAGATGTACCGCAGTAGTTAGCCAAATCTTGGTTTGTAAGTGGTGTATCAATTAATATACCGTTCGGTTTCATTACACCGTAGCTATTAGTCATTCGTATTAATGTCGAATATAAGCCACCTTTTTTCCCTTTTAAAACGAGGTCACGGAATTTTGTTTGTGTTTTTCGAAAATGGATACTCATCCATTTCATCAGCTCTACAGCAATTTTACTATCGTTAGCAACACCTATTTCTAGTTCATCTTTTGGAATTACAATTGCTGTTCCGTCTTCTATAACTTTAGCGTTAAGCAAATAAAGTGCACCATCCGTAAATAGCGTTAGTTCACCGACAATATCGTCTTCACTACATAAACGCATCGTAAGCTCTTGTCCATCAGGTGTAATTTTACTCATTTGAACTTTTCCACTAAGGATTAAATATATTTCATTAGCTGTTTCACCCTCATGAAACAGGTAAGTACCTTTTTTTATGTTAATTTTCTTTTCAAATGTATAAAGAAATTGTTTCAGCTCTTTTGAAAGTTTGTCAGGCATTTATTGGTTGTCATCCCCTTTCCTAGCGTTTCCACTATTGTAACGGTAAAAAAAATAAAAAGCTATAAATATTTTGTGGCAATATTGTTATCATGAATGAATGATATTTATGGTAGAAAGGAGTAAAATATGAGTATTACAGGATTGCTACTTGCTGGTGGGAAATCGAGTCGATTTGGCACACCAAAGGCACTTGCTTCGTACAAAAATAAGCTATTGTATCAATATTCTTTTGAAGCGTTACAAGTAGTAACAAATCAAATTGTTACAATTAGTGTTCCACATTTACAAAAAACATTTCAAAAACAAGGGAGATTGGTCGTTGTAGATAGGAATGAAGTGAAAGGAAAGGGTCCATTAGCAGGTATATACACTGGTATGAATACAATTAAATCGGATTGGTATGTAGTTATACCTTGTGATATGCCGCTTATTGATGGAAAAGTATTAAATAAAATAGTGGATGCTAGGATGGAAAAGTATGATGCCATTATTCCGAAAGTGTTTGGAAAAGTTCAACCGTTAGTAGGGGTGTACCATTGTAGAACGGCACCAATTATACAATCCTTTTTGCAGAAGGATAATTTAAAAGTAATGGCTTTGGTAAACGAGCTTTACGTAAAATATTTAGATGAGCATGACCTTCAGTTAAGTGAAAATATATTCCAAAATATAAATTATCAAGAAGACTTAAAACGAATAGGCAAGTCTTGACAACATTGTGAAAGTGAAGGATGTTGTGATAGTGGTCACATCTGTTAAAAGTATAACACCCTATAATAAATATAGGAGGTGTTACTCGATGTGGGATAAAGACTTTAATGAAAATCCATTCATAGTTATTTGGGAATTAACACGTGCATGCCAGTTAAATTGTCTACATTGTCGAGCAGAAGCTCAATACAAAAGGGATCCAAGAGAATTATCCTTTGAAGAAGCAAAAAAATTAATTGATGAAATATACGAAATGGATAACCCGCTTTTAGTATTTACTGGTGGAGATCCATTAATGAGACCTGACGTTTTTGAGATTGGGAAATATGCTATCGAAAAAGGTGTGCGTGTTTCCATGACACCTAGTGCCACCCCAAATGTAACGAAAGAAGCTATCCAGAAGGCGAAAGAGATAGGATTAGCTAGATGGGCGTTTAGTTTAGATGGCCCGACAGCGGAAATTCATGATCATTTTCGCGGTACGAGTGGTTCCTTTCAGCTAACAATGGATGCAATTTCGTATTTAAAAGAGTTGGAAATACCGTTGCAAATAAATACGGTCATATCGAATTATAATATACATGTATTGGATGAAATGCTGGAATTAGTAGAACAATTAGGTTGTGTTTTATGGAGTGTGTTTTTTCTTGTACCAACAGGTCGCGGACAAGAAAAGGATATGATTTCACCAGTAGAACATGAGCGAGTATTTCGTTGGCTTTATGCAGCAAGTAAAAGAGTGCCGTTTGACATAAAAACGACAGCTGCTCAACATTACAGAAGAGTAGTGTTGCTGGAAAAGAGAAAAGAAGCTCGAAATAAGGAGCAAGTCATTCAATATGAACATGTGTTGAAGGATGGAACTACTGGTTTAATTGATGGACTCGGTCGTGCTCCTAAAGGTGTTAATGATGGTAACGGTTTTGTTTTTATTTCTCATATCGGCGATGTATATCCGAGCGGATTACTTCCCGTTAAGGGCGGAAACGTACGTGAAACACCGTTAGCAACTATTTATCGTGAATCTCCAATTTTCCAACAGTTAAGAGATCCTAACCTTTACAAAGGGAAATGTGGAGTGTGTGAATTTCGTTTCGTATGTGGCGGTTCAAGATCGAGAGCGTATGCGGCTACAGGTGATTATTTAGAAAGCGAACCGTATTGTGTTTATATACCAGAAGTGATGAGAAAGAAAAAGGAAGAAAGCAATTGGGCTTAGCCAATTGCTTTTATTTTCGTTTTATTCAATTGTACAGTACTTAATTGGACAGCCTTCACAGTTTACTTCAGCTTTTAAATATTCAAGATCATGAATCGTAATTCTTCCTCTAGCAATAGAGATTATTTTATTTTTCTTTAACTCAGACAGCATACGGTTTACGCTTTCCCTCGTTGTCCCGCAGAAATTGGCTAGCGTTTGGTTTGTTAAATGCATATCAATTAAAATGCCATTACTTGAAGGAACTCCATAGCTATTTGTCATGCGAATTAACGTTGTATATAGCGCTCCTTTTTTTCCTATTAATATTAAATCGCGAAACTTTGTCTGTGTTCTTCTAAAATGATCACTCATCCATTTCATAAATTCAAAGGCTAATTGATTGTTGTGAAGAAACTCTTCTTCTAATACATCTTTTTTGATGACACCAACTTCACAATGTTCCATTGCTTTTGCATTTAAAATATATCTCGCATCATCCGTAAATAAAGTAAGCTCACCGACAATTTCATCTTTTCCACAAATACGCATAGTCAGTTCTTTTCCATCAGCTGCTACTTTACTAACTAAAATTTTTCCAGAGCGTACGATATATATTTCTTTAGCAGACATCCCTTCTTGGAATAAAAAACATTCTTTTTCCACTTTAACCGTATGGTCAATTAAGTTAATAAGTTCTTTTAACGTTTCATAGGTTTCGTAAAAAGATTTATTTTTCGTTAACATAATTATCACCTGCACCTTGTAAAAGTAATTGTACTTTTTGTGCTAACTCTTTATAAGCGTAATATAACGGCGATTCTTCCGTGAAAATGGCACTACTAATTTTATCTTCCTCAACTGGTTCAATCGGCAATTTAACTAATACTTCTGTTTGAAGTGTGTTTGCTAAGTTGACTCCACCATTCTTGCCAAAAATATAATGTTTTTCCTCTGAATTTGGAGGGGTGAAGAAACTCATATTTTCAACAATACCTAAAATATCATGATTTGCTTTTTGAGCCATCACACCAGCTCGTTCTGCTACATGTGCTGCTGTTGGATGTGGTGTCGTAACGATAATTTCTTTACTTTGAGGAATGTAATGATGCATATCAAGTGCAATATCACCTGTACCTGGAGGTAAATCTAATATCATATAATCTAGCTCTCCCCAAATTACATCCTTCGTAAAATGTTCAATCATTTTTCCCAACATAGGGCCTCTCCAAACAATTGGCTCATTTCCTTTTACTAAAAAGCCCATTGACATAATCTTAACCCCATGTGATTCAACTGGGATGATTTTTCCGTTGATCGTTTTTGGGCTTGCTGTAATAGAAAACATCTTCGGAATACTAAATCCATATATATCTAAATCGATTAGTGCTACACTTTTTCCTTCTCTCGCTAAACTAACAGCTAGATTGGCAGAAACGGTAGACTTACCAACTCCGCCTTTACCACTTGCAATTGCAATTATATGTGTATTTTTCATTTCAAACACCCTTTCTTGCTTTCATACTTTTATTGTAGGGTACTTCCATTTTCAATAATGTGATTTTCCTCACAAATAACAAATGGCATAATTTTATTTCACGATTTTGTCACAGTGGGATGTGCAAAATGCTACTTAATTTTAATAGAAGTTTTTCAGTTTTTTGTAAATTAATATTTAGACTATTTTAAAATTTGCTAGTCACATAACTGTCAAAATTAAGTGTGATGTAACTCACAGTCAGGTGAATTACTCAACAGATAGAATGAAGATACGAAAAGAGGCAGTATTCGTTTATAAGGAGTGAACATAATGGAGTTTTCAAGGTCTTTTTATTCTAAAACAAGTATGTACGCGTTTTTTGTTTCATTATTTTTAATCTTTCTTACTTGGGTTAGTACCGATAGTTTTTTACATTTTGATATGGCGTTACTAGGTTATTTCCTATCATCAATTATTTTTGCAATCGGAATAACGATTAGAATGTGTGCATGGTTAATTCGGCCAGCTACTCATCAAGTAATGAAAAGAAGTTTCTCAAACTTAAAAAATCGTAAACGTAAAAAAAGAAATGTGAAAGCAATCGCAAAAACGGCATTTGAAAATATCGTTCTACAAAAGTTTATTTTTAAAAGAGGAATATGGCGTGGAGTGCAACACATCATGATTGCTTGGGGTTGTATTGGATCTTTCGCAATTACATTCGGATTAACATTCGGTTGGTTACGATTTGATTTAATAGACCCATCCACTTACCAAATTGTCATGTTTAATATACCAACTATGAAAATGGCTGCTAATGGATTTTTGGCTAGCTTAATATATAACGGTTTAAATATTACAGCTCTAATGGTGTTACTTGGTGTAGTCATGGCACTAATTAGAAGAAATAAAAGTCAAGATGTGAAAGTAACACAACGAGTGGAATTTGATTTATTCCCATTATATTTATTGCTTGCAGTAACAGTTTCAGGATTAGTTTTAACTGTCTCTTATGCTTTCTTAAATGGTTTCTTACATCATTATTTAACGCTAATTCACCAAGTGACAGTAGTAATGCTACTCGTATACTTTCCATTCGGTAAGCTATTCCACTTCCCAATTCGTCCTTTAGCGACAGCGGTTCCGATGAACTACCAGGAGGAGCTAAAGGTAGATACGAGAGAGTGTGCAAAATGTAAAACAACGTATAGTAGTGACGATCAAATTTCAGACGTAAAGGCAATATTAGGTGCACAAAGCTTCGATTTAAAACTAGCAGATGGAACATACTTATCTGATTATTGTCCTGCTTGTCGAAGAAGAATTCGCGCGATGAAGCAAATGAATATGGAAGCGCCAATTGGTGATCCATACGGACCAGTTCAAACAAGAAATGGAATTCATCTATCTGGGTTTGGGAAAAAACGCTCAGAAGATTTTTATAAATTACCAACAAACAAAGATGAGAGTAACAGTGGGAGGGACTTAACGTGAGTGTATACCAAGTTAAAGACGGAGTAAAAAACTTAATTAAACCAGGTGAAAAGTTAATTACAACACATTGCTGCTATTGTGGGATGCAGTGTGGGATGCATATACGTGTAAATGAGAAATCTGGAAAAGTAGTAGGTGTTGAACCAAGATATGATTGGCCGGTAACAAACGGAAAAATGTGTCCGAAAGGTGTTACTGCTTATCAAACAATTGATCATAAAGAAAGAATTAAAACACCACTAATTAAAAAAAATGGTCAATTTGTAGAAGCGACATGGAAAGAAGCTTTAGATTTAATAGAAGAGAATTATAAAAGATTACAGCGTGAACATGGGAAAGATGCCCTTTCTGTTTTCGGTGGAGTATCCATGACAAATGAAAAATGTTACTTAGTTGGGAAATACGCTCGCGCCGTATTAGGTACGAGATACATTGACTATAACGGACGTTTTTGTATGAGTTCTGCTGCAGGTGGCTTCATGAAAACATTCGGTATTGACCGTGGTTCGACTTTACCTTGGCCAGAACTAGAACATACCGATTGTTTCTTTATGGCTGGTACGAACACAGCTGAATGTCATCCAACTAGTATTCAATGGCTGTGGAAAGCAAAAGACAAAGGCGCAAAATTAATTGTAGCGGACCCACGTGAAGTTCCAACAGCTCGTGTGGCTGACGTACATTTAGATTTAAAACCAGGTACAGACTCTGCGCTAGCAAACGGAATGATGCACTTACTAATAAAAGAAGGCTATGTGGATGAAGCGTATGTAGCGGAGCGCTGTAATAACTATGAAGAGTTAAAAGATTCGGTACGTAAGTACACACCAAAATACACTTCAGAAATTACTGGTGTTGCGGAAGAAAAAATAATAAAAGCTGCTCATATATTTGGTCAGTCTCCAAAATCCGTTGTTATGTTTGCTCGCGGAGTGGAACAACAAACGAAAGGTGTAGACAATGTTGCGTTATATAGCTCAATGGCACTACTAAGAGGTCAAGTAGGAAAATTTGCTTCTGGTGTTGCAACGTTTACTGGACAAGGGAACGGTCAAGGTGGTCGTGAACACGGACAAAAAGCAGATGCACTTCCAGGCTATAGAAAAATTAATGATCCTGAAGCGGTGAAATATATTTCAGGCGTATGGGGAATCGATCCGAGCGAAATGCCGAAAGAAGGAGTTTCCGCATACGAAATGTTTGACGAGATTCAAAGAGGCAAAATTCGTGCGATGCATGTTATTTGTAGTAACCCTGCAGTATCAGCACCAAATACAGAATATATTTGGGATGGGTTCAAGAAGCTTGATTTTATGGTAGTAAGTGATTTCTTCCTATCAGAAACAGCTGAATTTGCAGATGTAGTCTTACCTGCAACATCTTGGGCTGAAGATGAAGGAACAACAACGAACTTAGAAGGTCGCGTTATTCGGATTCGTAAAGTAGTTGAACCGATTGGCGAATCAAAACCAGACTGGGAAATCTTTAAGATGATCGCAGAACGTATGGGTAAAGGCCATTTATTTCCATATAACAATGCAAGAGAAATATTTGAAGAGTTTCGGATTGCTTCAAAAGGTGGAAAAGCGGATTATTACGGAATTACTTGGGAGCGTATTGAGAAAGAGGACGGAGTGTTCTGGCCGTGTCCTTCCGAAGATCACCCTGGTACGCCAACGATGTTTAAAGAAAAGTTTGGAACTCCAGATGGGAAAGCGAATTTGGCAGTTGTTAAATGGCAAGAACCTGGAGAAATCCCAACACCTGAATATCCACACATTTTAACAACAGGACGTGTAGTATTCCATTATTTATCAGGCTCTCAAACGAGACGTGTCGATTTCTTAATGGAACAATGCCCACTACCATACGTGGAAATGCATCCCGAGCTAGCTAGTCAATACAACTTATTAAATGGAGATAAAGTAAAACTTACAACGAAAAGATCACATATGGAATTAGAGGTACGTTTAACGAAAGCAATTAGAAAAGACACGATCTTTGTACCGTATCACTGGGGAAAAGAGCTTGCCGTTAACCAATTAACAAACCCTGCTTTAGACCCAACATCTAGAATGCCTGAATTTAAAGTATGTTCCGTTAAAATAGAAAAAATTTAGCTAAAGGAGGCGAACATCATGAATAAAATAATGTATTTAGAATTTGAAAGATGTATAGGGTGTCGTGCGTGTCAAGCTGCTTGTCGAGAGTGTGGAGACCATGATGCGAAAGAAAGAAACTATGTAGAGTATGTGGACTTTATGGAAAGCCGTCAAACATATCCGATGCTATGTATGCAATGTAAAGAACCTGCTTGTGCGAGAGTTTGTCCAGCGAATGCGATTCAAATAACAGAAGAAGGCGTCGTACTTTCTGCTATGGAAGAAAAATGTATCGGTTGTCGGAACTGTACGTTCGGTTGTCCGTTCGGAATACCTAAGTTCGATTTCGAAGAGAATAAAATGTATAAATGCGACATGTGTTATGACAGAACGAAGTATGATATCGCTCCAATGTGTGCATCTGTTTGTCCATCTGAAGCCATTCGTTTTATTGACTTTGATGAAATGCAAGCATTACGTAGAAGACGAACACAAATGAACTTAGTCGAAGGAAAAAAACCAAAAGAGGGAAATAAGTGGGAATATGTCCCTGAATTTTTTGGAGTTTATAGTGACTAAGAATATGCAAGAGAGGAGTGGTTCCGATGCCTAACAAAGAGAATAAAGGAAAAAAGACCGAAGATATGATAAATCTCGTCGATAACTTAAATCAAAAAGATGATTTGAATTATAATAGAAGAGCATTTTTAAAATCCGCTGTAGGAGCATCTATAACACTTGGGTTAGCGACAATTCCTTTTTCTATAAAAGCAATGATGGACGACGGTGTAGAGGATGAAAATAGAGTAGAAATAGTTGACTTGGAAAATTTGCCAAAAGGAACTTCCGTTAACTTTAATTATCCGACAGAACATGAACCAGCGATATTAGTTCATACACCTCGTGGTGAATTAAAAGCATATAACAATAAATGTACCCATTTACAATGTCCGGTATTTTATGAAAAGGAAAATGATACGCTTTTATGTCCATGCCATAAAGGTTACTTTAATGTTGATAGTGGCCATCCTGAAGCAGGACCACCGCAGCGGGAATTACCTTTAATTGAGCTAGAAGTTCACAATGGGACGGTGTATGCAGTCGGAAGGAAGATTCGTCATGGGTAAGAAGTTATGTTGGGTTATTATCGTTTTAACAATTGCCGTGAACGTAGTTTCTTTACATTTTACTATCGAGTCTTATTACGGTAAACATTATGAGCACGTTTATCTGTTTACAGGAATCGCTTGCGTTTCTATTATCGTTGCGATCATCACGTTTTTTAGATGGAAGAAGTTAGAATATGCAGAGTGAAAAAAGTAGGAAGTTGCTATTAGTGCAACTTCCGCTTTTTTTCTAGAGAAAGAATAGTAATACAATAGTATGTTTACCAAATTATTCAATGAACATTTATAGAATACTTTCTTTTAGATACTGCACACTAAAAAGTATCTCTAAAAGGAAAGGACGATTTAGCTTTGAAATTTTCGATAAAGTTGATGTGTTCAATCATTCTTTGCCTTATTCCTATCATAGCGAAAACGAATCATGCACATGCCCTTTCAGCAGAAAGTGCCATTTTAATGGAACAGGAATCAGGAAGAATACTGTTTGAAAAGGATGCTTATTCGAAAAAGAGAATTGCTAGTATTACAAAAATAATGACAGCAATTATTGCGGTAGAGTCTGGGAAATTAGATGAGTTGGTTAATATAAGTGAAAATGCTGAAGGTGTAGAAGGGTCTTCCTTATATTTAAAAGCAGGCACAAAGGTAAAACTAGAAGATTTAGTTTACGGAATGATGCTTCGTTCGGGAAATGATGCGGCTGTAGCTATTGCAGAACATGTTGGTGGAAGTTTAGATGGTTTCTGTAAGTTGATGAATGAAAAAGCTAAAGAATTGGGAATGGAAAGTACGTATTTCTCTAATCCACACGGTTTAGATGATCACGAGAAACATTATTCTACCGCATATGATATGGCGTTACTAACTCGTTATGCATACAATAATCCTATATATAAAAAAATTGCTGGGACGAAGGAATATAAGTTTTCTTCTAAAAAATATGGAGATCAATATTGGCGAAATAAAAACCGATTAGTAACAGGAATGTATCAATACTCGACTGGTGGAAAAACAGGTTATACGATAAGAGCGAAAAGAACGTTAGTGTCAACAGCGAATAAAGATGGAATGGATTTAATTGCTGTAACACTAAATGATCCACATGATTGGCGTGATCATATTTCCCTATTCAATAATGCATTTAACAACTATGAGATGGTTGATATCGTAACTAGTCAGTTATCTCGTGAAAAGAAACAGCCATTCACTGAAAATCTCTACGTGAAAGAGTCTATTCGATTTCCTTTAACGAAAGCGGAAAAAGAGCAGTTACGAGTTGATTTAAATATAAACGTAAACGAAGAACATATAGATCCTCATGAACCGGTTGGTAATTTTCTTATAAAAATAGGAAAGAAAGAAGTAAAGTCTGTTCCGGTATTTATGAAATATGTACCATTTGATATGAATCATTATATAGATTAAAAAACCTGAAAGAAATCTCTTTCAGGTTTTTATTTTAAATGATAAATTTTTAACGATAGAAACCTCCGCCAAATCCTGGTCCATATCCAAATCCAGGTCTAACACCAGGTCCATACCCAAATCCAGGTCCGTACCCACCGAAGCCTGGTCCATATCCACCATAAAACGGTCTAGGACGTGGTCCAAATCCCCCACCAAATCCTGGGCCAGAAACTAAAGCACCACCTAATACGCCACCTAAAAAACCACCTAAAAGTGGGTAACCAAAACCACCAATAAATCTTTGTCCGCCATGAGGTGGTCCATGCATATCATGTCTATACATTTACTTTTTTCCTCCTCCTTTTCCTTTCCTTCCTAGTCTATGAAAGAAGTCTAGAAAACTCGTGGGCGCTTGTCACAAAAAAGGAGAATTAATTTTAAGACAAGTTAAGTGCCTAAAACGAATTATTTCTCATCAATGAAAAACAATCAAAAAAAGGCTGGGACAAAACTAAAATGATCATGATAAAAAACGAACAATTGCGGAATCAGCGGAGGAAATATACGTAGACTCCTGCGGGAGCAGAGGCTCACCAGCTGCCCGCGGAAAGCGAAGTATATTTCCGGAGCGGGTTATTTCCACTTTACTATTTTTTGTTCGTTTATTACTTTGATAAAAATAGTTGTGTCTCAACCTCTTTAGGCAACTTTCTTTGTTACATCTTGAATCGTGGAGGTTTTTGCTTCTTTCCAACCGTAGTAGGATAAGAATAGCGCAATTAAAATATAGGCTATTGAGAAATCTGGAGCAGCATTAATAGCGAGCTTCGGTGCGTGCATCAATCCGATAAAGGATAGAAATGCTCCAATAAATGCAAAACTCATAGCATGGTAGTATTTTTTATCAATAATATAAACAGTAATTGCTCCAAGTATGATACCAGTAAACATCGCTCCTTGACCTAACGGAACAATCCCTTCCGATATACCAGCAACAACTTCACCAGCATTGTTATTAAATCTAGTCATCACATAGTTAGCTAAGTAAGGTAACATTGCGATAGTAACAGCAGGGAAATACTTTTTCTCGTTTGATTGGAAAGAGCTAACTACTAACGACATACCAACGAATACTAAAATTGGTGCAACTGCAGCTAGTGGGATAATAGCAGCTAAAGCAGCGATTAATCCAGTCATTGCAGCAATAGCAAAAACTACAGCATTTAAAATACTATAACCTCTACCAGCGCCCATCCATTTAGAACCAACAGCAGCGATATAAACAGTTGTTGGGAATAATCCACCAAAAATAGCACCGAGCATTGTGCCGACACCGTCAACAGCTTGACTTTCCCTTACGTCGTATGAGTCTCCTTCAGCTGCCATTGCATCAACATTATTCATTGTTTCAATTGCATTATAAAGAGTAATAGGTAAAATAACTGCTAAAAGTCCGATTAAAGCTCCAAAAAGATAAGAAATACCTTCAAAGGCAACTAAACTTGGTAAGAATGGGTAAAATCCTATATGTGCTAATCCTTCTTGAAACGTACTTGGCGATTGATATCCTAACGTGAATGCTAAAACCGTTCCAATTACTACAGCAAATAAGGAAGCTGGAATTTTAAATGGCATGACTACTTTTCCAATCACACCTAATATGATTATTACTAAAGATACAAGCCCAACTACTGGGATAGCGAATGTATTAAACAACATTTCTCCGGCAATAAACGTAAACGCAACACCTGCTAAAGCTCCGAGCATTGCAGCACGTGGCAAATGGTCGCGAACCCAATTTCCTGAAAAACTAATTACTGCTTCAATAAGTCCACTTAAAAATGCGGCACCAACTGCGATTTTCCAAGCTAGCTCAGGATCACCTGTAATTGCTTTCGCTGGGGCTAACACCCCGAATAAAAAGACAAACATAACAGGGGTACTAATTCCGTATGATAGTGCGGTTACGTCCGTTCTCTTTTCTTTTTGTGCTAAACGATTTGCCATGTAGGCATAATATAAATTTCCAAAAATAACGGCAACAGCAGCTCCAGGAATAACTTTTCCGAATACAATACTTGCTGGAAACCCTAGTCCAAGCATCGTAACGGCAATGATAACAAAGTTAGCTAAATTGTTTTGAAAAAGGGCGAAGAATGCATCTGTATCTTCTTTCTTATACCACGGATAATGAACAGTTTTCGTTTTCATGTTGTACTTCCTCCAGATGATTTTTTGTAACAAAAGTAACAGTACCGTTGGATAATGATTCAATTCTTGCTAAAGACTCTACTCGGTAACCTGCTTGTAGCAGTTTATTTCGACCAGGTTGAAACGATTTTTCGATAACAATCCCGATCCCTGCAACTGTCGCACCCGCTTGTTCAACGATTGATGCTAGCCCTAACGCTGCTTCACCGTTAGCAAGAAAATCATCAATGATTAATACGGTATCGTTACAATTTAAAAACTCTTTTGCGACAGTAATCTCGTTCGTTTCTTTTTTTGTATAAGAATAAACACTACTTGTATACACATTATCTTGTAGGGTTAAAGATTTCTTTTTTCGTGCGAAAATAAGTGGTGACTTTAGCTCGTTTGCAGCCATAAAGCTTGGAGCAATACCAGACGATTCAATCGTTAACACTTTCGTAATTCCTTCTTGTGCAAAAAGATGTGCAAACTCTTTGCCAATTGCAATCATTAGCTCCGTATCAATTTGATGGTTTAAAAAAGAATTAACTTTTAGAACATCATTAGGAAGAACCGTTCCTTTTTCACGAATTGCTTGCTCTAGTAGTTTCATCATTTCTTCCTCCCTATAAGTATTGAAAAATCATTTTTTAACAAACAAAAAAGTCCGAACATCAAGGATATAAGTGATCCTTGACATTCGGACTTAAGTATTTAAAGAAAATACGAAGAACGATGCAAAAAATGTATTTTTGCATACATGTCAATGTCACTCATAGTCAAGTTATTTACGGTAACTCGGTAGAAACTTGTGGGCCATATCCCCACGATTATATGAGCAGTATGTTGTTTGTGATTTAGTAGTGATTATAAACTATAATCTGATGTTTGAAAACCCCTTTTTTAGAATAAAAAGCGAATATTTATTTCTAAAAACAAATTTTAGTTCGGAAATCCTTAAACTTGCAACGGTTGTTTTTTCAATACGTTAAATTGAGGGAGCGCAATTCCAACTAAAATAATGAACACTCCAACCCATTGTAAAAACGTCACTGCTTCATGTAAAACGAGCATCGACATAATGACTGCAACAGGAAGCTCAGAAGCTCCTAATATCGTAGCTAATCCACTATTTATTTTCGGTGCACCATATGCAAAAAAGATAACAGGTAATACAACTCCGAAAACTCCAAGAGGTACACCGTAAAGCCATAAACCGTCTGATAATGACCCGTTTATAAGGAACGATGGCGTTAAAATGATAAATAAAAATAAGAGCGCACCAGATGTCATCATAAAGCTTCTTGTAATAGTAGGTACGTTCGTTTCCACTCTACCACTGAAGAAGATAAATAGTGCAAAAGTTATAGCAGAACAAAGTCCGAAAAACACTCCATTTTTTTCCCAATAGAACGATTCGCTTCCGAAAAAACCGCCAGATAACAAAGTTCCAATAAAAAGAATAATAACGGAAATGACTTTTTCTTTAGATGGTAAAGTTCGATTTACAATACTTTCTATTAAGACTCCTACCCAAGTAAATTGAAATAATAAAATAATAGCTAACGATGCTTGAATCGTTTGAAGGGATAAATAATAGAACATTCCTGTTAAACTCGTAGTAATTCCAACTAGCATCAATGTAATCATTTGCTTTTTTGTCACTCTATTACGAGAGAAAAGCAACATGAGTAATAATAATAGGACCCAGCCAAAGAAAAATTGACTTTGAATAACGTCCTGGAAAACAAATCCTTTCTCGTACGCCTTTTTTACAAAAGTAGATAGAACCCCGTACGAGCACCCTCCTAAAAACACAAAGAGGGAGAAATATAACGTTTTATTCACCATTTTTATTCACCTTTAATTCTATTAAAATTGTACACTAATCTTATTGTACTTAAAAAAACTAAAAAATGTACAAAAAGTGTACCAAAATAAACATATTCACTTAATCAAGCATGGTGAAAAAATTTAGCATTGAAACTCTTCTCATTTCTTGACCGTAAATATAATATTAGAGAAGGGGAGGGGTTTCGATGGAAACTTTTATGGGGCTAGCTGGGGCTTTTGGTGGCGGTATGTTTTTTGGTGGTTTTAATACAATTTTCTTTCTAGTTTTTTTCATCATATTAGGTGTCATTCTTTTCACATTTATTAAAGGGATTAAACAATGGAGTTATAACAATCAACAACCAGTTTTAACGGTAGCGGCAATTGTTGTGACGAAACGTGCAAATGTAAGAAGAAATGTTCATCATCACGGAGATCATCATCATCATTCGAGTAGTACCACATATTATGTAACGTTCCAGGTTGAAAGTGGAGATAGGATGGAATTGCATGTCAATGGACGTGAATACGGCCAACTGGCAGAAGGTGATAGAGGAAAATTAACGTTCCAAGGAACTAGATATTTGAAATTTGAACGGATCGTATAAAAGGCACGGGAGAAGCGAGAAATGAAAATGAAAGAAGATGAAAAGCACCGTTTCGATTGTTAGCTCGTAACGGTGCTTTCTATTTCACTTTTAGATTTAAAAATAATTTTATATACAGAAACATTTTGTAAGATGCTAACGACGAACAAAGCAAACATGACGAAAGAGTATCCGTAATCATGAATGACAATTGCAATGACCGTAGCAACAAGCATCAAGAAGCTAGCGATTATACTTACTCCAAAGATAATTTTACTTAGCTTCATCTAATCCCCCCAAAAACGATGATACTATTTGTTATTATACATGAAAAAATACCTACGTTTTATTACATTTGTATTAAATTACCTATAAGTTATCTCAATAAAGCCTTTACAAATATAGACGATAGGGATTTTGATTTAGTTCAAAAATTTATTAAGATTAATTATTAATTTCTATAATTTCATTTACTTCTGTTAAAAATTCACCTTTAGCTTCAAACCGGACCCATCCAACTTGTGGAACAAAGTAGGAATGACCTGTTCGGATTGTTTTTCCATTATTTTTTTCTTCAAATTGAATGACAATTACATCGTTAAACGTTTTAGCCTCTGTTTTTAGTGTTTCAGAATTGGAGGTAATACGATATGTTGTCTCATTATCTAATTCTTCTATGATGTTAGACCAAGTTTCTCCCACTTCTGGAGGGATTGGTAAAATTTTTTCTTTAGAAAATTTTTCTATATCTGCAGGTGTCCAATCCTCTGGAAATTCTTCTTCCACTACATAATACCCATAAACACCATCATCTAATTCTGTATAGAACGTATGGGTTTCAATTACTTCGTTCGTATCAATTGTTTGCACAAATTTTGACTGAACAATATTACTGTCAGGTACAACACTGTACAATATTCGATAGTCCGACTGAAACTTGTCTTCTACAAATCGGTGAAAAGTATATTCTCCTTCAGTAGGTAAAATAGAAAAATTGTTATTTTGAGTGTCGCCATTGCAGGCAGTTAATAAAAGTAACACGACTAAACCTAGTTTTTTCATCGTATACACTCCTCTTTTTGTTTGCCCGTATTATGTCCAAAAAGAGGAAAAATATTCAATTAATCTTCGTGCCCGAGCATTCTATAACCTATATATATGATAATAAGACCGAATATCGTAACGGCAATTACATCATAACCGATACAAAAAGAAGATAAACATAATTTATTCAAGAATAGCCACCCCAAAGATAAGCGTTTTTAATGATTACTATTCTTGATAAGTTCATTTATTCCTTCTAAAGTCATTTGAAAAGCCCATCTTTTTATAGATGATGATAACAGAGTAAAAACAGTAGCCTAAATCGCTACTGTTTTTCCATTGCTTCTTTATATTCTTCCACCATATCTTCTAAATAAAAAACAGCTTCTTCTAGGTCGTAAGTCCACATAACCATATCTTTCGTTAGCACTCCTGTATTTTCAAAAATAATATAAGCAGGAATTTGTACGAGCTCAAAACGTGGATATTTTTCTAACATTTCTTCGTTTCCAACGATAACTTCACTATCTTCTAATATAATGTCAATGTCTTCAATTTCATGCAATACAGCGTGCTCTTTATCTTCCACAACCTCTATAAATGAAAAGCGAGGCCCTATCTCTGCTTTAGGACCACTACAAGCGGTTAACAATATTAGTAGAAGAGGAAAAATCAATATGCGCTTCAATAAATTCACCCCTAAAAAATTTTGACAATTTCTCGCTTTTATCCGACATTTTTCTCATATCCTACTATATTGTACATGATTCATTGGTGGTGCAAAAGTATAAAGTGCGCAAATGGGGAAGAAATGAATGGAAGCTGTTCAGGAAAAAAATATATATTGCTAGACTGCTAGTTATATGGCAAGATAATCATAATTATGTATGGAAGGGTAAGGGCAAAATATGAACTTAAAACAACACTTTTTAGTGGAAGATTGGATCTTAAATACAAACTATGATTTTTCCCTTTTTGCTAGAAATCACTCTTATGCGTTATTAGATAGAGAAGACGATTTAGCTCTTCGTTTTTGTATAGAAGATGAAGTAATTCAAGTGAAGAAAATGAATGGATGGAACTGTACCTTTACCATCGACACGAAAAAGAAAGTGATTACTTTTTATCAAGAATTAGAGGATTAATAGAAAAAAAGAAGGTTGTCCACAAGTCAGTAAAGACTGTCTTTGTGGACCCTTTTTAGTTTCACATAAGTCCCGAGTTCAGTGCGATCTCTTGCTAGTTTGTTCATTGTATGTACTTGCGGAGAAAGCGAACTCGCTCTAACTGTTTTGTTATCGATAAAAACTAACGGGTCAATGAGCCGTAATTTATTCTTTTGATAGAACTCATAATCTTCCTTCTTTTCCTCTACCTGCACGCCTGGTGATAAACGACTTAACATTTCTTTCAGTTTTATATTTTGTGAGGAGCGTAATCGGTTCATTACTTGCTCGTCTTCTAACAAAAGCTCGTTTTTAGTGATGATATTTTGCTTAAAACTATAATTTAATGCTTTAGCTAGTAGCTGATAAGCATATACATTTAGCGGATCAAGAAAAAAGTCAATAACTTCTTGGTAATAGATGTTCACGAACCATTCGGCTTGTTCGAGTGAGGAGATACAAATTGTTCCGTCTATCACAATGAGAGTATGTAAAAACGAATGAATCTCCTCTGCTGTAATGAATCCGTAGTTGTACTGATCTCTTAAAGTATAGTCAATCCGATCCCCACATAAATCTGGTGCATTCTTTTCTAACAACGTCCATTTCTCAATATCATTTAGTAAATTAGTAGAGTAACCGTGACTACGCAGAATAGAAGGGATTTCTGACCTTCTCACAATTTCATCAAATATTTCTTCATGATAATCTTCGTTTGCTCTTCCTAATGCATAATCCACTGTATGTGAAAAAGCTGTATGAGAGACATCGTGAAGCAGTGCTGCTATTTGCTCCTCGAGGGAAGCACCAAGCTTTCTAACGAGTATTAATGCTCCCACTGAATGTTCATATCTAGTAGTATTCCACTTCGGTTGAACGAAAAAGCCAGCTCCGGCTTGATAAATACCTTTTAATCGTTGAACCGGCTTTGAATGTAATAAATCTATTAAAACAGGTTCGGTTATTTCAGTAACTCCATAAATATCTTCTATTATCAATTTTTTCACCTCACTAATACTATAACAATTTTTCTTGAGAGATAAGGATATAGTTTACAAAAAAATGAAATAAACAACTTGATGAAAATGGGGAATTTCCAATAAATGTGTGGGCGAGGGGACTGTCTCCCACAAATTTGGTGTGCTTTTTATGGACATGTGTTCATACATTTATATGGACAACTTTCATTTTTGGACGAAGGCGTGAGTGTATGGAGAATTTCTTTTTACAACTATTTGAGTTTTTTGCAGGCTTAGGGGTTTGGGGGATAGCTTTAGGCTTAATGGTGGAAGTTATTCCGAGTGAGATTGTACTTGGCTATGGGGGCTACTTAATTGCCATTGGTGAAATAGGCATGGTTGGTGCTTTTGTAGCCGGAGTAGTTGGCGGAACGATTGCGCAGTTATTTTTGTACTGGGCTGGTAGTTTAGGGGGGAGACCATTTTTAGAGCGGTACGGTAAGTATTTACTTATTAAGAAAAGTCACTTAGATGTGTCCGAAAAATGGTTTCAACAATATGGACCAGTTGTAGTTTTTGCTGCTCGATTTGTTCCGGTTGTTCGGCATGCGATATCTATTCCAGCAGGTGTTGCGAAAATGCCTGTATCCACTTTTATCTTTTATACAGTTGCTGCGGTTATTCCTTGGACTATCCTTTTTTTATATTTAGGTTTCCAATTAGGGGAGAATTGGCGAGAAATTAAGGAAGTTGCCCAACCGTTCATTATCCCGTTAATTGTACTGATGGTGTTAGGGGTAGTCGGCTATTTTATTTATGATCGCAAGAAAAAATAGGAGGGAGCATTTTGTCAAAAATAGAGGCATTTATATTAGGTATTATTCAAGGATTAACAGAATTTTTACCGATTAGTAGTACAGGACATTTATATTTAGGTAGAAATTTATTCGGTCTACAGGAAGCGGGGCTACTTTTAGATACGATGCTTCACTTTGGGACATTGATTGCCATTCTATACTTCTATCGAGAAGAGTTTATGAAAATTATAAAAAACCCGTTTCATAAGTTATCGTTTTTATTAATAATAGGTACAATTCCAGCGGTAGTAATCGGGTTAGCGTTTAAAGACTATTTTGAAGAAATTTCAAAAACAGGTGTGACGATAGGATGGGAGTTTTTAATAACAGGAGCATTTCTATGGTTTGCTGATTCAATCCGGAAAGGCGCTAAAAGGATGGACGATATTAATTGGAAAGATGCTTTGTTTATTGGGTCCTTTCAAGCGGCAGCAATTTTTCCAGCGATTTCACGTTCAGGATTAACGATCGCAGCAGGGCTGTTTCGAGGACTAGATCGTGAAACAGCTGCGTATTTCTCCTTCCTACTATCCACGCCTGCTATAGCTGGAGCAGTCGCATTACAAACAGTAGAAGTAGCTCAAGTAGGACGTGAAGATATTGGGTTAACGTCACTAATGATTGCGATATTAGCTTCCTGTATATTCGGGTATATTGCTGTTAAATGGATGATCAATTATTTAAAAAAGCATTCCTTAAAATCGTTTGCTATTTATGTTTGGGCATTAGGATTACTAGTGTTAGGGTTGCAATATCTAGGTTTGTTTTAATAACGGAAAACGAGTGCCAACTTTGAGAGTATTGTTGGCACTCGTTTTGTTTTTATAATTCATCAAATCCGTTGTCTTGAACGTTTACTTTTGTGTATTGACGGGATTTTTGTTCGAAAAAGTCCGATTTTCCTAAGTCAACATCTTCATATGCTTTAATCCATTTCATCGGATTTGTGCGATAGCCTTCAAATGGGCGGTCAAATCCAAGTTGGTTCGTGCGGACATTGGCATAAAACTTAATGTAAGACTCCACGTCTTCTATATCAATACCGACAATTTTATTTCCGATAATTTGTCGAGCCCATTCTATCTCTAATTGGGCAGCTTCCTTAAAGGTATTTTGAACGAATGTAGCTAAATCCTCAGTATGATACTCTGGATATTCGTTTAACACTTCTTGAAAGATTTTTACGAACAAATCAACATGTAGCTGTTCATCTCTATTAATATAGTTAATCATCGTACTCGTCGCGACCATCTTTTGATTTCGGGCCAAATGATAGAAAAATGCAAACCCAGAATAGAAAAATAAGCCTTCTAAAATAACATCATAAACGATGGAACGCAACAAGTTTGCTACAGTTGGTTCTTCTGCGAATGCTTTATAACCGTTCGTAATAAAATCATTTCTTTTTCGTAAAGTTGGTTCTGTTCTCCAATATTCGAATACTTCGTTTTGTTGTGAGCGTGAAACGATGCTTGACAGCACGTACGAGTAGGAGTGGTTATGAATTACTTCTTGTTGTGCTAGGATTATCATTAATGCATTAATACTAGAATCGGTTATATAATCCGCAACTTTCCCAGCGTAATCGGTTTGGACGCTGTCTAATAGAGCTAATAAGCCGATTATTTTTAAAAACGCTTCTTTTTCATCCTCTGAAAGTAGTGGAAATTGCTTAATATCTTGGGCCATATTGATTTCAAAAGGTGTCCAAAAGTTCCCTAACATTTTTTTATACTTAGGGTACGCCCAACTAAACTGTACATCATCCCAATTTAAGACGTTAGAGCTTTGACCATTGATGATTCGTGTAGATGCGTTTGGAGCGTCTGCATCCATTAGAACACGTCTTTGTATTGTAGTCATATTAGTTCCTCCTTAACTAGAACAAGATTCACAATCAAGTAATTCACTTGAAGTAGAACGAATATAGTAAGTTGTTTTTAAATTTTTCTTCCATGCGTCTACATGCAAGTCTAGTAGTGCTTTCGCTTTAATCGTATTAGGTACATATATGTTAAAAGAAATAGCTTGGTCGATATGTCGTTGACGAGCACTATTTTGTGCGATGCTCCAATGTTGATCAATAAAATAAGCAGATTTATAGAACCAAGTTGTATGACTGTTTAAGTCTGGTGCAGTTACCGGGATTTTATAGTCCTTTTTCTCTTCGGAATACACTTTCATAAAGATCGGATCTATACTTGCTGTGCTTCCTGCAATAATTGAAGTAGTTGCATTAGGAGCGACTGCCATTAAATAGCCGTTTCTAATTCCATACTGTTGAACATTAGCTCGTAGCGAATCCCAAGGAAGTTCCGACTCGTTAGATCTGTAGCCTCTTCGTTCAAAGTATTTGCCACTTTCCCATTCTGATTGTGGGAATGTTGGGTAAGCTCCTTTTTCTTTCGCTAATTCAAAACTTGCTTGAATCGTATAAAAGGCTATTTTTTCATAAAGCTCGTCCGCATATTTTACCGCTTTTTCACTTTCCCAGCCTATTTGTTTTAACACTAATAAATGGTGCCAACCAAATGTGCCTAAGCCAATCCCACGATATTTTTGATTAGTTAGTTGTGCTTGTAAAACAGGGATAGTGTTTAAATCGATTACATTATCTAGCATTCTTACTTGAATTCGTACTAACCGTTCAACAACCTCATCCATAACAGCTCTTGCTAAATTTATAGAAGAAAGGTTACATACAACGAAGTCACCAGGTGATTTTGTCGTAATAATCTTCCCTTCTTGTACAACTTGTTCGGTCATGATAGTAGGGCTTTGATTTTGAGTGATTTCTGTACATAAATTTGTGCAATATATCATGCCCGTATGTTTATTTGCATTCATTCTATTTACTTCGTCACGATAAAACATGAAGGGACTTCCTGTTTCGAGTTGACTTCTCATAATGCCTTTCATAATGTCAATCGCAGGCACTTTTACTTTGTGTAAAGTAGGATGCCCCACACACTCGTAATATTTATGACGGAAGCTACCGTTTCCTTTTTCTTCATCAAAATAATCTTCTAATGAATACCCCATAACTTGGCGCACTTCATGAGGGTCAAACAAATACCAATCGTCTCGCTCTTCTACTTTTTCCATGAACAAATCAGGAATACAAACGCCCGTAAACAAATCGTGGGTACGTAATCGTTCGTCGCCATTATTAAGTTTTGCATCTAAAAAGGAGAAAATATCTTGATGCCATACATCTAAATAGACAGAAATCGCACCTTTACGCTGTCCTAGTTGATCAACACTTACAGCCGTATTATTAAGTTGTTTCATCCAAGGGATTACTCCGGAGGAATTACCTTTAAATCCTTTAATATTACTTCCTCTAGCTCTAATTTTCCCAAGGTAGACGCCAATTCCGCCACCTGCTTTAGACAAGTTTGCAATATCGGTATTACTGTCATAAATGCTTTGTAAGCTATCATCTACCGTATCAATAAAGCAACTCGATAACTGTCCATGAGTTTTCCCTGCGTTTGCTAATGTAGGAGTGGCAACCGTCATATATAAATTACTTAATGCCCAATATGCTTCTTTTATGTGCTGAAGGCGGTTTTGCTTTTCGTTGATCATTAATGTCATAGCAATAATCATAAATCGCTCTTGGGGCAGTTCCCACAGTTGCATCGAATGGTCTTTCGTTAAATACCTATCTGCTAATGTTTTAATCCCTATGTATGTGAAGAGCTCATCTTTATTAGGGTCCATCTCTTTTTCTAATTCATTTAGTTCTTCAGGTGAATAGAAATTTAATAGTTTTGGATCATAAATCCCTTTATCTACTAGAGATTTTATTAAATGATAAAAGCCTTTATAGTGCTTGTTCTCTTTTCTTACTTTAGCTGTATTTTCGTACAAAACGTTTAAATAAAGATTCGCAGCAATGTGTGTCCATTCTGGTTCTTCTTCACTAATAAAACTTAACGCTTCTAAAATTATTAACTCATAAATTGTTTCGTTGGAAAGTTGGTGATGTTGATTTATTATTTTTGCTGCTTTATCAAGAAAAGGTTGTGCGTTTAGTGTTGGATGTTTTTCAAATGTTGATTTAACTTTATCTAGTACATGATCTGATTGAATAATTGTAGTCATACTTATCCCTCTTTCTATTCTAGTTTTTTCCTTTTAGTCCAACGACCAACTGGAGAAAAATAAAAGATCCACTCAAGGACTGAGTGGATCAAACGAAAGTGGAATAAGCATAAGAAACAAAAAGTGCATATTACACCATCGTTTCATCTTCCCAATCCCCGAAGAATGCGAAACATTTGAAGAAAAGGCAGGTCTCCTGACTTCGTGCTTCATCCTACTTTGAACCTTCCCATATAAGCGCCTTTAAGCAGTCTTATACAGTGGACTTTCATTTCGTCTACACTTACAGTTGCGGGGACAGTATTGGATTCTCACCAATTTCCCTATTAAGTCTATATTAGACACCTTTAACTTCGTTATAAAATCTATATATTGTATGTATTTTGTGATTAAAATCTGTATGTTGTGATTATCATAATCTATTAATCTAATAAATGCAATGGCCTAAATTAAGAGTATAAAGAAAATAATATAAAAAAGGACGAGTAAAACACCACTCATCCTTGATTAAACTTGCTTATATTCATTATTTTCTTTTATATATTTTTTAAATACATCCGATAAAATCATTAAGCCAATTGCGCCGAAAATTAAGTACGATAAATTAAAATAAAGAGCAGGATCAATTCGAATATGCTCTCCGCCTGCAGCAGTTTTTAATATCTTGTATGAATCCATACCAACTTTGGCAGTAATCAACAAGAAAAGTGCAATAATTACCTTCCAAAGTAATTTCATGTAAAACCCCTCCAAAATATAAACTATTAACCCTACTAGTTTATACAGAAAAAATCTTTACTACTATACCAAAAAATTCAGTATAGTACAAGATTCAATTATTGTCATTTTAATCTGTAGTAATACAATTTGCAATATTTTTACTCTAATGTATGTCACTTTACAGAATGCCTTTTTACAATTAAAATAGTTAAAGTCCGGTATAATCAAGTGTTGTCCATACATAGATAGTTGTAAACGATGTAAAATATTATTAATAAGGGGGAATCTTATGAAGAAGTTATCCTTAACATCCAAAATATTAATAGGTCTCGCTCTAGGTATAGTAGTTGGGCTAATATTAAACCTATTTGCATCAGATATATTATTTTCAAGAATTGATACTTGGTTTTTTACTCCGCTAGGTAAGATTTTTCTTAATTTAATTACGATGCTTGTTGTACCTATCGTTCTTATCTCGATTACGTTAGGTGTTGTTAATTTAGGTGATACGAAAAAACTTGGACGAATTGGTTTCAAGACAGTAGTATTTTTTATGGTTACGACAAGTATCGCAATTACAATTGGGTTAACGCTAGCAACAATTATTAAGCCTGGTAATTTTGGTACTTTTAACAGTGAAGACTTACCACCATACGAGGTGACGGAAGCACCAGCTGTAGTTGATACGTTACTTAACATTATTCCAACGAACCCAATTCAAGCGATGGCTACAGGGAATTTACTACAAATTATTGCATTCTCCATTTTATTAGGGCTAGCAATCAATGTGTTAGGCGATAAAGCAGCTGGGATTAAATCTTTATTCGAACAAGCTAATGAAGTAGTAATGTGGCTTGTCCACTTCATTATAAAATTTGCTCCATACGGGGCGTTCGGACTAATCGCATCTGCAATAGGAAAAATGGGGCTAGATGCTTTTAAAGCGATGTTTGGATATTTCATTGTAGTTGTTTTAGCACTTTTTATTCATTTATTTGTCACGTACGGTTCCGCCATAGCGGTACTTGGGAAAACAAGTCCAATTACGTTCTTCAAAAACTTTGCACCGGCAATGAGTGTTGCCTTTAGTACATCTAGTAGTAATGCAACACTTCCTATCTCTATGGATACGGCACAAGAAAAATTAGGTGTGCCAAAGCATATAAGTAGTTTCGTTCAACCTCTAGGGGCGACGATTAATATGGACGGGACAGCAATTATGCAAGGTGTCGCAACCGTATTTATTGCACAAGTTTTTGCAGAAAGTTTGACTGTCATGCAGCTAGTAACAGTTGTTGCTGTAGCTGTTGTCGCAAGTATCGGAACTGCAGGAGTTCCAGGTGTCGGGCTTATCCTATTAGCGATGGTTTTAGGATCGGTTGGCTTACCAGTCGAAGGAATTGCCTTAATTCTTGGAGTGGACCGTCTACTAGATATGCTTCGTACGTCTGTTAACATTACTGGTGATGCAGCATGTGCATACATCGTAGCAAAAACAGAGGGAGAAGATATGACCATCCCCGATGAAAAATAAACGACTAGAACATGGCTCTCTGTAAAAGGGAGCCATGTTTTGTTCTGTTTTCATATTTGACTGCTTGTTATAAATGGTGTGTTGCAAATGAAAATGGACTACCTTTACCGCAAATAACGGTGAAGGTATCGCAAATAAAAATGATTTACCGCAAATAAGGATGAAGGTATCGCAAATAAGGTTGAACCTATCGCAAATAGAAATGAGCAGACCTAAACGAGCCACCTCCGCTTTTCTTTGTCCAGCTCCGGCGGCTTGGCCCTCGAGTCATAAGGCAGTCACTTCCGGTGGACAAAGAGCGTCCACCTGCAGCGCCTGTCTTATGCTTGTCGGGCCAGAACTAGCCACCTGCGCTTTTCTATTTGTCTAGCTCCGGCGCTTAGGCCCTATCAAACTTCCCATTCCGTCCGTACGATAAGTCAACATCAGCTCGCTCTCGCTCGCTGTGTTTCCTTTATCTCCTACCGGAACAGTCCAGTTTGTACGGGCCTGATCGAAGCGCCTCCGCTTTTCTAATTGTCTAGCTCCGGTGGCTAGGTCCGGCTCAAACTTCACTTTTCCTCCGTACGATAAGTCAACATCAGCTCTCTAACGTTCGCTGTGTTTCCTTTATCTCCTGCGGAAAAGCTCCAGTTTGTTTGGACCTAAACGAGCCACCTCCGCTTTTCTACTTAATATGTATTTTCATTTTATTGGGTTTTTCGGTTTTGTTTTCGTTTTTCATTATGTCTCTTATTTCTGTAAGTAGAATTGCTTCTTGTGAGGGGGAAGGTGTTTGTTTCTTTTGTCGTTCTTTGTTTCTTAGTCGTTGGATGACTCTTATAACGAAAAAGATAGAAAGTGAAATGATTAGAAAATCAATTACTGTTTGGATAAATGCCCCGTATTGAATAATAGCTTGGCCAATTTGAAAGCTTTGATTAGTTAAGTTTACTCCTCCTAACACGATACCTAATAATGGCATCATAATATCACTTACTAAAGAAGAAACGATATTTCCAAATGCACTACCGATAATAACCCCTACTGCTAAATCTACAACATTACCTTTCAAAGCAAACTGTTTAAAGTCTTTAAGCATAGCTCCAACTCCTAAAGTTGTCTTACTAGTAATTTTATTAATTAAAATAATGATTATGATGAAAAAAAACGGGCTGTCTTATAAGTCTTAAAACAGTAGAGAAACGAATCTTTTTTTTTGTTTTTTTCAAGTGTTCCTTTTTTATAGATTGGCCTAAACCTATCTATACCAACTCCTTATAATGAATGTTTTGTACTTACACCTATTGGAAATTTCAGCATTGTTATAATAGTAACCAATAAAAAAGTCCTAAAAGTCAGTTTCTACTGACTTTTAGGACGGCTCAGATGAATCGGATTTAAACACATTGAAACCATTGGATTCTTCTAGTGTCGATTCCGAAATAAACCCAGCGGAACCCAGTCCAACGCCATCCAGCTACCGATCGCCTTCCGATGTAAGTTGGATAGAGCCAGAATGATTGCCCACTAGTTAATCGAATCCATGTAAAACGGAATAAACATCCACGTAAGGATCCAGGATCAACTGCCATTACACTAGGACCAGCAGCAAAGCTTGCTGGTGGAGGTGTAGCTGGTGGAGGTCCGGGGGGTGGACCAACTTGTTGACCCATTCCTGCTTGCCCAGGGGGTCCAAATCCGCTACCAGGGCCCATTCCTCCACCAGCCCCATAAGGCGGTGGTGTTGAAGGAGGGAATCCAGGGAATTGTCGATAAGGATACATAAAAAATCTCCTTTCTTAAAAAACCATAATTGAAGGAAAAAGATAAAAGGTATTGTTCTACCTTCGATACGTTTACAATATGCAAATGCCTATTAGAAGGTGCTGTTTAATCACATTAAGTTTCCTTCGTTACTAAAATTTGGGTATTTTGTACGGTCATAAACATACCCCTATAAACGAATTTATTATAGTTAAAATATTTATGGAGGTACAAAATGGCTTCAAGATTGGAACGAAAAAAGAAAAAAGGGTTTAATATAAAGTTTGTTCTTTTACTTGTAGGTATTTTTACTCTAATTCTTTTAGTTGGAATGCAGTTTCACATTAATACGAGAGATGTAAGTGCCTTACTACAACCGTTACCTCAATCAACAATCGTTTATGACCGTAATGGTGATATAGCTAGTAAGTTTTCTTCTAATCAAGTGGAAGGTGTGAACGAAAACGAAATAGCGGATGTTATGAAATTAGCGATAGTTGCCGTCGAGGACCAACGTTTCTATGAGCATGATGGTTTCGATTTAATCGGTACTTTACGTGCAGCATTAAAAAATGTAAAAGAGCGAAATGTTGTGCAAGGTGGAAGTACAATTACACAACAATTGGTGAAAAATGTGTTTCTCACCAATGAAAAAACGTTCAAACGAAAATTAGATGAATTTTTCTTAGCTAAAAAAGTAGAGCAAGAATATACGAAAAGTGAAATATTAAGTTTGTACTTAAATCAAATATACTTTGGTGAAGGTGCTTGGGGAATAAAAAAAGCGGCTCAAGTATATTTTGGGAAAGAACCGATAGACCTCTCAATAGCGGAGGCTGCTACGTTAGCAGGTTTAGTGAAAGCTCCTTCTGCGCTTTCCCCAATTAAAAATAAAGACGGGGCAATAGAGCGAAGAAATGTTGTATTACAATTAATGCATAATCAAGGCTTTATTTCAGATAGTCAATTTGAAGAAGCTAAAAACGAAAAACTTGAAATAGAAGAGAGAAAGATAGACGAATATCGAGGGAAATATGCTAGTTATATCGACCATATCGTAACAGAAGCAATGAATCTTTATGGTTTAACAGAAAATGAGTTGCTTTCTGGAGGCTATCATATTTATACAGAAATGGATCAAAGTGTGCAACAAACTCTCGAAAATCTGTATTCAGAAGTGTCTAACTTTCCGGTGACTCCAGATGGTAACGTTCCTGAGAGCGCAGGTATTCTCTTACATGCTGAAACAGCTGGAGTTTTAGGTTTAGTTGGCGGGAGAGACTATCAATTTCGACATTTGAATCGTGCGACAAGTATTAAACGTCAACCAGGTTCAATCGTTAAGCCACTGTTTGTGTATACACCAGCACTTGAAAATGGCTATGAGCCTCATCATATGTTAAACGATACGCCAATTAATATTAATGGGTATTCCCCTCAAAATCATACGAGGTCGTATCAAGGAGAAGTATCGATGTACAATGCAGTCATTCATTCATACAACATTCCGGCCGTTTCGCTTTTACATGAAATGGGGATAAAATATGGAATTGATGCAGCTAGTCGCTTTAATATTCCTATTACGGATGATGATCATCACTTAAGTAGTTTGGCATTAGGTGGATTTTCAAAAGGTGTAGCACCAATTCACATGGCAGAGGCGTACACTACATTTGCTAATAAAGGTGTTAAAACAAACGCACATGCGATATCAAAAATAGTCGATCGTAACGGAAAAACAGTAGCGACATTCGAAGGAGAAAAGAAACAAATTATCTCAGAAGAAGTGTCACAAAAAATGACGTTTATGTTAAAAGGTGCGGTCGAAGAAGGTGGAGGTAGAAATGCTTCTATCGTTGGTAGAGAAGTAGCTGGAAAGACTGGCTCAACTCAAGTGAACTTTGATGGGGTTCCAAATGCTATTCAAGATCAATGGTTTGTAGGGTATACTCCAGAAGTAGTTGGAGCGTTTTGGATTGGGTTTGATAGGACAGATGAGTCACATTACGTACCAGTTGTTGCAGGAGCGGGAAATACTGCTGCTACTCTTTTCTCCAAAACAATTTCACTTGGACTTCAAGATTTACCATCTACGAGTTTTAGTCTCGGGTCTTATTTAAAAGCACCACCAGTGAAAAAGGTGGATAATAATAAAAAAGAACAAAAAAAGCAAAAGAAAACTCCACCGGGACAAAAAAAGAAGGAAGAAAAGAAGAAAAATAAAAAGAACAAAAAGGGTAAAAAGAAAGATGATTAATAAAAGGCCTTATAACTCGTTATGGGGCCTTTTAGTTTTGTTTGTCGCAGTTTATTACACTCTTTTATTACCAAAGTAGCACACAAGAGATGCATTAAAAAACATGATAGATAAATATCTCTCAATGTAATTTTATCGTGGTAAAATGAGTATAGTATGAAAGAACGTAAGGTGAGTATATGGACTTAATAAAGTACACATTATTAATAACTGCCATCGCTGGGCAAGTTTTAGGTATTGTTTTAGTTTTTATCAGTTTAATCTGGGCAGGGGTCTTTTACGCTTTATACTTTGTTGCATTACTTGTGTTATCCATACTATTCATAATAGAACGAAAAAAAGAAAAAGAGGAAGATGATCAGAATGATTATAGTGACTACTGATTTTGTACCTGGTAAGGAAGTTAAGGAATTAAAGGGATTCGTAAGAGGAAGTACCGTTCAATCCAAACATGTTGGGAAAGATATTTTAGCTGGGTTAAAAACGATTGTTGGCGGAGAAATTAAAGCGTACTCCGAAATGATGAATGAAGCAAGGCAAAAAGCTATTGGAAGAATGGTAGAAGACGCAAAAGGAAAAGGTGCTAATGCTATCATTACAGTTCGTTTAGAAACATCAAATGTTATGGCAAATGCATCAGAAATTATTGCATATGGAACAGCTGTATACGTAGAGTAGCTAAATAATAAAAAGGTAGTAATTGGAGTAGGGATTAGCAATTAATCCGTACTCCATTTTTTATTGTCAGATAAGCACCAAATTATGCTTATACCTAAATGTGAAAGATACACTTAAACTACAAATGCTTCAAGACGGTTTCACTTTGAAATCGTTTTATGTTTTTAATAACTAGAAAAGTACAAGCTTCTTTCTTTATAAAATTTGTTTTTTCCAATGTTTGGGCGGATAGGCAAGTCACCAAAAATAACATTGGGCAATAGTATACTCGTATAGGCCGAAGGGGGTGAGAAAGTGGGTAGGCGAATAAAACATACTGAACGTGACGTGGAGGAATTAGCAAGGCTTATGTTGGCGGAGGCGATCGGTGAAGGAGCCGAAGGGATGGAGATGGTTGGAACGGTTGTGGCCAATCGGGTCGAGGCAGACTGTGCACCGGACTTCCAAAATTTACGCAATATAAGACATGCAATCTACCAAGTGATACCAGGAACTGGAATACCTCACTTCGAACCTGTTTTAAATGGAGCGTTGTATACACAACGGCCCACAGAAGAAGATCTTCAAAGGGCAAGGAATTTACTTCTTGGTCATAGAAATCCTCGTGCGAGATTGAATTTATGGTTTTTTAATCCGAGTCCGGGGAAAACATACCGTGAACCTTGTACCCCTACGATGCCAAGATCCCCTATGACGCAGTTCGAATTTGCGCATAAAAATCATTGCTTCTATGTCGCTGTACCGGGCTACTGCCCAGAGTTTTATAATAGATAAAAAAATAAGGAGATGATTTTCTCATGACTTGTAGAGGATCAAGTTATTACCCAACAACTTATTCACCAAGTGCTTATCCAGGTATGAAGACTAGTCCCACACAACAACAACTAGGCGGCTTTCCGGCGGGGATGCCTTCTGGACCAGCTTATTCTGTGCCAGTAATGCCGATGGGGACAGGACAGCTGCTAGGAACACGGGTAGTGGAAGAATCGTTTATCGAAAATATTTTGCGCTTCAATAAAGGTAAGATTGGTACATTCTATTTTACTTACCAAGGTAACACTGAATGGAATGCTAGGGTTTACCGTGGACGCGTTGAAACGGCTGGGCGTGACCATATCATCATTAGCGACCCTGCCAGCGGCAAACGTTTCCTGCTTATGATGGCAAATCTTGACTGGGTAGAATTTGACGAGCGAATTAACTATCCTCACACAGAAATTAGTCCTGAAGTAACATTGGATACAACTCAGTGATAATGCCAATTTGCTAAAAACCCGCTACCAATAAAAGCGGGTTTTTAGTTTGGTCATATTTAGAATACATAATTGAATTGTAATGGACAAGTTCGCTTTCCTGTTCCCTCTGAAGGAAAAGCGAGCACTTGCAACGACGTTTAAATGAACTAGATTTTTAGAAGGCTATTTCCGTCCTGTAAAACCTAAGACCTATATTCTCTTCTCCTACAGTCTTATGTAGGTCTCTGTCTCTAGCTATATTTTTGTAAATATATTGTAAAAGTAGTAATTTTCACACTTTTTTAGGATATAATGCGAGAGGATAGAAAGTTGGGAACATAGGGGGAAAATGGAAAGATGAAATTTATTAAAATGATTGTTCAACGAAAAATTCTAGTCGGCTTGTTAACGGTGCTTGTGCTATTAATTGGCACGTTTTCTTTGCAAAAGCTAGATAAAGAGTTATTTCCACCAATAGATTTTGATGGAGCATACATTGTCATTTATGCCGATGATATGCAATCCATTGAAGTGGAGCGCTCTATCACTAGTCCGCTTGAGAACAGCATTATGGCAATCGATGGTGTTGATAGCGTTAGCTCAACTTCCAATATAGGTGTGAGTAGTATTAATGTGTTTTTTGAGCGTGGCAGTGGAGATGAGGTATATAACGAACTAGAAACCATCGTAAGTAGTACTACCGCTAATATAACAGGTATTCGTGATGTGGTTACAGGTAAATATAGTACAAATCAACCGTACGATTTCTTTATGGATGTGTCTGGTGGCGACCTGGAAGAAATGACGGTTTTTGCACAAGAAATATTAGAGCCAAGATTAGAAGATTTAAAAGAAGTTTCCGATGTTTTATTAACCGGAATTCAAGAAAATGAAATAATAATAGAGTTTAAACAAGAAAAATTACTTAGTGAAGGAATGGTAATTTCCGATGTAATCGGTTTTATTCAACAAAATAATAGTGAAGCAACACTTGGAACGATAAAAGAAGAACAAGATTCACCGTCTCTTCGTTGGAACACAAAGTTTGAAAATGTGGAAGATATAAGAAGTATGAAGCTTCCGTCTTTAAATGGCTTTGTAGAACTAGGAGATGTAAGTACAATTACTTTAATGCCTAAAGAAAACTCCTCTGACGTTTGGAAAAATGGAAAGAAAGATTTTATTTTTGTGCAAGTCGGAAGAGTAGCTAATGTTACTCAAATTGACATGGCGAATGCAGTTCGAGAAGAAGTAAAGAAAATTGAAGAAGAAGGATTGGTAAAAGGCTTCGACGTCAATTTTATTGTTTCTCAAGCTGATTACGTACAAGAATCAATTGATGGAGTTTCAAACAATATTTTAATAGGTGGAATACTTGCAGTTATTATTTTACTATTGTTCCTACGAAATTTACGTGCAACATTCATTGTAGGTATTTCCATTCCAACATCAATCCTATTAACATTTATTTGTATGTGGCTACTTGATTACAGCTTAAACATTTTAACACTTATAGGCTTAGGTTTAGGGATAGGGATGATGGTGGACTCGGCTATCGTCATTTTAGAATCAATATATCGTAAAAGGGAACAAGGTTTAAAAAAATTAGATGCTGTATTAGAAGGAGTAAAAGAAGTTGCAACGGCTGTTATTGCATCTATGTTAACGACAATAGTAGTGTTTTTGCCAATTGGCTTACTCGGCGGAGAGTTAGGCCAGTTTATGATCATACTGTCCGTAGTAGTTGCGGTAACATTAATTAGTTCCGTTGTCGTTTCATTTACTTTAATTCCAGCACTTGCGGAAAAATTTTTAAAGCTAAAAAAGAAAAAGGCAGTAAAAAAAGAAGGGAAACTGCTACAAACATACAGTAAACTCGTTTCTTGGACTGTAAAGAAAACGAGAAATAGTATCGCTGTTATCGGCATATTTTTTCTAATGTTCGTTGGTTCTCTTTTTTTAGTAACAAAAATACCGATGACTATTATGCCTGACGTATTTAATCGTTATGCAGAATTAGTTATTTCAATGGAATCAGGAATAACACCTGAAGAAAAACAAACTGTAGTAGAAGAAATAAATGAAAGACTTAGTTCGATTACGGATGTGGAATCCAACTATATAATAGACGATGGAACGTATATTTTTGCAATCATTAACATGACAAAGGATAAAAACATTACAAGAGAGCAAAAGGAAGTAAATGAGGAAATCTTTCGCTCCCTTCGTGAGCTAACAGAAACTCAACCAATTGTTGGAGTGCAAAGTTCGATGGATGCAGGAGGTGCGTCACCTGTCCAAGTTAATATTAAAGGAGACGACTTTGAACAATTACAATCGTTAGCGGATAAGTTTATACAAGAACTAGAAGCTATAGATGGAGTTGTTGGAATCTCCCATTCCGCAGAAAGAACATCTATTGAAGAAGTAATAGAGTTAAACGAGAACGCGATAGAAGAGGCAGGCCTAACGAATTTTCAAATTAGACAAATGATCGAGCAAGCTTTTCTGCATTTTCCAATCGGAGAGGTTACAGTTAATAACGAAACGCTTCCCTTAATCGTAACATGGGAGGAGCGAATAAACAGAAAAGCTGATTTATTGAACCTGGAAATTCCAACGAACGACGGAACAAGTAAACTATCTGAGTTTATTCAATTAAAAAGTGTAAACACGCCGAATGCAATTACTCATATAGATGGCGAGCGATATATTTCTATTTCTGCAGACATGGAAGGAAAAGATTTAGGATCTATTAATAGAGAAGTTCAAAATGTCATTCAAAAATTTGAAACACCTGTTGGATATACGGTTGCGGCAGCTGGTGATTTAGAACAGCAACAGGAATTAATGGTAGAAATGATGATGATCTTAGGGTTAGCAATTTTCTTAGTGTATTTAGTGATGGCTGTGCAGTTTAATCATTTAATCCAACCTATTATTGTCATGTCAATCATACCGATGACGATAGTTGGAGTAATTTTAGGTTTAGTTCTAACCCAAAGAGAGCTAAGTATCATGTCAGCGATGGGTATCATTATGTTAATTGGAATTGTATTGAATAATGCAATCTTATTAATCGACCGGACTAACCAACTTCGTAATCAAGGTGAGGAAATTGAAAATGCCTTAATAGAAGCTGGGAAAAACCGTATTCGACCAATCTTTATGACAACATTAACGACAGCTGGTGGAATGTTACCTTTAGCGTTAGCTTCAGGAACATCAGGTAACTACCAAGCACCAATGGCAACCGTAATCATATCAGGCTTACTATTTGCAACCTTTATCACACTCCTACTCATCCCAGCCGTTTGCAAACTATTCTCTACTATCGGGAAAGTAGGAAAGAAAATGTTTAAGAAAAAGAATCGGAGTAATAAAGATG
The DNA here is from genome assembly GCF_027594365.1 of Sutcliffiella sp. NC1. NCBI lineage: Bacteria > Bacillati > Bacillota > Bacilli > Caryophanales > Bacillaceae > Sutcliffiella > Sutcliffiella sp. NC1. Next base: position 1,085,120 of record NZ_CP115153.1, read on the forward strand.
AAACCAGCGAAATAAATATTTAATATTGCAAAAGTAAACCTATTGAAAAACTGCACCAAGGCCGATGGATCTTATAAGGTTCGCCTTTCACACAAGTTTAGAACCGTGAGTGTAACGGAGCGGAAGGTGCGAGACTCCAGCGGGATGTAGAGGGAAGGTCGAGACCCCACAGGCGAAGCCGAGGAGGCTCGACTCCCTCCCCGCGGAAAGCGAGTACCTGCAGCGAAGAGGAACGGTCTGACTTAAAACGCTAACCTATTTTCGATATAGATATAGAAAAAACCTTTTGACATTTTAAAATAAACTGATATGATAATTATCAGAAAACACCTTAAAAATTTAATAATTAAGACCACTAGGGGTGCCTTTACAAGGCTGAGATTAGAGTGTGACTCTAAGACTCTTAGAACCTGATCTGGTTAACACCAGCGTAGGGAAGTGGACGGTTGTATTTTCATGCATGAATTATTTCCTCGCATGAACTACATATCATTATGTTTAATCAACCACCTTCTTTGCGCACATGCGAAGAAGGTGGTTTTTTATTTTTTCGGAAAAAATAGTAGGGCCCACTATTTAATTCCGAAGCAACAAAATGTATCTAGGAGGATGATTAGGATGAAATTTTCACAAATAATTAGAAAAGAAGCAGATCATATATGGGAGGCAAGCTTTCAACATCCATTTGTTACAGGAATTGCTGATGGAACACTTTCCTTGGAAAGCTTTAAATATTACGTAATGCAAGATGCATATTATTTAAGTCACTTTGCAAAAGTTCAAGCATACGGAGGGGGGAAAGCATTTGACCTTCAAACAACTGCTAGACTTGCTGCACACGCACAAGGAACGTATGAAGCTGAACTGTCACTACATGAAAATTTTTCAAAACGTCTAGGAATTTCGGAAGAAGAACATAAAAACTTCCAACCAGCACCAACTGCTTACGCATACACATCCCATATGTACCGTGCAGTTTTAACTGGTGGATTAGGAGAAGTAATCGCAGCGTTATTACCGTGTTACTGGTTATACTATGAAATTGGTGAAAGGTTACAAGGTTCAACTCCTGAAGAACCAATCTATCAAGAATGGATTGCCGCCTACGGAGGGGACTGGTTCCGTCAATTAGTGGAAGAGCAAATTGATAGATTAGATGAATTAGCGGAAAAGGCAACAGAGGGAGAAAAAGAAAGAATGAAAGAGTATTTCCTGTTGAGTAGCCAATATGAATATTCGTTTTGGCAAATGGCTTACACATTAGAACGTTGGCCAGTTCAAGCGAAAGTAAAGCAGTAGGAGATTACGAGAATGAAAAAAAATTTAAAGCTAACAGATATATTAGTAACGATATTAATTTCCATCGTTTTTGGGATTGTATATAAAATTTGGGGTCCAGTGAGTGGGGTTATGAGCTCATTTGGACTACATATTGATGAGTTAGTATACGGTATGTGGTTCATTGCTGCTGCTGTTGCGTATTTAATTATTCGAAAAGCCGGTGTTGCATTTTTAGCAGAAGTGGCAGCGGCATCTGGTGAACTATTAATGGGGTCAGAATACGGTGTAATCGTACTAGTATACGGAATCGTACAAGGATTATTTGCAGAAGCAGTGTTTGCCTCCTTTCGCTATAAACGATTTGATCTATTAGTCGTTTCTCTTGCTGGAGCTAGTTCAGCGGTAGGGTCACTTTTATTAGATTTGTTCCGAGGATATTTATTAGATTTAGTATGGTGGAGTGTGACATTAAAAGTATTTTTCCGCATTGTAGGCGGCATTTTCTTCACCGGCTTTGTTGCGTATGCATTAGTGAAAGCATTAGAAAAAACAGGGGTAACGAAACTATTAAGACCAGCTAGTAAAGAAGATTATGAGTCTTTGAGTAAATAGCAAAAAGAGGGATTTTGAAACGTTTAAATTAAAGCGCATTAAAAGGAGAGAGTCATGACACAAATTAAAGTGGAAAATTTACGTCTAAAATATGCAGGGGATGAAATGCTTTTCCACGATGTCTCTTTTTCTTGTAAACACGGCGAGAAAATTTTGTTCCTCGGTCCTTCAGGGTGTGGGAAATCAACCCTATTACAGGTTATTTCTGGGTTAATACCGACTGTAATGGAAGTACCGATGCGTGCGGATAACATAATAACACCGGAGTCTTGGGGCTATGTGTTCCAAGACCCGGATTCTCAGTTTTGCATGCCTTATGTAGACGAGGAACTTGCATTTGTACTTGAAAATTTAGCGGTACCGAGAGAAAAAATGGACTGTAAAATAAATTACTTACTTAACGAAGTAGGCTTAGAGCTTCCACACCCCCACACGAAAATAAATGAACTGTCTGGTGGAATGAAACAAAGGCTAGCGATTGCTTCTGTTTTAGCAATGGAACCAGATGTTTTATTTTTAGATGAACCAACGGCGCTATTAGACCCAGAAGGAACAAAGGAAGTGTGGGACACAATTAAACGGGTAGGAGAAGAAAAGACAGTCATTATTGTCGAGCATAAATTAAACTATCTGTTAGATTGGGTAGAGCGGGTAGTCGTTTTTGACGATAAAGGAACAATCATAGCGGACGGAGCTACTTTAGAAGTTTTCTCGCAATACAAGGAAAAGTTAAAAGAATATGGCATTTGGTATCCTGGAGTTTGGGAGGAAGTAATTGATCCAACTAATTTAAACCAAAATCCAGAAAAGGGAGAATCGATTATATCTCTACACGATTTTCAGGGTTTTAGAGGAAAAGAGTGTAAAATTTCAGTGGAGGATGTTACGTTCCATAAAGGTCAATGGACAACGATTATCGGAAAAAATGGCGCAGGAAAAAGTACCCTATTAGAGGCGATTCGAAAGCTTTTAAAAACGAAAGGTGAGCTTCATTATTTCGGTGAAAATTACGAAGAAGAAGTGACGTTTGTTTTTCAAAACCCTGAATTTCAATTTGTTACGCATTCCGTTGAAGAGGAAATTGGATATACGCTATTGCGAAAAGGTGTATCGGAAGTAGAGAGAAATAATAAAGTAGAAAAACTGCTCGACAATTTTCATTTAACACATGTACGAAAAAAACACCCTTTCGAGCTTTCAACTGGACAAAAAAGACGGCTAAGTGTGGCATCAGCGGTTGTACATCGTCCGAGTGTACTCCTTTTAGATGAACCTACATTCGGTCAGGATAGTCGAAATACTTTTTCGATGCTTGAATGGTTACAACAGCTCAAAGAAGAGGGGGTATGTGTTGTGATGGTTACACATGATGAGCATATTGTTGAGCATTTTGCAGATAAAGTGTTAGTAGTGGAGAGTGGAGAAGTAGTAGAAGTAATAGAGAAAGAGAGGTACGTACACGATGCAATGGTCATTACAAGTTAACGAAACGTGGTTGCATCGAGTGAATCCGAGTTTCAAGTTAATAGCAATTGTCCTCCTCTTTGTAGCGGTCCTCTTCATACATAACATAAATGTATTAGTGAATATGACACTATTTATGTTATTGCTCTATATAACGTCAACGGGACATAGTTGGAAGGTAAAGGTCGTTCTTCTCCTACCATTTACCATTCTATTTTTCTCTTCTGCTGTGACGATGATTTTGTTCGGTAAAGGTGATACAACATGGTTTCAATTAGGCATTGTTCACATAAGTGAAGAAAGCTTTTATCGAGGAGTTCATATTGGATTAAGAGCATTAGTGTTTGCGTTTTTAGGTTTACTATTCGCGCTAACAACGAAGCCGGTTCTTTTATTTTATTCTCTTATGCAGCAATGGAAACTACCGCCAAAGTATGCTTACAGTTTTCTCGCGTCTATTCGGCTCCTGCCAATTATGGTAGAAGAATTTTTTACTTTACAAAAAGCGTTAAAAGTTAGAGGGATTAAACAGGAAAAAGGTATGAAAGCTATCATACAAAAGGTCACTTTATATAGTATACCTTTATTATCACAAAGCATCAGAAGGGCGCATCGAATCGCAGTGGCGATGGAAGCAAAAAAATTTTCACAACAAAAAAATCGCACCTATTATTATCAAGTAGAGTACTCAAAAAATGACGTAATATTTACAACAGTTTTATTAATGGTATTACTTATCTCTTTTGTTTCAGCTACCTTTTTCCCTTACTTTTCGATAACGGATGTTAGATATTAAGTTCACTTTTATTTAAAAAAATTGGTTAGTATGCTATACTTTATTTACACAATTTAATAAGAACTTTTCACTAGGGGAGTCGAAATGACTGAGATGGAATAAATTGTTTCCAGACCCTTCGAACCTGATCTGGTTAATACCAGCGTAGGGAAGTGGGTAAATATATTGTATAGAAATATACTATTCATTCATACAAACCACTCTTTACGCTTAGGCGAAAAGAGTGGTTTTTTGTTTAGTATTATGCTAGTAAGGATTTGTTCTATGACGTCTTTTAGTAAAGATTGTAGTACTAATATTTAAAACAGAGAGTGGATCGGAGCGGAGGGAACTTGACTCCTGCGGGAGGAAGAGGGAAGGTCGAGACCCCGCAGGGCGCAGCCCGAGGAGGCTCGACTCCCTCCCCGCGGAAAGCAAGTTCCCGCAGCGAAGAGGAACGGACTATCTCTAAAGGCTCCCATAGTTTACAGGTAGATTTTAAGGTAAGTGTCAACGCTATATGCATTACAAAGGAGATTATCAATCTATGAAGCTACATGTTATTACAGATGGAAAGAAAACGAACGAAGAGTTAACAAACATTTTAAGAAGTATCCATCCATATGTAGACAGAATACATATTCGCGAAAAAGAAAAAACGGCAAGAGAGCTAGCACAATTACTGGAACAAATATTAAAAAGTGGAGTTCCTGCAAACAAATTAATCGTAAATGATCGAGTTGATGTTGCACAAGCATTTTCGGTGCGTGGTGTCCAGCTTGCGTTTCATAGTTTAGACGTACAGTTAGTAAAGCGGGCTTTTCCTAGGTTAGAAATTGGATGCTCTGTCCATTCGATAAAAGAAGCAGCATATGCAGAAAAAAACGGTGCGGACTTTTTACTATACGGCCATATTTTTACTACATCCTCAAAACTAGGGCAGCAACCACGTGGGATAGATAACCTTAAAGTAATGGTTGAGAATAGTTTTGTTCCAATTATCGGTATTGGTGGAATTACACCAAAGAATTTAAAACAAGTAGCTTCCACCGGAGCCTCCGGTGTTGCAGTGATGAGTGGAATAATGGAGAGCAAAAACCCAGTATTGATGGCAAAAAGGTTTCAAGAAAGTCATAGCAGCTATGTGGAAGGAGGAGAGAAATGAATAACAATTGGGACCTAATCGTTGTTGGTGGTGGAGTGATCGGAAATGCAGCAGCCTACTATTTACAAAAGTCAGGGAGAAACGTCCTTCTTTTAGAAAAAGGAACCGTTGGCCAAGGAGCGTCAAAAGCGGCAGCAGGGATGCTAGGTGCTCAAGTAGAGTTGACGGAAGTTGGACCAATGTTTGAACTAGCAAGGGAAAGTAGAAAAATGTTTCCTAGATTACAAGAAGAGTTAAAAGAGATGTGTGGTATCGATATCGAGCTTGTTAGAGAAGGCTTGCTGAAAGTCGCAAAAACAGATGAGGAAAAAGTTCATTTGCAATCTGTAATTGAAGCACAACGTTCATTCGGAGAGAATACAAAATGGCTCGACCGTGAGGAAACACTACAAATGGAATCATCATTAAGTGATAGTATCATCGGAGCTATGGACATACCGAATGATGGGCATGTTAATCCTGTGCAACTTACACAGGCATTTAGCAAAAGTGCGGTCGCCCTCGGTGCAACTGTTAAAGAGTTTGTAGAAGTATATTCGTTCATCGAATCGAGTGGGAAGATAACAGGTGTTCATACGAATATAGGTGCTTTTTATGGCGAAAACATCGTTGTTGCTAACGGAGCTTGGAGTGCCCGTTTATTGAAGGAAGCGAATATAAATCTACCAACCTATCCAGTAAAAGGTGAGTGTATTTCTGTTATAACAGAACGGCCACTCATTAAAAGTACCATCTTTTCACAACGGTGTTACGTAGTCCCAAAAAGCGGAAACCGTTTAATTATTGGTGCAACTTCTATACCTAATAGTTTTTCGGAACATGTTTCCGTTGAGGCAATCTCATCCTTGATTCAAGCGTCCATAGACATTTTGCCTGACATTCAACGAGCTCAGTTTGAAAGGGCGTGGGCTGGAATACGACCGCAAACGATAGATGAGTTACCGTTTCTTGGAGTGCACCCAACAATAGAAAACGTATTTATCTGCACAGGTCATTATCGGAACGGTATTTTACTATCCCCAATTAGTGGAAAGCTTATTGCGGATATGATGAATGGTCATACGCTACCTTCCTATTTACAGGCGTTTACGTTTGAACGATTGAAAGGGGTGATAACAACATGAAAGTAACGATAAATGGTGAACTAATAGAGTTACCTAATGATATTAGAACAGTAGAAGATTTGCTAGCACATTTTCACCTTGATCAAAAGGTAGTCATTGTAGAAAAGAACCGAGATATTTTACAAAAAGAATCGCATCCATCAGTTACGTTAGCAGAAGGCGATCAATTAGAATTAGTACATTTTGTAGGAGGCGGATGAACATGTTAAAAATTGGACCATATGAATTTGAATCACGTTTATTATTAGGAACTGGTAAATACCCGAGCTTTGAAGTACAAAAAGAAGCGGTTGCGGTATCCGAATCAGAAATTTTAACGTTTGCGGTACGTCGCATGAACATCTTTGAACCGAGTCAACCAAACTTTTTAGAAAAACTAGACTTAGAGAAATATACGTTACTTCCAAATACTGCTGGGGCAAAAACAGCGGAAGAAGCAGTGCGCATTGCAAAATTAGCAAAAGCGTCTGGATTATGTGACATGATTAAAGTAGAAGTAATTGGCTGCTGGAAAACGTTATTACCAGATCCTGTTGAAACGTTAAAAGCAACAGAAGAGCTTTTAAAAGAAGGGTTTATCGTTTTACCGTACACTTCAGATGATGTTGTACTTGCTCGCAAACTAGAAGAATTAGGTTCACACGCAATAATGCCTGGAGCTTCTCCAATTGGATCTGGTCAAGGAATTATCAATCCGCTCAACTTAAGCTTTATTATCGAGCAATCAAACGTTCCAGTTATTGTGGATGCGGGAGTTGGCTCACCAGCTGATGCTGCTCAGGCGATGGAGTTAGGAGCAGATGGAGTTTTATTAAACACCGCTGTTTCGGCTGCAAAAGACCCAGTGAAAATGGCAAAAGCAATGAAACTAGCAATTGAAGCAGGAAGGTTAGGTTTTGAGGCTGGGCGTATGGAGAAAAAACGTTATGCCACTGCTAGTAGCCCAACTGAAGGAATGAGTGTTAGCTAATGGAACGCTATTCTAGACAGATACTATTTAAACCAATTGGGGTAAATGGACAAAAGCAATTAACGGAACAGCATGTCCTCATAGTGGGAGCAGGTGCACTCGGTACAGGTATTGCCGAGGCACTTTCTCGAGCTGGGGTCGGGAAAATGACGATTATCGATCGAGATTACGTAGAATGGAGTAATTTACAGCGCCAACAACTATACGGGGAATTAGATGCTGAACATAAAATTCCTAAAGCAGTTGCTGCTAAAACGAGACTACTAGAAATTAACTCATCTACTGAAATAGAAGCAATCGTCGGAGATGCTACACCAGATTTACTAGAACCGTTAATAGATGGTGTTTCTTTACTTTTAGATGCAACAGATAATTTTGATATTCGTTTTATTATTAATGACCTATCTCAAAAATATAATATACCTTGGATTTATGGTGCCTGTGTCGGTAGTTATGGGATTTCCTATACGATTCTTCCAGGAGAAACACCTTGTTTACAATGTTTATTAAAGTCCGTTCCGTTAGGTGGTGCTACTTGTGATACGGTGGGAGTTATTTCTCCAGGAGTACAAATGGTTGTTGCCCACCAAGTAGCGGAAGCGTTAAAAATATTAACTGGTAATCAAAAAAGTTTAAGGAAAAAGTTAGTTTCGTTCGACCTTTGGGAAAATCGCTATTCTTCCATCGACGTAAACCGTATGAAAGATTCTTCTTGTCTATCATGTGGGGAAAGTCGGAGCTTTCCATACTTGTCTTACGAAAATCAAACGAAAACAGCGGTGCTTTGTGGAAGAGACTCTGTACAAATTAGACCGAACACGAACCAAGAAAGAAATCTTGAAGAAATAGAATCGGTATTTGCGGACCAAGGGTTAAAAGTGGATCGAAATCCTTTTCTTTTATCAGTAGAAATTGGTAGTCAACGTCTCGTTTTATTTAAAGATGGGCGAGCTATTGTCCACGGGACAAAAGACATAACGGAAGCAAAAAGTATTTATTATCGATATGTAGGGTAGGTGGCTGACTGTGGTGAAAAAAGCGTTAACAATCGCTGGCTCTGATAGTGGTGGCGGAGCAGGTATCCAAGCAGATTTAAAAACTTTTCAAGAATTAAATGTTTACGGGATGTCGGCAATTACAGCAATAACAGCACAAAATACGTTAGGTGTACAAGGTGTTTATGCCCTTCCGCTTGAAGCCGTAATAGAGCAAATGAATTCTATTGAGGCTGATTTACGTCCGGATGCCCTTAAAACGGGAATGTTGTTTAATAGCGAGCTAATTGAAGCAGTGGCAAACAATATTAGGGAGTTTAATTGGGGCAACGTTGTAATCGATCCGGTCATGATTGCGAAAGGTGGAGCAAAGCTTTTACAACAAGAGGCAATCAATTCTTTACGTGAAACATTAATTCCTCTAGCAACTGTTATTACTCCAAATATCCCAGAAGCAGAAGTAATTACAGAGTTGTCCCTACACACAATCGAGGCTAGAAAAAAAGCAGCAAAAGTTCTTCATAAACTTGGTGCCGATTACGTTGTAGTGAAAGGTGGCCACGGCGAAGAAGAGGAACTAGTGGACTTATTATTTGATGGCCAAAGCTTTGTAGAGTTAAAGAGTACGAGAATTTCTACTCGTCATACTCATGGAACAGGTTGTACGTTTGCGGCCGCTATAACTGCTGAATTAGCTAAAGGAAAGACCGTTGAACAAGCAGTAAAAGTAGCAAAAGATTTTATCCATGCTGCAATAAAAGATGAATTAGGAATTGGCAGTGGACACGGTCCTACGAATCATTGGGCATATCGAAACGCGGCGGTGCACTCATGAACATCTTAAGAAAACATATGCAAGTATATTTTGTGATGGGTAGTAACAATTGTGATCGTAACCCGGAAGTTGTGCTGAAAGAGGCATTAGAAGCAGGTGTAACATGTTTTCAATATCGAGAAAAAGGCGAAGGAGCTAAACTTGGTATTGAAAAGTTAGAGCTGGGTACAAGATTAAAAGAGTTGTGTAACGAGTATGAAGTGCCATTTATCGTAAATGATGATGTAGAACTAGCGATACAACTCGATGCCGACGGTGTACATATCGGCCAAGAGGACGGTAACATTACGTCCATTCGGGAAAAGATAGGGAATGAAAAAATAGTCGGTGTTTCTACACATAATGTGGAAGAGGCCTTAAGGGCGGTAGAACTTGGTGCTGACTACATCGGCGTAGGACCGATGTACTTTACTTCAACAAAGAAAGATATTGAAGAAGTGAAAGGACCATCTGTCATAACTGCCATTCGTGAAGCAGGTGTTACCCTTCCAATCGTCGGCATTGGTGGAATTAACATTTCCAATGCAAAAGAAGTGGTGGAAGCTGGAGCGGATGGTGTCGCAGTCATATCGGCCATATCAAAAGCGGAAAATGCGGAGGAAACAGTTATAAAACTACAAAGAGGTTGAGACAAAACTAATATAATCATGATAAAAAAACGAACAATCGCTGAACTAGCGGAGGAAATATACGTGGACTCCAGCGGGAGGCTCACCAGCCGCCCGCGGAAAGCGAAGTATATTTCCGGAGCGGGTTATTTCCAAACTACTTTATTTGTTCGTCTTTTACTTTAATAAAAATAGTTATGTCCCAAGCTCTTTATTTTGTTATGTTTCATATTCGAGAGGCACTAAAAGGAAAATAACTATTTGCTTCCCCACCATTTATTTCTTACAATATTAATATCTTTTAAAAAGTAAGGATGATTAGTTATGAGAACAATGCCGTTACAAAAAAGAAATATTACAAACAGTAGATTAGTATTAGGATGCATGGGATTTGGTGGAGGCTGGGACAATTCGCCGTTTTCATCAGAAGAAGTGTTAAAAGCGGAGAAAGCGGTAGAGGCGGCATTATCTTCAGGAATTACGATGTTTGATCATGCTGATATTTATACGAGAGGAAAAGCAGAAAAGGTTTTCGGTGAAGTGTTGAAAAACAATAGAAGCCTACGTGAGCAAATGGTCATTCAAAGTAAATGTGCCATTCGGTTCGAAGATGATGCTGGGCCAGGTCGATATGACTTTTCAAAAGAGCATATTATAAACTCTGTCGATGGTATTCTTGCAAGATTGAACATTGAACAATTAGATATTTTACTATTACATAGACCAGATCCATTGATGGAACCAGAAGTAGTGGCAGAAACGTTTGAACTTCTGAAAAAAGAAGGGAAAGTACAACACTTCGGTGTTTCCAACATGAATAAAGCACAAGTAGCACTTCTGCAAACGTATACAAACGAATCTATCATCGTAAATCAATTAGAAATGAGTTTGCGCAAATTAGACTGGGTGGACCAAGGTGTATTAGTAAACCAACACGAAGGGACTTCAGCCCATTTCACAGATGGATTTTTAGAATATAGTATGGAAAAAGATATACAAATCCAAGCGTGGTCTCCATTAGGAAAAGGTGTCTTCACCGGTCGAGAGGAAGAAATTAAAACAGAAGCAGAAAGAAATACAGCGGCGTTAGTAGCTAGAATGGCGGAAGAACTAGAAACAACAAGGGAAGCTATCGTACTAGGCTGGTTAATGCGCCATCCTGCAATGATTCAACCTGTCATCGGTACGACAAATCCAGACCGCATTGTAGCTTGTCAAGACGCTGTACCTGTTTCAGAAAAAATGACGAGAGAACAATGGTATAACTTGTACGTTACTTCTAGAGGTAGAAGATTACCATAATGGAAAGCATCCTTTTTAAAGGATGCTTTTTTAATATTATGTATTATTTAATAAATGAAACTTTTAAACGTTTCATATCGTATTAATAAAAAGAATAAAGGGGGGAGATAAGATGGAAACAGTTGTTATTTTTATTTTAATTTTATTCGTTGTCGTATTAGCCTTAGTAGGTATTTTTAGAAAAACAAAGCCCGCCAAAAACTTAAAAAAGGAAAATATACCGGAAAACTTAGGAGCTATTGAAAACACCTCAATTCAACCATTAATTTCCCAGTTAGAGTTAGCACTTCCTGATGAGTATATAAATCAAGTAAAGCAACGGTTTTTACAACAAAACGCGAAAGTTTCAGAAGACGAATTAGAATGGCGTATTTTTGAACTGAAACGGTTTTTTATTTTAACGGGAGTGTTAAAAACTGTTCCGATGTATAGTGAAGAAGTAGATGATGTTTGGCATGAAATGTTGATGTTTACGCAAGCCTATCAAAATTTTTCAGAAAAATTTAATGGCAGTATGTTACATCATAAACCAAATGTACAAGGTGGAGGGAACCCTGATGAGCGTGCGTTCTTTGATTGGGTATTCTCGCAATTGTTTGAAGTTACAACATATAGCTGGTCGACTTGGGGAGACTTCTTTAAGAGCCCACTAAATCCAGCATTAATTACCGAATTTAAATACAAGGATAAGGAATACTTGAAAAATAAATATTTCAAAATTACAGAGGAATCAAATCAGATTGTAGATTACTTAATAACTAGGCTAAAAGAACAATCCCATCAAGCAGATGAAATGCATAAACGAAACGAAAAAGGAGCATTCACAAAACAACAGCAATACGGTGATTTTTCCAGTACTTCTTTAATTATGGTGTTTTATTCAATCTATTACTATGACCAATATTGGTTAATGGCAAAGGCTTATTTGTACTCATCTGCTTCGAATTCTAGTAGTGGATGTACAAGTGCTGTTTTTTGCGGATCTGCAACTAGTAGCGATAAAAATAGTGGTGGAGATAGCAGTTGCTCCAGCGGCGACGCAAGCTGTGGCGGCGGAGGATGTTCCTCATAAAATAATATAACGGAGTGAATCTATGTTAAAAATAGTTGGAGAAAAAATTATTCTTAGGTCGGTACAAAAAGAAGATATACAAACTCTTTGGAAGTTAAGATATGTAGAAGAGAACCCAGAGTTTAAAAAGTGGGATGCACCATACTTTCCACTAGTCCGAGTGGAATATGAAGACTTTTATAATCGGATGATAGGTCAGTTAGAATCGGGTTATGATTCCGAAATGATTATAGAAGTAGATGGGAAAATTATTGGCACCGTTGTTTACTATTGGGAGCACGAACCTTCCCGATGGATGGAGGTAGGTATTATCATCTATCTCCCTGACTATTGGAATGGTGGATATGGAACGGAGGCCATTAAGTTATGGGTCACTCATCTGTTTAAACAATTTCCTACACTAGTTAGATTAGGATATACTTCATGGTCAGGAAACCATCGGATGGTGAGTGTTGGGAAAAAACTTGGAATGATAGAAGAAGCTAGAATTAGAAAAGCTCGTATTGTAAACGATCAGTACTATGATTCTGTAAAACTCGGAGTACTTAGAGAAGAATGGCAAACATTGCATGGTGAACAAGTTGGCAGAATAGTAAATTTGTAATAAACTACTAATAGTAATAAGTATTTCAATTCAATAAAACATACCAATAATAATGGTGTCAGTTTAGACTTAATAGGGAATCTGGTCCAAATCCAGAACTGTACCCGCAACTGTAGGTGCCGACGAAATAAGTATAGCCACTGTCATTCGACGGGAAGGACTTAAAGTAGGAAGAAGCACGAGTCAGGAGACCTGCCATTATGATGAACGATCGTCTTCTTCGGGAGTTAGGAAGGTTGGATAATGGTGCGCAATTATTAGAAAATAGAGCTCTATTTGTCTAGTTTTATTTTCTTTGCCTATTAATCCATCCTCATATTAGAGTGATGGATTTTTTATTTTCCAACCACTTTCTTGTAGAAGCTAAAAACAAAAGAGAGTGGGAGAATGATGGGAAAAATATCAACAAATGTATCTAGAACTGTACAAACGAAACTAGTTTTACCCCCAGATACGAATCATTTAGGAACAATTTTTGGAGGAGTTGTTTTATCGTATATTGATGAAATAGCCGCTATAGCAGCGATGAAACATAGTAACAAGGTGGTCGTGACAGCTTCGATTGATACAGTGAATTTTTTATCTTCAGCAAAAGTAGGAGATATATTAACGTTAGAAGCAGTTGTTATATCTACTGGAAGAACGTCAATGGAAGTGTATGTAAAAGTGGAGTGTCATCAGTTTGAAACAGGTGAAACAAAACTTACAACAACATCCCTTTTAACAATGGTTGCAATTGATAGCGAAGGTAAACCAGTCCCAGTTCCAGGCGTAATCCCTGAAACGGAAAAAGAAATCCAGTTACTGAAGGAAGCAACAATTAGAAGAGAAAAAAGGTTGTTAGAGAACAAGTGGTCAAATGAGAAAATATAGTAATGAAAAAACGTGGTTGCTGATCCGCTTTTTTAGTGAATCGTAATAGTATACATATCTTTTAGCATACAAATAACACCGAATGAACATCTTGACTATGATTAAATTTGTGTGAATTAGGGTGCTATTTTTTTGTGAAAGTTATTGTATGAACGAAAAGCTTCTTTCATCTTCTAAGTAATAGTTGTAAAATAAATATGAACTTGAAAATTGTAGCTAGGGTTCCGCTATCTAGTAGGTCTGTGACCGAGGGCTACATCTTTTACCATAACGTAAAAGGCACCTATTGACATAAAAGGTCCGAGGGGAAAGGTTCAGCGTATTTGCTTTTGCGTTGAAATCCTTATCCCCTCGGACCTTTTTTATTATTTTAAGGGAGGTTTATTAAATGAAAAGAATTGATGAATTAAAAGCAGGTGTAGCAGTTATTATTTTGAATGGGGAAAAACAAGTTTTGTTACAGAAAAGAGCTGATGTAAAGCTATGGGGTATTCCTTCAGGACATATAGAAATTGGAGAAACAGTTTCTGAAGCAGCTATTAGAGAAGTAAAAGAGGAAACTAACTTAGATATAAAAATAAAAAAACTTATTGGTGTGTACTCTGAGCCTAATTCACAGGTGTTTGCATATCCAAATGGTAAAGTAGTACATTTTATAACAACTTGTTTTCTTGCTGAAATTACAGGCGGAGAACTTAGACGTAATTCTGATGAATCACTTGAAATAAAATTTTTCAGTCCAGATAATTTACCGCAAGATTTATTGAAAATGCATCCCCGATGGTTAAAGGATGCTCTTTCTAATAGGGAAATGGCGTTCATTCGTTAATTAATAGAGATTTATACTAACTGCTAATAAAAATTTTAAACCCTTATTAGGATAACAAACTTAAAAGTCCTAAAAGTCAGTCTCAACTGGACTTTTAGGACAGCACCATTTAGTCTGCTAAATGTTTTTCTAACTAGTTGTTATTTAAGCTACGACATCGTAAGTTATTTCGGCTTTCTCCACGGTATAAAAATACTTAGCTAATACACTCCACCCTTTAGAACTCTTTGATAAATAAAATCCCGATGTTGATAAATTATATTATATAAACTTTTGTATAATCGTTCCTTTTCCTTCTTTAACTTCTACTTCCGCCATCGCTCCATTAATTAACGTTACTTGAGGAGGAACATGCCCGCAATCTATGTCATACACAACCGGTACTTCCAGTTCAGAAGCTATCTCTTCATATACATCCTCAACCGTATACCCGTCCACTGGTTCATTTGCTGGACTTCTTCCGAATAAAACTCCTGAACAATTATTAAACCAACCTGCTAATTTCATTTGAACTATCGACCTTCTTAAGTCTGTTGTCGAAAGCTCACAGTTTTCGAAGTACCAAAGAATCGGTTCGCCGTTTGTGAATTGTTCTTGAAATGCTTTCACATCGCCAAAAGGTGTACCAATTAAGTGGCGAATAACATCTACACACCCACCAAGTATTCTACCTTTCACGGTTACATCTTTACCGTTCACTGTTTTCCATTCCGTTTTTTCGGTTAAATGAAAAATGTGAGGAGTAGGGTTGCCGTGTTGCCACTGTTTTTGGAAAAGCTCTGATGAATGTTGAATTACTGCTTCTCCAGCTTTTGTTTGTAGCACTTGTTTCCACATGGCGGTTGTTTCGTCGGAATATTCTCCTCGTAAATCTACTAAGTTAGTGCCGTGTGCCGTTGCAATCCCTGTTTTTAATGTCGTTGCTAATAACAAAACACTTGTATCGGAATATCCGAGTATCCATTTTCGCTTCATTTTTACGAAATCAACATACGGCAGTATTTCAATCAACAATTGCCCGCCCCATGGTGGGATGATCGTATCGATTCCATCGTCTTGCAACATGGCATTTAATTCATCTGCTCTCACCTTAGCTGGTGCAGACTTTGCTTTATGTTGGGTTTTTACTGTTTTTCCGAACCTCACAGTAAATCCTTCTGATTCTAGTCTTTTTTGTGCCTGATCCAACAAAGAATGTAAAACTTCTTGCACACCAGAAGATGGTGCTGTGACTCCAATAGTAGCCCCTTCACGTAAATGTGGATAAAACATGGAAAATTCCCCCTTGAGCTTTTTACGATTTTAACAAGGAAAGAGTATTTGGGCAATATATAATTTAAAATATTTTTAAAATTAGTAATTGACAATAACTTGTCCACGGTGTTATTGTGGAAAAGTGGAATTTACTACTAATTAAAAAATGGAGAAAGGGAGGTACACGAACATGAAAAAATCTATTGTATTAAACGTAATGAATGACAAACTTAATAAAATTCGTGACCTGTCCTCATCTAGCTCTCCGTTGTAAACACAAGGGAGTACTATCATCATTTCAAATTACCTATTTTAGCACAGGTCACGCTAACAGAACGTGACGTGTGCTTTTTATATGTTTTAATATCGGCATACCGACTTTCGTTCGGTGTGTCTTTTTTTGTCTTCATCTACATCCTTTTTTTACCAACAAAGCCTTTCGAGCTTTTTGGATATATTTAAAACAAATTTAGGAGGAGAGCATTATGCAAAATTTATTTGTTATTAGACTTATGTATGAAGGAACGGCAGATTCAGGGTAGCGAATACAAAATGGTCGACTGTTCGATCAAGGGGGTAAGATAGTATGTTATCAGTACTTACAAAACTTAGTTGGTTTTTTAAACAATATTGGAAGCGATATACAATAGCGATATGTTTACTAATTGTCGTCGGGATTTTAGAAGTAATCCCGCCAAGAATGATTGGGCATGCGATCGATGAAATTCATGTTGGCACTTTAACTTCTGAAAAATTAATTCAGTATGTAGGCTTTTTATTTTTACTAGCACTTGTTATTTATGGGATTACGTATATGTGGAGCTATAAATTATTCGGGGGTTCCTTTTTAGTCGAGAGGTTATTAAGAAGAAGTTTAATGGGACATTTGTTGAAAATGACACCAACCTTCTATGAAAAGAATAAAACTGGTGATTTAATGGCACGCTCAACAAATGACTTGCGCGCAATCTCTATAACAGCTGGTTTTGGTGTATTAACATTAGTTGATTCGAGTGTGTATATGTTAATTATCCTTTGTACAATGGGCTTTTTAATTAGCTGGAAGCTCACACTTGCAGCAATTATCCCATTGCCGATAATGGCACTAGCGATGAATATTTACGGGAAAAAAATTCACAAACGGTTCACTGAAGCACAAGATTCATTCGGTGAAATGAACGATAAAGTGCTAGAGTCGATCGCAGGAGTGCGTGTAATTCGTGCTTACGTGCAAGAGCGTGCGGACCAAAGCCGTTTTCACAATATGACGGACGATGTGTTTAAGAAAAATTTGAAAGTAGCAGTGATTGATTCGTTATTTGACCCGACGATAAAACTGTTAGTAGGTGCCAGCTATTTAATCGGACTTGGATACGGGGCATATTTAGTTTTCCATCAACAAATTACAATCGGTCAGCTAGTTGCTTTTAACGTCTATTTAGGAATGATGATTTGGCCAATGTTTGCTATTGGAGAATTAATTAACGTTATGCAGCGAGGAAATGCTTCATTAAATCGAGTGAATGAAACTCTAGCTTATAAATCGGACGTTTATGATGCCGAGCAACCGATAACGGAAATTGCTCCAACTGAGATTGAATTCGAAAACGTAACTTTTCAATATCCGTCTGGAACTAATCCGAGTTTAAATGGTGTTTCGTTTCATTTAAGAAAAGGAGAAACGTTAGGTGTCGTTGGGAAAACAGGTAGTGGTAAATCGACGTTAGTGAAGCAATTGTTGAGAGAATACAAACTCGGTGAGGGTAAAATATTTATTGCCGGTACACCACTTGAAAAAATATCATTGCATACTATTCAGGGCTGGATTGGCTATGTACCGCAAGATCATATTTTATTTTCAAGAACAGTTCAAGAAAATATTTTATTCGGTAAAGAAACTGCAACTGAAGTTGATTTACAAAAAGCGATACAACTTTCTGCTTTTGAAAAAGATTTAGAAATGTTACCAGATGGATTACAAACACTTGTCGGAGAAAAAGGTGTTTCGTTATCAGGTGGACAAAAACAACGTATTTCGATTGCTCGGGCGTTAATTGCCGACCCTGAAATATTAATTTTAGATGATTCCCTATCAGCAGTAGATGCAAAAACAGAAGCAAAAATTATTGAAAATATTAGAAAAGAACGAAACGAAAAAACGACGATTATTACAACACATCGCCTATCAGCAGTACAACATGCTGATTGGATTGTCGTGCTAGATGACGGTAAAGTTGTAGAAGCTGGTTTACATGACCAGCTGATGGCACATGGTGGCTGGTATAAAGAGCAATACGAGCGCCAGCAAGTGTCTGAAGGAAGTGAGGTGGTATCATGAAAAAAATAAAAGCTGGAAAGCGTTTATTTCAATATGCACTAACGCAAAAGAAAATTATTATTATAGCGCTTCTCATGTTATCCGTTGCGGTTGCAACAGAATTAACAGGTCCTTTTATTGCCAAAAGAATTATCGATCAGCACATAATGGGAATCGAAAAAGAATGGGTATTAGTAGAGGAAAAAACAACGGATAGTGTTGAATACAACGGCCAATACTTTTTGAGAGAAGACAGGGCTACAGAAAGTATGCCAGATAACCGGAGTAAAATTCTTCAAATTGGTAGAGAGTTTTATTTCATTCCACAATCCGTTACGTTAGAAGGAGAAAGGTCAGTAGAGGATGGGAAAGTAGTGATCGCTAGAGGAGATGAGCGAGTAGAGTATGAGGCGACACATCTTTCTAGTGACGAATTATTATCATTTTACAATCCAGAAGTAAAATATATCATTTATTTAGTTTTACTCTATTTTGGGTTACTTGTCGTCTCGGCATTTTTTCAATACGGGCAAAGCTATTATTTACAATCATCAGCGAACCGAATTATTCAAAAAATGCGTGAGGATGTGTTTGGGCAAATTCAAAAATTGCCAATTTCCTACTTTGATCACCTACCAGCAGGAAAAGTTGTTTCTCGCATTACAAATGATACCGAAACGATAAAAGAATTATATGTAACAGTGCTGGCAACTTTCTTCTCGAGTATTATTTATATTACCGGTATTTACATTGCCCTATTTTTACTCGATGTAAATCTAGCTGCGATTACGTTATTATTACTGCCGATTTTAGTGATTTGGTTTTACGTATATCGAAAAATTGCCTCTGTATATAATCATAAAATTCGTTCGCTCCTTAGCGATATTAATGGATATATTAATGAATCTATTTCAGGGATGCGAATTATTCAAGCGTTTCGTCGTCAAAAGCGGACGAAAGAGGAGTTTGAAAACTTAAATGAACAATATTTTACGTTTCAAAATAAGTTATTAAGCTTAAATTCATTAACCTCTCATAATTTAGTTGGAGTGTTAAGAAATATCGCTTTCGTTGCACTGATTTGGTACTTTGGCGGTGCTTCGCTTCAAATTGGAACAGTGTTATCACTAGGGGTTCTATATGCATTTGTTGATTATTTAGGAAGAATGTTCGGACCCATTTCAGGGATGGCAAATCAATTAGCAAACTTAGAAACAGCGCGTGTGTCCGCGGTTCGAGTATTTGAATTGATGGATGAAGTCGGTGTTGACGTTTCCGATGAAAAATATCCTCGTTACGACGGAAATGTATCGTTCGAGCATGTGTCATTCGGTTATAAAGAGAACGAATATGTTTTAAAGGATATTGATTTCACTGCTAATAAAGGAGAAACAGTAGCGCTTGTAGGACATACAGGAAGTGGGAAAAGTTCCATAATGAACTTATTGTTCCGCTTTTATGATATACAAGAAGGAACGATAAAAATTGACGGTATTGATATTGCTTCGTTACCAAAGCAAGCAGTAAGACAGCATATGGGGATCGTGCTTCAAGATCCATTTCTTTTCTCAGGCACAATTGAATCGAATGTAAGTTTAGAGGATCCGACAATTACGAGAGAAAAAGTGGAAAAAGCATTACAAGATGTCGGAGCGATGGAGTTTATCTCTAAGTTACCGAAAGGATTAGACGAACCTGTTTTAGAAAAAGGTAGCACATTATCTTCTGGTCAACGTCAATTAATTTCCTTCGCCCGGGCACTTGCATTTAACCCAGCTATTCTTATTCTAGATGAAGCGACTGCAAGCATTGATACAGAAACAGAAGCCGTTATTCAACAAGCTCTAGAAGTATTGAAAAAAGGCAGAACAACATTCATTATTGCCCACCGACTTTCGACTATTAAAAATGCAGACCAAATTTTAGTGTTAGATCGAGGAGCAATTGTGGAACGAGGTAATCATGAAGAGCTAATGGCTCGAAAAGGAATTTATTATCAAATGTACGAATTACAAAAAGGGAAAAATCATTTAGCAGGATAAGGAGACAGGGCGTGATTAATTATTGCGCCCTGTTTTCATTTGGTTAAACTCTTTTCATAGGGAACCTTTCTTTTGGAAAGCATAAAAGGAGAATATTAAACCAAAATGGAGGGGAACTCCTTTGGAAGAATTATCTACGGGATTGATACTAACGTTAGTTCTATTAATAATGTTATCTGCATTTTTTTCATCAGCAGAAACAGCTTTTTCTAGTGTCAATAAAATACGATTACGGAATTATGAAGAATCTGGCCGAAAAGGGAGTAAAAAAGCACTTTACATTGTTGACAACTTTGACCGTTCATTATCAACGATATTAATTGGAAATAATCTCGTTAATATTGCTGCTACTTCCATTTCGACAAAGGTCGCAACAGATTTATTTGGGGCAGGGGCAGGTATTTTAATTTCAACCCTTGTGATGACAGTGCTCATTTTAATTTTTGGAGAAATATTACCAAAGTCATTAGCTAAAGAGTACGCAGAACCATATTCCCTAAAAATATCAGGAATTTTACTTTTCCTAATGAAGTTATTCGCACCGATTACGATAATGTTTGTTTATTTAAGACGTTTTGTAAGTAAGTTGTTTAAAGGGGGAAATAATGATACTCCATCCGTTACAGAAGAAGAAATTAAAGTAATGGTAGATATTAGTCAAGAAGAAGGCGTTCTAAATTACAACGAAAAAGAGTTAGTGTATCGGTCGTTAGAGTTTGATGATATAACAGTAGGAGAAATTTTGAAACCTCGAATAGATATCGTTGCTGTTGAAGTGAATCAACCGTTAGAGGAAATTAGAGATGTCTTTTTAGAAGAAAGATATTCAAGGATTCCTGTTTATGAGGACCATATTGATAATATTATCGGGATACTTTCAGAAAGAGAGTTTTTAAGTAATCTCATTCAAACCGAACATGTAAAAATACAAGAGCTATTAAGAACTCCTGTTTTTGTAGTGGAAACGATGAAAATTGCGACACTATTACCTCAGTTACAAAAAAATAAAGTGCATATGGCAATTGTTGTTGATGAGTTTGGAGGAACTGCTGGCTTAGTCACACTTGAAGATATTCTTGAAGAATTGGTTGGGGAAATATGGGACGAGCATGATGAGAAGGTACGTGATTTTATAAAAATAAATAACTGTAAATATGAATTTAATGCAGACATTCCTTTAGAAGATTTCTATGAAGAAATGGGTATGGACTATGACAAAATGAACCAGTCAAGCCATACATTAGGTGGTTGGCTATTCGAAAACTTTGATCGAATTCCAACAATTGGTGAACAATTTACCTTCGAGCATATAACACTAACTATACATGAAGTAGAAGGAAGACGAATCAGAAAAGTTTTAGTAGAAATATCGGACGAAAATGTTCCATGTGATGAGGAAGAAGAGAATTTGAACGACGAATAAAAAGTGCCTAGCACTCCGTAATGTGAAAATCGCATTTGGTGCGCTAGGCCTTTTTTTGCTTTTTGCTAATGCCACATAAAATGATCAGTTAAAAAGGAAACTAATGTAGCCTTAACTAAATCTCTTAGTAATGAAAAGTAAAAGGGAAAGAGGCACCTTTTAAAAGGTGCCTCTTCATAGCCATTAGTATTAAATTTTTATTAGAAGCTGCCGCCACCTAATTGTTGCTCAGCCATTTGTACTAAACGTTTTGTAATTTCTCCACCTACAGAACCGTTAGCACGTGATGTAGTGTCTGCTCCAAGATTTACACCAAACTCAGAAGCGATCTCATACTTCATTTGATCGATTGCTGCTTGAGCTCCAGGTGCTACTAATTGATTTGACGAATTACTTCTAGATGATTGATTTGCCATGTTTGATTCATCTCCTCGTAATTTTTTAATATGGTTGGACCAGCTGGAATCGCACCAGCATTTGCACTAAGTTGTGCTGCCTTCTCGGCTTGGTCCAATGTAATAAGTTGTTTGTGAAAGTTGTTGTTTGCTTGATGTTAATTGTATTATTAGAGTTTTGTAATCTTCTTATTCAAAAAAATATAAGGAAATTAGTGGAATTTATTTAAATGTAAATAGACTAAGGATGCAGTAAGGAAAAAAATAAATACTTACATGGATAAACGTAAAAAGGACGAGGAAAATAAGAATATATAGTAACGATAGGTACTTACCTATATTGGAGGGGTAACATGGCAATTTGTCCATTATGCAATGGCTTTCAAACTATATCCTATCCATGTAATAAATGTGGAACAATGATGGAAGACACAGGCAAACTTAGTGATTATTTTGATGACTATAGTGCTTACATGGAAATAGATTTAATGAAATTAGAGGATGGCTTTAATCATTCTTTTGAAAATGGAGATTGTCTTCATTTAATGCAATGTCCAGCTTGTATGACAGATATAGTTATTACTATTAATGAATAAGGAAAAGACTGTTCTTTACGTATGCAAAGAACAGTCTTATGATTCAAGTATATTACGCTTTAGAACGAATACGTAGTTCAGATTCTACATCGAAGAAGTGTGCTTTGTTCATATCTAGTGCAAGTTCAATTTTTTGTTGAGGTTTAATATCTGTACGAGAGTCAACACGTGCAACAAATTCTTGACCTTCAATTTGTGAATAAAGCATTGATTCTGCTCCAAGTAGTTCTGCCACTTCGATTTCTGCAGTAATTTTTGTTCCAGGAGAAGCGTCTATAAATACAGGCTCGTCATGAATATCTTCTGGACGAATACCAAGAATGATCTCTTTTCCAACGTAACCTTGATCACGAAGCATTTTCATTTTTCCTTCTGGAACAGTAATAGATTGTGATCCAATCGTAGCTGTACCATCAGCTAATTTAGCCGTAAAGAAGTTCATAGCCGGTGAACCGATAAATCCACCAACAAAGACGTTTTCAGGGTTTTCGTAAACTTCTTTCGGAGAACCAACTTGTTGAATAAGACCATCTTTCATTACAACAAGACGAGTAGCCATTGTCATTGCTTCTGTTTGGTCATGTGTTACGTAAATAGTAGTTGTTTTTAAACGTTGGTGAAGTTTAGAAATTTCTGCACGCATTTGAACACGTAGTTTCGCGTCTAAGTTAGATAAAGGCTCATCCATTAAGAAAACTTTTGCATCACGAACAATTGCACGACCTAGCGCAACACGTTGACGCTGTCCGCCGGATAGAGCTTTCGGCTTACGGTCTAAATATGTTTCTAATCCAAGAATAGCTGCTGCCTCTTTTACGCGACGATCAATTTCTTCTTTTGGAAATTTACGAAGCTTTAATCCGAATGCCATATTATCATAAACACTCATATGTGGATAAAGCGCATAGTTTTGGAATACCATCGCGATATCACGGTCTTTTGGAGCCACTTCATTCATTAGCTTTCCATCGATGAAGAATTCTCCTTTTGAAATTTCTTCAAGACCAGCAATCATACGAAGTGTTGTAGATTTACCACACCCAGATGGACCTACGAATACGATAAACTCTTTATCTTGAATGTGTAAGTTGAAATCGGAAACTGCTGTAACGTCTCCCTCATATATTTTATAAATATTTTCTAATTTAATTTCAGCCATTTTAATAGCCCCCTCGTAATTGAAATCGTTTTCTTTCTAAATAAAGTCTACTAAATGTAACCGGATACAACAATGTACAACTTGCACAAAAAATGGGTAACTGCTTTGTGCAAGTTACCCACCATTTCGGTCCGCTTCTATTAATAGTATTGCAAGGTAAGCTAAAAACGCACCTTGAAAGTTTTTTATATCAAGTCCTGTTTTTTCAATAAATTTATCGATTCTATATTGAACACTATTTCGATGCAAGTATAGTTTTTTGGCAGTTAAAGAAACGTTTAAATTATTTTCGATAAAAACTTTAACGTTTTGCAATAAATCATCCTCTTCCATCGGAAAGGAGTGGAGAAAAGAATCTCTCATTAGTTGTAAAATGTTGTCATCTAATTGATCTATTAATAAGTAAGGCATCGTTTCTTCTAATGAATAGATAGACTGTTTTTTGTTATAAGTCAACGCGATTTGGAAGCATGTTTCTTCTAGTTGAAAAAACTGAGTCGTTTTTTCAGAAAATGGATGAAAACTACCTACGAATAGCCTTAAGTTTTCGTAAAAATCACTCGCTGTTGTTTCAATTATATTTATAAAATCAACATCTTCTTCTGTAGACGTATCTCTCTCAATAATGACTCCTGATTGATGACTTGTCCAAATTATTTCAATACTTGGTTCGAAAAAAGCACCCATCGCTTCCTTCCAATTTTTCTTTAGCTGAAATGGTTTTGAAAAACGGAATTGGATAAAACGAAACATGTCATTTTCACTAAATAATAGCTCTTGTTCCATTAATTCCACATCCATTTCATTACGATTATATAAGAAGGAATGCCACCATTTTTCTAATTCAGATAAATGAAATGGCTTTTCACTAACAGGCTCCATAAACGTATGTAATAATTGCAATTCTCTTGGGGCGATGCTTGCTTTTAATATGCCGATATATTGATCGTTGTAACAGAACCAATTGTATTGTTCAAAATTCATCGGTTCGTCCGTTATAAGTAGTTGGTCTTTATATAGTTGTTGAAGGGAACGTAACATAAAACGGATCCTTTCTATCTCAGAGTAATACTTATATTATATCAGTTGCTCAAGAAGAAATAAAAAACTAGTGGTGTTGTAACCACTAGTTTTCATTTGGTTCGTCTTCTTTCGGTAATTCACGTGCTTCTTCAATGTTTGTATATTCTTCTCTTTCGAAAACGGAACCACCAGCAAGGCCTTCATTTATCATCCGGTCGATGTCTACGTAGTATTGGTCGCGTCCTTCGTATTGTGATGAATTTTTGTCTTTTTTATTTTTCAAAAGAAAAAGCCTCCTTCCATACTGTTAGTATGTACAGGAAGTTTTTGTGTATTATTCGTAAACGTGAAATAGCATTAATTCGTGTATTTGTTTTTTTAGTTCGTCTTCGATTTTTTCGGTAAAGGAATGTTCTGTTTGCCATTCTATTTCACCGTTTTTATGGTAAATTGCTTTATGAGGTTGTTGTTGATAATAGAAGGAGATTTTCCATCCTGGTAGTTGTTTGTTTTCAAATAATGGTTCATATGTGAAGTGTGTAATCATTTTTGTTGTCTCCTTTTTTAAGATGCTACTTGGAAAAATAAGATAAAGTTAAAGTTAGTCCGTTCCTCTTCGCTACGGACATTTGCTTTCCGCGGGCGTGGCTTGAGCCTCCTCCTCGCTACGCTCGTGCGGGGTCTCAAGGCTCACGCTACTCCCGCAGGACAAGGAAGGCTTCGGCAGCATTACATCGCACGAAGAAAATGCGATAGCATTTTCGAGGAGTCAAATGTCCTTCGCTCCGATTCACTCACGGTTTTAAACATAATCACTACAATCACAATTTTCAGTAGAACTGGCCTATTTTCAAACTTCATGGTTAAATAATTCTCTTTCACGGTGGGTAACTTGAAAATAGTCATGTTGGTTAGGTTAGTCTGTTCTACTTACGGTAATCGATTTGTTTTTACTTTTACTATTTCTTTTATTAATATAGAATTTTTTTGGTTGTTTCTTTTTTTATTTTCGACAAATGTTTTATGATTCCTCCATGGAAAGGAGGTGAAGTTGTAAAAAGTGTGTATTAAGTTTTCGGTACCTTTTTGTTTTATGATTGGTTCATCGAAGTCCATCGGTTTTGAATTTAATTCGTAAATGTAGTAATGGCCAGTTGGAGTGATTCCGATATCGGCAGAAAACTCTCCAACGAACGAAATTTTTTTAGTTAAAAGTTTTCCGCAATTATTCATTAAAGCTTGTAAGAGGGGGGAGTCGATTGTGATAGGCAATTCGTTCAATGTACCAACCATTCCTCCATTTGGTACATGTGTTGTAATTTGTTGGCCATGTGATACTCTAACGCCTGTGCCGCTAATTTCGTAATTTCCATCAATAAAATGAACGAATAGTCGTAAGTCAAACTTATTTCCGTGCCAACGCTGTGAAGGAATTGTTTCTTGAATGATACAGTCGTTTGTATGCTTTTTTAAAAAATCCCAAGCCTCTTTAACATTGTAAAATACGAACTTTTTTTCGACTGTTTGGATTATAATGTTTTCTCTTTCCTTCTCAACTAAAAAAATCCCCGCTCCTTTCGAACTTTCTCTTTCTTTCACATAAAAGGAAGAGTAGGTATTTAAATACTCATTAAAATTGGAATCTGTTAATAACAACGTTTTTGGGAGGTGCTTTTCAAGCAAATTATCTTGGCTTAATACAGAATAAAGTTCCCATTTATCGAAAAACTGTCGATTAAAAAAGGGGGTAGTATACATTTCACTTAATAACTTAAGTTTGTGTTCGTCATCTCGTAACAGACGATTATAAAAAGCGTCAGGGACTAAATCATTTATTGATATCCAATGATTAGTTGAAGGGATATAACAATAGCCGGAAAGGTTTCCGCGTAATAATTGATCGATTGGAAAACAGACGGAAAATCCGCCCAACTCAAAAAGTTTGCGCTGGATTCGATTGAAAAGCGGGATGTTACCATAAAACTTATTCTGTTTATTGCTTACTAGTATTCCAATTACAGGGCCAACTTTTTGACCTTTCCTTCGAACGTGAAAAGGGAGGCAATCTTTCAATGATTGTCTCCTGTCGAACCGTACAGATTTATTTTTTTCACCTATAGAAAAAACTGTTTCAGATGGGAGGGTGTGAAACCATTCGTTATTCTTTAAATCGTAAAAGATTTTCATGATTCCACAACCTGTAAAGAATGTAGGGATTGTTCTGTTAAATATAAAGCATATTGTAAAGGTAATTTTCTCGTTTCTAATTCTTCTGTTCGTAGTTTAGAAAGGTGAAAAATAGAACGGCCAGGCTTTGAGTTTGCCTCAAAAAGCCAAATCTTTTTCTCTTTATCTATCCCAAAATCAAAACCAATTTCACCAATATACCCTTTCATTTGTCGATCTAACGACATACTAAGTTGTATAGCTGCTGTTTCTAATAACCGCTTAGTTTCGACAAACTCTTGATCATCTTTACATATATCATCTAGAACTCGAACGATCCCACCACTATTTAAATGTGTCGTAATACTTCCTTTTCCACTTAACTTACCAGCGATGGCGCTTACGACCCAATCCCCATTTTCATTCTTATTCGTATGAACGCGGAAATCTACTGGTGTGTCGTTAATCCTCCATAACGCAATCCCTTGCTGGACAATATATTGGTTTAAATCCTTTCCAGCTAAAATGCGTCCTAGCAACTTTTCTAGCGAAGAAAATCGTTGGAGTCGATTTTGCATTTTTTCATCTTTATAACGACAATAATAATAATTTTCTTCGCGATGATAGACAATCTTATAAACACCTAATCCGAGACTACCGTTAGAAGGCTTTAAAAAAACAAACGGGTACCGAGATAACATCTCTTCTAATAACGTAATAGAAATTTTTGAATGTGTTTCAGGCAAATAATGAGAGATGTTTTCTTCTAACGAAAGCTTTTGGTGAACTTCCCATTTGTTAAAGAATCCAGGGTTAAACCAAGGGATAAGATACTGTTGTTGTAAGCGTTCTTTTGTTTCTTTAAGTAAAGAGTGGTTTTCCGTCTTTCTATTTGGCAGTCGGTCATATATAACATGTGGGAAGGGAAGCTCTTGTTGACACCAGCCTTTATCGGTAAACAGAAAACCATCAATAACCCCTTCGTCCCACTTAATATGTTTCGGACCGAAAAGAAACATAAATGCCCCAACTTTTCTATCAGCTGAAAGAAGTTTAGAGAAAAATAACGATCTCTCTCCAATTGGGCGAACGAGTGAACTCGTGAATCCTGCAGTATATACTCCGACTAAAGGTCCGACATGTATTGTGTTTTCGTAAATAAAAAAGTGTATTTTGTTTTCATACGGAATTTTTAGATGCTGAAAGACATCTTCGGAAATTAATAACATTGGACCGTTATGGTACGTTATATTAACCTTTAATGTAATGGTTCCGAATGAAATAAAATCAATTTTTTTATGGTTAAATGTTTCTGGAACAGAAATCGTTTTTTCGTTTAGTTGTTTTGATACTTTTAAGGTAGATAATACCTTCATCGATTTTTCCTCCATTCTTTCAATTGATCAAGATAGAGTACATATTTAGTTGGTGCCTCATACACTTTTTCTTTTTGCTCCTCTGTGGATGTTTCCATAATTTTATGCCCAGGCTTAGAATTTATATCTAAAATGTATGGGCAATAATCAGGAGAAATTCCGATATCAATTCCGAGTTCAAACAAGGGAAGAAATTGCTTTTCAATACATAATGGTAATTGATGGATTATTTCTTGAATCGATTGCTCAAAAAAAGGAGGAATATCTAAACGCCAATCTTCATATGCGATAACGCTGCCACCACTTCCAATGTTAGAAGTGAAAGTATGTTGTTTTCCTTTTCGAATAACTCGCTTTCTTTCTTCCCACTTGCCATTTTCATTTTTTTGAAGCAAAATACGCAGATCGAACGGATGATTTAGTTCATCTTGTAACGGTAAAAATGGTTGAATAATATACTCTTTCTTTTCTTGAAAAATCCATGCTAATAAAGCTTCATGTGTCATAAAATCTTTCGTTATTTCGTCACCATTATTTACTAAAGTAGCTCTAATATGAAGGAATGAATCGTGAAGTTTTATAATTCCGTTCCCTTGTAGCCCATCTACAGGCTTTAATAAAATCGTTTTATATTGTTTTAGCGAGGAAAAAATAGTATCCTCCGTCGCTTTTGTAGTGAATGGAAAATAAGGCTGTAACGTTGAAACCTTCATAGCTGCCTGAAAAACTTCCCATTTGTTTGGTAACCCGTTTCCTATAAAGGTTATTTTTCGTTTCTCTTTTAACCATTTTACCCTTGCTTTGTAAGCTTTTGTTCTTTTCGTTGCATAGTAACATTGGTCGTATACATAGTTCGGAAGAGAGAATGTCGTTGGCACCCATGTGCCGCATTCATATTTATAACCAGTAACCGAATCAACGGAAGTCAGTGTTAGATTCTTTGGTGTTAAGTGATATACAGTTACACCTAATTTCTCTGCATGTTGGGCGATATGAGTGAAATATTTACTTTTAACTGGAGAAGTGAAAGCTAGAATGCAAAAAGCTGTCATTTATTCGACTCTCCCTTCTTTCGTTGTTTCATGAACAAGATATAAACAATATAATATGATAGCCTTTGCAGATGGTCGAATAGCTGTTGTTTGTTCATCACCGTCTACATTTTTAGAAGGCTTCGTATTTACTTCGATAATCCAAGGTTTACCATCTATATCAATAGCGAGGTCAATTCCAAGTTCTGCATACATTCCGGTTGCTACACTTGAAATTTCATAAGCTACGTCAATCGCTAAAGATCTCATATGTTTTTGCAAATGTTTTATCTCTTCTTTAGAAAAGGAGGCACGTAATGCTTGTTGTACGGTAGACAATTGACCGCCCTGGGCAATGTTTGAGACAAACTGGCCGGGCTTCGAGATACGTGAAACAGATGAAGTGATTTTCCAACGATCATTTTCCGTTCGATGACATAGGTACCGAAAATCAACAGGTTTGCCTTCTACTTGAAACAGCGGAATTCCTTTTTGAATAAGATAGTCTCTTCTTGTTACATAAGGTGAAAGTCTGTTGATGACTTCTTTTGCTGTGTTTAAATAATGTTTCTTTTCTTGTTGAAAGGAAGAGTGCGAAACAATAAAACTTTCATCCTCTTTTTCAATCTTTAAAATATGCTTTCCTTGACTCCCGTTAATTGGTTTTAAGAAGATAACTTCTTCTCTCTCTAACCAATTTATTATCGTTTCTTTATTATACAATTCTGTTTCGGGTAAATATGGTTTTAAATGTTCTGCTTCTTGTAAATGGTAATATACAGTCCATTTATCTAAAAACGATTCATTAAAGTACGGCACATTCCAGTCTTTCAACTGTTCTGTAAACGATAAAAAAACGTTACTCTTTTCGTTCTTCCTTTTATGAAGTCGGTTGTGTATGATATGAGGGAAAGGTAGCGTATGTTTTATCCATTCGTTATTAGTGAACACATAACCTTCGAGCGATGGTGCAGCTAATGATTGTGGTAATGTAAAGACGTAAAAAAAGGCACCAACTTCTTCCGAGTACTTCGTAAGCTCTATACTAAATTGAGAAATCGATTTTAAATCAATTGGCTCTTCCTCTAAAATCTCTGTCATTAATGCAATAATCGGTCCAATTGATATTGTATTAGTAGTAGAATTGTATGTGAGGAAAAACGTTCGTTCTTCGTTTAATAAATATAGCTGATCTAATGATTGTTGCCCTATCTTAACAAAGGCTTCCTCTCCTTTCATTATTACGAGAGGTACTGTCAATGTATTCCGACTACATTGTACTTGTATGAAGGGCAGTTCAAACGGTATGTTTAAAGTGGTAGCGAGTTTTTCACTTAAATAAATTGTGGATGTATCATTGTGATGAGCGTATGGAATGATTCTTCCGACTACGTATTTCATAAACGTCCCTCATTTTCTCTTTGTATAAAAGTAGTGAATGGTTTAAAAAAATAGGCAAATGCTTATAAAATATCGTATGAAAAGTTAAAGAATAGGTGATTAGAAAGGTTTGATGGATTGATGAATGAAGTATTAATATTAACGATTATGGTAATAATCGGAGCATTTATCGGAGGGATGACGAATTTATTAGCAATCAAAATGTTGTTTAGACCATATAACCCAATTTACATTGGGAAATGGAAGCTTCCTTTTACACCTGGGCTAATACCGAAACGTCGGGATGAACTTGCCGAACAACTTGGTCGCTTAGTTATGGAACATTTGCTGACGGCAGATAGTGTAAAAAGAAGGTTGATGAATAGTGCTTTTCAAGAAGAAATCACCCATTGGGTAATAAAGCAAACTAATGAGCTGTTACAATCAGAACAAACACTACAACAATTGGCGATAACGTTTGGTGTCGATGATTTTAAATCATTAACAAATAGTAAGTTTGAAAAGTGGGTAGAAGAAAAATATGACGAACTGTTGGAAGAGTATGGAGAAAAGGAACTATCTAAAATTTTGCCCCAGCATTTGGCGGAAAAATTAGAAAGCTACATACCTTTAGTAGCTGCTTATATAGTGCAAAAAGGACAAGCTTATTTTGAAAGTGACGAAGGGAAATACCAGTTACAAAAGTTGATCAATGATTTTGTTTCTTCAAAAGGAATGCTAGGTAATATGATGCAAATGTTTTTAGGAAACGTTAACCTAGTAGATAAAGTACAGCCAGAAGTATTAAAGTTTTTAAGAAATGAAGGTACGACAGATACGATTGAAGCACTCCTAGATAAAGAATGGGAAAAGATTAAAGCTTATCGGGTAGAGGAAGTTGAAAATAAACTAACAAAAGAAGCTATATTAGGCACTATTCATTCGTTAGCACATACTATTTTAAATATAGACCGTTGTTTGGACCTATCGATTAAACAGTTAGCGGAACCAATTCGTCCTTGGATTGTAAATGAATTACTGCCTCGAGGGATTCGTTTAGGAACAGAGCGATTACTTAATCAATTGGATGCTATTTTGGAAAAATTGCAGCTAGCCCATGTAGTGCAAGAGCAAGTGGAATCATTTTCACTTAAGCGATTAGAAGAAATTGTGTTGTCCGTTACAAAACGCGAGTTGAAAATGATTACCTATCTTGGAGCACTTCTTGGTGGATCGATTGGTTTTATTCAAGGACTATTCGTGATGCTCTTATAGGTTGGTTTTTATTGTAAGGGAAAGGGTAGTTTGTTATACTTGGTTCTTAAGAATGTGTTAGACATTTGCTTATGAAAGCATTAGTTTCCCTAACACTATCATGTCCATTAGGACAAAAAAGGAAGGAATGATTTTTTGTCTACAAATCTTTATGATGTAGCGTATAATTTAGAAAAGGCTGTTCGTGAAAGCGATGATTTCAAGCAACTACAAGACCTTTATGCAGCTGTATTTGCTGATGAAGGAACAAAACGTATGTTTGAAAACTTCCGTAATATTCAATTAAACCTGCAACAAAAACAAATGTCAGGTCAAGAAATTACGCAAGAAGAGGTAGAACAAGCGCAAAAAACAGTTGCTCTTGTGCAACAAGATCCTAAAATTGCACAACTAATGCAAGCTGAACAGCGTATGAGCATGGTTATACAAGAGTTAAATAAAATTATTATGAAGCCTTTAGAAGAGCTTTATAGTAATGTGGAAAATAGATAATTGTTTAAAAAGCGTGCCTTATGGGGTACGCTTTTTAGTTTGTCTGCATTGAAAATTGAGTGTGGAATATAGTATGTCCGTTTCAGACATGCCTTCCGCTAGTTTTTATGCTGACTTTTCATAGGTTCATGCACCATTTTCCGTTTGCATCACTTTCCTCTCGTGATTGCACCAAATCTAGAGTTTTATGCACCACAGCTAGCTTTACGCTGACTTTCCATAAGTAAATGCTCGCTCTTTCTGCTAGTTTCTGCTTGTAAATTTATAACTGGATTGGAGATATATATCGCTAACGAAAAACATATACATAGCTAAATAAAGACCATTTACTTTTCTATTTTACTGTTCTATTTTTTATCTGTTTTTCATACTCATACAGTAAGTACAAACATCCTAGATTGAGGAGGATTCTCCATGATGTATCGCCTGTTAGCTATAAATATTGACCAAACATTACTTAAATCGAATGGCCGTCTCGTTAAGGAGACGAAAGATGCTATTCAATATGTTAAAGATAAAGGAATTTATGTCACATTAGTTACTGGACGCAATTTTTATTCTGCACAAAAGATTGCGAGAGCGTTGAAGTTAGATTCCTTTCTTGTTACACATGGTGGAGCGTTTATCGCTTCCAAGATGGAACAGCCGTTAGTTGTAAAAAGGATTACAGAAGAGAAAACGTTTAATATTGTTCAAGTGTTAGAAAATTTTGATTGTAGAGTACGAGTTTTGCATGAGCGGTTTTCGATAGGAAATCGATTACGTGGTGGCAATAATTTAATGTCACGCGCGGTCTTTGGAGCTAATGATCCGATTATTTATCCAGTTCAATTTGTAGAGTCTTTAGGGGATACGTTAAGAGATAATCCGATTGCACCACCAAAGATTGAAGTATACCCGAAAGATAAAGACGAAGTGAATACTATTTATGAAACGATTAAAAAAGCATTTCCTTCTTTAGAAGTTCACCAACATAAAAATGGGAAAATTGATATTTTACCAGAAGGCGGAACAAAGTTAGATGGATTGCTAGCTCTTGGAGAGATTTTGAAAATCTCATGGAAAGAAATGGTGTACATTGGGGACGACGAAGATGATATCCCGTTAATTGAAGTAGCTGGCTTAGGGGTAGCGATGGGTAACGCCTCTCCAAAAGTAAAACAAGCGGCAAATTGGATTACCCGCTCGAATGATCAACTAGGTGTAGCTTATATGATAAAAGAACATTTTCGCAAACAACAAAGACTTCAGTTTTTGAAAGACTTAAAAGTATAGGATGGAAAAGGGCTCTTATATAGAGTCCTTTTTTATTTGTGTATTCTAAAAGTTTAATGTTTTTGACATGAGCCCGTAAGCCGGCATTATAAAGTTTAATAATGACAAATGTCATATGTATTCATGACATAACCCACTAAAAGGAAACTCCACCACCTCTGTATAATAAAAGTAGTTTAGGAGGTGGCGTAATGAAGAAAGTAGTTTCTGTAGAAGGGGTAACAAAAGTGTTTAA
The DNA here is from genome assembly GCF_027594365.1 of Sutcliffiella sp. NC1. Classification (NCBI taxonomy): domain Bacteria; kingdom Bacillati; phylum Bacillota; class Bacilli; order Caryophanales; family Bacillaceae; genus Sutcliffiella; species Sutcliffiella sp. NC1. Next base: position 1,119,068 of record NZ_CP115153.1, read on the forward strand.
AGGAAAAAAGGCAGTAGATGATGTCAGCTTTATTATAAATAGTGGGGAGTCAGTTGCCATACTTGGGCCAAATGGAGCTGGAAAATCAACGACGATATTAATGATGTTAGGTTTACTGCAACCAACAACTGGTAACGTGCAATTGTTTAATGATACCCCAAGTAATCGTAAAGTAAGGGAGAAAATTGGCGCAATGCTTCAAGAAGTAAGTATCATTGATGCGTTAAAGGTGAAGGAAGTAATACAGCTATTTCGAAGTTATTATCCACATCCACTATCGTTTGAAGAGTTAGTTAGTTTAACAGGGTTAAAAGAAGGAGATTTAAAAAAGCGGGCGGATAAATTGTCTGGAGGTCAAAAGAGGAGATTATCTTTTGCATTAGCATTAGCAGGAAATCCTGATTTGTTGTTTTTAGATGAACCGACAGTAGGGATGGATATACATTCACGATCTTCTTTTTGGAAAACTATTCAAGCTCTAAAAGAAAAAGGGAAAACGATTATTTTTTGTACCCATTACTTACAAGAAGCTGACGATATGGCAGATCGCATTATTTTATTTCATAAAGGAAATATTATCGCGGACGGCTCGACGGTAGATATAAAAAGAAAAGTTTCAAAACAAACAGTGTCTTTCTTAGGAAATCATCATTATGTTGCTGCCTTGAAAAGTCAACCTTTTGTTTCAAACGTACACATACAAGATGAAAGAATAGTAGTGACAACGGACAACACCGATCAAATCCTTTCTTATTTGTTTGATAAAAAACTTAACGTAAAAGATATTCGAGTAGAACAAGGTCGACTAGATGATGTGTTTGAACAATTAACGTTAACGGAGGTGGATGTTGTTGAAACCATTAATGGCGCAATGTAAAGCGGAAATCATTCGAATTTTACGAAACCCATATTACGTTTTCTGGTCGTTATTTATGCCTATCGTGTTTTACTTTATTTTCACAAATGTTTTTAATACAGGAATTGAAAATAAAGAAGAATGGCATGCTCATTATTTAATGTCGATGACTACATTTAGTGTGATGGGCTCCGCAATTTTGACATTAGGCATACGTATAGTAGAAGAGCGAGCAAAAGGATGGTCTATGTTTCTAAAAGTGACGCCTCTATCTGATAACAGTTATTTTATTGCCAAAATGGTTAGCCAGTCTATCATTCATGTATTCTCTATTATAGTTATTTTTTTAGCGGGAGGTCTAATTAACGGGGTATCGTTATCGATAGGTGAATGGCTTTATGCAGGTGTTTGGATATTAGGCGCTTCCATCCCTTTTCTTGCTCTAGGAGTATTAGTAGGAACGATGAAGAAAGTAGATACGGCTGCAGGAGTTAGCAATTTAATGTATATGTTATTAGCCATTTCTGGTGGCATGTGGATGCCAATCGATTTGATGCCTAGTATTATCCAATCTATCGCAAAATGGTTACCATCTTTTAACTTTGGAAACGGTGCGTGGGAAATTATTCGTGGTGGGCATCCGAGTGTGATGAATATTCTGATTTTAACTGCCTACGTCCTTTTATTTATGGTATTATCAACCTATATTAGGAAAAAACAAGAAGTGGCGGTGTAGAATTCATGGCGAAAGGTAGAAGAGTAATAGAAATTTTCCCGAAAAAATATGGTTTCTTTCCATATGTGTTTCTAATCTATTTATGTTTACCAGCTTTTTACGTATACCAAGAAGAAGGTTGGAAAGCCATTACAGGGTGGATTGCTCTTCTATTATTTTTACTTACTTACCGACAGCTTTACGTAACACAAAAATACTTTCATGTATGGCTAGCATTACAAATGTTAATTATTCTTTATTTATCTATCTTTTTTGATATTTACAATATATTTTTAGGTTTCTTTACAGCTAATTTTATCGGGTGGTACACGAAAAAGAATTCATTTTTCACCGCACTTGCTGCGTTCATTATTACTCTAGTTATTCCGCTCGTTATTTATATTTTTAACAATGACACTTTTTATCATTTAGTGTTTTTTGTACCTTTTTTAATCATCATGCTCATGTCTCCTATCGGTGTGCGTTCTATGAACAGCCGAATGGAGTTGGAGCGACAGCTAGATGAAGCTAATCAACAAATTAAAGAGCTAGTAAAAAGAGAGGAACGAATGAGAATTGCCCGTGATCTCCATGATACGTTAGGACATACGCTTTCTCTATTAACATTAAAAAGCCAGCTTATTAGTAAACTAGCGTTAAAAGACGGAGAAAAAGCAAGTATTCAAGCGAAGGAGATGGAGCGAATTTCTCGATCAGCTCTCTCCCAAGTGAGGGAGCTAGTTTCAGAAATGCGTACCGTTACGATTGCAGAAGAACTGTTGGAAGCACAAACGCTATTAGAGACGGCAAACATTCAATTAACGATAATTGGCGAGACATCGGTGAAGGAAGTCCCTCATTTAACACAAAATATTTTAAGTTTATGTATCCGAGAAGCGATGACGAATATCGTTAAGCATAGTAAGGCAACGAACTGTTCTATAAATATAGTGAAAAATGCGGGAGAAGTGAATATCACGATTGAGGATAATGGGGTAGGAATGAAAGAACAGCAAACGGGAGGAAATGGCTTAAAAGGTATTGAAGAGCGGTTAGAATTAATTGATGGCTGTTTATCCTTCTCATCGAATAAGGGTGTTAAGTTAAACATCACTGTTCCAATTATTTTAAAAGAACGGGAGGATAATGCTTCATGATTCGATTACTTATCGCAGAAGATCAGCGCATGTTACGAGGGGCACTAGGCTCGTTATTAGATTTAGAAGATGATTTGGAAGTAATAGCACAAGTAAGTAACGGGGAAGAGGCGTTACAAACTATCCTTTCTGAAGACCCGGATGTTTGTTTACTAGACATCGAGATGCCTAAAAAAACAGGCTTGGAAGTAGCAGAATCGTTGCAAAAATTAAACGCTCCTTCCAAAGTAATTATATTAACGACATTTGCGAGACCAGGATACTTTAAAAGAGCCGTTCAAGCAGGTGTTCACGGTTACCTACTAAAGGACGGTTCTAGTGATGAGTTAGCGGAGTCCATTCGGAACGTGATGAAAGGAAAAAGAGAATTTGCGCCAGAATTAGTTTTTGGTAGTTTACATGATCAAGAGGCGTTAACAGAGCGGGAATGTGAAGTTTTGAGGTTAGCGGCAGAGGGGATGACGACGAAAGAAATCTCTAAGCACCTATTTTTATCACCAGGAACAGTGAGAAATTACGTTTCAGAAATCATTAGTAAACTACAAGTGAAAAATAGAATGGAAGCGATAAAACTAGCAAAAGAAAGAGGATGGATATAAGTGGTTCTATTTTATCATTTAATTAAATAGGAATATCCTAAATATAGTATATAGTAAAGTAATTACTTCAAGCATAACAGATTATGCTGTTATTTGTAGGACAAACAGACAATTTTTTATCTATTGATAAGCCATTCATCTTTTTGTACACTTAAGAAAGTTTGTATTGCTATAAAGTGAGTGTGATAAATAATGAATATAAATATTAAAGGAGTCGATGATCAAAGATTACATCGACCACTAACATTAATAGCCGATTTATTTTTTGAAGAAAGCACATTAACCTTTCAAGTGGATGATAGCCCGGAAGCACTACAGGTTAATATGTCTATAACTATTGAAAACAATAAGTGCACTGTCACAGGTACCCTTAAAAAAGATACAAAAATAATGGATTGTACGAAAGAAAAAAACTTAGAAGGTTTTGAAACAGAAAAAGAACAGTTAAAGCAAGTAAAAAATACCGTTCTTCATGTGTTCCTTTCTCTTTTACAAGACTACACTCGTATTGTTCAAAAGTGGGGTATTTTAACAGGTGTACGTCCCGTTAAGCTACTTCATACGAAACTACAAAACGGCGAAAGTAAGGAAGAAGTACATCGTCAACTAAAAGAGGAATATTTAATTACCGATGAAAAGATTGAACTAATGCAAGAAATTGTAGACCGTCAACTTTCTGTCGTTCCAGACCTGTACGATTTAGGAAAGGAAGTAAGTATTTATATCGGTATTCCTTTTTGTCCGACGAAATGTGCGTATTGTACATTCCCAGCATACGCAATTAACGGAAAGCAAGGAAAAGTGGACTCGTTTCTAGGAGGATTACACCACGAAATAGAAGTAGTCGGCAAATGGTTAAAAGACAATGATATTAAAATAACAACTGTTTATTACGGTGGTGGTACTCCAACGAGTATTACAGCGGAAGAAATGGATATGTTATATGAACAAATGTATCAATCTTTTCCTCATATGGAACGAGTACGGGAAGTAACAGTAGAAGCGGGACGCCCTGATACAATAACACCTGAAAAGCTAGAAGTATTGAAGAAATGGAATATTGACCGTATTAGTATTAATCCACAATCGTATATACAAGAAACGTTAAAAGCGATTGGCCGTCATCATACTGTTGAGGAAACTGTAGAGAAATTCCACTTAGCACGTTCGATGGACATGAACAACATCAATATGGACCTTATTATTGGCTTGCCAGGAGAAGGGACAAAAGAATTTGACTATACATTAAGTGAAACAGAGAAGTTAATGCCAGAGTCATTAACAGTTCACACTTTATCGTTTAAACGTGCGTCTGAAATGACAAAGAATAAGCAAAAATATAAAGTTGCCGACCGTGATGAAATTAGTAAAATGATGGACATGGCTACGAAATGGACGAAGGACCATGGTTACGTTCCTTATTACTTGTACCGTCAAAAAAATATTTTAGGTAATCTTGAAAATGTTGGATATGCACTACCAGGACAAGATAGTATTTACAATATTATGATTATGGAAGAACGTCAGTCCATTATCGGTTTAGGTTGTGGGGCATCGAGTAAGTTTGTAAACCCGGTAACAGGGAAGATTACTCGATTTGCGAACCCGAAAGATCCAAAATCATATAATGATGGGTATTTGCATTATACGGAAGAAAAAATAAAAATTTTAGAAGACCTTTTTAACATGTAAGAAGCTCTCCTTTTGGAGGGCTTTTATTAGTTTCAATAATAATGTGCTACAAAAAATCTAGTTCAACAAAATTAGATAAAATCTAACATTTTTTATAGACCTTCCATAATGTCGTTCTTAATAAGATACGAAAAATAATTTATGGTAAAAAACACCTGTATTTTATTGGATATGAGCAGAAAGAATTATAAATGACATGTACGTTAAACCTTTATTTATAGGCAAAAATAACTATTTTTTAAAAATTTAGATTATTTCGACTTATTGCGACAACATTTTTTAAATGTTCTCTATAGAGTATAGTTTGTACCTGTATCCTACATAAGCGTCTTACAAATTGTTAGTTAGGACATTTGGAGTAGTTACGACTCAGGTTGGATTATGGGAATTTAATTGAAAGGGGGAAAGGCTCGAATGTTTCCATAGGCACTATTCTAAAATATGTTGTTAAACTCCGTTGCATCTCCAAGAAGTATCGCTAATAAAAAGAGAAAACCGCGATACAACGATAACTTCCTACTCACCACTGATCTTATATAATTCTAGTAAAATTGGAAAAGTTCATAACAGCTGTATAGCAGCATATTTTATGAGTACTGCCTTATTAAAAAATAAGGGAGGAATACTTAATTGAGGAGTTTTAAACGTAAGTTTACAAAATTAGCTGCCGTACTTATGTGCGCACTATTACTCGTTCCAAGTTTTAATTTTAACACGGCTTCAGCAGAGTCAAAAGGTACATCCGTTTCTTTTGCAGATAGTAAAGGTGCAGCTGAAGCTAAAGTAAGTAAAAGTTTAGTAGAAAAATATAAAAAAGATGAAATGGTATCATTTCTTGTTCGCTTTAAGGAGCAAGTTGATACTGTAAGTGTAGCAGCAAAAGCAGAGGAAAAAGCTGCAAAGCAAAATTTAACACCTGGCAAAACATCATTAGCAAAACGTTCTACAATTGTTTCTGAGTTACAAGCAACAGCTAAAGTTACACAAGCAGATGTTTTAGATTTCTTATCAAAACAAGAAGCTTCTGGAAAAGCTAAAGACGTACAATCTTTCTATATCGTAAACGGTATCGCTGTAACAGCAACTAAAGACGTTATGGAAAAAATCGCAAGCTTCCCAGAAGTTGAAGCAATTACACATAACGCTGAGGTTCAATTATATCCAAATGCTGAACCAACTTCTTCTGTAGAAGATGCAGCTCCTACTTCTGGAAATGTTGAATGGAACATTGAACAAGTAGGTGCACCTGCAACTTGGGATATGGGAATCGACGGTAGCGGTGTTGTCGTAGCTGTTATGGATACAGGTGTTCAATGGGATCACCCTGCATTAATCCAACAATACAACGGCTATGATTTTAACAATCCGAATAATCCTTCTCATACTTACAACTGGTTCGACGCAGTAAATGGTCGTGCAGTACCTTATGACGATCATGGACATGGTACGCACGTTACTGGAACTGTCCTAGGTGTGGAAATGGATGGAACAAATGCAATTGGTGTAGCTCCTGGAGCTAAGTGGATTGGGGTTAAAATTTTAAGTGGTTCAGGTAGTGGCTCTACAGCTGGCATTCTTGCTGGTGCACAATACTTATTAGCACCAACAGATGAAAATGGTGTGCCTAACCCAGATATGGCTCCTGACGTTGTAAACAACTCATGGGGTGGAGGACCTGGAATGGATGAGTGGTTCCGTCCGATGGTGCAAGCTTGGAGATCTGCTGATATCTACCCTGTATTTGCAGCTGGTAACACTACGTTAACTAACCCAGGTGGCCCTGGTTCTGTTGCTGTACCGGCAAACTATCCAGAGTCTTATGCGGTTGGTGCAACTGATATTAACATGAACTTAGGTAGTTTCTCATTACAAGGACCATCTCCATATGGAGAAATGAAGCCAGAAGTATCTGCTCCTGGTGTAAATATCCGTTCTGCTACTCCTGGAAGTAGTTATCAAGGTGGATGGAATGGGACGTCTATGGCGGCTCCGCACGTAGCTGGTGCAGTTGCTCTATTAAAACAAGTAAATGCATCTTTATCTATTGATGACATTGCTGAAATTTTAGAAACGACAGCAACACCAAGAACAAACTCTCAATATCCAGAAGCACCTAACAATGGTTTTGGACATGGGATCATTAACGTATTTGATGCAGTTTCATCTGTCATCTCCGGTTTAGGTACTGTAAAAGGTAACGTTACGGTAGATGGGGATGATGATCAAGCGCCTGTTATTGGGCATGATGGTCATGGTGAAACATATGCTGGTCTTCCAGTAGCAATTGAGGCATCTGTAGAAGACAATATTAGTGTAACAAGTGTAGTAGTGGAATACTCAAAAGGTGATTCTTTTGAAACTGTTTCTGCTAGACGTGTTAGCGGAGACTTCAAAAATGGAGTTTATGAAGCTACTATTCCTGGCGAAGATGTGGTGGAAGGCGAACTCGTATATCGTATTAAAGCAACAGACTTCGGTGGAAACGAAACAGTTAGTGACGACTATTCCATCACTGTAAATCCTGCACCATCAGTAGGATATTATCAAGACTTTGAAGAATCTTTTGCTGGGTGGGTAACATACGGAGATAACAACACTTGGGAATGGGGAGTACCGACTAGCGGACCAGGCTCAGCATATTCTGGTGAAAAAGCTGTAGCTACAAATCTTGCTGGACAGTATGTAAATAATACTTATTCCATTCTTGAATCACCACCGATTGCAGTACCTGAAAGCGGAGAAGCATTTTTACAATTCAAGCATTGGTATAACATCGAAAACAACTGGGATTTCGGAGATGTTTGGATCTCAGCTGATGGTGGAGCTACTTGGGATAATGTAGCAACATATACGAATGTATCAAACGGTTGGGTAGATGCTCAATTTGATTTAAGTGGATATGCTGGTAATACTATTATCGTTTCATTTGACTTAGATACAGATGGAAGTGTAGTACGTGACGGTTGGTACATTGATGATTTCCGTATTTCTGACACTGCTTTATCTAGTTTAGAAACTGGTAAAGAAGTAACGCCGAAAAAAGAACGAGGAGAAGTTACGAAAAAAGGTGTTAGAGAACGTAGTGGAGAAAGACCAGACGTTTCTAAGTTCAAAGATGTTTCTATTAATGTCGAGTCTAATTCTATTGGACCGGTAGCATTACCATTAGCTGCAAAAGTTTCCATTTTAGAAACTGGTCGTTCCGTTAATACAAATCCAGCTAATGGAAGTTATTCTATGACTCATGCAACTGGTGATTATACGATGGTTGCAGAAGCATATGGACATGAATCACAAACGCAAACGGTCACAATTGAAGATGGTGTTGAAGCTAATGTTAACTTCAACCTTGAAGAGTTAGCGAAAGGAACTGTAGCTGGAACTGTTACGAACGAAGCAACAGGTTTACCAGTTGAAGGTGCAACAATCTACTTAATGGAAGATGCTGCAGTTGCTCCAGCAACAACAGATGCAAACGGCGCATATTCATTAACAGGATATGAAGGTGAATACACTCTTAAAGTTGTAGCACCAAGCTATTACAGTCATGAGTTCACTGTAACATTAGAAGGTAATGTTGAATTAAACGTTGAATTAAAGCCATTCATCGGTTTCCCTGGTGAAATCGGCTATGATGACGGTACTGCTGAAAACGCTAGAGCGTTCTACGATGCTGGTAACGGTTGGGCAGTTAAAATGTCGTTAGAAGAAGGTCATAACAAAGCACTAGTAACTGGCGGTATCTTCCGCTTCTGGGATACTGAATGGCCAGTTCCAGGCGGTACAGCATTCCAAGTTGCAATTCATGATGCAAACGGAGCAGATGGTGCACCTGGTACTAGACTTGCAGGACCAATCGATGCAACTGCATTACGTGATGGGACTTGGACGCATGTAGATTTAAGTGAAGAAGGAATCGTTGTAGAGGGAGACTTCTACATGGTTTACATTCAATCGCATCCGAATCCGAACACACCAGGTTTAGCAACAGATGAAGATGGACCGAATGCAGGTCGTAGTTGGCAAATGGTTGGTGGGGCTTGGTCACCGGCACCAACGGCAGAAGGTAACTACATGATTCGTGCCGCAGTTAATTATGAGGTTACAGCACCAACTATTTCTTCACCTGTAGATGGAACATTCACTAATGAATCATCTGTAACGGTTGAAGGTACTTCTGCTCCATCTACAACTGTACATGTGTATAACAATGGTGAAGAAGTAGGAACAGCATCTACTTCATCTCAAGGAACATACTCTGTTGAAGTTTCCTTAAGTGAAGGAGAAAATAGCTTAACTGCTAAAGCTTCTACTGAAAATGGTATGACGGATGCTTCTGAAGCAGTAGTCGTTGTACTAGATCAAGTAGCACCAGAAGTTGAGATTACTAGTCCAGTAGATGGATTAAAAACAAATAGAGAAACAGTTACGGTTGAAGGAACAGTAGAAGATGAGAACATTGATAGCGTTACTGTTAATGGTCAAAGTGCTACTGTATCTAACGGAACATTCTCTAAACGTATTTTATTAGACGAAGGTGCTAACGAAATCGAAGTAGTAGCAACAGACAAAGCTGGAAACACAAGCTCTGACTCTATGACTGTTTATGCTAAGTTTAGCGATATTACGATTTCAAACGTTGAGCCTTCTGAAGATGTAACATTACGTGCAGGCGAATCTGTAACAATCTCCTTCTCAAGTGAAGAAGATTTAGATGCAAGCTTTGTATTACGTATGCCATTAACAAATCTTTCTGGCTTAAATAATGCAACAGAGCTTCCATTAACAGAAGTTGCCCCAGGTCAATATGAAGTAACATGGACTGCTCCTTCTACTATTATGGCTGAAGGTGTGGAAATTGAAGTAATTGCTAGAGATGATTATGGTAACGAATCTCGTGAAATTGCTGCAGGTAAACTTCATATTAATGGTTGGCAGCCTGGAGACAAGGATAGACCAGTAAGACCTTTACCAGGTAGACCAGACTTACCAGATTTACCGGTTAGAGGAGATATTGCACCAACGAAATAATTAAAGTAAGGAGGGAGGGTGTGAGATTCCTCTTACATCCTTCCTTTCTATTACTAATAGGAAAGTAGGTTAGTGACATTGAAATTAAGTGCCAAATCATTACTCATAGCAAGTATGTGTGTACTTATATTAGTTCCTAGCTATCTACTTGTAAATAACTCTTCTGAAGCAAAAGATCCATCAAAACAAGAAGCTAATACAACAAGCATAGAAACCGCAAAAGAAAAGAATTCTCTTAAATTAGAAGATGTAAATTTAGAAGGTACAAGCAAGCAAAATAGTGTTGCTCCTTCGAAGGAGAAGTCACTTAAAGAGAGGCCTTCAACTCCAAAAGTCGGTAGACCTGAATTAAAAGATGTTCCTGGCTACAAGGACGAGGCTAAAAGAAAATAAAGTACTCCAATAATACTTTTAATAGGGAATGGATAAATTATTAAAAATTGTAAAATAGTACTTTATATTTTCGGGTAGAACAAGTATACTATAATTAACATTCTTTATAAAGAACGCATTTTGCTGTAAAAAAGAACAAACGAAAGTAAGTATGATACAAAGGGAAAAAGAGGAGGAAACTTTAAATGAAACTTAAAAAGAAATTAAGTATGGGACTAGCTCCTGCAGCTCTTGGATTATCTTTATTAATTGGGGGTACATATGCGTACTTTACGGATACTGCTGATGCTAACGGTACTTTTGCAGCAGGTACTTTTGATTTAGCGGTGAACCCAGAAACAATTATTGAAGTAGATAATATGAAGCCAGGCGACTGGATGAATCGCGTTTTCTATCTTGAAAACAATGGATCACTAGATATTGCAGAAGTTATATTGGAATCATCTTATGAAGTAATCGATGCGAATGGCGATAATACAGAAGACTTCGGAAAACATATTCGAGTTAACTTCCTTGAGAATGTTGACAAAACAGGTAGAGAATACTACAACGATATTATCTTCTCTACAACTCTATATGACTTAAAAGATATGGCTCCAGATGCAGTAGAAAAGAAAATTGATGAGTACTTTGGAGAAGGTAGCGGCTTACCAGCTGGTACAGATGACTTAATGTGGGTACAATTTGAGTTCGTTGACAATAATGAGGATCAATCACAATTCCAAGGTGATTCCTTAATCATTAATTGGAAATTTGTTGCGAAACAAGGTGAAGGTGAACATATAGATTAATAGGACATATTTTATCATTAGAAAGATGGGGACAACCCCATCTTTCTAAAAATTGTTTGCTTAATGATTTGAGCAAAATGTAGATGCTATTTCATTTATATTTGCTGAGATCGTTAATGAGTAATGCATTAAAACTTGGGGGTGTTCTTTTATGTATGGGCAAAAAGGGAAAGTGAAAGAAAGAAAAAATAAATTCCGGGGATTTTTTTTACATAATATTACACTTATATATTTATTTACTCTAACTGTTTCGTACTTTGCGTCAACAACTGATGCGTATTATATCGACACCTATAAAGTGACAGGTACTTTACAGGCTGGCTATTGGATAGAAGAGGATACGAGTGAAATAGAAGAAATAGAAGAAACAGAGGAAATAGAAGAAACAGAAGGAATAGAAGAGAAATCTGACAATGAAAAGGAAGCAGCAGAAGAGGAAGAAATCCCGACAGAAAGTAATAAGGAAGAAGTTAGTGACGAACAACCACCGTTAAGTGATTCAGAAGAAGAGGAGACAGTAGAAGGTGATATAGAAGAGAAAGAAGAAGAGATAGAAAAGGAAGTAATAGATTTTGAAGAAGATGACGAAATGGTAGACGAAGATGAGTAGTTTAATAAAAGAAGGTGAAGAGAATGTCTTTTAAGTCCATTATATCTGGGGTAATTAATGTTGTGACGATAGGATTATATATTGGATTAGCACTCATCATATTTTTTGTGCTTTCATCAAAAGCTTCTGGAGGAGAGCCTCAAATATTTGGCTATCAACTAAAAACGGTTCTCTCTGGATCTATGGAGCCTACATTTATGACAGGATCCATTATAGCTGTGAAGCCAGGGGGAGATATGACTAGATTTAAAGAAAATGATATTGTCACATACAGGGAAAATAGGGCAACATTAGTTACGCATAGAATTGTAGAAGTAATAGAAAAGAACGGTAACATTATGTATCGAACTAGAGGAGACAATAATGATGGGGTGGATCAAACGTTACTCCTACCAGAAAATATAGTAGCGCAATATAGCGGTTTCACTATTCCTTACTTAGGCTACGCTATTGAATTTACGAAATCTAAAAATGGTGTTCTATTCTTGTTTTTTATCCCGGGATTAATACTAATTATTCAGTCTATTATTAATGTAAGAAATATACTCGTGGAATCGAAAAGTAGTGATCAACACGTAGCTAATAATGTGGAAGAATCTACGTGAAAAAAGGGGGCTGTCCTAATAGTCAGTAGAAACTGACTATTAGGACTTTTCTGTTCATTAACCTTGTAAGGATTATGAAATGTTCATTAGTTGTTAGCACAAATATTCATTATTAGTAGTTGGACTTTGTATTATTTACACATTTGTTTTAATAACCATGGTATAATTTGAATGAATAATCATTCATTTTTAACGAGAAAGGATGTGCTACATATGAAGGAATGGAAAAATGTTCAGTATGAAGATAATGGAAAAATAACAAAAATTACTTTAAACCGTCCAGATAAGCTAAACTCCTTAAATGATGAATTGTTATATGAATTGGAGAAAGCCTTACAAGAGGCTGCTAAAAGCCCATCCTCTATATTAATTTTAACTGGTAAAGGGAAAGCGTTTTGTGCGGGTGGAGATATTAAAATGATGTTAGAGGAAGATGAGGCATTGTATGAGTCTGTCATTACGACTATAAATAATATTGTTTCCACCCTTTATTCATTAAAAAAAGTTACAGTTTGTACGATTAATGGGGCTGCGGCGGGATTAGGACTAAGTATCGCCCTAGCTTGTGATAAAGTGGTGGCAGTACCAACGGCTATACTTGCGATGAATTTTATTGGAATAGGACTAATACCAGATGGAGGAGGACATTTCTTCTTAAAGAACAGAATAGGGGAAGCAAATGCTAAAAGAATAATATGGGAAGGTAAAAAGCTTCATGCGAAAGAAGCGAAGGAGCTTGGCTTAATTGATAGTATTGTAGAAAGTGAGATAGATGACTTTATTTTAGCGGAAATAAAACGTCTACAGTTAGCTCCTTTACAGGCGATGATTGAAACGAAGACAATCCTTCAAAGAACAGAATATCCAATTCTAGAACAAATGCTGTTGTTAGAAAAAGAGGGACAACGAAAGATGCGTCACACGAAAGATCACCAAGAAGGAATAAAGGCGTTTTTTGAAAAAAGAGTACCTCACTTTAAAGGGTGTTAGTAAAAGAAAACCATCGCTAACTCAATTAGCGATGGTTTTTATAATGGTTGGAATATTATCGATGAAATAATAGTAACTTTCCTTTTGAATTTGTACAACGGTGAGTTGTTTGTAGGAAATTTAATTCTTCTAGTCTCTTTTCTCCCAATTGTTTTGCTTCTTTTTCACTTGCAGCCTCAAAAGTCTCATCTAACAATTTTTCCCCATTATTATGAAAAACAGTTAAAGTAAATTTCTCCATCATATGGCCCCCCTTACACAATAATGAATGGATGTTCATTTTCTATTACTGTATCACGAAATTGGAAAAATGAAAACAATTTAGTAGGAATGATGTTATCCAATAGAAAAAACTTTCATACGAACGTGCATTCGTGTTTTAAGCATGGTAAAATAGAAGAAACTTTAAATGGTGAGGTAAAATGATGCATTCAATTAAATTTTTACATTGTGCGGATTTGCATATAGACAGTCCTTTTTATGGCTTACATACATTACCAAATAACATATTAAAAAAAGTGCGAGCGAGTACTTTTGAATCGTTAAGGAAAGTAGTACAAACTGCCTTGGACGAGGAAGTAGACTTTGTCTTAATAGCAGGAGATTTATTCGATGGCGAAAATCGAAGTATTTACGCGCAAGCTAAATTAAGAGAACAGTTTTTACAGTTGCAGGAAGCAAATATTCATGTGTACGTTATCCATGGAAATCATGATCATCTAGAAGGTAATACTTCTACTAGTTTTCAATATCCTAATAACGTTCATATTTTCCCAGCAGAAGTTACTTCCTTTCCATTTTATAAACACAATCAACACGTTGCGAACATTTATGGATTTAGTTATCCTACACGCCATCATTATGAAAATAGAGTCGATGAATACGTGAAAGAAGAAGATGTTCCATTTCATATTGGGATGATTCACGGAAACTTAGCTGGCCGTGAAGAGCATGATCCATATGCTCCCTTTACCGTCCAACAGCTTCTATCTAAACAATTTAACTACTGGGCATTAGGCCATATACATAAAAGAGAAATACTTTATTCTAATCCGTATATCGTGTATCCAGGTAATATTCAAGGCAGGCATAAAAAAGAAGAAGGTACAAAAGGCTGTTATGTTGTGACGATGAGTGAGGAAAAAACGGAGCTTCAATTTTTTAAAACTGAAACAGTCCTCTGGGATACTACGTTTATAAATATAGAAAACATGAAATCAATTGATAGAATAGTTGATGCCATACAAGATGAAAAAAGGAAAAAGCGTGCAAAACATGAAGGTGTGTTATTGCAAGTTATTTTGCAAGGACAAGGGGAGCTTCATTCCGAGCTTGTGCAGCAGGACAATCAAAATGATCTGCTAGTACTACTAAACGAACAAGAAGAGGAAGATGTCCATTTTGTCTACACGTATGACCTGAAAGTGCAAACACAACCACTTATAAACAAAGATCAGTTAAAAGAAACCCCATTTTTTATAGACTTTTTTAAACTCGTGGAAGAGACAAGCGATATTGACTTTAGCGCATTATATTCTCATAGCGAGGCTAGAAAATATTTAACTTCATTGACACTTGAAGAGAAACAAGAAATGAAAACAGAAGCAGAACAATGGATTATTACAAAAATACTAGAGGAAAAGAGGTGATACGAATGATAATAAAAGAAATTCATATTTACGGTTTTGGTAAACTACAGGACATTCAAATAGATGGATTATCTAATAAAATTCAACTATTTTTGGGTGAAAATGAAGCTGGGAAGTCAACGATTATGGCTTTTATACAGGCTATCCTTTTTGGATTTCCATTGAAAAATCAAACAGAGTTACGCTATGAACCGAAGCGAGGAATGCAATACGGTGGTAGTTTACTATTGGATACATCGGAATTTGGTGAGGTGAAAATAGAAAGAGTTGCTGGTAAGGCAGCGGGAGAAGTAACTGTTTTCTATAATGACGGTAGTACTTCCACCGATATTCAACCTATCCTAAAAGGAATGGAAAAATCGCTATATAAAGGAGTATTTTCCTTTAATATTATGGATATTCAAAACATCGCCTTAACAGATGTGGACCAATTAGGAAGCTATCTATTCTCCTCTGGATTTATCGGTTCGGATCACATACATAAAATAATGCAAACGTTAGAAAAAGATAGTGAGGCATTGTTCAAACGAAATGGTAGAAAACCGATTATTAACGAACAATTAGTAGTATTAAAAGAGTTAAATCATGATGTAAAACAGTGGAAAATGAAATTAACAGATTATGATAATTTGCAAAGAGAAGTAAAAGAAATACAGAAACAAATTAAGAATGTACAATTGGAATTAAAAGCATTGCAAGCTGAACAGAGTAAAGTGGAAACGATGGTAGCTATCACACCGATGCTCCTTGAGAAAAATAAACTAAAAACAATTATTTCCTCCTTACCACCATATAAGCCATTCCCTGCTGATGGTAGGGTGCGTCTAGAACAGTTAAATATACAATTAGCCTCATTGCATACAAAAAAAGATAAATTAAATAAAAGGTTAGAAGAAATAGAAGGGAATATTCGAACGCTAAAGATTGACGATAAGGTTAAAACGCATAAAAGAGAAATAGAAACATTTCTTGCTGGTAAAGGGGAATATGAACAAGCTAAAAATGAATATGAAAAAGTACAGATTTCTTTAGAAGAACTAACACAAACAATTAGCCGCCTTAAAATGGATTTGAACTGGGAGGAAAGGAAACATACAGAAATAATTTCATGGGATGCAAGCCTTCCTAATAAAGCCTTTATGAGGGATTTAGTCCAAAAGCAGTTAAGAATGGAGGAACAAAAAACAAGGCTAGATGAACAATTTATAAAAGTAAAAGAAGATGTGGAACAATCCGAACAAACTATTAAAGAATTAAAAGGTAAAATGCTGACCGAAGAGGAAAGAAATCGGTATAAAGAAAGAATAATGAATAGTCAAAACAGTAAGCTGGAGCAAGAAATAGAACTACATGAAAAAATGATTGGAAATATTGATACACAAATAAAGATGCAAAAAAATAGAAATGAAGAAAATAAGAAAAAACAAACGGCAATGAAATATTCAGTCATAAGTTTGTTAATGTTGCTAGCTGTTTGGACTTTCATACAACAACAATATGTTGTTACCGGAATTAGTCTTTTGGTTGCAGTCTTTTTATTCTTTTGGCAGTTTAAAGGTGATTCTGCTTCGGTTTTGTTGGAAGAAAGAGAGAAGCTACGAGAAAGTGTCGTAAGCTTAAAAGCACAAGTAGACGAAGTTAAATTTAATCGTGAAGAAGTTACTCATATGGAAAAGAAGCTATTAGAGGATGAACACATTCTTCAAATATTAATGAAAGAGAAATTGCAATTCCAACAAAATGAAAAAAATTATGATCGTATCATTGAGCAGTATGAACAATGGGAGGAGCAACAATACGTTGTTCAACAGGAATGGCAAATTTGGCTCGAAAAGTGCTATTTTAAATCCTTTCCTGTCGTGTATATGGAAGAAGCGTTCGATAAAGCATCTTTACTAAAATCAACTGTAGAAAAGTTTGAACAATTACGAGAAAGAAAAAAAGCGCTAGAGGTCGAACTGTATAGGTGGAACGATAATAGAAAGGCACTTGAAAAAAGTTTAAACGTTAAAGTTGAAACGGATTCCGATATCTTTTATCTTTTGGCAACGAAACAAAAAGAATTGGAAGAAAATATAGTAAAGGAAACACAACTGTTAGAAAGTAAGATGGAGCTAGAGAACGAATGGGAGCTTCTAGAAATGGAACAGCGTTCGTTGCTTGAAAAAAAACAGCAACTGTATACATTCGCAGAGGTGAACGATGAAGAGGCTTTTCGTATAAAAGAAAAAAATTATCAACTAGGAACCGACTACGAGAAAAAACTTCTAGACTTACAAGGGCAGCTTCACCAATATTTTGTAAACTATCATTTTAATGAAGAAGATTGGTATAAAGAATCAGATTGGGTCGAGCGTAAAAAAGAAATTTCGCAATTGCTAGAACAGCTAAGAACTAACGAAAGAGAGTTATATAAAAAACAATCTCAACTAGAAGAAAGTATAAAAGTGTTAGAAAATGGTTCGACGTATTCTGAAGTGTTACAACAATATGAGATTGCGAAAGCCAAACTTACTAATCAAGCTAAAAGATGGGCCTTCATTCAAACAGCACATCAACTTTTAGAAAAAACATTGCTTTATTATCGGGATGTAAAGCTTCCCAATGTATTAAACGTCGCTACTCGTTATTTTAACATGCTTACTGATGGAAACTATGTAAATATATTAGATCCGAAAGAGGAGCAAACATTAATGGTAGAACATAAAGATGGGGTAAGATACTATCCTAAGGAGCTAAGCCAAGCAACGATTGAACAATTATATTTATCTCTTCGATTTGCTGTTGCATCCATTTGGAGCAAAGAACACGCATTTCCATTTATTTTAGATGACACGTTCGTGAACTTTGACATAGCACGAACAAAACAAGCGATAAACCTGTTAAAGGAAATCTCAAATGAAGGACATCAAATTTTATTTTTCACTTGCCACGAAAATATAAAAGAGCTAATGGCTACCGATAAAGAAGATAATGTTTTTTCCTTTAACAACCTTAGTCCAATTTGCTGAAAATACATGCAAATGATATGCTATGGAAGAAATAAAACGCACGAAAACGTATACAAAAGCGCTTGGAAATAGGCGAAGGTTGCAGTTTTTATAAAGGTAAGAATCGGAGTGCAAGGGACCATCAAACCACGATTCAATTTTCATGGTAGATGCAAGTGAAATTTTGCACCATGGCGCATGAAAATGGGTGGTTCGACTTTGAAAAGCTACAATTTTTTACCTTTCTAGATTTATAACCGTGAGTGGAACGTAGCGGAAGACACTTGACTCCAGCGGGAGGTAGAGGGAAGGTCGAGACCCCACAGGCGAAGCCGAGGAGGCTCGACTCCGCGAAAAGCGTAGACGGCTCGCTCAGGTCCAATCAAACTGGACTTTTTCCGCAGGAGATAAAGGAAACACAGCGAACGAAAGTGAGCTGATGTTGACTTATCGTACGGAGGAAAAGGGAAGTTTGAGCCGGACCTAGCCGTCGAAGCTAGACATCTCCCCGCGGAAAGCAAGTGTCTGTAGCGAAGTGTAACGGACTAACTTATAACGTATTCCTACAATCAATGTTGTCTATAATGGAATGCTAAATTTCCAAACATGCCTATTTTTAAGGTAGATATAATAAGAACCAAATATCCCAAAGGAGAGGAGCATCCTTTATGAAAAAAGGTGTTTTACATTTTGAAGTTGGAGAACAAATCGATTTATACCTATTAGTAAAATCAGCCACAAAAGGAATTGCAAGCAACGGAAAACCATTTTTAACTTTAATCCTACAAGATAAATCAGGCGATATCGAGGCAAAACTTTGGGATGTATCACAAGGGGATGAAGAACGCTATATAGCCCAAAGCATAGTAAGAGTGCTCGGAGATATCCATCATTATCGTGGAAAAAACCAATTAAAAATTAGAAAAATTCGTGAAAAAGAAGCACATGACCCTGTAACAATAAGTGATCTATTAGAAACAGCTCCCCTCTCAGAAGAAACGATGATGGATAAAATTACAGAAGCAATTTTTGAAATGAATAACCCTAATATTCAACGTATAACACGTCACTTAATGAAAAAATATCAAGAACCATTTTTAACATATCCAGCAGCGACAAAAAATCATCATGAGTTTGTTTCCGGTTTAGCTTACCATGTCGTCTCCATGCTTGAACTAGCGAAATCAATCGCTACACTTTATCCGTCGTTAGATAAAGACTTATTATATGCTGGCGTAATTTTACATGACTTAGGGAAAGTAATGGAGCTATCTGGTCCAATTTCTACTACATATACGATAAAAGGTAATTTAATAGGTCATATTTCTATTATGGTAAATGAAATCGAAAAAGCAGCAGAAGAATTAGGAATTGATGGAGAGGAGCTAATAGTACTTCAACATTTAGTCCTGTCCCATCACGGAAAATTAGAATGGGGAAGTCCGAAACAACCAATTATTAAAGAAGCAGAAATTCTTCATTATATTGATAATATTGATGCGAAAATGAATATGCTAGACCGTGCTTTAGCGCGAACAAAGCCAGGAGAGTATACAGAACGAATTTTCGCAATGGACAATCGCTCCTTCTATAAACCTACTTTTCATAAATAGATAGTAATAGTTTTGAATTTCTTTCATATACATGCTAGTAAGTATAGCTTGGCTAACGAAAGGGAGGAAAAAGATGAGTTGGTTTATTTTTTTACTGATTGTAGGAATTTGTTTTAGCGGTTATATGACAGTACGTACTGCAAAGGATGAAAGAGAAAAAGAAGATGTGATTATTGAGCAAGAGGGCAAATTATACATGGAGCGTCTAGAGAAAGAGAAAGAAAAACGGACTCATGTATATTCAAATGGAAGTTAAATGACGTGAAAGCAAGCTAAGGATAAAACCTTAGCTTTTTTCTATGGCAAATAAAATTTTTTATTGTTGTTTTCAGTAAGTTTGTTACAATGAGTAAAAAGAGAATATTATCAAATGTTCACTCGTATTAAGAAAGAGAAGTGTATGTAATGCATAGAATTTTTAACTCATTGACCATTTTTTCATCGGTACAATGGCTTTTTTTTATTTTTGCTAATACGGTAGTTGTACCAATTTCACTTGGCTCGATTTTCCAACTTCCTACCGAAACAATTGCTATGATGCTACGTAGTTCACTTATTTTAACTGGTGTAGCATGTATTCTACAAGGGTGGATTGGTCATAGGTATCCCCTGATGGAAGGTCATTCTGGTTTGCTTTGGGGTGTTATGCTTAACTTAGGTATCTCTGCCTCAGCACTAGGTATGAGCTTCGAACAAATTGGTGGAGGGATCGCGACAGGAATATTGTTAGCAGGTGTTGTTACGGTTTTTATTGCGGTGTTCAATTTAATTGAATATGTTCAAAAAATATTTTCACCTATGGTTACTTCTGTATATTTATTTTTATTAACGTTTCAGCTCATCTTTATTTTTTTCCAAGGGATGCTTAAAGTATCCGATGATGGGTCTTTAAATGTACCAGTGAGCTTACTTTCTGTTAGTATCGTTATTTTAGTAAGTTTATTAAAAATAAAAGGAAATGCAGTTATCGGTAATTTTTCGATTTTAATTGGTATTGTAGTTGGATGGGTACTATATGTCTTATTGTTTCCTCAATTTATTGAACAGCCTGTATCAACAGGTTTTGCTATTTCGCTGTTTCCGCTCGGACAGCCTAATTTGCAGTATGGGATTGTGGCAGTAGCATTTTTTGCTGGAGTACTAAATTTAAGTAATACAATCGCATCAATTAGAGCAGCCGCTAGTTTATTTAAGGAAGAAGCAGATAATAGTCAATATCGGAAATCGTTTTTTCTAACGGGCTTATTTGCATTCGTGTCACCTGTTTTTGGTCTTGTGCCATATACACCGTTTACATCTTCCATTGGTTTTTTACAAAGTACGAGAATTTTTCATAAAGATCCGTTCTTTATTGGTGGAGGAATGTTAGTGCTAATTGGTTTAATTCCACCGTTCGGTGACTTTTTATCAACGATGCCAGTAACAATTGGGAACGCAGTTTTATTTGTTGCTTATTTACAATTATTCGGAACTGCTTACAATAGTTTAAATGGGACTGTACTTAATTCTTTTACTGTTTTTCGAGTAGCTGGACCTGTACTATTAGGTGTATGTTTACTAAACATATCTCCAGAAATATTAAGTAGTGTACCTATTCTTTTACAACCTTTTTTATCAAATGGTTTAATTATGGGAGTTGTATTATCCATTTTAATGGAATCATGTATTAACTGGGAGAAAATAGGGCAACGAGAAGTATGAAGAAGAGGTTGTCCTAATGGACAACCTCTTCTCTAAATTAATTTTAATCTTCTGTTGTGAATGTGTTTTTTAATTGTCCATCTAATACTTTTACATTGGCGTCCTTTAGTGCTTCTTGTACTGCAGTCTCCACGATTGTAGGATCTGCCATCACTTTATTTTGTCGTACTTCGTTTTTTATTTGTTCATAAACTTCATCGAATGGCTGCTTTTCTTCTTTATCAGTAAGCAAAATAATATGGTAACCGTACATTGTTTCTACAATATCGCTAATTTCTCCAATTTCAAGATTGTACGCAGCATCTTCAAACTCTGTTAACATTCTTCCTGGTCCAAACCAATCCAAATCACCACCGTTTTCAGCGGTAGCATCTGTAGAATATTCTTTTGCTAGTTCGGAAAAATCTTCTCCTTCGTTTAATTTTGCTTTAATTTCTTGTGCTAACTGTTCGTCTTCCACTAAAATGTGACTAGCTCGAATGGGAAGTTTTAGCTGATCGTAATATTCTTTTATTTCTTCATCTGTAACCGTTACTGCCTCCATCCCAATTTTTTCTTGAAGCATCGAAACTGTTAATGTAGGGATAAATTGATCATCCGATTTAAATCCACTATTTCTTAAGGCAAGTTCATATTGGGGACCTAACTGCTCTTTTAATTCGTCTAAACGCTCCTGAACTTCTTCATCGGTTATTTCAATCTGGTTGCTTAACACCTTACCGTATACAAGTTCTCTTAAAATTTCCTCACCAAACCTAATTTTCATTGCTTCATATAGTTCTTCTTTTGTAATGTCACCATCCGTTGAAGTAGCGACAACAGTTTTTTCTGCAATTTCTTCGCTATCGTTAATTGAATTATTGTTACAAGCAACTAATCCAATTAATAATAATCCAGCAAGTATGGAAAAGTACCAATTTCTCAATTTTCTACACCTCAACTAAATAAATTTACAAGTCATACTATATCACATGGAGAATAAGAAAAAAAACTTGTGGACAGATGATGAAGGATTTAAAAAAAATGGGTAAACGTCCAATCAAAAATATGACAAATACATATTTATATAGAGAAACATGAAACAAAAGGCATTGTTACAGTAATCCTTCCCAGGGTTTCATGTAATGAAGTAAGGCCGGCTAAAATCGCCTACGCCTTCGTTAAGAACGTTGCAAATGCAGGTTGTAACTTCTCAAAAGGAGGTGTTACTAAAATGAGTGCTCCATATGCAGGTGGAGGATTTGCGTTAATTGTCGTATTGTTCATCTTGTTAGTAATTGTAGGTGCAGCATGGCTATACTAATTACTTGTCAGATTAAATAAAGGAGGAAAAAGGAATGTCAGGTTATGCAGGTGGCGGTTTCGCGCTAATCGTTGTATTGTTCATCTTGTTAGTAATCGTAGGTGCAGCTTGGTTATATTAATAAAAAAAGAGATGAGAGGCTTGCTCTCATCTCTGTTTTTTCATTAAATTAAATTTGATTGTGTTCATGCTCCTAATAAACTTATTGTGACGAAAGTAATATATCTACATAAGAAGAGATTAATAAGATAGTAATAAGTACGTTAATAGTCCGGTACACACCTTCTTGTCGCTCTTCAGGAATTTCTTTTTGCTCACATAAAGAGTTCGTCAGTTTATTTATGTAATAGAGTATGAATACAGCCACCGGGATGAATAAGATAGCCATACAGGTCTCCTCCTTTAATGGCGTGCTATTATAGTTTAACAATAACAAAAAAACAAAAGAAAAGATAGCTTGACATTTCAAAAAAATATGGAAGAGACCTAATCTTCGTTCATTATTAATATATCGTAACCATTTTCAATTTCTTCAATTTGACAAGCCCTTGGTGCAGAGTTTATTTGTTTAAGATATAAAAAGTCCGGAACAGATAATCCAATGTTAAAAGCGAGCAAAATAGAAATATAATGAAAATATGCTGGTAACATAAATGTTAATACTGTAAGAATAGCTGTTATCGCAATAACAGGCATTAAAAATATAACGTATGATTGAAATTTTGAAAAAGGTTGTTCCGATTTAATCGTTAAAAACGGAAGGCAATATTGTAAGCGCCATGAGAAGCATACTTTTTTCTTCGATAGTACTACTGGTAAAGCATGAAATAATTTATGTGTAGTTGGTATGCAAATTAACGCTAACAAAAACAAGCTAAAATATTTTGATGAAACATCTTGCTGAGAGAATATTAGATTAAAAGATAAAAAGATCATAATAAAGGCTAGTAATGTAATAATTAAAGAAACACCTGTGATGCGGTGGACTCCATATTGTCTATTAATATTTATGGACTTCCAACAGTTCATGTAGATTCACCTTCCAAAGTAAATAAAAACTAGAAATCATTAGAATACTTTACGACGTTTTATTGGAAAAATCAATAGCGAAAATCACTTTTTTTTGTCATGTTTTATTTGTTCTCGAAAAAATGGATATGGAGATAATTCAAAGAATACTAGACTAGTATAAATCTAGCTTTTTTCTTTTCTTGAAAAACATAAACATTAAATAATATTTGGCAAATGTAAGAAGAACAGATAGAATAGAGGTGTTATGAATGTGGAAATTTAGGAGCGAGAAAAATGGAAGTATTAGAGGATAGATTGGCAAAAATTGAATACCATCTGCAATTATTAATGAAGCATATTGATGTAGAATTATATCCATTTGACATACTAGTAATAAAACGAGGGATTAGTAAAGAGGAAGTAGAAGTACTATTTGAAATATGTGAAAAATTGAACATAGAATTAGAAAAGCAAAAAGCGGATGGATTTGTAACATTTTCACCGCTTCTCACTAAATGGAATGCTTTAATACCAGCAAAATTTCCTAAAGAGGAAACTATATTCGCTCTTTATAAACAGAATATTTATAGAGATTTAACGAAGGAGCTATTAAATCTTATATAGTGTTAGACAATTCCGCTTTTTCTTCTGTTTTCTTCTTTACAATTTTTCCATCAACATCTTCAAATCCTTGTTCGATATTGTTAAATGATCGTTCAAAAATGTCCATGAAATCATCACCGTAAACATTTTTCACAACACACATTATATCTAAGAAATCAGGGAATTTCCCATACAATTCTTTTAATGGTAAGGCACCGTTATAAGTAGAATGATTAAAAGGCTTATAATTTTCCATCATATCTAAAAGCATTTCTTCGCCTTTAGATGTTAATTCAATATACGTATTTCGTTTATCATTTTCTTTTTTAGAGAATCGGAGGAGTTCGCGCTCTTCCAGTTTTTTTGAGAAATTAAATGCAGTAGAAACATGCATTACTCCAAATTTAGCAATTTCAGATATACTAGCACCTTTTAAGTGATAAGCAATCCATATAATATGATGTTCATTAATATTTAAGTCATAAGGCTTGATCCATTGTTGCCAATCCTTTTCAACTGACTTCCACAATGCTTTACTAACTTGAGCCACGCGTTGACTAAAAAGCATAGCTTCAATTAAAGAGTACTCTTTATTTTTAGTATTCATCTTTGCTCACCTACTTTTTACTAATATACTAGTTCCTATTATGACAATAAAATAATAATTAATAAAGGTTAAAATTTACAAATTATTTTGTTTAACTGTTTTTTCAAGTTCTTCCAGTTCTTTTTGGATGTTTTCCATCTTATCTTCAATATTCTTTCTATGATGTGCAGCGTCATTTTGCCAATGCTGAACCGATTTTTTTAAGTCCGTGGCCACACTTGTAATGACATTTGAACTTTCTGTAATCGCTTTCTTAAAATCGTTCGCTAACACCTTTCCTTCTCCCGCTATGTCTTGGTAAGATTCCTTTGCATTTTGTTGTGCAACAGTTAAGTTATCTCGGATCTTCTTACCGGAAGATGGAGTTGTAAGTAATGTTGTGATGGAGCCTATCACCCCTCCTACAATTATACCATACATGAATGATTTGCCATTCATCATTTTCACCTCAGTTTTGTTATTGAAATATAATGGATTTATAGAGGATTATTATATAATTCCACAAATAAATCAATAATCCTTTTTCCATTCTTCATTTTTTTTAATATTTTTTCTAAAAATGACAAAAAAAGCGGTTAAATATATCCTGGCCGAAAAAAGAAGGACATACTCAACATATAGATAGACATTTAAGCATACATATGAAGTATAAGGAGGACGAGTGCATGGGGGTTATTAAAACGATTCTTTTTATACTGAGTATCATTTTTTTATTAGGGGGAGTAAATTTCTTCCTAGCATCGAAACGAGGGGGGGTTTATCCTTCTAGAAAAGTGTTACAAGAAAGAGCACTCGTATTAGGGGGAGCGGGAGGAATATTATTTCTTTTATCTATTCTTATCCTTTGGATTTTCTAATTATTACATTGAGGAAAGTTTATATAAGGGTAAAAACAAAAAACTAAGGCAAAATACCTTAGTTTTTTATATTTGTATTATAACGCTACAGAAAGGTTTGAGCGTTTGGCTATTGAAGTAATAATTGGATAAATGACAACCATTAACACTGTATTCATTGCACATGCAGGTAGTACAACCGTTAAGAAAAAGAATGTAAAGGATGCTCCTCCAGGAAGACCTACAATTAGTAAGGCACTAGTTAGAAAAACAGTACCAGAAATAATTGTCCCAACTGCTGTTAAAATACCAGCGCGAACTAATGGCTTATCGAAATTTTTTAAAGCTAAATATAGAAAATAAAATGCAAATGCTGTTAACGGCTTATCAATAATGTTAGGAATTTGTCCGCCAGGAAATCCTGTTGTTAGGGCGGAAATAAAACCAGTTACAACACCTATTAGTAAGACGTTTTTACGTTCAGGAAAAAGCAAAATTCCGATAAACATCATAATTAGTGATAGATCGGGTTTCATACCGAATATAAAGTTAGGGACTACTGCATGTAAAACTGTCCCAATGGCAGCTAATAAAGCTAATGCTACTAGAGTCTTTGTTTTCATTTCTCATCTCTCCTCGACTATTCTATTCATTTATTGTTGCTATCCCACTAGTACACTCGTTGTCTAGTGCGAATAACATATTGTCATTATACTACTTTAATGATGGAAAGGGAAGGGGGGATTTTTCTAACAATTCAAAAAATAGGTTGAGACATAACTATTGTATCCACGAAAAAAAGAACAAAAAATTGCGGGTAAAGTGCTCCGGAAATATACTTCGCTTTCCGCGGGCGTGTCTAGTAACGGCGGCTTGGCCCTCGAGACATAAGACATTCACTTCCGTTGGGCAAAGAGCGCCCATCTGCAGCGCCTGTCTTATGCTTGTCGGGCCAGATCGAGCCGCCTTCACTTTTCGTGCTGGTGAGCCTCCTCGTGCTAAAGCACTGCGGGGTCTCACCTATGCCTTTCCTCCCGCTGGAGTCTACGTATATTTCCTCCGCTAGTTTGCCGATTGTTCGTTTTTCATCATGATTATTTTAGTTTTGTCCCAGCCTCTTACTAATGGTTTAAATACCGTTTTTAATACTACTTGCAATTTCTTGTAGTTTTTCAGGTGTATAGTCACTTTGGTTAGATTTCCAAACTGCGCCAAATCCGTCCCCTTTACCGTAACGGGGAATGATGTGCATATGATAGTGGAAAACAGATTGACCAGCTGCTTCGCCGTTGTTATTAAGTAAATTTAAGCCAACAGGATCAAATTGTGCTTTTATTGAATTTGCGATTTTAGGTACGACTTCTAAAACTTTCCCTGCAAGTTCTGGTGTTAATTCATAAATGTTTTCTTTATGTACTTTAGGTATTACGAGTGTGTGTCCTTTCGTTACTTGACTAATATCTAGAAAAGCCAGTACGTGTTCATCTTCATACACTTTAGCTGCAGGGATGTCGCCATTAATAATTTTACAAAAGATACAATCAGACATAACTTTTCACCTCACATTGTTTTGTTGTATTTTACCATATTCAATCATAAAGTTGTATGAAAGTGTTTTATTTGCAATAATTCCAGCTTTCCTTCGCAACCATATTTATTATGTAGCAGTTGCCTCTACGTATTTTAAAAGTGAAAAAGCAGAAGCAACATACGTTGCCTCTGCTAGAAGAGAGGGCGATTATCCAAAACTTCTGCTTCTCTTCGAATTAGAGAAGCAATCTACTTCATTTTAAAGAACAAACAACTTGTGTTTGATAAACACCTCATTTGACTTAAAAATGCTAGTGATTACTTCCTTTATTCAATGTTACCATCCCCTTATTACTTTAGTTAACACAACGAAAGTAACTTGGAACTAGACTAAATTGTCTTTGACAAACACCTCATTTATAAATAGATGATGTTAATGTTTTAATGGAAACGAAAAGTATCGCCCACAAACACCTCATTCCATTCATTAGGTGTTACTTAGATGGTTAAGTCCTGCAACGGTCTAGAGAAGCTTCCGATAAATACGGTCCTGTCTTTGACAAGCACCCCATTTTCAGTTAAGTTACCGGCTTAATGCTGCCCCCTCTTCCTTCATTATTGTGTACGAAAAAGGATAAACTATTCATTCGGTTTATAAATTTTGAGAAAAAAGTTGAAATTTGTTACATGTTTACTTTTTTTGTAGTCTGATGAAAAATAAAAGACAATTCGCAGGAATTTGAATCATTTGTGTAGTAATCTTGTATAAGGTATGATTTGTCCGTGGCTAAAAGTAATATCCACGGATAGTTCTGAAGGAGTGAAAAAAAAAACATGACAAATTTGTTAGAAATAAATGAGTTAACGGGTGGTTATACGAACCAAGCCGTTTTAAAAGATATATCATTTTCCGTAAAGGAAAAAGAGCTTGTAGGGCTAATCGGTTTAAACGGGGCGGGCAAAAGTACTACGATAAAACATATTATTGGTACAATGGAGCCGAAAAAAGGAACCATTACGATTGATGGTAATTCTATTAAGGATAATGTAACAAAATTTCGTTCGCAGTTTACATTTATTCCGGAAACACCAATATTGTATGATGAGTTAACACTATACGAACATTTAGAATTAACGGCGATGGCTTACGGGCTATCGAAGCAAACGTTTGAAGAGAGGTTACATCCGTTATTAAAGGAATTTAGAATGGAAAAAAGATTAAAATGGTTTCCTGCTCATTTTTCAAAAGGAATGAAACAAAAAGTAATGATTTTGTCTGCGTTTTTAGTTGAACCGAGACTTTATATTGTCGATGAGCCTTTTGTTGGATTAGATCCATTAGCTATTAATTCTTTACTTGAATTAATGGAAAAAGCTAAAAATAGTGGGGCAGGAATTTTAATGTCAACTCATATTTTAGCAACAGCAGAAAAATATTGTGATTCCTTTGTAATTTTACATAATGGCGAAATAAGAGCAAAAGGTACTTTAGCTGAAATACGAGAGCAGTTTAATATGCCGGCAGCTTCTCTTGATGATTTATATATCCAATTAACAAAGGAAGATAGCAATGTTTAATACAGAACAGTTTTGGAAAAAAAGGTTTCTTCAATATTTAAAGGAATCACGTAGTTATTTAAAATATATGTTTAATGACCATTTAGTCATTGTCATGATTTTTCTTTTAAGTGGACTTGCCCTTACTTATCAAAATTGGCTACAAGTAGTACCGACAACTTTTCCATATGCCGTTTTAATGGGGATAATATTAGCGTTACTTTTAACGAGAGGGGGCATCCGTACGTTTTTAAAGGAGCCCGATATAGTATTTTTACTTCCATTAGAAGAAAAGTTAAAACCTTACATTAAGAAATCGTTTCTCTTTTCAATCGCATTAGAAAGTTATTTCTTATTAATTGTTTTCGGCGTTTCTGTCCC
Organism: Sutcliffiella sp. NC1; assembly: GCF_027594365.1. NCBI lineage: Bacteria > Bacillati > Bacillota > Bacilli > Caryophanales > Bacillaceae > Sutcliffiella > Sutcliffiella sp. NC1. Next base: position 1,148,288 of record NZ_CP115153.1, read on the forward strand.
GCTATATTTAAAAGTAACAGGTGCGGCTAGTCAACCTGTATTAGTCATTTTAATAATGCTTATCGGGGTGAAAAGTTGGAATTTGTGGATGAGTTGGATTATGGGATTTTACACAGATAAACGTGTCCGTTATTATGATCATGGCATTCGGCTTATTATTAATTTCACTTTAATTTATTTACTATTTACCGGAGCCAATTTAGCGTACATCATTGCTGTTATGATTATTATGTTGTTAATGTTAGTGTATTTCCAGCAAACAATTAAGAATATGACTTGGAAATGGGAATATCTTATAAATGAAGAAACGAAACGAGCTCAACTTTTTTATCGTGTAGCTAATCTGTTTGTAGATGTTCCAGGCTTAAAAGAAAAGGTAAAGAGACGTAAATGGTTAGATAGTATTTTATCCATTATTAGCTATAAACAAGATAATAGTTATCTTTATTTGTATACACGTACATTTTTAAGGTCAGGCGATTATTTTGGGTTGTTCTTAAGATTACTTGTAATAGGAGTTGTATTACTCAATTTTCTACCAGTTGGATATGGAACGTATATAGTGCCATTGTTTGTTTTATATTTGACAGCATTTCAATTAGTTCCAATGTGGAGATATCACTACAATAAATTATGGTTAAATTTATATCCATTAAGTAAAGAGCAGCAGTATAAATCATTTTTAAGTTTGCTCTTATCCGTTTTAATAGTACAAACCTTTATCCTATCGTTAATTGTTGCTATTACTGCAACATTCACCCATTTTATAATCGTATTAATAGGTGGAATTGCATTCTCGTACCTTTACGTTCAATACTCAGCCAAAAAAAGAGTACAATCTATATAACGAAATTCTCAAAAGTACATTCCCATCTTAGGTAGACACCGATGAAAATGAAATATTGTACCATAGGGCATGAAAATAGGATATGTCGGTCTTGACCTACCCTATAAGTTGGTTTAACAGACTTTAGAACCGTGAGTGGATCGGAGCGAAGGACATTTGACTCCAGCGGGAGTAGCGTGAGCCTTGAGACCCCGCACGAGCGTAAGCGAGGAGGAGGCTCAAGCCACGCCCGGGGGAGACTTATGTCCGTAGCGAAGAGGAGCGGACTAACAATAAAACAAGAGAAACACTCAAGTCGTGCCCGATGCCTGCTTGAGTGTTTTTTTGAAACTTTTTTACTAAATCTACGTATGTATAGTACAAAGTATTTGGAGGTTTAAGAATGAACTATGAACAAAAAGTATTGCGAGATATGGAAAAGTGGAAATTAGAACTATCCAGCAAACCAAATATGTTTAAAAGACTATCCAAAAATACTCAAAATAAAGTAAATAGTTTCATCCCAGAAAAAGTCCATCACTTCATAACGGAAAGTATTAAAAAGATGGTCCAAGCAACGCTAGCGGGAAGTAATATAACAACAAAAAAGCGGGACGATATAGAAAGTCTTACACTAGAAGAAAAGGAAAAGCTTGTACTAGAAAAATTAGATAAATTTAAACGAACGGCAGCAGCTGAAGGAGCAGGAACTGGTGCTGGTGGAATACTGTTAGGCTTAGCAGATTTTCCACTCTTATTATCTATAAAGATTAAATTTTTATTTGAAGCATGCTCACTATATGGCTTTGATCCAAAAAAGTACGAAGAAAGATTGTTTCTCCTCTATATTTTTCAATTAGCTTTCTCAAGTGAGGAACATCGTAAAGAAGTATTAACAATCATTGAAAATTGGGAGAATGAAGTGGAAGACAGAAAAGAACTAGATTGGCGAACTCTTCAACAAGAATATCGAGATTTTCTTGATTTAGTAAAATTATTTCAAATGGTACCGGGTTTCGGAGCTGTAGTCGGGGCATATGCTAACTTTAATTTATTAGACCAATTAGGTAAAACGGCAATGAACTGTTATCGAATGAGAATAATGAATAAAACTCGCAATTAGGTTGTTGACCCGAAAAGTTAGAGAATAGCTCTAACTTTTCGGGCCTTCCTTACCTTTGCGAGTTTTTTGCTAATGCTGGAGGAAAATAAGTATGGAGCGGATTACGCTAGTTACTTATATTTCAATTACACATTTGTAGCAGTTTTAGCTTCTGCATGAACATTTATAGTAGCTGCTGCAAGTGTTTTGGCAGCGACAAGCATTGCCTTTTCGTTTATATCGAATTTAGGGTGGTGATGAGGATACGCCTCCTCTACTCCTTTTGGTTTAGCCCCAGTGAAGAAAAATGACCCTTTTACGTGTCGTAAATAATAGGAAAAATCCTCTCCGCCCATTTGAGGCTCCGTTTCAACTACATGTTTCACTTCCTCTAAATTTGAGGCAACACTAACTAAATATTCTGTTTCTTCTTTATGGTTTATCACAGCAGGGTATCCTCGGTGGAACTTATACGTATACGTTGAATCATTCAATGCACATGTTGCATAGGCAGCCTTGTCAATATCACGCTCTATTTGATCACGTACATCTTCGCTGAACGTTCGAACAGTACCTTCGAGGGATGCTGTATCAGCTATAACATTAAATGCATTTTCTGCAACGAATTTACCTACGGAAATAACAGAAGGTTCAACGGGATTAACGTAACGGCTTACGATTTGTTGTAAATTCAAGACTAACTGAGAGGCTGTAACAACAGCATCTTTCGTTCGATGAGGTTGAGCACCATGCCCACCAGAACCTTGAACTTTTATTTCAAATCGGTCCGCCGCAGCCATAATTGGTCCAACACGATATTCAATTGTACCTACAGGAACTGATGCCCAAAGATGTGTACCGAAAATTACGTCTACTCCATCTAAACAACCATCCTCAATCATAGCAATTGCTCCACCAGGTGCATATTCTTCAGCATGCTGATGAATAAAAACAACTGTACCCGATAGCTCATTTCGTAATTCGTGTATAGCTTTTGCTAGTACGAGAAGTGTTGCTGTATGACCGTCATGACCACAAGCATGCATCACACCTTCAACGGTTGATTTGTAAGGGACTTCTTTTTCGTCTTGAATTGGTAACGCGTCAAAGTCTGCACGCAAAGCAACAGTTTTACCAGGTTTAGCACCATGAACTTTTGCGACAACACCATTTCCGCCTACATCTGTTCTAACATCTGTAACACCAAGTTTTTCATAATAAGCTGCTATATAATTCGCAGTTTTATATTCTTTAAAAGATAATTCAGGATGTTGATGTAAATGTCGTCTGATTTCTACCATTTCATCATAATATCGATCAAGTAGTGATAATAAGTTTTCTAGCATTCCATTCCTCTCCTTTATGTTGTTTCGTGTCTAGAAATATATGAGATAATACTAGTTTATATAAAAAGTTGAAAAAATAATAGTCAAACTTTTCTTAAATATATATCATTAATAAAAAGAACGTGAAAAAATGACTAAAAAAATAATTCATTTCATTTTATGATAGAAACGTAATGTGAATGACTATGGAAGATTAGGAGGGGTGAAATTATGCAAACTGAAAGAGAAGTAAAGAGTACTTCTGAGTGGAGATGGATGAAACCAATCGCAATTATAGGCCTAATAGGTGTATTTGTTTGGTCCTTATTTTTCGTCATTGGCGAAAAAACATTTTTTTATGACGTTTGGATTCAAGGAATAGTAAGTATCATCGCAACAGAAGGTGTGAGAGGTTTTTTTGAGCTTTTCACAATATTAGGTGATAAACAAGGTGTTATCCCGATATTGATTATTAGTTTACTCCTAATTTGGTGGAAAAAGAAAGATTATTTAGGTATGGCAGTTTTAACAGTTGGGGTTATTGTAGTAAACGAATTAAATAAATTTATTAAAGATACGACTGGAAGAGAAAGACCAATGACAGGTCCCGGAGCTGAAAGTTTAAGTTTTCCGAGTGGACATGCGATGGTTGGACTTTTTTTCTACGGATTACTTACTTATTTAATTGTTCAATATACAAAAGGTAAAATAAGTAGTTCTGTAATTGTCACTATTGGTGCTCTTTTTATCTTTTTATTAGGATTCAGTAGACTGATATTAAACTATCATTATCCTTCCGATGTTATTGCTGGATATGCGGCGGGTACTCTAAGTTTACTTGCTGCAACTACAATTTATCATTCGCTACAAGTGAAATTTACAAAAAGGAAGTAATATTAACTTTCGGTACTATAATTCCGTCTTGAGACGGATAAAAGTACAATCGTAAGGTAGTAGGAATGTGGTGCGTTGTCATATACAATTGTTTTAAAGATATGACAACGACACATAGAGGTGAAATATGAAAACTTTAAATCAAAAATTTATTGCAGCGCTGTTAGTTTTGCTTGGCATAGTACTACTTTCCATTAATTTAGGTGTCATTTCCTTGGAAATAAAAGAGTTTTTTGTCGCATTTTATCCTCTGTTTATCGTTTTGCTTGGATTGAAATTATTAATAGATAAACTAACAAAAGGATCAGAAGTATTGTTTTTAAGCCTTTTTCTATTAGCTCTAGGTAGTTTACTTTGTTTAGACCGACTAAACATTATTGTTTTTCAATTTTCTATGATTTGGAAGCTTTGGCCATTATTAATTGTTTATATAGGTATCCAAATGTTTTTAAAAAAACGTCCTTTTCATGTGGAAATAGATTGGACATATAATGCAGATGATGAAGATGGTATATCTTTTTCTAATGACGATGATGTTATAGGAAGTCATAAAGAAAGAAACAGAGATTCTAAGAAAGTTTTCACTGTTGGTGAAATGAAAATGAATAAACAAAACTGGTCTGTAGAGCCGTTAAAGTTACGAAATGTTGTGGGGGATTATTACTTTGACTTTACGAAAGCGTATATCCCTGACAAAGAAACACCGATTCATATTAAAGGAATGGTTGCAGATATAAAGATGCTGATCCCTGAAGATTTACCAGTAAAAATAGACGCTGTTGTAAAAGCTGGACAAATTAACTTGTTTGGAGAAGAGACAAGAGGGAAAAATTGCAGAATGGTATATGAATCATCTAATTATGAGATGGCAACAAGAAAGGTATATATCGTTTTAGATGTAAAAGTAGGGGATGTTCGAATTGACAAAGTTTAATCTAGGGGCGTACCAGAAGATTCATAGTGTTCGATTTTGGTTATTACGTTCGCATGTCATTGTTGCCTTTATCACTTCGTTACTTTTATTTATTCTATTACAAGTTTTACTATTGGTTTATCCAAAGGGGATAACACTTAAAGTAGATATAACTTTATATATTACACTCGTAAGCTTTTCGATTGGACTCTTTACTAGTATTTATATTGGATATAAAAATAGTAACTATGTAAAAAAGAGGCTAGACGATATATCTACCTTTATAACAATCCTATCAAGAGGGAAATTTTCTGAACGAATTAAAATTGATAATCAGGATGAGTTAGGTCAATTAGCAGATGGAATAAATCAAATTGCGGAGAAATTCCAAAATCAAGTTAAGTCGTTGCAGAAATTAGCAGAAGAAAAGAATGATTTTGCACAAAAAGCCCATTCTGCTGCAACAATAGAGGAAAGACAAAGGTTAGCAAGAGAACTACATGACTCTGTAAGTCAGCAATTATTCGCCCTCAGTATTATGTCAAGCGCTGCTATTCGAATGTTTGATACGAAACCAGAAATTGCAAAAAAACAACTAGGGGAAATCGGGAATATTGCTTCACAAGCACAAGCGGAAATGCGAGCGTTACTACTACATTTGCGTCCAGTTTCTTTAAAAAATGACTCTTTATGTGACGGGATTAAAAAGTTAATGGAAGAATTACAAGCGAAAACACCGATTACGTTTGAATCTAGTATGGAAGAATTACCATCGATAACTGCTGTTTATGAAGATCATTTGTTTCGAATTATTCAAGAAGCGTTATCTAATATTTTACGTCATGCAGATGCCACGGTCGTGAAGCTTCAGATGCATCAAAAAGATAATTATGTATACATATTTATTAGTGACAATGGAAAAGGATTTGAATTAAATATGAATAAACTGTCCTCTTACGGCTTAGATACAATGAGAGAAAGGTGTGAAGAGCTTGGGGGACAATTTTCGATTCGGAGTAAACCAGGCGAAGGAACACATATTGAAATTCATATCCCAATCAGAGAGGAGGAACCTCAATGAAGAAAATTCGAGTTGCAGTAGTAGATGACCATGATATGGTAAGAAAAGGATTATTAGCCTATCTATATACGGAGCCTTCCATTGAAATCGTTGGTGAAGGTGCTAGTGGCAAAGAAGCAATTGAATTAGCTCATAAAGAAAAACCAGATGTTATACTCATGGATTTATTAATGGAAAATGGCACTGGGATTGATGCAACAAAAGAAATAATGAAGTTCCATTCATCTTGTAAAATAATAATTATCACTAGTTTTTATGATGATGAACAAGTGTTTCCAGCAATTGAAGCAGGTGCATTTAGTTATTTATTAAAAACAGCAAATGCAGATGATATCATTAAAGCAATTCAAAAAGCAGTATCGAATGAACCTGTTATTGAGCCAAAAGTAGCTAGTAAAATGATGAATAAATTCCGTACCCCTTTAAAACAACCACATGATAATCTAACAGAAAGAGAGATAGAAGTATTAAAATGTTTAGGAGAAGGCTTGACTAACCAAGAAATTGGTGAAGAATTGTTTATCGGAGTAAAAACGGTCAAAACACATGTAAGCAATATTTTAAGTAAATTGAATGTTGCTGATCGAACACAAGCTGCCATTTACGCAAACCGTAACGGTATTTTAAAGTCGAAAGAATGAGTCTCAAAAGCGAATGCGCTTCGATCAGGCCCGTACGGACGGACTGGGAAGTTTGATAGGTTTGATAGGGCCTAAGCGCCGGAGCTAGACGATCAAAAGCGAAGGCAGCTCGATGAGGTCCAAAGTTAATAATTGTCTAACACTTTACTTTCCTACCAATAAAATCCCTTACGGATAAAACCGAAAAGGGATTCTTTTTTATTCTTCTTCGATTTCCATTTGATAATAGGTTGAAACGTAGGAAGGTCTCGCAAAAATAGACTGCTTATCTTCTCTTTTTTCTCTTTTTTCATGTGCCTTATTATAGGCTTGTGATTGTTGCCAGTTTTTAAAAGAGCTTTCGTTTTCCCATAATGTTAATATAATATACGTTTCTGAATGGAGTGGACGTAATACTCTAATTGCAACAAATCCAGGTTCCTGTTCAATTAAGCGTGCTCTGTTTTTAAAACGGTACTCAAAAACGGGTCTCCCTTCATCCGTTACGGGAATATTATTTAACACTGCGAATTTGCCATCAACAATTGCCCCCGAAGAATCTAGTATTTCGTAATCTTTACCTTCTTTAAAATATGATTTTCCATTTGTTTCATGCATTAATATTGCAGTGTCTTCGTTCTGAAGTGCTAACAAACTTCCCTCGTGAATGGATGATTTTAACGATTCCAAATAACTACTAGTACCGTAAGTGATATAAAAATTCATCTTTCTCACTCCTTTATGTTTATTATAATGGTGCTAGAAGCAAAATAAAAATAATTCAAATTTTGTCGAAAGTCTATTATCATAAAACTTATCAAATTTACTTTTTAAGGGGGGATTGCAGTGGAACGGATGACAAAATATAAAGGCATTCCAAACTTGAAAAAACTGCTATCTGACCATCTATTTAGTGTTCTTGTTGTACCATTTGTTATTATTTCATCCTTAATAATAGGATTAATAGGATACATGCTAATCATTTATGCTGGCAATTATGTTATTGATGAAAAAAAATTAGTAATGAATTCGGCAACAACTTTAGTAGATGAGAACGGAGAATTTATTACAAAGCTTTTTGTAGAGAATAGAGAACTAGTAAAGATGGATGATATTCCCGAACATGTGCAACAGGCGTTTATAGCTGTTGAGGACCACCGTTTTTATGAGCATCGTGGGATTGATTTAAAAGCAATTACTCGAGCGATATATCGGGATATTATTGCGAGAAGTAAAGTTGAAGGTGGTAGTACTATTACCCAACAGCTTGCTAAAAATATTTTTTTAACAAATGAAAAATCTTGGCTTCGGAAAACGAAGGAAGCAGTTATAGCCATTAATTTAGAAAAGCGTTATACAAAAGAAGAAATTTTAGAAATGTACTTGAATCAAATTTATTTTGGACATGGGGTATACGGTATTGAGGCGGCGTCTAATTTTTACTTTAACGAAACCGTTTCTAACTTATCGGTAGAGCAAGGTGCAATGTTAGCTGCACTTCCTAAAGCACCGAATGGTTATTCTCCAATTAACAATCCTACGGAAGCAAAAAACAGAAGAAATGTAGTGATCAACTTATTACATGAGCATGGCTATCTTAATGCGGATGAGGCAGTAACATTACAACGTAAACCGTTAGTAGTTGATGTGAAGGAACCAGTTGAACTAGAGCCTTATCTTACTTATATTGATATGGTATATGAGGAAGCGGAGGAGAAATATGGTCTCTCAAGTGAGGAATTAATTCGTGGTGGATATGAAATTACAGTCCCACTTAATAAACAATTGCAGCAAATTGCGTATAAACACTTTCAAAATAACGATTATTTTCCTGGAACAACAGACGATGTAGAAGGTGCTTTTATATTAATGGATAGTAAAGATGGTGGTTTGTTAGCAACGATTGGTGGTAGAAATTACGTATCACGTGGATTAAATCGAGTTAATGTAAAACGACAACCTGGTTCGACTTTCAAACCATTGGTCGTATATGGACCTGCTATTGAAGAGGAGAAGTTCCTACCATATTCGACTTTAAAAGATGAACTTTTAACATACGGTAGTTACGAGCCAAGAAACCATCACAATCAGTATGTTGGAAATGTAACGATGTATGACGCCTTAAAAGATTCGTTAAATGCACCTGCTGTATGGACATTAAATGAAATGGGAGTGGAAACTGGGAAAAGTTATCTTGAGAAAATGGATCTTTCTATAAAGGATGACGGTTTATCTATCGCGTTAGGAGGATTAGAAGAAGGTGTCACACCTCTTCAATTAACGAAAGCATATCGGTCGTTTAATCATAGTGGGATGCTAATGGAGCCCTATGTTATAAAACAAATAAAAAACAAGAATGGTGAAACAATCGGAGAAGCGAAAAAAGTGCAAAAACAAGTATTTTCTGCGCAAACTGCTTGGTATATGACGCGCATGCTGATAGCAGCAGTAGAGGAAGGTAGTGGGAGAGCTGGTTCGTGGAATGGAGAGCTGGCCGGAAAAACAGGAACAACGAATTCACCAGTAAAAGAAGGAGCGATTCGGGATACTTGGTTTGTTGGTTACACTCCTGAAGTCGTCGGTTCAATATGGATGGGCTACGACAGAACAACAGAGGAACAATATTTAACAGGTGGTAGCTCATATCCTACTAGACTTTTTAAAGATATTTTAAGAGAAGCAAAACTGGACAATACTCAATTCAAAATGCCACAAGGAGTAAAAGATTTAGAGGAACCGATACGACTAGTATCTATTGAAGAGGTAGATAGCAAACTTTCATTCCATCCATTCCACTTCTTTACCGTCACCTTAAATTGGGAGAAAGGGCAGGATGAAAGAATTCATTACCATATCTATTCAGTATTAGATGGAGAACATACGAAAGTGGGGGAAGTAATAGGAGAAAATACATTCGAAATACATCATGTTAATGTATTTAATGTACCTTCTTACTATATAGTACCATTCAACCCACAAACAGAAGAACAAGGAGAACCATCAAACGAAGTTACACCTACTTTTAGATAAGACCGTGAGAGGGAAAAAGTGCGGAGGTGGCTCCAGTTTGTACGGCCCGGCTCAAACTTCACTTTTCCTCCGTACGATAAGTCAACATCAGCTCACTAACGTTCGCTGTGTTTCCTTTATCTCCTGCGGAAAAACTCCAGTTTGATTGGGCCTAAACGAGCCGCCTCCGCTTTTGGTTCTTTTCGTCAAATTTTTGAACAAACGGTCAGTTCGCTATACATTCTCAAAAATTATCGGTATAGTGTAAAAAGGCGAGTTGATCGAAAGTAAATCGTATTGATGGTTGAATAGGAAAGGGGTTAATAAAGTGAGTAAGCGTAATATAAATGACACATTTTTAAAAGCATGTCGAGGAGAAAAAACAGATTATACACCAGTTTGGTACATGAGACAGGCAGGGCGTTCTCAGCCAGAATATAGAGCAATAAAAGAGAAATATTCCTTATTTGAAATTACACATCAACCAGAGCTTTGTGCATACGTTACAAAACTTCCAGTTGATCAATATAATGTAGACGCAGCAATTCTTTACAAAGATATTATGAGTCCGCTTCCAGCGATTGGTGTAGATGTTGAAATCAAAGCAGGTATCGGTCCTGTTATTGATAATCCAATTCGTTCCATTGCAGACGTAGAAAAATTAGGTGAAATTACACCAGAAGAAGACGTTTCATACGTGCTAAATACAATTAAACTTTTAACAGAAGAACAATTAGATGTTCCTTTAATTGGATTTGCAGGCGCTCCATTTACGTTAGCATCCTATATGATTGAAGGGGGCCCTTCTCGCAACTATACGAATACGAAGGCATTCATGTATTCAGAACCAAAGGCATGGTTTACATTAATGGACAAACTAGCGGATATGACTATTCGTTATTTAAAAGCCCAAATTAAATCAGGGGCAAGTGCCGTTCAAGTATTTGATTCTTGGATCGGAGCATTAAATGTTGCAGATTACCGAACTTTTATAAAGCCAGTTATGCATCGCATCTTTAGTGAACTTCGCGAAGAAAATGTTCCATTAATTATGCATGGAGTAGGTGCTAGCCATTTAGTAAATGATTGGCATGACCTCCCAATTGATGTTGTTGGATTAGATTGGCGTCTACCAATCCAAGAAGCAAGAGAGAGAGGAATTACGAAAGCTGTTCAAGGTAACTTAGACCCAACGATACTAAAGGCCCCTTGGGAAGTTATTGAAGAGCGTGCGAAAGAGATCATTGACCAAGGATTGCAACAACCAGGACATATTTTTAATCTTGGACATGGAGTATTCCCAGAAGTAGATCCGGCAGTATTGAAAAGACTAACAGCCTTTATTCATGACTATTCTAGTTCAGTAGTAGCTAAACAAAAATAAGAGGTGTACAAATAATGGCAAAGAAAAAAATGGGATTATTAGTGATGGCATACGGAACCCCATATAAAGAAGAAGATCTAGTTCCATACTATACTCATATTCGTCACGGGAGAACACCGTCAGATGAAATGATACAAGACTTAAGGGATAGATATGACGCTATTGGGGGCATTTCTCCGTTAGCACATATTACGAAAGAACAAGCAAATAGTTTATGTGCACATTTAAATGAAGTTCAAGATGACATCGAATTTAAAATGTACTTAGGATTAAAGCATATTGAACCATTTGTTGAAGACGCGGTTAAACAAATGCATGAGGACGGAATAGAAGAAGCAGTAAGTATCGTTTTAGCTCCTCATTTCTCTACTTTTAGCATTAAATCGTATAATGGTCGTGCAAAAGAAGAAGCGGAAAAGCTTGGTGGCCCAATTATTCATTCGGTTGAAAGTTGGTATACGGAACCTAAATTTATTCAATATTGGTCTGAGAAGATTAAAGAAATTTTTAGTAACATGGATACTGCTGAAAGAGAAAAAGCTGTATTAATTGTTTCAGCACATAGCTTACCTGAAAAAATACTTAAAATGGGTGACCCTTACCAAGATCAGTTACAAGAAACTGCAGATTTAATCGCAAAAGAGGCAGGCATTAATAATTATTATATTGCTTGGCAGAGCGAAGGAAATACTCCTGAACCTTGGTTAGGTCCTGATGTACAGGATATTACTCGTGAATTGTATAAGGAAAAAGGATATACTTCTTTCGTATATGCACCTGTAGGCTTTGTTTCTGACCATTTAGAAGTACTATATGACAATGATTATGAATGTAAAGTAGTGACAGATGAATTAGGAGCAAAATATTATCGTCCTGAAATGCCTAATACGCAACCACTATTCATCGATGCTATGGGAACAACTGTATTAGAACTGTTAAAGAAACATACAAGATAATTAAATACTCCTAATTAATTGAAAAGGGAATGTTGGTGCTAGTTTTTATGATGAATAAAAAACTAGCTCTTCTTTTTTCAATGTTAATTTTAATTTTGAGAAGAAGGCGATATAGGATGAGTGAGGAAAAAAAGAAGGTAGTCATCGTTGGTGGGGGAATAACGGGTCTTTCCGCAGCTTATTACTTACAAAAAGAAATAGAAGCAAACAAGCTACCTATTAGTATAACTCTAGTCGAATCTACAAGTCGTTTAGGTGGAAAGGTTCAAACCGTTTCAAAAGATGGTTATATTATTGAGAAAGGTCCGGATTCTTTTCTTACAAGGAAGGAAAGTGCTTCAAGACTTATAAAAGAATTAGGATTAGAAAAGAAAAAAGTTAGGAATACATCAGGTACTTCTTTTATTCTATTAAAAGGAAAACTATACCCAATTCCCGATGGAGCAGTTATGGGAATACCAACAAAAATGTCTCCGTTTGTCACAACAGGCTTATTTTCACCTTTAGGAAAAGTAAGGGCAGCTGGCGATCTAATCTTACCAACAAGTAAAGAAAAAGGTGATCAATCTGTTGGGAGCTTTTTTCGCCGACGTTTTGGAGGAGAGGTGGTAGAAAACTTAATAGAGCCCCTTCTATCTGGAATATACGCTGGAGATATCGACCAATTAAGTTTACAAGCGACCTTTCCTCAATTTCAAAAGGTAGAACAAAAACATCGTAGTCTTATATTAGGAATGAAGCAAACAATGCCACCAGCCCCAAAGAATAAAGTAGGAATGTTTCAGACATTAACTACAGGCTTACAAAAGATGATCGATACTTTAGAGGAAAAATTACATGATGTACAAATACTACGCACTATTAAAGTATTAAATATAGATAAAACAGAAAAAGGCTATTGTTTAAAGTTGAGTAATGGAGATGCAATAAAATGTGATAGTGTAATAGTTACAACTCCTCACTCTGTAACAGCAAGTATGTTTGAATCGCTCCCCTCCATGCACAATTTAGAAAAAATGCCGTCCACTTCAGTTGCAACAGTAGCTCTCGGCTTTGACGAATCAGCTATTCAAGAGAAAATGTCAGGGACGGGGTTTGTTGTCTCACGTAATAGCGACTTTTCCATAACAGCATGTACATGGACACATAGAAAATGGCCACACACAGCGCCAAAAGGGAAAGTGTTACTTCGATGCTACGTAGGTCGTGTTGGAGAAGAAGCAATAGTCGAGCAAAGCGATACGATTATAAAACGTGTCGTGATGGATGATTTAAAGAAAATAATGAACATTACTCAAGAACCAGACTTTGCGCTAATTACGAGATGGAAAAAAGCGATGCCACAATACAATGTCGGTCATAAAGATCGAATCAAAGAGGTAAAAGATTCATTAGGTAAAGTAATGCCTGGTGTAATTTTAGCAGGAAGCTCATATGAAGGTCTAGGAGTCCCAGACTGTATAGACCAAGGAGAAGAGGCTGTAAAATTAGTTCTCTCCCATTTAGCAACCACGTAAAAAAGAGAAGGTCGAAAAAGTTGGTAGAGCTAGCTTTTTGGCCTTATTTTTTTATTAACGGAAATACTCTAGCTATAATTCATAATTTTATTCCTCAACAATAGATATCAACATCACACATATGATATAATATTAGTAACAGGTACTAAAAGTAGATATTATAAACTGACGAAACTAGTTTTCAGGAGGATAAAATGGAAGATTTATTAAAACTTAAAGGTAAAAATATCGTAGTGATGGGTGTAGCAAATGAACGTAGCATTGCGTGGGGAGTAGCAAGATCCTTGTATAAAGTAGGAGCAAATCTTATTTTCACCTATCGTAAAGAACGTTCATTAGGCAGAATTAATAAAATGCTTGCGGATAATGGATATGAAGCTAAAATGGTAGTCGAATGTGATGTAAATAATGACGAAAGTATTAAAAAAGCATTTACTACTATTGGACAAGAAGTTGGAACTATTCATGGTGTCGTTCATTCCGTTGCTTTTGCAAATGCAGACGACTTAAAAGGACAATTTATTGATACGTCTCGTGATGGCTATGCCTTCGCACAAGACACTAGTGCTTATTCTTTAATTGCAGTTGCTAGAGAAGCAAAGCCTTTTATGACAGAAGGAGGCTCTATTATTACGATGTCGTATCTTGGAGCTGAACGAGTAGTGGAAGGCTACAATGTGATGGCGATTGCAAAAGCATCATTAGAAGCGTCTGTAAAATATTTGACAGTCGACCTAGGTAAGGATAACATTCGTATTAACGCAATTTCTGCAGGGGCTATTCGTACACTTGCGGCAAAAGGTGTACCATCATTTAACAAAATACTTCATAAAATTGAAGAGACAGCTCCGTTAAAGCGTAATGTGACGCAAGAAGAAGTTGGAGATATGTCCGTTGCGTTTTTAAGTAACCTTTCTCGTGGTGTAACGGGAGAAGTTATTTACGTTGATTCTGGATATAATATAATGGGTTAATACCATGGGACACATAGTTCTTTCTGCTATGTGTCTTTTTTATTTTGTATGTTTATTTCCCTTATAACAATATAATATTTTTATGTATGAAAATGGATATAATACTCATTAATCACGAGAGTAAAACGTTACCATATTAAATTAAAATAACTTTGTAATGGAGTATTTTTCAAAAAATATATTGAAAACCTTTTCATAATCTACTATACTAATATTTATGAAAACGATTTCAATTATTCTATTGAAATATTAACTTTTTTGGTAGGTGGGGGATTCGTGGCGACGATTGAAGATGTAGCAAAGCTTGCTGGACTATCACGTACAACAGTTTCACGTGTCATTAATAATCACCCCTATGTTTCAGATAAGAAAAGAAAACAGGTACTAGATGCAATGAGTGAGTTACGATATGTGCCGAATTCTTCTGCACGTAGTTTACGTAATCAAAAAACAAGTATTATTGCATTATTAATACCGAGAGTAATGAATCCGTTTTTTAGTCAACTAGTTGAGTTCATGGAAATGGAAGCAGCTAAGCATGGGTATCAAGTAATCGTTTGTCAAACTAAATATTCGGAGCAAAAAGAGCTCGAATATTTAGATCTACTAAAAACAAGACAAGTAGACGGTATTATCCTAACTTCCATTCAAAACGACTGGAAACTAATTGAACCATATTTACACTATGGGCCAATTGTTTTATGTAACGAATTTGACGATTGTGCAAATGTACCGACCGTTAAATTAAACCAAAAATATGGCGGATACATAGCGACAAAACATTTATTAGAACAAGGTCATCATCGTATTGCTTACTGTACCGGGGGATACAGAAGTAATGTTTCGAAAGGAAGAGAAGAAGGATTCAGACAAGCACTACTTGAGCATGGAGTTAAGTTTAATGAGCACTTTACATTTAACAATGCGTTCACAATTGAGGATGGGAGAAGAATTGTAAATGAGATTGTTAAATGGAAAGATAGACCTACTGCAATTTTTACTGGGGGAGATGAAGTTGCAGCAGGAATCATTTCTGAAGCAAAATGTATTGGATATAACATTCCAGAAGATTTAGCTGTAGTTGGTTTCGATAATCAAGCAATATCTAATTTACTTGATCCTACCATTACAACAGTTCATCAGCCAGTCGATCTTATGGCTGAAAAAACAGTATCTATTCTAATGGAAAAGTTGCGTACAAAACGTTACAACCAGCAAGAGGTTTATGAATTTGATTTGCAGTTAATCGTACGAGATTCAACGGTTAAACAAGGGGTTACGATATAGAAAAAGGCCAACCTTTCATCATAGAAAGGTTGGCTTTTTGCGTTTAATAAGTCTTACCTTAATTGACTTTCTAAGCAACTGTTGCATTGATTACCATAACATTCATGCTGTTCTTCAATTTCCTTCTGACATTCTACACATTTCTTCGCAGGTAAGTTTTTTAAGAATTCTGTCATTTTTATTAACATGAAGGTCACCCTTTGCCTTATATTTGTTGTAATTGTACTATAACAGAACTTGTACTGTCAACAACTGTTTTAAAACAATTTAAAAATGAATATTAAAAATAATCGTGGAAATAGGATAAATAATATTGATATGATAAACTATTACTGTAGAAATATGCTTGTTATAGCAACCCATTCAAGATAATAGAAGCGTAAAATATAACATTAGGAGTGTGCATAAATTGAAGTTAACTGTACTAGGTTATTGGGGTGGTTATCCAGCAGTTAATAGTGCAACATCAGGATATTTACTTCAAAAAGACGGATTCAATCTATTAGTAGATTGTGGTAGTGGAGTCTTATCTCAATTACAAAATTATTTAAAACCAAATGAGCTTCATGCAGTTCTAATTTCCCACTATCATCAAGATCATATTGCTGATATTGGTGTATTACAATACGCTCGCTTAATTCAAACATTTTTAGGTAATGAACTACCAACCTTACCGATATATGGGCATAGGGAAGACGAACAAGCTTTTTCAAAACTTACTCACCAAAAGGTTACAACTGGTATTGCGTACAATCCAGAAGAAACATTAACTATTGGACCATTTTCCGTTCAGTTTTTAAAAACAAGCCACCCTGTATCCTGTTATGCAATGAAAATTTCTTCTGAGGATAGTACGATTGTTTATACGGCTGATTCCAGCTATCAAGATTCTTTTATCCCATTCAGTACAGGGGCTGACTTTTTAATTGCAGAATGCAATTTGTATGCTAACCAAGATGGAAAAAGTGGTGGTCATATGAATAGTCACGATGTTGCAAAAATTGCACAGAATGCAAATGTGCAACAACTATTGTTAACGCATTTACCACACTTCGGTAAACATGACCAATTACTAGAAGAAGCAACTTCAATTTATAAAGGAAATGTAAAACTAGCAACTACTGGGTTTACTTGGCAGAAAGGAAAGATATAACATGTTATTTATTGATAATCAGGGGATTACAGATCCTAGAATTAACTTAGCAATTGAGGAATACGCGTTAAAAAACTTAAACATCGATAATACATATTTACTTTTTTACATTAATGAGCCTTCCATCATTATTGGTAAAAACCAAAATACGATAGAAGAAATTAATACAGAGTATGTAGAAGGAAATGGTATTCATGTTGTTCGTCGATTATCTGGTGGTGGGGCTGTTTACCATGACCTAGGTAACTTGAATTTTAGCTTTATAACGAAGGACGACGGGGAAAGCTTTCACAATTTTAGAAAATTCACTGCCCCGGTTGTGGAGGCGTTACAAAGTTTAGGTGTGAACGCAGAATTAAGTGGAAGAAATGATCTTCTAGCTGAAGGGAGAAAAATTTCTGGTAATGCTCAATTTTCGACGAAAGGTCGTATGTTCAGCCACGGTACGTTATTATTTGATTCAGAAATGGAAAATATCGTTTCGGCATTAAAAGTTAAAAAGGATAAAATCGAATCTAAAGGTATCAAGTCTGTTCGTAGCCGTGTCGCAAATATTAAAGAGTTTTTAACTGATGATATAACAATTGAACAGTTTAGAGAACTACTATTAAAGGCAATTTTTAAAAGTGATGATATACCGGAATATAAGCTAACAGAAGAGGATTGGGTAAAAATAAACGAAATCTCCAAAGCACGTTATCAAAACTGGGATTGGAATTACGGGAAATCACCAGCATTTAATGTTCAACACTCTCACCGTTTCCCTATCGGTCAAATCGATATTCGTCTAGAAGTGAAAAAAGGATTAATCCAAGAATGTAAAATCTTCGGTGACTTCTTTGGAGTTGGGGACGTAGCCGAAATAGAAGAGAAACTAGTTGGAGTAAAATATGAAAAGTCTGCATTAGACGATGCTTTCTCAACAATTGATGTAAAACATTATTTCGGAAATGTAACGAAGGAAGAAGTGTTAAATCTTATATACTAATTTATTAAAGAGGTTCATCATTTAGGAACCTCTTTCCCTTTTCTCTATATTGGAAAATTTAAGACAAATCCACCTTTTTAAATAATTTAAATAATGACAAAGTAGCACTTATTGTCCTATAATAGTAGTGAAATAAAATGAATGATTATTCATTCAATTAAGACGAAGGGGAGGAGTCGAAATGAATATATCTTCACAATTGAGACAAACGGCACAGGATAAACCGACAAAGGTTGCGTATATGTTTGAAGGGGAATCTAAATCGTATGGAGAATTAAATGCAGCGATCAATGCCTTTGCGTCTGGCTTAGAGAACATGGGCATTAAAAAAGGGGACCATATCGCTCTTTTACTAGGCAATTCACCATACTATATTATTGGCATGTACGGTGCAGCTCGTTTAGGTGCAACTGTTATTCCGGTAAATCCAATTTATACTCCTGAAGAAATTTGTTACATCTTAAATGATGGAGACGTAAAAGCAGTTATTATGCTTGACTTATTAGTACCTCTATTTGAGAAGCTACATGTAAGGCTACCGAAAGTAGAAAGTTATATCGTTTGTGAAACACCTGATGGAAAAGAAAAGGCAAAAGATTTGCCAGTAGAACAATTTTCAGTTTTTCCGAAATTAAAAGCGTTTACATCCGTGCTAATGCAAGGTACATATGACTATAGCGGCCCCGAATTAAAGGATGATGACATTGCGGTTATTCTTTATACTTCCGGTACGACTGGTAAACCGAAAGGTGCAATGCTAACTCATCGTAATCTTTATCGTAATGCGAAAGATGTTGCTGATTTCTTGAAGATGAATGAAAGTGATCGGGTCGTAGCAACTTTACCTATGTTTCACGTCTTCTGTTTAACAGTAGCACTTAATGCACCTTTAATGAATGGTGCAACAGTTATTATTGTTCCGAGGTTTAGTCCTCAATCGATTTTTGATGTTGTAAAAAAACACGAAGCAACTGTATTCGCGGGTGTTCCTACTATGTACAATTTCCTACTTCAGTACGAAGGTGGCAAAGTAGAAGACTTCCAATCTTTAAGATTATGTATTTCAGGTGGAGCATCTATGCCAGTAGCACTTCTCAAAAATTTCGAGAAAAAGTTTAACGTTATTATTTCCGAAGGCTATGGCTTGTCTGAAGCATCACCTGTTACTTGCTTCAACCCGCTAGATCGACCTAGAAAGGCAGGGTCTATAGGAACGAGTATAGTGAATGTTGAAAATAAAGTAGTTAATGAGCTAGGTGAGGAAGTGCCGAACGGACAAGTTGGAGAACTAATTGTAAGAGGTCCGAATGTGATGAAAGGGTATTACAATATGCCGGAAGAAACAGCTCATGCAATTCGTGATGGATGGCTGTATACAGGTGATATGGCAAAAACAGACGAAGATGGCTATTTCTATATTGTGGATCGTAAAAAGGACATGATTATCGTAGGAGGATATAATGTTTATCCTCGTGAAGTAGAAGAAGTATTATATAATCATCCGGATGTCGTTGAAGTGGCTGTTGTAGGTGTACCTGATGCTAATTTTGGAGAAGCGGTTAAGTGCTTCGTCGTTTCAAAAAATGATGTGACAGAGCAAGAACTTATCGGGTATTGCCAGCAATCGTTAGCGAAATATAAAGTCCCGAGTTCAATTGAATTTTTAGAGGAATTACCTAAAAATACGACAGGAAAAATATTAAGAAGAGCATTAAAAGAAAAATTAGGTGTGTAACAAAGGTAGAGCTACAAATTAAAATAAAGAAGGATTATCGCCTTTCTTTGGAGAAATAAGTAGGTTAGTGCAAGCGCTATCAATTGAAGGGGGCGATCAACATGTCTTATATTAACGTTCATATCGAAAATTATATAGCAACTGTTACATTAAATAGGCCAGATGCGATGAATGCATTTAACTATGATATGTTAGTAAACTTAGGGGAAGTAGCTGAAACATTACGATCTAATCCAGAAGTTAGAGTCGTTATTATTACAGCTGCAGGGGAGAAAGCTTATAGTGTTGGCGCTGATTTGAAGGAAAGGCGCACATTATCAGAACAGCAAGTAAGAAGAAATGTATATAAAATTGGAGAAGTGTTTAGTTCGATTGCTAATCTTCCACAACCGACTATTGCTGCCATTAATGGATTTGCTTTTGGCGGAGGTATGGAATTGTTATTAGCCTGTGACTTCCGAGTAGCTGTGAAGGATGCGAAAATGGGATTAACGGAAACAAGTTTAGCAATTATTCCTGGTGCTGGTGGAACGCAAAGATTACCACGAATTGTTGGGGAATCAAAGGCACTAGAATTAATACTTACGGCCAGAAGGTTTACAGCTGAAGAAGCAAGCAACTGGGGATTAATTACTAGATTAGTAAATGAACGAGCAGAATTGCTAGAAGAAGCTAAATCCTTAGCAGAAGAGTTTACCCGAAATGGCCCACTCGCCGTGCAACAAGCTAAATTTGCGATTAAACAAGGGATGAATGTAGATTTGCAAACAGGTCTACAAATAGAACGAAAAGCATACGAAGTGATTATTCCAACAGAGGACCGAGTGGAAGCATTACAAGCGTTTCAAGAAAAACGACCTCCAGTATTTAAAGGTAAATAATAGAGAAAAAACGGTAATGGGACTTTCCCATTACCGTTTTTTCTATTTAGAAAATATAAGGCTTTCAATTTCATCTTTTGATTTCGGTTTAGAAAAGTAATAACCTTGTATAATATTACAGCCATTTTCCTTTAATAAATCATATTGCTTTTCTAGTTCTACCCCTTCAGCAACCGTTTTAATATTTAAAGTTTGGGCGATGGATAAAATACCTTTCAATAAACCCATCTTAGTTGGATTACTTTCAATTTCTTTAACGAACGCACGGTCAATCTTTAAAACATCCATTGGCATGTCAATTAAATATTGGAGGGACGAGTAACCTGTTCCAAAATCGTCAATGGCGATACTTATGCCTAAATTTTTAATCTCATTAATAAAATTCATTGCATTCTCTTTTTCGTACATAAATGTTTCTGTAATTTCAAGATTTAAATATTTTGGCTCGAGCCCACTTTCATACAAAATTTCCTTTAGTTTCACAATAAAATCTTGATTATTTATTTGCTTAACGGAAACATTCACAGATATCGGGACTTTCGGATAACCTTTATGTTGCCATTCTACGTTTTGAAAAGTTGCCTTTCTTAAAACCCATATACCTAAATCAACAATTAAATCGGATTCTTCGGCAATAGGGATAAAGACGCTTGGTGGTATGTTATTACCATCTTTATCTTCCCATCGAAGAAGTGCCTCAATACCGACGAGTTCTTTTGTAAGGGCGTCAAATTGCGGTTGATAATGAAGGGAGAACTTGTCCGTATATAAATCTTGTCTCATGTTTTCGCTAATCGAGAAGAATTTTTTCGTTTGTAAATCCATATCTTTTTCATAGAATGTTAAACAATTCTTTCCTTTTGATTTTGCATGATACATCGCAATATCTGCTTTTTGCATAAGTTTTGAGAATTGTTTGCGTTACAAGGGAAGACGCTTACTCCAATGCTACCTGTTATATTTTTATATGTTTTATTTTTAGCAAATCCAGTATTAAAAATGGAAAGTACTTTTTTCGCTACTTGGACTATTTCTTTTTGTTCTTTTACATTCCTAACAATGATAATAAATTCATCGCCACTCCTTCTTGCGATAAATGAGTCTCGTATATTTGCAGAAATGAGTTGATTAGCAAGCTCTTTCAGAAATAAATCTCCTTCATGATGACCTAATGTATCGTTGACTAATTTAAAATTATCCAAGTCTAAAAACATTAGTGCGAAGTGTGATTTTTCTGTATAATGTTTTTCAATTTCTTTTTCGAGTTGTTCATCTAAATATCGTTTGTTCGGTAGTCCAGTTATGGAATCATGGTAGGCAGCATATTCTATTCGTTCACTCATTTCTTTTTGCTTTGTAATATCATTTCGAATCGATACATATTGATATACTTTTCCATTTTCGTCTAAAAAAGGAACAATAGTCGTATCAACCCAATAATAGTTACCGTTTTTTGTTTTATTTTTAATTTCGCCTTTCCACACCTTACCCGAGCCAATTGTTTTCCACATTTCTTTGAAAAACTCTTTCGGATGGTAATTAGAGTTAACGATATTATGATCCTTCCCTATTAATTCAGAACGGGGATACTGTGATATTTCACAAAATTTATCATTTGCATAAGTTATTTTTCCAGTTCGATCAGCAATTGCAACAATAGAAGAAACATCTAAGGCGAATTCAATATCTTTCATATATTTTAAGATTCTATCGTATTCTTGTTGTTCTATCATTTGGAGGCCTCCAAGTAAGTTAAAAGTAGCTATATTTTACCATGTTTTTTTCAATAGTTTATATAAATTCTAATATTTTGATAGTATGTGTGTTAAAAAAGAGTGACAACTGATTAGCTTTAGTGCTTTTTAATAGCATTGCGTTAAAGTTTCCTATTTACTTTCAGTTGAATGATTAGTATATTAATAAACAATTAAACTATTAGAGGAGGGGAAAAAGCATGGCAACTTCATCGGTGCTTGTTAGCAATCCAACACCTTTTCGGAGAGGGTTACAAGCAGGTGTAACGATTGCAATTGGCTATATGCCTGTTGCTCTTACATTTGGATTGCTTGCAAAATCGGTCGATTTAAACTTAATGGAAACGTTGATGATGAGTATTTTTGTTTTTGCAGGGGCTGCTCAATACATGGCCCTCAATATGATTGCTCTTGGAACGGGAGTATTTGAAATTGTCATGACTACTTTTATCGTAAATATTCGTCACTTTTTAATGAGTACAACGTTAAATGAAAAAGTAGAAAACGATAAAAAGTGGAAAAAAGCCCTTTATTCTTTTGGGATAACGGACGAAACCTTTTCAGTTGCAGCTACAAATGAAGGTAGACTACATACTAGTTACATGTTAGGTCTCATAATTATTTCATATTCAAGCTGGGTTGTTTTTTCTGGAATTGGACATATCGTCGGTGGAAGCTTACCTACTACTTTACAAGATAGTATGTCAATTGCGCTGTATGCTATGTTTGTCGGGTTACTCGTACCATCAATGAAAAAAAGTCGTAAAGTTATTTATCTAGCGGCTACTGCTGCCCTTTTTAATGCTTTATTTGTCCATGTTCTTCAAATGGCACAAGGTTGGGCAATTATTGTAGCAACGTTAATTAGCGCTGTCGGTATTGAATGGGTGGAACAAAAAAGGAGGGAAATAAGTCGTGAATAGTATGATTGTTATGATGATTATAGGAATGGCGGTTGTTACGTATCTCCCACGATTATTGCCCTTTATTATGTTCCAAGGAAAAGAGCTACCACCTTTTTTACAAGGTGTGCTAAAAAACGTTCCTTTTGCCATTTTAGGCGCCCTTATTATTCCTGGAGTTTTTACTATCAATCCAGATATTTGGTACGGAATTGTCGGAGTTTTTGCTGCGTTTATTGTTGCATATTTTGGAGCTAATATTATAATTGTTGTGCTCTCTTCTATTGCTATCGTTAGCTTATATGCATTACTAGTAGCAGGGTAAGAACTGCTACTAGCTCCAAATTTTTTTATAGTAATTTTTTAATGCTTTGTAATACTTTTTCTGGTTTGAATCCTTTATTTCCCATTCCGAACATTTCAACTACTTGATTTTGTTGATTTAGCAAATAAGTTGTAGAGGTATGAGTAAACATTCCGTTTCCTGGATCTTGATAATAAAACTCTAACTCGTTCGTTAAGCTACGAATATCTTCTTCATTCCCACGTAATACTTTCCATCCGTCATTTGTATCAATATTAAATGTCTCAACATATGAAGCAAGCACCTCTTTTGTATCTCGCTTTGAATCAATTGTTATCGTTAAAAATTCAACATCATCAGCAGTGATCCCAAGGGCACGTAAATCTTCTTTCAAATTATTCATATGGATGGTAGTTGCAGGACAAATATCAGGGCATTTTGTATATATGAACTCTAGTATTCTTACTTTACCAGTTTCATTTAAAGAAACGATTTCTCCATCATGTGTTTCTAGCATAATATTTTCGGGTAATTCCATCGCAAGGACTCGATAAACAGAAAAGTAATAAATTCCACTACTAATACTTAAAATAAGAATAAGAGCACAAACCCAATACCATTTTTTCATATGCATAACACCTCTTTTTAACATTTTGTAAGCTATCGGTGTAACCTACCGCAATCTCTCCTTTCCTGCAATAGAATCAAGGATGTTAAGTGTAGTTAACGGACGGTAACAAAGTTTCACCTTTATCATAAGCGATGAAAAAAAGGAGTTATATAGGTTTATGTAGAAAAGAATGAACATTGTTTGAATGCCACGGTTACTACTATGACAATAGGAGAAATGCTAATGAAGAAGTTGATGAAGTGGGGAATCATTCCGTTCATTGTGTATGCGATAATGCTATACGTTTATTTATGGTACATAGCAGATAGTTCTCTTCCGCAAGAGTTAATCGGTACGAGGGCAGATCCACATACATTTATGACTGAAAAGGAGATAATGTTAGCTAACGAATATTCGAAAATACGTAACTTCTTTTATTTTTTATCGTATCCTTACGAATGGTTTGTCTATGGAGCCATTTTATTTTTAGGCTTCAGTAAAACGTTTCAACAATGGGCTGAAAAAATTACAAGATTTCGCATATTGCAAGCAGGTATATTTATTTTTTGGTTCTCATTTTGGACAACACTAGCTATCTTGCCATTAAAGCTTTTCCGTTATTATTTTGCTAGGCAATACCAAATATCGATTCAACCTTTACCAGATTGGATTCAAGATCAGCTAATTAGTTTTTGGGAAGGTTTAGTATTACTTTGGATTGTCATTATCGTTGTTTATTTTTTAATGAGCCGATTTCAAAAATATTGGTGGATTATTACGTGGATTTTATTTATTCCGTTCGTCTTTTTCTTCATGTACATTCAACCTGTGTTGATTGACCCTTTATATAACGATTTTTATCCAATGAAAGATAAACAGCTTGAGGAGAAAATTTTAGCCCTTGCAAGTGAAGTGGATGTTAGTGCTGATCGAGTTTGGGAAGTAAACATGTCCGAAAAAACGAACTCCATCAATGCTTATGTAACTGGTGTAGGTGGTAATTCTAGAATAGTGTTGTGGGATACCCTGTTACAACGGCTGCATGAAGAGGAAATATTATTTATTATGGCACATGAACTGGGTCATTACGTATTGCACCACGTTACACTGGGAGTTACGGGGTACATTGTTTTTTCTCTTGGTGTATTTTATCTCGTATACAGGCTGACAAAGCTTATGCTTAAAAAGTGGGGAAGACAGATGCGTATACAGAGAATGGAAGAATTCGCATCTTTGCCGATATTGTTGTTATTAATCTCTGTTATTTTATTCGCAGCTAGCCCTGTTACGAATTATGTTTCAAGGCATATGGAACATACAGCTGATGTTTATGCGATTGAACTAACTGGTAATCAAGATGCTGCAATTGGTGCTTTTCAAGAAATAACGAAAGCTGGTCTGAGCGAGGTTAACCCACCAACGTTAATAAAAATCTTTCGATACACACATCCACCAATGGTAGATCGTATCTATTTTATTCAGAACTATACGGAAGAAACAAACTAACAATCTGTTGGCTCTCTAGTCGAACATTATAGAATGAACTAACTTATATGTATGCTATTTTCAGGGGCGACACCTATGCAAGTGAAATTTTGTACAAGTAGGTTCATTCGTGAACAGTATAATAGTTTTCACTTTCTAGATTGGCTTTAAGTTAGTCCGTTTCACTTCGCTGCAGACACTTGCTTGGCCGACCGTACCGCGACGTCCTGTCGCACGGTCGACACTAGCACGTCCTGTGCGTCGCCGCGGGGAGATGTCTAGCTCCAGCGCATTGGCCCAATCAAACTTCCCAGTCCGTCCGTACGATAAGTCAACATCAACTCAACTAACGTTTCCCAAAGCGTTTCCTTTATCTCCTACCGGACTGCTCCAGTTTGTACGGGCCAGATCGATGCGCTTCCGCTTTTCGTGAATTCGAGCCTCCTCGGCTGCGCCTGTGGGGTCTCGACCTTCCCTCTACATCCCGCAGGACAAGGAAGGCTTCGGCAGCATTACATCGCACGAAGAAAATGCGATAGCATTTTCGAGGAGTCAAGTGTCTTCCGCTCCGTTCCACTCACGGTTCACCCTCCACATCAGGTTTAATCAAATGAAAAAGAAGCCAAATTAGGCTTCTTTTTTTACTATTTTTCCCACTGATGAACAAACGCCTGATATTCAGCACTTAAAGATTGAAATAATACTTTGTTATTCGCATCGATAGCAGCGTCAATTTTTTCTAAAAACCGTTGCTTCTGAAATAAGAAAATTGCCTCGTCAATTACCATCTGAACATACATATTTACCATAAAACTTTCCCGTGACACTCGTTTCTCTTGGGCTTTCGACTTCATTAACTCCGTATAAGACTTTTCATTTTTCATGAGTCTTTCACCTCGAGGCCTTTTTTATATTATATGGAGTTCGCTAAATAAAATCAATAACATTTTAAATTTTTAGAAAATATTTAACCGAGTGCAAATGTCAGCAAGAATCCTTACCAGTTATGGATGCATCCACAATCGATTGTTTTGTCGAACTATAATTATAATTTGTAATTTTATAAAATAATGTGCAAAAAGATGTAGTAATATGGTATTATTTTCTTGGTTTGTATTAAATTTTACTTTATTGGTATTGTTTAAAAAATAGTGAAAGGAAGATTAGTGTGAAGAAAGAATATTTAATTAATCAAAACACTATCGCTATCGTACCGGAAAAAGTAAATAAAGTATGGATTTCGAGAGTGATAGAAACAGACGGAGAGTATTTAGTGGAGCAGCACCCGAAGTATATTATCAATCAAAACTGTTGGTATTCAGGTACAAGCTTACAAGGCAGTCAAGAATCGACGAAAGTTATAACTGGAATTACTCACAAGCAACCTATTGTTATTAACTTAGCGGAGGAACTGTTCTTTTTCCCGACGATGTCACCACGAAAGATGGAATGCATGTGGATTTGTCCTGACCATATTATTGATTCAAAAGCTAATGAATACGGCGATACTATTGCCTATTTATCTAATAATAAAACACTACAAATACCAATGTCATTAAAATCATTTAAAACTCAAATTTTAAGAACTTCTCATTTACGATTTAAATTAAGACAAAAGCAACAATTGATTAATGTTGCAGAGAGGCCATTCTTCTTCTATACAAGTTCAGCACAACGTATAAAGAAAAAATAATGAATTAATGGAAGTTTTTACGGTTCCAACGAATGAAGTCCTTCACCTTGAAAAACCCTATAAGGAAAGGAGGTCTCATACGTTGGAACTTTTTACTGATTTAATAAAAGTTGTTTTTCGGATTTTTACAATTTTGCCGCTTATGCTGCTTGTAGGCATATATATGGGGAAAAGATCTATAGGTGAGCTACCAATTTTTGATTTTCTCGTAGTGTTAACTCTAGGTTCGGTCGTTGGTGCAGATATCGCAGATCCGAATATCAATCATGTACATACTATTGGAGCCATTATTTCTATAGCTATTTTACAAAAGATAATTGTTCGTTGGAAAATTAGAAATCGTACAATTGGAAGACTGTTAACATTTGAACCGACACTTGTCGTTCATAATGGGAAATTTTTAGTAGAAAACATGAAGAAGATCAATTATTCAATTGATAATGTACTGCAAATGTTACGCCAAAAAGATGTATTTCATGTTGCTGATGTTCAATTAGCGTTTATTGAATCTAATGGTGAGTATCGGTAAAGCTCATCTCACCAAAAGAGCATGTTCGTACGGAACACGTATTAACGAACGTTCCGGAGTCTGGAATTGAAATCCCTGTTATTTTGGAAGGAAATTTGTATGTAGATGCCCTTGAATACCAAGGGCTGAATGAAGCGTGGTTACGCCAAAAACTATTACAAGAAAAAATAGCTAACGTTCATGATGTATTTTACGCTAGTATAAATAGTCAAAATGAATTGCATATATCATTAAAAACGGAACAGTCTAATTCGGTTCCAATTTATCATTAGCATGCTGATTTTTATCTTTTTGCAGAAAAAAATAGGTTAATAACTCATTTACTTTATTACGAATGCGTGGGTTAAAATAATTATGGTGTTCCTCGTACCCATCAAATAAAAAGGCGTAAAGCGTAAAAGAGTCGTCTTGTTTTAATTTTTGTAAACGTAAGTTTTCCTTTTTCATCGTCTGTTTAACGTCGCGTAATTGGATTTGTACTTTCTTCATGACGTCTTCTAAAAATAGCGTATAAGGTTCTTTTAATTTTAATGGACTAGATTCAATATGTTTTAAATCTTTTTCTAACACGATTAAAATTAATGGAAGATAAATAGCTTGTTCAAACAAACTAATTTGTTTTGATGAAAGTCTCGTCATATAAAACCCTCCTTAGAGAAAGAACGTGTGTTCGATATTATTTTATACGATAAACAACCCTTTATGCAATTTATTTTTGCTTTTATAATATTAATTAACTTTGTATGCTTAAATAAAGGGTTTCGGAAAAGTCTATTACCATGTCTAAAGGAGTACAAAGTATGAGCAAAGAAAAACGAGGATTTCAAAGTGGAGAGAAATTAGTGATGGATCCACAGTGGAATAAAAGAAACAGAAAGTTTGCCTACGTGCAAACAACGATATCGGAAGAAAAGAATGATTATGTTTCTAACATATTTATTGGAGACTTAATTCATGGGATAATGCCTTTTACGGATGGAGAGAATCAAACAGTATCACCACGTTGGTCGCCAGATGGGGACAAGCTTGTTTTCGTATCAGACCGAACAAAATTGCCCCAAATATATGTAAAAGATGTTAATAGGGGAGAAGCGAAACAATTAACGCATTGTGAAAGTGGAGTAAGAAATCCAGTTTGGTCTCCTTGTGGAGAGATGCTAGTTTTCTCTACTATTGGTACTAATCCTAAAGTGGCAGAAGAGCTTGTTTTACTAAATGTCAAAACAAATGAATTAACACCTCTAGTAAGAGAATGCCGAAACTATCACAGTGTTGTTTGGTCACCTGATGGAAGTTTTATTGCTTTTTCTGCCTGTGCATTTTCACAACCAACAACTGTTGTAGACGTATTCATACTGGAATTAGAAACGAAAGAAATACGGAAACTTACGAATAGTAATGGATTCTTTACTTCGACTACTTGGTCTCCAGACGGAGAAAAATTAGGGTTTGTCGGGTACGAGAAGGATAATAAAGGTGTGCCAATATCTAGAGTATGGATATATCATTTTCAGTATACACAATTAACTTGTCTAACGAGTGAGTTTGATATTTCAGTCGGTAACGAAATAGAGGGAGATTTTCACTGGGCTACTGTAAACCCTGGTTTACTGTGGACAGAAGATAGTGAAGGCTTTTACTTTTTAGTAACGGATCAAGGCAGTAATGGCATTTATTATGGTTCATTGGACGGAGCGATGTATCCAATTGTTTTAGAGCAGGAGCATATTTACGGAATGACAGTGATTACAGACATACATGAAGCTATCGCATGTATAAGCAAACAAACAGAACGAGTAGAACTGTATCATCTTGACTTTAAAACACAGGAAAGAACAAAATTACAGACATAAACAAATTACTCTATAAAAATACGAGCTAATGTAGATACCCAAAATGTAAGAAGGCTAATTCTATATATCGAATTAGTCTTTTCCGTTTTATTCTGTCTATAAAAAGGTGTAAAATAAATAAATAATGAGATTATTATAAAAAGTAGGAGTTACATAATGGAAATAATAGAGACATTAAAAGAATTGCTCACCTTAGAAAATATATTAGATGTATTGCAGGAATATAAATCGTTTGGACCGCTTCCAGGCTTTTTTCTAGTAGTGTTAGAAGCCTTTTTACCCTTTTTACCGTTAATTGTAATTGTAATGGCCAATGCTGCTGCATTTGGACTGTGGTACGGATTTCTTATTTCTTGGACAGGTACAGTTGTAGGGGCAAGTATCGTCTTCTTAATTGTAAAAAAATTAAGAAATCGACCTTGGGTAAAGAAGTTTTTGGAAAAAGAAAAAGTGAAAAGTACGATGAGTTGGATTGAAAGACACGGTTTTGGACCTATTTTTTTACTCTTCTGCTTTCCTTTCACGCCATCATTTTTAATTAACGTAGTTGCGGGGTTATCAAAAATGAAATATCATACATTCTTTCTAGCCCTCGTTGCAGGGAAAATGGTTATGATCTTTACGATAAGCTACATAGGGTACGATATCGTTTCATTTATTAGAGAACCGATAAAAACTGCGATTATGTTAACTATAATGTTTGTATTATGGTACATAGGAAAAATTGTAGAGAAAAAATTACAAAATTCTATAAAAATTGGAGACGAATAGGAAAAAAGAAGTAGTCAGACTATTAGGGAAGATGTTACGATATGGATAAATAAACAATCTATTTTGGAGGAAAGACGGTTGAAAAACAAAAATCGTTTCAAAATAACCAAATGGAGAGTAGTCTTTTTATCTTTTTTCGTCTTAATTTTATTAAGAATATGCTTCTTTTCGAATTATGTAGTCGAGGGACATTCGATGAAGCCAACATTAGAAGAAGGAAATTTATTAGTAGTCAACACGTTTGTTTATCATGTACAAGAGCCGAAGCGGTTCGATATTGTTGTATTTAAGCAAGGAGAAAACTCAGATCCTTACGTCAAAAGAGTCATTGGTTTACCAGGGGAAAAAATAGAATATTTAAACGATGTATTATATATAAATGATAAAGCAATTAATGAAAACTTTATAAAGGAACAAAAAGATAATATGATTCGTAACAATCTCACTGGTAACTTTACATTAAAAGATTTAACTGGGGAAGAAGTAGTACCGAAAGGTCATCTGTTTGTTATTGGGGATAATAGATTAGGTAGTTATGACAGTAGACACTTTGGTTTTGTGAAAATGGATGATATCGTTGGGAAAGTGAATATGCGTTATTGGCCATTGGGAGGAATTGAGTAGTCTATAACCTATAAATACTGCTTAACGGAGGGGTATATGTTGAGAAATGTAGTCATTGCGGCAGCACGCCGCAGTCCGATTGGAACTTTTGGAGGCGCTTTCAAAAATTTAAAACCAACAGATTTAATAGTACCTGTAATTCAAGCTGTGTTAAAAGATAGTAATGTAAGTAATGCTGATGTGAATGAAGTGATATTAGGACAATGTATACAACGAACAGATGAACCTAATACAGCAAGAACAGCAGCACTTCTAGCCGGTTTACCACCAGAAGTAACAGGTTATACGATTCAACGACAATGTGCATCAGGGCTACAAGCTATTATTTCAGGAGCCTTGCAAATTCAAACGGGTATGTCTGACGTTGTTATTGCTGGAGGAGTCGAAGCGATGAGTTCTAGCCCATATTTATTAAAAAATCAACGTTGGGGTAGCAGATTACAACATTCACAAATATATGATTCTGTTTGGGAAGTGCTTGAAGACCCGATACATCATATTATGATGGGGGAAACAGCAGAGAGATTAGCAGATAAATATGAGATTACGAGAGAAGAACAAGATGAACTAGCGTTATTAAGTCATCAACGTGCTAGTGCTGCAATAGAGAGTGGAATATTTGAGAGTGAAATCGTTCCACTTGTATTAAAAGAAAGAAGGGGAGAGAAAGTTATTTCTGTAGACGAAGGACCTAAATCTTCATTAAACATAGATAAATTAAGTAGTTTACGACCGGCCTTCCGAGATGATGGTACCGTTACGGCTGGTAATGCATCTAGTTTAAATGATGGTGCAGCAGCTGTAGTCCTAATGGCAGAAGAAGTTGCGAAGGAAAAAGGAATAACACCATTAGCTACAATTCGTAGTTTTCATGTTTCCGGTGTAGAACCGACGTTGATGGGGATTGGTCCAGTTCCAGCGATTAAAAGTGCATTATCGAAAATAGAGTGGGAGCTAGAAGATGTAGACCTATTCGAAATTAATGAAGCTTTTGCGGCACAGTACATAGCGGTCGAGAAAGAGCTTCAATTAAATCGACACCAGGTGAATGTTAATGGAAGTGGGATTAGCCTAGGTCATCCAGTAGGGTGCACAGGTACTAGAATAGTAGTGAGTCTTATTCATGAGTTAAGAAGAAGTAGACTTCAAAAAGGGATTGCTTCTTTATGCGTTGGCGGAGGCATGGGAGCAGCGCTTTTATTAGAAGTATAAGAGAGGAGAGGACAACGTGAAAAAGTTGTCCTCTTTTTAAAAACTAGCTCAACTTTATGGTAAAATATAATATAAAGAGTATTCAGAAAAAATAGGAGGTCCCAATATGTCCTCGCTCGATCCAATTCTATTAACGAAAATATCCCCACCAATATTTCAAAATCACCTAGTGTTAAGAAGGGCAAAAATAACGAGAAAAATGAAAGCGATTACTAATTATAAAGCAACGATTGTTCACGCAGGTCCTGGTTATGGGAAGAGTACAGTCATTTCATCATTTGTCCCTTTTTTCGAATATGAAACTTGCTGGTACACTGTCTCAACTTATGATGATGAAGTTATTCCGTTTATCCGTTATATTGTACATGCAATTAAACAAAAAGTACCTGAATTCGGCGATAAAATGTTAACGTACTTACAAACGATGGATCGATACTTACGGGAAGAAGAAGTTAGGAATATTAGTTCTTTCTTTATTAACGAGTTGTCAGAGCTAAACGAATCAATCGTTTTAGTAATAGATGATTTTCAATACGTCCAATCTAACCAAGACATTGAAACATGGTTTAGTTGGCTACTTCAGCATATACCAAACAACCTACATATTGTGTTTATTACTAGGACGAAACCGACGTGGGAAGTTATTACGCCAATGAAGGTTAAAAATGAAATGCTCGAACTGAATGAAACCGATTTAGTGTTTTCAAAAGAAGAAGTGGAAGTATTAATACAAGATATTTTTGGTTTAGACCTTTCGGAAGAGTTAATCGAATTTATTTATAAAATTTCAGAAGGTTGGGTTATGGCAATAGGACTATTAACGCAAAGTCTTTCTGAAACAGAAATGGAATTAGACTCTTTTCAAATTGACCATCTTCAATCTCTAGAAGATTTATTTAAGTATTTAGCGAATGAAGTGTTCATGAAACAAACCCCAATGGTACAGCAGTTTTTAGAACAAACGTCCATTTTTGACGTGATGACTGGAGACTTATGTGATGAAGTTTTAGGAATTAATGGTTCCAATTATTTATTAAAAACTTTATCCGAGAAGAGCGTTTTTGTCATCTCTATTGGGAAAGAGCAATATCGATACCATGCGCTTTTTAAAGAGTTTTTAGAAAGAAGACTGAAGGAAGATGCTCGTCAGTATAATTATTTACAACAACGATGTGCTCGTTGGTACGTCCAGAAAGATGAGTTCGTCCAAGCAATTGCTCATTATGAAAAAATTAATGATTATGAACAAGTAGGGGCAATCATTCATCAGCACGGTAACCGTTTTATTGAATATGGCCAACTAACTAGTTTACTAGAAAAATTAAAGAAAATAGATAAACGGATCAAAGATAAAAGATATTTATTGTGGTTTTACGAAGGGGAGGTTCATCGCTACCGTTGCTACTACGAGGAGGCAGAACAGTCCTATCGGGAAGCATACAATATGGCGGTCAAAGCAAACGACACATTCGTTATGATTCGTTCTCTTGCCGGGATAACAAAAATATATTTAGACACAATCCAACCAATTAGAGCAGAACGCGCTTTAGCTGAGGCAATTCAATTAATGAAGGGATCAGACGAGATTAACACCCAAGAAGAGCAACAATTATACTATTTAATGGCGGAGAACTTAATTAATTCTGGTCAAGCGGTAAAGGCACAAAAATGGTTCGAAAAAGTAAAACAGCTTGATTCCATGACGATACAAGGGAATCTCGAGGCTAGAATAATGCTCCGTTCAGGAAAGTTAAATGCTGCAAGAAAGAAACTACTATCCAAGCAAAAAGAGGAAGGTGCTTGGCACTTACCACAATCGCACCGTGAAACAGAGCTACTTCTTTCATTAGTAGAGTCGTTTATGGGAAATCCAGAAGAAGCAAAACGGTTAGCTGATAAAGCAATTAAACAAGGAATAAAACTACAAGCCCCTTTCGTGGAAGCGTGTGGATGGATACGGTTAGGTCATGCTGCTCAACTAATGGACATGTATGTACCTTCGTTAGCAAAAGAATGCTACGAAACGGCTTTAATGATTATGGAAGAACTGAATGTATCACGTGGAAAAGCAGAGCCGAACATGGGTTTATGTGTGTTATATGGCTATCAAGGTGCATACGAAAAATCAATTATTTGTGGTGAAGAAGCATTAAAAGAGACGGAACAAGTAAGAGATAGCTGGTTGTCCGGGCTAATTTATTTATGCTTATTTATTTCGTCTTTAATCAATAAAAAATATGATAAAGCACTTGCCTATAAATTGCGCGCAGAGAAAATATTAACACAGTGTGGAGATCAGTACAGCATAACAGTGGTAGCGTTATGGAATGCCATTTACTATTACGAAATGGAAGAATGGGAGTCTTTTGAAGAAGCTGTTAGTTTATTTTTATCTAACGTTCAAACAGGAGATTACGAGTTTATTTTATTTAAGAAAACGTTATTTGGGCCGAAAGATTTACAGCAATTCACACCGATTTTATTAGAAGCTCAAAAGCGAGATATTCATAGTGCATATGTTACTTCTTTGTTGAATGAACTTGGCTTTTCACATATGAAAAACCATCCTGGATATACGGTACGGATACAAACACTTGGATCGTTTCGGGTATGGCTTGGTCAAAAGGAAGTGGAAGAACGAGACTGGCAACGAGCGAAAGCAAAAGAGCTATTAGAGTTATTTGTAACAGAAAGAAAGCGGATGATACCGAAAGAAGAAATTTTTGCAAATCTTTGGCCAGATCAAGAGGAAAAAACGGTCACAAGAGATTTTAAAGTGGCATTAAACACATTAAATAAAGTACTAGAGCCTAACCGTAAGCCGAGAGAAGAACCGTTTTTTATTCAACGTACAGGAAGTTCCTACGGGTTAAATCTACACAGCGGATACACGATAGATTGTGTCGTATTTGAAGAGTGGGCACGACTTGGTTTAGAAGCAAGAGACAAAGAGCAATCACTACAATACTTACAACAGGCGATTCACATGTATCAAGGAGATTTCTTACCTGATCAAAAATATGCCGATTGGTGCTTAACAGAAAGAGAGCGTCTATTAGTCTACTTTTTACGAGCGGCCGAAAAGCTAGCACAACTATTAGTTAGTAAAAATGATTACAATCAAGCCATCGAATGGTGTGAAAGAATATTAGAAAAAGATGAAACGTGGGAAGAGGCATATCGCCTTATCATGTATTGCTATTATCAAAATAATAACCGACCACAAGCGATGAAATATTTTGCGAAATGTAAAGAAAAACTAGCAGAAGAATTAGGAATAGAACCGATGCAGTCCACATTAAAGATGTACGAAGTAATTATGGGGAAAGCGAACTAAATACACTCATGTAGAAGGCCGTAGAAAATCAAAAGATTCTATGGCTTTTTATTTTTTTCCGGAACCAGCGCTCTAGATTGATTGGACCTGAGCGAGCCGCCTCCGCTTTTCTTTGTCTAGCTCCGGCGCATTAACCCTAGCAAACTTTCTATCTGTACGATGAAGAAAACACACGGTGCAACAGACCGGAAAAATGGTGCAATGGGAAGCCCGAAATGGTACAATACCGGGAAGAAATGGTGCAACGACCGGTCAAAAGTCAGCAACAAAATCAACATGGTGCAACAAACCGAAAAACTGGTGCAACGGGATGCCCAAACTGGTGCAACACCGAGCCAAAATGGTGCAACGCCCAGTCAAAAGTCAGCAACAAAGTTAACATTAGCTATAGCTCGCAGTGTTTCCTATATCTCCTGCGGAAAAGCTCCAGTTTGATTGGACCTGAACGAGCCGCCTGCGCTTTTCTTTGTCTAGCTCCGGCGGCTAGGTCCGGCTCAAACTTCACTTTTCCTCCGTACGATAAGTCAACATCGACTCACTCTCGTTCGTCGTGTTTCCTATATCTCCTGCGGAAAAGCTCCAGTTTGATTGGACCTGAACGAGCCGCCTGCGCTTTTCTTTGTCTAGCTCCGGGCGTTAGCGGCTATCAAACTTCCCTTTCCTTCTGTACGATAAGTCAACATCTGCTCACTTACGTTCGCGGTGTTTCCTATATCTCCGGCAGGAAAGGTCCAGTTTGTACGCCGCTACCCAAACGCCCTGCGCTTTTCTATGTAACTCATTTGTAACTAGTGGGATGTATGATAGCGGTACAGTTAAATAACTAGTTTTTTGAGGGGGAAAAGAGGATGAAGAGAGTCAAATTAGCATTTCTTTTAGTTTGTATGAGTGTTCTAGTTTTATCTGCTTGTAGTAGTTCATCAAGTGGTGGGGACGACGATACGATTACGATCGGCGTTTTAGCATCATTAACTGGTGGACTTGAAAGTTATGGTAAACAAACTGTTCAAGGTTTTGAATTAGGTCTTGAATATGCAACAGATGGAAAAATGGAAGTTGCGGGTAAGAAAATTAAATTTATCGTAGAGGATACGGAAACAAAACCGGAAGTAGCCATCCAAAAAGCTACAAAACTATTAGAGGATGATAAAGTAGATTTCTTAGTTGGATCTTCTAGTTCTGGAGATACGTTAGCAGTATTACCTCTAGCTGAAGAATACGAAAAAATAATGGTTGTAGAGCCAGCAGCGGCTGATAGTGTTACGGGTGCTGATTGGAACAAGTATGTTTTCCGTACTGCACGTAACTCTTCTCAAGATGCAGTAGCAGGTGCAGCAGCAATAGCTAGTGAAGGTGTGAAAATTGCAACGTTTGCTCCTGACTATTCTTTCGGTCATGACGGAGTTTCTGCATTTAAAGAGGCTGCAGTTGCACTTGGAGCAGAAATTGTATTAGAAGAATATGCAGATCCTACAGCTACAGACTTTACGTCTAATATCCAAAAAATATTGGATGCACAACCTGATTACTTATTTGTTGTCTGGGCTGGTGCGAACTCACCATGGAATCAAATTGCTGATATGAGAGTACAAGAAAGAGGTATTAAAATTTCAACAGGTGCACCAGATATTCCGGCACTATATACAATGGAACAACTAGTTGGAATGGAAGGATTCACTGTTTATTATCATACGTTACCGGATAACCCTATTAACGATTGGTTAGTAGAAAACCATAAAGAGAAATTTAATGGAGATGTACCAGATTTATTTACTCC
The DNA here is from genome assembly GCF_027594365.1 of Sutcliffiella sp. NC1. Taxonomy (NCBI): domain Bacteria; kingdom Bacillati; phylum Bacillota; class Bacilli; order Caryophanales; family Bacillaceae; genus Sutcliffiella; species Sutcliffiella sp. NC1. The sequence goes on from NZ_CP115153.1 coordinate 1,185,784, forward strand.
AGGAGGAATGACTGCTGCGTTAGCTATTGTTGAAGCGTTAAAGCAAACAGAGGGGAAAACAGATACTGATTTACTTATTGAAACGATGGAAGGTATGAGCTTTGATACACCGAAAGGAAAAATGACATTCCGCCCTGATGATCACCAAGCATTACAAACTTTATATGCGGTTCGTCTAGAAAAAGTGGATGGAGTAGACTATCCAGTTCCGGTATTAATTCGTGAACTATCTCCAGAGGAAACAGCTCCACCTATTAGAAATAAGTAGAAAAAAGTAATAGGAACTTTGGAGAATGTTTTCCTCTAAAGTTCCTTCGCTATTCATCCTGAAAATGTAAGGAGGAGGAAGATGGAACCAATATTACAAACGAGTGATTTAACGATCGCTTTTGGTGGACATATAGCAGTAAATAAAGTGAATTTTACAGTAAAAGAAAATGAGTTTAAATCGATCATTGGACCAAATGGAGCTGGAAAAACAACGTTCTTCAATTTGTTAAGTGGCCAATTACAAGCAAGTGAAGGAAACATACTTTTTAAAGGTGAAGACATTACAAAACTATCTCCTACGATGCGTACGAGAAAAGGGATAGGGAGATCATTCCAAATTACAAATGTGTTCCCAAATTTAACAGTGTTAGAAAATGTTCGACTTGCTGTCCAGTCTCAAGCTGGAGTTCGTTACAATATGCTTTCTCATTTTCTATCTTTTCGATCTTTTCAAGACAAAGCGTTGGAATGGTTATCGATGGTATTTTTAGATGAAAAGGCAAATGTGATTGCGAAAAACTTAGCGCACGGTGAAAAACGAAAACTAGAAATTGCTATGTTATTAGCGTTAGAAACCGAAATATTATTATTAGACGAACCGACAGCAGGGATGTCTATTGAGGAAGTCCCAGCCATTTTAGAAGTAATAAAAAACATTAAAAAACAAGGAAATCGAACAATCGTGTTAATCGAACACAAGATGGACATGATTCTTGATTTATCGGAATCTATTACTGTTTTATTTAATGGAAAATTGTTAGCAGACGGAACACCAGAAGAAATTATGAATAACGAAACAGTACAAACGGCATATTTAGGAGGCTTATATGATGAAAGCGCTTCTTAAAGTAGAACAATTACAAACGTATATCGAGCAATATCACATTTTACACGACATTCATTTGCAAGCTATGGAAGGTGAAGTGACGGTTTTACTTGGAAGAAACGGAGCAGGAAAAACGACAACGTTACGAAGCATTATGGGCTTAAATCAACCGAGATCAGGAAAAATTATTTTCCAAGAAGCAGAAATTCAAGGAAAAGCACCGTTTGAAATTGCCAACCTAGGGATCGGATATGTGCCCGAGGATCAAGGTATATTCGGAGAGTTAACAGTCGAAGAAAATATGAAAGTTGCGATGCAAAAGCAAGATGACGAAACATTAAAAAGACTAGATTGGATATTAAATCTCTTTCCGGATTTAAAAACATTTTGGAAAAAAGCGGGTGGACATTTAAGTGGTGGTCAAAAGCAGATGCTTTCGATTGCTAGAGCTTATGTTAATAATAGTAAATTATTACTTATTGATGAACCGAGTAAAGGGCTCGCTCCAATTGTAGTGGAAAAGGTAATGGAGTCGATAGAAGAAATGAAGAAGGAAACGACGATTGTTCTAGTGGAACAAAACTTTTATATGGCTAGTACGATTGGAGATACTTTTTACATCATTGATGATGGAAAAACCGTTCATAACGGGAAGATGGAAGAATTAAAAGAAGACGAAGTGTTGCGTAAACGTTATTTAGGAATTGCATAAAGAGGCGGTGAAACGATGGAAGTTTTAGTGAATTTAGCAGTAAATGGTCTAGCGACAGGAATGTTAATATTCCTACTTGCAGCTGGCTTAACGTTAATTTTTGGACTAATGGATGTAGTGAACTTTGGTCACGGTGCATTATTTGCGTGGGGAGCTTATGCTGGGATTTGGACGTATGTAACAACTGGTAGCTTCGTTGTCGGAATATTAGCTGCAATAATAACCGGACTTTTACTAGGGTTAGTATTAGAGAAATATATTATCCAACCTGTATATGGAAACCATATTCAACAAATTTTAATTACACTTGGAGTATTAATCGTTTTAAGTGAGATGCTAAAAGTCGTTTGGGGACCGAACCAGTTAAGTGCTAGAACGCCTTCTTATTTAGCTGGTAGTTGGGAATTTGGAGATATTATCATTATAAAATATCGCCTATTTATCATTGCAGTTGGGTTTATCGTATTTTTCCTCATTCGTTACATTTTGAAAAATACGAAAATAGGATTAATCGTACGTGCGGGAGTTATTAATAAAGAAATGGTTCAAGCACTAGGCATTAATATTAAAAAAGTATTTATGTATGTATTTATGGTAGGTGCAGCTATGGCAGCACTTGGAGGAATATTACTAGGACCATATTCAGGTGTTATTTATGCTGAAATGGGAATGGAATTTGGAATTCTAGCATTTATCGTTGTAGTTATTGGTGGAATGGGCAATATAAAAGGATCTCTATTTGCTGCCATCTTAGTAGGTGTCTGTGGATCGTTCATGGCTTATTATGTCCCAGCGCTGTCTCTAGCGGTAAATATGTTATTAATGGTCATCGTGTTAGTCTTCCGTCCACAAGGCTTGTTTGGAGCAAAGGGGTGATGAAATGATACAAACAATGGATAGAAAAAATATGTTATACGGCTTAATTTTTGTTGCTTTATTATGCATACCTTTCGTCACAGACTCTAGAACTCTATTAATTATGTTTACGCAAATTTTTCTGTTTGGTATTTTTGCGATGAGTTATGACATTTTACTTGGATACACAGGTATCGTTTCATTCGGTCACGCAATGTTTTTCGGTATCGGTGCGTACTCCACAGGAATTTTAATGAAACAAATAGATAGTACCATTCCCGTACTGCTTTTAGCGATTGTGTTAGCGGCAGTTCTATCAGGGCTAGTGAGTTATTTATTAGGAATACTGTCCCTTCGATTAAAAAGTCACTTTTATGCCATGCTAACACTAGCATTTTCAGGACTGTTTTTAGTATTAGCTGAAAAGTGGAGATCTGTTACTTATGGGAATGACGGATTTACTTTCTCTATTCCAGATCCGCTTCGTGACCGAATGACACTGTACTTTATCGCGCTCATAACGATGGCTTTAGTTTTTCTACTACTAAATCGCTTTACCAATTCTCCGCTTGGTAAAGTACTTCAAGCAATAAGAGAAAACGAGCCTAGAGTAGAATCATTAGGATATAACGTATTACATTATAAAGTTATTGCCAGTGTAGTTGCCGGTGTTTTTGCCAGTGTAGCGGGTAGTTTATACGTACTTACCCTTCGGTTCGTTAATACGAGTGTATTAGCAGTTGAGGTCTCTTTAGATGCTTTATTAATGACGATTATCGGTGGTGTCGGTACGTTAGTAGGTGCTATCATCGGTGCCGGTTTAATTGAATTTGCACATCATTGGTTAACAGGACTAGCAAAAGTACATTGGATTTTTGAGAGATGGTTAATTTTCTTCGGTATCCTATACATCCTCGTTGTAATGTTCTTCCCTCAAGGGATTGTCGGTACATTCCGGAATTGGCGGGAAAAGCGTTCGGTTAGAAATAAAAAAGTAATAGAGGAGAAGAAAAACATATCTGGATAAGAAGGAGGCTTAACTATCTTGCATACTTCCACAGAAGTAGCGTCTTTCGTTTTACGATGCTCACGTGTGATGGACACAGCAAATAATCAATATATTTGGCGTATTATGGTTAGCCATGTTCAAAAAGAAGAAGTGGCGTCGTTTAAAACGTTAGAAGAAGCTTATGAATATATGAATTCAATATTGAGCAGGTGATAGAATTGACATCAATTGGTATTGTAAGTACTGGAATTTATATTCCAAAAAAATTCATGACAAGCAGGGAAATTGGAGAGAAAGCTGGAATACCTATAAAAGTAGTCGAAGAAAAAATGGGAATCGTAAAAAAACCAATCCCAGCAGAAGAAGATCATACGTGTAAAATGGGAATATTAGCGGCAGAACAGGCTTTGGAAAAGGCAAACATGGATGCTAAAGAAATAGACTTGATCATTTACATTGGAGAAGAACATAAAGAATATCCATTATGGACAGCTGCTATTTATATGCAACAAGCATTAGGTGCAACAAATGCATACTGTTTTGATATGGCATTACGTTGCGGTACAACGATTATGGGATTAAAAGTTGCCCGGGACATGATGGTTGCGGATGAAAATGTAAAAACAGTATTGCTCGCAGGTGGATATCGAAATGTTGATTACATCGACTACGAAAATCCGAGAACTCGCTTCATGAATAATTTAGCTGCGGGTGGTGGAGCAATTATACTCCAAAAAGGATATTTGGAAAATCAAGTGCTAGCATCCCATATTATGACGGACGGTTCCTTTTCTGAAGATGTAGTAGTAGTTGCAGGTGGAACGAAACATCCAATAACAGAGTCTGCTTTACAGCAAAATTTAAATAAATTAGATGTGTTAGACCCTGAAGGCATGAAAATGAGGCTTGAACAAAAATCGATGCAAAATTTTTTATATTGTATAAGAGAATCGTTAAGAAAAAGTAGTTTAACAGAAAAAGATGTAAACTACTTAGGAATTTTGCATATGAAAAAGTCAGCACATGATTACGTATTAAAAGAATTAGGGTTATCAAATGAACAATCTATTTATTTAAATGAATATGGACATATTGGTCAAATCGATCAAATTCTATCACTTCAACTAGCTGTAGAAAAAGGCAAAGTAAGAGAAGGAGATGTCGTTGTATTAGTTAGTGCTGGAATTGGATATGCTTGGGGAGCGACAACGATTCGTTGGGGAGAATAGGAGGCATTACAATGAATGAAGTAGTAATGAAGTCTGTTAAATTACCTAATGGGGAGACAATTGGGTATCGTGAAAGAGTAGGAAGCGGAAGAACGTTATTATTAGTTCACGGAAACATGACGTCTTCTAAACATTGGGACGTCTTATTAGAAAATATGGAAAGCGATTACCACCTTGTAGCAATAGATATGAGAGGTTTTGGAGAATCTACCTATCATGAAAAAATTTATTCTATTAAGGATCTAGCTGAAGATATAAAGCTATTTGTAGATGAGCTACAACTATCACGATTTACCATTATGGGTTGGTCGTTAGGTGGAGCTGTAAGTATGCAATTTGTTATTAACTATCCTCAATATTGTGAGCAGTTAATACTACTAGCTTCTGCTTCTACTAGAGGTTACCCGTTTTTTGGTACAGGAGAAGATGGCCAAATAGATATCGGGAAACGTTTAACTTCATACGATGAAATAAAGGTAGACCCAGGTCGTACGATTGTTATGCAAACAGCTTATGATACGAAAAATAAAGAATTATTAAAGTTAGTTTGGAATTCCGTCATTTATACAACAAAACAACCGGACGAAAATAAATATGATGAATACTTAGATGATATGATCACACAACGCAATTTAGCTGAAATATATCATGCATTAAATACTTTTAATATTAGTCATCAGCACAACGGTTTAGTTGAAGGAACAGGGGAAGTTTCGAAAATAAACATCCCGACATTAATATTATGGGGAGAAAACGATTTAGTAGTTACGGAAACGATGACGAATGAGTTAGTGGAAGACTTTGGAGATGCTGCAACATTTGTGAAACTTGAAAAATGTGGACATTCTCCATTAATCGATGACTTACCAAAATTAATAAAAGAAGTAACAATGTTTATGACGGAGGAAAAAGTACAATGAGGTTAGAAGGAAAAGTAGCAATTATTACCGGTGCAGCAAACGGATTAGGATTAGAAGCTGCCACTATATTCGGAAGAGAAGGTGCAAAGGTAGCACTTGTTGACTATGATAAAGAATTAGGAGAAAAGAGAGCAAATGAATTGATTGCAAGCGGTTTTGAAGCAGCATATTATCAAGTAAATGTTGCAGAACAAAGCGAGGTACAATCAATGGTTAATAGTGTAAAAGAACGCTGGGGGAAAATCGACATTCTTATTAACAATGCTGGCATAACGAGAGATTCTATGCTCTTAAAAATGGATGCATCTGACTTCCAAAAAGTAATGGATGTGAATGTTAACGGTGTTTTCCATTGTACACAAGCTGTCGTTCCTCATATGATTGAACAAGGAAAAGGAAAAATTATCAATACTTCAAGTGTATCTGGTGTTTACGGTAATGTTGGCCAAACGAACTATGCGGCTTCAAAGGCAGCTGTTGTCGGGATGACGAAAACGTGGGCAAAGGAGTTTGGTAGAAAAGGAATTAATGTGAATGCTGTTGCACCTGGTTTTATCGAAACAAACATGGTAGCAACCGTACCTGATAAGGTAATCCAAAGCTTAATTCAAGTGATTCCACTACAAAGACTTGGTCAACCTTCAGATATTGCAAATGCCTATTTATATTTAGCATCTGACGAATCAGACTACGTAAACGGTACCGTCCTTCATGTTGATGGTGGCATCATGATGTGAAAAAAACCCATTCCATAAAAGGAATGGGTTTTTATGTATGTAGTAACCTAAGCAATTCGTTTCTGTTCTGTTGCTTTCTCTGTTTTATTTGCGAAGTTAATGGTGTTAACTATGTCTAATATTTTTGTGCTAATGAACTGGCTGGAAACAGCGTAAATTAAGATTCGCCAATCTACTACGAATGATGTAAGAAGTAGTAGGGACGTGTTAATACAGAACAATGTTTTATCTGGTGTAATTCTTTTATGCTTTGAAATAATTAGCGCAAGTATATCCATTCCTCCAGAAGAAGCACCTAACCGAAACAGCATGCCAATCCCGATGCCGAAAAGGATAGCCCCAAAAACTAAATCGACGAAAACATACGATATCGTCCCATGAATAAAAGGGGTTATGTACGAAATAGTAAATGACGTAACCGATACACAAAATAATGTCCATAAAGCATTATTCTTTCCAAGCCATTTAAATGCAATAAAAAGTAAACTTGCATTTAGGACCCACAACGTAATTCCGTAAGGTACTTGTAATAAGTAATACAATAATACCCCTACACTAGCAGCCCCGCCGGAAGGAATAAAATGTGGGAACAAAAAGAGAGCCATCGCTAACCCTTGAATCGTTGCCCCAACTCCGAGAAATAAACCTTTTAATAATAGTTGCTTCATTTTTTCACCAAACTTCTGACTGATTGATTACACTATAAGCCTATCGAAAATTACTTAGAAGTCAATACAAATTATAATGTAACTGTATTGTAACCTTCTACCCTTATAGTAAATGTAATTTCTATTAGAGTAGAGGAGAGATCGCTGTGTCGAATGAGTGCTTATGGTTAAAAAAACGATCCCAGTTAACTCCTGAACACATTGCTGTTATTGATGCAAATAGTGGAGAACGATGGACATATAAACAATTATATAGAAGGTCTTTAAGCTACAGTAAGCTTTTGCAAGCGAAAGGTATAAAAAAAGGGGATAGAGTTGCTCTATTATCACAAAACGATATTTGTTATTTAGACTTGTTATTCGCCTGTGCGAATATAGGTGCGATATTTGTTCCACTTAATATACGTTTATCGGTTAACGAACTTAGCTATATTTTAAGTGATAGTGGTGTCTCATGTTTATTTTTTAATAAAATAGAGGTTGATGAACAAATCCTCAAAAACTACCAATGCTTTAATATAGAGGATATAACCTTTACAGATACATTTAGTGTGATGAAAACAGAGCTTTCAAAAAACGATCCACTAGCAATTATCTATACGGGAGGTACAACAGGTAAGCCAAAAGGTGTCGTGTTATCGTTTCAGTCCATTGAGACGAATGCATTAAATACGATAATAAGTTGGGATTTGAGCAGTAAAGACGTTACATTAACTTGCATACCACTGTTCCACACTGGTGGATTAAATGCCTTAACACTTCCACATTTATATATCGGTGGTACAGTTGTCATTATGGAGCAATTTGACGCAGAAAGCGTTATACACGTGTTAAACCAATATAGTTGTACAAATATTTTAATGGTTCCAACGATGTATTATTCGATGATACAACAACCATCCTTCCAAACGAATGAGTTTAAGTCGGTACATACATTTCTATCTGGTGGAGCCCCTTGTCCATTAACGATTTATGAAGAGTTTCAAAAGAAAGGCTTACTGTTTAAACAAGGGTATGGGTTAACAGAAGCTGGTCCTAATAATTTTTTCATAGAGCCACAAGATGTGTATAAAAAAATTGGTTCAGTAGGAAAACCGATGTTTTACAATGATGTTAAAATAATGAATGAAAAAGAACAAGAATTAGGTGTAAATGAAGTTGGCGAACTATGGATTCGAGGAAATCACTTATTTCTCCAATATTGGAATAATGAATTAGAAACGAATAAGGCTAAACATGGAAAATGGTTAAAAACCGGAGATTTGGCGAAGAGAGATGAAGAAGGCTATTATTATATAGTTGGTAGAAAAAAAGAAATGATTATAACTGGTGGGGAAAATGTATATCCAACAGAAGTGGAGCAGAGTATTTTAAAAGTAGACGCAGTAAAAGAAGTCGTCGTGTTCGGCATACCGCATCCGAAATGGGGAGAAGCAGTGGTCGCTTGCGTTACATTACGTGATCGAGTATCAGATGGCGAAATGACAACATTATGTAAACAACTGTTAGCGTCTTATAAAGTACCGAAACAATTTTTTATTTTAGACACAATTCCAGTAACACCAGTTGGGAAAATTGATAAAAAAGCCCTATATAATAAGTATAGTGAGTACTATATAAAAGAGGATATTACGACAAATAGTTAAATTTATCCTCACATTCATAAAGATACATCTAGTTTTTTTGAAAAATTAGGTGTATCTTATTTTATATGATTAAATAAAAAAGAACTTTAATGAAAGGAGTGATACTAATGGAACTATATTTTGATTTACTATTTTTCACACCATATGTAACATCATTATTAGTATGCCTAGTGTCACTCTACTTATATATAGGTAAAAAGGAAGTTCATCTTTATTCACGATTATCCGTAAATACGATAAGCTCTAACACAAATCGAACTATCCATTTTTCAAGAAATAGTTTAAGTATCTTTTTAACTGTATTTAAAAAAATTCCGGTTAAAGAAAAGGACGAAGAAGACAGCGCGATTCCTATTTACATCTTTTAATAGAAAATACATCTAGGAGGAATTCGTGTTGAATAGAAAATACCTTATTTTATTATTGGCAGTTGCTGCCATGATCTTTTTAGCAGGATGCAGTATGACAGAGCCGATTTCATCTGAAAGTACGGGGATTTGGAATCATTATTTCGTCTATCCACTTTCATTTGTATTAGTAACAGTAGCTCATTGGATTGGAGATTACGGCTTATCTATCATTATTGTTACTGTTATGATTCGTCTCATCCTTTTACCACTAATCTTGAAACAACAAAAAAGTATGTTAGCACTACAAGTTATTCAACCAGAAATGATGAAAATTCAAGAAAAATATAAAGATAAGAAAGACCAACAATCGCAACAAAAGATGCAACAAGAAATGATGGGACTTTATCAAGAGCATAAAGTAAACCCGTTAGGTGGATGTTTACCAATCTTTATCCAAATGCCGATTATTTTGGCGTTCTACCATGCAATTGGTCGTACGACGGAAATTGCGGAGCATTCATTCTTATGGTTTAGTTTAGGACAACCTGATCCAATGTTTATACTACCAGTTGTAGCTGCAATTACGACCTATTTACAAACGAAGATCAGTATGACTACTTCAAACCAAGTGCCGCCACCGATGAAGCTAATGATGAATATTATCCCTATTGTCATCTTAATTGCAGGGATTACGTTACCAGCTGCTCTAGCATTGTACTGGGTAATTGGAAACTTATTCGGTATTGCTCAAGGTATTTATTTAAAGAAACGTATGGAAAAATTAAAAATGAACGCAGAAACTGCATCCGTATAAAATGAAAAAAGAAGCTGCAAATAAAGTGCTAGTCACGTTATTTAGCAGCTTCTTTCATTTTCTCTTGTTTCACGCTAGTGATAAAAATAATATTAAGGAACGCCCAAGCTATTAAAAGATACAAAACGTGCTGAAACGAGAGCACATCACTTATAATTGGTCCGAATGCCGTACCAGTTAACAAAATAAATGAATATAACGAAATAGCATTTGCCCGATGTTTTTCCCCTAAATAGCCGATATACGAAATGATGCTCGGGATAATGATGGAAATGCTTGCAACAAAGACAACAGAAAATATAGAAACAATAAGTGGGGATTTCGACAGAGCTATTAAGATTAAAGAAAGGATCATCATTACGAAACCGATAATAATCGATCGTTGCATACCTACATATTTCGTTAATTTACTAACGAAAAGGGCAGCAACTGTACCAATTAATCCGATAGCTTTAACGAATGTCATGGATTCTGCTTCGTAAAAACGGTGTAATGACTCGTAAAAAGATACGAACGACAATAGCAAGGAAAAAACGATAAGATAACAATAAATGAGATTGCGATTGGATAATAATGCTTTATATTGAGAAAAAAGCTGTGAAGACTCTTTTTGTTTCCTCTCAGTGGGCAATAAAAAAATGAGAGCTAATATAAAAAGTAAACTATAAAGAAGGGCAAAAAAGAAAAACGAGGCTTGCCAATGCCAAATGGAACTAACGTAACTACTTATAAGAGGCCCAACTACACCTGAGACTAAAAAGCCCATATTAATGAGCGCGATGATTAAAGTTCTTTTTGTTTCTTTAAAGTGGTCAAAACAATAGGAAAAAGCAACAGGAGCAAAAGAACCGAGAATGAATCCTTGTAATGCTCGAAATAAGTAAAGTGTAAATAGATCGGAAGAAAATGCGACAAGGAGCGTAAAAAGTGCACTACCGAGCATACCGTATGTTAAAACGTTTTTTCGACCGAATTTTTCCGATAAAGCGCCAAACGTTAATAGGCCAAACGCGTAAAAGAAGCTAAAAACACTGCTTCCTAATACCGTTTGAGATACGGAAACATTCCAATCATTAGCGATTAAAGAGTACAGTGGGATAAGTATATAAATATTACAAACAACCGCAATAGCCATTATAACTAACAAATACCCCGAGAACCTGTATCGGTAATCATACAATAAGATACACCTCCTCCCATATAAAATATGTTTGGAATAGGGGAAAAATGTTATGAGTAGAAACAGCATATTTAATTAACTGCAGTCCAGATAATAAAGTAGTTGTTATAAGCATGCCCGTTTCACTTCGCTACGGACACTTGCTTTCCGCGGGGAGAAACGGGAGCCTCCTCGGGCTAAAGCCCTGTGGGGTCTCCCGATTTCTCTTCTCCCGCAGGAGTCAAGTGTCCTCCGCTACGTTCCACTCACGGTGTTAAACTTTATTACTACATTTATTAAAGCTAATTTATCTGGTCAAAAATCAATTTTCTTTTCAGTACAGTACAGTACCATTATTTACTGCAACCAGGAATGGAAATGTAGTCCCATTGTTTAGTAAAATAGAAGATGGAGAAAATAATAGAATCTTGTATCAGTTTGAAAATGTAACGTAAAGTAAAACAACTGTCATTTATAAAAAGAAGAAGAAAGTTACGGGGGTGGAGGCATGTCTGTACGTTTTGTCCTTGGTAGAACAGGAAGCGGAAAAACAGCTTGGTCATTAAATGAAATAATGAACGAACTAAAACAACAACCAGTTGGAAACCCAATTATATATTTAGTGCCAGAGCAAATGACATTCCAATCTGAATATAAATTGGTCCAAAATAAAGAACTTCAAGGGATGGTAAGAGCGCAAGTATTTAGCTTTACACGTTTAGCGTGGAGAGTGCTTCAAGAAGTTGGGGGAATAAGTAGATTCCATATCGACCAAACTGGACTACACATGATCTTGAGAAAAATAGTAGAAGAACATAAAAAACAGTTTCAAGTGTTTGGTCGCTCTGCGGAACAATTTGGCTTTATTGAGCAAATGGAAACAATGTTAACGGAATTAAAAAGATATTGCATTACACCAGAAACGTTAAACGAGAAAATTGGTCGAATCGAACATGATGATCATATTTCTGACCATGAAAAAATGTTGTCTAAAAAACTAACCGATATTTTAGTTGTTTATCGTCAACTAGAAAGTTTACTAGAAGGCAAGTATGTAGACGGAGAAGATTATTTAACATTACTCGCTGAAAAAATAAAAGACTCCAACTACTTACAACAGGCACACATTTATATCGATGGATTCCATAGCTTTACACCGCAAGAATATACGGTTATTTCGGAACTAATGCGAACATGCACAAGCGTAACAATAGCTTTAACGCTAGATAAGCCGTATAACGAAGAGGCCCCATACGATTTACATTTATTCCGTATGCCAGGTGTCACCTATCAAAAGCTTCGTCAGCTTGCAACAGAAGTAGGATGTGAAATAGAAGAGCCATTTATGAAAGAAAAAGGTTACCGATTTACTCAGTCTCCTTCCCTACAACATTTAGATCGGTTTTTTGATGTGCGACCAACTGTAACGTATGATGGGGAGCTTCAACTATCTATTTTACAAGCAGTTAATAGGCGAGCAGAAATAGAGGGAATTGGACGAGAAATTGTATCGTTAGTCCGGGATAAAGGTTATCGTTACCGTGATATAGCAATTATTGTTCGGAATAGTGCGGACTATGTTGATTTAATTTCGACGATATTTAAAGATTATGAAATACCGCACTTTATTGATGAAAAACGAACGATGCTTCATCATCCATTAATTGAATTGCTACGCTCAACGTTTGAGACAATGACAAATAATTGGCGTTACGAATCTGTTTTTCGTTGTGTAAAAACTGACTTGTTGTTCGATAAACAACATTTTATTTTAGAAATGAGAGAAAAAACAGATCGATTAGAAAACTATGTTTTATCTTACGGAATACAAGGGACAAAGTGGACAAATGAGAAGCCGTGGAAATATATGCGTTACGCCAATATAGATGCTGAAGGACCATACGTACAAACGGATGAAGAGCTCCAATACGAAAAAGAAATAAACGAATTACGTCAACTAATCGTAAACCCGATTTTAACTCTTCAAAAGCGATTAAAGAGGGGAAAAACAGTTGAAGCATATTGTCACGCTGTTTACCAATTTATTGATGAGTTGCAAATAGCCCAGAAGTTAGAAAATAGAATGAAACTTGCAGAAGAAAGTGGCAACTTAAAACAAGCAAAAGAACATGAACAAGTGTGGAAAGCAGTTATTCATTTACTTGATCAAATGGTGGAGTTAATTGGAGAGCAATCGATTTCTTTATCACTATTTTCAAAAATGATGGAAAGTGGTTTAGAAGGCATGCGTTTTAGTCTTGTTCCTCCTGCAATCGATCAAGTTATTGTTGCAAACTTTGATTTGTCACGTTTAACCGAAATTAAGCATACGTTTGTTATTGGCGTGAACGAAGGAGTTATCCCTGCTAAAGTGAAAGAAGAAGGGTTCATGACGGAAGAAGAACGGGAGCTGCTAACTTCCTATGGGGTAGAACTTGCACCAGGAAGTTTAGAGAAATTGCTAGACGATCACTTCCTCGCATACATTGCGTTTTTAAGTGCGAGTGAGCATTTATATATAAGTTACCCGCTAGCGGATGAAGAAGGGAAATCATTACTTGCTTCGAGCTATATAAAAAGAATAAAAGAAATGTTTCCTACTATTAAGGAAAAGGTTCTATTTAATGAACCGACGGAATTACCACTAGAAGAACAACTATCATTTGTGCACACTCCAAGGACGACCATTTCTCATCTTGCTGTTCAATTACAAGCATGGAAAAAGCATTACGGTATTAAAGATATTTGGTGGGATGTGTACAATTATTTAGTCGAACATGACCAATATAAAACAAAAACGGAGCGGGTGCTAAATAGTTTATTTTACCGAAATGAAGCTAGTAAATTAAAAGAAAACATTAGTAGAGAACTATATGGAGAACATGTACAAGCAAGCGTTTCTCGAATGGAAATGTTTAATGCGTGTCCTTTTTCTCATTTTGCTTCACACGGTTTAAAACTTCGAGAAAGAAAGTTATACAGGTTAGAAGCTCCGGATATTGGGGAGCTGTTTCACTCCGCGTTAAAACATATATCCGAACATTTACGTAAAGAGGGCCGTGATTGGAAGTCGTTAACAAATACTGAATGTGAGATTCTTGCTGAAAAGGCAGTTCAATATTTAGCGCCAAAGCTACAATCTGAAATATTATTAAGTTCAAATCGATATCATTACATTAAAAGAAAGCTACAAGCAATTATTTCACGTGCTTCCTTCGTTTTAAGTGAGCATGCGAAAGCAAGTAAATTTACACCAATTGGACTAGAACTTGGCTTTGGACAAAAGGCAGAGCTTCCACCAATCACATTTACATTACCTAACGGATGCACGATGGAATTAGTCGGTCGTATCGATCGAGTGGATAAAGCGGAAAGTTCTAACGGTGTGTTACTTAGAATTGTTGATTATAAATCTAGTGATAAAACGTTAGATTTAACAGAAGTATATTACGGACTAGCCTTACAAATGTTAACGTATTTAGATATTGTTATAACCCATTCAAAATCGTGGATTGGCTATGAAGCGAGCCCGGCTGGTGTTCTATATTTCCACGTGCATAACCCGATGATTAAAACGAAAGGGATGCAAGATATAGAAGCGATCGAAGAAGAGATTTTTAAAAGCTTTAAAATGAAAGGTCTACTTCTTGGTGACCAAGAGACGATTCAGCTTATGGACGAAGGCTTAGAAGAAGGTCATGGCCATTCGAAAATTATTTCTGCGGGCTTAACGAAAAAAGGTGGTTTTCATTCGTACTCTTCTATCGCTAGCGACGAACAGTTTGATCAATTGCGTGGACATGTTCGTGCCGTGTTTGAAGAAGTAGGTTTATCGATAACGAACGGTGAGACAAGTATTAATCCTTATAAGTTGAAAAATAAAACACCATGTACGTATTGTTCTTTTAAATCGGTCTGTCATTGGGATACATCGCTTGAAGAAAATGAATATAGACCACTTGAGCCACTTGCAAAAGAAGACTTATTTACGCAATTAAAGAAACCGAAAGGAGGAGATGAGTAGAATGATGGAGCTATATCCGAAACCAGAAGGAAGTAAATGGACAGATGATCAATGGAAAGCGGTTGTTTCTAGTGGTAGGGATATACTAGTTGCAGCTGCTGCAGGTTCAGGTAAAACAGCTGTCCTAGTAGAAAGAATGATTCATAAAATTGTTAACGAGCATGTGGACGTCGACCGTTTATTAGTTGTTACTTTTACGAACGCATCTGCAGCAGAAATGAGACATCGAATTGGAGAAGCGTTAGAAAAAACGTTAGAAGCGAAACCTGCTTCCCTTCACTTACGCCGGCAGCTTAGCTTATTAAATAGAGCTTCCATCTCGACCATTCACTCTTTCTGTTTAGAGGTTATACGGAAGTATTACTATTTAATTGATATTGATCCGAGTTTCCGAATCGCTGATACGACGGAAACGCAATTGATGCAAGAGGAAGTACTAGAGACGTTATTTGAAGAAGAATATGGTAAAGAGGGGAATGAACCGTTTTTCGATTTAGTAGACCGTTTTACGAATGATCGCAATGACGTTGCCCTTCAAAAGCTCATTTTAGATCTTTATGATTTCTCAAGAGCTAATCCTTCTCCAACAGACTGGTTAGATGCTATGGTGAGGTTATATGAGACAGCAAACACACAATCGTTAGATGAATTACCGTTTATTCAACTGTTAAAAGAGGACACAATACTGCAACTAGAAGGAGCAAAAGCTCTATTAGAAAAAGCTTTAGACGTTTGCCGAGAGCCAGGGGGACCTGCACCACGAGCGGTTAATATTGAAGAAGATTTAGAAATGGTAATGCAATTTAGCGGTGCACTTCACCATTCATGGGAAGAGGCATACAGTATAGCCCCAACGATTGCGTTCGGAAGAGCAAAGTCGTGTCGAGGGGATGAGTATGATCCAGACTTACTAGAAAAATGGACAAAGCTTCGAGATAAGGCAAAAAAGGCAATAAATAAAATAACAGAAGAACTTTTCTCTAGAAATCCAAGTGCTTACTTAAAAGACTTACAAGAATTAGCACCAGTAATGAAAACATTAGTTTATGTAATTAACCGATACGGTGAACTGTTCAGCGAAATGAAGCAAGAAAAAGGGTTAGTAGACTTTTCTGACTTAGAGCATTTATGTTTAGATGTTTTAGGTCAACGAGATGAAAGTGGACAACTTCAACGAACAGAAGCTGCTTGGAGATATCAATCTTATTTTAAAGAAGTTTTAGTAGATGAATACCAAGATACGAATATGGTACAAGAAGCGATTTTAAAATTAGTAACAAAAGATGATGAAGAAACAGGTAATATGTTTATGGTTGGAGATGTAAAGCAATCGATTTATCGATTCCGATTAGCAGAACCGTTTCTTTTCTTAAGTAAATATAAACGCTTTACGGTAGAAGGAAAAAGTACTGGGCAAAAAATAGACTTAAATCGAAACTTCCGTTCACGAAAAGAAGTTTTACACGCTACTAACTTTGTGTTTAAACAAATTATGGGTGAAAAAGTTGGAGAAATCGTCTATGACGAAGATGCTGAATTAAAATGGGGCGCAAAAGATTATGAAGAGCATGACAACACGGAAACGGAGCTCCTTTTAATTAATCGCTCGACAGATGAGGAAGAAAATGAAGAAGACGGAACAGATGAAGTGAGTACTACTTTTAATAAAGCGGAACTAGAAACAGCTCAAGCTGAAGCAAAGTTAATCGCAAAAAAAATAAAAGAGCTAGTTCAATCTGGATATCCGATTTATGACAGAGATGCGAAAAGAATGCGTCCAATTAAATTTCGTGACTGTGTTATTCTACTTCGTTCCATGCCGTGGGCACCACAATTTCTAGAAGAGTTTAAGCAAGAAGGAATTCCGCTGTATGCGAATTTAAGTACAGGTTATTTTGAAGCAACAGAAGTGGCCATTATGTTATCACTATTAAAGGTGATTGATAATCCATACCAAGATATCCCGTTAGCATCTGTGTTACGATCGCCAATTGTAGGACTTGATTCCAACGATTTAGCGGTCATTCGAATCCAGCAAAAGCGTGGTACTTATTTCGAAGCGTTAATGAAATTCCATCGTGAATCCGCTGCAACTGCAGAAGAGGAAGCGTTGAAAGAAAGAGTAGCACATTTTTTAGCGCAGTTACAAATCTGGAGAACAGCTGCTAGAGAAGGTGGCTTATCAGAATTAATTTGGCAAGTGTATAAAGATACGAACTTTTACGATTTTGTCGGAGGAATGCCTGGTGGAAAACAACGTCAAGCAAACTTGCGTGCATTATACGATCGTTCCAGACAATATGAATCTACTTCGTTCAGAGGGCTCTTCCGCTTTTTACGTTTTATTGAAAGGATGCAAGATAGAGGAGAAGATTTAGGTGCGGCACGTGCATTAGGTGAACAAGAAGATGTTGTACGTTTAATGACCATCCATTCTAGTAAAGGACTGGAGTTCCCAATTGTTTTCGTTGCTGGGCTTTCAAAGCAATTTAATATGATGGACTTAAATAGCGGTTACTTATTAGATAAAGAGTTTGGACTAGCTTCACGCTACGTAAATCCAAAACTTCGTATTACGTATCCGACCATTTTACAATTAGCGATGAAACGAAAAGGTAGAGCACAGCTATTAGCAGAAGAAATGCGTGTATTATACGTAGCGCTAACACGTGCTAAAGAAAAACTTTACTTAGTAGGAACATTAAAGGATTTAGATAAATCGTTAGACTCTTGGAACGAACATGCTAATACTCCATCTTGGTTACTTCCAGATTTCGCGAGAGCTCAAGCAAAATCTTATATGGATTGGGTTGGACCCGCGTTTATCCGACATAAAGATGCAGAAAGCTTGCGAACGGATTCATCAAAAATTCCAGCCGACATTTTAGAGCATCCTGCAAAATGGAAAGTAACAATTATGTCGATTCAAGAGCTTCTAAAAGAGATAGAGGAAGAAAAGCAAGAAGAACAAGCATTAACGCAACTAGTGATGGAAGGTAGTCCAGTTCCGATCGAAAGTGATGAAAAGGAAAAAGTAAAAGAGCATTTGCAATGGGAATATCCTTTTCTACAAGCAAGTCAAGTGCGCTCAAAGCAATCTGTATCGGAGTTAAAGAGATTAAAAGAACCGGAAGATCCGTATGCAGACCAAGCGCTGAGCCCAACGAAAATGCGTTTCTTTTTAGACCGACCAAAGTTTATGCAAAGTAAAAAGTTAACGCCAGCTGAAATTGGTACTGCTGTCCATGCCGTCATGCAGCATGTGAAAGTTACAGAAGGAACAGAAACGGAAATACAAAATCAAATTTTAGCAATGGTCCAAAATGAATTAATTACGAAAGAACAAGCAGAAGTAGTAGACGTATCATCCATACTTGCATTTTTTAAAACGGAAATTGGGCAACGTCTGCAAAATGCAACGACTATTTATAAAGAAGTTCCATTTAGTTTCGCATTACAAGCAGATGAGTTATATAAAGAAAATAAGTTAAGCGGAGAAACTGTCCTTATGCAAGGGGTTGTTGACTGCCTATTCGAAGACGACCGCGGTATCGTTTTACTTGACTATAAAACAGATACGATAACTGGGCGTTTTACTGAAAAAGATGATATTGAAACAACATTAATAAAACGATATGAACAACAACTTTCCTATTACAAACAAGCAGTAGAAAACATTTGGAAAAAAGAAATCTCCGAAGTATACTTATACTTCTTCGACGGAAATCGATTAATAAAAGTAGAACAATAACATCACAGAAAGAGGTTGTCCAACATGGAAAATACAAACCATGACAACCTCTTTCTTAATGAGTATGTTAGTACATGTTTTAAAACTAATCTATTTTGGTAGACCCTATGCAAGTGAAGTTGTACACCAAGGCGCTTGAAAATAGGATCTGGTTTATAACCAAATTTACCTTTCTAGATTTAGAGCCGAGAGTGGAACGGAGCGGAAGGTGCGAGACTCCAGCGGGAGTAGCGTGAGCCTTGAGACCCCGCACGAGCGTAGCGAGGAGGAGGCTCGTTACGCCTAAGGATAAGCGAGCACCTGCAGCGAAGTGAAACGAACTAACTTATAACCTCAACTCTATTTTCAAGGAAGGTTTTAAAAAATAAAACATTTAAATCAACTACAAGAAAGTAGGGATCACATAATGCGCATTTTGCATACAGCAGATTGGCATTTAGGGAAAACATTAGAAGGGAGAAGCCGCTTAGAAGAACAAGCCCAAGTTTTATCCGAAATGGCAAAAATAGTAGAAGAAGAAAAAATTGATGTAGTATTAATGGCCGGAGACGTATACGACACCGTAAACCCACCTGCCCAAGCAGAAGTACTCTTCTACGAATCATTACAGCAAATGTCTAACAACGGAAAACGACCAATAGCTGTTATAGCAGGAAACCATGATAATCCTGACAGACTCATCGCCTCAAGCCCATTAGCTACAAGCCAAAACATTTCACTGTTAGGTTATCCGACAAAAACAACTCAATCCATTTATGTACCATCAGCAGATGAAACGTTGCGGCTAGCTTCCTTGCCGTACCCTTCTGAATCACGCTTAAATGAAGTGCTAGGAGACGAATTTGAAGAAAAAGCAATACGTAACCATTATGACGAAAGAATACGTCAACTATTTGCTCAAATGGGTGAAGAGTTCACGCCAGACACAGTGAACATTGCTATGAGTCACATTTTCGTTGCAGGAGGTAGCTCTACAGATTCAGAGCGACCAATTGAAGTTGGGGGAGCATTTACAGTTGCAGCTGAAAGCTTACCAGAAAAAGCTCAGTATGTTGCATTAGGACATTTACATCGACCGCAATTTGTAAAAAGAGCGAAGACAGCTGCTAGATATTCAGGGTCACCACTTGCTTATAGCTTTTCAGAAGCTAGTTACACGAAGAGCGTTACAATTGTCGATGTGAAACCTTCTGAAGAAGCGAAAGTAGAGGAAATCTACTTATCTAGCGGAAAACCGCTTGTAACATGGAAAGCAAAAAATGGTGTACAAGAAGTTTATCAATGGCTTGATGAGAAAAAAGATTATAATGCTTGGATTGATTTAGAGCTTCATGTTACGAACGCTCTTTCCATGGATGAAATTCATAGACTTCGGAAACAACACGAAGGTATTATTCATATCCGCCCAATATTTCCGGAAATGGAAAAGGAAATAATCGAGAAGAAAAAAGAGAGTTTGACGATGGAACAACATTTCCGAAATTTTTATGAAAAGCAAACAGGTGGAGCGAAACCAGAAGACGAATTAGTTCATCTGTTTTTAACCCTACTAAATGAAGAAGAAACGAAAGAGGTGGTGGAACAATGAAACCTCTACAACTAACCATTGCTGGACTCCATAGTTTTAGAGAAAAGCAAACTATTGATTTTGAAGCTTTATGTGAAGGTGGAGTATTCGGTATTTTTGGTCCAACCGGTAGCGGAAAATCCTCTATATTGGATGCAATGACGTTAGCACTTTATGGAAAAGTAGAACGTGCATCAAACAATACTCAAGGGATTATGAACCATGCGGAAAATGTTTTAGAAGTTTCTTTTTTATTTGAGCTTGAAAATGGATCTGGTGCAAAACGATATAAAGTGGAACGGACTTTCAAACGTACAGATGAAGTTCGGGTCAAATCTGGTATTTCTAGATTAGTAGAATACAATGGGACAGAACAAGTAGTACTTGCTGATAAAGCGAGTGATGTAAACCAGTTAGTACTTTCTATTTTAGGATTAACGATAGATGATTTTACGAGAGCAGTTGTATTACCTCAAGGAAAATTTGCTGAATTTTTATCATTAAAAGGTGCAGATCGAAGACAAATGCTGCAACGGTTATTTCACTTAGAAAAGTATGGGGATGAATTAAATAGAAAAATAAAAGATGAACTACAGGACAAAACAATTACACTAGGTGAAATTACCGCCGAACAACAAGGGTTAGGTGAAGCATCAAAAGAAGCGGTATTAGAGGCAGAAAAAGCGTATAAAGAAATTGCTGTTACAGTTGAAAAGGCCGAGCAACAATTATCGCAACTAGAACAAAATTTTGAAGAACAAAAGAGAAAGTGGGCTTGGCAACAAGAAAAAGAGAAACTGGCCGGAAAAATAAGAGTATTAAAAGAGCAAGAAGCGGAAATTTCTTACTTGGAATCTAACGTAAAAAAGGCCGAGGAAGCAAAATTTTTACAGCCTATTTTAGAAGATTTAAAACAAGTAAAGGATAATCTACGTCAGTGGGAAAAAGAGCGAGACAATGTGCATAAACAGTTACAAATTGTCAAAAAAGAACTAGATGATTCTTCTGGCATGTACGAAAAAATACGAGAAGATAAAAGTATACTACATCCACAACTACTTGCTAAAAAAGAACAATTAGTACGAGCTACTCAATTAGAACAAAGAGTAGAAGAATGGGCTAAAATACTCGATGAAATGACAACGGATATAGAGCGTAAAGAAAAGGTTTTAATTCAACAACAAAACGATATTAACAAACTAACCGACACATACAATCGTGCAGTTGTGAAACAAAAACAATTAAAAGAAGAACAGCAAAAAGTTTCAATACCGATGGAAAAAGTAGAAGAAGTGGAAATGGCTTATGAGCAAAAGCAGCTTATTCTTCAAAAAGAAAACTCATGGAAAGAAGCTCAAACGGACGAACAAGAAATATATAATAAGCTTCAATCTATTCAGTTGAAAAATAAAAATTCAGAAAAACAAGTGGATGGCTTAAAAGATAAGTTAGTCCAACTTTTTCGTAAAGTGGAAAAGTATTATCATAGTAGCTCTAGTATAGAAATTTATTTAGATTGGCTACAAGATGAAACAAATAGACGTTATAAAATAGGGAAGCAAAAAGTTGAAAAAGAAAATCTAAAAAGACTTGCCCATGACATTTCGCGAGAGTTAAAAGCAGGAGAACCGTGTTTAGTTTGTGGATCTACAACTCATGAAGGTGGCATTGTTCATTTGCATGAGGAACAAGTCGAAAATGAAGATGTCGCTAATTTAGAAGCAATGTTAACCAAAATTCAAAAAGAAAAACAGTTAAATGCTACGATAAAAGTTAAGTATGAGCAACTAGCGTATGAACTACATGACGTATTGAAAGAGGTAGAAGTAGAGTCGACTTCGTTCCCCCAGATGGAAATTGATCATAAAGAGCCAGTAAGTAATGAAGAATTACACACTATTTTTCAAAATCAAATTATTCAACATAAAGGGCTAAGACAAGACTTTATCCAATTACAACAATTAAAAGAGGATTATATAAGCAATTGGAGAAGTACGATTACTCAACAAGAAAAATATGTTGATGCTATTAAAATGTATGAAGAGCAGTGGGGTAAATGGAGTAAACGACTTCAAGTATTAAAAGAAGAAATTGAAACTGCAACAACTGAGTGGAACAAGAAGTTTTCTACTTATGGATTTGAACAAATCGAAAAAATCTTTTCTGATATTCGAAATAAACAAAAACAAGCTCAGGAGTTTAATAATCGAATTGAAAAAAGTATAGAATTTATTGATCAAAAAGAAAAAGAGCTTCAACTTATGAAAGAGGTATACGTACAAGCTGAAAAAGAGATGTTACAGGCTGATTCTACAAAGAAAGAAAAGCATTCTCAAAAAGAACAACTAGAAAAAGAGTTGTTTGAAATAGTTGGAATGGAGTCAGCTTCCACTTTAATGAATAAAAACGAAAGACAAATAAACGAATTGTTACAAAAAGAAGAAGAAAGTTATACTCGTTGGCAAAAGTCGCAAGTACAATTCCATGAAATGAACAATAAAGAGAAGCAAGCGGAGCAAATGATTGTCGAGACCTCTAGTAGACTTCAAACTTTAGAGACGAAATGGAACGAGCAATTGGAACAATCCATATTTACAAAAGCTGACGAAGTAGAAGCATCCATCCCATTTATAACGAAAAAAGATGCATGGAAACAAAAAGTAGATGAATATTGGGATAATCGTAAAATTTTAGAGAAACAATTAAAAGAGCTTGTTGAATTAATTGGTGAAACCGAATTACGTGAAGAAGAGTGGATCAGTTTAAATGAAAGGTTAGCAGAGCAGAAGAAAGAAGTCCGAGCGCAGATGGAAGCGAAAAGTGCTGCCTACCATTCATTAGCATCATTACAAGAGAGACATCAACGATACGAAGAACTTGAAAAAACAAAAGCGATCATTACAGCAGAGAAAGACAAGCTACAAAAATTACAGTCTGTTTTTAAAGGAAATAGCTTTGTTGAATATTTAGCAGAAGAGCAACTGATGCAAATTAGTGTGGCTGCATCAGAACGTTTAGGAGCATTAACACATCAACGTTATGCATTAGAATTAGATTCTCAAGGTGGATTTGTAATTCGTGATGATGCGAATGGTGGAGTAAGAAGACCTGTTTCAACTCTTTCGGGTGGGGAAACGTTTTTAACTTCTTTAGCACTAGCTCTATCATTATCTGCACAAATTCAGCTTCGAGGCGAATATCCGTTGCAATTTTTCTTTTTAGACGAAGGGTTTGGCACACTAGATGCGGAACTGTTAGGCGGAGTAGTAACCTCGTTGGAAAAACTACAATCCGATCATTTAGCGGTTGGAGTTATAAGTCATGTTGCCGAGTTACGAGCAAGATTACCAAGAAGATTAGTCGTTACCCGTGCAGAACCATCCGGAAAAGGATCAACGGTGAAATTAGAGACTTTATAATGAAGGTGGCTTTACAGTATGGCAAGGAAGAAAAAGGAAGTAGGAGTATGCGAGTTATGTGAAAGAGAAAAGGTAGAAATAACCGTACATCATTTAACACCGAAAGAAATGGGCGGGACGTTCATGCCAAATGCTACTCTTTGTATTCCTTGTCATAAACAAATTCATGCGTTATATACAAATGAACATTTAGCTACAGAGTTAAATACGATTAGTCAATTAAAAAAAGAACGAAAAATGGCTGCCTTTATAAACTGGATACGAAAGCAGCCAGCTACAAGAATACCGGTTATAAAAAAATCAAATGAAAGAAAAAAACGTAAAAAATAAAGCGTGAGGCTACAATATGCCACATGCTTTATTTTTTGTGCCAAATTAATCATTGACCATAATGAATTTTTGAAAAAACGGGATTATATAGGTGAACAAAGAGCCATCAGTTTCTAATTATTTGCAGCGATGTTTTGATCATTAATATCTGGATCAATTGTGTTCGTTGCGCTTAGGCCGTTATTTGTAATAATAACGTTACCAGTATTAAATGAACCGGAACCTGCAGATGTTTTACTGGTACCTTTAGGAGAAACGTAAAAGGAATCGCCAAAGGTGACGACACCACCACTTATACTGTTAATGGCGACAGGACCTACTATTGCTGGCATAAAGAACATCCTTTACTTCGCTATTTATTATTACTATATGATGTATTATGAACTTTGTTCGCTTAATATAGTGTGTTACTTTTTGAAATGAGGATAGTTCCCTTTATGATTAGTATGTGTCCGTAACCAATAAGTTTAGGATAAACAATTTACCTATTTAAAAAACAAGTATTATTCATTCGCAACAATTTGTTGGTCGTTTACATCAGGATCAATTGTATTCGTTGCGCTTAATCCGTTATTTGCATTAATAAAGTTTCCAGTATTAAATGCGCCGGAACCTCCATGCGTTTTTCCAGCTGCTTTTGGACTTATATAAAAAGCGTCACCAAACTTTAATGAACCTCCACCAACACTATTAATTTGAACTGGCCCTACTATTGCAGGCATGTGGATTCCTCCTAAAAAATTTATTGTTCTCCACTACTTAACAATTGACGTATATGTTTTATTCGTGAATCAGCTTGAATTTGTTTATTAGCTCCCACTTGAAATACCGATGACGATGATATCCCTTTTATATTTACCGTATTAACGACAATATCACTGTTTGGGTTTTCAACTGTCATCCGAACATTTTCTGTAATTACTGGCTGTGGGATCGGTTTAGTAAAAAGACTAAAAGCAAGAAAATTTCCTTCGTTACCATAAAATAATGGATATTCACGTTTCACAGCTAGTGCACGTGCTTTTGCGTTTATATACGCGGAATCACCAATTGTTAAGTGGGAACTAAAAGAAAGTGCATGAATATTAATATCGTCTACCTTTGAAATCCTCATATATGAAACTCCTATTCAACAGTTAACGGGACAAATGGACCGATAATTAATGATTCTGGAGGAGTGTCGAAGATCGAGGATAAACAAATATTATGTGTATCTCCAATTAAAAAAACGGAAGAGGAAGAAACACCAATTAAATCTACGTGTTGTACTTGAATCCCATGATTTACGACGTGGAAATTCATGATGAAGCATCTCCTTTATTAGTTGGTAAATTTTTAATAAATGTTGTAAATGCTACGTCCATATCTTTTTTGATTTGGTCAACTGCAGCATTTTTTATTTGATCATTACTATAGTTCTGCTTAATTGCTTCAGGAGTCAGTTCGTTTAAATAGAGGTTTATCTTTTTCGGTAATTGTTTCGCAATATCTTGAATCATAAAGTCATAGTAATGTTCTTCTAATGAACGACCGACATGATTGGCGGCGTTTTTGATTCTTTCGGTACCGTTTTTCGTTAAATAGTCTTTTAATTCTTTCTCAATTTGTAAAGCTACTTGTTCGTTTCGCTGTTGTGTTGGCACCTGTAAATTGTCTTGCGTTACGATAAAATCTTCAATAGCGCCAGCAGATCCTGGAGTTAGCCCGATATTTAAAGTCCCTTCAAGGGTTTCTACTTTTAACTGATCAAATTTATATTCAATTCGTTCAATATTCATTGTTGGTTTTTCTTTTAATTGGATGATCTCTTTTTGCATTGTTTTTAATAAATCTTCTAATGCGGTAATTTGCTTATTTTGTTTTGTCACAATTTCTTGTAACGTTCTTATTTTTTGCTGAGAATCGTTCACATATTGTTGGAATGGAAACATACGATCACCCCTTCGTTTAATCTAGAAATAGGCAAAATAAAAAGAAGCCTACTATACATTATGCATCGAAGAAAAATGGGTGAATGCCTAGTTCTCCAAATTCCTTTAAATTGTTGGAGGAACTAAAGGAACAAACGGTCCACCCTGCGTAATTTCATCTCCAACGATTGGGCTAGCTTCTGGAGCGGGTTCTGTATATCCGCCAGTATTGTAAAGGTTAGATAAGGATTTAATAACCCCAGCGCTTCCGATTTGGAAAATAGACGAATTAGATACACCACCAATTCTAATTTGATGAATGTTTATATTTTGATGAATAAAAAAATTTGTAGCCATAATAATTCTCCTCACTTACGTTTTAAAGGTTTAATGCGACTGGTTGATCATTAACATCTTGATCATATGTGTTTGTTTGACTATTCGTATTGCTTATCGTTATACGATCTCCTGTGTTAAAACTACCCGCTCCAGCAAATGTTTTCGCGGAGCTTACAGGCGACATTTGAAATACATCCCCAATATGAAAAATACCGGAGTTACCAATACTGTTAACGTTAACAGCCCCGACAATTGCTGGCATGTTCACAAACTCCTTTCTGAATAAAATGTCAGTAGAAGTGTATAAAGCATCTTATGACAAATGCCCGGTAAAAGTGAAGAAAAGATGGGCATACTTACCATTTATTCGCTATAATAAAGGATAAAGAAGGAGGAGGAAGTTTGTGAAAGCTCAACCAATACAGGAAAGAGAAAGGATTGTCGTCCTAGATATAATTAGAGGACTAGCAATTTTTGGAATATTACTTGTGAATATGCCAACTTTTTTTGCACCTTTTCTTTATATCGAACCGAGAAAATATTGGACATCGACAATCGATTTATGGAGCTATAATTTTGTAGACATCGTCGCACAGGCAAGCTTTTATACGTTATTTTCGTTTTTATTTGGATATGGCTTTGTTATATTCACAAAAAGATTAGAGGAGAAGCAATTATCTGTGCCGAAATATTTTAGTAGAAGACTAGTTGTTCTTTTATTAATAGGTATTTTCCATGCGTTTCTCATTTGGCATGGTGATATTTTAATTACATATGCAATAATCGGATTTCTACTTCTTTTGTTAAGAAACCTTTCTAGTAAAACAATGGTATGGACTGGTATTCTTTTGTTAGTAATTCCAAATGCCTTAATATCTTTAATGCTATTAGTAACTGTTTCACTAGGGTTAACCGACGGGGTTTATGAAGAGTTTCAAATATATGCTACACAATCATTAGAGGTTTATAGCAATGGGACTTTTCTAGAAGTTACGATGCAACGAATAGCTGATTGGTCTTTTGCCAATGTAAATGCTTTTATATTTATTATATTTAGTATTTTACCAATGTTTTTATTTGGTGCAGCTTTAGCAAAAGCGAAATGGCTAGAGATCATGGAAGAAAAAGCTGGAGCCTTTAAGAAGCTTTGGGCTATTTCAGTTGTAGGAACCCTTATTTTTAAATTGCTACCATATTATTCATCAGCAAACGAATTTACCGAATATGTACAAGATATATTTGGTGGACCGTTTCATGCGTTATTTTATTTCACATCAGTAGTGCTGCTAGTTAGAAATAAAACATGGTTAAAACTATTATCACCTCTGAGATATGTTGGTAGAATGAGTTTGTCGAATTACTTATTCCAATCAATTGTTTGTACGACTATTTTTTATTCATATGGCTTTGGATTGTATGGACAAATTACATTAATAACTGGTTTAATAGCATGTTTCATTTTATTTGTTATTCAAATCTTCATTAGTAAATGGTGGGTAAATCGTTTTTATTATGGCCCAGTGGAATGGTTATGGAGAGTTGGAACTTACGGTAGAAAGCAACCGTTTAGGAGATAAAAAGAGAGGTAATCCTTTTCGAAAGGATCACCTCTTAAGCTAAACGATATGTGCTAGTAATAGATTTTGAATGTATGGTCGTTTTTTTATGAAACTTCCATTGTTGATTAAGTAGATTGTCCAATTCTTGACTACATTTAACAGTCTCTTTTGCGCAGTAGCCATATTGTTGTGCATAAGTAATCATCTCTTGGCGTTTCGCTTCAATTTGATAAGCTATCATTATATTCGAATCTCCATTTACTTTTATACTGGTAAAACATTTACATATATTATGCCACGTTTTAATAGGACTTTAAACACCTTCGATAAAACAAGTCATAAAAAAACAAAAATATACAAATTACTTGTCGAATAATAAAGGGAGGAATAAAGAATTATGCGTTTTTTAACTGGGGTATATGAAAACAGTACGTTTGTAGGAGTTGTTCCGCCATTTAATACGAACGTATGTATTAATTTAAATGAGGCAGACGAAAAAATGAATGGGCAACTAACAATGCCAAATGACCTACATAGTTGTATACAATTAGGAGAACAGTTTATTGAAAAAGTAAAAGAGATTCAAAACTGGGTACAAATAAGTGTAGAGAATAATAAATATGTGTATCCACTTTCTGAAGTGAGAATACTTGCTCCGATAACTAGACCAACAAAAAATATTTTATGTGTCGGGAAAAATTATCGGGAACACGCAATTGAGATGGGAAGTGTGGAAGATATCCCGAAGCACATCATGATGTTTACGAAAGCACCTACAACTGTTATTGGACACCTAGATTTTATTGACCGTCATTCAAATGTAACCGAGCAGTTAGATTATGAAGGAGAACTTGCGGTCATTATTGGAAAAAAAGGCAAAGAAATAAAAGAGGAAGAGGCGTATGATTATGTGTTTGGTTATACGATTCTAAATGATATTACGGCACGTGATTTACAATCGAAGCATAAGCAGTTTTTCTTAGGGAAAAGTTTAGATACGAGCTGCCCAATGGGACCGGTAATTGTTGCGAAAGAGGCGATTCCAAACCCTGAACAACTTTCAATAGAAACAAGAGTAAATGGAGAAGTCCGCCAAAAGTCAAACACAGATCAAATGATTTTTACGATTCCTAATATTATTGCCACGATTTCAAAAGGAATGACATTAGAGCCTGGTGATATTATTGCAACAGGTACACCAGCAGGAGTAGGTAAAGGATTCAAACCACCACGATTTTTACAAACTGGTGACGTAATCGAGGTTAAAATAGAACAAATAGGTTCATTAGTAAACGAAGTGAAATAAAGGAAAAAGCTGCCCAAACAGGCAGCTTTTTATATTAAACGGAAAGAACTTCTTTTACTTTATTAATAGCCCAGTCTAAATCTTCTTGAGAAATAACTAATGGAGGTGCAAAACGAATAACAGTGTCATGCGTTTCTTTACATAATAATCCTTCTTCTTTTAGCTTTTCACAATAAGGACGAGCAGCTTCTGATAGTTCAACTCCGATGAAAAGCCCTCTTCCACGAATATCTTTAATGATCGGATTATTAATTTCACGAAGTTTTTCTTGGAAGTACTCACCTAGTTTTAAGGAGCGCTCTACTAAGTTTTCTTCTTCTAACACTTCTAATGATGCAATGGAAACAGCACATGCAAGCGGGTTTCCTCCGAATGTAGAACCGTGTGAACCAGGGTTAAATACCCCTAATACATCTTTATTAGCAGCAACACATGAGATAGGAAATACACCTCCACCTAATGCTTTACCGAGAATATACATATCAGGCTCTACATTTTCCCAATCACAAGCAAATAACTTTCCGGAGCGGCCAAGCCCTGCTTGAATTTCATCCGCTACATATAGAACGTTATTTTCCTTACAAACATCGTATGCCTCACGTAAAAACCCTTCGTACGGAATGTTAATACCAGCTTCGCCTTGAATTGGTTCAAAAATGAAAGCAGCTGTGTTTGGTGTAATAGCAGCTTTTAATGCTTCTAAATCGCCAAATGGAATAACTTTAATTCCTGGTAGCATTGGTCCAAAACCGCTTTTGTACTCTTCACTAGAAGACATAGAAACAGCCGTCATCGTTCTTCCATGGAAGTTTTCTTCGCAAACAATAATTTCTGCTGCATCTGCTTGAACGCCTTTTACATCATATGCCCATCGACGTACGGCTTTCACGGCAGTTTCTACCGCTTCCGCTCCTGTATTCATCGGTAATACCATATCTTTGTTCGTTAACTTCGCAACTTTTTCATACCAAGGACCAAGTTGGTCGTTATGGAAAGCACGAGATGTTAACGTAATTTTGTCTGCTTGGTTTTTTAAAGCTTG
This sequence comes from Sutcliffiella sp. NC1, assembly GCF_027594365.1. Classification (NCBI taxonomy): domain Bacteria; kingdom Bacillati; phylum Bacillota; class Bacilli; order Caryophanales; family Bacillaceae; genus Sutcliffiella; species Sutcliffiella sp. NC1. Next base: position 1,216,226 of record NZ_CP115153.1, read on the forward strand.
AATAATTTTTGGATGACGATGCCCTTGGTTAACTGCGGAATACGCACTTAACATGTCAATATATTTATTACCTTCTGGATCTTCTACCCAAACACCCTCTGCTTTCGAAATGACAATTGGAAGTGGATGATAGTTTTTAGCTCCGTACTGCTCTGTTAGGTCAATAATTTGTTCTGTTTTTGTACTCAATGAAATCCCTCCATTTGCTTAATTCACCATACACATTATAGCATTACAAAATTGTATGCAAAACTCCAAATGGTGAAAAATGCTAATCGTCTATTACTCTACGCACTTTTAAGCATATTATCAACTCAATTGTAACATTGCATTATATTTTTTGTTTTTTGAAAAACATGGTATGATACAAGTATTGAAATTTAGAAGGAGGAAAGGTTTATGGCTACTAATACGCATGCGCATATTACCACTTGGGTTGTTGCTATTATACTTTTTGTTGTAGCATTATCTTTACTTAAAGCAGGTAATGCAAAAGCTACAAAAATAGTACAAATGGTATTACGAGTATTTTATATTTTAATTATTGTTACAGGTTGGTTATTACTACATAACACAAATTATAGTGGAGAGCATCTTTTAAAATCTATTGTTGGAATTGGTGTAATTGGTGCAATGGAAGTGTTACTCGCTCGAAAATCAAAAGGAAAACCAACAGGTGCTATTTTAGGAATCTTCATCGTACTACTAATAGTTGTACTATACCTAGGCTTTAGCTTACCACTAGGCATCGAATGGTTTTAATTTGATGTTTTACTACAGTAAATGATATTTAAAGGTAGCAGTATCTTTTAATAGGTATATAACTGTAATCAAGTTTTTATTTTTTAGTAAAAAACCGTGAGTGAAACGGAGCGGAAGGTCTCCTCGAAAATGCTGTCGCATTTTCTTCGTGCGATGTAATGCTGCCGAAGCTTTCCTTGTCCTGCGGGAAAAGAGGGAAGGCCGAGACCCCACAGGCGCAGCCGAGGAGGCTCGGCTCCACGAAAAGCGGAAGCGCATCGCTCTGGCCCGTACAAACTGGAGCAGTCCGGTAGGAGATAAAGGAAACACGACGAAACGTTAGTTGAGTCGATGTTGACTTATTGTACGAACGGACTGGGAAGTTTGATAGGGCCAATGCGCTGGAGCTAGACATCTCCCCGCGGAAAGCACATACCTGTGGCGCAGTGGAACGGACTAACTTTTTACTACTCTCCAGTTTTTAAGGAAGACTCCTATAACTTTTTAGGAGTCTTTTACTTTTTTTCAAGTAATAAATATGGTAGAGTGATAATTAAGAAAATTGTAGAAAAATGTCTACAAACTACAGATGGTTAGGGAGTACTTGGATGAACATTTATACAACAGACTTTCAAAATATCGAAACCATACAAAACTTTATTTCAGAGAATAAACTTACCAATTATAAGCACGTACATATACAACTATTGCTAACCGAACAAAATAAAGAACTAGTTAACAAAATTAAAAGTATCATTCCTCAGGCAACTGTACATACAGTTACAGTAAAAAGTACAGACAAAACTAACAAAATTGTTTTAACCTGTATTACTTCTAACGATACACCCATCCAATACACAATCCATCCTAATGGTAATCTTGTAGAAACAAATGACGAAAACTACTGGAAAAACAAATACGAAAGCCTAATACATTCTGAACAAAAACTACGCTCACTGTTTGAAAATAATTCGGACATAGTATTTGCTACAGATTTACTTGGAAATATTACCGACGTGAACGAAGTTTTTCAACGGGTATTAGGATATAAAAAAGAGGATATTTTACACAAAAATGCTTTACACTTCTTAAATGAAAAAGACGTAAAACTAGTAAAAAGTCATTTTGTTAATTCTTTGAAGGGAAACCAAGTTACGTACGAATTGAATATTTCGAATAAGCATAATGAGAATAAAACATTTTTAATGAAAAACATACCAATCATTGTCCAAAAAAGAAAGATTGGTATTTTCGTAATTGGTAAAGATATAACGGAACAAAAAATAGCCGAGAAAAAAATTGCCTATTTAGCCTCTTACGATATGGAGACCGGTTTACCAAATAAGTGGACGTTCAATCAAAAATTGGAAGAACAGCTTAAAAACGATAAATCATTGCAAAAAGCAATTATTGTAATAGATTTAGATCGCTTTAAATTCATTAATAGTAGCCTAGGTCATGAGGTAGGAGACTACTTTCTTAAAATAATTGTGAGTCGACTTAAAATGGTGATTCCGCCAGAAGGTTATTTCGCTCGTTTTGGTGGAGATAAATTCACTCTTTTAATAACAAATGTTAATAGCGTGGATGAAGTAATTCAGCTTTCTCAAAGCATATTATCAAAAATCAATGAGCCTCTTACACATAAGGGGAAAGAATACTATGTATCTGCTAGTATTGGAATTAGTATATATCCAAATGATGGGGAGGAAAAAGAGAGTTTATTGCGGAACGGTGATACTGCATTAAATAGGGCGAAACAACAAGGTGGAAATAAAATTAAATTTTTTTCTGCTGATATGAATGAGCAAGCTTTATTCAAAATGGAGCTAGAAGGATATTTAAGGAAAGCTCTTCAAAAAAATGAATTTTTCTTAACGTATCAACCATTTATTAACTTTTATACAGGAAAAATAATTGGTGCAGAATCTCTCATTAGATGGGATCATCCGAAACTTGGGTTAGTTTCACCTCTAGAGTTTATCCCGTTAGCAGAAGAAACAGGACTAATTTTAAATATCGGTAATTGGGTGCTGCAAACAGCTTGTGGTCAAGCGAAAATGTGGCAGGAAAAAGGTGCGATAGACTTTACCATTTCAGTCAATGTTTCCGCCGTTCAGTTTCAAGGAATAAACTTTGTTAAAGAAGTAAAAGAAGCACTTGAGAAGAGTGGACTACAACCAAAATATTTAAAATTAGAATTAACCGAGAGTGTTATGCTACAAAATGTTCAATACAGTATTGATGTGATGAAAGAATTACAAAAGCTAGGGGTACAAATATCGATTGATGATTTCGGTACTGTGTATTCTTCGTTGAGTTATTTAAAAGATTTGCCTGCAAATAATTTGAAAATTGATCGTTCATTTATCCAAAATCTTCATGCGAATACAAAAGATATGGCAATTGTTAGAGCAATTATCGCTATGAGTAAAGGTTTGGAATTGAAAGTAATCGCAGAAGGAATTGAACAACAAGTGCAGTGGCAGCTTTTAAAAGAAATGGGCTGTGATTTCGCACAAGGATATTACATTTCCAAACCGTTATCAGCAAAACAATTTGAAACCTTCTTAGCTACAGGGTCAAGAACAACTTAGTTTTAGGTTATAAGTTTTACTATAACGAGCTTATTTTCAAATTAACTTATGTAGCCCCGGGGAGGTTTCCGTCCCTCCCTGAGGAGAGTAAATGTCCGTAGGGTAGAGGAACGGGTTAATCCCATATCGATTACATATTACTGTTTTATTCCACTTTTCTTTGCTCCATTTTCGTAAACAATAAACGTTTACCAGTTTGAAGAGTATATTCAAACCGATCACTTTGATTTTTTCCACGCTCAAAATAATGCTGTACAGAACAAATAAACGTTCCATTATCGTACACGATGAAATTTACCCCCTCTTTTCGTCTGTTAGCAGGTAAAAAGTAAAGCGTATTATGACAATACACATTGTCGTAAAGCGAAATATTAATGGAATTCAGCAGCTTCGTAAATTGTAAAAAAGCATCCTCCGGTAACTCCTGTAGCAACTCCATATATGCAAAAGGAAGTTTTTTTCGAATACGTACTGCATCCCCATTATTCATTTCGTACGTATGTAAAGTATGTAAATACAATTCACCTGACTCTAATAGAACAGCTGGTACCCATTCATCAGACAAATATATTTCTAAACCATCTTCTGCGATTTCAAATAATAGAAAAGCCTCATCTTCCTCTGCTTCAAAAAACACCCATTGTTCATTAATATATTCAATCGTCCCACACATAAAGGACCTTTTCTGATTGTAAATGTCTTTATTTCTTTGCTGTATGTTCATCCGTATATCCTCCAAGTGTAACTAATCTTCTTATCCTTTGTTGTTGACAATTGCGCAATGGTTTATAACAAAAACGAAAAATAATTTTTGTTGCCGGATTAGATTTTAAGCGGAAATGTAAAAGAAGCTAACATACTATTTCCAGTGAAGGCTACATCTGATAGGCTCCACTTGCATAGGATAAAGGAGCAGTTTATTAAGCCCATGTAACTTAAAGGAGTGAACTATACAGCATGTGTGGTATAACCGGGTTAATGAATATTCGAAAAGATGTACGTCATGAAGAGGAAGCGGTTAGAAAAATGACCGAAACGTTAACGAAACGTGGGCCGGATGATACGAATATTTGGGGAAACGAATATGTATGGTTTGGTCATAAACGGTTAGTTGTTGTTGACCCAGAAGGTGGCCGTCAACCGATGACAAAAAATAAAAACGGATTCTCCTACACCATTTGTTATAACGGAGAGCTATATAATACAGAAGATATTAGAAAAGAGTTATTAAAAAGAGGTTACACTTTTAATAGTCACTCAGATACAGAAGTATTATTAACATCCTATATAGAGTGGAAGGAAGATTGTGTTCATCATTTAAATGGAATTTTTGCTTTTAGCATATGGGATGAGGAGAGAGAGAAACTTTTTATTGCTAGAGACCGGATGGGGGTAAAACCGTTATTTTATCATCATGATGGAGAGAAGCTTATGTTTGGTTCAGAACTTAAAGCTTTACTTGCACATCCTTGTATCAAAAGCGAAGTAGACTATGATGGGTTAGCCGAAATATTTGGTTTAGGACCATCCCGTTCTCCTGGTCATGGCTTATTTGCTAGTATAAAAGAATTAAGACCAGCACATTTCATGACATTTTCAAAAGACGGTTTAAAGGTAATTCGCTACTGGAATGTAAAAAGTAAAAAGCATACACATAGTTTAGAAGAAACAGTAGATAATGTTAAATTTTTGTTTACTGATGCTGTAAAGAGACAATTAGTATCTGATGTACCTGTTTGTACTTTTTTATCAGGTGGGTTAGATTCAAGTGCGATTACGGCTATTGCTGCTGAAGAATTTGAAAAAAGCGGCAAAGGTCCACTTCACACATTTTCTATCGATTATGAAGAAAATGATCAATACTTTAAAGCGAATGATTTTCAGCCAAATTCGGATGAAGCTTGGATTCGAAAAATGACAGAATCGTATAATACGGTGCACCATAATATGATTATTTCTCAACAGGAGTTAGTAGAAAACTTAAAGGAAGCAGTATTAGTAAGAGATCAGCCAGGAATGGCAGATGTAGATTCTTCACTCCTATGGTTTTGTCGAGAAATTAAATATAACTTTGTTGTCGGACTTTCGGGAGAATGCGCAGATGAGATCTTCGGAGGTTACCCTTGGTTTCATCGCCCAGAAGATTTAGCCTCAAGTAATTTTCCTTGGATGCGATCTACAGAGGCAAGAATGGAATTACTCCGCCCAGAATGGAGAAGAAAGCTGCAAATTGATGATTACATTACGACGAAGTTTGAAGAAACAATAGCCGAGACTCCTAGATTAGAAGGAGAAAATCCAGTCGAAGCAAAAAGAAGAGAGTTATTTTATTTAAATATCATCTGGTTTATGACGACTCTGTTAGATAGAAAAGATCGAATGAGTATGGGGGCTAGTCTAGAAGTTCGTGTCCCATTTGCTGATCATCGACTAGTAGAATATGTTTGGAACATCCCATGGGAAATGAAAATGTACGAAAATAGAGAGAAAGGAATATTAAGAAAGGCATTAGAAGGAATTTTACCACATGAGGTGCTTTATCGAAAGAAGAGTCCGTATCCAAAAACACATCATCCGGTTTATACGAAACTAGTGAAAAATTGGCTAGGAGATATACTAAAAGATAATGACTCGCCATTATATGAATTTCTCGATAAGAAGAAACTTCATGAAATTGTTGATTCAAATGGTGACACATTCCGAGTGCCTTGGTTCGGGCAATTAATGACAGGTCCACAATTGTTAGCACATTTAATTCAAATTGATACATGGTTTAAAAAGTATAATGTAAGTATAAAATCTTAAAGTTGAGAGTTTAATGCAATTTTAAAAACACTTGGTTAACCGGCCAAGTGTTTTTAATATGTTTTTAAAGTATTTTGTGATAAACATAGTTTAGGGTAATAATTAGGTGAAAAAATGAGTATTTCAACTACATACAGAAAAAGAGGCTGGGACAAAACTAAAATGATCATGATAAAAAACGAACAATTGCAGAATTAGCGGAGGAAATATACGTAGACTCCTCGAAAAATGCCTCCGCATTTTTCTTCGTGCGATGTTTCGCTGCCGAAGCCTTCCTTGTCCTGCGGGAGCAGAGGCATAGGTGAGACCCCGCAGTGCTTTAGCACGAGGAGGCTCACCAGTTACGAAAAGTGAAGGCGGCTCGACCTGGCCCGACAAGCATAAGACAGGCGCTGCAGTTGGGCGCTCTTTGCCCAACGAAAGTGACGGGCTTATGTCTCGAGGGCCAAGCCGCCGTAACTAGACACGCCCGCGGAAAGCGAAGTATATTTCCGGAGCGGGTTATTTGCACTCTACTATTTTTTGTTCGTTTTTTACTTTTATAAAAATAGTTGTGTCCCAACCTCTTTGATTTTTCTAAAACTCGGAAGCTTTAGCTTTTGTGCCTATGCTATTTAACCGATGTACTAAACCGGTTCCAAATTCGCTACTTGGTTCTGATTGCTGATCAGACAATAATGATTCTTTTAATTCATAAGCAGAAGAACCGTGTTCTGCAAAGTCCAAACCGGAAATCTCCTCTTCTTTAGATACACGAAGACTTGTAACTCTAGTCACTACAAATAAATAAACAGTTACAACACTAATCGTCCACACTATAACAGCTAATATTCCTAACGCCTGAACTCCTAGTAAGGAAATACCGTCACCGTAAAATAGACCACCAGAAGTAGCGAATAAACCTACTGCTAACGTTCCCCAAACTCCACAAATACCATGAACAGCAATTGCGCCGACAGGATCATCCAATTTCAATACTTTATCTAATAATTGAACACCTTCGACTAAAATAATTCCTGCAATAAGTCCAATAATGATAGCACCAATTGGAGAGACATCACCAGTTCCTGCAGTGATACCGACTAAACCTGCTAGTGCACCGTTTAGAGTAAGGGAAGCATCTATACGTTTATATTTAATTTGCGTGTAAAAAGCTGAAGCGATAACACCACCGGATGCAGAAAGAAGTGTAGTTGTAATAACGTGTGGGATTAATGACGGATCTGCGGCTAATGTGCTACCACCGTTAAAGCCGAACCAACCAAACCAAAGTATAAATACACCTAAAGCACCGAGAGGAATGTTATGTCCAGGAATAGCGTTAACTTTACCTTTAGAATATTTACCGATCCGTGCACCGAGAAACTTAACTGCAACAATAGCTCCTAATGCGCCAGTTAAGTGAACAACTGTGGAACCAGCAAAGTCAGTGAATCCTAGTGATGCTAACCACCCATCACCCCAAACCCAGTGACCAACAACGGGATAAACAAGTGCAACCATCAAAATAGTGAGAAGTAAATATTGACTTAATTTCATCCTTTCAGCAACCGCACCAGAAATGATCGTTGCACATGTCGCCGCAAACATTGCTTGGAAAACGAAAAATCCGATTTCACCTTCATGGCCTTGAAGGAAAAAGCCATTCGTGCCGATTAAACCTTGAAACGTTCCCCCAAACATAATCGCATATCCAACAGCTAAATATAAAATGGATGCTATTGAAACGGTTAAAAAGTTTTTCATTAATATGTTTAGTGTGTTTTTTGATCTAGTAAACCCGGACTCTACCATTGCAAATCCGGCATGCATAAAAAATACTAATAGTGCGCCAACCATAATCCATACCATATCTAATGAGATGGATAGCGTTTCGACAGTAGGAGGTGCAGCAGAAGCAGTAGATGCGATAACGAAACTCCCAGCTAATAATGAAAATACTTTTTTCTTCATTCTATTTCACTCCTTTTTTAGTTTACACGATTGCTTTTTTACCAGATTCACCAGTTCGAATTCGAATAGCATTTTCGACCGGATAAATAAAAATTTTGCCATCCCCGACTGTGTTCGTGCTACAAGTATCTTGGATAATATGAATAATTTCATCCACAAACTCGTCTTCTACAACCATTTCAACTTTCACTTTTGGAAGTAATTTAATTTCAAATGTATTACCTCTAAACAGTCCTTGCTGTCCTTTCTGCTGTCCACATCCAGCCACTTCTGAGACAGTTAAACCGTTTATTCCGACATCTTCTAACATTTCACGTAAAGCTCGGAATGTTTCTGGACGAATAATAGCTTCTACCTTTTTCAACCTCGCCACATCTCCTTTATTAGATGTTAACTTTTATAACATCGTTTTCTTGTTTTTACTATCGTATGCTAAAAAAAAGTGTAAATCAATACGAATTTTCAAAAAAATAAGCGTAAACGTTTACAAGTATGTGAGGTTTTATTACATTGGTGGATTTAGGAGAAAAATGAATAAAAAAACCTCCTAATAATTAGGAGGTTACATTACGTTTGCCACTTGTTTATTTTCTTTTTCTTCCACTTCATTAACAAAGGAATATTTCACCCAAACTCTTGAACGCCAACGGATTAACATAATAATACCTCTAAACCATTCATCGAAAATGAACGCGATAAAAATACCAACTAAACCGAGCTCAAAGTGAATCCCTAAAATGTAAGCGATAGGTAGTTGCAGTCCCCACATTGATAAAATAGCCATATATACTGGGAATTTTACATCACCTGTTGCCCGTAAAGAATTTATTACAACTAAATTAAATGCACGCCCAGGCTCTAGAAGGACCGAAAGCAATAATAACGTGCCTCCTACAGCAATAACATCAGGGTTGTTAGTAAATAGTGAAAGTAATGAATCCGATAGTAAATAGAACACAATAGCGGCAGAAAAGGCTAATACAATTCCTAACCGTAAACTTTTCATACAACGCTTATACGCAAGCTCAATTTGTTTAGCACCGATTTGATGACCAATCAATATTTGCGTACCTTGCCCAATTGCAATTGCAAACAACATAATAAACATAATTAAGTTTTGGGCATAAACACGAGTAGTCAATGCTTCTGTCCCAAGCATAACGATAAAATAAGTAATGACCATTTGCGCACCGTTCCAAGCTATATGCTCTCCGGCAGAAGGAACCCCAATTTTTAACAAGTTCTTTAAATGACTAAATGGTAAAGAAAATACTTTCCTAAATGGTAGTGGTTCTTCAATCCTTCTAAATAACAAATAAACCATAACTAAAAGCCCTAAACTTCTACTTACGACAGTTGAAATAGCAACCCCATCAACACCTAATACAGGAATTCCGAAAGGTCCAAAGATGAATAAATAGTTACCTATAACGTTTAATATATTCATTCCGATTGTTACGTACATCGTATCTTTCGTAAAACCGTAGCTACGAATCGTAGCACCAATTGTCATGATTAATGCTTGAACGAATGAAAATACACCAACTAGTTTCAAATAAAAATCTGCCTCAGATAATAATTCTGGTGGTAAGTTCATCATTAGTAACATTTTAGAGCTTGTAAAATAGATAAAAATACTTATTCCTAAACTAAAAATTAAATTAGCAACTATTGAAATGACGGTTACTTCGGATGCTGAATGGCGATCTTTCGCTCCGAGGTATTGCGCCACAAGAATCGTTGTTCCGGTTGCGATGAAACCGAACATGACGATAAGCATTTGTAAAATTTGGTTTGCTACTCCGACTGCTGCAACGGAGTCATCCGAATATTGACTAAGCATTAACGTATCGGCATTTCCCATTAACATGTGGAGTAAAACTTCTATAAAAATTGGCCAAGTTAGCGCAAATAAAGTAAGCTTTTTCGTTTTGTTTTCTTCCATAGATGTCAACTCCCTTTACTATAACCATTAAAATAAGGACAAGAATTTTTCTAAATCCGACATAAAGCAATTTATAGTTTAACTTGATTTCATTATAATAGAAAGAGAAGATAACGATTTTTATTGGAAAATAACGACCTGAGGTGAAAGCTGTGTCAATGATAGCGCTTCCGATTCCGCCATTCCCAACCTTTATTACTGGAGGTCAATACTTTGCTCAAAAAGGGACTAGACATTTCCATCGAACTTTTCCTGTTTTTGATTTGTTATATGTAAGAAAAGGGATGCTATTTTTGCAAGAAGAGAATAGACAATATGATATTGGACCTGGTCAATATTTAATATTAGTACCGGATACAGAGCATAAAGGATATAGAGATTGTGAAGAAGAGACAGATGTTATTTGGTTACATTTTACCGTACCGCTTCATAATCATTTAATTGTCAAAGATCAAGCAATTGATTGGTCTTATGTTTACAAAAAAGAGGCAACTTTTACGGAGCCTGCAGAATATAGCTTTCTTATTCCACAATTTGGACAATTAAAGAGAAAAGATATAATGGAGCAACATTTACAGCAACTTATCCAAACTGATAAAGAACAAGATCATTCACCAGACGATTATTTGCAAAAACAACTTGCTTTTTCTGAACTTTTTATCCAATTGCAAAGAGAAGCCTTCTCCATCCCGACTGCAACCGAAAAGGTTTGTGAAAAAGCGATGAAATATATTCAAGATTATTTTCAATCGCCATTTAAAATGAAAAAGTTAAGTGAAGAACTAATGTTTCATCCGGATTATATTACGAGGTGTATGCAAAAAACGATCGGAATGACTCCAGTTCAATATGTAACGTATTATCGATTGAATCTTGCTAAGAGAATGCTGGTGCAATCAGATGAGAAGGTTGCTACTATTGCAAAAGAAGTTGGAATTGATGATGTAACGTATTTTTCTAAGCTGTTCAAAAAAGAAGAAGGACTCACACCGCTGGAATATCGCCGATTAGTTAGAAGGGAATAATAATATTTTTTGAACCCTAACTAGGATAACGTATAAAAAAGTCCTAAAAGTCAGTTTTACTGACTTTTAGGACAGCCCCGAAAATATTATTTAACTGTTCTTAAAATGTGAAATTGGTAAGGGACTAGAGTTGCTTGTAATTCATTTGCCTCTGTTGCAAACTCTTTTCCAGTCCAAAGATCTTCAATGACACTATCAGTAAGTTGCTCTGGTAAGGAAACAGTAATTTCTTGTTCACTATTATTAATAATAAAGTAAATAATCTCTTCGTCTGTCATTTTCGTGTACATAACATGGTTTGTATCATTATTGGCTTCAATAAAATGAATATCTCCATGATTACCAAATGCTTTATACGTTTTTCGTAAATGAATAAGTTTTTTAACATGCTCAAACATATCTATATCATGCAATTCTTTATCCCATGGCATACATTTACGACATCCAGGATCTTGATCACCTGTCATACTAATTTCGTCCCCGTAATAAATACAAGGAGCTCCTATAAATGATAGTTGAAATAGGAATAAAAGCTTTAATTTATTTTTATCATCGTTACAAATCGTTAAAATACGTGGTGTATCATGACTTCCTAATAAATTAAACGACACTTCGTTCACGTTTGCCGGATAGGAGTGTAAGACATTAGAAATAGCGTTGGCGAATCCCTCAGCATCTGTTGTACCTTTAGCGATATAATCGAGTGTAGCATTTGTAAACGGATAGTTCATAACCGCGTCAAATTGGTCCCCTTGTAACCAAGGCATAGAGTCATGCCATATTTCTCCGAGAATATAAGTGTCTTCTTTCACTTCTTTTACTGCTGTACGAAATTCTCTCCAAAACTGATGGTCTACTTCATTAGCAACATCTAATCTCCAGCCATCAATATTAAATTCTTTTACCCAGTAGCGCCCTACGTCTAGTAAATACTCTTTTACTTCTTTGTTCTCCGTATTTAATTTAGGCATGCTACTAACGAATGCAAATGCATCATAATTTGGCTTCGGTTCTGTTACTACAGGAAAATCCCAAATGTGGAACCAATCTTTATATTTCGATTCCTCACCATTTTTTAGTACGTCCTGAAATGGTGGCCAGTAATAGCCGCTATGATTGAAGACGGCATCAAGCATTACTTTAATACCGTGTTCGTGACATGTGTCTACTAACCTCTTAAAAGTTTCTTTATCACCAAATTGCGGATCAATTTCCATGTAATCAATTGTATCGTACTTATGATTAGAGTGTGCTTTAAAGATAGGGGTAAAGTAAATGCCAGTCACTCCTAATTCAACAAGGTGATTGATATGCTGAATAATTCCTTCAAAGTCTCCTCCAAAAAAGTTGGTAGGAGTTGGTTCAGCGCTAGCCCAAGGTAATGTACCAGCTGGATTTATCGTTTCGTCTCCGTTCGCAAAACGTTCAGGAAAAATTTGATACCAGACAGTATCTTTTACCCACTTGGGTGCTTGGAAAACATCACGTTTATTTAAAAAAGGAAAACAAAAGTAAAAACCAGAATCTTTCGGTGTTTCAGCAAAAAATCCTTTTTCCGTTAGTGTGGATGTTTCTTCATTAGAAGAAATAATAAATCCGTAACGTAAACGTTTAAAAGGCGGTTGTACTTCAGCAAACCAATAATCAAATAGAGAATCAGAACCACTTTTCTTCATATGTTTAGTCTCGAAAACCCATTCATTATTTTCCCAAATGTACGGATCACCGTGGATTAATTGTATCGAATTCACATCATCTTTCTTCGTGCGAATTCGGATGTGTAGCGTTTTTTCATCATATGCGTAAGCAAAATTGTTTTTTGGACGATGATAGATAGCTTCTTTATTCATTTCAACCTCTCCTTATATAATGCAAGCGATTGCATTTTTTGAGAAAAAAATGGTTGAATATATTCATTGCCATTTCATTCAACATAAGAGTAGTGAAAAAAGAAAAGAAAGTCAATGTAAGAACAATAAAATATTCTATTAAAATATAATTAATAGTAGTAATAATCTATTGTTCTATTAATCTTCAAAAATTTTTAATAAAAATTGCTTGTCAATTGGGCAAAAGCATGTATAATTAAAAGTGTAAGTTATGCAATCGTTTTCACTAACTAATGTAAGCGATTAAATTCGTCTTCATGAAAGTGCAAACGTTTGTACAAAATATATTAGAAATCATTTTTTAATGACGGAGGGGTCAAAATGAAAAAGTTTTTAGCGATGATGATGGTTGCTATTCTTACATTAGGTGTTCTTGCAGCTTGTGGACCACAACGTGACACAAACGAAGGAACGAATAATGGTGGAGAAGGCACGACTACAGAGGGTACAGACAAGCCCGAATCACTAGCTATCTGGGTTAACGACCAAGATGAGCAAAGTGCAGCATTAGAGCAAATTTTAAAAGCTTATGAAGAAGAAACAGGTATTGAAGTTAAAATGACTAAAATGTCTATGCTTGATCAGTTAGATGCTCTTGAGTTAGATGCAGCTGCTGGAAGAGGTCCAGACGTATTTTACCAACCTCATGACCGTTTAGGTGATATGGCTATTAAAGGTATCGCAGCTCCAGTAGACTTAGGTGACGATGCTAACCTTTATAGCGAAACAGCTATCAATGCTTTAACATTTGATGGAGAAGTTTATGGAGTACCACAAGTTATTGAAACTTACGGTATTTTCTACAACAAAGATTTAGTTTCTGAAGAAGAAATTAAAACAATTGAAGGATTAATGGAAGTTGCAGAAGCTCAAACAGATGCAGCTAATAACAAATTTGGTTTCGTAATGAACGCTACAGATTTCTATTTCACATACCCATTCCTTTCTGGATACGGTGGTTATGTATTTGAAATTACAGAAGATGGTTTTAATTCAGCTAACATCGGTTTAGATAATGAAGGTGCTGTTAAAGGTGGAGAACTTATCCAAACTTGGTATGCGAACGACTATATGAACCGTTCTATTACGGATGACTTCATGAATGACCAATTCCAAAATGGTAATATCGCTGCTGTTTTAACAGGTCCATGGAGAATAGCACAGTACAAAGAGGCGCTTGGAGATAAATTAGGTTCCACTACTCTTCCAGAATTAGATGGAACAGTTGCTCCTTCTTTCGTAGGTGTTAAAGCTTGGTTTGTAAACGCTTATTCTAAAAACCAAGAATGGGCTGTAGACTTAATGAAATTTATTACGAAGCATGAAAATGCAATGAAATATTATGAAATGGCTGGAGAAATGCCTGCATTACAAACAGCATTAGAGAGTGATGAAATCGTAAACGACGAAATTATGGCTGCTTTTGCTGAACAAACACAATACGGCCAGCCTATGCCTAACATCCCACAAATGTCTCAAGTTTGGGAGCCAGTGGCAAACGCATTAGGTTTCATTGCTGATGGTGACGATCCACAAGAAGTGCTTGAAGAAGCAGTACAACAAATTAAAGATCGTATCCAAGCTAGTGGTGGAGGCAACTAAGTAATACAGAAAGGTGGATAGAAGGGAGCGAACACTCCGTTCTATCCACTATTATTCTTTAAAGGAGGATCTAAAATGTCTGGCGAACTATCAGCAAAAACAAGTAAGCATAACCCAACGTTAGCCATGATCCTTTCTATTTTATTTGCAGGGTTAGGACAAATTTATAACCGCAGATATTTGAAAGGTATTCTTTTTATCGTTATACAGGCATCATTTTTAATTACATTCTTTGACTTTATCAACATTGGATTTTGGGGTTTAATTACGCTAGGTGAAATTCCAATGGTAGACCACTCCGTCTTTTTACTTATACAAGGGTTAGTATCCGTTATTGTTGTCGTTATTTTCGGTACTCTCTATATTTTTAATATTTTAGATGCAAAGAAAAATGCACAAAACATAAAACAAGGGATTCCGAATCCAACCGTTAAAGATGCGTTAAAAAAGTTTTATGACAATGGATTCCCATATTTCATGGTTATTCCTGGGCTACTACTATTATTATTTGTTGTAGTATTACCTTTATTGTTCATGGTTTCATTAGCATTTACAGATTACAACTTATACAATTCCCCACCAAGAAACTTATTAAGCTGGGTAGGGTTTCAAAATTTCATAGACCTGGTATCGTTACCACTTTGGAAAGATACGTTCTTTAGCGTATTTGCTTGGACGATTACTTGGACATTAGTTGCAACAACGTTACAAGTGGCCTTAGGGTTATTTTTAGCATTAATCGTAAATGACCCACGTGTGAAATTCAAACGTACAATTCGTACGATTTTAATTTTACCTTGGGCTGTACCAGCGTTCGTAACCATTTTAATCTTCTCAGCAATGTTTAACGATCGTTACGGAGCAATTAATAATGAGATTTTAAGTACATTTAATATTATGATTCCGTGGTTAACAGACCCATTTTGGGCAAAAGTAGCATTAATAATGATTCAAACTTGGTTAGGATTCCCGTTCGTTTTCGCTCTATTTACTGGGGTTCTACAAAGTATTTCGAAAGATTGGTACGAAGCTGCTGATGTGGATGGCGGAACACGTTTCCAAAAGTTCCGTTTCATTACGTTACCACACGTACTTTATGCAACAGCACCACTACTAATTATGCAATATGCTGGAAACTTTAATAACTTTAATATTATTTACTTATTCAACCAAGGTGGCCCAGCTGTTCGTGGTCAAGATGCCGGTGGTACGGACATTCTAATCTCTTGGGTATATAAACTTACGTTCGAGTCATTTAACTACAATATGGCAGCAGCAATCTCGATTATACTAGGACTTATTGTTGCAGGATTTGCTTTCTTCCAATTCCGTCGAACTCGTTCGTTTAAAGAGGAGGGCAATATCTAATGAGCAGAAAATTAAAATCGCGGATTGAAGTGTCATTAATTTATCTATTCATCGGATTTATGGCCTTAATCATTGCCTATCCATTGCTTTGGACAATTGGTATTTCATTAAACCCTGGTACAAGCTTATATAGTGCTTCCATTATTCCAGAAAACTGGTCTTTTGAGCATTACAAATGGTTGTTTACGGATCCAAATAGTGATTATTTAATATGGTATAAAAACAGTGTAATCGTAGCGATCGCAAATGCGTTTTTCTCTGTAGTAATAACAGCTTTTGTTGCATATGCATTTTCTCGCTATCGCTTCAAAGGTAGAACATATGGTTTGTATGCATTTTTACTACTTCAAATGTTCCCAGCTTTAATGGCGATGGTTGCGTTGTACATTTTATTAAACATGTTAGGGTTATTAGATACTTTAACAGGATTAATATTAATTTATGTAGGTGGACAAATTCCGTTTAACGCTTGGTTAGTGAAAGGGTATTTCGATACAATTCCGAAAGAACTGGATGAAGCAGCAAGAATGGATGGAGCAGGACATTTCGGAGTATTCTTTAAAATAATGTTACCACTAGCGAAACCGATTTTAGCAGTTGTAGCACTATTTAATTTCATGGCACCATTTACTGATTTCTTACTGCCACGAATTATTTTAAGAAATCCTGAAAATTACACTTTAGCATTAGGTTTATTCAACTTTATTGCTGACCAGTTTGCAAACAATTTTACAAGATTTGCTGCAGGTTCGATTTTAATTGCTATACCGATTGCGTTAGTATTCTTATTTTTACAACGTTACCTCATTTCAGGTTTAACGGCTGGTGGAACGAAAGGTTAATAGTATATAATCGTTATTGGACTATAAAAACGATTGTAAAGGAGGGAAACGGAAATGAAGAAAAGAGTATTATTGCTCATTCTCGTTCCGTTTCTTCTTTTTTCTAGCTTCAACGCTCCTAGTGTACAAGCGGAAAAGGAAGAACATGCATGGCAAGATGAGATTATTTATTTTATTATGACTGACCGATGGAATAATGGGGATACGAGTAACGATTATGAAGTAGACCGAAATGATCCAAAAGCATACCACGGTGGAGACTTTAAAGGAATTATGAACCGATTAGATTATATTAGTGATATGGGCTTTACGGCTATTTGGTTAACTCCTATCGTGAAAAATGAACCCGGTGGCTATCATGGATATTGGGCAGAAGACTTTTATGAAGTAGAAGAGCATTTCGGAACGTTAGAAGAGTTTAAGCAATTAGTAGAAGAAGCACATAAACGCGATATAAAAGTCATCGTGGATTTAGTCGTGAATCATACAGGATATGAACATGAATGGTTAAATGATCCTGAAAAGGAAGATTGGTTTAACCCGAATCGGAACATTTCTGATTGGACTAACCAAGAGCAAGTAGAAAGAGGCTGGATTTACGGGTTACCTGACTTAAATCAGGACAACCCTGAAGTAAGAGAATATTTATTTGATATGGCGAAATGGTGGATTGAAGAAACAAATATAGACGGTTATCGACTCGATACAGTGAAACATGTACCAAAATCATTTTGGGAAGAGTTTACGAAAGAAGTGAAATCGGTAAAAGAAGACTTCTTCTTAATTGGAGAAGTATGGGACACAGATCCAAGATATGTAGCTGCTTATGAAGAGACAGGGATCGATTCGTTTGTTGATTTTGCATTATATAACGAAATCTCTCGTGTTTTTTCTAAACCTAACGAATCACTAGGAAGATTAGAAACAATCTATGCTCATAACTCAACATATTTTTCTAATCCCCATATGTTAGGGACATTTATTGATAATCATGATGTAGAACGCTTTACTAGAGTAGCGTTAAGAAATGAAGAATATCCAGTAACTCGAATAAAACTAGCTTTATCTTACTTATATACAGCACCAGGTATACCTATTATGTATTACGGTACGGAAATTGCGTTAGATGGCGGGGAAGACCCAGATAATAGACGTGGTATGACATTCCGTGCGGATACAGAGTTAATTGAATATATTAGTCGATTAGCAGAAATTCGTAAAATGCATCCAGCGTTAACGAAGGGTACTTTCGAGTTACTTCATGATGACGGCGGATACGCCATTTTTAAAAGACAATATGAAGACGAAATGGCCATAATTGCGATTAATAATTCAACAGGAACAAAAATTGGTGACATTCCAGAAGAAGTTATCGGTGAAAACAAGGAGCTTAGAGGCTTTTTAAATGACGAACTAATTCGTTCTACTAATGGAGTATATAAAGTAGGATTAGATCGTGATATGGTTGAAATCTATAATGTAACTGAAGATTCAGGATTAAACTATTTATTCCTCGGCACAATGGTATTTATTTACGGTGGTTTTGCAGCACTTGTTATTTTCTTAGTGAGAAGAAGAAAAAAGAAAAGTAAAGAATAAAAAGATGGCGGAGCAAATTCTCGTTTGCTCCGTTCATGTAAATTGTGGAAGATTTTTATGTTTATGATTAGAGGACTAAAAATGAAAGCGTGTGCAACTCATTGCTAAGCTTGATTCTTTTATTACCAGGTACTAACTGGTCGTTGTTTTACAAAATCAACCAACGAAGTTATTGTGCAAAAAGGAAAAAATAATTGTATGCTTTCTAAATTATATATTGTACTATATAGAAAAATCTAAAAACTATTGGGGTTATACGAAAGGGAGAGGTTCGTGCATGGCAGTTACGATTAAAGATGTAGCTAAAGTAGCGAATGTAGCACCTTCAACTGTTTCACGAGTCATAGCTAATAGCCCTCGTATTAGTGAGAAAACAAAAAGGAAAGTTAGGGAAGCGATGAAAGAACTCGGGTATCATCCGAATTTCATTGCGAGAAGTTTAGCGAATCAATCTACGAAAGTACTCGGGGTAGTAATGCCTGGAGCTGTAGATAAGACGTTTCAAAACCCCTTTTTCCCAGAAGTGTTACGTGGGATAAGTACTGCTGCTCATCATAAGCAGTATGCTATTCAGTTGTCGACAGGTGTAACAGATGATGAAATTTTAGACGGTGTCATACAAATGGTTCAAGGTAAAAGAGTGGACGGAATCATTTTATTATATTCGAAAGTGGAAGATAAGGTTTTAAAGTACTTAGTAAAAAATAAATTTCCTTTTGTTGTAGTAGGAAAACCTTTTACACATGAAGAGGAAATTACTCACGTAGATAATGATAATTATCGAGCTGCAAAGGAAGCGACGGAGCATTTAATAAAATTAGGTCATCAATCTATCGCCTTTGTAGGAGGAAGTGTGAACTTAGTTGTAACAATCGATCGCTTATTAGGTTATGAAAAAGCGATAAGGAATGTTGGTATTCCGTTTAAAGATGAATATATCGTTCATGAAGAATTTTTAAAAGAAGGTGGACAGGAAGCAATTAGAGAATTACTGTCTTTAGATGAACCGCCTACTGCTTTAGTAGTTGCTGACGATTTAATGGCATTAGGTATTTTAAATACGCTACATGAAATGGGTATTAGTGTCCCAGGGCAAATTTCCATTGTTAGCTTTAATAATTTATTACTTTCAGAAGTCTCGAGGCCACCTTTAACGTCAGTAGATATAAATATTTATCAACTCGGATTCCAAGCGACTAAAACATTGATTGATATTGTTTCTGACTCAGACGAACCGATAAAACGAATTACGATACCGCATAAAATGATCGTAAGACAAACATGTCAACAATTTAACAAGGAAATGGTGGAAAGCTAGTCCGATCCTAAAGAGACTAGCTTTTTATATATTAATTACCCACTAACTGCAGTTCCACCATTTATATGTAACATTTGCCCTGTCATATAAGAAGAATCATCGCTAGCGAGTAAAAGGTAGCTCGGTGCTAATTCAACTGGTTGACCAGGGCGTCCCATCGGTGTGTTCGCTCCAAAGCTTTTTACTTTTTCGCTATTAAACGTAGAAGGAATTAACGGTGTCCATATTGGACCAGGTGCTACACCGTTAACACGTATTCCTTTTGTGACTAGTTGTTTCGCTAAAGAACGAGTAAAGGTGACGACAGCACCTTTCGTACTTGAATAGTCTAATAACGTTTCATTTCCTTCATATGCGGTAACGGAGGCTGTATTAATAATCGTACTACCAGCTGTCATATAAGGTAATGCCGCCTTGGTAAGGTAGAAGAACGAAAAGATATTTGTCCTAAAAGTTCGTTCAAGTTGTGCACTTGTAATATCTTCAATGCTATTCTGTGGATGCTGTTCGGCAGCATTATTAATTAAAATATCAATTCGAGAGTATTGCTTTATCGTTTCATCTACGATGTGTTGACAAAACTCTTCTTGCCCTACGTCACCAGCTAATAATAAACATTGTTGCCCTTGTTTCTCAACTGCTTCTTTCGTTTTTTGGGCATCATCATGTTCGTTTAAATAAACGATTACAACAGTTGCTCCTTCTTTCGCAAAAAGGACAGATACCGCTCTACCAATCCCGCTATCTCCACCAGTAATGATAGCAACTTTACCTTTCAACTTATCGCTACTTTTATAGTTTTTATCTTCCCAAACTGGTAGTGGATTCATTTCTGACTCTATTCCAGGTTGTTTATTTTGTTGTTGAGGTGGTAACGTCTGCTTTTCATTATTAGAACTTGTCATTTTAAAGCACCTCCATCATTTAATCATTAACGTAGTATGAGGAAAAAATGGTGAAATTATGCTACCCTTAAAATATTAACGGAATGAAGCAAGGGGGATTGCAAGTGAGTAGTGTTAACATTCGTAAAGCAACTTTGGAGGACGCAGAAGGGATATTAAAACATAGTAAGGTAGTATTTGGAGAAGGTAGAAATTTATTAACTACTGTTGAGGAATTTACTCTAACTATCGAGGAAGAAGAACAATGGATTGAAAAGCAAAAGCGTGCCAATAACCTTGTGCTTGTAGCGGAAGTACATAATGAAATTGTTGGAATGTTAAATGCAACGCGAAGCACAAGAAAAAGAGTGCAGCACCTTTGTCAATTTGGAATTAGCATTCAAGAAGCATATTGTAATAAAGGGATTGGCAGTCAATTAATTACAAAACTAATTGAATGGGCAAAACAAGATGAAGTAATAGAAAAAATTTGTTTGGAAGTATTTGCTTCAAATGAACGAGCAATTTATGTTTATGAAAAGTATGGATTTGTTATCGAAGGAATGAAGAAAAAGCATATTAAGTTTGAAGATGGAACGTATGCAGATGAATATAATATGGGATTGTCTGTAAAGTAATAAGGTCCAGAAGAAAAACTCTGGACCTTGCTCCATTTTTAACGATAGTTAGTAAATTGCAACTCCACGTCTAGTTGTGCTTCTCTTAGAGCAGCAATGACTTGTTGCAAGTCGTCTCTATTTTTACCAGTTACACGGATTTGATCATCTTGAATTTGTGTTTTCACTTTTAAACCGGAATTTTTAATAATAGTATTAATTTTTTTTGCGTTGTCCTTATCAATTCCTTGTACAAGAGTTGCTCTTTGACGAACTGTTCCACCAGATGAGTTTTCGATTTTGCCATATTTTAAGTTTTTCGTTGGAACGTTACGCTTAATTAACTTACTAATTAATACGTCTTTTAATTGCTCTAATTTATACTCATCATCAGATACTAATACGATTTCTTCTTTTTCCAATGAAAGATTACTTTTGGACCCTTTAAAATCATAACGAGTTTGTATTTCTTTCATTGCAATCGAGATTGCGTTTGTTACTTCCGGTAACTCAACTTGTGAAACAATATCAAATGAAGCGTCTTTTGCCATTGAAATTTTCCTCCTTATAAAAAAGTATTTTTGTTTAAAACTGTATCAATGGAAGTTTTTCTTTATGTACATACTAAATTATAGTAAAATATAGCGACTTGGACAACTTACATACAAATGATTATTAAATGAAAGAGGTTATTATAGATGGAATTACGTGTAGGAAACTTAATAGAACTAGAAGTAGAAAGAGAAACACCGCTAGGATTTAGTTTAACGAATGGGGAAGAAAGCATTCTTCTACATAGCAACGAAGTAAATGGAGAAGTGACAGTTGGAGAAACGGTGAAAGTTTTCCTTTATACAGATCAAAAAGGTCGCCTCTCTGCAACGATGCATATGCCAAAAGGTTATCAAAGTCATGATTGGGTTGAAGTTGTAGAAGTGGTACGTAACTTAGGTGTATTTATCGACATCGGTTTATCAAAAGATGCGCTTATTCCAGCGGAAGATTTGCCTGTTTTTGAGAGTTTGTGGCCGAAGGAAGGTTCTCTTCTTTTTTGTCGCATCAAAACAGATCGCAGAGGGATGCTGTTAGGAAAACTTGCAACACATGATGTTATGTTAGATAAATCTGTCGCTGCACCAAAGGAGATTTTGAATAAAAATATTCAAGGAACGATTTATCGATTATTAAAAGTAGGAAGCTATATTTTTACGAATGAAGGATATGTTGGCTTTATTCATCACTCCGAAAGAAAAGAAGAACCGAGACTTGGTGACATCGTAGAAGGAAGAATTATCGATGTAAAAAGAGATGGAACAATTAATGTTTCATTATTACCGAGAAAACAAGAAGCGTTAGATGAAGATTCCCAAGTAATACTTGACTATATGGAAACGAGAAACGGTACGATGCCTTATAGTGACAAAAGTGCTCCAGAAGATATTACAGAACGCTTTCATATGAGTAAAGCTGCATTTAAGAGAGCTTTAGGTAGGTTAATGAAGGAAGGAAAAGTTTATCAAAAAGAAGGATGGACATACAGAAAGACGGAGTAGGGAAATCCCTACTCCGTTTTTTATAAGTGATCCGTTTTTTTAGAATATTGACGCTCGCCTTTTTGTCGATTAACTTCACGTTGTTTATTTTTCTCTTGACGTTTTGCGTTATTATCTTTTGCTTTTTTATCGTTATCGCTCGTATGTGGCATCTTCATCTCTCCTTTATGAATGGATAAGATTAGAATACCCAAAATATACGAACATATTAGAAGTAGTTTTTATTTAAGAAAAATAGTGCAATCGTACCTGGACCGGCATGTGCGCCTATAGCAGAACCGATTGAATGAATGTAAAAATCGTTTGCACCTGTCTCAGTTTGAATCATTTCCTTTAAAACAAGAGCTGTTTCTTCGTCGTCACCGTGACTAATTGCGATTGTTTGGTTTTCAAAACTACCCCCGCGCTCTTTCATAAGGTCAACCAGGCGACGTAATACTTTTTTGCGACCACGGATTTTTTCAATCGGTATTAATTTCCCATCCTCCATATGAAGTAATGGCTTAATATTTAATAAACCTCCAACGAAAGCAGACGCTTTACTTACACGCCCACCTCTAGCTAAATAGTCAAGATTGTCAACAGTAAAAACATACTCCATTTGAGCTACGTATTTTTCTACTTCGGCAATAATTTCTTCTTTAGAAGCCCCGATGTTTGCAAGTTCGACTGCTCTTTTCACAATTAATCCAATTCCTAACGATGCACCTTTCGTATTAATAATGGTAACATCTAAACCTGGATATTCCTCTAAAACATCATTTTTCATTAACATCGCCATTTGATATGTACCAGATAATTCAGAAGAAAAAGCGATATAAATAGCACTTTCTTTATTCTTAGCGATGTTCTCGAACACTTCCTTCGCTTGAGTAGGAGCTGCTTGTGACGTTTTAATTACTGCACCCTCTCGCATAGCGTCGAACACTTCTTTCGCTTGAATAGAAACCATATCATCGTATTCTTTTTCGTTATACAAAACTTTTAGTGAAAGTAATTCTACGTTATTTTCTTCTAAATAGGATTTAGGTAGATCACAAGCACTATCAACAATAATTTTAATTCCCAATATTTTCACCTTCTTTTCATAGACTTCTTATTATATAACATACAATTAACATATGGAAAATGAAAGGTTTTTTTGCTAAAAAT
This sequence comes from Sutcliffiella sp. NC1, assembly GCF_027594365.1. Lineage (NCBI taxonomy): Bacteria > Bacillati > Bacillota > Bacilli > Caryophanales > Bacillaceae > Sutcliffiella > Sutcliffiella sp. NC1. The sequence goes on from NZ_CP115153.1 coordinate 1,240,116, forward strand.
AAGGATTGGTGGGTAAAGAATGTATAAAAAGGGAAACAATAGAATAGGAGGTAATACGGATGGTTATACAACATGCTCAAAAAGTAATAATTGTTATTATCGGTGCTTTTTTAAACGCGATTGCAATGAATTTCTTCTTAATTCCTGCCGATGTGTATGCTAGTGGTTTTACAGGTGTAGCGCAATTATTGTTTAGAATATCAGAAGACTATTTTCCATTTACAGTGTCAACAGGAGTTACACTATTCCTTTTAAATATTCCTGTTACAATATTAGCTTGGAAAAAGGTAGGTAGGAGTTTTACTATATATAGCTTTTTAAGTGTATTTTTAATGTCACTATTTTTAGAGATTGTACCGATCTATCGGGTGAACGATGATATATTATTAAATGCCGTGTTTGGAGGCGTCATAGCGGCTATTGGTGTAGGAATTACATTAAAATGGGGAGCATCGACTGGTGGACTGGACATTATTGCAATGATACTATCTAGAATGAAGGACAAGCCAGTTGGTACCTACTTTTTTGGATTAAATGCTATTATCATTTTATCCGCTGGTATTTTATTTGGTTGGGAAAAAGCATTGTACACATTAGTTACATTGTATGCTTCTACTCGTGTTATTGATGCTATCCATACCCGACATGAGAAACTAACAGCCATGATTATTACGAAAAAAGGAAAAGAATTAAAAGACGCTATCCATGCAAGAATGGTAAGAGGAATAACGACGCTACCAGCAAAAGGAGCTTTTTCAGGTGAAGATAAAGAAATGTTATTAATGGTCATTACTCGTTACGAGTTATATGATTTGGAACATATAATAAAAGAGGTAGATGATCAAGCCTTTACAAATATTGTTCAAACGACTGGAATCTTCGGCTTTTTTAGAAGAGAATGAAAAGAGGTGTACATATGAAGTGGCTAGCAGTATTAATTTTAATTTTTTTATTACTATTCGGCTGTAACTTTCAACCTAATGAGCCGAATGAAGGTTCAATAATAGATGTTGATAGAGAATTACCAGCAGAATATGTTGATTTAAATAGATTAAAGGCGGAGATCGTAACTAGCCCTAGCTCAGAACAAGTTGGTATAAAAGTAGAATTGCGGAATGAAAATGAAGTAGAAGCAGACTTATCGTTTTTGAACGATCAAATTTTTGAATTAGTAATTAGAGAAGATGGTGACACTGTTTTCCGAAAGTTAGTAGATGATCCTAATAAGACAGTTGGTAATCAGATTACGATTGATGCTAGCGAGTCGGTAGAATGGACAACAGTATGGGATTATAAAAGGGAGGACGGAACTAGAGTTTCACCAGGTAGTTACGATATGTTTATATATTTCTTGCCATATAAAATTAGTGAAATGGAAGTAAATGATGCTGCCCTATACTCTACAACAAAAATAGAAGTTCCAGCAGAAAATAATGCATTTCGAGATGTTTCCGTTGAGGGAGCGCAAGGTGAGTATATAGTACGTGGAGAAGCGAGAGTTTTCGAGGCGCAATTTATGTATATGGTAGAAGATGGTCATAACATCCTCATTGATGAAACTCCCGTGATGGTGGCAGAAGGAGGTCCAGCTTGGTCTCCATTTGAGATAAACATTTCCATCGATCAAGAAGACCTTCCGAAGAATGGTACCTTAACGTTAATATTGTTTGTACGGAGCGCCAAAGATGACTCCATCATCAATCAATACTATGTTGCGTTAGAACATTTTGATTAGAAAGGCCGGAGGTGGCTCGCCTAGGGCTGGGAATGTAAATTTATTACGAACTTCAATCCAAATATGTGAAATGTAATAGTAAAAACGGTTCTTAGAATAAAATGGAGAACCGTTTTTATGTGGTATGAGAGAATATGATCCCGGTTTCGAAATTTTATTTAACAACTAACGAAAATTACATAACACCTTTTCAAATTTACTTAACAGGTATTAAAAATTACTTAACAACTTTTTAAATTTACTTAACAGGTATTGAAAATTACATAACACCTTTTTAAATTTACTTAACAGGTACGGAAATTTACTTAACATCATATCAAAGTTACTTAACAAGTAACGAAAATTACTTAACAACCACTCAAAATTATTTAACAACTTTTCAAAAATAGCTGAAATAATAAAGAGTGCCAATATAATAATTGGCACTCTTTATTAATTATTATTCATATTTCTTTAAACGTTCTTGTAGCTCCCGAAGCTGGCGTTGTTCAGCTTCAGTTGTATTTGCGTATGCGGAGGATAGCGCATTTTTTGCAACGTTTATTTCATTTTGTACAGAGGCTTGTCCGGAACTTGCAACTTGTTCAACGTTATAAACAGCTTCGCGTGCGGATTGAAATAATTGATTGCTCATTTATATTCCTCCAAGCGAAGAATTTTCCATTTTTTCTGCTTTTCGTTCCGATTGTTCTAGCGTAAGATGATACGGAATTCGTTGATCGTGTTGCTGAACGGAGTTTTTCCCTTGTTGTACAAAGCGTTTTGATTTGTTGCTTCTGCCCATAGTAGAATTCCCCCTTATCACAATTGGACATGAACTACGTTGTCCATTTCTTAGTGTGAGAAATATCGTAAAATATATAAGGGGCAATAAATGGCTCTTTTAAAAATTATAGTAAGTTTTTTTCTAAAAAGTGCGCAATACCGTTTTCTTCATTTGTTTTCGTAATAACATTTGCTCGTTCCTTTAATTGAGGAATTGCATTACCCATCGCAACACCAACTCCAGCAAATTCAATCATTTCAAAATCGTTATCCTCATCACCAAACGCAATAATGTTAGAGGTCGGGATATTATAATAATCCGCAACTTTTTTTAATCCTACTGCTTTATTTATTCCGGAACGAACAATTTCAATAACGTGCCATGGGGCAGCCCATCGTCGGTGATCAATAACTTCGGCATGCACTTCAGATAAGTACTTTCTAATTTTCTCTACCTCATCCTCACTAGCATGGATAAGGACAGATGTAGGGTCTTTCTTTAATATTTGTTTTAAATCACCAGTTTCCATACGAGGATTTCCAAAACCAAAAATATCAAGTAATTTTTCATCATGGAAATGAAAGTAAACATCGTCCATTACTTCGGCAAGAATATTATGGATTTGGTATTTTTCACTTACTTGAATAACGTCCTTTACAACATCTAAGCTAAGTGGTTCATGAAAAGTTCCCCAGTTATCATTTTGTGGATGATGTACAAAAGCACCGTTGAAATTAACAATTGGAGTTGTCATCCCAACTTCTTGGTAATACATATAGCTTGCTCTAAACGGTCTACCAGTTGCAATCACTACTTCATGACCTTGTTTCATTGCCTCTTGTAAGGCTGCTTTATTACGTTGTGAAACTTTTTTATCGTCGGATAATAAGGTGCCATCTAAATCGACTGCAATTAAATGTTTGTTATTTGTCATATTTACTCCTTGCTCTATGAAATATTTTCTATTTCAAGTGTAACCTTTTTTAAAAAAAATCTCTACATGTTACACTTATAAAGGAAAAGTCGTATAGGGGGATTAGTAATGATACATATAGAAAAACGAAAAATAAAGGAAATACCGTTATTGGAAGTTTATGATCAATCCATAAAAAATGAAAAAGCCCCAACCATTTTCTTTTTTCATGGTATAACAAGTATGAAAGAAATGAATCTCTCTTATGCGTATTTAATGGCTGAAAAAGGTTTTCGTGTTGTCTTACCAGATAGCCTTTATCACGGAGAGAGAGGAAAAAGATTACAACCGCATGAGTTAGCAGCAACTTTTTGGAAGATTGTATTAACAAATATTACAGATGTAAATACGTTACGAAAAGTTTATATAGAAGAGGGAAAGATAGAAGAAGCAAGAATTGGAGTTGCAGGTACGTCCATGGGCGCAATTACGACGTTAGGATGCCTAACACAATATTCATGGATAAAAGCGGCAGTTAGTTTAATGGGTACTCCTTCATACGAGCAATTTGCATTAGAAAAATTAAATGCACTTAAGGGGCAAATAACATTAAGTGAGGTAGAAATTGCTGAAGCGTTAGAGCAATTAAAACCATTCGATTTAAGTAAAAAACCGGAACTACTTAATGGACGCCCATTATATTGTTGGCATGGAGCTTTAGATAAAGAAGTGCCAGTACACCATATACAAAAATTTGGTGAAACAATTCCTGAAGGATCCAACGTTAAATTAGTGATAGATCCTAATGGAAGTCATAAAGTTTCAAAAGAAGGAATGTATGCAACGGCAAACTGGTTTGCAGAACATTTATAAAAATAAGGAGGCAATAAAAATGGCTGAATTAAAAGATAAAGTAATGGAAGTATTAGAAGAGGTAAATGACCCAGAATTAGGTATCGATATTGTCAATTTAGGTTTATTATACGATTGTGAAATTAATGATGGAAAAGTAATGATTACAATGACATTAACTTCGATAGGTTGTCCGTTAGCAGGAACAATAGTAGAAGATATCAAAAACAAAGTGGAACCAATTGAAGGCGTAGAAGAAGTAGATGTAAACATTACATTCAACCCGCCATGGAGTAAAGACCGTATGAGTCGCTACGCTAAAATTGCGTTAAATGTAACGGATTAACAGTTGGATTTATTCGGAAAAGAAAAAGACTCATGAAAAACCTGCTCACTGGGGAAAATGTATATGTACGCTCTTAATATTGGAGGGATACAGCATGGGTCAAAACAATCAGTTCAAGCCTGGACAGAAGGCTCCGAATAATGGAACATATTTAGAAATTGGTGAAACAGGAAGTACAGTACTTCACCCTAAACGTGTCACTCTAAAAGCAGGAGACACATTCCCGGAAACATCTAACCACAACAGAGTATGGGCAAGAAAAAGAAAACCGTAAACTAGAAAAGCGGAAGGGGCTCGTTTAGCGGCGACAAGCACAAGGCAAGCCGGCTAGCAGGTCGCTCTTTGACATTGACTTGTGACCTCGAGCCGCTAGCCCCTGCAGCTAGACAATCCGAAAAGCGGAGGCGCTTCGAACAGGCCCGTACAAACTGGACTGTTCCGGTAGGAGATAAAGGAAACACGGCGAACGTAGAGAGCCGATGTTGACTTATCGTACGGAGGAAAAGTGAAGTTTGAGCCGGACCTAGCCGCCGTAGCTAGACAGTCAGAAAAGCGGAGGCGGCTCGCTCAGGTCCAAACAAACTGGAGCTTATTCCGCAGGATCTCGTGATTTTATGAAAGCCATCCTACTGTTAGGGTGGCTCTCTTCTAATTTCTTGTCGTTTTTTTATGCATTGCTTATAATATAGTTAAGGTCAATATTGGTCAAAGGAGAAGCTGGTCATGGAGATGAATAAGTTAACAGAGAAACTACAAGAAGCATTAATAAACGCACAAGCGCTCGCCAAAGAAAAGAAAAATCCGCAAATAGAACTTGAGCACGTACTGTACTGTTTAATGAAAGAAGAAGGTGGATTAGTACCAAGAATATTAGAATTGCTCTCTGTAAACACAAGACAGTTATTAGAGGAAGTAAATACAATTTTATTGAATAATCCAGAAATTACAAGTGAACAATCTCAACAACCACACGTCTCTCCTCAGCTACTACACATATTCCAACATGCAGATACGTTAAGAGAAAAATGGGGAGATGCTTATATTTCCGTTGAACATTTTTTCTTATCATTCGTCCAAAAAACAAATCATTATGAATTACGAACAATAATAAAATCGTATAATCTTTCCAGTTCAAAAGTAGAAGAAACAATAAAAGGGATAAGGGGGAATCAAAAAGTGGAAACTCAGCAGCCAGAAGGGACATATGAAGTGCTAAAAAAGTATGGACGAGATTTAATTGCAGAAGTAAAGAGCGGTAAACTGGACCCTGTTATCGGACGAGACGAAGAAATAAGAAGAGTCATTCAAATATTATCAAGAAAAACGAAAAATAATCCAGTTTTAATTGGGGAGCCTGGCGTAGGTAAAACGGCAATTGTAGAAGGGTTAGCTCAAAGAATAGTGAAAAAGGATGTGCCAGAAGGATTAAAAGATAAAACAATTTTTTCATTAGATTTGAGTGCTCTAGTTGCAGGTGCGAAGTTTCGTGGAGAGTTTGAAGAACGTTTAAAGGCTGTTTTAAATGAAGTGCGAAAAAGTGATGGAAACATTCTCCTTTTTATTGATGAACTTCATACTATTGTCGGAGCAGGAAAAACAGAAGGAGCCATGGATGCTGGAAATATGCTAAAGCCGATGCTAGCTAGAGGGGAGCTTCATTGTATTGGCGCGACAACATTAAATGAATATCGTAAATATATTGAAAAGGACCCAGCATTAGAAAGAAGGTTCCAGCAAGTGTTAGTTCGTGAACCTTCAACCGAAGATGCCATTTCCATACTACGTGGTTTAAAAGAGCGATTTGAAATACACCACGGAGTTAGGATACAAGACCGTGCCATTGTGTCTGCTGTTACATTGTCAGATCGCTACATTTCAGAGCGATTTTTGCCCGATAAAGCAATTGATTTAGTAGACGAAGCATGTGCAACAATTCGGACAGAAATTGACTCGATGCCAAGTGAATTAGATGAAATTACGCGAAGAGTGATGCAATTAGAAATCGAAGAAGCTGCGTTAAGTAAAGAAAAAGACAAAGTGTCTATAGAGCGAAGAGAGAAAGTTCAACTAGAAATTGCTACATTAAAAGAAAAAGTATCCAATTTACAGGCACAATGGGAGCTCGAAAAACAATCGATCCAAGGTATACGAGAAAAAAGAGAGCTATTAGAGCGACTAAAAAGGGAATTAGAAGAGGCCGAAGAAAAATATGACCTCAATAAAGCTGCAGAAATTAGACACGGTAAATTACCAGCCCTTGAAAAAGAAATTCAGCAATTAGAAGTAAACTCGCAGACTGAAAAACAAAACCGACTATTGCGAGAAGAAGTAACAGAAGAAGAAGTTGCTAGCATTGTTTCAAAGTGGACTGGCATACCGTTAACAAAGTTAGTAGAAGGCGAAAGAGAAAAGCTGTTAAAGCTCGAAGAAGTTTTACATGAGCGAGTAATAGGTCAAGATGAAGCGGTTGAGTTAGTAGCCGATGCAGTTCTTCGTGCTCGTGCTGGTATAAAAGATCCGAACCGCCCAATCGGCTCGTTTATCTTTTTAGGACCAACTGGAGTAGGAAAAACAGAATTAGCAAAAGCATTAGCTCATTCATTGTTCGATAGTGAGGATCAATTAATAAGAATCGATATGTCAGAATACATGGAAAAACATGCGGTATCTAGGTTGATTGGGGCACCTCCAGGCTATGTTGGATATGAAGAAGGTGGACAATTAACGGAAGCCGTAAGAAGAAAGCCATACTCGGTCATATTATTAGATGAAATCGAAAAAGCGCATCCAGAAGTATTTAACATCTTGTTACAAATGTTAGATGATGGACGCATAACAGACTCTCAAGGGAAAACTGTTGATTTCAAAAATACTGTTATTATAATGACATCTAACATAGGTTCCCATATTTTATTAGAAAGTGATGAGCTTGAGGAAGCGAAAGAAAAAGTTCTTACTTTATTAAAGCAACATTTCCGTCCGGAATTATTGAATAGAATAGATGATACGATAGTCTTTACTCCTTTGAATAAAGCGATAATAAAAGGAATTGTAGATAAATTGATGAAAGAACTACAGCTTCGTTTAAAAGATAAGCAAATGTCGTTAACTATTACGAATGAGGCGAAAGATTATATCGTTGATGCTGCATACGATCCAACCTATGGTGCAAGACCTTTAAAAAGATATATACAAAAGCATGTAGAAACGCTACTTGCTAAAGAAATAATTCGTGGAGCAATAAAAGAGGATAGCCAAATAAATATTGGTTTGGAAGAAGGAAAATTAACAATAAAATAGAACTATATATGTAGAAGCTTGAGAAGATATCTTCTACAAACAAAAGAACTTGTCCAACTTGGCCAAGTTCTTTTGTTCCAGAAAAGTATAAAAATTAATGCTTCTCCACTGGTTCGTTTGGTAGCGCTTTACCAATCAACATTACAAATCCAGCAAATATAACGGCTACGATAGAAGAGGTAATAAAATTATATGTATCCCCCTGCATACTAGCAACTACATATGAAATCATGTTCACAAGAAGAAGTGTCCAAAATAAAGTAGCAATGATACGCAACGATCTTCCCCTCCATTTCTTGAAGTGTACAATATTATTCTTCGGATATTTTACCATAAATAAAGCATATAATAAATGTAAAAATGAGAAGAACTTCTAAAAGGAGCTGGATTCCATGAGTAATGTTGAAAAATTGTTAGAATTGGAGCTGTTGTTAGAACAAGAAGAAACAAATCTAACCTCATTAGGGAAAGAAACGATTGAACGCTTAAAAATGGAACTAAGTCACGATGTAGAATAAACAGTCGAATCAATTTAATAAGGACGTAGCTTAAATTATGTATCTATAAAATTTACTACGTCTTCATACAGCTTTCTGTCTGCATTTCATTTATTTGAAGTAAAAAATCCAACTTTCGCCTTTAACATAGCATTTTTTTTATCATAACATACAGTATACAAGTATGGAGCTGGAGGCACGATGGTCATGAATAAAGATTTTAGGATTTTTTACATGGGTGGGCAATGGAATATCGTACATGTACCGGAAAAGCCTAACGGTTTTGGAGTTCTCATTCTTGGAGATACGAACCACTTCGTAGATGAAGAAAAAAGCTTATGGATACAGCATTTAGGCCGAAGGAGAATAATCTCTCAGTTATTAGAAGAAGGGTACACTATTTTTTATTCCAATTTGTACGGTACAAATTGGGGGAGTAAAAAAGCAAAAGATTTTGTAAAACAGCTGTACCATATTGTCCTTAAACAAGAAATATTGAATGATAAAATTCATATTTTAGTAGAAGGAATGGGTGGTTTAATAGCTTTGCAATTAATGGAGGAAATGCCTCATCAATTAAGATCGGTTGCAATGATTAACCCATGCTTAGATTTACAGAATCATTTAGAACAGGAAAAGGAACGAAGGTTTTTCTTTAAAAAGTTGAGACGAGAAATAGCAGAAGCATATAACTTTCCGATAGAACAAATGGATAATGAACTAAAATTACTAAAAATGGAACAATTTAAAACGACTATTCCAGTTAAAATATGGCAAACGACAACGGGGTTCATTTATGACCCAAATCGTCATTGCAAAAAATTTGAAGAACTTAGAAAAAAAGAGCAAAGTCCAATCCAACTTACCTTTCATTTAGTTGAAAAACGATATAGTTACGGATATTCCATTTGTCAATTTTTCCGTAAGTATGAACATAGGCTATAAAGTCCCTACTTCGAATTCTCGATGATAGGGACTATTATTATGTTTTTGCATACGATACTGTATAAGATGTTTGAGAGAAGTTATTAAAGAGGTGGTGTGGAAAATATGAGTAGTGCAATAGTTGTTGGTGCTACTAGCTTTATAGGTTTTCAATTATGCCAAACATTAATCTCAAAGGAATTTGATGTTTTAGCGGTTGATCCAATAATAAAACGGACGGAATCAGAAGAAGAAAAATTGATGGAAATTGGTAGGAATGCTTTTTTTCAATATGCACTGATGCAAGATTTACAATCGAATGTAGATAAAGAAGAATATGATGTTTTATTTATTTGTGCGGAAAAAGAGTGGACAGAAGAGGAAGTAGAACAAATTAATCAGCTATCAAACTGTGTGCAAAAAGTCATTGTAACTTGTTCTGCATTACAACATAATAATAGGAACTTAACTAATTCGAATGATAAATATATTACAGTAATTACTCCAGAACTTTTTGGACCGTGGGATTCAGAATCTTCCCCTATTCAACAGGCTATTTTTCAACGGATAGAACGTAACGATGAACAACAACAAGAACTACAAATTAAAAGAAAAGATTATCTTTATATAGAAAATTTATGTGAAGCGTTAGTTGCCTTGTGGGAAGAAAAGGTAACAGAGACCACATTATTTGCAACTAATCCAGAAAAAAATTCTTGGGAAATAATTAGTAAAGAGCTTAATATCCCAGTCAAAGAAGTAGATGTCTGGATAAACGAGAACGACAAAATAATTTGGGATTTTATTTCGTATAAACCAACTATTACAGTAGAAGAAGGACTACATTTACAGAAAAGATTCGTCATGATAAAATTACGAAGTAAAAGGATTATAGAATAATAATATTTATGCACCATGTTGATGCAATCTATTCGGTAAAAATCCAACTAAAACTCACTTTTAGGATGGTGCTTTTTTTATGAAAATAAGAACTATTTCATTCTTATTCTTTCTTGTCCTTTTTTTAGCAGGATGTGGACAAGTTGAACAATCAGAAAAATTACATAAGGTAGGCTTATTAGTTCCAGATACCATTCATGATCAAGTATGGGGGACAAAAGGGTACAAGGGATTGTTAAAAATTCAATCCGAATTTAACGTAGATGTATTTTATATGGAAGGGATAGAGGAATCAGCTTCTATAAAAAGTGCAGTAAAGGAATATGATGAAAAAGGAATTAATCTTATATTCGGTCACGGCAATCAATATGCACAAGTGTTTAATGAAATAGCGAAAGATTACCCACATATTCATTTTGTATGCTTTAATGCAGCAGTATATGGTGAAAATGTAACGTCCTTAAATTTTAATGCTAATGCAATGGGCTTTTTTGCCGGGATGGTAGCTAGTCATATGACAGAAACGAATAATATCGGTGTGCTTGCTGCGTTTGAATGGCAGCCAGAGGTAGACGGGTATTTCGAAGGTGCTTATTTTGAAAATCCAGATATAAAAGTTCATATCGAATTCACTCAAAATTGGGACGACCCAGAATTAGCGGTAATGTTGCTTAATGAAATGTTAGAAAATGATGTTGATATTGTTTATCCAGCAGGTGATGGATATAATATTCCTGTAATTAATACGTTAAAAGAAAAAGGCTTATACGCAATTGGATACGTCTCAGATCAATCAGATTTAGGAGAAAATACAGTTTTAACGAGTACTATTCAACATGTACCGGAGCTTTACGAAATAGTTGCACGACGTTTTCAAGATGGGCAGTTAACTGCCGGCTCTCTATTTTTTGATTTTGAGGACGAAGTAATATCACTAGGTGCATTTAGCCCGTTAGTGGATGAAGAGTTCCAACGATCTATTGAAAATCATATTACATTATATAAACAAACAGGTCTACTACCAAACCAACAATAGAGGTGACAACGATGGAAAAAAATATGTTGTATATGCAAATTGCCATGAAACATTTACCTGAAGCGAAACAGTTCCTTGAAGAGTCAGGGGTAGAGTTGAATCTTGAACAAATTCAACCAATGATTTCTTTACTAACGAAAGTAATGGATGAAGCATACGAACTTGGCTTACAAGAAGGTTTAGCACGTAAAGAGGACTAGAAACATTCTAGTCCTCTATTTTTTTCGTATTAAATCTAATAATGGGGATAACTCTTTTACTAAAGGTTTTAAACGGTTGACCGATTCCATAATAGAATCAACTTGTTCTAAAATGATATCGTAATTAGGTAAACTTCCTTCTTGTGTTGGTGTTTCGTTCTGTTTTGTTTCGGTCTTTGGTGCCGATGGAGGTGTTCCAAACATTAACCGTGTAAAAGGATCAACTTCTTGTTCTTGTACTTGTACCTCTTCCACTTTACTATTTTCCATATTCCATCCCCCTTTAACATACTGTACTTTTGCTTTCTACTTCTATCTTATTCCGCTACTATTAACATGTTTGGGTAAATGTCTTATATAAATAGGTTTTTTCCTTATTATTTCTATCTGGACTTCTATTACTTAATCCTATATTTACAGTTAAAACCATCAATAGCTTTAAAATAGTTATTAAATAGTTGTCAATCAACAAAAAATAATATAAAATTAGTACCAAGTCATAATAATTGATAATAAATTTTAGAGAGTTAGGTGTAGCGAAATGAATGCAGGGATAATGGGAATTGGTCGTTACGTACCTGAAAAAGTGCTAACAAATGCAGACTTAGAAAAAATGGTTGATACATCAGATGAATGGATAAAAACAAGAACAGGTATAGAAGAGCGTAGAGTTGCTGAAGACACAATGGATACATCACATATGGCAACATTAGCAGCTAAACGTGCGATTGAAAATGCTGGTATTTCCGCAGAGGAAATTGATATGATAATTGTTGCAACCGTAACTCCAGATCAGCCTTTTCCATCTGTAGGTTGCATTCTTCAAGAAAGAATAGGAGCACATCGGGCCGCAGCATTTGATGTTAGTGCAGCTTGTGCAGGCTTTATGTACGGAATAATAACAGGAAAACAGTTTATTGAAACAAATGTATATAAACATATCTTAGTAGTAGGTGTAGAAAAACTTTCAAAAATTACCGATTGGACGGATCGAAATACGGCAGTATTATTCGGAGATGGGGCAGGAGCGGTTGTGTTAGGCCCAGTTTCAGAAGGAAGAGGTATTTTATCATTTGAGTTAGGTTCAGACGGTACGGGAGCTAAACATTTGTATCAAGATGAATATATTCAAATGAATGGTAGAGAAGTATTTAAGTTTGCTGTTCGTCAAATGGGAGAATCTGCAGTTAATGTTATCGAAAAGGCTGGTTTAACAAAAGAGGACGTAGATTTCCTTATTCCTCATCAAGCAAACATTAGAATTATGGAAGCAGCAAGAGAAAGATTAAACTTACCAGTTGTAAAAATGTCGAAAACGATTCATAAATATGGAAACACTTCGGCAGCTTCCATTCCAATATCGATTGTGGAAGAATTAGAAAATGGAAAAATAAAAGATGATGATCTAGTAGTGATGGTCGGGTTTGGTGGCGGCTTAACATGGGGTGCTATTGCCATCCGTTGGGGAAGATAATCGAAAGAAAGTAACTGAAAGGGGTACTAATAAATGAAAAAGCGAGTAGTTGTAACTGGCTTAGGAGCCGTAACACCTATCGGAAATGACGCAGAAACAGCATGGCAAAATGCTATTAACGGAGTTTCGGGGGTAGGACCTTTAACGAGAGTAGATAAAGAGTTGTTTCCAGCTAAAGTAGCTGCGGAGCTCAAAGATTTTGATCCTGAAAAATTTATGGATAAAAAAGAAGCAAGAAGAATGGACAGATTTACTCAATACGCAGTTGCAGCATCATTTATGGCAGTAAAAGATGCCGATTTAACAATTGATGAGTCAAATGCTCCACGTGTAGGTGTTTGGGTAGGTTCTGGTATTGGTGGAATGGAAACGTTCGAAAATCAATATAGAACGTTTTTAGAAAAAGGTGCAAGACGTGTTAGTCCATTTTTTGTACCAATGATGATTCCAGATATGGCTACAGGACAGGTTTCGATCGCATTAGGTGCAAAAGGGGTAAACTCTTGTACAGTAACAGCATGTGCGACAGGAACAAATTGTATTGGAGATGCTTTTAAAGTAATTCAACGCGGAGATGCAGATGTTATGGTAACAGGCGGTACAGAAGCGCCGTTAACAGACATATCGTTTGCTGGATTTAGCTCTGCGAAAGCATTATCATTCAATACAGACCCTAAAACAGCAAGCAGACCGTTTGACCAAAATCGTGATGGATTTGTTATGGGAGAAGGTGCTGGAATTCTAGTACTGGAAGAGTTAGAACATGCGTTAAAGAGAGGCGCAAGAATATACGCTGAAATCGTAGGATATGGCTCTACTGGAGATGCCCATCATATTACAGCACCTGCACCAGCTGGTGAAGGTGGAGCAAGAGCAATGAAAATGGCAATAAATGATGGCGGACTAAAGCCGGAAGATATTGATTACATTAACGCTCACGGTACTAGTACGGAATATAACGATAAATACGAAACAATGGCCATTAAGGAAGTATTAGGAGACCATGCCTATAATATAGCGGTTAGTTCTACTAAATCAATGACAGGACATCTATTAGGTGCAGCTGGAGGTGTGGAGGCAATATTTTCAATCAAAGCTATTGAACAGTCCATAATTCCACCTACAATTAACCTTGAAACTCCAGATCCAGAATGTGACCTTAATTATGTTCCAAATAAAGCAATTGAAAGAGAAGTAAAAGTTGCCTTAAGTAACTCATTAGGTTTCGGAGGACATAACGCAACGATAATATTTAAGAAATACGAATAATACTACACCCAAAAGTTAGATTTATAATCTTACTTTTGGGTGTTTTTTTAACACTGGAATAGAACTATTTCCAACAAGGGACTTTGTAAATATCGCTTATAAGCTAATACTTAGTCCTTTCACCCATTTGAACTCTTCTACATAAAATGTTGAAAACATATGTAAAGGGATGTATAAAATGCCGATTATACAAACCGATAAATGGCTACAACAAGATTATTTTGAACCGTTAAAACTTTGTAAAAGACTTTTATTATTTTTTGAAGATGTTACAGATAAGGAATTGTATGATTATTTGCGTAGTCATGGTATGTATTGCCCTGTTAGAGGTGGACTTGAGACAATAGATAGTCTTAAAGAAAAAGATGTGTGGGGTATTGTTCAGGAAGCATACAAAGAATTAAAGAAAAAATGGAATGGTCCTACTATTCCAGTGTTTATCTTTCCGTCTGATGTATATAACAGAGAAATTCAAAAAGATTTTAACGGGAAATCAGGTGTTGCTTTTAAAGATAAGTTGTTTTTATTTTTACCTGAGCATATAAATAAAAACGAATTAAAAGCACTATTAACTCACGAATATAACCACATTTGTGTGTTAAGAAGAGAAAAAAAGAAAGAGGATGAATATACTTTTTTTGATTCGATTTTAATAGAGGGTTTAGCAGAAAGTGCTGTGAAAGACCAACTAGGTGAAGCCTATGTTTCGAAATGGACCAACTATTACAATAACGAAACATGCAATAAATACTATTTACAATTTGTTGTACCGAATCTACATGTGAAAAACTATGAAAAAGAACATATGAATCTATTATATGGAAAACGCGGGTATCCCAAAATGTTAGGATACTGTATAGGTTATTATTTAATTCAAAATACGTTAAAAACAAGCAAACTTCCCTACCAAAAATTACTATCTTTACAGTTAGATGATTTGAAAAAAATAATAAAACGATACAATCCTTGAAAGAATAGTAAAAAAAGTCGAATTATTAAAAAAAACTAGCGAAAATGCTAGTTTTTTTTCATATTTTTTAATATAATCAATAAATGTTAAAGATTTGCCCAAATGGAAATTTAATAAATTTTTAGTTTTTTTAAAAATTCCACTTGAATTTGTAAAGTTTTTGTAATATTATACATACATGTGATAGCTATTTTCAAACAATTTAGTAAATAGGACATAGTTAGTTTATTAAAATAATGTTACAAAACAACTTCATTAGTTACTGTATCCAATAAATAGATTTATATTTTTGTAATATTTGTGTAATAAGTATTTAAAATATTTATAACAATAAAAAAGATATGGTAAAGAACACCTTTTAGACGTAGCAACGAAAGAGTAAAGGATGGTGACTGCTTTATGTCAGCTTTATTAGAAGTGAGGAATTTACAAACTCACTTTTTCAGAAAAAAAGAATCGGTGCCTGCTGTTGATGGTGTGGATATCACGATCAAAAAGGGTGAAACGGTTGCACTAGTAGGGGAATCTGGATCTGGTAAATCGATTACTTCACTTTCTATAATGGGCTTAGTACCAAGTCCAGGAGGAAAAATCGTTGGTGGAGAAGTAGTGTTTGAGGGTAAAGACTTAACAAAATTAACTGAAAATGAACTTTGTAAAGTTCGTGGTAACGATATATCAATGATTTTCCAAGAACCAATGACTTCACTCAATCCAGTACTAACAATTGGTGAACAAATTACAGAGGTATTAACTCTTCACCAAAAGCTTTCAAAAAGAGAGGCTATAAAAAAAGCAATTGAAATGCTAGAACTTGTTGGTTTCTCACGGGCTGCAGAAATAATAAATGATTACCCACATCGTTTATCCGGTGGAATGAGACAAAGGGTAATGATAGCAATTGCAATGAGCTGTAATCCGAAGCTTTTAATCGCAGATGAGCCTACAACAGCTTTAGATGTAACAATACAAGCCCAAATACTAGATTTAATGAAGGACTTAAGTCATAAATTTGATACTTCTATTCTATTAATCACGCATGATTTAGGAGTAGTATCCGAAGTTGCTGATCGTGTAGTAGTTATGTACTGTGGGCAAGTAGTAGAAGAAGCTTCTGTTGAGGACTTATTCGAAGACGCATTACATCCTTACACTCAAGGCTTAATAAATTCAATCCCTAATATTGAAGATGAAATATCAAGATTAGAGTCCATTAAGGGGAATGTACCACCACCAACAAATTTACCGCAAGGTTGTCGTTTTGCTCCTCGTTGTCCGAAAGCATTTGACCGTTGCTTTAGCGAGATACCAGATCTTCTAAACGAAGATGGGAACCGTTCGGTAAGGTGCTTCTTATATGATGGGGAGGAGGCAGTACAATGACAGCAACAGATACAAAGAACAACGAGATTAATAATATTGTAACAGAAAGTAACCCAGATTATTTGCTAGAAGTAAGAGGGTTGAAAAAGTATTTCCCGATAAAAGCTGGCTTATTACAAAGAAATGTTGGTAATGTTAAGGCAGTTGATGACATAAACTTATTTGTGAAAAAGGGTGAAACGCTTGGTCTAGTTGGAGAGTCTGGTTGTGGAAAGTCTACAACAGGAAGAACAATAATTAGGCTTTATGAACCAACGGCAGGAAACATCTTCTTTAAAGGAAGAGATATTGCGCAAATGAGTGAAGGTGAACTTCGCGCAACCGTTCGCCGTGATATACAAATGGTTTTCCAAGATCCCTTTGCAACGTTAAATCCTAGAAAAACATTAAGGGCTATTCTGAAAGAACCATACAACACTCATAAATTGTTTACACCTAAAGAACGAGATGAAAAGGTTGAAAACCTACTAGAAACAGTTGGTTTAGACCCATCATATATTAGTCGTTATCCCCATGAATTTTCTGGAGGGCAACGTCAACGTATTGGTATTGCTAGAGCACTTGCATTAAATCCGGATTTAATTATTGCGGATGAAGCTGTATCTGCACTAGACGTATCGATACAAGCTCAAATTATTAACTTAATGCAAGACCTACAAAGAGAAATGGGAATGGCATACATATTCATTTCTCATGACTTAAGTGTTGTACGACACATAAGCGACCGTGTAGGGGTAATGTATTTAGGTAAAATGATGGAGTTGGCTAACAAGCATGATTTATATAATGATCCACTTCATCCTTACACACAAGCGTTACTTTCTGCGGTACCAACTCTGCGTAGAAAAGGTCAAACAGTAAAAAGAGAACGAATTGTGTTGAAAGGTGAGTTACCAAGTCCGGCAAACCCTCCAAAAGGATGTGTGTTCCACACTAGATGTCCGGCTGCGATGGATGCTTGTAGAGAAATTATGCCGCAATTTAAAGAAGTTAAACCTGATCATTTTGTTGCTTGTCACCTATATGAATAATAGGTGATAAGCAACGATGATATAAATTGAAAACGGAAGGTAATATTTTACCGAACATTTTCAGAACATTAAAAATTTAAAGGGGGAAACACAAGATGAAGCTAAAACAAAAGTCTTTATTATTCATCGTACTAGCATTAGTACTATCAATGTTTTTAGCGGCTTGTAGTGGTAGCACTGGTGGAAACGAAAACAACAACACCAACAACACTGACAACGCTACTAACAACACTGGCAATGATCCAGAAGATGAGGAAGAAGAAGTAGACAGCAATGAGCCTGTTTATGGAGGAGACCTAATCTTAGGTTCTACAGGTAGCCCGACATTATTTAACGGTTACTATTCTTCTGACACTGCAAGTTCTGCAATTGAAGGATTTATCTTTGATTCTCTAATTGGAAGTGACACTTCTTTTGAAACTACACTTTCTATGGCGGCAAGCTGGGATCAATCTGATGATTATATGGTTAACACTTTCGTATTAAAAGATGGCTTAAAATTCCATGATGGAGAGCCTCTAACTGCGGAAGACGTAGTATTCTCTTTAAGCATTCCTTTACATGAAGATTATGATGGTCCTCGTAAAGGTTACTTCGAGAAAATCGAATCAATCGAAGCTACTGATGAGAAAACAATCGTTATTACTTTAAGTGATATCGACCCATCTATTCACGTAGCATTTGGATTCCCAATCTTACCTAAACATATTTTAGGTGACGTTCCAGTTGCTGACTTAGGTGAGCATGAGTTTAACACGAAAAATCCAATCGGTTCTGGTCCTTTCGTATTTGACGAGTGGGCAGATGGACAATATGTACGCGTTAAAGCTTTCGAAGACTACCATGAAGGTCGTCCTTACTTAGATACAATCACTTACAAAATCGTTCCTGATGCTGATGCTTTATTAACGCAATTAGCTACAGGTGACGTACATTATTACACAGTTCCTGCATCTGACTACCACACTGTTTTAGAGTGGGAAGAAGCTGGAGATCTTAAAATCGAATCTGGTTTAGCATTATCTTACACTTTCTTAGGTTACAACTTACGTAACGACTTATTCAAAGAAAAAGAAGTACGTCAAGCATTAACTCACGCTATCGACCGTGAAGCAATCGTTGCTTCTATCATGGCTGGTGACGGTGAAGTTGCTCACGTACCTGAGTCTCCATTAAGCTGGGCTTATGACGAGAACGTTCCTAAATTTGACTACGATGTAGACAAAGCAAAACAAATGTTAGAAGAAGCTGGTTGGACTCCAGGTGCTGACGGCATCCTTGAGAAAGACGGAGTTAAATTCTCTTTCAGCTTAAAAACGAACCAAGGTAACAAAATCCGTGAAGATATCGCGGTTGTAGTTCAAGAGCAATTCGCTCAAATCGGTATTGAAGTAAAACCTGAAATTATGGAATGGTCTGCATTCTTAGCTGATGTTAACCCACCAGCTTGGAACTTCGATGCAATCATCTTAGGATGGGCATTATCTACAGATCCAGATCCAAGTGGTATTTTCCACTCTAAAGAAATTGAAGAAGGCTTAAACTTCGTTGCATACTCTAACCCAGAGGCTGACGAGTTAATGGATCTAAACATGTCTACTATGGACCGTGATGAGCGTGCGGATTATATTAAGCAAGCTAATGCATTGATCGCTGAAGATCAACCATATACTTTCTTATACTATCCAAACGCACACCGTGCAATGCCTGTAAACTTAGAAGGCTTTGAGTTCCATGCGCGTTTAGAGTACTACAACATCCACAAATGGTGGTTAAAACAATAATAACTAATAACTAAAATATAGTTATATAGGAAATAGGGGAAGGGGTTGTCCCTTTCCCTTTTTTCTTCAAATTTGTACAAAATTTGTCGAATGTAAGTTGAATTTGAAAGCAATGCTGTTCACATTACAGTATTAATATAAGCTAAAAATAGCCCGCATAAAGTTTAGACAGAAAAGGAGAATCAGCTATGATCTCATATATTATTCGCCGTTGTTTAATGGCAATTCCGTTATTGTTTGGGATTACTATTCTGTCATTTGCGATCATCAAAATGGCTCCAGGTGGACCATCTTCCTTAATGTTAGACCCTAACATTAGTAAAGGTGATTTAGCAGCATTTGAAGAAAAGTACGGTTTAAATGACCCAGTTCATGTTCAATATTTAAAATGGGTTGGTAATATGGTTCAGGGTGATTTTGGGAACTCTTTAATTCGTCGTGGTGTACCTGTAAGTGAAATGATCATGAACCGTTTACCAAACACATTATTACTAATGGTAGTTTCCACAGTTTTGGCATTAATTATATCGATACCATTCGGTATTATTTCGGCCAGGAAGCAATACACTTTAACTGATTACACCGTAACAGTGACATCATTTTTAGGACTAGCAACTCCGAACTTTTGGATCGGTTTAATGATGATTATGCTATTTTCTGTTCAGCTCGGATGGATGCCTACTGGTGGAGTCGCTACATTAAATGCACCTTTTAGTATTTGGGACAGAATACATCACTTAATCATGCCTGCATTAGTTTTAGCTACAGCTGATATGGCTGGTTTAACACGTTATACAAGATCTAGTATGCTTGAAGTTTTAAGGCAAGATTATATGCGTACAGCAAGAGCGAAAGGATTAAAAGAAAACAAAGTAGTGTATAAACATGGATTACGTAACGGTTTAATTCCGATTATTACAATCTTCGGTTTAATGCTTCCTTCTTTTATTGGCGGATCTGTTGTTGTAGAACGTATTTTTGCATGGCCAGGAATCGGAATGTTATTTATCGATTCAGCATTCCAACGTGATTATCCTGTAATAATGGGACTTACGGTTATTTCTGCAGTACTTGTTGTAATTGGAAACTTAATCGCTGATATACTTTACGCTGTATTTGATCCGCGTATTGAATACTAAAAGGGGGAGCATCGATGCAAACACAACCATCTACACAACCTAATTCCAATTTATCGTTAGACCCCAAGAAAAATAAACAGGATACGTTACTGAAAATTACTGTTAGAAAGTTTTTCAACAATAAGCTAGCAGTTGTTGGGGCAATAATTTTAATGATTATTATGGGGCTAGCACTTTTTGCACCATTAGTTACACAATTCCCTTATCAACAGCAAAACTTACTTAATCGATTACAGGCTCCAAACGCAGAACATTGGTTAGGAACAGATCGATATGGTCGTGACGTATTTGCTAGAATTTTATACGGAGCTAGAGTCTCCTTAATGGTAGGTTTCGCTTCCGTTGCAGGGGCAATTACGATTGGTACGGTTATTGGAGCAGTTGCAGGATATTTCGGTGGAAAAATAGATGCGTTTTTAATGCGTGTCGTTGACGTAGTAATTTCAATCCCGAACATATTCTTATTAATTACGTTAGTAACAATCTTTGAGCCAGGATTAGATAAGTTAATTATCATTTTTGCGCTTACTGGTTGGACTGGAACAGCACGTCTAGTTCGTGGAGAGTTTCTATCCCTTCGTACTCGTGAATTCGTATTAGCTGCAAAAACAATAGGAACAAGAAGCTATGTAATTATATTCTCGCATATTTTACCAAATGCTTTAGGACCAATTATAGTAGCAGCAACGTTATCGGTAGGAGGAGTAATTTTAGCAGAATCTACATTAAGTTATTTAGGTCTTGGAATTCAACCACCTACACCAAGTTGGGGTAATATGTTACAAGATGCTCAAAACTTTACGATTATGTTAAAGCATCCATGGTATCCTTTATTCCCAGGTCTAATGATTTTATTTACAGTACTAGCGTTTAACTTTATAGGAGACGGTCTACGTGACGCGTTAGATCCAAAAACTTTAGAAAAGTAGAAAAGTCAAGATGCCAATCTTGGCTTTTCTACTTTTTTATATTTAGAAAGAATATAAAATGAGACAACTTTAGGATATACATATATTTCTCGTACTTGTTTTAAACTTCCGGAAAATTTCCCCTTTCGAAGTTTAGAAATGTAGTGCAAAAATCAAGCTCAAACCCTAAATTATTCCCAAGATAGACACCTATGAAAGTGAAAATGTGCAACGTTGCGAATGAAAATAGTTTTTCAGTTTTTGAACGGTTTTAAGGTTAAAGGTTTGTACTTAAGGTTTAGAATCGTGAGTGGAACGCAGCGGAAGACACTGGACTCCAGCGGGAAGAAGAGGAATCGGGAGACCCCGCAGGCGCTTGCGCCAAGGAGGCTTCCGTTTCTCCCCGCGGAAAGCAAGTGTCTGTAGCGAAGTGAAACGGACTAACTTAAAAACAGTAAAAATTTCCAAGGTTGACCTACTGAAAAGCGCCTCCAACTCAACTTACTTACAAGATTACGTGCCTATTTCTCCTTATTTTTATCATTTTTTTCACAACCTCTCATAGAATATAGTAAATAAAGAGTAGGACAAGGAGGAACGAGTATGATAACGAAGATTGTTAGTGATAGAGATGATTAGAGCATTTATATTTTTAGTAGGTTTTGGCTCAGCCGTTGCTGGAGGCATAAGTACACTTGCCTATTTAAACTTATTTGTAAACGGAGTAGATTTAAAAGGCTACCTTTTATTCATATTAAAACGACCAGAATGTTACCTCTTACCGATAGGTCTACTAATTGTTGCTTCAAGTATTTACACCCCTGATGGAAAAAAATCCTCTAATTAAACTTCCATGAATATATAGATTATGGAATAAATTTGAACTTGTCTGCCTATACTTATGGATAATAACGAGTAGAAATAAAGTGAGGGGTTAGTCATGTTATATCTCCATGATGTTTGGGTGAATTGGTTTGAAGGTGAAGAGAATGGCTATAATGTTTGTCATTTTCATGAATGGAGAAAAGAAGACAGCGTAGAGTTACTAGATCAAGTTCCATTACTTTTTGTAGAAAGTGTTTTATTCCATTATATCGAAAATGATTTACAAGAGCTTCCTGCGAAATTACTAGAAGACGTTTTTCAGAAGAGCTACATTAGGAAAAATCATGAACGGATTCAGCAAGACTATTGTTTTATCGTTACAGATGGACAAGGTATATTAGCAGTAGATACGATCGGCTATAACATACCGATACGAAAAAGCAGATTAATACCAAGACAAGAACAACTAGTTTACGATATGGTAGAAAACCATGAAGTAGAAAAGTACGATTTCAACGGTGTAAATAATAAAGAATATCACATTCTGTCGCCTTCACCAGATATGATGAAAGGATTGACTAGAAAAGAAAGACAATTGAAACAATTGTTATTTATGGCATTAGATCAATTAAAAACTACGAAAAATACAGCAGAAATAAGATATTGGTATACAGAATGGAATCCAGTGTCATACGAAATGATTCAATGTATGGATTTTCATGAAGTATGGGAACAGCTATATTCGGAATTAAAAAGTGGTTGGACAGAGAAACACGAAGAGCTGTGCGAACATATTATAAAAGGACAACCATTCTTTGAAAAATTGTGGGACATGGAACAACAGCCAAAAGTAAACTAAAAATAAGAGCGATGCCAAAATTGCATCGCTCTATTTTGCTTTAATAGAATATATATTATCTTTTTCTTCCTAGTCCCATCGCTTTTTCTACTTTTTTAATCATCTTGAAGGCTACTTTATTTGCCTTTTCAGCGCCTGCATCTAAAATTTGATCTAACTCGTCGGAGTTTATTAGCTCGTTATATCTTTCTTGAATTGGTGCCAATGCGTCTACTACAACGTTAGCTAGATCTTGTTTGAAATCACCGTACCCTTTTCCTTCATACTTTTGCTCTAATTCTTCAATTGTTACGTTAGCTAAAATAGAGTAAATGGATAGTAAATTAGATACACCAGGTTTATTTTCTTTATCGTATTTTACAATGCCTTCACTATCGGTTACAGCACTTTTAATTTTCTTAATAATTTGCTTTGGTTCATCTAACAAGGTGATGAACGATTTTTGATTTGGATCTGACTTACTCATCTTTTTAGTTGGCTCTTGTAACGACATAATTCTAGCTCCAACTTTAGGGATTTTTACTTCTGGTATTGTGAACACTTCTCGATATTTTTTATTAAATCGCTCCGCTAAATCTCGTGTAATCTCTAAATGTTGTTTTTGGTCCTCGCCAACTGGGACAACATCTGTATTATATAGAAGAATATCAGCAGCCATTAATGGAGGATATGTTAATAATCCAGCTGAAACTGCTTCACTACCTTGTGACTTATCTTTAAATTGAGTCATTCGTTCCAGTTCACCAATGTACGCAACACATTGCATAATCCAGCCAAGTTGGGCATGTGCTGGTACTTCTGATTGAATGAACAGTGTTGCGCGTTCAGGGTCTAGTCCTATTGCTACGTATAGAGCTGCTAAGCTTTTAATACTTTTTCTTAACTGTTGAGGATCTTGATGAACGGTAATCGCATGCTGGTCAACGATACAGAAATAGCAGTTATAATCATCTTGTAATTCCACAAACTGCTTCATAGCTCCAATATAATTTCCTAACGTAACGTTACCACTCGGTTGAATCCCAGAGAATATAGTTTTCATAGTAAAAACACTCCTTATAAAAATTAATACAAATACAAAAAGGCCCATTCATCCCTAAAAAAGGGACGAATGAACCGCGGTGCCACCCTTGTTATCTTACAGACAATGCCGCAAGATCACTTTAATCGTTAAATAGCTCGAAAGTCCAATTCCGTTTTACCTTGATGCTTGTTCTCACCAACCACAAGCTCTCTAAAAATCAGTGGATAAACCGTACTACGCCTTTTTCATTGCTAGGTTATTTAATTTTTTATGTTATTTTTATATATTATAAATAGTCTTAAAAGGAAATGCAAGGGAGAAAGTAATATAATTCCTTTAATTGTTAACGGAAAAAGGTTTAAGGTTGAAAAAACAAAAAATAAGTGAGGAAACAAAATGTTTCAAGAAACTGATTATTCAATAAGCTTACAAGAATTTCAATTATTAAATCCGAAGTTAAACCAAGGTCTCCAAATTATGATGCTAATAAACGGGGAACTAACAGTCGAAACTAATAGCCGTTTCTATACGTTAGAAGAAAAAGATTTATTAGTTATTAATCAAAATCAACTTTATCAAATTGAGAGTAATAATAAAAATAAAGTGGTAGTTGTTACTCTATCAAACGAATATATGGATAAATACTACCCAGCTTATAAAGATTATCGCTTTGAATGCTTTTCTAAAGAAATTGATATGGGTCG
The DNA here is from genome assembly GCF_027594365.1 of Sutcliffiella sp. NC1. Taxonomy (NCBI): domain Bacteria; kingdom Bacillati; phylum Bacillota; class Bacilli; order Caryophanales; family Bacillaceae; genus Sutcliffiella; species Sutcliffiella sp. NC1. The sequence continues at coordinate 1,264,955 of NZ_CP115153.1, forward strand.
CGTACATTTAGTTAAGTCTATAAGAAAGTTGCTTGCGGAGATGTTAATTTCTAATTATCGAAGAGATGAAAGCTATAAGGTTGAAATGCAGTCCTATTTAAGTAAAATATTATTAATTTTAATACGTGGCTTTAAACAAAAAGCGCTAAGCACGGAAAAACATAATTTAGATAATCCACGTATTACACAAGTCATTACATATATAGAAGAAAACTTTAGAGAAGCAATTACACTAGAAGATACGGCTAAGAAATTTTATATTTCAGCGAGTTATTTATCGCGTTACTTTAAGCAAGAAATGGATATTGGTTTTAATCGCTATTTAACGAAAATAAGACTTAATCATGCAGTGAAGGATTTGCTGTATACGTCGCATCCTATTGGACAGATTGCTATTGATAATGGTTTTCCAAGTGCTAAATCTTTTACGACTTTATTTAAAGAAACATATAATGACACACCAAAAATTTATCGAGAAAAACATCAAAAAAGTGTAACGGATGTTGTAAAAATTCATAGTCATGAAGATACGTTAGAACTAAAGCAATCAAGGGATATTTTGAAAAAGCTGCAAATCTTCCTTAATGAGGACGTCATAGATTCTTTTGAAAATACAGAGTGGCGTTCAGAGGAATTAATCATTGATGTTTCACTATACAAAAACCAAAAGGAAGAAATTGTGACTCCTAACCATAGTCTATCTATTGGGGAATTAAAAGAAGTATTAAGAGAAGACGTCAGATCCCAATTGTTAATGACAAAAAAATATTTAGGATTAGACTATGTATCTGTTAGCAGACTAATTTATGGTTCAACGATAACACCTGCGGTAGAAACAGACGAAGATGTTGCAACAACTTCTCCTTATTATAATGCTGATTTTGCACTAGCCTTCCTACAAAAACATGGAATCTCCTTATTTATAAGTGTAGATTATCAAGAAATAACAGAAAATGAACAGCAGTATTTTAAAGAACTAGAGGGCGTCCTAAAGCATTGTCTTAATGTAAATGGGAGATCATTTTTGCAATCTTGGAAATTTATGTTTTATGAACCTGCTACAACCGTTGTCAGTGAAGCGGAGATGAGCCGTGTTTATTTAAAGTTGTATCAAACAATAAAACGTCTCATACCTAAAACAAATGTAGGAGTGTTTTTTCCTTTTTCCTATAGGGATGAAAAAGCTAATAAAAAACATGAGTGGATATTAGAAAAGAACGTTCCAATCGATTTTTTTGGCTATGAAACGAACCAAAATGAAATAATAGATTTTGAAAACTTAGAGGATGAGAGGTTTGCGCTAGCGGAAAACTATATAATCGAAAAAACCGGTAAGTTTAAAAACTATATAAGAAAAAATCATAAAGAAAAGCCACTACACCTTGTCAGCTGGAATACGTTGACAGGTAATACTCGCTATACAAACGGTACATTTTTTCGCGGAGCGCTAGTTTTTAAAAGTGCTCTTGAGGTTGCAAAGGAAGTTGAATCAATTGGCTTTTGGATTAATACAGAACTGCATGAAAATCGAGTGAAAAACAGAGGAATTAGTATGGAAGGAATGGAGCTTTATCACTATTTTAGTGGAAAGCGCCCAGCGTTTTTTGCCCTACAATTTTTGCGGAGACTCCAAGGCGAAATAATTGTAAAAGGTAACGAATATGTCATGACGGAAAATGAATGGGGTTATCAGCTCGTATTAATGAACTATACGAATGTGAATCCTTATTATTCGACGGAAGAAACATTGTTAAAGAAGTTAAATAAAGATATTCACGTCACGATATCAAATCTTGAACCAGGTGAGTATCAAATTAGAAAACATATTTTTGATAAGGAGCACGGAGCACTTTATAATCAATGGCGAAATTTAAATAGTAAATATGGTATTGATGAAGAAGTGATTCAATATATCGTCGAAACTAGTCAACCATCCTTGGAAATCTTTGATAAGTCCTTCGACAAAGAGTGGTCGTTTTATTCCTATTTAACTTTTAACGCAATCCATTTTTTTGAAATACGTAAAATAATCACGTAAGCAGTACTATTATGAAGGAATCAATGTGTCGAGCATTGGTTCTATTTATATTGGTAAAAAAATAGCCGTCATTTTTTTACCTATTTAATTTGGTGATAAAGAAGTGGGTGTGAGTTTGTGAAAAACTGAGCAAGTAATAACTTATACGTTTTCATTATCTCTTTTAAAATAAAAGTATGTTAATAAGCTGCTTATTAAATAAAAATTCAAGTAATCATTACTCTAAGAAACAATATTCTTATTTTTAAAGGAGGATCATCATGGAAGCTACCAACTATAAAGGTACGAATAAGATGATTGCAGGTATTGTATTTGGTGTTATTACATTTTGGTTATTTGCTCAAGCGATGGTAAATATCGTACCCGCGGTCCAAGCCGATTTAGGTATTGAACTAGGGGCATTAAATATAGCGATAAGTTTAACTTCTCTCTTTTCCGGTATGTTCATTGTTGTTGCAGGTGGATTAGCTGATAGAATGGGAAGAAAGAAAATTACGTATATTGGTCTTATTTTAAGTGTAATCGGTTCATTATGTTTAGTACTTGCACAAGGGGCAACATTACTAATTATTGGTCGTATACTGCAAGGTTTATCTGCTGCCTGTATCATGCCCGCTACTATTGCTTTAATGAAAGCATATTTTGAAGGTGCTGAAAGACAACGTGCACTTAGTTTTTGGTCTATCGGTTCTTGGGGAGGTTCTGGTATTACTTCTTTTGCCGGTGGTGCAATTGCAACATATATGGGATGGAAATGGATATTCATTTTCTCTATCATTTTCGCACTTTTAGCGATGTGGCTAATTAAAGAGGTACCAGAAAGCAAAGCAAAAACAACAGGTAAATTTAAGTTCGATTTCGGTGGATTAGGGATATTTATCGTTACGATGTTAGCGATTAACATATTAATAACACAAGGTGCTGACTTAGGTTGGACAAGTTTACCAACAATATTATTAGGAGTAGCATCCGTTCTTGGAGTTATCATATTTGTTAAATACGAAGCAAAAAGGAAAAATGCTCTTATTGATTTTGAATTATTTAAAAACAAACCATATACGGGAGCAACCATTTCAAACTTTTTATTAAATGCTGTAGCAGGGACATTAATCGTTGCTAATACGTATGTACAAGTAGGTCGCGGTTTTACTGCATTTCAATCTGGTTTACTTTCTATCGGTTATTTAATAGCGGTTTTAGGTATGATTCGTGTTGGTGAAAAGATCATGCAAAATACAGGTGCCAAAAAACCGATGATTTGGGGTTCAGCTATTACGTTAGTCGGTGTTGCTTTAATGGGATTAACATTTTTACCAGGATTCCTTTACACAGCAATGGTTTTCATCGGATTTATCCTTTTCGGTTTAGGTTTAGGAATGTATGCAACTCCATCAACTGATACTGCTGTTTCGGCAGCACCAGACGATAAGGTCGGAGAAGCTTCAGGTATTTATAAAATGGCAAGTTCATTAGGTAATGCATTTGGTATTGCCATTTCTGCAACGGTTTATAGTACTGTAGCAGCAGTAAGTACAGTTCATGTATCCGCAACAGTCGGAATTATCACGAACGTTATTTTCGCAGCTGTTTCATTATTATCGATCATTATTCTTGTTCCAAACGCTTCTAGAAAAGAAAAAAGAGTAGAAAAATTAGCTGGATAGATAAGTAAAAAAAGTAGGAGGTAATCCATTTTACCTCCTACAAAGTAATGAAAGGGGACCTTTTTATGAGAGAACAATTGATGACGATGTTAGAAGAACGAAAAAATGAAATGATTGATATTCGTCGTTATTTACATGAAAATCCTGAACTTTCCTTTCAAGAGGAAAAAACAGCAGCATATATAGCAAGTTTTTATAGTGGAAAAGATGTTGAGATCGTTACAAATGCAGGTAATGGGGAGGGTATAGTTGTTACGATTAAAGGTGAAAAACCTGGTAAAACTGTTGCATTAAGAGCTGACTTTGATGCGCTTCCGATAAAAGAGGAATTGGATGTTCCTTTTAAGTCAAAAAATGATGGTGTTATGCATGCTTGTGGTCATGATGCTCATACAGCTTATCTACTCGTTTTAGCGGACTGTCTAATTCAATTAAAGGACAAGCTACATGGAACGGTAAAAATCATACATCAACATGCAGAAGAAGTTCCACCTGGAGGAGCAAAAAGCATTGTAGAAGAGGGACATTTAGATGATGTAGATGCAATTTTCGGCATCCATGTATTACCGCTCGCACCTGCAGGGACTGTTGGCTATCGTAGTGGCTACTCCTTTAATGGTCGATCCTATTTTAAACTAAACTTACAGGCAAGTGGTGGACATGGCTCATCGCCACATAAGGCAAATGACGCGATTGTTGCAGGTGCTTATTTCGTAACAGCAGTGCAAACTATTGTTAGCCGTAGAGTTGACCCAATGAATGCGGGCGTTGTAACAATTGGATCGTTTGATGGTAAAGGAAGCTTTAATGTGATTAAAGACAGTATTGAAATAGAAGGGGATATTCGCTATTCCAACAATGAAACGAGAGAAATTATTGAGAAAGAAATTCATCGTATTGTGAAAGGAATAGAAGAACTTTTTGGAGTTAATTGTGAACTAACGTATGAACGAGACTATCCACCGCTATATAATGATCCAACATTGACAACCTTTGTTTCGGAAACTTTGAAAGAGGTGGCAGATGCAGATATTAAAGAAATAACAGAATTCCCTATGATGTCTCCATCAGAAGATTTTGCGTACTATTTAGAGAAGGTTCCAGGCTGTTATTTTTATATCGGTTGTACACCAAAAGGAGTAACTACACCATATTTCAATCATCATCCTAAGTTTGATATCGATGAAGAAGCTATTCTCGTTGCCGCAAAATCAGTAGGTTATGTTGTTTTAGAGTACATGAATAGCTAAAGTCATATTAGGTAAAAAGCTCACGATAATGTGAGCTTTTTCTACTTGAAAGTGCTCATTAAAAGTTATAGAAAAAGTATAAAGAAAACATCATGCATAAAAACAATATACAAGCCCCGCTAAACATCGTAGTTAATCTAATTGGTGCCGCTAATTCGGAAGGAGGTCGCATATTACGGACATCATGTTCCATTTCTTTTAATGCTTGTTTTGTTGCAAAAATTCTCCTGAATCCATATGTAATTCCATCAAAGAAGCCTTTTTGAGTAATAAAAACAAACAACGATACAAAAATCATTACACTTGATACAGCAAAAGAAGTATTAATAAAAGTGAGCAAATTGATTGTTCGGTAGTAGACAAGGCTAATAAGTAATGTGAGTGCTAAAAAAATGAGAAAGTATATCGTACTTTGTCGCAAATGCTTAACGAGCATTAGTATAAAACTCCTTACTTTTGTAACGTTCGTAAAACAAACAACATAGTGTGTTTCCTAAACGTAACATCTTTAAAATTGTTATAAAAAGTATTGTACAAAAACGTATATAAAAATACAAATGATACACTATAAGGTTAGAATTACTTATTGTAACATCTTTGTAACATTAGGCTAGGGTGAGGGGTGTTTAGTAATTTAGCACACTAAAATATATAGGTCTAAAGAACTATTTTATTTCCTATGAAGGTAGTCATAACAGTACTTTGTTACTTTTGTGTAAAAAAAATGTATGCAAAATGTTTAGAAAACTTGTATAATAAAATTCGTTACCTCAAACAGCGACACAAATCGACATAATTTTAGAAGGGGGATAAACAAAATGAAAAAGTCTAAATTTTTGATGTTCTTAACTTTTTCTCTTGTACTTAGTTTATTTTTAACAGCATGTGGTGCTGGCGGAAATAACAATGCACAAAATGGTGGGACAGGTACTGATCAACAAGCAGGTGAAGGAGAGCCTACTGGACCACAAGTACTTAACGTTTTAGAAAGTGCGGAAATCCCAACAATGGATTCTGTACTTGGAACAGATGCAGTTGCTTTTAACGTTATGAACAACGTATTCGAAGGATTATATCGTCTTGATGAAAACGATGAAATCGTAGAAGGTATTGCAACTACTCATGAAGTAAATGAAGAAGGAACAGTTTATACATTCACTCTTCGTGAAGATGCTGTTTGGTCTAACGGGACACCTGTTACTGCAAACGATTTCGTTTTTGCATGGCAACGTGCTGTAAACCCTGAAACAGGATCTGAATACGGTCCATATATGATGACAGGTAAAATCCAAAATGCTACTGAAGTTGCAAACGGAGACCTTCCGATTGAAGAACTTGGTGTTAAAGCATTAGATGATTACACTCTAGAGGTAACATTAGAGCAACCGGTCGCATACTTTTTATCACTTATGACATTCCCAACATTCTACCCTCAAAATCAAGAGTTCGTAGAAGAACAAGGTGACAGATACGCATTAGAACCAGAACATTTAATTTATAACGGTCCATTCGTACTTGATAGCTGGGAGCATGAAGTTGGTTGGACAATGAAGAAAAATGCTGACTACTGGGATGCTGAAACGGTAGTATTAGATGAAATTAACGTAAAAGTTGTTAAAGAAGTATCTACTGGTGTTAACCTTTACACAACTGGTAACATTGATATTTCACCAGGATTATCTTCTGAGTTCGTTACTCAATTCCAAAATGATCCTAACTTAACACAAGAATTAGAACCAGTTATTTTCTGGTTAAAGCTTAACCAAACTAGAAATGAAGCTTTAGCAAACGAAAACATTCGTCGTGCTATTGCAATGGCTGTAAATAAAGAAAACTTAACGAACATTATTTTAAATAATGGATCTATCCCGGCTGATTATTTCATCCCAACTGGATTCGTAACTCACCCAGAAACTGGGGAAGACTTCCGTGATGAATACGGTAACTTTAACTCATTCAATGTAGAAGAAGCACAACAATTATGGCAACAAGGTTTAGATGAATTAGGTGTAGATTCTGTAACGTTAGAAATTCTTGGTGGCGATACTGAGTCTGCGAAAAGAATGCAAGAGTATTTCCAAAACCAATTCGAAACTAACCTACCAGGTTTAACTATTCGTCTTAAAGAAGTACCGTTCGCACAACGCTTACAACTTGATGAGCAATTAGATTATGACATGCAAGTTGCAGGTTGGGGTCCAGACTATTTAGATGCAATCTCATTTGCTAACCTTTGGGTTACAGATGGTGGAAATAACAAGATGGGATATTCTAACGAAGAATATGACCAATTAATTAACGATGTAATGACAACTCATGCAAATGACCCAGCTGCTCGTTTTGAAGCAATGCAAGAAGCTGAGCGTATTGCATTAGAAGAGGATGCAGCAATTGTACCTCTTTACCAACGTGGTACAACTAGATTATGGCAACCATACGTGAAAAACGTATACCAACATAACTTTGGTCCAGATTTCACTTACAAGTGGACTTATATCACTGGTAAAAACTAAGGAATAAGTTATATCAGAATAATTAATTTTCTTTCGAAAGTGGAGAAAAGAGAGTATATTAGTACATATACTCTCTTTTTCCCTTATATTGAAATTTTCGCATTTTAAAGAAAATTTTCATACTTTTACAATACATCTAACAGGAGGTGCGGTTAATGGCAAAGTACATTTTAAAGCGATTACTGTATATGTTCATTACTTTATTCTTAATCGCTTCATTTACATTTTTCTTAATGAAATTGATGCCTGGTACTCCTTTTACGATGCAAGAAAAACTAACCGATGCGCAAAAAGTAATACTGCAAGAAAAGTATGGGTTGAATGACCCTGTCCCTGTGCAGTATGCAAAATATATGGGCAGTTTATTAAAGGGTGACTTAGGTATATCCTTTCAATACGATAATAGATCTGTTACAGAAATTATCGGTCAACGAATCGGTCCGTCAGCACAATTAGGTTTTCAAGCGTTAGTAGTTGGAACGATAGTAGGTATATTTTTAGGGGTGGTAGCAGCACTCAATCAAAATACTTGGATTGATTACTCATCCACGATCCTATCTGTAATTGGAAAATCTATTCCATCCTTCGTATTTGCAGGGCTATTACAGTATTATTTGGCAGTACAGTTAAGGTTGTTCCCTGTCGCCTTTTGGAATGGATGGGAGTATACGATATTACCAACGATTGCATTAGCAATGTTCCCAATTGCGATTGCATCCCGTTTTATGAGAACAGAAATGATTGAAGTATTAGGGTCAGATTATATTACATTAGCAAGAGCAAAAGGAGCTTCTTCCTTTGATATTGCTTATAAACATGCCCTTCGTAATGCACTAATCCCGGTTGTTACGGTATTAGGACCTTTATCAGTAAGCTTAATGACAGGTACTCTAGTAATTGAAAAAATCTTTGCTATTCCTGGTTTAGGAGAGCAGTTCGTAATTTCCATTCAAACATTAGATTATCCTGTAATTATGGGGACTACGCTATTCTTTGCGGCATTGTTTATTTTCGTAATTTTATTAGTTGACCTTCTTTATGGAGTTATCGACCCGCGTATTCGCTTAGCTGGAGGTAAGAAATAATGAAAAACAACTATGAAAACTTAAATAAAGATTTATTTCAACCGGCAGCTATTGATCCTAATAGTAGTGAAAAAATAACTAAACCGAGTTTAAATTATTGGCAAACAGCTTGGATTCGCCTAAAGAAAAATAAGGCTGCAATCTTTGGTGTATTCATTATAATTGTTATCGGATTTTTGGCACTTTTTGGGCCATTTATGAATGAATATACCTTTAAAGAACAGGACTTAACTAGATCAAATCTACCTCCGAAAATTCCAGTTATTGAGAATTTAGGAATACTAGACGGAACGAAAAACGGTGTAGATATGTACGAAGCAAGAGGGGTAGAGGATTATTTCTGGTTTGGAACAGATGCACTAGGCCGTGACCTTTGGACTCGTGTATGGACTGGTACTAGAATCTCTATCTATATCGCGTTACTTGCAGCAGTAATTGATATGATTGTTGGTGTTGCTTACGGTGGTATTTCCGCATTTTATGGTGGACGAGTAGATAACGTGATGCAACGTATTATTGAAGTACTAGTAGGAATACCGAACCTTGTTATCGTTATTTTGATGATCCTAGTAATGGAACCAGGTATTATAGCGATAACCATAGCCTTAACCATCACCGGTTGGGTTGGTATGGCCCGGGTTGTTCGTGGCCAAATATTAAAGCTAAAAGGTCAAGAGTTCGTATTAGCGTCTAAAACGTTAGGATCTACGAATAATAGAATTATTTCTAAACATTTACTACCTAACGTAGTAGGAGTAATTATTATCAATACTATGTTTACCATCCCAAGTGCGATTTTCTTTGAAGCTTTCTTAAGCTTTATCGGTTTAGGGTTACAAGCACCAATGGCTTCTTTAGGTACTCTAATTGATGATGGATTTAAATCGTTGCAGATTTTCCCTCATATTATGATCTTCCCTGCAATCATTATCAGTTTATTAATGATCGCATTTAACTTAGTAGCTGATGGTATGCGAGATGCACTAGACCCTAAAATGAAAGATTAGTCATAAAGGTAGGTGAACAATAATGGAAAAAATACTTGAAGTAAATAACTTACACGTTTCTTTTGATACGTACGGTGGTGAAGTAAAGGCAATCCGTGGTGTATCCTTTGATTTGAAAAAAGGAGAAACGTTAGCAATTGTTGGTGAATCAGGTTCGGGTAAATCTGTTACAACAAAAACAATTATGCGCTTATTACCAGAAAATAATTCTCGTATTAAAGAAGGAGAAATATTATTTGATGGTAAAGATATAGCAAAATTAACAGAATCTCAAATGCAAAAAATCCGTGGTAAAGATATTTCGATGATTTTCCAAGACCCAATGACATCGTTAAATCCAACGATGATTGTAGGAAAACAAATTATGGAAGGTATCATTAAACACCAAGGACTTAGCAAAGGTGCGGCAAAAGAAAAAGCAATTGATTTATTAAGACTTGTTGGTATTCCAATGCCGGAAGAGCGTTTCAAACAGTATCCTCATCAATTTTCTGGTGGTATGAGGCAGAGGGTTGTAATTGCGATCGCTCTTGCGTGTAATCCAAAAATATTAATTGCAGATGAACCAACAACAGCGTTGGACGTAACAATTCAAGCTCAAATTCTTGATTTGATGAAGGATTTACAAAAGAAAATTGATACTTCTATCGTATTTATCACCCATGATCTTGGGGTAGTTGCGAACGTAGCAGATCGAGTTGCAGTAATGTATGCTGGCCAAATTATTGAAATGGGAACTGTTGATGAAATATTCTATGACCCACGTCACCCATACACTTGGGGGCTTTTAAGTTCCATGCCAGATTTAGATTTGAAAGAAGCGGCACTTTATGCGATACCGGGTACACCACCAGATCTATTAGATCCACCAAAAGGTGATGCATTTGCTCCGCGTAATGAGTTTGCACTGCAAATTGATCATGAAATGGAACCGCCAATGTTTAAAGTGTCTGATACACACTACGTTAAAACTTGGTTATTACATGAAAATGCTCCAGACGTACAACCACCACTAGCGGTTAAAAAACGTCAGCGCAATATGCCAAACAATTATGACAAGCCTGTTATGGTAAAGGACGGTGTTGAATAAATGGCTACGCAAGAAAAACTAGTAGAAATAAAAAACTTAAAGCAATATTTCAACGTCGGAAAACCTAACATGGTTAAAGCAGTAGACGGTTTAAATTTTGATATTTACCGTGGTGAAACGTTAGGTTTAGTAGGTGAGTCCGGTTGTGGTAAATCTACAACAGGACGCACGATCATCCGTCTTTACGATGCTACTGACGGTGAAGTATTGTTTGAAGGTGAAAACGTACACGGTAAAAAATCTAAAAAAGATTTACTAAAATTTAACCGTAAAATGCAAATGATTTTCCAAGATCCTTATGCATCCCTTAACCCAAGAATGACGGTTGCTGATATTATTGCAGAAGGATTAGATATTCACGGTTTGGTAAGTAATAAAAAAGAAAGATTAGCAAGAGTTCATGAATTGTTAGAAACGGTTGGTTTAAACAAAGAACATGCTAACCGATACCCACATGAGTTTAGTGGTGGACAAAGACAACGTATCGGAATTGCACGCGCGTTAGCAGTTAAGCCGGAATTTATCATTGCTGATGAGCCTATTTCAGCACTAGATGTTTCTATTCAAGCGCAAGTTGTTAATCTATTAAAAGAACTTCAACGTGAAAAAGGATTAACTTTCTTATTTATTGCCCATGACCTTTCCATGGTTAAGTACATTAGTGATCGTATTGGAGTTATGTATTTCGGTAAAATTGTAGAGCTTACAACGAGTGAGGAGTTATACAATAATCCGATTCACCCTTACACAAAATCACTATTGTCTGCAATACCTCAACCAGATCCTGATACAGAACGCCAACGTAAACGTATTGCATATGATCCGAAAATGCACAATTATTCAAAAGACGAGGAATTAAAATTACGTGAAATTAAACCTGGTCATCTTGTACTATGTTCGGAAAAAGAATACGCAGAATATAAAAAACAATATGGCAACTAATTATTGTAACGATCTCATTATTCGAGGTCGTTTTTTTTTATTTATAGTAATATTTAAAATATTATTAATATCTAATATATTTTACAATAGAATAATAAAAAATACTATTATAAATTTTCAATAAAAAGTAAAAGTAATACCTTTAATTGGACTTCGTTTTTTTTGAAGAATTTTGTTGAAATACATAAAATAATATCGAGTATCCTTTATAATAGAGGTAGCAGCAAAGTAAATGGGGGATAAAAATGGAAAAAAAATTATCGATCGTCGTCTCTATCGTATTGCTCCTTACACTCTTTCCAATAAAAAACGCAGCAGATGAAGTGAAAAGGATAACAACACATCAGTTAAAACCAATTATGACTCAACTACGTGAAATACCGAATGATATGGAAAGATTTGCATTTGATTCTGGTCATGTTTTTGAATATCCAGATGCTGTTAGAGGAATATATGTTACTGGTCATTCAGCTGGTGGAAGTAGATTTGAAAGCCTATTGGATTTAATGGACACAACAGATTTAAACGCGATGGTTATTGATATAAAAGATGACCATGGCTATTTAACTTACTTACCTGATGAAGGTTCACCTTTTTCTAATATTGCACAACCATATATTAAAGACCCACATCAAATGATAGCTACGTTAGAGGAAAAGCAAATTTATCCAATCGGTCGTATTGTTGTTTTTAAAGATAGTGTAATTGCAGAAATGAAACCTGAATGGTCGTTCTTAGATGGAGATAAAGTATGGCTAAATCGAAGAGGAGAAGCTTTCGTAAATCCATTTTTGAAAGAAGTGTGGGATTATAATATTGACATTGCAATTGAAGCAGCAAAATTAGGATTTCAAGAAATACAATTCGATTACGTTCGTTTTCCAGAAGGTTTTGAGAAGCGAGATGAAGATTTAAAATATAGTCTTGGCGATTATGAAGACATGGAATTAGACAATGTTCAAAAGAGAGTGGAAGCAGTTACAAACTTCGTTGAATATGCAAAAGAAAGATTAGAGCCATATAACGTTCAAGTAAGTGTAGATATATTTGGTTATACAGCAACGTTACCTGAAGCTCCTGGCATTGGCCAAAACTTCAGTAAAATTTCCGAGCATGTAGACGTCATTTCATCAATGATATATCCAAGTCATTGGACCGCCTATTTCGGAATTCCGAAACCAGACCTAGAGCCATATAAGCTTGTTGCTGAATATGCGAAGCTTGAAAATGCAAAGCTAGATCAATTAGAAAACCGACCAATATCAAGACCGTGGATTCAAGACTTTACAGCGACATGGTTAGGTGCGGGGAATTATATTCCGTACGGAAAAGCTGAAGTAGAAGCACAAATTCGCGCATTAAATGATAATGGAATTCATGAATTTCTATTATGGAATGCTGGAAATAGGTATACGTCAGGTGTTACCTATAAACCGAATAATGACTAGGGGCTGACCAAAAAGTCACAAAACAGTGGAGAAACGAATTGTTTTTCCACTGTTTTGTTTGTAAGGATTTCATTCAGAAAGTAGGTTTTCATGGTATAAAGAATAAACACAATTTGTAGTAATAACTAATGAAATTTTGAAATCCTAATAAGGGACACGAACAAAAGAAGTCCTAAAAGTCAGTTTCTACTGACTTTTAGGACAGCCCCGTTAATTATTGTTTTTTCCCCCAACATTTTTCCAACCTGTTTGGATACTTATTGATTTATCAGCAACGACTGTTTTCTTTTTTCCGCCAAAAAGTCTTTCCCCAATACCGTTTGTAAGAACACCCATCACAGCAGTTATCGCAATAATTAACACCATCACAATTGTAAAATCGATAAAGTAATCAAGCATAATTCCATCCCCTTTTTATGTAAAAATCTTTTTAATAACTATTTTTAGGAATTAAAATCTTTACCTCTTATCTTTATTGTATTGCATGTTTACCGGAAAAGAAAGGGGGGATATTAACATTTATAAGCACGAATCTGTTTTACGTTCACATATATATAAGGTAGAAAGGAGTTTAACTAACCTGTGAATTGGTATGAAAAACTAAACCAATATTTTCCAATAGAGGAAATGAAGTCGAAGGAACATATGGAATTATTATTAAAAGAGCAAGGGGAAGTTTATCATAAAGATGAAGGAGAACATCACGTATTAATGTATGCGGAGTTCGAACAGTTTATTTTTATTGACTATTTATTCGTGTCCAGCAACGCAAGAGGACAAGGGTTAGGTAGAAAACTTATTGAAAAACTAAAAAATAAAAATAAACCAATTATTTTAGAGGTGGAACCAATTGATTATGAAGATTCTGATTCGGAAAAAAGGTTGCGTTTTTACAAACGTGAAGGATTTCAGCATGCGTCCTCTATCGGGTATAGACGTCGTAGTTTAGCAACGAACGAAGTGAATCAAATGGAAATATTGTATTGGTCTCCAACAAACGAAGATGAGGAAACGATATACAATGGTATGAAAAAGATGTATGAACAAATTCATACGTACAAAGATAAGCAACTGTATGGTGAATCATATGAAGCTGTTGAAAAGGTATTAACATATAATGAAAATAATGAGGACGATATGCTACGGCAAATATAAACGAGGGATGTCCTAAAAGTCAGTAGAGACTGACTTTTAGAACTTTTTACATCTAACACATTAAAATAGAATAGGTTTAAATATTGCACGTATGTTAGTTATTAATACAAAGACAGTGGGAAAACGAATCGTTTCCCACTGTCTAAATGTTTTGGAGAGCCTTAACTTCTTCATTCTTGATTGAATTCCTCGTACTGTTTAATAAGCTCTTTCACGATGATGGTGTATCCTTCATCTGTAGGGTGGATGTCGTCCTCTTTTATATGCGTATACGTAGTTTCCTTATTAAAAAAAGGTTGCAAAGGGTTAATTAGAAACGTGTTATCTTTCTTACTATGTTTTTCTAGCTGCTCATTAAAGGCCTCCGCATATCTAACTCCAGGTTCACGTAACGGATGATTCTCTGGATATGGGTTATATAGGCCGATTAAATATATTTGAGCCTCTTTATTTAAGTCACGTAAAAAAGCATATAATGCATTATACGTTTGTTCTAACAAGAGCGCTCGCTGTTTTAATTCACGTTCTTCAACATTTGGTAGGGCTCTAATTGTTTGTAAAAAATCATTACCCCCAATAGAAAGTGTAATAATATCTGCCCCTTTTAGTCGGTTTTGCAAGCCTATATCTGTTTGTAGGTATGTGAGTAGCCCTATGCTTGATATTCCAGGTATCCCGTAATTTTCAACTGTTACTTCGTTAGCTTCTCTTAAATAGGAAACAAACTGTGGAACAAAACCGTTAATTCTTAAATAATTATGTTCTGTTGAGCCGTAACCTGCAGTTAATGAATCACCGATGGCAATGTACGAAATGTTTCTTGGTGATTCAGCGTTGGCTGCAGGATAAATGATAAAACAGGCAAAGAGAAGGATGAAAACAAATAAGCCTTTTTTGATCATTGTATTTTCCCCTCCAATACAAATTAGGCTGTTATTTGATCTTTAGCATTTCTTCTTTTTTCTCGCCATTGATCAAATAGGTAATAAACGACTGGGATGAAAATTAAAGTAATCACCGTTGCAAAGCTTAAACCAAATACGATAACAATTGCCATTGGTTGTTGAATCTCCATTCCCTCTCCAATTCCAATCGTTAAAGGAATTAAACCTAAAATAGTTGTTAGTGCAGTCATGAAGATTGGTCGTATTCTCGTAGGACCTGCTTCTAAAATTGCTTCTGTCGTTGAAAGACCTTGCTTTTTTAATATGTTGACATAATCTACGAATACAATCGCATTATTAACGACGATTCCGGTTAATATGAGCATCCCGACGAGTGAGCCAACTCCAATAGGTTGATTCGTTAAGAGTAACCCAGTAATTATACCTATTGCCGTTAGCGGAATAGAAAACATTATGATCAAAGGGTAGAAATAAGATTCAAATTGGCCGGCCATCACCATGTACACTAAAACGATTGCTAGAAGTAGAGCTCCTCCCAGCTTAAAGAAAGCATCGTTCATTTGCTCGTCTTGACCACCGAACGAGATTTTGTATTGGTTTGTTGGTAAATATATCCTATCTCTTAATTCCTTTTCAATATCGTCTACAATACTGCCTAAATCACGATCTACAATATGGGCATTTACCGTTATTTCCCGTAAACGATTTGTTCTCGTAATTTGCGTTGGCCCTTGTCCGCGACTAATGCTAGCAACAGCTTGTAACGGAATCGTTTCACCGAGTGGTGTTGTAATAAGTAAATTTTCAAGCTGTTCAATAGATTGAGTATATGTATCTTCTAATGCAAGTCGAATATTTAACTCTTCACCGTCTCGAGCAAGTTGAGAGGCAACAATACCTCTAGTAGCGTTCGAAACAGCCATTGCTACTTGAGCGCTACCTATCCCGTATTGACTAGCTTTTGTGCGATCAAGCTGAACAACTATTTCAGGGTTCCCTTCTGTATAGTTAGAAGTAGGTTCTCTTACACCGTCTACCTCTGAAATTATAGAAATGACATCATCTGCTATACCTTTTAAAGTGTTTAATTCTGGTCCTGTAATGCTTAATGAAATAGGATGAGATGAAAAGCCGGAATCGCTAGATGAAATTGAAATATCCGCGCCAGGAATGTTTTTTAAACGTTGCCTAATGTCATCTGCTATTTGCATATCTGTTCTATTCCGTTCATTTACAGGTTTTAATAAAATACTATAATTTGCTCGGTTCGTTTGCGTACCTGCTCGAACGGAAAAGTTATCAGCTCCGCCAACTGTAATAAACGTAGAATCTATTTCATCTAACATTTGTAATTGTTCATTAATATCTTCCATAACAGCGTAAGTTGCTTCTAAAGCGCTTCCTTCTGGCAACCTAGCCGACATAGAAATAAAACTTTGGTCCTGTTGAGGTAAAAATTCTTTTCCTAAGAACGGAATGCCTATTAGTGAAATAGAAAACAGAAATAAAACGAGCGAAACCGTCTTTTTTGGGTGTTTAAGTGCTGATTGTAATACACGTCTGTACCATTGAGTAAAAGTAGAAAACCTTTCTTCGAAATTCGATTGCTTTTTATTCACCTTTAAAAGAAGGGAAGAAAATAAAGGTACAATAATTAAAGCTGTAAATAAAGATGCTAGTAATGAAAAAGAAATAACTAAAGCGAGTGGTTTAAACAATTGAGCTGCTAAGCCGTCAACAAATACAATCGGTAAAAAGACGATTACGGTCGTCAAAGTAGAAGCAACGATAGCAGGTCCAACTTCCCCAGCCCCTTTAATTGCGGCATCCTTTAAAGACAATCCACTTTGGCGTAGGCGATAAATGTTCTCTAAAATAACAATCGCGTTATCGACCATCATACCAATACCTAATGCTAATCCACCAAGCGTTAATAAATTGAGAGTTTGACCTGTGAAATACATAAAGATAAAAGTAGTAACGATAGATATAGGAATCGAGAAGGCGATAATTAATGTGCTTCGTACATTTCTTAAAAAGAGAAAAAGTACTAGTGCTGCAAGTATACTACCAACAATCATATTTGTTGCTACTGCTCGAATGGATTGTTCAATAAAATCACTCTGGTTAAAGATTGATTTTATTTGTACCCCTTCTGGTAATATTTTTTTCATTTCTTCTATTTGTTTTTCGATATCATTTGCTACAGTAACTGTGTTAGAGCCTGATTGTTTTAAAATAGAAATACCTACAGCAGGCTCCCCGTTTAAGTAACTAAGTTGAGTCGTTGGCTCTAATGTTTCTATTATTTCACCAAGCTCATCAAGTGTAATTACTCCGTTTTTAGTTGGAATTGGAAGACTTTTAACGTCAAAAATATTTTCATATTGTCCAGTTATTCTTATTGGTAAATTTTGATTTTGGTCCTGTAGGGCCCCTCCAGGTAAATTTAAATTTTCAGAGGCGATAATTTGTTGAAGTTGATCTAACGTTACTCCATAAGAATTTAATTTATTTGGATCTAACGTAATTCGTATTTCGTTCGCAGCCCCACCTTCAACAGAAATGGATGCAATCCCATCAACATTATTTAAAACAGGGACAATTTCTTGCTCAGCCAATTGTTTTGCTTTTGTCATTTCACCAGTCGGATCGGTAACAGCTAATTGAACAATCGGTAAATCACTAGGATTAAACCGTAGAACTCTCGGTGTATTCGCACCAGCTGGTAAAAAGTCACGAACCGAATCGATTCTTTCTCGCATGTCGAGTGAAGCAAAATCCATATCTGTACCCCATTCAAAGGCGACTAGTACAAGTGAACCTCCAGACCGAGAAATGGAAGTAACAGATTCTACGTTAGGTAAAGTTCCCATCGCATTTTCAATAGGGCTTGAAACTAAGTTTTCAATTTCCTCTGGACCTGCCCCTTCGTACGTTGTCGTAACAGCCACGATAGGGAATGTTAATTCAGGAAATAAATCCACAGGCATTCCTCTCATACTTACTCCACCTAATATAAGCATGAGAACAATAACCATAGACATTGCTATTGGTCTTAAAACGGATAACTTTGCTATATTCATGAATCTTGTCCACTTTCTTGAATTAAAATTTCAGAACCATCTTTCAATCGTTCCTTCCCAGAGGTTACGACTATGTCACCTTCGGATAAACCTTCCATAACTTGAATAACTTTATCATCTCTGAAACCAACTGTTATTTGTCTTCGAACCGCCTTATTATTTTCAATTACAAAAACATATGGTTCATTTTCTTCATACAGGACTGCTTCGATGGGCACTACAGTTTGGGCCTCTAATTCATCAATATCTACAATTGCAGTAGTTCGCATTCCACCTAATATTTTCCCTTCTGTATTACTTACAGGTACTGTAACGGTAAACATATTTGTTTGTTGGTTAACAGTAGGTGATACGACATCAATGGACGATTCGTACGAGTCAGATACACCTTGAAAAGTTAAGGTTACATTTTGCCCAGGTAATAAACTACTAACTTGATAACTATTCACAGCAAAGGTTGCATTAATTGTATCAAGTTGAATAACGGTAGCGATCGGTAATTGTGGCGTCGCAATTCCATCTTCTATAACATTTAATTCTGATATAATGCCATCAATTGGACTTGTGATGCGTGTTAGTTCTTCTAATTGCTCCGCTTGTCTCAAACTTTGGCGTGCTTGTTTTAATTGCATTTCTAATTCTGCTGTATTAAAGGTTGGTATTTGTTGAACTTGACTAGCTACAGACGAAAGTTGTGCTTGTTTTATCATTACTTCTATTGAACTTTGAATTAAATCTAGTGAGGTGACTGCTCCAGTCTCAACACCGTCTAACAGGCTTTGAGATTTTTGTAGAGATTGGTTTAATTCCTCTTGGAGTTTGGGTATTTCAGAAAGAAGAGTATCATTACTCGCCATATTTTCCACTTCTTTCATTTTAGATAATGCATTTTCTAGTTCATTTATCGCTTCTCTTGTTTGAGCGACTTGTTCTTTTGCAGTTGAAGAATCTAACGTAACGATTAGGTCGTCCTTTTTAACACGATCTCCAATTCGAACGTGAACTTTCTCAACCGTCAGAGGGGAAGTAGTTAATAGGGGCATTTGTACACTAGGTACTGCAACACCAGATAACTCAATGGAATTCGTAATGTTTTGAACGGAAACAGTTTCTACTGTTACAGGAATTTCGTTGCCTTCCGTATTTTGACTTGTTATTTCTTTTTGAGTACAAGCTACTAACAAGAAAGGGAGTAAAAATAATAATAGAAATTTTTTAAACAAAAAATATCACCACTTACTTATGTTGTCTAAATATAAAACTATCATGTATAAGTGCAGCGTACAATTTAAGATTTAACAGGATATAAAGGGAGTGTTGGAAATGTTAACATTTTGTGAACATTCGTTAAAACGTTCAAAAAAATGAAACTTTTATATTCGATTTTTCGTTATATAATGTATAAAGAGTAGTCATTAATAATCATTATCAATGGCTAAATATTAAAGGAGTGAGGAAAAAAAGTACATACAGGAAGTGTAAAGTGTATAAATAGAAGAAATTAGACTATATTTTTTAACATTTTTCATGTATAATTGATAATAGAAATTACTAAATTAAAGTTATTTCAAATAAGAATAATTATTATAGATTAGCATTGTCCATATTCGTTAAAAGGAGAGGAAAAGTTCATGGTAACGTTATATACATCTCCAAGTTGTACATCTTGTCGTAAAGCAAAAGCGTGGTTAGAGGAGCACGATATTCCATTTAAAGAAAGAAACATTTTTTCGGAACCACTATCTCTACAAGAGATTAAAGAAATTTTACGAATGACAGAAGAAGGTACAGATGAAATCATTTCAACAAGATCAAAGGTATTCCAAAAACTGAATATAAATGTGGAATCGATGCCTTTACAGGAGCTGTACTCTGTTGTTCAAGAGCACCCTGGGTTATTAAGAAGACCAATTATTATTGATGAAAAAAGATTACAAGTTGGATACAACGAAGATGAAATTCGTAGATTTTTACCACGTAAAGTTAGAAGTTATCAATTACGAGAAGCACAACGCTTAGTAAATATGTAATTAAAAAGAGGTCAATCATAGATTGACCTCTTCGTTATTTTTTAATTATAGATAATAGGAATAGGAAAGACTGGAAATTTTATTGAATAGTCGTTCTTCTCGTAAACTTTTGGATATAGGATAAGCCTGTTACGAATAAGATAACGGCAAACGGAAATATATTAAGCCAATTCGAAGAAGGAATCGCATGTTGAATCATCGGCTCCGAGATCATCATCTTACCAGCTGTGTATGCTAAAATAGCGGCTCCGATGTATATAACAATAGGATATTTCTCCATGATTAAAAGGATAATTTTACTTCCCCAAATAATGATCGGAATGGAGAATAGAAGTCCAATAACTACAAGAATAAACTGTCCATGTGCTGCTCCTGCTACTGCCATAACATTATCAAATCCCATAACGAGATCTGCTACAATTATTGTTTTAATAGCAGTGAATAAAGAAGCGCTACCGCGTACATTAACTTGCTCTTCTTCTTTCTTTAACAATCCGTAAGCTATGTAAGCAAGTAAAACACCGCCAACAAATTGTAGAAAAGGGACTGTTAATAAGTAGACAGCGAGAATAGTTAATACAATACGACAAACGATAGCTAATACTGTTCCAATAATGATCGCTTTATTACGAAGTTTCTCTGGTAGTTCACGACATGCTAACGCAATTAAAATAGCATTGTCACCACCAAGTATAATATCTATCCCAATTATAATAAGAATGGAAGTAATTAATTCTATGTCCACGATATCTCTCCTTCTTGTCCCATTAATATTAAATATAATGGGGAAGCGAGGATAATATGCTTGTTTTTTTCAAACGAACTTGATAGTCTTATGGAAAGTAAATGGATATTGCTTTTATTTTGTTTGAAAGCTCCAGTTTGATTGGACATAAGCGAGCCGCCTCCGCTTTTCGGATTGTCTAGCTCCGGGCGTTAGCGGCTATCAAACTTCCCTTTCCTTCTGTACGATAAGTCAACATCAGCTCACTGACGTTCGCTGTGTTTCCTTTATCTCCGGCAGGAAAGGTCCAGTTTGTACGCCGCTACCAAACGCCCTCCGCTTTTCGGATTGTCTAGCTCCGGCGGCTAGGTCCGGCTCAAACTTCACTTTTCCTCCGTACGATAAGTCAACATCAACTCGCCTCCTGGCTCGTTGTGTTTCCTTTATCTCCGGCAGGAAAGGTCCAGTTTGTACGCCGCTACCAAACGCCCTCCGCTTTTCGTATAGGCAGGAGTCGTTTTTTTGAAATTTAGCATTTTTTATTTCCATTCCAACAATAAATGTCATAGAATAAGAGTACAAGGTATTTTATTGATGCATAGACTATATGTTTATGCTAGTTAGTAAATGGAAACAGTATTACAATAGGTCAGTTTTTATGGAGGTTTCCCTTCCAAAGGAACGAAAAAAAGGAAAATGAGACGTGAATGGATTAATGTTCATCTCTAATTGCTTCCAAAATAAATATTGGTAGGAAGCGTGTATCATTTACCTATCATTGAAGGGAGTTGTTATGAAAAATGGAAATCGAAAGAATTAACGAAAATACAGTTAAATTTTATATTTCGTATGGTGATATAGAGGAAAGAGGCTTTTCTAGGGAAGAAATTTGGTACAATCGTGAGCGTAGTGAAGAATTGTTTTGGGAAATGATGGATGAGGCTCATGATGAAGAAGATTTTGCTGTGGAGGGCCCACTTTGGATACAAGTGCAAGCTTTAGATAAAGGATTAGAAGTAATTGTTACACTTGCGCAATTATCAAGAGATGGAAAGACTTTCGAAGTTCCAATTTCAGAAGATAAAAAGATGGATTTCCCAGTTGATGAGCGTATTGAATCAATGTTAGATCATCATTTTAACCCTACTAAAGAAGATGATGAACTAGGAAATGAAGATGAAGATTTACTACAGTTTATGATTAAGTTTAAAGACTTTGAAGATTTCATTTCTGTCAGTCATCGGTTAAAAAACTTAGATAACATGGAAAATAGTCTATACTCCTTTGAAGGAAAATATTATTTATACGTAGATTTTGCAAGCGAGCATTATACGGATGATCAAATAGATAATGTACTAAGTGTCTTACTTGAGTACGGTGAAGAAACACAAGTAACGATTCACCGTCTAGCTGAGTATGGTACGATAATTAATAAAGGAAATGCTATGGAAGAAATTTCAAAGCACTTTTCACTATAATCGTGTACCGATTTCATTGAAATGGAATCGGTTTTTTTAAGCCTTAAAACGTTATACTCGTTTTAGGTGACATCGGAGGTGGGATACTTGAAAAATACGTTTAGAGTCACTTTGTTTTTGTTAGCGGTTATTTCTATTTTATATGTTTTTAAGGACTATCTTGGTGGATGGGTACTTGGGATACTCTCCGTTTTGTTTCCCTTGTCAGTTCTATTCATTGCTTTTCTCATATTTTTTGAAAATCGACATCCAACTAGAACGTTAACATGGTTAGTCGTATTAGGGAGCTTCCCTGTATTAGGGTTTATATTTTATATTTTGTTTGGCAGGAATGTCCGAAAGCAAAGACTCTTTCAAAAAAAGGCGTTATTGGATAAACATACAGCAGAACATATAGAAGGCCATCGAAGCTATTCAGAAGAAGAAATGAAGCTGCTCGGTAATGAATATCGTTCGCTTTTTCAACTTTCCAAAAATCTTGGAAGAAGCCCAATTTCATTTGCGACAGAAACGAGGGTTTTAACGGATGGAGACGAGACGTTTTCAAAAATAATAGAAGAACTAGAAAAAGCCAACCACCATATTCATTTAGAATATTACATCGTTCGCCATGATGATTTAGGAAACAAAATTAAAAATATCCTTATTAAGAAAGCAAAAGAAGGGGTCATCGTCCGCTTTTTATACGATGCAGTTGGTAGTTTTAAGCTATCAAACAAATATATTAATGATTTAAAAGAAGCCGGAGTGCAAATTGTTCCTTTTTCACCTGTTCGCTTTCCAGTGTTTAATAATAAAATTAATTTCCGAAACCATCGAAAAATAATCGTTATTGATGGAAACATCGGCTTCGTAGGTGGCTTAAATATTGGGGATGAATATTTAGGTAAAGATAAATATTTCGGATATTGGCGAGACACTCATCTTTATGTAAAAGGTAAGGCGGTTCGTTCACTACAACTTATTTTTTTACAAGACTGGTATTATATGACCGAACAATCTTTGCTTTCACCAGAGTATTTATCTCCTAAATTACAAGAAAATATTAATCATGGCGGAGTTCAAATGATTGCAGGTGGACCTGACCAAGAATGGGAAGTTATCAAAAACTTATTTTTTGCGATGATTACGTCAGCGAGGAAAACGATTTGGATTGCTTCACCATATTTCATTCCAGACGACGATATTTTTTCTGCTTTAAAAGTTGCTGCATTAAGTGGAGTAGATGTAAGGTTATTAATGCCAAGCCGTCCTGATAAAAAGATTGTTTTTTACGCTTCTCGTTCTTATTTTCCTGAACTAATGGAAGCAGGCGTGAAAGTTTTTGAATACGAAAAAGGCTTTTTGCATAGTAAAGTCATTATTGTAGATGAAGAAGTTGCGTCAATTGGTACTGCAAACATGGATATGCGTAGCTTTCATTTGAATTTTGAAGTTAATGCTTTTTTGTATAATACGAAAAGCTTACACAAACTTGTGGAAGACTATGAAGATGATATAAAGAACTCTAAACCGATTGTTAAAGAAGTATTTGCAAATCGACCTTTCTATCAAAGAATAATGGAGTCGTTATGCCGTTTAACGAGCCCGCTCTTATAAAACCTAGAGATATTTCTAGGTTTTTTATTTTTTAAAAGGATATATAAAAAATTTGTCGAAGTAAAGAGTGTCAGTTTCTATTTCCTAGCTAATCAAAGGAGATAGATGGAAAAATGTTTATAGCAAAAAGAGAAGATGGCTCGTACTATTCATTATTAGATGGTAAGCCAATTCCCAATAGTGGTCCATATTTTTGCCCAGCATGTGGTGGAAAACTTCAAATGAAAGTTGGACAAAAAAGACGTCCTCATTTTGCTCATTACCGTGCAGATTGCAACGCCTCAACAGAGCGAGAATCCCTGTACCATTTAGAAGGAAAAAGGCAACTCTATTATTTACTAAAAAAATATGGAAACACAACGATGGAACATTACGTGATAGAAACGAGGCAACGTATAGATGTGCTGCTAGAAACGAAAAACAGACGTTATGCCGTTGAATTTCAATGTTCTACTATTCCAGCAACATTAATGGTAGAAAGAACGAAAAGTTATTTCTCACAAAACTTGTTTCCTCTTTGGATTTTAAGTAAGAAAAGATTTCAAAATACCCTTCATCAAACAATTTCTTCGTTTGAGTGGCTATATTTAAATTATCCTACCCATTCTACCACTCCATTTTTTATAAGCTTTTGTCCTTACGATAAAAAATTCACATACATTATTCCTTACTTCCCTTATAGTCAACAAAAGGCGTTTATCCTATCATTTTCAACGGAAAATTTATACGTTCACAGCTTTCCAAGTATGAAACTTCCATTTTATTGGCGTAAGCGCTGGGTTGAATATAAACGAAAATGGCGGTACGAATACTGTCTGTATAACGGAATGATAGCGCTAAAAAAATATTGCTATCAACATTATGGCGTTTCGTTAACACAGCTCCCTGCAGAGATCGGTCTTCCTGTTCCATCACAATTTTTCATGCAAACACCTTTAATAGAATGGCAAGCATGGCTCTTTTACGATTGTATATTTACTGTACCTACCGGCTCTATTATTCACCTTCCTTCTGTTGTACAAATGTTTGAAAGGAGAGTAAAAGAAGGAAAAATTAAAATAAGAACGTTACCACTCGTAGAAAGAGTCGATTATACAAACGCTGTTCGCCAATATGTTGAAGCGTTAGTTGCCATTGGATTACTAAGTAAAAAAATGGAAAACATTTATGTGAAAAGAAGGTCGATTAATTCTAACGCTAATATGGAAGAGTTAATGAAACAAGACGAAAGATTTATAAAAGCAATTTCGTTAGTATGACTATTCTTTAAAAGGAAAAATTAAAAAGGAGAAAAACGGAGAGTGTCGAATAATATTGAATGGAGAAAAAATCAAAATATTTCTTATAATGGAGATTTTCTCATATAATAGAAGGATGCCATTATAATTTAGGAGGTTTCAAAATGTCAGAACAAAAAACAGTGAATAAGTTACCTGAGCGTCACGAAATAACTGTTGAAGATACATGGAGATTAGAAGATATTTTTCCGACTGATCAAGATTGGGAAAATGAATTCCTTGAAGTGAAAAATATGATTCCGAAAATTAGTGAATTTGCTGGAACGCTATCTACTTCTGCCAATAAACTATATGAAGTATTACAATATCAAGACGAAATTTCTAGTCGTTTAGGTAAATTATATACATATGCTCATATGCGTTATGATCAAGACACCACTAATGCTTTTTACCAAGGATTAAATGACCGAGCTGCGAACCTTTACACTCAAGTAGCGAGTGCTTTATCATTTGTTGTGCCAGAAATTTTATCAATGGATGAAGAGCAGCTAAAGAATTTTGTTCAAGACAATTCAGACTTACAACTTTATGAGCATGCCTTAGACGAAATTAATCGCCAGCGTCCACATATTCTCTCAGCAAAAGAAGAATCGTTATTAGCGCAAGCATCAGAAGTAATGGGCAATTCTTCTAATACGTTCGGAATGTTAAATAATGCTGATTTAACGTTCCCATCCATTAAAGATGAGAATGGGGAAGAAGTAGAAATTACGCATGGTCGTTATATTCGCTTTTTAGAAAGTGAAGATCGTCGTGTTCGTGAAGATGCGTTTAAAGGTGTTTATGAAACGTATGGTAAATATAAAAATACATTCGCAAGCACGCTTTCGGGGACTGTCAAGAAGGATAATTTCCAAGCAAAAGTACGTAACTATGATTCAGCTCGCCATGCTGCGTTAAGTAACAACAATATACCTGAAACTGTTTATGATAATTTAGTGAATACAATTAATGATAACCTACACCTTTTACACCGTTATGTTGATCTACGTAAAAAAGTGTTAGGTGTAGATGAACTACACATGTATGATTTATATACTCCTTTAATAAAAGATGTGAAAATGAAAGTTCCATATGGTGAAGCGAAAGACTATTTGTTAAAAGGTTTAGCTCCACTCGGGGAAGATTATTTAAACATCGTTCAAGAAGGCTTTAACAATCGTTGGGTAGATGTTCAAGAAAATAAAGGAAAACGTTCAGGTGCTTATTCTTCTGGTACGTACGGAACAAATCCTTACATCTTAATGAACTGGCAAGATAATATTAACAACTTATTTACGTTAGCTCACGAGTTCGGACACTCTGTTCACAGCTACTATACTCGGAAAACTCAGCCGTATCCGTATGGAAATTATTCAATTTTCGTAGCGGAGGTTGCTTCTACTTGTAACGAGGCTTTATTAAATGATTATTTATTAAAAACAATCGATGATGAACAGAAAAAGCTTTACTTATTAAATCATTATTTAGAAGGATTCCGTGGTACAGTATTCCGACAAACGATGTTTGCTGAATTCGAACACCAAATTCACCAATTAGCTCAAAACGGTGAAGCGTTAACTGCTGACTTATTTACGGAAAAATACTATGAACTTAATAAGAAATATTTCGGAGAGAACATTCATATTGATGAAGAAATTGGTCTAGAGTGGGCAAGAATACCACATTTCTATTACAATTACTACGTATATCAGTATGCAACTGGTTATAGTGCAGCAACAGCATTAAGCAAGCAAATATTGGAAGAAGGTCAACCAGCAGTAGACCGTTATATTGAATTTTTAAGTGCTGGAAGCTCCGACTATCCAATCGAAGTACTGAAAAAAGCAGGAGTAGATATGACACAATCTTCACCAATCGAAGAAGCATGTAAAGTTTTCGAGCAAAAGCTTACAGAAATGGAAAAGCTACTATCGTAATACTAAAAAGCAAGGTGCATATTGTACCTTGCTTTTGTATTTGTAAAAAATATATTGTCATTCGATGCTAATAGTACAACAACAAGTTGCAAAGCTACTTTTCTGTAATCTTAGTATATACCCAAGGGATTCCAAAAAAGATAATGATTCCGGATAAAAATGAACTGAAAATAAATGGACTTATTACATTTGTTATAAAAAGTAATACAAGTGCTACAATGAAAAATACTCTCCAATACAGAATAAAGTGTTTCAAAATTATCACCCTAACTAGTAACTAATAGCTAATATATAAACGTGTCAATATTAGCAAATTATTTCTATCTTATTTAAACCCTCTAAACCGATGCTGATTGTTTAATAACGACACAAAAATTAATAAGGATAAAAACAAAAGAACCGATGTAAACAAAAGCGGAAAGACGCGCATTAAACCAAATATATTTAAAATAAAAGCAAAGATAATAAACCCAATAGATAAAATAAAGGTCCACTTGTTCATAAATACTCATCCTTCCCCGTAATGGACTATCTGTCTTGTACTAATGTATGCGAAAGATTATATATAATTTACTAGAAAATTCAAAACGGAAATGTTACAAAGTTGTGAAACAATACAAAGGGGACTTGCCAAAAGTCGACAAAATCTGATATATTATAGATGTGAAACGATTCACATACAAACATATACCCCTTTGTTTGACCGTGAAAAATTTCTCCCATCCCCTTTGTTGTCTATTAAAGACAAGGAAAACGCCCTGGCATTTATGCCGGGGCGTTTTCTTTTGTATGGAATAGATGGGAGGGGGCGTCAATAAATTTCGCAAGTGCAGCAAAAAATCTCACAAGTGCGTCAATAATGATCCAAAAGTTAGGAAGTGAGATATTAAAAGTGAAGCTTTAGTAAAGCAAATGCGATTATGATGAAACTTTTAATAGTAATATCCGTATCTTAGTAGATCTCTTATTCATATTGATCCTTAGGGGTTGAAGGTCTCCTATAGTTATCGGATACAAAAGGGAGAGACTACTTTTACACAGCGAGGTGGAAACTTATAATTTCATGGCTAATTGACACATTCTTTACAAAATCGTATCCCGTTTTTACTACTAATGATGTTAAGAAAATGTATAAAGCACAACAACTGCTTCGAGATGCAGGAATTAAAAAATATAAAATTAGTATGGAGAAGACAGATATAAGATTTGCAGCCTCCATCCCACCGGTTCAAACGTTAAAAGTATGTAAAAGTGACCTTATAAAAGCAAAAGAGGTAGTGCGACAATTAAAAAGTAAACAAAAAAGGTCAGTGTAACTAGCGTACACCGACCTTTCATTATTCTAAATACTTCCAGAATGTACCATACTTTACTGGTACTTGTTCTACTTTTTGCTTTAGGACTAACTTTTTCATTTCTCGTTCAACTTCTTGCTCAGTTAAATTGTAGACTACTGCTAATTCCTTCGTCGCGACAAATTCGAACCTTTTTAAAAACTGCTCAATAGATGGTGGTATATCTGGCTTTAATGTCTCGTTAATCATATCCTGTAGTATTTCTACATATATTTCATATGAGTGACAACCAGAAACTTTAATACCTTCCGCTTCAATATTTTCATTAAAGAAAACGAGAGAAGGAATTTCTTGCACTTCCATTTCGGATGTGATCTTTAAGTCGCATTGTAAAGCTTTAGCTGCATACTCTTCTTTCAAATCTCTTTCGAACTCTTCCACATCTAACTGAACGGAGATAGCACATTCTTTCAAGACGTCGATGTTAGAGATGTCTTGTTTTTGTAAAAACAACACCTCTTGAAGCTTTCGTAAAAACTTACTACCAGATCTTCGTCCTTGTAATTCCGCAGCTTTAATAGCAACGGAAGCAGCAAATGGTGTGGAAATCGGTTGTTCTAGCCAAAGGGAACCATCACAGGACATTCCAGAACGATTTGCAGTACGCTCCCAAGTCTTTGCCATCGTTTCAGGAGCGTTTTTCTTACCTAGATTAAGTGTAGCAAGCTTCCCGCTTAACACATGCTTTATGGTGAAATAACGGCCATATTCAATTTGGAGTTTCTTTAAAATCGGTTCTAAACCCCAACATTCTGGACATAACGGATCAATAAATAAGTAAATCTCTATTGGTTTATTTGTTGTATGCTTGATTGTATTTAAATAAAAAAAGTGTTTATCTTGTTCAATCACTGGAATCTTCCTCTTCATCATCTGGAGTGTTGACCATATGTTGTGCTGTTAGTACAAGCCTATGGAAAAATTCCGTTCGCAAAGGACTATCTAATTCGATTTCATCCATTGCTTTTTGCATACAACTTAACCATGCTTTTGCCCGTTTAGGTGTTATTTCAAAAGGCATGTGACGCGCCCGTAACATTGGGTGACCATGTTCTTCAGTATATAAATTAGGTCCGCCTAAATATTGGGTAAGAAATTGTTTTTGCTTTCTGGCAGTCTCAGTTAGATCATCAGGAAAAATGGGTGATAAATCTGGATGCTGGCTAACACGTGCATAAAAAGCATCGACTAAACGATTAATAACATCCTCCCCACCAATTGCTTCAAAAGGTGATTTGATTGGATTCACCATAATAAGAACTCCTCTTCTCAATAGTTAAGCGAATATATGTTTTAGGACTATTAATACGCTTTTTTATTATCTACAATGGATAACAAATATTTCATTTAATTGTATATTATTTTATCAATGTGGTTGTTATATCTCAAATAATTAGATTCGAAAAACTAAGGAAACTATTAGGAGAAGAGTTGGAATCACTAATAATTACCAAATATTATTTTATAGAAGAGAAAATAGACTTAAAAAAAGCCCTAAATTTGTCTTAGGGCTTTTAAAGTTATGCGTAATAGCTTTCTGTTACTTTCGCAATGTATCGTTCTGTTTCTCGAAATGGTGGGATACCATTGTATTTATCTACATTGCCTGGTCCTGCATTATATGCAGCTAGTGCTAACGTCGTATTTCCGTTATACTTTTGGAGCATTTGACTTAAATATTTCGTTCCACCTAATATATTTTCTCGCGGATCAAATGGATTCAAAACACCTAAGCCACGGGCTGTTGAAGGCATTAATTGCATTAGTCCCATCGCACCAGCATGACTTTTCGCATTAGGGTTAAAATTCGATTCGTGTTGGATAACTGATCTAATCAGTTTCGCATCGACATTATATTTTTCGGAGGCTTCTTTAATAATGTCGTCATAGTTTGTTTTCGTTAACAAAGTTGTGTTCGTGTTTAAAGGATCCAAAGATTTTTGTAAAAGTGGTAATAACGATTCTGTTGTAGCGCTATTTAATGGATGGGTAAATAAGCTATTTCCAACATTTTGTGAAGGGGGAGTCCCTACCGTTTGCTGAAAGATGCTAGAAAATGTTGTTAAGTTATTGTTGCTTTTGTTTGTTCCATTCATATTTTGTAACGCTTGAATTTCTAAAAGAGTTCGATACTGATTAACTCTCATGTTTATAGTCACCTTCTAACGCTTTTTTTTGCTCGTAAAATCGTACAATTTTATTTTTTGTTGGACGGATTGGTATTTCGTATTTGTGTAATAACCTTTCAAAAACTATTTTTCCTTCCTTAAAGGAGGAAGCCTCGTATTCTAATTCATAATCCGTAACACCTAAATAGTTAGATTCGTCTAACACGAGGAGGCCATTTTCATAAGAGAATTGCACTCGTTTTGTCGTAAGGGAGCCGAAATATTGTACAGTAGTAGGATCAATATTTAAGCTTGTCTTCAAAACAGAGGAGATACCACCATCCAATAGTCTTCCTTCATCGAGTATTCGGTTCATATCTGACTGAAGAATCGTTTCATGAGTTTCTAACAGTCCTTCTCCTGCAGGTTGCTTCAACGTTAATTGGTACGCCTTATTTTTTTCGCGTATACGTAAAGCACAACCGTTTTGCTTTAAGTGGAAGTCAGGTGTATCTAAATAATGGTTAATTTGTATTACACCTTCATCGGCAGTATGTTGAAATGCTTTTAATAGACGGGAATACTCGTCTTTCGTTATGATATTTTTGAATTCAATCTCTATTTCTTGATGCATAACATTTCCTCATTTCGCTTTGTCTATTTCTATTATCGGCATAAATGATTCTAATTTCAATGGAAAAAGATTGAGGAAAAATTTATGGAAAGGAATAAACTATGATAAAATATAGGAGGAAATCGCTTGGAAGGAGATGCACATGCAAAAAAGAATAGAAATTAAAGAAACGTTAGTTAATTCACAGCAATTGCAATTACTTGCTGACGAAGTGGCTTTCTCTCTTGAGGAAGTGCAAGCGAGCAATCAAATGTTAGTAGATTCTGACCAACTTTCATTTATTTATAAGCTAGAAACAGCAACAGAATTTGTTTATGTGAGCATTTCACATTCTTTTTGGTCTGCGATAAAAAATGCGGTGGAAGAAAAGAAAGCAATTGTATTAGTAGTAGGAAAAATAGCATTATTATTAACCCAGTTTGCAGAAGAGTTACAATACTTAGTAGAAAATATTAAAGATAACGCAAACTACGGGGAAGACATGGAGAAGAAAGTTACCGAAGTATTTTTCGCCTAATAAAGAAGTTTATGCTTACAAAGCAGATATAGAGAGTTAAAAGGGGTATGCCGTATGATTCAACAATGGGATTTATTTTTAGCGCCGTATAAGCAGGCGATTGATGAATTAAAGGTGAAATTGAAAGGTGCTCGTTCACAGTTTGAAATGCATTCAGAGCATACACCGATTGAATTCGTAACAGGACGTGTAAAGCCAATTGCTAGCATTTTAGATAAAGCAACACGTAAAGGTATTCCGCTAGAGCGGTTAGAAGAAGAAATGCAGGACATTGCAGGAATACGTATGATGTGTCAGTTCGTTGATGACATCCATCGTGTTGTTGATTTGTTGAGGAAGCGGAATGATTTTAAAATTATTGAAGAAAGAGACTACGTAACTCGAAAGAAAGAAAGCGGGTATCGGTCTTATCATATGGTTATAGAATATCCAGTTCAAACGATTAAGGGAGAAAAGATTATTCTAGTCGAAATTCAAATACGTACGTTAGCAATGAATTTTTGGGCTACCATTGAGCATTCTTTAAACTATAAATATAGTGGTCAGTTTCCACAAGAAATACATGAACGTCTCGTTCGAGCAGCGGAAGCCGCTTATCTTTTAGACGAAGAAATGTCCCAAATCCGTGGGGAAATACAAGAAGCACAAGCAATATTCTCAAGAAAAAAAGAAATGGATACATAATGGGGAGGTGAGCAGATGAGGTTTGCGATTACGTCCAAAGGTGATGCAGTGTCGAATACGTTAATGTTAAAAATGAAAACATATTTGCAAGACTTTGAGCTCATTTATGATGAGGATCGTCCAGATATCGTCGTTTCCGTTGGTGGAGACGGGACATTACTATATGCTTTTCATCGCTACAAAAGTAGATTAGATAAGACTGCTTTTATCGGAGTGCATACTGGACATTTAGGCTTTTATGCCGATTGGGTACCAGAGGAGATAGAAAAGCTCGTCATCGCCATTGCTAAAACACCATATCAGACTATTGAATACCCTCTTCTAGAGGTGATTATCCGTTACATAGATGGTGGCAAAGAAACGAGATATTTAGCGCTTAATGAATGTACAGTGAAAAGTGTAGAAGGAACGTTAGTAATGGACGTTGAAATTAAAGGCCAGCCTTTTGAAACGTTCCGTGGAGATGGTCTCTGTATTTCCACACCTTCTGGAAGTACTGCTTACAATAAAGCGTTAGGTGGGGCAATATTGCATCCGTCATTACCAGCCATACAAATTGCAGAAATGGCCTCTATTAATAATCGTGTTTTTCGTACAATCGGTTCACCGTTAGTTTTACCAGATCATCATACATGCTTACTTAAACCCGTAAACGATGTAGATTATCAAATAACAATCGATCATTTAACATTACTTCATAAAGATGTAAAGTCGATTCAATGCCGAGTGGCTAAAGAGAAAATAAGGTTTGCTCGATTTCGTCCGTTTCCATTTTGGAAAAGAGTTCGTGATTCCTTTATTTCTGGTTAAACGAAGCAATCAGCACTTGTCTGGTTGCTTTTTATTAATATTTTAAAGAGGGTAAAACATGTTCACACTTCACTTTATTGTAAAAAAACAAGACGAAGGGAAACTACTCCGGGAATTTTTAAGAGAAAAGCATATTTCTAAATCAGCTCTAGCAGATATTAAGTTTGCTGGCGGATCCATTCTTGTAAATGGCAACCGAGTAACAGTTAGGTATATGCTTCGAATTGGTGATGATATAGAAGTCACTTTTCCAGAAGAAATAAGTAGTGAGGGGTTAAAAGCTGAACAGTTGCCGCTCGATATTGTTTACGAAGATGATTATGTTCTCGTCTTAAATAAAGCACCATACATGAATTCAATCCCATCAAGAGAACACCCAACAGGTTCTGTTGCGAATGCACTCCTATATTATTATAAAAAAAATGGGTTGCATAGTGCTGTCCATATCGTAACAAGATTAGATCGAGACACATCGGGCCTAATGCTCATTGCGAAAAACCGTTACATTCACCATTTATTTTCTTTGCAACAGAAAGATCACTCTATACAACGATCCTACATTGCAATCGTTCATGGCAGGCTAAAGAAACGAAATGGAATAGTTAATGAGCCGATTGGAAGAAAAGAGACGAGTATTATTGAAAGGGAAGTGCGACAAGATGGGCAACACGCAATTACCCATTATGAAGTGATGGAAGAGTATTCACAATCCAGTTTATTAAAATTAAAATTAGAAACTGGTCGAACACACCAAATTCGAGTACATTTGTCATACGTCGGAAATCCACTACTGGGAGATGACTTATATGGCGGAAAAAGAGACCTAATAAAGCGACAAGCACTTCACAGTTGCGAATTAACATTTTTTCATCCGGTTTTAGAGCAAGAGTTACACTTTCAGTCAAAACTTCCGGCAGATATGCAACAACTATTAAATATGGAGGAGTAGGATAATAATCCTACTCCTTATCAAGGTCCCGAAATTTCTCTTCTACTAGCGGCATAGACGATGGAACAGACACGGTTTCCATCTCAGGATAACGAACGGCTGACAAAGAACCACCGAACACTGCTCCTGTATCAATATTAACCGTATTGTTGACAAACCTCGGTTGCTTAACAGGAGTATGACCATAAACAATCCATGCGTCCCCATCGTATTGTTTCGCCCAATCACGGCGAACAGGCATACCGTTTGCTTCAAACTCACCAGTAATATCTCCATATAGAACGAACGTTTTTACCTTTTTGGAATGCTTCCCAATATAATCTTTCTTAATTCCTGCGTGGGCAATAATTAGTTTTCCGCCGTTTAAAACATGATACAATGGTGCATTTTCATAAAGCTTTACAAATAAATGGTTATACTTCTTTTGGTCTTTTCTATTAAGTGCTTCGAATTCTGCTACAGTTGTTTCTAAACCGTGCGTTATTTGTACTTTATTTCCTAAAAAATATCGATACAATTTATTACAATGGTTTCCGGGTACGTAATAACCTTTCCCGCTTGATACTACATTTGCTACAAATTCTATTACTTTTAAGGAGTGAGGTCCTCGGTCCGTTAGATCCCCTACAAAACCAAGCCTTCTCTCTTCAGGGTGTCTAACCCTACTTTCTTCATCAATCGTGTAGCCTAATTTTTCTAATAAAATTTTTAATTCATCATAGCAACCGTGTATATCACCAATAATATCTATTTTCATTTTTTCTCCTCCATTAATCAAACATATATTGTTTCGATTTGCCGTAAACATTTAACACAATCCCAATTGCGGCCATGTATGTAACTAATGAGCTTCCCCCGTAGCTTACAAATGGAAGTGGGAGTCCTGTAATAGGCAGGAGGCCAATCGTCATTCCGATATTTTGAAACACCTGAAAACCTATCATTCCGACAATACCTGCGCATAGAAAACTTCCAAACGTGTCGTTACATTGTAAGGCAATGGATACAATACGAAAAATTAATATGAAAAACAATGAAATAATAATGCTACCGCCAAGAAAACCAAACTGCTCTGCCGCCATAGCGAAAATAAAATCGGTATGTGACTCAGGAAGAGCTACCTCTACATGACCAAAACCTGTTCCGTATAACGTTCCAGAACCAACAGCTTTTAAAGATTGCAGAAGCTGGTATCCATAAGCATCAGAATGACCATGTGGGTCTAGCCACCCATAAAAACGACCTAATTGATACTCATGAAACCCATATTGGTAAAAAAAGTTTGGGAATTTTAAATATAAAAAAATAAAACTAGAAATGATTAGTAGGATTGACGTCATTAATCCTAGCAATAAACGCCACCTAATACCTGAAATTAATATATACGTGATGAAGATGGAAGTATAAATCATCGTCATTCCGAGGTCAGGTTGCCTAACTAAAAATAAAACAGGACATAAAAATAGAAAAGTTAATTTAAATATAAGCATCCATTCTTTTTTTAAAATGGCATCAAAGTGTAATTCGTCTTCTTCTAAGCTTTCACGAAACTGTGTTAATACGATACTAGAAGCAAATATATAAAAAAGCTTCATAAATTCTGACGGTTGCACATTTCCGATGCCAGGAATGGAATACCAACTCGTAGCCCCGTTAATCGTTAATACTTGAGGCGAGATTGATATATCTAACCCAATTAATAAAATCATTCCAATCGCATATAAATAATAACCGAAATGTCGATAACGCTCATAATCAAAAAAGAGACATAAAACAGTACCAGTACTTCCAATAATATACCAAAACGTTTGTTTTTGAACAAAATGAACAGACTGTAATTTAGCTGGTAATGACGGCTGAATGGCAGATAATATAATGAGACTAATAAGTGCTAATAAAAAAATAATCATTAAAACGGTGTAATCAATCTTATATTCCGTCGTCATATTCTCTTCCATCGTTACGTTACTCCTCCTTTAATATAGATAAAAATGCAAGTGAAATATTCACCATCGGGCTTAAGCTAATCCGTTTCACTTCGCTACAGACACTTGGCTTTCCGCGGGGAGGGAGTCGAGCCTCCTCGGCTGCGCCTGTGGGGTCTCGACCTTCCCTCTACATCCCGCAGGAGTCAAGTGTCTTCCGCTCCGTTCCACTCACGGTTCTAAATCTGAAAGGTAAATATTGTATCAGTTCAAAAGAGATGGACCCATATTAACGAATAACAACAATCAATGTCTTCTAAATAGAATTGCTATTTTTCCTAAAGTAGCCTATTTTCGAGGGAAAACAATAGAAATCCGTACCCAACTTTTTGTATTATTATTTTATAAAATATAATGCATCATCCTTCATGCGCAGTTTTGTTTGCTTTACCGTCATGTTTGGGGATGGTATAATCTTTAACTATGTGTAAAAAGCAATTTTGAAAGGATCGGGGGGAAAGCTTTGTTTGAATTTCCTATTACCGAACCAGTTTTATTATTTGCGATTGCAATGATCATTTTCTTTATTTTTCCCTACTTTATGAAATTATTACGAATTCCTGGTCTTATCGGGCCAATATTAGCAGGTGTAATAATTGGACCAAATGGGCTAGGGGTATTAGAACGAACGCAAACGATAGAATTATTAGGTACGGTAGGCTTATTATTTATTATTTTTATCGCTGGATTAGAAATGGATTTAGACGGATTTAAAAAATACCGAAATAGAAGTATTGTTTACGGCTTATTATCCTTTTGGATACCGTTAATTTTAGGAACGTTAGTAAGCTTAATGCTCGGATACAATTTAGCTGCTTCTGTATTAATCGGGTCTATTTTAGGTTCCCATACGCTTTTAGGCTATCCAATTGCTAGCCGATTAGGTATAGGAAAAAATAAAGCTGTCACTACAGCAGTAGGTGGAAGTCTTTTAACGGATACGTTTGCTTTATTAATACTTGCAGTAATTACGGGAGCAGCAGCTGGTCAGTTAGATATTTATTTTGGAGTTAAATTGACCATTTCTATCATTATTTTTGTTGCCGTTATTTTCCTCGGAACTCCATTCATATCACGTTGGTTTTTCCGCAATGTAACGACGGAAGGACCTGTAGAATTTACATATGTAATGGTCCTTTTATTTACAGCTGGTTCGTTAGCGGTGGTTGCTGGTCTTCAACCAATTATCGGTGCCTTTTTGGTTGGGTTAGCACTAAATCGTTTCATCTTCGAACAAGGTGCGTTAATGAACAGAATTCGATTTACAGCCAATGCGATTTTTATTCCATTTTTCCTACTTTCTGTCGGGATGTTAATGGATTTAAGAGTGCTTGTAAGCAATCCGAAAGCTTGGGTGTTAACGGGTTTGATCGTTTTAGGTTTATTAATTGGAAAATATAGTGCAGCCCTCTTAACGAGTAAGTTATACGGTTATTCCAAAGAAGAGAACTTAGTAATCTTTGGTTTAACAACGCCTCAAGCGGCAGCAACTTTAGCAGCTACACTAGTAGGATTTAATGTCGGTTTACTTGATCAAGTAACGGTTAACGGTGTTATTATTATGATTTTAATTACTTGTATTATTGGCCCATACATTGTTGAAAAGTATGGCCGTAAATTAGCACTATTAGAAGAGCAACAGCCAATGAAAAGTAATGAAGCGCCAGAGCGTATTTTAATACCAGTTGCAAATCCGCAAACGATGAGTGGGTTGTTAGATTTAGCTTTTGTCATTAGGCAAACACGATCCGTCGATAATCCGCTTTATGCGTTAAGTGTAGTTCAACGTGATATGTGGTCAGCTGAAGCAGAAGTCGCTAAAGCTGAAAAAATGTTAAGTGCAGCCGTTACGTACGCTAGTGGGGCAGATGTACCGCTCCGAGTCACAACACGTGTTGATCGAAACGTTGCTATCGGTATTAACCGAGCAATTGCAGAAGAGAGAATTACGACACTTGTTGCAGGATGGAATGGAGAGCGTTCTGGTCCACAGAGGATATTTGGCGGCGTTATTGACCAAGTATTAGATCAAACGAATATATCGGTACTCATTACGAAATTAGGACATAAATTAAATACGACGAAACGAATCGTTCTTGTGATACCGAGCGGAATGGACCATAAATCTGGTTATTGGGATGCGTTAAAAAAAGTGAAAGTAATAGCTAGTAACTTAGGTGCAACGATTCAATGTTATGTATTAAAAGACTTTCCTGATACGTACAAAGCTCATATGAAGGAAATAAAGCCAAACCCTCCAACAATTGTGGAATGGGTACAAGATTGGGTAACTCTATACGAACAAAAACTTCAAACATTGCAAAAAGACGATATCGTTATCGTATTAAGTGCAAGAAAAGGGACGGTTGGGTGGCATCCACAGCTAGAGCGCATACCGAAACGCCTAGCTTCGATGAATCCGGAAAGCTTTATTATTTTCTATCCAGCTGAAGGACAATCAGACCTACGTGGGTCAAGAGGAACTGAAGTGCCACGTGAAGTATTGTTTACGAATGATTACGATTAATTAAAAGTCTTAAGGCCATATTAACTGATTTCAGTTAATATGGCTTTTTATCGTTTAGAAACTATAAGCGTGTATATTTTGTGGATAACTACTAACTTTACTTACGTTACGTCTAGCTCCTTTGGAAAAGGCCCTCGAGACATAAGTCAGTCACTTCCGGTGGACAAAGAGTTTCCACCGGCAGCGCCGCACCTTTCTTGTCGGGCCAGACTGAGCCGCCTCCGCTTTTGTGTCGGCGCTTAGGACCTATCAAACTTCCTGTTCCGTCCCTTACGATAAGTCAACAACAGCCTACCAAACGTTCATTGTGTTTCCTTTTATTTCCTATCCGGAACAGTCCAGTTTGTACGGGCCTGTTCAAAGCGCCTGCGCTTTTGTTATTTAAAAATAATTAGAAATGTGCATAGTAAATATAACTATATCGCTATTTTTATATAACTATTAACTGCTCGTTTGCATATATTAAAAGGAGCTTTATCACTTAAATAAATAGAGAAGGAGAGATATGATGAAAGTTCTGATTCACGGTTTTTATGGTGCAGGTAATGCAGGTGATGATGCAATCCTTCATTCTATTATAAATACGTTGAAAGATCTTGATAAAGAGGTAGAAGTAACGGTAACAACTAGGTCAAATAATATTTCAGCGTATTATGACCAAGAAAATACCACTAGTATTCTTGGAAGCGACATAAAGGGAATAACATCTAAATTAAAAGATTGCAACCTATTAATTGTAGGT
This sequence comes from Sutcliffiella sp. NC1, assembly GCF_027594365.1. Classification (NCBI taxonomy): domain Bacteria; kingdom Bacillati; phylum Bacillota; class Bacilli; order Caryophanales; family Bacillaceae; genus Sutcliffiella; species Sutcliffiella sp. NC1. The sequence continues at coordinate 1,304,497 of NZ_CP115153.1, forward strand.
GGTGGTGGGCTTTTTCAAGATTATAATTCATTCAGTCCTGAAAATATATTTATTAATCAACAGGGAGCATTGAATTATTATTCTTACCCCATTATTTTAGCAAAGATGTTAAACGTTAAAACAATGCTTTATGCTGTTGGTATTGGTCCTTTATATCAAGAAGACTCTAAACAAACTATGAGATGGATTGCAGAAATAGCCGATAATATAACTGTACGTGATACCTATTCCTATGAGCTATTACGAAAACTAGGGGTTACTAAACATGTTTTAGCAGCCGATCCAGCAATAAAGTTACCATCAAAACTTAGTACAGTTGCTAAAAAGTTAACGAAAAACTCACCTAATGAGTTGAATATTGGTTTGAATATGCGTAATTGGTCTTATGCTGAAGAGGAACTAATAAAAATACAAGGCAATCTTTTAAACTATTTAAATAGTATAGCTAATAAATATGCCATTAAATACTACATCATGCCTTTTAACAAACTTCCTTCAGAAGTGAAGAAAGCAAAAGAACTTGCGGAATTGTTAAATGGAAATGCAGAAGTAATAACATACGATAATTCTCCAGAAAGATATAAATATGTATGTGGCAAACTAGATTTAATGATTGCAATGAGGTTACATGCTAGTATTTTTGCAATCTATGAAGGTGTACCTAGTATTGGTATCTCATATGATGGAAAAGTGGGGCAATTTTTTAATGAACTACAATTGAATGATTATTGTTTTGAATTTAATAATCCTAACTACGATAAGCTTTATGAAAAAATAGAAGATTGTTTAAAAAGGCCAACATTTCATAAAAAGATTCAGCAAAATAAACGAAAAGGTTTAATTGAGAGGGAAGATAATAATAGAAAGAGTCTAATAGAAATTTGCGAGTTGAATTCTAATGATAAATAAACGTTTGAAAATCGTATTTATTGGAAGATATACAGAAGGTCAAACTGGAATTGTAAGAAGTATTTATATGGGCTTGTTGGAAAATGGTTACGATGTACACGAAATTAATATTTCTTCTCGTCCTAATATTGTGAAGAACCCATACAAAAAATATGGTGGACATGGGCCGGTATATGTGGATTGGAGATTCATTAAAGAGGAAGTAGAGACCTTTAAGCCGGATATTATATTATTTTGTGCCGGTGGCTTGACCTTTTCCAAGGAGGTAATGGAAGAGGTTAAAAGAAAGTGTACCGTTATAGGTCTAACTTTAAGCGACCCAGATGTTTTTCCAACGGTAAGTAAATATGCAGACTTATTCGATTATCACACAACCAATTCAAAAAAATCATACAAGGACTATAAGGATTTAGGACATCGTAATATTCATTATCTCCCTTTTGGTATCGATTCTCGATTTTTTGAACCACGTTTATCGGAACAAAAATACCGTTCAGATGTTTCTATCATCGGCCATTATCGACCAAACCGGTTAGAAATAGCCAGTCCCTTGTTAGGAGAGAGTTTCAATGTGAAGATTTTTGGGAGAGATTGGCCAATTCAGTCAGAAGGGCCAGTTTATGACGATGAATGGTTTAAAGCTATGTACTCTACGAAAATAATTGTTAATTTTCCAAAAACAGGGGCTGGCTATACTAACGTAAAAGTTGGTATTTTCGAAGCGGCAGCAACAGGAAGATTAATAATGACCGAATATTTTGATGAAATGAAAGATTTTTTTGATTATGATAAAGAAATTGTTGGTTATAAGGATAGGGATGATCTAATTAAGAAAATATATTATTATTTAGAGAATCCTGCCAAAGCTAATATAATAGCTCAAGCTGGACGTATGAAATGTATGCAAGAACATACATGGAAGAAAAGGTTAAGTTCATTTTTAGATTCTATTGAAATAAAAGAAAGTTGTTTTTAAAAGACTTAAAACTATTAGATTTGCAATCATGATAGAGTCGCAATTAACGCGACTCTATTATTTTATTAATAATAATGTGTAAATATGTAATTTATAAAATGAGCATTATTTTTATGTAAGTAGTCCACGCTCAAATCTATCATTCAACATATTATATCGTGAACTTGATAGAAAGGAGGGATGTTTTAATAGTTAATAAAATATAGAAAGGAGGGTTATAAGTGAAATATTATAGAGAACTGGGAACTAACCGTCTATTAGCTGAAAACTTAGCTGGTACTACGGACTTAACGAACCGAAAGTCTGCGGTAAGGGGGCAACCTTCTGTTGTAAATGTAAATAATATCTATATAACACTAGATGCAGATTCTTTTGCCAAAGCAAACCAAGGTCAAGCACAAGGACAAAGTTAATGAAAAAAACAATGTAAACTCTGATAATGGTCAAGAAAATGAAAGATTCAACTATATTGTAGTCCAATCAAAATATTCTATTACGAATAAAATAATAGTGAGTTTCATATAAAAAGGAGGGAAATAAATGAGTAAGAACTGGAGCTTAAATGGTAACGTAGCTGGGATTAGTGATCAATTTAATAGGGGAAAAAGAGATAGAGGTGATACTAATCCATCTGTAGTCAATGTAAATGATATAAATATTAGAATTGACGCAGAATCTACAGCAAGAGCAAATCAAGGTCAAGTCCAAGCACAAGAACAAGACTAAAAAAATATTAAAAATATTAGCCAAGCAAAGTAATAAAATGAGTTAATCATCTAAAAGGAAGTCCAATCAAAATCTATTAATTCGAATAATATAATAATGAGTTTACTAGAAAAAGGAGGAAAAAAAATTGGGTAACAAATGGAATTTAACTGGTAATGTAGCTGGAGTAAGTGATCAGTATCAAAAAGGTAGCGTAGCTGGAGCTAGGGGGCGATATGGAGGAGACGTAGCTGGTGCTAGCGACCAATATTGTTGGAGTAAGAAACGTAGATCCGATTCAGATGCATCTGTAGTAAATGTGAATAACATTAATATTAGAATCGATGCTGATTCATTCGCACGAGCAAATCAAGGGCAATCTCAAGCTCAATTTGATTTTTAAATATTAAAAGAGGGCTTAAGGGAAGGCCGCTGACTTTAATAAGCGGCGGTCTTCTTTAATTAAAAAATTAGGAGGGAAAAATATGACACTAATTGTCCTAGATCCAGGACATGGCGGTAATGACCCCGGAGCTGTCAATAATAACTATCAAGAAAAAAATTTCACTTTAACCATTTCTAAAAAAGTTAGTAGCATCTTAAAAGCTAATTATAATGCTACGGTATTGATGACGAGAGATAGCGACCAAACCCTTTCATTACAGGCAAGAACAAACATTGCTAATTCAAATAATGCAGACTATTTTTGTTCCATTCATATAAATGCCGGTGGGGGAACAGGATTTGAAAGTTTTCGATATAACGGACCTATTTTACCTCAAACAAAAGCGCTACATGAATCGATGCACCGAAATATAGTTAGTTCATTAAATACGAAATACAAGATAAGAGACCGCGGAATAAAAACAGCAAATTTCCATGTATTAAGGGAAACAAAAATGCCAGCTGTTTTGCTAGAAATCTTATTTATTGACAATGATGCAGATCTAAGACTTTTGAGGAAGGACTCATTTATAGACGATGTAGCAAAAGCCATAGCGGATGCATTAGCAAAAGGCCTCAATTTACAAAAAAAAATAACTAATCAACTATTCAGGGTAATAGCAGGCTCATTTTCTAAAAGGGAAAATGCTGAAGCTCGTGTGAATCTGTTAAAGGAAAAAGGAAAAAATGCAATATTAACGTCTATAACTCGTAATGGAAACACTTTATATCGAGTACAAGCAGGAGCTTTTCATCAGAGAACTAATGCGGAAAAATTAATAAATGATTTAAAGCAACTAGGAATAGATTCCTTTATCTATGTTGGAAGCGTAAGTACACCACCTCAACCATCTAATCCTCAACCTTCACCGAATACAAACGATTATTCTATTTTGGGCGAATACCTTGTAAACCCAGCCTATCTCGATCAATTTGTAAAAAAGGTAAATAAAAATGCACCTTCGTTGGGAACGCTATATGTAAATATTGGGAATGAATATGGAGTTCGAGGTGATGTTGCTTTTGCACAAGCAATTCATGAGACGAATTATTTCCGATTTACAGGTGTGGTTAAAGCGGACCAAAACAATTTCGCAGGTATTGGTGCTACTGGAGGCGGAGTAAGTGGTGCAAGTTTTAAAACTGAGAGAGAAGGAGTCCGAGCACATATTCAACATTTATTCGCCTATGCATCTAAAGATAAGTTGCCACCTAACGATAAATTAGTAGATCCTAGATTTAATTATGTTACAAGAGGTAGTGTAACACAATGGATAGATTTAAATGGAAAATGGGCTGTTCCTGGAACCAACTACGGGCAACAAATTTTGTCTATTTATAAAAGGATATTAGAAGAAGAAGTGCTGACCGAATGGGTAAAGTTAGAAAAAAAGAAAGAACTATTAAAAAATGAATTGAAAGATTATTAACTAGCTAGACTATTTCGTTTAACGGAATAGTTTTTTCTTTCTGTTATGAGGAGTAATAGAAAGAAATTCGGAAGAGCTTGCAGCATAAATATAAATAAAGCAGAAATAAATGGAGGGGTATTAATGAAGAATCAGGAGTCATTTGGGCGTCAACAGTGTCACCCACGAATGTATCTACATGCTGTAACTGTAAATAGTAAGCAAAAAAACATGCAAAATATATACACAGAAAATCTTCAACAAAGAAATAAACATTACAAACACAAAAACTTTAATAAACTTACAATAATAGAAAAGGTAAAGTTTTTTATAGGTGAAGATCAAAATAAAAAAATGTGTGAAATTAAATTAAAAGATGAAATTGTTATCGGAAAAATAGTGAGCAACCATGAGGAAAGAGTGGAAATACAACAGCCTAATAAAAACACAACAATCTATGTAAACATAAAAGATATACAGGAGTTAATAGTAATTGGTATATAAAGGGAAAGGAATACCTAATTAGGTATTCCTTTCCCTTTAATTTGCTTTTAGTACTTCCGTTTTTAACTTTTGAATTTTTTCGTCGCTTAGCTTTTCTACAATTTTAATTTTGGTTCCTAATGTACTCATTTTATTAGGACCGATTTTCAAAAAGTCTTCAATTTTAGTTTGAATTTGTTGCTGTGGTGCTTCGTAATCACTATAAAACTCACTAATATTGAAATCACTTAAAAGACTAGTAACTTTACTTAATTTGCTGAAACAAAAGGTTGGAATAGAATTTCTAATTGCAACTAAGGAAGGGTGTAATTTAAATGAAATTAAGAAATCTAACGATTGTATAAAGCTGTAAGTTACATCTAGATATTTGTATTCAATGACAGAAATACGAGCATTAGGATTAATCTTTAGTATTCTTTCCATTAATGTATTGCAAACAGAAAGATCAGAGTATTTGTTTTTATTATCTACTACCGAAATGATTGAAATGCGATAATTCTTCTTTTTAGATATAGTTGCTAAAATATTTGTCATTTTAGTTAAAGGGAAATCCTTGTAGGCGAAAGGACAGAAACCAACATTTGTCTCGAGTGGATTTTTTACAATAGGGAAGCTAGGCTGTTTGTAACTAAATGCAATATCTGGTACTTGTTCAATAATACCGCTGTGTAGTTTCATGTTAGTAGCTAGTTTTTTAGAATTAGCATCTCTGACATATAACCCTTCAGATTGTGAAATGATATTTCTATATTTGTTTACTTCTTCCTTTGGCCAAGTATGTTCGGGATAAAAGTCAACGATGCCGACTCCATAAACCCAGTTTTTTACTTGTAACAATTCATTAGGAAAGTAGGAAGGATTAAAGGAGTAAGGAATAATCAAGTCTCCTCCACCAACGATAACCCGATCACAATCAAATCTATTAATTGGGTCAATTAAAGGAAAAACTTTGTGAGAATGAAATACTTGTTTAAACGTCTCTAAAAATAGCTCATCACCAAAGTTGCCAAAACCATAATAGCCTCTAATGCCAATTTTCATATTATTTATCCCACCTTTTCTTATCTCATTGTTTGTTTATTTTCGTTCTGTAATAATATCCATAATGTTAGAACCTACTCCTGGTTCGCCGTAAGGACTTTTCCAGTTAGTACTTTTTAATAAACTATCATTGATGGCTTTCATTATATTTTCTACTTGATAGCCTGCAATAATATTTGCACCACACTTTACCGTCTCTGGTCTTTCCGTGTTCTCGCGCAAAGTAACACAAGGTGTATTAACGATACACGATTCTTCTTGAAGACCACCACTATCTGTCACGACAACCTTTGCATGCTTTTGTAGTTGGATTGTTTCATAGAAATTTGGGGGAGGGTCTAAAATGAGTAATTTATCTATACTTAGTTGTTGTAACATGTTGTTCTCCTGAATTATTTTTTTTGTTCGAGGATGTAATGAGAGTACGACTTGATAGTTTTCTAACAATGTCATTTGTTTGATAGCTCTTATTATAGATTGCAACTTCATTAAATCATTCGTATTTTCTTGACGATGTACAGTTATAAAAAAATAGCCCTTATGTTTCAAATTGAACTTTGTTAATACATCGTAATGATTAATGTGATTTAACCAGTCAATTGAATCCACAATCGTTTGACCAACAAGGTGTATACCAGAGGAGATGTTTTCCTTTTTTAAATTATTTATTGCATCTGCAGTAGGGCTTAATAAATAAGACGAAAGATGATCGACAATTATTCTATTTATTTCTTCCGGCATAGATTTATCTTTGCTTCTTAAACCAGCCTCTACATGAGCAACTGGTATGTTCATTTTGGCAGCAGTAAGTCCTCCTGCTAGTGTCGTATTTGTGTCACCATGTACTACAATTTTATCAACATTCTCTTTTAAAATTATTTTCTCCAGCTGCATCATCATGTTTGCTGTCATCATACTATGAGAACCCGAACCTACTTGTAAGTTGTAATCAGGTTTTGCGAGTTCGAAAATATCTAATACCATTCCATCCATATAATAGTCGTAATGTTGGCCTGAGTGGATAAAGAGGTGCTTGTTATCTCTTTTTTTCATTTCCTTAATAAGAGGTGCCATCTTTATGAGTTCGGGCCTTGTACCTACAACAATTGCAATTTTCATTAAAGCCGCTCCTTTCAACTGATTACTTAGAAATCTCCCGTATTAAGTGAATAGCTTGGTTCACTCTGTGCGACCAAGTATTATTAAGCGCGAATTGTTTTCTTTCAAGAGAGTTCCCAGGGTTTTGTAATCTATTTCTTACTTTATTTATAAAGTCAACATGGTTATTAGCCACATCAACATAAGGTTGAGCTAAATAGCATTCTGGTAGGTTAGTAGATACAACAGGGTGTCCTGTTGCCAAATATTCGTACATTTTTACAGGGTTGGTAGCGAGGGTAATCGGATTAATTCGAAAGGGAATAATACAAAGTGAGTAATTTTTCAAGAAGTTTGGAAGTTCGGAGTGAGGTTTATGACCTAAAAATTTGATGTTGGGAATATGGTGAAGGTTAAACTTTTTTCCAAATTCGATACCGATAATTTCTATTTCTACGTAATTTAAAGTCCTAGCTAACCTCGAAATTAGCTCCTCATCAATCCAAGGCGCCCAAGCTCCTATATAACCAATTTTTTTCTTTGGAATAATTATATCTTTTGAGTTCTCGTGTAGCATCATTTCTGGGTCATATGCATTTCTAATTAATTCTGTTCGTTTGGTCGGGTAATTGTTTTGTAATTTCTTTTTCAACCTTTCTGCTGTGCAAACAATGGCATCCGCAATCTTTACCATTTCCGGTTCATATTTTATCCAGTCAGCAAATTCATCTACACAGTCGTATATAATCCAATTTGGCTCATATTTTTTTAGTGTGCTAGCAAGCTTTGCCCAAGAGCACCATATACCAACCTTCTTATTTTTTCGAGCTTTAGGTAATATTTCTTTCAGCCATTGATCATGATTGTGAACGATAAACAAATTTGGTGATATTTCCTCTATATCTTTCTCGGTCTGTGTTTGATTACAATAAAATACTTTATATCCACTGTCAGCAAATTTTTTCATAAGTTGTTGTGGTCTTTGTTTCATAAATGTCCAATTAATAGTGGGAGGGTAAATAATGATATCCAAAATTAGTCGCTCCTTTTTCTATTTTTATACTATTCTTTATCCCAACTGACATACTCTATATTATGAGAAAAAAACTGGTAGGTGTGGACGAATGTTAGTATTTATATTAAGTCATGAAAAAACTAAAACATTTCAGCAAATTAAACTTAGTATTGAGGGTTTGAACCTGCAATTGAAAATTAACATGTTACCATTTAATAAATTGAGGGAATATCGAGATACTTCTCATAATAATTTTGTTTTTTTAGTTAATGTACACCAGCCCTTTCATATTAATGATTTCAAAAATTGCTATGAAAATATCAATAGATTGAGAGATGAAGAGTGTGGAATTGTAGTAGGGGATAAAGGTAACAACTTTAACATTATTTGTATTAGAAATAAGAAACTGGTTGAATACTGTAATGGTAGTACTAACATAGCTTTTCAGAGGTACGTTCTAATGGATATATACTTATATTTATATCAAAACTGTAAGTTGAAATTTAGAACGCTGAACCGTGTTCGAAGCAACCAACGCTACTTATCGTTGGATCGCCAATTAATTATGGAAGAGAAACATATTAGTCCAATTATTCAATATAGGCATATAAATATAAAGAAAAAGATGACCGAACAAATATCTATAGTAATGTGTACTTATAATAATGCTGACTATTTAGATTGGTCTATATATAGTGTACTATCACAAACTGTCGGTAATTGGGAATTAGTAATTATTAATGATGGGTCCTCTGATCAAACTAAGGAAATATTAGATCGATATAACGGTTATCCAAGTATAAGGATAATACACTCCATGCAGAATAGAGGAAAAGCATCCTGTTTAAATCAAGCATTACAGCTAATAACAGGTGGATGGATAATAGAACTAGATGCAGATGATTGGTTAGCAGAAAATTGTTTGGAGATTATTGATCCTATTTTAGGGAATGCTAATAAGGGAACAGATGCATTATTTTATGGGAATTATGTAGAATGGAAAGAGAGAACAAGGGATCAAAAGTTATTTTACTCAAAAGAAATAAATGGACCAGACGTCTTTCATTCCGAAGAATATTTGAATAAACCTTTCGCACTTGCGCCAAGAATTTATAATGTAGAACTGTTAAAACAAGTTGGAGGGTGGAACGTTAACGATCCCTCACAAGGAAAAATGTTCGAGGACGTGTATATGATATGTTCGTTGCAAAAAAAATTCAAAGTTATAAAGATAAATAGATTGCTTTACCATCGCAGACTAAGGGTTAAAAGTGTGACAAATCAATCCGCTATACCATTTACAAAGTGGAGGAACTGGTTAAGGAAGCATTTAAATCTTTAAATTATAAAAAAAGCGGCAGATATTATTTCCGCCGCTTCTTTTTCAATTAGGCAGTTGCAAGACTTAATACGCGAACCGCTTCTACGTTTTCGTAAAAAATAGTTAGTGTTTCTGCTGGATCAACGTATGAGCCGTTTCGTACTGCAAGTAGGAATGAGTTGTCTCCAACTGATAATAATGTGCCTTCTAGAAACTGGTTTGGTAAATAAACTTCAATTTGCCTACCGATATAACTACTTAGTAATTCTGCCACCTTTTATTTCCTCCTTTCTAAATTAGACTGCAAGTACACTAGTAAATGGAATGATAAATACATCACCCGTTGCTGAAATAATTTCTACTGAATCAACTCCAACTCGTGTAACAACCCCAGAAACCGGTCCTATCGTAGCAGTAATAGAAACAGTTGACCCTAAATTGTTTAAGAAATATTGACGCAGTGTAGCCCCTGGTGCAGGTGGTGTAGGACCTGGAATAATTGGTCCAATTGCTTGTTCTAATCGAGCAAGACGTGCTGCATATCCACGCATATCCATTTCTGCTAGTAAAACTCTTCTTCTGAATTTTCTATTAACTGTATCAGGATCACAACCACGTAAACTTGCTACAGTAGAACAACAACCTTTCACATGATGTCGACTATGCAATAGTAAAACCTCCTATAAAATATTGTTGCTATTAAAAGTAATATATATAGCAACTACCATAATATATTCAAATCATTTTGAAATGATAGGGCTTTTGATAGAGTGTAAGAGCCTTTTTAGTGAACAAGTATCAAAAATTAGGTTATTGTTTTATGTAATAATTGCTTAGGAGTGAATTTACACTATGTGTTAGGGGTGATTTTTCAATACTAAATATGCTACAAATAGAAAAAGACGTTCCATTGAAAATGAGGAACGTACTAATAACTCTAGTATTTATAACTATTATTCCCACTGCTTCCAAGGTGCATTTCCACTATACCACAGGGAAGTTAATGCCTTTTTATCTTTAAGGGTATCCATAGGGTGCCAAAAACCATGATGCTTATATGCCATCAATTCTCCGTCTTCACTTAAGTTCATAAGAGGTTCTTTTTCAAGTATAGTTTGATCGTTAGACAAATATTGAAATATTTCAGGTTCGAAAACAAAAAATCCACCGTTAATCCAATTATTATCCCCTTTAGGCTTTTCAAAGAATTTTGTTATTATATTTTCTTTGCCAATGGAAAGAGAGCCAAACCTACCCTCCGGTTGAACTGCTGTTAACGTAGCAATTTTATTATGGCTTTTATGGAAACTTATTAGTTCCTGTATATTTAAATCGGATACACCATCACCATATGTCACCATGAAAGGTTCATTATTTAAATATGATTCAATCCTTTTCAAGCGTCCGCCCGTAAGCGTATTAGACCCTGTATCTACTAAAGTAATTTTCCAATTTTCTTTTACTTTATTTAAATAGCTAATATCATTTGTTTCTAGATTAACAGTTACATTTGAATTATTTAAAAAGTAATCCGTAAAATACTGTTTAATTAAATGACCTTTGTATCCTAAACATACAATAAAATCGCTATAGCCAAAATGGGAATAAATCTTCATAATATGCCATAATATTGGTTTGTCACCGATTTCGACTAAAGGTTTAGGTTTTTTTATAGTTTCCTCACTTAGCCTGGTCCCATACCCCCCAGCTAAAAGAACAACCTTCAATGTAGACATCTCCTTTATAATCGCTTACAATAGGTTATTCACTTAAATGATTTACTGTTCTCTTAAGCCACGCCTATATTTAATAAGATTCCTTTATTTGAAACTCCACGGTATTTTTTCAATATCCACTTTTCCAAGATTTTCTATTTCGGTTAAATATTCATTTTGTAAAGCTACAATAATTGGTTTGCTTGAACCAAATCTATTAAAATACTCTGCTAATCCATCTTTTATTAGTCCAGAAAAGTGAATGAAACGCAAAGGTTCTTCATTCACCAATATTTGTCCATTATTGTTCATTGAAAACAACCTTTCAGGAAAGTTCCAAATAGCAACATTATAGCCAGGGTGTTTTAATATATACGTGTTAAAGAAGCAAGGTACAGCATCAATCCACTTTTGATCAGCGTATAACCCTTTTTTCATATCAACGTAACAATAGTTTGTTAACCTAACTTTTAGGAATTCAATATATTCGAAGCTTTCTTCTGAATTAGTAAATGCGAAAAAACCAAGATTATATACTCCGTAATGAAACAGAAGGAGCTCAAATTCTGAAATTTTATTCTTCGGTGCAGGAGTTAAAATATGAGGTGTCAAAACTAGATTAAAATTATCTAGTATCGAGTCAACTTCTGTAAATGGGCTATATACTTTTGTGTCGGGATCAAGATAAATATATTTTTTTTCATTAGGAAAGGTGTTTAATAAATACTCAAAAAAATGACCTCTTACTGAAATAGCTGTTTCATATCTATTGTATTTTTTTATTAGATTATTCCATTCGGGGATGTTTAGCTCTTCAACTAAAACAATTTTATCAAAAATGTTTTGACTCCAAAGTATTGGATGTATACTCTTTTCAACTAGGCACAATACAATTCTACTATTAGGATGATGTTTCTTGGCCGATTTTGCCATATTTATTGCTAAATGTAAGTGGTCCGAACAAGAAATAGTACCGAAAAGCATAATATAAATCCTCCTTTCAAATATTAATAAATGTTATGGAGTTAATTAGATTTTTATTGTAGTAATTAAAGTATTCAGTAATTGAATATTCGTTGTTGGTATTTACAAAGATTAGTAAATCAACATGTCTTTTTTCTAAAATTTCTTTTGCAGAAGTAAGATAGTGATTATTTTGTGGAATAATTTTGATTTTTAAATTATTATTTTTATGAAGCAGACTTCTTTTTAACATCTTGCAGGAATTTGTTGGTCCAATTATCGCTATATGTTTATAAAGACTAGATAAAGAGTTTAATTCTTGTATAGATGTATGGTCTGTCCGCTGAGAATTGAAAACTTCATTAATAACCCTTCGGTAAAATAGATTTCTTCCTAATTTTATTGGGCTATCATAACTCCATGGAATATTTTCGAATTCACTCTTTCCCATCATGTTTAATAAGTTAATATACTCATGTTTCAATTCAAAAAATGCATTATTTCCACTCTTGATATATTTCTTTTCTCTCTCTTCAGCATGAGTTCCTAAACCAGAAAAATGGTAAAAAACAAGTGGGACATTATCAACGATATAACTACCCGTATCGTCTTTTGTTATTTCACGCTCAGGTAAATTCCACTGTGCAACGTTATATCCTTTATGCTTCAAAATATATAAATTAAAAAATGCAGGGGCTAAATTTACCCACTTTTGATCTACAAAAACACCATATTCAACATCATTATAGCAAGCATAATCTAATCTATCTGTGTACCAGTTAATAAATTTAGTAGATTCACCATCTCTTCTAAATGCAAAGAAGCCCATGTTAAATACTCCATAAGTAAGATGAGTTAACTCGATATCATCTATAGTCTCAATAGATTTCATTGGTGAATTTACTTGTGGTGTTAGAATAATGGGGTGTGTATCTAGTGCATCTTTTACTTCATTAAAGGGCTGCAAAACATAAATATCTGGGTCTAAAAATATAAAGTTATTTTCTTCATAAAAATGATTTAATAAATACGTAAAGAAATATCCTTTTATAGCTGTGCTAGCTTCATAATTAGAGTATTTCGATATAAACGCTTCAAAGTTTGGTATTCCGATATCCTTTGCTAAAAAAATATGATCAATTAAACCATATTTATGGAGAGATTCAGGAACTTCTTTTTCAAGAAGACAAAGAGCGATTTTGACATCAGGCATTTGCTCTTTTGAGGATTTGGCTAAAACCAATGCTTTGTACAGATAATCAGCACAGGTTACAGTACAAATAATCATTAAAGTCACATCCCATCCTAGTTTATTTACTTAATGGTATGCATTTTAAAAATTTTAGGAACCAATCAATTAGATTTCGGGCTAACAACTCACATTTATTTAGCGGATACATAAACTAATAGCGCCTTTGAAATATTTGACATAAGGTGGGAAAAAAATGAATGTTAAAAGTAATCCTAAATTCAATGGTGTGTTCGAAATTGTTACTCAACCAATAATGGATAATAGAGGTTGTTTTTACCGTTGCTATGACGAGCAGTTGTTGGAAAAATATAGAATAAAAAACCGGTGGGTTCAGGAAAATCATGCCTATACAAAAAAAGAAGGAGTAATTAGGGGATTTCACTTTCAATTCCCACCATATTCTGAGGCCAAGATGGTTCGCGTAATAAGCGGTGAAATATACGATGTGTTTATAGATTTAAGAAAAGACTCCCCTACTTTTGGAAAATGGGGAGGAGTAAAACTATCTAAATCGAATCAAAAAATATTGTTAATACCTAAAGGTTTTGCACATGCATATTGCACGTTGAAGCCTAATACCGAAGTAGTTTATAAAGTAGACGCACCATATAATCCAGAAAGTGAAGGTGGAATAAGGTGGGACGACCGATTTTTAAAAGTTGATTGGCCAATTAAGAATCCTATTTTATCTGAAAAGGATAAAAAGCTAGATACTTTTCAAAGTTTCGTTGAAAAGCATAATTATTTAAATGTCTAATTTAGAAGAAGATAGGAAGTAGATAAATATGAAGAAGCTATTAATTACTGGTGGGAGCGGATTTATAGGAAAGCACGTTATTAATATCTTCCAGCAAAAAGGGTATGAAATTCATGTAATCACTACTAGAAATTTAAAGGATGATCAAATATCGTGGCATAGGGTAAATTTGTTAGACAAAACACAACTTGAAAAAGTAATGAAAATTATACAACCAACTCATTTAATTCATTTAGCTTGGGTAGTTACTCCGGGAATTTATAAATCTTCAATAGAAAATTTAAGATGGTTGGAAGCAAGTCTTCACTTATTAAGAATGTTTAAAAAGTATGGAGGGAAAAAGGTAATTATAAGTGGATCTTGTTCGGAATATAAGTCGACAGCGGGATATTGTAAAGAGGAAGTTACTTTGTTGGAGCCAAACAATTTATATGCTAAAACGAAGTGTGCTTTACGAATACTAGCAGAAGAGTATTGCAAACAAGAGGATATTGAATTTGTTTGGGGGAGAGTATTTTATGTTTACGGACCAGGTGAGCATGAGAAAAGACTAGTTCCATATGTAATCTGTTCTTTGTTAAAAGAAAAGGTTGCTAAATGCTCTAGTGGTATGCAATTGTTAGATTATTTATATGTTGAGGACGTAGCAGAAGCGTTTAGTCACATTTTAGAAAAGGATGTAAGCGGAGAAGTAAATATCGGATCTGGAAAACCAATATTATTGAAAGATCTTATATATAAGATCGGGAATATGATAAACAAAACAGAGCTTATCTCATTACAAGATTACAAGGATGATGTACCGTTCACGGAAATGTATGTAGCAGATAACGAAAAAATAAAAAAAAATACTGGCTGGGAACCAAAAACTAGTTTAGAGAAAGGATTGCATAAATCTATTGAATGGTGGGCTAAAAAGGAGGGAATAAGTTATGATAGAACGTAATGAAGAATGGAGCAAAATATTACAAGAGGACTTAGAATATATTCATTACAACTTAGATCATAAGGAGAAATTTAATAATTCGCATATACTTATAACAGGATGTGCAGGTTTTCTCGGATTTTATTTTGTACATTATCTGTTAAAGTATCAAGAGAAACTAGGAATTAAAAAAGTTATCGGTTTAGACAATTTTTTATTAGGTAAACCGAAATGGTTGGAAAAACTAGAAAATCAATATAAAGATTTGTTTCAACTAGTGCAATTTGATATTTCAAAAGATAAAATTGAAGAAATAAAATTGGCGGAAGATATTAATTTTGTAATTCACATGGCATCAATAGCATCACCTGTGTTTTATCGGAAATACCCAGTTGAAACAATTGATGCTAATATATGGGGGTTAAGAAATTTATTAGATTTCTATAAAGACTCACAGCAAGTAAAGGGAATTTTGTTTTTTTCTAGCAGTGAAATTTACGGGGATCCTAGTGAGGAAAGTATCCCCACAAAGGAAGAATATAGAGGTAATGTTAGTTGTATAGGACCTAGAGCTTGTTATGATGAAGCGAAAAGATTTGGTGAAACATTATGCTATGTGTATGCTGAATCGTTTAATATGCCAATCACAATTGTAAGGCCATTTAACAATTACGGACCTGGAATGAAAATGAATGATAGAAGGGTTCCAGCTGATTTTGCGAAATCAATAGTTAATAAGAGAAATATTGCAATATATTCCTCTGGGAACCCGACTCGAACATTCTGCTATGTTTCAGATGCTATTCTAGGGTATTTAAAGGCTCTGCTATATGGTAAATTCGATTACTTTAACATAGGTATTGATAATCCAGAAATATCAGTGAAAGAATTAGCTGATATTTACGTTAAACATGGAAGAAAGCTCTTTAATGTTGAATATAAAATAGAATATGTTGAAACAAAAGAAAAAGATTATTTAACACATAATCCAAATAGAAGATGTCCCAATATAGAAAAGGCGAAAAAATTATTAAGCTACAAACCTAACATTGATGTAAATGATGGTGTACTTCGCTTTTTAAAGTTTATGAAAGAGGGTTGGCATATAGAATGATAACAGTCATCGGGTTAGGTTTTGTTGGCTTAACTACAGCGTTAGGTTTTGCAGAAAAGGGATTTACTGTTTATGGGATAGATATAGATGAGAAAAAGGTAAATCAATTGATAGAAGGCGAATTGCCTTTTCATGAGCCACACCTAGCAGAAAAGTTAAAATATCATTTAAATAATAATTTTTTTATTACCGACGATTTACAACATGCATGGTCTACTAGTGAGTTAATTATTTATTGTGTTGGGACTCCAAATGACAAAAATGGAAAAGTTGACCTTTCCTATATCTTTCATTCACTTGAACAAACATTATCTTTACAAGAACTTAAAGATAAATATCGTTTGTTATTAATAAAGTCCACAGTACCACCTTCTACACTAGAAACAAAAATTAAGCCTTTTGTCGAATCTTTTAATGTAAAGATAGGCAAGGAAATTGGGATTGCGAGTAATCCCGAGTTCTTACGTGAGGGCAATGCATGGGATGATTTTATCAATCCTGACAGAATTGTTATCGGAATAGATGAAGAAGATAAAAAAGGATTTACTCTTATTAATAAGTATTATAAACCATTTCATTCCCCTATTTTTTCTGTGACACCTAATACAGCAGAATTTATAAAGTACCTCTCAAACACATTATTATCTACATTAATTAGTTTCTCTAATGAACAATCAATGCTAGCTCATACTCTAGGAAATATTGAAATTGCTAAAGCATTTGAAGTATTACAATTAGATAAAAGATGGTTTACTACCGATAAATCAAAACCAGTTAATATGGCAAAGTATGTATATCCAGGGTGTGGTTTTGGGGGGTATTGTCTTCCGAAGGATACGCAAGCTTTGTTGACATTGAATAAGGAGTTACAATTGACTCCTTCCATTTTAGAAGGTGTTGTATTAACTAATCAAAAAATTAAGACGTTTTTATTGGAGAAAATTAAAAAAGAAGTGGATAAAGAAGAGGTAATAGGTATATTGGGCTTAGCGTTTAAACCGAATTCTGATGATGTTAGAGAATCACCTTCAAAAGAATTTATCGAAAAACTCTATGATGAAGGATATCGAAATATTATTGCTTATGACCCATTGGCTATTAATAATTTTAAGTCGAATTTTAATTACAACATAAAATATGCGAAATCATTGCATGATACGATAGAAAAGTCGTCAACTTTAATAGTTCTGTGTCAATGGGAAGAGTTTATTTTACAAAAAGATAGATTGAAAGAGAAAAAACTATTCGATTTTCGATATTGTTTAGGATATTGAGATCAAACAATAAAAGGCCACAAATATTTTTGAGGCCTTTTTACTTTATGATATATTTTATTAATTTTGTTAATAGAGGATAATCATTTAAAGCGTTTAAAGCTTTATACTGTTTTAATAGTTCATTACGATTATAATGTTTTAGTTCCAAACTAACTTGTTTGTTTAACGATCCTTTCTTTAGAGAGGTATTTTTCATGTGTATTTTTGGAGCTATAATTAAGGATTCATATAAATACTCAAGTATTATATTAAATTCAGTTTTGTAAATGTACGTTAGAGTTATATATTCTCTGAGAATATTATTTAACAGTATTAAATCAAAACGTTGAAAAAAGCCTAAAGAGAGAATAGCTGTATCAATTTCTTTATGAATCGTTTGTAGTTTAATTAAGTTTTGAATAGTCTCCAAGCTTCGTTCCTGCTCATTAAAAGGATGTTCTTGATGATAAACTTTAATTTCGGGTGCTTCTACGAATATCGCCCCTTTTTTATACATTCGATATGCCCACTCGCTATCTTCACTGCCCCATCCCTTAAAGCACTCATCAAAATAACCAGCCTTCTCTATTAAATCCTTTCTTATTGATATACAACGAGTAACGCATATAACCCAAGGTAAGAGGAACTGCTTTAAATTAAATCCATAATTTTTATATACCTCAGTAAAGTATGGTGAATTATAGGAATAACTATTAAAGTTGTTAGAAATAATTTCATCCCTAGTTATTAATTCAGTAATACTTTGGGTTTCTTTTGACAGAATATCATGGCTTACATACTTTTGTTTCTGTTCGTAAAATTTCCTCATCTGGTTTTCATTAAAGTCCGGATGATAGACAGTAAAAATTTCTTGTTGAGAAAAATTAGTAGACACAATAATGTTTTTGTTAATTAAATGATAACTAACATGTTTCGAAATAAAATCTTTCTCTACAAGCATTTCCCCATTTAGAAAAATAATGATAGATCCCTCTGCATGTTCAAGGCCTTTATTTTTGGCACCAGCTCTTTCTAGATTTTCTTTACATCGAATATATTTGAATTGGAAGGTGCTTTTAAAATCCTTTAGTTTGTACGTATTATCAGTTGAACCGTTATCAATTAGTATTACTTCTACTTTTGATAAATCGAAAGTTTGATTGGATAAAGACTCTAGAGTAAAAAGTGTTTGATAATATATGTTATACGAACTAATAATTATACTTACATCTGGCAATAGAGTATTCACCTCTTCGAAAGTAATTATTATTTAGAGTAATAAAACTAAAAAGTAATTCATTCATTATATTGTATGAATAAATATTGTTTTTGTTTTTAAAATTATATTAATGAGGAGAAAAGGATGATTTCAATAATTTGTTGTACAAATAGAAGTGTTAATATGGAAAATATATTTCAGAATTATAAAAGACAACAATCCCCTGGTAAAATGGAGTTAATAATTGTACTGAATCGTAACTCATTAGTAGTTGGTGAATATAAAAGGAAAGCAAATCAGCATGATGATGTAACGATAGTTCAACTCGATGAGCAATTAACTTTAGGAGAATGCTTAAACAAAGCAGTAAAGTTTGCTAAGTATGACTACATTGCAAAATTTGATGATGATGATTACTACGGCCCTAATTATATACAGGAAGCACTAGAAGCGTTAAAAGGCCAAAATGTACCTTTAGTGGGAAAGTCGAGTATTTATATATTTTTTGAAGGAAAAAGAGAATTAAGGCTATATAATAGTGGTAAAGAAAATACAGCTGTTTCAAGTATTAGTGAAAGAACAAATTTTTTAGCAGGTTCTACTTTTGTAATGGAAAAAGAGTTATTAAGTAAAGTGCCGTTTAGGCATTTAAATGTTGGTGAGGATTATTATTTCCAATACGACATTTTAAACCAACATTATACTTTATATTCAACATCTGCCAATAATTATGTTTATTGTAGAAGTAAAGATAAAAATAATCATACTTCTACAGTAAATAATTCTGATTTATATAAGAGAAGTATTCCTATATATAAAGGCTTAGACTGTTTATCTTATTTAAATATACTATAAAAAAGACTGTCGCTAATAAATGCGACAGTCACTATATTTACTAACGTCTAGTTCTAGGAATCTCTTGAGAAATGCTCTCAATATCATCGCAACCAATAATTGTTTGAGTTGCCGGTTGCATTGGTGGTGTCATTGGTGCAGGAATAAGGAATGTTACACAACCAGTACGTGGGTCAAAATGTTCTACTACACCAGTGATCATGTCACCAGATTTTGTTACTGCTGTTACAGTCTCACCTACGAAGTCACAGATAATGGAACAAATACAATCACGTTTTTTCTTTTTCTTGAAACCGCATCTTTCTGCATATAAGTCTTCGAAATCTATATTTCGCTCAAAGTGTACAAAGCCCATTAAGAAAGCCTCCTTTTTTAGTTTTGGAATAGATTCCTATATTAGACTATTCAATTACCACAAACATGTAAGGGCGAATAACTCAATATATTTGCCCTTTTTCCTATTTTTAATGATTACCTGAAAAACCTTTAAATGTTATTAATAACTAATAATAATTTGATTATTCGAGGGAGTGCCTTTTCGGAATTCATTTGAGTAAGTGAATCCTTGTATAACGTTTTTCTTAATATTCGATTCTTTATGAATTCGAAGTTCAAACTGTGGAAATATTAATTGCTCGCCAGGTTCAAGGGTGGAATCATTAATGGGTCTAATCCAATATTCCCCATCTTTTCTTATTTTCATTTTCCAGTCCTTTACTGCATATGTCCAGTTAGTCGCAGCTTTACTATTTAGCATATCTTCGTCTTGATCCAACTCCGGATTCATGGTGATTTTTCCACTGAAGTTACAATTATTATGAGGAGCTAGTTTTATACAAATTATAATGTCCTGTATTTTAGTTGAACCAGTATTTTTAATAACATAATCACCAATAATGACGATATCCTGATCGACCTCGTATGTTGAAAGGATGGTGGAATAATTAAAAAAAGAGTCTAATGCAAAATCATTATTCTCCTTTTGTTGGGGAGGTGGTTGTATTTCCCTCGTAATGATTTCACTCATAATGGTTTCAACTTTTTTTTGTTCTTCCTCTAATGCAACTTCTTTTTCTAAAAGAGCGTTTTTATATTTTTGTATTTGTTTTTTATACTCAAGTAATTTATTATTTTCGACCTCTATCAATTTTTTCTGAAGGTATTGATTTCTAATTTGTTCTTTCTTTATCAAATTCTCTAACTCAACAATGGCGTTGCTAAGTCTAGAAATTTCAGAACGATAATGAATGTCCTTTTGCTTAAGCATAAGTAGCTCTTGGTTATGTTTATCTAGCTTATTCACGGTAAGCTCCCTCCTTTCTAAGCATTATATGTATCTAGAACTATTTTTACACAATTAAAAAAGCTTGTAGACTAATAATCAATAAGTCTACAAGCTGAAAGGCTGTGGTTCAACAGCCTTTATTTTGAGTCTTAATGTGTACTGGGAAAAATTTCTGGACATTGTGGCGGAAATTTTTCAACTGGACATAGTACTGCTTCTAGAATTTCTTCTCTTGGGCGACAAATTCTTGCTTCAATTTCTAATTTCACATTTGCTTCCATTTGAACTTCTAAACATAATACGATGGAAACATCTAATTGATTAAATTCATCTGTGCAAATTAAGCTTGCGTCACACTCAAAGAATGAAATATGGCAGCTTAATTTCGTACCTTCTGGAGCACAAAGTATAAATGTTTGTGCAGTTGCCCATTGGATAGGACATGTACGACATACCACATTTCCTACCGCATCAACTAGTTCCACTACAACATGGCCTTTAACTAAAACTTTTACTTTTTGTAGAGTTATCTCATCACCGTTTGGAAGAGTGACATCTACATCATGTCGACCTCCAGGTTGTTTAATTTCTTGACATAACAACGCTTTATGGTCAACTTTTGGGTCAATTCGATTACCATGGGCATCAGATAAAAAGCAATTTACTGATAACGTATCGACATCGATATCATTTTCTGCTAATAAATCACAAAAATTACCTGTACCTCTTAGCTTACAAACAAATGCCTCATCGAGTTCGCCGTTATTAAGACTAATTAAAGGGACATCCACTTGACGTGTAACCCAGTCATATACTTTTTTAGTCCTAATACAAACTGTTTCTTTCCCTTTATGACTCACTTGAATTCCTCCTATTGTTTATTTCCCATTCAGCACCTGGGACTACTGTATATTATGTAGACTCTATAGGTATGTGTGCTGTGACATAAGCGGATTTTTTGCATATATAAAAAAAGAGTACGTAATTTTGGAAGGAGAATGGAATATGAAAAATTCAAACGATCCTGTTGTATTAAAACAACATATTATACATTTGCAATCAGAATTGCACCGATATAAGCAAGAGATGGTGAAACTTAAACAACTAAGCGAAATAGAAAAATTGCAGCAATTGTTAGAGGAACTTACACGGTTAAAAGATGAAATAAAGGAGAAAGAAACGAAAATAAATGTATTACAAGACGATTTGCACAAAGTAGAATCTGTAAAGGAGAAAGCCATTATTGAAATAAATACTGAAAAGCATGCTCTGCAAACAGAGAATCAAGAATTAAAACAAGTGCTGAAGGATTATACAGAAAGAATAGATAACTTAAAGCAATTAGTATCCATAAAGGAAGAAGCAATTATTGATCTAGGTGAGGAAAATCATGTATTACAGACGGAAAAAGAAAGATTGGTAAAGGATTATAACGAGAGAATAGACATTTTACTTAAAGAAAAAAGTTCATTATTAAAAGAACATGAGAGTAAAAAAGAGGAAAAAGTTGAAGTGAATAAGAACAATGAGTGGTTTTATCAAAATGTATCGAATATAAATCGAAAAAATAAACGGTAATATATAGTGATTTCGTGGAAAGCAATTTTTAAAATTATCACATAAACTACAGTAAAATGAAGAAAAGGTGTGAATTCAATATGAAAAAGTATTATTACCAACCGAATAACGTAATTGGCGATAAAAAAAGAGCAAATGGAACGTATTCCGTAAAAAAAGTAGCTAAGAAACAAACTTCTGATTGTGGTTGTAGAAAAGTAAGAAGGGTATAAATGTTGTTGAAATGATGCTGTCGATCGTCGACAGCTTTTATTTTGTAATATATGTAAGTTTTTTAAAAAATGGAGGGGAATTTTTTATGAATGTAGTAAATACGTTTTTTTTGCTTCTTTTAGCTTTAGCATCATTCAGACTTACTCGCTTAATAGTTTTTGATAGAATTACTTCTTTTTTGCGTAAACCCTTCCTAGACCAAGTCGAAGAATTAAATGAAAAAGGTGAAGTAGAGGAATACATTATTATCAAAGGAAAGGGGATAAGTGCTTGGTTTGGAGAATTATTAAGTTGTTATTGGTGTACAGGGATATGGGTTTCAACATTACTGTATGTTCTGCTCATCATGTTTCCCATAGTGGGAGAGCCAGTTCTATTCATTCTAGGTGTTGCTGGTTTAGCTGGAATACTCGAAGCTGTTTTACAAAGAATTTTAAGATAGTAGAAAAGCCAAGCTCCGAATACATTATGGAGACTCTTGGCTTTTTGCTCTTTACTATGTAAAAAATTTCAGAAAGGAAAAATTAGCGGATAAATTATACATATATTTTGCAGAAAAACTAATATTAAAAATAGTTAACAAAAAGAAGGGTGAAGTTTAATGAGTGTGTCTTTTAAAAAATTTATACTTATCAGTTTAGGGTTAAGTATATTCCTAGCAGCCTGTGGAGTAGAAGGGCAGCAAGGAAAGCAGGAGGGATCAAATATAACTGGAACCCCTCAAAGTATGAATACGGGTAATGAGGCAGAGGAAATTAAACAAAAACAAGAAAGAGCAGAGCGGGTTGCAAAGTCATTTCCAGAAGTTAAGTCTGCCAATGCCATTTCATCGGATGGCCAGTTACTAATCGCGATTCAAGTAAAGCAAATGCAAAAGTTTTTTACAGAATCCATTGAGAAAAAAGTGAAAAAAGCATTAAAGAAAGAATTTGAAGGGGAAAAGGAAAAAATTATCGTATCCCATGATTTAAAAATATGGTTGGAGGTAAACAAGCTGAAAAAGGCAATAAAGGATGAAAATCTATCAACAAAGGAAGTAGAAAAACGTTTTAAAAAACTAGACAAGCTTCGTCAGGATAAAGCGTAGAAAGGAATAGTTGGATGGCAAATAATAAGAAAAATGTGACACCAGAACAAGCAAAATACCAACAATTTGAACAGCAACGAGAAACAAAGCGGCCAGTAGTTAAAAATTGCTTAAAAGCCTTTTTCTTTGGGGGGGTGTTTTGTCTAGTTGGACAAGCAATTCAGCTTAGTTACATCTATTTTTTTAATTTTACGGAGCAAACTGCCGGTAATCCTACCGTTGCAACGATGATATTTATTGCGATGTTACTAACAGGATTTGGTGTGTATGACAGAATTGGGCAAGTAGCTGGAGCAGGAAGTGCAGTACCAGTAACGGGGTTCGGAAACGCAGTAATTTCAGCGTGTATTGAACACCGTACAGAAGGCTTTGTCCTTGGAGTTGGCTCGAATATGTTCAAACTAGCCGGTTCTGTACTTTTATTCGGTGTATTTTCAGCATTTGTAGTGGGCTTAATTAAAACGATATTAATGCAATGGGGCGGATTGTAATGCTCAAAGGAAAACAATCATGGGAATTTTCGAATAAACCGGTTATATTATCAACAGGGACAGTTGGTGGTCCATTTGAAGCAAATGGACTCTTAGCAAACGACTTTGATTTACTACATACAGACTTATGGCTGGAGCAAGATTCGTATGAAAAAGCACATAAGCTCTTGTTAGAGGAAGCTAGTCAACAAGCGTTACAAAAGGTGAATTTAAAAAAGGATGAAATTCAGTTTTTTCTTGCTGGAGATTTAATTAATCAAATGACACCAACAAATTTTGCTGCTGAAAAATTAGCGATTCCATACTTCGGGGTTTTTGGTGCATGCTCGACATCTATGGAAGGATTAGCGTTATCGAGCTTCTTAGTTAACTATGGGGGAGCGCATTATTGTTTAACAGGTGCATCCAGTCATAATGCCGCTGTTGAAAAGCAATTTCGCTATCCAACAGAGTATGGAGGGCAAAAGCCACCGACCGCGCAGTGGACTGTAACAGGTGCTGGTGTAGCGGTAGTAGCTAATAAAGGTGTTGGTCCAAAGGTTACTTCTGCAACAATTGGCAAAGTAATTAATATGGGATTAACAGACCCATTTAACATGGGGGGTGCGATGGCTCCGGCGGCAGTAGACACGATAAAAGCGCATCTCCATGATTTAAATAGAGAGCCTTCCTATTACGATTTAATCGTAACAGGAGACTTAGGTGAAATAGGTCGTACAGTTTCGCTTGATTTATTAAAGCAACAAGGAGTAAAGATTGAAGATAATCAATACCAAGATTGCGGATTAATGATATATAGAGACGATCAACCCGTTTTATCGGGTGCTAGTGGGGCTGGTTGTTCTGCAACTGTCGTTTATGGACATTTACTAAACCGTATGAAAAAAGGAGAAATAAAACGAATGTTAGTCGTTGCAACAGGGGCATTACTATCACCGCTATCTTTTCAACAAAGTGAAACGATTCCTTGTATTGCTCATGCGGTGTCAATTGAATACGAGGAGGGACAGCAATGATTGAATCGTTTTTCTGGGCATTTGTCGTAGGAGGGCTTATTTGTGTCGTTGGTCAAATTATGTTTGATGTGTTTAAGTTAACACCCGCCCATACGTTAAGTACACTAGTTGTCATAGGCGCTATTTTAGACGGTTTTGGTTTGTACGAACCTCTCATTTCGTTCGCTGGTGCCGGTGCAACTATTCCAATTACAAGTTTCGGTAATTCACTTGTGCATGGTGCCATTTCAGAAGGTGAAAAGCATGGTGTCGTAGGAGTGCTAACAGGAATGTTTGAAGTAACAAGTTCTGGTATATCGGCTGCTATTATTTTTGGGTTTATCGGAGCGTTACTGTTTAAGCCGAAAGGGTGAAGAATGTGCAAGAGAAACAATTGTTACAGACGGTGTCTTCTAACATGAAAATGGTTTATGAAAGCTTGCAGTATTTCGCATCGGTCGCAAAAGAAGAAACAGAAGCTAATACTTTCCATACAGCATATATAAAGCTTGAAAATTTACGAAAAGAGCTACAAGAACACCTTCAACAATATCCATCATAAAAGGAGAGTTGTTTTATGTCGCAATGGCTAGAGATTGTTATTCGTTCTGTGTCCATCATTATCGGACTCTTTTTAGTAACGAAGCTATTAGGCAAAAAACAGCTGTCTAGACTTTCATCATTTGAATATATAGCAGGCATCACGATTGGAGATATTGCAGGTACACTTTCAATGGACCATAATTTGGAAGTGAAACATGGGGTTACAAGTATATTAATATGGTTGCTATTCCCACTGCTAGCTTCAAAACTTGGTTTAAAAAGCAAAGTCTTCCGAGATTTCATGGAAGGAAATGCGACAGTGTTCATTCGAGACGGAAAAATATTAGAAGGCAATTTGCGCAAAGAAAAATATAGCATTGATGAGTTTTTAGAACAATTAAGAAAAAAGAATGTGTTTCAAGTTTCGGACGTTCAGTTTGCCACATTAGAATCTAATGGTGAGCTGAACGTTTTATTAAAGCGGGAAAAACAACCGATCGTTTACGGAGACTTATTTACTGATGCTCCCCATACACAAGAGCCTCAAACCGTTATAATGGACGGTCGAGTTTTAGATGAACCTTTAACACGGGCAGGTTTAAATCGTCGCTGGCTGTATTCTGAGTTAGAAAAAAGGGATGTTCTTCTTGCTAATGTGTTTTTAGCTCAAGTAGATACATATGGAAATGTAACGTTAGATTTGTTCGATGATCAAGTACATATTCGAAATAATAGAGAGCGAGAAATAGTTTTGACGGCACTAAAAAAATGCCATACGGATATGGAGTATTTAGCAATAGTTACGAAATATAAAGAATTTGAAAACTTTTATGAACATATTTCTAATGAGATAAGTAATGTGGAGAAACAAATCTCGAATTACTTATCCAGTAGTTAATAAGAACTTCTCCTCCTTTCATGGCATACTGTACTTGAAAGAGGTGAATAACATATGGGTAAGTATGATTTCGGTGAAGAACAATTGAAATTTATTTTTGATCGTTGGAAAATAAACGAACAATTAGCTGATACACAAAAGATTGAACGGGAAACAGATGAAAATGCTGAAGGAAATATCGAGAAAATAGAATGGCTAGAAGGAAGACTCCACAATTATATGGAAAAACTAGAAAATTGGGCAGAAGGAAAAGAAATGGAGTTAGAAAATATATTTAAACAAGAGGGCTGATTGAATATGCAGCCCTCTTAAAATTGCAATTAATTATGATATGGAGTATAACCTGTCTTTTTTATAAGTTCTTGCCCCTCCGTAGATATCATCCATTTTATAAATGGTTGAATATTAGGATTAGTATTTTGCTCAGTTGTTATTGCATAAAACTCACTTACAATTGGGTACGTTCCATTTTGAATATTTTCTAAAGTTGGCTCGATGCCGTCAATTGCCAAATGTTTAATTTTTCCGTTTTGCACCATTTCCTGTGAGAAAAAGCGGAATGAAAAACCTAGTGCGTTAGATCGATTTTCATAATCTGCAGTTAATTCGATAATGCCCCCCATACCTGACGCTATTTGCTCTGAAGGTGGGTTCATTAACCGTTTTGTACCCATTAATTTTTGTAATGCTTGTTGACTACCACTATCTTCAGGACGTTGAAAGGCAACGATTTCTTCATTTTCCCCGCCTAGTTCTTTCCAGTTCGTAATTTCACCAGCATAAATTTTCTGAATTTGTTCAAGCGATATATTATCAACAGGATTGTTTTTATGTACGAAAAATATAAACGCTTCTTTACCAATTGGAGTGTGTATTAATGTAATATCTTTTCGTGCTGCTTCCTTTAATACTCTTTCGGGTGCTTCCGGTGCAAAAATAATGTCTCTTGAACCTTTGAGTAATGCTGCCCAAGCGCCGCTCGTTTGCGTAGAAACAACTTCACCGCCATTAAAACGGTATTCTTTTTTGGGGTAAACTGCTTGAGCAAAAGAAGCATAAATAGGATAGAGTGCAGTTGAACCATCTAGTTTAGGTAAGTTATCGGTAAGTTGAAAAGATGCACCTTCATCTAAAACTGCTAATTTGTTGTTGTTTTTAAATGGTTCATAATCCTCCAGATTAACATCTTGTGTACTCATTATTTTTAAGCTGTTAACATAATAACCATGTCCCATATTAATTGCGAATAACAGTAGCAGTACACCAATATAGGAAATAAAAGAAATTTTAGTCCATCTTTTTTTAAATTGACCATATATTAACAAGTTTGCAAAAATAATAAGTCCAAGAAAAATCGCAATGACAAAAAGCCCATGTATTGTTTTTCCTGAAGAGAGTAGAGTAATAAACATTACAATGAAACCAACAAACCCAATAATAAAGCTTAGAATGAGTGCTCCAATAAATTTCATAAGTTCAGCCCCTAAAAATTTTAGAATAAGACGACTTAAACATTCGACAAAAAAGTATAAATCCCTTCGTATTGTAAAGAAAAAGTTGCTAGCTATGGAAAATATATTTATAAAGAAGTGTTAAATACAAATTAATTGGTGGATCTGATTTCAATTTCTGAAGCAGAGTTGAAGTGGAATGGAATAAATGTTAATATAACTCTTTTTTTCAAATAGGCTTAGTGAAAACATATAAATATCCGCATTCCTCCTAGGAGAAGAGCCCATACATCACTGGCATTTATACATATATTATTAAGGAAAAGTCACGAAGGAGGTGCTTGTAATGGGTTACTATGGAGGTTGCGGTTACCCTGGATACGGTTACGGTGTTGGTGGCGCTGGTTACGGCGGCGGAACATTCGTATTGATCGTAGTATTGTTTATCCTTTTAATTATCGTTGGTGCATCTAAATTATATTAATGTAAAAGGTAATGGAGAGGCTATTCCTGAAAACAGGGATAGCCTTCCTTATTTTATTAGGACATAACGCTTAAACTTATATATTATTCTGTTAATAAATCCTTCATTTCGTTCAGCTCTCCTTTATTTAGCTGTGAGAGAAGTAGTAAAGCTTGAGCTAATTTTTCCACTTCGATTTCATAATTAAATACTTTGATAGAATTTTGATCATACATTTTTGCGATGATAAGAAGGACGTATGATAATTTTTCAAAATCAAGATTTAATCCATTGAGAAAATTCAACATATTAGTAAATCCATTTGCGGTCGGTTCATCATTTTCTAATTGCAAATTATTTTCTGCTTTGGAGTTTGTGACATTATTGACTGGTTGAGTTAATTGGAGGTTCCAAGTACCATTACTAAAGTTAGGGTCATTATTTTGCTGGGATGGAACTACCGTAATAAGTTTGTCGACCTTTTCTCTTAAACTATTCAGTTCTTGTTCTAATTTCCGTTCGTTCTTTTTTAAATATTTTACTTGTTCCGTCAGCCACAAATATTGTCTATTCAATTGTTCTTCTAAAGAGTAAGTTAGCTGTCTTTTATAGGCCACTAGATACCTTCCTTTCTTATATGTTAGTTAAATAACTTCGGTTCAAAATATATTATGATTATTAATAATAAATGTATAGACAAAGCTGCTAGTTTAATAGTTTAAATTAGTAGAAATAATGACCCGATGATTAATCTATTAATTTCACCTAATTCTATTAAAATGCGCATTTTCTCTGAGCTACTTTAACTATTCAAACTATTAATTCCTACATAAAGTATTAATGTAAGGTGCGCATCTTAATTAGACTTCGAAGGGAGGAAGAAAAATGCCAGGCTTTCAAAATAGCTACGGCGGAGGATATACGTTAATTGTAGTGTTGTTTATTTTATTAGTAATTATTGGGGCTGTTTGGTACGGTGGACCTCGTTAATTTCCAAGCTAGTTTAAGGAAAAATTTTTAATAATCTTTAACTAAAGGGCTGTCCAAAAGTTCATTGAAAAATGACTTTTTGAGTCAGCCTTTTTCTAATAAATCATGGAAAAAGATAGTGTTCATTTTTTTACATTTAATGTTTTAGACAAAACAGTTGTAACCACCGCCTAGCCTAAATCATACAATGCCATATGAAAGGAAGGAGGACCATTTAAATGAATAACAACTTCTTTAAAGGAATTGAACAAAAAACAGGTGTAAATATGAAAGATGTATTTGAACTTGCTAACTCAATGCAAAATGCAAATTTTAAAGATGAAGCTACTGTAAGAGGGCTTGTGAAGCGTGTTGCTAAATTAGCAAATCGAAACGTCCCTCAAGAGCTTGAAGATAAAATTGTCAATACATTAATCAATGGTGACAAACCAGTAGATATGGGAACAATATCTAAAATGCTAAACGAAAAAAAGAAGTAAGAGCATTAGAAAAAAGCCACTGATCATAAGTTCAGTGGTTTTTCATCTTTTCTATAGAAAGTGATAATTGTCGTCTGTTAACTTCTTTCATTAAAATTTCGATAAAGCTTTCATCCAATTGCAGCTTCATTGCTTTATGTAGCGTTGTAAGCAGCATGTCATCCGATAAATGAAAAATCGAATACACTTCATATTGGGACTTTTTATTTTTCATATAAAAGCAGCACCTCACTTTCTCTTTATTTACCACGAAAAGAGAAAGTATAAACGTATTTTATATGATAATAATTTCCAATTAATAAATTAATTTGGCAGTATTTGTTTGATGAACCTCGATAAATACGCTTTTTTTCCACGTCTATTTTGTGGGACGGAAAGAAACAACTCTTCCTTTGCACGAGTCATCGCAACGTATAAAAGTCTTCGCTCTTCTTCTAATGAATGATAGTCACCGTTACGAACGTCCTCTAAAGCAAAGTCATGGGGAATACCACCGTCGACAACACTTAAAATATATACTTTCTTATATTCAAGTCCTTTTGCACGATGAATAGTGGAAAGGCGTATTGCATCTTTAAACTGTTTGCTTAGTTTTTTCATTTCCGTTGTTTTGGCAATCATATCATCAATATGTGCAAGGAAATCTTCAACTGTCGAAAACTTTTTAGCGACAACCTTCAAATCACGTACATCGTCAGATCCTTTTTCAACCATATTCCCTTCGTTGCCGCGCTTTTTAACATAATCGGAAAATCCCATGTCCTTCTCAATTATTTCAAGTGCAACCGTTGGAGTCACAGCTTGTAACGAGGAGAAAAGTGGGACGAGCTTTTTTAACTTTTTCGCTTGAAATGGTGCAATATTAGATATTTTCGATAATGCGACAGCTAAATCACAATCTTCTAGTATCGATATAGCTTTCGCATCTTGTAAACTAGACTGCTTTAAAAATAGAGCTGGCAAAATATCTGTTAACGCCTTTACATCATTTTTATCGTGACTGAGTCTTAAAAAAGCAATCATACTTTTCACAATGCGACGATTATAAAAACTATCATAGTCTTGGTCAATTGAAAATGGTAAGCCAGATTGTGTAAGTCGTTCGAAAATAGCACGGGCTGCACTATGAGTTCTGTATAGAATAGCAAAATCGTTAGGATTGTCTCCATTTTCTATTCGTTCTTTCATATCTTGCACGATCATTGTCGCTTCCTCTTCCTCATCGTGAGGAAAGAAAAGAAGGGGAGACTTTTTATTATCTACTTGCGCATTCATACTTTTTTGCTTTCTCTTTTTATTATGAGCGATTACTTTATTAGCAGAGGCAACAATCGCATGTGTGGATCGATAGTTTTCAGACAGTGTAACTACTTTTGTAGTTGGAAAATCTCGATCGAAATTTACGATATAGGACGGGTCGCTTCCTCTAAACGCATAGATGGATTGGTCATCGTCACCGACCACACATAAATTTTTACTTTTAGCTAATAATTTAATCGTTTCATATTGAACTTTATTAATATCTTGAAATTCATCTATTAAAAAATATTGAAAGCGTTGCTGATATTTTTGTAGTAGGTTTTCATCTCGAGTGAATAATTCGTAACAGCCAATCAGCATATCATCAAAGTCGAAGAACTCGTTTGTTTTTTTCCACTGTTCATATTCCTTATATAAATGAAGGTAGTCTTCCTCCGTTTTGTTAGAAGCTTTAATGTCGTTTGGAAATTGTAAATTGTTTTTCCAATAACTGATCATCTGGATTGCTTCGTCCCAAGGGAATTCCTTTTCGTCTAGGCCGAGACTGCGACCAGTTTGCTTTAAAAATTGCTCCTTTTGCCATTCCCATTTTAATAGCTTTTCATGGTTCCAGCGGCTTGGTTCATGGTGGCTTACGATTCGGTAAAAAATGCTATGAAATGTGCCAGCTACTACGCCATTCATGGAAGCACGGTTCGTATATAGTGATAACCGCTCTTTCATTTCTTGAGCTGCTTTCGCTGTAAACGTAACAAGCATAATCGAACGAGGGTCTATTTTCTGTTCTCCAATCATATAAGCGACTCTTGTAGTTAAAACTCTTGTCTTTCCACTACCAGCACCTGCTAAAACGAGCAACGGCCCGTCAACATGTTTTACTGCTTCACGCTGGGAAAAGTCTAGAACAATATTTTTTTTCAATAGTTGCTCCCAGAACGGACTTTCTGGCGCTGGAGTGTTCGTAATATTTTGTAAATATATTGGTAAATTGGAAATGTATTTAGGTGCTTTCCACGATGTTTGATCGATGGAGGGTTGAGTAGAAATAGAACGTGATTTCGGAATTCGAAACCCATTCTGTTCTAAATACGATGCGCTTTCTTCTATTTCGACTATCGGCGACTCCATAGTAGCCGCTTTTCGTTCACACTCTTCATGATTAATGGATTTGTCGACTGGGTAAAAATGAGGCTCTTCATAAATACCTAAATACATTTTTACTCGTGTTGAACAAATTGAACATGTTAGTTCATAACGTTGTCCAAGTTCATATATTTGCTGATACCGTTCTCTCGCAATTTTATTAAGAGAAATAGGTTGACTCTTCCAGATTGCTAGTTTCATATACGTAATTCCCCTTTAAAAGTCAATCTTTCTCATTCTAACACATAAACTATAGTGTGCGGTATAAGTTTGGAACAATCAATAATAGGGAAAATAATCAATAAGGAGGGGCTTAAGATGGGTTATGTCTTACCAATTAATCAAAATACGTACCATCAATATGCTAATCGAACAAATGCGGTTAACGAAAAAACGAATACAATGGTAGACCCAGTTAGAAAAGCTATTTTTTATAAAGTAAATCCACAATACAACTGGGAGGAATTACAAAAACAGCGTAGACAAAACAAAGATAAATGGTCTAAGGAAGCTCAAGCCGTTCCAACGAAAAAGAGAGTTAATTGTGAGATTATTGCTGATATAACAGGAAAAGGTCAGTTGTTTAATGAGACGATCTAGTAGAAGATACCCATGAAAAGGAACTTTCGTTGAAGTAGATGGAAACTAAAAAAATATTATCCCATCTAAGCAGCCCACGAATTTCAATCGCTTCAACATGAAAGTTCCTATATTAGTTACAATTTTTCCTCTGTAAATGGCAATATGTATAAAGATTTACCTTGTTGGTACTCCGCTAAAAGAATGTCAGATGGGTTATGAAAGCCCTGTTTTTTTATTTCTAGTAATAGCCACTGTACAGTTAAATGAAATTCTTCTAAGTTTTCATAAATTACGTCTCCATCTGAAATGAGTGTAACAGCAAGCTGAGGTTTTGAATAAGGAATAGAAAGGTCAGCATTAGTAGGGTTAGCGAATCCATGTTTCTTTAATACACTAACAGACCCATCTGTTTCTAAAACGGCATATTCTACTTCGCGAATAGAAAAAGCACCTTTTGCTCGTAATAAATGCTGTAATTGGTTTATGTCTAATTTACTCCTTTTTAATTCCTTCCTATTTATTTTCCCTTCATAAATTACAAGTGAAGGTCGTCCTTCAAGTATCTTTCTTGACCTTCGCCACTTTTGTGTAATTAGTTCTAATAAATAAATTAATATTCCCCATAAGGTTAAGGAGTAGAGGATTTTATCTACACCTACTTCCGGATCATAAAGTGCATTACCGACAAGTTCTCCTAGTACTAGTGCAGAGATAAAATCAAATGGTGTAATTTGAGTGATTTGAGTTTTCCCTAATAATTGCGTTACGATAAATAGTGAAATAAAACCAACAGATAACTCAACAGCTATTCGGATAAAGTCCATGTGTTTTCAATCCTTATCTTTTCTACAAATTTACGATTAGTTTGTGCAAAAGTTGGTTAAATATCACTAGCGTTGCAAAAAAAAGTTAAGAAAAAGTCAAACTCATAAAAATAGGTTTATTTTGAATATTATTCCAAAATATAACTATATTGAATATTCTGATTTCCATTTCTTGAGTATTAAAGAAAAAAGGAAAAGGGGACCTATTCGAAGGTAGCCTTTATCCATATTTTTACAGATGAGTTGGATCGTAAATTAAATCATCTAAGTGCTGAACATCTCCTTTTTCAAACTGTGCAAGGGTTTCCGTGAAAATTTGCTCATGTTTCAGTGGCCTCCGGCCGTAAGATGATCGATCAGGTGTCTTAAATAGTTCCTTTATAAATTCAAAGAAGCATCTTGACCAAAAGTCTTCGATATAATCAAGCATATCAAGAAGTGTTCCCTGATAACTAACCTTTTTCTTCATCAGTAAGGTTAAACAAAAAGTAATCATTGCTATGTAAATTTGGTTGAAAACAGCGTTTTCACTCTTTCCATAACATTTTTTGATGACCAAATGCTGCTTCATCCACTTGAAGAAAAGTTCAATTTGCCAGCGATTTCGATAAAGATTACTAATTTCTTGTGCTCATCTTCGCATCATTGATGATGATGGCTAGGGTATTTCCTTGACTATCTTTTGTTTCTATCAGCCTGACAGGATATTTCATTTTTCCTAGTTTTACGATTGCCTCACGTGAGATACCAGTCGACGGATCTACTGACAGTTCCTCGATAACGTGGATGATGGTGTTGTCCTTAATGCGCGTACAGAATCGAATATTATTACAACAGTATTCATCGAACTTTTTGAAATCAAAATAGCCACGGTCGAACACATGTAGTGCATCATGATCAATAACCATCAAGCCATCCAACTGGGTAACGTCTGCCGGTTTTGCAGGAGTAATGATGATTTTATCCGGCGAAGTTTCGCCATCATAAAATACAACTCTAGTATGTATTTCTAAAACGGGCCCAACGGTACTGGCTAAGGCAAAGTGAGATTGTTGTAGAATCAATAAGATGGATTTTCCCTAATAAATCGTCACCTTTATCTTTTCCAAATTCCCGATGGATTTGCTCAACTAAGTGATGCAAAATAGCCTTGAAAATCTCGGGCGGAAGGTCAGAGAGTTCACGGGATAATTGAGATTGTCTTAATGCATTTTAAGCCAAGTTCTTTTTGTAATTTCTTTTTGTTTTTTACCTTGAGACTAATTTTTTTTAAGCTGCCAAGCTTCATTAGCTGAGCATATATAAAAAGTTTCGTGAAGGTTAGACTATCAAGCTTTTTCGTATACTTATCAAGCTTCATCTGATCAATCATTTTCAAAATAACTTTTTCATCCATAGGGTGGATGTATTCCTTAAAAACTGTATTTATGGTTGTCCATAGCGACTCCTTATAATTGGGATTTGGACAGGACTACCTTTACCTTCCACCTAATTATAAGGTTTTTTTATACCCTTGCGGACTAAAAAATACAAATTATTACAAAAAAACCAATAAATATTTTTATTGATAAATACTTGACAAATTAGATTTTATTTAATGCAACGCTAGTGGTTAAATATAAAAGATAATGGTAAAAAGAAAAAGCTGTCCGACTAAAAGGACAGCTTTTTCTATGCTATTGATTTAATCATTGTTACGTGAGGGATGCCTGCGTCCATAAAAATGTCCGAAACTGTTGCATACCCAAGCTTCGAATAGAAACCTTCCGCATGTGTTTGGGCATTTAGTTTTAACTTTGTAAAACCTTCTTCTTTCGCATGTTGTTCAATTTGATCCATAATGATGCGACCAGCACCTTTACTTTTACGGTAGGTAGAAAGAACACAAATTCGTTCTACTTTTCCATAGCCATCTACTTCACGAAAGCGTCCTGCTCCTACTGGGGAATCCCCGTCGTATAAGACAAAATGAGTTGCTGTATTATCGTACTCATCTATCTCTTCTTCTAACGGAACGTTTTGTTCCTCGACAAAGACTGTTTTACGTACTTCAAATGCATCTTGTTTTTCTCGTTCTGATTGTACTATTTTTACGTGCAATTATATTAGCATTCCTTTCCTAAACGGAATGTTTCGTAAACAGTCCACATACCGTCTTCTAGTTGATATAAAAGGTGGAAGCGATCCACACTTTCTTCATGTGCTACATTTAACATTTTGATGGACCCTAACACGTCCGAATGCTCATCGTCTGATAGCTTTTGTCCAATTGTAATATGAGGAACAAAGTTATATTCACGATTGTCCGATAAAAATCCGTTACCCGCGTGTAATTTGTCATGTAATGATACTAATTCTTCGACAGGGTCTACTTTTAAATAAATGGTATTGTTTACAGGAGAAAAAGTGCTGACCTTACGAATATTTAACGTAAATGGGGATGAATCTTTAGCAATCGCATGTAATTCATCTGAAACTGATTTCACATCTTCATCTTTTAATTCAAATGCATTTTTCAACGTAATATGTGGTGGAATTAATGCATGATGAGGGTCGTATCTTTTACGATAAGAATTAGCAAGATCTTGTAATTTCTTTGATGGAAAAACGACAATACCGTATTTCATAATAAAGCCCTCCTAATTGGTTTAATTTTAAAGCTTTGTTATGGCAATGATGAGTAATTATCTATTGATTGTAGCGGTAGGTATGCGATTCCTGCAAGAAAAAAGCAGTTCCTCACATAAGGTTTACTTATTGCCATAGCGAAAATGTAAATCAACATTATTTAGTTAAATAAGTTCTAGTAGTATTAT
This sequence comes from Sutcliffiella sp. NC1, assembly GCF_027594365.1. Classification (NCBI taxonomy): domain Bacteria; kingdom Bacillati; phylum Bacillota; class Bacilli; order Caryophanales; family Bacillaceae; genus Sutcliffiella; species Sutcliffiella sp. NC1. The sequence continues at coordinate 1,341,073 of NZ_CP115153.1, forward strand.
TTTAGCCTACAATAGGAAAAAATCATAGTGTTATATTCAGAACATTCTATATTAATACATGGAGCGTAAAGCTGTTTTTAAATTCGGCTGCCAATGTGTCCATGTGTGATCACCGTTAAACTGTTCGAAATGATGCGGAAACTGCTTTTGTTTCATCAGTTCATGAAGTTTTAGATTCGGTTCAACAAAGTCTTTTGTTTTGCCGTCAGTTGTCGGGACTTTACGTTCCTCCGTTCCAACAACATGATAAACGGTAAGTAAATGTGGAGTTTCAAACTGTTCCACTTTTTGTAAAACGTCTTCGTTTACGAAAGGTGATTGAATGATCACTTTTCCAAACGTATTTGGGTAAGATAGTGCAGTCATCAATGATACCGTTCCAGCTAAAGAATCTCCAATTAAGCCTCGTCCCATTCCCATTTGATAAGAAGGAAATTCCTTATCTAAGAAAGGCACTAGTTCTTGGCCTAAAAATCGTATGTAACTAGCGTTTTTCGAACCATTTGGATGGTATTTTTCACGACGATCTTGGACGTCAAGATAAGGGATGCCTACGATAATCAAGTTTTGAATTTCTTTTCCTTCTAACAATTCATCGGCAATTCTCCCGATTCTCCCTAATGAAAAATAGTCTTGCCCATCTTGAGCAATTAACAGGTGATATTTATATAAAGGAGAGAAGTTAGCTGGAGTATAAATCATCAACTTTACTTCTTCTTCGAGCTCCTTACTGTATAGGGTACGCTCTAACATCGTTCCTTTTTTCTGTTCCATTAAAAATTCCCCCTAGTGTGCACGTGTGTCAAGTCTATTTATGATTGTTAGCGCTTTACACAATATAATACCATAATTTTTTTATAATGAAAGTTTAGACGGGTACGAATATTTACAGTCAATCTATTGACAGAAGAAGCATACTGTATATAATAAAACATATTATTCCGATTAACTTTATATGAATTATCAGAAAGTTGGTGTATCAATGTTTTTAACAATCAATGACATTTCGAAAGACTATATGAACCAACAAACGGTGCAAACTGTTTTATCTTCTATAAATGTAAATATTCAAGAAGGAGAATTCGTTTCCATACTAGGTCCTTCAGGTTGTGGGAAATCGACCTTATTATCGATTGTAGCTGGATTAACGAAGCCAACTACTGGAGAAATCCGATTGAAAGACTCGGTTATTAAGGGGCCAGGGAAAGATCGCGGTATGGTTTTTCAACAAGCGGCACTTTTTCCTTGGATGACGGTGGAAGAAAATGTGTTGTTTGCAATTAGAGATATAAAAGATAAGAAGGAACAATTAGAAAAGGCCCATCATTTTTTAAAGATGGTGCAGCTAAGCAGTAGTTTACACTTACACCCGCATGAACTTTCTGGTGGAATGCAGCAAAGGGTATCGATTGCAAGAGCGTTAGCGATGAATCCTACCGTTTTATTAATGGATGAACCGTTTGGTGCTTTAGATGAACAAACGAGAATGCTTCTACAAAAAGAGTTGGAGAAAATATGGTTAGAAACGAAGAAAACCGTTCTTTTTGTCACGCATAGTATTTATGAATCTATAAAACTTTCGGATCGAATATTAGTAATGGGAACGAGACCGGGAGAAATTATTGCCGATATTACAGTAGATATCGAACGTCCGAGATTACGTACGGATGAACAAGTTACTAGGCTGGAATCAGAAATTAGTAACCTACTTGAAAAAGAAATTGAAAAAGTAATGTATGAGGAGTTAGGGCGATGAAAACGTGGAGAAATAGAATCATCTTTTTTGTCGGCTTGTTTTTATTTTGGGAGGTAATCGTCCGTCTAATCGGTTGGCCACCAGTTGTAATGCCGAAGCCGACAGATGTTTTTCCTGCCATGTGGACAGGATTTACTGATATGACGCTTGTCTATGCATTGTTAGCTAGTTTTCAAAGGTTAGCAATCGGGCTTGGACTATCCCTCTTAATAGGGACAGGACTTGGAATTTGGCTAGCAAAATCGAAAACAGCTGATGACACAGTTGGCTCGTTAGTTTTAGCACTACAAAGTGTCCCGAGTATCGTTTGGTTGCCACTAGCGATCGTCTGGTTTGGTTATTCAGAAACCGCCATTATTTTTATCGTAACGTTAGGTGGCACGCTTGTTATGACGATTAATATGAGGATGGGGATAAAAAACGTTCCGCCACTTTATATAAAAGCCGCTTCCACAATGGGAGCATCAGGTTTTGAAATGTTTTGGAAAATAATATTACCAGCGTCCATTCCTTATGCTGTTACAGGTGTAAGGCTTGCGTGGGCATTTGCATGGCGTGCTTTAATGGCTGCAGAACTTTTAAGTATGGGACCAGGTTTAGGATATTCGTTAAAATGGGCTTCTGAATTTGCGAAAATGGATATCGTCTTCGGAATTATTATCATTATTTGTGTGATTGGTACAGTGGTAGACTTTTTAATTTTCCAACGTATGGAGAAAAGTGTAGCTCGTCGTTGGGGCTTAGAGGAATCAAATTAGGAGGAATTTAAGATGAAAAAAACGTTCGCTTTATTTGCTGTTTTACTATTATTAGTTAGTGGAATTTTAGCAGGATGTAGTGCAGGAGCTTCAACAGGTAAAGAAAAGGTAGTGATTGGATACTTCCCGAACATTGACCATACGCCAGCGATGGTTGCAAAAGAAAAAGCAATGTATGAAGAAGCACTTGGAGAAGAGTACGAAGTAGAATACCGCACATTCCCTGATGGTGGTGCTTTCATGACAGCTTTAAAAACAGGAGAAATTGACGGTGGTTTAGTAGGACCAGGACCTGCGATGAACAACTATGCAAGTGGTGCAGATGTTAAGGTTATTGCTGGAGCATCTTCTGGTGGAACAGTAATTATCGCTAGTAAGCAAAGTGGAATTACTTCCATAGAAGGTCTTGACGGAGCAACTTTTATTACACCTGGTATTGGTTGTACACATGACGTTCAAATGGAAACTTTCTTAAAAGATTTCGGCTTAACATCGTCTCGTATTGGTGGAACGATGAACCACGTTACAGGGAATCCAGCTCAATACGGGCAAATGTTTGAAGCGGGTCGTGTTGACGCAGCTGCTGTTCCAGAACCGTGGGCATCTGTTTTAGCTGTAGAATATGGTGCAAATATTATTGTGAATAGTGATGAAATATCTTTTGGTGAAACATTACCGAACACTATTTTCGTAACGAGTGGTAAATATATTGAAGAGAAGAATGAGGTAGTGCAAGCGTTAATGGATGCACATGCAAAATCTGTTCAATATATAGATGAAAACCCTGAAGATGCAAAACTAATTGCGATTAATCAAATTAAAGAAGCGACAAACCAAGAATTAACAAAAGATATTATTGATAGTGCGTGGGAAAGAATTCGTTGGACTAGTGATGTAGATGCAGAAGTAATTCAAGAATTCGCGAACTCCTCGTTTGATTTAAAATTCCTAACGGAGAAACCAGACTTTACAAACTTTATCGATACTAGTTTCCAAAACTAGCAAAAACAAGAGGTGTCGAGCTATAATAAGTTCGACACCTTTATTCGCAAGGAGGAAATTATGACTAAAAGAATGTCCTTATTGTTTGTACTTTTCTTTTTAACAGCATGTGGTGCTGGAAATAGTGTGAACATAGATGAGTATTTTCCGATGAAATTAGAAGTAAAAGAATTAGAAGCAATAAATCAAGATGAGCAAGCATTCCAAATGGAAGACCGTAAAGGAGACGTTTGGTTAGCTAATTTTATTTTTACAAATTGTGAGACGGTTTGTCCGCCAATGACGGCGAATATGTCAAAAGTACAACAATACTTAGCAGAAAATGATGTAACTACTCCAATTGTTTCTTTTAGTATTGATCCAGAATATGATAACCCCGCAGCACTGAAGGAATATGGAGAAAGAGTTGATGCTGACTTTTCTACTTGGGATTTCGTAACAGGTTATAGTCAACGAGAGATTGAAAGTTTTGCCAATATTTCCTTTATGGTACCTGCTTACAAAATTGAGGGCGGAAATCAATATCAGCATAGTACAGCTATTTTCTTAATTGACCAACAAGGGTTCGTACGCGGTGAATATAGCGGAATTGATGTTGATTTTGAAAAGATTAAGGAAGATGTGGAAATATTAAAAGCAAATGGTGAATAATTTATAACTAAAGAAGTAGGGGAGTGAAGGTTGCTCTCCTGCCATGAAGCGAAAGTGTTATTTTAATGGAAAGAGAAGAAGCCTATGACCATTCACTATGAATCAATGAAAAGTTTGTCTGAAGATCAATATCTCGAAGTTGTACAATTGCTAAAAAAATGTGAGAATCATGACAAACTAGAAATAGCATCTAGTATTAACGTGTCGATGATTTCTAAAGCAGATGAACCACATTTATTTTTTATTATGGCCTATGATCGTACAGAGTTAGTAGGATTTGTCGGTCTATATACATTTGTGGATGTAACGAAAGTAGAGATTGCAGGAATGGTTGCACCAGCCTATAGAAGAAAAGGCATTTTTTCCACTTTGCTTGAAAAAGCACTAACCGTTTGTGCAGAACGAAAAGTGGACGAAATACTATTCGTTTGTCCAGAAAAGTCAGTGGAAGCGAAAGGGCTAATGAAAAAGCTTGGAGCTGTTTATTCCTTTTCGGAATATACGATGGAATATGATGATAGTTACAACAAGAAACAATTGGAATCTTTACGTTTAGAGAAAGCAACATCCAGTGACGTACCGACAATTACTCAATTGTTGTTAGACGGCTTTGGCTTTGGTGAGGATCCGAAGCAAGTGGAACCCCTGTTAACTAGAAACATTACGCAAGACGGATATGAAGTTTATATTGTAAAAAAAGATGAGAAAGTGTTTGCTACTTTAACCATTTCCAATGAAGGTACTTCTATGTACATAAGTGCCTTTACCGTCTCATTTGAAGAAAGAGGGAAAGGATACGGTAAAAAAATATTGCAGGCAGCGGTTGAGCTTATCCGTAAAAAGGATCAATCTAAACCAATAAGACTTGATGTGGATGTAAGTAATGAAAATGCTTTAAGTTTATATGAAGGTGTAGGATTTCGCACGATAAGCGGTTATGATTATTACTTAAATATGTAGTTTTGAGGTCGCTATTAAGGCTACCTCAAATTTTCTTTGTACGCTGGTAGAGGATGATACGTTTCTATTAACGTATCTAAACGTTGTAATCTTTGTAAGGCCGTTTCTTTATCCATTACTTTATAATGATGATTTCCACCTTTTTCTTCATCCATCTCATCCGCAAGCTTCACTACTTTTTGTAGTGGGCTTCTTTTAATTTGCGCTTCTGGTAAATAAGAATCGGTGTGCAATAAAATGGCAACACTTATTTGCTTCGCTCTTTGCGGTTCTTCCCCTAAACGAATTAATAGTTTATGAGCGCGCTCTGCACCTTTAATGGCGTGAATGTCGTTTTCGCGATATAACTCATAGTCCCACTTGCCGTTACGATACCATTCATAATGACCAATATCATGTAAAAGAGCAGCCTTTGTCGCTAAATCAAGATCCACATTATATTTAAAGGCTAAATGAAACGCATGCTCCGTAACCTTTACTGCGTGCGCAATGCCAGATCGTTGTAAATATTTTTGTGTAATCGGGTGTAAAAATATTTCTGCTAATGTTACGTTTTTCATCTATTTTTGCCTCCTTCTGCAGTAAGTCCGAAAAGTGTTTCTTTACAGAATAGCATAGAGACAAGCAGGATGGCAATGGTTATATTAACTAATTTTCCTTATTTTTTTATGAGGAAAAACCGATAACATGTTCTCTATTTTAAACGTTCGATTTGTATTTCGTAAATAACAAAAGGCAGTTATATATGTTGCTTCTATTTTAATGATTTGAATAGTTCGTTGAGTAATCGTCCCGTTATACGCTACATAAATGATGTCAACGAGTTTATTTTCTTCGTGAAGTCGCTGTAATAACCTGTGCACCGAAGTCACCTCCTCTCACTATTATATGCGAACATACGTTTCTTATACAATAAAAAAGAAATTATTTTTATATGTTAAGTAACGGTAATATTTGCTAAAATTGTGATAAAGGGGGAGTAGGGGTGAGTAGAGAAAATAGAATTGCGGAAATAATCGTACGTATTGGCGTAGGAATCATTGCATTTGGTTTTCTTTTCGGTATTGTAATTGGCGCATCTCATTTTGAATTTGACTTGTTAATGGCGCTAAAATGGTGGGTAGTTAGCTTTGTCACGGGGATTTTGTTCATCGGCTTTGCAGAAGTAATTGAGCTTTTACATAAGATACATGAAAAAGTTGGGCTCGCTTTAGGAAAAGAAAATGAAAGTAACATACCAGTTTTTAATGATACGAACCCTAAGTACCGACAAACTGAATGGTCATTATCTATGGAGGAAGAAAATAGCATTCGTAACATGTTTAACGGCAAAATACTGGCTATTACGGAAACTCCATTTCAAGATATAGTTTACGTCGAATTAGAGAACAATGCATACAAAATTTTAGAAGTAGGATACTTTACTCCAAAAGAGGTACCATTTAACCTACTAACAGACGAGTTAAATGAATGGCTGAAAGAAAAGCATAAAAAATAAAATGCCACCTGTTATGGTGGCTATACTAATTGTAAATAGAGTTTTTCAAAAAAGGATTGCCAAGCCTACCTTCTATATACTATAATTTAATATATTCTTAAAACTAACTTAATATTGCGATCTGATAGTTCAGTGGGAGAACACTACCTTGACAGGGTAGGGGTCGGGGGTTCGAATCCCTCTCAGATCATACTGATACCAAGCCATTTCTAAAGAGGTTTGGTATTTTCTTTGTCAAAAAAGTAACGAAAAAGTAACGAAAACAATTTCGTGTAGAAAAAGTAACAAGAAGTAACAAAAAAGGCCACATAAAGTGACCTTAACTATTAATCATATTTTCAAGTTTATTTACTGCTTCTTTTTGCATTGTTGGTAAAACGTGACTGTAGGTGTCTAAAGTGATTTTTATATTACTATGACCCAACATTTCGCTTATAATTTTTACGTTCACACCTTCAGATAGTAAAAGGGTAGCGCATGTGTGTCTTAAATCGTGAAAACGAATCTTTTTAAGTCCAGCTTGTTTAATTAATCCATTAAAGTTTCTACTTCTAATGTTTGAACTGTTCAAAGGAGTCCCTAATGGTGTGCAGAACACAAGATCATTATCTTGATAACCTTTACCTTGTAATAACTTTTCTTGTAGTAATTGTTTTCTATGGGCTTTTAAAACACTTATTGTTGATTCACCTAATTCAACTGTTCGGTTACTTTTTTCTGTTTTTGCTTCACTGATTATATCTTTTCCGTTATGTGCAAGCACTTGATTAACTCTTAGTAGTTGATTATCTAAATCTATATCCTTCCAGCGAAGTCCTAATAGTTCACCTTGCCTCATCCCTGTAGTAAGAGCTAGGTAAAAAAGCGCATATAATCTGTCACCTTTTGCAACTTTTAGGAAAGTTTGAACTTCTTGTTTAGACCAAACTTCCATTTCTTTTTTCTTCTCTTTTGGAAGTGTAGCTTTTTTTGCAACGTTTTTACTAAGTAACTCAGTATCTATTGCATGTTCAAGCGAACTTTTTATTATATTTATTGATTTTTTTATTGTTGAAGGCGTATATCCTTTTTCATGCATGTGGTTTATAAAATTATCAACATGAATTGTTTTTAGTGATAGTAAAGGTGTACTACCTAAGAAAGGCTTGATGTAATTTTTTAGGTGGCTCTCATAAACCTCTATTGTCTGAATCCCTAAACTTTTTCTTTTTGTTTTAAACCAATCATCAAGATACTTCTCGTATAGCATTTTTGAAGGCTCTACATAAGTTCCTTTGATTAACTCAGCTTCAGCCAACCTTAGCTCTTTTTTTGCTTCCCTTTCTGTTTTAAAACCACTCTTCTTTTTTTGTTTCCTTCTACCTTTCTCATCTTTTCCGAGATCAAGCATATACATCCATTTTGTCTCACCGGATTTAGTTTCGTATTTATGGACTGAACCAGCCATTAATTCTACTCACCTTTCCTTATAATTTATTTATTATGTTTCTTTGACGTGGTTTACCGAATGCCGTTTTTTCTCTGTCTATTCGATTTAATTCTTCATATAGGGTATTTAATACTTTTAACATTCCTTCTTCATCTAGCGAATGTAATCGTGTTTCTTTATCAGAGAAGAGTTTCACGATAAATTTATAGAATTTTTCATTTGTCGTAATTTCATCAAAAGTTTTTCCTAGTCCAGTAATTAAATTGAAAGCATTATTGATATCATGTTCGATTATATTATCCATTACATATACAATAGTCTTAATGTTCTCTTTAATCATGTCGTAAACCAAATCATCCTCGGAAGATTCATCAATATACTTATTAAATACTGCATCTACTTTTCGTTCATGAAATTCTCTCATATCCTCTTGACGATAAAAGTCTGCTTGTCGCTCCATGTATGTTATGTCTTCATCAGTTGGCTCCATTGAGGCTTTGATAGCCTGTTCTTCTTCCCAAGCCTCACGTTCGGGAGATTTAATTTGAAAATGTAATAAATAATCTTCAATTTTTTCTTCTTCGATACCTAAATGTTTAAAAACTTTATACATAGTTTCATAATCTGGGTTTTTGTTTCTCCCGTTCTCTATCTGACTTATGTAGGCAGGACTTTTTCCTACAGCTTTGGATAAGTCAGTTGAGTTTATTCGTTTTGATCTTCTTGTTGAGTGTAAAAATTCTCCGATGTCTCCATCAAAGTAAAGCCCGTATTTATTCATTAAAGAAACCACCTCTATATTAACGTTAATATAACTAATAATATCATGAATCATTATATAAAATTAGTCAAGAGGAGTACACGTTAGTAAAATATGATAATAATATAATAGGAGCTATACATTCAATACGTATAAAATAATAAAACTAAGATTAAACACAGAATAAAATTATATAATTATCATATATTTGTAAAAAACCATCAAACTATTAAATAAATATCATAAATACTATTGACTTACATTATATACCATGATATATTTTGGGTACACCATAAGTGAAAGGAGGGAATTGGAGTGAATGACATTTTGCAAAAACCTGTATTGGATGTGGTTGATATACAACGTTACTTGGGGATTGGTAGACGACAAGCATATGAGTTAGTTAACTCGGGGGCATTTCATTGTGTAAGAATTGGAAATCGCATTAAAGTTGCTCGTGAAGTATTTATTGAATGGTTAAATGGAACAAACAATTAATACATATTAAGCTTTACCAGTTTTACATACTTATAGATTCAAATATTAGGAGGTTACTAGATTGACTACACAAGTAAAAACTAACGAATTATCTACATATAAGAAATTGCACATCATGACCGAGTTTATACTTAGCAACAATCACGAAGATAGCTTTGTTTTATTCCTAAAGGAGCTTCAATACCATCCGGATTTTATAGGAATGAATGAAGAAATAACATCATTAATCAACCAGTACGAAATAACCGACACCGAGATACAGCAAACAATGAAGCAACTATTTATCGTTTAGGAGGAAAAAAATAATGAAAACAGTTGATCTAGTAGCCGTCCAAGCGAAACAAAATGAAGTATTAGAGTTTATCGCAGAGTGTGTCGCACTTAATAGGGAAAGTGTGGTTAGTGCAGTTAAGAATTTAAATGGGCAATTTACATCTGAGTTTATTATTGCAACTTTTACAGACCAAATTTTAGCTGCTATGTTACAAAACAAGCCACAAGACGAATTAGTGAAAATGGTTGCAAACGGTCAGATTTTCAGTGCGAGGGAAAGAATTATTGAGGAATTTAATAATGATTTTGCAATTAGAAAAGGAATTCGAAATTCTTAATTAAAAAGAAGCCACGAGTTAGTTCGTGACATCTTTCGTCCTATGATAATTTTTTACTAATAACCTTGCAATTGTTTCATGAAGTTTATCCCAATAGTCTGGTTCGGCAGTGTTTGTTTGTTCTACAAAAACAACGGTGCAATTTCCCTTTGTTACTTTTTTAATTATTTTTGGTTCTTCTATGTTTTTATCCATTGTGTTTCACCTCTTTTTGGATATACTACCTTCTAATTTGGATAAAAACAATGCCAATAATTGCTAGACAACTCTGCAATGCGTGTTAATATAAATACGAAAAATTTGAGGAGGTGAAACGATGTGGTTACAAGTGTAATTACGGATTACGGTTAGTGGGTTAAATGTACATATTGTTGTCGGAAGATTCATGTTGTTTGAAAAATAAATTTTATTTATGGGGGAAAAATAAATGGATAATGTTATAGATTTTGAGCAAAAATTAAAAATCTCAAAGATGAGTGAACATGAGAAAGTGCTGTACGTGTGCGAATGCTATGTTGGGCAATATTTAGATTGGATTATAGATCATGTTAATAAAGCTGTAACCTTGGAAGAGGTTAAAAGTAGCATTAGAGAAATTGCGACTTATATAATAACAAAACACTTATTAAATAATAGTGAAAAAGAAATAATATTAACATTTTTATTAGATGGTAGATTTGACGATTTAAGAGAGTATATTGAGGAGTTAATTAAAAAAATACCAACAGTTGCGTTTGTTTATAGCACACATCAAATGGAGGATTTGAATGACTGAAAGGATTAAACTAATGCTCCATCCCAAGAAATATCAAACTAAACCAACTGTTGATGATATTAGATTTAACATAAATAAAGAGATTATTAAAAATCCGGTACATATAGCTATTCATGAATTAGCAAAGGCATTATCTAAAGGTCAAACGGTTGTTAGTGGTTATTTTGAAAAGGATGGAGAAGGTTATATACATAGGCGTGAAACTCACTGGAAGCATCAACAATTTGTAGCGTTAGATTTTGATAATGAAATTGAAGTTAAGGATGCAGAAGGTAAAAAGGTGAAAATTAAGCATATCGAAGCAACTATAGACGATGTACTACATAATGAATTTGTTAAAAAGTATGCTGCGTTTGTTTATGAGACATTTTCTAATAAACCTGATCATCCTAAGTTTAGAGTAGTATTTATCTTCGATAAACCATTTTATAGTTTGCGAGATTGTAAGAATACGATAATCAATTTACATGATTTATTTCCTATGAGTGATAAAGCTTGTAAGGATGGTACTAGACTTTTCTTTGGAGGTAATAATCTACACGTTATCAACTATAATAATCGCCTACCAAATGAAACAACCCTTTGGGGGGATATAAAGGGTATTAAACCTATATGTCCTCCCAAAGGGTATGCAAGAATAAGCTTAGACAATACTTCTAAACTTAACAATAGTAATAGTATTCAAATTAGTAATAACAATAAAGTAAGCAACAGTAACGAGTCAGTATCAATATTAAACAATGACAAGTTAGCATCAAATGTACAATTGATTAGACAGTGGGATGTCCAATCTTTAGTATCAGTAATTAAACCTAAACCTATTATACTGTACAACTATCATGATGTCTATAATTATTTGAAAAAACAAGATTTAAAGTTGTTTCTAGGAGTTAATTCTAATTCTATATATGACATATTCCATGAAGAAACAGTTCCTAGTGGAAGTGTATTTCAGTCTCAAAGTGGTAATGGTCATTGGTTGTATCGTTGTCATTCTACGAGTTCGAATTTTGCAGGTACGATATTTCAAATTACTGAGAAACTAACAGGTAATTCATTTGTAGATGTACGTAATTTCTTGATGGATGTGTATAGGATTACCATTCAAGAAAACGAAACTCAAAAGAGGTTGCGTGAAGAAATTGATTCGTATAAGTACGTTCTACAGTCTGAAGAGTTTCCTGATATGTTTCCGAATACATACAAGTTATTTAAAAGGTACGGTTTCTTTGAAGATTTATACATATTGCTTGATTTAATTAAAGAAAATTTACCAGCTGACAGTGATGATCCAAGACTATTATTTTATCACTCTATTAATACGTTAGCTAAACGTTTAATGCGTAGTTCAACGAATACTGGTATAAGAATGAATTTTCTCACTTTCTTCAAAATGATTTATAAACTTGATGAGAGTGAGGTACCGGAAAAACTATTACATATGCAGTTAGTAAATAAAAAGAACAATAAACATAGGTACATGAATTCTACATACGAGCTTAAAACATATAATTATGACTTCTTCTTTGAGTTGGATGGGTTGTGTGATGAGTGGTTAGCAAAAGGATTAACTACAAAATCCATGAATTATGAGGGGATATTGCGTAATTTTGGTCGTGAAGAAGCAGATAGAGTATTCCCTCAAGATAAAGGAAAAGAAGTTTCAGAATTACATGAAGATATAGTTTCAATGATTGAACGTGAAACGATGAAACTTGTCAATAAGCGTGGTTGGGCTACTGAGAAGGAAATATTAGAAAATGTAAAGTTGTACTTTAAGGGTCAAAAGAGGCTCAAAGAGAGCTTAATGAAGCGTTGTATCGGTGAAATGTTAGATAAGTATGATTTAGAACGTATAGCCACAAATAAGAATGTGAAAAAGGAAATGAATATTACTGATGATGTTCTACCAGTAGCAAGTTTTCCTAAATTAATAAGAAAAAAGGTCAGTTAATACATAAATTAAACAATATTATTGGAGGTTAATAAATGACAACAATTGAGAAAAATATACATTCATTTGCACAAGTGAACAGTCGATTAGATAACTCATTACAATCATGTGAAGAACGAAATGAATTAGTTAAGGATTTGCTTATAGCGTATAAGGATGATGAGGGGTTGTATAGGTACATAGATGAGATTGATACAATGATTAATTCTAAGCAATATAAAATACAACATGCAAAAGAGAATAAGAAATCCTTTTTGTCTGAACATGATCCGTTCTGTATGAAATTAGATGCTCTAGCAGACTACATATTAACTCCTGAAAATGGAAAGGTACATAATGAACATAGTTGGTTGTCAAAGTATGCAAAGGAACAAAATGCAAATAGGGAAGTATACATAAATTATCAAGATGATGATTGGAATTATGGGAATGGAATCAGTGAAGAAGCCTTAGATATTGCTCGTTTTAATCAAGAACAAAAGAATTATTTAAATAAACGTTTTAGTGAGGAAGCGAAAAGGAAGAACAGACGAATTACTAGTAAAGATTTACAAAACTATCCTGAGTTAATTTCGATGCAATCTACAGTATTTTTACTTCAGAATGATTTGTGGATTGGCACTGATGCTGAGGGTGTGGTTAGAAGAGAATACATAATGCAGTTTGATAAATATATTGATGAAATGAAGCGAGAAGCGTTTAGTAAATGGATGAATGGTCAACCAAGAATAGATTTATTCAACTACTATGACAATCCGTTGAAGAAAGAGGTGGTAAAGTTAGAGTCTGTTTCTGTTCCGATTGTGAATGGTGATGTGTTAGAAAAGAAGTTTGCTAAACTATTGCATTTTTACGGAATTCCTTCAAGTGGAAAGGTTGCATATAAAAAACTCAGAAAGATTATTAATGAAGTGAATTATGAGATGTACATAGTGAAAGAACAATTAAGAAAACCAGTTAGAAATGGTGGATATAAACCTAGAGTAGCTAATCCGAACTTTATTCCTAATCCTCAGTTTCAACATATAACACTAAGTGATCCGAGTCATGTTTTCGCTTTGTTTAAGTTTGATACAGATACAATAAAGGTTAATGATGGTGATGGTAAGCAGAAGCGTTTTAAGAACTATATCCCATTATATTTACTTCTTAAAGACACTTACGGGAATTGGGCTGGGAATCATGTGTGTGACCTTCTGAAGCAGTTTGAAGAGGCTTTGAAGGCCGTTAAGTTAGATAGTGTGCAGAGAGATATTGTAGAGGTAGTGTTACAGAATAAAGCAGTTACTGAAGGGTACGATAAGCATCCTTATAGAAGGGCTGCTGAATATGTTAATGATGAACATGGAATCGCACTTGAGAATAGAGATGTTAAACGTAAACTCGAACAAATTAGCAAATCGGTTGCTGGTGTTATAAAAATGAATAAAATTTAAATATAACATAAATTAAAATATAAAGTCAATGATTTTGATGTAAAAAATGTACATATTTCTCTATAAGTATATGAGGATAGAGGTGTCCTCAAAATTTAGATAGAAATAGAAAAGAGAGTCCTCTCTACTATTTGTGTTAAATTGATAACTTTAAATCTTACATTACCGTAGACTTGATTTAAGCATTAGGAGTTGTGACCTAGTGCTTATTTTTTTGCCAGTAATTCAAGTTTTATATATAGAAACTTTCATAAGAAATTGAATAAAGGGAGGGAGTTGAAGTGGAACGTGAAGAACTGAGAAAGTTAAAAGTAGAAGCTAAGAGTAAGAATATTACTAATCGTGAGTTAGCTGAGGTGGTTGGATTATCCGAAAGTATGATAAGTAAGGTATTTAATTACAAAGCAACTACCAGTGAGCATAACTTAGCGAAAATGAAGCATTACGTTGAAACGAAAAGAATTTATAAATGGGTTCAAGTACCTATTGCATAATATAAGTCGTTATCGCTCACCACTTAAAAGATGAGTGCCTTTGGTTGACCAGCGACATTAAATAAATGGGAAACTGTTTTATACGAGGCTTTTTATTAAGCCCTGTTATAATTCCTCCAAGATAATTTTAGTTTATAACCTGTATGAGGAGCTACAGCTGCCTTGAGTTTAAGACTGTAGCTTTTGATCGTACAGGATTTAGAAAGGAAGAGGGATGAGAGATGTCAAAAGATAATGGTTTAATTGTGACGATGACAAAGAAAGAATTAGACGATTTAATATATTTTACTGCGTACAGGGCATCTAGGAGAGCTTCGACTGAGTTATTCGGTGGAATGTTAACATATTTAAACCAGATTACTGATCAGTTAACAGAAGTACAAGAAGAAGTGGAATTCATAAAAAGGTTATTAAGTTTGAAAGAGGAAAAGGAAAAGAATATTGTAACTGAGGTTGCAGAAAAGCCTAAAAAGAACATTAACAAACTTATAGATGAAGATGCTGAATTTGCAGAGGAAAAAACTAAGAAAAAGAAAACTCCTAGACGTAAACCGAAAGAAATTTCTGCATTAGAGCTGCAAGAAGCCATGAGAAATAACCAACTTAAACAGGGATAAAAGGAGAGAAAAAAATGGATCTTGACGTACATGAAGACTATATAGAATACCTTCAAAATGATTTAAAAGTTAATGCATTACATGTTGTACAAAAAAATGATGACGTTTTTGTGTTTATTGTAACAGATGAAACTTATTCTATTATCGAAGAAAATGAATTTAACTCACAAAAAGAAGCGGTCATTTATGCTATGGGGTATAGAGATAGAGTTAATCCTAAAGATGATAACATCTATTTAATGGAATTAGATCCTCCATATTTTCCTTCACATGAAGATTATGTTAGGAACTTTCAGGAGAAAGTCGATTTATGGAGAGCAGAATATGAAGCTATATAAAGCCGTTTTTAAGTATATAAACGATGAGAAAGACATTTTATTTGTATTTGCTAACAGTGAAGAGAATGCGCTTAAATACATCTGTGAGCAGCAGGTTAAGGACTATAAGGAGTACTTGTTGGAATTAACCGTAGAAGAGTTCATAGAAGAAACAAAAATGTTTGAAGCTGAAGCCAACTACTGGTTTGCTAAAAGAGACTTTGAACAATTAGCAAGGTTATATTTTAATCATGTAGTGTGTAAGGATTGGACTTTAAAAGAATTAGAGTTTGATAATCCAACAGAATTATTTGTAGCATATCCTCAGTTTATAAGTGATGAAGATGACCCATTCTTATTTCAAGTTAATGAAGGTGAAAATGTAGTAGACAACTTTGCTATTACATTAAGTAAGAATGAAAATTTTCGAGAGCACATTGAAGATAGATCAGTGGATTGTGGTCTACTAGCACATTTCTATCATGACAATAAAAATTGGTTCTTTCAAAATACTCCACCATTACGACTAAAAGAAGATTTAGCACTAAAAGCAAAAGAAGAGTCAATGACAGAGATGGAATATGCAGATGTATTAGCTATTCAAAATATAGATAACTACTTTGATAATCCGGTGTTTAAAGATGAGTACATGGAATATTTAAAAAGTGAATTAGATAGTGAGCTTATTTTGAGTGAGGAATTTTATCGATACATAGCTTTAAAAAGCATTAAGAGCGACTATTGGGAAAAATACACATATAAGAAGGTTGAAGTAGTTTGAGTAAAGTATATATTGAGTGTAAGAGATGTAGGTGCATGATTGAATATAACAAGGCTCTAGAGTGGGAATGTGCTTATAGATGTGATGCTAATGAGTGGAGGTTAGTTGATGAAAGAAAAAAAGAAAATAAATGTGATTGATGAATACATAAGAGAATTTACTGAGCCATTATTAGAGACTACTAGGATGATGCTAGATAGATATGAACATCCGATTGAAATTTTTAGAACTAATTTGTTAATTGCTGATGTGCTTGAGGATGAATTAGGACTTGATATTGATGTAGCAAGACGTTGTGTAGGATTAATGGTGAAAGAGATATTAGCAGAGTATGAGAATAATCAAGAATGGGTTAATGGATTAATTGCATTAGAAGAAAGTAAAGGAGATTGATAAAATGGGATTCTTAGAACTATTAACGATTGTATTTGTAGTATTAAAGTTAATGGGTATTATTGCTTGGAGTTGGTTCTTAGTGTTGTTACCAGCGATTATTGCAGTGTGTATTTATGTTACTTGGTTTATTGTTTCAATTGTATTTGTAGCTAAGACTCAAAGAGAAGTATTTAAAGGGTTTAAGGATTGGTGAAAAAGAAACATGTAATTAAAAAGGATGGCCAAACAGTTATTTTGGAGGGTCAAACAATGGAAATAGTATTAAAAAGAAAAGATTTTGTAAAACTGATGGAGAAATATATTCAAGATGAGTTTGGAGAACAATTTCAACCAATTTCCGTACAGTTTTTTACTACTGGGGAACGGACACCTGTTGAAGTAAAACAAGCTAGTGTGAAATATGTGAAGAAAGAATAGTTGTCGTTACTGATGTAACGCTTTTTTGAAGATGCAAGTAGCCTAGTAATGGTGCAATTCCATTAATCTTCTAGACCGAATAAAAAAGATAAAAATAGATAAAATAGAAAAGAACCCTTGATAGTCAGTCAAGAGTTATTTTCAAAATCCGTTTTTGCATGATTTGTTATGCATCTGTTAATTGAATTATAATATACAGATAATAAAAAATCAAGTTAATTTTACTGAGAGTTTTACTGGCAACGTCCTACTCTCGCAGGGGGACAGCCCCCAACTACCATCGGCGCTGAAGAGCTTAACTTCCGTGTTCGGTATGGGAACGGGTGTGACCTCTTCGCCTTTATCACCAGCAGAAAACATTAATTACTTGTAAGATTATTTCATTTCAGAGCAAAATGTACAACTGTCGGGCGTGACAGGTTTGCCATCTTTACTCCAAGTTCCACAATCAGAGCAAGCGTTAGATTTAACAGATACATAACACTTCATGCAAATTACCTCCTTTATAGAATCGGCATATTCAACCGACTGACTAGGTCGATTGAAGTCCGCCAACTCGTCCAACTTAACAAATTAAATTAGACGAGTGGACGGACTTCCTCTCTACGGAAGAGTTCGAACCTGTAGTCAAGGTATATGTAAATTTGCATTAATATCTGTAAACCGTTTTTTATGTTTTACAGTACTATAATACTACAAATTAATTTGAATTTCTACCAAATGTTACAAGGGATTACCAACTATTTATCGAAATTAATAGATAGATAGGAGGTGATGAGATGAATCGAGAGGAAATTAAATATGAAATATTATCCTTTTTGGAGCGTAACCCAAAAACTCATCTAGACGCAATTAAGGGTCATGTTGAAGAAATCTTAAGACAAAAAGGGATAATTGGAAGAATAAGTGAACATCAAGGTGGTGCCATATATACAAGAACCGTACGGATTGATAATGATATAGCTTTATATATCAATGAAGTAATTTACGACTTGCTTTATCAAGAGAGAATTCTTACTCCTGGTGTTAGTAGAGATAACTTAGATTTACCTTTTCTACATGTTTCCAAAATGGAAAAATTACTTGGTAAACTAGAAAAAGATTAATAATTATTTTAAGCATCCTTTTAAGGGTGCTTTATAATTTTGTGGTAGAGGGTGAACAAATGGATGTCACAACTTATGTTAATATAGTACTGGTCTTAATTGGTTTCATAACTTTATATTATAATAAAAGACAAACAATAATTAATGATGCGCCTCGAATTGTGGTCAAGAAAACCAATTTTAATAAAAACAAAGATAAACCTTCAGTGATTTCATGCAAAGTAACTAATGCTGGTAATGGCGTTGCTTTACAAACTTATTTATTAGTTAGAATAAAGGATTATTATGATTATAATATTGAAGCCCATTTATCGAAACCTGAAAACTTAATTTATCCAAGGGAAGAATCTGATAGAAATATTGAGATTTTAATAGAAAATGCTTTAGATATAGATAAAGCAGATATTTATATAATTTCACTTGATTTTTTTGAGAATATACATGTTTCTAAACTGGAGTTTTCAAGAAATAATGAACATTTAACAAAATTGATGAAGCCTGTTAAAGTAATTTCCAAATTAAACCCTAAATATTCTACATATAATGATTGGATAAACCAAGCTGTTGAACAAGAAAATACATATGCACATCAGCACGAAAGAAACAAAAGAAAAATACTCGAAGACCTAGAGAATAGATTGGGGAAGTAAATAATCTTAAGTATTTCTTAAAAGTTAAAGATTATGAGAAGTAATATTTAGAGCATCCAATTAGGGTGCTTTTTCTATTTCAAGGAGGATAAATGTATAAAAGATGGAAGAATCCTAAGTATTATAATGTTCCGATGCATGAAAAGTATCAATATGTTGCTGATAAGATGGGGAAATCAATTGAGTATGTGAAACAGATACATTTCAGGAAGGTTATCCTGCTATATAGAATTTATCGTGCATTGAATAGAGATTTAAGTAAATGGGATGAGGATAGTAGAGAGTTTGTGTTGAGAGTATGGAGCAATGAATTAAAGGAAACGTTGGAAGAGGTTGAAGAAGATATGAGGAAGAAGGGGATAGGAAAATGAATACACCTAAATTTAATGTGAATTGGGATCAGGAAAAATTAGAGGAAATTAGAAAAATGTTTAAGTCGGCAGTACAACAAGAATTAAATGAGACTGAAACAAGATTAGATGATTATATTGTGTTAATTAAAGGTGGGGCAATGGTCATTTTAGAGAAAGTATCAGATTTTGACAAAACTGAAACAGACATTACATTTTATGATGAAAATGAGTATACAATTGGCTACTTTAAACTGGACGAAATAAAAGGGTTTTATGCCTATAAAGAGCCGGAATTAATGTTATAGGTGTGTAAGGAAACTGTAGTGTGTAAGGGGTGAAAATATGTACGAAAAACTAGATGATAGAAAGCGATTAGCTATTGAATTACTAGCTGAAGGAATCGAGAAGAAGACTGATATTGCTAAGAAGTGTGGAGTTGTAAGACAAACAATATATGACTGGTTAGAGTTACCTGAGTTTAAGGCTGCACTAGACGCTCGTCTTACGTCACGAAAAGTCTTTGTAGAGAAGTTTATTGATAGCAAACTAGAATCTGCTGTTGATGAATTGATACATTTAGCTGAGACTACTGAGAACGCTCGTGTAAAAGCCCAAGTATTACAGTATATTATTGATCGTGGACTAGGGAAACCAGTATCTAAACACCAGATAGAAACGTCCCTGAACGATAGTAATAATGTAAACGAAGATGTGTTAGACGCTGAGTTTGAAGAGTGGGAACAGGATGAATAATATGCAAAAATTTATACATTAAAACTTATATCTTGAAGTTGAGATATATACATAAAATGTAGGGAAATAATTTTACTTAGGTGCGATAAGCTTTGATATAACAACGATGTATAAAATAATGTATATTGTATAAAAAAGGGTAGTTGAGAAACGTTGATCTATCAATGTTTTAAAGTTAATCAACTTCCTTAAATTAGTATTATGTAAACTAAAATTGCATAAGATATACACATTTATGCAATCGGAGTATACAAGTTAATGCATAAGAATTAAAAGGGGTAGGGGCATTCTAAATTGGAAAATTGAAATATCCCCGTAGCAGTCTCTACAATTTTTTATAAAATTTTTCTAGTCTTTAAAGGAGTATTCCACCTAATAGTTGAATAGTAATCGAGTAGGGGGTGGAATAAAATGGAGAATATTACTTGTCCGAAATGTAAATCTGAGTACGTATTAAAGAAAATGAAGATACCAATGAGAGATACAGATAGTGAATGGTGCTCAGTTTGTAATTCTACTTTGAAAAGTTGGAGTAAAAGTACTACAATCTATTCTGCTGAATTAAAAGTTAGAAAAGAAGAGCACTTAAAAACAACATAAAATGACTGCATTATAGTCTTGAGTTATCCTTTGTCTCATATAGTTAAATGGGGGTGACAATATGACTAGTGAAATTAATTGTTTAGTATGTAAAGGTAAGTATTTTAGAATAGGTCGCTTTGAGAGTGAATATGAAAGATATTGTGAATACGAACATTACAACGAATCTAAAGAAAGTGAAGTTACTCTTTCGCTAGATTCTGAAGAAGAAAGTTATATCACATCAAAGCTTTCAGACTTTACAGAGTTATATACCTATGTTTGTCAAGATTGTGGTTTCATTATGAGCTTTAACAAGGAAAAGCAAGTTGAAAGTAAACGGAAAGAAAAGGAACGAAATAAAAAAGAAAACACATATGACTGGTCTAATTTTAAATAAACACTTTTCAAACACTCATTCAATGGGTGTTTTTTATTTTGGAGGTGGAAACTATTGAATGGACATTATCAATACTAAAGAGAATCGAGCATTACTCTTCAAATATCTAGCTAAGCTATATGGTTCAGATAAAGCAAAGGAATTAATGAAGAAACATAAAAACAACTTATTTGGTAAAAATGGTTTAGCTTATGCTACTGGTAAACGTTCCATTGAATATTTCTGTTTGCATTTTCTTCAAGACTTCTTTGTTCCTAAAGATAATAATTTAACTCGTCCGTTAGCACCCGTTCATTATGATATTTGGCGAGAGTTAGAAAATATATTCATACATAATACACATGATAAGCAAGAGTTTATTCTCCCTCGTGGATGTGCTAAAACAACCATTATTGATATGGCTCTAAGTTGCTATCTTCATTGTTACGGTATTTCTCCATTTACAATTGTCCTAGCAAACAGGGAATTAGATGCAGTCAACTTTGTAGATCAAACTAAAAAAGCATTAAAAACTCCCTATATTGTTCATACGTTTGGACAATTAGTGAATGAAAGAAGACGTACAGTAA
Organism: Sutcliffiella sp. NC1; assembly: GCF_027594365.1. Taxonomy (NCBI): domain Bacteria; kingdom Bacillati; phylum Bacillota; class Bacilli; order Caryophanales; family Bacillaceae; genus Sutcliffiella; species Sutcliffiella sp. NC1. The sequence goes on from NZ_CP115153.1 coordinate 1,362,593, forward strand.
ACAAACTAGAATTAGAGTTAGATAATGATGTAAACGAGCACATTGTTTCAGCACCTCTTTTTCAAATTAATTCAGAACATAATCTGAGATAATGTGCTCGTTTTTCCATTATATTTCGGAATGTGCAAAATCTTATTCATTTTATTTCAGATTTTATTGATAAAGAAAAGACCCTAAAACGGGTCCTCGACTTCCAAATAATTTTGTGGATTCACTTGTACCTTATATATATGTTGAACATGTAATACAAACATTACTTCTCCCTCTAAGGTGACAAACCAATCAAAGTCCTTCTCAAGGTATGCTTGAAAATATTGATTTTGAACGAGTAACTCAAAAGAATCACCTTGCTGTAACCAATAGGCTTTATGTTCAATCCACAATCTCCATTCCTGTACCTCATGATCATAGATTAGTATCCCTTTTTTCATCATAAGCCACTATCCTCAATTGCCAGACGTACAACTTCTTCATCTACTTGTTCTTTTTTTAGTTGTGACCCGAATAATAAGCTATTTATCGATAATGAATTAATTACTCGTGGCCACCCCTGTGAACGGGAAGCGATAGCCTCAATGGCTTCGTCCGTGAAAATCGGCATTTTCGCTCCTGCTAACTTCATATGGTGTTGAATATACTCTCTTACTTCTTCTTTTGATAAAGGCTGTATCTCGTATTTCATAATCATTCGTTGTGCTAGAGGTCGATGATGATTAAGGGCGATTCGTGTTTTTAAGTGTGGCAGTCCAGCTAAAACTAGAATATAAGGATTCGTTGAATCCATCTGGAAGTTAAAGAGAATCGCTAAATCTTGTAGAAAGGCATCTTTCGCCATATGCATTTCATCTAATATAAAGACGGGAGTGATTTTACGCTCTTGAGCCATTCGTTCAATACCTTGTTGTATTTGCCTAAATAAATCCACCTTACGAAACTTTGGTTCTTCTCCTAAGCCATAAACTAAGCCTCGATAAAAATCCATTACTCCCCCTGTAGAGAGTGGAAAATAGACTACATGATATAACGAGGGATTTAAAGATTCTTTAAAGGTGCGCAATGTAAAAGTTTTTCCTGCACCTGGATCTCCAATGAGAATACCCATTCCTTTTGACTTTTTAAGATAATCTAGGGCCCCTATGGCACCTTGATAGTCTGTGGAAGCGAAGGCATCTGTTGAACGTAATTCCTTTGAAAAGGGAGCTTGGGATAAGGAATAAAAAGACTTATACATCTATGACTTCCCCCTTTCCTGCTGATAACGTAAAAGGAGACCGAACCCGTTTGACATGGGCATTATCACTCATAGATACTGGTATAGCTTCAGCTACCTTTTTATCATCTTCAAAAATAAATATTCCTTTTTCATCGAATCGGACATCAATTGATTGACCAATGAAACGAGGAGGTACTTCATAAAGTTGTTTATTTAATGTAATGGTACTATCTGCTTTTACTTTTCGATGTTCCCGTTTCAAAAAGATGGAGTCCAAAATAGACGTGTTGTCTAGGAATTTCACATTTTCTAATTGAGATTGATAGACTTCATGTGGCGTTTTTCCATCCAGGGAAGCGTGAACTCTTCGGTGATAATCTACCTCTAACCATCTCCAAAACCTTTCATTCAGTTCTTCTAAGGAATGAACTGGCTTTGCCTGAAGTAGGGGATAAAACCTTGTTTGAATCGTTTTGAAAAGCCTTTCTATTTTTCCTTTCGCCCTAGGATCGTACGGTTGCGTATGGGCTAACGTAATTCCTAATTGTGCACACGCATATTGAAGTGTTTCCGAACGATAAATTTTCCCGTTATCCGCATAAATGATGGTGGGGTTTCCTCTCCTGAGGAGTGCCTCTTTTGTCACGACTCTTAACCCATCAAACTTTTCTGACGAGAAAAATTGACCGTGGGGAACGAGGCGTGAACAGTCATCTATATAGGCAATGAGAAATGTCTTTTTCTTCTTGCCATCTATTGGTATATAGGGGCCATGAGACAAATCTGCCTGCCACAAAACATTGACTCGTTCATGGGCAAACCTTTTCCGTTCAGGAGTAGCCAAAATATTTTTCCCTACTAAGTTGTGTTTTTTCAGTAATCGGTTTATAGTAGAGTAAGATATTTGATTTTTGTTGATTTCTCCTAGCTCGATGAGATGTTCGTAGAAAACACTCACTGGCATATGGAGAAATTTTTTTCGTATTTCAAGAATTTGATCTTGATCATCAGGAGATAATCTTCTAGAATTCCCCTGGTCTGCCCGTTTCTTTGGCTTTAATGCCTCGAACCCATGTCGGCGATAATGAAGCAGCCACTCTTTTATTGTTTTTTCTGCCACTTTCCTTTCCCCATAATAAGGAATGGAATGAAGCTTACCCTCCAAGCCTTTAAAATATTCCTTCGGATCAACTTGTTCATTAAATAATGGGGAAATCAACCCATATCGAAATAAGGCCACCTGTTCACGTTCTTTTTCATTCATGGAATCTTCCTCCTTTTTATAGAAGGACGACCGGTCATCCATGATTCTTATTCTACTTTTTTCGATATTTTCTGACTATGAAAAAGGTATGTGGGATAAACAATATTTTCTAAATCACTCAAATATGATAGAATTAATTTGCCATAAAGTATGTTGATAAATGACCTTGTGACCTTCGCAAGAAAGGTGATTCGCCAAAATCAGAGATCATTTTCATATATTTTGTGGCTTCTTTTATAATGTTTCCTGACATTGCGCTAACCAGCCCGATATCGATAAAGAAGCTATGTATCCAATTTATCCCCTTAAGATAACGCTTGTAGTAAAAACTTACTAGTTGACGACTGCCCTTTGCTTTTTTCTTTTGAAGCACATGTTTTACCCTATCTAAAACCGTATGAACAGTATGTTGAAAATATGGTAGGAGAAAGTCTGGTAGAATAGAAATATTCACTTTACATTGTAAACATTTAATGCGACAAATAGGGATTCGTAATGTAACATCGTCGGTTATCCCATAACGCCAATAATATCCGTTACGATGAAGATTTCCATGTGCAGGGCAATGGCAATTTGAGCATTCATCCAATAAAGGAAACTCGTTCTCTATCCCTCTTTCACCATATTCCACTAATCCAATGCCAAAATCATAAGAAATGATCATAAAAAAACCTCCCCTTGTAATATGCAAAAAATTTAGCACATTATTTTAGAGAAGTATAGATGTTACTCCGGAGAAATTTGCAAAATTTAGTTGTATATTGGAGGAGAAAAAGTGACTGTTTACAATAATGATACGAAAATACAAGCCTATTCTTCTGGTTCTTCCGTTCGTGGTGCTTCTTATATATCCCCTAAAGGTATATTTCGTCCAACTTGCTACATAGCAGATGATTATATTGCTGAAGCGGATATATTAACAAATGAAGGTAAACAAAAGAAGTATCAAAAGTGGTTAAAAGAGGTTGAAGAAGGTGGGGACGAAGCGGTTTATCGTGATGGTAAGCTAATCAAACCAGCTACTAAGTTTTTAGTATTAGGTACTCCACTTGCTCAAGGTGATTTCATTGACCAAATATCTAAGAATCCAGAATATAAGGTCTTCCAACGTTCAGTGGTGGACTTTGATGTAGATGAATATTTTGATAATCATGAGCATTGGAAGGAATTTAGAAATATCCTTTTCGATGATAAACGTGAAGATTCTTTATATGATGCAGAACAGTATTATAAGTCTCATAAAGAACAAATGGACTTTACTACAATATGGGAAAAGTACAATTGTTTTAAACTAGCTATCAAGTATTTCGGTAAACGTATCGCATTCATGCAAGAGTTAATGTGTAACGTGGAGAACATAGGCGATAAATGGTTTAAATCTAATATTGTTAAGTCTAGGGAAGAAATAGAAGAAAATACGTTTACGAAAACTATGCTTACAATTGATACTGCTGGTGTCAAAAATAAGGATAGAAAACGTTCTGACTCCTTTGCTTTTACTGTTGGTTCAACTGCGACTAATAATTTTAAATATGTTCGTAGTGGTCAATTAAGGAAGTTTAATGAGTTCGATGAATACATAAATCATGTCATAAAGCTACTTTATAGCTTTGAGGATATAACGCATATATACGTAGAAAAGAACACCTATAACGGCTTAGATGTAGAACGTATACAACAGGAGATGGCAAAGGAAGAACATAAAAAACTGACATCGAGAGGTATTATATTCATTAATGAAATGCAAAGAAAAAATAAGGATGAGAAGATTTCTACTATTGTTTCTGATGTAAACAACGGTAGAATTATTTTTTGCTCAGAAAGAGTAGAAAAGGACTTTTTAGAAGAACTTATGGACTTTGCAGGACAAAAGTTTACTTTGCATGATGATGCTGTTGATACTGTTGCAGAATTTGCTAACCGAATTGATGAAATTGAAGTGAAAAATAAACGCATTCAAACACTCGATAGAAGGTTACTAGGAATATAGAAAGATGGTGAGAAGTTGATTAAGTCAGAACAAATTAAAGAAGCTATTAAGAAACATAAGCTAGAATTGCCTCGATTACAGAAGTTATATAATTACTACGTTGGTAAACATGATATTTTGAATCGTAAGTTACCTGATCCTCAAAAACCAAACAATAAAATAGTTACTGGTTATCCTAAAAGTATCATTGATACTGTGGTTGGTTACTTTGCAGCGCATCCACTCTCCTACATATCTAAGTCAAATAACGAAAGGTTTCTAAGTGACATTAAACTGATAAATTATTTGAATAATGAAGAGGATGCAAATGCTGAGATAGTCAAGAATTTCTCTATTTTCGGTAAATGTTATGAATTACATTACACGGATAAAAACGGACATATTCGCTTTCAATATTATTCTCCACTAGAAATGTATGTAGAAAAGGATAGTCGAGATAATATCAAATTTGGTATTCGCTATTGGGAAGAAAAGAAGGATGAAAATACAAAATTAATAAAGGTGGAAGCATACGATCATGAAGGTATGTATCGGTTAGTTTCTACTGACAATGGGAATACCTTTATATTGGATTCATCTGAAGAAGATAATCAAAAGGAACATTTTTATGATGACGTTCCAATTGTTATTTATTACAACAATGAAGAAGAGATTGGTGATTTTGAAACCTTTATTCCGATGATTGATTCATTAGATTTAATGCTATCTGATAGTTCTAATGAATTAGAGTCGTGGGTTAATGCTTATTTAGTATTAGCTGGTTACAAAGGAACTGAATATGAAGATATTCAAAAAATGAAGCAAGATGGAGTACTTCTGTTAGATGATGTTGGTCAAGCTAAGTTTTTAACTAAGGAAACTAAAACTGAATTCCAACAGAATTTCTTTGAAACGATAGATAGCTTAATTCATGAAAAATCTGCTACTCCTAAATTAACATCTGAAGCATTTGCATCTAATTTAAGCGGTCAAGCATTAGGATTTAAGTTGTTTGGTTTAGAAACTAAATCAAGTGTGAAAGAAAGAAAAATGGAACGTGCTTTAAGGAAACGTATTAACTTTATCGTTACTATGTTGAACAAGCAAGGTAAAGAATATCAAGCTTCTGATATTCGTTTTAACTTTGTTCGTAATATACCAGCAGATGAAGCAGGAATTACTGATCAAATAACAAAGTTAATTAATATCCTTCCTCTTGAAACTCTCATTTCATGGCATCCGAAAATTAAAGAGCCTGATACGGAAATCAAGAAACTCAAAAGTGGTCTTGATTCAAGTGGTTTAGATGAAGATTTACAAAAGAGGAATCAACAAATTTTAGGTGCTGCTAATGAGTAAACTCAACAAAACATTCTTATCACTCTTAGAAGAGTTATTGAATGAATCAGATAATGATTTTGACACTGTTTTAAAGCAATATAAGGATAGTAGAAACAATGTGAAACAACTCATTGCTAATCTATTTATGAATCACGGTGACGACGGTGTGCTTGATTATAATACAGTCTACATGACTACTATTATTGATAATTTCAATGAAAGTGTAAATACTGAATTAAATAAAATTAGTGCGATTGAACTTTTAACAACCACTGCTATTCTGCAAACTACATATCAAAAGTCATACTATAAGTCTGCTTTTGTTTTGGAACAAGCAATTGGTGTAAATGTTAATTTTAATCATGTAAATGATTTTATTTTAAATGAATTTATCAATCAGAACTGGTCAGGTAGGCACTTCTCAGAGCGTATATGGCTTAATCAGAACGCTTTAAGAGAGTCTTTATCTAATAACCTTGAAAGAGGGATTAGAGAAGGTCATAAGCTCGATAAAATAGCTAAAGTGTTTGATGAAGAGTTTAATAGTAAAGCATATCAATCACAAAGGCTAGTAAGAACTGAAACAGCACGTATTATTTCTGAAGCAAGAGATCAAGTGTATGAGGAAAACGGAATAGAACAAGTACAATGGTTGGCTACATTAGAAACTGGTACATGTTCAGATTGTGCAGACTTGGATGGTCAGATATTTGATAGAAATGATCCTATGAGGCCAAAAGTTCCGTTACATCCTAATTGTAAATGTGACACTGTGCCAGTAATTGAAGGTGGAACAAACATTAGGAAAGACAATGAAACAAAAGAATATATTCCATATGCCACTTATGAGGAATGGGAGAAAGCAAACAGTATCTAACATCTTCGGTGAAGGTGTTTTTATTATGTCTTTTTTCATGTTGTAGACGTTAAAGAGCAATGTGAAAACAAAATAATACACTTTATGGCTCGTACATAAAGGGTAGGAGGTCAAATATTATGAAATTAGAAGATATTAAGAAGTTTTTAGAGGAAAACAAAGAGCAAGAAGAAGTGAAAGCATACTTACAGGGGTTATCTCAAGTGACACCTGAAGGAGTTCAAACTTTTCTTGATAGTGAGGATGGGAAGAAACTTTTGCAACCTAAACTAGATAGTTATTTTACGAAAGGTTTAGATACTTGGAAAAGTAACCACCTTGAAAAACTTATTACTGATGAAGTTACGAAACGTACAAGTAATAAGGACTCTAAAGATTTAGAAATGGATCAACTTCGACAAGAGATTGAGAATATCAAACGTGAGAAGTTACGTGAGAGCCTTCGAAATTCTTCATACAAATTTGCTAGTGAAAATTCATTGCCTACAGACCTAGTTGATTACTTTATCAAGATTGAAAGTGAAGATGATGATAAGGGGACAAAAAGTAAGGAAGCAACGGAAGCGAATTTAGCAAGTTTAAAAGAAGTTTGGTCTAATCATTTGCAGAAAGTGGTAAATGAAAAATTAAAGTCAAATGGTTTCAATCCTAAAGATGGAGATAAACCTAAGACAATTACAATTGAACAATTGAGAACAATGTCAACTGAAGAAGTTTCAAAATTAGACCAAAGTTTAGTAAATGAGGCTTTAAGACAAGGGAAGTAAGACTAGCAATTTGTTAGTCTATTTTTTATGGTTTCGGGCTTCCATCCAAAAAGCACTATACAAAAATTAGAAAAGGTAAAGGTGATATTATTATGTCAGTACAATCATTTATTCCAGCAGTATGGGAAAGTCGTTTATTAGCAAATTTCAAGAAAGCTTCAATCTCTGAGTTAATCACTACAAAACCAGTGAAAATTGAAGGTAACAAAATTATTTTTAACCGTACTGGTGCGGTTGCAGTAAAAGATTACAATGGTAAAATTGAGTGGGATGAAGTAAATACTACTCCTGTCGAGTTAAACATGGATCAAAAGAAATATTGGGCTTTCCAAGTGGATGATGTTGATGCTATTCAAGCAGCAGGGGATTTAGTTGATGCTCATGTTGGAGAGGCTTCTACAGCGACTCAAGAAACAGTGGACTCTTTTGTTTTAGGTTTATATACAGGTGCTCATACTGATAATACTATTGGTTCAGATGCTAGTCCTACTACATTAACAACAGAAAATGTCTACGACACAATTGTTGATTTAGGAACAACATTATCTAAAAAGAAAGTGCCTAAAGCAGATCGTTTCGTAGTCGTTAACTATGAGGTATTAGGGCTATTATCAAAAGATAGTAGATTCACTGTAAATCCTAATGTACTTGAAAATGGAGTTGTAGAAGGTCAAAAAATTAATGGTATGCAAGTTGTAGTATCTGAAGAAGTACATAACATTGAAGGTAAATATAAATTCTTAGCGTTGCATAAGTCGGCTATTGGACATGGTAAGCAACTAGAAAAGACTGAAGCGACAAGACTTCAAGATTCTTTTGCTGATGGTGTAAAAGGTCTAATGGTTTATGGTGGAGAAGTTATTCGCCCTGAAGCATTAGCAGTTCTTACAGCTACTATTGGATAATTAACAATTAATTGAGTATGGGGATATTCTCCATACTCTTTTTTTAGTATGGAGGTGTTCAAATGCTATTCAAAAATAAATCAACTGGAATTGTTTGGGAAGTCGTTCATCCTGATCATATAAAACGTTGTCAAAAAGATGATAAATATGAGTTAGTGGTGAATAAGGTTGAAAAACCAAAAGAAGAGCCTAAACAAGTTAAAGTTGAAACTAAACCTAAGCGTAAAACACCTGCTAAGTCAAAAGCAAAGCAAGGTGATAAGTAATGGATTCATTAGCTAAATTAAGCAAGTTGCTAGATGAAGATGATTTTGAGATGTTAGAGATTTATCTTGGTAGAGCTCAAAATCATGTAAAGTCATATTGTAATTTATCAGAGTTAAATGAAACTCAACAAGAAATTGCAGAAGATATAGCTATTTTCAATTACCGTAATAAAGGTGTTGAAAATATAGTTTCTGAAGGTAAAGGTAGTTTAAGTGAATCGTATAGAAACGATTTACCACCTGACTTGATTCGTAGGTTGAACCAACATAGAAGGATGCGTTTTGTATGAAACTCACAAAGACACTTTATACTATTCATGAAACTGAGGGTGAATTAATTGGGTATGATCCATTAGGTCGTCCTGTTTATAGTCCTCCTTCTATCGACTATAGAGCCTTTAAAGGAGAACTTGAACCATATTCTTCAAAGTTAGCTGAAACTACTTATGGATTAATTGTCCAAGTTACTAATAGGGTGTTTTGTTATCCTAATGAAAACATACTAATTGGTGTAAAGATTCGTTACAACAATGAAGAATACACTGTTACTGAATGTTTACGTTATGATAAGCATTATGAAGTGTTGATTAGAAAGGGAGGAAGTAACTAATGGCTCTCAAGATTAATCAGGCTCTTAATGATGTTAGGTCAAAACGTGAGAAGGTAGCAAGTGATATTAGTATGTTATTGGAAAGGGAAATAAAGTTCCGTGCGCCCGTTGGTGAAACTGGTAACTTGAGGCGAAATAGTGGTGCAGAAGTAAAACATCAAGAAGATAAGTCAGTAATTATTGCTGGTGCTAATAATGTTGAATATGCTCAAGTGGTTCATGAAGGGTCTGTAGTTAAAAATATAGAAGGTCAACCATACATAAGAGATTCAATTGAGCAAAATATCGACACAATGAAGAAAATGATTAGAGAGGGGATGAAAACAACATGATAACTGAAACTTATCAATATTTAGCTTCAGATACAATATTATGTGATTTATTAAATCATCAACCTCATCTAAAAAGTCATAAAATCTTCTTTGGTCGTCCTCAAAATATCTATAATAATCCTAAGTTGGTTAACGACAAAGGGACATTTATAGATTTCCCCTATCTTGTATATAATGTAGTTCCACTAGTTTCAAATGTTGTTACATCCGAGTATAGAGTGAGACTAACATTAGTTGTACAAGATGAATTTGAACTAAAGAAAATAACAAAACGTTTAGTGGAGTTATTAGACTTTACGAAACGTGAAGTATATCGTCCATCTAATAAAATTAAAGATACGATTATTTTGCAATCCCAACTATTAGCAGGTGGGAATTTTCTTTTTCATGAAGAAGAAAAACTGTTCGAACAAACACAAGACTTTTTAGTTAAAGTGAAAGGATGATTACATAATGTCAAATCAAGAAAAACAAGAAATTCTATTTGGAGCTGGAGATATTTACATTGTTCCTTCTCAAATAGATGTAGATAGTGCAACTGAGGAAGAGATTGAAGCATCTCTAATCAAGATTGGAGAGTCCAGCGGAGAATCGACACTTAACTTCACTCAAAACTTTGTAGATGTACGAGGTGGAGCATTAAACCAAGAGATTGCTAGTTTTATGACAAGTGAAGAAGCAACCTTTAATGCTGGTATTGTAACTTTCGATTTACAAAAAATTTCTGCGATTTCATCTGCTTATTATTCTGAAACGGATGAGAAAAGAGTATTGGGGTTAGGTGGACAACAAACTGTTCCAATCAATCATTTACGTTTTGTGCACACTAAACGTACTGACGGCATGAAATTATACTTAGATATGTTCCGTGCTCAAAATAGAAGTGGATTACAGATGACATTTAATCCTGAATCAGAGTCAGTGTTTAACTTTGAATTCAAGTTATTAGCTGATCCAAAACGAAATAATGGAAACATTGTACGTATTACGGAGGAAGTTTCTCCCTAAGATGGCCGTCTATGGCACATATTATGTAACTTGGTAGCCTATTACAAGACGGCCGACCTTTGAAAGAAGAGGATATTATATTCCTCTTCTTTTTTATTTATTAAATTTTAAGGAGTGTGTATTATGGCAAATATTATTGATTTATCAATTTTAACAGCAGAACCATTAACATTAAAGTTTTCAGAAGAAGATATGTTTACTATACCAGCAGAACCAAGTGTTGAATTAGTAAATCATTTACTTGATTTTGAAGATAAGGCATTAAAGGCAAAGTCTAATAAAGAGCAGTTTGGATTATTTGTAAAAATGGCTACTATGATTCTCAATCAAGATGAATCAAGAGATGTTACAGAGGAATTTGTAACGAAAAAAGTAAGCCTGACTCAAATGAGAAAAATTGTTGAGTTATATAAAGATAAGGTTGCTGAAAACGCAGAAAACCCAAACTAAAAGTGCCGTACTATCCTGAAAATAATGGTAGTGCGGCATCTTCATATGGTGAAGAACAAAATCATGAGTTGTTTAGCGATTTCGCATTATTAGCTCATTATTATCATTTTTCACATTGGGACATCATGAAATTACCTCACAGTTTCTTTTTAGCCTATAGGAAACAAGCATATGTAAGCGAGTTGAAGAAATCAGAAGAAGGTAGAGAGTACCTCAAGAAAGCATACCGTTACACTAACCCACGTAGAGATGCAGATTTATCTGCTATACGTTCATTAACTGGGTATACCTCCATGGAGATAGGGGGTGAATGATAAATGTCTACATATGATTTAGGCGGTTATAAAGCAGAGATTACAGTTGATAGTTCGGGACTAGAAAAAGGTTTAAAAGATGCTGATAAGGCTATGCAAAATAGCGAAAAGAAAACCTCTAAGATGGGTAAAGTCATTGGAGGTTTAGCTATGGGTGCAATAGCTGGACTTGGTACAGCCTTAGTTGGTATTGGAACTGCTGGATTTAATGCTGCTAAAGAATTTGAACAAGCTAGTAACATCATAAGACTTGGTACAGGTGCGACAGGTGATGCTTTAAAAGACTTGGAGAACAGTTATAAAGAAGTATTTAAATCTGTTCCTCAAGGATCAGAAGAAGTTGCAACTGTTCTAGCAGACTTAAATACTCGTACTGGTGAAACAGGTGAGACATTAGAAACCCTATCTAAGAAATATTTAGATTTATCACGTATTAGTGGTGAAGCAAGTGCAGATTTAGTTGAAAGTGGATCTCGTGGTTTTGAAGCATGGGGAATTGGTGCAGAAGAATCAATGGGGAAAATGGACAACTTATGGAAGATTGCTCAAACTACTGGTGCTGGTGTTGGAGATTTAATGTCTCAAATGGATAAACATGGTGCGACTATGAGGAATGCCGGACTTTCATATGATGAAGCTGCTCTTTTAATGGGTAACTTAGAAGCTGCTGGTTATGATGCTGATAAAGCGATGGGAGCATTTTCTAAGGGAATCGCAAACATTGCAAAGGAAGGTAAAAATCCAGCTGAAGTATTGCCTCAAGTTATTAAAGAGATTCAAAACATGGAAGATGCAGGTGAAGCAACAGGAAAGGCTATGGAAGTCTTCGGAACAAAAGCTGGTTCTGAAATGGCTGAAATGATTCGTAGTGGTGCATTTTCTATTGAAGAGCTTGAAGGTATTATAGCGAGTAGTAGTGAAACCATTGATAAAGCTGGTGAAGACACACTTACTTTTGGTGAACGATTTCAAATGTTTAAAGATAAAGCAATGGTTGCTTTAATTCCTGTAGGTGAGTTTATTTTAAATATTGCTGAAAAGGTACTACCAATTCTAGAAACTGCATTTGATAAAACGTTTGAAATTGTAACTGGAATTATTGATTTCTTCCGAGATAAGATTTCAATAATGCAAGGTGATTCAGATGGTACTTTTTCTGAAATGGGAGAAACGATAAGCTCTATAATGTCTTCTATAGGTAAAATCATAGATACTACGGTCACTTTTATTTCTCGTTTATGGGAAAAATACGGTGAAAAATACCTCAGCTATATTTCTAAAACCTTTGGAAATATTAAAAAGGTAATTTCTGGAACCTTAGATGTTATACTCGGAGTCGTAAATACGGTACTAGGTATACTTACCGGGGACTGGGATAAAGCATGGTCAGGAATACAAAAAATAACTGAAGGAGTTAAAAAAATCCTGACTGGAATTATTTCTCAAGCGATTGAAACAGTAAAAACGACAATTTCAACAGGACTTGATTTTGTCCGTGAATTCTTTTCTTCATCCTTCGAAAAAGTAGGTAATACCATAGATTCTGCTTATTCAAATATTAAGCGAATTTTTAATAAAATTAAAGATGCGATTATTTCGCCTGTTGAAAATGCAGTTGATAAAGTACGTGAAATGATAGGGAAAATAAAGGAAGCCTTTAATTTTAAATGGGAATTACCAAAGTTAAAACTGCCGAAAGTATCTGTAAATATGGAGAAAAACGGTTGGGGAATACCTATTCCAAAGTTTGATATTAAATGGCATAAATACGGTGGATTCTTTGACCAACCAACTATTGCTGGACTTGGTGAAGCAGGGAAAGAGGCTATTGTCCCACTTGTAGGTAAACAAATGGATCCGTTTGCTGACGCTGTTTATAACAGACTAAAAGATAGATTATTAGGTGGTGGAACAACTACCAATAATAATCGTACCAACAACCAAGAAATACATATTGAAATGCCGATTACAATTAACTCCAAGACTAACTTAGATGAGCGAGAACTAGCTAGAATTTCAAAAAATTCGTTTGGAAGGCTTATCAATAAAATGGAAAACATGGGTATGGTAACAACGAGAATTTAACCTCTCCTTAATTGGAGGGGTATTTTTTATTTAAAGGAGGAATTAATATGCAAAATGAAAACTTTTGGAAATTAGATAATGAACACTATGCTTTATATACAGAATCAAAGGAAGTTATGAAAAGAATAAAACGTTACTATCCTGACTTTGCACAAATGGGTGAGTATTACAATTCAAAAGGTAAATTGAAAGGGAAGCAATATAGAGTACCGATTAAACGAAAAAGAAGTGCTCTCAGACTATCAAAAATAGCCTAGACTAATTATAAAGACTAGGCTTTTATCTCTTCTTATTTGTACTGTTAGGCTTTGGAATGAGCTAAATACACACTTATTTATTCAGCAGTAGCAAATGCAAGTGGTTCTATTGTTACCTTGTGTTTCTTGTTGTAAATATCTGTAAGGATAAGAATAAAAATTAACCGGTTCTTACTATCAACATCAATAATTACATCTTCATTGAATAAAAATTGTGTGTTTTCATCTTTTTTTATTTCTAAATTAATTTCTAAAGTGCAAATACTCCCTGTAGGAACATTAAAGGTAAAATCCTTATTAACTTTTCCGTCAATCTTTAATTCGGGAGTAAAGTATCTACAATAATCATTAACGCATACTTCAACATCTACTCCTTTTATCCCACTGCTTAATTTCCCAATATTATATACATTAATTAAGTTGTATAATTTTAAGAAGCGTGCTTCTTCGGGTATTGAGCGCTCATGCCAAACGCCTCCTATGTTATTTTTCACTGTTTTATAATAATTAAATTTGCCTCCCGAATCGTTTAGACTAACTTTAATTCTTGGTTTATTTTGAATAAATTCTTTAAACCAGTTTAAGATGAATCCTACAATAACACCTATTAGCGCCATAAATGGTAATAAAAAGTTTAAGTCCACTAGTATCTCCCCAAATTTCTTGTATTATCAAGAACTATTTAAATAATCTCCCCAACGCTCTACCAGTAGCTTTACCGGCTGCTCTCCTTGCAATCCTCTTTCCGACTTTCCCCTTTTTTACTGCGTTTACATCTCCTAATATTTTGGCAATTAGATAAAGCCATCCCCTTGTTTTATTAATACTCATGTATTCGTCCTCCCCAAAATAATTAATATAAATACGTGTAGCTTTTTATAAAGTTTCAGGAGTTTTTAAGAACTATTTTAGCTTCGAGTGTATTTATATTACGTTTAAAAAATATCCCTTAAATTGAAGCGTATTGCTTTAAAACGTACCAATTACACGCTATTTTTATTTTTCAAATGTTTTTATACGCTTTGTCTCTTCTTTAAAGCGATTATTGAATTTATCAAAAGCTCTTTTTTCATACCATTTCAGATTTTCTCCATTACTTATCCTTTTGGAGTAAGCAAAGAGATCTTCAGTGCTTATTTTAAATAAAACATATTTTCTAAATAAGTAATTTAAGTGTTTATATATCCTGGTGATAAAACTACGGATTAATCTTCCAAGCTTGCTTAACAAACCAGTCATTAGCCAAAAAATTAAAGAACTTATTACTGTAATAATTATTACATCTAATGCTCTCATTTCTGTTGAGTTTAGAAACTCTGATATGATACTCATAAATTACACCTCAAAAAGATTTATTAGCTTGTACTTTATTATACGGTTCATCTATATTTTAGTTTCAATTATTTACTTTAAAAAAGCATATTGACAAATATTCAGACAACTCTTAAATTATAATTGTATATTTTGTTATAAGGAAAGGTGATTTATTCATGCGTAGGGTTCACTGTGGTAATTGTAGAATTCCACTACAAGATGATGATGTTGTTGTTTTGAACTGGATTAACACTCTAACTCACATGAATTGTTATCAACAACCTACAGAAAAAATTACTGATATTGGTACATACGAACAGATAATAAACAAATACTGGTTCTTTGAAGAAGTTAGGGAACAGAAGTAAAATCTCCCACTTTAAGTGGGAGGTTTCTAAATTTAATAATGTACTTGCATTTTTATCACGACACCGGCATAAGCTAGTAGCACAAACAGCGTGTGCGAATAGCTTTTTCAACTCAAACTACTCCAAAGAAGGGGTAGTTTTTATTTGTCCTCGAAAGTACCACTATTACCAATTACCTCGTATAAATCATTTAAGGTACATCCTATAATCCTACATAACTCCATTGCTTTATCTATTCTTGGAAACTTCTTCATAGAAACCCATGTGTTAAGTTGTTGAGGTGTGATCCCCATTTTTTCTGCAACTTCAGTTTGTGTTAAACCAGCTTTAATTATTAACCACTTTAGATTACATTTTAATTCCATATACATTTCCCCTATTTATATCTTTATTAATAAATTCAATTTCACTTATAAAATTCCCTTTATTTTATGCGATTTCAACTATAATGATAAAATTTTAACTATTTTTTTAATTGTACATGCAAAATGGTTTATTACCGGTAATAGTATATAGCAATAAGGGAAAAGGGAGGAAATCAAATGAGTGAGAATAAAAAAATCAAATCAGTTTCCTTTAACAAGAAAAATGAAAAAGATAAAAAAATATTAAAGCACATAGCAAGAAGAAATTTTAGTGGTTATGTGAAAAAGTTAATTTTAGCTGACATAGAGAGGAAAGAACCGGTCAAAAGTGAAGTTATGACAGAAGAAATCGAAAAAGAAGTAATAACAATGTCAAAGAAATCAATTTATGATGTAGCACAAATCAAAAAAGAAGAGATAAATAGCCCTCTTATTCAAAAGAGAGCTGAAGAGTCTAAAGTTAAACCAGCTAGACCATTTATTCCAAAAAGAAATTAACCACCGATAAGTTTTTCAATACCATTAACGATTAACCCTAAAAGAACACCAATTGCAAATGCAGGCATTAAAAACACGTCCTTTCGTTTTACTATTAGTTTGTTCCGTTAGAAAAAACTTATACATCGAGGAGTGACCAAAATGTTAAATAAACGTCAAGAGACATTAGATTTCAGACGTTTTTGTAATGAGGGGGACTATATTAAAAAGAAGGATAGGGAGGTTTATAAAAAAATATCTAAAGCAACAACGATGTACTGTGTTATAGGTACACCTAAGTTAGTTTTGGCATCAACTACTGCTGCTGTTGGAACAGGTGCGTTTGATGAGCTTTATCAAGTATTTATGAATATTTTTGATGGTGGAGTCGTGTTAGCTTTAGTTATTTGTGGTGGAACATGGGCTTTTGGTTGGAGGACACAAGCAATAGAAAGAATTATTTATATAGCTGCGGGTTATATTCTTGCTCGACATGCTACAGACATAAGAGATTTCCTTAAAACAATATAAGGAGGAGGGTTTATGGAGGCGGTAACGGTTGGTAATACAATGAAATTCAAAATAACAAGCGAATTTGGAGCAAAGGAGAGTTTTAGAAACAATCCTCATACTGGAATAGATATTAACTTTCCAAATGGTACTGAGTTACAAAGTATAGCAGATGGTGTAGTAGAGAATGTTGTTTATAACCATGATAGTATCGGTAATGCTGTATTTGTGAAGTTTTCTGATGATACAACAGGGATTTATGCACATATGTCATCAATTTCAGTTGAAAAAGGGCAGTTAATTCAAAAAGGCGATTTGCTAGGACTAAGTGGTAATACTGGTAATGTAGTCGGTCAGAATGGAGGGTATCATTTACACTTTGCATTGAAAGATGGGTCAACTGGCGAATATATCAACCCTACTCACTACGCAGATGATCTTATCAGTATGACCAATAAAGATATGGGGATTGGTGAAAAATTATTACAAGGATACAATGATTTCGCTGATAAAGTTATCGAAAGTGAAGTTAATTTCATTTTAAAACCAATAGGAGAAGCTATTGCGAACGGAACTAATGAATTATTAACTATGTTTACATTGTATCTTCCTGACATGTTTATGATTGTTACCGTATTGACTGGCTTGTTAATTTGTCTTGGAATCAAATTACCTAAAACATTAACTTTTTATACTTTTGGTTTAGTTGGTGCTGTTGCATGGTTGGCTAATGCAAATAGTTAGAAGGAGTTGGTATGAAAATGTGGAAAAACAAAAAGATAAGCACAATAAAGTGGAGCGATTTCTTTGAAGTAACCCCCAACAATTATAAGACATATCGACTAATTCCACATTTAAACATGTCTAACTCACAAAATAGACATATGTGGAATGCGTTACACAAAGCATATGAACTGTATCACAGCTTCCAAAGTAGATTAGAGTGGGTACAAAAGGACGGAATGAAAGTAACATTTAGGCCAAAGGATTACATTTGGTTTGACATGATTATGAAAAATACAAATGAAGGTAAGAAGATAGAATTTTACTTTACTACCACTGAAACGATGGCAGATAAGATGAAGGGGATAGTTGAGAATAGATGGCGAACTACAGTGGAAGAGGTTAGTAGTGATTCTTTACATGTTAACTTTAAAAATACAGATGTTTATGAAATGAAATACGCTCATCATGATATATTTTCTTTAAATACTAACCACCAATTACAAAATACTCCAATTGGTACATTACTCAATACGATAGATGAAATGGAGGAAGGAGACTTTGCAAGGATCAGTATATGCAATGAAAGGGAAAGTCGAGAAAAATGGTTAGGTAACTCCTCTTGGGCATTAAAGAAAATATCTAAAGGCTATATCCCCAAAAGACCTAATGCTGGTGGGAAGCGTTTAATGGGGGCAATCAGTAAAGCATTTGTTGCTATAGCTAATGAAGTTTTACATTTGTTAAAAGATGTACTAAACGCATTCAATAATGTATTTTCCCCTAATAGTAAAGCGTTTGATAATAAGGAAATTCAACATAAAAATGAATTGCAAGAAGATATACAAACTCTAAAAATATCCGAACGAACAAAAGAAAAAGCAAATGCAAGTGTCTGGAGATCGCATATTAGAGTTGCGGTCAGTAGTGAAAGAAAATTTAATCGTGATAATATCGGTAATGCTTTGACAAGTGCTTACAGTGAATTAAATGAAAATAACGAGTTGAAAGTATCTAAATTAAAATTTGGTGGTTTTGAAACGAATATAAGAGGAAAAGATATAAAAATTAAAGGTCGTAAGCACGAAATAATTGAAGAGTTAAATACCTTTCAATTATCCAAAAGAACTAAAACCGATATTAACCCTAACCTTATATCTTGTGATGAATTAGGTAGGTTCATACAACTTCCTACTGCGGATTTACAAAGAAGGTTTGATGACTACATTAAGACAAACAAGAAAGTAGAAACAGATATACCGAGTATCTTTATTCATAAGAACACGGAAGAACATGTGAAGATTGATGGTATTAAAGTTAGTATAGGAAGTAATAACATCAAGTCTAATGGTAAGAAGAAAAGGAAAACTAGTGCAAAACAAAATGGCATTTTAATTGGACATAGTGAACATAAGGCTAATAATTTCCCTATATCTATACCTGTTACCAATCCAGAAGAATTTTATAAAGGATATGTTTATCTAGGTGGAATGGGTGGAGGCAAAGATACAGCTATACAAAACTTTGTAACTGAAGGTTCGTTAAATCATGGCTTATCATTTTTTGTAATAGATCAAGTAAATAAAGAAGGTCTTCAAGGAATGGCCAACGGTATTCGCGATACATTACCACCAGATAAAATAATTGATATTGACTTATCAGATGAGAATTACTTACCACCACTTGATTTAACTGAAGTAATGAAGAAGTTAGGTCGTAAAGGTGAGGATAGATTTGCAAATGAATTAATTGACTTCTTTGGAGATATAGAAGGAATGGGACAAAGTAGAAAGATACTAAGAGATTTTGCTAAAGCATCTAATGGAAATCTATATAATATCAAACGATTAATTGAAGATGAGGATTTTAGAGAAGAAACAGCTAAAAGGCTACGAGAAGAAAAGAAAATTAGGTTAGCAGAAGAGATTGAAAAGTTTATCAGTCAATATGAGTTAGTTATAAAGAGAGATAAAGATGGGAATGAAAAGTCAAGAGAGTATAAGTGTACTAGGGACGGTCAAAAAGCAATAGATAGTAAAGCGCAGCCTATTTTAAATCGCTTGGATGAATTCTTTGGTGATAATACTCTGTTTGAAATCTTTGCACAACCACCTAAAGAGGAATTAAATTTTGAAAAGTGGATGAAGGAGGGGAAAGTTGTTATCTTCCGTGTTCCTGATAGAATCTTGTCAACGGTTGCAGTAAGGACGTTGGTACATTGGATAACATTAAAGGTTTTAATGACTAGATTATTAATGCAAACAGAAGATCAATCTAACGGTGCATTTATGATTTTTAATGAGCCTCAAACTTATTTATCCGGTAATGATGGTTTAGCTAAATTATTGGCTAGAATAGCAGTACAGGGGAGAAAAGAACGACTAGGAAGTATATTTGCATGTCATTATTTAGGACAAATAAAAGAAATAGAGAAGGATCTTATTTCTGGTGGTGTACACTGGATGCTATTTAAAAGCGACAATGAGGAAACGTTTAAGAAATTAGAAAAGGAATTAAAACCAATTGATGTAGAAACAGCGTTAAATATCCCTAACACAAAAGATACAAGACATGCAATTTGTATTTTAAATTTTGGAGGAGAAAGAAAGCCTGCTTTTATGGTACAGATGCTAAAACCTTCTTATAAAAGGTATGAGCCATATAATAATTCATTTTTAACTCAGAGGCATTCCAGAATGTACGGTAGACATTGGGAAGAAATCGAAAGCTTGTTAGAAGGAGCATAATTAAACTAAATGGAGGAAGAAATGAAGCGAGAACCAAAAAAAATTAAAGTAAATAATATTAAGTATGGAGAAGAAGATCCAGCTGATATTCTTGCGGAATGGTTTGTAGAGTATGTAAATAAAAAAGAAGGTAAAACTGTAGTTAGGTTAAAGATTAATAAGGATGAGAATGGAAATGAAGAAAAATGAAATAGAAGAGCTAGATGAAATCAAAAAGAAAGTGTTGAGTAAGTTGGATGCTGATAATATTGAGGATGAATCTTTTCAATTAATAGTAAAGATGTTAAATATGCAAGGCGAAACAATTGATGATATAGATAAAATAAATATTGGAGACAATGGTGAGATCGTGCTACTCAAAGGAAAATTGAACGTAGAGAAATTTATTAAAATGACACTAAAAAATAATTAAAAGACCACTGATCAATTATGATTGGTGGTCTTCTTCTTTTACATGGACTATAACATCTTCAATTTTGCATTCTAACTTTTCGCATATTTCGTCTATAACTTTCATTGATACATACTCATCTTTACTTATTTTAGCTAATGTTGCAGAAGAAACCTCAATCATTTTTTGTAAATCAGTCTTAGTTATTTTCTTTTTATGTAATGTCGCCATCAATGGTGCATAAGAAATCATTTAATACACTCCCCTACCCTTTTCTAAAGTTATCTTTACTTTATTGTAGCAGATGTTTAAAAAAATGAAAATAAGTAGTTGACTTTAACTTTTAGTTAGTTGTATAATAACTTTAGAAAGTTAAAGATAAGTTTATAAAAATAAACGGAGGTGAAGAGGTGAATAAGGAAGTAACGCATCGTATTGCTTACTATCTTAAAAAAGTAGCTGAAAGAATAAGTATTCATCCAGCAAAGAGGCAACCTAGAGCTTATAAATATCGCAATCAACGCTTGAAAGTGTATAAAGCTTTGAGGCTCCAACAAATTGAAAAGGAAGGATATAAACAATGATTAAAGTTGAAGTACACTTTGAAGAAGTATTCGATGGTTTATTGATAAATGATGACCATGCAATTTATA
Source organism: Sutcliffiella sp. NC1 (assembly GCF_027594365.1). NCBI lineage: Bacteria > Bacillati > Bacillota > Bacilli > Caryophanales > Bacillaceae > Sutcliffiella > Sutcliffiella sp. NC1. The sequence goes on from NZ_CP115153.1 coordinate 1,383,799, forward strand.
GGGAAAACAAATCAGTCTATATGATTAAAGTAAAAAAGACTGACAAAGCAAACTACTTTATAGAAGCTGATAATCCATATGTTTTCTACACATTGGCTGAGCATGTTGAATTTAAAAACACAGAAAAATTATTGAATGACGTTAAAGAAATGCTTATTAACATGAGTTTAGCTGATTATCTAACTAAAGTTTGCACAAATATAAACCAATATAATTTCGGTCTTGTAAAAGTAGGCGAAAGTGAAGTAAAGAAGTACAAATAATAAAACAAAAAGGGAGAGGTATAATGATGAAAAATGTTAAAGCGAAAAATGAGGTATACGGTACATTAAAATTAGATGTTTCTATTGAGGTAGAATCTAATAAGGAACATATGGCTAAGTTAGAAGCAGAAATGAAAATGGATAAGGTTGAAGAGCAAGGTAGGATTTTAAATGTAGTTGATCCAGTAACTGGGGAAATCGTAGCAACTATGAAGGTACATAATGCTGAATTAATAATCGAGAATTTCTTTGGAGAGGACGAGTGATTAAAGTCGAAAAAGGTAACAAAAAAGTAACGAAATAAAAATAATGTCAAGAATCTATAGGATATTAGGGAGTATCGGAATGTTGATTTATCAGTACTTGAAGGACTTGATGATTATGTGAGGATACTGCTTGTCTACCTTGACAGGGTAGGGGTCGGGGGTTCGAATCCCTCTCAGATCATACTCGTAATGCCTAGAGCCACAACGGTTCTAGGCATTTTGCTTTATAGCTAAAAAATAGAGTAAACCAGGTTTGTTGACGAATTGTTGACGGAATCATTTTTCTGCAGTTTTTTGCTTTGAAAAAATACCATCCAATTTGTTTGCTGCTTCTTGATCAGCTGTGTGTAAAGCGTGTCCATATGTGTCCATAGTAATTCGGATATCTGCGTGACCTAATCGGGCAGATATTATTTTTGCGTGCACTCCTTGGTTAATGAGAAGTGTAGCTGAGGTATGCCGTAAATCGTGTAGACGGATATATCTTATATTGGTTCTACTAATAAATCTTCTCCACCAGGTTGACGGTGTGGAAGGATAAAAGTGTTTCCCATTTTCATTACAAAAAACAAATTCATGAAATTCCTCTATCCATTGATCTCTCATTCTCATTTTCTCTTTTTTCCACTCTCTATGAAAATCTTTAAGCTCTAATACAATAGAAGGGGGAAGGGAAATGATACGATTAGAAGTTTTTGACTTTGGTTTTTTAAGAATTGCTTTTCCATTTCTTCCGAATCCTACAACTTGTTTTATTCTAATTGTACCTTCCTCGAAATTAATATTTGACCATTCTAGTCCTAATAACTCACCTCGGCGAAGGCCAGCTGCTAAAGCTAAAGAAGTGAATACCCTCCAGTGTAATGGTTCATTTTGAACAGCATTAAACAATAGTTGTACTTCGCTTTCATTATAGACATTAACTTCTTTATCTATTGCATTATTTTTAGGTTTTTTTACATTAGCAACCGGATTTTCTTTTATTATTTTCCAATCCATTGCTCTTTGTAGTATATTTCTTAATACTCTATAAATATACTGAACTGTACTTACTTCCAAAGGATCTCCATTTACCTTTTTTAATTGATCTAAAAAGTTTACAATATGAATTGGTTTAATTTGATCTAGTTTCATATGTCCTAAATTGGGAAGTATGTGATTTTTAATATGCCTACTATAAACATCAAGAGTTTGCTCGCCTAGTTCTTTTTCAGCGTATTTCTTTTCCCAGTCATTTATAAACTCTGCCAGTATTGTCTTTTCAGGTGCTATATATTCGCCAGCCTCAACTTCCATTTTAAATTTCAATAATTCCTGGTTTAAGTAGTCTTTTAGTTTCTTTTTTGTTTTTAGAAGTGATTCATCTTCTATTTTAATAGTTTTAGTCCGTCTCAAACGTTTACCCTTTGAATTGTATCCTGCTTCAACAGTTAATAAGAACGAATTTTTTCCTCTCTGTTGGAAACTTGCCATGGAACAACCTCCTTTAAATTAAACGGTAAAGTATAATAAAAAAAGAATATATGTTCTGTTTTATTAGTAAAAGAAATCCTTGTCGTTACACAAGTGACAAGGACATTTTTTGTTATTTAAACTTATCTAGAAATAAACCTAAACATGCTAATTAAACTACATTAAGAAAGCTATTAATATCACCTTTATTAATTTTTTTTGAGAAAAAAATAAATTCCTGCCCTTTTGAAGGAGTTGATATTGAATAATTTAAATAATATTTTTCATGTTCAAAATTCATATATAGTTTCTCGATTTGCTCCGCAATATCATATGTTAATATCCAATATCTATTTGACATATGCTTTTTTATTACTTGTGCTAATTCTAAATGATCTAAATGTGTATAAAAATTTGTATACAATTCTGGTCCTTTTTCAAAATAAGGAGGATCAAAGAACGTAAGAGAATTCCTAGTGTATTTAATTACTTTAGGAATAAAGTCTTTTGCATCCATTTTATAAACTTGTATGCAATCAGACTTTGCAGAAATATCTCTTACACGTTTTATTATTTTCTTTTTATTAAATCTACAATCTAATTTGTACTGCCCATTTTGGGCCTTACCACCAATAACCCCGGCTTTAATTATCCCAGAACGATTTGTTCGATTTAAAAAAAGAGTTGAAAAAGCAAGAGAAAGTTCGTCTGCAATTTCCTTTTGTTGCTGTATTTCTTTTTGGAAATACCATTCTTCCATTGAAATGGGCGTATTTTCAATAAGATAAATTAACTCTTGTGGCCTCGTTATGATAGTATTCCAAAGAGCGTAAATACTTCTATCATAGTCGTTAATAATGATTTTTTGAACATCACCGTTAAGTAATAGACGAAGCGCAACGGAAGCTCCCCCTGCAAATGGTTCAATATAAGTAGAAATATTATTATTACGAACTAAGTACCTTACGTAATTGTAGGTTTTATCTTTGCCACCCGGGTATCGTAAGGGGGATAATGTGGCCATAAAATCACTTCTTTCATTTCCTGTTTATCTAATGTTTTATATACTAGCGAATTAATTAAATGAAGTCTAGCGAAAGTGATTAAAATTTTATTTCAGGATATCCGTTTCTAATGTTAATTTTATTTAATTTATCAACTAATTCCTCAACAAATTCTTCTCTGCCATTAACACTTTTAGCAAATGAATTAAATAGTTTTTTTACAATCCAATCATTGTTTTTAAACCATTTCTTAAAATGCCTCGACTCAATAATTTTAAATGAATCCTCATCTGTTATATAAATATTGTCATCGGTTAGTGTCTTTATGAATGCTGCCTTGGGCATCTTAAGCGTTTTTAAAAAAACTTCATCATTCTTATCTTTATTGTATATATACCTAATAAATAGTTGCTCAATAGGTAATTGTTTTGAATGGTCAGGAAGTCGTAATATGTTCTCCCTTTTTTTTATTTTTTTTAAATCACTTTCAGTAATATCTGCATCAAATACAATAATAGTGTTTTTTACAAAGGAGCTAGCAGTATTACAAAGTTTTGTTAAAAAAGTGAATGGAAAACCATTTGTATCATCAAAAGGTATAAAATTAATTCTATTAAGAATATCTTGTTTTGAAATCATATATCTAATGAATTTTTTAGCCAACTCGTCTTCGCATAATATATCTATCTTAGGCATTTCAACTTTTTTTGTATGGTTAAAATCGAAGGTAAGTTCTTTGTATATATTTTCATAAGATGGCTTTTTGATAACATCAATATGATCAGTATAAAGTGTTGATAAATAATAATTTTTTATTTCTTTCCCATGGTTTTCTCCTTCGATAGAATGTCTAATCAACGGTAAAGAGTGAGTTGTGGCAATTATTTGGACTTTGTACTGATTTGCCCATTTGTACAAGAAATCAAATAAGTTCTTTTGGGCAACAGGATGTAAACTTACTTCCATCTCATCTATACAAAATATACCATTAAAACATTGCTGATTTTCTTTTTTAAGTCTACTGAATCTCATGAAGGATATTAAACTGTTAGCTATTCTACCTAAATTGTCTTCTCCAGAAGAAATTGATTCATAATTATATGTACTGTCAGCTGGAGCAAATGTTTTTTTTATTTGTTTATCACTAACTGTTTCCATTTTTTTATATGACTCTTTTTGTAAGACAATATTATAAAATTTAGCGACAAAATTTTGTTCATCTTCAGATAAGGTTAAAGGATATGGTTTGGAATTTGTTGTATGGATTGAATATAATCTATTCAGATTCAAGAAATTTGTATTGTATATTAAATTGCCGTCCTTCCCTGTGTTTCCCCCAGTTACTATCCTTGGACTTGGATCTGCTTTACTTCTAGGTTTTGTGTAAACTGGTACTTTAATGTTTAACCCGTTATTGTCCTGAATAATTAAGTCATATTCATATTTATCTTTGTCATATATAGTAGATAACTTAAAAATCTCACCGAATTTTGTCTTTAGGTCAGCACCAAAAAGATCTTCTACATCAGAATTAAAGCTTTGTACGAATAATCCAATTAAGGTTGATTTCATAGTCCCATTATGACCCGAAATTAGAGTAATTCTGTCAGATAAATCTATATGTGTTTCAGACATGTTTCTAAATTTTTTTACATTAATCCCACATACTTTCTTCACAATAATATCTTTATTAGAGATACCGAGTTCTTTTGGTGTTATTAAACTTTTTTCATCTGTTTGAATCATTTTGGATCCTCCGTAGTAAAGAATAAATAAATTTTTCCAATGTACTAGAATGCCAAACATTAGAACAAAGTCTATTTTCTAACGAAATAAGCAAATAGAACTATGTTTATGGCAAAAAAAAATATTAATCTATTAAATCCACTTAATACTACCTAACTTACCATTAACAGTTGTCCCAAACCCATCAACACGACGGTTATAAATAAGTTCTAAACGGTACCTAGCTAATTCCTCTGTAACGAGAAAGTAGTCTGCAATATCAGAAATCATTATAGCCTCATCTGCAGCTGCAGCAAAAACATTCTTTAGAAACTTAAAAGGCATAAGTAAGTATGCTGCCATTCTTTTTGCCTGTGCTTCGGTCTTTGCTATTAAGCTACTATTCATTGAAACTTGTGAAATGTGGTGGGAGTAGCAATGGCTAAACTCTTCAGCTAATATTATCTTTTTCTCGATTGGATCTAAGTCAGGCTTTAGATAAATAACACCACGTCGGCCACTTTCTTTTGGGAACGACATAGCCTTAATTCCATCCCTAATTTCTCCGTAATAGAAATGCTTGTCCAATGGTTTAATCTTTACCCCATACTTCCAGCATATATCGTACATATCTATTTCATCCGGATTGGAAAAATTGAAATGGGATAGTACTTTATTCGCTCTATCTTCCCACCAATCACTGGTTGTTGTTTGTAAGATATTACTTATCTGCATAAATTTCTCATTCCTTGGTGTAATAAAAACTACCTATTTTACGGGTAGCTTATTAATCTTCAATAATTTCGTCGTGGTCGTCATCTTCTTCTAGGTCCTTCTTGATGAATTCCCACATCTTAATAAGTTGCTTAATTTTTTTCTCAGGTGCGTTTGCTAGATCGTGGAAAAGGACTGGATGTTTTTTTATTTCTTCGAGGACTTTTAGATCTTCGGGAGTTAGTAATTGTTCTGGTTTAGTATGATATTGAGTTCCGTATGGTTCTCTTTCTTCTCCTACATTAAGTCTGTCGTGACTACCATTACTATTATTGTAATAAGAGATACCCAGCAAATAATCAGTGCTGACATTATAATAAGTCGCTAACTTTTGAATTATTTCAGTATCCGGTTCGCTTCGTCCAGTTTCGTAATGGGAAAGGCGGGCTCTTGAGATACCAATTTTTTTTGCAACTTCTTCTTGGGATTTATCCCCTCTCAGTTGCTTTAATCTATTCCCAATCATATATCTTATTCCTTTCAGAAAACTTTTCTTAATTACATTATAGATACAATTTGTATCGAAATAAAGTATTGATAAAAAATGTATCAAAAATAGTTGACGATACAAAACGTATCATTTATAATCGATATAACAAGTGATACAAAACGTATCAAAAAAACGAGGTGAACATTTTGAGAGATAGGCTAGTTCTTGAAAGACAAAAGAAAGACCTTACACAAGAACAAGTCGCTAAAGCGATTGGTATATCAACAGTGTATGTTAGAAAAATTGAAAAAGGTTTAAGGAATCCAGGAAGAGAAACGATGTTGAAATTCGAAGCATTCTATGGAGTTTCTGATAGAATACTTTTTCCTGACCTTTTCCAGGTCTCGCTTGATACGAAATGTATCAGAGAGGATGCCAACAAAAAATCTGCTTGGAAAATCAGCTAAAGTAATTTGCTCTAAGAAAATTATTCAGCGCATCAACATTTTTAGCTGAACCCGTAAATTCCTTATCTAATTTGGTAATAACCCACTCTTCTTTGTATTCGGAGTGTTCGTGAATTTGGACATGAATCTCTTGAGTGGTTAATTCAGTAGCAACAAAAGCAGCATTTTTTAATACAGGAATGGCGGTTCCGATTGTATTTAAAAAAGCTAGCATCGAAATATTTTCAGTTTCTGGTGCATTCAAATCGTAAGCAATTAGATATATTGGCATTTAATTTCGGTACCTTTCTATTCTTTATACACTAACTGGAGGTGACAATTTTGAATCTATCCAACCAAAGAAAACAAATTCAAACTACTTTAATTAATGCAACATCAATTATCGAACTAGCAAAGCTTGAAGGAATGACAGATGTTGAGCTATTGAAAGCGATTGAATTAATTAAGAAGTTACATGTAAGGGAAGCCACCGCGCCAACGGCGGCTATAGAGTTCTCTCCTAATAAAGAAGAAGTAAATATAGCTAACCCATATAAAGATTAGAGTCTTTGTCTTAACCAATCCCAAACATCTTGAGGTAACCAGCCGTCTCGATTTGAAGTAACTTGATCTACGAATAAGTAATCGTTGTTATCCATGACAGATATTAGTTTTTCTCTAATGGATTCACAAGTTTCATAGTTAACACTTACAAACCAACACGATTTCATAAAGTGATACCAATCACCAAATTCTTTTATTTTCTCGTAAAGGTCATCATAATTTTGCCCTGTTTTATTCAAATCGTAGGTTATAAAATAGACAGCCATTATTCCACCTCCTTCCATTGTCAATATTCGACAAATAGGAAGGGAATACCTGCACAGGAGGTCCAAAATGGACAACATCGATGAGCTTCTACAGTCATCCATTAAAACTGACATCTTGCAAATTGTTTACAGCCTAAGCAAAGACGAAACATACAAAACATCAGCTGCAATAAACGATTTATTAAAAATAATCGATAAACACGATTTATAGGAGGTGAAAGCTATGCCTAAGAAAACTCTGAACGTTCAGGATGTTGCTGAATATTTAGGTGTTCACTCTGACACTATTTACACAATGGTTAGACAAAAACAAATTCCACACTTTCGTGTAAGGAGACGAATCCTTTTCTCTATTGAAGCAATTGATGCTTGGATTAGGGACCAAGAACAAAAAGTATTGGAGGAAGCAATTTAATGAATAAAATACCTTCGTCCTTATTAAATGACCGGTACTGGCGTAGTGTAATTCACTTATTTAAAAATCATTACAAACTACAGCAAGTTTTTACTACAAAATACTTTGATTTATCGGAAGGGACCATAAAAATTGGTCTCCTTAGAAAAGTATCAGGCCCGTGGTCTGAGAGTGAGAAATTCATGTTGAAACTAGCACTTCATTTATTCAATGAAAGAAACAAAGTGAATCTTGGTGATATGGACTATCTAGACGATTCCATTAAGAAACTAGCAATTGAAGCAATTAAATTGCGCTACATGTAATTGCTTCGCCCTTTAATAAATAGACAAGCATTATGGGAGGCTAAAGGATGAAACATTTACAAATTATTGAGAAAAATGGTCAGCGTGTATTAAGCACGTCACAACTTGCAGAATCCTTTGGAACAGATAGCAAGATCATTAATAGAAACTTTCAAAGAAATGCAGATAGATACATTCAAGGAAAGCATTATTACGCTTTAACTGGTGAAGAGTTAAAAGCATTTAAAGGGTCACGTCAAATTGACGACAGCCTAAAATTCGCATCCGTTTTGTACCTCTGGACAGAAAAAGGTGCATGGTTACATGCAAAGTCACTAAATACAGATTTAGCATGGGATGCTTATGAAAGATTAGTAGATGAATACTATCACATTAAAGAAAAGGTAGTTCCACTATCAAAAGACCAAGCACTTGTAACTGTATTGAGGACGACAGCTGACCTAGTTGAAGGCCATGAGTCCATTGTCAAAGAGCAGCATGAACTTAGAAAGTTAATTACAGATGTTAATTACAAAGTAGAAGAACAAATTACTTTAGATCACGGTGAACAACGTCGTCTGCAAAAAGGTATAGCAACAAAAGTGTACGAACTTTGCGATAACCCACAAAACAGACCACAACTATTTCGTGAGTTGCACCGTGAAATAAAAGATAGATTTGGTGTTGCTAGTTATAAAGATTTAAAACGAAAGGAACTCCAGACAGCATTGAGATACATAGAAAACTGGATTCCAAGGAAAGTGTCATAGGCGGCAAATCACTGCTGCCTGTACATGAAAAATACTAGTTTCTTCATATAAAAATTTTAAGAGCTTTTAGTAGGAAAGTCTGTCCAGTTTTTGCACATGTGCAGATACTGCACAAAAGGGAGGTGATTTCGATGACATTCGGAAAAATCCTCCGCCAAGTAAGGATTAAAGCGGGATTAAGTCAAGAGGAATTGGCCGAGAAGATATATTTATCTCGAAGCGCAGTGTCTAGGCTTGAAAATGACAAACTTGAATTGAAATTAGCTGATGCGATTAGGTGGTTTCAAGTAACACGGGCACCGGAGGCAGTTGCAGCAATGTTGTGTGGAGTGGATGTAAATGCATTAGCTCAAGCTTTAACTATGTTGGTAGGAGGAATGATTTTATGGGTTTAAATAAGAATGATTTTTTAGAAAAAGATGTACAGCAAGCTATATCAGAATATAGAGCTGCTTGGTCTTGTATCAGTCGTATAGAAGAAAAATTAACTTCTGGAGATTTGAAAGAAGTAAAACTTACTTGTGTTGATTTAATAAATTCCGTTCGAGAAATCGAGAAGTTACATAGCAGAAAAGAACATCATGATCGATTATGTGAAACGGTAGAAGAGTTCGCTAAGCGCGGAATAGATTTATCCATAGTTAATAGAGTTGTTTCATAAGGAGGGACAAGCATTGGTAATCAAAGTTAAGCATTGGCTATCACTTACTAGTTTTGAGAAGCAAGTTATATTAAAAAGTTGCACAAAAAAAGCAGTGAGCTAAAGATTCGAGCTTTAACTCACTGCGCAGATATTAGGTGTAATTAAATACTAACATAAGAAAATATGTTCGGCAAGTTTTGTCTTGCCGTCTTGACTAGGAATGTTGAGGAAGTAATTCCATCCCCCCTTTTATGATCTTGTTCTCTTCATTCCTGGTTAAGACAGTGTGACAAAGCACACTAGAAAGGAGGATATATGTTAAATCAAATAAAAAATGACCCGTGCTGGAACACGAGTCATCGGTAATTACGAAATAAAAGCTATTAATTCATTTTATCGTAATTGCCTCCAATTTTCAATGAGAGGAGATTAACAAATGATTGAATTGACTTTTAGTGGAACCAAATTTGACCAAAAAAGATTATCACGATCAGGTGGACAAATTTCTATTAAACCTAATGGAACTCCAGTTTTTCAGTTTAAAACGAAGGAACAGTTTATGAAATACGTTCAGTTAGGGAAGAAAGAGGGGGTTTCAGCATAATGAAAACAATTATCCTACACCGTTTGGATTTAAAGAATTTTAAAGGCGTAAGGTCATTTTCCCTAGAGGTTAATGGAGAAAACGCAAAAGTATTTGGTGATAACGCAACTGGAAAGACAACTTTATTCGATGCTTTTGTTTGGTTGCTTTTTGATAAAGATAGTCAAAACAAAAAGGACTTCTCTATTAAAACGTTAATGAACGGGGAAGAAGTACATGGGCTTGAACACGAAGTAGAAGCGACTTTTATAGTAAACGGTACAAAATTAACGCTTCGCAAAGTGTACTCGGAAAAATGGACTAAAAAGCGCGGGAGTGCAGAAAAACAATTCTCTGGTCACACTACAGATTATTTTATAGATGGTGTTCCATCAAAGAAAAAAGAATTTACTGATCAAGTAGCCTCGATTGTTGATGAGGAGATTTTTAAACTACTAACTAGCCCAATGTACTTTAACGAGCAGCTACACTGGCAGAAGCGGAGAGCGACATTGTTAGAAATATGTGGTGACATAACCGAAGAAGAAGTGATTGCATCGAACAAGGACCTTGCTAAGTTACCTACTATTTTACAAGGTCGGACAATCGAAAATCATCGAAAAATAATAGCTGCTCTACGTGCTGAAATCAATAAAGAACTTGAAAAAATTCCTGTTCGTATTGATGAAATAGAGCATAATTTGCCAAGTATCGAAGGTTTAAATAAACAAGAGTTAGAGAGTAGCATTGAAAAATTAAATGCCGAAATAGATGAGAAACAGGACTTAATTAGTAACATTCGTAACGGAAATGCAATTTCGTTAAAACAACGTGAAATTCAAGAGATTGAGTTAGAGCTACTACAAATTAAACAAGTACATGAAGCAGGTTCGAAAGACGACTTGTACAAATTGAAAGCTCAGATCCAGGAGGAGACTTCTAATATCTCTTTACTAGAATCTAAACAATCGAACTTAAGGCACCAAAAGCGATTTAACGATGAGAGTATTGTTTCTATTGATACTAAACTTCAAAAGTTACGTGATGAATGGTTTGAAATAAATAACCAGGAGTTTGTGCACAACGATAATTGCGAATGTCCAACTTGTGGTCAAGAACTTCCAGAGGAACAAGTATCAGCTACAAGGGAGAAGGCTTTAGCTCAATTCAATTTAAACAAGAGTAAAAAGCTTGAAGAAATCGATGCAGCTGGTAAACGGGAAAAGGCTACAAAGGAAGGATTCCAAGAAAAAAATGAAAAACTAGCGAAAGATAACGAACTTATTGGAAAGCAGATTACTGACAAACAGGAACGTCTAACACTATTAAACGCTAAACTGAAAGAATTAGATAGCTCAGTTGTAGATATCATGGATAACCCTGCTTATACATCCAAGCTCCAAGAGAAAGCAACTAAAGCAAAGGAATTGGAAGAACTTCGTGAATCTGCTCAAACAGCAATCCAAAGTGTAGAAGAAGAAATCATGACACTTCGGAATAAAAGAGTGACCTTACAAGGAGACCTTGCTAAGTTTTCAACCGTAGATCAATCACAAAGTCGAATAGAGGAGTTACTGCAACGAGAAAAGGATTTAGCAACTGAATTTGAAAAATTAGAACAAGAGCTTTACCTAACAGAAGAGTTTATTCGTACTAAAGTGAATTTGCTCGAGGAGAAAATCAACTCTAAATTCAAATATGCACGCTTTAAGCTATTCGAACAACAAATTAATGGTGGTCTATTAGAAACATGTGAAACGTTATACGACGGTGTTCCTTATGGTAGCGGTTTAAACAACGCTGCAAGAATAAACGTCGGGCTAGATATCATCAATACGCTATCAGAACATTTCGGTGTGTCTGCTCCTATATTTGTAGACAACAGTGAGGCTGTAACGAGATTGATAGATGTACATTCGCAAGTAATTCAGTTGATAGTGTCGGAGCCAGATAAAGTTCTTCGAGTAGAGTATCCGAAACACAAGGAGGAAATTTTGTGCCACTAGACACTTTTTTCACTATTGAAGTAAATGGTCTTAAGGGGAGGAAACTATTTGATACCTACCCAACGGATGACGAAATTGAAAAGGCTATAAGGGATATGTTTCCTCAAGGCTACATCTATGATCAGTTTGCTGATGAAAATATTTACCCTATTGCACAAGTTAAAAAGATTTATAAGTTGAAAGACAAGGAGTGAATCAAGTGAGTAATCAAAATCAACTAGCAATTATTCAAAAAGATATTACAGATAGTGTCAACCATAAGTTAAATGATTTACAAAAAGAGGGATTAGTAATCCCTCCTAAATACAACGCGAGTAATGCACTAAAATCAGCGTTCTTTAAGTTACAGGAAACGAAGGATAAAAGTGGCCGACCTGCATTGGAAGTATGTACGAAAGAGTCTATTGCAAATTCTTTACTCGATATGGTCGTGCAAGGTTTAAGTCCAGCAAAGACGCAGTGTTACTTTGTTGTATACGGAACGCAGTTGAAAATGGAACGTTCCTATTTTGGCACACAAGCAGTTCTTAAAAGGCTTACGAACGTTAAAGATATTTGGGCCAATGTCATTTTTGAAGGTGACGTATTTGATTACGAAATTGATGGCGGACGTGAAAAATTATTGAAGCATGAAACAAATTTTTTAAACAGGGACAAAGATATTCTTGGCGCTTATGCCGTGGTTAAAACAAATGATGATGAAGAAATACTCACTGTAATGACACGTAAGGAAATCGATATAGCATGGGGGCAATCAAAGACTAGCCAAGGTGTTCACAAGAAATTCCCTCAAGAAATGGCAAAGCGTACGGTAATTAATAGAGCTGCTAAAGCCTATATAAACACATCCGACGATAGTGACTTATTGGTAGATGCCATTAATAGATCGACAGAAAATGAGTATGAAAACGAGCGTAAAGAAGTTAATCCAGAATATGAAGCACAAAAGGAAATTGAGCAAAAGGCAAATCAAGAAGTAATCGACATTAAAAGAAATGAGCCATTGAGAAAGCAACCCGAAATTATAGATGTCACAGAAGGAAATCAGGCAAGTACTCAGCAACGAAATAAAGAAATGCAACAAGAGGATCTTGTTAATTCAAAAGCAGATGGGCCGAATTGGTAATGATTGAAATTACAGCATTAGCTTCTAGTAGTAAGGGGAATTGCTACCGTGTTACAGACGGTTATACGCCCCTTCTTCTAGAATGCGGTATCAACTACAGGGAAATACAAAAAGGATTCGGTTTCCGAATGTCCGAAGTCGCTGGGTGCTTAATCACACACGAACACGATGATCATTGTAAAAGTATTAAGGATGTTTTAAAGGCTGGAATAGACGTTTATACGTCTTCTGGAACGGTGGAAGCATTAGGTATAAGTCACCACAGAATCAAGCGTGTGAAGCCAATGGAGCAATTTGAGCTTGGGACATGGTCCGTACTTCCGTTCGATGTTCAACACGATGTCAGCGAGCCTCTGGGCTTTCTGCTAGCTAATCAAGAGGGCGAAAAGCTTTTATTTGCAACAGATACCTATTACATCAAATACAAGTTTCAAGAGCTTACTCACATCCTAGTGGAGTGTAATTACTCCTTGGAAATACTTAATCAAAACATATTGGATGGATCTGTTCCATCTGTAATGAAAGAGCGGTTATTACGGTCACATTTCAGTTTAGAAAACTTAAAAGAATTCTTAAAAGCAAATGATCTATCTAAAGTACAAGAAATATGGCTCTTACATTTAAGTGATAGTAACAGCGATGAAGCATTATTTAAAAAAGAAATCATGGAGTTAACAGGGAAGATGGTTTATGTTCCATGAGTTAAAAGTCTCAATACCTAGTTGTTATTTATGGCTTACGGAAGGTAACACAAATAGACCAGAACTATTTAAACGGTATGTTAATGGCTACGTTAATAGATACTATCCAGATTACGAATTAGTAAAAATATCAGGTATGCAAGCAATTATTAAACCTAAAAACGACCCAAGATAGTTAGGAGGTTTTTCCTTGCAAGGGTACATCAAGGACTTTAGGAAAGAACTAGAAAGCTCCGTATGGATGATGCCCCCTCTCTATCATAGGACATGGCAATATCTCAAATACAAAGTAAATCATCAAGATAATAAAATTCCAATGCGAGACGGTACCTTTTTAACCATAAAAGCTGGTCAGCACCTTACATCGGTAAGGGATATTGCAAAAAATATCGGTTGGTATGAGGGGGTGAAATGGCAAGAGCCTAACCCAAAGACAGTCTCGACTATATTATCTTGGTTAGAGAAACAGTCCATGATTAGCATAGATAGGGGTAAGGGTAACAGGCAATACACACTAATAACGTTGATAAATTGGGAATCTTACCAGTCAAATAGCGTTGAGGGTAACAGTGAGGTAACAGACAGGGAACACCTCGTGGATATAAACAAGAATGATAAAGAATGTATTAAAAATGATAAAGATATTGCTGCTGCCACTAACGCTCATGCGACAGAAGACAGTGACGGGGTGCCTACGACCGACCCATTGCGTGGTGATCCAGTGCCGTCTGGAGAAATATCACATACTTCTGAGCAAGCAATTAAAGTTCTTCTTGATCGTTTTATACAACTTAGAGCTTACGGCTTTGACTTCTCCCCAGCGGATGAGCGAGCTGCCTATGAAATATTAAACGCGAACGTCCCGATAGAAGATGCCTTGCTATACCTAAAAGAACGCTTTGACACTTATAAACCAAAACACTCAAGAGACAGGATAAATAGCCTTTCATACTGTGTGGGATACATCTTGGACAAGCATCAACAAAAATTAGATTCTCAAAAACTAGCGAAAAGGAGGATACAAGAACATGGCAACGCAAAGCATGGAGGAAATACTCAAGAGGCTCCAACTAAAAACGAGTCAATTACAGGCGGAAGAGTCGGATGGATCCGTAAAACACAAGTATGACTGCCCAAAATGCAAAGATGAAACAGGTTATATTGGCCAAGTGGATGGAGTAGAAGTTTGGGTACGTTGCACTTGCATTACTTGGAGAAAAGCTAATCGCTTGATGAAGTCCAGTGAAATAACCAACGAATTTAAGCGACTTGGCTTTCAAAATTTTCATACCGATGATAAGCCAGACGTTATCAAGGACGCTTATGAATGTTCACGTATGTATTATAAAAACTTTGAATCTATCAGGAAAAGTCGTCATAACAGTATAGCCTTATTGGGTCAACCAGGTGCAGGAAAAACTCACTTATTAATGGCGATAGCAAACAATTTCATACAGAAAAAACACGTCCCTGTCTTGTATTTTCCTTTCGTTGAAGGGTTTGGAGACCTGAAAGATGATTTTAATGCACTCGAGGAAAAACTGGAACGAATGAAAAAGGTAGATGTCTTGTTTATCGATGATTTATTTAAGCCAGCTAGAGGAAAACCGAGAGCAACCGATTGGCAGATTGAACAGATGTATGCAGTTATAAACTATCGGTATTTGAATCACTTACCAATATTAGTTTCCTCTGAACTTTCAGTTGATGAACTATGTGACATCGATGAGGCATTAGGTACACGAATTTATCAAATGTGCCAGGACTACACAGTTGTTATTAAAGGAGATCGTAAACAGCTAAACCATAGATTAGTAGGAGCACCAAGCTAGGGAGGAAAACATGAGTACATTGCTTAGACAGAAACGACAAGAGAGAAGAGATTATTTAGTTAACGAACTAATGAGATACGGTTATTTTAAAACACCTGTTGGAAAGCAACTCTATGAATTAAATCTATCAGAGTTAGAGCAAATTCATATAAACGTTAAATGCAGATTCGGAAAAGAAATGACAAGGGAGGGAAAATAAATGAACTGTCCAGTGTGTAATAGACCACTGAAAAGTCAAAAGAGCATTGAGAGGGGTATTGGTCCTGTTTGCGAAAAGAAGGCTAAGGAACGCGAAAACGAGCCTCCTGAAGGGCAACTTTCCTTCGTTGAGGAGACGGTACTAGTTATTAAATAAACCACGAAAGGTTGGAAACTATGAGTCTAGAAAAAATGTTAGCAACACAAGAGCAGCTAGATAATCGCATTATAGCTGAAAGAGGAATCGTGTGGACTGATGAAGAGAGATTCCGAAATACATTAGTTGCATTGGATGTAGAGATTTCTGAATTTGCAAACGAGGGTTGCTGGTTTAAGGTTTGGAGCGATGATCAAGAGCCAAGAACATGGTTTCCGAATGAAAGGGATGTATGTGATTCGTGTAAAGTTGAACCAATCTTCATAGAAAATAAAAAAATAGTTGGACAATGTGAGGATTGTGACGGGTGTGGAGTTCATTTTCATAACCCACTCCTTGAAGAATATGTCGATGCAGTACATTTCTTTTTATCAATCGCAAATCAAAAAGGATGGAAAGAACATTTATATCTTCACGAGGAAGCAATACTCGAACTTGAGGAAAAAGGCTTTGATGGGGGTATTAATGGTGTTTATTTAGAACTCAAGTCCTTCATCGCCAAAATGTCACATGATAAAAACGAACCTAACTTCTTTCTAACATATTCGAAACATGAGTTTTGTTTTAGAACAGCATGGTTTCTCTTTATTGCAATCGGAATGATTCAATTTGGCTTTACATTCGAACAGATTGAGGAAGCATACTTCGCCAAAAACAAAATGAATCATGAGAGACAGGACAATGGCTATTAAACTATCAATTCCTATTGAGCCAATGGGAGCCGTAAGAATGACGGGAAGAGGAAAGTTTGTTAAACCCAATGCCCAAAGGTATCTAGCTTACAAAAGCTTTATCCAGTGGAATGCCAAACAGCAGTTGAAGGAGAAAACACTACTGGATGGTCCAATAGCAGTAGAAATATGGTTTACGATGCCAATACCGAAAAGTTGGAGCAAGAAGAGGCAGGCTGCAGCATTAGGGGAATATCACATCAAGAAGCCTGATGCAGACAATTTAGTAAAAGGTGTTTTCGATGCACTAAACAAACTTGCTTGGCATGATGACAATCAGGTATCAAAAGTGACTGCAATCAAACTATACGGTGAAATTCCCGGAATTGATATTACTGTCCAGGAGTTGAAAGGAACATGAATGTAATCATATCAGATATTCGAACTGATTGGATGAAAAAAGAGGACAGGATAATGACATGTATGAACAGATGCTCACTTTATAATCACTGCTCGAGTCGTTTCGGTACTGATTGCAAAAAGCTAGGTGGCTCGGAGATACCGAAAATAAGGCAAGAAAGAAGGTATTGGTATGCTACAGGGTGTTTGCGTAAAGGCGGATAGTTCGGAGCTCTTGAAGGATGGAGAGAGGTATTACCTCTTTCCGAATGGCCCTGAACATTATTACGTATCAAGTTTCCCTAATAAAGATGCTCACAGAGGTTGTTACCATGCTGAACGGTTTGAAATTGTTGCTAATCACGAACTACATAAAGAAAAGCTCTATAAAGCACAGCTAGTGTATCGTGAGCAGGGTTACAAAGGAGTGGAGCTAGGGGAATATTTCCTCAAGGTAAAAGGAACACATGCTAATTTTTACAAGGATTCAGAGCTTAGTAGATTAAGAGGTTGTTTCCCATTGGATTGGTTTTCAAACTTTGAAGAAGTTACCTTAGATGATTCTTCCTATGAGGTTTTAAGCATAAAAGAAGTTGATCTTGAAGAAATGTTTGTGGAACCAGAGCCAACGGAATATGAACAACTAAGCCTATTTTGAAAGGAAGTGAGTACATGTCTCAGGATAACAACTCACAACTAGAATGGCAGAAGCAAGTGTTACGAGAAGAATTAGTAGAATCGGAGAGTTTCAATGAGCTTAGAAAAAGTATCACTGATAGAGTTAGTCAAACTATGCCAAAACGGAAACGAAGAGGCGTTGCAAGAATGGAAAAGACGTTGGGAAAATGATTTTCCTAAAATGGGGAGGGAATCGTAATGAACACCGAGACTATCAAACTGGAAGACGGTCAATTTCAAAAAGGTGATTGGGTAGAACTTTCACATATTAGCTTTGGTTATAATCCAAAAGCTAAGGGTTCAGTAGGTTTTGTTTCAATTGTTAAGGAAGATGAAAATATTGCAAAGGTCGTTTTTCTAAAGCATGGAAATGGATCAAGAATTAGAAGAGTGGAATGGGTTGATATAGAAAACCTCTCCAAAGCAGAACCTTCACTGGAAGAAGTCGATTTACACGTTCTAATCGATATAGCACTTGCTATGAACGACCAAGAGTGGTTCATGGAACTAACGGAACGCTTACCAAAGGAGTTGGTTGGCTGGTGAAGATAAAAGCGGAGTTAAAAGCTGAACAATATATGGCGTTAGCGGTTGGAGGACTATTACGCGAAGGTATGAGTGTTACTGAAATAACAGCACTTGCTAAAGGATGCGCGGAGAAATTTGAAACTGATAAAAAGGTAGAAAAATTGCTTACTAGTGTTAAAGATAGAGACCTATCTTACGAAGTTCAGGGCAACTTGATAAAAGCTGATTTTGGTCTAAAGATATGATTCGAGAGAGTGTGCGCTCTCTCGAAATTAAGAGCTAATCTGATCAATTGTTGATAATAAATCATCAAAATTTGGTTTCACTATAAAAGCATTCGCACCAAGACCTTTTGATTCATCAACAAGTGATTCGTAGCTTAGTGAAGAGCAAATAACGACTTTAGAATTTGGATCTTGTTCTTTTATCTTTTTTAGAATTTCTAGTCCACTCATACAAGGTAAAGTAATATCCAACAAAGTAATATCAGGACTAAATTCTTGAAGCTTTTCAATAGCTTCCTGACCGTTAGAAGCTTCAGCAATTACTTGATAATCACCTTTTTCGACTAGCCTTTTAAGTAATTTGCGCATAAATTTGGAGTCATCAACTATAAGAACTTTCTTCATAAGTACCACCTTTACTAAATTAGGCAAATTAGAAAAGGTAAATAAAATACAGGACATGAAATCCTGGCAACTCGGCCACCATGACAAGTAATTGTTTTAGGCCCGTAGCTTTGCGTCTTTTACTTTCGTAAAATTTGCCCTTAATAATCTATCGACATAAATGTAGAAATATGTAGAAAAATGTAGAAATAATATTCATTGGTTATAAGGGATTAAGTGATTTGAGAAACCTTAGACAAAAATTACGACATAAAAAGACCACCGAAAAAGATGGACATTTATTGAGATTTTGATTTCGTAATTAAAAAATTAGTAAATAATTTAACTAGTATTGAAACCAGTAGTAAAGTAAGAAAAGAGTAAAAGTAATTCCAGTTATGGAGTTTGTAGAAGTCAAAATAAACGAATATCGGTATTCCTACAAAAGATAGAATTTAAAAAAATACAGTTGTTGTTATCAAATAAATTTTCCACTTTCCAAATGTCTGATAAAACAAAGTAATTATTACAGGTACAGTCAAAAAATCTACTGCATTCATTGTTTTTAGAGCCGTGATGAATTGGTGTGGATAACTCCACCATCCATAAAAGCTTCCAAGTTCGTTTACTATTCCAACCAAGATAAATGAGAATAGGAAAGCAATGGTGATAATTTGAATTCTTTGCTTATCCATGAAAAGTATTAATAAAACTAAAAATAACAAATTTATTATTACTATAAACCACCACTGTCATGAGAATAAATCGTGGTTTACCCAGTATTCTGTTTCAATTCTATTTGCTTGCTTGTTAAGCTCTTGTAATTGTTCAAACATTTTATAACCTCCTACAATTGAATTATTTCCAATATCGGAATATAAATACAGATTAAGTAGGAGCAAAAAAAATTAATTAATGCGCAGTTCTAGAAAAAGGTGAAGGAGTAATACTAAGTGATTGGCAAGGTTAAGGTTTGGTATATGACAGAAGAACAACGACTTGAATATATAAAAAAGCATCCAATTAAGCCAACCGAAAGACCAAAGGGGACGTCATACTCTGATTTGAATTCCTACAGTGAAAGAACCAGAATAAGGCATGCTGGGAATCGAAAAAAGAGAAGAGCATAAATAAATCCATTACTCACCAAACTGTAAACGAGGTGATAAACATGGATTGGGTTAACAAATTAGAATTAACAGAAATTAAAGTCAAGGTAATCAATATGATACTAAACAAAGAAGATGGGCATTATGAAGAGCATCCAGCACAACTTAAAGAGGATTTAATAAAACTGGTAGCAATAATAGAAGCTAACGAACCTACAGTACCAAAATAAAAAAGCCAGGATTTCTCCTGACCCAACCAACTCAATTATAACATTAGGAGGGGTCCTGGTGAACGGAAAATTAAAGGCAGAAATAGATCTAACAAATAATAAAAAAATGTATGTGATAAAAGACGGTAGATTAATAGAGCATGACCTACCTGAATATGGTGAAATATCTGTTATTGTACTTGGCGGGAAGGTTGATCGTTTAGAAACGACAAACAAGAGAAAGATTTGATTTATTACTAGCTCACTCTTTGCTTCTGATATTTAATTATTAATTTATCAAGTTCTTGACTACATGAAATGGTTCTGTTGTCACCCAAACCGAATTGTGATGCTAAGGTTAACATATTCTTTCTTACGTAATATATTTTTTTCATTAAATCGTTTAAATTATCGCTATTTTGCATAATAATTATACTCCTTAAAATATACAAAAGTAATGGTGGGAATAGTTCAAAAGTATTATTGCATAACTCCTAGGATAACGATAGGTATTCGACAAAACTAGTTATTTATAGCCTTTTTATTACAAGAATAGATATTTTTTGCCTAACGGAAAAACCGAGGGCACTAAATGAGCGCATTAGCGTTTGTTTGGTGCTCTTTATTTTATTATTGGAGGTTGTAATCATGAGACTGGAAAACATTGAGATTAACCGTAGTACAAACAAACTAGAAGTTGATATAATGGAACTAAAAGGAAGTTTCGCCATTGTAGTTTGCGATGGTAAGGCGAAGATAACAAATTTACCCGTGCATGGAGAGACAAAGATAATAACCCACCAGGGGAAGGTTAAGCGGGTCAAGTTTGATGAGGGGGAAGAATTTTGAGGGTTTTTATTTATGTAGTGACTAATTTCTATATATTTCTTATTTCTGGTACTTTAATTTATCACTGGATTAATACTGGTATTTACTATCGTTATATAGTAATCGTTTTAGGTATTATGATTGTTGTGCCTAACCTAATTGTTTTTTTGTTAGAAAAGGTACTTGACCGTCTATTATCTTACTTGTTTAGAAGGTATGAAAAGAGAGTAATGGAAAATTATAATTTATTCAAATGGATGGGTGAGTTGAATTGGATTGGGTTATTCGGAAATTTAAAGAATATAAAAGACTTTGATAAGAATACAATCCATAATAATTTTGAGAGAATAAAAAAAGAGATAAGAAAAGAATATCATACTATTGATAGACTAAAATCATTACAATTATATTTAGAAGTGAAAGTGGAAAGTCCCAAATTAGTTACTTTAAATTCGTCTATTCAAACAATATTGATTGCACTAATTACCTCATCGTTAGTTGGGCTTGTTAATATCAGTAGTATTGGAGATTTAAAGTTTTATTTGTACTTGTGCATTGTTGGTATTGTCTGGATCCTATTGTTATTTTTCATGGCTTCAATAAGCAAGGAAATGGATAAATTTAAATTGTTATTAAAATTAGTTAATGAATGTATAAAAGAAGAAATGGAAGAATCCCTAAGAGACAAGGATAGAAGAGATATTAAAGTGAAAATTAAATAGGAGTTTGTTGTATAACTTTAAGTGTGTTGAGGAGCGTGGGAGAGGTTGAGACGACTGAAAAAAATTCAAAGTGAAGCGGATAAAGTTTTTGATAATGTTGTTAATGGTTATTTTCAAAAATCAGGAACTGTGGAATTTGGTTATGCAGATGCATCAATTTTGGGGTTACTGGAAAACCTAATTAATCATACGAAAACACTTATAGTGCTGATTGAAAAAAAGCATTATGATTCTCTGGATATAATTTTAAGAACTGTTTTTGAAAATTATGTCTATCTTAGATACATATTAGAAACAAACACTGATTTACGAGCAAAGTCTTATGTTTATTCTTGTAAAATAAATGAAATAAGACTTCATAATAGCCTAATAGAGGATAGCTTAACTGGGAATAAGATAAGGAATTTTCTAAATACTCCTAAACATAAAGTTGATAATTATATTTTTGAAGGAATGAATCAAGACTACAAAAATAGAGTGTTGAGCGTGTACTTAAATGAAATTGGTATGAAGAGAGTAGAGCAGAAATGGTATAATATAGACGGTAAAACTAGAAATTTTAAATCATTATGTAATAAACTGGATCTATCGGTTGAATATGATATCATATACTCTATTCTTTCTGCTGAAACTCACGGTAAAGATGCCATGGCGAAATTTGAATTTAAGGATGATCACGTAAGTTTAATAAAAAATATAAAAAGTATAGAATTTTATTCGTCTATAAGTGGACTTTACTTAATGGACTCAATTGAAAACGTTTATAAATATTACAAATTGACGAAGGATCTGAAAAAATTTCAAACATTACTGAAAATAAATTATAAATATATGTAGTTCTACCAGCTAACTGGAGGACACTGGACAAGCAGTTTTTACTGTTTTGTTTGGTGTCCTTTTTATTTTGTTACAAAGGGGACATGAAGATGAATAAAAGTTTACGGGATCAATTAAAGGAATGGAAGAAGCAGCACGGGTTTGAAAGGCAAATTAAATATAAAATGATAAATGTAACTCTCTCGAAAAAGAAGGAAGAAAAGTTGTCGGATAGGGACTTACGGGAGTTAATGGGTACCAATAGACCAACATATGCTCGAGGTCGTGGTGGAGCTTATAGACAAAAATAAAGGGGGAGAAATACTATGAATAAAAAAGAAATTGAAAACATTTTAAAGGATTACCATTGGATGATTAACTCAATAAAAATATTAAATTCATCCTTAATCGATGCTGGCGAAGGTTTAACAGCTCAATATGGGGATGATGCTGGAATGCCAAAAATCAAAGGAATGACAGGAGATCCGGTCTACCGTGAAGCTGTTAGAAGAGAAAAACGTTACCAGGTCATTCGTAAATATAAAGCGAAAATATCAGTTATTCAGGATAGGTTGCATTTGATAAAGGATGATAGGGAATTAGAAGTGCTTCACTGGTTGCTTGAGGGGAAGAGTTATCGATGGGTTGCGTTGCACATGGGATTATCACATTCTCATATTAGAAGGATAAGAGAAAGTATAGTTGAACAATTAGTTGGAGCATATATGCCCTCTAAAACGAAAGATCCAAAACAAAAAACAGTGTGCTAAAGAGGAATTATATAATGAAAGTTAAGTATAAGATGTGATATTACCCTTTACTAATCTTGAAGGAGAAATCATTTTTATAAAGAATTCCTTTAGATAGGGGGGATTAAAATGACAGCAAAAGAAAAAGTAATTACCTGCCACCATTGCGGCAATAAGACTTTAATGAAGGAAGTAGCGAATCATAAAAATGTAGAAAACGAAGAACTTTTTCAAGGTGGTAAGTATGTCCATACTTATGTAATAACTACTATAAAAGAGTGGCATTTATACTTATGTCCAGTATGTATAAATGTTACGTTGGAATGTAAGAGTAGTTTCAGTGAGGAAATAGATTACGACGGTAGTCCAATTATTCATAAAGAGCTACTCTATCCTTACAAGACTATAGAAGAGAACTTCATACCCGAAAAAGTGGCTAGAGCCTATGAAGCTGCACTAAAAATTAGGCTGATAGATGGTCATATATGTGCGATTGCCATTCGAAGAACATTAGAAATGATGTGTAAAGACAAAGGTGAAGAAGGTAAAAATCTTTACTTAATGTTAAAATCACTATCAGAAAAAGGAATTTTACCACCAATATTAAACGATATGGCTAGTGTACTAAGAGAATTTGGTAATGCTGCGGCACATGCAGACGAAGAAGAAATTAGTCTTGATTTAATACCCTCGTTATTAGAATTTACCCAAATTATTTTAGATTACGTATACAATCTCCCAAAGAGAATCGATTTAATTCAAGATAAACTAGGTAAAAAAAGGGAGGAAAAGCGACACCAGCAAAATAATGAGGTACTAGATCATATAGTTGATTAAAATGTTCCAAATGTTCCAAACGAAACAAAATTGCAAAAACAAAAATCTGCTTGCTAAAATGGGAGGCAGGACGGAGCGGCAGATAGTTGCTCTATTTGTAATAATCTATCGTCACCTTTCGGTGGCGTTTTTTGTTCTTTAAAAAATATTTTTACTTCCGATAATAGATTCGGAGGTGAAAATAATGGATATTGATTTTAGTCCATTACAAGGGCCGTTAAATGAACTAGCTCTAAAACTAGCTATTATATTATTTGTACCGTTTATTATTTCAATAGTGATAGGTAATATGATTTTAGCTTTGAAGTTACCTGAGTGGTTAGCTAAAGCAGTTGGATTAATCATTTTTATCGTTATTGTTGTTATTATGTTAATGATTTTCCTTGCGTAAAAAAGAGGAAAATATCTCCTTTTGTCGAATGAATAATTCAGAAGGGAGTGATAGTAATGAGTGTAGAATTCTCATTAAAGGAAAGATTAATCCTAATGAATCAATATGATATTATGGCAAAATTAACTTCAGACGAATACGAAAAGAAGAGTTTTGAAAATTACAGCGAAATATTTAGGTGTGGATACGAATGGGGCTATGGGTTAGTTACAGAACCATTATTGGAAGAGTTGTCTGGCCAAGAGTGTAAATTTGTTTGCAACGTTCTTGATATGTATAGTGACTTGTACTATGCAAGAGAAAAGGATGAAAATATTAAAGCTGAGGTTGATGCAAAAGATGTTATATTTAAAGGTTTCGATTTAAATGATTCTGTAGAATCAAAATACTATGGGTTTGCAAAATTTCTTATTGAGGATTTAGGGCGCTATCGCGAATACAGGGAGCTACTTGAATCTGGGGTAATAGAAAGTTTAAATTCACATGGATTTGGCCCAAGTGCTCGCAAGTTAGTCGAAATGGTTGAAGTTTATAAAAAAGTCAAAAAACGATCTAGAGACAGACATGATTATAACTTAAACATGGAAGAAGTTTTAGAAGTATTAAGTGTTAAATAACATGATAAATAATTCAATAGTGCTAATAATAAGCATCCATCCTTAGGGTGCTTTTTTCTATGACCAAAACAAACAAATACCACTTGGAGGTGGGTGATGTGTAGATGGCTCGAGCGAGAAGTCCGAACCGTGACAAAGCATTTGAGATGTGGAAAGAGAGTGGTGGAAAGTTACTGCTCAAAGATATTGCGGCTGAGTTAAGAGTTAAGGATTCCCAGATTCGCAAGTGGAAAAATCAAGACAAATGGGACGAGCAATTGAAAGGTAACGTTACTAAATCTAAAAGTAACGTTACTAATAAAAAGGTACCTAAAAAGGAAAAGAATATTGATAGTGAGGAAGTCTTTGTGGAGTCGGACAATTTAACCGATAAACAAAGGCTTTTTTGCATGTATTACTTAAAGTACTTTAATGCTACAAAGGCATATCAAAAAGCATATGGGTGTGCATATTCTACAGCTATGGTTGAAGGACATAGACACCTAAGAAATCCTAAGATTAGCCAAGAAATCGAGAGACAGAAGGAAGAGCAAACGAATGAGTTGAAACTGGATGCGAAACATGTTCTTCAAAAGTACATCGACATTGCCTTTGCTGATATTACCGATTATGCAACCTTTGGTAAAAAAGAAGTAGAAGCTATGGGCCCATTTGGTCCTATGAAGGATGAAGATGGAAACATAATGATGGTTGAAATTAATTACGTGGACTTCATGGATTCTACAGAAATAGACGGCACTATTGTAACTGAAGTGAAGAAAGGTAAGGACGGTGTCTCCGTAAAACTAGCGGATAAGATGAAAGCTTTAGACTTCCTTGCTAAATATACAGACCTTCTTAATGAAGAGGATCGTAAGAAATTGCAAGATGAAAAGATTAAAACAGAAATTGCTAAAACGCAAGCTGATACTGAGTTTGCTAAAATGCGTGCTTCTAAACTTCGTGGTGATAGAAAAGATACATCAATGCTTGAGTCGCTAATTGAAGGGCGTAAGAAGTATGAAGAAATGATAAAGGAACGTGAGAATGATGGCTAAAAACATTATTTTCAGTCCAAAACAACTAGAAGTAATTTATAGACCTTATGATTACACATTTGATGTATTAGAAGGTACTCCTAGGAGTGGAAAGACAACAGCTGCTCACTTCCGGTTAGCTGATTACTATAGTTGGTGTAGAGACACAAACCATTTACTGGTTGCGTATAACCAAGAGCAAGCTTATCGATTGTTCATTGATGGTGACGGTACAGGTCTAATGCATATCTTTGATGGGTTATACGATATCAAACATGATGAACACGGTTCCCATTTACAACTGCATACTCCAACAGGCATTAAAAAGATATATTACAAAGGCGGTGGGAAAAGTAACAGCGTGGGTGCTATCACAGGTATGTCACTTGGTAGTGTAGCATTCGGAGAAATCAATTTACTTCATATGGATATGATCCAAGAATGTTTTAGGCGTACATTCGCAGCACAAGATCGATACCATTTGGCGGACCTAAATCCACCAGCCCCTCATCATCCTGTAATCAAAGAAGTTTTTGAAGTACAAAACACTAGGTGGACACATTGGACTATTCAGGACAATCCGATTATCACTGAGGAAAGAAAACAAGAAATATATGAAATCTTAAGTAAGAATCCATATCTTTTGCAACGTGACTGGTTTGGGAAAAGAGTTATTCCTGCAGGAGTTATCTATAGCATGTTTGATTTAAGAAAAAATGTTATTCCTAAATTAGAAGGTACCAAAATTGAAATGTTCTTCTCAGGTGATGGAGGACAAGGAGATGCTACGAGTATTGCTTGTAATATTGTCACTAGACATAAAGGGAAAAAGCGAGCTTATGATTATAAGCTTAATCGTGTAGCCCATTATTATCATTCTGGTAGTGATACAGGACAAGTAAAAGCAATGAGTATTTACGCTAAAGAAATTAAGGAATTTATTCTTTGGTGTGAAAGGACATATAGCATGCGCAGAACGGAAGTGTTTATTGATCCAGCGTGTAAGTCGCTTAGAGAGGAATTGCATTTGTTAGGTATTCAAACACAACCAGCAAATAACAATGCTCATGACGTAAACGGTAGGTCTAAAGGAATTGAAGTTGGTATTGAGCGTCTTCAAAATGCGATGACGAGTGAATACTTTGTTTTAGTAGAACAAGAGAAAAACGAATATGACCATTATAACTTTTTGAAAGAAGTAGGAATGTATACGAGGGATGCTAATGGCAAACCCGTTGATTCCGACAACCATTCACTCGATGAATGTAGATACAGCAATAACTATTTTTATAAAAGATACGTGTTATAGATAGAGAATGAAAAGGCGGTGATGAAATGTTTCAATCACTCATTAGTAAAATAAAGGGGGTGTTGCAGAAATTGGGCTTAGTAAAAAACATTAAATCGTTATCAGATACAAAGAGCATTCCAGTCGATGACCAATTCTATACAAATATCGATATTTGGAAGGCACTCTATCAGGGCTATTTTAGCGAATGGCACGATGTTCATTACCAAACTATTAACGGGAGGAAAAAACGTCGTAGAGCCACGTTAAACATGCCAAAAGTGCTGTCGCAGGAAATGGCCACATTAATCTTTAATGAGCGATGTGAGATTAATATATCGGATACAGACTTATCCAAGCATATCGAGAGCATTTTCAAGAAAAACAAATTCATTTCAAAGTTTCAGGATTACCTAGAATTCCAATTCGCTCTAGGTGGAATGGTGATTAAGCCGTATGTAGAAGATAACAAGATCAAGCTATCATACGTTACCGCAGATTGCTTCATCCCTGTGGGTTGGGACAATCAAGGGATTCACGAGGCTGTGTTTCCTAACGAGATACGTAAAGGTGATAGGAAATACACTCACCTGGAATGGCATTTGTGGGAAGGTAAAGAGTATGTCATAAAAAATGAGCTCTATGTTGCTGAAAAGACAACATCTGATTTAGGTAAGAAAGTTCCTCTTTCAACGCTATTCCCTGATCTGGAGGAAGAGGTACGGATTAACAATTTTAAACGGTCCGGATTTGTTTACTTTAAGCCTAACCTAGCTAATCACATTGATATGCAGAGTCCATTAGGAATTTCTATATTTTCAGCTGCATTAGATACGCTTAAAACGTTGGACATTGCTTATGATAGCTTTCAGAGAGAGTTTGCGTTAGGAAAGCGAAGAATAATAGTTCCGGCAAATGCAGTTAAGATGGTGGTTGATGAAAGCGGGAATATGCAACGTTATTTTGATGCAGACGATGAAGTTTACCAGGCATTGAACACTGGAGATATAGATGACAGTAAGATTCAAGACAATACGGTTGAACTTCGGGTTGAAGAGCATATAGCTGCTATTAATGCCTTGTTGAACCTATTGTCGATGCAAACAGGTTTCAGTAGCGGTTCCTTTAGTTTTGATGGTAAGAGCGTGAAGACTGCAACAGAAGTTGTTTCTGAGAATAGTAAGACCTTTAGAACAAAACAATCTCATGAGAACGTGATTGAAGCTGGGCTAACAGAATTAATCGATGTAATTGTGCAGCTGGCAGAGCTCTACGAATTGTTTAGTAGTTCGAAAGATGGTTGGGAAGTAACAGTAGCCTTTGACGATTCTATTGCAGATGATCAAACTGCAGAAATAAACAAGCAAATTCAATTAGTTTCAAATCAGCTTACTTCTAAAAAGAAAGCCATTATGAAGATTCACGGACTTTCAGAAGAAGAGGCTATAATATTGCTCCAGGAGATTATGGAGGAAAATAAGACTGCAACAGCAGAATCGATAGACTTTTTTGGAATGACTAGAGCTGGTACTGAATGAAGCCATCTGAGAATCAGCAACTAGCAATGCCGACCGTTCAAGTGTTTCTCGAGATTGAAGATCAAATATTGACTAATATTGCTAAACACCTAAAAAAACATAGAAGTTTATTAAACTCTCAGGATATTGAAGGTTGGCGTCTATTACACTTATCTGAAATAGGTTCATTAACACAACAGAATATCATTACAATTGCTAAAAGAAGCGGACTAGCAATTGATGAGGTTTCTAGGTTACTAGAAGATGTGGGTTATAAATCTATAGCTTATGTAGATCAAACTCTTGAAGAAGCAGTTAAAAACGGGGCGGTTGTTATCCCACCAGGAGAACCAAGTGGTGTGTTTCAAAATATATTGTTGACCTATCAAAATCAAGCAAACGAAACATTTAACCTTATAAATTCAACAATGTTACAACAATCCCAACAATCTTATATAGATATTTTAAACCAAACTGTTGGAAAGGTACTAACCGGTACCAAAACACCACAACAAGCACTTAGAGAAGCGTTATTAAAATGGACTGAAAAAGGTATTCCAGCATTGGTGGATAGGGCAGGGAAAGAGTGGTCAACCGAGGCGTACATTAGTTTAGTTACTAGGTCAATGACCAACAAAGTTTCAAATGAAATGCAGTTTTCTCGTATGGATGAGTACGGAGTGGATTTGATAGAGGTTTCAAGCCATTTAGGTGCAAGACCACGTTGTGCACCATTTCAAGGGAGAATTTATAGTCGCAGTGGTACAAGTAAAAAGTATTCTCCATTATCCGAAACTAGTTATGGAGAAATAGCCGGACTAAGAGGAGTTAACTGTGGCCATGTTTTCTATGCATATGTCGAAGGAATATCTATTAAACGTAATGAGCCATTCGCAGTTGAAGAAAACAATGAAGCATACAAACGATCGCAAAAACAAAGATACCTAGAACGTCAAATAAGGCATGCTAAAAGAGAGTTAAATATGATGAGTATTTTAGGGGATGAAGAAGGTATCGAAATTGCAAAACAGAGAGTAAGAGAAAGACATGATAGGATGAGAGCGTTTATTCAAGAGACTGGAAGGACTAGAAGGCGTGATCGAGAGCAGTTAGGTATTAATAATCCTAATGTTGGAGGTGGAGAATTTCGCTCTAAAAAAGATAAATAAAGCAAATATATTTTGGTTATTCTTATAGGAATAATAGGTTTTTTCTGATCTTCCATGTAGTAAAATAGCTTTATTAAATCACTAAAGGAAGTTGAGAAATGGACTATATAGGCTATTATGATGCAGTTGAAATTCTAGGTAATTATATAGATAAAATGAATGAGCTTTTAGAGTTAATGAAAAGTTTGAAAGAAAATAATTTCGAGAACTCACACGAGTTACAAATAATAAAAGAGAAACTCAGACAATACAAATCAGAGGTTTCGATATCTTTAAAACTATTTACACTATACGATTCTAACGAATATAGTCAAAACTTTTTACTACCCGCTGTAAGTATAGCCCATGGATTCCTTAGGGAAGTTAGTGTAGGTAAAGTAAATCCTAATAGTTACAACAACATAAATTCAAAACTTCAGAAAGTGAGATACTATTTTCAGAAGTACTACAATAATTTGATCACTATTAAGCATCCGTAGAGGGTGCTTTTTATTTTGCCTTTTATCTGTACAGGCCTTAAAGAAACAGAAGGAATTACCCAATAGGGAGGAATTATCGTGTTAAAAAAATTATGGATGAAAATTGTATTACTTTGGACTTTATTAGTTCCAAGCAAGAAGGTTAATCAGTCGCCAAAAAGAACTGAAGGAAAGTTATTACCGTTGCAATTACAGTTTTTTGCCGATGGAGGCGGAGAGGGAGATCCACCGCAAGCAGACCCAGTAGGAGGAACTGAACCACCGAGTACTGACCCTCCACCAGCAGACCAACCCCAGACGTTTACACAAGAAGATGTGAATAGTATTGCTGCTAAAGAGGCGAAAAAAGCACAAGAAAAGCTTCTTAAGCAATTAGGCATTGAAGATTTCGATAGTGCTAAGGATGGTCTTGCTAAGTTTAAACAATGGCAAGAGTCGCAGAAAACAGAAGCTGAGAAGCAAGCTGAAAGATTGAAAGAGTTAGAGACAAACTTTACTACAACCAGTGAAGAGAATACGTCTCTAAAAGCACAAATTAGCGCAATGAAAGCCGGAGTAAGCGCTGAATCTGTGGAGGATGTTGTGACTCTAGCAAAAACAATGATAAATGACGAGCTGGATATGGATGCAGCTATTGCCAAAGTAGTGGAAAAGTACCCGCATTTTAAAGCTCAACAAGAGCAACAACAGGATGAAGAAAAGAAACCTTCTTTTTCAACAGGCCAGCATCAGAAAAAGCAACCTTCTGAAATGGATGTATGGTTTGAAGCGTTTGGAGTAAAAAAATAAAAACATAAATGGAGTGATTTTGAATGCCAGTAAATTACGCTGAACAATATCAACAAGCAGTACAACAAGCTTACTTCGGAGGTCTTTATTTC
Source organism: Sutcliffiella sp. NC1 (assembly GCF_027594365.1). Lineage (NCBI taxonomy): Bacteria > Bacillati > Bacillota > Bacilli > Caryophanales > Bacillaceae > Sutcliffiella > Sutcliffiella sp. NC1. Next base: position 1,415,216 of record NZ_CP115153.1, read on the forward strand.
CGAGCATTATATGAAACACCTAATAACCAAATTATTAAATGGGTAGGTGCTAAAACAATACACATCCCACGTATCACTGTTGGTGGATTTATTGATGTGGATCGTGATGTTGCTAGTAGCTTTGCTCGACGTGCTGATAATGATTGGGAGCCAAAGACATTAACTCATGACCGTGAGTTTCCGATGTTTGTTGATCCTCAAGATATTGACGAAACAAACACTGTGTTATCTATTGCCAATATTACTCGTGTATTTAACCAGGAGCAAAAAATTCCTAAAATTTGGGCAGTCGCTTAGTAATAAGCGAACTGAATCCGCTCTAATTGCTGGGAACTCCTAAAGATTTGTCGGCTCTAGGACAATCAGCAGCCAAGCTATGTTATGATGAAGGAAAACAGGAAATGGAGGCTTTCTTTCAATGGAAATGTGGAAAAGTATACCTGGTTACGATGAGGTTTATGAGGTTTCTAATAAAGGTGATGTTCGGAGCAAAGACAGGCTAGTAAAAACTAATATCAGGAATGTGAAAGAAAGGCTACTTAAAGGTAAGGTTCTTAAAAGAGCGCTCAAAAGAAATGGTTATTACGCTGTTGACTTATCATATAAGGGAAAAGTTAAAACTGTTTCAGTTCACAGATTAGTGGCAATTACATTTATCCCTAATCCTAAATCACTGCCTGTAGTTAATCATAAAAACGGAATTAAAACAGACAACAGAGTAGAGAACCTTGAGTGGGCAACTCACATTGCTAATCACCATCATGCATCAGAAATTGGGCTTAGAGACAATCTTGGACAGTATCAGAATAAACGCCTCCTATGTGTTGAAACAGGAATTGTTTTTAAGAATAGCACCGAAGCAGCTAAATGGATATTGAAAAACGATCCAAACAAAACCTCTTTAACCGATTCTGGATATGAAAAACTAGCACGTAACATAAGAGGGAGTGCTACTGGAAGGACACCTAAAGCGTACGGGTATACGTGGAAAGACTTATAACATAGAAGGTTCAACGACTAGTAAGACCTACATCAGTAGGCATACACTCAAGCGAGTGGAAACGGGCGGCTCCAATGAAAATTGGATGAAGATATAGTCTCATCTATGTGGTAACACATAGCAGTTATCTAAGAATAGCGGGAGTAGATTAGCGAACTACTCTGAAGATATATGGAAATGGACAAGTATGCTGCTTCGAAATTATACAGTGAATACGTAAGTTTTGGCGGAGAAGCTATTTCTACTGAATTAACAGTGGATAATGTCTTGAACATTTTTGATCAAATGATGGAAGACATGGACGAAGCTGAAGTACCTCAAGAAGGACGTATTCTATATGTTACACCAACAGTAAAAACGTTATTGAAGAATGCAGAGAAAATTCAACGTACTTTAGAGGTTAAAGGTGATGCAGCAAATGATGTTAATCGTAATGTTCGTTCTTTAGACGAGGTAACGATTGTATCTGTACCTTCTTCTCGTATGAAGACGGCTTACAACTTTACTAGTGGTGCTGTACCAGCAGTAGGTGCAAAACAAATCAATATGATTCTCGTACATCCTACTGCAGTAATTACACCACAAAAATATGATTTTGTTGATTTATCAGCACCAAGTGCTACAACTGGTGGCAAGTATTACTATTTTGAACGTAAATATTGGGATGTATTCGCTATCGAAAAGAAAGTACCAGGAATCAAGTTCCACGTAGAAGCAGGGGTATAATGATACCCTTGTTTTTTAATATCTCTATAGGAGGCTAGGATAATGGCACAAGTAACGGTAAGAAAGAATAATAAAGTTTTAAATATCGAGGATACAAGGTTGGAGAGTTATTTGCTACAGGGATTTGAGCAAATCGATAAAGACGGGAAGGTGGTAAAAGAAGCAACAGGTGGCAGAACGGTTTCTCTTCAGGAGCACAACAAAGCTCTGGAACGAATCAAAGAGTTAGAGGAAGACGATGCAGTAAAGGAGCTTGAAGAGGCGAAGAAGGAAATTAAGGCATTAAAGTCTGAAAATACCAAGTTGAAGAAATCACTCGAGGAGTTAAAGAAATTGTCCGAGGAATCAAAGAGTGAGTAATCATGGCTTATATCGACTACACATTCTACACGAATGATTATAAAGGTACCTCGGTTGATGAGAGTGAGTTTGCTAAATTAGCAGAACGAGCTAGTGAAGTAGTGGACCAGTTAACAGGGTATAAGCTAAAAACAGGTAATCGATTTGATAATTTACCTACTTTTGTTCAAGAACAGGTAAAAAAAGCAACAGCTGCTCAGGTAGAGTTTTATATTCTAAGTGGTGGAACTGATATAGCTATAACCGGCGATGATATTACAGGTGTTGCTGTAGGAAAATTCTCTTATGGTGGAGGTAACAGATCTAGTGGAAAGGAAAGGGAACCAATCGCTGACAATCTGTTAGACTATTTAAGACCTACCGGACTTTTATACAGTGGTATTGGGGTGTTCGATAGTGCGTATTAAACCAATTCCCAAGCGATTGTTAATTCATACAATTGAATATGAGGAGTTTATTAGAGATGGATCTTTCGGTGAAGAATTTGCACCAAAAGAAACCATCTCTTTTGTATTAGTTCAACCGAAAAGTGAACTAAAGCGGGATTCAAATGGTGAGGAAGTGAAAACTAAAGGAATTATCTTTCTTGATTCTGTAAATACTCCAATGTTCAAGCGTTTGAGAGAAAAGTCGAAGATACGATTTAAGGAAGTTGAATTACGTGTTGTTGCTAGTGATGCACTGTATGCATTAGATCCAATCATTCCCCACCATTATGAAGTGAGTGTTGTGTAATGACTAAGCAACATGTAAGGGTAACAATCGATACTAAAAAGGTTGGGCCAAAGCTTAATACAGCTACAAAAAAAGGACAGATTGTATTGTCTGAGCAAGTATTAAAAGATAGTAATTTCTATATTCCAGCAGATATTTGGAATCTTCGAGATAGTAGTTTAAGATCTTCTAATTTTGAAAACGGCAAGCTTATTTGGGACACCCCATATGGAAGACGGCTTTATTTCGGTTTAAGGTTTAACTTTTCTACAGATAAGAATCCATTCGCTTCGCCATTGTGGTATGAAAAAGCTAGAAGTGTTCATTTAGGAGAATGGGAGCGTGTGGCACAGAAGGCGGTGGAAGAAGGTCTATGATAGAAAATGAGAATAGCGATTTTTTATTTCAGCTGGTAGTAAACACTCTTGATCAACAGGGGTACTATTCAACTGTAGTCTCTCCAGTCTTAACCAATGGAAATAGCATTGCTGTTATGACAATGCCCTCTAACAATTATGAGCATTATTATGACGGCTCTTATCGCCAGGGGTATGCGTTTCAGGTAATGACAAAGCATGAATCGCAACTTGTTGCTTATAACACCTTATTGGATATAGCGAAATTTCTACCATCATTGAAAGACATACCTAGTCAAAATGGGAGTTATCAATTCGAGGGAATTAGAGTTACTACTGATCCAAATGTAATTGCAAAAGATGATAAGTATTACATTTTTGCCGCACAATTTAGTGCGGCTTTATTTATTGAAAGTAAGGAGTGATAAAAGGTGAATGAATTTCCGTTAAATTATAAAAATAAATATTCCATTAACATTACTCCAGAAGGAGCAGAACCAACCTGGGCTCCAATTGGTGCAGGTATTTCAAACGTTGACCCTTCTTTTGACGATGAGACGGATGATACAGCATATTATGATGGAGAAGGTTTTTCCTCGGAGACGGTAACTGGTATTAAGGCAACTCTAACATTTACAGGACATCGTAATTATGGAGATGAAGCACAGGATTATATTGCTAGTTTAGCATTTGAAGTAGGAACAAAGCGTGAAACCGCATTAAAGTGGGAGCAACCGGACGGACGTGTTATTACTGGTCCGGTGACTATTAGTGGGATTAAAACTACTGGTGGAGATGCAAACTCTAAATCAGAGTTTGAATTTACTGCTACTTTCAACGGCAAGCCCCAATTAACTAATTAAGAAAGTGTGAGGATATGTTTACACTATCCGACAGACTAGAAGAGGAAATCGAGATTGAAGGGGATTATTACCCTATCAATCTCTTTTTTGATGTTGTATTAAGATTTTTTGACCTTATGGATGACGAAGAATTTTTCGATTCTGACAAGATAGAAATTGCTTTCAAAATGCTTGTAGGAACCGAAAAAGACTTTGAATTTGAGACAAAATACAAAGCAGTTCAAGCAATTGTAACCAGTTTAATAATTGGTGTGGAAAATAAACAAAAAAAATCGCCTGGTGAATCTTCCGATAAGAAGATATATTATGACCTTAAACAAGATGCTGAGTATATCTACGCCTCGTTTATGCAGGAGTATGGTATTGATTTAATAGATCAACAAGGTTCATTGCGTTGGGAAAAATTCAAAGCCTTACTTTCAGGTATGCGTGATACAACTAAATTTAAAGAAATAGTTGGTATAAGAGCCGCCAAACTTCCGACTGGAAAAGGGACGGAAGAGGAAAGAAAAAGATTAAAAGAACTAAAAGAAATGTATGCCTTAAACAAAGACCAGAAGTCCCGAGAAGAAGAGCTAGATTATATGTTTAATAAATTGGCAGGAGGTAACTAAATGGCTATTAGAATAGAAACTCAAAAGCCCGAAATACCAGTTGAGATTGGTAAGTTAAAGTTTTCTTTTGATGTATCTGATGATGCTTTGAAGAGATTACGAACAAGTGCTGTGGAAGTACAAAAAGAACTCGAAAACCTAAAGAATAAAGGTGATGAAGCTGCCGAAAAAAGCGCTAGGGAAGCCTTACAAAAAGGTTACGACCTTTTATTAGGTGAAGGTACTTTTGCCAAGGTCTATGAACAAACACCTTCTTTACATTATGTAATGGAATACTATGTTAAGTTAGCAGATGGTATCGAAAAGGAATTAAAAGCCCTCGGTAAAGGAAACTATCAACAAGAGAAAGCGCAGAAGTATTTAAACAAACGTAAACATCGGCCGAAGAATCGATAGTTGAAAGTTGGAAGAAACCTCGCCTATAATTAAACATATAGAATTATTGGGGGCGATGGTATGGGTTTATTTGATTTTTTTAAACCGAGAGGAATTGTAGTTAAGGTTATAAAAGGTACTATTGGCGAAAAGAAAGAACCTACTTATCTGATACTTTTTACTAAAGAAAAAGGAATAGTAGAAGTAAATAAAAGGAAGTATTATTTTTTAGGTTTCTCAGAGCAATCAATATCTGAAATGAGTACTGCAAAGGCACTAACTGGTGCTGCCATTGGAACTGTATTTGCTCCTGGAATTGGAACATTAATTGGTGGTGCGGTAGGAGCGAAAAAGAAAAAGAAAACCAACTATACAATGGCGTTCATGGATGTGGAATCCAAAGAAAAATTTATAGTAGAGGTAAATTTATTTGCCACTCATCCAAATGAACTAAATCGCCTTGTGGCCCATGATATAGCAAAAGAAGAAACCTTTGAAGATAATTCAAAAGGCGCTTTATCAAAAGTAGAGGCAATTCGAGAGTTTAAAAAGTTACTTGATGAAGGGATTATTACTCAAGAAGAATTTAATAAAAAGAAAAAAGAATTAATAGGTTAGATGCTGTTTAGTCGTTCTGAAAAGGACTGCTTTTTATATTGCCTTTTAGGCGGTGGAAAATGTAATGAGAGAAATACGTTGTAAGAAATGTAATAGATTATTAGGAAAAGTTGAGGGCATTGCCGAAATTAAATGTCCAAAATGCGCAACGGTCAATATAGTCAAAAAAGACCGTTAGAGAGCCATCGAGCCCCTGTGCAATAAATACTGTGCATGGGGGTGAATTATGTAAATGGCAGACGGAAGAGTTGTAATAGATGTCCTTTTGGACGATGGAACAGTTGCCAAAGGAGTTGCTGATTTAGATAAGCAACTAGGTGGCTTACAATCAAGTGGAGAAAAGGCTTCGTTAGGAATAGGGAAAATCGTTACAGCCTTGGGACTAGTTGCACTAGGTGCTAAGGCAATTGGTTTAGTAAGGGATTCTATAAACACTGCATTTGGACGCATAGACACGCTCGAGAGTTTCGAACGAGTTATGACAGCTATTACTGGTAGCACAGAGGAAACAATTTTAGCGTTAGAGCGAACGAGAGAAGCTGTAGTTGGTACAGCATATGGTTTAGACATAGCTGCTAAAGGTGTACAGGACTTTGTTACACGTGGTGTTTCAGTTGATAAAGCAACTCAAAGGTTAGCTGCCTGGGGAGATGCAGTAGCGTTCTATGGAAATGGGTCTAATGAGCAACTTGCAAATGTCATGGATGCCTTAGCAAAGATGACTACAAGCGGTAAAGTAGGGATGGATCAATTAAACCGGTTATTTGATGCTGGAATAGATGCTGTCGGAATGTACGCCAAAGCTACTGGAAGAGACGCAGCACAAGTTCAAAAAGACTTGTCGGCAGGAAAAATCACGTCAGAAGATTTTATCGATGTGGTTTCTACAGCAATGATGGAAGGGACTAATGGTGTTCTTAAGATTGCTGGAGCTGCAAAAGATGCAGGAGCTTCCTGGGGTGCTTCCGTTGCTAACATGAGAGCAGCTGTTGCTCGTGGTGTAGAGAATATTATTAAGAAAATTGATGAGATGCTAACTCAAAATGGGTTACCTGATATGAGATCAATCATAGCATCTTTCGGAAAAACGTTTGAAAATGTATTGAACTCTATTGCTGAAAACATCCCCATAGTTGTAAATCAAATCAAAAATCTGTATAACTTTTTAAAACCTATAATACCTATACTAACTTCAATAACTCTTGGGGTCCTTGCTTCTATTCTTGCTCATTCAGGTTATAACAGTGTAACAACTTTAATTGGAAAAGTTAAAACAGCCCACTCAGCGTTAAATAACGTGCTAAAGAATAACCCTTGGATAAGACTAGTCCTCATTATAGCAGCAGTAATTGGCGCATTTATAGCTCTTTACAACAATAACGAGTGGTTCCGAGAGCAAGTAGACCGCATTTGGCAAGCGATATCTCAATATATCTCTGAGGCATTAGAATGGATACAGGGTATTGTGCAAGTAGTCATGGAATATGTGACTGCTTTTTTTGCGGAAAAATTAGAGCAAATTCGTGAGTTTTGGTACGAAAACGGTGAACAAATCCTAGCAAATGTCCAACTTGCTTGGGACACGATTATGAATGTTATCTCTGTAGTGATAGAAGGTATAAGAGAGATGATTCAGCATGTTACCAAGCGCATAAAAGAAATATGGGACAAGCATGGCGACACCATTATGACCATTATTTCGAAAACATGGGAAATTATCAAACTATTAATTCGACAAACAATTGATAACATTAAGAGTACAATTGAGTTTACTCTAAACATGATTAAAGGTATTTTCCAAATAGTTTGGCCAATTATTTCTGGAGTAGTAAAAGTAGCTTGGGAGTTTATTAAATTAGTTGTAAAAAGCGGTATTGATTATGTAGCAGGCATCATCGATGTAATTATGTCGTTAATAAAAGGCGATTGGGAAGGTGCTTGGAATGCGATTAAAGGTATTGGTGAGAAAATTTGGCGAAACATCGAGGACTTCTTTTCTGCGATAGATCTCGTTCAAATAGGTAAAGATATTATTCAAGGTCTTATTGATGGAATAGGGTCAATGGCAAGTGCTGTTTGGAAGAAAGTAACTGATATCTCTAATGGAATTAAAAAAACAATTAAAGGGGCATTATCTATCTTCTCTCCATCACGTTGGATGCGTGATGAAATCGGTGTCAACCTCATGAAAGGGTTTGAGGTAGGGGTTGATAAAGAGAAACGTAGCGTTTTGAATAAAGCAGATGAAACAGCGCAATGGATGAAGCCGGATGTTAGTGGATTCATTAATAGGTTAAAAGGAATTGGTCCACCAATAGGAAGTTTGTTACCTAGTTATGGAGTAACAGGTTATAAAGGAATAGGGACTGAGAGGGATTCAAATAATTTTGCTCTTGGTGAATTAATTGATTCGATTCAAGAATTAGCATCTCGTCCAGTATCGCTTCAAGTTAATGGTCGTGAATTTGCTAGGTTTACATTTGAGGATATTACAGAGTTTCAAGAACTAAAAACTAACAGGGTAAAAGGTTTTAGAGGAGGGGGGCTCTAATGAATTTCACATTTAATAATCTACGGAAAAATTATATAAGAATTCTTCGTGGGTTTAGTCGCTATCCATGGGCTCCCGTTAAAAGGAGAATAATCAACGTTACAGGTAAACCTGGTGGTCATTTAAGTAGCACAGAGACAGAAGTAAGAGTTGAGAAAATCCCAGTTGAGTTAAAAAATGTAGAGTTCGCAAACTTAGAAAGATTAAAGGAAGATTTAGCGAGTTGGCTAATTACCAATTCTCCTTGTGAATTAAAGTTTGATGATGATCCAGAAAGAGTATTATATGCAGTTGTAGACGGAAGCTTTGATATTGATGAATTTCTTGAGCGTGGAAAGGGTGTAATTACCTTTCTATGCCCTGATCCATACAAATACGGTCCAGAACTTAGTACTGAATTTCCTAGCGATGTTGTAACGTTAACAAATAACGGCACAGCCGAAGCAAATCCAATATTCGAATTAGAAGTATTAGAACCAGTAACATTTGCCATGATCCAAAACCATAACGGAGAATATCAGATGATTGGACGTCCTGTTGATGTGGATGCTTCTCCTTTTGTCGCAGAACAGTTGCTTTTGCATAGTACCATGTCTACCACTAATGGATGGACTGTTGGTAATCAAGTAGATAATGGGTCTGTTGAGGGAAGTATGATATCGGATGGCTCCAAGTTTGTTGTACAAAACTTTGGTAACGAATCAGAAGCTAAATGGCACGGACCAGCGCTTAAAACTAGCTTATCAGAGACGTTGCAGAACTTTAGGGTAGACATGTTAATCGAAAATTTTAATGGTATCGATGAAGTAGGAAAAGTTGAGTTGTATTTACTTGATGTGAATAACAATATTATCGGTCGAATCACATTAAAAGACGCGTGGGAACATTTTCGTCGAAATCGAGGAGAGGCAAGAGCTGGTGGTTCCGGAGGTCGCTACTTACTAACCCAGTCATATGAGGGATCGTGGAATGATTTTGACGGAATATTGAGGCTAGAACGTATTGGGAACCAATGGCTTTCCTATATAGCAAAAATACGTCCTGACGGCACGCATCATGCACGTGAAACGAGAAGATTTACTGATAACGGCAACTTGTTTATGGATAAAGTAGCACAAGTTCAGGTCCATATATCCAAGTTTGGAGGGTTTAAGCATTGCCAAATGGCGATTAAGGATCTAAAAGTTTGGAAGATTAATGATGCAGATGATTACAGAATTCCTTATATAGCTCAACCAGGAGACACTATCCGTTTTGACCACCAAGCTGATGAGATTCTGATAAATGGTGAAGACCGAACAGATTTAAAGGTTTTTGGTGCAGAATATTTCAAGCTAAAAGAAGGTCAAAATCAATTAATCGTAGAGCCTAGTGAAAGCTTCCGAACAAGAGTTATGTATCGTCAACGGTATAGGTAAGAAAGGAGGTTTTATTATGTCACAAATCCATATTACTGATGGACTATCGGATCGCATACTAGCTTCCATTACTTCTAAACACATACTAAATGATGAACATCGTAAGTCATTAAAAGATACACTTGAAACTTTTGATTTTACTACATTTGCAGACAAGAAATTCTCGGAGCATTTAGGAAAGCATAATCGAGTTGTAATTCCGGATGAAGATGGAACATATCAAGAATTTGTAATTCAAGAAGCTGGAAAATATAGAGGAAGTGACGGTTTTTTAAAAGCTGAAATTTATACTTCTGCTACTTACTTATTACTAAAAAAAGCAGGAGTAATTTCCCCACAAACTTTACCAGCACAAACTGCATCTATGGCAGTGGTTTTTGCATGTTACGGTACGGAATGGCAACCTGGTAACATTTCATTCGCAGGCATCAGAACTATTCATATTGAGTCGCATACAAACCCATACAGTCTATTGAAAAAGATTTCTAGTGAGTTTGGTCTAGAGCTTCGATTTAGAATTGAAGTAGATGGGAACAAAATAATCGGTAGATTTGTTGATTTACTTCCCCGTATTGGAGTATGGCAAGGTAGAGAAGTTGAGTTTGGACGGGATTTACTTAGCATTAGACGGAAGGAAAAGACGGACAAACTCGTAACTGCTCTGTTAGGTATTGGACCGGAACGAGAAGATGGTACTAGATTAGAAGTATTTGTAGAGGATAAAGAAGCCCTTGAAAGATGGGGGAGAAGAGGACAACATCTTGTAGAAACTTATGAACCTCAAACAACCGATGAAAATATGTCACTTGAGCGATTAACCACTTTGACACAGATGGAATTAAAGAAGCGGGTCAATGCTTTGGTGGAGTATGAAGGTGAGATTGCTGACTTAGAACATGTTCCAGGTATGGAAAACAAGAAAATTCGTTTTGGAGACACAATAAAAATTAAAGATACAACGTTTAGTCCGCCTCTTTATCTTGAAGCAAGAATACACACACAAGTCCGTTCAATTGTTGATAAATCTAAAAAGCATGTAGAACTTGGTGATTTTATCGAATTCACTGAGGAGGAAGTCAATGCTATTTGGAAGTCACTTCAAGCACAAATTAAGCAGAAGGTAAGTATGATGGACGTTTTAGAAGTGACGTACACTAAGGAAACGATTGATAGCAAAGACGAGAGTGTTTATCACGATGGTACACACTATGCTGATGTTGTTTCCGATACTGCAAAGACGGAGGCAATTAATGCAGCTGCAGAAGATGCAACACAGAAGGCTAATCAAGCTGAACAAAATGCGAAAAACTATTCAGTTTCTAAAGAAGTGTATGAAGCGAAAGTAAATGAAATAATGACCAATTTGGCTGATAAGGCAAATCTTGATTATGTGGATGGTCAGTTGTTTTTAAAAGCTGATTCTAGTCTTGTTAATGAGATAAATAACACGGTTAATGACCTAGTTAATGTTTCAGATATTCTGCTATTACGAGTATCAGATAATGAATCTGCTCTAACTGAACATGGCGGGCGAATTACATCCATTACGCAAGAAATTGATACCATTGAAGGAAGATTAAGCCTTACCATTGAAGAACTTTCTACTCTTGATGGCACGGTGCAAAATCAACAAATACAAATAAATGCGAATGCAAGTGCTATCGCTTTAAAAGCGAGCCAAGATGAATTAGACACAGTTTCTGGAAATGTTTCTAGTTTGTCGGCAGAGGTAAATGTTATTGCTGGTAAAGTCGAGTTAAAAGCTGAACAGAGCGCTTTAGAAACCTTAGAAGGTGAAGTAACTGCAGTCAGCAATAACCTTACAAGTCTTACGGTTGATGTTAATAGTATCAGTCAAAATGTCAGTAGTTTAAATCAGACTGTGGACGGGCACACAACGGAGATTAGTAGTTTAGAAAGTGCTCGTATTCAACTAGCAAGTGAAATTGAACAACGTGTTTCTAAAATGGACTACGAAGTAGATCAAGAAGGAATAATTAATCGTTTAGACAGTGCTGAATCACGGATTACACAAACAGAAACAGAAATAAATTCGAAAGTTGAACAAACTACTTTTAATGCATTAGAAGGTCGAGTAGAAACCGCAGAAGGTGAAATTTCCACTATGGCTGGTCAATTAATCTTAAAAGCAAGTTCGGAATCTGTAACAGAGTTAGAAACTCGAATGAGAAGTGCAGAAATTGAATTGAATGGCCTAAATGGTGAAATTAGCCTAAAAGTGAATAAGGATGAAGTTATTAGCGCTATAAATCTATCTCCAGAAAGCGTAAAGATCCTTTCAAGGAATATAGATTTGGTAGGAGCAGTTACAGTTCTAAGTGATATCACTAACGATTTAGGATCTATAACGGCAGGTGAAATCAACGGTATAGACATTAACGGTGTCAGAATAAATGGTAGTGAGTTTGTAACAAGTGGGAGTACAATCGGAACACTTCTTTTAAAAGAAGGATACATGATAAGTGAATCCATTGTCGATGGTAACAACCACAGAGAAATGACTGAGATTAACTCTGGTCTTGTGAAAGTGTCTCTTGTTCACGGAGAAAATAGAACATATTCTCATGGTATTACTATTAAGCCTAGTTCGATTAATCTTGACAATCCTCATGGAATAGGAGTATATCTCTATGCTGGATATATGAGTGGAGCGTCCTTTTTGTTTGAAGATGATTATAACTCCACAGTAAGATTCGAGCCAAAGTGGGAAACCGTTCAGGAACAAATAGTTGGGCCAGATGGAACAAGTTATATTTATAAAGATAAAATAACTGGTGCAAATATTTCATCTACTGTTGGTGATATAAATATATTAAACTCTATGAGACTTTCGGGAGCCAGTACATTGTTTACTGGCAGCGGAGGAATAAACTTTGGAACAAGCGGACACATTCACAAAACAACGTGGTTGGACATAAGTGCAGAGTATTTACGTGTTGGACGATTTGCGACCGTGCCATCTGAATGGAGATTAGATGTAATGAGAGGGAATAACTCTAATGATGTATCTCATCGATTTAGAGGACAAGGTGATTCGTTTGTAAATAATACTTCTGGTAATTTCGGTGTAGGAACGTCAAGTCCGCAATATAAACTAGATGTCGCCGGTGACGTGAATGTGCAAGGGTATTCCGTACGTACAGGTACAGTTGTAAATGATTGGTCAAACATTTTGTATTTACGAACTAATCAACAGGTACGTGTTACAAACATAAATGATACTGGCTACAATTCCATACGCGCAAGTAGTTTTGTTCCTGATTCTTCTGTTCAATACAAGGACAATATAAAGGTTTTTGATGAGGATGCATTAGCTATTTTAGTGGACAATCAAGTATTCACTTATCATTTAAAATCTAATTTAGAACAGGGGATATATGACAAACGAAAAGTGGGTTTCATTTCGGAAATGGTTCATTCGATTATGAGAGATGAAGATGGAGTGGATCCTTATAGTATATTATCTATCCTATGGAGGGCTGTTCAACAACAGCAGGATATGATAGAAAGACAAGAAAAACGAATTGATGATTTAGAATTAATGATGGCTTATAGTAGCGATGGAAGTTATGCTGCTTAATACAAAATGGAGGGAAATTATATGCAAGTGAAAATTGAAAACGGAAAGTTATTGCAGGCGATGAGCCTGCTTTTTAATTTACCTTTAAAAGGAAAGCAGTCCCGTCATAGAACGAAACTGATTAAGTTATTAGAAGCTCGATCAAAAGAAGTGGAAGAACAACGAATAGAGCTTGCTAAAGAGCATTCAAACAAAGACGAAGATGGAAATGCAAAGTCCTCTGATGGAAAATACGACATTAAGAACATGGAGGCATTTAAAAAAGACCTTCAAGAGTTATATGAAGAGGAGCTAGTCGTTGAAGGCGGTGATAATCATGGTATGTTGAAGACTGTTAAACAAATATTATTCAGTTGCGACCAAGAATTTAAAGGTAATGATGCAACAATCTATGACTATTTATGTGACCAATTCGAAGGGGTGGAAGATAAGTGATTAAATTTAAAATAGTTTCAGTTAGCACTATGCTTTCAGAAAATGACGAGGTATCGTCTGTAAGAGTCCATTATAATGGTTTTGACGAATCTAGGTCGATAAACATAAGTGGTAATATGGTACTTTCTCCTGAAGTGTACGTTGGAAATGAATCACCCGCAGCTTTAACAGGCATTGTTAAACGAAACTTGGTAGATAGATTAGCATAATAATGGGCTCGCACTAAAAAGTGAGCATGACCAAGTGCTCGTGGGTACGAAATATGAAGTAGATCTAGCTAAAGGTGAAAATTAATATATGTCGAATTGAATTTAGAAGGAGGTGTAATATGGAGGAAGTTGAAGATTTAAAGTTCTTGTCTTTATATGAAACAAAGAAGTGGGTAAAGGCTGTAATTGAATCGTCGAATGAAATATTAGATTTAAACCATAAACAGCAACAGCTATTAGATGAATACTTTAGACTCCAAAGATTTGATTTAAAACAAAGGATGGATGAAATAAGGGAGCTTGAAGGAATTCAACAATATTATTTTATTATTGCACTAAACAAATTCAGAGATTGGCTTGAAGAGGCAGTAGAACATTATAAAGACTTAAAAAAAATCAAAAGCTTAATTGACCATGAAATCCCTTATATTAGAGATGTACGAAATATGAGAGAGCATGAAATAGAATATTTTAAAAAGAAAGGGCGGAAACAAGAGAAATTCTTCCATGAAAATGATAGTTCAATCTCCGATGCTACTTCTGTAATAGTTACCGATGGAAATTATTTAGTAGGGGGAAGAATTAGCGTTCAGAAGGCCCTTAAATTATTTGATGAATTATATCCCTTTTTTGAACAGAAATTAGATAATTATTATATTAAAGAAGAGAAATGAAATTATCTTGTAATGGGGGAATTCGATAGTGATGTAAAGCTTTTATTGGAATACCTCTTTTTTTGTAGAATGTAGTATGTGGAGGAGAACTCAATGACTATATTTGCCACTTTTTATGTTCCAGATGGGATAGCAATTGTTTCGGATAGTAGATTAACATTATGTACTAAAAGTGAAAACGGTCCAAAAGAGTATAAAATACTTTCTGACTCAGAACAGAAAATATTCCTTTTAAGAAATCGTGATGTAGGTATGGTTTATACAGCTGAAGATATGCCTGCTGGTTTTACTATGACTGAGTTTGTTGAAAACATGAATAAATTCATTATCAAGCCTGGTGATTCAATTGTTGATTTAACATTAAAGATTAATCACTACATCAATGATATTGAAAATATAAAGATATCAATAATAACTGCTGGTTTTGATAACGGAGAGCCTTATGTATGCCTAATTGAAAATGGGAAGGTGATAATATTAAATCGAGATTCAAATAACAATGTTAGCTATAAAGCGACAATTGGAGGTAATCTAAAGAGGGTAAATCAATTTTTTGACTATAAAAGTTCTTTTGATGATTGTTCAATAGAAGAGGCTTTAGAATACGGATATGATATAGTGAAGGACTCCATTGACTATTTAAATAATCTAAGCGAATATTCAAATGTCGGAGGAGATATTCAACAATTAGAAATAAGAAGAAATGGTGGAATATCTTTTGTTAGAAAATGATTAAACAGTAAGTACTAAAGAGGTAATATTATTATTAAGTCCCAATTTTATTGGGGCTTTTTATTATTCGTAAAAAGGGAGATGGCGAGATTGACAATTGAAACAGGGGTATTAATAGCGGGACTATCACTAATTATCGCTTTTTTAACGTACTCGCTTAATAAGTCAAAGGCGATAAAGTCAGATAGTCAAGAAAGTGCAGAAGTCAGAGCAGAATTAGGGTACATTCGCAGGGGTGTTGATGATATCAAGATTGATTTAAAAGTTAACAAAGAGCAGATTTCTCATCTTACCGAGCGTGTTACGCGTATTGAAGAAAGCTCAAAATCAGCACACAGACGTATTGATACTATTGAAAAGGAGAGGAATTTATTATGAGAAACTTTGACAAAGGCACTGTTATACGAACGGTGCTTCTTTTTATTGCGTTCGTTAACCAAACATTAATTATGTTTGGCCACCCAGTGGTACCAATTGACGAAGGGCAAGTAACGACATTGATCGAGGGGTTATATCTTGTAGGTTCCATGCTTTTTACCCTAGTAACTACCGTAATTGCATGGTTTAAAAACAATTACATTACTGAACGTGGTCAACTGCAAAAAAAAGCATTACAAGCACAAGGATTAATTAAAAAGTAAGAGCTGCCCTTATGGTGGCTCTTTATTTTTTAAAAATTATCAAAAGGAGCGATTATATGTCTTACAACTTTTTAGCATTACCACAAGTATTTGATCACCGAAACCAATTAGCTAGTAAAGGGAATTTATCGAAAAGAAAAACAGCACTGAAAGATTTAGTTAGAGTGTGGCACCATAGTTTATCACGTAAACATCTTGCTGGATCAACAGCACAAGGGTTCGCTAATTACCATGTAAACTCACTTGGATGGGAACGAATTGGATATACATTTGTTATTGAACCACAAAATATTATTGATACTCCAAAAGGCAAGCGTGCTCGCATAGTCTACGCAAACAATATATTAGATCGTTCCTACCATGTGGGGAATAGTAACGACTTTTCTTTAGGTATATGTGTAGCTGGAGATTATCGCTATGACCAATTAGACGATGCAACTTTAGCGAGTATGGTTGACTTACACAGAGCCTTAAAAGTAGATAAGATTGGTAAAGAAGACAAGTCTCATCATGAAATGCCAGGATATGCATGGAAACAATGCTCAGTCTTTGATTATGCCAAAGCGTTAAACTTTAAGCCGAACCAACCTGTAGATAAGAGTTTACCGGAAGTTTATGTGGTCCAACAAGGTGACACTTTATGGGGCCTAGCTAAAAATGATAGTCGTTTTACTGTGGAGGATTTAATGAAGTGGAACAATATTGCCGACCCATCGAAACTGCAAGTCGGTCAAAAATTAAGTTTTAAGCAGTCAAAAGTTGATACTAATCCTACTACTAAACCGGAAAACTCACAAAATAATACAACTAGTATTGTTGACTATCTAGACAGTATCGGCGTCAATTCATCTTTAGCAAATCGTAAGAAGCTTGCTAAAGAGTATGGGATCAACAATTATACTGGTACTGCAGGACAAAACACACAGCTACTAAACAAGTTACGTAGCACTTCTGCACCTAAATCAGCAGCACCTAAAAAAGAATACGTTGTGTTACCAGCAAGCGCTCAAACATGGCGCACATATAAGTTAGGTGTAGCGCCTGTTGCTAAAAATTCTGACTGGTCATTAACACCTGCAGCATTCGGTGGATTGACGTATGAAATCCTAAACCGTCCGCAATCTAATGTAGTAACGATTAAAACAAGTCGAGGGAAACGTAACATCTATGTTGGCCCAGACACTAGTGCTACCTTTAAATAATAAAAAGCCTCTCTGTTTGAGGGTTTATTCTTTTGGTAATTGGTAGAGTTAACATAAAGTAGGGTAAAAGGTGTATTGATTTATTTAAGTGAAAATAAAATATATTGTAGAGGCAGGAAATAATTATGAAAGTAGAGAATTAATAAATAATTGATAAAATCATTGATGACCTATAAAATAGTTTAAGGTGATTATATTATGAAAAAGCTTGATGATAAAGAGATACGGTCAGCCTTAATTTCGCGAATAACTGGCTATAAAGATTGTAGGGTTTATGAAGAGGTAACAGTTCCTTCTGGAAAAGCCAGAGCGGATATTGTTGCAGTTAATGGACATGTGATTGCTTATGAGATCAAAAGTGATTTTGATTCATTGAGCAGGTTAGTTACACAAGTACCAGAATACGATCGGAATTTTGAAATGAATTATATAGTAGTGGGGCGAAAATTTTCTGATTCAGTTGAAAAAATAATTCCAAAACACTGGGGCTTGATTGTAGCTGAAAAGACTAGAATAAATACTGTACGTTTATCTTTTAAAAGAAAAGCTAAATTAAATCCAAATTTGTCTTTTACAGATTTCTTATCTTTGCTTTCGTCTAATGATGTGAAAAAAATTGCATCTAGAGATGAATATTTAGGTAAAGAATATTCTAAAAGCAAGATTCGCTCACTTTTTAAACAAGAAGTCATTAACTTATTGGATGTTTCAATATCTAACTCTATGAAAAAGGTATTAATAAGTCAAGTTAGAACTGTTTTGAAAAACATTTAGCTAACAAAAGGTGAGTAGATAGAGTGGCTAACCTCTATCTACTTTAATATATCTTAATTCTCCTTTAAGCAGACTGCAATATGCTTGCTTATACCAATAGAAGTCCAAACTGAAGGATTCCCTTTGTTTTGATTTTCATCAACCACCTGCTTAATATACGAGTCTCCCCAACAACTTGATACATTGAATTCATTCAATTTACTAATTTCTTTGCAAACTGCTACAAAATCGTAATTTCCTGTGCGCTGACCGTTTCTAACAAATAGATAGTTATCATCAAGAGTATACTTAATTTGAACTATCGCTCGTCCTCCAGTAGATAAAATAGGACTTACTGATGTGTAATCCCCAAAAAAAGCTCTCGAATTTTCAGGAACGTATTGCTTTGCAGCTGAAAATAAATCCTTTTCAAACCTTTTCAAAGTGTAGTTTTCCTCTGATGGCACTGGTACTGATTGCGGGATAGCTCCACTTGAGATGATAATATCGTGGTTTTTTAAAGATTCTATTACAGGTTGGAACTTTGATAGGTTAGTAGTTCCGTTGTCAATAAATTCGAAATCAAGCATAACAGACAGAGGAAGGTTTTTATGATTTTCATTTAGCCATTTAACAAAAAAGGAATTTATTACTGAAGCATCAATTCGAACGTACCTTCTAGACTCGTCTGTTTCATTATTAAGAATATATTCAATTGGATACATGATCTCAAAATTAACATTTTTCTCATCTCTAAGTAGGTCCTCTAATAAAACTATTTCATCAGAATCAAGCTCTCTCACATCTAGTAAGATAAGAGCGTTATAACAGGTCCTCAACTCATCTAAAGATTCTTGACTAGAATCTTTGACAATGATGTTTGGGATGAACTTTGATGTATCGTTACCAAATTCAATTAGTTGTTTTAGAGCTCTCCTTTCACTTTGTTTTTGTCGTAATGTTGCGTAGTACATACCCTTCACCTCTAATTATTTATTAATCCACACTAATTAACTAAAATTAACATTTATATGGATCATTTTTATTATTACATAAGACTCATTATTTTTCAGTAAATTTTATTAATTGTGATTTTTTACATTTATTAATATGAATTTAATCATAAGAGATAAAAAAAAAGACCTAAGTTGGGTGAGACCGAAGACCGTGCATATAATAAGCCCTTCCTTAATTGGAAGGGCTTACTTAATTTATTTATTGTTTTAATATTTTTTCTGTTTTATTCGTAGTTTTTTATAATACCTCGCTTTAAATAATAACCTATAAACCTTTTATCTTCATCCTTAATAACTTGGTAAGATATGTATCTTGCTTTATACACATTCATTCCCTCATCAAATAAATAAAAATCTTCGTCAATTTTTTGAGATTCTTCAAACGTTGAAATAATCTCGTTAATTCGTTTAAAATCCGGAAATTCCTTCTCTCTTAAAACCTCCAAGTAAAAGTGTTGAAGAGTTGTAATTTTAATATATCTGTCTTATAAAAATTTTCTTAAAGATATATAAATTTTCTATTCTATTGGAAATTATAGTGGGAAAATGAAGTTTTATTGTACTTGCCCTCTGGTTATACTTTAATATTCCTAAAAGAATAATCCAAAATATGTAATATGTGTTAAATTAATAATATAAAGAGAGGGGGATTATTATTGAAAAGATTTTAAGAAAACTCTATTTCTCTGTCAAAAAAAAAAAGGAAGTGAAATTATGAAAAAAAAGATTGGTTTTATGGTGATTTTAGCATTACTAGTAGGAATATTTATTGCTGACACTACTCTAGCAGACAACAACATTGAAGACTATGAGAAGCTGCAGAAAACAATTTCGGCACAATTAGAAAATTATGATGAATTTAAGAACGCAAAGGTAGAAATTTCAGAAAATGGCAATATTTCAATTTCCGGTACTGAGAAAGTAGATGCTGAAAAATTGATGAAAACTGTCGATAATATTGTTGCCAATTACGGAAATGAAGACAAATATCAAACAATGTCTGGAACTTATCACTACTATATTAAAAATGGTAGTTATTCTCATGCACATGCAGCGGTATCATTAGGTTTAAACTTCAGAAGAACACTAACCAGAGTTTATTATGAGAATATTCATGGTGGTGTTTTGGCTGAATGGAGAGGTTCAGGTACTGCTAGGTTTATTAGAAATGATTCAACTGTAGAATTAAGAGTTGCAAGTGGTAATATTGATATTACTTGGCCTCCTGTATTTACTCATAAGGTTAGTTCTACTGAGAGATCAATGCCTGGTGAACTTAAATATGGTGAAAATAGTCATATGACGATTTTTAATAATCTAAATGCAGATTCACGTTATGGATTAGATGGAGTGATTCATGTTGGATCAACATTAATTAGAGGATCTGATGGACATGACTATAGAACTTATGCCACAGCCAGACACTGATAAGTTGTAACTATATGAATAAACAAGACTATATTTAATATAGTCTTGTATTATTTTTGAGGGAGTGATATATATTGATAAAAAGATTCTCCTTATTATTCATTATCTTATTTTTATTAATAGGTTGTTCTAAAGAAGAGGATAAGATAGACATTTCTGAATCCATATTTAAAAGTCTAAAAGATAAATTTACAATTATTAAAAATATATCAAAAATGGAATACGGTTATGCGGTTGAACAATACTCATTACAAAATGGAATATTGTATTCTACTTATTATAACGCACTGCTTCTAAGTGAATTGAACTATGACTTTGAATCAATACAAAGAGATAAAATTGAACAGTATTTAGTTGATTTTGTTTCAATTAATGAAGAAAGACTTTCGGTATATGATCTATATTACGTAACAAAGATAATAGAAATACTAAAATTAGATAATAGTTACTTAATAAATGAGATTTTAACAGAATTAGAAAAAAGTAAAAATAAAGCTGGGTATTTTGAAGATATTCATGATAAAGATGCAGATTATGAAAATTACATTCTTCCCACTTATTACGCGATATATATAAACGATTTTTCTAAAAAAAACTCTAATGTTGATAGAGATATTATAGAATCAAATTCACATAACTTCTTGTTAAATCAGATTAATAATAATGAGGAAATTACAATACAAGAACTTTTATATGCAATTGATGGACTAAGAAAGTTGAATTCTCATGAAATAATTAATGAGTCAATTGTTAAAAAGTTAACTGAATTCTTATCAACTCCTTACTTGGAAAATGAAATTAATTTATTTGATTTTAATACAAGAGTTCTAGCATATGATATTATAAAGAATATTAATAAAAATGTGAGTATTGATAAAGATTTTATTTATCGCTCTATACTTAGTTTCCAGAATTTTGATGGTGGTTGGAATGCTTTTTTTGACAATTTTTCAGAAGAACACGGAAGCTATTTAGCTGTTTCTATCTTGAATAAACTGGGAAAAAAAATACCTAATGACCAAATTCTTATAAAAAACACACTGAAAAAAATTGGTTTAAATGGGTTGTTTGTACCGAATTATAAAAAAGAGTTTTCATTTAGCAATACATATTTTGTTTATAAATTAAATGGCTTTTTTGAGCTTGAGACGGATTTAAGTAAAAATGATATAAATTGGGTATATGAAAATATAGTTACTAAAAAAAATCTGTCAATAAATTCACCAATTGAAATATACTATACCTTAGACTTATTTGATGTTGATGTTAATCATTTTAACAAAGAAATATACGAACTTACTGAAGAAAGTATTAAAAATACCGAATTTAACCCACATATTGTTTATAGAGATTATTATTTAATAAAGTTACTTACTAAAATGGGATCAAGAGAAAGTATTAACTATTCAAATGTAATTGTAGATAAATATATAAACATTCCTAATAGTTATGATACGGATATAGAAACTTTAAGCATGTTAATGATATTTCTAATACTTATGGAAAAAGATAGAATTAACGAGGAAGTAATAATTAAGTATATAAATAGAAAAGATTTTATCGATGAAATTAATAAATATGAAAAATATGGGCTTTTATTAACGTTAGATGTATTTTCAAAATTAAATTATGAATTTAGGATAAATAAAACAATAATAGAAAAAGTAAATGATATTTATAAAGAACAACTTGAATTTTATTCTAAAGAAGAGGTACCCATTTACTTAGAAGAACTTTTTCTTTTAATTAACTTTATGGGCTCAAATAAATAAAAAGGGTGAGTTAAGTGTTTTTACAGGAATATTCAATTTTAGGGTTAATTTGGTTACTAGTCTCTTATCTAATACCTTTAGTAATATTACTTTTTATTATTGTAATTCTTTACAAATTTATAAAAACTCTTAATAGAGTGGATAAAAATCTTTCAAAGATAAAAAACTACATAGAAACAAATGATAAAGGTAAAAAATAATAAAGAAAACATATTTAGATCAGATAAAAGATATTGAAAAAATCTTGTTTCTTGCTGTGTTCACTTGCTACTGTATAAAGTGATACTGAAGAACATTTAAGAAGTATGAAAAGAATTAAAGCCAATTAATGATAAATCAGTATTATACTTCCAAACAAAAAAGAAACCAGACACGCAATTTGTATTTTTAAATTTTGGTGGAGAAAGGAATCGGGCACATTTATGTTCCGAGAGTTAAAACCTTATATAAGATATTAACCTTACGATAATTCTTTTTAAAAAAAGGTATTCTAGATTATTCGGAAGACATTGGGAGGAGGTTGAGTTTCTTATAAAGAGGATTGGTTGACGAATTGTTGACGAAAACGGTCAACAACGTTCACAAACATTCCGAAATGAATATATTAACTTCGGATTAAACCCTTAATATAACAGGATTTATTGGAAGCAACCACTTTTATTCCTATTATGTTTACCACCTTGACAGGGTAGGGGTCGGGGGTTCGAATCCCTCTCAGATCATACAATCAAAATGCTGGAATCCTTGATTTATCGTGGGTTTCAGCTTTTTTATTTTTTTTTTCATAAGTATTATCTATCATCCATTACTCAAGATTGCTTTTTTTCTTGAATTTGTATTTACTAACGCTTCGTGACTTTTTAAATGCTTTGTGGAATACCTGCTACACCATTATCTTCATTTGGCATGAAAGAGCATAAATTTCTAAAGTAATCTTTGGATTACTGTGTCCTAA
Source organism: Sutcliffiella sp. NC1 (assembly GCF_027594365.1). NCBI lineage: Bacteria > Bacillati > Bacillota > Bacilli > Caryophanales > Bacillaceae > Sutcliffiella > Sutcliffiella sp. NC1. The sequence goes on from NZ_CP115153.1 coordinate 1,438,229, forward strand.
TCGGGCTGCCACTTTTACAATGCAACACCCTCGGCAATGAGGATGGAGGCATGAGAGTGTCGTATGTCTTGAAAGCGGATAGGTGTGACTTTAGCGTTTACATATTTTCCTCAATTCACGTAATACGTTTCGTAGGTCTTGTATCGTTCCGCTTTCGGTTAAAAATACAAGGAAAGTTCTTAATACTCTTTTGCGGAGTTCTCTTTCCATCCTTCTTGCGTTTTCCTATGAGAAAGCAGTCCTTCAATGAGAAAATCTGGTATGGGAACATGACATATGGACTTTTTTTAGGACTAGAGAATATACAACCTAATCTAGTAACACGAGAAACTGAACGGTTTACCCATATAACTTTTTTTGGATAGGCATGAGGAAGGAATTAGAGAGCAAAAGACCCGTTGAGACATGGGAAGGAAAGCCTCCAGAGGCGGCGTGGAGAATCGCGTATCATATGGTAAAAGGTTGAGTTCCTATGAATCCTCTATTTCCGCATGCCTTCTGTAGCTTTTATTATCAAAAGTCATTCCATTTATCCGCTATAGTTCTTACTAGTAGTTTGAAAGCCTGCGAATAAGCGAGTACTTAGGGATACATTAATCTCACTGGGGGAGTACAACGATATTTTAGTAAAAGATTTGTTTTTAAGTTTTTTAAAATTTCTTTTTGAGAGGTAATGTGGTTAAGTTTTGGCCAATTCTTTGTAACTTGTTAGTTTTATTAGACTTTTGTCCATTACCACCTGTCATAAAAAACATATTATAAATAAAGGGTAGGTGGTCTAGATGAATTCGAATAAAAATAAACATATTATTTCTACTAAGAGGGTTTTAGATTGGAAAATATCAACTAGTGAGATTAATATCAGAATTCCTTTTAAACAGGCTAATAATACTTTAAAAGTGGATACTTATCAGTACAATGCTTTATCTGATGGTGTAAGTTCAATCTACACAAATAAAAATGAACTGAAGGAATACGGTGAACGAGGTATTTTAGATCCAAAAACTGTATCATATATAAACCTATTTATAAATGGCGTTCTACAGCCTCCAAATACTTATGAGGTGAAAAAAGGATACCTTAGTTTAAAAACAAACAATATTCCTCAAAAAAATACACCTATTATTCTTCAGTTTATTACAGTTTATAACACATAAAAAAATTCAGGGCTGTTTATGAAACCCTGAATTTTTTTATTAAGTTTCAACATCAGTTGAGGATGTTGGTGAGTAATTTACTACCTCTAACACAATTGGTGTACCCTGTAATATTGGGTCTCCTCCAGCTGGCACATCAATACCAAGTGAACCAATCGTTGTTGCACCAGGTGTATAAGTTGAAATTCCTTCCATTTGCAAAACACCGTTAATATATACTTTAAAGTAACTATTATCAGTGGCTAAAGCAGGAAGGTCAGTAGCAATTGCACCAGCATCGTTAAAGAAATCCGCTGTATCGATTGATAATGTAGACCCAGCAGGAGTTTCTACAGTTGTTACATGAAAGAATTTTTCAGGCGTTGGACCAACGGTTGTTGTTGTAGTAGCAGTTACAAGAAGTTTCATAAGTTGCAGTGCCATGATAAACCTCCTATCTAATATTAATAATACTTCTGAATAACATAATATGATTTAAATTAATAATATGTTTAGACTAGTTAACTGTGGTAATAACACAATTTAAAATTTGTAGATAATACGCACTAAGTTATATCACTAACTGAGGCGTGTGTTAGTTGCATAGTACAGACATTTATTCAATAGATAAAAAGATATTCTATAAATGTGAATTATTTGAAGAAACAAACTGTTTCAAGGTTAGTACCACTACATCATTCTATCTGTGATTACTATCCAAGCCGTGTTGAGTGTGTGAACAACGGTAGCAGTCCACCTAGGGGTCAGGGGTTCATACCCGTAATTCCTTAACCACAACAGTTCTTGGCATTTTTTATTTTCTAAAATAATTTAGAATATAACAGTTTTGTTGACGACGAATCCAATTTCCGCAGTTTTTTGCATTGAAAAATAGTAGTGTGTAGAGGCGAGTATAAAGCCAAGGAGTTAATCAGACTGATATGGCAAGTATCAGGCAAAAAGCGCAACAAAAACAAATATAAAGTATATAAATTAACCTGATTAAAACCAGATTCAAGAGTCGACGAAAATGTTGGCTCTTTTTTTGCGCGGTAAGAACAGGTGCAAAGAAGAAATGGACAAAAATAAATTAATTCTAGTTGAGAAACAAAAAGGTAAGGAAGTGCAAAAGACCAAACGTTAAACTCTACTTTATTTAATAAACAGGATATTTTAAGCTTATATGGCTAAAATAATGACTAATCTTTAAAAAAGGTGGGTTTTTCATGAGTGAAAATCAACTAGAATTACTAAAAAACATAAGAAGGAAAAATGAAAATTTGTCAGAGATGGGTATAGAGTATTGGAAGCAATATTCTAGTTTAAATGATTGGCAATTTTGGATTGTCATATTAATCCTGATTGTTCCTCTTATCATTTTGTTTATTAAGATAGATCGAGTTAAGGCTTTACTTTTAGGATTCTATGGCCTAAATTATCATGTATGGTTTGCATATACTAATTCTGCAGGTATTAGATTAGGATTATGGGAATATCCCTATAAAGTCCTTCCGATTCTACCAAGTTTTGCACTCGATGCCTCTTTGGTACCGGTATCTTATATGATGATTTATCAGTGGACTCTTAATAAAAATAAAAATTTTTACTTATATTCTACTTTGTTATCTGCAGGTTTTGCATTCGTTTTAAAACCAATCCTTGTAAGTCGTGGGCTATTTAGAATGTTTAGTTGGGTAAATTACTTTTATTTATTTTTATTTTATGTATTGTTTTTTATTGTTTCAAAGTTCATTACAAATCTTTTCATAAACCTTCAGGAAAGAGGAAGTATTTTTAAATTTAATAATTAGTTGGAAGCTCTTGGTTATTGCCAAGACTTTTTATAATGGGGATTTGTTTTTCTATATCATAAAAAAGCCAAAATATCCTTCTTTTTTAAAATCATTCTTTTTTATTCTTGCCAGCTAATCTCACCTCGGATATCCCAACTTCACGCTTTTATAACTTATAACCTAACTCTTTCTCAAAATTCTAAAAGTCTTAATTTTATATTTAGTCAAATAAAAGCACATCAAACGTTAAATTTTACTCTAACATTTGAAGTGCCTAACCAAAAATGTATTTATCCTAATTATTGAATATTACCTTGTATTCCATTATTTTGTCCTTGCATATTCATTGTTCCCATATTATTCATTGTATCCATTGGCTGGAACATGCCTGTCATTTGAGTCGTTTGGGTAGTATCAAAAGTTGGTGGTTGATAATATCCATTTTGATTCATCCAACTCCAAATTTCGTAAGCCATTTCTTGACACATATTAGCTCCGTTTACATGGTACATACGAATTTGAGGATCTACACATTCATTTGCCCATTGCATTCCCATAACAGCACCAGATTTATGAGTATTAAGGGCTAAAGTAGCAATCGTTTGGTCGGCAAGAGTTTTTGCATTCGCCATTGGAGCTGACATTGTAACTTGGTGATGTGCATTTATGTTTGCATTTTGTGCCTGGAAATTTGGAGCTGTATGGGATATCTGCGCTCCCTTACCCTGCATTAAGTTGACCCCTTGTTGGTATTATGCCATCATCATTTGTTGTTGATGCTTCATTAGAATTCCTTTAAGCCGTTGATCACTACATTGACTAGCAAACATTCCGTGATCTTCAATTTCTGCTGCCTTCGTACGTAAAGCTTCTTGTGTTTCTAAAAGTTCATGAGCTGCTAAATTCATTTTGTACCCTCCATTAGTAATATGAACGATTCTAGTATTTGTTTAAGATTATAAGTTATACCAGTATTTTAGAAAGAAATGTATTTACGTTTTCTATATATACAGAATAAAGATTAAAGTATTACTTTCTAAAAGTATGTTCATTGTACTAACTTAAAGAGACTTGAGATTCAAGCTTTTTTATATATTAAAATCTTCTACAAAAAAGCTAATTTAGTTACTACTACATGAAGGTATAGCAAAAAGCTCATACTAAATTGTGGAGGTGGCTACTATTGATAGTGTTTTGTTTATCGTTTTTATTAGCATTTACTCAACCGGTTGAAGTACAAAATGATCTTACTGTTAAAGAAGACGGAGAAACTATCTCCGTTATTAATCGGGATGATTTTCTCATCCCAAACCCCGGTTTTCCGATTATAGATAGTGAACAAACGAACGGGTGGCTAGAAAAAATAGAAGAGAGTATATATAAACCAGCAAAGAATGCATATATAGGCGAGGACGGTCAAATTGTTCCTGAAGAAGCAGGAAAGAAGCTAAATAAACAAGCATTTTTAGAAAAATTTTATGCTTATCTTTTTGGAAAAGGTAGATCAACGATTGAAGTGCCAACATTAACCGTTTACCCAAAGGTGGATAGTGAATTATTATCTCAAGTTAGAGTAAAAAGAATAGGTCAGTACGTAACCTTTTTTAACGCTTATAATTTAAGTCGGTCTCATAATATTTTTCTTTCTGCTAGTGCAATCGATAATCACGTTGTATTTCCGAATGAAACTTTTTCATTTAATGAAACAGTTGGAAAGCGAACAATTGAAAGGGGCTATTTACTCGCACCGATTATCGTGAGAGGAGAATTATCCGAGGGAGTAGGAGGGGGAATATGTCAAGTATCATCCACATTATTTAATGCGGTTGATAATGCAGGCTTGAAGATTGTGGAAAGATATTCCCATAGTAGAAGAGTTCCTTATGTGCCACCTGGTCGAGATGCAACCGTCAGTTGGTACGGTCCAGACTTTCGTTTTCAAAACCAATATAATCAACCCATATTGATAAGAGCAAAAGGGTATCGAGGTAGCGTAATAGTTACTCTTTATTCATCAGAAGATATAAACATTGAGAAATAAATAGAAGGGGTCCTCTTTGTTATGTTTCTTAATATCTACATAAAACGGAACTGCAAGGATTTATTTACCCATACTGATCCAATATGGATGGTGATATTTAGCAAAGAGGAACGGACTTATAAGAATTGTGTACAAAAAGCATTTCTTTTTATTGACGTGTATACATGTATACATGTATACTTAGACAAGACTTTTAAATGAAAAGTAAGGTGGTATATTCGAATGAATAATGTATCTTCGTCTACAAAAAACTTAGGGGAACAAGCTTACGAAGCATTAAGAGAAGCAATTATTACTTTAGAGCTTGAACCAGGACAAACAATTTTTGAAAACGAAATAGCATCGCAATTAAGCATAAGTCGTACTCCGACTCGAGATGCATTCAAACTTCTTATATCAGAAGGCTTAATTGAAGTTACACCGCAACGAACGAAAAAGGTTGTGAGAATTTCAGAATCAAAGGTAAAAGAAAGCGGGTTTGTTCGGTTAAGCCTTGAAACTAGTGCGTTTAAGCTTGTCGCAACGAATTGGCAAAGTACGAAAGTGTATGAAACAGCAGAAAGAGAGATTAAGAGAATACTACAGCAACAAAGAGAAGCAGCGGAGGATCAAGATATGAAACTGTTTCTTCAATGGGATGAAGCCTTTCATAACCGAATTCTTCAACTAGCTGGAAACGAAACGTTGCAAGGGGTAATTTACCACATGCGCGGTCATTTAAATCGTTTCCGATATTTAGCGATGAGAGAAATAGTTTTAACAGAAGATTTAATCGTCGACCATGAACAATTGTTTACATGTCTTACACATAAAGAAGAAAAAAAGGTTGAAGAATTACTGAAACGCCATTTGACGAAATATCATGCAGAAATTCCTAGGTTACGGGAGCAATTTCCAACATATTTTACAGATTAATTTAAAGGTGTGACATCAAATGATAAGCAAACAACATGGAATTTTATTAATTACGATAGTTTTATTATTTTTAACAGCTTGTACAACAGATGGAGAAAGTAAAGTAGAAAATAAAGAGAAGAAGAGGGACGAGCTAGTACTCTCCATAAAAGGTGAGCCAAGCAACGGTTTTGACCCTACAACAGGCTGGGGACGTTATGGGTCACCATTATTTCAAAGTACGTTATTTAAGAGAGATAACGATCTAAATATAGTAAATGACTTAGCTATCGGCTATGAAGTAAGTGAAGATGGGAAAGTTTGGACCGTAACATTACGTGAAGATGTCACGTTCTCAGATGGAGTAAACCTGACAGGCGAAGATGTGGAATTTACGTTCGAAACAGCATTACAAAAAGGGTCTATTGTTGATTTTACAAACTTAGAAAAAGTAGAAGTGGAGAACAGTTTTACCGTTAAATTTACGTTGAAAAGTCCACAGTCAACGTTTATTCATTCTTTAGTTGAAACAGGAATTGTCCCTATGCACGCATATAGTGACAAGTACGCCCAACAACCAATCGGCTCAGGACCGTATGAATTTGTTCAATGGGATAAAGGACAACAATTAATCGTAAAAGCAAATCCAAATTATTATGGTGACAAGCCATATTTTCAGCAGTTAACATTTTTATTTTTAAATGAAGATGCTACCTTTGCAGCCGCACAAGCTGGTCAAGTTGATATTGCGGCTATACCGGCTACTTTTACTCATAAGGAAGTAAAAGGAATGAGATTAGAAGCAATTCGGTCCGTTGATAGTCGAGGAATTGCATTTCCATATGTTGAATCGGGTAATTTTACGGAAGATGGTTTACCAATCGGAAATGATGTTACAGCGGACCCTGCAATTAGAAAAGCAATGAACATTGCCATCGATAGACAAGCACTAATTGATGGTGTCCTTGATGGATATGGCTCCAAAGCCTATACATCTGTTGATGGTCTACCTTGGTGGAACGAAGAGACAGTCTTTGAAGATAGTAACCTCCTACAGGCCGAACAAATATTAGCAGATGCTGGTTGGATAGATAGTGATGATGATGGGGTCGTGGAAAAGAATGGGTTAAAAGCGCAGTTTAGTCTTTATTATCCTGCTGACGATGCAATTAGGCAGTCTCTTTCTATCGTAGTAGCGGATATGTTAAAACCATTAGGAATTGCTATTAATGTAGAAGGAGCAAGCTGGGATAAGATTGAGCAAAAGATGTATTCCAATGCAGTGATGATGGGGTGGGGTAGTCATAACCCTCAAGAGTTATACAATGTTTATAGCAGTAACTTTGCTGGAATCGAATATTACAATACCGGATTTTATAAAAATGATGTGGTAGACGATTATTTAGAAAAAGCATTAACGTCAAATGATGTAGAAGAAGCACTATCTTATTGGAGGAAAGCCCAATGGGATGGCACAACAGGTATAAGTGCAGATACACCTTGGGCGTGGTTAGTAAATATAGACCATGTTTATTTGATTAAAGAGGGTCTTGATATTGGAAATCAACGAGTTCAGCCTCACGGACATGGTTGGCCACTTACGAGTAATATTGAGCAATGGAAATGGGTTAAGGAAGAATGAGAAAGCCATTAATCTTCCTTATAAGTAAGTCGGTAAGAATGGTAACACTTTTAGTGGCGATTTGCTTTCTATCCTTTCTCTTATTAAAAAGCTCTCCAATTGATCCGATACAAGCATATATCGGAGCGGAACAATTAAATGTAGGTCCAGAGCAAAGAGAGAAAATTGCTCAATATTGGGGATTAGACCAACCATTCATGGTGCAATTTTTTAATTGGGGCTCCTCCTTGTTAAAAGGAGATATGGGAACATCGATGATCTATCGACAACCAGTATCAGAAGTAATAAGCGAGAGGCTTATGCACACGTTAGTTTTAATGTTAGCCGCTTGGAGCCTATCAGGGGTAGTAGGATTTATTCTCGGCATTATAGCAGCAATGAATAGAGATACATGGATAGATAGACTAATTAAATGGTATTGTTATACACTAGCTTCCACTCCGACATTTTGGATGGGGCTTTTAGTCTTAATTGTTTTCGCCGTTTGGCTAGGTTGGTTCCCAATTGGACTGAGTGTTCCTCCTGGTACTCTATCAGAAGATGTTACATTGCTTGATAGATGGAAGCATACTTTCCTCCCAGCGCTAACATTAAGTATCGTTGGGGTTGGAAATGTTGCACTTCATACGAGACAAAAATTAAATGAGGTTTTAGAGAGCTACTATGTTCTATTTGCAAAAGCAAGAGGCGAAAAAGGTTTTCTATTAGTTTGGCGTCATGGTTTGCGGAATATTGCCATTCCCGCCATTACGATACAGTTTGCGGCCTGGGGTGAATTATTTGGTGGCGCGGTGTTAGCTGAGCAAGTATTTTCATACCCAGGCTTAGGTCAAGCGACAGTAGAGGCGGGCCTTCGTGGAGATGTCCCGCTATTACTAGGGCTAGTCATCATAAGTACCCTCTTTGTTTTCGTAGGAAATTTAGTAGCTGACGTATTTTATAAGTTTTTAGATCCGAGGATAAGGGAGGATAGTTCGTTATGATTTCTCCCTTTACACTAATGAATAAAAAACAAAAGGCTTTATTCTTTGCTATTTTCTCTTTACTATTTTTAGGAAGTATCATCGTGATTGGTGCTTCACTTAATGAAGAAACTGTTTCTACTAATCTACAAGCGAAATACGTTTCGCCAACGCTCTTACATCCATTCGGGACGGACTGGTTAGGTAGAGATATGTTTTCTCGTACGATAAAAGGGCTTTCTCTTAGCGTTACGGTCGGTGTACTAGGTGCTGTTAGTAGTACTTTTATCGCAATTACACTTGGAATGATTGCTGCTACACTCGGAAAAACGGCTGACCGAATCGTATCGTGGACAATTGATTTGTTTTTAAGTGTCCCACATTTAGTAACGTTAATACTAATTGCTTTTACGTTAGGAGGCGGGACAAAAGCTATTGTCGTTGGTATTGCACTAACACATTGGCCAAGCCTTGCTCGAATCGTTCGAGCGGAAGTAATGCAGATTCGTTCCGCACCTTATGTTCAGCTATCGAAAAAGATGGGGAAGTCAAACTGGTGGATCGTAACGAAGCATATTTTCCCCCACGTATTGCCACAAATTTTAGTAGGGTTTTTATTGCTCTTTCCCCATGCGATTTTACATGAGGCTGCTGTCACCTTTATAGGGTTAGGTTTATCCCCGCACGAACCAGCGATAGGAATTATACTTTCGGAGTCTATGAAGTACTTATCTAGCGGAATGTGGTGGCTTGCGTTTTTCCCTGGCCTTTGCTTACTCGTTGTCGTAAGAACATTTGATGTACTAGGTGAAAATGTTCGCATTCTACTAAATATCGAGAAAAAAGAAAATTAAGAAGGGGGATATGCATGTCTATTCTAGAAGTAGAAAACCTATCAGTATCGTTTACCGAGTATACGAAAGGTTTTAGAAGAGAAAAAAGGACGTATATCTCCAGCTTAGATTTATCGGTGAAAGCAGGAGAAGTGGTGGCAGTCGTCGGAGCTAGTGGATCGGGAAAAAGCTTGTTAGCCCATGCGATTTTAGGCATACTTCCTAAAAATGCTACGGTGGGCGGTACGATTAAATATAATGGTAAACTATTAACTGCTTCTCGACAAAAAACGATAAGAGGGACCGAAATAGCATTAATTCCACAATCTGTTAATTTTCTAGACCCATTGATGAAAGTTGGGAAACAAGTTCAAACTGCAGTTCAAAATGGAGATGCGAAAACGAAACAGAGGAAAGTTTTTGAAAGATATCAATTAAAAAACGAAGTAGAAAAAATGTATCCTTTTCAACTGTCAGGTGGGATGGCGAGGCGAGTGTTATTGTCCACCGCAACCGTAAGCGGGGCAAGGCTAATAATTGCAGACGAACCAACACCAGGAATGGACAAAGCAGTGCTTTTAGAGGCAATGAAATCTATAAGGGATCTAGCAGACACTGGATGTGGGGTAATACTCATTACACATGATATCGATTCGGCGCTTACAATTGCAGATAAAATCGCTGTGTTTTATGCTGGAACGAATGTCGAAACATCTCCTGTACAACATTTTAGTGGAAGTGGTGAAAAGCTAAGGCACCCTTATAGCAAAGCGTTATGGCGCGCTCTTCCACAAAATGATTTTATTGGGATCGAAGGAACTCAACCTCATGCTAGTCAATTGCCACCTGGATGTTTATTTGAGCCGAGATGTAAAATGGCAACGGACGATTGTAAAAAAGAAAGACCAGAGATGAGAAGTTTACGCGACGGAATGGTGAGGTGTATCTATGCAACTTAAAGCCGAAAATGTATCCTTCCGATATGGTAACAACACTCCGTTATTTGAAAATGTAACCTTAGAAGTAAACGAAGACGAAATTGTTGGCATTGTAGCTCCTAGTGGGTTCGGAAAAACAACGTTGTGTAAAATTTTAGCCGGTTATGAATCGCCTTCCACAGGCGAAGTAACGTTAGGCGGAAGTCCATTGCCAGTAGTAGGATACCATCCAGTTCAATTAGTATTTCAACATCCTGAAAAAGCAATTAATCCTCGCTGGAAAATGGGTCAAGTATTATCGGAAAGTGGAGAACAGGATCAAGAAATACTGCAAAAGTTAGGAATTCAACAAGAATGGCTTACAAGATGGCCAAATGAGTTGTCGGGCGGTGAACTACAACGATTTTGTATCGCACGAGCACTAGCATCACATACACGATTTTTAATAGCGGATGAAATGACAACTATGCTAGATGCGATAACACAAGCTCAAATTTGGCATGCTGTAATGGAAATTGCCAAGAAGCGCAAGATGGGCATAATAGTAGTTAGTCATGATGAAAGCCTCGTACAAAAATTGTGTCACCGAGTTATTAGATTAAATATTAAAGAAGGGTAAGGCTTCTATAAAAGTTGGCTTACCTTTTCCCCTTTTATTTTCATCTCATGATTTTCTTTATTAGTAGTAACCTAATAAAAAATGTCCACTATCACTTCCCATGAACACCTTACACAAATTAAAACAGGTCCACAGTCACTTGACACTGCATATGAATGATATTTCAGAAAATCTTCTGTATACCGAAAGACGTTGCATAAATTATTTCGATATATAAAATATATTGTTTTCCCAACACTGTGAAAAAATAGAATTTCAAAATTCAAATATGAAAATATTTTCTGAAAACTATTGTTTTTAACTTTTGTTCATGTTATATTGTCTTCGTGCTTGATTCGACAAAGTACAACATTAACTTTCAGACAATATCGAAGATTTACTGAAATAACTTTATGCTTTATGTCGATAAAAATACTAGAAGTATATTATTATACTAAAATATTTGGAGGGGAAGATAAAATGTCTTCAAAAGGTAACACAACAAATTTATTTGCAGTAGGCTTTATGCTATTTGCACTATTTTTCGGAGCTGGTAATTTAATTTTTCCAGTAATGCTAGGACAAATGGCTGGCGAGAATATTTTTGCGGCGAATGCTGGGTTTATTGTAACAGGAGTAGGATTACCAGTCCTATGTATCGTTGCATTAGCGTTCTCTCGTAAAAGTGATTTACAATCGTTAGCAAGTAGAGTACATCCAGTATATGGTTTATTATTTACAATTGCACTTTATTTATCAATCGGACCGCTTTTTGCGATTCCTAGAACTAATACAGTTTCATTTGAAATTGGTATTCGACCATTTATAGGTGATGCGACAGGCTTTTGGCCATTATTTATTTATACTATTATTTTCTTCGGAATCACCTTATATTTTTCTTTACAGTCTAGCAGTCTTGTAAGTGTTATTGGTAAATTTTTAACACCGTTATTATTAGCTGTAATTGGAATTTTAATTATTGCGGCAATCTTTAATCCAATTGGACAAATCCAGGCTCCAATTGAAACTTATATGAATGATAGTTTCTTTAAAGGCTTCCAAGAAGGGTATTTAACGATGGATGCTTTAGCTGCTTTTGTATTTGGTATTATCATTATTAATATCATTAAAGAAAGAGGAGCAGCTTCTAGTAAAGAAATTATGGTTTCGAGTTTTAAAGTCGCGTTAATCGCAGGAGTATTACTAGCACTTATCTATTCTTCTCTTGCTTTTATGGGTGCAACAAGTGTAGCAGGACTAGGGGTTTTAGATAATGGTGGAGCAGTTTTAGCGAGTGTATCTGAGCACTATTTCGGATCTTTTGGACAAGTACTACTAGCAGTTATCGTTATTGCAGCGTGTTTAACGACAAGTATTGGATTAATTACTTCCTGCGCAGCTTACTTTAATAAAATCGTTCCGTCCATTTCATATAAAGTATGGGCAGTTATCTTTACAGTATTTAGTGCAGTTATATCAAACTTTGGATTATCAACGTTAATTGCGATTTCTATACCTGTTTTATATACTCTTTATCCGCTAGCAATTTGTTTAATGATCTTAACTTTCTTACATCCTTTATTCAAAGGGAAAAAAGCAGTTTATCAAATGAGTATTGCGTTTACACTTATTGTAAGTGTTCTTGAAAGACTTCCTGTACAAGGAGTACATGAACTATTTAATGCTATTCTTCCATGGTATTCAGTTGGGTTAGGCTGGTTAATACCAGCGATTGTAGGAGGAGTTATTGGCTATCTGTTCTCGATGATATTAGGAGAGCAACGTACAGCACCAGTTGAAAACTAAAATAAAAGCTACTCGTCACGATAATGTGATGAGTAGCTTTTTTGTTGTTTTGGAAATTATAACACTCTGCACCCGGCTTATAGTTCTTGTCGGGTCAGAGCGAGCCATCTGTACTTTTGTTCTTAAAGCACATTAAATACAATTAAAAGTGTACCAACAACGAAGCAATAATAGGCAAAGTACTTTAAATTTCCTCTCGCCATTATTCCCATAAACCATTTCATCGCGAAATAGGTCATGAATAAAGCAGCAAAAAAGGCACTTATATATGGAATTGCTAACGTACTTAAGTCTGGAGTATTCACTAAGTCAGATATACCTAGCACCATGCCTCCTAAGCTTACAGGTATATAAAGCATAAAGGCAAAACGTAAAGCTGTGTCTTGTTTCATCCCAACCGCTATCGACGTAATAATGGTGGCCCCTGAACGACTAATACCTGGTATAAGGGCGGCTGCTTGAGCAACACCAACTAATAGTGCATCTTTAAAAGTAAGGTCTCCTTCCCGTTTCTTACCACGTAAGTTTCGAATTAACCATAAGGCAACACCTGTAATTATTAGTGTAAAACCAATGGTGTACATGGAGGTGAAAAATTGTGCAATAACATCTCCAAACATGACACCTAACACTCCTGCAGGAATCGTACCAATTACAATAAAAACAACAAACATAAAATCAGATTTATATTCTTCTTTTTTTGTCCGTATAAAGAAGAGTGAGTGAACGAAAAGTCTTGCTATATCTTTACGGTATATAAAACAAATGGCGAATAGCGATGCAGTATTTGTTAATATTTCGAAAGTTAAACCTCTTTGCTCTAACCCTAAAAGTCGTTGTCCGATAATGACGTGTCCACTTGATGAAATAGGAATCGGTTCTGTGAAGCCTTGGATTAAGCCAAGTATAAAGTATTTTATTGTAATAACTAATTGTTCCATTTAATAATTTTTCCCCCAAGAAAAGAGTATGCGTTACTTTTGCAGCTCTCCCTCATGATTTTGTATTGAGCTATTTAGCATTTCATTTAGTTGTTTTTTACTTTTCTTTGCGACAAGAATATAAAGAATATCACCTGCAACTATCTTCGTATCTCCTTGAGGTGTTATTAAGTTTCCAGAGCGAATAATAGCGTTTATTAATACATCTTTAGGAAAAATAATGTCTTTTAAAGACATTCCAGTAATAGATGTTTCTTCATTAACTTCGTATTCAATTATTTCTGCATTTGCTTTTCCGATAGAAACTAGTTCAAGTGAATACGGTGGTTCTACTCTTTTCGCACCAGTTAATCCAAGCTTTTCTGCAAAAACAGAAATAGTAGAGCCTTGAATCAATGCAGAAGTTATAACGACGAAAAAGACAACGTTAAAAAACAATGGACTATTTTCTAAGCCAGCAATCATAGGGAATGTCGCTAATACGATTGGTACAGCTCCTCTTAACCCTGCCCAGGAGAGAAATACCTTTTCGTTTAAGGAATACCCCATTTTAATGGTTGAAAGAAAAACGGCAATCGGTCTTGCGATTAAAATTAAAATAAACGATAGACCAATTCCTTTGATCATTACTTCCCATGTGAAAAGTTGAGAAGGGAATGCAAGCAAACCGAGGATGGTAAACATTAATATTTGCGCCATCCATGCAAAACCTTCGTTAAATTTAAAAATAGATTGTTTATACGTTAATTCGGAATTTCCAATAATTAATGCTGCAATGTAAACGGCAAGTAATCCACTTGCCCCTAAAATAGCTGTTATACAATACGTTAAAAGGGCGAATGCTAAAGCAAAAACTGGATATAAACCACTCGAATCTAAGTTAATCTTATTTATAGAAATGGTTGCTAATTTACCAAAAAGATAACCAAGAAGAGCTCCAATACCCATTTGCCAGAAAAAAGAACCGATTAAAAGTAAGTAAGAGGGATTGTCTACTAATAATAATTCAATTAAAGAAATGGTAAGAAACATTGCCATTGGATCATTCGAGCCTGATTCAGCTTCGAGCGTAGCACCAATTTTTTCTCGGATGTTATGTCCTTTTAAAACGGCGAAAACGGCTGCTGCATCAGTCGATCCAACAATAGCACCAAATAAAAATCCTTCCATCCATGAAACATTCAAAATCAATTTGGCTGCGACAGCAACAACTGCTGTTGTAATAATTACTCCTAACGTAGCAAGGGAAAGGGAAGGAACAGCTACGGATTTAACTGTCGCTAATTTGGTGGACAATCCACCTTCAAATAAAATGATAATTAGTGCCAAAATACCGATAAGTTGGGCCATCTTTGCATTATCAAACGGGATAAATCCGAGCCCATCACTACCAGCAATTAAACCAACTAAAATAAATAAAATTAGCGCGGGCACTCCTAAACGGGATGAGAATTTCGTTGTCAGTACGCCGATAATTAATAATAACGCTGCAAGTAATATAAAATAATCTATCGTAATTTCTGCAAACATAAAGTTTGTTTCCTCCTCAAAAAAACTGTTGCTAAGAATACTTTTATGAAAAAAGTTTGTACCATATTAAAAGCATAACCAAATAGAACATTAATATTTGAAAAAATGAATTGGGTCCATTCGCTAATAATGTCTAATAAAGTTCATGTGTGAAGAAGGTTTAGATAGAAAGGTAGTTTGATTGATACATAGCTGGAAGTATATATTTTGTTGCATCATAAAAAACCCCATCATTTTGTTGTTTAATTGGAGGTTTGATGTAAGTTGGTGCAATATAAAATATACCTTTACGCGGTGAGGTTGCGTTATGTTGAAGAGATATAGTATTGTGTAAAAGTTGAGTTGAGGAACGAATAACTGCTTGTGAATTTTCTTGGTCAATTGTTGTTATCGTCATCTCATTCGCTTCAAACGTGTTCATGTCTAGGTGCATTAAACTAAAGCTACAAAACAAAAGCATAGCAATAGATAATTTAACTATTCTCATCGTGATGGATACCCCCCTTCAAAGAGTCATTCTATAATAGGAACAATAATGCACACTTTTTTAGTATACTAAAAGAATGAAGGTAATAAAAAGATTATACTTTCATTTTTAAAAAAACTTTTATAGTTGCTTATTTTTAATGAACGAAATATGATGAGATTATAGTTAAAAAATAACCGTAAAGGTCGAAGAAAATTGAAAACAATAAAATTATCGTTATTACTTATTTGTTTTAGTTTATTGTTCGGAAATATAAGTATGGCGACAACGATAGAAAAAATTAATTATGACTCGACAATACTTACAGATGACTCTAATTTTGAATTAGCGCAAACTAGTATTATACCTAAAAATAGTGGGTTAACATCGCCGCATAATGAAAAAGCAACTATTAAACAACCTTCCAAACAGGTAAAAAAGCAAGCTACTGTACATGTAATTACTCCATTCAAAACATATGAAGTTATTTTAAAACCATTTTTAACACCGGTATATTATGAAGGGAGCTATCTCTCTCTTCCTGTTGTGGCTTAAAAAATTACCACAATAAGGAGTGTTAAGAATGGAAACAATGAAATGCTACACCTTTTTGTTTTTTGCAACGGTTTTCTTCTTCGGATTGATCGTATTTGTAGGAGAAATTACGGGCAACAGCTTATTGTCAGTGCTGCCATCTTTTTCTTGGGATATGGTCAATACGTGGGATGAAATTTGGAAACTTAAATAATATAAAAAATAACTCAGGAGAAACTACTCCTGAGTTATTTCTATATAATAGCTACTTTTTTAAACGAGCTAAATAAATACTTATAAGCATTAAAATTTGTTTTGCGTTAAATAATTGTTACTATATTATTGTAACTTTTAGGTAGAAAGGATAATTATTTATGATTAATATACAAATACCAGTTTCTGTTTTGAACCTAGCTCCCATTAGAAAAGGTCAAGAACCGAAAGATGCAATTGAGGCAATGGTTGATCTAGCTCAAGCTACAGAAAAAATGGGTTATAAACGTTATTGGATTGCTGAACACCATAACACGCCTACTTTAGTTAGTTCCGCAACTTCCATTTTAATTAAACATACGCTAGAGCATACAGAAAAAATACGAGTAGGCTCTGGTGGAGTTATGCTTCCAAACCATTCTCCATTAGTAGTAGCAGAGCAATTTGGAACGATGGCAACCATTTATCCAGATCGTCTAGACTTAGGACTTGGACGTGCACCTGGAACAGATATGTTAACAGCGAGTGCATTACGCCGCTCTAAAAACGACTCTGTCTATACATTCCCAGATGATGTAAATGCGCTGTTAACTTATTTTGGACCATTAGAAAAGCAAGGGTATGTTAAAGCTTATCCAGGTGTAAATACGAATGTTCCTATCTATATACTAGGCTCTTCAACAGACTCTGCTTATTTAGCAGCAAAGCTAGGATTGCCATATGCGTTTGCTTCCCATTTCGCACCGCAGCACATGGAAGAAGCAATCTCCATCTATCGAAATAATTTTAAGCCTTCCGAATACTTAGATGCACCATATATGATGGTGTGTTTAAATGTCATTGCAACAGACGAGGATGAAGAAGCGTTTAAAGAAATTACAACGATGCAACAGTTTTTCCTTAATGTAGTTAGAGGTACGCAAAGCCCATTAATGCCCCCAGTAGACAGTATGGATGATATTTGGAGTCCAGCAGAAAAGCAAATGGCTTTATCGATGTCTAGTGTTACGTTACTAGGTAGTAAAAATTCCATTCGTAAACAGTTAATAAGTTTCCAGGAAAAATATAACGTAGATGAACTAATGGCAGTTTCTTATATATACGATCCCGATAAACAAAAGCGTTCTTATGAAATATTAAAAGAAGTAGTCGAAGGAAAGTGATAGTCAATAAAAGAGGCGTTCGATATGTCTTAAAACAGTGGGTGAAACGAATCGTTTTTCCCATTGTTTTTTTTAGTTGTTATGATTTGGACTTCTTGTATTGTCACTAACTTTATTTCATTATAATTTTTAGATTTTTCTTCTAAAATTTCTATATTCCCATTACCGTAACTATGCAGAATGATGTATGTTTTATTTTGATAGATGACTTTTTTTCCTTTCATGAAACCCTCCAAAATTATTAAAATACTTTTCTGTTCCATTATTTTACCTTATAATGAAAACGCATAAAGTGGCTATTTGCAACATTACTTATCGTTGTGAAAGGACAATTAATAATATGAGAGAATGGTTAAAGCAAGTTAGAAAGGAAAGAAATTTAACGCAAGGAGAAGTAGCATCTAAAGCGTTCATCAATCGAGCTTTTTATTCCCAGATTGAGAACGGTCTTCGGAATCCGAGTTTTGTAGTTGCCCGAAATATTGCGAATGTGTTAGGCGTACACTCATCAGCTTTTTTGCTAATGAATATAGTGAGCCTCTTCAATTAGCGTTAAGAAATTCTCCAATGATTGTTGCACATTGTGATTTAGATTTACGATACACTTGGCTTTTTAATCCTCATCCTGATTTCAATCCTGAAAGCAGTATTGGCAAGAGGGACGATGAACTTGCGTTGAACAATGGTACGATAAATTTAATGAAATTAAAACGTGATGTTATTAAAGAGGGGAAACCTATAAAAAGGAAAATTTGTTTTCCTCTTTCAAGTGGAGAGCATTGTTATTTTGTGTTTGGAGAACCACTATATAATGACAAAAAAGAGATAGTTGGTGTTGTAACGGCCTCTATGGACGTAAGTGAATTAGAATAAGTAAAGGGGTGGAGGTAATACGCCACTCCTTTACTATTTTAATTTAATCTTCTTTACCTCCGCTGTAGCTCACCAAATAATTTTATAGGTTGACTAAATACCTATATGGGTATATGATGGTGATATTGATAAAGTAGTTTCAACTATTTTTTTTAGCTATTAATATACCCTGTTAGGTATAAGTGGTAGTGTTGTTAGGAGGAGAATAAGATGGATTTCGCATTTATTATAAC
Organism: Sutcliffiella sp. NC1; assembly: GCF_027594365.1. Classification (NCBI taxonomy): domain Bacteria; kingdom Bacillati; phylum Bacillota; class Bacilli; order Caryophanales; family Bacillaceae; genus Sutcliffiella; species Sutcliffiella sp. NC1. Next base: position 1,456,825 of record NZ_CP115153.1, read on the forward strand.
TATTTTCTTAATTGGCTTTATCGGTTCTTATATTTCAGGGATGTTAGGAATTGGTGGATCTATAATTAAATATCCGATGCTTCTATATATTCCGCCAATGTTTGGCTTAGCTGCCTTTACTTCACATGAGGTATCTGGCATTAGTGCAATCCAAGTGTTTTTTGCAACGTTAGGTGGAATGTGGGCCTATCGTAAAGGTGGATACTTAAACAAACCATTAATTTTTTATATGGGTGGAGCTATTTTAATTGGTAGTTTTATTGGTGGTTACGGTTCTAAATTAATGTCTGAAGGTGGAATCAATTTAATTTACGGTATTTTAGCATTAGTCGCAGCAGTAATGATGTTTGTACCGAAAAAGGGTATTGATGACATTCCGCTTGATAAAGTAACCTTTAATAAATGGCTTGCGGCTATTTTAGCTCTTATTGTTGGAGTTGGAGCTGGGATTGTAGGAGCTGCTGGTGCATTTTTATTAGTCCCAATAATGCTTGTAGTATTGAAAATACCTACACGTATGACAATCTAGTTTAGCCATTACCTTTATTTCATCCATCGGAGCAACATTAGGAAAAATATCGACAGGTCAAATCGATTATTATCCAGCCTTCATAATGATTATTGCAAGTTTAATTGCCTCACCATTAGGGGCAATGGCAGGGAAAAAGATGAATACGAAAATATTACAAGTAATTTTAGCCATTATCATTTTTGCAACCGCAATTAAAATTTGGTTGGACATATTGTAAAGAAAAACCCTCTTAATTTCCAATAAATTAAGAGGGTTTTTAAACAAAGAATATTAATAACTGTGAAAAAACTGCTACAAGTATTAGTGCAAAAGGGTAAGCGGCAGCATAGGCAATGTTCGGATCGTCCGCATCAACAAGTTGGTTAACAGACCCTAAACCTGGTGTACTTGTCATCCCACCGCAAAGTGCGCCTAAGGAATGAACATAGCTTAAACGGAAAAGGTGACGAGCTACAAGGAAGCCTGCAACAATAGGTACAATCGTAATAATTCCACCACCCAAAACTAAACGTACTCCTTCTGTTTGGACAACTTCAACTATGCCTTGTCCTGCTGTTGTTCCAGCACCGGCTAAAAATAATACAAGTCCTAAATCGCGAATTACTTGATTAGATGGCTGGTAATATCGTGCTTGAATAGGCCCTAGTTTACCGAAGTGCCCTATTATTAATGCCACGAATAACGGACCGCCAGCAACACCTAACGTAACAGTACCTAACCCAGGTAAATGAATAGGTATCATACCAAATATAATCCCGATTAATAAAATAATACTTAAGGAAAAAATGTGAACGTTCGTAACTGTTAATGATTTATTTGAAAAAAGTTTTTCCACATCATTTAAACGATCTTCACTACTAACAATCGTTAAAACGTCTCCACGCTCTAAACGCATTCTTGCATTTTGGCTGTACTCAATTCCGCCACGTTCTAATCTTGTTACGGTTACTCCGTATATTCTTCGTAATTGTAATTCTTTTAAACTTTTACCGATTATATCGTCAGTATCAACAGTAACTTTACGAAGTTTAATATGGTCTACGTTTTGGAGATTCGTTTCGACTTCCATCCCAACATCATCGCAAAAACGTTGAAGAGCTTCTCTCGTTCCTACAGAAACAAGATGGTCTCCTTGTAAGAGAACAGTATCATTAAGGGCAATAATATTACGGTGGCCACGTATGACACGACTAATAACAACATCATGTTTCTTTTGAAATCTTAGCTCCTTTAACGTTCTTTTATTAATAGAAGGGTTTGTAATTTTTATCGTTAAGACAACAGGTGAAACTTCATTTCTAACTGGATTATCTTTCTCCTGTAAATCTTTCATTAAATCAACTTTAAGTAATTTTGGTAAAAGCTGTACAAAGAGAACGACTGCTAAAACACCGAAAGGATAAGCAATTCCGTATCCAACTGATGCTAACGGATCGTTTGTTGCTTGAAGAGCAGCAGCTAGTCCGGGTGTACTCGTTAACGCACCTGTCATTAAACCAATGCTAAGTGCTTCAGGAAGATGGAGTGTTTTCGAAACAATAATCGTTGTGATCGAAGCTGATAACACTACAACTAACGCAATTATTCCAAATATAAGGCCACTCGTACGAATCATACGAAAAAATCTTGGCCCAGCTTGTAATCCTACTGCAACGATAAATAAACTTAACCCAAAGTTTTGTACAACAGGTGATACTTGAAAGCCGTAATGTCCGAAAACCATCGCTACAAGGAGTACACCGGCTGAACCTAAACTTAACCCTTTCATTTTTGCTTGTCCGAGCCATGACCCTAAAAACAATATGAAAAATAATAATAACAGTGGCTCTTCTAGTAAACGTATATACACTTCCAAACAAAATGCCTCCAAACTACTTACATATCTATTTGTTATTATAACCATTTGAAGTGAAAAAAGGGGTGTTCATTAATTAGACGAAAAGACTTATCCATATATTTAGGATAAGTCTTTTACAAATGACTCCTTCTCGCAAAATCAACAAACCGGAATTTGTCAGGTCGGTGTCGTGATTCTGTATATTGGAATAGGCTAGCGTCTTCTAAGTGAACGTAGTTTTTTATAACAACGACGTTATGAAAGCCATCAAGATCTAAAAGTTCGCGGTCTTCTTCTGTCGGTTCGACGACGATGATTTCTTTTTTTGCAAAGCTAATCGATAAGTCTAGCTCATTTTCTAGGTAGTTATAAATAGAATCCTCACAAATTTCTTCCGTAAGTTCTGGCACGTATTTTTTTACAAGATAGTCTTTATCTAAAATAATTTTCTCGCCAGCCATTTCTCTCGTACGAACGACCTTCCAAACTTGATCTTTATTATTAAGCTTTAATTGTTGTTTAATAAAGTCACTCGGTTTTTCGAGTGTAAGTTCGTGGACAACCGTTTTTGGTGTATTGCCCATTTTTTCTGCTAGCTCTTTAAAGCTAACTAAGCCTGAGACAGGAAAATCAAATTTATTTACATCTATAATAATCGAGCCTTTTCCTTTTACTTTTTGGATATAGCCATTTTGGGAAAGGAGCGTTAACGCTTTTCGGATGGTTTCTCTCGAAGTGTCATATTGATCTTTCAGTTCATGCTCAGAAGGTAATAGTGTGTTAGCCTTTAATTCTCCAGTTTTTATTAGATCAACCAGTTGCTGATATATCATTAAATACTTATTTTTCATAAAAAAATCTCCGTTCAATAAATACTTATTATATACATATATACATTGTAACGAAACTTTATAAAAAAGGAAGGGTAAATTCCCTTCCTTTCACAGCCTTATTTTCTCTTAAATGAAATTTTACCCATATTTGTTTTAGCAAATACAATCGTTAACATAAATGGAACGACAATCGCAACGATCATAGCAAGTGCGAACATTACCATATGTTGTGGTTGAATAGATAAAATACCTGGCAATCCACCAACACCGATAGAGTTAGCCATCACGTTACTACTTACAGATATTACAGCTGCCATCATTGAACCGATCATTGCAGCTAAAAATGGGAATCCGTATTTTAAGTTAATACCGAACATAGCTGGCTCTGTAACACCTAGATAACAAGAAATCGCTGCCGGAACCGAAACTTGTTTTTCGGCTTCGTTTTTACGATTAATGTAAATCATTGCTAGAACTGCAGAACCTTGTGCAATATTAGAAAGTGCAATCATTGGCCATAGGTTCGTGCCACCTATCTCACTCATTAATTGTAAGTCAATCGCATTTGTCATATGGTGTAAACCAGTAATGACTAATGGAGCATAAGCAAAACCGAAAATTGCTGCAAATAACCAACCGAAAGCAGAAGAAAGACTTGTATATACGACATCAGAAATGACAGAACCGATGCTCCAGCCGATTGGACCTAAAACTGTGTGTGCAATCAGAACAGTTGGAATTAATGCGAAAAACGGAACAACAATCATTGAAATCGAGTTCGGTGTTATATCTCGTAACTTTCTTTCTAAATAGGTTAGTAAAAACCCAGCAAGAATGGCAGGGATAACTTGAGCTTGATACCCGATCATTTCGATTTGCATAAAGCCGAAATCCCATACTGGAATAGAATCGGCACCAGCAACACCGTAAGCGTTTAACAATTGAGGTGATACTAGCGTAATACCGAGAACAATTCCGAGAATCTCAGAAGTACCCATCTTTCTAGCGATTGCCCACGTTATCCCGACAGGTAAGAAGTGGAAGACTGCCTCACCAATTAACCAAAGGAAAGCGTGAACTCCTGCCCAAAATTGTGATACGTCTACAATCGTTTTTGTACCATCTTCTAAAAGCTTTATGTCTCCAATAACATTTCGGAAACCTAATATTAAACCACCGACAACAAGTGCTGGAATAATTGGTGTGAAAATGTCTGCTAAGTGTGCAATCATCCGTTGTAGCCAATTCATATTTTGTTTCGCAGCAACTTTTGCTTCGTCTTTAGAAGCAGTTTCTATGTTTGCAATTTTCACGAAATCATTATAAAACGATGAAACTTCATTTCCGATAATAACTTGGAACTGTCCAGCTTGTGTGAATGTTCCTTTTACGAGATCAATATTTTCGATGTTTTCTATATTTGCTAGTTTAGGATCTTTTAAGACGAAGCGCATTCTCGTTACACAATGTGTGACCGTTGCGACATTCTCTTTTCCCCCGATATGCTCTAACAGCTCTTGCGCTGGAGCGGAATATTTACTCATTTGAAAATCCTCCTATTCATTGGCTTTTTACGACCAACCGTATATATGAAACAATGTATATACGAGATAATAGGAGACCGCTTACATCTACCGACACCCTGTATATACAAGTTATGTTTACGTTTTCATTTTAGCTTGTATATACAAGTATGTCAACAAAAAAGATGTCGAAAAAAGAAAAAGCATGCTTTTAGGAAGGTCCCTAATGCATGCTACGAACTTATTTGTAAAATTCAATTGGTATGTTACCGGTCTTTCGTCGATGATAAAGTAGAGGCTCTTTATTGTTATTTGTGATTTCCATTACCTCTCCAATTAAGATTGTATGGTCACCGGCATCTACTGCTTTAAAGGTGTTGCACTGCAGAACTGCAGCCGTTTCTTTTATAATCGGAATGTTGATGGTGCTAAGTTCCCAATCGGAGTTTCCGAACCTGTCTGCACCTTTCTTCGCAAAAAGGTTACACAGATCTGATTGGTTACCAGCTAAAATATGCACAGCAAATTTCCCAGTATTAATAAATACATCATAGGATGAAACTTTTTTATCAATGGACCAAAGTATTAATAGCGGGTCAATGGAAACGGAAGCAAAAGAGTTTACCGTTAATCCTAAAGGAGTTCCATGTTCATCCGTAGTAGTTACAATTGTTACCCCGGTAGGATAGTTTCCCATCACTTCTTTAAATGTTTGTTCACTTAACTGTTTATCCAAACTATTCACCACCTTTATAATGAAAAAAATGACCTTATTCTTTTCTATTTACTAATTAACGCTTTTAGAATAGATTGAAGCATTTTTCTTTTATGAGAGCCCAATTTTATGGTTATATTGTTAATGAAGTCAAAGGTAGAAAAGAGTGTCGTCATGAGTTTAGTTCTTTTAGAAGTATGTAGTTCAAATCTATTATCAACGTTACCGTTAGAAGATCTGTTCGAGAATGAAATGGAAGTAGCGGTTATGCGTTATGAATGCTTAAACCTTTGTGGTTTATGTAAAATGCGACCGTATGCACTTGTGAACGGAGATAGAGTTTTCGGTAAAACGTTAGATGATTGTGTAGATAATATAAAAGTGAAGATTGAACAAGAATTAGAGGAATTTTTCCGATAAAGAAAAGGTGTCGAATATGTTCGGCACCTTTTTTCTCTACTGTAAGAGTAAAAATAGCTTCTCAGCACTTTCTTTTGTTAAAGAATATATGGTGTTTGTATCTGATGTGTTCATAATAGTACCTGATTTTTCGTGAATCCAAAGGAAATAATATTCTTTCCCGATTTTAAACTTATATTCTGGGTCTGCCATATCGACAACCCCAGGCTCTCGTTTTGCGCTATCAACAGCATGTAGAAATGTGTCAATATTATCCTTTTCTTCAAAAATTAATGGTTGTTCTTCCGACACCTCATAAAAACTTATCATTTTGTATACAGTTACTTCTTTTATCTCATCTTCCTTCACACTATTTACCGGCTCTTCCTTAGGTGAAGAACAAGCTACTAATACGGAAAAGCATAAAAATAGAATTATTTTTTTCAAAACTTACAGCCCCCTTTTTTTATATGACGCCTTAATAAAGGAAAAGTTGCGCTTAAACGTAAAAAAATGTAGATGACTAGTTCTATAAATATAGTAACCTTGTTTTTTGTTATATAAATATATTTCGAATTAAAAATACTTGACTTAAGTATAATATAGAAATATAATTACTTACATAAAGTAAGTTAATAATTTTTTCCGCTTACTTTAAGAAATTTAGGAGTGAGCAAAAATGAGCTTTTTAGCTAAATTATTTGGAAAACAAACAGAGGAGGAAGTTAAAGTGGCAGAAAAACTAAACATTGGTATCGTTTTAGGAAGTACTCGTCAAGGTCGTGTGAGTCCACAAGTTGGAGAGTGGGTTAAAGGTATCGCAGAAAAACGTGGAGATGCAAACTACGAAATCGTTGATATTGCAGACTTCAAACTACCATTACTAGGTGAAGGTACTGGAGAAGAGCCAGGCTTAGCACAATGGAACGAAAAATTAGCTAGCTTAGACGGTTTCGTATTTATCGTTCAAGAATACAACCACAGTATTACTGGTGCATTAAAAAATGCTCTAGATTCTGCTCGTGAAGCTTGGTACAACAAAGCTGCTGGTATCGTAAGTTACGGTTCTACTGGTGGAGCTCGTGCAGCTGAACATTTACGTGGAATTTGTGGTGAATTAAAAATCGCTGACGTTCGTACTCATCCAACATTATCTCTATTCACAGATTTTGAAAACATGAGCGAATTCAAACCAGCTGACCTTCATGAAGCTAACGTGAACGCAATGTTAGACGAAGTAGTTTCTTGGAGTGGAGCTTTAAAAACAGTTAGATAATAACAAATAAAGGAGGCATATGCCTTCTTTTTTTTGTGGGAAAAAACGGTCTTAAGCAATTTACAATGTATTTAATAATTGAAAAATGCCTAATGGTTTGAAATAATTAAGTGAAAAATGGAGGTTTTTTCCTATGGTGAAAATCGTTAAGGCAGACGTAAATCATGTAGCAGGCATTTGTGATGTATGTGCTAAAGGGCAATGGGCAACTTATGGAGATATCTATTCTAATGAATACATAGAGAGAATTATAAAAGAATATTACGAGCCAGAAAGAGTAACAAAAGAAGTGACACAAACGAGTAAAGAATGGGGCGGATATTTTGTTGCGGTAGAAAATGGTCAAGTAATCGGGGCGGGTGGTGGCGGACTCACTAGTGATACGGTTGGAGAATTGTACGTTCTATATATGGATCCAGATCGACGTAACGAAGGAGTTGGAACGCTTTTACTAAAAGCAATCACAGAGCAACAAAAACAGTTAGGTGCAAAAGAACAATGGTTATCTGTACAAAGAGGAAATATGAAAGGAATTCCATTCTATGAAGCGAAAGGTTTCCAATTTAAGCATGAACAAAAAGGATACGGTAATAAAGAAGGAGAAGATTATATTTCCCTCCGCTATTACCGCAACATTTAAAGAACCTTTTGTTAATTAAAACGTTATTAATATAGAAATCTATTTATTGTAAAAGAGGGAGACTAATATGTTTGAAAAACTAGCTGAAAAGTTGAAGCCGTTTATTTTGGATGAGCAGGAAGTAATAATTAATGAAGAGGAGTACTCTTACGAACTAACTATTGCTAATACGGGCGAACTTTATGGAATTGTACATATAATAGACCGAGAGTTTGTAGGGTTTGAAAAGGAACTAGACTATGAAGAAGAGGAAGACGTTCTAAAAAGTTATATAGCTGAGCCTAATACAGAAGAAATGCTTCAAAAAGCACAGCTATTTGTTCAAACATTTCTCGAGCAAAAGGTGCATTTTACAATGTTAAATGAATGGAGCTCCAATAATTTTATGGTTACATATGAAGAAAAAGATCCTAAGCTTGATATCTTCATTCCTCATACAGGCTGTACGCTTTATTTTAATAGAGAAGGACTTTTAACTTCTGCTAACATTAATCAAAGGGATGTAAAACTAGAATATCCTAATATATCGATTTCAGAAGATGAGGCAAAGTTAAAATTACGAGAAGCGAACTATGTTGAACTTACCATTTATTTCTCAGATGAAGGAGAAGGTGCACAGCTAATTTACCGCCCGAACCACGACATAATGGGGGTAGGGGTAAATGGAGAAGTTCAAACAGTGACGGAATATATGGAAGCAGAAAAACTAGAAGTACAAACAGTTTCGCCTGTTACTCCAACAGAAACGTTGAACGATATGCTAGGTGTAAATAGTAGCTTAGTACAAAAAGTTGGTGAAGAGGGATCAACTATTTGGGTCGACGATAACCTAGTAGTCGAAGAAGAGGAAGAAGAAGCGTTAATCTCGATCTACTCAGATGACACAGGTTTCTTTAGCTTTTCCAACCTTCCATATGTAAAGGATGAACACGCTGTAAAATTGTCGCTAGAAGCGTTAAAGGAGAGAGCGTTACGCGTTTTATCGTTAGCAGAAGGCCCTATACATGAAAAGTACGTTCTAGAAGAGCCTGTTGAAAACTTAGATGAAGAAAGCGAGAGTTATTTGGAAGATCTAGAAACGGAAGAAGAATTTGATGATGATGGATATATAGAGCCAGAACCAACACAAATGTTTTCTTTTTATCGAACCTATAATGGTTTCAAAATAGAGGGCTTTGAGGCTCATGTTCATGTAGGGTTATACAGTGGTCTTATTCGAGAATGCTCTGTAACCCGTTTAACAGAGCAACAAGAACTAAGCTTGGAAAAGTTAAAGACAGCTCCAACTATTCCATTGCATGAAGCGGAAAACAGATTTTTTAACGAAATCGAAATGAAACTAGTTCGAACGGTAAAAGAGTTTCACAATCCGAAAGTATACGACTTATCGTACATTGTTTCTTTCCCTAAAACAGTCGGTCATATTGAAAAAATGAATGCACATACTGGTGAAGTGACGTATGTTGATACAGGTATATTAAAAGAAGTAGAGTAAGTTTAAAAAACCCGTTTGAGCTTAGTCAAACGGGCTTTTTTTTGATTCGTATATTGTTACGGAGGCAGTACTTATGAAGCACCATTTTGTAAATTCATATAATGTTGTTGGTATGCTTTATATTCATGCATTTGGCCTGCTTCACGATAAATTTTTGCTAACCATTGGACAGGTCGTGGATCGTTTTCCTTTAACTCCATTTCCCAACTAAAGCACTCAATTGCTCGTTCCGTAAGATGAAACTGATAATACATTTCTCCAAGTAATGATTGCTGATCAGGGTCATTACGTAACATTCCCATTTTCTTCACTTTTGCTATAATCGGCAAATGAAGGTTTAACTGTTGGAATGGCTCTAACCATTGAGTCGCAAATGGAAGATCATAGCTTTCCAGCAGTATGCCAACATATCGATGGAGTATCTTATCTAGTTGCTGATGATTTGATTCATAAATCGGGATTAAAATATGATGCCAATTATGTGGTGAAACGGCTGTTTCTTCTAAATGAATACTTTCCATTACAATGGCTAATTGTTTAAGTTGAGAATGAGTAAAGGTAATTGGATAGCTTGATATGAGTTGTATGGCCCTTTCAAGTTCGTTGTTTTCCATATAGAAATTTAGTAAGAAATGATGAATTGGTGAGAAGTTAGAGTGCTTTTGATTGATGTCTTCTAGTATCATAACAATTTCTTGCTCACTAAAAATTTCATGTAAGCTTTGTAATAGCATGTGAAACTGTTCGTTTGTCGGCTCCATCAAAAAAGCATGTATGTGGGTAGAAATAATGTCTGCTTTAAGATTTTCTTTTTCATAAAATGTGATGAGTTGCTTGAAATTTTCCTCTTCTTTCATGTTCAAAAACCATTCTGATTCTGCGAAAATCATATCCTTCATAAACAAGCGACTATCTAACTGTTTATATAGTGTCGCGTATTTGTAGTATTCTAACTTATTGGCAAATTCCTTCACCCATTTATCCTTTGGAGCAAAGTTTAATAATACACGGATCACTTGGTAACTTTTTAGCATTTTTCCGTCGCGAACGTATTCGTAATATTTAGTTTGGATTAGTTTTAAAAGTGCTTTTTGTGGAATAAATGATTCAAAAAAAGTTGCAACGCGTGCAATTTCAACAGGGGGATATTTCGTTTCTAATTTAGAAAAAAGTTGTTTGAACGTGATGCTTTTTAAGGTGCGGTTAGTTGGTAGAACTAAATCAATGAGTGGATGTGGAGCATCGTACAGTTGCCCGTTTTGAAAAGCTTTTTGAATGTGAGAATGTAAACGAAGTTTCGTACATTTTTTAACGTTAAGAAAATCATTTTTATAAAAAAAGCAATAATATACCTCGCCATGTTCATTATATGCTTCGATAATTTTGCTTTGTAAATAAATGACCATTCTTTTTACTTGTAGCGTTATCGGATGTTTCCCATCTACTACTGTAATTGTCGAGTGCTTCATTTTTTATCGCCTCCATTACTTTCACTATATCACATTGAAAATGGAATAGCACGAGTGCCACGTGAATTTCTTTAAAGTGAAATTATCAAAAAATTAACAAAACTATCTATTTCCTTTTTCAACCTTCTTATATACTAAAGAAAAGTAAAGAACAATAGGGAGGGATTAGGTTTGGCAAAATTCAGCAAACAAGAGAAAAGTTGGATGATGTACGATTGGGCGAGCTCTGCTTATTCGATCATCATTACAACCGCTATTTTTCCGATATATTATAAGACTGTTGCTGATAACGCGGGAGTGGAGAGCAGTTTATCTACTGCCTATTTAGGCTACACGATTGCGATCACTACCTTTATTTTAGCAATGCTAGGTCCAATATTAGGAACACTTGCTGATTATAAAGGGATGAAGAAAAAGTTCTTTTTCTTTTTTTTCCTTCTAGGTACAGGCTCGACAGTGGGTTTATTATTCGTTCCAAGTGACAATTGGTTAATATTATTAATTGTTTACGTATTAACAGCTTTAGGTGCAAGAGGAGCAGGTTTATTTTATGACGCCTTTATCGTAGACGTGACGACAAAGGAGAGAATGGATAATGTGTCTTCTCGTGGTTTTGCTTTAGGTTATATCGGGAGCGTCATACCGTTTGTCATAAGTATTGCTATTATTATCCTTTCACAAATGGAATTAATTCCGATTACGGTAATCACAGCTAGTCGAATTGCATTTTTAATCACCGCAGTATGGTGGATTGTGTTTTCTATCCCACTATTTAAACATGTAAAACAAGAACATTATGTCGAGAGAGAACCGAGAATTGTCATAAGTAGCTTTAAGCGTCTAGCACAAACATTTCGTGATATTCGAAAATATAAACCAATATTCTTATTTTTACTTGCTTACTTTTTTTACATTGATGGCGTTGATACGATTATCTCGATGTCAACTGCATACGGTACAGACGTTGGGTTAAATGCTACAGACTTAATTATTGCCCTATTGGCGGTTCAAATTGTGGCAGCCCCATTTGCCATTCTTTACGGAGTGTTAGCGAAAAAGTATGGTCCAAAAAACTTATTATATGCTGGCATCCTTGTTTATACTTTTATTTGTATTTATGCAATGTTTATGGACTCGATTTTAGATTTTTGGATTTTAGCGATGCTCGTCGCTACTTCACAAGGTGGGATTCAAGCGTTAAGTAGATCGTATTTTGCGCAAATGGTACCGAAAGAAAAATCAAACGAGTTTTTTGGGTTTTACAATATTTTTGGGAGATTCGCAGCCGTTACCGGTCCATTGTTAGTTGGAGTGATTACACAAATGACAGGTAACTCTTCTATCGGGATTTTTAGTTTAGTAATACTATTCGTAATTGGGTTTATCATTTTAATTTTTGTTCCAGACCCAAGGAACACCGAGCGAGTAGATGCAGATAATAAAATAGCATTCTAATAAAAAGAGCATTTCAAAGTGAAATAGGAACTTTGAAATGCTTTTTAATATTGAGTAAAAGAAATTGAAGCTATAAAGAAAATGAGATTGTAATATATGGAATTCAGCTGGAAGGATTAGGTATAATTAGGAGGTGAGTTATACATTATTTGAAACTAATATTAACTTTTTACGTACTAATATATAGAGTGAAGAAATTGGAAATATTTAATGCAAAACTAACTAGCTATCGAAGAGACAATCAAAAAACGGAGCATCATACATGTAAAGAAATATGAATGGTTTAGGGGAGAGAGGTATGAAACAAAGAGTAAATATTATGCGAACGCTAGGAATTACGTATAAGGAAGATGTTATTTCTAACTTGCTTGTAACATTGTTAAATGAATCTAATTTTTGGAGACATTCATTTTTAAAAGAAATATTACAAATAGAAAATCCAAATACGTATAGGATGAAGTCATACACAAGAGTAACAACATCTGTTGGAGTACCAGACATCGTTTCTGTAGTAGAAAAGGAGGATGTTGTCTATTTACTCTTAATCGAAAATAAATTAAAAGCAGACGAAGGTTACCGGCAAACAATCAGGTATGCTAGCGACGAATGTATAAATGATCTAAAGTGTCACTTTGAATTACAGAATAGAAAAGTAGAGACAAAATTGCTCTACTTAACGTTAGTACCTGAGACAATACCAACGAGCTCGTCATTTTTAAACATTTCTTACGAACAGCTCATACAAAAAGTTCCGCCATCCGAAATAGAAGATATTGGGCTAAAAATGTTATATGAAGACTTTGTTTCGGTATTAACAGACTTTTATACAGATTTAGACTTAAAAGAGGATGATAGGTTACTAGAAAAATTTAAAGAAAATACAGAGGCTGAGCGGCTCAAAATCCGATTCAGAAAGCTAATGGACTCTATACAAACGGTGGAAACAGGCCTTACTCGTTCGGAAGTTGGTCAAGTAGTAGGAAGCGGAAGGATTAACTTTCTTGTACAGTTTTCAAAAGATGCGTGGAAAGGAAAAGTTGCGGAAAAAGGGAATGGTTTATATAAGCTAACAAGTGAAACGTTTGATATACATATTGAATGTACGTTCGATGTATTTAACCAAATTTTCTCCCTTCCACTACATTATGAAACGAGGCCATACTTAACGAAGCGAAACATAAAATGGGGGACAGAAGGGTACGAACAATACGATGAACGTCGTGATAAAGTGAAGTCCTTCATACATAAACGGATAAAAGAATTGAATGATCCAACAATCCGAATCTTTAACGGTTCTAACCAGATTGCTAATGTGAAAATAAACTTAACCGATGAAACGACTGTCAAAGAGTTTAAAGAATCTTTAAATCAAGCAATTACAAAAATTAGTATATTAGTGGATGCTGTGCTAGAAAAGGAGAATGTATGAACAAAAAGGTATTAAATATCATTGGTGTAATGGTAATTGGCGGGATGTTATTATTGCCGTTTTTTAATCCATACACCGTTAATCAACTACACGGTATGTATAAAATCGAAAAAATCGCGTTAGGGCAGACGGAAACTATCCATTTTCTGTTGTTTGTCACTGTAACAGCCTTACTGTATTTTTTCATTGTTAATTTCCGAGAAAAGTTGGGTAGAACATTAGTATTAGGAACTTTAGTTTTTGTTGGTTCAGGTGCAATGATTGTTTCAATAGCTTTTATGTTTTAAACACGCATTTATTTGCATTTTGAGTAACAAAATGTCACGATTATAAAGTAACTGAACAAAGGAGGTTCATCATGAGGCTTTCAGGTAAAAAAATTATCCAAATTGTAAGCAATGATTTTGAAGATCTTGAATTATGGTATCCAGTTCTCCGATTACGAGAAGAAGGAGCAACGGTCGATATCGTTGGAGAAAAAGCAGGAGAAAAGTACATAGGGAAATACGGCGTACCTATTATGTCTGAGTACGCATTTAAAGAGATAAACCCGAATGATTATGATGCAATTTTAGTACCAGGTGGATGGTCACCAGATTTACTTCGACGTTATGAGGAAGTATTAAGTATGGTTCGTACGATGGACGAACAGCAAAAACCGATAGGGCAAATTTGTCATGCGGGTTGGGTATTAATTTCTGCTAAAATTTTAGAAGGTAGAAAAGTAACGAGCACGCCTGGTATTAAGGATGACATGATGAATGCAGGTGCTACTTGGGTAGATGAACCAGTTGTAGTAGACGGCCATATTATTTCAAGTCGACGTCCACCAGACCTACCGGATTATATGAGAGAGTTTATAAACGTATTAGCAAAATAAAAGAAAACCATACATCCGTTTAGTGGGTGTATGGTTTTCTTTATTTAGTATAGAAGTCATATTATTAGACAAACTTTTCTGCCCGTTATAAAATAAATCTCAACCTCAAAATGATAGGGGTACAAAATATTTAATGAAAAGGTTGGTGGAAGGCATGTCTAATAATGTGAAAATTGGTGATTGGGTAAAAGGAAATTCCGAAGACGGTGAATTAATTATTGGGTATGTCCAAGCTCTAGACCAATTAGAAAGAGGAGCACTAGTTAAAGTTGTCTCTAGTGATTATGATGGGCAAGTTGGCAAATCTATATTTTTATCATCAAGACAAGTAAAAACGTTACCAGAAGTGAACGTTAATAATAAAGAACAACTATTAAACTTAATAGATTTAGCATTAGCTACTGGAGATAAAGAATGGTTTATGGAGCTTTCCGCTAAATTAAATAACATGAGAGACCTTGCAAAAAATATCGGTTCAAGTGATGGAAATAGTCAAACACATTGAGGAGATAGAAGAAATGAATTGTAAAATAAATCGTAATGCTGCAAAAGTTATCAATAAGATGCTAGAAACAGAAGAGGCGCAAGGAAAACTAGTACGAGTATACGTGACAGAAATGCATGGGAACCATGCTCACTACGCCTTACGTTTGGACACACCGACAGAGCATGATGAAACTGTCAAAACAGACAAAGGAATTGACGTTCTCTTAGATACGAGAGAAGACTTTTTAGACGGAGTCTGGATTCAATACTACTATGTTCCACAAGAAGGATTTGTCATCACAAACTCATCCAAAGGCCACCACGGCCACCATTAAACAAAAGCTACCGAGTTATTTCGGTAGCTTTTGTTTTTGTCCGAAAGGAGATTACAACTATCCAGGACAAGATGGTCAACGAACTGAAAAACTGATGCAACGAAGTCCCGAAGTTGGTGCAACGCCGTCCCAAATTGGTGCAACAACTGGTTAAAAGTCAGCAACCAGAAATCTCTGGTGCAACAACCTGAAAAACTGGTGCAACGAAGCCCCAAAGTTGGTGCAACGCCGTCCCCAACTGGTGCAACGAAGCCCCAAAGTTGGTGCAACGCCGTCCCCAACTGGTGCAACGAAGCCCCAAAGTTGGTGCAACACTGTCTCAAACTGGTGCAACACCCGTTCAAAATTCAGCGACAAGGACAAACATTGTGAGTCAGTCAAGTCCATCAATGTAGATAAGAAAAATATGAGAGTTTTTCCGATTAACCGGAAATAATAAAAGAAAGGAAGTGAAAACAATGACAGAAAACGAAGTTGTAATAGAAGAATTGAACACACTACTAAGGGGAACATTTATGGGTATTCGTTCATACGAGCACTACATACAACAAGTAGAAGATGAAGAACTTAAGAAAACATTCCAATCCATGCAGCAAGAAGTAAAAGAAAATGCACAAAAACTAGCAGAACGAATCCAAAACCTCGGTGGGGTGCCAGCAGATAGTGAAGGGTTTACAGGGAAAATGCACAGCTATATGCATAAAGCAATGCTCTCTGATAATCCCCATCAACTGTTAGAAGATGCCGTAAAAGGGCTAGATAACTATGGTGTCCAGTATTCAGAAGAGGTTGTAAAAGGAGATCTTGATCCGGAGAGCAAGCAAATAGCAGAAGAAGTCATTAATACTAGCCGAAAACAAGTTGACATACTTAAGCAATTATTACAATAAAAGCCATCTTGAATGATGGCTTTTACTTATGAAAGTTCTGTTAATCGCTTCATCGCATCCTCTATATTAAACGAACTAAAAACTCGAAAATAATCATTATTTATAATTCGATAGTGATTGCTAACAACATTTTGTTGAAGAATATAATCACCTTCTCGTTGAATTTCCCTCCACCAAATCTTTCCTCCAAGTGTTCTCGTCTTTGTAGTAGCGTAAGAATCAAAAGCAATAGTTTGCACAAGTACGAGAGGGTCATCACCGAGTGTGCTAGTTAATATTTCGCTATCACGAAAGAGAGAGCAAATGGCAATGGTAGTAGTCCAACCGGCTTGCATCCGACCTTTTTCAATTTGTACGAGTGTTTTCTTTGATATACCGATCATATCTGCCATTTTATCTTGAGTATATTGTTGTTCTGTTCGGATTAGTTTTAACTTACTAGTGACAATTTCGATTAATTCTTCTCGATTCAAGACAATATCTCCTTAATAAGTTTCTATAAAATTATAAACATCTTCTTTCTTTTGAATGCTATTAATATTATGTGCCTCAATACGAATGGTTGTAAAGGTTGGTTTTTGAGAAGAGTCTTTCATTTCTTCAGTAGAAAATCCCATTGATAATTCTATATTAGAAATTTTTCTTTCCTGTAGGAATTTAACGATTTCATAATAATTATTTATATGCTCTTCACTAATTGGTTCGTCCACGTTAATATGAACAAAAAATGGATGTGGAACCACTTTATAACTAACAATCTGTTTTTTCATGTTCATCTCTTGTCCAGAACCATAAACAGCATCTATGAAAATGAAGTCCTTCGGATAGTTTTCATTTAGTATTGGAGCCAATTCTGAGTTTATTTCCTCCACCCAAATTGCTTCGGGGTAGTAGTCAAAGATTACATCTTTTCGAGAACTTAGCTTTTCTACCCTAAACGTAATGTTAGGTTGATTTTGTAAACTAGCGATTATCCCATAATTTCCATCTTTAAAATTATACGTTTTTTCCTTCACTTTTACTTCAATATCGTACTTTTCTTCGACATAAGCCTCTAATTCACTAGCAACAGTATGCTTCTTCCATGGAAGTCCATTAAATAGTGTGTAACCAAACACAATAAACGAGATACCAATGATTGAAGTTGTTATCAGGAAAATGCGAATAAATCTTTTCAATTAATCGTCCCACCTTATGGTTAATTTATCCTTATAGTGTAATTTTACACCGTAAGAGTATTTTGTCAACTTCAAAGAGCAAATTAAGGATATTTTTTTATACAGAATGTTATAATGACGTGAAAAGATATAGATAAACATGTACATATATAAAGTCGTTTATTAGGAGGATCTAAAATGGAAATAGGAATAAGTACGTTTGTTGAAACAACACCTGATCCACATACTGGTGAAGTAATAAGCCATGCGCAACGAATTCGTGAAGTGGTAGAAGAAATAGTTTTAGCAGATGAAATTGGCTTAGATGTATTTGGCGTTGGGGAGCATCATCGAGAAGACTATGCTGCTTCTGCACCAGCAATAATATTAGCGGCAGCAGCTGCTCGAACAAAGCGGATTCGGTTAACAAGTGCTGTAACGGTTCTTTCCTCGGCGGATCCTGTGAGGGTATTCCAGGACTTTGCTACAGTTGATGCGATTTCAAATGGACGAGCAGAGATTATGGCAGGTAGGGGTTCGTTTATTGAATCGTTTCCGTTGTTCGGTTTTGACTTAAAAGATTATGATGAGCTATTTGAAGAAAACTTAGAACTATTATTAAAAATCCAACAGTCTGAGAAAGTTACGTGGAGAGGTGGACATCGACCAGCAATTAACAATTTAGGTGTCTATCCACGACCAGTACAAGATCCGTTACCAATTTGGATTGGAAGTGGTGGAAACTCACAATCGGTTATGCGTGCCGGATTATTGGGGTTACCACTTGTACTAGCGATTATCGGCGGAAGTCCTCGCCAATTTAGACCACTTGTTGATCTATATAAACGAGCGGCTGAACATGCTGGACACGATGTATCTAAACTCCCGGTTGCTTCTCACTCACACGGATTTATTGCAGAAACAACAGATTTGGCTGCGGATAAATTTTTCCCATCTACTCAGCAAGCAATGAATAAACTAGGGAAAGAACGTGGCTGGGGACGATATGATCGAAATGCATTTGATTCAGCACGTAGTTTAGAAGGTGCGTTATATGTTGGTGATCCAAAGACAGTTGCAGAAAAAATAATTCACCTCCGTAAAAACGTTGGAGTAACAAGATTTATGCTCCACGTACCGGTCGGCACAATGCCACATGATGATGTAATGAAAGCAATCGAACTGTTAGGAAAAGAAGTCGCGCCAATCGTACGTGAAGAATTAGCAAAATGGGAAGAAGAGAATAAATAAAGAAAGTCGATTTTTAAAACTCTTGGCATACATCACTTTAGTATATTTCCACTTCTTTATAGCTAAAATAACGATAGGTGATTGAAACTATGTTATATTTTCAAAGAAAAGGAATAGGTGAACCACTCGTTCTTATTCACGGCTTTCTCGGCACACATCGTATATTTGATAAAATTATGGAAGAACTATCATTAAACTACGATGTAATTGCTGTAGACCTACCAGGCCACGGGAAGTCACAACCGATGGAAGCAAACATTCATAATGTTTATCATTACGCAGAAAAAATAATTCAACTTCTCCATTTACTTGGGGTGGAACGAGCTACTTGGATTGGTCACTCTTTTGGCGGATATATTACATACGCTGCAGTAGATAAATATCGCTCCAATGTTACGAAAGCAGTTGCTGTATATTCTACACCTGCAGAGGATGATGAGCTTTCTAAAGTGGAACACACAAAAAATATCGATGTTATTACACAAATTGGAATAAAAGCATTTGCTGACAGTCGGATACCGAGGTATTTCTCAATGGATGCGAATGAAGAAGATATTCATTTTGCGATGGTTCTTGGAGAGCAAGCCTCGGAAGAAGGAGCAATAAGAGCACTTGAAGCGATGCGAGATCGTCCAGATCAAACGCAAATGCTCGATACAGTTGATATTCCTCTACAAATTATTAAAGGAACAAAAGATCCTTGGGATGGGAAATTTAAATTATCAAACCCATCTTCCTACGTAACAGTGGTAGAAACGGATACGTCTCACATGGGGATGCTAGATGACCCAGATCAATTTTTAAATGTATTACAAAATTGGCTAAAGACAACGTAACTTACTGGCTAATCGTATTTTATACGGTTAGCTTTTTATCCTTTATTCGGTAATACCAATAATAAGATAATGCAGAAAATGTAATAAAAAGTTATAATTGATAATTATTGAAATAATAAAAAAGGTTGGTTCTAAAAATAATGTTAAATGAATATTTAGCAAAAGTAAGGCACCGTTGTATTGAAAATAAACTAGACCCAAAATTAATCCCTTCTTTTACGAAAATATCATGGAATGAACTTAATAGAATAAGAGATGAATATAAAGAACGGTTGGCAGTTATCCAAACGTTTATGGAAAGATTTATTTATAGAAATAGTGGTATCCCGGTATTAGTTACAGTGACTGATGCCGATGGGAATTTTATTGACTACTTGGGGGATAAAAGCTTAGAAGAAACAGTTGTTCACCAAGTTGGTTTACAAATGGGAGTACAGTTTAAAGAAGAGCTAGTAGGAATTAGTTCTATTAGAGCGGCAATTGACTTAGAAATCCCAGTTCAATTGATTGGAACGGACCATTATCATGAATTTCTTCATCAATCGGCTTGTTATAGTGTTCCGTTACATGTGAATGAAAAACTAATAGGCACGATATCTATCATGACTTTTTTAAATTATGCACATCCTATGATTCTAACATCTTTAGAAACAGTAGTAGATTTTATTGAACGTGAATTAGAACTATTGGATAGAAATCGTTATTTAGATGAAATGAATGAAATGATACTAAAGCAAGCTAATACGGGTTACATCGTCATTGATAAAGATGGGAAGGTTGTAAAAGTAAATCCGAAAGCGCAAGCGATGATTCAGAGTATTAAAGAAGAGGAAACTCTTATTCAAGACTTAGCGCCGTTTAATGAACTATATGTATTATTCAGTCGGGGAGAAGCTATCCGGGGAAATAAAGTGGTCTTAACAAATGAGGAAGAAAACCTTACTTGTTTAGTAGATTATTTTCCATTCCCACAAGGAACCTTGATCCAAATCCATGATATATCAGAGTACCAAAAGACAGAATGTTATATCCAAAATGCAGAAAAGTTATCTATCGTTGGACAGTTAGCAGCAGGTGTTGCACATGAAATAAAAAATCCGCTAACGACCATAAAAGGGTTTATGCAGTTTATACAAGAAGACCAATTAGATAGTCGATACTTGTCTGTTATCCTTAAAGAGATTGAGAGAATAAATGAGATTACAAACGAATTTTTAGTACTCGCAAGACCTACTGAACGTGCTAAAGAGTGGTATGATGTAAAAACTCTATTACAAGAAATGGATGTCTTATTATCGAGTTTTACTATTCAGAAAAATATTGAAATAGTTCAAGATTATATGGAGATACCACGTATATACTGCGATGGCAATCAATTAAAGCAAGTTTTCATTAATATCGTCATGAATAGTGTTGAAGCACTGGAACCTAATGGGAATATTCACATCTCTGTACAAAAGAATTCGAATAATTTCATTTTAATTCGTTTTGTAGATAATGGTTGTGGTTTTCCAAAGCAAATATTAGAAAGTGTGGGAAAGCCTTTTATTACAACGAAAGAAAATGGGAATGGTTTAGGAATTATGATTTGTAAAAGAATTGTCGAAACCATTCATAGTGGGACATTAAACCTTTATAATAATGAGCAAGGTGGAGCAGTAGTAGAAGTGCTTTTACCTATTGGAAAAGATTGAAAAGTCGCTAACATGTAGTTAGCGACTTTTTCGGGATAACCTAGCTCTATTTATATACTATTTCCTCTTCAATTTTTCTATTTCTTCTGACACGACAAAGGCTAAGTCGTCATTACCGAATAATGATAGGACCGCTAACAACGTCTCGTTAGAAATCTCTCCAGCCTCTTCTTTATCGACTGTTAACTCCATCGCTTGTGCTAATGCAATATTGTCTACTTGTCCAGGATAAGCTTTGGAGTATAGAGAAACAGGATCTAAATTGTTGTTTATACACCATTGTGCAAACACTAAAATCATCATGTTTTCTTCTTTTTGATAGTTATCAATAATTGCTTTTTCTATTTCTTTCATTCTTACCTCTCCTTGTTTAACGGGAATTTAGTGATCTTTTGTAAATGAGCTTTTCGTTCTGTTTCGGTATGTAAGTTACGAAGTGCCCATTCACGTTCTGTTTGTAACTGCTCCAAATAATCTTTATATTCAGGTCCAAATTCCTTTTGTAAATGCTGTTTTATTGTTTTTGCTAATATTGGACTTGCACCGGATGTACTTACAGCAATCTTAAGATGACCTTGTTTGATGTAAGCAGGAAAGTAGAAGTTACTGCTGTACTGATTGTCTACTATATTGATTAAAGGAACATGAATACTAACTTTATTTGCAATTCTCTCATTTAACTCTCGGTTGTTTGTTGCGACAACGGCCAGGAAACAGTTAGTCGGGATGTATGTGAGTATTTCATCAAAATTATTTATCGATATATTTACATAGTGAAAACGAGGGATAAGTGCTTGTAATTCTTCTGAAATGTTTTCACTAATAATGGTGAGGTCGGCCCCTTCCTCTAGCAAAAATTTCACCTTTCTCGTTGCAACTTTTCCACCACCAAAAATAACACATTTTTTCGCATCCAATTTAATCATTAATGGTGTTGTCATCCTTCTTCCTCCTGAACAATTCTCTCAGAAATTTTAGCTTCAAGCCATGAAGTCATAAGAGGATGAGGGATTAACGTTTGACCATTCCACATTACGTCTAACCCATCTAACTTAGATGGTATCTTTTTTTCTGTTAAGTAGCCTTGGCTAATAACGAGCGGGATAGCTATTAGTTTTTTTCCATTTCGTAATAATCTCTTTGCAACGAATGTAACATTATCAGGGTGTAGAGTTGCATAGCTAATGGCAGAAAAAGAGTAGTGATGTTCGATTTTTTGTTTTAATTTCTCTAAAAGCTGTTTCCAAATATGATTATTATAAGCCTGTTCACTTCCATGGGCGATAAGTAATAGATTTTCTTCACTTGAATTGCTGGATAACATATTTATTTGCTCAAAAATTAATTTGAACAGAATTGGGTCATCATCCATAGGACTACACCATAAAATAGGAGTGTTTATAGATATTTGTTGAATGTCAGGATGGTTCGTTGAATGATCTAATCCAAGAATATATTTTATTTCATTAAGGTGAGTACTTCCTGATGAAACAAATAAAGGAATGATAATAATTTTGTTTACGCCTATATTTTCTAATAAGCTTATACCACTCGAGATAGTTTGTTCTTTATCAAATTCTAAGTACGCTATCGTTTTTGGAAAAGGTGTTTGAACAGCTTGAACAGTATTTTCTATCAGTATTTTAGCTTGGTTATTTTTCGTACCATGTGCAATAACTAATACTCCATAGTCTTTCTTCACTAGATGAACTCGCTCCTTACACATACTTATTTTTTCATTTTACAATAAAGAGGGTAAGATAACCAATGAACAAAAATTAATTCAAGTGTGATAAATAGCACAAACAGATCTGCTAACACGATATATAATAAAACCATAAAGAACTAACAACCTAACTTGTGAAAAGGTGAGCAAGTTGGTGTGAGTCATATTTTTTTAAGGATACTTGTGAAATATTGAGCAAACTTTTTTGAAATGGACGCGCTAGAGGAGGAACGAATATGAAGCAGCTCTTAATGATAGGTAACGGCATGGCAGGAATTCGCTGTATCGAGGAAATATTAAAAAGAAATAAGGATCGGTTTGAAATAACGATTATAGGGGACGAGCCACATCCAAATTATAACCGTATTATGCTTTCCAATGTACTACAAGGAAAAGCAAACATGAATGAAATCATTATGAACGAATGGTCATGGTACCGTGAGAATGGGATTACACTGTATACGGGCGAAAAGGCAGTTCAAATTAATAAAAATAAAAAGTATGTTACTACTGATAAACAGCGGACAATTTATTACGATGAGCTCATTATCGCAACTGGCTCTAGCGCTTTTATTTTACCAATTCCGGGAAGCGAGTTAGAGGGCGTTATTGGTTTCCGTACGATGAAAGATACAGAAACAATGATAGAAATGGCAAAAACGAAGTCTAAAGCCGTTGTCATTGGTGGAGGACTACTCGGTTTAGAAGCAGCACGCGGATTAATAGATCAAGGAATGGAAGTGCACGTTGTACACCTTTTATCAACATTAATGGATCAGCAATTAGACGCTCCAGCAGCAAGATTACTGAAAAAAGACCTTGAAAAACAAGGTATGAAGTTTTTAATGGAAAAGCAAACATCTGAAATTTTAGGAACAGAACATGTAGAAGGC
The DNA here is from genome assembly GCF_027594365.1 of Sutcliffiella sp. NC1. NCBI lineage: Bacteria > Bacillati > Bacillota > Bacilli > Caryophanales > Bacillaceae > Sutcliffiella > Sutcliffiella sp. NC1. The sequence goes on from NZ_CP115153.1 coordinate 1,480,576, forward strand.
TTAAAATTTAGCGATGGCACGACTATTGAATGTGACCTAGTCGTGATGGCGGTTGGTATTCGTCCGAATATAGCCCTAGCAAACGAAGCTGGGCTTGAAGTAAACCGTGCCATTATCGTTGATGATGTGATGAGAACTTCTGCTCCATCTATTTATGCAGTAGGAGAATGTGCGGAGCATAACGGAATTGCTTACGGTTTAGTAGCTCCTCTTTACGAGCAAGGTGTTGCACTAGCTGACTATTTAGTAGGTAATCCGACAGAAGGTTATAAAGGTAGCTTATTATCCACTCAATTAAAAGTTTCAGGTTGTGACTTATTCTCGGCAGGTCAAATACTTGAAAATGATGATACAGACGCGATTGTCGTACATGACACAGCGGCAAAAGTTTATAAGAAAGTACTCGTGAAAGAAAATAAAATTGTTGGAATCGTATTGTATGGAGACACGTCAGACGGGAATCGCTTATTCTCCATGATGAAAAAAGAGACTGACATTTCTGAGTTCACGACAGCTTCAATCTTACAAAAAGCAGGTGAAGGAGATAATGCTAGTCTCGTAGCGGAAATGCCTGCGGAAGAAACTGTTTGTGGCTGTAACGGGGTTACGAAAGGAAACATCGTTCAAGCAATTTTAGAGCAAGGATTAACAACGTATGAAGATGTAAAAAAATGTACAAAAGCTGGAGGCTCTTGCGGTAAATGTAAACCAGTTGTAGAAGATATTTTAGCTCATACACTTGGTGATTCATTTGATGCAGCTGCACAAACAACGGGAATGTGTGAATGTACTTCGTTAAGCCGTGATGAAGTAGTAGAGCAAATAAAAGAAAAAGGTCTTCAATCTCCAGTAGAAGTACGCTATGTTCTAGAATTTTCAAACCCAGAAGGATGCTCCAAATGTCGTCCGGCTCTGAACTATTATATGCGTATGCTTTATCCTGAAACGTACGAAGATGACAAAGCATCTCGTTTCGTTAACGAACGTATGGAAGGAAACATCCAAAATAACGGGACATTCTCTGTTATTCCTCGTATGTACGGGGGAACAACAACGGCGGATGAGTTAATTCGTATGGGAGAAGTAGCGAAGAAATACGAAGTTCCATTAGTAAAGGTCACAGGTGCTAGCCGAATTGGACTATACGGTGTGAAAAAAGAAGATTTACCGCAAGTGTGGCAAGACTTAGGAATGAGTTCTGGTTATGCATACTCAAAATCATTACGTAACGTAAAATCTTGTGTAGGTTCAAGATTCTGCCGATTTGGTACACAAGATTCACTAGGTTTAGGAATTCGTTTAGAGCAAGAATTAGAAATGGTAGATACGCCACATAAAATGAAAATGGGTGTTACCGGTTGCCCACGTAACTGTGCAGAAGTGTTAACAAAAGATTATGGAGTCGTTTGTGTAGAAAACGGTTATCAGCTGTATGTAGGTGGAAATGGCGGTACCGAAGTGCGTGAATGTGATCTTCTAACAACAGTGAGAACAGAAGATGAAGTAGTCTTATTTGCGAAAGCGTATATGCAATATTACCGTGAAACTGGTGTGTATGGGGAGCGTACTGCACCGTGGGTGGAGCGTCTAGGTGTAACGCACATTAGAAAAGTGTTACTTGATGAGACTCGCCGAAATGAATTAGTGGAAAAATTTGACCAAGCTCGTGCTACGTATGAAGAGGCATGGAGCAAAATGAGTAAAACAGATAATAAAAAAATATATGAAGTGACGAGAAAATAAGGAGGGGCCCTATAATGATTGCTACAAAAATAAAAGTAATAGATTTGAAGGATCTTCCAAAACTTATTGGAAAAGAAGTAGAAATAAACGGTGTATCCATCGCACTCTTTCATTTAAGTAATGGAGATGTACGAGCGATAGGAAGTCGTTGTCCACATACGAACGGACCGTTAGCGGAAGGAATCGTTTCAGGAGAATATGTTTATTGTCCATTAAAGGATTGGAGAGTATCGCTCATCACTGGGGAAGTACAACCTCCAGATGAGGGGAAAGTAGAAGTTTACGAGACAGAAGTAATAAATGGGGAAGTGTACATCACTTTCTAGGAGGCTAATAAAATGAATGGATTTGTATCGTTTGTTGGAGCAGGACCTGGTGATATCGGATTAATTACAGAAAAAGGAATACGTTGTATTGAAAAAGCTGACGTCATTTTATACGATCGATTAGTTAATCCTAGGTTGTTACGTTACGCAAATGGTAATTGTGAATTTATCTATTGCGGCAAGCTACCTAATCGTCACGTCATGCGTCAAGAAATGATTAACGTCGCGTTAGTAGAATATGCTCTAAAAGGATTACGAGTTGTTAGACTAAAAGGTGGCGATCCATCCGTTTTTGGCCGAGTAGGAGAAGAGGCTGAAGCTGTTAAAGAAGCGAATATTAACTACGAGATTGTACCTGGTGTAACTTCTAGTATCGCTGCTGCTAGCTATGCAGGTTTTCCTGTAACGCATCGTGAATATAGTACGAGCTTCACAGTGCGAACTGGACACTATTGTAATAATAACGCGAACTACAATCGTGAAAAAGATGAGCACGGGGACACGATTGCCTACTATATGGGAGTGAAAAATTTACCACATCATTGTGAACATTTAATCAAGGAAGGTTTGTCTCCTGAAACGAAAGTAGCTGTCATTGAGTGGGCAACTACTGGAAAACAACGTACAGTGGTCGGTACATTAAGTACCATTACAAATATAGTAAAAGACAAAAACATTCAAAACCCTGCCATGACGTTAATTGGTGATGTCGTTTCTTTAAGAGAAAAGCTATCCTGGTTTGAAGAGAAGTCACTTTTCGGAAAACGTATTTTAATAGCAAAAGCAACAAGTGAAGATAGTGAACTAGAACAATATTTATTAGGGTTAGGATCAGAAGCATATGCATTCCCGACTTTGAAGAAAGAAATAGTACCTCTATCAGTAGATGATATAGAAAAAGTATTAAAGACCGAAAAATTACTCATAACTGTGCCGGAAAGTGTTGATATTTTAATAGATTCATTATTCGGATACGGGTATGATGTCCGAGATTTGCCAAGAATGATTGGTTGTTTAACAGAAAAAACGTTACGTGCGCTTCAATCAAGTGGAATAAGGGGAACGTTAGTAACGGAATTAGAAGAAGGAATGGTTGTAATAGGTTCTCAATATGGGAAACAGTCACCACACCATCCAGTATCGATAGTAACTCATCGTCTCGTTCGTGACGAACGTTTTACAGAAGTTGAAACGAGATTAATAGAAGAAGATCATTGGGAAACGATTATATTCCCTAATCGAGCCTCCGTTCATACTTTTATAAAAGAAGCAAAAGTATTAGGTTTACCATTAGAGACACTAAAATTTGCTTACATTGGTAAATCAGTAAAAGCATACGCGGAACAACATGGATTTACCGAAGTTGATAACGAAGTCCAAGAAGAACTAAATAAATGGTTGAACAATAATCGAAAACTATTATCTTTAAAAGAAAAACAAAAGGAATATAATCCAAGAGTTCTCCAATTAAGTAAATAATAAACACTGCAAAAACAGCCAAACAAAAATAGGTCAGCTTCTAATTGAAGACTGACCTACTTTTTTTTTCCACTATTTCCGATGCATTTTAAACTCTAAAAACAGTTCGTTATAATAAGCTAAATTCCACTTCCCGATATTTTCATACACCTCAAGTTTTTCTGTTAACTCTTCAGGTGGATAAAAACGCTCATCTTCCGTCATATCTTCCGGCATAAAAGCTAGAGCCTCTTTGTTCGGAGTAGAATAACTTACCCATACCGTATTTATCGCTGCAATTTCAGCATCTAAAATAAAGTTAATAAACATGTGAGCAGCCTCGATATTTTTCGCTGTTTTTGGGATAACCATATTATCAAACCAAAGATTTGAACCTTCAATAGGTACAACATAGTCTAAGTTATCATTTTCCCACATCATATCCGCCGCATCGCCGGACCAAACGAGCCCAATAGCGGCTTCTTCGTTTGCGATGAGCATTTTTATTTCATCACCAACGATTGCTTTAATATTCGGAGTCAAAAGGTCTAGTTTGCTTTTTGCTTCAAGAAGATGTTCTCTATTCGTATCATTTAATGAATAGCCTAGACTATTTAATCCCATCCCAATGACTTCCCGAGCACCATCTGTTAAAAGTATCTCGTTTTTAAAAGTAGGATCCCACAGGTCATTCCAGCTTGTAATTTCGATACCTGGTAGCATGGCAGTGTTATACACAATGCCTACAGTTCCCCAAAAGTAAGGAACAGAATATTTGTTTTCTGGGTCAAAAGGTAAATCTATAAATCTTTCATCGATGTTCGATAAATTTGGTATTTTATCGTGTTCAATAGGTAATAAAAGATCCTCTTCAATCATCTTTTCAATCATATATTCGGAAGGTACGGCAATATCATACGATGTACCACCTTGCTGAATTTTCGTCATCATTGCTTCGTTCGAGTCAAACGTTTCGTATATGACACTAATTCCAGTTTCTTCCGTAAATAAACTAATTAAATCAGGATCGATGTAATCGCCCCAATTGTAGATCGTTAGCGTATTACCGCTAGAGTATCCTTGAGAGTCATTTAATTTCGCAATACTCCATAATAAAAGAGCGGATACGGCAACAATTAAAACGAAAAACTGAATAAGTTTCTTCATTTTCGTACCCCCATTACCGTAGACTTAGAACGTTGTGCAATGAAGTAATAGACAATAACGAGAATAATAGTAAATAGGAATAGCAACGTTGATAACGCATTAATGTTTAATGAAACACCGCGACGTGCCAAAGAATAAATTTCTACCGATAACGTACTAAATCCATTACCTGTTACGAAAAACGTTACGGCGAAATCATCTAAAGAAAAAGTTAACGCCATAAAGAACCCAGCCATAATACCAGGGGTTAAATACGGCAATATTACTTTCGTTAAAACATCCCAACTATTTGCACCTAGATCACGTGCCGCGTCTACTAATGAAGAACTCATTTCGTTTAACTTAGGTAAAACCATTAGTACGACAATCGGCACACTAAATGCAATATGGGATAAAAGAACAGAGTAAAAACCTAACTTGTAACCAGTAACGGTAAATAGTATTAAAAATGACGCCCCAATAATAACGTCTGGACTGACGATAAGAACATTATTAAACGACATTAACATATTTCTTGTCGCTCTTCGTCTAAATGAATGAATCCATAACGCTCCTAAAACGCCAATAATGGTTGCTATGAGAGCAGATAGTAACGCAACAACTAGAGTATTTAAAACAATGATTAACAATCGATAATCTGTAAATAATTCACGATACCAATCTAGTGTGAAACTTTCAAAGTTATACATCGTGCCACCGCTATTAAACGAGTAGAAAATTAAGAAAAATATCGGTGTATAAAGTATAAGGAAAATAAAAATTAAAAAAAGTTTGGAAAAGGGAGATAACTTTTCTTTCATTCTACACACTCCTCTTTCGATTACTAGTGAGTGCCATGATTCCGAACATGATCAATATTAAGAAAACAGCAATGGTTGATCCCATTCCCCAATCTTGTGTCACAAGGAAATGTTGCTCGATCGCTGTACCGAGCGTAATTACTCGATTTCCAGCTATTAATCTCGTTAACATAAATAGAGATAGGGCAGGAATGAATACAACTTGACAGCCTGCTTTTACTCCTTCAAGTGTTAACGGGAAAATAACTCTAGAAAAGGTTGTCCATTTCGACGCTCCCAAGTCTTTGGCCGCATCTACAAGTGTAGGGTTTAATTGATCTAAAGAGTTGAAGATCGGTAATATCATAAATGGAATAAAAATATAAACAGATACGAAAATAAAGCTGAAATCTGTAAAGAGAATTTGTTGACTACCGATGCCAATTATCTCTAAAAAGTGATTCGTCATCCCGTACGTACCAAAAATACCTAAAAATGCATATGCCTTTAAAAGTAAGTTAATCCATGAAGGAACGATGATAAGTAATAACCATAAATGTTTATGCTTTGTCCTTGTTAAAAGTAAAGCGGTAGGATAAGCGACAATGAATGAAATCAGTGTAATTAAAAACGCATACCAAAATGAGCTAAATGCCATTTGTATGTATACAGGAGTGAAAAACTTTTGATAGTTTGCTAGTGAAAACTGCCCATCCAAATCTAAAAATGAATAGTAAACAACTAACAGAATCGGCGCAATGACAAAGAAAATCATCCATAACATGTAAGGAATTGTATACCATTGGCGTGAATTACTACGGTTCATTATTCGTCGCCTTCCTTATACGCTTCTAAACGGCGATCGAACTCTTCTTCCGTCTCACCTAAGCGCATTACGTGAATCGCTTCTGGATCAAAATAAAGTCCAATTTTTTCACCGACGGAAGCTTTTTTCGTGGAATGGACTAGCCATTCATTACCGTCGTCATCGTAACAGGAAAGCTCGTAGTGAACGCCACGGAATAGCTGGGAATCCACTTCTACTTGCAGCTTGCCATTTTCTAAAGTAGTAATCTCTAAATCTTCCGGGCGGATAACAATTTCAACAGGTTCGTTTTCATTTAATCCTTGGTCCACACATTCAAACTGTTTTCCAGTAAATTGTACTACGTAATCCTTTACCATCGTTCCTTTTACAATGTTTGATTCACCGATGAAATCAGCAACAAATCGGTTAATCGGTTCATCATAAATATCTGTAGGGCTACCACTTTGCTCGATTTTACCTTTGTTTAGAACGAAAATTTCATCACTCATCGCAAGTGCTTCCTCTTGATCATGAGTAACAAAAATAAACGTAATACCGAGATTACGTTGAAGTTCACGTAATTCATACTGCATTTCCGTACGTAGCTTTAAATCTAGTGCGGAAAGTGGTTCGTCTAAAAGTATGACCTCTGGCTCATTTACGATTGCCCTCGCAATTGCTACACGTTGCCTTTGCCCGCCTGACATTTCTTTAATTTCTCTCGTTTCGTATCCATCAAGGTTTACGAAGTGTAGAGCTTCTTTTACTTTTTCATCGATGTCGGATTTCTTCCACTTTTTAATACGTAATCCAAACGCTACATTTTCAAACACATTTAAATGAGGAAACAGTGCATAATCTTGGAATACAGTATTTACTTGCCGTTTGTTTGCTGGTAAATCATTAATACGCTCACAGTTAAAGAAAATATCACCAGATGATGCCTCGGTAAAACCAGCAATGAGTCGCAATATTGTTGTTTTTCCACAACCGGAAGGACCTAATAAAGTATAAAACTTCCCTCTTTCTATTTCGAAACTCACATTATCTAAAACAGCTGGGTCGTTATCATATTGTTTTGTTACATTTTTAAACTCAATAATTGAAGAACTATTCATGATTGCCTCCTTATCTTAAAAGGTAAAAAAAGAATAGATAAGTATAATCCTAGTAAGATTTAACTATTCATTCAGAGAAAAATTATACACCTTCACACCGAAAATACAATAACCTTTGCGTCAATAAAATAAAATTATTTTTACATTCGAATCATTATTGAGTGAGAAAAGGTAATTATGTGCAAAATGAAGCTAAAAACATTATGATAGTACATGAATAATTGAAGGAGAAAATCGTAATGAAACAAGAAAAAAGTGGAGTAAAACCATTTCTATCCCTAATAGTATCTACAAAAATTCCAAAAGTAGCACTAACAATCGGGCTAATCGGAAGTATTATAACAACAATTGTTGGACTTTCCATTCCACTTTTAACGAGGGAGCTAGTGGATGGTTTTTCGACAGCGACTATTAGTGTTTCCATTATTATTGCTATTGCAGCAGTTTTTATTTTACAAGGTGTAATCGACGGTGTGTCTACCTATTTATTAGCTTCCGTTGGACAAACAATAGTATCTCGTCTTCGGGAGAAAATGTGGAAAAAACTTATTCGTTTACCAGTAAGCTACTTTGATAAACAACAAAGTGGTGAGTCGGTTAGTAGAGTCGTAAACGATACTGGAATTGTGAAGGATCTAATATCAAGTCATTTCCCTCAGTTTGTATCAGGTGTCATTTCCATCATTGGTGCGGTCATTATTTTACTTATTATGGACTGGAAAATGACGTTACTAATGTTAATCTCCGTTCCATTAACAATGGTTATTATGATTCCCCTTGGAAGTAGGATGGCGAAAATATCTCGAGGGTTACAAGACGAAACAGCGAAGTTTACAGGTAGTATACAACAAACATTAAGTGAAATTCGATTAATGAAATCGTCTAACGCAGAGAAGTTTGAAGAAAATAAAGGAATTAACGGTATTAAAAACTTATTGCAATTTGGCTTGAGAGAAGCTAAAATCTTCGCCCTTATTGGTCCTTTCATGTATTCAATCGTCATGATTGTTATTGTTGTCATTATTGGATACGGTGGAATTCGAGTGGCGAATGGAACGATGTCAACTGGTTCGTTAGTTGCATTTCTATTGTATTTATTCCAAATCATTTATCCAATAACTTCATTTGCAATGTTCTTTACGCAATTACAAAAAGCGAAAGGAGCGACGGAACGGATTATCGACATTATCGATTTGCCGTTAGAGGAAGGACAGGAAGGTTTGCATCTAGATATATCGAATATGCCGGTTCGAGTAGCAAATGTGTCTTTTGCTTATGGGGAGGAAGAGCCTGTTATTTACGATGTATCTTTTGAGGCGAAGCCGGGTCAAATGATCGCCTTTGCTGGTCCAAGCGGCGGTGGGAAAACGACAATGTTTGCCCTGTTAGAGCGCTATTACGAACCAACAGTTGGAGTTATTTTAATCGGTGGCACTCCTATTCATCAGCTATCGTTACAGTCATGGCGAAGTCAAATTGGTTATGTTTCTCAAGAAAGTGCGATGATGGCTGGAACGATTCGTGCGAATTTGTGCTACGGATTAGAAGGCTGGGAGGACATACGTGATGAACGATTATGGGAAGTTGCTAAAATGGCATATGCAGATGAGTTTATTAAAGAATTTCCAAAAGGACTGGATACAGAAGTAGGCGAGCGAGGGGTGAAGCTATCAGGTGGCCAACGTCAGCGAATTGCGATTGCACGAGCATTTTTACGTGATCCGAAAATTCTTATGATGGATGAAGCTACCGCGAGCCTAGACAGTCAATCAGAAAGTGTTGTACAAAGTGCTCTCTCTCGACTAATGAAAGGTCGGACAACATTTGTCATTGCCCATCGGTTATCAACAATCGTCGATGCAGACAACATTATTTTCATAGAAAAAGGAAAAGTAACGGGAATGGGAACCCATCAACAACTGATAGAGTCTCATTCGTTGTATCGTACTTTTGCTGAACAACAACTAACATAAAAATAGAAACGTTCAGTTTTTTTCTGAACGTTTCTTTTTATTTTTATGCGCTTATGGAAGTAGTCTCAGCCTCTTTTTTTGCAGCTGCCTTCGTTTTCTTCACTAAGAAGTATACGAGTGGCGTGTCTATAATCGCAACAAACACTTTGAAAATGTACTGCGTTGCAATAAGTGCCAATAGAGCAGAAGTAGGCATTGTTCCATAAAAAGCAACAGTAATAAATACAGTAGTATCTACTAACTGACTCAAAATAGTAGAGGCGTTATTGCGTAACCATAGTTTAGAACTACCGTGCTTGCTTCGTAATCGATGAAAAATATAAACATCTAAAAATTGACTAACGATATAAGCTGTTAAACTAGCAATAATTACTCGAAAACTACCACCTAGAATAGCAGAAAAGGCGTCTTGGTCTGCAAAAAATGGTGCAGGTGGTAAATATATCGCAATAAGAATGAAAATACTAGCAAAGATTTGAACGATAAAGCCTGCTTTTACCGTTTGTTGAGCAGCTTTTTTTCCGTATACTTCCCCAATCACGTCCGTAATCGGATAAGTAAACACATATACAATCGCTGCAGCAGGTAGGATGGCTAATCCCCACAAGTCAAATAGCTTTACACTAATAATATTAGATAATACTAAAAACCCAACGAAGAAAGAAGTTAGGAATAAATGCATCGTAAATCAGTTCCTTTTAATATATATTCATCCAAATACATAATGGACTATATTATTATACTTATGAATGCAGAAAAAGCAAATGAACGACATCACAAAGCACTTTATTAGTTGTCACGTCTCTTCATTAGGCGAATATCATGTAATAAAAAGAGATGGAGGTTTGAAAATGACGGAACAATTACAGTATAACGAAGAGAGAAACTTACATGATCAATGTGTGAAACTTAAGTTTTATCACGTTACCCTAACTATGAATGATGGTAGTTCTTTTGATGGGATTATAGAAGATGTTGATAGCAGCAATATCACAGTATTAGTTGGTGAAGACGTTTTAGATAGAGTAAATGAAACGGTAGAAGATCAGCGATATTACGGAGGCTATGGCTACGGACGTCCAAGAAGAAGATTTCGCCGATTTAGACGCCGTACTTTTCCGATTGCAACACTTGCTGCATTAGCACTATTACCTTATATTGCACCAACCCCTTATTATCCTTACTCATACTACTAAACGTTTAATTATTGCTTTACTTTATTTGAAAGTAAGGCTTTTTTTATGCAGTAATTGGTATTAATAGAAGGAGAAATATTATATATTTAAAAGAAAGAAATCTATTATACATTCGAAACCTAGGAGTTAATAAGATGAATATTTTTATTAGAGAAGAACAAACACAAGACTATAAAAATGTGGAACAAGTTATAAAAAGCGCTTTTGCAAATGTTAGTATTAGTGACCAAACTGAGCATAATTTAGTCGCCAACATTCGAAACTCGGGCGCATACATACGAGAACTTTCATTAGTAGCTATTGATAAAGATACCGAACAGATAGTTGGGCACATTCTTTATTCAAAAATAGCTATTATAAATGAAGAACATTCCATAGAATCACTTGCCTTAGCACCTGTTTCCGTTATACCAACTTATCAAAAAAAGGGCGTAGGTAAGTTATTAATAGAAGAATCCTTACGAATTGCGAGTAAACTAGGCTATGAGTCTGTTATAGTCCTCGGTCATCCAAACTATTATCCGAAGTTTGGGTTTCAGAAGGCGTCCCGTTGGGGAATAAAAGCACCATTTCATGTTCCCGATGAAGTTTTTATGGCATTAGAATTAAAGAAAGACGCCTTAAAAAATGTTTCGGGAGTCGTGGAATATAGTAAAGCATTTTTATAGAAAGAGGTGAAAGTATGTTTACGTGTGAAGGTTGTAACAAAAAGTATAGATGGGGGAAAATATATAAAAGTATTCTTTTAGGTTATAAACCTATACCTTGTGACTTTTGTGGGGCAGAACATAAAATCACATTTTCATCAAGGTTTATTGTCGTTGGACTAACCGTTTTACCGTTTTACATCTTTGGCCGTTTTTTATCACCGTTTTCAAATTTTTTTATTACTTTGTTATTCGGTCTCATCATCGTGTTTTTCTGCACGCTAGCTATCCCATACTTAGCAAAGTTTAAAAGAATATAGGAAATGATTACACTCTATAAAAAGAGTGTTTTTTTGTACTTGACCTTTACGTTGCGTAAACGTTTATGATGGAATTGTCAGGAGGGTAGAACGATGGAATATACAGTGAAAAAATTAGCGCAACTATCTGGGGTAAGTTCACGTACACTTCGTTATTATGATGAAATTGGTTTATTAAAGCCGGCAAGAATCAATTCATCAGGGTATCGATTATATGGACAACATCAAGTGGATATACTCCAACAAATTTTGTTTTATCGTGAACTAGAACTGAGTTTGGAAGACATAACGGAAATTATCCATCAACCAAACTTTAATCGTAACGTAGCATTACAACAGCATTACGAACAATTAATGAAGAAGCGTGCCCGCCTGGACAAAATATTGGAAACGATTGAAAAAACAATTGATTCTGTTAGTGGAGGGAATCCAATGAAAGACAATGAAAAATTTGAAGGATTAAAAGAAAAGATGATTAATGAAAACGAGCAAAAATACGGAGTCGAAATTCGTGAGAAGTATGGAGAAGCTGTAGTAGAAGAAAGCAATGCGAAGTTAAGGGGAATGACTCAGGAAAAATATGAGGCAATGGAAAAGTTAGGAGTAGAGATTTTTGAACTATTGAAAGAGGCATATGAAACAGGAGATCCGCAATCTGAGATAGCACAACAATTAGCTGCAAAGCATAAAGAATGGCTCGAATACTCATGGCCAGCCTATTCTAAAGAAGCACACATAGGGCTTGCAGAAATGTATGTTGCCGATGATCGTTTTACTGCTTATTATGATAAGGCTGTACAGGGTGGAACTAAATTTCTCCGAGATGCGATTGTCATTTATTGTGGAGGAAAATAAGAATGAAAGGCATGTCCGTCTCGGCATGCTTTTTGTTTTTTTGATGTTTAGGAAAAGTGCAAATTGCAACTACAATTTTATTTATAAAGTGGTCTATAATAGCTTTAGGGGGTGAAGGAATGAGAGAAAGAATAAGAAAAGATTTAATTCACTATCAAAGAGTACATGAAAATAAATGGAACCAAATATTGCACTACTTTGCATTCCTATTTGCTTTTTGGGGTTGGATCTTCCTATTTATTGATATAAAAATAACGATATTCCTTGCTATTCTACATTATTTATTTTCGTGGATTGGACATTTCTATTTCGAAGGAAATAAACCAGCAGCATTTAAATACCCGCATATCGGCTTTTATGCTGGTTTTTTATGGTTTTTCTTAAAAAGTATAGAACTAGCTACGAAAAGGCGAGTATTACCCACTTATTAAATTAAGTCAAAAAGGGTCAGAAACTCTCTAACCCTTTTTATAAATTACAGCAATACTCGTAGCATTCTTTTTTTGTAAAGGAATGCAATACAGTTTAATAGATAGCTAGGAAGTTGTTTAGGACAATACACCTTTCTATAATATTTGTAAGCCCTTTTTAAATCATTCCATTGAGTACACGTTCCCGTTTGTCGGAAACGAGCAACATCAATTAATTTTATATGACCATCATCTGTAATTAAAATGTTTCGTAAATGAACATCTGATGGATTCAGGCCACTTTCTCTTGCTAATTTCAAGGCTCTATCAATTTCTACAATATGTTGTTTCGAAATATACTTACCGGTAGTAAGACATTGAAATAATGTATCTCCATCAATGTAATCTATTGCGATAAAATTAGTACCGTAATCGTACATTTTCGGATAATACGGATTTCCATTAAGAATTTTATAAATCATTGCTTCCTCATTAACGATCGATAGGTGAGAAGGAAAAAATACTTTTAAAACGATATTGGTCGAACGAATTTTAAAAGCAAAAGCACTCCTTCCTTTCCCAATAAGCTCTAACTCTTCTGGTTTGTCTTTAAGTTTCATCGTGAAACCTTTCTTTTCAAAAATAACACCTGCAGCTAATTCTCTATATGTTTTCATGCTCGTAAACCTCCTAATATAGCATGCTTAGAAGTACAACGTAATATAATAAGAAAAACCTCCACCATAGATAGTGAAGGTTTTAGAGAACAGAAAAAGACCTTCACCATTAGGTAAAGGTCTTGCTAACAACGAAAGTTGCCAATATTGCCGAGAGCCTGCGCTCTGTAATGACGACAAATATTGTAAAAGCTACTCCCCTTTAGAGGAAAATAATGAAATTGTATAATCCTATTATAATAGAATATTAGGTTTATCGTCAATGGAGGGAAGAATAACCCAATATTGACATATAACTTTAACTTAACTTTTACCTTTTTCATACTGTAGCTTAAAACACCTTTTATATACTAATTAGACTAGTATAAAAAGGTGTTTTTACTATTTCTCTTATTTTTTAAAAGCGTCAAGTTCAGTATTTAGCGTTAATAATATAGTTGAAATAGGGTGAATCGTTATGAAAATATTAATTACAACCGAATGGTATGTTCCAGTTATTAATGGTGTTGTTACTTCTGTCGTTACATTGCAAAAGGAATTAAAGAAGTTAGGTCATGAAGTACGAATTCTTACATTGTCTAATAAATCATATAGAAATGGGGAAGTAACGTATATAAGCTCTGTTGGAGCAGGAAAAATTTACCCAGGTGCAAGAATCGCATTTTCCATTGATAATAAGCATATTGACGAACTAATCAATTGGGGACCTGATATTATTCATTCACAATGTGAATTTAGTACGTTTCGAATGGCTCGCTATATCTCGAAAAAATTAAACATACCAATTGTCCATACATACCATACTGTTTATGAAGATTATACACATTATTTTTCTCCGTATAGAAAATGGGGTAAAGCAATGGTAGCCGTTTTTTCACGAAAAGTGCTGAAAAATGTGAATGCGGTCATTACGCCAACTAAAAAAGTTAAGCATCTTCTTGAAGTTTATGGAATTAAACAACCAATTTATGTAGTACCAACTGGAATAGATGTCGTAAAATTTATAAACCCATTGAGTGAACTGATAAAGAAAAAAATCAAATTAAGACATGGCATAAACGCTAACGACAAGGTGTTAATATGTGTTGGCAGAGTTGCGAAAGAAAAAAACATTGAGGAACTAATATTATATATATCACGCCTTAAAAGTCGAACGTTAAAATTTTTAATTGTAGGTGATGGTCCACAACGATCTAGTTTAGAAGAATATGCAAAAAAGTTAAATGTTTTTGATAATATCATTTTTACAGGAATGGTGCCACCAAAAGAAATTGCTTCTTATTACCAAATAGGTGATGTTTTCGTTAGTGCATCAAACAGTGAAACACAAGGGTTAACGTATGTAGAAGCATTAGCAAGCGGTTTGCCTGCATTATGTCGAAAGGATCCTTGTTTAGATGATGTTATAATGGATGGGATTAATGGGTGGCAATATACAACATTTCAACAGTTTAGAGAGAGGCTTCATTTTCTCCTTAATGAAGAAGATTTACACCAACAGTTTAGTGAAAACGCCAGATCTGGAGTAATCCAACATTATTCCTCTACTAATTTTGCTAAAAAAATAGAAAGTATTTATTCACTAGTTTGCCGAGAACAGCTAACAAGTTTTAATTTAGTTAATAGGAATGAAGAAGGATAGGCCTGTTGAGGAGGGACTATCCTTTTATTATATTTATGTTATGTTAGAATATTCAGAAAAAACAGGGGTAAAAGATATAAAAAAACTATATATAATTAATTGCATTAACGACAAAAATCGATATTTTCCGGGAAATATGGATTAGAGGGGTTGTGACGGAGTGGGTAATGAAATCGAGGATTTGCATAAAATAAAAAGAGTCTTTAAGCCTAGTTTATCGATACCTATTTATACTACAATTATTGCAATTGGACCATTTTTACATTTATTACTCGATATTGCTGATTCAAAATTATGAAAGAATCTTAATGTTAACTCTACTATCGACTTTTCTTACCGTATACATTACATTTATCTGGACGAGCTATTATTATAAAATGATAAACTATAAAAGAGAGATAAAAGATTATAAGGAAAATCCTAATGCCTACAATTGGTGAAATAGGGGGATGCATATGAATATTAATAACATATTAGTGGCTGGGAATTATGAGCAACAATTTCAAGAGCAATTACCACAGGAAGTAATGAAACATTTTCGTTTTGTCACGCTAGATAAAATAACGGAAGAGGATTTACGATGGGCAGATGCATACGTTGGTTCTAAGCCTTCTGACCACTTTCATCCCTCTCAATTTAAGTGGGTACATTCATTTAATGCGGGTGTAAACAATTATTTAGATGGTATTGACGGTTGGTTCGAAACCAATATTATTTTAACGAGAACAGTATGTTCATTCGGAGAAAGAATTAGTGAATATTGTTTAAGTTACGTACTACGGGACTTGCAGTTTCAAGATTATTTTGCTGAAAAACAAATGGAGAAAATATGGGAGCCGAAAACACCGAAAATGGTAAAAAATGAGACATTTGTTATATTCGGTACAGGTGAAATTGGACAAAAAGTAGCAGAAACGTTCTCTTTTTTCGGTGCCGATGTATACGGTGTATCTAAAAGTGGAACGAAAAAAAGCTTCTTCAAAGAGGTTGTCCAATCCTCAAATGCGGAGTCCGTTTTGAATAAGGCAAACTGGATTATTAGCACGTTACCATATACTAAAGAAACGAATAAGCTATTCGATAGAAAAATGTTTAGTTATATGAACGATGTTGGTTTTATCAATGTCGGAAGAGGTTCAACAGTAGACGAAGCAGCTCTTATTGAAGCATTAAATGATGGAAACGTGAGGTCAGCCGTGTTAGATGTAACGTCAATAGAGCCTTTACCTGAAAACTCTAAGTTGTGGGAACGAAATGATGTCAAGCTAACGCCACATATCTCAGCTGTAACGGAGATTTCCGAAGCAATTACTTGTTTTTTACAAACATTTCAAAATTTGAAAAATGAGATGCCGTTAATGAATAGGGTCGATATTACAAAAGGGTATTAGTTTAAATTCATTAACTGGAAGAGAAAAAGAGAGCTGTCCGAAAAGTGAGTAGCGACTCACTTTTCGGACTTTTTTTGTGATGAGTTTCAACAGCAGTATGCAATAAAATATTTCTCTTTCTAAATAAGAGTTTTCAGATTATAATAAACACATACATTAACAATTTAAAGGGTTAAAGGGGTGGATTTTCTATGGGAGTATATGGCATTAAAAATAAAATTGATATGGTTCAAGTATTAAACAATATTACCGAACCATGCTTTTTTTTAAACACCGATTGGGAATTTGAATTCATAAATGATGCTGCGGAGCCATTTTTAAAAACAATTCATTCTTTTAAAGAAAAACCTAAAAAAGAGTTGCTAGGTATGAGTATATGGGATGTTTTGCCAAAGTATAAAGGAACGAGGGAATATAAATTAATACATAACGCTTTTCAAGAACAGGAACCAAAACAAGTGAAAATGCAAGCAAAGTATTCCAAACGTTGGTTTGAAATTAAAGCGTTTCCAAATATATATGGCACATTTGTTATGTTTAGCGATATAACGGAGAAGGAAGAAAATGAGAAGAACAAACAATTTTATGAGAAGTTGAATGTCATTCGTGAAATGGCTTCAGGAGTGGCACATGAGGTTAGAAACCCTATTACAACAGTAAAAGGATTTTTACAAATAATGATGGAAAGAAATGAACAAAATCAATACAAGGAGATCTATCATCTAATGGTAGATGAAATTAATAGAGTAAATGAAATCATAACCGAATTTCTCGATATTGCGAAGGAGAAACCGAGTTTAATTGAAACATGTAATATTAATTCAATTATAGAGACGTTGCACCCTCTGTTAGAAACGAGGGCGAATAAAGAGGGGAAAATGGTTGTACTACATTTAGGAGAAGTCTCACCTTTAAGTATTGACAAAAATGAAATAAGACAGCTACTTCTAAATTTAATTAACAATGCGTTAGACGCGATGGGTACGAACAAAAAAGTAGAAGTGATTACATATGAAGAGTATGGGGATGTTGTTCTATCTATTAGAGATGAAGGAAGCGGAATTCCTTCGACTATTCAAAGCTATGTCGAAGCTCCATTCTTTACGACGAAAGAACATGGGACGGGTTTAGGGCTACCGATATGTTATTCGATTGTGAAAAGAAATAATGGAACAATTTCGTTTTTATCGGGACCTGAAGGAACGACATTTAATATCGTTTTTAGAAAATAATGTTTACAATTTCCTAAGAAAGGATTGATTAGCCATGGGTTCGACTCACATCGTTTTTGTATATGGAACGTTAAGGAAAAATGAGCGCAATCATCGTTTATTAGAAAGTTCGAGATTAATTGCAGAACAAGCATGGACTACAGGTGTTTTGTATGATACTGGTTTACACTATCCAGCACTTCAAAAGAGTTCTACAGGTCGGGTGTACGGTGAATTATATGAAGTAAATGATCATACGCTTTCTAGCTTGGATAGATTAGAAGGTTATCAAGCTCACAGAAGTGACAACCTATATGACCGGGTTAGCCAATCTATAAACACAGATAAAGGTACATATGAAGCGTATGTTTACATTATGGTTAATAACAATATGCTACAACGGAAAATACATGGTGGTGATTGGAAAGTTTATCAATTAGAGAAGAAGCCAAAGTTCTATTATTTTGCATACGGAAGTTGTATGGATAATGAACGTTTTCAATTGGCAAATGTAGACCATCATTTTCAAAAAGTTACCGGAAAAGGTACGCTTCCTGGTTATTCCCTCCGTTTTACATGGCGGTCGTTAGATGGGGGCCGTGCGGACATCGTAGAGGAAGATGGTGTCGTAGAGGGGAAGGTGTATGAGCTAGCTTCGGATGCACTACCATATTTATATGATAGAGAAGGGGTAGATGCTTCTTGTTATCGTCCTGCAGTAATAGAAGTGGAAATGGAAGAGGAAGTGTTAGAAGTATTAACCTTCATTGTTGTTCATAAAAAAGATGAGAGCGCACCGCCAGCACATTATTTAAAGGAGATCATTCGTGGCGGAAGCGGTTTTTTAAGTAATGAATATTTAACGGAATTAAAAAAGAAGTTTCCAAATGTTTTAGAATAGCTACAAGGGCAGATATAGTTGAGCAAGTTTGTGAACATCTATTTTACTGTTCAACAGTTTTTCAACACGTTAAAAGGGCTAGTGATAATTCTGCCCTTTTTACATAATTTGTTCAATAAGTCTTGTCTTATTTGTGAATATATTCACAAACTCATTGTGAGTGTAATAGACATATTCCATAATAGTGTTGTAGGAAAACTACAATATACTTGCTGAGGTGAAAACATATGTGTGAAGCTTGTGGAAATGGGAAAACAATGAAAGCAGCAGTAGTAAAAGAATTTAAAAAAGATTTATCTATTGAAGAAGTTGTAATCCCGGAAGTAAAAGAGCATGATGTGTTAGTAAAAATAAAAGCATGTGGCGTTTGTCATACTGATTTACATGCTGCCCACGGAGATTGGCCAGTTAAGCCAACCTTACCTTTTATCCCTGGACATGAGGGAGTTGGAGAGATTGTAGCAATTGGAAGCAATATTTCTCATTTAAAAGTAGGAGACCGTGTAGGTATTCCGTGGCTATATACAGCATGCGGGCATTGTGAGTACTGTTTAACAGGGAGAGAAACACTATGTCATCACCAAAAAAATGCCGGCTACTCTGTTGACGGTAGTTATGCAGAATATTGTTTAGCAGACGGACGTTATGTCGTAAAAATTCCAGAAGCGTTAGGTTATGTCGAAGCAGCACCAATCTTTTGTGCTGGAGTCACTACATATAAAGCATTAAAGGTTGGGGAAGCAAAAGCTGGTGATTGGGTAGCGATATATGGTATTGGTGGTTTAGGTCACCTTGCTGTTCAATATGCAAAAGCGATGGGATTTAAAGTAGTGGCAGTAGACACTTTCGATGAGAAGTTAGAATTAGCTACTTCTTTAAGTGCTGATTTAACGATTAACCCGAAAGTGGAAGATTCTGCAGATTTCATCCAACGAGAATTTGGTGGAGTGCAAGCCTCTATTTGTACAGCAGTCTCAAAACCTGCATTTAGTGAAGCGTATCGAGCTGTAAAGAGAGGCGGGAAATGTGTAGCAGTTGGTTTGCCGCCTGAAAAGATGGAAGTGCCTATATTTGACACAGTGTTAAACGGTGTAAGTATTGTTGGTTCCATCGTTGGTACAAGAAAAGACCTTCAAGAATGTTTAGAGTTTGCAGCGGATGGTAAAGTGAAAACGATTATAGAAACTGTGAAAATGGATGATATTAATCGTGTGTTTGAGGATCTTGAACAAGGGAAAATTAACGGTAGAATCGTTATAGAATTTTAATTAATAGGGTCAGGGCAGTATAGCTCTGACCTTTAATATTGCTAAACTACATGTGGCATTCTATTATAGATAACAGGAGGCGAACAACAATGAATAATTTTACATTTCAAAATGCAACGAAAATTATTTTTGGGAAAGACACAGAACAATTAGTTGGTAAAGAAACAGCTCTACATAGTAAAAAAGTTCTTCTACATTACGGTGGTGGAAGTATAAAACAAAGTGGTTTATATGATACAGTAGTCCAGTCGTTACAGGAAAACGGAGTAGAATTTGTTGAACTTGGTGGTGTAAAACCAAATCCACGAGTTAGTCTTGTTCGTGAGGGTGTAGCACTTTGTAAGGAACAGAACATAGACTTCATTCTAGCTGTAGGTGGAGGAAGTGTTATCGATTCTGCAAAGGGAATTGCCGCGGGTGCAAAATATGAGGGCGATGTATGGGATTTCTATACAGGTACACCAATTGAAACTTCGTTACCGATAGGAGTAGTACTAACGATCCCAGCTGCAGGTAGTGAATCGAGTGCTGGATCAGTTATTACAAACGAGGACGGGTGGTTAAAGCGAGACGCTCTTCATGATTCTTTAAGACCACAGTTTGCTATTTTAAATCCTGTACTGTCTTACACATTACCTGCCTATCAAACAGCATGTGGTATTACAGATATGATGTCTCATATTTTAGAAAGATATTTTACAACAGAAAAAAATGTAGATTTTACAGACCGTCTTTGTGAAGGCGCTTTAAAATCGATTATTCATAACGCACCTATCGTTTTAGAACAGCCAACAAATTATGATGCTAGAGCAGAAATTATGTGGGCTGGAACGATTGCACATAATGACTTATTAGGAACAGGTAGAACAGGAGATTGGGCAAGTCATAATATTGAACATGAAATAAGTGGCATATATGATATTGCACATGGTGCAGGACTTGCAATTATTTTCCCAGCATGGATGAAATATGTGTACAAGCATGATGTCCAACGCTTTGCACAATTTGCGAACAGAGTATGGAATGTAGAAATTGATTTAAACGATTTAGAAAGAACAGCTCTTGCTGGTATTAAGAAAACAGAGGAATTCTTCCAGTCCATCGGCATGCCAATTACACTTTCGGAAGCTAATATCGATGACCAATATTTCCGTGAAATGGCAAGAAAAGCAACAGAAAGATGGCCAATAGGTAATTTTGTAAAATTACATGAGGAAGACGTTTATAACATATATGTTTTAGCGAAATAATTGAAAGGTCAGGGTTATACCCCTGACCTTTTCCCTATATATAACCTCCGACTTTTTTCTTATTTGTTAGATTTTTGAAACCATTTGCTCCAGGCAGATGTATAGTTATATACAGTGAATAAGAGTTTAGGAGGCTAGTAGTATGAAAAGATTTTTTACCGTATTACTCATTATCTTTATTGTAGGGTGTTCAAACGATGCGGAAAATAATACGAACGACATAACGGCGAAAAATGATTCAGAGGAAGCAGTAACGGTAGATACAACAGAAACTGAGGAGAAGTCCAGTATTTTAGTGACGATAGATAGTGTTTCAACAGACGTTACAATTGAAAATATAAAGCAACAGTCTGCAGGAATTTTAACAGAAACTATTTCTTACGAGGAAGAAACGGAAAGAGTATTATGGGGACTAAGCGATTTAGATCCAGCGTTACATACAAAGATGGAAGCATCAATACTTGAGGTAGCAAACGAGACGGAGGATCCAAAAACACTTGTAAAGGCGCTCTTATATTATGTTGGAAGCCCAAGTTTTCAACAAATTGTAGAGGAGCTAGAAAACTACGAACCTAATTTCAATGAGCCATTACTTCCACGCCCAGAACGAGTTCAAGAAGGGGAAGTCGTAGAGGGTGAAAGTTACTCTTACATTTTATTAGATGCTAGTTCTAGTATGCTATTAGATTCGCAAGGTCGACAGAGAATGGACATTGCGAGAGAAGCGGTTGAAAGCTTTGCAAAAACAATTGGAGAAACTAGTCAAGTATCACTGGTAGCTTTCGGTCATAAAGGTGACCAAAGTAATGGTGGAAAAGAGCTTTCTTGTGCTGGTATTGAAGAAGTTTACCCTTTAGGCTCCTATGATGGTGAATCTTTTCATGAAGCTGTATCTTCTGTTGAAGCAAAAGGCTGGACACCGTTAGCAGCTGCCATTGAAAAAGCGAATGAGTTAAGCACTAAAGTAACCGGGAATATTACGATTTACATCGTTAGTGATGGAGTAGAAACGTGTGATGGAGACCCAGTAAAGGCAGCGAAATCGTTCGTTGAATCAAATAATGATGAAAATCGAACTGTTAATATCATTGGGTTCCAAGTCGATCAAGATGCAGAAAAGCAGCTTGCTGAAGTAGCAGATGCAGGGAACGGTAAGTACTTTTCCGCTAACAATGGAGAAGAGCTTTTATCGACGATTGAATATGAATGGCTACCATCGCTATTAGAATTAGCGTGGGCACCTATTAACTTAGCGCCAGACGGCTGGGAAGTTTTCCGTAAGGTAGAGGAAGTGAGTACACTTAGTAACCATTGGACAGCTGCGATTATGAGAGAAAACCATCGTCTTCGGACTGGTGTGAAAATATTAGAAAATGAAGGTAACATATCTAGCGAAATCATTGGTCAAGTGAACGAACTGCTTGATGCCCGTGAACAACAATTAAATTCCTTAAATGTGGAGCTTCGAGAAGAAAAAATAGCTATTATTAATGAAAAAGCTGCCGAAATAAGAGAAAGAGTGGAAGAATGGGTTCAAGAAATGCATGAGTTAAAAAAAGGGAATTAAGAAGGTGCTGTCCAAAAAGTAGTAGAGACTGACTTTTTGGGCCCTTTTTTATTTTAAAGAGGAACTGACTGTATAAAACTTGGAGTAGTGCAAAGGAACCGAAAAGTGGTGCATACGCTAGATCAAAGTGATGCAAACCTTCTCGTTTTTGGTGCATATCCAACGGTAAAGTCAGCATAAAACTTGGAGTGGTGCATCCAAACCGAAAAGTGGTGCAAACACTAGATCAAAGTGATGCAAACCTCATCATACCTGGTGCATATACCATCGAAAAGTCAGCATATAAAGGGCAGTATTGGACAAGCCCTTTGCTATTTGCGATAATCCTTCTAGTTATCTGTTTGAACAAAAATGTAGTACACTAGGGAAGAAAGTAATTATTGGTATAAAGTAAGATTGGAGTAGGAAGATGACGATGACAATTGGTCCTAGAATTATAAAAACGGGATTAGCAGTAATGTTAGCACTATACATCTGTATTATTTTAGGGCTAGAACCTGCTGCATTTGCAGGGGTAGCAGCAACGCTTACAGTGCAACCTTCCATATATAGAACGTGGAGACAAATGTTAGATCAAGTTTTAACGAATACGATAGGTGCAGCTATTGCATTGTTTTCTATATTTTATCTCGGGGATAGTCCAATCATTATAGGTATCGTTATTATGATTGTCATATCTGTAAGTTTAAAACTTAAAATGGAAAATACTATTCCATTAACACTCGTGACTGTTTTAGCTATTATGAGTGCTTCGGGAAATGAAGATATTTTATTTACTCTAAATAGATTTCTTACCATATTAATTGGAATTGGTTCGGCAATGATCATAAATATCGTTATTTTGCCTCCAAAATATAAGAAAGCTTATATAAAAAATGTAAACTCTACCTTTCAAAAGCTTTCATTATTATTACGTACAGTTATCTCTAATGAGATGACAAAAACTACATTCGAAGAAGAAAAAAAGAGTTTAAAAAAGGATCTTGAAAAACTAGAAGGACAGTTTAAAGTGTTTGATGAGGAAAGAGGAAAGATTGGGAAGTTAAATCAAACGAATGCAAGAGAAGTTGTCATTTTTAAACAAATGTTAAAAACATTACAACAAGGTGAATTGTTATTAGAAAACATTGAAGAGCATTACTTTCAAAGTAAGACGAAGGAAGAAGAGGACAAATTATTCGATTCCCATATTGAAGAATTAATTAAGTCCCATGAATTTATATTGTTAAAATATGAAGGAAAAATGAAAGAACATGATCACGGAATGAATGAAATAATAGAAGAAAGTGGCGAATTCTTTGAACGTGTTCATCAAATATATAGTCAAGATAAAGATCAAAAATTGCGACTTATGATTATTACTTCCTCGGTAGTCGATTATACGTTTCAGTTACACAGATTGAATAAGCTAATTAGAAAAACATAAACAACAAAAAGGGTCAGTGTTAGTGCTGACCCCTTTTTTATGTATCTCCTTGCAACACTTTTAAGTACTCCTCGTGGGTTGGAACAGTATTTGTATCGATACATCTTTCAATCATTTGCCGGATTCTTACGTTTTGTTGAAATAATTGTTCATTCACTTCTGTTAAATAATTTAACTTCGTTTCATTACCAAAGCCTTCAGTTTGTGAAACTATTTTTGTTCGCTGTTCTAATTGATCTATCTCCAACTGTAACTGGCGGAGTTCTGCTTTTATTGTCTCGTCCGCCCGTGTTAATTCCTCCACTTTTAGTGCTAAATCGTTTACATCTAGTCCCATTTCATACCACCTCAACTATCTTTTAAGAGTGAATGTATTAGTATCGTATGAAGTAATAGCAATTATTATGAAATGTTATTTTCGTAATGTGTTCACGCCTAATGTACTTAAACCGTTATGTGAAACAGAGAAGTTTGCAGTATGAGTCCAATAAAATTCCGTTGCATTATGCGTTGCCTAAGGATATCAGTTTGGCACATCAGTAGATTATAGGCTTAGGCTTACACCCGTATATTGAACCCAATATATTACAATTTCATATGCTACATTAGGACACTTAGGGAGTGATCATATGAATGAAGGGAAATCTTTTATAAAACAAAGCAAAATGAATAACACCGTTAAAATAGGACCTGAATATGTGCGTGTAAAAACTGATTCACATAAAAGACAGAAGGGGAAAGAAGTAATAGTCGAAGGAATTGTTTGTCATGTAGGAATTGATTTTGTAGATATATTACTAGACGACGATCATACTGTAACATTGCTTACAGAGTATATAAAACAAGTCGAATGGAACGATAAACACGTAAGAAATGTAAATAAGTGCAAGCATAGTGGCGACTGTCGCTGTATTATCTTTGAAAGTTTAAAGGATAGGCATAACAATAAAAGAAATAATAAAACATGTTTTACGTGTAATAATAGTCCGTGTAATTGTAATATAAATAAAAATTCTCGAAAAATGGAACATAAAAATAGAGAAAGGGAGTCAAAAGAGAAAAATAACTGTCCGGAATGCCACAGTAAAATAAATTGTCATCCAAAGTATACTTGTTACTGTGATTATCCAATCCCGTTTTGTGATGATAGGATAGAATTGAGGTTGGCAGGTTTAACTCATAATGTCAATTTCGAATTGCTACAAAAGAAAGGCTACCACGGAAAATTTTTATTAGAAGGATATAATCTTTGTTGTTAGATCAACTTAGAATAAGCCTTAATATATCCTCTAATAATATATCGTGAGGGGATATCAAGTTTACAGTTGTGACGATTAAGGAATGAACAAATAAGCCTTCAGAAGAGAAGGCTTATTTGTTTCGTTTAAGAGAATCGTAGTATTGTAAATTGTCTTTACCAAGTTTCTCTCTTTCGATCTCCAAATAGCATAGCTCATCAAAATCAACGTCAACAACTTTTTCACTAATATCTAATTCAATTCTATGAGGATTTACCTTATATAGTTTTCCTTCTTGTTCTTTTTCAATATTTTCTGCCCTCACGTATACAAAACAGCCGATATAGCTTTCAATCAATTGGTAGAGCTTCAATCCGAAAAACAAATTCAATAAAAACGGACTTTTAGATACTACTTCTCCAAAGTGGAGCATGAGAGAATATCTTAAACGTGAATCAATATTAATTAACTCGTTACTTAATTGGCGAGAGGTTATTTCTGTATCTATATGTTTTACAAGTAGTATTCGTTGAAACGGAATGAAAACAACGTTTTTTACTTCTGTTTCTAAAATAATGAAATCTAAGCCTGCATCTATCATTTTACCTTGGATAGGTTCAATACAGTTTTCTTTACACTTGAGTTTTACTAACACGTAACTATTACTAAGTTTTTTAAATTCTTCTTGAATCGACCGTAGGTTTTCGGAACCTCTATCAGACGCTAATGATAATAAAAGCTCATTTGCTCTTTCGATACATTCGGTTAATTCAGCTAGCTCTTCCGAAGAAAAAGATGAAGTTGGAGAAGGAATCATAGGCTGAATAATTCTTTCTGGACATTTGCAGTTCGAGCAATAGTAATGTTCAGTAAATAACGAATCGCATTTTAGACATTTAAACGAGTTATCACTGTTAAGATGCTTAACAGAATTAATCTGTTTGATTGGTTTCACCCCCCTCTATAGATATATACCTATTATATGGAAACGAATGGTTTTTCGTATGGGCATTTGCAAAACAGACGATTTTATAAATTTGTATTAAACCTAATAGTGAATAATGGCAAGCATTTCCATCATAGAGTTGAATGATGACTATGAAGAGGTGAACAAAATGGGGACACAATTGCTTGGCTATTTGTTATTAGGAAATGTGTTAATTCTTTCATTAATATATATTTATATTTTCAAGATTCGTAAGTTAATTGGGTTTCAATTGGGAATGAGTATATCGAGTGTTTCAGGGGGATTAATAGGAATTATTACAGGAGTAATATTAATTTACCAATTTCCATTAAAGTTTGTCACTGTAACAATCATAACTACTCTAATGAGTATGTTTGTAGGCGCAATTTTCGGTGCATTATTCGACTACCAAACGTTGCTAGTAGGCTACGGTAATGGGGTGATGACCGGGATAATGGCACCTATGATAGGGGCAGCTGCAAAGGGGAGTTTGCCGTTTCTATTATTTTTAGAAGGTGTTTTTTTATTTACCCTTATATTACTTATTATCTCTGCAAAGAGGACGTAGCTTAAAAAGGATGTGTCCTGTATGTATTGGATATGGTTTTTCATCTTTTTAAACTGTTTGGTGGCATTAATTACGTATCGAATACTCTTTAGGAAAAGGAGATTGTTTAGTGAGCGTTACGGGATGATCATCGCAATGACTTGTAGTGGTGTAATAAGCTTAATTATTTCTATGTTAGTACAATTTACGATGGAAGTACAAATCGCTACTTTCTTAACTGTAATATGTTGTGTCATTGTAGGGGCCTTTTTCGGTGCACTTGTGACATTCCAATCGATCTTGGCAGGAGTATTAAACGGAATTGTAGGTAGTTTAATGGGTAATATGCTCGGTGCTGTCGTGAAGGATCCTACTATTTGTAGTTTACCAGTTTCTTACCTTAATACGGTAGAAGAAAATATGTTAATTTTCGGTGTTTTTGGCACTCTCTTAACTTGTATTACAATGTCTTTAGTTTATTTTTCTTTAAAAGTATAACATTATCCGTCCATAAGGAGGACTATGGATGACAGAATATGAAAAGGTACAGCAATCTAAAAAAAGGCTGCTTTTAAATGAGTATCAAACTAAACTGTGGAACCGAATAGAGTCAGAAGAGAAAAAAAACGACACGGTAAATAATTTCTATATGAAAAATGGAGATGGGTTAACTTCACCCACCTCACCTAATACAACGGAAGAACTGCGATTAATGATGGAATATATTGATCGAGCTAACATCTTCCATCTTTCAAATCAAAACGCAGGTAGAGGGAGGTTACTAAAATTACGTAAGTTTTTTAAATCAAAAAGAAATCAGCAAGTAGAAATATTTATTAACAGTGATGAAGAACCAATTTATAAAGAAGGAAAAGTCAGTGCAGTAGGACGTGATTTTGTCATGCTCACTAATTTAAAAGATAGAATATGGATCGGTTACGATACTATTGAATCGGCCAATATTCCATTTGGCATTCCGAATTACTCCAATACACATCAGCATTATTTATTTGATAATAATTTAAGAAAAAAATTACTTTATCATTTTGGTGAAACGATATCAAAGCGTGATACGTTAAAACAATTGTTTTTCGAAGAAACGTTACAAACAAATTTGCAATCTTGGAAAGATACGTGGGTTACAGTTTACCTCCGAGATCAGACAAAAAAGGTAGGTAAAATCGTGAATAGCCAAGAAGGGAAAATATTAATTACATTTTTTGGAGAGAGCGTTCATATCCATTTAAAAGAAGTGAAGTTTATTGAAACAATTCGATTACTTTCATTAATTAACGTAACTATACAGACAATTATGAAAAAAAGTTAACGAAAGGGTGATGACCGAGTGTCTCAAAAAAAGAAAGAAAATAAGAAGGAAGAGAGAAAAAAAGATAAGGATGTGCACTTTAAAAACGAAATAACGGTAAATATTGAAAATATAAATGATCCATTAGTCGAAACGCTGCAAAACTTATTAGGAGAAAGTATTTTAATAGTAACCTCATCAGATCAACTTAACTTATTTGGGCAAACATTCCGTCCTGTCTTTTGTGGCACCATTATGAATGTATCTCAAGGAGATGTAACGTTATTTCCAGTCAATATAAAAATGATTAACGCACCATTTTTTCAGTTTCCCACACCATTAAATATCCCACTAGAAAAGATAGCTCACTTTACTCCAAATTTTGATTGTAATCAACGAATTCCGTTAACATAACATTCCTGATTTTTTATAAAAGGGGGCAATGAAAAGTGAAAGAACAACCTTCATTTACGGAAATTACACTGCCATCAATAAACGATGTACATGACGAAGCATTAATAAATGAATTTACAAATGGGATAGGTAAAAAAGTATTCATTTTAACTCCTTCTTTTCCGTTTGTATTTATCGGAAAAATAGAAGATGTTGTTGCCGATAGTGTAGTCGTAAATACAGAAGTAACGACGATAGGAGAACTTGAAAATCGAAAGTGGTTTGTCCATATTCACCAAATTGAAGTGTTTTATATTGAGCAAAAAGGAATGCCTAGAATACCAGAATTGAAAGATGATCTATAGGAAGAGGGAGGACTTATGAAACGAGAATTCCATGTTGTGGCAATCCCAATTCGTATCGTCCTAAATAATTTTGGTGATTATAATGAAACTGGTATGATGTACGTTTTAAAAGAAAATGAAGAAAAAGTAAAAAAATTAGTAGAAAAAAATCCATTTACACCTGTTGATTTAGTGCAACCTCTCGTAATACGAGCAAATCAAGGAGATACGGTTGATATACTATTTGAAAACAAAATCAAATATGCAACTGGTATGCATTTTCATGAGGCGGACTATAATGTTTTAGATTCAGATGGAGCGAATGTAGGCTATAATCCTAGTACATTAGCAGAACCAGGTGAAAAGATTCTGTATCGCTTGAAGTTTAATCATGAAGGTGTGGCACTATTTTCAGACTTAGGAAACCCTGATAGTAGTGATGAGGGAACTAGTATTAATGGCTTATTCGGTTGTTTGTTTATTCAGAAAAGAGGGTCTTGGTGGACAGATCCAGAAACCGGAGGACCTATTAAAAGTGGGATGAATGCTGATATTCATCATCCGTTTGCTCCATCATTTCGTGAATATGGTTTTATTTTTCATGATGAAATGTCCACAAAAGATATGACTGGTAATCGACCGTTAGACCCGGTTACAAATCAAGAAAGAGAATCCACCCATGCTATCAACTACCGTTATGAACCGATGCAAAATAGACAAAAATTAATTGAAGAGGGAGTCGTTTGTCCAGAATGTGAAGGGGAAGAAGTGCATCATGACTCTTGGGTTTTTGGAGACCCGGCAACACCAATCTTCCGTGGTTATCGTGGGGACCCAGTAAAGTTTAGACTCGTCCATGCTGGTGTAAAAGAAACACACGTATTTCATTACCATAGTCATAGTTTTTTTAGAGACCCTTTGAATACAGATTCTGACGTGTTTGATGCGATATCTGTAAGTCCCCAATCATGGTATACGATTGACACACTATATGGATTAGGGTCCTTAGTAGGGGCTTTCGGAGACTTTATTCTACATTGCCACTTGTATCCTCATTTCGGAGTGGGGATGTGGGCTATAAATAGAGTATTTGATACACTTCAAGATGGCAGCCAATGTTACCCAAATGGGGTTCCGATCAAACCATTGCAACCACTACCTGACCGACCTTGTCCACCGAAACCAACGAAAGAAAAGCCAGGTTTTCCTAACTTTATTCCTGGTAAAGTTGGTTGTAAAGCTCCACGTCCACCGTTAAGTATAGTAGGTGGAAGAGGGCTAACAGAGCTGGAGAGAAATGCAGCTGTACCAAATGCAAGGCCAGGTGCTGTATTTACGGATCCATGTATTATTGAAGAAAATCCTGCAGTTCAAGAAATGAATGTTTCACTTATTGAGCTCCCTATCGTTTATAATCGGCAAGGATGGAACGATCCAAAAGGTAGGATTTATGTACGTGATGAGGATTTAGAAGATGTATTATCAGGGAAAAAACAACCGGAACCTCTAGTTATTCATATGAACGCTGGTACATGTTTATCAGTGAATTTTACTAATCGTCTACCTGAAATAGCCGGGGGAGATGCATTCCAGTTAGTGACTAGAACATATGAATCTTCTTTTCACGTTCATTTTGTAAAATTTGACGTGTTAGTTAGTGACGGCTCTAACGTAGGTTGGAACTATGACTCTAGTGTTCTTCCAGGTGAAACGATTACTTACGAATACTTTGCAGATGTTGAACTAAAGGCATGGTTTTTTCATGACCATCTATATGCAAGCTATCATCAACAACATGGAGTCTTTGGCTCAACCGTTGTTCATGGAAGATTTTCAAAAGTTCTTGATTCTAAGAGTGGGGATGAGGTAGAAGTAGGTGCCCAAGTTACAGTCACTCATCCTTTAATTCCTGATTATAGAGATTTTGTATTAATGGTGCAAGATTTTGCGCTTTTATTCGACGAAAAAGGTCTTCCATTAAATCCACCAGAATTTCCCGGCTCTCAAGATGATCCAGGTGTGTTTGGGGTTAACTACAGAAATGAACCATTACAGTTCCGTTTAGGAGAGGATTGTGACCCTGCGTATTCCTTTAGTTCCTACGTAAAAGATGATCCAATTACACCGATATTGCACTGTTACGAAGGAGACCCTATTAGAATACGTATTCTTCAAGGTGCACAGGAAGAATCACATAGCTTTAATGTTCACGGTTTAAGGTGGAAAAAGGAACGGCCTGATGTTGAGACGGAATTCCAGGCACAAGAGCATATAGGTATTTCAGAATCTTTTACTTTTGAAATGGAAGTTCCAAACTCTGGAGACTATTTATGGACATTTGAAACAGAAGAGGATCTTTGGAACGGTTGCTGGGGGTTAATTAGAGCTTATGATGAAGAGGTGGATTTTTTAATACCGTTAGAAGATCGCCCGAGTCCACCGGAACGAACGAAGCCGTTGCCTACTTTTACAGGAAAACCACCTAAACGTGCAGAGAAAATAGAGGTTTTTGCACCTGAAAATGCACCAGTAAAAGTTTTTGACATTGTCGCATTTCACACACCTATACAATATAGCAAGTGGGGAGAAAACGACCCTTTTGGTATTATATTTGCCTTGAAGGAAGATATGCAAGATATTCTAGCGGGCAAAAAAAAGCCAAAACCTTTAATTTTACGGGCAAATCAAGGTGACGTAGTAGAAGTTAATTTAACAAGTTATTTAGAGCGTGGTAACTTTCCGTTTCCTGATGGAATATGGCCATATCCACCTGTAAAAGAACAAGCGTTTTATCCGCCGTCATTAAGAATTTCTTTGCATCCACAGCTCATCCAGTATGACGTCAAAACTTCAGCTGGTGAAACGGTGGGCTTTAATCCAGACCAAACAGCTGGTCCAGGTGAAACAGTAACCTATAAATGGTATGTTGATTTACCTGTTGGTGCTTGTGGTATGTGGGATATGGCAGACATTAGAAACCATCGTTCTTTAGGTACATTTGGGACGTTTATCGCTGAACCGAGAGGAACGAAATTATTAAACGCAAGTACTCGAAAGCCTGCTGTTATAACAAACGAAAATATTATACTGCAGCATCCATTTTTACCAGAAATACGTGAATATACCCTCATTATGTATGATGGAGCTAGACTTGAAGATAAGCGAGGAAAAGTAATCATCGATCCTATTGATGGTATTTTAACTGGGGTTGATCCAGATGATCTAGGTGACATCGTTGATACGTATGACAACGGATCAAGAGGCTTTAACTATAGAACGGAGCGATTAATAAATCGTTATAAACGAAACCAAGTGTTCAAACATTTATTTAGCTCTCTTGTACATGGTGACCCATCAACGCCATTATTAGAGGCGTATGTTGGTGATCCTATAACAATAAGATTGGTAAACCCTTCAGAAAGAAGGCGAGCTCATACTTTTCACCTACATGGGCATTATTGGAATACAGATGATAAAGATATATTTGCTCAAATAAAATCAATTGAAGATCATATTGTCCTAGGATATGCAAGAGATTTAGGAGTACATTATGGGGCTGGCGGCTTTTATAACCTACCTGGTGATTACATGTACCGGTCAGGTAATATTCGGTGGGATCTTGAACAAGGAATGTGGGGGATATTACGAGTTCATAGTGAAAAACAAAAGCATTTAGCAGAATTAAAAAAGATAAAAAAGAAGTAAATGTCTTTTAAATTGTTAAAAGGTGTGAAAAATCTTGAAAAAGGCATTTTGGGGAGTTTTCCTATTAGTAAGCTTTGCAGGGTTTTTGACTATTTATTTTATTTGGCCAAAAGGGGAAGATTTGCCGGTATTAGATAAAGTGAAAAACTTCCAATTAGAAGATGTTCATAGTGAAATCTATGATATTAATAATAATAAAGTGAAATTAGTAGCATTCTTTTATACGAACTGTCCAGATGTATGTCCTTTAACGATGGTTGACTTTAAAGTACTGCAGGAAAGATTAAAAGAATCAGGGTTATTTGGAGAAAAAGTACATTTAGTAGCTATCACATTAGATCCTGAATACGATACAGCAGAAGTGCTACAACATTATGCAAGTGCATTTGAAGCAGATTCAATTGGTTGGAAATGGCTGAGAGGAACATCAGAGGAAACATCAGCAATTGCGAAGGATTTCAATATGCAGTATGCAAAGTTGGAAAATGACTTTTTTTTGCATTCTATTACGATGTATTTATTAGATAAAAACAACAACGTCCGTGCACTTTATGATATGGCAAGTGTGAAAAATTCAGTAGATACTGAGGAAATATTAGATGATATGAAGATATTAGTAGGTGGTACGAGGTGAAAGACCAGAATATTCTCCTCATACCTTTTTCGGGGAGGAGTACTTTTGAATTTATCAAAACCGTATTTAACAACTCGAAGTTTACAACCTGAAAATCAAGAAACACCTATTCAATTCATAAAAAACAATATCATAAGTGAACGACTTTTCTTTAGAAGAAATCATTTTTCGTACCCAAACTTAACGTACTCAAGCTACTGGTTACCTGTCAATGGGCACGTAAGAAACCCCCAATTGTTTTCATTACAAAACATTATGAGCTTACCATCAAAAGCGTTAACGGTAGTACTCGAATGTGCTGGTAATAAGCGAAGTTTCTTTGAACCAAAAGTGTTTGGAGAACAATGGGAAAAGGGAGCGATTAGTCAAGGGGTATGGAAAGGAGTACCTCTAAAAACGCTTCTACAGTTAGCTCATATAAAAGAAGGAGCGTTAGAAGTAGTCGTAGAAGGATATGATGTTGGAAAAAGAACAGACACGGATAAAGTGTACAGTTATGCTAGAAGCTTACCTATAGAGAAAGCCCTTCATGAAGACACACTTGTTGCGTATGAATATAATGGTGGGCCAATACCATTTAAGCACGGATTTCCGTTACGATTAATAGTGCCACAATGGTATGGGATGGCATCAGTAAAATGGGTAAAACAAATAACGATCGTAAATCGAGCATTTTCCGGCCCTTTTCAAACGGTCGACTATGTTTACTATCCGAAAAAAGATAGTGATGAAGGGGCAACACCGGTCACAACGATGAGGGTGAACTCTAGCATCAAAAAGCCGTTAGATAGAGAGATACTTACGACCGGTGTACATGAAATAAATGGAATAGCATGGACGGGAAAAGGGCTAATTGTGAAGGTGGAAATTAGTACGGATAGTGGGCAAACGTGGACGGAGGTAAAGCTGAGGAATAAAGATCAATATAGCTGGATAGACTGGTCGTACGACTGGGAAGTAGCTGAAAAAGGAGAATACACGATATTGTCAAAAGCAACTGACTCGCACGGTAGAGTTCAACGAAAAGAACCATACTGGAATAGAAAAGGATATGGATATAATGGGATTGACCGTATTAAAGTGAAAGTTGAATAAAGAGAAATCTGTATGAGAAAAATTACTTTGACAATTTTATTTATATACTATAAATTGGTAGTAACGAAATGAACGAAAGGGTGACCCAACTAAATGAAGTTCTAATCCTATTTTATGAAAGTAACCAATTGAAGGAATTAATTGCAAAGGAACATTTTGTTTTCTTTGTCATGCCTTCAAACGGGATTTTCAGGATAGGATAGGATTTCGATAGTTGACGAGTGTAAGGGGAGTAGTCTCTTTATGCTACCCATCTATACGTATGCCTCCTATTCTGAATATGAATAGGGGGCATTTTTTGTCCCCACAATTCGAATGGAAAATGGGGATGATTGTATGTTTTTATTGGAAGCATTAAACATTAAACACTATGTAAAAAATCGATTGTTATTAGATATTGAGCATTTGCAAATTTATAAAAATGATCGAATTGGTTTAGTTGGTCGTAACGGTTGTGGAAAAACAACATTGTTAGACATACTAGCTGGAGCGACTAAACCTGATGATGGGTACATTATTCCACACACTTCCGTTGAGTTGTTGCCACAGCTGAAAAGAGCGGACACGACAAAGAGCGGTGGTGAAGTTACGCAAGAATATATTAATCAAGCACTAATTAAATCACCAGAACTATTATTTGCGGACGAACCGACAACTAATTTGGATACGGAACATATAGAATGGTTAGAAAAGAAATTAATGCAATGGAAGGGTGCTTTCATTACCGTATCTCATGACCGTGCTTTTCTAGATGCGCTATGTACGACAATTTGGGAAATCGAAGCAGGAAGTGTAAAAGTATATAAGGGTAACTACAGCGATTATGAGCAACAGAAAGAATTAGAAAAGCGTCAAAGAATACAAGCGTTCGAGCAATATGAGTCAAAGAAAAAGCAGTTAGAAGATGCGTTGAAATTAAAAGAGAAAAAGGCGGAGAAAGCTACAAAAACTCCGAAGAAAGTAAGTAAATCAGAAGCAAGTATTACTGGTGCAAAGCCGTACTTTGCCAAAAAGCAAAAGAAGTTACAAAAAACAGCAAAAGCATTGGAAACGAGATTAGAAAAATTAGAAAAAGTGGAAAAGGTAAAAGAATTGCCACCGTTGAAAATGAATATACCAAACGAGGATACAATGAAAGGTCGCATTATATTACGGCTCGAAGAGGTAGAAGGTAGGATTGGTAATCGCCTTCTCTGGCATAAAACTAGCTTCCACATTCGTGGTGGGGAAAAGCTTGCAATTATTGGCCCAAATGGAAGCGGGAAAACGACACTTGTGAAAAAAATATTGGTTGAAGAAGAAGGAATTACGAAATCTCCGGCAATGAAAATAGGGTATTTTAGTCAAAACTTAAATATCGTCGATACCGAAAAGACGATATTACAAAATGTCCTATCTACTTCGAAACAGGACGAAACATTTATACGTACCGTACTGGCAAGACTGCACTTTTATCGAGATGACGTATATAAAAAAGTTGATGTGTTAAGTGGTGGGGAACGAGTAAAAGTGGCGCTTGCAAAATTATTTGTAAGTGATATTAATACGTTACTATTAGACGAACCAACCAATTTCCTTGATATAGAGGCCACAAGCGCACTGGAATCTTTGTTAAACGAATATGAAGGTACCGTCATTTTTGTTTCTCATGATCGTCGATTTATTGAAAACATTGCTACACGTATAGTTTCCATTCAAAACAAAGAACTAGAAGTATTTGATGGAACGTATCAACAATATATCAAGAGAAGGTATACGAACAACGAAAGTGTTAGTAGAAATGAAGAAGATCGGTTAATACTAGAAATGAAAATATCTGAAGTGTTGAGCAAGTTAAGTATGGAGCCAAATGAGGAACTAGAAAAACAATTTCAGTCACTTATGGAAAAAAGGCGGAAATGGAAATAATTAAACTTGGGTCAGAGCTTGCTTTGGCCCAAGGATACAACAGGTAAGGTTCAGATTTCAGAAGAAGAGGTGCCTATTGTTTTATAAAACGATAACTTCCAGTATTCACTATTCCGTAAACTCCTATCTGTTCATTTTTTCGGTTATAATAGGTATAGTCAGATTTTGAGTGCGATTTTTCTGTAATGAAAAATTTATAAATAGAAGTCAGATAAATACACATAAATGAGGTTAGTAAATGAAAGATAGAGGCTTTGTCCCGTTCGGTTTAAGTGAAGAAATTAATAGAGCACTAACGGTGTTAAAGTATGAGACACCAACAGAAGTTCAGACGAAGGTAATTCCTAGCGTATTAGAAGGTAATGACCTTGTCGTGAAGTCACAAACAGGTAGTGGTAAGACAGCTGCTTTTGCGATTCCGATTTGCGACCAAATTGCCTGGGAAGAAAAAAAGCCACAAGCATTAATATTAACACCAACACGTGAATTAGCTGTTCAAGTTCGGGAAGATGTAACGAATATCGGTAGATTTAAACGAATAAAAGCGCTGGCTGTATACGGAAAAGAACCGTTTGCGAAACAGAAAGAAGAGCTTAAACAAAAAACACACGTTGTAGTCGGAACGCCTGGACGTGTAATGGATCATATCGAAAGAGGAACGCTGCAGTTAGACGAAATAAAGTACCTCGTTATCGATGAAGCGGATGAAATGTTAAATATGGGGTTTATTGAAGAAGTAGAAGCAATTATTGAAAAGATTCCAACTACTAGAATTACAATGGTATTTTCGGCAACGTTACCAAAAAGTGTGGAAACTCTTTGCCACCAATATATGAACAATCCGATAAACATAGAAATTGCTTCTAGTGAAGTGACTACTACTACTATTGAGCACAAGCTAATCAATGTAAAAGAAGCAAACAAGCTAGCCCTTTTAATGGATGTAACGGTTGTAGAGAACCCAGATAGCTGTATCATTTTTTGTAATACGAAGGAAGCAGTAGATACTGTTTTTACGGAGCTTCAAAAAAATAATTATCCATGTGAAAAGCTTCATGGTGGACTAGAACAAGAAGATCGCTTCGCCGTTATGAATGGATTTAAAACAGGAGAGTTTCGATACTTAGTAGCAACCGATGTAGCAGCTCGTGGAATTGATATTGATAATGTCACTCTTGTCATTAACTTTGACGTCCCAATGGAAAAAGAAAGCTATGTTCATCGCACTGGGCGGACGGGTCGCGCAGGAAATAAAGGAAAAGCGATTACGTTATTTTTACCTTATGAAGAAAAATACGTAAAAGCAATTGAAAAGTATATCGGTTTTGAAATAGAAACGATAGATGCACCAGATACAAGGCACGTTCAACAAGGACAAGCTGCTTTTGAAGAAAAGAAAAGTGGTCGCCGGGTAGTAAAAAACAATAAAACGGCCCGTATTAATAAAGATATAACGAAGCTACATTTTTCTGGTGGAAAAAAGAAAAAGCTACGAGCGGTCGATTTTGTTGGTACGATTGCAAAAATTCCAGGAGTCACAGCTGAAGACATAGGCATCATTACGATTCAAGACAATTTAACCTATGTAGACATTTTAAACGGTAAAGGCTCCCTCGTTATGCAAGCGATGCAGGATTTAAAAGTGAAAGGCAAAAAGCTGAAAGTTAGCAAGGCACTTAAGTAACAAAGAAAGGGGGTCAGAGCTAGCTCTGACTCCCATTAACTTGACCTCCATTAAGTGAAGCCCTTTTAAATAGTCTTTCATAAACCATTTGAAACCCATACAATACGAACATTTTAATCATGAATACTATTGATAATTGAAATTTGTTTAATCTTACTAGCGAAACATATCCGATTTTTTTAAACCAGTCCAACATGAAAAACGTAAAAACGGAATCGATAATTAAATTGACGATTAAATATGTATTAAATTTTCCATACGTGTATTTTAAAATCCATATAGCACCGACGAAGAAAGGTCCAAAAATTAATGGCCATTCCGCTAATTGATTAGGCTTTACGTTGTAATGGAACCACCACCATCTTCTTTTCTCTGCGAGTCTTCCTTCTGTAATTAAATAAAGGCTCATAAATATCGTTCCTGGAAGAAATCGTTTGAAAGTTTTCATGCCTAAAAGTGGTATGCTTAACCACGGTAAAAGAGTCATTAAAATGATGATGACTTTATTATAACGATACATTACCATTCACCCTCTAAAAGTTCGTATAAGCATAATTTCCCTTATTATTGAAAATTTATGTAACTACCTATGAATGGAGTTTAGATGTTAGTCTTGTTTTAAAAAAAGGTCGATATTTTCCCTTTTTAAGCAGTAATAGTTCATTACTATTACCTACTGCAATAAACATAAGAGTAGGAGCTAAAAAGGGGGAATAATAATGATTTCAATATGGGAAGAGCACTTGTTTTGGCTAGAAGTTTTACAAGATCATGCATACTTTGTAAGAGATCATTTAGCGGTGACGGAAAAGGAATATATAGAAACAGCGCATCGTTACATCCAGCTTTTTCAAGATTTGTTAAATCAATTGAATCGCCTACGTCCAACAATCCAGTCACAAGATGCAGCTCAAGTGGAGTTTTCGAAGAGTGCGTTGACGGTTGCACAAGGTTATTATGAGTTCGAAGGAGCACTGCAATCATTACGAATTGATAATAAAGTAAACTTAAACCTATCTCCAACTTATTTGAACGGTACACTAGCTGAAAACCGGGAATATTTGAGAATACTCTCTTACCTCGTGAAAGGAAAGGTACCTTCACCTCTTCCTCTAGTAGATTTAATGGATCTATGGCTGGAGGATCAATTAGGTCATGCCGTACTATTCCAAAATATGCTCGACCCAATTGAGATTGGTGCATCAAGGCAAGCAGATGTTTATATAAGTAATTATCAAGCGTTTATTGTCCAAAATCACCACATAAAAGGTTATTTAAAATTTAAACAACCTGGCTTTGCAAGACAGAAAGAGTTTGCTTCAACAGTCGGAAGAGTAACTCTTGAAATGAGTCAGTTTGTTTTTACGATGGTTCATAAATATAGGGAGAACAAGCTTTTAAATAAAACTACTTTACGTTTTTTAGAACACCATTTTCCTGAAACATGTTATTTTATAAAGAAATTAAGTTATTATGCCCCTGAACTTCAACAAGAGGCAAGTCAATGTTCGTTAAGAAGAGCATCTTATTTATAGTGATTAGAAAGGCCCGTGCAATTTCCATTTAATAAATTATTGGAATTGAGTTTTTTATGGTAGTATGAATAGAAAAGGAAAACGAAATATATAAGTTTCCTATAAAACTTAGGCATTTGTCTTTACAACATGACAAGTACTAAGTTTTTCTATTGAAAGAAGGTACTAAAGTGAAAACAACTACTATCATGATTCCGAAAAGCTTCATTTACAACTATACGTGCGAACCAGATGAAGCTGCGTTATGTGATTTAGAGAAACGCTCCATCTTTCATATTCATTCAGAAGAAAGATGTTTTGAAAGTTTCATAGATTTTGAACCGAGTAGAAGCCCTTTTATTAGAGATAAAATTGGCGTGATTTTACGAGGGAAAACAATTGACGATTTAATCGAGAAAATAAAAAAACTTCCTGAAGCGAAAGCTTCATTTAAACTAGTGTATGTGCATAATGTTGATCAAATAGAAGCTGAAAAATTTGGTTTTAACAAACGTCGTCAAATAGAGCGGGAAGTAGGAGTGCAAATTCCTGGTGAACCGGAATTAGTAGACCCAGATCTATTGTATGGTTTAATAAAACTGAAAGAAGAGTGGATATTTGGACTATATTCAAAAAGCGAAGCAGTTTGGCTACAGCATCAAAGAAAACCAAATAGCTACTCGGTTGCTCTTAATACTCGTGTAGCACGTTCAGTCGTAAATATTGCCGTTCCTATGGCTGATACTAATGGAATAAAAGTAATCGATCCGTGCTGTGGAATTGGTACAGTACTAGTCGAAGCATTATCGATGAACATCGACATTGTTGGAAGTGATATAAACTATCTTATTTTACCAGGGGTACGAGAAAACTTATCCCACTTTGGATATGAAGGAGAGGTTAGTCACCGTGACATCCGTGATGTGAATGAAAAATATGATGTAGCGATAATCGACTTACCATATAATCTATGCTCAGTCATTACACCACAGGAACAGTTAGAAATGCTGCAAAGCACTTACAACTTTGCAGACAAGCTCGTTATCCTAACAGTAGAACCAATCGACCCTATTTTAGCTGAAGCTGGATTTACCATTGTCGATCGTGGGGATGTAAGAAAAGGAACGTTTCGTCGGGAAGTTATTGTTTGTAAAAAAGTGGCATGAGCAGGAACCTAAAATACAGATAACACGAGGCAAGACCTTAATTTTCTAAGGTCTTGCCTTAATTTTATCCTTATGAACAAAAAGTAATGCTAAACAACATCTAGTGGTCTGTTTATGTTAAAATTACCATAATGTGGTTAGATGAGTTATTGTTTTATAAAGGGGAGTAGCGTGGGGAGTCTAGTTAACTTTTTATTTGTATTTTTCGTTTGCATGAATATTAGTGCAACATTAAATGTTTTGTTTAAAATGAAGAAAGAAAGACTGGATCGTTTCGTTCCTAATTAGTATCCTATTATCGTTTTTTATAAACATACTACTTGCGGGATGATAATTAATGGGTATTTAGTTATTATAATAATAAAAAGGATAGGCACCCAAAGCCTATCCTTTCCTAGTTTATGCAGCTGTTACCTTCACAGCTGATTTTTTTCGCCATTGAACAGTAATGGCTAACGTAATAATTAAGAAAATTAGTCCTAAAATAAATGGGTACATTATATTTACATCATAAAGTACTCCAGCTAGAGTTGGCCCCATAATATTTCCGATACTCATGTAAGCATTGTTCATTCCCATTGCAAATCCTTGTTCATTCCCAGCAAGCTTCGATATTAACGTATTTAATACAGGCCTTAAAATCGAAGTGGACAAGAATATAACGAGAGAAACGATAAAGAAAAAGGAATAGCTGCTTGCGAATAACGAAAGCAAGAAACCGGTAGCACAAACGCCAACGAATGTAACTAAAACAGACGCTTCTCCAAAACGGTTTACAATTCGTTCTACTAGGAAAAGTTGCGCAATAACACTAACAATACCGGTAGCTGTTACCATTACGGCAATATCTTTAGCTGTCGATTGGAACTCATG
Source organism: Sutcliffiella sp. NC1 (assembly GCF_027594365.1). Lineage (NCBI taxonomy): Bacteria > Bacillati > Bacillota > Bacilli > Caryophanales > Bacillaceae > Sutcliffiella > Sutcliffiella sp. NC1. Next base: position 1,522,083 of record NZ_CP115153.1, read on the forward strand.
ATCTAAATAAAGACCAATAACTGATTCGAATGCAATTAAGCCGAAACTCATCACAAACGTAATAATTAAAGGAATAAAATATGGCATTTTAGATGTTCGAGCTATTTTTTTCATCATCGACTCATTATCGTTTACCATTGGACCGCTATTTTCTGTAACAACTTTACTTTCTTTTAAAATCGTAATCGAGAAAATAACAGCAACTAACGATACTAATGCAGAAACAAGGAGTGGGAACTTAATACCGAATTCTGCTAAAAATCCCCCGATTCCAGGTCCTACGACAATCCCAAGTGACATCGCCGCTGAAACGTAACTGTTTCCTTTCGCACGTTGTTCAAATGTGGTGATGTCAGCAACATAAGCGAAAATCGCAGGTACGAGCAACGCTGCACCGATTCCACCTACAGCGCGTGATATATATAAAGTAAGAACTGAATCTGATACGTAAAATATAAAACTAGCAATCGTTAGCCCAATTAAACCGTACGTAATCATTTTTTTACGACCATACATGTCGGACCATTTCCCTGCTAGAGGAGAGAAAATAAATTGGAAGGCTGCGAAAATTCCCATCATTAAACCAGCAGCTGTTCCGCCTTGTCCGATAGATTGTAAATAGGCAGGTAATATTGGAATAATAATCCCGAAGCTACCGATAGCAATAAACATATTTATCATCAATACGATAATTTTTTTACGTTGATCTGATGACATAAACCAACCTCCATTTCACCAAGTAGAAATAAAATCACATCGTAATATCATACCTCCTTTACATCGTATGTGCAATAAAAATTTATCTTCCGAAATAAACAGAAACCTTTTTCAGTTAGGATACGTATTATTAATAGAATGATAGAATGGCGGTGTGAAAAATCAAATGAGTGAAGATATATTAAAGAGGGCAAAATCTCTTATTCAAATTCCATCCCATTGGAGCTTAATTATTGAAGATTATTGTCAACCTAATGAAAGTGCTGGATATACGTTGCTTTCATGGGCCGATGAAGAACAAAACGAAGGTATATCCATGCAACTAGACCCCAAAGGGCGTTTAACAAAATTATCACAAGAGAGAAAAGAAGAAAAAACAGATACTAAACCGCTAAGTGATGTAGACATTAAAATTATAGCAGAGCAATTTTTATTATCTCATTATCCGGATGCGTTAAGAGCTTTAACCCTTAATGTTAACGAGAAATTAGAAAATAAATATCGGTTTGAATATGTACAGTTTGTGATGAATCTACCCCTACCTAACTCAGGCTGCTTTATAGAAGTTAGTTTGACAGGTGACATATTAGAATTTCATTATTACGGTGTAAAGAAGGAACCTGCAACTCCTACCAACATTATTTCTAAAGAGCAAGTCCTTACTGAAATAAAACGAACATTAGATTTTAACTTAGTGTTAAGTACCATCTATGCTCATACATACAACGTAAAAGAACAGGGACTTCAACTAATATATGAACCGAATCCGTCGGTTTTAAACTATCGAGCAGATGTTTTCCCTCCAACTTTAACGATCAATCATGAGGAAGAAATTCCTCCACAATATGTTACTTTACCTCAACAAGCTAACTTGAATGAAAATAAAAAATGGTCGATAGTTGAGCTTATTGGTATTACAGATGAAATGGAAGTAATTAGAGAAGTAGATATGGGGGAAGAAAAAGGTGTAGTGTGGCAGGATCGGAATTGGGAGGAAAAAGATAGAGATAGGACTGTGGAAGGATTTATTTCAAGGCAAACGGAAGGAACTGTAAAAGCAATTATTTCGAAGAATTGTGGTAAACTTAATAGCTTTATATGGTTTAAAGAACGAAGCGGGAACCTGTCGCTTAACAGAGAACAATGCTTGCAAAAAGCTATTGAGTTTATACAAAAGACGATACCAAATTATAGAGAGCATTTACTATTATTAGCTCCAGACATATCAGAAGACGAAGAGGTAAGAAAACATGAATCATTTATATTCCATATAAAAAATAAAAATGGTATTCCAATGCATTTGGAAATGTTAATGGTAGTCGTAAATTGCCAAACAGGGTTGATTGATCAGTACAGTGGGCCTAGTTTGGAAGTGGAACAACTAAGTGAGCTGCCATTAGAACCTGTTTTATCAAAAGAGGAAGCGGAGAATCTTTTTCTAAGTCATTTAGATGTTAATTTAGCATGGACTATCGATTACGATAGTAAGGATGTAGATTATATCCTAACTTACGAGGCATGTAACAAGAAAACCAAAACGGCCATTAGCGGTATTCATGCAATAACAGGCGAAGTGATATCGTATAGGGAATAAACTATCGTCTCGCAGTTGTAATAGAACTGCGAGACTAATGAGAACTACCTTTTTTTCTTTTTTGAGTTATCAAGTGCTACCTTATTTTTTATAATTGGATCCATCACAACTTGAACATGTACATGTTTGTCATCAACAACATTAACATTCGTTACCTTTCCTTTACGTCCTTTAATTTTTAGACCTTCATCAAAGGAAGGAACGGTTTGACGTAACTGAGTTAAAATTACTTCTCTACCCTGTAAATAATGAACAACGTACATATTACTCACCCTTTTTCTAAGAAATGTAGTAATTATTTTCTTTCTATAAAAGTATCGATGGACAGTTGTAGTTAGAACTAATCTGTAGAAAACTTCTAAAAATAAAAAGGTTACACACTGCTACCTTGAAAGTATAACTTCTTTTTTATATGAGAAAGTTAATAATACTTACAGGGAGGTGGGTGCGATGAAAACACGAATGCTTCTACTTGGGGTTGCTATTATTCCTTGGTTTTCTGTTCCTCTTATGGGAAAACAAAGTTTTAAACGCTTTTTTCCAATGTCCCTTTTTATGGGCATCTTAATAATTGGAGAAACGCTTTTAGCTCATAAATACTGCTGGTGGAAAATACATAAACGCCCCCACAAAAAAGTAGTGGGAGAAATTCCTCTAATTATCGGTCCATATATCGTTGGATCTTTATGGATGCTAAAATTAGGGTATGGAAACATTTTGCGTTTTTCTTTTCTAAACTTGAGTACTCATTTGTTCATCGTTTATAAGGTAATGAAATGGTTAAAAAAAATTCGATATTGGACTTTAGTGAACATGAACAGTTTCCAATTTTTAAGTTTGTTTGTTATTGAAGCATTTATTTTGTATATTGGACAATTCCTTTATGATAAAATGCGAGGAATAAAAAGTTAATAATTAAATACGAACGCATTGCTAAAAAAAGTATAGGTCGAAGAAAACGATCCTCGACCTAAATATATTAAGAAACAACCGTCACTTTTTCCTCTTCTTCCACTTCCTTAAGATTTCGAAGGCCAATAAATTTCAAAGTTACTAAAAGGGAAAGAAGCCCTAACGTAAAGAAAATAATACGAATGTCTATCCATTCTGCAATGATTCCCGTTAAAAAACCTGCTAAAGGTAATGTTCCTAGACCTAGCATCATAATTAACCCATTCACTCTCCCAAATATATAAGAAGGTACAAGTCGTTGACGCATCGTTTTAAATAGAACATTAAACATAATAACCGGTGCGCTTTGAATTGCGACTGCTACTAATAAACTGTACCAACTCCAACTGAAGGCGACAGTAATAATGCCAACAGCACTGATTAATAAGTTGATAATCATTAACCGGATGTGACTCGTCTTATTACCTAAAAAGTTCACTAAGAAAATCGCAACAATTTGAGTAACAGCGGCCCCAGCATACACCCAGCCAACTTCCTCTGAAGTTAACAACAACTTTTCACGTGAGAAGTAGACGAGCATACTAATTAACGCACCGTTCGCAATGTTGACTATTAATACGAGTAATGTAAACGGACCTAGTATCGTATGTTTCCATAAGAAGTTAGCTCCTTCTCGTAGTTGGTCCCACGAGTTAGATTTAATGATAGATGGCGATTCCTTCGTTAAAAATGTTAAAAAGAGTATAGATATAGCAATTGGAATATACGAAATAGCATCTAATAAAAGAACGTTGTAAACCCCTATTTTTGAAATAAGTATACCAGCTAGCATACTACCAAAAAGCACAGAGGAAGTATCGATGAATTGAAATGCTGTATTTACTTTTATTAATTTCTCTTTTCGAAATAGCTGTGGAACAACCGTTGAATTGACAACCGAAAATACAGCACCTAAACAGGCGATAAAAAAGCCAAGTATATACACATGCCATATTTGAAGCACTTGTAGCATATGCAACGTTGGAATAATCGCAACTAACGTACCTTGAAGAAGCGCGCTTACAAAAAGTAGTGTTCTTCGAGGCAATCGGTCAGCAAGTACACCCGCTATCGGTGAGATGAAAATAAAGGGAAGTGTTTGAAAGAGGAACATCATCCCCATACTAGCCGCTGATTCCGTTAATTCATAAATTAGCCACGGTATCGCAATAATATAAAATTTGTCTCCTAACTTAGATAGAATAGTTCCAGAAAAATAAAGTAAGGCATTCTTTTCTCGCCAAATTGATTGTTTAAACATTTGTACTCATCCTTTCATTTGTTTCCATCTGTTAATTTAATTATGAACTTTCTAAAAAGAGGGAAAAAGGGTAGTATTAAAGTAAAAATGTCCCCTTTTAGGAGGAGTTAGCATGAAAGAGCGTTATTTTACGTTACGGGCTCACTTAAATCATTTTTTTAAAGAAAAGGAATACGATCTTAAACTAGAAGACATAGATCGGATCTGGTACTGCTCTCGTAAAAATACGAAACGAATTCTTCACAGGCTAGAAAATGCTAATTTAATAGCCTATCATCCAGGTAGGGGGAGAGGAAATGTTTCGAAAATTGTTTATTACACTTCCTTTCAAAACGAAGTACAAACTTATATCGAGGATTGTGTGAATAATGGGACACTCGATAAAATTGCCGAAATACTCCGCCTTCCAATTCCGAAATCATGGGTTGATTCTTATTCAAAAGATATTAGAGAATTACTTGGATTGAGGCGCGACTACGGTGAATCAAGAGACATACTACATACATTTAAGGCGAGAGATATTGAATCACTGGACCCATTGAAAATATCCTTATCGCTAGAAACACATTTAATTGAGTATTTAGGGGATACACTAGTTCGTTACGATAAAGAGAAAGATTGCTTCATTCCTCATATTGCGCATCATTTTCATGTTGATTCATTCAAAAAAATTTGGACTTTCTATTTACGAAAAGGGGTCTTCTTTCATAATCAAGACTATGTGACAAGTAGCGATGTAGCTCACACTATTGACCGAATGAAAAACAGTTCGCCATCATATTCATGGCTAGCTAGAAATATCGTAAAGGTAACCTGTCCACATCCTCAAAAGATAGAAATCCACTTAGATGAACCGAATCCGTTTTTCCTACGTTATCTTTCTGCGATTAATTTTTGTATATTGCCAGCCAATGTAGAGTTTGATGAATACGTATGGATAGGGACTGGTCCTTTTAAAATGAAAGAGAGATCAGAAAATAAGCTAATATTAGAAGCGAACGATTATTATTTCAAAGAACGTCCGTTAATAGATGAAATTCATTTTTACCGCGTTTCATCAGAAGCAGCAAAAACAATTTACCTTTCAGGTGAAGAAGACCCTACGAACGTTATACCGGCTAAACATACGATAACGAATGCCGGTGTTCAGCTTTTGTCGTTTAATTTAAAACGACAAAATATTATTAGGCAGCACGCTTTTAGAGAAGCTATTTTTCACCTGTTTGATGTACAAAAGATGGCGGATGACTTCGGAATTGAGATACATGAAGCGAGTAGTATAGATATAGAACGTTCGAGGCGACAAGAAAAGTTTCCTAACAAAATCCCTGCGCTACTAGAGCAGTCAGGTTATCAAGGCGAGAGTTTGAATTTATATTGTTTCCGTCATAACCACGCAGTCAAAGAGGCAACATGGTTAAAAAAAGAAGCGGAAAAATACGGTGTGCAGTTAATAATATGTACTATTTCATACACACAATTTTCGCAAGCAGGAATAGAAGAAAATATCGACCTATTAATGATGGGCTTGTCACTTTCGTTTGATAAGCATTTGGCTTTTTCCTATGCGTTAAAAAATCAAGTGTTATTATTTAATCGGTTGTTTAATCAAGAGGTAGAACTGTATGTAGAAGAAAAATTAAGGCAATTCGAGTTAGAAGAAGAGAAAGAAAAGAGGATAGAGTTAATGGATGAAATAGAAAAATACTTGCAAAAAGAATATGCCTTTTTCTTTTTACATCATCCTATCGTTACGAGATTTTTAGACCGAACAATTGAAAATGTGCAATCTCATTCCTTTGGTCAAATCGACTATACGAAAATATGGATTCCAAGTTAAGCACTGCAGAAGACTAATTTATAGTAGTGGTGACTCTTTTGTTGTATTCTTCAAGTAGGAAAAATTCGTGAATGAGAAAGGGGTAGCGCTTATGGAAAAGTATCGGATTAACCAAAACAAAGGACTAGAGTTTGGAATATATACATTAGGTGACCATTTACCAAATCCTATTACAGGAGAGAGAATCTCCGCAGGGGAACGTATTCAAGAAATCATTAACTATGCCAAGCTTGCGGAAGAGGCGGGGCTAGATTTTTTTAGCGTAGGAGAAAGTCATCAAGAGTATTTTGCAACGCAAGCACACACGATTGTTTTATCTGCAATTGCACAAAGCACGAGTAAAATTAAAATTGCAAGTTCTTCGACGATAGTTAGTACATCGGATCCTGTACGTATTTATGAAGATTTTGCTACGATTGATTTAATTTCAAAAGGTCGAGCGGAAATCGTTGCGGGGCGTGCCTCACGCATCGGACTCTTTGAACTGTTAGGTTACGATGTGAATCAGTATGAGGAATTATTTGAAGAAAAGTTTGACCTATTAAGACAGATTAATGAAAATGAAGTGGTAAACTGGAATGGGGAATTCCGGGCGCCGTTAAAAAATGCAAAAATTATTCCACGACCTGTAAATGGTTCGATGCCGATTTGGCGTGCAGTTGGTGGTTCACCAGGTAGTGCGATTAAAGCTGGTTATGCAGGGGTGCCGATGTTTTTAGCACATTTAGGCGGCCATGTAATGAGCTTTAAACGTTCCATCGATGCCTATCGAGAAGCTGCTAAACAAGGTGGACATAATCCGGAAGAGCTGCCAGTAGCAACAGCTGGATTTTTCTATGCAGCGGAAACATCTCAACAAGCGATTAAAGATACGTATCCTCATATAAATGAAGGGATGAAGCGTACGAACGGACGCGGATTTCCAGCTGAGGCATATGCCCAGGGAATTGACCCACAAAATGTGATGAATATCGGTAGCCCGCAGCAAATTATTGAAAAAATTCTTTATCAACATGAAGTATATGGACACCAGCGATATATCGCACAAATTGATTTTGGTGGAGTGCCGTTCGAACGATTACAAAAAAATCTTGATCTCATCGGTACAGAAATTTTACCAGCAATCCGGAAGTATACATCAAAGAGTCATTAAGAAAAGGAGGTCAGAGCCCAAGACGCTGACCTTCTTTTTCCATTTATTTTATTTTAGGCTGCTTTATTTTTCCGATTCCGAGTTCACGTGCCTCTTTGTAAAGCGCCTTTATTAAACTTACTGTCATTAACCCCATAATGATGGAGAAAGGGAGAGCAGCAACGATCATCGTGTTTTGCAATGCTTGAAGTCCACCTGAGTATAATAACACTAATGATATTGTGGAAAGCATGATACCCCACACTAACTTGATTTTGTTACCAGGTGAATGAGAACCATTTGTTGTCATCATTCCTAATACATACGTACCTGAATCTGCAGAAGTGATAAAAAATGTACCTACGAGGATCATTGCGATAATCGAAGCAACAAAACCTAAAGGGAATTGAGAAAAAACACCAAATAATGCTTCTTCCGTTGCAAGAGAAGAAATATTTGCGATTCCTTCATGCTCCAACATGATTGCTGTTCCCCCGAATGTGGAAAACCAAAGAAATCCAACTACGGAAGGAATAAATAAAACAGCAAATACAAATTCACGAATCGTACGCCCTCTAGAAACTCGTGCAATAAAAATACCGACAAACGGCGACCATGCAATCCACCATGCCCAATAGAAAATAGTCCAGCTATTAATCCATCCACGGATATCCTCATTTAATGGTGCTATTCGAAAGCTCATGGACACTAAATTTTGAACATATGTACCGATGGAGTGTGTGAACAAGTTAAGAATGAAAAGGGTTGGCCCTACTAGAAACATAATTAAAAATAAAACTCCAGCTAATCCCATATTCGCATTACTAAGTATTTTTATTCCTTTCTTCAAGCCTGTATAGGCAGAAAGCATAAATAATACAGTTACGATGGCGATGATGATAAACTGAGTTCCAATGGAAACTGGGATTCCGAAAAGGTAGGACAATCCTCCATTAATTTGAACCGCACCAAACCCTAAAGTAGTTGCGACTCCAAATACAGTAGCAAGTACGGCCAAAACATCAATTGATTTCCCAGTGACTCCATTTACTTTATCACCTAAAATCGGCTTCAATGTTGCACTAATTAATCCACGTTCCCCATGCCTAAAATTAAAATACGCTAGAACGAGTGCTACAATTCCATATATGGCCCAAGCGTGAATTCCCCAGTGGAAATAAGTGTAGCGCATCGCATCTAAAATACCTTGATCTGTTCCTTCTTGTGCCGTTGGAGAACTTAACGCATAATGACTAATCGGTTCTGCGGATCCCCAGAAAACTAGTCCAATCCCCATACCAGCACTAAATAGCATCGCAATCCATGTAACTCTTGAAAATTCAGGTTTATCGTCTGGCTTACCAAGTTTTAACCTTCCTAACGGACTTAACATTAAATAGAGACAGACAAGCGTAAGTATGGATACTAGAATTAAATAATACCAGCCGAAAACATCCGTTATAAAAGCTTGAATGTTAGCTGTAATGTTTTCTAAGCTATCAGGAAGTACTACTCCGACAATCACAAGTAATGCAAGGATTGCTACAGATATATAAAAAACAATCATTTCCTTTTTCATAGTGAGCCCCCTTTAAATGTAGTACCCGAGATTATCTCTGTTAGTTTCTCCGTTCGTTCAATCTACATACATACAGATTTTATGCGCCTTAAACTTCTAAACAAAACAATGATTATGTCGATATTATAATTAAATAATATTATCTTTGTTGTAAGTAGTTGGAGGGGTTCCAAAATGATAAGAACAATAAAGAGTAAGCTAATATTTTCGTTTGGGATATTAATTACTTCATTAATTATACTTTGTTTACTATCAATTCTTTCTTTAACAAAGTTAAATGAAGAGATAGAAATAGTAGTGAAACAAGACTTTAGTGTCATGTCTCATGCGAAAGATATTCAAAAAAATATTGTCGATATAGAAACGGCGGAAAGAGGATATTTATTTACAGGAGATAATGATTATGTAACAGCGTATGAGCGTGCAAAAGAGGAGATAGAAGCGCACTTTATGCACTTACATGACTATGTAAGTGACAATGAAAGGCAAGTAGAAAACCTACGAATAGTGGAAGAAGCTTTTCAATTATGGTTAACAGATTATGTAGTGAAAAATATAGAAATAAGATCATCCAACAGTTTAGAATTGACGAGTAGTTTAGTGGATTTAAATAGTGGAAAAGCATCTATTGATCAATTAAGAAGTAAACTGGAGAATTTTATTGATATTGAACAACAACTAATGCAAGGGCGAATAAATAGCTTAAATCAGTTAAGCGTAATAGCAGAACTAACGTTAATCATCGCTTCTATTGTCGCAATCATCGTTGCGTTGCTTTTAGGAATAGGTATTACGAGAAATATTACGAAAAACTTAAGTTATATTAGTGGTGTTATTTTAGAAATGTCTAACGCTGGCGGAGATTTAACAAAAAGAATAAACGTAAAATCAAAAGATGAGATCGGACAGTTAGGGGAAAATACGAACAAGCTAATAGAAGGAATAAGTAATCTTGTTAAAGAAGTAAATAATAGTGCTACATTAGTAGCGAGAAATAGCGAAGAACTCGTAGTAGCATCAATCGAAACGACAGAAACGATTTCTCAAATTACCGAAACAAATAGTGAAATTGCGGCAGGCTCGGAAGAAACGACTAGCTACATTGAGTCGGCAGTAGGAAAGATGGAAAACCTTAATGCACTAAATAAGAATGTAAAAGACAATGCTGAATTAGTTAAAGCAAAATCAATTGATATGAAGGAAGCATCGATGAATGGTGTGCACAATGTTAGTGTAACGACTGCAAGTATTGAAAAATTACAAAACTTATCGAATGAAAATATAAATGTAATGAACCATCTAGAAAAAAAGTCTAGTGAAATTGGAAACATTATTAATAGTATCAATTCCATTGCCGATCAAACGAACTTGCTTGCATTGAATGCTGCAATTGAGGCTGCAAGAGCTGGAGAAGCAGGAAAAGGTTTTGCAGTGGTAGCGATGGAAGTGAGAAAGCTAGCCGAACAATCGAAAGCATCAGCTGAAAATATTGGTGACATTATTACACAAATCCAAACAGAAATAACGAATGCAATTACCGCAACGACAGAAGTAAATAAAGAAGCAAAAGTAAGTGTTGATAGCGCAAACGATACGGAGAGCTCCTTACAATTAATTGCGGATAAAATTGCAGAGACGTTGACTTTAGTTGAAAATATTACGGAAAACGTAAATGGAACGTACCTATTAAGTGAAGATGTAACAAAAGTATTTAGAGAAGTGGCCGTTATTTCAGAAGAAACGTCTAAAGGAAACCAAAATAATGCTGCCGCGTCAGAAGAAGGATTAGCTGCGATGGAACAAATGAACTCAAGTGCACAAGTGCTAGCACAGCAAGCGGAAAAATTAAAACAAACGATAGCGAATTTTAAAATATAATAATACGAATTCGTAAAGGGAACAGAGTTAATCTGGTCCCTTTTATTCAGTGGAGGAAGGAAAATACAATCATTTGTAGTATTTAGGAGATAGAGGAGTTGAGAAAATGAGGCAAATTATCGCAATGGGTGGCGGTGGGTTTTCAATGGAGCCTGATAATTTACTATTAGATCACTACATTTTAGATCAAGTAAAGAAAAATTCACCGAAAATATGTTTTGTTCCAACCGCTAGTGGTGATCAAACGAATTATATTGAACGTTTTTATAAGGCTTTTAACAACCTTCCATGTCAACCAGCTCATGTATCTCTATTTGAACCTAACTTTACAAATCTAGAAACCTATATTTTAGAACAAGATATTATATATGTCGGCGGAGGAAATACGAGAAATATGCTACTCTTGTGGAAAGATTGGGGCTTTGATACAGTCTTAAAAAAAGCATATGAGAGTGGGGTCGTTCTAGCTGGCCTTAGTGCTGGATCGATTTGTTGGTTCGAAGAAGGTTTAACAGACCCGATAAATGGTCCGTTGTATAAACTAGATTGTTTAGGTTTCTTAAAAGGTAGCCATTGTCCTCATTATGATGGTGAGAATAAAAGAAAACCGGCTTATCACCAATTATTATTAGAAGGAAGGATAAAAGCTGGGTATGCTGTTGATGATGGAGCGGCTCTTCATTTTGTAAACGAAACACTTACTGTGGCAGTTAGTTCAAGGCCAAATGCGCAAGCATTTTATGTAGAGAGTGATGGGAGAACCGTGACAGAAACAGGTCTAGAAATAAAATATTTAGATGATAATAATGACATGTAGAAAACGTGAGCAAAAAGCCCAACTTTTTTAAAGCGGGCTTTTATTAGTTTAATAGAGTTAGGATGGTTGGTTAATGCTAATTTTTTGTACGGGAATGTATATGTCCATTTCTATATTTTCATCTCCGTGACATCTTTCGTCATACAATTCGAATTCAGTGCCTCCACTATGTTCATAACCAGATTGAGGGAACCATTCCGTATATATGTTATTCCAAGTTGATTGAATAGAAGCGGTAAATGTATCCCCATTTGCCTTCGGAGTCGTAAATACTGCATATTCTTGTTCTGGAAAACTTCTATACACCATTCCTTCAAGTGGCTGAGAACCTTCGTTTACTTCCATCCCAATAATATAAACAAATTCATTTGTATTAGGATTGAAATCTGTACAAATACCAAGCTCTACATTTTGATTAATAGGATTAGGTATGTTACAACCTAATTTATTCTTCATAAACTGTTGCCAAAATTCCGGGATATCCTTGTTGTTCTGACCATTTTCATTTTTTGTTTTAAGCTCATATCCAATGATGTGAAAAGCAGGTTTCGTAATTAGTTTTGGTTCCATTTGTTGTCCTCCTAGTAATAGGTTATTTGAAAGGTAGGCTTTCCCTTGTAACGGACCACTTAATCTTTTGGCACTTCGATATTGCTTCGGTGAAACACCATACGTCTTTTTGAACGCGCGGTTGAAAGACTCTTGATATTGGAAGCCAACAGCGATGGAAATACTCGTTACGCTTTCATCGGTATAAAATAAACGCTCTGCTGCACAAGTTAGTCTTCTTTTTCTTACATAATCCATCACAGTATCTCCTACAATTGTTTGGAAAACACGATGAAAATGAAAAGGAGAAAAATAAGCAACCTCGGCTAATTGCTCTAAGCATATTGGCTCGTGCAAGTTTTCTTCGATGAAATTTAACGTTCGTTGCACGGAATTTATATAGTCCATTCTCGATTCACCTACCTTAACTCTACTTTAACACCAAACAAACATTCGCACTTAACATTTTTTGCTATTCATTTGATTCCATTTCTACTTGTTTTATATAATACTCCATTGCCTGATTAAGCCATTGTTGTTCTTCCTCTGTAAACGGAGAAGGTGCGATGTTTTCTAGTTCTTGAATATCCGTTTCTTCGACATCAGCTTCTGCTAATTTTTGTATTAGTTCTTCGCCGAGGAAAGAAAAAGAAGCTTCTACATATAATTTAACCATTTCTTGCACCCTTGGGTCCTCAATCGGATTCCCGTACAGTTGCTTTACTTCTTTCGTTAATTGAACAAAGCTTTGATCTAAAGAGAAAATATCTTCTTCAGATTTTTGGTCTAGCTTTTCCGTTATGTGAGTTAGGTTGTGCTGTTCCATCCAATCAGTTTGCCTTTCTTCTGTATGGAAGGTTTGGATTAAACTAAATAATACGCTACTTTCTAGCTCTTCTTCTTTTTCTAACAATCGCATTACTCTTTTAATTGCCTTCATTGATTGATCGAGTTGTTCTTTTTCTTTTTGTAACCCCTGTAAGTGAGATGCTAACATTTCATTAAAATCAATAGAGAAACTTGGTTCGTGTAAATAATGGCTAATTTGCTCTAAGCTATAACCTAAAAATTTAAGACTTACTATCTTTTGCAATGTAAATAGATCCTCACAATTGTAAATTCGATGACCTGAAGTAGGGTGTTTCACTGGCCGTAACAGTCCGATTTCATCATAATAGTGTAACGTACGTACGGAAATACCAGTTTTCTTTGAAAATTCACCGATGGAAAAAGAATTATTTTCTTTCATACACATTGCCTCCTTATTAAGTATAGGGTTTATTATAAAACCTCACGTTACTGGAGGTTCAAGAGAGAAAATGAAATTATTACCATCATTTTTATTCGACAAAAAGGGTGGTAACCCTTTTTAAATTGTAATCGTGAGAACTATTTTTTATAATTAATAAGAGTTAATAATCTTTAAATAGTGGGAGACTAAACATGAACAGAACTGTAATAAACAACTTGAATGTAGCAGGTACGATCAACTTGCGTGATTTAGGTGGAGTACAAACTAAAGACGGTCAGAAAGTAAAAAAGGGGATGCTTTATCGCTCAGGAAATTTAAGTAGGTTAACAGAGGCTGGTGAAGCTACGTTAAAAGAATTAGGAATCAAAAAAATATGTGACCTACGAGGTCATGATGAAACTAATAAATATCCTGATCCAATGATAGAAGGAGTTGCTTGGTTTCATACACCATTACTAGCTGAAGATGCCGCGTTAGGTAATGCTGGAGATCATTCGAGTTTTGTACAAGCACTTCGAAATTCAAAGCCAGGAGAATTATTAATTTCATTAAATAAAAAGATGGTGCACTATAAAAGCTCTTTCCAACAAGTTTTTAAAGTATTATTAACGGAACCAGAAAAACCATTTCTTTTTCATTGTATGGCAGGAAAAGATCGTACTGGTGCAATTGCAGCGTTAATATTAAGTATATTAGGCGTATCTCGTGAAAGTATTTTACAAGATTATTTATTTACGAATGAAGTTTCAGGAGATATAAACACTCACTTCGATGAAATTGGTTATAATGATTTGCCCGATGTCGATGAGGCTGTACTAGATGCATTATTTGAAGCGAGAGTAGAATACATAACAACCTTTTTGAATGAAATTGATCAACATTATGGATCGATTAAAATTTATACGAAAGAAGTACTTGAGTTATCAGATGAGGAAATAGTTAAACTGAAAGAAAATTTTTTACAATAATAGTAGAGTTGAAGATTTTAAAAATCTTCAATTCTTTTTTATTTGTCTAATATTGTATTTATAACTACAAAAAACTTTCGTAAAACAACTTATTTACGGAAGTTTTTTTGTGCCAATGTAAAAACATTAAAATGGACCAAATGAATTTAAAGGAAATTGGAGAACATAAAAACAAATGTTTTGACAAACGTGATAGATTTTATTATGAATCGATTTATGTTCAATAAATCATATAAGAATACTGGGGGTTTAAAAATGAAAAAGTTTTTAACTTTATTCTCATTACTTTTCGCTTTCGGAATCATTCTAGCAGCGTGTGGCACAACTGCTAATGAGGATACGAATACGACAGGTGATAACAATACTGACACAACAGAAAACACTTCTGATTCTTTACTATCTAAAGTACAAGATGAAGGAAAATTAGTAATCGGAACAGAAGGTACATACGCACCTTTCACGTTCCATGATGAAACAGGTGAACTAACTGGTTTTGACGTAGAATTAGCTCGTGCGATTGCAGACCGTCTTGGAGTAGAACCTGTGTTCATGGAAACACAATGGGACGCAATGTTCGCTGGACTAGATGCTGGACGTTTTGACGTTATTGCTAACCAAGTTGGAATTAGGGAAGATCGTCTAGAAAAATACGATTTCTCTGACCACTATATTACTTCCGCAGCTGTTTTAGTTGCACACGAAGATAATGAAGAAGTCGATGGCTTTGAAGATATTGAGGGGTTAAAATCTGCTCAATCATTAACGAGTAACTTTGCAGATATTGCTCGTGATAATAATGCCGAAATCGTTGGTGTAGATGGATTCAACCAAGCGATTGAACTTATGACATCAAAACGTGTGGATGTAACGATAAACGATAAGTTAACAGTTCTTGATTTTATTAATCAACGTCCGAATGCTCCTGTGAAAATTGTTGCCGAGAGTGAAAATGCTTCAAAAAGCGGCTTTATGTTCCGTAAAGGTAGTAAAGATTTAGTGGAAGAAGTGAACCGTGCCCTTCAAGAAATCATTGAAGACGGTACGTATTTACAAATCGCAGAGAAATGGTTTGGTGAAGATGTACTTAACTAACATATTTATGGATCCAGTCAGATTAGAACGCTGGATTGAAATATTCCAGAGTTCCCTTTTACCTTTAGTAAAAGGGGCTCTCTATTATTCAGTACCGTTAACGCTTATATCTTTTACGATTGGATTAGTTATTGCAGTGCTTACTGCGCTAGCGCGAATATCAAAAATAAAACCGCTTAGCATTATAGCGAGAGTTTACGTTTCCATCATTCGTGGAACACCACTTTTAGTGCAATTATTTATTATATTTTACGGTTTACCTAGTATCGGAATAACGCTAGATCCATTTATGTCAGCTGTTATTGCCTTCTCCTTAAATACTGGCGCCTATGCTTCAGAAGTAATAAGAGCTGCTATTTTGTCGATACCTAAAGGACAGTGGGAAGCATCCTATTCGATGGGAATGACGTATGCACAAGCATTACGTCGGGTTATTTTACCACAAGCATCGAGAGTTTCTGTCCCGCCATTATCTAACTCTTTTATTAGCCTAGTAAAAGATACATCGCTAGCTTCTATCGTTTTAGTTGCAGAAATGTTTCGAAAGGCGCAAGAAATAGCGGCAGCGACTTATGAACCGTTACTTCTATATATACAAGCTGCACTTATTTATTGGGTTGTCTGCTTTACATTATCCATTATCCAAGAGCTGCTAGAAAGCCGACTAGATCGGTATGTAGCAAAATAGTTAAAGGAGCTCGTAAAAAAGTGATTTCCGTTAAAGGTTTATATAAGCAATTTGATGATTTACAAGTGTTAAAAGATATTAACATAGATATTGAACAAGGAAAGGTTGTCGTTGTAATTGGCCCCTCAGGTTCAGGAAAAACGACACTTCTCCGATGTTTGAACGTATTAGAAACCCCAACTTCTGGCGCTGTTGCAATTGGTGATCAACAATTAGACTTTTCTCAAAAAGTAGACCGCAAGGCGATTGCCAACTTTAGAAGGCTAACAGGAATGGTGTTTCAAAACTACAATTTATTCCCCCATATGACAGCTCTTCAAAATGTGATGGAAGGTCCAATTACTGTCAAAAAGGAAGCAAAAAGTGTAGTGGAAGAACGTGCGAAAGAGTTGCTTAAAAAAGTTGGTTTACATGATAAAATGGATTACTATCCATTCCAATTATCGGGCGGGCAACAGCAACGAGTAGGTATTGCAAGGGCACTCGCAATGGAACCAAATGTTATGTTATTCGACGAGCCAACTTCAGCGTTAGACCCCGAATTAGTAGGGGAAGTTCTACAAGTAATGAAAGACCTTGCCAAAGAAGGAATGACAATGGTCGTCGTTACCCATGAAATGAAGTTCGCTAATGAAGTAGCGGATGAAGTTATATTTATGGATAACGGTGTTATTATGGAAAGAAACGTACCAGACGTAATGTTCCAATCGCCAAAAGAAGAAAGAACGAAGCAATTTTTAAGATTGATTCAAGAGTAAAAACAAGGGAAACCTTGTTTTTTTTATTTTTGAAGTTTTTCATCGGTTGTCAATCATCATTACTTAATGTAAATTTGAAAGGAGATATATAATCAGAAAATTAAAACGAAAGAGGCCGATTAAAAATATGCACGGGGATTCTTCTAGTTTCGATTCTATGATAGCTCCTTTTTTACCTACTATTGAAAAATATTGTCGTAGTTTTTCGGCGAAAAAGTGGGAAAGAGAAGATTTAGTTCAAGAATGTCTTTTAAAGATTTATATTTTATTAAAAAAAGAGCCGACAAGTAAGCTGACAAAAAAGTACTTATATTTTATTGTAAGAAGTACTTGGATTGATCAGTACAGAAAAAATAATAAGATTGATTATGTATCCGATACAGAAGTGGAACTCGAAAATAGGAAGGATAATAAACGAGAATATGACATTCGTGTAATTTTGGAAACATTATCAGAGTATTTATCCTTAAAACAATTTGTCGTCGTTCTCCTTACAGAAATATTCCAATTTACTGCCAATGAAACAGCAATTTTAATTAAGGAATCGGAATCCAATGTGTATACAACCTTACATCGAGCTAAGAAGAAGATCCATCGTTATAATTCTTTAAGTGCAAACGATCATATAAAAGTACAGAAAAGAGAAAAAGCGATGGACAAAGGAATGTTTGAACAGTTTTTAAATGGATTTCGAAATAACAATCCTAAAATTATATATGAGTCTTATCTCTCTATTCAACAAATGGGGATTGAAGTTAGTGCAGTTAAAAATTCAAAAAATCGATACTGTTTTCACTTAAAAGATCCAGATGGAAATATAATTATGATTTGTACATAATTTTTATTTATCGTGTAAGGAATTACAATTTTTTTTCGTTAATTAATGTGACGAAAAGAAAGGGGAGATACAAATGGCAAAGGAGCTACTATATGGAGTAGGAATTTTTATTCCTGTTAGTGATTTAGACAAATCAACAAAATGGTATGAGGAGATGCTCGATTTTGAACTAATTCATAGCGACGAACCTAATGCTAAAACATTTAGAACTTGTGATGGAAAAGTAATTTTTACTCTTGTAAAATGTGAAAATATTACTCAACCGAAATTTCCGAAAAATGATTACGATGTTGGGGTGTACTATAATTTTCTCACAACTGATATCGATACAATCCATCAAGAAATGCTTGCAAAAGACGGAAACGTTAGTCTGATACATGACTACGGTGATGTTAAAGGATTTAGTATTACAGACCTTGATGGCAATCGATTTGGTATCGTTACATGAGTATTCTGTACTTTTCGCTTGAAACGATAATCTAGTAACGAAAAAGACGAATGCTTATCTAGCCATTCGTCTTTTCTCGTTCTTTTTTTGTTATTAATATATAGATGCATGTTGATGTGCATGTAATTTCTTGAAAATTCCCTGCTCATTTGCAAGCAATTCTTCATGTGTTCCATCTTCCGCAATACCATCCTCGTTAACGACTAGAATTCGGTCTGCATTACGTATCGTTGCTAGTCGATGAGCAATAACTAACGTTGTTCGATCTTTCGATAACTCTGTTAACGCCTCTTGAATGATAGCTTCCGTTTCTGTATCAAGTGCAGATGTCGCTTCATCTAAAATTAGGATACGAGGATTTTTTAAGAACATTCGAGCAATAGAAAGTCGTTGTTTTTGCCCACCTGAAAGCTTTAAACCTCTTTCACCAATTTGTGTATCATAACCATCCGGTAAAGACTCAATCAAATCGGAAAGGTGAGCACGTCTTGTCGCCTCTTCTATTTCTTCTTGTGTAGCATCTAATTTTCCGTAAGCAATGTTTTCTTTCAATGTACCAGTAAATAAGAATACGTCCTGTTGAACTATACCTATGTTAGATCGGAGGGATTCTTTTGTCATGTTACGAATATCCATTCCATCTATTGTGATCGAACCTTCTTCCACATCGTAAAAGCGAGGGATAAGTGAACAGATTGTAGTTTTCCCAGCTCCAGACGGCCCAACAAAGGCAACCGTTTGACCTGCTTTAATAGAAAAGCTTAAATCATTTAAAATGCGTCTATTTTCTTCATAGCCAAAACTAACATTACGGAAAGCTATATTCCCGTTTAGTTCTGGAACATCAATCGCTCCAGGGTGGTTTTCAATGTCAGGCTGTTGATCCATAAGCTCTACAAATCGCTTAAACCCAGCCATTCCTTTCGGATACAATTCTAGTAACGCACTAATTTTATCTATCGGCTTAAATAACACGTTAACATAAAGGATAAAAGCAACTAATTCGCCGTAGGTCAACATTCCAGAAAAGCTTAACCATGCCCCGTATACTAAAATAACTAACGTCATCAAACGAGTCGTAATATAAATTCCGGATAAATTCCAACTCATCACTTTATAGCCTTTTAGTTTAGAAGCACGGAAAAAAGCATTGTTTTTGTCAAAACGCTTCTTTTCAAACTCTTCATTTGTAAAAGATTGAACAACGCGTACACCTGAAACGCTATCTTCTACTCTTGCATTTACGTCTGCAATATTCCCATACATTGCTGTCCAAGCCTTATTCATTTTGATGTTCGAATAGGAAATAAGCCAAACTAAAAACGGAACGATAATAATTGCGACAAGTGCTAGTTTCACATTAATCGTCAACATAATCCAAAATGCACCAATGAACGTCATAACGGCGATGAACAAATCTTCTGGTCCATGATGAGCTAATTCGCCAATATCCATTAAATCATTCGTAACGCGGCTCATAATGTGACCAGTTTTCGTGTTATCAAAAAAGCGAAACGATTGGCGTTGAACGTGGTAAAACAATTCTCTTCTCATATCGGTTTCAATATTAATTCCTAGCTTATGTCCCCAATAGTTTACAATAAACTGCATGCTCGAGCTCATTATATAAAGTGTTAACAACCCAGCACTAACAGCCAAAATCGTACTCCAATTTCCTTCTGGAAGAAGACTGTCAATAAACCACGAAACAGCTAAAGGAAAGCCAAGCTCTAATAACCCAACTAATACCGCGCATGAAAAATCAATGATAAACAGTTTTCGATGCGGACGGTAATAACTAAAAAAACGTTTAATCATAAACGCCCCTCCAATCCCCCTGCGATTATTAAATTTTAGTCCACGCGAGAAGGATTATCAATACAAATTTTTTTAAGGATATAGAGAAGGCACACCATCAAAGGGTGTGCCTTGAGCTTATTTTGTAATAATAAGTGGACCGTCTTTCGTTACGATAATCGTATGTTCCATTTGGGCAACAAAGCTTTTATCTTCAGTTGCAAACGTCCAACCGTCATTTTTTTGATATATTTCTTCCGCACCGGTTGAAATAAATGGTTCAAAGGCTATCACCATACCTTCTTGTAACACCTCTTTATCCATTGGGTAAAAATAATTTAAAATATGGTTAGGTGCTTCATGTAAAGCGCGCCCAACTCCATGGCCAGTTAGATTTTTAATAACAGTAAAGCCATTAGCTCGAGCAGTTTGGTAAACAGCCTTACCAATAGTATTGAGGCGAGCACCAACTTTAATTTTTGCTAATCCAGCCTCAAAAGCTTTTTCTGCTACTTCGCATATACGGTATAATACAGGTTCGCCTTCACCTACAACGAAAGACAACCCGGTATCAGCAAAATAACCATTCTTCGAACCAGATACATCAATATTGACTAAATCACCTTCTTGAATAACGCGGTTTGATGGGATTCCATGCGCCACTTCGTCATTTACGCTTATACAAGTAAACCCCGGGAAATCATATTCTCCCTTTGGACCAGAAATTGCTCCGTAATCTTCAAATAGCTTTCCAGCTAATTCATCCAACTCTTTCGTAGTAACTCCAGGTTTTGTCATTTTTATCATTTCATCACGAATGGTTCCACATATCTTTCCGATTTCTTTTAAAGCTTCAAGCTCTTCGTTCGTTTTGACAATCATTGATTTCCTCTTTCCTACGAAATAAATTTCATTCCGCTTATTAATATATACCATTATTATTTTACTTATTTTTTTCCTTATAGACAAAGAAATGTACTTGGTGAAGAAAAAATGGGCGGGAATGAAGACTTGTCCACATTTTCATTCATTTGTGGCAAAAACTTCAATCATTTTTGTAAGGGACAAGCATACGATTATAGTATACTTATAGAAGGTAGGAAAAACGGATGAACGTTTCGAAATCAGTAGTGGCAGCATCCTTGTTTGCAACAGTAGCAATTAGTTTTTGGGGAATATCCTTTGTTTCTGCAAAGGCAGTTATAGACAAATTGGATCCCTTCACGTTGCTAGTTAGTCGGTTTGGGATTGGGGCAACGTTTTTACTCATATTAATACTTATAAAAAGAGAATATTCTTTGAGGCTACCAATCCGCTATATTCCTCATGTTATCGTACTTTCCATCATTGGGGTATTTGTCCATCAACTTCTGCAAGCAAGTGCTCTATTAACGATTGATGCTTCTTCTGCCGGGTGGCTAATTACATTTTCTCCAGTGTTTACTGTATTTCTTTCCATGATATTTCTACATGAGAAAATGACATTCTCTAAAGGTTTTGGCATTATTATTGCTATATGCGGTGTGTTCTTAATTACAGCAACAGGAACGGGTAAATCTTTTAGTTTTTCATTCCATATTGGTTATATGCTTATGATATTAAGCACATTAAATTGGGCAGTTTATTCGGTGCTCTTAAAAAAATTAAATGTTCCTTTACCGGCGCTAGTATTAACTTTTTACATAAGTTTTATTGGATTTATCCTTACACTACCCTTTCTCATGAAACAAAGAGGTTGGGAGAAATTCGAGTCTCTAGCGTATGCGGAGTGGGGACATCTCATTTTTTTAGGGATTTTCGTTTCTGGTGTAGGATATTGGTACTGGGGAAAGGCATTAGAAGTACTAGAAGCATCAAAAGTTTCTGTTTTCATATACTTAGAGCCAGTTTTTACAGTAATCGCTGCTGTCATCCTCCTACATGAAAAGGTAAAAATAACAAGTGTTACAGGCGGCCTCATTATTATTATCGGAGTCATTTTAGTAAATGGCCATTTTAGGAGACGTTTAGTTTAAAAATATTTCTTAAAAAAGAAACCTTAATACAAGTCTAAACGTATAACATAAAAGGCTTGTACAATAAGAAGTGTCGTTGTCGAAATTTTACAGAAATTTAACTAGACAAAGGAGCTTATATTCTGTCACAATATAATTATTTTAATTAAGGAGAATAATTCAATGTATTACAAAATTATGCAAGTAGGGTCAGTTATACTTTTACTTTTTGCAATTATTTATTTAGGGTCCCTTGTTGACTGGATATTTAGACCAGTAATAGTGTTTGGACAAACCTTGTTTGTACCGATTCTTCTAGCTGGAGTGCTTTTCTACTTATTAAGACCACTCGTACATATTTTAAGTAAAAAGATGCCTAGAGGAATTGCGATTTTATTAGTTTATATCGGTTTAGTTGGATTAGGCGTCGGGCTTTTTTCTTTTATTGGCCCGGAATTACAACGACAGTTTACTAACTTAATTAATAGCATGCCGGTCATTGTGAAGGAATTACAAGTGTTACTACTCACTATTCAAGAGAATGATTTAATTCAGCGATTTGGATTAGAAGATGCATTCGAATGGAAGGATCGTATCGAACAAATTGTTGTCATCGCAAGTGGGCTAGTAGGTGACCTTGTTACTAACACGATTTCTGTTATTGGTACTATTTTTAATACGTTACTATTATTCATTATCGTTCCCTTTATTCTTTTTTACTTGTTAAAAGAAGGGGAAAGACTTCCGCATTTTGTTCTGAACTTTATTAGTAAAGATAAACAACAAAAGGTAAGGCCGATTTTAACGAATATGGATGAGACGTTAAGTAATTACATTCAAGGTGTCTTAATTGTTTGTTCCTTTGTTGGTATTTTGTATTATGTAGGATTTAGTATTATTGGACTTGAGTACGCTTTAGTGCTTGCGATATTTGGTATGGTAACGAATGTGATTCCGTATGTAGGTCCGTGGATCGGCGCAATACCTTCGTTTATCGTTGCCTTACTACACTCTCCTATGCAAGCAATTCTTGTCCTAATTATTGTAGTCGTAATTCAGCAAATCGAGAGTATTTTTGTTCAACCACAAATAATTGGAAAAAGAATGTCGATCCATCCAGTTACGGTTATGATCCTTGTCCTTGTTGCAGGCCGTTTCATCGGAGTAGTTGGAATGATATTAGTAATCCCGACATACGCTGTTGCTAAAGTAATTGCAACACACTTATATAGTCTATGGAAAGTTAGAAAAGAAGAACAAGAAAACTTAATTAAGTAAACAAATAGGATCTCAATATGCACTTTCGAAGATCCAACTAGTATTCATAAAGCCAGTCCTATACTTAGTATAGGGTCTGGTTTTTTTTTGATAATTAACTATTCAATGGACAAATAATAACATGTTAAAATAAAGTAAATCCCCATGTAAATGTTGTAGAAACTAAGACGTTGGGAGAGGGAAAATGTTTACGTTTGAAGAAAAGAAATACATGTTGTCCGTTTTAAAAAAGCAAAAGACAAAAGCATTTTTTAGAAAAACGCCTGAAGTAAACGATAGATTAATTGAAAAACTAGAACAAATGATTCGTAACGAAGAAGTGAACGAACGTGAATTGAGAAGCAAATTTTAATTCGAAGAGAATCATCAAAAAGGTGCGCAAATAGAACATTTCGCACCTTTTTAACTTAAAGGAAACTTAGTGAAGTTATGGGAAAGAAGCAAAGAGGTGGTCAGTTTGGAGAAATCACATAATGTAAAGTCTGCGACTGTAATTGGTGCTGGTATAGGTGGCCTTTGTACGGCTATTGCTTTACAACAGAAAGGATGGAACGTTTCTGTTTACGATAAAGCTACAGAACTCAAGGATGTTGGTGCAGGGATTGTATTGTCTGCGAATGCCTTAAAAGTGTTGGGAAAATTAGGACTAGCACTTGAGATCAGAAAAAAGGGTGCCCCGGTTAAAAAGGCCGAAATTAGAACATGGGACGGAAAACCATTAGTGAATGTACCTGTTCATGAACAGGCACAGAGATATGGGAGCTATAGTTATTTAATATACCGTCCCGTCTTACAAAAAGTATTACATTCTGCATTAAATGAAAATACTGTGAATCTTAATAAAAGATTAGTACATATAGAACAGCGTGATTCAAAAGTAAGTGTAGTCTTTGAAGATGGCGATGTAGTTAAAGATAATTTAGTTATTGGTGCTGATGGGATACACTCCGAAGTTAGAAAAAGGGTAATTGGTCCAAGCCCTTTACGTTATTCTGGTTTTACAGCTATTAGAGGAATTTCTGTCTATGAGGATGCACGTTTCCCTATGGAACTAGGTGGAGGTTTCGAAGCATGGGGCCATGGAAAAAGGTTCGGGTTCTCCCATTTAGGAAAAGGAAGAATCTTTTGGTTTGCAGCTATAAATAGTGAAAGTGGCACTATTATTAATTCCCCTCATCCAAAGAAAATCGCTTTAGATCATTTTAGCGGCTGGTGGGAGCCAGTTACTAACGTGATCGAAGCAACAGAAGAATCGAATATAATTGTTCATGAAATTTTTGATAGAAAACCGATGAACACGTGGAGTAACGGAAAGATTACACTGCTCGGTGATGCTGCCCATCCCATGCTACCAAATTTAGGACAAGGTGGGGCGCAAGCGATGGAAGATGCATTAGTGCTCTCTCGCTGTCTTGACGATTACCCGAATGAAGTTGAGAAAGCATTAAAACAGTATGAAGAAATAAGATACGGCCGAACTGCTAAAGTCGTAAAAGGTTCTAGAGCAATGGGAAGAATGATGCAACTCGAAAATCCAATTGCAATTTTTATTAGAAATCAACTGTTACGGAACAGTCCAGAATCTCTTAAAATGAAACGGTTAGAATGGCTTCTAGGACACGAAGTATAGGAGCTAGTAATTTGTGATAGAAGTAATAAAGTATGCCCATAATATGAAACCGTCAGAGCATCATCTTCATATAAAGAAGAAGCTGAGTTAATGAGATATAAAGATATGGGTTAGGTATATAGTTAGATAAGCTTCTTAAATCAATTTTTAAAAAGCGTTGTGGATATTAATCCAAAACGCTTTTTTAATATCTACAAAGATGATCTATATAACTTGAATAGATTTAATTGGGACAGGCCATGTTTCTTGTGTATATGCCATTGTCCAAAATTGATGCTCTAACTGTGTGCTCGTAATAAAGTGCTCACGCATGCGTTTTTTTTCGTATTCACTAGCTTTGGCCGCACAAGCATCTATTTTATCCATAAATGTTTGAGTGATGGTACTAACTTCCTTGTCACCATAAAATGCAATCCATTCGTAGAAAGGATGAGCTGGTGTCGGTTTTACTTCCATCATCAGCTTTTTACCAATTTCCCAATACGTCCAGGGACAAGGGGCGAGTGCAGCAAGTGTTTCGCCAAGTGTACCGTTTGTAGCAGCCTCCATCATATGGCGTGTGTAATGATGTGCGGTTGGAGCAAGTGGAGCTTTTTGTAAATCCTCGTACCGAACACCTGCAACCTTACAAAAGTTATTGTGCGGATGTATTTCTGCATTTAAGACAAACCCTATTTGCTCCTGGAAAAACGTCATATCTTCTCTGTCTGTACATTTAGAAACCGCAAGACCATAAATACGGCAAAATGTCGTTAAGTATTCATAATCTTGTTGTACGTAATGAATGAGTGCTTCTTTCGGTACATTTCCTTCTCCAATTCCTTTTACAAAAGGATGTTCAAAAATTGCTTCAAAGATTGGGTCTGCTTCCTGTCTTAACTGTTTTGAAAATGTCATGTAGTATTCCTCCTCCAAATTAATTTAAGAAGAACACCCACATTCACCCATGGAAGACAATGCGAAAGGGGGTACGCATGAGCTCTTTTTACAACATAAAAAAGCTCCTCTTCCATGGAAAAGAGAAGCATGAGCATACGAAACGTACTCGATGCACCACTTTCCTCCGCTGGTATAAACCAGATCAGGTTCAAAGGGTCCGACGCGTAAAGCGACGTCTCAGCCTATTGGCTCCCCTAGTGGATATCCTATTCCATATACTACATGAATTTAGACATTATTCAATATACAATTGGAAAAATAGTTAATTTTTACTAAAATGTATCGTGATGCTATGTTTTTAATTGTTACTATAGAAATAAGTAGTAAACAAAAAAAGAAAATTAATCTCTAATCTGTCACAAAATAAATCAGTTAATCGTCTTGTTTGTAAAATAGGAGGATGATGACAATGAAGAATACAGAAAGAAATTGTGTTGTAATTGGTGGAGGGATTGCTGGACTTACTGCTTCTATTTATTTAGCACGTGCAGGATTATCCGTTACATTAATCGAAAAAGCTAAAACGATAGGTGGTCGGGCAAAAACAGAAGTGATGGATGGTAGTTATGTCAATTTCGGACCACATGCCTTATATTCAAAAGGAAAAAGTTTAGAAATATTAGCGGAATTAAGCATCTCTCCAAAAGGAAATAGCCCTGCCATCGGGGGAAAGGTGTTTTACAATGATTCACCGTATAACCTTCCCGCCAACCCTTTCTCTGTATTAACTAGTGATTTATTTAATTGGAGAGGGAAAATGGAATTACTCCGCTTTTTTATACTTTTACAAACAAAAAAATTAAAGAGCAACCGAGAGATCTCCGTTGACCAATGGCTTCATGAAAATATAAAGGATGAACGTGTTCAGAAATTTATTCTCATGCTTATACGTTTATCTTCTTACTGTAACGACCCTGATAGGCTTCGTGCCGAAGTTGCATTTAAGCAGCTGCAATTAGGAAAAGCCATTTATGTTCATAACGGTTGGCAGTCAATTATAGAGGAGTTAAAAGAGAAAGCGGAAAAATTAGGTGTCATTATTCAAGCGGGAGCCTCCGTTCAACAAATAAAAGGGAAATTTCCACAGTTTGAAGTGAAATTAAGTAACAATAAATCAATCTTCACACCATATATTTTATCAACAGCAAGCCCAAATGAGTTGAGGAAATTCCTTCAGGGCTATGAAATAGATGCAATCAATGAACTTATACCAGTCCGGGCAGCATGTCTGGATATAGTGCTAAACAATATACCGAATCCTACAGTATCATTCGCCTTGAGCATGGACCATCCACTCTATTTTTCTAATCATTCCAACGTCGCAACATTAAGTGACAATCAAAGCCACTCCGTCATACACGTAATGAAATATTTGAGCATTAATGAACCTAGAACGGATTTAAAACCGGAGCTCGAACAGTTTCTTAGTCGAGTTCAACCAGGCTGGGAAAAACATGTTATATCAAAACGTTACCTACCGAACATAACAGTAACTAATAGTATGATGAAAAAACAAAAAAATGAAATGGAGCAGATTCCAGGATTATTTATTGCCGGAGATTGGGTTGGCGCAGAGGGAATGTTAGTTGACAGTTCTTTTTTTAGTGCAAAGCAAGCGGCCATGAGCATTATTGAATTAAATGAAAAAAGGGAGTGTAGCGACGATGGAAATGGAGGAAGCATATACGCAGTATAAACCGCTACTTTTATCCATATCTTATCAGATGGCAGGAAGTATGACGGAAGCGGAAGATATCGTTCATGATATTTTTATAGATTTTCATAAGATTGATAAGAACAATATTAAAGATTATAAATCGTATTTGTGTAAAATGGCCACTAATCGAACGATTGACCATCTAAAATCCGCGAGTAAAAGAAGAGAACATTATATCGGACCGTGGCTCCCTGAACCGTTAAATACAGATCAAGATCCGCTGCATTCTATCGAACAACATGACCAACTCTCCTACGCGCTCCTAACACTACTAGAAAAACTTAACCCGGTTGAACGTGCAGTATTTGTATTAAGAGAGGTATTTTCTTTTTCCTATGATGAGATGGAGAGTTTCATAGGAAAAGAGGCGGCAAACTGTCGGAAAATATTGAGTAGAGCGAAGAAAAAGCTGCATTTCCATGAATCTAAAAAAAAGAATAATGTAGGTAGGGATGAAGAAGAAAAACTAATTAATCAATTCGTTTCTGCCGTAACGACTGGAAATACAGACGAACTATTTCAACTACTGAAAGAGGACGCAATTTTATACAGCGATGGTGGCGGCAAAGTTACCGCAGCAATATTTCCGATTGTTTCAAGTAAACGAATCGCTCGATTTATATTTGGCTTATTACAAAAATACAGTGATGATACGTCGTTATCCATACAAATGACACTAATCAATGGCCAGCCAGGACTTTTTATCAGTAGTGACCGAGAACCGAGCAGTGCCGTCTGTTTTGAGATTACAGATCAACAGGTAACGCAAATATTTGTAATTCGCAATCCAGAAAAATTAACGTATATGTTGGAAACTGGGAGGGGAAAAAAATGAACCTATTTATTCGTATCATAGAAATATTGTTAGGCACTATTTTTCTCGGAGCAGGACTTAACGGATATGTGGTTTTATTCGGATATGAGGCGTTTGCTCCTACAAGTCCAGCCGCCATGGAGTTTTTAGGAGAGGGATACTTTTTAGCGCTTGAAAAGGGTGTAGAAATAGTTGCAGGGATTTTACTTATAGTTCGTAAATATGTTCCATTAGCATTAACTGCATTAGCAAGCATAATCATTAATATAGTCGCATTTCATATTTTTGTAGATTCTGATTTGTTATTACTTGCTTTATTCATCACATTATTGGAAGGGATATTAGTATGGTACTATCGTGATAATTTTAAAGGGCTTTTGGAAAGTAGGCTAAAATAACAATTACAAACTAACAAATTAATGCTTTAAACCATTTTTTTCTGAATTAAACAAACAGGTGACTTTCTATCTGTGTATCTTATATAATAGTAAATAAATATTTTAATTTTTTAATAATTAATGATACACTAATAATAGAATAATATTGATAAACGGAAAAGAAATGGTCGTACGTTAGTCTTTAAGAGTTAATGTAAGCGCGACCAAATCTTTCTACAAAACTTAGGGGATAAGGGCGATAAATATGAGCAACAAACAAACGAAAACAGACGTTATTTTAATTGGTGCTGGTATTATGAGTGCAACGTTGGGGACACTGCTAAAAGAATTAGTGCCAGACTGGAACATCTCAGTGTTTGAAAGACTGGAAAGTGCAGGAGAGGAAAGCTCTAACGAATGGAATAATGCCGGAACAGGGCATGCAGCATTGTGTGAACTTAACTATACTACTGAAAAACCTGACGGCTCAATTGATATTAGCAAGGCAATAAAAATTAATGAACAGTTTCAAGTTTCGATGCAGTTTTGGTCCTATCTTGTAAACAGAAAACTTATCAATAAACCAGAAGAATTTATTAAACAATTACCTCATATGAGCTTAGTGCATGGGGTACAAAATGTACACTTTTTGAAAAAACGCTTTAAGGCGCTTTCAAACAATCCGTTGTTCCACGGGATGGAATATACGGAAGATCCAGAAAAGCTAATGGATTGGATTCCGCTTATTATGGAAGATCGCAATGTAAACGAGCCAATTGCAGCAACAAAAATTGACTCTGGAACAGATGTTAACTTTGGGGATTTAACTCGCAAATTGTTTACCCATTTAGAAAGCAAAAATGTCAATATCAACTTTAACCATAATGTAGATGGTATGAAACGTACGAACGATGGATCGTGGGAATTAAAAGTTCGTAACATAGCAACAGGTAGAGTAGAGCGTCATACAGCTAAATTCGTCTTTATTGGTGGCGGTGGCGGAAGTCTACATTTACTACAAAAATCAGGCATTCCTGAAGGTAGAGGTATCGGCGGATTCCCTGTAAGCGGCATTTTTATGGTTTGTAATAATCCAGAAATCGTTGAACAGCACCATGCGAAAGTATACGGGAAAGCAAAAGTTGGTGCTCCACCAATGTCTGTACCCCATTTAGATACTAGATTTATAGATAATAAGAAATCATTACTATTTGGCCCGTTTGCTGGTTTCTCACCGAAATTTTTAAAAACAGGATCCATGTTTGATTTAGTAACTTCTGTAAAACCGTACAATGTACTAACGATGCTAGCAGCTGGCGCAAAAGAAATGGCGCTTACGAAATATTTAATTCAGCAAGTCATGCTCTCAAAAGAACAACGGATGGAAGAGTTACGTGAGTTCATCCCGAACGCTAAAGCAGAAGACTGGGATCTAATTGTAGCAGGACAACGTGTGCAAGTGATTAAAGATACAGACGCTGGAAAAGGAACACTTCAGTTTGGTACAGAAGTAATTACTGCAGCGGATGGATCCATCGCAGCATTGCTAGGCGCTTCGCCAGGTGCTTCGACAGCAGTATCTGTTATGTTAGAATTAATGGAAAAATGTTTCCCTCAACATATCGATGAATGGAAGCCAAAAATAAAAGAAATGGTACCTTCATATGGGGTTTCACTATTGAAGAAGCCAGATCTAATTAAAGAGATACACCAAACAACAGCAGAAACATTAGGTTTTATTGAAAAAAAACAAGGTAGTCCCAAAATTAAAACGCGTATTTTGCAGGAAGCATAATTTGCCTTAATGGCGAATTATGCTTCTTTACTTTTCAACGCTAGTATAAACCGGTAGGAAAAAGCGATTCAGTTAGCACAAAAGGTAGCTCGGTTGGCACAAAAGGTAGCTCGGTTGGCACAAAAGGTAGCTTGGTTGGCACAAAAGGTAGCTCGGTTGGCACAAAAGGTAGCTCGGTTGGCACAAAAGGTAGCTCGGTTGGCACAAAAAGTAGCTCGGTTGGCACAAAAGGTAGCTCGGTTGGCACAAAAGGTAGCTCGGTTGGCCCAAAAGTAGCTCCGACTGGCTCCAAAGAGGCTCAAATGGCTGAAGAAATTATCGCGAAAAATGGAATTAGCGAGAAACCGTAGCACAACATTCACCCTAAAAAAGAAGTGGGGAAAAACATCTAGTTTTTCCCCACCCAAATGCACTACCTATCCCGATATTTAGAGGAAACGGTAATATTTCTCTCCAAGTAACTCCTTTTCTTCAAAACTACCGACAGCTAACTGGGCCTTAATGAAAGCTTGTAAATCAGACTGTTCTACATCATACATTACTTCTATTTCTTTAGCGCATAACAGCTTTTCTTTTTCCAGTAAGCTAGACAGAGACGGTTGTTCGTTTCGTTTCGGTTCTTCCTTTAAAACTTGTTCTAACCCAGAAACATAATATTCTAAAGCACGACTTCCGACCATTTTAACACCTTTATCTTCCTCATTGACCATAATAATGGTTGGGAAACCTCTCACCCCTAATTTTGCTGTAAGGGCAAAATCTTCGTTCAATAATTGCTGTCCAATAGGACCTCCTGCTTCCTTAACAATTTCTTCACCATCAAGACCTAAGTTATTTACATTTTCAATCATCACAGATACTTCCGCAATATTTGCATTGAACGCAAATAGCTCTTCTCGCGCACGGCGTAAATATTCGTTTGCTTTTTCATCGCCATGCTTTTTTTGAATGACTTTGTAGACACGAGATGGGGGGAATGAAGACTGAACAGGGTTTGTAATCATCAATGACCCGTCAATCGGCATACGTGAATATTCACCAACTTCTCTCCAATGACCTGCAACATCAGCTGGCCCAGAAATGCCATTAGCAGGATCTACTGGCCCATCGCCCCATTTTTCTAATAATCCACCCATAACAGTATGGAAATTAAAGTAATGCCCGTACTCTTCTTTTAAACGACGAAGGGTAGGTTCAAGCGCCCAACAATGCGAGCAAATAGGGTCAGTTACATAATATAAATTTATCTTTTTCTCCGGTTTGTTTAAATCAATTACTTCCATATCGTTATCGTCCACGACACCACATACACCTGTTTCTACATCACATATCAAATTATTATTGTTCGCCATAACTGATTCTCCTTTTCTTTTAAGCTATAATTGAATAATAGTATAGTTTGGAAATTTTCCATACCAATAAGTTGAAGGATTTGTTGTTTATCCAACACACGCAAGGAATTGTTGAAAAAAGGAGGGGGTATTTTCATGAAAGAATCAAAAACAGATCCTCGAGTTATCCGTACACGGAAATTAATTATGGACTCTTTTATTGAGCTTTCGGGTAAAAAAGAATTTAAAGACATAACGGTGAAAGATATTACAACAGAAGCAATGATAAATCGGGCAACGTTTTATTATCATTTCGAAGATATATATGACTTACTAGAAAAGGCGTTATCTGAAGTGCTTTTAATAAATTTAGACAGTAAGCTGTATGAAAAAAGTGAATTAATCGAAGAGACGTTCGTGAACATTTTTGAAGCAATAACAAATTTCCAAATCTCCTTATCTAACCGCTGCCATAGAGGGTATGAGGATACGATTGCTCGCATCATAAGAGAACAATTGGAAGTGCTTTTTTATAAAATGTTAGTAAAAGAAAATAAGGAAGAAAGAAAAGAGTTAAAAATAACCGCAATCATGCTTAGTTGGGGTATGTATGGAGCTTCTGTAGAGTGGAGAAGAACTGATAAAACCGTAGGAGCAGATGAGTTTATAAAAGAAGCGATTCCTTTTATTACGAATGGAGTTCAATTTCTTAATAGAAAAACGTAGCAGTCTAACCCGAATAGGGTGCTGCTACGTTTATTTTATTTATTGGTTTAACACTCTTACTGCCCTTGCATGTTTACTTTCTACCCCAGTGTTAGACAGGGAAGTTACACCGTACGTATAAGATTTTCCATCTTCAATTGTTGTGTCAGTAAATGTTGTAACGCCATCCTTTGTATAAATAACGTCTACTATATTCGCAGGGTTGTTGTAGTCTCCTTCTTTATTTCCTTCAAATCGATAAATAACATAGCGTCTAGCGTCGGAATGTTTCTTATCGTCAATTGTAAGTGTTATCTGTCCATCTTCTTTATGTGCATGAACAGTATTTGGTTTTTGCGGTAGTGAATCGTTGTTCCAAGGTGTTGCAGGAGTAATTGCTTTCGTTGTGTAAATTTCATTTTCTAAAATATTTGCGTAGCCAATGTTATTTTTAATAATTTGTCTTAGTGAAAAATGCATTTGGCCTAATGCTGTTCCATTTGCTCTGTTGTCTAAAATTTGCCCTGCTAATTCATAAGGGTTATACCAGTTTTGGTCAAAATTATCTGCTACTTTATAATCTGCAGTACCGATATATAGGTTAACTGGGGTGTTGTAAGCGTATGTGTTCACCTCATTGCTCCACCAGTCTAATAGAATGGTATAGTCTGCGGCAGCAAATCCACGGCTCCAGTAGATTTGTGGTGTTATATAGTCAATAGAACCGTCCTTAATCCACTGTCTCGTATCTGCGTAAAGGTCGTCATAGTTTGTTTGACCAGCCGTTGTTCTACTTCCTGTCGGATCGTTTGCAATATTACGCCATACGCCAAATGGTGAAATACCAAATTGTACCCATTCTTTTTTGTTTTTGATCGCATTATTTAAATCGGCAACTAATCGGTTAACGTTATCTCTTCTCCAATCGTCAATATGATCGAATCCTTCACCGTATAGCTCATATTGCTCCTCATCTGGGAACTCTTGGCCTGCAATACGATATGGATAGAAGTAGTCATCCATATGTACTGCTTCGATATCGTAGTTTTCTACTAATTCCTCGACTACGCTAATGAGGTAATCTCTTACTTCTGGAATACCTGGATTTAAATAGTACTGACGCCCGTGATATACAACCCACTCTGGATTCTTTTTCGCTACATTTTTGTCCGCTAAGCTTTCTAATGTTTCTCCTGGCATTGTAATACGATAAGGGTTTACCCAAGCGTGCACTTCGATGCCACGATTATGTGCCTCTTCAATCATAATCGCCAACGGATCATATCCAGGGTCCGTATCTTGCGATTTTCCAGTAATGTACTTAGACCACGGATCGATATTGGAAGGATAAAACGTATCTGATGTTGGTTTCACTTGATAAATAATAGCATTAAAGTTTTTTCCTTTTAAAAAATCTAACGTTTCTACAACCCAAGCTGTATAAGCTGTTTCATTCATACCAGATCGAATGTCAATATTTTGTACAGTTGCGATCCACGCTGCACGCATTTCGTGTTTCGGATTCATTTGCTCTGCCGCCTTTGCTTGACTGTTGAACATAGGAACGATCAAGCTGAACAATAAGATCGTAATCCATATGTACTTCAGTCCTTTTTTCATTTTCATCGATAAACTCCCCACCTTCTTTAATTTGTAAACGGTTACATTATTAGAAATAATATTTCAATTTAAATATAAAAATATGAAATATCATTTCTATCATTATTATAAAGGCAATTGCTGATTATCGGTATAGTTCAAAATGCGCAAAAATTGTAATGTTCTGAATATTTAATTAGGAAAACATACCTATCTTTGTTGCTTTATGTTGTTTTCTGTATTGTGTTATTTCTATATCTTGATAAGAATAGGCTTAGCTGTCGGAAAATATAATGAAGGGAAGCTTAAATCAATTGGGGTGTTAGTGTCTTCCATGACTGACAGTGGGAGTCTTACGGACGATGAACCGCTGCAATTATTATTAGACTTGGTGGTGATTAATAGTGGCGGTCGTAAAAGCTACGAGTGCAGATAAAGCTCTTTTAGCACGGTTACTACGGGCGGAAGCAGAAGGGGAAGGAGTTAATGGTATGTTACTCGTTGGAGCGGTAGGAATTAATAGAATTCGTGCAAACTGCTCCGATTTTATAGGGTTACGAACGATTCCTGAAATGATTTATCAACAACATGCTTTTGAAGCGGTACAACATGGATATTTTTATCAACGTGCACGAGAAAGCGAAATACGCTTGGCGGAACGCGCTGTAAAAGGAGAAAGGCCTTGGCCAGCAAAATATAGTTTATGGTATTTTAGACCTCCAGGTGATTGTCCTCCAACTTGGTACAATCAACCACTAGTAGGGCGTTACAAGCTCCATTGCTTCTATGAACCGACAGGGGCTGAATGTGAAAATGTTTATAATACGTTTTAACGTTTGCCCAATATTTTAAAATAAAAAGTCTGTGCCCAGCTTAAGTTACTGGAGCACAGACTTCTTTTATTTTACTAAAACTTCACAAGGCTTTCCTTTGATCCATGTTAATTCATTATTTGTTAAGTTCATTACGATACTAAATACCGTTTCCATTCTTTTGTTGTAAGGTACATTATCATCGTTACATTCATGGCGGCATATAGAATACGGATGATTATGATGATTAGATAGTAAGGAAAATAAGGCTGCCTCATTAGTTATTTTCGTATTTTTTAATAAGCTGTCCATCTTACTTAATCGTTCGAGAGAATCAGGAAGAATATCTTCATTTACTTTTCTTTTTAATGATTCGTCACATATATGATTTGTATGAGTTAAGATCCCGCTATTAGTTGTGCGACTGACCGTATGGTGTGGTGAAACCTCTACACTAGCTAGTTGAGTCGATTTTGACCCAATTAAAAAGTGGGCACAGGATGCGAGTTGGTTTTCCTCCACCTTAGAAAGTGCTTCTTCAAAGGTAGTAGACTGTAATACTGCTCTTAATCCTAAATGTATTGGTACTTTCGGTTCCCACGTATCGGTAACAAGCGCATTTAAGCAAACACCAATTCCCTCTGAATTACTGCCAATCTTACCGATAATACCAGCTTCTGTCACCATATTAATTGTTGGGTAGTCTTTTTGTTCTATAGAAAGGTGGACTAAAGATTTGGCTTGAGCACTTTTCCAATCCCAGTTTTGAGCAAGCCATGTGTCAGAAGTTTTTGGCTCTGTTAATGCAAAAGAAGTACACCCATCTAGCATTACTAACGCGATCTCACTTCTAGCATTAAGTGCTAGTATATCTTCGAATGAAACATCTGCACCGTCCGCAACACCTTGCATTTCTTCTATAAACTTATCATTATATTTTTCAATGGCATTTACATGTAACAAAGCACGATTTGTTGCGTCTTTCCATGTAAGAGCAGCGTTCTCAAAGAACATTTTTTCATACGTGGCTAGACTAACATGTATTTTTTCCTTTGCCAGTTTGCCATGATCAAATCCTATGTTATACGCAGTGCCAGATAACCGAATGGCGGTTTCGCTTTTGTTTATCATTTGTAAGCAACCTCATTTTTTTTACTATAGACGAATTCACCATCTATCATCGTCCATTCAATGGCTGAGTCCAATAATTCATCGGTTTCACAATTTAATAAGGAGCGATCAAAAAGAATCAAATCTGCTAGTTTACCAGGTTCAATACTACCCTTAATATTTTCTTCGAATGAAGCATATGCACCATTAATCGTATACATCCGAATAGCATCTAACAGCGATACTCTTTGCGTTCCACCAATTATTTCACCTGATGGAGACTTTCTAGTTATCGCGGAATGAATTCCTTGAATAGGAGTAAAATCAGTAACAGGACAATCAGATGAAATGGCTGCCGGAACACCTTCTTTAAGATAATCATTTAACGGAAACATCTGATACGCGCGTTCGCCATAATTTTTCACATAGCCATCGCCATATTCATGGAGAAAAGCTGGATTAGGTGTAGGAACTACATTTTGTTCTTTCATTCTCTTCACTAAATCTGGTGTTGCAATTCCAGCATGTTCAATTCTATGCCTTGTATTTTTACGTGGGTAAAGCTCATTAGCCTTTTCGATAGTGTTAAGTAACATATCAATAGCAGCATCGCCTTGAGCATGTGCAGTAAATTGCCAACCGTTTTTATGAGCAGGAATAAATAAATCATCGACTTCCTCTTGCGTATAGTAATGAATTCCATAGTTATTCGGATCACTTGTATACGGTTCTCTAGTCCAAACAGTGGGACCACTGCTACTGCCATCAAGGAATAATTTGACTGGACCAAGACGATATTTTTCGTTACCTAGACCGGTAGATATACCAGACTCATTTATATGTTTTACAATTTCGTGTGCATCACTTAGCGACCCAACCATTGCATAAACTCTTTGTTTAATCGTTCCGCTTAAGGTAGATTGTTGTAATAATCGCAAATTATTTAATCCGTAGCCAGTTGCATCATGAATGGATGTAATCCCTTTTTCTGCAAAATGGTTCGAAGCGATTTCATGTGCTTTTTCTATTTCTTCGTCAGAAAAGGCAGCGATGCTAAACATGTTCATATGTGCATTTTCAAGTAAAAGTCCTGTCAATTCACCATTTGCAAGTTTGTCAATTTTTCCACCTTCCGGATTTGGGGTATGTTTATCAATACCAGCTAAACGGAGAGCATAACTATTTACAGCGGATATATGTCCACAAGCACGAATGACCATAATTGGGTGGTCAGAAGAAACGTTATCTAGCTCTTCAAGAGTAGGGAATCTTTTGTCTGCAATCGTTGTGTCATTAAACCCCCAAGCTCTAACCCATTTCCCTTTTTCTGTATGTAACGCACTATTTTTTAACTCGGTCAGTAAGTCGTCTATCGTTTGAACGGATTCACTTTTACAAGATACGGATAGTTGGTTCGTACCATACATAGTAATATGAATATGTGAATCTATGAAACCGGGCATTAATGTTTTTCCTTCTAAATCTATTAATTCTGTTTGGTCATCTTTTAATGCTAGCACTTCTTCATTTGTACCAGTAGCGATAATTTTATTGTCTTTAACGAAAACAGCTTGCTTTATAGCGTTATTGTTGTCCACTGTAATTACTTCACCGTTAAAAAATAAATAGTTGTTATTCATTTAGTCATACCTCCTAGTAATTTTATAATAGAAAGGGAAGGAGGGGACATAACTATATGTATCAAAAGTAAAAACGAACAAAATAGTAGAGTGGAAAAACCCGCTCCGGAAATATACTTCGCTTTCCGCGGGCGTGTCTAGTTACGGCGGCTTGGCCCTCGAGACATAAGCCAGTCACTTCCGTTGGGCAAAGAACGCCCAACTGCAGCGTCTGTCTTATGCTTGTCGGGCCAGAGCGAGCCACCTTCACTTTTCGTACTGGTGAGCCTCCTCGTGCTAAAGCACTGCGGGGTCTCACCTATGCCTTTCCTCCCGCTGGAGTCTCCGTATATTTCCTCCGCTAATACTGCGATAGTTCGTTTTTTTATGATAATTTCTGTTATGTCTTAGCCTCTTAATATAGTAATTGTTACTAGTGATTTAATTTAGCTTCGTTTGAATAGAAGGGTCGGTTGGTATGTTATTGTCGTATAGTTCATCCACCATGTCTGGGAAGAATTTTTCGACTGTGTTTCTTGTTACTGGTTGAGTCATTAACGATACAACGATGAAAATAGTGAAGTTAGCTAATAGTCCCCAAATACCTGCATGAACCCCTAGTGGGTGAGCGATAACGAAGGAGAATAATACTGTAATGACGAATCCAGCAAATATCCCCCAGAAAGCACCATGTTTAGTCGCTCTTGGCCAGAAGAACATACCAACGATAGACGGAAATGCTTGGGCAATAAAACCGTAACCGATTAACAAAATGTAGACTAAACTAGCTGGTTGCATTATAGAAATTGGCGCAATGATAAAAAACATGATAGGGAATATAAGTCTTCTCGTCCATATTCCAGCCTTGTCATCACTCCACTTAAATGCTGGTTGTAAAATGTCCTTACTATAACTTAATGCTGTTGCGTGAACACATGGCTCACTAGATGACATAGAGGCAGCTAACGTTCCTGCTCCAAGTAAACCTGCCACGATAATAGGCATATTTTCTAATGCATACGTAATGGCAACTTGATCCGGATTTGCGATATTCGGATAAGTAAAAATACCGATAAAACCAACTACAATCATTGGTATTAATACAATATAATAAGTCGGAAGTAAAGTAGCTGCTCTTCGAATGGAGCTTCTAGATTTTGCTCCCATCCATTGAATCCAGTGAGTTTGCCAAATCGAAAATACAGAAACTAAAATAGAAGTAGTCCAGAAAGTGACACTCATATCACCTAACCCACCTGGTAGCGTTAAAAATTGTGGAATATCTTCCTTCACTCGTTCAAAGATAGGACGGAAAGAATAACCCCCTGTAAATTGATTTGTAGCCCAAAGGCCGATAAAAAAGGAAACAAATAACATTAGTCCACCTTGGAAAGCATTTGTAATACTAATAGCTCGTAATCCGCTTCGGTACAAATAAATAGAAATGACTCCTAAAGAAAGGAAAACACCAACCCATGTAGGGATTTTTCCGTAACTCATAACATTTAAAATATAGGCAGAACCAATAGTTTGAATGACGGCATAAGCAAGAATTCCGATAGAAGTAACAAACGAAGCTAATGCACCGAGAGATTTACTTTCATATCGATCGGAAATAGCTGCTGATTGTGTTACATGTTTGAACTTTTTACCCAACTCCCAAACTTTTGGGCCAAAATACCAAGCGATTATTCCCATATACGTTAAATACACGACAACGTAAAGAGCGGGTATACCTTTTGAATAGGCCCAACCTGGAGAACCCATGAACGTATAAGCACTTACTCCACCAGCTCCAATTAGTAAGTACATAATAATTGGTCCTAGGCTTCGGCTCCCAACACCCCATTCCTCGACGCTGTTCATATTACGGCCTTTACCGGAAGAATACCCTAATATAACGGCTATCACCATGTATGATAATGTAATTGCTAGAGGGATAAACATTTCCATCAATCTGCACCTCCAATTTTATCGATAAACACCATCATTAACGTGGTGAAAAAGATAATAAAAATAGACCATGCCATTATAATGGGCATTCCAAGGACAAGCGTTTCAGTATTTAGGAAAGGAACAACGGGCCATCCACCTAGGGCGATTGTAAATAAAATTAAAGCAAAACAAGCCCAGCCTTTTCCTGTTTTAGGCATTTTAAACGTAGCTTTCATACACATTTCCTCCTTTGTTGAAACTTGGATTTTACAGTATTTTAAGAACTGCTTTATAGAGAAGGTTGGTCCCTGTTGTAATATCGTCTATGGAAGCGTATTCATTTGGATGGTGACTTAAACCGTCCTTACATCGTACAAAAATCATCCCGAAAGGACTTATCTCTGCCATCATTAATGCATCGTGGAATGGGCCGCTCATCAATTCATAAGGTACCTGATCCATTTGTTGCAGCTCATCTTTTAAAATATCTTTTATCCAATCAGCACAATATTTAGGCTCACTATTTGTATCTACTGAAATGGAATAATCAAGCTGATATTCTTCTACCGTTTCAGCAATTATTTCGTAAAGCTTTTGTTCAAATAAATCCCGACGTTCTGGTAATATATCCCGTAAATCAACTGTAAACGTAACACGATCAGAAATACTATTTCGAGAGTTCGGGAAATTCTCTATGTAGCCGACCGTACCTACAGTAGGAATAGTTTGATCCTGTTTTAATAATTCATCAAATAAATAGATAACTCTTGCAGCTCCAACTAATGCATCTTTTCTTAAATTCATCGGTACACTTCCTGCATGCCCAGAGTGACCTCTAAATTCTACCGTTAACCAAAGGGTCCAGAAATTCCTTGAACGATTCCAACTGGCAACTCCTTGCTTTCTAATAAAGGTCCTTGTTCAATATGCATTTCAAGAAAAGCAAACACATTATCACTCGTATAACGAACTGGGAATGCTTCATTTGTTGTAATTCCAATGTTTTCTAATGCTTGTTTTCTAGAGATGCCGTCACTATCTTTTCGTAAAAGATCTTCTACAGTTAGATTACCTGTTAATCCTCTTACACCGAATAAACCTTTGTTAAATCTAGCTCCTTCTTCATCTGAAAACGCTACTACTTCGATGGATCTTTCAAAAGTTAAGTTAGATTCATTCAGTATTTGAACTACTTCGATCGCACCGATGACACCAATCGTTCCATCAAACCTACCACCCCGTGGTTGTGAATCAATGTGAGATCCTAAAACTAATCGTGGTAGAGAAGGGGAAGTACCTTCATACACACCGATAACATTTCCGTAACAATCTATTTCTGTTTTCATCCCCGCCTCGACCATCCAAGAGGCTACAAGGTCCATTGCTCTTTTGTCTTCTATTGAATGAGCAAGGCGAGAAACTCCCGTTTCACCAACTTTCCCAATGTTGGCGAGTTTCGTGATTCTATCTTCTAGACGTTTTGAATTGATCAATGAAATCCCCTCTTTTTATTTATTTTCTTAATATACAGAAATGTTTAATAATAAATATAATTGAAAAATACCTTTTTACTCACCTACCAAACTGTCAAATAGGAGGGGAAACAATTTTACACTTTGTACATTATGAAGACTTACTTAATTGAAAGTAGTAAGCTTTTATTGCGACCTCAATAGCAGATCGATTCGTTGGTTGTAAAAGATCCTTACCTAGTAATTGGTGAATTTTATCTAATCTATGATAAAGAGTTTGGCGTACAATAAATAATTGTTCTGCGGCTTCTTTCTTAGAACCGAGACAATCTAAATACGTCGAAAGAGTAAGAAGTAACTCACTCCCATTTTCTTTATCGTATTGAATTAATGGTCCAATGTATTGTTCAACAAATGCATCTAATTCTTTCCTATTTTCTAGCTGAAAGAAAAGATGATGAATACCGATGTCTTCATAAAAAGGTGAGGTGATGATGTTAGTCTCCTGGAGCTTTATACTTTTCTTTGCATCAGAATACGAGTCTTTTAGTTTAGAAACATCGGTAATTAAACTACTAATCCCAAATTGTGCGTTATGTAATTTATTGGAGATGCTAGAAAAGATTTTTTTTGTTACTTGTAATAGTTTGTTTTTGTTGTCAGTTACAGACTCTTTTATTTGAGAAAAACAAATAATAACAATTTGATTTTTTCTTACCGAAATTATTGGTAAAAAATTGTGTTGAGAATAAAGGGTCCGGATCGAAAGGGATAATTGTAATTTCAGTTCCTCCCATTCATTGTCCGAGGAAATCGTCGTTTCGAAGTCTGTTTGAATAACGATTGTCCGGAATTGATACTCATGTTTAAACTGATTTGGTAAAGAGAGAAGCGTCATTAATTCTTCAATTGGATAATTTTTACCTTGGATGCAACTTTGGACGACTTCATCTTCTTGATTTAGTTTTCTTTCCTCGATTGTTCGATTTCGTAATAAAATTTGTGCGATGGCAGATGCGCAACGATCTAAAACGGAAACGATAAATTCATTATCATCATCACAATTTACTTCCACGCATATATGGCCCCATACTTGCCCTAACCCGATAGAAGGATAAATTAATATTTCCTCTTTTTCAATTGTTAATATCTCGGATTTTTTCATCTGATGTAATTTATGATAGTTGGAACGTACCATCACTTCGAATGATTTAGACTCAGGTGGATAATGGAAGGATTGTTCCTCCTTTGTAATAAACATCACCTTTTTTTGTAAGTAGTTTGATAACTTTTGCAATATTTTCAACGTACCATTATGAGTTAAAGATAAGTCAGTGAACTCTTTTGCAATCTCATTTAATTGGCTTAACATTTGGTAGTGTTGATTAATGATTAATGTATGTAAATCTAATGTAATATCAACAAATTTAACGACCTTTTCAAAAACGATAATTGGGAAGTTATGTTTATCTGCTAGCTTTTTTATCTCTGGGGAAAGGCTATGAAAATATGCGCCTTTTTCAATACAAAGACAACTTACATTCTTTTTTATGAGTTGTTCATACGTTTTTTTGTTTGGGGAATCTAGTTGAAGTCCAACACCAGTAGTGAGGATTAATTCGCTACCATTTAATAAGGATTCAAAGTCTTTCGATTCAAGTATATGGGCCCATTTTATTTGTTTATCTAAACCTCCTTCACCAGCAAGTAGCTTCGCAAAACGAAATGTATCTCTGTTTAACACATCTCGAACGGTAAGTATATAATCTTTTTTCAACATGCATCCCTCCTGTTTGTAAAAGGAAAATGGAAATCATTTTACAAAGTGTAAAATGAAAAAAGTTAAAATAGTCTGTAAATTAATTATTAAATAGACATCACTATGTGTCAATGAAAAGTATTAGTGTGTTAATAGGAGGGTGTAAAAATAGGTAGTATGTAGGAGCAAACTTTACAATACGTAAAATTATGTGATTGGAGAGGAAATCATTATGAGTAACGATGTAAAAGAAAATAAACAATTACTTGTAGAAAAAGACAAGGAAAATATTTGGCACCATATTACTCCTTATTCGCAAAACCATACACCTTTAATTGCTGATGAGGGAAAAGGATCGTGGATTACAGACCATAACGGGAACAAATTTTTAGACGGTATGTCAGGGTTATGGTGCGTAAATGTAGGGTATGGAAGAGAAGAATTAGCAAACGCTGCTTATGAGCAGTTAAAAAAGTTGGCATATTTTCCGATGACACAAAGTCATGTGCCAGCAATCCAGTTAGGTGAAAAATTAAATGAGTACTTAAATAATGAATACGTTTTCTTTTATAGTAATAGTGGGTCAGACGCGAATGAAGTAGCGTTCAAACTAATTCGCCAATACCATGAGCAAAAGGGGTCACCATCGAAGTATAAGTTTATTTCTCGCTACCGAGCGTATCATGGTAGTTCCATGGGTGCGCTATCAGCTACTGGTCAAGCGTTGAGAAAATATAAATACGAACCATTATCGTCAGGGTTTCTTCATGTAGCGCCACCTGATAATTATAGAAGACCAAAAGGGCAGTCTGTGGAGGAATACAATATCCGCTGTGCAGAAGAATTAGAGCAAAAAATCATTTGGGAACAAAAAGAAACGATTGCTGGTGTCATTATGGAGCCGCTAATTACTGGTGGAGGTATTTTAATTCCACATAAATCTT
Source organism: Sutcliffiella sp. NC1 (assembly GCF_027594365.1). Taxonomy (NCBI): domain Bacteria; kingdom Bacillati; phylum Bacillota; class Bacilli; order Caryophanales; family Bacillaceae; genus Sutcliffiella; species Sutcliffiella sp. NC1. The sequence goes on from NZ_CP115153.1 coordinate 1,566,072, forward strand.
ACGTACAAAAAGTAGCTGAAATTTGTAAAAAACATGAAGTGCTTCTCATCATTGATGAAGTAATTTGTGGATTTGGTAGAACTGGAAAAATGTTTGGCTTCATGCATTACGACATAAAACCAGATATTATTACGATGGCAAAAGGTCTTACTAGTGCATATCTTCCTTTATCTGTTACCGCAGTAAGAAAGGAAATTTATGAAGCATTTAAGTCTAGTAATGAAAATAGTCACTTCAGACATATTAATACATTTGGAGGGAACCCGGCTGCTTGTGCACTAGCAATAAAAAATATCGAAATTATCGAACAAGAGAATTTAGTGGCAAGATCAGCGTTGCTAGGGGATCGACTATACGAAGAGTTAAAAGAGTTAGAAAATCATCCGTATGTAGGGGACATTCGTCATAAAGGATTTTTAATGGGAATTGAATTAGTAGAAAACAAAGATACGAAAGAACCAGCTAGTGCCGAAAGAATAGGAAAAATAATAAAAGAGTGTAAAGACCTAGGGTTAATTGTAGGTAAAAACGGGGATACGGTAGCAGGCTTTAACAATATTTTAACACTCAGTCCACCACTTTCTAGTACAGATGAAGATTTACAATTTATTGTAGATGTTTTAAAGAAAGTATTTCAAGAAAATCAATAAACAAAAGAGGAGAGAGATTATATGACGACAACTACAGTTGGTAAATTAAACAATTTTATTAATGGAGAATGGAAAGAAAGTAATGCAACACAATATCTAACTGTTCCTAATCCGGCAACAGGAGAAGAATTAGCACAAGTACCTATTTCTACAAAAGAAGATGTTTATCAAGCAGTTTCCTCTGCAAAAGAAGCGTTCAAAACGTGGAGTAAAACACCGGTTCCAAAGCGAGCAAGAGTACTATTTAAGTATCAACAATTGCTTATTGATAATTGGGATGAGCTAGCAAAACTGATTACATTAGAAAACGGGAAAACATATAAGGATGCATACGGTGAAGTACAAAGAGGAATTGAATGTGTAGAGTTTGCAGCTGGTGCACCGAGTCTTATGATGGGGAAACAGTTGCCTGACATCGCAACAAATATGGAGTCTGGAATGTACCGATATCCAGTTGGAGTAGTCGGAGGTATTACACCATTTAACTTCCCAATGATGGTACCATGTTGGATGTTCCCACTAGCAATTGCTGTCGGAAATACATTTGTATTAAAGCCGAGTGAGCGTACACCGTTACTAGCTAATAGATTAGCAGAATTGTTTAAAGAAGCAGGTTTACCAGATGGCGTACTTAATGTTGTTCATGGTGCTCATGATGTAGTGAATAGTTTATTAGAACATAAAGACGTGCCTGCGATTTCCTTTGTAGGTTCCCAACCGGTAGCAGAGTATGTTTATAAGGAAGCAAGTGCACATGGAAAAAGAGTGCAAGCATTAGCGGGAGCGAAAAACCACTCTATCGTCATGCCAGATGCTGATTTAGACGCAGCTGTAAAGGAAATTATCGGTGCAGCATACGGTTCAGCAGGTGAAAGATGTATGGCATGTTCTGTCGTCGTTGCGGTTGGTGACGTTGTAGAACCATTATTGCAAAAGTTAAAGGATAGTGCAGACTCTATTAAAATTGGAGACGGTCAAAACGATGATGTGTTTTTAGGACCAGTTATTCGTCCCGAGCATAAACAACGCACAGAAAACTATATCCGTTTAGGTGTTCAGGAAGGTGCACAGTTAGTCCGCGATGGAAGTAAAGATGAAGCGTATCATCAAGATGGATACTTTATTGGTCCAACTATTTTTGATCACGTTACAACAGATATGACAATTTGGAAGGAAGAAATTTTTGCACCTGTCTTATCCATTGTAAGAGTTGATAGTTTAGAAGAGGCTATCGAACTAACGAACAAGTCTGATTTCGGAAACGGGGCTTGTTTATTCACTCAAAACGGAAGTAGTGTCCGCTACTTTAGAGAAAATATTGAGGTAGGTATGCTTGGAGTAAATATCGGAGTGCCAGCTCCAATGGCATTTTTCCCATTCTCAGGTTGGAAAAACTCCTTCTACGGTGATTTACATGCAAATGGATCCGATGGAGTAGAGTTTTATACGAGAAGAAAAATGTTAACGGCTAGATGGTAATATTATTTTTAAAAAACACGTCCTTTTCCAATATGGAAGGGACGTGTTTTTTTGTGTGGAAAGGATATTAAAACTCGTAGGAATGCCTTTAATATTATGCGAATAAAATGTTCAAAAGCAATTATAAATTGAAAGGAGAAGTATGATGAGTCGAGCGTTAGTTTTACAAACAGATTTTGGTTTAAGTGATGGGGCAGTGAACGCGATGTATGGGGTTGCTTTTTCAGTAGATGCAACTCTTTCTATTTTTAATTTAACTCATGACATTCCTCCCTTCAATATATGGGAAGCGTCGTACCGCTTGTTTCAAACAGTGAGTTATTGGCCAGAAGAAACAGTATTCGTATCTGTCGTCGACCCTGGTGTTGGGTCTGACAGAAAAAGTGTGGTAGCAAAAACAATGGCAGGTCAATATATCGTTACACCAGACAATGGCACTTTATCTCATGTTGAACGCAACGTAGGGATTCAAGAAGTGCGAGAAATAGATGAAAACGTGAACCGACTCCCTAAATCTGGTGCATCCCATACGTTCCATGGAAGAGATGTGTATGCTTACACCGCTGCAAGGCTAGCGTCTGGAAAAATATCTTTTGAAGAGGTGGGCCCATTACAGCCTGTCGACTCTATTGTTACACTATGCTGCAATGACGCCGTAGTGAAGGACGGTGAGATTACTGGAATTATTGATATTTTAGACATTCAATTCGGAAACCTTTGGAGCAACATCAGTCGTGAACTTTTCGAAACGCAAGGAATTTCATATGGAGAAATGGTAGAAGTGGAAATAAAACACGGGAAGCGAAAAGTATATTTGAATCAAATGGCATACGGTCGTTCGTTTGCAGATACAAGAATTGGTCAACCGCTCGTATATGTCAATTCCTTAGATAATATGGCCATTGCTATTAATCAAGGGTCTTTCGCGAAGGCATACAATATAGGAACCGGATCTAATTGGACGATTAAAATTAGAAAATATAATCCGTGAGTGGGATGTGGTTGAGAATACGCATTTGCTACGTGTGGTTTAGAAATATTAGTTTGTTGAACAGAAATTCAAAAATGTTGAACAGAAACTTTGCGAAGTGGAACAGAAACCGCGGTGAGTTGAACAAAACTTGTGATATCGAACAGAAATCCAAACATGTTGAACAGAAACTGTGATAAGTGGAACAGAATCTTCAATATGTTGTTCAGAACAAACGTGATGTTGTACGGAAGCCAAGCCAACTTAATCAGTATCAAAATTAATTGTGCGCGGTGATAAATAAATCGAGGTCGGTGATAAATAAATTGGAGTCAGTGATAAATAAATGGTGAGCGTTGATAAATAAATTGGAGTCAGTGATAAATAAATGGTGAGCGTTGATAAATAAATTGGAGTCAGTGATAAATAAATGGTGAGTGTTGATAAATAAATTGGAGTCAGTGATAAATAAATGGTGAGTGTTGATAAATAAATTGGAGTCAGTGATAAATAAATGGTGAGCGTTGATAAATAAATTGGAGTCAGTGATAAATAAATGGTGAGCGTTGATAAATAAATTGGAGTCAGTGATAAATAAATGGTGAGCGTTGATAAATAAACCGGAGTCGTTGATAAATAAAGTGGCCGCGCTGATAAAAAAATCGAAGTTGTTGATAAAAAAAGGCCCGTGGGTGATAAATAAAACGCTGTCCGGTGATAAAAAACTCGTGCATTTAGTTGAACAACAAAATAAAACGGCTCTCCTACTTCCAACGAAGAAGTAGAAAAGCCGTATTTCCATCGAAAATGTACACCCAATCAGTCAATTTTTATTTTCTTCTATCCTCAAACCAACCAATTAAATGTTCAAGGCGTTCTAATCGGTGTTTCGGTTTACCGGAGCGGGATAAATCATGGTTCTCGTCTGGGAAGCGGACAAGCTTTGTGTCTACGCCTAGACGTTTAAGCGCCACATACCATTGCTCTGCTTGTTCCATTGGACAGCGTAAGTCTTGTTCACTGTGTAGGATAAGCGTTGGTGTTTTAACGTTACGAGCATAATGTAAAGGTGATAGTTTAATAAGTTTTTCATAATCGTCCCAAAGGTCGGCGTGACCGTGCTGCCATTCTGTGAAGAAGAAGCCGATATCACTAGTTCCGTAGAAGCTATGCCAGTTACAAATACTGCGTTGTGTAACAGCTGCTTTAAAGCGGTCTGTACGAGTAACGATAACGTTTGTCATATAGCCACCGTAACTTCCACCCGTCACGAACAGTTCTTCTTGATCAATATAATCAAAGTTTGCTAGCGCGTAATCAACACCAGCCATAATATCTGTATAGTCCATACCACCGTAATCCCCGATAACAGCATTTACGAAGTCGTGTCCATAGCCGTGGCTGCCACGTGGGTTTGTATAAAGAACCACATAGCCTTTCGCCGCCATTAGCTGCATTTCGTGATGTAAACCATTCCCATAAGCAGTTGCTGGTCCACCATGAATTTGAAGGATCATCGGATATTTTTTACCTTCATCATATCCGTAAGGCTTCATCACCCAACCTTCAATATCCCAGCCGTCTGTGCTTTTGTATTGAAAGTTTTCTGGAGTGCTTAAATGAACCTCATTGTAAAGCTCGCTATTCCAATCTGTTACTTGTACAAAATTTTTCACGTTATTCAAATCTTGAACTACGACATCTCCAGTTGAATGTGGAGTTGCAAGTACAACAACAGCTTGATCGTCACTAACGATATCAAAAGATGTAACCGACGCTACCCCAGGAGTTAATGCAGCTGAAACTTTCCCATCCAAACTTACTTTAAACAATTGACAGTCGCCACCGACAGTTGCGATGAAGTAAATATTAGAACTTGTTTCATCCCAAATCAAACGCCCTTCAGCCGTATCATATTTCGCATCTACGCCTACAAGGTTACCTACTGTGTAATCAAAATGCTCCGTTACATTTTTTAATTCACCCGTTTCAACAGATAGTAAAAGAACATTCGCATTCCCTTGACTTCTTTCTCCGCGTGTATGACCCGCAACTGCTAACCATTTACCATCTGGAGAAAAAGAAGGAGCCATAACGTACCCATTTCCTTGATAGAAAAGTGATTCTTCTTTTGAAGCAATATCATATTTCCAAATCGCCGGCAAGTAACCCCACTCTTTATCTTCTGCTTTTGTCCCAACATAAAATAAGCTTTTTCCATCTGGAGAAAAACGCGCTTGACCAAAATCATGATCTCCAGCTGTTACTTTTGTGAAAACTTTTGTTTCTACATCAAATAAATAAACATGCTTGCGATCTTCGTTATAAATTCCAACTCCGTCACCTTTGTAACGAAGTCTTGTGATCACCTTTACATCACTTTTATCCTTCTTCTCTTCGTCTTTTTCAGTAGACAATTTTAACTCACCATGAACCGTAACAGCTAACTGCTTACCGTCAGGTGACCATGTGAATTCACCAACACCTTGCACTACGTCTGTTAGTTGAACTGCTTCCCCACCGTCTGTATGTAGAAGCCAAACTTGATTTTTTCCTGTGCGGTTGGAACGGAACGCAATGGAACTACCGTCTGGAGACCATTTAGGAGCAACGTCCTTCACTAAATGATCTTTCGAATAATGAGATGTAAACTTTCTGCCTTCTCCATTAAGATCTGTTACGTAAATATAAGAATAGTAGCCATCTTTTTCTTGATCTACATGTGTTAGTACGTATGCTACTTTGTCTTTGTTAGGGGATACTTGAGGATCTCCTACAAACTTAAACTGGCATAAATCGTCTGCAGTAATTGGTCGTTTTGTCATTATGTATTCCTCCTTGTTGGGACAGATTACCGTCCGCTTGTCTATGTAATAAAAAATATAAATCTATTTTAACATTTCGAAAGGCGAAACAAAATATAATTTTTCGTAAAATCTAAATATTCTGTTGAGAGTTCTTCTTTTATACAAATCTTTTCTGTTTCATATTCCAACTTGTTCATACGATCTTTAGTAGGTATATTTATAGTAATAAAATGTTTATGAACGTAAAGGTTTGTAGTGTGGGGGTACAAAAATGAAAGTCACAATTAATGATATCGCGAAAATAGCAGGTGTAGCGAAAAGTACGGTATCACGTTATTTAAACGGTGGACAAGTTAGCCCGGAAACAAAAGATAAAATAAAAAAAGTCATTGAGGAAACAAACTATGAGCCTAATTCCTTTGCAAGAAGTTTAAAGTCAAAGAGAACAAACTTTATTGGTGTTATTGCACCTGCTCTTGATTCCTATGTAACATCTAGAGTCCTAATGGCAATAGATGAGAAACTTAGAGAAAATCAATTTACATCATTAATCATTAATACGAGTAAAAGTATTGAATTAGAAATAGAAAGTTTGCTGAATTTAGAAAGACAAAAAGTTGATGGCATCATCCTTTTTGGAACAGAAATGACGGATGAACATATAAATGTCATTCAGTCTATGAACACACCGGTTTTAATCGTCGGTCAGGAAACTCCCGCAGTACATTGTATCGTCTTTGATGATTACAATGCAGGGTACGAAATCGGAAAGTACGTGGCAGGTCATGGTCATGAGAAGGTAGTGTATTTAGGAGTTTATGAGCGTGATGTTGCCGTAGGAAAAGTACGGAAACAAGGTGTTTTAGATGGACTGCTCCATGAAGGAAAAAATGTTGCGACCGTTTATGAAACCGAGTTTGATATAGACAAAGCAGCCAAAATGACGAAGCAAATAATGAAGGAGCAACAATTTACGGCACTAATTTGCGCAACAGACAACATCGCGTTAGGTGCAATGAAAGCAATTAGAGAGACAGGAAAAAATGTACCTGAAGATATTTCTTTAACTGGTTTTGGTGGGTATGTTTATTCCACATTTACGGAGCCTCGTTTAACGACCATTAAATTTAAGCATAAAGAAACAGGCCATCTTGCGGCAACAACAATGATAAGCATCATTAATGAAGAACAAGTCCCGAGTGTCCAAAAAGCAGACTTTACACTGCTAGAAGGGAACAGTGTCAAAAAAGTATAGCGTTTTCAAAATAATGATTGCAATACAAATAAAATCGTAATACAATTAATCCGTGGAACCGGTTCCTGTATCGAAGCTATAGAGCCGGTTCAAACAATATATTTTTTTGCAAACAAATGGAACCGGTTCCGGTTCACTAGTAGAATGCAAGAGGAGGATATACCGTGAGTAAAAATAATACATCTAAGTACAACGAAGCAGCAAAAGATGTTGTGCATTTAATCGGTGGAAAAGAAAATATACAAGGGGCGGCTCACTGTGCTACTCGTTTAAGAATTGTTTTAAAAGACAATGACAAAATGGATTTAAAAGCAATCGAACAAGTGGAGCACGTTAAAGGGGCGTTCGTCGCTGGTGACCAACTACAAATCATATTTGGTGCTGGTATTGTAAATAACGTGTTTGAAGTATTTAAAGTAGAAGCAGGAATAGCAGATATGTCTTTAAGTGATGTAAAAGAACAATCTACTAAAAAACAAAACCCGTTTCAACGTGGTATAAAAGCGCTATCAGATGTGTTCGTACAAATCATTCCAGGCTTATTGGCAGCTGCCTTATTAATGGGGATTACTGGATTATTAGGTCAGCCAGGAGTTTTTGGGGAAAGATCTGTTGTGGAAATGTATCCGTCTATTACAGGGATTAATCGATTCTTTCAAATTATGTCCACTGGTATTTTCACGATTCTACCTTTACTAGTTGTTTATTCCGCTACGAAAAGGTTTGGTGGAAATCCAGTATTAGGTTTAGTAATTGGAGCGATTATGCTACATCCGGATTTAGGAAATGCATTTGCTGTTGCTAGTGGGGATGCTAATGCAGAGCAGATTAATATATTAGGATTAAATATCGAATTAGTAGGGTTCCAAGGTGGTATTATCGTAGCACTAATGATGGGACTTGTCGTAGCGAAACTAGATCAGTTTTTTAATAAAAAAGTTCCTGATATGATTAAGCTTTTCTTAGCACCACTATTAACTGTAACACTTTCTGGGTTATTATTATTCGTTATTATCGGTCCATTAGGACGTACGTTAGCAGACTACTTAACGTACAGTTTAATGTGGGGAACGGAAAATCTAGGGGTTATCGGATTTATTTTATTTGCAGGTGTTCAACAGATTGTCGTTATCACAGGATTACATCACGTCATTGGAGCTGTGGAAGCCCAACTGTTAGCAGATACAGGTTTTAACTTTATTATGCCTTTAATGTCAGTAGCTTTAATGGGACAAGGTGGAGCGGTACTTGGGTACTTGTTTTTACGTTGGAAAGACGATAAAGCACGTCAAATTGGTGTGTCGTCCTTCGGTTCATTACTATTTGGAATATCGGAGCCAGCATTATTCGGAATCAATTTAAAGTATAAGTTCCCACTTATCGCAGGTTGTTTAGGTGCTACATTCGGTGGAGCATACGTGTATTTTCTAAATGTTACAGCTTTAGGGTTTGGAGCAACCGCAATTCCTGGTTTTGCAATTGTTGCGACACAAGGTGGAGGTCATCTTCATTATTTAATTGCAAACATTTTAGCAATCGTTATGGGCTTCATTTTTACAGTAGCATACGCAAAAATTAAAAAACCAAGTTACGAAGTTTAATAGATGTGTGAGAGAGGTGTCAATATGGAAAGATATACGGAACCAAAATATAGAACAATTTATGAAGCAACAGAAGAAGAATTAGAGCAACTAAGATTAAAGTCTATACATTCCAAATGGAAGCCTAACTTTCATATTCATCCTCAGTATGGATTAATTAATGATCCGAATGGTCTTGCGTATTTTAACGGGGAATATCATGTGTTTTATCAATGGTATCCGTTCGGGGCTATGCACGGTATGAAGCATTGGGCACATGCAAAGTCAAAAGATCTAGTAAACTGGGAAAGACTTCCTGTAGCAATAGTTCCAGTTGAAGACTATGAATCTCATGGTGCCTATTCTGGAGCATCTCTCGAAATAGATGGTAAGCTTTATTTGTACTATACAGGTAATATCAAATATAGTGCGGAAGAGAGATCTGCGAATCAAAACCTTGCGATTATGGACAGGGATGGCAACATTACGAAATACGAAAACAACCCGTTGATAGAAGGTGTTCCATCCGGGTTTACTGGTCACGTTCGTGATCCGAAAGTTTTTCAAAAAGGTGACACTTATTACATGATGCTCGGTGCGCAAAGAACCGATTTAACTGGAGCTATCATAGTCTATGAATCTAGTAACGGAATAGATTGGAGTTTCAAAGGTGAATTGAACATAAACTTAGAGCTCCCAGACTCTGTTTACATGCTAGAGTGTCCCGATTATTTCGAGTTGGATGGCAAAGATGTGATTGTCGTATCTCCACAAGGGTTGAAGCCAGATGGACACGATTACCACAATCTTTACAACGTAATTTACGTCATTGGTAAGCTAAATCTTGAAACTCTTACATTCGATGTAGAAACTTATCAAGAGTTAGACAAAGGGTTCGATTTCTACGCTCCTCAAACATTTACTGGTCCTAATAACGAGCGTTTTTTATACGCGTGGGCAGGTATGGGGGAAATTGACTATCCAACAGATAAGGAAGATTGGGCACATTGCTTGTCATTACCGAGAGAACTTAATCTAGTAAATGGGAAGGTTCTTCAAAAGCCAGCGGACTCATTGAAGCTTCTAAGAAAAGGTCAAAAGGTGAAAGAACTAATGACCGTAGAAGGCGTGAAAGAAATTGATCATGAATCTAGCCAGTACGAACTGGAACTAGATTTTCAAAATAAAACCTCTTCTACATTCGGTGTGGAACTGTTCGCATCAGATACAGAAGGATTAGTCCTACAATTTAATAAAGAAAAGCAAGTAGTAAGCTTAAATCGTGAAAAATTTGATGCTGTTTTTGGAGAAGAGTTCGGTATAATTAGAAGTGCGGAACTTGAAATTGGAGACATTACGAAAGTACAAGTAATAGTAGACCGTAGTATTGCTGAAATTTTCATTAACGACGGAGAAGTTGTATTCACGACTAGAGTTTTTCCAAAGAGTGAATCGAACGGAATAAAAATTTACAGCGATGGGAAGCTAGAATGTAGTTTTACAAAATATGAACTTTCTGAAGGTATTTCTTAAATAAGGGTGAGAGTATGACAAAATTATACGCAATCGGTGAAGTGTTAATCGATTTTATCCCACAACAAAAAGGTGTGTCGCTTAAAGATGTCGTATCTTTCGAGCGCGCACCTGGTGGGGCACCTGCGAATGTTGCGGCCGCAGTTGCGAAATATGGTCATAACGCTTCTATCATTACAAAACTGGGACAAGATTCATTTGGTGATTTTTTATTGGAAGTGTTAAACGATGTTGGGGTAGAGACAGATAAAGTGCTCCGAACAGCGGAAGCCAATACAGCACTAGCATTTGTTTCGTTAACAGAAGATGGTGAAAGAGAATTTTCTTTTTATCGTAAACCGTCAGCAGACTTACTTTTTCAAGAAGATGAGCTGGAAGCAGACTGGTTCCAAAAAGGAGATATTCTACATTTCTGTTCTGTAGACTTAGTAGAAAGTCCAATGAAACATGCGCATAAAAAGGCGATTTCCTTAATGAAAAATAGTGGTGGACTTATTAGCTTTGACCCAAATGTGAGACTTCCTCTTTGGGATAACCCATCGGATTGCCGCGAAGCAATTTTGGAATTTATCCCGCATGCGCACGTTGTTAAAATCTCGGATGAAGAATTAGAATTTATTACAGGGTTAACTGATACGGAACAAGCGATTCACTCCTTGTTTACCGGTGATGTCCAAGCTGTTATTTTTACGAAAGGTGCAAAAGGAGCAGACCTTTACGTGAAAGGGCAAAAGTGGGAGTCAAAAGGATACAAGGTCGGAGTACAAGATACAACTGGTGCAGGCGATGCCTTTATAGGTGGTTTCTTATATCAACTACTCGTATCTGGCACGACATCGGAAAATTTAACGAATGTACTTGCCGAGAACTATGAACAATTTTTACAGTTTGCCAATGCTAGTGGTGCTTTAACTGCCACTGCAAAAGGCGCCATCTCAGCACTTCCGACAAAGGAACAAATTTTACAACTAATAGAAGAGCAATCGGACCCGTCGTAATGCGGGTCTTTTCTTGTTCATTGTTAAATGAGCGTATAAGCAGACTGTTTGCATTTGTCATTTTATCCCTCTAAGATGAATGGAAAGAGTTAAAACATTTGTAGAAAGGATGTTTACGATGAAAATACTTGTAGTTGGAGCAAATGGCCAAATCGGAAAACAGTTAGTAACCTTTATACAAGAACAGGATCATTTACATGCGAGGGCGATGATCCGTAATAAGGAGCAAGCATCTTTTTTTGAAGAGTTAGGTGCCGAAACGGTAGTAGTAGATTTAGAGGGAGATATTGATTCAATTGCAAAAGCTGCGGAAGGCGTCGATGCGATAGTATTTACAGCTGGTTCAGGGCCACATACGGGAAAAGATAAAACGATAATGGTCGACTTGGATGGTGCGATAAAAACAGTAGAAGCTGCTAAATTAGCTGGTATAAAACGTTTTATTATGATTAGTTCCTTTGATACGAGACGACAAGCTATTCTCGATGCCCCACCTTCTTTCGCACCATATGTGGCAGCGAAATATTATGCGGATGAATGGTTAAGAAAGACGGAATTAGATTATACGATCATCCATCCTGGTGCATTAGTAAATGAAAAAGGAACAGGAAAGATAAAAGCGGGATTTGATTTGGAAATTGGAGAAGTTGCTAGAGAAGATGTAGCGAGGGTAATTATTGCAACATTACAAAATGATAGCACCATTGGGAAAGAGTTTCAGGTAATTGGTGGGACAGAGTCAATTAAAGAGGTGATACAATCTGTTTAATGGAAAGGCGGTTTATTCCGTCTTTTTTTGTGCAAACATTTAGACAAGTTTTTAATGGTACTGAAGAAATGTCATTTGGGTGGTACACTTTATCTATGTTGGGAGAAGGGGGAAAAGAATATGCTGCATGAGAAAATAGAAGTGAAACATAAACAAGATGTCGCCATGTTACATACTTACATATTGGATAATTCATCTGAAATCGATCCTAATCGAAAAAGGCCAATGGTTGTCGTCTGCCCTGGGGGAGGGTATGAGTTCACTTCCGATCGGGAAGCGGAACCTATCGCGATTCAATTAAACGCAATGGGGTTTCATGCGTCTGTTTTAAGGTATAGTGTAAAGCCAACAGAATTTCCATCAGCATTATGTCAGTTAGCGAAAACAGTAAAGTTAATTAGAAAGAATGTAGATAAGTGGAATGTAGATGCAAACAAAATCATTATAATGGGTTTCTCTGCTGGTGGACACCTTGCAGCGAGTTTAGGAGTTTTCTGGAATAGAGACCCGTTACCCAAAATATTAGACGTACAGCCGGAACAAATAAAACCGAATGGACTAATACTATCGTATCCAGTCATCACATCAGGGGAACATGCACATAAAGGTAGTTTTCGAGCGTTGTTAGGGAAAAAGTTAGCTGATAAAGCGTTGCTTAACCTAATGTCATTAGAAAATCAAGTAACGTCACATACACCGCCTACTTTTCTATGGCATACGTTTACCGATACCGCGGTCCCAGTAGAAAATAGTTTGTTGTTTGCAAACGCACTTGCAAAGCACGACGTATCATTAGAAATGCATATTTATCCTAGAGGTGCTCACGGTTTATCACTTGGAACAGAAGAAACGATGGTTAGTGCAAAAAACCTTCAGAGTGAGGTTGTAAATTGGATTGAAATGGCTGGTAGGTGGATAAAAGGGCTTTAAATAGGAACAGGGTCAGTGGATACACTGGTCCTGTTCTTTTCGAGTTTAGATTAGATGGTGTTCTTATTCCTACGAAATTTCATATATATTAGTTGGTTTAACTTTTAGTAGGGTAGGTGAATAAATGGATCAGTCATCAAGAAACAACAAGAAAATAGATGGTAGCAGTAAAGATAAACAACTAGAGAAGTTCCGTATTCAAAATACCGGTAAAAAGATAACAACAAATGAAGGGTTAAAAGTTGCTAACAATGATGCTACATTAAAAGCCGGGCCGCGTGGTCCAATTTTAATGGAAGATTTTCATTTTATCCAAAAACAGATGCATTTTGATAAAGAACGAATCCCGGAAAGGGTCGTACATGCTAGAGGCTTTGGTGCTCATGGAGAGTTTCAAGTGTATAAATCGATGAGAAAGGTTACAAAGGCCGGCTTTCTACAAGACCCAACTACTACCACTCCTGTTTTTGTACGATTTTCTACTGTTCAAGGCGGAAAAGGTTCAAAGGATACAGCGAGGGATGTGCGAGGATTTGCCACTAAATTCTATACCGAGGAAGGGAATTATGATCTACTATCACTTCCGTTCCCAGTGTTTTTTGTACACGATCCATTTAAATTCGTAGATTCGCAACACGCACTGAAACCGAATCCACATGATGATATGCCGACAGCTTCGGCTGCTCACGATAATTTTTGGGATTTTGTTGCGAACAATCAAGAGTCCGCGCATTTTGTTATGTGGGCAATGTCGGATCGAACTATCCCTAGAAGCTGGCGTATGATGGAATGGTTTCCGATTAATACGTTTCGATTTGTCAATGATCAAGGTAAAGCAACATTTGTAAAGTTTCATTGGAAGCCAATACTCGGTGTTCATTCGCTGTTAATGGAAGAAGCACAAATAATTGGTGGAATTGACCCTGATTATCATAGACGAGATTTAAAAGAAGCGATTGACCGTGGTGCATATCCAGTTTTTGAACTAGGTGTACAGATGATTGCGGAAGAAGATGAATTTAAATACGAATTTGATATTATCGACCCAACGAAATTATGGCCGGAAGAATTAATCCCTGTCGAAAAAATCGGAAAGTTAACATTGAATCGTAATGTAGATAATTTTTTCGCTGAAACAGAACAATCAGCGTTTGATATAACAAACCTTGTTCCTGGCATTGATTTCTCGAATGATCCAATATTACAAGGAAGAACATTTACTTACAAAGTGACACAAATGCACCGACTAGGAAGTATTAATTATACAGAACTTCCAATCAATCGTTCACTCTGTCCTTTTCATAATAATCAGCGAGATGGTCATATGAGACATCGAATAGATGTAGACCAAGTAAACTATTATAAAAACTCGATTGCAAACAATACACCAGGTCCTAGCCCTGAAGGATTTGCTCATTATCCAGAAAAAGTAGCAGGTCGTAAGCAAAAGGACAATAGTTTCAAAGATTGCTTTTCTCATGCAAGAATGTTCTGGAATAGTATGTCGACTATTGAGAAACAGCATATTATTGAATCTTTTAGTTTTTCAGTAGGGAAAGTGGAGAGTGAATCTGTTCGTCAACAAGTTGTAAATATGTTTGTGAATGTAGATAAAGAAATGGCAACTACAATAGCGGAAAATGTAGGAGTAAAACCTCCAGCCGGAAATCATGTACCTGTAACAGTGACCTCCCCTGCAGTTAGCCAAGCGAACACCCCGAAATTTGCCTTTTCATTAAAAGTAGGAGTACTAATTGGAGAAGGATTTAATGGGCGAGAAGTTATGAAGGTAATGGATGAGCTCAAGCAAAATGGTATATTTATAGATGTCATTAGTGATAAGCTTGGTACTATAACAGGGACAGATGGTGCGAAGTTAAAAGTGAATAAAACATTTCTTACAACACATCACGTGTTATTAGATGCACTATATGTTGTAGGTGGTCGCTCTAAAAACCAAACAGTTTTTGATCAACGTGTGGACGAATATATGAAAGGTGCGTACAAAAGTTTTAAGCCAATTGGAGTGGCAACGACCGGGAAACTTTATATTCAAAATGATAAACATAATAATTTGGAAGGTGTCGTTTTTGCGGACCCTTATACGAACATAGAAAAAGAGTTTGTCACAGCTATAGGTCACCATCGATTTTGGAATCGTAAGTAAATGAAGAAGTAATGCTCTAAACTCCTATTGATTGTAACAATTTTAACATAAAAGCTAATTACTTATATGTTAAAATACGTACAAATAGATTATAGGAGTTGAGCTTTCTTGAGAAAAATAGGACTATCTATTATTGGAATATGCTTTCTTTTAATCTTAGGGGCATGTAGCAATAACGAAACAAAAACAGTAGACATTAAGCAATTAGTGAATGAATATAGTGTTGGTAGTTTCGAAGAGGTATCCGCTTCTATCACATCACATGAACTAATCGTAACGGAAGAGGATGAAGAAGTTACAACATATGAACTTCCTAAGGAAGAGTTTTTCGTTTCGATTGCGCCTTATGTGGAAAAAACACACCCATGTGCAATCCATAGCTTAACAGGATGCCAAGGAGAACTAGTAGAACAAGAGTTTGATGTATATATAGAAGATGAAAACGGAAATGTCGTAGTCGATGAAACAATTACCTCTTTGGAGAATGGATTTATCGACTTATGGCTACCGAGAGACCAAACATTTCAAGTGACAATTGAATACGATGGAAAAGAAACGAAATCCGAAATATCTACTTTTGAAGGTGACAATACGTGTATAACGACAATGCAGTTGTTATAACAATGTCAAGAATGAAGCGAACAGTCTATGTGCTGTTCGCTTTTTTTGATGGGGAAAATTACCTTTTAAAGTGGTATTGTATGGTAAAATATATTTTAAGAAAAATTTGTCATTTCATTTTTCGGGAAATAGTTGAAAAAGCCCTAACAAATCGCCTGTGCAATTGGAAAATATAATAACGCAACTTACTGTTAACAAAGTGCAACGATAGAATGATAGAGTTAGCAGTGATGTTTTCGTACAATTTAGTTAAGATTAAGGAGGGAGTTAAAAATATGTCATTTGGAGAAAAATTATTAGCGTTAAGAAAAGAGAATGGACTTTCACAAGAGGCATTAGCAGAGAAGCTAAATACATCACGCCAAGCAATAAGTAAGTGGGAAAATGGTCAAGGATATCCTGAAACAGAAAAAATAATAATGATTTCTACTATCTTTGAAGTGTCAACAGATTTCTTGTTAAAGGATAACGTGTCAGAAAATGATCATTCAAATGATGGATATTACGTAAGCAAGGAGAAAGTAGAAGGGTATTTAGATTACTATACGAAAGTAGGTAAATCTTTATCTTTAGGTTTTAGTTTACTTATATTGTCTGTAATTCCATATTTAGTTTTTAAAGACAAACCAGAAATTTATGTTATCCCTATTATTTTACTTGCTACACTAGGATTAGTTACTATTGTATCAGTGATAGTAAAAGCGAACACAGACTATGAAAAGCTTGATAAAAAAATGCTGTTGCTTGACTCGACAACTCTCCAAAACTTAATGGAGCGTTACGAAAACGTGAAGCGGAAGAATGCTTTTGTAATCGGGCTTGGTGTCGCATTACTAATAATTAGTTTTCTCGGATTCTTACTAGAGAGGCAAGACATCGCTTTAGGTGTGTTAGTACCTTACTATCCATTATTTGTTGCCTTTATTGCTATAGGTGTTTTTATATTAGTTCGAAAAATAACGATTATTTCTGCTTACAGTATTTTTGTGAAAAATAAGGAGCATATGGAAAGACTAGAAGCACAATCAAATAAAAAATGGAGAAAAAAGCTAAATGAATGGTTTTGAGATTAATAGAGATTACATAGAAGTGTAGTCTCTTTTTTACTATGAAAGAATCAATAATGTTTACAAAAAACTGGAGGACTCACGTATGTGGCATATATCAAAAGAAGCGAAGGAAAAGTTTTTAAAGTGTAATTTGTTGCCGATTCAAGAGGAAGATGAGCATTGGGAGATCGCGCTGCGGGAAGCGGAGGAAGAAGGCGAGGACATTTTCACTCGATTAAAAGAAGAGCTTGATGAAGTAAAGGAGCAATTGTTGCAGACCTTGCCAAGCAGATTTATTCCGTATGTGAAGGACGGTACACTAAACAAGCCAACATTACCAAAACATGTACGTGATGATTACGTTCAATGGATGCGAGAAGCTGATAAAGAGTTCGAACAAGTCCTTGATGCGGCTTACGAACAAACAAAAGTGGCGATTACGTATTTACCCCAAGCTGTTCAAGAGGTGTTTCAAGAAAGTTTGCACGATGCGGTAATTCAGCAAATCATTCGTGACGACAAATCATTGCAGCTTATTATTAATACAGATGGTGGTTTTTCAACAAAATCACTAATTCATTTACATTTTAAAAACGTTATATCTGAAGAAACGAATCATCCGATTGAAGTTGGCCAATGGTTTATATATGACGAACTACAGAAAAGAGACAATAGTTTTGCGTTTCGTGTATTGTTCGAATGTCCTGAAAGTGAATGGACAATTACGATGGAAAGTTTAGATGCTAATTATTTTTATCGACCTAGCCTCTATACGAAATTACGAGATGAAGAAAAGTTAGCGGAGACAACATTTGAAAGTTATGTATCCGAGTTAAATAGCGAATATCGATATTGGTTCATTACACCCGATGTTTCATGTGCTATTCAATTACTAACACCTAATATCGAATTCGAAAATGGGGAGATTGAATTTTTTGGAAAAGAGTATGTTGTTACTGTAGGCAACGAAAAGTTCAGCTATCATCTTGATGAACATAATCCAATTGCTTTTATTTATACAGATATTTACGAAGATCCGTATGCACACTTATCCGAACCAGTACTTGTGGAAGACCTAGAAGAAGCAGCATTAAGTGATAATATAGAATTGCAAGTACGCGCCTGGAATACAATGTATGGGAATGCCAAAGAGCTTTCATCAATTATTAATAACGTGTTACTAAAAATACAAATGAAAGAAGAGAACGAAATGTTGTTGAGTGTATATACAAACCACTTTTATAAAGAAGGAATTTTGGCTGAAAACGTAATAGAAAAATTCCGAGACTTAATTGAATTTGAATAATAAAAGGCTATTACATCCAAAAACTACTTTTGGATGTTTTTTTATAAAGTTTAGAATATTAGAACGACTATAAGTAATATAGTATATAAGACATGCACCTCAAGAAATAGGAACGAATGGATAATTAAAGGAGGGCTTTGAATGAAAAATAGAATTGATCCTGAGTTACGTGCAATGCTTGACATTTTTCCCCCGTTAAACTTAGACGATGTACAAGCTACGAGAAAGGCAATGGAGGATGCGGCGCAGTTAACAGAACTACCGGTTGATGAAGAGGTCGTTGTTTCAAATAGAATGGTACCTGGACCTGAAGATAATCCATACGTAAGAGTACGTATTTATGAGCCGAAAGAAAAAACAGAGAAACTTCCAGGACTATTGTGGATTCATGGTGGTGGATATGTGTTAGGTGCCCCAGAGGGTGATGATTTATTATGTCAACGATTTGTTAAGGAGGCCAATTGTGTGGTCGTTTCCGTTGATTATCGTCTTGCACCGGAACATCCGTATCCAGCACCGTTAGAGGATTGCTATGCAGCTCTACAGTGGTTTGCTAAAAAGGTGGATGAACTAGGGGTAGATGCTTCAAGAATTGGAGTTGGCGGACAAAGTGCAGGAGGCGGCTTAACCGCAGCGCTAGCTTTACTTGCTCGCGATAGAAATGGCCCAGAACTTTGCTTCCAAATGCCACTATATCCGATGATTGATGATAAAAACAATTCACCGTCCAGTTTAGAGATTACAGGCAATCTAATCTGGAATCATGATTTAAACGAAAAAGGTTGGTCTATGTATTTAAATGGGAAAAATGGTAAAGACGACGTCCCAGCTCATGCGGCTCCATCGCGTGCAACAGACCTGACAAATCTTCCTTACACGTATACATGTGTTGGGCAATTAGATCCATTTCGTGATGAAACACTCGATTACGTTAAACGACTATGCCAAGCAGGAGTCGACGTTGAATTTCACCTGTACCCAGGCGCCTATCACGGATTTGAAACGCTAAATCCAGCAGCTGCAGTAAGTCAACGAGCCCTCGCAGAATATGTTGGAGCAGTGAAGCATGTTTTGAACCGGGAGAAGGTAGTGGAGAGGAAATAAGATGAAAAAATAAATATCAAATTTGAACCATTTAGAACTATGTCTCTAAATGGTTTTTTATTGTTGCTCAAAAAAATAATAATTAGGACTTTTTATGTATTCTGCTATGAAAGAGATTTTATCGGAGGGATTCCTTTTACGTCTCCCGATTGATTTATGCCAATTGAATTCTCCTTTGCTCCATTATCCATACTAATATAAAACATATAGGTTGACATGAAAGCCGTTTCATAACTTACACTAAGACTAATAATAATGAAGTGATCTATTCTTACATTATTTTGGCTAACTAGATCACGAAATACATATAGAAAGTAGGAGAGAGCATGACAAACAAAAGCGTTATCTTCTTTGATATAGATGGAACGTTATTAAATCATGAAAAAGAACTACCTGCCTCTACGAAAGAATCGATTATGAAACTAAAAGAAGCGGGACATATCGTTGCAATTGCGACAGGCCGGGCACCTTTCATGTATGAAGACTTACGGGAAGAATTAGGTATTAATACGTTCGTTAGCTATAACGGACAATACGTTGTGTTAAATGGAGAAGTATTATATTCGAATCCGTTAAATATTACCTCCCTTATTAAGTTAACAGAAGATGCGTTACAAAATGAGCATCCGATTGTGTATATGGATCATGAAGATATGAAAGCGAATGTACCAGAGCATCCATTTATAAAGGAAAGTATTGATACATTAAAAATAAAACAGTTCCCAACACACGACCCTCACTATTACAAAGAGCGTGAATTGTACCAATCACTTCTATTCTGTCCAGTAGGAGAGGAAAAGCAATATGAAGAGAAGTATGATGACTTTGATTTCGTAAGATGGCATCCTGTTTCGGTTGATATTCTTCCAAAGGGTGGTTCGAAAGCGAAAGGTATCGATAAAATTGTCGAAAAGCTTGGCGTTTCAAGGGAAAACGTTTATGCTTTTGGGGACGGATTGAATGATATTGAAATGTTAACAGAAGTTCACAATAGTGTAGCAATGGGGAATGCAGAAGAAGTAGTAAAATCCGTTGCAAAACATGTGACAGATTCAGTAGAAGACGACGGCATTTATCACGGACTTCAAATGGTTGGATTGTTAAAATAAGAAACAAAAAGTGCACCTTGGAAATACGAAGGTGCACTTTTATTTTAAATAATTCCTTGAGCAATCATCGCATCCGCAACTTTTACGAAACCAGCAATGTTTGCGCCAACGACTAAGTTTCCAGGTGCTCCATATTCTTCTGCTGCTTTTTTACTATTGCGGTAAATATTTTTCATAATTTCTTGTAGCTTACAATCGATTTCTTCAAAGCTCCAGGAAAGTCTCATGCTATTTTGTGCCATTTCTAATGCTGATACAGAAACACCACCAGCATTAGCCGCTTTTGCAGGAGCGAATAATACACCATTCTGCAAGAAAACTTCAATTGCTTCTAACGAAGATGGCATATTTGCCCCTTCACCTACCGCCTTTACCCCATTAGATACTAACAGTTTTGCAGACTCTTCATCTATTTCGTTTTGCGTTGCACAAGGAAGAGCGATATCACATGGAACCGACCAGATGCCACTGCATTGATCACTGTAAATTGCATTAGAGTGATCTTTTACATACTCGCTAATTCGTTTATTTTCTACTTCTTTAAGACGTTTTACAGTATCTAAGTTAATGCCGTTCGGATCATAAATGTAACCATTTGAATCACTACATGCAACTACTTTTGCCCCTAGCTCGATCGCTTTTTCCATTGCATAAATCGAAACATTTCCCGATCCTGATACAACGACAGTGCTTCCTTTGAAGTGTTGGTTACTATCTTTTAACATTTCCTCTACAAAATAAACAGTCCCATATCCTGTAGCTTCTTTACGTGCTAAACTTCCACCATAACCAATTCCTTTTCCAGTTAAAACTCCAGCTTCAAATCCACCGCGCATTTTCTTATACTGCCCAAATAAGTAACCAATTTCTTTTGCCCCAACACCTATATCGCCAGCTGGTACGTCGATATCAGGTCCGATATACTTGCTAAGCTCTGTCATGAAGCTTTGACAAAATCGCATAATTTCTCCGTCTGATTTGCCTTTCGGGTCAAAATCAGCTCCGCCTTTACCGCCACCAATTGGCTGACCAGTTAATGAATTTTTAAAAATCTGTTCAAAACCTAAAAACTTGATGATGCTTGCATTTACAGAAGGGTGAAATCTTATTCCACCTTTATAAGGTCCAATGGCACTGTTATATTGAACACGGAATCCGCGATTAACTTTAACATTTCCGTTGTCATCAACCCATGGTACGCGGAAAGAGATGACTCTTTCAGGCTCAACGATTCTTTCGAGGATTGCTTGACGCATATATTGAGGGTTTTTCACGAGGACTGGCACTAATGAATCGAAGACCTCTTTTACAGCTTGGTGAAATTCAATTTCATTTGCGTTTCGTACTTTTACCGTTTCATACACTTCTTGAACATACTTGATTGCATTTTCTGTATGGGAATGTTGAACTTTTTCTAATGTTTTCATACGCATCAGTCCTTTTTTAGTTAATGTTTTATGTTAAAAGTAATTTTTTTTATAAATATGAGGTTATTATTTATCAGATATTATAAAATATTTTATAATTATTTAAATAATCGAATCAATATCAAGAAACGATAATATTAATGCGTTTTTTGCATAAGTGGATATTTAGGGGGAGAAAAGGTGGACTTTAGACAAATACGGTACTTTATGGAAGTAGCAGTGAGAGAACATATGACAGAAGCAGCAGACGCTTTACATGTCGCACAATCTTCCGTCAGTAGACAAATCGTAAACTTAGAAAATGAATTAGGAGTTGACTTGTTTATTCGGGAAGGAAGAAGGGTGCGATTAACACCGATAGGGAAAATATTTTTTGAACGAATGAAACATGCAATGAATGTAATGGATGATGCGAAAAGGGAAGTAGAAGAATATTTAGATCCGGAAAAAGGTACAATCCGTATCGCGTTCCCTGTTAGTCTCGCTGCCAACACACTACCAACCGTTATTTATGCTTTTCGCCAACGATACCCAGAAGCAAAATTTCAATTAAAACAAGGGTTATATCGTGAACTAATCGATGGTGTAGTGAAAGGTGATTTTAACCTTGCATTACTTGGCCCTGTCCCACAAGAAGAAAGAAAGATAAATCGGAAAATATTATTTACAGAAAACGTTGTTGCACTTTTGCCGATTCATCATCCGTTAGCTAAAAAGAAGTCGATTACATTATGGGAACTAGCCGAAGAACCGTTCGTCCTTTTACCAGAAGGCTTCGTATTTCGTGATATCGTCGTCAACGCCTGTCAAAACCTTGGCTTTACACCAAAAGTCGCATTCGAAGGAGATGACATCGATGCTCTAAAAGGGTTAGTCTCAGCTGGCCTCGGGGTTACCCTAATGCCAGAAGAAACGCTAGTCGATAGTTTACCCCGCTCAGCGGTGAAAATTCCATTAGTCGAACCAAATGTCACACGAACAGTCGGAGTCATCACCCCAAAAGATCGCGTACTCTTACCAACCGAAAAGCTATTCTACAACTTTCTTCAAGAGTTCTTTATGCGACTAGGGGATTTTAGAAATTAGGGAGTTTTAGACTTTTCAATAAAATGCGAAAGTGCGTCAATAAATTTTCCAACTGCGTCAAAAAGTCGTGTAAGTGCCGCCATACACTTCCCATTTAAAAACAATTGAAACATTTTTAACGTCACATTCGTCGAACAAATACTTAAACAAAAAGAAGGGGGGATTACGTTGGATAATAGTGAAAAGGATTCTTTATTGGAAACAATGATGATTACATATGGTGACCAGTTAACTAGACTAGCTTATTCCTATGTGAGAGATAAAGAGATTGCTAAAGATTTAGTTCAAGATGTCTTTATTAAAAGCTACATAAATTGGGAAAAGTTTAGACACGAGTCTAGTGTCAAAACATGGTTGTATCGGATAACAATAAATACAGCGAAAGATTATTTAAAAAGTTGGAGCTATAGAAAATTAAAAGTTTCGGAACTTTATCAATTCAATATTAAAAGTAACGCATCATCGGAAGACGAAGCTTTACATAATTGGGAAAAGAATAACGTAAAACATACTGTTTTTGACCTTCCCACTAAATATAGAGAAGTTATCTTTTTGTATTATTATGAGGAGTTCACGATAAAAGAAATATCGGAATTAATGAACATACCAATGAGTACAGTCAAAACAAGATTGGGAAGAGGGAAGTCGAAACTTAAAGAAAAATTAGAAAGGGCTGAGATCGTTGGATAATAAAGAAAAAGAGTATTTGTTTCCTGAATTCGATGATGTGACCTTTGATGCTATTGATAGGGAAAAAGTGTTTCGTAGAATAAAAAACGAAACATCCAAAAACAAGATAAAAAAGCTCTTTAGCTCGTTTAGTGCTTTATTTGTCACTTCGATTACAGGAGTTGTAGCAGTGATAATATTTATTCTCTTTTCCTCGTCAACTATTTTCAATAATAATGAAGAAATACATAATGTTGCACAAATAGGGGAGCATGAAAACCCAAAAACGGAATTATTAATAATTAGGCGTGAGGAACATGATTTAGCGGATTTATTATTGTTATTTTCGTATATTCCTAGTGAAAACAACTTGAAAGTTTTATCAATTCATCGGGATTTGTACGTTCCGATTATAGATGAAACTGGTCAGGAAAGGATGAAAGGGAAGGCTCTTAAAACTACTATTGTCGAGTCAAGTGCTGCAGTGAAGTCTTTTTCTAAATTTTTCGGAATGCAAATCGATTCTTATCATGAACTAACAGAAGAAAGATTTGTACAACTATTAAATAGTTTGGGCGGCATTTCTATAACGACTACGAACGAAACGTTAAGTGGAGAAGAAGTTTTGAGTCAATTATTAGCTAGGTATGATCCTGCCCGACATACTTTTGAACATAGAGAAAAACAGCATAATGAATTATTAGTAGCTATAATGGAAGATTTAATAAATAAAAACATTACTCAAATTTTCCCTGCAATCGATACAAGCAAAGATTTAAAAATTGATGCAATAGAGATGGGAGAGTTAGTGGAGTTTTCTATTGTTAAAGAAATTGTATATTATATGGTAGACGAAGAAGGTATCGAAAAAGTTAGAACAGAGCTAGGTGTAAAATAGATGCGACTGAGAAATAGAATAAAAAATGCCACTTCAGTGATAGCAAGTGGCTTTTTATAATATAATTTATTCGCTTGTCATTTCCTGTACTTCTTTAATTACATCGGCAAGAATATCAACAGTCCTATACGATTCCTCTAATGTATTTTCTACGCCTCCGATCTCTATTAATAGTGAATTTTCTTTTAAATCTTGATTGTAGGTATTCTGGTTAGGACCACGTATTATAAATGTTCCCCTTGAAATACCAGGGTATTTTTCCTCGAGTAAGTGATGAATTATGTCAGCAAACTCTAAATTTTGTTCATAATGAATATGGCCATTTGAAAGCGTGAACATAACTCTTGCATATTTAACTCCATCTATCTCAACGGTAGTGACTTTTCTATCTTGGGAATCTCTGTGTAAATCAAAAATCATTTCAATATTATTGTTCTGCTTTAATGTATTTTGAAGGGCTTCCCTAGAAATTGTATAAGCTTCATTATAAGTTAGTCCTCTTTGCTTTAGAATAGCTGCTACATCGGTTGTATCGTGGACGGATTTAATATTCCTTTCTAATAAAGCATCACTTAATCTTTTACCTAGTAATGTTATATTTATTTCTTCATGATACGCTAACGAAATGTCATCTACTTGTATTTCCGGAGAAAAAGATTCTGAGTTGTGAGTATGGTAAATGTATACAGATGGTTGTTCGTTTTCATCTACTAAGGGTAGTGTTTTGTCGCTGCTGATAGATTGAAGTGTATTGCTGATTACTGTACTACCGCCAAAGAAAAAAATCCAAGTAGCCGCTACGGTGAAAAACAAAAAAGTGCTAGAAATAATAGATACTCTTTTCAATTTTCTTTTTCTGTCTAAACCTCTTGCGGTTAGCTTAAGTTTCTCCCGGGTGTTATCAACAAACTCTTCAGACGGATTTTGAGGGTATACTTCATTCATTAACTTAAACAAATTATTGTCATTTTGCATTACGTATGACCTCCTCAAATTCAAAAAACAGTTTCTTCTTTAAGTCTTTTAAAGCTCGATGGTAATTTACTTTTACTTTAGACTCACTGCATCCCAATATTTGTGCAGATTCTTTTATGGAAAATTCATTTATTCCTCTTAGAATCACTACTGTACGGTAATTTGGTTTTAAGTTTGAAATAGCTTCGTGCAATACATTTCTCATTTCGTTTTGTTCATATATATCATTTGGCCCTTTTTCTGTTGATTTGACTTGATTGAAAAAAGAATCCTTGAATATTGCATAAAAACGTTTCTTTCGATAGTTGTCTACAGCTACATGTTTTGCGATGGAAATTATCCAAGTTTTTAGATTGCCGTCACTATTAAACGAACCTAGATTATGAAGAACGCGTATAAAAACTTCTTGAGTCATATCTTCTGCATCACTTTGATTGCCTGAAAAACATATTAGAAACCGATAAACATCTAAATAGTAATGGTCGTAAATTCTACTTATACTATCTTCTAAGTTATCTAAATCAATCAACTCGCTTCCCCCTTTTATGTATTCATGTATTATTCGTTTGAAGTTAATAAAAAGTTACAAGAATTTATTTTTTATGAATTATTTTCAATTATAGCTCGAATAGAAGAGGGATGATGGGATAATTCTCGAATATAACTACTAATATTTTGGGAAATGCCCCTAATGCGGACTTTCAGGAAAAAAGTGTTGTTTTCATCGGGTTACAAGAATCAGGAAGCTGTCCGTACAAATTAAAAGAAATCACCATAGATAAAGCCAAAAAAGCAATCACAGTTCCATTTTCAGACACTAAGGGAAACTGTACTGCAGATGCCACCCCTAGAACTTTTGTACTGGAACTAGAAAATGAAATGATAAGGGATATTGAAGAATTAATCATCGTTCAAAGTGGATATACGACAGAAATGCCATTCACTAACTAATATAATAGAAGAGATTAGTAACGTAAAAAATCCCAGGTAACAAGAAAGGGTTTTTACCAAACTAATAGAATAAGTTATATAGTCTTTTCTGTTTGGAGGGTTTCTTTTGTTACTTTACAATTGATTTTTATCTTTTATTATTAACAAAATAAAAGATAAGGGGATTATATAATGGAATTTAAAACAACGATAGATAGTATTACAGTTGAGATGCTTGAAGGCTTTTTTGTAGGTTGGCCTCAGCCGCCGAGCCAACAAACTCATTTAACTTTACTGAAAAATAGTGATAAAGTTGTCCTAGCTCTTGATGAAGAAACTAATAAAGTAATAGGTTTCATTACAGCTATTAGTGATGGAATACTATCCGCTTATATACCGTTACTTGAAGTACTACCAGCTTATCAAAATCGAGGAATCGGTAGGGAGTTAGTTCAACGGATGTTAAAAGAATTAGACGACATTTATATGATTGACTTAATGTGTGATGAGGAGCTCCAACCGTACTATGAAAAATTAGGCTTGATGAAGTCAGTCGGGATGATTAGGCGGAATTATTCTAAGCAGTCTGGAATATAGTTCTAGCGGACAGAGGAGGTAAACTTCTCTGTTTTTCTTTCATGTATATAGGGTGGGGAGCAATGATATGGCAAGTAAGAGATATCAAAATGAGAGTATAAAGAGGTATTTAATATGAAACTATCAACGCTACTTTATTTCATCGTTTTTCTCATTTTTACATATATAATTCTCGGAGTTGTTGAACCGTTAGTAGGTAATAAGTGGATTACATATTCAATTTTTGCAGGTGGACTTTTTCTGCTTGGTTTTATAAAAGATAAAGTAGAAGTACATGTGAAAGCACTTCAAAAACGTATCGACCCGCAATTAAGTGTACTTATTGTGTTTGGAATTTTTGGTACGCTATTTGTTATTCAATTATTAAGCTAATGTTAGAGTAGGAGCTGGATTTAGTTTGATTAAATTAGAGTTTAATGGTTGGAAAATAGAAGTGGATATTGCTCAAACGAAAAGTTTTTATGAAAAATACCATCTTATAACAGAAGATTGTAGTTGTCATTATTGTGCTAATTATTTACTTGCATGTGATACTTTCTCTTTGAATATAATGGGGCTTTTTCAATCATTAGGGATAGATCCTAAAAAAGAAGGCGAAGTGTTTCAACATTTTCAACAGGAGGATGGCTTACATTTTTATGGTGGCTTTTATCATATAGTAGGCAACATATTGGAACGGTCAATTGGAGAAGGACAAGTTATCGACGCAATTGATGGCATTTTATTCAGCTTTACGGAAGATTGTTCACTTGTACCAAATAAGTTTCCGACACCAACTATACAAATGGAATTTGAAATGAAAATCCCTTGGTTATTAAAAGAAGATTATCGTAAATAAAAAGCTCTAACCCACTACTAGTCGGTCAGAGCTTTTCCAAATGGAATAATTAACCCCAGATTTCTTTTGAAATATCTACAATGTACTTCAGTTTAGCCCATTGTTCTTCTTCTGTTAAAATATTACCGTGATGAGTAGAAGCAAAACCACATTGTGGGCTAATGCAAAGTTGCTCTAGTGGTACAAATTTTGTTGCTTCTTCCACGCGTGCTTTAATATTTTCTTTATCTTCTAATGTACCGTGTTTAGAAGTGAATACCCCTAAAACAACTTGAGGGCCGCCATTCGGAATGTGCTCTAAAGGTTGGAAATCTCCAGAACGGTCATCGTCATATTCTAAGAAAAAGCCGTTTACTTTTTCTTTTGCGAATAATGTTGGTGCAATTTTTGCGTAGCTACCTTCAAATGCCCAAGTAGAGCGGTAGTTACCACGACATAGGTGAGTAGTAACAATAAGGTCCTCTGGTTTGTCTTCTAAGACGCCGTTAGCTACACGCAAAGCTAACGCAATTAATTCTTCGCGGGAATAGCCACTATCATTAAATGGAATTTCTGGTGCGTTTAGTCCAGCAATGTAAACATCATCTAATTGTAAATAACGACAACCTGCATCGTAAAAGGCTTTAATTGCATCGCGGTATGCTTGGATGATATCATTTGCATACTCCTCAATGTCCGGATAAATGTCCAAGTTACGGATACCAGCGTTGAATAATTGATTTGGACTCGGTATTGTTTGTTTTGCAACCGCACGATCTCCAACAATTTCTTTAAACTCAATAAAATCTTTCACATGTGGATGATCTGGATTAAAAGAAATTTTTCCAACGACACGTACATCGTATCTTTCTGTTTCCACATCTTTAAATTTAAATCCATGGTCTGGCACATAGCCTTCTACACCGTTCAAATGCTCTAGAAAATCAGTATGCCAAAATCTACGACGAAACTCTCCATCTGTTACAGCTTGAAGACCAACTTCGATTTGCTTATCTACAACCTTTTTTATTTCTTCTGTTTCAATTTCACGAAGTTGTTGGGAAGTAATAGTCCCTTCTTGAAAATCCTTTCTTGCTTTATGAATGCTCTCTGGACGTAATAAACTACCTACGTGATCTGCACGAAATGGCGCACTAATTAATGTTTTTGTTGTCATAAGTTAACTCTCCCTTTAAAAGTTTTATAGTTTCTCTAATCAATAGTGAGGTTTAATAGAGCTAAAATAAAAACCCCTCTTCTCAAAAACAAGAAGAGGGGTGAAAGAACAATATTAAACCGCCGGCTCTTCTTATCTTCTAGCATTACGCTACTGGAATTGGCACAGTACTATTTAAAGTCCGCTGCCGAGGTATCATAGGGCCAGTCCCTCCACCTCTCTAGATAAGAGAAAATTGAAAATATTAAGTTTATGGAATTCACTATACATGGAAATAAAAAGGTTGTCAACATTTTACTGTAAAAATATATTGCGGAATTTTCGACAAACATCCGTCATTTGGAAAAAAGGTTGACATGAAAGCCGTTTCATAACTTACAATGGAACGAGTGTCAAAATACTTTTCTACAATAAAGATATAGAGGAGCTTATGTAGTAATGAATCAGGAGTTTTTTTACATTATTGCAATCATCGCGCTCGGTTACGTATTAAAGCGCTTAAAAGTGATAGAAGAAAAAGAAGGACAAGTTATTGCAAAAATTATTTTTAGAATAACACTTCCTGCCTTAGTTATCGTTACGTTTAATTCAGTAAAAATAGAACCAACGTTAATGCTACTACCTGTTATCGTCCTAGTATACGGTTTAATTATAACGCCACTAGGATTACTCGTTTTCAAAAATGAAGAGCGAGAATTAAAAGGATCATTTATGATGATGGCTTCCGGATTAAATGTAGGTCTATTTGCCTTCCCACTTGTTTTTGCCATTTGGGGAATAAATGGTCTAACGTATTTTAGTATGTTTGATGTCGGAACATCGTTAATGGTTTTTGGAATAGCATTTATTTTAGGTAGCTATTTTTCAAAAGAAGGATTAAGCTTAAACCCAATCGAAATTTTAAAACGACTAGGCACCTCAATACCGTTAATGACGTATATTATTGCTAGTACGTTAAACTTTATTAACATCCAACTACCGACAATGGTTATTGATGTGGCAAGTACCATATCAGCAGCTAATGTGCCGTTGTCATTATTGTTGCTAGGAATCTATTTGAATTTTAAAATCGAAAAACAATTCATAAAGCCATTGATAAAATTTCTATCCTTCAAATATGGGACAGGCTTACTTGTAGGACTTTCACTATTTTACTTACTCCCATATGATGACATGTTTCGTTATACGTTATTGATTGGATTTTTGCTACCGGTTGCGACATCTTCGCTTGCGTTTGCAGTAGAATTCAAATACAGCACGGAAGCTACTAGATTAATAGCAACAACAGCAAACATAACGATTATTATAAGTATCGTCATGCTTTATTTCTTTGCAAATTTTATAATATAAAATGTTAGACTCGACGAACATGTATCGGGTCTATTTTTTGTATTTTCATGGTACAATAGGAAGAAGTTGGATGAATTATCCTGTTAGTAAAGAAAGGTTGAAGTTATGATGAAAAACGTTATTAATATATTAATAGTTCTACTATATTGTTTACCATTTGTGTATTTTTCCATGCGCCAAGACTTTACAAACGGCTCAATGCTCGGCTATATCTTAATGATTGCTCTTTCTTCTATCCTAGCATTTTTCTCTCGATTAAATAAAAGTATCATCACTTTTATTGTAGGAAATATACTATCTACAATCATCTCCTTCTATTTTGTAGGCCAAATGGCAGGAAACGAGCGGTGGTATAGTTATTTCAAGCCATTAACACCGTATCAATTATTACTTATAGTGACAATATTGAATTTAATTCCTCAAATGGTGGCTATGATGGTTGCTAGAAAATTTAAGGAAAATGATTCGAAAAATACGTACTCTACCTTTAGGGCGTTTATAAAAAAGTAAGAGGCTGGTCAAGTTACCGGTCTTTTTTTGTTGATATAAAACAGTCCCTTTTTAATAAATTACTCGATTTTTGCATTGATAAATCAAATGGTTCGTGCGAAATTGCGCTAATTCGAGTAGAGTTTACAAATAAACAAGAAAAATGCGGTCTGTTTCAACAATTTTTTCGTCTT
The DNA here is from genome assembly GCF_027594365.1 of Sutcliffiella sp. NC1. Taxonomy (NCBI): domain Bacteria; kingdom Bacillati; phylum Bacillota; class Bacilli; order Caryophanales; family Bacillaceae; genus Sutcliffiella; species Sutcliffiella sp. NC1. The sequence continues at coordinate 1,597,008 of NZ_CP115153.1, forward strand.
GGGCACATTATGATAGTACGTGTATACAGAATTTTCTGACGAAGAAAGGGGTATTTTAATGAGAGGGAAGAAAGTTATTCATTTATTGTTATGCACTATTTTATGTTTGTCGTTATTTTTACCAAGCACTGCAATTGGACAAGCTTCGGAAACGGTTAATCCTTATTATGAACAAGAAGCAGTTGCGACTGGAAATGGTGGGGCGGTAGCGACAGAACATCCTTTAGCTTCAAAAGCTGCAATCGAGATCATGGAAAAGGGCGGTAATGCTGTAGATGCAGCAATTGCAGCAGCAGCTGTCCAAAATGTAACGCGTCCGTTCTCTGGAGGAATTGGTGGTGGGGGAATGATGAGTATTTTCTTAGCAGAAGAGAATAAAAATGTGACTCTTACACACCGTTCAATGGCACCTGCATCGTTTAATATTGAATCTTTCGAAGATGAGAACGGAAATATTTATGATTACGATCAAAGAAAAAATAGTGGAAGAGCAGTTGGTGTCCCTGGAAGTGTACTTGCTTGGGAAGAAGCACTTGAAAATTACGGAACAATGACACTAGCTGAAGTGCTACAACCAGCCATTAAAGCAGCTAGTGAAGGCTTTACAATTGATGAGAATTTTGTAAGGGAAGTAAGAGAGAATGCAAGTCGTTTTCGTATGTTTACTTCTACAAGTGAACTATTCCTTGACGAGGACGGAAACATTCCACCAGCAGGAACACTATTAAAAAATCCGGATTTAGCTCGTACTTTTCAGTTGATTGGAGAATATGGTAGTGACGTTTTTTACAAGGGAGAAATTGGGAAAGCGATATTAGATGCTGTCAATAATCCTCCTGCAAAGGAAAATACTCCGTATGAAATTTTACCGGCAGACATGACGTGGGAGGATCTTGCTAGTTATGAAGTAGTAACTGGAGATGCTGTTACTACTTCATATCGAGGGTTTAACGTTCATGGTATGCCGTTAGTATCAAGCGGTGGTTTATTAATTGGTGAAATTTTAAATATTCTTGAGAACTATGATTTAGAAAATATGTCGCAAACGGAATTTTTACATTATTACTTAGAGGCATCGAAGAGAGGATTTGCTGATCGCGCGGAGTTTCATGGCGACCCGACTGTGATTGATGTGCCGACAAATGGGTTAATTTCGAAAAATTTTGCACTATCACGTCAACAAACCATTACGGATAAAGCAACAGTAGGAAAAGTAGCACCAGGTGATGCATGGTTTTATGAACAAAACCCTAATCACGTTCCAGAGCCACTTCCAGAATTAGAGCCTGGTTTAACTTATCAGTTTGAAGGAAAAGCCGGTGATAGTTGGGATAAGGAAAAGTTTTTCGTCGATACTTCCTTTGATACAAGCTATACGTTTGACGGTAACGGGTTTGGAAAACTTGCGATTGGAGATAGAAGAAATTCAGCAGGTAGGGCATCTTCTGAAATGGTATTAGTAGATAATAAAGAACTACTTGTACCTTTCAAAATTAACGATATTGGTCCGAACCGTTATTTGCGTATTTGGTTAAGGGCTGATGGCTTTAATCGTAGTGCTAGTCCTCATAACGGATATGGGGTAGAAATTCGATCAGGCTGGAACAATATAAGGTTAATTAAAACAGTAGACAGTAATCAGATTGAAGAAATCGCTCGTTTTAATCGTACACTTTCTAGTGATCTACAATGGCTCCGATTTAAAGTAGTGGATGACCAATTATCAGTCAAAGTATGGAGTGATGGGGAAGAAGAGCCAGTAGCATGGAATTTAATAGAAGAAGATGTTTCTATCAGTGAACCTGGGCGACTGCTAATAAGTAGTATTGAATTTGCTGATGGGAATGGTGGTGGTAGTTTTAGTCTTGGAGAAATGGAAATAGTTGAAACAAATGAGCGAACGCCAACTCCAGATGACCTAGAGCCAGGCTTTGAATACGAATTTTCCGGAGAAGAAGGTGAAACATGGGATTCTAGCAAATTTGAAACAGATACAACCGGAGACGGAATAATAGATTTAGCTGGCAACGGCTTTGGTCGAATGATATTAGCGGATAAAGATCGTTCATCCGCGAGAGCAACGGCAATTATGAAACCTACAACAGACAGTGAATTACTAGTGCCATTCCGGATGGATGCAGGTCCAAGCCGAGATTTGCGCTTCTGGCTCCGTGCAGATCAATTCAGTAATTTACAAAGTCCATTAAACGGATATGGAGTAGATATTCGTACAGAATGGAATAGTATTCGCTTAATTAAAACCGTAAACGGATCAACTCCTCAAGAAATTGCAAGATTTAACCTAAATGTAACGGAAGATTTACAATGGCTCCGTTTTAGGGTCGAAGGCAATCAATTGTTTGTGAAAGTATGGAAGGATGGGAAAGAGGAGCCTGCTAACTGGAATTTAGTTGAAGAGGACCACTCTGTTATGGAGCCAGGTCTATTGCTTATAAGTGCCCGTGAATATCGTACTGGAGAAGGAGCAGGAAATTTTTATATCGGTAATATGAAAGTAGAAGATTTAGAAGAGGTAGAGTTAGAGCCTGGTTTCGAATCTGATTTCCGAGGAGTAGAAGGTGAAACATGGGATTCAAGCAAATTTGAAACAGATACAACCGAAGACGGAATAATAGATTTAGCTGGCAACGGCTTTGGTCGAATGATGTTAGCGGATAAAGATCGCTCGTCCGCAAGAGCAACAGCAAAAATGAGTCCAGCAAATGATAGTGAATTATTAGTGCCGTTTCGGATGGATGTCAGTCCTAGTCGTGATTTACGTTTCTGGCTCCGTGCAGACCAATTCAATAATTTACAAAGTCCATTAAACGGATATGGAGTAGACATTCGTACTGCTTGGAATAGTATACGTCTTATCAAAACAGTAAATGGTACTTTGCAAGAGATAGGTAGATTTAGTTTAGATGTGACAGAGGATCTACAATGGTTACGATTTAGAGTAGAAGGTGACCAGCAATTCATTAAAGTTTGGCAAGATGGTCAAGAAGAACCGAGCGAATGGAATTTAATTGAACAAGATACGTCCGTTAATAATCCTGGCCGTTTACTAATTAGTGCTCGTGAATATCGTAATGGAGAAGGTGCTGGAAGCTTCTATATCGGAAATATAATAGTAACAGACTTACAGTTTGAAGGGGATGACGAACAAGACCCAACAGAAGGTGCACCAGGCAATAGCGAAACGATTCACTTAACGGTTGCCGACAGTTACGGAAATGTAGTTGCTTACACAAACACAATCGTGTCTATTGGTGGTAGTGGGATTGTCGTTCCTGGTTACGGTTTTATGTTAAATGACGTATTAGCTAACCGTGTTCGTTACTACGCCGACGAAGGTGAGCCAAATAGTGCTCACGCAGGTGCGAAACCTCTAAGTACAATGGCACCAACGATTATTACGAAAGATGGAGAGGCTGTTTTTGCTGGTGGAGCTCCGGGAAGCTTAACGATTATTTCGACTGTTACTCAAATTATTTTATCTTATTTAGATAGAGGAATGAGTCTTCCGGATGCGGTTGAAATGGCAAGGATCTCTCAGCAAAATAAAATTTCTGGAGTAACGATAATAGAGCCGGCCTTTTCAGAAACGAAAGAATACGAAGAACTAAAAGCGTTAGGTCACAAATTTGAAGTGTCGCCACTAGTCCAAGGAATCGGTGCCTTTACTGGAATCGCCTTTTTACCAGATGGTCAAAAACAAGCAGTAGCCGAAGCTGTTCGCCGAGGTGGAGGAAGCGCAATGACATTTGACCTACCAACACTAATCGATATAAAAGAACAAATACAGGCATTAAACACGAATGATGGTATAAAGACATCTTTATTAAAACAAATAGAATCAGCAGAAAAGCATTTCAAACGGGCTGCTGAATTAGAAGCATCTGGTGAAGCTAAGCAAGCTGAAAAAGCTAGAGAACTAGGCTATGACCAACTGAAAAAAGTAGTTGAGCAAATAAATAAAACACCAGACCATTTAATTAGTGAAGAAGAGAAGGTGGACCTCTCCAGCAAGTTGGAATACATGATTAAATATAGAACGGTTCACTGATAAAAAGAAGAAAGCTACCATAAGCTTACATGCTTACGTAGCTTTCTTTTTTCTTTAATGTTAGAAAGCTTGTACAATGATTTCTTAAGAACGTTCAATTTCCGCAACGAAAGGTAAATGGTCCGAAGCTAGCACATCTAATTTATAAGGTCCTGCATGAATAACCTTAATTCCATCACTAACAAATATGTAATCTAGTTTCACTTTCGGCCTTTTAGAAGGAAACGTATAATCTAAACCATCGCTACTCTTAGCGTCTATTAAATGCTGTGTCACTTCGGAATAACTTTTGGAAGACGGTCTCATATTCCAATCGCCCATAAGGATAGTAGGTTGATCAGTTTCCCTTACTTTACTCAACACAAATCTTGCTTGTTGCTGGTGCAAAAAAGGGGCGAAGCTTAAGTGGGTAACAAAGCATGATATCACTTTTCCGTTTATATTTACATGAACCTCTAATAAACCTCTATTTTCCATAAAACTTGGTAAAAAGTCGAATGGATGGTTACAGCTACTTTCAATTGGAAAACGAGTTAACAGTGCATTTCCGTATTGTCGAATTCGATTTTTAGTTTTGATATGTATCGTTGGACCGAATACATAGTTCATCTGTAAATTTTCTGCAAGCCATAGTGCTTGATCTACATATTTACTACGAAAGGAAAACTCTTTATCAACCTCGTTAAGTGCAATAATATCTGCCCCAGAACTTTTTATAACATGTTTTATTCTACGTAAATCTAATTTTCCATCGATTCCCCTACCGTGGTGTATGTTAAATGTCATAACGTTCACTTGTATGTTTCACCTACTCACCTTAACTTTCCTATCCAAAGTATTTAATAAAATAAGGAGGGACATACGTGTTTTCCAAAAAACTATTATTTTTTTAAAAATTCACATAACGCTAATAATGTTTTATGAGATAATTAAAAAAAATAAAAGAACGGGCTCTTCCATAAATATGAGGAACTTATTTCTGAAAGGAATGACTGCTATTTGAATGTAATTGTCCATAAATTTAAAGAAGTATTATATGCAGTTTTACCTATCACGTTAATCGTCTTATTATTAAACTTCACGCTAGCTCCACTTGAAGACATTTCTATGTTTTTCCGTTTTATCATCGGTTCAATCTTCATCATCGTTGGTTTATCTATCTTTTTGTTTGGGGTAGACATCGGCATTACACCTATTGGTCAATTAATGGGGAAAACGATTGCTAAATCTAATAAAGTTTGGATTGTTCTAATAGCGGGGATATTGTTGGGCTTCTTTATTTCCATTGCGGAGCCAGACTTACATATTCTTGCTGGCCAAGTAGATTTTGTTACATCAGGTGTAATCTCCAAATCATTAATCGTCGTAGTAGTTTCGATTGGAATTGGCGCTCTTATTGCGCTGGGATTAGTAAGGATTGTTTTTAACATCCCGCTTTTCAAAATATTAACGGTTTTATATTTTATTATTTTTGTTCTCGCTATATTTACTTCACCAGAATTTTTAGCAATATCTTTTGATGCATCCGGAGCGACAACTGGTGCACTGACTGTTCCGTTTATTTTAGCACTTGCTCTAGGGATATCCTCGATGAAAAAAGATAGTAAAGCGTCTGAAAAGGATAGCTTCGGTCTTGTTGCAATTGCCTCCACAGGAGCGATAATCGCTGTTTTACTTATGAATATCATATCAAAAACAGAAGAAATAACTGGAGGAATTGAAGTGCAAGCGGAGGGGACAATGTCCGTCATTGGTCCTTTTTTGCACGAATTTCCTAAGATTACGAAAGAAATTTTGATAGCCCTTTTACCTATTTTAATTATTTTTCTTGTATTCCAAAAAATATCCTTTAAAATGTCAAGGAAAGCAGTTCGGAAAATTGTCGTCGGACTTGTATTTACGTTTATCGGACTTATATTATTTTTAATGGGTGTCAATGCAGGCTTCATGGATGTTGGTAGGGAAATTGGATATTCTATCGCATCGTTAGACAGGAAAGCATACGTTATTATCGTAGCATTTGTTCTCGGTCTTGTAACGATACTAGCCGAACCAGCAGTACATGTTTTGACTCATCAAATTGAAGATGTTACGAGTGGGTACGTAAGAAGAAATGTTGTCATGTTTTCCCTTTGTATCGGTGTAGGCTTAGCAGTTGCTTTGTCTATACTAAGAATACTTATTCCAGAGCTACAATTATGGCATTACTTATTGCCAGGCTACATTATTGCGATAGCCTTAACCTATATTGTTCCTAAACTATTTGTTGGAATCGCGTTTGATTCTGGTGGGGTTGCCTCTGGACCGATGACAGCTACCTTTATACTAGCATTCGTACAAGGTGCAGCAGAAGCAATCGAAGGTGCTAATGTTTTAGTAGATGCATTTGGGATGATTGCGATGGTAGCTTTAACGCCTCTTATCACGCTACAAATCGTAGGACTCGTATTTAAAATGAAATCAAAGAAAGTAGGTTTGGAAAAAGATGTCCAGTAACTCTGAAATGATCGCATACGAACAAGTTTGTATTATCGTTGACTTCGGAAAAGGAAGTAAAATTGTGCAAACTGCCAAAAAACACGGTATTTCAGGAGGAACTATTCTTGTAGGGAAAGGGACAGTAAAAAACCGCCTCTTGGAAATGTTAGGGATAAATGATATTCGAAAAGAAATTATTATACTAGTTTCTGATAAAAATACTGTTCATCACGCGATTGAACAACTCGATAAAAAATTTAAATTTTCAAAGCCGAACCACGGCATCGTTTATACAACATCAATATACCGAGTATTAGGTGCAAAATGTATGAAAGAAACAATAAATGAAGAAAGTGGTGTGAATAATACAATGTATCACGCTATTACGGTAATTGTAGAAAAAGGAAATGCCGAGCTTGTTATCGACGCTGCCACCGAAGCAGGGTCAAAAGGTGGTACCATAATTAACGCGAGAGGATCCGGTATCCATGAAACAAGTAAACTATTTTCGATGAACATTGAGCCAGAAAAAGAGCTAGTATTAATCTTATCTGAAAAAGAAAGTACAGAAAATATTATCTCGTCCATTAGATCAAAGTTGAAAATAGATGAGCCTGGAAACGGCATTATTTTCATTCAAGATGTCAATAAAACGTACGGTTTGTACCAATGATGAATGTAACTAAAGGAGAGCACGATGACAATTATTAATAAGCTAAAACTAGACAAGTACGAAAACTTAGCAGTCGTTAATGAACCTAGTGATTATCATATTTTTGATGGTTTCGAAACAGCATTAACTGGAAATCATGATGCTATTTTTATTTTTATTGAAACAATTAATGACATGGTGGAACATACAGAAAAAGTTATAAATGAGCAACAATTACGTGAAAAAGGATATTTATTTTTTGCTTACCCGAAAAAAGGAAACAAACGTTACGAAACGTTCGTTCATAGAGATGAAATTTTCCCTACATTAAAAGTAGGTGAAGATGGATATGTGGGAGATAGCGATGTGAAGTTCTCACGTATGGTAGCGATGGATGACGTATTTACTGTTGTCGGATTAAAGCGAGAGAAAAAGAAAGCACAAAAAACGTCAGCAGCGAGTCAATGTGTAGCTGACTATGAGGATAATGTAAAAGACGTTGAAGCATTGCTAGCAGAGCATCCGAATGAACGAACTTTCTTCCTAGAGTTAACCCCCGGCTACAAACGAGATTGGGCTCGATACATATTTTCTGCAAAACAACAAAAAACACGCGAAAAACGCCAAGCACAAATGGTAGACATTTTATCACAAGGATATAAAACGGTTGATTTATACCGTATGAAAAAGAAATAGAAGTAAAAGTAAGGGACAGGTCTTATTTAGGACCTGTTCTTTTTTTTAGGTGAAGTTTTCTGATAAACCAATTGGACTATAAAATCAAAAAAGTGTAAAGATATCTTTACATCAAAAACTACATCATTTATACTGAGTGTAAAGATATCTTTACACTCGTCTAGATTGGAGGTTGCTTGTGAAAGTTATAAATCACATTAAAGAAATTCGAACAAGTAAGGAGATTACGCAAGTTCAAATGGCGGAAGATTTACAAATTACTCGACAAACAATTAATGCGATTGAAAAAAATAAATATAATCCGAGCTTGGAGCTGGCGTTAAAATTAGCAAAGTATTTTAATGTTCCGTTTGAGCAGCTATTTTATTTAGAAGAAGAGGAGTGAATCTGGTGGGCAAAAAGAAGCTATTATATATTACTTGGGCTGTTATTATCATTTGTATGTTAATCGGAGGGGGACTGGCAATTTATTTAATTGGAAAAGAAACTGGTGAATACCCATTGAACCTATTTCTACCAATGATTATCGGAGTTCTGGGTGGCTGTTTAGTATTTTTCGCTGGTCTTAAAATAAAGGAAAAACGAAACGGAAACGTACCAGACGTAGATGAGCGGACATTAAGAAACCTTCAAAAGTATTTTATGGTTGTTTTATATGTCGTACTGTTTGGAAGTGGAGCAGCATTAATTATCGCTTTTGCAAGTGGGGTCCAATATATCGAAACGGGTCTACTAATTGTATGTTTAATGGGTGTTTATTTAGTTGTAGGAGTAGGGGCGCTAGTTGCCAAAAAAATTTAAAACGGCTAATGACGATATAAAAAGGCACGCTAACGTGCCTTTTCCTCGATATTACTACCTAAAAACTGTCGGATTTCCTCCGTGACTAGTCTGTACTCTGAAAAAATAATACTAAAATGATTACTTCCTGGAACTTCTATGAACTTACTATTCTTCCACTTCGTTGCTAAATGCTGACCTGTTTCTTTTGATAATAAATAAGCGGTTGGATGATATAAACAATGCGGTGCGTAAAATAGAAGTGCAGGCACATGAATGTTATCATGATACTGATTAACGTTCGTACTGTATAAAGCTTCTATTTCTTTATCGATAATATCCTTTGTCGTTTTCGTGGACACAGTTCCATCTGGATGGTGATGTACATCCGCATAGAAATATTCATGAACGTACGAATTCCAAGGTTGGAAAAAAGGTTTCGAACGAAGCTCCTCCGTATACTCATTGAAATTGAGGTAAACACGGCCAAGTCTTTCAATAGAAGGTTGTAAGACTTCCGCTACTTCACGCTCTAAATCTTCTCCGCCATCAACTAATATTAATCTTTTTACTCGTTCAGGATATGTCGCTGTAAAACAGAGTGAAATGATTGCTCCGAGAGAATGTCCCATAACGATTGCATTTTCAATATCGAAGTGAGTTAAAACGTGCCGTATATCTTGCGAATGCTGTTGGATGTGGTATCCATCACTCGGCTTTTCGCTATCACCACGTCCACGCAAATCAACCGCTAAAACACGGTAAGTAGGAGACAGTTGTTCTGCAATTGCATCCCAAAACCGTGCATTAGCAGTAAGACCATGCACGCAAACAATCGGTTCCCCAATTCCACCGTAATCAACAACGTGAATTTGAACTCCTCCTGCATTTACTTTATGATTGGTAATTTTCATCTATACTCCTCCTTTAATAGTAGTTTATTAAAAGGAGGTAACAAAAGAGTTACAATGGCGGTAGCAAATCTTCTGGACTATTATTCAATTCAAAATTCTTTCTTAATCTTCTCTAAGGTCACTATGCTAAACCTCTTATACGCTGATTCAGGGAGTGTTTCAAATAGTTGAACACCTTTTTTGGCATAGGAGAGAGCAGCTTCGTTATTCCCCAATACGAGTTGTATTAAACCCTTAAATGATTCTAAAATATAAAACATAGCTAAATCATAAGGATGGTGGAGATACTCTGGTACCTTTACTTGTTCCAAAACTGCAAAAGCCTCATCGTACCGACCTAGGTAATATAGTGCTTTTCCTTTTTCGGCAGAGAGCCAAGTTTCATAATGTACCATTTTTTCTTCTAAATATTCCTCAATTAGCTCCAAAGCTTTCGTATATTGCTTTTCTTCTGAAATAAGCATCATCAAGTTGATTAGATGATAAAAGTGGATAGAAGGTTCATGGTCAGCGAATTCTCCGTACTTTTTTAACTTCATTAAATAATAGTTTTGTTTTTCTTTATTCCCGTCATCCATCGCATGGACAGCGGCAAGTCGATATAAATCATCAATTAAATAAAAAATCCTCTTTTCCTTTGATAAAGTAATGGCCCGTTCCATTACATTTAGTGCTGGTTCTGAATTGCCTACCGCAAAGTATAAAACGGATTCATGATAATCAAGCTCAAGTAGTGACAAAGGATCGATATAAAAATGTTGTTCTTCCACAGCTTTTCTTTCCTTTAAAAAAACGTCTAACGCTTCCTCGTAGCGGTGTTCAACAAACTTTATGGAAGAACGAAACACAGCAATTTTTGTTCGGCTGGAGGATACGTTTAGTTCATCAAAAATATCGGCAGCACGCTGGAGTAATGTTTGCCAACCGTCTATTTTTTCATAGTAAAGTGCATAGCTATACAGTTCTAACAATCGAGCAGACTCGTAACTCTTCGTAACTTTATCAATAAAAGGTTCGATGAGTTTTATTATTTTTTTATATTTATTTGGATCTTCCTCGTGATCAATGTTAATAAGTTGCTCGGCCTGGACCATGACATTTCTCAATTCGCTAGCGTTAGCATTTCCAAGTAACTCCGCAACTTCTACGTTCAACCGTTCTGCAATATACGCAAGACTTTCCATGGAAGGCTGGGCTTTATCATTTTCAATGAGACTTAACATTCCTTTTGTCAATTTTTCTCCAGCAAGTGCTTCAAGTGTCAATTTTTTTTGTTTTCGTAGCTTTCGAATGCGTTCACCTAGCATGTATTAAAGCACTCCTTTCGTAAATCGCCTATTTGTTTAATTATATTAAACTTTTGCTTGTAATGGAAGAACTATCCGTGTAATGATTTGTTTAATTAAATTAAACTTTTAAATGCGGGGTGCTATGATGGATGATAGCTTAAAGTTAAAAAAGGCAACTTACCATTTGTATACGTTTATGATTAGTAAAATGGTTTCGACGTTTGGAGCCCAAGTTTATACATTTGCCATTAGTTTTTATATATTACAACTAACGGGCTCGGCTACTAGTTTTGCAACTAATTTAATTTGTAACATTTTACCTCGAACGATTTTAAGCCCGTTTGCCGGAGCGATTACTGATCGATACTCAAAGAAAAAAATAGTCATCCTGTCACAGATTGCAACAACACTCACCATTATTATTCTTCTTGGAATTACACTAACATCTGGTCTTTCCTTAATTACCATTTATATAACAACAGCTATATTATCTTTAACTTCGATGTTTTCGGGAATTGCATTCACATCATCGATTACTAGTTTAATTGATCAAAATAGAATTCAAAAGGCGATGTCATTAAACCAAATGGCCATCTCCTTTGCGGCTATTGGTAGTCCAGCAGTAGGTGGGATTCTATACGGAACAGTTTCCATCCCTGTTTTTCTATTAATCTATATTGGGGCTTCGATTATTGCCGTTATTCTCGAGTCAACGATGAACTTTAAACTGTTCGCAACAGAAAAACAGCCAGTAGAGGGCGAGCAAAAAGAGTCAATGTGGCAAAGCATGAAAGCTGGAATAAGCTATTTAAAATTGCAACGAGTCATTATGATTATGATATGGATAGGGTTACTAGTGAACTTTTTATTCGGAGCATTCGAGGTAGGTTACTCGTATATTTTAATTGAAAAATTAAAAATGGAGTCGCAACATTTTGGGTTAACACAAGGAGCATTTTCGTTAGGGATGCTAGTAATGTCGATTTATTTTTCGATGAGAAAAGAAGTGCGCTTCCCTCTATTAGTTTCAAAACGAGGAATTATTGGTCTAGGATTAATTTTAGCTAGCATTACGGTACCACTTCTAATACCAATGAGTTACTTTGTTCAAGTCGGATTTTATATGCTAATTATGCTTGCTTTTGGTGGGATGATCATCGTCGTTAATACACCATTACAGGTGATGCTCCAAAAAACAATTGCAGACGAATATAAAGGGAGAGTATTTTCTATTCTGGAAACGATGTCTATGGCACTTATGCCTCTAGGGATGGTACTTTACGGCTTCCTTTATGACATTCTCCCAGCACATTGGGTTCTAATAGTTTCTGCAGTAATGCTCATTATTGTTATTCTTAGTATGGCAAGACCAACTGTCGTAAAGAAAGCACATCCAGAGTGGGAAGGGAAAGGCTTTTCTTTTGTAAAAAGCAAAGTGAAAAGTGTTTCGAGTTGAGTTTGGATTAGTTAATTATGTATAGGTAAGTAGAGAAACGAAGGGCTAATATAGTTTCCTTCGTTTTTTTTATTTTAAATGTTCTCCAGTGATTTAAAATGGTAAAATAAATCATAATAGTCAAATTATTCGAAAAGAGTTTGAATCAATATTAAGGGGTTGGCATGTAAAGGATTTTGTAACAGACGCAATTCAAAATTAGCATCAAACAGAAGCTCCTTTAATTTATACATAGTCGGAAGGTGGTTTGCCGAATGAAAGTCTTACGTACAAATCTTATATACGACGAGCAAGTCCCGTGTTCAGACGGTACTTACTTAAATATATACGAGCTAAATGTCACAGTTCAACTTAAGAAAGAAGAGTTTTATTTATTTTTTTCAATAGATGAAGGAAGCTCTAGTTGGGGTCATTCTTTTTTAATAGACTCTCTTGGGAATGAGAGGCCTGGACTTCTATCACCTCAACAATTTCAAACCATCTTCTCAGACCCAAAAGTTACGAACCTTGTGAAACAGGTGGAGGAAAAGATGGGGAGAAAAAGTACGCTAGTTTCCTTTCCTGAAGAACAATTTACTAGTTACGATTATGTTGCTTTTTACAACTTTTGCAAAAGCATTGCAAGAGATTTACGTGTAAAATCTAATATTATCACTTATGATGAACAAGGCATATGTAGTTATCAGGCAGTTAAACTTACTCTAAGTGACGGGCCAATTTATATACTTTGTAACCAATATAACGTTGCGTTCACGAAAGAGCTGGATGGGAGTTATCCAATTAATTTCGTTGATTTTCCAATGCTAACCTCCTATTTCTCCTTACCATACAAAATCTGCTCCGTAGAGGAGTTAAATCGTCCATTCGAGATTACTCGTCCTTTGTCAGAATGGGAGCAATACAGTATCAATTATTGGAAGCCGCAAACTCAAGGGGATTTTTTATTTAATTATTGGGATTAAGTAAACTAGTTTTTAGCTGTGGAGGAAGAGAATGACCGGTAGTTAAGTATTTTCTAACTACTGGATATTATGCTTTTGGTCGTTATAGTTAATAGATGGTGGTGAAGACGGTTGTGTGCACAATCGTTTTTTTTGTTATTGAATAAAAGAGTATAAGAATAGAAACAGCTTTGGACCATTCTTACCAACGTAAAAAAAATCACATCGTACATATAGCTTTAAGCATCTGTTAACAATACAAAATAAGTAAAATTTAACTACTTATTTTAAATGGGACATTTTTAGTTTGCAAAAAGAGGTGAAAGATTGAACAGTGAATATTGGAAGCCTTCAGTTCGAATTATAGCTATTTATTTTATTATTAGTCTTATTTGGATTTTTGTTAGTGAATTATTGTTGGACCAATATATCCACAAAAATGCCCATTTCCAAGCTCACTTTTTTTCAATATTGAAAGGATGCTTGTTTATTGTTGTTACGAGTTGGATTTTTTATAAATTGATCGACAGGGATTTTCGTTATATAAGGGAAAGTGAAGAGCGATACCGAAAATTAGTGGAAAATTCCGCTGAGGTAATTTTCGTTCATGTAGATGGAGTGATTGTTTACGTAAATCAAGCGGGAATTAATTTCATTGGGGCGAAAAATGCATCAGATATAATTGGAAAGCACCTATTAGATTTTGTTCCTTTGGAGGATTATGACTACACGATTAGTAGGATGAAAAAAGTGAAGGAAGAGGGGAAGATTGAGCTAGCAGAGCAAAGAATTCTTACCCCAAGTGGTCAAAAAATCCCAATAGAAACAATAGCTTTTAAAACTACTTTTCACGGCAAAGAGGCAATACAAGTTATTATGAGGGATATTACAGAACGAATAATAGCTGCAGAACAAATTAATTACCTTGCCTATTATGACTCCATTACGTCATTACCAAACCGAAATGCACTAAATAAGTTTTTACAAGAGGCTATTGAGAAAAGTGAAAACTTTGCACTTATGCTCTTAGACTTAGATAGATTTAAATATATTAACGATAACTTAGGTCATGATGCGGGTGATATTTTATTAAAGCAAGTTTCAAAGCGATTAAAGGGATTCTTAGGAAATAAAGCATTTCTTTCTCGTTATGGAGGGGACGAGTTTGTTCTCTTGCTAAAGGACGTTGAGGAAGAAGAAGTGAAAAAAGTAGCAAGTGGAATTATTGAAAAATTATCCTATCCGTTTATACTCGAAAAAAACGAATACTATATTACCTCTAGTATTGGTATCTGTATGTATCCTAGAGATGGTGAACATCCGGATTTATTATTGAAAAATACTGATACAGCAATGTATGCAGCAAAAGAAAGTGGAAGAAATGCCTATCGCTTCTTTGATGATAAAATGGATGTTCAGTACAAAAAGAAATTGGAATTCGAACAAGGAATAAGAAGGGGATTAAAAAATGATGAATTTCTATTATTTTATCAACCTCAGGTAAATTTAAGTACAGATAAAATAATTGGTGTAGAAGCTCTTATACGTTGGCAACATCCAACAAAAGGACTTATCCTTCCTGATGAATTCATCCCAATTGCGGAAGATACAGGGCTAATTGTTGAACTTGGTGACTGGGTGTTACAAACAGCGTGTAAGCAGCTGAAATCATGGCAATTAAAAGGTTTACCTTCTATTCGTATAGCAGTTAACGTTTCTATACATCAATTCTTGAATGAAAACTTTGTAAATAAAGTTGCTAACATATTGTATGAAACAGGCTTGCCCTCCAATCTGTTAGAATTGGAAATTACAGAACACGTAATGCGCAATCACAAAAAAAGTATCACAATAATGGAACGTTTGAAAGATATAGGAATAGAAATTGCCCTTGATGATTTTGGAACTGGATATTCTTCCTTAAGTGTGTTGAAACATTTACCTATTGATAACCTTAAAATTGATAAATCGTTTATAGATGATATTTGTACAGAAGATGACCAAATTGTAAAATCGATTATTCAGATGGGGAAAAATTTGAATTTTACAATAGTTGCAGAAGGCATTGAAAATAAAGAGCAGCTACAATTGTTAAAGAAGTATAAATGTCATATTGGTCAAGGGTTTTATTTTTGTAAGCCTATACCTCCAAATGAAATAGAAAAATTACTTAATAAGTAAGGGAAGTTTGGAGAAAAGTTGATTATTGCAGTTATTGGCTGTAATAAGAATTGTCATATAAAAAGAATGATCATTATTTGGTACACAGGACTGAACATATATATCAACGATTTAACTTTAATAATGGAAAAGAAGTAACTAGCAATTGGCAGTTACTTCTTTTTTATAAAGGATTCACAAATTAATTCAAATTCGTCCATTCAATTGGCAAGGAGTCGACCACATCAAAATAAGAAAACTCATTTATAATTTTGTAATCCCCGTAATTAATATTCAGGTCTTGGCCATTGGTGAATGTGATATATCCGTCTTCTGTAATTACAACGAAAAATCTACTGTTTTTGTTTACTTCTACGTAAAAACGATCTGTACGAAGGTCCATGCTTTCAATAGGGGGACGTTCCACTTTTTCTAACTTTAATCCTTTAAAGGTAGACATTACCTCGTTAATGAGACCTTCATCTGTTAAAAATACTTTCGCGTAATCAGAACCTCTCGATAAGTTTATAGAAAAAATATCTTCAATAGCGATCTGTTCAAATAAAACTTCATCAACTGTAAAATGGATAGGTTCTACTTCCTTTGGTTTTGGGACGAAATGGGGATTTAAAGGCTGAAATGACTCTACAATTTTTATAAACTCTTCTTTAGGAAGTGTTTCCCCATCTTCAAATGAGATTGTAAAATCAAATACGGAACCTTTCTCCTGCCACGAAAAACCTTGCATCGCACCTTTTTCAAAAGCACGTGAAAAATCGTTGAATACTGAATACCCACCTTGTCGATTATTAGAGAGTTCGATCATTTCGTCCATATGGGCAATGTCTTCCTCTGTTAATTCATACTTATTTGTTATTACAATTTCCATTTCTTTCTTCGGACTTTCGCTAGAAGTATAGTATAACGAAAGCGTCCAATGGGAAGGTTCGTCTTCTTCTGTATATAGAATTTCTCTATCCCCAACTGCTTTTGGACCCCAATACGATTTTTCTAATATGACTTCCTCTATATCAAAAGGTATATACGTGGGCAACATAATGTATCGGTCGTACGAAAGTAATTCTTCTTCCAAACTTTTAATCTCTTCTTCCGCGACAAAAGCTTGTAGTGGGGTTTGGTTATTATTCGGGTATGCAAAAAGAACAACAGCAAGCATAATTACAGCGGCTATACCACCCGCAGAAATCATAAAACTTAAGGTTTGTTTGGAAGACTTTCGTTTTTGGAAATTATTTGTTTGCTTTACTATAGAGTTATACATTCTCTCTTTTTCCGTTTCCGGTAACTCAGCTGTTGGCATTGCTTGAAGCTTTTGTTCCAATAGATCTTTCTTCATAAAAAGCACCTCCTAGCAAATCTTTTAGTTCCAACTTTGCACGGTGGTAGGTGGAACTCGTTTTCGGCTCACTCCAATCTAATATTTCTGCCGTTTCTGTAATCGAAAACCCTTCCAAACCTCTTAAAATAATAACGTCACGATAATTTTGTTTTAAAGACTGGATTGCCTGATACAACTGTTTGTTTTCTTCATTTAAACTTAATATTTCTTCTGGCGTTTTTGTCATGTTCGGTTCATGTTTGGCTTCAAATGAAACGAGAACCTTCCATTTTTTTCGTTTCCTCTTCCTTAATTCGTCAATGGCAATGTTGCGAGCAATTGTATATAGCCAAGTTCTTGGGCTCGATTCACCCTTATATAAAGGTAAGCTTTTATACGCTCGAATAAACACCTCTTGTACACAATCTTCCACATCTGATTCGCCAAGTCTGTATATAAGAAAGTTATACATTTCATCACTATATTGGTGAAACCATTCGGAGATAATTTTTTCGCTCATTCGTAACGACCCTCCTTTTTCTATTTATCTATGGATATTGACGTTTTTTTATTTTTTATTTTGCATATTTTAGAAAAAAATGTACAAATAAGTTCTGAAGTTAGAAGGATTCTATTAATTTATGGGATTTCCTTCTTAAAGTATGGGGAAAAGATAGCTTTTTCTATAGGGAAAGTATTGTAAGTTATTGCTTTATTTACTTTTAAAAACTTAACAGAAATAAATGAACGTTAACAAAAGGACAAAAAAATGCATAGGCTATTATGGAATTTTTAAGAAGTGAGGTGAAAGTTTTGTATAACTATGATCCATATCGTCAAAGCTGGGCTCCGGTAGTGGAGAGGCTGAGTTACAGCTTAAATGCGGAACAAATGGTATGCTCGATGACAACGCAGTTATTTCACTTTCCAGGTACCCAAAATTTAAAAGGAAATGCCGAACTACATCGCCACCTTGTTCCGGCATCTTATCACCGAGTAACAGCTCTAGGGTGCGCAAAAAGGTTACACCGTGGGGAAACTTCATCAATCCATCATAAAAGCACTAATAGACTGTGTGAATAATGGTTTAAAAGAAGACAAGGAAGTAAACAGGTGGCTACAAGTAATGAAAGAAAATGCACCCGCTGGTTTAGAAAGCTTCATGAACTCCGTCTCCACTTGGCAGGAGCAAGCCGAGCATAGCTTAGCCTACACACGAGAACTTCTTCAAGAGATGGGGTATGAAGTTGGAGTGGCGAACGGAGAACCGACATATTAGTTTAAACATGCTAGCCAAATTGATGGCTGTTATTTGAGGGAATGATAGCTTACTATTATAACTCGATGGTACGTATTGCTTAGGCGGCTTCAATATGTAAGAGTTGTAGACGAGAACTTTATATAGATACACAAATTAGGACCGTTGGTGATGTTGCACCAGCGGTCTCTATATTTTATGTTTAAACTCTCTATAATAAAAAGCTACTCTAAATCCGTTCGCTTCCCTGGTTCGTCTTTTCCACCTGTATCGTTTCCTGTAGTAGCGGTGTAACCAACCCGATAAGCATGCTTTTTTTCTGTTTTCAGTGCATCAGGCATTGTATATTGCTTTTGATTGCTTTGGAATTGTCCCTCTTGTGACATTGGATAAAAGCCTCCTAAGTTGTTTGTATTTAGTTTGACTAATAGTAAATAACCTATTACAACCTTTTTTTGCCTTTATAGCGAAGTAGTAGTGAGCAAATTCTCCCTATTTTCAAAGGAAAGACAAATAATAAGAATAAGGAAGAGAAAAAAACGGAAGAATGTTAAGGGTGGTATTGAATTAAAAGGTATGATCCTGCATTCTTCGTTTATATACATGTTATGGACCCGTTAGTATAACGTATTAGAATGGGATGAGTTTTAATGAAGAATGGCAAAATATCCATTTATTGGTGGGGCGCGGGACCTGTCCCTCTGTCCACAATTGATAAAAGAGAAAAGTAATTGATAAAGTTTATTAGTTGAGCTGTCTTATTTTATGAAGAAAATGGAAAAAAGGAGCTATACGGGTACGAAGAAATTTAATTATGACGAATTTTAAACAATTGAAAACATTTAGGTTTAACGGTTGACAAGAAGTTATCTTTATATAACAATAGATGTTGTATTAGAATTATTATTATTAACGTCTGTTTATTATATACTAACGTTGATTAATAATTCTACAGTATATACTTAAATATTTAAAAGTATTAGGAGGAAGATTTATTATGTCATTAATAGGAAAAGAAGTACTACCATTTACAGCACAGGCGTACCACAACGGTGATTTTGTAACAGTTTCAGATGAAAACTTAAAAGGTCAATGGAGCATTTTCTGCTTCTACCCAGCTGACTTTACTTTCGTATGCCCAACTGAGCTAGAAGATCTTCAAAATCAATATGCAGAGTTAAAATCTCTTGGAGTTGAAGTATATTCTGTATCTACTGACACTCACTTTACACATAAAGCATGGCATGATCATTCAGAAACAATTAACAAAATTGAGTATGTTATGATTGGTGACCCATCTCAAAAAATCTCTCGTAACTTCGAAGTTTTAAACGAAGAAGAAGGTCTTGCAGATCGTGGAACTTTCATCATCGATCCAGACGGTGTTATTCAAACTGTTGAAATCAATGCTGGCGGTATTGGTCGTGACGCAAGTACTCTAGTTAACAAAGTTAAGGCTGCACAATATGTTCGTAACAACCCAGGTGAAGTTTGCCCAGCTAAATGGCAAGAAGGATCTGAAACTCTAACTCCAAGCCTTGATCTTGTTGGAAAGATTTAAGGAGTGTAATCCATGATGCTTGATGCAAATATAAAAGCACAATTAGCTCAATATCTACCGTTGATGGAGGGCGATGTGCTACTAAAAGTTAGCGCAGGAGATGATGAAGTTTCCCGCAACATGCTAGCTCTAGTGGATGAATTAGCTACAATGTCATCCCGCATTAAAGTGGAGAGAGCAGAACTTGAGAGAACACCAAGCTTTAGCGTAAATCGTGTAGGCGAAAACACAGGTATAACTTTTGCAGGAGTACCACTAGGACATGAATTTACTTCATTAGTTTTAGCTCTACTTCAAGTGAGTGGACGAGCTCCGAAAGTAGACCAAAAAGTGATTGATCAAGTGAAAAACATTAAGGGTGAATATCGCTTTGAATCTTACGTTAGTTTAAGTTGTCATAACTGTCCTGATGTTGTTCAAGCCCTGAACGTAATGAGCGTTTTGAACCCTAACATTTCACATACAATGATTGATGGTGCAGCTTTTAAAGCGGAAGTAGAAAGCAAAAACATTTTGGCCGTGCCAACAGTTTTCCTTAATGGAGAAGAGTTCGGTGGCGGTCGTATGTCATTAGAAGAAATTCTTGCTAAAATGGGGAACACTCCAGACGCTTCTGAGTTTGAAAATAAAGAACCATTCGATGTACTTGTTGTTGGTGGTGGACCTGCTGGAGCAAGTGCGGCTATCTATTCAGCACGTAAAGGTATTCGAACTGGTATCGTTGCAGAACGTTTTGGTGGTCAAATTATGGACACGCTAAGCATCGAAAACTTTATTAGTGTAAAAGCTACAGAAGGACCTAAACTTGCGGCTAGTCTTGAAGAACATGTAAAAGAGTACGACATAGATGTAATGAATTTACAACGTGCAAAACGTTTAGAGAAGAAAGACTTAATTGAAGTTGAACTCGAAAACGGCGCGGTTCTAAAGAGTAAAAGTGTTATCATTTCAACAGGTGCTCGCTGGCGTAATGTCGGAGTACCAGGTGAGGCTGAATTCAAGAATAAAGGTGTAGCGTATTGTCCTCACTGTGATGGTCCTTTATTTGCTGGTAAAGACGTAGCGGTTATCGGTGGTGGTAACTCTGGTGTTGAGGCAGCAATCGACCTTGCAGGAATTACGAATCACGTTACCGTTCTTGAATTTAATTCCGAGCTAAAGGCAGACTCTGTATTACAAGATCGTCTTCATTCTCTACCAAATGTTACGGTTATCACAAATGCTCAAACACAAGAAATTACGGGAACAGATAAAGTTAACGGAATTACTTACGTTGAGCGTGAAACAGGCGACGTTAAACATATTGAATTAGCAGGCGTTTTCGTTCAAATCGGTCTCGTACCTAATACAGACTGGTTAGCGGAAACGGTTGAACGCACTAGAATTGGTGAAATCGTTGTAGACAATCATGGTGCAACGAACATCCCAGGCGTATTTGCTGCAGGAGACTGTACAAATACCCCGTATAAACAAATCATTATCTCAATGGGGTCAGGAGCAAGTGCGGCACTAGGTGCATTTGACTACTTAATCCGAAACTAATGATACCTGTTTAAAGTTTTTTGAAAGTCACTTTGCTGCTATATGCGTAGCAAAGTGATTTTCTTTTTGTGGACATAGGGACAGGTTCCGTGTCCACACAGTTTTTGGAAAATGACTATTGTTTTACCAGTGTAGAAAAGTAAAACGACGTGAAGTATATAATTTTATAAATGTTATAAATGGTGGAGGAAGAATCTATCCCCCTATATTTTCATCAAGGAAGTGTTCGTAAATGAAAATCAATAAAGGTGTTTTGTTTGTTTTAATTGGTGCCGCATGTTTCGGTTTTACACCGGTTTTTGCTAAATTGGGATTCAGCTACGGCTACTCACTTGGACAAATCAATATAGTTCAAATGGTAAGTTCCTTTATTTTATTATGGTCTTTTACTCTATTAAAAGGTTCTAGTTTTAAAGGGCTTAGTATAAAGAACATACCGCAAATTATGATGACAGGGTGTTTTATCGGCTTAACTAGTATTTTTTACTATGGTTCTATGCAATATTTACCGGCCTCGTTATCTATCATTCTAATGTTTCAATTTGTTTGGATCGGTTTCCTATTAGAATGGATTTTTAGCAAAGTTAAACCTGCTCCTATTACCATTGTATCCATTATATTTATTTTAATTGGGGTATTTTTTGCTTCAAATATATTAAATGGAGAAATACAAGGACTACCTATAAAAGGATTCTTATTCGGTATTCTATCTGCATTCACTTATGCGGGATTTATTTATTTCAGTGGAAAAGTTGCTGTACAGGTTGATGCGTGGACAAGGACATCTTTAATGGCTACCGGTTCAGCGATACTAGTACTCATTGTATTTTTTAAGGACATTCCATCCATATTTCCACTTGAGGGTCACTTATTATTGACTGGAGCTGGTGTCTCGTTTTTTGGCTCCGTATTACCACCACTATTTTTTGCAGTAGGCGCACCATTAGTTGCGGGTGGAATTGCCAATATATTAACGTCTATTGAACTACCAATCGCCATCCTCTCAGCAAGCATTATCTTATCTGAAGCAATAACCCCACTCCAGTGGTTAGGCACCGCTATCATCTTAGCAGCAATCGCTTTAAACGAACTTGGCACAAACTTTTTCAAACTTCGAAGGCATTATTAAGGTGTGGACGGGGGATTGATCAGATCAATCCCGCTTCCACACTTTTTTAATATTTTTCTATTTAAATGAAGGTCTCGCCGTTTTGGTAGCTAATATAATAGAGAAGAGCATTATAGAAAGGATGGAGAAACTCATGGATAATGTAAAAAATGCTAGTCCAATTCAAAGCAAGGTAGGCGCTATATTCATACCAGTGCGCGATGTGAAAAAGGCAAAAACGTGGTATTGTAAAATGCTTGGCATACCGGAAACAGATAAAGAAGAATTAGGGCACTTATTCGTATTACCTTTAGAAGGGGTAGATGTAATTCTGGATGAAATGCCAATGTGGAGCAATAAAGAAACATTATCAGTGTACAAAGCACCAGCGTTTATGTTTAAAACGGAGAATATTAATACCTCCTATGAATATATGAAAAAAATGGGTGCAGACCTAGTTACAGAAGTGCAAAACTCCCAATGGTTTGTATGTAAAGACCTTGACGGAAATCATATAATGATATGTCAATAACAACACTTTATCAAAGTTAAGATTCTACTCCATATTATAGGTTATCGTCCTAACTGGAAATGCTATGGATTAAGTCAGTTAAAGAGAAAATTTTCGTTAAAGTAGGTGGAAATTGATATGATAACAGATAGCCCAGTCAGTCTTAATATAGGTGGAGTTTTTGTAATAGTGAAAAATATGCCTCGAGCTGTACAGTGGTATAGAGAAATTTTAGGTCTCCCGGAAGATGAAGAATTTATGAAAACGGCAACTCCTGATATGAAAACTATCTATTCTATCCCGTTAGGAAAAACTAACCTTATTTTAGACAGTATTCATCGTGACACATTAACGCCAAGTACCAATCACCTTTTTATGTTTGACACTAAAAATATTGAAGAAACGTATGAGTATATGAAACAGAAAGATGTTAGCATCCAATCAAAAGTACAAGGGGCAGAGGATGTTAAGTTTTTTGAAGTTCTGGATAGCGAAGGAAATAAAATTATGCTCTGCGAAGAAAAGAGATAGATTGATAGTTTTTAAAAAAATATCAAATTAGCCTATTTAATACCGGTCTACGGATTTCCATGCGTATCATTTAAGGAGGGACAATAAAATGAAAGACAGACAAGTAGCGCTATTCCAGTCATTAGAAACGTATCGACAATACTTGCTAGACGACCTCGAGGACGTAACCGAAGAGATGGCAGAAATTATCCCAAAAGGCTTTAGGAATAACATTCGGTGGAACATGGGGCATACATATCTAGATCAATACTTATGGGTTTTAGCGGTTACGAGAGAAAAAGATGAAAAGATGAAAACATTCAATAAATGGTTCGGGTTTGGAACCACCCCAGCAAATTTTACGGAAGAAACCCCTACGTTTTCACAGTTGAAAAAAATGCTAGAAAATCAAATAGAAGACATAAAAAAGCGCTACGCACATCGACTAGAAGAAGAGTATCCGCCGACTAGTATGGAACATTATACAACGATAGAGCAAGTGCTAGTTCGAACTGCTTTTCATGAAGGAATGCATATACAAGCGATTAATGATATAAAAAGATGTATATAAAAATGTTGATGCGGATAACTGATGAAGCTTTTAATTATGTATATGGATGGCGAACTTCAAACGTGTGCTGTTGAATAAAAGATTAAGGAATCTATAGCAGTGCAATATAAAAAACATCATGAAACAACGAAAGAAGAAGGTAGATAGAAAATTCTTAATATAAAAAAGAAAAATTTTTATATAACATAGGGAGCAGGTATTATGTTTTGCTCCCTGTATTTTAGAATAAAATAATTTATTGAAAAAAGGAAAATACAAACTCTTGTTTAATTGTATTTCGGAAATATAGAAAATAATAAATATCATGTGTTCGTGTTAACTCTTATCCTTTCGAATTGGTACTGTAATTCAAAATTTCCTTTATAATAGGCTCCATCTTATTCGCTATCAACATAAAACCATAATCATTAGGGTGTACACCATCTGCTGTGCAATCGTCCCAATACTCCCCAAGTATATCGGTTCCTTCTAAAAAAAATATATTCCCATCACCTTGTTTTTGCAGAATAGCAATGAGCTCCTTTTGGAAAGCAAGACGTTCTAGTCTGTCTACTTGTAGTTGGTTATTCAACCTTTCTTTTCCATAAGGAAACTTGGAGACTACAAGAATAGGAACATATGGGTGAACCATACGATATGTAGTAATAAACTTAGGTAATGTTTGCTTATATAGTTCTGTACTAACACAGTTCGGTTCATAATCTAACACTAAGCAAGCAGGGTTTTCTATTTCACTAATAAGCTCAGCCATTTCCGCTTCACCTTTTCCATTACCGGAAAAACCAAGGTTCATAAACTCCAGATTGATGCGCCGGCTTAATATATTTGTATAGGCAAGACCTGGTCTAGATGCACATCCTCCTTGTGTAATAGAAGTTCCGTAAAAAATAACTTTTTTCGAACTATTATATGGGAGTGGTTTTATTATACTAGCAGAATGATTGATGCCGATTTCTACTAATTCAACTCCTTGATAAAGTGGGAAGTTTAAAGTGATAGAGATAATATTATTTTCTTCCCTCTCAAAAATAGTAACCTCATATTCGTCTTGTAATAGTTCAAAAATTCCTCCATTTACAAACTGTTGATTTCCAGGTGTACCGAAATAGCAATCGAATCCACATTGACCAACAGCAGCCATATGACTCATATAAGCTCTGCCTTTCATCTTTACTCTCAGTAATAATTTCGTTGCATCTGTCTGGAAACGGATTTGGCCACCAGCTGTACAATTTGCTAAGTGATCGACTGCTTCCGGAATTTTAACGTTCGGCTGTATTGGAAGTCTTCGATAAGTTTTATCCGTTGAAAACCAAGGAAAGCCATTAATTTCATAGGGTGAGTACAATGGAGAAGTCCACATAATTCCGTCTGTCATAACATTTTCTATTTGTAAATTTTTGTCTAGTTTAGTTAAGCTACCGTTTTGTTCTTTCAAAATCAACCCTCCAAAAAATATTATCGCTCTTTAAGTTACATTCTATATTTCGGTGAAAAACCCTTTTAAAGAGTCGAATTCTTATATGGCAATTTCGTTTCCAATTGAAAGGGTAGTAGTACTTTGGTCACTAGTAGGCAAGTCTTTTTACCTATAATTTTCGTAATTTTCGTAATTTTATTTACAAATAAAGAATAGGCTGTATAAAATGAAAGTGTATTCCAGTATTTTGTACAAAAATGGAGGATGATTCCACCTAAAGTTTCCTGTTCAGTGAATACATAACTAAAAGGATGAAGGGGGGATATAGAGCAAGTACTTTGAACAAATTTGAAAGCGCTTTATTTTAAAATGATATGAGGGTGGGAAATTAAATGAAATTTCGTCAGTTGATTAGTTTACTAGTTTCTGTATTTCTAGTTTTATCTTTACTCCCTGTTACTACGATGTCTAACTTTGAAGACGATTTAATTGAAGTGGAGGCAGCTCCAGAAGATGTCAGTATAGGAACAAAAGGTCCAACAAAAGAAATTAATTATATAGATTCGAGCATTGAAGGAAAAGCAGATTTTATTTCACTGTTTACGACAGAGTTTGCACCTGAAGTTTTAGTAAAACGTCTTTGGGTGGCTGTGCAAGTAAATAGTAGAAATGAAGTCGTTCGAGTAGTTAGTCCATCAATAAATGGTGGCGTGCCAGTTTGGGAAGAGGAGCAAATGTTATCTATCCCTGACGGAGGATATGTTTTACTAGCTCACGACGATTCATGGGCATCGAAAGATTTTCGTAAGTTTCTAGCAACGAATTTTAAAGTTGGAGACGTAATTAAGTTAAGAAAAAATGGCGAAGTAATTCCAGTAACTGCTTTAATGAAAGGTGATGGATTGCAAGCGGGTGTTATTTTAGCGAATGAGCTTATGTACACAGTAACGGAGCAAACAACACAGTTAGTAGGTTCCATTCGTAACTTCGAGGAAGGAGAACAATATCGTCTGGAGGTAAATGGAGAAGAAATTTCGATATCAGAAGATGGTTCCTTCCGCTACGATTATTCCTTATCGAAAGGAACGAACTATATTGATGTTGCGATTTTTAAAAATGGCAACGAACATGACGTACAATCCTTAATCGTTTATTACAAAGAAGAGACAATGGAAGAGAAGGAAGTGTTCCTTTGGGTAGAGCAAGGACCAAATGCGAGGAGATTCCAAACGTCAGAGAGCATTTATAACATGCTAGTGGAAGCAAAAGATGCTGGAGTTACAGCGATTGCATTGGATGTTAAAGGAGTAGAAGGATTCGCTTCTTATAAGAAAAGTGATTTAACTAACCGTCCGTATGTTAGTGAAATGACGGCAGAATCTCGTGCTGGTTCAAACCCTGACTTAGACTTATTAGCAGAATTTATTAAACATAGTCACAGTTTAGGATTAACTGTTCATGCAGCTATGAACGTATTCGCAGAAGGGTCTATCGCTCATAACGAGTTTGGTGTATTAAATGAACATCTCGATTGGGAAGAACAAATTTATCGTCATGAAGATGGAGGAGAAATAAAAAGATTACGAGATAGTCATTACGGGAAAAACGGAGCGCTCGTTGCTTTCGTAAACCCAGCGAATCCAGAAGTTCGAGACTATCAATTGAAATCTTTTGAAGAAGTGATAAAGAACTATGACGTGGATGGTGTTTTACTAGACCGCGGAAGATATGATAATTATTTCGCTGATTTCAGTGATATTTCACGCCAACAGTTTGAACAGTTTTTAGCGGAGCGAGGAAAGCAGTTAAACAACTGGCCACAAGATATTTTCACGTATGAAGGTAATACGAGAGTGGATGGTCCGTTAATTAACGAATGGTATACGTACCGTTCTAGTGTGATCAAAAGTTTTACAGAAGAAGTGCGCGACTTAGTAGATGAATATAATGTGCGAGAAAATAGAGATGTTCAGCTTTCAGCCTATGTTGGTTCTTGGTATGAGTCTTACTATTTAAACGGAGTGAACTGGGCTAGTCCAAACTTCGTCTATAATGAAAGATTAGAGTTCCCGCAAGACAGTATTTATACAGATGAGTATTACGAAACAGGTTATACAGATAATTTAGACTTCTTAATGATTGGTACGTACCAACGTACAGCGAATGAAGTGAAAAAATACATTACACTTGGAAACATTATGACGAATGGGGAGATTCCTCTTTATGCGGGTATGGCGTTAGTGAATGTTCAAGACCCACCCGTTCAACGTGAAGTGTTCCAGGCTGGCTTGCAAAATACGAATGGGCTCATGCTTTTTGATTACTCACAAGCAAATTTCCCTGTGATCAAAGCATCGATTAACGATGTCGAGTATGTGAAAGATTACTATCTTGGGATAAGTGATCCACGCAATAGCGAGGCTGTTATTGAAGGAGATTTCTTTAACGTTAACCGTAATGACAACAATTTGAACATTTATTCGGAAGCATTTGGTCCTTCCACAGGTACGAATATTTGGGGTGTTGAAGCGGTTGTCGATGCGACAGGTAAAGTGGTGAAAATGGTGAACCAACAACAGGCGAAAAATTGGAGTTGGGTAAATGTACAAGATAATAACAGTATCATTCCAGAAGGTGGATTTGTCATTTCCGCACTTGATGGATCAGGTATTAGAACGAAAAGACAGTTAGTAGCCAATGCTTATCATGTTGGTGACGAGGTTAGAGCAGCTATATTAAATGGCTTGTTAAACTATGACGGTAAAGAAGTGAGAAGTAAACAACTAGATTTCAATGGAAAAGTTCAAATCGTTGGTCCAGGTAATGCAGAAGTATGGATCAATGGAGAAAAGGCAGTGCTTGCATCGAATGGCGACTTTACAGCAACCATCTCACTAGAGGATGGAGCGAATGAGGTAGAAATAATCGTTCTTGTTGATGGTTGGAAAACACATCATAAATCCGTAACCGTTACTCGTGTTAATGTAGCTGAAGTGATAGAGACAGCGAAAGAATTAGTGGAACAATATGTTGTTCATCCAAAAGGAATCCAAACAGCATTAGTGCAACATTTATCGAGAGCCCAAAAACATTTCGAACAGAGCGAACGGTTCTATGCAGAAGGTAAAGTGAGGCAGGCCGAAAAAGCGAATGACAACGCTATAAAAGCATTGGAACAGTTTGTAAAAATGTTAGAGCAACATGCAGGTAAACATATTAATGAAGAGCATGTGGAAGAAATTCTTCAATTGTTTGAAGGTTACTTTAGCTAAAGATTTAGTTCAACTAGCAACTGTAAATATATACATGGAATAGTGCATCCGTCTAAGGATTGTCATGTCCTTCCGTTATTTTAAATAAAAGGTCGAGGTTTTTTCTAATCCCCTCGACCTTTTAAAAATTCTGAATTTTTATTTAAGAAAGCCTTTACAAAAGTGAAAGGCGCCTATATTATGGAGATATACTCCAAAAAAAATTCCATCTAAGGAGGAATTATCCACCATAATTTGCTGGTGAATTGGAGCGAGTCCGAAACACAACGAGGAGGCAGTCATAACTACAATGGATAATCAATATATGGATGGCTTTTATAAGTTTTCACTCATGTTTGTGAGATTAGCATATTTAAATATTTTATGGCTATTTTTTATTCTTTTAGGTTTAGGAATATTGGGTCTTTTCCCATCTACGGTTGCTATGTTCACTGTCACGAGGCAATGGGTGAAAGGGAATAGAGACATTCCTGTTTTCCAAACGTTTTGGTTAACGTATAAGAAAGAATTTATGAAATCTAATTTACTAGGTATTAGTTATGGTTTTATAGGCTTGATCTTATATGTAGACATATTGTATTTTTCATCCCCATCAAGTGCAGTCATGTTAGTGCTTTATTACTTCTTCTGGGTTGTCACATTTATTTATCTTCTATTAGGTGTATTTTTATTTCCAGTTTATGTACATTATCAAACGAAATGGTGGAACTACTTTAAAAGTACGATTCTCCTCATGTTTATGAATCCACTAGTAGTGGTGGCATTTATTCTCATCATCGCAAGTTCTGTCATCATTTTACGAGCGTTACCAGGGTTGATTCCTGTTTTTGCAGGTAGTGTAACGGCTTACGCTTTAATGATGATTAGCTATAAAGCGTTCAATAGAGTGGAAGCGTTTACTAAGGTAAGGAACGACGAAGATAAAAAGGATACGTTAACGGTTTAAGTCATTGTGCAAAAGGGAGTTGGGAGACAAATATGAGAAAAAGAGAAATATTAGAGAGAATATATGGGCAACTCATCGTATCTTGCCAAGCCTTACCGGATGAGCCCTTATTCGGTTCGGAGCATATGGCAAAAATGGCTTTAGCCGCTAAAGTTGGAGGAGCTGCAGCAATCCGAGCTAATAGTGTAGTAGATATTGTCGCCATTAAAGAAGCGACAGGTTTACCGATCATTGGCTTAATTAAGCAAGATTATAGTAATAGTCCGGTGTACATTACCCCAACGAAAACAGAAATTAGCGCGTTAATCGATGCAAACGTGGATGTAATTGCATTAGATGCAACGATACAAGAACGACCTAACAAGGAAAGTTTAGAAGAGTTAGTAGCTTACATACGCAACAAAAGTGATTGTCTCATTATGGGAGATATATCTACTTTTGAGGAGGGGATAGCGGCAGAGAAAGCGGGCGTAGATATGTTATCTACGACTCTATCAAGCTATACTCCATATACGAAAGATAGAATGATTCCGGATCTTCCGTTATTAGAGGAATTAGCTAAAAAAGCAACCATTCCAGTAATAGCAGAAGGTAATATTAGTACACCGGAAGAAGCCGCGAAGGCGTTAGAGCTAGGTGCTTTTGCTGTCGTGGTAGGGTCAGCAATTACTCGCCCGCAAATTATTACGAAGCAGTTTTATGTGGCGGTGAGAGATACAGCTGAAAAATTACTTCAAGCAAAGCAATAGGGGGACCTTTTATGTTGAGACATATTCAAGATACGATTCAACAGTTACAGGCTTATCGTCCAGAGTTAACAAAAATGCCGGATCACGATGCATTTTGGAGTCAAACGTTACAGGAAGCAAAAGAAAGGCCATTAAATGAGCAACTTATAGAAATGGATTACCCAATTAAGCAAATTACAGCCTATGAATTAACGTATCACGGATTTGATGAGACACCGATTCAAGCCTATTACATTTTGCCGAAAAAAATAGAAGGGAAATTACCTTGCTTAATTTTTTTCCACGGATATGCAGGTCATAAAAATTCTGTTTCTCATTATATGAAGTGGTTAATTCAAGGATATGCAGTCATTGCTGTTGATGTGAGAGGCCAAGGGAAAACAGGAGACTATTCGAAGTACAGCTCAGATGAAATGGGAACTTGGGTAACGAAAGGCATTTTAATTAAAGAAGAATATTACTACCGAAAAGTTTATGTAGACGGTGTTCGCGCCATTGATTTTGCTTGTTCTAGAGAAGAAATAGATAAAGATAGAATTGCCATCATCGGTGCTAGTATGGGTGGGGGCATCGCTCTAGCTGTTTCTAGTTTAGATAATCGTCCTAAATTAACCGTTGCTGATGTGCCGAACATGTGTGATGTTGGACTCGCAATGAAGCAAAAGTTTGAAGGCAGTTTGACAGTAGTAGAGAAGTTTTTACACCGTCATCCAGAATATATAGAGCCAGTTTATACGACGTTAACGTACTTTGATAACTTAAATAACTGCGAAAACATTACTAGTAAGACAAGAATCTCAGTTGGGTTAAAAGACCTTGTATGTCCGCCGATGCCTATTTACGGAGTATATAACAGAATAAAAGCAGAGAAATCAATTGAAGTATTTCCGTTTTCTGGTCATGATATGGCAATTATTGACCATATGGACAAAACGATTCAATTTGTAAACGACAACTTATAAATTTCGAAGGATGATTACGACATGAGTAGAGTGAATTACCAAGTAAGCCCAGATGTGATGATTACAAGTATTTATCAATCATTAACAAAATCAGAACAAAAAGTAGCAGATGTTGTCCAAAATCAATTAAAAGAAGCTGTCTACTGGTCTGTTTCCGATTTGGCAGAACATGCAGAAGTTGGGGAAACGACCGTCATAAGATTTTGTAGGAAGTTGGGCTATAAAGGCTACCAAGATTTTAAACTAGCCGTTGCGCAACATGGGACAGAAACGAATAAACAAGAGTATGGAGAAGTTCATGAGTCTGATAGTGTTTTCGTTCTTTCTCAAAAAGTAACAGCAGAGAACAGTCAAACGTTACAAAATACGTTAAGTCTAGTAAATCCACTTGTGATGGAAGAGGCCGCTCAACAAATTATTCGAGCAAATAAGTTATATACGTTTGGGGTTGGGGCTTCTGGTGTCATTGCGCAATTAACTCAGTATAGCTTTATGCGATTAGGTTTTCATGCAGAAACTGCCTCCGATTCGCATGTTATTGCAATGAATTGTGCATTAGCGAAACCGGGAGATGTTGTTATCGGAATATCTACATCCGGAAGCACGAAAGATCTTGTTGATGCAATAGAAATAGCGAAAGCAAATGGTGCTTACATTATATGTATTACGAATCATATTAAATCACCAATTACTAAGTTCGGTGATGTCGTGTTGTTAACGTCAGCGAAAGAGAGTCCACTACACGGTGGGGCGTTCTCCTCTCTTATTTCTCAAATGCACGTATTAGATATGATAACGAGATATATTGAGCTACAAAGAAAAGAAAAGTCGAGGGAAGCATTACAAAAAACAGCGCAAGCCGTTTCCGACAAATTATATTAGGGGGCTTAGCAAATGATAAAAGAAATGGTTGCAGATGTTGTCATTGTTGGAGGAAGCACGGGTGGGTGTGCTGCAGCCCTAGCTGCTGCAAAAACTGGTTACAAAGTAATTATGACGGAAGAAACGAAATGGATTGGTGGTCAATTAACGAACCAAGCAGTACCGCCTGATGAGCATCGTTGGATCGAACAATTCGGTTGTACGAGAAGCTATCGCAAGTTTAGAAATGATGTTAGGTCATATTATAGTAAACACTTCCCACTAAGTGAGCTAGGAAAAGAGAAGCCATTTTTTAATCCTGGTAGTGCGAACGTTAGTAGAATATCTCACGAACCTCGTGCAGCACTTGCTGTATTGAATGATATGTTAGCTCCTTACGTGCATAGTGGAAAAGTAATTATTTTAACGGAAACGAAAATTAAAGCTGCCGAAACAGATAAAGATGATGTTACAGCGGTAGAAGTTGAACAAGTATATACGAAACAAAGTTATGTATTAAGAGCACCATACTTTTTAGATGGCACCGATTGTGGAGATGTTCTACCACTAGCTGGTGTAGAGTATGTAACAGGTGCAGAGTCCCAAAAGGATACAGGTGAACCGCATGCGCTAGTTGGGGATGCGAATCCGATGGAAATGCAGGCAATTACTCATTGCTTTGCGATTGATTACATCGAAGGAGAAAATCATACGATTGAGAAACCTCGAGACTATCAATTTTGGAAAGACTACCAAGCTCCATTTTGGCCAAATACACAGCTAGACTGGACGGGGGTAAACCCAGTAACGTTACAGCCAATTACATACAGTTTATTTAGAGAAAAAGATAAGTTCTCTTTATGGGAATATCGTAGATTAATAGATAAAGCAAATTTCAAAGAAGGTTTATATGACAGTGATATATCCCTTATAAATTGGCCACAAAATGACTATTGGTTAGGGCCTGTAATTGATGTTAGTAAAGAAGAGAAGCAAAAGCATTTAGAAGGTGCAAAACAACTAAGTCTTTCCTTATTATATTGGATGCAAACAGAGGCACCGAGATTAGATGGTAAACAAGGATATCCTGGTTTACGGTTACGCCCAGATGTAGTTGGAACAGATGACGGTTTAGCGATGTTCCCGTATATTCGCGAGTCTAGAAGAATTAAAGCAGAGTTTACGGTTGTGGAACAGCATATAAGTGCAGCGTTAAGAGAAACAGCGGAAGTATTTCATGATTCCGTTGGTATTGGATCATACCGAATTGACTTGCATCCAAGTACGGGAGGAAATTCATTTATCGATATTTCTAGCTTGCCATTCCAAATTCCGTTAGGAAGCCTGATCCCGGTAAGAGTCAATAACTTACTACCAGCTTCTAAAAACTTAGGAGTTACTCATATAACAAATGGATGTTATCGCTTACATCCAGTCGAATGGAACATCGGAGAAGTAAGTGGTTACTTAGTTGCCTATTGCTTAAAACATAAACTAACACCACGCCAAGTAAGAAACGACCAAACACTACTAGAAAACTTCCAACAACACCTAGTAAACGAAGGAATTGAACTATCCTGGCCAACCGTCCATGCAGTATAAAAACGTAGTGGATGAAAGTAGAAGTGAGCGAGGAACGTGGCCTGTTTTATTATTATTAGGTTCCGAGTCAAATCACTTTTACTTAGAACCGTCAGTGGAACGGAGCGAAAGGTGCGAGACTCCTTGAAAAATGCATACGCATTTTTCTTCGTGCGATGTCTTGCTGCCGTAGCCTTCCTTGTCCTGCCGGAAGAAGAGAGAAGGCTGAGACCCCGCAAGGCGTAGCCTGAGGAGGCTCAGCTCTCTCCCGGCGGAAAGCAAGTGGTCGTAGCGAAGTTGAACGTACTAACTTCCAACAGGGGATTTGAAGATAGGTATGTTTTAAACCGAGATTTTAAGTTTTTGTTTCTTAAATTTCAGAACCGTCAGTGGAACGGAGCGAAAGGTGCGAGACTCCTGCGGGAAGAGAGAGAAGGCCGAGACCCCACAGGCGAAGCCGAGGAGGCTCGGCTCTCTCCCCGCGGAAAGCGAGTACCTGTAGCGGAGTGGAACGGACTATATCTAACTACTTAATCCTAATTTCAAGCAAGACAAATAGAGGAGGTGAAATTCACATGCAAAATGGAACTTCAATCGAAGCAAACAAAACAAAAATAGACATAAAAACAGACATCAAACCAAAGAAAAAAAGCGCACTCCTTAAATACTGGGACCTATATCTATTAATGATTCCAGGAATCCTATTCTTCCTCATCTACAAATACGTACCAATGTGGGGAATCGTCATCGCATTCCAAGATTACAGTGTATTTGCCGGAGTAGCAGGCAGCGAATGGGTAGGATTTAAACACTTTGCTCGAATGTTTCAAGCAGATGAATTTTACAGTATCTTTAGCAACACATTGCTAATCAGTTTATATAAGTTATTCTGGGGATTCCCTGCCCCAATTATCGTTGCGTTGATGTTGAACGAGATTCGCCACATGTTATATAAACGATCCGTTCAAACAATCATTTATATGCCACACTTTCTTTCCTGGGTAATTGTTGGTGGGATTATGATTAACTTACTTAACCCTTCGACAGGGATCGTAAACACGTTCATACAGTTTCTAGGGTTTGAACCAATTTACTTCATTGCAGATGATAGTTGGTTCCGAACAGTACTAGTAGCTAGTGATTTATGGAAAAGTGTTGGTTGGGGAACAATTCTTTATTTAGCAGCTCTAGCAGGAATTGATCCACAGTTATATGAAGCAGCCAAAGTAGACGGAGCGAATAAATGGCAACAAACGTGGCATATTACGTTGCCAAGCTTATTACCTACGATTGTTATTTTATTCATTCTTCAAATGGGTAATATTTTAGAAGTTGGATTTGAACAAGTCTTTATTTTATTAAATCCACTCGTATATAACGTTGGTGATGTCTTTGAAACGTATGTCTATCGTGTCGGTGTTACACAAGGACAGTTCAGTTATACGACTGCTGTTGGATTATTCAAATCAGTCATCGCGCTAATTATGGTTGTCCTTGCGAATAAAATTGCCAAAAAATTAGGACAAAACGGACTATGGTAAGGGGGTGTTGCCAATGGCGATAAAGCAAAGTAAAGGAGAAAGAGCTTTTACTATATTTAACTATTTGTTTCTTGGTGGCTTTGCACTCATTTGTTTGTTTCCTTTTGTCCATGTTATTGCTCAATCATTAAGTAGTCAACGTGCAATTGTCTCAGGTGAAGTGTTATTTTTACCAATAGAAACAACCTTTCTTGCGTATAAAGAAGTGCTAATGGATCAACACTTTCTAAAAGCGTTTTCCATTAGTGTATTGAGAACAGTCGTTGGAACGTTCGTGAATGTTTTCTTTACATGTTTAATGGCTTATCCGTTATCAAAAACATACATTAAAGGCCGTGGGCTCATTCTATTTATGGTCGTGTTTACGATGTTATTTAGTGGAGGAATGATTCCTACGTATTTAGTAGTTAGAGAGACAGGTTTGTTAAACTCATTTTGGGCTTACATTATCCCAACAATGATTTCCGCCTTTAACTTAATTATTGTGAAAAACTTCTTCCAAAGCATTCCGGCAGAATTAGAGGAATCTGCCAAAATGGATGGGGCGTCAAACATAGGGATATTGTTTAAAATCGTTATTCCGTTATCGATGCCAGTTATTGCGACAATCGGATTATTCCACGCCGTATTCCATTGGAATTCATTCTTTGACGCAGTGCTCTACATTAATGACCGTAGCTTGTATCCGTTACAAGTTTATTTAAGAGAATTAATTCAATTTGACCAGTCTGAAATTAATTTAAGGGATAACTTTGAACAACAGCTTTTAGCGAATGAATCATTAAAAGCAGCAGCGCTTATCTCTAGTACGCTACCAATCTTAATCGTTTATCCATTTCTGCAAAAATACTTTGTTAAAGGTGTTATGTTGGGATCGGTTAAAGGTTAACTTTCACCAAAATGTAGAAAAATTAAGGGGGTGGATGGGATGGTGCCAACCTGACTATTTATTCACATTTTAAACGTATCATCTAAAAAATGAGAATCATGAAGGGGGATTTATAAAGATGAAAGCATTCATGTCAAGAAAAATGTTATTACTCGTAAGTTTAATTGCCATCATGTTAATTACTACTGTTGCTTGTTCAAAAGATTCTAGTAGTACGAGTGAAAATGCTTCAATCGAGATTGTCGTAAATAACTACGGACGCGCATTCCCAAATGGAATGGATGAAAGCAACAATCCATATTTAGATTTTATTGAAGAAAACACAGGACTTGATATTAAAGTTCAAGTGCCTCCAGCAGAAGGGTATATGGAGCGTCTAAATGTATTAATGGCAAGTAATGAGTTACCAGATATGATTTATAGTCCTGATGCTACTTGGTTCGTAAACTATGTAAATCAAAAAGCATTAACACCTTTAACGGATATCGTTAAAGAGCATGGAAAAAACTTAACGAAATTAATCCCTGAAGAAGCTTGGGAAGCTGTAACAATTGATGGTGAAATCTATGCAATCCCACATATTCTTCAAGAAGCGGGATCTGAAATTGTTTACGCTCGTCAAGATTGGTTAGATGAACTTGGTCTTGAGAAGCCAGTAACTTTAGATGAGTATGTAGAAGTTTTAAAAGCATTCAAAGAGCAAAAAAGTAACGTTGGTTTCGTAATGACGGATCAACTAGGTCGGATTTCGCCAATTCTTGGTGCGTTTGGTATTCAACGGAATCAGTGGGTAGAAAGAGATGGAAAGTTAGTATTCTCTAGTACTACTCCTGAAATGAAAGAAGCGTTAGCGTTTTTAGCAGATTTATATCAACAAGGTTTACTAGATAGAGAGTTCCCGTCCAACAACTTAACAGTATTAGGGGAAAAAGTTGCAAACGACCGTGCTGGTCTATTTACAGCAGCATGGTGGGATACTCGTGGTCCTATTTTAACGAATACACAGAACAATCCAGATGCTGAGTGGGTTTCTATTGATTACCCTGTTGGTCCAAATGGAAAATCTGGAACAGCCGGAAGCGCGTTAGTTCGTGGTTATAATGCTGTACCAGTAACTAGTGAAAATGCAGAAGCAGTTGTTAAAATGTTAGACTTTATCGTTTCTGATGGATTTAGAGATATCTTCTTAGGATTCGAAGGAGATGTTTGGGAAATTAAAGACGGTGTAGCACAAACAAACTTTGAAAAGCATAATGAGCATCTATATCGCCAAATGTATACAACTGTTGAACCGTTAGATCCTGAAACAACTAAAATTCGTTTAGATTCTTTAGGTTTAGAATTTAATTTATTTGATAACGTAACGAAAATTGCAGAAAATGCAATGTTCTCTGAGTATACTGGACCTCCAACACCTGCTAGTGGAACTTACGGTGGGCAATTAAGAGCGTTAGAAGATGAGTTCTTCGCGACAATTATTGCTGGTAACCGTCCAATTAGCGACTTTGATGTCTTTGTTGAAAGATGGTACAAAGATGGTGGCCAAGAGTGGACAGATCAAGTAAATGAGTGGTTTTTAAATAAGTAAGAAAAATAAAGTGAAACTTCAATCAGTGGGGGCTTCAACCCCACTGATTGATAGTTGAACAAATCGGGGTGTTAGCGACCGTTAGCTCCCAGCTCAACCTCATTAGTTTTTTGAGGTGGGAGTTTACGGGCGCTTACACCGGGATCAAGTGAAACTCTAACCCCACTGATTGTTAGTGAAAATTATCGGGTGTCCTATTTTTTGTGCATGGCCCTCCGACACCACATAAGATGTAAGTCGAAATGTAGTGTTGGAGTTGCTTTGCCTTTAAAAGGGCACCCTCTTCTACATAAAATAAGGCTCTTTTCTAAAAGAGTGTGGCATTTTAAATAATATGAGTTTTATAAATGAAGCATTTAGTGGTTGGTTAGCAGTTAGTTCGTTAGGAACCCCCTAAAAGCTAACCAACTAACCAACCAACTTCCAATAACAACAAAGTTTAAGAACACAGCCTAAAATAAAAAGAGGTGAACGTGATGAATCAAACATATGTAGGCGCTAAAGTGCTATGGGTAGACTTTTTAGCGAATGGCCGTTATTTAATTAAAGAGGAAAAAAGGCAAAGCTACATTCAACAAGCAAAAGAAGCTGGTTTTTCTCACGTTGTCGTTGATGCGAAAATTCCATACGGGTATGTTACCTATCATAGCTCCCTTGCCCCACACGTTAGTTCATGGGAAAGATTCCGAGAGTGGGAAGGGAAAGACTATGTGCAATTAATGATTGATGTCATTAATGAACATGGCTTACATGCTATTGTAAAGTTTGATGTTTTTGCAGAAGGAAATATAAACGACACTAGTTCTAAAGCACATGCAAATAAAGAATGGCAAGTTACTTATTATCATTTAGACGCTTCAACTTCCACTCCGACCTTTACAAAAGCGGAGGAATTTCATGAACCTTCTATTTTTGTCAATCCAATTCATCCAGAAGTACAAAAATATGAGCTCTCTTTAATAGAAGAAGTTGTACAAAAGTACGACTTTCATGCTGTTGTGTTAGACCGTTGTCGCTATCCTAACATCAACGGAGACTTTAGTGAGTTTAGTAGAAATACTTTTGAACGATATATCGGAAAAAAAATAGAATGTTGGCCAGAAGATATACTGATCCCAAAGAAAAATGGTGTTCAGCCAGGCTCTTTATATAAAAAGTGGTTAACGTGGAGAGCGACGAATATTACGAACTTTGTTCATCAAGCAAAAGGGTTAGTAAAAGAAAAGAACGAGCAAGTCGGTTTTGGAATATATGTAGGTTCTTGGTACCCTGAGTTTTATGAAGAAGGTGTGAACTGGGCTAGTGTACATAATGAAGTAACTTTTCCGTGGATGGAAGAGGGTTATATGAAATCAGGGTACGCGGATTGTTTAGACTTTTTAATAACAGGTTGCTATTATCCCGACGTTTTTGAAGGGGAAGCTATACAGCAAGGAAAAGAGAAGTGGCGCAGTGTAGAAGGTGCTATTGAGTTAAGTAAAAAAGTAACTGCTCAAAATGTACCAGTGATCGCAGGTTTGTTTTTACAAGAGTACGAGGGTGACGCTTTTCAATTTAAAAAAGCAGTGGAAGAGTGTGTAAATAGTGGTGACGGTCTCATGATTTTCGATGCCATTTATTTAGAATTATACGATTGGTGGCA
The DNA here is from genome assembly GCF_027594365.1 of Sutcliffiella sp. NC1. NCBI lineage: Bacteria > Bacillati > Bacillota > Bacilli > Caryophanales > Bacillaceae > Sutcliffiella > Sutcliffiella sp. NC1. Next base: position 1,636,294 of record NZ_CP115153.1, read on the forward strand.
AGTTTTAATTGAAGAACAGAAGGAGGGCCAAAAATGAAAAAAGTTGTGTACGTACCATTAGATGAAAGACCTTGTAATTATTTATATCCGAAAGCATTAGCTGACATGACGGACATGGATATGATCGTTCCGAACAAAAATATGCTAGGTAACATGAAAACTCCTGCAAATGTACCTCAACTGTTAGAGTGGGTGAAAGAGGAAACGATAGATGCAGATTATTTAATCGTTTCTATTGATATGCTCTTATACGGTGGAATCGTGCCATCTCGTTTACATTCATTAACGATCGAAGAATGTTTGGAAAGGTTACATGTTCTAAAAGAAATAAAAGACAAAAATCCAAATTTGCAAATTTATGCTTATAACTTAATTATGCGTGTACCGGCCTACAATAGTGATGAAGAAGAGCCTAGTTACTATGAGCAATATGGACAAAGAATTTACCGTTTAGGATGGTTATCGGATAAGAAGGAACTAAACCAATTAAGTGAAGAGGAAACAGCGGAGTTTTCGAAAATAGAAGCGGAAATACCGCAAGAAATATTGACAGACTATTTTAATAGAAGGAAGACGAACTTCGCCGTTACAAAGAATGTTGTACAACTAGTAGACAGCAATTTGATAGATTACTTAATTATTCCGTTAGACGATAATTCTGAGTTTGGGTTTACAGCGAGGGAACAGCGTCATTTAATGTATCAAGTTGAAAAAGGTAATTTAATGGATTGTGTCAATATCTATCCTGGCGCAGATGAAATTGCATGTACTTTATTTACGAGAGTTTTCTGTCAGGAGCATGACTATACACCGGAAATAGCGATTCGTTATTCTTCTACTAATGGTCCTTTCATTATTCCGAGATATGAAGATAGAAGATTAGGAGAAAGCATAAAGTCTCATATTACTTCTGCAGGTGGCGTTATTGTACACGATGAAAGAGAGAATAATGTACTCCTTATGGTCCATTCTTCTGCAGTCGGTGGTCAAGATGGAATGGCGGAATCAAGCTTTGCAATAGAAACTAGAAATCGTTCTTATTTTTCTGAAGTGAATTATCGTGAGTTTGTCCATGCGATGAAGCACTTTATTTCAAAAGGAAAGAATGTAGCGTTAGCGGATGTTGCCATTTGTAACGGTGCGGATGTTTCTTTAATGCAGTTAGTGAAAAAACAAGGTCTACTAGATGAATTAATTGCTTATGCAGCGTGGAACACAAATGGAAATACGATGGGGACAGTCGTCAGTCACGCAATTATCGCTTCCTACTATCGACAAGATAAGGTAACAAGTCCGTCATGGCATAAAGAAAATAGTAAAGCATTTCTCTATAGTCGTCTTGTTGAAGATTGGGGCTATCAAGCGGTCGTGCGAAAGCATATATCTTATGAAGTACTACCAACTATAGGTCTAACACCGAGATATTTAGGTTCCCAATTACAAGATGTTACAAAACTAGTGAACGAAAAGCTTAACACTTTTATAGAAAAAGAAATGAAAGAGTTACAATATGATATTCAGTTAGAAAATGTTTATATGCCATGGAGAAGAATGTTTGAAGTGGGATATGATACCAAGTTGCAAGAAGCAAAAGTGAAGCAATAGCTTGAATGGAGGGAAACGTATGGTGGTGAAAGATTGGACTCTAAAAGAAAAAATAGGGCAAATGTTTATTATTGCTTTTGGAGGAGAAGATGTAACACCCAAGCTTGAAAAGGCGATTGCGGAATGGAATGTTGGGGGAGTTATTCTTTTTCAAAGAAATTTACGAGATATAAATAGAGTAATTACGTTAATTCGAGATATACAAACAATCGCTGTTAACAACAACCGTCCGCCATTATGGATATCGATTGACCAAGAAGGCGGAGGGATTGCCTATTTATGGGATTCGATGGTTGTATCTCCTGGAAATATGCTGATCGGTGCTACGAAAAGTGAAAAAAATGCGTACGATGCTAGCTTTGTCATGGGGCAACAGTTAAAAAAGATTGGATTTAATATGAACTTTGCTCCGGATATTGATATTAATAATAATCCGAATAACCCAGTAATTGGTGCTCGATCCTTCGGCGAATCACCGGTAGAAGTGAGTCAGTTAGGGAAAGCGAGTATACAAGGTTATCATGACGCTGGGGTTTTAGCGGTAGGTAAGCATTTCCCTGGACACGGAGATACGGAGTTTGATTCCCACTTAAGCTTGCCGATGGTAGATAAAACTTTAGAACAGTTAGAGTCGTTTGAACTCGTCCCTTTTATGGATAATATGAACAACAATATGGAAGCGATAATGACTGCCCATATTGTTTATCCGCAATTAGATAGTGAATTTCCAGCTACATTAAGTTCGTACTTTTTACAAACGCTGTTACGAGAAAAATACGAATATGATGGATTAATCATCACAGACTCGATGGAAATGGATGCGATTGCGAAATACTTCGGAAGAGAAGAAGGGTCTGTAAAGGCGGTTCAAGCTGGTGCCGATATTATACTTGCTTGTGGGCGAGATGTTGCTTCTCAATATTCCATGGTAGAAGCGGTAGAACGTGCAGTGGTAAATGGAGTGCTACCTTTATCAACAGTCGAAACTGCAGTTCATCGGATTTTAAATAAGAAGAAACAGTGGATTGACGATGAGAATCTCACGGATAGTTTAAATCCAACTACTATCGTCGAAGAGCAATATCATGAAGTGATGAATCGCATTGCAGCGGAAGGAATAACGTTACAGATTAATAAAAGTAATGTTTTACCGTTAGACCGTACTAAGACAATAAAAGTAATCGGGCAATCTTCTTACAATGATATTAGTTATATGGGAGACAGAAAGGCAATTGTCGACGTCGTCTTTGCAGAGGAACGATATGAAGTAACGTATATTAGTGGAGAAAATCCAACATTAATTGAGATAGCTGAAATAGTAACAACGATTCAACAAGGTGACGTCGTTGTGCTACTAATTAATGAACGAAGAGAATTGCAACGAGGTTGGGTGAAGTTAGTGGACCAATTATCAACTATGACGGAAAACATCATCGTTGTTTCTCTTTGGAATCCACAAATAATCGAGCGTTTACCAAAGGCGGTGGGCACATATATTACTACTTTTAGTTACACAGATCATACGATTCATCAATTAAAGAAACTATTAGACGGACAATTAACTTTTCAAGGGAAGTCACCGGTGAAATTGCTAGAGCAAGGGAGCTTTTCCTATGAAAATTCAAATTCGTAGTTGGAAAGACTGGGATGGTTCTTGGCAAGAGTTCATCCCTCTATGGAATCAGAACTTAGCGGAGTCTTTTCCGATAACGGAACTATTATTCGAGCGTAATTTAGTTGCTAATGAGTGGGTGAACGAGGAAGCATCATTCGTTGCACTTGAAAACAGTAGAGTAGTAGGTTTCCTTGTTTCTAAAAGAGATACGGAGCAAGGTGGTTGTTGGATTAGTGCTATATTAGTTGATAAAGAGTTTCGCGGCTTAGGAATTGGTAGTGGCATGCTACGAGAATTTGAACAGCAGATGAGTGGAGCAGACGTACTTGTAGGGATGGACCCTTATCATTTATTTCCAGGCATACCGAGTGAGCGTACGGAAACGATTCGTTTTTTTCAATCGCAAGGCTATCAAGTGGAAGGAAGTGCCTACGATTTACGAACGAGCATTTCCGATTATGCAGAAAAATATCCTCTACAAGAAGGCTATTCGGTTCGAAGGCTTCGAGAGGGGGAACAGTCTACTTTATTGTCGCTAATTCAAGCAAATTTCAGTCAGAGATGGTACGACGATACGTTAGCTTTTTTGCGAAAAGATCGACGTGTCGACGGAACGGTTGGGCTTTTTAAAGAAGATGCATTAATTGGTTTTGCCCATGTTCACACGTTTAACGACGGTTATATTGGTCCGAGTATTTTTTGGAAAGAGCTATTAAAGGAAAAATACGGTGGACTTGGACCGATTGGTGTGGCGAAGGAATATCAAGGAAAAGGTTTAGGAACATCGTACTTTGAACAAATTGTCCTTCTTTTACAGAAGGAAGGTGTTGAAGATATGGTGGTCGATTGGACAATACTATTAAACTATTACGGGAAATTTGGATTTCAGCCTTGGAAGCAATATACTCATGCTTCAAAAAAGCAGTAGGGAGGTAATAATCGTGGACTATAACATTGGGGTAGATATTGGTGGAACGAAAATAGCAGCAGGCATTGTTCAACGGGACGGCACGATCATTCACCAAGTGAAAGTACCTACCCCAAAACTTGGGAGAGAAGCAATACTTCAAGTGTTAAAAGAAGTAATTGTGGAGCTAACACTTTTTGCTAACAAAAAGAGCATCACTTTAGGTGGAATTGGAATTGGTACCGCAGGTCAAGTACATGTACAGGAAGCGAAGATATTATCAGGAACGTCGAACATTCGTAACTGGGGAGGCATTCATTTACGTGAAGAGATTAAAGCTTATTCTGAATTACCGGTTTATGTAGATAATGACGTAAACGTGTTGACGCTTGCTGAACAATATTTTGGGGCTGCGAAAGGCTATCAAGAAGTCATTTGTTTAGCACTTGGAACTGGTGTTGGTGGAGGAGTGTTAACGAAAGGTTCCTTAATACACGGTACTTGGGGTGGAGCTACGGAGCTTGGCCATATGTCGGTTGATATGAATGGCGAATTATGTAACTGTGGTCTTCCTGGCTGCTTAGAAACGTTTGCTTCCGGTACATGGATTGCTAGAAGAATGAGCAAACTGTTGACAGAGCATGGCGAGGAACACATCGATGTTGCTTCAATTACAGGGGAAGAAGTTTTTCGTTTTTATAAGGAAGGTCACCCATTAGCAAAAGAAGTTGTTCAACAAATGATTCAAGGATTATCAATAGGTATCATAAATCTTATTCATATGTTTAATCCCCAAATAGTTGTATTAGGTGGAGGTGTAATGGCAAACGAAGATTGGATAATTTACCTTTTACAGGAAAATTTAAAACATAAGGGATTAAGGGCATTAGTTAATGGTGTTGAGCTCAAATCTGCAGAACTACAGAATGAGTCTGGATTAATTGGAGCTAGTATACAACCGTGGCTATATAGTACTAATAAATTTTCGATTGAAAATGTACAATAGGGTTGGGATACAGGAATTCAACCAATATTAAGTAAACAGAATTGGATAAATGGACAGGGATATTATACACTTTTAATGATCGTTTTTCCTTTGCCACTACCCATGTGTTATTAATTATAGTAGAAAACCTTCCATTATTTTTGTATAATTTGATTCTTCGGAGTTTCAAATTTTACAATATGATAGGTAGGTTTTCTATTTTTATTCGTATTTATGTAGGTTCGTAAGATGTTGAATTCCCCATTTTTTCCCTGGATAAGAAACCCGTCCCTCTGTCCACACCTAGACAAAGTGGAAAATATTTTGGGGTGATGATTGGATATTATGTCTAATGTGCTTGTCATTTATTTTGTTATACTATAAATTTAAAATATTCTGTAAATTGGTTTAACCGTTATCTCAGAAATGAAAGAAAAGGGGGATAGGAGGCAATAGAAAGAGAGCAACCTGCAAGCATGTTTAAAAGATTACGTTTTAAAAAGGGCGGAATAGGTGAGATTTCCTTTTGCACGTGTAAGGAATCAGTTTTTTGAGATGAAGGGAGAGAGAGATATGAATCATAATGAGATAGATCATAATGATCCACGATTTAAAATCGCCAATAGGGAAGCATTAATCGGTGTTGGACTCGTTATTTTTAACTTTATATGGTGGTATGGCTTCGCTTACGGGTTAGGATCAACACCTCCAGAAGAATATACGTATGTGTTCGGATTGCCAGCGTGGTTTTTTTATAGCTGTGTTGTAGGAACAATTATAATGATAGTACTCGTTATTATAGTTGTGAAAGGATTCTTAACAGAAGTTAGTTTTGAGGAAGAGGAGGAGACAAAATGAACTGGCAAGTAATATTTCCATTAATAATTTTTGTCATCTCCATTTTTGTTGTTGGCTTTTGGTCGTCTCGTCATCTGAAAAATTCTAGTAACTTCTTGCAGGAATACTTTCTCGGAAGCAGGGAGTTAGGCGGATTCATTTTAGCGATGACAATGGTAGCCACTTACGGAAGTGCGAGTAGTTTCATCGGTGGACCAGGTACTGCCTATACGCAAGGATTGGGCTGGGTACTTCTTGCGATGGCTCAAGTGGCGACAGGTTATTTTACATTACTTATTTTAGGGAAAAAATTTGCGATATACGCCCGCAAATATAAAGCAATTACCCTCATTGATTTTTTACGTAGTCGTTACAATAACAGTAAGTCTGTATCCCTTGTAGCTGCTTTCAGTATTATTATCTTTATCTTTTCCGCAATGGCAGCTCAATGGGTAGGCGGAGCAAGATTAATAGAATCATTAACAGGTCTTTCTTATACATCTGCCCTATTTATATTTGCAGTTTGTGTCATCATTTATGTTATTATCGGCGGATTCCGTGCTGTTGCAGTAACTGACTCCATTCAAGGGGTTGTCATGTTTGTTGGTACATTAATCATTTTAATTGGGACGATTATTGCAGGAGGTGGGATTTCAAATATTATCTCAGATCTTGCTAGGGAAAACCCAAATCTCGTAACACCATTTGGACATGACGGCGGACTTACTCCAGCCTATGTTTCGTCCTTCTGGATATTAGTTGGTGTTGGGGTAGTTGCTCTTCCGCAAGTTACCGTTCGTGCGATGTCATATAAAAGTTCAAAAGCAATGCACCGAGCGTTAATTACTGGAACAATCGTAGTCGGCTTTATTATGCTCGGAATGCATTTAATTGGAGTATTTGCACGTCCAATCCTTCCAGATATTGCAGTGGGAGACTCTGTTATGCCATTAATTACGATGGAAGTATTGCCACCATGGCTAGCTGGAATCGTACTAGCAGCACCGTTAGCTGCCATTATGTCGACGGTTGACTCGCTTCTTTTATTAGTAAGTTCTGCGGTTGTAAAAGATGTGTACTTAAACTTCATTAAACCATCAGCTTCAAGCAAACAAATAAAACAAGTTAGTTTCGGTGTGACGACTGTTCTTGGAATTCTCGTATTTGCGATGGCGTTAAGTCCACCAGACTTATTAATTTGGTTAAACTTATTTGCTTTCGGTGGTTTACAATCCGCGTTTATCTGGCCAGTCATTATGGGACTTTATTGGCAACGAGGTAATCAACATGGGGCACTTGCTTCGATGGTTGTCGGTGTATCTTCCTATATTATTGTTCATAATTTCGCACCAAATATGATGGGAGTTCATTCTGTTGTATTTCCAATTATCTTTTCACTACTAGCCTTTGTTATCGTAAGTTTATTAACAAAAGAAACGATTATATCTAATTCAAATAAGCTACAAGCCTAACTGGCTAACTCCATAAGGTGGATGACCAAGGATTCGCGAAACGTCGCGATATCTACAGCTGTCATCCCCTTTTATTTACAGTTTTTTGAATATTGAAAAAGAAAGGGGTATACTATGCCGTCTATCAAACAATCCCGTGAAAATAGAAGTGTGAGAGATCGAGAGGAAGTTATTGAATTAACGCAAAAACTTGTCCAAATTCCTAGTGTATATCGTCCAGGTGTGGAAGGAGGAAACGAAGAAAAAGTAGCGAATTATGTTGCTCAATATTTAAGAGATTTAGGTATCGAAGTTCATGTAGAAGAAGTCGAGCCAGGCCGGCCGAATGTAATTGGTATCGTTGATTCTGGAAAACCAGGCCCAACATTGCTATTTGAAGGGCATACGGATGTAGTAACAGAGGGAGATCGAGAAGCTTGGACATACGACCCGTTTGGAGCGGTTATCGAAAACGGAAGGATGTACGGTCGCGGTACGAATGATACGAAAGGAAATCTTGCCTGCATGATCACCGCAACTCATTCAATTTTAAGGGATAAAGAAGAGTGGTCAGGAAAAATAATTCTTTGTATTCCGTGCGATGAAGAAGGAATGATGATCGGTATAAAGCATTTTATTAAGCAAGGTTGGGCTGATAATGTAGACGGCGCTATTATTTGTGAACCGGAAGAAAATCAAATATGTGTAAGTCAAAAAGGGGCAATGCGTATCGTAATCCGTGTGTATGGAAAAATGGCTCACGGAGCAATGCCACTTAGCGGGATCAATCCGAATACGAGGATGGCTAAAATTATTTGTGCATTAGATGACTACGAGCAGCGAGAAAAGGAAAGACTTGGTTGCCATCCACAATTAGGCTGGCCGAGTATTACACCGACCATTCTCCAAGCACCAGTTCGTGGGGAAGCTCAAATCAATGTCGTTCCAGATCAGTGTTTGACAACACTAGATGTAAGAACGGTTCCTGGGCAAAATCATGAGGAGATAAGAAAAGAAATTCAACATATTTTTGACAGGCTTTCTAAAGATGATGAAAGCTTTAGAGCGGAGTTTGAAGTGATTGAGGACCGACCTTGGACAGAAACGGATATAAACGAACCAGTCGTGCAAGCAATTGCAAAAGCATATGAAGAAGTTACTGGAAAGCCCCCTGTTTATAACGGAGTTCCTGGTGCGACAGACGGAACATTCCTCCATTTAGCTGGAGTTCCTATTGTCACAACTGGTGCAGGTGACAGGGAAGTACCACATCAAATTGATGAATACGTAGATATCGACGAATTGGCAGAAACAACAGAAATGTACCGAACAGCAGCTTTACTGTTTTTAAATAGAGGAAAAGACGAGTGAGGGATCAAGAGATGTCACAATATAAAATTGCAGTCATTCCAGGAGATGGAATCGGTCCTGAAGTAATGAAGGAAGCCTTAAAAGTATTGGAAGGTCTAAAAGAGCAAGATTCAACCTTTCAATTTCAAGCAGATATGTTCGATTGGAATTCTGATTATTATTTAAAACACGGTACAATGATGCCAGAAAACGGGATGGAAATCCTGAAAAACTATGATGCTATTCTTTTTGGAGCAATCGGTGACGAACGTGTACCTGATGAGATTACGATTTGGGAATTGATTATGCCAATTCGTAAACAATTCCAGCAATATATTAATTTACGACCAGTAAAAAAGCTAGATGGGATGAAAACGAGATACGATGATGTGGAAATTGATTTTGTCATAGTCCGTGAAAACGCAGAAGGAGAATATTCCAATAGTGGAGGACGACTTTATCAAGGGATGGAACAGGAACTAGCGATACAAAATACGGTTATTACTAAACTTGGCACATCACTCGCTGCTCAGTTTGCCTTTGAATATGCAAAGAAAAACGGCAAAAAAAAGGTGACAAGCGGAACGAAATCGAATGCAGTTATCCATTCTATGAAGCTATGGGATGAGGCTGTCCAGTTGGTGGCTAGTAATTATCCTGAAATTACGCTTGAAGAAAATTATATTGACGCACTAGCTGCTTATTTTGTTCAGCGACCACAATCTTTTGAAGTTGTCGTTGCTTCCAACCTTTTTGGAGATATTTTATCTGATTTAGGCTCGGCTCTCGTTGGAGGTTTAGGAATTTCACCATCTGCTAACTTAAACCCCAACCGTGAATATCCATCAATGTTTGAACCTGTACACGGCTCTGCACCAGATATAGCAGGGACGGGAAAAGCCAACCCAATTGCTCAAATTTGGTCAACTGCGCTGATGCTGGAGCATCTTGGTCGGAAGGATCTTGCAGAAAAAATAATGATCGGTATTGAATCTGTCGTGAATCAAGGGAAAGTATTAACAGCAGATTTAGGAGGAACGGCGACAACAGAAGAAATGGGGCAAGCGATTATAGAAGCAATGTTAGCTAATACAGAAAGAACATTAGCATAATAATAGATATTTACGAAAGAGGAAGGCGTGCAATTTGGCCTTCCTCGTTTCTAAACAGAAAGATAGAAAGGGAGATAAGATAATGAGACTTTCTGGAAAAACATATATTATAACTGGTGCTGCAGGCGGAATGGGTAAAGTTACAGTTGATCGCTTTTTAGAGGAAGGTGCGAATGTCGTTGCCTGTGATCTTTCCGTTGCTTCCCTATCCGAAAAGAGTAACCGTTTTTTAACAGTAGAAGGGGATTTAACGAAAGAGGAACATGCAGAAAATGTTGTCGCGCAAGCTATTCAAGCTTTTGGAAAACTTGATGGATTAGTACATATTGCCGGCATTGCCCAAAAATCTACACCGATTGAGGACGTAACGCTTGATGAGTGGAACCGAATTATCGCAATCAATACGACAGCTGTATTTTTAATGAACCGTGCTGTTGTAAAAGCATTATCAGATCAAGAAGGGGTTATCGTCAATGTTGCTTCCATTTCGGCAGTCCGACCACGTCCTGGACTGAGTTCTTATATCGCTTCAAAAGGGGCTGCCGTTTCTTTCTCACAAGCTTTAGCGATTGAGCTCGCTCCGAAAAAGGTAAGAGTAAATGTAATACACCCAGGTCCAAGCGATACACAAATGCTCGGACAATTTGCGGCTGAAGGAGCAGATGTCGATAAAATGAAGGACTCCGTATTCAAGCAAAGTGTTCCTTTAGGCAAGTTAATCGAGCCAATTGACATTGCCAATGCAGCAGTTTATTTATGCTCCGATGAAGCGCGGATGGTAACAGGAACCGTCCTTCATGTAGATGGTGGAAGAGGACTGTAAGTAAAGCGTGAAAGGGAGCGGTGAATGATGAAAAATCTAAAAATGTATATAAATGGAGAATGGGTAGAAAGCGCTTCAGGAGAGAGCATTACTGTCATAAATCCCTCAACTGGAGACCAAGTTGCCCTAGTTCCTATGGGCAAGGCAGAGGATATAGATGCTGCAGTTCGCTCAGCGAGAAAGGCTTTTGAATCGGAAGAATGGCAGCAAACATTCCGTCCTCATGAAAGAGGCTATATTTTGCTAGAGATAGCTGCAAAAATCCGTGAGAACAAAGATGACTTGGCAAAGCTAGAGACAATCGATGTAGGAAAACCGTTGTCCCAGGCGTATGCAGACGTAGAGGCGGCTGCACGATACTTCGAATACTATGCAGGAATGGCAGATAAAATTCTTGGGGAAACAATTCCCGTCGAATATGGAATTATTGATTATACGGTAAGAGAACCTGTGGGGGTAACCGCCCATATTATTCCGTGGAATTATCCGATTCAAATTATTTCAAGAAGTGTCGCTGCGGCGATTGCAACAGGAAATGCTTGTGTTGTGAAACCTGCAGAGGATACCCCATTAACTGCCCTAAAGCTAGCTGAGTTGTTCGCGGAAACGAAGCTACCAAAAGGAATATTGAACATCGTTACTGGCTATGGGTATGACGCTGGAACTGCTTTATGCTCGCACCGTGACATTAATCATATAACATTTACAGGTTCTGTACCGACCGGCATGGCCGTCATGAAGGCAGCGGCGGAAAACATCGTTCCAGTTACACTTGAATTAGGTGGAAAATCACCGAATATCGTGTTTAGTGACTGCGACCAAGATGCAGCGTTAGAATGGGTCGTTAAATCTATTATTCAAAATGCAGGGCAAACATGTTCAGCTGGATCAAGACTTTTAGTAGAAGCAGAGATTAAAGAAGAGTTTGTAGCGAAAGTTGTCAACCGAATGAAAGAGCTGAAGGTAGGTCCTGGTATATCAGATCCGGATATTGGCCCAATTCTATCAAAAAAGCAATTTGAACGAATTGAGTCATTTATCTTTGCTGCAGAAGCTGAAGGGATTAAAGTACTTACAGGGGGAAGAGGAGTGGATGTAGAAGGTGGCGAGGGCGGTTCGTATTTTGCTCCAACCGTATTAGACCACGTGGATCCAGCCTGTAAACTAGCTCAAGAAGAAATTTTTGGCCCAGTCCTGTCTGTATTTAGTTTTGAGACCGAGGCAGAAGCACTACAACTTGCCAACAATACAGAGTTTGGCTTAGTTACTGGTATTTGGACGAACGATGTAAAACGAGCGCATCGTATCGCGAACAAAGTACGGAGCGGCCAAGTATTTATCAACAACTACGGAGCTGGCGGCGGAATCCAAATGCCATTCGGCGGATACAAAAAAAGCGGCTTCGGCCGAGAAAAAGGCCTAGAAGCATTAAGAAACTACACCCAACTAAAAAACGTCGCACTCAGATACGACGGTTAATGTGGACATAGTCCCTCATCCACACATTTTTTTCCAAATGTAGTAATTCTATCTGTCTAGAACTTTGTTAGACAAGGCAGTGGGGACTCAAATCGCTAAAAAAGTTAGGGAGGTAATAAGGAAGTATTCGCAAATAATCTCTTAAATAATATGTACTTACAAAAAGATAAAAAGACCCCCAAGGTCTTTTTATCTTTAGTATTTTAGCTTTTCCTCAAGAAAACGAGTCCGCTTTTATTTATATTAATAACTTAAAGCTCGTACGATTCTCCATCATCAGGTACTAACACACTAGACGCAATACCTTTATTCGTCAAGAAATTTTTTAATTCTTCTCTAGATAATCCCCAATGGTTTACAGCTTCCATATGGACAGTAATAATTTTTGCGTTAGGAGCAGCCTTGTATACTTCATAAACATCATCTTTACCCATAACTAGAGAACCACCTTCAAAGAATTGGTTATCTCCAGCATTAACTACGATAATTTCAGGTTTATGTGTATCGATAACTTCTTGAACTGCATCATACCAAACCGTATCGCCGGCTACATATAACGTTTTTTCATTAGCGTGTTTGAAGGCTACACCGCATACTAGCCCTGCTAATTTTAAAATTTCACCTCTTCCATGCTCGCCTTTCGTTTTAATTAATTGAATTCCATCAAATACAGTATCTTCTTGTAAAACTTCTACATTTCGAAATCCAGCATTTCGAATTTCAATTGCATCTTCTTCATTTTGAGTAAATAATTTGATATCCTTTGGTAAAGCTTTTATTGCAGCTTCATCCCAATGATCATAATGAAGATGAGTAACGATGACAACATCAATACCTTCAATAATTGTGTCAATAGTAGTTGGCAATTCCACTAACGGATTATTTTGATCTTGTCTAGGTGCGTTTGGGAAAGGTGGATATGCTCCTTTTTTCGCTAACATTGGATCAATTAAAAACTTTTTCCCAGCATAGTTTACAACGATTGTTGCATTACGAATTTGTTGTATATTCATAGCGATTAGCTCCATTTCATTTAAAAAATTGTTTTAACAATGTCTATTCTAAACTATGACCTTATCAACGATATATAGATTAAATAAAGTCTTTTAGCGATTTTACTTTATTAATGAAAGGAGTTAAAAATAAATGTTAGATAACACGGACATGCGGATTTTGGACGAACTATCTAAAAACAGTCGAATAACAATGAAAGAATTAGGGGAAAAAGTTCATCTGACTGGTCCCGCCACTTCCGCGAGAGTGGAGAAGTTAGAGGATAGTGGGGTGATTGAAGGATATACCGTAAAAGTGAACGTAGCCAAACTAGGATTTGTTATACATGCTTTTATTACAATCATTACAGAAAGTATCTTTCATCAATCTTATCTATCATTCGTTAATACAAAAAAAGAATATGTTTTAAATAATTATAAAATAAGCGGGGACGGTTGCTATATTCTCGAATGTAAATTCCGATCAAACGAAGAAATGAATCATTTTTTAGAAGAACTCAACCAACACGCAAACTACAAATTAGCAATAGTAATAAATAAATAGTGTGGTGATATTATGAGAGTCATAGGAATTGATTTATCAGGTCCTAGTAACCATAAGGATACAGTGCTTACAGTATTTGAATTACAAAAAGGGCAATTGAAATTTGTTAAGTGTAGAAGCGATATGAGTGATGAAGAAATCTTAAAAGAGGTTGTAGTACAATCTCAATTAGATGAAGTCGTAATTGGTATCGACGCTCCCTTGTCATATGAAGACGGTGGAGGGGATAGAGAATCAGATCGTGAGTTGCGAAAGTTTACTGTTGAAATCGGGATGAGGCCAGGATCTGTTATGCCTCCTACTTTAAACCGGATGGTATATTTAACATTAAGAGGAATCAAACTTAGTAGAGAAATTGCAACACAGAAATCGAAACACCCTATATCAATGGTGGAAGTGCATCCTGGTGCCATTATCGGTTCCAGAATGTCTCCAAACGAATTGCGTTATGTCCTAACGTATAAGCAAAACTTAGAAGTGAGAAGGGTATTATTAAATTGGCTTGAAGAACAACAGCTTATCGGAATACCAGCAACTGTTGCTGAACAAAGTCATTCGATTGATGCTTGTGCTGCCGCCTTAGGTGCCTGGCATTGGAAGGTAGGCACATGGAAATGGAAATCCCCAGCTAAACTGCCGTTACATCCTTATGATTATTGCTGTTAGTGGTAATTCCTTATACCAAACGGTAAAAACACTCATTCGTTAAGAAGAGTGTTTTTTTAGAGATTTTTTAAATAAATTCATTGCCATAGTTTTAGAAACTAGGTTAGAATAGAAGGAATATTTTAAATTTTGTATTATGAGTAACTTTTTAGATACTTTAAAAAGTTAAACTGACAAAGCTGGAGTGGTAAACATAAATGAGTGAAAAAACCGTAATCAATAAGAAAACTGTACAACTCGAAGATGTAATGATTGCTTATCAACAGATTAAAGATGTTGTTAGCCATACACCGTTACAAAAAAATGAACGACTATCTGAGAAATTTGGATGTAATATTTTTCTGAAAAGGGAAGACTTGCAGCATATTCGTTCTTTTAAGTTAAGAGGGGCGTACTATAAAGTGGCATCTTTAAGCCAGAAGGAGCTTGAGAATGGTGTCGTTTGTGCGAGTGCAGGTAACCATGCACAAGGGGTTGCCTTTGCATGTCATAAACTAAAAGTTCATGGAAAAATCTTTATGCCGACTACAACACCAAAGCAAAAAATTAACCAAGTAAAACTATTCGGTAAAGAGTACGTAGAAATTATTTTAACTGGTGATACTTTTGACGATTCTTATCAAGAAGCGAATCGTTGTGCAGAAGAAGAAAATCGCTCGTTCATCGATCCATTTGATGATGAAAAAGTCATTGCTGGTCAAGGTACGGTAGCGATAGAAATTATGAATGACTGTGATCAGAAAGTAGATTATGTTTTTGCTGGAATTGGTGGGGGCGGCTTAATGTCTGGTCTAAGCACCTATATTAAAAGTGTTTCACCTGATACAAAAATGATTGGTGTTGAGCCGGCTGGGGCTGCAAGTATGAAGGAATCCTTAAAAGAAAACAAGGTCATAACCCTCCATGATATTGATAACTTTGTAGACGGGTGTGCAGTAAAAACTCCAGGCAGTAAAACTTTTGAAATTTGTCGTGAGCTTGAAGACATCATTGTCGTTCCAGAAGGTAAAGTATGTACGAGTATTCTAGAGTTGTATAATGAACATGCCATTGTTGTAGAACCAGCAGGCGCTTTAACTGTAGCAGCATTAGATTTTTACAAGGATGAAATTAAAGGGAAAAATGTTGTCCTTGTCATTAGTGGGGGCAACAATGATATCGGAAGAATGCAGGAGATTAAAGAACGCTCCATGCTCTATGAGGGACTACT
This sequence comes from Sutcliffiella sp. NC1, assembly GCF_027594365.1. Taxonomy (NCBI): domain Bacteria; kingdom Bacillati; phylum Bacillota; class Bacilli; order Caryophanales; family Bacillaceae; genus Sutcliffiella; species Sutcliffiella sp. NC1. Next base: position 1,651,891 of record NZ_CP115153.1, read on the forward strand.
CTATTACTTTATCGTAAACTTCCCACAAAGAGCCGGTGCATTAAGAGAGTTTCTAATAGAAGTTTTAGATCCAACAGATGATATTACAAGATTCGAGTATACAAAAAAGAATAACAAAGAAAACGGACCAGCATTAGTAGGTATCGAGATTCAAAAGAGAGAAAACTATCAAGGATTAATCGACCGTATGAAGAAAAAAGGCTTTTCCTTCATGGAAGTCAACAAAGACCCCGACCTTTTTAATCTATTGATTTAAAGTGGACAGAGTTCTTCTTCCACATTACACCTTCCCAATTTATTTTATTTCATGGGAAGGTTTTTTGTACTCCGAGTCCCGTTTCGTCCATTTAAATCAAGCGAAATAATAATTTTACGAAATATTTAGTTTTTTAAGTCAATAAATTAGAAGGAATGATACTCATTTGTTAAAATAAACTATTATAGGTAAGTATTAGTTTAATAGTTAGTGATTAGGAGAGATATTTGTGAAAAAGAGAGTAGTCATTACAGGTGTCGGTGCGGTTACTCCAGTAGGAAATGATGCATTGATTACGTGGGAGAATATTAAAAATGGTGTTTCTGGAATCGCAGAGTCAACTACCATTGATAAAAATAGAGTGGATGTTTCCATTGTAGGAGAGGTAAAGGACTTTGAACCGGCCAACTATATGGATAAAAAAGAAGCGAAACGGATGGGACGGTTTAGTCAATTTGCTGTTGCTGCTAGTAAAATGGCAATGGAAGATGCGGGATTAAAAGTTGGTGAAAACGCAGTCGCAGAGAGAGTAGGAGTATGGATCGGCTCTGGAATTGGTGGTATTGGAACATTTGAAGAAGAGTTCCAAAAATTCCTCAATAAAGGTCAGCGGAGGGTGAGTCCGTTTACTATTCCGATGCTCATTCCAGATATGGCGGCAGGTCGAGTATCGATTGAACTCGGTGCAAAAGGAATAAATAATTGCTCTGTAACTGCTTGCGCTTCTGGAGCAAATTCAATTGGTGATGCGTTTCGTTCAGTTCAGCTCGGGGTAGCAGACGTGATTGTTGCTGGAGGAACAGAAGCAGCTATAACAGAAATGACGATCGCTGGATTTTCTAACATGACAGCCTTGTCAAAAAATCCAGACCCTAAGAAGGCGAGCCGTCCTTTTGATAAAAATCGTGATGGCTTTGTTCTTGGAGAAGGAAGTGGAATCCTCATATTAGAAGAGCTTGAACATGCACGCTCACGTGGTGCGAAAATTTATGCGGAAATTATCGGATATGGTGCTACAGGAGACGCTTACCATATTACAACACCAGCTCCAGATGCAGAAGGTGCAGCGCGGGGGATGCGCGAAGCAATTGAAGAAGCTGGAATATCTCATCAACAGATTGATTACATAAATGCACATGGAACTTCCACACCATACAATGATCTATATGAAACAAATGCAATTAAAACTGTATTTAAAGAGCATGCTTACAATCTGTCTGTAAGTTCAACTAAATCAATGACTGGCCACTTATTAGGTGGCGCTGGAGCCTTAGAAGCGGTCATCTCCATATTAGCGATGAGAGATGGAGTGATGCCACCAACTATTAATTACGAAACGCCTGACGAAAAATTAGATTTGGATTATGTACCAAATGTAGCCCGTCAAAAGAATCTACAAGTAGTAATGTCCAACTCCTTAGGCTTTGGTGGACATAATGCTACATTAATCTTCAAAAAAATATAAAGCACGAACGGAGGGGGATGTCCTTTGTTCACTTGGTAAGAGGAGCAGCTTCCTTTCCGATTCATTTTTCCCATATCTTTCTCACGGGCTAACCCGTGTACTAATTAAAATACAGCCTTTCATCTCCTTCCTAATACATTTAGGTGGGAGTTGAATGGCTTTTTATTTCTTGGAGTGGAAAAAGGATAAGACGTGGTTTCCTTTGTTTGCCGAAGAGTATTGTTAGGTACGTGTTACCTTTACGATAAAAGGACATTCTTTAACAAATTATCGCCAATATCATACAGCTTACCCTTTTGTTGCTCTCCTTTTTTCTGTAAACTAATGATAGTTTCTCAAGTAACCGAGTTAGGATGTTGAAAATGAAAATACTTATTGTAGAAGATGATAAAACAATTGCTTCTGGTTTGGAATATTCCTTACAGGATGCAGACTATCAAACAATCATTTGCCATGATGTGGAATCAGCTAGCGACGTTATCGCAACACAGTTAGATCATATCGACTTATGTTTATTTGACCTATCATTACCGGATGGAACTGGATATGAATTGTGTGAAGCGGTAAAAAAACAACAGGATAAGCCAGTTATTTTCTTAACAGCGTTAGACAATGAAGTAAATGTCGTAATGGGACTGGATATGGGAGCAGATGATTACATAACAAAACCGTTTCGTATTCGGGAATTGTTATCTCGTATTAAATCGGTACTACGAAGGTATAACAAACAAGCCAATACTCCGCCAGCAACGACGATTAATATAGAGAACATTTCTATTAATACACAAGAAGGAAAAGTATATAAACAAGGGCAAGAAGTGTTGTTAACAGCACTAGAGTATCGGTTGCTTCTCATTTTTGCCAATCATATTGGACAAGTTTTGACAAGAAATCAGTTGTTAGAGCGTATTTGGGATGTAGCTGGGGATTTTGTGAATGACAATACTTTGACCGTTTACATTAAACGTTTAAGAGAGAAGTTAGAAGATAACCCACAAAGCCCAACGATTATTAAAACAGTACGTGGTCTCGGCTATAAGGTTGGTGGTTAAGGTGTTTCGGAATCCAGAAATTCAGCGTTTTATTTTACTTATAGCAGCAGTAACTGTTGTTGGGACCATTATTACTTCCATTTTTGAAGGTCTTGTAGCTAGCGCGTTCGTATTTGCTACGGCAATGTGCTTAATCGTATGTTTTCTATTTTTCACAAATTGGCGTTACAAGGAAATCGCCGAGCTTTCTAGTTATTTAAGAAGGATTAGTAATGGAGATTTTACGCTAGATGTCCGCGACAACTATGAAGGAGAGTTGAGCATTTTAAAAAATGATATCTACAAAGTGACGCTAATGTTATCGGAGCAAAGTGAATCTTTACGGAGAGACCAAATGAAGCTAACAGACGCCATCTCAGACATTTCTCATCAGTTAAAAACACCATTAACGTCGATGATGGTCATGACAGATTTACTTCAAAACCCAAATCTCCAAGAAGAAAAGCGAATCGAGTTTACCAATAATATTGAAAAGCAATTAGAGCGGATTGAATGGTTAGTATCCTCACTATTAAAGCTGTCCAAAATAGATGCGGGAACGGTAAACTTTAAAAAAGAAAAAGTTCAAGTATCTCAACTAGTTCAAAAAGCGTTACAACCAGTTCTCATTCCAATGGACATTAAGCAGTTATCATTAAACATTGATGGAGACGATTCTGTAACCTATACCGGTGATTTAAATTGGACAACAGAAGCACTCATTAACATTTTAAAGAACTGTGTCGAGCATACACCAGAACAAGGGACTATTACTATTTCTTATAAAGAAAATGCACTTTTTACAGAGATTACGATAAAAGATAGCGGCACCGGAATACCGAAAGAAGACCTACCTTACATATTTAAACGGTTCTTTAAAGGAAAACACGCGGGAGAAGATAGCGTTGGAATCGGCCTAGCAATGGCTAACAGCATTATTACGAGTCAACAGGGAGATATTGAAGTGAAAAGTGAATGGGGAGCCGGAACTGAGTTTCAAATTAAGTTTTACAAAAGAGTTATTTGAGCACAAAACGTTAAGTGACTAAATTGTCACGAAAAAAGTCACTTTATAGTCATTTTAGACAGATAAACTAAAATCATCAAAACAGTGGAGGGTTTATATATGAATATTTTACAAATTGAAAATCTGTCTAAAGTGTACGGAAAAGGAGATGCAGCAGTAACGGCGTTAGATAATGTATCATTCTCGGTCAAAAAGGGAGAATTTGTGGCGATTATCGGCCCATCAGGTTCTGGGAAATCTACATTGCTACATCTATTAGGTGGAGTAGACCGACCGACAAGCGGAAAAGTACTTGTTGATAATACAGATATCTATCAAATGGACGAAACACAACTAGCGATTTTTAGAAGAAGACAAATCGGGTTAATTTATCAGTTTTATAATTTAATTCCTGTTCTATCAGTAGAAGAAAATATGACATTACCACTTCTGCTAGATGAGCAAAAAGTAGACCAAAAACAATTTAAAGAAATTGCGAAAATACTAGGGTTAGAAGGTCGCTTAAGCCATTTACCTAATCAGCTTTCTGGTGGACAGCAACAGCGTGTGTCGATAGGAAGAGCGGTTATAAGCAATCCTGCAATTATGCTTGCGGATGAACCTACAGGTAACTTAGATAGCAAAAATAGTAAAGAAATAATCGAGCTACTAAAAATGTTCAATAAAACATTTAATCAAACACTAATCATTATTACACATGATGAAAGAATCGCCTTACAAGCAGACCGCGTAATCTCGATTGAAGACGGCAGAATCGCTAAAGACGAGGTGATTCGTCCATGAACATCGTCAATAAATTAACCGTAAGACATTTAAAAGAAAATAAACGAAGAACGCTAGTAACGATCATTGGGGTTATTATTTCTGTTGCGATGATCACTGCCGTTGCAACTTTAGGGGTTTCTTTTTTAGATTTATTAAAGCGACAATCTATCGCGGATGAAGGCCATTGGCACGTTGTGTATAAAGAAGTTCATACAGAACAAATTGAAGCGATAAAAAAGGATGAACATACAAAAGAACTCATACTATCAAGAGACTTAGGATATGCAGCTTTAAATGAGTCCCAAAATGAAAATAAACCTTATGTTTTTATTAAGCAATATAATGAACAAGGTTTTAAAAATTTCCCAATCGAATTAAAAGAAGGTAGACTACCAAAGTCTGAAAACGAAATTGTTATTTCTCATGAAATTAAAAGAAATGCGAAGGTAGATTATCAAATAGGTGATGAATTAACGTTTGATGTAGGTAATCGTTGGACGGAAGCGACTGTAGAGCCTTTAACCCAAACCGATTCATTACAAAGGGGAGAAACTGGAGTTATTGAAGAAATTCGTACCGAAATAGCTCAAACCTATACGGTAGTTGGAATAATAGAGCGGCCGACATGGGAGCCGACGTGGTCGCCGGGTTATACAATTATTAATTATATTGATGAAAAAAACTTAACAGAAAACGAAACGGTAAATGCGATTGTTGTTGTGAACAAGGTGAACCGTTCTATTTATAAAAATGCCGAAAAGTTAGCCGAAAAGCTCGACATCCCTTCTAAAAGTTTTAACAATGAATTGCTTCGCTACTACGGAGTTACGAATGTAGATACGTTACATGTCACATTATATTCACTATGTGGAATTATTATGGGGATTATTATTATCGGGTCGATATCCTTAATATATAATGCTTTTGCGATAAGTGTATCAGAACGTGCGAGACATTTAGGGATGCTTGCTAGTGTGGGAGCGACGAAGAAACAAAAAAGAAATTCCGTGTTCTTTGAAGGTATCATAATTGGGGGAATTAGTATCCCAATCGGAATTGTCTCAGGTATTGCTGGAATAGGCGTTACTTTCTATTTTATAAACACTTTCATAAATGAAGCGCTAAATACTACCGAAAGTTTATCTGTAGTTGTAACTCCGATGACGATATTTGTTGCTTGCTTCGTTTCTGCTTTGACAATCTTCTTATCTACTTATATACCAGCAAGAAAGGCATCGAAAGTATCAGCCATTGATGCAATCCGTCAAACGGAAGATGTGAAGCTTACAGGTAAAAAAGTAAAAACTTCTAAACTTGTTCGTAAGCTCTTTGGTATCGAAGCGGAAATCGGGTTGAAAAACTTGAAAAGAAACAAAAGACGATATCAAGCTACCGTATTTTCACTAGTCATCAGTATTGTCTTGTTTCTAACTGTAGCTTTTTTCACATCCAACTTACAAAAATCAGTAGAGCTTTCCCAAGACAATATTAATTTTGATATTCAAATTTCTGGAAGTAATACTACTGTGGAAGAGGATTTGCGACCACTAATGAATGTAGATTTTGTAACGGAGTCAACTCTTCTTGAAGAAGTTCAACTACATGCGTGGATAGAGGAAAACCAAATAGCCGAAGAATTAAAGCAAGTTGTGAAAGAAGACCCGAGTGTTCTTGAAGATGGAAAATACCCATACTATGTGGAAGTAATCGGATTAGATGAAGAAAGTTATGAAGCGTATGCGAAAGAGGTTGGGGTTAATATAGATAGCATTCATGAAGATGGAGTTTTACCAGCGATTGTCATTGACCAAGTGTCATACAAAGATTATGACCTTAATAAAGTAATTGAAACAAAGACGATCCATACAACACGAGGAGAAAGTATTGACCTATTTAACCTTAACTACGAAACTGGTGAACGAAGCTATGTAAACTCTGTTACTATTGCTGCTCTAACTGACAAAATTCCGATGGGTGTACACACAGCACATCCAGGAGGGTTAAATATTATTGTATCGGCTAGTACATTAGGACAGTTATTGAGCGATGGTTTCGAAGGTGAGTCTTATAAATATTTATATTTAAGTAGTTCTAATCCAATGGCCACTCAAGAAGCTATTGAAGAAGTGAAGTCTCCTAACCTTTACGTCTATAACATATTTAAAAATAGACAACAAAGTGAACAAGTGATTTTATTAATGTCTGTATTCACATATGGATTTATCGTCTTAATATCGGCCATTTCTGTCGCGAATATTTTTAATACGATTTCAACTAGCATTTCGCTTAGAAAGCGTGAGTTTGCAATGCTTAAATCGGTCGGAATGACACCTAGTGGCTTTAATAGAATGATGAACTATGAAAGTATTTTTTATGGACTGAAAGCCTTACTTTATGGATTACCAATAAGTATTGTCGTGATGATCCTTATGTATTTATCTTTTAATAACACATTTGAATATGGATTTAGCCTGCCTTGGCTGGAAATCATTTTCGTTATCATTGCGATATTTGTAATCGTTGGTTCTTCCATGTTGTATTCTATTAAAAAAGTGAAGAAGCAAAATATAATAGAAGGATTAAAGCAAGAGAATATATAACAAGATGGCGCCCTCCTGATTTAATAGGTGGGCGTTTTTTCATGTTGTCTATGTAAGGTGTGTTTTAAAAGTAACATAACCCCATCACATTTGCTCAAAGAAGAATCTTCCATTAAACTGGCACTATATAAAGAAGATGAGGAGTACAAAGATGGAGAAGATTTTAATTGTAGAAGACGATATAAAAATTGCAGATTATTTAAAGTCATATATTGAGAAATACGGCTATGAGGTAACGATTGCCACTGATTTTGAAAAAATAATGGATACCTTTCGTAGTGTTCAACCAAAGCTCCTATTATTAGATATTAATCTCCCAAGCTATGACGGATATTATTGGTGTAGGCAAGTCCGAAAAGAGTCGATTTGTCCTGTTATATTTATTTCTGCTCGAACTGGGGAGATGGATCAAGTAATGGCGTTAGAAAATGGAGGGGATGATTTTATAACAAAACCATTTCACCCGGACATTGTGATGGCGAAAATTCGGAGTCAACTCCGTCGTGCATATGGAGAGTATGCTACTAAATTTGAAGAAAGAATGCTCATTCAAGATGGGCTAACTTTATACCCAGAACGACTGGAACTTCATTTCAATAGTAACATGACACAACTTACGAAAAAAGAAACGGACATACTCGAGAACTTACTAGATCGTTATCCAAGAGTTGCAGGGCGTCAAGACTTGTTAGAGAAACTTTGGGATGATCAAGCATATGTCGATGAGAACACACTTAATGTGAACATTACGAGAGTTCGTAAAAAGTTACAGGAAGTTGGAATAGAAAATGCAGTAGAAACGGTTAGAGGAGCGGGCTATCGTCTTCGCATTACTTGGAAAGAGGAAGACGAATGAGGCTTTTTTTTCGTGAACATATGTTATTTATTCTCATTTACTTTAGTCAATGCGTAGTGATAGCAACTCTATTTTGGTTAGATGGCTACAGAGGTACAGGCGTCATCCTGTATGCTGTTTTTCTTTCGCTCGTCCTATTAACCTTCTTTCTACTATACCGGTACTTAAGTAGAAAGAATTTTTACAAGAGGCTAGAAACTCCTTTAAATACATTAGACGAGTCGTTTGAAACGACAGAGCGGACACCAATTTCTGAAGCACTCGACTCCTTACTCATTTCGCAATATCGTTTATATAAAGACGAACTTCAAAAAGCGGAAGATAGACAGGACGAGCATTTGTTATTCATGGACCGTTGGGTTCATCAAATGAAAACCCCACTTTCTGTTGTGGAACTAACCGCACAGGGCTTAGATGAGCCAGAGTCCTCAAACATACGGGAAGAAACAGAACGAATGAGAAACGGACTAAATACAGTTTTATACATGGCTCGTCTTCGTACAATCCAAGAAGATTTTCTCATTAAACCTGTTACGCTTACGAAGCTAATACATGAAGTGAATCAGGAGAACAAACGGTTATACATTCGTAACGAAGTGTTCCCTAAATTACAAGAAGAAAAACAAGCTATTAACGTTGAGACGGATGAAAAATGGCTTTTCTTCTTATTAACACAATTGATACATAATGCCGTGAAATATTCTGCAGGAAAATCAAATAATATCATCCTTTCTGTTTATGAAAGGTCAGGAGAAGCAGTCTTAGAAGTTAAAGATTTTGGGATAGGAATTCCGGTTGTAGACCAAAAACGAGTATTTCAAAAATTTTATACAGGAGAAAACGGACGTAAATATCGAGAGTCGACAGGAATGGGGCTTTATTTAGTTAAAGAAGTCGCTCGGAAGCTAGATCATCGTATCGAATTGGAATCAGAGCCTAACGTTGGAACTACCGTTCGAATTATCTTTTCTGAAACACAAAACATTACATCGATGTAAGAAAAGTGAAAGCATAATCGATAGTTAACATGTAAGGTATTCGGCTATACTTTTCCTAGAAACGTTTGGAGAGGAGATAAGATTATGCTTAAAGTAACAAATGTAAGTAAAGTATATGACGGGAAAGTAGCTTACCGTGCCCTTACAGATATTAATTTAGAAATAGAAAAAGGTGAGTTCGTTGCGATTATGGGTCCTTCGGGCAGTGGAAAAACAACACTATTAAACATCATTTCGACGAATGATGAACCAACTAGTGGATCTGTTGAAATTGAAGGTGAAAATCCTCATAAACTGAAGAAAAACGCACTTGCAAAGTTTCGACGAAATGAACTAGGGTTTATCTTTCAAGATTTTAATCTGTTACACACGTTAACAGTGGAGGAAAATATTGTTCTACCATTAACTTTAGAGGGTACAAAAGTAAAAGAGATGAAGGCCAAGGCAGCAGAGATTGCAGATACACTTGGGATTTCTTCACTTATGAATAAGCGCACGTACGAAATATCAGGTGGTCAGGCACAACGTGTTGCGATTGCAAGAGCGATGATTCATAAGCCTAAGCTGCTACTAGCCGATGAACCGACAGGAAACCTTGATTCGAAAGCATCCAAAGATGTAATGAAAATGCTCGTATCTATTAATGAAAAAGAAAAAACTAGTCTTTTAATGGTAACGCACGACCCACTAGCAGCTAGCTATTCGGACCGAGTAGTATTTATTCGAGACGGAAAACTTCATTCCGAAATTTACCGTGGAGATAATAGACAAGCATTTTTCCAAAAAATAATTGACATGCTTTCACTGATGGGAGGGGATGGAAATGACCTTTCGTCAATTCGCGTTTAATAATGTGTTACGCAATAAGCGACTGTATATTGCGTATTTCCTAAGTAGTATGTTTACAGTAATGGTCTTTTTCACGTTTGCCATCTTTTCGTTTCACCCTACATTTTCAGAAGGAGCTATAAATGAAAATGCACTATTTGGAATGACGGTTGCTGGTGGAATTATTTATGTATTTTCATTCTTTTTTATTCTTTACTCGATGAGTTCTTTTTTGCAATCGAGGAAAAAAGAGTTTGGTTTGTTAATCATGCTTGGAGCATCTGACAAGCAAATTCGATTAATGGTATTTTTAGAAAACATATTAATAGGTTTTGCAGCAACTATCGGTGGAATTGGGATGGGTTTGCTATTTGCGAAGGCGATTCTACTAATTGCCGAGAATGTTTTAATTATTGAAGAATCCCTTCACTTTTATATCCCAACACTCGCGATAGTAGTGACATTTATTAGCTTTTTCATTTTATTCTTCTTTATATCCATTTTTGTTTCGTTTATATTACGTACGAAAAAATTGGTAGACCTTCTAAAAGGAGATAAACAATCCAAGGGAGAACCGAAAGCTTCTATTCTTCTGTCTATTTTGGCAGCACTACTACTTATTGGAGGGTACAGTACAGCACTTTACGTTGAAGGTATAGCAGTTATGTTTGCAATGGTTCCTGTTATTATTGTCGTTACGCTTGGAACGTATCTATTTTTCACACAATTAAGTGTGTTTGTTATACGTTTATTAAAACGAAATAAATCTGTATTTTGGCGAAAAACAAATATGCTATTATTCTCAGACCTTTCCTTTCGAATGAAGGATAATGCTAGAACATTTTTTATGGTGGCGATTATTTCTACCGTAGCTTTTAGTGCAATTGGAACATTATATGGCTTTCAATCTTATTTAACGAAAGGAATAAAAGATGTTAATCCATACACGTTCTCCTATAGTCCGTTCGGAGGAGCAAATAATGAAGAGGTCGAACGTGATATTGAGGTCATGAACCGTATTATTAAAGAAGAAAAGATAGAAACAAAAATGGAAACTCTTCTTTTACAAAAATTCCAAGTGGGAGAAATGGAAGTGTTGGTGGCGAAAGCTTCTGACTATAATCGTTTTGCCGCATTAATCAATCGGGAGAAGCTTCATCCAAAGGAAAATGAGGCGTTTGTTGTTGAACAGAGCGATGCCATTGTAATGGATGGGCCAAAAGCGAGTGAGCGGTTATTGGGAACGAATATTTCACTAATTAATGGACAAGAAATTAGTCCTAGCCGCGTAGTCGAATCTGCGGTGTTAACAGAAATTAACGGTTATTATGTCGTGCATGATAACGTTTATGACCAGCTTGGAACACCGGTTTATACGGATTGGAGTGCAGTTTGGGTTGCGCAAAATGCAAATACGGATCAACTAATTGAAACAGGAAGAAAGTTAGAAGAGGAATTACAGTATAAAGCTTTTTCCGTAGATTATACGTTGTTTGATATTAACAAAGCTTTTGGACCAATTTTATTTATCGGCTTGTTTATCGGAATTGTCTTTTTCGTTTCTGCAGGCAGTTTCTTATATTTCCGCCTGTTTTCTGATTTTGATGAAGAAAAGCGCAAATTCCGTGCTATTTCTAAAATTGGGCTAACCGAATCAGAGCTGAAAAAAGTAGTAAACCGCCAAATTGCGCTATTATTTTTCTCGCCGATTGTCGTTGCCCTAATACATGGAGCAGTCGCACTTACAGCGCTATCTAACCTTTTTAATTACAATTTAACAGTAGAAGCCTCCCTAGTACTAGGTAGCTTCGCCATCATTCAAATAGCCTACTTCCTAATAGTTAGATACTTCTATATAAAACAAATCAAAAACGCCTTAAGGTGAAACGCGTGGACAGAGGGACAGGTCCCTCGTCCACACATTTTTTTCCAAATTATACTTATTTCACTTCTTAAGAAAACAACATTACTACTCCAACAATTCCGATGATAATTCCAAAAAAGATGTTCATCGTAATTGCAATCGAACTTGGTTCTGCGTCTTTTAGCTTCCAACCTATCTCTAGGTACCATGCAGCTTTTGGAGCAAAGGTTAAAAACGCACCCACTCCAATTACGAATAGGCCCATCAGAACATTACCGGACCTTGACTCAATTTTTTCCAGTCGAGGTGTACCATATGTAGTTTCATAATGCTGAACAGCTTCTTCCATCCTACTCATTTCCGTGACAGTAGCATCGTCGTTCCCAACAAATCTACCGGAACAAGTAGTAACGTCTCCCGCACCATGGCACTCATAAATATAGGTAGTTCCATCCGTTGTAACAGTATAACTATATCCATTTTCATAGGCAGTGGCGTTTACTGTATACTCTTGCCCTCCTATTTTGACCACGTGGATATTATCTTCAGCCGCCACAACGCTTGGTAGTAAGAGCAGAAGTAAGAATAAAAACAGTTTATTAATTTTCATGACGATTATCCCCCTACAGGATAATACGGATACAAGTTGTGAATGTTTCAATGAGATGGAAGATGTGCTCTGAATCATTTTCCTGTAGGTTGTATTTTCCCACACATTTATCGATGTTGGTCAACTAGAATTTGATTCCCGTCTGGGTCTTCAATAGTAAAGTATGCTGGCCCTTCACTGGATTCATCCGCTTCACGCTGTATCGATATCCCATTTTCCTTAAGGTGCTTTTGAAGTTCCCGAATGTCGGTAAAAGAATCAATATTTTGGGCGTTTTGATCCCAACCAGGGTTAAAAGTAAGGATATTCTTATCAAACATACCTTGGAATAGCCCGATAACACAGTTTTCATTCTTTAAAATAAGCCAATTTTGACTAATATCCCCACCTAGCGTTTGAAACCCTAATTTTTCGTAAAATAGTTTTGATGCGTTAATATCTTTCACGTTTAAACTGACCGAAAATGCTCCTAATTTCATCATACTACCACCTTTTCCGTGGACGCGGGGACATCCCTTGTCCAAACATTTTTTTTCAACTGAGAGAGGGAGTGCAATCCTTCCAGCACTGTTATTGAAAGGAGTATGTACCACACTTAAAAGTATACTCTACACTTACTACAATAATGTTAGTAAATACAATAAAACACTAACCACCCCTTTATAAGAATTTTCTGTTATTAATCCCTATACAGATTAGATTATACCATTGTGTTAGGTAGGTGTGGTTATAAATTTGTCTGAGTGGACGAGGGAGCACTGACCACTCGGTTGACAGATTAGTAGAAATTGTTTAATATCTCAATATCATTAACGCTACATAAAAGCATAAAAGCATAAAAGCGTAAAAGCTTTAAAGTGTTAAAGTATTTTACTTTTAGAATAGGTATTGGGGGGATAATAATGAAAAAAAATGTAACCTTCGGGAAATCACTAATTCCTTTATTAGGTTTAATCGCTGCTGCGGCCTGTTCTATTTTTATTTGGAAGGCAGGGATGAACTTTCCATTAATTGTTGGGGTGATATTAGCTTCCATCATCGCTATTAGCTTTGGATGGAGATGGAATAATGTACAACAAATGATGGTCAATGGAGTATCAAGAGCTTTGCCTGCAGTATTTATTTTATTAGCAATCGGGATGATTATTGGATCTTGGATAGCGAGTGGAGTTATTCCAACGATGATTTATTATGGAATGATGATTATTGATCCGTCTTGGTTTGTTCCACTCGTCGCTCTCGTAACGGGTATCGTTGCGATTACGTTAGGAACTTCCTTTACATCGATTGCAACGGTTGGGCTTGCATTCATGGCAATTGGAGAAGGATTAGGATTTTCACCGGCACTAGTAGCAGGTGCTGTTATTTCAGGAGCTTATTTCGGAGATAAGCTGTCCCCATTATCAGACACTACGAATGTTGCGGCAGCTATGGTTGATACGGATTTATTTAGTCATATTAAACATATGCTTTGGGATACGATTCCTGCGTTTTTGTTATCTCTATTATTATTTTGGTTGTTTGGTAGTTTTGAAGTAGCAGGTTCACAAATGGATTCAAGTACTGTTGAAGCCATGATGCAAGGATTAGGCGCAGCGTTTGTTATTCATCCGTTGCTGTTATTACTTCCGGTTTTAACGATTCTACTAATGTTAAAACGCGTACCAGCATTACCTGCCTTAATGGGTGTTAGTTTATTAGGAGCTGTGTTAGCAGTTGTTGTACAGGGTACTTCCGTAAGTTCTATCGTTCAATTTATGACGAGTGGCTTTTCTATTGAAACGGGAGTTGGTGCAGTAGATTCATTGTTAAATCGTGGTGGACTTACTTCGATGCTCGGAACGGTTGGCATTTTGATCATTGCAACGGCACTTGGTGGTATTTTAGAAGAAACTGGTTCGTTTGAAGTATTAACGAAAAAAATGATGGAAAAAGTGAAAACTACTGGAACGCTTATTGGTTCTACTCTATTAACAACGTTGGCTGTCGGACTAGCGAGCGGCGCACAGTTTTTAGCCATTATATTACCTGCAAGAACGTTTGTTCAAAAATATAAAGATATGAAAATCGATACGAAAAATTTATCAAGAGCGGTTGAGTCAATGGGGACGGTTGGAATCAATCTTATACCATGGAGTGTACCGGCTGTCTTTGCTTCTAGTATTTTTGGTATCAGTGCATGGGAGTTTATACCGTACGCATTCTTTATCTATCTTGTACCATTAATCAATCTCCTTTTCGGTTTCACGGGTTGGACGATAACACGAAAAGATTACAGCCATGAAATAAAATCGACACCTGCAAAAGAGGAGGCTTTATAGTGAGTGAAGTTATTTTAAGTGTAACGGGTACTGCTCAAGATGGCGGACTACCTCATCCAAATTGTTTTTGTGAAAATTGTAAAAGAGCAATAGCAGACCATAAATGGAAGAGAACCGCATCATCATTGGCTATTGTTCTACCAGAGGAACAGAAATGGCATTTAATTGAGGCAACACCAGATTTAAGGGAACAAATGGGACGATTGCAAATGAAATATGGAATGGAATCGAAGTTGATGAGTAGTATTTTTCTAACACATGCTCATATCGGTCATTACCCTGGATTAATGTTTTTAGGAAAAGAAGCGATAAATGCTAACAAGTTACCAGTCATGGCAGGAGCAAAAATGAAAAAATTGCTTGAAACGGATGCACCATGGAGCCAATTAACTGCCCTTGAAAACATCGTTGTCGAAGAAATTAATGATAAAGAAGCAGTTAATTTATCAAAGGACGTAACCGTTACACCAGTTCTTGTTCCACATCGCAATGAGTTTTCGGAAACTTTTTCCTATTGGATTCAAGGTCCGAATAAAAAAGTATTATTTATTCCAGATATCGATCGATGGGATGAATGGGATATGGATATTTCTGAAGCGGTGAAAGAGGCGGATATTTGTTTTCTCGATGGAACGTTTCACTCCCAGTACGATTTAGCAAAAATTAACCGCGACTTTGGGCAAATTCCTCACCCACCAATGACGGAAACGATGGATCGACTACAAGATTTAGTAGAGTCAACACAAGTTTATTTTATCCATCTGAACCATTCAAACCCTGTATTACGCGCAGATGGGGAATTACGAAAAGAAGTGGAAGCAAGAGGTTTTTATATCGCAGACGAAGAAATCGAATTCAAAATATAAAGTGTGGACGTGGGAAATCCCTCGTCCACACTTTTGGTTCCCAGGAAAAGCCCCTCTAACCTTGTCCTTTCGTCATTACATCGGAAGGGAAAGGGGCTTATCTCTAGTCCACATTCATCTGTTTACATTAACCAGTTTGTACAGCACCGGTATCACTCATAAACCTACCTAAAAATGTTTGTAGCCTCTCAGATTTAGGGTTTCCTAATACCTCTTGTGGTGCACCTTCTTCTTCTATTTGACCATCGTGTAAAAAAACAATACGGTCTGCAACGTCTCTGGCAAAGTCCATTTCATGGGTTACTAAGATCATTGCCATATCTGTTTCTTCTGCTAAATCTTTAATAACTTGTAGCACCTCTCCTACAAGTTCTGGGTCAAGAGCTGATGTTACTTCGTCAAACAGCATCACTTTTGGTCGCATCACTACAGCTCTAGCAATCGCTACTCGTTGTTGCTGACCACCAGATAGTTGAGCTGGATAGGCATTTAACTTATCTCCAAGACCAACTTTTTCTAACATATCTATCGCTCTTGCTTCCGCTTCTTCCTTTGATAATCCTTGGACACGAATAGGGGCTTCTGTTACATTTCTTAAAATCGTCATATGTGGAAATAAATTAAAATGCTGAAATACCATACCTATGTCGCTCCGCATTTTTCGCAAATGCTTTTCATCTGCTTCTATTAGCTTTCCGTCTACTTCCTTATGCCAAAGAGGCTCACCTTCCAATTCAATCACACCGGAAGTGGGCTGTTCTAACGTCATTAACATACGGATAATCGTTGTTTTTCCTGATCCACTTGGTCCTATCAACGCCACTTTTTCCCGATGCTTTATGGCTAAATCTAATTCTTTTAATACTTTTAAGTCACCAAAGCTTTTACTTACTTTACTATATCGAACGAGTGGTTGGTCACTCATATAATCACACCTTTCAATTTAGTTCGTTCTAACATGTACCTTTTTCATTTTCTTTTCTAATTTCTGTATCATGATAGAGGAGGAGTAACTTAATACTAAGAATAATAGACCAACAATGGTAAAAGGTTCTAAGTAACTGAAGGAAGCTGAACCTATATTTTTAGCTCTCGTTAAAAATTCTAAAACCCCAATAGCGCCCAATAACGGTGTTTCTTTAAATAACACTAGTAAGTAGTTTCCTAACATTGGAATAACTGGTGGTATGGATTGTGGTAATATAACGCGAAACCATGTTTGCGTTTTTGAGAAATTTAATGCTCTACTTGCCTCCCATTGACCTTTTGGGATTGATTCAATTCCGGATCGGTAAACTTCTGACACGTACGTACTGTAGTGAATGCCTAATGTTAAAATTCCAGCTACATATTTGTCCATTGTAATGCCTAATTGTGGTAATGCGAAATATACAAAAAATAATTGCACTAGCGGCGGAGTGGATCGCACGAACTCTATAAACCCGTATGTTACTAAAGCTAGAGGCTTAAATTTTGACCTTCTTCCAAATGTGAGTACTAATCCGAAAATCAATGCTACTGCATAGGCAGCGAACGTTATGCCAATTACTAGCCAAATAACATTAAATAATTCAGGAAAGATTTCTATCGCAAACTCCCAATCCCAACTCATTATTTAGCCACCCCTTTCGCTGCTCTGTTCTCTAATTTTCGTACTAAAATAATTAATGGTAATGCTATTAAGAAATAAATAACTAGTAAACTTATAAAAACATGGAATGTATAACTTAAATTAGTATTACGTATAATTAATCCTTGAAACGTTAAATCTGCTAATGTTATTAAGGAAACTAACGATGTCCCTTTTAATAGTTCGATAGATATGTTACCGAAACCAGGTAACATAATTCTAATAGCTTGAGGTAGAATAACACGTGTCATTCTGTGCCAACGACTCATATTTAAAGCGATGGCAGCTTCTGTTTGTCCTTTTGGTATTGCTTGAATAGCACCTCTTACTACTTCTGAAGCATAAGCACCGTAGTTTAATCCTAATGTTATAACACCAGCTAAAAATGGAGAAAGAGTAATACCGAAAGCGGGAAGTGCGTA
The DNA here is from genome assembly GCF_027594365.1 of Sutcliffiella sp. NC1. Lineage (NCBI taxonomy): Bacteria > Bacillati > Bacillota > Bacilli > Caryophanales > Bacillaceae > Sutcliffiella > Sutcliffiella sp. NC1. Next base: position 1,669,430 of record NZ_CP115153.1, read on the forward strand.
AAATATCCAAAACATTTGGACAAGTAACGATGTTCCTCTAAATATTTCTACATAAAAGGTAGTTACGCCCCTTACCAACTTAAATCGTGATATCTTGCCTAGTCCGGCTATAAACGCAACACTATATGTCACTAACGCGGAGGCAATTAATATTTGTATTGTTGTATTTGCCCCTTTTAGTAACTGCGGCAAAATTTCTATGTAAGGCTGGATAATGATCACTCCTTTATTGTCATTTAACCGTAAAAGTAAAGGTGGGGTGGAAGGAAGAAAAAACAGGCACCCTGACGAAGAGCGCCTGTTGTTCTACTAATAAGCTCTAATACATTTATTAGCTTCCACAAAGTTCAGCTGCTGTCATGTCACCAGGTAGATCGTCTTCTGTGAAACCAAACTCACTGATAATTTCTAGTAGTTCACCAGAATCTTTTAATTCTTGTAAAGCTTCATTGTACGCCTGAACAAATTCCTCATCCGCCAATCTAAATGCAGCTGCACCATATCCTCTTACACTTTCTCCATCAACAATAGGTTGCTCAAAGTCAGCTACACGTTCAACATTATCTGCATTTGCAGTTGCTAGCGCTGCTTCTAACGTAGGACTAGTCATCGTAATCGCGTCTACACGACCAGATTGTAAAGCTGCAACGTTAGATGGAATATCTGACACAATTTCTATTTGGCTTTGACTAACCCCAGCCGCATCTAGATATGACAATTCAATAGCGCCTTCCATTACAGCAATTTTTACATCAGGATTTGCTGCGATGTCTTCGTAACTATGTAGATTATATGGATTTCCCGATTGAACTGCCAATGCTTCCCCAATACTATATTCTGGTTCACCGAACTGCACACGCTCACATCTATCTGGTGTTATATACATCCCAGCAGTTACTACGTCAAATCTTTCTGCCTGTAAACCGTTTATTAATGAACCAAATTCCGTTAAAACTCCATCCATTTCTTCTATTCCTAACTTTTGGAATACGGCGCGAGCAACTTCAACGGATTGACCTGTTAGTTCTCCATCAGCTGTTTGGTAGGCGTATGGATTTTCCCCCGCGAAGCCTATTGTTATTTTTCCTTCTTCCTTCGCACGTTCTAACGTGCTTAAATCTCCGCTTGATGTACTAGAACAAGCGGCTAGTACGATCGTAAATATTGTAATAGTAAATATCGTAATAAATTTCTTCAAGTAATGCTCCCCCCGAAAAGTTAGTACTCTATGATTGGCCAATCATGAAAGTCAGTAAGACATATACATATAAATCTTACATTTATTAGAATAAATGAATCAAACTCTGTATTCTCGCATTTTTCAGATAATTCTATCGTTTGTTCTCTTGTGGAAGATTTATCCTACACGTCCTTAAACATATTCCAACATCCTCTTTCATTCTCGCAAATACTCAAGGGGGAGAAAAAGCACATACATGAAACTACAATTTACATTTCTAAACGAAAATAAGGTGTATTCATTGGTTGGATTTCCAAAAAATGTGTGGACGAGGGACCTGTCCCTCTGTCCCAAATTCCGAGCATCTGAGAGTTATATTAAGAATTTACCTTGTCTAATCTTTCTAAAAAGGGATTGGTAGGTGTGAGCCGTAAATAAGCGGATTTTTCGTGTGTGATTGGTTTTGCAAACTTTGTTATAGTTATAGTATTCCTCAAAATATCCTGTGCAATAATCCAGAAGAAATACCTCTGCTGTATTTTATCTATCTAATTTTCCTAAATCTAAACAGATGGACAATGGTATTTTACGAGATTTAGTATGTAGTATGAACGCAAATTTTTAGGGTTAAGTTTGGTATTACTTCACAAAAAATATACTTTAGTCGTGTGAATTTTATTTTTTATGTTTCCAATCGAAGTAAAACCCTCTGCGAATTATCAAAGATGGGAGTTAAAATTTAATATGAAAAATGCATCAACTGTTTTTTATACATCAGTAGTAATATTGGCTATTTTTGTTTTTATGGGGATCGTCATGCCCTCAACGTTAGAACAAGCAACAAATAGTGCGCAAGGAGTAATAACGGACTCATTTGGGTGGTATTACCTTGTCTTAGTGACTTCGTTTGTTTTTGTGTGTTTTTATTTATTAGTAAGTCCAGTTGGCCGAATTAAGCTTGGGAAAGAGGACGATAAGCCTGAGTTTTCACGTCCAACTTGGCTTGCGATGTTATTTAGTGCAGGGATCGGGATTGGCCTAATTTTTTATGGTACATATGAACCAATTAGCCATTACATGATTAGTTCTCCAACAGGTCAAGAAGGTACAGATCAAGGAATCAAAGATGCGATGAGATTTACTTTCTTCCACTATGGAATTCATGCATGGGCAATTTACGGTTCAGTAGCGATGGCACTAGCTTATTTTACCTTTAGAAAAGGGGAACTAAGCTTAATTAGCCGAACGTTACGACCTTTAATTGGCAAACACGCGGATGGCTCTGTCGGGAAAGCCATTGATGTTATTGCAGTCGTCTCAACCGTAATGGGAGTAGCTGCTTCATTAGGATTCGGTGCAATGCAAATTAATGGAGGATTATCCTATTTATTTGGTGTACCAAGCTCAATGACAAGCCAAACGCTTATTATTCTCGTTGTCACTATCTTGTTTATGATTTCTGCCATGACGGGTTTAAGTAAAGGAATAAAAATATTAAGTAATATAAATATGAGGCTTACAGCTGTCCTTTTCTTAGCTGTTTTTATTTTTGGACCGACACTTTTTACACTGAACTTATTTACTGATACATTGGGTGCGTATATGCAAAATTTCATTAATATGAGTTTCCGTATAGCACCGCTGAACGAAGAAGCAAGAAGCTGGATCAATGGCTGGACAATCTTCTATTGGGCTTGGTGGATTGCATGGGCACCATTTGTCGGAGTGTTTATTGCCAGAGTTTCGAAAGGTCGTACGATACGAGAATTTGTGATAGGTGTACTACTCGTTCCTACCGTTATCGGTTTCCTTTGGTTTACAACATTCGGAAGTGCAGCCATTGTTACGGAAATGTCAGGGCTACTTTCTATTTCTTCATTAGCACCGGAAGAATCTCTTTTCGGCGTGTTAGAAGGGTTTCCATTGAGCATGGCATTATCCCTGTTATCGATTTTAATCATTGTTACGTTCTTTGTAACATCAGCTGACTCTGGTACATTCGTTTTAGGGATGATGACAACGAATGGATCGTTAAATCCAAGTAGAATTATAAAAGCTACTTGGGGAATCTTCCTGTCGATTACTGCAATAGCCCTCCTTTATTCTGGAGGTTTACAAGCTCTTCAAAACACTATGATTCTGGCAGCTCTACCATTTTCCATCATAATATTGTTAATGGTAGTCAGCTTACTCAAGTCTTTAAATAAAGAAGCAAAAGAACTTGGAATTGGTCAAATTATTAACATAGAGAAACCAGTTAAGAAAAGTAAAAAGAATGTTAAAAAAGCTGGGTAAACGAGTAATTTTATAGGCAACGTCTCAACTTCGGTTGGGGCGTTGTTTTGTTATATATAGCGGATTATAAACGAATTGGAGACGGCAAATTTAAGGATTTTCCAATAAATGTGTGGACGAGGGACCTGTCCCTCCGTCCCACAAAAAATGTCTTGACATGGTAGAATTGCCTGAATATAATGAAAACTGAGAGGTGATTCACATGTCAGAAATAAATACAAAAAAAGATAACGCAGCAAATGACAACCTAAATTTATCGAAGAAAGGAGCGGAAACAAGACGGAAAATATTAGATGCTGCTGAAAAGGTTTTCGGCAGGAAGGGCTATTTTGAAGCATCTATTGTGAATATTACACAAGAGGCAGAGGTTGGTCAGGGGACATTTTATAATTATTTTCAATCGAAAAAGGATGTTTATGATCAGCTTATTCAACACTATAACCGTAATTTAAGAAAAGCTATTAAAGAAAAAATGACTTCTGCTACAACACATGAAGAAGCGCAAAGAAATGGTTTTAAGGCGTTTTTTAATTGGGTTAAGGATCACCCTGAATTGTATAGCATTGTCCAGCAAGCTATTGTGGTAGATCAGGAACTTTATCGTTGGTACTACGCAAAATTAGCAGACGGTTTCCTTAAAAGTTTAACGGTTGGCGTTCAAGATGGGGAATTTAAAGATATTCATCTCGAAACAATTGCTTATTGTTTAATGTCAATTGGTCAGTTTCTAGGAATGCGCTGGGTATTTTGGGAAGGTCAAAATGTACCAGATGAAGTGTTTGATTCAGCAATGACATTAATCTTTGATGGAATTAAAAAAAGTTAAGGAGGGGATGGCATGAAAGGGATTGCTTACTGGATTAGCAAGCGGGCCCACATAAATCCAGACCGAATCGCTGTCATTACAGACCAAGAACAACTTACATACGAAAAACTAGAACAACACATTAAAAATACAGCAGCATACTTGGTCAATGAAATGAAGGTGAGAAAAGGAGATAGAGTGGCAATTCTTTCACAAAATCGACTGGAGTATATCGTACTTTTATTTGCCATAGCGAGACTTCAATGTGTTGCCGTACCACTAAATATACGTTTAAGTGTTACAGAACTTCTTTACCAACTAACAGATAGTGGCACTACTGTTTTAGTTGTGGATAAAGATTACTATGAATTGGGGCATTCAATTGAAAAGGAAATAGGTTTACAACTTGTAAATATAAATAGATTTCGAGATTACGAGAATTTCTCAGATTCTACTTTTACTCCGGAAATCGATGACGAGGCCCCATTTATTATATGTTATACGTCCGGCACTACAGGAAAACCAAAAGGAGCGGTTTTGACTCAAAGCAACATGCATTGGAATGCGCTCAATAATATATTGGCCATTGATTTATCGTCTCAAGACCGTTCCATCGTGTTGCTGCCACTTTTCCATATTGGTGGACTTGGGTTGTTTGCATTCCCAACACTTTTTACAGGTGGAGCTATAATTATTCCAGGGAAATTTGAGCCTACTAAAGTCATTACGATGATAGAAACGTTTGAAGCTACCGTTGTAATGGGAGTCCCTACGATCCACCAAGCATTACTCGACTGTCCATCCTTTCAAAAAGAAAAAATGAAATCAGTGCGCTGGTTTTATAGTGGTGGAGCACCTTGTCCAGTGGAGCTTATCGAAGAATATTATGATAAAGGCTTCTTGTTTGGTCAAGGGTTTGGCCTTACAGAAACATCTCCAACCGTTTTTATGCTTAGTCGCGAAGATGCACCACGAAAAAAAGGTTCGATAGGGAAACCAGTTGTCTTTTCTGATTACAGGCTTATTGATGCACAGGGGAATGATGTTAAACAAGGTGACGTTGGAAATTTAATAGTACGTGGACCAAATGTAATGAAAGGTTATTGGAACAGGCCAGAAGCAACAAGTGAAGCAATCATAAATGGGTGGTTTCATACAGGGGATTTGGCTCGAGTTGATGAAGAAGGCTTCGTCTACATTGTAGGTAGAAAAAAGGAAATGATTATTTCAGGCGGCGAGAATGTGTATCCGCTTGAAGTAGAGCAGGTTATAAAACAACTTCCTGAAATTAAAGAAGTCGCTGTAGTGGGAAGTATCGACCCAAAGTGGGGAGAAATTCCAATTGCTTTTATAGCTAAAAAAGAAGGCGCTTTCATTACGGAGGAACAAATCCAACAACATTGTTTAACGAATCTAGCTAAATATAAAGTTCCGAAACAAATCATATTTTTGGAGGAACTGCCGAAAAATGCAACGGGAAAAATTCAAAAGAACCGTTTAACTATAAAGGAAAAGCAGGTGAAACAATAGAATGGCAAGATTTACAATAGGTCAAACAGCTTCCTGTAGCAAAACCTTCACGGAACAAGATATTACGCTCTTTGCAGATCTAAGTGGTGATTATAACCCGGTTCATATTGACAAAGAGTATGCAAAAAAAACAAGATTTAAGGCGCCTATCGCCCACGGATTGTTAACCTCTAGTTTATTGTCTCAATTATTAGGATATCGACTTCCAGGAATAGGGTCTGTTTATGTGGAGCAAACGATTCGTTTTACGGCACCAGTCTTTGCGGGAGATACAATCACAGCTACTGGTACAGTTCAAGAATTTATAGAAGAAAAAAATATCGTTAAGCTTTTAACGGAATGCCATAACCAAGATGGAAAATTAGTGTTAACTGGAACGGCAGCGATGATGGTACCGAAGGAAGGAGAAACAATATGACAGTGAAGGTCGGAATAGAAGAAACGAGTGTATTTTTTCCACAACAAATCGAAACGGCGGCCGATTTAGCTGTGAAGTCGGGGATACCAAAACACGTAATTATTGAAAAGTTTGGCTTGTTCGAAAAGCATGTTGCTGATCACACAATGCATGCATCTGACTTGGCCATTGCTGCTGCTAAACCGATAGTCGAAAAGGTTGATCCTTTATCAATCGATGTTGTCATTTATTTTGGAAGTCCACATAAAGACTATTACGTTTGGTCGTCCGCCCCCAAAATTAGTCATGAATTAGGAACAAAAAATGCCTACGCTTTTGAGTTGATGAATGTAAGCTCTTGCTTTCCAATTGCTCTAAAAGTAGCGAAGGATATGATTAGATCAGATGCTACTATTAATAACATTTTGCTCGTTGGTGGCTGTAAAGAATCACAAATTATTGATTATGAAAATCCTCGTTCAAGATTTATGTTTAATTTCGCTGATGGAGGTACAGCAGCCTTAGTGAAACGAAATGCGACGAAAAGTGAGATTTTAGACAGTGCAATTAAAACGGATGGATCTTTTCATAATGATGTAAGAGTTCCAGCTGGAGGATCCGCCTATTATCCAAGTTTTGAGACAGTCGAAAACCGAATGCATTACATTGATGTAACAGATCCAGCAAGTATGAAAGAAAGACTAGACCCCGTATCCATTCCAAACTTTCACCAAGTTATTCGCCAATCAGTTGAAAAAAGCGGGCTGACAATAGAAGACATTCAACTACTGCTTCCACTCCATACGAAACGTTCCATGTTTAAACAATTAATGAATGGCATCAACCTTAAAGAAGAACAGGCGGTGTATTTAGATCATCACGGACATATGTCGGCACTCGATCCATGTATCGGCCTTCATTTCGCTTCACAACAAGGTAAATTGAAAAAAGGTGATATTGCAGTTGCTGTAAGCGCCGGCACAGGCTATACATGGGCAGCTACTACTATAAGATGGGCAGGGTGATGTCGTGAAGAAAATCCCTTTATGTTTACTAGTGCTCATGATGATAATTGGTTATAAATCAATAACTGTAGAAGCCAATACTCCTGAATATACAGATTCATGGGGAAATGAAGTAGAGGACTCTAATCTGTTTCGTACACCAGTTACTCTTGCAAAAGATAATCATGGTTATATTTATATGACTGATATGGGTAACCATAGGATTGTAAAAATAGATCCCTCAGGACATATAGTAGGAACTTACGGACAGCTGGGCGATGGACCAGGTGAATTTAATATGCCTTTCGGTGTAGTGATTGATAACGAAGGGAATGTATTAGTCGCGGACACTGGAAATTATCGTATTCAAAAATTTAATCCTCAGTTTGAATATATTACTAGCTGGGGAAGTGAAGGTTTAGGTGACTACCAGTTTGGTTTTCCGCGGGAGATTGCTATTGATAGCAATAATAACTATTATATCACGGATGAGTACAACCACCGGATTCAAAAGTATAACTCAGATGGAGTGTATCTTCTTACAATTGGAGAATATGGAAAAGAAGATGGCCAGTTAGCGTTGCCTCAAGGTATTGCGATAAGTAATAATGATGAGATTTACGTGGCAGATACGTATAATAATAGAATTCAAATTTATAGTTCAACGGGTGAATTTTTGCGTAAAATTGGAGATCTCAATCCTGGAACTGGGCAATATGAGTTTTATCATCCTAGAGGTATTAATTTTGACAAAGAAACTGGATCGTTTTATGTGGCAGATACCTACAATAACCGAATCATGAAATATAGCCAGAATGACTATTTTCTATATAGTTTCGGGAATTACACTTCTTTTATTGCTCCAAATCAAGTATTGCCGGATGGAAATGGGAACCTATATATAACAGATACCGGAAATAATAGGCTAGTAGTATATCAGGAATATATTTTATCTGCAGGCTTTAAATATTCTGTAGGAAGTGCCCGTTCAGATAATAAACAATATGCAGGTCCATTTGATATTCAAAGTGATTCATATGGGAATCTCTTCGTCTCTGATTCATTTAATCACCGTATCTTAAAATACAATTCGAACGGCGAACTTATTAGCCGGTGGGGAAGCATGTATGGAATGGGTGGTCCCTATGGCTACGGACATTACTATGGTCAATTTTTCGCTCCAAGACAAATCGCTGTGGATAAGTATAACTATGTTTATATAGCCGATTCAGCAAATCATCGAATTCAAAAATTCACTAATTCAGGGATTTTTGTCGCTGCCTATGGCTCATATGGAACACTAAGTGGATATTTTCAATTTCCATCTGGGGTAGCAGTAGATAGCAAAGGTAATATATTTGTGGCTGACTCTGAAAACAATCGTATTCAAAAGTTTAATTCATTCTTTGTATTTCAGAAAAGTTGGGGATCAAAAGGTACAGGAGATGGGGAATTTTTTCAACCAATGCAGTTAGCTATTGATTCAAAAGATAACATATATGTTGTGGACCGAATTAATAATCGTGTACAGAAGTTTGATAATAATGGAAACTTTTTAGGGAAATGGGGAACTAACAACGGAAGTGGTGATTTAGATCCATTAGAGAATTGGGGAAAAGAGCCAGGAGACCTTTTCTTGCCGACAGGAATTGCTGTTGATCAGGATAATCTTGTGTATGTTACCGACACGTCAAACAATAGGATGAATGTTTATGATGAATATGGTAATTTCCTATACGAGTTTGGTAGTTTCAGTGGGGAAGATGGTGACTTCTTTTCGCCACAAGGAGTATCTATTACGAGCCAAGGAGACATTGCAATAGCAGATGGTTTATTGCATCGGATTCAATTTTTCAGAAAATAAATGATCCAAATCATAAGGAGGAAAAGCTGTGCTTAAAAAAAATAAATTTTTTAAGTTTGTATCTATTGTAAGCGTTATCACTGTATTAGTCTTTGTTGCTGCGTGTTCGAATCAAGGGGCTAGTTCTAGTGATGATGATACGATTAAAATTGGTGTTTTAGCTTCGTTAACAGGTCCGTTAGAGGCGTATGGAAAACAAACGATTCAAGGATTTGAACTTGGCCTAGACTATGCTACCGATGGAACGAGAGAGGTTGCGGGTAAAAAGATTGTCTTTATTCAAGAAGATACAGAAACAAAAACAGATGTAGCGGTTAAAAAGGCTACCAAACTATTAGAGGAAGATAACGTTGATTTTCTAGTCGGCTCATCTAGCTCCGGAGACACATTAGCGGTCCTCCCGCTAGCAGAAGAATATAAAAAAATAATGGTTGTCGAGCCAGCCGCAGCAGACAGTATAACTGGAGAACACTTTAACCCTTATATTTTTAGAACAGGAAGAAACTCCTCACAAGATGCAGTTGCGGGTGCTGCCGCTATTGCAAGTGAAGGTGTGAGAATTGCAACATTAGCTCAAGACAACACATACGGCCGTGATGGAATTGCTGCTTTTATAGAGGCTGCAGAAGCATTAGGTGCTGAAATTGTTACTGAAGTATATGCGAATCCCGATTCAACTGATTTTACACCAAACATTCAACAAGTAATAAGTGAGGACCCAGAATATTTATTTATCGTTTGGTCAGGTTCCAATGCACCATGGAAACAGCTGAAAGATATGAAGGTGGAAGAACAGGGTGTTAAAATTTCGACAGCTGTTCAAGATATTGCATCTTTGAAAACGATGGATGCGCTAGTAGGAATGGAAGGTTATTCCATCTATTATTACACGCTGCCAGATAACGAAGTAAATGATTGGTTAGTAGAAGAACATAAGAAACGTTTTAATGGGGAAGTACCAGACCTATTTACAGCTGGCGGGATGAGTGCAGCTATATCGATTGTAGAAGCGTTGAAGAAAACGGAAGGTAATGTTGATGCAGATAAGCTAATTGAAACGATGGAAGGAATGGAGTTTGACACGCCAAAAGGAACAATGAAATTCCGTGCAGACGACCATCAAGCATTACAAAGCTTATATGCTATTGTGTTGGAAAATCAAGATGGCGTCGATCATCCAATACCTGTTCTAATCCGTGAGTTAGATATGTTTGAAACGGAACCACCAATTCGTAATAAATAGAAATGTTTTAAGGGCTGTCATAATCTTGACCGGGACGTCTAGTATAACACAGCCCTTTCTCTTATCATTCTCCAATTAGAAAGGAGTGACCAACTTGGAACACATATTAGAAACGAAACAGCTTTCCGTATCTTTTGGAGAACATCACGTTATCCAAAAGGTAAATTTCAATGTTCCAAAAGGTAAATTTATATCTATTATCGGACCAAATGGGGCTGGCAAAACGACTCTATTTAACTTGTTAAGTGGTCAAATACCACCAACTGAAGGTGAAATACATTTTAAAAATAACAATATAACGAAACTATCTATAGCGGAACGGACAAGGTTGGGGATGGGAAGGTCCTTTCAACAGACGAATATTTTTCCAGAATTAACGGTTTTAGAAAATGTGAGAATGGCTGTACAATCAACCGCTAAAGATCTTTATAGTTTATTTCCAATGCCAGCTAAACTTAGAGCTCAGCAAGAGGAAGCGAAGAAACTTCTGGAAACGGTTTTTTTACAAGATAAAAGTGAATTTTTAGCGGCAAATCTAGCGCATGGTGAGAAACGAAAGCTAGAAATAGCGATGCTTTTAGCACTGAAGCCTGAGCTTTTATTACTAGATGAACCGACAGCGGGGATTTCAGTAGAAGAAGTTCCAGCGATCTTAAAGGTAATTGAAAATATTAAAAGCGATGACAAAAATACAATCGTCCTAATTGAACATAAAATGGAGATGGTTTTACATCTGTCGGATTATTTAGTCGTATTGTTTAACGGAGAATTGCTTGCAGAAGGTGAACCTGAAAAAATTATGGATGATGAGCGGGTTCAAAGCGCCTATTTAGGAGGATTTTTCCATGCTGACAGTAAATAATTTAGAAACGTATATTAATCAATTTCATATTTTACAAGGCGTTTCCTTTGATGTAAAACAAGGAGCAATTACCGTTTTATTTGGTCGGAATGGTGTAGGAAAAACAACAACACTTCGCTCTATTATGGGATATAACGAAAAAACGAGTGGTTCTATTACTTTTAATAACGAAGAATTAATTGGTCTACCTACCCACATCATTGCACAAAAAGGTATTGGCTATGTGCCAGAAGATCAAGCTATATTTAGTAGTTTAACAGTGGAAGAAACGTTTCTTTTAGCACAAAGAAATAATAAAAAGTATGGTGCAGAAAAAGCGGAGTGGATGTTTGAACTTTTTCCAGACTTAAATAGATTACGACAGAAAAAAACGAGTTTGTTAAGCGGTGGTCAGAAACAAATGCTTGCCATTTCAAGAGCTTATATTAATAGTAATGATTTGTTATTAATCGATGAGCCTAGTAAAGGGTTGTCTCCGATTATGGTTGAAAAATTAATGGAGGCTTTACTCCTTATTAAAGAAAAAACGACGATTCTCTTAGTAGAACAGAATTTCTTTATGGCAAGTCATATCGGCGATTATTTTCATATTATGGATGACGGAAAAATAGTTCATGGCGGAAGGATGGAAGATTTGCGTGAAAATCCAGATATCACGAAAAAGTACTTAGGAATTTCCTAAAGTAATGGAGGTGAGCAGTCATGAATGCTATTATCAATTTGTTTGTTAACGGTTTATCTACAGGAGTTTTAATTTTTTTGTTAGCGTCAGGACTTACATTAATTTTTGGTTTGATGAGTGTGTTAAATTTTGCCCATGGTAGCTTTTTCGTATGGGGTGCTTTTGTTGGTTTATGGTTATATGATTTAACGAATCATTTTTTCGTTGCATTAATATGAGCAGTACTAGTTGGGATGTTGATAGGTTGGCTTGTAGAAAGAATACTAATTCAGCCTGTCTACGGAAACCATATTAGACAATTACTAGTAACACTGGGTGGTATGCTAGTTTTAATAGAATGTATTCGAATCTTTTGGGGATCGAACCCCCTCCGTGCCAATATGCCCGACTGGTTAGAAGGGAGCTTTCAGTTTGGCGGCGTAATATTAATTAAATATCGCTTATTTATACTAGTAGTAGGGTTTTTGATTTACTTACTCCTATGGATAATATTAAAGAAAACAACGATTGGGATTATGATACGCGCTGGAGTGGATAATAGAGAAGCTGTTCAAGCGTTAGGGATAAATATTAAGACCGTTTTTTCCTTTGTCTTCCTATTTGGTGCAGGGATGGCGGCTTTAGGAGGGTTTTTATTAGCCCCATATTCCGGGATTATCTTTGCTGATATGGGCATGCAATATGCGATTCTCGCCTTTATTGTTGTTATTATCGGCGGGCTAGGAAGTATACCTGGTGCTGCAATTGCATCTATTATAGTAGGTTTGGCGGGAGCATTTACAGCTTTTTATATACCCGATTTATCTCTATCTATCAATATGCTATTGTTAATCTTTATTTTATTGCTCAAGCCCACAGGAATTTTAGGCGAAAAGGGGAGAGCATAAGATGACATTATTAAATTCAAAAAATAATAAAATGTACCTTTATATTGGTTTGTTACTGATTGTTGGATTATGTTTATTCCCGTTTATCAATGATTCTAGAAGTATGTTAATTTTGTATACCCAAATCTTTATTTTTGCCATTTTTGCCATGAGCTTTGATATTTTATTAGGATATACAGGAATAGTCTCTTTTGGACATTGTATGTTTTTTGGAATTGGAGCTTACAGTGCAGCAGTCACTTTAAATACAAATGAAAATTCAATGGGGTTTTTTTTACTTGGTATTTTAATAGGTGCGGTATTAGCCGTCATCGTTAGCTACATAGTAGGGATGCTCTCTTTACGACTTCAAAGTCATTTTTATGCGATGCTAACGCTTGGGTTTGCAGAACTATTTCATGTAATAGCTGAAAAATGGAGATCGTTAACAAGAGGTGGAGAAGGATTTACATTTAGAGTTCCTGAGTTTCTGAGTGACCGGTTAACTTTTTACTATGTTGCCTTAATAAGCCTTGTTCTCATTTACATTTTGCTTCGTTTATTTACAACTTCCTCCGTAGGAAAAGTATTGCGGGCAATTTCACAAAACGAGCAAAGAGTGGAGGCTTTAGGGTTTAAAGTTCTTCATTATAAACTAATTTCAAGCATAGTAGCTGGAGTAGTAGCAGCGTACAGCGGAGCTTTATATGTCATAACATTACGTTTCGTTGATCCTTCTGTATTTTCCATTGAAATCACCTTAGATGCCCTTTTAATGACAATGATTGGTGGAGTTGGTACGTTAATTGGACCAATACTTGGAAGTGCATCCGTAGAATTTTTCCAACACTATTTATCACAACTAGGTAAAACAATCCCAATCTTTGAAAGATGGACATTGTTCTTAGGACTACTCTACATCATCGTCATCCTAGGCTTCCCGAAAGGAATCGTAGGAACCATCAAATCTCGCACCCAACGCAAAATCACACCTAAAAATAAAGACTTACCAATGTAATGTGGACGGAGGGACAGGTCCCTCGTCCACACATTTTTTTCCATTTGGAACAATGGTAACCCGCCATTCCATGCTAATCCTTATGTTATCTCATATACTCTTCAACCAATTCAAAACATCTTTCTTCTGTAAGAACTGCAAGCACTGCCACGTATTCTAAATGCTCTTGTGTCCCGCCTTTATATTTAGAGGATGCTTCTAATGCAGTTTCGTCTCTATATTGAATCCAACCACGTTGTTCAGCTCTCAACTCGTCCATTTCTTCAGTAGAGAGTTGCTCTTGAAGAACACCATACACTTCATTCAACAAAGTATCCCAAGCCTCCCATTTATCATCTTCTACTTTTTTCAAAGCATATGTTGCTGATCCTTCTGCTTCCAATGCGTCCAGCTCTTTTTTTGTGTCTTGTAATTTCTCGAGGTATTCGTCCTTCGCGCTCACTAGGCTTACTGTTGAGGAGTCTTCTGTTGTAGTTGGAGTTGATTCACTTGGAGTACTTACTTCTTCACTTGAACTGTCTGCATCATTATTATTGTCGGTATCGGTGTTATTAGGTGAATCAACCTTCGGAGATTCCTCATTTATCTTTTGAGTTGGCTCGGTATTCTCGTTGTCCATATCAGCAATAGATTCTTCAGTTGCGCTATTACAAGCTGTCAGGAAAACGAATAATAAAGTTAAAATTGCTACTAAAATTCTTTTATTACTTCTCATTGTATACTTCTCCTTTGGGACAATTTTATTTTCATAAACCCTTCCTAATTTTACCTTTCATTGGGACAAAAATAAAATGAAATGCTTTAAAATCTGAGAAAACTAACATTTCATAGGACGAGAGGTAGCATAAGTATTTTTTGGTGAGCTTGTAAATATGAATTTCCAGAAAATGTGTGGACGCGGGACCTGTCCCTCCGTCCAACCCGTACACGTTGACAAATTACCTATGGGGGTATATTATAAAGCGAGTGGGAGTTTTCACGAATAGAAGTATTCAATTGGCAAAAGATAGATAAAGGAATATGGAATTCATTGTGAATATACTCGCATTAAGGAGATGGATAGCTTGTTTCATTATACCGTTGAAACATCAAAGTCAATAGAGGAAGCAATACATTCGCTGGAAGAAAACCTCAAAGCAGAACAGTTTGGAATCCAGTGGCAGTTTAATGTAAAAGAAACGCTAAACAATAAAGGATATGAACTAGAAAATCCATTTATTGTTCTAGAAGTATGTAACCCTGAAGAAGCACAAAATATTTTGTCTAAAAACCAAATTATTGGATATTTTCTACCGTGTAAAATTGTTGTATATAAAGATAATGAAGGCAAAACAAAAATCGGTATGCCGAAGCCTAGTGCTCTCATTCAAATGCTCGAAGATGAGTCTTTACAGGAACTAGCTATCGATATTGAAAAAAGATTAATTGTCTGTATTGACAAGAGTATGTAAATTAAAAAAGCAGTCCCACAATGTGACTGGACTGTTTTAAATTGAGGTTAATTAACGTGAAGAGCGATATAACATTATATACAACTACCACGTGTGCTGTATGTGCAATGGTTAGAGATCTTTTATCTCATTTGAATGTAGAACATAAGGAGGTCAATGTTGACCTTAATCCAATTGCTATGATCATTTTAATAGGAAAAACTCGACAATTAACCGTACCACAAATAAATATTAGTGGAAAATGGGTTTTTGGGTTTGACCCTGAGCGGATTGTTGAACTACTTAATAAATAGGGGAATGAAAGAATGAAGAAAATCACTAATTACCCATTGTTTTTTCATTCTTTTAATTTGGATAGTTTTATACCTATATGGGTATTTTGTTTTGTGTAAACTTTAAAATAACTATTAGAAATTGAGTGGGAGGATGTAACATGACTAAAAAAATAGTGATTGTTGGTGGAGTTGCTGGAGGGGCCTCTGTTGCAGCAAGAGTTAGAAGACTAGATGAAAGTGCCGAAGTCATCATGTTTGAAAAAGGACCTCATGTATCTTTTTCGAACTGTTCTTTACCTTATCATTTAAGTGGTATTGTTGAAGATAGTGAGAAACTAGTTTTAATGTCTCCTAAAACCTTTAAAAATCGATATAACATAGAGGCAAGAGTTCATCAAGAGGTCGTTCAAATTAATCGTGATAAAAAAACAATTACTGTAAAAGACTTGCTTACCGATAGCAATTATGAGGAATCGTATGATAAATTAGTTCTATCCCCAGGAGCATCACCTATACGACCTAATTTAGAGGGGATTAACAATTCGAATGTATTCACCGTTCGTAACGTTGTAGATATCGAGAAAATACATTCATATATTAAACACAATGGTGTTAAAGATATTGCGGTCATCGGTGGTGGCTTTATAGGCGTAGAAGTTGCAGAAAATCTTAAGTTAGCAGATTACAATGTAACTTTAGTAGAGTTTGCAAATCAAGTTATGGCACCTTTTGATTATGATATGGCTCAAATTCTCCATAAAGAAATGGTCGACCATGGAGTAAATCTCGTTTTAGATGACGGATTGGCTAAGATTGACGATGGACATATTATCACGAATTCTGGTAAGCAAGTGGATGCCCAAGCAGTGATACTTGCAATTGGTGTAAGGCCAGAGACGAGCTTAGCTAAAGATGCTGGATTAGAAATAGGTGAAACGGGTTCAATTAAGGTAGATCGCAATTATGTAACGAGTGATAAAGATATTTATGCAGTAGGAGATGCGATTGAAGTGTACCATCGATTGTTACACAAGCCAACAAGGTTAGCGTTAGCAGGTCCTGCTCAAAAGCAAGCGAGAGCAGTAGCAGACCATATTTATGGAATCCCAAATAGAAATATAGGTGTAATAGGTTCATCATCTATCCATCTGTTTGACCTTAATGCAGCGTCCACTGGATTAAATGCAAGAACAGCCGAGCAAGCTGGAATGATGCACGATTATGTTTACCTTATGCCAGGCGATAAAGTGGGACTGATGCCAAATAGTAATCCGATGCATTTTAAATTGATTTTTGAGTATCCAACTGGCAGAATTTTAGGTGCACAAGCAATTGGTAAAGGTAATGTGGATAAACGAATAGATGTTATCGCAACGATGATTACGATGAATGGTACGTTGGAAGATTTAAAAGATCTCGAACTTACCTACTCTCCAATGCTAGGAACGGCAAAAGATGTCGTCAATCATGCAGCATTGGTCGGGTTAAATGTATTACATGGAAGCTATAAAGAAGTGAAAGTTTCTCAAGTGCGAGAACTAGTCGAAAATTCCGCCTTTATCATTGATGCTCGTGAGAAAAATGAATACAATGATGGGCATTTTAATAATGCAGTTAATATCCCATTAAGTGAGTTTAGACAGAGACTTCATGAAATACCAAAAGATCGCCCTGTATATATTCATTGTCGTTCGGGACAAAGAAGTTATAATATGGTCATGGCATTGCAACATTTAGGATATAACAACGTTAATAACATTTCTGGGTCTTATTTAGGTGTAAATCTTTATGAATACTTTAATGATTACGTTACTGGTAGAGATAAAATTGTAACGAAATATAATTTTAAATAGTACCCTATGAAGAAATAAAATAATACAGAGCTGACACTGTTATGTGTGACCTCCGATAACGTAAGGTGATTAGTGATGATTTTTTATGTAATGGTTGTAGCTACCATTTTGGTGAGTTTTGAGCTGTACAAAAGGTTTTTTCCGATTAAGGGCATAACTTGTAAAGATGATGTCGTTGGTGACCAACAAGTTGTACTAGATATTAGAGATTACAACGAAAAGGATATTTTTAAGAAAGTTTCCATACACATACCATATGCTTATTTAAGAAGAAATTATAGGGAAATTCCTAAACAACCTTTACATGTTATTGCAACTAACCAAATGGAACTTAATCTTGGTCTCCGATTTTTATTAAGTAGAGGATTCGATGTTAGGAGTTATGAAATACTAGAATGTCCTTGTCGCGAAAAAAGAGGAATATTGAGTGGGACGTGAGCAATGTATATATTGCTAGTATAATAGAAGAAACCATGCAAATAAGGCTACCTCTAATTTAGACGAGAGGTAGCCTATTTTTATTTTGTCCTGTAGTCATGAATTTCCAAAAAATTCATGGGTGCTGTCCCCTCTGTCCACTATTTGCTAGCAGCTACTTCCTTCTTAGCTGAGTATGTTAGTGTATTCGTGTTTATGTGTACCATGGCCATTGCTACGAAAAAGAGGATGGCAGACATTAAAAATACTGTTTGGACGGGGAAGAATCCACCGACTACACCACCGATGATTGGACCGAACATGCCTCCGACCATATTAGCTGTCTGATTTAAACTGAATGCTCTTCCACGGAAGTCTTCTGGTGTGGACGTAACGACTAATCCATTTAACGCTGGGAAGATTGCACAATAGAAGACACCATAAACGAACCGTATCATTGAGAAACCTAATATTTGACTGAAAATAATCTGTGCTAATGTTCCAATCGCAGCTCCTAACATACCAATGAATAACACCCGGTGAAATCCAACTTTATCTGCCCATTTCCCCCAGTAAGGTGCAAAGATGGCGCTAGCGATACCAGGAAGGGAAATGACAATCCCTGTAATTAACGCTGCATATTTGGATGACCCACTCATATCGGCAATAAATAAAGGAAGAATAGGTTCAATTGTCATGACGGAACAGCTTACGAGCAAAGTTAACAACAACACGATGAGAAAAGGTCGATTGTTAAAAGCAACTATAAAATCTTTCCTAATCGAGCCTCTATCTTTACTAGGTTTGAAGTTTTCTTCTTTTACTAAAAAGATAACGAGAATGGTAGCAAAAAATACAATGATACCGGCACTAGCAAAGGACCAACGACTTCCAAGTAATGCGGCCATACCACCACCTAACAATGGGCCCATAATCGTCCCTGATGCAGTAGCGGAGGAAATGAGAGAAAGGGCATAACCGACCTTTTCCTTCGGTGTATTCGTTCCAATTAACGCAATCGCACCTGGAATATATCCACTTAACAAACCTTGCATAACCCGTAATCCTAAAATTTGATAAGGATTCGTAACAAATGCCATTAACGTATAAACGACAAATAAGGCGAACCCTGCCCGTATAATCATCGGTTTACGACCGAACTTATCGGACATATTTCCCCAAAAAGGTGTGGCAATCGCACCCGCAAAGAAAGCGGCGCTAAAAATGAGCCCGGACCATAATTCCGTATGATCATGCACGCCAATCTCCATTAAAAAAATCGGTAAAAACGGAATAACCATTGAAAAACTTGCAGCCGTAAAAAAAGCACCAATCCAAAGTATGACCAAATTTCGTTTCCATGTTGGCATGGCATTTACATCTCCAAACAAAAATGAATTTACAAAATATTTTTATATTAATATAGTAGCATAGATAGAAGTTATTTTCATTACCGAAAATTTCGGAAATAGAAATATTGTGTGGGGAGATTCTTATCCACGCAATTTTATCCTTAAACAAAAGTAATTGTTTATGAACAGCTAGAGGGGAAGGGAAGGTAAGATTAACACAGAGTTAAAAAGCCCACCCTGAGCCTGACGCTACTTAGGATGGGCTTCTATGTCAAACGCTATCTTTTGAGGGAGAAAAGTTGTACTCTCATCTAGTATTTCGTTGGGTAAAGAACACTTGTACTTACTGTATCGTCAGTATGACGTTACCTTTTTTATGGCCTTTCTCTACGTATCGATGTGCCTCAGCCGCTTGTTCTAACGGATATGTTCGGTCGATTACTGCTTTTAATGCCCCTTTTTCAATCCTTTTCTTTAAGTCTTCGATTGCTTTACTATTTTCGGCTGCCACACCTCCAATTACTTTTTTCCTTGTAGTCCCTGACGTCCAAAAGCCGTTCAACACTGTACTTACGCTAGCATCACCTAGAAGAAGAATTCCTTTATCTGTTAACGATGCAATAGTAGACTTATAATTAATTTTCGCTACTGTGTCAAAAATAACGTCATATTTTTTGCCTTCCTTTGTAAAATCTTCTCTCGTATAATCGATTACGTTTGTTGCACCGAGTGATTGGACGAGCTCCATGTTGGAAGTACTACATATACCAGTGACGTTTGCTCCCATATCTTTTGCGAGCTGAACAGCCGCTGTCCCTACTGCTCCGGATGCACCGTAAATTAACACGTTTTGTCCACGCTGCACGTTAGCTTTCTTTAAAAAGTGTAAAGCGGTCATGCCTCCAAAAGGAATAGCCGCGGCTTCTTCATACGTCATATTTTCAGGCATAATGGAAATGGAGCATTTTTCTGGTGCAATACAAATGAATTCAGCATATGCGCCAAAACTCATCCCAAGTGATCCAAAAACACGGTCTCCCACTTGAAACTGTGTTACATCTTTCCCAACTTCCTTCACTTCTCCAGCAAATACCGCACCTAAAATCTTCTTTCGAGGCTTCGTTAATCCAAAAAAGAACCGTACGGCAGAAGGTTGAGCTTTTCTCATTCGCCAGTCGGCAGAGTTTACAGCAGTCGCATAAATGTTAATTAATAGTTCATGATCTTTCGGTGTCGGTTTAGCCACTTCTTGAAACTGTAACACCTCTGGCGGCCCATACCTCGTATAAACGATTGCTTTCATATCAATTGTTACCCCCTATTTGTTCACATTACTTTCATTATATTGGAAATAGGTTAAAAATAGTGTGAAGATTCTGTAAATATTTTAACGTTAGTAGATAAGAGGGATAGTGTTCTTAACTCGAACAGAGAACGGAGGGAGAATGAACCTGTCCTCACATCCTACTAAAATGTAAAAGTTTATTCATTGTCTGTTCATATTGAGGAGATATGCTTGGAGATGAAAATAGTGATAGGAGGAAATAGCGGTGAAGCTTGCATGGAAAGAAATGAAAAGAAATAAAATACGGTTTATCATTTTAGGCTCGATTATTTTTTTAATTAGCTTTTTAACATTTATTATATCTGGATTGGCAAACGGATTGTCTCAAGATAATGCAGCTTTAATAAAAGATTTGCCACCAGGATATTTTTACATGAATGAAGAGGCAGACGAAACGTACAACCTCTCTAGAATTGATAGTAGTATTCAAGATAAAGTATTAAACGAACAAAAAGATGCTACCGCACTATCGATACAAATGGGTTTCTTACATGATAAAAATGACAAACAGCAAAGTGTGGCATTCGTTACCTCAACAGAATCAACAATATTTGAATATGTAAAACGTGGTGAAGTTCTATTAGACCGCTCCATGAAAGAAAAAGGAATCGAGATTGGTGATGTGTTAACGAACAATCAGTTGGAAGGAGAGCTGATTGTAAAAGGATTTGTAGGAGATAAGAAATTTAGTCATGCACCAGTCGCATTTATCCATAAAGACGACTACAAAGAAATGTACAGAGTGGAGGAAATGCAATTAGTATTCGTACCTGGCACTAACGAAGCTACCGTCGTAGAAGGTTTACAAATTTTCACGAAAAAACAATTTCTCAATTCGATACCAAGTTACAAAGCAGAGCAAATGTCTCTAAATATGATTATATCTTTTTTAATCGTCATTAGTGGCATGTTGTTCGCCATCTTCTTCTATATGATGAACGTTCAAAAAATTGGTTTGTACGGTATTTTAAAAGCTATCGGCTTGAAAACAACTGCCTTATTTCGCATGATGTGGACGCAAATGGTGACGATCACCTTAATCGCGCTCTGTTTAGCAGCGAGTTTAAGTCAAGGGTTTAACATGTTAGCACCTGAAGGAATGCCTTTCCATTTAACAATTGAAACTACTTTCCAATTGTCCTTCGTTTTTTTACTAATTGGTTTTATGGGAGCAACTCTATCTGGGATACAAATTAAAAAAGTGGAACCATTACAAGCTATTCAACAAGGAGAGGTGTAACATGGCATTTTTTACAGTAAAAGAAGTAAAGAAAGTGTTCACGAACGGTGAAGTGAAGGAAGAAATCTTAAAAGGAGTAAACCTTTCCCTTAATAAGGGTGAAATTACAGCGCTAGTCGGTGCTTCTGGCTCTGGAAAAAGTACACTGCTTACAATTATTGCCGGGCTACAATCGGCAACGGACGGAGAAATATTATTTGATGGAAAGGACTTAATCTTGATGAATCAAGAGCAAATCCGAAAAATAAGAGCAAGTCAGTTCGGTTTTGTTTTTCAATTTGCGCATCTCGTTCCTTTTCTTACAGTAGAAGAACAACTTTTATTAATGTTAGATGTTTCCGAAACGAAATTATCGAAACAAGCACAAAAAACCGAAGTAAATAAACTGTTAATGTTAGTAGGGATGGAACACCGGAAAAAGGCGTATCCGTCTTCGCTATCAGGTGGGGAAAAGCAACGAGTGGCCATCGCACGTGCCCTCATTCATCAACCGAAAATCTTATTCGCCGACGAGCCAACTGCAAGTTTAGATTCGAAAAGGTCAAAAGAAGTAATGGAATTAATCCGTGACTTAACGAAATCGTTAAATATTACAACCTTAATGGTCACTCATGATGAAGAAATGCTCCCCTTTACAGATCAAACCATTAAAATGAGTGACGGACTAATAGTATATAATGAAAAATTTATGATGGAACTTCAAGAAGTGTAAGGAAGATAGCCCAACATTTGTGCTGGGCTATTTTTTTGATACAGTATATTATATAAAAAAAAACAGAGGTAACTGTATGTCCAACATTTTAATTGTAGATGACGATAGAAATATTTTAAAACTAGTAAATATACATCTAACAAAACAAGGGTATAACGTTTTGGAAGCAAAGGATGGAATGGAAGCTTTACAAATATTAAAAAGAGAAAAATGTAGTCTGGCAGTGGTCGATGTGATGATGCCGTATTTGGACGGTTTTTCTTTAACGAAAGAGATACGAAGTCAGTACAATATTCCAATCATTATTTTAACCGCGAAAAGTCAAATTGAGGATAAAGAGCAAGGGTTTCAAGCAGGAACAGATGATTATTTAGTTAAGCCATTCGAACCGAAAGAATTAACTTTTCGAATTAAAGCTTTGCTACGCAGGTATGATGATCAACAAGTAGAGCACATTATTCGTATTGGAAATACAACCATTAACAAAAATAGCTATGAAGTAAAGAGTGGCGACCGTACGATTTTGTTACCATTAAAGGAGTTTGAGTTACTTCATTTTCTCATGACCAAACCGTCTCAAGTATTTTCAAGACAACATCTAATCGAGCATATTTGGGGCTTCGACTTTGAAGGCGATGAACGAACTGTTGATGTTCATATTAAAAGGTTAAGAGAACGTTTTTCCAAAATGACCGATGACTTTCATATTAAAACAGTACGAGGAGTAGGATATTCCTTGGAGGCAAAGGGCGAATGAAAACTCTTTACGTAAAATTCGTTGTCGTGACGATCGGTATTATGCTTTTCAGTGGGATTATATCTTTTTTAATATCCAATACGTATTATCAGCATAAACTAAAGCCACAAAACGATCAAAAAATTACAAACTTTGCACAATCGATTGCCTCATTTGCAGAGGAACATCCTTATATAGATTTACGAGATTACTTGCAGAACGTTTCCTCGCTTGGGTATCAAATGTACTTAGTAGATGAATCAGGTGAAGAAAGTTTTTTCGGTGCAGCATTCCGGGACGAAGATCTTTCGGCTACTGCGAAAGAAGATGTATTAAGCGGGAATGTATATCACGGTATTCTTCATTTTCCTGGAGAAACGTTCGTCACAGGATTTTTTGCAAATGAGTTAAGAAATACAATTGGAATTCCGATTACCCATAATGGAAATAACTACGCACTTTTTATTAGGCCGGACATTAAACTTCTGTTTAATGAGATGCATCTTTTATTTGCATGGCTACTAGTGTTCACCATCGTGCTCAGCACCATTATGGTAGTAATCAGTACAAAATATTTAGTGAAGCCGATTTCTAAATTAACGAAAGCGACAAAATCTCTTTCTGAAGGGAAGTTTAATGTAGAGTTGGATGTTGCTAGTAATGACGAACTAGGCGAGCTCTCGAATAGTTTTTTAACGATGGCTACCAAATTAGAACAAATGGATGACGTGAGGAAAGAGTTCATTTCGAACATTTCTCATGATATTCAATCACCGTTGTCGAATATAAAAGGATATATTAACTTACTCGAAAATGAATCTATTACGTCAAAAGATAGAGCCCAGTACGTTTCCATTATTAATGATGAAATAAAAAGATTATCTACTTTAACGAAACAATTATTATTACTTGCCTCGCTAGATCGTAATGAAGATATTTTAAAAAGGAAGACATTTAATGTTAGTGAGCAACTAAAGGAATTAGTGCGCAACTATCAATGGCTAATGAGTGAAAAAGACATAATGCTTAGCTACTCTTTACTGGACGTCGAAATAAATGGTGACGCTTCTTTACTCCATACAGTGTGGGACAACTTATTAACGAACGCTATTAAATACAATAAGCAGAATGGTAGTATTGAAATAACGATGGAAAAAAGTGAAGACTCCATCGTAGTTACTTTTGCTGATACTGGTATAGGGCTGAACCTGAAAGAAAAAGAAAGGATATTTGATCGTTTTTACCGGGCAGACACCGCGAGAACACGAACGATTGAGGGAACAGGACTTGGCTTATCAATCGTTTGGACAATCGTTCACCTACATAATGGTGACGTACAAGTTACTAGTACAGAAGGAAAAGGATCGACTTTTATTGTAAAACTACCGATTAAATAGGGACAGGTTTTTTTATCCTTTTTTTCCTTCTTATCTTATGAAGTTGGTGAAGTTCATCTCCCTAACGTTTTTAAATATTTCTCCAACTAATAGTTCTTTCACTTGTAAACTTTTATTCATCCTCCGTTCATCTTCGTGAAGTACATTAGAGAAGTAGAAAAAACGTAAAGATTAAAACGGAGGATATTTAAAATGAATAAACATAGTCTATTATTGTTACGATTTGCCGGTGTTTTTGGAGTAATCGGTGCTATACTCGGAGCGCATATGGCTGGAGCTGGCTCTTACGCATTTCGCCCTGTTCATGCCCATATTTTAGTTGTCGGTTGGTTAAGTCTATTTGCATGGTCTGTATACTATAAAGTGTTCCAAACATCTGAAACATTGTTAACAAAAATCCATGTTTGGACTGCGATTATAGGTTCTATTGGCTTGTCAGGAGGCATGTGGTTATATATGGTCAAACCGTTTGATCTGCCAGAACCATTAACGCTAGTGCTTTACATCGGTGGTGGGGTAGCTCTGCTTGTAAGTTTTATTATCTTTTTCTTAATTACTTTGTTTTACAGAGGAGAAGAGTATAACGGGTAAACGGAGTGTGCTTAACAAGGTGAATATTTTATGAAACCTTCTCATTTTTCTAAATGGAATATATAATATAAACAACCCAGTAGTCGTTCAAGCGCATTAAGTGGACAATACTATGTTGATAGTTTTAAACTGTTTTGTACAGGAGAGTAAGCTAATACTCTCCTGTTTTTTTAGAAAAGATAGGACTAGGGACCCCATCCACAAGAAAGGATGTTTTGTAATGAATGAAACTAAAAAAGAGAAAGCAGTATCGTTTTTGCAACTCGTTGCGTCAGGAGAAGTGAGAGAGGCGTATAGAAAGTACATTGGTCCGAATTTTCGTCATCATAACCCCTTTTTTCGCGGAGATGCTGATTCGCTTATGATTGCAATGGAAGAGAACGCTATTGAGAGTCCCCTCAAAATTCTTGAAGTAAAACGTGTTATAGAAGATGGTGAGATTGTTGCGGTTCACTCGCATATAAAACAGAATCAAGCTGATCTAGGTGCTGCAGTAGTACATATATTCCGTTTCGAAAACGAACTCATCGTAGAATTGTGGGATGTGGGGCAGCCTGTACCGGAAGATTCACCAAATGAAAATGGCGTATTTTAATTGTAATAATCCGTATTTTTTGAGAGGTGTAAAAAAGGATTGTTCCTATATTCTCCATAAGGTATTTCGGTATGCTAACTAAAGTCTTATTTCCAAAATTTGTGTGGACGAGGGACCTGTCCCTCCGTCCACAGCCCGCCTATGAATCGCGAATTATTCCCCCGTTAACATGTATGACTTGGCCGGTTACGTAATATGATTCTTCTGTTGCTAGATATACGAAGGCCGGAGCGATTTCGAAAGGTTGTGCGGCTCGCCCCATCGGGATATCTGTACCTAGTGTAGAAACATGATCTGCAGAGTATGTGCTAACAGTTAGCGGAGTCCATGCAGGACCTGGTGCAACTGCGTTTACACGAATCCCTTTGTCTACCAATGACAAAGCCATTGTGCGAGTGAACGAAACGACCGCGCCTTTCGAAGTAGCATAATCAATAACGTTTTTATCCCCTTCGTATGCCACCCTTGAAGCAGTACTAATAATGGAGCTTCCTTTTTTTAAATAGGGGAGGGAAGCTTTTGTCATGTAAAACAACGGGTACACATTCGTTCGAAACGTATCATCGAGCTGTTCATTTGATACATCCATAATATCTTCCGTAAAAGGCTGTACAGCAGCATTATGAACGACAATATCCAAACGTCCATATTTATTTATCGTCTGATTTACCGCAAATTCAGATGTTGATGGATTTCGTAAATCTCCTCGAATAAGTAGACAGCTGACTCCGAACTTTTCAACGTATTGCTTTGTTTCATTCGCATCATAATCCTCATTCAGATAGACAATAGTAATGTTTGCGCCTTCTTTTGCATAGGCTACAGCAACTGCACGACCTATCCCGCTATCTCCACCGGTTATAAGAGCTATTTTTCCTTGAAGTTTCCCACTACCTTTAAATCCAGCATAATCATAAATTGGTCTAGGATACATTTTCCACTCTAAGCCAGGTGCCTCTTCTTGGTGTTGAGGAGGAAAAGCAATCGGCTGCTTTACCACCTTTTTTTTATAACCAATGTACGGGTAAACTGGATAATTTCGATCCATTTTAAACATCCTTTCACACTATATTATATCGGTAAAAAATAAACCGATTCCCTTCTTATTTCTACATAAAGCAATTTAAGTATAGTTTATGATACATAGACAATTGTCGTGTATGTAGGTTACAGAATATTATTTGGACTATATACAAAGAGTGAAGTTAGTTGTTTTTACATAAACTAAATCTACTGAAGGAAACACCTATTTTTGTTATACTAGTATATTAGTTATTACTGTTATAGGTAGTTATTATGAAAAGGAGGAGAAAAGATGGAATTTATTGATAAGAAGCTTTTATCTTATGGGATGGATCCAACAATAGCTGAATATTTAACTATGATAATAATGATACTTTTTATCGCGCTCATATCTGTCATAGCGAATTTTATAACGAAAAAAATAATAATAAGAGTTATTACACACTTTGTGACGAATAACAAATTCACCTGGGACGATATGCTTTTGGAACGAAAGGTTTTTCATAGGATATCTCATGTGGTTCCGGCGATTATTATTTATTTCTTCGCATCGGCATTTTCTGATTATGAAACTGTTATCCAAAAACTAGCGGTAACGTATATTATTATTGTAGCTTTAGTAGTAATTATTAGCTTATTTAATGCGCTGAATGATATATATCAAACGTTTGAAATTTCGAAGACGAGACCGATAAAGGGATACATACAAGTAGCTAACATAGTGATCGTCATTCTAGGTGTTATTTTAGTCATCTCAAACCTAATCGGACAAAGTCCTCTTATTTTATTAAGCGGGATTGGAGCATTGTCAGCTGTACTTTTGTTAGTCTTTCGGGATTCGTTATTAGGACTTGTCGCAGGAATTCAGTTAACTTCAAACGATATGGTACGTGTTGGAGACTGGATTGAAATGCCTAAGTATGAGGCCGATGGTGATATAATTGATATTTCCTTAAATACGGTAAAGGTGCAAAATTGGGATAAGACAATAACGACCATTCCAAGTTACGCTTTAATTTCCGACTCCTTTAAAAACTGGAGAGGAATGCAAAATGCAGGTGGACGTCGCATTAAACGGTCAATCTTTATCGATACTGGTAGTATTGCTTTTTGTGATGAACCGATGATTGAGAAGTTTAAACATATCCACTATCTTTCCGAGTACATCGAACAAAAGGAAAAAGAAATAGAGGAATACAATATTAAAAACGAGATTAATAGAAACAACCGAGTGAATGGTCGTGCTCTTACCAATATAGGAGTCTTTAGAGCCTATATTAATAATTACTTGAAAAATCACCCTGGTATTGAGCAAAATATGACGATGATTGTAAGACAGCTCGCTCCAAGCGAATTCGGATTACCAATTGAAATTTATGCATTTACGAACGATATTCAATGGAATAATTATGAATCCATCCAATCCGATATTTTTGACCATCTCCTCGCCGTGGCACCAGAATTCGGACTTCGCATATTCCAAAACCCTTCAGGTAGCGACCTAAAAGGAATATTTATGGACACTGGGACAGGTCCCTTGTCCACACAATTTTTACCAAATCGAGATTAAAGAGCGTTATTTTTACGTTATAGAATAGTTAATTGTTATGAAAGGGAGAGTAGATTAAGTTACTCTTCTCTTTTTTATGCATCGGTGACGAACCCGTCCATAATTAAGGCTATGTATCTAGTATTAATAGGAGGAATAACCCTAGTTACAATATTTTAACTATTATAAAATTTAGTAGAATCAAAAAATACTAAATTTTTCCTAGGGGGTTATTATGAAAACGAAGAAGTTATTATCCATCACACTTGCTACATCGTTAGCGTTAGGAGCTTTAAGTGTTCCAGTTTTTGCACAACAACCGGCCGCTCAACACGAAATAGTAAAAAATCCGTTAGATAATAAGGTAATCAATAAAATCAACGTTGATAACATTTACAACATGATTGATTACTTGCAACAAACTCCTAGAGTAGCCTCCACACCAGAGGAATTTGCAGCAGTTCAGTATATAAAAGACCAGTTTGAATCGTATGGCTATGACGTGGAAATTCAAGAATTTGAATATTTTGGTTACACAACACCGCATACAGTTGACCTACTAATAGATGGGACAAGCCTAAGTCCACTTGCGTTCACCTATACTCCTAGTGGGGATGTTCAAGCACCGTTAGAATATGTTGGACTAGCAACACCGGATGAGTTGGAAGGAAAAGATTTATCTGGAAAAATTGCACTAGTACAGCGCGGTTCTATTCCTTTTGGTGAAAAAGTAATTAATGCTGCTGAAAAGGGTGCAGTAGGTGTTATTATCTTTAATAATGCTGCTGGTACGATAAATGGTACCCTCGGTGGAGCTGACGATCGTTTCGTACCTACTGTCTCTATAACGCAAGCGCAAGGAAACAACCTAGTTTCAAAGCTTAATAATGGAGAAACAGTACAAGCTTCTTTAAAAGTTTTAGGAGCATCTGCGGGACTTCGTTCATCACATAATGTTATTGCCTCCAAGCTACCTACTAATAAAAACAGGGACAATGGAAATGTAATCACGTTAACATCTCATCATGATTCAGTGCCAGGTGCACCTGGTGCAAATGATAACGCTTCTGGTACAGCAATGGTACTTGAGTTAGCAAGAGTATTTAAAAATTTACCAACTGATACAGAAATCCGTTTCATTACATTTGGTGCGGAAGAATTGGGATTACTTGGGTCGAGACACTATGTACGAGATCTACCCCAAGAAGAACTGGACCGTATTGTGGCGAACTTCAATCTTGACATGGTCGGTAGCCGCGACGCAGGAAGCCTTGTCATGAATACAATTGACGGGCAACCGAATTTAGTAACAGAATTATCCCAAGCATCAAGCTTACGTCTAAATGGTGAGCCGACAAGATTTGGACGCGGAGGAAGCAGTGACCACGTTCCATTTGGAGAGGCAGGCATTCCAGCAGCGTTGTTTATTCATAGTCCATTAGAGCCTTGGTACCATACACCGCAAGACACGATTGATAAAATTAGCAAAGAAAAACTTCAAGATGTAGCGGAAATCGTCGGGACGGCCATTTATGATTATGCTCGCTTTGACAACCAAACGCCAAAGCAACCGCAAAGAGCAAGTAAGCAAAACGTGCCTCAACAAATGTACTTTGAAGAGAGTGTAGAATAAACATAAAGAACCAGCTCATTTGGCTGGTTCTTTTTAATTTATATGAACTAATACAAGTAATTTCATTGTTGAGGCTCATCAATACTATATTTAGATTGTTCATTAGCTTTATAACGATTTAAATATAGTATTAGGTATGCCTTGTAAATATAACACGGTTCGTATTGCTCCTAAAACGATTGCTTATGTAACGGACCCCTATACATGCTAGTACTCAGCAGCTAGTGTATAATCTCCAATAATTAAGTTAATGCCACTTTCCCTATTATGATACCTTTCGTAATCTAATACCTCCAGGCAACAGAGCAAGCTGAATGAAAATCAAACCAGCAACTCCTACTCCAAAGAAAATGATCCCCATGATATAAGAAGATACATAATGCCCAATGATTAATCCTAAGCCTCCCCCAAGCATAGCGATATGATACGTTAAACCATTCATCGCCATGTAAGCCCCTTTAGCATCATCCTTTATGAGAGTTGCTAGCATCGTTTGGCGAATCGGTACTGTGAGTAATTCCCCAAATGTAAAAAGGACAGTTGCCATAATGAGAACGTATGGTGATTTGCTAAAGGCTAAAATAGCAAAACCAATGGCATAAATGATGATACCGTTTTGAAGAATGGATTCGTTCTTAAAACGGGAAAATAGCTTTTCTGTCTTCAGCCCTAACATAACGACTAGAGCTGTATTAATAATAATGATGATACTGACCATCCTTAAGCCGTCCAGTGAGATGGAAGCGAAGCTCATGAAAAACTCCGATTGTAAACGAACAGCTATATATTTATCTAACTGAAATTCTAGTGTTAATATAAGAATAGAACCAGCACTGAAAAGAAGGAAACGAAAATCTTTTAAAATCTTTATATAGCTTGTGAGCATAGAAGTGAAGCTGATTGTTTTTTTAGCAATTTCTCTTTTTACCGGTACTTCATGAACCATGAACAGGATGACGAATAGGGTAATGATACTGAAGATAGAGAAGCCTATCAGTAAAGCAAATTTATAATGTTTAAAAAATAAACCTCCAAGTACAGCACCGATAGCAATGGCAATGTTTCCAGACCAGTACATGATATTATAAATATAAGGGCGGGTCTCTTTTGTGCTCGCATCGACAATCATCGCTTCTGCCGCTGGGTTCATCATCCCGATACTTATGCTACTTAATAGAAACATAGCAAATGTTACCCATGCACTCTCCAACCAAGGTGAGTTAGCAATCGCCATGAAAATAAACGAGAACACTTGTAGGAATTGTGCGGTCACCATTATTTTTTTTCGGCCAATGTAGTCCGATAAATGGCCTGCGTAAAAACCGACAAGAAGAGATACGAGAACATTAAGGATTAATAATGTACCTGTAATAGATGGTCCAATTCGCTCCGCAAAATAGATCGCCATAAAAGGAATGATACTCATGGCAGCTATATCGGTGATAAAATCCGTAACGACACGAATTTTTATATTTGGATGTAATTGTTGAAACTTCATTCGGAGTTCAGCCCCTTTTCCTATACATTAGATAACCGCCGCTAATCGCGACTCAGCAAACTTTTTAATAAAGGTATATAACATTCTCTATACGCATGAAGGTTTAAACCTTTTATAAGTTGAAAATAACATGATAAAAACTAGCAAAAAAGCGAAATTAAAATAAATTCTTTTCATATTTTGGAGGAAACATGAAGCTAATAGAGCATTACGTATTGTTAAGAAGTGCCTTCTCACAAGTGAAAGAAGGAGAAATGGTAGAGGCGATGACAGAGGAAATTTCCTCAATATTGTCTTGTACGTTTAGGAACGCACAGCTTCTATTAAAAAGGATGGAACAAGAACAATGGATTACGTGGAAAAGTAGGAGAGGAAGAGGGAGGAAGGCGACGTTAAGTTTTCATCTTTCTCTTAGAGATAGCGCCTTAACACGATTAAAGGAATTAATAGATAAGCAGAATATTCAAGCGTGTCTCGATTATATTCATCATACGAACTTGCCTACAAGTATCCGAGAAGAACTAACCCTCTATTTGAAGAATTACTTTGGTTATAAACAAGATAGTAGTGGACGTAATGATATGTTACGACTTCCATTAAAACAGGAAATTTATACTTTGGATCCGAGTCTCGTTTCTACTGCAGATGAAGCCCATCTCGTTACACAAATATTTGATCCGTTAGTAATCTATCATGAGAAAAATCAAACGTTTGAACCACATTTAGTGTACGGATGGAAAGTGAAGGACGATGGGAAAAGGTGGATCTTTTATATACAAAAAGGAATCGTGTTTCACAACGGCAGAACTTTATGTGCAAAGGACGTTATCTATACTTTTTCTCGATTAAAAGATGGGTCAGGAAATTATCCGTACTTTTTCCAGCATATACTTGAGATAAAAGAAATAAATGAGCTTGTCTTAGAAATAACATTCTCACAGCCAACCTATCAATTTTTGCATCATATAGGTTCATTTTATGCCTCCATTCTTCCATATGACATTGGTTTTATAGAAGAAAGTCCGATTGGTACAGGGCCTTTTAAAGTAGAAATGAGAAATGAAAACATAGTCCGGTTAGAGGCAAATCTAGCTTACTTTCAAGGACGTCCCTTCCTAGATAAAGTAGAGCTTTTGAAAACGGAGATGGATATACATATGCTCGATACGTTGGAGAAAAAAGCGGATTTTGATACATCTTCGAGCATTGAATTTATAGAGAAAGGAAGCAACTTCTTACTTGTAAACTTACAGAAGGTTGGCCCTCTTCAAAATAGAGAAAATAGAGAAGTTCTTTATGCACTTGTAGATCAAAGAGCGGATGACAGTTGAGCTAGGTGGATCCCGTCATTCACCAGCATATGGGATTGTCCCGACAGAAAGAAATCGTAATACCTCTCCCCATTTACATAACGTCCTTTTAACGGAAATGAGGATTACGATTGGTGTGTTAAACTTTCCGTCCCTAGTGGCGGATATAGAATGGGTGAAGACTCGAGCAAAGGAAAAGGGTGTAATAGTGGAAGTAATACCGGTTGAATTATCTACTATTTATGATGTAGATTCTCTCCTAACGTTTGATGCATTTTACACAGGCGAAACGTTTGAGAACAATTTATTCTCAAGTCTTCTCGTTTTTTATTATGGCCAAAATAGTGTACTTCGAAATTACATATCCAGTGACTGGAAAGCGATGCTAGATTCGGAGTATGCTCAAATCATGGCAATGGAAACGAAGGAAGAATCTACACTATTAGCACGTATTAGGTCAATTGAGACGCAATTGGTTGAACATAAACTACTCATTTTTACGTACCATACGAGCGAAAAGCAGACGTTCCGAAGCTACTTAAACGGAATCGCAATATCAGGTCTAGGCTGGCCGAATTTTCAACGAATTTGGTTTGAAAAGAATTCGAACAACTCGATGTATTGGAAGTGAAGAGATAAGATGTTGTGACATATCTTTATCCAAGCGAATAGTTGAAAATGTCCCATAAGTTAAAGAGCGCCATAGCCATTCTAAAGGTCGTAACGCAAATATTAGTGGAAAATTAACAAAGGACAGAGGGACAGGTTTATAATCCTGTCCCTCCGTCCACTATAGATCGTTGAGGATGCGTTTCCATGTTTCGGAGGGAACCATACCGTTTGCTTCGATAGTGCCGTCGCTTTTGATGTAAAATTCAAGGCGATTTGGTATGGCTTTGAGACTATTTTCAATAGACTTGTATCTGTCCGTTAAAAAGTGGATGCGTTGATTTGTGGAACCAATCCACGGTCGGTCCTTATCGGGCTTATCGATTTCGAACGGTCCGTCAATAAACAGGTCGGTTGCACTTAATAAATCTTCCCAGCCAGGCTTATTCATTTCCGTTAACTGCTCTTTATAGTAGCCGCTAAATGTCATAACAGATAAACTGGCCGCTTGCGCTCGTTTTGCTAATACACTTAACGCTTCAGCTTGTTCAAACGGCTCTCCACCTAAAAGGGTAATCCCTTCAATATCGTGCTCATGCTTACTTTTCAAAATTTCTTCCCATAAAAGTTCCACAGAAGTAGGTGTTCCTTTGTTCGGATTCCACGTCCAAGGAACACCACATCCTTTACAATGAATCGGACAGCCTTGTACCCATATACATGCTCTTTTCCCAGGCCCTTCGGAAGTTGTGTACGGCAAAAAACGATGTAAAATAACTTCCATTAGTAATCGACAATCCTTCCTGAAATGGACTCCTTCTTTCTAGATGGAGAAGAATTAGGTTTGTTTTGTTCTTCGTCGTTACTAGGTTCAGCAGATGTAGGAGCTTGCTTTTTTACATTCCCAAACGTTATATACGGTTTTGCTTTTGCGATAATGTGTGGCTTCATATTCGTTTCCTCAATTAAATGTTCAAGAGATTGAAACGCTCCGACTCTTTCACGAATTTGAACAATTTGTCTCGCTAAAATATTTCCGATGTAAGGGTGTGAAGCAATTTCTTGTAAACTAGCTTTATTAACATTAAAAGTAAAAGGGACTTTTTTATCCGCTACTGGAAGTTCCGCCTTAACTTTTTTTACATTTTTAATGTTAGTAAGCGGCTGTTCTTCTGTCGGAAAAGGATAATGTGTCTTCACCCGATATGGTGGTGTTGGTTGTAAAGGATCATTCATAATTCTTACTGCTAAAATACGTAAATACTCTCTTCTTGCTTGGAAAGCGTGTACCCACGCAAAGACCCAACCACCAAGCACGAGCATTATCGAAATATCGAATGTCGTAGAGTTGATATCATAGCTTGAAAAATAAAAGAAGTATTGCGCCATTAAAATAAAATAAATTGCTCCATAGAAAAGCCATTTTTTCTTGTTTGCACGAATTCCTATATATATAAAACTAATAAATCCTGTAAGCAAAAATGGGCCAAATAACCAATTCATCCACATCGAATGTCTATATTCCCACTTCCGTCCAAAAGGGGTAATTGGATCCATATTTATCTACTCCCTCTTTAGATGACTACGTTTGTGAACATTTTCCTGTTGTTCTACTTTAGTCTCATAATACTCTTCTGTAAAGCTTGAATCAACCGTTGTAGCATCGGCTAATCTTTCAATCAATTCGACGTAATTAAGGCATTCTTCGCCCTTCATCCCAATCGTTTTCACACGAATTTCTCCAGTTGGGGTAATTTCAAACTTTATTTTTTTACTCATTGTAGAGCTTCTCCTTTACTTGAAAAGTCAACTGAATAGTGTTATCATCCGTCGTATTTTCATGCTCTAAAATTAACCCTTCCTGTCTAGCGCGGGCAATTAATTTTTCATAAGTGCGGTTTTGGACGAGTCGTACATACTCTTTTTGCACGTCTTGTAAAAATTCTTGTGCTTCTTCTGTTGACACACTTTCATTAAAAATCCCACTAAACGTACCATTTTCTTGTTGTTGGAATGCCATTTGAATGTCCCCGATGGAAGAATGAAAAGATTCTTCATTGAGATCTACGTTACAGCCAAAGCTTTTTAATGATTCTTCTAGCAAAATTTCATCCTTCATATTAGTCTCGATTTTGTACAAAACTCCTTCTTCCACTTTTTCTCTTAGTGCAAAACTAACAGCCGAACTTGCAGCACCTAGCGCAAGCGGAACTAGGACAACAGATAAACTCATAACATAACCCTCGCTTTCCTATTAAAAATCTAACGTTCTTCCTCCACGGGAACGGTAAATGTCTTCATCTCCAGGTATTTCTTTCGGTTCTTCCTGTTCCACAACATGGCTATAATCTGCTCGATCATCTTGAAGAGTCGCAGCAACAGCTCGAACATTTGCCCATTCCCGAATGGAACGGATTTGCTCCGATTGAGTAATCGACAATGGAACGGTTCTTTCAATCGCCTTTAAAATATCTTCTTCATTAATAGAGCGCTTTTCCGAATATGCTTCGAACAGTCCAGAAATAACAGCTTGCTCAATTTCTGCTCCGATGAAACCTTCCGAAACGTTGGCTAGTTTTTCGTATGTTTCATCTCTAAGCTGGAAATTTCCTTTTACTTTATCAGATTTTAAACGTTTCTCAATGTGAATTTTAAAAATTTCTTTTCGTTCTTTATGAGTAGGAAGATCGACAAAGAAAATTTCATCGAAGCGACCTTTTCTAAGTAACTCAGGAGGTAATGCTCGAATATTATTTGCGGTGGCAACTAAGAAAACAGGCTTCGTTTTTTCTTGCATCCACGTTAGTAACGTACCGAAAATACGTGTAGAAGTACCACTATCACCACTAGAATTCGTACCACCTAACCCTTTTTCAATTTCATCAATCCAAAGTATAGAAGGGGAGATCGCTTCTGCCGTTTCAATCGCTTTCCGCATATTTTCTTCACTGCTACCTACTAATCCACTGAAAATTTTCCCCATATCTAGTTTTAAAAGGGGTAGCTTCCATAAGGAACTAACAGACTTAGCAATTAAACTTTTCCCACAACCAGGTACTCCCGTAATTAACAAGCCTTTAGGAGCGGGAAGACCGTATTCACTAGCAGATTCTAACCAGGAATTGTCACGTTTTCTTAACCAACGCTTTATGTTTTCCAATCCACCGATATCTTCCATACTCGGATCTTGCGGAATGTACTCTAGTAAACCGTTCTTTTTAATAATTTGTTGCTTTTCAGCAAGCACATGACCAACTGTATTAATATCTAGTTTGCCATCATGAACCATCGACAATGCGAATGCATTTTCTGCTTCTTGTATCGTAAGGCCTAATGCTGCTTTAATAAGCTTTTCTTCTTCTTCATCGTTTAAGTTGATCTGAATTCGAGAGTTATTTTTATTAACCTCAATCATTTGGTGTAACACTTTTTTTATTTCATCATATGTAGGCAATCCATAATCCACAATTATAATATCTTTTTGCAATTCT
Source organism: Sutcliffiella sp. NC1 (assembly GCF_027594365.1). Lineage (NCBI taxonomy): Bacteria > Bacillati > Bacillota > Bacilli > Caryophanales > Bacillaceae > Sutcliffiella > Sutcliffiella sp. NC1. The sequence goes on from NZ_CP115153.1 coordinate 1,706,253, forward strand.
AAAGGAATAGAGAAAGTAGGTGCGACAAAAATAACGTTTTTCGGTACAGGACTGTTCACCAACACAGATACAAGATCTCTAATACGGCGAACAATATTAAAGTCAGGATTTCTATTTTCCCCACCTAAATAAATATGAAAATCTTTCAAAATAAATACAGAAGGCTCTTCCGTTTTTTCAATCTGATCAAGAGCAGGTAGGGGTTGCTTCGTATTATGCTTTCCTTTCCCATCCTCATCAACTAACCCTTCCGTTACACTCCACGTATACACTTTACGTGTCGTTTTAATTAACTCAGGATTATAACAAACCTCTTTAATATCACGAATAAGACGATCCTCTTCCCAAGTCGTTATCGACAAAAAAGAAAATCGAGCCCGTAAATAATTCGCTAACAGAACAGAGAAATTTTCCTTCATCTAACATACACCTCATCAATCCTACATTGGTAAAATATTCATGCCTATATTTTATCACAAATGGGACAGAGGGACAGGTCCCTTGTCCTCACATTTTTTTCCAGTTCAACAAAGTCACATAGGTTTGCACGCTAGTTAGTTGCTTTATTTTTAGACTTCCCAGAAAATTTTATAAAATAAACCACGAAAACATTCTAGCTATCTAGTAAATGTATTAGAATGGATAATAGGAGGATGTTGAAGGGGGGTGGGTACTTTGGTTAACAGTGTGTAACAAAGATATCCAAAAGTAAGAACTTTATAAGTTGTAAATATAACAATCTGAAAGACCATGTATTCAATCAATTATTGAGGAGGTTCAATCATGAAACAAATTACCGTTATTGGAGCCGGGGTAATGGGCCATGGAATCGCACAAGTTTATGCTACTGCAGGACATAATGTTGTTTTGTATGATACCCAAAAACATGCATTAGAAAATGCTCTTAAAGCTATTAGAAAAAGTTTGGAATCGTTCTTTGAAATAGGAATGATTGCGTATAATGATATAGATGAAATAGTTAATAGAATTAGAACAACAACAGATTTAGAGGATGCTGTCAGAGAAAGCGATTTCATTACGGAGGTAGTTCCAGAAATATTAGAATTAAAACAAGCATTATACGAACAAATTGAATCCATTTGTAAACCAGAGACGATTATTGCCTCGAATACATCGACTTTTCCATTATCGACGTTGACTGCCAATGCCCAAAAAAAGAACCGGATGATCATTACACATTTCTTTAATCCTGGGCAAATTGTTCCACTTGTGGAGGTTGTGAAACAAGATATAACTGCCAAACACGTAATAGACGAAACGGTTCAACTTTTAAAAGAAGCGGGGAAGACACCTGTTATTTTACAAAAAGAAATACCTGGGTTCATTGCAAATCGACTACAAGCCGCCGTTGTCCGAGAAGCATTTTCTTTAGTTGAACGGGGAGTTGCTTCAATTGAGGATATAGATTTAGCTATTACACATGGGCCAGGGTTTAGGTGGGCTTTTGTCGGTCCGATAGAAACTACCGATTTTGGAGGTTTAGATACGTGGCAGAGAGTCTTAGATCAACTATGTCCAAACCTCGATGATCGGAAATCAGCTCCAGATGTAATTAATAATATGGTTGCGAATGGACAGTTGGGAGTGAAATCTGGAAAAGGACTTTATGAATACAATCCGGACACTGTATTGGAACGAATCGAAGAGAGAGACCGCAATTTTTTAAAACTATTACAATTAAAGAGTGTGGAATAGGGGATAGGTTTGTCGTCAAGTCCACACGGAAATGATTTTAGTAACTTCTTTTCCTTGAGGTAGGTATGGAGTTATTTAAATAGTAAGGGAGACTTAAAATGACACTACATATAAGTAGAGAATCAAATAAAAATGATAAGCAATATATTGACGACGAACTTTACAAGTTCAATTTAAAACACTTTCCAGAAGATTTGGGAGGTAGATATGAAGAAATCAATCTTATCCTTAAGGATGAAAACGGCAACGTTCGTGGTGGAATCCTAAGCGCAGTATGTTGGAATTGGTTGGAAATTTATACATTCTTTTTAGATGAGGATATTCGACACTCTGGGTATGGGACTAAATTATTATTAGAGTTAGAGAAAATTGCTGTAGATAAAAAATGTGATTTCATAAAAGTAGATACGTTGAGCTTTCAGGCGTTAGAGTTTTATAAAAAGAATGGATATGAAGTGTTTGGTAGCATAGATAATGTAGGTAGAGATTTTACGCATTATTATTTAAAGAAGGGCTTGGATGTTAAATCATAAATGCTATACAAAGAAAGGCATAATGTAGCCCTCTGTTAAGTAAAAATATCACAAAGTTAAATATATCAAATAACCTGTTAAGAAAATTCCGCAACTTGTTAAGTAAATCAGAGGATCTGTTAAGAAAATTTCGCAGCTTGTTAAGTAAATCAAAAGATCTGTTAAGAAAATTTCGTAATTTGTTAAGTAAATCAAACAGCCTGTTAAGAAAACTTTACAACTTGATAAGTAAATTAGACCACCTGTCAAGAAAACCAAATTTTAATCAAAGGGACAAGAGCATTAATCAATTATTATTTCCTAGAAAATGTAATCAGCCAGCAAAACGTAGCTAATAAAAAAGGGGTGAGTCACTCACCCCTTACAAAAATTGCTTGCAATTAACGAAACGTCTTAACCTCAACTGTATGTTTCAGCAATTCATCCCGATTCACGTCATAACCAATCCCTGGTTTCGTCGGTACTTGCAAAATTCCATCCTGAACGGTTACTTCTGGTTCGATAATATCTTTCTCCCAATATCGAGAGGAAGCTGCGGTGTCACCAGGAAGTGTAAAGTTTGCTAGACTAGTAATCGCGATGTTATGAGCTCGCCCGACTCCAGATTCTAGCATGCCTCCACACCACATCGCGATATTTTCTTGAACGCACAAGTCATGAATTCGCTTTGCTTCGGATAAGCCGCCAACTCTACCAATCTTCAAATTTATAATGCGTCCACTACCGAGTTCGATTGCTTTTCTTGCATCATCGTAACAATGAATACTTTCATCTAAGCAAATAGGTGTTTTTATTTCTTTTTGTAGTTTCGCATGGTCAATTAAATCACCAGCGGCTAAAGGTTGTTCAATCATCATTAAATTGTACGGATCTAACTTCTTTAATGTCTCGATATCGTCCAGTGTATAAGCCGAATTCGCATCCACCATTAATGGTATGTCAGGGAAATGTTCACGGACTTTGTCGATAACTTCTACATCTTTTCCAGGCTTGATTTTCACTTTAATTCGCTTATAACCTTCTTCGGTTTTCTCTCGAATATTTTCTAAAAGAGTCTCGATATACTCTTCAATTCCGAGGCTAATTCCGACTTCAATCGAAGACTTCACGCCCCCAAGTGCTTCTGATAGAGAAATACCTTTTGATTTTGCATATAAATCCCATACAGCACCTTCAATAGCCGACTTCGCTAAATGGTTTCGTTTAAAAACGGAAAACAGTTCATGTACTTCATCAGGATGTTCTATATCTTTTTTTAGAATCATAGGGATGAGGAACTTATTCAGCATAATCCAACTAGATTCTGTAAACTCTTCGATATATAACGGGCTTTCCGATGCTGTACACTCGCCCCAACCTGATAACCCATCTTCATTTTTTACTTCTACTAAAAGAAAAAGACGATCATGTTCGGTTCCAAAACTCGTTGTAAAAGGATTTTTCATACGCATATTTATTTTATAAACAATAATTTCATCTATTTTCAAAAATATCTCTCCATTCTCCTTTAACTCTTAAACTATTACATTGGCCCCCAATTTATCATCATCGCAATAACGATAAAGATAATCCCAATCACATACCAAATTAACACAAGTGGAATAGCGAACTTAATCCATTTCGTCCAAGGAATCCCTGCAATTGCTAAGTTAGCCATCAGCACACCAGATAGGGGGGTGATAATATTAGTAAACCCATCTCCCATCGTATAAGCTTGAACAACTACTTGACGAGGAATGTCCATAATATCCGCAAGTGGTGTCATAATTGGCATGACGATTGCAGCTTGCCCACTTCCTGAAGAAACGATTAGATTAAATAATCCATTTCCGATTAACATAGCAATCGCACCCATCGTACTAGAAAATGGTTCTAACATAATAGCCATTCCGTGTACAACTGTATCTAAAACCATTCCGTTTTCTAAAATAACAACAATCGATCTTGCCATCCCGATAATTAATGCACCGTAAACAACAGCTTTAGCACCATTCATAAATTCAGATACCATTTTATTGGCACCCATCTTACTAAGAATCGCTGTACCTGCAGCAATCATAATAAAAATAGCAGCCATTTCATTTGTAGACCAGTTCAGTTGGAACACACCATATACATATGTACCGATACCGATGACTAGTAAAGCAATTACAAGCTTATGTGTTGAAGTTAAAACGCTAGATACGGCTTCCATACTTTTTTCATCAAGTTTAGGAAAACGATTTTCACCTAAAATACTATTCTCTGGATTTTTCTTCACTCGATTAGCATACCAGAGTACATACGCAAGTGTTCCAGCAAGTACCGTAATATAAATAACCATTCGCAACCCAATTCCTGAGAATAATGGAAGCTGTGCAATTTGCTGTGCAAACCCAGTTGTTAAAGGATCTAAAAATCCGATTGCAAAACCAGCATAGGCTCCTAAGTAGATAATAGAGACACCGACAATCGCATCCATTTTCATCGCTCTTGCTAAAATAATCCCAATTGGAATAAAGGCGATAACAGCATTAACGATAATTCCTAATCCTCCAAAAACAGAGAATAATGTTGCAACGATAATAATTAAAAGCCATTCTTTGTTTTTCGTTTTATGAATTGTTTTCATAATTAAAGTGTCAATCGCTCCAGTACTTTCAATTACTCGGAACGTTCCACCAATAATCAATACTAGAAAAATTAACGGTGCGCCACCAATCATCCCTTCCTGAATGGACCGGAAGATAGCTATTAAACTAGCAGGCTGTTGATCAATCGTCTCATAACTATTTGGAACAATTACTGATATCCCATTATCTGCAGTTTCTCGTTCAAACGCCCCCGCTGGAATAATATAAGTAAGTAGTGCTGCGATAACTAAAATGCCAAATAAAATAACATAGGCATCAGGTAATTCCCTTTTTTTCTTCTGTTGTACTACTACTTTTTCCTCATTTAACTTTGGTGGTTCACTCATAATGTTTCCCTCCCTGATTGTCTAAAAATATTTCTATAAAACTTGAAAATAATTATAATGAAGTCTATACTTTAAATCAATATAAAATATTGTGAAAACTTCGAAAAGGTGAAAAAATGAAATATTATTATGCCGATAAAACAAAAGAAAAATTACCGTTCCTTACAAAAGGGTTAAAAAAAGTAGCAAACCATTTATTAGAGGATCCAATGGTATTTGCCACGCATCCAGCTAAAAAAGTAGGAAGTATAATCGGGGTTAGTGAAACGATGGTTATTCGGTTTTGTAACCAAATAGGCTATTCGGGATATAGTGACTTACAAAAAGAAGTTCGTGAAAATTTATTAAATTTAAGTAGAGATGCATATCATCAAAAAGAAACCGAAAATATAGAATCTAAAAAATTTCTTCATAGCATGTTGGATGATCTTTCTTTATTAAAACAAAATATCGACCGTATAGACGAAGCGGCTATGGGGGAAGCGATTGAGCTAATCATCGACAGTGAAAAAATATTAGTCGTAGGATATTATCATTCCTTTTCATTCGCACATTGGTTTTCCTATAATTTGAATTTAGTAAAAGGCAATGCTGACCTTTATCGACCTGAAAATGACGCTGATCTACTAGATTTCCTTCCTGAAAATTCTTGTCTCATTATTTTTTCATTTTATCGTTACGCATTAGATACAATTCGAATTGCAGAGGCAGCGAAGAGTAAAGGAATTAAAATTGTCGCCATTACAGATTCATGGACATCACCGATAACGGAATTTGCAGATATCGTCATATCATTATTTACGAGTGATCATAAAACGTTATTGAACAAAGGACCTGTTACGATCTCTTTTATGAATTCGATGTTATTTGAAGTGATTAAAAGAATGGAGGGACATGGAAAAATACAACCAACCTACAAATATTTTATAAAGGACGGAGAAAATTAATGGGGAATACGTTAGAACAACGAGTACAAGAAACATTTGACTACCTTCATAAACATCCAGAAATAAGCTGGGAAGAAAAAGAAACAACGAACTATATTAAGAGTTTGTTAGAAAACAGTGGGTGTAAAGTTACGGTTTTTGACGATTGTACTGGAGTAATTGGAGAATATGGAAATTTTAATAGCGATTTACCGGTAGTTGGTGTACGAGCAGATATTGATGCGTTATGGCAAGAAGTAAATGGTGAATTTCAAGCTAATCATTCATGTGGCCATGATGCGCATATGGCCATCGTTTTAGGTGTATTATGGAAACTGGAACAAGAACTAGAGTTAAAGGATAAAGTGGCGATTAAGTTTATTTTTCAACCAGCAGAAGAAACGGGAACTGGTGCACTTCAAATGATAGAAAAACAAGTAGTGGCAGATGTTGATTATTTGTTTGGTGTTCACTTGCGTCCGGAACAAGAACTGAAAATGGGGCAAGCATCACCTGTCATTGTGCATGGTGCATCTAAAATGTATAGTGCTACCATTAAAGGTGATGGCGATGCCCATGGCGCAAGACCTCATTTAAATCATAATGCAATTGAAATCGGGGCACAAATTGTAAACATGATCAGCCAAATTCATTTAGATCCACGTGTTCCACATTCGGTTAAAATGACAAATTTTCATGCAGGTGGTAAAAGTACGAACATCATCCCGGGAAACGCATCGTTCGCTCTTGATTTAAGAGCGCAATCGAATGAGTTAATCGAACAATTAGAAAGAAAAGTGAAAAACATCTTTCACTCCATTCAAGAATTGTACGATGTAGAGATTAAAATTACGAGCGAAAACGGGCTCCCTGCAGCCGAAACGAATGAGGAAGCAATTTCTATTATGAAAAAGGCAATCTCTGAAACACTAGGTGAAGAAAATACGATGCCATCACTAGTTACACCAGGTGGAGATGATTTTCATTTTTACACGATTAAGAAGCCTTCATTAAAAGCTACGATGCTCGGACTAGGCTGTGACCTAACACCAGGCCTTCATCACCCGTACATGACCTTTAACAAAGAAGCCCTACAAAACGGCGTTGACATTTTGTCCAGGGCAATACTAAACACTTATAAAATTTAATGAGGACGGAGGGACTGTCCCTCGCTCACATATTTTTTTCCATCCTAACAGAAAAAACTTCCAAAAAGTACCACTTTTCTTCTTAACGGAGCAAAGTAGGTGCTTTTTTGTGGTAGTAAAAGGGGTTCTCACCTTTCAAAAAGTAATAGGGACGAATACTTGGAATAAGGCTACCCTATAACGGAAACAAAAACTTTTTATCTCTTATAAAAAAAGAATAAGATTCATCTTCTCACTATTCCTGGTGGGGAACAAAATCTATGTTTCTTTCCGCACTCTGTAAAATAAAAAATAATATCGATTAATATGCCACATACAATGTGATAATTGTAAGATGCAAGACCTCATTTTAATTGAAGGGATTTCAAGCCCTACGAAAAAACACTTACCGATAACAGGAAGCAAATGGTAAGTACGTTAGAATAGAAATGTGAAAGATTTTCTCATAAACTAATATTATAAGTAGAAAGAAGGGAACGAGTTGATTCAACTAAACACGACGTTCAAAGCGTATAGTGTGTTTTTAGTTAGCATCTTTCTCATGGGCCTTGGAATTAGTCTCGTTACATTAGCTCATTTAGGCACAACGGCGATCACGAGCACGCCGTACGTACTTAGCCTTTTCACCACACTCAGTTTTGGCATGTACACAATGTTGTTCAACACGATGTATGTACTTATTCAAATACTTCTACTAAAAGGAGATTTTCCGAAAATACAGTATTTACAATTATTAGTCGGTCCTGTATTAGGCTACTCCATAGATTTCAGGTCCCCATATATTTCATTAATTGAAAAACCAAATTACTTTTTCCAATTAACGATGGTATTAGTCGGCTGTGTCATTATAGCTTTCAGTATCGTAATCCAACTAAAAGCAAACGTTGTAAATAACCCAGCAGAAGGTGTAGTAAAAGCAATTGCGTTTAAAGTGAACAAAAACTTTGGAACTATTAAAATATGTTTCGATGTCAGTTTAGTATTGATAGCAGTAATTATATCGGTTGTGGCGCTAGGAAGTATTAGCGGAATACGAGAAGGAACCGTCATTTCGGCCGTTTTCATTGGCCTACTTGTCAAAAGGATGCAAAATCTTTCAAATAGAAATATTAGGAGAAGAGCCTCTGCCCATTATCAATAATATAAGGAAGATTAAACACTATCGTGTCCGGGAATAATAGATATAAAAAATAGAATAGGAGTGTAGTTGTGAAGCGGTTTATTTTACTAGTAGTAATTGTGTTTCTCGGTTATGTTTCGAAGCCGTTATGGGAAGAACCAGTTCAACAACTAATTCCTTCATCGATATGGGATTCGGTTCATCAGACGGTCGAACAGGTAAAAGAAGATCCTAACGTAAATATTATAATAGATAATCTTACTGAGCGATTTAATTCACTACTAGAAGATTTTGATACTAAACAATTAGAATCGAATGATACAAATATAGCAACGCCGGAATTATTAGAACCAACTGAAGAAATGTTTAGTATTCATAATATTGAGTTGGGAGATTCAAGAGCAGAAGTGGAGCAAATTATAGGTCATAGCCCGAAGCGCAGCACGCTAAATGAATATGGTGTGCATTGGGATGCTTATCACGAAAACTATCAAAATTTTATAATGGTTGCATATGATGAGGAAGATATTGTTCGCGGCCTTTATACAAATCAAGACTTGATTGCCTCTTCAACAGAGATAATGTTAGGCAGCTCGATGGAATTAGTTCGAGAACAGCTCGGTAAGCCGGAAACAATCATACCATATCGTTTGTTTCATTACGCTATTAATAGTAATGGTGAATATGATGTTTTTCACCTCGACAACAGCTACGTCACGATTTTTTATGACCAACACGAAAATGATACCGTTACTGCGATTAAAATTATAGATGAAGAACTGGAACGTGGCAAAAATACTTTATACTCTGAACCTAGCGAGCAACTACAGGTAGGTTTTGAATATCAGTTGTTTGACTTAACAAATGCTACAAGAAGTAATCATAATTTACCTCTTTTATCTTGGGATGATCAAGTGAAAGAAACGGCTAGGAAGCATAGTATGGACATGGCAGAAAATCAATATTTCAGTCATACCAATTTAAAAGGACAATCCCCATTTGATCGAATGGAGGAAGACAACATTCCATATACGACAGCAGGGGAAAACTTAGCATACGGCCAAATAAGTAGCATATTTGCCCACGAAGGATTAATGAATTCATTAGGACATAGAAAAAATATCCTCCAAGAAAGATTCCGAAAGTTAGGCGTCGGAGTGGCATTTAATAATGAATCACAGCCATACTATACAAAAAAATACTTTAGTAATTGATGGGACAGAGGGACAGGTTCCTTGTCCACACATTTTTTTCCAATTGATAAGAAAAAAGAAAAACTAAACGCTATAAAAACAAAAGTACTACTTCTAATTAAAAAAGTAGTACTTTTATTTAATTAGCATAGTTAGTCTTTGAAAAGAAAGCCCATACACAAAAAAATTAACTACCTAACGACCGTCAAAACCTATTAATAAAACCTCTTAAACCCTTCAAAATGTTTTTTCCAATAAGAGTCATTTAAATTAGTAATAACAACGCCGCTGTTAGAAGCGTGGATGAATTCGTTGTTGCCAATATAGATTCCAACATGGGAAATACCAGCTTTATACGTTCCTTCAAAGAAAACTAAGTCTCCAACTTCAGGTGTAGTGACATAATGGGAGCGCATATGGTAGCCTTCGCTTGAGTAGCGGTTAATATTTAATCCTGCTTCTCTATATGCGTAGTAAATGAATCCACTGCAGTCAAAACCAGCTGGTGTAGCGCCACCCCAAAGGTATTTAGCTCCTAGTTGGCTTCTAGCTGTACTAATTAACTTATCGACATTGTATTTAACCTCACTTGGTGGAGTTTCAACTTTAGGAGTTTCTACTTTCGCTCCATCGCCGATATTAAGCTTTTGACCAATATGAATTAGATCTGATTTCAAGTTGTTCCATTTTTTAAGGTTTGCAACCGTAACCTTATATTCGAGTGCAATTCGAGACAAAGTGTCACCAGACTTTACTGTATAAACAGTAGCGGATTGAACCTTAGTTTCTTCAGGCTTCACTGTTTTCTCGGCAGTAGAGTTAGTAGGCTTCTCCGGTGTTGTTGTCGGTGTTGAAGTTGGTTTACTGACGACAAACACATTTCCGGGGAATATAATAGTAGAATTCAACTTATTCCACGTCATTAATTCATTAATAGAAATTTTATGTTTCAAGGCAATGCCACTTAATGTATCACCAGATTTTACAGTGTATGTAGATGATGTTGCTGTACTACTCTTTTGAGCTTCTTCTTTCTTTGCAGGCTGTGTACTAGTTGAATTGTTCGTTGATTTAACGTCTGTCTTAAGTACTTGATTTGGAAAAATAAGATCATTTGTTAAATTATTTAATGACTTCAATTGTGAAACAGACAAACTATGCTTTTGAGCAATCTTCCACAGTGAATCACCACTTTGTACTTTGTACGTGCTCGCCTCAGCATCTTGCGCACCTAGCAGCGCAGAGGCAATAAGTGCAGTCGTAGTTACGGTCAAGTATTTTTTCTTGTTACCCAACGTTTGTACCCCCATTTCCAATCTATCATTCTACTAAAACATTATACTATAGTCCTATCTTAATTTGTAGATTAATGTGGAATTGTAGGGATTGATAACCAATTATGGAGGTTGAAATACCTATGTTTTTTCATTATTTTCATTGAAGTAGAAATAATATAGGTATTTAGGGAGTCTTCGGTAGGGGTTGATAGACCTAGAGTTTACGTGTTTTTACCACGCGATAATTTTAATTAAGAGAAACTGTGAAAAAAGTACTGATTTTTACGGTTTGATTTGGAGAGTGGTGAGTATTTTCCACTAGACTATTTACGTAAGATTATGTCCAGAGTGCTATTTTTCAATCAAAATGTTGACTAATGTTTGTTTATATTTTTTGTTAACATTTTATTCATAAAAATATGGGAAAATAAAAGAGAGGAGTGAAGACATTGAAGCATCCAATTAAAATATTAACGATAGAAGATGATCCGAATATCGTGGAGTTAATTCAATTATATATGGAAAAAATGGGCTTTTCCTGCACGGCTGCTTATGACGGGGAGGAAGGTTTGGAAAAATTTTATAATGAGTCGCCTGACTGCATTCTATTAGATTTAATGCTACCGAAAATGAATGGCTGGGAAGTTTGTAAAATGATTCGTATCGAAAACAAACATGTTCCTATCATCATGCTAACAGGGAAAGGTGAGTCGTATGACATTGTTCAAGGCTTAGAAATGGGGGCAGACGATTATATCGTTAAACCGTTTGACCCAAATGTATTAATGGCACGGGTAAAATCAGTGTTAAGACGTACGATATTATCGGATAGTGAAAAAGGCAATCTCCAGTTTTCTAATATCGTTATTAACTTGAAGGAATATCGAGTGCTCATAGATGGCAAGCAAGTAACGCTGGCGCCAAGAGAAATGGAATTGTTCTATTACTTAGCGATGAATCCGAACCAAGTTATTTCTAGACAACAGCTATTAGACCGTATTTGGGGATATGAGTTTGATGGAGATCCAAGAACGGTTGATGTACATATAAAGCGAATTAGAGATAAGCTAGTAGCGAATAATGCCCATTGGTCGGTCATTACCATACGGGGCGTTGGCTATCGATTTGAGGAGAAAATCCATGCGTAAGAAAAACACTATCTTCTCTAAGCTTTTTATCAGTTATTCGTTTATTATCGTAACGTCTTTATTACTGTTTATTGGAGTGTTTTTTTATTTATTTCATTTAAATTTATATAAAAAATATGAAGATACGTTTCAACATCATTACGAACAATTAGCACCTCAGCTACAAAGTCATGAGAAGTTTGCTTTAATTAAAGACGAAACCGCGGAAAGCTTAAGTTATGCTTTCAATCAGCCGGATTATCATATTTATATTGTAGATGAAGAGCGCCGACAAATATACGGCCCTGATCCAGAGGGGACTTCTAATCAAGTGGAGGTTTCTGAGGAAATGATTCAGCAAGTGTTAGCAGGAGAAACAGTTTCAGAAGGAGGCTTTTACAATGGCGAACTTCGTTATATTGTCGCTTCTACGATAAATTCCAACGTACAAGGGATTCAAACACCGATTATGGTCATGATTTTTCATGACTTAACGCACGAATATCAACAAGTCATCTTCATGATTATATTAACATTCGTCATTTCGATTGTGTTTGCTGGCATCATTTTATGGTTTATTTCAAAAAAAATTACCGCGCCGTTAAGAGAGATGAATAGCATTTCAGCACATTACGCGAAAGGGGACTTTTCTAAATCTGTTCAATACGAATCCGATGATGAAATAGGACAGTTAGCAAAATCTTTTACGTATATGGCGAAAGAATTAAATCATTTAGAAACAAGACGTAAACAATATATTTCAAACGTTTCTCATGAGCTACGTTCTCCGTTAACATCGATAAAAGGATTTTTAATCGCATTGTTAGACGGGACAATTCCAGATCACCGACGGGCCTATTATTATGGATTAATGAAAGATGAAACAGAGCGAATGATTAAACTAGTGAATAACACATTAGATATGACTCAACTGGAAGAGGGTAATAGCAATATATTACTAACGGATTATAACCTTACGGAACAAATCAACCGTATCATTCATAAGCTAGAACCACACTTCACGAAAAAAGACTTGGACATACGTTTTCATTCGGACTATGAATACTATGTAAATGCAGATGAAGGTAGAATGGAACAAGTAATCGTAAATCTTTTACAAAATGCTGTCCAATTTTCCGAACATAATGCCCCAATTGATATACGGTTATCGAAAGAAGGGCAAGCTGTGAAAATTTCCGTCCAAGATTATGGAGAAGGGATAGAAGAAAGTAAATTAGATTTAATATGGAGAAGGTTTTATAAGGTAGATGAAGCACGAACGAATAAATCGGGAGCTGGCCTCGGATTAGCGATTGTAAAATCTATTTTAGATCTCCATGAGACAGATATTAAAGTTTGTAGCAAGCTAGGGGAGGGAACAACATTCTCGTTCGTCCTTCCGCTTAGTAAACAATATATCATTTCAAGGGCTATCGAATGAAAATCGGTAGTCTTTTTTATATAACTACTTTTGTTAACGTTTTGTTCATATTTACTTGGTATCATCTCAGAGGTAGACAAAATGGAAAGGAAGTAGAAATATGTATGAATTAAATTATATTGTACACATCGTTGGGGTTGTCCTATGGATTGGCTCTTTTATCGTATTAGGCTATTTACTAAAGACGATGACTAATAACAAAGTAGAGGATTATTCTCCTATTATTACTAAAATACAAAAGTGGGTAATGAGAGGGACGTTGCCAAGCTTAATTTTAATTGTTCTATCAGGTTCCTTCATGATTATGCAGTTTAACCGAGATGCGATGCCACTTTACTTATCGTTAATGGAAATGGGTGGAACGATGATCATCTTACTAACGATCATTTTTGTATCGATTTACAGTGTGAAACTAACGAAAAAATTAAAAGGCATTCCGATGAAAAAAGATAAATCACTCGGACAACTTACAAAAATGTACGCTAACTTTTTATTAATTTCAGCCGTATTAGGAATAGTGATTATTGTAGTTGTCGGCTTAAGAGTTTCATAGTTAGAGAGAGGAAGATTAAGGATGTTTTTAGCAATAAGAGAATTAAAGCATGCTAAATGGCGTTTTACTATGATTGGCATGATTTTAGTGTTAATTTCATGGCTTGTATTTATTTTATCAGGATTAGGTAATGGGCTTTCTTCGTTAAGTGCTGCTACTTTTAAAAATATGGATGCCCAATATGTAGCATTTGAAAAAGGTGCTCGGCATTCAATGTCTCGCTCAGTCGTCTCTGAAAACCTTGTTTCTGAGATGAAGGCACAGGAACATGTGGAAGATGCTGCCCCGATGGGAAGTCACGTAGCAGTTGTTTTAAAAGAAGGTAATGAAGCAGATAGTGAAAAAATAGACGTTTCGATATTAGGAGTTGACCCTGGATCCTTTTTAGAGCCGAAAATAATTGAAGGACAATCGTTAACGGAAGCGGAAAATTACGAGGTTATCGTAAATAATTCATTAATAGAAAAAGGAATTAAAATAGGTGATACATTAGAAATAGAAGGAACGACCGAAACGTTAAAAGTTATTGGGTTTGTAGAAGGAGAAACATTTAACCATTTACCTGCCATTTTTATATCCATTGATCAATGGCGTTCCATTCATTTTGCTGCTCCTGGGTCAGATATGGGTGTAGAATTACCTGTTAATGCCATTATGCTACAAGGTGATGGAATTGATCTGGACAAGCTTAATGATGTCATGAATGGAGTAGAAGTAGCTACGAAAAAAGAAGCAATTAATGGAATTCCAGGTTACACAGCTGAAAATGGAACGATTATGATGATGCTTGGATTTTTACTAGTTATTTCAGCATTTGTCATCGGTGTCTTCTTTTACGTTCTTACGTTGCAAAAAGCAAATCAATTTGGTGTGATGAAAGCAATCGGGGCGAATAATCGCTTTTTAGCAAAAGCGATTGTGTCACAAATTACATTATTAGCTAGTGTTAGTATTGGGATTGGGGTATTACTTACGTACGGAACAACAGCTATTTTTCCTTCGGGAATGCCGTTTGCGTTAGACCCTATGTTAGTGCTAACTTATGCCGTTGTTTTACTAGTCGTTTCAGTATTTAGCTCTCTCATCTCTGTACGAAAAATCACGAAAATTGATCCGTTACAAGCAATCGGGAGGGTGGAATAATGAGTGGAATTCAGTTTAAAAATGTTTCGAAATTTTATCAAGAAGGTACAGGCTCCAAGCTACAAATATTGGACAAAGTAACGTTATCTGTACAGCCAGGCGAACTCGTAGCGGTAATCGGTCCTTCCGGTTCGGGTAAAAGTACTTTCCTTTCCGTCGCAGGGGCGCTATTACAACCTTCGAGTGGGGAAGTAAATATAAATAATACAAACCTATCGGAATTATCTCCAAAGCAAGTGGCAGAATTGCGACTAGACCATATCGGTTTCATTTTACAAACTTCTAATCTAGTTCCTTACTTAAATGTTTTGGATCAATTACTAGTTGTGAAGAAAATGAAAGGGAAAATAACAACGGCAGACAAAGAGTTTGCGAAGGAACTTTTAGCAGGAGTTGGGCTAGAGAATAAACTAAAAAATTTTCCGGAGCATCTATCAGGAGGGGAACGTCAACGTACTGCGATTGCACGGGCTTTCATGAATGACCCAGACATCATCTTAGCGGACGAACCAACTGCTAGTTTAGATAGTAAGCGAGCTTTTGAAGTTGTCGAACTAATTGCCAATGGCGTAAAGACGAGGAGGAAAGCTGCTATCATGGTAACGCACGACGAGCGAATGCTACCTTATTGTGATCGTGTGTTTCGAATGAAAGATGGGAAGTTAGAACTAGCAGAGGTTTAATCTTTACAAACGGGGGAAAAGGTCCAATGTTATTGGTGGAATGCGGAACCTTGCCCCTTAGTCTATTATTGAAATCCTCTCTATGGGAAAGCGAGGAAAAAAACTATTAAGTAGTAATATTATCTTCTTCTACTTTTCCCTTTAAAGCTTGTGAAAAAGAGGATAACATATATGCCATATGAACAACGCCTTCTTCAAAATCTTTTAATCGAATTGATTCATTAGGCGCGTGGGCTTTTGATTTTACCCAACCAACCCCTGTACTTACAATTGGAAGATTCAGTTGGTTTCCGAATTCGTACATCGGACCTGTGCCAGCAGAGTTTGGAGCTAGTACTGCTTCTTTTTCGTACACTTCTTTTGCTGTTTGTAACACATGGCGGATAAATGGATGATTAAAATCAGAACGGTATGCCTTTTGCCCATTTAACAATGTTACTTGTATATCCTCGAATCCATGTTTTAATAAATGTTTTTGAACCGCCTCAAATATAAGGTTTGGATCTTGTCCAGGTACTAAGCGGCAGTCCAGTTTTACTTTTGCGCTTTTCGGTAAAATGGTTTTTGCTCCTTCACCTGTATACCCACTTTCAATTCCACAAATAGTCATCGTAGGTTGAAATACCATCGCTTCTCTAGGGTCTATACCTTTTTCAGTTGTAATGAGTGGGCGCTTTAAACCGTAAAGCTTGCTCACCGCTTCTTCATTGAAAGGTAATCGTGACACCGCTTCGATTTCACTTTCTTTTGGCTTTTCGATTCCATCATAAAAACCTTCCACTAAAATATTATTTTGCTTATCTTTCATTGTTGCTAATGCTTGAACGAGACGCCAAGCTGCGTTATCTACATAGGCACCAACAGAGGAGTGCATATCAATATCGGCACCGATAGATGTAAGCTCCATATATGCCATTCCTTTAATTCCTGCTACCATATTTACTCGTTCTTGCTCATCTTTTGTTCCGAATTCCCAAATACACGCGTCGGCTTGGAAAAGATCTTTATATTTTGAGATATAAGGAGCTAAATTCGGACTGCCGATTTCTTCTTCACCCTCCACCATGAATTTAATATTACAAGGTAGTTCGCCAGCTACTTCTTTTAACACTTTAATGGCTGTTAAACGGGCAATAAAGTCTCCTTTATTATCAGAAACACCACGTGCAAACAATATTCCATCTTTAATGGTAGGTTCAAACGGTTCAGATTCCCATTCATTTAATGGCTCGGGTGGCTGTACATCATAGTGGTTATAAAATAAAAGTGTTTTCGATGAATCACCATTGCTCCCAGCAGGGAAAAAACCGTAAACAACAGGATTTCCACCTAGGTCATCTAAAGCTTTCGCTTCACCGCCAGCTTCCTCAATTAATTGACAAACCATTTCTACTGTCTCTGGAATCGCCTTATTTTGAGCGGAAATCGTCGGTAAACGTAAATAATCTTTTAGTGTTTCGATGGAACGATCTACTACCTCTTTAGTATAAGCTCTTAACTCCTTAAGTTGGACATTGCTCACAATGAAAACTCCCTTCGAAATAGTGTACCTTTATTTATTTCGAGATACGAAAGGAAAATCCTGTTTGGAGTTTAAATAAATATTTTAGGATGGAGATGTGTTTCGGGTACAGGCGTTGGTGAAAAAAATAGTGCAGGTGATAAATAAAATGAATGTGGTGATAAATAAAATGGATGCAGTGATAAATAAACGGAGTGCGGTGATAAATAAAAGGACCTCGGTGATAAATAAACGGAGTGCGGTGTTAAATAAACGGAGTGCGGTGATAAATAAAAGGAGCTCGGTGATAAATAAACGGAGTACGATGATAAATAAAATGGATGCAGTGATAAATAAACGGAGTGCGGTGATAAATAAAATGGATGCAGTGATAAATAAACGGAGTGCGGTGATAAATAAAATGAATGCAGTGATAAATAAATCGGGGTAGGTGATAAATAAAATGCTAAATACCCCACCAGTTAAGCCAGGGAGACTAATAGAGGGGTGGCGCTATGTCATTCCGATGCTAACTTCTTTTTAAATTAGTAGTGTGAAGTAGATGTTATTTTCTGAACTGCTAGTGGGATGTTCATTTTCTAAAAAATAGGTGGACGATCAGATCTGCCCTCTGTCCACCTACGTAGTATAAAAGGGGGCGCAGAGAAAGTGCTGACCCCCTAAGGACTTCTTTTATGGAGTAATCTTGATTCTACCTTCTACACTCGGAATAGGCTTGTTTGATTGTAGGGCTTCAATCAAGATGGTGCTTAACAATTCACCGCTGTCAAACTCTACATTTTCTAGTGAGAACATGGTATAGCCGTCTCCTCCGGCAGCGATGAAGTTATTCGTTGCAACGGAATACGTTTGTGTCAGATTGAGCGGTTCTCCATTGACAAGCACTTCAACCACGCGGCTACCAGCAGGCTTTTTCGGATCAAAAGTAAAGCTGATACCAGAAACGTGAAGGAAGCCCCCATTCTCACTAGGATAAAGACGTACAGAATGTTCAAGGCTAGCCAACACTTCTTCCCCTGTCAAAGTTGTTTTAACAAGAGTGTTATCAAATGGGAGAGTACTTAATACATGGTTTCTAGTAATATCGCCCACTTGGATGGAAGCACGTATTCCACCTCCGTTTGTTACAGCAATTTCTGTTCCAAGTTTGGAGCGCATCGCATCTGTGATAAGGTTTCCGAGATTTGTTTCCTTCGTTCTGACATCCGTTCTTTCCCCGTCAAGTTTTACAGAAGTAGTAGCGATTACTTCATTCAATTCTTTGTCAACCTGCTCCTTATAAGGCTGAAGAATTTCTACAATAGCTGGGTCCTCTGTTTTATCTTCACTGTCGCGATATAGGAACCCATTAACACCAACTAGGTTGCCATCATGAAAAATTAAATTAGTATGCCCTAACGCTTTTCCATGTTCAAATGCCTGTGTAACATAGCCATACTTATATTTAATCGGTGATTCAATCGTACTGTGGCTATGTCCGCCAAAGATGACATCGATGCCATCCACTTCATTTGCGATAGTTGTATCTGTATCCACCCCTGAATGGGAAATCCCGACAACAACATCCACTTCATTTTTTAGTTGTGCTACCATTTCCGTTGCTACCGTTACTTCATCCTCAAAAGTAATTCCTTCAATTCCCGCAGGATTTGTTTTTACAGCAGTATCGGTAGCGGTTAGACCAATCAGTGCAATTTTCTTGCCGTTTTTTTCAATAATAGTATAACTATCTAGGAATGGGCTGCCATCTTTTAATACATTTGCACTAATAAGTGGGAAGTTGAGCTCATCCCTTAAAGCTAAAAGCTGGTCTTGGCCGTAGTTGAAATCATGGTTTCCTGGAACCATCGCATCATAATTCATAGCATTCATCGCATCAACGGCTGCTTGTCCTCTATTAATATTGACATAGTTTGTTCCATGGAATGTATCGCCAAGATCGATTAAAAAAGTAGGGTTTTTTCTGCGTACCTTATTGGCAATTTCGTTAATTTTTGCTAAGCCTAATTCTTTGTTATTCTCGTTATACATAATTCTTCCATGTAGATCATTCGTATGGATGACAGTAATAAACTCAAACATCGTTTCGTATTGATGAAACATTGTTTGCATTTCATACTTTGTAACTGGTTTTTTAGGTTGGAAGGTCCGACTGTTTTTATCAATTAACCCTAATTCAGCAGCCGCAGAAAGCTCTTGATAATATGCCGGATTTATTGCTTGATAATCTTTAAATTCTTTTAATGTGTCCATAGAATAGGAGTCTCGGAGGTTAATAGAGCGAATTAAAAATACATAGGCTTGTTCACGCGTTACCTTATCATTTGGTCCAAAAGGAGTTTCGGTAATATCGGTTAAAATATTGGTGCGGATTGCTGCTTCTAAAAATGGTTTTAAATCAGCATCGACATCCGTGTAGGGAACCTCACCATCTTGCAAATCGATTCCGAGAGTGGTTACTAACTGCTTAATGAATTCCCCTTTTGTTACAGGCGCGTTCTCTTTCCAGCTAGCATCGGTGACACTTGGATTCCATAATCCTGAAATGCTGATCAAGACGGCTAAAACTACGACAACAAACTGTTTTAATCTTTTCATATAACCGCTCCTTTATTAAACTATTTGGTACAGTTTCTATTTTTTTAGAAAAATAGATTCTTTCGGTTAATATACCGTTAAACTTTTCGAACAATTTTGTAAACTTAAGAGGGTCAGAGCATCCTCTATTCCATACTCCCCTGAAAACAAAAAAACAACGCTTACGCTACGTAGCGAAAAAATTGTCATACGTTGCTAAAATTTAAGGATACACACTAACAATCATTATTAGTACATACTAGGGTTATAGAAGGAGATATGAGACAAGTAGAAACGAACTTTAGAATTTGATTCGGATTTTGTAACAATTTTCTTGGTCCCTCGTCTAAGGGATAGATTATTGGTTTGGAGTGGTTTGTTTGATTGAGAAAAAAGAACAGCAAATAGATGAACGGTATCTTAGAATGATTATGGAGGAACATGGTTCATCACTATTAAAACTTACATATTCTTATGTGAAAAACTGGAGTACTGCAGAGGATATCGTACAAGAAACTTTTATTAATTTTTCACAAAAATACAATCAATATAGAGGGGAATCAAGTTTGAAAACTTGGTTATTTCAAATTGCAGTCAATAAATCAAAAGATTTTCTAAAGAGTCCTAAAAACAAGTTAAGTCATCTAGGAATATCAATGGTTAATTTATATAGTAAGGAAAAAAATGCAGATGAAAAGTTAATAGAAATGGACGAATATCAAATTATTGCCAAATGTTTATTCAAGCTACCTATTAAATATAGAGAAGTTCTAACCCTTTTTTACTATGAAGATTTAACAATAGCTGAAATTTCAAGGATATTATCAATAAATGAATCAAATGTTAGGACACGGCTAAGTAGAGGAAGAGAAAAATTTAAAAAAATATATTTAAAGGAGGTAGAAGAAATTGAAGGAAAAGTTAGACAAACTAAAGACAGCATTGGATGAAACGGTATATAAAGATATCCAATTTAATAAAATAATGCAAGAAAAAACAATTAAGAAGATAAACAATAAACAACATAAAAAAACTATCTTACCTTACTTCGCGCTATCGGTAGCTCTTGCAATTCTATTCATTCTATCCCTTGGTTCAAATTTATTACCAAACAATAAAGAATTACTCGTTCTGGGAGACAAAAGTGAAAAAGAGGTTATAAATGCGAGTGAGAGTTTGAATTATTTATTTATAACTGAATTTGAGGAGTCAGACATTAATCTATTACTCGTTAATATTAATAAAATTACAAACAGTGTTAAATACATTTTCCTTCCAGATTCAATTTATGAGGGGAGCAAAATAAATGACATTACTAGTGAGGAAGTTTTTGAAGAAGTATTTGGTATAACTATCTATAAATCATTTAAGTTAGATCCTAGAACAATAGGTGAATTTGTGGAAAATAACAATGAATTAGAAATTATCAATGAATCTGATTTTATACATTCCAGTGACCAATTCAATAAAGGTGTAATAAAAATTTCTAGCGAGAATGAATTATTCGATTTTATCTCTATGATTAAAAAGGACCCTGAAGGGACAGAAGGTAGGAATAAAAGAATTATTTCAGTCTATAAAGAGCTTTTTAATAATGAAAACTTTCTATTAGAAGTATTACAACTAAAAACATTATCTGAGTTCGATAAAGTATTTTTGTTGGGTGAAAATTTTATGCCTCAAAATGATATTGTTTTTGAACCATATTATATTGAAGGGATGTACACTTCAAAAATAGGTGATTATGATTTAAAAATAATGAGAAAAGTATTTGGTAATTAATTTCTATAATTATAATATCTAATAACAAGAGGCGTAGCGGTAGATCTTGCTTAGATTCTAAAGGTAGTAGGGGAGAGTATAGGAACTGACTCCCCTTTCATGGCCTAAAGCTCACGAATTTGTTACCGTATAGCCCCATAAGGTAATACTGCATGAACTCCCTTTACACCATTGACTACTTGTGTTATTCGTAAGTCCACAGCAACACTTGCGAGGGCGGTAGCTTCTTCTTTAGAAATGCTGTATAAGTCTTTCATTAGCATAACCATCTCATCTAAAGCGACGGCAGCTGCCTCGTTTAAATCTTCGTTAAATCCAAATGTAACCCAACCTGAAGGTGTTTTTGCTCGCGGCATATTTAAATCCATATTCTCATGAACGATAAGCGTAATGTCGACTAAATCCATTGGGCATTCAATCGCGGTTCCAGAACTTTCTCCGTCTCCTTGTAGAGCATGTCCATCGCCAATCGAGAAAAGCGCACCATCAACGGAAATAGGTAGAAAGAGGCTACTACCTTTTCCTAACTCTTTACAGTCAATATTTCCACCGAAATAACCAGGAGGAGCAGTATGATGTACACCAGGTTCAGCGGGAGCAACTCCCATTAAGCCCATAAAAGGGGAAAGGCCGACATGAATATCTCGCTCACCAATTTTACAGCTTCCAGACATTGTTGCGGCATTTAACTTCCAATCTAGTTGTACTCTGTTACTGCCTACTATGCCTAATTTCTCATTTTGCCAGCTTTGGACGCCGCCAGCCCAATTTCGGCCATACCATCCTGGTACAAGTTCATTAGTGCGAACTTCTAATACCATTCCCGGCTTAGCTCCATCGATGGCAATTGGACCAAAGATAGGATGTCCTAGTTTTTCCTCTTTTTCTCTAGACTGAAAAATAGTCCTCTCTTTTCCTTCTGTTTCAGAATAGCCCCATTGAATATCAAGCGTCTTTAGTTGAATAGAATCGCCGGACTGAACGGTTAAAATAGGTTCATAATCCCTACTAAACGATCCGTGAATATTTTTAGAATCTAGTTCTATTTTATGTATCAAGTGTCTCCTCCTCCTTTGTTGTGTTTTTAATTATAACTATTTTCAGAAAAAAGGGAAGATGGAAAAGAGGAAGGGTGGGTGGAATCTTCAAGAATAGACCGCTACGAGAAAAAGTATGACTCCAAAATACTGAATTCGACAAAACAGAGAACTTAAATTAGGAATGGATATGATGGGGGAATATAGCGGTGAGATTATACATAGTTATCATTTTTATTAAATTATGGTATTTATATTAAGAATGATTATATGGAGGTAAGTAATGGGAAACGAAAATTGTGACATGATACAACGAAACGGTGTCAAAGAAAAGAAGTTAGAAGTAGTTGATGGGTACACGATAAAATACCATGCAAATGGAAAAACAATGTGGTCAAAAGGAAAAATGTTGGGTGATCAACCAGATGGCTATTGGGAATGGTATCGTGCAGTTGGAACGATAAAGCGTACAGGATACTTTGAAAATGGTGAGCCTGTAGGTGAATGGATTACCTACGATAGCAATGGTGAAATTTACAAAACAACTAATCGTGATAAAAAATAAAAAATGGGTCGAGGAGCAGGTCCCTTGACCCATCTTTTGATGAAAATTCCATTGACATGATAGTATTACCGTGCCTATAATACAAGCTTAGTGTGTAAACACAAGTATATGAATATGGAGTGTATGTATTGGAAAAGGAAAAGAATATTATCATCAAAGAAGTAACAGCAAACCCTGCTCCGCTTGGTTTAATGGGATTTGGTATGACAACCGTTTTGCTAAACATTCATAATGCAGGCTTTTTTGCATTGGATGCCATGATCCTAGGAATGGGAATATTTTTCGGTGGATTAGCACAAGTGATTGCCGGCATCATGGAATTTAAGAAAAATAATACATTCGGGACAACAGCCTTTACGTCCTATGGTTTTTTCTGGTTATCATTAGTTGCATTAAACATGATTCCGCTAATGGGCTATGGGGAAGCAGCTAGTTCCACATCAATGGCTGCGTATCTATTTATGTGGGGACTTTTCACGTTATTCATGTTTATCGGAACTTTACGTATAAATGTAGCCTTGCAAGTTGTTTTTGGAACACTTACCATCCTATTTTTCTTATTAGCAATTGGAAACTTCACAGGCTCTAGCTTAATTTTGACGATTGCTGGATATGAAGGGATTATTTGTGGTTTTACAGCGATCTATGCAGCTATGGCACAAGTGTTAAATGAAGTATACGGAAAAACCGTTTTACCAATTGGTGAAAAAAATTAATAGCTTAATAGTTATTTACTAAACGCTCTGGAACTTTATCTAGGGCGTTTTTTATATAAATACTAATACTTTTGAGTAAACGCGAGAAATGTCTTAATTAGCATAATTTCAACTCAACTCAAAAATCTTTCCCATTATGTATTGTATTAGCTCTCCTTGAATAAATATGTTTTAACAAATATGTGTGGAGTGATTCGTATGATTCTTGATGTCGAGAATGAAATGAAACGAATAATCAACATAGTTAAAAACGATCAATCAGCGAATGGGTCATGGGTTTATCCATTTGAAACTGGTATAAAGACGGATGCATGGATGATTATTTTATTACGGTCATTGGAAATAAATGATGAGGCGTTGATTCAGTCATTAGTCAGGCGGATTGTTAGTAAGCAAGAAGAAAATGGAGCATGGAAGCTTTTTGATGATGAGAAGAATGGAAACTTGACAGCAACTGTGGACGCCTATTATGCACTACTGTATTCAGGATATCACCAAAAGAATGACAAAGAAATGTTGGCTGCTAAACGCCAAATTTTAGCTTTAGGTGGAATAGAAAACGTCCATCTGTTTACGAAAATTATGTTAGCTTTAACAGGTCAGTATAAATGGCCTCGTTACTTCCCGCTACCTCCCGAAATAATCCTTTTTCCACTTTCTTTTCCAATTAATTATTTTGACATATCCGTTTTCGGACGAGCTAATCTTACCCCAATTTTGATTGTAGGTAATAAAAGATTTAGCTTAAAGACGACGCGAAGTCCTAATCTTCAAGATTTGTTTCAATCTAGGGAAAATGAACATCAGGATGATAACTTCTGGAATGAATCCGCCGAGTGGCGATCATTATCTACTTACATGCAGCAAGCTATTAAAAGTATGTTAAATTTCCCGGCAAACATTCGTGCTACAGCAATAAAACAAGCCGAAAAGTATATGATAGATAGATTAGAATCTGATGGCACATTTAGTAATTACTTTAGTTCGACCTTTTTAATGATTTTCGCATTACTTTCCCTTGATTATTCTAAAAGTCATCCTGTCATTCAAAAAGCGCTGACCGGATTAAAATCTATGACTACTCTCATTAATGGGCAAGTGCATATGCAATATACTACAGCAACTGTTTGGAATACGAATTTACTAAGCTACGCTTTACAGGAGGCTGGAGTTTCATTTGAGGATACTACCATTCAGAAAGCAAATCACTACCTTTTAAGCCGTCAGCATTACCGATATGGTGACTGGGCTATTCACAATCCGAATAGCCTACCAGGTGGTTGGGGCTTTTCCGATTTAAATACGATGCATCCCGATATTGATGATACGACTGCTTCCCTACGAGCCATTCACCGAGCCGTTAAGCACAACACGTCTTATCGTCATGCATGGGATAGAGGGATTAACTGGTTACTAACGATGCAAAATAACGACGGTGGCTGGCCAGCTTTCGAAAAGAATGTAAATAAGAAGTTGCTAACTTACTTACCTATTGAAGGTGGAGAGTATATTTTCCTCGATCCTTCTACTGCCGATTTAACTGGGAGGACATTGGAGTTTTTCGGGAACTTTACGAATTTAACGAGTAATCATTCTTCTATAAAAAATGGTGTGAAGTGGTTAAAACAAAACCAAGAAAAGGACGGCTCTTGGTACGGTCGGTGGGGGATTTGTTATATTTATGGGACATGGGCAGCGGTAACTGGCATGATTTCAGTCGGAGTATCTCCTAACGATCCTTCTATAATTCAGGCATTGAATTGGTTAAAAAGCATTCAAAATTCTGATGGTGGGTGGGGAGAGTCGTGTAACAGTGATATTTATAGAACATATATCCCACTAAACGCAAGTACAATCACACAAACTGCTTGGGCAGTAGATACATTAATCTCGGCATCTGAGAAAACAACATCCGAAATCGATGCAGGGATCCAGTTCTTACTCACTGCATCTAAAAAGGAAGACTGGACGAAACATTATCCAAAAGGGCAAGGACTGGCTGGCGAATTCTACATGCATTACCATAGTTACGATTATATCTTTTCATTGCTAGCACTGAGCCATTACCACAAGAAATATAAGTGAAGGTGGACAGAGGGACATCATTCCTTGTCCACACATTTTTTTCCAAATTCATGCAATTGTCCCATTACTTCCTTAATAGACCTTGCCCTCCGTATAAGATTGCTATATTTCATCAATATTTATTTCGAAGGCTCGTAATAATAAGTATAATATTTATGAATTAAATAGGAGTGTAGGGTTTCGGTTTCTAAAAAAATTTGGAGGACTTTCCTATTCTACCGTTCAGCATTTGAAACTTTTCTCTAGTACATCCGTATTAGATATATAGGTTTATTAAGGAGTGGTATTATGGGCAATATTTATTTATTTTCACTTATCGCGGGATTAGCCTCTGCGCTTGTGCTGATTCCGTTTACTAGTAACAAAACGAAGGAAAAAAAGGGGAAAAGGTCTAATCCGGGAGCGCTAGTAGTTGGAATAATTCTTATTATTTTTGCAATCTTTTCTTTCTATTATTTAACTAACCTTGATCGAAACTTCACTTCGTTATGGATATTAGCCATTCCAGTTACCCTTTTGGGGACATATTTCGCTTCTGGAAAGGAACGAATGGTTAAAGCGGTATTATTTTTAGGAAGTTTAGTTTTTGGGATTATTATTTTGTCAGCATTCCTCTTTAATGCGGATGAAAAATATGAAGTTGCGAAAATGGCGGAGAAGACAGAAATTGAAACGTTTGACGAAAAAGAGACGCCAGCAAGTGTTCCGCCTAAATTTGCTCGAAATAAGATGAAAAAGGCATTTGGACAAGTTCCAGACACGAGTTATTACGAACTCGGAAACTTGCAAATTCAAAAAGTTAACGGAGAGTATGTGTATATCGCACCTGTAGAATTTTCAGGGTTTTTCAAATGGGTGAATGGGAATACAACGCCAGGCTATTTTACGATTAGTGCTACTGACTCAAGCGACAATCCGAAATTTATGAAGGCGGAGATGGAGTATACACCATCGTCTTATTTTCATAAAAATCTTAAACGCCAAATAAGAATGCAATATCCGAATCATATTTTCTATGGAGATGTTCAATTAGAAATTGATGATGACGGCAAACCGTATTATATTCGATCTTACGGTCAATATATATCAGCAAGAAATGGTTTTGATGTAAAGGGGATTGTAATGGTAGACCCTCAAACAGGGGAAACAGAGGACTTTCTGTTAAAAGACATTCCAGCATTTATTGATGGGGCAGTGTCTCCAGAAGTTGTTAGCTTACAAAATAGCTATTATGGTAACTATATTCACGGTTTTTGGAATAGTCTATTCGGCAAAAGAGATGTAAGGCTGCCTTCTGATGAAGGAACAGAGGCAAATGTGAGTCCTATTTTTGATGAAAATGGAGATATGTATTATTTTACAGATTTCACAAGTCCGAAAGAGGGCGTAGATTCTATGCTAGGCTATTCTCTTACGAATTCAAGAACAGGGGAAGCAACTTTTTATACTGGTAATCTAGAAGCATCTTATATGGATTCTCAAGGTGCTTTGCAAATCATTGAAAAGAAATTTATTGAAAAGAAGTGGAACGGAGAAATGCCTGTCCTTTATAACTTCTACGGAGAAGCAAGCTGGTTAACGCCAGTACTCGATTCAAACGGCTTCCTCCAAAATTATTTCATTGTTTCCGCTGCGAACCCAGAAATTTCGGTGTACGCCAATACACCGAATGAAGCATTGAAGCTCTACAAAACGGCCTTGCAAAGAGGCGGGGGAACTGTTGATGGCAGCTCCAAAGCAGAGGAAAAGCAAGTAAGAGGAACCGTCATCCGAGTCTACAAGGAAAAGGTAGGCGATTTTACGACAATCACCTTCTTATTGGATAACAAGAAGAACTACGTCGTTTCATCTGAAAATAGCCCACTTGCAATCTACTTGGAAGAAGGCGATAAAGTGCAGGTCAACTATTTAGACACAGGTGAAATATTTATGCCGGTAAAAGAGATGGTAATTGAGGGGCTCTGATACTCCCACACCTAAAGGAGTGGGGTTCTAATTTACTTATATACTTCTCCAATGCTCTCACCGGAAGAATAATAAGTCTTCTAGTTACAACACAAAGGAACTCATATATGTTCAATTAGACTTTTACAACCAAAGAAACCTCTGTTTCTATTAGCGGTCGTGTCGGCTCATATCTAAACCGTTATTAAGTTTTTTATATACCTGTGCTAATGGGGGTTTTTCCTTTCTTTTTCAATCTTATTATTTCTAAGTCGTGCATTTTTCTAAATTTATGGAAGTGTTGTTCACATAGATCTCTATCTATTTCATCCAAGCTTTCCTTGCAGTTCATTAAAAGAAATGCTGAATATAAATCTCTTTGTATTTTACAGAAACCAAAGTTATTCCATCTTTCGTGCAATTTTTTCTTTTCATATGTATTAGTGAAATGATTGTATTGACTTGCTTTTATTAGTGTTGTGTTTACTTTATTTAATCTTATGCTTTTGTATTTAAGTTTGCGTTCTATAATGCTTAACAACATCGCAGGTGCTCGATTACTGATCGTTCTCCCGAACCTTTTCTTTTTATTGAATTTACCTTTCTCATTCACCGTTGTTTCTTTCGCTCTTCTTTGTAGTCCCTTAAAACTCATAGTTTCGACAAATATTACGTCACCCAAAGCAATGATGGAGTTAGCTAGCATCTCGTGATCCTGTTTTCTTTTGGCTCTATTCAGCCTCTGCAACTCTTTTAATTGACTCTTTTTTCTCATATATCGTTTTGAAAACAGCCATTTGTCTTTATTGCTAGTATCAAACGTACCGTCTTCTTTATATTTTAATGGATTGCTTGCTCTTCTACTTCTGTCCATGCTTCTTTGGATAATCCTTATCTGTTTATCTAGCTCGACAACACTAGGCGCAAGCTCCGTCAGCATAACTTTTGTTTCAGAACAGACTGCCACAGTAGAAGTCCCTATATCAATACCTACCCTTTTTTGAGTAGAACTATTATTTTTCATCCCTTTGGAGTTGTATTTTTTCGGAGGGGTGCCTTCGAGTACTAATTGAGCGTAGTATACATATTTATTCTTAATCCATTCTCTTTTAATTCTAACAAATTTAACTTTGTCTTCTAGTGCAAGATGGGCATAGACGTCTTTCTTTTTAACGATTGTTCTAAGAACTAGACCGTTCCAAAATATATTGTCATCCTTGTATCTGATACCTGTTGAATTAGACTTCCCTTCGACGGAATACATTTCACCGTACTTTTTGAAATGCACTTTTTTCCCTTGTATGTACATTATTTTTTCAAAAGCTTTGAAAGCTCTTGTGGCAATTTTTTGGCTGGTAAATGAATCTATATTCTTTTTAAATGCATGTTGCATCGGTTTCACAAACTCATGAATCGAATACTCGACTAATCCAAACTCCTTATTCAACTCTGAAAATAGCTTATTTCGCTTTTTGCCATTCTCCATCTTACAAACAACTCTATACTTTTTTGATTGTTTTAAAGCAGTATATCTTTTAAGCAGTTCTCTTAAGCACGCATTATACATACCCCTACATAACTCGAATCGCTTAGATAATTTATGTTCTTGATGCATTTCAGTTTTTATTCTTAACGTTAGAACATAGCTTGGAGTTTTAGATTTAGCCAACGCACTCCCCTCCTATAGGTATATTTTACTATACAAGAACGTGTGTTCGCAACAAAAACCGAACAAAATATCTATCAGAAGACATACACATCACCTTTCATCCCACACCTAAAGGAGTGGGCTTTCCCGTTCAGAAGTTCTGTAAATGTAAACGCGGTAAACAAAACATTATTACACACCATAGGAAACCACTTGAAATGTACATGCTAATACAAAGACTGATAGTGTTACGAGCACTATCAGTCTTTTTTCTGTTTTGATTTCCAGTTACGTAAAAATGTGTGGATGCGGTATGTCCCTCTGTCCACCTATGGTCCACACGTTCATTCTGTTCACTAAAAGGACACAAATGAATTTATTAAACAAGGTATAATAAAAACTGTTTACTTAAATCGAAATGGAGAGTATGGAGAAAAACTACTCCATTTTAGACGGTAAAATAATGTTGTTATTTTTATTGCCATTTCCAAGTTTTAATAATGAAGGAGAAACCAAAATGAAAAAAGGGATTATTTTAACTAGTATATTGTTATTAGTGGCTATTATCTTCATCTGTGCAATTCCGTTCACGGTTACACCGCCAGAAGACACGAGGGTTATTTTAGAACATAATCATGAAACATATATTGCCCCGAGTTGCTTCCAACAGGCGGAAATTACTAATTATATTGAAGATAGTAATTTAAAAAAGGCAAAAGAGCTAGGATATGTAGAGGAATCTTCCTGTACTGAAACTGCTTTGGAGCCAGTTAAAAAACCTATTGTATGGAATGTATTAGTCAAATTAAATTTGATTGAATCTCCATGGAATTAACATGAGAAAGGGACAAGTGGATGCTTGTCCCATTTTTTGTGTCTCCGCTCCTGCTAACTTCCGCCAACCTAAACACCCATTACTCACTATTTATAAATTGAATATTCGGAAGATATGTTGAAAATATAATTCGGTGATTTTATACTAGCTAAGAAATCATTATTCAATGAGGAAGATGATGGATGAAATCAAAAGGAAATGTAAAAAAAGTAAGTAAACCAAATTTTTGGGGAGAAAGAGAAGACAAAGTTCCATTAGATTTGAAAGAAATGGTATACGACCAATATTATAGTCGAAACACGTTATATGTATATTGTGACAGTTCTTGCAGTAAAGTTAGTAGAGAAATGGCTGTTGCCTGTACGTATTTAAGGAATGGTTTAATAATTGTGAAAAATCAACTGGTGTATTCTCCAAAAGATGTTATTGGAAAAAATATATTTGGAGAACTAAAAGCAGTTATTTTTGGGCTGACGCATTTTAATAAGTATTTAGAGATTTTTCATGACAGCGTTACAATATACTCTGATGTAAATGATATTGAGAGACTATTATCAAATGAATTTAGCTTTAAAAAGACTCATTCTTTAAGAAAGTTGCACTCTGAACTAATAACTCTTTATGATCGAAAAAAAAGAGAAAACCCAAAAATAAGTTTAGAGATAAAGTATTTACCGATACATTATAAAAAGCATAACCCCTTTATGAAATCAGCCCATAATGCAAGTAAAGAATTGTTGAGAAGAAGTTGAGGAGGTTGGAGAATCAATGGATGAACAACAAATCAAACAAAAGGTGAAAGGTGTGTTCGGGAAAAATGCGCAACAATATGTAGCGAGTGAATCACATGCAAAGGGAAGCGATCTGCCGTTATTAGTCGAATGGCTTAATCCTAATTCCGACTGGGTAATGCTTGACATTGCAACTGGTGGAGGGCATGTTGCGAAGGCGCTTTCACCATATATAGGGACTGTTTTTTCCACTGATTTAACGGAGAAAATGCTTGCTAATACTGCAAAACATCTCAATAAAGAGTTCAAGAATATTTGGTATGTTATTGCTGATGCAGAAAAGCTACCGTTTCTTGAAGGTACTTTTGATTTAGTGACATGTCGAATTGCTCCTCATCACTTTCCAAATCCAGGTCTTTTTATAAATGAAGTAAGTAGAGTATTAAAGCCGGGTGGAAAATTCGTATTAATAGATAATGTTGCACCTGAGGAAGATGCACTTGATGAATTCATGAACATGGTAGAAAAATTAAGGGATGAGAGTCATGTAAGGGCACTAAAAGTAAGTGAGTGGAAACAGTTAATGACGGAAGCGGGCTTACAAGAAACGAAATCTATCAATCGCAAAAAAACGTTTCAATTCCCTTCTTGGGTGGCACGAACCACAAGTAGCCAAGAACAAATGGATCGGGTGGAGCAATATATCTTAAATGCTAGTAAAGAAATACAGGGTTATTTTTCAGTTAAAATCAATAAAGAGAATCGGGTGGAGTCTCACAAAATCGATGAATGGATGGTTTTGGCGGAAAAGAGAATAAATAGCTGAGACCTATAATAAAGCTAGCTCTCAATCGGAAGCTAGCTTGTTCGTTCACTATCTTTTCGCAGATAATATTCTATATTATAATATACGTAAGAAGGAGGTGAAGAAAAGTGGAAGAACGTTTCGATAAAATGGAAAATATGTTGACTCAATTGATCCAAATGGTAGAAAGCATGAAAGCTGAACAGACGGAAATGAAAGCAGAACTAATAGGAATGCGATTAGAACTGACTGATATGAATCAAAATAATCAAGAAAAAATGAAGAGAGAAATAGCCAAAGTAAAAGCAGATCATGAAGAACTAAAAGGTACAATAAATAATTTAAAGCTTGAAAACGAAGTTGCACACCTGAAAATGGAAGAAACGTTAAAGACGTTAGTGAGTGATCAAGATTTTATTTGGAAGAAAGCTGTGCAAAACGAACGTGACATTGCTAGGTATGTAAAGCAGCAAAACTAGGACAAGGTCTCGATCGGTAGTATCAAACTACAGTAAAACTACTTCAAAATATATTCCCCGACCTTTGTTCTATCATTTATATTGTGTTGAACAGAAAGAAACTTATTCCTACACGCGCTTAATTTCAACATCTATGTTTTCTATGAAAAGAGGATGTGAACGGGGGACAGAGACTCGTTCACTCATATTCTGGGAATATAGCATACTAGTTGTAATTGGAAACCTTTCACACATAACGGATAGATGTGTGACATTCATATACATACAAAAATCCCCTCGTCCACCTAGTAATAATATGAAATGTTTGCTAGTCTTATTGTTTCCATCATTATAGACAAAAAATAATCCACCCTTGAGCCATAAAAGCTAATTAAAAGTGAATTACGATTTGATTAATCGCTCCCTTGTCGTTTACTTTTTACCTCCTAAAAACTGTTCAACGAAAGCATTAAATTCCTTACTGTACTCCCAAAACATAAAATGCCCACCTAAAACTTTGACCGTAGCTTTTGGAGTGAGAGTGGTTAAGTAATTAGTGGCTGTTTTTGCCCAATGCTCCGCAATAACATAAAGAGTAGGGACAGATTCACTGCTTTCCTTAGCTTGCTTACGATAGTCAGAGAAAAGTCCCGAAGCGAATAAGTTTTGGGCAATATAGTACGGAGTGTTCAATGATTCATCAATAATCCAAGCAAATTCATCCTCGGTTAACTCGCGTTGGACCATAACATTACTTGCATACGAAGCAATAAATTCACGCTGACCTTTCGAATTTCTGAGAAAGTTTGTATAGGCTGCGGCTAAATCATCGAGAGGACCTTCTACCCAATCTTTGTCTTGCTTTATCGATAAAGATTTCGGTGGCATGTCAATAAAAACGAGCGAATGGATATTATCAGTCCCAAATTGGCGAATGTATTCCCATACGGTTAAACAACCGAAAGACCAACCAACAAGTATAGGATTTTCTACCTTTAGTGCCTTCAATACCTTTTGTAAATCTTCTCCGTGTGTAACGTAGTCGTTTCCATGAACTGTTATTGTAGAACGCCCATGGCTTCTCGGATCAATAACGATTGCCCGATGAGTTTTCGAAAAATGACGTACTTGCTCCGCGAAGACGTTAGAACTAAATGTAAACCCTGGAATAAATACAATAGGTTGTCCATCTCCTTCTTCCTGAACATACAATTCAATTCCTGAGTCGACTTCATCATACATTCCGTTACTAAGTTTCATTGAATTTTCCTCCTTATATGAGAACGTTCAATTACTCTAAAGATGTTTCTAAATTATATTCCGAAATGATAGTTTTCATGTTTACAAAAAAGTAAAGTAAGAAAATCGAAAAAAAATAAAGAGTAGTAGAAAAGGTTAGAAAAAATCATTTCACCTGAGACAAGTAAGCTTAATCCAGATATTGTGGGACAAAGGCTATAACCATTGCTGAAACTGGCAATTTTAGACGTTTC
Organism: Sutcliffiella sp. NC1; assembly: GCF_027594365.1. Taxonomy (NCBI): domain Bacteria; kingdom Bacillati; phylum Bacillota; class Bacilli; order Caryophanales; family Bacillaceae; genus Sutcliffiella; species Sutcliffiella sp. NC1. The sequence continues at coordinate 1,740,270 of NZ_CP115153.1, forward strand.
TTCCAACACAAGTATAGTAATTATAGAAGAAACAATAATTGGAAAAGACGTCTGGTTTTAAAGAGCGCTGAATGGACCAATTGACATGGAATGTAATGGATATTAAACTTTAGTGAAAAGTATGGAGAAGACAATACAGAAGAATAGAAAGAGGATTCATATGGTAGAAAATACGGAATTAAATAAGTTATATGACAGAAAGAAAATTGCGCAATATTGGCTATTAGGGGTTGTACTTATTACATATTGCAGCCTACAAATAAATAGATATTCTATTTTGATTAATATTGATTATTCTCTTCATGAAGTAATATCAGCCTTGGCAAATCTCATGTGGTTAATCCCCATTTTTTCCATCGTATATATTATTTTAACTGTTAAATATTTATTTAAAAGAAGGTTGAAACAGCGGCCAGCGATTGATCGATTGATCAACGACCTAATCATATTTATAGCAGTCTGTGGAATGAGTGGAATGATTGTTTATTATTTAGGTGAAGTATCAACATCAGGAGTTATAAAAATTGAGGAAAAAATAGTAGAAAATGATCAATATTATGTTGTCATAAATGAGAAAAAGATTAAGGTTACTAGTAACGAATTTCATTTAATTGATGAAAGTCAGGAATATTTGGGAAGTTATGTTTGGAATCAATTCACTCCCGATAAAGGGAAATTAACTAGAATAGGATATTAATAGATATGGGATGAAATTGGGTTGGGTGGAGTGAATGTCAATTGAAATACATAGAGTTTGGTGTCGGAAATAGATGGCTAGTAAGGACCGAAACGGAACGAGAAGATGGTTCAGAACATGAAGAGAGAGGGATTGTTCGACCTATTATTTTACAATCTATTTATCTCAAAATTTGGATTGGGAAGACGGTTTTCATTATCGATTCTACGGAAGGTTTTAAACGACAAAGAAAAAGGAAAGCTTCTTTGAAAGTGATTGTAGGTTTAGTAAGTAAATAAGGTAAAACCTAAATTAATACGTGTTTATTTGTTATAGCTGTATTTGATAAATCGACCGTAACCGGGGGATGTTCCATAACTCCAAATTACTTTCATACTAAATAATTTATATCTAAAAGTGTAAAAGTGCGACAGACACCTCACGTCCGTCGCACTGTATAATGCTGCCACTCCAAAGGGAGTAATGATTGATATTTTCGCTGCAAAAACCGATCATCTATTAAAAGGATAGTTCCAGTATCAGAATCGGAACGAATGAGCCTTCCACCGGCTTGAAGTACTTTGTTCATACCAGGGTATACGTAGGCGTAGTCAAATCCATTTTTCCCGATGAACTGGAAATAATCTTTAATAATGTCCCGTTCTACACCGATTTGTGGCAGGCCAACGCCCACGATGATCACGCCTTGAAGCCGTTCTCCTACTAAATCTACTCCTTCAGAAAAAATCCCACCTAAAACAGCAAAGCCTACTAATCGTTCTACATTATCCGCTTGGAACGATTCGAGGAACCTTTCTCGTTCACTTTCGGACATACCTACATCTTGTATAATAGTAGGAACATCAGGAGCTGTTACTATAAACTGTTCATAAACTGCCCTCATATACGCATATGAAGGGAAGAAAACTAAAAAATTGCCGGCCCTATTAGATAATATCTCTAACATAAACTGTATCATCGGACCCATCGTTCGCTCTCGATCGTGGTACTTTGTAGATAGTGGCTGTATAATTATTTCTGCATTTTCCCGTGGAAATGGGGAAGGGATGCTCATAACGTAATCTTCCGACCTTCCACCTAATAAGTTTTGGTAATAGTCTGTTGGTGATAAGGTAGCAGAAAAGAAAATAGTGGAACGGAAGCTTTTTCTCGTTTTTTGTAGAAGTTCGGATGGATCTAAACAAAACAGCTTCATCGTCACTTCACTTTTATTTACTTCTACATACGTAACAAACCGTTCATCATAAAGCTTCGAAATTTTCACAAACGATTGAGCAGCGAAATAGGTTTCTAACAGTATTTCATTCCCGTCACTTTGTTGAATTAACACCATTTCCGCTTCCTCGATAAACGTTTCTAACAGCTGAACAACTTCTTCATCTAATTCTTTTATTTGAAATGTTTCCTTCTTTTTTACCGACAATAAATAATCGTTTACTAATTTCGCTGCTTTCGAGAGTGTGTCATTCATCTTAGTGTAATCTCTTTTTATTTGAAGAAAACTAGCTTTGTTTATACTAGAGGAAAACATCTCGCGGCCTCTATCCACTAAATTATGAGCTTCATCAATAAGTAAAACCGTTTTTTTCTTCTGTTCATCCCACAGTCTTTTTAAGGAAACTTTCGGATCGAATATATAATTATAATCACAAATGACCACATCGGCAGAATAGGCTACATCCAGTGAATATTCAAAGGGACAAACGGAATGTTTTCGAGCGTATGCTTCTATTATTGTTCGTGTAATTAACTTTTCATTGGTTAAAATATCTAAAACTGCCTCATTTATTCTATCATAATACCCCTCTGAAAAAGGGCAATGCTCCTTCGAACAGTTCATTTCTTCTTGAAAGCATATTTTATCCTTTGCTGTTAATGTTACGACATTTATATGTAAACCTAAATCTATTAAGCGCTGGAACGCTTCTTCTGCAGCCGTTCTAGTAATAGTTCTCGCTGTTAAGTAGAAAATGCGCTCAACATGTTCTTCGCCAATTGCCTTTATAGACGGGAATATAGTTGATATTGTTTTTCCTATCCCGGTAGATGCTCTTGCAAATAAGTTTTTCTGATCAACGATAGATTTATAAACAGCCCCAGCTAGCTGCCGCTGCCCTGCTCGGTATTCTTGAAAGGGGAAAACTAATTGTTTACTCGTTTCATTTCGCTTTGTTAGATGAATTTTTCGTGCTTTCGCATATTTTCCATAAGTAATGATGACTTCTTCGACATAAGCGGTGAGCTCTTTGAACGACATGCTACGTTGAAACTGCTTCTTTACTTCTGTATGAACTTGAAAATACGTTAATTGTATCGTAATGGAGTCTAGCTCATTGTCTTTTGCATAAATAAATCCATAAAATATTGCTTGTGCCCAATGAACAGGGTGAGAAGTTTCCGTCATGTAATCAAGAGAATGGGCGGTTGACTTTATTTCATCAATAACGACAGAACCGTCTTCTTGAACGAGTAACCCGTCACACCGCCCGTCTACTTGAATGACAATATCTTCATAAAGAAATTCGGTTTGCACATACACTTCTTTTTGGTCATTTTCACCGTATGTTTTCTGTATTTTTTGATGGGCTTTCGTACCCTCTGTCATAGTAGTTGCAGTACGGAAACCAGTCTCGATGCTGCCAGATCGGAATACATACTCTACTAAACTTCTTACTGAAATATTAATTTTCATACATTTCACCCGTCCAAATCGTTTCTATTCCTTCTAGTTTAGCAGTTAATAGTAGGAAAGGGAATCTGGTTTAAAATGCATGGAATGGGAAAAAGGGGACGAACGGAAAGGAAAATCGTATACATATAAACTGGCAATTTAATTGGGTGGTCTTGGAACATTCACATTTATCAATGATATAATATTCTTAAAAAGAGCTAAAGGGGAGTTTCATATGCGTATTTTAGTTTTAGGGGCTGGAGGGATCGGCGGTTATTTCGGAGGTCGTTTAGTAGAAAAAGGAGAAGTCGTCACTTTTCTTGTTCGTTCAAAACGAAAACAACTGCTAGAGGAAAAAGGTTTAGTTATTCATAGTGTAAACGGTGACTTTACTTTTGCGCCAAAATTAATAACAAAGACTGATCAAACCGCGCCATTTGATATCGTATTATTTTCAACAAAAGCCTATCACTTAGAAGAAGCAATCAACGATGTGAAACCGTTTGTTGGCGAGAATACAGTGATTATTCCTTTATTAAACGGTGTAGCCCACCTATCTCCATTACAAGAAGCATTTGGTGAAAACGTGATAGGAGGCTTAAGCTTTATAGAAACGACATTAAATGAAGCAGGCGAAGTTGTACATACGAGTAAGTTTGACCGTCTTGTATTTGGCGAACTTGAACATATAGAAACAGATCGAATCCAACAAATTGCGGATACATTTAGTGGTACAAAAGCAAAATTTGTTATGAGTAACCAAATTAAAAAAGACATGTGGCATAAATATTTAATGATTACTACTATGTCAGGTGTGACGACACTTATGCGTGCACCAATGGGACCAATTCGAGATAGTGAAGGTGGCAAAGGCTTTATAAGAAGTTTATTACTAGAAGTAACAGAGATTATGAGAGCATGTAAAGCACCAATTGATGATAATATTGTCGAAGAGCAAATGAAATCAATAGACGGACTTTCTTATCAATTTAAAACTTCGATGCAGCGCGATATGGAAAAAGGTTTATTCATTGAAGGAGACCATTTACAAGGGCATTTAATGAAACTAGCAAAACAATACGACATCGAAGCACCGATTCTAAAAACGGTCTATCAAAATTTAAAAGTGTACGAAGAGATGATGTAGATTCTTATCTATGAAAAAAGGCTGCCTATGATGGTAGCCTTTAAACTTTTTTAGTAAAGAGAGAGGGGATTCATGAATCTTTTGAATCCCTTCGTTTCAGTTTTTATTATTCAACGGTTCTTTCAGGAGTTAAGGCACTAATTAACCCAATGACAGTGGGGGGAATGCTAGCAATTAGAAACCACCAGTTCCCAGTTGTAATAGATAAAACGGTAAAACTAATTAGGGATACGGCCACAATTGCGATTCCAAATTTGACTCTAGAAGGTTTTAACGGATTTTCCATACTCATATTTATGGATAAAATCATGCCTGTTATTCCCCAACTTGCCAAATGAACGGTTAACATTATCCCAAGAACCATCGCGACGTTCAATTCAATTCCAAATAACAATAGCGAAAAGAAAATGTAGACGCTAACAAGAGTGAAGTACCATGAGATTGAGCGCGCTTTTTGCCAAATATGTTCGTATAGTTCATCTAACCCACGATTTTTGTTCGCTAGACGTCTACCAAACCACCATCCCAAAATTCCAATTGTTGCACCACCGTATAATCCAATTAACCCTGCAATTTGTACCCCCATTACCCTTCTCCTCCTTCATCAAAGATAAATACCTCTTCAATTGTGCAATCAAATGCCTTTGAAATGTTATATGCTAGTTCAATGGATGGATTATATTTTCCTAATTCAATAGCAATGATTGATTGTCTAGAGACACCAACCCTCTTGGACAAATCTTCTTGCGTCATCTTTTTTGTTTTGCGCAATTCCTTTATCCGATTTTTCATTGTTTACTAACCTCCGACATTTTTTGTAAAGTTAACTTTACATTGAAGTATAAGTAAAGGATACTTTACATTCCGTGAGATGTCAAGGGAGGTTTACATTTTTATTAAAAATTACTAAGGTGATGAAGAGATGCTGTAGAATATTCTATCTTAAAGGCTGCATTTGCAAGCTTTTTATTTATAAAGAAAAGTAAGTAAGACAAATCTTCAAAATGACAAAAGGGACAGTATTCCTGCCCCTTTGCTCACGTCAGCCCCTTACTAAATTTAAACTTTTTAGGTGTAGTTCCAGTGTACTTTTTAAATACTTTCGTAAAATGACTTTGATCGTGAAAATTAAGCCAAGTGTAGATTTCCGATATTTCATATTCAGAATGTGTTAGAAGCTTTTTCGCCTCTTCCACTTTTAATTTAATAATATATTCAGTAATAGTCATACCTACCTCTTTTTTAAACAAGGCTGATAAATAGTTTTGGTGCATATTCACAACTTTCGCCAGCTGTCCTAACGTAATTTCTTCATAAAGGTGTTTAAAAATATAAGACTGACATTCGATAATAGGCGTACTGTACTTATGATGCTTTGCCTTGTTTACGCGATCTGTAAAGTCACATAGGGCTTCTCTTAAATATGTTTGCAACTCTAACGCATCCTTCATTTCTTCTAACCCTTGTATATATAAATCACTCATCGTGTAAGCCAACTCAGGGTGAAGACCTCCGTCAATGGCGTAACGCGTCGCTAATGTAATGGCGGATATAGCTAAGTTCTTTTCGCTCCTCAGATGGCTCTTCTTTGAAAGTATACCTGGTTTCCCTTCTGTATCAGGAACAACCAATCTTTTAATGAGCTCTTCTTTTCGCCCCTCTTTCACACATTGCATCAGTTTTTGTTCCCATTCATAGGAGGCATGAAAGGAGATTTCTTGTCTGTTTTTTGACACGTGTAAATCAGGGTTTTCTCCAATGATAATATTATTTGCCAAACTAGAATCCTTTTGAATAACGTCAGTAACGGAAAGTCGCTTCGAATAAAGGAGATTAGTAGCTAGAAGACCCGCATGGAGTAGAGTGAGCTTGTTAATCACTGGTAAAGAATCGTAGTATTCCTTTATGATATCTGCTGTTACTCTAACCTGAAAATCATTCAGCAACCCATTAATGGTTTCAAATGCAATAGGAGAGTAAACAGAAGGACCTAAAATCCAAGCACCTTCAAATTCATCATTATTACCAACTTTAATAGAGATAAAATTCTCGAGAAAGTTTGTGGTTCTTAAAACCGGGATATGCCATGGGTCACTGTAAATATCTAATTGTCGATATATTTCATCGTTTGATGGATATAACGGATTACCAGTAAAAATTGCCGGAAATCCTGTAATCATCTCAAAGTCCTTATTCATATAAAAAACAGGTATATGCACTGTTTCATGTATAAGCTTACTAAAGTATTCGATATCCCGTCTCGTTCCACTTTCCATATGTACCTCCAATTTTCACATTTGCATTTTAATAATTCTCTCATTGAAAACGCTTTAATAAAATTATATTTTTACCAAAAAAATTATTTATTTACAAAAATAATACTCTGAAAACGGTTAAAATTCAAATCAAGAAAGAGAAAAAAGTACTTAATAGGAGGTTCTTATGAATCGTAAAGAGACTATCCAACAACTTATCCAAGAATTAACGTTAGAAGAAAAAGCAGGGTTATGCTCTGGCTTAGACTTTTGGAATACAAAACCAGTGGAACGATTAGGAATACCTTCCGTAATGGTTACGGATGGACCACATGGATTACGAAAACAAAAACAAGGTGCTGATCATCTTGGACTTTTTGATAGTGTTCCAGCAACATGTTTTCCTTCTGCAGCGGGATTAGCAGGATCTTGGGATAGAGACCTTATTAACAAAGTAGGAGTAGCCTTAGGGGAAGAGTGCCAAGCAGAAGATGTGGCGGTACTTCTTGGACCAGGTGCTAACATTAAACGTTCTCCATTATGTGGACGTAACTTCGAATATTTTTCCGAGGATCCTTATCTTTCATCTGAGCTTGCAGCAAGTCACATTAATGGGGTACAAAGTCAAGGTGTCGGTACCTCCTTAAAGCACTTTGCCGCAAACAATCAAGAGCACCGTAGAATGTCAACTGATGCAGTAGTCGATGAGCGAACGCTTCGAGAAATTTACTTTGCTAGCTTTGAAGGTGCTGTGAAAAAAGCACAACCGTGGACGGTAATGTGTTCTTATAACCAAGTAAATGGAGAATTCGCCTCTGAAAATAAAACATTATTAACTGATATTTTGAAAAAACAGTGGGGACATGAAGGCTTTGTCGTGTCTGATTGGGGAGCTGTAAATGAAAGGGCCCACGCTTTAGAAGCAGGCTTGGAGCTAGAAATGCCTTCTAGTAATGGGGAAGGAGACAAAAAAATCGTCGAAGCGGTGAAAAACGGCAGTTTATCAGAAGAGGTTCTTAACGACGCAGTAGAAAGACTGCTAACGATTATTTTTAGATCGGTAGACGAGAAAAAGGAAAATGCAACATATGACAAAGAAGCTCATCACGCTCTAGCTAGACAAGTGGCTAGTGAAAGCATGGTACTTCTCAAAAACGAAGAGGAAATCCTTCCACTGAAAAAAGAAGGGAAGATTGCAGTACTTGGTGCATTTGCAAAACAGTCTAGATACCAAGGTGGAGGAAGCTCTCACGTCGTTCCTACTAAACTAGATAATGTGTTTGAGGAAATGGAGATATTAGCTGGAAAAGCGGATGTGTTTTATGCGGAAGGGTATAAGTTAGACTCAGACGACATTAATGAGCAGCTAATTTTAGAGGCGAAAGATCTTGCTATTCAGTCTGATGTAGCGGTAGTATTTGCTGGACTTCCAGATCGTTACGAATCAGAAGGTTATGACCGTACACATTTACACATTCCTGCGAATCATCAACGACTTATTGAAGCAGTTTCTGAAGTACAACCGAATGTCATTGTCGTTTTAAGTAATGGTGCGCCAATTGAGATGCCTTGGTTAGGGAATGTAAAAGGGTTGCTTGAAGGATATCTAGGAGGACAAGCATTTGGTGGGGCTGTAGCAGATGTTCTATTCGGAGAAGTAAATCCATCTGGTAAATTAGCGGAAACATTCCCGCAAAAACTTAGTCATAATCCATCTCACCTTAACTTCCCAGGAGAAGGTGACAAAGTAGAGTACAAAGAAGGAATTTTTGTTGGCTATCGCTATTACGATACGAAGGAAATTGAACCGTTATTCCCATTCGGTTACGGCTTAAGCTATACTACTTTTGATTATACGGCTATTTCAGTCGATAAAAAGGAATTAACAGACGAAGAAACAGTAGATGTTTATGTAACGGTGAAAAATAGTGGCACTGTTGCCGGTAAAGAAGTCGTTCAGCTATATGTACGCGATGTAGAAACAAGCGTTATTCGACCATCAAAAGAATTAAAAGGATTCGAAAAAGTTTCGCTGAAAGCAGGTGAAGAAACGACTATTACGTTTACCCTTGATAAACGCGCCTTTGCTTACTATAACGTTCAATTAAAGGATTGGCATGTGGAAACGGGTGTATTTGAGATTTTAGTAGGGAAATCCTCTACGGATATTGTGTTATCAGAAGAAGTGAATGTAGGATCTACTGTTTCCTTACCAGTTAGTTTCTCTAGAACATCAACGATAGGGGATATTATGGTTCATCCTCATGCTGGGCCAGTATTACAGGAAGCACTTGCTGAAATCAACAAAAATAGTCCTATGATGGAAGCAGTGGAAGCGGATCAATCAGAGATGATGGCGGCAATGATGAAATATATGCCACTTCGAACGCTCGTATCTTTCAATGAATCTTTCACAGAAGAAATGCTCACTAATTTACTAAAAAAATTAAACGATGCCGTTTCTCAAGTTGTAGCTCACTAATAGTTATGAATGCTCCAGACCAATGAACCTATTGGTTTGGGGCTCCATTAAAGAAAAAAAGGTTGAAAAGGAGGCTTTACAATGGGAGCAATTAGAAAGGAAGAGGTTGTAGATACACCTGTAGAAGCGAAAATTGGGTTTGTAGAGAAAATGGGTTATGGTTTTGGTGACTTAGCAAGTAATCTAGTATTTGCAGCAGTGTCAACTTTCCTAGTCTTCTACTATACGGATGTAGCTGGTGCCTCAGCAGCTGCGGTTGGTACAATTATTCTTCTATCAAGACTATTGGATGGGTTTACAGACATTGGAATGGGAGCGATTGTTGACAAAACAAATTCAAAGCATGGAAAAGCAAGACCATGGTTATTATGGCTAGCAATACCATTTACGATATCTGCCATTATGATGTTCACTGTTCCAGATTTAGGTTCAGTAGGTATGTTAATTTATATTGCGATTACTTATAACGTTGTTCATATCATTTACACAGGTATTAATATTCCTTACGGTGTATTAAATGCACGTATGACACAAGACAGCTATCAACGAGCTACCTTAAATATTTTTCGAATGTTTTCCGCACTTATAGCTACTTCTATTGTTATTTTCTTTACGATTCCTCTTGTAGAAGCTTTTGGGGGAGGAAAAACAGGTTGGACGGTAACCTTCACTATTTTCGGTATCCTTGCAGGTATTCTGTTCCTTATTACCTTTTTAACAACAAAGGAACGTGTAACAGCTGTAAATGCTGAACAATCTAACGTTCCAATAAAAAAAGGTGTTAAGGCTTTATTCAAGAATAAATATTGGGCGCTAATGGTAGTGTTTTTACTAGTTTCATACACTGGAATGGGGCTTGGTGGTGGACTTAATGTTTACTATGCACAATATATTCTTGAAAATACTGCGTTAGTTGGACCACTTGGTTTAGCCGGTTTATTCCCTTTAATGATTGGCTTACTATTTGTAGCTCCTATTATAAAGAAATTCGGTAAACGTAATGCTATTATATTTGGATTGATCTTTGGATTAATTGGAACCGCTATCATTCTCGTTGACCCAACAAACTTCACACTAGTATTAGTCGGCTCTATTGTCCGTGGGATTGGTTCTGTTCCAATGGCAGCTTCTATCTTTGCCATGCTAGCCGACACAATCGAATATGGAGAATGGAAAACGGGCCTAAGAACAGAAGGTTTAGTGTATAGCGCGGGAAGTTTTGGTACGAAAGTTGGGATGGGACTTGGTGCAGCGGCAATGGGATGGGCCTTATCACTCGGTGGTTATGTTGGAGGAGCTGCGGAGCAAACTGATTCTGCAACTTCCATGATTATCTTCTTATTCGTTTGGGCACCTGCAATTATTTCAGTACTACAAATTATCATTCTTAATTTCTATAAGCTAGATAAAATCTACCAACAAATCCTAGCAGACTTACAAGCACGAAAAGATTCATAAAATTTAGAGTTTGGACCACCATATAACCAGTTAAAGCCCGTTTGCCTTCAATTTTAGGCGGACGGGCTGTCTTTATTCCCTTGTGTTCACTCGAATTTTAAAATTATTATCCGACTTAAATTGATCCAAACAGTCCTTACAAATGCAAGATTTCCCTAATTGTCCTTCTTGGATAAGATCAAAAATTTCTATCGGAAAAAATTCATAACCACACCAACAATCTCCGTTTTTATTACAGTTATTCATTCCGCTACAAATTGGACATTCTTTTTGTTTATTAAGTTTTTTTGCCAATTGCTTTTATCCTCTCTTTGAGAAATAATTAATCTCTTTATAAATGCAGTAATAATCAAAGTTTAAATATGGTTACTAATAATATCAAGCATTTATCTTTCAGAAGGTCTCCACTGTTTGTATTATTACTTTGTCTGATAAGGCCTTAAAGAATAAGTTTTTAGTCCTATAGGGTAGAAAAGTAATGATACAAGTTCACGAAGACAATTCTAAATTTATAATTTTATAACGTTATGTCTAGATGTTATTTGATTAATGTTACAGAACGTCTAATGAAACAAGTCTGAAAATTATTTATTATTTGACTATTATCTTTTGCAAAATGAATCTTTGGTATTAGAATAATATAATCACGTGGGGGGTGGTTAGAAAAGGTTATATGGTCAACCTTTTTTTCGAAAGCGCTACCAATTATTTGGTGGTTAAGTCCAATCATTTTTTCTTTAATATATTTCTACTTCAGTATTACAGTAAATAATCCCTTGCCTTAGTATGTGGCCAAAAATAGGAGGAGTTAAAATGAGTAAAAAATATTCACCTGTAAATTCACAGGAATCTCCACGTTTTAGTGGTATAAAAACATTTATGAGGTTACCTCATGTAAAAACTGAAGAAAATATAGATTTTGCGGTTGTTGGAGTCCCTTTTGACACTGGTGGAAGTTTCGCAGTAGGAACTAGATTTGGACCAGAAGCAGTTCGTTCAATGTCTTCTTTGTTAAGACCTTATAATCCAAGCTTGTCAGTGGATATATTTGAACATTGCTCGGGGGTAGATTACGGAGACCTTGTAGTTAACCCTGGATATATTGAGGACTCTTATAAGTTAATAGAAGAACAACTTAATCTTCTGTTAAAAAATGATGTTGTTCCGATAATGATTGGTGGAGACCATTCAATATCCTTGCCTATTTTGAGGGCGATGGCGGATAGATATGGCCCAGTAAGTCTAGTACACTTTGATTCGCATAGTGATACATGGGATTCGTATTTTGGTAGAAAGTATACTCACGGTACTGTGTTTCGAAGAGCTGTAGAGGAGAACTTAGTGAATTCAGAAAAGTCTATTCAAATCGGAATGAGAGGTAGTTTGTATAATCCAGATGACATCTCTGATGCTGAGAATTTAGGATATCAGGTCATACCAACCACTTCCTTAAAAAAGATTACTGCGGATCAATTAGGAGAAATTATACACGAAAGAGTGGGGAATAATCCTGTCTATGTAAGCTTTGATATAGACTTCCTTGATCCTGCATATGCACCAGGTACTGGTACTCCCGAAATAGGAGGGTTTACAACTTTTGAAGCTCAGGAGTTTGTTAGACAGTTGAATGGATTAAACTTAATAGGATTTGATTGTGTAGAAGTTTTACCGGACAGAGACATTACTAGAGTAACAAGTATTGCTGCTGCAAATATTTGTTACGAATTTATCTCCCTAGTTGCTTCAAATAAACGAGGAAATATACCAGTACCCAATAAGTCGAATTATACTTTCTAATTAAGTGACCTACAAAATATATTATAATTTTTTAGTTTTATTATTCTAATTGGGGGTTGTTAAATGCTACTAAAAGAAAAAGCTGTACAGCCGGTAAGTTTAAAAGCGGAATTAGGTCAACAAGTATATTATAAAAATTTATTAAAATCGTTTTTTTGTTTAGTTTTAGGAGGACTCATCTTTTTTGTTCCGCTCCAAATAGGTGAGAATGATACGAATATTTTATTTGGACTTATTGTTAACTTTATTGTAGACAACTTAGGCGCAATATGGTTTTGGACTGTTGTAGGAATTATATTTTTAAATGCTGTTGGTTTTATGTATAGTAGGTATATTTTAAAGAAAAATAATTGGATTAAAAATCTATATAAATCAGATTCAATATTGTTAGGGATTATATATGTTGTTGCAGCTGTTTACTCAATTATGTTTGCCTTCCAATTTGGTCCTGAGATGATTATTGGACCTTATACTGGAGGAGTTATAATTAATGATATTGCACTTCCAGTTGGCATAATTGTAGCTTTAGGGGGTATGTTTGTTGTTTTCTTCATATCGTTTGGTGGTTTACAGTTTGTAGGAACTTTGCTTGAACCAATTATGCGTCCACTTTTTAAAATTCCAGGTAATGCTGCACTTGATACGGTTTCTTCTTTTTTTGGGGCATCATCGGTAGGAGCCTATATAACTAGTAAACTATACAAGGAAAATGTGTACACGAAAAAAGAAGCAGCTACAATTGCTACTAGCTTTTGTGTCGTAAGTATTGGATTTGCTGCTTTGGTAGCGAATACTGTAGGGTTATTACCAATGTTTACTACTGTATTTCTAGTAGCATTTCTAACCGTGCTTATAATAGCAGCCATTATAGTGCGAATACCACCATTATCTAGAAAACCAGACGTGTACTATAACGGCCAAATACAAACAGAAGAAGATAGAAAAACTAATATAAAATATAATGTTCAATTATTTAGAAATGCAGTTAACAGAGCTGTTAATAGATCATATCAAGCAGAATCAATTGGAAAGGAACTAATGAAGGGATTTTTGGAAGGTGCAAGTTTAGTACCGAAGATACTATGTTTAATAACTGCTGTAGGTTTAACAGGGTTAATTCTGGTTGAATATACACCTATATTTACATGGTTAGGAATTCCTATGGTCCCTATATTGACTTTGTTTGGAGTACCAGATGCACAAGCAATTGCTGCATCAACTATTGTAGGTATTACAGAGATGTACTTGCCAGTGCTATTAATTGCTGATGCAGGGGTAAGTGTTGGGGCTGCATTTTTTATTGCTGTATTAAGCTTAGTTCAAATTATTTTCTTTGCAGAGACTGCAGTAATAATCTTAGCTACAGGTGTTCCGATTACTGCAAAGGAACTTGTAATTATCTTTTTTCAAAGAACAATTATAGCAATTCCAATTATTGCATTATTTATGCATCTACTTATTTAGTTAAATTAAGAATATTTTTCTATACAAATTTCCTGAAAAAATCCCCAGATAAGAACACACCTCCTAGAAAATGGGGGTGTGTATTTTTATTGCTAATTTTTACTATGAAACTATTATCTTTATAGGTTACGAGTATCTCTTATGTAACATTATAATAAAACTCTCATCAATACTCTCAACTTTTACGTGTCCTACCCTCTATTCTTAAAAGTTCTTCTCTGCTTTTGGTCAAAAATATGTAATTGTAATTAAGGTAAAAGTCTAAGGGATTTGTTATATGGAGATGCTATATTTTCGTCAGCAGAATCTGCTACAGCCATTAAACATTTTGCATAATGGGTAAGAAACAGTAATCAATGGCGAAAATGTTCGGAACTTTGGTTAGGCAGAGGAAGAATCGGATAAAAATAGTTTCTCAATAAATTTTTCGAATCAAAATATGAAATCATTGTGGTCTGTCACTTGACCGATAAAGGTGTATTCGGTCAGGGGCAGGCTTGTTCTTTATCGAGTGAATTATTCCATTTTACGGAAAACCCACTCTGTTCATGGTATAATATTTTGTGCAAAAACTTATTCTAGGTGGCATTCCTCCATGGCAGACTCCTTTGAACTGAACCTCACGACATCAAGATCTCCAGAAAGGCATGTTTTTTTTCGAAACTAATGAGAAAGGATATTTACTATGTACCTTTATTTATGGATTGTGTTTGTTGGGTTTATTTTGTTACACACATTGCCGCTATTATCTCGTAAAAATAGAACGAGATGGAAAATTACTCAAGCCATTTTAGTTACCTCTTCCGTTTTACTAGCAGTACTTGCAATTGAATTTTTAATTATTCCCCCGTTGATTCCTATTATTTTTGTTATAGTTGTCAGCTTTCTTACCGACAAATCTACCTACACAAAAAGAGGACTTATTATCGCTGGCATTGTGCTACTTTTTATTGCTGGTGGAGCTTTTTACTTATTTCATGACGATCCCAACTATGTAGAAAATTACATAAAAAACAACCCGGAATTAGCTTCTATGCATGTAAGTGTAAATGGCGAAGTGATTGTGAGTCAGGAGAGCGATGTTAAACGACCTTTGGCGAGTGTTGTAAAGACAATTGTTGCGATTGCGTATGCCAATGAAGTGGTGAAGGGCACCATTGATTCGGAAGAACGTATTCCGTTAGATGAGCTAGAAAAATTTCATCTTGCTAATACAGATGGTGGGGCACATCCAGCTTGGCTAAACGAAATGCGAGAAGCTGGAAAAGTCGTAAACAATGAAGTCAGTTTACAGGAAGTAGCAAAGGGAATGATTAGATATAGTTCCAATGCAAATACCGATTTTCTATTGGAAAAGCTAGGTGAAGCGTCCATTAATAGAGTCGTAGAGGAGTTAGAGTTGGAAAATCACGACCCTGTTTTTCCTATCGTGGCATCTTTGTTAGCTTCAGAATATATAAATGATCAGCATGGTGGAGGTTTGAGCAATCAACAATTAGAGGAAATGCTTCAATCTATAACGCTAGAAGAATACAGAGAGCTTGCTTGGGAGATTCATAACGTATTGAAGAAGGGGGAGGCAGCATTTTTCGATGGTACTGTTTCCATCCCAATGGAGCTACAAAAAATATGGTCTAACCGATTACCAAACGCGACAGTAGAAGACTATGGAAAGGTAATGGAAGCGATTTCTAATGATAAGGCAACTCTTCCAGGAGGAGAAGGCATTCTCCGTGAAATAATGGAGTGGCCAATGGAGCTACATACTTCCAACCGAGAAAAGTATGCACACTTCGGAGCGAAAGGTGGTTCAACTGCATTTGTTTTAAACCAAGCTCTTTATATTGAAGACAAAAACGGAAAGAAAATCGAAGTAATTATTTTTACAGAGGGATTTAACTTTATTGAATTTATTAAAATGAATCGAAGTATGAACTCGTTCTTACTTAAAGTTCTTAATGAAAGATAGAGTTTAAGGTTCAACAACGTGGTGGATGTGGTTAAATAATAGCGGAAACTCGCTTTATATGGTGTGTTTCCGCTATTTGTGTATACGAGTTTCCTGTTCAGTCAATCATACATTAGTAGGCGATACCTACACGAGATTTAATATAATCGCTTGATTCAATCTGGTTATATGTAAATTCAGCTGTATCCGGTTCAGAAATTTCAGCCCCGTTCTCCGGTAAATAATTACGTTCTACACGATATTTACCTATTTTTTCTCCGTTCGGTAAATACGTAGGACAAACAATGGTCCAGTCGAGTGTTGACTCTTTAAGGATATCGTAAACTTTATGATGTTCTTCTGCTGCACGGGTTGACTTACGCTTTGATTCACTTGATAGATAACGAAGAGTATTAGGGGTAGTTCTACTTTGAAGAATACCTGCAGTTCCAACCGTTATCATTCGTTTAATACTCTCGTTTTCCATTGCCTCGATAATTAGTGGCATGCTTTCAGATAGAGTGTCGTTGCCATCCGTATTTAGTGCACTAATAACTACATCAATTCCATGCATTACCCGGACGATATCATCTTTATTTAACACATTCCCTTGAATGATCGTTAAATTATCATTGTTTATTTGTATTTTTTCGGGGGTGCGAACTATTACAGTAACACGATGATTGTCTTGAAGAGCATATGTAACTATTAGACTTCCAACTCGTCCTGTTGCACCTAAAACTAAAATATTCAAGAGGGAACCTCCTTTAGCAAATACTAATATTTTTCTGTAAAAATTGCAGATTTACCTATTTCTTCTTTCCAACACTTCGGGTTTCACTTTAGCCCATCTCACATACATTCCGTGCCCCTCATAACCGTTGTGGCTAATTGTGTAACCACCATTCTGTGCTTCATAAAACCTCTGCCCTGTTTCTAAGCTACGTGTAACCCAACCTTGATTACATATCATATTTTCTACACAGTACCTTTGTGCTTCTGCCATAGTCTTAAACACCTTACGTGGTTTATCTTGCCTACTAAACAAAACGATTGCTTTAACTTTCTCCATAATATTTCTCCTTTTGTTCTTAATGGTCTTAAGGTTACTCAATTGTATCCCATTGAGGATTCCAAACTACTTCCCATAAGTGACCATCTGGGTCTTGAAAGTGACCAGAATATCCACCCCAGAAAGTGTCGTGTGCGGGATCAGTTATAGTTGCTCCTGCCTGTTTTGCTTGTTCCATTATATCGTCAACTTCGGCTTTACTATTAACATTGTGACCTAAAGTAAATTCGGTAGTGCTTGGTGCAGATAAGGTAACTTTTGCTTCATGAGCAATATCTTTTCGATTCCAAATGGCAAGTTTTAATCCAGGTTGTAACTCAAAAAAAGCAACTGCGCCATTTTCAAATTCTTCACCGACTATGCCATTTGTGGGAAGGCCAAGACCATCACGATAGAAAACCAAAGATTTTTCTAAATTATCTACACCTAAAGTAATTACAGTAACTCGGGGCTTCATAAATGGCATCTCCTAAACTATATTGTTTAAGTTAATTATAACAACAATTAGTTATTAGGAAAAAATATATTTGATAAAGAGTACAACGTTTTTGAGATGGATTTGCGTGCACGCATATATTTGTAGCATTACTAAAAGTGTGTGCTTGACGATCCTGTCCAATTGTAATAGGAAATTTCTTTGGATAAAAATAACGACTAATCAAAATACTATACATTGGAGAATACATACATGGGGTGTGACGCATCATAAAAGCGTAACGGATAGTAGATGTAAATAAAAAGGAGGTAAGAAATATGAAGAAAGTGAAGTTGATTATGGGTTTATTAGTTGTATTAATGGTAATGTCCTTATCTACTAGTGCATTAGGAGCTGAGAATCCTGCACCTACGAAAGACATTGTTGATACAGCATTAGAAGCAGGTGAGTTTAAAACATTAGCAGCAGCTTTAGAAAAGGCTGGATTAGTGAACGCGCTAAAAGGTGATGGTCCTTTTACCGTTTTCGCACCGACTGATGCGGCTTTTGAAAAACTGCTAAAAGAATTAAACGTAACACCTGAGCAATTATTAGAAAGAGAAGACCTAGCAACAATTCTTCAATACCATGTAGTACCTGGTAAAGTCATGTCACGTGATTTAAAAGAAGGAATGAAGGCAAAAACACTTGCTACTAAAGAAGTAACTTTCTCTCTTAATCCAGCACGTGTAAATAATGCCAACATTGTGAAACCGGATATTCAGGCTTCGAACGGTGTTATACATGTCATTGATACGGTTTTAATACCTGCAAATTAATCGATATAAAGACTGAGTTCGTACTTATGGTACAGTTCAGTCTTTTCATTCTTGAAGTGGTAAATACTATTGTTTGCACTCATTTAGAGATTATACATCATGAAGCAAGAAAGATGATTTGCATATATTCTTACTTAAATTCCAAAAAATGTGTGGACGAGGGACCTGTCCCTCTGTCCCAAACTGTTTCTTTTTTCCTAATTTTATAATAATAGGTTGAATTTTTGTTTTTATTGTATTAATATAATAAAGCAACTTAATATGACACTCTTATCGAGAGCAGGCAGAGGGATTTGGCCCGATGAAGCCCGGCAACCGGTCGTAATACCATTGTGAGATGGGGCAACTAACAATTATGTTAGTAGCCTAGGATTTTCCATTGTGACACGGTGCTAATTCCAACAGAAAGATACTATTTTTCTGAGAGATAAGAGGTACGGACTTTTACATAAATGTGCCTCTTTTCTATTGCTTAGAAAAGGGGCTTTTTGTTTGGAAGAAGATCGGTAAAAAAGTAGGTGTCTGTTACTAATAAACCAAGTAAACATATCGTTTTACTTATTAAGAGGAGGGGATTCGTTAAACTTATTTTTTGAAATCATCTTAATGAGGAGAACAGAAGGAGGATTTTTACATGAATACAAAAAAAATTATTTTAAGTATTGCTAGTTTAGTAGTTACGATGAGTTTATTTTTAACTGGATGTGCCACTGGAACAGTAAATGAGGGTACCCAAAATGTGAGTGGGGACCCTGTTAATGGTGGAGACTTCATTATCGGAAGCACCGGTTCACCTACTATTTTTAATTCCTTATATTCCGTTGATACAACAAGTAGTGCTATTCAGGGTTTTCTTTTTAACGGATTAGTAAAAACAAATACTAGTTTAGAGTTTGAAGGAGACTTAGCAGAGGACTGGGATGTTTCGGAAGATGGCTTAACTTGGACCTTTCACTTGAAAGAAGGGGTGAAATTTCATGACGGTGAAGAATTAACCGCAGAAGATGTTGTATTTACATATAGCATTCCACTACATGACGATTACGCAGGTGCGCGTGCATCTGACTTTGAACAAATTAAGGACATACAGGCTGTTGATCCGTATACAGTACAAATTACACTAACAGAAAAATATGCACCATTTTTGTCAACGATGAGTTATCACATTTTACCGAAACATATTTTAGAAGATGTGCCGATTGGCGATTTGGCGGAACATCCATTTAACACGAAAGAGCCGATTGGAACTGGTCCATTCACGTTTGTTGAATGGAAAGATGGAGAGTACATAAAAGTAGAAGCAAATGAAGACTATTACGACGGTCGCCCTAATTTTGATTCTATCGTTTACAAAATTGTTCCAGATGCGAACTCGTTAATGGTTCAACTGCAAACAGGAGATATTCATCACATTGCTGTTCAATCAGAAGACCTTATGCTTGCACAAGATTTAGAAGCGCAAGGACTCATTCAGTTGCAATCTGGCCTTGGATTGTCGTATACGTATATCGGCTGGAATCAAAAAAATCCGTTATTTCAAGATAAAAAAGTTCGTCAAGCATTAACCCACGCTTTGAATAGAGAAGTAATTGTTGAAAGTGTGTTAGAAGGTGATGGTCAGCTAGCGAATTCTACAGCAAGTCCAGTTAGTTGGTCTTACACGGAAGATGTACCTGTATTTGATTACGACCTAGAAGCAGCTAAAGCTCTGTTGGCGGAAGCGGGTTGGGAAGATACAGATGGAGATGGCATTCTTGATAAAGATGGAGAGAAATTCGAATTCACACTAAATGTGAACCAAGGTAATAAAGCCCGTGAACAAATCGCGGTAATTGCGCAAGAACAATTAAAAGAAGTTGGTATTGAAGTGAACATTAAAGTGCTCGAGTGGAGCGCATTTGTAAGTGCAAACATGGCACATGAGTACGATGCATGTATTAATGGATGGAGTTTAGGGGTAGACCCAGATCAAACGGATTACTTCCACTCCAAACATAGAGAACAAGGGTTGAACTATACACAACACAGTAATCCAGAGGTTGATCAATTACTAGAGGAAAACGTAAAAATCTTAGATGATGAAAAAAGATTGGAAGTTTTACACGAACTATACCAACAAATCTCGGAAGACCAACCGTATACATTTTTATACTATCCAAACGTACATTATGCACTACCAATTAACTTAGGAGGATTTGAGTTTCACCCAAGTAACGGTTTTTATAACATAAAAAACTGGTGGTTAGCGGAGTAATTTAGATTACATGTCTAAAAAAACAGGAGGCGAATGCTAGCCTCCTGTTTTTTGTATAATCTTATTTACCGTTCACAAGTAATAACGAAAAACTCCCCTGTTCTCATCGAAACCGTTCGTGTCGGAGGACCACTTATTCTTTGACTACAGAATACATCAATTGTCGTTAATCCACAAAAAGCCCTAACGTATTGGTTTCGTCCTAAATTGACGTCGGGTAATCTTCTCGTTGGCGCTCCTATAATAGGTAAGCAAAACACAACACCAATTTCTCCTGGGTGTAAAATCTCTTCACTAGCTCTAGATGTCCTTGTTCTGCCTTCTTCATCCACGATCGTAATATAATGTCCAGGAGTGAGAGTAGAAAGACTATCTAGTAAAGACTGTCTAATAGTATTGATGATATTTTCTTGCATATTTTTTAACCTCCCTTATTTTCATAAGATAGAGTATGCATTTACTAGAGTGAATGATAGGGCATGGAAGTATGTTGGCATATAAATCAACATTTATCTATGAAAAAGTGAAGTAGATTAATAGTATGTAAAATTAAAACGCCAAGCAAAAAAGAAAACCAAAACTAATAGTCTTGGTTAACAGCTTCACTTAAAAGAAGAATATCTTTATATATTTCATTCCTAATGCAAGGGTCAGGGCAACGATAATACTCATCAACTAGTTTAGTTAATTCGTATAGAATAATAGAATATACACCGTCTAGGCACTTTGTCATGGTGACCACCTTTATTAAATAGTACGAAAGTAATTATATCTAAAAAAATAGAAATGTCATAGTATGTGTGACTAATTTTTTTGTCGCTTCATTTACTTCCAGACAATTTTCATGAGCTAATCGTTATCAATGGTCGGCGATACCCGGTAGAAGGGGTAGTAGCTAAGCAGCAACTTGCTATGTTCCATAAACTAGATCATTTGTTAATTCTATTATTTTTATAAAATACTAAAATTATATTTGCAAAGTAATGCTAATGATAGTAATATTCTTTCATATAAAAAAATAAGCGGATGAAAGTTATGGGAGAGAGCAATCGAAGCCACCGAAGGAGCAAGTTTCAAAAAATACCCTTGAAACCAATCTCTCAGGTAGAAGGACCACAACTGGACGCGCCTCTGGAGAGCGTGTAAGAAGTACACCACCAAAGGGGAAAGCTTTATTGTTTTATCAATAAAGTCAAACTTTCAGGTATAAGGACAGAGCAGGGTGAAGTCACAAGGCATCTTACTGTCCTTTTTTGCTTGTACAAAAAAGGAGAGAATATTGTATGTTGGAACAACTAATGAAAAACCTCAATGATGTATTATGGGGTGCGCCGTTGATCATCTTTTGTGTGGCTGTAGGATTGTATTTTACAGTTCGTAGTAATTTCCTACAAATTCGTCACGTGAAAGAAATGGGAAAACTATTATTTAACGGAAAAAGCTCAGCTGAAGGAGTATCTTCCTTCCAGGCATTATCTTTAGCATTATCAGCCCGTATTGGGGTTGGTAACATTTCAGGAACTGCAATGGCGATTTTCTACGGAGGTCCAGGAGCAGTTTTCTGGATGTGGGTCATTGCCTTTGTCGGTGCAGCGTCCGCGTTCGTCGAGTCAACGCTAGCGCAAATTTATAAAGAAAAAAAAGACGGAGAATACCGTGGCGGTCCTGCTTATTATATTGAAAAAGGTCTAGGTTGGAAATGGTATGCTGTTATTTTTTCCATCGCAAGTTTAATCGCGATGGCCATCCTGATGCCTGGGGTGCAATCGAACTCGATCGGGATTGCGATTGACAATGCCTTTTCGATTGATAAGAAGGTTACTGGGATTGTTCTCATTATTATATTAGGTTTAATTATATTCGGTGGAATTAAACGTATCGCGAATGTTACCCAAGTTGTCATTCCGTTTATGGGGATGGGGTATATATTAGTCACACTTTCAATTATTATCGTTAACATAAGCAAGGTTCCAGAAGTGTTTTCCTTAATCTTTTCAAGTGCCTTTGGTGCTGATACGATATTCGGCGGAATAATCGGTTCTGCGATTGCATGGGGAGTAAAACGTGGTCTTTATGCGAGCGAAGCCGGGCAAGGAACAGGTGCTCACACAGCAGCTGCTGCGGAAGTTTCTCACCCTGTTAAACAAGGACTGGTACAAGCTTTTTCTATTTATATCGGAATCTTCCTAGTTTGTACATCCACCGCTTTGATGATTTTATTCACAGGCGCATACAACACGATGGACGAAGGAACGGGAGAATATGTTGTACAAAACATTACTGGCGTAGAAGAAGGGACAGGCTACACGCAAGTAGCAGTAGAATCTGTCTTCCCTACATTCGGTTCACCATTTATCGCAATCGCACTATTTTTCTTCGCCTTCACTACGATTATGGCGTATTACTATATAGCGGAAACGAATCTTGCCTATCTTGTTAATCAAAGATTTAGCAAAATCGCGTCTACCATTTTAAAACTAGTCCTTCTTGCCGCGACTTATTACGGTACTGTAAAAGAATCAGGTTTAGCTTGGACACTCGGGGATATCGGTCTTGGAATAATGGTATGGCTCAACTTAATCGCCATTCTATTGCTATCTAAACCAGCTTTACTAGCGTTAAAAGACTATGAAAGACAGAAAAAACAAGGCCTCGACCCAACCTTTAATTCTACGAAACTAGGAATTAAAAACGCAGACTTTTGGGCTGATGGGTATGAACAAACTGAGGATAAAAAAGAAGAACAGAAAGTATCATAATAGAAGAAAGCCGCCCTGTGGTTAATGGGGCGGTTTTCATTTAACTTTAAGCTTATTATTAAAAAAGGTGTTGTTCAGGCCTCTAGCATAAAAAGTAACCCCTACCTATTTAAAGTTTCCTGTTTTCGTGTTCATAAATTATTAATGATAAAAACATCCCCTTTGGTGAAACTATTAATAGGTGATTTGGGATGGAAACTAAAAAAAACTATTATATTCCAGTTGTTAGGAAGTTCTGGTATTGCCATGTATTCGCTTTTTTGTGGTTCTTATTTTCGGTTTTTATTTCTTTACCTTGGATAAAAGAATTAGGACAAGTAATTGGAATAATTCCTTCGATTATAATAATCGCTGGAATTGCCTATTTACCTGGATATTTAAATGCATTTTTGGTATTTAGTCTTTTCTTTGATAATCAACCAAAATTTAAGGTACACGATCCAACAGAGCCCGTTTCCATTTTTATTTCCTGTAAAAATGAGGAAAAGGGAATTAGTGATACCATACGTCATATTGCTAAACAAGATTATAAAGGAGATATGAACATTATTGTAATTGATAATGCATCGAAAGACCTAACTAGTAGTGTGGCATTAAAAGCGGGTCAGGAATATAATCTTGATTTAAAGGTTATATATGAAGAAAAACCGGGTAAAAATTTTGCTCTTAACCGAGCATTAGCCATGGTTGATACCCCTTTAATTATTACTCTTGATGCAGACACTATCTTAACGAAACCAGCTGTTCGGTTACTAGTAAGTAGATTATTATCAGCTCCAAACGAAATTTGCGCTGTTGCAGGTTCTGTACTTGTTCGAAATAGTCGTAAAAATTTTTGGACTAGAATTCAGGAATGGGATTATTTTTTAGGTATTGCTTCAATAAAAAGACTACAAGGATTTTACCAAGGAACATTAGTAGCCCAAGGAGCATTTAGTTTGTATAAAAGGGAAGCCCTTGAAAAACTCGGAGGTTGGGATGATGCAATAGGGGAAGATATCGTGCTAACGTGGCAGATGTTACAAATTAATTGTAAAGTATATTTTGAGCCTCTTGCAGTTGCATTTACAGATGTTCCTGAAACATTAGTTCATTTCGTAAGACAAAGAAGTAGATGGGCAAGAGGAATGATAGAAGCTTTTAAAAGAGTAAAACCTTGGAATCAACCCTCTATATTCACAAAGTACCTTACCGGAACAAATCTTATTTTCCCTTACTTAGATGTTGTATACACCTTTGTTTGGATTCCAGGGCTGATATTGGCCTTTTTTGGCTATTACTATATCGTTGGTGCGACGATACTTTTTGTTTTACCGTTAGCACTATTAACGAACTATACAATGTATCATTATCAACGAAAAGTATTTGATAAGTTAGGGTTAAAGATTAGAAAAAATATATTTGGTTTCTTTGCGTATGTATTAACGTATCAAATGTTTATGTCCCCCATATCAGTTTTGGGATATGCACAAGAATTTTTGCAGTTAAAAAGAGTTTGGAAATAAGTTTATGATTCATGAAGTTAGGTGTATTAGAGATTATGGATTAACCGAAACAGACTATCATGGCCTTTTCTTCCATAGTCCCTACAAGTTACTCTCCTTCGATTAATAGTGACAGACATTACTTTTTCTTGTTAAACTGATAGTAGTAAAGGTACATTCAGTCGAAGGAGATATGCAGATGAGAGAGGTAGCGAGTAAGAATGGTAGTGTAGAAAAAGCATTACAAGTTATTGAATGCTTTGATTTAAAAAATCCATCTTTAACATTGGACGAGCTTTCGAAAAAGTTGGGGTTCTCAAAGCCAACAGTCTTCCGCATGATTTCCTCACTTGAAAAGTTTAGATATATAAAACGAGTCAATCAGGACGGACAATTGAAGTTCCAGCTTGGTATGGCCTTTTTAGAAAAAAGTCAAATTGTAAACAGCCATTTTGATATTCGGGAGCTAGCCAAACAAGAAATGCTATTGCTTCGAAATGAAACCGGTTTATCGGTTCAATTAGCTATCCGGGATGGAAACGAAGCCGTCTATATTGAACAATTTGAAGCTTTATCGGCATTTCGTGTCTTTCCGCAGGTAGGGAGAAGAGTTCCCTTATATGCAGCGGCCTGTCCACGGGTTTTATTAGCGTTTATCCGAGACGAAGAGCAAAAGGCTATTTTAGATAGTTATACGTATACGCCGTTCACCCCACACACCAAAATAAATTACGACATGATTTTTTCTGAACTAGGAGATATAAGAGAAAAAGGTTATGCAGTTAGTAAGGGAGAGTTACATGAAGGAACAGCTGCGATTGCTGTGCCAATTTTTGATATTAATAACAATGTAATGGCTGCATTAAGTGTGATTGGTATTGACCGTGAATTTAACAATCAGTTAGAATCACATGTTGCTAGATTAAAAGACTGTGCCAGGAACATACATGAAAAGTTACATTAATAAATCCACGTTACAGGTTGTCCAGATAGGGTAGCCTGTTTTTATTTGTTTTTATAGAAAATTTTAAAAATTGAATGAAATTTAGTAAATGATAGTGTACAATAAGAACAATATTTTTAATTATGAAACAATTATTTCACATAATGAAATGGAGGTAGGGTTTATGAATCTACAAACATCTACGAATCATCCTGTTACAGGAACTGGTAAGCTCAGTAGAGGATTAGGTTTTGTTGACTTATGGAGTGTTGGTGTTGGAGCGTTAATCGGGGGAGGAATTTTCACGGTTATCGGTCCGGCAGTTGCACAAGCAGGACCTGCGTTGTTTGTGGCTTTTTTAATTGCAGGTGTTATTGCAATTCTTTCAAGTTTGAGTTACGCAGAACTAGCTTCAAATTGGCCATATGAGGGTGCGTCCTATGCATACTCTAAGTTTGCTTTCACCCCGATACATAAGGATTTAGGTAGACTAATGGCATTATGGTGTTCAGGTCTTTACTTCTTATCCTTTGCATTTGCAGCAGGGGCAGTAAACCTAGGTTTTGCAGGTTATTTTAATTTTCTTTTCCCGTCACTATCACCAACGCTAGTTGCGCCAGTAGTGTCAATCGCTATTACGGGATTATTGCTAATTGGAATTAAAACTACTGGTAAAGTTAATACGATTTTCTCTATTATTCAGGTGATTGCTTTATTTGCGATTGCGATTATTACTATTTTCCACAATCCAACAGGCCCATTCATGCACAGCGACTTTTTACCAAATGGATGGACTGGTGTTTTTGCAGCAACTGCATTAATTGCTTTTGGACAAATGCAAGTAGAGGCTGTGTTAACTCTTGGTGAGGAAGCGAAAAAACCAAGACGGAATCTTCCTTTAGCGCAAGTGTCTGCACTAGTGACAGTAGTTGTTTTATATTGTTTGACAGGATTTGGAGTTGTATCTGCAGCAGACCCAAGTGCATTAGCTGCATCAACAGCACCATTATCACTCGCAGTTGAAACAGTGTTACCTGGAGTTGGTGCCGTATTAATTGCCATTGCAGCACTTACTGCTACTGGAACATCAACAGTTGGCTGTTTATTAGGATCGTCGAGAATGATATTCGCAGCTGCAAGGGAGAAAGCTGTTCCTGGCTTTTTAGGAAAAGTAAATCCGAAGACACACGTTCCTGTAGCAGCAACTGTGTTTACTGGAATTATTGCGTTAGGCACCACTCTCATGAGTACAATGGGATACGGGCAAGCCATCTCTATAGCGGTCGGTGCAGCCGTATTTGCCAACTGGCTCATGATGGGGCTAATGAACATTGCACTTATTGTTGTAAGGGTAAAACAACCCCATTTAAAACCATTATTTCGTTACCCGGTAAATATAAAAAACATTCCGGTGCTCGCGATTGTTGCGGCGATTGCATCATTCTGGATTTTAACATATATCCAGCCAATTCCATTGTTAATTGGAATAAGTTGGTTGGTACTAATCACGGCATTTTATTTCTTTTATTCAAGAAGCCGTTGGGAGTACTTAGATGAAAGGGACATGGAAAACATCACAAAAGACTAACAGGAGATGAGAAAGATGAAAAGTGTTTGGTTACAAGAAAATAAATGGGAAGATGTAGAAGGTTATTTACAAAATAAAAAGACGATAATTGTTCCAGTTGGAAGTGTCGAACAACACGCAAAGCATTTACCACTCGGAACCGACTCCTTTGTGGCGCTTCGGGTAGCAGAAGAAGTGGGGCAAAAAACAAATACATTAGTTGCTCCACCGAACTGGGTTGGCTGGGCGCCCCATCATATGGCGTTTCCAGGAACGATAACGTTACGTCCAGAAACATTAACAAATCTTGTGTACGATATTTGCAAAAGCCTTGTCTACCATGGCTTCGAAAAAATCATTATTTTAAATGGTCACCGTGAAGCAAATCTACCACCACTAAAAATTGCGATTACAAAGCTTCGAAATGAAACGGGTGCCTTTCTAGCAATAGCTGATCCATTCTATATAGCAGATCAAATTGCTAGAGAAATCAAGGTATCCGAACCTGGTGGGGTAGGCCATGCTGCAGAGATGGAAACATCACATATGTACTATTTGTACCCAGACTTATGTGATCCTTCAAAAGCTGTAAAGAATGTACACAACAAACACCCATTCTTACAGCATGATCCGTTCGTTGAAGGTGATACCGTTTTTGTCCCAAGCGATGTTGGTACATATCGTGAAGGAGCGAAGAATATTGGAGTCGTAGGCGACCCAACAGTTTCCACAAAGGAAAACGGTGAAATTTATCATCATGCATTAGTGAAAAACTTAATAGAACTTGTGCGATATTGTGAGGAAGAAGTAACGGTGGAAGTGAGAAAGCGTGAAATACCGCTTTAAGAGGACTTCCCTTCAAAGTCCAGCCTCAAGAATAATTTTTTATTAGAACAAATCTGCGGGTTATTCGGTAAAAAGTACAGCTATTTATGGAACTCGTTGGAAAACCTACCTAAAAATCTTACCTCCAAGCACGAAGGATGTTCTAATTAAGGTTGAGTGTTTTCAAAATAATAATTTCGATAAGCCCGTTCATCTTCATTAGAAGGTGGACGGTTTTTTTGTACCGCCCAAACATAAAATTTGCTTTTTAGGATTTTATTCCTAATAAACTTGGCTCTCCTGTCTCTAATTCACGACAAGTTCCGTTCGTAACGGACCTATTGCTCTGGTCACTACTTATTTTTTGTGCACGTTCTTCTGTATAAGAATACTGTTTTAAACAAAATATAAAAAGGTTTTCACATAACAAATTCGTAGTTAAAAAGGGGTGGCAACATGAATCTAAAACATTACAAGTTGCAACAGCTTAATACAGACGAATATGCGTTAGTATTATATCTTGATGACCAGTTAACTGAATTTGCAAATGAGCTTGGGACGGATGTTCAATCTCAACAAAGTATCCGTTTAACGGCTATTAAAATTATTAAAGAAAAATATCCTGCAATGAAAGTAACGGCTATTAAAGTGATTGTTGGAGGGTTGCTCGCAACGTCAATACCTCTTCTCGATAATAAACATTCGGCATCCGCCCAAACGAACGAGCCGAATGGTCAAGCAACCGATTCATCAGCCGTTCATTATATCGTAGCTCCGGGCGACACACTTTGGACGATAGCAAGAAAGTTTGGTACGACGATTGATTATATTAAAAGAGGAAATAATTTAACTTCCGATATTCTGCATGTTAATCAACAATTAATAATTCCAATCGCTTTTCATAAAGTTGAAGTTGGTGATTACTTATCTGTTCTAGCTCGAGATTATAAAACAACTATTTCAGCTATTCGAGAAGCTAACGGTCTAACAAATGACTCGGTAAGACTAGGACAAACATTAATCATTCCTGCCATCGTGAGTGTGTCCAAATCGCAACCTACACAGGTAATTCCGCCCGCGCAGCAGTCTAAAACGTATACGGTTGTATCAGGTGATAGTTTATCTGTTATTGCAAAAAAGTTTGGGATAACAACAGAGTCACTTAGAAGCGCTAATAACTTAACGTCTGATATAATTCGAGTGGGGCAAACCCTCACAATTCCGGGTAGTGATAATTCTCCAAGCGAGCAATCTACTGATCTTAACTATACTGTAGTTTCTGGAGATAGTTTATCGGTGATAGCGAAACGTTTTGGAACAACGACGGAGGCTTTAAGAACATCAAATAACTTATCGTCAGATGTCCTGCAAATTGGTCAAAGATTAGTTGTCCCAACTGGAAATTCAACCATTTCCGCACCAACACCTGTACCATTGCAACCAACTACCTACACAGTTATTTCTGGAGATAGTTTATCGGTCATAGCCAAGCGTTTTAACATAACGACTGATTCATTACGGAGTGCCAATAATCTTCGAACAGACGTCCTGCAAATCGGTCAAACGTTAACAATTCCATCAAGTGGTACGACCACAACACCAACAACTCCAGCTCCTACTGTTAGTTCTTATACTGTCATATCTGGAGATAGTTTATCGGTGATAGCGAAACGTTTTAATACAACAGCTGATGCATTACGTTCTGAAAATAATTTAAGATCAGATGTTTTGCAAATTGGGCAAGTGTTAACAATCCCCAGTGGGTCAACCGGAACCTCACAACCTACACCGACACAGACTGTTCAAGAAGAAAGAAAAACGTTCACCTATCGTGTGGTGGCAGGTGATAGTCTATCAGTTATCGCTAATCGGTTCGGAGTAACAGTACCGGCTATTCGATCAGCAAATAACTTAAAATCCGATATACTTCAAGTTGGACAAGCACTTACAATCCCAGATGGCATTAACGCGCCTGCGCAAACGGCAGCTAACACCATTACTTATATTACACATACAGTTAAATCTGGAGACAACCTTTGGGATTTAAGTATTCGATACGGAATACCTCAAACGGAATTATTGAGAGCCAATAATTTAACGACCCGAAGTACATTATCTATCGGACAAAAGCTAACAATCCCTGTTCATAATATTGCTGTTAAACCAGTAGTTAGTGCAAAACATGGCGAGCTATTAGATTGGTGGACCGAAGCCCAGTACGTGTTCCCAATTGGAAAAGAAGCGACGGTTACCGATATGAAAACAGGGAAGAGCTTTAAAATCAAGCGAACGATCGGAGCCAACCATGCAGACGCAGAAACACTTACAACTCGTGATTCTAATATTGCAAAAGAAATTTGGGGAGGCTTTTCCTGGACACCACGAGCGGTTATCGTCGAAGTAGATGGTAGAAAACTTGCAGCTTCCATGAGCTTTATGCCTCATGATGTCCAATATATAACAAAAAATGGAATCACGGGTCACTTTGACGTGTACTTTTCCAATAGTACTCGTCATGTCGATGGAAAAGCAGATCCAAAACACCAAGCCCAAGTGGAAATAGCGGCGGGTTTAAGGTAGAACTTTTTAATACGTTTAGCTATGAAGAAGCAAGCCGTTACCCAATTTAAAACAAAAATGTAGATGTTGGAGAAACGAAAAAGTGGTGTAACAAGTTTTTTTTTATTAAGAACTTTATAGTAAGAACAGCTATAAAATAAACAGCCCAATGCATTAGGTAGTGGGCTGTTTATGTTGAAAAATTTTCTATAGTGTCAATTATCATTATTGATTAATTCACTATTTTCAAGATAGTGTTCCGATGTAATATAGGGTCAATGGTACTTCCAATAGGAAACGCTATTATGACGAGTGAACCTTGGGAAAGGAGATTATTCTGTATAAGTATATTTTTGTACTAAAGTAGCATGTAAGATTAATAATAATTTAATAAAACAGCTATTTTAGAAAGGTTGTGACATAGTGAAAAGTGAAAGCAAAACCCCTAAAAAATACGGCCCCATTAGCTATCTTTCTCTATTAATAGGACTCATTTGTTTTTTTATTGTTTTTGTAACACCAACAAGAATAGCGAATATCGGGAGCACAATAGGGGATTATATGACGATTTTTCTAACAAGTACTGGCATAATTTTGTCAATCGTTGGACTAAAAAGGAAGACAGAAAAGAATGGACTCGCTATTCTTGGATTAATTCTGTCTTCCTCACTATTTATATTTTGGATAATAACGATCATTTTATTATTTACAGGTGCCATTGAGTTTGCACCGTAATACAGATACTTCTTTACGGTTTCATAAAAATGGTAACCTCTATCACGCGAGAGTTCCAAGGATCTTATTAACCCGTTCCTGCTCTTCATTCTTATTCATGTATTCAAAAAATCCAAGCTGATTCCCCCACGGGTCTGTAAAGGTACCCCATTTGACTGGTACTTCTGGTCTGGAGTGTATGTCAAAACTAGGAACCTTTAACATTTTAACAAGTCTATCTCTTTCCGCTTCTATATTAGAAACGCCAAATCGAAGTGGACCACTACCATCAGCGGGAGTTCCCTCCGCGACCTGCAACCAACATCCAGGAAGGAGTTCCCACTCTGCAAATCCTTCGTGTGGAATAAAGTCTGGTTTCCTATTTAACAGTGTTTCGTACCATTTTTGTCCTTCTTTCAAGTTAGAAACTCTTACTTGAGTAGTCATTTCAAAAATCATTCTATCGCTCCTATATGTATAATTGAACGCATAACATGGTATTGCGTCGATGGCTGTTTATTTGCGATAATCACGATTTATTTGCGGAACAGAGCCGCTTATTTGCGATAATCCTGTTTTATTTGCGTTAACCACATTTTATTAGCGATATTCCACAACACCATGTTAAGGTTGTTAAGCCCGTTCAAAAACATGAAAATGTAAGCCAAAAGGATCTGCTACCATGATGCTTTTTTCGCTATATTCTTTCGTGATCGAACAACCATTTGTTAATAAGAGCTCTTTTGCATAGGTAAAATCTCTCACAGCAACCTCGAAAAAGACTTTATTTGCTGCGCTCTCTTCCACGAAAATATGTTGCCCACCGAAAGAGAGCTTCGTTTCTGAATCGTTGGAGAAGACGTTCATCATGCCTAAAATACTTGTATAAAAATCAATAGCTTTCGGTGAGTCGTTTACTTGAATAGCTATATTGTTCGTCAATTCGAACTCCGATTTTTTGTTGATATTTCTCGTTGGACGATAACCTTTCTGACCAGAAGGAAGTAAGTCAAATAAATACCAAACGGAGCAAAATTCATCGCCAGGTCCGAAAGGGGCATTGGCGACATGAAAAATCTTCCCGTCTGCATCCTTTTGAAAGGTAGTAACACCTGGATATTGATAGCCGTCTTTCATGAAGCCTAAGTCTTCCTTAAAAGTGGTACCAATCGTAGAAATCATCGGGAATTGCCATCTACGTTCTGCCGCAAACGCATCTTGAACAGCTGGTGCATCTGGAGTAGCCACAACAAAGGCAGCTTTTTCAATGATGTGATGATAAACCCCATTAAAGCCATCTGCCCACATCGTGCAATACGAGCAAGATTTCCCCATGTTCTGAATAACAATTAATTCATCCTTATCGCCGAATAAATCAAGTAAATTTACTTCTCGATTCATTGAATCTAGGAATTGATAATTTTTCATCTCGTTACGAGGTACAGATTTCCTCATTTCCATTAACTTCATTTTCTTTCCATAGATTTCTTTTTCCAATGCTTCGATTTCACTTAATAATTCGATTTTTTCCATTAGACTTCTTCTCCTTTATTTACAAATTGGACAATTTCTAATTGATTTCCGGAATAATCTTCTATGATGAAAAAATAACCTGGTGGACATGGCTGCGGTTCGTCGAAAAGCAGTTTAACGCCTTTTTCACGAAGTTGATGAAAATCGTCCTGAATATTACTGGATTGTATAGCTAGTAATACGTTAGAAGAGGAGGGAAGAGTTGTAGCATCTCCTTTTTCTAAAATGAAGGGAAGACCATGATGTGTTAACTGAATAATCGTATCGCCATACTTTTTCTCCACTGTAAAATCTAGTATGTTCGTATAAAACTCTACCGCTTTCTCTAAATCGTTCACTTTAATCGTTAATACACAAACTTGATTTAACATTTCAAAGCCCCTTTACAAAATGATTACCATAAAATTATCATGAATAGCCTGTTTAATTTTCTTCTTGTTTGCGCTTTTTCGTATCAAAGAGTAGTTTTGGTAAATTGATTAAAATAGGTGGATCATATGGCAATGGTTCTCTTAAAACAACTTCTGTAAGCGATGTTGAATGAAGTTGTGTATCAACAGTATTTTCTGCTATACCTCTTAACGCATGAGATAGAACAAAATAATGTTTAGGATTCACTCCTTTTGCGATTGCAGCGGAAAGAACATAATACTTTCCCTTCGGAACGTTAGAAAACGTACAGCTTGATTCGCGATAATCGAAGGCAGTTCCAACAACGGGCGCTTGGTCAGGTATTGGTCTAGGAAAAAGTCCAACGAAAATAATTCCTTTAAAATTTGGTGGAGCTTTTACTTCGCATGTCACAGAGGGGGCTAATGCTTCTAATGGTTGCAGGATGGTAGAAGAACCATAGTCGTGAACGAACCGATGTAACGGCTCGATATTTTTTTGAAATTGCTTTGGTGATAATCCAACGAACTGTTTAAATTTAGAGCTGAATGTCCCTGTACTACGAAATCCGGCCTTTAGTACAGCTTTCAGAATCGAATCTGACGAATTTACTAATCGTTGCTTCCCAGCTTCAATTCGTAAGGCAGATAAATAGTGGCGAGGCGGAATTCCTGTCACTTCTTTAAAAACTCTACTAAAATGATAAGGGCTATAGCCAACATGTAGCGCTATACCTTCTGACGTAATTTCTTCATCTAAATGTTCTTTCATATATTCAATTGCCTGTATGATAATCTTCGTTTTTTCGTTTGTCATAACGAGTCACCTTTTTACTATTATTCTATCTCCATAAATTTCTACACATTTCAGTTAAAAACCTCTTTTAGACAATTGAAAGGAAAAAATTTAAATATAGCGCATGAGCAGTTTTTGCTATATTGTTCCTTAAGTACTATTCCATTAGTATGGTAAAATAACATTAGCAATTTACTAGACCAATAGAGGTGTCCCGATGACTAAATCGACCTATTTTTATACATTTTTAGAACCTGTTTCAAAAGAGTTAGCATTTGTAGCGCGAGAGTTAGAGAACAGTGTGTTTACTAGCCCGCGGACGATGTTGACGCATGCTAGGGTGTTTGTAGAAAACATTTTGCAACAAGTAATGAAGCTAGAAAAGTTAAAAGAAGAGCCTCGGATGACATTAAAAGAACGACTAGATATATTAAGTGATCATGGCATATTAACTGCTGAAGTGAGTGAAGCGTTACATCAAGTACGTCAGTTAGGAAACCAAGCAGCGCATGATGCAAGAATGTTTCGGTTTTCTGAAGCACTTCTATCGTGGGAGGCACTTTTTAAAGTAGTTAAGTGGTACGTTGAGGTGTACGCCCCCTTATCCATCGAAGTCCCAGACTACCAAGATCCAGCCTCTCCAAAAGAAGAAAAAAAGTATGACATATCCGAGCTAGAAGTGCGGTTAAAGGGATTAGAAGAATTGCTTAAAGCGTCGATGCAAAAAGGAGAGAACAATGCCGAAAAAGAAGTGGCAGATTCAACGGAAGCAGCTCCTTTAAAATTCGAAGAGCCTGGAATTACGACTATCCGAAAGATTAGCTATAAAGGAGACAAGGTTGAGGTTCCTTATTTCCTTCGTGATGCTTTCCTTTTACCACAACGTTTCCCTAAGTCTGAAATGTTCCTAATTAGACTAGGAGCAGAACAACAAGCACGGATTATGAGTGAGTTGCCTAGTGATATAGAAAACTTACACAAACACGTGAAACGTTACACCGAAGAAAACGACAGAAGATTCTTTTACGAATTAAAAGACTTTATTGCGGAAGAGAAGGTCCGTAGAGAAGTAGTATTACAACGTCAAGGAGAACTATTGCTGTTTTACAAAGCAGAACATTTGGTTCTTACTAATAAATTGAAGGAAATTCCTCTCACAACAGAAGCTTTTAAAGGTGTCCCGAGTCTAATCCGTCAACTTAATGAAGATGGAATGCATACAGTTGGCCAACTTCCGAAAGAGCTTGTAATTTTAGGGAAGTACAAAAATGTCGGGGTTGTGAATGTTGGGAAGTTGTTTGAGCAGTTGGGGGAGTATAGTAAAAATTAATAAAATATTAGTTTTCAATATTTGTGAGGAAGACATCGTCTCGAATTTCCAAAAAATGTGTGGACGAGGAACCTGTCCCTCTGTCCCACCGATAATGAAGTAGGTTATAATGGAAGGATGTCCTTATTAATGTTAGAAGGTGAGTACAATCGATGTTGTTGAAACGCGGGTGAGAGGTTTTATAGAAGATATTCAGCACCCGAAACAAAAGAAGAAGTTGAATATAAATGATCTAGAGCTTCAGTTACGAAGGCTACTAGATGATTATTTTGAAATAGATGGGTATACGTTATTTTGTCGTGCGATTGAAACGTTGCAAGGAGAAGGAATGCTAACGCCTTTACAAAATAACCAATATAATGGAAGAATTCCGTCTTTACCTTTATATTACTGGGTTAATAAAAAAGTATTAGAAGTAAAATGGGACCGTCTTGAGATGATGAAGCTAAGTGATACGTTCGATTTTTCTTATTATGAACGGTATCCCGTCTGGCAAACGCCTCAGGAGTGGGACCGAATCCAGAAATTACACGACTTTCTCCAATCAAGTGAGGAACGAGAGATCGTATCAGTCGAAGAAAGAAGCTTGGAGCTGTTTGGGCATGAAAAATTCTTATTAGATGCTGATAGTTTTCCAGAGGGCGTAGGATTTATAGCTAGAATTGGTGTTTCAGAGGAAAGGCTCAAAATGGTGCACTATGGGGAGCCTTTTGTATTTTGGCTGAAACAAGGTACAGAAATGAAAGATATTCAGCGAGTTCTCATTGTAGAAAATCTATCTTTCTTCCATACTTCTATTCAATTATTGGAAAAAAATCAATTAGATTATGAACCGGAGCTAATCATTTTTGGGGAAGGGACAAAAATTGAACGTAGTTTTTCTTTTTTCTTCAAAATGTTCCCGCCCCAAAACTACCTTTTCTATTATGCAGGAGATATAGATGCTTCTGGATACGGAATTCTCATAAGACTAATTGAAAAATATCCAGATTACACGATACAGCCTGCACTAAAAATTTACCGTAAAATGCTTGAATGCGCTGATCAAAAGAACGAGCAGAAAAGTGGCCAAACACAGAACAGTCACTACCGTAATTCTTTTTTTCAATGGTTTACGGAAGAGGAACAAGAACAGTTAATGAGTTTATGGCAGGAGAATAAGCGTATACCACAAGAAGTGCTGACAATAGAAACGTGGAGGAGATGGATGTGAACGAATCATGGGAAGGTTTTGCCCAGCGAATGCAACGACTAAATCCATTGTTTGAGCTTGGAAGAGGAATGGATGTTGGGGAGTTAAAGCCTCATATTCAAACGATTCTCATGCAAGTGCTTCTCCTCATCTTTTATAGAGAATTAAATGATGATGACAATAGACGAAAATCAGATATTAAATATATGGTGGAAGAATCTATTAAACAAATGAAGCTATTAGCAGATGACAAGCAAATTGAGCGGATCACAAGTGGGCTACTATATCAGGGAAAAGAAGAGTATAGTAAGCCGTTTGAAGCATTATATTACGATGAAATAAGACAATCTTGGGAAACACAAGTTTTTCGCTATGTCACGATGGATGAATTATATACGAACTTAGAGATGGGCGGACAAATTGTTTATAAGCTGACAGATGTCGCGCAAGAAATGATTTTTATGAGTAGAGAGATGGCGGAGGAGTTTTCCATCACTATTGAACAGCTGTATAGTATGCAGTTAATTAAAAACGGTAATTTTCGAAAAGCTACGCGTAACCTCGATCACCTAATTTCACGGGTAAACCGCTTAATGGCAAATGAATTCTCTTTTCAAAAGGAAATGACGAACAATCCTAAAATTTTATTAATGGAAGCGGAAATGCAAAGAGCAGACAATCGCATCGAGATTGAGAAGCAATTTGAAGAAGAAAAAAATCACTTCCGTACCATTTCTAGCATGATTGAAAAAACGAAACGAAGAAATGAAGAAGATGATTCTTTACAAAAGGAGCTCATTCTTCTGCAAGAAAAAATCGGCCATACACGGCAATTACATGATCGTTTTGCGAAGCTTGTTATTCAAAATATTTCCTACGAAATGAAACTAAAGGTAGAAAATCCTTCCCTCTTTTGGGAAAACAGCTTAGTTTCGTTCCGAGAGCATTTTTATGAAAACTGGGTACTAAAAGAAGGTGTTCAATCTTTCACCGCCATTGAACGGATACTGTCACCTTTATTTTCACCAAAAAATGATTTTATTTTGCCACTTGATTGGATTTGGGGAGAACAAGAATTTAATGAAATCCAAACAAATGAGGTAGAAATAGAGGATGAGGTAGAGGAAAATACGACTAGGAAGCGAGTGACCGACTGGAATTCTGTTATTTCCGCCTGGAGCTATGTATTTCAATATCTTCAAACATTTAAAGAGTTTTCGTTAACAAACCTAGCAGAGCTACCATTAGAAGTACAAAATCTATGGTTTGAAGAATCCGAAACGATTGATCTATGGATGATGTTTGATAAAAAGCCATTGAAGGTTCAAGTGCTGCATCGAAAGGAAGAAACATTGAGTGATGAGCGGGAAATTCTTCTTTATAAACTAATGCAGGAATATCCGCAATTTCAAGTGTTTGAAGGATCAAAATTATATACAGAGTTCGACCACCTAGCTGAACCATTTCAGTGGAATCGAATGAAAATTACTCCATTTAAAATATGTGTAGAGGAGGGGAAATGATGAATGCAGAAACAGTTAAAAAAGCCTCCGCTGTCTATTTCACCTTATTAAAAGAAAAAGTAATCGACGAATCTAGTGAACATTTTCAAACATACTTTGAACCAGAAGTAAGACAGACCGTTCTTTTATTAGCAGACGAATCAGGTACATATATCATTGAAGCCCCAAAGCGTATTCATTTAGTTGTGCAGCCGACAGGTTCTACGTTTGCGACGAATTTTACTCATATGAAAGACAAGCATAAGCAAGTGGAAACAAAGAAGCACTTTCATCTAATGAGTGTAATTATCATGGCCTTTTTAGCTACGATCGACCGCAACCAAGCAGCAAAAATTCGTACGAAGCGGGAAGGGATTAGCTATTATGCGTTAGAAAGACAAGTGAATGATCTTATATTAAATTGGGATAGCATTCTTAAATCGGAGCCTACATACGGAGAAGAAAAACGAATTGATATGAAAGACGTTGTGACAACGTGGAAGTTCATGGAGGTTGACACAGATGATTATGGCTTAAAAAAAGGAAATAGACGGACGCGAATTGGGTTAATTGCTAGCAGTATGCGGTTATTAGAGACGGAAGGGTTAATCGTCATTCTTGACCGCGACGATATTCCAAAGGCAATTCCAAAGCAAGAGCTTTTTGAACGGATAGAATACTTGTACCACGACTATGATCGCTACGAACTATTTAAGAAATTAATGACAACAGAGGAGGAAGAGCATGCCGAGAATACATCGAATTAGAATTGTTGGCCTGAAGTACGATGGCATGCAAAAGCAATATAAAGATACTACCTTTAACTTTCATAATGATGATACGTCCACAAACGGTCTCATTGCGATGATGAATGGTGGCGGAAAAGGAGTGTTTCTACAAACCATTTTCCAAATTCTTAAGCCAGGAACTTCATGGGGGAAACAAAACAATCGTTATTATCAACAATTTTTCTTTAATAATAAAGAACAATTTATTCCGTATACGTTTCATGTGCTCATTCAATGGGAGTTAGACGGAGCAGACCGTCGCCATCTCATTACAGGGGGAATGTTCTCTGCAGAACAACGAATCTCGATGAGTGAGGAAAGTGGTAACGAAACGAAAACATTAGAGCAAGAGGCAAAGATTATTCCTGATATTAGATTTTACACGAAAGAGCTCGAGCGAAAAGAAGAAGCAGCTCTAGAACATATTCCACTATACAAAGACGGTGAGGTAGTGGAAACGGAGAGTCTTACCGATTATTTAAAATGGAATGGCTATGACGTTTACCGAGATACGAAAAAACACTACCGAATTCTTGATACGTACGGTATTAACCGTAAAGATTGGGATATTTTAAAAGAAATTAACAAGGACGAAGGTGGAGTTGGTAAATACTTTGAGGGAGCAGAGGATGATCATTCCTTGTTCCAAAAACGTATTATTCCAACTGTTAGCCAAGTGCTCCAACGTACAGAACATCAAAAAAATGATCTAGTGGAAATTTTTAAGAGCCAAGCTAGCATTGCAAAGGATCTACCAGTTTTACTAAAAAGAGAGCAAGCGCATAAAGAGTTTCTAGAAGATATAGTACCGTTTGAAGAGCATGTAGCAATTGGAGTCGACCATAAAGAGGTAATAAATCGCAGTACAACAGAAGGTAGACAGCTGCTCGGTGCGTTAGAGTATGTAAAGCAAAAGGAAGAGGAAGACCAGCTTGCTTTAGAGAAAGAGATGGAGAACTTAAATGTAAAGCAGGAAGATCTACGCTTTCAAAGAGACAATCTCGAATATGCAAAAGCCCACCGCGAAGTTATGAATTGGGAGAAGAAATTAATAGAAGAAAAAGAGAAACATAGCTCCCTTCAAGAAATCGTCACGGAAAAACTGGAACGAAAAGAACAGTTAACTTTTCACCTTTTGTTGAAAGAGTGGAGCGAAAACGAACAAACAATAAGTGTTCTTACGCAGCAAATTGCAAAATTAGAACAAAATAGTGGCTTAGCAGAAGTGAATCAAAGAATGGATGAAATTAAAGTCGAAGCTACGAAAGAATGGGAGCAGGCGTCTACTACATTACAAGAAGCTGTTACACAATATTTCGGTTATCAAAAATTCTTGAGGAAAAAAGAAAAAGAGCTTTCTAGAGTAGATAAACAAAAGACGACAGAGATAGCTAAGCTTAGCACCGAAATTGATTTCCTATACACACAAATACACGCGTTTGAAGTGAAGGAAGCTGAACTGATTAAACAATACGGTGACCGCCTAACGTATGATTCACAAGGCTTAAAGGAAAATTTCCTCAAACAAATCGAGGATAAGAAGACTAGTTTAGAAGATTTAAAAGAGAAAGATAAAAAATCTAGTAAAAAACAAAATGAGCTAGCAACTTCACACGGTACACTTGGCCAATCGATTACCTATTTAGAGAAAAAAATAGAAGAATTAAAGGTATCAAAAGAAAAGCAAGATGGAAGAGAAGCGAAACTAGCGGATAAACTATACGGTTTACTAGATGACGTCACAGTGCCGTTTACTAACTCTCTTTTATCGAAATATACGATCCAAATAGAAGAGATGCTTAGTCAAAACAAGCAACAAAGTGAACTTTTGAAAAAAGAACTGTGGGAAACACAAATCGACCACTCTTTAAATGACGAGCCCTTCTGGATTCCGAATAAAGATGTGAAGGAATTAAAAGAATGGATTGATGAGAAAACGGGCATTGATGTGTTTTATGGAACACAATTTCTGCAATCATTAACTGCTGATCAGTTGGAGAAATATACGTCCACCTATCCACTTCTTCCGTACGGCTTAGTCGTAAATGGCCAACAATGGGAAAAAGTGAACCAGCAAGTATTAGCAGGTAGAATGTATAAAAGTCCAGTCCCGATATTTTTACGAGAAGAAATGACGGACGAGAAACATGCTAGCTCTTTTGTCATTATCAATGGGAATGAAAAAGAGCTAGTAACAAATAAAAACAACTTCACGAACTGGAAAATAGAGATTGCTAAACAGCTAGAAGAAAAGAAAGAAACGCTAAGTGAAATGGATAAAACGGAAGCAACTCTTCGACACATTTTAAAAGAGATGGACCGCTTTTTATCTAGAGAGCTTTCCAGTGATATCGAAAAAGCTTTAACTCAAGAGACGAACGCACTATCAACGAAGAAAACAGAATTACAAGACGTTATTGTCCAAGAGGAAAAGGAAAAAGAATTACAGCTTCAGTTGAAAGAACAGTTAGATAAAACAGCAGATAAACTCGAGAAGCTGACAAAAGATGTTGGATCGCTCGAGGAGTTCGAAAAAGAAAAAACAGTACATCAAGAAAATAAACGAGTGAAGCAAGAAAAAGAGAAACAAAAGGAAACGTTAAGTAAAGAGCAACAAGAACTGAATATAGAGCACCAACAAATTGTTGAACTACAAAGTAAGTGGAATCAAACATATGTGGAATGGAAGCTTACGACCGAACAAAATATTAAAGAGATCGCCTACTTTGTGAAAGAAGCAGCTTTTCCTACGAATGAAAAAGCAGAGGAAAGTGAAGAAGTACCAAGTCTTTCTCTACACTTGTTAGAAGAAATCAATGGGAGTATGGACGAGCTTAAGCAGCTACAAAAGTCTAAAGAAGAACAGGCACAAGAGCTACTCGTTCTTCAAGCTAAAAAAGAAACGGAACAAAAGCAACAGCTAAAAATCGAGAAAAAGCTTGCCACTCAAAAGGAAGACTGGAAAGAAGCACCAGTACCTGAGGAACCGGTAAGCATAGTAGAAAGTATGCATCAAACTGCCCAAAAGGAAGCAAAAGCAGCTGAAAAAGAAGAACGAGCTCAAGGAACAGCTGTAACAGTAGCAGAAACATCTCTACAGCATGCGACGGAACAACGTACGAAAGCAAGTAAAAAGATAGCAAAACATGAAAAACATCCAGAAGAATGGGAAGACCTTGATCTTGAAGTAAAAGAAGTGGAAATTAAAGACCAAACGAAACAAACGAAAGACGAAATCAAGAGGGTTGAAAAGCGTCAAAAAGAAACAGAAACGAACATCGCGGGTTATGAAGGCGATATTTTAACGTTATCTGTTATTTTAAAAGAGGAAGCTTCCGCATTTACGGACGAAGAAGTCGAAATAATAAAAAGTCAAGGCAAAGCATGTATTTTAACCTGGTGTGAGCAGCATCAAGCTATTCAAGAAGAAGGGCAAGAAAAGCATGCGAAAATTGACCAAGCATTAAGAAACTTAAAGCTACTCATAGAAGGTAAAGATTGGGAGATTCGCTTTAAAAATGAAGTGTTGACGACACTTGATCATATGGACACAAGACACTATTCCCATATTCAAAGCATCGTTAAAAACATGAAACGTTTTTCACAAAGTGGATTAGAGCAATTAGAGCGCGACAAAGAACGAGCAGAAAAAGCGCAAAACTTCTGGGCTAGTCGTGCAAGTATGAAAGTGATGAGCATTTCAGAGGCAATCCGTTCAATGATTGCGAAAATGAAATTGAAAAACGAACGAGGAACATTCCCACTCGTCCAGCTGAAAGAAGATATTTTACCGAAAAAGGTGGAGGACATCGAGCCACTTCTAAAGCAGCACTTTGTTTCGGCCATTAACAAAATTACGAAACAATTTGATATGATTGATGACAATAATCGTGCGTTAGACAATGAAATAAAGCAACTCATTAGTGATGAACAAATTTTATTCGTATCGCTACGAAATCGATATCCAGAGTTACTCGTTTACAATATGCGTACAGATAATGCCTTCATGTACGGGAAACCACTGAAGGAACATTATTCAACGTGGCAAACGATCAACCAAGGATCGAAAACGAAATCCGATGGAAGTGGTGGACAAAAGCTATCAGCCCGCATGGTCATGATGATGATGCTACTTTCCGTGAAAGGCGAAACAGATCAAAGTTGGGTACCGTTAGTTTGTGATAACCCATTCGGCCAAGCGGCATCTGCCCATGTTCTGGACCCAATCTTCGCTGTTGCGGAAAAACTAAAGTTCCAATTTATCGTCGTCACACCACCTGAACTCGTCAAAACAGAGATCAGTCAACGATTTGAAGCCTACTATAAACTAGACTTCATCCGCGAAAAAGGAAAAGAAATCGTCTCCGACACGATTGTTCCTGCTTTTCGGATATATCAGGGGGAGGAAGTAGGTAGTGAGGTGTAAGGCGAACTAGATAGTCTTCCTTAGGAATATTGGTTTCAAACCCGAGCCTAATCATAAGTCGAATATCAATAGAGCCAATGCTTTGAGATAATCAAAGTATTGGCTTGTTTTTTTTGACTACCG
This sequence comes from Sutcliffiella sp. NC1, assembly GCF_027594365.1. Taxonomy (NCBI): domain Bacteria; kingdom Bacillati; phylum Bacillota; class Bacilli; order Caryophanales; family Bacillaceae; genus Sutcliffiella; species Sutcliffiella sp. NC1. The sequence goes on from NZ_CP115153.1 coordinate 1,783,699, forward strand.
TATCTTTTAAAAACAAAAAATAACGCACCCTTGAGCCGCACAGCTTAACAGGGTGAGTCGTATTTGATCCACAATGCTGACTCCCTTGAATATGGACTGATAGTGTTACCAGCATTATCAGTCCTTATATATATGTTGTTTTATACGGGAGCGTCGCCGGTACATTTATTAGAAACGAAACTACAATTTCCAAAAATGTGTGGACGCTGAACCTGTTTTGATTAGTTAAAACGCAAAATAGGTTTAATGGCTACACCTTTTTTAGAGTCTTCAAATGCTTCGTTAATTTGTTCAAATTCATAGTATTTAACTAATTTATCAATTGGGAATCGGCCTGCTTTGTAATATTCTACAAGCTGAGGAATAAATACACGGGGAACTGCATCTCCTTCAATGACTCCCATCATAGTTTTTCCTTCTGCCATAATATCATTATGCACATCAATGTTCATTTCAGGGGTTACCCCAACAATCGCTGCTTTTCCTAACGGGCGTAATGCTTGTAAACATTGGCGAACAACAGGAGGTACCCCAGTTGTATCGACAGCATAGTTTGTACCGCCATTTGTAATCGCCTTAATTTCCTTGACAACATCAACTTGTGATCCATTTAAAGCATGAGTTGCACCAAGTTCTTTTGCTAATTCTAAACGACTTTCGTGTATGTCTACGGCAATGATTTGTTTGCATCCAGTGATTTTTGCAGCCATGATTGCACTTAATCCCACAGCACCTGCACCATAAATAGCAATGGTCGAACTAAATTCCGGTTGTAGGCTATTTAATACAGTTCCTGCACCTGTTTGAATCCCACAGCCTAACGGACCGAGTAATGTAAGATCGACGTCTTTATCTACTTTTACTACATTGCGTTCATGAACAACAGCATATGTACCAAAGGAGGATTGTCCAAAGAATGTAGAGAGTTCCTGCCCATTATGGCTTAGACGATGGGAAAAGTCATTAGCAACGCCACCAAAGTTTAGGTCATTAAAAGTTTCACAAACAGTTGGGTGACCAGTCAAACAGTTTTGGCAATGACCGCAGTGTGCGAATGAAAGTACGACATGATCTCCTTCTTCTAGGGTAGTAACACCTTGACCAAGTCGCTCAATAATACCTGCACCTTCATGTCCTAATACGGCTGGCAATGGGGCAATAGCTGCATCACGAGCAACAGCATCTGTATGACACACACCAGTAGCTACAATTTTTACTAATACTTCATTCATTTTCGGCTCAGCTAATTCTACCTCTTCAATCCTAAACACTTGTCCTTTTCCATGTGTAACGGCAGCTTTTATTTTCATTTAAAACGAACTCCTTTATATTATCTGTTCCTTTTATCTTTTGTTTTAATCATAAATAAATACTGAAAAAATTTCACGAGGGGACAGGTCAAAAACCGCTGAAAAGGTCCGACTAAAAATCGTTACGGAATTAAGGTCATATGCAAAAGGGTAATCTTCTTAATACCATTAAAAACTTACCCTTTTGATTGCTTAAAGGTAAATGGCTAAACGAATCGGGGTTTGAGCAAATAAAGTTGTGCTGCGAGATTTAATACTACTTCAGATAGGGGGATGCTTATTTATGACACATTACTTTTAATGCTAGCATTTGCTAGTGTATCGTTTAAAAAAATAACCCACCCTTGAGCCGCACAGCTTAACAGGGTGAGTTGTTTTGACCACAACGGTGACTGAAGGGAAATTACTATTGTGTGGACTGATAGTGTTACCAGCGCTATCAGTATTATATATATTGTTTTATTACGATTTTAAACTAGAAACGAAACTACAATTTCCAGAAATTGTGTGGACGCGGAACCTGTCCCTCTGTCCCACCTTAATGAATATCTTGAATAACCTTTTCCAAGAATTCACCCATTCGCTTAACAGCTGGCTCAGAGAAGTCAAAGCTAACGCCAGTTTCTTCGTAAATAGCTGCGATCGATTGATTGTAGTCGGCACCTGCACCTTTTTTAAATGCTTCAACAGCTGCCTTTGGAGCTTTTTGATAGTTCTCTAGTAATTGTAAAGAACCTAGCATCGAGATAGAGTATTCAATGTTATAGAAAGGAACTTGGAAATAATGAAGGGTGCCTACCCAGCTCATCCCAATTGCCTCCTCAAACCCAGAAGTATCAACAGGGTTTAAGCCATAACGTTTGGAGATTTCAAAGTACTTTTCGTCACGCTCTTTCGCAGTATGATTAGGATTCGTATACATCCAATGCTGGAAGAGATCACCTGACAACGGACCGAATAACATCGTAAATGCGCGTTTTAACTCTTCACGTTGTGCACTCTTAAAATCTTCCTCTTCTGTATACAAACGATCAAGCTTATCTAATAAGAGTAATTCCATCCCGTGAGAATACAGTTCCGCAACTTCCATTCGGTGTTGGTAGTCTTCAATAGGACCGTTCTCCGAGAACTGGAGGTACCCATTTACGGCGTGTCCCATTTCATGAATTAATGCGATGAGAGAGAAAAACGACGGACTAAAGTTTGCGAAAACAAACGTATCCCCTGAAACAGGTAGAGAGGTACAGAAACCACCTGGGCTTTTTCCTTTTCGGTCGCCAAGATCTAGTAACCCTTTTTCTCTCATATAATCGAAACGTTCTCCAAAGTATGGATCTGTATCCTTTAACATCTCAGAAACGCCATCCATAAGCGTAGACACTTCGGAGTATGGAGGGTTTTTCATTAATTTAGCCGTATTATCCCAAGGGCGATATGTATCCACACCAAGCTTCGACTTAAAAACATCTGCAAGACGATTCCAAGCTGGGATAATATGTTTCTCAACATTTTCATGGAAATCATAACAATCTTGGACCGTATACTCACGATTTTTCACGACAAACATGTAATCACGATAATTTTCAAAGCCTGCATTTAAAGCGATTTGGTGGCGTAGTTGAACGAGCTCGTCCATAATTGCATCCATCTCTGGCTTAATTTGTTTAATCGCTGAGCCCATTGCGCGATATGCTTTTTCTCGCACATCTCTGTCTAACGAATCGAGTTGGGATTGGATATAAGGAAACGGTTTTTCTTCGCCTTCCCATTCAACGGTTAACCCGCCCATAATTTCACTGTATTTAGTATTAAGTTCTTGTTCTTTTACCATTAAAGGAATGTTCTCTTCTCTGAACAGTTTAACTTTCGACTCTCGAACTCTTCGCATCAATCCGTAACGTTTTTCATCTAACTCTTTTACATAAGGAGACTCACAAAATTTTTCATTCAGTTTAGCCTCATATTTCATTAAAAGTGGTTGAATGTTTTGCTGATCGTGAAGGAAAGTTGCCTTAATTTCCTCATCTTCTGTGTTCCGGTAGAAGTCGACTCGGTGACCTGTTAACGCCTCCGAAAGTTTTACATCTAAATCCTTTTCATCTTTTAACCACTCTTCTAGGTCAGAAGCGGATTCAATTGGGGCATCTAGTAAACTTTGAAGTTGAGCCTCGACCCCTGCTACATCTTGTAAATTAATTAGTTCTTTATAATATTTATGACCTAAATCTTGACTCATGAAAACTCCCCTTCCCCTTTTTTAACAATTTTAACTATTTCAATAATAATATTATAGAAACTTCGTTCTAAAATCTAGTTTTTTTGAAAAAAGGTGGAAAGAGCAGGAGTGGCGAAATGTATTCAAGAAGGAGAAATGCTATTTTTGTAGAAAATCTTAAACCAAAAGGTTGGTTACTTTTAATAAAATAATACATTGAAGTTAAAATATATGGAGGTTGCTATCAGTTGACAATTTAGAGATAAGAAGAGGGGAGTGTTACTTGTTGACAAACAGTAAAATGAATTTAAAGGTTAATGAATATGTAAGTAATGAAAAAAAGTGGCGGGAAGAAATGGGGAAATTGAGAACAATCATAATAGACTGTGGGTTGACCGAAGAATGGAAGTGGCGCAAACCTTGTTACACATTTCAGGAAAGTAATGTCGTGATCATTCAAGGGTTTAAAGAATATTGTGCGCTTATGTTTTTTAAAGGTGTATTGCTAAAGGATGCGAAAGGGGTCCTAATCAAACCTGGAGAGAATTCACAGGCACAACGCCAGATTCGGTTCACCGAGGTTCGAGAAATTGATGAGATGGAACACATAATAAAATCCTATATTAATGAGGCTATAGATGTCGAAAAGGCCGGCTTGGAAGTGAATTTCAAAGAAAAAACCGACTTAATAATTCCTGAAGAGCTTCAAAATAAATTTGATGAAATTCCTATCTTGAAAACAGCTTTTCAAGCATTGACTCCCGGACGGCAAAGAGCATATGTTATTTATTTTTCACAGGCTAAACAATCGAAAACTCGAGAAACAAGGGTTGAAAAATATATTCAGCAAATCCTCGATGGCAAGGGGTTACATGATTGATGTTTCATTGTGATATCATGTCATTGCATTGACAATCAATGGGACTGTGATGATGTTTTTTATTTAAGGGAAATACTTTTAATTAACCTAGTTCATAACGATATATAGGAGGGCAATATGAATCCAAGAGAAAATATAGAAGTCACGAAATTAATTGAAACACTTCCTGAGCCTATTCAGGAAATAACGAATAACCTAAGAGAGCTTGTATTTAAGTCTTCTCCAGAAATTATCGAAGAGGTTAAATGGTCTAAACCGAGCTACGCACAAAATGGACTAGTATGTTATTTAGCCGCTGCAAAAAAACATGTGAACCTAGGGTTTTATCGAGGGTCAGACCTTTCTGACAAGGAAGGTGTACTTCAAGGAACAGGTAAACAAATGCGTCATATACAGGTGAAAAAACTAGAGGACATTAAACCGGATTTGTTTATTTCTATGATTCAAGAGGCAATTGAACTTAATCAATAACCTCTCAGCTTTTAATTCTATTTTTTAAATAATTTATAGTTTTAATTGAAAGGTATAAATTGAAGCTAAGAGGTGAATTTTTATGAGCGAAATTAGTAATAAAGAAATGTATAAGCAAATGGATGAAGAACGGATTAAAAAGGCATTTAAAAATGGTAATTTCAATGATGCCTTTGTATTGTTCAAATATTCAGTTCTTACTAAAGACGAATTTAGCAAATTACAGCAGTTAAGCACTAAATACGGTGCATTTAACGAACAAATGAAAGTATATTTAAAGGAAGAAGAAATGGAAAAAATAGAGGAAGCATTTAGAAATCATAAAGACAAAGAAGCTGAAGTTTTATTTGAGTTTTCTAAACACCTGTCAGAGAAGGACTTTTATAAAATGAAGCTCAAATGTAGTGCTCCGAAAAATGACAAGATGGAGTTTACATAGGAGCAAGTCGGAGATGTGTGGGGGAATGTTTTAGAACAAATTAAGAATGAAATATCTTCTCCTTCATTTGATACTTGGTTTAAACAGACAAATGGTGAATTAGTGGATGGAGTATTAGTTATTAATTGTGCGAACAGCTTTCAGTTGGATTGGTTAGAAGCAAGGTACAGTGATCTGATTTCAAAGGTTACCGAAAAAATAGTAGGCACTAAATATGACCTTCGATTCGTAGAAATAAAGAGTTGATGGAGAAAACTGTTTGAATGATAATAAGGCTGGATTCTAGTCGGACAGGTACTCAACTTGGATAGGGCTATATATTGTTCAGCAACTTGTTAACAAACATGGTGGAAAAGCAGTAGTTACTGTCCATGAGAATGAATTTATTATGCAGATTCCGTTTAAGAAGAGGAATTAGTGACAGTGGGATTAGATTTTACTACTCCAACACAAATGTTGATTTTAAAAGTAAGTTCAATATATAATATAAGAAAGATCGAGTGCTGGAACACTCGATCCATGTAACTACTTGCCGCCAGAAGAGCGGCTGACCTTAGAAATAGATGAAAGTACAAGAGAAGTAACCGCTATCATTCGGTCAATGGGCGGTTATTTCTCTTTCTTATTGGTGACAAGTGTGATTATGGCTATTACCGCTGTCAAGGATGTCACAATAAACATACCGAAATGAAATAGCAAATGCATAGCTTCATAAGTCACCATTAATACCACCTCCGTTTCGAAAGGAGATGGTCAACCGCCCATCTGCATTATGTAGTTACATCTAAATTATAACGAACGTACATTCTTATTGTCTAGAAAAATTAATAGAGAGATGTGTATGTATTAATGCAGCTATTACATTAATTTCTTAAAAAATTCTCCTTGAGCAACGCAACAGATAGGGTTAGTCGTTCCACAAACTTAAATATTTCCTTGAAAAAAATGGAGTAGGGGACATTTCTCGCTCTTCTTTTTCTGTTCGCAAAATGCTTTAATGGAAATATGGATGGGGAAAATATAAATTGAGGTAAGAGGTGCATATATGGGGTTACAGTTTAAAGAGGCTACAGAAGCAGAGATAGAGGAAATTTATGAACTAGCAGGCGAGAACCGTAAAGAAGCAACGAACCATGATTCGGAAGATAATAGACAAAAAATGATTGAAGCGTATGAGCATTCTGCAAAATATAATGCCTATTTCCTTTGCTTAATGGATGGTGAAACACTTCTCGGTTGGATTCAAATCGATAAAGCGATTGAATATTTAACGGGAGAAGAAATTGGCTGGATTAATGACCTATATGTAAAAATGCCTTACAGAGGGAATGGTTACTCCAAATTATTGATAGAAGAAGCTATAAAAGAATTTAGAAACTTAGGATATAGTGATGTAAGACTAAACGTTTATGCACATAACGAAAAAGCAATGGCATTGTATGAGAAAATGGGATTTAAAGATGTTAGTAAGTTTATGAAAATATCAATATAAAAAAACAATCCACCCTTGCGCTGAAAAGCTTATGAGGGTGGATTCATTCATGAAAAGTTTGCACAGAAAGCCTGTGCCCTTGAGCCACTATCTCCCAACAATTTCAAAAACAGAGCCTTGATTATAATCGGTCACCCTCATTGAGCCGTAAACTCCTAAATATAGCTTAGTTTGAGAGAGATTGGTTCCTAGGCTAGTATAATGAGCTGCCTTGTCTCCAAAATCATAATCCGTTTCAATAATGCTATAGTCATTTTCTATTGAATCGCTTCTAACTCTAGTGTAACCTAAAAACCCTTGACCAGGACCTTGATCAATTCCTTTCCGAGCAAAGTCTGAAAAAACAACGCTTCCCTTTAATGCTGGAATGTCATTTCCCATATAAGCTTGAACTCCAGTAAGTGCTGTTCCTCCAAGCTTATCACGTCTTGGTTCTTCATGGTAATAACTAGTTAAAGGCTGAAGTCGTTTTCCTGTCATTTTAATAGCTTCATTATAAAAGGCAATTGTTTTTTTACTCAAGTCGGAATCTTCCGAGCAATCCTCCACAATGGGAGTAGGTAAATTCCCTTCCCAGCCTCGCCAGCCGAGATTAATAAACCCTTTTTGATTCCATTTTGTATTTGGAATAGAAGCTTGAACAAGTTGTGTGACTGGGATTGGTTTATAATTCATATAGGCAAAGATGGACTCTATCAAAGCCTGCCCGACCTGGCCTACATATTTAATATAATGATTATAATTTCGTTGATAAGAAATTCCTGGGATGTTGCGCACTCCTTTTGCTGTTACAGTTAATGTTTCTTGAATTGGTACCGGAAGTTCATGAAAACGTGTCACGGCAGGTGGTTGCTGGATGCTTGTCATCATACTTACATCGATTTCAATAATTTTCCCCGCAATTTCTAAATCTTTTTGAGCAAGATTATACGGATCAAAACCCGAACCACCATCTCCAGTTGTTAACACAAGTTTCCCCGTTTCTGGTGAAAAATTTAAACTATTGACGCCGTTATGATTATAAAAAGGTCTTCTTAAATTAAGTAAAGTTCGTCGTTTTGTTGGTTGCCCGTTCGATTGAACTATCCATTCTTCCACCGTATCGATATGGTCGTATTCGGTTTCTCTATTCTTCCACTGTAAATTTAACGTATTAGGGTCACAATGGTCCGGTTCAAAGGAATCGTGTGGAGCACCTGGACCTTGTGTACCTGCCACGGAATAATGAAGATAAAACAGTCCGTTATAATAAAATTGAGGATGAAACGCTAACCCGAGTAAGCCTCGCTCGTCATAACCGCCATTCGAAGTACCAAGGTCTAAGACTTGCTGGCGTATATCTAAAAAAGTTCGGACATCTCCGTTTCCAACAAAAAAAATCTCTCCGACTTGAGAGGCGATAAATAATCGTTCCACTGAGTCGCCAGGAAGAATTGCAGTTTTCAAGACCGTAGGCAAATTTATTCCATTCAAAATAGGTCGCAAGCCAACCTTCACTTTATTCAACCCCCTCACACTCCCATCATTTTTCCATCAATAAATATATGAACAATAATGAAGGAATAGTCCGTTTTAGGGTGTACTCTTCATGAAAGTAAACAAGTGAATAAATTTCATTCTCGCTGCATTTATCATTAATGGGGGTGTCTTATGCGTAAGGGTGAGGTGGAAGAAGTAGCCTTAAAAGTGGGCGGTTTTTCTCAAACGAAGAAGCTAGTAATCGGTGCGCTATTAGGAGCAATAGCTTTTATGCTACAATCTGCAGGAATTTTCGCTGGGATAGGTTATCTATTCAGCATGATGAGTACGGCTCCACTAGTAATTGCGAGTTTACTATCATTAAAAATTGGGACCATGACTTATTTCGTTACTATTTTTCTATTAGCGATGTTTCAACCAAGTGAACTATGGGTGTTTCCATTTACGACAGGTTTATTAGGATTAGCTCTAGGAGTGGGTCTCAAGTACTTAAGAAGGAGCATATTCATTATTCCATTTGCTGCTATATGTTTGTCTCTAGGAATCATTATCTTACTATATGGATTTAAATTTCCGATATTGGGACCTTCCGTAACAACAAACTTTAGTGGTGTCGTTATTTTAGCAATTTTGGTATTTTCCTTGTTGTATAGTTGGTTATGGCAGTTCGTAAGTCTCTTTATTATAAAACTTCTAAAAAGAATTCTTCCTCGACCATAATAAGAAGATCAAGAGGGGCACGTTAGTCCTAGTAGGGACATTCTTCAATATTAGAGAAATTCTTGAAAGTTAGCGCCGAAACCGTTATTCTAAAAGGAAAGAAGAGTATGAAGTGAGGATTATTTGAATGCAAATAAATAGAAATGATATCTGCCCATGCGGCAGTGGGAAAAAATATAAAAAGTGTTGTATGCAAAAAGACAATATTATAGATTTACATAGCTTAAAAGAGAAACGTTTTTATGAAGAGAAGCATGTGTTAACTACTAAAGTAATCCGTTTTTTATATGAGAACTTAAGCAGACAAGATGTAGAGGATTATGAAAGAGTTTTTGAGGAGAGAACAAATAACAAGATAGAACGTCAGCGTAGAGACACGTTGTTTCCCTTTTTTCTAGTATTTATCCAAGTATACAATAACGGCCTTCGTGGTATGGAGTGGTTTTACAAAGAGCAAGCTAACGGTTTAGTCCGAGAGCAGAAAGAGCTTGCTAAAGTGTGGACAGATCTAAACTTCCAGCTAATTCAGGTGATAGAAGTAAACGACAATTATTATACGATGTGGGACGTAATGACAAATGAAAAGTATATCGTTCCAATTGTAGAAACGAATGTTCCAAATAATTTAACTATAGGCTATGGAACAATTGCACTATTGGAAGAGTTTAATGGAAAACATTATTTTAACGGGGTAAGAGTATTCACTGATTATAAATATGTTCTACGGGTAAAAGCAAAAGTGAAAAAAATAATGAAAGAAGAAAATCTTTCGTATGGAGAGGTAATGAGGAAATATACTCTAGAGTTAATGACCTTACTAGTAAATAATGAGAAGCCTTTCGAATATAAAAAAGAGGATATACCTTTATTAAGAGAGTTACACTTAGAACATCTACCGTTTTACACAGCGGATTTCGTCGATTTCTATAAAGAAAAAACAAAAGGAAAGAAAGGAAACACAGTTCGTAAATACTTTACGAGCTTATGTGATTTGAATCTAGTTTTAAAGGAAAACGGGTTCGTAGATTTACGAGATCTTGATATGGAAGACTGGAACAAAGTATTAACACTAGACTATTTCAACATGTTTGAGACAATGACGAAGAAACAAATAACCGACATGATCAGTACGTTAAAATTATTCTTTCAATGGTTAAAGCAAAAAGGGAAAAGTACAGATGCAATGGAAAATACAGCAGCGTTCCTTACAGAAGAGGAAAATCAGTTGATAAAAGCTGTCGAATTACCTTATGTTTATGACCCTAGTATTGTTTTTCGAAAAATGCTAAGTGGAAAAATATCTGATGGCGGCAAAACGGTAGAAGGTTTGTTTCAAATAATCAGGAAAAATAAACAGAGCTTTCGTGTGCAATTGTTGAAATCAAATAACAGAGATTTACCCGGAAAGGAATTTACTGTCGCATGTGGTGAACACATGATGAGGTCCATAGAGGTTGGAATTATTTTTTCAGGGGCAATAAGTAAAGGAAACATAAACATGTGGGAAATGTTGAAGATTGAATTTGCATACCCTCGTAGTGTCGAAGCTTTTTTATAGTAGCGACAGTGTGAATTTTGTATTAATGTAGCTTTTGCTAGCCGTTTAGGGAATTATAAAAGTGGAAAGTTTTGGATGACTACTAACAAGCTTGTCAAAAAACAAGAAAGGCCGATACACTTTAATTTGAATCGGCCTTTTTATATTGCTCGTTATAGTTTCTATTCGCTTCGTCTTTAAATTGTTCAAGATTATCTAACCGCAAGTGATAATCCGCTTTTTCAAATATACTAACTCCATATTCAAATACTCTAATTGGAGCTGACACATTTTTCACACCGTACACATGAGGCTTATTTAAATGACCATAGCTTGTAATAGAACTACCGTATATACCTTCACCGTTATTTTTTTTATATTGTTCTAGATAACTTTCAAAATCAAAACCACTTCGTTCAAAGTATGTGACTCCTACTCTATTTAATTCCATATCATAATGTTTTTTTATGATTTCATTTACTTCTTTTGCAATGTGAAAATCTGCCTCTAATTCTTTTTCAATATCTATTTCTTCACTGATAACTGAATAATTGATCGTGGGATTAATACTCCCATAAGTAACTGAAGTTAAACTAGGTCCTCGTATACCTTCTGGTGAAAAATCAAGATATCCGTTGAACTCATTGTCTTTTCTATATTTATTCATCACTTCAAATATTTCTTGTCGTATCCAAAATGTTTTACTATCAAATGTGTCCCGAATAGAATTGTTTTGTTGGTCAATCGAAAGTTGGATCATAAAACTTGGGTCTCTTTCGTCGTAAAATACCCCGATGAAATCTCCTTCCTCTACGCCATTAGTACTTCGACTAGATTTATAAACATAACCATTAGAAATCACTAAATCGTGAGAGTTCGTTAAATAATCAATAAATTGTTCTTTTATTTCTGGGTATTCTTTTTTTGTGTTTTTTATAATATTTCCTACCGCACTAATTAATAGTATGAACGTTATAAAAATAAAAAAAGGTTTATATTTCAAATTATCATCACTTCTCTTCTTAGTAACTTTTGGATTGGATATGCAGTTCTTCATATTTAATTTCTATCACTTGAAGAAAATTCCTTTGTTAAATACATTATAACAAAACAATAGCTTCCTATAGTAGTAACAAACTCATCCAGTAAGCTATAATTAATAGAAACAAAGGACAAAACGAAACATATTAAAAAATGGGTGATCATGATGTATGAAGGTAAACGCATTTTAATAATTGAAGATGATCAAGAGATTAGTAGGCTACTCTCTGTAATTTTAGAAAAAGCGAATATGGAACCTGTCGCAGCCTATTCAGGTACAGAAGGTTTGTTGCAGATACAAAACAATATGTTTGATTTAATTTTATTGGATTTGATGCTACCGGGCAAAAGTGGGGAGGAACTTATAGGAGAGATTAGAGAAATGAGTTCCGTACCGATTATTGTCATTTCAGCCAAAGTCGATATCGAAAATAAAGTGCAAGTGTTGAAAATGGGTGCAGATGATTATATAACGAAACCGTTTCATCAAGAAGAAGTGATGGCCCGAGTGGAAGTACAATTACGAAAAGCAAACACACAACCGGAACAGTCAGCGGAAATAGGTTGGCGTGAGCTTAAAATGAATACGGAAAAACGGTCTGTAAAATTAAAAGAGAAAGAGCTCCAGCTGACGATTGCTGAGTTTGATATTTTAACCTATTTCATGAACAATCCCGAGCGTGCCCTTTCTAAAAAAGAAATATATGAAAGTATTTGGAAGGGGACTTATTATGGTGATGATAATACGATTAGCGTTCACGTCTCGAACCTCCGTAAGAAAATTTCCGAAATTACGACGGAAGAATATATAAAGACCATTTGGGGAGTAGGTTTTATGCTTACGTGACTCTTACCTTTACGATTTCTTTATGATTTGCTTAAAGGATTTTAAAGACTTCTAAGCTAAACTGGAAATAACAACGAATATAGTTAAGGGAGTCGAAAAGATGAGTACGATCATTCAGACACGTCAATTGACGAAAAAGTATAGGGAACAAGAGGTTCTGAAACCGCTTGATTTCTCAGTGGAAAAAGGGGAAATCTGTGCATTAATTGGAAAGAATGGTGCTGGCAAATCGACGTTATTCAAAGTTCTTGCAGGCCAAATAATGCCGACAAGTGGGGAGGTTCTCCTTTTTGGAAAATCTGGTAAAGAGATAGAGCGAGAGAAAAAAAGAATGGGTTTTATGATTGAAACACCTGCGTTTTTCCCGGATTTTACGGCAGTTCAAAATCTAGAATATTTTCGGATTCAACGTGGTGTTGTGGACAAGAAACGTATGTATGAAGTTCTAGAAATTGTAGGTCTTGCAAAAGAAAAGAAGAAACGATTTAAAGATTATTCCATGGGGATGAAGCAACGATTAGGGATAGCTTTATGTCTCTTAAGTAACCCCGATTGTTTAGTGCTGGATGAGCCAATCAATGGATTAGATGTGGAGGGGATTATCGAAATCCGGACATTATTGAGGAAGCTCAATCAGGAAAAACATATTACGATATTAATTTCTAGTCATATTTTAACGGAATTGAAATTGGTAGCAACTCGGTTTGTATTTATAAAAGATGGTGTAATCTTCGATGATTTAAGCAAAGACGCTCTAGAAGAGAAGAGTAGGAAACAAATTGTCCTAACGGTTGATAATTCAGTGAAAGTGGCACAACTTTTAGACCGAGCATATGGGGATATAGAGTTTAAAGTCCTTCCTAATCACGTCATCTCTATCCAAAATCATATAGAGAGCAGTGGAGAAATTAATCGCCTTTTAGTTGATAATGGTGTGATGGTGAAGGAGTTTCGCATTGAAGCTCTGAATTTAGAAGAATACTTCTTAGGATTAGTGGAGGAAAGTAACAATGATTAATTATATGAAAAGCGAATATTATCGTCTTCTCCGTAAAAAAGGCGTGCATTTTACAAGTGTCATATGTTTATTGTTGATCGTTGTGGCTGCCACTGTTCTTCAATATTTAGACAAAGTGGACCCTACTTTCCCGTATGCTACTAGTAATTATTTTTATTCCAATGTCATTGCCTTAGGTTTAATCATCATCATCATAGGGTTCATTTTTAATTCGGCTCTCACAAGCAAAGATGATATGTCGTTGATAAAACAAACTGTTTCTTTCGGCATTTCACGGAATACGATCTTCTGGTCGAAGCTAATCTTAACTTTAAGCTATTTTGTACTAATTTGTGTCATTGGCATATTTTTAATGATCGCGCTAGGGGAGAGCTTACTAATTACGGATAATCATTCAGTCCATAATTTTCTGATGGCGAGTGTAAATATGGCTCCACTTGTTTTAAGTGGATTTATTTTAACCCATGTGTTAAAAGTGATGAAAGTTCGAGACGTTTATATCTTTATCCTACTATTATTTATATATGGATTCTCTAGTAATCTTGTCCGGATGTTGTTCCGTCCGTTTCAAGGCTTGAGCGATGTCTATAAATATATGCCAAATACGTTATTTAACGATAACCTTGGAAACTATATAGTGGAAGCAGTCCCATTCAGTTACGAATCTTGGGTGATCGGCATCGGAATTTCACTGTTTGTTTTATTCATCGGAGCAAATAGATTCGCAAAACAAAACATCGATTGATTAGAAGGGATGAATGAAAGTGAATAGCTGGTTGATTATCATAATCTTAGGTTTCCTGCTGATGGTTTCCATCTCCAAGCTTCTATTGTTCCATTGGGATATTAGAAGGATGACAAAACAATTAGAGGAAATCAGTAAAAATTTCGGGACAAATGAATTAGTTCGTACGAATACTCATAATAAAAACTTGAGTAGATTTGCTACGAAAATCAATCAGCTCATTCAATTATACAAACAGAACCAACAGTCTGTCGAAAGAAGAGAAATGGAACTAAAGCAAGAAATCACCAATATCTCCCATGATTTACGAACTCCTTTAACATCGATCAAAGGATTTTCAGAGCTATTAACAGATCCGACTATATCGGAAGCTGATAGAAAAGAGTTTTTAGAAATTATCGAGAAGAAAATCGATAATCTCACGATGATTGTAGATTTATTTTATGAACTGTCACAACTTGATTCCTCTGACAAGAAATTGACGATGGAGAAACAGTCTCTAGATCAAATTGTTGTAGATACGATGCTAATGTTCTATGAAGATTTTGAGAAAGAGCAATTACAGGTACAATTGGTTGAGGAGAGTGTACCTCCTATTCTTGCTGACAACAAAGCAACCGTTCGGATTATAACGAACATCATTCAAAATGCTTTAACTTATGCTAAAAGCTATTTAAAAATAAGTTTTGTAGAGGAAGAGGAATACATTAGGTTAAGGGCAGTAAATGATGTGGAGAAGATTAATGCTGCGAAACTCCAACAGATTTTTAATCGAACTTATAGGCTGGATTCTAGTCGTACGGGTACACATCTTGGATTGGGGCTTCATATTGTTCAGCAACTTGTTAATAAACAGGGTGGAAAAGCAGTAGCTAATGTACGTGATAATGAATTTATTATGGAAGTGTCGTTTCGGAAGTGGGATTAGGAGTGAACGAGAGGGTAGGATCATTGTTCACACATTTTTAAAAGCAATGTCAAAAAAGTGTGGAACGATTTTATGATGACCCCCAAAAGTTAGGGTAGAAGTTTAAATGTTTTGACTGATTGAATAAAGCTAAAATTAAGAATGCTTACGAAATAGTTATGAACGTAAGCATCAATCGAATTAATAAGTTCTATACAAATCAAATCGGTGTATCCATTTGTTTTGGAAAGTTATTGGGTGGATCAATTGAAATTGCTTCGGAAATAGGATCAGTATAATTCAACCACATTTCTACTAAGTCAGTACCCGTAATTAAATCTATGTTTAATCCGTCTGCATACCAACGAGCATTTTCTGTAAAGTCTGAAGTTGTTACGACATATCCTTTTGAGGCACCTTGTTTGACCATATTTGAGTGTATTAATGCAATTGGTTCATACCCAACGTCAACCTTGTAACATTTAACTTGTCCTAACACTTTATCTGTTCCGATTCCATGTTCGATATCGACACCAAAGTCGCCTGTGCTTTTTGTCACGTACATATTTTCACCATACTTATGTTTAAGTATGTCTCCTACAAAATCTTCAAAACTTAAAGGGTTGCTTTTAAGAAATAGAGATGAGTATGTTTTTTCCTCATTTTCTTTGCAAAACCTTTGATAAATTCCTAGAGCTAAAGTACTTTTAAATTCGTTAGAAGAAAGATATTGTTTATTGACCTTTAGTTCTTTGGAGTCTTTATTTTTTCTCCATTGGTAAATGATAAATACTAGTAAAATTACTATTAGAATATATTCCACAAAAATCACCTCGTTATCATTATTAACGGTTAATCTTCGTTTATTCGATGTTTTGGCAATAAATGAAAATTTACTATGATAATAGATTCGAATTATTAGATGCCTATATTGGGTGAAGGAATTACTATTGAAAATGCCGATTGATTACTACAATTTAGTTGTTAGTTTTGGTGGTAAGGTCGATGTAGTTATTGTTGGTCGTAGCTATATTATACTGGCGGTATCCGAAGTAATTGATTTCCTGTCCCTCCGTTCATTCAGTTATGACAAAGCAAATTATTATGTAATAATCCTTTGTATGGAGTATCATAAATACTACTAATCAAACACATCCAAGCTCATCCAACTAATTAATTAAGAAGAAAGAAGTGGTTATTCTATGCAAATTAATAGACCGTCAAAATCCATAAATGAAATACCCTTTTCCGTCCTTGATCTTGCATCGATTGTGCAAGGGGGGACGCCTAGCCAATCTTTCCAACATTCGCTAGAGTTAGCACAGTTAACGGAAAAACTAGGCTATAAACGATACTGGTTAGCGGAGCACCACAATATGCCCGGTATAGCAAGCTCTGCAACATCTTTAGTAATTGGCCATGTAGCCGCGCATACTTCGACTATTCGGGTAGGGGCAGGTGGAATCATGCTTCCTAACCATTCGCCACTCTTAATCGCGGAGCAATTCGGAACGCTCGAAGCGATGTTTCCAGGCCGGATTGATTTAGGATTAGGTCGTGCACCAGGAACGGACCAACGAACAGCTCATGCCCTCCGTGGAGCAAACTACAACAATGGCGTTGAGTTTCCAGAACAATTAGAGCAACTGCAAGCCTATTTTGAAGGTTCGGCACCGGTACGAGCAATCCCTGGTGAAGGAGCGAATATCCCGATTTGGTTGTTAGGTTCTAGTGGATTTAGTGCAAGATTATCGGCACAACTTGGGATGCCGTTTGCTTTCGCTAGTCATTTTTCACCTGAAAACACAATACCCGCTCTAAAATTGTATTACGAGAACTTCCGACCGTCAGAGGATTATCAAGAGCCTTACGCAATGGTAGCAGTAAACGTCATAGCAGCAGATACGGATGAGGAAGCAGAATTACTTGCCACTTCGATCAAACAAAGCTTCCTAAACATGATGAGAAACACACCAACACAATTACAACCACCAGTAGAGAATTTGGATGAGCTCATGAGCCCATACGAAAAGGCGATTTTAGAAAAACAATTAGGTTCCACAATTATTGGAAGTCCAATCACCGTAAAGAAAAAGCTGCAATCTTTCTTAGATGAAACAAAGGTAGATGAAATAATGGTGAGCACAATGGTTTATGACCACAACGCTCGACTCTACTCCCACCAACTCGTGGCTGAAATAACAAAACGGTAAAACGTATTGGGGTATTTCTAAATAACAAGTGAAAAAGAGATAAAAAACTCTTTTGTAAAAGGGAAGCGTTTCTTCACCAGGAAGAAACGCTTTTTGGGGTGAGAATATGTACCAAGGAAAGATACTAATCTAGGAGAAGACCAAGCTATTCAGTAATACCACCAAACGCTTAAATAACTCAACTTTTTATTAAACAATGAATGGTAGTAGTAGAATTAGGAAACCTAATACTGGAATAAAAAATCTTAAAGAGGTTTGTAATGAAAAAGAGACGAAATAAAAGAAATCAGCATTTCGCTTTGGTAGTAGGTATTATATTAATAAGTTTCTTCAATAAATCTATTCGCGATATACCTAAGTATTATAAAAGTCTCCTTTATGTTAGTTCATTTAATTTGATTTATTATTATCTTTGTAAAAGACATCTCGTTTGGGAGTTTATTCCGACTGGGGTTAACTGGTTAATTATTAGAATAGCGCATGTGATAATAGTAACTCCATTATTAGTAGTTATATTTTTATCAAAAATGCCAGTAACATTTTTTAAGAAATGTATACATCTATTAAGGTCGGTTTTTATCGCTACTGTTGTGGAATTTTTTGCTCACAAGAAACAATTAATCCTCTACGCTCATGGTTGGAATATTTATTGGTCCAGTTTATTATACGGAAAGATGTTTATGTACAGCTATTTATTCACTAGAAAACCTTTAACTACACTGTTTCTATCTTTATGCTCCACTGTTTTTTTAATATTTAAATTCAAAGTGCCGTTAAAACGGAAGCATATTTCCGAGTACTTTAAGCCATTTACTGACCTTTATTACCATACGTTTATCGAGGATTTATTTAGTCGTAAAAGACGGAAAATATTATGAGATTAAATGAGGGAACATAAGCTATATGTCCAAAAATGTTAACAACAATTGAAAAAATGTGTAAACCACTAATTCCAATCCCCTTGTTAATACTCTCCATTCCGCCTTTATATCTTCCTTCTAAACCAAAAAATAAAAGGCCGGGTACCATAATCAAAAGAGGTACTTGGCCTTTCGAAACAGCTATGAATGTTAACTTACACGTGCCTGCAATGTTGCCTTTTCGGCTAATCTTACCCTCTTCATTTGTCTTCGAAGGACGAAAAAATAGGCCAAGAATGCGATGATGATGCTTAAAGCACTTAATAGAAAAACGGCTTTGAAACCTGCTTGAAGGGAAATAAAACCTAACGCAATTGCTCCGCCACCGCTACCCAAGTCTTTTGCTGTAAAAAACGTCGAGTTCCCTGCACCTCTTCGATCAGGGGGGCAAAGTTTAATCATAACAGCATTTAAAGCGGGCTCCACAAAACCTAATCCTAATCCATAGAGGACACCTGAAATAATAAAACCTCCGAGTGTAGATGCATAGGCTAACACGACAAATGAGCCGGCCATGATAAATAAACCAGGGATAATGACGTAGGAACTACCATATTTATCTGCTAATTTCCCACCAACAATTCTTGTGAACAATAGAGCAAAGGAATACACCGTAAAATATAAACCGATATCAACAATCCCTAAAGATAGCGCAAAGGTTGGAATGAAGGTTAACGCTGCACCCATCGCAACATAGACAAATGCCGTTACCAACCCAGTTGGAAGAGCAGTTTTCTCAAAGAGTAGTTCCGAGATTTTACGTTTTTGTTTTGATTTTACAAAAGCATTCGGATTTCGTTTTTCATACGTAATAAAAAGGCTACAAACAATGGAGATCAAACCAATCAAACCGGCTACAATAAAAAGTACTTGGTAATTAAACTGTTGAATCAAATAAATACTTAAAGCTGGTCCAATGGCCGTCGCTAGTGTATTGGATAAACCGTAATAACCGATCCCTTCTCCTAACCGTTTTTTTGGAACAATATCTGAAATAACAGTTCCGGCAGCATTCGTCGTAGCGCTGAATCCTATTCCGTGTAAACTACGCATTATCAATAGTAGACTAATAGAAAATGCAACAACATAGGAAAGGGTAATAAATGCGGCTACGATAGCACCAATAATGAGCACAATTCTACGACTCTTCTCATCTGATAATTTACCAAAATAAGGTCTAAAAAGTATGGCTACAAACATGAAAAAACCGAAAAGCATCCCGGAAATCGAATTATCGCCGCCGAGATGAATCGCGTATAACGGGAGTGCTGTCATTAACATATTGTTTGAAATCTGTGTTGACATGGCATAACTAAACGTTAAAAAATAATCTTTCGTCCATAATTTTTCTACAGTACTTTGTTGTTCCAGCAAATAATATCCTTCTTTCTATATATAGTAATGTGATAATAGTATTTGATTATTATAGTACGAAAGTTAAAAAGAATCAAAAAATAAAACGGATGAAGGGGAAAGAAAGTCGAGGACATGGAAATTGATAGTTTCGTGTGAGTTTAACTTGAAACATCATTTGCGAACACAATTTTATAAGTATAACATTGTTAGAAGTTAATTTAGAACCAATTGCTCCTTCCAATTTAGTTCATACAATCCATAGAAAAACTCTTGTACTAGCTGGTAGCATTTCTTTAAGATGAAGAAACGCTTTTTTTCGATTTTGTCGAGTTCTATATTCCCTGTCCTTTGTTTACTACCGTTTATTCAAACAAATCTAACTATTGACTAGACACCATTTAGTGTCATATAATAATGACACTAAATGGTGTCTTATTTTTTGGAGGTGGGAGGATGTTGGAAAATACTTGCCGAAAGGATGACGTGTATGTAGCGATTGCGGATCCAACAAGGCGTAAAATCATACGTTTGTTGGCAGATGCGGAGGAGCTACCTCTATACGAATTAACTGCGCAATTTGACATGGGGCGTACCGCTGTATCCAAACATTTGGCGGTCCTTAAAAAAGCAAATTTAGTTACGAACCGCAAATTTGGTCGAGAAACAAGGTATCGATTAAACGCAGCTCCCTTACAAGAAGTAAAAGACTGGTTATCCTTCTATGAGAAGTTTTGGAATGAAAGAGCGATGTTACTAAAAAATATATTGGAGGAATAAAGTATGGCAGATTTATCATTAGATTTTCAATTTAAAAGCCCGATTAATAAAGTGTGGGACGCATTAACCCATTCGGATACGCTCGCACAATGGGTGATGGAAAATAATTTTAGACCAATTGTAGGATACAAATGCCAGTTCCGAAACCCGGAAATAGGGTTAATTGTAGAAAGTGAAGTATTGGTAGTAGAAAAGCCTTTTAAGCTATCTTACACATGGGTAGGTGGACCAATAAACACGATTGTCACTTGGACATTAAAAGAAGATGGCGACATAACTTACTTACATCTAGATCAAACAGGATTCGATGAAGAAAATCAAGCGGCGTTCAATGGCGCAAAATATGGTTGGTCATATATGGTAGAAGAGCTGAAAAAAGTGATGGAGGAAAAGTAAGGCATTTTTGAGGAAAATAGAAATACGGAGAGGGTTACAGGAGGAGTAAGCAAATGAGTTTTTTTCAAGATATGATTGCTATATTTAAAAAGAAAGAATTAACATTTATAGAAAGCTATAAAGAAGCAGACGATGTGTACAGTTTTTTATTTGAAAAAGAGCCAGATTTAACATGGAAAGCCGGGCAACATGGTTTGTTTCGAATTACGCAACGAAAAATAAAAAATCATACCCGTCCATTTACGATAGCATCTGCACCAGCCGAAAATGTAGTGAAACTTACGATGAAAATCAATGATAATCCGAGTGAGTTTAAGAAAGCAATGTTAGAGTTAGAAAAGGGAATGAAAATTAGTATGAGCGGACCGGTTGGATCGTTTTATTTAAAAGAGGACGTTCCGGCACTCCTAATTGCAGGCGGAATTGGTATTACCCCATTTCGATCAATAGTAAAACAAATAGAAGCAGAAGGTACTAACACGAAAAAGCCAATTCACCTCTTTTATTACGACAGCAATGAATCCTTCGTATATAGAGAAGAATTAGATGAGATTGCAAAAAACACATCTATTCAAATAACGTACCTTCAATCAAGAAATGACTTACGTCAACAAATCGACCAATTCACTAACTTAAATAAAAACGATGCACAGTACTTCGTTGCAGGACCAAAATCAATGGTAGACTCCATCTCTACCCACCTACAAAAAAACAGCATTACTAAAAAGAATATCCACAAAGATTCTTTTTACGGGTATTAAGGGAGAACGGTAGGAAGTTGGGACAGTGGTCACAGGAACTGCGTGCACCTGTAACCACTAAACAAGAAAGGTAGGCAATCGCATGTTAACAACCATCATTTCATCAATTGTCGCGTTTGCCTCTACAAATGTTGATGACATCTTTATCCTAATGGCTTTATTTTCACAAATAAGGACAGCTAAAGTCACCGGGAGTGAGGCAGCTGTTTTGACAAAACCCGGACTACAGACCAGGCATGTTGTAATTGGTCAGTTTCTCGGTTTTACTTCACTAGTCGCTCTAAGCATTATTGGTGCACTAAGCTCTTTTTTCATTCCTGTTCCATGGATTGGAATGTTAGGTTTTGTTCCAATATACATGGGGGTGAATGGGCTACTAACCTTGCGGAAAAGTAAAGAGAATGACGAGGATGTTACCAACATATCAGGGACTGGATCAGTTATAAACGTAGCCGCTATAACAATTGCCAATGGTGGGGATAATATTGCAATCTACATACCGATTTTTGCTAGTCAGCCAATCAGTCATAATGCAATCACGCTAATAGTCTTCTTTATTATGCTGGCATTGTGGTGTTTCCTTGGTTATGCACTTGTTATGGCGCCAATAGCAGCAAAGGTCTTGGAAAGATACGGGCATGTCGCAGTTCCAATTATATTAATTGGTCTCGGATTGTTCATTCTTTACCATAGTGGTAGTTTCAGTTTATTACGTTTCTAGTTACTACGGTCACTCAGCTAAAGAAGGCAATGGGACCATAAAGAGATGTTGCTTACCAAACTTGGATAAATGCCTTATAGTATGGGGGCTGTGCACGCATTTTGTATGAACGAATTCCAGGCCCTTCTTCCTCAAAATACTACAGGCTATTAAGTCCTTACTTGATAATGTTTAAAGATAAGTTCGTAAAAAAGAAGACTTGTCTTAAAGGTACCTTAAATTGAATACAAGGTACCTTTTCTTTGTTTGAGGAATCATTTCCATATTTATGAATAATGAAAACAATAATTTGTTATTTTCTGTTATCATTTTAGTATGAAGGATTGGTAATATTGTGAATTTTTTCACTTAAACTAATGACCCGTTAGTTCGAAAAGGAAATAGAATACAAACGAAGGGAAAATAGAAAAGGTGGTATGAGTAAATATGAGCGATATTGTAAAATGTTCTGAATGTAGTACTGAGGTAAAGCAGGGGTACATTTTTTCTCCACGACGAATTTGTTGGTCAGAATCAGCTGATTCAATCTATGCTGATTTTGGTAGTGAAGTATTAGTAAAGGATTCAATTCTAAAAATGAGTAAAATTCCAGCAATTAGATGTGAAGGATGTAATTTGGTTACTTTTAAATACAAATAACTATTTAACGGTTAATAAAGGAGTTGTATTAAATGAATGAAAACAAAGATACAGAGATAAAACGCTCTTCAAAAGCAGAAAACATTCTAGCTCAGATCAATAGTAAAACTAAGCTAGGCGACTTACGAAAAATCGCGAAGGAGATTAAAAAAGATCACAAACTAGCTATGGAACTTTGGTCAACCGAAGAGTTTTTGCAGAGACTATTAGCAATCTTAATTATGGATAAAAAACTCCTTTCACAAGATGTGCTAAATAAGCTTGATAAGGATATGCAGAGGCACACGTTTGATGAGCGAAATAACTTAATGGATTGGTTAATGGCTAATCAGCTCACGAAAGACAAGAAGACGATTTTCTTGATGGAGTCATGGCAAAAAAGCCCTTCTGCTCTTCAAAGGCGAACTTTCTGGTATTATCAGGCGCGATTAAGATGGACGGGACAAACACCGCCTGATAACACGGCAGACTTACTATCTGCATTAGAAGCTAATATTACACAGGAAAAACCGGAAGTTCAATGGGCTATGAATTTCACTGCAGGCTGGATAGGCGTCTATGATGAAAAAAATCGTGCACGTTGTATTAAACTTGGTGAGAAAACGGGTCTTTACAAAGATGACATAGTAGCAAAAGGATGTACTCCCAGCTATTTGCCGGAGTTCATTACGGTGGAAGTTAACAAACGACATAATAATAAATAATATATTAGGGTTTAATGGGAAAATAAAGAGATTCAAAGCCTCAATATGAAAATTGTAATAGGCTTGGAACGAAAAATAAAGAAAACAACGCGTTATTAGCTTAGAGTAAAAAATATCAACGCTAATTTTCAACTATCAATAAACAAGGGGTCTTTTAACCCCTTATTTTTCTAAAAGAGATTAACAGATTACAATGATTTTATAGGGAGTTGTTTGGGCTGGTATGCTAAATGTAGTAGGCCCATATACAACAAGAAGGTTTCGATTTGCAGGATTCAAAGTGAAGGGCTGATTGTTTTCTAATAATATAGGAGTATTACTAGAAATATTCAATTGTAACTGCCCATCACTACTTATCAGCTGGCTGTTAAAATAGTCTACCTTTACATTTTGATAAGGGTTATCTTTTACAATAATAAGGGCTTGATATTGTGGTGGATAAATAAGAAGTACAGGTGCATTGACATCATAAAAACCAGTTACACGGTCTCCAATTGAAACAATAACATGGTCTAGAAAATAGGTTTTTGGACTAATAACGAAATTTACTATTGAACCATCCTTTCTTAATAAGGACATTAATTTAAAACACCCCATTAATTCCTCATCGGAACTTACTAAGTGATCTTGAATCATCGTAACCGTACCAGAAAAAGAACTGAATGTTTTCATTTTTTCCCTCCTTAATGATGAAAAAAGCAGAAAAAGCAAAGGAAGCAAAAGAACCGATCCCATGCATGTAATTGACCTTATAAATTTTATTATGAATTTGAATAGATATACCTTAATAATTGCAGCTTTATAAGCATATTAATTCTAATTAGAAAATGTTTATGATCGTCATCGTGAAAGGGAGTATGGTATGAATAATTTTTATTCTATGACTTATTCGAATCAACCGATTATTGTTTCATTTGCTCGTGGGGATGTAACTGGTGATAGAGTGCCAGATAATGTCTACTTAACCGGAATTACTACACCAGATAGTCCATTTATTCAAAATATTACCCTTCTCGTACAAGATGGTAGAACTGGAGTAGTAAACAGTGTTCAACTTCGTGAGAATGCTGGTTACAATCCTACTATATTCTTGGGGGATTTTACCGGCAATGGAGTAGATGATATGTTAATAAGTATTAATACTGGTGGTAGCGGAGGAATCATGTACCATTATATTTATTCCTTCGTGAAAAATACAGCCCAATTACTATTTGATTTCAATATATATAATGAGCAATATCAATATGAGGTTTTTTATAAAGACAATTACAAAGTTGAGGTTGTCAGCAAGATCAATAATAAAAAGTACATTATAGACATTTCTACAAAAGATCCTGAGTATTTAAATGAAATATATGATGAAAACGGGAATCTGAAGAGTCCTATTACAGGCTTTGTGAATCCTCTAAGCGGCTTATATCCTGTAGATTTTGATTCAAATAAAGTATTTGAGCTATTAGCGTACCAAAAAATTGCTGGAAGATATAATGCGGATTCTTTAGGGTATGTTTTAAACACACTAGGATGGCATAATAATAGGTTTGGATTGCAAAATCAGTATGTAGCTATTTTGGGATATTAGAATAGTATTTATTTTCATGTTTATTTTACTAAAAGGTGTTGAACTATTACTTTAACAACCGGTAGCGAGAGCTGAACAACAAACAATTTTGTTGTTGTGGTAGATAAGGTCTTTTGTTATAGAAAAAGGATAGATGTATATGGTTAGTTAGCCGGTACATTTATCCTTTTTATTTTTGAATTTGTTGGCATTTAACTTATACGACCATTTGCCATCACCATTCTATAAGTATAAGATGAGATAAAAGGAAGAACGGGCTAGTCCAGTTGAAAAAGAGAGTAAGTCTAACTTGTTAACAGGAGGTAAAAGATGAAAATATATGTGGATGCAGATGCTTGTCCGGTGAAAGATATTATTATTTCGGAAGCAAGGAAGTATGAAATTCCGGTTATTCTTGTAACAAGCTTTTCTCATTATTCTAATGCAGAACAGCCAGCAGGAGTGGAAACCATTTATGTCGATTCTGGAGCAGATGCTGCAGATTATCGGATTGTGAAGTTAGTGAAAAAAGGAGATATAATCGTGACGCAAGATTATGGTCTTGCATCGCTAGGTTTAGCAAAAGGAGTGATCGTCCTTCACCATAAAGGTTTTACATATTCAAATGAAAATATTGACCAATTATTACAAACACGTTATTTAAGTGCAATGGCTCGAAAAAGCGGACAGCGAACAAAGGGACCAAAGCCTTTCACCGCAGAAGACCGAGAGCAATTTAGAGATCACTTTAAAAAGGTTCTCTCTAGTGAGAAATCAAACTAAACTCAGAAATTTAGATAGGAGATAAATATCTTGAAATATATAAAATCACAAATGCAACAACTAATAAAGGAAAATAAAGAACTACATACACGCTTTAAAGAACTGAAGGCAGAGCACGGTTTAGAAAAAAACAATGCCCTCAAAGCCTTGTACCATTCAGAAGTAGCGGATGGCGGAAAGTATCAGTCGGCTTACCAAGCGCTTGACCGGCCTAAAGAGTAGACGCTGATCTCTTATTTATACATACTAGAATTCTGTTAGGATAATATGAGCTTACCTATTGGAGGTTATATAAATGAAAGAAATTAAACACTTACTATCTAAGGCATTAAAGTCAAACAAAAAAGTAATAAAAGGCGAAGAGTTCAGTGTTGAGGCACATTTAAAGAAGCGATCAGATAATTACATTACTCTATATGCCAATGATGTGGTTGTAGCCGTATATGATGCAGATGACCAAGATTTGAATATACTCAAATACGACTATCGGAAGGCAGTTAAATTTTTTGGTGAATGTTTGGAAGATGAGGGAATGGAAGTTTATATTGATGAGGGATTAATGGATTGATGAGTCGGGTAATGTAGGTGGAGGCTGGTTTACGCCTTGGGCTAAGCTCTTTTAAAAGATAAAATAACTTACCCTGGAGTACCCCAGCTAATAGGTTGGGTTATTTTATTTCCATAATGCTGATTACTTTAATGGGAACCTGTTATTGTTCGACTGATAGTGATACCAGCACTATCGGTCTTTTTTATTATATGGGCTTAGTCAACAATAATGACATTACCTCGGTCACAAATAATTCACATAACATTGAACTTATTATGAACCTGTCTACACAACTATGTGAAAACATTCACAAGATGGTAAAGTATAGACATATAGATATAACAAATAACTGTATTAATTAGGGGAGGATGCAAGTGACGAAAAAATATTCTTCAAATACATATGAGAATATAACTTTACAAACATAGCACACAAAGAAAGGAAGTCTTCCTAAAACCAACAATAAACTTAGTTAAAAACCACAAAAAAAACTAGAGAGTGAGTGAGAGGATTGAATACTAACAAAAATCGATGGTTCATTGCATTATCTGCGATTGCTATCCATATATCTATTGGTTCTACTTACGCATACAGTGTATATACAAAACCTATTGCAGAATCGATAGGTTGGAAAGCGACAGAAGTAACTTTAGCATTTACTCTTGCTATTGTGTTTTTAGGCTTATCAGCTGCAACGTTTGGACGTATGGTCGAAAGAATAGGCCCTAGAAAGTCTGCCATGATAGCCGCTGTTCTATTTAGCTCAGGACAAGTTGGGGCTGGTTTCGCAGTTTCTACCGAGTCACTACTCCTATTTCTTATTTTGTATGGTGTAGTCGGGGGGATTGGATTAGGGATTGGCTATATTTCACCTGTATCTACCTTAGTAAAATGGTTTCCTGATCGAAGGGGGTTAGCTACAGGAATGGCGGTATTTGGATTTGGAGCGGGTGCACTCATCACGAGCCCCGTTGCAGCTAGGTTAATTGAAAGTGTAGGAGTATCTACTACTTTTTATATATTAGGAACCATTTACTTTATTCTTATGATATGTGGGGCCATGTATATTACAAGACCTCCACAAGGATGGGTACCTAAACTTCAGGCTAAGGTAAAAGAAGGTAACACAAAGAAATTAAAAGAAGACTTGGACCAACTAACAGCAAATGAAGCAATAAAAACGAAACGATTTTGGCTTCTTTGGGGAATGGTTTTTATTAATATTAGCTCGGGTATTATGATTATCTCGGTAGCTTCTCCATTATCCCAAGAAATGGTAGGGCTCAATGTAGCAGCTGCAGCCTCTATGGTAGGACTTATGGGTATTTTTAATGGTGGAGGAAGAATTGGATGGTCCAGTGCATCCGATTATATTCAACGACCTACAGTATTTTTAATCTTTTTTTCGATTCAAATCTTCGCATTTTTAACCTTACCACATGTAACAAATGTTATATTATTTCAGATATTAATTTTTAGTATTATGACGGTATATGGTGGTGGATTTGCGACCCTCCCTGCCTTTATTGGAGATATATTTGGTACGAAGGAGCTTGGTGCCATTCACGGGTATATTTTAACAGGGTGGTCTTTAGCTGGGGTTGTGGGACCAATTGTCGTATCTTCTATCCATGATGCTACCGGAACTTACACCCCTGCCTTTTTAGTCTTTACGATATTGTTAGTCGTTGCCCTATTTCTAACTGTACTAATTAGATACGATATTAAAAAAATAAAAGAGGAGAAAAAAGACCCAGTTTACAAGATAGCTAACTAAAAATAACATATGGGAGGACAATGGAGGAGGGAACAGGAAAAATTGTGCACACATTTGCAAACAGAAATGTAAAAAAATGCTTGAACGACTTTCCTGTCCACTAGCGTTGCACGATTTCCTCTTAGTTGAATTTATGTATTTTTTTTCAAGTCGCTTTTGTCCGCATAAAGAAAAAAGGGAAACGAGGTTACTTTCGACCTTGTTCCCTTTTTTTTACAATTGTTAATTCCTATCGACGTTTTCTTTCCTTAGTTCCCTTTTTATCCAAAGCTACATTTCCAAGTTCCGGCGACACCTTTTGTTTTGGTATTGGAACCTTTTGTCTTCCTTTAGACGTTTTTTTGTTTTTCTTATTTAACGCTTTAGTAAATGAGCCTACTGTTTTATACAGATAGGTTTGTAGTAGTCTAAAGAATTCCCAAGGTGTCTTTTTAGAGTTAGTTTGGAGTTTAACGATTAAAGTTAACCCATATGCAATCAAGGCTAAAAACATTTGATTCCATATTCCTTGCGGCTTTGTACTCCATATTTTTGTAAATCTTAAGTGCTGTTTGATCCATTTAAAGAACAACTCTATCGTCCATCTTGCTCGATATAATTCCATTATTTGTTGATCTGTGAGGTCAAATCTATTCGTTAGAATTCTATACGTTCTTTGTTTTTCATCGATGAATTCTACGTACCGAACTGGTGGTTGAGAAACAGTATAGGATACTTTTGCGTCTTGAACCACGGATGAGTGGGTAGGTGTATATTCTTCCAAGATACCCAATCGCAGTGACTTGGATACCCGTGCTACAAACGATATCTCCTTCGCTTGCCAGGATTGCAGATTCTCTCTTGAAGGATAGCCACGGTCCATTATATAGATATAGTCTGATTCTTCTATCATTACATCCGAACTTTCAAAATCACTTAACCTTCCGGAAGATGGTACAATCTTGTCTGCATATACAACATCGGGTGACGCAACCATTAGTCTTGTATGCATTTTAACGCCAGTTTTCTTCTTCGAAATCTTTGCCCAGTCACATAAATTATGAGGTAACTTTATTTCAGTAGAATCAATAATTCGTAACCTACCTAACCCATTTGGAAGTCCCATTAACCCTTTAGTAAGTTGAGAGAGTTTCTCTACAACTTTTATAAATAGTTTTTGTACTAGTTCAGTTGGCAGTTCGTTAATTCTACGGCTTAACTGTGATCTACTGATTTCCTCTATCCCAATTTCCATACGAAGCTCTGGATAAGCCTCAAGCTTTTCTTCCATATGGCTATAGGAACTCCAATGATCCAGTTGAGCAGCTACAAACGTTTTAACCAATGATTTAGTTGAAAGTTTATAGTTACTATAATCCAATAATGGACAATCAAAATCCTCAGTAGGAAGAAGTGATAAACATTGACAAATAAGCATTTCACGTTCTATACTATCTTTATTCATTTTTAAAGCTCCTTTGTAGATGACTTGTTTGTTTAAGGGAACAAAACAAGGTCACACATTCTACAATAGGAGTTTTTTTATTAAATGTAAATCCATAATTATTGAAATTATGGATTTTTTTGGAAGTCATGCAACGCTAGTGTTTCCTGTCCCTCTGTTCACCAAATCATGTTAATTTTGTGCATCTAACAATAACTCTCATTTATTTTCTCTGTCACCTTTTATATAATAAAGAAAGTATATGAAAAAGGTGTGTTACACGCATGAAACATCAAGAGTTTACCTACAAAGACGTACATTTTAAAAATATTCCTAAAGAAGTAGATGTAACAAAAGAAAAGCATTTAGCTACAATGGAGTATATTTATCAATGCCATAGGAATAATGACTTGCAAGGGATTTTCCCATATACGAATGATGGAAAACTAATTGTTACATGGGGACGAGGACAATTTGAAAGAGAGATATCTAAACCTCGTGACTTGTTAAGGGGCGAAATTC
This sequence comes from Sutcliffiella sp. NC1, assembly GCF_027594365.1. Taxonomy (NCBI): domain Bacteria; kingdom Bacillati; phylum Bacillota; class Bacilli; order Caryophanales; family Bacillaceae; genus Sutcliffiella; species Sutcliffiella sp. NC1. Next base: position 1,813,903 of record NZ_CP115153.1, read on the forward strand.
TTTTTACAGATGTTAGATATGAACTTAATAACTCTCATAAATTAGTATTAACGAAGCAAAGTTTGAAAAGAATAGAAAAATTAGAGCACGCTCTCGAACAAAATAGGGAAGGGTTTAGCTTTGCTTTCCCGAAAATAATAATAGATAACAAAGAGATTTTTAAAGTGCCGTGTAAAGATGTTGACATACTCAAAATCACAATTCAAAGAAAAAATCGAATTGCAGGTAACTTATATTTTAGCGATGTCTTGCATAATGGTTATGGGAAGATACTAGAAAATGAGCGACTAAGATTAGTAGATATCCAAAACCGTCTTCGTAAATACACATTAGAGGAACTTGAGCAAATCCTTGTAGAAGAAAATAAGGTCGAACATGTTAAGGTTATCCATGTAAGAGGAAAGAAGTTAATGAATATTCCTTCCTTTGTTTCGTTATCTGACTTGGAACAAATGGAAGTTTCAGGTCCTTTAAAACCTCTAAGTGAGTCTAGTGGTTTAGAAGTAAAGAGTGCTCCAACAGAAATGGAATCAATAGACAATAATATTAAGCATACCAATGTTAAACTCGCACCTGATATTTCACGAGAACCGATAGGCTCTATGAGACCTCGGAAAGTAGATAATGTACAACCTTATACTACCTCCAGAAAAATTATCATAAAAGAAGGGTCACTAAATCCTGTTAAAGAGTCTAGAGAAGTAAAGGTTGTATTACGAGATCAAACCCTTGTCCAACAATTAAAGCAACTATATCGCCATACGTGTCAAGTGTGTGGAGAAGTAGTAGAAACAGGATTTAATCAGTACTCTACTGAAGTACACCATATTCAACCATTAGGATTGCACAATGGACCGGATATGAAAGAAAACATGATAGTACTTTGCCCAAATCATCATGTAATGTTCGACAGAGGAGCAATAACGTTAGACCTTCAAAATGAACGTGTTCAACATATTAATGAAAACAACTCACTACACAATAAGAAAATTACGATCAAACATACGATTCATCAAAAATATGTCGACTACCACAATTTAATGATTCTGAAAAAATGAGGCAGAGTTGGGGGGCATAGTTGTAACTGCCCTCCACTGCCTTAAAGTATAATGTGGAAAAGAATCTCTTTTTTTTGTATTTTTTCCTATAGAACTCATTGTGATGTTCCATTATTTTTGACTTATATGGACCTTCCATTTTCACCTCAAAAAAGATTTCTCCTATCACGCAACTTTGACAACCCACACTGTTCCTAATACTCTTCTACAACTATACGATTCTTCCCGGTACACTAGCCTTTAAAAAAGGGGTTCCATTTTTAAAGAGAATGCTAGTATTTTAATAGCCCGCTGATTACTGTTCAAACTCTTAAAATAAGACCTAATCAATACTGTATTTTCATATGTTTTTAAAGCTTTTATTAGAAATAGTATAGCAAATTTTTCCCCACTAAAACGGTAACTACATTAGTCTTTGTGACTTTTTTACAAGTGCTCTAGATACAATTTTTTTCTGTCAATCCCTAAACTGAGAAGGTACTAACTAATTAAAAATGTGCGACTATTAAATCTATAATATATAAAGTATAATTTTAATTGTAAGAAGAATCTAAAAATTCGAAACCCATCTTAGCAAACCTTCAGAACGTAAATAGAAAGTACGTAACCTGGAAAGTATCAAGAACAAATTATCCACAACAAGCGCCTATTTTAAATTAAAGGAAAAGGAGTTTGAGAAAAAATGAAAGCACTGGTAATAAATAAGTTTGGAGACCCATCTGTTTTTGAAATTACTGAAATTCCTAAGCCTAAAGTAGTTACAGGGCATGTCGTTATTCATGTAAGAGCAACAAGTGTAAATCCAATTGATACAAAGGTTCGTGCCGGCTTCGTTCCAGCAGTTGCGCCAGAGTTCCCAGCTGTACTACATGGCGATGTAGCAGGAGTTGTCGCAGAAGTCGGAGAAGGGGTAACAGAGTTTCAGGTTGGTGATGAAGTATATGGGTGCGCCGGTGGTTTTAAAGGAACAGGTGGTGCACTTGCAGAATATATGCTGGCGGATGTTAACCTTCTAGCTCATAAACCGAAAAATTTAACGATGGCCCAAGCAGCTGCTCTTCCTCTAGTAACTATTACTGCATGGGAGTCACTTTATAATCGTGCAAATGTGCAAAAAGATCAAACAGTACTCGTTCATGGAGCTACAGGTGGTGTAGGTCATATTGGAATTCAGTTAGCAAAGCTTGCGGGAGCCAAAGTATTTACAACGGGCTCATCTGACGAAAAGTTGAGCATAGGAAAACGTTTAGGTGCAGATAAAGTTATTAATTATCGGGAACAATCCGTTGAAGAATACATCAAGGAAAATACCGATGGAAAAGGGTTTGATGTTGTGTTCGATACGGTTGGTGGCGATAACCTTAATCGGTCATTTGAAGCAGCTGCCACTTATGGAACTGTTGTAGCAATCGCAGCACGTTCAACACATGATTTGTCCCCTCTACATGCTAAAGCACTGTCCCTACATATTACGTTCATGTTATTAAAGGTAATTACTAAGGACCAAAGACAGGAATATGGGGAAATATTGAAAGAGGTAACAAAACTAGTTGAGGCAGGAAAACTAGTGCCACTTGTCGATGAAAAAGTTTTCACCTTTGATCAAGTTAATGAAGCGCATTCTTTATTGGAATCTAATAAGGCAGTTGGAAAAGTAGTATTAGTGAATGAATGGTAACTTAACAAAGAAAAACGAAAAGAGTAGAGGGTAACGAGTAAAATATTTCTTCTTACTGGGCTAACATTATAGTTGGTGTTTCTGTATTTCAAGATTTATATGGTACCGTAATGAACGAGAAGCAAAGCTAATGTTGAAAGAAAAGTAATAATTTAATAGGTTCGTAAATAAAAGGACAGTTTTTTCTGTGCTTTTAAATTTTATTCTGCTAGTTCATCTTCAGGGGAAATCAAAACTGTAAAATAGTAGTATTACAACGCAAGGAGAACTGTTCTAATATTTCTAAAGCAAAAAAACCCTCACAGAAGCTTTAAGAAATAGCTTGAGTATTATTATATTAATATGTGTAAGTCTATTTCTTGTAACCCCTTATACTATATTTAGAGTATTAGTTGTTTTCTTATTGTTTTATAATTTTTCTCAGTTTTTGTCTAAGAATAAATCAAGTTTTTTAATAATACCAAATAAACCTATAATCGTATGAATATGATTGAAAATGAAATTAAAAAAAAATTTTGTAAATTTCTTCGAGAGGTGAATTGGATGATTAAAGAATTAGTCAAAGAGCTAGAATGGCTTGCAGCATTTCCTGTGATAAATGAATTAAGAATTCATTTAAACCAAAAAACATATTTCGACTTTCTTTGTAGTATGAGGGAAGAAGGATATAGAATGTTTGCTTTATATGAAAATAATAAAATTGTTGCAGTTGCCGGAGTTACGATAAAAACTAATTTTTATTATGGGAAACATGTCTTTGTGTATGACTTAGTTACTCAGTCGACTCACCGTTCTAAGGGGTATGGGGAGCAATTACTTTCATACATTCATGAATTTGCAAGAGATAGTGGGTGCGGTATGGTAGCTTTAGAATCTGGGTTAGCAAGAGTAGACGCACACAGATTTTATGAGACCAAAATGGGGTACGAGAAATTTTGTTACTCATTTAAAAAAGTTCTATAAGTACTAAGCGCCATCCAAAACTTGTATAATGGCTGGCGCATCTTCTTATTTCTAGTGTGCCTTAAAAGTATCTTGATATTAACGATTCTAGATTGTGTGCGTGTTTTCTTAAGGCATCTTTATAATAGGTTATGTCAGATAAACTATTAGAAAAGGTGCTATGTAAAAAGATGCCGACTGATAAAACTACCTCGCCTTTGCCATTAAAAATTGGACAGGCAATAGCATGAATTCCTTGTGTATGCTCAGAATTCGTTTCAGCAATTCCCTCGTGTCTAATAGTTCTTAATTCTTCTTTAAACTTTTCGGGATCCGTAATTGTATTTTCAGTGTAACGTGGAAGATGTCCATCCACCATAAATGCTGAAATAATCTTGGTAATTTCAGAATCAGGTAAATGAGCAAGATAACATTTACCAACAGCACCACCAATGACTGGGAACGTTTCACCAGGCGAAATCGTTAACCTTATTTGCTGATCTGGTTCTTCTTTTGCAATGTAAACCAAATGTAAATCATCATTTGGTTTGGCTAAAACGACAGTCTGGTTAACTTCTTCGCAAATTGTGGACAAATAAGAGATTGATGTATTCATAAAGTCATTCATCTCTTTAGATCGCAATCCAAGAAAAATCAAATAAGAGCCTAGTTTATAGCGTTTACTAATCGGATCAAAGTGAACATAATCTTTGAGCTCCAATGTTTTTAATATTCGTAGACAAGTACTTTTACTAATGCCAAGGGCACTTGATAGTTCAGTCAATGTGCTTTTTTTGTATTTTTCCTTCGTTAAAAATTCTAGTATGTTAAGTGCAGAATACACAGAAGGGATAAAGTTACTGTTCTTTTTCTCTAATTCACTCATTTTAAACCTACCTTTAAGTATATTTTTAGTTTTCTACTCTAAGAACATAAATTTATAATATTCGATATTTTTAGAAAATTACATTGACAGCGAAATGGACGGTTTGTTATATTCAATTATATCAAATAAGAAATGAAGTTTCAATATTGAAACAATTCTAGAACAATCTGAGAATGTGAATGCAATTAATTCATTCAAATAAGCCTTTTGATTACATTTGGAGAAAAGGGGTTAATAAGCATGATTCACACAGATTCACTATGGGCGGCCACATCAAATCCATTGAAAATACGACCATCACTTGAGGGGGAAATCCAGACAGATATAGTAATAATTGGTGCAGGGTTCACGGGACTGGCTACAGCCTATTACTTACGAAAAGCAGGAATCAATTGTGTTGTTTTAGAAAAAAACGTCGTTGGTTGGGGAGCTAGTGGAAGAAATGCCGGGATGGTATTAACAGGATTCAAGAATAGTATTCAAAAAATTGAAAAGCGTTGGGGTCGAGAAACAGCGAAAATATTTCTTGATCAGTCCAGTTTAGGGATTGAAAAAGTACGTGAAATTGTTAAAGCGGAAGGAATTGAATGTTCGTTAAGTGACTGTGGTAGCATGAAAGCTGCATTCAAATCAAGCCATTCGGAAGCTTTGAAACGAGAACAAGAGTTTATGTGGGAAGCTTATAAGTATGAGCTCCAATACGTTGACCGAAACCAGCTAAAAAAAGAGTTGGATAGTGATTTTTATTACGGTGGGTTAATAGATTTTAAGAGCTCTTCATTCCATCCGTTAAACTATGCAATAGGTTTGGCGAATGCAGTGGAAGAAAAAGGTGGAGAAATTTATGAACAAACAGAAGTCAGCTCAGTAGAGGAGAATCACCATGGATATTCTGTTAAGACTGAAATGGGGTGTTGTTCAATCCTCTCATATTGTTTTTGCCACAAATGGCTACACGGAGAAACTCAACAAAAAATTAACTCGCTCCATTATGCCAATGGGCAGTTATATTATTGCTACAGAGTCACTTGGAAAAGAGATTACCGAACGGCTCATCCCTAATAACCGCATGATATCAGATACGAAGAATTTTCTATATTATTTCAGGAGAACGCCGGATGAACGCATTTTATTCGGTGGTCGGGTGAGTTTTAATAGTAAAGAAGATGAAAGCCTTTATCAATCTCTAAGAGAGAATCTATTAGAGGTATTTCCAGAATTATCGGATAAGAAAATTGAATACAAATGGGGCGGAAAAGTGGCTTTTCCAATGGACTTTTTTCCGCATGTTGGCACCATAAAGAAGACCATTCATTATGCATTAGGTTATTGTGGACATGGGGCATCTACTTCTACTTTGTTCGGTGAATATGTTGCACAGAATATTATCAATCCTAATAGAGAGAAATCAAAATTGGAAGAACTCCCATTAAGGACAATTCCACTACACAGTCAAAAAAACTTGCTACTAAATCTTGCTGGTAATTATTATTCATTACTGGATAAAGTTAAATAAATCATCACAAAGTGAGGGGAAAAAATGACAACAAACTATAAACTAGCCGTAGATGTTGGAGGGACATTTACCGATGTTGTTTTATTCAACGAGCAGCAGAAGAAGCTGCATTTTACAAAAACTCCATCTTCTCCAAATGATCCTTCAGAAGGTGTAATTAATGGAATTAGGAAAATCATGAACATAGCACAAATCAAGCCAGAACAAATAGATTATTTTGTACATGGGACAACGTTTGCAACTAACGCTTTTCTTGAAAATAAAGGCTCCAAAGTAGCCCTTTTTACAACACAAGGATTTAGAGATGTCATCGAAATTGGGAGACAAAAGCGTTTAAAGCTTTATGATTTATTTCAAGATAAACCACCCAGTCTTGTTGACCGACAATTTCGTTTCGGTGTACGTGAACGAATGAAGGCAGACGGAGAGGTCTTACATACGTTAAATGAAGAAGATGTTCGGAAATTTGTACGAATAGTAAAAGAAAATAATATCCATTCCATAGCTGTATCTTACCTCCATTCCTACAACAATCCACTTCACGAACTAAGAACAGAAGAAATTATTAAAGAAGAATTCCCTGAATGTCATGTTTCGTTATCCCATCATGTTTCACCAGAATTTAGGGAATATGAACGAACGATCACCACTGTAGTTAACGCCTATTTAAAACCAAAAACAAAAAATTATTTTGTTAATTTAGAGAAAAAACTAGAACAACTCAAAGTGAAAGTTCCTTATATCATGAAATCCAATGGCGGTATTATGACGATGCGCGAAGCATCAGAAAACGTAATTCAAACCTTACTTTCAGGTCCAGCTGGTGGGGTCGTCGCTGCAGGGTTTATCGCTGAGAAGCTAGGCATCAATAATATTATTACCTTTGATATGGGCGGTACGAGTACCGATGTTGCTTTGATTAAAGATGGCTCTCCACAAACGACACTTGAAAGTAGATTGAAAAATTATCCTTTAAAAGCACCAATGATTGAAATGGAAACGGTAGGAGCTGGGGGAGGAAGTATTGGGCGTATCGATGAGGGAGGACTTTTTAAAGTTGGACCTGAGAGTACTGGGGCGTTTCCTGGTCCTGCCTGTTACGGAAATGGGGGTGGGAAAATCGCAATCACAGATTTTAACCTTTTGTTAGGAAGAATTGATCCAGAATATTTCCTTGGTGGAGAAATGAACTTAGATCTTGAAGCTGCAATTAAAGCGCAACAAAAACTCCTTGAACAATCTCACCTCTCTGCAGATGAGATCTCCGTTGGGATGGTAAAAATAGCGAATCATCACATGGCTGAAGCAGTGCGTCTAGTTTCAGTCAGAAAAGGGCATAACCCTGAAGAGTTCACTTTATTCGCTTTCGGTGGAGCTTCACCGCTTCATGCCACAGCGATTGCACGTGAACTAGGAATTCAAAAAGTTGTGATTCCGAATGCATCCTCCGTGTTATCAGCATTTGGATTTTTAGTGGCAGACATAAAACACGATTTTACAACAACCAATCTTATTTCGCTCGATATAGCGAATTTACCAAGAATTGTCGGTGAATTCAATACGTTAGAAGAACGTGGCAAACAATTGCTAGAAAAAGAAGGGGTAATACTTGAAAACCAAGAATTGCGTAGATCAATAGACTTACGATTTAAAGGCCAAGCATTTGAAATAAACGTAGAACTGGAAGAGCAGGACGACCAAATAAACTTGGAAAATATATCGCGTAAATTTTTTGAATATTATGAAAGGGAGTACGGGTATTGTGACCAAAGTCAACCAATTGAAGTGGTGAACTACCGTCTATCTGCGATTGGTTTAACTTCAGAAATTGGCCTTGAACATTACGAAGAACTGCAGTTAGAACCGCCTGAAGATTCAAGAAAACAAAAGCGTAATGTTTACCTATTTTCAATAGATCAATTCGAAGAAGTTGAGGTGTTTTATTTAGACAAACTGGTTAGCGGAAATCGCATATCTGGACCGGCAATTATCGATGGCTTGGACACAACAATTATTGTTGAAGTAAATGAAGAAGCGCAACTTGATCGTTTCGGAAACATAATTATTTCATTAGGAAAGGGGTTATCCTCTTGATTGCAGCAAATATTAACCCAATCACAATGGAAGTAGTAGGTCATTCGTTTATGTCAATTGCAGAAGAAATGAGTGCTGCCTTACAGCGAACAGCCTATTCAAGTATTGTCCGCGAGGCATTAGACTTTTCAACGGCTGTGTTTGATCAAAATGGAAATTTAATCGCACAATCAGATAATATTCCGACCCATTTAGGGTCAATGGGAGGAACGCTGAAAGGCATTTTGAAAAATCATTTTACACAAGCCGAAATTTTTGAAGGCGATCAAATTATGATTAACCATCCCTATATGGGGGCTTCTCATAGTCCAGATATTCTCTTATTTGCTCCCGTTTTCGTCAAAGATACATTGGTTGGTTTTTGCGGAAGTATGTGCCACCACGTTGATGTCGGGGGGATTGCTCCGGGGAGTGCCCCGGGGAATGCGACAGAACTTTATCAAGAAGGGTTGCTAATCCCACCAGTGAAATTGTATGAAAAAGGGATAGAAAATCAAACCCTAATCAGTATTATTCGAGCTAATGTAAGAATGCCTTCTTACACATTAGGTGATATAAGATCACAAATTTCAGCGAATGAAATCGGTAAAAAAAGAGTAAGGAATTTGTACGAGAAATACTCAATTAAAACGATTCAAGAGATTGTTCAAGCGTGGGAAACTTATTCGGAAAATCGCATTAAAAGCAAAATAAAAGCAATCAAAAATGGGATTTATACTGCCTCAGGTCATTTAGATGATGATGGGGTGGTAAAGAATGAGCAAATCCAACTCCACGTGAGTATTGAAATTTTAGACGACAAAATGATCTATGATTTTACCAAATGTGCCGATCAAGCGAAAGGTCCATTTAATGTCACGGAGGAAACGGTAAATGCTGTAGCTTATTATATAACCAGATGTGTAACGGATTCATCTGTTCCCCAAAACGAAGGTGCTTATAAGCCGATTGAAGTCAGAACCAAAAAAGGGACCATCCTAAACCCACATTTCCCTGCACCAGTGAGTGGTCGATATCACACAATTATGAGGTTAAGTGATATCTGTCTTGAAGCGATGTCAAAAGCACTTCCAGATAGAATTCCTGCTTCTAGTAATGCACATGCAACGACAGTGGCAATTGGTGGAAATAATCCGAAAACGAATGACTACTTTGTTTATTATGAATTGAATGGTGGAGGGATGGGGGCTCGCCCAACGAAAGATGGATTAAGTGGTATTGATGTTCATGTTGGGAACTGCATGAATGTGCCTATTGAATCAGCTGAATTAGAGTATCCACTATTATTTCATACTTATGAACTCCACCAAGATTCTGGGGGGATGGGAGAATACCGAGGTGGATTAGGGATTATAAGAGAAATCGAAATGCTTGAAGATCAATTAACACTAACGACACGCGGCGATGGCGAAACTACCAATCCTAAAGGATTTTACGGTGGACTTGATGGTCGGCCTGGTCAAAAAATATTAAATCGTGGAACAGAAAACGAACAAAGACTATATGGGAAAACGACAAGTTTAATTGTAAATAAAGGCGATATTTTATATTTTGAAACCCCCGGATCTGGTGGCTACGGTTCACCGAAAAACCGACCAAAAGAAAAAGTAATTCAAGATTATAAAGATGGCTATATTTCCGCAAAGGCTATGAAAGAAGTCTATAACCTTGAAATCGAAGACAACTAGATGACTAAGGGGGGATTGAACAATGCGTTTAGCTGACAAGGTTGCGGTAGTGACAGGGGCGACAGGGGGAATTGGAAAAGCTATTTCAGAAAAATTTGTAAAAGAAGGGGCGCAACTTTTATTAGTTGACCTAGATCAGCAACGTTTAGAGGAGTTGAAAGTCGAGTTAGCACCATTTGGCCAAAAAATAGAAGTGATTGTAGCTGATGTTTCTAGTAAACAGAGTTGGGAACAAATTCTCGATAAAATTGATTCTGAATTCACTACAGTCAATGTATTAGTGAATAATGCTGGAATCAGTGGCAATGAAGGGTTATTAGAAACAGATTATCAGAGATGGAATCAAATTATTCAAACAAATTTAACGAGTGTGTATTTAGGGATGTATGAACTCTTGCCTAAAATGATTGCATCGGGAGGAGGTTCGATCATCAACACATCGTCTATTTTTGCAATAATAGGGTCGGGGAAAAATGCGGCTTATACTGCTGCGAAGAGCGGAATGATGGGCTTAACAAAAACAGCCGCAGTTGAATTTGCAAAAAATTATGTACGAGTCAATACGATTCATCCAGGAATGATTCGTACACCAATGACAAAAGCAAAGTTAGAAAAACCAGAAATCCTTGCTCGATTTAGAACTCTTACGCCTTGGCCTGATTTTGGTGAACCAGATGATATTGCTTATGGTGCTGTTTACCTAGCCTCAGACGAATCCAAATTCGTGACAGGTACCGAACTGGTGATTGATGGAGGGTATGTGACTCAGTAAATGAAAGAGGTGGCGAAACAATTGAGTGATTTTGAAGGGAAAAGATTGTTAATTACTGGCGGTGCTTCTGGTATCGGTTTAGCCACGGTCAACCATTTTCTATCAAAAGGTGCAAAAGTCGCTGTCTTTGATATTAATCAAGAGGGCTTAACCAAACTGGAAAATCAGTATCAGCAGGATCTTCTCACAATGGAGGGGGATGTCCGAAGGGCCAATGAGATTGCTAGGGCACTAGACATAATGGTTGAAGAATGGGATGGAATTGACATCTTAGTCTATAGTGCAGGTATTTTCCCGGATATGCGAATCATTGATATGGAAGAAGAAGAATGGGATCGTGTACTCGACATTAATTTGAAAGGCGCGTTTCTTACATGTCGGAACGTGGCTCAAAGGATGATTGCACAACGTAGTGGGGGCCATATTGTTACAATTTCCTCTGGAAGCTATCAATCAGCTCGTATTGGGTCAGGGCATTATTGTGCTTCCAAAGCAGGCTTAGTGATGCTAACAAAAGTACTCGCATTTGAATTAGCAGATTATGGGATCCAAGTGAATAGTATTGCGCCAGGGCTGGTTGAGAGTGAGTTGTTGGATCCAAGTTATGTTCAGACATTTAGCAAAAGAATCCCACTTGGACGTCCTGCAAAACCTACAGAAGTAAGTGGTGCAATTGAAATGATTACTTCCTCGCTAAATACGTACATGACCGGACAAATAATTCCGATTGATGGCGGTCTATCATCTGGTCATTATGGCCTACCAAATTCAAATAAACAAGCAAGGTGAAAGAAAAAAGGTTTGTATCATCCTAGAATTTCTAGGTGTTCAAAATAATTTAATAATCAAAAGGGGGCAATTGAATGAATCAAGATAAGAATGAAACAAACCCAACGAAAAAGAGCAGTCATATCTTTGATATTGTCGTTTGGATTGGCTGGGGCGTATTGGTCTGGGGATTTCTTGCGTCGTTAGCGTTTATTGCATCACCTAAAGATTCCGCGGGTATTCATGAAGTAATCATTTTAGCTTACTTTCTAGGGTTTACATTTTTCTTTGGCTTGTTGTATTACATGGCCCTAAAAAGGGGGATATAATTTATGCATCTAGCATGGGGAATTGTTATAGTGTTGATCGCATTCGTTCTTATTAGTATCGTTGTGAAGAAATATGTTAAAACGGCGGAAGATTATTGGATTATGGGTAGAAAAGCAAAATGGTGGATGTTTACTGGTACATTAACAGCCAGCTACGTCAGTCTATCGACCTTTATCGGCGGTGTAGGTTCTGCTTGGAACTGGGGACCGATGCCATTCCTCCTCTTTTATACTAGTAGTTTTACCTTTGGATGGATCATTGCTGTCACATTAATCGGTTTACGAATGAGAAAACTTGGGGTTACTAGTATTTCAGAATACTATAAAGTGAGATTTGGAAGTAATGGAAAATGGATGTATGCAGGCCTTGGTTTAACGTTAGCAGGAATTCTCTATTTTTATCTATTAGTACAAATTCAAGGTGGTGGGTTAATCCTACAAACTATTTTTGATATCCCGTTACCATTAGCAGTCACAATAATGGTTATTATAGTTGCATTTACTCTTGGCTTGTCAGGGATGTGGTCAGTCGTTATCACAGACACGTTTGCGATGGTGTTATTTATCCTAATTGCAATTATTATTCTGCCCGCAACCATCTCTGCTGTAGGAGGGGTAGATGCAGGAATTGCAGCGATTTCATCCTTCGATGGTTGGTCAGCAACAGGTTCTTCTGGTTTAGGTATGGCAAGTTTCGTTGGTTATGCTTTAGCGTGGCTAGCAATTGTTGGTGGATCACCTCACATCATTAACCGTTCTCTTATAGTCGATAAACCAAAAAGTGTCTTAAAAGGGTCATTTATTTCTTATACCATTACCGTTGTTTTATCAATTTTAATCTTTATTTCGGCTGGTATGTTAATGGCTGTTATTGAACCAGGTTCAATGCATCCAGATAGCATTTCCGCCTATGCATCAGTTCATGTATGGCCTTGGATTGTCGGTGTCCTCATCATCGGTGCTGCAATGTCAGCCGCATTTACTACGGCAAACACGCAAGCATTATCAATTTCGCAAGGGATAGTAGATTTGTTTCGCTATGCGCTAAAACCGGACATGTCAGATGACGCTAAGAAGAAATATACAATCGGCATCAGTGTAATTGTTTTAATTTTAGTTGGAGTCATGGCTTTTAAACAAAACTATTTATTAATTATTGCTGGATCGTTAGCTGGGATAATCGCATCGCTTGGACTCTTCCCAACCTTAATCCTTTCATTATATTGGGAGCGTCTCACAATTAAAGCTGTTAATATTATGATTTGGTTAAGTGTTCCAGTTGGTGCGTTTATGATCATCACCAACAATCTTTGGGGTTGGTTTGCACCATTTCCTACAGTCTATAGTTTTCCAATTGGATTTGGAGGACTCATTATCCTCTCATTACTAACGAAACAAACAAACAGTGAAAAAGAAGGCTATAAATTATTAAAAGACAAAGGCTTTGCCACTGAGGAAGCTGCTCCTGAGAAACAAGATTATGTCATATTAATTGGTGGGTTCATTGTTGTGACAGTGGTATACTTCATCCTTTTATCAATGATAGGGATTTTCTAAAACTAATCAACCCTTAACTAATCAGATGGAGGTGGTATGAAATGGCCGGACTATTCAGTTCATTTAGTCATAAAGGACTTCAGTTGAAAAATCGCATTATGATGTCATCAATGTGTCAATATCAAGCTGAAAACAAAGATGGGACTCCAACAGATTGGCATTTTGTTCATTATGTAAGTCGAGCAATTGGTGGCACAGGGCTCATATTTCTAGAAATGACTAATGTGGAATTAAGAGGGAGAATAACTAATCAATGTCTGACTCTTCACTCTGAATACCAAGTTCCTTACTTCAAGCGAATTGTGGAAGAATGTCATAAGTATGGTTCAAAGATAGGCATCCAAATCGCCCATGCTGGTAGAAAATCAGTGATTGAAGGAAGCGATGTTGTTGGTCCTGGAAAGCATCCATTTTCAAAAGAATCTCCAGTACCAAGGGAATTAACTACGGATGAGGTAAAAGAGATTTGTGAAAAGTTTGGTGAATCTGCCGCATTAGCTGTTGAAGCAGGTTTTGATACGATTGAGATTCATGGGGCTCATGGATACCTTTTGCATCAGTTTATGTCACCAGCTACGAATCATCGAACCGATCAATATGGTGAATATCACGTGTTTCCCGTCGAAGTTATAAGAGAAATTCGTTCACGTATTCCATCTGAGATGCCGTTAATCTTAAGAATTTCAGCAGTTGAGTACGGAGAAAATGGTTACAACTTTAATCATATGCTAAAGTTAATTCCTCATTTTATTGAAGCTGGAGTGGACATATTTGATGTCAGCACAGGTGGAAATGATCCCGTAAGACCTGACGTCTACCCTGCCTATCAAGCACAATATGCCCAGGTAATAAAAGAAAGGTTTAAGTTACCCGTTATTACAGTTGGTCGGTTAGAAAGTCCGTATGTAGCTGAGTCGATAATCCGAGAAGGCAGGGCGGACATAGTAGCCGTTGGTCGCGGTCTTCTACGTGAACCATACTGGGCAAAAGAAGCGGCAATACAACTGAATCAAGAATTAACTTTACCAGGAGTTTATGACTTAGGCTATTCGCTGTGAAAATTAAAAAAGGAATGATGACATTGATTTGGAAAAAAGGGATACAAACACCTGTGATGCTCACGTTTGATTTCGATGCCGAAACATTATGGATTTCTAGAAATAAAGACAATCTTAAAAAACCAGGTACATTATCACAAGGTGTATTCGGGGCAAATGTAGGAGTTCCAAGTATTTTGGAGCTCCTGCGAAAACATGAAATAAAATCCACGTTTTTTATCCCAGGTTGGGTAGCTGAAAAATATCAATCTTTGGTAGAAGAAATTATTGCGGATGGGCATGAAATAGGTCACCATGGCTATTTACATGAATGGGTTGACCCGGAGGATCCAGAAAAAGAAAGGGAAGTTTTTATAAAGGGATTAACCGCTTTAGAGAAAGTAATTGGACATAAACCGGTCGGTTTTCGCTCACCAGCATGGGAAACAAGTGAGCATATGTTAGACCTATTAATTGAACATGATTTTCTCTATTCAAGTAATATGATGGATTCTATTAACCCGTATCGTGTTGTCAAGCAAGAGAAGCAGACAGATTTAATTGAAATTCCTGTCCATTGGATGCTCGATGATGCTCCCTTCTTTTTATTTAGTGTAACAGGGCCAGCAAGGCCGATTTTTCCAGCACAACATGTCATGAATGTCTGGAAAGAAGAATTTCATGCAATTTATAAACGTGGTCAGTTGTTTAATTTAGTTTGTCATCCGCAAATCATAGGTCGGCCATCCCGAATTGATATGCTTGATCAATTTATTCAGTATATCAAAAGCTATCCGAATATAGAGTTCGTTACAGGGCAAGAAGTCGCTTCTTTTGTGAAAGAGAGAAGCATGATGAGACGTAAGGAAAATCTGTAATAGAAATGTAGTATGAGAACAAAGGAGTTTATAAATGAAGAAATTGACTCTGTCAGGTTCCGCGTATGAGATAGGTAAACAACATGGTCTACTCGGGAAAGAAGAAATCCTTAGGAGTATGGAAACGTATGAAAAACTATTTTATGACTACCAAGGTATTCGGTGGAATGAAGTAAAGGAACGTGCGAAAATCCATATTAAAGCCATTGAAAAATTTGATGAACGTTTACTTGAAGAAATCCATGGAGTAGCAGAAGGGGCATCAATGGATTTTGAAGATATTTTGGCTCTCAATGCTAGAAGTGAAATCGCACTTACAGGGGAGGCACATTCCTCTTTCACCGATGGATGCACAAGTATTTTTACATGTAGTCCTTTATCAGCTGATACCATCATCGGTCAAAATTGGGATTGGAAAGCCGCACAAAAAAATAGTTTGTTGTTGCTTAAAATAGAAAGGGAGGACCGGCCGAACATCGTCATGGTAACAGAAGGTGGGATAATTGGGAAAATTGGCTGTAATGATCATTCGATTGGTGTCGGATTAAATGCCCTTCATTCTAAGAAGAAAAGCGATGGGGTTCCGATTCACTTAGGCCTTCGCTCGATTCTTGATTCTCGTTCGCTACACGAAGCAATGGGGAAAATTCAAGAAGGACAAATGGCGTCCGCTGCTAATTTTATGATTGGATATAGTGAGGGAGAAAATAAAGGGTTAGCTTTTCATGTTGAGGTGTCTCCATTTGGCATTGCTATTACAAATAATGAGACCGAATATGGCGTGCATACTAATCACATCTGTTCACCTGAAATTAAAATGAATGTTGGAGAAGGGAATAGTTTAAGATATAGTGATTCCGAAATTCGCCTTAGAAGAGCAGAACAACTTATAAAGTACGCAGTAAAAAATGATATAGAGATTAATGAAGAAACATTTAAATTGTGGTTCAGTGATACGTTCAATGCTCCCAATTCAATAAATCATTATATCAATCATCAAATCCCTTCTCATCGACATATCGAAACTGTTTTTTCGATTATCATGAATTTAACAAAAAAGAAGCTGTATATTAGCGAAGGCATGCCAGCCCATGAATCGTATGAGCAATATGGGTTTTAATACGCATTTATGAAAGTGGAATCTATTTTTTCATGTTAAGGCCAATTTTCGAAATCGACTATCAATATTAAACAAAAAATACAGAGTACTTATCATAAGTACTCTGTATTTTTTGTTTAATCCTATTCACAACAACATTTTCATTTACAAAGTATTCATATGCATACATTTTGAAAAGAAAGGTACTACATGACCACATTAATTTATTACAAGCCATTCACTCCGAATGAAATTGACTCACTAGCTGGAAAACTTACGCTGAATATCCAGTCGTATTTGAACTAGCTTTTATTTGGTAGTTTATTGTCAAGGCGTTAGCCCTTTTGCTATTGGTTACTATTAGCCAACAGTCTCCCTTAATCTACCGGCCCTTTTTTCTTTCTAACCTCTGTTCGGACATTTAAATATGTCCACATAATAATGTATGTTAAAAATAGTAGTAATAAAAAAACTGGAATAGATAATAATTCTTTAATTTCCATTTGAAGTACTCCTTCCTATTTTAAGCTTTCCAGCGGGAATGGGAAAAAGATATAAAAAATAATAGCTAACAGAATGGATAATAGTATAGCTTTGAGAGGGCTTCTGTAATGTATATAAATAATTGTAAACATCACAGTATTTAATAGTAAATTTAGCCAACCGTTCCATCCGTTATCATAGACATACATTCCTGTATAAGCAAATAATGTTTGGATCACTGAATAGAATAATACCCATATTCCTATATAAACTATTTGCGAATTTCGTTTTTGAGGGAACCTTTGTAAATAAATAATTAATCCAACGGGACAGATAAAAAGAGTAAATGCTAAATTAATAATGGAGTGATTTAACCATTCTGCTGTAATTCCTCTAAAAGCCCATAATGTATGGTTGTAATAAAAGTAATTGTAAAAAAGATTAACAACCATAAAAAATAGAATAGTTGAATATTGCTTCTTCCATTGAGACCAATCTACAAACTTATAAGCAAAAAGAATCCAAACAATCATTACTAATAATAAATACATGAATAAACACCTCAATAATATTAATAATTGCATCTTTAACACTATTGAGATGTTTTATACTTATCGCATAATGAATTTTCAGAAACTTTACTTCCCTATCTAGCCTTCATCTTCACGGACATCAAATATATTTACTTTTTCACTCTTTTTAAGCATTTAAGCAAATTCAGTTGGCGTAATTTCTTTTAAGATTATTCCTCCCTTATCATTTCATTTTTTTGATCGTATTATTTCCTCTAAGTTAAAAACCTTCAATTATTTTTCTTTTCATAATAATGACTAGATAAACAAACAATAAAGACATTAATGGGGTTTAAGAAGGAGAGAATTAGTATGCATAAATCTGAAGTGCCTTTAACTTCTACGGAATTATCTAATATATGGGCAGCCTATTTAATGAGCAATTTAATTATGAAATTAACGGAGTATTTTTCTACAACTACGGACGATGAAGATATAAAAATAATTGTTGAAAAAATGTTCAATGCCTCACAACAAAATATAGAAAAACTTACTACATTTTTTATGAAAGAAGATTTCCCTACACCAATCGGTTTTACAGAAAGAGATGTAGTGAAGGAGGCGAGTAAAGTCTTTTCTGATACTTTTATTTTGTATTTCTGTCATGACATTACATTGCTCGCTTTAACTACTTATCCTAGTGCTTTATCTGATTGCACTAGAAAAGATACAAGAAACTATTTTCATACCGCTTTGGAAACTACTATACAGCTTCAAGATGAGACGGTTGAATTAATGCTAGAAAAAGGTATTTACCTTAAGCCACCTCAACTTACATTTGAAAAAAAGGTGGAGTTTGTAGATAGCAAAAAATATTTAAGCAAATCGTTAAGTGAAGCAAGAGCATTAAATGCAGCGGAAATTGCTAACATAACAAGAATTATTCATAGAGCATATTTTTCAAAAATGATTTTTGTTACGTTTAATAAGCTAAGTAATGACGAAGAGTTAAAGAAACATTTCGGGAAAGGGAGGGATGTAATTGAATCAACAATAGATTCCTTAAAAGAAGTATTAGAGGAAGAAAATGTCCCAATATCCGCCTCTGGAGATTATCAAATATTTGACGTGGAAGTATCTCCTTTCTCTGATAAACTAATGCTTTATTTTGTTAATGCATGTCTTGGGATGTTTTGCTTTACGATGATCGGCCAGGCATTGAATACTACTTTAAGGTCAGATATTATATTAAAGCTGACAAACATTAATAATAAGATGAAGAAGTACTATGGTGAGAGTCTATTCCTTACGATTAATAAAGATTGGTTCGAACAACCACCTCAAGCAGTTGATCGGAAATTAGAGTAAACGAGGGGACAGGTAAGATATTGAAAATAATATAAGGAAGAAAATAAGAGGTTTATTGTATAGTTGTTGGTGGTTGGTTCTATTTTTGGATCTATAATGGAAAACCACCAACAATCGTCTTAATTTTCTATTGGTTTTTTAACATTCGCTTAAAATCTTTTATTTCACTTTCATGCTTAATTGAACGAACCGATAAAATATCAATCACACGCTGTTGGTCTTCTAATGTATCTTTTAGTTCATCTGTTCTTTCATCAATATGTTGCTCTATGCGTTCAAAATATGGGCCTAAACCATTGATAAGATTATCTTTTATAATGGAAACGTCTCGTTTTATCTCTTGTTGTCCTTGTTCTAAACTAGAAACGTCTCGTTTTATCTCTTGTTGTCCTTGTTCTAAACTAGAAATGTCACGCTTTATCTCTAGTTGTCCATTTTCTATACCGTCTAAACGGGTATTGACATTTTGAAGTTCAGAAAGTATTCTTTTCAAAGTTTCTTCCATACAAAATCCCTCCGATATAGTTTTCTATATTATATCACGTATATGATAAGCTAATCTATTAATCTAAAAAAAGTGAGTAGGAAAAATCTTAACATAATTAACTTGGAACGAGTGGACAGGATTATTCTTAAAGCTTATATTAGCGAAGGGTGTAAAAAATGTGTGAATAACTTTCCTATCCTCTTGTTGCTCTTAGTAACTTACTGAAACTGTTATAATATAATTAATGATTCAAAAATGATGAGCGAAGGGACAGGCTAATGGGCACACATTAGTAAAAGAAATGTAAAAAATACTTTAATGACTTTTCTATCCCTAAAATCACTAGGAAGGAGAGCAAAATGAATAGACAAAGATTTTTAGAGGAAGTGAATACTCTATTAAACTGTCAGAGTCCATTTTATATGGAAGATTTTAAGGAGAATGTTATTGCTTCTTTTGCGGAAAGAAGTAAACCTTTACATGAGAAAAATGTTTCGTTTTGGAGTGATTTGTCGCTTTTGCTAGGGGAATATTATTCTGTTCCAGCTAGTGCGACTGAACGTATTGCCTTCTCTTTAGAGTTTGCTTTACTAGCAGGGGACATAATGGATGATATTAAAGATAGAGATAATAATGATGCTCCGTGGGGAAAATTACCTCTCGAAGATACGATGCTCCTTGCTAACTGGTTGTATACAAATGCATATACAATCATACTGCGCTCACCTGCAGAAGTTTTTTGCAAAACAAAAAAGAGTAAAATACTACATTGTTTATCTTCACATGTCTCACATGCACTTATTGGGCAATGGAATGAAAGCAAACTGAATGTTTTTTGTATGGAAGAGACGGAATATTGGGACTACGTATATAGCAAATCCGGGATTCTAATAAAAATGGCTTTCTCCATTTTTGAGGCATATACAACAATAAAACCGGAGAATACGCTGACGCATATACAAATAGGCAAAAGTTTAGGGGCGGTTGTTCAGCTGCAAAATGATTATTTAGACATTCAGTCTGCTCAAAAGTCAGACTTACGTAAGTTAATGCCTAATTTTATTCTTATTAAGGGAATTGAAAACAGTAGGATAAAAGGTGATACTTTCGCTACTAAATTAAAAGAGTGGTATGACAATAAGGAACTTGAAAAGAACAGAATAGAAATAATGAAAAATTTGCAACAAAGTGGTTCTTTTGATTACTGTAAATTTCAAATATTCTACCATCGTAATAAGGTAGACGAATGTTTGAACATGCTAAAACCTCCTGTTCAAAATGAGCATTCACTATCAAAACTTAAACATTACTTAGGTATAACAACCTAAAACAAAAAATAGATGTTAGAATATTTTAATTGTTGAGAATATTTAACAACTATGATATTCTGTAAAAAGAAAGGAGGGATATGGAAATTATGTCGAATAAAGTTTGGGAATTAGTATGTAAAACGAGAGAAATGCATCTTAAAGGCGAAGACCTTGCACAACTAGTAAGTTTAGAAGAGTACCAAAGCTTATCAAAGGAAGAAAAACGTGCCTTTTTACAATTTATCGGAGACATGAAAGATCAACTTGTAAAAAATTGGGGAATGCCTTGGGTTGGTGGAGAAATTAGAGCAGCAATAGATAACCAATCTACATAACAAAATGTTGAAAAGTCAGGTCTAAAGTAGGTCTGACTTATTTACATAGATTCAATAAACAGGAAGTGTTATTATGGATAAACTATTATTACGACGCTATACGAATCAAATAGTATTTTTTCTAATAATTGTATATATAATTATTTTTTTGTTCTTCGTATCCTTCAGCTTTAAACACCCTTTTTTAGGTGTAATTGTTAATGAAGAAGAAAACCAATATTATATAAAAGGTTTAAGAGTTGTAGAATTTGAAAAAGAGTTTGACTTGAACATTGGTGATAAGATCATAAAAGTTAATCATAAAAGTGTTAGTGAACATGAAACAATTAAATGGAATATTATTGAATTGGCGTCACACATAATATTAGAAGAGGAAAATGGGGGGATTAAAGAGGTTAACATCTTTGAGTATTACACTTGGAAGGACTTTTCACGTGTTTTTCTATTAGCTATTACTTCTCTAGTTTGTATCATTACAGGTACTTATACATTTATAAAGTTGAAGAAGCATAAAATAAAAGGGATTTATTTCATGTTAAACTACTTTATCGCTCTAGCCCTTATTTCATCTATTTCATCAGGGTTAATGCATATTCCCTCATTAACTATACTGCTAATCGTATTCCCTTTTATTCCTAATTTACTCATATACTTATACCTTAATTTTCCTAAAGATGAAAAATATAACCTTTTTACTAATATAAACGCCTTTTTAGTTATGATTAATATACTCATTGTCAGCACCAATATAATAGATATATTTTTACTAGATTTCACTTATCATTACTGGATAAAGCGAATATGGATCATATTGTTTCTGTTAGGAGTTTTATTATTTTTAGTGTTACTAGTAACGAAAAGCTTGCGAACAAAGGATCCCGTTATAAAAAATCAAATCAAACTATTAAACGTTACGTTCCTATTTATTTTTATGCCAGCAATCATATTTGGAATAATACCCTCATTTATTAACGTTAATCCAATCATAATCCCAACGGAGTTTTTAGTACTTTCTTTTAACTTATTACCGATTGTTTTTTCCTATGTTATGGTAAAGAACAAAATAATTGATGTGAATATTTACCAACCTAAGATTATATATTATACAGTCATCCTACTAATCAGTATTATAGCTTATTACTTATGGACAAGCATTGTTAGTAGTTTGGTCATGAAAACCGATTTATTACCATTTACAGACATAATCGGAATCATTTTATTAGTTTTGCTAGTTTTGCAGTTGATGAAAATACTTCCGAAGTTAATATTAAGAAAATTATTCGGACTACAAGATAATTTTAACCAACATAATCATGATTTATTATTAAAGTTAGTTAAAAGTGAGCATGCGGAATCTGTTATGGAGTTCGTTTTAACTTCTATACATAAAATAGTGGCTATTGACTCATCTGCGATAGTAATAATAAATGAAGATGGGCGAGAGTATTTTTTCGCAACGGGGAAGTACTTGTTGTGGAAAGATGAGCTATTAAAATGGTGCCAACATGATAGGAAAGCTATTAATAAAAGGTTTAATAGTGAATTATCTACTAGTAAAGAAATTATTTGTCAATACAAAGGGAAATATAAAGTACACTTTTTTATAGGAGAAAAGATTAATGGAAGTCGTTTGGAACCACAAGAAGTAAAGCAACTGGAAGAAATGTTGGATATAGCGGCAGAGGTGATATTTACTGCGACCCAACTTAAGCAGTTAGAGAATGAGAAAATGTTCTTAAATAATAGTAGAGAACTCATAAAGCATAAACTACATGACGTTCAGTCATACAATCAGCAATTAGTAGAAGTGCAAGAAAATGAGAAGAAAGAATTATCTATGTACTTGCATGATCATATTTTGCAGAGTGTAATCAGTTTGAACCATTCTTTAGAAGCAGCAATGCAAGATATAAAAGGAAAATACTATATGTGCACTAAAGAGGAAATGAATCAAGCTGTAAGGATGTCTGCCAAGTTAATGCATGATCTACGGGAGAAATGTTTTGATCTTTACCCAGGAATGATAGACGACCTTGGATTTTTAAGAACGTGTGAGTATTACTTTCTCTATGATTGGAATAATAGCAAGTTGCGATTAAATTATAAAGTAGATTTGACAGATAAAGATTTAGATAACATATCTAAAGCCGATCAAAAAATAATCTTCCGAAGTTTAAAAGAGCTAGTAAAGAACGTGGAAAAGCATTCGAAAGCAACCGAACTTACTATTTTGATGAAAAAAGAGGGTAATACGGTTAATATTCAAGTTAACGATAATGGAATAGGCTTTGAGATAAACAATAATATGATTAGTGAATTTCTGCAGAAAAAACATATCGGCATTGCTTCTGTCAAGCAAAGTGTTGAAAAAATGGGGGGATTGTTAGATATCTACTCCACAAAGGGAAAAGGAACTTCCATTCATTTAAACATAAATATTAACTAGGCGGAGGGGTTGACATTGAAGCAAGTAAAAATCTTAATACTAGACGACCATAAAGCAGTTAGTTATGGTTTGACAAAACACTTAAATGAGCGAGATGGATTAAAAGTTGTTGCGGAATTAAATAATAGCACCTCTTTATTACAAAAAATAGAGCTGCATACCCCTGATGTATTAATTATTGATATTAAACTAGGAAATGATTCTACTCAAGATAATGGGTTAAAGATAGTTCGAAGATTAAGAGAGCAAGAGATTAACGTACCGATTGTTATATATTCAGGTTTTGACTATCAACCGTATGAAGAAGAAGCGTTTCGAGTTGGGGCAAATGCTTTTGTTTCAAAAAGCGATACGTTACAGACGTTAGTAGATATGATTTTATTTGTATCCAAAGGCATGACTATTAGGAAACAAGAGTACATGAAAACAGAACCATTAACAGAAAAGGAAATTTTAGTATTAAATTTGATGGCGCAAGGATATACGAATAAACAAGTTGCAGAAGCAATTCATGTTAGTTCAAGAACGATAGAATACTATATAACTTCGCTCTATGAGAAATTGCATGTTGAATCTAGAATTCAAGCGGTTTTAAGAGGAATAAAATTCGGATATATTAAAGAAGAAAGCGTGTAACGTAATCATTTATTCTTGTATGTCGCTTCATTTCAAAAGTTAACATACATAGGTATATTTTAGTTTAGAAGATGTAAGACTGAAGTCGTGGTAGATTAGCCGTGGTACTTAATCCGAAGGTATGGACTTTGTAATTAATAATAATATAAATAGCATTTTTCAAAAAATTGCGGGATTCCGCAATTTTTTTTTCGTTATAAAGTAGAAATAATTGCGGGAGAAACGGATTAAAATTGAATAAATCTATACTATAGTTAAGCTATAGAAAAAACATTGGGGGAGTTAGATGGATAAAAAGTGGACAAGCTTTCACCTGTATTACCATAGCTTTGATCAATTAGACATACTCCTTCTCGAATTAATTGAACCAGTTATGGAACAGTTAAATATAGATTGGTTTTTTATTCGGTATTGGTATGGTGGGCCACATATTCGGGTGAGGATGTTACATGTTAATGAGGAAGAAAAACGGTACATTTCAGAGAAATTCCGATCTTATTTAGATACTCATCCATCGAATGAGAAACTAGATGTTGCACAATTTTATAAGCAGTATAGTAAATATTTCTCACTAGAAAATATTAATAGTAGAAATGTAGAATGGTACGAAAATAATAGTGTAGTAGAGTCTGAATATGTTCCTGAAATAAATCGATATGGAGGACTAAAAGGTATCGAAATAAATGAGGACTATTTTATTTCTAACACTAAACTAACTGTTAAGGTTTTACAGTCATCCAATAATCATCGATTCTTTCTTGCGCTCGACAGTTTTTTCATTAGTTTAATGATAATGGAAAAAGAAGGAGTAATGAGCACCGATTCTTTTATCCAGTACACGAAGAAGAGTGTTACACAGAAAGAGGCTGTAAATCAAGCAACCTTCCTTTTTGACAGGCATAAAGAGCACCTTATAAAAAGGTACAAACGAATCAATCACATTTTGGGGCGTGAAGCCAACAGTCATGTACAACTTTATGTCACGAATTACTATCATCTATTTCATAACTTAGTGAAGATGATGAAACTACATAAGTTACCGAAAGATCAATTAATCACGGTTTTAACTAGTCAAATGCATATGTACTGTAACAGGCTGGGGCTTTCTCCTTATAAAGAAATGTTACTCTATAAGCTATGTGAAAAAGTTTTCTCGCTAAATAAAAGGGAGGTTTTAGAATGAACTTTGATCATCCAAACGGTCAACGTATAAACTTCACTATCTTCTACAACAGCAATTCATCAAATCTATATACAGACTGTTTTCAGCCAATTAGTAAAAAGCTAGAGCAAGAAGGTTTTCCTAAATATTATTTAAAAAGAAATTGGATAGGTGGTCCAAATTATACGTTAAAAGTAATGGACGAAGAAGGAACTTTTCCGATTTCCTTGATGAAGGAAGTAGAGGAGATGTTCTTACAGTTTGTTTCTCACAACCCATCACCTCCGCTTGATGAATTATTATATAGGAAGAAAATTGAAAAGATTGCTCACTTTGAAAACCGTAAAGTAAAAGATTTGATAAGAAACAATACGGTCCTCACTGAAGTTGATAAGGAGATGATTGAGAAAGAGACGTTTGAGAATCTGCAACAGCTTAAAAGCTACGAAGACCTTTGTTGTCAAATGACACAACATGTTTTATCGATTCAGGCAAAGTGTTTAACAAGAAAAGAGATGGACAAGGAAGTTTTCTGTATGTTGATTGTATTAGCATGCCATTTCCCAAAATGGCGATCAGCTAACAACCCTAACTTGCAGCTACATGGATTTGTTTCTTATTATTCCCACTACGTAGGGTTTCTTCATAGTTTGTCAATGGAGAATAAGGATAAAGTAGAGACCAGTTTTAGAATGAAATTTGAAGCATCTGAAGAAGAATATCGAAGCTATACAAAAGAAATCATCGATAGATTAAAAGGTAAGAAAGAAGATGTGCTACAAAAATGGGTCGAGTATTTGCAATACAATTGGCCTAAAGTTCAAGCTCTTTACCAGGATGGAGCTATTACCTATAATTCTCCTTATTCAACAAAAGAATATGATATAGAACAATATAGTGAAGGTCATAAAAATTTAATGTCTAACCCTACAAATTTGAAAGAATTAGCAGAACACGAACATTTTTCAACGTATCGATGGATTTTAAACGTTTTTTATGCGCATTTTCCTTTATTAAACACTGCTGCGCTAACCAAATTTTACAATACCTATGCCTTGTCAACACTATATCTGAAAGATAATCAGTTATTCGACCCTTTATTTCATCAGTTTTCAAAGGGGGTAGCAAAGACCGATGAAAACGTTCTATCCACGGTTGAAAAATGACGTAAATATATTAGAAACGAAAGACGGTTTAGTGTTAAAAAGAAAAAAAGAATATATCTATATAAAAGGCAATACCGCTTTAAAGGATTTTATTTATAAAGTGGCAGCGTCATTAGATGGCCAGAAAACGATAGAGGAAGTACAATCCAAATTTGATGAAAATGCAAAAAAAATAATACAAGTGATTCAACATCTAGAGAGTAAAAAATTCCTTCACAATAATTATGAAAATATAATTAACAGCCAAAGTATAGTTTACTCTCAACATAAAACGACGATTGATTACATTTCCAATTATCAAGAGGATGGACTAGCTCGCTTTCAACATTTTCGTAACAGTAAGATATTAATTATAGGCTCAGGTATGAGCTGGGAATCAATTATTGATAATCTATCTAATCTTGGTATGAAAGAACTACACGTTTTGCAGATGCATGGTAGAAGTGAGCAATTGTGCCAAGAATGGAATCTTCCTTCCGAACGTCACAATGGGAGCGATACAGCGATCGTTAAAATAAATGAAATACCTTCTACAGAAGTAGCAGCGGATTATGATTTAATCATACATGTGCAAGATAATTTTGATCGAGAAGATTATATTTTTATTGACACGAAGATACAAACGGCTAATTTAATTCACGTATTTTCAGAAGGACGTTATGCATATCGTACTTCTATTGACGTCAGTGCTAATTTTATTTGGCGTACGATGTTAAGAAAGAGATGGATGAATTTTCATCAAAGAACAAAACAGAACAAAGCTCCTGAAAAAATGTCCATGTTATTAATAGGGAGTCAAATTGCGTTAGATGTCTTACATCATATGACAGGTGTAGAAATAATGATAAATCATTCCATAAAGAAATTCGACTTACAATATGAGCAATCTCCTAAAGAATTATATATGATTCAATCTTCCTCCAAAGGACAGCAAAAAATGAATAAAGCGGATATGATTAATATGTATAAAAGTTTAGTAGATCCAGCAATAGGCCTATTTATAGAATTTAACGAAGTGAAGCATAATCATTTTCCATATAATATTTACGAGCTTAAGCACGGTGAAGAGTACGTATCGATAGGTGCTTCATTATCCGAGGAAGATGCACAACTTTATGCCTTTACAACAGGATTTAAACATCATGTAACAAAGGAATATAATCAAGAAGGTTTTTCTATATTGGAAACGAGTAAACAAAGGTTGTATGAAAAAACAGTCCAATATCACGTGTTAACAAAATTAAAGGACATAGTAAAGGTGAAAAAAACTTTACCTATTAGTGACTGTAACATGAGTAGTGAAGCATATTTCATCTTACGTAGTTTACAGATGAGATTTCAAGAAGAAGTACACATAAAATATGTAAACTTAAACCAAGATTTGTCACCGGCACTTCATAATAAACCTGACTTGTTTTACATTCACATTAAGGCAAAAATCAATGAATACTTTTTACTATCAGACTCCTTGCAATTTCCAATGCAAGAAATATTAGAACGAATATATCTACACTATATTGTAGAAGGGAAATTGTCTAATCCACTACAAGATAATCAATTTTTCACTGAACTATCGACTCAGCAACTTTCAATATTGGAAAGTATGTATTTGGAGTTAACGAACGATAGCATAAAGGAAAACAGCTTAGTAACAACTTTCGATTTAATGGGTAACGAAATTCACATAAGCTGGATGACTCCATCTACGGCAGGTGTCCAAATATGATGAAATTACTAGTTCAAGTTGGCATGAAAAATGAGAATGAAGGTAAAGCTTTTATTTCCCAATTAAATAGAACCGACTCTAAGTTCCAATTTATTTCAGTGAAGGAATTCAAAGATGACCATTACTTGAATATACACCTTCATACGAATGATGAACCGGAATTGCTCACTCCCGTAACCCATAATAGTAAAACATTAAATGTTTTCTTAAATAAAAAATTAGTGATGGTAGGGCCGTGGTTCTCACCGAATGCAACTACTATATTGGATGAAAATTACAAATTAATACGTACATCATCTAATGGAACGTATCCGATAATAACACAATTAAACGAAATGGTGATTATCATCATAAGAGAGTTAGAACATGCTTTATTAAATTTAGAAGACAGTAACTATGTTTACTATTTGGATCGAGATATTTTTAGGAAGAAACATATATTAGCGAAACCAACCAATCAATATAGGGAAAAATTGCACGAACAGATTTCCTATAAAAAAGTAAAAGGAAGTCACAGACCGTTTAATCGCTATAACAGTTTACTTGAAAAATTTATTATTTTTGCTTATAACAGCGACCTTCAATTAATAAAATCGAATGGGCAATATTTATGTGTTAACGTAAAAACAAAAGTTGCTGGAGCTGGAAAAGGTGTTCATTCGGAAGAAAATAAACGAAGTGCTTGTTTTGAATATTTAGAGCGGTGGGCAGGTAGTTTAGTTCCTGATGAAGTCAAAGAATCTACTTATATAAACATAAAAGAACAAGCAATACATCCAAGGAAACTAGGAGTTTATGAACATACTACCTATAACAAGGAGTCAAAACAGTTACAGCAATATACAGATACACTACAGCTTCAGTGGGTAAAAGCCTTTTCGTATAAAGAAAAGCGCGAGAAATATGTCCCTCTACAAGTAGTGAATTATTTAGCACCAGCT
This sequence comes from Sutcliffiella sp. NC1, assembly GCF_027594365.1. Lineage (NCBI taxonomy): Bacteria > Bacillati > Bacillota > Bacilli > Caryophanales > Bacillaceae > Sutcliffiella > Sutcliffiella sp. NC1. Next base: position 1,842,777 of record NZ_CP115153.1, read on the forward strand.
AAAAACCGTTATATCTTTGAGAATAGTAATGGCTGTGCAATGGGGAATTCTATGGAAGAAGCTACTTTATATGGCTTATTAGAGCTGATTGAAAGAGATAGCTTTCTAGCTGTGTGGTACAAGCAGTTGCAAGTTCCGGAGATTGATCGCGAAAGTATAGAATCGCTGGATATCCAACTGGTGATAAAAAAGATGGAGTTAGACGGATATGAATTGCGATTATTTAACACAACATTAGATACAAACATACCGAGTGTTTGGGTAGTTGCATTAGGTAATACTAGATCTCAACTGGCGACTTTCTCCACCGCAGGAGCACATGTAAGTGTAGAAAAAGCAATTTATGACGCAGTAATGGAACTTTATCATAGCTATAAAGGTGTTGAAGATGCTTATAACAAAGAAAAGTTGAAAATAAGTACATTAGTAAAAGATGAGGACGTACTAGATATGGAGTCACATGCTCACTTTTACGCCAAACGTGAGCAACTTAAACGATTTGACTTTTTATTAAATCGTTCAAGTGTAAAGAAAATGACCGTCCAAGAAATGAAGAAAAAGTATGATTTTCGTAGCGATGATATAAGAGAAGATCTCCGCTATGTATTACACTCACTAGAACGATTAAAATATGAAGTTATTGTATACAACCAAACTCCAAAGGAATTAGAATATCTAAATTTATATGTCGTCAAATGCATTGTACCAGAATTGCTAACGTTAGATTTTGGTTATCCATTTAGTAGAGTTAGGAGGAAGAGGTTAGAGGAAGTTAGTCAATTACATATTCCAACGAAACTAAAAGAAGATGAAGTGTCTAGCTATATTCACCCTTTTCCATAGGAGGAAGATATGAATAAGATGTGCGAGAACCATGAAACGTTACTTCAAGAACTTGCATACAAATTACTTACAATCGATACTACAGTTAGAAAACCATTATCATTAGAAGAAAAAACGTTAACATACTTCTTGAATCATGCGAAGGAAGAGGATAAGTCGATTGATGTCTTACCACTATTAAAAGGAAAAAAACTTAGCGGAGGAGAAAGCAATCAGCTTGTTAATGTAATAATAAACGTTCTATCCATTGTTCAGCTATACAACCGTATTGATATTTCTAGTTTATATGTTAAGCATAAATCATATCCTTCACCAAGATCTTTATATCCTACGGAAATCTTTATTGTAGACAGTCAAAATGTGATTGGTCAAGATACAAATAAAGTATATCATCTGAATAGTAATACTGTAACGCTAGATCCCTTGGAAACATTGTTAACAGTACTTCATCAACATAATGACCATTATTATTTGACCTTGTACTTAAACTATGATTTTTATAAATTACAACCTTTCTACAATTTTTTGAGAGAATCACTTTGCTATTTAGAACTAGGTCACTTTTTAACTAATTTACAAATAATGAGTGACGTAATAGGAATGAAAATAGAGGTGAAGAACAGTCCCTACGGTATTCAAGTAGGCTTAATGGCCGGAGGAAATACAATCGAAAATGTGATGGAAAATAACTTACTCATATCTCAATGGAGAGAACTTTTTTATAAACGAAATAGTGGTTCTGGATTAAGTGGAATTGTTCCTCTGCAAGTGAAGTTAAGCAAAGAGGCCTTTTTACAATTGTTACAGAGTACTCAAACAATGAAAGAATGCAATTTATTTACAGAATTTTCTGTCAGAGAAGCAATGAAACATATTATGCTGCATTTTACGGTGCAACATGTAAACGGTTTGAAGAAAGGTTGTTATCAGTACGACTTATTAAATGACCGGTTAATAAGACAAGGTATAAGTAAAGAAGAGGAAGGAGCATTATACAGTTATACTGGCACCATTAATTTTACTCATATGCCTCTCATATGTACATTTTCCATCGATTTTGAGCAGCTAGAGAAGCGTTATGGAAAGCATTATTTTCGTTATTCTCAACTGGTTGTAGGAATGATATCCCAATTTTTATTACTGAAAGCAGCTAAATTAGGATTATTCGCTAGGCCTTATAAAAGCTACTTTCAATACGAGGCGGATCAGCAACTGAATACATTAAATGGTACAAGAACATCGCAATATAAAATAATGTTCGGGCTTCAAGCAGATACTATTTTTCAATCAATTACGTTTTGATAAAAAAGGAGGAGGTTATTATTCCGATTGTAAGTCAAGCAAAACTGAATCCTTACCTACTTGTTCGTACGAATAACCAACCTATTCAACATTTGAATAGTATTCTAGAATATAGTTCAGAAATAAGTGAACAGTTTCAAGTATGGATAGAATTAGACGTTTGGTTAGAGTCAAATAAAGAAAAGCTTTGTGAAGATCTCTTTACGATAATCAATCAATCAACCGATCAGACAGAAACAACATTATTGCTAGAATGCAAAAGACAAGTGTTCAATAAGCGAGAAAAAATAATAAAATTAGCGGAGAAGCTTAAAGTAGATATTCACAACAAATTACCGCTACTTATGGAATGGGTCCGAATTTTCAAACAATCTCTTTTGTTGGAGCAAAAAATGAGAATAACGTTTGATGCTTCGCTAAAGGAAAGTCGGTCTGCTTTTAGAAATTTCATGAAAAATGAGTTGTTCTTAAATGCTGTTCTTATGACAGATCAGCATCTATACGAAAATATTAGAAAATATATAGAAAATCCAGAGAAACGAAAATATGAAAAATATGAAGAAAAATACTTAACATATTATACGAGAGCAGTGTTAAAAACAAGCCCTTTCTCCACGTTCACTTCCTTTTCGTTGCAAAAAATGGAAAGGGAAGAAAGTGACGTGAAACCTATCTTTGTTAAAGTTAATAAACAGACTAGTCACCATGAGTTAGATCGTTCAATAGTATTAAGAATCATTGATAAATATTTAGAACTTACGTTTAAAGAACAAACTTATTGTTTAAATCCTAATTACGTCGTTAAAGAAGACTGCATTTTATTTTATATTTTAGTTGACAAGAAGAATCGAAAAATTTATCAGAATACTTTGAAAAAAATTCGAGTCAAACGCTCAGTTTTTTTAGAGGAATTAATACATTTATTTGAATCGAGAACTGGACCAATCCATTATGAAGAGCTTATTACGTACTTAAAAATGTATGTAGGTGATAAAGCATCAAGCATTGCCAATAATTTCATACAAAACAAAATAGTGATTGTTCAACCATCGTTCGATGAACAAACTAGCGATACTGTAGGAGAAATGATTCGCTATGTCGAGTCGTTAGCTAGATCGTTCGATAAAGAGGAGAAGTTATTAAATAGTTTACGGAAATTAAAAAAGAAATTAGAGGATTTAAACGTTTGCTCTATTCAAAATAAATTAGAGTGTATGAGGGAAGTAAAAGAATCGTTAAGTTACATATATACGTTGTTACAGATGGAGTTACCAACGTACAAAACGTATATCAATGAAGATAGTTATCAACCATTGTCACAATCTATTTCAAAAGAGATTCCAGAAAGATTTATAGAGAATGTCGAACGATACACAATTTTTTTGTTAAGCGTGCAAGATACAGAATGTGTTAATCGTGTTGTGAGCAAATGGATTAACGAAGAAGGAAGAATGACTATCCCATTCTATGATTTTTATGAAAAGTACAAAGATCAAATGAAGCAGCTAGAAAGTCATCGGTTTACTATTAATAAAACGTTATATGAAGCCTTGATGAACAAATGTTTCAACTCCACTGAATTCATAATCGATGTAACAGATATAGTAGAAACTCAATTAAAAAGAAGCGAAAACTTAAGCAAATCATTCGATGGCTCCTATTCAATATTTGGTCAACTAACCACAAGGGGAGAATTAATTGTAAATGAAATTAGGTCGGGAAATTACCGCTATTTTTCTAGGTATTTACAATACACACCTGTTTCAGTTAAAGACTTAACTCAACAATACGATCACTTTTTTGAGAATGCGTATGAGATAGGAGACACGTTTGGTTACAACATTAATATTCATCCGCCAATGGTAGAACAGTCGTTATTGTTACAAAGTGATCGAGTGGACAAAGAAAAAACATTATTTCTACGAGACTTATGTGTTAATTGGGATGAAGTGGACCAAAAGGTATACTTTACTGATAAGAAATCTGGCAAAGTCGTAAAGATATACAACAGCTATTTTATGTATGAAGGGTTATTACCTAGACATATTGAGTTTTTATTTAAAATATCAAGTCAGCCTATTCCAACACATAGATTAATTCCTGTAATGATTCAAGTGTATTTGGACGAACATCCAAATGAACATATACTTTACGTGCCTCGCTTACAGTTAGGTGATGTCGTAATGCATAGAAGAAGTTGGATAGTAAGAAGAGGGTATATTCCGGTAAAACAACGGAATGAATCGGATTTTGATTATTTTAAACGGGCGAACGTTTGGCGAAAAGAACATAACATATCTGAACACACATTCGTACGGGTAATAAATCCAAATAGAGAAATTCTTGCTAACCAAAGAAAACCGTTTTTCTTATCATTTACAAGTCCACTATTTTTAAAAACTATCGCCAAACGGTTAGCGGAACAATATACGTACGTTGTGTTTGAAGAAGTGTTGCCTTCGTTGGCAGATGGCGGTACTGAAGGGAAAGAACAAGAAGACTATGTTTCTGAAGTTGTATTCGAAATAGGCAAAAAAGAATCGTGATTCACGATTTCGGTGAAGGAGGTGAAAAAATGGAGATTGAAAAGGTTATGGATTTTGAACTAGAAATCTTTGAAGTAGAAGAAGCAACTGTGATGGAAGAAATGGGAGCATCAATCTTTATCATTGCATGCTGCTCATCCATTGAAATTAAACCGTATTAAAAAGCGTATGCTAATTAACTATTTGAAAGGAGGTGATCATATGGCTCAACTAACAAATGTCGAGGAAGTAGAATTAGAAATCTTTGAAGTAGAAGAAGCGACGGTAATGGAGGAAATGGGGGCATCCATTGGGAAACTGGGTTGTTGTTCATCAATCATTATTAGATAATTATGCATTTGATAATTAATGCAATAACAAACTATTAAAGGAGGAATGAAAAATGAATATGGAACAAAACATGGAGGAAGTAGAATTAGAAATATTTGAAGTAGAAGAAGCAACCGTAATGGAGGAAATGGGGGCATCCATTGGGAAACTGGGTTGTTGTTCATCGATCATTATTAGATAATTATGCATTTGATAATTAATGCAATTACAAACTATCAAAGGAGGAATAAAAAATGAATGTGGAACAAAGCATGGAGGAAGTAGAATTAGAAATTTTTGAAGTAGAAGAAGCAACGGTAATGGAGGAAATGGGAGCATCGATTGGAAAACTGGGTTGTTGTTCATCCATTATTATCCGTTAAGATGTTGTTCGTATTAGAACAACTGGAATCATTTGTCTAATTCACATCATAAGAAATAAACAGATGATAGAGGTTCCTAAAGGGACCTCTATTACACTATAAGGAGGTAGAAGCAGGACATGGTCGATATTACAGATGATAAAGTATGGAAAAATATGTTTAAATTTTCGTTGCCACTAATAGGAATTGGCGTTGTGGGTTTTTTATTAGTTCTAATTGACCTTTTTTGGTTAACACGTCTGCTTCCAGGTGTGGAAGTGATTAGTTCTTTTCGAGTTTCTATGGCAAGTGTAAGTTTTATAGAAAGTATTATTGTTGGAGTTGTTACAGGAGTCGGAGTACTGTTTACTCAATATTATGGTGCAAAGAAATATAAAGAAGCGCAGGATATATTCAATGGAGGAATGATAAGCTTATTAGTATTTGGAGTAGTAGCTAGTATTATCGGTATATTATTACTACCGGTTATTGTGTCATTATTTGGTATCTCAAGTGAAGCGAAAGTATTATCGAAAGATTATTTGCTTATTTTTTTCATTGGATATATCATTATCATTGTTCAAACGTATTTGTTTTATATGGCAAGGAATATGGGGAACTCCCTTTCTGTTCTTAAAGGGTTAATATTTATGGTGCTCCTGAATACAGTGTTCACGCCACTATTAATCTATTTATTTGAATTTCTAGGTTGGGGAGGTATGAAGGGAGCAGCTTCTTCAACTGTACTCTCACATCTATTAGGTGGGATTTATATGTTCTACCTATTTAGAAAAATGTTTCATACATACGATATTAAGATACAACTGCTTAGTTGGAAGAAAATGAATAAGGCATTAATGAAAAAATCAATCCCTCAAGCAATTGCCCAAACGATTAACAGCATCTCATTTAATTTATCAATGTTTTTAGTTATTATTGTTTTGTCATATTACGATGATACTATTTTCATCGCCATTACTTCTGGTCTTTATGTTATCTATATTTTTAACCAAGTAATACTAAATTTCGCCACAGGTCTAATTCCTTTTATCGGACAAAACATCGGAGCGGGAAAATGGGAAAATATACGAAAAGTAATAAAGGTAACCTTCCTTTCAGTTGGCGCGATGTCTGTCTTTTCTGCTATCGTTATTTTCTTTACAAAACCATATGCGCTATATTTCATAACGAATGATCAGCAAATCATTTTATTAGCCTCGCAATTTTTAAATTATTACTTAATTCCATGGATATTAAGTATGTTAACGATGGTTGCAATTTTTACCGTTTCTGGTTCAGGTGACTATAAAGGTTCCCTTTTATTAATCGTTTGGAATATGTACATTTCCGCCTTAATTCCGTTAATAGTTATTCCGAGACTACTATCTAATACAGAAGTAGGTGTATGGATAGCTTACTCCACCTCTGCTATATTAGCATTTATATTTTCATACAGCTATCTATGGATTGGTAAATGGAAAAAGGTCGATCTTATTAACTACAACAGTGAACAACATGAAAAGCTAGGAGAAAAAGCATATGATGCAGGGTAAAACATGGGATGTACCTGTTCCTTCGATAACAGAGAAGTAATGAAGAAAAGCATGAATATGAACGAAGGGACCATATTTCTGTCCCTTCGCCTGCTTAAACATATTTTAAAGGTTTTGGACTCGGTTTTCCAAAATAATAGCCTTGAAACAATTGATAACCGATATCTTTCAACCATTCAAAGTCTTCTTTATTTTCAATTCCTTCAGCTAATGGAATAGAACCTATTTCAAGAGCCTTCTTTAAAAACTTTTCTGCTACCCTTTGCTTTTCCACTGTTTCGGCTACACCTTGTACATATTTTAGGTCCAGTTTCATATAATGTGGCTTTAAATCAGCTAATAGATTAATCGTACTATATCCTTCTCCAACGTCATCTAAAGCGTATTGAAACCCTTTTTCTTTATAGAAAGTTAAAATGGACTTTAAATGATCAATATCATCTACTTTTTCCGTTTCTACTACTTCAAATACAAATTTGGAAGGGTTCAATCCTAAACTGTTCGCTAGATTTACTGTTGATTTCAAACAATATTCTGGAGAATAAATAGAAGTAGGTATAAAGTTAATAAACACCTTTTCATCAACTGCTCTAGAAGCTTTTATCGCATTCAACCTACATACCCGGTCCAAAGCATAAAGTCTTCCTCTTTCTTTTGCTGCACGAAATATATTACTTGGGGAAACAATTTTACCTTCTTCATCGCGGAACCTTGCTAACATTTCATATGCAAATATCTCTTTTTTTGCTGTAATAATTGGTTGAAAGAAAAAGGTAATGAGCTCGTTTTTGATGACATCATCAATCCACTGTTGCTCAAAAATAGCTTCGGCTTCATGGAAACTTTTCCAATTTTGTTCTGATTCTATCCGAAAATAAATATCTCTTTGGTCCATCATATCTTTACTAAAATCGAAAAGCTCCTTTAAAACAGTTTCTTTTATTTTCCATGTATTATTATTCTGGTCGATAGAAGAATGATGATTTTCTAAATAGCTAGTAATTCTCTCCAATATTTTTGAGTTATATTGTCCTTCCATTTTCACCTCAAAATAGATTTCTCCTATCACACAACTTTGACAACCCACACTGTTTCCTCCTACTCTTCTACAACCACACGATTCTTCCCGGTAAACTACCCTTTTAAAAAGGGGCTCAATTTTGAAAAAGAATGCTAGTATTTTAATAGCCCGGTGTTAACTGTTCAAACAATTAAAATAAGACCTAATCATACTGTATTTTCATATATATTTTAAAGCTTTTATTAGTAAATAGTATAGCAAATTCTTCCTCACCATAGCGGGCTAATAATCGCAACATTAATTCGTTTTCATCTGTTATGTTATTAGTATGTAGATTTGCCATATTGGAAAGTTTTTCGCTTAAACTAATGAGAAGTTTGAGAAGGAAGGAATTTAGTGCAAGAGTACAGAATTAAACCTATACTTTGTTACTTTAATGAGAATTAATCTAGGGGGTATTAAATGATGAATAAAAATAAAATAAAAAAATAAACTGGGGTATTTTCATACTCTTATTATTTGTAGGAGTTGTCACAGCAATTCTCACACTCTATGATTTAAATACTAGACCACACACTACTTTTGGTGAGGAGGCACAGTCTCGTATCGAATTGCGCTGGGGCTTACTACATACGATCATTTCAATTGCAATACTAGTCATTTCGACTTCTTTAGCAATAGGGTGGAAACGTCTATTTCCTTTCAACGTACCTGTTGCTATAATAGTGGCTGGTTTTTGTTATGGATTATTTTTTCTTACATTCACAGTTGGATGGGTTGGTATTTAAGGAATAATTGGTTTTTTTATTACTTTCTTAATTGGGATGGTGTTAATAATATCTTATTCGGTTTCCTATCTTATTAAGCGTAGCAAGACCATTAGAGGTTAAGGGTGGAAGGGGGAAAGGAGCCGTCAAGGCTGAGATTCTAATGGACAACGAGGAGACAGGGTTATTATTGTTCACACATTTGCTTACAGAAATGTTAAAAAATGAGTGAATGACTTTCCTGTCCCTCCGTTCACTCTAAACCTTTACTCTAGGATATAACCGTTTCTCCTTAGATTGCTCCTCTAATAATTTCTCCAAAACTTGCTGAATAGTTCTACTTTCTTCTGTTGCAAAGGCTTTATTTGCTAAGTTTCTTTCTTCTAATGGATCTTTCGTTAAGTTATACAGTTCGTATTCGTCTGGGACGGAACTATCCTTTCCATCCGAAAACTGAGGGTTGTCAAAGTAACGAGCATATTTCCAAATTTCTTTTTGGTTGTTTTCTCCTGTTTCTAACTTCGTAATTACTGCTTCAATATGATTCGGCTGAACGACTGATTCGTATGGCTGCCCAGTTACGGTTGTTTGATTTAGTCCTTTTGTAAAATCATCGTCTGTCATGAAATATAACGGCTCCTCAACTCTTGGACATTCTCTATTGCCTTTCACTAGCGATGATAAATCTCTACCAACGAAAGGACGTACTTCCGTATGTGATTTTGTAAGCTTTTTTTGTAGCACATCGACATCTAATCCAGCTAAACCTATTAAAGTAGGTAGTACGTCTACGTGACTAGTTAGTGCATCGGTAGTAGTTCTTTTCGAAAACAGTTTTGGGCTATGGATAATGAGTGGTACATGAATCGATTCTTCATACATGTTATACCATTTTTGATACAGACCACCGTGAGCTCCTAATAGTTCCCCATGGTCTGACGTAAATACCACAATTGTATCTTCATAAAAACAAGACTTTTGAAGTGCTTTAAAAACTTTTAGCATTTCTTGGTCTACCTTCTTTTGAAGACTATAGTACAACTGTCGATAAAATTGGTTGTTCACGATTGGTTGTAATGCTTTTGGGTAGGTGTCCCGGTAACTTGCATGCGCTGTTGGCTTCGTGTCTAACGTTTCGCGAGTAGTTGGTGCTGGTGGAATTTGTGGAAGAGTTGGATCAACTTGAAAATGAAACGTACGCTGGCGAGCAGTTACCACTCCATACAGGGCAATATCATGCGGATTTACTAACGAGCACATAATAAACCACGGTGTTTGGTCTTTTCCTTTAGAAGCTTTCTTCTCTAGAGATTGAATCAATTTCACCGTATCTGCAGCATATACTTCATCTCGTCCCGATAATCCGAAGCGTGCAGACGAAGCAGAATTACGTGGGATTGGTCCATGAGGTTCTGGTCCAATCCAACCGGAAAAACCGTAGGAATCTAGACGATTAGCTTTCTCGTAAAGAGATACCGCATCTTTCGTCGGTGAACCTGTTTTAGCACTATAACTAGCATAAGCATTGTGTGTACCTGGAATTAAAATATCCTCATCTGAAGCATGCCACTTCCCTTTCCAGAACGTTTCATACCCCGCAGCCCGAAAATAATGTCCCATCGTAGGCACGGAGTTCGGATCAAGCCAAAAAACATCCGGATCAAAAGAACCTTTAGCCGCCCCAGTCGTTTGTGTTACTCCGTGCAAGGAAGGATATTGCCCAGTATATAATGTAGTTCTACTCGGAGAGCAAGCTGTGCTTCCAGCGTAATGATTAACAAACTCCATTCCATTCTTCTTTAACAGCTCTTGTGTTACTAGATTTTCTTTACACCATCTCTTTAATCGTGCCGTCTCGTAAATTGACGGAAATCGTTGTTCATCGACCATTAATATAAGAATATTAGGTCGCTTACTATTTGTATTATCTCTTACTACACTCATTCCCTACACCCCTTCATAAAACGGTTCCTTCATTATATGTACCTATTTATAAAGAGTACGTAAATCGCTTCGAATCTTCACGGGGCAAGAGGTGGAAGGGGGGACAAGGAATCTACACAGATATTGGAAATTAAATAAAAGTTATAGTTAAAGAAAATCGATCTATCTCTTAGAGTATGTGGCTACATTAAGATAAAACATTTGCTAGTCTACTTTGGGGTACGAGGATTTCCGTTCCATCTGGTAAGACCGTATACATACAGGCGCACAAGCTGTATCAGAAGCTTGGCTACAGGGAAATTGGCAAAATAGACAAACGTGCAAATTAATAGACGTTATAACTCTAAAAAAATATTCATTTGTAAACGTATTGTGGTATGCTTTACTCGATGAAGGAGGGGAATCATGATTACAGCTTTTTTAGGCATCGGAATAGGATTCGGTTTAGCTGCACAAACAGCCGTAAATTCACAGTTGAGAAAATTTGTTGTTTCCCCCTATTTTGCTTCCATGGTTTCCTTTTTAGTAGGAACGATCTTTTTGGCTATTAGTACATTAATAAGTGGTTCCTCTTTAGGTGTACCTCTATCCTTGTTTACAAGTGAACCGATTTGGATTTGGATTGGTGGTTTTTGTGGTGTCGTTTTTTTAACAACAAATATACAGCTCTTTCCTAAAATAGGAAGTGTTCAAACGACTGTTATGCCGATATTAGGGATTATTGTGATGGGAATGTTTATCGATCATTTCGGCCTGTTTAATTCAATCGTACAGCCTTTCGGTATGAACCGAGTATTCGGTGTGGTTTTTGTATTATTAGGTATTTTCTTAGCTGTTGTATTACCAGAAATCAAAGCTAATCGTCAAGGATCAGATTCTACAGAGGAAAAACAGGTGAACCAATGGAAATGGCGTTTTATTGGAATTGGTGCAGGAATGTTAGTTTCTATACAAGCAGCTGTCAACGGACAGTTAGGTGTAGCTCTTCATTCTTCCTTTCATGCTGCCTTTGTCTCATTTTTAGTTGGTTTTATCACTTTATTATTGATAGTTGGACTAAAGGAGCGAAGTTTTACCAAAATCAAGGAGCCTATTAAGCAATCAGCACCGTGGTGGGTATGGATTGGTGGAGTCATAGGTGGACTATATGTTTTAATTAATGTTTATCTTGTAGGTCAAATAGGTACCGGACAAACAGTAGTTCTAGTGTTGTTCGGTCAAATTGCAGGTAGCCTTTTAGTGGCTCAATTTGGATTATTCAAATCTATAAAAAATCAAATTGAATTAATTCAAGTAGTAGGACTCATTATTATGGTCATTGGTGTTTTTCTAATAAAAATGCTCTAAAAGGAAATTGCATAAAAATAAAGCCCTGTTAGTAGATTGAAATATCGCTAACAGGGCTTATTGGTGACAAGTGTGATGATTGCTATTATCTCTGTTAATTTTTTGCATTGCGCACCAATTTAGTAGAATCTATGAAAATAATGTTGTATTCTCTTCTAGTAAAGGATATAACAAGTCTGTCATTTTTACTGTATCGCAAACCCTAACGGTGGCATCACCAAATTTACCTTTGTACATCGCATTATTATTTAGAAAAACATCTTCTACGCGACCGTATTTTTCAGAAGTGTGACCAATATGTCTTCGTTGTGGTACGACGATTTCCGTTCCATCTGGTAAGACCGTATAAAGCGTTTCGTGTTCTTCCGTCAGTCGACCTGGAATATCAAGCCACTCTTCCACTCCATGAATATACGTACATCTCCGTAAATCGACCCCTAACAACAAAATTGTTGCCTTGTGATCGAGTAATTTCCCCCAAACAGATTCCCTTGCGCATGGCGTATCAAATCTTTCATTTCCTGCAACAAATTCATGAGCTCCTTTTCCTAATGCAGCGACAGAATGCGTGGGATGCCAGGAGCGTACCACACCAGGCCGTTTCCGAAAGAGTTCAGTTAGTACACCAACACATGATGGGGACTCATCGACATAAAACCGTGGATTTTCCGCTTTAATATAGGACCATGTATGAGTAGGTAGAACCAAAAGGCCATTTTTCATATATTCCGATAAAGCATCAAGGACGGTATCTGCGCCACCTTGTACTTGTCCAATACTTTTCATCGACGAATGAACAAGTAATGTTCCATTTTCATCGATACCTAATTGTTTAAGAGACTCGATTAAGTCTTGTTTTGTATACATCTCCATCTACCTTTCTATTATTTCTCTATAGCACTAGAATACCATATTAGTAGTGGGAGTCTAATTATCCTAGGGGGTGGACAAGGGGAGCCGTTAGGGGTAGCTGTCAATGTCGAGAATCTAATGGAGAACGAGGGGACAGGATTTGTTCACACATTCGCTTACAGAAATGTTAAAAAATTTGTGAACGACTTTCCTGTCCCATGTTCACTTCTGGTATCCAGCATTGGAAAAGGGCAGTTGAAATAGGAAGGAACAATCAGTCATGAATTAAACTGTGTATTTTCCATCAACACCACCTACTTTTGTGAATGGGATGGTCAATGCCAAAAAAACAAGTAAAAGCAAAATAGACTTAAAGTTCCTAATATTTTGAAAACTAGTCTCTGTTTTGTCATAAAAGTTAGTAGATGGAACTAATATTAGAATGTAAACGCTTTCTGTATGAACGTTCTTTTATTTGCATTTTAACCATTATCCAGCAGAAGTACCTGCCTGAATAATGGTTAAAACTCTATCGGATGCACGATTTATTTTAGGTAAGTCTTGAGCCAAAAATCAAAGAGTAAGTAAGCAACATCTCAGTGGCGCGTCTTTGTGACCTATACATCATGTGGGTTCAAAAATTGGGCGAATACGCCAATTTGAACTCGAATTGTCTATTGTATGGTGTAAATTTCATTATATAAAGGAGGTAAATCTATGAGTCTATCAAACACAAGAATTTCATATCAAGATTTAAAAAGGAACTTCCATGAAGTAAAACCTGGATTAACGAACCGTGAAGCGATGGAGGAATCGAATCGCTGCCTTTACTGCTATGACGCCCCTTGTATAACTGCATGCCCTACTGGAATTGATATCCCTACCTTCATTAAAAAAATTGCTTCTGGAAATCTAAAAGGATCCGCCAAAACGATTATGACATCCAATCCGATAGGAGCTAGCTGTGCTCGTGTTTGTCCGACAGATGAGCTTTGTGAAGGGGCTTGCGTGTTAAATCATTCTACAAAACCGATTATGATAGGTGATTTACAACGATATGCAACAGACTGGGCGATACGAAATGAACAGGTGCTTTTTAAACCAGGTAACAAAAATGGAAAAACAGTGGCGATTATTGGCGGCGGTCCTGCAGGTCTTTCAGCGGCAAGAGAACTCGGTTTACTTGGCTATGATGTGACGATTTTTGAAGCGGAAGAAAAAGCTGGTGGCTTGAACACATATGGAATTGTCTCCTTTAGACTTCCACAGGAAATTTCTTTTTGGGAAGTAAAGCAAGTAGAAAGCGTAGATGTGAAAATACGGACAAATACGAGAGTGGGGAAGGATGTTACAGTAGATGAAATTTTAGAAAACTTCGATGCCATCATTCTAGCAATTGGAATGTCAAAGGTTCCTCCTCTTCGTATTGATGGGGAAGTATTGGATGGCGTTTACGATGCTATCGAATTTGTAAAAGAAACAAAAACAAAACCAATTACTGATCGTTTCTTAGGAAAACGGGTTGTTGTGATTGGCGCAGGGAATACGGCCATTGATGGAGCGACATGTTCGATACGTTTAGGAGCGGAAAATGTAAAAATCCTTTATCGAAGAACATTAGAAGAAATGACTGCCTATGATTTTGAATATGAATTTGCGAAACAAGATGGTGTTGAATTTAGATGGTTAACAGCTCCTAAGAGAATCATAGGTGACGATCAAGGGCGTGTAAAAGCGATTGAATGCATCAAAATGGAGCTTGGAGAACCGGGTGAGGATGGGAGAAGGCGACCTGTACCAATGAAGGGATCCGAGTTTATTTTGGAGGTAGACGCTGTTATAAAAGCAATTGGTCAAACAAGATATACAGATCTTATCGAGCAATTCGGTCTTGAGCATGACGGTGGAGTGGTGAAAATCAATCAAGAAACACTCCAAACATCGAATAAAAAGGTGTTTGCATGTGGCGACGTTATTTTCGGAAAAGGCCAAGGAGAAGCAATGGTCGTTTCAGCCGCACAACAAGGGAAGGATGCGGCATATTCATTACACAAAGCAATGGTTAGTGCAGTTTCTAAATAAAAAACTTTAATGGCAAAAAGGAGGCGTTTCTATGGCGGATTTACGTATCAATTTAGCAGGAATTGAGTCCCCAAATCCATTTTGGTTGGCTTCTGCACCTCCAACAAATTCAGGATACCAGGTTCAACGTGCATTTGAAGCTGGGTGGGGTGGAGCTGTATGGAAGACATTAGGTGATCCCATTTTAAATGTAACTTCTCGGTTTGGAGCAGTGAGTTTCAATGGACAACGAGTAGCGGGCTTCAACAATATTGAATTAATCTCGGATCGTCCACTAGAAGTTAACTTAAAAGAAATTAAAGAAACAAAAAAGCTATTTCCAAACCATACGATCATTGCCTCACTGATGGTGGAACCAAAACAAGAGAAATGGCATGAAATTGTAAAAAGAGTAGAAGAAGTAGGTGTAGATGGATTAGAACTCAATTTTGGTTGTCCGCATGGCATGGCCGAACGAGGGATGGGTTCCGCATCTGGCCAGGTGCCTTCTCTTGTAGAACAACAAACATACTGGGTAAAAGAGGTTGCTCAAACACCTGTCATTGTTAAACTTACTCCTAATATTACAGATATAACGGCTACTGCAGAGGCTGCTACTAGAGGAGGAGCCGATGCCATCAGTATGATTAACACGATTAATAGTTTAGCGGGTGTCGATCTTGATACGTGGAATACGATCCCGCATGTTGGAGGGAAAGGTGCACATGGGGGATATTGCGGCCCTGCTGTAAAACCGATCGCCCTTAATATGGTAGCTGAATGTGCAAGAAGTCCTCATATTAACATTCCAATTTCAGGAATTGGTGGCATTTCAACTTGGCAGGATGCGGTGGAATATATGCTAATGGGAGCTTCAGGTGTTCAGGTGTGTACGGCAGCTATGCATCATGGCTTTCGAATTGTAGAGGACATGATTGAAGGGCTAGACAATTACTTAGATGAAAAGGGGCTTGCTTCGGTTATGGATATCGTAGGAAAAACCGTTCCGAAGTATTCTGACTGGGGTGACCTAGATCTTAACTATAAAATCGTGGCGCGAATCAATAATGATGTGTGTATAAATTGCAATAAATGCCATATTGCATGCGAGGATACCTCCCATCAGTGTATTGATATGCTAAAGGACGGAAATGGCTACAACATCATAAAGGTTAGAGAAGAAGACTGTGTCGGATGTAACTTATGTTCCATTGTTTGTCCCGTTGAAGGTGCAATTGATATGGTGGAAGTCCCGAGTGGGTTACCTCCAATGACTTGGAATGAACGTCAAGCAGCTCTTGGTGCAGTTAGTTGTAAAACAGACTCAATAAAATAAAGGTTAATAGTTTAAGAAGGAGGATAATGGATGAAAAAGGTTATTAAAAACGGAACCGTTGTAACAGCAACGGATACGTACGAAGCAGATATTCTCGTGGAAAACGGAGTCATTAGCCAAATTGGGCACAATCTTTCGACGGAAGGCGTAGAAACCGTTGATGCAAATGGATGTTATGTATTTCCAGGAGGGATTGATCCTCATACTCATCTAGAAATGCCGTTTGGAGGTACAGTCACGAAGGATGATTTTGAAACGGGAACAATGGCGGCTGCGTTTGGAGGAACAACGACGATTATAGATTTTTGTTTATCCAATAAAGGGGAGCCGCTAAAAGATGCCATACAGACATGGCATCAAAAGTCAAAAGGAAAAGCAGTCATTGATTACGGTTTCCATCTATCGATCGGTGAGGTAACGGATGCTGTATTAAATGAGCTTCCATCCGTGATCGAAAAGGAAGGAATTACATCCTTTAAAGTATTTATGGCCTATAAAAATGTCCTTCAAGCAGATGATGAAACGTTATATAAAACACTCGTTGCGGCGAAAGATTTAGGTGCGCTCGTCATGGTTCATGCAGAGAATGGAGATGTCATCGACTTTCTTGTAAAAAAGGCATTAAGTGAAGGAAAGACCGAACCGATCTACCATGCATTAACTCGACCACAGGAAATCGAAGGGGAGGCTACCGAAAGAGCAGCAACCTTTGCAGGACTTGCGAATTCGCAACTTTATGTAGTCCATGTTTCATGTGCCGATGCCGTACAGGCGATTACAAAAGCTAGAGAAAAGGGCTATGAAGTGTGGGGAGAAACATGCCCACAATATTTAGTTCTGGATCAATCCTATCTAGAAAAGCCAGATTTCGAAGGAGCGAAATACGTTTGGTCACCTCCGCTTCGTGAAAAATGGAACCAAGATGTGTTGTGGAATGCATTACGTACAGGACAGCTTCACACTTTTGGATCGGATCAATGTTCCTTTGATTTTAAAGGACAAAAAGAATTAGGTTTAGGTGACTTCTCGAAAATTCCAAATGGGGGTCCAATGATTGAAGAACGCCTCACCGTTTTATTTTCAGAAGGTGTGAAAAAAGGCAGAATTACGCTAAATCAATTTGTTAATCTAACCTCAACTAGAGTGGCAAAGCTATTTGGATTGTATCCAAAGAAAGGAACAATAGCGGTTGGAGTAGATGCCGATCTTGTCATTTTTGACCCTAACATCGAACGAACAATTTCTGCAGAAACCCACCATATGGCAGTTGATTACAGTGCATTTGAAGGAATGACATTTATAGGGGAACCAGTGTCCGTCCTTTCAAGAGGAGAATTTGTTATCCGTAATAAAGAGTTTGTCGGAAAACAAGGGGCAGGTCAATTTATCAAACGAGCAAAATACGGGGAAACGTATAAAATGTAAAAATACATCGGCAACCTTGTAGTTTATGATCGACGAAGGAGGGAGTAAAGTCTCCTTTCTTCATTAAATAGAGAAGTAAAGCGGCTTTGTAATTCGGAATATTTAAAATAATATTCAGAGAGGGTGTTGTAATTTACACGATTGATTTAAAGATTCCGTTTTTATGGAAAGGGGAGTTTCAACGGGAAGGTAGTGAGACCAAATTTGAAAAAAGTAAAGGGGGATTTGGTAATGAGCAGTGAAGATACGAAGGTTGTACTGGGGATAAACGAGAATCCACCACCAGGTAAGTTTTTCATTTTAAGCATTCAGCATTTGTTTGCCATGTTCGGTGCAACGATCTTAGTTCCGTATCTTGTTGGTTTAAGTCCAGGTGTAGCCCTAATTTCAAGCGGAGTTGGTACCCTTACATTTTTACTTATTACGAAAGGTCAAGTTCCAGCATATGTAGGTTCCTCATTTGCATTTATTGCACCGATTATTGCTGCAACAGCGGCAGATGGTCCTGGTGCAGCGATGATAGGAAGCTTTTTAGCAGGTGTTGTTTATGGGATCGTAGCTTTAGTCATTAAAGCAACTGGCCATAGATGGTTGGTTAAATTACTTCCACCTGTTGTTGTAGGACCAGTTATCATTGTGATTGGACTTAGCCTTGCACCAACAGCGGTTGGTATGGCGATGAATAATTCAGGTGGCGAATATAGCCTCCTTCATTTTACCGTTGCATTGGTGACTTTGGCGATTGTCATTTTAAGTTCAATCTTCCTCAGAGGGTTTTTGAATTTAATTCCAGTATTAATTGGTATTGTTGGAGGATATATCTTTGCTGCTCTTGTTGGCTTAGTTGACCTATCGGGTGTCAAGGCTGCCAAGATTTTCGAAGTACCCGATTTTCTTTTTCCATTTGTTCATTATTCCCCCACAGTAACCCTAAGTATTATTGCACTAATGGTACCTGTTTCAATTGTTACATTATCTGAACATATTGGACATCAAATGGTATTAAGTAAAGTCGTTCATAAAGATTTAATTCAAAGGCCAGGTTTGCACCGTTCGATTATGGGAGACGGATTTGCCACCATGCTAGCCGCATTAATGGGAGGTCCTCCGAATACGACGTATGGTGAAAATATTGGTGTCTTAGCCATTACGAGAGTATTTAGTGTCTTTGTAATCGGTGGGGCAGCTGTGTTTGCTATTCTCTTTGGGTTTATCGGTAAAATTACGGCACTTATTACCTCGATACCAACAGCTGTGATGGGAGGTATATCCCTATTACTATTTGGAATCATTGCTGCTTCTGGATTACGGATGCTCGTTGATAGTAAAGTAGATTTGGGCGATAAACGCAACCTCATCATTTCATCGGTCATTTTAGTGGTTGGAATTGGTGGAGCAATCATGAAATTTACAGCAAACTTTGAAATTCACGGGATGGCCCTGGCAGCAATTTTAGGCGTTTTATTAAATTGGGCTCTACCTGGAGGAAGCGTCGAGGAAGAAATAAATATGTATGAGGCTGAGGTAGAATCGTAATACATCTACACAGTACAATCAATGTATGAAGGCAAAGGAGTGTCAATACATGTCCGAATATCAACTCTTTTTACAGGAAAGGGATAAAATGGATGTTTTGCTTCAAAAAGGCTATAAAATTACAAATGTACTTGAAAACCTGAGTGGAGCATTTGTAGATTTTTGTAAAGAAGAGGAGAAAGAAACCTTACACATTGTGACACCAGAAGGGCGTAAATATTTTGCTGTGATGCTTATTAAGCAACAAAAAGAAGGCGCTTAAGCTTTCAATATGTGTCAATGGCAGCCGATATCTATAAATCATAGGGTACCGGCTTTCTTATGTTTTCATTTTCATTGGAAAAATGTAAAAATAACTCTTTTATTTACTTCGTATAGCAGATAGGAAAGCTACACGAGCAACGATTAAACTTGAGGAAAAACTCAATGAAATGATTGGAGACGAGTATGTGATTTTCTTGGCAGGAAAGGTAGTTTATGAGGAAGTTGCAAAAGCACATAACCTACCTTTTGTGACCAATGAATAGGGGATGATTCAATGGGTGTCAAAATGCTTACGATCAATAAGGAACGGCTACAAGAGAGAATTATTGCCTTATCAAAAATAGGGAAAATTGGAGAAACGGGAGTGTGTCGCCTTGCCCTCTCTAAGGAGGACCGCCAAGCGGTAGAAACCGTAAAAGGTTGGATGGAGGAAGCAGGACTAAAAGCTAGAATTGATCATTTTGGAAACTTAATCGGCAGAATGGAAGGGAAAAATCCAAACAAACCGATTTTAATGTTAGGGTCTCATATCGATTCCCAGCCATATGGTGGAAGATTTGACGGAACAATTGGAGTATTAGGTGCCCTTGAGGTTGTTCAAACGATGAAAGAAAACGAGATTGTTCCTAACAGCCCGATTGAGGTCATTGCTTTTTCTGATGAAGAAGGTTGCCGCTTTAATAAAGGGTTATTTGGTGTTAGAGGAATTCTCGGAAAGCTAGAAGACGGGGAGTTAGAACGGAAGGACAAAGATGGTATTACAAGACGAGAGGCACTCATTGATTTTGGCTGTGATCCAGCAAAATTTAAAGAGTCAGAATATCCGAGAGGAAGCATTGGATCGTTCCTTGAGTTGCATATTGAACAAGGGCCAGTTTTAGATACTATGAATAAACCTGTTGGAATTGTATCAGGGATTTCCGGTCCACTCTGGCTAACGGTTGAATTGGAAGGCTTTGCAGGACACGCAGGTTCCGTTCCAATGCAAATGAGAAAAGATGCACTTGTTGGCGCCGCAAAGATTATCATTGCTTTAAATGAGATCGCAAGTCAAGAACCAGGAGCTCCAACGGTTGGTACAGTTGGTAGTTTACAAGTTTTCCCGGATTCGCGCAATATCATTCCTGAAAAGGTAAGTTTTACGGTGGACTTAAGGGATATTGACCTCAACAGACGTCATAAGCTAGAAGCACAGTTGCATCAAAAGATTAAAGAGATCACAGAGGAACATCAGCTTCATTGTAACATTAGGGAAGATACGAATAGTGAACCACGATATTGTTCGGAAAGAATAAAAGAAATTATGCATAATGAGATTCAACAGATTGGCTTGGAACCAATCGAACTAATGAGTGGCCCATTTCATGATTCACTAGCCATGTCTTATGAGTGTGAATACGGGATGATTTTTGTCCGCTGTAAGGATGGAATAAGCCATAACCCAAAGGAATTTTCAACCTTTGAAGATATCTCATTAGGTACTGAACTTTTATATCGTACAACTGTACAAATTGCACAGGAATAAGAAAATTAAAACGAATGTAGAATGATACTCTACATTCGTTTTGGTTGAAAATACAATTTAAACCTTGTAAAAATAAATTTATCATTGCTACATTTGTGGAACGAGGGGACAGGAATATCGTGCACGCATTTGTTAACAGCAATGTAAAAAAATGTGTGGATAACTTTCCTGTCTCCATGTTCACTTTTAATACTTGTCTCTTTCTAGTAAAATAGTAATATACAAAGATTGTAAATAGGAGTGTAAGCAATTGGAAGAGATGAAAAAATTTCTGAATACATATAGTAAGAAAACGATTGGACTAACAGAGCTTGAACATATGTTCACATCATCTTTTCAATCATACGAGCAATTTGCAAAGGTAGTATTAAAGTTGGAGAAATCAGCCATTTTAGTAATGGTAAAATCGAAAGGGCGAAACAGTAGAATACCGTCTCTTGCTTTTCAATACCGAATTAACAAAAGTCTTCTTGTAGAAGATTTTCATCAAGAACTTGTCCAATATCGTAGACGTTTTCATTCTTCTATTATTTTGGACGAGTATTACTCAAAAGACCAATCTTTATGGAAACAGGACTTACCTTTTATCGAGAAAATAGATGTATACCTTAAACAAAATTCCTTTCCTACAGACCGTGTACCTGCAGCTGAAAGAAGCTATGAAATAGTTGGAGATGAAAAGTGGATAGATGAAAAAGGCGGGAAAGAACTTCTTGAAAGAATTAAATTATTTGATAAGCTTCATATACTACCTGTTTCAGATCCTCTTATGTTAGCAGTACATCCTTCCAATCTATCAAACGACATTCAATATCATTTAATTGTAGAAAATAAAACGACATACCAAGGTTTAGTCGAAGTGTTAAAAGAAACAGACTTCTCAACTATCATTTATGGAAAAGGAAAAGCTGTTATCGCAAGTATTGAACAGTTTCCATTTCAGTTTCCTATTAAAGCAGATCATCGTTTTCTTTATTTTGGAGATATTGACCGTGAAGGAATATCGATATGGTATTCGTTGAATGAGAAGAGAAGAGTCGAACTTGCATTACCTTTTTACAATGCGTGTTTAAAGAAATCACCTGCAAAAGGGAAGGAATATCAAAAAGAAAGATTGGTAGCGCTGGAGTCTTTTGTAAACTGTTTTGAGACTAATCAGCAAGAGCAAATAAAAACATTACTTGCAAACGGACAGTATTATCCACAAGAATCCTTAAATACAAAGGAGTTACAACAGATTTGGAGGGACTATTTTGGACAAGCATGAGTTAAAGGAAATAACGAGTGGATATAGAGAGCGGATGAGAAGGCTTGCATTGTTTGACCCTTTATTTGAACTAGACCGAAAAAGAGAAACAGACATTAATCAGAATACAATAGATATGAAAGGTTTAGGGCTATTATCCTTGCTCTTTTTCTTTGAGAACAAGCTATTAAGGCAATATAAAACGGGAGTAAAAGAACTGGCCTCATTTTTAAAATCTTTAGTATCTTCTCAATACGTATTAAATGATGCGAGCTATGAAAGGTTAGCTCGAACGATTATACAAACTTTTCGACCCACTACTGGTAGAAAAAGAGATTATTCTTATTTTAATTGGGAAGAGCAACGAGAACAATTCATTGAGTACTCGATACTAAAGGCTAATGCATTTGATTTAAAAACGAACACACAATACTATACGTTGGATGAAGATGGATTAGAGTTAGTTTTTGCAACGAAAGAGTTTTATAGTGAATTTCAACTTTCTATCAATCAATTAATGTTAAGGAAGCAGCTTGATAAAGGGGAATTTAAAGGTGCGTTAAGACAAATTAACGAAATGCGTATTGATGTTGAGAGTTTAGAAGAGAGAATGAATAAGTTGAAGCACGAAATTCAGCGGAGCATCGTCTCAGAGGAAACTTTTGAGAGATACAAGCAGCTTCTAGAGGATATTTATGGACGTCTAATAAGAGAAGATGAAGAATTTAAAGAATTGCGTCAGTTTGTAAAAGAGACAAGAGAGCGACTTTTTTCTAAAGATATTCATAAAAAAGAAGTAAAGACGTATGAGCTAATAGTAAAAATAACAGGTGAATTAGAGTCCGTTCATTATGATCATTCTAGATTGCTAGATAAAACACTAAGTATGAAAAATACAACGTTATTAGCCGCACAAGAATCCCTTTACTATACAGGTATTCAGTCATTTAACTTCGATCAAGACATTGTTTCGAAAATCGTATCTACGCCATTACCGATGGATGCGATGAAAGGCGTTCTTCATCCTTTTTTACAGGTTGAGCAAAACGTTCAATGGTCGCCATTAACTGTTTTTGCTGAACAAAACATATCAGAGGAACGTGAAGAAAAGGTGGAACAAAGTTTTCTTTCCGTTCTAGATGAGGAACCGAATTTACCTTATCGAAATTGGTTGAAAGCAAAATTTAAAGAGCTTATGCAATATTATTTGTTAGCTTTTGAGGAAGAAAAAATCTCAACGCTCACTCAATTTATGGATTATCTCGATAGGAATAGCCTTTCTTCTATTTACGAACAACGTTATTTTTATGACTTTTGGATCATCTTACATCAACGATCTCCTATTGTAAATGGAGAATTAGACGAGGAAGAAGGAAAAACACTATTAGGAGATGCTATATCATTATTAGAGACAAAAATACTAGTTATTCAAGAAGGAAACGAAATCATAAATAGATATTCCCGTTATTCTATTCAAGATATGGAGATAACTTTGGAGGAGAATTAAATGAATTACTCTGAACAAAAAATCATTAAAGCCTTTCAATTATATACAAAGCTTGCTAGAGATGGAGTGGCAGATCGTGAAGCAGTGCAACTATACCGAGCAGATGATGAAATTCGTGGACTGCTTGAGATGTTTAGCCAGGAAGTAGATGCGGTAGTGATATCTACAAGTGAACAACTTTTCTTAGTTCCTAAAACGAAGCTCTCTTTTTTTCATGTAAGCAACGACTGGATCAAAAAGAATTTTTTACGCTCTAGTTCCACTAATGGTGATATATACTTACTTTATTTTTCCACAATTATTCTATTCGGTAGCTTTTACGACACGTATCAAAGTAATGAGCCGACAAGACAATTTATTCGACTTGATGAGTGGATTCGATTTATTCAAGAGCGAATTGACCAATTAAAATCTCATGATGAGGAAGAGTTAAAAGAAGTAGAAAAAGAGTTTTCCTATAATTGGAGATTGATTATCGAAAAATGGGACGATATGGATGATATTAAAGAAACAGTTAAAAAACAGAGCGGAAATACGATAAGCCGTCTAAGCTTTATCGATACAGTAAAAAGGTTTTTACTCTCTCAACAACTAATACAGGAAATTGGAAACGATGAAATAACGTTAACGGAAAAGGCGA
The DNA here is from genome assembly GCF_027594365.1 of Sutcliffiella sp. NC1. Lineage (NCBI taxonomy): Bacteria > Bacillati > Bacillota > Bacilli > Caryophanales > Bacillaceae > Sutcliffiella > Sutcliffiella sp. NC1. The sequence goes on from NZ_CP115153.1 coordinate 1,867,163, forward strand.
AAACGATTATTCAGAGATTTTTCATGGAAATAGAATATAACAAAGGAATATTGGAGTTCATATACGGATTTGATCGGAGGGATGAACGTGCCAGCCATTAGTAAAATTAGATTAACTAATGTTGTTTACGAAGAAGGTAATAAGAGATATAATGATGAGCTTTTTTTATTTGAAGGACATAACGGTGCCATTTTACTTGAAAACGGTGGCGGGAAAACAGTGCTCATTCAAACGGCATTGCAGGCCATTTTACCTCATGTTGATTTAGCAGATCGGAAAATTAAAAATACACTCCAGCTTGAAAACGCCCCTGCACATATTGCAATTGAATGGATTATGAATGATCAACCACGTCGGTACGTTGTGACAGCCGTAACGTTATTTATGACGAAGAACGGTTTAGACTCTTATCGATATGTGTACGAATATGATGGGAATGATCCACACGGAATAGAAGGTATTCCTTTCGTTCGTGGTGGAAAAGACGGAAAGAGAACGGCCGATCGTGGGGAAATGCTAGATTATTATAGTGGTATGCGTGAACGTTCATTTATGGCACGTACATTTCCTACTATTAAAGAATATAAAACGTTTATCGAAGAACAGTACCACATTATTTCAAGCGAATGGGAAAGTATCGTGAAAATTAATAGCTCGGAAGGTGGGGTAGAGGCATTTTTTGACGACTGTAAAACGACGAATCAATTATTTGATCGACTCCTTATTCCAACGGTAGAACGTTCTATAAATGGTCATGAAGAAAATATGTTTGCTGACTTATTTGAAAAGCAGCATACGAGTTTTAAAAACTATAAAAAATTAAAAGAAACATTGGAAGAAAATAAACAAATTCAGAGCGAACTGGAAGAGTATGTATCTGTTTATGAAAAATTACATCAACGAGAAAAAGAATATGAAAAAGCTAAACAGCGCACGAAAGGTACATGGACGGTAACAATAGAACAACAAACGAAAGCCACCGTTGAACACGCCGAAGTATTAACGAAACTAGAGGAATGGAATACTTCCGAAACTTTTTATCAAGTAAAGTCTGCCTCGTATGAAATTTTAATAGAAGAACTAACGTTAAAACGCCTGGAAGAGGAGTTAAAGGAAGTGTTAGGCGATCGAAATAAAAAGGAAGAAGAACTCCATACGAATAAAAGGGAATATTTTTCCTTGAAATTGTCTGACTTAAAAGCAAGGCGTAAGGAAAAGCAAGATTCATTAAAGCATATAGAAGAGGAGCTTGCTTCGTTTGAACAAACGGATGAAGTAAATGACTTTGAAGAAAAACTTGAAATAGCAAGACAAGAGTTGCGCGGTTTTTATATGGAAGAGGAAGAACGATTAGAAAACCAACGGAAAAATGTTTCATTAGAGCTAAACCCTATAATAAATAAACTAGAAGGGGAAATAGGAAGGAAGCAAGAAATAGAGCATAAGGAAAGAGATGCACTAAATTTAATTTCTAGTTTACAAAGTAAAATAGAAACGAGAACAAACGATTTACAACGTTTAAAGAATCAGCTTCTTGCCAATCCGACACAGGAAGATATGAAGGAGGAAATGGAAAAATGGACGAAGCGTCAACAATATCTTGATGACGAAATTATTTCTTTCATAAAGCAAGAAAAAGAAAAAATGGGAGAGATAAAGGTATTAACGAAGAAGCTAGAAGAGAATCAGCTTGAAAAATCTAGAGTGGAAAATAAGCAAAATAATGTAAACTATCAACTAGATCAATTTATAGAAGAACAAAAACATGTGATAAAGCTGCTTAGTTCCCTACGTCCCCAATGGGCATCAATCGAAAAAATTCATTTACAAGAGGAAGCAATTAGGACAAGGTTAGAGGATGAAATAACAAAGCGAAAAAAGGAACGAGATCAACTATTATACCGCGAGCGAATCGCTTACCGTTATGTGGATGATTATGATAGACAAGATCAATTTTTCGGGGATGCTTTTTTAGAAGAAAAAGTTCAAAGCTGGAAAAATCAATTTGATTATGTTGTCACTGGTGTTGAATACGTACAATCAATGAACGAAAAGGATAGAGAAAAGTATAAACAATATCCATTATGGCCACTTACTTTAGTAACGACAAACAAATCGAAGGAAGCTTTAATAGGAAAAATAAGGAGCATATCCGATCAATTGCAGTTCCCTATTGTTGTCATAACTACGGAAGAAGCAGTTGAAGTTCAGGAGGAGTCTGCTAACTATTGGGTTTCTCCTAGCCATTGGGGAGAAAATATTGAACTTAGCACATTTACTAATTGGAAAAAGGAAATAAAGAAAAGTGCATTCGAAACAACCGCTATTAGAGAGTTAAAAGAACAAGAGATAAAAGTTTGGGAAGAATGCCTACATGAATTAACAAAATTTCTAGAAGTAAATCCGTATAAGAAAATCTTTACGTTAGAAGAAGAAAAAAACAAGCTATCAAACCTTCTTCAAGAACTAGCAATTATGATACAAAAAGTTAGAACAACTATTGCGGAGCACCAATCTGCTATTACTGTTTTCCAAACAACTATCAACAATTATCGGGATGAAAAACAAGGGCTTGGGGAAAAAATTTCCAAAGCGATGGATTATTTACATTATGAACGCGAGCTTGAAGAAGACAGCGAGCGTAAGCAGCTTGCAGAAAAAAATCTTCAACATTTACAGAAAGATTTGACGAATTGTATGAGGCTCATCGAAGATTTCGAGAATCAAAAAAGAGAGCTTCAAGATCGAAAGAATCAATTGGGAAATGAGTTAATTTTATTAAAAAGAGAAGAGGCATATCCATCTGTTCAATCTTTCACCCCGATTTTTACAGGTAAAAGTAAGCAAGTTCTTTTAGATAAAATCCAAGATTTAAAGTTTTCTCTAGAAAAAATTAATCGAACTAAAGGGGAGTGGATTGCAAAAAGAGAAGGTGTGCTCGAATTTCTCCAGTCCAACAATGACCAAATCAATGATTTACTAAAAGAACAGCAAAATTTAGATGAAGACATGCTATTTCCTGGGGACGGTAAGCAAAGGATGAGTATTCTTTTCGGGAAAATAGAAGCTTTGAAGGTAGAGCTTGAAAACGCCAATCGTAAAGTTCAGGAAAAAGCATCGGAAAAAGATAAGCAACTTGGGCTATTGAGTAATAGGCTACTTCAATTTAAAAAAGACTACCCTTCCTACGAGATAGTGGAATTTGCAGAAGGCGTAGAAAAGCTACAAAGTAAATTATTGCAGGAACAACAACATTTAAAGGAACGAAAATCTTTCCTCGATCAAGAGAAAGCTAGAATGGAAAAGCAAGTAAAAGAATTACAAGAAGCAAAGTATAGTCTGGATCTTTTTATAGAAGGACACCATTTTAATGCACCTGACGTCGAAGCAGTTCGATTAAACGACGAAGAATTGAACGACTTCACCTATAGCCGAAAAAAATTCATAAAGGCAATAACAGATCAATTGAGATTAGGCAAGGCAGCAGTGGAAAATGAGAAAGAAACAGTTGCACGAGCAAAACGTAAATTTAGAGAGTTTTGTAATACAGAAATCTCAGATGTAAAACTCCGTCAAATGGCTTTAACAGGTATTGAAGTGAAACAATCATATGATGATATTCTTGAATTCAAAAGAAATATGCTGCAACGGATAGAAAGAGTAACAGTTTATGCAAATGAACATATTCGCCAAAGTGATGAAGATATGCAATTGTTCGTCACACAAATTCATACACATTTGCTTACACTTACAGAAGAGCTTAAGCAAATTCCGAAAAAAACGAAAGTGAAAATAGTTAATGATTGGAAGCAGATTTTTAACTTTAATATACCTGAATGGGACGAGGAAATTGGAAAAACAAGAATCCTAGACTATATTGAGTGGATACTTCAGCAGCTAGAGTCAGATCGTTTTTATAATGATCAAGGGGAAGAGGACGCAGCAAAAATTCGAAAAGATATTGAAATGTGGCTACAGTCCAAGCAATTACTCCAAATCGTTATGAATAATGAAGTGATGAAGGTTAGTTGTCGCAAAGTAACGAATGACAATAAAGTGACGACACGCTCATACTCTTGGGAGCAAAGTAATGTATGGTCAGGTGGAGAAAAATGGAGTAAAAATATGACTTTGTTCCTTGGAATTTTAAATTATGTAGCAGAAAAGAGACAGCATATCCAATCGAACATGAAGCGGCACCGAGCAGTCATTTTAGATAACCCATTCGGTAAAGCATCCAGTGACCACGTCTTGAGTCCGGTTTTCTTCATCGCAGAGCAATTAGGATTTCAAATTATCGCTCTAACAGCACATGCAGAGGGTAAATTCCTTCAAGACTACTTCCCAATTATATATAGTTGCAGATTGAGAGCATCTACAGATTCATCAAAAAAAGTCATGACGAAAGAAAAATGGCTCCATCATGCTTACTTCCAAGACCACGAACCGGTAGCAATGGAACGATTAGGGGAAGTGGAACAGATGAGTTTGTTTGAGTAGACTTCTAATTTAAAAGAAATTTATTATGTTACAGTAGAAATTGCAATAAATAGAGAAGAGGACGAGATATTACAGCCACTAGATATGAGGAATTACCTTTTAATCTAGGTTATGATAGAAAATGGATATTTCAATGTAAAAAATGGAAAAGAATGCCTAGTAGTACCGTATTATATAATGAAATATCAACAGCGGCTCAGCATCAACCGGATTTTTGGGTATTAGTAATACCACTTAATCCTACACCAAATCAATTAGATTTCCTAAATAGTATAGAAAAAAGTTAACCTTTTAAAATAATCTTGTTTCCTCTTTCAGTAATTGAAGAGATAATTTATCACATTCCAGAGACCAAAAGTATTTTAATTCGTGGTTTACTACCTAATGGGAGTGAAGAATGATGTACCAACTTATGTATGATGAAGTCAATGAGAAGTTAATACAAATTAACCCAAGTGGAGAGAGTACTATCATTACAGAAGACTTTCCTTCTAAACCCGAAGTATCTCCTGACAAAAAGAAAGCAATTTATATTTCGCCTTTAGAATGGGAGAGATCAGGAAGTCTTTATATGTATGATATGGAAAGTGGATACATTAAAGAAGTTATTTCTCCTGATAAAGATGGAAACATTCCTAAATATGCTGTTTGGCTTAATAAAAAGACGATTGCACTTATTAAAGGTTATGGGGACGGGACTGTTGGAATTGGGGGCAATGTGTTTATTTATGATATTGAAAAGCAGCAATTAACTCAGATTACCCATTTTTCTAGTAGAATACAAATTACAAAATTACTTGTAAAGGGAAAATTACTTATCTTAAGAGGTATTAGATATACGGATGATAATTTTTCAACTTTTAAGGAATATGAAGAAGTATTACTAATCGACGAAATTTTAATGAAATGAGTAATAATGTTAGTTTTGTAATCCGATGGAACGAGGGGATAATAATATCGTGCACACATTTGGTAACCGTTATGTCAAAAAATGTGTGGATGACTTTCCTGTCCCCATGTCCCAAATGGCTTTCATATGGACCACAAGAGTTCCGCGAATTTTTTAATTGACATTTATAGGGATGATAATTTAAACTAGGAACAATAAAATTAAGTTTAATATATTTGTATATTCTCTTATCAAGAGTGGTGGAGGGACTGGCCCGATGAAACCCGGCAACCGTTCATGTTGACACATGAAAAGGTGCTAAATCCTGCAAAACGTTTGTTTTGAAAGATAAGAGAGGCGTAGCTACTATTAATGATGAATGCCTCTCTATCTAGAGAGGCATTTTTGTGTAATTAGGGAAACATTTAACGGGAGAATTTTCCGTGTTCAATCTGCTTAAAATGATTGAACTAGTTGGTAAAAAGAAGTGGGGGATTTTAATGTATGTGATGGATTTGACAGGAAAAGTAGCGATTGTGACTGGTGGAGCAAGGGGAATTGGTAAAGCAATCGTTAATGCATTACTTGAATGTGGTGCACAAGTGGCTGTAATCGATTTGGCCCCGTCCCCTGAATCTCTACATGAAAAAATATTGTATTTTCAAGCAGATATTACAGAAAGTTCAATAGTTAATGGATACGTTGATCAAACTGTAAAACACTTTGGTAGACTAGATATTCTAGTCAACAACGCAGGGATTTCCTCGATGGATTATGTTGTAGACATAAAGGAAGAGGACTGGGATCGGGTGCTTGATGTGAATGCAAAAAGTGTCTACCTTTGGAGCCAGGCTGTTGCTCAGTATCTCATCAAACAAGGTCAAGGCGGAAAAATCATCAACATCGCTTCTCAGGCTGGTAAAAATGGGTACAGATTAATGGGAAGCTATGTTGCATCCAAACATGCTGTAATGGGCTTTACAAAGGTGATGGCACTTGAATTAGCAAAGCATGCAATTAATGTGAATGCCGTTTGTCCGGGCATTGTCGAAACAGACATGAAGCGAAGTGAACGAGTCATCGGTGGACAATTAAGAGGTTTGAATGCACACGCAATTGAAATGGAGGATATTTCTCAAGTACCACTTGGCCGAACTGCAAAACCCGAAGATGTGGCAAATGTCGTGATCTTCCTGACTTCAAGGTTTTCGGATTATATGACGGGGCAAGGTGTGAATGTCACTGGGGGTATGACAATGTCTTAAGAAAGCTCTCTAGATAAAAGAATTTTTACACTTGAATTAAATTTAATTTTATCGTAGCGAAAAATGAGAGGATGAAATCATTATGTCAGAGGAAAACGTTAATAAGGGTAGCTTGTATGCCCTTTTACCATTATTTGTTTTTGTACTCCTTTTTATTGGAGTAGGTGTATTTGCAAAGGACTTTTCCGTATTGCCATTGAATGTTGCAATACTTGTTGCTGCAGTTATCGCATTAGTTATGAATCGTAAGGAAAGCTTTGCTAAAAAAATCGAGATCTTTTGTAAAGGTGCAGGCGACTCCAACATTATTTTAATGTGTATTATCTTTATTTTAGCTGGTGCTTTTGCAGGAGTAGCAAGAGAAATGGGTGCAGTTGCATCCACTGTTAATTTAGGTCTCTCCTTTTTACCACAGAATTTTCTACTAGTAGGATTATTTATAATTGGGTGCTTTATTTCGATTTCTATGGGAACGTCTATGGGAACGGTAGTGGCGTTAGCACCAATTGGAATTGGGATTGCAGAGCAAACCGATATCTCAATGGCACTCGCAATGGCAACAGTTGTTGGTGGGGCGATGTTTGGCGATAACCTATCAATGATTTCTGATACAACGATTGCTGCTGTTAGAACCCAGAAAACAAAAATGAGTGATAAGTTCAAAGTAAACTTTTTCATTGTATTACCTGGTGCAATCATTACAGCCATTATTCTATTCATTCTTACTTCGGGTAATAGTGCTAACATTGATGGGGAGTATACATATGAAATTGTAAAGGTGCTTCCGTATTTAGCAGTTCTTGGTGCAGCAATCGCAGGTCTGAATGTTATTATCGTATTACTAGGTGGTATCGTGTTTGCTGGAATTATTGGGCTCTCGACAGGTGCATTCGATTTCTTCGGGTATCTACAATCGGTTGGAAATGGGCTTATTAGTATGGAAGACTTAGCGATTGTAGCCCTTTTAATTGGTGGTGTGGTTGGTATTATTAAACATAATGGTGGAATTGATTATCTCCTTCATTTTGTTACTAGTAAAATTAAAACCAAAAAAGGTGCAGAGTTTGGGATCGCTAGTTTAGTAGGTATTACAGATGTGGCAACAACGAATAATACAATATCCATTATGATTACAGGACCGCTTGCGAAAAACATTGCGGATCAATATGATATAGAACCACGTAAATCAGCGAGCTTACTAGATTTATTCTCATGTGCATTCCAAGGCATTATCCCGTATGGTGGTCAAATATTAGCAGCAGCAGGATTAGCTGCCATTTCACCTGTAAGCCTAGTACCATACTCCTTCTATCCAATTTTAGTAGGAATTTGCGGAGTAATCGCTATCCTTATCGGCTTTCCAAAGTTCAAAAACCAACCAAGCGTAGATACAGTGAAAAAGGTATCGTAGATAGGTTGAACAAGCGAACAGGAATGTCGTCCCGATGAGTAATCGGGGTGCAAGGATAGCGTCCTAGGACCCATACAAGTTTTTTTATGAAGTTGAAAAGCCATTAAGTCACTAACTAGACTTAATGGCATTTTGTCTAAAGCGATGTTGCAACTGCTTTGTTTCTTACTTCGCTAATCATTAGAAGATACGTAGTGAAGAATACAAAAGGGTTAGCAATTTCCAGGTTAATATAATACATAATACCTGTTCCTAGACCGTGGACGTTTGTTAACAGTAATGTCAAAAAATGTGTGCACGACATTTCCTGTCCCCATGTCCCATTAACTTTTGAAAGAATGATATAGAACAATCGTTCTTATTTTTGCTATAATATTTGTACAATAGCTAGGTAAACTCAAGGGTGGTCAGCATTACCCCAATGGTTAGGGGGTGATGCCTATGATGACAATATTTGAAACATTAGTTTTAATGCTAGCATTTGCTAGTTTAGTGTTGTCCATCGTATCTTTTAGAGACAAAAAATAATCCACCCTTGAGCCTGAGAAGCTAATGGAAGGTGTGGATTATCCCTTAATGGCTGACTCCCTTGGAGGGAACCTGCTATTGTATGGACTGATAGTGTTACCAGCACTATCGGTCTTTTTTATTATATGATATTCATACTATCATTATACCTGATGATAGTAGCAATGGAAATAGAACGCGCACGAAGGGACAGGAATATTTTGCACCTTAGTTAACAATTTTTTCAAAAAATGTGTTCAAGACTTTCCTTCTCTTCGTGCTAATAGCCTTTGCTAGTCTGGTTATATGTGTATAAAGTTGGTCACTGGATATAGTGAACTCCAAAGTTAGAGCCAAAATCTAACCTTTGGGGTGAGTCGGTTGACTAGGAAATATAGTGAAGATTTAAAGTTAGAGAGAACTGAAGAAAGAATCAAGTATATTAATTAAGTGTTATAACTCATTTCTTTTCTACACATAATACCATTATCTCTACACAAAAGGGGAAATGATGAAACATGATAAAAATTAGCATTCCTACTCCAGATATTACGATTACAGAACGGAAACAATTTCCGAAAGAAAATGAACCAAGAATCAAAGATATATATGGATTTATTGATTTTCATCTAATACCAAGAGATAAAGGTGGCATTTTCTTATTTTTTAATATAAATGATGAACTTCTTTTTGTTGGGAAAGCACGGAAACTACGTCAAAGAATTAAAAAACATTTTGAAGATACTGTTTCACCTATTAAAGATCACAGAGACGAAGTACATAGAATCGATATTTGCTTAGTAGAAGATCCAATGGAACGAGATATTTATGAGACATATATTATTAATAAACTAGTGTCCAAATATAACGTTGACAAAGTATTTTATTAAAATGTTCTATTTTCTACAAAAATCTTTTAATTAACACAAAAAATAACCCACCCTTGAGCAGCGCAGCTAACAGGATGGGTTATTTTATCCCACAATGCTGACTCCCTTGAAGGGAACTTGCTATTGTGTGGACCTCTGGTGTTACAGCACCATCCAGTCTTTTTTAGTAAATGACTATTAATACAAATATTATAACCAAAACTGTAGCGTTTGCTAGTGAAAATTGCCAGAATACAGGAATCATCATGACAGTGAATTTTCCATACAGATATTGGAGAAATACCTTTCAAGCGAATTGCCGCAAGGGTATTAATAGTGTTGTCTATCGAACCATTTAGAAACAAAATAACCCTCTCTTAGGCCACTTAGCTTAGGGGTGAGTCATCTTGATTCACAACTATGTCGACTCCCGTGAAAAGAACCTTCTATTTTATCGGCTGTTAGCGTTACCATCACTATCGATATTTTTATTATATTTGCTAGTATTATTATTAAGGAAGAGAAAGCAGTTCCTCACCTAGCATTTATTATCTCCAAAATTTCCACACCAAATTCCTCCGCCTTTTTCGGCCCAATTCCTTCCACACTCAACAATTCTTCCATCGTTTTCGGGCGCATATTTACCAAAGCATCCAAAGTTTTGTTGGTGAAAATATAGTATGATTTTGCACCTAGTTCTTTTGCTCGTTTGGAGCGGAATTCGATTAGTGAAGTTCTTATATCATTTCCATCAGGAGAGGCTTCCTTTTTAACAGGTTCCTTATTCTCTATACGACTCTTTTGAATAATAGCTAATATATCTTGACCATATAGCTCTGCCTTTTGAGCCCCAATCCCATGAATGTTTAAAAGCTCGTCCATTGTAGTGGGTAGCTTTTCTAGTATCTCATCCAACGTCTTATTTGTGAAAACGTGATATGGCGCGCATTCCTGCTGTTTTGCCTTCTTCGAGCGGTAGTCGATTAGTACGTACTTAACGTTATTTTTGTCAGGAAAAGATGGTGCGATTTTATTTTCTACTATCGGTTCGACTGCAACGGAATCTTCCATTAAATATTGACTCGCATCAAACTCTTTCTCTTTACAACTATCTTTTATCGCTTCAGCAATGTCCATCACCATGTGATCAAGTATAAACACTGGTGATTCTTTCTTTAACTCCGCCGTAAGAAACGATTTTATCTGGTCATGCCGAATAATACTCTTTTGAATATGAGCTTGTGCTTTATTCGAAACATCAATAATCGTTTTCGGATTAGCAAAAGTGACAGCATAACGAATCGGACATTTAGTAATCACACCTCTCGCCTTTAACAGCTTCTCGAGAATCGCAACATGTCGTTCCACTTGATTAATCGGACTGTACATTCCCTCTTTATTTACTACTCTATTGTTCTTCGTAATAACTCGCTGGAACTCACCCTTATCCGTTACCGTGATGTTCCCAAACAGCTTCTTAACCTCTAGTACAAGAATAAACTTATGGGTCACAATGACAAAATCCATTTGCGCCTTGTAGTCATCAAACTCAATATTCACATCATGCAAAATAACAATCGGTAGCATCGAATTTTTTAACTCGAACATAACACTACTTTCCCCAGTTTGGCCGATTGAAAATAGCTTCAAATGCTGTTCTACTTTCTTTTGATCCACCTTCGAATCATTACTTTCTGCCATTTTAGTTAAAGCATCAATCATATTATTTTTTGGATTAAAATCTTTAAGGACAACAGGCTCTTTAATATCTCTTTTATCGGATAACACGTTATAAACCTTTTTGAAAAAAGACGACATAAGGCACCTCGCTTTATGTATTTTGTAAGTATTTGTCTATCATTATAGCAAAAGAACTGGGAGATTAGTGCGTTATTCCAAGAATTACCGTCGAAATCTGTAAAATTATACAAAATAATGTTACTATTATCCTATCTATTATTAAGTGGGACAATGTACCAGGAAAAGGTTGGTTTATGATGAGTTTTTGGAATACTGTTCAAAATAAGATAGCTTTATTTAAGTATGTTCCGGAATTAAGGAAGCAACTTAACTTATTAGAAGAGAAAATGCTGGAACTACAGAAGTTAAGCAAGGTTGTAAAGAGCACAAGAGCAACTATCCCTGATACGTTTCTTCAACATGTAGAAGAATCACACGAAGACATTTTAGCATTTATTAATGAAAAAGATCTTTACAATTTTGATGCTAAATTAAAGCAAGTTCTGTCTCCGATGTCTAGTGAAGAGAGAACATTGATCAAGTTAGAGGAAAAATACGCTAGTTTGAGTGAACAGTATGTAAAAGAAAAGGAAGCTCTACAAGGTGAAATCCGATTAACAAATGCAAAGATTAAATTGTATGAGGCTAACTTAACGGATTTTAAAGAAGAGATTAAAGAGAATAGAGAAGAGTATATTACTCATTCCAACTATAATCAATTAAAACAAAAATATGGGGATACGTATTCTTTCTATGACGATAGCAGTTCGAACAACAGTAATATTAACGACTTTCTTTATCATTATAAAACGTTAGATCAGCTAGTGAAGGTTTGGAATGATGAATACGTTCGGAAGGAATTAGCTGCGAATGATCGTTATTTCAATGATATAGATGGAAAATCACTAGACAAACAACAACGGAAATCTATTATTGTCGACGAAGACAGCAAGCTCATCGTAGCCAGTGCTGGTGCAGGTAAAACGTTAACGATTTCTGGTAAGGTGAAATATTTAGTAGAGAAAAAGGGAGTAAAGCCTGAAGAAATATTGCTCGTTTCTTTTACGAGAAAAGCAGCGAATGAGATGGAAGAACGGATAAAACAAAGGCTAAACATTAACGTTGAAGTGAAAACGTTCCATAAACTCGGCTTAGACATCATCTCAAAAAGCACGAAAGCAAAACCAGATATCGTCGAGCAACCAAGCGAAATCATCAAACAATATTTCCATAACGAGCTATACGACAACCCACAACAGATCAAAAAAATGATTGAGTTCTTTGGCTACTACTTAAACATTCCGAAAAGCTTAGAGGAGTTCGATAGTTTAGGAGACAGCTATGATTATCAAAAAAGTATAGATTTAGAAACGTTAAAAAGTAAATATGATGGAGCAGAGGAGAAGTATGTCCAAGCTAAATCTAACAAGTTAAAAGCCGCCAAAACGACTATTCAAGGTGAACGAGTAAAAAGCTTAGAAGAAGTGATGATTGCTAACTTCTTATTTTTGAATGGAATTGAGTACGAGTATGAAAAAGTTTACGAGCACGCTTCTGCAAATGAAAACTATCGTAGGTACAGACCGGATTATTACTTACCTGAATACGACATTTACATCGAACACTTCGGAATAACGGAAGACGAACGAACGCCGTGGCTAAGTGAAATAGAAGAAGAGAAATACTTAGAAGGCATGAAGTGGAAAAGAGAAGAGCACGAGAAAAATGGGACAACCCTCATTGAAACGTATTCCTATTTATCCAATGATGGCAGGTTGCTAGATGTGCTAAAAGAAAAACTAAAAGATAACGGCGTTCAATTCAAAGAAGTAGACTTTATCGATATTTTCTCGAAAGTATACGACACAGCTAATAATAATCACTTTGATGAATTTATTAAGTTTGTCGGCTCCTTTATTAATCTATTTAAGTCAAACGGCTACAACGAAGGCCAGTTTAACGAGCTAGTGAATTCGATTGATAAAGGTAACCTATTCCATTACATGAGAACAAAAATATTTCTAGAAATAGCTAACTTAGTATTTCAATTTTACGAGGACGAACTGACTAGACTCGGTGTCATCGACTTTAACGACATGGTTAATGAAGCAGCAAGCATTGTTCGTTCTGGAAAACTAGACCTTACCTACAAATATATCATTATCGACGAATACCAAGACATTTCGGTCAGTAGATACGAGTTAATTAAAGAAATAAGAGAAATGACAAACGCAAAAGTAATGTGTGTAGGAGACGACTGGCAATCCATCTATCGATTCGCCGGTTCTGACATCAATCTATTTACCGAGTTTCAACACTACTTCGGATATAGTGAACTACTAAAAATAGAAAAAACATACCGCAACTCCCAACAGCTAATTGACGAAGCCGGTAAGTTTGTTATGAAAAATCCGAAACAATTTCGAAAAGATTTAACGTCTTTCAAAGAAACTGACGAGCCAATCATCATCTACTCCTATCTAGGTAAAGCAGGAATCATCAGTACGATAAAAGCTTCTATTGATGATATCGTTACGAGAGATGGTGAGGACGTTGAGGTTATGCTGCTTGGCCGGAACAATTTTGATATTAAAGTGCTAGATGGATCCCTCGATTTCGATGTGAAAAGAAAAGCCGATGGAACTACTGTAAAGTACGAAACGTATCCAAATCTAAAGCTGTTCTTCCTAACAACACATAAATCAAAAGGCTTAGAAGCAGACTATGTCATCTTAATCAACACAGCCAATAGCTTACTAGGCTTCCCAAATAAAATCTCAGACGACCCAATCCTATCACTAGTATTAACCGACAAAGAAGGCTATCCATTTGCAGAAGAAAGAAGGCTCTTCTACGTCGCCCTAACAAGAACAAAAAACAGAACTTACATACTCACCCCAGTCAACAAAATGTCCGTCTTTGTAAAAGAGTTAATAGACAAACACAACATCGAAGTAAAAACCGTCGACGGTACAGAAAGCATCACCGAAGCACCAAGCTGCCCGAGATGTAAAAAGGGACACTTAGAGGTTCGAGTAAACGGATCCACTAACCAAAAGTTCCTAGGATGTAGCAACTTTCCACAATGTGATTACACGTTGAATGATGTTAGAGTGCTAGAAAGCAAGAAGGTATGCCCGAGTTGTGGTGGGTATATGGTGTTGAGGAGAAGTGCTAAGGGGGAGTTTTATGGGTGTTCGAATTATCCGAAGTGTGGACATATACATTATGAGCTCGAGGAGCAAACGGGTATTTAATAGATAGAAAAAGGCATTAAATAGTGAATGCAAAAACGAATGAAATATTAGTACCAGATAACCTTCCTTTGGTAAAATATACAAAAGTTCCCCTTCCAGTTCCATACGTAACAACAATTTTAGTAGATTTATCTGTTGAACAAGTTCTGGTTATTGATTGCTGTCTTTGCTTTTGAATATTTGAGGGGAAACATCAAAAGAAAGTTTGGTGATGAAATGACAACTGTCCATGTAAGATGGTATGGAGCATACAGTCTTGATAATTTTTATAATAAGGAAATAGCATTATATACAGGAATCTATGCAATTTATAGAGTTTACGGTGAAAAAGAAACCTTACTTTATATAGGGAAAACTACCAGAAGTTTTTGGAAAAGGATAAGCGAGCATCATAAAGATTGGCTATGGAGCGTAAAAGGAAAAATACAAATTAGATTTGGGCTATTAGAATTTCCAAATGGCGGAAGATATTCTGCAAAGAAATTAGCTGATGTTGAATCGTTATTAATATTGTGGCATTTACCGAAAGAAAACACGATTTCAACATGTTACTATCGGGGGAGAGTTGATTTAGAAGTTATCAACCACGGAAGACGGGGTTTATTAGCAAAAAGGATTTCAGCAAACGAACTTGATTGGGTATAGTGGATAAATATTTTTAAAAAATCAGGTGAAACTTTCGATGTAATTAAAATGGTGAACAGTGATTATCAGATTCATAGATATTTGGTATTGAATTTGTCAAAATCTTTAATAGAATAACATGGAACGAGGGGCGGGATTATTATGAACTCATTTGTTAACAGAAATGTAAAAAAATGTGTGAATGACTTTCCTGTCCCCATGTCCCGCAATTATTTGTTACAAGAATGGTTTGCATTTTTAACAGGGTGGACGATTTTTACACTTTTAATTGTGGCATGGTTGTTTACTTTGAAACCGAAGAAGAAATACACGCAAACGCCTTTTTCATATGGAGGGCGTTTTATTGTTTTTGATAAAGGAAAATACTAAGAGTGGATTTATATTAATATAAATATGATAAGAAGAGGCTATTACAGGAGGTGAGACTGTGATTCCTGACTGCATTAAAGAACAAATTATAACTCATTGTGAATTCATTAAAACAGGAAAACCTGCGTCTTCAATTGCTGTCCAAGAGAGGTTTATTAGTGATGTTACAGAGTTGGTGGATTCCTATAACCTTTTCCATTATACAGAATCATTATACGATGGTTGGAAAACGATATGGATTTACCGATACCCTCATATTCTAGAAGTGATAAAAGAAAGCCCGCAGGTTCCGAAAACTAAATATGAACATTGGGTCTTGGGGAAGTTATATGGATATGATGAAACTTCCATCCAAGAATTTTTAACTAAGCACGTCTAAAATCAGTATTATGACATTTTGGGCAAGGTGGTAAAGTATCGGTGTGATCATCTAAATATAGACTGCTACCACATTTTTTGCATACGTAAGTACCTTTTCCTGGCTTTTCTCCTGTTTTCGGCATATCCTCACCTCCTTTTTTACATAATTCGGCATTAAAGAAGGTAAATCCTCCTATATGTCGAAATTTAAGTTGAGAAGGAGTTTTTTTGTGCTTGAAGGAATTATAAATGATTTTTCTAATGATCAAATACAATGGACGAGGGGACAGGAATTGAGCACACATTTGTTAACAGCAATGTAAAAAAATGTGTGAACGACTGTCCCCATGTCCCATTCAGGCCATGAGCAGTTTTCAAAGGTGTAAGTTTTTCTGCTTGGGAAATGGTGCCTAGATCCATCGCAACGTTGAATTCGTATGAAGCGGAACGCTTAACGGTAGGTGAAATCCTTATAATTCAGTTTTATGGTAATGATGAAATCCCTAAGGAAACTAAACTTAGGGATTTATTAATTCAAATTCCCTTTTACTGCTAATTCATATGCTTTATGATAATGAGATCTAGTCCATTCATCAATACTTAAGCCCTTTTTAGTAGCAATCTCTTTCGCATATTCGAATACAATTTCTTCAGACTCTTTATATCCAAAATAAGATAATCCAGGAAGAATCTTTACCAGTACAAAAAACTCTTCTTAATCTAGAAAGTAGTCCTGCAGCTGTTGAATAAATACATCTATTACGTATTTATCCATAACTAAGAATGCATGAAGGCCCATTGTTCCCTCTGAAAACATCATGTTATAAATGCCGTCAAAATGGAAAAATCCTTGTACATATTCTACTTTTCCTCTTGAATCAGTAATACTTAATAGACAATAAAGTAATACGCTAGTATATATACATAGTCCGCCATTATCATTCCATTCATTAATTTCAGTTAGATCAAATTTGTCTTGTAGATCACTATCTCCATACATAGCAGTAAAAGATAATTTATTTACATATGAAAGGCAAAAAGGAACATTTTTAGCCTCTTTTCTTGGATCACCTATAATCAGCTTGAATTCCTTTGTCACATAGTATTTAGTTTTCCTGGGTTTCAGGATGCGAATCACAAATGGTTTAATAAACGAAAAAAGCGACCTTCAGTCGATTTGGTTTCTAAAAGAAGACGCACTTCATAGGGTTCAAAAACGCTCCAAAGATCGCTGTGTTTATTAGTTAAGCCTGCTAACTCAGAAAGAGTTGCAATAAAAATAAAAGGAATGAGTTAATTCAATTATATAAAGATAATCGCTAGAATCTATGTAAAAAATTTTATTTATTATCAATTTTTTACTTTTATCATTTTTTTTATGTTAATATATAATGGTATATTTTGAAAATTTAAAAAAAGGGAGATTTTTTTGGGTAAAAGGATTGTTTTATCGTTTTTCGTGTTGGTATTATTGTTTTCAATAATACCGCTAAGCACACATGCTAATTATGAGGATATCGTTAAAACCATGAGTAATGGAGAAGTACAAGATGAAAATCAACGAGAACTTATGTATGACGATGAGGGGAACAAAATAGAAATTGAATATGTATGGAATGAAAGGAATCTGACCGTATATACATATGTAAATGATGAGTTAGTTGATTATGCAGTTCGTGAAAAAGTAGGCACAGATGGACTATCAGAAAATATCACTTACTTTCAAGTAGAAGTGTCACCTGAAGTGCAAGAGATTGAAGATATTGTAGAAATGCAAGAAGAAAGTAAAGACAATCATGTTGTTTTGGAAGTTCAAGAATATAAAACTAGTGAAATAGTAACATTAGTAGAAGAGAAAGAAACGACTTTAAATATAGATAACTCTGGTGGTGGGTTTACAACGCAATCCATTGATAGTGGATACACTTACATTACGTCAGCTCAGTATATGGGTTATACTGGATATCTTTATGGTGCCCCAAAAACTACTAAAATGATTAAGAAATTTATGTTTGATTTTAAGAGAGATATTGCTATTTCAATAATTGGCGCAGCAATTACTACAATATTTTCCACAGTTATTGTAGGTGTAGTTGTATTGCTATCTTCATTAGGTATAGGTGTAATTAATGCATTTACAACTGACTCTCTAAATGGCTATTATGATGCAACTGAGACAACTTATAGATATATGACTAAAGTTAAAGAAAGGACGTCTTACCAAGTAGAAAGGGATGTTAATGTAATATATTATAATTCCAAAAATGGTAAAAAATTAACAAGATATGTCAATGTTAATAAGAGTAGCAATACAGTTAAAATCAATACTGCTATATTTGCTTACTTTTGCAAAAATAATGGAACATGTTAATGTAATATATTATAATTTCAAAAAATGGTAAAAATTAACTAGATATGTCAATGTTAATAAGAGTAGCAATTCAGCTAAAATCAATACTGCTATATTTGCTTACTATTGGTTAAAAATCCAATAGTAAAAAGAAAATGATGTGAGTTAGGGCACAGTCAAAACTTCCAAGATGCTAGCAAGAGCTAATAGATTACCCATCTAATAAGTAAAAAAGTTTTTAAACATCAGTTTTGGATGTTTAAAAACTTTTTTAATTGCTTTGCTTGTTTATCTTATTCTTTTTGAATTATGCCACTTTCAATTTTTATGTTTAATATTTTCATGTTCTTCAATCCAGGGGTTACTTCTACTATTATTTTTTTATCTATCTCTTCGTACTCGTACACCACATACTGGTTTATCACATTTGGTATATTGTTATCAACAATCATTTTATATTCCTCAAACTCTTTTTCAGTCATAGTTCCTTGTGTCTCTTTAAGAAAATAATCATTTAATTCTTGGTAACTCACATTTTTAGCCCCTGTCATTGAATAAAGTTTGTGTCCCGAATTAACTTCAAAAAACATAACATAAATGACATAACCAATAATTATTGTTAGTAATATCCCTATTAATATTTGGTACTGCAAAACATTCGAATAGCGAATAACATTCTCCCCCCTTCTAATATATATATATTATAGCTCTTGAAATTCATAATTTCATCAATTACTTTGTATTAAAAATTACCATTCGCTCGCAGATAAAATACTTTAGATATGCGTACTCATACACTACATATTGGTTTATCACATTTAAGTTGATTTTTGCACATAAAAAAGGAATGTGACTCAAAATGTAATAAGGTGTCTTTATTATAAGTATTATTAGTTTTCCATTCTTTTTTAAAGAATTCAAAAATATCTTTAATAGGTTCTTCATTTTTAATCTGCTCTTTACTTACTATTCTCGTGCTTTTATCATCCATTTATCCACCTCAATTCTTTACTTATTGTTATTATTATGGACGAAGGGACAGGAATATTGTGCGCACATAAGTTATCAATATTTACAAAAAATGTGTGCGCAACTTTTTCCTGTCCCTCGTGTCTCAAAAATATAATTGACTTGTGAAATATTATACTTAAAGTAACGCAACCCTTATATAGTATTGTAAAAAAAATGAGGTTCCGTCGAACCTCATTCTATATTTACATGTTATTAAAGAAATTGTTTGTCTTAATCGATTTTATTATAAACCGCTGCCCAATCGACCTTTAGTTGTTCCTTCAATTTCTGATTTTCTTCTTCGAGATGCTTCACTTTTTTTCGAAGTGAGGCTATTACCACATCTTTAGAGTGTTCTGTCATATTTCGTTTAACTTGATTTGGTGAATCCAACTTTTCTTCCTGTTTTCTTAATGTTTCAATTTTGGATCTGATCTAGCTGTATTTATATAAAAAGGGTTTTGATACCCCTGATTTTGTTGATACAGAATTAAAGTTTATCTTTTCTTTCTGTTTAATCATATCTTTAATAGTGTTTTCGACCTTTAGTGAACGAGGGGACTGGAATAACGTTCGCGCGTTTGTTAACAGAAATGTCAAAAAATGTGTGGACGACTTTCCTGTCCACTAGCGTTGCACGATTTCCTCTTAGTTGAATTTATGTATTTTTTTTCAAGTCGCTTTTGTCCGCATAAAGAAAAAAGGGAAACGAGGTTACTTTCGACCTTGTTCCCTTTTTTTTACAATTGTTAATTCCTATCGACGTTTTCTTTCCTTAGTTCCCTTTTTATCCAAAGCTACATTTCCAAGTTCCGGCGACACCTTTTGTTTTGGTATTGGAACCTTTTGTCTTCCTTTAGACGTTTTTTTGTTTTTCTTATTTAACGCTTTAGTAAATGAGCCTACTGTTTTATACAGATAGGTTTGTAGTAGTCTAAAGAATTCCCAAGGTGTCTTTTTAGAGTTAGTTTGGAGTTTAACGATTAAAGTTAACCCATATGCAATCAAGGCTAAAAACATTTGATTCCATATTCCTTGCGGCTTTGTACTCCATATTTTTGTAAATCTTAAGTGCTGTTTGATCCATTTAAAGAACAACTCTATCGTCCATCTTGCTCGATATAATTCCATTATTTGTTGATCTGTGAGGTCAAATCTATTCGTTAGAATTCTATACGTTCTTTGTTTTTCATCGATGAATTCTACGTACCGAACTGGTGGTTGAGAAACAGTATAGGATACTTTTGCGTCTTGAACCACGGATGAGTGGGTAGGTGTATATTCTTCCAAGATACCCAATCGCAGTGACTTGGATACCCGTGCTACAAACGATATCTCCTTCGCTTGCCAGGATTGCAGATTCTCTCTTGAAGGATAGCCACGGTCCATTATATAGATATAGTCTGATTCTTCTATCATTACATCCGAACTTTCAAAATCACTTAACCTTCCGGAAGATGGTACAATCTTGTCTGCATATACAACATCGGGTGACGCAACCATTAGTCTTGTATGCATTTTAACGCCAGTTTTCTTCTTCGAAATCTTTGCCCAGTCACATAAATTATGAGGTAACTTTATTTCAGTAGAATCAATAATTCGTAACCTACCTAACCCATTTGGAAGTCCCATTAACCCTTTAGTAAGTTGAGAGAGTTTCTCTACAACTTTTATAAATAGTTTTTGTACTAGTTCAGTTGGCAGTTCGTTAATTCTACGGCTTAACTGTGATCTACTGATTTCCTCTATCCCAATTTCCATACGAAGCTCTGGATAAGCCTCAAGCTTTTCTTCCATATGGCTATAGGAACTCCAATGATCCAGTTGAGCAGCTACAAACGTTTTAACCAATGATTTAGTTGAAAGTTTATAGTTACTATAATCCAATAATGGACAATCAAAATCCTCAGTAGGAAGAAGTGATAAACATTGACAAATAAGCATTTCACGTTCTATACTATCTTTATTCATTTTTAAAGCTCCTTTGTAGATGACTTGTTTGTTTAAGGGAACAAAACAAGGTCACACATTCTACAATAGGAGTTTTTTTATTAAATGTAAATCCATAATTATTGAAATTATGGATTTTTTTGGAAGTCATGCAACGCTAGTGTTTCCTGTCCCCGTGTCCCATGTATGTTACTTGGCTTATTGTGTCAGTAGTATTTGTTGCTAAGGCGAAAAGGAAGTATTTAAAGAATGGAAATAGAATAAATGAATAACGAAAGGGAATAATATATTTCGTTACAGCAGTAATGTTTTTTTGGACTTGTAGCTCAATGGTAGAGCAACCAGTATGCGCTGAGTGTCTAGTTGGTTCGATTCCAACCAAGTCCACCATTATCGAATAAAGATATTTTAATGAGTATTCATTATGAGAGTGTATAGTGAAAATTTAAAACCAAGACCTATACCATGGGGCTGTGTTAACACAAATTGCTGAACATTCACCTTTTAAAGCGCTTATAAAGTGGATTCTATTTATGGGCACTATCTTGTCAACCATAATAGAGCCAAGTGTTCTTATGCTTAGTGTGCGGCGAAGTAACTATCTGTGCAGTAGTTATTAAAGAGTTTTCTAATTTAATAGATGTTACCTTACCCAGTCCTTCCTTGTAACTTTATGTTTCGGAAAACGAAATTCTTTTGCTTTTTTAAAAGGAATTAATAAGTACTTTGTCGAAAATACGTAGTATACATAGTTTTATATTATTCAGCAAAAGGGGAGTTATCATGAAGTTTAATGAATATCAGTATGTGAGACCGAACTTAGAAGAGGTAGAAGCGAAGTTTAGTCAGCTTTTAACGGACTTTACCAATGCAACGTCATTTGAAGAACAAGATAGCGTAATGGCTGCTATTAATGAGGTTCGTAGTGAAGTAGAGTCTATGAGACAAATTGTCCAAATCCGCCATACAATTGATACAACAGATGAGTTTTATCAAGAGGAAAAAAGCTTCTTCGACCAAGTCGGACCAGCTTATAAAGGGTTAGTAACAAACTATTACCAAGCATTAACACAATCGAAGTTTCGCGCACAGCTAGAAGAGAAATGGGGCAAGCAATTATTTCTACTTGCTGACAGTGAGTTAAAGACGTTTTCACCTGACGTTTTAGATGATTTAAAAGAGGAAAACATACTTGTTAGTGAGTACGTAAAGCTATTAGCTGCAGCAAAAATTGAGTTTGAAGGACAAGAAAGAAATCTAGCTCAATTGGCTGCTTTCCATCAATCAACAGATCGAGAAACTCGTAAACTTTCAAACGAAGCAAAATATGTGTACTTTGTTGAAAACGCAGATCCATTAGATGAGCTGTATGACAAACTAGTAAAAGTGCGTACAACAATCGCTGAAAAATTAGGCTTTGATTCTTTTACAGAGCTTGCTTATGCTCGTTTAAAACGTACGGACTATGATGCAGATATGGTCGCTAATTTCCGCAATCAAGTAAAAGAGTATATTGTTCCACTGGCAACAAAGTTAAGAGAAAAACAGCAAGAGAGAATTGGTGTTGATTCATTAAAGTACTATGATGTTGGATATAGCTTTAAAACAGGAAATCCAGATCCTAAAGGGGATGCGGAATGGATTGTAGGACAAGCAAAAAAGATGTATGATGAGATGTCTCCTGAAACAGAAGAATTTTATAACTTTATGCTAGATCATGATTTAATGGACCTTTTAAGTAAGAAAGGTAAAGCAGGTGGAGGCTATTGTACGTATATTAGTAAATACAAATCGCCATACATTTTTGCTAACTTTAACGGTACTAAAGGTGATGTTAGAGTTTTAAAACATGAAGTAGGACATGCGTTCCAAGTATATTCTAGTCGTGGATATGAAGTTCCTGAGTATGGATTTCCAACATTAGAAGCATGTGAAATTCATTCGATGAGTATGGAATTCTTTAATTGGCCATGGATGGATCTATTCTTTGACGAAGATACCGACAAATATAAGTTCTCTCATTTAAGTGAAGCAGTACAGTTCATTCCTTATGGTGTGGCAGTGGATGAATTCCAGCATTTTGTTTATGCTAACCCAGAAGCAACGCCACAAGAGCGTAAATCTGAGTGGAGAGAAATAGAGAAAACGTATTTGCCTCATCTTGACTATGATGGAAATGAATTTTTAGAGAACGGTGGCTTCTGGCAACAACAGGGACATATTTACAAAGTACCATTCTATTATATCGATTACACACTTGCACAAATTTGCGCGCTTCAATTCTGGAAGAGAACACAAGAAAACAAGGATGCAGCTTGGGCTGATTATTTACACTTATGCAAACAAGGCGGAAGTAAATCATTTACACAATTAGTGGCAGAGGCAAACTTA
Organism: Sutcliffiella sp. NC1; assembly: GCF_027594365.1. Lineage (NCBI taxonomy): Bacteria > Bacillati > Bacillota > Bacilli > Caryophanales > Bacillaceae > Sutcliffiella > Sutcliffiella sp. NC1. Next base: position 1,890,677 of record NZ_CP115153.1, read on the forward strand.
ATTTCTCCATTTGAAGAAGGTTGTGTAAAATCTGTAATTGAAGAAATTGAAGTATATTTAGATTCTATTAACGATAAAGAACTCTAAAAAATATAAATGTAGGAGCAGAAGTTAAGATAACTTTCTGCTCCTTTTTTTATAGGTTAAGTTGAATTTTTTCTAGTTGATGTTACTACCTTATGAAAATGAACGAGGGGACAGGAATATCGTGTACGCATTTGTTAACAGTAATGTCAAAAAATGTGTGGATGACTTGTCCCCATGTTCACTACACCATTAATTATGAAAATGATAAAGAAGCGTTGGAAGACATAAAAGCAATAACACATGAAAATAATATTGGGTAATTTTCGGGAGGGATTAATAATATTAAGTATATATTTATTACAATACTGCATTTCTTAAGATCGAAACTCATTTGAACTAGGGTATATAGCTGTGTCATAGCACTGTATTTCAAATGGTAGAGAAGTATTGTCGGAAATTATTCATACAAAATTAATGAAAACAACGGCTGGGATAGAACAAGGGGACAGGATTATTGTGCGCATATTTGTTAACAGTAATGTAAAAAAATGTGTGGATGACTTTCCTGTCCCCATGTCCCATTGAGTTAAAGTAATTTCCCTTTTTCTAAGTAAACGATAAAGCTCCGTTTACTATCCCTAAAATCTCTTCCCAAAACTCATCTGTCTTTTTCGGCCCAATTCCTTCCACACTCAACAATTCTTCCACTGTCCTAGGTCTCATCTCTAAAGGTTGGAACGAGGGGACAGGAATATTGCACACGCATCTTTTAACAATACTTCCAAAAAATGTGTGGATGACTTTCCTGTCTATGTCTCTGCTATTTTAAAGAGATTTGTTCGTGACCTAATTGCAGTTGCTGTACACCCAACCATCTTGTTATTTTATTTATTAATCTTGTACATAGCTATAGGTTACATCGCTGCTTGGTAGGATTATGAAAAAGCACTCTAATTTAGAAAAAACATTATGATTTTTTAACAAAAGGTGGTATTTATTTGGTACTATAGTGAAAGAGATTGGAGATTGTTGGGGGAAAAAATATGGATTTAGATAGATTTACGAATTATTACTCAAAAAAAATGAAAAATAACTTGACCAAAAAAAAGCGGATAAAGACTATTAGTGATTTTTTTAGTAAGCAAACTAAAAAAGATATTTCTTTTAGCGATGAAAAAGAAAGTTTAGCATATATCATTCAGTACATAATAGAAAGAGAAGACGAATCGGAAGAAATTCTAGAGGAGCTATACACTCTTCTTGAGTACTCATATTCAACTCAGAACCCAAACTATGTTTACGAATTCAAAACTCAATATACAGATAACACACTATATGATTTAGTGAAAAAAACATTTAAAAAAAGACTAATATATGGTGATTTTGAATATGAATTAACAGACTCAATAAAATTTGACTCTTATAGTCGCATTATTGAATGTAATTTAGAATATCAAGAATATTCCTCAGATATAGTTACAGGAGAAGAATATAAGAAGTCATCAGGTTTGGTAAATATTATTTTTGATATGAAAAATAATAAATTTTTCTCATCAAAGTCGCCAAATTATAAAACACATAATAATTTAGTCGAATTTTTGTCTTCTAAGGGATTTAATATTTCTTCTATATATATTCTTAAAAGAGCACTAACAATTAAAAATAGAAATTTTACAGAGTTTTCACCAACAACTTTATTAATTATCAACTTACTATATGAAAAGATTCCAGAATTGGGTTATGAAATAACTTTAGAAGCAATCAGCTTTACAAATTTAGATTCCCAAAATGTACAAGGGATGAAAATGAAAGGTACTGATTTGTTAGAAGCTCAAGAGATTCTTCAAAGGATACATAGTGGCGATGAAGTACATAATCTTAAGTTATCTTTACAGATTATAGATAAGAGTAGCGGAATTGATAAATATGTAGGTACTACTTTTATGATTGATCTTCAAGGGAAGATTGCTTTTATTTTTGAAGAAGATGATGATGTACGGGAGAGTAGAAAAAGAGAAATATGTATAAATTTACAAAATAGTTTGATGGAACTCATTTATGATGAAGATACAATTGAAAGAGGACAAAATATAATTTATAAGGAATTACCAAAGCCAAAATCAATCCAATTTGTCGTTTCTGAAATTAAAAAGAGTGTTTTAGAATTAATTAAGAATAGTGATGATAAAATTGAGGTAGAAAAGTTTTTTATTGAAAATTATCCAACTTCTTCAAACGATAAATAAAAAAGGAGGGTTTTTTATGTTTTTTTCCAATAGTACAATTATTGTAAGGATAAATAATACAGATATGGAAAAAGTTTTAAAAAACTTTTCCTTTTTTGAGGAAAGTGGAATAAAAAACCATTCTAGAAAATTTTACTCAATAAATTTTTATGATAATGAAAGAAAAGATATAGGAGAAATACATTATACTAATTCCTTCGAGTATGGAAAGATGAATGTAATTAATTTCATTCGTAAATCCAATTTGTTTTTCCTGTTTACTTCGAGTATTCAGCATTCTAAGTTCTTTAAAAAAATAATTACACAAATGACAAATGATAAAGTAAGTTTTGATATAGTGAAAATACCATTATCATCAGATTGTGGTGTTTATCCCGAAGTAGAAAACTTTAACGTAATGGCTACTGATAATGTATTTGGCATAATCGGAACATTATCTTTTAAAGGTGTCCCATACTTAATAAAAATATATAGTAATGGTTTAATTACTTTTCCTTTTACAAATAATTTGGAGTTAATAGAAGAGGTAATAAGTACTTCTTTACAAATACTAAAATATTATGATCGAATATAAAATTTTACTCAGTATACAAACAAATGAGTTTTATTCTTTTTTTGATAATATGACAATAGCCTCTATAACGTTCTTAGCTTGGACTTCTGCAGTAATAGCTGCTTTGTTAGCTGTGACTACAATTATTTTTAGCCAATTCAATGAGAGATTAATTCATAGAGTAAATGATATTTCTAAGGAAATTCAAGCATTAATGTCAAAAAGGGAAAATCACCAATTAATTATTGAAAAAATAAATGAAATAATTTACCTAAATGCAAATAAAAAAGTTTATAAATCTACATTATATTACTTTTTCTTTTTGTCTTACTTGTCTGGGGGTTTATGGGTATTATCAGGGATAGGGTATATTTTGGATCAAGTAAATATAAGTTCTGGTGATTTAACAGTAATAGTATTAGCGATTTTTGCCATTTTTTTAACGTTTTTTGGTTTGCCGATCATTTTATTTCAATTTAATAGAAATCCTGCTTTAAAAGTAGATAATAAGAATAGGACATCATTATCTAATCTGATTAGTTACTTTAATTCTATAACAAGGATCTCTAACGAACTGATAATAAAAGATTATATACAACCTACACTAAATTTCACTATAAGTCTATCAGGAAAATTAATGATATCTTCTAATCAACAAGTACCAATCTCTAATGTAACTTACATCTTTGAATGCGTTGGAAAAAGTAATTCAAAACAAATAATTAAACTAAAGAGTAATTCTGCTAAGAAATATAATGAATATAAAGTAAAGCCTTTAAACAAAAATGAGAATAATTTTGAAGGCTTATATAATATTATTAAATCAAGTACTTACCAAAACCTATATGTTTTTTCTCCTAAAGGGGAAGCTATAGCAACTTATAAATTGTGGATTTCTAGTGATAGTGAAAATAAGATATCCCTAAATATACATGAGTATTTTAATATGTCACCAGATAGTTATATTATAAAGGCTCTTACCACTAAAAAATGGTTGCATGTTTTTCAGGCGGAAAATAAACAGAATGAATATAAGTTAATTAAAGTTAAATAAAGCTTCACTCAAGAGATTTTACCCAATTAATGTATAGGAATGTTTTACAATAATTGTACTTCTAACAGAGAAGCATGACTATACCTCTTAAGTTACAAACCTCTGCATGAATTATTGCAACTATCATTTTAAATTTCTATTTAGTAGAATCAATAGAAACTAAGGATAATTGCCTTATACATAACTATTTTTAGTGGTAGAGTTTTTTAGGCGAACTAGGTTGCATCATGTTAATTCAGTTAAAGAAAATACGCACAAGTACACTATTTACGCTGATTTGGGACGAGGGGACAGGATCTGTTCACACATTTGTTAGCAGCAGTTCTAAAAAATGTGTGGATGACTATCCTATCCCCCTGTTCACTCGGAAAGGTTTTGTTTATCGTAATTTATATTGTTTCATAATCTGTCGTTTTGTCCTAACAATCCCCAAAATCTCCTCCAGATTGTTTTAATTTTATTACTAAATTTTCCCCTTCTAAGAAAACGTATGCGATATTTGGAGTGTCAGGTCTAAATGTACCGGTTGGTACACTATAACGATTTCCCTCGTAGCGAATTACGTTGTCCTTGTGTATAGTTATTGTTATACTGATATAAGAACATCTTTAAATATGTAAGTACCAAAGACTTTCTTTAAGTGTTGCTTTTCCAGGGCGTGCACTTCGGAAGAGCTTTTTTGTATTATGATGTACTTTAAAGTTACCCGTTCTTCTAAGCCAAGCATGGCTTGCACTATTCCAATCTGTAATGTTGTCAAAGATTCTATTTATACTAAAGTTGTTTTTTACAAATTTAACAACATGTTCAATCTTCCCTTTTGGATTCAGGATCACTCTTTCTACAGAGATAAATATTAAAATGTCGCGCCTTCTGATAGTTTGTAAATTCAGCATTTATTAAAGCATCCTGATCATATACTTTTTCTTCTGGCATCCCCTCAAAATAATCAAAAGCATTTTCTTGCATCCTAAGAACATCAGATGTTCTAAAAGGACGATCTAGCCACTCAACATATTTATATCGTGAATGAGTCAGTATAAAAGCAATAAAATATAATCTCTTACTTTCTCCATTGGTATTCTTTACGTTGGTCTGGCCAAAATCTACCTGTGCTTGTTTTCCGATAGGAACTGCTGAATACGTTCTTGGAACACTTACTTTAGATATATGATAAAATTCCCAAAGATCATTAACATAGTTTCTAACGGTATTTTCTGCCACTCATGTAGCGGTTCACTCCTAATAATTCCTCACTTTCAATGTACTACTCTCAGTATATTGAAAGCGTTTAAGTATTTGGTGACCTGTTTATTCTTATTTGTGGAAATCTGTTTGATTTTATTTTGGGAAAACTTTTGATTTTAGATTAGCGTTTACATAAGCCTCGAATCGTTGGAAAGCGTAAAAATTTAGAGGTGAATTAATTTTACTAGTTTAAAAGAAGAAGACGTTCTAGACAATAGTTATCAATTACTACATCAAACAGCTTCTACACATTTGGAGGCAGAAAGAATCGAAGTGAAGAATGCCAACATACTTCTTCACTCCTCTATTAGAGAATGAAAACGGTAAGAGGAAGATTATGCAGAGTATATAGGTCTGTTTAACATGACACCTAAGAAATATTCAGTTGTTTGTCCAGTTTTTATAACATTTTCAAAACACATATAAGAAAAAATAGTGTAAGACAATTGAATGGTTCAAATAATGGTTCAAATAAATATATTTATACGATAAAAGAGTGGGGTTAACAGGACTTGGAACGAATGAAAAGGTAATTTTATAAAAACGTTCTTCGGAATTTAAATTTAATTATTAAAGACAAAAATATCGTTTTCTGAATATGAGGTAGTTCTTTAATTAGCCGAGCGATAGGAGAAATCTTGATGTAGAAGTTGACTAAAGCGGAGCTCCTAACTGAAAGACTAATTGAGCAAATGATAGTTGAAATAGTGAAGGTTTCTAACAATTTTTTTCTAACATCTCTTGTCATGAAGTCTGATGTGTACTTGCTGAAAATTATGAATGGATTATATGAGCAAAGAATTAAGTTTTTGGGGTTATCTTATTTGAAATTAAGTTTCTTAGTTTTGTATTTGAATTTCCAAAGAAGTTTATTAAAATAGGTATATAGAGACTTTATTAATAGGGAGATAGAATTATGAATGCTTTTCCTTCTGAACAAGATATAAAAACGGCATTAGAATTATTAATAGATAAATATAAAGTTCCAGATTCAATTATTAAAGTTATGTTTGGACAACAAAATTTTATCAATTTAAATTCTATCTTAGCTTCATTAAAGAAACAAACTATAAATACAACTGAACTTACTAAAATGCTAATTTTAGAAAAAGGAGCCTATTTGTTCTCAGGTCATGATGAGTCAGTACGCTCACTTAGATCACATCTCCTTCGGCAAATTCCAACACAACAACTTATGGAACTATATAATCGTAATCCTTCACAGGGCCGTTCCATCACCTCTCCATCTTACATGATAAGGCCGCTTGTAGAGAAGAAATGGATTATGGGTGGAACATGGCCACGTGATTTTGTTAAAATTTTAGGATTTCCTATGGTGTTTTCAGGAATTTCAGTTCCGAAGTCTTCCTCAACAGAGGCAGTTGTTGATATTGATGCTCGAAAAGCTGTACCACCGCTTGCCGACTACCAAATTGGCTTAAAGGAGAGAATGCTAGAAGTCTTGAGTATGGAAGGGGATAAGACTAGATGTGTAGTAACACTTCCTACTGGTGGGGGTAAGACTCGGGTTGCGGTGGAGAGCTTCATTGAATGGATGCAAATAAGGTTTTCGGAAGGGAAATACATGATTTGGATTGCACAAAGTGAAGAGCTTTGTGAGCAAGCCATTTCGTGTATTATCGATATGTGGCAAGAAAAAGAATTTCCAGAATCATTGAGAATCTATAGATACTTTGCTGGCAAAAAGGTACAAGAAGACCAGTTGATAGGTGGAGTAGTCGTTGCAAGTATACAACAACTTTATTCTAGAATTAGAAACGACGATCCGACAATAAATGAAATATTAAAAAACTGTGGTGCTATGATTATTGATGAAGCCCATCATGCAGTTGCTCCTATATATCGTGCTCTTTTAACTAAAGCGGAAGAATTGTGTGGTCCTGATTTATTTCCTATATGTGGTCTTACTGCAACACCTGGTAGGAATAATGAGGAAACTACAATGTTGGTTAATCAATTTCAAGCATATCTTATTCAACCGAAACTGCCTCCTAATAGCCAGTATTTTCACAATCCTTTACTGTACTTTAGAACAGAAGGTTTTCTAGCAGAACCGAGACATATTGTTTATCAATCGGGGAGCACTGTTGAAATAAACGAAGATGAACTTAATGAAACTGATGAGGATTTTAAACCTGAATTTCTCGAGGTACTCGCGAATGACGAGCAGCGCAATAAGACTATTATACGCCACTTGCTTGATATTCCTGTTGGTAGTCCAACTCTTGTTTATGCATGTACAGTTAATCATGCAGAATTTCTGGCATCGGTATTAAATGCAGTAGGGAGAAAGGCAGCCTCGATATCAGCAAGCACACCTAAAGCTACCAGAAGAATGTATATAGACGCATTTAAAAAAGGTAATATAGAATTTCTTTTGAATTATGGGGTACTTACAACAGGCTTTGATGCTCCTAAAACAGAATATATTATAGTTTGTCGACCGACCACAAGCGTAGTCTTATATGAACAAATTGTGGGAAGAGGTCTTAGAGGTCCTAAATTTGGAGGAACTGAAACCTGTACAATAATTGATTTTGCTGATAACATTACGAGGTTAGGTAAACCACTTGCATATAGAAGATTCCATAAATTTTGGGAACTTGACAGTAAGCATAATAACCGTGAAGTTAATCATACATTTTAGAAAAAAAGAGAAGATAAATTGTCATCAAGACGGAGGAATTAACTAAACTGTTTATATTTTTCATAAACACGATTCTTTCACTTAATAATAAATGATAAAAAAGAATGGTACAATCATTCTTTTTTATCATTTAACAGAGTCTTATTTTAAGTCGTACATATTTGAGTTTAGGTCATTAACAAAAGTAGAGTACTCTTTTACAGCAACTAGCAATAAAGTCTTCTTTGCCCGTGTCATAGCAACATATAGTTTCTTTCTTTCACGAGATATAAAATCATTCTCGTCTTCTCCAGGGGCAGGGGATTTATATGGTAACTTTCCTTTTGTTAAGTCTGTTATGATTACATGATCGAATTCAAGTCCCTTTGAAGATTGATAGGTAATTAGTTTAACACCTGGAGAAATAATATCAGCTTTGTCATCCCTTAAACTGAATACAGGAAGTCCCTTTTTTTCAAGGTATTCTTTAATATTATCAAGCTTTTTATGAGACTGTCCTATTATTCCAATAGTACTTTCTGGATAAGTACTTCGGATAGTCTTAACATGGTCAGTTATAACCTTTTCTTCACAATCAAGGTCAGGGCATAGAGAAAGTTCTGGAACTTTACCATCTATGTTAGGTTCTTCGGCACGATAATAATCCTCATCTTTAACATAGAGATTGTCTTTTTCTTGGAAGTCATTTGCAAGTTTCACTATTTCTCTTGTTGAACGAAATGTTTGTTTTAATAATTGACTTCTATTTCCAACAACTTTAATACCGGCATTTTTCCATGTGAAAGACCGTTTGAATATTTGTTGCCCTTTATCTGCGCCTATAGTTAAACTTTTTTTAGCAATGGAGCTTATAGCTTTTAACTGCATGGTGTGTAAATCCTGAGCTTCATCTACTAATATATGATCTGGTCTTAGGTGATTAGGAATTTGATCAGTTTTTTCAACTAGAATTCTTGCAAGATCGTCTCCATCAATTCCTTGATACTTGTAATGGTTTAAAAGTAACTCATTATATTTTTCTAGTACATCGTAAATTGTATTCCTATGCACTTTTGTAACTCTGATATCTGTTCCTCGACCAGCACGAGTAATATCGAGATAATCATTTCTTGAATTAATTCCTGCCCCTTTAATCCATTCAATTTCATCACATAGAAAACGAATTAAAGCCTTATCACTTTTTGATTTCTCTTCGATATTAGGGAAGTTTACTGGTTTGAATTTTTTATTTACTATATTTTTTGCAAAACGGACAGCCTCTACTCTTAAATCACCCATAATTAAGCGAGTATGGGGGTAATCGGTGTGTTCTATCATTTCTTGGCCCCATTGATGGAAAGTTTTCGCATCGATAGTTGTGGAAATGGTTTTTTTACAAAGCTGACGTGTATAGTTAGTTAAAGCGCGGGTATATGTCAACACAAGTAATGAATCTGCTGGCAATGTTTCTTTAAGATATGCTGCTCTTGCAAGTAGTATAGTAGATTTACCACTACCAGGAATTCCTTGGATAAGTAAATCACCTTCTGGTTTAAAAGTTACACACTTCTTTTGCTTCTTTGTTAGTTCCATGGTTTGCAACATGCGTGATCCTCCTTAAAAGAAATCCATAAGTTTCCTTAACTCTTCTTGTTGTTTAATTTCTTCTTCTTCCTGCTGTATCGTTGTTTTATCTATAATTTCTTTATCTAAATTAGTAAACCCATCATTCTTTTCTTCATTGTTAGATGAATGATACTGGTTATAAGCTGATTCAGATAATATACACTTATCTAGAAAACTTTCAAATTCTATTCCCTTTTTCCCGAGTATATATAATTGATTTTGCGCCCTTGTTAGTGCAACATAGAATAGTCGCTTTTCCTCTTCCATATCTGGTCGACTGCTATGAGGAAACTCACGATCACCAACATAGAGGATGAATACAATCGGGTATTCTAAACCTTTAGCATCATGAACGGTTCTAACTGTGATACAATCTGTTTCTAATTCATAATTTGGATCTTCTTCTATTTCGACAATATATTCTGTCAAATCATCAGTGTCCAGTGCTCCTTGTTTAATAACATCATTAATAAAAGTAATCAGTTCATTTGATGCTTCCTTAACCTTTAATTTTTCAAGAACTTCATCTAACGGTTCGTCTTCATACTTATCACGTACATGTAATACTTGTTCAATAAGCGACTCGACCTTTTTCTCGTTTTGATGTTGTGTGTTATATCTTATTGAATAACTGTCTAGTTTCTTGTATACTTCGTCTGCTTGAGGTGAATACTCAGAATTTTTTCGATATAGAATACATATGTCAGATAACGTTACTTTCTTTTCCTTAATTAACTCGCATATTTTTTTCGCAATATATTCCGCTGCCAACGTCACGGAGTGTGTTTCAATGACTTTAGGTTTAATTCCTTTCCTATTATTGGCCGATTCAATTGTCCCTTCTCCAATAAAGTCATTTGCGACAGTTATAATTTCTCTTGTTGAACGATAATTTTGATTCAAGTTAACTATTTCAAAGCTTAGGGGACTATTTTTTTCACAATAAGTTGCAAATCGATCCATATTTTTACTGTTTGATCCATTAAATGTATAGATGGTCTGGTATTTGTCACCAACAACAGTTACGAATTGATTTAGATTAATTAATCGTAATAACAACTCCTCTTGTGCTAAAGATGTATCTTGGTATTCATCAATGAATATATGTTGTAGACTCTGAGATATATAATTGTAAGTACGTTGTTTTAATGACAAAATTCGTATGGCTTCAGTAATAAGACCTTGAAAATCAGTAACATTTTTAATTCTTTCTAATGTGTGAATTCTTCTCCAAAAAGTTATAAGGTCTTTCCCTTGAACAAGAACTCTACCATTTGTATAGGTATTATCATGGTATGATTTATTTGGGTTTATATCTGACCAACTGTGTATAGGAGAATCTTCAATGCTACCTTGTCTAATCATGTTATAGATATGTGATAACGAACTGTTTACCAATTCACGATTGGCGTATTCTGTACATAAATCTTTTATTAAAGTAGGATCCAAGTCAATAAATTTATCAGTAGAGATTCGTCCAAAGCCTACTCGGAATCGCGATTCTTTAAAATGGATACCGTATTTAATTATACGGTGTGCTAAACTGTGAAAGGTTAAAATTGACGGTTTACCACCATATCCTATGACACTAGTAAATTCCTCAATTTTATTTAGTAAGTGTGATTTAGCTGATTTAGAAAATGAAATACCTAGTATTTTATCAGTATCAACACCTAGTTCAGTTTGAACGTAAAGAATTTTAGCTGCGAGGGTTGTTGTTTTCCCCGTACCGGGTCCAGCAATAATTTGGCTAAACCGGGATGCCGACGTGACAGCACTTCGTTGTTGTGAGTTTAATATTTCAAGAATTTTATTCATAGTTTAGTACCTTTCTCATTCATAGGTAAAATAAATTAGTATCTGTGAATATTTTACCAGAATAATGGGTATTTGTTCATAAAAGTTTTTGGTAAACTGAGTATAATAACATTTTTGCGAGCTGGGAGGGAATATGATGAAAAAAGCTAATAGAAAAGTTAGAGAAAAATTGTTGGAGCGTTTACGTTATGAATTAATTGGTTATGAACATGAGAAAGAAATTTTAAATAATAAACCTTCACAAAAATACTTAGCTGGACTACTGTGGCCCATGCAATCAAGCGTGGCTGCTGAAGAGAATGAAACTGATAATGTAAACGGAAAGGATACTAGTAAAGAGTTAATGGAGGGAATTGCTCCACTTGCAAAAGCAATGAATCCATCAGCAATTGGATTATCTTTTTTAGTTGATAAACAACAACCTGAAATTTTTGTAAATGTAGAGTTTGGGATGTATGAAGAGATTGGGGAGAAAAAATGGGCTAGGATTCCTTTTAAATTAAATAATTTTATAATTAACTTAACTGAAGAAATTGGTGTAAAACGTACAGAGGGTATTCCACGGAAAGAGTTAAAAGTAGGAAGGGAAACTAAAGAACCCATTCAGATTGAATGGATTGTGAGACCATATAATAATTCCTACGCGGTAAGCCTATTCCTAGTCAATCGATATATACAAGAAGTTGATGAACATGATGTGGACCATAAATGTGTATTTCAACCGAAAATCATTGTACAGAGTTCTGATGCATTTATGGTTCGAAATGCTTTTTCTAATAATGAAAAGGGTTTCCAAGATGAAGACACTAAATCAAATGAGCTTCTATACCGAAATGAAGGGGTTTATGGGGTAGGGCATAGTATATCTGTTAATTGGAAGAAAGTTAATGAACTTAGATCAAGAGCAAGTGTTTTAGAAACGGAAATCATTCCTGCATATGAAATACCTATGGTATTACCTCCTAATTGGAATAAAGGAGGGACCTTAGATATGGAAAAGTTGGCTTCTATGAAGACATCTAAGGAAATTGAAGAAGCCCTAACGCCGTTATTAAATGAATATGGAAAGTGGATAAAAGATAGATGGAAAGAAATAGACGATGAGATTGAAGAGGAATATAAAGATACAGCTATTCTACATATCAGAAGATGTCAAGATTCGTTAGACCGAATGTGGTCTGGAATAACTAAGCTAAGCGATAGGAATGTGCTCGATGCCTTCTTGTTTTCGAATAAAGTAATGTCAGAACAACGTGCCCACACTGAGGCAATTGAAAGCGGTAAATTACCATCTGAAATAAAGTCAGAATGGAGACCATTCCAGATAGCTTTCTTTTTGCAAAATATCGAAGGGGTAGTGGAACCTACATCTAACGATCGAAATATTGCTGATTTGCTCTGGTTCCCCACGGGGGGAGGTAAAACAGAAGCATATCTCGGAATAGCTGCATTTACATTAGCCTATCGTAGGTTAATGAAAATACAAGGATACAGAACCGATGTAGGTGTATCTGTTATTATGCGTTACACGCTAAGGTTATTGACTATTCAACAATTTCAACGCGCAACTGCTATGATTTGTGCATGTGAGAATATTAGAAATAACTCACCGGAGAAATGGGGAAATACACGTTTTAGAATTGGGTTATGGGTTGGAGATAGTAGTGTTCCGAATAAATATGAGGATGCAAAAAAGGTGATAAAGGCTAAAGAAGAAGCTATCAGTAGAAAAATAGAATTCATTAAACCAAATAATATAAAAGGGACACCAATACAACTAGTCTCATGTCCATGGTGTGGAGAAAAATTGGTTGATGATAAAGATAACCCTAAAATCTTTTTTAATTCATATAAAATAAAAGACAAGAAAAAAAGACTATTTATATGTTGTCCTAATACAAATTGTGATTTTCATAAATCTAATACTAATGGTGAAGGTTTACCCGTATTAATCACAGATGAGGAAATCTATCGGTTACTTCCTGATATGGTAATAGGAACAGTGGATAAGTTTGCACGAATGCCTTGGGAACCTCAAATTCAAAATCTATTTGGTAAGGTAAAAGGAGAGGTAGCAAACTGGGGTTTTATGTCACATGGCGGTTCTCAGAAAGAATTAGTTAACATTAAGAATGTTGCAGGTAATACAGAGTTAATAAACAAATTACCTGTCCATCCACCTAATCTCATTATACAAGATGAACTTCATTTGATTTCTGGACCGCTCGGAACCATGGTAGGTCTTTATGAGACAGCTGTCGATTATTTATCAACAGTAACAATTGATGGTATTGAATATCGACCAAAGGTAATAGCTTCAACTGCTACCATTAAAAATGCTCATAAGCAAATAAGTGGACTCTATACAAGGGATACACAAATTTTCCCTAGCCCGGGATTAACGCATAAAGATTCGTTTTTTGCTAAACAGAGAAAGATTGAAGAACAACCTGGAAGAATGTATGTAGGTTTGTTTGCCCCAGGTCGAAGTATGAAAACAGCACAATTAAGAGTTTACGCTAACTTATTATCAAGTGTTACGGCAATGGAATCTATATCTGAGTTTGATCAAGATAACCTCGATCCATATCAGACGTTAATTGGATATTTTAATAGTATTAGGGAACTAGGAGGAGCAGTTCGTTTAATCGAAGATGATGTTCCTGCTAGAATGAAGACATTGCAAAAGCAATATTCAGAGGAGAATCGTTTTCAATTCAAACACAGAGAGTTGGATCGTGATGTCCCAGAACTAACAAGCCGTATTGATTCGGGTAAAATACCAATGATACTCGACCGTTTACTTCAACCATTTAATGAAGAACGACAGTTAACACCCGTAGATGTTTTATTGGCAAGTAATATGATTTCGGTAGGAGTGGACGTACCTAGGTTAGGATTGATGGTTGTTAATGGGCAACCTAAAACCACTGCCGAATACATCCAATCTACCAGTAGGGCTGGACGTAGACACCCTGGACTCATTATTACTTTATACAATTGGGCAAGACCTAGAGATATCTCGCATTATGAGGAGTTCTTTGCGTATCACGCAGCTCTGTATCGCTATGTAGAGCCAATTAGTGTCACCCCTTTTGCATCACGAGCACGAGATAGAGGTTTAGCCGCTGTTTTAGTGTCAATGTTACGATTAGGCTTTGGTGAGCTATCTAATAACTCGGCAGCAAGTAACTTTGACAAAGTGAGTGACTTATCAGACGGAATTATTAAAGTATTTTTGAAAAGGGCTATAAAAATAGATATTACTAAGCAGGATCTTGAGGGTCACCTTGAACAGCTTATTGAGAGATGGGAAGAAGATTCAAATAAAAGTCGTATGTTATACTCCTACAAAAAAAATGAAAATGAATCAAACCTGCTTTATCCATTAGGCGAAGATCCTTCAAAAGGAACCTACAATACACCTAACTCTATGAGAGATGTAGAATCAGTTGCTGGTATATACATTAGAAAGGATTGATTTGATTGAGTAAAAAAGTAGGAGAGCTAAGACCTAGTCAATATATTACAACCTTTGGTCCAGGGTCTATAGTGGACTTACCCGATTATTCCGTTATCATGGGTGGAATTGATAAATGGGATTCATTCGATGTTTCAAAATCAAAAACAATTGAAGAAGAACGACTAAGAAAAAAATTGAAAGTCCAACAAATTAAAGCTATACCGATTAGTGATAGTAAGGAATATGGTACGATACCTGCCTATCGCTTTCCCGAATACCATGTTTGTCCAAGGTGTAGAAAGATTGGAAGGTATAGTGGAAGAGAATTCGTCGAAGAAGACGGAATCCTATACTGTAAAAATCCTGATTATGAAGGTGAGCCATGCCAAAAAATTAAAACACATCCAGTGCGTTTTATTGTTACGTGTAAGAAAGGGCATATTAATGACTTTCCATGGGGGAATTATGTGCATAAAAAAGGGAAATATGACCCAAAAACATGTAAGTTATATTTACTTGATGAAGGCGAAACCGGATCCCTGAAGGATTTAGTTGTTTATTGCAAATTATGTAACCAAAAAAGGTCGATAAGTGAAGCGTTCTCTAATAACAAAATATTAGGGAAGTGTAGTGGAAGAAGACCATGGTTACGAGATTTTGAGAAAGACTGCGAACATGAAACAGAATTATTATTAAGAGGAGCATCAAATATATATTTCTCATTAATCGAAAGTTCAATAGTTATCCCAAAAGAGATGCAACAAGGAGGAATTAAGGGTTTTATTAGAGATAATATTGACTTCTCCGATGAAGAACTTATTACTCAGAGAAGTGTGTTTGACTCTGTTATGAAAAGAGTACCAGATATAGCTAGACTTGGACTAGATAAAGTCTGGAATATAGTTCAGAGATTAAGGAAGATGAATGATGGGGATGATGTTGATCTTAGAACCCCTGAATACCATGCTCTACTTACAGAACATCATAATTATGAGGGAATAGATTTTGAAACTGAGATTGAGAATATCCCAAACAGATTCAAGGATTATATATCCAATCTTGTTCGTGTAAAACGATTAAAAGAAGTAATGGTTCTAAAAGGTTTTACAAGAATTCATCCATTACCAGATTTAACAGCAAGATTATCGGGGGATACCAATAATAGTAGTGAGGAAAACCTGTCAAATAATGACCAAGTTGAGTTAGCACCACTAAGTGCAACTCCTCAAACATTCTTACCGGGTGTAGAGACGTACGGTGAAGGTATTTTTCTTACGATTAATAATGATAGATTAACGTCGTGGGAAGCAGACCACAAAGACTACGGATTAGGAATGGCAGTAGCACACAAAAAACTCTATTTAGATAGAAAAGTTCCTGAGAGCGAAATTCCTGAGTTTCCTGGGTTGAGGTATGTTTTACTTCACACTCTTTCACACTCACTTATAAGAGAATTAACGATGCACTCTGGTTATTCTTCATCTTCACTGAAAGAAAGAATCTACTCAAATCGAGAAAAAGGAATGGCAGGTATTTTAATATATACCGCATCTGTGGATTCGGAGGGAAGCTTAGGTGGATTAGTTGAATTGGGTACAAAGGACAAATTTGAATCCATATTAGCACGTACTCTATCTGCTGCTCAGTATTGTTCTGGGGATCCACAATGTGCTGAAAAGGATGTAGATGTATTAACGGATGTGAATGGTGCTGCCTGCCATAGTTGTATGTTACTAGCAGAAACATCATGTGAACAATCAAACCGCTACTTAGACCGTTCTTTGTTAGTTAGGACAGTAGCTAATCAAAAGCGGGAGTTTTTTAATATTGAATAAACTAAATGAAAAAATAGTGCATTTTGTATCAGTTTGTATGTCTGCAAGTAGTGAACATTTAATAGAAAGGCTCTTTGTTAATATTGAAAACAAAAAGCTTTCAAATGAATTTATTACTTGGCAATCCACCTTGAAGTTTCCTTTCGATATAGAGTATCTAGCATTCGAAATGTTAAATGAGGCAAATAATAATAACATTACTTTAGAAGAATTACGACGATTTCTAGATATAGCATACCAAATGGCTAAATTCCAAAAGGAAAATGAAACGAGGGTCGCGCCTGTATGGACAGGGCCGCATCTAAATAAACAACAAATAAAACTTAACACATATGATACTGTTAAATATTTGATTGACTCTGCAGAACAAGAGGTGTTTATAGTTGGTTATAGTTTCTCTTTTAAACATGAGTCAATAAGGGAACTTTTAAAAAGTGTAGAACGTGCAGTTGATAGAAATTGCCGCGTAAATATAATCGTAAATAATGTTGAGGGTAATTTCAAAGAAATTATGCAACATTGGGAAAAAGAGGAGTTTCAGTTAAACGTCTATCATTGGATAGGTTCAGATTCAGATGACTTTACAAGCTTACATGCCAAATTGGTTATTGTTGACCAACAAAAATTATTACTAACATCTGCAAACTTTTCCTATCACGGTTTTCATAAAAATATAGAAACGGGTGTAGTTATTGAAAACCATCAAATTTCAAGGGATATTTGGAAGCAATATCATTTATTAATGAAAGAAAATCAAATGGAAAAAGCATATTAGGTTAATTATTCCGTAGCGAGAACTAGTATCTTATTTACTCTTGAAAATATACAACAAGGGAAAATAGTATGAGCAAGAAACTTTTCTTGCTCATTTACTATTTTTCGTACGTTATAAGGTGAGTTAGTTAATACTTTTGTTATATTTTTTTACTTTATTTAGTCAGGAATAGTATAAGAAATAAAACTTTGTCTATGTCTCTAGGCAAAAGAAAATTTATTCGAGTTGTATATAGTTTTATAGATTATATTCCAAATTAATATATGTACTTTTAATAATAATTACTTCAATAGTAATTATAGTAGAATATAAAAATACATTTGTATTGTATCAACTACTAATCTTTCTTATAATGGTATAGTTAATAATTAGAATGAGGGATTAAAAAAAAGGAATGGTTATTTCCGATAATCAATTTTTTATAAAATTACTAATAGATGCTTCAATACTTCAAATAAATGGTAGGAAGTAGGAGAGGAGGTAAAAATGGTAATAGTTGATCTTTTTTCGGGAGCTGGTGGACTCAGTGAAGGGTTTCATAAAGAAGGTTTTAAAATAGTAGCACAGGTTGAAAAAGATCATTGGGCAATTGAAACATTGAAAACTAGGTACATATTTCATGAGCTTAAAAAAAATAATGATCTTGAGATGTATTATAAGTATTTAATATCTAAAAAAACATATAAAACCATTGATAATGATAGGGAACAAATATTCAAAAAGTATAAGTATTAAAAGAGAAATTGAATATAGAGATACTAAACAAAAAGTTTGGAAATCCTGCTAACGACAAAGAGGCCACATCATCAAAAGAGGTCATATCCCTAATTGAAAATAGTCTTAAGTATAACAATGAGAATTCTGTATCTATGATTATTGGTGGGCCACCATGCCAAGCGTATTCACTTGTTGGAAGAGGGAGAATGGGGATAGAAGCTGAAAAGGATAATAGAAATTTCCTCTTTTATTATTACCTACGCATCGTAAAAGAATTTTCACCACAAATGTTTGTATTCGAAAATGTCCCGGGGATTCTTTCTGCAAAAAAAGGGAAGGTTTTTGAAGAGATACAGGAACAATTTGACAGAATAGGGTATTCCATATTATCTGGTCCAAATTCTGGGGATTTAGCTAATATCCTGAATTTTGCAGATTATGGAATTCCTCAAAGTAGAAAACGAGTATTATTATTTGGTTTCAAAAAAGAAATTAATTTCAAGTATCCATGTTTTTCGAAAGAAAAAATGATTTGGAATCACGAATTAAATACAGAAAACGTCCTTGCGGATTTACCTAATCTATCTCCGGGAGAAGGAACAGATGGATTAGTGGACTATGACTCTAAAAAACTAACAACTTTCCAATCACTAATGCGTATGGACTCAATAGGTGTTTTCAACCACCAAGCTCGTCCCACCCAAGAAAGGGATAGGGAGATTTATAGGATTGCTATCAAAAAAGCAAGAAATGGTGAAAAACTCAGTTATCCGGATTTACCAAGCGAACTAAAAACCCACAAGAATGAAAATGTTTTTAAGGATAAATTTAAAGTTCATGCATCTAACCAAATTCCACATACTGTAGTAGCACATATCTCGAAAGACGGCCATTATAATATCCATTACGACCTAACTCAGGCAAGGTCTTTGACAGTAAGAGAAGCAGCAAGAATACAAACTTTTCCAGATAATTTCTTCTTTGAAGGTCCTAGAACGGCTCAATTTGTACAAGTTGGAAACGCGGTACCGCCACTTATGTCTGAAATTATAGCTAAAACAATTAAAAAAAATCATTTCTAAATTAAGACGGATAGATGCGAGATGTTATTCTCATATTGGTCCGTCTGTTTTTAATATAAATTCTAAAGGGTTATATTATGATTGCAATCGAATTAGTAAAATAAAAAAGAGTTAGATCCCATTGAAAATCGATATGGAATCAACTACAGATATTGCTATCCCAACATGGGTTTCTTAAAACTCTTTGTGCTTTCAAAAACGCAATCAAAACGATTTCTTAAGTGCGGTTGTACTAGCTAATAATTAGCTGTTCTTCAAAATGTAGTCCTCTTAAAAATCGGGTTTGAAATTCCATTCACTTGCCAGTTCTACAAATACACAGCGTTACGCATAGCTGTCCATCACTCGTTCTTGGTGTTCTATGACTAAAGCTACCGTCAAAACCTTGTTTCTCATGTTCCTCTTTAATTGGCTTTTCATACGATTTCCACTCCACTCCATATGGTGGATTGGAAATTAGGTAATCAAATTTATCACGCGGGAATTGGTCGTTTGATAGCGTGTTTCCTAAACGAATAGTACATGCGCCTTCTCCCTTAATAAGCAAGGCTGCTTTACAAATTGCATATGATTCAGGAAAGCTTTCACGGCCAATTAAATGTAGAATTAATTGGCCAAACACTATACAAGGACGTATAAAAATAAACAGTAGAGATAAAACAATCTTTACTTGTAACGAATCTATTCGAAACTACAATATCATCGAAAATATCGTATTAAAAGAATTAATTCGAACTATATATTCGATTGTTTTTAAAAGAATGGATACAACTAACCTTGAAAAATATGATTATTTTGAGGAATGGAAAGAATTAAAAGGTATTGTCAGTGAAATCATGCGGAAAAACGTTTACATATTTAGAGTAGATGACAGTAAAGTAACGAATAGAATGATACAAAAGGCATTATCACATCAAAATTCTCTTTATCGTTACGCGGCAAAGTTATTGCTCACATATAGAGAAATAATGAAAGCTAGATATGATAGAGAAATGCTACAATGACTTTTAATAAAAACGTTTATTTTTCCAGAAAAAGAAGATGTATTATTTGAGTTATATTGGACAATCGATAAAGGTGAGTACTAACAATGTGCAGTTACACCTTATAAATGGACGGAATAACTTATTTGCTAGTTGGGAAACAGAAAAATACGAGTATCGGATTTATCATGATTCTGCAGGATCTTCAAACATTGGATTTAATATTTCAACTGAAGAAATATCAAAAGTTGACCATCCTTTTATAATGAAAAAAGTAAATTCGATGGATACAGCCCTTCTTATTGCCAGTCAAAGTTTAGGAAAAGAGTTTGGTAATACAACATTTTGGCGTGGTAGACCAGATATTATTGTGGAAGTATACTCAAAAGTAACTAGACTTCTAAGCAAAGTTATTATTGGTGAAGTGAAAAATACAAAAAACATCGATTATGCCATTACTGGATTGAGAGAACTTGTAGAATATATAGAATTAGTAAAAGGAAAAGATGGATGTTACTTAAAGGAGACTGATATAGAGGTTGAGGGGATGCTGTTTTTAGGAAATATTGCGGTGAAAAATGTAGAGACGGAGCATATTAACATACAATCTTTATCACATAAAAATATGGTGAAACTTAATATTAGTTTATAGAAGAACAGAGGAACAGTGGCATTTCATAGATTTTAGATGAATATGTCTCTGTTCTGTTTTCATTAACTGAATGGAGGCATAGTATGTCACTACTGAAAAAATCAATCGACGAACTACTAGACCTAGAACAAGAACTACGCGAAAACAAAGAAGAAGAACGTGATGGAACTAACCATCAATTAATCTCTCTTTATGAGCAATTATATAAAAAAATAACAAAGGATAAAGACTATGAATATTTGTTAGATGTGACAAAGAAGAACTTAATAACTTATCTAGTTCGATACGGATCATACTTAAAGACAGTATATAAAAAAGATGATAAGGCAGCGGAGAGTACTTTGAAAAAGGCACTTCAGTATGATCGCGCTATTCCGATTGCTCACTATCGGCTTGGTTTTTTAGCGTATAAGCGGAAAAGTTATTTTGAGGCTTTGCTTCATTTTCAAAACCTGAATTCATGGCAAAAGGATTGCAATATAGAAGAATTTCACCTAAATGACCAGCAAATGTATCATGCCCAAATATATATAGCAAATAGTTCGTTGTACATTGCTAAGAGGGCACAAAAAAAAGCGCAACAGCTAGAAGTGAAAACTCATGTGAAAAGCGTTGATTCTCATAATTTATCTCCGCTATATGAGGCGATCCAACAAAATGATAGATTACTAGAAAGTAACGCGTATAAGGTCATAACTGCAACTTCTGAAATGTTTTGTTCCCGTGAAGAAATGGAAGAACTACTGGAAGCTAGTGTAAATAGATACATAATTTTGTATTTCTCTGATCGACAAATTTCTTTATTACATCAGAAAAAGGAAAATCGCTAAGTACTAACCGAGGTGAGTTGTTACGCCATTTTTTCTTACATAGTAATCTTAAAGCACCAGTCGTAAAGCAGCACGTGTATGATTTATTTATGAACATGAATGACGGTGGGGAAGTACCGACTAATACATTCGTGCAAACAGTGTCACGGTTAAGGAGACAGATAGCGCAATGTGATCTACCATCTACTCTCATTAGCACATGTACTTATCAAAAACAAACAGCCTATTATTACGAAAACAATATCCCATTCATGATCATTAACGAAGTGATGACAGTTTTATTTTAAACCGATGACAGGGGTGTCATCTGCTCTATGTGATAATAACCTTACAAATCGTAAGGGAGTGGATGTAATTGAAAAACTGGAATCAATTATTTATTCGTCACGGGTGGAATGTAAATCAGTTAAATGAAAATGAGTTTTCTTGTCACGAAGAAACAAAGGAGAATATAAAGTTTTTACAAGAAAGTTTATGTGTTGCAGGCTTGGATTTTTCATTCAATAGTTTCGTATTAACTATAAACAGTGACCTAGTTTCAGAAGAAAAGTGGATAGAGGCTGTTGATTTTGAGTACCGCGGTCGAGGAGAAGGATTATGGTTCCGACCTGGTGTAGATCAACCAAAAGTTAGAGAACTAGATACGTATATTAGTGGTATTGTACGTCAATTAAATCGATTAGGTTTTAATACAACAGGCTCATGTGACGGTCATGAAAAGCGAAGTGCGTATGTTTTATTGAAGAGAGAAACGACTAATATCGAAAAGCTAGTTAGTGTGTTAGTAGCACTTGGACAGAAGCGTGTGTCTTATCGTGAAAGCAGACAACACTATCACGTTAACCTTCCTCTTTCTAGAAATGAATTACTAGACTTAGCTGAAAACTTAAGTGTTATTGAACTTGAGTGGGGAGATAAAGGAATCGAGAACATTAAAAATCAATTATTTAACCTTTCCTTAGAAGAACTACTTTCCATTCCAGGAGAAAGTGGAAATGAGGACAAAATTAGAGATTATGTGAAGCAGAGACTAACACCATTGGTTGATTACATTACAGAGGACCGCCACGGCAATCTGATTGCGGAAAGAAGGTACCGAACTGGCAATGGACCTACCATTCTATTGAATGCACATTTAGATACAGTCGAATCAATACACTTAGGGCGCCACATTATAAAAGATGGCAACATATGGACTAGTAGTAGCGGTATACTAGGAGCGGATGATCGGGCAGGAGTTGCGGTAGTATTACACATGGCAGAGTACCTTAACCATTCCACGTTGTATAAACTGACTTCTCTTAATCTCCCCCAACACCCCTCGCAATTTTCTACCTCTATTAACCCTCGGCAGCCCAGATGCGAGTATCGCTGCTTCCGCCGGCTGTGCATTTCCAGTTGTTTAGTCCTTCAGCTTCGGCTACTTTTCCGAAAAATGCTCCGTATGCTTTGTTACAAAATGAAATGTATCCTCCGCTAGATGTAACAATGTTGCTATTTCCCCGTCGGTCAATGACAATTGCAGCGTCTGTTCCCCATAGGAAGTACTTATCTAGTGCCCGAGCTCCGACGAGACCACACTCTTCTTTTACCGTGAAGACAAATTTCACTTTTCCATCATCCAAAGTGTTAACCTATCAGCTGGATACGGATTCGAACACACTGAAGAAGAGTATTTAAACGTAGAAGACTGCTACCGTGTAACACAATTACTGAAAGGTGTTGTTGTAACAGGATGATAACACATTAGCAAAATGTTAAATTGGGAAAGGGAGAAAGTATTGGTTTTCAATATAATTCAGAAAAGTGGGGGTAGAGATCTATGAAAATAAAAAAACATTCTTTTGATGTTTTTGATAGAGACAACTTCGTCTATCGTGTTGGTGACGACGGGTCCTCAAAGGTAAAAGAGGAATATATGTCAGCATGGAATGATTGGAAGGAAATTGTAAAAAGAGCTACCGAAGCATCTAATAGTGAGGATTTAGTCGTTGAGAATACCGAACACTGGCAAAATAGTGGGAACTTAAGAAGAAGATTTTGGTCTAGAATAAAGGATTCTGACTTGTTTCATTCTCCTTCTTGTATTGCCGCTATGATCAGTAAGGATAATGTAAGAACATATTTAGAATGGCATGGTTATAAAAATGAAAAATTAGTAGAAGAGAGAAGACAGCATAATAGCTGGTTGTCCTATATTACCGATTGGATTAACGAAATGAGTATCAATACCTCTGAATACAAAGTCTGGACGAATAAGGAAGAAGACGAGAACTTTGAAAATTATCCTTCTCTCGAAAGCTTTATATCTAATAGCAGTCTGAAAAAACAAACAGTAGACTATTTAAATAGTGATAATAAACATTGGGTCCGTATAGGTAAAGTGTACACAAAGGAAATGGTTTTAAATCACGAAGATTTTACAGCTGAAATGGGAAGGACTATATCTGACCTAGAATGGCTATATAAAAGGTCAACTGCTTCTAATACTGATAAACAGAAACCGAAGTACTGGCTTTTCAATGTTTATTATGCGAATGATCCGACTGTTTGGGAAAAATGTAGACAATTGGACGTAGTAGCAATGCAGTATGAGTATGGTAGAGAATCGAGCTCTTCTGTTACAAAGCATATAAATACAGTTAAACAAATAGAAATTGGAGATTATGTAGTAGCTTATACTGGAAATAAAGGGTTATTAGGCTACGGAAAAGTAACGAAAACGTATTTTGAGGAAGATAATCCCGAGAAATATATTCATGTTACAGGTGCACATTGGAAGCAGCGAGTGGGTGTAGATTGGGAGATAGCGCTTAGCACTCCTGTCTGGTATAAAGGCTCTACTTTTGTAGAGGATTTAGGATTAGAAAGCAATACTGTTATGGGGCATTCTACTATTTTTAATATTTCATTAAAAGGTTTTTCATTTGCAAAGAGGTTAATTAACGGGGAATCTAATGAAAATGAAGTGCTCCCTTCCGTATCCCAATCCGAGCTCCCAACCCACATCCACTCCTACATAAAATCAAAAGGTTTTAACTATTCCTTAGAAGACATAAAAAACTTATATTTATCAATTAAGACTAAGCCGTTTGTGATTTTATCTGGTATTTCAGGAACAGGTAAAACGAAAATTGTTCAGTGGTTGGCGGAAAGTGTAGGAGCGACGTCAAAGAATAAACAGTTTACGTTAATTCCAGTCCGTCCAGATTGGAATGATGGGTCGGATTTATTAGGTTATGTAGATATTAAGGGAGATTTTAAACCTGGTCATCTTACAAAAGTAATAGAAGAAGCTGAAAAACATCCGAACCTTCCGTATTTCGTATTACTAGACGAAATGAATCTAGCGAGAGTAGAACATTATTTTAGTGATATGTTAAGTGTGATGGAAAGCCGAAAGTGGAAAGACGGAAAAATGGTGACAACACCACTTCTAACAGAGGAAACGGCAAAAAGAAATATTACCTTGCCGTCCAATGTATACGTTTTAGGAACAGTTAATATGGACGAAACAACACATCCATTTAGTAAAAAAGTGTTAGATCGTGCGAATACGATTGAATTTAATACAGTTGAATTAGGAAATTTATCTTTCCTTGAGGACTTAGATGAAGTGGAGCCTATAAAGGCATCAAACAGTATCTTCCTTTCTGATTTTCTTCATTTAAAAGATGTTTATGTAGGGAATGAAGATTTCGTCCAAAAAGTTACAAATGAACTAGTGGAAATCAACTCTATTTTACAACCGACAAACTCGCATTTTGGTTACAGAGTGAGAGATGAAATTAGCTTTTATTTATATTACAACAAAATCAATGATTTCCTAACTTTTGAAGAAGCGTTTGACTTTTGTATTCTTCAGAAAATTCTACCTCGACTAAGTGGTAGTGACCAACGGACAGAGGAGATGCTTCAAAACTTGTATAAACATTTCACTGGAAGAGAATACACGAGCCTAGATGAAGAGGACATAAAAGAGGCTAAGTACCCGAAAAGTGCTAAGAAAGTGGTAGAAATGTTGAGGAGGTTACATGATGGCTTCACTTCCTTCTGGATCTCGTAATTCTACGAAATTATTGGTTGTGGAGACAGAGGAATTTACGCTTATTATAAAAGGAAGACCTTATCATTACCGGTACGAAGGGTTTAAGCAGTATAGGAAAATGAATGTACAGGAAAAGATGGACTTTTCGTGTATTGGAGATACGGTTACATCTGTACTTCTTTTTAATGTAGATCAGGAAGCGCTAACAGAAAATACAAATGTTAAACCAATCTTTTTTGAAAATGGTGTGTATGATGTCATTATTGCTCCAAAAAACAAGGACATTCCGCTACAGTTTTATCACGAATCACCTTTACTTCGAAGGGCTATTGTTAGAGAGGATTTACCAGGGACGTATATATTGGCAGGATCTCTAACGTTCCAAAATGAAATAGGATACTCTACCTTTGAAGTTCGAAGAGGGGATGACACGCTTCTCGAAGTAACATTAGAAGTTTTTCCGGAAAAGCTAGACTACCAAAACGATTATAAGCAGCTATTAGAAGAAGTGAACGATGAAATATACAATTTAGCGTATTACTTTATCAGAAAAACGTACCTGGGTGCAAACATTAAATTAGACGGGAACCCAAGTCGAGCAGAATTTTACCGTTTAATTTCAAAGCATTTCCAGCAGTTCATGCAGTCTATTAATAGAATTGAACGGCAGCCGCACCATAAGCTAGAGACAACTTACGTGAAGGCAAGAGGTGACGAGCTTAGTCAATTAGATTTCTTCACACGCAAATATTTACAAAGAAAAGGAAATTTTGTAGAAGTGAAAAATGGCATTCTTCTTCACGGGAAAAGGATGATGCCTCAACAAGGAATGAAGATGAAAAAAGAGCTAGTGTATGATACGCTTGAAAATCGTTTCATTAAATGGATGATGCAGCGTGTTTTAGATAAGCTTGTTGACTTAATAGGAGCAATTCGTCAACCATCCAGATGGAAAACGGATCCGGACTCTGAGTTAGTAGAAAAGCTTGAAGCTATGAAAAAAGAGCTAGAACGTAAACTGAAAAATATGTTCTGGCAGCAAATAGGTCGGTTAACACAATCAGTAATGAGGTTAGTCATTCAAATGGCCCCTGGATATCGTGAT
This sequence comes from Sutcliffiella sp. NC1, assembly GCF_027594365.1. Classification (NCBI taxonomy): domain Bacteria; kingdom Bacillati; phylum Bacillota; class Bacilli; order Caryophanales; family Bacillaceae; genus Sutcliffiella; species Sutcliffiella sp. NC1. The sequence continues at coordinate 1,917,386 of NZ_CP115153.1, forward strand.
GCTTTTCAAATCTATTTACTAGTTACAAAAGGGTTAACACTGCAGTCTCGTTTTTACCAAATGTCGGTAAAGGATGTTGCTACTCTTTATGAATATTGGACGTATTTAAAGATTGGACAAATTCTAAGTAGAAAGTATACACAGCTTAGTCAAGATATCATTAGGGTTAATCGAAATGGCCTCTTTGTAAACTTAGATACGAGTCAAAAGGCGGAACGAACTTTTGAACATCCAGTAACGAAAGAGAAAATAACGTTAATGTATCAAAAGGTAGAGGCTGGATTACCAACGATTACGCAAAAGCCGGACACGATGTTAGCTATATCAAAAAAGGGAAAGGACTTTACTTATAACTATGTGTTTGATGCTAAATATCGGATTGATTATGCTCAAAAGGATAGCGGGTATTATTCGCGGTACAAAACACCTGGACCGTTAGAGGAAGATATAAATACAATGCATCGGTATCGAGATTCGTTAGTTTATATGAATAACGGCCCATATGAACGAACAGCTTTCGGTGCGTACATATTATTTCCTTGGGGAGACGAGGAAGCGTACAAGGAGCATCCGTTATATCGTAGTATTGATCAAGTTAATATCGGTGGTCTACCATTTCTTCCAAATGCAACAGATTTAGTGGAACAATTTATTGAACGGCTTATTGAAAAAAGCCCTGAAGAAATTCAAAAAGAAGGAATTCTTCCACGTGGGACGAAGGAAGAGTGGCAATCAAGCCTAGTCGAAAAGGTTCTTGTAGGTACTGTCTCAAGTAAAGAAGCTTATAAGGATTTTATTCAAAGAAGGTACTTTCGGATTTCTGCTAAACACGTTACAAAAGATTGGCAAGAAGCAAAGTATGTTGCGCTATATGTAACTGCTGAAGTTAACCCAACTGAAAATGGAATTGCTGATTATGGAAAAGTGGACCAGGTTTTAATAGACAATAACTATATTATCTTTCATATTAAAGGATGGAAACGGACAGAACAGCTTATTCGTCCAGTAAAATACGGAGTAGCCTCCAATATGATGACAACATTTACCCAGTTAAAAACTGCGAAAGAGCTTCCTGAATTATATATGAAGTCACAGCAAGAAACAATTTTGTGGAAGATACTAAGACGTGTATCAAATGAAGTAACAGTTAAAGTAAATCATAAAAATGTGGATCAAGCAGAGCGTGTAGAGGAGTTTTCTTTTAATAACATTGTTATAAAATTGAGGGAAGAAGGTTTTTTAACTGTAATAAAAAACGGTTTTGAAGAACGAAAAATCGATGTAGATACTTTATTAAAGAAGCCTTCCTTTGTTTTAAAAGAGGTTTTAGCTATTGTAAGAGACCAATAATAACTAACAAAAATTAAAGAATAGCTACTTGGGGGTAAAAATGGCTGGATATATTATGACTTTTGATACTTTAGATTCATTATTTGAGTCTGCAAAGAATGGAATATACTCGACCAAAATAACAATTCCTTCTAATCGACTTTGGCGTCCTACAGTTGAATCGACTGTAGCAGATTATGCAACGATGAAAGAAGGAGATAATATATATTTCTTCAAAAACAGAAAAATTTATGGAGTTGGTGAATTGACAAATATCAGAGAAGACTGTAAGTTTTTAAATTTCCCTGAAGCTAATTCACCAATACCAACAAAATATTCAACTGTTAAAAATGAGGTGCTTAACTCAAAAGGGGCTTGGAAAAGTGGGGAACAAGAGTTAAGGTGGCTTTGCACCTTTAAGCCATCCCCCTATTTTTTTAAAAAGCCGGTTGATATGGATGCTGTTCTAATGTCTAACCCGTCTGCTTTTAAGATGCTTAGAGCATTTGAGCGTTTGTCATTTATAAAAATTGACGACCACGAAAATCAAGCCTTGAAGGATATTATTTTCAAGGTTAATGAAGAGTCCATAATTAACAAAAATACTAATGCAACATTTGAAAACCTTACTTCAAAAATACATGATGATATTAAAGAAAAAATAGATAATGGTAAATACTCTTTTAGAGTAAAAGAATTTCTTGAAAACTCAGCTCGTGCAAATAACCTGTTTAGAAGGGAAACTACTTTAGAGTTGGCATTATTACACCAACTTTCTTCAAATGATAAAGAAACTAGTAACATTTTTGGTAAATGGGACTACATTTCGCACCAAGTTGTCGCCTCACCTTTTAAACCAATAATATGGATGGATAAAATGGATATTTTTGGTTATAGGTATATTGAAGGATATAAGCCAACAATTTCTAAATTTATGGCAATGGAGCTAAAGAAAGAGGATGCAGAAATAAAAGATGTTAATCAAGTGCTAAAATATGTGGATTGGATAAAAAGTGAATATTCATTTGGTGATTATTCAATGGTTTGTGCATTCTTAGTTGCAGCAAATTTTCCAGATGAGGTTGTTAAATACATAAAAGAAAATGGAAGTAGAAGATATACTACAAATTTACGAGACGATAGATTTTCTGAAGAGTGGAAGGATATAAAACTTGTTAAATATTTATACAATCCTAATCTTGAAAAGGTTGAGTTTGAAATAATTCCATATTAATATATAAAGCCCTCCTAGTTCTGCCTTAGGAGGGCACTACTTTTTATCAAAACCACGACATCTGCACTTCTCTATTATCAGCAGGGATTTCCTCTTCTTTCTCAATCTCAAGAATCCGATTACCCATTCTTTCAATAAGTCCTACAACCAATGCATTACCCATACAGAAATATCGCATCCGTTCCGACATTCCTTCTGTCCAGTTGTCTGGGAAGCCATTTAATCGTTCTGCTTCGACAGGAGTGATGATTCGGATTCGTCCTGTTTCAGGATCTTCCACTACGTGGCTACTTCTATTTACTGTGCCTTCACTAGTTAACATCGTACGTCCAGGTTTATCAATCGGCTCCGGGAAGGCCATTCCACCTTCGGAAAACGTATATTTATGTCCAGTTGAGGAAGTTCTTTCAATTTTCTTAGGGCCTTTTAAGTACTCAAACTTTTTAATAGCTTCTTCCCCTAAATAATACTTTTCGTCCACTCCGGTAAGGAGGATTTCCTTAAGTGTAGTCGGTTCTTCATATACTGGAATCACTTCTTCGGTATAAACATTACCGTTCCTCATAATACCAGCATTTAAATATTTCATAGAGAACTCATCAGATACTTCTAAAATATCTTCTGGTAGAGTGAAAGAGTGTGGTTTATGTTTTTCGTTATATCCGTCTTCAATAGGGAATGGTGTTGCAAAGAAGCCTTGTTCATGTATTAATGTTACATCATCTATTGCGCTTAGCTTGGAAACATAGGAAGTATCATTTAACACAGCGAAGATAAAAATACGTCGTCTTCTTTGAGCTTGTCCATAGTCAGCTGCATTAATGACGCGCCATTCGACTGTGTAATTTAGGTCACGTAAACTAGCAAGCATAACAGAAAAGTCACGTCCCCGTTGTTTCGATGGTGATTTTAGTAATCTATCAACATTTTCTAAAAGTACATATCTAGGGCGAGCTTCTTTTAAAATTCTAACGATTTCCCAAAATAGTACGCCTTTTTTTCCTTGAATGCCTTTTTCTCCAGATAGGCTACGAGCCACGGAATAGTCTTGGCAAGGAAAGCCACCTACAAGTAGGTTAGCGTTTAAGTTTACTAATTCCTTTTCATTTACTGTTGAAATATCCTCATTGGAATGTATACCAGTTTTAAATTGCCTAGAATAACATTCAAAAGCATCTTGCGCTTTTTTGGAAGGTTCCCATTGGTTTCCCCACACAACATCAAAACCTTTTGTTGCTTCTAAACCTAGACGAAACCCACCGACTCCGGCAAATAATTCTATTACTTTTATCATCTCGAACATCCTTTCGGTATAAAAGATACCTAATAATCATTATAATAAAAAGTAACAAAAAGATCAACTAATATTATTTACCTTTTTTATAAGTATGTAAGTAAATTATAACATATACAGAACGATCGTTCTATATTATTTTTAATCAAAGGGGATTATAATGATTTACGAAACAATGGAAGAATTGATGGAGAAGGCGAAAGAGGCGGAAGGTAGGACATTTGGGGAAATTGATAAACATGATAGATTACATAATAAAATGTCTAAAGGTGGATTAGGACAAGTAGTAGAGGAAAGTCTGTTTGAGTACACAGTCAATTCCGATGCCAAACCAGACTTTGAGAATTTAGGTGTCGAGTTAAAAGTAACTCCATTCAGGAAAAATAAGAATGGTACTTTGTCTGCAAAGGAAAGGTTAGTATTAAATATTATCAACTTTATGGAAGAAGTAAAATATGAATTTGAAACGTCGAGTTTTTGGCGGAAGAATCAAAAGTTACTATTAATGTTTTACGAATGGGTTCCTGAGGTTGATAGAAAAGATTATTCTATATTTAAAAGTGTACTATATACTTTTCCGGAAGCGGATCTTGAGATAATAAAACAAGACTGGGAATTAATCGTTGCCAAGATAAGGGAAGGAAAAGCGCATGAGTTATCTGAAGGTGATACCGTTTATTTAGGTGCTGCATCAAAAGGAAGTAATAAAAGTTCAGTAAGAGAACAGCCTTATAATGAAATTAAAGCTATGCAACGTGCTTTTTCCTTAAAACAATCATATATGACAGCTTTAGTGAGAAAATATATCAAAAATGAAGATTTAGTACAATTTGCGAATGCTGCTGAACTAAAACAAAAGTCGTTGCAGGATATTTTGCAGGATAAGTTTGCTCCGTTTATTGGAATGACAGATAAGGAAATGGCAGAGCATCATGGGATCCCTTATAATAAAAAATCCAAAAGCTTTGTCGCTACTGTTGTTAGTGCGCTTTTAGGTATTAAGGGAACAAAATTAGAAAAAATTGAAGAGTTTTCTAAAGCAAATATTCAATTTAAAACGGTTAGATTAGAACCAAACGGAATTCCCAAGGAATCTATGTCCTTTGAAAATATCGACTTTAATCAATGGACTTCTGAAACTTGGGAAGACAGCTATTTACGTAATCGTTTTTATGATACCAAATTTCTTTTCGTTGTTTTTCAATATAAGGAAACAAAAGCTGAAAACCCTAATAGAGAATTATTTTTTAAAGGAATCAAACTATGGAATATGCCTGAAGCAACAATAGAAACAGAAATTAAAGAGTTATGGGAAGAAGTAAATAAACTAATTAATGAAAATAAATTAAAGATTGAATATGTAAAGCATGGAGACAAATTAGTGGAGAAAAACAACTTTCCTAAATCAACCTTCAATGGTGTAACTCACCTTAGACCAAAAGGGAGAGATGGAAGCGACAAAGTAGATCTTCCAAACGGTAAACGCATTACAAAGCAGTGTTATTGGTTGAATAATACGTATGTTGCGGAGATAGTAAGAGATTTAACATAATTAAAGTGTATTCAGGAAGTAAAGAAGGTGCCGATTTGAGCCACAAACTAAAAATAGGAGAACTACAAGAACAATATTTAACAGACGAAGAAATCTGGCGTATTTTCACCGTTGTACTATCTAATAGGTCTGCTAAGTCATCTACCTATAAGTTCGCTTTAATAAAATCACTAATAGAAAATCTTTATCTAGTGAATGATGATTTTGAACTAACGTATGATCAAATTGCTTACTCCTTTACGAAGATATATTGGAACCTAGTTGTACAGCATGATTTGATACAGCATAACAATAACCCGAAAAAGAATGCCAGAGTAGCTACTTTGATGAAGGAATATCAGCAACAATACTCGATACCTTCTGAATTTATTTGGGACAAAATTGATACGAATATCCAAATTAAACTTGTTAGAAAAGTAAAATCTATAATGAAGGAAAATGTATTTGGAGCTCTGTACGGAGATACTAGAGGTAAATTTTATGCCTTTGATCATAGACAGGAATATTTTAAAATAAACCCTGCTGTACATGCGTTTATGTTGAATTACCAAAGGTTAATAGTAAATCTTACAAATTATCATATGGCTGCTATGATTGAAACGTTAAATGAGGTACCAAGTATTAACTACCTTCTAGGTAAGGTCGAAAGTATAGCAAGAAGATCCTCTTTAAGTTCATTTGAAAACATTTTATTAAATTACTTTGAAGCAAAATGTTTTTATTGTGAAAAACCGTTAACAGGAGCAAAACGGGAAACTCATGTTGATCATTTTATCCCTTGGTCGTTCGTCCAATCGGATAATATTTGGAATCTCGTTTTATCGTGTAACAGATGCAACATTTCCAAAAGTGATAAGCTGCCTGAAAAACAATATTTAGAGTTCATCATTGATAGAAATAATGTATTAACAGAAAAGAAGGAAGACAAAAATATTTCTTCATTAATGATAAATTACAGGCCAAAGAAAATAATCATGCTTTATGATTATTCTATAAGAAACGGTTATGATACTATTTGGATTCCGTAGTTTTTAATATATATTAAAAACTAACTATGTTTTATGTTTTAGAGGTAACTTATCAAATCTAGGATAAATGGTGAGGTGAACACACCATTTATCTTCCTTTTACCAATAATTCCACTGCCGGTGTGTCAGCTGGAGTCCAAACTAAAGAAGGTAAGTTTTCTTTCTTAAACCATACAAGTATAGAGTGTTCGGCTGGAATGGGTGTCCCTGCCACAATTTTTGCTTTAATAGTAATCAAATGAATAATAAAAGCTTCATATTCATGCGTGTGTTCATTATGTACGTCATGAGTTTCAATTTTACAATGAAGCTCTTCTTGGATTTCTCTTTTTAGAGCAGAATGAATATCCTCATTCTTTTCGACTTTACCACCAGGGAACTCCCAATAGTTTGGTAAGGACATTTCAGGGGACCTTAAAGCACATAGTACTTCACCTTGCTCATTTTCAATGATTGCTGCAACTACTTTTATTTTCTTTTTCATACAAAACTCCTCTACCTAAAAATGTTATTATTAATCTTAACATTATTTTATAAAACGATAAATTGGATTCACTTCGCTATAGTTTCGACTATAATTAACTAATACATTTAATATAGGAGTGCTAATAATGCCTACATACAACAAACTAGTCCGAGATAAAATCCCTGCCATCATTGAACAGTCAGGTAAAAAATATACAACTAGCATTCTTTCCGATGAAGAATACATAACCGAACTAAAGAAGAAAAGTCTCGAAGAGCTTGAAGAATATATGAACACGGAGAATAATGAGGATGCTTTAGAGGAACTAGCTGATATTCTAGAAATCATCCATGCTCTAGCAGGTTATCATGGGTCTTCTATCGACGAAGTGGAACGAATTCGAAAAGAAAAAGCATCTAAGCGCGGAGGATTCCAAAAGAAGATTTTTTTAGTTCGGGTAGAAGATAACTAAAGTAAAATTAATAGAAAGAAAAAGGACCACAACTGGTCCTTTTTATCTAAAAAATCCATTTAAGAAGGTTTATATTTATATAAAATGAAAGAGGAAAAAATGCAAAAATTTTAATGAACAATTTTAAAATAATAAACTTTTATGTTAAAGCCTTCGAATCAACCAATATATCCTATTTCTAACTGCTACAAACTATTAAACTCACTCAACCTTATTTCTTCTTCTAAAAATAGATCAAGAACACATTGATAGAAAACCTTTTCGGTCTCTTCCTTCGTTTCGCCTTCTATGATTTTAACGTTACTCTCTCCTATGCCTATCAAAACAATTTCCAGCAACTCTTCTAGTGAAGTATCTGTATGAACCTTTTTTCCGTTTTTAATATATACTCCCAAAATTCATGTATTTTTTCTTCAGAAAAATAAAACTTACCAAACGCTAAAATTTTTTTCGGAATAGTATCAAGCTAAGATAATCCAGCTTCGTCATCCTCCTTTGAGATAGCAGTGTAATTAAAATCTGGTTGAATGACAAGTAAATTCCGTGACTGTGCACCATTTTCTTTATATGTTGGAACTCTTTTAATGACATTCAATTCAATAAGTTGATTGAGAGCTCGTCCTACTTGTCTTTCTGAAATTTTTGCTTCTGTAGCAATTTTCTCTACCGTACAGTGGCATACACCGTAAACTTCTCCAGCATTTCTCCAAATACACTTTAAAACCTTTTCCGTACTTGGTAAAAACGTGTACTTATGTTTGTATAAGTACCCCCTTACCGTTTGATCCAACTCTGTAATGGATGGGAATGTTTGAAACATCTTTACTGTTTCTTCGTTATCAATTAATATGTTTAATCCCTCCTTTCTTAATGTGCCTTCACTATCTATATAAAGCGGAGGACAAAAAAAGTAGCGTGATCAAATTAATAAATATAGATTCATAAACATTAAAAAATGCTATCGCTATGAAAAGGTTTGATGGCCATAAAACGAGAAGAGCTATACGTTTTACTCGTATAGCTCTATCACTATTATTATAGGCGATTAAATTCTACTAATTTTTTTTCTTCTGCGTGAAATAGCTTTTCAACATTTTGATAAAAAAGCTTTTCTCTGACTTCTGCTGGTACTCCACTTATTAAAGCAGTACTATCAATCAAGGCTGAAATGACTTCATCTAGTAACTCTCCTAAAGGAATGTCTGTTTCACTGTTTTTTTCCAATTCTAATACGTATGCCCATAATTGGTGCACTTTCTCTTCAGAAAAATAGGAGGTTCCAAAATCTATAAAATCCTTCGGGATCCTTTCTAAAGAAGATAATCCAATCATTTCCTCCTCTTTAGAAAACTTTGTGTAATCCATATCTGGCTGAATGACAAGTAAAATTCGTCTCTTTCCTACATCTCTAGGAGTTAGAATACTTTCTATGATATTTAGTCTAATAAGCTGATTGATAGCTCTATCTACTTGATTTCTAGAAAGTTTTACTTCTGTTTCTATTTTGTCTAACGTGTAGTCACACACACCGTAAACATCCCCAGCATTTCTCCAAATACACTTTAAAACCTTTTCTGTACTTGGTAAAAACGTATACTTATGTCTGAATAAGTAACCCCTTACCGTTTGATCCAGCTCCGTGATGGATGAGAATGTTTGAAACTCCTTTACTGCTTCCTTGTTTACAATTGTCATTTGTAATTCCTCCTTTTTATTGTACCTTCACCCTCTATATAAAGCGGATGACAAGAAAAGTAGCATCATAGAGAAAAATTTTTAAAAAGTTTTTTAAAAACAATAAAATTCCAATAAATGCTATAATAATGGGGTGAATTACTTCTATAATGGAGGTCAAAATGGAAAGTTATGAATCAATTCTACTAAAAGATAATTATTTAAATATCGCATATAAAAGATACTTAGCATATAAAGAGACGGAACAATATAATGGCGGAAATAAGATAGAAATATTATCGAATTTGAATGAGTATTTACGAGAGAAAGAGATTAATCCAGATACGGTCGTTTATATCGTGAAAAGACTACAAAAAGCCAACACGCCTTCCGAAATCTTTGTTCATGAGGACAAAACAGCTGACTTAGTTGAGTTTGCGGAAAATAAACCGGAGGAAGTTGCCCTTCTATTAAAGGAACTTTATCAGTTTGGTGGGTCGATAGGGGAAACAATCGATCAGTTCATACGTAAAGGTAAAGACTTTAAAAGCAGTATTTCTTTTGATGCATCGTTGTTCGGATACTTATTAGCTGCTAAAGAGTACGCATTATACCCACTCTATAACGAGGGTGTATTTAGTTTTATAAAAAATACTTATGGCCTAGCAAGTAAGTCTGGAACGGTTGGAAATAATTACTTAATGTATTTAAATGTGTGCACGTTCGTATTAAAACATTTTCAAAAAACAGAATCAGATTTAACGATGTTAGATGTTCAAGATTTTTTCTTGTCTCATTCACAATCTAACAAAATTATTGTGGAAACGTCTGTAGAGTATTTACATACTGTTGCAGTTAAATTAGCAAGTTATATGAAAAATCCAGCGGACATGCTTCGTGATATAGTAGATTTAGATACAGAAAATTTATTGAGCTTAAGAGAGCAATACCGTAATGAAGAAAAGGTAAAATTAATTAGATATAGAATACTAGATAACATAATTAGCTCAAAACGGATGACTATTGAAGAATTAGAAAAAATAAAAGATGAAGTAAAGGTAAAATATGAAACAAATATCTTGCAGTCGTGGAATAACTTCACGATTCTTTTCCAACTATATTACGCAGATAAAAAACAGAAAGTTCGAGAGGAGCAGCGCAAGATTCATCAAGCTATCTGTGAGATAGAAGAATTGAAAGAGTTATCACTTTGGAAGGATAAAGTGTTAAACGGTTTTAATGGGAATCAATATTTTGGTAGTACTAGATGCTGGCTAGCAGTTTATGAAGAAAAATATGACACTCATCGTATCGCACCACAAATTTTCGTAGCCGTTAATGAACAAGGGGTTCAATATGGATTAGACTTTGGTGATCAGCACGATAAAAAAGAGAAGAAAAAGTATGTTTTAGAATCTAATATAGATGCTTTTTCTTATGAGGATTTCTATTACCAAATAATTAATGTTTTAGATGCGTTTAAGGAAAGTGGAGGGGAGCAACAAGCTAGAGCTTTTGGAGCACAAAGTACTATTGGAGGAGCCCAGGCGGAGCAGACTATCAAACCTTATTCACAGGAAGATTTCTTCTCGGAAGTGTTTATGGAAGAGAAGCAATATTCTACGATGGTCAATTTATTACGTTATAAGAAAAACATGATTCTACAAGGACCACCAGGTGTTGGAAAAACATACGTATCAAAACGGCTTGCGTATTCCTTAATGAGGGAGAAGGATGATACTCGTGTGGAAATGGTACAGTTTCATCAAAACTATTCGTACGAAGATTTTGTCATGGGCTATCGTCCGAAAGAAAATGGCTTTACGTTGAAGTACGGCATTTTTTACGAGTTTTGTAAAAAGGCAATTGAAAACGAAGAAAAAGATTACTATTTTATCATTGATGAAATAAACCGAGGAAACTTATCGAAAATTTTCGGTGAGTTACTAATGCTTATTGAACAAGATAAGCGGGATGATTTTGTTTCCATGAGCTATAATGGCGAGAAGTTTACCGTTCCTAGTAATGTGTACATTATTGGAACGATGAATACAGCTGATCGCTCGCTTGCACAGTTGGAAGTAGCGTTACGAAGACGTTTTGCTTTTGTGTCATTAACGCCTAATTTTAATGCAAAGTGGCGGGAGTTCTTGGAAGGTTCAGGAGTTTCTACTCATATGCTGGACCGAATTCAATATGCAGTGGATAAATGGAACACCGTAATCGTCAATGACTATCAACTTGGACAAGGGTATGCAATTGGACATTCCTTTTTTACGAAGAAACCAGACTATTTAACAGAAGAAATCTGGTTTGAAAACATTATACAATTTGAAATCACCCCTCTGTTGGAAGAGTATTTTTACGATCGACCTGAAGTAGTAAAAGAATTAATTGAGGGAATGTAAGATGGAGTTTAAAGTTCCCATTCGTAATTTGTTTTGTATGCTTAGCTATGTTCATGAAATGCCCGAACTAGTAAAAAGTCTTAACGAAGTCGATGAAGATATTATTACGTATGATTTTATCGCCAACGAGTATTTGAAAGAAGTAGAGCGTATTTCACATCGTGGGTTAGTAAAAAGCTACGTTACCCATGTAGAGCCAACTGGTCGGTTAGGTGGCAGATTGTTGCTTAATGAAAGTATTCCTTATTTTATTGCTAGAAAGCCGTTAGTAGTATGTGAAAAGGATGAGTACTCATCAAATGTTCTTGAAAATCAACTATTGAAGGCAACACTAAAAGCCATTTCTTATAACCGGTATGTGAAGGAAGAGACTCGGAAACGAAGCTTTATGATGTTAGACCTATTCCCGGAAGTTGATGTCCTGCCACTCACAAAAGGGATTTTTAATAGGGTGCATTTTTCGAAACATAACGCCTACTATAAACGGAGCATACACATTGCGAAAATTCTCCACGAACTAACCTTGTTGTCTCATAAACGAGGGGATTGGAGCTTGTTTAAGGCGGAGTTAGATGAAAAAGCACTCAACCATCTTTTTGAAAAGTTTTTATTTCACTTTTACCGTATGGAACAGAACGAATACAAAGTGGCATCGGAGCGCTTCTCTTGGAACCTACAAGGAAATGAAGCGCTGCTGCCAAGTATGGTAACCGATGTATCCTTAACACATAAAAACGGCAGAGAAAAAATAATTATCGATGCGAAGTTTTACAAACATATATTCCAAGAACACTTTGGCAAACAAACATTTCATAGCCATAATATGTTCCAACTATTCACTTACCTCATGCACCAACCGCAGGAACTGGATGTAAGGGGCATTTTGATTTACCCGTTCAATGGCATGGAAGTTCAAGAGTCGTTCGTTTGGGATGGACGAATGAAAATAGAAGTATTGACTGTGAATTTGGATCTGCCTTGGAGAGAGATATACGATAGGTTGATACAGGTTTTATAAAATTACTCCACCCTTTTAACTTAACGGCAAAAGGGTGGTTTTGGATCTTATCTATATTATCTAATCATAATGTTAACTTCTATAGTATTGCTTTATTAATGCTAAAAGGTTTTTAGCAGGCGTAGAAAGATAATGGTTTTCAAGCCAAACGGCTCCTAAAGAAGACTTCAGATCAGCGTTATCGATTGGTATGGAGTAAAGAGCTTTGTCCTTATAGACATCTAAAACAGATTTTGGAACAATCGTTGCCCCAACTCCACCATTCACTAAGTCCATTAATGTATTCATATCCGAGCACTCAGCTATTTTGTTTAGTTGGAGGTTTTGTCTTGTAAATGCTTCAAGAATCGTACTGTAAATACCTAAACCCTCTGTACTTGGAATGATAAGAGGGGTATGAGAAATTTCCTCTAATGATATAGTGTGTATTTTCTTGTTTGTTACGAAAAAAAATGGCTCGTTCATGAGATGATGGTAAGTCAATCCACGATATTCCAGTGGAAGGCGTACAAATGCAAGTTCAATCGCCCTTGTTTTTATCATTTCTGCTAAATAAAAGGAGTCATTTTGAACAATTTTTAACGAAACTTTAGGATGCTTTTCGTGGAAGGTTTGGAGCACTTCTGAAAAACCTGATAGAGATAGGGTGTTAATTCCTACTGCCAGTACACCTCTTTTTCCCTCCTCTGTTTCCTGTAATTCATTTTTTATTTCTTCTACACTGTTCACCAAATGTAATGCTCTTTCGTAGAGTACTTTCCCTTTATCCGTCAATACCATACTCTTACCACTTCGTTCAAACAATTTCACACCAAGCTCAGTTTCTAATTGTTTTAACTGCATACTTAGAGGTGGTTGCGACATATGTAACCTAGTGGCAGCGGCTGTTATATTTTTTGCTTCGGCTATTGCTATAAAATACTTTAATCGCTTTATGTCCATCGATTTCTCCTTGTATATACAAAACATATAGTTTCTATATGAATTATATATTTTTCGTATAGGTAAGTCTATGTTATGATTATTTTCATAATTTGTGATTAATATAGAGCGTTTTTAATAATAGTATGATACGAAGCTGGAGCGTAAGTATTTGCTAGTATCATTTCAAATATCACAGTGACATATTTCAATATAGTTAATGTGCGATTCTGTTTATGAGCATATTCAGTATTTTAAAGGAAACTCAAAAACAATAAAAACTGTCTAGGAAGGGAAGAAACGATGAAAGAAAATATTTTGTATAATAAAGAAATGATAGATGATAAAGTAAAAGAGCTAGGTGCAACGATATCGAATGATTACCAAGGGGAGGACAACAATCTCCTTGTCATTTCGTTATTAAGAGGAAGCTTTATTTTCACAGCAGACCTTGTCCGACACATAACAGTTCCAGTTAGAATTGAATTTATGGAAACGTCAAGTTATGGACATGGAAAAGAAAGTACCGGAAAAGTAGAAATAGTTTCTGGTTTAACGATGGATATTTCCGATTATGACGTCTTAATCGTAGACGATATATTAGATTCAGGGAATACAATGAAAACAGTTTATGATTCCCTAAAGGAAAGAAACCCGAAAAGTCTTAAGACATGTACACTTCTTGATAAACCTTCACGTAGACAAGTTGAGATTGAAGTGGATTACAAAGGGTTTGTTATTGAAGATAGGTTTATAGCAGGATATGGGCTGAACTATGGTCACCATTACCGTAATACACCATATATTTTTGAAGTAATTGAGGATTAATTTTTAAAATGAGACGGTCACATTTAAGTGATCGTCTTTTTTCGTATTTAACCTATACTGGGAAACTAATATTTTACTCAATAGTGAAAATAAAAATATCCCAAAAAGTAGTAACTAATTAAATGCCAAAAATGTTATGATGATTGTGAGATGAAATTTGAAATAATTTTAAATTAAATAAAGGGGGGCGTAGTATGGGAAAGCAAAAGAAATGGCTTTATATCATTATTGGATTGTTGCTAATTACAGTTTTCTTTATCTTTCAAAATAATAAGAACGAGGACCAAATAGTCAAACATCATACGTTTGGATCCTTCTATATAGAAGAAAAAGGCTACCACATCGAACCGGGAGAATATATGGAAATGTGGGTGGATGGCTATAACGATGCTGAAAAAGAAGAGAATAGAGTATATTTCAGAGTCTATATCAAGGACGCCAATGTCTTTAACCTTATCGAAAAAGAGAAAGTGTACTTAATGGGTTTCTCTACCGAAAATGATCCGAACCGGTACTACTTAGAGCAAATCTCCCCACCGGGTGGTGAGAACTTAACGGGGGAAGGAAGATAAGGGAAAGATTCCCCAAGTTGCCTCCCTTTTGGTCTTTTCTTTTTCCTAAATTTATATAACGTATTATTACACATAAAAGTCACAATTCACTTCTCAAAGTGAATATTTAGGATAGATTAAGTAGTTGATAATAAAAGGACCACACCTATTAGACATATCTAATAGGTGCGGTCCTTAATTTAATTTCTTCTTCATCTAACGCAAGTTTGTTGAAGAAGGTAACCTCCATTCCTATCACTCATAATCGTAGTTTACCATGTGTTGATCAAGTATTGGGTTGATAATACTTACGTTTGGACGATCTTAAATTGAAAGTACATAGTATCACAGATAGGAACAACATCACCAAAGCACCAGTAATAACCGCAAATTGAATGGAAAAAACTTGTGCAAGAAGTGCTATAATACCCGTCGTTATGATAATAAGTGTTGCTTCGACAAATTCATATAAACTACCTATTCTACCCATAACATCCTCAGGGATATTATTCTGATAAAAAGTAAGAAAACCTGTATTGGCAAATGCAAGAAAGAAGGCAAGAATAAAAAAGCCTAATGCAGCAATAATAAACGAATTTGAAAATGCATAAATGATGTAACCAACCGATACAAATGTTGAACCTACACCAATCATAATGGAAATTGCAATCTTCTTCACAAAAATGGTATTAATAAACGCTCCAACAATGATACCTGCACCTGCAATGCTTACTAAAAATCCGTAGTCACTATCTGATAAACTAAGAACTTCTTTTGCGAAAGCAGCTTCTAATGAATCAACAGCAGCAGTCATAACAAAAACCGAACTAAACAAAAAGTAAACTAGCATTATATAAATGCTTTTCCTACTAAAATTCATTACGATGTGAAAATCTTTCTTCAATAATTGTATGGATAACTTCTCACCATTATCAATAGCTTTTGACTGTTTTTCCACATTAGGCATGAGCAATGTAATTAATCCTGATAAAAATAATGCGATTGCATTAATGATAATACCGAGTTCAGGTGTACCAATTATGAAAAGCAAACCCGCTAGAGCAGGACCTATCAGAAAAGCTCCGGAATCAATTAAACTTATGAGAGAATTAAACCTCTTTCTTTGTTCGGAAGGAATTAATTTTGTAATATAAACCATCGCTGTCGGACTAAACATGGAGGTTGCCATATTAATTAAAAAGACAATAAAATATAGTAACAACAAGGATGTATCTAGGAACCAAGGTACAAAAAATAAGCAAAGTGCTCTAAAAATATCAAGAAAGATCATCAAATTTCGTTTATTTAATCTGTCAATAACACTACCAGACCAAAAGTTTGTAAACATAGTTGCTAAAGGTATTAGAATGTAAAGTACAGCTACGGCAAGAGGAGAACCTGTGAGTTCAAATACCATTAAATTTAGTGCAATTAAGTACACCCACGCACCTAAATTTGATACTCCTATACCTAGCAATAAAATTGATGGGTATTTCCATGCTTCTAGCATATTTTTGAAATTCATCAAACTCACTCCTTAAGCATATTTGTATTACGTTTTTTAAAATAAAAAAAATCCCACCCCCAAGACCTTAGTCTTGGAGACGAGATTTATTATCGTGGTACCACTCCAGTTTATTAATATGTCACCATATTAACCTTATCAGGTACGGCATTAATATGCTTATACCCTAGCTCTTTAACGGGAGCTTCCGTTACACCATCCCCACTAACAAGGTTCCAATGTAATGCTCAGAGGCTTGTTTCAATAATAATTTCTTACTCCTTTTCAGCATACGGAGCTCTCTGTAAAGAAACTTTTTATTTACTCTTCTCATCATCGCATATATTAATTATTAAATATTTCTAAAATTATAACATTAACTTCCATATATTGTATACATAAATATTATTATCTTATAAATATCCGTAGTAGTCGCTATGCAAATGGCAAGATTTTGAGGTTAACTTTGGATTATCCCTTGCTCCACTTTTAGGATCTCAAACTAACGCTTCTGAGGAGTACAATGCTCGCATCGAGGCTTTGATCTCCATCAGTAACCAAGCTAATGTTCTTGTCTGTATTTATATTTTTTTATTAGGTAATTGTAATGCTATTTGGTATTGTTAGAAATGAATTAGGTGAATTGTCTTTTTATGTTAGACTAATTGAAAAATAGATAAAGATAAATTTTTAATGGATAAAACTGAAGGCATAATTTTAAGTAATAATATATATTCCTTTTGAATGGAGAAATCAATATGATAGTTAAAATGAATCAATTTAATATGAAGGATTATATTAAACCAAACGAAAGTTTCGTTGTTTCAGGTAAAATCATTCCTACATTTAGTAACAATGTTTGGAACTATACCGTGGAAAGGTTTTCTGAACCTTATTCTAAGAAATACGAAGAAGAAAAAGTTGACATTAGTTATATTGAAGAAAAAGAGAAAGTCGTTTTTTTATATTACGTTGATAACAACTGTATTGGTCGAATAAAGATGCGTTCTAATTGGAATGGATATGCCTTAATTGAGGACATTGCTGTTACAAAAGAAAATAGAAAAAATGGTGTAGGTACAGCGTTATTAAAGGAAGCTATTAAGTGGGCAAAGGAAAATAACTTTTGTGGCCTTATGCTTGAAACACAAGATATTAATGTGTCAGCTTGTCTCTTTTATGCTAAAAATCAATTTGTAATAGGTTCAGTTGATACTATGCTTTATTCCAACTTACCGACAGCAAATGAAATGGCGATTTTTTGGTACTATAAATTTTAATGTGCTTCTAGATTACAAAGAAATAAAGATGTGAAAGTTGTTAATTAAACTTAAATAAAATGAACTAAAAGGGACTGACTGATATGTTATTTCTATTGAAACTTTTTAAAAAGGAACCAAACGAGATAAAGAAAAGTAATGAAGTGAAGAAAACAGTAATCAAAAAGGACAATAAATCTATTCGTAAAGGTGAGCTAGGGGAATACAAGATTGATATTCAATTAAGTCAATTACCTAATGATTATAAGTATACAACGGATTTATTAATAAAAAATCCGAGAGCGAAGTCTGGTTATTCTCAAGTTGATCATGCAGTAATTACTCCGTACGGAATTTTTGTTATTGAGACGAAAAATTATCAAGGAACAATCTACGGTGGTAAAGGACGAAAACAATGGTCAGCGAACGGAAAGTTTAATTTTATGAATCCTTTTATTCAAAACTATGGCCATATTGAGGCGCTGAAATCTTTAATAGATAGGAAGTTTCATAACGCTATTATATCAATGGTTTCTTTTACAAAGCGATGTACTTTTAAGTTAGACGAGTTAGATTATCGGAAAATACAATCTGATCACCTAATTGTATATGATCTAGAGCTATCAGATTTTATTCATAGGAAGGTATCTGTCTTAAAGCTTATACATAAAGAACCTTTGTTATCGAAAGATGAAATTGACGACATTCATTCGGCGTTAACATCTGCCAATATTGTAGATGAATCTATCCGTCTTCGTCATGTACAAGCTTTACGTAATGAGAGTAAAGGCGAGGACAGTGAAGGCGAAACTACAAAATACAAATGTACTATATGTCAACAGCCCGTTTCAACAAAAGTAAGTGCATTTTGCTTATCCAATAAAAAGTTTAAAGGGAAAGTATACTGTTTTGAGCATCAAAAGGGGATTTAGCCGCGGACAGAGAGAGGTTCTTTGTCCGCCTTTTTTTATTAGGTTGGAAAAGCTGTCCTCAAGATTCCAACGAATCATGATGACTTTCATTTCGAAATATCCTCCACCCTTTTTTTAAAAAAACCGCGACCGATTTTATTTTAAATCGACAATAATATTAGGAGGTGTAAAGCATGGATTGGGAGGAATTGTATATTAAATATAGTGATGATGTATTTAAATTTATCTTTTTTATGACTTATGAGAAAGAAATAGCGGAAGATCTCACACATGATACTTTTATAAAAGTGAAAAAATCTCTAACTAATTTTAGAGGGGAGTCTAGTTATTATACGTGGATAATATCAATTGCTAGAAATGTAACGTACGATTACTTAAGACGTAAACATAAAATAAAATTTCTATCTTTTCACATACGAAACCATTCAAAACAGACCAAAGAAACTGCAGAAGAATTAGTATTAAATGAAGAATCCTTAAAAGAATTGTATAGAGCAATCAATAATCTAAAAGTAAATTATAAAGAAGTAGTAATTTTAAGGAAGATTCAAGGGCTTTCTGTTGAGGAGACTGCTCAAGCGTTAGGGTGGTCAAAGAGTAAAGTCAAATCTACCATGCAACGTGCTTTGGAAAAGTTAAAACAAGAAATTACTCATCTTGATATAAAGGAGGGATAAAAATGAACAAATTTGATGAGATTTTTTCAGATGACAATTTTGCAAAACTCAATGAAAGTGTTCAAAGAAGTCCTGCTCAAAAGGAGGAAACGATGAATAAAATTAGAATACAAGATACAAAAAGCATCGTTTTGTCTAAACCATTATTAGCGGTTATCGCATGTATAGTACTATTAGGTGTAATTTGCTTATCGACTATAGGGTATAAGGGCATTAACGAACAGTTAACCGCTGATGTGTCTAATTATGTAGGTAAAGAGATTATTATCCCTAATCATCAAGAACTTGACATTAACTTCGTAGGAGTTAGAGAGTTGAATCGAACTCGCGTGGAAATTAGCTATGCTAAGGAATTAGGTGAAGCGTTTTTTAATATAGATCAAAAAGAAGCGTGGGAAGATGAAAATAACGGAAAGATTTTTCTTGGTCCATATAGTAGTGATCCAGTCATTAATTTGAGTATAACGTTTGGAACAATGGAATTTCATGAAAAACAAAGTAGAACGATCGAAAATACGGATGTTTATTTCGAACTATTAGAACGGCCCGACGGTACTATCTTAGAAACCAGTTTTATATATGAAGATGCTATATATGAATTAATGTATTATTTAGATGAGAAATATACAGAAGCTGAAGCATTTGAATTTACGGAACAGATTATTAAAAGTTTAAATGAATAGTAATTTATGATGTTTAGCTTTATTAAATAAAAGAAGTGTCAATCAAAGTTGGATTGGCACTTCTTAATATTATTTTGAGCCAAAAATGAAACGCAATCAGTTTTAAATCGTATAATAATTAGACTTAGGCCAAGGAGGTATGATCATGAAGTATTTATTAACTGGAACTATTTTATCGGTAATCGGAGTTTTATTATCAACTTTTCTTTGGAGTTTTAATCAAGCATATGTAATACCAGGGGGAATTGGAATGTTATTTCTCTTAGGTACAATGGTTACGTCAGGAAGTATGGTAAGCGGTGATAGAATGAGAGCCAACTTTTCAACAGAATCAGCCGACGATAGAAAGATAAGAAATAGAACAACTTTTCGTTTAGCCTTATTGGGTTTACCAAGTTTATTTACTGCAATCTTAATTTATTATTTATTCTAAGGGGTTCTATGTACCATAGTAAGGAAATAAAAACAATATTTTTGAGTCCAATTCACAAATGAATTGGACTCTTTATTTTTGTTAATATATCTATGTTTATGAATGAAAAGTGTATAAATTGGCACAAAGGACAATGGCTGTTGGTCATATGTCAAAAATCGTGTTAATTTCATTATTAAGCTTTGGAAAAAGTTGTTGTATCACCCTCAGTTGAAATTATTCGCCGAGCTTTTCCTCTGTAATGATTTCATATAGAACTTCTGAATCCTTTTTAGAGAGTTTAGTGTATTTATTTTCACCTTGGATAATCACTTCGAGCATATCTTTTTGGGGAGTTAGCCAAATTAAATATTTATTGTTAATCCTAAAGTCAGGAGGGTGAGCCATTTTAACTTTAGCATTTTCCCAATCCGCATTTTTAAGTATATTTAAGGCTTTTTCAACTTTTTCCTTATCTGTTATTTCTTTAAACTTTTCATATTTATCTTCTGTTCCAACGCGTTTTTCAACCAATAACTTTTCTTCTTCAGCTTTAGAATTTGCTTCATTAACTTGCTTACTATCTGACTGAAAATTACATCCTACTAATGAAATGAGCACACTTGACATAAACATTAAAAAAACGAGTTTCCTCATAAGACACCTACCTTTATTAAGTTTTCCTTTATATAGACGAGTAATTCACCAAAAAGTTTCCTTCTGTATTAAAACACTAAAAATAGCATCAGTTTAAATTGATGCTACTTCCTTTTTAATTTACTTTGTTTACTTATAGAGAATCATATGTTATTTCATATTCCTTTATTGATTTTCTACTTCAAAACTGAACTACTATTTATATCCTGAAGGCTCTTTATATTTCTACTTAAAAAGTTGTGGCTTACTTAGTTAGCCGAAGAAGTATATGGAAATGTAAAATCCTCTGTTCCAAATTATAGCATATATCTCCGCCCATCAACCTATATATAAACTGACAAACATCTAGGAGGGTACATATGGGAAGAGCAAAGAAAATTTTTGTTGGGAACTATAAAGGTGGGGTAGGGAAGACAACGAGTGTGTATTACTTGGCGCACTATTTAGCAGAGCGGTATAAAATTTTGCTTGTTGACTTGGATCCGCAATGTTCTTTAAGTGAGATCTGCTTGAAAAGTACGGAAAGAGATTTAATGGATTTAAGAGATGATGAATCGTTAAACTTTGCATTTGATATGTACCTTCAGTCGAAAAAGTTAAATGATGCGAGGTTTTCTATTGATACCGGGAAACTAATTAAGAACTGTTCGAGAAATCATCGAAACATAGATTTTATCCCATCTAATCTTTTTTACAGCAATGGTGGATTAGATGATCTAGCCATTGATATGACGACCGAGCAAGCTGGACTTGAAAATCTATTTATCCTCCATAACTTTTTGCTAGATCACCAGTTAGAAGAAAAATATGATCTCATTATTTTTGACTGTCCTCCTACTAATAATCTCATCACGCAGAGCGGCTTCTTACTATCAGACTATTTTATCATTCCAACTATAATGGATAAGGTGAGTACGAAAGGTGTTGCTCACTACATAAAAATTGTGAATAAAATTTATGACAAATACTGTGCAAACAAGGATTACGCTCCATTTATTAAGCTAGTGTTTGGAGATAAACCGAAGCTTCTCGGTGTTTTTGAAACGATGCGAAAGGGGCCTTCTCTACCTCAAGGCCAAAGTGAATTAGGAGATGTGAAAATGTACGAGACGGCTATAAAACATTTAAATTCCATTTCGGAAGCACTGTCCAATGGTGAAATAAGTCCAGAGCATTTAAAGTATAAAGAGTTAGCAGACGAAGTAAAGAGAGATTTGGATCCGACTACATTAGAGGTGACTTTGTGAACAAATCAGAGGCTATTCAAACGTTGGAGAAGTGTACGCGAATATTGGAAGCTGTAGATAAAAAATTGATGAAACAGGATATACAAACTTTAGAACAAGTAATGGCGTTTATAAAGGAAGGATCAGAGCAAGTTGAGAAACGTCATACTAGTAAAAAAGCAAACTTCGATGGGAAGAGATTTTTACAAGATGTGCAGGAAAATTTATCTTCTAACGAACTGTTAGAAAAATATGAGTTGAACTTACCTACCGAGTACTTAAAAGGGAGCGGGAATATTGTGACGTTATGGAGGGAGTTAAGTAAAACAGCACGAAATAAATTCAGAATACCGGAACTTCAATCTATTTACATTCTCCTCAACAAAAGCGCAACGTACAAAAAATCTTGGACAAAAAAGAAACTAGTGGAAGAAATAGATAGTTCCGTAGCATCGTGGTTACGAAGTGAGAGGTTGACTAAGGAAAGACCTTAGAAGTTGTAAACACATATAGAACAAGCGTTCTGTTTTGTGTTATAATAATTTCGCAATAGTCAGTCAGGGAAACTCAAGGGTGGTCGGCATTACCCCAAGGGAAAGGGGGTGATGCATATGATGACGACATTTCAAACTTTAGTGCTAATGATCTCATTCGCTGGTTTGATTGTGTCCATCCTAATCGTATTTAGACAGAAAATAACCCACCCTTGAGCTTGACCGGCGATATGGTGGGTTATCCTATACATTTAGCCGCCCCCCTTGAAGGGACCTGCGACTATTGCTTGACTAAGTGGTGTTGATGCACCGCTTAGTCTTTTTTATTATATGTCTTTATATTATTTAGTATAACCCATTTTACTAGAGGTGAAAAGAGTTGAACGTGGAGTAAAGGGAACAGGTGGGCCGTGAAAAAAGCAAGGTGGTACCCTTTTATTTTGAATGTTTTACAAGAGAATATATCAAAGTCTGTAGCTATCTTAAAAGTGTTGGAGTATTTTAATTTGAATCTAACAGAAGCAATTGCGTTTGGAGATGGTGGAAACGATATAGATATGTTAGAACTTGTCGGTTTAGGTATCGCGATGGGAAATGGAAATGAGGAATTAAAGAGCGTAGCCGATTTCGTAACGAAAAAGTCGGGTGTAATTTAAGAGGTGAGGGACAGGTTTTGTTACACACATTGTGGGTCACCGAAACTGTCCCTCTAACTCTTAAAAGTATATAATTTCTCTCTTCTTGTATTTTTTTAACAGTAAAAATAATCATGCAATACCAATATGAACAAATTGACTATAGAGTGGACTTTCCGGTGAAAATTTTTACTTTTCAGGCTGTCGAACACTTTCGATATCAGTGGTAGACACGGCCCAAACGATTGGAAGGCTCTCTTTATGCAACTAATACCCTAAGGCTTCGCATTAATACTCCAAGCAAAAACAAACATCAGGAATGCAAAAATAAGAATAAATACGTTCAGTCCAAGTCCCCAATACGCATATAATCGGTTACTTCTATTAGTAAATAAACCAAAAATGCCAAGAAAGATTCCTAAAAGGGCTAACGTGAAACTTCCAAAGGCAATATGAAAGCCTGTTAGCAAACCTATGTTAACCATTACTAGTATAATAATTCCGATTAGAAAGGAAATGATGCCACTACCAGTAAACATATTTGATAGCCTAAAACGATTTCTTTTTACTTCCAGTTCCATAGTTTCACTTCTCCTATCTTCATAGATTTAATTTTTTCGTTTTCCTGTAAATTGCGTAATTCGGCTGTTGGGCCAGTAACGACCACACCATAAATTTTGATGCCATTTTCCTCGATATACTTTATTCGTTCTTCTAAAGATAACGATTTTGCCCTAGCTAAAATGGTTGCGGTTTCCTCGTTCTCTTTTAAAAATTTAAGTATGTTTAGAAAAACTTCTTCGTTCGTTTGTTCTCGTCCATTAAACGGTGACCACGTCGTTGTGTCAACTTGGGCAGGGTAGCCTAATGGTGTAAGTGGGTAACCATCTTTGTCTATTCTCTTTCTTTCTAATCCAGTATCTACTGCAAGCCATCGTACTTCCATATCTCCATTAAATAATTCGTTCACTTCGGGTACATCAATCGTTTCTGAAAATGACACGTACATTTCAGAAACAGTCCCATCCGGAAGTCCTTTTAAAATGTTCCAATCGGAATTTGTGGATACTAAGACGTCAGGATGGACAATTAATTCGGATTGAGGCTGGGGTATTTCCTCCAATGGTCTATCTAGTAACAAATTTCTTTTCGGAAAATTAGGTTTGTCAAAATAATAATTAATCTCATAGTCACCGACATTATAGTCTTGAGACCCAATCCTTTTATATACATCAAAGTAAAGGTCCATCGTGAAAAAGCCGATCTCCTCTTCTATCTCCATCTCTTCCACACTCATATTCGGTTCCGTAACATATATAAGTTTGGAAGCAACTTCAATAGCATTGTTCGCGCGGCCATAATTTTCACCACTACTATAGTAAAAGTAAGTTAATAAGGTCATCACTGGAACAATTAATAATAAAATAGCTAAGCTTATTAAAATGTTCGTAAACATTGCTTTGTTTTTACTTCTTTTCACGATTGTTTGTTGTTGTTTTGGACTATATTTTTGATCAAACTCATCAATAGAGTTGTTTAACATTTGTTCATACAGATTTTCATCATTTGAATGATTTTTATCTTTCTCTTTCATCTCGTTCCCTCCGTTTCTGTATTTTCGCGATCATTTTTTCTCTACCTCGTAGTAAATGACTTTTTAATGTATTTATGTTTAACTCCAATATGTCTGCAGCTTCTTTGTACGAAAGTTTATGAAAGTCACAGAGTAGAAGGACGTTTTTTTGCTTATCATTTAGAGAATGTATATCTTCCAGCAACTGTTGAAAACTTTCCTTTTCAATAAATTGCTTTTCTGGTGACTTTTCTGGCGGTATCCCTTTAGGCTCTATATTTTCTAACTGATCACTTACAATATATCGCTTTCTTTTTCTCGTAAAATCAATAAATGCATGGTAGGATACTTTAAATAGCCAAGCTTTTATATTGGTAATCTCTCTTTCATCAAGTGTAATAAATGCTCGGTAGAACGTTTCTTGAACTAGATCCTCCGCTGTAAAATGGTCTTTTGATAAGGAGTACAAGTATCGGTATAAATCATTTACATGCAGTTCATATATCTCATCAAGCTCCAAAGGCCTCACCCCAATCTAAGCAAACCACGTATGAATGTGGTGAAAAGTTGCAATTTTTTATAAAAAGTTTTTAATACTTTGAGAGAATTAAAAAGAGAACTTCGATTTTATAGAAGTTCTCTTTCCATTTTATTGTATTTTTTAAATAAAGCTCACCGTAATCATAGAATATTCGTTCTTGTTTATCAAATATAAACAACTAAATAAAAGAGCCAAAATAAAAAAGGAACGATCTCCAGTTATAAATGGAGCCGTCCTTTATTTGGTTAAATTATCTCCTTGAAAGAGAATCGGAAAGTAATCAAACACCCATAAATAAAAAACAATGAGAAAAAAAGAGAAGATAACTGCTTGTAACGGTCTTACTTGAGATAGTCTTAATATTGGGTACGTTGTTATGTAAAAAAAGAAGGTCCACGCAATGTTCCAGCCGTTTGAATAATTAAAATACCCCATCTTCGTAGCTATATATTCAATTACTACGGAAACGATGGACCATTTTAGCAAATAGATAAAAGGTTTTCTTTGAGGGAAAAATCCAATAAAAAGAATCGCCCAACAGGGGAAAATAATAAAACAATAGACCGTTTCAGTAATAAAGTAATTTACAATAGGCTTTTGGATAATCCATAACCATCTATCCTTGCTATAACAAAGGAAATGGTAATAAAGATTGAATAAGGCAAAAAATAGAGTAGGAACAAAAGCTTCTTGCCATTTGTTTAGTTTTTTAGAAAGAGCCAAACTAATTAACATTCCAAATGTTAATACAACATGAAACAAATGATCCACCTCTACCTTTTACGAAAAAAATGTTCAACCGTTTTTAGATTTTCCTATTTCCTTAAAAATATCCATTTTTTTCATAAATTTCACAAAGGATCAAGAATGTTTTGTTTATAATGTATAAATATTATTGATATTCTAAATTAAAATTATATAAAACCAGTGCCGTGTGAAGAAGGAATGGGTATACAAATGATGAATATAATATTGGAGCAAAAATCAAATGTGTTAGGAGTAAAAAAATGAAATCTATTAGTCGTTGGGTAGTAGTGGCTATTTTAATTTTACTAGCCATTTCATTGCTGATCAAAGGATTTAATTTGTTATCTGTTGGAAAAAGTGTCGATGGTGATGGTATTGGAGTATATTTTTTATTTATGGAAATTAATGATAGAGTACCTGTAGAAAGCATCCCAGCTTATGCAATAGGATTTTTTATTTCAAGCATAGTTGCTTTCCTTCTTTCAGCAGTACTAGTAGGATTGGACTTGAAATCTAGGGGAAAAGACGTTTCTAGATAATAAAGAGCCTAAAGAAGCAACCAAGGCAAATAGTTTACTCTTTTAACAATTTTGTCTAAACTATTAGATAGTTATAGACTATGTATATTTTTCAGGAGGCAGCAACATGGAAGTTTTTAAAGAGTATTTAACGGGAATCGACCACCCAGACCACCGGGAACGAACGGAGGAAGTTTTGACGTGGATTACTAATACATTTCCGACTTTGGAAGGCCATATTAAATGGAATACGCCAATGTTTTCAAAACACGGTACATATATTATCGGCCTTTCGACAGCTAAGCACCATATGAGCATTTCACCAGAGCGGGTAGGGATGGAGAAGTTTGCTGAGGCAATTAAAGAAGCTGGCTACAGTTCTACGAAGGACCTGTTTCGTATTAAATGGAACGAGCCTGTAAATTACGAACTGCTAGAAAAAATGATTCAGTTTAATATTGAGGATAAAACAGGGTATACAAAATTTTGGCGTGAATAAACCAATCTCTTTGCCACAAACATTATAAAACGATGTGAGTAGGTTCTTTTTAGAATCTGCTCTTTTTATTTTTCAAAAAAGATTTGTGAAATTTTATTATACACATATAGTAATCGAGGTGGAATTATCTCGTTATCTTCTATAGATAATTGGTTGTTTTAGTAGAATATCATTTTAGCTAGTATAAAAGACTTAATAAAGAGAATTTTCTAAAAACTTGTTGACAAGGCGTACCTTTCGTTCTAGTATAAAGATAATACATCATATGATGTTATACTTTTTGGAGGTGCCAAAATGAAAACTGAACATGTAAACCAAATTACGGAAGCTGTGAATGCAGTCAAAGCAATGGATGTAAAAAACTTTTATTTTGTAGCGTGCGGAGGTTCGATGGCTTCATTAGCTACAGGAGATTATTTCTTAAATCGTGAGCTTGATATTCCATCTAGAGTGTATACTTCCAACGAATTTGTTCATGTAGATCCAAAAGGTTTAGGGGAAAATAGTGTCGTTATTTTACGTTCTCACTCAGGAACTACACCAGAAACAGTAGAGGCGGCAAAGTTTGCTCGATCAAAAGGGGCCGTTACGATTGCGGTATCGATGGAAGTAGAATCACCGTTATGTCAGGCAGCGGAGTATGTTGTTCATTACAACTATAAAGACGGTTCCGACGCGATTGATGGGGAAACTGGAGTCTACTTTTCTCTCATTTTCGGCATTTTGAATGCGGTTTCACCGAATGAAAAGTATGACAGAGTATTAAAGCAATTAAGTCATTTAGAAAATCTATTTGAAACAAATAAGAAAAACACTTTTGATAGAGCATTTGAGTATGGGAAAGAAAATAAACGTGAAAAGATTATCTACACGATGGGAAGTGGGGCGTACTACCATCAGGCATACTCCTTTACGAGTTGCTTATTGATGGAAATGTTATGGATTCACTCTAATGCAATTCATTCAGGTGAATTTTTCCATGGACCGTTTGAAATTACAGATTTCGATGTACCGTTCTTAATTATTAAAGGCGATGGACCAACTAGACCTTTAGATGAAAGAGCGATTAACTTTGCTGAAAAGTTTAGCAATAAAGTAGAAGTGGTAGACGTGGCAGAGCTTGATTATACAGGTGTGGACGAGGATCTTCGCGAATACTTTGGTCCAGCAATTGCAGGTGTCGTGTTAAGACAATATGCGGACGGTCTTGCAGAACATACAGGTCATCCGTTATCCGTTCGTCGGTATATGTGGAAAATGGAATATTAAAAAAATAAAAAATCGATTGGAACGAAGGGGTGTAAGTTAATGAAAAGAACTTTTTCATTTGTAGTAATGGTACTATTTCTCTTTGCATCTTTAGTAGCGTGTTCATCGAATGAATCCGGTTCTTCCAAAGGGGAGAATGGCGAGGATATTGTAGAAATTAACTTTTTTCATAGATGGCCGAATGAACCACGAAAGTCGTTCTATGATCAAAAAATTAAAGAGTATATGGAAGCAAATCCGAATGTCAAAATTAATGTTGATGCAGTATTAAATGATTCGTATAAAGAGAAAATTCGTGTTCTCGTTTCGAGCGATAATTTACCACATGTGTTTTCTTCTTGGTCTAACTCATTTGCAGAAAACCTTGTTTCCTCTAATAGAATTATGGATTTAAATAGTTTACTAGAAGAAGACAAGGAATGGTCAGGCAATATTATAGAATCTCAGTTTGAAGGATTCACGTTCGATGATGTTACGTACGGAGTACCATTTACTATCGATGGAAAAGTGTTCTTTTACAATAAAGAAATTTTTGAAAAACATAACTTACAAGCACCTTCTTCTTACGATGAATTTATTAAAGTGTTAGATTCATTGCAAGCTGCTGGATACGATACACCACTTGTGGAAGGGTTAACGAACGCTTGGGCAATCTCTCACTATATGGGGACGATTTTCCAACGAGTACTAGATCCAGGAGTAACGGCAGTTGATTATAATGCAAAAACTGGTGAATTTACGGACCCAGGTTATATTAAAGGGCTAGAAATTTTCGAGGAACTAACATCCTATATGGGGGATATTTCAACGGCAATCGATCATGAAACAGCTAGAAACATGTTCGGTAATGGAGAAATTCCAATCGTATACATGCAGTTCGCGGAAATTAAACTAGTAGAAAATATCGGTGGCGTTGATTTCGGATTTTTTAACTTCCCAGCAGTAGCAGGTGGAAAAGGAGATGCGGACGCATTAACAGGAGCACCTGAAGGCTGGATGTTAAGTAAAGACGCTCCAAAAGAAGCGGTCGATTTCTTAAAGTTTTTAACTTCTAAAGAAACGGCGTACGAATTTACGAAAACGGATGGCCAGTTAAATGCAATTAAAGGTGGAGTGGATGAAGGGAATACTTCTCCTGCTAGTTTCGAAGCTTATGAGATTGTGTTAAGTGCTTCTTCCCCAGCTCCTTGGTTTGATAATGCCGTCAATATTAATATCGCAGACATCTTTATGAGAGGTGGTCAATCGTTAGCAACAGGCCAAACGAAACCTCAAGATATTATGAAAGATGTACAAGAAAGAGCAGCTCGATTGAAAAATGAGTAAACGTTATAAAGTATGTGTTGAGGCTCAGGGTATCCTGAGCCTTATCAAGAATATCGAACTATTCAGCAAGGGGTGAAGGAAGTGACTAGATATAGAAGTAGAATCATGTCTATCTTATTTTTATTACCGAGTGTTGTCATACTAGCTACATTTGTATTTATTCCTCTAATACAAAATTTCTACTACAGTCTCTACGACTTTTCTGTTTTTTCTCAAACGAAAACATTTGTTGGATTGAATAATTTTAAAGTTCTTTTAAGTGATAAAGTAGTACAAACTGCATTAGCGAACAATTTTAAATACGCCATTATATCCGTCTTCTTCCAAGTAGCCATTGCGCTCGTACTAGCCTATATTTTGGAGGACAAAATCTTTAGAAGAGTGGCTCCGTTTTTTCGAGTCGTCTATTTCATGCCGGTTATGATCTCGATTTCCGTTATCGCCCTATTATTCGGTTTTATTTATAATCCGCAAATGGGACTATTAAATAGTTTCTTAGATTTAATCGGTCTAGGAGAATACGGAAAGCCGTGGTTAGGGAATTCGACGTCTGCAATTTACGCTGTGATTGCAATGTCACAGTGGCAAAGTATCGGTTTTATTATGGTGATTTTCATTGTTGCTATACAAAAAATCCCGAAGGAACTGTACGAAGCTGCCGAAATGGACGGAGCTGGGAAAGTACGTAGATTTTTCAGTGTAACGGTCCCACAAGTGAGAGAAGCGATTTTCGTTAATACACTTATCACAATTACAGGTTCGATGCTCGTCTTTAATGAGCCGTACATTTTGACGAATGGTGGACCTGGATTTAGCTCGATCACAATGGCCGTTCATATGTATCAAGAAGGATTTGTGAAAGATAATATGGGATACGCCTCTACGTTAGCTATCGTCATTTTTATACTTACTGCGATACTAGCACTTATTCAAATTCGGTTATCCGGAACGGGAAAGGATGAGTGACCATGAAGCTTACTAAAAATAGAAAATTTGGAGTAGGTGAAACGATAACATTATTTGCACTAATAGCATTTGCTGTTATTATTCTTTACCCGTTATTATGGATGTTCATTTCCTCGATGAAAAGTTATGATGAAATATATAATAACGTATGGGGTTTTCCTGAAGTATGGAAATATGAAAACTATATCGAAGCATGGTCAAAAGGGATCTCTAGTTATTTTTTAAATAGTGTTATTGTGACGATTGCTACGATTGTTTCTGTATTACTTTTCGGTTCAATGGCAGCTTTTTCACTCGCAAAATATCGTTCTAGATTAATCGATTTAGCGTTAATTTTTATCATCGCTGGGATGATGATTAACCCGCAAGTAGCACTTATTCCGCTGTTTAATATTTTAAGTGCTTTTGACATGATAAATACGAGGTGGGCGCTAATCCTACCGTATATTGCATTTCGTTTACCGATTGCTATTCTTCTATTAAGGTCTTACTTTTTAAGTATTCCGAAAGAGTTAGAAGAGTCGGCTGTTATTGACGGTTGTAGCGATTGGGGAATTTATACGAAAATTTATTTACCGATGGCAAGACCTATTTTAATTACAACGATCGTATTAACAGCGTTTTTCGCTTGGAATGAGTTTTTATTTGCAACAATCTTTATAGATTCTGATGCACTAAAAACAATTCCTTCTGGATTGATGAACTTCCGGGATGCACTTCGAACAGACTGGGGTGTTCTCCTCGCTGGAATGGTTATTTCTTCTATTCCGATGATTGTACTATTAATTATGCTTCAAAAATATTTAGTAAGAGGATTATCAGAAGGATCTGTGAAAGGGTAAGAGATAGAGAGAGGGGTATAAAAGATGAAAATTATTGCAATTGGAGATAACGTAGTAGATTGTTATTTAGATCAAGGAAAATATTATCCAGGTGGGAATTGTGTAAACGTGCTAGTAAATTGTAAACGTTCAGGTGCAGAGGAAACGAGTTATATCGGCAATTTCGCAACAGACGATAAAGCGCAACATTTGAAGTATGCACTAACAGAAGAGGGCGTTGCGTTTGATAGATCAAGAGTAGTCGAAGGAATTAGTGGTCAACCGAAAGTGAACTTAACGGAAGATGGAGACCGGGTTTTCGTAGGTGGACCTAAAAATACCGTTCAACATAAGGTGAAAATTAAGTTGTTAGCGGAAGAGTTAGAGTATGTAAAGCAGTTTGATGTTTGTCATTCAAGCTGTTATTCCTCTTTAGAAGAGGAGCTCCCTCTTATTGCGAAACAAACTAAGGTGTCGTTTGATTTTTCTACTAGATTGGAAGAGGCTTATTTAGAAAAAGTATGTCCGCACATTTCTTTTGGCTTCTTTTCTGCTTCTGATTTATCAGAGGAACAGTTAGAGGATTTTATTGCGAAAGTAGAAAAATATGATTTAGAGGTAGCGGGGTTTACGAGAGGATCAAAACCTGCACTATTTCTTTATAAAGGAGAACGATATTACCAAGAGCCGGTTGAAACGAATGTTGTGGACACAATGGGAGCTGGTGATAATTTTATAGCTGGTTTTTTAACAGCATTTCTTAATGGAGCAGATATTAAGGACGCGCTTCAATTTGCGGCAGAACGAGCAAGTGAAACATGTACGTTTTACGGTGGCTGGGGATATCCGAAAGAAATAGAGTGAATAATCATTCATATTTTTCGAAATTTAAGGTTTTTCTGCAATTAATTCTGTATAATTATAGGAGAAAATACCACGAAGTTGAGGTACGGTTATGAAGAAAAAAATGGAGAATGCAGTGAAACCTGGATTTTTGTACGAACAAGTAATGATAAATATTAAAGAAATGATAAAGTCTGGCCAATTTAATCCTAATGAGAAACTGCCAAATGAGAATGAACTATGTGAAATATTTGAGACTAGTAGAATTACGATTCGAAGAGCGTTAAAGGAGCTCGAAAATGAAGGAGTCATTGAGATCCTACACGGGAAAGGTACGTTCGTCAAAAACACAAAGCAGCAAATTCATATGCTAGATTTGAATGGATTTACGAACGGCAAGTGGTTAGGGAAAACGACGATTACGAAAAAAACACTTTCTAAAACCGTGGAAGAGGCTGATGAACAGCTAATGAAATTATTTCAGCGTGATGAGCCGTTTGAAGTATTAAAGCTTGTCCGTCTTATCAAAGATGCAAATAGTGCGTTCAGTGTCGATTATTCCTATTTTCCGTTAGACCTTTACCCAGGAATTCAAGACAAAATGGAAGAGAACGTTTCTACATTCCAAATTGTGAAAAATGAGTATGGAGTACAGTTTAAATGTGCGAAAAAAGAACTCGAATTTTTACACCCTTCACAAGAAATTAGTGAATTGCTAGAAGTTTCTCGGATGGAACCTGTTATTCAAATTGGCAAAGTAATTATCGATGTGAACAATATACCTGTCCATTATTCTTTATATTACTTATTGGCTAGTAAGGTGAAATTTAATATTGATGTTGATATGCAAGACGATTCTAATCAAGAATTTTAACTGGCAAGTACCCCTAATCGTAGAAAAGGGGTTATTTGTCTTGAAGCGGACGGTCAAGACAGGTGAATAACCGGAATTAAAAATAGGAGGGATAGGACATGATAAAGGCAATTATTTTTGATTTTGACGGGTTAATCATCGATACAGAGTATGCGTGGTATGAAAGTTTCTGTGAAGTATTAGGTAAAACTGATCGTGACATTCCAGTAGCTGAATATGGGACATATATTGGGACGGACGGACCAGCTATTTTTCATTTCCTCTTAGAAAAATCAGGCGTAAACATTTCGATAGATGACCTAAGGGAAAAAGCTAGAGCGCTACATACGAGTAAATTAGGGACACCTGTTGCTCGAGAAGGAGTAGAAGATTTCCTTCAAGCTGCTAAAGAGCGAGGGTTGAAAATTGGCTTGGCATCTAGTTCGGACCGCAAGTGGGTGACACATTTTTTAGAGGAGCTTCACTTGTTACCTTACTTCGATGTTATTCAAACGAAGGATGATGTGGAAAAAGTAAAGCCTGACCCAGCGCTATACAATAATGTTATTCAACATTTTAATATTCTTCCATCTGAAGCAATCGCCTTTGAAGATTCTCCTAATGGTACAAAGGCAGCCATTGCAGCAGGATTGAATTGTGTAATCGTTCCAAACAGAGTGACAAAAAGTAGCCAATTTGAAAACTATCATTTTCGAATAAGCGGTATGCATGAAAGTAGTTTAGATGAAATTATTGAAATGATTGAAGGGATAGTTTAGAAGTTTTTTCTATTAAAGGCCTATTATTTTTAACAATAAATAGAACAGGTGTTCTGTTTTGTGCTATAATAGTTTCGCGATAGTCAGTTAGGGAAACTCAAGGGTGGTCGGCATTACCCCATCGAAAGGGGGTGGTGCTTATGATGTCAACATTTCAAACGTTAGCGTTAATGATTTCATTTGCCGGTTTGATCGTGTCCATCATCTCGTATGTAGACAGAAAATAACCCACCCTTGAGCTTGACGGCAAAGTGAGTGGGTTCGCTTCCAAAAGCCGCCCCCTTGAAGGGACCTGCGACTATTGAACGACCAAATAGTGTTCCAGCACTGTTTGGTCTTTTTTACTTTATGCAGTATTAACAATAGTATAACTAATTTTTAATGAGTTGAAAAGGTGGAACCATCCTTTTGACCTAGGGCTTGTGGTTGTATTCAATTAAAATCCAGTTTGTGACCGGAGTTGCGAAAAAAATTCTGTTAGGAACATATTTCTAAGCAAAAACTATTTACAGTTAATAATCTAATTTGTTATCTTATAAAGAATAAATATTCTTATGAGGAAACAAAATATCGGGATATTTTCTCTTTTTTTCCTCTTTTAGTTTTCAAATATGAATAATATTTTTTTAGTTAAATAAAAAACTTCTTTGGAGGAAACGTAAATGAAAAATCAACAAGGTATTAGTGCATTATTATTAAGAGTAGTGTTAGGCATTATTATTATTGGTCATGGAACAGTAAAATTCCAAGGTGGGATTACTGATACTGCCACACCTAAAGGAGTGGGGTTCTAATTTACTTATATACTTCTCCAATGCTCTCACCGGAAGAATAATTAGTCTTCTAGTTACAACACAAAGGAACTCATATATGTTCAATTAGACTTTTACAACCAAAGAAACCTCTGTTTCTATTAGCGGTTGTTTCGGCTCATATCTAAACCGATAATAAGTTTTTTATATATCCATTCTAACGGAGGATTTTTCTTTCGTTTTCATCCTTGTTATTTCTAAGTCGTGCATTTTTCTAAATTTATGGAAGTGTTGTTCACACAGATCTCTATCTATTTCATCCAAGCTTTCCTTGCAGTTCATTAATAGAAAAGCTGAATATAAATCTCGTTGTATTTTACAGAAACCAAAGTTGTTCCATCTTTCGTGAAGTTTTTTCTTTTCATATGTATTAGTGAAATGATTATATTGACTTGCTTTTGTAAGTGTTGTATTTACTTTATTTAATCTTAAGCCTTTGTATTTAAGTTTGCGTTCTATAATCCTTAGTAACATCGCAGGTGCTCGATTGCTGATCGTTCTTCCGAACCTTTTCTTTTTATTGAATTTGCCTTTTTCATTCACCGTTGTTTCTTTCGCTCTTCTTTGAAGTCCCTTAAAACTCATGGTTTCGACAAATACAACGTCACCTAAAGCAATGATGGAGTTAGCTAGCGTTTCATGATCCTGTTTTCTTTTAGCTCTATTCAGCCTCTGCAACTCTTTTAATTGGCTCTTTTTTCTCATATATCGTTTTGAAAAGAGCCATTTGTCTTTATTGCTAGTATCAATCGTGCCGTCTTTTTTATATTTTAATGGATTGCTTGCTCTTTTACTTCTGTCCATACTTCTTTGGATAATCCTTATCTGTTTATCTAAATCAATAACACTAGGCGCAAGCTCCGTCAGCATAACTTTTGTTTCAGAACAGACTGCCACAGTAGAAGTCCCTATATCAATACCTACTCTTTTCTGAGTAGAACTATTATTTTTCATCCCTTTGGTATTGTACTTTTTCGGAGGCGTTCCTTCGAGTACTAATTGAGCGTAGTATACATATTTATTCTTAATCCATTCTCTTTTACTTCTAACAAATTTTATTTTGTCTTCTAGCGCAAGGTGGGCATAGTCGTCTTTCTTTTTAACGATTGTTCTAAGAACTAGACCGTTCCAAAATATATTGCCATCCTTGTATCTGATACCTGTTGAATTAGACTTCCCTTCGACGGAATACATTTCGCCGCACTTCTTGAAATGCACTTTCTTCCCTTGTTTGTACATTAATTTTTCAAAAGCTTTGAAAGCTCTTGTGGCAATTTTTTGGCTGGTAAATGAATCTATATTCTTTTTAAATTCATGTTGCATCGGTTTCACAAACTCATGAAGCGAATACTCGGCTAATCCAAACTCCTTATTCAACTCTGAAAATAGCTTATTTCGCTTTTTTCCCTTCTCCATCTTACAAACAACTCGATACTTTTTTGATTGTTTTAAAGCTGTATATCTTTTAAGTAATTCTCTTAAGCATGCATTATACATGCCCCTGGATAACTCGAATCGCTTAGATAATTTATGCTCTTGGTGTATTTCAGTTTTTATTCTTAACGTTAGAACATAGCTTGGAGTTTTAGATTTAGCCAACGCACTCACCTCCTATAGATATATTTTACCATACAGGAACGCATGTTCGCAACAAAAAATCGAACACTTGATATGTCCGAAGACATACCTTGTTCGACATCGCTTTCATCCCACACCAAAAGAAGTGGGCTTTCCCGTTCTGGGGTGGACAGAGGGACGGGTTCCTTTTTTTGGTAGAAAACAGACTTGCCAACTAGTAATTATATGTAGTCGCATATATACATAAGACTAGTCCTTCTATATCCTTTGGGTTATTTTAAAAATAAGCCTTATTTCCCTTCTTTTTTCTTGGTACCATTTAATTGTTAGAATGTTCTACACATTATGAAAAATGGTGTTAAGGGGGAAAGGTAATGAGAGTAAAAAGGTATAGTTTGACGGCAATAATTTTAACATTTCTTCTCGTATTTACTAGTATGCCAGTATCCGCATTAACAGGGACAGTTAATTCGTTGACTAATAAGTTAGCTTCCGCGTTTAGTGATTTACCATTAAACACGCAAGTCGAAACGGTGGTAGATCCTCTGCTGACAAAGGCGTTAAAATCGGCAAGCGAAGTGGAGGTTATTGTGACGTTTTGGGGAGACGAAGCACCAACAGCGCGCCATAATGAATTGTTAGGCAAGCTTGGGATTAAGAAAGGTGTTTCGTTTCAATCTCTACCAATTGCAGGGGTTATTGCAACTCCCACACAAGTGTCGGAATTAGCTGCTCTACCTCAAGTTCGTTCGCTCTATTTCAACGAGAAACTAGAATATGAAAACTATGATGCAACAAATCTAACAGGTGCACGCAAAGTGCAAACAGAGGATGCGTTTAGAAAAGCAAACGGAGGCATGCCTGTTTCAGGTAAAGGTGTAACCGTTTTAGTTAATGATAGTGGTATTGATGGAACGCACAAAGACTTAGAATATGGAAGAAAAACTATTCAAAATGTTTTAGGGACTACGAACCTTAATGCACAGACCAGTCTACTACCAATTACGTATACGGAAAATGTGCCAAACACAGATACTGCATCTCACGGTACACATGTTGCAGGTACGGTTGCAGGAAACGGTGTAATGTCTAGCGGCAAGCATGCTGGTGTTGCACCAGGAGCTAGTTTAGTAGGATATGGATCTGGAGCTGGAATATTTATTTTGGATACGTTAGGTGGATTTGATTATGCGTTAACACACCAGTATGAATATGATATTCGAGTTATCACGAACTCCTTCGGTAGTACGGGTGATGTTGGTTCTGATTTTGATCCAAGCCATCCTACAAACGTTGCTACAAAGAAATTATATGATCGAGGAATTGTCGTCGTATTTTCCGCAGGTAACTCTGGTCCAGCTGAAAGTACTATCACCGGTAACTTTAAAAAAGCTCCTTGGGTCATTACAGTCGCTGCTGGCGATAAAGCTGGAAATCTAGCTAGCTTCTCTTCTCGTGGTGTAGAAGGAAAAGGTGGAACGGTTGTAGTAGATGGACAAGAATTTACTTGGGAAGATCGCCCGACAGTTACGGCTCCAGGGGTAGATATTATTTCTACACGTGCAGTAGATGCATTAACTCCGTTAGGTGCCCAAAAAGATGCAGAATTAATTGAAACAGCTCATTTACCATACTATACTACGGCTAGTGGTACATCGATGGCTGCTCCGCATGTAGCTGGAATTGTTGCGCTAATGCTAGATGCAAACCCTAATTTAAGTCCAGATGAAGTGAAAGCAATTCTACAGCAAACAGCAACAAATATTCCTGGGAAAGCTTCGTGGGAAGTAGGAGCTGGATATGTGAATGCTTTTGCAGCGGTCGATGTAGCATTTAACGGTCGTGAATACGGTAAAACGTTAAATGTTAATCAAACGTTCAACAGTAGCATAGATTTAGATGTGAAGAGACAGGATATTTCGATTCCGTACGACCCAGCAACAAATGGGAGTATACCATTTGAAGTGAAGGAAGGCTTAACGGAAATCGGTGTAACCGTTTATGGTCAAGGCTTTGCTGGAAGTGGTAACCCAATTAACTTAGTATTAATTGACCCAACTGGGAAAGAGTATAGCTCTGGTATTTCCTTACTTTTTGCACTTTATTACGATAGAACGGTCATTGTCCCATCCCCGGTAGCTGGAACATGGACGATTGAAATACGTGGATTACGTGGTGATACGGTAAATCCAATCGGAATAGCGTTACCTGAAACGGTCAATGGCGTAGTCACGACAAGAGAGTCCAAAGGTTACACAGGCTTAAACGATATTGCTGGCCACCGCTACCAAGACTCTATTATTATGGCCGTTCATAATAGACTAGTAGACGGGAACAAAGATGGGAACTATCAACCAGATGCAGCAGTATCACGTGGAGAGCTTGCAAAATTATTAGTAATGGGTATGGGGATTCGTCAAAGTTTACCAGTGGACGGTTCTCAATCGTTCCAAGATTTAAAAAATTCGGCGCTGCTTTCCTTTGCGGAATCTGTATCTGCTAGAGGGGGAGCATTAAAAGACCCCTCTATCCAACAACATCCTGTTATGTTAACGGATGGATCTAAGTTCTCTGCGAACAAGGAAGTAACAAGAGAAGAAGTTGCATATTCTTTAGTCCAAAGCTTAGGATTAGAAAACGAAGCGAATGCTAGAAGTGTAAAATTAGAATCAGAGCCGTTCGTTGTATACTATGGCGATCAAAAAATTGTTATTGAAGATAGTGCATCTTTCACACCAAATTTAAGAGGATACGTGCAACTTGCATTCGAACTAAACATCCTTTCGGCAGAAGATTATTTTGCCGACAATATGGAATATAAGTTAAAAGACGGAGAAGTAAACTTTTATGCGAAATTCGAGCCTGCAAAAGCCGTCACCCGCGCTGAGTACGCAGCATTTGCGAATAGAACATACAACGTATATATAAGCAACTAATGTGGACGGATGGGTGGATGCCGAGTCGAGTATGGTAATTACCAAGATGGCATAGATAGGGGGTTACCCTTATAAAAGCCTCCGCTTGAAGAAAACTGGCCAAATAGTGTTCCAGCACTGTTTGGTCTTTTTTATTGAAAATATTTTACAATCGACACGAGATTTATAGTAACATAAAATTTATGAAAAATATTAATCAAAAATGAACGAAGGTGGAAATACAACATGGAATATGTATTTATCGTAGTCGGGATTACCGCGTCCCTACTATTCTATTATTACGACAAAAAAGCGCAGAAAATTATATCCTTCCAACAAATGAGAATTAAAGAACTAGAAGAGATAGTGGAGAGAAATCAATTAAAATAAGCTGTGGAAGACATCAAGCTACGTCTTATACGGTTAGTGGTGTTAAAGGAGATATCGAATGAAAAAATATATTTACCTTTTAGTGGTCCTAACATTTTTTTACGCTATTATTCAATTTTTTCGAGAAGATTCGCCTAAAGAATACACGGAAGTTAAGGTCGAGGAAGAAAAAAAGAGCATTGAAAATCATCAGTATGATGAACTATATATAAAATATTTAAATGACACAGAAAAGCTAAAAGAGGAGATAAATCTTTTATCTGCCTACTTATATGAAACAAGGGTACAGTTATTCGATACAGATTTATTTATGGAACAATTTCCTAACTCAGATACAATAGAGTTAATTCATAAAGAAAAGGGATGGGGCCAGTTTATAGGAATATACAAGGATATCGAAGGATATAAGTTATTAACCTTTACTGCTGATCATCCTAACACGGTCACTACTACATTGGACTACCTGAGCTCAAATACCGATAGCTGGAATTATGAACATGGTACGATTGTAGGATTAACAAGTAATTCGGCTATTGATGTTTTAAAGTTAAAGATTGATAATAACGAATTGGAAATCGAGCTTTCAGAAGTCGAGGGAGATGGAATTCGTTTTTGGTATGAACAAGTTGACATAGAGTCAGGACAAACGCTTTTAGAAAGTACCATTATTGCCTACGATAAAGCCGGAAATGTGTTGTTGGAAGATTTTATTTCAAAATATAGATAGTGGATAAATTAGAGTGGTCTAAAGCTGACTTTTCTTGCCACTCTTGTTCAGCGATGAAAAACATTAGGGCGACCTCAACCTGCATCGCCTTTTTTATATGAAAATAAAAAGTTTACAAAAAGTTGTAACCGATTCCCTACTCATACGACTATAAATTACTACAAATATAGAAGGAGGGAAAATGATTGAATGAAAAACAAAAAGAATCCTTCATTAGAGACGTTTATCATCCATACCACCAAGATGTATACCATTACTGTCTTTATTTTGTAAACAATGTGGAAGATGCTCAAGATTTAACGCAAGATATTTTTGTGAAGGCGTTGAAAAGTATAAGTACCTTCAAAGGTGATTCCAGTGTTCGAACGTGGATTATGTCTATAGCAAAAAATACTACGGTTGATTTTTACCGAAAGAAAAAAATACGTCGGCTTCTTCCATTTAAATGGACAAACGAGAAATCTACATTTGTGCCTTCACCTGAATTTAATGTAGAAAGAAACGTAGATTGGAAGGTAATCCAAGAGGCATTAAACTCTCTGAAAAACGATTATCGACAAGTTATTATTCTTAGAGGATTGAAAGAATTCTCGACTAAAGAAACAGCCGAAATACTAGGGTGGAGTGAATCGAAAGTAAAGGTGAATTATCATCGAGCATTGAAAAAAATAAGCAGCTACATTTCTACTGATGAGGAAGGAGTAGTGATGTATGATAAATCGAAATAAAAGAGATGTTCTTACTCCTTTAAAGAAAAGACCAGACTTAAATATGGATGATCAAACGACAGCGAAAATAGAAAATGTTTTAAGAAACACGGATGTGAAAAGCAAAAATGTTTTGTTTAGATTGCCAAAAACAGTACTTTTTGTCCCACCTATTTTAATAGCCTTGTTCCTGTTACTTAATAGTATTTTTTCTACTGAAAACCATTCAGCTATTTCTGGAGAAAATGCAAGTGAGACGTTGCAAACACCGTTCTATTTTGGGAACTTTTTGTATATCTTTGGACTTATTTTATTTATGGTTGGGATTGGCTTTATCGGTGCTGGACTATTTTTTCTTTTTGTAAAAATGGAAAGAAAGCAAGGAGTGGTATCATTACTAATCGGATTAAGTATCGTCATAGGTGCTATGATGCTATACGAAAACCGCCCTTCCTACAAAGGGGAAGCACTTATCGTGGTGGAAAACGTTTCCGTATACGAGCATATGGGGCTAAACAGATGTACGGTAACTGCGGAAGAGACAGGAATAGAATATCATTTTGATAGTGAGTTCGAAAATACAGCAAACGATTTTTGTAATGCGTTTGAAATCGGTCAGGAATACAAAATTCAATATGAGATGGTAAAGGCTGAGTATAAACTGATTGGGAAACTAGATTAGTGAAGATTACATCGATTTGAAGGTATCATGGAAGGAATTTCAACAGGCAGAGACTTACCTCCGCCTGTTTTTTTGTGGGCAAAGGTCCCTTGTTCGTATGCTGGCGTACTTGATAAATTTTTCAAATATTTAAAAAAATAGTGATGTGATTCATAAAATTAAGTATAATTAACAACGGATGGGAAAATTATACTGCTTTCCTTCATATATATTTAATAGTTTTTAAGCTTGTCCAAAAAGGAGGATTTACCTTGCTCCACTATTTAAAAGCCTCATTCTATGAGAGATGGAAAATGTTTGTTGTAGTTATTCTTATTTTATTATTAATAGG
The DNA here is from genome assembly GCF_027594365.1 of Sutcliffiella sp. NC1. Classification (NCBI taxonomy): domain Bacteria; kingdom Bacillati; phylum Bacillota; class Bacilli; order Caryophanales; family Bacillaceae; genus Sutcliffiella; species Sutcliffiella sp. NC1. The sequence continues at coordinate 1,959,517 of NZ_CP115153.1, forward strand.
AACTGGATTTATCGGGTCGCTTGCCGTAACGGATCGGATGAACTTGCAAGCACGAACCGATTTAGAAGCAAATTGGAGATACCACTATGACATTCTAGTTCTCCCTGAGGAAGTAAAAGGTAACAATGTTCTAGGAGATGGATGGGTGCCACCTCAGTCCAGTATAGCTGGGTACGGGGGAATCACCATAGAAGATTTAGAGATCATTAGACAAATTCCAGGAGTGAAGATTGCGGCCCCAATTGCAAAAGTTGGTTACCATCAAGGTGATTATCTTAATGTAGTTGCTAAGGATGCCGAACCTGGTGAATTTTATGAGGTAAATGTTCAAAAAATGGCTAATGACGGAATTAACGACTATATCATTCAGGACTCACATTATATAACTAACTACTATTCTCCAGAGTTTGAAGAATCTCTTCTCTATCAAAAATTTAATCAGGAGAGGAATTTACCAGAATGGTACCAGATTCGAATACCTCCGACAGAACTGCTTCGTTATCCAAATGAGCTACTAGTTGTAGCCATTGATCCTGAAGCTGAAGAGCAATTATTTTCCTTTCATGATAGTACTGAGGAAGGTTTAAGTGTCTTAAAGAGTGTTAACAACAGTGGTATTATGCCCGAGGTTTCCTTTCTTGCCTTGAATAGCCAATTGTATGATTATCGCGAGTCTATTTCCATTAAGCGATTTGAAACACCAGATGAAGTAACGGAAGCCGACCTCCAGAACGGTGTAGATGCTTACTTGCAATCACTTCCGCAAACAGAAATTGTTTCCCTTGAATTAGAGACACTATCCCCAGAGTGGCGCAATGTTAACGGGGTGTTACATGTCAGTAAAGATGAAATTACAAAGGAGCTTTATTCATATGGCGCAACATTATCAAGCTTCTATAAATATGGGCAACTCTCCTATGAAATAATTACGCAAGAAGAAAACAGTATACCGACTGTTTTTGCTAAACAATTTAATCCTCCCTCGATAGCAGAATTCTCAATCGACTTTCCTAGTTATCGTCAAAAATATGGAGAGGATCATGATAGCTTAGTTGCTGCTAATATTGTAGGTTTTTATGATGCTACAAAAGTTCAATCTAATTTTAATCCTGTCTGGAAGGAAGGAGAACCGTTAGATATTTATACGCCTCATCATAGTGTAGCTTTTATGGACGGGGCAGGGGAGTCGCTAAATCCGACGCAACTTAAGCCACTTCCTTTAAAATATGCTTACTATACAGGAGCACCCGATTTACTAACTTCTTTAAGTGCATTAAGGCTCTATTATAAAGATGATCCCCCATTGTCATCTATTCGTGTATTGGTGGATGGCGTCGAGAAACGTACTGAGGAAAGTCAAAGGATCATTGAACAAGTTGCTACCGAAATTATCGATAAAACAGGTCACCATGTTGAAATAATGCTTGGGTCTGTTGGTGAAAAAATTCATGTGCATTTGGAAGGAACAGGTGCAAATGAAGTTGGGGTAGTAGAGGAAGTTTGGCAGAGACAAGGAGTAAGCTGGAGCATCGAGCAACGGTTAGATGAAGCGAATAAATGGCTCTTTCTTTATTTGTTTTTAATTGGCTTCGTCTTTATTTACACGGTTATCACTCATAGTTTGTTAAAGCGTTCAGTTGAATTTTCAATACTACGTTCGTTCGGATGGTCAAGAAAAAGAATCCTTTTACTTTTATGTCTTGAAATAACAATTCTTGCAACGGTTTCAACTAGTTTTATGTTTTTAGTGAATCTTTATATGGACATTCTATCTACGCAATTTTTCTTTCTGATTTGGATTGCTTTTTTCCTTATGATTGGGCTCGGCTATTGGTCTGGGAGTAGTAAATCTATAAAAAACTCACCACGTTATGGATTAGCTGGAGAAGTAATGAGTCAGAAATCACGTTCATTGTTACCGATTAGAGGCTTAGGTTCATACGTTTTGCACCAAATGGTAAGAAAGCCACTGCGGTTCGGCCTTCTAGTAGGTACAATTGGACTTACTTTATATGTTGGCGTTTTATATTTGGCAGCCCAAAGTAGTATGGAACAATTTTTATTTTTAAGTGTGTTAGGAGAAGCAATTAATCTTCATATGGCACCTTATCAAAAGCTATTTCTTATCGGTGGTCTCATCTTGACAATTTTATGTGTGTTCTTCCTTTTATTTTTGAATGTGACAGATCGGAAAAAAGAACTATTAATTATGCGTTCAATCGGATGGTCTTTAACTCGAATTCAGCTATTTTTATGCTTGGAAGTTGCACTCATTGGATTAATAGGTTCTCTTCTAGGTGTTGGGGGTGCGGTAGTGACCATTGTAGCTTTTACAACTATGTCTGTTCCTGTCTCGATAGCGCTTTACGCAAGTTTTGTTACACTGTTTTTACTACTATTTTCCATCATCATCCTTACAGGGACAATATCATTGAGAGGGATGGTGCGCGACCAACATGCAGCATAAAAGGGAGGGAATGAAGTGATCAGAATCGAAAACGTTTGTAAGGCGTATGGTAACGGTGAGGAAAAATTAGAAGTTTTAAAAGATATATCATTAACGGTGGAGGCAGGTGAGTTTATTACGATAATAGGTCCATCTGGTTCAGGAAAATCAACATTGCTCCATACAGTTGGGGGATTAGAGGAGATTAGCAGTGGTCAAATCTTCCTTGATAACGAGCCAATTCATCAATTAAAAGATTCCCAGTTAGCAAAAATTAGACTAGAAAAAGTCGGATTCATCTTTCAGCAGTTTCAGCTTTTATCTTCTGCCACCGCGTTAGAAAATGTCATGATGCCTTTGTTAAACTTCTTTGGTAAAAGGGATACTAGAAAAAAAGCAGAAGAAGCATTAACTAGAGTAGGTTTGTCTCACCGGATGAACCATTTACCTAGTAAACTATCTGGTGGGGAGCAACAACGAGTCGCGATTGCGAGAGCGCTCGTCACAAACCCTAAACTTATTTTAGCAGATGAGCCAACTGGAAACTTAGATTCAACCAATGGGGAGAATATTATTTCGTTACTTGAGAGGATTCACCAAGAAGACGGTGTTACCATCGTCTTAATTACCCATGATAAAGAAATTGCCTACAGAGCAGATCGAGTAATCCATTTCCTTGATGGAAGAATAGTAAGGGAAGAAGTGTTGAAAGTAAGATAGAAAAAGGTTCCGTTGTCCATTGTTTTTAGTGATATGGAACGGATTGTATAGTTGAAACTATTAAATTGCACTGGTGGGTTGTATTATTAGAAACCTAATAGTTGTTTTCATTTTATTTATCACAATTTTAATTAGTAGAACTTATTTTCCACAGTTCATTTGGATTTTCATCATTGTGGAGATTTTCCTAGTTAGTTTTATCATTACTTCTCTCCTGAAAAAGGTGAGCAACAACCGCCATTCAGAACAAGGTTTCATTGAAAGACTGAGTGAAGAAATAAGCACCAAGCTTGGAAACCAATTTTTATCTAATGTTGTGCGTCAGGAGCTGTATGTTCTTTATTTCTCTTTATTTGTATGGTTTCAAAAGGGAAAAAAGCAGTCTTCTGCACAGTATACGTATCATATATCATCACAAATTAAAACGATTGTCATCGTATTCGGTATTCTCATTTTTGGAGAAGGAATGTTATTTCATTTTTTGTTACAAAAATGGAGTGAAGTCGCTGCTTGGATTCTCACTGCATTAAATATTTATGGATTATTGTATTTAGTAGGTTTATATAATTCTGTAAAACATATGCCACACGAAATGAGTAACGGCCGACTCATTATTCGTTTAGGTTTTCAGAGTTCTATAGATTTCGACTTAACGAATATCGCGAAAATAAGTAAAGCGAAAGCATTGGATCTTGGCGAGAAAGTTCCGAGTGATATGTATTACTCATTATTAAACATAGATTCTCCACAATACGAGATTATGTTACACGAACCAGTTGAAATGACCGGAATGTTTGGAAAGAAGAAGTTCATAAAAAGGATCGTATGCCGAATGGACGAACCGGAAAGATTTTTAGAGGACATAGAAAAGTGATTTTTTTAATGGGAGGTGGAGAAGTACGTGAAGAAATCTTATTTTATAATGATTTTGATGTTTATTATTGCTGGTTGCAGTCAAGAAACTAATGGTGCTTTTTATCCAGCTTCTATTCATGAAAAAGAAGTGGCTTCTATTGAAATTTTTGATGCCGATACAAATGAATTTTTAATTGAGTATTTTGAGGCACCGGAAAAGCAAGTAATAAGTCAGGCGATTGAAAGTGCAGAGCCATTCGATTATATAGGAGATAACTTCGATTATAAGGTGGAAGTAAAGTACGGGGATAAAAGTACGGAAGATTATTGGTTTAACTTTAGCGAAAGTCTTTTTAAAATAGGAAATCAACATTACAACATCGATGCCGACTATCAAAAAGATATTCAAAAAATTTTAAGTCGACTAGAAGGTGAAGATTAAATGTTTGTTCACATGAAGAGAGGGGGATGAACGGTGCATAACATTATTGACAATGAACGAGAAGGTCACGAATGGCTATTAGTACTAGTTGTTATAGCCTCATTTCTAACATTTAGGAAGATCAATAAAGTGGAAAAGTATAAGAGCAAACTTTATGGGAAGTTTAAATATTTTTCTCGCCATTTATAAAATAGCGAGGATGGAGTTCGTTGATAAATAAACGGTGGTCGTTGATAAATAAAACGGGTTCGGTGATAAATAAACGTTGGTCGTTGATAAATAAACTGGGTTCGGTGATAAATAAAACGAGGTCAGTGATAAATAAATGGTCGTAGTTGTTAAATAAATTTTCAAAGTTGTTAAGTAAAATCTGAAAGTTGTTAAATAAATATTCAAAGCTGTTAAGTAAAATCTGAAAGCTGTTAAATAAAATCTCAAACTTGTTAAATAAACTCAACACTATGTTAAATAAGAAGCTCCACGCTTATATTAAATGTCCATTTGCAAAGCATTTTCCATGCTTGCCAGTCCTCAATATTGCTAAAACCACTTTTTGCCCGATTGTATTCTATGAAAATTAGGGATAGCTAACTAATAAATCCATATTTTTTTAACATAATTAGTTATACCTCACTAAATTTTTATACGGAATCGGAAAAATTTAACTTCTCTCAGTGTGTTTGTTATCATGTGTATACAATTGGTATTTAAATGAAGGGAAAACAATCAAATGAAAAGCGAAAAGGAAAAAATGTTGGCTGGAGAAATGTATGATCCTGCTGACCCTATTTTATTAAAAGAGCGTGAGGAAGCAAGGCGCAAAGTTAGAATCTACAATCAAACGTTAGAAACGGAAGCGGAAAAGCGTACACAGATATTGAAGGAGTTACTCGGATCCACAGGAGAAAATGTTTATATGGAGCCTAATATCCGTTTTGACTACGGTTACAATACACACGTAGGTGAGAACTTTTTTGCGAACTTTGACTGTACGATATTAGATGTTTGTGAAGTTCGGTTCGGAGATAATTGTATGCTTGCACCAGGGGTACAGATCTACACAGCAACACATCCCTTGCATCCAGTAGAACGAAATACAGGAAAAGAATACGCAAAACCGATCAAATTTGGAAACAATGTGTGGATTGGCGGAAATGCAGTCATCAATCCTGGAATTACGGTAGGAGACAACGTCGTTATTGCATCCGGTGCAGTCGTCACGAAAGACATACCAGACAACGTGGTAGTTGGCGGAAATCCTGCAAAAATTATTAAGCAGATTGAAATATAGTGGACAGAGCGAGGGAATACCATTTTTTGGTGGGACGCGGAACCTGTCCCTCTGTCCCATATTTTAGCTGGGTACGGGGGAATCACCATAGAAGATTTAGAGATTATTAGACAAATTCCAGGAGTGAAGATTGCGGCCCCAATTGCAAAAATTGGTTATCATCAAGGTGATTATCTAAATGTAGTTGCTAAGGATGCCGAACCTCGTGAATTTTACGAGGTAACTGTTCAAAAAATGGCTAATGACGGAATTAACGACTACGTCATCCGAGACTCTCATTTTATTTCTAACTACTATTCTCCTAAATTGGAAGAATCCTTACTTTATCAAACAAATTCCGATACCTCCGACAGAACTGAAACATGGATGGGGTTAACAAACTAGAATTAACCGAAATTAAAGTAAAGGTAATCAATATGATACTAAACCAAGAAGACGGGATTATGAGTTACATCCTGAAAAACTTAATGAGGATTTAATAAGTCTTGTAACTATGATTGAAGGAAACGAACCTACTATACCAAAATAAAAAAGCCAGGATTTCTCCTGACCGACCTATTCTTATTTTACCATAAGGGAGGAATCTTGGTGGCACAATTATCCTTTAATTTACCTGAAATTGACCGTGAAGCAACTAAAAAAGCTGTAGAGAATTCGCTCGAAAAGTATCGTTTTTATTTACTATCTGTTCCGGAAGAGAAGATTCCTAGAATAACAGCTTCCTACTCATTAATTCCACCTTCAAACACCAATGCATTTTATTCCTCCACTGAACAAGTGGCTATTGAAAGAGTAGATCTAGAACGTGAAAGGTTAGAGTATATCGAACGGATTAGAAGAGCTGTTAATCGTTTAGGAACTAGGGAGAGGGAGTTAATTATTAAACGGTACCTGGAAGAGGATGAGGTTTATGATTATGAGATTTATAATGAATTAGGGATGAGTGAAAGAAGGTATTATAGACTTAAAGGTAGAATATTTTATAAGCTAGCATTTATTTTAAAAATTGAAATTTACAAAGGATAAGGACATCCCTTAGTGGATGTCTTTTAAGTTGTTATTTGAATATTGGAGGTTATGATAGTGTCAACAAAATTAAGGGAATATATTGCTATTGGTTGTTTGTTAGTAATAAACATTACAGTATTTCTAGGGTTAATTGACTTACTTTTTCCTGATAATCCCACAATGACAGCTGGAGTCTTAGCTTTCATTGGTTCAATAATTGGAGGAGGACTAACTCTTATGGGAGTAAGATGGACTTTAAAAAAACAGGCTAACGATAGATATATAATAGAATTTCCTAAGAAGAAACAGAGTTTAGATACTATTATAGATAATTTAACAAAGATTAATAGGGAAGATCATTCATATGTATCTTATAATTTTGGTCCAAACGAATATGATTTAAGCAAGTTTCTTCGTGAACTTAAAATAACGGCTACTAATGTTGATGGAGTTGTTTACAACTCAATTGTTGATCTTGAAAAAACCTTTAAAGTTTATTTTGAACAAGTGGAATTATATAAAGAATATCAAAATGTTCATCAAGTTGGTTGGACTCCTCTATTAACAGAGGAGTCTTATTTAAAACTGGAGCAATTAAAGGTTAAGTTAGTTTCCGATATTAGCGAAAAAATAAAAGAGCTACAAGACTATGACTCTAAATTGGATACAAAATTCTTTAAAATTATGAATAAAGGCAGATAATTGTCAGACTTATGGCAGAGAGAAGGCAGAGCATTTGGTTTTAAAGGTGCTAATATGGTATTAACGAAATATATCGAAAGGCGCTTTTCTTGAATTTGTGGAAGAGCACTTTTTATCACTACAGATTGAAACAATAAACGGCGTAATAAATCATAAATGAATTTCATGAAACATTCCATTAAAATAAATCTATTAAAATTATGGAAAAAATTTACTAGGTATATATTAACAATATGTTTAATGTATGTTATTGTTTTGGAAGGGTTTTCTTTTTTAACTATTTTAATAGGAGGTAAATTTAATTGAAGTACAAAAAGTCAATATTAGCTTTAATCTGTTTATTATTATTATTAGCCCCTTTATCTTCAGTAAATGCTTATGTATTACAGGGGAATAGCTTTCAACATCCAACTGCTCTAAGGTATTACATTGATTCCTCAGTCCTAAATAAAAACTATGGTGGATATGCAGTTACTGGTGGGAATACTTGGAATTATTCTCCTGTAGTTCAATCTTCTAGAAGTACCTCAAAAATACAGTCAAATGTTGTATGGCGGTATTCTAATACAGACAGAGGGAGAACTGTAGCTACAGCTTTTTATTATGTGCAAAAAAACCAACCCCCAGTAGATATATATTTTTGGAGAGGATTTGATGGTTTGAGTCACAGTAATAAAAATGAAACTGCTGTACATGAATATGGTCATGCTTTGGGATTGGGTCATGAAGACACAAAACAATCTGTTATGGTATCAGAAGGATTTAATGGTACCCATATGCCGTATGTAGATGATTACAATGGTCTCGAAGCATTATATAGGAGGTAGAGGAAAATTATGAGGTATAAGAAGATTATATTATTATTGCTATTATTACCAATTACTTTTGGTGGAATTTATACATTTAATAGTCTCTCGCCAGATAAAAAGATTATTATTCATGGAAAGACAATTCCTTATGATGATTTTGCTCATATGGAGAATGAAACACAACTTGTAGTAATTGGGAAAAAAATAAAAACAAGTGAAACAATTATAACAGAGGATCCAGAAGTAGATAGGATTATAGATGCATATAGTATTGCAGATTTTAAAATTAGTAAAGTAATAAATAATAAAACTAATAAAGAATTAAAGAGTAGTGATGTAATAAAGGTGCTAGAACTGAGTGCTTCTCAAAAAAACGCCCTTGGAGTTACAACAACGTTTCAATATGAGGATTATGAAGCATTAGAAGAAAATAAAAAGTTTATTCTTTATTTAGATGAAAGTAAGTCGGATCCAGGAGTTTATATTATCGGCGCAGTCAATTATGGGAAAATACCTTTAGAAACTGCAGAAAAGGTTAAACATGATAAAGAAAAGATTATAGGTATCCATAATCAAGCTAAAGCAAAATACAGAAAAGAAATTAATAGTTTAAAATAATACTATAAATAGTTCAATATGAAAACCCTACTATACACTCCTTTTTTAATAAGTCATTAGCATCCTTTGAGGGTGCTTTTTTCAAAGGAATTTATCTCCTTTTGTCGAAATAACATTTAATAGAGACTCGGAAATTTAATAAAGGCTCCTGTGTCTTTTGGGGGATGAAAGCGGAATTTAAGAGGTAGTGTTGGAATTTTCATAACCATTTTCAAAAAAATGCATGCCAAATAATCCATCTATTGTGAATTTTTTAAAAAATGTGTTTTAACATGGATTTATAAGGACAAAAACCCTTTGATGGTTGGGTGAAGAGTTGAATAATTCTTCTTTTTTGTTTCCTTTATCCACGCATCGGCATGCTGGCACATGCCGATGATATATGACCTTATATTCCAATGCCTAGAACTAAGCCCTCTTTAATCCTCTAATTGATAATCAATCTTTTGACGTTTGATACAACGCTCGACCCCAGTTCGTAAGGAGTAGCGCTTATACCATTCCTTACTGTCACGTTTGACCCGAGGAAAAAGACGGGGATTATCCTTTGTTGATGTGTAAAAGGTTCTCCCGGTTGATTCTGAACAGGGGGTTGGACATTGCCATTTCCCGACTACAGCTGGACACCGCCATTTACGTCGATATCGTTTTTTATCTACTCCCCAATCAAGCATTTTTCGTCCGATGGGTCAGATAGGTACACCGTCTAAATTAATATCCATTTCATTGTAAGTGATCTGTTTAGAACGTCTAGCATTAAGATCAATAATGGCAGACACATCATAGTGTTCTAACATTTGATAGATTGGAAAAGCATCGAAAGCAGAGTCCAAAATGACTTCGCTGAATTTCCAATCCAGATACCAGTGTAAAAGTTCATGATAGGTACTTACAAACAAGACGGAATCATGCTTACTGGCCTGATACATTCTAGGATAAATCGGTAAATTATACGGACTATCTGAGGCAGTTATCATAAATAGATTTCGTCCAAAATAGTACTTTTCTATAGAACTATCCCAGCCCCAATCGGCATCTGGATCGGCGAATTGTCGTTTACATTGGCACTTCCAATTCCCTTGTTTCCGGCAGTCACAGAGAAATTTTCCGTAATGTCGACCACCGGTTTTAACAGGAGTGCCGTCAGCTAAAATACTAAGCGCTTGTGTATCACCTAATAATCCAGTTCTTGCAGATTTGATTATGAAAAGGGATTGAAAGAGAATCTGCAGCTGATCATGCGCCTTCGAAGTATACTGAATTTCCTTGTTTTTTAAGGCGCGATCAACCAGTTTTCTCAATATACTTGGATTTTTAGGGTCCAGCTTTTGATTTTTCTTTCCTTTTTTCTAGGCTTTTTAAGCTTCCGTTTACTACGTTTAGAAAGATGCGGAGATGAATGAATCCAAAGGCGCTTAAAAAAGTCATAAAACGTCCCAACACCAGGAACATCATCCGGTGAAAACCCACTAAGAATGGCAAAGATGAGATTCGTTTTTAAGGTAAAAACCCATTTATCTACACTAGTTTCTTTTTGGAAGTGCATAAGCAATAAACTTCGAAGCATATCACATGGGTTACGCGGCTTTCTACCTCTTGGGTTAGAGGAATATCGATTTTCCATTAGGCTGGCTGTATCCGTTAAATCTATTAAGGAAACCAAACAATTTGGTTAGAGTAAAAGTCCTTTAAAAACTCTTTACTATGGTAGTGAATAGTTAGTTGGTCAACTACAAATTTTAGATATGCTTCATGATTTCGAACATTATTCAACATAAGAATTCCCCCTATAATTGGTACTAAAAAATGCCTATACTCAATTATAAGAGGAACGCACGTTTGCCAAGGCGGAAAATTTGTTCGTATCCTCGTTTGGGGGTGTAACAATAAAAAAGCCCTAGTCAAAAGACTAGAGCTGGTGCGGGAAATTAATTTCCGAGAATCTATTTTTTAACAGTGAGGTGAAGGATTCGTGAAAAGATACTGTTTTATTATGTTTATGATTTCTATTATCGCTGGTTGCAGCCAAGAAAATAATGGTGCTTTTTATCCAGCTTCTATTCATGAAAAAGAAGTGTCATCTATTGAAATTTTTGATTCCAGTACAAATGACTCTTTAATAGAGTATTTTGAGGCTCCGGAAAAGCAAGTAATAAGTAAGGTGATTGAAAGTGCAGAGCAGATCGATTATATAGAAGATAGCTTCGAATATAAGGTGGAAGTAAAGTTTGGAGATAAAAGTACGGAAGATTATTGGTTTAACTTTAGCGAAAATCGTTTTGAAAAAGGAGATCAACATTACAACATCGATACCGACTATCAGAAAGATATTCAAAAAATTTTAAGTCGACTAGAAAGTGAAGATTAAATGTTTGTTCACATGAAGAAAGGGGGAGGAATGGTGCATAACATTATTGACAATGAACGAGAAGGTCACGAATGGCTACTAGTACTAGTTGTTATAGCCTCATTTCTAACATTTAGGAAGATCAATAAACTGGAAAAATATAAGAGCAAACTTTATGGGAGGTTTAAGTTTTTCTCTCGCCATTTATAAAATAGCGAGGATGGAGTTCGGTGATAAATAAAAGCCGGTCGTTGATAAATAAAACGGGTTCGGTGATAAATAAACGGTGGTCGTTGATAAATAAACTGGGTTCGGTGATAAATAAACCGGGTTCGGTGATAAATAAACGCTGGTCGTTGATAAATAAACCGAGTTCAGTGTTAGTAAAATCTCCGTTCATACATAGAATCAATTAGTTTTCCTTGTTTTACAGAATTGGACAACTTTACCTTAGCTGAATGAGTCTGTTATCCTGTACATACAAGTTTTTGCACCGCTATCATGAACTTCGAAGGGATGAAACGATCAAATGAAAAGCGAAAAGCAAAAAATGTTGGCTGGAGAAATGTATGATCCTGCTGACCCTATTTTATTAAAAGAGCGTGAGGAAGCAAGGCGTAAAGTTAGGATTTACAATCAAACATTAGAGACGGAAGCGGAAAAGCGTACACAGTTATTGAAGGAGTTACTCGGATCCACAGGAGAAAATGTTTATATGGAGCCTAATATCCGTTTTGACTACGGATACAATACACACGTAGGTGAGAACTTTTTTGCGAACTTTGACTGTACAATATTAGATGTTTGTGAAGTACGGTTCGGGGATAATTGTATGCTTGCACCAGGGGTACAGATCTACACAGCAACACATCCCTTGCATCCAGTAGAACGAAATATAGGGAAAGAATACGCAAAACCGATCAAATTTGGAAACAATGTATGGATTGGTGGAAACGCAGTTATCAATCCTGGAATTACGGTAGGAGACAACGTCGTAATTGCATCCGGTGCAGTCGTCACGAAAGACATACCAGACAACGTGGTAGTTGGAGGGAATCCAGCAAGGGTCATAAAGCAGATAGAATTATAGTGGAGAGAGGGACGGGATACCATATTTTGGTGGGACGCGGAACCTGTCCCTCTGTCCACGGTATCTGTCCCACTGTCCCACCATTTAACGTAATACAACTGAAACCATTAACATAATGTAAGTACTTAATACAAATAGGCAACTAAAAAAGAAAGATGCTATATGGGATGCTTTTTTGTACGTTAATGCCATTAACCCAAAAAATAATAGGGCTATAAAAAAGAAACAAACTGTATAAGCATTTACAGCAAAGCCGACTGATTGAACCCCATCGATGATTGTTCCGTGAAATAAACGAAACAGGGGTGAAATCGTTTCATTCGTTAACGAGCTTACTTGAGGCGCTTGTTGTGTATAGACAGCAGTTATTGCAAATATGATGAATAAGAGGAAACTTTCTAAACGAACCCATGGAAGTGGATTAAACCTATCATCTTTTCTCAGTTTATATTTTACAATAACCCCATTTATGAGTGCATAGAAAAGAACTGGCAATAGAAATAAATGCTTCACTAACAATCCTTGCCCGTAAGAAATTGTCCACGATTTTACATATCCATCCGTTAGAATATCCGACATTACGATCCCACTTAAAAAAGTAGCTGTCAAACAGCCAAACGCCACGATGGAAAACCAGTCCAAAAATGCAAGCCAATTTTGATTATTTTTAGAAAACAGAGCGATAATAAGCAAAATCCCAACCCAAACGCTTGCAGCTAGTAAGTGAATAAAATCACTAATAATTCCTAAGCTCGGTTGCATAGCGCCAGCGTGGCTAGACCAAGCGACTGTTAAAATAATCCCTAACGTTAATAGTGTACCGATATAAGCAAAACTTTTCTTTTCTGTAGAATACGTAAAAATAATGAAAAGCACTAAAAATATAGATGCTAGTAAAGTGAAGCTCCAGGCAGCTCCGACTGTGTAAGAAGTCAGTACTAGTGTAAAGGATTCCATCAGTCCCATGCGTGGAGCGATATAAAGTACGATATCTAATACTGAAAAGAAAGCACAAACTGGTATGAAAATGGCACTAATAAGCATGAGGCGCTTTGAAAAATGAATGTCAGGACGGTATCGGTTAGGGACTAGTAACAGGATAAAGCTTCCCACTAAAACCGATACCGAAAAGTATAAAAGAACCTGACTAATAATGTTTAGTAAACTCATCTATTATTTCCTTTTTTTAGCGAGAAAAAAGAATCCACCAGCAATAATAGCTACTAAAAGTACAATTAGAATAATCATCATAGAAGAAGAACCCTCGTTTGCTTCGTCAGCAGCAATCTCTTCTTCTGTTTCTGCAACATCTTGGTCTGTTGCCTCATCAGTTGTTTCCGGCGTTTCTGCTGGCTCTTCTGTTATTTCTTCTTGCTCTTCCACTTCAGGTTCTGCAACTGGGGCATTAACTGTAAAGGAAAAAGAACCTTCTAACGGATGACCGTCTGCGCTAATAACGCTCCAATTAACATCGTAATCACCATTTTCAAGTGGAGCTGCTAGTGCACCAGTTAACATATTTTCTTCAATAATATGGTCCTGAACTTCAACCACTTCCCCCGCGGTGGTTGCAAGGTCAATGTAGCTACCTTGTTCAATATTGCCATCAAATTCAAGAACAATTTCTTGTAAGGATTCTGTGAGTACTTCTCCATCTGAGGGGTTGGAGCCTACAAAGTGAGAATGAGCTAGTACCATTTTTGACATCGTCAATACTATTAAAACAGTTGTTGCTATTGTAATAATTCGTTTCATACTAAATTCCTCCTAAAACTTCCTACTATTAATTATTGGATGTTAAATAATAAGTTAACCTCATCGAGTGTGCGATTATGGATACTTTTTACTATTGGTACACTGTATATCTTGTAAACGGGGCGAAGACTCCTTATCATTCATTTCGTTTTTTAGTATATAAAGAGAATGTGAAGTGGCTGTGAATATTTTTTATCGGTTGAATGAACATAGGTAGGGACGAGAATCTATTCTTCTATGTAATGAGTTCGGTGATAAAAAAAGGCGGGGCTGATAAATAAATCGGGTTCGGTGATAAATAAAATTAGGTCGTTGATAAATAAAGTGGGTTCGGTGATAAATAAAAAGCGGTCGTTGATAAATAAAGCGGGTTCAGTGATAAATAAAAAGCGGTCGTTGATAAATAAATCGGGTTCGGTGATAAATAAAAGGCGTTCGTTAATAAATAAAGCGGGTTCGGTGATAAATAAAAAGCGTTCGTTGATAAATAAATCGGGTTCAGTGATAAATAAAAGGCGGTCGGTGATAAATAAATCGGGTTCAGTGATAAATAAAAGGCGGTCGTTGATAAATAAATCGAGTTTGGTGATAAATAAAAATACGAGGTTTTTAAATAATTGCTCGGATACAACCATTTTTTGATTCTTACTATGTAATTATTGATTTAAATCGACAGAGAGACAGTGTTTATCCAACTGTTGACCCATCCCTCTGACCCATTTTAAACAAACTCTAGCCACAATTCTAATTGTTTAGCAGCTTCGGAGTTTAATGTTCTTATTGGATCAAGTAAAATTTCTCCTTGCTGGCGTTTTATTTCTTTTGCTAAAAGAGGGATGTCCTCCAGTAAGCCAAAGTCGATTAAATTGCTTAATGCTCTCATTCGAAAAAACTCGTTTTTCAACGTGTTAATTTCGAAGTATTCCAGCAACATTTCCACCATAATGTCTAGAGGGTATTCTCTCAAGTAATATCTCTCCCTTATTTTCAGATTAGGGTATAAGGTCACTTGGTTATTTTAACACAATATCAGAATATTGGGATAAACACTCACTATTTTAGAATTAATCGTTTATAATTGGATTATTAGAAGACTATTTTTTTAGGAGGATTTTATGGAATTTTACGCATTCAACAAAGAAAATGGTAAAGAAATAACGCAATTCAATTCGGACTTTATTATGGCTCGTATTATACAAACGAATATGAAAGCTAATATAGGATGTATGCACTTAGAGCGAGAGGGAATAGTTGGTTATCACCAGGCAGTAGTCCCGCAGTTGTTGCTCGTAGTAAGTGGGGAAGGTTATGTTCGTAGTGAGAAAGAAGAATATGTAAAAGTTGTACCCGGAGATGCGGTTTTTTGGGAGAAAGACGAGTGGCATGAAACGAAAACGGATGTTGGGCTAACTGCTATTGTCATCGAGAGTGAGGAGTTAAATCCTAGTTTATTTATGCCGAAAAAGTAATAGTTTGTTGGGAGGAATTAATCACATTAAAAATCCCATAAACATCCACTATCTATTACCCTAAAAAGTTATTAATATTATGTTGCTAGGCACACTAGTAATTTACTTTTTGGGGGAAATGAATTGAAAAAAGTAACTTCGATTCTATTAATTTTATTATTAGCTTTTTCAAGTTTTCCTATACAAAACTTCCACGCAAGTGCACAAACTACTCAACAACCTAATGTTACCGTTAAATTAGTAAACTATTTAGGTAACGTTCATGAGCTTACCATTAATTTCACAGGCAACTATGTTTTAAATAATAATATTCAAATTGAGAACGGAAAAACGTATCGCTTAAGAAATGAGGGTGGTTCGCTTGTCCTTATGTAAGGCACTACTCGCATTCACACGTTTAACGAATTTTCGTTTGTTCCTAGTATATACAATGAAGAACATCGTATTCGCATTAACAATCGTCCTTATTTAGGAACGATCCGTTTTGTTGCGGAAGGTTCTTTTGTAAGACCAATAAACACAATCCCAGTGGAAGACTACCTTAAAGGGGTTGTTCCATCTGAAATGCCAGCTTCATGGAATGTAGAAGCATTAAAGGCACAAGCAGTTGCTGCCCGTACGTATGTAGCAATGCAAGGAAATAAAGTGATTGACGATACAATTAATTTCCAAGTGTATGCTGGGTACGCTTGGCATGCAAATAGCACTAGAGCTGTTAATGAAACGAGCGGTCAAACATTAATGCATAACGGACGGTACATTTCTGCTGTTTACTCTTCCAGTAACGGTGGAAGAACGGAATCAAATGCAAACGTTTGGGGTGGGACAAGTCTTTCTTATTTGCCAATAAAAGACGACCCTTATGATTCAATCGATGCTTGGAATTTTACCATTAATAAAACACAAATTGACACATCCAATTTAAACTTATTAACTCCTGAATCGTGGTGGTCGCAAACGAGAGAACGAGACACTACGATTCCAAATAATATTAAAACGTGGTTGTACAACAATGGATACTCCAATACAGAAATAAAAATCGTCTCGATTCCGACAATGAACTTTTCGAATCAAGTAACATCAGGGGGGCGAGTAAGAAATGGTGATATTACTGTTCATTTCTTTGTTCGATCTCTTGCTACGAAAGATTTTGTAAGAAATACAGATGGTACGATTAGACTTCATACTGTGGAATTCAAAAATACAACAGCACAACGAATTCGTGCGATGATTGGAATTAATTTAATCCGCAGTTATTTAGTAGACAGTGTAAGAGAAACCAATACTTCCATCGTAGTGAATGGTCGAGGGTGGGGCCATGGTGTAGGTATGAGCCAATGGGGTGCAAAAGGAATGGCGGATCGTGGATTTAAAGTAGCAGAAATACTGCAATTTTATTATCCAGGAACAACTTTAACGCCAGTTATCCAATATGCAGCACACCCAGTAAGTAATGTTCAAGAGCAAGTGACACCACTGCAAATAACAAACGAGCGCGTTGAATATGACGCTAAAAATGACCAAATAATTATTAGATACTCCTTAAATCAAGATGCACCTGTAACAATTACAGTGCGAGATTCGGCAAATAAAGTTGTTACGACACTCATTCGTGATGTAACGAGAAAGGCCGGGGACCTTGCCCAGTTTTGGACAGTTACTTCCGTCCCTAATGGCACTTATTCTTATACGATAGAAGCAAAAAATTCGTCAGGAGTTAGTGCAAACGTACAACATACACTAGCAAAAGCTACGCAACAAACTGTTCAACCAGTCGTAACAGAGCCTGTTCCAGAGCAAGTTAGTCAACCGAAAGAACAACCAGCTACAAGTGAGCCAGTAGTTCAACCGAAAGAGCAACCGGTAGCGAGTCAACCAGTAGCTCAACCCGCGCCACCAAAAGTTACTACGCCACCTGCAACAACTGTTCAACCTAAATCAGCGACGCCTTCAGTAGCTGCTGTTGGTACACGAGTTACAGGGAAAGTAAGCGTCAATGTAGCAAACATTAGGAAGTCGGCAACTACTTCATCAACAATCGTTGGTAAAGCAAAAAGAAATCAAAACGTAAATATAGTAGGTAGAACTGGAGAGTTTTATCAAGTTCAGGCCGGGTCAGTTCGAGGCTTTATACACGTAAATTTATTAACAATTAATCAAAGGCTATCTAATAAAAATCATATAGCAGTTGTTATTAATGGAAGAGTTGCTAATGTGCAAGGAAATGCATTAGTTCGTAATAATACACTGTATGTACCAATAAAAGGGGTAGCAGATAACTTTAAAATGAGTTATCAATGGAATAAAAAAACGAACAGAATAACAGTTCGGGACAAGCGTTCCAATGGAATTATGGATGTGAACAATCGAAACGCTACTGTTAACGGGAAAAAAGTAAAACTAACACAAGCACCTCAAATAATTAATTCTCGAGTGTATGCTTCGTTACGAACAGTAAATGAAACAACCAAAGCAAAAACACATTGGGACTCAAAAGCAAGAATTGTATGGATTACTAGATAATTAGATGAAAGGATGGACAAGATTTCTTGTTCATCTTTTTTTGTGGGAAAGGGACCTGTCCCTCTAACCCTCCACCTCACGTATAATTTGAATCAAATAGTTTAACATAAAATTGTAAAGGTTTATCAATCAAAGTATAAAGTTTTGAGGCGATTATAATTTGAATAATTTCAACTCTACTAATAAAGAACGGCGGTTTAAAGCGCATGTAAGCGCTCTTGGTACTACGCAATTACATTTGAGAAATCCATACATCATTGCGTGGTGGTCAGCAGCATTTCCAGGTTTCGGACATCTGCTTCTATCAAAATATCTTAGAGGGTATGCATTGTTTATATGGGAGATATTAGTGAATAATATGGCAAATATTAATCATGCAATGGTTTATTCCTTTACCGGGAATATTGAGATGGCAAAAGAGGTTCTCGAACCTAGATGGATGCTTTTATATATTCCTGTTTATATTTATGCGATATGGGATAGTTATCGTACGTCTGTTGATATGAATAAAGTGTTTATATTAGCGGAACACGAAAATGCTGATTTTAACTCATATACGATTGGTGCTTTAGAAATAAATTATTTAGATAAAAGAAGACCAATCATGGCAATCATTTGGTCTCTTTTTACACCTGGACTAGGTCAACTGTATATACACCGCGTAATTACTGCGATTTTTACAATGGCCTTTATGATTTTATTTGTATATTTCTCAAATATATTAGTTGCGTTTCATTATCTTTTTTTAGGGGAAATAGCGAAAGCAACAGAAGTAATGAATCCACAATGGTTACTTTTTATTCCTTCCCATTTCGGATTTTCAATTTATGATTCTTATGTAAATACGGTTGAAAATAATAAACTTTATGAGAGTGAACAACGAAAATTTTTGACAGAAAAATATCAGCAATATCGGGTGAAGTTTCCAAACACAATGGAGGAGGTTAAGTGATGCAAGTCTTCTCTACTTTTGAACATTCGTCCTATCTTGAATTAGCCATTTCTTCCTTAGAGAAATCAGGTATAAAAAGAGAAAGTATTCTTGCTGTGCCCCTGAATAGCCGTATAGAAGAAAGACGGTTGTTCGATACACTTCACCGAGCAGATGGTGTTAGTTTGTTTGATAAGGGGGCGGCAATTGGAACGGCATTTGCTGTTATTGGAGCGAGTGTCGGTTTTGTTTTAGAATGGGGACCAATATATTGGGGGTTAATTGGTGCAGCTACTGGATTTATTGTAGGGTTTCTTATTGACTATTTTATTTATAAAGTCGTTCGTAAACGTCATAGGGTCATAAAAGGTAAGAAATCTGAAGTCATTATCGTTATCGAGTGTCCAAAGGAATTCGTGGAGAAGGTAGAAGAGATTCTTTGGGAAAATTTAGCGTTAGGTGTAGCAAGGGTGGAAGAGTAAGTAATGGAGGAGGTGTATCAATAAGTGCAAGGAAATAAGAAAGTGGATAAGTATATATTACGAAGCTTATTTGTATTTGGAATTGGGTTGTTAACATTTGTGCTTAGAAAGCCACCAATTAAAGACTGGTTATTGGTTTATCTGTGGAATGCCGTTACCAATGGAATAATTGATAAAGTAATTGTATCTTATAAAATTGTCCAATATCCTACACGTCAATTTCCAAAACTATTTAAAACAAATATTTTATTTGATTATTTATTATACCCAACAATGACAATTGTTTATAATCAGTTCACAGATAAGGACAGGCCAAGCATTATCTTTTTAAAACTTTTCTATTTCACTATTCCAATGCTTTTAATAGAACTTTGGGCAGAACGAAAGACAAGTTTAATTGAATTTAAACGAAGTTGGAAATGGTATCACTCATTTATTAGCCTAAATGTAAAATCATTAGTAACAAGACTCTGGATCGGGTGGGTGAGAAAAGTAGCAGAAAAACAAAAAATCCAGGAGAGTACAAATATTAATTAAGATGTGGACAGGGAGTCAGCTCAGTACCGAACCTGTCCCTCTGCCCACTCATGGAGAATATTTTTGTTTTGAAAAGAGATATTATAAGAATAAGAGGCGAATCTATTGAGCGAAAAATCAGAAATAGTTAAATTAACAAGTGCAGAAATTTCTGGGCTTTGGTCTACTTATATGAATATCAATGTAGTAATTTGTTTCATTGCTCACTTCCAAGAAACATGTGATGACCCCGATATACTTGAAATATTGAAGGAGTCTAATCAATTAGCCCGAAAACACGAAGCTGAAATAGAACAGTTATTTTTAAAGGAGAAAATCGTGATTCCTACTGGTTTTAAAGTGGAAAAACATGTTGTCTCTCATGCACCAAAGTTATTTTCGGATGTGTTTTACATACAATCTGTTTTACAAATGAGTCAATTTGGAGTTGCTACACATACAGCGAACCTAACCATGTCTGCAAGGGAAGATATAAGGAAAATGTTTAAGCAATACATTGATGATGTATCAGATTTTTATAACAAGGTTGTAAATTGTATGCAAGAAAAAGGGATTTATATAAGAATGCCTTCTATGAATTACCCATCAGAGGTGGATTTTATTAATAAAGATAGTATTTTGACGGGCTGGTTCGGCAGAAGAAGACCATTGTTAGCGATGGAAGTTACACATTTAGCACTTAATGCCATCCAAAATAATATGGGAAAAGTAATATGTACCGGTTTTTCACAAGTAACGAAAGATCGTGAAATTCAAAATTACTTCCTAAGAGGAAAACAGTTATGTAAGCAAATCTCAACATCCGTTTATGATATTTTGGAAGAAAATGATGTACCTCTCGGAATGTCATCGGATCAAAGTCTAACAAAGTCTACCGTGGCACCTTTTTCTGAACAGTTTATGTTATATGTTATCGGCATACTTTCTGGTTTAGGAATTGCTGGCTATGGTGCCGGATTATCGACCACTATGCGAAGAGATATTAGTGCCATGTACGCAAGTTTTATTACTAAAACTGGCGCATTTGTGGAAGATGGTTTGAACTTAATGATTGAAAGAGAATGGATGGAACAGCCTCCGAAAATAGCAGAGCGAGAAGGGTAATATGGACAAAGGTTTCTTTGTCCTTTTATTTGTGTACGATGGAATCTGTAAAAGAAAAGAATAGGCTGACTAGAATAACAGCAACTGATATACTTAGAAAAAAATAGACAGAGGCATCCTTTTTCATCCATTCATTAGGAGGACAAGGGACCTATGTCCACAATAATAGATGAATTGAGGTCCTAACTAATGGCTAGTAAGTCTTTTCAAATAAATAAGAGTTACATAGATTCTGAAGAAAAACAAAGGATGTTATATAAACGCACGTTAATAATTGTGAGTATTTCACAGATTTTTGGTGGGGCAGGATTAGCAGCTGGTATTACCGTAGGGGCTATTCTTGCGCAACAGATGCTTGGAACAGATGCATTTGCTGGACTACCTACAGCTTTATTTACGTTAGGTTCGGCAGGGGCAGCATTAGTCGTCGGGAGACTTTCGCAACGTTATGGTCGTAGGACGGGACTAACAGCTGGTTTTATAGTAGGTGGACTAGGAGCAATAGGAGTTATCATTGCGGCACTAATTAATAGTATATTCCTGTTATTTATTTCCCTGTTTATTTATGGTTCAGGGACAGCAACCAATTTACAAGCTAGGTATGCAGGCACGGACTTAGCAACTAGTAAACAGCGAGCAAGAGCTATTAGTCTTACGATGGTGTTTACCACATTTGGTGCAGTTGCTGGTCCAAACTTAGTAAATGTCATGGGGAATGTTGCTGTATCAATTGGAGTTCCAGCACTTGCAGGACCTTTCATTTTATCAGCTGTCGCATATATTCTAGCGGGTCTTGTCCTTTTCATCATGCTTCGTCCAGATCCGTTAGTTATTGCTAGAATGATAGAAGCATCCAAACTAGAACAACATTCAAAAGTGCAGACAGCATTAAATGAACATGTTGAAAATAAAAGAGGAGTTATCGTCGGTGCGACTATTATGGTGCTTACTCAAATCGTAATGGTGGCAATTATGACGATGACACCGGTTCATATGCAACATCATGGTCATGGCTTAGGGGCAGTAGGGCTTGTTATTGGTTTTCATATAGGGGCAATGTATCTCCCTTCACTCGTTACTGGTTTTTTAGTTGATAAATTGGGGCGTACTGTAATGGCTATAGCCTCTGGAACTACATTACTTTTAGCAGGTGTAGTAGGAGCATTTGCACCTGGAGATTCCATGGTTTTTCTAGTCATTGCTCTGTCTTTACTTGGTTTAGGTTGGAATTTTGGATTGATCAGCGGGACTGCACTTATTGTGGACTCTACCGAATTTTCAACACGAGCAAAAACGCAAGGTAAAGTAGATGTTTTAATTGCACTATCTGGTGCTGGTGGGGGAGCATTATCCGGAATGGTTGTCGCCGGCTCCAGTTACACAACCTTATCCTTAGTTGGTGGAATTTTATCCTTGTTACTTGTTCCAGTAGTAGTCTGGTCTCGAAGAGCAAAAAAAGCTGAAATAAATGTCCAAACTAAAGGAACAAATGTAGGATAGTTGTGGACAGAGGTGTGGACATAGGGACAGGTCCCACTAGCGTTGCACGATTTCCTCTTAGTTGAATTTATGTATTTTTTTTCAAGTCGCTTTTGTCCGCATAAAGAAAAAAGGGAAACGAGGTTACTTTCGACTTTGTTCCCTTTTTTTTACAATTGTTAATTCCTATCGACGTTTTCTTTCCTTAGTTCCCTTTTTATCCAAAGCTACATTTCCAAGTTCCGGCGACACCTTTTGTTTTGGTATTGGAACCTTTTGTCTTCCTTTAGACGTTTTTTTGTTTTTCTTATTTAACGCTTTAGTAAATGAGCCTACTGTTTTATACAGATAGGTTTGTAGTAGTCTAAAGAATTCCCAAGGTGTCTTTTTAGAGTTAGTTTGGAGTTTAACGATTAAAGTTAACCCATATGCAATCAAGGCTAAAAACATTTGATTCCATATTCCTTGCGGCTTTGTACTCCATATTTTTGTAAATCTTAAGTGCTGTTTGATCCATTTAAAGAACAACTCTATCGTCCATCTTGCTCGATATAATTCCATTATTTGTTGATCTGTGAGGTCAAATCTATTCGTTAGAATTCTATACGTTCTTTGTTTTTCATCGATGAATTCTACGTACCGAACTGGTGGTTGAGAAACAGTATAGGATACTTTTGCGTCTTGAACCACGGATGAGTGGGTAGGTGTATATTCTTCCAAGATACCCAATCGCAGTGACTTGGATACCCGTGCTACAAACGATATCTCCTTCGCTTGCCAGGATTGCAGATTCTCTCTTGAAGGATAGCCACGGTCCATTATATAGATATAGTCTGATTCTTCTATCATTACATCCGAACTTTCAAAATCACTTAACCTTCCGGAAGATGGTACAATCTTGTCTGCATATACAACATCGGGTGACGCAACCATTAGTCTTGTATGCATTTTAACGCCAGTTTTCTTCTTCGAAATCTTTGCCCAGTCACATAAATTATGAGGTAACTTTATTTCAGTAGAATCAATAATTCGTAACCTACCTAACCCATTTGGAAGTCCCATTAACCCTTTAGTAAGTTGAGAGAGTTTCTCTACAACTTTTATAAATAGTTTTTGTACTAGTTCAGTTGGCAGTTCGTTAATTCTACGGCTTAACTGTGATCTACTGATTTCCTCTATCCCAATTTCCATACGAAGCTCTGGATAAGCCTCAAGCTTTTCTTCCATATGGCTATAGGAACTCCAATGATCCAGTTGAGCAGCTACAAACGTTTTAACCAATGATTTAGTTGAAAGTTTATAGTTACTATAATCCAATAATGGACAATCAAAATCCTCAGTAGGAAGAAGTGATAAACATTGACAAATAAGCATTTCACGTTCTATACTATCTTTATTCATTTTTAAAGCTCCTTTGTAGATGACTTGTTTGTTTAAGGGAACAAAACAAGGTCACACATTCTACAATAGGAGTTTTTTTATTAAATGTAAATCCATAATTATTGAAATTATGGATTTTTTTGGAAGTCATGCAACGCTAGTGGACAGGTCCCTTGTCCATCCATTATTTGGTAGGTAGTGACCTGTCACCATGACCAACCTTCTTTATATACAACGAAAACATACCGCAAAGAGAGTGCATAGATCATATTCTCTTTGTGGTTTTTTTAGTTACTATATAGTAAGGAATCAAAGTTGCCGCTCAGAAAGACATATGAAAATATTGACAGTATAATCCAATTGAGTTAGTGTTTCAACTATTGAAAGGGGAATGGTTTTATGAATTTAAAGAAATTAGCAGATGTAGTAGCAAAAATATACAAGTTGAACCCAAAGGTTGAAGCTGTTTTACTAGGAGGTTCCGTATCAAGGAACTGGGAGGATGAATATTCCGATATTGAATTGTTCGTTTTTTGGAATGAAGCACCATCAGATGAGGATCGAAAAACTCCAATCAAAAAGGTAAAAGGAGATATTATTGACTTTCACCCGTTCGAAGATGATGAATGGTCTGAAACGTATACAACTGAAGAGGTTAAATTAGAAATAAGTAATTTTTTAACACATACAATAAAACAGATAATAGATGATGTCACCCTATCATTTGACACAGATTTAGATAAGCAATGTATCGTAGCAACGGTTCACGATGGAGTTTCACTCAGTGGAGATTTAGTGATTAAAAGTATGAAGGAAAAAGTAAATAGCTACCCAGTAGAACTAAGTCTAGCAATGATAGAAGAAAATATTCATTTAGGAAACAGATGGAATAATCGGGAGGCACTGCTCAACCGGAAAGATTGGTTAATGCTTTATAAGGTAATGGTAGAGGTGCAAACGAAAGTGATGGGAATGTTATTCGGATTAAATCGACAATACGTGCATCACCCTGCATTTAAATGGCAAAAACAATCACTACAATCAATGGATATTACCCCAGAAAATATAGTAAATCGGTTAGATTCCATCTTTCTGGATCACCCTTCCAATTCCGTAAAAGAATTAGAAGACATAATTGGGGACGTTTATGAACTTATTCAACGAGAATATCCTCAAATAGATTTATCCTCGGTTATCGATAAATCGTTATTTTTAAGGCCGAAACGTGAAATAAGGATAATGGAGAGATAGGGAGGATAGCTAAAGGTGCAGATGAATAATAGAAAGCTATGTATTATTTTATCCTACCTCTGCTTTTTTATAGGAATGGCAACGTGGATACCTAACTTTTTGTTTCAGTACGGGTATGGCTATTGGCTTCTAACTTTTATCATCAATCCAATTGGGATTATATTTGGATACGTCGGAAACAGCAAAGTAACCATGATTATAAATATTATTATGACTTTTAGCTTTTTTATTTTAATGTTCATCGGCTCCTTATTGGAAGCATTTATTGCTTAACAAACATAGAAATTAAATGATTAGGGGGAGAGGGATGCAAACTAATAAAGACAATAAAAATCGTAAATTAGAAAACTATTTAGTTTATGGAATGGTTTGTGGATTATTTGGTGGCTCGTTATTAAGTACGATTGGTATGATGGTAGGAAATTCTTTTATTCAAATTGCCGGCTTTGGAATAGGTTTTTCTTTAGGAATGACACTAGCTGCTTTACTGTATTACTATAAAACTAGAAAAAGTTAAGGAGTTTTTCGTTTCTAGGTTTTTAAAAATAATTAGGACATAACATTCTTTAATGATTTTAAAGACGTTATGTCTTTTATTTATTTGTTCACTCCCTATATTAATCTATAAAAAATATTCTTCTAGGAATATTTTAGGACTTTTGTAGGAGAATGAGGTATGATGTTTAATACAATTAATGTATAAAATTACTAGATTTTTCTGTGCTATTCTTTTAATTTACATCAATGCAGTCAATTTTACCTACAAAAGGAGAGAGAATTTTGTATAGCGGGGAAATTAAAAAACTTGCATTACCTTTCATGATCGTTCTTCTTTTTTTAACATTTGCTTTCACTTCTATAATCAATTTTGGCATGAATGATTCGGTAGCATTCCAAGAAATTAAGCAGGGAGCCAAGCAAGTTATTGAAGAAAACATGGATAAAACATTCATTGGTCATATAGAGGTCATGGAAGATGATAATTTAATAGATGGCGGTTATGTTGTGACATCTCACCTTAAATATGAGAATACGGACATCAATGAAACGAAACAAATTATAGAATTTTATAGTGATCAGCTTGCGAACGAACTAGCGGATTATAATGTGAATAAAGTAACCGTGTTCTGGGAAGTTCCTCATCTAGAAAAAGATGACAATTTAGCTAGATTCCATTTTCAAAGAAATGGTGAAAAAATTCAGATGAAAGAGCGTTGGTTTGCGCTTTCTTTTAAAGATACATAATTGGATTTTTAAGATATACAACGAGAAGGAAGGACAGTTATGATTAACTCGGTTGGCTATAATTTAAGAATGCTAAGGTTTGAACGAAATTACACACAAAAATTAGTTGCAAAAGAAATGGATGTTTCCGTACAAAGAATGAGTGCGATAGAGAGAAATAAGCAGGAAATAGATGAAGAATTACTGAAAAAACTTGCAGAATTTTATGGGATACGTGAAGAAGACATTTTAGGAAAATAGGGAGGGACAGTGGACAATTTTTCTTTCACATCCGTTTTTGGGACTTTGAAAATATCAATCCACTGTTATTACTTCATTAAATTGATCAATTCCTCTAATGAAAGTCGACCTATCACTGCATATCCATTCCCTTGCCCAAGCGGTTTTACAATAACTGTACCCATATCCGGAATATTCCCCAAACCAGATCCTTCTGGGAAGTTATGACCGATGATTACTTTGTTTGTTCTAAAAGGTGGAGGGCTTTCTAGCACTAAGTTCAGAGTATTTAGTATTCTTAATCGCTCCGAATCACCTATAATCCCCCCTAATCTATATACGTCAAACCAAAATCGATCAATCTGAATATTGACCAATCCAAAAGCAAGGGCGGCTGTTTCTATATTTCTACAAAAAGGGCTTGAAATTATAGGTTTTAAAATTGGAATTCGCAAGCGACGTATCGTTTCGCCATAAATAATCGCTTGTCTTCTTCCAGTAGAGGAAAGATTTCTTTGGGTCGAACAATCTTGAAAGTTAAGGTTCGGTTGATCGACTCCAACAGTTGCTTCGGCATGCCTCGCATATAAAATGTATCCTCCTTCTAGCAATGAGTCTAGTAACGAACGTGTTTTTGGATATGGTTGTTCTCCAGTGAATGATACACGTTTATATGATTGTTGAATCACATTACTATCTCCTTCCGTTGTATATTGTAATGTATGTTATCGGGAATGGGTTGTTGATTGTAGATGGGTTATGTGGGGGAACAAAAAGGAGAAGTGCTCTTTTTGTGGAAGTTATTCTAATCGATACCAAACCGTTATTGGAGGGGAGGTTAAGAAATAATGAGTATTAATAAAGATCGATACTATCTAGAATTGGCGTTAGAAGAAGCAGAACGAGCTTTATCTGAAAATACATATCCAGTAGGAGCAGTAATTGTTGATGAACAGTACAATCTAATTGCAAAAGGGAGAAACCAAGTTTTTCCCAATCAAGATGCCACGTCTCATGCTGAAATTAATGCGATTAGAAATGCTGGTCAAGCGATCTTAAACGCAAAAATTAGTCGGGAAAAGTACACTATTTACACTTCTTTAGAACCTTGTCCGATGTGTACGGGTGGTATTTTGTTTGCACATATTAAAAAAGTTGTTTGGTTGCTAAATGACGATGTAGGATTCGGTGGTTATAAGAAGCTTAAGGAAGCGAATGTATTTGATGAAAGGTTCAATGAAGTGGAAATGGTAGAAGAACCGTTTCACGATTTGAAGCTCAAACAGATGGAGCTTATGAATAAATGGGCTGCTAATCCAAGCAATATTGTTAATATAAGAAAAGCTTTGGAAAAGTAATATTTTGATAAAGGGGCCACTAAAAGGAGATCTAAACTATGGTGTATCTAGATAGAGTTGTTAAAAAATTAGATAAAGAGTTTGATATAAAAGCTTTTGGTAAGGATCCTAGTTTTAGCAGGTTTATTCCAGATGTGTATGACCTAATAAAGTTTAATTGGAAAAGTGAGTTTGAGAAAAATTTTACTGAACTGTTCAATGGGCTAATGTTGAGAGGTGCTTCCGAAATAAACAATGTCTTTTTAGCTGTTTTTCCTACTGACCATGTTCTAGAAAGGTTTATAAAAGAAAGTCAAGAAGGTGATTTATTATTTATGCACCACCCGTTACTCATGGAATGTGGAGATCCATATGGTAAATGGGGAAGAGGATTCATACCGATTAAAGAAGAATTTATAAGAAAAATAAAGGAAAAAAACTTATCTGTTTACACGTGCCATATACCTTTAGATTATCATAAACATTTGGGCACAAGTGTTGCGATTGCAAAAGCATTAAATGCTAAGATTGTTGATGGGTTTTTACCAGACGATACAGGAAATAATCTTGTTCTAATTTGTAAAATCGAAGAGACAAATACTGACGCATTAGAACAACAGTTGAAAGAAATCTTTGAACTACCTTATGTAGATTTTGAAGGGAAACGTTTAAATAATATCAAAAAAATTGCTATCGTTGCTGGTTGTGGTGATAAAGTCGAATGGATGAAAGAAGCAGAAGAAAAAGGTGTGCAAGCGTATATAACGGGTGAAATTCGTTGTCATATTGATAATTATTATGGAAGAATGAAATATGAAAAGATGAAAGATTACGCTAGGGACACCTCGATGTCACTCATTGGTGTATCGCATTCTGCTTCGGAATACCTTGTAAAAAGGACACTTATAAAAGACTGGTTTGAAAGTAATTTTGAACTTAATACTATTTTAATTCCTCAAGAAAAATGGTGGTTATAAAATGATGAGAGTATTTTTAGTACCACATCAAAAAAATATGCGAAGGCAATGTCAGCCCTATCATCGGCACCACAAGTAAAAGATGCATTAGGACTTACGTGCGAGCAAACCTCGCTGAAAGGAACGTTGGATTTTATTGGATTTATTCTCGAACAAGAAATATTAGGGAAACAATATTCAAGAGTTATTCTAAATGAAAATGAAGATGTAATTGGAGTTATCACATTAAAAGATATTAATAAGGCAAACAAAACTTGCCATATTGGTACTTGGATTGGGCATCAATATTGGGGAAAAGGTTATAATGCGTTAGCAAAAGCAGAAATCCTATATACAGCCTTTGCAAAAATGGGATTAGAATATGTTTTTGCAGGTGCTAAGCTATCAAATATTCGATCTCAAAAATCTCAAGCAAAACTACCTTATATTAGGGTTGGCGTTCAGTCTGAATTTCCAGAGGAATATTTAAAGTTAGAGCAACAAGTAAATGCACCGTGTGTTTTGAATGTAATGGAGAAAGATATATTTTTAGAGTGGTATTTGAATAATATGTAATTATTCATCCAAATGACGACAAAAACACCGTTCAGTTATCTGAGCGGTGTAATTTTTTACATTGGATCTTATATTCCAGTTTTAACACCAAACCCTACTAAAATTAACCCAGTAGATTTTTGGAAAACCTTCTGGAATTTGGCGTTGTTTAACAATTTTTTTGCGTAATCAATGACATAAACAAGGGTTAGAAGAGAAATCTCCGCTGACTTTGCGAATGTGTACCATCATTATATGGGACAAGATATTACAGAAGAATATGGTGGCCGTTGGCTTGTTATTAGTGCAGATGATTCCGAAGTAGTAGCCGGTATTGTCTCATTAGGGAAAGATAGTCGCGCAGCATGGACAAGGCATGTAGGGCTAGTCATGCCAATTACGGAATTTGTCATTCATGATTTATATCTTATGGAAATAATGAAGGAACATAGAGAAATTTTAGAAGGAAGTTTCGGGGAAAACCTCGTGAACTTACGCCGTAAATTTTCCATACATCCAGATTTTAAAAAGCATTATGTAAAATAAATGATGTTGAAGAACAAGTATTGCTGAATCTTGTTCTTTTTCTATTTGTATTAAATGCAGAAAATTCGAAACTTATTTATAACGACAACGTATTAATTAAAAGGGAGGGATGTGTAATGAAAAAGAACTATGAAAGAAAGCATTATTTTATTGTAAGTACTATTACTTTAATAGTGTTATCTCCACTAATTATCTGGTTACTTCCTTATACTGTTCAAAGAGTTCTTTTTGATATGAGTAATACAGAATCTGCTTGGATGATAGAAACACCAAGTATTACATATCGATTTTTTATGATAGCTTGGTTGTTTTTATTAATAGGTTCAGTTACAGCATACTTTTATTACAAGCGAAAAATAGCCATCATTTTTAGTTGTACCGTTTTGGCGGCATGTTTTATGTATTTTGGATTGAAACCAATTACAGTCTTAAATTCAGCTGGATTTATTTTTGTGGATTCTCCTTTTGAAGATCAAGTTAAATACAGTTGGGAAGATGTAGAGAAAGTATATTTAATCATAGATGATTCAACTAAAGAGCAAAGCCTTGAATTCCATTATAAAGATAATGAAATATTCATGCTTACTAATAGGAATGATGTACAAAATATGAGGTCTATTCTTATAAATATAAGTAAAACTTACGAATTTCCGTTTACCACGAAAGAAAACTAAGTAATCCTTGAAATCATTCCGGAAGCTTTGGGACGTAATATCGTTTTCATAATAGTAAAAAAATTCCGAACTTTTTACGGACAAACAAAATGGGGGTGAGTGGAATGACAAAGAGAGGAGCCGGGGTTGCTTTTATTGCAATTTCTGCATTTTTAATATCTTCCAAATATATAAGTGCTTCAATCTTCGGTTCGGGAGTTCTTAGTTGGGACAAATCTTTATATGAAGCGATGTTATATTACGTTGGCGACACTTTAAGTAATTTTAGTTTATTAGCTTTTATTATAGGGCTTGCATACATCGTCTGGGGAGAGTTTGAGGACTGGAAGAGCAAAAATAATAATAATTAAGTATTAGAGTGTTTCTCTTCAAGAGGGGAAATGCTTTAATTTTTGTAGAGAAGAGATTGTACTTACTTAGAGATATACTTCAAACAAATACATATGAAATATGTGAAATTTGCTTTTGGGAAGACGATGGATACCAATACAAATATCCTGATGAAACGGGTGCCAACTATGTATCCTTTAGAAAGGCCCAACAAAACTTTCTAAAATTTTGGGCTAAAGGTGAAAGAAGCTTACAATTTGGTAGATCTCCTAATAAATCTGATATAAAAGATCATAATTGGAAACCGTTATAATTCAACAAGCCCTAAATAGGAATGAATGCGAGGTTTCTTGAAGGTTAGTAATCTTAAAGAATTTTGTCTCAGAAGTGACAAACCTAGATGTACGACTAAGAAACTAGTCAATGGACGAGAAATGAATTTTTGCATATTTTGTCGAAACTCTTCCAATTGCTACAATGTTGTTTAATAATTAATTTAAACGAAATAAAGGAGTTTTCTTAAGTGATCCCAATCGAGTTAATTGTGCAAGAACTTAAACGATTGGTGAGTGATTATTATAATTGTGACGATCCAATCCTTAAAGAATCTATTCATTCTGATATCGAGTTACTTAGTAAAGCTTTATTTCTGAGTGATTTGCCAGATGATAGTATGAGTGAATATTAATAGTGTCATTGTTCAATGAAAGTCAACAATCATTTTGTTGGCTTTTTTCAAAAATAAAGAAAGAGGGAGATACATGGATATTAGTATTTCTAGTATAATTCTCAGCACCATTTTGTTAATCCCCTTATATGGTGTATTAATATGGACGTATATAGAACCTGAGGAAAGCTTATTATTCGGAAAAAGATGGATGTACAACGGGGAAATAGAACCGTCTACAAAAGCTATCCGTTATACAAAATTTTCTACGATGACAGTAATGATCGGACTTCCAATAGTCATATTTAGTTTTCTTACAAAAATATACATACTAAGATTAAGTATAGTAGTGTTGTTTGTGGTATTAGTAATCGGAGCTATAAATATACTAAACAAGGAAGACGAGTAACCTCGAACAACGGGAAAGTAATAGCAAATGAAAAGTCGCCTTGTTCCAGCAAATGCTTGAAAGGGGTAATTTTATGAGCAAAAGTATATCAAGTATGATAGTTCTAGCTATTTTTTTTGCTTTAGTATTAGGAGGATGTGCATTTACTAAAAATCCTGTGTTAAAAGGTGGCTATCAAAGTGAACATGTAAATGGCTATGTTGTTCAACTTTCATTTCAACCTATCGATAATAGTTTTATTCAATACATTGATAACAGGGAAGTAGATAAAGGAACGTACGAGCAATTAGACAACGGTGTATATAAAATTAATGGAGATATTCAACAATTTGAAATTACATTAAATAGTGATGATTCCTTTGAAATTATCGTAAAAAAACTAAATGATGGTAAACCAATTACATTGGAAAATATTGATAAAACACCTGTTTACTTTTCTCCAAAATTTGATGATGTAGAAGAGTATAAATCCTTAATTGAAGAATAAACCACTTATCTATCCCGTAACTATGTAAGGACTTTACAATGTAAAGTCCTACCGTTGTTGTTTACTATGCTTAAATAGGAAAATCCAAATCTATCTAAAACGATCCACATAATTACTTTTTTCTAAGATCTCTTCCGGTGATAGTGCTGTCC
Source organism: Sutcliffiella sp. NC1 (assembly GCF_027594365.1). Taxonomy (NCBI): domain Bacteria; kingdom Bacillati; phylum Bacillota; class Bacilli; order Caryophanales; family Bacillaceae; genus Sutcliffiella; species Sutcliffiella sp. NC1. The sequence continues at coordinate 1,992,333 of NZ_CP115153.1, forward strand.
ATTCCTCAATCGTTGCATCGGGATTATTCTCCAAAAAGTCTTGCATTATATTAAATCCAATAGCATAACCGTAAAGTCTCGGAAATCCTCCTCCTCCAAATATCACTTGTTGATTATATTCGTAGTTAGTTGAATCCAATTCTCTCTCAATTTTATTCCAGTTCGCTTCTTCTTGTTGTGGCGATACGGTGAAAATACTTGCCTCTGGATAAAGGATACGTTTAAAACTTTCCGCTCGACCTTCAAATATTAAATAATCTAATAGTGTCATAGGTTCACCTGAATAATGTTCATCTGTCCAAACGCTGTGATGGTATTCGTGTGCCACTGTACCGGCTAAGGTATCTTCTGTATTATAAAATTGTTTGTTATAAAAGATGACGATCTTCCCTGCACCTACATTTAATGCTACACCACCAGCGTTTTGATTGTAGGGAAGGATACAAACTGTAGTATCAGGACCTGGGAGTATGTCAGATGATTTCTTCAATGCTGCTTGCACAACTTCTTCAAGATTGGCATTCATCATTTCATTAACAATTCTTTTTGTGTCGTGTATGTTAGTGGGAGGATTTTGTATGTAGTTGTTCATTAAATCTAGATATTCACCATCTTTAAAACACTTGTCCCAGGATGGGAGAAACACAGTTTCTAAATACAAAAACCGCAAATTTGCATCTTCTATTTCACTCTTTTCAATGTACTCATGGAAATTCTCATATAGCGGGATAATTTCGAAAGTCTGCTGGAAAGTTTCATGGGCAACAGTAAAAACGCCTTCACTTACTTCTACTACTTCTTTTATTCCCGTATCAACAGTTTCCTCGCAAGCTGAAAGCAACAAAACGAACATGAATATCATTACATATTTTACTATTTTCATATCGAACTCCTTGCTAAAATTTTAGTAAGCCCATAATAAGAAAAAATATGCCAAATACCTTTAGTATCGGTACAATGATTTGCCAAGTGTCCAGTGGAGCACCCTTTATTTTTGTTACTATTTTATTTAAGGTAAACCCTAGAACTAAAAGTGAAAGGGAAATGATAAACATTGTTTCTACTGGAATGGAAATAATCAGATAACCCATTTATTCAGCTCCTATATTTTGTCTTAGTAAAAAATTAATAGAATAGGATAATTTTGTCAAGTCATAATGTTTATTATTTTTAAAATATTCAATTCGTAATATTGTAGATTAACAGGCTAATTGTCAAACTACTAAAATAGTATGTGATGACGGGGTTTGGGAAGAAGACCCAGAACATTTCTTTGTTGCATTTTTAATAATTGCACTAACGGTAGCGTTTCTTCATGAAGGAGAAATGCTTTTTTTTGTGGAAGTACTAACTAGCTAGTTCAATAAGGAATTATTAAAATGGAACTTATATCCTTTTCAATCGTATTTAGTTAGTGACATAAAGAGATGGAAGTAGTGGTATGGATTTGAACTTGCTAAATAAGATATAACAGTAAAGTACACATTCAACGAACTTCCGCAACCAGTTCATTTAATAGAACAATAGTTTAAGTTAAAATGTTATTTTAATGAATTACATGGGGGGAGGTTAGCCATATGGAAATTCAAAAACAAAAATTCAAAAAAATTTTCGGAAACGTTACAAAGAAAAAGCTAATACATGAATCTGTTCTTCTCGTAGAAAACTCCAATGGAGATGTTTCATACAGTTTTGGGTACGGGGGTAAGAATGTAGATACGCCATTCTTTATTGCAAGTATCACAAAGCTGTTCACAACCACTTGTATCTTTATTTTGAGGGATCAGGGAAAACTGTCATTGGATGATGAAATAACAAGGTATTTTAAAAAAGACACATTAAGGAACCTTCACGTTTACAAAGGACAAGAGTATTCTAATAGACTTACAATCTCTCACCTTTTGTTTCATACAAGTGGATTGAGGGATGTGATGGAGGAGGGGAGTAATAAGTCGAGAAAACGTGCTATTTATAAGGATGTGCAGATTTATTTCAATGAAACTATAATGAAGACGAAGGAAATAAAACCATACTTTGCACCAGATATGGGAAAAAGAGCTCATTACGCAAATATAAACTTTGAAATCCTCGGAAAAATAATTGAAAAAGTTACTAATTCAACATTGGAAGATGTGTATAGACAATTAATTTTTGATCCTTTAAAACTCAAAAATACTTATCTCCCGAAAGATGAGGAAGATTTTATCCCATATGTTTATTATAAGAACACTGCCTTTTACCGTCCAAAATTACTTAGAAGCATTCGCGCAAGTGGCGGTTGTGTTTCTACTGCTCGTGATTTAATGGTATTTATCAAGGCTTTCTTTAAAGGAAAGTTATTTAATCATACTGTTTTTCATGAACTTAAAGTAAATAACAGGTTGCAGGCTTCTATGCTTCCAATTCATTACGGTGCTGGATATATGAGAGTTCCACTAAATGGTCTTGCAACTCTTTATATGGGGAAAGGTGAGTTAATTGGTCATTCTGGTTCAACAGGTTCATTAGCATTTTACTATCCCGAAAAGGATATGTTTTTTATTGGAGATGTCAATCAAATGCAAAACCCAGCAACACCTGTACGGCTGGTAATGCAACTTGCCATGTCTATGAAAAAATGAAGTGGAAAGGGGAAATATTGTGGATTTAGGATATTGTGATACATCTACTAGTCTATACGGCTGATAAATGCTCTAGGGAAGAAGATGAAGAGACCTAACCGTCTAAAAGAAATAGTTAGATGAAAGAATTAGGTTATAGACCGACTAAAACGTTCGAGCAGACTATTGCTAATCTAGTAGAAATGGCTGTGAGTAAATAAACTTTCGAAAGGGGCTATCGAGAAAAATGCTTAATTGGTGGTACAGAATTAGTTTTATCATTTTAGGATTTTTATCTTTTTTCACTGGAGAAATTGTAACTTTTTTTATGTTATGGTTTATTTTTTTAGGTTTGACTAGTATTAACATAACTTTAAAGAAGATATATGTTCAAAACAATGAAAAGTTAAAACAGGAGTAGAAAGAATAGAATACATATCTTGACCTTAATTTTTAATAGAATTGGAGTAACTTTTAATCCTTAAATCCGTCAAAGGTTAAAAGGGGAGATTAACATTCATAAGAATATATTGCACTTTTCTATTCTTATTATTTTAATATTTATTCCGGGTTGTAATACGCTGCAAGATCACAACAGTGAAGTGATGCCAGAGGACTTTTATTTCAGTCTTACTTATGGAACGTATGGTAAACAAAAAATAGATACTTTTCATGATATTGTAGTGAAAGACCTTGTGGAGGACGGGACCATCGAGGCTAAAATTTCACTCACTTTGGACGAAAAACAAGCAATATATGATGAGATGATGAAGATAGGTGTCATGAATGAGTTGGAACTTGAAAAAGAAGAGGGGTGTGAAACGGAGCCTCCTTCCATTTCTCAGTGGTACATTCAAATGAATGGAGAAACGAAAAGCTTTACCTACATGAGTTTTTGTGATTATACGGAAGATGCTTTGGCATTAGTAAAACTGGAAGACTATATTCATAAAGTAGTATCTTCGAAAGAGGAATATAGGGATTTGCCCGAATCGAACGGGTATTATGAGTGACTCTGTTGAATCTAGAGTAGAGGGATTTTCAATATCAGAACGAGAACAGGCACCAATCTTAGCAGGATTAGTGCCTGTTTTTGTTGAATTAGTATAGAATTAATAATAAATGGGGGATTTGCATTGATGTTTAGTGCAGAAAAGGTTGTTGTACTTGGAACTTTTCGTATGTCTGAACGAACAGCAAAGGGGTTTTGAAGAGAAAGTTATAAAAAACGAAGATTACTTAACAACATTTCGAATTTACTTAACCGCAATGGAAAATTACTTAACAACATTTCGAATTTACTTAACAGCAATGGAAAGTTACTTAACAACTTTTCAAATTTACTTAACCGCAATGGAAAATTACTTAACAACTTTTCGAATTTACTTAACAGCAATAGAAAATTACTTAACAACTTTTCAAATTTACTTAACAGCATTAGAAAATTACTTAACAACTTCGCAAATTTACTTAACCGCAATGGAAAATTACTTAACAACTTCGCAAATATATTTAACAACATCCGTAAATTACTTAACAACCGTTAAAATTGTGAGGTTATTCAACTTAAGTACTTTAATAAAGGAGAGAACAATAATGGAAATAACATCAGTAGTCCTAACCGGAGATAGAGTAAAGATAAAACCTATGGAAATTCATCACGTACAGGAGTTATTTGAGGCGGGTAACAATCCAAGTATATGGCCATACATGTCAATGAATGTTCAATCGATGGAAGATATGAAAGAACTTGTGACGGGAGCGCTTCAAGCGAGAGAGCAAGGAAGTGAATTCCCTTTTGTTATTATCGATAAGGATTCGGGAAAAATTGTGGGAAGTACTCGTTTTCTTAACATCTCTTTACCGAACCGCAACTTGGAAATTGGATGGACTTGGCTGTCTCCAACTGTTTGGCGAACTCGAATTAATACAGAATGCAAATATCTTCTATTGAAACACTGCTTTGAAACACTTGGTACCATTCGTGTTCAAATCAAAACAGACAGTCGAAATGTTAGGTCCCAACAGGCAATTGAGCGGATTGGTGGGGTTAAAGAAGGGGTACATCGAAATCATATGATTATGCATGACGGCTATTTTAGAGACACAGTGTTTTACAGTATAATTGACAAAGAATGGTTGCAAGTGAAGAGCAATTTGGAGAGTATGCTGGAGTTGTAAGTTCATGCAATTAAAAAATAATATTAGGGGGAAAAATCGTGGATTGGTATTGGGTTCTGGCAGCATTCGCCCTTGCTTCAGGAGCGTTTTATACAGCATATGAAGCGGAAAAAAGGTCGAAAACATTAGAAAAAAGAGTGAAAGAATTAGAAGATAAAATCAAGTGATGGTTGTGATAAATGGTGAGTTTCTTCAAGAAGTAGAACCTAAGTTTACCATGAACTGTTGTATTTATAGAGAGCTACGAATCACAAACTGGGGGATTAGGTCATGACAAAAATAGAACTAATGAAAGATTCCGAAGTTGATATTGTTGCTAGTTTCATATCAGAACTGAACAGTATCGAACAATCTCATATTGGATATTGTGGCAAAGATCGGTTAGAAATTGCCCATTCAATTAGAGAAGACATTACAGATGTTACTTATAATAACAGCTTTTTAACTGTATATGATGAGGGCGAATTAATCGGTGTGTTAGGATTTGATGCGGATTTAGAGGGTAATAGTGCTGAATTTTGGGGGCCTTTTATTAAAGAAGACAAGTGGGACATTGCCAACAGCTTATGGAAGAGAATGATGGAGTTACTCCCTGATGAAATAAACGCCATAAGTATGTTTCCAAATAAAAAAAATAAACAAGTTCTTCAGCTTGCGGAAAGCCTTAAATTTAATAAACATAGTGATCAAACGATATTGAATTATAGCCGCAGTAGAATAAATGAACTAGAAGAAATTCCTATGTTAGAACTAGAGGAAAGATATTACACAGAAATGAAACAGCTGCACGATCAATCTTTTCCTAATACTTATTATAGCGGTCAACAAATTATTAGCCGATTAAATGACAATAGGAAGGTTTTCGTAATCGAAAATGACGGTCAATTATCCGGTTATATTTATGTGGAAGCAGAACCAGCCTATGGAGAAGCAAGTATTGAATTTTTTTCTGTTAATGAAAGTGAGAGAGGAAAAGGAATAGGTCAAAAACTATTAACGGTAGCTTTAAAATGGCTTTTCACTTTTGAAAGTATCGAATCTATAAATCTTTGCGTCAATTCAAGCAATCAAACTGCTATAAATCTATATAAAAAAGTTGGATTTCAACAAATACATGAATTATGTTTTTTCACTAAGAGTTTATAGGCAACCAAAATAAGGAGGGAAGTTAGAGTGATACATCAAATGGGTTTATATGGAGAGTATTTTCAATCAATTAAAGAGGGAAAGAAAAAGGTTGAAGTTCGTTTGAATGATGAGAAAAGAAGAAAGTTTAAAGTTGGAGATACGATTGAATTCATAAAGGTTCCTGAACAAGATGAAACGTTACAAGTACAAGTAACGGAATTAAAAATATACGATACGTTTCGAGCGATGTATGAGACTATTCCTTTTGAAGATTTTGATTGTGAAGGCTGGACAATGCAAGAAATGATGGATGGTACATATGAAATATATACCCCAGAGCAAGAAAAAAAATGGGGAGCTTTAGCTATTGCGATAAAATATTAGGGACTAATACAACATTTTTCGAGACTAATCGAAAAAGAGGTGATCACCCTTGAAAACAATAAAGGTTTTTTTCGTTTTATTTTTTGGACTTCTTTTTATATCTGGTTGTACGGGTGAACAAAAGACAACAGATATTTATATGTATCCTGATAATATTTCCCTCCCATATATTAAATTTCCAGAAGATATAGTAGATATGCATGGTGAGCTAGAAAATAAAGAAAGATTCGATGAATTTCTCCTTAATGTAGAACAAGGGAAAGAAGATAGTATCAGAGTGGTTAGATATACAACTGAAGGTGATCCTATACTTTATGAATATGATTTTGATAAAGAAGCAATAAAGGTGAAAATTGACACTAGTCGAGATGGTTTTGGTCAAAAAGAAATTTTTCATACAACTTGTAGTGCCATTAAAGTAGATGAAACTTCAAACAGGACTAGTTACAACGTTAAAGAATGTGTCCCTAAAATAGAAGACAGCACTATTTTAGTTATTGAACATAAGTGATTTTCATAACCCTATGTATAATAAAGGCGATCAGAATGGATCGTCTTTTCAATTCTTAAACTGTTTTTGATATAAAAAAGAACTGTTGTAAAGAAAGGAAAGGACTATTTTTCAAGTTTGAAAAATTAGTAAAAAGTGAATAGGAATTTTATGTTAAAATTGTTATGCTGTTATATTTTTTGGAGTGATGTTAATGCGATCTATCATATCAAAACGTCAATAACTTCCACATTCGTTTAAAACGGAGGTTGCAAAGATTATCACGATTTGTTGTTTTATTTTAAGGGGGAAAAATGGATACATTAAAAGGTAAAAATATTATATATTTCATTTTATTACATTACTTGATATTGGCTTTTGCATTTTGGACACCTTTATTTGAGGGGTTTTATTCAAATATTATCGCATTTGTCCTATTTATTTTTGTCTTAACTCTTTTTAAAGATGTAAGATTAACTATCAGTAAATCCTTTAATCCAACTGTGTTTAAAAAAGGTTCCTTCTATCTAGCATTATTTTTTTGCGTAATATCATTTTACATTGTTGCGGCTATTTACTATGGTAGAGGAATAGACTTAGCTACAACATGGTACTATTTAACTCATCCGCATTACACGGTTCCAGATAGAACATTCTACAAACTATTATTATTTTCTATTGGATTGGTTGTTATTAGACCTATAATGGAAGAAATTATTTACCGTGTTTTAATACAGGGTTACTTACAATCAAAGTTTAATAAATGGATAGCATTATTTGCAACTTCGTTTATTTTTGGGATAATGCATTTCGACAACATGATACACCCTGGTATTCACGGGCTAGTTTATGGTTTTTTGAATATGAAATTCAAATCAATATATCCCTCACTAGTACTACATATGCTTTGGAACCTTTATGCATTATTTTACTTTAATTACATTTAAAAGAATTAAATTTTTGAAAAAATAGTTCAAAGGTTCATGGACAACAACCTCGATGTTCCTATTGATGAGTAGACAAGCCACAAACTTAACGATTTTGTACTAGGGTATTTCATAGCTATGGGAGGGAAAGTAAATGTGGGTATTGATGCTGATTGTTATTATTGGAATAAGTACAATTATTAGTTTGTTAAGAGAGCATTCAAAACAAAATAAGAGAATTATAGAACTACTGGAAGAAAAAAATAAACAATAGTGTTCAACCGATGGATAGGAGAGGGGGTATAGAGAGTATGATTTCTTTTAGAAATGTTCAATCTACAGACTTGGAACAGTTGTTAAAGATTGAGAACGAAGGGTTTTCGAAAGAAGAAGCTGCCACGAGAGAAGCTTTTATGGAGAGGATTCGTTTAATAGCTGATACATTCATTGTCGCAGAAAAGGAAGGGGAAATCATAGGTTATATTAATGGACCTGTCATTAATAAGCCCTACATAACTGATGACCTTTTTGCGAAAATTAAAGCAAATCCGAAAAGAGGAGGATTCCAGAGTGTATTAGGAATAGCTGTTTCCAAGAAGGTTAGGAATCAAGGAATTGCTAAAATGTTGATGGGGAAAATGGGAGAACTGGTAGAAGAATATGAAAGGGAAGGCATCACGTTAACGTGTAAAGGCGAATTAGTTTCTTTCTATGAGAAATTAGGTTTTGTTAACCATGGCATGAGTAAATCACAACATGGGGGAACACAATGGTACAACATGGTTAAGTTAAGAGAGAGTGTGGGGTGATTGTTTCATCCTCGTTCTCTTATAATAGTGTATCGCTAAAAGAGTTATGGCTAAGCCTAAACCGAACCCTCCAAGGAAATCTGTGAAATAATGTGCCTTTTCCACCACGCGACTTATTCCAATTAATATCGATAGCAATATTCCAATTGCATAGATATAATATTTGTGCCTTTTATAACCTCCCACTTCCACAATCATATAGCAAGTGAGTAAATAAAAAATAACAGCATACATCGCATGGCCACTAATAAAACTAAACCCGTCTTGGCCATGCTCGAACGGGGGACGTTCCCGTTTGACAACCGCTTTTATCCACTCCGTTAAAAATAGAGCTCCGCCAACCGTCATGAATACAGTAATACTTGCAAACATTCTTCTTTTCTTCAGTAGAAAAATAATTAAAATAATTGCCCCTGCAGTAATAAAAGCTCCTCTTCCAAGATAATCAAACCAAACTAGCCACTGAAAAGGCTCTAAAATGGGGAACATTTGATTATCCAGCTCCATCACCCAATCCGTTTTGTAATTAAGTAAGCAAAATACAAATAGTGTGATGCCCACGAAAATTCCCAATTGCACCATAACAAAAAATCCTCCACTTTTCATGCCAAAGTTGTTTTAGTTTCTCTCTTTAATTCAATATTCACTCCATTATTATTGTAATTGCCATTAATTTTAGTTTGAGAAACATTCCATTCAGTATTTCTTATTATGATATAGGGAATTATAAGGAAAATGCTATGAGTGGAGTGTGTAAGGATGAGTATGGAAAAACCCAATTTAACTTTAGCTGAAATGGGAAAGCTCTGGGTAACCTATATGGGAAATACGATGGGTAAATGCATCCTTAGTTATTATAGGAGGCATATAGAAGACCCTGATATACAAAGTGTTTTAGAATACGCGTGGACTATTACAAACAACTACATAAAAGAAATAACTCACATTTTCAACGAAGAGAACTTTCCTATCCCGGTTGGTTTTACAGAAGAAGATGTAAATCTTGATGCGCCGAGATTGTTTAAGGATGAGTTTTATCTTTATTATTTGCAATACACTGGAAAAGTTGGAATGAGTATCTATAGTTCGGCAATTTCAGTTGTAACGAGAAAAGATATAAATGAGTTTTATGTTAGATGTCTTCAGGAGACTGTCAAATTGTTGACAATGACAAAAGAAATTTTAACGGCAAAAGGTCTTTTAATGAATGCGCCGGTACCCCTATGCCAGAAGAAGTACAATTTGTGAAAAATAAAAGTTTTTCTAGCGGTGGTATTTTAGGGAAAAAAAGACCACCTCACGCACTAGAGGTGGCCCATATATTCGATAATCTAAATAACGATGTTACTAGTAAGGCGCTTATTATTGGCTTTTATCAAGGTACTCAAGATAAAAAGGTAAAAGAGTTTTTAGAACGTGGTAAAAATATTAATAAAAAGCACATTGAGTTACTTACAAATATATTAAATGACAGTGATTTGCCTGCACCAACTTTAATAGATCATTTAGTTACAGACTCAACGACAAAAGTTTTTTCGGATAAAATAATGTTGGCTCACAAAATAGATATGTTTTCAATGAAAATAAGGTCGTATGGAAAAGGATCATCTCTTAATGGAAGAACAGATATCGGTGCGATTTATGCACGTTGTATAGCGGATGTTTCATTATACATTAAATCTGGAGCGGATATTATGATTCAAAATGATTGGATGGAGCAACCGCCAATGGCACCTAATCGAGAAGACTTAGATTTAGGTTAGTTCAGCCCCTCCTTCTTTTAAAAAGGAGGGGAGACTAATAGTTAGATTTCTGTTCGTAAATCCCAAAGTTCTGGGAAGAAACGTTGATCTAATACTTTTTTCAAGTAGTTTACTCCCGAGGAGCCACCAGTCCCTACTTTAAAACCGATAATGCGCTCGACCGTTTTCATGTGACGGAAGCGCCATTGCTGCAACCAATCTTCAATGTCTACAAGCTTTTCTCCAAGTTGGTATAAATTCCAATATTGATTCGTATTTCGGTAAACAGTGAGCCATGCATTGCGAACAGTATCGTCTTCTTTATATGGCTTTGAAAAATCACGTGTGAGTAAGTCAGGATTGATTGGCAGTCCGGCTCTCGCAAGCGCTTGAATTGACACGTCGTATATACTAGGTGCATGGTAAGCTTTCTCCAGCACTTGATGAAGCTTGGCGTCTTTTTCGTAAATTTTTAAAATATGACCAGTTTTGTAGCCAAGAGCAAATTCGATTAGACGGTACTGATACGACTGGAATCCTGAAGCTTGCCCAAGTGAATCGCGAAATTCCATATATTCAGAAGGAGTTAAGGTGGAAAGAACATCCCACGCCTGGATAATTTGTGATTGAATTTTAGAGACACGTGCTAGTCGCTTAAACGAAGTCGGAAGGTCATCTGCTTGAATAGATTCAATCGCTGCGTTCGTTTCATGTAATATTAACTTCATCCATAGTTCGCTTACTTGGTGGATGATGATAAAAAGCATTTCATCATGATGGTCAGATAGACGGTCCTGACTAGAGAGCAAGTCATCTAATTGTAAATATTCTCCGTACGTCATATTGTTTTTAAAATCAGTGTGAATTCCTTTTTCATTAGTAGTTGCTTTATTTTGATAATCAGTCATCGTTACGCCTCCTTCATTGGTCGAATGACAGCACGAACAGGACTTCCATCTGCATCTTTAAGGGCTAAAGGCAAGGCAATCAGTTCGTATTCACCTTCTGCGACACGGTCGAGCATTAGATTTTCTAATATATATATTTGATGGCGGTGTAAAGCATGATGGCCTTCTAATTCTTTACTATCAAGAGCATCCACTGATGGGACGTCGACCCCGATTAGCCGAACGCCTTTTGAACTCAAGTAAGCAGCTCCATCCGCTGTTACATATGGAATGCTGTTTGGAAAATGATTTGGCCGATTAGGGACGGACGTTTTCACAAGCAAGCGGGTAACCCCGTCTAAGTCAACTTGACTAAGGGCCACCTCATCAATTTTTTCAAAGGAAGAGAGATCTACTACACGTGCTTTGCCGATAAAAACATCGAGCTCTAGATCTATAATTTTCTCTCCATCATTATGAAAATGAAACGGGGCATCAACATGAGTACCCGAGTGGAGACTCATCGTCATTTGCCCAATATTAACGGAGCCTGTTTGTTCCTTTGTATACGTTAGTTTATAACTAAAAGGAGTGTCGCCTGGCCAATGAGCGAGTGTTTCATCCAAAGGCTGCGAAATATCGATCCATTTCATTAGGCAACTACCTCCCGTTCATTTTTAAATTGCTTATACCGTTCTTCTACCATTATCGTTTTGAGGATTTGCACGCTATTCCACACTTCCTCAAACGTGTTATAAAGCGCGACAGGTGCTAAGCGAATGCCATTCGGATTACGAAAATCTGGGACAATGCCTTCCGCTTTTAATGCTTTGCAAATTCTCGCCGCTTCTTTGTGCTCTAAATAAAGGTGTCCGCCGCGCTTTTCGTCCTCTAGTGAATTTTGTATCGTAAACTCGAAATCTCTTAATTCATGTTGGATTAAGTCCATCATATACTGCGTGAGTTGGAGTGATTTTCTTCGTATGTTTTTTATTCCAGCTTCCGCAAAAATTTCAAGTGAGCCGATGATTGGTGCAACGCTCAATACATGCGGTGTCCCAATTTGGAACGCACCTGCATCCTCTGCTGGAGTTAACGTATGTTCCATGTCAAACTGTTTATCCTTGCGGGAGCTAAACCAACCTGCAAGACCAGGTTTTTGGCCGAGATGTTTTTGATTTACATATAAACCACCAACCCCACCGGGACCGCCATTCAAATGCTTGTAATTACACCAAAAAGCAAAATCAACCTCCCAATCACTAAGCTGGTGTGGGATGGAGCCAATGGAGTGGCACAAATCAAAGCCAATTACAATGCCACGCTTATGCGCTTCCATCGTCAATCTCTTCATATCTAAAATCTGGCCACTTCGGTACAACACACCAGGAAGAAGAATGAGTGCAATTTCTTCGGTCATTGCTTCGATAATGTCGTCCTCTAGCAACGTATGTCCATCACGACTCTTTACTTGAGTTAAATGCTCTGCCGGGTCAAAGCCTTTTAAGTGAAGTTGGCTTTGTAGGGCATAAATATCACTCGGAAAATTCAATTCGTCCGCTAAAATTTTCGTTTTGTCTCCTTGAGGTTGATAGAAGGTGCTCACTAATTGATGAAGATTAACGGTTGTCGATCCAGTCACGATCACTTCCTCAGGCTTGCCACCAACTAGAGGAGCCATTTTTCCACCGAGGTCTTCTGATAAATAAAACCAAGGATTTTCTCCTTGAGTCCAGCCGTCAATACCGAGCTGTTTCCATGATTCTAAAAGGTTTAAAACCGATTTTTCGGCCCGCTTCGATAGCAAACCAAGTGAATTTCCGTCTAAGTATATGCTGTTTTCTTTGATGTAAAACTCCTCACGAAAATGGGCAAGATTATCATGTTGGTCAAGCTGTATGGCATATGCTTTTGTGTAAACGCTGTCATGTCCTTGCATTTACGTTCCTCCTCTTCATGTTTCTCTTATTAATTTGAATTGTATATGCTCGTTGACACTACGTCAATGACATTGTGTCAACTTATTGTAAAACAAGAAAAGACCTTGTAAAATGGGGAGTAATATGTTGGAAATGGGAGTGTAGAAGAGTGGAGAAAGAACTGTCTGCGAGGGAACGCCAAGCGATCCAAACTCGTGAAAAGCTTCTAAAGGCCGGAAAAGAAATCTTTTTAGAAAATGGCTTTCAAAAAGCGACAATCTCACAAATTATTAAACGCGCCAATACCGGATATGGGACAGCCTATGTGTATTTTAAAAATAAAGATGACCTTTTAATAGTTCTTATGGAAGAAGTGATGGAAAAGTTCTATCAAGTTGCGGAGCGATCCTATCAACCTAGGACGAAGCAAGAAGCCCGTCAACTAATTTCGGAGCAAGTCCGGTTATTTTTATCTTGTGCGGTAGAGGAAGAAGCGATGATGAAAATAGTCAAAGAGGCAATCGGTAGCTCTCCTGAAATCGAGTCACAATGGAACAGTATCCGGGAACGCTTTATCGAGCGGATTTCGGTTGACATTCAGTACGTACAGAATAATGGTTTGGCAGCACCGGCGTTTAAACCGAAGTTAGTAGCTCGCGGCTGGTTCTACGCAAACGAAATGTTCATGTGGGACTATGTTAAGGGAGAGAACGATTACTTGATGGAAGATGTGATTACGCATCTTACGAATTTGTATATGGATGGGTTGTATATATAGGGAGCGTGGGGTAGCTATCGCAAATAGAAGGGTGGTTACCGCAAATAAAGGCGTGCTATCGCAAATAAAAGGTGTGGTACCGCAAATAAAGGCGTATTACCGCAAATAAAAATGGATTATCGCAAATAAAGTGATGGCTATCGCAAATAAAAACGTGGTTACCGCAAATTAATGTGTTGTGCGGTGGCTTTTTCCAAGAGAATAGCTATGAGGAGAAAATTATGGATTATATAAAACATATAAGATCATTAATTGGTCAAGAAAAAGTAATTATGGTAGTTGCTGGGGCGTTCGTATTCGATAAAGATAATCGTTTGTTATTACAACAACGGACGGATAGCGGAAGTTGGGGTCTTCCCGGAGGATTTATGGAACTAGGGGAAACGGTACAAGAAACTGCAAGAAGAGAAGTATTTGAGGAAACTGGGCTACGTTTAGGTGAGCTTAATTTATTCGGAATGTATTCAGGTCCTAAATATGAAAAAACCTTTTCTAATGGAGACCAAGTTTCTATGGTTCTAGTATTATTTATTTGTAACGATTATGATGGGGAGTTGGTAAAAAGTAACGAAGAGTCTTTGAAAAATACTTTTTTTCCGATTAATAACTTACCTGAAAACCTTTTTGTTGACCATCAGGAATTTTTTGATGATTTACTAGCCAATAAGGAAAAGCCGATTATAAGGTAAAAATGCTAAATAGTTAAAGGGTGGTTTCGATAGAAAGAGTGGTTGATATGAGAGATAGAGGTTCTGCGGTTCTTATCCATAATAAAAAAGTTGCTCTAATTAAAAGAGTAAAAGATGGGTTAACTTATTATGTTTTTCCAGGTGGAGGTATAGAAAAAGGTGAAACACCTGGAGAAGCAACAAAAAGAGAAGCTTATGAAGAGTTAGGCATTAATGTGGTCGTTAATGAATGTATTGCTGAAATTGATTATTTCGGGAAGCAGTATTTCTTTTTATGTGATATCGTTGGTGGAACTTTTGGTACAGGTCAAGCTGAAGAATATATGGATAAGAAGAAAGGTAATTATATTCCTATGTGGGTCGAGGTTGAAGAACTATCATCTATTGATGTTAAACCTAGTGAGGTAGCCGATAAGATACAATACCTGTTCGTTTAATGCATTATTTAACAATTTAAAATGAATCGAGGGATATAGTTGTCAAATAAAAGCTGGAACGATTCATATGTAGGACAAATAAGAAAAATGATCGGTCATCAAAAACTAATCCATCCTTCTGTTCGAGCGATCATTCAAGATGAAGAAGGAAAAGTTCTTTTTATTGAAAGAAAAGGTCAAAATAGATGGGGAATGCCAGCAGGCTCTATGGAACTTGACGAGTCCATTTATGAAACTTTGAAAAGGGAAGTGAAAGAAGAAACAGGTATTAATGTAGTTAGTGCAACACTGATGGCAATATATACTGGCCCTCATAAGTCAATGAAGAATGAATTTGGAGATGAATATCAAATGTTCGAATTTGTGTTTCTAGTTGATGAATGGAAAGGTGAAATTCTAGAGCATTCTGATGAAAGTCAAAATACTGGATTTTTTTCACTAGATAATATCCCTCCATGTTCTAACCAGTTTTGGGAAAACCACCATAAAGAAGTTATAGAGGATTTTAGAAACTTTAATGGTAGTTTGATTTTAAAGTAAATCTATAGAGCTCTGTATAAACTTTAATTAAGATACGAAGTTTACAGGGATTAAGAGAGGGTTTTACGATAGTAACTACTAGGAGGTAAACATGCACCCAATAAATTTAGTAAACGAAGAAAATCAAGTCACACCTAATTACCGCTTGGATGGTAAGGAAATGTACTTTGATGTATATGTTAGTCCTGATAAAGAAGTTTGTGTGCTAGGAAAGTTGGACACTAATTATTTAGTTTGGTGTTCAATTACAACTGTCTTTGATGCAAAGAAGAATGCGTCGCTTTTTGATTTTATTATAGATAATAAATGTAGTTTTGTTTCAAATGAGCATCAAGTGCTAGGAAAACAGTACAATGAGGTAAAGAACTGGCATGTTTTTCGTATATCAAAAAAATTATATAATGGTGAACTACGTTACTACTCGAATGCAAGCTCCCTTTCTTTTTCAACTGGTACAGCCTTCGCAAGTGAGATTCAAGTATTCTATCAACAAGAAAAAGCTAAAAGTGAATTTAGGATAATGAATAAAAAGTATGTTGCTATTTTAAAAGAATATAAGAAAACGTTAGATAATAATAACGATGAAATGTATTACTTAACGGTGAAGCCATTAATTGATGTTATAAGAAGCGAAAGCTATTTAAAGTTATGTCAAGAAGCCAAAGTAAGAGCGTTATATTTAGAACTCTCAGCAAGATGTGATACATTATATAATCGCTATATGACGGCTGTTCGTTAAAGAAGAAAATAGGCCTTTAGGTAAACAACTACGGGAAAAAGAATTAGGAGGTAATGTATGTTAGAGGATCTTATTTATACGTTGTCGATCATTGTATCTATTATGTTTGTGGTCGTTGCTGTTTTTCAAGTACTTCTATCACTTGGTTATCCGATCGGGGAATTTGCTATGGGTGGATATTATAAGGTATTACCGAAAAAATTACGTATTGCCAGTTTGATAAATGCTTTCGTCCTATTATTTATGGGCTTTGTTATTCTACAACATGCTAATGTCATCATTGGTTTTGATTTTTTACCTACGAATATATTACTGTGGGTAATTACAATATTCCTTGGTGTAAATACAATAGCAAATCTTATTTCAAGGAGTAAGAAAGAGAAATTAGTTATGACACCTTTATCAGGCTTTACCTTTTTATTATGTTTGTTAATTGCACTATCATAGGGATTTCCATGGGTACTAGCATTATTAAGTGTGGAAGTGTAACAAAACTGTTACAAATATTACAAACAAATCCAAAGGAGCGATAATGATATTACCCTAATAATGATTACAGAAGGAGATACAGGAATTTCCCTAAAATAAATGTACTAGTATTAAAAAGAGTTTATCCAGTATATAGGGATGAAAATAAACAGTTATAATGCTATTTCTACAGGTGTTTTCTCTTCTTTACATATTACGTTTTAACCCTATCTTAACGTTGTTGTAACAAGGATTCACCCTAATTTTAGTAAACTATTAGTAGCGTTATTTTAGGAGGGGAACCACGTGGAGAAAAGGATTTTAAATTATGAAGATTTACTAGATATGTTGGATCATTTATTAAGAGAGCCTAAACAATTTTGGGATGGTTTTTATGAGGATAGGACAAAGGATATCCCTTTTTTTAAGGTGAAAGGACCGGATGAGAATTTAGTAGAATATTTTCTTAATGGGCTAGTACCTAAAAAGGTATTAGAAATAGGTTGTGGACCTGGGAGAAACGCGATTTATTTGGCTAGACATGGATGTAATGTTGACGCAATCGATATTTCAGATAAAGCAATTGAATGGGCAAAAGAGAGAGCGGATGAAGAAGCTGTAAAGATTGACTTCCGTGGTGTTTCTTTGTTTGAATTTGAATTTGAACCTCATTCCTATGATTTTATTTACGATTCGGGTATGTTCCATCATCTCGCACCTCATCGCCGGTTATCATATGTAGACATTGTGAAGAAAGCACTTAAAAAGGACGGACATTTTGGAATTGTTTGCTTCAATACAGAAGGTGCACTTGATACGCCAGATTGGGAGGTTTATCGAGAAGGAAGCTTAAAAGGCGGCATCGGTTATACGGAAGAAAGACTAAAAGAAATATTTGAGGAAGATTTTATTATTAAAGATTTTAGAAGAATGAAAAGAATCGCTCAACCAGATAACATATTTGGAGAGGATTTTCTTTGGGTAAGCTTAATGCAGTTAAAAAACAGTTAATAATTGTCAGAAAATTGACAAATCTAATAAAAAAACCAATCTAGTTTTTTCATAAAATAATGTAAAGGAGGTTATTTTATGAAAAAACTATTACTAATTTTATCTATTATCCTTTTAACAGCTTGCTCTTCCGCACTAACAAACAAAACAATAACTGATTCGTATACAAAAGAAAAGTTAGAAAAAGTAGAAATGAAAGATGGAATGATTACTATATATTATCGAAGTGACAACATGGAAAGAGGAGACAATCCATATAACTATCTACTTAGGGATATTGTTATTGATCCATCTTTTTATGATAACGAAGAAATCCAACGTGGGGATGTTGTTTATCATGAACAGCCAAAAGAATATTATGAGCTCGTACAATACGAAGCTTTAGAGGAACCACTTAACCGAGTTATTGCTCTTCCAGGTGAATCTGTAGAAATAAAGGATGGCCAATTTTACATCGATGGCAAAAAATTAGACACTTTCTACGGAAACGGAACGAATAATATTCGTAGCAATGATTACGAGAGCGAATTTCAGTTGGAGAAAATAACTGTTCCTGATGGTCATATATTTGTTTCGGGTGACTTGTGGTGGAGAGGGATTGATAGTAAGCAATATGGTCCAATACCAATTGAATTTGTAAAAGGGAAAGTGTTGGGTTATCCCTAAAATACAAAAACTGTCATTATTAGTGAGGGTTAAGATCGTCTATAAAAATGAAGTGTCACAAGTTGAACATGTTGACATTGTAAAATGAACATTAGTGGTAAGATACTCCAAAATATGCATTTAATAATGCATATTTTGGCCCCATTTAATTTTATTCTTGTTAAAGGGTTTCTATTATCATAACCTGGCTCGGTACTGAAAAGTGATTTTAACTATTGCTCTTGGAGTCATTTTCAACATCGGCTTTTTTATTACCTTTACTTACATAAGGTTTTGCACTCTTTTTTCTGTTTGCACTAGCTTGCCAACGATTCCATCCCTTCTTGCCTGTTCCTCTCCCTGTTCCGCCTTTTCCTTTAGCTTTACTCATCAAATCACCTCATTATAATTCTATATCGAGTTACCTTATCTATTTAGTTTTAGTATTATACTCCGTAATTAATCAATCACATTAGTCACCTATATTACTGTGTACCGCTCCTAAATTAGTGCTACTAGCTTTTGAAAGGCTGCTATTCATGTTAAAGGAAAATCACCCTTTTTCATAGCTATTTTTCTCATGAATTAGAATAGTAACAGAAAAATATATAATAATAACAAGAAATAGCACCATTTTTTGGAGGATCTTTGATGAAACCAGAAACGGTTTTTGTGTTTATAGCGAGCTTTATTTTTGCCTTAGTAGCATATTTCATTCCGAAAAAAATGAAACCTTATGAAATTTATGTAACTACGTTGTTTGCTATTGTATTTGGTCTTCTTGTTGATATGGTATTAGCTGTTAAATACCAGTTTTACGTACTGGATCAGCCTGGAGTGCAAATACCTGCTTTAATTGGTCAAGTTATTTTATATGGAGCTACTAGCATAATTTTACTAAACGTATACCCTTTTAATAAGTCGGTAAAGTCACAATTAGTTTTTATTTTATGTTTTACTTTTATTACTTTGGTTTTTGAGTTCTTATCTTTTACATTTGGGTTTATTAAATATAATGAATGGAAGATGTGGTATTCGGCTTTGTGTTACCCATTTCTAATTTATTTTCTCGTAGTGCATTTTAAATTTGTAAAATGGTTGATAAAAATTAATTAATAGTGGACTTATTTAAGAGAGCAAAGCACAAATGTGAACCCAGCTCCTCTGACAACAAAGGAAGATCGCTCAAAAAAACGCGGTCTTTTTTGTTTTTTTGACAAATATTTAATAAAGGTTTCCCATAAAAGAGGGATTTATCAGTTTATAATAGAAAATAGTTATTTGGTAAAGTTTAACTCAAGGAGCTAATGATGGAAATTTCTTTAATTAGACACGGAAAATCAGAACTAATTGAAAATGATAGTATCAGTTGTTTGGAATTTCAGCAGTGGGTGGAAAAGTATGATAATTGTGGCGTAACGGAAGAAATGACGCTTCCACCTGAAACGAAGGAAAAAGTGGAAAATGCAAAATTGATTGTTACTAGTGATTTAATAAGGAGTATTCAATCAGCTAGATTATTAAATCCAGAAGTGAATATGATTTCTAACCCTTTATATAGAGAAACCGAGTTACCTATACTTTCAAAAGATTTAATACAAATAAAATTAAGACCGAATATTTGGGCAGTCGTTATGAGAATGTTATGGGTGATAGGGTATAGTAACGAGTGCGAATCGTTAAGCAAAGCAAAACATAGAGCAAAAAAAGCATCACAACAATTAATAGACTTTGCAAACGAATATAAATCGATTGTTTTAGTCGGACATGGTTTTTTTAATCTATTAATAGCAAAAGAATTACAGAAAAGCGGTTGGAAAGGGAACAGAAAAACGAGTGGTAAACATTGGGATTGTACTACATATTATTTTGAAAAATAGTAGTGCTTAAGGCGAATTAACGAAGTAGGAACGGCGCTGAAGTAAGTATATAGATACAATGACAAATAGTGCGTGATTAAGTGCCTACTTAATAGAATGGGAGAAAGATTGTGATGACGATAAAGTTTAAGGAATTTTTTAAGGAAGAATTAACAATTTATGAAATACAACTTGCGATGGAAAATGGGGAAATAACTTCAAGAGAATTAATCATGTTTTACCTTGATAGAATTGCTAAGTATGACCAAGATGGACCAAAAATAAATTGTATGTTGGAAATAAATCCTGATGCAATCTTTATTGCGGAAGCGTTAGATAATGAAAGGAAAACGAAAGGTGCTAGAGGGCCATTGCACGGAATTCCTGTTGTCCTTAAAGATAATATAGAAACAAATGATTCTATGCATACGAGTGCAGGGACTATTGCTTTAGAGAACCATTTAGCTAGTAACGACGCATTTATTGTAAAAAAGCTACGTGATGCAGGTGCGGTTATATTAGGAAAGACTAATATGACGGAATTAGCTAACGGGATGGCAAGTGAGATGTGGGCTGGATACAGCTCTAGGGGAGGACAAACATTAAATCCTTATGGTGATGAGAATCTTTTTGTAGGTGGGTCCAGTTCTGGTTCAGCTGTGGCAGTTGCCGCAAATTTTTCCGTTTTATCTGTTGGAACTGAAACGGATGCCTCGATAGTAAGTCCTGCTATTCAAAACTCTGTAGTCGGTATAAAGCCAACTGTTGGTTTAATTAGTCGAAGTGGGATTATTCCTTTTACTTATTCTCAGGACACAGCAGGGCCGATAGCAAGAACTGTTACAGATGCAGCCATACTATTAAATGCTTTAACGGGTATAGATAAGGACGATGCTGCTTCCTATAGAAGTGCAAATAACATAGAACAAGATTACACAAGCTTTTTAGACTGGAAAGGATTAGACGGTGCTAAAGTCGGAATATTTAATAATGCTCCTAAAGAATATTATGAATCCGGTGAGTATGATGAGCACTTATTTAAAAAGGCCATTCAAGTATTAAAGGAACAAGGAGCTACTATTATCGAAAACATCGAGATTCCTTCTTTCCATAGAGAATGGAAATGGGGCGTATCTTTGTATGAATTGAGGCATAGTTTAGATAATTATCTTGCGAAGTTACCTTCACACATGCCGGTCCATTCTATATCTGAATTAATTCAGTTCAATAATAATATAAAAGAAAGAGCGTTGAAATATGGGCAAGATAAGTTAGAACATAGAGAAAAATTCCCTAATACACTTAGAAACCCTGAATATTTACATGCAAAATTAGAAGACTTATATTTTTCTCAAGAACTCGGGATTGATTATGCACTTCAAAAATATGAACTTGATGCAATTGTTTTTCCTTCGTATATAGGTTCAACGATTAGTGCTAAAGCTGGATACCCTTCCATAGCTATTCCGGCTGGGTATATGGAAAGCGGAAGGCCATTTGGTATTACCTTTGTAGGCACGGCTTTTAGTGAAGCGGTTTTAATAAAACTTGGTTTTGCCTTTGAGCAAGCTACTAAATGTCGAAGAAGTCCGGTATTCAATATTTATTAACTTTCTTAATTTCATCAAAATGCGTTGTTAGTTGAAAAGAGATTTTACTGCAAAACCTGAGAGAAGAGGAGTAATGATCATGGAACAAAAGATTCTTGAATTACTAAATAAGATTTATCCAATTAATGTATTTAAAGTCGAATCCGTAACTAACGAGATGTTTCGTTGTATTGGCGAAGAAGGGATTTACTTTGCTAGAGTTACAAACTATAAAACCTTAGATGAACAGTTAGAGGAAGTTCAGTATACGAACTTTTTATTTAAAGAGGGGTTAAGTGTTTCGCCAACGATACCTTCTATAAACGGTAACATTGTAGAAAAGATAATACTTAACAACAAAAATATTTTAATGGTTCTTTATAAAGCAGCTCCTGGTATACATCTACCAAGGCAACAATGGAATGCCAGTATATTAAAAGAGTTAGGTCGACAAATAGGTGTATTACATCGATTGTCCAAGAAGTTCGAGGAACAGTATCCAGTCAGTCGTATTAACGATTGGTATGATAACGAAGAATATGCCTTTCTAAAATATATTCCTGAAGAAGAATCTACTATTAGGGAGATTGCTAGTGACGTTTTATCAACAATAAAGAATATCCCAAAAACGAAATCGAATTATGGGTTGTTGCACGGGGATTTATGGTTAGAAAATGTACTGGTGGATCAAGAGTCAAAAATAACAATGGTTGATTTTCAAGATTGCGAGAAACATTTTTATATATTTGATTTAGCAGTTCCAATTTATAGTGCTTTGGAGTACTCATTTGTAGGTGGAGGGAATATTGTTGAGTATGGAAGAAGTATTACAAAAGCGATTATAGAAGGATATGAAGAAGAAAATAAACTTTCCCCGGAAATGTTAGAAAAACTTCCTCTGTTTATAAAACTAAAAGAAGTATTTGAATATAGCTTAATGCACATGTACTGGGATAAAGAAAAACTAACGGAAGAACAGATTAGAATAATGAACCATTTTAGAATGAGGATTGAATTAAAACATACCATTCTTAATATACAATCTTGAAAAAACGGAGGTGCAAAATGGCATCTATAAAAGTAATGTTGCTTGGTATTGCGATTATGATTTTCGCGCTTTACATCCAAGTTGGTTCAGGAACTATATTTTATAATAGTGGATCTTTCTTTTTGGGGATAGGTTTCTTCATTACTGTCATAGGCTTGTTTATAAAAAATAATACACATAAGGAATAGAGAATAAGAACGGCTGGTAAAGGACATGGGTTCAACACAAGTTAGGGGTGATGGAGTGTCAATATTTGAAAGCGTAATTTTACAAATAGCTTTTCCGGTTATAGTTGCGGTAGTTAGCTTTCTTATCTTTTCCAAAATATTTAGAGGAAAAGATAAAACGGACAATGGTTTTGAGTTAAATTATTTTAAACTAAGTTATAGAAGAAAATTGATACGAAACCTTATTAGTACTCCAATTATTATCGTTGCACTTATTGTTATATACTTCTTATCAAACTGGAGTTTACCTGTTTATATTATTTTTGTTGTGTGTTTATTATTAGGCTTTTGTATTGAAGCATTATACAACTATGCGAAGTGGAAGCGAGATGAAGAAAGTGGGATGTAAGTAGGACACCCTTTTGTCAGACTACCTATCTTTGCTTCGTGAAAATTTTCCCGTTGTTTAACTCACACCAATCTTCTAATTCGGTATACGTTTCCTTGTCGCCGTACTTGTTATAAAAATCTTCCTTTTTTTCGAATACTTCCATTTCGCCATCTTCAATTAGGGATATCATTTGATAAGTGTTAAGCTGAAAAAACCTAGAGACAGCAATTAATTCTCCTATATGAACAGTATCAGCAATATTTTTCATATGTCATCTTCCTTATAGTTAATCTATATTAAATCGAACCATAAGGATATTATTTTCAGTTATAAGAAAAATATGTTTGTTACTTAAGATTAAAAATATAGATACAGTTTTTGGCATAACTGCTGCTCTTTCGGTTAGGTCTAAAAGATGATTTATGTGCTAAAGGACCATTAAAAGAATTTTTATAGATAAAACAATATATAAAATAGGAGAAAGCAAAAATGGGGACTGGCTTGTTAAAGCTTAAGATACTTTTAATATTAGTTATAGTTTTAATTTTAATCGGAGGCTGTGTTCATGCTCCTAGCGGTTCAAATACTCCAGAGGAGGCATTAAGAGAAATCCACAAAAATGACGATTATGCTCCTCAAGTAATTGATATTTTGGAAATAGTTGAAGTGAATTCCAGTAGGGTATTAGCAATTTATGAAGTCTTGACAGAAGAAGGAGAAGAGGACATCCTCATAGGCGATTTAGAGTTAAATGAACGAAACAACTGGATACTTACAAATGCTATAAATATAGGGTTACCGTCTCATAAAGATATACTTGACATAACTTCATCAACCATAAATTTTCAAGCTGGTTATAGAAAAAAGTCGGATGAAAATGAAGACTTAATAATAGTGGATATAGGAGATATAGACTTAGAAATTTGGATCCAAATTAAATAGCTTAAGATTGTTTAGCTTGTAAGGTTGTAATAGATTTAGCTTTAATAATCTCAATAAAGGGGTAACGACATTGATTTTACATATTATTGATAAACAAGAATGGTCGAAAGCAGTAACCAAGGGTATTTATATTCCATCTAGCTTAGAAAGTGACGGTTTTATCCATTGCTCTACCAGCGAGCAAACAGTTGATGTAGCTAATTATTTGTTTAAAGGTCGAAGTGGTTTGGTACTGTTATGTATCGACTCAGATAAAGTTGGAGCTAAAATTATCTATGAGGATCTATATGAAACGGGGAAGTTATTTCCGCATATATACGGGCCTTTAAATATAGATGCTGTAACTAAAGTTATTCATTTTACACCTAACAGTGATGGTACATTTGATTTGCCAAAGGAATTAGTTAGCGGACTCTAAAGGAGTATTTTTAACAGCCATAAATATCTTAAGGAGATGAATAGAATGAATAATCAAGTTTCCGAACAATTTGTAGAGCGGATAGATGCAGTGTTTCTTCCTGTAAAGAATCTGAAGGAATCATTATCTTGGTATCAAGAGATTTTTGGTTTCAAACTGCTATGGCAGAATGAGAGAATGTGTGGTCTGTCGATTGCACCTAACTGTGGGTTTCACCTTGTTCAAATTCCGGATTTCCAACCTATAAATTCATACACTCCATTTAATTATGTTGTTAAAGACTTAGAAAAAGTTAGAAACGAGTTAATAAAGAAGAATGTTGTTGTTTCAGAATTAAGAGTTGGGGAACCTAAACGCTTTGACTTGACTGACGTAAATGGCAATATGATAAGTGTGATTCAATTATAAGTTGTCATTAATACAAGAAACATCCTTGTTCTTTTAGGGAGCAAGGATGTTAGAGTAACTCTGAAAGACCTAAGTGTTCACTCCATTAGCTTGGGTCGTTTTCGTCTAAAGATAAAGTAGTTACCTGAGTATACTCACCATTTTCAATTTCAGTTGCAGTAGCATCCCTTTTTAACTCATCTTCAGTATCCATTCCTTCTGCAATTGTTGGTGTATTATCTATTTCCCGATTTTTCTTCAATTTTACCACTCCTTTCCTATTTATATTTCCCAGCAATGATATAATCAACCGGCTATTTTGTTGTTATTTGCTCCTACGTCTTGTAATTAACAATTATTAGGGGGGTGTTCGTGTGAATGATAAAAAAGAATCTGCTGAACAAAAGAGAGAAAGAGTAAGACAAGAAGAATTAAAGAAAAATCCAACAGGTAATATGAATGATTCTTTTAATAAGGCTAGCGGTGGTGGTCTTGTAGACTTAGTAGGGAGTTTAGGTTGGAAGGGCACAGGTTTATTAATTGTTATCATCATAATCGGCGTCATAATTGCTCAATTTTTTAAATAACGGCGAGTTTTTGATGACGAAGCAGAAGTGTTATATAAGCGTATTTTGTTAAATGAAACCTTTCCAAGTGCATACTCGTAGAATAAAGAGTAATTATCATTTTTACAAAATAGCGGGGAGGATTTAACAAAAAATGTATAAAAAATATAAAAAGGTTTTACTTTGGTTTTTTGGGATCACGACCATAAATAGTCTTGCTAACTTCCTATATACCCCTTATATGTCAATGCGTCATACAGGAGAGCTTCATTTTGAATGGTCTTCTATGTTAGCGTTTATAGTACTTTTAATCAATTTTTTACTTATTCAACGGGGGTATTATAATAGTTTCTTCAAGTTAAGGAAGCGATAAATTCATTTTATATGGTACCCGTTCATTTACAATTCTGTGAATTAATATGACATCAACTTTGCTAACTTTGTTCAATTTTATTGGGGGTGTTTCTATCATGGCAAAATACGAAAAAACAATTACTGGCCAATTTGAGGAAGTCGTTAATCAGTTGCAAAAAGATATCAATAACAGTGGAATAACAATGAATTTAGTGGATGAGAGTAACTACACTATTAGCGAGACTAAAATAGCAGTACGAGTGTATGATAAATATTTTATGAGAAATGGCAACAGAGCGAGCTTGAGTCTTACAGTTGTTGGTTCTAACGATAATATCTTCATTTCAGCAATTGGGGCTGGTGGGGGAAGTGGTATTATTTTTAACTTTAGTCTTGGTGCCGAGTCTGAAATGGTGGAAATCGTACAAAGAAGTATAGAACATATGGAATAATACTTTTTTTAATGATATCAAACACACTTATTAAATATATTCCTGTTGAAAAAGGAGAAGAAAATCATGAATAAGAAACGGAAGCGTTACTTAGTCGCTACTATAATTTTAATTATTATTATGTCATTATCAAAACCTTCTCCTGAGACTTTTAATAAATGGTTGGAAAGTAAATATGATAGAGAGTGTATTGGTGATGAATGTGTACATGGAAATTCAAAGGAAATAGTAGTTCATCGGGATATAGACAATTATATTTTAATAAATAAAATGGGTGTAATATTAGAAGATGAAGAAGAACGTAGAACTTTAATTGTCGGAATAGGAATATTAGGAACATTTATTCCTTTTGCATATAATCCAGTATATAGTCCGTTTATTGATCTATACAAGTATTAGAGTTTAATTCGAAGTACGTCCAAATTATGTATGTATAAGTAGAGGTCAATCATAAATCTGGTGGATATAACTGTAAACGAGCACATTGTTTCAGCACCTCTTTTTCAAATTAATTCAGAACATAATCTGAGATAATGTGCTCGTTTTTCCATTATATTTCGGAATGTGCAAAATCTTATTCATTTTATTTCAGATTTTATTGATAAAGAAAAGACCCTAAAACGGGTCCTCGACTTCCAAATAATTTTGTGGATTCACTTGTACCTTATATATATGTTGAACATGTAATACAAACATTACTTCTCCCTCTAAGGTGACAAACCAATCAAAGTCCTTCTCAAGGTATGCTTGAAAATATTGATTTTGAACGAGTAACTCAAAAGAATCACCTTGCTGTAACCAATAGGCTTTATGTTCAATCCACAATCTCCATTCCTGTACCTCATGATCATAGATTAGTATCCCTTTTTTCATCATAAGCCACTATCCTCAATTGCCAGACGTACAACTTCTTCATCTACTTGTTCTTTTTTTAGTTGTGACCCGAATAATAAGCTATTTATCGATAATGAATTAATTACTCGTGGCCACCCCTGTGAACGGGAAGCGATAGCCTCAATGGCTTCGTCCGTGAAAATCGGCATTTTCGCTCCTGCTAACTTCATATGGTGTTGAATATACTCTCTTACTTCTTCTTTTGATAAAGGCTGTATCTCGTATTTCATAATCATTCGTTGTGCTAGAGGTCGATGATGATTAAGGGCGATTCGTGTTTTTAAGTGTGGCAGTCCAGCTAAAACTAGAATATAAGGATTCGTTGAATCCATCTGGAAGTTAAAGAGAATCGCTAAATCTTGTAGAAAGGCATCTTTCGCCATATGCATTTCATCTAATATAAAGACGGGAGTGATTTTACGCTCTTGAGCCATTCGTTCAATACCTTGTTGTATTTGCCTAAATAAATCCACCTTACGAAACTTTGGTTCTTCTCCTAAGCCATAAACTAAGCCTCGATAAAAATCCATTACTCCCCCTGTAGAGAGTGGAAAATAGACTACATGATATAACGAGGGATTTAAAGATTCTTTAAAGGTGCGCAATGTAAAAGTTTTTCCTGCACCTGGATCTCCAATGAGAATACCCATTCCTTTTGACTTTTTAAGATAATCTAGGGCCCCTATGGCACCTTGATAGTCTGTGGAAGCGAAGGCATCTGTTGAACGTAATTCCTTTGAAAAGGGAGCTTGGGATAAGGAATAAAAAGACTTATACATCTATGACTTCCCCCTTTCCTGCTGATAACGTAAAAGGAGACCGAACCCGTTTGACATGGGCATTATCACTCATAGATACTGGTATAGCTTCAGCTACCTTTTTATCATCTTCAAAAATAAATATTCCTTTTTCATCGAATCGGACATCAATTGATTGACCAATGAAACGAGGAGGTACTTCATAAAGTTGTTTATTTAATGTAATGGTACTATCTGCTTTTACTTTTCGATGTTCCCGTTTCAAAAAGATGGAGTCCAAAATAGACGTGTTGTCTAGGAATTTCACATTTTCTAATTGAGATTGATAGACTTCATGTGGCGTTTTTCCATCCAGGGAAGCGTGAACTCTTCGGTGATAATCTACCTCTAACCATCTCCAAAACCTTTCATTCAGTTCTTCTAAGGAATGAACTGGCTTTGCCTGAAGTAGGGGATAAAACCTTGTTTGAATCGTTTTGAAAAGCCTTTCTATTTTTCCTTTCGCCCTAGGATCGTACGGTTGCGTATGGGCTAACGTAATTCCTAATTGTGCACACGCATATTGAAGTGTTTCCGAACGATAAATTTTCCCGTTATCCGCATAAATGATGGTGGGGTTTCCTCTCCTGAGGAGTGCCTCTTTTGTCACGACTCTTAACCCATCAAACTTTTCTGACGAGAAAAATTGACCGTGGGGAACGAGGCGTGAACAGTCATCTATATAGGCAATGAGAAATGTCTTTTTCTTCTTGCCATCTATTGGTATATAGGGGCCATGAGACAAATCTGCCTGCCACAAAACATTGACTCGTTCATGGGCAAACCTTTTCCGTTCAGGAGTAGCCAAAATATTTTTCCCTACTAAGTTGTGTTTTTTCAGTAATCGGTTTATAGTAGAGTAAGATATTTGATTTTTGTTGATTTCTCCTAGCTCGATGAGATGTTCGTAGAAAACACTCACTGGCATATGGAGAAATTTTTTTCGTATTTCAAGAATTTGATCTTGATCATCAGGAGATAATCTTCTAGAATTCCCCTGGTCTGCCCGTTTCTTTGGCTTTAATGCCTCGAACCCATGTCGGCGATAATGAAGCAGCCACTCTTTTATTGTTTTTTCTGCCACTTTCCTTTCCCCATAATAAGGAATGGAATGAAGCTTACCCTCCAAGCCTTTAAAATATTCCTTCGGATCAACTTGTTCATTAAATAATGGGGAAATCAACCCATATCGAAATAAGGCCACCTGTTCACGTTCTTTTTCATTCATGGAATCTTCCTCCTTTTTATAGAAGGACGACCGGTCATCCATGATTCTTATTCTACTTTTTTCGATATTTTCTGACTATGAAAAAGGTATGTGGGATAAACAATATTTTCTAAATCACTCAAATATGATAGAATTAATTTGCCATAAAGTATGTTGATAAATGACCTTGTGACCTTCGCAAGAAAGGTGATTCGCCAAAATCAGAGATCATTTTCATATATTTTGTGGCTTCTTTTATAATGTTTCCTGACATTGCGCTAACCAGCCCGATATCGATAAAGAAGCTATGTATCCAATTTATCCCCTTAAGATAACGCTTGTAGTAAAAACTTACTAGTTGACGACTGCCCTTTGCTTTTTTCTTTTGAAGCACATGTTTTACCCTATCTAAAACCGTATGAACAGTATGTTGAAAATATGGTAGGAGAAAGTCTGGTAGAATAGAAATATTCACTTTACATTGTAAACATTTAATGCGACAAATAGGGATTCGTAATGTAACATCGTCGGTTATCCCATAACGCCAATAATATCCGTTACGATGAAGATTTCCATGTGCAGGGCAATGGCAATTTGAGCATTCATCCAATAAAGGAAACTCGTTCTCTATCCCTCTTTCACCATATTCCACTAATCCAATGCCAAAATCATAAGAAATGATCATAAAAAAACCTCCCCTTGTAATATGCAAAAAATTTAGCACATTATTTTAGAGAAGTATAGATGTTACTCCGGAGAAATTTGCAAAATTTAGTTGTATATTGGAGGAGAAAAAGTGACTGTTTACAACAACAATGAAAAAAGACCAATCAATGGCCTTTTATACATAGAAGTGAATAGATTATTTAACTTGCAGCCTCGTTACCTTCTAATGGAGAGATTCTTTTGAATTTTTTATCTAAAAAACGGATACCTTCTATGCAACCTTTAACAAGTATAAATGTAAACGATAGAACAATAAATGTAAAAAATCCATTCCAACCTTTTTTATATTTGACTAAATCGGTATTTCGTTCCAACCAATTTTCTAAAAGTGTCATTGGTACACTAAAAAGAAAAACACTTAAGAGTGATTTTAAAGGCTTCATTTTATAAGTAAATTGATTATACATAACACATGATAAAGGAAATAAAATATATAAAAACACTATATTTGAGTCAAATAATTTTGGTAAATAGCGATGAGGGTAT
Organism: Sutcliffiella sp. NC1; assembly: GCF_027594365.1. Lineage (NCBI taxonomy): Bacteria > Bacillati > Bacillota > Bacilli > Caryophanales > Bacillaceae > Sutcliffiella > Sutcliffiella sp. NC1. The sequence continues at coordinate 2,022,989 of NZ_CP115153.1, forward strand.
TGTAAATGATTTGTCTTTATAACCGGTCCATCAAATATAGTAGAAACAAACGTTTTAATAAAGAAAATGAGGAACCAGTCCTTCAAATCACCTTTTTTTCTCGATAATGTAAATATGCTTCCAGCTATGCCGGCTATCGTCAATAAATTCAATATTGTTCTGTCCTTCATGTATACACCTCCAATAATTAAGGTATCCTTTTTTAGAAAAATTATCGTGATAAATCAAACTTTTTAACAATTATGTAATAGAAAATTGGATTAAAAAAAATAAATCAAAAATAAAGTGCGTGATAAATCAAGAAGGATTATTGCCTTTTTTGTTGAAGTAATTGAATTATATAACTTAACCGCTAATCAAGTGTAGGTTTATGGTTGTTCAAGTATAGATGCAGTAAGTGAAAAATTTGAAGGATTTTTAGATGGAGGACTTAAATTGGATATGTGGAATAAGAAGGAATTTTCGATTTCTACAAATAAAGAGTTTCTAGATTTAACATTAATACATAATTTTTTGAGTGAAGAAGCCTATTGGTCAAAGGGTATACCTAAGCAATTAGTAAAAAAAGCAATTGAAGGATCACCGCTATGTTTTGGGGTTTATAAAGGGATACCAGGTAAAGACGATTATGAACAAGTTGGTTTTGCAAGGGTAATTACTGATTTAGCAACGTTCGCTTATCTTTGTGACGTTTTCGTAATACCAGATTACCGGAAATTAGGATTATCAAAATGGTTAATGGAAATTATCACAAATCATTCAGATTTACAGGTTGTTCGTAGATTTATGTTAGCTACTAATGATGCTCATGCTTTATATAGTCAATATGGATTTGAACAGAATGTCAATCCCGAACTATTTATGCAAATGGTCGTTAACCCCCCATATAAACAGTAATATTTAGCTAGGAAATTTAGGATGAGCTCAGGGAACAAAAGCATAACACTGGTGTTTTCTTGAGGAAGGATGGAACGAGCCCTTTGCTTATTAGTGTCATTTAGTTAACTCTCTTTATAGAAGGAAACCTTAACTACGCTAAAAAAGTATTAGAAGTAAAGGAGATTACAAGGGGGGAACCGATGGGTTATTTTGATAGGGTTAAAGAAATTCAGAGGCTACAATGGGAGTTATTTATAGATTATTGGTATTTATATATTGGTGTCGGGTTATTAGGTTTGTGCTTACTAATAGTTTGGATTTTAAAGAAATAAGAAATAGCTGAATTTTTGGAGTGGTTAGATTGGATCATGATAATAGAATCATAGCTTTAAAGACGTTAAATTATTTATGCAAAGGTTCAGTAATTGAAGGGTTACTATTCCATGGATTAAGAATTCTCCTGTCTGAAAATGAATATAACGAACAGAGAATAGAAGGGCAAATATCGATAAATATTGAAAGCGAATTTGAAATATTTCAATCATTGCCTGAAAAGGACCCAAAGTCCGATGAATTACATAAACTTGATTGGGTTGAATCAGCAAAAAAATTGTGTGAACTTCGACTAAAGAAGATTGTAGATATAAAGTTAGGTGAGCAAAGGCCTCATCTTTATTTCATTTTTGATTCTGGAGAAGTTCTTTTTATTAATGGTCATCATCAAGAATTCGAAAGCTGGCAAGTAGAAGTTCACAATAATACAAATTTAGAAGATGTCTTTCAAGTAGTAGCTTGTCCAGGTGACAACTTGGTTACGTGGGTTCCAGAAGATGTACTAGAGTGAAAAATAGAATCATATGAATTGATTTAGATGGCATGTTAAATCAAATTATGAACAGGACAAAATTATTAAAATAATGGAGTGAGGTAATGTTGACTAATAAAGAGGCTGTAGGTTCTAAAAGTATTCCTTTTAGACTGATTGAACAAAAAGAAGAAGTAAATAATTTAGTGATAGTCTTACCAGGAGCTGCTTACACAACGCAGGCGCCATTGTTACACTTTACAACAGGGGTATTCTACAATAAAGGTTTCGATGTGTTACACATTAACTATACGTTTAGTAGGGAAGAAATGTCTGTTCTAAGTGATGAGGATTTCGCAAAAAATGTCCAACTCGTAATTGATAAAGCAATCGAGGGTAGGAATTATAACAATTTTTATGTAGTCGGCAAATCGATTGGAACTATCGCTTTAAGTTATCTACTTAAGAATACAAGGTTGAAAGATGCAAAAGCAGTATGGTTAACACCGTTGCTACAAAGAAATGATGTATTTAACGCAATGGCTAACAGTGAAAATAAGGGGCTTTGCATTATTGGAGATAGGGATAGTTGTTTCGTTGAAGATCGTTTTGAAAAGCTAAAAAACAATCGTAACCTATTATTAAAAGTAGTTGAAGGTGGAAATCATGGTTTAGAGCTTGATGGAGAACCAATAAAGTCTATTGAATTATTAAAGGATGTAATTCAAACAATAAATGAGTTTTAAAATCAAAGGGAATACTGTATACTCGAAAAATTATTGGGAAAAAGGGTTTAAAGTTGACTTATCATCCCTTATTAAAGGAGACTTGCTTGACTAGTCATTTAAAAGAATAAAGGCTCTGTTAAATTTTAATGTTGCTAAATAAACAAAATTCATGGGAACTAATAAAAATGGTTTCCGAAGATTTTATTTACAAGGCTGAAATTCTATCCACTTTGCTTGATACATTTTGTCTCGATATTCATACACAATTACAATACTTCCAACAAAACTTGCTGGAGATATTTGTCCAGCAACACTTACAATTAGTTGATTGTCTCTTACGTCGTAATCGATAATGCTTCCAAAACTTATATCATTAAATAAGTTTTCGGATTTGATTTCCAAAGAGGTTATATCAACTGTACATTTTTTGTTACCGACAATGACCTCTACTTTTTCAGCAGTTAACTTAGTTTTTACGTTCTTTTGAATAATTGCTAAATGATTATCAACAATTACTTCGTTTATGTCTAAACGATTTTTCAATGTGTTAAAAATATAAACATCTTCCCATAAAACACCTGTACCATATCCTTTTGTTAAGATTATGATTAATTCTTTATTTTGATCTTTGTCAATGTCTTTGTAGATAATTTGTGGAGCATAGGTAGGGTTGGTTTCACTAATCCAAAATGGTCTTGAATATATTCCACCTTTGAAATTAATTTTGAAATCCCTATACAAGCCATTTATTTTCTTAGCATACAGGGTGATATTCTCTTTGTCATTCGTACTAACAACTTCGTATCCTTCAAACTCTGCTCCTGCAATGATAGGATTAATCATAAGAACAATTGCTAACAGTAAACCAAAAAAAGTCTTCATAGAAAACACCTCATTTTAGTGTTCCCTAACATAACAACTTATTATTGTCATAATCAATAATTAAAAATCTTGAACTTCGACTGACGAAAACTATCATAGGTATCAACTATTTCAAATACAAAAGATGACAGAAAAAATTCTTTAATATTGTGCTTTGTGCTTTCGTTACTGATAAAGAACAGTGTTTGTTGTATTTGAAAATCTCTTACTACAAAACTTGCAACGATAGCACTGACGACAATTGTGTTACTCGAACGAACCTTCAGGGTAGAGCCAATAATAAAGTTAATTATTGACAAATGCATTAGGAATATATAGAATATTTTAAAAATATATAATTTAAACGCTATGATTAGGAGTAGTAAGGAGACGTTATTGTTTAGAGAGCTGTCGGCAGGTGCAAGACAGTCAATTACCTCCCGAACTCGCCTAGGAGTGGATAGATTGATAGGTAAATCTATACGGTTAACTCCCGTAAATGAGTCCCGAGAAGTTTTGTGTTAGAAACAAAACAAGAAGAGTGGTACCACGATACTAATCCTATCGTCTCTTTATGAGACGGTAGGATTTTTTATTTTTATGAAAAATAGTAGGGAGGAATTTTATCATGAGTGAAGGTTGTTTTATTTGCAATAAACATGCTGGGAATATTGAACTCGCGGGGGTAACGATTTACGAAGACGAATTTGTTTATGTTGGACACATGGATCGAAACGGTAAACCAAACTATTTAGGTCATATTATGATCGATTTAAAGAGGCACGCACCTACACTTGCTGAAATGACGATGGAAGAGGCAGCCGCATTTGGAATGATAATGGCTAAAGTTAGCAAGGCTTTAAAGGAATCGGAAAACGCTGAACATATTTATTCATTCGTTGCTGGAGATGCAGTTCCTCACCTTCATATGCACCTAGTTGCCCGTTATCCTAATACACCAAAAGAATATTGGGGACCGTGGGACGTTTACGATTGGGATGGTGCTCCAATGGGTGATAACAATGACGTTATTAGTCTATGTAATCGATTAAAAGTCTACATGGAGAATAACTAATTATTATGGAAATCCATATCCGGGAATATAGTTGGGTTGGCAGTCAAGAAAACTTTGTTGATCACATAAATACAATGAGAATTAACCAACTATCAATAGGACGTTTTGGTGGGAATTCGAGTGCAGGTCAGTATAAAAATGAAGATGGTTGTTTAGTATGGGCGGACGAAGGAAACTGGGAGTTTGTCGTTATTTTAGATGCTCATAACTCAGCGGAAAGTGCAGAGCTAGTGATTAAGCAATTCTCAAGAAATAAAAAGGAAATACAACATCTTCTATCACTATCAAATGAACAATCTTTTAAGAGATTAGAAGAAAAGATATTAAACCTGTTTCAAGAAGAAAAATTCCTTTCCGAATGTCGTAAAGTGAAAGGTGAAACAGCTTGTTTAATTGTCCTTAGAAAAGATAAGTATGTCTGGTGGTTCTCGGTAGGCGATTGCATTTCATATATATTTCACCCAGAGCTAGCCAAACTTGGCCAATTTCAAATAAACCAAAGGCAATTTTTTGAGTGGGTTGGTCAAGTAAACACATTTGAGCAAGTCGTTCCTTGTTATAGTAGTGGAATAAGGGAACTTAGGAAAGGACTAAATCGTATTTTATTAACAACGGATGGATTAGTGGAATGCCCTAATGAACCATTCACCAACCCTAAAGAAATTTACAATGTAATGAAAAAACATACGATTACTGATGGAATAACGGAATTGCTGGAAACTATCAAAAGTAATGATGTAAGAGATAGTACAACAATCATTTCTTGGGAAGTAAATATAACGAAAGACGTGACAATACCAAGTGATTACAATGTTTAACTATAGAATAGTAATCCAATATGTTTTTTAAAATGATGGTTCAAACGATGTGTTCAGTTGGTGAAAAATTCATTTTATTCGAAATTCTTATGATAAAATTAAGTTGTCATTATATTTAGAGGGGGGAGAGTATGGGTAAATACAAAGTAATTTTATTTGATTTAGACGGAACACTTTCAGACCCAAAAGAAGGAATAACCAAATCAGTACAATATGCATTACAGCAAATGGGTTTTGAAGAGCCTGAACTGGACGACCTAGAATCTTTTATTGGTCCTCCATTACAAGTTACATTTGGTGAATATGGTTTTGATGAGGAAAATTGTAAAAAAGCTATCAATCTCTATAGGGAAAGGTTTAAGGCGAAGGGGATGTTTGAAAATAAGTTATATTCAAATATTCCTTCCCTTTTAAAATCGCTAAAAGAACTACAATACAAATTAGTTGTGGCAACTTCAAAGCCTACGGTATTTTCCATTCAAATATTAAAGCATTTTAATATTGACCATTATTTTGAACTTGTTGTAGGAAGTAACCTAGATGGAACAAGAACATCAAAAACTGAAATTATTCAATACATATTAGATAGATACAATAAACATAAACTAGATAATTTTATTATGATAGGTGACAGAAAGCACGATATTATAGGTGCAAATAATACTGGAATTGAGTCGATTGGCGTAACATATGGATACGGTTCATTTGAGGAACTGAGTAATGTTAATCCTACTTATATTGTAAATAGTGTTATGGAATTAAAGAATATGTTAATAGGCAGTCATAGAAAAAGTGAAGAACTTATATAAAATATTTCTTAATATAGGAGAAAGATAAAATGAAGATTAGTAATTTAAAAGTTAACGAATATGAAGAAATGAAAAAGTTGTTTTTAGATGTTTTTTCAAATGAACCTTGGTATGACAAATGGGAAAATGAACAATTAGATTTGTATTTAAAAGACCTTATCGATAATAACAATTCACTATCATTAGTATTTCACGATGAAAATAATAAAATAATTGGCGCCTCATTAGGTTATGTTTTTAACTGGTGGCAGGGGAAGGAATATTTTATTAAAGAATTTTTCATTTCAAGAGAAGTACAAAATCAAGGAGTAGGCAGTAGTTTTCTAGCACAAATAAATGAAGTATTGACCGCAAAAGAAATAAAGCATATATGGCTAGCAACAGAAAGAACAGTCCCAGCATTTCATTTCTATCAGAAAAACGGTTTTTCTGAAATGGAAGATTCGGCCTTTCTATTGAAAAAAGTATTCGGGTGAAAAATCTTAAACTGAATAAAAAAAAGAGCTAATAGTCAAAACGTCAAAGTAAAGTAGAAAATAGAGAATAGGATAGTGTTATTTCAAGAATGGTAAATTCCTTATTATTGAATAAATAGCAGGATTAAGAAGTTTGGGAGGAGTAAAAATGAAAATATATAATACAGTTCCATATTTTTTAGAGAACTTTGAACCAAATGTTCAATTTCTGCAACGTTATCATGAAAAGTATACTCCTCACTTTAAGGAATACTTCCTATATCACTGTAAAAATGCTGAGGAAAAAAAGGAATATGCTATTAAGCATTATCCATATAAAATAAATGAAATTAAAATGTCTAATGAAATAATAGAATCTTTAATTAATAAAATCGCTACTAGTTATAATGAAAAGTATAATGTAGAGTTTCAGAAGGATGTCCATGTCATTGTCGGATGTTATGGATCTAATGCATTTACACATCGTCAAATAATCCCAGAAATTACATTTTGTTTGGAAAAGCTTTCGCCTGAGGAAGAACATTTAAAAGTTATCATAGCCCATGAGTTTGGACACGCAGTACATAATATTTTGTCAGATAAATCGGGGATGGAATGGTCTAAGCTTCAATGGTCTCATCCGTTCGTCTGGTTATTACAAGAAGGTAGTGCAACATATCTTTCGAAACAAATAATAGATGCGGAAGAATCTGTTTACTTCTCATATGACTCAAGTGGAAATGAATGGTTACAATTTGCTGAATCTAATACTCAAGAAATCGTTAATTCTTTTTTAGAAGATTTTAACAACCTCTCACATCAAGATATATTTCGTGAATGGTTTTCTATTAACGGTGGAAATAGATATGGAAATACACGGCTAGGTTATTATATAGGCTATATCGTTCTTGAATATTTGATTAAAAGATATGGAGAACTAAATGCTATCACATTATGGAAGGATCCATGGTTTACTGATGAAGTTACGCGAGTATTGTTGGAACTAAAAAATTCATAACAGATTGTATAACTTACATATTAATTGAAAGAAATGTTGGAGGAGATTCCATAAATATATATTTTGTTTTTGCTTAGTATTAAATAAAATTATTGCCAAATTTTTTTATCTATGGAGATGGTAATCTTCCTAGCTCAATGTAGGCTACAAGGGGGAAATTAAATGTTTTGGCTCAAGTTTGTATTGTTTGCGCTTATAGTATTTATCCTTATCTCAGTAATAAAACATTTTTTACGAAAAGTACTTAAAATAGAAAAGGTAAAAAGGGGATTCTTTTCAAACTAGTACATAAACGACAGGCATAGAAGGATAGACTGGGGAATAAGAGCGGTTACCGTGCTTACATTTATTATTTTTATTCTAATATCTATATATGAGGACATTTCCTATATCATGCAAGACATTTCTATAAACAGTATATTCATGGTTATATCGATTTATCTTTTAATGGCAGATTGTTTAGTAAGGGCATACTTTGAGTGGAGACATACACCAAATCCAAAGCAATCTATTTTAACATTAAGCGAAATGCTGTTATTAGTAATCGCAATTATTTTCTTTTTTCAAACTATGCTGTCAGTCTAACCAAACACTAGTTTAGAAATAGTGAGGAGAAAACTATGTTAATCGAAGAAGCCATAGAATCAATAGTAAATAGCCTTAAACAAGACAAAAGAGTTCAGTCCATTTTTCTAAAAGGATCCATCGGACGGGGCGAACAAGATGAGCATTCTGATATCGATATGTATTGCCTTGTGAATGAAGAAGATGTAGATGAGTTTAACGAAAGTCGGCTTCAACATTTGGAGTCCTACAATCCATTGCTTTTTCATGATGAAATCTTTATTATCGCTCCACAAATTATCGCTTTGTATGAAAATCTTGTACATGTTGATCTGTTTACGGTTACGGAACAGACTTTGATAGAAAAGGATTATATAAAAGTTCTTTATGATCCAAAAAATAAACTCCAAAAATATAAGCAAAATCAAAATCTAGTATTGTCAGAGAGTGAATTTCAAGATGCAGTGGATGATGTAGCGTGGTTCCTGTTCCAGTATAAAAAATCGTCTGAACGAGGAAATGATCTATGGTCTGTTCATATGCTGCACTATGTGATGACAAATCTATCAAGAGTATTGCTACACAGGTACAATTCCAATAGGGCGCAATTAGGATTAAAGACAATGGAATCCTCGTTACCGCGGGAAATGCTCCAATTAACTCAACAAATATATGAAAATATTACTCCAAATAAACATAGGCAGGCAGTTATTTTAATATGTGAACTCTTACTAAAGGAATCTAGTTGGGTTTTCTCTAATGTGGATAATCCAAGTAAGATTAAGCCACTATGGGATCGCGTAGTTTCTAGCTTTCTTGAAGGTAAATAAAGAGAAATTATTTATCGAGATTGACTTGCAAAAACGACAAATTAATTGTACGATTAAACTAATTATTCTGAACGGAGGTGGGAAAGGATGTTGAATGCTGTTTTAATGCACGGATTTACGAGAGAATTCTTATATTTTGTCCGTGCAAAATTTGCGTTTTTAGTTGTTGACGGGATACGTATGCCCATTTTTAGCAACTAAATAGCAAGTTTAAAACAGTGAAAACATCTCTTATCCTACAATAAAAGTGGCTTTAAAGAGGGCGTTTCCTACGCTCTTTTTTTGTGGCTTCATTTGTATAAAGCTATGGAGAGGTATGTTCTCTATGGCTTTTTTTGTGTTTTAAAAAGAATATTTGCCTGTCAAAGGAATTTAGGAGGAAAGACAATGATTACGTGTAGCGTTAATTCTGTAACAAAAATGTATGGTGGAAACACTATTTTTGAAAATATATCGTTTGAAATGAAAGAAAAGGAAAGAGTAGGGTTAGTTGGTCGAAATGGCTGCGGGAAAACAACGCTTTTACGACTACTAGCAAATAAAGAAGCGGTAGATGGCGGACAAATACATTGGAAAAAAGGGTTAGAAATTGGCTATCTTGCGCAAATTCCAGCTTTTGAACAAAACCTTACAACGAAAGAAGTGCTACAAACGGCATTTGCTGATTTAATCACATTAGAAGCAAAAATGAAAAGCTTAGAAGTAGAAATGAGTCGAGAAAGAAATGAGGATACACTTCAACAGTTGATGAACGTCTATGGAAACCTTCAAGAACAGTACAGCTTCCGTGGTGGGTATGAAATAGATGCCACTATTGAAAAAATCGTAAACGGCTTAAACATTTCTTCCTTATTAGGAAAGTCTTTTGCGACGCTGAGTGGGGGAGAAAAGACGAAGGTTGGTTTAGCGATTTCTCTTTTGCACGAACCAGACTTATTGTTATTAGATGAACCGACGAACCATTTAGATTTAACTGCAGTTGAATGGCTCGGACATTTTTTAAGAGATTATAGTGGAACAGTAGTTGTTGTATCACACGATCGGTATTTTTTAGATGAAGTCGTAAACAAAATAATAGATTTAGAGGATGGAGAAGTTACGTGTTACCATACGAATTTTTCTGGATTTGTAAAAGAAAAAGAAGAACGACTTTTAAATGAGTTTCAAGCATATGAAGAACAGCAAAAAAAGATAAAGAAAATGAAGGAAGCGATCAAGCGGTTAAGAGAATGGGCGAACCGTGCGAACCCACCAAATGAAGGACTTCATAAAAGGGCTCGGAATATGGAAAGAGCGCTAGAACGGATGGAAAAGGTAAAACGCCCTATTTTGAATCGGAAAAAAATGGACTTTGAGATGGAAGCTAATGATCGAACTGGAAAAGACGTCATTACCCTCCGCAATGTAGAAAAAAGGTTTGGCGATAAACTATTGTTTCAACATGTAAATTTGCATGTTATGTACAAAGATCGTGTAGCGATTATCGGGGAAAATGGCACTGGTAAATCAACGTTAATAAAGTTGATTTTGCGGCAAATAGAAGCAGATAGTGGAGAAGTTCGAGTAGGTAGTAATGTGAAAATCGGATACTTATCCCAACATATTTTTCCTAACATGAAAGAAGAAACGATTATAGATGTATTCCGAGATGAAGTGCGAGTAACAGAAGGAGAAGCACGAAGTATACTAGCAAAGTTTTTATTTTATGGGCCTACTGTTTATCGCAAAGTTTCGCAGCTTAGTGGTGGAGAGAGAATGAGGCTTAGGCTCGCGCAACTTATGTATCAAGATGTGAATGTACTAATACTGGATGAGCCGACGAACCATTTGGATATTGACTCACGCGAAGTGTTAGAGGAAGCGTTGGAAGATTTTAATGGTACGATTTTAGCCGTCTCCCACGATCGATATTTTTTAAATAAACTGTTTGAAAAAATTTATTGGATTCAAAGCGGAAGTGTAGATTGTTTCGTAGGGGACTACGATTATGCGAAAAAGAAAATGGCAGAGAGAGTTCTTGAAAGTAAACAGGAAGTAGTAGAGAAAAAGGTAGTAGTTAAACATGTTGTAACTAATAGCGGTACTAAAAATGGTAAAGAAAACGTTGAACTTAAAATAGCAAAGTTAGAGGATAAAATTATCGAAATCGAAAGCCAATTAGCTGAACTGGACGATTTAGAGACACTGCAAAGCTTGTATGCAGAAAAAGAAAAGTTAGAGCAACAGTGGGAAGAGCTGAGCGAACAACTTTGAAAAGAGGGGATTAGTATGAGCGAATTAAAAGTAATGGAAGAAATGAAAAGTCCAAATACGAGGGGGAGTTTGAGAAGAGAGTTTGAATTGTTAGGGCTGAAAAAAGGAATGGTAGTGATCATCCATTCCTCATTAAGCTCGCTCGGTTGGGTTTGTGGTGGAGCTGTCGCTGTTGTGCAAGCTCTAATGGACGTCGTTGGGGAAGAAGGAACTATTGTTATGCCTACTCAAACAGGTGACAATTCGGACCCTTCAGGATGGCAAAATCCACCTGTTCCAGAAGAGTGGTGGGCGACAATCCGTAACGAGATGCCTGCCTTTGATCCTGACATCACTCCAACGAGAGGGATGGGGAAAGTAGTAGAGACGTTTCGAACATTTCCAAATGTAAAAAGAAGTTCCCATCCGATGTATTCATTTTCAGCTTGGGGAAAACATGCAGAATATATTATATCTGAACAACCGTTAGACGCCGGTTTTGGCCAACAATCTCCATTAGGGAAAATTTATGATTTAAACGGTAAAGTGTTACTGATTGGAGTTGGACATGACAGCAATACGTCCTTACATCTAGCGGAACATGCGAAGCCTCATCCAACAATTGTAGAAAAAGGTACAGCTATGCTCGTCAATGGTGAGCGCAAATGGGTGAACTATAAAGAAATAGAATACGATGCGGATGTATTTGAAGCGATAGGTAGCGTTTATGAAAAAAACCATTCCTTTTCACAATATACGGTAGGGAAGAGTTCTTGTAAGTTAGTAAATCAAAGAGAAATAGTAGATTTTGCACGTAGGTGGTTTCAGGAGAATTAATAAAAAAGAAAAGCCCTTATCACAAGTAAATATGGTAAGGGCTTCACCTATTAATTAACAGACTTAGCAATTCCGTTTAAACTTTGAAGAATGGATTGCTTGTCTCCGCCGCAATAAAAAGCAGTTACTAGCTCATAGCATGATGCTACATCAATTAAATAACAACGGTGTGTGCTCATGTCGTACACAAAATGACTTTGTACATCACCAGTAGTAGCATCACACACTTTATAAGATGCAAGATCAAATAATTCACGAAGTCCATTTTGAGCTAAGCCCATCACTTCTTCTCTCGATACTTCTTTAATAGCTGTTAGGCCTTTGTTCATGTTAAAACCTCCAGTTTTTATATAAAATCGTACGATGAAAGTCGTATTAAATTGGTTTTCTACTTATAAAATTTTATCATATTTTTATAGGCTAATAGAAATAATTAGCCTCGATGGTTTCGTTCGAAAGAGGATATTTATTAGTGTTGGTAGAAAATAACTTTAGATAGATATTAGATTTTAATTAGTAGATGAAATGGGGGCTAGTTCATGAAAAAGTTAGTTTTTGCTATCGTCATAGTGTTCTTGCTCGCAGCTTGCGACACATATGATGATATGGAGCTTAAGGTTGACACTACAAGTGATGCGCAGCATATTGGAAAAATTATAAGAAAAAGCAAAAATACCATTCTTGTAGAGGAACTTGTAAGTAAGAATGGTCAACCGCTAGGGAAGATTTGGGTAAGTATTAATGATGAGACGGAAATAGTGGATTCAGAAGGAGCTACAATAAAGTTTGCGCATTTAAAAAAAGGACAAGCAGTGGAAGTTTGGAATAACGGAATAATCCTTGAGTCCGATCCAGCTAAAACTACGGCTTTGAAAATTAAAACAGGTTTATAATGAATTTTGTTTGACCACAATAAATATTATACCGTAAACAATTGAATTACTTTTAGCAATTTGATATATTATTGTAAGAATAAATAACAATTCAATGAAGTGATCAAGTAAATAAGAATTGTGAAACAGAAAATATAGCCTAGGCTGAAAGCTATATCACCCCTTCTTATTGAAACCTACCACGGAGATGTTAGTACAAGGCTAACCGAGTCGTTTCGTTACAAACGCTAGAGGACATTATAATTTTTTATAATGTTGAACTAAGGTGGTACCACGTCTATAAGCGTAAAGACGTCCTTTTATAAGGACTTTCTTTACGCTTTTTTAATTGTTACATAAATGATAGGAGGAAGAAAAATGTCACAAAACACAAACGATTTTACCAAATGGTACATTGAAACAATTCAAAAAGCGGATTTAATGGATTACACTCCAGTTCGTGGATGTATCGCATTTAAGCCAGATGGGTATGAATTATGGGAGCATATTAAAGATGAAATGGACCGACGTTTTAAAGAAACAGGCCATCGTAATGCGTATTTCCCAATGTTAATCCCAGAATCATTCTTCCAGAAGGAAAAGGATCATATTGAAGGTTTCTCCCCAGAACTTCCTTGGGTAACAGAAGCAGCTGGTGAGCAACTAGAGGAACGTCTAGCACTTCGTCCTACTTCTGAAACAATGATTGGTCATTTATATTCTAACTGGATCAAAAGCTATCGCGATCTTCCAGTTTTAATCAATCAATGGGCAAACGTATTCCGTTGGGAAAAGAAAACTCTTCCATTCATTCGTACTTCTGAGTTCTTGTGGCAAGAAGGTCATACAGCTCACATCGACGAGGAAGACGCTCGTAAAGAAACGATGCAAATGTTAGAAATATATAAAGAAGTAGTAGAAGGACTTCTAGCTATTCCAGTGTACGACGGACAAAAGACTCCGTTAGAACGTTTTGCTGGTGCGGTTGATACTTTCTCTATTGAAGCGATGATGAAAGATGGGAAAGCAGTCCAAGCTGGTACTTCTCACTATTTAGGGACGAAGTTTGCAGAAGCATTTGATATTAAATTTTTAACGAAAGAAAATAAACATGAGTACGTGCATACAACTTCTTGGGGTACGTCTACTCGTTTAATTGGTTCGGTTATTATGGTTCATGGTGACGAGCAAGGTCTTGTTTTACCACCAAAAATTGCGCCAACTCAAGTTGTATTAGTTCCAGTTGGACCATGGAAGAAGAAACCAGAAATTATCGAGAAATTAGATGAAATCTTTGCAAGCCTAAAAGCGGAAGGAATTCGCGTACGTCTTGATGATTCGGATCAATCACCAGGATTTAAATTCAATGAGTGGGAGTTAAAAGGTGTACCTGTTCGTATTGAACTTGGACCACGTGACTTAGACAATAACCAAGTGTTAATGAAGTCTCGTGACGAAGGGGATAAAGTTTCTGTATCTTTAGATGCTGTTGTAGAAAGCATTAAACAAGAACTTGAAACGATGCAAACGAGACTTTTCGAAAAAGCTAAAGCATTCCGTGCGGAGCATTCACACACGCACATTGATACGATGGAACAGCTAGAACAACATTTAGCAGAATCAGAAAAAAATGACACAATTCCTGGTTGGATTTTAGCTGGTTGGTGTGGAGACGATGCTTGTGAAGAAAGCGTAAAAGACAAAACGAAATTCACAACACGTAACATTCCGTTCAATCCACCAACAACAAAGCATACTTGCCTAAATTGTGGGGAAGAAGCAAAACATACTGTTTGGTTTGCTCGTGCGTATTAATCAATAATTATAAAAGTTGAAACCGGGAGCGGCGTTATGCCACTCTCGGTTTTTTATTTGGATGTTTAGAGTAGCGGAGTCAACGACAAGTCCGGAGAAAAATTATTTTTGTTTGAGCTCGCTAGTACGAGGACAAAAACTGCTATTACGGCTATAATTAACTTAAAATTCAGTTAATTAAAAGTTGAGGAGTTGTTTTATATGAAAGGACGAAAAATCCGGCTATTCTTATTTTCCCTTATTTTTGTTTTTATCTTTGTAGGTTGTACAAAAAAAGAAGAGGCTTCCCTTTCAGTCTCTGATGAAAAAATTAGTGAGCTTGAAAATAAAATGACAAAACTAGAAGAAGAACTCTATAAACAGCAAGCAATTAAAGAAGAAACAAAGGAGTTAATAGCTAAAGTTCAAGATTATGATGAGTTAAAAATTAGTATTCAAATGTTAGAAGAATCCTATTTATATGTAATGAATCAAAATTATGTATTAGATAGGTTGTTACAACATACTACGTCTTTTAAAACGGCAATGTTAAATAGTGCAAAATTAAAGGATGACTCCTTAAGCATTAACATTACGTATATGGACAAAGTAACGGATGATGAAGCACCAAATGGATTTCGTTTAATTGAAACGAGCGAAGGAACTAAAGATATCCTTATAAAAGAAGGTGTCCCAATTTTGTTACAAGAAAATCCTGGGATGCTAATGGAAGCAACATGGGAGCATGTTGTTGACCACCGTGGATTTTTGCAATTATTCGAAAAAGATGGGGAAGTCATATTTATCTTAGAATCTTATATTCCTTAATGAATGAGAGAGCTGCTACACCTGTTTCTACACTTTGAAAGTTCACAACACGTAACTTTCCTCATCAACAAATCGAAGCCGAGAGTAGTTAGTTGAGCAACTCTTGGCTTTTTCACTATATAGGTTCTTTTTTTGGAAATATATGATAAAATTTAATAGAATGTTCAGTTATTTTAGGGGACTGTGTGAGGGGGAGTAGCTTGTATTACGATGGGATAGGATCAATCATTAATAGTATATTATTTTTGTGGATTGTATTTCTTGTATTTCAAAGGATAAATAATCGTTACCCTGCGAGTAATCCTTGGAAAAAGGATTTAATCTTGACCTTTATCCAAAGTGTAGTCGTTGTTTTAGTTGCACTTCCTATTATGTACTTCTTTATTAAGTAAATTCGTTTATCAATGGCTATGGAGGAGGTATTAGTAGTGAGTATAGTAAAAGAGATTAACTGTATTTATCTCCCTACAACTAATACAGAAAATGCGGTGAAATGGTATGTTGAAACTCTCGGTTTAGAGTTGATGGGACCAGTCCATGAAAATCAGGCACAACTACGAATTCCCTCTGGAACCTCCATTTTTTTAATAAGAACACCTAAACCGACAACCCTTAATTATATAGAAATAGGTGGAACGGAACAAAGTGTACTAACTATAGAAGTCTATGACATTCACAACCTATTTAATAAAATGAAGAATAATGGTACTTTTGTGTCACCTATAGAAGATAACGGGAGCTGTGGGCTGAATTTTTATGCCTATGATCCAGACGGCAATAAACTTGATATTTGGGGCGGTTGGCCATCTAAATAGATAAAAAATAAAGAGGTGGATGATGAAAGAACGCTATCAATTCCAAAAAACGATTGAAACAGAGGAAGAGCTTAGGTCCATCTTAGGGTATCCGAGTGAATTAGTGAAAAATAAAGTTATTACATATCTTGATCATCATTGTAAAGAGTTTATATCAAAATCACCGTTTGTAGTCATGTCTACTGCAGATAAATCTGGCTCTTGTGATGTTTCACCTAGAGGGGACCAACCAGGTTTTGTTCAAGTGTTAAGTGAACAGCAATTAATAATCCCTGAAAGACCTGGAAATAAACGAATGGACTCGATGCGAAATATTTTATCGAACCCTAACGTTGGCCTTATCTTTTTAATCCCAGGATTAGGAGAAACATTAAGAGTGAACGGGAAAGCAAAATTAGTAATGGATGACGAATTACTTGACGCAATGGCGGTAAAAGGAAAGAAACCACTTATAGGCATTGGAGTAGAAGTGGAAGAGTGCTTTATCCATTGTGCCAAAGCATTCAAACGCTCAGGTTTATGGGAACCAAGCACATGGACAGAAAAAAAATTGCTGCCGTCTCCTTCTAAAATTCTTTTTGAGCATGCGAAGCTACCAAACACCAGTGTAGAATCGATAGAAGAAAGATTAGTAGAAAGTTATTCTAAAAGACTTTATTAACATAAAGGAAGGGTATCTCCTTAAACATTGGAGTACTCCTCCTAATTATTTATGGAGGTTCTTATGGATAAGTGGAAGACATTGAAATCAGAGTATATAAATAAAAGCCCATTTGGCAACATTAGAAAAGATAGTTGTGAGCTGCCAAATGGTATTGTGATTGACGAGTATTATGTTAATGAATATAGCGATTGGGTGAACGCGGTTGTTATAACTAAAGAAAATCAAATCTTGTTAGTGGAACAATATCGTTACGCCGGGGAAGATTTTTTCTTAGAGGTGCCAGCCGGGAAAAAAGAAGGAAATGAAACGGATGAAGAAGGTTTAATTAGAGAAGTAAGAGAAGAAACAGGCTATATATCGGATACAAAACCTATCTTCTTAGGTGAATTTATGGTGAATCCAGCTACCCAAAACAATAAAATAAAAACCTTTCTCCTATTGGATGCATACAAAAAACATGAGCAAGACTTAGATGATACAGAAGAGATAGATGTTAAATTGTATGATTTTGATTGCTTTGGAGAGCTAATAACAACAAATAAAATTAAAACACAACTTTTTACAGTAACGGCTTATTTTATGGCAAAAAATTATCTTGTAGAGAATAATCATTATAAATAATAGTTTGGGCATGTTTTGGACAAGCAGTTTGGTCAAAACATGCTTATATTTTTTTAGCTTTAATTAATCTTCTGAAGGTTTTTTAGGTCCGGTAAGTTCTAATTGATAAAATGCTAAATCAAGCCATCTATTAAATTTGTATCCTGCCTTTTTAATCGTACCAGAGTGAACAAAACCAAAACTTTTATGAATAGCGATACTTTTTTCATTTGTTGCATCAATTCCAGCAATTAAGGTCATATATTCTTTCTGTTTGGCAATTGCGATTATCTCTTTCAAAAGTGAAGTACCAATTCCTCTCTTTCTAAATTCTTTATGTAAAAGTGGACAGAGGGACAGGTCCCTTGTCCACACATTTTTTGGTAATTTAAGAAAAAAGTAGAAATATGTGTGTGAACTTGTTCGTAAATAATCCTTAATATAAATGAAAGCGGATGGAATGTAAAGAAACAATGAGTTGTAAAGTGTAGGTTACTTTACTGGACGAGAAATTCTTTGTCGCTAATTCATTATTTATTTTTGTTGCATATACAACAAAAATAGATTATATTTAACATATATTTTTTTGTTGTATTTACAACAAAAAATACTAAAAGGAGGTTAGTATGAAAGAAATCCTTCGTGAAATTGGTATGATAGCCAGGGCGTTAGATTCGATAAGTAATATGGAGTTTAAAGAATTTGACCTTACAAAAGGGCAATACTTGTACCTTGTGAGGATATGTGAAAACCCAGGTATCATTCAAGAAAAATTAGCTGAGATGATAAAAGTAGATCGCACAACAGCAGCTCGGGCTATAAAGAAATTGGAGCTTAATGGCTTTATTGAAAAGAAAGATGATTCCCATAACAAAAAAATAAAAAAACTTTATCCAACAGAAAAAGGGACACAAGTGTTTCCTTTTATAATAAGAGAAAATGAACATTCTAATACCGTTGCTTTAGCAGGATTCTCTGAAACAGAAATAGAAACTATTTATGAACTACTTCAAAGAGTTAGAAAAAATATAGAAAAAGATTGGGATTTTGTGAAAAAAGGGAACAAGAGAGAGTATTAAGCACAAAAGGGAGGTACTAAAAAATTGATACATATAAAACAATGTACGATAGACGATCTCAAACCTTTACAAGACATTAGTTACGTCACTTTTAACGAAACTTTTAAGGATCAAAATTCTCCTGAAAATATGAAAGCCTATTTAGAAATAGCATTTAACTTAGAACAATTAGGAAATGAGTTGTCTAATCCATTTTCGAAATTCTTTTTTGCTTATGTAAATGGTGAAGTCGCTGGATATTTAAAAGTAAATACGAATGACGCACAATCGGAAGAGATGGGAACTGATTCTCTAGAGATTGAGAGGATTTATATTATGAGCGAATTCCAAAAACATGGACTTGGTAAACTTTTGTACAATAAAGCGATTGAAATTGCGCTGGAACATAATAAAGAGAAAGTATGGCTAGGTGTTTGGGAGAAAAATGAGAACGCGATAGCTTTTTATGAAAAAATGGGGTTTGTTCAAACAGGAGCACATGCTTTTATTATGGGTGATGAGGAGCAAACAGACTTTATTATGACGAAAGTACTTTAACTTTTGGAAAGGTGGATGGTGATGTATATACCAAAATATTTTAAAATCGAAGAGGAAGAAGTCATTTATGATTTTATTGACAAGTATGGCTTTGCAACATTATTCTCCCAGCACGAAGGAGAGCCGTATGCTACTCATCTACCTCTAATGTTAAATAAAACGGAGAATGCTTTATACGGACACTTTGCACGACCGAATGAACAATGGAAGGATGCAGAAAACCAACAAGTTCTTGCCGTTTTCCAAGGTCCACATTGTTATATTTCTCCATCCTGGTATGAAACGGATAAGGCAGTCCCTACTTGGAATTACGTGTCTATCCATGTATATGGAAAAATGGAGATTGTGGATGATCCAAAAGCAGTATTTGACTCTTTAAATGATTTGGTAGAGAAATATGAAAGTGATGATAGTCCATACAGTTTGGGGGAGGTTGAGCCTAGTTATGTGGAAGGACTGTCAAAAGGAATTGTAGCGTTTAAAATAAACATTACAAAAATAGAAGCGAAAGCTAAGTTAAGTCAAAACCATCCAATCGAACGTCAAAAGTTAGTCATTCAACATTTAGAAAATAGTACGGATGAAGATAATTTACGAGTAGCTTCTCTTATGAAAAAAACTTGCAAAAATAAACAGCATTTAATGAACAAATTTTAAAAAACTATATAAATAAGGTAAAGTTATAGTATATTTTATTTTCGATAAGGGAGTTTTACCATGACAAAAAGTAATAATCAAGAATTGTCACAAGAGCAACGGGAAGAATTACTTAAAACATTGCATGATCGTTTTGAGAAAAATAGAAACCGCCATGAGGAGCTTGAATGGAGTAACGTCCTAGTGAAACTAGTAGCTAATCCTGAAAAACTTTCGTCTCTTTATGAAATGGAAAAAACGGAAGGAGAACCAGATGTAGTTGGCTATGATAGAGAAACGGATGAATACATATTTTATGATTGCTCAGCGGAAAGTCCTAAAGGTCGTAGAAGTGTTTGTTACGACCAAGAAGCACTAGAATCTAGGAAGAAACATAAACCAGAAAATAGTGCTATTAATATGGCGACTGACATGGGGATTGAACTACTAACAGAAGAACAATATCGCGAGCTGCAAAAGCTTGGAAACTTTGACCTTAAAACGTCAAGTTGGATACAAACACCAGCGGATATTAGAGAACGAGGTGGTGCCCTATTTTGCGATAGCCGCTACGGCCACGTCTTCGTCTACCACAACGGAGCAGAATCCTACTACGCCGCAAGAGGATTCCGCGGCTCATTAAGAGTCTAGTGGACAGAGGTCCCTCGTCCACACATTTTTTGGAAAATAAGAGTTAAGAATAACAAATTTTAAAGAACAAGTAAGAGGGCTTCTGACAATAGGAGCCCTTTTTATTTTTTCTTAATTAAATCAATAACATAGAAGCCTTGAACGATTATAAACGATAGTAAGACGCTAATTATTATCCCAATAGCAATTAGGTCAGTGCTGTCACTTCCACCTAATAAACTAGAAAGTGCAAAGAATAGAAAAATATTAATAAAAATTACAAGAAAAAAAATGCTTGCATATTTAGACGAACTATCATTCCTTCTATTCATTTGTTATAAAACCTTTTTCCAAAGGTAGTTCAACAGTGTTGGTACTATTATTGATTTTATAGGTTATTTCTAATGTATCAACATCTGTATTTACTGATGAATCCAAAAGTTCTACACTTAACACTAAATAAAAGTGATCATCCACCATATGTCCGTTCACTGGCATTAAAGTATCCCTATCTACAAATTGCTCCGATAAGACCCCGATAAGGTTGGATGAACTTTTTTCATCAAACACATATGGTGTAATGCTGAATTGCTGGTCATTCGAACCTATCTTCATTCCATTTCTTTTTACCTCCACATTCGTAAGAGTGGGCCGTGTATCTCCTTCCCAGTCAATTTTGTAGCCAAAATAAATAGTAGTACCTTCTTGCCAATCTTCCTTATTAAAAGTGGGAACGGAAGAAATGGTGAACTTTCCTTCTTTTTCTGCAGAGCCGAATAAACTATAGATCCCTAAAGACATAACTAAAACAACTAAAAGCACTCCAATTACCTTATACATTGTTTATCAATCTCCTAATTATTTCAATATCTATTTCATAATACCATAATCATCTGAATTTTATGACAATACTCCACTAAAAATATTTGTAAACATTTTCAAACCATTTAAAGTAAAAAAATATCTTTTTATTCCAAAAAAATATAGAAAAATATCAGTCTTCAGTGTAAAATATTTAATTATTTATCGCTTTTTGATAGATAGGGGAAACGTACAAGGTTAAATACGAATCAATAAATCGCTTTAAAACAATCTGATTATTCTAAAAATTTTATATTGAAGAGGTTGATGAAAGTTGACAGAACAATTAGCTACAAAAGAACCTACTATTTTTAATCACATTGGAAATAAAATTGTAACAGATGACCGAGTCATAAACATCATTGCTAGATTAGAAGAACCGTTAGTGGTAATTCTAGGAAATGTTCTAAGTGATGAAGAATGTGATGAGCTAATTAAATTGTCAAAGGATAGACTAGAACACTCAAAAGTTGCTAATTCTTTAAAAGTAAACGAGTTGAGAACGAGTAGTAGTACATTTTTGCCAGAAGGTGAAAATGAGATTGTTGCAAGAGTGGAAAAGCGAATCTCCCAAATAATGAATATTCCTGTAGAACATGGTGAAGGACTTCAAATATTAAACTATAAAATTGGCCAAGAGTATAAGGCCCATTTTGACTTTTTTACATCTAAAAGTGGAAAGGTTCAAAATCCTCGCATAAGTACACTTGTTATGTACTTAAATGACGTAGAAGAAGGCGGAGAAACATATTTCCCCAAACTAAAATATTCCGTTTCACCACAAAAAGGGATGGCCGTTTATTTTGAGTATTTTTATAACGATCAAACTTTAAATGAACTAACATTACATGGTGGAGCACCCGTTACTATCGGTGACAAATGGGCTGCAACGCAATGGATGCGCAGACAACGAACGTAGTGGACAGAGGGACTAGCTTCCTCGTCCGCTTTTTTTAATTGGAATATGGATTCTCTTTATTTTAGTAGACTTTCCCAGTTCCGCTACAAATGGTATAATAGATAAATCATGGAGGGGTTAGATGAAATTAAAGACACTAAGTTCCAAAATTGCTATTATTGTATCATCTGTTACAGTTGCATTATGTATAGTTTTTGCAAGTCAGGCATATTTCAGCTACCAAGAGGTTAAAAGTTTAGCTGATGGTTGTTACGATAAAGGTGGACTTCCAAGTATTCAAAAAACTGGATTCACCGTTAAACATTTTTCGTGTAATTTAGATGGGTAAATGTACATACATATAAAACTGCCAAATGGATCTATCTCTTAGTATATTGTTTACTGGGATAGGTCCTTTTTTATAGACAGAGGTCCTATTCGATCCATTTTTTGGTATGTGCACTGTTTTAGTATCTTCACTAACTCAACAAGGAATAAATCTTTATACAGATTTTGCAAAAAAACTATATAATAAATGTAAGTATAAATGCATTGAAAAATGACAATTAACAGGGGGAGATTAATTGACTAGGTGGAAACGTTACTGGATATTAATGCCGCCATTTTTTATTACAATGTTATTGGTCTTTTTCCTTTTACCAAACCCATATAAGGGGCTTTTATTTGTAGTTCCACTTCTATTTTGGATAACATTATCAATATGGAATTATATTGGCGACCGGAAAAAGACTATTGGAGGATTAACAGATGACTAAAACAGTCACTTTCTCGGTAAGTACGATGAATCTGAAAGAAACCATTGCCTTAAAAGAGTTAGGTATTGACGAGAAAAGAAGTGAAATAGAAATTAAACAAGCAGTAGACGCTTATTTCAAAGAATGGGTTTGGAATAATGTTTCCTTTTCGTATGTAATAGAAGAAGAATAACTATTCGCTTTGTACATAAATGGTTAAAATGGTATATAGAGAACATACTTATGCTAGTCCAGTATTTCGTTTGGAGGGATTATGTTGAAAGAAAAGAAGAAATTGAAGGTTTGTGATAAAGGTCATGAGTTTTATAAAAGCAGTGATTGTCCAACCTGTCCAACGTGTGAAAAAGAAAATAAGCCTACGAGTGGCTTTCTCTCGAAACTTAGTTCACCTGCAAGAAGTGCGTTAATTCACGAAGGGATTGAAACTTTAACAGCACTATCAAAGTATACGGAAAAAGAAATTTTAAAGCTACATGGCATTGGACCAGCTTCTTTACCAACATTGAGAGCATCTCTTAAAGAAGAAGGGTTATCATTTAAAGAATAGTTTTAAAGGTACTTAGTTTGATGAACTCTTCACTATGATGAAAGTAGGATTTCGTAAATATAAGGTGAGGGAGTCGATTGCAATGTTAAAAGCCGGTTACGGCCTAGACCATAATGGATTTATCGAAAGCGATGTTAGTATAGAAAAAATTGATAAATCCTATATGCCATGTATTCAAGAATCGATTGAGAGTCTTAAAAAATTGTTTCCTCAACAACTACATAGTGTTTATGTGTATGGTAGCGTAGCAAGAGGGGATGCAATACCACTAAAGTCAGATTTAGATCTAATTGCCATGTTTAACAGCCAACTTAGTGCCGAGAAGTTGGCTGCACTAAAAACTCTCGCAAGTGAACTGTCTGTAAAGTACGGTTCTCTCGTTCGAGATGTAGGTATTGCTGTTGCATATTACGATTACACCGTTGATCCTACTAATTATTATGAAAATGCCTTTATAAAGGAAATATCAGTTTGTGTGTACGGAGAGGATGTAGGGGAGCGATTTGGTCCGTATAAACTTACACCAGAGATAGCGATTAGTTTCAATGGCGATATATGTAATTATGTTACTAGGACGTTAAAAAGGTTAGAAACAGCAGCTTCTATAGAAGATTTTAAAATTATTTCACAAGGCTTCGCTCGTAAACTCATCCGAACATACTATTCCATGGTGATGGCACGCTCACAAATATGGACGACTAAACTTCACGAACAATCTGACGTTTTTACCCACTACTTCCCACATAAAGCACCTATAATCAGAAGCTTACATGAATGGATAAATCAACCTCCTACTGAACGGGATACTGTATTTGAGTTGTTTAAAATAGAGGGAGAGTGGGCTTGTGAAAACTTTGCGCGTGAAGCGAAAATTGATTCTTAAAACACATTTATTTCAGAACAATAAAGAAAGTACCCTATTAGGAGGGTTTTAACAATGTCTATCCAAACTCCTTTAAATATAACACTCGATTTTTACAAGGAAGAGTATCGGCCAAATCTAGTTGACTATCATCTATCAGGAGAACAAAGTAATTACGCTTCCGATCCATTACCGGCTTTATTGAAATGTGAGGAGGATAATACGAGGCATCCAGTTGTTATCCTTTACAACGGTGAACCAGCAGGCTTTTTCGTTTTGCACGGTTGGGAAGGAGTGAAGGAGTATAGTGACAACAAAGATGCCATTCTTTTAAGGTCATATTCGGTAAATCCAAAGTTTCAAGGGAAAGGAATTGCCAAGCAATCTTTACTTGTCTTAGATTCTTTTGTAAATAGAAACTTTCCAGAAATCAACGAAATCATATTGTCCGTTAACTATAAGAATATTGTTGCTCAACACGTATATAAAAAGGCAGGTTTTATCGATAAAGGTGGTAGAGTGATGGGAAGAAAAGGGGAGTTGTTTATTTTACATAAACCTTTATGAAACTTAAGTTAAAACTTTCATATGATTTATAAATGCTTTGGAAATCACTTGTTTAAGGAGGAGAAGAATTTTGAAAAAAATCTTAAAGTCATCGTTCATTTGGATTCTTGGTGTTTTTTCTGCTCAATATGTACTAGTTTTTTGGCTAGGTAAAGAGATAAACTGGGGAATTGTCGTTGCCATCTGTATAGGAGGAGTTATCGGAACGCTATTTAAATATAAAATACAAGTTTCAGAAGAAGGTTAGGAACGTACTTTATAAATGTTGAGGTGCCTTTATTATCAAATTAGAAATGAAATAATATAAAAGGAGGAGGGCAATAATGAAAAATAAAATTCTAATTCCCATAGTCTTGATGATTATTTTAATTACTGGATTTCTAGTTTTTCTAGCAATGAAGCCACCCCTATACATTCGTGGACACGGCACAACTGTTGATCCGATCCCAGATAAAGAGGGGAATCTATATGTAGTTGCTGGTGTTAATCCTGAGAACCATGACTTTGTAAACATAAAGCTAAAAGAAGTATTAGTAAACGATTCTTACAAGCCTGTAAAAGTTGAACTCGGACTTAGCCGTTCCAACACGATGGTTATGATTGCAGAAGCAGTGGGTGAAACGAGAGAAGGTTTTAGTTTTCATAACATAGAAGATTATCCGATAAAGACACCTCCTAAGCAAGAATACGAGGAAGGAGTTTTTGACACGATTAGAGAATACGGTATTATTGTCTATCACGATGATGAGATAAAGAATGTTCTTATTAAATATAGTTACTTAGGTATTCCTTTTAAGCAACTGGTGGTTATTAACTCTGGTGAAGATTGATAAGGGTGCGTTTATAGTAGAAGGACTAGTGGCAAACGGAAAAAGAAAGGAGATATAATGCATGAAAAATCTTACTCTATTCGGAAAAGTGAACTTTGGATTAGGAATTACATTTTTTATACTAGGAGTATTGTTGTTTGTTCAAAATTTTAATGAAATATTTGTTTTTAAAGATCAGTATTTGTCCATATCGTTGGTGTGTCTAGGAATTGCACTATTTTTCGCCTCCTATTTACAACAAAAAATTAGGAATAAACATTCATAGATTTACTTAAGGTCGCTATTAAGGGGAAATAACATGAACGAATTACATTTCATAAAAGATTACAAGAATGATAAGAAACTAAGAAAAAGTTTCAACGAGCTTACAACAATGGTTTTTGGTATCAATTTTGAAGAATGGTACACATTGGGTTTTTGGAATGAACGTTATTTACCTTTTTCTTACGTTGATGAAGGGAAAGTTGTCGCCAATGTATCCGTCAATGTACTGGATTTCGTGATTGATGGTCAGAAAAAAAGAGCACTACAGATTGGGACAGTCATGACACACCCTGATTATCGAAATAGGGGATTGTCGGCTAACTTAATGAATAAAGTTTTAAGTGAATACGAGAATAAGTACGATTTTATGTATTTATTTGCTAATCAAACTGTTTTAAATTTCTATCCTAAATTTGGTTTTAAATCAGTAAATGAGTACCAATATTCGATGAACTATTCACCGAGTAATGTGGCTACAACCGGAATTCGCAAACTCAATGGTAACAATGTAGATGATCTACATTTTATCTATCAATTTGCATCTCAAAGAGTACCTGTTTCTCAAACATTTGGAACGGAAAATACGCAGTCTATTCTCATATTTCATTGCATGTATGTGTTTCATCAGGATATTTACTATCTAGAAGGTGAAGATGCTATTGTCATTTATAAAAAGGATAAAAATCAAATTGATATTTTTGATATTATTACGAAAAACGATGTTGATATTGATGCGATTCTATCAAAAATATGTGATGAAGAGACTACTAAAATAGTTTTTCATTACACTCCGGATTATCAAGGCCTTCATATAGAAAGGGAAATTGCTAATGGAAGTGACGTATTATTTGTGAGAGAAAACGATAATAATCATTTTCCACTGCAAATGAAACATCCTGTTACTTCACAAGCTTGAGTGTAAAGAGATAGAAGTTAATCTATATCTAAATCAAAATGAGTTTAAGGCGGAGAAATACGAAAGAGGAAAAGTAGTTCTCAAGCAGAAGGAGGGAATTATGGAAAAGTAGTTGAACATATACATAGTATACAAAGGAGGATAGGAAATGGTTTTAGTCTGGAGTATTGTCGGGGTGTTCGTTGTGGCACTATTGTTATTTGGCTATATATTAGATAGGAAAAGCAATCGTTATAGGGGAATGAGCGATAAAGGCGCTAAAGGTGGACTGGAATCTATTAAGGATGAAACACAAAAGCAGAATCCACCAAATTCAAATCATACAAGTTGGTGGTAATGAGTTCGCCATCAGAGCTCTATTATTTTAGGAGTAAGGTGTACATCGTTTTCTTGAACTAACATGAAAAAGGTGCAATAGTCAATAGTGGACCGTGGTTGCGGACTATAAAAGGCCTTTAACCCCACATAGTTCATCGACCTTTCTCTCCTTTCTGTGAAATCAGTATGATGACAGTACGAGACTATTTCCTTCTCTATGTAGAAACGCTAGTTTTTTCCGTACAGCGACAGCAAAAGGGGCGATTTATCAAAAAAGAGGGAAATTCATTTTCTGTATTTAATTGTACAAAAAGGCAAATTTCTTCAATAAAAAGGATATTTAATAGTGTGGTGGTTGAGTGAATTTTAAAACCAATAAGGGTAAGTTTTATATCATAAAACTGTACCCCTGTTAATACCTGACTTTAATTAAAGGGCAGCAAGACGTTCACGATCGTTAGCCGATAGTTCAAAATCAAAAATATTTAAACTTTGTGCTTGACGATCTTTATTATGGGACTTAGGAATGACGATAACATCACGTTCAATTTGGTAACGCAATACAACTTGTGCGTATGTCTTTCCATACGGCTTACCAATTTTTTCTAGAACTTGCTTGTCATTTTCATCGATACCAGCTAATGGAGACCATGCTACAGTAGCGATATCGTTATCTTTATTATAAGCGATTAATTCTTCATTCCATTTTCCAACGTGGGATTCAATTTGGTTAACAGCCGGTTTGATTTTGCTATTTTTAAGAATTAATTCAAGATGTTCCTTTTTAAAGTTGGAAACACCAATTGATTTGAACACACCACGGTTATAGTACTCCTCTAAAATATTCCATGCTACTAAAATTTCCTCGTGATTATCCCATGGGAAATGGATTAGAAATAAATCAACATAGTCAGTTTGTAATTTTTCTAAACTTTTTTCAATTTCAGCATGCGCCCAGTCTGCACCACCGAATCCTTCATATGTATTCAGCTTAGTCGTGATAAAGAAATCTTCACGTGATAAAGAGGATTTTTTTAACCCTTTTCCGACAACTTCTTCATTTCGGTAAATTTGGGCAGTGTCAAAATGACGGTAGCCATTTTCAATTGCCCAGTCAATCTCTTGAGTGTCTCCTCTTAAGGCACCTGAGAATTGGTTTCCCTCTTTACCGTAAGTATTTGCACCACTGCCAACAATTGGAATTTTGATGTCGTTGTTTAATTTAATATTTTTCATCCTAATTCCTCCTATGCTATATTTTTTACCTACCATATCTATGAATTAATTAAATGTGGCTCTCCTTGTGCTTTATGGATTTAAAATGTTATTAACTCTCTCTTTAACTATTTGTGGCAAATATTGAGAATTAAAGTAAAAGCCGCACGTCATAGACTCCCTTATAGTGTAGAATAAGTTATACTGCATATCAAAATTTGTGCCTCTAGTTCCGCATAGAAGTAAAAGGTACAAGAGTAAAAAGAGTAGCTCTAAAGATTTTATAGTTTAAATCTTGATGCTTTTAAAAGTTATGGAAGGTTATATAAGTTTATGATTTATCTTTTATTGAGGTGAAATTATGAATAGGCAAATAGCTTTGTGTTTATTTACTTATCTTGGTTTTTTATTATGGCTTTATTTAGCTGCAAATCATTCTACTATAGAAGATTGGTGGACAGTAAAAACTATTAATGAAAGCACATCGAAAAATCAGGATATTATTCAAGTAATAACACCAGCATACTTTGCAATCTCACCAATAAAGATGTTAATAGGTTTGTCGGTTTTTATTATATTAGGTACTATGCTTTTTTTTATAATAAGAAAAGGGGAGGGAAGATGAAAAAATTTACTAACACTCACTTAGCAATATTAACATCCATTATTATTCTAATATCTGTTATTTACAGTTTGATTGCCAATGAACCATTATATAAATTTTCTTCAATTTATCAAAATGCGACTCTAATGGTGTCTATCATTACATTAGCCATTCATTATAATGCTTTGAAAGAGAATAAAGAGAAGAAGAAATTAATTTTAATAAGTCTAGTAGTACCAATTGCAGTGATTATATATATTATAATTGGTTTTATCTCTTGGTTTAATAGCGGATATTAAAAGACTGATCTAGAGATATAATTGTCTAACTCAACTAAAGGGTTGCGATAGTTTAAGCAGGGTAATTGTTTTTTTGAACTAATTACATAAATGAAGCAGAAGAGTTTATTCACATTATAAATTAAAATATGGAGGATAGTTATGTGGGTAATATTTGGAGTTATTGCAATAGTAGCAACTTTTATCAATCTTTATATGTATGCAGCGGGAAAGGATTATAAGCTCGCTATGGCGATGGCATTATCATTTACAGCATTAACAATTTGTGCAGATTACAGTTATCTAACTCGGTGGGTAAAAGCTGAAGATTGGGCTGCTTTATCGGATGTAATACCTGGTATGGCAAGGGCATTTTGGTTTTTGACAATTGTTTCTATCTTACTAAATATAGCACCTATATTTTTAGAACGAAAACGTAAGAAATAAAGACTTATTGTCACTTCATTTATATAATATGCAATTATTGTTTAAGTCTTATTTATAACTAACGAGTGCGTTGATCCAATAAGGGATTTCAAAAAAAGGGAAAACACCTTTATTGTTGAATATACATAACCATTGAGGACTATCAAAAAATGGAGGTGTCCGAGTGGGTGGTTTAGGTATAATTATTGTGCTTCCGATTATCTCGGTTTTGTTTGGA
The DNA here is from genome assembly GCF_027594365.1 of Sutcliffiella sp. NC1. Lineage (NCBI taxonomy): Bacteria > Bacillati > Bacillota > Bacilli > Caryophanales > Bacillaceae > Sutcliffiella > Sutcliffiella sp. NC1. The sequence goes on from NZ_CP115153.1 coordinate 2,052,955, forward strand.
CTATACTTTATCACATTAGGGCTATGGGAATTAAGAGAAGGTCTAAATAGAAAACAATACATAATGTATATGTTTACTGGCTTGTTTTTCCTGGTGCTCTTAACCCCGATGATTTGGCTATTTGGAAGTACCTTTTTAGTGCAAATGAATTAGGTATGAAAAGGTACACTAAAGCTTGGGATAACCCTAGCTTTTTTTGTGTGCTAATGTATTGTTAATTCATCCTACGAAAATGAATGTTATTTGGACTGTAAATTTATATTTTCTACACGTACTCGAAACTACTTATACATAACTGAGTAGCTTTTTTTATTGAAAAAAATGAAACCAATACATAACTCAATCGTCTTAGCATTAAGTGAGAAATGAGGTGGTGTAAATTTGAGTAGAGGTGCCGGAATGGAAAAGGAATATCTAGAAGATAAAAATGCATGGTTTGAAAGAATTATGGATGAATATGGTGACAGATTAACAAAGCTTTCCTATAACTATACAAAGGATTGGAGTCTAGCCGAAGATATTGTTCAGGATGTATTCATTACTTGCTATAAAAAATATGAAAACATTGATGAAATTGTATCTTTTAAATCTTGGATATTTAGGATAACCATCAACAAATGTAAAGATATATTGAAGAGTTCATTGTTTAAAAGAATTGTTATGAACTCTACCTTTCTTACACAAATAAAATCATTAGAATTAACACCGGAATCGTTCATATTGAAGAGAAGCGAAGAGGCATTCTTATCTACTTGTGTTTTAGCACTACCTATTAAATATCGTGAGGTTATAACGCTCTATTACTATGAGGAATTTTCAATAGAAGAAATTAGTGAAATTTTGCAGATTAATAGAAACACGATAAAAACTAGATTGAATAGGGGAAGGGAAAAATTAAAAATAATGATGGAAAGGTGGAGGGAAAATGGAGAATGAGCTTAAAAACTTAAGGAAAGCAATGAATTCTTCTACTCACAAAGGTGTTCATTTTACAGAACTTCAGAAAAAAAAGATAAGAGCTTCACTTCATCAACGAGAAGTAACAAAGAAACCAAATTTCTCCATTTATCTTATCACTACTCTGGCTGTATCCTTGTTTATCTTATTGTTTTATACAGATTTCTTACCTAACTTCTATTCTTCAGATGGTATAAATCGAGGGTCTCTGCAGCCTGTAGAAAGCGAATGGAAGGTTCGACATGAATACACAAAAAATAATCAGATGTTGTTCGAAGTTTTCCCAGACCCTACTTTGTCCGCAGGTAAAACATATGGTTATATCTTTAGTTTTAAGGAATCATTTGATATCTATAAAGGTAAAGATATAGAAATATATGCAATTCATAGTGATACAGGTGAGCGGATTAATGTATTACCTTCCAAAACAATTACGGAACCATCAGGTGGATATTCAAGTTTACAAAGGTTTACAGCATTTTTTGAAGTTCCAGATAGTGGACTTTGGAAATATGAAGTCTATTTTAATAATAAACTTTATGGTGATGTCGTATTATCAGTTGGAGACAAAGTTATCCAAAATAAAGATATTCCTAGCTTTGTAAAAGCAAGTGACATTGAAATAATTGACTGGAACAGAAAGGCTGTTAATATAGGTAACAATATTGTAGGGAATAAGAATAAATCAGGTGTTATTGGTGCTGATATGCCAAGCATAAATATTAACCAAAAGTGGATGTGGCATCTTTGGGAAATTGAAAATCCTACGGAAACCAAACTTACCGCTATAGGTTTTCATAGAGAAACGGAAACGTGGCATCAAATCATCACAACAGGTTGGACGATCGGCCTAGGGGGAGCAAATAATGGTGCAGATGCACACGCACCTTCAAGCGTGAACATTCCAATGCCAGGAGAATGGTCGATATTACTTTATGTTGATGGCGAATTATTTGATGTATTAGTTTATAACATCAATGAATAATAAAATAAATCAAATTAGAGAATTAGCACATTATACCAAAATTTAGCACAAAGAGCGTTGATCCAAGCAGGATTGACGCTTTTTATGTTGAAGTTATTTATTAAATGAGATTAGGTATTCGAGGAGTACTAATGGCAACGAATCGGGGGAGCAGGATGCTAAAACGAAAGTTTGGGGACCTTTCTAACTGGAAACGAGTGATAAAAAGAAAATATTCACAAACTTATCTTGAAACTAAAGAATTTAAGGGATATATAACCTTATTAAACACTATAAAAGTGACAGAGCCATTATCGGTTCAGTATGGTGAAAAACTTGTTTGTATTGTAGACGATGGTTATATGTGGTTGCAGCAGTTTCCATTTAATAAAAACCATTCCGTAACAACGATGTTTGATGCCGATGGGAATATCGTGCAATGGTATATAGATATATGTCTTAGGAACGGAATGAAAAACGGTATTCCTTGGATGGACGATTTATTCCTAGATATCGTTGTACTGCCATCAGGTGAATTAATTGTAAAAGATGCTGATGAACTTGAGGATGCATTATCAAAAGGTATTATTGATAAAGCCCTCTATGATCTAGCGTGGAAGGAAGTTCATAACCTTAAGAGTTTAATAGGTACAGGAAGCTTTAAGTTAATTAATCTTTCAAAAGATCACAGGGAAAAATTACTTCCTAAATTGAAGTGATTATTCTACATAAATTAGATTTCCATTTCGGGTTTTACTTGTTGTTAAGGAGGGAGAAACCTTGAAAAGCAAGTTAGCAATAATACTAAGTCTCTTATTCATATTAATTGGTTGTTCATCTGAGGAAGAAAAAGTTATTAAAAAGTTATTAATAGATTTAAATCTGAAGAAGCAGGCAAATACAGTATTGTGGTGTTTGATGTTAACCTTCCTTCTGCAGATTATCAGAAAAGAATTAATATTGATTTGGTTGACGCGAACGAACTATGGGAAAAAATGCATCTCTTATCTTTTATTAGTTTGAATGAAAATACTTCACAAGATTACGATTATAAAGAGGTTTTTTCATTAAGTGATTTGCCGGAAATTGTAGTCTTTGATCATAAGGGGATAGTTCTTCAAACAAATAAATTTGAGGAATTGGAAGAATTCTTTCTGAAAATGAAATAAAAAATGTTATTTGATTGATTGAGAAGGATGAACATTAATAAACAATTAGGTGGGATGACAATGACCGAAGACTTTTACTGTGACGAGGTTCTAAGTGGTAAAACAAAAGTAAATAAAGTGTTCGAAACAGAAAATGTATTAGCTTATTATCATACAAAACCTTTTTGGCCAGTTCATATTGTTGCCATTCCGAAGAAACACATCTCTTCATTTATTACGTTGGAAGAAAGTGATAATGAATTGTTGATGGAATTAATGGGGGTAATCCAAAAGGTGGCAAAAATGGTTACCGAAAAACACGGGGCATGCAGAATAATAACTAATTTAGGTGAATATCAAGACTCTAAGCATCTCCATTGGCATATTGTTTCTGGAGAACAAATGAGATAAACAGCGCCGTTCTCTGAAATTATTAAGCGGTTAAAAGGAGGAATAATAGCATGAAAGCAATAGTTCAACACGAATTCGGCGATGCTGACGTACTATTGTACACGGATGTCGAAATACCAAAGTTAGGTGAAAATGAAGTTTTAATAAAAGCGGAATATACGAGCGTCAACTATGCGGACATTAAAAAACGCCGAGGGAATAAGGGTAAAGGTAATTTCCCATTTACATTAGGGCTAGATGTTGCGGGAGTTGTGGAGGAGGCTTCGAGTGATTCAAAGTACAGAAAAGGAGATCGAGTTATTGCGTTTCCGAAAGCTGGTTCTTATGCGGAATATGTTATTGCTAATGAACAACTAGTTTTTAAGATTCCTGATACGCTATCTTTTGAGAAAGCTGCCACGATGCCGACTGTGTCCATTTTATCTTATATGCTATCACATGAAATTGGCCAAGTGAGTGAAAATGATGTGATTGTTATTCATAGTGCTGCTGGTGGGGTAGGTTCAACTCTAGTACAATTAGCAAGTTTAGCAGGCGTGAAACATATCATTGGCACAGTAGGAGATTTAGAGAAGGAAAATTATGTGAAACAATTAGGTGCGCATTCAGTATTTACTTATGAAACTTTTGCTAGTGAAGTGCTGCAACTTACCAACGAAAAAGGGGCTAATGTTATTTTTGATTCCGTAGCAGGAGAAGTTACTAGTAAAAGTTTAGAATGTTTAAGTTTATATGGAACTCTCGTACAATTTGGTAACAGCAGTGGTAAAGCAGGTTCGTTTAAAACAAGTGATGTTCATAGTAGCTGTAGAAATGTAAAAGGCTTTAGCTTAGGAACAACGAGAAAACATGCACCTGAACGATTAGCACCTGTAGCAGAAAAAGTAATTCAGTTGTTTGCAGAAAATAAAATCAACCTAAAAATTGCAGAAGTTTTTCCATTGTGTAAAGCAGCCGACGCTCATAAACTAGTAGAAAGTCGTCAATATGAGGGGAAGGTTCTATTAAAAAGTTAAGTTTATTATAGCTTTGTTATTAGTAAAAAATAAAAGGAGATGGTATACGTGTGTGGGATTTGTAAGTAGACATTTAGAACGGGATGAAGCTTTGCCAAAACATCGAGAAATACTGTTGGATCATGCAGTAAAAGATTTGAGTTCAGACTCTAACGTTTTAGCTATTTATTTAGCGGGTTCGTTAGCTAAAGGGAATGCTGATAATTATTCGGATATTGATATACATACAATTGTGACTCCCGAAACGAAAGCGGATTTTATTAAAAATAAAAGAAATAGAGCTAGCAAATGGGGAGAGGTATTATTTTTTGAAGATTTTAATCCTCTGTCACCAGTGGTAGTAACCCATTATGATTGTTTCGTCAAAGTAGATAGTTGGTATCATTCCCCCGAAGAAGTTACAGCTTCTATATGGTTAAAGGGATATAAGGTTTTATACGATCCAAACAATCTTATAAGCAACGCAATATTAAAATCGTCCGCACTACAATATAAACCTTCTACCGAAGAAGTGGAGGTTTGGAGAGGGAAAGTCCTTGCATATATACACGAAGCTTACCGTGCAGTTATGAGAGGGGAAGTATATTATGCGCTCTCTAATTTAGATATGATTCGTTGGTTAATCGCTGCTGGGTGGTATATGGAGATGGATGAGCATTTAGATAGTGCTTATGGTGTTTGGTCCAAAATAGAGGGGGAACGAAGTAAATTAAAGCCTTGGCAATTATCTTTGTTGGAAAGTTGGGATTGTAATCGGAACACTAATCAAATAATGAAAACAATCGCAAGTATGGTTCCGGAAATAATTAGGTTGAATATACAGTTATGTAAGCAAGTAAATATGGAAGCTAATGATGCTCATTTCAAAAAAATAATAGAAATGGGTTACTAATATAATGGGGAGCAAAGAGACACCAAATTTTATCTTACCAATTTGGTGTTTCTTTTTGATTGTAATATCGTATTTAACACAAGTTCGACAAAAGCTTCAATTGCGGTAGATAAAACGGTGTACCGAAACTTTTTTAGGCTTAGGATCGTATATAACAGAAATATGAAAAGTGTGGCAGGTGACTATCATGAGTAAGAATCAACCCCAGCGAAAGAAGCAAACGGTTTCGGACAAGAGAAGATGGAGAGTTATTTTGGTTTTCGTGTTTGCCTTTGCAACCTGTATAGCCATCGGTGGTGCTTTCCTTATTTTCCGAGATTTAGTTTATCCCAACATGTATTATGTTCTTTTATTTGATTTGTTAGGTATGATAGGTTTGTACGTCGGGGCTATCATTTTATCTGCTTTTTTCCTGTATTTGTTTTTTATCATTGTATTCATAAACCCGCAAAGGATTAAGAGGAGTAAAGTTTTAAAATTTGCAGCAGCTGGAATGGTTGTATTTATTTTTACCGTATGGTTTGTCGGCTTTAGTAGTCAAGAAATCAGTAGAGATAGTCAGGCGTTTCAGGATTACAAAGAAGGGAATTGGACGGTAAAGGAGTTGCTAGTAAAGGATATATATGGACCAAATAAACGTTCAAATATAACACTACTTGAAACCGATGAAGGGGATATGGTTCTGTACTGGAGACCTTTTCGTATCTACCGGGACCAAATATATCGGTTTACCTACCTAGAGAAGACGAAGGTTGTTCTTGAGGTGGAGCAGGTTGGAGAATAGGTAAGGGGGAGTTATTGATTGAACTTAGGAAACCCAATTGCAGAAGGAAATACCGCAAAAATATTTTTGTCTAACAACAAAATAGTTAAAGTGTTTAACGATTTTTTGCCAGAAACAGAAGCTCTTTATGAAGCTGAGAAACAAAAGTATGCCTATTCATGCGGACTTCCAGTGCCAAAAATACATGAAGTTACGAAAATAAACGACAAACAAGCGATTGTAATGGAGTATGTTAAAGGAGAAACGTTAGGCGAATTATTTCTCCATAACCAAGAACGAGCAGAACATTACTTGAATCTCTCTGTTGATGTACAAATGGAAATACATGATGTAATCGGGGATGGAATAGAGCCGATGGTTGACAAGTTGTATCGTCAAATTAACGGAGTGGAAGAACTAAGTACGAAGCAAAAATGTTATCTACTAAAAAAATTAGATTCATTCACAAACGAAAACAGGCTTTGTCACGGTGACTTTCATTTGTTTAATTTACTAAAGACGGATCGTCATATTGCTATTATAGATTGGGTCGATTCTAGTATGGGAGATATTCGTGCTGATATATATCGTACCTATCTATTATACTCTCAATTTTCCTCAGATTTAGCTGATTTGTACTTGGAGCTATATTGTAAAAAGAGTGGACTTTTAAAGTCTGAAGTTTTTCAGTGGGCTCCAATCATTGCGGCTGCAAGACTATCTGAAAATGTTTCATCGGAGAATTCAGAGCGGCTTATGGAGATTGTTAATAAATATTGCTCTTACTAGAGTCTAATAGGTGAAGATTACTTACCATGAAGTACATTAAGATTACTATTGTCGGTATCAAACAGATAAATAGGATTATTTTCAGTAAGCACACATAGGGTAGTGTCAAAAGTTCTATGAAAAACTAGCACGGTTCATACTACCTACCATTTATTAGGTGGAATTGCTCGCTATCGCTCTTGACAAACACACCAATGGTTTATTCGGAGGTCAATCAAGGGCGAAGGGAACAAAAGAAGGCATGCTAAATAAACCCTTGACTCTTTCCATTTTAAACCATTGGTAAGTTCGGTTTGTCAAGAGTTCGCTTCGCCGATAGCTGAATAGGGCTCAGCTAAACAAAAGTTAGGCTGACTGTTGTTGAATCCAGTCCTGGGCTAATCCAATAAGGGCTGTCCATCTCGCTGGCATGGTTGGTAGCTTTTCTAATTCTGGAATTGTTACTGGCACTTTACCTTCAAGTGAAGAATGTGGGCGCAAGAAGTTAAAGTAAGCCACAAACAATGTCACAAAAGAAACAGAACCTTGTTCAGAACCAAAGCCGTGTGTCGATCGATAATTTCCTTTAAACGTGCGATTTAGTCTCTCGATGATTTGCTTGAGAGGTCGATACTCTCTGGAGACATCATCTTCATTTGTTAGCCCGATGACCTGTTTTACGTCAAACGATATGTGGTTTTCTGCGAAGAAATGCTGTGCCAACAAGTAAATAGGGTTACCATCTACTACAAATTGTAGGTTTTCGGGTATTTCTTTCAGCTTCACTAGTACTTCATCAATCGCTCGTATTGCTGTTGCGGTGTCGCGATTTGGTGACACTGGATACGAAAGAATGACTTTCTTGACCGCATCAAAAAAGAAAAACAGATAATGCCAACGACCGTTGACCCGGATGTACGTTTCATCCCCACAGAATTGATCCGACAGCTCATACGGAAAGTAGTCAATATAAGGCTTGAGCCATAATGCGACGCTGTTTTCGTAGTTTAGGATACTTTGATGGGAGACAGACACGCCGTGAATATCCTTCATGATCGCTGCCGTTTTACGGGCCGATAATCCGTAATTGACATGGTACGTCAAGATGAGCCCAAGTGTATGCGGTGAAACATACAATCTTGATAAATCGACTTTTGGCTGCTTTGGTGATTGTTTGGATAACGGTTGATAGTCGATGTGGAACTTCCGGTAAATGTAGCGAACTTTCAGCGATTGTGGATCTTCTTTAAACTGTTTTTTCTCTTTTTTAGTCATGGCATTCAAGTTCTTTTGATAATAAGAACAACGATCATTTTTACACTTAAACACGTGAAAATCTTTTCGTTCTTTAATTTTTTCTAGCGTTTTAAGACAGTGAGGACACTTAAGGATGGCCTCTTTCTGATAACGACTCTTTTTATTGAAAACACACGCACACACCTTACATTGATATTGTCCTTTTCCTCCGTTGTTTGCGTACAGATACGCAGAAGGAGCACCACACTTCGGACAACATAATGTAGACGGTACAGGTGTAGAATTCGATCGACGCTGTACTGGTTTTAACGGTTTCCCTTTGGAATGAAGGTGTTCCGCTAATAAAAGTTGATAATTGAGCATTTTAGGTTTTTCAATGATAGGTAAATCATCAATTTGAAGCTTTCGATAAGGCTGATTAACAGGAGCTTCTTTTGGTTTATCGAACATGCTTTTTCCAATCAATAGAGTGAGCAAAGTTCGAATAATTTGTTCTTGATAGTTTATAAAAGTTAATAAATAGGTTATAATTTGAGGGTACAAATTGTCACTTCCTTTTCTGGAATTGGGTGTGTGGTAACCTCAATTATCTACAGAAATCAGGGGGTGGCAATTTTTTTGCTTATAAAGCCCTCTAATATAGGATTTAATAACCTATTTCTATATAAAGTTTTGACAATACGACACATAGAGTGGGGGGCTAATTATTAGATACATAAATGCTTTTATAATTATTGTATTGATCTTAACTGGTTGTAGTAGAGGTTATGACTCACTAGAAGAAGCAGTCCAGAGCCATTGGGAAACACCAATAGAAGTAATCAATCAAGACGAAGAGAAGCAATTAGTATATTATTTAGACCAAACTCAACATGTTTTAGGTGCGTACGATTACGAGAACGGAAAATATCGTTATGATAATAAGCAAAGTGTTGGGATTACGTTTGATTCCGAAATTGGTCTACCTTTTTTAGTTTCCGTAAATTATTTTGAAGGGGTAGGAAACATTATTCATGGTGCGATAAGTACGGATGAACATGAGATTGAGAAGTTTGTTATTCAATATATTAATGGAGATTCTCAAGAGGTTAAGGCGAAAAATAATACTTTTATTGCTGAATTTCCAGCGCATTTACCAGTAGAGGAAGAAGGTTTTTACTCCCAAATTGTTCAAGCAACAGGTTACGATAAAAGTGGAGAGGTCGTTGAAACTTGGAAATGACTGCTGAGAAAAAGACAATTCGGGAAGGCATCCGATTGTCTTTTATTTATGATCAAAGGTTATAATGAGTTTATATATTTAGAAGGAGATGAAGGATGATGCAATCAAATGAACTAACAGTTAAAGACGAAGTATTAATTGAAGCCCCCCCTTCGAAAGTGTGGGAAGTTCTTGTTAAGCCTAAATTTGTTGCCATATGGGATGAGTTGCCAGAAAATTACCCAGAAGAGGAAATGACTCTCGGTAGTAAGGTAGTTTGGGAGCTTCCTAATGGTGGGCAATCAATCACAACGATTATTAAGGCAGACCAAAATAAAGAATTAATCATCGCATTAAACGTGACAAATTGGGAAGTACAACCGAAAGAAGGCGATGTAGCGTATCGTTATCTTTTAGAAGAAAGAGGTAGTGGTACTTTGCTTAAAATAGAGATTGGTGATTTTTCACTCATAAAAAACGGCCAAATGTACTATGATGCTTCCGTAGAATTTGCCTCCGATGCCAAAAAAGTAATAAAAGAATTAGCGGAGGATTTATAAGAAAAACCTAGCCGTCTGTTCAGATAGCTAGGTTTTTTCATCTTAAAATTAAAAACTCTTCTCCAACTCATCCACTAATGACCCGACATACGCAACTGCTTTGCGAATTGGCTCAGGTGTGGACATATCTACCCCGGCAAGTTTCATCAGCTCTATTGGTTTTAGTGTGCCTCCTGCTTTGAGAGCGGATAACCAACGATCCACTGCTGGCTGACCTTCCTCTTGAATCATTTGAGAAGCAGCGGTAGAAGCAGTTAATCCGGCTGAATACGTATATGGATATAAGCCCATATAATAATGCGGTTGGCGCATCCACGTTAAGCCTGCTCCTTCGTCGATTTCTACCTCTTCTCCCCAGAATGCAGTGAGAAGTTCTACTTTTTGTTCATTTAATAGTTTTGCAGTGATTGGTGTACCTTGGTGTGCTAAATCATATACTCTTCGTTGAAGTTCACCTTCCAAAATATGAGTAACGAAATTGTGATAATACGTACCTAGAGATTGTAAAATAACCCAACGTCTCATCCGCTCATCGTTGGATTGCTCTAAAATGTGCTTGCTTAATAGCATTTCGTTCATCGTGGAAGGAGCTTCTACAAAATATCTTGATGGACGAGTGTTCGAAATACGTTGATAACGGCCAGCAAGAACAAAATGACCAGCATGACCTAATTCATGAGCAAGTGTAAATGCATTTCTCATCGAATTATTCCATGTCATTAAAATATATGGATGAGCACCATATGGACTTGAGCAGAACGCACCCGATCTTTTCCCAACATTATCAGCAAGATCCACCCAACGATTGTTAATTCCTTGCTCCATGATCTCCATATATTCGGAACCCATTACTTGTAATGAATCTAAAACTAGCTTGGAAGCTTCCTCATAAGTCACCTCTGGAGAAAAGTCAGGATCTAGCGGTGCTTTAAGGTCGCAATAATGCATCTTGTCAAGACCTAACACACGTTGCTTCAACTTCGCTAGACGACGCATATGTGGAGCTAATTCCGTTTGAATCGTATGTAATTGATTATGGTACATTTCTTTCGTTACTTGTTGTTCATCTAGAAGCATATCAGTAACAGATTCATAGTTACGTAAGCGTGCTTCTGTTACTTGCTTTTTTACTTCCGTTGCATAGGTTGCAGCATATGTATTTTGGTATTGTTGTAGTGTCCCGACAAAAGCATCATACGCTTTCCGACGAAGTTCTGTATTGGCTGAGTCCTCGTATTTAGGAAATGAATTAAAAGTTAGCGGGTGTTCCACTCCATCATCTGTCGTAAAAGACAAAAACTTCATATCAGATGTTTTGCTTCGTTGGTAAATCATATACGGAGCATCAAATACTTCGCCAAATGCAGCTAAGACTTTTTCTACATCAGGAGATAAGCGGTGTGGCTTTGACTCCAAAATGTCCGTGAGTGTCTTCTGGAAATCTACGAGCTCGCTTTCTTCGTTTATATAAGCTTTAACCGTATCACTGTCTAATTGAAGAAGTTCAGATTCTACGAACGACAAACTTGAACGAACGTTAGATAAAACCGAACCGACACGGGCTGCATTTGCTTGGTAATTAGGATTCGTACCGTCAACCGACATTTGTAAATCTGCATATGTTGCTACACGCATTAGTCGCTCTTGTAACGCGTCTTTTGCCTTCAAGCATTCTAGTAACGATTTGGCATTTTCACACACTGCTCCTTTATATTTAGTAACTGTTTGAATATCAGTTTCAACTGCCACCAGTTCAGTTTCCCAATCTTCTTCCGTTTGAAATAAATCTCGTAAATCCCACGTCTGCTCAACAGGGACGTCTGAACGTAGTAAAGTACCCTTTGTCATAAAATTACCCCTTTCCGTATTGAGTTTACTAGATTCACGCTAAATGCTTCGTGAATCGAAATATAATTTTATTATAAAGCAAACTTACCGGAAATGAAAATATTTTCTTAAAAGTCAAAATTTTTGATGTGGAAACGGCTTATCGCAAATAAGAGGGAAGGAATCGCAAATAAAAAAAGCTTATCGCAAATGAACACTCGGTAACCGCAAATAAAAAGGTAAATAAATAACGAATTAACAATGGTAAGCCATTAATGTGCTATACTTCAGCCTTTTTGTACCATATGTTAGACTAATACTCAAGAGGTGAATGAAACGATGCAACAATTACGATTTGAACCAGCTTGGGACAGAACATTATCTACTAATGACAGACAACATATCGAAAATATTTTTCAAGAAACGAAGCACATCCATAACTCTAGTATTATTTTTTCACCTATTCGAGAAGCAGTGAACCATAGTGAGGCATTACTAATTACTGTTTTGATACATAACGGTATGGAGCAGACACTAACTTTTCATAATAAAAGATTGCAGTATAAAATACGTGATGAGGTCATTGGGGACCAAGTATTCACATTGCCCGCGCTTTCTATTCCATCCAAAGTAAGTACGCCTTGGACGTTTATCTACCCAAAAGGCAGTTATAAACAAAGTGTTCCTTTTAAAAATGGAAAGTTAAATATCATTTAATCTTCAAAACTTTGAAAGGGTATTTTGTGGAAAATGTCGAATTGAAAGGGTGAAGAAGTAAAAGGATGTGTTTAGAATGCAAAATACGAAGGAAATTTTAACTTTAAATAAAAGTAGTTGGGAAAAAGCGGCGGAACGTTTTTTTGGTAGAAATCCTCTTCCAGACTACGGACCTTTTTCACCTAGTGAAGAAAAGTTAAAGTTGCTTGGTGACATAAATGGGAAAACAGTATTAGATATTGGTTGTGGAAGTGGGCACTCCTTATTGTATATGGCAGAACAGGGTGCGAACGAGCTTTGGGGGTTAGACCTTACAACGAAACAAATAGAAACGGCACGTGAAGTATTGAAGGATGTAAAGGGAAAGGTGACATTAAAGGAATCTCCGATGGAGGAAAATCCGGGCATTCCGTTTAACCATTTTGATATTGCATACTCTATTTATGCGTTAGGATGGACGACCGACTTGAAGGAAACTTTGTCTCACATTCATAGTTATTTAAAGCCAGGAGGTGTTTTCGTTTTTAGTTGGGAACATCCGCTGCATGACCGGATTAGCTACGAAGATTCATCCTTTCTGTTCAACAAATCTTATAATGTCGAAGGTCCTGAATATAACGAGGCGTGGCATCAAGATGTCGTTATTTTTCACCGTAAATTAACCACTTATATTAATACGTTGATTGAAACAGGTTTTAAAATCGAAAAGGTTATGGATGATGTGGTTATACCTGCTGATGCAACAACCGATCCAGCAAGGTGGTATTTTCGGCAAAAGGCTGAATTAATGCCAGCTACTTTCATCATAAAAGCTACGAAAATGTAAGTGTTTTTAGAGAGATAGTTTATAATACATATATCAAAGCAAAGGCCTCTCAATTTTTTTGGGAAACTATCTTTTCTAGAAAGGATTGAATACCAATGGATTTTGAAACAGTGATGCAAGAACTAGAAGCGCTTGGCAAAGAACGTACGAAAAAAATGTACATATCTAACGGTGCGCGTGAGCCGCTTTTTGGGGTTGCTACAGGTGCGATGAAGCCGATGGCGAAGAAAATAAAAATAAATCAGCCTTTAGCGGAACAACTATATGCGACTGGAAATTATGATGCGATGTATTTTGCAGGAATTATTGCAGATCCAAATGCTATGACGGAGTCCGATTATGACCGTTGGATGGACGGTGCATATTTTTATATGTTATCTGATTATGTAGTAGCGGTAACTTTATCAGAGTCAAATATCGCACAAGATGTTGCCGATAAATGGATTGCGAGCGGTGATGAGTTGAAAATGTCGGCAGGGTGGAGCTGCTATTGCTGGCTTTTAGGAAATCGGAAGGACCATGAATTTTCCGAAAGTAAAATTTCCGAGATGCTTGATAGAGTAAAAAACACGATTCACGACTCACCGGAACGGGCAAAAGCTTCTATGAATAATTTCCTATACACAGTTGGCGTTTCCTATATTCCTCTAAATGAAATGGCCATTGTGACTGCTCAAGAAATTGGTATAGTGGAAGTCAAACGCGAAAACAAAAAGAGCAGCCTTTTAAATGCTTATGAAAATATTCAAAAAGACATGGATAAAGGCAGACTTGGTTTCAAACGTAAATATGTAAGATGTTAAAGGACGGTGGGACACGTGCTTGTTCATCCATTTTTTGGTGGGACAAGGAACCTGTCCCTCTGTCCACTTTTTTTGTGTAACTTTTTTCGTATTCATCCGTGGATATAGTGAAAGGAGGGTTCGATGGGAAAGGGTGTAGATTTAGAACAAATATATTCGCTTTATGTAAATGATGTGTATCGGTATATATTTTCACTTTGTAAAAATAAAACATTAACGGAAGACGTTGTTCAAGAAACTTTCTATCGGGCCTACCTTTATGTTGAAAGTTACAAGATGGAAAAAATAAAACCTTGGTTGTTTAAAGTGGCTTATCATACATTTATCGATGTGGTACGGAAGGAAAAGCGAATAACGTATTATGATGATCTTGAACTTTTAAATACCGATGTAAAAGGTGGCCAAGGCAGAAGTGCCGAAGAAGAGTATTTCGTTAAAGATAGTATTGAACAATGGTTTCAAGCATTAGGGACTTTGTCCGTAACAAAAAGAAATGTCGTATTACTGAGAGATTATTATCAATTTTCTTATCAAGAAATAGCAGACATTTTTGATATGTCGATTTCAAAAGTAAAAGTAAACATATATCGAGGACGTAAGGAACTGGAAATGAAAATGAAAGAAATAAACTAAAAAGGAGGAAATGCGATTGAATTGTAACGACGTGAAGTTTAAATGGAAGTCGTATATAAACGGAGAACTTCCAAGTGATGAAGAACGAGCAATCGACGAACATTTGGAAAGTTGCCCCGAGTGTGAGCAATTGCTTAATGAAACGATGGAAGAGCAGGAAGAGAAAAGTCGTGAACAAATAGTAAAACAGGAAGACCCTTTAAACGAAATTCCTATTAAAAAGCAAGCTCAAATGTTACGTAAGGCAAAATGGAAAAACCGCTTGATGACTGCGCTGACTGTTCTTCTAATATTTATCGTCGTGAGTTTTATGACCGGTTTGTTTACTGCATCTTATTATGGTTTTGGATCCGACAAACAAGGTCGAGGGGAAAGAGCTGTTCAAGTAGTGAAAACAGCGACACAAATGTCGATGCCTAACGTGTTTTTAGGTAGTGGAGGTATGGACACAAATTTTTATTTCACTTTAGATATGGATTTTTCGATACAAAAACAGATAGGGAAGGATAATAAATCGATTGGAAAGCTCGATGGAAAAATGTTATTTAATTCCCTCAATGTAAAAAGAGAATGGGCAGATGGTCAATATGATGTTAAATTACATTTCCTACACCCAAACTTAGTAGCAAACGAACAAGAAACGGAGCTTGATTTTTACGAAGAGGTGTTGAACGAGACGTGGAATAGTTTAGACCTACTTCCAGAGGGTACTGTTTCTGAGCTTGCGATTACTTTTGACGGACTTTATGAAATCGATGAGGTTTATCAATTATTAGAAGGTTATGATTTAGACATTGTTTGGTACGCAATCGATACAGGAGTCGAACAGGAAAGGGAAGAATATCGATCACCATATTTTAGTGCTAGTAATGGTATTTGGGGATTTCATGAACGAGCTGTTTTCGATTTCCCGCAACATGGTAATTCAATTATGGAACGTGGAGATGGTCAAAAGCGCGCAGAAATATTTAAAACGAGTTTACATTTCCTTGTTGAAAACAGCAAGTTAGCCAAAAAGTATATTTGGACAGAGCAAAGTTTCGAAGAAGTGTATAAATATGTGGAAGAGAACGGAGTAAAAACGTATGGAGTTGTCGTAACTGGACCATCGAAAGAGCTCCTGCGACTTCAACAAAATGAAAGTATTATTTATGCAACGATGGGGGAAGTAGATTTTTGGAATTGGTACAATACTCCATCAAACGGAACGATATACAATTAAGACAGAGGGCCAGGTTTCTCACCCATCCATTTTTTGGAGTGGTGTGAATTCTAGCCCTTTTTGCGCTTGTTTTTGTTATATTGAAAAAATAAATATTGAAAAGAGTGAAAATTTTATGTAAAGTAAGGTTATTAAAAAAATGTCGTATATTCACGAATGTGTACACGTTTATGAATAATTATGCAACTGTTAAATAACGAATCTTTATATAGGGGGATAATGATGAATTCAAATAAAGTATTTCAAGACATTGATAAAGTCTATCAAGATGTAATCGAATGGCGCAGATACCTGCATAAAAACCCTGAGCTGTCGTTTCAAGAACATCATACAGCGCAATATGTGTATGACATTTTGGAGAGTTTTGGAGGGTTCGACCTGTCAAGACCGACGAAAACAAGTGTGTTGGCGCGTATAAAGGGAGCTAGCCCTGGTAAAGTTATCGCTTTACGAGCGGATATGGACGCTTTACCGATACAGGAAGAGACCAATTTGCCATTTGCATCTGCTCATGAAGGCATTATGCATGCTTGTGGACATGACGGTCACACAGCAATGCTTTTAGGGGCAGCAAAAATAATAAAAGAACATAAGGATGAATTAAGTGGTGAGATCGTCTTTATTTTTCAACATGCGGAAGAACTTCCACCTGGTGGAGCAAAAGAAATGGTGGAAGCGGGCGTTTTAGAAGGGGTAGACCAAGTATTAGGGATACACTTAATGTCGACTATTCCGTACGGAACGATTGGCATCAAACATGGCTCCGTTACATCTGCCAGCGATACATTTAACATCGTTGTTCAAGGAAAAGGGGGACATGCCTCTACACCGGAATTGACGACGGATCCTTTAGCAACAGGTGCGCAAATTGTAACGGGCTTACACCATATCGTGTCCCGTTCAGTAGCTCCGTTAGAGTCTGGAGTTTTATCTGTAACTAGATTTCTAGGTGGAGGTCAAGCATTAAATGTTATTCCTGACAAAGTAGAAATTGGTGGTTCCGTAAGAACACTTAACCCTGAGGTTCGGGAACTAATGCAGTCAAGAATTACGGAAGTGGCGGAAGGAATTGCTAAAGCACATGGAGCTGAAGCTAACGTTACTTATACGTATGGTTATAGTTCTGTTGTTAATGAAAAGGAATTAACGGACAAGGTAGCCAATTTACTTGAGGCGAATTTCACAGATAAAAACATTGAATGGATCGACCCAATGCTCGGAGGAGAAGATTTCTCGGCATTTAGCGACGAGAAACCAGGTTGTTTTATTATGATAGGCTCCGGTAATGAGGAAAAAGGTATTACATTCCCTCACCACCATCCAAAGTTTGATATAGATGAAGAAGCAATGAAAGATGGCTTGAAATTTCATGTGCTTGCTGCATTAACTCTATCAAAATAAGAATCTATTTATAATAATGTGAGGTAATAACTGGTCACTTTCTTTTTGAGTTTTGGGTTTATGATACCCTCAGAGCTCATTCGTAGGAAGTGACAAGTTTTCACCTTAATCCTTTATTGTAGTAAATCTATAAAGTGGTACAACATAAAACGGTTTATAGGGAGGGAGTCTATGGCTCAGATTAGTAAGAAAGAGAAAAAATCATTTTTTGATCGCATGCTTGATTCCATCGAGTCTGCCGGAAATAAATTACCAGATCCGATTGTGCTGTTTTTCATTCTTTGCGGTATTGTTTTACTTGCTTCATTTATTACGAGCTATTTTAACGTGTCAGCTGTTCATCCAGGTACAGGGGAAGTAGTAGCTGCCAACAATCTTTTAAATGGTGCCGGATTCGCCGATTTTGTATCGAGTATGGTAACGAACTTCAGCAACTTTCCACCATTAGGTATGGTACTAGTTATGATGATTGGTGTTGGACTTGCGGAACAAAGTGGCTTTTTTACAAGTCTATTGAAACGTACGGTCATCGCGACCCCTAAAAAAATAATTATTCCAAGCATTATTTTAATTGCAATTGTAGCTAACGCTGCTGGTGATGCTGGTCCAATCGTATTGCCTCCATTGGCTGCAACAGTATTGATGGCATTTGGTTATCATCCATTAGTTGGTTTAGTCGTTGCTTACGCATCTACGTTAGGAGCATTTTGTGCGAACTTAATTATCGGTATGTCTGATACACTTGCCGCTGGTTTCACACAAATTGGTGCTCAGACGGTAGATCCTGAATATATAGCAAATCCTGCAATGAACTATTATTTCCTTGTAGTATCCGCTCTATTTTTAATGCTAGTTTCACTCTGGGTAACACATAAATTTACGATTCCGCGATTTGGAACGTATACAGGGGAACTTCCACAAATGGAGAAGGTCACCGAAACGGAAAGACGTGGATTAAAATGGGCAGGTATTGCAACGATTGTGTTTGCTATCGTTATCGTAGCGATGCTCATACCTGAAAATGGCGTCTTAAGGAATGCTGAAACAGGTTCCATATTAGCGAATTCTCCATTTATGAATGGAATTGTTCCACTATTAACAATGCTATTTTTCATTCCAGGTCTTTTCTATGGAATTGGTGCTAAAACGATTAATAACTCGAAAGACTTTGGCGAAATGCTCGGTAAATCAATGAGTACAATGGGACCATACATTGTTTTAGTATTTGCAGCTGCTCAAATGCTAGCTTTCTTTTCAGCTAGTAATCTAGGTCCGATCATTGCTATTAAAGGGGCGGAATTTCTTAATGATATAGGTTTTACAGGTGTTCCGTTAATTGTTGCCTTTGTCATTTTTGTTGCGTTCGTCAATTTATTAATAGGCAGTGCTTCTGCAAAATGGGCAATATTAGCACCGGTATTCGTACCGATGTTCATGTTTTTAGATTACCATCCAGCCTTTACACAAGTGCTTTATCGCATAGGGGATTCTATTACGAACCCAATTACGCCGATGTTGCCGTATCTCGTATTACTTTTATCTTTTGCGAAAAAGTATGATAAAAATATCGGCTTAGGGACATTAATTTCAGCATTATTTCCATACACCATCTTCTTCGGTATCTTTTGGATCATCCTCATCGTCGTCTGGTACCTATTCGGTATCCCAGTCGGCCCAGAAGGCCCAATCTATGTAACGTGGACAGAGGGACAGGTCCACTAGTGTTGCGCACCATCCAAAATATGTAAAAATGACGACGGTATATTCAATTCTGTAGACAAAAATAAAAAAAGCTCCTATTGTAGAAATGTTAGATGTTTGTTCCCGAAAACAAACTTTCTACAAAGGAGCTTCAAATAAGAATATGAATATGTTAACTCAAAATACAGTACTACGTCAATGTTTATCGATGTTACCAACTGAAAAATTATCATGTCCACTTTTAAACTATGATAATAAAAAATTAACTACGGAAGCGCTAATTAAAATATTTGTTACTGCCCAACTAGATAACTGGAACTCTTATAATGAATTTGCTGTAAAAATGAGGGCAAATAAAGACCTAATGGATTACATAGATGTCAATAGTATTAGTACCTCTCAATTAAGTAGAAGAATTAATGATTTAGATACATCAATTTTACAAAACCTCTTCTTAAAACTTGTTGGAGAACTAAATAACTATACTAAAAGCCTAATTGGGCTTCCTGACAAGATTGGACGCCTTCGAATCGTTGATTCGACACACATCAAGCTACCTGCCATTTTATCTGAGTGGGCTAACGTGACAAAAGGGTGGACAGTTGTAAAAATGCATACACGATTAATCGTGGCTGCACCCGATGTTAGCTACCCAGACAAAATTGTTCCATCTAACGGAAAGGTTCAAGATTATGCTGGTGGTGATTTGTTGATTGAAGTTTCAGATGCTACTTATGTAATGGACCGTGGGTACATGGATTTCTATCGGATGAACGAATGGATCAAAAATAATATTAAATTTGTAAGTCGGATAAAAAAAGATAAGATCGTGGAGAAAGTACTAGAAGAATACCCAATCCCAAAGGAATCAACTATCCAAAGAGATGCAAAAGTAATATTAGGTGCAACTGGGAAAATGGAACCTATAAGAATTGTTGAATACCTTGATGAAGAAGGAAACTATTATAAAGTAGCCACTAATAGATGGGATTTAAGCTCTGAGATGATTGCGGAAATCTACAAAAATCGATGGTTAATTGAACTATTCTTTAAATGGATAAAACAATCTTTAAGGTTCGTAAAAATATGGAGTACTAAGCCGCAAGGCATCTGGAACCAGATGTTTATTGCCATGATCGCATACATCTTAACGCTTATGGTTCGCTTGAAAACTAATTCTAATAAAACGATGAAGAACATTTTAGTCCATATTAGAACCTATCTCAATCGATCGTGGGAAGATCTGGTGAAAGCATTAGAATATAAATCCCACAAAACATCGAGAGGTAGACAAAAGGTGCCTAAAAACCCGAATAAACCAGTTGTTTATGGCAAAGTAGCGCTTATCGTAGAGAATCAAAAGAAACGAGTAAAACGTAAAATAAAATAAAAAATTACAAAAAATGGGAACAAACAACAATCTTAGTTAAGATTGTCGTTTTTGCTCCCAACGGGGAAAAGTAGATGTAATTTTTTTGAATAAATTCAAATTCATTTACAGTAACGCAACGCTAGTGGGACAGGTCCCTCGTCCACACATTTTTTGGAAATAGGTCAAGCGAAAAGGACAGCTTCCTTATCTCTTTTTAGGAGAGTGGGGAATCTGTCCTTATTCGACTTGAATCATGATTTTCGTAACGTATTGTTCTTTATCGTTTACGACGACTGTATCGTAAATATATTCTTCAAATATGAATTCTCCTAAGCTTAATCGTAATCTCTCTATCTCTGCTATAAGCCGCTCGTATGTATGACCAATTGTTTTCTCATCTCCAATATGATAACCGACTAGAAATTGACCTTCCACTGCATGAAAATAGGAGAAGCCTTCTTTTGCATTTGGTTGTTCGATATATAAATAGCTATAGTTCGTAAATTCGCCTTTTATAATATGATCTCGTGTCGTAATAACACCAATTGGAAAGCCTGTATCAAGTTTGGAGACATACAGTTCATCAATAAAATCTGAAACTACTTCCACAAATTCCTCATCAGATGTATTTTCAATATTTCTACTCAAATATAACGTTGCTTCTGGAAAGTATTCCAACGTTATTTTACTAAAATCCGTTTGTAATGCCTCTTCCATTAGTTTTATTTTTGTTTGGATTAAATTTTCCTTCGCCTCCAGCTCTTGACGCATTTTTTCTATTTCCTTCTTCTTCTGATGCATTAATGTTAGAAAACTGTCAGGTGATTTATGTTGTGTATATTGTTTAATATCATGAAGTGACATGCCAACATCTTTTAATAGGTCAATAACCATAAATAGCTCAAATTGACGTAAAGAATAAAATCGATACCCTTTTTCGTTTCTTACTTCAGGGGACAATAATCCAATTTGATCGTAATAAATCAGCGTCTGTTTGTTCACTTTACAAAGCTTTGCAAATTCTCCTGTTGTTAAATGTTTTCCTTTATTACTCATTTTTTTAAGCACCACCCTTGACTATATAGTTACTATATACTTTACGATATATGAAGTAAATAAAGAATCACATCACGTTCACTCAGGTGAGGAGTTTGAGAAAGATGAAAAGTTATAAAGTTACATTAGGATTATTATTATTGAATTTATTTATAGCCTTTTTAGGGATTGGTCTCGTTATTCCTGTTTTACCAACGCTTATGAGAGAATTGGGTGTTACTGGGACTACTGTAGGTTATTTAACAGCTGCGTTTGCGTTAGCGCAATTAATTGTATCTCCGTTTGCTGGTAGGGCGGCAGATAAATTTGGTCGAAAAATAATGATAGTACTCGGCCTTTTTATTTTCGGAATTTCTGAGTTTTTATTCGGGATTGGGAAAGGTATCGAAATTTTATTCGTTTCTCGTATTTTAGGTGGAGTTAGTGCGGCCTTTATTATGCCGGCTGTTACAGCGTATATAGCAGATATAACCACTTTGGAAACTCGTCCTAAAGCACTCGGTTATATGTCGGCAGCGATTAGTACTGGGTTTATTATTGGACCAGGGATTGGCGGATTTTTAGCTGAATTTGGAACGCGGGTACCGTTCTTTTTCGCAGGGGCATTTGGTACGATTGCGGCCATTCTTTCGATAATTTTATTATCTGAACCTGTCCGCAAAAAGATTGATGCGCCACAAGCTTTAGAAACTAAAGGTGGGTTTAAACGTATTTTAGCGCCACAATACTTTATCGCATTTATTTTAATTTTCATCGCTTCCTTTGGATTGGCAGCTTTTGAATCGTTTTTTAGTCTATTTGTCGATCATAAGTTTCAATTTACACCAGGGGATATCGCAATTATTATTACTGGCGGAGCTATTTTTGGAGCAGCTGCACAAATACTACTCTTTGACCGGTTAACAAAAATTTGGGGTGAAATAAAACTCATTCGCTACAGTTTAATCCTGTCAGCAGTCCTCGTGTATTTAATGACTGTTGTACATTCTTATTTTGCTATTTTACTCGTTACATTCATTGTCTTCGTTGGCTTTGATTTATTTCGCCCAGCAGTTACGTCCTATTTATCTAATATTGCAGGGGACGACCAAGGCTTTGTTGGTGGTATGAACTCTACGTTTACTAGTTTAGCAAATATTACGGGCCCGATAATCGGTGGTATGCTTTTTGATATAGATGTTAACTATCCTTATTATTTTGCAGCAGTAATATTGGCTATTGGAATTGGTATTACGATAATTTGGAAGAAGCCAGGTTTGGATGCTCCTAAAGAGGCGAAGGCTAGTATAGTTAATTAAAGATGGACTATGAGGGTGGATGAGGGAGTGAATGTATTCCTTGTTCATCCTTTTTTTGTTGGATGCGAAACCCTCCGTCTCAAAGCTAATCATTTCTTTGTCCATCGAGTTTTATGTGTAAATGATCCACTACTTATTTACGTTTTCAATCACTTTTATCGCCTCGTTAATGGTTTTTACTCCGCTTATATGGATAGTGAGTCCAAGTGCTTCTTTCGCTTCGTTTGCTTCTGCAAGATTTGCATGTGGAACGATTATATGAGCATATCCATGTTCGTTTGCCACTTGGATTTTTTCCTTAATTGCTCCAACCCATTGTACTTTACCAGTTTTCGTGATAGCTCCTGTTACACCTATAGGGAAATTATTTTGTACGTCTCCTTGATGAATCATACCAGACAAGACTAAAGCGAGACCTGCACTATCTCCAGAAGAGTCTTCGCGGCTTAAAAACTCTGCTACTGATGGATTATTTGTATTTATGTAAGTCGAAACGTACTCGGCCATTTTGTCAAAGTCACGTCGATTCAAACCTAGCAATCTAAATATTTCTTTGTTTTTTGATGTATAACGTTTGAAATTAGTAGTTTCCATAATCTCGTAAAAAAATTTCACTCCGTTATAAGTAAACATTTTTCGAACCTCTTGTTCGTTTTTGACATTAGTGATTTGAGCAAGATTTATAGATAAAATAAATATGCCTGTTTCCTCAATTACTTCTTCAGGTTCAGAATAACTCGTTACTAAATATTGGACGTCATCTATAAGAATAGTAGGTAACTCATAAGCTAGTAATAAAAGAGACAAAAGTGTAGGGATTACAAATGCACGCTTAGGAATATTTGTTTTCTTTATAAGAAATGTAAAAATAAACAAAAGTATACTCATGAAAAACAGTGAAGTGACAAACTGAACACCTGAGCTGTAACCGAAAAGATAATAATATAGTTCTGTTAAATAGACGAAAGTCATCGTTAAAAAAGGGATGGTTACCATTTTTTCATTCTTGTTCATTGTTCAACCTCTTTATCATTTGGTTTATTTTGTAAAAACAAACACTGCTATTAAATTATATAGTTTGGCGAGAGGCAATAAAAGGAATATTTCTATTTATCTAAAAAATATTTTAAAAATTAGTTAACTACTTGTTATGAAAATGGAGGTAGGGAACTGAAAAACAATTTCTGTCGAAGAAGGATTACATGCTTTTAGGTTGAATGTAAATATGGATAATGAAAGTAAGGAGAAAGAAAAGATGAGTAATTTAGAAAAGTTAGTTTTAAACAAGTATGCCGAATATTCTTCAATTTTGACCTATGTCGCAGGTCAAGTAACACAAGATGGAGCATTACTTTTAATAGAAACCGCTGAAAGTGAGTTAGATTTTTTTGAACGTCCAGTGAAAAAGCGCGATTGGACAATCCGAATCATTAAAGAGGACGGAATCGACACGATTGTTTTAAAGAAAGTTCCACTCATCCCAACACATGTAGACATATTTTCTGATGGATCGCTGTTAATTGTACAGGGGCGATGCTTAAAAGAAGATAATTATATTGAAAGAAATGCAAGAAGGTATAATCCAAACGGACAATTAATCGACGCGTTTACTCTCGGTGACGGTATTAACGATGTTCAAATTGACAATAACGATACCATTTGGGTTAGTTATTTTGACGAAGGTATTTTCGGAAACTTCGGTTGGGATGAGCCGATAGGAAGTGATGGTGTTATTGCTTTTTCGATTACAGGGGAGAAGCTGTGGGGAGCAGGAGATTACGGGATAATAGACTGTTATGCGTTGAATGTTGCTAATTCGAAAGAGGTTTATTTTTATTATTATGATGATTTTCACCTTGTTTGTCTTGATGAGATGAAGGAGTCTGCCCGCTACCATGTGAGGGGACCCGACACACTTCAGCAATTTATTTTTGACCAATCCGATCTAATTGGACTAATTGACATGTATACATTGAAACGATTTCGTCTCCAAGTTCGTTCTTTAAAACCGACAGAAAAGATACAGATTGTTGATGAAAAGGGGAAGCGTATTATAGGTCCAATTTTTATGAGAGGAACGTTCTTATTTGCGTATGGTAAGGATGGAATATATGGGAGGAAGTTTTGAATAATAGGATGATAGAAAAGATTCGAAATTTAATTGTGTTTATGGTTATAACTATTTTACTAGTGGGCTGTCAGCCAAACGAAAACATTGTTATACCAGATATATCTGTCAATGATGAAGAGTTTCCGTACATTATCCACAAAAATTATAATAATGTTTCTAACCCTGATGCACCTCCACCTTTTCATCATGAAATAGAACCTATAAAAGTAGCACCTAACACAAGAGTTGATGTAGTTTACGTTGATGAAGAACCAAATCATTTAGGGTGGAAGCAATGGCATGGTGAGGTGTTAATTGTGGATGAAGATTTCGTAGGCGACCATTTTTTTGCTCCGAGTAGAGAGGGAATCTACATATACAGTATAGAATCACGGTGGACTTGGAAAGAGGATATTGCAGCAGTGTTTATTTTGCAGGTGGAAAACTAAATTGGTAAAGGCGGATGGACATTGGGGCAGGTTCCTTGTCCATCCATTTTTTGGTGGGACGCGGAACCTGTCCCTCCGTCCACGGTATCTGTCCCGCAGTCCACATTTCATTTCTTCGTACAAGAAAAAGCTAAAACAATTGGTATTCTTTGTCTTCTAAGGAACTCTTCCTCATTGGAGAAATTCTCGCGTTTTGGTGTTCCTTCGCGTAAATCTACTATTGTAAATCCAGAGCTTGTGAGTGCTTTGAAATAATGTTCGATTGTTCGGTGGTATTTTACAACGATTTGTTCCATCCAAGGTTCTTTTCTTTCGCCTTCGAGAAAATAGTCATCCACAATCCAATTTCCCCGTTTATCCCCAGATTGTTTACTAATAAATGAAGAAGTAGTAAGGGGATGTTGCACACTGAAAATGAATGAGCCATTATCTTTTAATGTTTTATGTATGTTTTGGAACAGCGTTTTAATATTAGAAACATAGTGTATGGAAAAACGAGAGGTGACGATGTCAAATGTTTCTGTAGGGTATTTGTAGGTTTCCATAGAATCGTGGTGTATTTCCCCATTATCACTAGGAACATTAAATTTTGCTAATGCAACCATCTGTTCAGAACCTTCTACTCCAGTGTAATATGAAACACCTTGACTAAGTAATTCTTCCCCAAACGCGGCGTCTCCACAACCTAAGTCTAATAGCTTTTTGTTACGAAAATCACCGAGGAGTTCATAAATAATCGGACCTTCAATAGCATTATTGGGACTATCTTTTCTACTCCGCCTTTTCATATAATTAGACAAAAAATCCTCCTGATCATACACGGTTGAACCTTTATATTCCATCATATTAGCCCCTTCCAAAGAGTGAATGTACCGGTTTTCGTAACTTATATTTTCTCAATATCTACGGAAACAACAGTTTTACTATTATGAGCGGGATAACAGCCCATCGCGGGTAGTAAGTAAATTGCTCGCCACGGTTGAGTAGGTCGGTACCCCCGTTCACTTAATTCACTTTTCATAGATTCAAAAACTTCACTGGCATCTTTATAGTGCCCAACGTATAACTTTTGCGCAGATAATGTCGGTGGGCGTTTTACAAAAGAAATGGTGGGTAATTGTACGCGTAAAGTCTTTTCTACTTTTTTTAATGCTCGATTATACATCTCTTCAGTTGCACGATCTGATACTAGCATCATTTGGACAACTAACCACTTGTCGTCATTTGTTTTTTCATGCCAAATAATTTCCGGTGGCATCAGTTTAAATTTGTATTCTAATTCATTTTTCGTAATTTGTTTTATTTGATTGACCACTTTCCAAGCTAACCACTTCTCATCTATTGGTTCCGGCCTACCGTCCCAATTCATGTTAAAGGAAGTGACCAATCGCTGCGATACGTAAGTTAATTCTGGAAGTTCTAATATCACTAATTTTTCTGTTTTAGGTAAATAAATCTCAGGGTGCTTTTTTCGATAATCATGTGTTTTTAACATGTAACTTCCCACACTCCCCAATTGATAGACTAAAAGATTTTTAGAAAAAACCTCCATATTTTTCTAGTTTTTATTATAATGAATAACATAGGTGTGGACAAGGGGTTCCGTGTCTATCCAATTTTTAGTGGGACGCGGGACCTGTCCCTCCGTCCACAAGGGGGGTTAAATTGTGAAGAAGTTTTATGTTGCATCTAGTTTTGGAAATATGGAGATGGTTCGTTATGTTAGTAATGAGATCGTTCATAGGGGCTATGTTCAAACTTATGATTGGACGAAAAATGAAAGAGCTTCAACTACGGAAGATTTAAAAAGAATCGGCGAAGAGGAAAAAAATGCTGTAATGGATGCTGATTTTGTTATCGTTTTATTGCCAGCAGGAAAGGGAAGTCATATAGAATTTGGGATTGCGTTAGGACAAGGAAAAAGAATATATTTGTACTCACAAGACGGCGAAGTGAATAATTTTGAGACAACGAGTACGTTTTATCATGTACCTGAAGTTAAAATCTGTATTGGGACGGTTGAAGAGTTAGTAGAAACTGTAACGAAAGAGTTTAGTGTTCGATAATAAAAAAGGGATGATAGGATAAGAATCAATACTAGAAAACGTAAGGTGAATGGAATGAAATTGAACAAGAAAAGAATTATTAATATATTAGTTTTTCTAAGTTTTATAATTTATGCTTTTAACGTATTAAAAGAAACAACAGGACATTTATTTATTCCGCCTTTAACGGAGGGTTATTGGAGCTGGGACTATAATACTCAATTAGTACCATTTTTCTTTGTTGCTGATCTTATTAACGAATATAATAGTAGCGGTTTTAGTTGGTATTTTTGGAATGCAGTTAAATTGTCATTTTATAATATTCTTCTACTATTACCATTAGGAGTATATCTCTCCATCTATAACGTTAGTAGTATTAAGCGAGCAACATTCATTATTTTCCTAGTTAGTTTTGCTATTGAATCGATGCAAATGCTGTTAAGTTATTTTGGATACATATTCCCACGTAGTTTTAATGTCGATGATTTAATCTTAAATACTATCGGTGGGGTCGTTGGGTATTTTGTTTTTGAGCAGATGAAAAAGTTTTTCTTTCATAAAATAAGAGGCAGGGAAGGATGACCTGCCTTTTACTTATTTCCGTTTTTGACTTTTCAACTTGTTCATTTCAAGCTCAGCAGCGTATTCTTCTTGAGTTTTTCCTTGTTTTTGACTTTCAGATTCGATTTTTCTGAACTTATTATCGTTGCGATTAGGCATGTGAACACCTCCTTTGAACAGAAGTATTTTACACAATATCTTAAAAATTATTCGGTTATTCTCACTTAGGAAATTCAATAAAGTCCTTTTATATAGGAGGAGGTTATAATGTTTTTACTTCATTTCGTATTGGCGATTGTAGGAATGGTACTGTTAGTAGTGGTCCTAATCTATTTTATGACTGATATTTTACGAGCTAAGAAAAATGGTTTTTCGATGTTTATTTTAGTCATAATCGTTTTCTTTTTAGTACTGATATTATTGCAGGGTATAAATTTTATAAAGTAACAATGGATTGCTTTCCATTTTATGGTGGGACGCGGAACCTGTCCCTCCGTCCACGGTATGTGTCCCTGTGTCCCATGGTGTTTCGTGTGGTTGTTTGTGGTATAATGGATAAAACCGTAGATTGGAGATTATGATGCTAGCTAAACTAAAAAAAGTGAAGTTTGACAAGTCGGGTAAAAATCCAAATTATAAGGCTCTTTTGTTATGTCCAGAAGGTAAACAGCTGTATATTCGTTTCGATTACACATACGCAACTAAAACGTATTGGCCATTAGAAGTAAATTATGCAGGGAAGGCAATGGACGCGAAATTAGCATGGTATTCTAGAAAAGTCGAAAAGACTACGGTACATGGATTTTTAGAAGAAATCGCAGACAAAGTTAATAAAAAATATGGATTTGAAATGAAAGAACATTAAATTATAAGTTATCACTATATTTTTAGCGTGGACCAAGATAAAGGTTCACGCTTTATTTATTGTTTAAGAATAAATTTACGTTTTAAGAAAATACTCCATATTGTAAACTCAGTTGGAGGGGCATGCAAATGTATAAAATATTCTTTATTTCTATTAGTTTGTTCATTTTGATTCATATACAACCTCAAGAAATTAAGGTTGGGGAGCTTCCAGAGCTGTCAGTGGAGTGTATAAAAAAGATGGAAGAACGAGATGAGCAATTTACACGTCTAATTATGCAAGATATTATTTCAAGTTTTCAGCTAGATATTGATGAACATGCGTATATCGAAGTATCCTTTCGAGAATTAGAAGCAGCTAAAATGATATATAACGGTAAAGAAAAAGATGATTACTACGATTCGCTAAAAAAGCAATTTATAGTGAGATCCCGCGGAGAACCAAGATTGTATATAAGGCCTCAGGAGGCATATTTTTTATATAAGGAACCGAATAATACGGACGTTATGATTCATTTGCAACTCATTGGCACCACATGGGAAGAAGTAGATCAAAAAAAGAAAAAAGGTAATAATATTGAATATAAGCTACTCACATGCGAGAAAGAGTATATAGAAAAGAAGAAAAAATATTATCAAAATTAGAGCGCTGTGAAGTTTTTTTTACAGCGTTTTATATTTATCTTATAAAAAGAATTTGACTTCGTAATGATGTTTATAATAAAATTTGGTTGGTCGACCAACTAAATAGGAGTGTAGATATGACAAAGGAAGATAAACGCCAAAAATTAATTGAAGCAGCATACAAAGTTTTTAGTCAAAAAGGATTTAATAATACATCAGTGAAAGAAGTCGCACAGGAGGCTGGGATCACGCCTGGACTTGTCCATTACTATTTCAAAAGTAAAGAAGAGTTATTGTTTGCGGTTCAGAGAGATATTCAAAGTAAATATCACAAGCACTATGACGGGGAAGATACGTCTACTACGGAACCATTAGAAGTGCTAAAAGAAATCAAATCAAGAGTACAAAATAATCCAGATTGGTATCGCTGGAGATATGAACTCTATTCTTTAGGGTTAAAGAATGAATCACTACAACAAGAAGTACAAAGTATGATGAAGTCGGGAAGAGATAGCCTTTCTTATCCTTTACAAAGCTTAGTAAAAGAGCCAAAAGAAGCCGATGCGATGGCAAGTATTTTACTAGCCTGTTTTGATGGCCTTGCCCTTCAAAAAATGGTTGCTGACGAGTTTGATATCGATGCATCATACGACATGCTAGCCAAACTTTTCGAATCGTACTTAAAAAAACAATAAAGATGTTTTTATTGCAAAAGGAGAAGAGAACATTGAAAAAAATAATCATGTTGGTAGGCCTTTTGGTATTTTTATTTTCGCCGCTTTCTGTTTTAGCTTCTGTAGACAAAAGTGAGAAATTACGAGCCTTCTTGGATGAAGCAGTTGACCAATATAGTATTCCAGGAGCATCTTTAGCGATAATTGAAAATGGGGAAATTATTTTTGAAAATAATTGGGGAGCGTTAAGTGACGGTTCAACGATTACAGGTGATACGCCTTTTTTAATTGGATCGATTAGTAAACCAATTACCGCTTTGGCAACAATGATGTTAGTGGAAGAAGGGAAAATAGATCTTGAAGAACCGATCGAGACGTACCTTCCTTCTTTTACATATAAATCGGAAAGTCCGATAACTGTTCGCCACTTGCTCAATCAAACTAGTGGAATTAGTGCAGCTGATGGGTTTGAAATAACAGACCGTGCGTCAGCCGATTGGACAATCTCGGAAGCTATTAATCAATTAAGTGGAGTAGAATTAGTTTCCGAGCCAGGAGAAGTTTATAAATATAACTCTGCAAACTACACGTTGCTTGGAGGTATTATCGAAGCGGTATCGAACGAAACATTTTCGAAGTATATACAGGACCATATTTTCTCTCCACTTCAGATGGACGATGCAGCAGCAGACTATGAACGTGCCGTACAAAAAGGGCTTGTACCTGGTTATGCATCATGGTGGGGAAATCCATTGAAAAGTGATAGCTTATATGACCATGCAGGAGCTCCATATGGGTATATGTCTGCGAGTACGAATGATTTAGTAAACTTCCTTCAATTCATGATGGATGGTGGAGACCTTTTATCGGAAGAAAGTTTAGCCCTCTTAACAACACATCCTGGTGAAGTAGGGAAATATGGCCTAGGGTGGCATTTTTCCAAAACAGAGCATTTCCCCTTTCACGGGGGTTCCACACCTCATTTTAGAGGTGAACTGTTCTTCCTCCCAGAGCAAGGGATAGGAGCTGTATTGCTTACGAACAAACACCATATTATGGAAGACGGAAATGTTTATTATATTATGGATGGCATCCGTTCTATTTTAAACGGTGAAGAGCCCAACCTACCAGCACCGAGTTACCTAGTACAATGGGTCTTGTTAGGAATTTTACTAGTAATCTTACTATTTACAATCAGTCATATTATAAAACTATTTCGCACAAAGAATCCGAATAAAAAGTTAGCATACACTGTAGGAAGTATTTCAATTGTTTTAGCTGCAGTCCTCATTCCTTTATTTGGCTTATTCATTGGAACTCCGTGGAGAACTATTAAACTTTTTGCACCTGACATTGCATTTCTCACTCATTGTGTTGTTGGGGTGTTAGGAGTATATGGAGTTGCTGCGGTGATTTTGATAAGTGTAAAGAGTAGAAAGCAAGTTTAATAGGAAAATAAAAGTCGTTAATCTGTAAAAAAAGGATTAACGCTTTTTTTGTGGAAGTTAATATTTGGGAATATAAAGAGGAAGGAGTGGCAAGAGATGATTTATCTCTTTTTTACCATTATAACAGTTACGCTCATTTCAATAGAATTGCAGTTAAGAAAAGCAAACCAACAAAACGCAGAAATAATGGAGTTGTTAAAAGAGAAAAATGAAAGATAGTACCTTGCAAGTTTCTATATGAAAGGAAGAAGAAAAATGAAAAAGGTTGTAGCATTGACGGGAATAGTATTAGTTGTTCTAATCGTAATTGTTTATATAAATAAACTATATTATCCATCTCTTCCGATAGATGGTGTATCGGCTAAAGAAGTTATTAATAAACTACAAAAATCGGACAGTAAATTTGTACAAATTGCAGAAAAGGATAATCTAGTATGGTATATAACACCTACTGAGAACCAGGGCATTTTAGTTGCAGATGAACGAATCATAAAGTTTCTGGAGTCTAGCGGCTGGATTTTTAAAGAAAAAGAAGGTAGTGGTTTGTTTTTTGAACAAGATGGTGAAAGAAAAATCGTAACTACTGAAATGTGGACTGGAAAATATGTGCTCGTTAAAGTTCCAAAATAAACATAAAGTAATATTTCACTAGTGTCAGAGACGCGTTCTTCTTAATCATTCAATGCCCCTAACTTAAAGAATATCCTTATTTTGGATAGTAGTGTAAAAATTGGGTAAGATAACAAGGATATTTTTAAGGAGGTTATTATTTTGGCTGAGAATAAAGAGAACAATGTCTCAAACGATGATCAAAATCGTGAAACGTTAACAACACGCCAAGGGCACCCAGTGTTTGATAATCAGAACATACGAACTATTGGAGACCGTGGTCCAGCAACACTCGAGAATTATCATTTTATTGAAAAAATATCCCATTTCGATCGTGAAGAAGTGCCAGAGCGAGTGGTGCACGCGCGGGGAACTGGAGCGTTTGGCTATTTTGAAACGTACGGAAAAGTTGGCGATGAACCAGTTGAAAAGTATACTCGTGCTAAAGTATTTTCAGGAGCGGGAAAGAAAACACCATTAATGGTTCGCTTTTCAACAGTAGCTGGTGCGAAAGATTCACCTGAAACGGCAAGAGATCCACGTGGCTTTGCTGTGAAAATGTACACGGAGGATGGCAACTGGGATTTAGTCGGGAACAATCTTAAAATCTTCTTTATCCGCGATGCGATGAAGTTCCCTGATATGATTCACGCGTTTAAAGCTGACCCTGTTTCGAACGTGCCAAACCCGCAACGGATGTTTGATTTCGTTTCCAAGACACCTGAAGCTACACATATGATTACGTTCCTTTTCTCACCGTGGGGAATTCCTGCTACATACCGTCATATGCAAGGGTCTGGGGTTAACACTTATAAATGGGTCAATGCGGAGGGCGAGGCAGTCCTAGTTAAATATCATTGGGAACCGAAGCAAGGTATTCGCAATTTAACGCAAGAAGAGGCAGAGGCGATTCAAGCGAAAAACGTTGGTCATGCAACACAAGACTTGTTTGAAGCAATTGAGCGCGGTGAGTATCCGGAATGGGAATTGTTTGTACAAATCATGGAGGATGATTACCATCCTGAACTCGATTTTGACCCACTTGATGATACGAAACTTTGGCCAGAGGATAAGTTTCCGTGGTTACCAGTAGGACGGATGGTATTAGATCGTAATCCAAAAGATTTTCATGCAGAAATCGAACAAGCAGCTTTTGGTACAGGTGTTCTTGTAGATGGAATGGATTTTTCGGATGATAAAATGCTGCAAGGTCGTACTTTTTCCTATTCCGATACGCAGCGATATCGCGTTGGTGCGAACTACTTACAATTACCTGTGAACGCGCCTAAAACAGAGGTACATACGAATCAACAACGTGGGCAAATGGATCAACGTAGTCCAGAAGAATTTGGTGAAAATCCACATATTAACTATGAACCATCGATGCTTGGTGGCCTTAAGGAAGCAGATACAACGGGTCGTGCTCCACACCGACCAACGTATAATGCTGCGGCGATGACGGCACCAATTGATCGTCCTAATAACTATGGGCAAGCAGGTCATACGTACCGTAGTTTAGAGGATTGGGAGCGAGACGAGCTTATTAAAAACTTATCAGATGCTTTAGCGGTTTGTGACAAAAAAATTCAAGATGCGATGATTGAGCATTTCACAAAAGCAGATGAGGAGTATGGGCGTCGCGTTCAAGAAGGTATTGCGAAGAAAATGAAAGAATTAGAAGCGATGCATAAAGAAGAACTTGTTCCTGGTCGTGAAGCAGGGCATACGAAATTTGGTCAAGGCACATTAGATGCAAACGAAGCTACAAAAGATGCTGTAAAGAAAAGTCACGAAGCAGATCCATATTAATAAATTTATAAAAAAGGCTATCCAGATAGGGTGAGAACATCTGGTAGCCTCTTTTTATTATTAATTAGCTCTTTTATCCGTATCATTAAATGTAATTAACAATTTTTTCACTTCTAACATAATTTCATCTACATTTTTATAGGAATCCTCGGATCTGAATAGCTTTCGAATTAGTCGTTTTGTATCATCACGTATTTCTAATTCTTGCTCCCAACACCGCTCCTTTTTAGAAGCAGGCTCAAACGTAGAGTATAGTAAAAATAAGAGAAAGTGACCTAACGATTCAAAATCTTTTGTGACAGCACTTTCCTTGTTATGAACTGCAAGTCCAAAATCAATGATGTACAGACGATTTCCGTCCTTAATAATATTCGGAAGCCGTAAGTCTTGATGGACGATTCGTTTAGAGTGAATGTATTTTACGATGTTTAATACTTGTAAAAGTAAGGATAAACTTTCTTGCTCATTATACTTTTGGTCATCACTTAATACGAGGTCTTCGAAATTTTTTCCTTTTATATATTCCATCACAAGATAGGACCTTTTCTTCTCGGTAAAAATATCGATAAATTTAGGTATGGAAGAGTGTTGAAGAGATGCCAGAATTTCTGCTTCTTTAACAAACATATTCCTACTATTCTTTTTCCATCTAACTCTATTCTGCTTTACTACGACTATATTTTCTCTCTTTTGATCAAGGGCTAAATAAGTTAAGCCGTAACTACCTTGACCGATGAATTCTTTTAAAATGTAACGTTCATGTAGTAGTGTACCGTTTTTTAATTTTCTATTTAGCATTACACTCAACTACTACTGTATGATTTGAAGAAAGATTTGCGCTTCTTTTTATAGTATTTATGGCCGTAATGATAGCCTTTCTTATGGTCGCCACTACTTGAATAACGCTTGTAGCCTGATTTACTTTTAAGTACTTTTTTTAATATTTTTTTTAACATGTTCGTTCCTCTTTTCTAATAGAATAAAAAAAACACTCTACCAGATGGTAAAGTGCATAGAAAAAGACCTTTACCATGGAGGCAAAGGTCTTGCTAACAACATTGGTTGCCAAATAAGCCGAGGAGCACAACTCCTGTAATGACGACTTCATTTGTAAAAGCTACTCCCCTTTGGAGTGTTTAATTGTATAATTATAGTATCAAGTGGCAAAGGTTTTTTCAAGAAAAATGAATTGGATAAGTTGTAAAAACCATGGAAGAGAACCGTTTATTTAACGATTATTGCGGTATATACATACTATAAACTACATGAAGTGTGCTGAAGAAAAAAGGAGGAGATAGAGTGGACGTATTGAAGGCAATTAGAACACGAAGAAGCTTTGGTCTTGTAAAGGATGAAAAAATAGATAGAGAGATAATAGAACAAATATTAGAAGCTGGAACTTGGGCTCCATGTCATTATCGAACAGAACCGTGGCGTTTTTTTGTTCTAGAAGGAGAAGGAAGAAAGAAACTTGGTGAGGTATTAGAGCAAATAGCAAAAAATAATGGTGAAGAGGATGAAATAAAGCTAGAGAAAACAAGAGCAAAACCATTACGAGCACCACTAATTATTACAGTAGCTGTAGAACCAAGTGATCACCCGGAAGCTCTCCATTTAGAAGAAATCGGTGCTGTATATGCAGCAATCCAAAATATGTTGTTAGCGGCGCATAGCTTAGGATTAGCAAGTATTTGGAGAACAGGGAAACCGACTTATGATCCTTTAATGAAACAATTTTTCGGTTTGTCGGAAGATGGAGAAGTCCTAGGCTTTCTTTATATTGGTTATCCAAAACGTTACATGCCTGATGGAAAGAGAAAGTCATTTGAAGACGTGACGAAGTGGATAAATTAAATATAAGAGGAACAGAAAAGACAGAAACATAAAAACAGGGCCAACTATATTTAGTTAGCCCTTGTTTTGTTTATGATTTTAATAGATTAAACTTTTTTCTTCCCAATTCCGTCATACGGTGCCACTTTCTAAGGAGGTTGTTGTACTTGGGGATTTTTTTATAATTATCAGGAGCTTCAATAGGATCATTCATGCCATTCACTATTAACGTTAATTTGAATCGTCGGTCAGGTTCATCGATATAGTAGGAGCCAATTTTAAAGATGTCAGCTTTGGAAAAAAGGTCATGCAGGCGTAGGTTGAGTTGGCGAAACGTCTCCATATCCACATCTCTTGTATAGCCAATATTTATAATGAGTTGTTTTCCATCGAAAAAATCTTCTGGTAAATATGGTGTCGTGATTAAATATTTCAATGGTTGATCTAACGAATCACCTTCAACCGTATGTATAAATAATGGTCCTTCGTATTGGTTAACAAATGATTTAATATCGTGTAAGTCAATATTCATATCACCTGTTTTGTCAATCAGTTGCAAAAGAGAGTCGATTGTGTAGTCTTCGATAGAATTAAAAATCATTAATGCATCACGAATAGGTGTACTACTGTCGATCATGTTCATTAAAGAATCACTATGAAAATACATAACTGCATCACAAAGTTCTTTCATTCTAAAATATTGGCACGCAGCTGTATGAGTTCGTTTTTTTCCTTCAAACGCAAACGGAAAGCGGAATACACCAATGAGTAATTTGTCTTTCTCTTTTAAAGAATGTAGATGGTTCACTAATTCTTCTGTCTCACTCGCGTTACCGCCAATAAATCGTACAAAGGATAAATGATCGGATTCGAGGATCGTTTCAACAGGCTTGTCCAATGAAAAAGAGTCACGCTGACAAATTCTTTCAATAGTTTGCATAATACCTTCTCCTATATCGATTTTTTTCCATTATATAAAAATCACGGAGAAAATAATGTCATATGCTGTTATAAAAAACAACTATTTTTGTAGAAAGGTTGAAATGTTCTAAAATATACTTATATTTCAATTCGCGAACAATAAAAAAGCGATATATAAAAGAATAAAAACCTTCCTTTACATAACGCTTCACGATTAATTGTCTTCTTCTTTGTTCGGTGTACCTTCTTTTACATAATGGTAAGAGTTCCAAGTATCTACATCTCGTAGCTTAAACGTAGCATCTTTAAACGATAAAAGCTCCATCGTTATCGTGCGAAATTCGTTATTATCATGTTCGAAAATAAGAATACTGTCAAGAAACTCATACTTCCACGTTCCTGTCATGTCTGTTTCCGGATATTCATCTTTCCCATAACCAGCGTAACTTCCATCTGCTTCTAAAACGACAGAAATATTAAATGAACCATCTTCATTATAATAGCCCCATTTACCAATAAGCTCTTTTCCGTCTTCGGATACGTTAAGCAAAACGCTGTCACGATCAATGCCTTCATGTTGATCTAAACTCTTTAAATCAGCAGTTGTAATCGTTCCATCATTACCTACAGGTCTATCGTACGTTATAGCCAATAATGCGCTGGCACGATTGAGCCATTTTTCACCAAGTGCTGCGTGTTCGTGAATTAGAGAAAAAGTGGAAAAGTCTTTTTTATCTAGTATTCTTTTAAATCCATCTAAAAACAGTTGGAACTCGTCCATACTTTTCTTGTATGCCTCATCTGCCTTTTCATAAGAAGCAGGGGGAACGAATGCAATAATTTCGTTCGCTATGTTTTGTAAGTTTTCATAATCTTTATAGAAACGTTCGACGTCTTGTTGATCTACTGTCTGTTTTTCACTTAAAGATTGAAGCATC
Source organism: Sutcliffiella sp. NC1 (assembly GCF_027594365.1). Taxonomy (NCBI): domain Bacteria; kingdom Bacillati; phylum Bacillota; class Bacilli; order Caryophanales; family Bacillaceae; genus Sutcliffiella; species Sutcliffiella sp. NC1. The sequence goes on from NZ_CP115153.1 coordinate 2,090,633, forward strand.
TCTGTAAGTGCAGTATAAAAATCAGTTGCTTTCGAATCTACAGCAACCTCGTATTCTGATTCAGACATTGGATCCATTTTTATCACTACCTTTTCTCCCACTTCGTCGTTATTGACTCCATCTTTAGCAGCATCTAATTGCTGACATGCTATTAAAGAAAAACTAACAATGGTTAAAGTGAGCAAAGAAAGTATCTTTTTACTGACTGCCATGTAATACCTCCTGAAACTATTGTAATAAATATCCATTCTATTATAGAGGAAGAAAATCATTTATTCGTGAGTAAAATGGATTATTTTGGTTTTTGGAGTAGGGAAAAAGGCATAGTGAAAAAGTCTGTTCAGGCGGAACAGACTTACAACCATCAGTTATTTCTTTAATGTCGTAACATCGGAATGGCTACGCTGTTTTCATCTTTTAATGAAAAATGTACTTCTTTCTGCTTATTAATGGAAGCAAAAAAGACTTTATGAAGCTCGTGTACTCCATGATTGGCCAACTGCTGTCTTAACCAAGCTTCGTCTAATTGGAATTCAGCTAAAACGTCTCTATATACAGTTCCTTCCATAATAACAGGAAGTGCTAGCGTAGAAGTAGGCTTTTGGATGTTCATATCTTCACGAGTAACTGTGTTTTTTTCAGGCTTTTTAAGAACGCTTAATGCCCCGTTTGGCTCAATAATCGCCGTTTCCACTTCGTTAATGTCAAAAACATCTTTTTCTCGAAGCATTTGCAATATGTTATCCATTGAATAGCGCTCTTTTTTCATATGTTTGTCGATAAACTTCCCATCTTGAATGACGATAGTTGGCTCAAAGGTTAGCAATCTCCCTACTTTTCGATTTGCAATTTTCCACCGTGCGATGAGACGCTGGAAAATTGCAACCGTAACAATAGCGATCGCAGTCGGGAGATGGTGAATGCTAGGATCGGCAATATCTGCACCAACGATAGCACCTAATATAACAATAATTAGGAAGTCAAATATCGGAAGCTCTCCAATCGCTCGCTTTCCCATAAACAACGTCATGAGTAATAGAAGAGGTAGAATGGTAATAATACGTCCGAAAATTAATAGTTGCTCCTGTAAAAATTCCAAAATAAAGTGCTCCCTTCCACGATAGATATGTAGCTTGAGTTCATTAATAACCCATTTTTGCCATATGGAAGGGGAACGATACTTTTCAAAGGGCATTATCTATTTAATTATTTAATTATATTCACTTTGCAACAACCCCATATGAACTATGTCATGCCATTGTCCATTTCTAAATAGAGCTTGTCGGCTAACACCTTCTTGTTGGAAGCCAATTTTTTGGTATAAGCTAATTGCTTTTTCGTTAAAGGAAAACACGCGTAACGAAACACGGTGTAAATTCAGTTCAAGGAAGGCATAGTCCAGTAATAGCTTTAACGCTTCCTTTCCATATCCATGCCCCCAATACTCTTTATCCCCAATATCAATAATACATTCCGCATTTCTGTTCTTTAGGTCGATGTTGATGAGAGAGGTGATACCAATCGCTTTTTCGCTTCTTTTATGGTGAATAATATAGCTTTTCGATGAAGAAGATCCTAAAATTACATTTTCTACAAAACTCTTCGTTTCCTCTAATGAGTACACATCTAACGATGGGTTTGTAGAAATCATGACTTCCATGTTATTTCGCCAAGAGTGGTATAACTCAATATCATCTATACTCATTTTTCTTAAACTAACTCTCTTCGAATTAAACAAAATCTTTTCCTCCTTTTTAAAGACGAATCTATTACACTATGATACCATTAATTGGATAAGTTGGAATGGGTAGTGCTTGCAAACATGAGAGCAAAATCAATATTTATGTTCAAATATATGAAATTTACGAGGGGAGTTCTTTTTATGCACATTAGAAATTCAGCTAAAGCGATAATTATGTCAGATAACAAAGTTTTATTAACGAAAAACGTAGATGATGATGGCTATTTTTATCTGTTTCCTGGTGGGGGTCAGGAGCATGGTGAAACACTTCATGAAACAGTAACGAGAGAGTGCATGGAAGAAATAGGGGAACAAGTGGATGTAGGGAATCTAGTACATATTCGTGAATATATTGGTAAAAATCATGAGTATTCTTCAGTTGATTCAGATTTCCACCAAGTAGAATTTTACTTCGTTTGTACTATTAAACAGGAAGGTTGTACATTGCCAAGTAATCCCGATAGTCATCAAGTGGGGATAGAATGGGTTGCTGTTAACGATTTACAAAATTATAGAATTTACCCAAAGGAATTAACACGATACATGTTGAATCTTTTAATTAATGAAAAATCACCAATTTATTTAGGGGATATTAACTAATAGTGTTCAAGCAAGGAGGAATAAAATTGAACAGTAAAATGTATAAAGTTTGCCTACTAATCTTACTTCTTTTGATAATGGCCGCATGTGGTAAAGGGGAAATAGTAGAAACGATTGAAGTTTTTGTTGTAGAAACTTCCGAAGAAAACGAGGAAGGCATTTACGAAACTACAGGCTATAAAAAGGTGAACGCTATCACTACTACCGAAGAAAGAAAAAACCATATTAAAACCGATATTAAAGCAATCGAAGATTATTACGATACAGAAGGAAACTACATAAAAACTGAAGTGTTTCACTCAAATTTTAAAAGCTCCACTGTCATTGATATAGATAGTGAAATGAATAAAAAAGAAGAACTTAAAACTCCTTCTACTATTTTAATACCGGAAGATAGTTCAACAGATTTTCTATTTAATAATTTGACCGATGAAGAAAAAGAACAAGTGAAAGAGCATGTTTTATCTTTTACAAAAAAGTTATAGGTAATTTAAGCGTTAATCAGTTCCTACGATTAACGCTTTTTTCACGGTTTAAAAATAATTTCAACAAACAATTGAAACAAATGAAAAGGTCACTCGACTTATTAGTAAAGGGGGGGATGGAAGTGAGTAGTGAGTTGGACATTGAAAAGTTGTATGTGCAATATCATAGAGATATTTATCAGTTTGCACTTTATTTCTCCAGCAACAAGCAGGATGCGGAGGATATTACGCAAGAAACGTTTATAAAAGCGATGAAAAATATACATTCATTAAAGGATGCTAGCCGGGCGAAATATTGGCTACTTTCCATTACGAAGTATACCGCAATTGACCATTTGCGTAAAAAGAAATTAAGGTCGTTATTACCTAACGTAATAGAGAAGATTTCTAGACAAGAAAATAATGATTCATTGGATGATGGATTACTTTTAAAGGAGAAATGGGAAGAGATTCAAATGGTGCTTTTGAAAATAAAGCCTCATTATCGTAGTTTATTAATACTACGTGGAATACAAGAATTAACGATAAAAGAGACTGCGGACGTGTTAGGTTGCACAGAATTAAAAGTGCGAGTCGATTTTCACCGTGCTGTGAAAGTGTTAAAAAAGGAATTACACATATTGGAAGGAGGGAGTCCAAATGAACAAGAACGAAAATCCATTTCAAGGAGCTAAACAATTACTTCATCCAATAAAAAATAGACCAGATAACGAACCGAATCGTGAGTTCGTGCACGAGTTACAAAACAAATTAAAACGAGAGCAATCGAAGAAAAAATTAAGGTTACCTCTTGTCCCGGTATTTGCAACTGCATCTGTTCTTCTCATTTTCACGATATTTATTTTATCTTCTAATTTATGGGGAGAAAGTGCCGACCAGGTGGAAAACGTTTATTCAATCTCGGAAAATTCGAAGCTTACATTAGTAGATACGTTTGCTTATGGAAGCGAGGACAATCAAATAGGTCTGTATTATGAAGGAATGAATGAAACATTGCCAGTTACGGTTAGTAGTTTCGACGTAAACAGAGGTACAGTATATATTTTAGATGAAGCAAGATCACAAGTCGTGATAAATAATAGTGATGGGGAAACGACATCATTTCCTATTCAACATAATGAATCGATTACAGGTAGTCTAAAAGATATTTTAGTAACTGAAAACGGAGACATTTATATCCTCGATTCCATTGAAAAACTCGTTTATCAATACAATTCCGACGGCGAATTGAAAGAAACATTTGATTTATCGAAAACTGATTTGTTTTTTCCGGATTCCATCATAGAATTAGAAAACAATGAAATTGCTGTAAGTCAAAGGCAGGAACAGTTTGTTAGTCTAACAACGTTGGATTTAATAGCTAGTGAAGAGGTCCCATTTCATTTTGAACAAGTAAATCGTAAGGAACAAACTTTACAATTAAGAGATGATGAAAAGGGGATAAGCTTATTCTCAAGCTTTGGAATCGGAAATCGGGCCGTTATCGATTTAACAGAAGAACATGTCTTATATTCTCAAACCGTAAATCCACCAATAATGGAATCTATTTCAGAAACCCATTTGTATGCCCTTAATAGAGAGGGAGAAATTGTTGGAGGTATCCGCATACCTGAAGAAAGTTTTATGGAAAAACCAGAATTAGTCCAAAAGTATATTAAAACAGATGGCAGTAGCATCTTTCTCCTTATTCCTGAAAAAGAACATGTTGCTCTTTACGAAGTAACGTTAGGGAAGAATTATGAAAGCTTTGTTGAGGAGCAGTTAGAACAAGTAAATATAGGTTTTGAAATAGAAACGTTCGGCGAACCTTTTCCTGAATTAGAAGAGGAATTGAATATTCTATTTCAAAATGGATTAATAGAGTATGGTAATAAGCAATCACTAAATGGGGTAGCTATCGATGAAAATGGCACGGTCGTGATAGACTTTAAAGATTTCCTAGCACCGAGTCCGGCAAGTGCGCAAGCTCAACATTTATTCGAAGTGTTGAAGTCTGTAACATTCGAGAAATTTTCAAACATAAAACAAATATACTTTCAGTTTGATGGTAGCTTTAGTGCTTGGTGTTACTGGTTAGAAAGTACGGAAGAGCCTTGGAAAAGAACAGATGCGTTACGAGATTCTTTACAAGGTCACCTAACGGAAAAGACTGCTGATGTATTCAAGGATATGGAAAATCTTAACTGGGAAGGGATAGCAACTCACGTTCACGAAGAGAAAGGATTAATCTTTTCGTTCTATGCGAACTTAGGAAGCTACGATAGTTATGAAGTAAAGTTTACGAAATCAGAGGTTGCTAATTTAGGAGAGGATACTAGATCTTATATTTGGGGCGATGGTTTCGATGAAAAATCCTTTGAATATACCCCAAATGATTATGTGAACTCATATCTGCTAAAAGGATATTATTCAAAAGAGGTATTGGATTATTCTGTCATTACTTACAATGAAGCAGCATATGTAAGTGGTGGAATTATAAATACAATTCATGAACATTATCCTGAGGCAATATATGTAGATTATTTTGCTCCTGCTCCAGAGGGGGATGATGATAAGTTTCACCATTGGCAAGCATTACGTTTCGTGTATGAAGAAGTAGAAGGTGAATGGTATTTAATAGCTATTGTTAGAGATGTGTTTAATCCATAGCTTTAGAAAGAGAATGAAAATGCGTTTCTCCTATAAAAGGAAAAACGCATTTTTTGTAGAATTATAGGAGGATAGTATTGAATGATTTTTAAAGGAGAAAAAAGATGACGTTAAACAACTCTGAAGAATATAACGACCCGATTTTGTACGATAAGGAAAATGAAGCATATTTGCCGGAGTTACCCTTACTATTAAAATGGGCAGAAAAGCAGAAAGGGACAATCATTGATATCGCTTGTGGAACAGGAAGAGTCACTATTCCTATCGCAAAAGCGGGCCACAAAGTGATAGGAGTAGACATACATAGTGGAATGTTAGCAGAAGCTCGCAACAAAACTACCAATCTTAATGTTGATATAAATTGGATGGAACAGGACTGTTCTAATCTAAACTTAGGTTTGAAGAGTAATCTCCTATATACAGTTGGGAATTCATTTCAACATTTCCTTACCAATGAGGATCAGGATGGGTTATTGTCTTCCGTAAATAACCATTTAGAAATGAACGGCATTTTCATTTTTGGTACTCGTTTCCCAAGTGCGGAAGAGTTGCTACAACCAACCTCAGAAGAATATTGGCGTTCCTACACGGACAATGAAGCGTTAGTCGATGTGTATACGATCAGCCACTATGATTCGCTTCAGCAAATTCAACACTATACGACGATTCGAAAGTACAAAAACAAAGAAGGACAGATTATTGACGAAAAGAGAACAAACATTAGTTTAAGATACGTATACCCGAAAGAAATGGAAAGAACATTACGTTTGCATGGTTTTGAAATAATAAACGTATATGGTGATTGGAAAGAAACTCCCTTAACGAAAGATAGTCATGAAATGATTTATGTGTGTAAAAAAATTAGATAATCCTCGACTGAAAAAGCTTAAAAGTTTTTTTGTTTCTTGAAACCTTTGTGTAACGAAAGAATGTTAGAGGAGATGGTGTCAATTGTTTACTATTGGTTTTATTGATAATACAGACTTGGCTAATATGTTCATTGTCGTATTTGCTGTTATAAGTTTTTACTATACTCTTACATTTTTTGAAGATTTACGTAAAGAAGATGAACGAGTTATTAAGCAAACTAAGAGGTGGGCTATAATAAACTTTGCTTTAGCAATAATTATCTTAACCTTTAAATAGGTTCAGGGGAGGTACAATGAAAAAGATTATTCTCATTGGCTCTGGAGGAGCGGGAAAATCTACATTGGCAAAACATCTAGGTGAAAAATTAGGAATAAAGGTTTTTCATCTAGATGCATTGTTGTGGAAACCGAATTGGGTTGGTGTTCCGAGAGAGGAACAAATCCAGGTTCAAAATGAATTAGTAAAAAATGAACAATGGATTATTGACGGCAACTACGGTGCGACGATGGATATAAGACTTCAAGCGGCCGATACAATAATTCTGCTCGATTATCATCGAACGATTTGTGTTTACCGTGCTTTTAAAAGAATGGTAAAATACCGTAAAAAAACAAGACCAGATATGGGAGAAGGCTGCGAAGAAAGGATAGATTTTTCATTTATAAAATGGATTTGGAACTATCCAAAAACGAAAAGACCCGAAGTGATAAATAAGCTTAAGCAATTATCAAAAGAGAAAAATGTCATCGTTTTAAAGACACCGAGGGAAACAAGGAAGTTTTTACAAACATTAAAATAAGGTAGTGATAAAAAGCTGTTGATAATTCAACGGCTTTTTATCTTTGATAGGGCTATATCTCAGCATATAATTTACATTTTAGTAAAGTATAACAATTATTAATGAGAAACGTTACGTTTGTCATCGAGCTCGCGACAAAGTTAGTTTTCCTTTACGTTGAATAACAGTCTACAGCTATTCTATCATTATAAATGAGTATTATTTATTTTTTAATGAATGAAAGGAAGTATACAATGGCTCAATCAAATATTAAAGTTGCAGTTCAGAAGTTCGGTAACTTTTTAAGTTCTATGGTAATGCCTAATATCGGTGCTTTTATTGCATGGGGATTAATTACGGCATTATTCATTCCTACTGGCTTCTTCCCGAATGAAAAGCTCGGAAGTTTAGTAGGACCAATGGTTACTTACTTGTTACCTCTATTAATTGGTTATACAGGTGGTAAATTAGTACACGACCAACGTGGTGGTGTAGTAGGTGCTATTGCAACGATGGGGGTTATCGTCGGAGCTCCTGATACACCGATGTTCCTAGGCGCAATGATTATGGGACCACTTGGTGCATACGTTATGAAAAAGTTTGACCAAACAATCGAAGGGAAAGTTAGATCAGGCTTTGAAATGCTCGTTAACAACTTCTCTGCTGGTATTCTTGGTGGAATACTTGCTGTTCTTGCATTTTTAGGTATAGGCCCTGCTGTGCAAGCGTTCACAAAAGTTTTAGTAGCAGGTGTTGACTGGTTAATTGCAGCGGGATTACTTCCTTTAACGAGTATCCTCATTGAACCAGCAAAAATTCTGTTTTTAAATAATGCTATTAATCACGGAGTTATGACGCCTATAGGATTAGAACAAGTTCAAAGTGCTGGACGTTCCATTCTATTCCTACTAGAGGCAAACCCAGGACCAGGTTTTGGTGTGTTATTAGCATTTATGATATTTGGAAGAGGAATGGCGAAACAATCCGCAGCGGGAGCTGGAATCATCCACTTCTTCGGTGGAATTCACGAAATTTATTTTCCGTACGTTTTAATGAAGCCGATGCTTCTCGTTTCTGTTATTTTAGGTGGTATGAGTGGCGTCTTTACACTAGTACTTTTAGGTGGAGGACTTGTTGCTCCGGCATCTCCAGGTAGTATTTTAGCAATTATGGCTGTAACTCCGCCAGAAGGAATGGCGTATGTAGCGAACATAGCAGCAATTGCTGTCGCAACAACTGTTTCGTTTATAATATCTGCCATCATTCTTAAAACAGGTAAGCAAACGGAAGAAGATATAAATGAAGCAACGAAAAAGATGAAGGAAATGAAAGGGAAAAAAGGTTCTGATTCAAATGAAACAGCAGTAGCGGCTAACAACGGAACTTTCCCAACAGAAGTAAACAAAATCGTTTTTGCATGTGACGCAGGTATGGGATCAAGTGCAATGGGTGCTTCTCTTCTTCGTAAAAAGGTGAAAGAAGCTGGCTTAAATATAAACGTTACTAATACTGCAATCAGTAACATCCCAGCTGACACGGAAGTCGTTATCACCCAAGAAGAATTAACACCTCGTGCCCAAAATAAAATACCAACTGCTTTTCACATTTCAGTAGATAACTTCTTATCTAGTCCTGAGTACGATCATTTAATTGCAAGGTTACAAAATGATATTACAGGAGAACAGGCTGAGCTTATCGAGGAATCACAAGAAGATGCAGTAGGCGTAGAGCCTAACATGGATAACGATGACGATATGTTATTAGAAGAAAACATCTTTATCGGAAAAGAATTTGCGAATAAAGAAGAAGCAATCCGTTTTGCTGGAGAAGTGCTAGTAAAAGCAGGATACGTTGAAGATAGTTATGTAGATGCCATGATTGACCGTGAAAATATGACATCTACTTACATGGGGAATAATGTAGCTATTCCACACGGTACAGAAGAAGCGAAAAAAGCGGTTATTAAATCAGGCTTTACGGTGATTCAAGTACCGAACGGGGTAGACTTTAACGGTGAACAGGCAAAACTAATCTTCGGTATTGCTGGTAAAGACGGAACTCATTTAGACATCCTTTCTGGTATTGCTATCATTTGTTCGGAACAGGAAAATGTTGATAAAATGGTACAAGCAAAAACGGTAAAAGAACTGAAAGAAATTATTAATAGTAAGTAATAGTTAGAAAGGCGGGAATTCCTGCCTTTCTCTTGTACTTTTTTCTACGTTTTCGCTTAAATAAATGAAATGAGTGAAGAGAATGTTTATTACCTCGAGGGAAAAAAACATTATCAATTTAATTGTGAGAACTTCTAGAAAGCATACCGTTTCAACACTATCTTCGTTTTTAAATGTTAGTGGAAGAACGGTCCAACGGGATCTAAAATCGATAGAAAAAATATTAGATAAATTTCATTTGCAATTAAATCGTACTGCTAACGATGGTCTTTTTATTGAAGGTAAAAATGAAGATATTTATAAGCTAATCCAAAATTTAGCTACTATACATCCGACTGATATAACTCCTGAAGAACGAAAGTTAAACTTGCTCCTTACTTTACTACATGAAGGTCCGTCCTTTAAAATACAAGGGCTGGCTCATGATATTGGTGTTAGTGGAGCAACTTTAGCAACATATGTAGATGAATTAGCAGAGTGGCTACGGAAATTTTCTATTAAGCTTATAAAAAAAAGAGGCGTTGGGATTGAACTCATTGCCGAAGAAGCGAACAAAAGGCACGCTCTAGCCAGCTATATTTTAGTTTATTTCTATGAAGAATTAATAGATAGCTTATATCAACTTCAACAAGGAAAATACACTAATAAAGAGATTCTTGGATATTTTTCTCCAAGAGATTTATTAATGATTGATCAGCTAGTGAATCAAAAAATGCAGAAAGATCAAGCGAGATTAGCAGACAGTGACTATATTGGCCTCGTCGTTCACATTTGTATTACCATTCAACGAACAAAAAATAATTATGTTTTAACTCAAGAGTATGATTCGGAAAATGAACTTACTGCTGAATATCGTTTAATAGAAAATATTTGTAATGAATTAGAAGAAAAACTATATATGCAGATTAGTAAAAGTGATCGGCATTTTCTAACTGTCATACTAAAGGGCTCGAAAGTTCAAGGTACAGACGTCGTATTATACGATAGCGTTCATTTAGGAAAATTAATAAAGAAAGTAATTGAAGACATCTCTACAAAGCTGCATGTAAATTTATCACATGATTTTTCGCTTTATCAAGGTTTATTAGCACATATGGAGCCTTCTATTTTTCGGATTAAGCAAAAACTAGATATATTTAATCCGTTAACAGATGAGATAAAAAGGAAATACCCAGTTCTATTTATGGCTGTGAAAAAGAGCTTGGAACAAGTATTTATAGACATCGATTTTCCTGAAGATGAAGTCGCTTTTATCGTTCTTCATTTTGGCTCAGCACTTTTAATGAATGAAGAGGAAGTTAAAATAAACGCTGTAGTCGTCTGCCCGACTGGTATAGGTGCTTCAAAAATGCTAGCAAGTAGAATTCAAAAAGAATTAATGGAAATTAAAGATATAGAAATACTATCTATAAATGATTTTCAAAGCGCTACTTTGGATGAATACGATGTTGTCATATCAACAGTAAGACTACCTTTTACAAATGTTGATTATATTTTAGTAAGCCCTTTGTTACGTGAGGAAGATATCGATACGATTAAAAGTTACCTTCAAAATAATATAGAAAAAGTAACACGGAAAAAAAGTTATTTAAACACGGATCAAAAAGATACGTTTAAACATGATCGAACGGATGTAAAAGTACTTCTACAAGAAATAAAAGATGTCCAGTCTAGTATGGATTCTATTTTAAATAATTTAAGAGTCGTTCGAAAGCAAAATGTTGATGATCACTGGAACACGATAAAAGAAGTAGTAAAAGACGCGGAACAAGAGGGATTACATACAAATACTTCTAGTGTTGTACAACAATTAATGGCAAGGGAAAGACAGGGCGGCCTTGGTATCCCTAATACGAATATGGCGCTATTTCATTGTCGTGATAATCATATAAAAGAACTTATATTCCAAATTGCACATATCGACACCCCTTACACAATTAAAGGAATGGATGGCCAGGAAGTACAAATGAAAAGCTTGTTGCTAATGCTAGCTCCGGTACATATGAGTGAAAGAGAACAAGAAATACTTAGCATGATTAGTACGAGTTTAATCGAAAGTGATGTATCGATGATGATTTATTCATCTTCCAACGAAGCACTCATTCGACGGAAGTTAGAAGATTTGTTTTTAGACTATCTTCAAAATAATTTGATAAAGGAATGATGAAGTTGAAACAAGCGGTTCACTTTGGAGCAGGAAATATCGGTAGAGGTTTCATTGGGGCATTATTTTCTCAATCAAGTTACCATGTAACTTTTGTTGATATTGCTGAACAAATAATAAATAAACTAAACGAAGAAAAAAGCTATAAAGTTGTATTAGCTACGAATCAAAAGGAAACGATTCAAATCGACAACGTTTCCGGATTAAACAACATGACACAAGAACAAGAAGTTATCACTGCCATTAAAGAAGCTACTTACTTAACGACAGCAATCGGCCCAAACATTTTACCGAGAATTGCACCTTTAATGGCTCGTGGAATTACAGAGCGCGTTGCTCAAACCGATGAAAAAAAGCTTTACGTTATTGCTTGTGAAAATCAAATTGGTGCAACAGATATACTTAAGCAACACATTTTAGACAATCTAGACGAAGAAACAAAAGCGAAAATCGAAGGGAAAGTTCACTTCTTTAATTCTGCAGTTGACCGCATCGTGCCAATTCAAGACCAAGATTCGCTCGATGTACTCGTGGAGCCGTACTATGAATGGGTTGTAGAGGCAAAAGAGTCGATTCCACATGTTGAAGGTATGACAATTGTAGAAGACCTTGCTCCGTTTATTGAACGAAAACTATTTACCGTAAACACTGGACATGCGGTAATCGCATATTTAGGATATTTAGCAGGAAAATCAACTATCGATGAGACCCTTGCAGATGACGCAGTTGCCAACCAGGTTAGAGAAACATTAAAAGAAACAGGTGCTTATTTAGTAAAAGAATACGGCATTGATGAAACAGAACACCTATCTTACATTAATAAAAATATTGAACGATTCAAAAATCCATTTTTAAATGATGGCGTAACAAGAGTTGGACGTTCTCCAATTCGTAAACTAGGTCCGGAAGATAGACTTATTCGTCCTGCAACACAAGCAGAAAAAGCTGGGTTACCATTTGAGAACTTGGCAAAAGCAATTGCCGCAGCTCTTCTTTTTGACAATCCAGAAGACCAAGAAGCGATGGAAATTCAAAGTATGATTAAAGAACATGGACCGGAATATGTTCTAAAGACAGTTAGCAAATTAGAGGAAAATAGTGAAATTGCGAAAGAAGTAATTCGTGCGTATGATATGTTGAAAAGTAATGCATCCGAAGCGTAAAATATGGAAAAAAAGCGGTTTAAAAAGTTAGTGGTGACTGACTTTTTGGGCCGCTTTTTTATTATTGTTTACAACATATATAAGATTGTGTCCTAATTTTATAACATACTGGGCTACCGCAAATAGAAGGGGTACTTATCGCAAATAACAGGGAGCTTATCGCAAATAACAGGGAGCTTATCGCAAATAACAGGGTGCTTATCGCAAATAAAAAAGGAGTATCGCAAATAAAAAAGGAGTACCGCAAATAAAATGGGGTTTATCGCAAATAAAGTGAAAGCAGTAGTCCATCCACAGCTTTTTTTTAACATAATAATTTCCTTACTAGCATTCGGGTTGGTGTAAGTTCGAGTTTATTTGAAGCAAAAAGGAGGAGAGCATAAGAAGATTTAAATTATGTTTTCAAAGTGGCAATTTTTTTTACAGAGGATTTTTCCATTTTATGTGGAAATTATTAGTTAATAGAAAGAGGAGTACGAATAGCAAAAGGGGGATCTATATATGGAATACGTAATGGAATTAAGAAAGTTAGTCGGGCACCGACCTTTAATATTACCAGGTTCGGTTGTATTAATAATAAATGAACAGAATCAAGTGTTGTTGCAACATCGCCATGACGGAGGCTGGGGGTTACCAGGTGGAATTATGGAATTAGGAGAAAGTCTAGAGGAAACTGCGAGAAGAGAAGTGAAAGAAGAAACAGGGCTAGATATTGGTGAATTGAAACTACTAGGAGTTTACTCAGGTGCTGAATTTTATTTAAAGGTCAGTAATGGGGATGAATTATATTCGGTCACAGCTGTTTACCAAACACGTGATGTGAAAGGAAATATTGAGATGGATCAAAGCGAGTCAAAAGCTTTACAATATTTTCACTTAAACAATTTGCCAGAGGGATTAACGGATGTATATAGAAAATATATGGAGTCCTATATTCAAGAGGTAACAAAGTAAGGTGGATGCGATGGATTATCTATTATTACTAACTTCCATCATACTATTACTTTTCTCATTAAAGAAAATAGCAATGATAAAATACCGTACCACAGATGGAATTGCAGCGGACATAAAACAAAATATTCTTTCACTATTATGGGGTATAGTCGTCGTATCAGCAATCTTAACGATTATATATCAAGTTTGGGTAGTAACCGGGAAGTCTTCATATTGGGATGGTGTATTTATTTTAGGTGGTACTGCGTTACTAACGTTTTTTTCAAGTTTTTGGTTTTACTACAAAAGCTCAGTGAAATTTAACGAAGGGGTGTAGCATGTATAGTGTGGAAGAGAGAGAATTGTATTTTCAAAAATTAGTGAAACAATTGGAGGAGTCTGATTTAGTTGAAGGAGTTGTTCAATTAGGATCAGGGGTAAAGGGCTACCGTGATGAGTTTTCAGATATTGATTTAATGGTATGCACGGTTGAAGAGGTAGAGCAGTTGAAAGATTACGTTCTCCAATGCTTAGGAGAGTTCAACGTTGCTTATATGAAAGCGAAAAGACATAGTGAGCAAGTGTATATTATTATTGCTATTTTAGAAAATGGTTTAGAGTTTAATATTTCAACATTACCGACTGCCTATTTAAATGTTCGATCTCCGTTATGGAAGGTGTTAGTTGATAAGACGGGTATTGTACTAAAAAATATGAATTTTGAGCACGAGCGTTTTTCTAATAGACAAGTAAAATATTACGTTACACCAGATATCGCTTTTGAGTTTGTGTATTTTATGCGAAGGTTAAATATTGAGTTAAAACGAAATAATCTTATTTACGCAATGAAAATAATTGAAATGTTACAAGGATTTATTCTTGAGGTGCAGGCGCTGAATGAAAACAAAAAACTTCACCAGTTTAAAGCCTACGACACTTTGGACCCTAGTTTTATTAGAAAATATCTTCTAACCTATCCAAATGAAACTAATAGTGAAAATATACAAGAGTCCGCTAAAAAGTTAAAGGCTTTATTTTTGGAAGTAATCGAAAAAAGCGATTTTGCAAGGCCGGATGAAAAATTGATGTGTTTACTCGAGGGAGGAGTTGCCAGGTGAATAAATTTAAAGTTATGCTAGTGTTACTTTTTTCTGTAAGTTTGATAGCTTGTAGTAATCAATTACCGAGTAAAAGTGTGATTCATTCGGAACAAAATGGTCCAGTGGATCACTCAATTGGGAGTAGGTTAGTAAAAATAGCCGATCGAACAGAAACACTTGATGATCTGTGGGGTGAATTTAACCTAGAAGGAAAAGCACCTACTATTAATTTCGATGAGTCTACTATTCTCTTTTTGCACACCATCGAAAGTTCCTGTCCGAAACGTGTTAAAAAGATGGAATGGAATGAGGATGAATCGATTTTAACGATACATACAACTACCCAATCAGACAATTGTAACGATATAGCAATTCCAAGAACATTCGTTTTGGAACTGGAAGAGGAAAAAGTGGGGAAACTCGCTACCGTTGTTTTTGAAGGCGAGCCGTTTAATATAGGGGAGCGCTAATCAAAGTAAAATGATTAGCGCTTTTTAGTGTATTGAGTGTTGTACGGGATAGGTGCATCGTCTAAGCTTGGGGCCAGCTTCTGGAAGTGCGTCAATTAATTTTCCAAGTGCAGCATAAAAATCACGAATTGCATCAATTGTTTTCATAGAACACTAGATAAAAGCCGTATTCACCAAAAAAGGGAGCTATAGAGGATGGAACAACTACATTTAATTAAACCAACGATGAAACTCAAAGAGGAATATTTATCTTTCTACCAAGAATGGGTCGATAGTGGGGAAAATATGGTCCCTTGGGTTATCCAAAGGGACCCGTCAAACTTCGAAGAGATGCTTCAATTTATACAAGACCATGAAAATGGGGTAAACCTTCCTAAGGGCTGGGGACCGGACAGTACGTTTTGGTTAATTAATGAAAATAATAGAGTGCTAGGAGCGGTAAATATACGCCATCGGTTAACGGAATTTTTGTTATATCAAGGTGGGCATATTGGGTACGGAATTCGGCCGTCCGAAAGAAGAAAAGGGTATGCAACGAAAATATTAGCTTTATCACTTGAGAAGGCGAAAGACTTAGGCATTACTAAAGCACTTGTCGTTTGTGATGAAACGAATGAAGCGTCATATAAAGTGATCATAAAAAACGGTGGTGAACCAGATACAGACTTCGTTGAGGATGATGGTAACGTTATTAAGAGACTTTGGATTAATTTATCTAAATAAACTTGCAACTTTAATCATCAATAATCGTACATAAAGTAACACAGTTTCATAGGGGGAGTCTATATAAAAACGGAACAATGGAAGGAAATCGCAAAGAATAAGAATGTGAAATTCATACTAGCAATCCTTATTATTAGCATATCGATTTTTTATTTCTTCATCTTTTTTTCAAAAGGAATGGAATTTGAACAAAATATTAGTGCCGCATTCCCCTTCAAAATTCTATGATTTAGTGGGGGTTAGGCTCTAAGGTCTTACTCTCCTTGTTGTTCTATTGTGATCTTCTTCAAGCTGTTCATTATATTTTCAGTATCCCTTTATGTCGGTATTTTGTTACAGCAATTAAATGATAGGTCAATCTATAATAAGAATGTTTGTTCTATTTGTAATCACTCATGTTTAATCCCCTCATATATTTACAAAATAATAGGAAAATGGTATACTTCGGTATAGAACAAACGTTCGTAAAGAGGGGGTGGTTAGTGATGATAATGGCTAAAACGTTACGTCATAAGATTACGAATCATTCGAGAATTTTCGATCCCACATTAAATATTTATAACGAAGCATTAGCATTTATTATAAATGTTATAGACAACGAGTTTGATGATTTGAGTGACATTTCTACGAAGTCTATTGTCTCAGCAGTAGAAAAGCTAATACATACCACTAAATCAAATCCCCTTCCAAAATATAAAGAATTTAATCAGCGTTTTTATAAATTTCCTTCCTATTTTAGAAGAAGTGCAATAGCTACTGCTTTCGGGAAAGTAAAAAGCTATCGTTCGAATTATAAAAATTGGTTAAAGGAGAAGGAAATAACTCTTTCTGAAGGGAAGAGATTTAACAAGAGACCACCTCGATTACAACTAGAACACAAAGAATTTCCGGTGTTTTACAAAACTAATATGTTCCAAAGAACTTCAGACACTACTGCCCGTATCAAGGTGTTTCATCATAATGATTGGGTATGGGTGGACATAGAGTTTAGAAAACAAGATTTATATAAACGAGATGTCTGGAGCTGGAAAGAACATAACCCCAAGCTTGTTAAAGTTGGGAAAAAATATTTCTTAAACATCAGTTATTCGAACAGGGTGGCTCTAAGTAAGACAGAAATCAATAGCCAAAAAGTATGTGCAGTAGATTTAGGAATCACAAACTCTGCAGTTTGTTCCATCGTGGATGCAAAGGGCACTGTCTTGGCTCGAAAGTTTATTAATCAGGCGAAAGAAAAAGACCGTTTGTATCGGATGACAAATAAGCTTCGAAAAGTTCAGCGTGAATCCGGTTGGGCTGCTGCACCTAATTATTGGCGACAAATCCATGGTTTGCAAAAACACATTATTAATCATACGTGTCATGAAATTGTGAAATTTGCGAAAGAAAACAAATGTGAAGTTATTGTATTCGAATATCTTAACAAAATGAGAGTCCCGAAAGGTTTTTGGGGAGCAAAGAAACTTCGTTTCAAACTACGTTATTGGCGTAAAACAGCTATTCAAAACAAAGTCAAAGAAATGGCTAACTATGTAGGGATTAGAATATCCAGGGTAAATCCACGCAATACTAGCGCATTAGCATTTGATGGCTCTGGAAAAGTGGAACGAAACGATAAGAAAGACCTTGCTGTATTTACTACAGGTAAAGTTTATCATGCAGATCTTTCAGCTAGTTACAATATCGCAGCACGATATTTTATACGCGCTTACCAAAAATCCTTACCTGAAAAGGTATGGTTGTCTTTACAGGCAAAAGTTCCTGTTTTGGCAAATAGAACAAATCAGACCTTATCTTCATTCATTAGTCTAACAAAGGCAATGGAGGCACCGGCGGTGACCTATTAGCTTTGTTTGTACTGTATTTAAGATAAGAGATGCTCCTTCAAATTGTGTTAGCAATTAGTGGGAGAGGTTCACCAAACTTTTTTGGAGAAGAAAGTAGATGGGTCTACTACACACTACATTGGTAAACATACTTATGGGCCTATTCATCTATTAGTTAAAGAAGGCGAAGATGGGGAGACGAAAAATGTCACGTACCTTCTCCCTAGTAAAATAAAACGCCAATATACAGTTACTACGTCTACAAATAATTGGGGTAATGAGAAGGTACGTATAAAAGATGAAAAAGGATTATTGTTGTTCGAAGGAATGTATTCTCCAGATTACTTCTTTTTAACAAGTGAAAATGGGGAACCTTTTATAGAAGAGGATGCGATAATTCGCATTGGATATAATAACAATTCCCCGTTTACGAAAGATTATGTCATACCGCTTAAACATGTAGTCGATGTTGCTATGCATGAAAACGAAGTAATTCGTGGGGATGTACCGTTATTGCTAATTGTGTTCTTTTTATTTGGTTATACTGCTTTTGATAGAAAGTTTCCACTCTTTTTCTTTTATTTACGAAATTTTTTGGACGTTAGAGATCCCGAGCCATCTGAATTTTATTTGTCGATGCAACGTTTAGGATGGAAGGTTTTTCCGATAGTTGGAGTTATTCTATTAATCGTTGCAATTCTGTAATGTTTCATGAAAGGGTGTTTTTAAATGTGTGGCCGCTTTACGCTAATAACAACATTTGAATATTTAATTAGTGAGTTTGATATTCAGCTAGCGTTTGATGAAGAACTTTTCGCCAATAGTTACAATATCGCTCCTACGCAACAAATCGTGTCCATTATTAATGATGGAACAAATAACCGAATGGGGCATTTAAAATGGGGACTCATACCGTCTTGGGCGAAGGATGAGAAAATGGCTTCCAAAATGATCAATGCTCGTTCAGAGACAGTGGATGAAAAGCCAAGTTTTAAAAGGTCATTTTATCAAAGACGGTGTCTTATTCCGATGGATTCTTTTTACGAGTGGAAGCGGGATGGGAAAGCCAAAATACCTATGCGTATAAAAATGAAGGATGACTCGCTGTTTGGAGTGGCGGGACTATGGGATACGTGGAAAGCTCCTTCAGGGGAGGCGGTTCACACGTGCACGGTTTTGACGACAGAACCAAATGATTTATTGACTGATATACACGATCGAATGCCGGTTATTTTACCGAAAGAGAAGCAATCCATATGGCTAGATCCAGCAACTAAAGATAAGACGGAGCTAAAATCGTTACTCATTCCGTATAATTCGGATGAAATGATAGCTTACGAAGTTTCACCAAAAGTGAATTCGACACGGAATAATTCGATCGACTTAATTGAACGAGTTTAAAAAATAAATAACCATCGCAGTCTACTTAGTTGTGGACTGTTTTTTTTTATTAAAATTCAACACTTTCTATCATTTTTTGAATCTCGTTCAATTCCTTAAGAGAAATAGAGTATTAGAATTAAGTTGAAACTTCTTACCTTTTTACACGTATGAAAAAGATAGTATTTGTATAGGATGAAGGAGGGACCGAAAATGGGGGAGTTAATAATAGAAATTATATTTTTATTACCTTTGTATGGAATTTTAATTTGGACATATTTTGCTCCAAAGGAGAGCGCTTTATTATTACAGAGATGGAAGTATAAAGAGGAGCCAGAGTTGTCGGAAAATTATATTCGGTACATAAAATTTGCATCAATTAGTTCAATTGTTGTAATAACTTTCGTTACAGTTGCTATTATCGTTACTAGCCCCTTTATTCGTTTGTTGCTTTTATTTATGGTCATCGTATATTTCATTATGGCAGGGCATAAATTTTTAAAAAGTTTAGAATAAGCGAATGCAAAGTTAATCTTTTGGAACTTCGTAATTGGAGGGATATGGTTGCCAAAAACGAGTATTAAGAGGGAGTATAATACGCAAAGAACTTGCGGAGTCTGGTTAATGTACATCGGACTAATTATTATAATCTCTTCGTTAATCGGAAGAGATTTATTAATACAACCGTATTTATTTGGAATCGGATATTTTGTTGGCTTCATACTTATTTTGTGTCTACCTTTTGTTAATCGAAAATTGGCTTATGGGAAAAGTACTAAATTTCAAGATAATATGGATAATGTGTCCATATTATTAAATGTAGTACTATGTACAGCTAGCGGATTGATAATAGGCTTTAACGATTTAAGACTGTTCTGGTTATGTATTTTTATAGTCGTTGGAATACACTTTTTTGGTTTTTATTTCTCACAAGGAAAAATAATGTTACTGTTAGGATTTTTAACCGTTTTAAATGGAGTGATTGCTTTATTTTTGAATAGTGTTCCTTTTCTAATTTTTGCAATGATTGATGGTAGTTTGAAGCTTATCGTTGGTTTAATAATGTTAAACATGAAGAGAACAACTCATGTACCAACTTATTTACATAGCAAATGGCTGCCCAAATAATATGGACAGCCACAATCAAATAAATTATACGTTGAATAAAGCACCATCAATTGTGTAAGAAGATGAGCTCACATAAGAAGCTTCGTCAGAAAGTAAGAAGGCAATAACGTTTGCTACTTCTTGTGGTTCTCCGTAACGTTTCATCGGTACTGCGTCGTTGTAAGCTGCTTGTGCTGCTTCTGCTGCACCTGGGGCAACGTTTGATTCAATGTTACGCATCATTTGTGTATTAATAACACCAGGGTTTACTGTGTTAACACGAACGTTATATGCTGCTGCTTCTAAAGCAGCTACTTTGTTAATACCCATAACTGCATGTTTAGAAGAGTTGTATAAAACCATGCTTGGGGAACCGATTAAGCCTGCAACGGATGCAGTGTTAACGATTGATCCTGATTTTTGCTCCTTCATTACTGGTAGTACATATTTTAAACCGAAAAGTACACCTTTTACGTTAATGCCGTAAACGAAGTCAAAATCTTTTTCTGTTACTTCTTCAAGTGGTTTTGCTGGGCCTTCCACACCTGCATTATTTACAAACCCATCAATGCGACCGAATTTCGCAACTGTTTGATCAACGTAATTTTTAACGTTTTCTTCATTAGAAACGTCTGCTTTTACGACTAAACTATTTTCTTCTGTTAAACCAAGCTCAGCTTGTACAGCTTTAACTGCTTCCTCATTTAAATCTACTAGTGTTACTTTTGCTTGTGCGTTAGCTAATTTACGAACAACTTCTTTCCCAATTCCACCTGCTGCACCTGTAACGATGACTACTTTACCTTCAAAGTTCATGTTATATCTCTCCTTTGTTAATCTATTATCTTGAAATAAAGATATTGGCTGCATACTAAGCATAAAAGGTGCATGAAAACGTTTCAATATGCAATAATGAAGGAAATGTATGTTATCGTACAAAACCTTTTATTTTGTATGTTAAAAGTGTAAAGGAGAACATGAGATGTCTATTCCATATCCTGATAAGCGGGTTATAAGAACGAAGGAAAAGTTTCATGAAGTTTTAATAGATTTAATGGAAGAAAAGAATTTTCACGATATTACTATTACGGGAATAGTGAAAACAGCCGGTTTTAATCGCGGAACTTTTTATGCACATTATGAGAAAAAAGAGGAGTTATTAGAAGAAGTAATAGAAAATATGTTTGATAAAATGAAAGAAGTATTCCGGAAACCATATGAAGATTTATCGGTAATAAACTTTCATGACTTCCCTTCCAATTCGATTATTTTATTCGATCATTTTATAGAACATAGACAGTTTTATAAGCTGATGCTTAGGCAAGCATCGACCACAAATTTTCAAGAAAGATTTTCCAATCAACTAGATAAATATTTTCGTGAAGAGTTTGAATTTGATGTTACTAACATTGATCCTAGTATTGACATAGAGCTTTTTATTACATATCGTATTAATGGTATTATCGGCATCATTCTCCAATGGATTGAAGATGATTTTCCAACGTCACCATCCTATATGGGGGAGCAGCTTTTACATGTTTTAAATTTTTCTACTGAGAAGATATATATTAAAAATAAAAATGAATGAAAGGAGCATGTGTAAGTTGTTGATGCTCTAGCGCTTACGAAAAGGAGGGGGACGATAATGCTCTCTCCAATAAAAATGTTTTTAAAGTTTTTATTTAAAACTGTTGACAACTTTTCGTTAAGCTAGTATTATTATCTCGAAGTCAAGATATTTTTTTGTTTCATATTTTTTTGTTTAATATCTCGAATTCAAGATTGTTTCTATCTGCAGTTATATTTTTTTAAGTTTATATCTCGATTTCAAGATTTTGAAAAAGTAAGGAGATTTTAAAATGACTGATTTTATCCAATTAGTAAAAGAGAGACGTTCTGCTAGTAATTTTCTCCCGAATATATCAATAAAAAAAGAAGAATTGCAGGAGATTTTTGAACTAGTAAAATTCGGTCCTTCCGCATTTAACTTGCAGCATAGTCATTATGTAACAGTCTTAGACGAAAATAAGAAAGAGCAGTTGCGTGAAGCCGCAAATGGACAATATAAAGTATCTACTGCTTCAGCTGTAATCATTGTTCTTGGAGATAAAAAAGCATACAAACAAGCATCGGAAATTTATGAAGGCTTAAAAATGTTAGGGATTGTAAATAAACAAGAATATGATCATATGGTTCAAGATACTGTTTCTTTTTACGAAACAGGAGGGGCGCAATTTCAACGAGAAGACGCGATTCGTAATGCCTCACTTTCCGCGATGTTATTTATGTTAGCCGCCAAGGAAAAAGGTTGGGATACATGTCCAATGATCGGATTTAACGCTGAAAAAGTGAGAGAAATATTAAAGGTTGACGAACAATATGAAATAGCACTGATGATTACGATTGGAAAAGAAAAGGTAGCTAGTCGCAAGCCTCGAGGCTATCGGAAGCCAGTTAGTGAATTTGTTACGTACATTTAATAAAAGGAAGTGTTTAAAGATGGGTGAAAAAACAATGGGAATTCATCATATTACAGCGATTGTCGGTCACCCGCAAGAAAACGTTGATTTTTATGCAGGTGTGTTAGGATTACGTTTAGTGAAACAAACAGTAAACTTTGATGACCCTGGAACGTACCACTTATATTTCGGAAATGAAGGTGGAAAGCCGGGAACGATTATTACATTTTTCCCTTGGGCAAATGCGTATAAGGGTAGAATCGGTGACGGACAAGTTGGAGTTACGACTTACGCAGTTCCGGTTGGTTCACTCTCTTACTGGGAAAAGAGATTAAATAAGTTTGAAATACCAACAACAAAAGAAGACCGTTTTGGCGAAACCAATTTACAGTTTGAGGATTCACATGGACTTCAGTTAGAAATAGTGGAAAGAGCAGACGGAGAAGTGAACAATTGGACTTTTGGAGATGTAACACCAGAAGTTGCGATTAAAGGCTTTGGTGGAGCAATTCTTCTTTCATCACAACCGAAACATACAGCAGAAACGTTAGAAAAAGTAATGGGACTTGAGTTTGTAGGAGAAGAAGGCGAGTATAAACGTTTCCGTTCAGAGGGTGATATCGGTAACGTAGTGGATGTAAAAACTACGAAAACCGGCCGCGGACAAATGGGCGTAGGTACTGTCCATCATATTGCTTGGAGAGCAAAGGATGATGAGGATCAGCTTGATTGGCAAAAGTTTGCTACCGAACATGGTTTTGCTGTCACACCAGTGCAAGATAGAAATTATTTTAATGCGATTTACTTTAGAGAGCATGGGGAAATTTTATTCGAAATAGCAACAGATCCTCCAGGGTTTGCTCATGACGAATCACTTGAAACGATGGGAGCACAATTAATGCTACCAACTCAATATGAGCAATTTCGCGACAGAATTGAAAGTGGGTTAATACCATTTACAG
This sequence comes from Sutcliffiella sp. NC1, assembly GCF_027594365.1. NCBI lineage: Bacteria > Bacillati > Bacillota > Bacilli > Caryophanales > Bacillaceae > Sutcliffiella > Sutcliffiella sp. NC1. The sequence continues at coordinate 2,114,217 of NZ_CP115153.1, forward strand.
TTCGTAAGTTGGACTAACTTTAAAAGGAGGCATTTTCTTTGCTATCACTGAATCCAGAAAATTTGTCTGAAAGAGAGAATTATAAATTTCTAATTGGAAGCATTATTCCAAGACCTGTTGCTTTTGTTACGACTCAATCGAAAAATGGTGTGTTAAATGGAGCGCCGTTTAGTTATTTTAATATCGTTTCCTCTAATCCAGCGATGATTTCAATATCGATCCAGCGCTCCTCGGGTGAACGAAAGGATACTGCTAGAAACATTATCGACAATAAAGAGTTCGTCGTTCACATTGTTGATGAGGAGAATGTAGAGAAAGTGAATAAAACAGCGGCAAGCCTCCCACCTGACGAGAGCGAAATTACATTAGCACAATTAACACCGGTTAAAAGTGAACGAGTAAAAGTGGCTGGTGTGAAGGAAGCGAAAGTCCGCTTTGAATGCTCTTTAGTGCAAGCAATTGACTTAGGTGGCTGTGATCTTTTTATTGGAAAAGTTGAGCAGTATCACGTTGATGAGTCCATTTATAGCGATGGAAAGATAGATCCGCGTGGATTAGGAGCTGTAAGTCGATTAGCAGGTAGTAATTATGCAAAAATCGGTGATGTTTTTTCAATAGAAAGACCGAAATAGGGGGGAGGAGTTATGTTAAAAACAGCAGGTATACATCATATTACTGCCATGGTGAACGATGCGCAAAGAACGATCGTTTTTTATGCGAGCGTATTAGGTTTGAGACTTGTGAAAAAGACAATAAATTTCGATCGCCCTGAAGTGTATCACCTTTACTTCGGCGATAAAGCTGGTAATCCTGGTACAGTGATAACGTTTTTTCCTTGGGAGAAGCAGTTAAAAGGACGAATCGGTATGGGGCAAGTAGGTGTTATTAGCTTTTCCATTCCGAAGGGCTCTTTCCCATACTGGAAAAATCGTCTAGAAACATTCGATATTCCTTATGAGATAACAAATCGTTTTGGCGAAAGCTATATACAGTTCAAAGACCCGGATGGATTGGTGCTTGAGTTAGTCGAGCACGCTACTGATGGTGATCATGCAATTCAAGGGTTTGCCGGTACGACATTAATATCTGCCCAACCGAATAAAACGGCAGATGTTTTAGAAAAGATGTTAGGTTTTCAAATGGTAGGGGAAGAAGAAGGTTATTTAAGATTCAAAAGTAGTGCAAGCATAGGTAACATAGTCGATATTAAGTTATTGCCATCCGTACGAGGATTAATGGGTGCTGGTACTGTTCACCATATTGCTTGGAGAGCTAGTGATGAAAGCGAGCTAAGCGAGTGGAAGATGCTACTTGAACGTAACGGTTATCACCCTACTGAAATAAAAGATAGAAACTATTTTAAGGCCATTTACTTTCATGAAGGTGGAGGAATTTTGTTTGAAATTGCAACAGACCCACCAGGATTTACTGTTGATGAACCTATCGAACATTTAGGAGAGAGTCTACAATTACCGTCGTGGTTAGAAGAGAAGCGGAAGAAATTAGAGGAAATGCTACCTTCTGTTCAAGTTAGAACTTTAAAGGGGGAAGAATGATGAAACATATATTTAATAAAGGAAAAGACGCAAGCAAACCTACACTATTAATGCTTCATGGTACAGGTGGAAATGAATTAGACTTGTTACCGTTAGCAGGGATGATCGACGACGAAGCATCGGTTTTAAGTGTACGTGGTAACGTATTAGAAAATGGAATGCCTCGCTTCTTTAGACGATTAGCAGAAGGTGTGTTTGATGAAGAAGATCTGGTGTTTCGTACGAAAGAATTAAACGATTTTTTAAATGAAGCTGCAGAAAAGTACAATTTTCAACGTGACAACGTAATAGCAATCGGTTATTCCAATGGAGCAAACATCGCAGCTAGCCTATTGTTCCATTACAAGAATGCTTTAAAAGGAGCAATTCTTCATCACCCAATGGTGCCTAGAAAAGGAATTGAGCTTCCCGACTTGACAGGTACGCCTGTTTTTATTGCGGCTGGAACGAATGATCCAATCTGTTCGCCAATGGAATCAGCAGAGCTACAAAAATTATTAGATGATGCGGGTGCTAATGTTGAGCTTCATTGGGAAAATAGAGGTCATCAATTAACACAAGAAGAAGTACAAGCAGCTGCAATATGGTATCGAAAATTATAAAGTTATATTACATCACGGAGGTATAGTTACAATGTTTAAACATGAAGTAGGAGCACTTATTTTACGTATTACGCTTGGAGTATTATTTTTCTTACATGGATTAGATAAATTCCAAGGAGGAATTGAAAATACAGTTGGTTGGTTTGATAGCATCGGAATACCAGGTTTTATGGCATATGTTGTTGCAATTATTGAATTAGTCGGTGGACTTGCCTTAATTATCGGTTTTGGTACAAAAATTATTTCTGCACTTATCGCATTAGTCATGATTGGAGCAATGATAAAAGTAAAATTTGCAGTTGGTATTTTCGGTAATGGACAAATGGCTGGGTATGAGCTAGATTTAGCATTTCTAGCAATGGCTGTCTATCTGTTGATTAATGGAAGCAAGCTATTTTCTGTGCATCACTTCATTTTTTCAAAAGAAGAAGATGTTAAAATTAGTAAATAGAACGAGATAATATTTAACGAAAAGCAGGGGCTAATCTAGATGATTAGCTCTTTTTTATTCAATTAATTAATTTTTTCCATCTAATTGGATATGTTAATAAAGTACAATTTAATTAGGGGGGAGTTTATTGATTAGTAAAAGACACCTGTTTTTCAACATGATCATCGTTATATTTCCTTGGCTAACTTTGTTATTTATCGGGAAAAGCAACTTTAAACGGTATTCTGTTGCAGGAGTTTTCATTATCGTTTTTGAGATTTTTAACCACTTGTATGGAAATAAGAAAAAGTGGTGGAAGTTTTATGATAAGAAAGATTCATTTCTAAAAGATGAGCTCCCATTTAGTATTGGGCCCTATGCGCCTTTTTCCATGTGGCTGCTAAAATACTCGTACGGAAGTTTTAAAAAGTTTTTGCTACTTAACGTTCTGGCGGACGGAATATTTGCCTTCATTATGATGGATATCATGAAGAAATTTAAAATCATTCGATTAAATCGCTTAAGTAGAATTCAGTTCTTCTTTTACATACATTACAAGGCGTATTTATTATATGGAGTACAGTACTTGTATGAGAAATGGAGAAGTAGAGGGAGAAGGATTGAAAGTTTGGTGTAATAAACAAGGATGAGAAAAAAGTCGCTTAGACATTTCTCATCCTTTTTCTAATTATTAATGATGCATTTCCTCGGCAAGCATTGCTTCTGCTTTCGTTTTATGAACAGTCCCGAATGGATGTTGAGGTGGTGCGTAAATTGAATATAACTTCAACGGTTTATTACCGGTATTTGTTAGGTTGTGATACTTGCCGGCAGGGATGACGATGGCAAAGTCGTCTTTCACTTTACGTTCAAACGTTAAACGGTCTTTTTGATCGCCCATTTGTACGATTCCTTCTCCATCCTCAATTCGTAAAAACTGATCAAGATGCGGATGAATTTCTAAGCCGATATCTTCCCCAACAGGAATACTCATTAGTGTGATTTGTAGATGTTCTCCAGTCCATAGAGCAGTTCGGAATGTGTTGTTCTGTTTCGTAGCTTCTTCGATGTCAATAACGAATGGACCTGGTCCGTAGTCACGAATGGTCACTCGTTTTTCTTCTCTAACATCAAATCTGGCTGCAACCTCTTGCTCCTTCGCAAGGGCAGACTGAAATACTTCTAGTACCTGTTGTTGATTGGTCAAAGAGCAGCATCTTTTATATTCAGAAAAACATTCCGCTTCGATTTCAAAAGCTCTTTGAACGCCGTTTTCGAAGTTATCATATGGTATATGCTCCACTTCCAACGTAGATTGACTTCCTGTTAATTCCGCATAAAGGTGCGAAAAGGTTGTGACAAGATCTTGCTTTTCCTCAAGCGAACGTAGCAAATTTTGTTGCTCTTGGACAGTTGGTGCTTCACAAGCTAAGCGATAATACAGATTATAGGCGGATGCTTCTCTTTTAACGGCTGTGAGGATAGCAGCTAAAATTTCTTGCTCTTCCTCATTACTTCTAAAACTATTTTCCTCATTTTCATTGTTAAAATACGGGTGTGGACGTGGACTTGCGTAATAAGACATTTCCTCATTCCCCTCTATTTTTATCAACACTAATATATGCCTATATATGGAAAGTGTTCAAGGTAATTAAGCTTTCTTTCTCCATCCTCTAAAAACACTCCATGCAATAATAAGTATAATAAGGGTGATGACGATATAGAAGTAAACGCTTGTAAAAATATTCATCATGTGAAAAGGTTAAAATTCTCACTCTTCATCAAGAAGCGTGAGAACGGCTTGTTTGTTCGTTTTGTAGTTTCGGTTCTATTACTATTTTTGCTGGGATTTGTTTCGCTTTAAAGTACGTAAATAAAAAACTTCCTAATATAACAATACCGCTGCCTATTCCTTGAACAATCGTTATTTCTTCTCCAAGTAGGAAAAAAGCTAACATGGCAGTGAAGATAGGGTTAAAGTTTAAAAATAATCCGGATGTTGTTGCACCAATCTTCTGTACACCGATGTTCCAAAGTACCATACAAACGACGGTGGAAATGACTCCTGTATAAAGAATTGCTCCGATAAAAGAAGGATTAATATTCGTAACAGTAAGCCCGGTAGTATTAAACGGAACTAAAACAATTAACCCGAACACTCCAGAGTAAAGAATTGCCATCATCGGAGAAGTAGTAGCAGATGCCCATTTGTTACATACAGAATAAATTCCCCAAATGCCAACAGCTGCTAACATCCATACGTCACCACTGTTGAATTGAAGGGAGAGCAAGTATTCGAGATTTCCTTTCGACATAACAAGTAGGACACCTAATAGAGAAATTACCATAGATCCAATTTGTAATGGATTGATTTTCTCCTTTAAAAAGATAAAGGAGAATAATGCAATCGAAACGATATTCAATGTAGATAGGAGTCCAATATTCGATGCTGTTGAGTTTTCTAGTCCGATAAAAAGAAAAATATTAAATAAGGCTGCCCCAGTGATTCCCATTAAAAATAAAGGAAGAATAGCTTTACGCGAGGGTAAGATTTTTTTCTCTTTCCACCATACGATAGGGAAAAGGACGATAACGGCAATTGCCCAACGTAAAACAGTTAATGTCATAGCGGATGCGTGATCTACTAGCCCTTTACTTACGATGAAGTTTCCTGCCCAAAGAAAGCTTGTTAAAAGTAGTAAACCATAATATTTCGATGCCATGGATATATCCCTCTCGTTCTATAAATGCTGATGGAATAATTTTAACATTATAAATAGAATGGCAGAATATTTTATTATATAATGAAAGAAAAACGAAACTTTTTAAAGTAAACATTGATAATAATTAGTTTTATTCGCATTGTGGTGACCGTTTCTTCGCATGTACAGAATAATTGAAAGGAGTTTTTTATTATGGAATCGTACGTAAGTAAAGTTTTAGATGAAATTGACTTAAAAATATTAGATATTTTACAAAAGGAAGCGGGGCTTAATAATTCCGAAATTGCAAAACAAGTGAATTTATCACCACCAGCAACACATGCTCGCATTAAAAGATTAGAGGTGGAAGGCTACATCGAAAAACGTGTCTCGATTTTAAATCAAGAAAAGCTCGGGTTTGATTTGTTAACATTTATATTTATTAGCACAAATATTCACCAAGCGGAAATGCTGGAAAGATTAGAAAGAGAGCTAGAATTGTTACCAGAAGTGATGGAAGTACATCTATTAACAGGCGAGCATGATTATTTTTTAAAAGTGTTGTGTAAAGATCGAAAACAACTAGAACAGTTTATTAGAAAATTAAACAAGCTCGGAATTACAAGAATTCAAACAAGCTTATCATTAAGAGAAATAAAATATTCCACCGTATTACCAATTGGAAGGGAATGACTAGTGTGATATAGAAATAGTAAGAAAAAGGGAGTGACTGTCATTGGATAACATTACAATTGTAAATCTAGTTCCTAAGTTTCTAGATTTTTATGAAAAAGCGAGTGTAAACGGAGTTGGAGAACAAGAACGATGGGAATTGTGGAAAGAGCATTATCATTTCGCGGCAGTCCCACCTGGTGAAAAAGGTTTAAAAGTTGCAAGGGAATTATTAAACAATGCATGGGAAAAGTACGGTGAGCATATTTCTAACATAGAAAAGGTAAAGCTAGATCAGGAGGAATTGCAACAATTTTTATCAAAAGTAAAAACTTTGTTAGGATATAAAAACTCTATAGAGTTAACACTCGTTTATTTTGTAGGTGGATTCGAAAACAATGCGTTTGTTGCACCTACTAATAGTGGTGGAATCGCTCTATGCCTACCAGTGGAGGGTGGTCCCTCTCTCATTACGCTTGCACATGAACTAACCCATGTTGTTCACGCTAAAACTTCAACCTTTAACGGTCAGTGGGAGCGGACAATTGCTGCGACCATTTTACAAGAAGGGTTAGCTACACATATAAGTAAATATATAGTACCGGGGCATCGAAACGAAGATTATATAGTAATGCAGGAAGGTTGGCTTCACTCATGCGAAGGAAAAAGAGAAGAAATATTCAGTGGAATATACCCTTACTTAGAAGACTCCAGTTCTGAAACAGTCTACAAGTTCACGATGGGAAATGGTACGACTAATATTGAAAGGGAAGCGTATTTCGTTGGATGGGAAATAGTAGGTCGTCTATTAGCGGAAGGAAAAACATTTCAGGAGATTGCTAGTGTTAAAGAAAGCGATATGGCTAAATACATACGTCAAGTATTATTGGATTATAATTACATCGATACATCTAACAATTGATTTTATGAAGAAAAACAAGGAGGTTTCTGCATAAATGATAGATCAAGCTTTTATAAACGAGCTAACGTCAACTGCCACCACTAAGAAAAATATATATGGAGCATTATTATGTGTGGAAAAGGGGGACGATTCCTTTTCCTACGTAAGTGCAGCAGGGAACATATTAGCACATACTCCTTACTATATTGCTAGTGTTACAAAACTATATGTTACTGCTGTTTTACTTAAATTAAAAGAAGAAGGCCGAGTTGATCTTGAACATAAAATCTCTAATTATCTCCCTTCTGACACACTACTAAAACTCCACTACTTCAAAGGTCATGATTACTCCAACGAAATTACAATCAAACATTTAATGTCCAATACGTCAGGAATTCCAGACTATTTCACTGCAGAAGCGATTAAAGATTTAATTGGAGGAAGAGATAGTGCTTGGGGGTATGAAAAGGTAGTAGCGAGTGCGAAACAGGAAAAGCCTAAGTTCTCTCCTGGGGTAAGAGCCCAATATTCTGATACAAACTATCAACTTCTCGGTAAAATTATTGAAACAATTACGGAAAAAGATATCCATTCCGTTTTTAAAGAATATATTTTTAATGAACTAGAATTAAAAGAAACGTATCTTTATGAGGATGAAACTGATTCAAAACCAGCACCATTCTATTATAAGGATAAGAAACTCCATTTACCGAAATATATGTCTTCCATCGGACCAGAAGGCGGTATTGTTTCGACGGTGAAGGAATCGATGATATTTTTGCGAGCATTTATGAATGGACGCCTTTTTCCGAAACAATATTTACATGAGTTGAAAGACTGGAAGCTTCTTTTTGGCCCAGGGTTGTTTTATTATGGAGTAGGAATTGCGAGTCAGCCTGTTTCTCTTTTTGAATTTAAAACAGGAATGATTGGCCATTGGGGACAAACTGGTGCCTTCGCATTTTATCACCCTAAAACGGACCTATATTTCACAGGAACAGTAAATCAATTTTATGGTCACAGTGTTGCTGCTAAGATGATGATAAAAATGATAAAAGCTTGTAAAAAAGTGTAAAAGGTTAGTGGAAGCGAAGAAAATCGACTGCCTTTAATCGAAACGAATGCTCCTGATAAAATTGTCATGAACTTGCCTCCTTCTAGTTAAGGAGGTTATTAGTTTTGTGAAAAAATCATGGTATAATAAGGACAAATCAGCTTATGGAAGGTTTACGAAAATGAGAATATTTACAATGATACTTACTTTATTTTTAATAACTGGATGTATGAATGACACGGCAGAAGATAAAACGATTTATGTTGCAGCAGCATCAGATCTTTATCATGCTTTAACGGAAATGGGTGAAGAATTTGCGGCAGAAACAAGTATTAACATTGAATTTACTTTCGGATCAACAGGACTATTAACTCAACAAATAAAAGAAGGTGCACCTTTCGATTTATTTGCCGCTGCTCATGAAATGTATATTGAAGAGCTATTAAATAGTGACTCGGTTTTAGCAGACTCCAAAGAATACTATGCAATAGGCAGAATTGTTTTAATGGGTAGTGATGAAGAAGGTAGTTTGAAAGAAAAACTACTAAGTTCCAATATAAGGACGATTACAATTGCAAATCCTGAACATGCGCCATATGGGAAGGCTGCAAAAGAAGCATTACAAAGTTTAGGGATTTGGGAAGAGGTTGAACATAAAATTGTTTATGCCGAAAACATTAGACAAGCCTATCAATATGTGGAATCAGGCAATGCAGATGTCGGAATCGTTGCGTTAGCATTAGTAACTGGAACTCAATATCCTTACGAAGTGATTGATGAAGAGTATCATCAACCTATACTACAAGCGTTAGGTATTCCTTCACAAACTGAGAAGGAAGAAATGAGTAAACAGTTCGTACAATTTATTGTAGGACCTAGAGGGCAAGCGATATTAAAAGAATATGGGTTTGATATACCGTAATGGACTCCATTCTAACACCTTTATTTTTAACTTTTAAAATAGCAACGATTGCAACGTTCATCGCATTTGTTTTCGGAGTTCTTTTCTCGTGGTGGTTTGCCTTTAATAAAAATAAATTAACGAACTTTTTATCGATCCTCGTGACAATACCGCTTGTTATTCCTCCAACTGTTTTAGGATATTATTTGCTCCTTATGCTAGGCAGAGGAAGTTTTATTGGTCAATGGTACGAACGGATTTATGGACAACCAATTGTTTTTACATGGAAAGCAGCCGTAATCGCGGCAGCCATTGCGGCGTTACCTCTTCTCATTAGGCCGATTCAAGCTTCTTTTGAATCTATTAGTAAAGATACAATTGGAGCGGCGGAACTTGACGGGGCAGGGAAACTTCAATTGTTATGGTATGTTGTCATGCCACTAGCTTACAAAGGGGTATTAGCGGGACTAGTATTAGGTTTTGCAAGAGCGATGGGAGAATTCGGCGCGACATTAATGGTAGCTGGTAATATCCCTGGGAAAACGCAAACTCTTTCCATTGCGATTTATGACGCCGTCCAAGCGAATCGAATGACTGATGCTCATATGATGGTTTTTATATTAAGTGTGTCAACGATTCTCTTTTTATATTTAATTAATAGATGGTTTAAGTAGGACAGAAAAATGCATTCCTGTAAAGGATGCATTTTTATTTTTTTGTTGCATCAATACTACCTTTTTGGTATTATCGTTTCATAGCTAATGATTTTGAATATTCTTGGGGTGGTGACACTATTCATACATTTAATGAGGATGGAGAATTGCTTCCCGTAGAGAAAAGTACAATTAACAGATTGACGAATCTCCCATTAGATTCATTGAACTTAGAAGCAATAGCTGTTGTGACCAATATTTATCGTATTGCCCAAGGTTTAAGAAATAAAATGGAACGTGAAGTTTTATCGGAATATGGACTCTCGTGGACATCGTTTTCTATTTTGTATGACCTATGGGTAGAAGGTTCGTTAGAAACGAAAAAATTAGCACATTCTGCTGGGGTTTCAAAAGCAACGGTAAGTAATATAACGAATACGTTAGAACGAAAAGAGCTATGCTATCGGAAAACAGATACGAGAGATAGAAGAATTACTTACGTAGCGATTACCGACAAAGGTAAGCAAGCGATGGAAAAGCTATATCCAACCTTCCATCAAAGTGAAGTGGAGATTGTTTCGAGTCTAACTGCAAGTGAACAAAAGAATATGTCCAATCTCCTAAGGAAAGTTATTCGGGAAAATGATTTTTAATTTAATATAGAAAAGCAAAGACGGGAACTTAAGTAGTAGTTATCTCCCTGTTTAAGAGAGTCGGTGGTTGGTGTGAACCGATACAAAGATAACACGAATTACACTCCTAGAGCTTTCTTTATGAAGAAATTTTCATAAAGACGGACGAACCGTTATTCGAACTGAGTGGGAGGTTTTTTGCCTCCAACAAGGGTGGTACCGCGTGCAAAACCACGTCCCTTTATCTATTAGGATAGGGACGTGTTTTTTTTATTTATTTTTATAGGAGGAATGAACAATGAACGAAGTGATGAAACAATTATCAGCCGAACAGCTAAAAGAAGTAGAAAGACAAATGGCCATCTACACTCAAGGGGTGCAAGAAATAATTCCTGTTGAGGACCTGGAAGTAAAAGTAGCGAAATCGGTATTAGAAAATCGCCCTTTAAAAATAAAATTAGGATTAGATCCATCCGCACCAGATGTTCATCTTGGTCATACAGTCGTCCTAAAGAAAATGAGACAGTTTCAAGACAATGGTCATAAAATCCAATTATTAATTGGAGACTTTACAGGCAAAATTGGTGATCCAACTGGAAAGTCTGTCGCAAGAAAACCGTTAACGGATGAAGAAGTAAAGCATAATGCAAAAACATACTTTGAGCAATTCGGAAAAGTGATGGATATGGATAAAGTTGACCTTTTCTACAACTCTGAATGGTTAACGAAATTAAGCTTTGAAGATGTGATCGGGTTAGCTGGGAAAATTACAGTTGCTCGATTAATGGAACGAGATGATTTTGAAGAGAGAATCGCGACAGGAAAACCAATTTCACTTCATGAGTTTTTCTACCCGTTAATGCAAGGATACGATTCCGTTGTATTAGAATGTGATATTGAATTGGGAGGAACTGATCAGCATTTTAACATCTTAATGGGAAGACATTACCAAGAAAAGTTTGGAAAAGAAAAACAAGTTGCGATGCTTATGCCTTTATTAGAGGGTCTTGACGGTGTCGAGAAAATGTCGAAGTCTAAGAAAAACTACATCGGTATTGATGAAAGTCCAAATGAAATGTACGGAAAAGCGATGTCGATACCGGATGAGTTAATGGTGAAATACTTTGAATTAGTGACGGACCTTTCCCTTGAGCAACTGGAAACGATGAAACATGATCTAACGTCAGGCGATCTTCATCCTCGTGATGCAAAAATGCTGTTAGGGAAAACGATTGTTAGAATGTACCATGGGGAAGAAGCAGCAGAAAAAGCTGAGCATCATTTCGTTTCCGTCTTTCAACAAGGTGCAGTGCCTGATGAACTACCGGTAGTTGAGTGGAAAGGTAGTAAGGAAGTGTTAATAACAGACCTTTTAGTCGAACTACAAATGTTAAGCTCGAAAAGTGAAGCCCGCAGGATGATTGCTAATCGAGGAGTAAAGTTAGATGGTGAGAAGGTAGAAGATGTAGCCCTGAATGTAATGATGACAGCCGGATTAGTTGTCCAAGTAGGAAAGCGTAAATTTGCAAAAATAAAAATGTAATTTTGATGAAGGTGTAACGCTAGTATTAGTTACATCTTTTTTTCTATAAAGAAGAAGGAGTTATAAAGTCTTTGTGGAATGTATGTAATGAGATTTACATATATTGTTACTTGGAGGAGTACGATGAAATATATAAAACTACTAGTACTAATTTGCGCTTTCTTTGTGGTGATGGTCGGCTGCAGTAGTAATAAAGTACAACCTGATAGTACCGAAAATGTAGCCTGGCTAATGAAGTTAGCAATCGAAAATAATGATTATGAAGCTTTCGATTCTTTGTTTTCTAAAGGTAGAAAGGGAAGTGTTTCGAGAACTGATTTCAGCGAATTTACGAATCTAACAACTGCTGGTGCAAATTACAAAAAGTACGAATTAGTTACCTTTGAAAACGGTGAAATGCTGTTAGTAAGACTGACACCAGAAAATGAAGACAACGAATATGAAATAGAGGATGTTATTGTTGTACCGGAAGAGATGAAAGTACTATTTAATGATTAATGGTGAATGTTTCCATGTTAAGGATAATTAAAATTATTTTAGCATTATTGGTTATCACTTTAGCCATATATGGGTCAACGACGAAAAAATATGAGTTTCAAATATATATGCTATTTTTCGTGAGTATAATAGTTTTAATCTATGGAATAGAGGAATTAAAACTAGGTCGGAAAGAGCAAGGCATGATCAATATAGGTGTTTTTTTGTTACTATTATTGGCAGTTGTGTTCGAGAGTATCATTTAAAATGGATACAATGATGAATGTCCAAAGTTTAGGACAAAGTAGAAACCCCATTCTAATTAATATTGTTAGAATGGGGAAAAGATTAATAGTTTTCTTCCGGGGCATTATACGTAACATATGTACCAGCGATAAAATCATGTAACGAGCGCTTATCTTCACGCGCTGCAACCATAGTAACACTTACAATAAGGGCAATTCCAAAAGTTATTCCATAAATGAGCCCCGCTACAAAAGTACGAAGTAGCATGTTCCCAATTTTTACCTCTGAGCCATCCATCCGCACAATTCGTATGCCAAGTGCTTTCTTCCCGATTGTATATCCAGCCCAAACAACAGGAACAACAACATAATAAGCTGCTTCAAGTAAATATAATACCCATGATTCTGAACCTAATGGAATACCTAATAGTAAAGAAAGAATGAAACTGATCACAACTAAGACTAGCAATCCATCTAAAATACCGGCCCCTAGCCTAACCCAAAAACCTGCTGGATCTGAAACTTCATACATAATAACACCTCCTATTAATATATACGCAATTAACTGAATTTTACCACATGTGACAAAAGAACTATACTAAAAAAGAAAACTATTAACATTAAAGAAAAGCTAGTTTCCACATGGACATACCTTGAAGAATGATGAATAAAGTGTAATGAAGGAATGTAGAATGGGGTGGTAATTTTGGAAGAATGGAAAAGAGTATTGTTTAGACTTATAGAAGCAACTATTATGCTGGCTATTGGTCTTCTCGTTACGTTTACGATACTAAAGCCTATATATGAACATTTCGGAATTGCCTTTTTAGGTAATGTGTGGGTGAACTGGTTTGGTGGTTCTTACCTATTTTTTGTCTTTTATACAGTAATCGGTCGTTTTTTTCTTTATAAAAATAGTGCACTTTTTAAACACCGAATTAAATCTGTCCTTTTTTGGTTGTTCTTTGTCGGAGCGACCTATGTTGTCTTTATTCCTTTTATTAAAGGAGAAAATCCATTTTAGTTATTTATAATAAGTTTGGTAAAATAGGATGACAGGAACAGAAAGTGAGGGAAGGTTTTGATTAAATATAAATGTCTACACCATGTCAGTCTTAATGTAACAGATTTAGAGAAGGCAAAAGACTTCTATAGTAAGATACTTTGTTTGAAAGAAATAAATCGACCAGACTTTGGGTTTCCCGGTGCGTGGTATGATATCGAGGGGCAGCAGCTACATTTAATTGTCGACTCTAAATCACAAACCATTCGGGAAGATAAAAGCTTATCGAGTAGGGAAGGCCATTTTGCACTGAGAGTAGAGAGCTATACGGAAACGTTAGAATGGTTAAAACAAAACAACGTGGAAGTGTTGGAAAAGCCAAATTCTAAAAGTGGTTTTGCGCAAATATTCTGTGCCGACCCTGATGGAAATTTAATTGAGTTAAATGTAGAGCAAAAAGATTTAAATTAATGTAGGAAACCGCTAAAATGCTGTACGTGCATTTTTGGCGGTTTTTACTTTTAATAGAAGCCAATAACGAAAAATCATTTATACGAAAAAAGGTAATTCGTTACCAGTGCCGAAATAAAATAACATTTAGAAAACATTTAAGATATTACAATCTATATGAATTGCCATATTAAGGGGGAATATCGTGGAAGGTAATTTTATTACACTAAATAATAATAAAGTGTACGTGACTACTATAGGAGAAGGAGAACCTATCGTCTTTCTCCATGGTGGACCTGGTGGAGATCATCGTTTTTTCCTTCCTTACGTTAAACCACTAGCCGCTAAATATAAATTAGTGCTATATGACCAGAGAGGATGCGGAAAGTCGGATCCTATCCAAGATAATCAATACTCAATGGAAGGAGAAGTGAGGACGTTAGAGTTACTTCGCGAGGAGCTCAACTTAGAAAAAATTAATTTGTTTGGAGAATCGTGGGGAAGTATGCTGGCCTTATTATATGCAACCTCCTATCCAGAAAAGGTTAATAAAATCTTTTTAACAGCTGCAATTGGAATGTCAGCAACTGGATTTAAAGCATTTGAACAGGAATTACTGAAAAAGATGTCTTTTAAAGATAAGGCAAAACTATTTTTGTTAGATAAAAAAATGCAAAGGGGAAAAGCCACGATTGAAAATATACTAGACATTTTAGATCCCTACTATGTTTTTTCCAAAGACACACTCCGGAATAAAGTAAGATACAACATGAATAGTACAGTTAATCATGTAATCGGTGAAGATATAAAAAAACAATACGACTTAACAGAAAAGGTACATGAATTATCAGACATCCCGATTATGGTTGCACAAGGTAGCCATGATACTTTACCACCAGAAAAAATTCATAGTTTGCTAGTGAAGTACATTCCGCATGCTAGATTAATGGAAATAAAGAACTGCGGACATTGGACAGTAGTGGAGAAACCAAATGAGATTAATTCTTTAGCCTTTGAGTTTTTTTGCTAGGGATTAGTAAGGAGAAAATGAAAATGAGTAAAAAAAGAAAATTGTTATTTAGACTGTCTATCTTTTTAAATTTGTTATTGGTGGCCATCGTAGCATGGGGGATCATGAAGATGAACTTCGTGAAGGAACAAGTGTTTATGACGGAAGTTCAGCATAATTTAGTAGAATTAGAAGGGTTAATCGCTCATCAAATGAGAGAAAATTGGGGGGAACCGAATTTAGTAACAACTGAACTAGGAGATGTATTAAATGGTATTTGGTTAGGGATAACGACCGGCAATCAATTAGGATCACTTTCTAAAAAAGATGAAGAAACTCTTAGTCATTTACATTCAAAATTAAGCCAATATCCTCATGATACATTATATAGCTTTGTAGAGTTAACAGATGAAGATAAAAAGAACTTTGAGGAATTAAGAGAGAAACTGCGTGAAGCAGGATTAGGATTAAGAATGACCATTATGGCAAATATGGATTCCTTTATGAAACAAGCTGAATTGTTGGAAGATAGTATTGAGGTACCTTTAAAATATTGAGTTAAAGTTTTCCCTATTAAATACAGTAAGAAGAGCTCATTCAAGACTCGACTAATAGCTTAGAAGAGCAAAATCAGAAAAATAAAAAGCAGCCTAAATTTCTATAACGGGTTCGGTTTTCGAGTACAAAAACTAATTTTGCACACGAATTAGCAGTCCAATTCGCAACTGAATTGGACTGCTTCTTTTTGTTGATAGTTCAAGGATTTATATGACTTTATGGATGTTTTAGCACGCATATTCGCACCCCTTTTGGTAAGGTGACAGAAATTATTGTCATCTTGCGAATTCGTATGCTAATTGCTATGTGAATTTGTGCGTTAAAAATAGTGAGTAGGAATTTGGATATATATGTTAAAATAATAGAAAGGCTTATTTAACTAACGGAGCAGTTTAGTGGAAAAGTCATGATTGATCTTTGTTCAGCAATCGGGCTATTATATGTAGAATGATAATTGTTCATATTTATCGTAAATAATGATAAAAAAATGAACCATTTCAATGTTTTGACAAGGACATGACGAACAACTAAGGAGGAAATATAATGTCCAATGAAGGAAAGTCAAGAAAAATTATTTTAGATTTAGCAGTTACTCTAGATGGATTTATTGAAGGGAAAAATGGTGAAGTTGATTGGTGCATAATGGACCCTGAAATGGGATTTACTAATTTTCTAAATCAGATTGATACAATTTTGTATGGAAGAAAAAGTTACGATTTATGGGGACAATATACTCCCACGATTGAAGATACTAATGCTGAAAAAGAAATGTGGGAATTGGTTCATAGTAAGGAGAAATATGTGTTTTCCAGAACGCAAAAAGGGTATGACAATAAAGCAATATTTGTAAATGAAAATATTCCCGAGGAAGTAAATAAATTAAAGAATAAGCCTGGTAAAGACATCTGGTTATACGGAGGTGCAAGTCTCATCACAACTTTTATCGATTTAGGACTAGTTGATGAATTTAGATTATCTGTTCATCCTGTGGTCTTGGGAGAAGGAAGACCGTTGTTTATTGATATAAAACAAAGGTTGAATCTGAAATTGGTTAATACAAGAAGTTTCTCCTCTGGCGTTGTTCAACTAACCTACCATTTGATTCAAGAGTAGTAATATTAACCCCTCAACAATCGGCGCTTTTCCTACACATTAAGGAATTAAACTTTATAAGAAATGATTGTGAATATTTTCACTTAAATTAACGGGGGCTTATCTTCCATAAAGTAATACGATAAAAAAGCTCGAAGCGTATTGGCTCCGAGCTTTTTTGCGTGCTAATTTCATTGTTAAAGTGTCTGCTAATTACCGTGCGAAAAGCACTTCTAATTCAAATTTTGTACTTCAAAACCGAACCCGTTAAAATTTCTATAGTCTGCTTTTTGTTTTACGATTTTTATTCTATATAGGAGTAAGTTTGTATTATATCTTTTCTACGATACACACTTAAAATAAGCCCTAGTATAGCCGAATTGAATAGCAACATACTTCCTCCATAACTGATAAAAGGAAGAGAAAAGCTTACTATTGGCAATAGTCCAAGTCCCATAAAAATATTCCAAATTGTTGGAACGGAAATCAAGCTCGCGCCCCCAATTACTAACAGTCTTCCAAGTAGATCCTTTGTCTTAAATGCGTTTGTTGAAATTCTTCCTATAAAAAATAATAATAGAAGACAAAGGAAAATTCCAAACACCCAACCAAAAGAATAAACAAGATAAGGAAAAACAAAATCTGTAAAGGTGGCAGGTAAATTTTGAATGGTTAAATCGTTTGTAAATCCATTTCCGAACCACCCAGCTTGACTATAAATATTATTTAAAACCAAGTAAATCCAGCCACCTCCATTGGGGTCCTTTTCAGGGTGTAAAAATGCCAAAAGCCGTTCTGAAAAAAAGTGACTACCACGGGGAGTTAGAAGAACTGGAACAAGGAGGATTGTTCCAGTAACAACATTCGTGGTGATAATCTTTATTGCTAAATTTTTATGGACTTTTGAAAAACAAAACATGATGCATATACAAGAAATATACATTATCGTTAATGTAAAGTTTGGAAGCATCATATAGAAAATGATTGGTATCCAAAATAAGAAAAAGAGTAACATTTGTTTCTTCCGACTTTTAAAAGTATTTATACGATAAAGGATACCTATCCAAGCTAGAAAAAATAAAAATAATGTGCAGTGTGTCGAGTTTATTACAACTCCGGATACCTCAATATGGTTCATTGCCCCCATATTCATAACACCAAAAAAATATGTATATAGGAGTAAAAGAAATCCAAAACAATAAAGATAAGGCCAAAAACGGAGTAGCTTTCTATAGTCCAAAAACAAAAATGCAACGAGTACAAGTATACTAAGAGCTAACCAAATTGCTTGGCGTGTTACGAAATAGTTGTCTGGAATCGCTTCGTTCTCGAACGTCCATCCTGTTACTGGAAGAAAGCTAATAGCAGCAATAATCCCAAATAACAATAACAAAGGCCAATCCATTTTCGGTCGATGAAGTCGATTTAGATTTTCCCCTAGGTTAAATGGATTTCCCATTTCTTGAACAGCTTTTTCATCCGCTTCATCCTTTGAGATATCTCTTCTTTGGAAAGATTGACTTAACTCTTGTAAGTGGTAGGAGAGCTCCTTTTTTATCATTCCGTGTGCTTCCTTCGACTTAACTTTAGAAGTTACTTTATTGAGGAAGTCATCAAAATTAGATTTACTCATAATGATGCCTCCTCTAGCAAGTGTTTAAATGATAGTTTTTGATTGGGACTAGTCTGTTTGTAAGATGTTAAACATTTTTGACCTTTTGAAGTTAATGAATAATATTTTTTTCCTCCCTTCCATTCAGAGGTTATAAATCCTTTATTCTCAATTAAATGTAAAAGGGAATAAAGCTGTCCTTCATTGTTTTGAAAGGTAAGATCGTTGTGTTGGATAAGTTGAATAGAAAGGTCATAGCCTAACTTTCCTTCGTACTGTAATAATTCAAATAGTAAATATAAAGTTTCTCCCTTCCATGAATGGAGGTGAGTGGGTGATTGTTTTGCTCTTATAGCTTCTTTTACAGCAACTTTTCTTTCGTTAGAAAAGGAAAAATCTTTAAAGACATTTTTTTTCATTGAATTCTTTAAGTTAGAGAATAGGTTATCCATTTTTTATACCTCCTCTTCAATTTTACTTTTTACTAACTCTTTTGCACGTTTTAGTCTCGTTTTTAACGTATTTATATTCACACCCGTAACGTTACTAATCTCTGATAAGGTTAATTCCTCAAAGTAGTGGAGAAAAATTACCTCTCTAAACTTAATTGGTAAAGTCATCACTGCATTAACTAAGCTTGTTTCTTCATCCTTTTGAATGACAGCATCTTCTACTTGCTTTTCTTTTGATGGAATAAAATCAAGAATTTTTTCGTTTAAAGTTATTTTTCTATAGTGCCAGCTTCTTAAATAATCTTTACAGTGGTTACTTGCAATACGAAAAGCCCACGTTTTAATGGAGGATTGTTGTTTAAATGTATGTAATTTTTCGTAGCATTTAATTAGAACTTCTTGTGTTAAATCTTCCGCAACCGTTTGATTTTTTACGTATGTATAGACAAAATGTAAAATGTCGTCACTATAATCATTTATTAATTGATTGATAATATCTTCCTTGTTAGCTAAGCTTTCGATTGTTAGCGGCATTTGCCTTAATTCACTCATTTGCATTTTCACCTCTTCCTCCATTTTAGACGAAGCTAGCAGGTTAGTGGTTTGGAAATATGGAAGAAAATATATTTTTTAAAAGAAACTGAAATAACTAGTTGTGTTATGTAGGAATATATTGTAATATATATAAAAATCAAAAATAAGAGTTATTAAAAAAGCACGGATTAGGACATGGGTTACTTTTACGGTTTTCAGAGAGGGAAGAAATGCTGAGATCTTCCTAACGCAGGATAGTAGCTTACCGCCTTTGAGCTGTATTGGGGAATGAAAAGTATCCAATACCGAAATGCTACGTTACAGCACCAAAGCCATAAGCATAAATATTGTCTTGTGGGAAATTGGGTGGAACCACGGGTATAACAGACTCGTCCCTTGTGAGGGATGAGTCTGTTTTTTATTTTTTCAAAATACTAAAGCAATGAAAAGGGCATGAATTATTTTTACGGCTAACAGAGAGGGAAGAAAAAGGTGCGAGCTTCCTAGCGACGGAAAATAATTTACCACCTTCGAGCTGTATTGGGGAACTAAGTATCCAATATCGTCGATGCTACGTTACAGCACCATAGCCATAAGCGTTATAGTCTTGTGGGAAGTTGGGTGGAACCACGGGTAAATACAGACTCGTCCCTTGTGAGGGATGAGTCTGTTTTTTTATTTTTTAATAAAAGCGATGAAAAGGACATGAATTATTTTTACGGCTAACAGAGAGGGAAGAAAAAGGTGCGAGCTTCCTAGCAACGGAAAAATAATTTACCACCTTTGAGCTATATTGGGGAACTCAAGTATCCAATATCGTCGATGCTACGTTACAGCACTAGAGCCATAAGCATTATGTCTTATGGGAAGCTGGGTGGAACCACGGGTATTTACACACTCGTCCCTTTTATAGGGATGGGTGTGTTTTTTTATACATTATTTTAAAAGGAGTGACCATAATGGGAAACGTTGTGAAAATTAAGTTGCCTGACGGAAATATAAAGGAATTTCCAAAAGGGAGTACAGTGTATAGTGTTGCAGGGGCTATTAGCACAGGGTTACAAAAAAATGCTGTATTAGGAAAAGTAAATGGTCAATTAGTTGATTTATCCTTTCAACTTGAGGGGGATGTTGAACTTACAATTTTAACTTTCCAGTCAAACGAAGCGTTACAAGTTTTACGGCACACTGCAGCTCATGTTTTAGCACAAGCTGTAAAAAGATTGTATGGGAGTGTAAAGTTAGGGATAGGACCTGTTATTGATGATGGTTTTTACTATGATTTAAAGCTAGAAAATAGCTTAAGTTTAAACGATTTAATAGCAATCGAAAAGGAAATGCAAAACATTGTGAACGAAAACTTAACAATCAAAAGAATGGATGTTTCCTTTGAAAACGCTGAAAAATTGTTTAAAGAAATGGAGGAGCCTTTTAAGTTAGAGTTATTAAAAGAAATACCAGAAAGTGAAACAATTACTTTATACAAACAGGGGGAGTTTATTGACCTTTGCCGTGGACCTCATCTTCCTTCTACTGGACTTATGAAGGCATTTAAATTAACTCGTGTATCTGGAGCATATTGGAGAGGGGATAGTGAAGGTGAAGTTCTCCAAAGAATCTATGGCGTTGCTTTTCGAAAAAAGCAAGAATTAGACGAACATCTTCACTTTTTAGAGGAAGCAGCAAAGCGTGACCATCGCTTGTTAGGAAAACAATTGGAGTTATTTATGTTTTCTGAGGAAGCACCTGGTATGCCATTTTATTTACCAAAAGGACAAATCGTTCGAAATGAATTAGAAAGATTTTCTCGTGAAGTTCAAAATGGTGCGGAATACGATGAAGTTCGTACTCCATTTATGATGAATCAACAAATGTGGGAGAAGTCAGGTCATTGGGAACACTATCATGAAAATATGTACTTTTCTGACGTTGATCATACTAAATTTGCATTGAAACCGATGAATTGTCCTGGACATATGTTAATTTTTAAAAATAATTTATATTCTTATCGTGATTTACCGATTCGAATGGCGGAATTTGGTCAAGTTCACCGTCATGAATATAGCGGTGCATTAAATGGACTACTCCGAGTTCGTACATTTTGCCAGGATGATGCCCACATTTTTGTACGAGAGGATCAAATCGAAGACGAAATTAAAAAAGTCTTTTCTCTGATTGACAAAGTGTATCGTACTTTCGGGTTTGATTTTTCTGTGGAACTATCTACTAGACCGGAAGATTCTCTAGGTGATGACAATTTATGGGATCTATCGGAAGCAGCATTAAAAAATGTTTTAGAAACTTTAGGAGTCAATTATCAATTAAACGAAGGGGATGGAGCATTTTACGGACCGAAAATTGATTTTCACATTAAAGATGCTCTTAAAAGAAGTCATCAATGTGGCACAATCCAACTAGATTTTCAAATGCCAGAAAAATTTGATTTAAATTTTATTAATGCTAATAATGAAAAAGTCCGCCCAGTTGTTATACACCGTGCGATTTTTGGCTCGATTGATCGATTCTTTGGTATTCTAATTGAACATTTTGCAGGTGCATTTCCTGTATGGTTAGCACCTATACAAGTACAATTAATCCCAGTTTCACATGTTCATCTAGAATACTGCTTAAAGCTACAGTCCCAATTGAAACAATTAGGGATAAGGGTGAAGCTTGATGAAAGTAATGAAAAGTTAGGATATAAACTAAGAACTACACAGTTACAGAAGGTGCCATATATGTTAGTAGTAGGGGACAAGGAAGTAGAAAGAAATACTGTTAGTGTTAGGGAATATGGTCATAAACAATCGAAAAGTGTTGATCACGATATATTTATTAAGACGCTTTTAGAACAGATAAAAGAACGTAGTATTAATGGAAATGGAATCTCCGCAAAAGTTTAGTATAATGAAGTCAATATAAGAATTAGGAGCTGAAAATATGCAAAAAGTTACTCCCTTTTTAATGTTTCAAGGGCAAGCGGAAGAAGCAATGAATTTGTACACTTCTTTAATAGAGGATTCCGAAATTACAAGCATCACCCGGTACGGTGCAAACCAACCAGGAGATGAAGGAAGTGTCATGCAAGCATCTTTTTCGTTAAAAGGGCAAGAATTTATGTGTATCGATAGCAATATTAAACATGACTTTTCGTTTACTCCTTCCTTTTCGATTTTCCTCACATGTGATTCGGAACAAGAAATCGATGAGCTTTATGAGAAATTAATAGACGGAGGAGCACCTTTAATGCCACTTGGTGATTACGGGTTTAGTCAAAAATTTGGATGGATTAATGACAAGTATGGTGTATCTTGGCAGTTGAACTTACCAATTAATTAATGTTGTAGATAGCGTTATTCCTTTAGGATTAACGCTTTTCACATGTAAATAATAAAAATGGGAGAGTGGGTTCCATGCAGTTATCAGCAATATTTATTTTTGGACTCGTTTGGGGAGGACTAATGATCTATTTTTTTACACCTACTAGAAAAATAGAAAATGTCGATTTTAAAAAGGACTGGAATTTCCAGCATGCCTTTAAAGATAGTTTAATAAGCATTGGGCTACAAAAAAAGGCGGTGCCAGTTTTTCTAATGTTAGTCATTGCTGTACTAGCTATTTGGTCCTTTCACTCTCAACTTAAATGGCATAATGAAGCACATGGAGGCGGGGAAATGACTTATGATCCAACGGTACGAGCTGTTATATACATCGTTGGTTTCATTGTATATAGCACAATTTTATACTTGTACTTAGCATATAGGAGAGCTATGCTTTTGTTAAAAAAATGAAAGGGTGATATAAGAATGAGTTACAAGCAAGCATTAAAACAATACATAGAAGCTACCAACACTCATGACTTCAATAACGTAAAAACACACCTTCATGACCAAGCAGTTTTTTGGTTTACAAATAAAACATGCGCTTCCATGACCGAAATCCAACAATACTTTGAAAATGCTTGGGATACGATTAAAGAAGAAGTGTATACCGCGAAGGATGTAACATGGATTGCAACTTCAGATAGTTCAGCTACTTGTTTATACACCTATCATTATGAAGGCTACCACAATGGTAAGTTTGTTTCTGGGAGCGGACGAGCTACTAATATATTCATAAACTGTAACGGTGAATGGAAGCTTATACATGAACATTTGAGTAAGGGTGTAAAATAGGAAACTACTAATGCGTTAGTCTATGGAAGATTAACGCAATTTTTGTTGCAATAAAAGAATTATTATTCAGTATGCAACATTTATTACTATACAGTCGTCTAAAACTTAGATGTTAACATGGGGGCTAAAAGATGAAACCGAAAGATGGTTATCGAGAAAATGAAAATAGAGAACTCCTCGAGCTTTTAATGGATGAGTATGGAGACAGTATAAAGCGTCTTGCATATTCGTATACAAAAAATTGGGATATGGCCGAAGATATAACCCAAGAAGTGTTTATCACTTGTTACATAAAACTAGACGGATTTAGAGAAGAAAGTTCATACAAGACATGGTTATATAGAATTACTATTAATAAATGTAAAGACTTATTAAAAACGAAATGGTTACAAAATATCGTGCAAATAGATAAGTTTATGTCCTATTTTAAATCTAATTTAACCGTAGAGGAAGAAGTGGTGAAAAAGAACGAAGAAGAGGAACTTGCTGCGCTCATTTTTGAGTTACCGTTAAAATATCGTGAAATTATTATTCTATATTACTATGAACAATTAAAAATTAGGGAAATACATTCGTTAACAGGGTTAAACATAGAAACAATTAAGTCGAGGTTAAGAAGAGGGAAAAAGATGTTATATGATAAACTTTTGGAGGAGGAAGAAGAGTATGAGAAAAGATTTAAACAATCTTAAATCAATATTGAACAATACTATTTATGAAAATACTCATTTCAGTGAATCCTCAAAAAATAAAGTTCGTAAAAGAATAGACGGTAATCAAAGTGTTAAGTTTTATTATAAAATGAAACCGATTGTATCATTTATCGTTCTTTTTTCAATTACTGCATCACTAGTAACCTTTACTTTTAATATGGTGAACAATAAAGATGTAGTTGAGCATGAAAATTCTGCGTTAATAAAGTCTAACGGAAGTTCCAACTCTGACGCCAAAGATGTTGATGCAAATATAAATACCTCTAAAGAAATAAAAGAAAATATAGTTGCACATAACGCTATTAAGTCCTATCCGTACATAATATTTAATAACTACTACTATAAAAAAACAGACGAAGAAATTACAGAAGATCAGTTAGGGGAAATAATGGGAGAAGTAAAAAGAATAGGAGATTGGAATTTTAAAAAAGATGGCGATTCAAACGAAATCCCACCTGGGCGCTCGATCTATTCAGTAAAGGATAAAGATAAAAATGAATACATTGCAGCAAAAGGTGTAGTGTACAAAAATCAAACGAATATACCAGGGTATCTACTATTTAAAAAGGAAGAACCAGTTATTCACCCCGATCAAAGTTTAATATTAAATGCTAAGTCTGATCCGGAAGAAACAGAAATGGCATTTAAAAATGTGCAAAGGTTAGTGCCAAATATTTTAGGCTTACAAGAATTGGAGCAACAATACACACTTTCTTTCGTTTCATATTTAGAAGAGCACGGACCTGGTGTTAATCTTTATTATTCAGATAATAGTGATACCAATAATGTAATATATTTATTAGAATATAAAAACGGTTTGTTTCCTCATAACTCACGAATGGTTGAAAATCCAGACCCTAGAAATCCATGGGAACCTCCAGTTCTATCTGAGACATTTGAGCTTAACGGTTTTAACTGGGAATACTATGAAGATAAATATTATGACGACTTTTTCTTATTAGGTGAAAAAAATGGCTATATTTATGAAG
This sequence comes from Sutcliffiella sp. NC1, assembly GCF_027594365.1. Taxonomy (NCBI): domain Bacteria; kingdom Bacillati; phylum Bacillota; class Bacilli; order Caryophanales; family Bacillaceae; genus Sutcliffiella; species Sutcliffiella sp. NC1. Next base: position 2,139,172 of record NZ_CP115153.1, read on the forward strand.
TAACATTTCAGGGAGAATTCTCATTGGATGATTTAAAAGATATTGTAATGCAATTAAAATAAACGAGAAGTTTGGGTGCGTTGGGCCATAGCCTAACGCTTTTTTATGTAGGATTAAAAATCCATGGTACAATATGGATGGGTTACAATTTTAAATTATTTTAGCTTTATTAAAAAGGAGCGTAATTAATGCTAAATAAAATAAAGCAACTACCAGAAAAAACTTCATTTATTATGGGATTATCATTAATTCTATTAAGCGGAATCCTATTTTTTATCCTGTCTTTTGCCTTTACTTTAAGTTCCTGGATCGTATTGCTTATGGAGAGTGTTATGATTGGTTTCGGATTTATACTAATAATTAACGCTTCCATGAAAAGACATGCTCGTAATGATAGATAACTAGAAAGAACTACAAATAAAAGGAAACTTTTCGAATAGATGTCCGTATATATATTAAGGAAGCTATTACATTTAGCTGGAGGTAAAGATGAAAAAATTTATAACCTATCTAGGTTGGACCGTACTCTTTGGTGTTATTTTATACATCGGACATCAAATTCAAGTAAATTTACGTGAGGTAGGAAATAGTACTTATAATCTCGTTCCGTATGCTGTTTTTTTCACATGTTTTCCTGTCTTAGTTGGAATTTTGCTCCGTGCTTCAAAGTGGGTTAAGGAAATAAAAGAAGGAAGTAGATGGACATTCAATGTTCCTAAATTTCTCGGAATTTGTTTACCAGCTCTCTACATTTCATTTGTACCGCTTATTGCTTTAACTTCTGGTGGACAATATATCTTATTCTATTCAGAACTCGTATTGCTAGCTAATACGAATATAACCACGATAACCGGTCTAATAGGTGGGTATGTATTATTAGATTGTATAAGAAAAAAATAATGGACTTTATTCTATAATTTCATCTGATATAATAAATGAAATGTTAATAGTATCAGGTAGGTTAAATAATGAAAGTATATAAACTAAAATCACAGTTTAAAGGATATAAAAAAGGAACACAGTTTTATTTGATCTCGGAATCTGAATTCATCGGGGTTAAAGAGTTTGTATTAAGAACGAAAGATTTAACATCAAGTATATCACTCAGTGAAAGAGAGTTTCTTCAATACTTTGTTTTTATTAGAAGGATCAATTAAAAGCTTGTAATTATCATATTATGAAACTAAAAGTGCGTTATTCCAAAAAAAGGATTAGCGCTTTTTTTGTGGAATAAGTAAGCAACTATCCAAAAGGAGAAGATGCTATGAGAATTAACTATATGTTCTTTTTAGTCATTGTTGTTTGTACTGTATTATCAGGCTGTAGCAAAGAAGAACTAACTGAAACTGGTTTAGTTGCAAAAGAGTATTTAGATGAAAAAGGGTATAAAATTTTATCTTATGAACAACAAGTAGAAAGTTACCTATTAACGGAATCAAAATTAAAACAACCTCCGTACGATCTACAATGGAGCGTAGCTGGTAACAACCCAGAATCCTACTTTGATAAAACGGTGTATGTAGAGAAATTTATTGTAAAAGGTCATCCTTTAGATAATTGGGAAAGTAATGGTGTTAAATCAAAAGGAAAAGTATATGTTCATGTTTTTGTCGTCAATGGAGCGGTAGTAGGGGGAATATCCTACCCTGATATACCAGCAAGGCACGGAATGGTTGGTGCAGGGTATTCATTAGATGGTGAATCGTAAAAAGTTTTTATGTCACATCAAAAGCTCATTTGAAAGTGGCAAATCAAAAGGGGGGAATTTAACATGAGTTATGACCATAAACATAAAACAATCTCAACAGATAGACTAATTCTTAGACTGTTTCAAAAGTCAGATGCCGAAACAGTTGCGAAACTATGCAACAATTATAATATTTATAAAAATACGTTGTACTTACCATATCCTTATTCCGTAGAGGATGCACTTTCTTGGATTGAACGTCATTATGATAATTACATATCAGATAAGGCGTATGAGTTTGCAATTACTGATAAGGAAAACGGGAAGTTATTAGGGGCGATTGCCTTATCTAATAACCAACCATTTCAACACGGTGAACTTGCGTACTGGATTGGTGAGGAGTTTTGGGGAAATGGGTATGCGACAGAAGCAGCGCAAGCTATTATACAGTTTGCATTTGCGGAAAAAGGATACCATAAAGTTTTTGCCCGCTATTTCGACTCCAATCCAGCTTCAGGAAAAGTACTTCAAAAGATAGGGATGAAGGAAGAAGGAATATTAATCGATCACGTTAAGAAAGAAAATCAATTTGTAGATTTAGTATACTACGGAATTATTAATAGGTTAGATGAGTAAGAGGTGTGTAGAATGAGGAAAAGGTTATTACATGGACTCGTTTCGGTCTTTTTATTATCGGTCGTCGTAGCGTGTTCTTCTGATGCTTACCCAGCTTTAATGCCGGAGAAGAATGGGGAGTACTCCTTATTGTGGGTTAGAGATAGAAATGAGGGAGTTACACCATTTCCACCTATTTTTAACGAAGTAAATAAAGTGACAATGCCATCTAGTTTAGAAGAAACAAACAAAAACTATCCGGAGTTAAAACTAGAAAAAGTCCCCGCATTCGTTATTTTCGATAACAGGGGAGTTGTTTTCAAAACGTATGATCAGGATGAAGCGATCAACTTTTTAGAAGATATTTTGAATGACTCGAAATAATTTTTTGATTTTTTAAAAATTTACTATTTTTTGTAAAGATTTTATATATAATAGCTTTAGGTAGGAGTGCTTTCTGTGAGGGTACTCTTTTTTTGAGAGGAGGAAAATGAAATGTCAAATGAACATGACGCTGTATTAGATACAGAAAAGCAAAAAGAACCGCCAAAAGTGAAAGTGGAAAGAAAAGAAGGAGAACCGACTGCTGCTTTCAAAGGTGCTTCATGGGGAGCGTTACTAGTTGGTGTAACGGCTTATCTTATCGGGCTATTTAACGCAACAATGGAGCTGAACGAAAAAGGCTATTACTTTGCCGTACTAGTTTTTGGGCTGTATTCAGCAGTTTCGTTGCAAAAAGCAGTAAGAGATAAAGAAGATGGTATTCCGGTTACTAACATTTATTACGGTATTAGCTGGTTAGCACTTATTATTTCTATTTCTTTAATGGGAATCGGTTTATATAATGCGGGCAGTATCATATTAAGTGAAAAAGGCTTTTATGCAATGGCGTTTGTTTTAAGTTTATTCGCAGCAATAACAGTTCAAAAGAATATTCGAGATACAGAGAAAGCTAGAGAAAGAGTCTAAACTTATGGGGTATATTGAAGATTTACGAAAAGAAGTTGGCCATCGTCCATTAATTTTAGTAGGTGTGGCAGTAGCAGCCATAAATGAGAAAGGGCAGTTGTTATTACAAAAACGTAGTGACGGCATGTGGGGAGTTCCAGGAGGTTTCATGGAGCTTGGAGAATCAACAGAAGAAGCTGGTAGAAGAGAAGTGTTAGAAGAAACAGGGATTGAAGTTGGTAAACTCGAGTTAGTCGGTGTTTTTTCAGGAAAACAGCACTTCGTTAAATTACGTAACGGCGATGAATTCTACCCTGTAACAGTAGCGTACGTAACAAAGGAAATTATCGGTGGAACGTTAAAAGCAGATGGTCAAGAAACTACAGAAGTGAAATACTTTCATTTAAAAGAACTACCAGATGAACTTAACCCACTTATAAAAAATCTAATTAAACAATATTCTCTTACATTATCTATCTAAAGCAAGTTTAAAAGCCCCTTTCAGCCAAATTAGCTGATTTTAAGGGGCTTTTCTTCCTTATACACTTTACTCTTTATCGTAGCAGGTTCTTTATTCAACGCTAAGATGAAAATCATAAAAATAATACAAATAGTTCCAATCCATTGAAAATGGCCAAAAGGTTCATTTAACCAAAATACAGTTGTAAAAACAGCTGCTAGTGGCTCAATACTTGCGAGTAAGCTTGATTCTTTAGCAGATAGGCTTTGTAAGCTCTTAATATAAAACCAAAAGGCAATCATTGTTCCAAAAATGATGACGAATACTAAGTAAAAAATAGCTTCTCCTGTTAATGCTTGAAAGTTCATTTGCCAAGGAGGATGAATCCAGCTTAAAAAGAAACTGCCAATAATCATTGCCCATCCAACAATTACAAGGGAATCAAATTGTTTTAGTAATGGTATCGCATATAAAGTATAAAATGCTAATGCCACGCCAGATAAAACACCCCAAATAATAGCCGGTGCAGGTACAGATAATTGCGAAACTGATCCGTTTGTTAATAAGAAAAAGCAGCCTATTAATGCAAGTGTAACAGTAAAAACATCTCGTCGTGTTAACACCGTTTGCTTTCTGAAAACTAAATAAACGATAATCATAACTGGTGCTAAATATTGTAATAACGTCGCAACCGCTGCATTGCCATGTTCGATGGAAGCCATATACGTATATTGGACGGCTAGCATTCCGAATAGGCCAAAAATAATTAACGGAATTGCTATTTTTTTCGTTTTCCAAACATCGAATATTTGAGCACGATCTTTGCTAAAAAATTGAATGGCTAATAGTAATAATCCAGCAATAAGTAATCTAGTCGTTACAAGCCATTCTACATTTATATTAAAGTCCTGAAAAAGCTTTTTAGAAACAGTTCCACCAATTCCCCAGAATAAGGCACCGGTTATAACGAGAAATATCCCCTTTTGTCTACTCATTTTATTACTCCACCTTTAAATATAAAAATAGTGATACAATAATCCCTATAATAAAGGTAAAACTCATGAAATAATACTAATAATGGATAAAAAAATATAAGTATATTGAGGTGGGAAGGTGCAAATAAAAGATTTTCGAGTCGACAAAAGCCTAAAAGAATTAACAGAGCATCGTACGGTTGTGTTACCAATCGCGTGTTACGAAACGACCATTAAGCAAAATATTAATGGAAATATTCCATTTCATTGGCATGATGAATTACAGTTTGTTCTCATTGTGAAGGGAGAAGCTCTTTTTCAAATTAACGAAGAGAAAATTACTGTTAGAGAAGGGGAAGGGTTATTTATCAATAGTGGTTGTTTACATGCAGCAATAGATAAAAATGACTCTGGTTGTGTTTACATATGTTTAAATGTTTCTCCTAGTTTCGTTTTATCTCAAGAGCTGTTTAATTCGTATGTAAATCCGTATATACAGGCGACGAACATCCCGTTTTTGCACATATCACCAAATGAAACCTGGGGAGAAAACATTTTAACCTCTATTAAGAAAATAAATGAGTTATTTAAACAAACCCAACCTTACTATGAAATCGATATTAGTCTACAGTTAACGTTAATATGGAAAAATTTAATAATGAACGGTATTCCGTTACAATTTGTACAGACAGAATTGTTAAAAAGCCAAAGGATGAAGCAAATGCTAAATTGGATCCACCATAACTATGCGGAAAAAATTCAATTAGAAAATATCGCAAAGGCAGGTCATTTAAGTCGTTCTGAGTGCTGTCGATATTTCAAACGAATTTTAAAGAAATCACCATTAAATTACGTAATCGATTACCGCATTCAAAAAAGCTTACTATTACTTCACAGCCTGAATCGAATGTAACAGATGTTGCTTACCAGGTAGGATTTAACAGCACCAGCTATTTCATTGAAAAGTTTCGAAAAACGATGAACATGACACCGTTAGCATATAAAAAATATAAAAATAGGAGTGGGAAGTAAGAGCAGGAATAAATCTGATTATGTGGAAGTTATTTACTAGAGTTTTAACTGGTGCTATTAATAAAATGTATCTTTAAAAATAAGGGGGTATAAAATGTGGAAGGACTACTTAAGCAGTATTTCAGTAGAGTGTCAGTTTCAAAACCCTGTAACAAAATTTGAACTAAAATCAGTTGAAGATAACTTACATGTAAAAATCCCAGCAAAAATATTGGAATTATACAAAGAGACAAATGGTGTATTTGGTCATTATGGGATTTCATACATTTGGTCAACCGAACAAATGATACGTGAAAACCTGTTTGCTAGAAATTCACATAATAATATGGATAACATTTTATTTTTTTCAGATGCAGGGAACGGGGATTTATTTGGCTACTCTCTTTTAGAGGGAATGCAGCAAAATGAATGCATATATTGCTGGAATCACGAGGATGGTAGTGTAAAATTAATTGCCCCGTCGTTAGAAGAGTTTCTAAAAGGCTGGATTTTAGGAGAAATCTTTGTTTGATACTATTAATTGAGAGCCAGAGGAGGAATTATGCGACTTTTTCACGTAAGCGAACAACCTGACATTTCAAAGTTCGTACCTCGAATACCTACTAGACAAGATATGGATCAAAGTAAAGGGTTAGTTTGGGCAATTAATGAAAAATGTTTACCTAACTTCTTAACACCTAGAAATTGTCCGAGAGTTACATATCATTGTAACGAGCGTACCACAGAGGACGATAAAAACCGCTATATGTCTTCTAAAACTACAAACCACGTTGTTGCCATTGAGCATAAGTGGTTTTCTACTATGAGAGATACTACATTATACTTATATGAATTTAACAGTACTGATTTTTATCTACTCGACAGGTGTGCGGGCTATTATGTAAGTGAAAAAACTCAAGTTCCTATCAATAGATTTGTAGTGAATGATTTATTGATGGAATTAATCCATCGAAAAGTAGAAGTAAGAATAGTTGATAGCCTTTGGGATTTATGTGAAAAGATTCAAACAACAAGCTTTGATTGGTCCATGTGCAAAATGGGAAATGCACAAAGGAACTAGTTAATATTTATGGCTAGCAGACCCTACTCGAAAAGGGTTTGCTGTTAAGCAAGGGGGAGAATGGAAAGATGAAAATTAGACTTGCACAAACAAAAGATATTAAGCAATTAATACAAATGAGATGGGATTTTACGATTGAGCATGATGAAAGTAAACGAAACGCATCATTTGAAGACTTTGAAAAAGAATGCCACTCTTTTTTAGAAGGTGCTATAAACGGCAATCAATGGTTCATTTGGGTAGTCGAAGAAGATGAAAAAGTTGTATCTCATATTTACATCGAATTAATCCAAAAGGTTCCGCGACCTGGTAGGGTAACTTATCCGTTCGCCTACATGACAAACGTATACACTGTTCCAGCATATAGAGGGAAGGGTGTTGGTAGTGAACTTCTAAGTTACATAAATAAATGGATAGAAGAAAATAATTACGAATTCGTCATCGTATGGCCAAGTGACGAAGCTATTAATTATTATAAGAAAAATGGTTACAAACATTGTACAGAGCCGATGGAATATTTTCCTGGTTAAATTGGATGTTTATGAGAAAGGTAGTGAACTGTCTTGTTTAAGTTTTTCTTTCAACTCGGAGTAGCAATGATGATCCTATTGTTTTCTACTTTTGTTTCTTGGTACGAAGGTAGCGCGATAATCGATCATCCGTGGGAATGGGAATATTCCACTCCGTTTACTCAGCTTAATGGAGAAATTCAGAATGGAAACCAAATATCACAGCTAGATTATTTTGTTTATGCGGCGAAATTCCATCCGACATTTCCATTAGTAATGTTAATCAGTTTTTTGTATCTATTAATTCTTGTTAGTTTCCAAGTCCTTAATACTAAACACTTTATATATTTTTTAAGTTTTGTAGCTGCATCCTTATTTTTTCTAAGTTATTTAGTTTCTAATTCATCAACAATAGGTGGGAACGTCTTTTTTTACTTTAGTATGTTAACTGGTATTGTATGTATTGCCACAACGATTTGCATGAAGTTTTTAGGTAGCAAAAGGGAAACTACTGCATAAATTATAATTTCATATGAACAAGAATAATTTGTCAACAAGCACAATTGTAAAAGGACTCAAATACAGAGTCCTTTTTTAATCGTAATAGAGTTTTATGAAAACTTCTTTAACCGGATGGAGCTAAACCCAGTATGTGGATGTACGTTGGACTGGACTTTGTAATATTCATATTCCAACTCTGAAAGCGTCAAATCAAGTAATGCATCTTCTTTTTTATAAAATTGATGATGTTCTAGTAATTTTGAAATGATCTCCATTTTTCTTACTTCTACAACTATAAATGCTAACTTAAGAATGTACAAAAATGATTATTTAAAAATGTACAGCTTTGATAAGTTAATGGATAATATTCTAGAGGTGAAAGAATATTATGCATATGCAAATCAGTGTTAATACAGATATTGAAATTAAGAGTTTAGCAGACTTACCAAAATTAAAATTATTAATGGAGAGCTTAAAGATGAAAATCAATAAGAGTAAATTGGCCCGGGATATGGGTGTAGATCGGAGGACGATTGACAAATATCTAAAGGGATATAAGCCGAAAAGCACTCGTAAAAGAACATCAAAAGTGGATGAATACTATGAGGTCATAAAGTTGCTTCTGTCAGAAGGATCCATTCAAAAATTTTATTACAAGAGAGTTCTATGGCAATACTTGAAAGATAATCATGGCTTAGATTGTGGACAATCAACTTTTAGAAAATACATATCCAGTAAATCGGAATTCCAAAGTTATTTTAAATCAGAGAAGCGTAAGAGTACAGTTAGTGAAGTGGTCCGTTTTGAAACACCACCAGCAGAACAAGCGCAATTAGATTGGAAAGAAAATATTCGCTATATTACAAAAGACGGGGAAATCCTATATGTGAATGTATATGTATTATTACTTTCCTATTCAAGGTTTCGTACATACAACCTATCAATCTCTAAGTCTCAAAGTATATTATTGTCATTCCTTACGGAAAGTTTTGAGGCATTTGGAGGAGTGCCGAAAACCATTCTGACAGACAACATGAAAACGATTATGGACGAACCTCGAACAGAATATCAAAAAGGAAAAGTAAACGAGAAATTTTTTCAATTTTCTAAGGATATGGGATTTGAAGTAAAGCCCTGTATCGCTGGGAGACCGAGGACAAAAGGAAAAGTAGAATCACCAATGAAACTACTTGATGAAATTCACGCATATCAAGGAAAGTTTGATTATGAAGAGCTTTATCAATTTGTCCAAAAGTTATGTGATCGTATTAACAATAGCTATCATCAAGGAACAGGAAAAATCCCAATACTAGCAATAAATAAAGAAAGAAATCTCCTATCCCCATTACCACATGAACGAATAAGAGATTCCTATAGAATTGATCATACACCTGTAAAAGTAAATCCGTCTAATATGGTTACTTACAAATCCAATCAGTATTCAGTCCCACCTGGATACATCGGAAAAACGGTTCGTTTACAAGTATATGACAACCATATCTTTGTTTATTATAACACGGATTTAATTGTCCAACACCCTATTCGCCAGTCAAAAATTAATTACAAGCCGGAGCATTACGCTGATACATTAGCAAGAGGACTACCGTCCTCTACGAATATAGAAGAACTGGCAATGAAAAACTTAGAGGCAATTAATGAGGTGTATAAAAATGAATAGCAGCTATAACAAACTTGTAAAAAATTTAGAGTATTTAAAGTTAAAACAAATGGTCCTGCATCTCGATGAAACCATTGATTTTATGACCAAGAATGAATTGTCGTTTACAGACACTATGATCAAACTGACGGACTATGAAATTGACATGAAGGAAGTAAACATGGTGAGGTCAATGGTAAAAGTCGGTGCATTTCCGCATTTTAAGGAAATAAAAGACTTTGATTTTGACTTTCAACCATCGATTAATAAACAACAAATCTTAGACTTTACTACCTTACGGTTTATTGAACAGAAAGAAAATATCGTTTTTTTGGGAACAAGTGGAGTAGGGAAAACTCATTTAGCAACAGCGATTGGAATCGCAGCTGCCAAGAAAAGAACGAGCACCTATTTTATTAAATGTAATGATTTAATTCTAAATCTAAAAAAGGCGAAACTTGAAAATCGTTTAGAAACCAGGCTGAAACATTATGCGAAATACAAGCTACTGATTATTGATGAAATTGGCTACCTTCCAATTGACGCAGAAGATGCCAAGTTATTTTTCCAGTTAATCGATATGAGATATGAACAGAAGAGCACTATTTTGACAACAAATGCCAGCTTCAAAACATGGGGTGAAATATTTCAAGACCCTAAAATAGCCAATGCCATTTTAGACCGTGTTCTTCATCACGCCACAGTGGTTAATATTATCGGCGACTCATATCGGTTAAAAGATCATTTTAACAGGGAAAACAAAGTACAAGGAGATAAATAATATGAGTGAAATGGTATTAGAGGCGATAAAATTCTTTCGGTCGTACGGAGTAAAATGTGACGATGATGACAAATGGGTTCAGGAATGGTTGAATAGTGATCCAAGTAGAAAGGTTTCAAAAGAAGCCTTCTGTGAAGAAGACCTTTACGATTTTAATGAATGGTGTAGATGGAAAGGCTCAGTATATGAAAAAGGAATAGATGATCAAACAAAGATTGAAAGATTATTAGAAGAAATAAATGAACTTAAGAGTGAAATAATCGTTCTAAGGAAGCAAAATAATGAGTTAGAAGCTCGATTAAGGATGAATACTTTTTAACAACAGCTTCCCCCAATCTAACAAGGTTGGGGGAAAGAAAAAGTGTAAAAGTAACAAAAGTGTACATTCTAAAGTGAGCAAAAATGTACATTTTAACCTTGACATTTATATACAACTTCGTTAAGTAAACTCATAAAATCCTCTCCTTAAAATATCCATGTTTTGAAGACTAATAAAAGATAAGAAGATTTTAAGAAATGTAATGAAAACCAACTTATCTTCCAAGTGAAAAACTTGTAGGATTTAGCACAGTGTTCAAAAGGAACCTGTTGCTGAGGTATCATCGGGCCAGTCCCTCTACCTCTCTTGATAAGTAAATATAATATTATGATATACATATTATTCCGATTTGTCTACTATGAATTAATGGTTTGTTACATGTATCTTAAAGATAGTGATAGTCCGGGGTGGTTTAATTAATGATATTGGTTATAATTAAATTAATATTAAGAAAATCCATATTTTGGCGGTGAAACAAAATGGAACCTAAATGGTTAGAATGGGCAAAACAGCTTCAATCGATTGCCCAGGCGGGATTAACGTATTCAAAAGATGTTTATGATATGGAGCGGTTTGAGCAGATAAGAGATATTAGTGTAGAAATAATGTCTCAACATACAGATATAGACAATTCAATAATAAAAAAATTATTTGCAAACGAAACTGGTTATGCTACTCCAAAAGTAGATATAAGATCAGTAGTTTTTAAGGAAAATAAAATTTTATTAGTTAGGGAAAATGATGGGGAATGGTCTTTACCAGGCGGTTGGGGGGATATCGGCCTAACACCGAGTGAAGTGGCTGTAAAAGAAGTAAAAGAAGAATCTGGATATGAAGTAAAAGCTAAAAAATTGATAGCGGTAATGGATAAAAAGTGCCATCCGCATCCTCCGTCACCATATCATGTTTATAAAATGTTTATTCAATGTGAAATTATCGGGGGCCATGCACAATCAGGGCTGGAAACTAGTGAAGTTGGCTTTTTCGATGAAAACGAACTACCCAAATTATCTGTAGCAAGAAATACAAAATCCCAAATTCAACTAGCTTTTAAACATCTACATAATCCTCAAGAGCCTGTCTATTTTGACTAATTATTCGGTATTTAGAGATAGTGACTTATATTGATGCAGGAGGTGTTTTGAATCAACTCTTTAGAAACTGTAAGTATTAACGGAGATAAGCAATGGATTTATATAAGAAGTAAAAATGAAAATAACCCAATTCTTCTTTTTCTACATGGTGGTCCAGGAGCCGCTCAAATTTATTGTGTAGATAATTATTTTAAAGATTTAGAGGAAAGTTTCATTGTTGTTGATTGGGACCAAAGAGGTTCAGGGAAGAGTTACAATAGTAAAATTACTAAAGAACCATTAACGATTAATCAATATTTGGAGGATACAAAAGTTTTAGCTGAAATGCTAATGAAACGCTTTAACAAGAATAAGATCCTTTTAGTCGGTCATTCGTGGGGGAGCATCATTGGCTTGTTAGCGGTACAAAAATATCCGCATTTATTTCAATGTTATATAGGAATTGGTCAAGTTATTAACTTATTAGAAGGCGAAATAATAGGTTATGATTACGCCTTAAAACAATCTAAGTTGAATAATGACATTTCTAATCGAAAAAAATTAGAAAAAATAGGACCACCTCCGTATCCAACTCTATACAAAACTGCTCTATTTAGAAATATTCTAGATAAGTATGGCGGCTATAAGTATCAACAAAAAACGAGCCTATGGAATGATTATTTAAAAGAAATGATAGAGTCTAAGCATTATAGATTAACAGATACGTTTAAGTGGTTCAGAGGTACAAACTATTTAGTAAAAAGTCTAAGGGACGAGATGTTGACGATAAATTTTAAAGAGCAGGTAACATCAGTCGCTATTCCGGTGTATTTTCTAGCAGGGAAGTACGATTATATAACGCCAACTACAATAGTAGAGGAGTACTATGAGCTAATTAAAAGCCCAGCGAAAAAATTAATCTATTTTGAAAAAGAAGGACATGATCTTCATTTTGAAAATAGTAAAAAATTTATGGAGATTTGCCAAGAGATTTTATTTAGTTTTGAAGATAGTAAACAAAACTTTATATAGAGTCATTGTTTGGTGGGACCTTTACTTAGGAAAAAAGCTATTATAATTAAAAAAATGAAAATAGGCTTAAGGAGAAATAATGTATGAAATTTTACAATGTAAGATATGGTTTTTACATATTAGCTTTATTAATTACTGTTCTTTTAATATTCATCCCATTAATGGGAGACTACTCCGTAAATGCATTTGTTAGCAAAACGTTCATTTCTGTGCCGATTGTATTAATAATTGGAGGAAAAATACTAGCTATATTGGAAAAGAGAAGAGAAAAACGAAACGTTGTAAAAGATGTAAGTATTAATATCGGTTTAACGATTGCATTAGTTTTGTTTATAATAAATTAATTTTGAAACCATTTTGTTCTTTGTATCGTCTGATATTTTAAATTTATTTATTGGAGGATGATGTATGGGGAGAAAATGGTTTTTGTTATTAATAGTTGTGGTGCTCGTACTAGTAGGTTTCCAAACAATCGTAAAAGCTGGAGAGATTAGCCTTACGAAAGAAGAAGAAGGAACAATAGAAAAATACTTAAAGCAGGAAGTAATAGAACCGAACTTTGGAGGAGAAATTTTTACTGCCTACGAAGTGCTAGCTTCGAATGAAAAACTAGGAGAAATATACGTTTGGGCGTTAATTTCTGAATACTACATAGAGGATAAAGTAATAGAGTCCGGTACATCTATGTCGGTTCCGCTCGTTCTACATGTTAATGATAGTGAAAGAGGCTTAGAAATCTTAAGTTACACAATGCCTGGTGACGGCTCCTATTATGAGAAAGATATTAAAAAATTGTTCCCTAATCGTATCCATAGTAAAATATTTAATTATTCATCTGTTCATATAAATAAATTAATGAAGGAGATGGATGAAAAGGTGGAAAACTGGAAGTCCTAACGGTTATTTGAGCGTGCGTAGAACCACTCAAACTTTTTAAAAAAGTGAACAAAGGCTCGATTGGAAAAGTCAGCATATATGATATGCTTGGGATTTTTCTTTTCGGGCATTTTTTATGGGATTATTAGACAAAGTGGATGATATATAAAACTAAACGAATCAAATGAGTAAAGGTAGTAATAATAATACATATTGTTTTACAAAAATGAGGTGTTCTTGTTGTTCGTTCTCTATCTTATAATGGTCATTGTATTTCTAGTTATAGCTATATTCATACCTAGAAAAAAACCTATACAAGAACTTATTATTACATTACAATTTGCCATCATATTGAATTTGTTAACAGATATGTACCTTGATAACAAATACAATTTATACTGGTATTTTGATGAAATGCTAGTGGAATGGAAATATTTGTTCATCGTTGCAGGAGAGGCGATTGTATTATATATAGCTTTTAACTATTTTCCTCTATTTAGTAATCAATTTCGAAAGTTTTTATATATTTCAGTTTGGACTATTATATTTGTTTTACTTGAATTATTTTCAGTTTACATTAACGTATTACATTATAGAAATTGGAGTGTTGTTTACTCAGCGGTTATTTATTTTCTCTCCTTATATGTACTTTATCTAGTGTTTAAATTTGCGAGGAGAATTAGACATTAGCGTTGGTCTGTCATGAACCAACGTTTTTGAGTTTAATTCGGATTATTCTATTATTTATAGATTATAAATTAGTTACGCTATGATAAGATAAAATCACAATAAAAATAAATAGTTTTACGTTTCGTAGATTAAGAGAGTAATTGGGGAGAGAAAAATGAAAAAGAAACTTGTCATTATTTTATCTGTTTGCGTCATTTTATTAATGGTTGCTTACGGCTTAATTGGTAATTATTTTTATAATTTTGCACTGAATGCAAATGATGAAAAAGAATATTTAGATGAGAATCCACATTTGGAAGATAGCGAAGCTCTAATGGCGATGGCGGACGTAGCGGAAGAGGCACGGGTCGCTGATAATCAGTTTAAACTCGAGTACCCGCCGACTGCCATGTCCATCGTTTCAAATGATAAGCTTCAATTAAAACTACATGCTGATATGTATAAAAACGGTGATTCAAACTCTAAGTGGGCAATTGTGGCTCACGGATATACGAGCAGCGCGGCAGGTATGACAAGGTGGGTTCGCAATTTTTATGAAGAAGGGTTTAACGTACTAGCACCTGATCTTCGTGGACACGGTAATAGTGAAGGTAACTACATCGGAATGGGTTGGCATGATCGACTAGACATGTTGCAATGGATTGATGAAATAATTGCATTGGATCCAGAAGCTGAGATTGTCTTGTTCGGTATTTCTATGGGTGGCGCAACAGTAATGATGGCATCAGGTGAGGAACTACCTTCTAATGTAAGAGTTATTATTGAAGATTGTGGTTACACATCAGTTAGTGATGTGTTTACGTATCAGTTAGATGATTTGTTCGGTTTACCACCCTTTCCAGTAATGAATGCGGCTAACACAGTAACTAAATTACGTGCCGGCTACGATTTATACGAAGCGTCAGCAGTTGACCAAGTTGCTAAAAATGTAACACCGATGCTTTTCATACATGGTGATGCCGATACATTTGTTCCGTATGAAATGTTAGAAGAAGTATATGAAGCAACAACCGTGGATAAAGAAAAGCTTGTCATTCCTGGGGCTGGTCACGGAGAGGCGGAAAAAGTAGATCCAGAAACGTACTGGAACACAATATGGAAGTTCGTTGGGAAGTATATGTAAGGATGAGATTGGCAGAGACAGTAAATGTCCTCTGCTTTTTTTATTAATGAAACATTTTTAATTTTTTCAGCGTCAAACTTATTATTAGTCTAATAGGTTGGTGATAGAATGAATAGGAAAGAATTCATTGTAATATTTCTTTTTATGTTTGCATTTCTTTCTCTAGCAGTTAATTGGTCGGTCATGAGAAGCAAGATGTATGATTATAATACATCAGAAGTTATGAAAAAAATCGAACGTTCTAACTTTCCCTTAGATGTAAAAATTCCTACTAAAGTTCCATTTGAAGAAATGAGCATGCTAGAATCTGGGGCAACCGATCATCAACTAAGAGTGAGACTTTTAAATAAAAGATAAGAATGTAATTGAGTATCGAATTACAAACATCCCCATTACATATTCTAATGAAATAAAGCAAAGGAAAGTTGTCATACACAATAACATAGAAGCAGTGTTTATTCCGAAAGACACAATGAAAAGAATCCTTTCATGGCAGGATGGAGATCTCTATTACGAAATCACATATTTCTCAAAAGTTACTCCATCAGAACTTAGTAAAAAGCAGCTCGTTAAAATGGCAGAGTCTTTTAATTAAAAAATATATTCGTATCATAAGTGTATTCCGGCATAGATTTGCACAAGTTAAATGGGAATAATGACCTGAAGGGATGAACCGTATGAATTTTAAAAGCACTCTACAAGAAGCACAAGACATAATCCATCAAGCGCATCATCATTTAAAGCAAGTTAGCTCTAATAGTCCAGAAGCAGAGGCGTGTCACTTTGCTCAAAAAGAACTTGAAAAAGCTCAACAGAAAATTCAACAAGTTCAACAACAAATTAATGAATAGTGGCGGTCCCCAAATCAGTTAAAACTGACTTCGGGGACCTTCTTTTATGGCATAAGAGTAATTGTACATAGGAAACGAGAAGTGGTGCATACCCTCACCGGTTGTGGTGCATAAGCTACCGAAAAGTCAGCATAAAGGTAGTGCTGGTGCATAGGAAACGGGAAGTGATGCATAGGTTAGGTCAAAGTAGTGCATATCCTCACCGGTTGTGGTGCATAAGCTACCGAAAAGTCAGCATAAAGGTAGTGCTGGTGCGTAGGAAACGGGAAGTGGTGCATAGGTTAGGTCAAAGTAGTGCATACCCTCACCGGTTGTGGTGCATAAGCTACCGAAAAGTCAGCATAAAGGTAGTGTTGGTGCATAGGAAACGGGAAGTGATGCATATGCTTGGTCAAAGTGGTGCATACCCTCCGATTTTTTAAGCATAAAACTATGTAAAGTCAGCGTGAATATGGAACTTGGACAAGCTCGTTTATTTTAATTGCAAACAAGCTTTAAATATTTATCAAAAAATCACAAGTGATATAGAGGTTTTTCAAACATTTTGTCGAAAAATAAAAAAGTAAACTAACTAAAGAAAGAAGATAGGACAATGACAAAACTAGAAAAGATGAGTAAAGACGACATATGGAATGCAGTAATACAAATAATAAGTAGTAATGATTATCCAACAGAAAGTAAAATGCTCAACGAATTATTTATCGTCTTTCAGTACTATTCAGAGCTAGAAAGCGGAGGGCATGAAAGTTTCTTCAATTGGATGCAGGGGGATATTGAAGAAGTAGGTGTATCCGATTATTTAAACGATTTAATTTACGTTTTAGTAAAAATAGGTGCCAATGAATGTGCAGTTATTATGAAAAAGTATGGCTACGAGATGTGGCAGTTTTTTAAAGCTCTAGAAGCAGGGGAAATGGTCGAGGACAGTTTTTATCAGGTCATTGAAATAGCTGATCGAGAATATTACTCTCAAGATGGTAAACTAGAACAGCTATTAGAAGAGTATTTTGTAAAAGTATATCCACAATTAATCAATGAGTAGTATAGGAAGGGGGGGGAACAGTTCTTGCTAAGAGAGTAAGAACTGTTTTCCAATTACTCTACTTTTCTCAATCCTTTCCCATCCAACATTTCCTGTACACCTTCCTCACACACACCATATGTTCTCCATGAACAAGACTCACAAACGGTTTGTATATCAGTTGGCACTACATGCTGACGAATTCGAAATTCAATGTCTTTCCATTTTAGCATTTGCCCAATTTTTAAATCCATCTTTTCTAAAATAGCGGCATCCCGCTCATATATGGTTTTGTCTTTACAATGATATTCACCGGTGTTAGGATATTTTTCACACAATTGATCTGGTCCTTTTACGATTTGAATCCATGTTTCAGGATCGTTTCGAAGCGTTTGATGCAATTTCGTCATATTCTCCACATACTCTTTTGAATACCCCATCCCTCGATAGCCGAGTAGGCAAAATAAATGATGTCCGCGTAATTTGTACATAATTACCTCCGCTTAAGTAAGAGTAAACCAAAATGAAATTAAAGTTAACATAGGTTATATCTTAACATAATCTAAAATATTTAAATAATATTATTTATATGAATCTATTAATGGTATAATCAGGAAAACATCCAAGGGGGAAGGCGTATGATTTTGCATACAACGATTGCAGGTGAAGGTGAACCTTTAGTCTTAATTCATTCTGGTGGAATGACTGGATTTACAGAATATGAGGAACAAAGTGAATTTTTTTGTAGTAAAGGATATAAAGTGATTCGTCCAGATTTAAGAGGACACGGAAAATCCGTTGGTCCGATTGATCATTATTTCAGTCATAGTGCAGATGATATTTTAGATACGTTAGATTCATTAAATATTGTAGCATGTCATATTGCAGGCGTATCAATCGGTGGGATTGCTGCGTTACTTTTTGCTAAGAAGTATCCTAATAGAGTACTTTCAGTCTGTTTTTCAGGTATTTTTCCTATTAAACCAGATAACTGGGAGGAACTAACAAAAGATGAAGCGGAAAGATACGAAGAACACTTATTTAAAAACGAAGAAGTAGTAACTTACTTAAATCAAATACATGGAGAAAATGACTGGAGATCACTGTTACGTTCATTTAACGAAAAAGACTTTTATCCTTTTGAAGAAATAGCGGATGTTGCCGAACTCAACACTCCTGCTCTATGTTTAATTGGTGAAGAAAAAGAATTAGAAGTTTCAGCAACCAATACATTTAAGGAAATGAATCAACATATACATTTAGGCATCATTCCATTCGCTGGACATTTAGTTCATAGAGACCAACCGGATTTATATTCGCAAATGTTGTTAACTTTCATAAAGTCAACACATAGAAACTAGTGTATGAAAATGATATGCCTTGTAAATGTTCAGAATGTTTGTTAACATCAAGATGTAATTAAATAGTGTAAAAACACTAGGGGTGCTTTTTTAGCTGAGAGAGACAATCTGTCTTAACCCTTTAACCTGCTCTAGGTAATGCTAGCGAAGGGAAGTGGAGTATATAGGACAGGTATGTCTCTTTCAACTATAACCACTTTCTTTTAGAGAGTGGTTTTTTATTTTTAAAAAGGAGAGGATACAAATGAAATTTACTGAGAGATTAAAAGAGAAGTTAGAGCCAATTTGGAGACAAAATCATTCCCATCCATTTGTGGTGGAAATGGGGAACGGGACACTAGATAAAGAGAAATTCAGATTTTATATGGTCCAAGATTATGTGTATTTAATTGACTATGCTAAATTGTTCAGTATTGGGGCATTAAAAGCAACAGATGTGAAAACGATGGAGAAATTTGCAGCGCTATTGCACGGAACGCTACATGAAGAAATGGATCTTCACCGTAGTTATGCAGCTCAGTTTGGTATATCTCCTGAAGAGTTAGAAAATGCGGAGCCGTCTCCTATCACTTTAGCTTATACACATTATATGTTACATAAAGGACAAAACGGGACGTTGGCGGAACTCGTAGCAGCCCTTTTGCCTTGTGCGTGGAGCTATTGGGAAATTGGGAAAGAGTTAAGTCAAATTCCTGGTGCAACGGATCATGAGTTGTATGGTGAATGGGTTCGTATGTACAGCTCAGAGGAATTTGGTCAGCTTGCAACGTGGTGTATTGATTTAATGGATGAATTAGCAGAAGGAAAATCGGACACTGAGCTACTAGAATTAGAGAAAATCTTTTTAAACACAACACGATTTGAATATATGTTCTGGGACATGGCGTACAACAACCAAATGTGGCCGGGAGAATAACTAAGATATACTAGAGTAACGATGCTTCGTTACTCTTTTTTTCGTTTTAACGTAATGAAACTTCTATACTTAATATTTCGTACTATTAGTATAGAAGTATTAAGGGGGAAACAATTTGTTCACAGACTTAAATGAAAAGTTAATAGTATCAAAAGAAAAAATGCGTAAAAAAGTAAAATATGAGGAGCATATCGAACGGTTACATGCATCCTTACAGGCAGAAGAATCTAAGAAAAATAAATTAGAAAAGCAATTGTTGAAAGAAAAGGAAGATGTTACTCGATTAGAAAGCTTCTCCTTATCAAATATTTTTTACACAATAATCGGTAGAAAGCTTGAAAAGTTAGATAAAGAGCAGCAAGAAGTATTAGCTGCGAAGTTAAAGTACACTGAAGCGTTAGAAACAATTTCCGATATGGAGCGAGAGTTAGAAGAATATAAGGATAAGCACCTCGATGTTGCGTATGCCGATATAGAGTATGAAAAAATTATTCAAGAAAAAGAGCGCTTAATTCATGACAAACATTCCATATGGAGCGAAAGACTATATACACTTGCTGATCGAGAAGCAACGATAACTGCTAGTTTAAAAGAATATGAAGAGGCAATAGATGCGGGTAATAGCACTGTTTTGGCATTAAATAGAGCGTTGAATGAATTAAATTCGGCAAAAAATTGGTCCACATTTGATATGTTCGGTGGAGGGATCATTTCTACCGCAATGAAACATAGTCGGTTTGATGAGGCAAAACGTTACATACATCAAGCTCAAAGCCGTTTACGCCAGTTTCAAGAGGAGTTGTTAGATATTGAAAGTCATTTTGATGCGAATTTCGAGACAGGTGGATTATTAACATTTGCAGACTACTTCTTTGACGGCATCATTGTTGATTGGATTGTACACGGAAAAATTAATGACTGTTACGACCAAACAGAAAAAACGAAAATAGACGTATCTAGAGTTTTGAAAATCCTCTTAGAGCAAAAGAGTGACTTGGAGAAGGAACTAATTAATGTACAAGCAGAAAGAATAGAAGTGTTGGAGAGTTAGTAGGAAAAAAGTTAGGAAATGGAGTAGAAAAACGCCGGGATGAATATGAACATCATAACTTTTTAGAAATACTTAACAGGAATCGAAAATTACTTAACAGCTTTTCAGAAATACTTAACAGGAATCGAAAATTACTTAACAGCTTTTCAGAAATACTTAACAGGAGTCGAAAAATACTTAACAACTTTTCAAAAATACTTAACAAGGATCGAAAATTACTTAACAGCTTTTCAAAAATACTTAACAAGAATCGAAAATGATCCAAAAATTACTGAACTCCATTATCGAGATTTAACAGATAAGGAACAATATGCTCTAAAGCTAGATGATTATGAAGCAGCCCTGCAATTTACACCTAAATGGGTCTCCATAAACGAAGCGATTGTACAAAATAACAAAATAATAAATGAAGTAGAGCAGAACAGCTGGGTGAAACGAGAAAATTATGTTTTAAACGAGTTAAAAAAGTCCCTTAAGTAATGGTTGTGCTACAGAAAAAAAGACCGACTACAACAGAAGCAGTCGGTCTTTTATGATGGAACCAAATCGACAAGGTTCAACATATTTCTTACATAAAAAGGATTTTTTTAAGCCGTATGGAATTTATAGTAAGAGAGATTTTGTCGTCTCTTTACTTTTTTGGGGATGAGGGATTTTGGTGATATTAAGGAAGATAATTGCGTTTATTTTAACAAGCTTACTAGTCCCGTTATTTTTAGTAGTTTGGGGTGGTGACTCATCTATCTTTTGGGGAATGTATGGGGTATTTCTCATGTATGGGACACCGTTTATTTTACTGTACGGTATGCCTGTTACGTTTTTAGCTGAAAGGTTAACGAGAAATATACAGAAGAGGAAAAGGCTTGCAGTATCGTTTGGGATTCATCTTTTTTTCGGTCTAGTTTGTGTGTTTATCGTCGGTTTTATTTTTAAGGAACCATTTGGGGAATGGGGCTTTTTTGGGGGGATTTTGTTTATCGGCTCAACTTTAGCTTCTATTATTCTTTGGAGCGTTGATGAGCTATTAAGAAAACTTGTTGATTGGGAATCGATACAGAGTGCAATGTAATCTTTTAAAGAAATATATGTAGAAAAGGAAAACTTTTTCATTCCATTTACCGTCTAAGAAGATAGAAGTTATTATTTTACCAAAAAAGAGAAATAAGATTTAGGTTACATAATGATATAGGGGGAAGTCACTTGAGGAAATTTATGTATTTTATGCTTATTGCACTACTGTTTAGTTTTTTAAATCCTACGACCACCAATGCAGAAACTAACGTAGAAGTGAAGGTGGAATATGGGGTTGATAATAAAGTTCAACAGTTTAAAGGATTCCCAGTTAGGGTCCAGCTAAAAAATAACGGTGAGTATATAAAAGGAGATTTAGTCGTTTTCTCGAGTCCGAGTTACAATGCATCAGGTAGCTACGTTGTGCCAGTAGAAATAGGAGCTGGAGAAACGAAAACAGTAGAGCTGTCTGTAAAAGGGATGAACGAATATTTCTCCTATTATGGCAACACACCTCCAAATTTTATTAGTTTTTATGAAGGAGGAGTAGAAAAAGGGAAAGAAATTAAGCTAAAAGGTAATGCGTCCGCAAAACCTCGTTATTTAGGCGACAATCGGTTAGTTGTTGGAGTGCTAAGTAATAACTTCGATGCAGTAAATTATTTCAAACTAATTCGTCATCAATCGGAACCTATTGAGTTATTAAATGTTTCAGCCGATAACATTCCTACTCAATCGTTCGGTTTAGAAATGTTCGATGTGCTACTTGTACATGATTTTGCTATATCAACGCTTACTTCGGAGCAACAAACCGCCATCAAACAATGGGTAGCTAGCGGTGGATCGATTATTTATGATACGAAAATAGGGATTTCCAACGACTTAGGAGAATTACAAGATTTTTTACTCTTCCAACCATCCACTGAAGTTGCATTGGATTCTCTCGTTGAAGATGGAAGTTTACCAACTGGAATTTCAACGTTTACTGGTCAAGGAAGTGATGAAAACGCTCAAGTAATCGCAAAGGATGGCGATGTTCCACTCGTTTATCATAAATCAATTGGCCTTGGTAAGGTTACACAAGTAAATAGTAATTTAGGATCAGATGCTTGGAAGGATTGGGAGCATTTAAATTTGTGGTGGAGGGCCATTTTACAAAAAGCTTCTAGTAAAAACGTGAATAGCTACCACCATCCTAGTTTTTATGAAAACCTTTACGAACTGACAAGTGTTGGAGAATCGTTTCCGGGCTCCATTATTTCCGTTCCCTTATTAATTGGAGCATTTATTATTTATTTAATAGTTTTAATACCTGTATTATATTTTATTCTTTACAAAAAGGATAAACGTGAACATGCGTGGTGGATTATTCCGACGATTGCGATTACGACTAGTGTGATGATCTTTGTCATTGGTGCGAAAGATCGAATCGCAGGAACGCAAATTAACGAATCTACTATATTGTTAATGAATGAAGACTCGTCTCAGCCAGCTTCAGGTGTTGGTATTATATCAATACTAACGAATAGTGGTGGAGCGTACAAAATTTCTACTGAGCATGAAGGAGTAGATTTGTTCCCAATTGTGTATGGTTATGATAATAACTTTGAAACAGCAAGACGTCACGCTTACATTCAGACTGGCGTACAAGGGACAGAAATAACGTATAACAATGTTGATTATTGGTCTATTCGTTCTGCACTAGGAAAAGTTCAATCTGTGGACTTAGGAGATATGAATGTTAATCTCAGTATTGAAGGTGAAAAAATAGTCGGTACCGTTGAAAACTTACTTCCTTATGAGCTAAAAGACGCACACTTATTAGCTGGGGGCAGTGCAACTAAATTAGGGGACATTGGAATAGGTGAAAAATTCCAAGTGAACTCCGAAATTACGCAAAAAAATGTGGCAAACGTCTTAACGGCACCAACTCAATTCGTTAGTGGTCGTGTTTTTCCAGAGATACACAAAAAAATGACGAGCCATTATGGATCCAATATTGAAAAAGACGAGTTAGAAGAGTGGAGAAAATATCAAATGCTTTCCATGCTTCTCAATAATAATCAAGTATTTTCGATTGATCAACCAATACTGATTGGATATGTTCATCAATCTATATTGGAACCGAAAGTTAATGGAAAGAGTGAAAATAGTACTTCCATGCATTTAGTTGCTATTCCAGTAAAAATGCAAATAGATGAAGTGGGAATCTTTAATATGAAAGAAGAACATTTCTCTCCAACGATTTCTGTAATGGAAGGTGAAAGAGGCACGATTTACCATAACGGATTGGATTACGGGGAGCAATTTATCCATTTAGGTCCAGGTAGCTATACAATCGAGTATCAGTTGCCAGATATTATTAATAAAGAAAAAGATGCGATAAATAAAATAAAGCTGAAGCTTAGAACGAGAAATGAGTATATAGAATACTTTTTATTGAATAGTAAAACAAATGAGTTTGAAGATTTACCGAATGAAAGTACTGTCACAATTGACTCGAATGTAGAAGTGTATATCAATGAAAATAACTCGATACAGATAATGGTGAAAATTGATCCATCTACTGATTCAGAAATTACTGTGCCAGCAATCGAGATCGAGGGGGAACTGAACAATGATCGAAATTAAAAATCTCACAAAAAAATATGGTAGTTTTACAGCACTAGATTCCCTCAACCTTACTATTGAAAAAGGGACAGTTTTCGGGTTTGTTGGTCATAACGGAGCTGGGAAATCGACGACGTTTTCCATTCTCGCGACACTTCTTGCACCAACATCAGGTACGGCGCTCGTCAATGGTTTTGATGTAACGAAAGAACCACAAAAGGTGAGAAAACATATTGGTTATATGCCTGACTTCTTCGGAGTGTATGATCAATTTAAAGTGGAAGAGTATTTAGACTTTTATGGTGCTAGCTATCAAATTCCTTATGAAGAACGTCAAAAACTAATTCCACAATTGTTAGATTTAGTTAGCCTAAGTCATAAAAAAGATGCATACGTTGATTTACTTTCTCGCGGAATGAAGCAACGACTTTGTTTAGCAAGATCACTAATCCATGATCCAGAAGTATTAATATTAGATGAGCCTGCATCTGGACTTGATCCACGGGCGCGTATTGAAATGAGAGAAATATTACGAGAATTAAAACATATGGGGAAAACAATCATGATTTCGTCTCACATTCTCCCAGAGTTAGCAGAAATGTGTGATGTACTAGGTGTTATTAATGGTGGAAAGTTAGTTGCGACAGGAAAGGTAGAAGAAATTCAGCAACAGTTACAATCAAATAAAGTGTTAAAAGTATCGTTACTAAGTGATGTTCAACGAGCTATTCAATTTTTTGAAGATATTCCTGCTGTATCTAACATTCAACGCAGTGAACAAAAGGAAAATGTTATTTCGTTTGCTTTTGAAGGGACAGACGAAGATCAAATCAATCTTTTAAAAACGGCATTAAATAATGAAATTATGATTTTGAGTTTCAGTCAGGAAGAATCAAATTTAGAAGACATCTTTTTAGAAATTACGAAAGGGGTGGAGTAATGAAAGCCCAAATGATTAATCCGATGTTAAATAAAGAATTTAAATTACGCTTTCGAACTATTAAAAGCTTCCTTGCCATCCTACTATATTTAATTGTGTTAGGAGCTATTGCCCTATTTTTCATTTACATGACAACGAGGTATAGCTCGATGGGAATGTTTAGACCGGAACAGAGTAAATCCATGTTTATGGTCATGGCTTTCGTACAACTTGCGTTAATTTTCTTTATGACGCCAGGTTTAACAGCTGGTGTTATTAGTAGTGAACGAGAAAAACAAACATTAAATATTCTATTAACAACGCAGCAAACGTCGACAAGCATTATTTTAAGTAAACTTGGATCTTCGTTGTCGTTTTTATTATTAATCGTTCTTTCATCACTTCCACTTTACAGTATTGTTTTCTTATTCGGTGGAATTTCGCCGTCGTTATTATTTATAACGTTCGGTACGTACCTTTTAACGATGCTTACATTGGGAAGTATTGGGGTATTCTTTTCAACTATCATTAAAAAGACCATTGTCGCTATGATATGTACGTACGGTGTAGCTTTCTTTTTAGCAGCAGGTACAGCAGTACTCACGTTTTTTACAATAGCTTATACACAACAAGGTATGACAACGCCAAGTACAAATCCAGCACCGTATTTTATTGCGATGTTTAACCCGTTTATTTACTTAATGTTAAATTTTGAGCAGCATTTCAAAATTGAATTCGAAACAATTACTGGTATTACAATGTCTTTAGGAATAGGTATGGTCATTTCCTATCTTTTACTTTCGGCTCTATTAATCTTTATTAGCATTAAAAAGCTTAGACCAAACATGAGACCAACGAAAAGGAAAGGGTAATCATGAACGATAATGAGAAGCTAACGAGTCTTTTACGAAAGGTTCGGCGGAAGCTACGTGTGCAATTTTTTAATCGAAATGTGCAAACCGGAATGATGTATGCGAGTTTGTCCATCTTAACTGTTTTCTTATTTGCGCGTATCGTTGTAACTCTCTATGTTTTGCAAAAAGCGTTATTTATAGGTGTACTAGTACTTCTAGTTTTTATTGGTTACTATTTATGGAAAAAGCCATCTATTTATGATGCTGCATCGTACGCCGATCAATTCATGGGGGATAACCGTCTTTCTACAGCACTTTCATTTAGTAAACAAAATTCGTTAATGGCACAGCTTCAGCGGAAAGAAACAGTAAGCAGACTTAGTGAAAAAGAAGACGTAATTTTGAATGAGAAGCTGCCATCTCTTTATTGGAAACGGCTGTTCATCGCTTGTTTTGCTATTTTAATATCGAGTGTATTATTTGTTTTACCTAACGAAACGATGTCAGAAGCAAAAATGTTAGAAGAAGATAAGAAAATTGTGAAGGAAACGAAGGATGAGTTAAAAGAATTAGTAGAAGAAAAGCTTGAAAAAGAACAGGTTGATGCAGAAGTTGCGAAACTAGACCCGTTAAAAGAAATAGAAAAATCCGACGAGCTCCTAAAAGAATTGATGAAAAAAGAAAATGATTTAAATGAACGTTTAAAGGAGCTTGAAGAAAAGAAGGAAGCATTGAAAGATTTATCCGATAAAAATCCGAAAAATGAGTTAGCGGAACTTGCTCTAAAAGGAAATTATGATGAGTTGGATAAAAAAATGAATGAACTAATGAGTAACCTCGCAACTTTAAACGACGAGCAATTGGAACAGTTAAAACAGCTTGCAGAAAGTTTGCTTGATCAAGACAAATTAGAGATGGATCAATTAAGTGAAGAGGAATTAGCTGCACTATTAGAAGAATTAGAGGCATTACTTGACGAACTAGCCTCTTTAGAAGAATTAGAAAGTTTATTAGCTGGTTTACAATCGTTAGCGACTAATCAATATGGAAAGATGTCAAGTGCTGGCTTAAATCCATCAACCTTAGCACTTTCGAATATGAATCAACCCAACAGTAATCCGAACCAACAAAATAGCCAAGGTCAAGGTCAAGGTCAAGGTCAAGGCCAAGGTCAAGGTCAAGGCCAAGGTCAAGGACAAGGTCAAGGACAAGGTCAGGGTCAAGGCCAGGGACAAGGTCAGGGTCAAGGCCAAGGCCAAGGTGGTTCAGGTGCAGGAATTGGAACTGGATCACGGGAATTAACGTTTCCTTCCAATGTGGATGGAGAAGGGAATACAGAAGTTGATGGTGGCCCAACAGGAGAAGGAAATTCGGAATATGAGGTTGATCCGAATTCACCAGTCATTAGGGGACAAGTGCAGTCGTATGAAGAGTATTATGCGACGTACGAGAAAACATATCGCGAATCACTTGAGCGAATGAAGTTGCCATCAAAACTCGAAGAAATCGTAAAAAACTATTACAGTGAGATTGATCCGAAAGGGGAAAATTGAGTGATTAGCTTGGAAGAAAGAGAAAGAGAACTAGCGCTTTTGCAATCACATATTAAACAGGTGAAGGCAGAAATAAGTAAAGTAATTGTTGGTCAAGAAGAAGTAATTGAACAATTAATTTGGGCAATGGTAGCAGAAGGGCATGCGCTGTTAGAGGGTATGCCTGGAGTCGGTAAAACGATGCTTATTCGGACAATTTCGGATGTAATGGAGTTAAGTTTTTCACGGATTCAATTTACGCCAGACTTAATGCCGTCTGATATTACAGGAACAAAAATGATTGAGTTACAAGATGATGGTAAACAGTCATTCGTGTTTCATGAAGGTCCTATTTTTGCCAATGTGGTACTTGCAGATGAAATTAACCGGGCTACTCCGAAAACGCAGAGCTCGTTATTAGAGGCGATGGCGGAAAAAACGGTAACGATAATGGGTGAAACGAGAAAAGTAGCGGCTCCTTTTTTCGTATTAGCTACGCAAAACCCGATTGATATGGAAGGTACGTATCCGCTACCAGAGGCGCAAATGGACCGCTTTCTATTAAAAATAAATATGGGATACCCTAGCAAGCAAGATCTTTATGAAATTATTAATCGTACAACAGGGGTAGAAAGCACAAAACCAGAAAAAGTCATGAATCAAGAAATGATTATAAAGATTCAACAAAGTGTAAAAGAAATTTTAGTTTCTGATGAAATGGTAGATTATGCAGTAAAGCTAATTATGGCAACACATCCAAGTGACGAGCATGCTAGTGAAAAAGTAAAACAATATGTCCGGTACGGTGTAGGTCCACGTGGATTACAAAGTTTAATTCGGATCGCAAAAGCTAGGGCATTTTGCGCAGGACGTTTTCATGTTTCGAAAGGAGATATAAAACAAACTGCCTTTCCAGTTCTTCGTCACCGCCTCTTCTTAAACTTTGAAGGTGAAGCATCCGGTGTAGAAGTTGATGAAATTTTAGAAGACGTTATGCAACATATAGACTAAATTGGAAAAAAGGTGATTACCTTGTTAAGTGCTAAATTATCACGGCAACTTCAAGCGTACTCGATTCAAAGCGGAAAATTGAAGAGAAGCTGGCAAAAAGGGTCTAGGAAGTCATCAAGATTCGGTTCTTCTCATGATTTCTCCGATTATCGAGTCTATCAGCCTGGTGATGACTTAAGGCAAGTAGATTGGAACATTTATGCACGAACGAACAAGCACTATATTAAAAGATATTTAGACGAACAAGAATTGAGCGTATCCATCTATTTAGATTGTACAAAATCAATGAGTGTTCTTCCTGAAAAGTGGGAGTTAGCAAAGCAACTTACCGCTAGCATCGCTTACATTGGATTATGTAATGATGATCGTATTTCAATCATTCCTGTTCATAGTGAAGATGCTCCTTATCTTTATCGAAAAGGAAAGTCGTATTTGTATGAGATGGTTCGCGTAGTAGAAAACATAAAACCGAAAGACACAACAGCTCTTTTTAGTGAAGAAGTGGCGCAAACTATTCAACGAAAGAGTAGTATTTCTATTGTTATTACGGATCTAATGGAGCCGATTTCCTCTGTTGAACTTACGTTGAAAAAAATTCAAGCAAATCGACAGCAAGTGTTATTGCTTCATTTAGTAGACAAAGAGGAATTAGAGCCAACTTTTACGGGTGATTTTTTGCTGGAAGACAGTGAAACGAAGCAAGGTGTAAATGTAACTGTTACGGATTACACGCGAAAGTCATATATAACGAAAATGAACAACCGGATTGAATATATGAAAAGTTTTTGCTTTGAGAGAGGCATCTCTTACTTACTTTGCTCGTCTTCTGAAAGAATTGAAGATATATTGTTTAAAAGAATGACCTCTCAAGGTTGGATAAGGTGATATTAATGGGATTTTTATATCCAATATACTTTTTATTTACTATATTTTTATTGTTTGTAATAATGATGTATTTTTTTCGCAAACAATACGAAACAAAAACAATACCGTCTGTGTTGTTGTGGAAAGAGTGGATGTATGAATATGAAGCTCAAGCTTGGTGGAAAAAGCTTCAACATCACCTCCTTATGTATTTGCAATTGTTCATATTACTCTTACTCATTTTTGCTCTAGTGAAGCCATTCTATGAAATGAAAGGTTTAGAAGGAGAACATATTGTCTTTATTTTTGATACTTCAGCTTCAATGGGTACATTAGAGAATGAAGGGAAAACGAGATTAGAATTAAGTAAGGAACAAGCCATGCAGCTTATTAGTCAAGTAGATAACCAGAAAATTACCGTGCTTGAGGCAAAAAGTACTCCCGCTCTTTTTAATGAAGCAGGTAATACGAAACGTGATTGGTTAAATACAGTGGAAAGTTTACAACTTAGTTACGCCCAGTCGAATATTACTGATTCGATCGTTCTTGCACAAGGGTTGATTGGGGAATCGACTGGACAAATTTATGTATTTACAGATCAATATGATAAAAGAGATGAATTACCGACAATAAACGATGGCATCTCTCTCCATGTTCAAAATGTTGGAAGTGCTACGGAAAATGTAGCTGTACATACATTTGGTGTTGCAAAGCGTCATGATGAAATAATTGGGATTACGACGATTTATAATGAATCACTAAAAGCAAAAGAAGTGGAGCTTATTATTTATGGCGATGGAGAAAAGATTAATGAACAAACAACCGATGTGGATGCTCAGTCTACAGTGACCGTTTCATTACAGGATCTTACCCCAGCCTTTTACTATGAAGCTGTTATTACAGGTGATGAAGCTTACAAGCTCGACAATAATCAATTTACCTTTTTAATAGAGGAACAACCTTCGGACGTATATCTACATAGTGGAATTCATCCGTTTGTTACGAAAGCCGTTGAAATTGGCGGTGCAAATACGATCCACGTATCTGGTTCTTCAAATGGTGAAAATGCAGGGGTACATTTCGTGAAAGGTCTCGATCAAGAGGAATGGCCGGTCGGTCCGAAAGTTGTATTCGGACATAAGGGAGCTAAAAATCCGATTGAAGGAAAATATCGTTTAGATGCCCAACATCGATTACTACATTTAGTAGATATGCAAAATGTTTATATTGCAAATGCCTATGATACAGAGATAGAAGGGTTAGAAACGATTGTAGATGCGGAAGGTGTACCGCTCATTCAAGCTGGTACATATGAAGGGTATCCAATCGTCGTGTTAGGCTTTGACATTGAAGACTCGGATTGGCCATTACACCCTAGTTTTCCATTGTTTTTTTACAATTCGTTGCAATTTTTATTAGAGAAGAGCAGTTTAATAGGGTATTTTATTCCAGGGGAAATATTGAATTATGATGTATCTCCGTTAGTGGAAAACCTAGAATTAATAAATGGAGATCACATTACAAAAATGGAAGGTTTGGACGAGCCAATTGAACTACCAGTCGAACCAGGTTTGTATACGATTCGCGAAACATATGAGGATAAAGTGGAAGAAAAATATCTTTATATATTGTTAGAAGACAGTGAGAAAACAATCACTCCGGCACCTAGCTTTTCTATTGGTGCTGACAAGGTAGAGCGAGAAGAGGGGTTAATTGTAAGGGATGTTAGTTTTATCTTTTTATTGTTAGCTTTTTTTCTATTATTAATAGAATGGGAGGTTTATCGCCGTGCTATTTCAAGTTGAGAAACCTCTCATGTTGCTGCTGCTATTGCCGAGTATAGTAAGTTTGGTTTTCTATTTAAAGTTAAAGATGAAAAAAGGTGTGAAGGAATATACGATACTAACTTTACGAACTTTCGTCTATTTACTTCTTATTTTAGCGCTTAGTGTGCCGCAACTATTGTATCCCGTTCAAGGACTTCATACGATCTTTATCGTCGATCAGTCAGAAAGTGTGAAACGAGTAGAGAATGAAATGCTTAAGGCAGTTAACACTGCAGTTGCTAGTAAAGGGAAAGAGGATGCGGTGGCAGTTGCTACACTCGCAAATAAAACGACTCTAGAACGAGCGTTTTCAACAGAGCCGGGAAAATTATCTTCGGTTTCCAAAAATGATGAAACGTATTTTACAAATTTAGAAGAAGGTCTTACGTTCGCCTCTCAATATATTCCTCCTGATGCAAAAGGGAGAGTAGTACTTTTAACAGATGGGGTAGAAACAAGCGGAAATGTTCTGAAACAAGCTGAATTGTTAGCCGCGAAAAACGTTGAAGTAGATGTCATTCCGTTTCAACCAGCACATGTGAAGGACGTATTAATTAGTAATTTTACAACTCCGAAAAGTGGTTTTGTCGGGGAAACGATTCCTTTAACGATAGCGGTAGAATCAAACGTAGATAGTGAAGGAGAATTAATTGTTACGCAAAACAATGAAACGGTTATTCGTGAAAGAGTAGCAATAGCAGAAGGAAGAAATTATTTCGCGTACGAGGTTCCTCTACAACAAACAGGTATGTATACGTTTAAAGCAGAAATAATCGCACAATCGGATGAAGTTGTTGAAAACAATCTCTCTTATGCGATTACTAATGTTAGTGGAGAACCTCGAGTACTTGTCGTCCATAACGATGGAAACGGTCAAAACATTTATGAATCGTTACAAACGAGTGGTTGGAACGTTGATCAAGTGTCATCAGAGCTTTTACCGACTAGTCTAGCTGGCTTTCTCCAATATGACAGCATTTTATTTCATAATGTTTCTGCGCATCATTTAAGTGAAAGTCAAATGAACATGATGGAAACTGCCGTAAGAGATTTCGGAGTCGGTTTTGTCATGACCGGAGGAAATGAATCGTTTGGGTTAGGTGGATATTTTAAAACACCGATTGAACGGATTCTACCGGTAGATATGGACGTGAAAGGAAAGAAAGAAATCCCTTCTTTAGGGCTAGTCATTGTGTTAGACCGTTCTGGGAGTATGATGGGTGAAAAGTTTGACCTTGCAAAAGAAGCTGCTGCACGTTCTGTAGAATTGTTACGAGAAGAGGATACGTTCGGTTTTATTGCTTTTGACACAGAGCCTTGGATTGTCGTTGAAACAGAACCGATTGAAAATAAAGCAGAAGTAATGGAAACAATTCGGTCTACGCCACTCGGGGGTGGAACAGAAATTTACACAGCATTACAACTAGGATATGAACAGCTTGTAGACCTCCCGTTAAAGAGAAAGCATATAATCCTTTTAACGGATGGTGTTTCCCCACATGGTGATTATGAATCACTAATTGAAGAAGGGTTAGAAAATAATGTTACTTTATCTACTGTGGCGATTGGCGGAGACGCAGACCGTAGCTTGTTAGAAGAGTTAGCGGAGTATGGAACTGGTCGATATTACGATGTAATAGATGCAAGTTCTGTGCCGAGTATTCTTTCTAGGGAAACAGCCTTAACAACAAAAACGTATATTGAGGATAACCCGCATTATCCATCTATCGTAGGCGGCTACGATTGGAGTAGACATTTTACAGAAGGAGTGCCTTCGTTAAATGCGTATATTGCGACTACGATTAAGCAACGAGCGGAAGAGCTTGTAATTAGTGAAAAGGATGATCCGGTTTTAGCCCGAATGAATTACGGAATTGGAAGAACGGTAGCGTGGACTTCAGACGTTACAGGTGCATGGAGTGGAGATTGGCCAGCTTGGACAGGTTGGAGTAGTTTGTGGAATGAAATTGTTACATGGTCGCTACCATCTTTTGAAAGTGGACAATATGATGTTCATCAATCGATAACAGATGGAAAAGCAACTGTAAACATTGAAGCGTTAGAGGACCCATTTATGCCACTGCAAGTTGTAGTTTCAAGCAATGATGGAGAAGTAGTCGAGGCTATCACAAAGCAAACCGGCCCTGGACAATACGAGGTTACTTTTCCAGCGCTTCCAAATATGTACTTTTTAACAGTCTCGCAAGGTGATAACGATGTGCCGATAAACACGTACTCCACAGGGATTGTCGTACCATATTCAACAGAGTTCGAGCAAAAGCCGATGAATGCACTTTTAATGGAGCAACTAACGACTATGACAGGTGGAAAAGTGTTAGAGGATCCAGTAGAAGCATTTCGTGATTGGAATGGAAATGTTTATCGAACACAAACGGTTATAACACCGTTTATCGTTTTAGCGTTTTTATTGTTTTTCCTTGAAGTTGCGATAAGAAGATTCGGTTTTACTCCACTTCATAAACTTGGCCTATTGTTCCGTCGAAAATCAAAACCGGAGGCAAAACGAAGTAGAGTTCCAAAGAAAACGAAACCTAAATCGCAAAAACAGGAAAAAGCGCAGGCTCCAATCATTGAGGGGAGTAGGGACGAGACGTTAGACTGGAAAGAAGAGAAGAAGAAAGTTGTTACGGAAAAGAGTGAAGTTTCCAATGACAATCAAGCAGAAAGAATGGCAAGATTACTAAAAGCGAAAAATCGAAGAAAGTGAGTAAAAAAGGGATCAGAGACTAGCCTCTGACCCCTTTTATTTTGCAATCGTAGATTCTGTTGGTTGCCGTTTGCCGCTTCTTTCTTCTAATTTTTCAATGAATGCTTTACATTTTAAATAAAAAAATTGAAAAATTGGACTTTGAATAAACGTAAATAAAAACGTGAAAATAAATACAGGTGCACCTAAAATAAGGCCAAGTACTAGCACGCTACTTTCAGTGACAATCCGTACCCTACTTATTCGGAAGCCGGTTTTGTCGGAGATGGAAAGCATAAAGCCGTCACGAGGACCAGAACCAACTCCAGCAGCATTATAAACACCACCACCGAAGCCCATAATGACAATGCCGATTAATAATATCGGTACATCGATCCAAGTATGTGTTGCACTAGGTAAAATATCGCTCCATAAAAAGAAATCTACAAATGCTCCGACTAAAAACGCATTTAGAAACGTACCTAATCGAATGTAACTTTTGTTTAAAAACCATGAAACGATGATTAAAAGCATGCCGCACATAATATTCCAAAACCCAATGGATATTCCGAATTTTTCATAGAGTCCTATATTTAAAACATCCCATGGATGAACACCTAAATGCTGCACATTAATCGTAACAGAGATTCCTAAACTAAAAATAACAACGCCAACGAGAAAAAATGGCCAGCGTATTGCACCGTTCATATACATCCTTCTTTCGTATGTCTAAATATTCTTTCATTTACCATATCATGATATTTGAATTATTTCTATGCTTTTTACGAATCAATTCTATATGTACTTTAATGCAGTTCTTTTCGGAGAATAAAAATACATTACTTTCTTCCTATGTAAGGGAAGGGATTTTGAGGGATTTGTCGAATCAATGAAGTAAGTTACTGATTGATGTGTGAACTAAACTCTAGTTCTATAATAATGCGATTTGTTTACCTTTTAACATGTTGATAGATATATGGTATTTCTTTTCTAGTTATAGGAAATGAGGGAGTATGGTGAAATACGAAAAGCTGATTAACTACATTTCATATTTTGAAAATGATTTAGTTGAGTGTTGTAGTTGGACTTCCACTAGTAAGGGTCAGTTTGCATACCCAGATTATGAAGAAGTATTTTTGAATTTTATTGATGAATGTAATAGTACCGATTTAATCGTGCATGATTATTTTGAGGTGTTGAAAGAAATAGACCGGGAAGATTACGAGAAAAAAATTGCGGAAGCTGATTTACATGTTTTAAAGGCGGTACTTACTCATTATATAAGAGCGGAACGATTTTCAGAAGGAAGTTGGGATTACGCTTGTAAGCGGGGAATATTTTTAAAAATATTATATCGATTAAAAGAATTGAATGCGTAACTTATATAAGAGTCTTTTTAGAGGATCAACAAAATTATTGTTGGTCCTTTTATTTTTTTCAAAATATAGCGAAGTGATTTTGAAATCTCTCGCTGGTTTAAATTAGCATAGTTGGTAACACTATTCGTAACGATTATTACATGTAAGGAGAGTCTAAATGTCATCTTCTAAAACGTTTCGTATAGAGAGTGATACGCTGGGGGAAGTGCGAATTCCTAGCGATGCCTATTACGGTGCACAAACGCAACGTGCTGTAGAGAACTATCAAATAAGTGGAAGAAGTTTGCCTCGCTCCTTTATAAGAGCGCAAGGAATTATTAAAGCGTCTGCTGCCAAGGCGAACATGGAAAATGGGTTTCTTCAACCTTCTTATGCGAAAGCAATAATAAAGGCTGCAGAGGAAGTACTTGATGGAACATTGGATGACCATTTTGTTGTCGATGTGTATCAAGCAGGAGCGGGAACTTCACAAAACATGAATGCTAATGAAGTAATTGCTAATCGAGCAACAGAGATTTTAGGTGAAACCCTAGAAGGGAATCGTATTCATCCAAACGACCACGTTAACATGTCCCAATCAACAAATGATACGTTTCATGCAGCAATACATATCGCTGGTGCTGAGAATATAGTCCATCGTCTTCTCCCAGCTGTTCAACAATTACATAATGAATTAAAACGAAAATCAATAGAGCTTATGCCAGTTATGAAGTCAGGTAGGACGCATTTACATGATGCCCTTCCGATTCGATTAGGACAGGAGTTTTCAGGCTATGCCGAAACAGTTCATGAAATATACCACCAGCTAGAAAAAGCAACGGATTATTTGTATGAGATTGGTATAGGTGGTACGGCAATTGGGACGAGAAATAATATTCACCCACAATATAGTGAAAAAGTGATAAAGGAGGTTAGTCGTTTCACAAACCTTCCATTTCGTGAGCCTGTAGACATGTTTTCGTTTATGCAAAATACGAATGCACCGATTCGAGTGATGCTTGTACTAAAAGAATTCGCCATGCATTTAATAAAAATAACAAGTGATTTACGGTTATTATCAAGTGGTCCGAGAACCGGATTTGCTGAAATTACGCTCCCATCTGTTCAACCTGGTTCCACGATAATGCCAGGTAAAGTCAATCCAGCCGTTTTAGAGATGGTACATATGGTTTGTTGCCAAGTTGTTGGGGGAGAAGCGTCCGTTACAACTGCAGGTATGGCTGGGCAATTAGAAATTAATGTGATGATGCCGTTAATTGCTCATACGTTTTTAGATGCAATTGAATTGCTTTCCAATGCACTTCCAACGTTAGTGACAAAATGCATTAGTGGTATAAAGGCTGAAGAGGAAAATTGTAAACAATGGATGAATGCGAGCCTCGGCTTAGTTACAGGTATTAGTACCATTGTTGGATATGACAGAGCTTCAAAGATTGGGATGGAGGCGGATGAGAGGAAAATATCCATTCAACAAGTGTTAGAGGAGCAAGGACTGTTAACTCCTGAAATTGAAAAAGCGCTCGATCCAAAAGGGATGGTTTGAAGGGGAGGGGAGGATTACATATGAACAAAATAATAAACGCAAGAACGGTGCCAACATTTATCATCTTCTTTATTGTAATAGTTTCACCAAGCTTAGTTAGTGCTCATGTAAAGTGGTTTACGGAAGTTGCACCTGAGAAAGAGATGATAGAAAATATCCTCTCGCCATTATTTATGACGCTATCTTTACTAATCGCCTTGTTTCTTGCTGTGTTAACTCAATTATCAGAGCCGTTAGTGGAGCGAATTCCATTGTTGAAAAAATTAGATATTTCTCTTGATCGATTTCGAAAGTATTCTCGATATTTATTAAAATATGGAACAGCTTTAGCTCTTATTATACAGGCTGTATCAGGGACCATTTTCGCTCCTGAGTTTCCAATACAAGACGGTTTTGTAACAATCCTATTATGGATAACGATCGCTTTATTAGTAATACCACATCACTTTTCAACAAAAGCTGGGTCAATTATTTTACTAGGATTGTTCATCTATCAATTGCAAATTGCTGGCTTGTTTCATATGTTGGATTACGGTTTTTACGTTGCCATCATCGGAGTTTTGTTAGTTGGTAAAACGAAATTAGAAAATTGGGGCTTTCCTTTTCTATACTTAGGAACCGGGCTATCATTATGTTGGGTAGCGGTAGAAAAATGGGTATTTCCTGTTATGAGTATCGACATTATCCAAAACCACCAAGTTCCGACTTTTGGATTTCCACCAGAAACCTTTGTTGTGTTAGCAGCCTTTATTGAATTTGTTGTAGGTTATTTATTAGTAGTAGGTATATTAAATAGAGTTTTGGCTTTTGTGTTAACGTTAATTTTTATTTCTACTACGATGTTATTTGGAATTACTGAAATTATCGGTCATTTTATGATTCACATTGTATTAATTATATTTATCATCGAAGGGGTATCATTCTATGACCCACCAATAAAAATCCATAAAAGTTTGCTGAATCAAATGATTTTTGTGTTTCTTAACTTTTTATTTGTCCTCGCGACGTTTTTATTAATATACTACCGATTTGCATAAAAAGGAATAATCTGTAATTCGGTGCGGATAATAGAATCTGTAAACATAAGAAGAGGTGAAAATAAAATGGAGCCTACACTTTATGAGAAAATAGGTGGCGAGGAAGCAATTGAAACCGTTGTTGATTATTTTTACAATGAACTTGTATTAAAAGATGAAACGGTAAAGCATTTTTTTGATGAAACGGATATGGAAAAGCAACGTCGTCATCAAACAAAATTTATTAGTTTTGCATTAGGAGGACCAAATCAATATACTGGGAAATCTATGGAGAAGGCACACGAAGGAATGGACATTCAGGAAAGAGATTTTGAGGCTATTGTAAAACATTTGCACGCTGCACTTGCTCAATTCCAGGTTCCTGTGGATGATATTGAAAAGGCATTAAATAAAGTAGCGACATTAAAGGATAGTATAGTAAATAAATAAAGGGACAGAAGTTAAACTGTCCCTTTTATTGTTCCTCAGGCTTTCCTTCTAAAGGAAAGATAATGATATTTTCCTAAAAATCGTACCGAAACGCTTTTACGATTATTCCGTCATTTGCCGGCTCGAAATCGTGTTCGGGAATTCTTTTGAAACCGCATTGTTCGTATAAATTAATGGCACCTTTCATGAATTCTCCAGTATGTAACCCGATAGAAGAATAACCTTTTGCTTTTACCCGATTCATACATTCCTTCACTAATGCGAGAGCAACTCCTTTTCCTCGCACAGTAGGGGAAACGGCAAGCATTCGTATTTCAGAATGATCTAATACATCACCGAAACCTTCATATGCTTTTATTTTTGGTGGAAATAAGACAACACTTCCTACAACGTTTCCTTCGAGTTCCGCAACGATAATCTCGACTCCATCTTGTAAGTCCGTTTCAGATAATATAGATTGCTTTAACGCCTTCCAATGGTCAGCAGGCAGCAAATTCTCGTATTCCGAGTAAGCTTCCACACGTTGATTTCTTATGTCTTTTATTTCACTTACTAAAGCACCTCTTACATTCAACATGATGCTGCCTCCTAATTTTGAATAAGAAATTTTTCTTTTTTACCACTAATTTGCTCACGGTGATGAGGCTCATTCCAACAGGAAAGGTCAGGTCCTTTCGGTAGTATTTTCACATCCTCTTTATCTACAAAAATAGTGATGGATACATGATAATGCTTCTTTATTGAATCAAAATCAGTCGTGTCTCCAAAACCAGCTGTTTGGTACAAGTCACGTGCATATCCCCAAAGGTTAGGGAACTCTCTAATTAATGTTCTATTCGTATTGAAAGCAGTGTAATAAGCAGCGTCAAATCTAACTAATGTGGAGTATAGACGGACGTCGGAGTCTGTAATATAATCACCGAACAGAAATCGGCGATTCGAAAGACGATCCTCCAATTCATCTAATCTAGCAAATAATCGGTCGTACGCTTCTTCATATGCTTCTTGCGATAAGGCAAAACCGCATTTATACACACCGTTATTTATGTCATGAAAGATTACATCGTTAAGTTCATCAATGTCGTTTCGTAGCTCTTCTGGATATAGGTTTGGTGCATTTTCTTTATGAAGCGGTTTCCACGCAGTTTCTAAGTAATTAGTAAGCTTAAAATAATCGTTATTAGCAACGGTGTTTGTTTTTAAATCGACCATTACTGGTACTGTCGGTCTACCGCTATATTCCGGTTCTGTTTTTTTGTAAATTTCACTCATATAGCGAATTTGTAATACTGGATCGACTCCTTTTTCGTCAAGCGAAAACTCCCAATCTACTTGAGGAATTTTCGGTCGTAACGGACTTGCGGTACCTAAACTAATTACTTGATCAAGTCCAAGGATGTTTCGAACGATAACAGTTCGGTGTGCCCAAGGGCACGCAGGGGTCCATAATAAACGATATCGATTTGCTTCAACCGGTAAGTTACCAGGGTTATTACCAAACGGGTTAGTAAACTTATTTTTTTGTCTTTTAAATGATCCGTCTTCTGAAATTTCGCCAGCCTTAGGCTTTACTTTATGTTCACTCAAGATTAAACCGTCCTCTCCTATAAGATACTTATAAAAAGTAAGTACATTTCTATTTTATTCCTATTTATATTATTCAGTCAATTATTTAAAATTTAATTAAAAATAATTATTTGACAATAATATTTAATCAGAAATTTGGTTTTTTTGTTTATTATCTATTGTGGAGTTTTTTTGTTTGACGTAATTTAAGTTATTCTGATATATTATGAATTAAAGATTTTTTAATTCAACATATAGGAGGTTCATATAAAATGAACGTATTAGTAGTAAAAGCAAATAACCGTCCAGCTTCTGAAGCTGTATCAAGTAAGATGTATGAAACATTTATCGAGAATGTTAAAGGTGCGAACGTTACGACGTTTGATGTTTTTGCAGAAGATATGCCGTATTTCGGACAAGATCTATTTAACGCTTTCGGTAAATTACAATCTGGGGAGGAAATGACAGATGTTGAGAAACGTATTTTAGCAGCGAAGCAAAAGGCAAAAGATGCGCTTTCTGCAGCTGACGTAGTTGTTTTCGCATTCCCATTATGGAACTTAACAATTCCTGCAACTCTTCAAACATTTATTGATTATGTTTATGAAGCTGGTTACTCATTCAAATACGATGAAAATGGTCAGTTAGTTAACTTAATGACAGACAAAAAAGTAATCATCTTAAGTGCTCGTGGTGGAGTTTACTCAACACCAGAAATGGCACCATTAGAAATGTCTGCAAACTATATTAAAAATGTCGTTGGTGGCGTATTCGGAATGGAAATTATGGAAGAAGTAATTATCGAAGGTCATAATGCAATGCCGGACAAAGCAGAAGAAATCATCGCAGAAGGTTTACGCAAAGTAGCGGATGTTGCTTCTAATCTAGCATTACAAACAGTGTAATAAGTAATAGGAGGAAAAGCACTTTTTTAATGGTGCTTTTCTTTTGTTTTTATGAAATCTAACAAAGACAACTAAGCATGTCGAATAGTTATCACTCGGAGTCATATTTTTTGACACCTCTTTTCATCATCCCGTATGATAATAACCTAGATTACATATACTGAATTTTATTGAATTTAGAAAGGAGCTTTTTATTATGGGACAATCATTACAAGGTAAAACTGCACTTGTCACTGGTGCAGGAAAAGGTATTGGAAAAGCGACAGCTATTGCTCTAGCGAAGGAAGGTGTAAATGTTGCTTTATTAGCCCGTACGGAGGAAGATTTAAAGGTAGTTGCATCTGAAATCGAATCTTATGGGGTAAAAGTGGCGTATGCTACTGCGGATGTTTCTTCATTAGAACAAGTTGAAGATGCTGTTAAATCTGTGACTGACAAATTAGGTTCCTTTGACATATTAATTAACAATGCAGGTATCGGAAAGTTTGGTGGATTTTTAGAATTATCACCAGAAGAATGGAAAAGCATGATCGATATTAATTTAATGGGAGTCTACTACGTAACGAGAGCAGTGTTTCCGCAATTAATAGAAAAAAGTGGTGGAGATATTATTAATATTTCTTCAACTGCTGGGCAAAAAGGGGCGCCTGTAACGAGTGCGTATAGTGCTTCTAAATTTGGTTTACTAGGTTTAACAGAGTCACTTGCTCTAGAAGTGCGCAAGCATAATATTCGAGTTACTGCTCTTACGCCAAGTACGGTAGCAACGGAATTAGCATTTAAAGAAAACTTAACGGATGGTAATCCTGAAAAAGTAATGCAACCAGAAGATTTAGCAGAATATATTGTGGCACAACTTAAGTTGCATCCACGTATTTTCATTAAATCAGCAGGGTTATGGTCGACAAACCCATAAGGTATAGGGTCAGTTAGCTGGCCCTTTTATTATGCAAAAAACGTAATAGTATTTAGTAAGTTCGAAACAAAACAAAAAAATAGTATTATTATGTAGGTTTATGGTAAAGTATACGCGAAGATATAATCTCGAATAAAATTATAGGATGGTGTTTAAAATGGCTTTAACACAATTAACAAGTGTTGAACAATTAAACGAATTTGTAGCACAACCAGGTAAGAAATTACTTTTCAAGCATAGTACTACTTGCCCAAT
The DNA here is from genome assembly GCF_027594365.1 of Sutcliffiella sp. NC1. Taxonomy (NCBI): domain Bacteria; kingdom Bacillati; phylum Bacillota; class Bacilli; order Caryophanales; family Bacillaceae; genus Sutcliffiella; species Sutcliffiella sp. NC1. Next base: position 2,181,073 of record NZ_CP115153.1, read on the forward strand.
TAGTGCCAAAGCTCACGAAGAGTTTCAAGCTTATGTTACCGAGTTTGATCCATCAGCAGCTATCGTACACGTAATCGAAGATCGTCCTGTTTCAAACCAAGTTGCGGAAAGCTTTGAAATTAAGCATGAATCACCACAAATTTTCTTAATAGAAGATGGAAAAGTTGTTTGGAACACTTCTCATTGGAAAATTACGAAAGATTCCATTAAGGAGGCATTCGGTGCATGAGTAAACAAGTTATCGTTTATTCTACCGAAGGCTGTGTAGAATGTACTTTCGTAAAAAAAATGTTAGAAGAGGAAGGCGTACAGTTTGAAGTACGTGATGTAATGTCAAGCGCTGAGTATCAAAAGGAAGTAGAAAAATTTGGCTTTATGGGTGTTCCTGTTACTGTAGTGGGAGATAAAGCAGTTAAAGGACTAAATGAAGAATTGCAGGAACTTATTCGTACATTAAAATAAAAAACAAGGTGGCTCAACGATTTTTCGTTTGAAGCCACCTTTTTAGTTTGTTGAATAAACAGCAATTAAAACAACAGCAGGATCTTCCCCGATGTTTTTCACGATATGAGGTACACTAGCGTTCCAGCTGAAGGAATCTCCCTCGTTCAAAATAATTGATTCTTCCCCTTGTTCAGCAAGAATTGTCCCTTTTAAAACGACGTGACATTCTTCGCCTTGATGAGCATGGGGCTCTACTCCAGATGATGCACCTGGTTCAAGCTCAACGTGCATGATCCGCAATCCTCCTCGTGAGGAAACAGTCTCAACTTTCATTTTTCCTTGTTGGGAAATCGTTAACGTTCTTTCGTCTTGTCTAACAACTTGGATACGATCTTCTTTTTTTAATAATAAATACGTTAATGGTACATTTAAAAAATTTGCAACCGTTTCTAACGTGCTTATGGACGGAGACGTATTGTTGTTTTCCATATTACTAATAAAGCCTTTGGACAAGCCTGTTCCACAGCTCATTTCAGCAATCGTTATTTTCTTTCTTTTTCTTATGGAACGAATGGTTGAACCGATATCCATAAAGACACCTCGTTTTCTCTAATATGAAACATATATTCATATTAGCAAATTTATTGTTGACGAGCAACGCCCATTTTGTTACTCTATAATTAACTTTTTTTCATATTTAGAAACCTATTGGAATTTTTGCTATATACTATAATCATCACAAAAATTAACAAAAAACTCAAAGCCTATTATTATCATTCTGAGGAATTTTAATATATACTTCCTATAGTTATTAAAGGAGAGATGATAATGAACGATAATATACTGAAATTATTGGATGAAAAAATTGAAATTATACATGAACATGAAAAACCAAACATGGCTGTAGTTGGACCAGTAAATCTTCCTGTTCAGTTAGACGAACAAGAAGTGCTGTTTAATTGGTACACTTGGCTCAATTTAGATGGACTACCTAGTGAAAAAAATAGTTTACTAGCTTCATTGCCAAAAGCAGATTTAGCATCATCACAGCAATCTTCCGTTTTAGTGTACGGAGACTTTGCTCATGCCGACAACGCGCTTATTCGATTTCATAGCATTTGTCATACTGGAGATATTTTCGGTAGTAAAAAATGTGATTGTGGCTATCAATTACGACAATCGATGAAAATGATTGTAGAAAATGGCAGTGGCGCTATATTCTACATCGCTAATCACGAAGGGCGAGGAATAGGTCTATTCTCTAAATCGTTAGCTTATATTCTTCAACAAGAAGGTTTCGATACAGTGGAAGCGAATGAGCAGTTAGGATTTAAAGATGATTCCCGTTCTTACGAAGAAGCAATCCGTGTATTAAAATCGTTAAGAAATAAACCTGTTAGTTTGATCACAAATAATCCGAACAAATTAGCTTCTTTAAGAAACTATGATATAGATATAACGTCCCACATTTCGTTATGGGGAGATGTGTCCGTATATAATGAGCGTTATTTACAAACAAAAGTAGAAAAATCAGGACATATACAAAAATTAAAAGTCCCAATGTGAGAAGGTGAAAAATGATGAATGTCCATGTGGATGTATGTATAGTTGGTGCTGGGCCAAGCGGAGCATTACTTGGATATTTATTAGCAAAAGAAGGCGTATCGACTATTGTTATTGAACGTACGTCTGGTAAGGTAGGTGCTTTTAGAGGCGAGCATATTAATGCTGAATCTGAGGCTATTTTACAAGAGCACCGATTATATGAAAAGGTAGAAACAAAAGGTCTACTGAAAATGAAAAAGGTAGAATACGTAGATGGCGAGCGAATAGTAAAACAAATTACACCGAATGATACGGCCGACCATGTAGGTATCCACGTTCCGCAAGATCATCTTATTCATACTATTTTAGATGAAGCTAGTAAACTTAAGCATTTTCAGCTTTTTTATAACACAACCGTTACTGAACTTTTACAGGATGAGAATGGCGCGTATTGTGGAGTGAAAGTAAAGAAAGAAAACGAGCATTTTACGATTCGTAGCTCGATCGTTGTTGGTGCGGATGGACGTTTTTCTACTGTACGGAAGTTAGCTGATATACCGGTCGAAACCATTCATCATGGGTATGATGTGTTATGGGCGAAAATAACTGCTCCATTTGACTGGGAGCCGACTGTTCGAATGCTTCAAGTCGAAGGTAATCAGCTTGCACTTTTTACTCAAACAGGTGGATATATTCAAATTGGTTGGAACATTAAAGAAGGCTCATTTAATGAATTGAAACAAACACCATTCGAAACATTTATGGAACCGTTAACGAAAAGCTTTCCGCAACTAAAACAATCAGTAGCTGAACTACAGTCTTGGAGGGATCTTATCTGCTTCCATGTTCATAGTTCTAAAACGGCAACTTGGGTAAAAGATGGGCTTGTCATTATAGGAGATGCAGCGCATACGATGACACCGACGGGAGCAATCGGAATTAATGCCGGCCTAAAAGATGCACACATTTTAGCACCAATTTTAACAGAAGCTATCGCTGAAATGAATTTTTCCAAAGATACGTTAAAAAAGTTTGAACTGATGAGAAGAGCAGAAGTGGAAGCGCAACAAGAAGGTCAAATTGTAAAAGAGAAAACATTCGCTGAGAACTTTAGACAAGTGTCAGTAGTGTAAGAAAAGTCATGAAAGAGCCAACTAGGCAATGTTCTAGTTGGTACTTTTTATGTTGGGAATGTTCTGAAAAAAGAAAAATACTATGTTTATTTATGAAAACATGTTAATTTAGTCTATGCGCATATTTTTCAACACGAAAGAGGTGACACCAATGACAAAAGTTGGTAGAAATGATAACTGCCCGTGTGGTAGTGGAAAAAAATATAAAAAATGCTGTGAAAAGAAAACGATTGTCTCGGTGGAACAGTTAGTTAGAAAAGAACTAGGTGACATACAAAAAGAGATTATCCATTTTGCATTAAGTCAATATAAATCTGAAATTGATGAATATGTTAAACCGGACATAGATGAAAGTAATGAATCGTTATACTATTATAGTGTATTATCCTACATAACGACTGTTAAGCGGAATGAAGGAAAAACAATACTAGAAGAATATGTAGAAAACAGTGAAATAAAAAGTACAAGACAAAAGACAGTTGATATAGTAGCATCATGGAAAGCTGCCACGCTTACTGTTTCGGTTGTTGAACGTATTGATGAACAAGCTAATATGCATGTTCGTAACGTTGTGACAAATGAACATATAATTGTCCGTGCGTTAGATACTGTTCAAAAGACGGAAGTTGGTAGTTTATTGTTTGGAACGATTCTACCTAATGAAGAAGAATATATTTTCTTCGTTGAGATGCTAACCGTTACTCGGGAAAAAGCGAACAACATAACGTCTAAATTGTTAAGCCAATCTGAACCTGCAAAATACTTACAATCAAACTTTATTGAATTGATTAAATGGTTTATTTTAGATGAATTTGATTCCGTTCAAGGTTTGGATGATGTACTTGTAACAACAGAAGATATGGAATGGAATACAGTCTCCCAAAAAGAAGTAGCAAAATTACTAGAAGAAAATGTAGCACGATATTGGGGAGAGGAAGCTTTTGCAAGTTTAGGAATTTCGTTATGGGAACAATTCTGTAGTCGAAAAAACCCGAGAATCCAAAAGCCAGCTCTTTATGCAGGAGCATTGATTTACTTAATTGACAAGCTAGGTCCTTACTCTAAAGATTTGACACAAAGTGGAATTGCAGAAGATTTCGGAATAACAAGTAGCAGCATTTCCGCAAAATATAAAGATTTAGTTACTGTTTTAGAGGATGAAATTTTAGCTATTAAACAAGATTTTAACGAAATGAATCTTGCAGTAGAATCAACTTCATAAATGGAAAGGTCCAAAATTCGGTCTAGACTGATTTTGGACCTTTTTTATTATTCATTTATAAATTATTTTAGGGTTGGAAGGAAGACAATCAAAAAAGATATATAGTTTAATTTTTTGAAAAAACATAAAAAATTAAAAGTTTTTATTCCTTTAAAGCGAAAACTTGTTATAATGTTAAAATAAGTTTTTATACAATTTCAAATAAATAAAGAGGTGGCTAATGTGAAGATTACATTTTCACAAAAGATGAATGAATTTCCAACGCTAATTTTTTCAGAACTATTAGCATATAAAAAGAAACTACAACAAGAGGGGAAAGAAATAATTGATTTAAGTGTTGGGAGTCCAGATTTACCACCACCAGATTTTGTAAGAGAAGAATTGGCGAAACTAGTTCAAGACGAAACACAATACGGTTACTCTTTAACGGGTATTCCTTCCTTCCATGAAGCAGTTCGAGGGTACTATAAGCGAGAATTTCAAGTAGATGTTGATCAGGACAGGGAAGTATTAATGGTTATGGGATCACAAGATGGACTAGTTCATTTACCGTTAGCATTCGCGAACCCTGGCGATTATATATTAGTGCCTGATCCTGGTTATACTGCGTACGAAGCAGCTATTTCCCTAGCAGGTGCAAAACCTTATCCAATGGCACTAAAAGAAGAAAATAATTTTCTGCCAGATTTGCAAACTATTCCGCAAGACGTATTGGAAAAGACTAAATTAATGATTTTGAATTTTCCAGGAAATCCAGTCCCTGCATTAGCTACTAAAGAGTTTTTTGCTAATGTTGTCCAATTTGCAAACGAGTATAATATCATTGTTTTACATGATTTTGCTTATTCGGAGCTATATTATGACGAGAAGCCGATTAGCTTCCTATCCATCGAAGGTGCGAGCGAAGTAGGTGTAGAATTTAACTCGCTTTCGAAAAGCTTTAATATGGCTGGTTGTCGAATTGGCTATGTAGTCGGAAATGAAACAGTCATAGATGGGCTTAATCGTTTAAAATCTAATCTCGATTACGGTGTGTTTATCCCCATTCAAAAAGCAGCGATTCAAGCATTAACTTATTCTGCTTCCTTTACGGATACGTTAAGAGCAACGTACAAAAATAGAAGAGATGTTTTAGTAGAAGGATTAAAAAGTATCGGTTGGGATGTAGAGTCCCCGAAAGCTTCGATGTTCTTATGGGCAAAAATTCCACAGGGATATACATCCATGGACTTTGCTTATAAATTGTTAGACGAAGCTGGAATTGTTGTGACTCCAGGTAATGCATTTGGTCAAGAGGGGGAAGGATACGTACGTATCGCACTTGTCCAAAGTGAAAGTCTTTTATTACGAGCAGTTGATAAAATAAAAGAAAGTAACTTGTTCTCTACACTTGTAAAATAGTAAAGTAATGAAAAAGAGCATTTTCAAATTTGGAAATGCTCTTTTTCATATAATCTAATGGCTTTATTATTCTTTAGGAAGGGCATGTAATACAGAAGCAACTTCTGCTACGACTATTTGGCTACCTAACATTGGAGATTCCCCATCATCAGCATTTTTCGGTCTGTTATGTGCTTGTTTAAAAATATCGCTGTTTCTCCACTCCATAAAATGTGCATGACTCTCCCAATGCATGTTAACACTTAGTTCATCATATTCTTCAAAGTTCTCGGCAACTAGTACTTCAACTTTAATGAAGCCTTCCATTTCTTGAAGCGGTCCTTCTTTCGTAAAATTAGGTGCTAGTTTTTTTGCAAATCCTTTTTTAGTTTTTATTCTGTTCGTAACGACGATCATGTCATTCCTCCTCTAATTTATTTCAATTATGTCTTAACAAGGATATTAACTATCCTATTTTCTCTACCAATAAGATTATTGCAAATAAAACCTGACAAATGCAAATAAAAGACCGAATGTGATTCTCCTAGAAAATTCTAATAATAGTGGTATAATAAAAAGAAGGGGGATGATTATGAAAAATTTAAAGATGTTAATAGAACAAACATGTAAATCAATTGATTTTTCTGGAGTAGTATCTATACAAAAGGGCCAAGAAGTACTTTTTCAATCTGCATACGGTCTTTCTAATAGAAGTGATAAAATAAATAACAAAATGGATACGAGATTTGGAATTGCTTCTGGTTGTAAAATATTCACGGCTGTTGCAATAAGTCAATTAGTAGAAAAGGGAGTACTTTCGTTCGAAACTAGATTGAAAGATTGCTTACCAATCACTTTTTCGAACTTTGATGAAAATATAACAGTTCATCAATTGTTAACGCACACATCTGGAATTCCTGATTACTTTGATGAAGCTGTTATGGACGACTTTGCTGATCTTTGGAAAGAGCGTCCTATGTATACAATCGAGCGTCTACATGACTTTTTACCGATGTTTCAGCATAATGAAATGATGTTTACGCCTGGCGAGAAGTTTCATTATAATAATGCAGGCTATATACTACTCGGCTTAATCGTAGAACAACAGAGTGGTTTACCGTTTACGGAATACGTAGAGAAGAATATATTTGTCCGATGTAGTATGGAAGGTAGTGGTTACTTTGAGTTACATAGTCTACCAGCACAAACTGCCCTCGGTTACATTGATAACGAAGATGGTACATGGAAAACAAATATTTACTCTATACCAGTAAAAGGCGGTTCCGATGGGGGAGCTTTTATTACTGCAGCAGATATGGTTAAGTTTTGGCAGAGTTTGCTTCGATTTCAATTATTATCGGAACAATTAACAAACATGCTTTTAGCACCACATGTTGTTGTAGAAGAGGATGATTGTTACGGTTACGGTGTATGGGTTGCTAAAAAGAAAAATGAAATCTTCAAATATCATGTAATGGGTTACGACCCTGGTGTTAGTTTTCACTCAGCTTTTTACCCAAGCAATGAACTTACAGTTGTCATTCCTTCTAATAAGTCAGAAGGAGCGTATGATGTGATGAAGACAATTGAGAACGCCTTAACATCATGAAGTAAATTAACTTACGTTAAATGAGCTTCAAATAGAGTGAATGGATCTATGTGATAGGAGGAGACAAAGTGAAAATTGTAGTTGCACCAGATTCCTTCAAAGGTTCCTTCGACAGTTTAAAAGCAACTCAAATCATTAGCCAAGCGATAAAAGATTTTGATCACAAAATAGAGGTGGTCGAAATCCCAATGGCTGACGGTGGAGAAGGAACTGTTTGCGCGTTATTACAAACAATCGGTGGGGAAGAAATAACTTGCACGGTAGAAGATCCGTTAGGACGTTTAATAGAAGCAAGTTATGGATGGCTCAAATTTAAAAAGGCGGCCATTATAGAAACCGCTTCCGCATCGGGGCTCCCGTTATTAACCTTAGAAGAACTTAATCCGTTACAAACATCTAGCTTTGGTACTGGACAGTTAATAAAAGATGCTCTTGATAGAGGTGCAGAAAACATAATTTTAGGACTTGGTGGTAGTGCAACGGTCGATGCTGGTGTTGGACTTTTTCAAGCGCTTGGTTTAATCGTCCTAGATAAAACAGGATGCGAGATCGATAGAGTAGGTGGACGTTTACACGAAATACATAGTATAGATATAGCAAACGTTGATTCAAGGCTTTATAATGTCAAACTGACCATTGCATCAGATGTTACGAGCCCACTATTAGGTGAAAAGGGCGCTGTGTACATGTTTGGTCCACAAAAAGGAATTACGACAGAACAGCTTCCATACTTTGAAAAAGGAATGGAACACTTTTCATATGTAATGAACAATGTGTCAGTACAGGATTACAGGTTGTATCCTGGTAGTGGAGCTGCTGGAGGAATTGGTTTTAGTTTATTATCATTGCTAGATGTACAGTTCGAAAGTGGCCTTAATCTTATTGTAGAAATGACGAATTTTCGTGAACATGTAAAGACGGCCGACTTAGTTGTGACAGGTGAAGGTAAAATTGATGGCCAGTCTTTAATGGGAAAAGTGCCAGTAGGACTTGCTCGAATTGCGAAAGAATATGATGTGCCAGTTATCGTCATTGCGGGTTCCATCGGTGAAAATTCCTCTTTGCTTGAACAGGAAGGAATTAAAGCTATTCTTTCGATTGTAGACGGACCAATGTCGTTAAAAGAGGCAATTACAAACGGTGAGACACTTCTCTACGAAACAACAAAACGAATGATGAAACTATTGCAGATTGGAACGGTTTTAGGAAGACAGAAAAAAAGCTAAACATTTTCCTAGTTACAACTTAGACAGTCACTATCAATATTTAAGAATCTAATAGTTTTGCTCCTATATGTTCAAGAGCAATATTTACTTCATATATGTTGTATATTTTTTTCTCTAAGCAAAAAAGTATCGTTAGATCAAACATATCACTATCAGATAACGTATAACCGGCGGAACGTAATAGTTTGTCGGTTTGTTTTTTATCTAATTCTAGCGCTAATGCTAATTGGATTATCGTGTTTTTCCGTGGTCGGTAATTAGGCGTGGATCGTATTTTTGAAAAAAGCTTTCGGTCTAAGCCGGCCTTCTTATATACCTCCGAATCTTTCAAACCTTTCTTATCTATAAACTGAAACAGCACTTCGGTCAAAGTAGGTTGCTGTTTTCTTTTAATAAATTGTTGTAATTCGATATTGATAACATTTTCGGAAATTTGTTTCTCCAAATAATAATCCGCATCCATAGAGTAAAGTACTTTTGGTTCCATATGTAGTGAGATGTATGCTTCTAATTGTTTTAATAATTCAGGATTTATCATTCCTTCATCCTCCGAAAATGTCGCTTTTAAGGCGACCATTTATTGGTTTTAATTGGCTATTATTATAGCATAAACAGATGGAAGGATGATTTAGATGAACAACAAATTAACAGAAATAATTTTTTTATTAGACAGAAGCGGTTCTATGGCTGGTTTAGAAAGTGACACAATTGGAGGGTTTAATACGTTCGTTAGAAGGCAAGGTGAGTTACCGGGAGAAACTAAGTTAACAACTGTTTTATTTGATGACGAATATGAAATCTTATGGGAGGGTGTTTCTGCATATTCTATTTCATTAACGGACAATGAATATTTCGTTCGAGGTACCACTGCTTTGCTTGATGCTGTAGGAAAAAGTATCGTGTCGGTAGGCAACCGATTGAAGAGTACTTCAGAAAAGGATCGTCCAGGCAAAGTAATCTTCGTTATTACAACGGACGGCATGGAAAATGCCAGTCGTGAATTCACTTATGAAAAAGTAAAAAAGCTAATTACTCATCAACAAGAAAAATATAACTGGGAATTCATTTTTATGGGAGCAAACATAGATGCCGTTAAAGAAGCAGATTCGCTCGGCATATCTATCGATAATGCCTTCCAGTTCGAAGCATCAGAAAAGGGTGTGGAAAAAATGTATGATGTAGTTTGTGAGGCGGTAATAGATAGAAGAAATATATAAACTAATAAGAGAGTGATAGCCTTTGTAGGTTGTCACTTTTTTTAGTTTCATGTATAAAACTGGAGAAATGGTGCGGTCTAGTATCCTAGGATGCAATTGAGCTGCAAAAGTTAGCAAAAAACCGTACTGGTGCATAAGCCCGGAAAAGTGGTTCAATCCAACCCGGAAGTGGTGCATAAATCTCCGAAACTGGTGCAATCGAGCGGCAAAAGTCAGCATAAAATTTACCTCGATACAAAAATCAGTCACAAGTACATTCCCGCCACCTCAAGCAGCACCAAACTTACATCTTCCTGTCTAGAGCAAGGAACCTGCATTATTGTCTATTGTTTCAAGCATTTACTCCATATATAATGTAAACTTCTTAGTAAACATTCTAACCCTCCCATATTCTTCCGTCACAAATTCGCTACTAATTCGTAACAAATCTGTTCAAAATGTGATATATTTCACAAACAAATTCGGTTTATACTGTATATATAATGTGTAAAGGAACAGTAAATGAGGTGACATAAATGGAATCAGTAGAGTTTAGTAGGTACTTGTCTATGTTAACACTATCCGTTCACGTTGTATTTGCGACGGTCGGGGTTGGGGTACCGCTTTTTATTATGGTTGCGCATTGGCTTGGATTAAAGCGGAATGACGATCATTATTTATTAATGGCAAAGCGTTGGGCTCACGGATATGTCATTAGTGTAGCAGTTGGTGTTGTAACAGGAACAGCAATTGCCCTCCAACTAGCATTATTATGGCCACGGTTTATGGAATTCGCTGGTCAGCTAGTGGCACTTCCATTATTTATGGAGACGTTCGCGTTTTTCTTTGAAGCTATTTTTCTAGGAATATATTTATATACGTGGGATCGTTTTAAAAACCCGAAGCATCATTTCTACCTACTAGCACCTGTGCTGATTGGTGGTGCAATGTCGGCGTTATTTATTACATCCGTAAATGCGTTCATGAATACGCCACAAGGTTTTGCTGTATTAAATGGTGAATTAACAAACATTTCTCCTCTGCTAGCGATGTTTAATCCAGCAATGCCGACGAAAGTTGCACACGTGTTAACTTCAGCTTATATGACAGCAGGTTTCATACTTGCTTCAATTGCTGCTTTTCATTTAGTGAAAGGTAATCGTCATGAATATCATCGTAAAGGGTTAGCGTTAACGATGAAAATTGCTTTTGTTTTTACGATAGCAACAGCGTTAGTTGGAGACTTATCTGGTAAATTCCTTGCTGAGTACCAACCGGAAAAATTAGCTGCTGCGGAATGGCATTTTGAAACAGAAGGGGAAGCACCACTCGTACTTTTCGGTGTCCTTACGGAAACAAATGAAGTAAAGTATGCTATTAAAATTCCGTATGCATTAAGCTTTTTAGTGCATAACAATTTTACAGGTGTAGTAACAGGATTAAACGATATTCCAGAAGAGTATCATCCACCGTATATTATTCATTACTTCTTTGACATCATGGTGTCGATTGGAATAGGACTAATGTTATTGTCACTCGTTTATGTGATAGGTCTTAAATTTAATTGGTCTATCATTCGTTCTAAAGTGTTCCGCTGGGGCTTAGTTGCGTCAGGTCCGTTGGCGATGATTGCGATTGAAGCTGGTTGGTGGTTTACTGAGTTAGGACGTCAGCCTTGGATAATGAGAGGATATATGACGACAGCTGAAGGGGCGACAACTTCACCATACGTCTGGGCAATGTTTATCGCCTTTGCTGTTTTATATTTTATTTTGATGGTCGGTACAGTTGTCGTGTTAACTCGGATGTTTAGAAAAAATCCGGTTGAAAATGAAATCGAAAAGATGCGTGAGAAAGGGAGTGTTGCCGTATGACGATTGAAATATTAGGTATATCCGTACTATGGCTTTTCCTTTTCGGTTACGTAATCGTTGCCTCGATTGATTTTGGGGCTGGATTCTTTAATGCGCAAACGCTCTTAACAGGAAAGCATCATATTGTAAACACTGTAATTCAAAGATACCTTTCACCAGTTTGGGAGATTACGAATGTGTTTCTTGTATTCTTCTTCATAGGAATGGTAGGTTTCTTTCCAAAAACGGCATATTATTTCGGAACTGTACTTTTAATTCCGATTAGTATTTCAATTATCCTTTTAGCACTACGCGGAAGCTATTATGCTTTTGGTACGTATGGGACGAAAGGACATAAAGGATATACGTTAATGTACGGGGTTACGGGAGTGTTAATCCCTGCATCATTAACGACAGCGTTAATTGTTTCTCAAGGTGGATTTATTAAAGAAACGGCAGCAGGTACGTTAGAGTTGGATTATGTTGCGTTATTTACTAGTCCGTTTGCATGGTCCATTATTGTTTTAAGTTTAGTAAGTGTTCTATTCATTTCTGCTAGTTTCTTAGCTTATTATTCATCAGTAGCGGAAGATAAAGGAGCGCTTAAGTTATTTAGAAAATATACGTGGATATGGAGTTTTCCAACACTTATCACTGCTTTAGGTATTATTATCGAGATGAAATGGCATAACGAAGACCATTTTCAAGGAATGCTAAACTTATGGTGGGTGTTTGCCTTATCCGCAATTGCGTTTGCTGTAAGCTTATGGTTCTTGAAAAAAGCAAGATACGGCTGGTCGTTTATTTTTGTAGTGCTGCAGTTCGCATTAGCGTTTTATGCTTACGGTGTGTCACGCTATCCGTACTTACTGTATCCAAACTTAACGATTTACGACAGCTTTACGAATGAAACGATGGCAATATCATTAGTAGTTGTATTTATTTTAGGATTAATGTTATTAATTCCATCACTATATTTAGTGTTTAAGCTATTTATTATGAATAAACCTTACATTAAAAAAGGTGTATAGGAGGAGAATACAATGCATAACTTTTTACTGTTTTATGCACCGCTCCTTATCGTATTGTTAGCTATTTTCACTTCTTTTCTAGTAGTAGGAAAAAGTACAAAATATGAGGAGTAATTAGGATGAAAACACTTCAGAAGTTAGCGTGTGAGCAAAAGGGACGGTTCTACAGTTTATATAGTTTATCTATCGCTTTTGGAATCATCGTCGTTGCACAAGCTTTCTTCATTGTGTCGATAGTCGATGATTTATTCCTCGGCGAAAAAAGTTTTCAACAAGTCATTCCATTTTTTATCGGTTTAGCAGTAGTGCTCTTTATTAGGGCACTACTTTCATATAGTTCTGGACAAATTGGTGTGAAAATGGCTTCAGTCGTTAAAAGTGACTTTAGAAAAAAGCTTCTTCAAGCCTATTCTGGCCAATCTTTATTAACATCTTACAAAGGTCAATCTGGTAAAAAGGTTAGTGTAATGCTCGATACAGTAGATGAAATTGATAGCTTTTACAGTAGCTATGTTCCACAACGGATTTTATCTACCGTTGCATCGGTCATTATTTTAATTGCGGTCTTTTCGCAACATTTCTATTCAGGGTTGATTATCATCATTACCGCACCGTTCATTCCGTTATTTATGGCAATAATCGGTATGCAAACGCAAAAAAAATCGGAAGAAAAACTAGATAGTTTAAATACGTTCTCTGGTCGATTCCTTGAAACGCTTCAAGGGTTAACGAGCTTAAAGGTATTCGGTCGATCTCACCATTATAAAGAAGTGATTCGATCTAGCTCTCTTCATTTTCGTGATTCCACGATGGACATTTTAAAAGTTGCGTTCATGTCTTCTTTAATGCTCGAGTTTATCTCGATGTTAAGTATTGGACTCGTAGCGCTAGAGTTAGGGTTGCGACTCGTTGTCTTTCAACAAATTAGCTTCTTCACAGCATTTTTTATCTTACTTTTAGTACCGGAATTCTTCCATCTATTAAAAGAACTAGGAAGTGCTTTCCATGCAGGGCGAAGCAGTTCAGGAGCAGCAACGAAAATAGAAGAGGCGCTAATAGAGCAAGGAAAAAAAGTGCAATGGGGACAAGAAAAACTTCCTAATAATAGAATGGAAGTTAAACTACAAAATGTCGGATTTTCCTATGGGGAAGGTTTTGCACTCCAAAAAGTCGACTATACATTTCCAGCCACAGGGCAAATTGCCATCGTTGGTCGAAGTGGTGCAGGAAAAACGACTCTTTTACACGTTGTAGCAGGATTACTGCAACCTACGGAAGGTACAGTAATCATTAACGGTAAAAATAGAAACGACTATGAAGAGAAAGAATGGTTTCAACGCGTTAGTTACATTACACAACATCCGTACCTTTTTTCTGGCTCTATTGCAGAAAATATTGCTCTCGGACTAAAGGTAAATGATTCGGATATGGAAGAAGCAATTAAAAAAGCGAATATTACAGAACTTGTTGAATCATTGCCAGATGGAGTAAACACGGTGATTGGTGAAGGTGGTCGAGGTCTTTCTGGCGGAGAAAAACAACGGATTGCTTTAGCACGAGCTTTTTTAAAGAAACCATCTATTATCCTTTTTGACGAACCTACATCAGGGCTTGATTTAATGACTGAAAAATTATTACAGCAATCGATTAGAGAAATGGCGAAACATGCACTTGTCATTACAGTTGCTCATCGATTACAAACGATAAAAAGTGCGGACCAGATTCTATTTGTACAAAATGGAGAAATAGCTGCGATCGGTACTGATGAACAATTAAGAACTAGTGTAATAGGTTACGAACAATTATTTAAAAAAGGAGGGGAAGTGCAGTGAAAGAATTAACCCGTATTATTTCTGTTCTTTTAAAAGAGAAAAGAGATGTCGTTTTATCCGTTCTGTTCGGTTATTTAGCAGGAATTGCTGCTGTCACTTTGTTCGCGGCGAACGGATTTTTAATTTCTCAAGCTGCACTTGAACCACCTTTATACGTATTAATTGGGATGGTTGCGGTGGTGAAAATTGGAAGCATCATTCGTGCGACAAGTCGTTATGGAGAGCGCCTTTTTTCCCATCGTGCAACATTTACGATGTTAAGTGACTTACGTGTTTATTTTTATGAGCGTATTGAAAAAATGGCACCTAGCAAAATTCAGCAGTTTAGAAGTGGTGACTTACTCGCACGTATCGTTGGAGATGTGGAAAGCTTGCAAAACTTCTTTTTACGAGTCGTCTATCCACCTATATTAATGGTAACTGTCTTTTTAACGACGTTACTTTTTCTTTCTTTTTATTCGATAGAAGTTGTTATTCTGTTAACAGTTGGGTTAATAGTCACAGGTTTTGTTATCCCGGCGTGGTTTGCGAAAAAACAGAGAGCATTAAGTGGAGGAATAAGGGAAGAACGTGCAAAATTTTCAACGGAAGTTACGGAGTGGTTTCAAGGGTTCCGAGAGTTGAAAATTCACCAGCAATTAGAGAAGAAAGAAGAACAGTTAATTGCAGCCTCCGATGCTTATGTAGAAGAACATAGAAAGTCCGAATCTGAGGTGAATAAAAACCATTCTATTAATTTAGGAGCATCGTTTGTTATTTTATGGTCTGTTTTAGCTGTTGGTGGTTATTTAGTTGCTAGTAATCAGTTAGATGGTATCTTCTTAGCAATGATCGTGATGATTAGTTTAAACGTATTTGAACACTCTACTCCGATGGCCGCTTTTCCAGTGTATTACGAGGAAAGTGAAAGAGCGGCAAGCCGATTGCAGGATGTTGTGTCAGAAGATAAAAGTGACAAAGAGAATACGGTTGACTTACCAAAAGGACCACTGTCTATTACGTTGGATCATGTTCACTTTCGTTTTCCAGGAGAACTACGTGAAACGATTCGTGGAGTATCCTTGGACATTAAAGCAGGCTCAAAAGTGGCAATTGTTGGTGCCAGTGGTTCTGGTAAATCAACATTGCTAAAACTTTTATTAAAAATGTATCAAATAAATGAAGGCTCCTTTCGTATTAGCGGTGTGCCAATTGAAAACATTCAAGCAGAAAATATTTGGGCAAGTACAAAAGTTATTTTACAAGAAAATCAATTTTTTTCAGGAACAATAAAAGATAATTTATTAGCAGCAGAAGAAATGCATGATGAAGAAGTCGCGTTTTTACTAGAAAAAGTGGAACTTTCTCATTTTAGTCCAACTGATCCTGTTTTAGAAAAAGGAGAAAACTTATCTGGCGGAGAAAAGCAAAGACTTGCAATGGCGCGTGCACTAGTAAAGAGTGGGAACCTTTGGTTGCTAGATGAACCAACTTCTTCCTTGGACGGTTGGACGGAGCAACGAATGTATCGTCTATTAGAGGAACACGCAAAAAGTGACACAGTTATTCTAGTAAGTCATCGTCTCACAGGTCTTGAAAAAATGGATCAGATTATCGTCATGGACCACGGAAAAATAATAGAAAATGGTTCGTTTGAAGAGTTAATGGTGGCTAATGGGTACTTTTACGAATTAAAAGAACTAGAGAAAAATATAGTTGAATTGTAGCAGACAGAGTACGAAATCTACTGAAGATTTTGTACTCTTTTTTTAAGTGAATATGTTAAAGTAGAATCATATCAGAAGATTCTAATGATCTCTCTAATGAGTTTATGAACCAACATCCTGCATTAGCATATAAAGTCTACCGATTTTCATTTAGTACGGTTCCTACTATTTAGGCGGAAAGATTGGAGAAACAATCGCAATCTTACAAATAACTTGTTTTGAAGTACAGCTTTTCGTCCATCCTTATAGGTGGAATACATAATTAAAAGGGAGTGTTTACAAGATGGGTGTAAATGTTTATTTAACGTTTCAAGGTAATTGTCGTGAGGCTGTAGAATTTTATGCTGAAGCCTTTCAAACAGAGGCACAAATTATGACGTTTGGGGAAGCACCTCCGAATCCGGAGTTTCCGCTTCCAGAAGAGGCAAAAGATTTAATTATGCATGCGAGACTGATAGTAGAAGGTAGTCCTATTATGTTTTCTGACAATTTCCCGGGCTCACCGCACGTAGAAGGGAACAACATTACGTTAGCAGTCATTAGTGATGACCGTGAAAAAATCGAGTCTTACTTTCATAAGTTAAAAGAAGGCGGAAAAGTTGGCATGGAGCTTCAAGAAACGTTTTGGAGCAAATGTTACGGTTCAATTACAGATAAGTTTGGGATTGGCTGGCAAGTTAGTTATCAAGAAGAGGAATAAGTGGAAGAAGAGGTGTTCCAAATTCGGAGCGCCTCTTGTTGTTCAATCTTAAGGCCATTTTTTAAATTGGCGAAGATGTACTAAAAATATGATCATGACAACAAACGTTACGACATTTAAAAAAATGATTAGACCCGTTAAAGTACTACTATAAAAATTCATCCCAAATGTTTGTAATATTGTTAACAAGACGAATAGTGATGTATAAACTTTCAATAGATTGGAGGTTCCTCTATACAATAAATCAGATTCAAGCTTTTTGGCGAGCTCTAGCATTACTTGGAACGTATAAAAGATTAATATAAACTGCACTATTTCTAATAAAAAGGAGTAAGTACTCCAAAATGTAAATACTTGCTTTTTTATTTCGTTTTGGGCAATAAATATAGTTGGTACAGAAAAGAAAATAAGTGCTAATGCAAATCCTCTCGCTTTTTTTACGTGGATAGTAGGATATTTAGAAACAATAATTCCTAGTCCGGTGTAAATCAATATGTATCCAATTGGATCAGGTAAAATATCAATAAAAACTAGATGAATTTCTATAAACACAAATAGAAATCCCCAAAACAATTTTCCAAATCCTTCATTCATATATTCAACACCTACTTATCTTTTTTAATTAACTCATTAATTTGTTCTTGATCCCAGTACGGTCGGTCGTATATATAAATAGGGAAGTTAAAACTGTTACCAGACTCAGTTTCTCCCACCACTTCGATGGAGAATTCTAAGTAACTTGGAAAATCTTGATTAGTTATTGTCGTAATATTAGCCCAGTAACCTTCGTCTATCGATATGGGCATATTGGATTCCGTTAATGGAACCCCTGGTAGTTGATTCCATGTTTGGTCAGCTAAATCGCTAAAGTGGTGAGAGTTCCATTTTCGATATGCTTCTAATACTCTCTCGTGATCGGTATCGATTTTCATATTAATTTTGTTTCCAAGTAATTCGTCGAAAGGACTCACCACATTATCAATTCGTAATGTTTCCAAAGCGATAAAATAGTTTTCTTGTTTATGATCACTACTACCTGCACTCAAACGCTGATCAACAATATTTGTGTAGTTTCTTTCCTTTATAGGGTGTATCTTTATTTCCCCGATATTAACTGTTTGAGTCGTTCCATCTGATAGGTGTACGGTTACTTCCTGAAAAGAAAAACTAGGATTATTCGTTACAATCTCCGAATTCAACCTAACAGTAAGAGTAGATGTCATTAAATAATGGTGAGTAAATTGTTGTTCATAAGAAATTTGATTAGAATGATGCCAATAACCGAAATTTTCATTTGCAGTGTAAGCATGAAATGAATCGTCAACCGTTACACTTGTAATGGTAACTGGATTATGTTTATTAACTAAGTAATATAACGAAAACCTTACTTCTGGATCTTCTTCCATATATTCTTTTACATAATAATGTTTCATGAAAACTGGTTCATTTATTTGTTTTGATTGGAAAAATAAATAGTTCCCGACGGCACTAATGAATATAAGTATAATGAACAGCCATAAATATCTTTCTTTTATCATATAAAACCCCCCTTAACAACATAACATGGAATGAGAGAAAGTTCTGCAAAAAAATAGCAAACCTACCTCTATACGGTAGAGATAAGTTTGCTATTTCTTTATTAAGTTATTTATTTTATTTATATATTTTTCGAATGAAGGATATTCTTGAAAATTTGAAAGTATTCCAGAGATAACCGGTTTTCGAGGATGTTCCCGTTTAAATTCTTCTTCAATGACTTCAAGGCTAATGAGAAAGCTTTCATTATCTTCATAATTATCTATTTCTTTTCTCATCGCTTTTAAAAGATCCTCTATACTTTCATCTTTTGTTTGGAAAAAATTCGTTTTAAACTTTGACATGGCTAAGTTTATTTTTTCTTCTTCTATTAATGGGGCGGGAGTATCCCGTAAAAATCCTTCGACAATATAATCTGTTCGTTGTAGAAGAGAGGATACTAGTTTTTCCACATTAATAGACGACTCTTCGAAAAAAATGATTTTTAAGTATGCTTGGAACAACCCGTCAAAACTAATCGTTAAGTCCCAAAGGTAATCGTGAACTTTTTCCCCATAGATTGCTTGCAAGTTCGTATAAATAAATAGATGATTTTCCATGACCATTTGGTAAAGGAATTCTTTCACTTCTTCTGTTTTAGGTAATGCCTGTTCCCTCGTTTGCATAATAATGAATTCACGATGTGAGAGAAAGGACTTAATAAGTTCGGTTAACACTAGCTGAAATTTCTCACGCGGTGGTAAGTTCATTTCATCGATTTTAGCAAAATTGTGTTTAATATCCTCGTAGTAATATTTAAAAATGGAAAGTAATAGCTCGTCCTTCGATTTGAAGTGTAAATAAAACGCACCTTTAGAAATTCCACTTTCGGTTGCGATTTCTTGAATAGAAGTGGCAGAAACCCCTTTTTGAGCGAATAATTTTATTCCAGCTTTTATAATTAATTCTTTTTTATCTTTCAACAGTAATACATCTCCTGATACATACTATATTGGTTGACTTATGACTAGGTGGTCAGTTATATTATATCTTGTGATGACTAGGTAGTCAATTGACCAATTGAACGTAATCAAAACATCTTAAGTATTAAGGGAGAGAAAATATAGTGAAAATACCAAAGTTTGCCGTCAAAAGACCAGTAACAACTATCATGATGATGTTACTAGTGCTTTTATTAGGTTTCACATCATTAACAGGATTGAAACTAGATTTAATGCCAAATATAAACCCACCTGTCGTAGCGGTTATGACTACATATCCAGGTGCAGGTCCAGAAGAAGTAGCCGAAATGGTTACGAAACCGTTGGAGGAAGTCATTGGGACTAGTTCTGGATTAAGTATGTTGCAGTCTAGAAGTAGTTCGAATTCGTCTTTAATTATCGCCCAATACGAATGGGGTGCAGATATATCGGAAGTTCGAGAGGATTTAAGTACAACGATTGGTCTCGTGCAACTTCCTGACGGTGTAGAACGTCCGATGCTTGTAAAGTTCGACCCAACGATGATGCCGATCATGCAATTTGCAATTACTAGTGGAGAAGACTTAACTAAACTACAAGAACTAGTCGATGAAGTGGTCGTTCCGCAATTACAGAATATTGACGGTGTTGCAAGTGTAAGTGTTGTTGGTGGATTTGAAGAGGAAATAAGTGTTCGTTTAGATGAAGAAAAGCTTATAGAAAATGGGTTATCACAAGAACAAATAGTACAGCTCATTCAAGCTAATAATTTAACGTTTCCTGGTGGAATGATTGAAGAAAATGGCGAAAAGTTAAGCTTACGTGTGTTAGCAAAAGTGGAATCAATCGATATGCTTAAAGATTTACCTGTAAGCATTCAGCCGAGTGAAACGGAACTAGAAGTTGTTCGGTTGGAAGATGTAGCAGTAGTTGAGCTTGCACCAGTCGATTCTTCATCAGTTGCAAGATTAAATGGTGCGGAAAGTTTACTAATTAGTGTTCAGAAGGAAGGTACAGCAAACACAGTTCAAGTTTCAAATCGTGTTCAAGATAGAATTGAAAGTTTACAAGAAAACCATTCTGAAATAAATATTTCAGTTGCAATGGATCAGGGAGATATTATTAACCAATCTGTTTCCAACGTATCTCTTGCGCTAATTTTTGGAGGTATTTTTGCAGTAGCAGTTATTCTTCTATTTTTACGTTCCATTCGCTCAACCATTATTGTTGGGATTGCGATTCCGTTTTCAGTAATTGCAACGTTCGTTTTAATGTATTTCTCCGGTATGTCTTTAAATATTATGTCGCTTGGAGGATTAGCGTTAGGGGTTGGGATGTTAGTAGATAACGCAATTGTTGTAATTGAAAATATTTATCGTCACTTAGCGAACGGTTCTTCGAGAAAAGAAGCGGCAATTAACGGAGCGAGTGAGGTAGGCGGTGCCATTACGGCTTCTACTTTAACAACGTTAGCGGTGTTTTTACCAATTGTTTTCGTAGGAGGAATGGTTGGAGATTTATTTAAAGAGCTTTCCTTAACAGTAGCTTTCTCATTAATTTCCTCTCTAATAGTAGCATTAACGGTCGTTCCAACGTTAGCTGGATTATTACTGAAAAAAGAAAAAGTGAAAAAACCGCGAGAGTATAAATGGTATCAAACCATTATTAAATGGGTGTTGAGTCACCGACTAATTACATTATTGGTTGCAGGGGTTATTTTAATAGGGTCTTTAGCACTAACTCCAAAAATCGGAACAGAATTTATGCCTTCCCAAGATGAAGGAATATATCGAGTTGATGTAGAGCTTCCGATGGGGGCAACATTTGAAAGAACGATGGAAGTAATCGAAAGACTAGAAACAGTTATTTTAGAAGATAGTGATACGGATTTAGTTACGGCATCCATCGGTAATTCTGATCCGATGATGGCGGCAGTTTTAGGCAGTGGAGAAAATGAAGGTTCTTTAACAGTAACGTTAGTATCTGGTGACGAAAGAAATCGATCTACATTTGAAGTAGTAAATGATTTAGAAGAAGTTATTGCAGATTGGAATGAGGACGCAGAAATTTCTGTAAGTGTGTCGAATTCAATGGAGGCGATGGCTGGGGCACCAAATATGATTGAAATTGTTCTTCTAGGTGATTCTAAAGAGCAATTAGAAGAGTACTCTAGTGAATTAGCAAGCCGCCTATCCGAGTATGAACAGTTTAAAACTGTGACGGATTCAGTCGAGGATGGTAAACCTGAGTTCCAATACATCGTTGATAAAGATGAGGCATTTAAATATGGATTAACTTCCTATCAAGTTGCGTCCTTCATTAATCAGTCATTACAAGGGCAAATTGCAGCAACCATATTTGATACGCAAGTTCGCGTTTCTGTGAACGATATTTCCAATTCAAAAGAAGCAATTGAAGAATTAATCATTTCAACACCAACAGGTCAACAAGTAGAATTAAAAGATATTGGTGAAGTAGTACGTGGAGAAGGACCGGTAACTGTTGTTCGCGAAAATCAACAAGATACTATTATCGTATCAGGAAGCTTTGATGGTGCAGACATGGGATCTGTTATGGTTAACGCACAAACTGCTATCAATGAAATGATAGACGATTTAAATATTGATACGGAAAGATTTACCATTAAGATGGCTGGTGGAGCGGAGATGATGGATGAGTCATTTGCTCAACTTGGTATAGCGCTTATTTTAGCAATTATCTTTGTATACATGGTAATGGCTAGTCAGTTCGAGTCATTAAGACAGCCGTTTATTATTATGTTTACTTTACCATTAGCAATCACGGGGGTAATATTAGGATTACTGTTAACAGGATATGCTTTCGGTATTACAGCATTCATTGGCATTATCATCCTTGTAGGTATCGTCGTAAACAATGCGATTGTATTTATCGACTATACAAACCAACAACGTGCGAAAGGCTTAACTGTACATGAAGCGTTAGTGGAAGCAGGAAAAGCAAGATTACGTCCGATCATTATGACAGCTTTAACAACGATGCTAGGGTTATTACCATTAGCAATTGGAGTTGGAGAAGGGACTGAAATGCAAGCACCGATGGCGATTGCGGTAATTGGTGGACTGTTTACTTCAACCTTATTAACACTTGTTGTAATTCCAGTAATCTACAGTCTAATGGAAAGTCGTAAAGAGAAAAAACAAATGATGAAAGAAAAAGAAGCGTAATTATATTAAAAATACAGCCAGACCTATTTTAGGTTTGGTTGTATCTTATTAAAATAGCCGAAAAAAAGTTTTTCGTAATTTTTTTTAAAAGAAGTTTGCTATTAACTGACCAATCTGTTATGATAAAGAAGAATTATTTTTGTTCGGTACGTTAGAAAGGAAATAAAGTATTTAAACTTTTCGCCTTTGATATCTAATTGTGAGCAATAATAGTAATAAACAGTGGCAAAAAGCCACACAGGAGGAAATACACATGCAACAAGGTACAGTAAAATGGTTTAACGCAGAAAAAGGTTTCGGATTCATCGAAGTTGAAGGTGGAGAAGACGTATTCGTACATTTCTCAGCTATCCAAGGCGAAGGCTTTAAATCTTTAGAAGAAGGCCAAAAAGTTACTTTTGACACAGAGCAAGGTCAACGTGGACTTCAAGCTACTAACGTAGTTAAAGCATAATAATGAAAAAGGACTCTCATTTTAATGAGAGTCCTTTTTATTTTAAGGACGTCTTAACATCTTTCCCAATAGGAAAGATGTTTTTTTATTTTTACTAAATTTAATCTTTTATTTCTCACTCACAAGTGTTATAGTGTGTATATTGATATATACACTATAACACTTTTAGGGGGAAGACTAATGGGTTTTTTAGATTTATTATGGGCATATATTTTAGTTTTTGTATTTGCGGCAGTTCCGTTTTTTGAAGCGTATGGAGTTATTGCGCTAGCTATTTTTGCTGGACTTCCAGCAATACCGGTAGTTCTAATCGCGTTGATTGGTAACATCTTAACCGTTTTATTATTAATTCTTTTTGTTAACAAAATAAAAGAATGGAGAAAGAAACGTAAAGGTGATGAGGTAGATAAGGAACCTAGTAAACGAGCTAGACGTGCACAAAGTTTATGGAAAAAGTACGGTTTACCAGGATTAGCGTTTATAGGACCTTTACTAGTTGGAAGTCATTTAACTGCATTCATGAGTATTAGTTTTGGGGGAACAAAAAAGAGTACTTCAGTTTGGATGATGGCAAGTATTATAGTGTGGGGACTTGTGTTTGGAGTACTAACTTATTTTGGCATTGATTTCTTAGGGTATGGAGATAGAGGATTTTTTAATGATATGATATCCAATGATTAACACGGAGGGATTGTAAATGTATAAGCAAGCATGGTGGTTAGCTAGACAAGATTTAAAACAAAGTATTTTTCCAATTATCTTTACTATAATAGCAACCATTGTTTTTGCGGGATTTGCAAGTTTAATACTAGACCAATCAATTAGATATATGTTTGATTCAGGAGATGAATATTATAGCTTTGTTGTAATCGATTTTATGTTTTTTATACTAACCCCATCACTCGCTGCAATCTTTATGTCTAGACCTTATTTAAGCTTTAGGACGATAAAAGAAGATCCCTTTAGTAAAATCATGGCATTTTATCGGGCGCTACCAATACCTGTTAAAGTAATTTCTTTAAGTAGGACGTTTATTATGTTAGTTACTGTGTTAATTATGGGTACTACTTACTTTTGTACAATATTTGTTTTATTGCGCGCCGATATATTCCAATTCGTTCATAAGAGCGAATTTATCGTATTGTTTCTTATTTGGTTCGGCTATTCGTTAGCGATAGGCGGGGTTAATACGTTTATTGAATATGGAACGAACGGTAAGATGTTACATGTTTTACCTTATATCCTTATTGGGATTTTTATTGTAGTCGCTTTTGTTTTTTACTATTTTTTTCAAATAGGAATAGTAGAGTGGACGCTTCATTTAGCAATGAATATAGGTTGGCCGATTGTAATACTATCCTTTTTCATTGGAGTTTTAGGATGTTATTTGTGGTATAGAATGCTTACTGCTCGATTGCATACTAGGGATTACTTGTAGTGGAAGGGAGGAGGGTGCATGGTGCTACCGATAAAAGTATCCGAAGAAAGTAGAGAACCAATTTATCATCAAATTGAAACACAAATACAAGCATTAATTGTTGGTGGTCAGTTACAACCTGGAACCCCACTTCCTTCTATTCGAGTATTGGCGAGTCATTTATCATGTAGTGTCATAACGACAAGGAGAGCTTATCATAATTTAGAAAACAGTGGATTCATTAAAACTGTACAAGGAAAGGGAACGTTCGTGCGAGAAATAGATACAATTCTAAAAGAAGAAGCAAAGAATAAGGTGTTATATGATGCTCTTCAAAAAGCTATTGAGCATGGAATACAGGTTGGTTGTACGAAAGATGAAATAATGACTATTTTTGAAGAAGTAATGAAAAATCATTTTAATAAAAATTAATGGAGGTACAAGATGACTACCTCAGCTCTAGAAATAAAAGGGTTAGAAAAACATTATAAAAAATTTAGTTTAGGTCCGCTTGATCTTCAAGTTGAAAAAGGAACAGTCGTAGCTTTGTTAGGAGGAAATGGATCTGGGAAAAGTACTTTGTTTCGTATCGTAATGAATATTCTTCAAAAGGATAAAGGATCCATTTCATTGCTAGGTAAAAATATGAAAGAAAATGAAGTGGAATCAAAACAGAAAGTTGGTTTTGTTGGTGATTTGTTAGAGCCGTTCGGCCATTTAACGATAAAGGAGTTAGCAAATCACATTTCCTATTGGTATCCAACTTGGGACGCCGACTACTTTCAATATTTATTAAGCCGATATAAAATGGACGGAAATGAAAAATATGGAAAATGTTCAAAAGGTACGAAAAAGAAAGCAGAATTTATTTTTTCTATTTCCCATCACCCCGAAATTTTATTGTTA
Source organism: Sutcliffiella sp. NC1 (assembly GCF_027594365.1). Classification (NCBI taxonomy): domain Bacteria; kingdom Bacillati; phylum Bacillota; class Bacilli; order Caryophanales; family Bacillaceae; genus Sutcliffiella; species Sutcliffiella sp. NC1. The sequence goes on from NZ_CP115153.1 coordinate 2,206,428, forward strand.
GACGAACCGACCTCTGGTGTAGATGTTGTGTCGCAACGAAAAATGAAAGAAGACCTCACACTTTTTATGGAAAACGGCGAAAAAAGTATACTTTTATCAACACATATTATGGAGGAAGTAAAACAGCTATGTGATTACATTTATTTGTTAGATGAGGGGAAAATCGTTTATTCATTTGAAAAGGATGATATATACGATAGTTGGGCAAGGATATGGATAACGGAAATCCCAGAAAATTTAAAAGCTCATCCTAATATCGTACATGTAGCTCATGCACCATTACAAATTACTACGAACGATTTTCAACAAGTTCAACAGGAGTTAGAAAGTCATAATGTTACGATATCACATATTCAAAGGCTAACATTAGAAGAAGTAATCGAATATTTCGTTGAGAAGAATAATTAGTGTTACCGCGTATCCAAAACACAATAGGGGTACGCGTTTTTGTAATGATGAAAATTATTAACTAAAAATATTATATTCTACATTCAAAGAATGTTTGTAATCTTCTACTACGACGTGTAATTTAATAGTAGGAGGGGATGTTATGATAAATTGGTATGGCGAAGTATTAAGAAGAGAAGATATGCTAATGCAAGATTTAATAGGCTTATTAAAAATTGATAGTGTTAAAGATGAGACAACAAAATCGATAAACAATCCGATGGGGATAAAAGTAGGAAAAGCACTTGAGTACGTCTTAAATCTATCAGAAAACGCAGGTTTTCACACGAAAAATGTAGATGGGTACGCTGGCTATGCGCAGTACGGCAATAATGAAGAAGAGCAACATATTGGCTTATTGTGTCATGTAGATGTTGTTCCTGCAACCGGGAAGTGGACTACTCCACCATTCGAGCCGACCGTACGGGATGGAAAACTATTTGCACGTGGTGCTATTGATGATAAAGGTCCAACACTAGCGGCCTTTTACGGTTTGAAAATAGTGAAAGAACTAAATTTACCGCTGAAGAATAACGTACGAATTATATTTGGGACAGATGAAGAAAGTGGTATGAGCTGTATGAAGCATTATCGTGAAGTAGAAGCGATGCCTACGATCGGATTTGCTCCAGATGCGGATTTTCCTATCATTCATGCGGAAAAAGGTCAGTTAAATGTAAAAGTCGTACTAAAGGAAAAAGAAGTAAATCCATCTACAGTAGTACTTCTTTCGTTTCAATCTGGAAGTAGACCGAATATGGTACCTGAACGAGCTATAGCCATTGTAGAAGGTGTAGCGAACAACATCCAGCTTCATTATGAAAAGTTTTGTACAACGAACGGTGTAGAAGGTACAATAGAGAAGGATGGGGAACAAATACATATTACGCTCATAGGGAAGTCAGCACACGGTATGGAGCCACATAAAGGGAAAAATGCCGCGACTTTGTTAGCTAGCTTTTTAGAAACGCTTCCATTTGACGAGCAAGCTTCCACATTTTTATCTTTCTTATCCTGTTTGCATGAGGGGTATGATGGGAAAAGCTTAGCCATTTCGTATCATGACGAGATAACAGGACCATTAACCGTTAACCCAGGTGTTATTTCTTATGAAAAGTCAGGAGAAAAGGCTGTTCGCCTCAATATACGCTGTCCAGTATCTCTAGATTTTGAAGTAACGAAAAACAGATTACGAGAAGCAGTGAATACAAAAGGGTTCATGATTGAGGAATTGCGTGAATCACTACCACATCATGTTAGTGCTGATCATCCGATGATACAAACGCTTCAAACTGTGTATGAGGAAGAAATGAACGAAAAGGCAACATTGCTTTCTACTGGGGGGGCAACATACGCGCGATTTATGGAAAAAGGGGTAGCGTTTGGTATGTGCTTTCCTGGAAAAGAAATGACAGCCCATCAAGCAGATGAATATATCGAAATAGAAGATTTGCTAAAAGCAACTGCCATTTATGCACGTGCTATCTATGAGCTTGGAAATTTAGATTTGAAGAAGGGAGTGTAATAATACATGGCGAAAAGATATAAAGTGTTAGTAATTGTCGATACAGTTTTTGTCATCTTTTTGGCAATTGTTGCCTTTTATTATGGAACAGCTGATGCAATCGACTTTAGGTTTTGGTTAACGTTAGTTATTATGGGCTATGCTGCATTTCTATTAAGAAAAAACTATCGTAACTATCAAGAGGCATTAAAAAAAGAAGAAAATAACTAAGGTTAGACAAAGGGGAGAAGAGAAATGTCGGTAAAACAAGCCTTTGAAGACTTGCAGAAAAAAATGAATGAAAATCCAGAAGGAATCCAACGGTTGTCATCTGTATATCAATTTGATCTAACTGACGATGTAACGTATCAAATCGTCTTCAAAGAAGGACAAGTCTTTATATTAGAAGATGTAGAAAGAGAAGCAGATTGTACGCTACAACTTTCTTCTGGGGATGTTCTTAAATTTATCGATGGTAAATTGAACACTACAATGGCTTTCATGACTGGAAAGCTTAAAGTAAAAGGGGATATTACACTAGCACTAAAACTGCAATCCGCAATTGAAAAATATAGGTAAACACGAAAAAGAGCTTAAGTTCCCTTAAGCTCTTTTTATGTTGTTTATTTTTCAAAGTATAAATGGTAGTGAAAGCTACAGCCAGGATTAAAGTTTGCATTACAAAAAGGACAAACAGAACCTGATGACAAATATTGATTAATCGTTAATTGTTGCTTGCATTCTCCGCATAGAATAGCGAGTTCATTAAATTTATCTCGTGGCCAAACAGTGATAGGGTGATCTTCATGCTCTTCGTGGCAACTGTAACACGGATAGTATTTACCACAACAGTAAAACTTAATGGCGATAATATCTTTTTTCGAGTGCCAATGTATACACCTTGTTTTATTATCAACTAAGCTTCCATGTATGTTTGGCATGAAGTGCAGCTCCTTTCGTCTTTAGGCCAACAATTGTTACGAATACCTTAAGTGTAGAAGAAAAAGAGTCTTACATCAAGACTCTTCTGTAAAGGGTCGGCAAATAATTTCGCCACACTTGTTATGTTGATCTATATCAACTTCAAAGTTATGTTTTTCATAAAAATGAACTAATCGATCAACGTGGTCCCAATCTCTTTCGGCGATATCCCCTGTAATGTATTGGATGTTTTGCTCTTTCGCAACTTCTTTCAGGTGCTTCATACAAATGGAGCCGTATCCTTTATTTGTTGGACCTTTTATATCCCCGATAAAGATGGTGTCGTTGTCTTCATATTTTGCATGAATCGAGAAGTCCCATTCTCCTCTAAAAGCAGTGTCACATTCATATAACATGATTTTACAAGAATCTTCATCTTTTTCTTTATAGACAATTACCCAAGAATCTTCTTTCGTTTGATCAATGCCAATTACTTGCCATTTTCTTGCGATTTCTTTCATATTGTCCTGCATACGATACAATTGAAATTCGAGTTCTTCTAAGTCGCGCTTTAATTCTTCTTTATTTCTCGTATCCTCTTCTGCTAAAAATAAGCTTTGGAAGGACATATTTTCCACCTCAATCCCAGTTTATACAAACAGTTTCCTATTTTACTAGATAAATAGATATTATGCAAATTTTTTTAGTTTGTGAGTTGAAAATTGAAGTTAAATTTCACTTAAGATAAATATTATTTTAGGTTTTTTATTCATTGTGCGGATAGAAAGAGATGACTGGAGTGAGATAGTTAGGGGGGATTTAGTACGTAAAAAAAGTAAGCTACTGTTATGTAGCTTACTTTTTTGTAATGCAACGGTGCCTAGTGTATCGACATAGACTTTGTTGCTAATTCATAGTAACTTGCTTCCTCACAAGTATATATCAAATGTTTAATGTAAAATTTCCCATTGCCGCGGTAAAATTCCATGGTAGTTTTTCTTACTTAAACAACGTAAGCCCTACCTCTCATACGTCCTTACGGTTCCTAGACCGTGCCAGATCGATTAAGCTCTGTGAAAACTAGATGGAACGCCAGTGCATCCTTGTGAATCTTTTAGAGATAAAATAGATGTCATAACGTTCTTCCTTTCTATGATAGATCAAGTTACTAACGGCTTTTAGTAATGCTATTTGCATACCAAAACTGAAGCCAAGTATTTATTATACTACATGGAAATTATTTGTCAACTCTTTTCCTGTGTTGGTGTGAAATTATCTGTTCGGGAACAAACTATTATTAATTCTTGTTTTTCTGAAAATATAGTATACTAGTAATACATTTTGAAAATAGGAGTGTACATATATGAGTTTTCCAAATCCGAAAGAAACTTTTCAGTTAATTAAAGAATTAGTATCTATCCCAAGTCCGTCTGGAAACACGGAAAAAGTTATTTCATTCGTAGAAAATTACTTAAAAGAATATAACGTTGAAATGAAACGCAACCGCAAAGGTGGATTAATTGTAACAATTCCAGGTGTTAACGAAGCTGAACATCGTATGTTAACAGCGCATGTTGATACGTTAGGTGCAATGGTGAAAGAAGTAAAGTCAAATGGTCGCTTGAAACTTGCAATGATTGGTGGTTTTCGTTGGAATTCTGTTGAAGGGGAATATTGTGAAATTGAAACTTCCTCAGGAAAAACGTATACAGGTACCATTTTAATGCATCAAACGTCTGTCCATGTATATAAAAATGCTGGCGACGCTCCACGAAACGATGAGAATATCGAAGTTCGTATTGATGCAAAAGTGTCTAATGCGGAAGAAGTGCGTTCACTTGGTATCGAAGTAGGAGATTTTGTATCTTTTGACCCACGGGTACAAATTACAGAAAACGGTTATATTAAATCTCGTCATTTAGATGATAAAGCGAGTGTTGCTATTCTTTTACGTCTCATTAAATTTATCCAAACAGAAGGAGTTACTTTACCATATACAACCCATTTCTTAATTTCTAATAATGAAGAAATTGGATATGGTGGTAATTCTAATATTACACCTGAAACGGTCGAATATTTAGCTGTTGATATGGGGGCGTTAGGAGATGGACAATCTTCAGATGAGTATACGGTTTCTATTTGTGTAAAAGATGCTAGTGGTCCGTATCATTACGGTTTACGTAAACACTTAGTTCAATTGGCACAAGAAAACAACATTGATTACAAGGTAGATATTTATCCTTATTACGGATCGGATGCATCAGCGGCTATCCGCTCTGGACATGACATCGTACATGGCTTGATTGGTCCTGGAATTGAATCCTCTCATGCTTTCGAACGTACGCATGAAACGTCTATCGACAATACAGAAAAATTAATATTACAATACGTACAATCACCGTTAGTAAAATATTAATTAAAAACAGAGGATGGTACAAAAATTAAGTTGACCATGATAAAAATCGGCCTAACGCGGTTTTCCGGAGCGAGTAATTATTCACCCGTCCTATTTTTTGTTGGTTTTTACTTTGATAAAAATAGTTATGTCCCAACTTAAAAATAAAACGCAAGCCTGTTATCAAAGCAGACTTGCGTTTACTTATTTAAGTAAAATATTCAATCTTTGCCTGTGGAAAGTAAGACTGAATATACTCCGAAAGTGTATCTTTTAATTCATTCGCTTCATCTTTCGGGTAGATATATTTACCGATTCCATATTTACCCCATTTATACTGTCGTTTCGCTTCATCCAATTCTAATTTAGTCATCGGATAATTTTGTTGGATCACCCGTTTTGCTGGTTTTGTAAAGCGATGTTGAATGAGCTCAAAAGTTAAATTTTCAGTCGCGTGTTTCGGTAATTTTTCATAAAGCTTTTGAAACAGATTTTTATAGCCTTCTTGCCAACCTTCATGTATATAAATTGGTGCAACGATAAATCCGAGTGGATAATCTGCATTTGCCACTTTTTCCGCTGCCTCAATTCGTAAATCGAGCGGAGACGTCCCAGGTTCAAAGTTTTTTATAACGAAATCTGCATTAACACTAAAACGAAAACGTGTTTTTCCTTGATGATCCGCATCTAATAAATGGTCCACGTGATGAAACTTCGTCACGAAGCGTAGTAACCCTTCTTCTTTCTTACCGAAAAATTCAATCGTCTTTTTTAACGTATGTGTTAAATGGTCAATTCCGACAATATCTGACGTACAAGATGCTTCAAAACGAGTAGGTTCAGGTGCGCGTTCGGCCATATATTTTTCGGCCTGCTCAAAAATTTCGTCCACATTTACGTATGTACGAATATAAGGTTTACTCCCCATTGTAGTCTGTAAATAACAGTAATGACAATGTCCCATACAGCCAGTCGCCAATGGAATAGCGTATTCTGCAGAAGGTTTGGAAGTATCGAATTTTAACGTTTTACGAACACCAACTACTAACGTTGATTTCGCATTTCGATATTTTTGAAAATCGTTCTTACCAGGTAAATCACGTATTTGATTGTGGGACGTTGTTTCCCTAATTTCTAAACCCATTGCTTCGAATTTATTTTTTAATTCAACTCCTAATGGATATTCCAACGCTCTAGGTTCCATATAAACGAGTTGAGGAACAAATGGTCTCATAATTTTCTCCCCTTAAAAAGTGTCACCGAAATAATCGTTGTACACTGTTTCTGCTTCTTCTAGCGAAGTGTAATAAGCTAAGTCTTCTGTAATTGGATAAAACGTATTGTAAAGCGCTAGTGCTAATTCTCCACTATGAGGATCTTGTACAATAGTCGCTTCTTCAATCGTTGCCACGTTTTGTGTATGAGGATTGCGATAAAATATATAGATCGAATCTCCTTCATGTAGATTGTTCATACTTTTTCTTCACCTACTTCTAAATAATTCATAATGTTAGTTTTAAATATTCTTATCAATTTATACGATTGATGATTCCTGCAATTATTGGATATTACTATTAGGGAATAAGGGGGCATGTGTGAAGAGATGAATTTACAAACAGGAAAGCTATACTGGCCAACTACAATGGAAAACGAACCAATTTATAAAAGTTTATCAGAAGATATTGAATGTGATATTTGTATTATCGGTGCAGGTAGTTCGGGTGCACAACTTGCATATATGTTAAAAGATAGTGGTGCAAAAGTAGTAGTTGTTGATAAACGAACAGTTGGTGCAGGCAGTACGTCAACAAATACGGCACTAATTCAAATATTAGGAGACAAGACGACAACAGCGTTAGTTAATTCATTTGGAGAAAAAAATACAATACTACATTACCAGCTATGTCAAAAAGCGATTTCAGAAATTGAAAACACATGCCGCCTATTACCGATTGATCCAGAGTATAAGGTGCGTGATAGCCTTTATTTTGCTAGTACGAAAGAGGATTTACATGAGCTGGAAACAGACTATAACATGTTAAAAAAACACGGGTTTCAAGTAGATTGGTTAACAAAGTCACAAATTCGTGAAAGGTATCCATTTGAAAAAGAGGCAGCAATCTATTCCTATAATGATGGTGAAATGAATCCGTTAAAATACGTATATGGATTACTAGAAGCTTGTAAAGAAAGTGGTATTGAAATATATGAACATACCGAAATAGTTGGAAAGCGATTAGAAAAGGAAATGGCCTTTTTATATACAAAAGAAAAATACTGTATTAAAGCAAATTACGTTGTTTTTGCAGGTGGTTACGAAAATTTAGATATGAAAAAGGATAAAAATGCAGTGTTGGAAAGCTCTTACTCCATTGTGACGACGCCAATTACTGATTTATCCAGTTGGTACAAGCAAACATTAATATGGGAAACTGCTCGTCCGTATATTTATCTGAGGACGACGGCAGACAATCGTGTAATAATTGGTGGCTTAGATGAAACAACTTCCAATCCAGAAAAGCGGGATCAAAAAATAATTCATAAACGAGACTTACTGTTGGCCGAATTTCAGAAGTTATTCCCCAACATAGATGTACAAGCAGAGTTTTACCTCGGCGCTTTCTATGGTGGCACACATAATGGATTACCAATGATAAAAATGTATGAACAGTATCCTCGTTGTTTTTTCATTTTTGGTTACGGAGATAATGGTACAGTTTATAACCAGGTGTTGGGTAGAATAGTGAAAAACTTGATTGAAACAGGAAAAGACGAAAATTTATCGTTATATAATTAGGGGGAAACCTTGATATATCAAGGTTTTTTTACTTTTGTCAAAAAAAGTCGAAAGAATTTTCTAAAAAAACTATTTAATTTTGAATCATATGTGTTATATAATACATATGAATTAGTAATGGCTGTTTGATAACAGATTTGAATAGGAGGAGAGAAGTTGAAGGCAGAAACCGTTGGTGTAGAAGTAATTGGTCCAATGAATCGTCATTATGACACTGTACTAACAGAAGGAGCATTGCAATTTATTGAAAAGCTCCACATACAGTTTCAAGCAAAACGGAATCGCTTGCTATTAGAAAGAAAGGAAAGACAAAAACGATTAGATAGTGGGGAAAGGCTGCATTTCTTAACAGAAACAGATTATATTCGGACCGGTGACTGGACAGTAGGTTCTGTTCCGAAAGACTTAGAGGATCGTAGAGTAGAAATAACTGGACCTGTTGACCGCAAAATGATCATTCATGCATTAAACTCTGGTGCAAAAGTTTTTATGGCAGACTTTGAGGATGCGACAGCCCCAACTTGGAGTAATGTGATTGAAGGACAAATAAATTTAAAAGATGCTGTTCATCGTACAATAGATTTCGTGGCTGATAATGGAAAGGAATATAAGCTAAATAACAATATTGCAACGTTACTCGTTCGTCCGCGAGGATGGCATTTAGAGGAAAAACATGTAAGAGTAAACGGTGAAAAAGTGTCAGCAAGTCTTTTCGATTTTGGACTTTATTTTTATCATAACGCAAAAAAATTAATCGAAAATGGAAGTGGGCCATATTTTTATTTGCCAAAACTAGAAAGTCATTTAGAGGCAAGGCTTTGGAACGAAGTGTTCTGTGTTGCACAGAATGAATTAGGGATTGAACGTGGGACCATTAAAGCAACTGTACTTATAGAAACTATTACAGCTGCATTTGAAATGGATGAAATACTGTATGAATTGAAAGAACATGCGGCAGGTTTAAACTGCGGTCGCTGGGACTACATCTTTAGTTTCTTAAAAAAATTCCGTAATAAAGACGGCTTCTTTTTACCAGAACGTGGTTTAGTAACGATGACGGTTCCGTTCATGAGGGCATACACACAATTAGTTGTGCAAACTTGTCACCGACGAAATGCTCATGCAATTGGGGGGATGGCTGCGCAAATCCCGGTAAAGAACGATGAAGAGGCGAACAGTGCTGCTTTTGAAAAAGTTCGCCAAGATAAACTGCGCGAAGTGATGGACGGACATGATGGCACATGGGTTGCTCATCCTGCATTAGTTCCAGTTGCGATGGAAGTTTTTGATGAACATATGACAGGATCTAATCAAATTGAAAAGAAACGTGAAGATTTCACGGTAACAGCAGAAGAACTTCTCCAAGTACCAGTCGGAAAGATTACGGAAGCTGGACTTCGTCAAAACATACATGTAGGCATCGAATATATCGCTTCATGGATTGATGGTAGAGGAGCAGTTCCGATATTTCATTTAATGGAAGATGCAGCAACGGCAGAAATTTCTAGGGCACAACTATGGCAATGGATTCGCCAACCTTTAGCAATTTTAGAGGATGGTCGAAATATTGACGAAGCACTAGTGAGACTGTTTGTGGAAGAAGAAAAACAAGCAATCTTAAAGAAAGTTGGCCCGTCTCACTTTTCTGAAGGAAAATTAGATCAAGCAGTAGAGTTGTTTTTACAACTAGTAATAGAAGATGAATTTACAGAGTTTTTAACGTTACCTGCATACCGTTTATTATAATTTTAAAAAAAGGGGAGAAACGAAATGACAATGGAGAAAAGAGTAGCAGAATTAGAGGAAACTTGGGAATTACAAGAAAGATGGAATGGTGTAACTAGACCGTATTCGGCGGAAGAAGTATTAAAGTTAAGAGGATCAATTGATATTGAATATACGTTAGCGAAGCGAGGTTCAGAAAAGCTTTGGAAACTATTACAAGAAGAAGATTACGTAAACGCACTAGGAGCATTAACTGGTAATCAAGCAATTCAACAAGTGAAGGCTGGATTAAAAGCAATTTACTTAAGTGGATGGCAAGTTGCTGCAGATGCAAACCTTTCTGGACAAATGTATCCAGATCAAAGTTTATACCCAGCAAACAGTGTACCAAGTGTAGTGAAGCGTATTAACCAAGCGTTACAACGTGCGGACCAAATTCAACATTTAGAAGGAAGTGGCGATGTAGACTATTTTGCACCAATTGTAGCTGATGCTGAAGCAGGCTTTGGTGGACAATTAAATGTTTTTGAGCTAATGAAAGGCATGATTGAAGCAGGTGCTTCTGGTGTTCACTTTGAAGACCAATTATCCTCAGAGAAAAAATGTGGTCATTTAGGTGGAAAAGTATTATTACCAACGCAAACAGCTGTACGAAATTTAATTTCTGCACGTTTAGCTGCCGACGTTATGGGCGTACCGACAGTGTTAATAGCTAGAACAGATGCAGATGCAGCGGATTTAATTACGAGTGATATTGATCCAGTCGATGCGTCGTTTTTAACTGGCGAACGTACGACAGAAGGGTTTTTCCGTACAAAAGCAGGAATTGACCAAGCAATTGCACGCGGGTTAGCGTATGCTCCTTATGCAGATTTAATTTGGTGTGAAACGTCAGAACCGAATTTAGAGCAAGCGGAGAAGTTCGCAAAAGCAATTCATGAAAAATTCCCAGGAAAAATGTTAGCTTACAACTGTTCTCCATCGTTCAACTGGAAAGCGAAATTAGACGATGATACGATTGAAAACTTCCAAAAGAAAATTGCAGAATACGGCTATAAATTCCAATTTGTTACACTTGCTGGCTTCCATGCATTAAATTACAGTATGTTCGAATTAGCAAGAGGCTACAAAGAGCGTGGCATGGGTGCTTACTCCGAATTACAACAAAACGAGTTTGCAAGTGAAAAATATGGTTACACAGCAACACGCCACCAACGTGAAGTTGGAACAGGCTACTTTGATGAAGTAACAAAAGTAGTTACTGGCGGTACAGCTTCGACTCAAGCTTTAAAAGGGTCGACGGAAGAAGAGCAATTTTATAGCGTTAAGTAATGGAGAGAACAGGTGATAAATAAAACCGGTTTGGTGATAAATAAATGGGACCCGGTGATAAATAAAAAGGTCTTGGTGATAAATAAAACCGGTTTGGTGATAAATAAATGGGACCCGGTGATAAATAAAAAGGTCTTGGTGATAAATAAAACCGACACGGTGATAAATAAACAGCATTCAGTGATAAATAAAACCGGTTTGGTGATAAATAAACGGTATCCGGTGATAAATAAAGGGCACTCAGTGATAAATAAAGGGCACTCAGTGATAAATAAAACCAGTTTGGTGATAAATAAATGCCACGCGGTGATAAATAAAACCGTCTTGGTGATAAAAAAATGGCACTCGGTGATAAATAAAACCAGTTTCAAGTATAGTTGTAGCGTAAAAATGCGATGATTACACGAACATGATTAGAACAATTAACCATTATATATAATAGAAGAAACTCGGTCGTGCTCGATCCGAGTTTTTTTCTTGTCTTATGTTTAAAAATTAAACTTCCGATATAGAATATGAAACTATTTAAAAATGTAATCGTATAAGATAACTAACGAGGTTCACCTTGTCTTATGGACTCGCAAATAGTGAGTTTATTTCTTATTATATAAGTAAGGAGATGATAAAATGTGGAAGTTTTTAAATCATAGTAACAATATACATAACCTTACAATGAAAAATCTAGAGATGGGAATGAAAAAAATAGGGCTTAGCGCAAGCTTTGCAGCAGACATAGTTAGTTCTCTCCAAAGCAGGTTTAATAGTCAAGGAGAAGAGGCATTTCAAGAATGGCTAGCTAACCTACATTTCAAGCTCCCGGAAGAATTCCAAGATGAGCAAATAGCAAAACAACTGTACATAAAACATCAATCGATAATTGAATCGGAAGTGAAAAAGTTAGAGGAAGAAACGAAGCTTGGCTGGGAAATACAAACAGAAGATATTGAACATCTACATAATCAAGCTCGAAAAACACAACTAGTTATTAGGCATCGATTAACAGAAGTTGTGATGGATTTAACTGATTAAAGGGGGCAGTCAGATAGAAAAAAGCTCGCATTTGTAGTGAGCTTTTGTTTCTATTATTATAAATTCGTAATACATTGACTACATACTTTGGTAGGCGTGTTACTTTACTATATACTCCATTATTTCTTCTCCGTGGGCGATTATTCCTGTGCTAATAAAACCAATATTTTTATAAAAATTCATTGCTTGCTTGTTATCTGGTACAACCGAGAGTCGTATACGATAGCAAGTAGGGTCTTTTGCAAGGTTTTGAATTATTTCTTGCATTGCCTCTTTTCCATAACCTTTACGCTGATACTTTTCCCCAATCATAAAACGCGGAATCCAGAAACGATCCTCTTCCATTTCGTCGGGAATATTTTCGGTTGCTAAAAGTCCAACAACCTCTTCCTCCACCATAATTGCATATGGAATTAGATGTTCTTCTACATATGCCTCTGCAATTGTGTACATATTAGGTGCGATAAACTGCTCTTGATCTTTTGCCACTTTTAAATTAATACATTGTCGGAAATTAACGCTACTTACTTTTTCTAATCGAATCATTCTGTTACCCCCTTTGTACTTCTATTATAAAGTCAGAAAAAGGAAACTTAAATAAATATTTCGATATCTCTATCATTTCGTATTGCGAAATACTTATGTGAAGATTAAAATAATGAACATATAAGTATAAGGGAGATTAGCTAGGATGAAAAAGAAATACATATTATATACAAAGGCATTATCAGATTTTGGTTCATTTATGGATATCATTATTTTAAACGTACTTGTGTATACGGCGACGGGAAGCGCTGTATGGATGGCTGCTGTAATGGCTGCAAGAACGATAGGAGGAGTAGTAGCAAGCTTATTTTCAGGAATATTGGCAGATCGATATAATAGAAGAAAAATAATGATATATACGGACTTTATCCGTGCAGCAATCATTCTTCTCCTAATACCGTTTCCGGAACCAATCATGGTAGTATCGGTTGCCTTTCTCATCGGATTATTAAACACATGTTTTATGGTAAGCTTTAGTTCTGAAATACCACAAATATTTGGTCAAGATAAAATAGTAGAGACGAATTCACTCGTAGCAAGACTGACATCGATTAGTTTAGTAGTTGGCTTTATCGGGGCGGGGATTATAACGGAGCTATTAGGTACAAATGTGACATTATTGATTGATTCTTTAACATACATCTTTTCAGGATTAGTTTTACTAGCGGTTAAATGGGAAGCAGGTACAAAAACGTCCAAAAAGGTATTAAGCGGTGTAAAAAATAAACTAACTTCCATTTGGTTTGATATGAAAGAAGTATTTGCTTATTTAAAAGTAGCACCATTATTATTAATGGTGAACACGGTATTTTTAATTGGGGCTTTTGCAGGCAGTTCTCATAACCTAGGTATTCCACTATTGGCGGAAAGTATTTCATTCGAAAGACAAACGTTTTATTACGGAATGATTTGGGGAGTATGGGGCATTGGTTCCATTCTCGCAACATATACTTTACCAAAACTAAAAATCGTTAGAGATGATAGAATTTACTTTGTTTATTTTGTAGCTGAAATGTTCATGTCGGTAGGATTTATAACGTTTTTATCTAGTAATATACTATTTATCATTTTTCTTTTTGCATTTATTACCGGCATATTCGATGCGTCCTTTAACACGTTACATGCAAGCATTTTGCAGAAAGCAGATAATTCTATTAGGGGAAGAGTTTTTGGAGTAGGGATGCTCTTAAAATCGCTTGGGTTTGCGGTTGGATTTATTATTGCACCAGCAATTTTAGAGAAGTTCTCAATGGAAGTAATGGTGTGGATCATGCATGGATCGTTCATAACGGTAACACTCATAATTTTTATTATGGCGCTATTATTTTCGCATAAACAAAAGTTAAAAGCAGCGGTGAATGTATCTTAATATACAGGAGAGAAGTACTTTGTACCAACTATTAAGTGAAATAAGCCAATTTTTTAGTCAGCCGTTTTTACAACTGAGCCAGCAACTACAACACGTACCGATACTCTTTGTATTTTTACTAGGTGTCGTAGGTGCTCTTGTTCCTTGCCAAATTACTGGTAATGCAGGTGTCTTCTTTTTATATAGTAATCAAGCTGTCAAACAGAAACGAGTTTTCCTGCCATTGCTTTCGTTTACCGTCGGAAAGATAGTAGCTTTTACAATGTTAGGTGGAATTGTTTGGTTGTTTGGTAGAGAAATAGGGAGTGCGTTAACTCCGTATTTTCCGTTGTTAAGAAAATTAGTTGGACCTATGTTTCTATTAATCGGTTTGTTCTTTCTCGGAGTTTTTCGTTTGCGGTGGAATTGGACTAGTTTCGAGCTTTCAGAAAGAGTCAAGCGAATAAAGTTATTCGGACCTTTTTTATTAGGATTTACGATTTCACTCGCTTTTTGTCCGACTATGTTTGTACTATTCTTTTTAACGCTCATGCCTGTAGCGTTAGCCTCACCAGTTGGTTTTATTTATCCTGGGTTGTTCGCAATTGGGACAACTGTTCCATTGCTATTTTTCTTTATACTATTATGGCTGTTTGATGCAAAGAAACTAGTAAAGAAAAGTCGTAAGTTTGGAGTTGCTCTTCAACAGATTACTGGAATTATATTAATAGTGCTAGGAATATGGGAAATAATGACGTATTGGTTTTAATTTTTTTATTGAAATTTTAATGGAAGGAAGGAATGCTATACTGTAAGAGCGAAATTGTATTGTCAAAGCTACTTTGAGGAGTGATAGTATGGATTTCCAATTCCTTCTTCCAGTCATTAATTTATTTCTTGCTATGATTGTTATTATTATTTTGTTTGGACTATTTCGTAGAAGTGAAAGTAAGAAAAGTATCGGTACATTAATTCTTGTCATCATAATTATTATTATTTTCTTCGTGTTTATGGGTGTTATTAGTTTTTATCAGTAAGTGAAAGCGATTCTCTAGTGAGAGTCGTTTTTTTTCCTATTAAACCCTTTATTTAGGGGGGAGTTCACAAGGCTAGAAAAATAAGGAATGGTTATTACAAATCCTTTATCTTTCTGTTACTGATGTAACGGAATTGTTATTGGCTTGTTCTTTGTCTCCGGAATTTTCATGGTAACATAAAACTCGTTAGACAAACTTACATATGAAAGATGGAGGAAAAGAATATGAAAAAAGGCATCCTTTCATTTGTTTCAGCAGCTGCAATCGCTGGGGCATTTAGCTTTGTAGGAAGTGCATCTGCAGATGAAGTTACCGTACAAAAAGGTGATACACTTTGGGATATCGCCAATAAGCATCAAATTTCCGTAGAGGAATTGAAAGATTGGAACGATCTCTCCTCAAATATTATTCGACCAGAGGAAAGGTTAAAAGTTGCCCTTACAGAAAGCTATCATATACAAAAAGGAGATACACTATCCGAAATAGCTGAGAACTATAGTGGAATCTCGTGGCAAAGTCTACAAAAATGGAATTCTATTAAAAATGCAGACTTAATTTATGCTGGAGATACGTTAAAAGTGTATTTGAAAGGGAGTCCCAATGGATCTGACACACAGCAAAAAAAGGTTGAAACAGCAAAACCAAAAACAGATGAAACAGTTGCTTCAGAGCAAAAACACGAGGTGAAGGTAGAGGAGAAATCGAAAGTCGATAGTACTCCGACCGAACAACCAGTTCACGCTAATGAACAAAAACGTTCAGAAACTAATGCTGATCAAACAGAAAAGAAAGTGGAAGATACAGCTAAAGATGAAACAGGCAATAGTAGTGACAAAGAAGTTGTAAAAGAACTAACGATGGTTGCTACTGCGTATACAGCAACTTGTGAGGGCTGTTCTGGTATTACATCAACAGGTATTAACTTATTAGAAAACCCAGATATGAAAGTTATTTCGGTCGATCCTTCAGTCATTCCGTTAGGCTCAAAAGTATATGTAGAAGGCTACGGAGAAGCAATAGCTGGAGACACTGGTGGTGCAATTGTAGGTAACAAAATCGATATTTTCATACCCAAAAAACAAGATGCAATTAATTGGGGCGTAAAAGAAGTGAAAGTAAAGGTATATAAATAATGAGAAAAAAGGAACTCCTGACAAAAAATCGGGAGTTCCTTTTCTATTGACATAATAATTTAAGTATAAGGCTATTTTTCTATTTCTGACTCATATTTTTCTGATAAAACTTGAAGATCACTCGTCTCATATTTTTCCTCTAAGAGTGGAATAAGTTTTTCCCAGTATACTTGCTGTTCATACAAATCACGATCCCATTCAACAATCAATTGCTCGATCGTTAATCCGAGTGCTTCTGCAAATGCTTTTTGCTGAGGTATATCTTCTGATGTAACAACATTATTTTCAATCCACGTATTAACTTCTTCGTCTGTAAGAACGATATTATAAGTAGTACGAGCATGATCTTTCCAAACGGTTATGTACTCATAACGTTCAGTTGCACTTTGTAATGCTTCTTCTTTGGATAAATCTCGTTTATTCATTAATTTTTCGTCTCCGATTACACGAATTACCCATTTTTCCAAATTTGGATCGTCTATATCCATGTTTTTAACATTTTGTACAACATCTTGAAGGATAATTTTATATTCTTCATAATTTAAATCGGCGTTTAGGAATAGGTGTTCTAACGGTGCCGGTGTATTTTCTTCCAGCTCTGCTTGTTGACATGCTGATAAAACTATCGATACCACTAGGATAGCTATAAAAGATTTTAATCTCATCGTATCACTCCAATGTAATGCTACTAATTATAGTAAATTGGAATGGAACGATTGTCAAAACTTAAAGACTTTGAAACAATAACAATAGTATAGGAGGAGTACAGTGAAACTTAAAACGATTATTAAATATATATTTTTCATATTTATTATAGCGGTTATTCTTCATTTTCTAGATTTTAAAGAAGGAGGTAGATGGTTTTCATCTACTCAAATTACGAATATTCCTGATATTAAACATGAGGAGTATGAAGTTGATGTAGTATTTACAAAAGGAGAAAGAGAAAATGTGTTAGAGCAATTGAAACTCCAACATCATTACTTACAAAAAAATGTTGCCATTCATCCTGAACAATATAGAGATCTTATTACTTCAGATGGATGGAAAGAATTAAAAAGCACTGTTCATTGGTTAAAAACGTTTGGATTTGAAAGTGGTAGAGTGTTAAATGATATGGAAACAGCAGAAGCGCTCATTCATTTAGTGGAGCGAGATGGTGATTCGTTGTCATTAACGTATTTGAGTAGAATTTTCAATGACATTCATTTTTATTTAGTTGATTCGAATAATCAAGAGGTTTGGGGGATTACTCATGCATATGGCTCCAACCGCGAAATTAGAAGATTAAATAAATATATTGAAAAAAACTATTAAAATTGCTTAAAAGGATGGTCTTATGAAAAAAAGATCATCCTTTTTTCTTAGGGAATTATCGGAAAATTTGGTGAAATAAACAGGAATTATTAAAATAATGTTGAAATATATAATGTAGATTATTTTAAGGAGGGGAACGTCAGATGAAAATTACAGAATATATGGGAAATAAAGTTTGTACGATGGATGTAAAAATCGAAGGCTACAAAGTAAAGGTAGAGTTTATGTTTTCACCAAATCACCCAGAAATTCTCGATTGTAGTATTCGAATTGATGGAGACCCACCGTTGCCTCTACGTGCAAAAATTATGGAAATGGCAGAAAAAGAAACAGAAACTCAATTTCTAGCATTAAAGGAAAAAGCAATTAAATAAATTTACGAGATTCTAGTCCAAGACTGGAATCTTTTTTTCATATTAAGCATAGATTTGTAAAAAAACATAGTTTATTAAGTAGAGTTTAGAGAAAAGATGGAGGGGGAATTAGGATGGCACATTATGCTTCAAAAGGGTGGTATGTTCAGCAATTAAAGGAGAGAGGAATTAACTATCATCCAACTGATAAGAAAAAGCTAGAAACATACCGAGCTGCCATATTACAGAACTTCCTAAACGGCACTCCTTTAGGTGTTAGATGAAAGTGATGTCGAACAAGATATGTCTTCAGATATAAATTGTCCGATTTTTTATTGAGAACGCACGTTCTTATATGGTAAAATATCACTATAGGGAGGTGAGTGCATTGGCTAAATCTAAAACTCCAAGTTATGTTCTAACGTTAAGAATAAAAACTGAAATCCATCAAGAGCATAAATTATCTAAGCGGTTCGAGTTATGTAGGGGCATGTATAATGCATGCTTAAGAGAACTGCTTAAAAGATATACAGCTTTAAAACAATCAAAAAAGTATAAAGTTGTTTGTAAGATGGAAAAGGGAAAAAAGCGAAATAAGCTATTTTTAGAGTTGAATAAGGAGTTTGGATTAGCCGAGTATTCTCTTCATGAGTTTGTGAAACCGATGCAACATAAATTTAAAAAGAATATAGATTCATTTACCAGCCAAAAAATTGCCACAAGAGCTTTCAAAGCTTTTGAAAAATTAATGTACAAACAAGGAAAGAAAGTGCATTTCAAAAAGTACGGTGAAATGTATTCCGTTGAAGGGAAGTCTAATTCAACAGGTATCAGATACAAGGATGGCAATATATTTTGGAACGGTCTAGTTCTTAGAACAATCGTTAAAAAGAAAGACGACTATGCCCACCTTGCGCTAGAAGACAAAATAAAATTTGTTAGAATAAAAAGAGAATGGATTAAGAATAAATATGTATACTACGCTCAATTAGTACACGAAGGCAGGCCTCCGAAAAAGTACAATTCCAAAGGGATGAAAGATAATAGTTGTACTCAGAAAAGAGTAGGTATTGATATAGGGATTTCTACTGTGGCAGTCTGTTCTGAAACAAAAGTTATGCTGACGGAGCTTGCGCCTGGTGTTATTGATTTAGATAAACAGATAAGGATTATCCAAAGAAGTATGGACAGAAGTAAAAGAGCAAGCAATCCATTAAAATATAAAAAAGACGGCACGATTGATACTAGCAATAAAGACAAATGGCTGTTTTCAAAACGATATATGAGAAAAAAGAGTCAATTAAAAGAGTTGCAGAGGTTGAATAGAGCAAAAAGAAAACAGGATCATGAAACGCTAGCTAACTCCATCATTGCTTTAGGTAACGTTGTATTTGTCGAAACCATGAGTTTTAAGGGACTTCAACGAAGAGCGAAAGAAACAACGGTGAATGAAAAAGGCAAATTCAATAAAAAGAAAAGATTCGGAAGAACGATCAGCAATCGAGCACCTGCGATGTTACTAAGGATTATAGAACGCAAACTTAAATACAAAGGCTTAAGATTAAATAAAGTAAATACAACACTTACAAAAGCAAGTCAATATAATCATTTCACTAATACATATGAAAAGAAAAAACTTCACGAAAGATGGAACAACTTTGGTTTCTGTAAAATCCAACGAGATTTATATTCTGCTTTTCTATTAATGAACTGTAAGGAAAGCTTGGATGAAATAGATAGAAATATGTGTGAACAACGCTTCCATAAATTTAGAAAAATGCACGATTTAGAAATAACAAGGTTGAAAAAGAAAGAAAAAACCCCTATTAGCATGGGTTTATAAAAAACTTAATATCGGTTTAGATACGAGCCGAAACAACCGCTAATAGAAACAGAGGTTTCTTTGGTTGTAAAAGTCTAATTGAACATATATGAGTTCCTTTGTGTTGTAACTAGAAGATTCTTCCGGTGAGAGCTTTGGAGAAGTATATAAGTAAATTAGAACCCCACTCCTTAAGGTGTGGGAGTATCAGGCCAATTATATTGGAAATATGCAGAAGGTAAAGAGCAATAATAAAACCGAGCAATATTAGCTCGATTTTTCTATTGAAAAGGATCTCAGTTCAAAAAGTATTTGATAAAAATCATATTAAATTCCACTAGAATGGCATAGCACAACTCTCCAACCATCAGGGTCTTCGAATGTATGAGCTTGCTTATCCCAATATGGATTTACAGGAGGGACCTCGTATGCGCCTAATTTATTTAGCCTTTCTATCATTTCATCTATTTTTTCATGGTCTGAAAGGTATAACACTAATAAATTATCTTCAGTCGGTGCTGGACAGGGACTACCATTTACGTGCCGAGTAAATTCTAAATGTACTCCGAAACTAGGAAGTCCATACATAACACCTTCATAGCCATTTTTGTTAAATCCTCCAATCCGACGCAAGCCTAATCCCTCATCACCGTAAAAGGAGTTCACTTCTTCCCATTTATCAGTTGGTCGAGCAATCCGTAATTGGTGAACTGGTAAACGCTCGTTCCATTTTTCCTTTATTTTTACTGTATAAGGATAAGAAGGATGGTGTAGTACTTGTTCTATTGCGCCTTCTATTTCCATTACAATCGGATCAATTTGTGAATCTCGCTCAGTTGGATACCAATGTCGTCCTTTTTTGGATAATACAAATACGCCTGATTCATCACCAAAAAATTGAAAAAATTCACTAGTAGAAGCATATTGATTTGGGACCATTTGCAAAAAGTCCTTCATTCTTTCAATATTTTCAGTAGGAAGACCAATCTCACATATATCATAAAACATATCAAGTTTTTCAGTGTCTAGATTAGACCTTTCTAATATTTCGAAAACATTACCGTTTGGGTCTAAAAAGTATAATTGTTTTCCTTTCCAAAACATGCTAGTTTCACCAGCTTCGTTTTCTAACAAAATATCTAAATGACTTAATTTCTCATACATCATATCAAAATGCACTGTCGTCGTTCGAAAAGCAACATGATAAAAAGTAGAAATACTAGGTTCCTCGATAAAGCTAAGTAAGGATTTACCAACTTGGAATGTTACGCCATCTTCCCATTCCCTAACTACTGGAAGCTCTAACACTTTTTGATAAAAGCGTATTGTTTCTAACAAGTTTGGGGTTTTTAATGTTATTTTTAAAATTTTCATATTATTCACCTCTAAGGTTACTGTACCATCCCTCATTTAAAAACAAATTCAACTTCTGACTGTACTTTTCTCAGACTTTCGTCGTAAGTCGTACCTAGGTATGTAGGTGAAGGAGGGTACGAGCCCAATCTGCATACCGTCTAAAGAGAGGAAACTAGATAAAATCATTGAAAATAAAAAAAGGTTGAGACACAACTATTTAAATCAAAGAAAAAAACGAACAATAAATTTCGGGGGAAAGTCGCTCCGGAAATATACTTCGCTTTCCGCGGGCGTGTCTAGCTCCGGCGGCTTGGTCCGGCTCAAACTTCACTTTCCCTCCGTACGATAAGTCATCATCGACTCAACTACCGTTTCGTCGTGATTCCTTTATCTCCTGCGGGAAAGCTCCAGTTTGATTGGACCAGAGCGAGCCGCCTGCGCTTTTCGGGCTGGTGAGCCTCCTCGTGCTAAAGCACTGCGGGGTCTCACCTATGCCTTTCCTCCCGCAGGACAAGGAAGGCTTCGGCAGCGAAACATCGCACGAAGAAAAATGCGGAGGCATTTTTCGAGGAGTCTACGTATATTTCCTCCGCTAAATCCTGCGATAGTTCGTTTTTTATCATGATCATTTTAGTTTTGTCTCAGCCTCATCAATTATTGTACAGAATATTCTTTTCGTTCTTCTTCGTTTGGCATGGAGCTTATATGAAGTGTACGTGTAGGGAATGCAACTTGTACGCCTTCTTCTTCTAAAATCTCCATAATTTTAAAGTTGATGTCTTCTTTTACCCGAAGGAATTCAGCCCATACTGTTGTTTTAGTAAAGAAGTATAAAAATACATTTAAACTACTATCACCGAAATTATCAAATCGGACCATAATGGTTTCTTGATGAACGTCATCATGATTTTGAAGTAATGATTCAATTCGGCGAACAACGGTTTCCAGTTTTTCTCGAGGTGTGTCATATTGAACACCTAGTTGAAATTGTATTTGGCGTTTTCCCATTTTCGACCAGTTAATGATTGCTTCATTCGATAGAACAGAATTTGGTACAGTAACAACTGCTTGTGCGAACGTTCTTACTTTCGTACTTCTAAACGTAATGTCTTCAACTGTCCCTTCGACACTAGGTGTTTTAATCCACTCTCCGATGGAAAACGGTTTTTCTGTCACGATAATAAACCCGCCGAGTAAGTTTTTTAACGTCTCTTGTGCAGCAAGTGCGAATGCAAGTCCTCCAAGTCCAAGCCCAGCGACAAATCCACTAACGTTATAGCCCCATAAATCAAGTGTTAAACTCAATGCTAGTCCAATTAAAATAGCCCGGACAACTTTAGTTAAAAACGGGATGACAATTTGGTCTAATTGATAATCAATGCGATTGGTAAACGACGTAAATAATTTAAAAGAGGAAGGAATAAAGTTGAAAATTCCCCAAGTAAAAAGTATTCCGATCACCGTTTGTAATATTTTATTCGCAGTAGCTAATTTAATTAGTTCAAAAGGTGCAGTGATAAGGGCGAAATAAATACCGATCACGACGAATAACGTCCGAATTGGTTTTTCGAATGCTACGACAATATAGGAAAAGATGTCAGTCGGTACTTTTCTTGAAAGTGACAAGACAAGCTTAAATACGTACCTCGTAAATAACTTCCGGAATAGAAGGAAGAGTAATAGAATTCCGACTGAAATCCCGATATCGGTCCAAAGCTCTGTATCAGTCCAAAATTCATATGTATATGTTTCCATAAAACTATCAATAATTTTCGTCAATGTAAGCCCACCTCAACTATAGTATACATAAAATAAAATATAACATCCCGTATTTTTTCTTTTCAAGCCTATATTATTACATGTATATTTCAGAACATTAACAAAATTATTGCAATTAGTTCTTTCGTCATGTAAAATTTTCCTAACAAATAATTGTAGGTGATGGGGATGAAATTAGTTTGGAGTATAGGTAAGTCTGTTTTATTTTTTCTTGTTGTTGCACTGTTGTTAACGCTAGCAATCCTTTTTCCGAGAAGCCCTGAAGTAACAGATGTAGGAAGGGCGATGACTGTTCAGTACGATTACCAATTTTCGTGGCAAGCGTACCAGTATAATATAAAAACTTTTTTCACTAATTTATTTGAGCATAAAACGTTAGGATCTACTAGATATAATACGACAGCAGAAGAAGAGCTAGTTTCGTATTTTTCTAGAAGCTTAATCGTTATCGTAACGGGCTTTATATTAACACTTTTGTTCGGACTATTAAAAGGAATTTATGACTATTATGATCCGAAAAGAAAGTTTAGCCCATTTGGCAGAGGCTTTACTTGGTTAATCCAATCAATACCAGATTTTTTCTTCATCTTAATTTTGCAATATGTTTTTATTTTTCATATCCCGCTCGTAAGAATGTTAGGAACTGATAATTGGTACAGTTTTATTTTGCCCGCCCTTTTAGTTTCACTATACCCAATGATGTATGTAGCTAGAATTACTTCTACTGCACTTGCAAATGAGGAAGGGAAAGCGTACATACAAGTTGCGCGCTCAAAAGGTTTAACGGAAACCCAAGTTCTAAAAAATCATATGTTTCGTAATAGCGTTGTCCCGATTTTTACTAATTTACCTTCCACGATGATGTATTTATTATCGAATCTATTAATTGTAGAGTTTTTACTCGACTATCGTGGGGCAGCATATCGACTTTTTTACGCTTTTGATGTGAAATCATCATTGCGCTCTGGAATGGTATATATTGATGAATCAGGTCTCATTATCGGAATAGGGATTTGTTTTATGCTAATCGTTTTAATAGCACAAATTTGTTCACAAATCATTATTCGGATAGTTGAACCGAAATAGGGGGGCTGTATATGAATAGAAATTGGCCACTTTGGATTGGTGGAACTCTACTAATTATTTTAATCTTAATAGCATTTGTGGGACCATATTTACCTGTTGTGGACAGGGAACTAACAGAGGAACGTGTTGTGTTCGTTGAAGGTGGAATAGAAACGGCTCCGTTTGAACCTTCAAGTGAGAAATGGTTCGGTTCTGACCGAGACGGAAGAGACATGTTCAGTGTCATTATTGTAGGTGCGAAAGAAACTTTATTTTTAATTGTGTTAATAACAGGAATTCGGTATGCCCTAGCAATGGTTCTTGCTCTGTTAGCAGTCGGAAAAAAAGGTCCATTTCACACTTTTTTACAAGGATGGAATCAAATTTTTTCAGCACTACCAGTTATTTTTTCTGCTATCATTTTATTACATTTACCGATGCTGACGTTCCATGAGCATCGAGCTGTTTTTGCCATTTTCATTATTGCATTCATTGAAGTAGGTAGACTTGGTACAGTTTTACAACAGCATTTCCATTCTATTAGTAAAACACCATATGTGGAAGCTGGAATCACAGTAGGAGTAAAACCTTTACACTTATACAAAAACTATTATATTCCTAATGCACTACCTGAAGTTGTTATACAATTTTTCTTAGACTTAGGTAGAACAGCATTGTTAATAGGGCAATTAGGGATTTTTAGCATATTTTTATCACAAGATTTTTTACAACTTACGTACGGTGCAGGTGATATTGTCAATACTAGTAACAACTGGGCGACGTTACTCGGTCAAGCGAGAGGGGATATCATTCGCGGCATTTTTTGGATTCCGTTTTTCCCAGCACTAGCAATTGCGATTACTGTATTTGCCTTTAATGTTTTTGGCGAAGGGTTAAGAAAGCAATTCCATCGATTAAATGCATAATGTAAATGTAGGAAAAAAACTGTTTAAGTCTCGACAGTTTTTTTTCTTTTGATAAAATATAAAAGGTATGTAAAATTTATAATAATTTAGAGGTCGAAAAAATGATTAGTTTCATCAAAGCACGACATTTTAAATGGGCAATAGGGTTGCTACTATGTTTGGCAATTGCTACTGTGTCTTATTTTCTCGGTCAATTATTTCCAATTATAGGGGCGGTTATTTTTGCACTTTTAATAGGGATGCTATTACGTAATGTTATGCCTATTTCACCCGAGAGCCAAAAGGGAGTAAGTTTTGTCGTAAAAAGAGTATTAAAGCTAGCGATCATTCTCCTCGGTGCGACATTAAGTGTCCAATCGATTGTTTCCATCGGTATGCAGTCTATTTTTCTGATCCTCTTAGTGGTCATTGGTGGAATTGCCATCACGCTTGCTGTAGGTAAACTGTTTAATATTGAATCTACATTAAGTTTATTAATTGGGTCTGGAACAAGTATTTGTGGGGCAACAGCCATTTCAGTCGTAAAAGGAGTAGTTTCTGCGAAGGAATCGATAACTGCCTACGCGATTTCTACAATCTTTCTGTTCAATATTATTGCGACGTTAGTTTATCCTTGGATCGCTAGAATGGTAGACTTGACGCCTCTACAAATTGGTATTTGGATTGGCTCCGCTATTCATGATACTTCATCTGTTGTCGCAGTCGGGTTTTTACTTGGTGATGAAATAGGAGAAATTGCAACGACTGTTAAGCTTGTACGAACGTTATTTATTTTACCGCTTGTTTTAGCTATTATATTTATACTAGTTAGAAAAACGAAGGACGAACCTGTACATTATAAGCAGGCGTTTCCAATATTCATCATAGGCTTCGTTTTAATGAGCGTTTTCTATTCATTTGGCATTATTTCTGATTCTGTATCAGCTATATTTGGTCAGATTGCCAAGTTTCTTGTCATTATCGTCATGGCAGGTGTCGGACTTCAAGTAGACTGGCGTAAATTTACAGAGCTAGGAAGTAAGCCGCTACTTGTTGGCATGATTGCAAGTTTATTTGTTGCTATTATTAGTTTTGCGTATGTATGGTTTTTCGTATAAAAAGAAGTTGTCCCGATAGTCAAAGGGGCAACTTTTTTTATAATTTCATTTACGATCCTTGAAAAAAATTAGGCGTCGCGGTTTTAAAGTGAACGCCGAAAATAATGTCTCACACTTTAATCTGCTCAATTTTAAGATATTTTTCCTTTTTGAAGAACAGAAACTTGATGTAGCAATTCATTTTTTACGGCTGCTACATAAAAGGGAGAAAGCATCGCTGTAATGTCTTGCCACAAGTTTAATCGGGGGCGAAAGACCGTTAGTTTTTTTACATCGTATGATTGTGCATCCATATGTAGTTTAAATTGGCTTCCATCGAATGGTTCGGATTCATCTTTAAATTCTATCACCATTAGTTCGTTATCGATTACGATTGGTTCTTGAATAGAAAAGGTATACATATCGCATTTCTCCTTTAAAAGAGATATCTACGAACATCCTTTCCACATTTACTCTTCTTTATACTTTTCGTAAAAACTGCAAGACCGGTTCAAATGGTTGTTTTTCTTTAACGTTCCAAAAGCTTTGGAATGGATCACCGTCTTCTTTTAGCTTTTGGACAACATTTTTCATAGTGAATTGTTTAGGTAATAAATTATTTTGCACCTCATCCCAATAAAGAGGCATCGCAATTCCTGCAAAATCACTTCCACGTGGCGAGAATGGAGCGATAATTGTTTTTCCTTCCCAGTGTTGGATGTAATCGATGTACAGCTTGTTGTTTCTGTTTTTTTTGAGTCGTTCTATAGTAAAGAGGCTTGGTTCTTTTGAAATTAAATAGTTTGCAATAAATTCTGTAAATGTTCTCGTTTGTTCGTATGTGAACGTGTCGTCAGGTAGAGGGATGTACACTTGAATTCCTTTTCTTCCAGATGTTTTTACGAAAGAATGTAAGTTTAGCTGATCAAAAACCTCTTTCATCATTTTTGCAGCTTTAATCGCATATGAAAATTGATCAACAGACGGTGGATCTAAATCAAATACAATTTCACTAGGTTTCGTATGCTGAAAAGGTTGAAACGGAATGTGATACTCAATTGCTAATTGATTTCCTAACCAACATAACGTTTCCAAATTGTTACATACTATATACTCAATATTTTCATGATTTACTGTTTGTACAAAATTCGGAGCATAATCAGGACAGTTTTTTTGATAAAAGCTTTCACCGAACATTCCATGCGGATACCGAATAACAGTTAACGGGCGATCCTTTAAAAATGATAAAAAGTGTGGTGCAACTTCAACTAAATAGTGTATATATTCTTCTTTTGTGACAAGTGGATTTTCCCATATCGGTTTATCCGGGTGAGTTAGTTGGACACTCTCTGGAATGTTCACCTTTTTCTCCATGATCTTACTTATTGTACATTCATTAGGTTGCAAGTCTAACCGAAATTGTTTGAATTCAGGATGGCGTAATTCTTTGTCGTAAAGTTCAAGATAGTGAATATCGACACAAATGCTTGGTGGTACTTTTATGTAACGATCGTTTTCTTCTATATTATTATTTTTTATTACTTGGAGAAGGGCACTGCGTTCTTCTGCCGTTAAACCGTGTGAAAATAAACCGATAGATACAATTTTCTCATTCTGATCAAAAACTCCAATATGAAAATAACCGTTATCTTTTTGATAAGCAGTTATGAAGCAAGAAGCTATCTTATAGTTTTTTACTTTAATCCAATTAGTAGTTCGTTTTCCTTCCCATTTTGTTGTCGTCTTTTTAGCAATTATTCCTTCGCTATCATGCGTAAGAACGATGTTCCAAATGTCATCGTACTTATTAAAAAAAGGAACATATTGTAGCAGTTTATCGGAAAGGTGGACGGTGTTTTCTGGTAGCTCTAACTGTTTAAAAAGCTTTAATAGTATTTCTTTTCGCTGAATATATGGTGTGTTCATCATTTGTTCTGTTCCAAGCTGTAATAAATCAAAAGCGCATAATGTAGCAGGTATTTCTTTAGCTAAATGTTCGACAGTTGATTGTGTTTTCGTTCGACCTCTTTTTTGAATGGCTTGGAAGTTTGCTTTATAGTCCGATTGTAAAACAGCCAATTCGCAATCAAGTACAACTGGAAAGGATGTTAATCCACGCGAACTCAATGTTTCTAAAAAACGGACAACTTCTGGAAATGAATCGTTTAACATTTGACCGTTACGGCTTTGAAGGGAAATGGTATTTTTATTTATCGTCGTAATACAACGAAAGCCATCGTATTTTATTTCATAAACCCACTCTTTTTCCATTGGTGCATTTGCATGTAACGTTGGCAGCATCGGTTTTAGCAAGGTAATTCGATTCCTTTCTAACGAAAACTTATTACTTCTATTGTTTACCATTCTTTATAAAAATAAAAAAGCGACAATCTTAAACTGTCGCTTTTTTTCGTGTTGTTCGTTTTTTCGGTCCGGTTGACTCCGATTTAGCCGTTTCAGCTTTATCCTGTCTCCCAGAAGTAGAAGGAGTTTGCTTGGCAGGTTTGGCCGTTTTTGGTTCTTGCTTTTTAGTCTTTTCAATACTTGCTTGTAGAGCACTCATTAAGTCAACAACATTTGTTTTCGGTGCAGCATCTTGAGGAGTGATCGTACCTTCTTCACTATTCACTTTTTGTTCAATTAAGTTCAATACTGCTTCCCGATAGTCATCATGATATTTCTCAGGATCAAACTCTGTTGTAAGTTGATCAATAAGTAGCATCGCTGTATTTAACTCTTGTTCATTTATTTCTGCTTTTTCCGGTACTGCAGGAACTTCTTTTACATTGCGAACT
Source organism: Sutcliffiella sp. NC1 (assembly GCF_027594365.1). Classification (NCBI taxonomy): domain Bacteria; kingdom Bacillati; phylum Bacillota; class Bacilli; order Caryophanales; family Bacillaceae; genus Sutcliffiella; species Sutcliffiella sp. NC1. The sequence continues at coordinate 2,235,131 of NZ_CP115153.1, forward strand.
TCATCAGGATAATGGACAGTTTCCATTACTAAACAATCTTGATAAACACGAACAACTGCTAGTTGTTGCTTGGAGCGTATCGTAATTTCCGCAACACCAATTTTACCTGACTGTTGTAGTGCTTCTCGAAGTAATGAATATGCTTTACTTCCATTTTCCCCTGGTCCTAAAAAGTATGAACGATTGAAATATATAGGGTCTATATCATCCAGTTTTACAAAATCAATTATTTTTACGCTTTTATCTTCATGCTCTTCTTTTAACGATTGTAATTCTTCATCGGACAAAATGACATATTTTCCTTTCACATACTCATATCCTTTAACAAGGTCATTTTGTTCCACCTCTTTTTCACAGTGTGGACAAACCTTTTCATATTTTATTGGTGTGTGACACTCACTATGAAGGGTTCGCATTTTTATATCTTTATCTTCTGTAGCAGAAAACATTTTGATTGGAATGTTTACTAGGCCGAAACTTATAGAACCTTTCCACATCGTGTGCATGTAATATCACCACATTTCCTTGTATTTTAACGTTAGTTTGTCCAATCGTTTACGATTTCCTTTTATAAAAAAATGGTAGACAAAAATGTGGTTTAGTTTAATTATTAGGGGGATAAAAAATGGGGGTATACTTATTTACTGGTTTTCCAGGCTTTCTTGCAAAGCAGTTAGTACGAGAACTGGCCAAAAAAGAAAAGGAAGCAAAAATATACTTATTAGTTTTACCGTCTCAGTTAGAGAAAGCAAATGAAGAATTATCTCTTTTACAATATCATCATATTCAATTTGAAATAATAGAAGGAGATATTACGAAAGAGATGTTAAAGATTGACTCAACTAATCTTGAAAGGATATATGAAGAAGTTGAGTATGTTTTCCACCTCGCTGCAATATATGATTTAGCTGTGAAAAAAGATGTAGCATATCGTGTTAATGTTATCGGGACGAGAAATGTAATTCAATTTATAAAAAAAATAACCCATTTAAAAAGGTTAATTTACTTTAGTACTGCGTATGTTGCTGGGTTACGTAAAGGCACAATATATGAGTATGAACTCGATCGCAATCAGTCGTTTCGAAACCACTATGAAGAAACAAAATTTTGGGCGGAGGTTGAAGTACAAAGAGAAATGGAACAGATTCCTACTACTATTATTCGCCCTGGGATTGTAATTGGTGATAGTCTAACAGGAGAAACTGCGAAATTTGATGGTCCTTATATGATTTTAAACTTTTTACAACGCCTTCGTTATTCACCAATTATTCCGTATTTACACAAAGAAAATGTAGAATTGAATGTAGTACCTGTAGACTATATCGTTCAAGCTACTATCTTTTTAGCTCATACTGATGAAACAACTAGTAAAGTGTTTCATTTAACAAATCCTAACCCAATTGGAACGAAAGAAGCGTATGCTCTAATGGCAAGACAATTGTTAAATAAAAGGCCGTTTGGAGTATTTCCGTTATTTTTATCAAAAGCATTATTATCGTTTTCTTTTATAAGAAGGTGGTTAATGGTTGAAAAAGAAGCGTTAGATTATTTTACATGCAAGTCTAATTATGATTGTTCGGAAGCAGTGAATTATTTAAGAAGGTCAGGAATTAAATGTGCTAATTTTAATTCAACGGTCGACACGATGGTCCAATATTACAAAAAACATCAATATAATAAAGAAAAACGAATATTAATTAAATAGTTTTTTAGTTAGAATTCGAGGGAAATGGTATTTTCCAATATATAACTATTTTTGTGGCTACTTATAATGAGTAGCTTTTTCCATTTCTAACCTATTATATAGTACGCAAGTATACAAGGAGAGAAAATTTTGTCAAATGGAAAAAATATTGTAGGAAATTTGATGTATTTTAATTTTAATTTTTGTTGCTACCCCGTCAAAAATGAAACATTATCGTAACAATGTAGTGAATCTATTTTAGGGGGACTTATACATGAAGAAAGTAATCGTAAATTGTTCACTAGCAGCATTGTTAGTAGCAGCAACACCTACAACTGCAGCGTTTGCTTCAGGTGAAACTGGGAAATGGAATGCGGAAGAAGCGCCATCAATTATCGTTACAACAGAAGACGTGAATGGTGAAGAATTAAAAACTTCTACTGTAGTAGATGAGGTAGAAGAAACAGAGAAATTTGAAGAAGTTTCTCTAGTACCAGGTAATTTCTTTTATTTTGTCAAAACGTTTTTTGAAAAAATTCAAATAGCGTTTACTATCGATCAGGAAAAAGAAGCTGAACTATTACTATCTATTGCGAATGAGCGAATTCTAGAAGCAGAGGCATTGTTAGAAAAAGGTGAAATGGAACTAGCAGAAGAAACATTACAACGTGGTTTAGAGGCGATGGAGAAAGTCCAAGAAAAAATGGAAGAAATTGATGAAGAATTAGCAGCAGAAGAAGATACTAACAAAGCAAATGAAGAAGATATAGAGGTCGAAGAAGAGATAGTGGAAGACGAAGAAACAATTGTTGAAGATGACAATCGTTTAGACCTTGAAGTGAAGCTTTCACAAAATATCATTTCATTAAGCAAAAATTATAAAAAAATTGATAACCCGAAAGCAAAAGCTGCTTTAAAAAGAAATATCGAAAGAGCATATGATCGATTAGTTACGAAATACCCAGAACAGGAAGAATTATTAGCGCAACAATTAGCGGAATTACTGGAAGAAGAAAAAACAACTCCTGTTGAAGATGACGTAATAGAAGATGTGAACGAAGAAACACCGGTTGATACAGAAGAAGAGGTAGTTGAAGAGGACAATGAAGAAAACACTGATGAAAATAGTGTTAAAGATGAAAAACAATCTCCTCAAGTAAAAAACAAGGCTGTAAAAGAAGAGAAAAAGGCTGTTAAAGAAACAGAAAAGCAAGTGAAAAAAGAAGTAAAGCAGAAGCAAACGAAAGAAGAGGAAAAGAAACAACTTAATAAAAATGAAAATTCCTCTAAAGGAAAGCAACAGGGAAATGAAAATGCTTCTAAGGAAAAACAACAAGGTAATGGAAATGGAAAAGAGCAAAAAAACAATAATGGTAATCAAAACGGTAAAGGAAATGCAAACGGCCGTAATTAATATTTAATACAACTGTAACTTAAAAAGGTCGATACAATTTTTTACATTGACTTTTTTTCCGAAAAAGGCCACCTTTATATAAATAAGGTGGCTAAAATTTAAAGTCTCCTTTAAAATAATTTATGAAACTACCCATATAAAAACCAAATTGGTTACGAAGGGTATGAAAGGGAGAGAGGTGAAGCCAATGCTGAGCCTGCTTTTTAAGTTCGGAAAAAAACAAAGCAAGCAAACATTAGAAGAAGAAGTATTAGCAATACAAGCTGGAAACATCCAATTGCGAAATGAAATAATTGATAAATATCGACCATTTATTGCGAAATCGGTATCTTCTGTTTGTAAAAGATACATTAACGAATCGGATGACGAATTCAGTATTGGTTTAATAGCTTTTAACGAAGCAATTGATAAATACTCGACAGATAAAGGGAGTTCACTCATATCTTTTGCTGACTTAATTATTAAAAGACGGGTCATTGATTTTATTAGAAAAGAAAGCAAGCATAATACCGTTAGCTTATCAAACTATTCCAATAATGAAGAAGAAAATGTACCAAATCAAATAGAAGCAACATTATCCATTGAAGATTACACAAAACAATTAGAGCAAGCACAACGCAAAGAAGAAATTTTATATTATCAAACAGTTTTAGCTCAATTTGATTTGACGATTTCAGATCTTATAGAATGTTCGCCAAAGCATGCAGATGCAAGAGAAAACTGTATTAAAATTGCGGAAATACTTGTTAATAATAAAGAACTTAAAGTACATTTGTTCCAGAAAAAAATGCTACCGATCAAACATTTAGAGCGATTAGTGAAAGTTAGTCGTAAAACAATAGAGAGAAATAGAAAATATATAATTGCAATTGCAATCATTTTATCTGGGGATTATTTATATTTAAATGAATATTTAAAAGGGGCGGTTAATAGTGAAAAAAGGGATTGTGTTAGAAGTTCATCATGACTATATCACAATGTTGACCCCTGAAGGTGAATTTATAAAAGGGAAAAAACTAAGGGATACGTATGATATTGGGGAAGAAACAACATTTTTTCCTTACACTTCTTTAGAGAGAAAAAAGAAAAGTTTTAATTTGTCATTCCGTGGGTGGAAACTAGTTTCTGTATTAGCTTCCATTTTATTAGTGCTATCCTTACTACCTCGTTTCACACAAAGTGAAGTGCAGGCATATGTTGGACTTGATATAAATCCTAGTATAGAGATGGCTGTAAATAAAAAGTTACAAGTTATTGAAATGCAGGCTTATAATGAAGACGGTCAAGTATTAATTGCACTAGTAGATGATTGGAACAAGAAACATATACATGACGTGACGAAAGAACTGATACAATTATTCCGGGAACAAGGATACATGGAAGCTGGAAAAGAAATTATCATCACTTCTATTGTTACGAATATAGAGAATTTGGCAATTAAAGCTCAAATAGATAAAGAAGTAAACGAACTTACGAATGATATAAAGCAAAATGAAGTAAAAGTAACTGTTATCGAAACAAGTGTTGAAAATCGTGAAAAAGCAAAAGAACAAGGAATGTCTGCCGGGAAATTTGTTCAGCAAGAACAAAGAGAAAATGCTGTAGAAGTAATCTTGGAAGAAGAAATGGATGAAGTTGTTGAAGAGGATGTTAAAGTAACAGAAGAAGAACAATCAACTGAAGACAATTCATCGTCTCCTCCAGCTAATAAAGGACAAAGTAAAAAAGAAGAAAAGTTAGCTGAAAGAGATGAAAGAAAACAGCAACAAGCAGAAAAGAAAAACGAAATGAAAAACACTAATAACGGGAATAAAGGAAATAAGAATAGAAATGAAAATGCTCAATCTAAGGGGAAAGAAAAGAAGCTAGAAAATGAGCAAAGAAAACGTGACCGACAACAAGAAAAAGAAGATCGTAAGCAAAAAAAGATGGAAGAAGTAAAGCAAAAAAGAGAATCAAATAATAGTCATCGAAAAGATGAAAAAGGTAGACCGCAATAATATAATATGTTTTTAACTTTTACTCGCATTTAAAAATGTGAGTTTTTTTATGTAAGAAAAACACCTAGAGAGCAAATACTCTCTAGGTTCGTCCATTTTATATGAAATTATTGGCCTTTTAATTGTGACTGAGCCTGTGCTACTAAACGTTTTGTTATTTCTCCACCTACGGAGCCGTTTGCTCGGGATACCGTATCAGAGCCAAGTTGAACACCAAATTCTTGTGCGATTTCGTACTTAATTTGGTCTAGAGCTTGTTCAATTCCTGGTACAAGTAATTTATTACTACTTCTAGCCATCATGATCCCTCCCATCTTACTAACTTTTCTTACTTGAAAAGTTGTACTAATAGTATTAGATTTAATAGAGTCATCATACTTGGAAAGTTCCACATAGATGGGAAGATTTTTTACAGTTTGGTAATACTCACCAAAAAGTGTGCATTAATATTAATTCTTAGGATGGAAAATGATAAATTTGTTCTTTAAAATGTAAGAATAATCATCTATCATATACATATAACAAGCAAGTAAAGAAAGGATTATTATGGAAAAATTTAAGTTTATGATAAATAAAAGATTACATAGTATGTCTCCTGCACAATTAATTGTAAGCTTTTATTTTATCGCAGTAATTATAGCGGTTATATTATTAAGCCTTCCAGTAGCTCGACATACTAGTGATGACTGGACGTTTATTAATGCATTGTTTACAGCGGTCAGTGCAGTAAGTGTGACAGGCTTAACAGTAGTAAATACAGCAGAAACGTTTACAGTACCAGGGGTATTTATTTTAGCGTTTGTTTTACAGTTTGGCGGCGTTGGTGTAATGGCTGTCGGTACATTTATTTGGTTATTACTTGGAAGAAAAATTGGACTCCGCGAACGAAAACTAATGATGCTCGACCAAAACCAATCCAATCTTTCTGGTATTGTTAAATTAATTAAGCATATTTTAGTTTTAATCTTAATAATTGAGTTAATTGGGGCATTAGTGTTAGGGACCTATTATTTATCGTATTTTCCAACGTGGCAGGAAGCGTATTTACACGGATTTTTTGCTTCTGTTAGTGCTACAACAAACGGTGGATTTGACATTACGGGAGAATCACTCGTTCCTTTTGCACATGATTATTTTGTCCAATTTATTACGATGCTTTTAATTACTACTGGTGCTATTGGATTTCCAGTATTGGTCGAAGTAAAGGAATTTTTAACAAATAGAAGTGGGAAGTTTCGTTTTTCTTTGTTTACTAAAATTACATCATTAACGTTTGCTCTATTAATTATATTTGGTACGATTATGCTCATCCTGTTAGAATTTAATAATTATTTTAAAGGTTTGTCTTGGCATGAATCATTTTTCTATGCGCTTTTCCAATCCGTTACAACTAGAAGCGGTGGTTTAGCAACGATGGTTGTAAGTGAGTTCTCCTTAGCAACACTATTAGTTATGAGTGGATTAATGTTTATAGGAGCTTCCCCAAGCTCAGTTGGGGGAGGTATTAGAACCACGACTTTTGCCTTAAACATTTTATTTCTTTATCACTTCGCACGAGGTAAAAAGGATGTTAAAATCTTTAGAAGAGAAATCCACCATGAAGATATAGTAAAGTCATTAGTTGTCCTTTTATTAGCAATCATTATTGTAGGTAGTTCCGTCGTTATTTTAAGTGCTACCGAAAGCTTTGCTCTCATTCAAATATTGTTTGAAGTTTGTTCAGCTTTTGGAACGACAGGACTATCAATGGGTATAACTCCTGATTTATCTACAATTGGTAAGTTAGTGATTATATGTTTAATGTTTATAGGACGAGTTGGTTTACTGACGTTCCTATTTATACTAGAAAGTAAAGAAAAGCCACCGAATTATCATTATCCTGTTGAGCGAATTATTATAGGGTAACAGCAAGTCTATGGGGAACCATAGGCTTTTTTTATCGTTTTGGACCCATAAACGTTAAATTTTGTGGATAACTATTATTTTTACTTTCGTTACGTCTAGCTCCGGCGTTTAGGTCGTATCAAACTTCCCTTATCCGAAGTACGATAAGTCAACACCTGTTTAGCGCAGTTCGCCGTATTTCCTGTATCTCTACCAAGCGCCTGCGCTTTTGTTCTTAAATCCAGTTTTAATGCAACATTATAAAAATAGATAATTACCCACGTCTTTTTTTGGCAAAATATTTTCAAACAATCCAGACCATATTAAAAAAGGAATACATTATTGATTACAATGATTAAGGAAGGTATTGCTATGCAACATAAAAGGTGGGCAGTCGTGTCCATAGCTTCTATTCCTCTTGTGATGACTTTAGGAAATTCTATGCTAATACCTGTTCTACCTACCATTGAAAAAAAATTAGATATTACTTCATTTCAAGTTAGCATGATCATTACAGTATATTCAATAGTAGCTATCGTTCTTATACCTGTAGCAGGGTATTTATCTGACCGGCTAGGCAGAAAAGCGATAATCATTCCGAGTTTAATTATTGCAGCTGTAGGAGGAATCATTTCTGGGTGGGCCGGTTGGCAGGCCGAAAACCCATATTGGCTCATACTCGCCGGAAGGACGCTACAAGGCATAGGGGCTGCAGGGGCTTCTCCCATCGTAATGCCTTTAATAGGGGATATGTTTAAAAGTGAAACAGAAGTTAGTAAAAATCTAGGGATTATCGAAACATCTAATACGTTAGGAAAAGTACTTAGTCCAGTACTAGGTGCTTTATTAGCAGGAATTATTTGGTTTCTTCCATTTTTTGCGATACCGGCATTTTGTGCTTTATCTGTCGTTTTAATGATTTTTTTAGTTAAAGCTCCTAAAAAGGAAAAAGAGAAACCAGTTCCTTTCAAAGAATTTGTGCAAGGGGTAAAAGGGATTTTTAAGAGGCATGCCAAATGGCTTTTGGCCATTTTTATTATCGGTGGAATTTTGATGTTTATTTTATTTGGCATTCTTTTTTATCTATCTGATTTGCTAGAGAAAAAGCATGAAATTGATGGGTTGAAAAAGGGGCTATATTTAGCAATTCCGCTAGCGGCTCTTTGTATCGCTTCCTATATTACCGGTAAAAAGATAAAGGAAAACCAAATATTGATGAAATGGTTAATAGTAAGTAGCATCGGGCTTCTTGGTGGGGCAGTTTTTATTAACAGCTTTTTTGATGATGTATGGGTTACGATGGGGCTGTTCTTAGTTGGAGGTATCGGAATTGGTATATCCTTACCATGTTTAGACGCCATTATTACAGAAGGTATCGGAAAAGAAGAACGTGGAACAATTACTTCTATTTATAGTTCTATGCGGTTTATAGGTGTGGCGAGTGGACCACCTGCAATTGCGCTATTAATAGGTGCTTCAGAGAAAATCATGTTCTACGTCTTAACAGTACTTTGTCTAATTGGAGTATTTGTTTCATTAAAAGGAATACATCCTCCCCCAAATAAAGGAAAGCCGAATGAAGGAGACACAATTTGGAAAAAGTCAGGTGGTTAATATAAACCTCTGACTTTTTCATCGTTGAAGAAATTATAAGGTGTAAACTTTTCTTCTGCACACAAAAAGAGACGAACAGCAAACTGTTCGTCTAAATGTTAGTCACTTCCGTATCCTACATCTTTATCGGGATGCATGAATGGAACTCCTTGTGGATTTTTTGATTTTTCTACTAGTTCGCGGTTTTCTGCGGTGTTCCAACCGATATCGTTTGTAGGGTGAACCCACTCGTCACCAGCCATAATAGCAGGGTCAACATCATCAGACCAGTTGTTTAATGGTGAGTTTTCTGAACTGTATTTACTATCACCGATCACGACACCGTGGCTGTTTACAAATGGTGGTTTCATTTTAATGTTAGAACCTTTAAATGATGGAGCGCTGATTTGATGTGGCATCGTCTCGTCTATAAATGGTACATCTTCTATATCATTTTGTTGCTTTTCTTTATCCATCTGCAATTCCACCTCCTACTAGCTTTACGAATAGTTTTACCTAATGAATTCTTTTTACTATTCGGATTGACAAAATACAAATGCGTATCTTTCCATTTAATAGCACGTAACATTCATTTAAAAATACAAAAACTAATGTTGTAACTTGAATCACACATTAAGAATTTAAGGGGTGATTGAGATGGCGAAAAGAAAAGTTGCTCGTAAAGCTGCATTGAAAGGAACAAAAACTCCGACAGAAAGTTTACCGGATACAGAATTTTCTAGTGCCTATGAAGGAGAAGATAGTATAAAGGGCGCTAATCGTAATTCGAAAAAAGGTAGACAAGGAAGATAAAGGAGAAGATAGAATGGAAAAGAAAGCGATAAAGCGTAAAAAGAAGCAAGCACATAAAAAAGATCATGCAATTGATAAAGATATATTAATGGAAGAGTTTGGACCAGAGTTTGGTGATATGAATGCAATTAAAGCTTATGAAAATGCGATAGAATCAAATAGCAAAAAAGGAAAATGCTAACGATTATTGGTTAGAACAGAAAATTAGGTTGGGACATAACTATTTTATCAAAATAAAAACGAACAAAAAACAGTAGAGTGGAAATAACCCGCTCCGGAAATATACTTCGCTTTCCGCGGGCGGCTGGTGAGCCTCCTCGTGCTTCGCACTGCGGGGTCTCACCTATGCCTTTCCTCCCGCTGGAGTCTACGTATATTTCCTCCGCTAGATTGTCGATTGTTCGTTTTTTATCTTGATTATTTAGTTTTGTCCCAGCCGCAATTATTTTTGCACAGTTAATCTTTTTACATCTTCTAAAGGAGTACAATAAACTTCAGAACGGTTTAATGTTTGGTTAAAGTACACTAACATAATTTGTTTTGCTTCATGTACTTCTCCTGTTTGTAAAAAGTGAGCTAAGTCAAAATGAATTTCCTCTAAAATCGTATGCTTATATATATCTTTTTCAGATAATTGATGTTGTACAAAATTATTCCCAAGTAAATCATTATTAGCTAATATTGCTTGGTAGTAATGAGAACGTTCGTGTCGAGCGATTGATTCTGGCCACCACGGTTTACGTGGCTTGAATTTTTGTCCCTTTACATAATCATACTTCATTATGCTTTCGATAATATGAATTTTTTGTGGATGGGTTTTTTGTAAAAATTCATATAATCGTTTGTATAAATCTTCTAGTTGATGTCCAATTCGTGCCCAGCCACTCTCGTCCCAATAGGACCCAAACTGTTGGAAAAAGTCAAAAGGAGTTTCAAAAACATGCGTGACCAAATATTCAACCGTTGTATCCATACGATGGTCGTTCCAATATTTTTCTAAAACATCTTCTACTTGTTTAATTCGTATGATGTCTTGGAAGCTTAACACATTGTTGCCCAACATTTCGTATGGTGCGTGATCCATATACAGATAGTTATGATCTGCAGCTCTTAATCGTAACCCTGTACCTCGTAACAACTTTAGAAATCCTAATTGCAGCTCCTCGGGGCGAAGTGCAAATACATCGTTAAACGTATTACGGAAACTATTATAGTCCTCTTCCGGTAAGCCAGCTATTAAATCTAAATGTTGGTCGATTTTGTTTCCTTCTTTAACCATGGAAACAGTTCTAGATAGTTTCGAGAAATTTTGCTTCCTCATTACTAATTCATTTGTTGCGTCGTTCGTTGATTGGACCCCGATTTCAAAACGGAAAAGTCCTTTCGGCGCATTATCGTTTAAAAATTGGATAACTTCTGGTCGCATAATGTCAGCAGTAATTTCGAACTGAAATACTGTACCAGGTTTATGCTCATCAATTAAAAACTGGAACATTTCCATTGCGTAACTACGGCTAATATTAAACGTGCGGTCGACAAACTTTATCGTTTTTGCTCCGTTATCCATTAAATAACGAATATCATCTTTTACTTTTTCACGATCAAAGTATCGAACACCAACTTCAATGGAAGAAAGACAAAATTGGCAACTGAACGGGCAACCTCTACTCGTTTCAATATAGGTGACTCTTTTTGATAGTTGTGTTTTATCTTCCTCAAAACGAAACGGTGATGGTAAATTTTTTAAGTCTACTTTGTTTCGTTGAGGAGTAATGACGTTTTTTCCATCTTTTCTGTATGCCAAGCCAGAAATTTGTCCGAAATTTTTATCACTATTTAACTGTTGTAGTAATTCTTTAAACGTTATTTCACCTTCGCCTATGACGATGAAGTCAACAGAGGATAGACGATCAAGCCAATAAGAAACGTCGTACGTTACTTCTGGGCCTCCTATAATAATGGTTAAGTTTGGATTAATCTTTTTAAGCATATTAATAATTTTTATTGTCTCTTCAATATTCCATATATAACAGCTGAAACCTATTATTTCAGGATTACGTTGAATAAGATCGGAGACAACATTCATAGCAGGGTCTTTAATCGTATATTCGGCTAATTCAACATCAAAATCAGGCTCTGCATATGCTTTTAAATAACGGATTGCTAAGTTCGTATGAATATATTTTGCGTTTAATGTCGTAACTATTGTTTTCATTTTTATAAACTCCTATTTTGAAATATAACTTATTTATTCTATCATACGAATAGGAAAAATCGCACTATTTTACTGTTGTTATTCCTTGTATAATATTAGCAGTATGAACATAAAGTGTGAAAATATTACAAAAATATTGATTAGTAATAGATTTAAGTGTCAAATGGAAAGGAATCTATGCTCTTTTTGTAGAAGTAGTTATTAGTTATATTGTAGGAACGGGTGTGATAACGTATGACAAATGGAATGAAAACGGATGAAACGGTAGGAAATCTCCAAAAAGAACTCGCTAAGTTAAAGCAAGAAAATGAGTTGAAGGATATGTTATTTCGTGAGGCAAACGATGCACTAGTAATTCTAAATAAAGAGAGCTATTTTGTGCTAAGCAATCCGAAGGCATGTCAATTATTTGATTTAACGGAAGAAGAGTTAAAGAAACGAACGTTATACGATTTTTTACAGTTGATGACAATAGATGAAGTGAAAAATCAAAAACATAAAATAGATAGTAACGGTCAGCATCGGGACGAATTAATTTTAAAACTAGATAACGGTGATATTAAAATAGTAGAATATACAGTAGTTGCAAGTGAGGAACGAGAAACATACACGGTTGTAATGAGAGAAGCAAGAAAAGTAGTCGATTATGGACCGACTCGTAGAGCACCAATGTATCAAGAAGTGTTTACTCGAGCAATTGATGGTATAGTCCTTTTTGATAGAGAAGGAGATTTCATTGATGTAAATCCAGCGTTTTGCTCTAGCCTTTCACAATCAAAATATGAATTAATTCACAATACTTTATATGACCTAGTAGAGGAACAATATCGATTTAAGATTGAAAAAATGTGGAGATTTTTAGAGGAGTATGGGAGAGTACGAGGAGAGCTACCAATTACGACGAACGATGGAGTAACGAAATTATTTGAGTTTTCCATCACTGCTAACATTTATGATGATTATTATTTAGGTATTATGCGTGATGTTACCGGAAAACGTAATATGGAACTGCAACTTCAAAGGAGTGAAGAGCGGTTCCGACAAATGTTTCAAAAAGCTACAGATCCAATTGTGCTACTAGACAATAATGGTATCATAGTGCGAGCGAATCCTGTTTCAAGTAGAACGTTTGAAGCTCCGCTCGATGAACTAATAGGTGCAGATATACGTCAATTTTTACCGAAAGAAAGTTACCAAAGGTTTGGTCATATTGCGAGACAATTCATTATGAAAGGGGAAATTCGTGAAGAACTTCTTTTTCATATGGCAAATGGTCAAAGTAAATTGCTGGAATTTACTGCTAGCAAAGGAACGATTGATGGCTATAATATTGTCATTTTCCGTAATGTTAGTGAAAGAAGAAAAATGGAAAAAGATTTACGAGAAAGTGAACAAAAGTTTCGGAAAATTTTTGATAATGCAATGGATGGAATCGTACTGTGGGATGAACAGTTTACTATTATCGATGTTAATGCGAATGCAAGTAAAATCATCGGAGTAGAAAAGGAACAAATAGTTAATAAAACCTTTTATCACTATTTAACTAGTGAAAAAATGAAGCCGATTTATAAAAGTTGGAAAAATTTTAGTGAGCAAGGTGAATTAAGTGGAGAATATGTTTATGAAACGAATAAAGGAAATAGGATTATAGAATATTCAGCGAAGAAAAATGTAATTCCAGGTTTACATATGACTTTCTTCCGAGATATTACTGATAAGCGCGAGATGGAAGAACAACTGAAAAAGTCTGATACATTAAATGTAGTAGGAGAGCTTGCTGCTGGAATTGCTCACGAAATAAGAAATCCGATGACAGCATTAAAAGGGTTTATTCAGCTATTACAGAGCAGTGTAGATGAAAGCAAGTATTCGATGTATTTTGATGTTATTAGTTCAGAGCTAAATAGAATTGAATCGATCATAACAGAATTTCTCGTGCTAGCTAAACCGCAGGCTATTTCATATGAAAAGAAAGATGTCACAAAAATTATGAAAGAAACACTTGATTTAATGAGCGCGCAGGCGGTTTTAGAGAACGTACAGTTTGAAACGTTTTTTGCGAGTGAGAAAGAAATATTATACTGTGAACCAAAGCAATTGAAGCAAGTCTTTATTAATATATTAAAAAATGCGATTGAAGTGATGCCTAAAGGCGGGACGGTTACTATCTCAATTAGTGAAAAGAACGACTATGTTACTATTTCAATTAAGGACCAAGGAATTGGAATACCTGAAGATAAACTGAAAAAATTAGGGGAGCCGTTCTATACAACGAAAGACAGGGGGACTGGATTAGGCTTAATGGTAAGTTATAAAATTGTAGAAGAACATAAAGGTTATATTGAAGTAGATAGTGAAGTAGGAAAAGGGACAACCTTTCACATATATTTACCGAAGAACTTAAATGAGAGGTGAGAGGTTTGTATTATTATAAATCAATAGATATCGACAGTTTTGGTCAACTTTTTATCGTATGTGATGAAGAAGCTTTAGTAAGTGTCGATTTTTTTGAAGAGGATTTAAAATCTTTTCAGCCTTTAAAGTGGGAGCCAGAACATCCAATTTGCTTATTAGTGGAAAAGCAGTTACTTGAATATTTTAATAATGAACGGATAACCTTCGATTTACCGATACGTATTCAAGGTACTGAATTCCAACGACAAGTTTGGGATGCGTTGAAAAATATACCATATGGAACGTTGCAAAGCTATAAAGACGTGGCTGTTGCAATTAATAATCCGAAAGCAGTTAGAGCTGTTGGGCAGGCTAACCGTAGAAATCCAATTCCAATTGTTGTACCGTGTCATAGAGTAATTGGTCATAATAAAAAACTAGTAGGTTATGCAGGAAATAATGTGCATTTGAAAGAACGATTATTAGAAATCGAAGGTATACAACTTTAAAAAAGAGGCTGAGATGAAACTAATACGATCATGATAAAAAACGAAAAATTGCAGAATTAGCGGAGGAAATATACGTAGACTCCTGCGGGAGGTAAGGCATAGGTGAGACCCCGTAGTGCTTTAGCACGAGGAGGCTCACCAGCCGCCCGCGTAAAGCGAAGTATATTTCCGGAGCGGGTTATTTCCACTCTACAATTTTCTGTTCGTTTATTTATTAGATCAAAATAGTAATGTCCCGACCTCTCTTTGTTGAGTAAAAATGGAGATAACAATATATTTCTTTTTTGGACAAGTTTTTAAAAGCCAATAGACTGCATATAATTTACTAATATAAAAATAGTTGCATTAATACAACATAAGGGGTGTTTTTAATGCGTAAACGGAAAAAATTAGTTTTTTATACGGAAGTTTTAAGTAAATTACATGTAATTGATAAAGAACAAAAACAACAAATATTGTATAGGCTTGGTAAAAAATGTTGAAAAAAACCATCTAATTAGATGGTTTTCTAATTAGTGGAGGTTTTGAAAGATGCAATTAAATAAAATGGTTAACTTTTATAAGGTGTTAGGGGATAAAACGCGAATTAAACTGCTCATCCTTTTAGCCGCGGAGGAACCTTTATCAGGCCAACAATTAGCGGAGAAGCTTGGTGTTACACCTCCAACGATATCTCACCATATGAATAAGCTAAAAGAAGTTAGTGCAATAAAAGAGAAGCGAGAGAAAAATACGATTTATTATTATTTAAATGAAAAAGATTTAAAGTTTTTTAATGAATCTATTTTAAAAGTAATGGATCGAGCGAAAAAGGGGATGGATGTAATGGGAAAACAAAAAGAAGATATTATTAAAAATTTTTTATTGCCTGATGGCAGATTAAAAACAATTCCTGCTCAACGAAAGAAAAGATTAATGATTTTTGAGCATATGTTAGAAGGAGTAACACTAGGGAAGAAATATACAGAACAAGAGATTAATGAGTATATTAAAAAATATCATGAAGACTACGCTACAATAAGACGCGAATTTATTAACAATCACTATATGTATAGAGAAAACGGTATTTATGAGCTAAATCCAAAAGAAATGTGGGCTAAGATAGAATAAGGGAATCAAGCTTTTAAGAATAATAAGAGACGTTTGGTAAATCACCAAACGTCTAAACTTTACTGAAATAACTTAACTATTTCTTCTTTTAAATCTCCTAGTATAACTCCTTTTTCCGTAATAATTGCTGTAATATATTCATTCGGTGTTACATCAAAGGCTGGATTAAAAACAGAAACTCCGTCTGGAGCAACTTTCACGCCAGCAATTGTCGTAACCTCTGTTTCACTTCGTTCCTCAATTGGAATTTCAGCTCCAGTTTTTAATGATATATCGAAAGTTGATAAAGGTGCAGCGACGTAAAAAGGAATGTTGAAATGTTTCGCTAAAATGGCCAAACCTAATGTACCGATTTTATTAGCTGTATCTCCGTTTGCAGTTATACGGTCGGCACCAACGATAATAGCAGAAACTTGCTTAGCTATAATCGTATGGGCAGCCATATTATCGGTTATTAACGTCACATCCACACCAGCTTGTTGTAACTCCCATGTTGTTAATCTAGCACCTTGTAAAACTGGTCTAGTTTCACATGCAAAAACAGAAAGTGGAAAATCCTTTTCTTTTGCAAGGTAAAAGGGAGCTAAAGCAGTTCCGTATCGAGCCGTTGCGATAGAACCAGCATTACAAATGGTCATAACTTTATCGCCTTTTTGAAGTAAAGAGAGGGCGTTATCGCCAATTTGGTGGCAAACCGCTTCATCTTCCACTTGAATTTGTATCGCTTCGTGAACTATATTGGTTTTTGCTTCGTTTACAGATTTGCTATCATGTAAAACATTTGTTAATCTTTCTAACGCCCAAAATAGGTTCACGGCTGTCGGGCGAGAACTCGCTAAATAAGCTATATCTTTAATGAAAAGATCTTTAAATTCATCCATAGACTCTACATTATATTGTTTAGTGGAAAGGGCTAACCCATATGCCGCTGCAATCCCAATCGCAGGCGCACCTCTAACTTTTAACGTAACGATTGCATCCCATACATCTTCAATCGTCTTTAATTGTACATAAACAGTTTCGTTCGGTAGCTTCTGCTGGTCTAATAGTTTTATATACGTATCTTTCCATTCGACAGAAATGGGAATGTTTCTTACAGTTGTCATTATATCTACTCCTTATTGTTGTACATGTTGTAAGCTAACTTGGATGAAATCTTCAACAGAGTGAATATTGGCTCTATTCAAAATAAAATATTTGCCAAGTTGCAGAGCTTTTGTTTTCGCTTTTAATCGTGTTTCTATGGAAGGGATGTTATCTAAATCGGCTACGTGAGCAAGGCCAATGGTACGACGAATTAATTCACAACCGGCATATCCAATTGTGTCTTCCAATATTGATTGAAAAACGTAGGACAAATATCCTTCAGTTTTCGTAAAATATTCAACACTGTCTAAAGTCCATTGTTTTGTAAATTCAGTCGTAAAAACGTCCCAAGTCTTATTTATATGATCAAATAATACACCTTGCTTTTGTGGCTCTCTACTAAGGGCATTTACGATAAGGTTAGCAAAAAATTGACCAACATCGAACCCAATAGGACCGAAAAAAGCAAACTCTGGATCAATCACTTTCGTTTCATTATTACTAGCAAAAATACTACCTGTGTGAAGATCCCCGTGTAGTAGAGCTTCACCATTTGTTAAAAATGAATATTTCAACTTTGCTACTTCAAGTTTAAGAGAAGAATCGTTCCAAATCTCGGATACGACAGGTAATAATTCACGCTCGAAATTATTCGTTTCACTATCATAAAATGGATCTGTAAACACTAAATCCTCTGTAATTTTACATAGTTCTGGGTTAGCGAATTGTTGCTGTAAAAGTTTTTTCTTTTGTTGATTTAAGCCGAAATCAGAAGTGTAAAATAGCGTTTTGGCTAAAAACTGTCCGATATGCTCTGATAGTAAAGGATAGTCTTCACCATTCATTAGGCCTTTTCTACTTATCGTTAAATGCGAAAGATCTTCCATAACAGTAATCGCTAAATGTTCATCCGTATAATAAACTGTTGGAACGAGCGAAGGAACGTGTTTGGCAGCTTCTTTTAATGAGTTACTTTCAATTTGAGCACGCTTTAAAGTAAGTGGCCAACTTTCCCCTACGACTTTTGCATAAGGCAATGCCTGCTTTATAATTACACCTTTGTTATTTTCGTCTGTAAGGTGGAAGACTAAGTTTAAGTTGCCGTCACCTATTTCTTTACAGTTTATGCTAGTGCTATTTTCAAAGAAATGTAGTTTAATTGCTAGTTCGATTGCAGTAGTTTCTGTTAATGGTTCGTACGTTTTAGTTAATGTTGTCATTGTTTAACCCTCCATAAAAAGTGTGTAGGAGGCTTTCGTTAAAAAAATAACAAAAGCCTCTTTCCATATTGAAAGAGGCTTGAAGGTTCGATTCTTCGCACCTCTTATCTGCCAGAAAGTAATTTCTGCTGGATTTAGCACCGTGCCTTACGAAGCAAAAGCTTCGGCGTTCTATTAGAACGCCTTGTCTCACGACAATATTACGGTCGGTTGCTGGGTTTCATCGGGCCAATTCCCTCCACCTGCTCTTGATAAGAGATTCGTAGTAGTTAATACTACGTTCGTATGTATTTTTGTAAAATATCACTTGGTGAGAATCATAACTTGTAAAAGTAATAATTGTCAAGAAAATTTTTAAAAATAATGAAGTGTTTGTTATTTTCTTTGCTCTTCAAAGATGAATTTAGCACATTAGCCCCACTCAGACGGTTTAAAATAATAAATGTTACTGTTATCGGAGCGAGAATGCTAATTTACATCAGATTTTAAGCGCAAATTGTCAACTTTCAAAAGTAAAAGACGGTTCTCTAAGCAAGATGGATGAACTTTTTTACGTGCAATTTAGAAAGTGTGCATGACGACTGATTTTACTTAACAGCACTCGGAAATTACTTAACAACAATTCGAAATTACTTAACAGCACTCGGAAATTACTTAACAACAATTCGAAATTACATAACAGCACTCGGAAATTACTTAACAACAATTCGAAATTACTTAACAGCACTCGGAAATTACTTAACAACAATTCGAAATTACTTAACAGCACTCGAAAATTACTTAGCAACTACCCGAAATTACTTAACAGCAATGAGAAATTACATACAACTGTTCGAATATTTAACAGCAACCGAAAATTACTTGACAACTGCCCGAATTTATTTTTCTACTAGGTAAAATCGTTTGTATGTCTTGAACTTTTTCAATATTCCTGTTATTATAAAGTTATTATTTTTGTTCGTGAAAATAATGTGGAAAGTCAGAAATAATAGCAATTTCGTCTGGAAGTGTTTTGTGAACGAGCAAGAATAGTAATAAATTTTTACGTGGGTTAACCCGCAAGGAGGAACAAAAAATGTTACAAGGTAAAGTAAAATGGTTTAACGCAGAAAAAGGTTTCGGTTTCATCGAAGTTGAAGGTCAAGACGACGTATTCGTTCACTTCTCTGCTATCCAAGGCGAAGGTTTCAAATCTTTAGAAGAAGGTCAAGAAGTTACTTTCGAAATCGTTGAAGGTGCTCGTGGACCTCAAGCTGCTAACGTTCAAAAATAATAATGCTAGCCAAATAATAAAAGGACTCCAATTTTGGAGTCCTTTTTAAGTTAATAAATATGTAACATAATAGGAACCATAAAGAATATAAACAGGAGGATTTTTCCACCGTGTTAGTAAAAGCAGTGGAAGGGGAGGGAACGCTCAACATACTCTCGTGAAAATCAAATGACTGAACGCGAAGAGAAACGAACTAACATACTACTAGCCTATTTTCAGAATTGCCCCAAAGGTTTTTTAAAAATGTATACTATAAAAATAAAAAAGCATTGCAACAATAACGCTACAATGCTTTTAACATAGTATTAATAATAACTAGGTTTCCGATCTTCGAATATCGGTATTTGCTTCCGAACCTTCTCCACTTTTTCTAAATCAATGTCACTAACAACGATTGCTTCGTCTTCCAAACCTTCCGCTAAAACTTCCCCCCATGGGTCGATAATCATTGAATGGCCAGCAAATACGTTATTAGGGTCCTTCCCAACACGGTTAGCTGCAACTACATAGCATTGATTTTCAATAGCTCTAGCAATTAATAAAGCTCTCCAATGCTCGAGCCGTGATAATGGCCATTCCGCAACGACGAAAACCACTTTTGCGCCTCCCGTTGTATGGGTACGAATCCACTCAGGAAAGCGAATATCGTAACAAATAACTCCAGCGCAAGTTTCCCCATCTAGTTGAAATAATCCATCATTTTTTCCTGGTTGTAAGTATAGATGCTCATACATTAACTGAAACAAATGTAGCTTACTATATTCACCTACAATATCGCCTTCGTCGTTTACAGTGTACATGGTGTTATATGTACCTTTAGATGTATTTTTAGCAACGGAACCACCGACAATATGAACATTATGTTTTTTTGCTAACATTTGAAGTGTTTTTTTAGTAGTGTCACCGTTATTGTCACCAATTTCGTCTAACCGGGTTAAATCGTACCCTGTCGTCCATAACTCTGGTAATACGATAATTTTAGGGCTATATTTCTGTACAGTTTCCATAATCAATTTTTCTACTTTTTTAACATTTTCTTGCGGTGAACCGAACGTTATATCAAACTGAATACAAGCTACTTTCCATGACATATAAAAGTCCCCCTTTATTAGCCTTCGTCGTTTTCTGCTACCTGCATCTAATTTACAATTTATTATTCATTGTGTATAGCCCATTACAGAAAATTTCAAAAAACTCTTTACATTTTGCTTTTAACATTATATGATTTGTCACTAGTATTTCAACATTTTTTTAAGAAGGTGTACAAATGAAAAACTTTAAACAATCAAAATTGTTACAAACGTTACCAAAACAATTTTTTGCATCCCTTGTTGAAAAGAGCGGAAAAGTAGTTGCATTAGGTCATGATGTCATTAACTTAGGACAAGGAAATCCGGATCAGCCAACACCGCAACATATTGTACAATCGATGCAAAATGCGGTATTGAAACCACAACATCATAAATATGCCCCATTTCGAGGCCATGATTTTTTAAAAGAGGCGGTTGCAGCATTTTATAAACGAGAATACGATGTAGTGTTAGATCCAGCAACAGAAATAGCTGTTCTTTTTGGCGGAAAAGCTGGATTAGTAGAGCTGCCCGTTTGTTTGCTTAATGAAGGTGACACCGTTTTAGTCCCTGATCCAGGCTATCCAGATTATTTGTCTGGAGTTGCGCTAGCAAAGGCAAACATGGAAGTAATGCCACTTGAAGAGAAAAATAATTTTCTACCAAACTATCAAAATATCTCAGAATCTGTGCTGAAAGATGCAAAGTTAATGTTTTTAAACTATCCGAATAATCCTACAGGTGCTATGGCAACAGCTGCTTTTTTTGAAGAAACATTAGAGCTAGCAAATAAAAATAATATTTGTGTCGTTCATGATTTTGCATATGGCGCTATCGGCTTTGAGGGGAATCGTCCAATTAGTTTTCTACAAACTGCTGGTGCTAAAAATGTTGGCGTAGAAATATATACCTTATCAAAAACATATAATATGGCAGGGTGGAGAGTCGGTTTTGCCGTTGGGAATGCTAGTGTAATTGAAGCGATCAATTTACTTCAAGACCATCTATATGTGAGCCTTTTTAGTAGTATACAAGAAGCTGCTGCAACTGCGCTTTTAGACTCTCAACATTGTGTAGATGAATTAGTGGAAATGTATGAGGAGAGACGTAACGTTCTCGTAAACGGATTGAAAGAAATTGGTTGGGACGTTAATGCCCCACAAGGATCCTTTTTCGCATGGTTAAAAGTCCCTAATGGCTATACTTCTGAAAGCTTTTCTGATTACTTATTAGAAAATGCTCATATTGTCGTTGCACCAGGAATTGGCTTTGGATCATACGGTGAAGGTTATGTGAGAGTAGGGCTATTAACAAGTACAGAAAGATTACAAGAAGCGGTTGATCGAATTAAAAAATTGCAATTATTTTCTTAATCACTGTTGACAAAAAAGATTACCAATGTCATAATCTCAACTAGATTTTCTATTTTTGTAATAGTAAAAAAATGAATATATTACGTTTTCTTATCAAGAGCAGGTGGAGGGACTAGCCCGATGAAACCCGGCAACCGACTTATTTTTAAGCACGGTGCTAAATCTTGCAGCTTTTTTAGCTGGGAGATAAGAGGATGTTAGGATACCTAACCTCTTCTTATTGGAAGAGGTTTTTATTTTGTATTTAATTCATTTTAAAGAGGTACAACAGCACAGTAATTTTTACAAAAGGGTGTGGAATAGATGAGTGAAGTAATTGCTACATACTTAGTTCATGATGCGAAGGGGAATCTAGAAAGAAAAGCAGAAGGGATTGCCCTTGGACTAACAGTTGGTTCTTGGACAGATTTACCAAAAGTAGACCAGGATCAGTTAAAAAAACATAAAGGTCGAGTAGTACATGTTGAATATCTGCCAGAGGACGAAAAGGTTA
This sequence comes from Sutcliffiella sp. NC1, assembly GCF_027594365.1. Taxonomy (NCBI): domain Bacteria; kingdom Bacillati; phylum Bacillota; class Bacilli; order Caryophanales; family Bacillaceae; genus Sutcliffiella; species Sutcliffiella sp. NC1. The sequence continues at coordinate 2,257,262 of NZ_CP115153.1, forward strand.
ACAGATATTTCGGTGAGAAGAGAACAAAAGGACTTATCAAAATTGCTTATCCATCACTTAATTTTTCTAATGACATTCCTGCCATTATCACTACAGTTTTTGGGAAGCTTTCTCTTGATGGAGAAATTAAATTACTTGATTTACAGTTTAGTGATGAACTAAAAAGAAGTTTTCCAGGACCGAAATTTGGTATTCAAGGTATTCGAGAAAAAACAGGTGTGTGGGAGCGTCCGTTTGTAATGAGTATTTTTAAAGGAGTATTAGGGCGTGATCTCGCCTTTTTACGAGACCAATTAAAAGAGCAAGCGTTAGGCGGAGTGGATTTTGTAAAAGACGATGAAATATTATTTGAAAATGAATTAACACCGTTTGAAAATAGAATAATTGCCGGTAAGGAAGTACTTCAAAATGTGTACGAACAAACAGGGCATCGTACGCTTTACGCGGTGAACATTACTGGTAGAACATATGAGTTAAGGGATAAGGCGAAAAGAGCGGTAGAACTTGGAGCTGACATGTTATTATTTAACGTTTTCTCCTATGGACTAGATTGTTTACAAAGTCTCGCAGAAGATAAAGATATCAAAATACCAATAATGGCCCATCCTGCATTTAGTGGTGCTTTAACACCTTCACCAGTTTACGGGGTTTCGTATGAGCTATTATTAGGTAAATTACTACGATATGCTGGGGCAGATTTTTCCCTTTTCCCTTCTCCTTATGGAAGTGTAGCGCTAAAAAAAGAGGCAACATTAAAAATTGCAAAAGAGTTAACGAAAGAGGATCTTGTAAAAGCAAGCTTACCTGTCCCATCTGCTGGTATTCATCCTGGTTTAGTGCCGTTATTAATAAATGATTTTGGTCAAGAGTCAGTTATTAATGCTGGAGGCGGAGTACATGGGCACCCTGATGGAGCCGCTGGTGGTGCTAAAGCATTCCGTCAAGCTGTAGACGCCGTACTGGAAGGGAAAACGTTAGGAGAGGCAGCTGCAGAAAAAGAGGAATTACAGAAAGCATTACAGCTTTGGGGTGAAAAATAAGATGACAACTTTAAAAAGACAACCTGTTATTTTTTGTGATTTTGATGGAACTGTAACGAAGTCAGATAACATTATTGCAGCGATGAAGCAATTTGCACCTGATGAATGGGTTTCATTAAAGGATCAAGTGTTATCTCAACAAATTAGTATACAAGATGGAGTAGGGGAAATGTTTGCTTTACTTTCATCCAGTAAGAGGGAAGAGATTACTAACTTTATTGTGCAACAAGCGAAAATACGCGAAGGGTTCGACCGCTTCATTGCTTACGTAAAAGAGCAAGAGATCCCACTATATATTGTTTCTGGTGGAATCGACTTTTTCGTCAAGCCGTTATTAAAAGGACGGATTGAAGAGGAATATATCTATTGCAATAGAGCTGATTTTTCAAACGAGAATATTACTATAACTTGGCCACATAGTTGTGATGAACAATGTGATAACGATTGCGGCTGCTGCAAACCTTCCATCATTCGAAAAATTGCAAACGATACTTCATACAAAGTGGTTATTGGTGACTCCATCACTGATCTACAAGCAGCTAAATTAGCAGATAAAGTGATTGCGAGAGATTTTTTAATAGAAAAATGCGAAGAAAATAAACTCGCTTATGAATCGTTCGAAACGTTCGATGATGTCATTTCCATACTACAACGACTGGAGGTTACGGTATGAGTCGTTATTTGCAAAAGTGGAATGAACTAGCGGATGTAAAGGATGAGTTTGCCGAAAGAGATTGGTTTCCAGGAACAAGTGGAAATTTGTCTATTAAAGTTTCAACAAACCCTCTAACATTCTTCGTAACAGCAAGCGGAAAAGATAAGCGAAAACGAACAGCAGAGGATTTTTTGCTAGTAGATAATACAGGCGCACCCGCTGAAGAAACAAAATTAAAACCTTCAGCTGAAACGCAATTGCATGTTGAAGTTTATAACAGAACTAATGCAGGAGCGGTATTTCACGTCCATACGATTGATAATAACGTTATATCGGAAATTTATAAAGAAGATGGAAAAATTACTTTTAAAGGGCAAGAAATTATTAAAGCTTTAGGTTATTGGGAAGAAGATGCAGAGGTTTCTATTCCAATTATAAAAAATGATGCACATATTCCTACCCTTTCTCAACAGTTCTCTAAATACATTCATGGAGACAAAGGAGCGGTCCTTATATTAAACCATGGAATCACCGTTTGGGGAGAAACGGCTTTTGAAGCAAAAAAATATTTAGAAGCTTGGGAGTTTTTGTTTTCTTACCATCTAAAATTGCTAGCTTTGCAAAATGTTCAAAAACAGTATCCAGTTATGCCAATTGCTTAACTAGAACTGAAAAATATATAAAATTATTGAGGAGGAAATATAATGGCACAAATTCGTTTACATGCAACTAATGAAAGAATTGAAAATGAGGAAAAAGTAGTAGCATTTTTAGAAAAGAATGAAGTAATTTACGAGAAATGGGACATTACAAAATTACCATCTAACTTAAAAGAAAAATATGCACTAACAGATGAGGAAAAAGAAGAAATTTTAGCTGTATTTGGAGAAGAAATTGCTGACATTTCAGAGCGTCGAGGTTATAAATCTAGTGATGTTATTTCTTTGTCTGATTCTACACCAAACTTAGATCAGTTATTAACCAATTTCCAACAGGAACATCATCATACAGATGATGAAGTTCGTTTTATCGTAAGCGGTCACGGGATTTTTGTAATTCAAGATAATGAAGGAAACTTCTTCGATGTTGAATTGCAGCCAGGTGATTTAATTTCAGTACCAGAAAATGTACGACACTACTTTACTTTAATGGAAGATCGTAAAGTAGTTGCTGTTCGCATCTTTGTTACAACAGAAGGTTGGGTTCCAATTTACGAAAAAGAAGAAGTTAATAGTAATTAATTAGAAGTATATACGACTTGTTAATTAGCCTGAAAACCGATTAGGCGAAGCTAGACGTAAAAATTAGCAAAAACGCAAAGGGATCCATACCTTTTGCGTTTTTTTTGTTATGAATCAAAACTTTAGGGAATATATATAAAAGTCCAAGTATTGATGTTGTTGATAGAGTTTAGTAAGCGGTGAGAAATTGAAAATACTGTCAAATAATGTCCATATATAACGTTAAAAAACTGCTTACAACCGTTTGGATTAACTGTATAGTTGGAAGTGTAAGGGAACGAAAGAACATTAAGCTTTACATGCAAATGAATCTATTGTTAGAACATTGTGAATTTTCTTTACGTTTTTCCGCCCTTATGGTATTTTAAAGGTATGAAGTAGAAAATTTTCTATTGGATGAAGCCAAGGGAGTGATAGTGATGAAAGTTCGTTATAATTTTGTTTCTAAATTTGATGTTCAATATTGTGAACCGACTTTTACTGTGAAAGAAGCTTATGAAAAAGTGAAAGAATCTGGGTACCGTTGCATACCAGTTTTATCAAATAACGGGCGTAAATTTAGTGGTTTTATTTACAAAGTGCATTTACTAGATTATTTATATGAGCAAAAAGGGAAAGAAAATGATCCTATTACGTCCCTCGTTCAAAATGAAGATGCATTTATTTATGAAGAAGACTCATTCTTTAAAGCGTTCTTCACAATAAAAAGATTACCTTTTATTGCTGTTTTAAATGAAAAGGAAGAATTTCTCGGTATACTTACACATGCAAATGTGATGGATGTGTTGGCTGACTCGTTCGGAATGAAAACTGGCGGTCATACGCTTACAATAGCTACAATTGAACATAAAGGGGCTATTAAAGATTTAGTTACATTGTTAAAAGAAGTGAACATTGACGGTATGCTCACACTAGACAATGGTGAGAAATATTTACGTAGAATTATTGTAAACTTACCTGCGGAATTAACGAAAGCCGAAGTACAAAGGTTAGTAAAGAAAATAGAAGAAAAAGAATTTCGTGTTACACATGTAGATGAAATAGATATAGAATAATCATATGAAAAAAAGGTTGCCAATTATTTGGCAACCTTTTTCGATATATTTAATACGGATTTAATATTTCTTTATCAACTAATAGTTCAGAGAGTGTTACTGTTTCAGCTTTTTTCTTTACCATTGGAATGTACTGCTTTAATACAGAAGCTGTTTTATCCCCAGCAACTCCAACATGCCCAATAGCAATTATTGTTTCTTTTTTGTCGATATCTTTTAACAGTTTGTTTGCTTGTCTTTCGATATGTTGAATACTATATATTTCATCAAAGAAGAGCTCATTTTCTAAATAGGGGACACCAAGTTCAGATGCAACTTCCGCAACGACGCTCTTTCCACTCGTTTTACTATCTAAATAGTATAAACCTCGTTCTTTACAAATAGTTAGTATTATTCTCATAATATGTTCATTTGAAGTTACCTTCGATCCCATATGATTATTGATTCCGACAGCATGAGGAACTGCATCAATCGCATCGTTCACTCTTTTTATTATTTCTTCATCAGAGAGATCTGTTGTAATAGCACCAGGTCCTAACCAGCTTCTTTTACCTTTCACGGGCTCCATTGGCAAATGAAGAATAACTTCGTGACCGAGCTCATGTGCCATAATCGCATCCTCTTCAGTTGTAGGTAAAAATGGCATAACAGCAACTGTTAAATGTACTGGTAAGTTTAATATTTGTTTTGTACCTTTCATGTTATTACCAAAATCATCAATAACAATAGCGACTCGTTTATCTATTTCTTCACCGTTTACAAATTGACTACTTAAAAAAGAGGTAAATAAAAAGCAAATAGTTAGAAGAAACATCTTATATTTCATAACAATTCTCCTGTCGACAAAAAGTGATGTTTGTATATATATCAACAAAAATTTTATTTTTATTGTGTGGACTTTTCGCATAAAGATACAAGATGTACAAAAAAACTTCATAAATATTTTGTCTAATATTGCGATTGTGTTTACTTATGTTGAATTTTTTGTAATAATGCGATAGGAGAGTTTGGGGATGAAAGGGAGAGAGTAAAATTGACTCAGGACAAAAACATGGATTGTTTACTAGTTGAAATAAATAAACAGAGAGAATCCATGATAACTGTTGCTAACAAAACAGGTATAGAAAGTGAACAAACGATAAAATGCAGCCAGCATTTAGATCAATTAATATATGAATACCAAAAGAGACAAGTAAAAGAGAAAAGACAAAAAACTAGCTACTATTTACGATGAAAAACACCGATTTTCAACCGGTGTTAAAAAATTTGAATTAAGAAAATCATAAATAATACTCCAATGATAAACGTATAGGTAGATAACCTTTCGTTTCCATCACCATGACTTTCAGGAATTAACTCCTTGTAAATAATAAACAACATTGCCCCGGCTGCAAAAGCTAAACCGTAAGGAACTAACCATGAAACAGAAGTGGTTAAATAGAATCCTAGAAAAGCCATCGGAATTTCTACAGCGCCAGTTAATGTTGCGACAACTAATGCCTTCCACCTTTGAATACGCTGCTGAATTAAAAACAGTGCTACTAATAGCCCTTCTGGTGCGTTTTGTAATCCAATTGCAAGCGCAATTAAGTTTCCAGTCCCTTCTGAATCTGATGCATAACTAACACCAACAGACAAGCCTTCCGGAATATTGTGTAGCGTAATTGCTGCTATAATTAACATAGCTTTTTGATCGAATTTAATCCCGCTTTTATTATGCTCTAAATCAATATGAGGAATGAATTTTTCAAGTAAATTTAAAACGTAAACACCTAATAAAACCCCAACTATTACTTGAACAATCCCACCGTATTGTAACGCTTCTGGAATTAAGCTCATCATCGCAGCTGCCATCATAATACCAGCAGTAAATGCTAGCATCATATCCCTAGAACGATGAGATATGCTTTTCGGTAATAATAAAATAAGAAGTGCACCAAGCCCAGTTGACAATGCAGCTAAAGTGCTACCTATAAGTGCTTCAATCATGTATTACTTCCTTTCCATCCTTGTTAGGGAAACAATATGAACTTTTTATCTTCTATAAGGAGGCGACTTACTTATATAAATATATTCTAATGTAAAGCGGCTATGCTCATTATATACTTCTCACAGACAAACATAAAGTTGAAGATATTATAGCAAAATAGGAACAAGTAAAAAAACAATTATTATTCGACAAATGTTAACAGTGAGTTATGTAAGCGTTTTTAATTATATATCAATGTAATGGTTAACAATTTATTAAGAAATTGTAAAAAATACGAAAAAAGTGTAGCGTTATTTCGACAATACAGGGTATAATTCTATTTGTGTGAAAAATTAAATTACATAGGGGGAAAAATCACATGAAAAAATTACTAACTGTAATGTTAGTGGCGATTTTAGCAGTTGCTCTAGCTGCATGTGGAACTTCTAACAATGGCAACAACGCTGGAACAAACAATGCAGGCACAAACAATGGTGCTGGTTCTGGGGAAGAAGCGGGTACGGAAAAACCTGATAAACTTATTATGGGATTTGTACCATCTACTGAATCTGACAAAATTGCAGACACGGTTGAGCCTTTAGCTGAAAGATTATCTGAAATTCTTGGTGTTGAAGTCGAAGGATCCGTTATGACAAACTACACAGCTTTAGTTGAAGCGATGGGTAGTGGAAAAGTACATATCGGATTTGTACCAACATTCGCTTACATCCAAGCTAATGAGCGTTATGATATCGAAGTTATTTTAAAATCTATTCGTAACGGTTCATCTTCTTACAAGGCGCAATATTTAGTTCGTGCTGATTCTGGAATCGAATCATTCGCAGATTTAGAAGGTAAAATTTGGGCGTTTGGTGATATTACGTCTACAAGTGGATTTTTATTCCCAGCAGTACAATTAATGCAAGAATTTGATATTGATTCTACAGATGCATTACAACAAGACTTTTTCGCACAAACAGTTGCTGTAGGTTCTCATGACAATGCTGCTTTAACAGTTTTAGATGGAGATGCTGACGTTGCAACAACTTTTGACGATGTTCGAGATGTATTAGAAGCTGACTATCCAGAGGTAAAAGAAGAGCTAGTAGTATTAGGATATACTGATCCTATTCCTAACGATACTATTTCTGTTATTCCTTCTTTAGATCCTGCATTTGTTGAAGAAATCAAACAAGCTTTCTTAAGCTTCAATGATGATGAAGAAATGATTGAAATTATGAATGATGTTTACCGTTGGACTGGTATTGATGAAGCATCTGACGAAGAATATGACATCGTTCGTGACGTTGCAAGACTAACAGGTTACGAAGGTTAATAACTTCTGTTTAGGTAAGGTTGGGGGGAAGCTTGCTTCCTCCTTTTTTCTTGGATTTTTAGAAAGTTCTTTCAATCCAAAAAACTTTAAGCGAGACAATGGCAAACGATTGTATAAATGGTTTAAAGGAAAGTTATTATTGGGCGCCACAATCCAACGGTTCATATACTCACTAAAGATTTTATGTTTAGTAGAACTTTTATGTATCGTTAAGATGATGGCGCTCATTTCATAACTGTTGATGTTCTAATGATATTTCCAACATGGAGGGGTACGTAATAAAATGATAGAGTTTAAAGATATATCACTTGTATATCCGAATGGTACGCAAGGGTTAAAAGACATTAATGTAAAAATCAATGAGGGTGAATTCGTTGTAATTGTCGGATTATCTGGTGCTGGTAAATCTACATTTATTAGAAGTATAAATCGACTCGTTACTCCAACAGATGGAGAGCTTATAGTTGACGGAGAAAATATTTTAACATATAACGGTAGAGACTTAAGAAGGCTTCGTACAAAAATAGGTATGATATTCCAGAACTACAATTTAGTAAAACGTTCTTCTGTTATGAAAAATGTTATCGCAGGAAGATTAGGACACACTGGTACGTTAAGAAGTATCTTTAACTTATATTCCAAAGAAGATATTGGATTAGCGTACGAGAGTTTAAAACGTGTAAACATTGAAGAAAAAATATATAATCGTGCGGATGAACTAAGTGGTGGTCAGCAGCAACGTGTAAGTATTGCACGTGTGTTAACACAAAAGCCGAAATATTTACTAGCGGACGAGCCGGTATCAAGTTTAGACCCTCCGACAGCTCATCAAGTTATGACCTATTTAAAACAAATCAATAAAGAAGACAATATTACAACAATAGTTAACCTCCACTTTATTGATATGGCGATGGAATTTGCGGATCGTATTATCGGTATGAGAGCAGGAGAAGTGGTGTTCGATGGGCCTGCATCAACTGTGACAGAGAAGACGTTCGAAGAGATTTACGGCCGTGCCATTCGTGAGGATGACATGGTGGGAGGTCAAGATTAATGATGAATGAGAAACAAATGAAGGAGAAAGTGCAACCTAAAAGTATTACTTCTCCAGATTTGAAGCGAAAAACAACATTAGTCTTCATCGTTGTAGCTGCTCTATATTTATATAGTACTTACAAAACTGAATCTACATTGCCTGAGTTTATAAAAAGTTTCCCAAGAATGATTGAAATGTTTGGAGGCTTCTTTCCTCCAAATTTAGAATATGTAAGTAGGGTTATTCCGGCATTGGTTGAAACTTTTTACATGGCTATAATAGCTACCACCATCTCAACTTTATTAACAATACCTTTCTGCCTACTTGCGGCAAGAAACATTAATACAAATAAAATTACGAACCAAATTACTAGATTCTTTCTAAATATCATTCGTACAATTCCGGATATTATTTTAGCGGTAGTATTCGTCGGTGTTTTCGGTATTGGGGCATTTCCAGGTATTATAGCGTTAATCTTTTTCTCTTTAGGGATTTTAGCTAAACTATTAAGTGATACGTTAGAAACAATTGATATGCAGCCACTCGATGCGATGCGTGCGTCCGGAGCGAATTCATTACAAACAATATGGTACGGTGTGGTTCCACAAATTTTACCACAGTTTGTATCTTTTTCCCTTTATGTGTTTGAAATAAATATACGTGCATCAGTTGTACTAGGTTTAGTAGGTGCTGGTGGTATCGGTTTATTATTAGACCAACAACTAAAATGGTTCCGCTATGATAATGTTATGATGCTCATTATCGTTATCTTTTTTGTAGTAGTTATTATAGAATATATTAGCTCGAAAATAAGGGAGGCGATTGTATAATGCGCTACGAATTACCTCCTAAAAAGAAAATATCTACAAGTAAGAAATTAAAATACACAACGATTGCAATCGCTATAATTGCAATATTTTTTGTTACATTTACTCAAATTAATATTAACTGGGAACGAATTTTTAGTGACAGGACGATTAATAACTTTTCTCGAGTTATTCCACAATTATTTTCACCAGATTGGTCTACTTTTGGTAAAGTAATGGAGAAAATGGTGGAAACAGTATTTATTGCTTATGCAGGAGCATTAATGGCCTCCATTATAGCTGTACCAATGGCGTTTTTAGCTGCTAGAAATATGTTCCGTTTCCGTATCATTAGTTCGTTAGGTAAATGGCTGTTAGACGCTGTCCGCGCATTCCCTGAACTAGTGTTTGCGATTATTTTCGTTGCAACCGTTGGGCCAGGACCGTTCGCAGGTGTATTAGCCATTGCGATCAACTCAACAGGGATGTTAGGGAAACTTTATTCAGAAGTTATTGAATCAATAGATATGAAAGTGGTAGAGGCGATGGAAGCAAATGGGGCGAATAAAACTCAAGTTTTCTTCTATGGTATTCTTCCTCAAGTAATACCTGAATTTTTATCTTACGCAATTTACCGCTTTGAAGTAGACGTCCGTGCTTCATCTGTTTTAGGTATTGTAGGTGCAGGTGGTATTGGGTTCCTTATTACAATTGCCGTTGCAAATAGAAACTGGGATGAAGTAGGGATGATATTATTAGTAATTATTATCGTCGTAACGATAATTGATTACATTTCTTCCTTCATTCGCAAACGTCTAGTTTAACGAGATACACTATTTCTAATAATAGATAAACGTAGAGAAATTTTTCTCTACGTTTTCTATTATAAAAGAAAAAGCTGAAAGAGGGTGGAGTTTTGGAAGAGTTAAAAATAACAATTTTAGAAACTAGCGATGTACATGGAAACGTACTACCGATAAATTACGGCAATAATGAAGAAGAGAATCTCGGTTTAGCGAAACTAGCTACCGTTATAAAAGACGAGCGAGACCTTTCAAAAAACGTTATTTTAATTGATAATGGAGATTTAATACAAGGTACACCATTTACATATCATTACGTAAAGAAAATGAAAAAAGAACGAAATCCGATGATAGAGATATTAAATAAGTTAAATTATGATGCAGCTATTATTGGGAATCATGAATTTAATTATGGGATGGAAATAATTAATGATGCGGTAGAACAGTCTAACTTTCCTTGGTTAAGTGCAAATATTTTAAATGATGAAACGAATGAGCCCTATTTTGGAAACCCATACGTAATAAAACAAGTGGAAGAAGTAAAAGTAGCAATTTTAGGCGTTACTACACATTATATTCCTAATTGGGAAAACCCAGATCATATTGAGAAATTAAAGTTTGAAAATGCATTTGGAGTTACAAAAAAATGGGTAGAGTGGATTCGCAGGAACGAAAAGCCTGACGTCTTGATTGTTAGCTATCATGGTGGTTTTGAATGTGATTTAAAAACAGGGAAACCAACGGAGACGCTCACTGGTGAAAATGAAGCATACCGTATGTGTAAGGAAATAGAGGGTATTGATCTTTTATTAACAGGGCATCAACATCGTGTGATAGCAGACCAAGTTGGTTCTGTACTTGTATTACAGCCTGGATTTAACGGACAATATCTCGGTAAAGCAGAAGTAACCTTATTTAAAAAAGACAAAAAATGGCAAATACAGTCAAAAAAATGTAGTGTTATTTCTGTTGAGAATACGAATCCTGATATGGAAATTATGAACCTAGCAAAAAAGTATGAAGACGCTGTTCAACAATGGTTAGACCAACCAATTGGTAAAATTAATGGAGATATGCTCGTAACAGATCCATTGAAACTAAGAATGGAAGATAACCCTTTAATTGAATTTATTAATAAAGTTCAAATGTACTATTCAGGAGCATCCATATCTAATACAGCTTTGTTTAATAATACATCACCAGGATTTCCAAAAGATGTTACGATGAGAGATATCGTGTCAAATTACATATATCCAAATACGTTAAAAGTAATTCGTATAACAGGAAAAGATATAAAAGACGCATTAGAACGTTCTGCTTCCTATTTTACTTTTGATGAAAATGGTCAATTAACAGTAAATCCTCAATTTTCTACTCCTAAGCCACAACATTATAATTATGATATGTGGGAAGGGATTGAATACGTAATGGATGTTCGCAAACCTATCGGTGAAAGAGTGGTCGTGCTTCAAAAAGACGGAGAAACCCTCTCATTAACGGATGAATATAATGTTGTAATGAATAATTACCGGGCAGGTGGCGGAGGAGATTATACGATGTTTCAACATAAGGAAGTTGTAAAGGACATTCCTACTGATATGTCAGAGCTAATAGCAAATTATATAATGGAACATAAAACGATTGATACTTTAATAAACAATAATTGGAAAGTAGTGTGGAAATAGTATGAGGTTATGTTTAAATTTTAACAAACAAGTTGACCAATAGTCCTATTTTCTATAAACTTATAATATTAGATACGTTTGAGAAATGGGTGTTTAAAATGAACGAAAGATATGATATCGATCAAAGTTTAAAACTTTTTATCGTTCTTTCAAGAGCTTATCGTACTATTAATGATAAAGCAAATCAGTCTATACAAAGTTTTAATTTAAATCCAACAGAGTTTGCTGTGTTAGAGCTTCTTTATCATAAAGGTGAGCAACCACTTCAGCAAATAGGTGGGAAAATACTTCTAGCAAGTGGAAGTATAACTTACGTTGTTGATAAATTAGAAGGAAAAGGTTTATTAGAACGAAAAGCATGTGAAAGTGATAGAAGAGTAACGTTTGCTCATTTAACAGAAAAAGGGAAAGAATTACTTCATGAAATTTTCCCTCAGCATGAAGAGACGATAAACGCTCTATTAGGTGGGTTAACAACAGAAGAAAAAGAAGTTGCAATTTCACTTCTGAAAAAAGTCGGCTATTATGCACAAGACAAAAAAACTGATCTATAAAGGTCAGTTTTTTTATTTGGGAAGAAAAATATATTTTAGCAGGATTTTTTAAAGTCTTTAGCGAAATAGTCGTTTGGGTCAGTTATTACATATAGAAGAGGGGTTAAATTGTGAAGTTCCATGAATATCCATATAATAGACCGAATGTAGGTCAATTAGAAGAAAAGTATGAACTGTTACTAACGGAGTTTTCTGAAGCGAGTACTGTTGCTTTCCAAGAGGAAGCATTAAGGAAAATAAATGAAATTAGAAATGAAATTAGTACACTATCAAGCTTAGTATCCATTCGCCATTCTGTTGATACGAATGATGAATTTTATAGAGAAGAACAAGAATATTTTGATGAAGTTTCTCCTTTATTTCAGGCGCTTGACACGAAGCTGTACGAAGCACTATTAGGATCGAAATTTCGTAATGAACTTGAAGCAAAGTGGGGGAGTCAATTATTTGCTTTAGCTGAATGTGAATTGAAAACGTTCCACCCTTCTATAATAGAAGAATTACAAAAAGAAAATAAGCTTATTACTCAATACAATAAACTGATAGCATCCGCTAAAATTTCGTTTAACGGTGAAGAGAAAACATTAGCACAAATAGATCCATTCATTGAGTCTAGTGACCGTACTATTCGAAAAAGTGCAAGTGAAGCAAAGTTCAATTTCTTTTCTGAAAACCAACAACAGTTGGATCAAATTTTTGATGACTTAGTAAAAGTTCGAACAACAATTGCGAAAAAATTAGGCTTTGAAAACTTTATTGAACTAGGTTATGCAAGAATGATTAGAACAGATTATAATGCGGAAATGGTACGAAATTTTCGTGATCAAGTTAAAGAGTATATCGTGCCATTAGTAGAGCAATTAAAAGAAAAGCAAGGTGAGCGAATCGGAATTTCGGACTTAAAGTTTTATGACGAAAACTTTAAGTTTAAATCAGGAAACGCTACTCCAAAAGGTGACCCAAATTGGATTATCGAAAACGGAAAGAAAATGTATGAAGAGCTTTCACCAGAGACTAATGAATGGTTCCAGTTTATGCTCACACATGATTTGATGGATTTAGTAGCAAAGAAAGGTAAAGAAGCTGGTGGCTATTGTACATTCATTCCACAATATAAGGCACCGTTCATTTTTTCTAATTTTAACGGAACGAGTGGAGATATCGATGTACTAACACATGAAGCTGGACACGCTTTTCAAGTGTACATGAGCCGTGATTTCAAAGTTCCTGAATATAATTGGCCAACGTACGAGGCTTGTGAAATTCACTCTATGAGTATGGAGTTTTTTACGTGGCCATGGATGGATTTATTCTTTAAAGAGGACACTGAAAAATACAAGTATGCTCACTTAAGTGGAGCTGTAAGCTTTCTTCCTTATGGGGTTGCAGTTGATGAATTTCAACATTATATTTACGAAAACTATGATGCAACTCCAGCTGAAAGAAATAAAGCTTGGAGAGAAATGGAGAAAAAATATTTACCTTCCCGGAACTATGATGGGAACACGTATTTAGAAAATGGAGGTTTTTGGCAAAGGCAAGGTCATATTTATGCTTCCCCATTTTATTATATTGATTATACACTTGCGCAAATTTGTGCGCTTCAATTTTGGAAGCGAGCGCAAGAAAACAAAGAAGAAGCGTGGAATGATTATTTAGAACTTTGTAAAAAGGGTGGTAGTCTATCTTTTACGCAATTAGTAAAGGTTGCTAACTTAAAATCCCCGTTTGAAGAAGGGTGTGTACAATCCGTCATTAACGAAATTGAAGCATATTTAAAACAAGTAAATGATAAAGAATTATAAAACATTAGCCAGTCGAGGAATTCGACTGGCTTTTTTTGACTACAATAGAAAAAGACGAATTCTGTTTTCATCACTAACTTTTTGACTTATACAAACCATTTATCATTTTACTAAATTTGAAAGTCGCATAAGACGAACTAGTATAAATCGATTAGTAATGAAGCGATACACGATTAGCTAGTTATTCTAACCATTCTTTCATGAAAGGGTGTGAGAGCAATCCGAACACATAGTTTATTAAGAGCACTTTCAATCCGTAAAATTGTTGGTAGTGTACCAAATTCCGTCGACTCTATTCATTGTGATTCTCGTGAGGTAATAGAAAACTCTCTTTTCGTTTGTATAAAAGGATATACCGTCGATGGTCATTGTTATATAGACGCTGCCATTGAAAAAGGTGCAACCATTATTATAGTAGAAGAAATGCCAGAAGAGGTTGAGGGAAGTGTCTGTTACGTTCAAGTAAATAACAGTGTAAAGGCATTAGCTCACTTAGCTAGCACTTTTTATGGTCATCCATCATCTAAACTTTCTATCATTGGTGTAACTGGAACGAATGGAAAAACGACTGTATCGACTATTATAAATAATATTTTACGTCAAGAAGGATATAAAACAGGACTTTGCGGGACGATTGAAATTGATATTAATGGAAAAAAGCTCCCGAGTAAAAATACAACAAATGATTCATTAACATTACAACGAGTTTTACATGATATGGTTGAAAATGGTGTGACGGATGTTGTGCTTGAAGTTTCATCTCACGGGTTATTACAAGGGAGACTATCAGGAGTGGACTTTCAAACTGGAGTTTTTACAAACTTGACTCGTGATCATTTAGATTATCACGGTACGATGGAGAATTACAAAAATGTAAAAGGGTTGTTGTTTTCACAGTTAGGGCAAGATTTCACGAAACAAAAAATGGCTGTGTTAAATGCAGATGACGAAGCATCTACCTATTATGAGCAAATAACAGGTGCAAATGTTATAACGTATGGAATTAAAAATGATGCAGATTTAAAGGCAAATAATATACAGTACAAAATGGACCACACATTATTTCGGTTAAACACGCCAAACGGTACTTACGACGTTGTTTCGCCGTTAGTTGGAGAGTTTAATGTGTATAATTTATTAGCGGCAATTGCAGCATTATCAGATAAGTTATCTATTCCAACCATAATAAAAAGTATTAAAAATATACATCCACCAATCGGAAGGATGCAGAAATTAGTGGATCAAGATCCATGTACAATTATTGTTGATTATGCACATACGGAAGATGCGATAAAAAAGGTGTTACATCATTTGAAAATGTTCTATAAACGAAAAATTATTTCAGTCATAGGAACGGGTGGTAATCGCGATAAAGGGAAGCGACCAAGAATGGGGGAAGTTGCGACAGAACATTCTGATTATGTTATATTTACTACAAACAATCCTTTAGATGAACCTTTAGATGAGATAACTAACGGTTTAGCAGAAGGAGCAGTTCATGATCAATATGAATGTATTGGAGATAGGAGAATGGCTATTTATCGAGCAGTACAATTGGCAGGAGAAGGAGATGTAGTACTCATTGCTGGTAAAGGACATGATAAATTTCAAATCATCGGGAACAATTCTATTCCATTTTATGATTCAGAAGTTGCAGTAAGCGCATGGGTACAATATCATCAATTGCACAAAAAGTCTTCTTCATCGATCATTACGAAAACTCGATAAAGATATAAATATTCATATTGTCTAGGGGTATAGGGGGATGTATGAAATATTTAAATGTATTACTTTTATTTTGTATACTAATCGTTGGATGTTCCGTTAATAATTTTAATGTGCGAAATCATGCCAATCACATTAAATCTAGCTTTGAGAAAAGTAATCCAGAAGATTATTACAATGTACCAAGTAAACTGGAACTACTCTCACAGTTAGAAAAAGATGCACTTCATAAACAATATAATACTACAAATAACTTTTCCGAAAATGTACTTGGTGTGAAAACAATGCTTCATACAGATGAAAAAGTTATAGCATTAACACTTGATGCGTGTGGCGGTGAGTATGGTAGTGGTTATGATGAAACTTTAATAGACTTTTTAATAGCTGAAAACATTAAGGCTACCATATTTGTAAATGCTAGGTGGATTGATGCGAATATGGAGGAATTTCTTCAGCTGGCAAGTAATCCGTTGTTTACAATTGAAAACCATGGTACAGAACATAAGCCGTTATCTATTCGTTCTAACTACGCTTGGGGTATACAAAGTACAACATCGCAAGAGGAAGTTGTAAATGAAATTATGGGCAACCAAGTAAAAATAACAAAATTGACAGGCTATACACCACGTTATTTTCGCTCGGGTACTGCCTATTATGATGAGGCAAGTGTGAAAATCGCGAATGATTTGAACCTTGAAGTTGTGAATTTTAGTATAAATGGAGATGCTGGTGCAACATTTTCGCGAGAAAGAGTTAAGCAAAGTTTACTCCATTCCACAAATGGTTCAATCGTTATTCTCCATATGAATCAGCCTAGCAGTAATACTGCTGCTGGAGTAAAAGAGGCAATTCCGATACTTATTAGTCAAGGATATGAATTTGTTCATTTATCCGATTATGAATTAAAGTAAATAAAAATACATATTTTTTTTCGTTACGGAAAAAATAGTATGTGGGAGGTTATTATGAGCAATTTCTTTCACATACTATTTGCTGCAGTATTACTTTTTAATATATTCTCATGTCAATCCATTACAAAAGTAATAAAAACCGAGGAAAATATAGAAGATCCAATACTCAGCACACCGTTAACAACACCAATTTTTCCGGAATATAGTTTACAGAACAAACCGGAGATCCATTCCATTGACGAGATGAAACAATATTTAATTCAACAATATAACCTGCCGGAAAAATGGGACAAAAAAATCAAATCGATAAAAACGCGGTTTAGTAAAAATGACCAAGTAATAGCCGTTGTGTTAGAGGACTGTGATTCCTCCAAAAAAGATAAGGAATCTGATAAAGTTTTTTATTTAAAAAATACAAAGGGTACGTTTTTGCCATTACAAGAACAACTTGTTACTGGTAGCGGTATGTACTTTTCTGTACCGAAAACACCTTTAACAACAGTTAAAAAAATGCGTAACAGTGTATCAAAAAAAGAAGATGTAGATTTCATGAATAAAACCGATGAAAAAATGAAAGAAGCGATTGTCCAACAAAAAAAGGCAGAAAAAGTAGTAGAACATTTACCAAAAGACGTAGTAACGGAAGAGAAAACAGAAGAGATATTGCAAAAAAGTGCAAAAGAAAATATCGAAAAAATACATGTTGTAGAAAATATAAAAGCGGAAGCATTTCAAAACCATTTACACGATATCTTTATGCATGCTACAACAGGTACGATGATTATCTTACATATGAGCTACCCTGGTAGTAAAAGTTCAAAAAAAATAAAGTTTAAAATACCTGAATTCAAAAGCCGTGGTTTTCGTTTTATTCGTCCAAGTAAGCCGGTAATGTTACTTAGTTTTTTTCGTAAACTTTAATAACAAATAAAAGACAAAGAAAGAGAAGCTACATGAAATTTGTACGCTTTTCTTTTTTGTTAGAGCTTTTAGTTTATGTTTATTAGTCTTTCTATAATGCAACCTACATATAGTAGAATGACAAGCTATTGTAGGTGAGGTGAACGCTTTTGAAAAAGAACTGGATGGAAGCATTTCAAATTGCTGCAGTTTACGTAGGTACCATCGTCGGAGCGGGCTTTGCAACAGGGAAAGAGATTGTCCAGTTTTTTACACAGTACGGTTCTATCGGGTTTATCACTATACTAATCACAGGTTTTTTATTTATTTGGCTAGGCACGAAAATGATGTTAATCGCAAAAGATATCGGTGCAGCATCCTATCAGCAGTTTAACGAATATTTGTTTGGAAAAAAGATTGGACTTATCGTTAATATTTTTATGTTAGTCATTTTAATTTGTGTTGCTGCTGTTATGTTATCTGGAGCAGGGGCAGTATTTTCTGAACAATTAGGTTGGTCATTTCAAATCGGATTAATTTTAACTATTATTTTAGCTCTCATAACAGTTTTTAAAGGAGTTAAAGGACTTGTAAGTGTAAATATTATTGTCGTACCGATTTTAATTATATTTAGTATCGTTATATCGGTTGATGCAGTTGTCGATCATGGATTTTCCTTTATGAAAGGGGAAAATGGGACAAATTCTATTTGGAGGAGTCTCTTTGCTCCAATCTTGTATGGAAGTCTAAATATTGCATTGGCTCAGCCTGTCCTAGTGCCACTTGCCAGAGAGATTAATGATGATTGGGTAATAAAAAGAGGAGGTTTTATTGGTGGGTTATTATTATGTTTTATTTTATTAACTTGTCATATATCGTTATCTTCATTACCTAACTTTACTCAATACGAAATACCGATGGCGGAAGTAGTAAAGGTCTCACTCGTTTCTATGTATGGCTTTTATGTTATTGTCATTTATGGTGAAATTTTTACATCCGTTGTGAGTAATCTATTTGGGATTCAAAAACAATTAGAAACGGTTTTATCCATACCAAAGCATTTTATAACTTTTGCTATTGTATCCATCATTTATATTATTAGCCAAATTGGTTATGCAACATTAATTGAACATTTATACCCGTTTTTTGGCTATTTAAGTTTATTATTATTATTTTTATTAATAATGAAAAAAAGAAGAAAGACACTTTTATAAAGAAGTGTCTTTCTTCGTGTTGTGACGTCTAGCTATGGCGCTTATGCCCTACGCTTTTGTTCTTATCTCACCATAATTGCTACTACAGCTACAAGTGGTATAGCAGCCATTAACACTGTTCCGATCATAAATAGTGTATTAAGCGAGTTTTGTACGTGACTTTCGTGTGAAATGAGTTCGTTTTTCTTTACGAATAAACTAATAAAGTTTACAAGCACGCTTAATATTACGACACCAAGTGGTAAAATCGCATTAACAGTAGAATCCATTAAATACATAAATCCTATTACGATTAAAATTAACGGCACGACCTCGATTAATGCAACAAATATAAATAATCGAGATTGTAAGCTAGCAAGTTTTTCAGGTGTTTCCATTACTTTATCCATCGTAGACCGAACAACAATCGTTATTCCGAAACTAGCAATAACAGCAGCAATGACAAAAAGATAAATCGCATCCATACGTTAGCCCCCTATGTATAAAAATTCCACTATTCATTATACATGTTAAGTTTAAATAGGAAAAGGTTAAAAAGTAAGTGGTAGTATGAGAAGTAAAAATAAATTAAAAAAGAAATGAGATAGGATGACAACAGTCAAATTCTTTGTCCATACATATAAATATCCCCAAACAAGACCCGATAGTGCTGCAGCGGCAACTAACATCACATTTCCGCTCCATATATGTGCAACAGCATAAAGGGCGGATGCTACGAGAACTGCTAACTTTGGAGTATACATTTGCATACACTTCTTTTGAATATAGCCACGCCAAAATATTTCTTCCCCAGGTATTATGATAAGTAAAAGTACATAATGCCACCATTGTTTAGGTCCAACAACTGAATAAAGATCTTGAACAAAAGGAACAAAGTATGGAAAGAAACTTTTAATAATTACATATGTAAAAAGAAATAAAAAATATAAGCTAATGCCTGAGATAATTCCAATAATATTACTATTGTATTTCAATTTAGTTATTTTTAAATCTACGTTACTTTTCCAAGAAATATAAATAAGAATAATCATGGAGAGGGGAAATAACGTCCAAAAATATGTACTGAAGGTAAAACTAATTCCTATTAACACATTTGCTAAAATCCAAGTTGCAAGTAGCTTGCCGAATTGAGTCAATTTCACATACCTCCATAAGGGAAATGTATAAAAAGATCATTTAAGCATATTCTACACTTTGAACTATATGAAAAGAAAGAGGGATGGATTTTGACTCAATCAAAAAGTCAGCAAGAACGTCAATGGAAAACGAGGAAAAACTCTCAAAATGAACACGGTAAAGTAAAATCATTTGAGCAGCTAGCAAATGAAACGACGAATAAAAAATAAAGTACAGAACATGAGGTACCTCCCGTATGTTCTGCAATGAGCCTTTTATTTAGCAATTGGTGTAGGACATTCTCAACAGATAAAACAATAATGTAGTCAAAAAATATAGAGTGTGTTATATTATTATAGTTATAAAATTTAATACACTTGCCTATTAACTATTAGGAGAGGTTATAGCTAAACCCTCTATAAAAAACTATTTTAAAGTCTTTGTCTTATTATTAGTTTTTATACGAACTTATAACGCTAACCTCTAAAAGGGTTAGCGTTTTTTATTCTTTTTATACAAATTAGTAGAAGGGAGAGAGAGCAATGAAGAAAAATGAAAAAGCAATTGTTGTGTTTAGTGGTGGTCAAGACAGTACAACTTGTTTATTTTGGGCGCTTGAACAGTTTGAAGAAGTAGAAACTGTGACGTTTCATTACGGTCAACGTCATAATTTAGAAATAGAATGCGCTAAAAAAATTGCTTCTGACTTAGGAGTAAAGCACCGAGTGTTAGATATGTCACTTTTAAGTCAATTATCTGCTAATGCATTAACGAGAGATGACATAGATATTGAAGAAAAGAAAGGGGAGGTACCGAATACTTTTGTAGACGGTCGGAACCTTTTATTTCTGTCGTTTGCTGCAGTGGCTGCGAAACAAGTGGGAGCGCGCCATATTATAACAGGAGTTTGTGAAACAGACTTTAGTGGCTACCCTGATTGTCGGGACGTCTTTATAAAATCTTTGAACGTAACATTAAATTTATCGATGGATTATCAGTTCGTTATTCATACCCCGCTAATGTGGTTAAATAAAGCGGAAACGTGGAAACTAGCTGATGAGCTTCATGCACTTGACTATATAAAAGAAAAGACATTAACGTGTTATAACGGAATAGTTGCAGATGGGTGTGGAGAATGCCCCGCTTGTAAATTAAGAAAACGTGGATTAGAACAATATTTAGAAACGAAGGGAAACAACTGAGATGCTACAACAAATATACCCACAAGTACCTCATTCCTATCAATATGAATTAAACAAAGACATGCAAATAGCTGCAGCACATTATATTCCAACAGTTTCAGCTGGAAAGTGTCGACAAGTACATGGCCATACGTATTTTATAAATGTAACTGTAGCAGGAAATGAATTAGACGACTCTGGGTTTCTTGTTAATTTTCAAATATTAAAAAAACTTTTACACGACAAATATGATCATACAGTATTAAATGACCATAAAGAAGTATTTAGCGATGAAGATTCAAATCATTTTCCGACAACAGAAGTAGTAGCTCGAAAAATGTGGGAAACGATTGAACAGCATTTACAAACATTACCTAATTCACCAACATGCTTACAAATATTTGTTAGAGAAACACCAACAAGCTACTGTATTTATCGACCTAAAAGGGATTGTAGTAAAAATGAATAAAAAAATACCTGTTTTAGAAATATTCGGACCAACTATTCAAGGTGAAGGAATGGTAATAGGTCAAAAAACGATGTTTGTGCGTACTTCAGGCTGTGATTATCGATGCGTCTGGTGTGACTCTGCATTTACATGGGATGGCAGTGCAAAGGACGATATCCGAATGCTTACAGCTGAGCAAATATGGTCTGAACTATTAGAGCTTGGAGGAAATAGTTTTAAACATGTTACTATTTCTGGTGGAAATCCAGCACTATTACAATCTATCTCCTATTTAGTAGAATTATTGCATGATAATGGTGTAAAAGTAGCACTGGAAACACAAGGGAGTAAGTGGAAAGATTGGATGAAGGCAATAGATGATTTAACACTCTCTCCGAAGCCCCCAAGCTCAACGATGAAGACTGATTTTGCCATGTTAGATTCTATTATTTCTAAACTTGAAATGAATAAAATATCACTTAAAGTAGTTGTATTTAACGATGAAGATCTTCTTTATGCGAAAAAGGTTCATCAAAGATATCCAAACGTTCCTTTTTTTGTACAAGTAGGAAATGATGATATAGAGACTACTTCAACTGCAGATTTAAGAGAACATTTATTTGTTAAATACGAGTGGTTAATTGAGAAAGTAATGAAAGACGAAGAAATGAATTTTGTAAGAGTACTGCCACAGCTTCATACGTATATTTGGGGCAATAAACGTGGTGTATAGGAGGAAAAGAAAATGACAGCAGGAAGAAAAGATGAAGAATTACAAGGAGTAACACTTTTAGGTAATCAAGGGACGAATTATTTATTTCAATACAGTCCGGATGTCTTAGAAACTTTTGAAAATAAGCATCCAAACCGAGATTATTTTGTTAAATTTAATTGCCCAGAATTTACGAGCCTTTGCCCAAAAACGAACCAGCCAGACTTCGCGACAATATATATTAGTTATATTCCTGACAAGCTAATGGTAGAAAGTAAGTCATTAAAGCTATACCTATTTAGCTTTAGAAACCACGGTGATTTTCATGAGGATTGCATGAATATTATTATGAATGATCTTATTAAATTGATGGATCCTCGATATATTGAAGTATGGGGGAAATTTACACCACGTGGTGGTATCTCTATTGATCCATATACGAATTATGGAAAACCGGGGACGAAATATGAAGAAATGGCACATTACCGTCTGATGAACCATGATATGTATCCTGAAACTGTCAATAATCGTTAATTAAAAAAGACTATTCCATTGTGAATAGTCTTTTTTATATTTGCTTTTCAATACTTTAAATGAAAATAGTGAATACTATCCCTACAAAGATTAGGAGGGATAGTCCTTGAAGAGAGATGAAATGTTCGCTGCAGAAATTAGTACATTATGGACACTTTATATAAACATTACAATGACTGAATTAATACTACGATATTTTTTAGAGCATGTGGAGGAGAGTTCATATCGAGAAGAAATAGTATATATGTACGAAATTGTAACTAGTCAACTAGAGAGTGTAAAAAAAATAAGTTGGGATTATTCTCTTCCTTCTTCTATCGGGTTTACAGAAAACGACTTAAATCTACAAGCCCCCAGATTATTTTCAGATCCGACAATTTTAACTTATTTATTTCATATGAATAAAGTTGGTATGGTTACATATAGTTCGGCGTTAGCAACTGTTACGAACAAAGAAATTCGACATCTTTATCATTCATTTCTAGTTCAAACAGCTGATATATATGAAAGAATTGCTGTAAAAATGACAGAAATGGGGATTTTGTTAAATGCACCTTCACTTACGTATGGTGAAACGCCATCTTTTATTATCGATAAGGATTATTTAAGTGGAATCAATCCTCTGAAAGAAAAGAGACCGTTAAATGCTATAGAAGTGACACATCTTTCATTTAATTTACGTACGAATCAAGTTGGAAGGATTTTATGTGAAGCCTTTGCACAAGTTACTAAAAACGAAGAAGTGCAAAAGTTCTCACTAAAAGCAAAAGAAATGGCCAAAAGTCACATGGAAACATTTATTAACATATTGCGGAAGGAGGATATTGAACCTCCACTTTCTGAACAATTAAGGATAACAGATAGTACAATATCGCCATTTTCGGATAAATTAATAATGACCCATACAGCCTTTTTGACAACTGCGGGAATTGGAAATTATGCGGCTGCAGCGGCAGCTAGTCAACGATCAGACTTACTTGTGAAGTATGAAAAACTTTCAGGGGAAGCAGCATTATTGTCTAAAGAGGGGGCGGATATTATGATTAAAAACAAATGGATAGAACAACCGCCAACGGCCATTAATCGTAAACAGTTAAGGACTAATGAATAGAGGGGAACAACACAAACAGGAAAAGGCTCTTAACCTAGACTTAACAGCATTAGTTGGGAAACAGATTTTAAGTAAACGGTGTACATGTTCGGGAACAGAGAAATGACAGAATATAGTAGATGAAAAATAAAATAAAAAAAGAAAAAGCATTTGCACGCTATTGTGTCCAACTGCTTTTTCTTTTTATTTTCTAAATAGCTTTGTTCATACGAGTCTTTGCGAGCCGTCTGCGCTTTTCTATAGTGTGATGATTTTGTAGTTTTTGTGGTTGACGACTGTTCTTTGTTCTAGGTCGAGTTCACGGTAGTTGTCCATGTAAGATAGGTCAACAATTACGGAGTTTTCGTTAACTTTTTCAACGACTCCTTTTAATCCTTCTCTAAATTCTATGATGTTTCCAACCTCTGCTTTTTTCATATTTTCTCTCTCCCCTATACTTTTTATCTTTAAATGAAAGTTAAAACTTTTCATTAGGACCTTTGTATAAATACTATTCACAAATATAATGTTTTTGCAATTTATATGCAATATTTATGCAAAAAAGTATTACATACAGTTTGCAACATTTTTCCACAAACGTAAATAGTTTTTAATATATTTTTTTGAATTTTTAATTATCTTTTTAAAATATATAGTTTCGTATACAATTAACATAAGTGAATTTTCAGGAGGGACATTATGAACGAACAGTTTGTTACGGAGATTTTAGACAAGCTTCGTAGTCGAGAGTTACACGAATATATGATAACGAAAGAGAATTTTATGGATTTTAGAAGAGTACTTGTTGCTCAAGAAGACTTTAAACAATTTAGAGGTATTGCAAAGCATAATGGAGAAATATTATACAAATATGAGGATGAACCCCGTAGTTAAAAGTTCACGGATATTCCGTGGATTTTTGTTTTTTTGCATCTTTATATAAAACTAATTTCTTTTCTGTAGTAATTTACATATATAATATGGTACAAATAAAGAGTCGTATTAATAGACTAGTTTTATTTATTTTTATCTAACGTTTACTCAAAAAATGTCATGATGTTTAATAAAAAGAATATGCATAGTAAATACAACAACATTTTTCCAAACATTTTATGCAAATATTAGGAGGGAGTTTAATGGAGCATAAACGTAGTAATAAAATTGTTTCACAATCAATGTTTCTATGGAAAAACGAGCACAATCGTACAGTGCAAGCTTTTTTAGTTTTTCCAGATGATGTTCCAGATTTTCAATATATACAAGACTTGCTTCATTCTATATATTTGAATAAAGAAACAGTTCGTTTAACAGCTTGGTTTGAAGGAGAAATTATTCAAATTACAGGAAAAATACATTCCTTCCGATTTTCAACCCATCGAATTACCGTAAAAGATATAGATAAGAATAAGTATCATCTCCGATTAGTAGATATCGTTGAAATTGTACGTAAGCTAGGAAAATAAATAAATACAAAAAACTGCCCTTTTAAAAGCATTATTATTTAAAGGGCAGTTTTTTGTATTTTAACCTTCTTGAAACTAGTAATTCATGCCCTTCGTTCAGATTACTTAAAATGTATATCTACCTCCAAACTAGGAAAACTAAAATATGGTATTTGGAAGGAGGTAGAAATATGAAGAGATTTATCCAATGGCTAATTGGTACTAGGCAAGATGAGGAAAATAGTAAAGACAAAATGTCTGTTCCGCAGTTAATTACGCAAATGGAAAAATCATCTGATTTCCTCCGTTTTTCCTATAAAACATCGGATGGTACGAATTCTTATTGGGTTAACTATTATAGTACATTATGTGATACGAATTTCTTACACCGTGACATTCTACATTACGTTTCGAATCAGCCATGGAATACTCTTCAACAATTAAAAAACAGCCTTCCGGTTGAGGCAATTGAGATTTCTTCTGATACTGAAGTAATTAAAGAAAAGATGTTATCGGGTTTTATTTTCATACAAATAGGTGAAAAAGATCCAGAAGGTTTATTAGTTCGTTCTTCGATGGTCAGTGAACGGAGCATTTCGTTACCAGAAGTAGAGTACAGCGTAGTAGGACCGAAAGAATCATTCATTGAAAATATCGATGCCAATATTAACTTAATCCGTCGTCGTTTAAATACGCCGATGTTAACGATAGAGGAAGTAACGCTAGGGACGGTATCCAATACAAAAGTGGCTGTACTCTATGTAGATGATTTAGTAAATAAAGAGAACTTGCAATATACGTTAGATAAACTAAATGAAGTAAACTTTGACCATATTAACGACATTTCATACGTAGGTCAATTAATTTCAGATCATGAAAATACAATTTTCCCTCTGCTTATAGATACGGAACGACCAGACAGGGTAACCTCAGGGTTAGTAGAAGGGAAAATAGCCATTTTAGTGGATGGTTCTCCTCATGCGATACTTGGACCAACGACATTAATCGAATTTTTCTCTTCTTTTGAAGACTATTTTTTAAACTATATAATTGCTTCATTTTTCCGTATAGTTCGTGTATTTTCAGTAGCATTTTCGATTCTTATTACACCTATTTATGTCGCAGTTTTATCATATCATTACGAGTTAATTCCGAAAGATTTATTGAATACGTTAGTTGCTTCTAGACATGTAGTGCCATTGCCACCAATATTAGAGGCAATTTTTCTTGAATTAACAATTGAATTGTTGCGTGAGGCAGGAGCAAGACTGCCGACAAAAGTCGGACAGACTATCGGTATCGTGGGTGGAATTGTTATCGGGACAGCGTCTGTTGAAGCAGGATTAACAAGTAACGTATTGTTAATTATCATTGCATTAGCAGCGTTAGCCTCATTTACAACACCTGTTTATAAGATGGGTAACACTATTCGTGTATTACGTTTTCCATTTCTCTTGTTCGCGGAGTTTTTAGGTTTATTAGGAATCGTATTTTGTTTTTGCATTTTAGCAGCACATTTATTACGACTAACATCACTAGCAAGACCGTATTTAGAACCTTTATACCCTCCGAGAGTAGAGGATTTAAAGGACGCAATTTTACGATTCCCAATCTCATTTCAAAAGAAGAGACCAGCTTTTCTTCAACCACAAAAAAGTAATCGACATGTTAAAAATGCCGGTACTCGTAAAAAAGATATTGATGAGTAGTAAGTAATGTAAGGAGAGCATTATATATGCAAAAAATTCCTGTACAATTTCAAATATCGTATTTTTTAGTTGCTTTTTTAATATTTAGTGCTCAATTTGGGGTTGGTGCATTAGGTTTTCAACGCATCATTGCAATGTCGGCGGGCTATGATGGCTGGATGGGGGTTATTATTGCAGGGGCTTTTTTGCATTTTATCATTTGGTGTATGTATAAAATATTTGAAAAGAGTGGCGGTGAAGATATTGTTTCTGTTCATCAATTTGTTTTCGGAAAGTGGATTGGTGGATTTTTATCTTTTCTATTTAGTTTATATTTTACGTTTGCGGCAATTACGGTATTAAGGACATACATTGAAGTGGTACAAGTTTGGATGTTTCCTAATTTGCAAACGTGGTTATTTGCACTGATGTTTATGGGGTTAGTTTATTATATCGTTTCTGCAGGATTTCGAGCAGTTACAGGAATTGCATATTTAGGGATTATTCTACCTGCATATTTGCTTTTAACGTTTATTATTCCGTTTGAATATATGAATTTTCGTCATCTATTGCCTGTGTTTGATCATTCCGTAAAGGATATATTATTATCAGCAAAAGATATGACATTAACTTTTATTGGGTTAGAAGCTCTAATAGTTTTTTACCCATTCGTAAAAAATCATGAAAAGTCTGTTCGATGGGCACATTTAGGTGTATTAGCAACAACGCTTACGTATTTATTTATGGCAGTATTAACATTTTCTTATTTTAGCGAAGAAAAATTAGCTAAAAATATTTGGGCAACATTATCTTTATGGAAAATTATCGAGCTACCTTTCGTTGAGAGAATTGAATATATAGGAATAGCAAACTGGTGTTTAATTATTTTGCCAAACGTATGTATTTTTATATGGTGTGCTAGCCGAATAGGGAAAAGAGTTTTTCAAATTAAACATAAAAAAACGTTACTCATAACAGTCATTATTGTTTTTGCTGCAAGTTTATTATTTGAAGACAGAAAGTATATTAATGATTTAAATAACTATTTTGGACAAGCAGGTTTTTACGTTATTTACGTTTATATTCCAATGTTATGGTTACTTGTACTGTTTGCAAAATGGAGAAAGGAGCGTAAAAATGAAAAGCTTTAAGCCACTAATCATCATTTTTATTTTCCTTTTAACAGGTTGTGTTGAGAAACAAATATTAGATGATATTAACATTTTAACGGGCATTGGCTATGATTTAACGGAAGAAAATGAAGTAATGGGAACGGTGTTAATCCCAATATATGAGGCAGATCAAACAATTAACAATGAAACTATTACAGATATATCAGAACCAAATAAAGACTTAGTTAGTACGGTGCAAAAAAAAGCTACTGATCCGATTGTGTTAGGTAGTATCGAAAACGTTATTTTTCATCGAGACCTTGCAGAACAAGGAATCATTCAGTTCATTGATGGTTTACAAAGAGATGCTTATGTTGGTACTAGCTTATATATTATGGTTTCAGAAGATCCGACTGTTGATATTTTATCAGGAAATTACGGTAACAGAAGTACGGCTTCTTATATTACTAACTTACTTGAACATAATATGAAAAGAAGAGATTTACCGCGAACAAATTTACATGTATTTTTAAATGACTATTACCAGGAAGGAAAAGATCCGAATTTGCCAATAATCGGTCTTAGTGATGGGAAACTAGGTATTACTGGTGTTGGCATTTTGAAAAAAGATAAACTAGCATCAACAATAGAGCTTCGCGATTTATTCTTTTTTAAGCTACTAGCTGATCACTACACAGAAGGGATATTCGTCCTAGATTTACCAGACGGAGAATCAGTTTCTATTATGAGTATACGATCAAAGAAGAAGATAAATATAGATTGGAATGGCGATGTGCCCCAAATCAATATTAAGTTAAAATTGAATGGTGCGCTAAGAGATTATACAGGTGCAAAGGTAGATGACAAATTGATTGCGACTATTCAAGAAACATTTGAGGGTGTTTTAAGAACAGAGTGTTTAAACTTAATAAAAAGATTTCAAGAAGAAGAAATTGATCCGTTCGGATATGGATTTGAGGTGAAAACGAGAAAAAGAGGTTTTGATATTAAAAAGTGGGAGGACCAATATCCTGATATACCGGTAACAGTCAATGCAGATGTTACGATTATTGAACGAGGTGTTATCGATTAATTCTTTTTAAATTCAACTTACATATACTTATAAATGTAATGTAAGGAGGGAGAAACAATGGAAAGACAAAAAGTTCTGCTTTTTTGTGATCCTGGCATTGATGACTCTATCGCTATTATGTATGCACTTTTAAATCCAGCATTAGACGTTGTTGGAATTGTATCAGGGTATGGAAATGTCGAACAAGAACAAGCTACCCAAAACACAGCCTTTCTCATCTCATTAGCTAATAGTGGAAACATTATGATAATAGGTGGTGCAAAAGGTCCGTTATCTGGTGAGTACACTCCATATTATCCAGAAATTCATGGAGAGGAAGGTTTAGGTCCAATTAAACCTCCGGAAACTATTGTAGGAGAGCTACTTAATATCGATGAAGTGTTTAAACTAATTGAAAAGTATGGAGAAGAATTAATAATAGTAGACGTAGGAAGAGCAACTTCATTAGCAATTGCCTTTAACTTAGCTGGAGAAGAGATTATGAATACTGTTCCCTACTTTTATATTATGGGAGGAGCTTTTTTCGTACCAGGTAATGTGACGCCAGCCGCCGAAGCAAATTTTCATGGTGACCCAGTAGCGGCTAGTTTAGTGTTGGAAAAAGCGCGTAATTCGGTCGTTTTTCCGTTAAATGTAACGAACAAAGCAATTGTTACTCCTGAAATAGTGAATCGTATTGTTGCGACAGAAAATAATCCATTCCAACCGTTATTAAAAGCAGTTTTTGATTACTATTTTGAGGCTTATCAGGAATTAGTCCCTGGAACGATGGGAAGTCCAATCCATGATGTTGTACCGCTCTTTGCATTAACAAATCCCGATGCATTTAAATATGCGCGTAGAAGAGTTGAAATTGAAACAAAAGATGGTCCATTTCGCGGCGCTACTATTGCGGATTTTCGACCAAAGCCGGAGGAGCAACCAGAAGAGTTGTTAGATTACATTGCACTTGAAATGGATTACAATCGTTTTATTGAAGACTTTATTTCTGTTATGACGAGAAAACTATAGAAAAATGATGTTATTTAGAAACCCTTCAAGTCGATTTTTGACTTTAGAAGGGTTTTTTATAGTTGTAGCACACGTAAACTGTTGCTATTATAAAAGAGAGAAAAGCATTTCCAATACCGTATTAAAGGAGATTATAATGGGTTTTCAACATTGTTCTAACTGTAAAAAGGATATAACATTTAAAACTAGGTTTAAATCTGTATTTTTTGGCTATCGACCGATTATTTGTGAAGAGTGTGGAGTTGAACATGAAGTAGACGAAAGATATCGATTTGTTTATTCTTTATATACTGTTCTTATCCCAATTTTATTAGTTTATTTTTCTAGTAGTGTTTTTGGGATTACATCGAGATTTATTCAAGTTTTATTAGTTTTAGTTTTTGGTACTTTCGGTGTTATGTATGCTACAAGTAAAGTAAAATACCATAAGAGTAAACATCAACCAATTAAAGAAGGACAAGCTAAAAATAAAAGTGTAAAAAAGTCATAATAAGAAAAGCTCTTCTGTAAGTTCGTTTTATTTAACGGGCGTATTTTAAAGGGAAATAAAAAGACGAATCCCACTCGGGTTCGTCTTTTTATTTTTGTCAATGAAAGCTTATATCTTTTGTAATACCCATAATAAAAATACTGCTACTATTGCTAACGAAAGAGCATGTAGGAAGAACGAACTGAAAGTGTTCATAAGTTTCTTTACTGTGCCTACCTTATAGTCTTGTTTGTCATTATGTATTCTTCGTTCCCTTGACTCCATATTTTCACTCCTAGCAATTTCCTCTATAGCTTTATTATACAAATAATTTTATAAAAATAGAGGATAAATATAGAAAATATTATTACAGAAGAGTAAAAATTATCGGAAAGTTGCCTATTGACCATCACGTTGTTTTAGTGTACTATCTAACTAGAACACTAATACGAAATGGGTGAAAAAAATGAATAGTTATAAAGGTTTATTGAAAAAGGAGTGGCTCTTATCAAAAAATTGGATGATGATTGGCTTATTCATTATGCTTGGAATTATTTTAATAAGTTGGGGCTTTTCTCAATATTACGATAATCCGTATATATTATTTGGAGCTTGCTTAACTATTTTTAGCTTTCACATTTTTTACATTTTTGCGTTCTTTATTAGCAGCTTAATTTTAGAAGGCAAAACACACTTATGGCTACATTCTCCACAATCGACTCTAGCTTTAGTTAGTAGTAAACTCCTTATTGCTGTTTTTATAAATGTGATCAGTATCTCTATTTTCAGTTTGATACTTTATGTTGTTTTAAAATTGTATAAAGGAATTATTCCGTACTCTCAAGTTTACACAAATATTAGTGTGGATATATTTTTTTACAGTATCGGAATAACTATTATAGGCATTTATTTTGGAGTTTTAGGACTTTTTTATTGGGTCGTTTATCAATCATTAGGAAGTGTTACCTTTTTAAAGAAATGGAAAGGTATTGTATTAATCGTTATCTTTCTAATAACAAACTATTGTATAAACAAAATATCTCAATGGGACGTTTATGAATCAATTTTACAATTTGGTCCGATACCAATTCAGCTTGTCACGCAATTTACGATAGGTGATCAAGAAAGCGGAATGTCCTATTTTGGATTAGGGCCAGAAATGTTATCGGTAGGTGGGATAGCGACATACGTGACTGTAGTGCTGGGAATTATTTATGTAAGTAGTTGGTTGATTGATAAGGTGGTGGAAATGACGTGACAAAGTATGATACTGATAAGCCGATCTATTTACAAATTATAGACCGTATTACGAAACAAGTAATTAGAGGAGAAATAAAACCCGGAGATAAGCTTCCTTCCGTACGTGAAATGGCTATACAGTCGGAGGTGAACCCGAACACAGTTCAGCGGACTTATCAAGAGATGGAGAGGATGGGAATGGTGGAAACGAGGAGAGGGCAAGGAACGTTTGTGACAGAAAACAATACGGTTCTTATACAGTTAAAAGTAGAGATGGAGAAGCAAGTAATTGAAAGATTCATTAACGGAATGAGGGAGCTCGGTATAGAGGACCAAAACATTGTTCATAGTGTACAAATGTTTTTAAAAGGGGGAGAAGACCGTGATTAAATTCGAAAGTGTAACAAAACAGTATGGTAAAGATATTGCACTAGGTCAAACGTCCATTATATTTGAAAAAGGAAAAATAACTGGTTTACTAGGACCAAATGGTAGTGGAAAATCTACAAGTTTAAAAATGATGGCTGGGTTAGTGAAACCAACGAAAGGTTTCGTTACAGTAGATGGGGAGAAAGTTGATAGAACGATTGCTAAAAAGGTAGCGTATTTAACAGAATTAGATTTTTATTATGAACCATTTACTGTTCAAAATATGATTGACTTTTATGCGAGTCAATTTACTGATTTTCAAAATGATAAGGCAGAAAAGTTATTACAGTTTATGAAGCTAGATAAATCTAAAAAGCTAAAACATTTATCAAAGGGAAATAGAGGTAGGTTGAAGTTAGTGTTAGCACTAGCTAGAAATGCGGAGTATGTATTAATGGATGAACCATTTTCTGGGTTAGACCCAATGGTTAGAAATTCCATTGTAAAAGGCTTGTTAACTTACGTTGATTTTGGAAAACAGACCATTATTATCGCAACTCATGAGATTGATGAAATAGAACCACTGTTAGATGATGTCGTATTAATAAAAAATGGAAACTTTTTAGCAAAACAAAACGTAGAACAGTTAAGAGAAAATCAACAGCTTTCCGTAAAAGACTGGATGATTCAACAATTTGATGAATAAAGGGGGAAGAAAAGTGAGAACTTTAACTGGGCTTTTACGGAAAGATTGGATGTTGTCCCAGACGTGGTTTTTGCGAAATTTATTAGTAATCTTTGCAATCTGGTTAGTTAGTATCGGTATTGGTCAATATTTTAACGAGTTAGAAGTTCCATTTTATGCTTTAGGTTTTATTGTGTCACTTCATATATTTTATCCCCTTTGGCATATATTGACGAGCTTGTCTTATGAAGCAAAAACACAAGTTTGGCTTCATAATCCAAACTCTATGGTTTTATTTATCGGAAGTAAGCTTATTATGGCAGTCGTATCAGCTTTGCTCTCGATATTGTTATCAATGTTACTTTACGGGATATCAATTCTTTTATTTAAGAATTTACTAGAGATGGATTTTCTGATTTTATCAATGTAACAACAGGCGTGTGGCTTGCTTCGATTTATATTGCAGTTTGGGCTATCTTTTATTGGAGTATTTATTACACGTTAATTATGAAAATGAAAAATAAAATAATAGTTTCCATTATTGTGGCGATTTTAGCTTATGCAACTATGATTCCGCATACTTTATTTTCTAATTCAGCGATGTATACAAGGTTACTAGAAATTGGGCCGATTCCTATTAACTTATATCAATCAATTTTTACTAATAATGAAGATGAGATTCTATATGAATTTGCTTTAAATAATGCATCAATCGGTCTGTTGGTTTTCTATGGAGGAATTGCGCTATTACTATTTTTGGTAAGTGCTAGATTGGTAAACAAAAAAGTAGAATTGTAGGGAGGAGAAAGAATGAATAATGTAACGGTTCAGTTACAAGATGTATGTAAAGAGATTAAAGGTAAAAAAATTATTAAAAATGTATCGTTTGATGTATATGAAGGAGAAGTATTTGGATTTTTAGGACCAAATGGTGCTGGGAAAACTACTACGATAAGAATGATGGTAGGCCTTATGGGAATATCTTCGGGAGATATTAAAATTGCAGGATATAGTATTAAAGAAAATTTTGAAAAAGCTGTGCAACAAGTAGGAGCGATTGTCGAAAACCCAGAAATGTATAAGTTTCTATCCGGCTATTCAAATTTAAAGCAATACGCGAGAATGATTCCAGGTATTACAGAAGAACGAATCGAAGCAGTTATTGAATTAGTTGGGTTAGAGAAGCGAATTAAAGAAAAAGTAAAGACGTATTCACTTGGGATGAGACAGCGGTTAGGGATAGCACAAGCACTACTTCATGAACCGAAAGTGCTAATTCTCGATGAACCGACGAATGGACTTGATCCAGCTGGAATAAGAGAGATACGTGATTATTTAAGAAGATTAGCCCGAGAAGAAGGAATGACTGTCATCGTTTCTAGTCATCTATTATCGGAAATGGAATTAATGTGTGATCGCGTCGGCATCATTCAGCAAGGAGAATTGCTAGATATACAAAGTATTAAAGATTTTGTTCATGACGATAGTACCCTTTACGAATTACAGGTTACACCTGTGGAAGAAGCATTATCTATCCTTCACTCGATGGATATCGAGGCAACGATAGTGAAAAATAAGCTGCACGCTTCTATCGAAAGAGACAATATGCCAGAGGTAATCAGTCTTTTAGTAGAAAAGAAAATTTCAATATATGAAGTAAGGGAACAGTCAAAAACATTAGAAGAAAAATTCCTTGAAAAAACATCGAGTAAGAAGGGGGCATAATGATGATAAATTTAATTAAAAATGAATGTATTAAGTGGTTTAAAAGGCCGAGCTTTTACGTTATGTCTTCTATTTTAGTAGGTCTATCGGTTTTAGGATTAGTTTTTGTTTTACTTTTAGACAATATGCCTTCAAGTGCCGATGGGCCGCTAGATTGGCGTCAACAGTTAGAAAGCGATAACGAAACATATAGTGAAATTTTAGAAAGTAATTCTTTCGGTGATATTAGCTATTATGAAAGACAAATTGCACTAAATGAATACCGTTTAGAGAATAATTTACCTCCAACGGAAAATTATTCTGTATGGAATTTTATTGAGGATAATATTGGACTCTCTAGTATTATTACGTTGTTCGTTATTATCATCGCAGGTGGGATGGTAGCAAGTGAATTTAGTTGGGGTACGATTAAGCTTTTAATGATTCGCCCGATTAAGCGAAGTAAAATATTGCTATCCAAATATATCGCTGTTCTCATCTTTACTTTCATATTTTTCAGTCTATTATTTGTTTCTTCCTTTATTGTTGGAGCGATCTTTTTTGGGTTTGAAAGTCAGCCGTCCCTGCAATATTTTAATGGAGAAGTATTTGTATGGTCACCGTTTGCTGCGATAGTATTTAAGTTGTTCTTACAGTCGATAGCAGTAATGATGTATGCAACGATTGCGTTTATGATTTCGAGTGTTTTCCGAAATAACTCTTTAGCAATTGGGATATCGATTTTCCTTTACTTTACTGGTACGACGGTTACTCAGCTTGTTGGAATGAAGTATGAATGGGCTAAGTTTTCACCGTTTGCGAATATTAATTTTGAATCTGTTATACAAGGAAGTCCGTTAGTGGAAGGAACTACTTTGTTGTTTTCTATTGTTATGTTTTTACTATATTTTATTGTTTTTCATGTTATTAGTTTTACTGTGTTTACGAAAAGAGATATTGCAGCGTAAAATACTCCATTTTTGGGGTATTTTTTTTCTGAATTGAAAAGGTAATGGTGCTGTTTGAAGTTAGTCCGTTCCTCTCCGCTGCAGGTACTCGCTTTCCGCGGGGAGAAACGGAAGCCTCCTCGGCGTAAACGCCTGCGGGGTCTCCCGATTCCTCTTCTTCCCGCAGGAGTCTCGCACCTTCCGCTCCGATCCACTCTCGGTTTTAAATTTTGAAAGGCAAAAACATTGTAGCTGTTCTAAACCGAGCCACCGATTTTCATTCGTCATGATGCAATGTTTACCTTGTATGAACTACCTACTTATGTTATCCGTTCTATCAACCTACGGAATAGGTCTCTTGATTTACTCCAAAAATAAAATAAGCAATTTCCCTTGAAGAAAATCTTGAGAAAGTTTTTAAAACCTTTTTGATTTTTGTTTCGTTTAACTAGTGTATCGATACAAAAATGATAGAAAAAGGTGTTATAGATGATAACGATTAAAAATTTATCCCATGAGTTTATAATTGGGAAGAAAAATAATAAACAAAAAATACCTGTATTAAATGATATTAATCTCTCTATTTATGAGGGGGAAATTGTTTCTATTGTTGGAAAGAGTGGTTCGGGGAAATCTACTTTATTAAATTTAATGAGTGGTTTTATGAAGCCGACATCTGGAACAATTGAAATAAACGGAATGGATGTGACTAAACTTACTGAAGCGAAATGGTCTGAATTTCGTTTGAATCATATCGGATTTATTTTTCAAAGCTTTCAACTCATCCCAACTATGACTGCTTTTGCCAACGTAGAGTTACCTCTAAAAATGGTGGGTGTTGGAGAGCACGCAAGAAAAATTAGAGTACTAGAAGTGTTAGAAAAAGTTGGCTTAAATGGCTTTGAAGAATTTTATCCTAGCGAGTTATCTGGTGGCCAACAGCAGCGTGTAGGAATTGCTAGAGCACTCATTACGAAACCTAACTTAATATTAGCTGATGAGCCGACTGGTAGTTTAGATAGTGAAACGGAACAGGAGTTTTTACAGTTTATTAAACAATTAAATGAAATAGATGGTATTACGTTTGTTATTATTACACATGATCAAGATGTTGCCCGTATTGCACATAGAACGGTACAGCTTAAGCATGGCAGGTTAGAAGAAAGAGGAGAGTTATATGAAGTTTCGAGATAAAAATAAGTTTGTGAAAGATAATATGAAGAAAAATAAAAGCCGTGTATTTATGACCGTTCTCGCAACCGCAATGGCATGTGCCTTTTTAATGGTATTAGCTTCCGTTGGTTTTGGTCTACATAAATATATTGTTCAAGATATTACTGAAACACGGCTAGTGACAGAAGTGGAAATTCATGGGAAAGACGACCCGGATAATCAGTATTTAACAGATGAGGATATTCGTTATTTCGAAAGTATAGAAAATGTAAAAACGGTAACTCGTTATCGTAGCTTAGATAATTATGAAGCATTTTACACATTTGATGAATATAAAGTACCATATGTTACAACGAGAGTAGTTCATTATCCATCTGAACTTCAGTCTAATTTTGAATTAGAGGAAGGACGAATGCCAGAAGCTGCAAATGAAGTTGTGATCGGCTATCATTTTTCACATCATTTAGAAAAAGACGGAGAATTTATTGAAAACGCTGAAGTTAATATGCTGAACAAAGAAATTATTTTAACAGTTCCACAAATGAAGGATGGAGAACAAGTAACGAAGGATTTCGCACTAAAAGTTGTTGGAATTGCAAAGCAACCTACGAAACAATGGACTCAAGACAACTATGTAAACATTTCAGATGAAACATTAAAAGAAATTGAAAAGTTTACAGAAACGAGACTTGGTACATTCCTTAATCCGAATCTTCCAGAGGAAACGATTGAACAATTAAAAGATTTCTCCATCACATATTCGAATATCAGTGTGTATACGAACAATATGGAACAAGTAATGCCAATTTTAGAGGAAGTTCAAGAAAAAGGCTATTATGCATATTCTGCTGTTCAAGAATTAAAAGAAGTGAACATGATATTCTCGGTAATGAAGGTAGGATTAATTTTTATTGGCACGATAGCGGTCATTATTGCATCAATAGGTATATTTAATACGATGTCCATGGCGGTAACAGAGCGTACGCAAGATATTGGAATAATGAAGGCAATTGGCGGAAGCCCAAAAATGATTAAAAGCTTGTTTTTAATGGAAAGTGCCTACATTGGAATCATCGGTTCTGTAATAGGAGCTCTCGCCGCATATGCAGTAAGCTATGGTGTTAATCTGTTATTACCGGTAGTTGTGAAAGGTATGTATGGAGAAGAGGTAGGAACGGATATTTTATTATCTTACATTCCTTGGTCCCTAACATTAATCAGTGTAGGTATAAGTGTCATAGTCGCTATTTTATCTGGATTAAAACCTGCAGCTAAAGCAACAAGAATTGATGTATTAAAAGCATTAAGAAGAGACATTTAAAAAGGAGTCGTCCCTTATTGGACAGCTCCTATTTTTTATAAAAATACTTGTAACTAAATTGTAAAGAAAACGACTATATGTATAAATAGGAAAAATCATTATAATAGATTAGTATGACATCTGAGAATGATACTGGAGGCCTGAAATGACCAAGAAACAAAAAAGGAATTTATTATATGTATTACCGCTAATCCTACTAGTCGCAACTATTGTAGCATTTTTGTTAGTGGGTAAATTTCCGTTCGACAAAAATAACGTGATAGTAAATTTAAATAATGAATCTATCATTGAAATTCCGTTAAATCAAGACAAGGTAGCGGAGAGTGAAATCGTGAATGAAAATAATAACCCGGCCCCTGAAGTTAACGAAGAAATAGTAGAGGAACCGATGGAAGAACAGGAGGAAAAGGTGACCGAAGCACAGGATGAAGAAAGGATCGCATACTTAACTTTTGATGACGGACCACAGCCGATAACAGAGGAGCTTTTAAACATACTTGCTGAATATAATGCGAAAGCAACATTTTTTATGTTAGAACCACAAATGGTTAAGCATAAAGAAATTGTGGAACGTATGGTAGAGGAAGGTCACACGCTAGCATTACACGGTGTATCACATGATAAAAAACAATTTTATGCTTCTCAATTTTCTGTGATTAATGAAATGCGCCAATCTCAACAAACAGTAAAAGATATTACAAATGTTGAGACGGTAATTATTCGAACTCCATTCGGTTCTTCTCCTCACATGACCCCGTCTTACAAAGATGCTGTGAAAAAAGAAGGCTTTATTTTATGGGATTGGAATGTGGATAGTCGAGATTGGCAGTTTAGAGGACCTGAATATATTAGTCATACTTTGCTTCAAGTAGAAGAAGTAGTAAATCGGGGAGAAAACCCAGTTATCTTACTACATGACTTAATATCAACGGTCGACTTTATTACGGTATTGTTAGATGAGCTTGTTGAAATGGGATTTGTTTTTAAGAATATTGATGAAGCTATGGAGCCGATTGAATTAAAATGAGGAAAATTACTAATTCGGCTTCAATATCATAAATGTAAAAATTAATAGTGTTAAAATAATAACAACATAATAATAATTACAAGCTTTTCTAAGTAGCATTAACTGTTCTAACGGTAATTGAGTAGACGCTCTATTATTTGGGTGGAGAACCCATTCTTGAAGCTCAAAAAGAGCTGGAAGGATAAAACCGATATACAAAACTTGTATTGCCATAAACAGTATGATCGAACCGAATAACCAAACTTGTAATATAGTACCGTAATCTCCTAATAAGACTAGTAGAATACCAGAAATAACGGCTAGTGTTCCACCAATTTTAGGGAAATAGTGAAGCTTGTGATGAAGAATAAGGTTATGCCGTAAGTCTGAAATTGTTTGACTTTTTCTA
The DNA here is from genome assembly GCF_027594365.1 of Sutcliffiella sp. NC1. Classification (NCBI taxonomy): domain Bacteria; kingdom Bacillati; phylum Bacillota; class Bacilli; order Caryophanales; family Bacillaceae; genus Sutcliffiella; species Sutcliffiella sp. NC1. The sequence continues at coordinate 2,296,746 of NZ_CP115153.1, forward strand.
AGTAGAATAAAACTAAAAAACGTTGGACCAAAGCCGACAATAGAAGTTAAAACGTGGAACAGTACTAACCAGACCAATGTAACCAATCCTCCCTTCATATCCATTCCGTATAATATATGAAGAAAATGGTGCAATCATGTGATTTTTCTTAAAATATAGAGACGCTGCCCAAAAACAGTCTTAAAAACAGTGAGAAAAACGATTCGTTTTTCTCACTGTTTTGTTTATATGCTTTTTTCGTACTAAATTCGTTTTAGTTTGTAAGATTTCTATTAATTAGGTTCAAACACGAACATTATCATGCCCCTCGATAATGTAATGCTTAAGCACATTGCGAATAAAGCTATTAGTAATCCTTAATAAGATAATGAACAAAAAAGGTCCTAAAAGTCATTCTTAACTGACTTTTAGGACAGCCCTTTTATTTTGTATCGGTTTTGTTCGGTGAAAGGAAATATAAATTTATTAACCGATCTAATTCTTGACTTATTTTAACTGTTTCGGAAGAGGACATACCTTTTAAGTTAGCAACATCCATCATCTGCCTACGTTTCTTTACTACAGCTAAGTGAAAGGTATTCATCTATACTCCTCTCCTTTTAAAAAAAGTTTATATCATTCTATTATAGTAAATTAAATGAAGGTAGAAAATAGAAAAATAGTAAAAAGTGTGAAAAAATTACTAATAATATGGACTTTTTTGGAAAAGTTTTATATTATATTTTATGTAAATAATGAATATTCCGAATTATAAAGGGGTGTGAAATGGCTAGTATTATTAAAAAAAGTTTTTATTTATTAATGGAAGTGAATCTCTTATTCACTTTTGTATTAATTTCTTATATTCACATTCCTTATTTTCCTCCTATTGAAGGTATACTCTTGCCGGTTTTATTAGCTATTTTTATTTATAGTTTTTTAGAAAAAACGATGAAGGTTCAAACGTTTGTATTAATCGTATTCTTTGCACCAATTTTATCAATAATATCATTTGCCTTCGGTTATAGTTTCATCTTATCGGTTGTAATAGGGAGTACGATAAGCTGGCGAGCATTTGTTGTTTTTATACACGGAAGACAATTATTACCGAGGACTATTTTTCTTCTTACGATATTTTGGATAATGTTCGTTTATTTCTTTGCTGTATTAGATAAATATAAATATGCTGACTACTTACTATATTTATTAGGATTCCAATTACTGTTTTTCTTGCTTTCACGTTTAGCGGATAGCTTTCAGCGAGCAAAAGTTGATTATACGTTGAAAGGTAATATATTGAAAGGTGCGTCCTATTTTGTTGGGACAATTACGATCGCAATAATATTCCTTTCGACATTCGGAAGAGTCATTATTTCTGAAGGGTTGAAGTCATTTGGATGGTTAATAGGATTTTTGTTCGGGGTATTAGCTCAACCTTTTCTTTATCTACTAAGCTTAATAGATTGGGAGTATGCAGCCGTAGAATTAGGAGAACAATCTAGTGAGGATGAAGAAAGTGATGTTGAAAAATGGATGCAAGAATTCCGAGACCCTGAAGCATTTTGGGACAATGTAATTGTAATGGCAATTATATTTTTAATAATATTTATCGTTGCTTTAATTTACTTAAGAAAAGTGAAAGTAAAACGATTAGATGTTGAGGATGATGTTTCCTATAATACGAAAACTAACAAATGGAGAAGGAAAAATGAATGGTGGCAGAAACCTCCAAAAGATGAAGTTCGTAAACTAGTATTTGATTTAGAAAAGCTAGCCTATAAAAAAGGCCGCGGACGAAATCGAAATGAAACATTAGAAGAGTGGTTAGTAAGGGAATCCATTGTTTCAGATCAATTCTTTTTCTTATATGAAAAAGTGCGATACGGAGAAATGGAATTAACAGAGGAAGAATTAATCCTGTGTAAGGAATTAGCGACAGAAATTAAAACGACTATCAAAAAATGGGAAAAATATTAAAAGTAAAAATTGAAAGAGGGATGCATAATGGAACTAGTAAAAGACTTACAAAGAGAATTAGGTAAAGTAATCATTGGAAAAGACGAAGTAGTGGAATTATTATTTATCTCACTTATTAATAAAGGCCATGTACTACTCGAAAGTGTTCCTGGTACAGGAAAAACAATGTTAGCAAAAAGCTTTGCCAAAATGGTAGATGCAGAGTTTAAAAGAATACAGTTCACACCAGATGTATTACCAAGCGATGTTACAGGAATTCAATTTTTTAATCCGCAAAAACACGAATTCCAACTAAGACCAGGGCCAGTTATGACAAACATATTGCTAGCAGATGAGGTCAACCGTGCAACACCTAGAACGCAATCAAGTTTACTAGAAGTAATGGAAGAGCGACAAGTAACAATTGACGGAGAAACCATCTCACTTCCATCACCATTTATGGTAATGGCAACACAAAATCCGATAGAATCACAACAAGGGACGTTCCCTTTACCTGAAGCACAAATGGACCGCTTTTTTATACAACTTGATCTCGGTTATCCAACTATCGAAGAAGAGCAACAAATACTACAAACATATCGTGAAGGAGAACCATTAAAAGAATTAAAAGTGTTATTTACGAAAGATAAGATCGAGCAGTTGCAGCAAGACGTGAAAAAAGTGAGACTATCATCAGAGGTAGAATTGTATTTGTTACATATTATCCATCAAACTAGAAATCACGATGAAATTGAGCTAGGTGTCAGCCCGCGTGGAGCCCTAGCATTAATGAGAGCTGCCCAAGGAAGAGCATTTATTCAGCAAAGAAGCTTCGTTACACCAGAAGATATTAAAAAAATGGCACCTTACGTATTAAGCCATAGAATTGTACTCTCCATGGAAGGTTCTTTAAAGAAAACGAATACCCAAGTAATTAATGATGTATTAAAAATGATTCCTGTTCCAGTTGAGGCGGCTGTGAAATAATGAATAAATGGAGTCAACATACAGATATTTATAAAGATTATTATTATCTAGCGTCAATATCTTGGGTGTTAATTTTTATTAGTTTTTTTATCAATAGTACTATTTTACTAGTTATCGGAAGTGGATATTTCTTTTTTTTCATAGCGAATTATATGTATTTAAATTGGGTAGGTAAACGGCTAGAAGTTGATTTCCCTGAAGAGAGAGTGAAAACTTTTACAGGCGAAGAAGGTGTTATTAAAGTACGAATAAGACAACCATCTCTTTTACCAATTTTCTTTGGAAAACTGACAATTACAACCGATAAAAATATTAACTTTAAAGATTCGGTAGAGCTACGCTACAGTAATGAATTAGATATTCCTTTTCACGTTTATGGAAGAAATGAGCTAATTTTAGAAGTACCATTTCAATCTATAAAAAGAGGGGTAGCAAAAATTCATAAAGTACAAATAGAAGTCGACCACTTTATCGGATTTGGTAAAGTGATACTTAATTTACTAAACAACAGAAAATACGAAGTGATTGTTTATCCGGAGAAAAAGGTGGTTTCTGGTGTAGAGCGTATGGTTCCTAAAAACGAAGGAACGTATCCAACTCGTAGCTCATTTTATGAAGATAAAAATACTATTATCGGAACTCGTAATTATGAAAGTGGAGATTCGTTTAACAAAATCCATTGGAAAGCAACGGCAAGACTATCATCCCTCCAAACGAAAGTACATGAACGTGCTTCTCAGTTTACATGGTTATTTGTACTTGATATTCGTTCTAGTAATCTAGAAGATCGGATTAAAGGGATATCGTATTTGCTTCAGTATGCAACGAAGTACAATATTTCTTTTGGGCTTTTAGTAAATGTTAAAAAGTTCGGTAACCCATCCTACTACGTTCTCCCATTCGGGGAAGGGAAAAGACAGCTCCAAACAGCATTGGAGTTTTTGGCAAGAGTTGATAAAAACAGTGTAGTAATAAATTCGTTATCATTTACTAGAATTGTAAGTAATTACGTTTCGCCATACGTTATTTTATGTATGGATGAAGAAGAAACAGAAAAGTATTCAATTCGAAAATCTTCTCAATGTTATGTTCTGGATGTTAGTAGGGAAGATGCTGTATTAACGTTAAAGAAAGTTGGCTCCTCACGTAGTAGGAGGGTACGATATGGCTAAAATTTGGAGAAATAGTGTTCACTTATGCATAGAAGTCAGTTTATTATATTTTTTCATTGTATTGTCCTACATGCATACTTCAATGCTACCACCGATAGTGGGGTTAATCGTTCCTACTTTAGTTACGATTATCATATATAGCGTTATATCAGCTAATCTTCAAGTACAAACACTTGTGTTAATTGTATTTATTGCTCCGCTTATAGCAATGATTTCCTTTTTCCTTGGCTATGGGTATGTTTTATCTTTTGTTATAGGTGGTTTTTTAAGTTGGAGAGGGTTTGTTTTATTTGTTCAAGACCGTCCATTAACAGCACGAACAATTTTTCTATTATGTTTCTTTTGGATGCTTCCAATTTACGTTTATATCTATGTTTCTAGGTACGTATATGCTGAGTATTTTATTTACTTATTCGGAATACAGTTATTGTTGTTTCTTTTAGCTCAATCTGGAGAAAGTGTGATTCGTACGTGGCGAGACCGAACATTAAACAAAAAAGTCGTTGTAAGTTCACTTTCCTTTATTAGTGTTATTTTAGGCCTAACTGTTTTTCTTTCAACAATTGGTAAATGGATCATCTCTATCGGTTTAAAAGCGTTTGGAGGAGTTATCGGCTTCGTATTCGGTATTTTATCAAAGCCTTTTTTCTACTTAGCAAGTCTCCTTGAATTCAATCTTGTTTTGCGCGGTGAAGAGGCGGAATCAATCATGGAGGGAGAAGGCGGTGCGGAAGAGAAAGAGATCGAACAAATTGTAGATGTGGCTCCTATATGGGATAACATTTTGGTGATGGTCATTCTCATCGTTTTATTATTCATCATTGCCTTTTTCTTACTTCGAAAGGTGAAAGTAATGAAGTCTTCAATAGAAGTCGCTGCAACATACAACGGTGTACTTAAAAAGATTCAGTCAAGTGGTAGAAGAGGCTGGTGGCAAAAACCACCCGAAAATGAAGTGAGAAAGCTTGTGTTTGAGCTTGAAAAATTAGCACATAAGAAAAATCGAGCACGCTACCCTAATGAAACGTTAGAAGAATGGTTAGTACGTGAATCGGTTGTATCAGAACATTTTTTTTCTATTTATGAAAAAGTAAGATACGGTGAAATGGAATTAACGGAAGAGGAAGTAGCACGTTGTAAACAATTAGCAACCGAAATTCGGTCGATTATGCGAAAATGGAAAAAATATTAGTTTACAAAGCGCCGTAGTTTAAGGACTATGGTGCTTTTACTATAGAAAATAAAAACTAATTAGGATAGAAAAAGACTATATCACATACATATCAATAAAGAATGGTTTAAGTTGGGAGAGGAGACCTTACTATGCAAAATAATTTTGAAGTGTATGAGAGAATACACGAATATGCGGATGAGATGGTTAAGGTAATTATAATGAATAAACATAATACAGACGAAGAATTGATGAGGAACGCGCTTGAAAATATGGCGAGAACAATAAGAGATTTGACAAATATTGAACTAGGTAGGGAACTCAACACTGAATCAACATTAAAATGTACGCTAAGTAAAATGAAAATTGCACAAAATTGCTTAACGAAAGTAAAAAAAGACAAAGTAATATAAAAAATAACTGTCTCCATTACAAATGCATAGTAGGAGACAGCTTTTAAAGTTAAACTTCACATTTTCTTCTTATAAAACTCGAAACTACAGAATTAAACTCCTTTGCAAATTTCGTTGGTACTTGATGCTTTGCTTTAGATATATATACAACATCTGTATTACGGTGGAAATGTCGAAATTCTTTTTGGTAATGATGAACATAAAAATCTTTTTTCCCATATACAAGAAGTATAGGAGCTTTTATTTCTTGTAAACGTTCAGTACGATCAAATTTAACGCCTTCGTTATACATCTTATGTAACGTTTTAGCCTTCGTCTTTCGAATGTAAGATTCGAGCTGCTTTCCATATCCTTTACTATGTGCGTGTGCTCTGCCGATAACAAAAGAAATTAAAGGCATTGCATTTAACTTTGTTACTAGTATACCTAACATAAACTCTGCGTAAAGAAGTAAGGAATTAACTTTTGGGAATGCCCCAACTAGGACAAGTCCTTTTGTGGAAGATGGATAACGCAAAGCGAATTCTAATGCAATCGATGCACCGTTTGAATACCCACAAAGAATGGCTGATTTAATATCAAAATGCTTCATAACATCATAAATGTCTTGGGCGAGTAACGAAAAAGTTATTTGCTGAGTTCCAACACTACTTTTTCCATTCCCTCTTAAATCCATTAATAATATGGAATAACGGCTTGAAAGTGGCTTTTGTTGTTTAAAAGTGACATGCCCCATCCCAGGTGGGTGAATAAAAATTATCGTAGTATTTCCTGACCCTAGTTTTTCTGCATAAATTTGTACTCCGTCTCTTGTTCTTATATGAGGCATTTATATCTCTCCTACTTACGTTGGAATTTTGTTGCTTTTCTCTAAATATAGGAGCACTTCCCGAACTATAAGTCCTGCTACTACACCTGGAATAACAAATAGCATAGGCATAAAAATTGGCCCTATTAAATGACCATATAGCTTTGCTTTTCCAGATATCATTAGTCCAACAGTTACAAAATATGCGCAACTGACAAATGGTATAAAAGCATACCGACTCTTACCTCCACCTGCATCTTTAAAGGCGTCCCACATCGCAAAAAAGTATAAACAAGGATAGAACATGAGCCACAAATAATCAATGGATGTGTAGGCACTTTTTATTTCTCCGTTAAAACTTAACATAATAGCAGTATTAAAATTTGAAAATACGTTAATGATAAATTCCAAAATAATAAATGTAATACCTTTAACATATTTTCGATTAAGTAGTTGTCCAAAGCCGGGAAGTGCAATGCTCCATAATAATCGTTCTAAAGACTTATTCATCGGTACAACCTATATTAATGAATTCATACAAAATTGGTGAGTGTAAATTTATAGTTTTTTGAATCATTTTAGATTCCTCCGACTTGGCTTAACAGTTTATGTACTAATATATTGACCTAAACTAAAAAAAATATGTTTTATCGAGAAGAAAGTTTTGGGGTGGAAATTTTAAATAAAAAGAAAAAAGAAAGCTAAAGTGAATTTAGCTTTCTCTGTCCAAATGATATTTATCAATAGCCTAAAAAAGCAGCCCCGATAATTACAAGTAAAATAAACAAAATAATATAAAGTGTGAAACCTCCAGTGAAGCATCCTACTGAAGCTGTAGGTACACCTTTGCTCATGCAAAGCATCTCCTTTCATTACTGTCCCAAGAAAGTACTCATACTGGAACTTTAATTTATTTATACGATACATTATGATGAATTCACCTAAGTTGTATAGGCGAGTGCCTACACAAATAAGAAAAAGGAATAGGACATTCTTCCCTCAACATACAAAAGTAATAGTGTACATCATTATTATTATTATTATTATTATTATTATTATTGGAGGAGGAATGCCGTTTTGTATAAAAGATATAACCGACTACTTATCGAATTACCAAGACCGAAGAAGCCAGATCCAAACGGTGCAGCTGCCGTTCAAGAGTTGCTAGGTGGAAAATTCGGTGAGATGTCTACATTAAATAATTATATGTACCAATCAAATAATTTTCGTAATAAGCGTAAACTAAAACCGTTTTACGATTTAGTAGCTAGTATTACAGCGGAAGAGTTAGGTCATGTGGAGTTAGTAATAAATACTATCAACTTAATGATGGAAGGAACAACAAGACCAGCTCCGCCCGATGCTACACCTTTAGGAAATACGAAAGATTTCCGAAATTCTTATCATTATATAGTTAATGCACAAACAGCATTAGCGGGAGATTCGATGGGAAGACCTTGGACGGGTGATAACGTATTTAATAGTGGTAATTTAATTTTAGATTTACTTCATAATTTCTTCTTAGAATGTGGTGCTCGCACACATAAAATGAGAGTGTATGAAATGACGAGTAATCCAGTAGCAAGGGAAATGATCGGCTACTTATTAGTCCGTGGTGGGGTGCACGTAGTTGCTTATGCAAAGGCATTAGAAATAGCTACAGGTGTAGATATGACGAAAATGGTTCCAATACCGAATTTAGAAAACAAAGCGTTTGAAACAACTCGAAAGTTTGAAGCTCAAGGAGTTCATCGGAAGTTATATACATTTAGTGATAATGACTTTAAAGACATTTCGATGATTTGGAAAGGACGTCACCCTGAAGATGGAGGACCACTAGAAGTTATACAAGGAGCACCTCAAGGAGCTCCGGTCCCTGATTTTGAAGACCTACCGGAAGAATTTGCGCCAGGAATTTCAAGAGAAGATTTCTTAGAAATAGCAAAAAGACTGCAAAGAAATGCGGGTTTATAAGTTAAATAGTCAATCTTTATACTTAAAAAGGGTAGCAATGATTGCTAGCCTTTTTGAGTTGAAATGCAAACAATTCCTTTAAAATTATAACAATCGCATTATTTTTCTAACTATTATTAATTTATTCTCTTGGACGTTTATAGGACGCGGTTTCAACGTTATTACCAATTATTAGTACAGTATTTTTTTAATCTTTCATGCTAACATAGTTGTTGGAGTTAAGTGAACGAAAAAAACTTTCTATGTTAGGAGAATGCACAACATGAAAAAAACGATAATCGTAGGTACGTTAGCAGCAACTTTCCTTTTTTCAAATCAAGCTTTTGCTTCTGACTACACTGTTAAATCTGGTGATTCTCTTTGGAAAATAGCAAACGATCATTCTGTTACAATTAATCAGTTGCGAAATTGGAACCAATTAAATACTGACACAATTTTTCCAGGTCAAACGATAAAAACTTCTACAACAACAAACTCTACATCAACTAATAATTCTACAAAGCAATATACGATAAAGTCAGGTGACTCTCTATCTGTTATTGCACGTGATCATAATACGTCGGTCTCCAGTTTATTAAATTTAAACCCTTCTATACAAAGTGAACATCGTATTTTTGTTGGACAAGTAATACAAGTACCGGCAAATAATACAGCTACACCTACTAACACGGCTCGTCCTACTGGCACTACGTACACAATTAAAAGTGGTGATTCCTTAACTGTAGTCGCTAAAAATCACGGTGTTACGTATCAATCTTTATTAGCGGCAAATCCTAAAATAACTGATCCGAACCGAGTGTTTGTTGGACAAGTTATACAACTGCCATCTGGAACACAGCAAGCAACTGCAGTCTCTACACCAGTATCAACTTGGCAAGAAAAAGCGGATGTCATTATCAATAGCGGAAGAAAATATGTCGGGGCAACGTATTTATTCGGAGCGGCAACTACTAGAACGGATGCATTTGATTGTTCGTCCTTTACAGTAAGAGTATTTAGTGAAAATGGAATTACATTACCACGTACTTCTGGTCAACAAGCAAACGCTGGTACTGAAATTCCACTTTCTCAAATAAGAAAAGGGGACTTAGTATTCTTTGATACGACTGGAAATGGTGTCATTAACCACGTATCAATCGTAGTAGATTCTAACACGTTATTACATGCAGCTACCTCTACTGGTGTAGCATTTTCTAACTACAGTAACTACTGGAAACCACGCGCAGTGAAAGCAGTACGTGTCATTCAGTAATAAAAAAGGGCAGTCCTAAAAGTTAGTACAAACTGACTTTTAGGACTTTTTTTGTTGGTTATCCTAAGAATTTTTAGGTTACATTTTTTCTAAATATGCATCAATTACATTTTCAATTTGTTCTGAACTTGGCTGATTCCCTTCAAATTGAAAGGGAAGCTCGCTAATAAATTGTCCTTTTTTATATACATGAACAGCTCCTTTTTGTTGGACAACGCTGTACTCTGTTTCGAATACATAACCATCTCTCTCTGTTGCTCCCATTCAGTCTCCTCCTTCCTACTAAATCAAATTTTCATAAGTCAATGAGGGAAGTTATCTGTCACTTCCCTAACTTGTTAGTTGAACTTAATATAGTTTCAGCCAAAAGGCGGAGTATCTTTCATCGTGAAGTAGGAAATAAATGTAGTGTATTGGATGAAAGAAAACCATTCTTCCGTTCGTTTTAGTAAAGATGGAAAGATTCTATACTAATGATAAGAAGAAAATAAAGTTCATGGAAGGTGAAAATTATGCTATCCATTCTATTCGGTATTAAAAAGAAATCCCGTAAACGCGGGGGAGAAAATATAGATGAAGTAAAACGTGATATTTATTTAAAATTGCTTTACTTTTATCGACAATAAAATGAATGTAACGGCAAGTATTCTTATTTTAAGAAGCTTGCTTTTTTTTGATTATAGGAAAGTAAATTTTTATACTCATAGAATGTTAGATGCCATTATATAAAAATGTTTGCTTGTATAGTCGCATAAGAAAAACTAACGCAGCTCGCTTCGTTGCAACGACTCGCGAACATCGAGTTTTTCTAACAAATTTCTCCCAAAAAATAGTGAAAAATGATACAATATTTTTAAACAGTAAAAAAATTCCGATTAATAAGGGTGGCCTATATGCAGGAGGATTTACTTAATATAAATGAAATTTTAAATGGAAATAAAGAAAAATTTACATATTATGTGGAGCTTTACCAAGATCGTCTATATGCAATAGCATATCGAATGGTCAATGATAAAGAGGAAGCGAGAATATTAGTTGAAGGAAGTTTTCAATATGTGTATGAACAGCTTCCGACGTATAATGAAGAAGAAACGTTTACATCTTGGTTTTTCAAAATAACGATTCCACATTTATTTAATCGCATTACTTATAAAGGAAATAGGACAGAACATATTCCGTTTCATTCGTTAACTTTTCCAGAACAAAAAGTGTTGCTACTACATTTCGTTTTAGCAATGGATGAGAGCAATATAGCAACAGTTTTACATTTTTCGATTAGTGAGGTAGAAAGATATTTAACCGAAGCTAAAGAAAAGCTACGTGGAACGATTACAGCAAAAAGTCAAGCTGAGGATTGTATAAAAGTAGATAAGCTTTTTATGTTCTATAAACAGGATCTTTCTGACGAAGAAAATACAATCATCAAAGATCATTTAGAGTTTTGTCCAGCTTGCCGTGAAATATTAACTACATTCGAAAAGGAAGATAAACAACTAATTGAATTTCTGAATCAACCTTTCCTTCCTGATTCCTTCGCGGACGAAGTGGTAGAAGGGCTTAGTGCTTATACAAAAAACAATAAAAAAAGAAGATCTTGGAAATATCAAATTGTGACATCCACTATTTTGTTAGCTGTCGTCTTACTAGGAATGTTCGTCGTTCCGAAGCTTTCCCCTGTATATACGGCCGTATCAAACTATATTAAACATGGAGAAATGTACAATGTTTGGGATGAAGGGACGTATACGTTTACGGATAAAGAAATAACGTTAGAAATAACGGGGATAGATATAAGCCCTAGCAATATTGCCTTACATTACAAAGTAGAATCGGAAAAATCGTTTGGAACGTACGGTTATGATTCTATTATTGACATTTGGGATAACAGAATCGTTCAAATAAAAACAGGGGACCGAGTTCAATTTGTCGATATGGTTATGCCGATGTTTCATAGTACAACAGCAGAAAATGAAGATACACTTTATTTTTCTTTAAATCAATTAGGCGAAATACCAGATGAATTCGAAATATTATTAAATATTCGTAGAATTGCAGGATATCCTGGTTCGTGGGACATACAAATTCCTGTTAATTATGCAAAAGCAAATATAAACGTTGAAACTGTTGAAATAAATGAAACAATTACGTTGGATGATGTTGGCCAATTCGAAATTAAAAAGTTTGAAAGAACGGATATCGAAAGTAAACTAACAATGTTCGTGGCGCTATCGGAAGAAGAAAGAAAAAGGAAAACAGAGCAATTTAGAGAAATAGCTGGAATCGAAGCAGATATGTACTATTTAATGCCTCATCTCGAATTTGAAGTAGTAACGGAAAATGGTGATCCACTAGTAGGGTATTATAGCAATTATTTTGAGCCGCAATTTACCGAAGATGGATTTATATTTGAATTTGATTTTATGAATATATTAAGAGATAGAGAGAGTTTCGAAAAAATAGGAAACCTAGATCCGAAAGAACCTATATATTTTGAATTTATTTCAATTAACAAAATGGAACCTGCCCAAATTGACATACCTATAAAGCTAGAAGAAGGGATTTACGATGTTAATTTTAAATATGATGATATAGAGATTAATACAGTGGAAGTAATAATGGATAATAGTCAACATGTGGATTTTGTATACCCTAAAATATTGTTAAAAGGAAGCAAACCTTTAAAGACAGAATACTTTTTCCATTGGAATGCTGTTGATGAAGAGGATAATTACTTAGATAATTTTCATGTTGGTGGGTATGGCTATCATATGGAGGGAGATGAGGGCACGGAAATTGTTCAGGAACTTGAACTCTATCCAGACTTTTCAAAGGAACTACCAGAAACGTTTATTTTAAAAGCGACAGATGTAAGAAAATCCATTCAACCAACCGAACAAATAAGAATTCCGTTGTACAAGGGAGAAGTGGTGAATTGATATGTCTTATCAACAAATAAAAGAAAAACTGTCAAAAGCGTACAATGAAAAAGCGGTGGAGCGAGAAGTGAGTAAAATGGATGAATGGAAAGTTCAAGAAAGAGATATTTTTCTTTCTTTTCTAAACAATAGTGACAAATTGTTAGAAATCGGTGCTGGGACTGGAAAAGATGGGCTATTTTTTAAAGGGAGAGGACATGAGGTAACTTGCATTGATTTATCACCTGAAATGGTTAAAATTTGTAGTAATAAAGGGTTAGATGCATATGAAATGTCATTTGATGATTTGCGGTTTTCTGACCATTCATTTAGTGCGATTTGGGCGATGAATTGTCTACTACATGTTCCAAAAGAGGAATTAGTAAACGTTCTGAAAGAGATTAAAAGAGTACTAAAGCCTGGGGGTCACTTTTTTTGGGGTGTATACGGTGGACATGATTTTGAAGGGATATGGGAACACGATTCATATGAACCGAAACGATTTTTTTCCTTTTTCTCCGAAGAAAAGGTCAAACAATTAGGTGGTAACTATTTTGAGCTCGTTTCGTTTCGAACATTAACATCTGAACAAATAAATAATCCGGACTTGCAATTTCAAGCAATGGTTTGGAAAAAGGAAAGTTTTTAGAATGAAGTTGATCGCAAAAAGTATTATACTTTCCCTTCTTCTACATATCGTCCTAGTAATTAGTTTTGTTTGTTACGGCTTATGGCAAACTTGGAGCCATAAACCAGATTTATATAACAATCAAAATGTAACGATACTACAACAAGAAGTTGCCTTCGGATATACAGTTTCACCAATGTTTTTCATCATAACTTTTGTAGTTAGTACGTTGAGCTTCGTTTTCATAATAAAACTATCCAACCTAATAAAATTAAAACTTATTTAAATCGATGTAATTGTACATCGATTTTTCTTTTACTAATTAATTAATCCATTTCTCTTGTCGATCTTTTTTGTGTGACCGAACATTAATTTAAACCGTCTAAATAGTAACGAAAAAAAGAAAGGGGGATTTGTTTTGCTTGATGCTAAAAAAAGAGAAGTAGAAGAATGGTATACGCTATATAGCGAAAGCATATTCAAATATATTTTTATGATGACGCATGATTATCAGCAAGCAGAAGATTTAACACAAGAAACTTTTGTAAAAGTATTTGTTCATTATGATTCGTTTCACAGAAATTCAAGCCCGAAAACTTGGATCTATCGGATTGCTCATAATGTAACAGTTGATGCTCAGCGAAAAAAGAAGCCATTATTAAAAGTAAAAGAATTTTTTCAATCTGCAGATCCAAAACCGTTACCAGAAGAGGTTGTAACGATTCGTGAAAGTTCAGTAGAACTGTTTCAGTTATTACAAAAGTTAAAGTCAAATTATCGAGAAGTAATTGTTTTTAGAAAAGTAAAAGGACTTTCAACGAAAGAAACAGCTGAAATTTTACAATGGTCAGAAAGCAAAGTGAAAATGACACTAAACAGAGCATTAACTGCATTGGAAAAAGAAATGGAAAAGGAGGGTTATAAATATGAAAAATTTATTTAATGATCAAGACTTTCAACAACTAAATGAAGATATTAACTGGAATAAAAACCGCCAAGAATTAATTCGTCAAAACTTATTTCAAAAGGCACGTAAAATCGAGAAAAAAAGTAAAGCATATCATTATTTAATGGTGACAGCGAGCGTTACTTTGTTCTTCATAGCTGTTTTTATTGGGTCCCAATTTTTGTTTAACAAAGATAACGAACAAATTAATCCTCCGGTAGTTTCTGATGAACAAGAGCACCTAGAAGAAAAGGATAACAATGATCAAGAAGAAGTGGAAAATAATGAAGAAGAATTAAATGAAGAACTAGATGAAAGTACGGAAGATAGTAGTAAAGAAGAAGAACAAAACCAAAATGAAAATGAAATAGACAGCGTTGTTTATAAAGGGATATACGATGAAAGTAAGCAATATTTTTCAGTAGCAATGTCAGACGACAATGCGATGTACACTATACCAGTAACTATTCCTTCTATTAATTTAGAATCATTGGATAATCTAAATTTCCATGCAGATCCAATGCTAAAGGAATATTTACTAGAAAATTATCTTATCGTACCAGCACGAAGCGATATCCCACTACAAAGCTATCATTATGATGAAGAAAATAAACATGTATCACTATATTTTAATAAACAAGATCTAATTAATGTTCAAGGTTCTACCGGAATGATGTTAGCTGGATATGCTTTTCATGTATATGCGAGGCAAATAGTACCGGAAGCAGAATATTTTACGGTTTTCGAAGATGATAAGCCATTTATGGATAGTCACGGTGGCTCACACGAACATGTTACAATTGTTCGCAATAATGTTTACACACCAGTTAACACTGGAAAGCAAATATTTTTAAAGGAAGAAACTAATGTTTATGAAACAGTGGAGCAATATATTGAAAGTTTCCTTTCGCTCCATGATAGACCGGACTTACCTGAAGCTACCGTTGATTTAAGTATGTTTTCGTTATCATATACCGGCTATTCGGGTAACTCAATAGAAATTAAAATAACTGGAGAAGTGGGGAATATGACAGAGACGGAAAGAGCTAATTTACAGACTTTAATTTCGCACGGTATTGGTTTGACGATATTTCATTCGCCACATTATTTTTCAGAACGTGTTAATGAGGCAACAATTTTTTTAAATGATGAAGTTATTTTTGACGGGAGTTTAGATGCAATTCAAATAAACGTAATTGACGTTGATTTACAATCATAATTTTTTAGGAGGGCGGTCTATGAATAGATCGCCTAAATTATTTAAAGGAACTCTTCCATCTCATGTGCTAAAATAATAATATGGAAAATTAAATACATGATAGGGTGGGATAGAAATGGAACTTAATTTAGAAGGTAAGTCTGCTTTAGTTATTGCGTCAAGTCAAGGATTAGGAAGAGCGATTGCAACTTCATTTGTAAAAGAAGGAGTAAACGTAGTCCTTGCTAGCCGCAATGAAGAAAAATTAATAGAAACAATGGATGAACTAAAGGTTTTAAACAAAGGAAGCGTTACATACATAAAGACAGATATTACAAAAACAGAAGACATAAAAAAAGCGGTACAATACACAGTTGAACAGAATGGTACGATTGATATATTAATTAATAACGCAGGGGGACCACCCGCTGGAACGTTTGAGCAAATGGATGATGAACAGTGGCAAAATGCATTTGAATTAAATCTATTAAGCTATATTCGCTTAATTCGGGAAGCATTACCATACTTAAAGAATCAAGGTGGGAAAATTATTAATATTGCTTCTTCGTCCATCAAAGAACCTATTCAAGGATTAATTTTGTCTAACACTTTCCGTACAGGCATTGTCGGACTTTCAAAATCACTTGCAACTGAGCTTGCCCCTCACAATATTTTAATCAATACCGTTGCACTAGGGAGAATTGCGACAGATCGGGTAGCGCATTTAGATAGTGTTAGTGCAGAGCGACAAGGTATTTCAATAGAAGAAGTCGAGAAAAAAGCGAAAGCAAACATTCCTTTAGGCCGGTATGGACATCCTGATGAGTTTGCAAAAGTTGTAACTTTTTTAGCTTCTGATGCGAATAGTTACATGACGGGGAGTTCTTTCTTAGTTGATGGTGGTATGATTAAATCGATATAACTATATTAGAAAGTTGGTATTTTTTATAAATGAATGTTAAAAGACTTATAGCTATCATCTTTGGTGGATTACTTATCGGATTTTTACTAGGAGTTTTAAACGTCCAAGTAGATTATTGGATGTTCGTTTTTTTAGTGTTTATCGCGTTCTTATTATTTTCATATCGTGATGTACGTTATATGTTTTTATCAAGAGATGTTGAAAAAATAGAAAAATATTTACAAAAGAAGTCAGTAGAACCTTACTATGACTTTATCCTACAACTAGCTAATAAAGATATGAGTGAAGCTAAAAAAGCGTTAGAAAAATTAGAAGAGAAATGGAAGAAGAAAGAGCGAACAGCGGTCTTTCGAGCAAATTATTATTTATATATGAAAGATTGGAAGTTATTAAAAGAAGAAATAACGTTTATTCCACAAGAGGAATTTAAACATTATTTCCTGGCGGCGATAGCGATAGAAGAAAAAAATGAATCGAACTTTGTCCATTCCATTCAGCACATTCGTAAAGATTGGATGAAACTGTCCCTAGAAGCGGAAAAAGCAAAAAAAGCAAAAAATAAAGTACTTGCAGATCAAAAACAATTAGAGGCATTACGTGCAACAAAAGGGATTCAATATTATATTTTGTCCAAGTCATTTGACTAAGAGAGTCCTTGACAATAGAGCTTAGCTACCTTTAAACTGAAGGTAGTCATTAGTTATTAGAAAATTTATAACGTTTGGAGAAATGATATGGTACTTGCTGTTGATAAAAGAATTGGTAAACATGCCATTCTATTAGTACTTCAATCAGAAGCGGAAGAATCTATTTCATTACCACCACATTGGAAATATTGTACGGGTAAGGTAGGGGCAATGGATTCTCAGAAAGTCGTTTCCGCTATTGAAACGGCAGCAAAGAGAGAAGGTATTATCCGAACGAACGGATATAGAGAAACACATGCGTTATATCACGCAATAATGGATGCGTTAAGTGGTGTAACACGTGGTCAAGTACAGTTAGGGTCGTTAATGCGAACGGTTGGACTTCGCTTTGCAATTGTGCGTGGTAATCCATATGAGGAAATGGAAGAAGGAGATTGGATTGCCGTTGCGTTGTATGGAACAATTGGAGCGCCGGTTCGAGGATCAGAGCACGAAACGATAGGTTTAGGAATTAATCACATGTAAATATTGTTGCCCATAGATATTGATCATTAGGGGGCTGTACCTTTTACTAGTTTAAAAGGTATAGCCTCCTTTTGCTATTTTTAGGGCTATAAAGGGGTGGAGAACTTTGGTTACGTTAACTGGTAATCATCTGTCGTTAAAACAGTTAGACAACATACTATTTAAAAAAGAAAAGGTAAAAGCATGTACGGAAGCACTTTCTAGAGTTGCAGCTAGTAGAAAAAAAGTAGAACAAATAACTGAAGAAGGAAAAGTAGTGTACGGTATTACAACTGGATTTGGTAAGTTTAGTGATGTATTCATTCCAAGTGAACAAACGGAAGAATTACAACGTCATTTAATTCATTCTCATGCTTGTGGTGTAGGAGAACCATTTCATCCTGCTATAAGTAAAGCGATGGTAGTGTTACGAGCAAATGCACTATTAAAAGGCTACTCAGGAATACGCCCTTCAGTTATTGAGAGATTGTTATTTTATGTTAATGAAGACATAATACCGGTTGTTCCTCAACAAGGGTCACTTGGTGCAAGTGGAGATTTAGCCCCACTTTCTCATTTAGCTTTAACTCTTCTTGGGGAGGGTGAAGTGTATTATGAAGGTGAAAGAATAGCAACAGCAGTAGTTCTAAGTAAACTTGGAATAACTCCAATTGTTCTTGGAGCGAAAGAAGGATTAGCGCTTATAAATGGTACACAAGCAATGACAGCTGTCGGTGTTGTCGCGTACTTAGAGGCAGAAAAAATCGCCATGCAGGCAGAGAAAATCGCTTCCCTTACGATGGAAGGTTTAAATGGAATTATCGATGCATTTGACCCAGATGTTCATAGAGTAAGAGGATATCGTGAGCAGGAAGAAGTAGCTGCTAGAATGCTAGAACTATTAGAGGGCAGTCAATTAGTAACAAAGCAAGGTGAAAAGCGTGTCCAGGATGCGTATTCCTTGCGTTGTATTCCACAAGTTCACGGGGCTAGCTGGCAAGTTTTAAATTATGTAAAAGAAAAGCTAGAAATAGAAATAAATGCAGCAACAGATAATCCGTTAATATTTGAAGACAAAATTATATCTGGTGGAAATTTCCACGGGCAACCAATCGCACTAGCGATGGATTTTTTGAAAATAGGAGTGGCAGAATTAGCGAACATTTCCGAAAGACGAATTGAAAGACTCGTCAACCCACAATTAAATGACTTACCGCCTTTTTTAAGTCCAAAGCCTGGTTTGCAATCCGGGGCAATGATTATGCAATATTGTGCTGCATCACTAGTGTCGGAAAATAAAACGTTAGCGCATCCAGCGAGTGTCGATTCTATTCCGTCGTCAGCCAACCAAGAAGACCATGTTAGTATGGGAACGATTGCTGCAAGGCATGCGTATCAAATTATCCAAAATGTTCGACGGGTACTAGCAATTGAATATATTTGTGCATTACAAGCTGTAGAATATCGTGGCGTTGAATACGCATCTCCAAACATGCAAAAGTGGTATCAAAATGGGAGGAATATCGTACCTTCTATAACAGAAGACCGCATTTTTTCTAAAGATATAGAAGCATTAGCTCAATTGATGAAAGAAGAATGTGAAGAAACGATAAAAAATTGAAAAGGGGTTATGAAAATGGGAGAAAAAATAATTAGAGCACCACGTGGTACGGAGTTAAATACGAAGGGATGGATTCAAGAAGCTGCTTTAAGAATGCTAATGAATAATTTAGATCCAGAAGTGGCAGAAAATCCTAGTGATCTCGTTGTGTATGGGGGAATTGGAAAGGCAGCTCGAAACTGGGAAAGCTTTGAGAGTATTGTTTCTAGTTTAAAAGAATTAGAGGACGATGAAACGCTTTTAGTTCAATCTGGTAAGCCAGTTGCTATTTTTAAGAGTCATAAGGACGCACCGAAAGTGTTGATTGCCAACTCAAATTTAGTTCCAAAATGGGCCAATTGGGAGCATTTTCATGAGTTAGATAAAAAGGGGCTAATGATGTATGGCCAAATGACAGCTGGTAGCTGGATATATATTGGTACTCAAGGGATTCTACAAGGAACATATGAAACGTTTGCAGAAGCTGCGAAACAACATTTTAACAACACATTAAAAGGAACGGTTACACTAACAGCTGGACTTGGAGGAATGGGTGGAGCTCAACCGTTAGCAGTAACGATGAATGGTGGGGTAGTAATTGGTATTGACGTTGACGAAGAAAGAATTCAGCGTCGTATTGATACTAGATATTGTGATGTATTGCTTCATAGTTTAGATGAGGCGTTAGCAAAAGCAGAAGAGTACAAAAATCGTAGAGAACCCTTATCTATCGGTCTTGTTGGAAATGCAGCAGAAATTTTGCCACAGTTAGTGGAGAGAGGATTTACCCCAGACATTTTAACAGACCAAACGTCCGCCCATGACCCATTAAATGGTTACGTTCCGATTGGTTATTCACTTGTAGAAGCAAATAAGTTACGCTTGGAAAATCCGGAAGAATACGTTAAACAATCGAAGAAAAGCATGGCGATACATGTACAAGCGATGATTGATATGCAAAATAAAGGTGCAATTACGTTTGATTACGGAAATAACATTCGCCAAGTAGCCTTTGATGAAGGTGTACAGGACGCATTCCAATTCCCTGGCTTCGTACCAGCATACATTCGCCAACAATTTTGTGAAGGGAAGGGGCCATTCCGTTGGGTTGCACTATCAGGTGACCCAGAAGATATATATATAACGGACGAAGTTATTTTACGAGAGTTTTCTTATAATACACATTTATGTAATTGGATTAAAATGGCGCGAGAAAAAGTAGCATTTCAAGGCTTACCTTCACGTATTTGCTGGTTAGGCTATGGGGAGAGAGCCCGTTTTGGCAAAATAATTAATGATATGGTTGCAAGCGGAGAGTTAAAAGCTCCCATCGTAATCGGCCGTGATCATTTAGATTGTGGCTCCGTTGCATCTCCTAATCGGGAAACAGAAGGAATGTTAGATGGTAGTGATGCAGTGGCGGATTGGCCAATTTTAAATGCGTTAATTAATGGAGTGAATGGTGCTAGTTGGGTTTCTGTACACCATGGTGGTGGAGTAGGTATGGGGTATTCTCTTCATGCAGGGATGGTTATTGTCGCAGATGGTACAGATGATGCAGCGAAACGATTAGAGCGTGTTTTAACTTCTGACCCAGGAATGGGAGTCGTACGACATGTCGATGCAGGGTACTCAAAAGCGGTAGAGGTTGCTAAAGAACGTGGCGTTCATATTCCGATGTTGAAGGAGGATGTATAATGCTAGATTCTCTATTAATAAATTGTAGTCAGTTGTTAACGATGGATCACGGTCACGATCATCAAGTGCACGGGGAGGAAATGAGTAAGCTTCCCCTAATAGAAAATGGAGCGATTGGATGGAAAGATGGAGTCATTCAATTTGTTGGTACGACAGCAGAGGCTCTAAATTTGAAGAGTAAAAAAGTGATAGATTGTAGTGGAAAGCTAGTATCTCCAGGACTAGTTGACCCCCATACACATTTAGTTTTTGGAGGTTCAAGGGAACACGAAATGTCTTTAAAACAGCAAGGAGTACCATATTTAGAAATCTTACAGCAAGGTGGAGGAATTCTTTCAACTGTAGAAGCAACACGCAAAGCTAGTTTTGAGAATTTACTAGAAAAAGCTAGTTTTCATCTAGAAAGACTGATTAGTTATGGAATTACAACGGTAGAGGCAAAGAGTGGATACGGTTTAGATCTAGATACAGAGTTAAAGCAGCTACAAGTTGCGAAACAATTAGCGGAGGAATATGAAATAGACATCCCGAGAACATTTCTAGGGGCACATGCTATTCCAAACGAATATAAAGGAAAGTCAGAGGAGTTTTTACAGTTAATGAAACAAATGTTTCAGAAGCTAAAAGAAGAAGATTTAGCAGAATTTGTTGATATATTTTGTGAGGAAGCTGTATTCAACGTAGAGCAGTCAGCCCGATACTTAGCTTCTGCAAAAGAAGCTGGATTCAAATTGAAAATACATGCAGATGAAATTGTCTCTTTAGGAGGTACAGAGTTAGCAATCGAACTTGGAGCAATTTCAGCAGATCATTTAATTGCTGCATCTGATAGAGCTGTTAAAGAGTTAGGTAATTCTGAAGTAATAGCTGTCTTACTTCCTGGTACGACATTTTATTTAAATAAAGAAGGTTACGCTCGCGGAAGGGAAATGATTGATAACGGTACCGCGGTTGCACTAGCGACAGATTTTAATCCGGGTAGCTCTCCTACCGAAAACATTCAACTAATTATGAACTTAGCAATGCTAAAGTTAAAGCTCACGCCAGAAGAAATTTGGAATGCTGTCACGATTAATTCTGCACATGCTATTAATCGTGGGAGTAGTGCAGGCGCATTAAAAGTAGGACGTAAAGCAAATGTAGTTGTATGGAATGCGCCAAACTATTTATATGTTCCTTATCATTACGGGGTAAACCACACGAATACAGTTTATTTAAACGGAGAAGAAGTAGCGAAAGGTGGGGCCTATGTTGGATAAGGAAACGTTTATTCAAAAAGCTGGCAGTCCACTGTTTACAGATCGCTACTACAAAAAAGCAGCTTCTCTGTTACAGGAGTGGAATGGCATAGAGGAGATAAAAGGAACAGCCGTTATTGGTGTTCCTTTATCCAAGCCATCTATTAGTCATTCTGGGGCATGCTTCACTCCTGCTACTGTAAGAAAACTTTTTCACAACTATTCAACATATGCAGTAGAGACTAGAGAAGACCTGCAATCTAGTAAACTTACCGATTGTGGAGATGTGCTCATGCATGCAACAGATATAAAAGAAAGCTATCGCCGCATTGAACAAAGTATAGAGAAGCTAATTAGGGAAAATCCGTCCCTACACCCTATTTTTATAGGTGGGGATCATTCTATTACTTATTCGCTAGTAAAAGGAATGAGTAACGCAAAGGCCGGTACAATTGGTGTTATTCAATTTGATGCACATCATGACTTAAGAAATACGGAAGATGGTGGGCCAACTAATGGTACACCATTCAATAGGTTACTTTCGGATGAAGTCCTTCAAGGTGCCCACCTAGTACAAGTGGGGATTCGAAACTACTCTAATAGCGAATATTATCATCAATTTGCTCTTGAGAAAGGTATTCGTATTTCTACGATGAAAGATGTTCAAGAAAAAGGGATATTGTGTGTTATAGAAGAATCGCTGGAATATTTACAAGGCAAAGTGGATCATATTTACATCTCAGTTGACATGGATGTACTCGACCAAGCATACGCTCCAGGTTGTCCAGCATTAGGTCCCGGAGGCATGACTTCTCGTGAATTGTTAGAAGCTGTATATAAGGTAGCTCAACACGATAAAGTGTGTGGAATAGATATTGTAGAAATAGATCCAACAATCGATTTTCGGGATATGACGAGTCGTGTAGCGGTTCACGTTATGCTAGAGTATTTACGAGGAATCGATATTTCATAGTGTTCCAATTAAAATTTTCCCCTTTTGTTAAAATTATGTTACAATATTGATTGGAAAAGTAAATGAAAGTCCACTAGAGGTGCCGATAAGGCTGAGAGAGGTGAACACCTTAACTCTTGGAACCTGATCTAGTTTATACTAGCGTAGGGAAGTGGTTGTTATTTTATTCTAACCGTTTCTAAATGTTCCTTTAATCTAGCCTTCTAGTGGATACATGAAAGGGAGAGACAGATGGAAAGAGAACGTTTAGTCACAATGGTAGAAATATCTATGATGGCAGCACTTGCAGTTATTTTAAGCTATGTGAAATTTGGTGCGCTTTGGGCGTACGGTGGATCTATATCTTTAATTATGGTTCCAATCTTTGTTATTGCTTTTAGACGAGGTTGGAAAGCGGGGGTTGTAACCGGACTATTAGTAGGGGTTATTAATTGGTTAACAGGAGGTTATGTTGTTCATCCTGCGCAACTTATTCTAGATTACCCATTACCATTTGCACTGTTAGGATTCGCCGCTATTTTTGCCGTAAAAGGAGTAACTATTCGTACAATTGTAGTTGGTATGATATTTGGAACCGCATTACGTTTAATAAGTCATTTCCTTTCAGGAGTAATTTGGTTCGGTGAATATGCTCCAGATGGAATACCGGTTGTATTATATTCTATTATTTATAACTTGTCTTATTTAGTTCCAGAAATGCTTATTACAATAGCGATACTAGTAATTATATATAAATTTTATCCGAAGTTTTTTAAAGCAAACGCTTAAAACTTATAAAGCTGCTTCTATGCGAGGAAGCAGCTTTTTATTTTACTATTAATACATTAATATTACATTTCCCATAATTTATACAACGCTTGTGTACCGCTATTTTCTTCTCCTTTATTGGCAAGCTCTTCATACATATCGATAGCTAAAGAAAGCCCAGGCAGTTTTAACCCCATTGCTTCAGCCTCAGCTAAGGCAATCCCCATATCTTTAATAAAATGCTTCACATAAAAACCGGGTTCAAAATCACCTGCAAGTATTCTAGGTGCTAACTTACTAAGGGAAAAACTATTTGCAGCACCAGTCGTTATCGTTTCTAACACTTTCACAGGATCTAGCCCAGAGCTCTTTGCATATGCAAGTGATTCACATACTCCGATCATATTTGTGGCAATCGCAATTTGATTGCACATTTTCGTATGTTGTCCTGAGCCAGCCTCACCTTGTAATACGATATTTTTACCCATTCTTTCGAACAGAGGTAGGCATGTTTTATATGCATCTTTATCACCACCTACCATAATGGTAAGGCGAGCTTCTTTAGCACCAACGTCTCCACCTGATACAGGTGCATCTAAACTATAAATCCCTTTTTCTTTTGCTGCTGCATAAATCTTTTTTGCTAATGAAGGCGTTGATGTTGTCATATCAATGACGAAAGAACCTTGCTTTGCATTTTCTAATATTCCATCTTTTCCGAAATAAACTTCTTCAACATCTTTTGGGTAACCAACGATTGTAATCGTATATTTCGCATCAGCTACAGCTTCAGCTGGGGTAGAACACCATTTTGCTCCAGAGCTTATTAAATTTTCTGCTTTTTCTTTTGTTCTTGTGTACACGTTAACATGATAGCCAGCTCTTAATAAATGGCCAGCCATACTATTCCCCATTACCCCAGTACCTACGAAAGCAACAGTTTCTCTATTGTTCATGAACATTTCCCCCTTGTTATGTATACGTCATTACCATATATTTTATAGTAAAATATAAAAAATCCAAAGTATTTATTTCTGTAAATGAACAGGTGATATGCAAAAAAAAGACATGAATCTACATATTGATGAAAAAGTTTAGAAAAAATTCGGAATATATTGTATAATTAAAACCAAATTAAATATATTAATATATAAAATGATTAGGGGGGGAAGTTATGGGATATTACCATTCTCCTGTTCAATCTGAAATAGACCAATCTGATCCAGATAGTAATAACATAAGCTTATTTTTAGTAATTGACCAATTGGGAAAGATAAAATATTGCTCAACTTCTAGTGAGACATTATTAAACATGGACAATTCTAAATTAATTGGAAAACCTATTAGAGAACACATTCATCAAGAAGATCTATATTTAGTTGAAAATTTAGTTGAACAACCTACCAATTCTGCTTCTTTTTTAGTAAGGTTAAAAACTGCAGATGGATTTTTGTGTGGAAAAGCAAATATAGTTTCTGTTGGTTCCTCAGCTAACATAAATGAAAGAGAGTGGCTGTTCACTTTTTCACAAGTACCAGGTTGGTCACCTACTAATAATAAATTATATAGAGAAAAAGGGTATACTCGCTATGAGAGTAATGCATTGGGAGATAAACCACTGATTGAAAATTATGCTCATGACCTTATTGAAAAATTACCGAACGGTGTTTTAATTATTGTTGATGGTAAAGTGGAGTATATAAATTGGACTGGATGCCAACTATTAGGTATACATAATCGAATGCAAATTATCGAAAAAGATGTTTACCGGTTTATTGATCCAAAGTTTCATGATATTGTAGAGCATCGGCTAACTTCAGTTGCGCGTGGCAAAAATGTTGGTTTAATGGAACAACAATGGATTAGGGCTGATGGAAGTTTAATTGATTTTGACGTGATGTCGACACCGACGATGTTCCGTGGTAAAATAGCTTCATTTGTCGTATTAGTAAATATTGCACACCGAAAAAATTTTCAAAATATCCTCCAAAAAAGTCGAGAGAGGTTCCGAACATTAATACAAAATACGATTGATACAATTGGTATCATTTGTGAAGAAAAATGGGTGTTTATTAATGAGTCGGGGTTAAAAATGCTGGAAGCAAACAGTTATGGTGAAATTATTGGTAAAAGTATTTTTCACAATATTGCAGAAAATCATTTTAAAGATATTTGGAAACGTACAGTTAATAGTAGTAAGCATGAAAAGAAACATCCTTTATTTGAACAAGCATGGACGACTTTTCAGGATAAAAAGTTGTACACCGAAATGGTGGCTATCCCAACTACATATTTAGGTAAAAAAGCACTTCAAATTATTGTCCGTGATATTTCTGAGCGTAAAAAAGCAGAAGAATTAATGGTACAATCTGAAAAACTTTCGGTCGCAGGTCAATTAGCTGCAGGCATTGCACATGAAATTAGAAACCCGTTAACGGCTATAAAAGGATTTTTTAAGTTAATTGAATCTGGGAACTATCATACTTCTGATTATTATCAAATAATTAATGGAGAATTAAATAGAATTGAGTTAATATGTAGTGAGTTATTATTATTGGCGAAACCGCAAGCTGTTCAATTCCGTACAGTTTCAATTAGTGCATTACTTAAAGATGTGACGTTATTATTAGAAACACAAGCAATTATTAATGATGTTTGGTTTGAATTTGATTTTCAAATTGAAAAGGACTATGTAAAAGCGGACGGTAACCAATTGAAGCAAGTGTTTATTAACATTATTAAAAATGGTATTGAAGCGATGGAAAATGGTGGTACGTTATCGGTTAGAACAGCTGTACAAAATGGTTTTCTCTCTATCCTGATAAGTGATGAAGGACCTGGTATTTCTGAAAAAGTCTTAAGTAAGCTAGGGGAACCTTTTTTTACTACGAAAGAAAACGGAACGGGATTAGGACTAATGATTTCCTTTAATATTATTAAAAACCTTAATGGTTCCATTGAAATTGAAAACAAAAAAGATAAAAAGGGTACAACATTCAACATACAGCTTCCTTTGGAAGGGTACAACTAAGTTATACAGTAATAGGAGTGTATTTATGAAGCAACGAGAGCAATGGTCATCAAAGATAGGTTTTATTTTAGCTGCCGCTGGGTCGGCAATCGGTTTAGGTGCCATATGGAAATTTCCTTACATGGCAGGAACAAATGGGGGGGGAGTATTTTTACTTGTCTTTCTTCTATTTACTATTATTATCGGAGCTCCAATGTTGTTAGCAGAGTTCATTATTGGCCGTTCTACGCAGAAGAATGCAATTCATGCATATAAACATTTAGCACCTAACAGTAAATGGCATTATATAGGAGTGCTTGGTGTGGTCGCTTCCTTTATTTTGCTTTCGTTTTATAGTGTGGTAGGTGGTTGGATTGTGACATACATAGTAAAATCCTTTACGGGTCAACTTTCTAACCTTAATGCGAATGAGTTCGGAGTTCTTTTCGATGAAACAATCGTAAATGGTCCTGAAGTATTACTTGCACAAGCTTTCTTTCTGCTTATTACAATTGTCGTCGTTCAATCTGGCATCCAAAGTGGAATTGAAAAAGCTAGTAAAATATTAATGCCATTATTATTTATTTTATTTCTCGTTTTAATTGGTAGATCATTAACACTTGAAGGAGCATTAGAAGGTGTACGTTTTTTCTTAATGCCAGACTTTTCACAGTTAACTTCCTCTACCTTTCTTTTAGCGCTTGGTCAATCATTTTTTGCACTTAGTGTAGGTGTATCGATTATGGTAACGTACAGTTCTTACTTACAAAAGGGGGAAGACTTAGTAAAGTCAACTAGTTCAGTAGTAGGCTTAAATATTTTAATATCTATTTTAGCTGGACTAGTTATCTTTCCAGCTGTATTTGCATTAGGATTCCAGCCGGATGAAGGCCCAGGATTAGTATTTGTCGTTTTACCAGCAGTATTTGACCAACTACC
Organism: Sutcliffiella sp. NC1; assembly: GCF_027594365.1. Classification (NCBI taxonomy): domain Bacteria; kingdom Bacillati; phylum Bacillota; class Bacilli; order Caryophanales; family Bacillaceae; genus Sutcliffiella; species Sutcliffiella sp. NC1. The sequence continues at coordinate 2,324,423 of NZ_CP115153.1, forward strand.
ATTTGGGATGTTTTTTCTAGTATTGTTCTTACTTCTATTGTTATTTGCCACATTAACATCAGCTTTTTCTATTTTAGAAATAGTCGTCTCAGTGTTAGTAAGAAATAAGCCGACCAATCGTAAGAAAATCGCTTGGATTAGTGGTGCGATTATATTTATTTTAGGTATACCATCTGCTTTATCGTTCGGAATATGGAGCAATATTACTATTTTCGGATTTATTATGTTTGATTTTGCTGATTTTCTTGTAAGTAATATGGCGCTTCCGATCGGTGCCTTATTTATAGCGATATTTGTTGGCTATCGAATTCCAGTTTCGATTTTGGAGGACGAGTTTTTCCAAGGTTCGAAAGCATCAAAATTGTTATTTCAGCTTTGGTTATTTGCAGTTAAATACATTATACCTATTGGAATTGGTATCATTTTTTTACATTCACTCGGTCTTTTCTCTTAAATACAAGCTTAACGCACTACATCTTTCATAAGGTGTGGTGCTTTTTCTTTAGAAAATAGGAAAATAAAAATCGTTCTCTGTACACAATGCACCTACTTTTATAAGTGTTATAATCAATCTCGACAATTACGAATTTTGAAAATTGTCAAAACAATCGAAGGAGTGTTGTCGTTTGAGAAAATGGTTAAAAGGTACAGCTTTATTTTTAGTAGCAGTTTTAGCATTTTCCTTAACATTTGGAGGAGTAAGTGCGAAAGAAAATAACGAAGCTGCAAAAAAAGAATACTTAATTGGTTTTAAAACAGGAATTGACAGTAATGCAAAGAAATCAGTAACAACTGCTGGAGGATCCGTATTACATGAATTCCAGTATATGAACGTATTGCATATCGAATTGCCTGAAAAAGCAGTAGCAGCATTAAAAAATAATCCAAATGTAGAGTTTATTGAACATAATGCAGAAGTACAAACATACGCACAAACTACTCCGTGGGGAGTTACACATATTAATGCACATAGAGCCCATAGTTCAGGTGTAACTGGATCAGGTGTTAAAGTTGCTATATTAGATACTGGAATACATGCGAGTCACCCTGATTTGAACGTTAGAGGTGGAGCAAGTTTTATTTCTGGAGAATCCAACCCTTATATTGATTCAAATGGTCATGGTACCCATGTGGCTGGTACAGTAGCAGCATTAAATAATACAGTAGGAGTATTAGGTGTTGCTTATAACGCGGAGTTATATGCGGTAAAAGTACTTAGTGCATCAGGAAGTGGTACGTTAAGTGGTATTGCACAAGGGGTGGAATGGTCGATTGCAAACAAAATGGACGTTATTAACATGAGTTTAGGAGGAAGCTCTGGTTCAACAGCACTCCAGCGCGCGGTTGACAACGCTTACAGAAATAATATCGTTGTAGTAGCTGCAGCAGGAAATAGTGGAGCTCAAGGTAATCGTAATACAATCGGATATCCTGCAAGATATTCTTCGGTTATTGCGGTTGGGGCAGTTGATTCCAATAATAACCGAGCTTCTTTCTCAAGTGTTGGGTCTGAATTAGAAGTAATGGCTCCTGGTGTTAGTATTTTAAGTACAGTACCTGGCAGTTCTTATGCTTCTTATAACGGTACATCGATGGCATCTCCACATGTAGCAGGTGCTGCCGCATTACTAAAAGCTAAATATCCGAACTGGTCCGCTGCACAAATTCGTAACAAACTAAACAGCACGACTACTTATTTAGGAAGTTCGTTCTATTACGGTAATGGTGTCATTAATGTAGAAAGAGCTTTGCAGTAATAATGTATTAAATCTCTAAAAGCTAGGCTGTTGCCTTTAGCAGCCTAGCTTTTTTAAAAAAAGATAGATATATCAAACGTACGGAAATTTATTTTTGCTTTTTTGTTTTAAAGATAGTGTCAATTGCTCAAGACGATCCATCGCTTTTATTAACGTCTCCATATCACACGCATACGATAATCGAATATATCCTTCACCGCAAGTTGAAAACGCACTTCCGGGCACAACAGCAACTTTTGCTTCTTCTAAAAGTTTAACAGCAAAATCGAAAGAAGATAATCCGAACTGCTCGATAGAAGGAAATATATAAAAGGCTCCATTCGGTTTCACAGATTCAATACCCATTGCCTGTAATCGGTTGTATACATATTCCATTCTTTGTTTATATGTTTCATTCATTGTAATAGCATCATCTGCTCCTACCGTTAAAGCTTGAAGGGCGGCATATTGTGAAATGGAAGTTGCACAAGAAACATTATATTGGTGCACTTTAAGCATATGTTTCATTACATTTTCCGGTCCAAAGACAAAGCCAATTCTCCAACCGGTCATCGAATGTGACTTTGAGACACCGTTAATAACAATGGTTTTTTCCTTCATCCCTGGGAAAGAAGCAATTGTAGTATGTTCTCCTTCAAATACAAGTTCACTATATATTTCATCAGATAATACAAAAATATCTTTATCTTTAAGTAATGCCGCAATTTTTTTTATTTCATCATTAGGCAACGTTACACCTGTTGGATTCGACGGATAGGGTAGCACAATACAACGAGTTTTATCTGTTATGTATTTTTTTAATAAATCTGCTGTTAATAGGAAGCTAGATGAACGTGTGTCTACGTGGACGGGAGTTGCACCACAAAGACGAATAATAGGTTCGTAGCCAGGATAAACAGGATTTGGTAATATAACTTCATCACCTTCGGTTAGAATGGTGCGAAATGTAATATCAATTCCTTGACTAGCTCCGATGGAAACAATTACTTCTGAATCAGGATTATACAGTAGTTTGTATTTATCGCTTATAAATTGACAAGCTGCTTTCCGCAATTCATATATCCCGGCATTTGCTGTATACGATGTATGGTCGTTATGAATAGCATTTATACCAGCATCTTTTATGTGCTGAGGTGTTGAGAAATCCGGTTGACCTATCGTTAACGATAAGACATTGTCATATTTTGACACTAAATTAAAAAACTTGCGAATTCCCGATATTTCAATGTTTTTTACTTTTTGATTAATTAAATGTTCCATTACATTACACCTCGTTATGAATATATATCAGATAAGTATTGTCTCTAAATGGACAAGTTTTTTATTTTCTTAAGTATAATGGAACTGTTTTTAGATGTCCAAGCTTAGTTTTATAGACGGGTATGTAGTGGGAAGTCTTTTGTACTAAAATAACTTTTTTCCCTAATATTTCTATAAATATTTATTATTGTTGACCTATAAAAATATGATTCTAGTTGGATAGGAAAAATATAGAAAGTATAGTAACATATATTATAATACAGAATATTAAGATTATTCTGTATAGTCCATCCCTTCAGCCGTAGGATCCTTTCATCATGCTGTATGTTTTGATGTTTGTTGGAATACGTCTAATTGAAAGGGGAAGTGGAAAATGGAAATACTGTTCGAAATTTGGTTACGTTTATTGGAAAGACATGTCGAAGAAGTTATTGCACAAGATTCTTCAGGAGGGGTCGTTTCATTTTTGCTTATTGGTATTCTACTCTACTTTTTTAAACAAGAATTACGGAAGGGGAAGGAATGCCAATGTTGCCTTCATCGAGAAAAAGAAATAGAAACAGAGAAGGAAAAGGATGTAACACTTTAATTAGTAGTTAGGACTCCTAACATATTAAGGGAGTCCTTTTTTATTGTTTGCACGGCATAAGTGAAAATATTTTTGGGTTATCTACTGCCTTTTGTGTTGTTACGTCTAACGCCTGTGTTTTTGTTAGATATACTTGTACAAGTAATAAAGAGCATTCGCAAAGAATAACGAACGCTCTTCATTGGATTACGTAGCTAACAAATTTTTGGATAACAAAAACTAAAATAGAGAATATAGTTGAATTTTTAATAGAGGGAACGTAATTAGGCAACATTGTCTTACCTAAAACGTGAAAGGTTTATAGATTTGCAACGTGTAAATATTGTTGTAACAATTGATTATATTGAGCAGTTAATTGTTCAAACTCCTTTTGATTACGGTTTTCTAGTGATTGGTCTATTAATTTCATTAACCTATTTTTTTGAAAAAGGAGAATGGATTTATCAACGACTAATTGTGCATCGCGCTCCTCTTTTGTCATATCTGCTTGTAAGAAAGATTGATTCGTTTGCTCGCTATAAAATGGGAAAGGTTTATTCATTGTTTTTTCCTCCTTTGCGCACGGTTTTCTTAAGACTAGATAGGTTGTTATACTATTATCTAACATTTTACGTCTTTTGTATAGTTATTTTATAGGAAAATTTAGATATATCAGAAAACTTTATTATTCTAGTCTTTAAAGTCTAATTATTTATCATTTAAATACCCTTGATGACGAGCAAATAAACGCCCAAATAAATAAGTTAGAAACGATACATATTATTGTTGTCATGAATACGCCAGTTCGTTTCATACATTTATATTGGAGAAGTATATTGAAGTTATGCTTAATGTTTATATTTTATGACTATAGGGGGTTAACGTAATGTATTATTATCCGTACTCATATTATGTTAGTCCGTATCGTTCATTCTATCCTTATTACTACCAGCCTTATCATTTTAAGTATGCTCATAGGCAACGACAAACGGATCAATTATTTCAAAAAGTATGGAGTGTTATACAAAGTGAGTTAGAGGCAAGCTATCAGAAGTTAGATGAGTATAATATGGATCGTAGAACAGCGAACATTATCATTCAGCAAGTAGTGCTTTTTGTAGTAAATAACGCTACTACTGTTTCTGGGTCTATATCACAACAGACAAATCAATTATGGAAACGTTTTTCAACTACACATACTTGGATTTTACAGCTTCTTGTTACGTATCGATTGACGGAAGTAGCTATCGAGAAATTTTTGAAGAATATAATATTTATTACTTTAGAGAATGTTCAATATTCACCTGAAAAAGAATGGAGTGGTTGGGAAAGTTATGGGGGACAAATTACGTCAGGACCAACAGTAACAGTAAATGAACAGAATAAAGTAGATCTGTTTGCGAGAGGGATTAGACGTGAGTTGTTACACGTGAGTAGAGATGAGAATAAAGAATGGGGTGAGTGGAAGTCGTTAGGAGGAACATTAACTTCTTCCCCTGCTGCAGTTTCTTTAGGAGATAATTATTTGCATGTTTTTGCTAGAGGAGAAAACAAAGAATTGTTACACATTTATTGGAATGGTGAAAGTTGGTCGGACTGGGAAACACTTGGAGGTGTGTTAACCTCTTCCCCAGCAGTTTGTTCAGGAGGTTCAAATAAGATAGATGTATTTGTAAGGGGGACCGACCGTAGTTTATATCGAAAAAATTGGAATGGAGAGAAATGGGGCGATTGGCAGCCTTTAGGTGGAAATTTAACGAGCGCTCCTTCAGCTCTAGTAGATGGAGAGAAGAAGTTGCACTTGTTTGCACGAGGCGGAAATCAAGACCTTATTTATAAAAATTGGGACGGAGAGAAGTGGAGTGATTGGGAAAGTGTTGGAGGTCGTTTAACGTCAAGCCCATCTGCTATTATTAGTAAAAAAAATCGTATTACAGTTTTTGCTAGAGGAGTAGATTCTACACTTACCTATTTAATAAGGAACGGTCCTAATTGGAGTGAATGGCAATCAGTTAGTGGAACAATAACTTCGGAACCTTCTGCAACTTTCTCAGAGGGGAAGCGTATTGATGTTTGGGCAAAAGGAGAGAAGAATGAACTCCTCCATATATGGACAGAAAATTAATATGTGTGAGCTCTCAAAAATACATTTAATTTGGGAGCTCTTTATTTTTAATGTAGTATATAAGAATATAGGGGCATTTGGTTCATTTAAACCGTATGATTAGGCAATATATAAGACTTAATGAAATAAATTTATGTTTATAATGTTATTAGCAATAGTATATAAAATAATAAAGAAGGTGTTCGAATTGAGTTTCAAAAACAAGGTTGTTATCATAACAGGTGGAGCAAATGGAATTGGTAAATCCATTGCGGAAGGTTATGCAAAAGAGAAAGCAATGGTATTTATTGCGGACAAAGATTTGAAAAGTGGTCTAATAGTAGAGGAAGAAATAACTGAAAATGGTGGAAGAGTACATTTTATAAAAACAGACGTAACAAAGGAAACCGATATAATTCAGTTGATAAAAACGGTAAAGGACAAATGTGGGGAAATACATATACTAATAAATAATGCGGGTAAAGGGTTGTTTATTTCTCCGTTGCAACTAACGTTGGAAGAGTGGAATGATGTAATTAGTACAAATTTAACTAGTACTTTTTTATGTACAAAGGAAGCTGCTCCATATATGAGTGAAGGAGGGGCGGTGGTAAATATTTCATCTACGAGAGCAATAATGTCCGAACCTAATTCAGAAGCATACGCGGCAACGAAAGGTGGCATTCTTTCCTTAACACACGCATTTGCTGCATCGTTAGCACCTAAGCATATTCGTGTAAATGCTGTTTCTCCTGGCTGGATTGAAACTGGAGATTACAGTAACCTCCGAGACGAAGATCATCATCAACATTTCTCGCGTCGAGTAGGAAGGCCATCAGACATAGTACAAGCTTGTTTTTTCTTAACAAAAAAAGAAAACGACTTTATTACTGGCACAAATATTGTAGTAGACGGTGGAATGACGAAAAAGATGATTTATGAGGAGTAAATTAAAAACGGGGAAGTCATAAAAGTCAGTAGAAACTAACTTTTATGACTTTTTTTGTTCCTTACCTATATAAAGTTCCTTGTAATTAAAAAAATTTTCATTATTAATAGCTCCGGCGCTTTGGCCCTATCAAACTTCCCTTATCCGAAGTACGATAAGTCAACATCGACTTAACGCAGTTCGTCGTGTTTCCTTTATCTCAACCGTAACAGTCCAGTTTGTACGGGCCAGTTCGAAGCGCCTCCGCTTTTCTTTGTCTAGCTCCGGGCGTTAGCGGCTATCAAACTTCACTTTCCTTCTGTACGATAAGTCAACATCAGCTCACTGACGTTCGCTGTGTTTCCTTTATCTCCGCCAGGAAAGCTCCAGTTTGTACGCCGCTACCCAAACGCCCTCCGCTTTTCTATTTACTCAGTGTCGTATTTGTAGTGCATGACGTCTCCGGTGTGTGGGTCTACGCTGTACCAGCCGCGAGTTATTTCTTCTGTATTTGTATTCAAACGGATGGTATCAAAAACACGAAAAATATAGAGGCCACCAGCATACCCTTCAAACGCAACATTTGCGTCGGAAGTTGACTGGATGTTTAAGTGTTGTTTTACATGATCACGCGCTTCCTCTTTTGTGTAATATCCTTTAGGCGCAACGTTATCTTCCACATCGATCCGCGCATGTCCGTATGAACGAAGCATTAAGCCTTCTGTTCTATTCGGAAAATTTCCATCTTCGTGTCCTGTACGTCTCGTATCCTCTACAATTGCTTCGTTATTATCAACTCCACAACCAGTTAAAATGAATACTCCGATAAAAAAGATGCTAGAAAGTAATTTTAAGTAGTTCATTTTTTCACCCTTTCCTCTCTAATCTTTATGTTTAGTATGAAGTCTAATCGTAAAATTCATACAAAAAAGGGGATAGGTGTTATTTCATCTATTAACTATTCTAAAATAATGGTACTAATTGCTTGGTATATCACTTTCCTCTCCTTAATAACATACGATATACAAAATTATTAGCTATGGGAGGACATAAATAATGATAAGAAGACAATTAAAATTAGAACTTAAAAATGAAACTGTAAATAGCTTTATACAAAAGGCTAATGAATTTGAATCCGCTATTAAAGTTATAAAACATTCTAAAATTGTGGATGGAAAAGATTCTTCTTCTATGCGAGCACTTCAATTAGAATGCGGAAACATTATTACACTAGTTGCTGAAGGCGGAGATGAAAGGGAAGCTATCGAAGCTTTATCATCAGTTTTAAAAGGGGAGCCTTCGATAAATTCTTTCTAGTATTTATAATTAATTTTGATGAAGGTAATCTATATTCCAAATATAACCACTGTTTATACCCTCAACGTTTATTTTTTCTTTACGAATGGATATATATCAATCCATGAAAGGTAGGAGAGATAAAATGAAGAGGGATTATTATTTTGATAATGCGAAATTTATACTCATTTTTTTAGTTGTAGCGGGTCATGTAATTTCACCTTATCGTCATGATGAACAATGGTTATTAACCCTGTACCAATTTATATATACTTTTCATATGCCAGCGTTTATATTACTCGCAGGCTATTTTAGTAGTAATTATGATAAAAAAGGGTACTATGTCAAAATAGTTACACGTTTAGCGATACCATATGTGATATTGCAAACGATTTATACACTATACTATAACGGTTTGTATCCGAATACGAACTTTGATTTGCAATATTTTACACCTAGATGGGCAATGTGGTTTTTATTAAGTATGATAGCGTGGAAATTATTACTACCAATCTTTGCAAAGTATAGATGGAGTATCACGCTTCCTATCGTGTTTTTGATTGGCTTGTCAGTTGGTTTTATTCAAGTCCCTGAACGATTTTTAAGCTTAGATCGAACATTTTACTTTTTTCCTTTTTTCTTAATAGGATATTATTTATCTAAAACCGATTTATTTTCTATTATTCGTAAAAACCAGGGTAAATATCAACTTATTTCAGCAGGGTTTATGGGTATTCTATTAATAGGGATTTTTATAAGTACAACAGATATCGGAAGCGGATCTGCTATATTGTATGGAACAAATGTATACGAATCAATGCACGATATGTATTTGCGGTTTGTAATGTATACGATTAGCTTCTTTGTAACGATTGCATTTTTTACATTTATTCCAGCATCACAAAACGTCTTTACTGGTATCGGTAGTAGATCTTTTTATGTTTATATATTGCATGGTTTTATTATAAAATGGTTTTTTGAAACATCGCTTGGTCAAAGTGTACAGTCAATTCCCGATTATTTTCTGTTATTTATAATAAGCATTCTTGTTACAGTACTAACTGGAAATGCGATAATTGTTCGATTGATTAGAAAACCATTTCTTTATGTTAAAGAAACCTTTTCGATTAAGAACGGATAATTTAGTTATAGCGGTAGTTTAAAATAACTACTGCTATTTTATTATGCTAGTATAGAAAGGAGCCGATATAAGTAATGGCAATAGCTTATTATTGGCGAATACAAATTAAGTGATAAATGATCGTTAATACAAAATTTACGGAGTGTGAAACATGGAAGCAAAAAAGATAAGTGCATCAAGGGTTTATAAATCTAGTCACGTATTACCTCCTGATACGAACAATCACGGTACGTTGTTCGGTGGAAAGTTAATGGCATACATAGATGATGTTGCTGCTTTATCAGCTAGAAAGCATGCAAGAAAAAGTGTTGTGACTGCATCTACAGATTCCATTGACTTTTTAAAGCCAATTAAAGTTGATAGTGAAGTGTATTTAGAGTCATTCGTAACGTGGACGAAAAATACCTCAATGGAAGTGTTTGTTAAATAATTGCAGAAGATTTGTATACAGGTGAACAATTGCTTTGTGCGACTTCATTTTTAACTTTTGTGGCAATAGGGGACGATGGTAAGCCTACAACAGTACCGAAAGTAATTCCAGAAACAGAATTGGAAAAATTCCTTTTTGAACAAGCACCGTTCCGCGCTGAAAATAGAAAAAGAAGAAGAAAAGAAAGCTACAATTTAATTACAAAAATAAAGGAAAACTATAATTAATCCTTGTCGTTAAAAAGCATAAAAAAATAAGGCTGCTATTGTGCAGCCTTATTCCAGTTGTTTTTCTATTCTTTCAGCCAAGCGTCTTGAAATGTGAAGAGATTTAGCTGACCAATGTCCTAATAAAGATGTTAACGTTGCTATCGTAATAATTGTAGGTAGTATATCTGTAATAGAAATAAGTATACTATAAATTACCCCAACTGCCGCCATTGAAATGACAATCCCGATGAAATGAATGTTTTCTCTTTTATAAGTTAAAAAATAACTTACCGAAAAAACGATTAATACTAGACCTAGAAGAGATACAGCTGTAAAAAGATAATCCATTCAACAGAAAACCTCCGTTGTTTTATGTTAGCGTTTTCTTTCTATTGTATAGTATACCACAAAAGGTAAATTTTATTATGAATAAATAAAAAAAAACCACCAAAAACTTGGTGGTTTAAAAGCAAAATTATGCTTTAGTTACGTTAGCAGCTTGATCTCCACGGTTACCTTGAACGATTTCAAATGTAACTTTTTGACCTTCTTCTAAAGACTTGAATCCCTCGCCTTGAATAGCTGAGAAATGAACGAATACGTCGTCTCCACCTTCACGCTCGATGAAACCGAAACCTTTTTCTGAGTTAAACCATTTTACTGTACCTTGTAACATAATGTTACCTCCTAAATTTCGTGTGAAAATTAACACACATTGTAATACTATTCTTGCTCATTAAATATCAAGGCGAAAAAGATTCTTCCTTACATACCGAACAAAAATAATTCATATAAAGCATAACAGTTTTTATATGAAAAAGCAAATGCGTTTATAACATTATCTTCCGACAAAAATAGCGCGCATTAATAAAAATAGTGAAAATTTTGACGTTTTAAATGGAATTAATATTAAAACTCGCTATATCTATGTCGAATTTACTTAAATTATGTCAAAAAACAGATAAATAGTTATAAAGGAATTTGAAAAAGGGTTGTTTAACATATACAATTTATTTGAATGAATAATTTTAAAATAACAAATATTTAGTAAATGTAAAAATCTTTAAAAATAAATGTTTATACATAAATTGTTACGGGTAAGTAGTTTTTTAGGGATAATTATCGAGGAGGGGAAAGAATTGCTTCAGAAAGTTTATAAAATACAAAAGAGAGAAACATTGAAACGTTTGAAGCAATTAAAGGACCATCAAGTCTTTTATATAATGGATGTAAATGGGAAGTATATTTCGTGCAATCAGCACTTTATTAAAGTATTCGGGTATCCCGAACACGAAGTAAAGGAAATTAGCTTTTTAGACATAGTGATACCTGATGATTTAATGCAAGTAATACATAATTTTGAACAGAGCAAAAAAGGAAAGGTAGTTTCCTATCGATGTATCATTAAACGTAAAGATGGGACGAGTATTGGTATATCTGTTGTAAATGTGCCAAAATATAAAAATGGTGTCATTGTAGGAATTTATGGTTTTGCAAAAATAATAAAGGGATTTCGAAATAGTAAAGGGACTACCTTTTTTGACGATAATGATTTGTATATACATACCCTAAACCATTCACCTGATGGTGTATTAATCGTTCAACATGAAACAATCGTTTTTGTAAATGAAGTAGCAGTTAAAATGTTCGGAGCTGCTAAGAAAGAGGAGCTTCTAGGCCAACATATTTTTAAACTACTTCATCCCAAGTACATAGATAGAGCGAAAGACCGATATAAACAAGTGCTAGCTGGTGAACCGGTTGACACAATGGAAGAACAATATTGGAAGCTTGATGGCTCTAAATTATATGTGGATGTTACATCACATCCTACTTTTTATAGAAATGATATTGCAGCGCAAGTTATATTAAAAGATGCGACACAAAGAAGATTAGCGAACCAATTAATGATCCAAGCGGCTAAAAATTCAACAGCCAGTCAATTTGCTGCAGGAATTGCACATGAAATACGCAACCCAATGACTGCAATTAAAGGATTTATTCAACTTATAGATAAAAGTAAGTTTGATACACCTGAATATTTTGATGTCATTAATGGAGAAATCTCGAGAATTGAAGGCATTTTAACAGAATTACTTTCTTTAGCTAAACCTGAAACGGATATATTCCGTGAAGCTAATTTAATCGACCTTATTCATCACGTTGTTATATTAACAAAAACGCAAGCTAGTATACATAACATTGCTATTGAATTTGATCCATACATAGAAAATATCCCGTATTATTGTGATGCAAATAAAATTAAACAAGTACTAATAAATTTAATTAAAAACGCAATAGAATCAATGAAAAACGGTGGGAGGATTGAAGTAGAAATTACTCTAGTTGAAAATATGTGGAATATAATTATTGCTGATGAAGGGACAGGGATACCTCCAGAAGTTTTAAATAATATCGGAAAACCGTTTGTTACGACGAAAGAAAGTGGTACCGGTTTAGGGATGATGGTTTGTTTAGAAATATTAAAACAGCATAACGGAAAGTTAACGTTTAATACAGGTCCGAATGGAACCACTTCCATAATACAGTTACCATTTATAAAATAAAGTGCTGGAATGTTGAAAAGAGTAGTGAATGATATTTCGCTACTCTTTTTATTATAGTTTTTATTGTAGTGTAAAAGGCGTATCGTTACGTTTGACCTTATTTCACGCGCAGCTTTTTCCCTACAACAATCGTATTAGAGGAAAGGTTGTTTAAGTCTTTTAAATCACTGACAGTCGTTTGATACTTACGAGCTATAGAGTACAAAGTATCGCCTTTTTGGATAAGAATATAAACGGATGGTATTTGTTTAACGATTAACGTTTCACCAACGAATATCGTGTTATCTTTTAGGTTATTCCAAGCTTTCAACTCATCAACTGTAACCCCATATTTTTTTGCTAGAGCGTATAACGTATCTCCTTTTTTTACAGTTACGTTCATTTCATCTAAGGCTACAATTAGACTTTGCCCTTCGTAAATTGTATCAGTTGAAAGTTTATTCCACTTTTTAAGTTCTTCTACTGTTGTTTTATGTTTCTTTGCGATAGAGTATAGTGTATCTCCACGGTTAATGGTAATAACGTTTTGAATTTTTGCAGGAATGATCAAGTTTTTGCCTGCAATAATTTTATCTGTAGACAAATTGTTTCGATTCATTAATTCTTTAATAGAAACGTTATATTTTTTTGACAAACTATATAACGTATCTCCTTTCTTAATAACAATGGCTTCTTCAGTTAATTGTGGATAGGAGGAAGCATTTACTTCGGATTTTGTAGAAAACCCAATACTGCTACTTATTGCTAACGTCATAATGCAAACTAATAATAATTTATTTTTCTTCATAAAAAATACACCTCAACTTAATATTTTTCTTTACAATAAGTTAGACGGTGTATGACCTTCGTTCGATACTTGTCTTATTAAATATGTAGAGCCTATTTTTATCTTATAAGTTGTATTACACTATTCGTTTAAATATTCTTCTAAAAGTTCTTTCTCTAATTGTAACGTTAAACCAGCAGTTTTTTTTCGGCTTCCACGAGTTAAATCCCACTGAAGTGTATCGTGGACTGTTTCCTCAATTGGTCGAAATGTTAGCCCTAAATGTAAAGCTTTATTAATATTTATTGTGAACGTACCAATCCAAGGTTCTTTTTGTCCAGGGAGAGGTGTAGTTTCTGGAATCCATAAAGGTAATTGAGACCATGGCGCAATTTCCTTTTGTGTAACAAATTGCTCATCCGCCCATATAAGTTGGGAAGAACTATTCGTAACTTCAATGCATGCTTTTAGAAAGTTTTCCATCGTTAACATTTCAGCAGGTCCAGTTACGTTATAAACGCCAGTAACTTTCTCATCGACTTTTTTCACAATCCAACTAGCTAAATCACGGGCATCAATCCATTGTAATGGCCGGTCTTTTCTACCAGGAACGAATACTTTTCCGCCTTTTTGAATTCTTTCAACCCAATAAGTAAATCGGTCCGTATAGTCGTGAGGTCCAACTAATAAGCCTGCACGAATATGAAATGTTTTGTTAGGTAAATTTTGTTCTGCAGTTTGTTCGCATCGTGCTTTTAACGCCCCATAATGTTCATTAATTTGTTCTGAAGTACCATAGCCAATTTCATTCACCTGATCATCAGAAAGGGTTTGTACATCGTATGATTCATCAATATTATTAACTGCCCAATCTTTATATACTGAAATACTAGATATGTATGTATAATGATCAATTTTATCGGCTAACATCTTAGTCATTTCGTCTACAGCTCTAGGGGTAAAGCCACAAGTATCAATGGCAGCATCCCATTTACCGGTATCTAATAAAGAAAGATCCTCTGTACGGTCCCCTATAATTGTTTCAAGTTGTGGAAATAGTTCCTTATTGTTTCCGCGGTTAAACAATGTAACTTCATGACCTTGTTTTAACGCTTCCTCCACAATAAAACGTCCTAAAAAACGAGTACCACCTATAACTAATACTTTCATTTTAGCTAACCCTCCTTTTAATAATTACTATTTCTCTATTACTATATGACATTCCTCTTTTTGAAATATTAATAAAATGGTAAATGATTTTCCATATTTAAAATCTGTAGTCAAAATTCTACAAAAAGTTTTGAGTCTTTTGTATGGCAAGTTCGACATTAGTCTTAGGATAAAGGAAGCAATTTAATCTAAATATTTATAATATTATAAATATTAAAAGGATAACGGATATTTAAGCAGTATTTAGATAATCGAATGAATAAATGGAGGTGGATAGAGTGTACAAAAGGAAGAGATTAAGTAAAATGCTTACCAAGTTCTTTATTATGCTTTTATTGGTTAGTAGTTTTTTACCTCATGTTGCCTTTGCAAACGAAAATGAAAATAAAGTAATTGATTTGCAAGTGAAAGATGAACAATTTGAGAAAGAGAGAGAGGCTGAATTTTATGAACAAGAAGTGGCTTCTACTGCACTGGAGGAAGGGGAGTTTGAACATTTACTTTCTGCTATAGGTTGGGACGTACCTGAAATAAATGTAGAAGTAGATACACAAGACAAAATCGAACAAGCAGTTTATGAGGCGTTAGAAGAGGAAAAGGAAGTAGATGTAATAGTTCGGCTTAAAGGACAAGCAGATTATAATAAAATATATGCCGATACAAAAGGGAAAGGAAAATCTACTAAAGCAAAAGAAGTAGTAACCTCTCTCCAACAAAATGCAAAAACCTCTCAACAAGGAATAGAGAAGGCTATTGTATCATTAGAGATAAAAGGAAAAGCAAAAAAGAAAGATACACTTTGGATTATTAATGGAATAACTTTAACGGTTTCGAAAGATGGTTTAGAAGAGTTAAAGAATCATAAAGAAATAGAAAGAATTACGTTGGATAAAGAAGTTCCATTGCCTGAGATTACGGTTGAACAGTCGAAGCCGCGCTTACCAGAATGGGGGTTAGAGAAAATCTTCGCTCCAAAAGTATGGGGGGATTATGGCTTAAAAGGTGAAGGAATAGTCGTAGGGATAATGGATACTGGTGTGGATGGAAACCATGAAGCACTGAGACATAATTATCGTGGTAGAGATGGAAATCATCAATATTCTTGGATAGATCTCTCAGGTAACAATTATGCCACACCAGCGGATGGTCACGGGCACGGGACTCACGTTGCTGGAACAGCTGTAGGTGGTGGCGAAGGAGAGCCAATAGGGGTTGCTCCTGAAGCTGAATGGATAGCTGCTAAAATTTTCAATGATGGTGGTTCTACGACGTTATCTGCAATACACCAAGCTTTTGAGTGGTTTATGGCTCCGGGTGGAGACCCATCAAAGGCTCCGCATGTTGTTAACAATTCTTGGGGCAATGCAAATGCGTATAATACTGAATTTTATGAAGATGTTCAAGCGTGGGTTGCAGCTGGTATTTTTCCACTCTTTTCAGCAGGTAATGAAGGACCTGGTTCCCAAACGGTCGGGTCACCAGGTAGTTTTCCAGAAAGCTTTGCAATAGGGGCAACGGATGTAAATGATCAAATTGCTTCATTTAGTAGCCGCGGTCCTGTTTATTGGACAGATGAAGACGGAAATCAACAACGAATCATTAAGCCAGATGTGTCTGCTCCTGGTCATCAAATTTATTCAGCTTGGCCTTCTGTAAGAGGAGCTGGAGAATACCATACTATTAGTGGTACATCGATGGCTGCACCACATGTTTCTGGTGCGATAGCATTAATTTACCAAGCAAACCCACAATTAACGATTGAGGAAGTTAAGGATATATTAAAAAGAACAGCTAGAGTCGAGTCTTTCATGGGGAATACTCCTAATGATGTTTACGGACATGGGATTATTAATGTTTACCAAGCTGTAACGGAAGCAGCATTTGCAGGGAATATTAGTGGGACAATTCAATCTGAAGAATCTATTGAGGTACCAATTAAAATTAGTATTCCAACACAAAATATGGAAGTGACATCTAACGACGGAACTTTTCAATTTTCTGTAAGAGAAGGAACACATAGAGTACTAGTTTCTGCCTTTGGTTATGACTTGTTACAGACAGAAGTGACAGTGAAAAAAGGGGAAACAACAGAAGTGCAATGGGTGTTACAACCTTCGGAGAGATATACGGTTACAGGTACTGTAAGAGAGACTACGTCAAATGAACCGGTACGATTTGCATATATTCGAATGAAAGGGACGCCTTTAGCGGCAGTACGAACGAATGAAAGTGGAGCTTTTTCTGTTTCAAATATTCCGATAGGTAACTACGAATTAATTATTACAGGGGAAGGAATTAAAGGACATACGGAACAAGTTGAGATAACTAACAATGTAGAACTTGATTTGTACGTAGACGAGCATAACCTATCATCCAATAGCAATTGGTCAACAGCGAATTATAGTTATGAAAGAAATGCGGTATCACCAAATGCGATTGATATTGACGGAATGCAAAAACAGTGGACATATTCAACAAGCTCAAAAGGTCAAATTTTGTTTTCTACTCCTGCGGTAACAGAAAATACGGTTGTATTTACTACGGATCGTGGATGGATTACAGCGTTAAATCGGTCGACTGGTGAAGAAATTTGGAGTGTTCGACTCGGTGCTACAAATCGCTCTACCCCGACTATTGCGGACGGGAAAGTATTTGTATCAGGTGGACAAGATGGAACGATGTATTCATTAGACTTAAAAACTGGTAGAACGATATGGAGTAAGTCTATTGGACAACCGGCTGTATATGAATCTGCCATTTATAAGGATGGAGTTTTATACATTGGGTCTGGTTTAAATGATAATCCATCTTTTTACGCACTAAATGCTGACAATGGTGAAACCCTTTGGAGAAAAGAACTTGGTGGAGCCTCCTATTTTGGTGGAACATTAGGTGAAGGGCTAATTTTTATAGGTACGTATGACAACCGGACGTTACGTGCTTTACGTGTGGAAGATGGATCTGAAGCATGGTCTATTACACTATCGAACGAAGGGTTTGCTTCTCGTCCGGTATATCAGGAAGGGACGCTTTACGTGACAAGTGCGAACTTTAGCAATGGTAGTGGTACATTGCACGCGTTAAACGCAGTGAATGGGGAACATGTATGGCAAGTTGGCGGCATAGGAGATACTCAAGCAGGTTCTCCGATCGTATATGAAGAATTTGTAATCGTTAATTCCTCGACTCAACCTATTGTACGGGCTTTCCATCGTGAAAATGGTACCGAACTTTGGAGTAATCGATTCGTAGGTTTCGGTGTACACAACGGATCTGTAAGTGCAAATGGAATCCTATTTTTTGCAGGGACTAGCGGTACGCTTTACGCGCTAGACGTATATAGCGGTTCTATTCTTAAAGAAATGTCGCTACAAGATTATAGTACTTCTGGCATACCTATTGTACCTGGAAATGTAATCGTACCACATCGTAGTGGGATAGATAGTTATGTTTCTAACGGGACGATAGAAGGTACTATCACGGATTCGGACGGAAATGGTACAGAAGCGATTATTGCAATTGCGGAAACAAATTACCGAACACAATCATCTAATGAAGGTGCATTTTCGTTACAGCATGAACCAGGAACATACACATTAAAGGTTTCATCGTATGGGAAGAAACAAATAGAAGATGAAGTGATGATCGTTTCTGGTTACAAAGAAACGCTGAATTATGAATTAGAGGATGCAGAAATAGGAGCATTGCAAATTTCTGTACAAGATAAACGAACAGGTAATCGTTTACCTAATGTTGATATTGTCATTCAAGATACAGGTTTACAAGGAGTCTCTAATGAACAAGGTGAGCTCCATGTGGAAGAAATTTTTGAAGGAACATATAATGTTGAATTTTTATTAAACGGTTACGAGAAAGTGCTACTACCAGTAACTGTTGCTCCTAATGAATTAGCAGTGATGACAGTGGAACTTTCACCTTTTGACATTGCTGTGTTGAATGACTTTCAAGGTGAAGTAACTGCATTATTAAATATGAATGGATTCCTAGCAGAAGAACGCGAGTGGGATATTATTAATGATATTTACCGTTATGATGTTGTTTATTTAAATGGCGCCTACGGTTCTGGTGGTTGGAAACCTGATGAAACGTTATTTAATCAATTAATTGATGTAGCAAAAGAGCATGATGTTAGCTTAATTTTTGCGGACGCGTGGGGATCTAATTATGGTTCTATTCGTCAATTAACTGAATACACACAAGATCCAAAAGAAATTGCGCATTATTATGGGTCTGGGCAAGTTAGGTTGCAAGCTGATGAAGAGCATCCAATTCTAGAAGGCATGAATAAAGGAGAGCGAGTTACACTTTATACGAGAACAGGTGACTTTGCATGGTTTAACCGTTATTCAGGTCGACATCTCGCTTCCATTGGAAGTACAACACAAGGAATGGTAGGTACTGGGGTAGCTTATAAGGCAGTTTCAGAAAACAGTGCTCATTTATTATTAGGAAGTCATGCCGCTTCACCGTGGGTATCGCCCCTCCAAGGCTGGTTAGCTGACATGCAATCGATTCTTTTTAACGGTGTCCGTTATTTACAAGAAGCTACCTTTGGTGAAGTTAGTGGTTCGATTGTAGATTTTGAAGGTAACCCAGTAGAAGCGGAAGTTATAATAGTGGAAACAAACCAACAAGAAAAGTCAGATGTAGAAGGTGAATTTCAATTTTATCATGACGTAGGAACCTTTGTGTTAGAAATAAGATCTCCAGGATTTGCAACGCAACGAGAACAAGTAACAATAATAAATGGTGAACCGGTTGAGCTTACGATTGTATTACACCACTCAAATGGAGATCGGTTATCTGGTAATGTAACCGATAGTATTACACAACTAGGAATAGCAAATGCGGAAGTAAAGTTAATTCAAAATGAAGAAATTATTGTTGAGCAGGAAACAACTTCTAACGGAAGATTTGAGTTTACGAGTCTACAGTATGGACAATATAAACTCAGAATTGAAAAGGAAGGATACATTTTTCACTCAGAAAATATCGAAGTAGGTAGAGTACAAGATGAATTGGAAATAGGTCTATATCCAACGCCAAAAGTAGCGGTATTAGGGGACTATTTCAGTCAAAATCGAAATTTCCAATATACAATGAGTCAAGCAGGAATTCCTGTCACACCATTATCCGTTCAAAATGTAGCCGAAGAAGTCGGTAATTACGATGTTATTTTTATTAATGACATTTCGGGTAGTAGTTTTAACAAATCAATATTTGAAAATATGATGGAGAAAGCAGACGAAGCGAAAACGAGTGTTATACTTGGTGACGTATATTCTTCAGGTTCGGGTATAAATCATTTAGTCAATTACAGAGAGGATCCACAAGTTAGAAGAAATGTAGCAGATACGACAAAAGCGGCAAATTATGTTCTTTTAGAAGAACATCCTATATTTAAAGGAATAGAAGTCGGGGAACAAGTAGAGTTATTGTTGCCAAGTGGTAGCCGAATTAGTTACTTTGATGATTATAGTGGTTATCCGATAGCGGAGATTACACATGAAGGAAATGCAGATTCACATGGTTTAGGAGTTGCATATAAGCCTAGAACGGATAATAGTGTAGAACTACTTATGAGTGGTCACGGATTTGGTTTGTACCATCATTTTGAACACTATACGGAAGAAGGGCTTCGACTGCTAACGAATGCAGTTGTATGGGCTGCTTATACACAGTTTAATGTGATTTCTGGTGTAATTACAGATGAAGAAGCTAATCCCCTTTATGCGAGTGTAGAAGTGGACGGAGTACCATTTGATACCGCTACAGACCCTTCAACAGGAGAATTTTCTATCGCTATAAAAGATGGTGATTATGACGTTACAATTACCTCTTTTGGATATGATAGAAAGATAGAACAAATCCGTCTAGATAATAACTTTGAACCACTGGAAATTGAAATGGTTGTTTCTGAAAATGTTGGTTCCATCGTTGGTACGATAGAGGATGAAAAAGACGGATCAGCACTAGAAGGCGTAGAAGTAAATATCGTAGGAATACCAAGAGAGAGTGTAACGAACAGTCAAGGGAACTTTTCTATTTCTAGATTAGAGCCTGGGGATTATATATTGAAAATGGTTAAGGACGGCTATGTTCATAAAGAAATGGAAGTTACAATCGAAGAGTCCGAACAATTAAATTTATCGATTGAATTAAAACCTTCTCCAACAATTGGGGTAATTGTAGACGCTACAGCTTCTAGTGCTGTATCGATGGAAGATTATTTAGAAGGAAAAGGTTATAACGTAGTAAACATGTTCTATACGGATTTAGAACTATTACAAGAGATAGATTTAGTTATAGCGAACTCTGATTATAATAATAGCTTAATTCCAACTAAAGATGAATTTTCAGCCTTCCAACTAGCTTTAAATGAAACGAATACGTCAGTCATTTGGACAGGACAACATGGTGGGAGAGGAGCAATTCGTTATTTATACGAATATGAGAACAATCCTCCAGTTGAGATTAGAGGAAGTAAGGCAGGAATGAAAGGGGCGATATTGGAGAATCATCCAATATTAGAAGGTGTACCGACGGAGTTTTCAATGTTAGCTGGATCGAATTATTATTATGCGTTTGATGGATATGACGGGACGGTAATAGCTGATGTGATCCACGATACAGATGGAAGAGTAGGTAGTGCTATTGCTTATAAAGGTCGAACAAGTGAATCTGTTGAAATTTTACTTGCGAATTTCACTTTTAGCTCCAATTTCCATCCAGGTAATCGCCAACACTTTGATGAGAATCGTGAAACGATCTTCCTAAATGCTATTAATTGGGCGTTAGAAAATGAAGAAGCGCTAGTCGGAGAATTATATGGTAGCGTGAAAAATCAACAAGAACGGAATGTCAAAGCGACTATTACCGTACTAGAGACAGGTAAAATAGTAGAAACAGATGTAGAAGGCAACTTTTATTTAGGGCTACCATCTGGACAATATACGTTAAAGGTAGAAGCGTTCGGCCATGTAACAGATCAATTTGAAGTAGAATTAGAAAATGGAGAAACGATAAATAGGACATTCCAGTTATCGACAGACCGTGCTGGACTAGTGAAAGGAACTGTCTTACATGGACAAGATGAAACTCCAATTGAAGGTGCAACCATAACTATTATGGGTACTCCGATTACAACAATGACAGATGAAAACGGAGAATATGAAGTCGATGTCCCTGTTGGCACTTATTCTGTTCGTGCATCAGCTCCTGGACATACGTCTGTCGTACAAGCGAATGTTGTAGTAGAAGAAAACGAAAGCATAGTCGTTCCGTTTTTACTTCAAACTTCTGAAAAGGTTGCAATTGTCGCCACATCCACATATGGGGATCGGATACAACAATTTCTTTCAGATAGAGGCTACGATTCGGAAGTTATTGTAAATAGTAATTTATCACCATTAATGGACAATTTAAGTGAATATGCAGTCATTATATTCAACGACAAACATTCTAATATGAGTCAAGCTCAGTTTAATGAGTTTTTACAAGCAACATCAGAAAATGATGTAAGTATTATATTTAGTTCTCAATTTAGTGGAGGTACAATTCGTGATTTGTCCGATGCTGTTGGGAACCCAGCAAACGTAAGTTGGGCTTTCGTACCTAGTCATGTGAACGTGAAAGTGTTACATGAACATCCAATCTTTGCTGGCTTTACAGAAGATGAAATTCAAATTTTAAATAATGGTACTAGTAGCCAACAATATGCAGTTTATTCTGGCTATAGTGGTACAACAATTGGTTCCATCTCACATGATGAACGCGGGGTATTAGGAGAAGGAATTGGATTTGAATTCGCAAGTGCAAACTCTGTCCATATTTTACTGTCTGGAATGAGAGTTGGCTCTTACGGACAACCGGAAACGCGATGGACAGAAGAAGGAAAACAACTTTATACGAATGCAATCGATTGGGCCATTTCTGCTAGTTTAGGAGAAATAGTTGGTACTGTAACTACAGAAGATGGTGAACCAATCTCTAATGCAACAATTGTTATTGAAGCGCTTGGCTATGAAACAAAAACAAACGCGCAAGGACAGTATCGACTAGGAGTAGGCTCCGGTACGTATGAAGTAAAAGCGCTAGCAAGAGGTTATGAAGAGAAAACAGAAACGGTTGTTGTCGAAAACTTAGGAGAATCAGTAGAAGCTAATTTTACATTAACTAAACTAGATGGTATGACGATTACTGGGACAGTTATAAACAACCGTACTGAAGAGAGTATTACGGAAGCAAAAGTAACATTAACAGAAGTTTCTAGTTCGATACTTTTAGAGGAATTAACGACAAATGAAGATGGATATTTTGAATTTGCGGATCTTTTAGAAGGTGAATATGAAATAACGGCTCATATGGATGGTTATATTTCTGTTTCTACGGTAGTTGTCGTAGAAGAGGAAGACATTACTATCACTCTTGCGATGAATGCCATTGAAGTAGCGGTTATTGGTGATTGGAATAACAATCTTGTAAACTTCTTAAATAGCGAAGAAGTATACGCTGAAGGTCAAGATTGGAATGTTAGTGATAATCTTGGAAACTATGAGTTGGTTATTGTGAATTCTAATAAAGGGACGAAAGAAGAATTGGAGCGGTTAATTGATGCAGCGGCAGTCCATGAAGTAAGTATAGTTTTTGTAGGTTCTTGGGCTGGGGAAGGCTCTATCTCACTACTAGAAAAAGCTTTTTCAACGCCAATACTCGACAAGCATGGTTATAACGAAGGAGCAGTTTTGTTAAAACTTAATGAACAGCATCCAATATTTGAAGGGTTAACGGATGACGATGGCTATATAGAAATACATGCGAATCAAAGTCCGTATGCAACGTATCAGGATCTTCCTGGTAAAGTGATAAGTAATATAAATGTAGATGGTGACGATAAAGGCGCTTCTGTAGCATATGAGTTTAAAGGAACGAACCATATGCACCTGTATTTATCTTCTTTCGCCGTTACGAATATTATCGGACCTGATTATGGGTGGACAGAAAAAGGAAAACAATTATTTATACAGTCATTACAATTTGCAAGGGATGCTGAAATAGAAGAGGAGCAACCTACTCCGACAATTCCAGCAGCACCAACGTGGGATGAATCAAGAATTCAAACTAATGAATCAACGGTTACGATAACAGGTAAAGGAGAAGTTGGTTCTATCGTTCACATTTATGAAGAGAAAGGAAAGAAACGAACATTACTAGAGTCAGTGGAAGTATTAGAAGATGGTACATTTAGTTATACAGATCAGTATGGAAACGGTAACCATTTCTTATATGCACAAGCTGAAAACGAAGTAGGTTTATCTGAATGGAGTGAAAAACTTCAACTAATTATAACTGGAAAACCACGATAACATTTTGGGACTGCATTTTAAAATGGAAATGCAGTCCTTTTTTAAATAACTCGCAACATATATATTGCATTATGTAATATATATGTTACTATTATGTTGGAGGTTTGAGTATGAGAAATAATGTAAAGGTTGCAAGAGTAAAAGCAGGTTTAACGCAACAACAATTAGCAGACTGTATTGGTATAACAAGACAAACGGTTAGTTTAATAGAAAAAGGAAAATACAACCCTTCTCTAAAGCTTTGCTTACAAATTTGTTATGCGGTCAATGCAAAGCTCGACGAAATTTTCTGGGTGGATCAGGAGGCATTTTATGAAAAAGATAACAGATGAAAGACTTGTATTAAGAAACTTACAGCATATAAAAATAGCTTATATCGTTCAAACTGTGGGGATACTAGCGATCTTATGTTATGAGTTAATTGTTGGCGGTCTTGACGGAATGCGCCAAAATCCATTATGGGCAGTTTTTATGATTACTACTATCGTTTATGCTTATTTAACAATGAGTGTAAGTGTAGAGCATGAAACTAGTATAAAAAATCCGAAAAAGTCTTTCTATATTTCTCTAATTGTTTTGTTGCTTATTTCTTTCGGAATAGCTTATTTCACATCCATCACTCCAAATTTCAATTGGGGAAATGGACTAGTTGTTGGTGCAATTATATCCGTTTGTGGATTTATCCCAATCTTCTACATATATAAATTACGTTTAAAGCAAGCAAATGATTTGGATGAGAATTAACGAAAAACTCTTTACATTTATAATCAAATAACATAAAATAACCGTATAGTCATAAAAAGGAAAGCGAGGGATGTTTTATGAAAATGTTAATTGTAACGAGTACAGCTCAATTTCATAATGTAACACAGCCCTGTCGCTATTATTTATAATTTGTTTATTTCTATAAATAAGTTGGTATGTAGTTCATGGGCTGTGTGTTGCTCATGGATTTTATTTTTGGAACAGAAAGACCGTGAACAACTGTTTGCGGTCTTTTTTTATTGAAAAAACCAACTTATTGGAGGAATTAACATTGAACAAAATCGATTTAGGATGGAATGATTTTTTACAGCAACACTTAATAAGAACAGATAATGAAAATAGTTTAGTAGGACGCGTCATGTTAGAACATAAACGGTTATACAGAGTGATGACAGAAAAAGGTGAACTTCTTTCAGAGATCTCAGGTAAATATCGATTTGAAGTGGAGTCTAGGGAAGAATTCCCTACAGTTGGAGATTGGGTCGTACTGACAGAACGCGTAGGGGAAGGAAAAGCAATAATAAATGCGGTGTTACCTAGATATAGTAAGTTTTCTCGAAAAAATGCAGGCACCACTACCGAAGAACAGATTGTAGCAGCTAATGTTGATACTGTTTTCCTTGTTCAATCGTTAAATCATGACTTAAATGTGAGGCGGTTAGAACGCTATTTAATTTCAGCTTGGGAAAGTGGTTCAAACCCAGTCGTCATATTAACGAAAGCCGATCTCTGTAATGATATAGGAAATGCAGTTGCGGAAATTGAAACGGTAGCATTTGGTGTACCAATACATGTTGTTAGTGTAAAAGAAAGAATAGGTTTAGAAGTACTTCAACATTATTTCCAACGAGGAAAAACGGTCGCATTGCTTGGTTCTTCCGGGGCAGGAAAGTCAACGCTTACGAATTATTTACTAGATGAAGAAAAAATGGTCATTAAAGGGATTCGAGAAGATGATGATAAAGGTAGACATACAACTACTTATAGAGAATTACACGTGCTTACCGATGGTGGACTTGTTCTAGACACTCCTGGAATGAGAGAGCTCCAATTATGGGAAGTAGAAAGTGGATTACAAAGTAGTTTTCAAGATATAGAGGAGTTAGCAGAAGCTTGTAAATTTAGAGACTGTACGCATAATGGAGAGCCGAATTGTGCTGTGAGAGAAGCGATTCAAGAAGGAAAGTTGGACCTCTCCAGGTTTCAAAGTTACGTAAAGCTACAAAGAGAGCTTGCTTATTTAGAAAGAAAGAATGATAAACGTGCCCAAAGTGTCGAAAAGGATAAATGGAAAAAAGTCCATAAAACAGTAAACCGTTCGAAAAAATGATAAAAAAAGCTGTCCATTTCCTGTGAGGGAGTGGGCAGCTTTTTATCATTAAACAACTTGACGAGAATGTTTTTGCTCATTTACCTCTTCCATAAATGAAAGTGATAGATCATTAAATTTACTACTTTCTTCAATATTACACACATGACCACAATTCGGAATAATTTCCATCCGTGCATTCGATTCTTTTGTAGCGTAATCTATTGTATTTTGAAGGAACATATGGTCTTCTGAACCTGAAATATACAGTTTTGGGATGTTGTTTTCATGTTGATTTAACTTATAAAATGCAGTTTTTTTATAAACCCCATCAATGATCCATTTTATATATGTTTCTTTTGAAAGCTTGTACGCTTCTTGAATAAACGCTTTACGGGAATCTGCATGATTACTTTTCGGTAACAATACTCTTGCAAATATTTTATACGGAACCATATGAGGTAATAGTGTTCGAACTGGATAAAGCATAGATGTTCGACATAACAGCTCTCCCCATTTTTTTAATTTAGGAGTAGCCCCACCTAATATCATTGATTTGATTTTTTTTGGGTTCAATAATGCTACTTCTTGCATAACAATCGTTCCTAAAGATAGTCCAATAAAATGAGCGGAACAAATCTTTAACTCTTCTAATATAGTGATTGTTTTTTGAGCAGAATATTCCATTAAATCTACACCTTGAGGTAATGGTGATTTCCCATGACCAGGAAGATCTAATAACAGTAAATTATAATTGGAGCGATATGCTTTTAACTGTTTATAGAAAATGGTACCGTTTCCACCGAAGCCGTGAAATAGAACAATCCATTCTTTCGAAGACGGGTGTTTAATCGTTTTGTAGTACATGACGTTCCTCGCTTACGTAGAAAATTTTAAGTTCATTTGAGCTTAGTAAAAAAGTATACAAATAACAGTATACATATGTATATGGTACGTCACAACTATATTAGGAAATTAATTGTGAACAATTATCGTATATAATTAATTGTTAGGAATTTAATACAAAATAGGTCTACAAACACATGTTCCTGAAAAGGTGGACATGTTATAATAGGTAAGACTTGTATAATAGACGGGTGGAGCGGCTAAAGCCTCTGTGGGAATGGAGGTGGTGCCGATGAGTGAGATCCAAGTGGCATTGTTGACCGGAATGTTTATTTTGGCGTTCTTAAATATTGTCATAGTGTTAATAAAGGAAATCACAAAAAAATAATCCACCCGTGACTTAATTGCTGTTAAGGTAGCCGGGTGGATTATTTACTTGTGCTCCACAGTAGCCGCGCTTTCCGCGGACATTATCCAAGTCAGGAGGCAAAGTGTTGGCGCACTTTGCTTCTTTTTTTCTTAAATATATACTTTATCATATACGAAAACAGCTTTTTGATTCAAGTATTTTTAATAAATAGTCATATATTTCTTATAATTGTTCTCTTATAATAGGAATAAAGAATTAGGTAGTAAAAGTGGGGGGAGTAATATGCGACCAATCATACTTTTTGATGGTGTTTGTAACTTTTGTGAATCATCCGTGCAATTTATTATGAAACGTGATGCTAAGGAACTTTTTTTATTTGCATCGTTACAAGGAAAAACTGGTCAACAATTGATAGAACAACATTCAATTTTAACGGATAGTGTAGTTTTAGTAACAGAAAAAGGCATTTTTACAAAATCTGATGCTGCCTTAAAAATTTGTAAGCATTTAACGTTTCCGTGGAAGTTAGCTTATGTCTTTATCATTATTCCACGAGCTATTCGTGATTGGATTTATGATAAGTTTGCAAAAAATCGTTATAAATGGTTCGGAAAGAAAGCTGCTTGTATGTTACCTACGCCAGAAGAACGAGCGCGCTTTTTAGAGTAAAAGTAAAAGTTAAAGAGAAGGGATAGAAAAAAATGTTAGAAACATTTTTAGACCCGTACAATGTATTAAAGGGATCACTTATATTCTCTACCACACATATTTTCGTTCTTATAATTATATTGCTTGCTGTAGTAGCCTTATATCTTTTTAGAAACAGTCCTTTTATCACACGATATGTCAGATGGTTCATTTTATTTCTGCTAATTATTAGTGAACTATCTTTGAACGTTTGGTATTTATCTATGAATGTATGGAATGTTAAAGATACGTTACCATTACAGCTATGCTCTATCAGTCTTTATTTATGTTGTTGGATGATGCTGACGAAACAAAAAATTATTCTTGAAGTCGTTTATTTTTTAGGCATTGGTGGTGCTATACAAGCGTTGCTGACACCGGAACTGTTTTACGGATTCCCGCATTTCCGTTTTATCCAATTCTTCCTTGCACATAGTATGATTATACTGGCCATTTTATATATGATTTGGGTAGAAAAATACAGGATTTCTTTTTCTTCCTTGTGGAAAGCATTTATAAGTTTGCAATGTATTGCGCTCATTGTTTATGTCATTAACATTGTTACTGGTGGGAATTATATGTTTTTAATGGGAAAGCCTGCTAATCCAACTCTTTTAGATATGTTAGGACCTTATCCTATCTACATTATTTTCCTTGAATTAGTAGTTTTTATCATTTTTCTCCTCTTATATTTACCTTTTAGAATGACAAAAAAATATGAAGAAAAACGGCTATCTCATTTCTAGGTAGCCGTTTTCTCATGCGCTAATTATTTAGTTAGTTTGTTTTTTATAAAGCGATATGCACCGAAAAAGATAAAGGCGAATGCCGCCACAATAATAATATCTAATACTGTAGTCATAAGGTGTACCTCCGTTTTTAACATGATTCTATATTACTAATAGTTTACTCTGATTTCAATTTAAACGTTTTTAGAGTAAATAGTAGAGGAGATAGGGACATAACTATTTTCATCAAAGTAAAAAAGAAGCAATACATATACGGGGAAAAACCGCTTCGGAAATATACTTCGCTTTCCGCGGGCGGCTGGTGAGCCTCCTGTTGCGCACTGCGGGGTCTCACCTATGCCTTTCTTCCCGCTGGAGTCTCCGTATATTTCCTCCGCTAATCCTACATTAGTTCGTTTTTTATCATGATCAATTTAGTTTTGTCTTATCCTCTTCCCTCGAAATCATTTGAAAATACAAAAATTTATTAAACGCCGTGCCCTTGCTTTCTATTTTACATATTATAAATGGAAGGGGTAGGGGATATTATGAAAACAACTTTAATGAAATATTTAGGATTGACGCTTGTTTTAATTGTATTTTTATATAGTTTTTTGGCGGTTATGACTTATCAAAATATACAACTGCAAATTGTTAAACTCCAACAATTAGAAGAGCAATATGATAAGAGAGAAGCACAAGGAGAAGTTCCATCTAAATTACGGCAAGACTATGAACGACAATATAATACGTATCAACGACAACTTTCAAGAGTTCAGTCATTTTGGATGAAATGGATCTTTGATTTTCCAGAATTTCGAAGTCCTTCATAAAAGATGAATACTAACAAAAAACACCATTAGTGGTGTTTTTTTGTTTTACTGATTGATGGTTTGTGATTGATTTTGAAAGAAGTTGATGGAAAATGAATGTTTTTGGTTGATTTATGCAAACACTTACAATACAATATACAGTGAAAGTTAAATGATAAGGTATCTTCTCGATAATGAATACAATCGTCGTTAGAAAAGGTGATGGAATGTTAACACCAGAAAGACAAAAAATAATATTAGATTTGTTGCAAGTACAAGAAATAGTAAAAATTCAAGAGTTAATTGATATAACAGGCGCATCAGAATCAACAATCCGTAGAGATTTAAGTCAGCTCGAACAAGAAAAAAAATTAAAGCGAGTTCATGGTGGAGCTTCTAGACTTCATCAAAAAGGCGAAGAATTAAGTATTCAAGAGAAATCTTCTCAAAATCTCACTAAGAAAAAGGAAATTGCTGAATTAGCAGCTTCTATTATCGAAGACGGAGATTGCATCTATATTGATGCTGGAACAACGACATTACAACTCATTACAAAAATAACGAAAAAAAATATAACCGTTGTTACTAATGGATTTGCCCATATTCAAATCCTTACGGAAAAAGGAATTCCTACTTATGTAGTTGGGGGCTATATGAAGCCTAAAACAGGGGCGATCGTGGGAAGTAAGGCAGTAGAAAGTTTAAGTAGTTATTACTTTGATAAAGCATTTATTGGTGCAAATGGTGCTCATCCAACTGCTGGCTATACAACACCAGATCCAGAAGAAGCAAACGTCAAACAGTTAGCAATTAAACAATCAAGACAAGCTTACGTCTTGATTGATGATACAAAAATGAATGATATAACGTTTATTAAAATTGCCGATTTAAAAGAAGCAACGATAATAACGAACCAAATCGAAAAAGATGTAAAGACAACCTATGAACAAAAAACAACAGTGATGGTGGTGCAACAATGATCTATACCGTAACATTAAACCCTTCGATTGATTACGTAATGAGTATTTCTTCATTTCAGGAAGGTGTTGTCAACAGAGCCTCCCAAACTATGTATTATCCGGGTGGAAAGGGGCTTAACGTATCGAGAGTGCTAACAAAATTAGGGACAAGCACAACTGCTCTAGGGTTTGTAGCTGGGTTCACGGGAAACTTCATTAAAGAAAAATTATTAGAGGAACAAGTTAATGAAAAACTTATTGAAGTTGAAGGTGTATCAAGAATTAATGTGAAACTAAAAGCCAAGATGGAATCAGAAATAAATGGAACTGGACCGGTAGTGTCAGAGAATAACATCGACCTATTAATTGGACAACTACAATCATTAAATGAAGGGGATATTGTAGTGCTAGCTGGAAGTATTCCTAATACAATGCCTTCTACTATTTATGAAACGCTCATGAGCGTATGTGCAAAAAATAACGTTAAAGTGGTACTTGATACTGGTGGAGAAATGTTAACTAAACTACTCGATTGGAAGCCGTTTTTAATAAAACCGAACCATCATGAGCTTGGTGATCTATTTAATGTAACAATAGAATCAACAGAAGAAGCGATTCATTACGCACAGAAAGTGTTAGAGCAAGGGGTAGAAAATATTATCGTTTCTATGGCCGGAGATGGCGCCATCTTAGCAACGAAGCAAGGAACGTATTTTGCAAAAGCACCTAAAGGTGTAGTGAAAAACTCTGTAGGTGCGGGAGACTCGTTAGTAGCAGGCTTCTTAGCAGGATACAGTAAAGAAAAAAATATTTTGCATGCATTACAAAATGGAATTGCAGCTGGTAGCGCGACTGCATTTTCTCATGACCTTTGTGAAAAAGAAGAGGTTGAGAGATTACTTAATGAAGTAGTATTACAGGAAGTAAATTTGGAGGACATTAAAAAATGAACATCACACAATTATTGACAGAAGAAACGATATCCCTTCGATTAAAGGCAAGTTCAAAAGAAAGTGTTATTCGCGAACTTGTTGATACGTTAGATCGAGCGGGAAAACTTCAAGATAAAGTAGAATTTGAGCAGAAAATAAAAGAAAGAGAAGCCCAAAGTACGACGGGAATTGGAGAAGGTATTGCGATTCCACATGCAAAAACTAAGGCAGTTCAAACTCCTGCAATTGCATTTGGAATTTCAAAAGCAGGAGTAGACTATGAATCTCTAGACTCTCAACCTAGTCATTTATTTTTTATGATAGCTGCAAGCGAAGGAGCTAACAATGCACATTTAGAAACGTTATCTCGGTTATCCTCGATGCTAATGGATACTAATTTTCGAAATCAATTGTTACAAGCAAATAGTAAACAAGAAATAATCGATATAATAAATGAAAAGGAAAAAGAACTTTTCAAAGAAGAGGAAAAAGAAGTAGTAGAAGAAGCTGGTATGATTTTGGCGGTAACAGCTTGTCCAACTGGAATCGCCCATACGTATATGGCTGCTGATGCTTTAAAAAATAAAGCAAAAGAATTAGGATTATCCATTAAAGTTGAAACGAATGGATCAAGTGGTGTTAAAAATAAATTAAAAGCTAGTGATATCGAGGCGGCAGCAGGGATCATTGTAGCGGCTGACAAGCAAGTTGAGATGGAACGATTTGCAGGAAAGAAAATAATTGAAGTCCCAGTTGCACAAGCGATTAGGAAGCCACAGGAATTGCTAGAAAAAGCTAAGCGTGGGGAAGGGACAACTTTTGTTAGTAGTGGCAAGAGTTCTAACGAGGAGGAAAAAGGAAATAGAAAAGGCGGCTCACAGTTTTATAAACATTTAATGAGCGGTGTTTCTAATATGCTTCCGTTTGTCGTAGGTGGAGGAATATTAATCGCTATATCGTTCATGTTCGGAATTGAAGCTGCTAATCCGGATCACCCGGACTACCATTGGTTTGCAGAAGCGCTATCGATTATCGGTGGTGGGAATGCGTTTGGTCTAATGATTCCAGTTTTAGCCGGATTTATTGCAATGAGTATCGCCGACCGTCCAGGTCTAGCTCCAGGTATGATTGGAGGACTTATTGCGTCAACTGGTGAGGCCGGATTTTTAGGAGGACTCATCGCTGGTTTCTTTGCAGGCTATATTGTGTTAGGAATTAAAAAAGCATTAAGTGGTTTGCCGGCCTCTCTAGAAGGGTTAAAACCAGTGCTTCTTTACCCTCTTTTCGGTATCTTTATTACTGGGATGTTTATGCTATATATTGTAACTCCTTTAAAAGCTTTCAATGAAGGTTTAATTTCAATATTAGGTGGTTTAGGCTCGGGTAATTTAATTTTACTTGGTCTTATACTTGGAGCAATGATGTCCATTGATATGGGTGGTCCAATTAATAAGGCAGCATTTACGTTTGGGATTGCTATGATTGACGCCGGAAACTATGCACCACATGCTGCAATTATGGCAGGTGGAATGGTTCCTCCATTAGGAATAGCGTTGGCGACAACTTTGTTCAAAAATAAGTTTACGAAACAAGAACGTGAAGCTGGAAAAACGAATTATATTATGGGAGCAAGTTTCATTACAGAAGGGGCGATTCCGTTTGCTGCAGCAGATCCGATGCGTGTAATTCCTTCTGCAGTTGTAGGTTCAGCAGTAGCAGGTGCACTTACAATGGTTTTCGGAATTGGTTTACCAGCTCCACACGGTGGTATTTTCGTAGTTCCAATCGTTTCTGGAAGTATGCTTTTATATTTATTAGCTATCGTCATCGGTTCTGTCATAACGGCACTAATGGTCGGATTATTAAAGAAAAAGCCAACAGTATAGGAGAGAACAAAAAGCGATAGGTAAAACTATCGCTTTTTTCAATGTTTTGAAGCGTAAAAGTAAAAGTACGTATGCTATACTTTAACAGAAATAGTTTATACGTATAAAAAGGGTGGGAACTACAATGGAAACAGCATCTCCAATAATACTACAAGTGATATTTTATTTAGCAATAGGTGCAGCAATATATAGTTGGTTTAAATGGGATTTTTTTATGAAAGATAATAAACAGTATTTATTCTCTTTTATTAGTTACCAAATTGGTATTTTTCTAATTGCGATAGCGGTTTATTTCATCGAGGCGTGGTATAAATTAGATATGATATTGATAGGTAGTTTCTTAATAGGACTAGCGTTACTCGTTGGAGGAACAATATATTTACGAAAGAAACTAAAACACGAGGGAATGTAAAAAGTGGAAGAGCTAAAATTAGTGCAAGACCATATAAAACACAATTTAGAAATACTATTTGTTGGGTTTAATCCGAGTATTATGTCTAGTGAGACGGGGCATCATTTCGCAAATCCGAATAATCGATTTTGGAAAATTCTTCACGAATCAAGCTTAACACCTAAAAAATTGCACCCATCCGAAGATTACACAGTTTTAGATTTTCAATATGGGTTAACGAATATTGTTGCTAGACCAACGAAAGCTGCCGATGAAATAACGAAAGAAGAGTATGCAGAAGGAAAAGAAACATTGAAAAATAAAATAAAGAAATATCGTCCGAAAATTGTTTGTTATGTTGGTAAAGGTGTTTATTTGCAGCTCAGCGGCAAGAAAAAAGCCCCTTGGGGAAAACAAGAAGATTGTGTGGTAGAAGGAACAATTGATTTTGTCGCACCATCCTCAAGTGGATTAGTTAGAATGAAGATGAAGGATACGATTAGTATTTATAGCGAATTAAAAATTTTAAAAGAAGAAGGTTGAAGCGAAATTTCAACCTTCTTGTAATTGTTGAACCGATACGTTTTGTTCATTTTGCGGATCATTTAGTGGATAAATTCGGACTGTATCTCCATCGTCATCCACATGCTGTATGTATACAGGAATGCCATTTAATGTTACTTTTGCTAAATCTCCAGATTCTGCAATTTCTCTAGCTCGTTGAATATTCACTGTTTAAGCCCCCTTATAATGTTCAAACTATTAATAGAATCACTCAAAAAGTGAAAAATATGCTATAAGAAAATTCTTACCAAGCTGAATATAAAAGTTAAGACATTGCTACGATTTCAACTTTTATGCGATCAGGATCTTCAAAGTATACTGCATAATGATCATTCCCGCCTGCATAAGGATGGCTGTTCTTATACAAAATCTTCAGCTCACGTTGTTCTATTAGCTTTGTAATCTCATCCACTTTTTCTCGATTACGAACTTGAAATGCTAAATGATTTAAACCGACTCTGCATCGATGGTACGAAGGCTCCAAAAATCGTTGTTCTGTTTGAACGAAAACAATATACATACTTTCGTATTTATAACTAATTCCACTTTCCCATTCTTGATACTTTTCATAATGTAGTACATCTTCTAAAAGCCAACCCCAAAACTGCTTTGACCTATTTAAATTTGAAACATACAGTTCAATATGATGAAGCATAAAATCTCTCCTTTATACATGTTTATAAGAAAGATACCACTATTCCTTTATGTGTTACAAAAAAATTTAATAAATAATGAAAAAATTCAGTTTTCCTACTCTTCAATCTTCCTAACTAATGATAAAATAAACTAATACTGACAACATTTGGGTTTTAAATAATAGGGGGATGGGACAATGAACAAGCAATTTTCAAGACCGAAAAAATTTGGGGAAATATTAGATGTAACTTTTCAGATTAGTAAAAATAACTTTAAAGATTTTTTATTAATTTTTCTCATATTAATAGGTCCTTTATTATTGTTGGAAGCAATCATTTTATTTGCTACAGGTACTAGTTTTATTCGCGATGTAGCAGCGGGTTCTAATTGGTTTGAACAAATGTTTAATACGTTTGTGGATGACGAATATTATTACGAAGTGAATAATACTAACTTAGGTTCTGAGTTAGCAATTATATTAATTGGTTTGCTTAGTATTTTTGTTTATCCAGTAGCACACGGTGCAATATTACATGGAGTAAACGCCATTCGAAATAATGAAGAGTTTACATATATGACACTTATTAAAAAGTCCTTTACTCGTTTTTGGCCAATGGTGGGTAGTACTATTTTATTTGGATTAATTTTGTTCCTATTATTCGTTGCAGGAATATTTTTAATTAGCTTCTTTGGATTCTCGATGATATTTATCAATCCGATAGCAAGTATTTTCCTCATTTTTATCTTTTTGCTTTTATTAGCTATTCCGTTTTTGTATTTATTAACACGATGGGGTTTTTACTTTGGCTCAACGGTTATTGATGAGGAGGCACCAGGCTTTAGTAGAAGTTGGGGATTAACTCGTGGAAGAACATGGCCATTAATTGGGTTATACGTCGTGTTTTTCTTAATTATTACAGCAATATCAACAGCTATTGAGGTAACGTTCGGATCCTTTTTAGGGAGTAGTGTGTTATTCTCACTAATTTTAAGTGTGACGAACTTAATTACAACAATGGTTTTTGCGGTAGGATATTCTGTTATGTATTTTGATAGTAAAACAAGACATGATGCAGATGATTTAAAAGATTTAATTGATAATTATTAATCTATTAATTTTGTTTCCCAAAAGTAGGTGAGAATATGCAAAATGAAGAGCAGGCAAGGAAACAACTGGAATCGATATTGAATGGAAAAGAATATCAAGTTTATTATGAAGATAATAGAAGTATATTAGAGAGACTTTGGGATAATTTTTTAATGTGGCTTGAAGAAAACTTAAATTGGAGTGCTCCGATAGGTACTAGTAACGGAATACCTGGATTTATTCTAATAGGAATGATTGTCATTGTCGTGATCGTATTGTTTTTCATATTGTTAAAGAAGAGAATGGAAAAAAGAACATTCGAGCTATCGCAACCTCTTCAACGTGAAAATGAGCTAAATTGGTCTTTTCATAAGCATTTACAGGAAGCGGAAAAGCAAGAGAATGAGGGGAACTATTCTTTAGCTACACGTCATTTATTTCTAGCTTTTCTTTTATACTTCCATGAACGAGAATGGGTTGTAGCAAAAATATGGAAAACGAACTGGGAATATTATGAGGAGTTAAAGAAGGAAAATAACGAAGTGGCAAAATTATTTCAAAAGCTCGCACTATTATTTGATCAAGCGACATACGGAGAAAAAGATGTGAAAAAAGAACAATATTTATTATTTCGCGATGAAGTTGTTAGTTGGATAAAAGAGAGCTAAGGAGGAAGATAATATGCAACTACTAAACTCACAAAAAAAGACATGGTTCATACTTTCTCTTTTCCTAGTTCTCCTTCTCATTGCGGCATATATTTCCTTTACACCAGAAGAGAAACAGCTTGTACCATTTATGTCGGATTCACCATCTCCTACTGGTGTGAAAGCGTTTTATACGTATTTAGGAGGAGAGTACAAGTCAGTTCAACGGTGGAATTATTCACCAGACCTATTACCAGATTCATCAAACAATGTTCTCTTTCTTATAGGTGTAGGATCGCTTGGAAATAGTGATGAATTAATGTACTATGAGCAATTTTTAAAGAATGGAAACACGATTATACTTTTGAAGGACAATCCTGCAAATTTATTTTCATTACAAGTAAAAAGTAGCGATACCTCATCCAATATAGTCAACACCTTATCTGATTACAAAGAGCGTACGTACTCAGCAGAAATAACATCTCCATATCGATTAGTTTTAAATGAAGAACGTGATGAACTATTATTACAAGATGAATATGGTGTTGTAGCGCTGAAACGTCAATACGGTAATGGTTCATTAATTGTTGTAAATAGTAGTAGTTGGGTAACAAACCGAACCATACTACAACAAGACCATATTCCAATCCTTGTTACACTTTTAAAAGAATTGGAAGAACCAAATGCTATCTATTTCAATGATTACGTTCATTATCCTAATACGAGCTATTGGGAAGTATATCCAACATGGTTTATATTATTACTTTTGCATAGCATAATAATAGTGTTCCTATGGTTATTACATAAAGGAAAACGATTTGGAACGATTATAACACCACGTGAAGAAATGGTACGTTTTAGTGATGAAAGTATTCGGGCGTTATCAGCTTGGTATATTCGCGGAAACAAATATGTAGAATCCCTCCAATATCAGGCAAGCTATGTTCGTGCTATTATGCAAGAAAAGTGGGGAATAGCTACTTATAAAGAGTGGGAGGATGTTCAGCAAAGAATAGAGGAAAAATGCTCGAAAATTTCTAATAAAGAATTAGCTAGCTTGTTAAATCAATTGCCGAAAGTATTACAATCTAAATCGTTAACGAAGAAAGAATACTTAACTTGGTCCAAGAAAATAGATCAATTAAGGAAAGAGGTAGAAGAATGATGAATGATACGAAAATAGTAACTTTACTAGATAAATATTCAGAAAGAATCATTGGCCAAGAAATGAATTTGAAATTACTACTATCTGCTACATTAGCTGGAGGACATGTCCTTCTTGAAGGAGTACCAGGCACAGGAAAAACCCAAATGGTTAGAGCGCTTGCAACTTTTTTAGGTGGGAGATTTCAAAGAATCCAATTTACACCTGATTTACTCCCGAGTGATATTACTGGGAGCACGATTTATAATATGCAAAATAACAGCTTTCAAACGATAAAAGGGCCAGTTTTTACAAATATTTTGTTAGCTGATGAGATTAATAGAACGCCTGCTAAAACACAGGCAGCACTACTTGAGGCAATGGAAGAAAAGCAGGTGACTATTCAAGGTGAAACGTATCAACTACCTGACGTGTTTTTTGTCGTTGCAACGCAAAATCCTATCGAATACGAAGGTACATATCCATTACCAGAAGCGCAACAAGACCGTTTCTTATTTAAACTACTAGTTAACTTTCCTAGCTTTGAAGAGGAAAAAATAGTGTTAAGGCAAGTTTTAGAAAATAATTGGAATACTTCTACGTTAGAAGAAGTTATATCAATGGAAGAATTCCTAGTATTACGGAAACAGATTCAAGACGTCACGATAAGTGATAGTGTATTACAATATGTATTACAAATTGTTCGAAAAACTCGTGAAACAGAGGCAATTCGGATAGGTGCTAGTACGAGAGCGGGAATATCGATAGGTAAAGCGGCACAAGCTTGGGCGTTTTTATCTGGAAGAGATTATGTTACGCCTGATGACGTTAAGATCGTTGCCCGTCCAAGTTTGCGACACCGAGTACAATTATCGCCACAAGTAGAATTGGAGGGTGCGACCGTTGATCAAGTATTGGAAGAGATTGTTGGCTCGATTCCTGTTCCAAGATAGAGGTATTGTTCCCACTAAAAAATTAATTGTGTTGTTAAGCATTATTTACGTAACATTTGTAATGGTCGGTGTTTTTATTCAAGTCTCCATTATGCTATTCGTGTTTAGTTTGTTAGCACTTTTTATTAGTTTAATTGATTTAGCTTATACACCTAAGCGAAAGGAAATCCATTTAAATAGAATTGTGCCGGACGAAATAGAGAGAGGTAAGTTATGTACGTTTCAAATTCAAATGATAAACAACTCTAACAAAGCTATTCACTACACTTTAAAAGACGGACTTCCCCAAAATTTTCGGTCTTCCAGCCTCTTCCAAGGGACTATAAAACCGATGGAAACAGAAATTGTATTGTATGACACAAGTGCTCAGATAAGAGGGAATTATACGCTAAACAAAGTTTATGTAAGATATAAAAGTAATTTAGGGCTTTGGGAAAAGCAAATGGTTGTTGATAAATCAGCTAGTATTAGAGTTATACCGGATTTATCGGACTCAAAGAGATATTTAGAAAATGCTCAAAAGTTTTTATTATATGATGGTGAAAAAATAAGAAAGCAAATTAGTGGGGCAGGAGAATTTTCAAAAATTAGAAGTTACTCTCTAGGTGATGATCCGAGGAAAATTAACTGGCGGCAAACTGCGAAATTAAGAGAAATAATGACGAATGAATATGAGCCAGAGCATGGAAAATATATTACGCTTCTTATTGATTGTGGAAGAATGATGGGGACGGAGTTAACGAAGAGTAATCGTTTAGAAAAATCAATGGAAGCAGCAATTACGGTAGCAACCGCAGCGTTAAATAACGGTGATTATGTTTCTATTCTAGCATTTTCTAAAGACGTTAAAGTATATGTCCCACCTGGAAAAGGAATGGCTCATTTACAAACTATACTTAAATCGATTTACAATATTCATGTTGATCAAGTTGAATCTAATTACGCATTGATGTTCCAGCATTTGCAAATGTTGCAAAAAAAGCGGAGTTTATTAATCTTATTTAGTGATGTACGTACGTTTCTTTACGAAGAAAGTGTTTTACCTTATTTAGTTCGTCTACGGAAGCGTCACTTATTTTTATTAGTTGGTGTAGAAGATTTAACGTTGCAAAAAATGATAAAGCGTGAATTAACAATTGAAAAAGTAGCGATGATTAAGAGTGTTGCTCAACAACAATTTTTATTTAAGCGTAATCAAATTGCTAAGTGGGAAAAGCACGGCCTCCAAATGATGGAGGCCAAAGAAGAGCGTTTAGCTCCAGTTGTTGTTTCACACTATATAGATCTATTAAATCGAGGGTTATTATAAGCTGTTGCTTTCCAAAGTGCATTTCCGACTAGTATATAAATTACTAGTCCAATCACAGTAATAACTGCAACAAAATATTTTAATTCAAGAGAAATGGGGGCAGGAGTAATGAAACCTTCTATTATTCCTGCTATTACAAATAAAGGGATCGTTCCTAATAATAATTGTACAGATCGTTTTGCTTGTACTTTTAGCTGATACCCACGAGTATAGACACCTGGCACAAAAAGTTTATAGCCCATTAGTAAACCGGCACCTCCTGCAATAAATATGGCTGTTAATTCGATCATGCCATGAGGTACGATATATGCCCAAAATTCATATGTTTTTCCAGCGTTCCAATATATTGCAGCGATTGCACCAACGATAATACCGTTATAGATTAATACGTATGTAGTTAATATACCTAATGTAATGCCACCAGCAAAAGCTAAAATGGCAACTTGAATATTATTCGTCATAATCGCTGCTGACATAAGGGAAGAATCAACAGCGCCATCATGTTGTCCAATGCTACTTGGATCAATAGCGTCTGTCATAGAACTTGGTAAAATTGTATAAGCATGTAAGGGATCCGTTACGATAGAGATAAAGCTCCCAATCCCTCCTATAATAAAAAGCAATGCAGCAACTAATACAAACTTCCATTGTTCAATAAATAATCGGATAAAGGTTGTGCTAAAAAAAGTTTTAATTTGTTGTAAACTTGAAACTTGGTCTTTATACAATAAATTATGTGCTTTCGAAACTAACCCGTTTAAATATAAAGTTACTTCTTCGTTAGGAAAATATGTTTGACAATACGATAAATGCTGTGTCGCTTTTCTATATAATTTATAATAGTTTTCTAGACTAGTCGTATCATAATGTTTTCCTCTTTGTAATAAGAGGATATGTTCTTCTAACAGCTTCCAATCGTTTCGATGGAGCTTTACGTATTGATTAACATTCATTCCTTCACCCACTTATCATTATTAAAAAAATGGAACATTTAAAAAATATTTACTTCTTTTTATATTATAATAATTTTTGAGAAAAATAGGAAGCACCCATAGAAAAGGGGTTGTTGAAAATGGAAAATAAATTAGAAATTAAAACACCAGAATTTGTCTCTGTGCAATTTTCACTTGCTGGATTAGGAAGTCGAGCAGCTGCCTTTCTTATCGATCAAGCCATAATTACAATTACATATTTGTTACTATTCCTCCTATTTTATTTTATTGATGAAAGTATATCCATTTTTGCAGATGGTTCTTCGATTTTATTTGCAGTAATAATTATTAGTATATTTGTTATTCAATGGGGATATTTTTTTGTTTTAGAATTTTTTTATGGAGGAAGGACAATTGGTAAAAAACTAATTGGGATTAGAGTCATTCAAGAAAACGGTCATAGTTTAACTTTATTATCAAGCATTATACGGAATCTATTACGAATAATAGACGCTTTACCAACGTCATATTTTATTGGAATGATTATGGTCTTTTTCCATTCAAAACATAAACGAGTAGGTGACATAGTCGCAGGAACGATTGTCGTACATGAAAGAAGTAAGAAGAAAAAGGATAAAAAGAGTTCAATGGAGGAAGAATTAAACTTACGTGGACTTTATATTGGTAGTCAATTACTTGATAAAGATGTGGTTTCTTCCTACAATCAAAAAGATTGGGAGCTAGTAAAGGTATATTATAATCGCTTCTTGCAACTTCCATATAATGAACGAGTAGATATAACGGAAAAGTTAGCAATCATACTTTTACCGAAGGCTGGGGTTAATTTAAGCACATTATCTCAAAACGAAAAGGAAAACTATTTACTATTTTTATACATATTATTAAAAGAAGAGTGGGAGTATGAACTTTAACTCATTAAGGGAGAGTCTAAACAAATAGGTGAGGGTGTATGAAAAAGTATATAGTATCTGCAATGTTTTTTATTTTTATAATCATGACGACAACATATGTCTTATATAAGCTGTTACCTTTCAAATTAATTAATATAACTTTTGGTGTAAGCTTACTGTTTATGGCTCTTTCTTATGTCAGCAATATATATGTAGTTAAGCACCAAAACGAAAAAAAAGATAATGAACGCTACTATATTCATCCGTTTTTATTAGCTTCCGTTTTCATATTTTTATTTAGTTTGTTTTCGTTACCATTTTTATAATGATAAACGTCTGAGTCGTTTTTGAATAATATAGAATATTATAGAAAGAACGGCGGTTATGTAAATGGCGAACGAAGAACTAGGTACGTTCGGTGGGTGGATTAATGCAGTAGGTACCATCATTTCAGCACTAGGAAGTACACCTCCAATTATAGAAGATTCTGTAGCGCATAATGAATGGAATCTAATCGGAAATGTTTTACAAGCAACGGGAAACGCTGTAGAAGCGGATGTAATAGAACACTTTTCGTTAACTAAACTTGGAAATGAAATACAAGCAGTTGGTAATGTTACTGTTATTATTGGAATACTAATGATTTTAAATAAAGATGACGGTGCGGAACTGGTCATTTCTGGAAACTGGATGCAAGCTCTAGGTGCATCTTTAGCTTTTGTGGATGAATTACAGAGTGAATTTAATGTGCAAAGAGTCTTAAAGATTAATGGGTATATGCTTCAAGCTATCGGTAACTCATTACAAGCAATCGGTGGAATTTACGGTTTACGAAATAAAGAGCATGAAGGAAAATATATAAATATGACCGGAAGTTGGATTCAAGCCACTGGTGCAATCATTTCCGCAATCACTTAACTACATGAACTTTTGCTATTAATAAAACCAGTTAACAAAAAACTTTGGAGTAATTAGCTCCAAGGTTTTTTTGTGCGTTTCTTTATAGGCCTATTCCTCATAAGCCCCAAGTCTTACTTCAAAATATAGCTAAGGCTCCTTATAGGAAGTTAGATATCAAGATAAGATAGAGACATGAACAATATAAGAAAAGAAAGGAGTAAGACAAATGAAAAAATTAGGTTTATTTTTATTAGGATTAGTTGCCTTCTTCGTATTGTTAGGCAATATTGGACCACTATTCGGTTTAGCAGTTAGCGCTGTTGTATCTTACTATGCT
Organism: Sutcliffiella sp. NC1; assembly: GCF_027594365.1. NCBI lineage: Bacteria > Bacillati > Bacillota > Bacilli > Caryophanales > Bacillaceae > Sutcliffiella > Sutcliffiella sp. NC1. The sequence continues at coordinate 2,367,110 of NZ_CP115153.1, forward strand.
GTAAAAGGATTTTTAAAAACAAATTCTACAGGAACAAAAGTATTGTGGGCTATTATCGGATTTTTTGCCATTTCGATAACAATAGCAAATGTTCCAGCGATCCTTGCCATATTAGCGGCCTATGTATTATACGTTGTATATAAAAAGCTGAACAACGAAAAAGAAGAAGTTTCCACTGAAATGAATAACAATGATCCGTTTACTAACTTTGAAAACCAATGGAAAGCCTTAAATTCTAAATAATAGGAGGAATAGTAATGAGTAATTTATTTTCAAGAATTAAAAATTCAATAGCTGCAGATTTTCATGAAGTGTTGGACAAAAAAGAAGAGAAAAATCCGATTGCCATGTTAAATCAATATTTACGAGATTGTGAAAAAGAAGTCGAAAAGGTTAAACAATTAGTAGAACGACAAGGTTTATTAAAAGAAGAGTTCCGTAAAGAATATGAACAAGCAAAAAGTTTAAGTGAAAAACGAAAATATCAAGCGGAAGTTGCTCTCAAAGCAGAAGAAATGGAATTATATGAGTTTGCTATTCAAGAACAAACGCAATATAGTGAAAGAGCAAGTCATTTACACGCCTCATTAGAAAAGGCAAAGGCAGATTTACAAAATCTTGAACAAAAATATGAAGTGATGAAACATAAATTGAAAGATATGTACATTAAGAGAATGGAATTAATGGGACGAGAAAATGTTGCCCGAGCAAATCATCGAATAAATTCGATTTTAAAGTCTAATGACACTACTGAATCTCTTAATAAATTTAATGAAATGGAAAATTATTTAGAACGATTAGAAACAAAAGTCAATAATAGCTACCACCAGCATACGATCGATATGAAAATTGCTCAACTAGAAAAACAATTCCAAAATGAAGAGAAAACTGTTTCTAATCTATCGTAAAAACTGATATTCTATTAAGGAGTATAAAAGGGCGTATTTTACGCCTTTTTTGGCTAGTAAAAATCAATATTAATACATTACACAACAATAATTGACACTTGAGTAACAAAAAGGAGGGGAGCTACAGTGAAAAAAGAAAGTAAAGAATATGCAATGTATTTATTTTTGTTTGGTATATTAGTCTTTGCAATAGAAATTTTATTTCTTAATAGTGGCTTATTAATCTCCCTTCTTTTTTCAACTGGATTTATGTATTTCGGTAGAAAATATCAACATACTTTTTTAGGAAAAGTTTTTTTCGTAATTGGTGGAGTTTCAGTATTTTTTACGGTTATTAATATGACAACGTTTAAGTATGCTATTTTAGCTGCAATAGCGTATTTAATTATGAAGGTGGCTCGCAGTAAGGAACAACCTGAGCGAATCGAACCTTTAATGGAAGAAGTTATAGAGCCTTTGCAAACAATTAAACCCTGGTTTACGAACAAAATATTTGGTAGTCAAAAAACACCGAATCATTCCTACACATGGGAAGATGTTAACATTCAAACGGGTATTGGTGATACAATAATTGATTTGAGTAACACAGTTTTACCAAAAGGAGAAGCAATTATTTTTGTCCGAAACATAATAGGTAATGTACAAATTTTAGTTCCGTATGAAGTAGAGATTTCTATCCAACATTCTGCGTTAGTTGGTACAACACATATTTTAGGTAACGATGACGAAAAAAGGTTTAATCAATCAATTCGATATCAAACAGAAAAGTATATTCAAGTTCAACAAAAAGTAAAAATAAACACCTCTATACTTGTCGGTAAATTAGAGGTGAAGAGAATATGAATATAATACAACGGTATGTTGTCATCGGTTTTCTTATATCGTTACTCAGTTTAATAACAATTGGGGCTATCTTGTTTTATTCTTTTCCATTTATGAACTGGGCTTCTTTTTGGGAAGTAAAAGTTTTTGATTTACCGCTTATGCTTTTTAGTAGTTGTATTATTTTCTTAATCGGAATTATAACAGGACTTCTTTCTGGAGTTTTTGAAAAAAAACAATGGCAAACCGTTTACGATCAAGTAACACATATTGAACAAGGAAGAAGTTTAATGGATAAACAAGCCGTTCCAGAATTAGATATGGTACAACAAATCCTCCATAAAATAAATATGCAAATGAAAGAACAAGCTAAATTAGCTCAAAAACTGGCAAATGAAAAAGCAGTTGATATGGAAAATAGAGTACAAGAAATCATTTCACAAGAAAGAAACCGACTTGCACGAGAACTACATGATTCGGTTAGCCAACAGTTATTTGCTGCTTCTATGTTAATGTCTGCTATTACAGAAAATAATTCGGAGCTTGCAGAATATCAAACAAAACAACTACTCCTTGTTGAACAAATGATACAACAATCTCAGTTAGAAATGAGAGCACTACTTTTACATTTACGACCAGTTGCTTTAAAAGGTAAAACATTGCAAGAAGGAATAGAAGAGTTGTTAATCGAATTACAACATAAGATACCAATGGAACTTAGTTGGAAACTAGAAAAATTTCGAATGGATAAAGGTGTGGAGGACCATCTATTCCGGATTGTACAAGAATCCTTTTCTAACTCATTACGTCATTCCAAAGCAGCTAGTTTGGAAGTACTCCTAATCGAACGAGATCAATTCATTATATTGCGAATAGAGGACGATGGGATTGGATTTGATGTAGAGTCTGAAAAAGCTGGTTCCTACGGATTGCAAAATATGTATGATCGTGCTCTTGAAATTGGTGGCGTTATGAAAATTGTTAGTGTAAAAGGACAAGGAACTCGTTTAGAAGTAAAAGTTCCAAAGATTGATTTAAAGGGTGAAGATGATGATTAAAGTTTTACTAGTAGATGATCATGAAATGGTAAGAATAGGGGTCGCAGCCTATTTGTCTGCTCAACCAGATATTGAAGTTATAGCGGAAGCGGATGACGGGAAAGTTGCAATAGACTTAGCTCTTAAACATAAACCACATATTATATTAATGGATTTAGTGATGAAAGAAATGGATGGAATTGAGGCAACGAAAAAAATAATGGAAGAATGGCCAGATGCGAAAATAATTATTGTTACGAGCTTCTTAGATGACGAAAAAGTATATCCTGCCTTAGAAGCAGGGGCAACAAGCTATATTTTAAAAACATCAAAAGCGAATGAAATTGCTAATGCTATTCGTTCTACGTATAATGGGCAATCTATATTGGAGCCAGAAGTTGCTGGAAAGATGATGAAGCGTATGCGACAAAAAACGAAACAGCTTCCCCATGAAGAATTAACAAATCGTGAAATGGAAATTTTACTTCTTATTGCCCAAGGAAAAACAAATCAAGAAATTGCAGATGAATTGTTTATTGCACTTAAAACGGTTAAGGTGCATGTTAGTAATATTTTAGCTAAGTTAGATGTCCAAGATCGTACACAAGCAGTCATATATGCGTTTAAACACTCGCTCGTTCAATAAGTAAAACACTTGAGAAAAGGATCTCAAGTGTTTTTTTATTTTAAAAAATGTAATTAATATTATTCATTGTGCTTTTTATGCTTTTTATACTTATCCCATTGAGGAATAAATTCATTTTCCTCCATTTTTTTATAACGCTTTTCCATTTTTGCTATTATTTTATCCCCTTTATCAGGTGGTATTATACCGTACTCAACGTACTTGTTAATGATGTTTTTCTTCTCTATTAACACATTTTTATGTAGTGCCCCGAGCTCCTCTTTCTGAGAATCTGTTAATTTTACATCTTTGTTTATCCAGCCTTCTCCGTTGAAATGAGCTTGAACATTAGAGAGTGGAGCAAAACTAACGACAAGTACGACAAAACTTAATAAAAATATAAATTTTCTCATTAGTTTCTTCCTTTCCTTTTTTATTATTATGTCTGATATATGTGAAAATATGTAAAATAATTAACTCATGTGTTTTATGAGTAAATATAAAACTATAAAATAATTACTTTAAGAGGTAATTTTTATTACGTTTACGCATATAATGTGTTGACTTTAGATAGTAAAATAAATTACTATTTAAAGTAACAACAAGACTTTTCTTAAAATTAAAAAAGGAGTGGAGAAAAGATGGAAAATTTAAAACTTAATGTCCCATTATTAAGAAAGAGGGTTCCCAATTTAACAAGTGCTGCCCGAGCAGTAGGCTTGCGACCAGCTACCGTTTCTAATTTATGTACAGGAAAAATTCCAGTTGGAAGAGCAGAAGTTAGAACAATTGTTGCGTTAGCATCTTTAGCGAAATGTAGTTTAGACGAACTAATAATTAGAGAAGATTCTATCGAAATGTTGGAAACGGGTATTAAAGTTGTGGATTTATTTGCTCCTATAGTGAAAGGAGGAACGGTCGGATTAGTAGCTCGTCCAGGAATGGGCCAACTAGTTGTTCTTGCAGAGTTGTTTCATAATCTTAAACAGAATGGATATCGTACAATACTTCAAAAACCAGAAGGCATTTATCCAGAGCTCCAAGATTTGTATCCATTAGTAGATATACTATCAAATTCAATTAATGAAACGCATGAAGTAATAGTAAATAGTTCAAATAGTAACAATCATATTCTTTTTGCTACCGATAGAGAGCATGTACTAACTGGAGAGACATTCGAGTTACAAGAGAGATTAGAGCAAGAAGGAATTTCAAACGTTACGACAATTCTTCTGGATCTAAAAGGAGAAGTAATGGATGAAGAAATGCCATATGGTCCGTTAGAAACTGTTTGGCACTTTGATGCGGACTTAGCTGCAAGATTTAAATTCCCTGCCGTAAATCCAATTTATTCTACTTCGTCTATATTAGAAGGAGCATATATTGATCAAAATCACTTATCAGTTCAACAACGTGCAAAAAAATTATTACGTCGTTATCGTGAATTACGTGCGCTAGTTCAAGTAAGAGGAAATCAAGCAATCCCGATTTCAGAGAAAGAAACGTACGAAAGAGGGGAAAAACTTGAAGCATATTTAACGCAACCTTTTTTCGTAGCGGAAGAGCATACGAAAGTAAAAGGACAATCGGTTTCTTTACAAGAAGTTATACAAGATGTTCAAACAATCATAAGTGGCGGTGCAGATGGGCGTAGAGTAGAAGATGTTACTTTTGTAGGTAGGCTTTAATATTCATAGTTTAGCGATGTAACGACAAAAAAAAGAGACACAATTTGAATTCAATCAAACTTGTGTATCTTTTCTTTCGTCGTTATTTGTTTGCACATCTTTATTGAGCTTCATAATTTCAAGTTCCAATTTTTTATGTTCAAGCTCTAATTCTTTTTCTTTTAATTCATAACTTTTTTTCTTATCATAACCATAATATAGTAGTGATAGTGCCACTATAATTGTTGATGCAATATAAATATCCATCCACCCACACCCTTTCAAGTGCAATTTCTTTTATATTTTAACATACTAAGGCCATTTGAATGGTTAAGAAGTAGTTGCCAAGCCTTTTTAAAGATTACTTAATATACGGTATATTAGGTAAAAAAGTTTCAACTATTATTAGTTTGCTTTTTATATTAAAAAAAATGAAACCTTTTCCACCCTAAAACGTTTGAATATTATGACATAAGGAAAGGGGGAAACACAATGTTAAAAAGGATATTGATTGTTTTCCTATTTACGATTATTTGTTTTACTATTTCAATCGTTTGGTGGAGTACTCAATCAAATGTTTCAAGTGGAATATATCCTTTAAATAGTGGTGGCTCTATCGTGTTAACAGTGGAAGAGAACATACCAATTGCGTCATTTTCACTACCTGTTGTGTGGGTAAAAGCTCATCCATGGCAAAAAACGCCTACTATTGATAAATTAATTTTTAGAGATGACAAAGGTAATGTTTTCTCAAAAATGGAAGGGGAATACATTTTACAAGTGGATGAGGATTTACCGTGGTATAAAAGGAACATTCACTCAGAAGTAGAAATGATGATAAACGGTGAATCTAAAGTTACAATTGGGGAAAGGACAATGACCTCGATAAAGGATAGTTTTGATGAAAACTACATGCTGAATTCATTACAATTACAGGTTAACGGGATGGAAGAAACTTTCTCAATGGATAAAACGTACCAATTTACGTTAATAGGTAATGAAGATCAAGTTAGTCATAATAGATGGGTTATGAATGGCCTACTAGGTTTTAATGGAACAGGTTATATATTTAGATTAGATGGCCCAAAGGGAGACGTATTAGAACGCATACTGTTTTGGCTACCAGGTATGACAGAAAATGATATAAATAATATGATGTACACATTTGATGATGATTTTGAATTATACTCGAATGAACTTGATGAATTTAATGGTGAACCTCTTAATTTACCATTAACATTGACGGAAAGAGAAATGCTCCTATATATTCCATTATCCTCCAAAAATATTGATGAGCTAAAAGGGAAAATAGTATATATACAACCATTCTTCCAGTTTAGTAATCAAGATGGAGATCAATATTACTCTGGAGGTATGGGTTCTATAGGTGAATTCTACCCTAAAATCGGCGGAATAAACTTAATATTACCAGAAGAATGAACATACTAATCATAGATTAAAAGTATGTTTTTAAAAAAGATTACAAAAACTATTGACAGAAAATATTTAAAATTGTTATTATTTTATTTAACAACATAATAATAAATGAAACTTCTTATTAAGAGTGGTGGAGGGAACAGACCCGAAGAAGCCCGGCAACCTTCAAACGATTTGAAAGGTGCTAAATTCTGCAAACATTATTGTTTGAAAGATAAGGAGAGGACTGCATATTAATCCTTTCTAATCTTTTAGAAAGGATTTTTAATTTTTGGAGGTGGCGACAACTAGGAATATATTATTGTACGACATCATAACGTAAAATATTTACAACTTTATAAACTCTTATCAAGAGTGACCGAGGGGTCAGGCCCGATGACGTCCAGCAACCTTCAAAAACTTGAAAGGTGCTAAATCCTGCAGACACTTTTTGTCTGGAAGATAAGAGGAGGGAAAATGAACCTCTTCTTATGAAGAGGTTTTTATTTTTGTAGATATTGTAGGCTAGTCAATAGATATTCAAGAAAAAAAGTAAACTTAAAAAATATTAATTTTGGAGGAATGTAACATGTCAAATAATCAAGAGTATAAGTTAGAAACAGTTTTATTACACGGTGGTCAACAAGTAGATCCTACAACAGGTTCACGAGCAGTTCCGATTTATCAAACAACTTCATATGTATTTGAGAGTACAGAACAAGCACAAAACTTATTCGGACTTAAAGAGTTCGGAAACATTTATAGTAGAATTACGAATCCAACAGTTGATGTTTTTGAACAAAGAATAGCGCTATTAGAAGGTGGGGTTGCGGCAGTTGCGTTAAGCTCTGGGATGGCTGCTATTACCTTTTCCATATTAAACATAGCTCAAGCTGGTGATGAAATAATTGCTGCTGAAAACCTGTACGGTGGAACATATAATTTATTCGCAAACACACTACCGAAATATGGAATCAAGGTACATTTTGTAGATACAACAAACCCAGAAAAAGTTAGAGAAGCAATTACCCCTAACACAAAAGCTGTTTTTGCAGAAACAATCGGCAATCCAAGTTTAAACGTGTTGAAAATTGAAGAGATTGCAAACGTTGCGCATGAAAACAATGTTCCATTAATTGTTGATAATACGTTTGCACCGTATGTATGTCAACCGCTTAAATGGGGAGCTGATATCGTTGTACATTCTGCAACAAAATGGATAGGAGGTCATGGTACAACAATCGGTGGGGTCGTTGTAGATGGTGGAACTTTTAATTGGGATCAACCGAAATACCCTGGTTTTATAGAAAAAGATGAAAGTTATCACGGTCTTCGATTTGCCGAGACGTTCGGTCCATTAGCTTATGCTGTAAAGCTACGTGTTCAACTATTAAGGGATATCGGTGCATGTTTAAGCCCACAAAGTGCTTTCCTTCTATTACAAGGGTTAGAAACATTACATTTACGTATGGAAAGGCATAATGAAAATGCGAAAGAAATAGTTGCATTTTTACAACAACATCCTGCTGTTGATTGGGTCACTTTCCCAGGTTTAGAAAACCATTCATCAAACCATTTAGCAAAGAAATATTTAAACAATACGTACGGATCAATTATTGTATTTGGAATTAAGGGTGGAAGAGAAGCAGGTAGAAAAGTCATTGATAGTGTAAAATTATGGTCTCACCTAGCGAATGTCGGGGATGCTAAATCGCTCATTATACATCCAGCTTCAACTACACATCAGCAAGTATCTTCTGAAGATTTACAGAAAACAGGAGTTACAGAAGATTTAATACGTTTATCGGTTGGCATAGAATCCGTTGAAGATTTAAAAAATGATTTAGATCAAGCCTTTTATTCAGCTACTGGATTTACTGTGAAAGGGGCAATTGCTGGAGATGCTTCAAACAAATAATTTATACGAAGTCGGAAAGGTTTGTATTGGTGACTTTGAATTGGAGAGTGGTGTCCATTTAAAAGATGTGGAAGTCGCTTATGAAAGAGTAGGGAACCTTTATGGCGATAGTATAATAGTTTGTCATGCTTTAACAGGAAACCACTTAACAGTCGGGACATCGGTGTCCCCTGGCTGGTGGAGAGATCTTATCGGACCTTCACGTTATATCGATACGAACAAATATAATGTTATTACGATGAATGTGCTCGGAGGCTGCTCGGGCTCAACTGGTCCTACTTCTATAAATCCTGAAACAGGAAAAAAATATAGGGGGGATTTTCCTACTATAACCATTCGAGATATCGTTCATAGTCACAAAAGAGCGTTAGAAAAAATAGGAGTAACAGAAGTGCTATCAATTATTGGTGGTTCATTGGGTGGCATGCAAGTTTTAGAATGGGGGATACTTTATCCCCATTTTGCAAAACATTTAATACCGATGGCAGTTACCCCTACCTTATCCGATTATGGTATTGCATTCAATACGATTGGAAGACACGCTATTCAAAATGATCCAGCTTGGAACAACGGTTTTTATGAGGAACAATCGATAAAAGGTTTAGAAGTAGCAAGAATGGTAGGGCTTGTTACGTATCGTTCGCAACGTTTATTTAACAACCGTTTCCAACGTGAAAAAAAGAACGCATCCCAATATCAAATAGATTCCTATTTGAAATATCAAGGAGAAAAATTTGTAAAACGTTTTGATGCAAATAGTTATTTGTGTTTGTTGCAAGCGATGGATTCTTTTGATATTGGATTTAAGAGACATGGGATAGAAAAAGCATTAAAAAATATCGAGAGTTCGTTAACGATGGTGGCTTTTTCGCATGACCTATTATATCCACCTACAGTAATAGAAGAAACAGTATTATTACTTAAAAGAGTTGGCAAAGTAGCAAACTATATTTATGTACAAACAGACTTTGGGCATGATGGATTTTTAGTAGAATTTGAGAAGTTTGGAACGGAGATTTCGTTACAGTTACAAACGGTATTGCAGACACGGTAAAAAATAAATTCTGTTATTTGAATAGTACTTCAGAAGAGGTTGGGACATACTATTTTTATTAGTCTCAGCCTCTTCTTTAAGTTTTTTACCTGATTGCTATATGTATTTCTCCAACTAACCTTCTTTTAGTTCACCCCTTCTATTGACAAAAATCAATAAAATATGTTATTAAAATAGTGGGTTAGCACTCTTATGATTAGAGTGCTAAAGTAATTACTTAACAGAAAGAGAGGAGATTAAATCATGGAAAAGAAACAATTCCAAGCCGAATCGAAAAGATTGTTAGAAATGATGATTAACTCTATTTATTCTCAACGTGAAGTGTTTTTAAGAGAGTTAATCTCCAATGCAAGTGATGCAATCGATAAACTGTACTATAAGGCATTAACAGATGCTACCCTTACATTTAATAAAGAGAGCTATTACATAAAAATTATCCCTAACAAAGAAGAAAGAACGTTAACCATTATGGATACTGGAATTGGAATGACTGCGGAGGAATTAGAGACAAACCTAGGAACAATTGCTAAAAGTGGCTCATTAGCATTTAAAAAAGAAAATGAAACAAAAGACGGTCATGATATTATTGGACAATTTGGTGTAGGTTTTTATGCTGCTTTTATGGTTGCTGATGTTGTAACTGTTAACAGTAAAGCACTTGGAAGTAATCAAGCCTATAAATGGCAATCAGAAGGTGCAGATGGGTATTCTATCGAAGGAACAGATAAAGAAACAATCGGAACCGAAATCATCTTAAAGCTAAAAGAAAATAGCGAGGATGAAAACTACGATGAATTTTTGGAAGAGTATCGCCTTAAAGCTATTATAAAGAAATACTCAGACTTTATTCGTTATCCTATTAAAATGGATGTCACTACATCAAAACCGAAAGAAGAAAACGAAAATGAAAATGTGGAAGTTCTAGAAGAACAAATTATTAATAGTATGGTTCCAATTTGGCGCAAAAATAAAAACGAGCTAAAGGCAGAAGACTATGAAAACTTCTACAACGAAAAACATTACGGTTTTGATAAGCCGCTTAAACATATTCACGTTAGTGTCGATGGTACAGTTCGATACAATGCTCTTCTTTATATTCCAGAAAACATTCCGTTTGATTATTACTCAAAGGAGTATGAAAAAGGGTTAGAGTTATATTCAAGTGGCGTTTTAATAATGGATAAATGTGGAGACTTATTACCGGATCACTTTAGCTTTGTGAAAGGATTAGTAGATTCCGAAGACTTATCTTTAAACATTTCACGTGAAATGCTTCAACAAGATCGACAATTAAAATTCATCTCAAAGAATTTAGCGAAAAAGATCAAAAGTGCACTTCAAAGTATGTTAAAAGATGCAAGAGAAAATTATGAGACTTTCTTTAAAGCCTTTGGTCGTCAATTAAAATATGGCGTATATGCAGACTTCGGTGCTAATAAAGAAACGTTGCAAGATTTATTATTATTTTACTCATCAAAAGAGAAAAAGTTAGTTTCCTTAGAAGAATACGTAACAAATATGCCAGAGGATCAAAAGTATATTTATTACGCTACCGGTGACTCTATTGAGCGGATAGATAAATTACCACAAACCGAACTTGTAACTGATAAAGGATATGAAATTCTCTACTTTACTGAAGACATTGATGAATTTGCGATTAAGATGTTAATGACTTATAAAGAGAAAGAATTCCGTTCAGTGTCTAGTGGTGATTTAGGTATTGATAATGAAAAAGAAGATTCCAAAACAGAAAGTGAACTAGAAGAGTATAAAGAACTTTTTGATGCAATGAAAGAAATACTTGGTGGTAAAGTAACGGACGTACGAGTATCAAAACGATTACGCTCACACCCAGTTTGCTTATCTGCTGACGGTGAAATAACAATTGAAATGGAAAAAATCTTAAATGCAATGCCTGATAATCAAGGAGTAAAAGCGAATAAAGTTTTAGAAATTAATACAAAACATGATGTTTTCAACTCACTAAAATCTTCTTATAAGGAAGATAGAGAAAAGCTTGCATTATTTACAAACATTCTCTTTAACCAAGCACTACTTATTGAAGGCTTATCCGTTGAAGATCCTGTAGATTTTGCAAACGATATATGTAAAGTAATGGTGTGAATTAAGTTAAGACCCCTAAACGATAAGGGGTCTTTACTTTTGTTATAATATTTATCTTCAGTAGAAAGTATTATTTATTTTTTTCTTTCCATCACTTTTCTAATATCGTTGTCTTTTTTATTTCTATCTCCAAATAGTGTACGGTATATCTCAGTGTAGCCACCGACAGGTCTAATTTCATTTGAAACTTCTTCATTAAATTGCTTTTTCATATATTTCCTCCAAACTATGTTTCTCTCATTATTTACAAGAGAGGAACGACTCATACTGTATTAATTATAATTATCTATTTACTGTTATAATCGTTTGCTATATTAAATATATAGGAATATACCGTACAAAGGGTGGTGGGAGAAACGTGGATAAATTGTTAAAAATAACTTTAGTTTTACTGTTAGTTAGTGTTTGCCTTCATTTTTACACTATTCAGCAAATGGGTAAAATGAAGATGGAATTTGAAAGTTATATATCAATGGTAACGAGTGGGATAGAGAGTAATTTATACGATGTTCAAAACAGGATTTATGAATGGAGTGAACAAGACCGCTGGATACAACATATTGAGTTCATTGCAGACACAGTAAATTCTGAACCGAACAAGATGATTTTTACGGCTGCATTTAGTTTGAAAGAAGTGGAAAGTTATGCAAATATTAAACTTCTGTATAAGTCTGAAGAAAATCGTCATTGGCAGGAAGCAGAAAGTGAAAAGAAGCTGGACGGAATATATGAAGCAATCATATATTTAACTCCAAGTGATACGTATTTGTATAAAATAGTACAAGATGGAACAATTATAAAGAGTTCTGAAATTGGCTACATTCCTTCAGAATTGTATCGCCATTCCCCATTCTATTCATATGGTTCTAGCTATGGTTACACGAAGAGTACAGACACTTTATTTTTTGAATGGACATTAAGTGAAGAACCAGCCCTTTTTTCCTTTTTACAATATGAAAAAGTAATGGCCCATGTATATTATAAAAATTCAGAAATAAAAGAAGTACCATTAATAAAAATGAATCAACATGGTATTACCGAATGGTATTTCAGTCTTGAAGAAAAAGGAGTTTCAAAAATTAACGTAGAAGTTATTTATGCAGACGGCACTTCGATAGAAGAAACTATTTATGACGAAACATATGAGCATGATTGATGATAAGTTACCTATATAGATAAATATTTTGTCAAGAGAGGGCTGTCCAATAAGACTCAATAGAAAACTCTATCGTTTCTCCACCACTTTGTTTGTATAGATTTCATTCGAGGTAGAATCAATATACGTGTGTTCATCCTTTGTTAATTGGTTTTAATCTCAATCTATAGCAACTCCTTATAATTAATAATTTGAACTTACAACTAATAAATATTTAGAATTATATAGGGGTAACGAACAAAATAGTACTAAAAGTCAGTTTCTACTGACTTTTAGTACTACCCTCGCTTTTCTTTATCTAGCTCCGGCGGCTTGGCCCTATCAAACTTCCCGTTCCGTCCGTACGACAAGTCAACATCAACTCGCCCTCTGGCTCGTTGTGTTTCCTTTATCTCCTACCGGAACGGTCCAGTTTGTACGGGCCAGAACGAGCCGCCTCCGCTTTTCTTGTCCAGCTGCAGGGGCTAGCGGCTCGAGGTCACAAGTCAATCCGTCCAGAAGGTCAAAAAGCGACCTTCTAGCCGGCTTGCCTTGTGCTTGTCGCCGCTAAACGAGCCCCTTCCGCTTTTCCTTGTCCAGCTCCGTCGGCTTGGCCCTATCAAACTTCCCGTTCCGTCCGTACGATAAGTCAACATCAACTCGCCCTCTGGCTCGTTGTGTTTCCTTTATCTCCTACCGGAACGGTCCAGTTTGTACGGGCCAGAACGAGCCGCCTCCGCTTTTCTTATTGACGGATCCATTTCCAGATTTCTTTTGGGGTGGCGTTTTTGCCGTACATGAGTATGCCAGTTTTAAAGATTTTTCCTGCTAGTTTCATAAATAGCCAGATGCTAACTAATAAAATGGCTAATGAAATGATGATGTCCATCCATGGCCAATCTTCCATTGTCGAAAGTCTAATTAGTAGAACGCCTGGAGCTGAGAAAGGGATATACGATCCTACTTTTGCAACTATTCCAGAAGGGTCCGAAAGGATTGGTCCTATTAATATAAAAGGAATAAATGGTAGCATCATCACAATTCCTTGGAAGTTACTAGTTGCCGTCATATCTTCGACTGTTGCCCCCATGCTAACGAAAATAGAAGCAAACAATAGATAACCAGCTACCGCAATAAACACTAGTATAATTAATTCTGGAACGAACAAGTACTCAAAAATTGGTATCTCTGTTCTCCACTGAACGACAGGTAGGGCAATTGCAAGCCAGACCGTTACTTGAACTAACCCTAATACGAAATAACCTAATATTTTTCCTTGCATAAGTTCGTTTGGAGTAACAGATGATAGAACCATTTCTGCGACTTTCTCTTTTTTCTCTTGAGAAGCACTTTGGAAAATCATCATACCTGTTATAACAATCGAGAATAAAATTAATCCTGCAAAAGCTCCCGGAATGAGACGTTTAAAAGGATCTGTAGCTTCTTCATTCCCTCCGGATAGTTCTGTTGTACTATCGGCTTCAGACGTCATATCTTCCACTGATATTGCGTTTAATGTTACGCCTCGTGAAACGGCTTCTAATTGACTGTCTGTTAGTCCAATAGACTCCAGTTTAAGCTGTTGTAGTAACGTCGCTAATGGTTGCACCTCATAAACAAACATGTTGGAAACATCATCAGACGTATAAATAGGTATTTCGCCATTTTGGAATGCTTCTTCCGTAATATAAATGTAAGCTGTACTACTAGAATTTTCTAAATTAGCTTTCATTATTTCTTCATTTTCAAAAGGAGGAGCCACAACCGCGTCGATTGTATCTGTTTCTAAAAGCGGTGCCACTTCGTCCCAAATGCCTAATTCATCATATACAAGAATAGATATTTGATCAGATTGATTGTTAGAAAACAACATTGGTATTGTAAAGAAAAGAAGAAAAAGCGCAGGTGTCATTATTAACGATATGAGAAACGATTTATTCATCATATTTCTCTTAATTTCCCATTTTGCAACTTTAAAACTATTATTCATGAATAACACCTTCTTTATATCCTAAATTATTTGTTGCAATACCAATAAATATTTCATGAAGGGAGATTCTATCAACAGATAATTCTTGTATAGAGATATGTTCGGGAATATACTTTAACCATGCTGGTATGTGTACATTTTTCTCTAAGTAAAGAATGGAAACATCACCGTTTTGTTCTGCACTAGTAACATTTGGTAATGATTGAAGTTCGTTCAATTCATTCCGTCCCTTTATTGTACATTTGAAATTGGCATATTGCTCTTTTACTTCACTAATTGAACCATATATTACTTTACTACCTTTATGTATCATGAATAAACGGTCACATAACTCCTCCACTAGATTCATTTGATGGGAGGATAGTAGAATTGCAGTTCCATTTTGTGCTAATGTTTTTATTTCTTGCTTAAAAACATCTTGACTAACAGGGTCGAGACCAGAAAAAGGTTCATCTAATATTAAAAGTTCAGGTTCGTGTATAATAGAGGCGATAAATTGAACTTTTTGCCCCATCCCTTTAGATAGCTCTTCAATAGGACTTTTTTCTTTCCCTTTTAAATCAAACTTTTCTAAATATGCTAGTGCTCGTTCTTTCGCTTTTTGTTTTGGATAGTCCTTTAATTCTGCAAAGTATAATAATAAATCCAATACCTTTACATTTTTATAAAGACCCCGTTCCTCTGGTAAATACCCGATTTTATGGCGGGGAATTTCTTTTCCTGTGTGGGTATGGAATTGAATTGAGCCTTCGTCGGGTAACATAATCCCCATAATGTTTCGAATAGTTGTTGATTTACCAGCCCCGTTAGGACCCAGTATGGCCATTATTTCTCCTTTGTGTACAGTAAAACTAATGTCCCTTATAACAGTTTTCTCTTTAAAAGATTTGGCAAGTTGACTAACTGTTAATATTTTTTCCATTATATTCACCTTCCTACGTGTAAAATTTTCTTTTCTAGCATATGTACAAAAGTATATACGAATAAAATGTCGGAAAGTTTCAATCTTTTTTCTATTGCACTTCGGTTAACATGGAACGATTTTTTATGTAAAATAGAATAGTGCTATCCAAAAAAATAATATTAAACTACATTGACATAAAAGGAGAATATACATGTCGACATTTCAACGTAATTTAGAAAAATATGCAGCTCTTGCTGTTGAAGTAGGGGTTAATATTCAGAGTGGGCAAACGTTAGTAGTAACAGCCCCAATCTCTTCAGCTGAGTTAGTTCGTCTCATTGCGAAAAAGGCATATGAAAAAGGTGCAAAACATGTTGCGGTTGATTGGTTAGATGATGAACTTACAAAAATGAGATTCGAAATGGCTCCCGAAGATTCGTTTACCGAGTTCCCGTATTGGATGTCTAAGGGGAAAAACGAATTAGCAGAAGAGGGAGCAGCGTTTTTACATATTGATTCTAAAAATCCTGATTTATTAAAAGGCATTGACCAAAACCGTATACAAGCGGCTACTAAGGCTGCATCCCAAGTTCTAAAACCATATCGTAGTCGTATGATGAGTGATAAAAATAGTTGGTCGATAATCGCAATGCCGACACAAGCATGGGCAGATAAAGTATTTCCAGAATTAGATGAAACAAAAAGAATGGATGCATTGTGGGATGCGATTTTTAAAGCGACTAGAGTAGATCAAGAAAATCCGGTTGCAGAGTGGAAAAAACATACTGATACACTTGATTCTAAAGCTAACCATTTAAATCAAAAGAAATATCACGCACTACATTATACAGCCCCTGGCACAGATTTAACGGTTGAGTTAGCAAAAGACCATATTTGGGTTAGTGCCGGTAGTGTAAATGAAAACGGTGTTACATTTATTGCGAACATGCCAACTGAAGAAGTTTTCACTGCTAATGCAAAAACTGGTGTGAACGGAGTTGTTTCTAGTACAAAACCACTAAGTTATGCGGGTAACTTGATTGAAAACTTTACATTAACTTTTAAAGAAGGTAAAGTAGTTGATTTTAAAGCAGAAAAAGGTGAAGAAACATTAAAGAAACTTATTGAGACAGATGAAGGCTCAGCATATCTTGGAGAAATTGCTCTAGTTCCGCACCAGTCTCCAATTTCAGAAACAGATTTAATTTTCTTTAATACATTATTTGATGAGAATGCCTCTAACCATTTTGCTTTAGGGAAAGCCTATCCATTCTGTGTGGAAGGCGGAAAAAACATGAGTGATGAAGAAGTAGTAGCACATGGTTTAAACGATAGTTTAACACATGTTGATTTTATGATAGGTTCAGCTGAAATGAACATAGATGGTATTACACTAGATGGTAAAAAAGAGCCAGTATTCCGTAAAGGAAATTGGGCGTTTTAATACAATTAGAGTTGGCTTCATGGCCAACTCCTTTTTTATATATTAAGTTTAGGCAAATAAAAAAACGCCTAAAAATTGAATGCGCCCAAACAAATATAGATTTTCATCATACACTGTAACCGTAAACGAAATTAAAACAAAAGGAGCGGTGTTCAATGAGTGGAGCAGTTGCAGGACATGGTGGAGGATTTGCGTTAATGGTAGTATTGTTTATCCTTTTAGTTATTATTGGTGCTAGCTGGGTAGGCCGTGGCGGTTACGGATACTACTAATATAAATAAATTGTGATTAAGAAAAGCTAGGTATTTTACTTAGCTTTTCTTTTTTTGATGTATGAAGGTAATAAGTATAATACAATAAAGGTATAAAACAGTATTTGCGGACTTAAAAAAGGAGTTATGTATGAAGAAAATAGCAACTATCTTATGTGTCGTTATGTTTGTCAACGGTTGTTCAAACGTTGCAACCACAAATGTTGAGAGAGATGAGGAAGTTTCATTAGTTAAAAAAGAAGATGAACTAACTTATAAAAAGCCAAATACAAATCCGAGTGAATCTTTACATATAACACCATACTATTTACCTGACGAAAATTCGCGACGGAGAACTGCAGAAGTTACACATGTAATGATTCATTACACAAGTAACGCAGCAAGAAATCCACAGAATCCATATATGTTAGAAAACATTTACTCTTTGTTTGAAGAATATGGTGTGTCTGCACATTATATTATTAATCGGGAAGGTAATATCTTTCAATTAGTAGATGAAAATAGAGTAGCGTTTCATGCAGGGAAAGGAATGGATCTTAATTTTTTGGAATACCGAAATAATATGAATGAATATTCAATTGGAATTGAACTTATGGCAATTGGAACAAAAGAAGAAATGAGTTTAAATTTGAAAGAAGGTCAATATGAACTAATTCCAACATCTCATATAGGGTACACAGATGAGCAATATGACTCTTTAGCTAAACTGTTAGAAGACTTGTATGAGCGTTACCCAAAAGTTTTAAGAAACAGAGAGAACGTAGTAGGACACGATGAATACGCTCCTGTCCGAAAATCAGATCCTGGAAGTTTATTTGAATGGGAGAGAATAGGATTCTGAACATTTTTTCCTATGTTAAAAATCCTAAAAAATTGTAAAAGTTTAACCATTTAATGGTTATTGTGTGGTATGATGGATTGCGTAAGGTGAATTTTTTGAATTTTTACAAATTATTATAATTAGGAGGATCTTTATTGAAAAATAAGTTAATTCCTTCGTTACTATGTATTTTCCTTGTTTTAGTTTTTGTAATTGGCATTAAACAGTTTTTTACGACACCAGAAGATATTATTGATAAAGCGTTTGTAGAATTGAAGAATGGTAATTTAGTTTATGGGTTAAAGGAACGTGATGCCTCAAAAATCTTTGATTTACTTGTAGAACCTAATGCATATAATCTTCCTAATATTGAATTGCATACCGTATTAGAACATCAACTCGATCCTCATATCGTGCAACACACATTTATTAATGTCCATCCAATTAAAGATGTGGAAGAAAATAAAGCTAATGTGACCGTAACCTTTTCTTTTGATGAGTATAATAAAGACGAACTCATGCGGAACGATCAATTTATATTAGAACGAAAGTTCCAAGGCAATATTTCGTTTCAACTAATAAAAGCAAGTTGGAATACATGGGAAATTATCGATGTAAAAACAACTAATTTCACAGAGTACAATGTAGCAAGATGGAATAACAATTAATACATAGAACTAAAAAACGCGCATATATCGTGCGTTTTTTTCTTGAACAAAATGTATAATCACCCAGCACAATAAATCATAAATTGAGGTACTTGATATGAACAAACATATATTAATAAAACTGAGGGGCATCTTTATGATATTCACCATTTTACTAGCCATTTATTTTATTATTGTCCATCTACTCATTAGTAACACAGCTGCAGAAAGGCCGAAAGAAAATGCAGATTACATCATAATACTTGGAGCGCGTCTTCATGGGGAAAGAATGTCATTATCACTTTACTATCGTGCTCTAGAGGCTTTAGAATATGTTGAAGGAAACCAAAACACAATTATCATTGCTTCAGGTGGTCAAGGTCCCGGTGAGGACATAACAGAAGCGGAAGCGATAAAACGCTTTATGTTAGAACACGGGATAGAACAAGAACGAATAATACTAGAAGATACATCAACGACCACATATGAAAATTTGATGAACTCCTATTCATTTATAGAAGATGACAATAAAACGGTGGTCATTGTAAGTAATGATTTTCACTTGTTTCGAGCAAAAATGATTGCAGAAAGAGTAGGTTTCAACAATATTTCTACACTTTCGGCTGAAACGCCAAAAGTAGCAAAAGTAAAGCTCTGGTTTCGGGAGTATTTTGCTGTTTTAAAATCATGGCTTATAGATAGATAACTAGAATAGAGCAATACTGGAGTATACAAACAAACTACTCCTTTACTTAAATTATTTCGCTAATTTGTTATGAGAAAAGAAACGCAAAAATGTTTTCACATAAGTTTTATCGATTCTACATGTTTCAGCCAATCCATTCATATAGTGAAATGTATAAAACTAACATGGAGGGGAATGCCCTTGCAAATTCATGTCGTTCGACAAGGGGAATCGCTTTGGGGAATTTCACAGGCGTATGGTACTACAGTACAAGAAATTGTTACTACAAATGAAATTCCTGATCCGAATCAGCTAGTTGTCGGTCAAGCACTTGTAATTCCTATATATGGGCGATTTTATTGGGTACGAAGTGGGGATAGTTTATGGTCTATTGGACAACGATTTCAAGTTAACTACACAACATTAGCCGAGGTCAATAGACTAGATGTGAACCAACCATTACCAATCGGCTTAAGGTTATATATACCACCAACACCTAAAAGTAGAATTGAAACAAACGCATATATTGAGCCGCGAGGTACTTCTGTTAGTGAGGCTCTATTAAGCGACGCAAGACGTGCTGGACCATATTTAACGTACTTAGCTCCATTTAGTTATGAAGCACGGAGGGATGGTACGTTAAACCCGATGCCTTTAGAGGGAATCCCAGAAATAGCCCGGGAGACAGGGGCTTCTTTAATGATGGTTGTCACAAATTTAGAGGAAGGTCAATTTAGTGGTGAATTAGGAAGGGATATTTTACAAAGCACAGCAGTACAAGAACGACTATTAGATAATATTATTGCTGAAACGAGAAGAGTTGGAAACTATACAGATGTTCATTTTGATTTCGAATTTTTACCTGGTGATCAACGAGAAGCGTATAATAATTTTCTTCGACGAGCTGCTGAGAGGTTACGAGCTGAAGGACTATTAATTTCTAGTGCTCTTGCACCGAAAACGAGAAGAGATCAGCCAGGTCAGTGGTATGAAGCGCATGATTATCGTGCTCATGGTGAAATTGTTGATTTTGTCGTGCTAATGACTTACGAATGGGGGTATTCTGGCGGACCACCGATGGCTGTATCACCAATTGGTCCTGTTGAGGAGGTACTTCAATATGCGTTAACTGAAATGCCAGCATCTAAAATTATGATGGGACAAAATTTATATGGTTACGATTGGACGCTACCGTATGTTCCAGGTGGTCCTTATGCGAGAGCCGTTAGTCCACAACAAGCAATACAAATTGCAAAAGAAAACAATGCTGAAATTCAATACGACACTGTGGCACAAGCACCGCATTTTGACTACACGGATGAAAGTGGGCGAGCGCACAAAGTTTGGTTTGAAGATGCACGAAGTATACAAGCGAAGTTTGACCTTTTAAAAAGGCTAAACTTGCGTGGTATTAGTTATTGGAAGTTAGGTTTACCATTCCCACAAAACTGGTTATTAATCGGTGAAAATTTTGAAGTAGTGAAAAGATAATAGTAAATTAAAGCGAACATATTCCCACTTTTCTACTTTTTCTAGAAATTCATATAAAAGTAATGTAATATTTCTAGTAGAAAGAAAAGGGGGATTTTACATGAAAATAAGGATTCAAATCTATTTATTAATATTTTTATTAATCGTATTATCAGCTTGCGGAGCTGCTATTGAGGACGAAGATAATATTATAGATAAATCAATAGACACAATTGGCTATTTGCAAACAAATGATTGGGATCAATTAGCACAATTAGTGCATCCTGAAAAGGGATTGTTGTTTTCTGCTAATGCACAAATAGAGGTTGACGATGTTTTATTTTCTAATGAAGAAGTAGCGCTATTCGGCAAAGATGAAAAGGAATATAGTTTTTCACCACAAATTGAAACAACTCCAGCCAACTTTATAAACAATGAACTGCTATCAAAAGAGGGAGTACAGGTGGAATACACAGTATCTTCATTTGATCAATCACAAGTACCTAATAATATAGATGAAAATAATATCGAGGAAGCTTATCCGGACGCTCAATTTGTTGAATATTATAGTCCGCCATCCACTAACGATGAGGACAATTGGCAAGCAATTAGGCTCGTATTCGAAAAAGAAAGAAGACACCATTATTTAGTAGCAATTGTAAGAGAAACTCCTGCAAAATAAAATATTCTATCAATATTTCTATTAATCGCTGCATATAATGTAGCGATTATTGTTTTTTAGAGTAAGAAAAGTTTTCCCATTTAAGCAGAATCAATTAACTCTATCGCTCTTATATTGTATATAAAAATACATAGCAATTTAATAACTATTCGTTTTCATATATTTGAAGTAACAATCATACAAGGGGGATTATTAAATATGGGGAAAAATCAGAGTAATGTGGAAAAACCATTAATAGCTGTCGGAGTACCAATATTTATTATGGCACTCGGAATTTTTTTAATTGTTAACACAGAAGTGGAAGGGAAAATGCAGTTTATACCAGTTATATTTATTTTGCTTGGTGTAGCAGAGCTAATCAGATCGATTACACGTCAGCGAAACCAATTAACGAAAAAACAACAGGTTGAAATAAATCAAAAAAGTGGCCATTACACTTATTTATTTATCGTTACTGCAACACTCGTTTCGGTAATTATGCTTGTGATGGACATTATGTCTATTGAAATGGTTCTCCACATACATTTAACATTTGTTATTTTAGTTTATCCTATTTTGCAAATTATGTTTTTGATCAGAGAAGTATAGCGGCGGTGATGTTATGTATATTTCTATAAATAAACAGGTAGGGTTAAAGTTAGTTGAACTTTCGGATGCACCTATTTTATATAAACTAATAAATGAATCAAGAGCATATTTAAGAGAATGGTTACCTTGGATCGATCGGATTAAAAGTAAAAATGATATGGAATTATTTATTTTAAATTGTTTTTACGGTTACGAAGCGAACGGAATAATTAATACGGTAATTCTATTTAACAAAAAAATAGTTGGAATGGCAGGATACAATATGATTGATTGGATGAACAGGACGACTTCAATCGGTTATTGGATTGATCAACGATATCAAGGGAAAGGCATTACTACATTAGTTGCGTATACGTTAACAGACTATGCATTTAAAAATTTAAAACTTAATAGAGTAGAAATACGTGCAGCTGTTCAAAATAAAAAAAGTAGAGCTATTCCTGAGAAGTTAGGTTATCAAAAAGAAGGAAGATTAAAACAAGCGGAGTGGGTAAATGATCGATTTTTAGACCATATTTTATACGGAATAGTAGAGAGTGACTGGAAATAATGGATAAAGAAAGCCTCTAAAGATTTTCTTCTTTAGGGGCTTCTTTCCATTCTCTCGTGTTTTGGATGGCGTAATATGAATATGAATTTAAAGCAAGAGTATACATATGAAGTATTAATAAGTATAAATATCGTTTTACTTTCATTAATTTCAACTTTATTAGACAAAAATCTATAACAAAAATGCTAAAAATAGAAGTTAGAAAAACTAAAGGTGTCCTTTTATAAGAAATGAACATATAAAATAATGTTTGAACTAAACCATAAAGAGGGACAAGTTTAAATGCTTCTTCCCATGAATATTTTTTATATCCGAATGTAATGCGTTTAAAGAAGATGAGAGCATATAAATAGTGCATAATAAATAATGGGCTAATTAGTACGTACGATATGACTTGGACAATTTTTTTTGTAATGTTCCTTAACCAAAAATCACTAATAAAAAAATATAAAAATATTAAGGATGTTGTTAGAGTAGTATTCCACCATCTATTTTGATGCAACTTCCAATGTAAAAACATTCGCTCGATAATAGAAAAATAAAGAGTGAAGATCATTTTCCAAAACCAGCTCTTTTTATTTAATGTTAAAAATGTAGCGGTAATAGGGACGAAAATAGCCTGAGAAAGTAATGCGCCGAAAGCATTATCAAAATCCCTGTTTTTAAAAATTATTGGAAAGTAGTGGTAAGCTTTTAACCAAGTAAAAACGACATATTCAAAAATATATGCCATCCCAATATTAGTAAATAATGATGTGAAAATTGTCGTAGCTGTATGTTTTTTGAAATTATATAAAAACATACATAAATGTATAATTGTTAACAAAATAAAAGGAACTTTGTTAGAAAATCTTCTTTTCATAAATTCTCCTTCTTTTTGAATAGAACTTTCCTTATATTTTTTACAAATGCGTAATTATTATTCTATTTGACATCGTAGAGAAAAAATTATGATACACTATTTATGAAAACAGAAAAATGAAGTAGGGATAAATGATGGGATATGTTGAAGATTTAAGAAAAATTGTAGGCCATAGACCTTTAATTTTTGTAGGTGCTGTTACGGTTATTATTAATGATGTAGGGCATATACTTTTACAACAGCGGCAATTTCCAAAAGGTGTTTGGGGGTTACCCGGTGGTCTTATGGAATTAGGGGAATCGACGGAACAAGTTGCAAAACGAGAAGTTTTTGAAGAAACAGCACTTCAAATAGAAGATTTAAAATTAATTAATGTCTACTCTGGAGAAAATCATTTTATTAAAGCGAAAAACGGCGATGAGTTTTATGTTGTGACCGTAGCTTACTATACTACAAATGTTAAAGGTGTAATAAAGGTAGATGCGAAAGAATCAATGAAAATAGAATACTTTCATTTAAATGATTTACCTTCTGAAATGGTTGGGAGCCATCAAGCGATTATTGAAGATTTTACGTTACTACATAATAAAAAAGTAAGAGAACAGTTGGGGTTACATAATGAAAAATGAATTACTAAAAATATTTGACAAAACATATAAAGAAATCGGTGTAGCGACACGTCAACATGTACATGCAGTAGGACATTGGCATGAAACTTTTCACTGTTGGATTGTTGGAAAGGAAAAGGAAGAATATTATATATATTTTCAGCTTAGAAGTTCGTTAAAAGATATGTATCCAAATCTTTTAGATATAACAGCTGCTGGCCACATTCTAGCTAATGAACATATGAAGGACGGAATTAGAGAAGTAAAAGAGGAAATTGGACTAGAATTAAATTATAATAATTTAACCAAATTAGGAGTTATACCTTATAGTGTAAAAAAAGGTAATATAATTGACAATGAATTTGCTAATGTTTTTCTTGTTGTGGGGGAATATACGTTTGATGATTTTGCATTGCAATTAGAAGAAGTAGTGGGATTGGTAAAAGTCCCTTTTCAGCAATTTTACGACTATTCCTTTCATCGAATTCACTCAATAAATGTAACAGGCTTTAAAATTGGAGAAAACGGTGAAAAATTAAATATTGACGAGGAAGTTTCAATCGATAAAATTGTTCCTCACGTACCAGCTTATTATCAAGAAATTGCCACGAAAATATTAGAACATATAGAAAGAAAAGACTAATTCACCAAGATTAGTCTTTTCTTTCTTTGTAAGTTAAAAATAATTATAATCAATAGTATAATTGTCAAAAAGGTCTCACACAAATTTCACAACTATCTATTATATTTAATATAGAATATCATGCAAGAATATTAGTGGGAAGCACATGTCCGTAGCGAAGTACAACGTCAAAAATGTAATCAATAAACTATTTTCTAGTTAAACTACCTAGGGAGCTTATGTAATGATACGTACTATATTTTTTCTATTATGCTTTTTAACTTTAATTGGGTGTTCAAATCAGCAAATATCTATTCCAGAGTTTGAGGAGAAACCTATTATCGTTAGTCATTTAAAATCATCCGATATTAGTTTTATATCTAACGGAAAAATCTCCACTATACCGCTCTCTTTTACCATTACAGATATAGTCGAAACAACCAATTTTGTAGTAATAGGAAGTAAAAATGATGGGGTCTTATATAAACTCGATTTTGAAGAGAATAAGATTGATTCTCTCACTTCTAAAAGCGAAGGGATATCAAAGTTGTATTACGAGGAAAGTACTGGAGTTCTTTTTATTGTGAATGCTCTTGAAAATAGTGTAGAACTTGTCGATGTAGAAAACGGACAGACTTTAACAAAGATAGAAGTTGGGCAATACCCGATAGATATGATTGTGAGTGGGGAAATGGGCTACGTGTTAAACAGTGAAAGTCACTCTGTTTCCGTAATTGATTTAAAAAAGGAAGAAGTACTGTTCGATTTTCCAGTACTAGAAAGACCTTCTGGAATGTTACTAGTGAATGACGTTTTATATATCGGTGGACATGGGAAAAGTGGTGTGCTTAACAACCAAATTTATATATATAGCGCGACAACGGGAGAAATGATGGGATCAAAAGAGGTGGGGTTAATGCCGATCGATTTCTCTTTTGACAACAATACGGAATATATTTATGTCGTTTGCCATGGGTCGAATGAAGTTATAAAAATAGACAGTCAAGATTTAATCGTAAAGGATAAGTTAACGGTTGCGAGTAATCCCAATTTTATTAATAGTGATGAAAATTATTTATACGTTACAAGCTTAGATGGAAATGAACTAACGATTATTAACCTATCTACCTTCCGTGTAATAGATACATTTACAATTGATAACGGTCCATTTGTTGTAATACCAGGAGGAGAATTATGACACTTTCAACAAAAATATTAGTAGTAGATGATGAAAAAGAAATGTGTGATTTAGTTCGTGCCTATTTAGAAAAAGAAGGTCATTATGTGGACACCATTTTTAATGGGGAGGAAGCAGTAACTTTAGCAAAGGAAAAAAATTATGACATAATAATACTAGACGTTATGATGCCTGGGGTTGATGGTTTTACAGTTTGCCAACGTATTCGGGAATTCTCAACTACTCCGATTATTATGTTAACTGCAAGAAGTGATGAACATGACAAAGTAATGGGCTTGAAAATTGGAGCTGATGACTATGTGTTAAAACCTTTTAGCCCAAAAGAGTTAGTTGCAAGGGTTGAAGCCTTGTTAAGGAGAACAGCAATCGTTCAGTCTGATACTTTCCAAGTAGGACCAATTAAAGTAAAAAAAAATGCAAGACAAATGTTTTTATATGATGACGAACTCTCACTAGCGAGACGAGAATATGATCTTCTATTATTTTTACTTGAGCATAAAGGTCAAGTTTTTTCAAGAAATCAACTATACGATACAGTATGGGGAAATGAAAATGATATAGGTACATTACGTACAGTAGACACGCATATAAAAACGTTACGCTACAAACTAAAATCTGCAGGCTCTCAAATTAAAACAGTTTGGGGAGTAGGGTACAAATTTGAATGAAAATATCATACAAATTTATGAATAGTTCAATAAAAAAACAAATATGGCTATCCATCTTAATAGTAACAACTTTTACTAGTCTTTTGTTTATTTCATTCACGTATTATATGTATGAAAAGCTATACATAGAAAAACAAGTGGAAGCATTACAACTTCAAGGTGTGCAATTGAAGGATATGTATTATGAGACGAGTCTTGAAACCTTTAGTCAGCAACTAAAGGTGTTAGATGAGAGTCTTGAGTCATCGATTATTTATACAGACGACCCTATGTTATTAGGAAGTGGATCTCCAGTTCATATGTTTGAAGGACAAAATTTAATTTCTTTTCAAGAAAGGCAGCAATTACTTGAAGGAGAAACGGTGCAAATAGTACGGCTGCATGAACGATTAAATCAAGAAATACTTGCAGTAGTTGTTCCCCTCTTATCTCAAGATCAACTTGTAGGAGCTATTTTCTTATATTTACCGTTAGAAGCTATTTCTAATGTGTTTCAACCTATACGTCTAGTTTTATATGTTGGTATACCAATAGCAATTATCATTGTTTTACTAGCAGGTTTTACAATATCAAATTATGTAACGAAGCCTATTTTGGATATAAAAAATGTGACCGAAAAGATGGCGAAAGGTGATTATTCTAGTCGCATTAAAGTAAAAAGAGAAAATGAACTCTCTCACCTAGCGCTCTCTATAAATAAGCTATCATACACGTTAGAAAAAGTAGAAGAAGAAAGAAGGGGATTTTTAGCAAATGTGTCCCATGAGTTAAGAACACCGTTAAGTTATATGAAAGGCTATACAGAAGGATTTGAGGAAGGTTTAGTCGATAGAGAGAAGTATATACTTACGGTACAAAAAGAAGTGGATAGAATGGAAAGACTTGTTCATAATTTACTTGATTTAGCTCAGCTTGAAGGTGATTCCTATCCGATAGAATTTCATCCACTCGTTTTATCTGAACTCATTGTTGATGTTGTTTCCCGATTAGAATGGGTAGCCAATGAGAAAAATGTTAGTTTTGAACATACATTAAATGAAGAAATAATTGTTTTTGCAGATCGAGATAGATTGGACCAAGTGTTAACGAATATCGTTCAGAATGCTATCACTTATTCAAAACAATTTTCAAGTATATTCATCGAGTTAACTACCAACAATGGAAAGGCTAACATAATTATACGTGATGAAGGTATCGGTATACCTGAAAAGGATCTACCTCATATAATGGAACGATTTTATCGCGTCAATAAAGCTAGAACTAGGGCTGATGGTGGTACAGGTTTAGGGTTGGCTATAGCTGAACAAATAATAAAGAAACATCAAGGATCAATTAACATCCATTCAAAAATTAATGAAGGTACTACTGTAACAATATCGTTACCTATTTTTGAATTAGAATGAACGAAAGGAGAAGGACAATGAGAATATTAAAATTTTTATTAACTAGTTTTACATTACTAATCGTGTTAGTTGCTTGTGGAGGTGGGGATGGAGCAACTGGTGACAATAATAACGAAATCCCGAAAATGGTAGAAGTAGATTTACAAGTAGATGATAGAGTGACTCCTAATGAACCAATACAGTTTAAAACTTTCGTAACACAGGGCAATGAAAATGTTGATGATGCAGATGAAGTTGTTTATGAAATATGGAATGTACAAGATGGTAGAGAGAAAAGCGAGATGATTGAAGCGCTCCATAGTGGGAATGGATTATATGAAATAGAGCATACTTTAACTAACGAGAACGTATATTTCGTGCAAGTGCATGTTACAGCAAGAAATTTGCATGTAATGCCTATGAAGCATTTCGTTGTTGGAGATTTTACAGAGGAAGAAGTGGAAGCATTACTACATGAGTACGAAATGAAAAAGGATGATCATAGTAATCACCACAATGATGATTCTCATGAAACGGAAGAAGAAACCAACCATAATGAAGGATAAAAAATCAGAAACTACACTATTAATGAATAGTGTAGTTTTTTTGTAACAATTAATTGTAAAAAAAATTAACAAAATTATGATAGAAAATAATATACTAGAAAAAAGGGTTACTGCATAGATTGATAGAAAGGAATTTAGGAGGAAGGCATGAAGTTCAAAAGGTTTTTTATGAGTGGATTAGGTGTTCTAATTATCGTAGGAGCTTTACTATTAATGCTAAATCCTCATATAAGAGGTGCAGTAAAATTAGTCGTTGCAGAAGATCCATTTGTTGAGGTTCAAGAGTCATCTAGTAGCAAAAAGGTGATGGCTCATTGGGATGAGGGAGAAGGTATACAAACATTATTAGAAGAGTTAGAAAATGATGGTTGGATGATGGAAGACCATTTCGGCTCTGCATTTATGTTTACTAATAATGATAGAACATTAGTCGTGAACATATGGAAGTGGACAGACTATTTTGTTGTAGCAGAAATGACGGAAGGTTAGGTATCATATGAAAAAAACACCAACATTAGAAACAGAACGATTATTATTAAGAACATTAAAAGTTAGTGATGCGGAGTCGATTTATCTCTATTTTTCTGAGGAAGAAATGTTACGTTATTATGGAATGGAACCTTTTGCGAATATTATAGAGGCAGAAAAGTTTGTAAAAGATTTCTTAGATGATTACAAATTAATTTATCGTTGGGGAATTGTGGAAAAAGGAAGTTACGAACTTATAGGAACTTGCGGTTTTCATGCAATTTCTGAAAACCATAAACGCGCAGAGATTGGATACGAAATAGCGAAACCATTTTGGGGAAAAGGGTATGCGACAGAAGCAGTGAGTCGTTTAGTTCAATACGGCTTTGAAGAATTTCAATGGAACCGCATCGGAGCAAACGTTTATCCCAACAATAAAGGCTCCCAACGTGTTTTAGAAAAACTAGGTTTTACACATGAAGGTAGACTGCGTGGATATATCCAACAAGGGAAAATTGCCCACGACACTAACGTTTTTTCCATCCTTAAAGATGAATTTCACCAAAAAAAGAACTAGAATCCTAGTTCTTTTTTTTGCGATTGTAAGTCGATTACTTAAAAAATGAAACGCCACTTTTCATAACAAGCTTATTTCCATTGATAGAGACTGATTTTATCAAAAGGTCTCAACACATTTCCACCCGCAGACTGATTAATAACGAATAATAGATTGTTATAATAACAGTAACAAATAATCGTTAAAAAGGGGAAGTTTCTATGGAAGAGCAAAAAGTATTACAAGACTTAAAGATTAACGGGAGTATGGTAGTCTCAGGTGGTTCCTTTAACGAAGTTTCCATTAATGGAAAAGGGACAATTAACGGAGATGTTCAATGTAAAGAATTTAAAATAAATGGAGCATGTGATGTTAATGGAAAGCTAAAGGCTGAAACAGGAGTCATTCGAGGAAACACTAATGTAGAAGAAGATCTTTACATCGGAGATTTTAGTGTATATGGAAATGCTACATTACAAGGAAATTTATATACATCATTATTTAACGTAAAAGGTTCTTGTTCTGTTGAAAAATCAATTAATGCAGAAGTAATCAAACCATACGGCCGATTAAAAGTGGGAGATAGTTGTCGGGCTGATAATTTTATTGCAAGAGGTGTTTTCGATATCAATGATACACTAGATTCAAAAATAATAGATGTTACGATAAATGGTGGAAAATGCTCCGCAAACGTAATAAAAGGAGAGCAAGTATCCGTTAAACTAAAAGGAGAGGAAGGATTTTTAAAAGTACTCAAAAGTTTATTTTCTTT
This sequence comes from Sutcliffiella sp. NC1, assembly GCF_027594365.1. Taxonomy (NCBI): domain Bacteria; kingdom Bacillati; phylum Bacillota; class Bacilli; order Caryophanales; family Bacillaceae; genus Sutcliffiella; species Sutcliffiella sp. NC1. The sequence goes on from NZ_CP115153.1 coordinate 2,397,570, forward strand.
TGGAGATGATAGAGGAACACTAAAAGCAAATGAAATTATTGGAAACGACATACAATTAGCAGCGACGAAAGCAAAATTAGTAAAAGGTGATCGTATTACACTAAATGATGGCTGTGATATAGAATTAGTGGAATATACGGAAAGCTTAGAAATAGTCGGGAAAGCGCGTGTAATAGAAAGTAAAAAAGTATAAATATTTTGTGGACTACTCGATGTAAAGTAGTCCTTTTTTTAGTTTTTTAAATATTTTTATTGTTTACTATTATTTTCCTATATTAAAGTTATGTAACAAATAATCTTAACTTACTGAAAAATGCGCATGAATCAGTTACACTTTTAATTGCATAATAATACAAGTGCAAGAAAAGTGAAAGGTAGATAGGATGAGAAAATTAATTATAATGGTAGCAGTTTTGTTACTCTTTTTTGCTACAATTTTTCCAAAAGAAAGTAAAGCAGACCTTGATTTATATAGTGAAGCCGTTATTTTAATAGATGCGAAATCTGGAAATGTATTATTTGAAAAAAATAGTGAACAAATGATGTATCCAGCAAGTATTACAAAAATAGTAACTGGCATTATAGCTATAGAAGAAGGAAACTTAGATGATATAGTAACGATTAGTGAAAACGCAAGAAATCAAGTCGGTACGAGAGTATATTTACTAGAGGGAGAAAAAGTACCACTTTTAAAATTAATACAAGGACTTTTAATTAATTCCGGTAACGATGCAGGTACAGCAATAGCAGAATATTTTAACGGTAGCGAAAAAGCATTCGCAGACAGAATGACGAAATTCGTGAAAGAAAAAATCGGTGTTCACGACACAGTATTTAAAAATCCACACGGGTTATTCGACGAAGAACATGTTACGACAGCTAAAGATATGGCTAAAATTGCTCAATATGCAATGAAAAACGATCAATTCCGCGAAATAGTAAGTACGAAAGAAATGGATTGGGTTGGTGAAGGATGGGAAACAACACTTTATAACCACCATCGACTCCTTTGGGATTACGAAGGAACAACCGGGATTAAAAATGGTTGGGTCGAACAGTCGGGACATACTTTAGTTACGTCAGCTACAAGAGATGGACAAGAATTAATTGTTGTTACATTAAACGCTCCTTCCGCACAAAATGCATATTATGACACGATGGCCTTACTAGATTACGGATTTTTTAACTTCTCAACGGAGAAAATTGCCTCTGCTGGAGATGTATTAACTTCAGAAGATGGAGAGAAATATAACGTGATAAATGATATTTGGATTACTACTGAAGAAGAGACGATGATCTCCTATAAGGTAGATGATGAAGGTCAATTTATCGTTACAAATGGAAAAGAATCAGACATTATTTTAGATAGTGTTGAACTAGAATCATCAGAACAACTTACTAGAGGTGCTATATCACCAATTCAAGAAAAAGAGAATAGTAAACAAACAGAAAGTAACCCAACATTTTCGTTAGTGTGGATTGCAATTGTTTTATTGAGTTTGTTTGCAGCATTTTTGCTACTTAACTTTCGATTAAAAGAAAAACGAAATAAAACTAAAATGGACTATTCACTTAGAAGTTTAAAATAATGCGAGTAGACAAATTAAGAAAAACAAGGAATAAGTTGAAACATTTGGCGTAATAACTATTATTTGTATATAATATTGGTACATGATAAAAAGGGAGGAAGTACATTGGCTAAAGTTTTAGATCGTCTACAACAAGAACTTATCGATTCTCTTCAAGGGGAGAAAATTGTATCTTTAATTACGACAGATAAAGATACAAATAAACCTAACTTAAGTATTGTTTCATGGCTTGTTGCACATCAAGATGGTAAAACAATTAAATTTGCACTAGGTCATAATGCTGAGAGTGCATTTAATATTATGGAGAATTCAAATCTAATTTTAGGCGTTTACGGAGCGGATTCTTGTTATTCTATTAACGGTAAGGGAACTGTTTCTGATGTTATTACTAAATCAATGAAATATCGTGTCGTTACTGTTGCAATTGATTCTGTAGAAGATGTAATGTTTTACGGTGGGAAGTTAACGAAAGAACCAGAATATGTGAAAACGTATGATGAAGAATTAGCTAAAAAGCTTGATAGTGAAGTTTATGAACTATTAAAATAAGTAGAATGAAGCCTATTGTAGCAAATGCTCCAGTAGGCTTATTTATTAAATATAAGTATAATTATTAAAATAAAAAAAACGTATAAGAAAATAGGTTAATATTGGTTAATTTTATGGTTAAATTAGCCTATTTTTGCGCTTAGTTTTAAAAAGTTGTTGAATTTTGTCACTTTTTATCGAATCTTTGGTAAAATGAAGTTTGTGTTCTTTTATATAGAAAGATTTTAGGAGTGACATCATTTATGAAAAGTTTAAATGAACAATTCGAAGATAAGTTGTTCATGTTTATTGAAAACTTAGGCGATTTATACGATGGCTGGTTTTTATTATCATTTTTACCACCAAACGACTTCCAACTTATAAGAAAAAGTGAACATAATGAAACATGGTCAAAATTCTTACCTGAAAAAGGGACGACTCTTAGTGTACATACAATTTTTCAAGATGAAAGCGTTTATAATCGTTTAAGGAAAAAGTTAAGAAACTGTATTTTTTCTTTAAAATCTTCGAAATATCGTGAAGGTATTTCGATAAACGGAAAATTGACTTACATAGAAATGGAATTAGTACCACTTCAAATCGAAAAAGAAATATATATTTTAACGTTAATTAGAGATATTACTACTCAAGTTCATCAAGAAAATTCGAATAATGATAGCTTAAAAAAAGTACAAAGAACACTACTTTTAGAATATGAAATGCATCGGGCTATCGAAAATAACGAGTTTGAAGTGTACTACCAACCTAAGCTACATGTTAAACAAAAGAAAGTTAATATTGAAGCATTAATACGTTGGTTTAATCCTCGATTAGGTGGGATTGAGCCCTCAGAATTTATACCGTTGGCAGAAAAGTTTCAAATAATACGACCAATTACAAATATAGTATTAAAGCAGATTTTTAATGATTATAAAGAGTTAGAAAACGTTTATAAAGATACAATTCTTTCCGTTAATATATCATCACTTCTTTTGAAAGATGAAGAATGGATTAAACAACTAAAGGAAATGGTAGAAAAGCGTGATGATATTGATTTATCAAATATCGAATTAGAAATTACAGAGCATTCTTTAATAGATTTGGATACTGCTAAAAAAGGAATAAAAACACTTTCTGAACTAGGTTTCGCTGTCACTTTGGATGACTTCGGATCTAAATATTCTTCTCTTCAATATTTGAGGGAAATCCAATGTCAAAAAATAAAAATTAATAAATCATTTACAAAGAATATTCAAACCGTTATAGATGAAAGACGTGTATTACAAAAAATAATTGATTTTGCCCATTCTTTAGGATTAGAAGTAACAGCTGTCGGAATAGAAGATGAATCTTTATTAAAAATTTTAAAATCTTATAATTGTGATGAATTACAAGGTTTTTGGTTAGGAAAACCTACAGAAAAAAAGCTCCTATTAAAAGGTATACCTGAAAACTTGAAACGTTTGATTAATAGTTAACTTTTGTATCAAAAATATAATCAAAATAAAAAACTCGCTAAATTAGAGCGAGTTTTTGTCGTTTTTTTGAAAAACTATATACTTTTTTTATTTTTTCATTATTTAACTATTTTGCTAGAAAAATTTTGATACAATGATAGTAGGATATGTATTCCAAAAGATGGAGAATTGGAGAATTTATATAGCTCGAAGGAATGCTGTAAAAGTAAAATACAATAAGGTGAAAAAGAATGATGAAACTATACATAGGTATAAATAAACTTTTGCAAATAATTATTTCGTTTTTTACTAATAGTTGGGTGGCAATAACAAAAGGAATGTTATTATATGTACCGATATTCATTTTTATAATGGGGTACTTTTTAGTATTAGGGGTTGGGAAATGGTTTGATATATTATTTATATCTGTTTTAGGGATTATAGGGTTTGTTACAAGTTACATAATAATAAGAATTATTCTTTTAATGGTGAAAAAGATTCCATATACATTTATTTATATAACTGTAGGATTACTAACTGCTATTTATATGGTTGGACTTTATTTAGGACCGTATTTCCGCTATTTAGCGTACATGGTTTTATTGTTAGGTGCAATTATTGGTTTCACAATATCCATTTTAAGAATAAAAAATATATCCGTTTTATGGAAGGTTAGTACAGTATTATTTACGATTACTATTCATGCTATCGTTATTGGAATTGTAATAACTCCTGGTGAACGAGGAGAATGGAACGTAGAGTTAATAGGTGATCCCCCTAATTTAGTAAATCCTGCTGAAACTGGTCAATATACTATTCAATATTTTACATATGGTAGTGGGAATGACAATAGAAGGGATGAGTTTGGAGATAACGTAACTTATGAGACATCTACTGTAAATATGTCTCCAGTAACTGTTACTCCTAAAGGAATAAATAGTTTTTATCGTAAATGGTATTGGGGATTTGAACTAAATTCAGCACCATTAAATGGTCGTGTTTGGATGCCGAAAGAAGGGGATGGCCCACATCCGCTTGTATTAATTGTTCATGGTAACCATAATATGGTAGAACATTCAGATAGAGGTTATTCCTATTTAGGTGAATTGTTAGCTTCAAAAGGCTATATCGCTGTATCGGTAGACCAAAATTTCCTAAATTCTAGTAAGTTTGGTCATATAGGTTGGGATAATGCTGGACGTGCATGGTTGTTACTTAAACATTTGGAGCAATGGGCAAAATGGAACGTCCAAATGGACCACGACTTATATCGGAAAGTAGATATGAATAATATTGCATTAATTGGCCATTCACGTGGTGGTGAAGCTGTTAGTATTGCAGCTGTGCTTAATGAATTAGAAAGGTTTCCTAACAATGCGAGAGTAAAAATGGATTTTGACTTTTCCATTCGAGCTCTAATTGGATTATCACCTGGTGAAGGAAGATTTAATCCTGGTGATGAACCAATAAGTTTGGAAAATATCAATTACTTAACAATTCAAGGCTCACACGATACGGACCACACATCGTACCACGGTATAAAAACTTTTAACCGAGTAACTTTTACAGAAAATTATGATGGGTTTAAAAGTTCAATATATATTTACGGTGGAAATCATGGACAATTTAACAAAGATTGGATTGTTGACCGTTCACCACCATATTCATGGTTCATTAATAGAAGCGCGTTGCTTTCACCAGAAATGCAACAACATATTACGAAATTTTACGTAACAGCATTTTTAGAAGCTTCGTTGAAAGAAAAAGATGAGTATCGCGAGTTATTTTCAAATAAAGAGATTTCTAGTGCATGGGTACCAACAGATCCATTGCGTATTCAATTTGAAGATAGTGACTTTCAAGCTATAGCAACGTTTGAAGAAGATGTAGATGTTACAACGGTAACAGTACCAAATGGAAAAATAGATGGACGAAGTTTAAGAGTTTGGAGAGAAGTCGGTTTAACGCTACGTAATGGTGATTTACAACATAATCGGGCAGTGAAACTTGGATGGTTAAAGTCTTCAAGTAGATACATTATAAATGTACCAGAAGATATCTCTAACACATTTACTGATCAAACTGTTTTACGCTTTGACGCAGTTCACGCTCATGAAAGTCGGTATACATTTAGAGGATTACCGATCGATGAACAATATAGACAGAAAAGTATACCGATAAAGGTTAGTATGAAGCCGAAAGGAATTCACCAATATGATGCAAGAATTGAAAAAACTATTCATATTGAACCTACCTTTACTTCAGACCTTTACCGTTGGGATTGGAGAAACGAGAAAATAGGAACAAATTACGAACATATCTTACAAACGTATGAAATACCAATAAGTTATCTTCAAGAGGAATTTCCTAATATTGCATTTGACTCTATTCATGAAATTGTATTCTCACTAAATGAAACAGACAGTGGTCTTATTATTCTAGATAATATTGGTTTTGCCGAAAAAGCTCATTAACTTAGTTAATGAGCTTTTTTTATATAAAAGGAAGGATATACAAGAAGTACTGTGAAAGAAGGATAATGAAATGATATAAATTGGGGAAATTATTAGTATCATAATTTTCTTAAGTGAAAATAATTGACTAACTTGTATATACAAGTTAATATAATGTTCGTAAGATACACAGTAAAATCAAAAGTAATAGTTATTACATAATGGAGGGTTATTTATGTTTAAAAAATTATTTGGCCTAAAAAAAGAAGAACAAAAGAAAACAGAAGAGATGCTATTTTCTCCAATTACAGGAAATATAGTTGATTTAGAAGCTGTTCCTGATCCAACATTTTCTCAAAAAATGATGGGGGATGGACTTGCGATTGAACCGACAGAAGGTGTTGTTGTTTCACCTGTAAACGGAGAGGTTATTCAATTTTTCCACACAAAACATGCAATCGGAATTCGTTCAGAAAGTGGGGCAGAAATATTAATACACGTAGGATTAGAAACGGTTTCTATGAATGGTGAAGGTTTTGAAGGACATGTACAAGAAGGTGACAAAGTTAAAGTAGGACAAACATTATTAACTTTTAACATTGATTTAATAAAAGAGAAAGCAGCAAGCACAGTTACTCCAGTTGTTATTACAAATAGCGATAACATGAAAGAAATAGAAAAGAAAGCAAGTGGAAACGTTATAAAAGGTGAAAGTGAATTTTTATATGTAAAGGCAAATAATTAAACAAGGCGAGGAGGTAATGTTTTGGACTTGAAAAGCTCAACAGAAGAGATTATCGAAGCCATTGGTGGAAAAGAAAATGTAAGCGCAGCTACTCACTGTGTTACAAGATTAAGGCTAGCATTGCATGATGAAAGCAAAGTTAATAAAGAAATGTTAGAAGAGATAGATGTAGTAAAAGGTGCTTTTTCAACAAATGGTCAATATCAAATAGTTATTGGAAATGGGACAGTAAATAAAGTTTACAAAGACTTTGTTGCACTAACTGGTGTTGGAGAAGCGTCTAAAGATGAAGTGAAAAAAGCAGCAGAATCCAATATGAATGCGCTTCAAAGAGCGATCAAAACATTAGCTGACATATTTATCCCTATTCTTCCTGCCATTGTAACAGCTGGGTTATTAATGGGGATTAATAACTTATTAACAAACCCTGGAATTTTTTATAGCAATGCGTCTGTAGTAGATATGCATCCACAATTTGGTGATATCTCAAGCATCATTAACTTAATTGCCAATACAGCGTTCGTGTTCTTACCTGGTTTAATTGGTTGGTCAGCTGTAAAAAGGTTCGGTGGAAGTGAATTGTTAGGGATTGTATTAGGTTTAATGCTAGTGCATCCAGATTTATTAAATGCTTGGGGTTACGCTGAAGCTCAAGAGCAAGGAGCGGTAGGTACTTGGAATCTTTTCGGTTTTGAAATAGAAAAGGTTGGATACCAAGGACAAGTGTTACCAGTACTAGTGGCCGCTTACCTACTTGCAAAGGTTGAGCAATTCCTTGCAAAAAGAGTGCCGGATTCTATTCATTTATTGATTGTACCGCCAGTAACACTATTGTTAACCGGTTTTATTACGTTTGCAGCAATTGGACCTATTACATTTACAGTTGGTAATTTCTTAACTAGTGGGTTTGTCTCGATTTTTGAAGCGGTGCCAGTGTTAGGTGGACTTATATATGGTGGCTTTTACTCACCACTTGTCATCACTGGAATGCATCATACATTTTTAGCGGTAGATCTTCAGTTAATTGCTTCTATTGGTGGAACATTTTTATGGCCGATGGTAGCGTTGTCGAATATTGCACAAGGTTCAGCTGCCTTTGCAATGATGGTTGCTACTAAAGATGAAAAGCTAAAAGGATTGGCCTTAACATCTTCTATCTCTGCGTGGCTTGGAATTACAGAACCAGCAATGTTTGGAGTGAATTTGCGATATCGATATCCATTTATCGCTGCGATGATAGGATCCGCTATTGCGGGGATTGTTATCACATTAGCAGGTGTATATGCTCCATCAATTGGTGTTGGTGGCTTACCAGCATTCTTCTCTATCCCAACTACCTTTTGGGGAATTTTCTTTATTGGTATGGGAATAGTGTTAATTGTTCCATTCATCATTACGCTAATAATTGCTAAAGTAAAAGATAAAAAATAATTATATCGGTTATATAGATAAATAGAGGTGTAGCTTATGTCTAAAAAGAATCATTTAATAAAAGAAGAACCGTGGTGGAAAAGGTCTGTTGTTTATCAAATATATCCAAAAAGCTTCCACGATACGACTGGAAATGGCGTAGGTGATATTCAAGGGATTATTAGTAAGCTAGACTATTTAAAAGAGTTAGGTATCGACGTTATCTGGCTAACTCCAATATATAAATCACCCCAGAGAGACAATGGATATGATATAAGTGATTATTATTCCATACATGAAGAATATGGTACGATGGAAGATTTTGACCGCCTCCTACATGAAGCACATAATCGTGACATAAAAGTAATTATGGATATAGTGGTGAACCATACTTCAACAGAGCATGAATGGTTTCAACAATCAAAGAAAGCAAAGGATAATAAATACCGCGATTTTTATATATGGAAAGATGGAAAAGAAAATGGAAGTGAACCTACGAACTGGCAATCGAAGTTTGGTGGCAACGCATGGGAATTCGATAAAAAAACAGGTCAATGGTACTTACACTTATTTGATGTAACACAGGCAGATTTAAATTGGGAAAATGAAGAAGTTCGACAAAAAGTTTATGAAATGATGACCTTCTGGTTTGACAAAGGTGTTGACGGTTTCCGCTTAGACGTTATTAATTTAATCTCTAAGAATCAAAACTTCCCGGATGATGACGGTAGTGTAGCGCCAGGGGACGGTAGGAAATTTTATACAGATGGTCCTCGTGTGCACGAGTTTATGAATGAAATGAATCAAAAAGTTTTTTCGAAATATGATAGTATGACGGTTGGCGAAATGTCATCTACAACGATTGATCATTGTATAAAGTATACACAACCTGAACGAAACGAATTAAGTATGACGTTCAACTTCCACCATTTAAAGGTCGATTACCCTAATGGTGAAAAATGGTCTGTAGCTGATTTTGATTTTCAACAACTTAAAGACATCCTATCAACATGGCAAATCGAGATGCATAAAGGGGGAGGATGGAACGCTTTATTTTGGTGTAATCATGATCAACCTCGTATTGTATCGCGCTATGGTGATGATAAAAAGTACCATAAGCAATCGGCAAAAATGTTGGCAACGAGTATGCATATGATGCAAGGAACTCCTTATATTTATCAGGGCGAAGAATTCGGTATGACAAACCCTGGATATAATGATATTTCTAAATACCGGGATGTCGAATCATTAAATTTGTATAAAATGAAGATAGACGAAGGATTTTCGGAAGAAGAGGTTCTTCATATTCTCCGTCATAAATCCCGTGACAACTCGAGAACGCCTGTACAATGGGATAGTACTCCTAATGCTGGCTTTACGAAAGGAACACCTTGGATTGATGTAGCAGAAAATTTTAATGAAATAAATGCTGCTGTAGCGTTAAATGAAAAAGATTCTATTTTTTATCATTACAAACAATTAATTGAGCTTCGTAAACAATACGATGTTATTACGTGGGGCGACTTTCAGTTAATTTATAAAAATCACCCTGAAATATTCGCCTATGTAAGAAATTGGCAAGATGAAAAATTGTTAGTAGTTAACAATTTTTACGGAAAAGAAACAGATTTTACGTTACCTAATGAAGTTGATGCATCAAATATGCAGGCGGAAATTCTACTTACAAATTATGATGATTCAAGTATTAACTATAAAAAACTTACATTAAGACCGTATGAGTCTATTGTTTACTATTTAACTAAGTAACAAATTTACTAACATAAAAAACGGCTAACTTAAAAACATATTTATTTAATGACTATTATAGGTTCATCTATAATAGTCATTTTTATAATAGTACATTCATAAATTATAGTTATGGATGTAAAAATCCTACATATATTTATTAAGTAAAGATAAATTAGTTAGCCGATAAAGGTCTTTAAGGATTAGGGCTATGGGGGTGATAGAATGCCTAATAATAAAATATGGGGTGTTGACTCCGCAGTTGCTGTAACGGAAGAGTTATTTCAATGTGTAAAAAGTAACTTCGGTTATCCAAAATATTGGGGTAGATATTTAGCAGAAGTAGCAGATGTTTCGGATGGACTTACGAAAGAAGAAATTACATTAATTCGTAACAAAGGTATAAAAGTGATGCCCCTTTATAATATTCATGCTAGCGCTGTTGGGTACGAACAAGGAAGAGTTATGGCAAGAAATGCAGTTTTTCATGTAAGAAAATTAGGGATTCCGGAAAATGTGGTCATCTTTGCAAGTATAGAAAAGTCTTTAGAAGTAGACGAAGCATTCATTCGAGCTTGGGTTGAAACAATTCTACCAACTGGCTACCGATCAGGCTTCTATGTTGATCCAGTAGCAGGAGAGTTTTCATCTGCATACTGTGAAGCGATTAAAAATAATGCAGATATAGCAGTTCAATCAATTTTATGGAGTGCTGAGCCAGAACAAGGGGTTACAAAAGAAAATAGGGCCCCAAGGTATAAACCAGCAAGCCCCCGTTGTCGGTCCAATGTATGGGCTTGGCAATATGGAAGGAATGCACCACAATGTCCAATAAATACAAACTTAGCAGATAGAAAATTAGTAAACTATTTATATTGACAAACTGGGATGTCTTAAAAGTCAGTAAAGACTGACTTTTAAGACCCTTTTTTATTTTACTTTTTCGAAGCATCTTCTCAAGGTTGTCAAATAAAGTTTTTTTAAAAAAGAAATATCTATTATATATAAACCCTTTAAACAAAATACCGATATTAAGTATAGGTAAAATGATTCAAGAGATTTGAAAGAAGGCGAACCTATATGGAATGGAAACAAGAAGTTATAGAAGAAAGAAAAACAAATGAAGTTGAAATATTACAATTTACTTTAGATAACACAGACTTCGGAATTAATGTGCTAAAAGTACGAGAAATTATCTTACCATCAACAGTAACGAAAATTCCGCATTCTCACCAACACGTAGAGGGAATAATCGAACTACGGGGAGAAGTACTTCCTGTCATAAATTTAAGAGTAGCATTAGGTATGGATCCTAATATAGAAAAAAATGAAGAAAAATTCATAATAGCTGAGTTTAATAGTATGAAAGTCGTGATGCGAGTAGATCATGTATCAAGAATCAATCGTTTTTCATGGGATCGTATGGAAAAACCGGAATCTATTCGAGATGGGCTCGACCTTTACGTCACAAGTGTCTTGAAGTTGGAAGAAAAAATGGTATTAATATTAGATGTGGAAAAAATACTATATGAAATATACCCTAACCTTGGAGTACCTACTATACAACATAATGTAGAACGTGCAAATAAAAAAGTAGTGATTGTAGAAGATTCACCAATGTTACGCCAACTTTTACAAGAAACATTACTTGAAGCAGGTTACGAAAACTTAATTTTATTTGAAAATGGACAAGATGCGTTGACATATTTACAATCCGCTGTAAAAGAAGGTAATGAACAGTTAGATGTCATGATTACTGATATTGAAATGCCATTAATAGACGGCTTAACACTAACAAAAATAGTGAAAGAAGATTCGGACTTGAAAGAGATTACGGTAATCATCTTTTCATCTCTAATAACCGATCAATTACGTCATAAAGGAGAAAAGGTTGGGGCCGATGACCAAATTAGTAAGCCACAGCTTTCTCAACTTATCGATACATTAGATAAACATGCATCTTTACAAAAATCATAGTAAATCCTCAGCATTTACACCTAGAGAACTAGAGGCATAGATGAACAACATTAAGATAGGAGCTATGCACGAAAATAAAAAGTAGCCTAGTGGTTGGCTACTTTTATTTCTATGTATTTTAACGATAGCTTTCACCAAGTCGTTTAAAGATTGGCTTTTGATGTTTAGGTTGGAAAGTACCTTTTTTACCATATGTATCATTTGTAGGATAAAAATTAGTATATGTTTGTAATAACTTTTTCGCAGTAGATAATGACATATTTGTTTTTGGGTTTCGATAATGATCATTTAAAACACCTAAATGGGGTAATGAATGAAAATCATCTTTATGTGCAGGTATATGAAAGTAATATTCACCAGCCAACACGAGCACATCAGATTGTTGTCTACTTTTTTTGGGGTTTCTCGAAAAGTGCAACCCTTTTTTCACTGCTTTTCCTTCGCTAATTAATTTTTCTAATGCTTTTCTCTTAAGTGAGTATAAGTATTTAGGATCAGGTGCTGTTTTAGCATGTCTGTTTACAGTGAAAATTGCTCGAGAGAGGTTTTCAATGGAAGGCGTTATAGAGGATTTATTTTCATATGATTTATTATGCATTTTCTATCTCCTTTCTTTACCATACATTATACTATTACTAATCAAGTAAATGCAATGAATATTGGTTGTACAAAAAAACATAAAAATATGGGTAAGGTGTATAAAATGGTCGATAGTAAGGATATGGTGGGTAATAATAAATAGGTCTTGGTCTAAATAAGAAAGGGCTAACTGCTAAACCTGCTAAAAACGGAAAAAAAGGGAAAAATCTACTGTCATGAGTATGTTGCGGCTGACGAAAATACATCCGTATATATACCTCCTTTATATAAGTCAGTATATTTTATGAAATTACGTCTACTATCGAGCATGTTCTTACATATAAAAGAGGGTGAGACAAAACTACTAAAATAATCATGATAAAATAGTTATGTCCCAACCACTTTTATATTTATTCTGAATCACGATCAACATGTTGCAGTGAAAAAACTGTTATTTCCGGTGGTGCAAAAAATCGATACGGTTGTCTAGTTGTTCCTAGTCCACGATTAACATATAAGGTCAAATCGTTTATATAGAAGAAACCTTCTACATATTTGGAACCTAGAGGAGGCGTTATAATTGGTCCAACAAAAGGAATTTGTACTTGTCCACCATGCGTATGACCTGAAAGCTGCAATTGAACACGAAATTGTCTTGATATTTCATCTGCAATATCGGGTTCATGTACTAGAAGAATCGTGAAATTTTCACTCGGTATATTATCCAAAGCCTCAGTGAAGCTGGGACGTCCTAGCATTAAATCGTCTACACCAGCAATATAAATTTTTTCAGAGTTTATCGCTTCAATATAAACATTTTCATTTTTTAATAGTTTAAAATCAGCTTTATTCATTATTTCTTCATATATTTCCGTACCATACCCTCCGTGATCATGGTTTCCATAAATCGAAAACTTGCCGTAAGGAGCATTGATTTTTTTCAGTATCGCAATTAAATCCTCTGCTCTCTCATAATGTAACGGGTCATCCATTAAATCACCAGTAAAGAAGACAATATCGGGTTTTTCCTTATTAATTTTATTTACAACTTCTACTAAATCTTCTTCGGTAAAAGAATGTCCAACGTGTGTATCAGAAAATTGAACGATTTTCATATTAGAGAAGCTTTTCGGTATGAGGTTATGTTGAATAGAATAATAATTCATTTTGATTTGTTTTGGCTCTATAAAACGAGAATATATATATCCAACTGTACTTGCAATTAAAGTTGTAAATATTAGTTTCCATATACCTTTAAAAAAGCTACGTCGTGTAATTGTCTTTTTCATGTCCATCAAACCAATCGTATTGTAATTAACTTGACTATTATAGCATTTTTCTTCTTTATTTGTCTTACTATAAATATGTAATGTATTTCAAATATTATGATTTTTATGTACTATTGAATAGAAAGGGGAGATTAATGTGAATAGAAAAGTAGCGGTAATAACAGGTGGTTCAAGCGGAATGGGGAAATACATGGGTAAGAAATATAGTGATGAAGGATATGACGTTATTCTAACTGGAAGAAGTAAGGAAAGATTGATGGGTGCTATTGAAGAATTACAGATGGAAAACGCTATCCCGTTCGAAATGGACGTTCGAAATTTAGAAAAAGTAAAAGAAATGGTAGAGGAAATTGATCGATTATATGGACGAATAGACGTATTAATTAATAATGCTGCAGGCAATTTTGTTTGCCCGGTTGAAAAGCTATCACCAAATGGATGGAACTCTGTCATAGATATTGTATTAAATGGAACTTTTTACTGTTCTTCTGAGGTAGGGAAATATTGGATTGCTAAAGGGGTAACTGGCAACATAATTAATATGGTAGCAACATATGCATGGAATGCAGGTGCTGGTGTAGCGCATTCAGCTGCTGCTAAAGCAGGTGTATTATCGTTAACGAGAACATTAGCTGTAGAATGGGGAACTAAATATGGGATAAGAGTTAATGCGATTGCACCGGGTCCGATTGAACGGACTGGAGGTGCAGATAAATTATTACAATCAGAGGAAGATATGTTAAAAATAAAAGAAAGTGTACCTTTAAAACGTTTTGGTAAACCAGAAGAAATTGCTGAACTTGCGTTTTTTATTAGTTCTGAGAAAGCAAGCTACATGAATGGAGAATGTGTTACATTAGACGGAGGTCAATGGTTGCAACCATTTCCTTTTTAAAAACGTAATACTGTCGGTATAGCATACACAACATACAAAAATATTATTTTATACACTTACACATACTAACAATAACTAATTGTTAGTAAGGGAGTAAGGAATAAAATGAGCTTATTTTATAAACACGAATGGGACGAAGAAAATAAAGAACTTACGTTATATATTAATCAGACTGTCGCTTTTTCGGAATTTGCATCAGAGCTTTTGCCAAGAAATTTGAAGAATAATAATGCGAAAAATACGTTATTGGAAGCTGCGAAAGAATATGTACAGACCAATATAGGTTCTTTCAATCAAATAAGTACGTATCGAATAAAATTTCAAAATTTCCTTGTAGCAGTATTACCAAAAAATAAAGTAGCAAATTCTAATGAAACAACTGGCAATAATGAATCATTCCAATATACTGATTATGTTTATTACATTGTTCAGGATAGCGAGAAATTAAAAGAGATATGCAACCTCCTAAATGTGAAAGAAGAGACAATAAGAGCGTACAATGGTTTGACAGAGGATAACATATCTTCAGGAATGAAGTTGAAAATCCCGGTATATCACCATACAGTCGTAACAGCTGATAGCTTACATCGAATCGCTCAAAAATATAATGTTTCAAAGGAGTCGATTAGAGTGATTAATAATTTTTCAACAGATTGCTTAAGTTTAGGACAACAAATCGTTATTCCAAAACCAATCTAAGTTTAGAGGTTATCTCATCTACGAATAACTAAGTTTCCATGGTATAATAAGTATTATTTGTGTATGGAAAGAGGCAAAAACGATGGATCCTTTAGATATTATTGGAAATATTGATGACGTATTTCCTTACTATCAAGCAATATTTAGTGCAGATAAACAAGAGGTAATAGGATATGAGGTATTAGGTCGGATTCATTTAAATGAAGAGTTGAAAAGTTTAGGAGGATTTTTTCTCGATAAGACCGTTCCTGACGAATTTAAACAAGAAGTGGACCTAGTAATAATTGAAAAAGCTCTTAAGAAAATTGTCTCTACTGGTGAAAACACACTATTATTCATTAACCAACACGCAGAAATTTTATTAGATGATAAGGAAGAAAAAATATTAAAATTATTATTACAATATGAGGAGAAAGGGTTATCTCTACATAATATAGTTTTGGAAATAGCTGGTACAGAAACATTAACTGATAAGGATTCTTTTATTAATTTAATTCAATATTATAAAACATATGGAATAAAAATTGCAGTTACTAAAATAAGCGGAACTCACTTATCCTTTTTGGCTAAACTTGAACCTACCATATTAAAAATTGATGTAAAAATATTACGTGAATCGTATGAGATGAGTACTCACGAAGACGTTTTACATTCCATTTCAGTATTGGCAAGGAAAATGGGATCAACATTACTCTATGAAAATATGGAAGCGTCTTTTCAACTTCAATATGCTTGGCGTAACGGTGGTCGTTATTATCAAGGTTACTACCTACATAAACCATCTGCGACGTTAGTAGAAAAACAGTATGCCAAAGAAAAGTTAAAAGGTAAGTTTCATGAGTTTATTAGGTATGAAAAGAGAAAATTAGAAGCAATACAACGTTTGACAGAAGAATTGCAAGAAAAAGTTCAAACATATCTTACACAACTTAGACCTGGTGCGGAATTAGATGAGTGGTTATTAGGTCTTGTTACACCGTTTCATAAGCAAAGTTTTCGTATGTATATTTGCGATGAAGACGGTTTTCAATTATCCTCCAATATAGTAAACCTTGATGGGAAATGGCTAGCTCAACAACATTATTTAAATAAAAACTGGAGCTGGAGACCGTACTTTTTGGAAAATATTATGAAGATGAGGGTGGACAGGAAAGGGATATTATCTGACGTTTATAATGATATTGAAACGAAAGAGCCAATTCGTACATTTTCTTATCCAATAACTCGTAATTTGTACTTATATGTTGATTTGTCCTATGAGTATTTATATGAAATAAATGACTTATTATAAAATGAATATCCTACCTATTTTTGTGAAAAATAAAATTATCAACATTTCTAGGTAGGTGGAATAAAGATGGGTGCTTTTGACTTCACTTTACTAATTTTAGCCTCTGTTATTTTGGGTGCCTCCTTACTTTATACATTTTCTGTAGGAAGAAGAAGATATGCACATCCAACGGAACATGATTCCGAAGTGGATAAAGATGTAAGAGCTCATTACGCAACGAAAAATCCTGTATTTTTAGCATATATTATTGCAGCAGTACTTGCGCTATTATATATTGCTTATGCAGCGATGAGATTTGGAACTTATTGATAAGCTTGTTAACCTCGAATTTCTTACAAGGAAGTTCGAGGTTTTTCTATTCTTTTTACGTTTTCTTTCGTCTATTTTGTCAAAAGGGAGTAGAATTTTACGAACGGTTCTTTATCATTTGTTGGCATAACGGTTGTACAATAAACATAGACAAGCTATGGGAGGAAAAGTGATGAAGTCGATGTGGAAAAAAGTAGTAGTGTTTAGTAGCTGTATAATACTATTATTCGTTATTAATTCACCGCGCATATTGGCAAATGAATACCTAACGGAAGAAGAAGTTATACATTTTGTGAAAAATGCCTCAAACGCACAACTTTCATTAACCGAAAAAAACCGTTCACTTCAAGAAGTAGAAGCCATTTTAAACCCTTACTTTTCAAATTTGTATATTCAATACTTTTTAGAAGAACATTTACAAAAGGAAAGAGGAGGATATCGGACATCAGGTACAGATTTTACAATTTTTTATGTTCCTTTTTTCACCTACACTGATCAAACGGAAATAATTTATGATGAACAGGAATCAAGTATTCATATTATTGAATTTTTCCCTAAAGATTTGGAACACCTTAGTTTATATGAGGACCATTATGAATCTATTACGATGAGGAAAATTGACGATGAATGGAAAATTACTCAATACGATTTTGTTTATGAAAAGCCGGCTATATTAAGTGAACCGACTGCTAAAAAAGAGAGTATAAAATTTGTAAAAACTATTACTCCTTTTGAGCAGCGAACAACCATTCAATCTGTATTGTCTTTAACATATGTTCCATATCACACTGCCAAGCCTCTATTGTTATTTGCTTCTGGATATTATTATAATCTTTAACATAATGTGAACAAGCCCAAAAAATATGGGCTTGTTTTCGTTTCATTTATTGTGTTACATCTATTATTCCTTTATAATTATGTACCTAAGTTCCAAAATTGGCTCTAGCTTTTTGTAATTATTAGCGAAATTACTACATCTGTATGTAAACAAAAGTTAGCCTGGAAAAAAGTTAGTAATGTTGCTCGCTAAATGTTGTATTATTCATTTTTTATAGAATAGTTCGTATTTATAAAAAATGTTTTTTTACCACTGTTCATGGGGAGCATATGGAAAAGCGTATTTAATGGTATATTCATTTATAGACCTCTTTTAGATGTTTATTTATGATTTTTATATCAATTTTCGTTACAATACTATTTGGAACAAGCTTCGTCTTTTTTATTTCACATAAAACTTTTTAATTTTGAACAAAAAAGAATGTGTGAAATTAAGAATGCGAATGCTAAAGATAGAAGGATTAAAAAGGAGTGAGAGAACGTTGTCAGTATTAGTTGGAATAGTTAAACGTTTAAAAGATTTAAAAGAAGTAGGTACAGAAAACAACGAACCATCACAACGCTTTTTTGAAGTAAATGGTGAAAAGGTGTGTAGTGTTAAATATTTTCCTAAAAATGATACATATGAATTAGAGGTATATCGTGGAGATACCCCTAGCACTTATCAGTTCGACAATATCGATATGATCGCGATTGAAATTTTCGAACTGCTTGATTAATTAAAGGAGTTTGCTATGAGTAAAAACATCGATGATTATTTAGATCGTGGAATGAAAGGGAATCCAGAAACAAAGCCAAGTGAAAGAAGAGAGTATTTAACGCAACTGAGGGAACGAATTATTATTGCGTTAACGAACGGTCAAGTGTTAAATAAAAAAGTGTACTACCCGTTAGAAGATTTAATGAAAAGGTACCCTCAATGTCATTTATATTTAGATGGCGAATTAGGTTATCAAAATCTATCCAAATATGTCCGACTTGCTAATGCAAACAAAGTTCCGTTTACGATGGTAGATGATAAACAGTTTTCAACCAAAATTGGGCTTGTATTATCTAACGCAACAGCGATAGATAAAGAAAATATATTTGTAGAACAGGAAGAGTTTTTAAGACATTTAAGATAGGAGTGAATATGGATATGATGCCATATGTTCATTGTCCAAAATGCTTAAAACAAGAATCAATGGAGCGTGTTTTAACTGCGCAGTCAAATCAAAATGTTATCTTTACTTGTCCTCATTGTTCTTTTATTAAAAGAAACATTAAAACAAGTAAAGGTTAAGACTAAAAAAGAAGACCAATATTTGTATTGGTCTTCTTTTTAATTGTTTTGTCAAGGACCCCCGAAAACTGGCCCGAGCCAACACTGTTGTTTTTGCACATAGAGGATATGGTGCTACTTTTTATGTTTTTATCATATATGTATTATGAACCGGAAAAAGGGAAGTGGTTTATATTGGAGACTTCACTTGTTTTTTATAATACAATATTTAAAGAATTGACATTCGATCAAATGTTCGACAAAATAATCGAATTTATAAAAAAAGAGCCTAAAGCATGTTACCGTTTAAGTATCGGTACAGATTCGCAAGTACATGCGACCGTTACAAAGTTTGTTACAGCAATACATATCCATCGTGTCGGAAAAGGCGCTATAGGTTTTTTAAAAACTCACTTGGTCAATCGAAAAATAGAAAGTATTCGCGAAAAGATATCGTTAGAAACAATATTAAGTCAAGAGGTTGCCTTTTTATATACAGAGGAAAGGCTACTATGTATTGAAAACCTCCTGTTACCTTTTTTAAATGAAGGGGCAGACTTTCATTTTGAGATACATTTAGACATTGGAACAAATGGTATGACAAAAGAACTTATTAAAGAAATGACCGGGAGAATTGAGGCGATGGGGGTAGAAGCTAAAATTAAACCTGAATCGTATGCAGCGTTCTCCTACGCTAACAGGTTTACTAAGTAAACATTATGTTATTGTGTAGAAATAAATAAATTTAATAAAAAATATGCTACAATGGAAATGGTCAGAAGAATAATTCTTCATATACTAAAAGAGAGTACATTTACGGAGAGGAAGAAATAGTATGATCAGTCTCCATAGTGGTGAGTTTTTAGAAACAACGATTAAAGATTTAATTGTTTCGTCAGAAAGAGTTGCGCATGTTCAAGTAGGAAATAATTTAGAGCACGCTCTATTAGTTCTTACGAAAACTGGATACACAGCAGTACCAGTTCTAGATCCAACTTATAAGTTAAAAGGTTTGATTAGTAGTACAGTAATTCTTGATGGTATACTAGGCCTTGAAAGAATTGAATTTGATCGACTAGATCAAATGGTTGTGGAAGATGTTATGACTACCAATATTGCTAAACTCCATATTAATGATAAAGTCACGAAAGCATTAGAGTTAGTAGTGGATCATCCTTTTATTTGTATTGTAAATGATGACCAAGTTTTAGAAGGAATCCTAACTAGACGATCAATACTAAAAAGGTTAAATAGTCATATTCGACGATTAAACAAATAATAATTGCGTTACCCTTTTTTATGAAGGAAACGCTTACAGGTTTTACAACTATGTTCTACAACTTATTCTAAAAGATGCTCGCCCTTTGGCGGGTTTTCTTTAACTATTATTTTCTAAATAATACTTTAATAATTAATTGGTTGTGGAACGTACATATTATGGTTAAAAGTAAAGGACAGAAGCATAAGTTAAGCTTTAAATGCTATGTCTTTCTAAACAAATGTGGACAAGCAAAAGGGGTTGCTAGGGAAAAAATGGGGGTAGCACTTGAGAAAAATGACAAAAAATTAAAAAGTGAGAAGAAAAAAACACACCGTCCATTTGTCTTAGCTGCTGTAATGTTAGCGATGTTTATGGCTGCAGTGGAAGCAACAATTGTATCAACAGCTATGCCAGCAATTGCAGCAGATTTAGGTGGATTTTCTCTTTATAGTTGGGTTTTTTCATCATATTTATTAATGAATGCTGTAACAGTACTCATATATGGAAAACTGTCCGATATTTTTGGTAGGAAACCAATTATCATTATTGGTATTTCTATTTTTTTAGTAGGTTCTATATTATGTGGACTAGCAGTTTCGATTGAAATGTTAATACTTTTCCGTTTTATTCAAGGGTTCGGAGCGGGAGCTGTTATGCCAATTGCATCCACCATCGTAGGGGACATGTATACGAAAGAAGAACGGGCTAAAATACAAGGATATTTATCTAGTGTTTGGGGAATATCAGCAGTTCTTGGACCAGCGATTGGAGGATTACTAGTTCAATTTGTTAGTTGGCGTTATGTTTTTTGGATAAACGTACCGTTAGGATTATTAGCAATACTAGTAATTTCCTTGTATTTACATGAAGGGATAGAAAAAAAGAAACCATCCATTGATTATAAAGGTGCGTTTTTATTATTCGTCTCGATTAGCTCACTAATGTTCGTCCTTGTAGAAGGAGGAGTACATTGGGCATGGAACTCAATGGTAATCATAACGTGTATATTTATTTTTGCAATTACTTTTCTGCTGTTTATCATCCAAGAAACGAAAGCTGTTGACCCGATGATGCCATTCAATATATGGAAAGAACGTCCTATTTTAATTGCTAATGTCACATCTTTAACTACTGGTGTGATGTTAATTGGAATATCGAGTTTTCTTCCTGCGTTTGTTCAAGGAGTTATGGAAAAGCCACCTATTATTGCTGGTTTTACGCTAACAACGATGTCGATTGGTTGGCCAATTGCGGCTACTATTGCAGGTAGAATACTATTGAAAGTTGGGTTTAGGACTACATCTATTATTGGTGGAATTGCTTTAATAGCTGGTAGCATAATTTTCATGACATTAAACCCTGAGGATGGGCCGTTATGGGCGGCTTTCGGTTCGTTTATGATTGGTGTAGGGATGGGATTTTCTACTACAGCATTCATTGTCTCTATACAGAGTAATGTTGAATGGAAACAGCGAGGTGCCGCTACGGCTGCAAATATGTTTATGAGAACTCTTGGGAGTACAGTAGGGGCTGCACTGTTAGGTGGTATTTTAAACTCAAAATTACAAAAGCATTTTCAAGAAAGTGGAATGGCAGATCAGCTAACTGTGGACTCTACAACGGCCTTAATGGATGAGCAAAGTAGACAACAATTAACAGACGCAACGAAAATGGTTTTACAAGAAGGATTAACAACCTCTTTAAATACAGTCTACTTCGTAGTTTCCTTGTTTGCCGTTGTTAGTTTTGTCCTAATAATACTTTTGCCGAAAAAAGAATAAAAAGTTGGGGAATCTCCCTCAACTTTTTTTCGTTTATCAGAATATTATAACTGTGTTACCTTTAACTTCGGTGGCTAGGTCTTACTCAAAATTCTCTTTTTGTTAAAATAAATTAAGTTGTTTCCATAAATTCGATACGATTTCCAAATGGGTCAGTAAAGGTGAAACGTTCAATATTTGGAATTGCAATTTCCTCCTTAATTTTCACGCCTCTATCTTTCAAGTACTCCTTCACTTCCAAAATATTTTCTACTTCAAAAGCAGGATGGCGTTTACTTGGACTAGAATTAATGGATTCAACACCTAAATGAAGTTCAATATCACCAACATCGAACCATAATCCGCCATTCTTTTTTAAAGCTTCAGGTTTTTCTTTTTCTTTTAACTGTAAAATACGACCGTAAAAGTCTCTAGCTTTATCTTCATCACCTATTGGAATACATAATTGAATATGGTGTAATCTTTTAAAGTTTATAATAATAGAACCTCCTACATATAAATATAGATTTGTGAGCTAGATTTGTACTGAAATGTAAATAATCAAAAGTAAAGAAACAAAAGTTAAGATGCTTTTCCAAGGGAGATGGGATAATGTTGGTGCTAGTTTAACTGCTAGTTGTGCTCCACAAAATGATCCAATCGCTAGCAGAATTCCAACTACAGGCTGAAAAAATCCTAAATACGCATAAACAGAAAAGGATACAATACAACTTGCAAAAGTTTGTAATCTAGCTAGTCCAATCGATGTAACATAACTATATCCAGCAGTAAGAAAAGAATGCATAAGTAAAATTGCCTGACCTGGCCCAAAGAAACCATCGAAAGCGCCTATGAAAAAATAATAGGGGCGAAAAAGACTCTTCTGTTTCCTCCTATTTCTCCATTTCTTTATATATTCCTTCCACAGATTGAGAAAAGTAGAAAAGATTAATAACACTAAGGCAATGGTTAACAATGTGTCTTCTTGTAATTGTGAGGCCAAATATGCTCCTGTTATTCCACCAGCAACCGTAAAAGGTAAAAGTGAACACGCTAAAAGGAATTTCACCTCCTTCTTTTTCCATAGTGTATAGAAGCTACCAAGCGAACTAAATGTATTAGAAAATTTGTTTGCAGCAATTGCTGCATGAATTGGTACACCAAGAGAAAGCATAGCTGGTAAACTAATTAACCCTCCGCCGCCACCTAACGTCCCAATAAAAGTAGCAATAAATCCAATGAACAGTAATAAAAGAATAGAGTCCATCATTCACCATCCTTCCTACAACTATTGTATTTTTATAATAGTGATAATGAAATATCAAAAAAATTAAGATATAATATAAGAAAAACTTATATGTAGGTGGAAAATGAGTACTTCAGAATTTTATATATTAACGGTGTTAGCGAAAGAAAAAAATATGCGAAAAGCAGCAGAACGATTATTCGTTTCTCAACCAGCACTTTCCCAAAGACTTCAAACGATTGAAAAAGCATGGAATACAAAAATATTTCATCGTACTCAAAAAGGGTTATTAATTACTCCCGCTGGTGAAAAAATTGTCGAGTTTGCAAAAGATGTTATCCAAAAAGAAGCAAAAGTAAAAGAAGAAATTTATTCATTAGAGGAACATGTATATGGTACGCTAAAAATTGCTGTAGCAACAATTGTAGGTCAATATTGGTTGCCAAAAGTTTTAAAACGATTTATTCAAACATACCCACACGCTAAAGTATCTCTTATTACTGGTTGGAGCAGTGATATACTTCAAAGTCTCTATCAAGATGAAGCGCATATCGGAATTATTAGGGGAAATCCTGAATGGAAAGGTGTTAAACAACATCTATTATCAGATAAATTGTTTTTGGTAGATACAGAAATTGAAAAAATTGAAGATTTAAGAAATACGGATCGCCCATTTATTCAATTTAAAAGTGATTCTACCTATTACCAAGAAATCCAAGTATGGTGGCATAGAAAATTTCAAACAGCACCGAAAAGGACAATCGTTGTTGATCAAATTGAAACTTGCAAACAGATGGCACTAAACGGTGTAGGGTACGCGATTTTACCTTCAATAACATTACAAGAAGAGTATGACCAGATTAACATCATTCCTCTTAGTGATTGGAAGGAAGAAATGCACCGGGATACGTGGTTAATTGGATATGAATCATCCTTTCAATTAAAACAAGTGGAAGCATTTATGGAGATACTAGATAAAGTATTAGAAGAACAAGGGCATTCGTGATTGATAGCATTTTTTCATGAAAAATAGTATGATAAATACTTGGTATAGAGTAGAATTGTACAATTTTATGTTAGGGAGTAAAAAACATGTTAAAACAATTAGAATGGAAAAACTTATTCCGAGGGATGTTAATGGGGATTACCGAACTCGTTCCTGGAGTAAGTAGTGGTACTCTGGCGTTTATCCTAGGGATTTATGATCGACTAATAGATTCAATCAGTGGTTTTTTTAGTAAAAATTGGAGGAAACATTTGACCTTTTTAATTCCACTTGGTTTAGGGATGGTAATCTCATTAGTTGCGTTTAGTAGAATAATGAAATTCTTGTTAGTAAACCATGAGCAACCTACGCATTTTTTATTTTTGGGGTTAATAATTGGTATCTTACCATTATTGTACCGAGAATCAGATATGGGAAATAGTTTCAAAGTGAAACATTATACGCTGATGTTTATTGCAATAATTCCTGTTATTTTATTGGAACTATTACGTGAACCAGAAGCAGCAACTATAGTGGAAATCAGCAATCTATCTACTTTTGGATATCTTTTTTTATCTGGTTGGTTAGCTAGTATGGCAATGTTGTTACCAGGGATTAGTGGTTCTCTAGTACTAGTGATTTTAGGAATGTATACAACAGCAACGACAGCTTTAAGTGAGCTAAATTTCCCCATAATAGTCTCGATCGGATTAGGAGTAATCGTGGGCTTTATATTAAGTAGTAAAATAATAAAATTTCTCCTTTATACGTTCCCCAAAGCGACATTTGCTGTCATCATTGGGTTAGTGATTGGCTCGACTTATGCTGTGTTTCCTGGATTGTCGAATAGTTTAATTACAAATGTAATTAGTGTTATAACTTTCCTTATAGGCTTAATTGTCGTACAGACTATTGGAAAAACAAATAAAGGTATGTAATCTCATATATTTTTTACTTGTCACGTAAAATGTTGTTTGATAGAGTAAAGTAATAAAGATTATATAGCTTACATAGGAGGATACATACATGAAAATGATGGATGCAAACGAAATTATTTCTTTTATTCAAAATAGTACAAAATCAACTCCAGTGAAAGTATACGTCAAAGGTGATATAGAAGGTATTAACTTTGGTGCTTCTGCTAAGGCGTTTATTACTGGGGACACTGGTGTTGTTTTCGGTGAGTGGGCTGAAATTGAAGCAGCATTAAAAGAAAATGAAGCAAAGGTTGAAGACTTTGTTGTTGAAAATGACCGTCGCAACTCAGCGATTCCGTTATTAGATATGAAAGGCATTAAAGCTCGTATTGAGCCAGGTGCAATTATTCGTGACCAAGTAGAAATTGGTGACAATGCTGTTATTATGATGGGAGCTTCCATCAATATCGGAGCAGTAATTGGAGAAGGAACGATGATTGATATGAATGCCGTTCTTGGTGGCCGTGCTACAGTAGGTAAAAATTGCCACATCGGTGCAGGTACAGTCTTAGCGGGAGTAATTGAACCACCTTCTGCAAAACCGGTTATCGTTGAAGATGATGTAGTAATTGGTGCAAATGCTGTTGTATTAGAAGGAGTAACAGTAGGTAAAGGTGCGGTTGTTGCTGCCGGCGCTATCGTTATCGACGACGTAGCTCCATATACAGTAGTTGCTGGAACTCCAGCAAGAAAAATTAAAGACATCGATGAAAAAACAAAGTCAAAAACAGAAATCAAACAAGAACTTCGTCAACTATAAGGATAAGGTAAAAAGCGTGGATTAATATCTCCACGCTTTTCCTATAGGGAGGAACTATTCAAACATGAATCACTTATTACAAATTAGGAGAGAGTTACATCAAATTCCCGAAAAAGGTTTCGAAGAAGTAAAAACGCAACGTTACCTATTAAATTATATTTCCAAATTACCACAAGAACATTTACAAATAGAGACGTGGAGAACGGGTGTTTTTGTTAGAGTCAAAGGAAAAGTTGGAGATAACACAATAGGGTACCGGACAGATATTGATGGATTACCTATTGAAGAAGAAACAGAATTAGAGTTTAGCTCTACACACGAAGGAATGATGCATGCATGTGGGCATGATCTTCATATGACCATTGCCTTAGGTTTGTTAACGCATTATTCATCCAATCCAGTTAATGATCATTTATTATTTATGTTCCAACCTGCAGAAGAAGGTCCTGGTGGTGCGGAATTAATGATTCAAACGGAAGTGTTTAAACGATGGAAGCCTGATATGATTATTGCTCTTCATATCGCCCCAGAGTACCCAGTTGGTACAATTGCAACAAAACCTGGACTTCTTTTTGCGAATACGTCTGAATTATTTATCGATTTAAAAGGAAAAGGTGGACATGCAGCTTTCCCACATCAGACAAACGATATGGTAGTAGCTAGTTGTTCGCTAGTAACACAATTACAATCTATTGTTTCTAGAAACGTTAACCCGCTTGATAGTGCAGTGATTACGATTGGAAAAATTACAGGTGGCACCGTTCAAAATATTATTGCAGAAAGAGCAAGATTAGAAGGAACAATTCGAACACTTTCTGTCGAATCCATGTCTAAAGTGAAGGCGCGGATTGAAGCAATGGTAAAAGGGATTGAAATTGGATATGACTGCCAAGCAACAATTGATTACGGTTGTATGTACCATCAAGTAGACAATGAAGAACAAGTAACGAGTGAATTTATGAAGTTTGTTTCAACTGAAACGGATGTAAATGTAATTCATTGTTCTGAAGCGATGACAGGGGAAGACTTCGGCTATATGATTAAAGATATTCCTGGTTTTATGTTTTGGTTAGGTGTAAATTCCCCTTATGGCCTACATCATGCAAAACTTACTCCTGATGAAAATGCACTTGATGTTGCAGTATCATTATTAACAAAATATATTAATTTTAAAGGAACCGCGTAAAAATTTCCTCTCACTTCTCTACGTATAATTTTGTTTAATCAAGAACAAATTATACTCATGGGAGGTGTGTTACATATGCCAAAAATCGGTGTAGAACAATCTTTAACACAAGTTCAAGAAGCGTTACAAGAAAGAGGATATGATGTTGTTCAATTGAAAAATGAGAATGATGCTAAAGGCTGCGACTGTTGTGTTGTAACAGGTATAGATAACAATGTGATGGGCATTTCTAACGCTGTTACGGCTGGTTCAGTAATTGAAGCAAGCGGCCTCTCGGCAGAAGAAGTATGTCAACAAGTAGAAAGCAGAATCCAAGGGTAATCCGAAAAGCATATGCGGAACAAAGACAAAAAAAGTGCCTAATGAGATAGGCACTTTTTTCTTATGCTTTCTTTTCAATATAAACTTGATGCGGGAAAGGAATTTCAATCCCATTAGCATCTAATGCTTCTTTCATAGCTTTCCTAAGTTTTCGTTCAACCGCCCATTGCTCCATATTTTCCGTTTTTGCTACTATTCGAATCACAACGTCAGAATCCCCTAGACTTTGAACACCAACGACATTCGGACCTTCCTTAATTGCCTCTTCCTCTTGAGCAAAACGATCACAAACTTTTTGTAATACCATCATCGCTTTATCGATATTATCGTCATATGAAATGCTTATATCCACTAGTGCTCGCATATTTCCACGAGAATGGTTACTTAAACTTGATATTTCGCGGTTTGGAATGTAATGTAGGGTACCATCAAAATCACGAATCTTCGTCGTTCTTAAACCTACTTCTTCTACAATTCCCGAAAATCCTGCAGTAGTAACATAGTCATCGACATCTACTTGCTTTTCAAGAAGAAGGAAAAATCCAGTTACAACGTCACTTACTAATCCTTGTGCACCAAAACCGATAGCAAGTCCAACAATACCTGCACCCGCTAAAATGGGAGTTGCTTCTACTTTAAATACATTTTCTAATACTAAAATAAACAGAAAGAACATTAACGTGTATGTAAAAATATTTATTACTAATTTTTCTAACGTTTTGGACCGACCACGTGTCAAGTTTTGTCGTTCTTCTGCTCGTTCAAATAAAGATTTTATTAATTTTGTACCGAGCGACTTTACGATCCCGTACGCAATTAATATTATGACAAGTTTTAAAATAACGGTACCTACCACAGCTAAAATAGCCCATAAATTGTAATTCGTTAAATCAAACATAACATACTCCTTTCCAATACAAATAATAAGTTTCTCATTATATCTTATTTACTGAAAAAACTCCAACAGTCAAGATTTAGAAGAAAATGTCGATATTTCATATATTCCCCTTATTTAGAGCGTTAAAACAAAACAGTATTCAAGTATTCATCAGCTTAGTTTACATAGAAAGCTATGGCTTTAATAAATCATTGGATTTTACTGGTATTCAAAATTAATTAACTACGACAAAAGTTGGAGAGGAAATCAGTCTTCTATCCGCTGTGCCATATTTCACATATGTCTATAATAAAAATATAAAATATTTAAATTTTTTAAAAAAAGGGTGGAAATATATTTCGAAACTCGATATATTTATTACTATGCTAGTGAAAAGGGGTAGTGAAAAAATGACGACATGGGAGTTCTGTCCATAGGATAGAAGCTATTATTTAAATTTCAACGTTTCCAAATGGAGCAAAGGGAGGGACAAAAATGGAAACATTTAAAAAGCTAAAAGAATTTTATTGGCCTTATAGAAAACAATTCTATATATCATTAATATTTTTAATTTTAGTAACAGCAATTACAGTTGTTTATCCAATTATTTTACAAATTACCATTGACGAAGTTATTTATAACTCTAAATATCACTTCGTACCTTATTTAGCTATCGGTTTTATTTTTATTATGGCTTTAAAAGGGTTATTCACATTTTTCAACCAATATTTAGCGGATCTTTTTGGAATTACATCTGTTTATCGATTAAGAAATGAATTGTATAAGAAACTACAATATTTGCCTTTCAGATATTACGATAATGCAAAAACTGGAGACTTAATGTCACGTTTAACAGCAGATGTGGAAGGGTTTCGCTTTTTCTTATCTTTCGGGTTTGCAGAATTAATCCGATTTGTATTAATCGTTGGATTAAGTTTATCTGTTATGTTTTATTATTCTATACCATTAACACTAGTAACATTAGCAGCAATGCCATTTTTAGCATTTGTCACCTATCGATTTGATAAAGAAGTGCATCCAGCCTTTCGAGGAATACGGAAATCTTTCGGTAAGCTGAATACAAATGTACAAGAAAATATTAGTGGGATTAATACCGTAAAATCACTATCAAGAGAAGGGTATCAAATAAATAAGTTCAACAATTCAAATGGTGATTATCGGGAAAAATATTTAACAACTTCAAATGTATGGGCTAAATACTTCCCGCTAATGGAATTTATCGGGAATGCATGTGTAGTAGGTTTACTTGGCTTTGGAGGTTATTTAGTAATTACAGAACAACTAAATCCAGGTGCTCTCGTTGCGTTTTTCAGCTTAGTTTGGTATATCGTGTGGCCAATTGCGAACTTAGGGTTTGTTATTAACCAGTTTTCACAGGCAAAAGCGTCTGGAGAACGTTTGTTAGAAATATTAGAGGCTGATGAAGATATAACAGATTTACCTGATGCAATAGAAATTAAGGATATGCAAGGGCATGTTACATTTAAAGATGTTACTTTCAAATATCCAAATGAAGATAAATATGCCTTAGAAAGTATTAGTTTTGATGCACCACCAGGAAAATTAATCGGCTTAATCGGTGAAACTGGCTCTGGAAAAACAAGTATTACACAATTAATTACCCGTTTTTATGAGCCGCAAACAGGAGTTATTACTGTTGATGGTAGAGAAGTGAGAGATTATACATTGCATTCTCTTCGCAATCAAATAGGCTTTGTACCACAGGAATCATTCTTGTTCTCTTCAACGATAAAGTCCAATATCGCTTACGGTCGACCAGATGCTACTATGGATGAGATTGTAAAAGCGGCAAAAATGGCTCAAGCACATGAATTTATTATGGAGTTACCTGACGGGTACGATACACTTCTTGGCGAAAGAGGAATGGGTTTATCTGGTGGTCAGAAGCAAAGGATTGCAATTGCTAGATCCCTAATATTAAACCCTAGTATTCTAGTTCTTGATGATGCAACAAGTGCTGTAGATATGCAAACAGAAGCAAAAATTCAACAGGAATTAAAATCAGCTCTACATGGAAGAACGACCTTCATTATTGCTCATCGTATTTCTTCGCTTAAACATGCTGATGAAATTTTAGTATTAGAAGAAGGAAGAGTTGTAGAGAGAGGGACACATGAACAATTAATTGAAAAAAGTGGTCCGTACAAACGAATATATGATATTCAATATAAAGATCAAAAAGTAATATTAGAAGCTCAAATAGGGTAAATCGTGAGGCAGGTGAAATGTTGTGAGTACTGAAACAAGAAAAATTGAAATGAATGATAACGTAAAAAAGCGGTTCTTTTATTCAACAGATCAAGCAATTGAAAAGCCATTTAACTGGAAGCAAATGTTAAGATTATTTTCTTATATGACACCATATGCAAAAAACTTATTGCCGCTAGCGATTATTACGATGTTAATTTCTACAGCTGTAAGATTGATTGTTCCAATTGTTATCGGGGTTTATTTAATGGACCATGCCATTGCTAATAAGGATGTTGACCTTATCATCATTTTAGTAGCGATTATTGCAGGGTTATATGCATTATCCTACGTAGCGAACGTATTAAGAATAAGGTGGATGAATATGTTAGGCCAAAATGTTATATACGACATACGTAAACACTTATTTACGCATGTTCAAGGCTTATCTCATCGCTTTTTTGACCAAAGATCAGCTGGTTCTATTTTAGTTAGAATTATGAATGATATTAACTCATTACAAGAATTGTTTACGAACGGTGTTATTAATCTATTAATGGATTTTGTATTATTAATAGGGATAGTGGTCATATTGTTTGCCTTAAGTCCAGAGTTAGCGGCAGCGATCTTAATCATTTTACCGATCATGTTCTTCATTTCAACAAGTTTAAGAAGAAAAATTAGAAGAGCATGGCAAGATGTTCGTATTAAACAAGCAAAATTAAATTCACATCTTAATGAAAGTATTCAAGGGATACGTGTTACTCAATCGTTTACGCAAGAAAAAGAAAATATGTCTTTCTTTGATGGAATAAACACGGAGAATTTTTTATCATGGAAAAATGCGACAAAGCAAAATGCCATTTTTCGTCCTTTTGTAGAAATGACAAATGCTGTAGGAACTGTCATATTAATATGGCTAGGAGCGTATTTAATCCAATCACCTACGAGTGGATTAACGGTCGGTGTATTCGTATCGTTTGCGTTTTATTTAGGAATGTTTTGGGAACCAATTTCCCGCCTAGGTCAAGTGTATAATCAATTATTAGTTGGTATGGCTTCTTCCGAACGTATATTTGAATTCCTTGATGAAAAGCCAATAGTAGATGAGAAAGAAGACGCTGTTCACTTAGAAAACATTCGTGGAGAGATCGAATTTGATAATGTTGAATTTTCTTATGACGAAAAAAGAAAAGCATTAAACGGTATTTCTTTAAAAATGGAAGCGGGGCAAACAGTAGCTTTAGTTGGTCATACTGGCTCAGGGAAAACAACGATTGCGAATTTAATAAGTCGTTTCTATGATGCAACAGATGGTGTTGTTAAAATTGACGGTTATAATATTCGAGACGTATCTGTTACTAGCTTACGATCACAAATAAGTGTCGTACTACAAGACACGTTCATCTTCTCTGGAACAATAATGGATAATATTCTTTTCGGAAGACCAAATGCATCTAGGGAAGAGGCGATTTCAGCAGCAGAGGCTGTTGGCGCGGATACGTTTATTTCTAAATTAAAGAACGGGTACGATACAGAAGTAGAAGAGAGAGGGAATGTTCTTTCAGTTGGAGAACGCCAATTAATTTCCTTTGCGCGTGCCTTACTTGCAGACCCGCGAATCATTATATTAGACGAGGCAACGGCAAGTATTGATACGGAGACAGAAGTACAAATTCAAGCAGCACTACGTGAATTATTAAAAGGTAGAACTGCCATTATAATAGCCCATCGACTATCAACGATTCGGGAGTCAGACAATATTATTGTATTAGATCATGGAAATATTATGGAACAAGGAAATCATGAACAATTAATGCAACATAAAGGTATATATTTTAACTTAGTAAAAGCACAATTCAAAATGTTAGATAAATAAATGCTGGAAGAGCTTCTAATTCTTTAAAGAGATTAGGAGCTCTTTATTTTGAATTCCTCCTGCAGAAATAATCCAGGTTGATTGGATTTAGTTTGCCGCATCCGCTTTTATACTGATTTGCAAAAAATATTATTTAAGAATAAAAGAAAATATTTTTCGTTATAGAAATATTTCTTCTTAACCTTTAAACTAGTAGTAATAGTTGTTCAGTACGGTTTTTTCTCTAAAGTGATGGGAAAACTATAAATGTTACTTTTAGGAAATACGAACAAGGATAGAGATTAGGATTTTGAGGTGTTCTTTCAATGAATCATCGGTATGTCGTGCTAGACCTGGAAACAACAGGGAATTCGCCGAAAAAAAATGAAAAAATAATACAAGTAGGAGCCGTCCTTGTAGAAAATGGAGAGATTACAGAACGATTTGCAAGTTTTGTTAACCCTGGTTGTTCTATTTCCCCTTTTATTGAACATTTAACTGGAATTTCAAATGAACTTGTAAAAAATGCGCCAACATTTTCACAAATTGCGCCGATGCTTATAGATATGTTAGAGGGAGCTAGTTTAGTTGCCCATAATGTCCCATTTGATTTATCCTTTCTACAATATGAATTAAAAGAGAATGGATTTGAGCCATTTAAAGGGAAAGCAATTGATACGGTAGAGCTGTCAAGAATTCTTTTACCTACTCAAAGTAGTTATAAATTAACAGATTTAGCAACCTTTTATTCATTTACTCATGACAATCCACATAGAGCAGATAGTGACGCTGAGGTAACGGCATTTATTTTTTTAGAATTACTAAAAAAAATAGAAAAGTTACCTGTGAAAACGGTGAAAAAGATAAGAAAGCTATGTAAATTATTAAAAAGTGATGTATATTATGTATTTAAAAAACAAAATGGTTCAGAACCATCAGAAGAACTATTTTTCATTTATGAATCAGTTGCATTAAAGAAGATAGAACAAAGAATTGATGAAGCTATTGTTTCAAGTGATGAGCATCTTGAAAAAAATGAAGCTGAAATTACAAGCAAAGTTGAAATGTTATTACATAATCGAGAACATGCACTTTTAGAAATACCAAAAACAATAGAGTGGAAACAAAAATATATAGCAGGTATTACGTCTTTCGTAAAGAAACACAAGAAAAAAGTACTTATAACAGCCAACACACCACAAATACAAGCTAATATTCATCTACTACTTCAACAAGATAATCGTTTACTAGCAACAATCATAAAAGATAAAAGTAATTATTTAAACATTGATCGATTTGTACGTTCGTTACACGCAAAAGATAATAATTACGATACTATATTAACAAAAGCCCAAATACTAGTATGGCTAACGGAAACAGAAACAGGTGACGTTGAAGAATTATCTTTAACATCTGGTGGAAGGTTACTATGGGATACAATAAATTGCCGGTGGGAACAGTCAATATACAGTAAAGCACCGATTTGTTATTTTCAGCAGGCTGTAAAAAAAATGACGGAATCAGATATCATTATTACGGATCATTTTTATTTTATAGAAAGCTTGCAATCAGAAGAGGAATTATTACTCGAATGTGAATATGTCGTAATTGACGAAACAAATTCATTTATTAAAAACGTTAGGAAATATTACGGTATAAATATAAGTTATTTGAATTTACATTTTATCCTATCAAGATTAGAGCAAAATAGCTTAGTGGAGAGTACAAAAGAAGAACTAAATGAAGCTTTTACATTAATGAGAGACTATTGCCTAATGAAAGGTAAAAGTGGTTCAACTCGTTCGACGTACACAGTTCCAGCGGATTTAGCTACCGCTCCTGGGTGGGGCGCAATTCAGGAGGCTGTTAATCGTCTTCTCTTAAAGATAACGGAACTTATTCTCCAATTAGAAAGAGCAAGTGAAGAACATGAAACAACAATTACAGAGCTAGTTCAATATCAGAAAGATTTAAAGGTAGTTGTTTTTGAACAAGACGATAAGAGCCAAACATGGTTAGAAGCAGATATTAAAGGTGCCAAAAATGCAATCTCTATAAGAAGAATGCCAATAGATATATCGGAAAAACTTGCAGTACAGTTGTTTCAAAAGAAGAGTAGTGTTCTTTTACTAGATCAATCTCTACAAGCGGAAGACGATTACCAATTTATCATTAATGAGTTAGGATTATCTGACTTTTATCCTTCCACTTATTCCATGTTAAATGAAGAAAAAAGTAAAGTTACTATTCATATTCCAACAGATACTCCTTTAATATCGGAAGTTAAAGAAGAGGAATTCATTGAAAATATTGCTCTTCAATTAAAAGAAATTACAGGGAGTAAGGGTGGGAAAATTATCGCTTCATTTTCATCAGTTGAGATGATTGTTAAAGTTTACGAGCAACTTAAAGATTTATCAGTAGCAGAAAAGTATGTCATAATAA
The DNA here is from genome assembly GCF_027594365.1 of Sutcliffiella sp. NC1. Lineage (NCBI taxonomy): Bacteria > Bacillati > Bacillota > Bacilli > Caryophanales > Bacillaceae > Sutcliffiella > Sutcliffiella sp. NC1. The sequence continues at coordinate 2,432,540 of NZ_CP115153.1, forward strand.
GCCAGAGTAATATTGGTGGTAGCAAACAAAAAATATTGAAAAACATGTTGAATTTTGAACATGTTATCGTTCTCGTTAGCCATCGCTTCTTTGAAGAAGTTTCGATGGAAAACGAAGAATTAGGGACGTTAGTAATAGCGAGGCTTCCATTTCATTCTTTAGATGAACCTCTTATAGCAGCGAAAATAAAAAATGTGGAGGCTCAGGACGGAAATTCATTTAAAGAAGTATCTTTACCACTTTCAATATTACGTTTTAAATACATTATTCAAGCGTTTATACATCAACAAATAAAGCAAGATTGTATTATATTAGATGCGAGAATTGCTCATAAAAAATATGGTGATTCCTTTATTAAATCTCTTCCGAATTGGAACATATGGAAAGAACCATTTTATTCAACTCTACAACGGATTAAAAGATAGACTTTTCAAGAACGGGTGAGTATGAATGTGGAAGTGGATGATGGTGAGTGTACTTTTCTTCTCACTTATTAACGATGAACCAACTGGCATAGAAAAGATCAATTTAAAGCTATCAGAGGATGAAATTGCTTTTACTTTTTTTGATTTGGTCGATGGAGAAAGTACGTTAATATTAGATAGTGAAGGTAACTCTATTTTAATAAACACAGGTGGGGCAAAATCAGAAGAAGAACTAGAACATTATCTCGATACGTATAATGTGAAAAGTATTGATCTTCTTATCATTACGAGTGACCGAGATGAGTATATCGGCAATACAAGCTGGTTATTCACAAATATTGAGATAGGAAGTATTATTTTACCGAGTAGCTTAGAACGAACTTGGAACGATACGACTTTACCAGTACAGTTTTGGAAAAAAGAAGAAAAAATGGAGCTTTTTAATGGAGTAACCGTTTCTGTATTAACAGATAGTATAAGCGACCATATAGGAATGGACTTACTACTTCAATTTGGTAGAAATGACCTACTGTACATGACATCAGCAAATAAAGAAATAGAACAACAACTTTTAAAAAAATATGCATTAAAAAATGTACATGTCTTAAAGGTTGGAGATTTTGGTAGCGAACAAGGCACGCATGGGAAGTTTTTAAAAGAAACAGATCCCCAAGTTGCAATCATTTTTAAAAAGGGTTCGACAAGTCCAGATACAGGAGTATTAGAACGTTTGCAAGACACATGGATTGACATTTATCAAACAAAACAAGTTGGTAATGTTACCGTTAAACTTACAAAAACTAATTATCAAGTGTTTACAATACCTATAAGAAGTACCAATATGTTATCTAAAAGTCGTTAATGAACCCTTTTGCTTGTAATCAACCGATATAAAAGAAAGGCCCTCTCTTTTGAGTGAGCCGTAAAAGGTGTGGGGTTAGGAAAGATTTTGATTGGGCTATAAACTGTTGTACGAAATGGAATGTTAGCGGTATAATGATTTTGGGTTGCTATTGATGTTTCAGTAATGTTATTTTTGCCGAGAAGAGCTACTCTTATGAATAACAAAAATTGCTTTTAAAGGCAGGGGATTTTTTAATGGAAAGTAAAATTGAAGTTCTCTCCTCAGTTAAAGTAGAGAATTCTAATGATCTATATAAGATTGTAGATGCCTTAAATAGAACGCTGAAGAGAGAAAACCTAATGTTTGGTCTTGCATTAGATAAAAATGAAAAAGATAAAGCTATCTTTACCATTTATCGTACATAAAGAGTGATAACTACATGAAAAAATGGATTATTTCAATTTTAGTAATAGGCATTGGCATTGTTTTATGGCAATCAATCTCTACGTATCAATCTGCAACTTCTTCATTAAAACAAGATGAACGCAGGGCAACGCAGTTAGCATATGAATTAAGTGACATAACAAAAGTGGAGCAAATTGATATTTATAGGGGAACTACCTTTTATATGATTGTGCAAGGATTAACAGCTTCTGATGAAACAATAGTTATTTGGATTGATGAAGAAGAAAAAATAGTAGAAACTAAAAATTCCTCTGACGGCATTCCACGAGAAGAAGTGTTAAATTATTTGCAAACAGATAGAAATCCGCAAAAAATTCATTCCATTTCACTCGCTATGGAAAATAATTTACCACTATGGGAAATAAAATTCACTGATGCAGCAAATCGTTATAATTTATATTATATAACATTTGAAAAAGGAGAATTTTTTCAAAGAATTACCTTTTAATATTGGGGAAACATTTTTAGGATATGGCTATAGGAGGATATTAAAATGAAACTTGCTAAAAGAGTAATGACATTAACTCCGTCGACAACGTTAGAAATAACAGCTAAAGCAAAAGCTCTAAAAGATGCCGGTCATGATGTGATTGGTTTAGGAGCAGGAGAACCTGATTTCAACACACCAGATCATATTTTAAATGCTGCAAAGGATGCAATGGATAAAGGCTTTACGAAATATACACCATCTGGAGGACTTCCAGCCTTAAAAAATGAAATTGCAAATAAATTAAAGGTAGATAACAATATTGAATATAAGCCTTCAGAAATTGTCGTTTGCTCAGGTGCTAAACACGCACTTTATTTATTATTTCAAGTTATTTTAGACGAAGGTGATGAAGTAATCATTCCTACACCGTATTGGGTAAGTTATCCTGAACAAGTTAAACTTGCAGACGGTGTTCCAGTTTATGTGGAAGGAAAAGAAGAGAATAACTTTAAAATAACAGCAGCACAACTAAAAGAAAAGATAACAGCGAAAACACGAGCAGTTATTATTAATTCTCCAAGCAACCCCACTGGAATGGTATATACAGAACAAGAACTAGTTGAACTTGGAGAAGTTTGTAAAGAGCATAATGTTTTAATTGTTTCTGACGAAATTTATGAAAAGCTTTTATATGATGGAAATAAACATATTTCTATTGCACAATTATCTCCAGAATTAAAAGACTTAACGATTATTATTAATGGGGTATCTAAATCTCATTCCATGACAGGTTGGAGAATCGGTTATGCTGTAGGAAACGAAACAATAATAAAAGCAATGACAAACTTAGCAAGTCACAGTACGTCAAACCCTACTTCGATTGCACAATATGCTACGATAGCTGCTTATGCTGGTCCTCAAGATGATGTTGAAACAATGAGAGCAGCGTTCGAGGAAAGACTAAATGTTATATTTGAAAAATTAAATAATATTCCTGGCTTTTCTTGTATTAAGCCTCAAGGAGCTTTCTACTTATTCCCAAATGTATCAGAAGCAGCTAAACTAGCTGGTTTGGAAGATGTGGATTCATTTGTAAAAGTGTTATTAGATGAAGAAAAGGTAGCACTCGTTCCTGGTTCAGGCTTTGGTGCACCTAATTATGTTCGTTTATCCTATGCAACATCACTTGTGCAGCTAGAAAATGCAGTAGATCGTATAGCGAAGTATATGAACAAAGTAACAAAATAAAATCTAACCAATCAGTGGGGTTAATCTCCACTGATTGTTAGTTGGACTAACAACTTAGACGCGTTTACAGTATAAATACTTAAAATATTATTGACAATTAGTTAGGAAATACTTTAGTGTATATTCTTGCATTGCGTCGAATTTAAGTCACTTGTATAATAGACTGTATACGCAAAAGTAATAATTTGTCGGAGGGAAATATATAGTGAAAACTACTATTGCAGAAGTACATAAGTATGTAGATCAAGAAGTAACCATCGGTGCATGGATTGCAAATAAACGTTCTAGTGGTAAAATTGCATTTTTACAATTACGTGACGGAACAGGTTTTATTCAAGGAGTAGTTGTAAAAGCAGAAGTTAACGAGGAAGTATTCCAAAAGGCTAAAAGTATAACACAAGAATCTTCTTTATATGTTACAGGGATGATAAAAGTCGATGAGCGTTCACCTTTAGGTTACGAGCTTCTTGTTACGAATATGGAAGTAATACATGAGGCAGTTGACTATCCAATTACACCAAAAAATCATGGCACTGAATTTTTAATGGACAACCGTCATTTATGGCTCCGTTCTAAAAGACAACATGCTGTTATGAAAATCCGTAACGAAGTTATACGTGCAACATACGAATATTATAATCAAAATGGTTTCACAAAAGTTGATCCACCAATTTTAACTGGAAGTGCACCAGAAGGAACAACTGAACTTTTTAATACAAAATATTTTGATGAAGATGCTTATTTATCTCAAAGTGGCCAGTTATACATGGAAGCTGCAGCTATGGCGTTAGGTAAAGTATTTTCATTCGGACCAACTTTCCGTGCAGAAAAGTCTAAAACTCGACGTCATTTAATTGAATTTTGGATGATTGAACCAGAAATGGCATTTTATACACATGAAGAAAGTTTAAAGGTGCAAGAAGAGTACGTTTCATATCTTGTACAATCCGTGTTAAAAAATTGCAAATTAGAGTTAGGTGTACTTGGAAGAGATACTTCAAAACTTGAACAAGTACAAGCTCCATTTCCTAGAATTACATATGATGACGCAATTAAATTATTGCACGAGAAAGGTTTCGATGATATTCAATGGGGTGATGATTTTGGTGCTCCTCATGAAACGGCTATTGCAGAATCATTTGATAAACCGGTTTTCATCATTCATTATCCAACTGCATTAAAACCGTTTTATATGCAACCACATCCAGAACGTGAAGATGTTGTCTTATGTGCGGATTTAATTGCTCCTGAAGGATATGGAGAAATTATCGGAGGTTCTGAAAGAATTCACGATTACGAGTTAATGAAACAACGTATGGAAGAGCATGATTTAGATCCAGCAGCATATGACTGGTATTTACAATTGAGTAAATACGGTTCCGTACCTCACTCTGGCTTCGGTCTAGGTCTAGAACGTACGATAGCATGGATTAGTGGTATTGAACACGTTAGGGAAGCAATTCCGTTCCCAAGATTGTTAAATCGTCTATATCCATAATATATAAGGAAAAACGACCACTATACATTGCTTAGTGGTCGTTTCTTAGTTTTCATTATTTTTACTTAATGCTAGTATACTAATATTTCCTTAGAAGCTTTCCTCTTTATTTGTTATACTAAGGTAGAGGTGTTTTGTCACATGATAAAAGATGATTTTATTCAGTTCCTAGAAGAAGGGAACTTATCGATTCCAAAATTTTTATTATCTAACTATACGAAACTAGGATTAAACGAAACAGAATTTATCCTGCTATTACACATACACTCCTTTTTAGAAAGTGGTAAAACTTTCCCAACTCCAATGGAAATTGCCGACTTAATGACAATTTCTCCATCCGATTGCATGGAAACCATTCGTCATTTATTGAAAAAAGGATATTTAACTATTTCAGATGAGATGGATGAGTTAAATATAAAATATGAGAGATATTCGTTACAACCGCTATGGGAAAAAATGATTCAATACATGATGGAAAGAAAGCAAATTGAAAAAATTCAACATACCGAAGAGGAAGAGGTAAGTCTATACACTATTTTTGAAAAAGAGTTTGCTAGGCCACTTTCACCATTTGAATGTGAATCGTTATCGTTGTGGATTGATCAAGATGAACACGATACTTCCGTTATTAAAGCAGCATTGCGAGAAGCGGTTTTAAGTGGAAAATTAAATTTCCGTTATATCGATCGAATTTTATTTGAGTGGAAAAAGAATGGTATAAAAACGGTTGATCAAGCAAAAGAGTACAGTAAGAAATTTCGAAAATACCAATTACAACAAAAGAAAACGGCAGTTGGACATGAAAAGGAACAAACTAATACAGTCCCTTTTTATAACTGGCTCGATTAAAGTAGTTTTGAGGTGTAATTATTATGTTAAATTTAAAACAAGTTAGACATTGTTTAGATACTTTTGAGGACATGTTTCCAGAAGCGCATTGTGAATTAGTTCATAAAAACCCTTTTGAACTAGTAATTGCTGTTCTATTATCTGCACAATGTACAGATGTATTAGTTAATAAAGTAACGAAAGAATTATTCCAAAAATATGAAACACCTGAAGACTATTTGGCAGTTTCATTAGAAGAATTACAAGATGATATACGCTCTATTGGCCTTTATCGAAATAAAGCGAAAAACATTCAAAAACTATGCCAACTATTATTAGATGACTATAATGGACAAGTACCAAATGAACGAGATGAACTAATGAAATTACCTGGTGTAGGAAGAAAAACAGCAAATGTAGTCGTATCTGTTGCTTTTGGAATACCTGCTATTGCTGTAGATACTCATGTAGAGAGAATTAGTAAACGACTAGGCATTTGTCGTTGGAAAGATAACGTACTAGAAGTAGAAGAGACTTTAATGAGAAAAGTACCACGAGAAGAGTGGTCAGATACTCATCATCGTATGATTTTCTTTGGCCGCTATCATTGTAAAGCACAATCTCCACAATGTGATAAATGCCCATTATTAGATTTATGTCGAGAAGGAAAGAAGCGTATGAAGGGGAAAAGCGCATAAATGGATATAACAGTACCTACTTCTTTTCAACGCGAACCTTTTTATAAAACAGGGGACACAATAACGACATCAGAACAATGGAACGGTTTATTTATAGATTTGCCATCATTTTATTTCAATATAACTAAACAACAATCAAATATTAATAGTGAATGGCTAATAAAGCTGTTCGAGGAATGGAAGGTAGAGAAAAGAAAAGTTCAAACGTTATTCAAAGAGAAAAATGGGGAATATATTAGTAACGTAATGCGGAAATTTATTGCCCATTTTACGGAAGTACTGTTTTGGATAAATGATGAGGTAATCCTTGACCTTCACGTCCTTGGCGATTCCATTAGTCTTTTTAAATGGCAACCAATTAATAGTTCGGAAAGATTAGAATATATTATTGCTCATTATAAAAAATACCACGCATGGATTCAGCTTTCTGAATTGTATACGGAATTAGAGAAGTTATATTATAAGAAAAGACAATTAGAAAAAGTAAAAGAGCCAAAATCAACTTGATTTTGGCTCTTTACATTCTCATTTTTAATTATTCAGTTTCTACATCTTCCTCGACGTCTTCCTCTTCTTCATCATCACGTGGAGGTGGGTTAATTCCTTCAGTTGGTGGTCTGTTACCATCTTCCTCACCATCATCCTCCTCATCAACAGGCGGCTCAGGAATTGGAATGATCTCTTCTAATTCTTCTTCCTCTTCTTCTTGTATTATAGGAATTTGAACAGATTTTGTAACAGTCTCACTTCTATTTTGTTCATTCTCATCTGATATAGCAGTAATAGATATAGTATAAGTGGAACCAGGCTCAGGATTATCTATTGTAAATGTTAAGTCTTTTGTAACAGTTAACACTTGCGCATCACCATTATCTCTTTGTGCTGTTAATTCAAAGCTAATATCAGCTAAGCGATCATCGTTATAATCCCAATTAATGACGATTTGATTTGCCTCTTCTTCATAAACTGCCGTGACATTTTTCGGGTTATCGACTTTGTCAAATTCTTTAGATACGGTAGTTGGTTCTGTACCTTTTACAAAATACTCGTAAATAATTTTATCCTTCGGTGTAAATTCACTAGCTAGAAGGGGAGGGTTAGTCCCAGACTCCACACCAACTCGGACTACACTATTTGGAACGCGGAAATCTACTTTGTCCTCATCTGTTGTAGCAACATGCTGTAAAAGCTCCTTAAATAGCATTCTTGAGTAATATTGATCTTGAAACCCTTGTGTTGGAGAACGTAAAAAATTACCTTCTCCCATTTTGGAAAAACCATTCCATACCGCTATAGAATACGTAGGTGTATAACCAGCGAACCATGTACTAGGAGCAGCGCCGGAAGGGACGTTGTATGTTGCTAAATCATTTTGGTCAAAGTTAGTTGTTCCAGTTTTCCCTGCAATGTGTAAGCCAGGAACTTGAGCTAGTCTACCTGTTCCGCCTGAGGTCATTGCAGTTTTTAATACATCACTAATCATGAAAGCAGTAGAATCTTTCATTCCGACTTTTGATTCATTTGCTAAATTAACGGAAGTACCGTCAGGAAATTGTACTTTCGATACTGCATATGGTTCGGTGTAAATACCTTCATTTCCAAAGGCTGCGTATGCACCAGCTAATTGAAGGGGGGATACACCTGTTTTAAATCCACCGATTGAATATGATTCATGTATCGTTTCTTCTAATGGAATACCTAAGTTCACAGCGAATTCTCGTGCTCGTTCACTTCCTACTTCTTGGAACGCCTTTAATGCCGGAATATTACGAGATCTAGCTAGTGCTTGACGCATTGTCAACCAACCTTCATGTTTACGATCCCAGTTTTGGATTGGCGTTTTATTTGCATCAGAATACGTATAAGGCTCATCTTTTATTTGATGATATGTTGACCAGTTTAAATACTCTACTGCAGGACCGAAGTCTAGTATTGGTTTTATTGCAGAACCTGGTTGTACTCTCGTATCAGTAGCGTAGTTATAACCAGTTTTCACATAATTACGACCACCACCAAGTGCGCGTATTTGGCCAGTTTTCGTATCAACTAAAGCAATTCCTGATTGATAATCTTCGTTATCAACATGAGGAACAGGACCTTCATCAGAAAGTAAGAATTCCACTTGTTCTTGCGCCTTCGTATCAAGTGTTGTATGAATAACCAATCCATCAGATCTTGGATCTATATTCTCACCAAGTTTTTCTTGTAATTCCTCGACAACTTGGTCTACGAATGCGTTGTAACGATTTGAGAATGTGGGAGCATTAGTTCCGTCAACTAAAGTAGAAGTGATCTCTACTGCTCTAGCTTCATCTGCTTCCGCTTCCGTAATCTTTCCGTGTTTAACCATTAATGTTAGAACGATATTTCTTCGTCTTTCCGCATTTTCTGGATACTTAACTGGATTATAGTTGTTAGGACTTTGCGGTAAACCAGCTAACGTTGCCACTTCATGTAATTCTAATTCATCAAGTTTTTTACCATAATAATTTTGTGCTGCCCTTGCAATTCCGTAAGCGCGATTAGAGAAGTAAATTCGGTTTAAATACATTTCTAAAATTTCTTCTTTAGTAAATCTACTTTCTAATTGATAAGCTAAGTATGCTTCTTGCGCTTTACGAGAAAGTTTTTTCTCTTCTGTTAAGAAACTTAGTTTTACGAGCTGTTGTGTAATGGTACTACCACCTTCAGCTCCAAAACCTCTAGATACGTTCGCTAATACTGCACCGCCTAAACGACGGTAGTCAATACCGTTATGTTCAAAGAACCGAACATCCTCTGTCGCTAAAAATGCGTCAATAACAAGCTGGGGTATATCATCATAATTTACGTAATCACGAGCTTCATTACCACCAATTTCAGCAGCTAGTTCACCGTTTTTATCCATTACTTTGGATGGAACGGGAACTTTTAATAACGTCTCGTCTAGTGGAGGAGTATCTTTAACGAAATAAGCAAAAGTACCAATTCCGATTAACAATCCGATTAGACCTACTAAAACAAGTGCTAAAAATGTCTTTTTAACTAAACCTTTAGCGCTTTTTTTACCATTTTTTTTGTTTTTCTTTTCTTCTAAAGCTTTTCTACGTTGTTCTCTTGATTTATATTGTTCGCTCATAGTATAACCTGCCTTTCTCCTCGATAAGTAGACAATCAACAAAAGTGTTCGTCTACATGTTTAATGTAATCAATTCGAGGTTGGTAACCGATAGGAATTTCATATCCATGTTCCATAATCTCTTCCCTCGTTATAGATTTCCTTCCACCGTTGTTTTTTCTGTCCCAGTATTCAAATAACTTTTCAGCTGGTAATAAGTATACCTCCTGTAAAAGAGTGAACATTAATATGACGAAACAAATCCCATTTTGTTTCACAACTTGTCTCATATGTTTAATCTGGTGGTCATGAAAGTTAGATAGTGGGAAAGAAGTTTTGTTTTTCGTCTCTTTAGCTTCAAAGTCAATATATTTCCCACGATAAACACCGTTATAGTCAGTTGTAGATGCTATTTTAAAGTAAGCTTCTTTAATAACTGCTGCGCTTCGCTGTGGATAATCTACTGATACGATTTGTATAGGTGTAGGTTTTTTATGTATAACAGCTATATTTTCTTGTAAGTAAAATTTATTTGTAATATCTAAATCTTCTTCCAACGTCATTCCGCGATTTCCATATTGTATTGAACTTAATTTTGTATTACGTTTATTTTTATTATTTCCATTTCCATTATATACCTTACCACTTGGATATCTTATATTCATAAAATTCCCCCTATTAGCAAAACCTAACCGTTAAATCTATTATTATTTTTCTTCTTCCAAGGAGGATGAAGTGTTGTTTAAGAGACGCTCTTCCCAATATCAACCAATTTTAAAAAGACGTAGCTTAAAAAAATACTCCTATCAAGACAATAAGTTTATCATTGAAATAAGAAAAAATACAGTAAAATATAATGTCGATAATGTGGCTAGGACAAATGCTTACGCAATGTTTTATGAAAATAACAAGGAAATTAAATGGGCATTTTTAGCAAGTATGGTCTCAAGGAATGCAGGATGGAATATGACTGATTTATGGAATAAATGGTATGTACTTGCATTAGAACTTGAGGTAAGGAGATTGTTCTTTTTAACGTTTGAAAGAGCAAATTGGATCATCTTTCAAGATGCATATCCACAACTATTAATTTACGAACTTTCCAAAAAGTTAAATAAGCCAATGTTTCACTTATTAAAAGCCTTTAATGTATCTGTTTTCATGGAATATGAATGGAATATGTTTTGGGAATATAGAGATTATGAACGAATAATGTATTCACTTATTATTAATGAACAAAATATGATTCAACAACCAGTTATCGAAAATAAAGTATTTCACAAAAAAGTCTTTAAATCACTTCCTTACAAACTACAAGAGCTTGGACATTTTAGTTGTGTTATCTTCCCAACATTACAAGGGAAATTATACGGATCGTCTGTGCATGGTTTTGAGAAAATAGATAATCGGATAAATCTAGGAAAGCGCCTTGCAGCTATTTTATTTTCAGAAGAACATTATCACTCTTTTTATCATTTTTCAAAAAAAAACGAACATACAGGTTCTAGGTATGATTATGAAAAATTTATTCATCCACGTTTTACAAGGGAGACTCCATTTTTAAGATCATGTTACCCAATCATTCAACACGAAAAGCTAATAGATGAAGATTGGCTATGTAAAAACGAAAAGAAAGTAAAAAAGTGGGGGAGAGGAATCTCAAAAGAGGAAATTAACGAGATAACAAAGTGGTTCCTTCATAAACAGCATCAAATGCATGGTCTTATTGCACTTAACCATTGGGTATTAAAGAAGGAGTAATTAGACGGCTACTTTATTTGTAAAACTAAAACCAATCCATTTGCCGTGGTTTAAATATGAATATGAACAACTAGTCATTTTCAAAGTAGTTATTATGAAATAATAAGTATATTTATGTAAAAAAAGTAAGCGTTCTCCAATCAACGAGAGAACGCCTTTTTTTCATTAAGTTACTCTGCTGGACGGTTAGGCCCGCCTAATTTTTTATCTAACTGCTCAGGAGGATTTTCCTGTTTACGTTGTTTCCCATTTTTTTGTTTATTGTTTTTTGTTTTTGACATTTGTTAACACCTCCATTACTTAGAATGTACTTAAATATTTTTTATATGATGCGAAAAATGATGGAAAACGCGCAAAAAAGGATTTTCTTTGCCGAATTAATTCTAGTTTTGTCAAGTGTGAAGGGGAACATTTTTATTCGTTGAATGTATATATAAACATTTATTTTGGAGGGAAGTACGATGACAAAATTAGTTTCAAAAGAAGAATCTATAAAAGTATTGGACAAGTTATTACATGATATAGAACATATAGAATTCGTAAAAAAAACAGCTACCGATACAGAAAGGGAAGAAATGGAAGCAGTTATGAGAGATCAAATAAGTCGATTACATTGTACATTAGATGAAATAGAACGAGTATTGAAGCACGAGACAAATAAATCGCGAAAGACTTATCAATTTAGAGAGACGCTTCTTTCAACATAATATAAGATTTATGTTATTATGTTGTAATGAGGTGAGAAAACATGCCAGAGTTAGTTAATGCAAAGGCCCTTTCACAACAACTATTAAAAGATGTGGACGGAATGCAACAACAGTTTTGGAAGACAAGAGAAAGAGAAGAGGAATATGATTTTTTTACAACTGTTAAACCAGAAGCGGATCGTATTCACTCCTGTACAGAAGAATGGGTGAGAGAAACGAAAAAATGGATTATAGAAAATGGTCCAAAATATATACATGCTAATCAAATTGATGCAACTGCAGAAAATATAAATTTAATTGCTGTTCAATGTTTTTTTAAAAATACTAGCAAAAAGCGTTTTTTTGATATGTGCCAATCCATAACGTACATTTTAGAAGATATTATAAAAAAATGGGAAGAGACAAAATAGTCTTTTCCCATTTTTTACAAAGTATTACGAAGAAAACGATAAATTATCTTTCTTTTTCAACTTTAACTGTAACAGGTCTATCACCTTCACTAGCTACTGGCTCAATTGCATATTCTACTTTTTCAAAAACCTTTTTCTCAGCAGGTTGTGCGCTAGACAAAGATGCATGTCCTTTTTTCTTATGATTGTATGCTTTTCCTCTACTCAAAAGAATACCTCCTTAAAGGATTAATACTCTTTTATTGTTCTCGACATACACCTTTTTCATTTTGATAAGAAATTGGCAATAATGGAAAGAAGATTTAAGAAATTTCAACTTCCGCTTCAATAGTCGGAAAATAGGCACCTTTATTTTCAAGTTCTTTGATGACTTTACGGTATTGAGTAATGGTTAATTCATTTTTTAAATAAAGCTGTCGTGCATAATCGAGCAACTCATTCACATTCATAGGTTCATAACTCTTACCATTCATAAAACGTTTTCTTAAGTCTTCTAATACCATCGTACCCCTCCCATTCCTATGTTACTTTTATCATAACATGAGAAGAATATAGGAAATAGATGAAAAATGGAGTTAAATTGCGACAAATTAGGACAAACTTGGAGTTGTTGGAGACTGCACCTTTTTGGGTATTTGTCATAAGTTGAATATAGATAGAGATATATTGAGGAGGTGTAAAAATGTTTAGGGGACACTATAGGAGAACACCTAGACATTTATATGCGTACAATCGGCAGATGGGGTGGATGAACGATTGGAATCAGTATGTTCCTAATAATCCACAGATGTTTACTCCATTTAATCCGCAAAGCAGTGGTGGGTGGGGGATGTTTAATCAAATGTCATTTCCATTTCAGTCTCAAGGACAACAATATACGGACTCACCTTTTGCCGGGCCATATTCTATGCAATCAGGGCAAGTGGACCAACAAAATTGGGGAGCTAATTCTTTCGGCTTTATGAATCCGTATCCGATTCAAACGCAACAACAGTTTCAACAACAACAAAAGCAATTTTCCACTTTTTTAAATCAATTTAAAGGGCAAGATGGAAGTTTAGATATGAAAAAAATGATGGATACTGCGGGACAGATGATGAATACTGTTAATCAGTTGAATGGTTTAATTAAAGGAATTACAAGTACATTTAAAGCGTAAAGAAGATGCAGATTTTGCATCTTCATTTTTTAATTTCTTAGGTCTACTCTGAAAATATCTTTTATACAACATTGAATGTTGTTATACGGCTTAAGTTAATCCGTTTCACTTCGCTGCAGACACTTGCTTTCCGCGGGGAGATGTCTAGCTCCAGCGCATTGGCCCTATCAAACTTCCCAGTCCGTCCGTACGATAAGTCAACATCAACTCAACTAACGTTTCGTTGTGTTTCCTTTATCTCCTACCGGACTGCTCCAGTTTGTACGGGCCAGATCGATGCGCTTACGCTTTTCGTGGAGTCGAGCCTCCTCGACTTCGCCTGTGGGGTCTCGACCTTCCCTCTACATCCCGCTGGAGTCAAGTGTCTTCCGCTCCGTTCCACTCTCGGTTCTGTACATTGAAAGTTAGTATCTGTACCTTAGCTGCTTTTCTTGCATATCGCTTTAAGAGTTTCTACCTTAACTAAAATAAAAGTTCATAAACTTCATTTAGTTGTTGTACACGGGGGAAGTCTTCGCTTTCCATCGCGTGAGATAGTTCATTTGGTAAGATTGAATTTAAATATTGTATTTCTTGTTCGGATAAGTCTAATACAAAATCCCGTTCCGTGTTATAGTGATTGTTTGCAATTTTACTTAATAACTGAGACGGGTAATGTTGACCTTCATTCGTATAATTACTTAATACTTCTCTTAAGTAAGCTAAAGGTTTATTCATGATATTCACCTTTTCTTTTATCTTCAAAAAAGTACTCTTCAAACTTTTCAGCTTCCTCATGATTCATAGATGATGTGTAATAAGGATTATCTTGAATCCCTGTACTATCATCAAGGTTCGTTTTAATTGTAATGGATGGGGAACTAGAAGGTTCCACATAGAGTCGCTTTCCTTTTTCTTTCTTCAACGAATTCCACCTCCACAGAAATTTTTCTACACGTTATTAACGTAAGTATTTTTTATAGTTCCTATGTAAAAAGAAAATAATAAATAAAGGGTAAGAAGTAAAAAATTTCTATACTAATATTAATGGAAAGTAAGAAAAATATAATGATTATAAAAAAGGAGGTTAGAAAATGACTAATAAAAATGATAATCGAGAACGAAAAAATAAATATCCATATAATAAACACCAAACAGAGATGGGTAAAGAGTTAACAAGTATACAAAATGACCCAACGCCCGAAGAAAACCCAAAATACGGTACACATAATCATAAAAACTAATGAATTAAAAAAGGATGTAAATGATGGGGAACCATCGTTACATCCTTATCCTTCAATTTCGTATTTCCTTCTTTGTTTTTTAGGTATGATTATTTTAAGTAAACCATCTTGATAGTTTGCTTTTAATTGATGTGTTTTTACATATGGGGGAACGGGAATAGTTCTAGATGCATGTTTGTATGAAATGCTTTTATTTAAAAGGTGATGGTCTTTTTTCATTTCACTAATTTCTTCATGTTTTACAGTTATTGTGACATATTTATCAAATGTTTCAATCGTTATTTGATCTTTCTTTACCCCAGGAAGCTTACAAAATATAAGAAATTCATTATCTGTTTCTGTAGTTTCTATTGATAGTGTATTTTCTTGCAAAGCATTTGTAAAAAATTCATCCATTTGTTTCACAATATTTTTTAGAGGTGAATGTGTAAAAAAATCGTCCATACTTTTTAATATGTCTCTAATAACAGGTTCTCCTTGTTTTTTAGCTTGTAGCTCCTTCTTATCCTTTTGCTCCATTCCTTTCACTCCTTCCGATATTATGTATATGTTTAAGGGTAGGCATTAGTGAAGATAAAAAAACAATAGTCACATTTCCTTTTATATGGTACTTTTGAAACAAAACAACCTTTAGAGGAAGAAAAATTATGAATGTTCTAAAAAACACATATATTTATAAAGTTTGGAAAGTGTTTTTTCCAATTACAGTGCTATTATTTGTTTATATGGAGGCAAAAAGGCTTTTTTCAAAAATTGACTTTGAACTTGCCATTTATAAAATACAGGAGATAGGTTTATTCTCCTTTTTGTGTCTTGTGCTTTTCGGTATTTTAGCTGTATGTACAATGATATTTTATGATGTGATTATAGTAAGAGAATTAAATATAAAACCAAAACATTACCTTATAAAATCATTTGCTTTTAATTCATATGCAAATTTTTTTGGCTTTGGTGGATTTGCTGGGGTAGGATTACGTACATTTTTTTATCGAGAGCGAGTAGATAAGTTATCGCAACTATTAAAGTGGGCAACTGTAATTCTTCCGTTTATGTTAACTGGGTTATCTTTATTAGCGTATTTTGTCCTAGTTACGGAGTGGAAAAAACCGTTTATGTTAGAGACATATCCGGTTTTAAAAATACCCCTTTCCTTAATGTGTATCTTTGCACCGCTGCTATTGATTGGAAGTATTTGGACAAAAAAGGTCCATTTCCGCACACAAATAAAATTAATTACCGTTTCGTTATTAGAATGGATAGTAGCTGCAATTCTCTTTACTCTAGTAGCGTATTCATTACATATCAATATGAATATAAGTATATTACTACTTTTATTCATATTAGCAGCAACAGTTGGTGTAATTAGTACGGTGCCAGGAGGTCTAGGTGCCTTTGATTTTGTCATGTTAGTAGGGTTATCCCATTTTGGGGTTACGGAAGAACGTACGGTTGCATTACTTTTATTGTATCGAATAGTATATTACTTTCTTCCGTTTATCTTTAGTTCTATTATATTAGGCTACTTTATGCAAAAGGAAAAACGATGGGGTCTATTTATTCCTAGTAAAGAAAGCTTTGAAAAAAGCGCGTACCGTATATCTGTTGTTTTCGTTTTAATAGTAGGAATGCTTCTCCTTGTCTTTCCGGTAGCACCTGCCATCGTTCATCGGTTAAAATGGGCAGATCAGTTTCTATCCTTGCAAGTGATGCAAGTCTCCCAGCAAGTTTCTATTATAATAGGGATTTTATTACTTGTATTAGCACGTTCGTTGTATGACCAAGTAAAGAGAGCATATTACGCTACTAGTATCATTTTACTTATTGGCGTAATATTTAGCTTTTCGAAAGGATTTCAGTTTGGGGAATCGGTTATTTTATTAATCGCCGCCCTTTTATTAAGAACTTCTAAAAATCAATTTTACCGAAAGAGTAGCCCTTATACTCTTGGTAAAGGAATAGTAGATGGCGTTATTGTATTTTTTCTTTCAAGCTTATATGTAGGAGTGGGTGTTTTACAAATACCAATTATTAAACGGTACGTTCCGAGTAGGTTTCAAGAATTGTTTTCACTTCAAATGACAGAGCTAATGGTAGATATTGTGATTGGCGTTGTACTTTCTATTGCATTAGCATACATAAGCTTATTTTGGAAGGGTGAAAAATACCGTTTCACGAAATCAAAGACTAAAAAAACTTACTTTCTGCCAAAAGGTGCCATGTATATCCATAGAGAGAAGAGAAGTTACTGGTACTATGAAAAATGGATGGATAAAATATTAATAAATATGAAGGAAAGCAATAATATTGATAGAACTAGCTTACTAACCTTTCAAAAAAATATTGATTTATACGGTTATAAAATTATTTACGTACAAATTCCAAAAACTGAAATGGAATGGATCCAGAAGGAAAACTTCTATATAATAGAAAATTACGGATTTCCTAAAGAAATACCTGTATTTGTAGCAAAATTATATATAAAAGCAATAAAAAAGTATAATTCATAAAAAATACAAGCAGAAATGCTTGTATTTTTTTATGATTATGTACTATTAGATGATTATGTACTATTAGATGATTATGTACTATTAGATGATTATGTACTATTAGATGATTATGTACTATTAGAAAAAAATACTTAGTTAAAGAAATTAACCACTTAAGTACAATGCTTAAATAAAACGATCAATAGCTTTATACATCTTCTTTTTATGAAAACTCATATTTTTTCAGTTTTATAACAATTAAATGTTGTATTTTTATGAATTAATAATTATAATAATACAAAGAAAAGGGGATGGTGAATTATGAAAATTGGAATTGTTGGAGCAAATGGTTACGGTGGAGTAGAGCTTATTCGTTACTTAGTAAACCATCCATACGTTGAAATTAAACTTTTAGCATCACATTCATCTAATGGAAATTCTATCGTAGAACAATACCCACATTTACAAGGAATACTTGAAATGAATATTTCAGAGTTAAACATAGAAGATGTGAAAGAAAATATAGATGTATTATTTTTTGCCACACCGTCTGGCGTTTCAAAGGAATTAATACCTCAATATATCGAAGCAGGAATAAAAATAATTGATTTATCAGGCGACTTAAGATTACAGGATGGTTCTTTATACGAGGAATGGTATAAAAATACACCAGCACCACCTTTTGCTTTAGACAAAGCTATATACGGTTTAACAGAATTAAATAGAGAATTGATTAAAGAAGCAACATTGGTCGCGAACCCAGGATGTTATCCGACAGCAACATTACTCGGTTTAATTCCAGCATTACAACATAAATTGATCGATGGTAATTCCATTGTCATTGATGGTAAATCTGGTATATCCGGTGCTGGTAGAAAAACATCCGCTACAACGCATTATAGTGAAATCAATGAAAATGTAAAAGCTTATAAATTAGGAAAACATCAGCATATTCCAGAGATAGAACAAATCGTATCACAAATTGGAAACGAAAATATTACGGTTACTTTTTCTACTCATTTAGTGCCAATGACGAGAGGAATTATGTGCACGATGTATGCGAATTTGAAGGAGCCAATCAATGAGAGTAAAGTAATCTCACTATACGAAGATTACTATAAAGATGATTATTTCGTTCGTATACGTAAAGGTGGAACCTGGCCAGCTACAAAAGAAGTGACAGGTTCAAATTTCTGTGACATCGGTATTACAGTAGATGAAAGAACGAATAAGCTAATAATTGTTGCAGTAATAGATAACGTTGTAAAAGGTGCAGCTGGGCAGGCGATACAAAATTTGAATGTCATGTATGGATGGGATGAAAAGACAGGGCTACAAACTACGCCGTTATTTCCATAGTTTTATAGATTGTGTGAATTTGAATATGGAGGAAAAAACAGATGATTAATACAGAAGCTTCAACAGCCATTACAAAAATCGAAAATGGAAACATTGCAAGCCCTAAAGGATATATAGTCGGAGGGTTACACTGTGGTTTAAAAAGAAAACGACATGACCTAGCTTGGCTCTATTCGGTTGTACCAGCCAAGGCTGCAGCAGTATATACGACAAACGTCTTTCAAGCGGCTCCGTTAAAAGTTACCCAAGATAGCATTCAACAAAATGGGTTTATCCAAGGTGTTATCGTGAACTCAGGAAATGCAAATGCTTGTACTGGTGAAACAGGACTAAAAAACGCATACATAATGAGAGAATGGTATGCGAATAAAATCGGTTCAACTCCAGAAGATGTTGTAGTTTTATCAACAGGTGTAATTGGTGAACAGTTAAACATGGAGAAACTAAATGAAGGAATTAATAGAATTGAAATTGCTGAAAATGATAGCAGTGTTGAGAACTTTGAAAAAGCAATACTAACA
The DNA here is from genome assembly GCF_027594365.1 of Sutcliffiella sp. NC1. Taxonomy (NCBI): domain Bacteria; kingdom Bacillati; phylum Bacillota; class Bacilli; order Caryophanales; family Bacillaceae; genus Sutcliffiella; species Sutcliffiella sp. NC1. The sequence goes on from NZ_CP115153.1 coordinate 2,451,699, forward strand.
ACAGATACTTTTAGAAAAAGTGCGTGTGTGCAGGTCGAAATTAATGGCCATATTATTACGATTGGTGGAGCGGCAAAAGGATCTGGCATGATTAAACCAAATATGGCTACAATGTTAGGTTTCATCACAACGGACGCAAATATTAGTCAAGAAGCACTACAGTATTGTTTAAAAACAGTAACGAACGACTCGTTTAACATGATTACGGTAGATGGAGACACGAGTACAAATGATACCGTTGTTTTATTAGCAAATGGGTTGGCAGGCAACGTTGAATGGACACTACAGGATGAGGCAGCAATTAAGCTGTTCCAATCGGCTTTAAAAGAAGTATGTCAATCACTAGCAAAACAAATTGCTCGTGATGGCGAAGGTGCTACGAAACTTTTAGAGGTCGAAGTGAAAGGGGCAGTAATAAAAGAAGATGCAGAAAAAATCGCTAAATCTATTGTAGGCTCGAGCTTAGTAAAAACGGCCGTTTACGGATGTGATGCAAATTGGGGTCGAATCATATGTGCAGCTGGGTATAGTGGTGCGACTACCATTGACCCTAACAACATAACTGTATTTATCGGCCCTCATAAAGTTGTAGAAAATGGGGTTCCACATCCATTTTCAGAAGAAGAAGCAACATCTTACTTAGCTAACGAGAAAATACAACTGACAGTTGATCTTAATGGTGGCGACAAGACAGCAACTGCTTGGGGCTGTGATTTGTCATATGATTACGTTAGAATCAACGCTTCTTACCGAACGTAATGGAGGGAATATACAATGAATTATCTCGTAATAAAATGCGGGGGAAGTATTTTTGAACAATTATCACCTAGCTTTTTTGAAGAACTTGTCCAAATCCAAAAAGAAAAAGAATTTGTACCAATCATTGTCCATGGAGGTGGACCTTCTATAACAAAAACACTCAGCAGTTTAGAGATTGAAACAAAGTTTGTTAATGGACTGCGTCAGACTACCCCTGAAGTTTTAGACGTTGTAGAAATGATACTTTCAGGTTCTTTAAATAAGCAAATTGTTCGTAACATTATCAAAGCTGGTGGAAAAGCGATTGGCATTAGTGGCGTTGATGGAATGTTTCTAGAAGCAAAACCGGTACAAAATGCTGATGAAATTGGCTTGGTTGGCGAAATTACCAACGTTCGGACGGAAATAGTAAAGATGATTACCGATATGGACGGAATACCTGTAATATCCCCTATTGCGGTTGACTTATTCGGTCAACATTATAACATTAACGCTGATTTAGCTGCAGCGGCAATTGCGAAAAGTCTTGAAGGGACCATATGTTTAGTAACGAACGTTGCAGGAGTGTTAGTAGACGGTGAAGTACAAAGCTCCCTGTCAAATAAACAAGTAGAACAGTTAATTGAGTCACAACAAATAACAGGTGGAATGATTCCAAAAGTACACAGTGCAATTGATTGCTTAGAAAATGGAGTTTCTAATGTAGTAATAATAGATGGAACGACTAAACAATCCCTTACACGTTTTACTAAAGGTGAACATAGCGGGACATTCTTTTATTTAGAGGAGGAAATGATTTATAGTGGGCACAACAGCTGATACAACACAACCGATTATGAATACGTATGGTCGATTTCCTATAACGGTCACTAAGGGAAAAGGAAGTTACGTTTGGGATGATAAAGGCACAAAATATTTAGATTTCACTTCAGGGATTGCGACATGTAACCTTGGTCATGTTCCCGAATTTGTAAAAAATGCATTGGTAAATCAATTGGATCAACTATGGCATGTTTCTAACCTTTATCATATTGAACCCCAACAAAAGTTAGCAAAACAGTTAACAAAAGTAACGAGCTTTGACCAAGTATTCTTTTGTAATAGTGGGGCAGAGGCGAATGAGGCAGCAATTAAACTAGTTCGTGCTAAAGCTAATAGTGAAAACAAACAACCGTTAATTGTGACATTTAAAAAGTCATTTCACGGTAGAACTTTAGCAACGTTAACAGCTACAGGACAAGAAAAAATACAAACTGGTTTTTCGCCATTAGTAGAAGGTTTTCATTACTTACCTTTTAATGACGAAGATGCACTTGAAAAGTTAAATGAATGGCAACCAACTGCTGTCATGCTCGAACTAGTACAAGGGGAAGGCGGAGTCGTCCCTGCTCATAAAACATGGATTAAAAAGTTAGTCGAGATTTGCAAAAAAAATAATAGTTTAATTGTAGTGGATGAAGTGCAAACGGGGATTGGTAGAACGGGGACTTTATTTGCCTATCAACAATATGATTTAGAACCTGATATTATGACAATTGCGAAAGGATTAGGTTCAGGTTTTCCAATCGGTGCGATGCTAGCAAAAGAGCACGTCTCTTATCTTTTCGGTCCGGGCAGTCATGGAAGTACGTTTGGAGGCAATCCACTAGCAACAACTGCAGGATTATCCACAATACAATACATCTTAAACAATGAACTATTAACAACTATAAGTGACCGAAGTAAGCAGTTAACGTTATTACTACAAAAAATAGCTAGTCAATATGATTTTATTGAAGAAGTTAGAGGGAAAGGCCTATTAATTGGACTAAAACTTAACCGTGAAATAGCCTCAACAGTCGTATTAGAATCAATAAAAAATGAACTGTTAATTTTAACAGCTGGTCCAGATGTTATACGACTTTTGCCACCATTAACAGTGTCCGAAGAGGAAATTCTGCTGTTTGTCGAAAAATTTGAAAAAGCGTTAAAAGCAGCGAAGGAGTGTTAAAAAGTGCAAAAAGGCTATTTACTTCTAGAGACGGGGCATGTTTTTGAAGGAACCCTTTTAGGGAATTCTTTGGAATCAACAGGTGAAGTAGTTTTCAATACGAGTATGACAGGATATCAGGAAATTATGTCTGATCCTTCATATGCCGGCCAAATTATCGTTTTTTGTTATCCGTTAGTTGGAAATTACGGAATTAACGAAGCCGATTTTGAATCTAATAAACTCTATATTCGAGGAATTGTTACTGGTGAAATATGTGTGAATCCTCAACATTTCCAAATGAAAGAAACAACAGTTGACACGTTAAACCGAAATGGGATTAATGGATTAACCGGAGTGGATACACGTCAAATCGTAAAGATAATTAGAAAATATGGAAGCGTCAAAGGGAAAATCACTACCAATCCTTCAAACGTATCTTTTAATGCTGATACAACGTTCTTTATAGACCAAGTATCAACTAAATCGATTCAGAAATATTCGAATGATGGGCCGCATGTTGTTTTAATTGATTATGGTAGTAAAAAATCTATACTACGAGCGTTACTAAATGAAAATTGTAAAGTAACGGTTGTCCCTTACAATACTACTCTTGTAGAAATTCAAAAATTGAATCCTGATGGGATAGTTTTAAGTAACGGACCAGGAGATCCAATGGCATTAAGTGAGTATTTAAAGGACATTAAATTAATTACAGAAATGTACCCAACGCTTGGTATTTGTTTAGGGCACCAGTTAATTGCATTAGCGCATGGGGGCAAAACGACGAAATTACCATTCGGTCATCGAGGTGGAAACCACCCAGTTAAAGAAGTGGAAACTGGGAAAGTATTTATTACATCCCAAAATCACGGATATGTAGTAGATGAAAAATCAATTATTAATAATCAAAACTTCCATATTACTTATTTCAATATAAATGATAGAACTGTAGAAGGAATACGTCATAAACAATTACCAATTTCTTCTGTACAATTTCATCCGGAAGCTAATCCTGGTCCACAGGACACCGAACATATTTTTAAAAAATTTATAAAGAATATTCACCAAGGAGAATTAACATATGCCGCTCAATAAACAGATAAAAAAAGTATTAGTAATTGGCTCAGGTCCAATTGTTATTGGGCAAGCCGCTGAATTTGATTATGCAGGGACACAAAGTTGTATTGCGCTAAAAGAAGAAGGTTTAGAGGTAATCCTTGTTAATAGTAATCCAGCAACAATTATGACTGACAAAGAGATTGCAGATAAAATATACATGGAGCCTCTAACAGTAGAAAGTTTAGAAGTGATCATAAAGAAAGAAAGACCTGATGGGATAATTGGAACTCTCGGTGGTCAGACAGGGCTTAATTTAGTAGTACAACTTGAAGAAGAACGTATTTTAGAAAAATATAATGTAAAGTTACTAGGTACATCTGTTCCTTCTATCCAGCAAGGGGAAGATCGTGAAAAGTTCCGCCAACTAATGTTAGACATTAATGAACCGATTCCTCAATCAAAAATTGTTCATACAGAACAAGAAGGACTAAATTTTGCAGAAGAAATTGGGTTTCCTGTCATTGTTCGTCCAGCTTATACTCTAGGCGGAGAAGGTGGAGGCTTTGCAAATAGCCCCCTTGAGTTACAACAACTTTTAAAAAGGGGACTCTCTTTAAGTCCGATACATCAAGTACTTTTAGAAAAAAGTATAAAAGGTTGGAAAGAAATAGAATATGAAGTTATGAGAGATGCGAATGATACTTGTATTATCGTTTGTAATATGGAAAATATGGACCCAGTAGGAGTTCATACAGGTGATTCCATTGTCGTAGCTCCTTCACAAACTTTATCAGACGTTCAATATCAAATTTTAAGAAATGCTTCATTAAAAGTTATTCGCGCTTTAAAAATAATTGGTGGTTGTAATATTCAATTTGCTTTCCATCCAGAATCAAACGAGTATTTCATTATTGAAGTAAATCCACGGGTTAGTCGTTCATCTGCACTTGCATCAAAAGCAACTGGTTATCCAATTGCAAGAATAGCAACGAAATGTGCAATAGGCTATCATTTAGATGAAATTATAAATCCAATAACAGGAAATACATTTACTTCATTCGAACCTGCTCTAGACTATGTTGTAGTTAAGCTTCCAAGATTTCCGTTTGATAAATTTACAGAAGCAGATCGCACATTAGGCACTCAAATGAAAGCAACAGGTGAAGTTCTATCAATAGATCGGTCGTTTGAAGGTGCAATGAATAAGGCAATTCGTTCTTTAGAAATGAATGTAAAAGGTTTAAAAACAAATAAACTTTCTAATAAAAACTTGGATGAAATTAAGAAATTATTAGCAACGCCGAACGATTATCGACTTTTTGCAATTGCGGAAGGGTTACAAAAAGGGATGTCGATAGAGGAACTTCATGAACTCACTGAAATAAATGAATGGTTTTTACAAAAACTAAATGGAATGGTATTACTAGAAGAACAATTAGCAACCTTTACAATTGATACTGTTACGAAAGAGTTGTTAACATTAGCAAAATATCAAAATATAAGTGATGAATATTTAAGTGAGTTATTATCTTGCTCTATCGAAGAAGTGAAAGAGAAGAGAGAAGCTTTCGGTTTAAAACCCGCCTATAAACTAGTTGACACTTGCGCAGCGGAATTCGATGCATTAACTCCATATTATTACTCTACATGGTCCGGAGTAGATGAAGTAGAAGTAAGTAATAAGGAAAAAGCACTTGTAATTGGATCTGGTCCTATAAGAATTGGTCAAGGTATTGAATTTGATTATTGTTCCGTTCATGCTGTAAAAGCATTAAAGAAATTAGGGTTAGAAACAGTAGTAGTTAATAACAACCCTGAAACAGTTAGTACAGATTTTTCAATTGCGGATAAGTTGTACTTTGAACCACTTACAGTTGAAGATATTATGAACGTTATTGTAAAAGAAAACGTAAACTATGTATTCATCCAGTTCGGCGGACAGACAGCGATCAATTTAGCGGCAGCTCTTAAAGAAAAAGGGATTAATGTTGTCGGTACGACTGTAGAAAATATTGATAAGCTTGAAGATCGTCAACAATTTTATCAACTATTAGACGAGATAAACATTCCGCATATGGATGGTGAAATCGTTTATGATATTAACAGTTTAAAAGATGCAGCAGACAAAATAGGATACCCAGTATTAGTCAGACCATCTTATGTTATCGGTGGACAATCGATGTATACATTTTATGAAGAGGATGAATTAACATTTTACATCGATCATTTAAAGGAAGAAAACTATCATGTATGGCCTCTTTTAGTAGACCAGTTTGTACCTGGAACTGAATGTGAGTTAGATGTCGTAAGTGATGGGAAAAACATATACATTCCTGCAATTTTTGAACATGTTGAAAAAGCCGGTGTTCATTCGGGAGATAGTATAGCAGTATTCCCACCAGTACATCTATCAAAAGAAATACAAGAAGTACTTGTAGATTATACAAAACGAATTTGTGAAGCTGCATCCATTGTAGGGCTAGCCAATATTCAGTTTATCATAAAAAATAACACGGTCTATTGTTTAGAAGTTAATCCGAGAGCATCTCGAACTATTCCAATTGTGAGCAAAGTAACAGGAGTAAATTTAGTAGATTTAGCTGTTAAGGCACAGTTAGGAAATGAACTAGCTGAAGTTGGATTGAAGGAATTCCCGCACTTTTATAGTGTAAAAGCACCGATTTTTTCTGCTACCAAACTTAAAGGTGTTGATCATGTTTTAGGTCCAGAAATGAAATCAACAGGGGAAGTACTAGGATTAGGATTTAGTTATGAAGAAGCGTTATTTAAAGCACTATTCTATAAAGTAAATCCATTTGACTATACAAATAATAAAAGTTTCCTTTTATCCGTTACGGAACGTGAAAAGGAAAATGTAGTACCAATTGCTATTAAGTTAATCGAAAAAGGATTTTCAATTGTAGCTACAGATGGCACTGCCAAACATTTATCGCAAAAAGGAATAGAAACGAAGCCGTATGAAGAAGAATTGTTTTTAAAGGAAGAAATTGCAGGAGCTATCATTATTCCAACAAAAGGGAGAAACTTAATTAGACTTGGTGCAAAATTACGAGAACTTTGTACTCGATATCAAGTACCTTGCTTTACTAGCTTGGATACAGCTTCTGAAGCGATTAAAATAAACAAAGTTAATCGAGACTTCCGTTCTATGAAAGATTACTATATACATCAAGTAGAAGGGGAAGATCAATATGCAACCAACATTAGTGAATACAAAAGCTAATCAAATAGAAAAAAAAGACTTTTTAACTATAAATGAATACACAACAGATGAAATACTTTATTTGTTAAATGAAGCAGTAACAATGAAGAAGCTTCAAAAAGAAGGAAAACCGCATCGTTATCTAGAGGGAAAAGTGTTAGGGATGATTTTTGAAAAATCTTCTACAAGGACACGTGTATCGTTCGAGGTAGGGATGTTACAACTTGGTGGAAATGCGTTATTTTTAAGTTCAAACGATATTCAACTAGGCCGCGGAGAAACAACACATGATACAGCAAAAGTATTATCACGTTATGTTGACGGACTAATGATTAGGACATTTAGTCATTCAACAATAGAAGAGTTTGCAACGAATGCAACTGTTCCGGTCATTAATGGCTTAACAAATGAACATCACCCGTGCCAAGTGTTGGCAGATTTGTTGACAATTTTAGAGCATAAAGGTACACTAAAAGGGTTGAAAATGTGTTTTATCGGTGATGGTAGCAATAATATGAGTCATTCTTTAATTGAAGGTGCAGTAAAAGTTGGGATGCACATTTCGGTTGCTAGTCCTGAAGGGTTTGAACCTGATACAACGGTATGGGAAAAAGCAAAAGTTACAGCTTCTATAACCGGTTCAAACATAGAATTTTCTACTGATCCTGTTAAAATGATAAAAGAAGCAGATGTAGTCATAACTGATGTATGGTCTAGTATGGGTCAAGAAAATGAAGCAAAGGATCGTTTGTTAAAATTCGCAAACTATCAAGTTAACAAACAATTAACCTCTTATGCGAGAAACAATTATATCTTTCTACATTGTTTACCCGCACATAGAGGGGAAGAAGTAACGGAAGAGATTATAGATGGACCGCATTCAGTCGTATTTGACGAAGCGGAAAATCGTTTACATGCTCAAAAAGCAATATTAAAAGCATTAATGGAAACAAAGTAATGTTTATTTTTTTTCACATTAATGTATAAAAATACTATACTGTAGATATTTATTCAGGGGAAGGTTGTGTATGAATATGGCAAAGGAAAAAGTGGTTTTAGCATATTCTGGAGGTTTAGATACTTCGGTTTCAGTTAAATGGATTCAAGAAAAATACGGATATGATGTCATCGCATTGGGGCTTGATGTTGGAGAAGGGAAAGACCTAGAAGCTATTCGTCAAAAAGCCCTCAATGTTGGTGCTATAAAAGCTATTATGATCGATGCAAAAGAATTGCTAGCAAAAGGCTATATATTACCAGCATTAAAAGGTAATGCTTTATATGAAGGGAAATATCCTTTATCTTCTGCACTATCTCGACCGTTAATTTCAAAGCTACTCGTTGAAATTGCAGAGCAAGAAGGCGCTGTCGCAGTTGCTCACGGTTGTACAGGTAAAGGAAACGACCAAGTTCGATTTGAAGTTTCTATTCAAGCATTAAATCCAAACTTAAAAGTTATTGCTCCTGTTCGTGAATGGGGAATGACACGTGACGAAGAAATTGCTTATGCAGAAGAAAAAAACATTCCGATTCCGGTTGATTTAGATAATCCATATTCTATCGATGCAAATATATGGGGAAGAGCGTGTGAAGCTGGAGTATTAGAAAACCCTTGGAATGAGGCACCAGAAGGAGCGTTTGATTGGACGAATCCTATTGAAAAAACACCTGATGAAGCTGAATATATTGAAATTTCATTTGAAAAAGGAGTTCCAGTTGCATTGAATGATCAAGAAATGGACATTGTGCCGTTAATTGAGAAATTGAATGAACTTGGTGGAGAACACGGGATTGGTCGAATTGATCATATTGAAAACCGCCTGGTAGGGATAAAATCTCGTGAAGTATATGAAAACCCAGCAGCACTAATTTTAATTAATGCTCATAAGGAATTAGAATTTTTAACATTACCACGTGAAGTAACACAATTTAAAACAGTTGTTGACCAACAAATTGCAAAAGTAATCTATGAAGGTCTTTGGTATTCACCAATAATGAATGCTTTAAATGCATTCGTAGAAGAAACACAACAAACGGTAACTGGAAAGGTTCGCATTAAATTGCATAAAGGGCACCATGTCGTTGTTGGCAGAAAATCTGATTTCAGTTTATATAATGAAGAATTAGCAACCTATTCAAAAGGAGATGCGTTTGACCACAACGCAGCAGTAGGCTTCATCAAACTATGGGGACTCCCAACAAAAGTATACGCCGAAGTAACATCAAAAGACAAAGTATTAAAATAATAAGAAAAGCGTATGCGGCTCGCTTAGGTCCAATCAAAGGTGGAATCAAGTCATAGAAGCTAGATACCTATGCAAGTAATAATTTGGCACCATGGCGAATGAAGATAGGCAGTTCGGTGTAGAACTGTTATAATGTTTTACTTTCAATATTTAGACCCGTGAGTGGAACGGAGCGGAAGGTGCGAGACTCCAGTGGGGGGAAAGCGTGAGTCTTGAGACCCCGGACGAGCGAAGCGAGGAGGAGGCTCAAGCCACGCCCCACGGAAAGCGAGTGCCTGCAGCGAAGTGAAACGGACTAACTTTATACGCTTAGCAACATTCAATGTTGTAAAATGATTAGCTTCTAATTTTTAATAAAAGCTAACTTTTTCACGGTAGTCCCAAATAAAATAACAACCAACTAGAAACAACTAACATATTAGGAGGAACATATTTATGTCTAAATTATGGGGTGGACGTTTTACAAAAGAAACAAACAAATTAGTGGAAGTATTTACAGCGTCCATCAATTTCGATCAAAAACTTGCATTCGAAGACATTGAAGGAAGCTTAGCACACGTCCAAATGTTAAGTGAATGCAACATCATCCCGAAAAATGATGCAGAAACAATTAAAAACGGCTTACTAACAATTAAGCAAAAAATAGAAAACGGTGAAGTCCAATTTTCAGTAGAAAATGAAGACATCCATATGAATATTGAAAAATTACTAATTGATGAAATTGGACCAGTCGGTGGTAAGCTACATACTGGTAGAAGCCGTAATGACCAAGTTGCTACAGATATGCACTTATACCTTCGTAATCAAACATTAAATATTATTGAATTAGTTAAAGGAGTACAAACTGCGCTTTTACAACAAGCTGAAGAACATGTTCATACGATTTTACCTGGTTATACTCACTTACAAAGAGCTCAACCAGTATCATTTGCACATCACTTATTGGCTTACTTTTGGATGTTTGAACGTGACAAAGATAGATTACAAGACAGCCTGAAACGTATTAATTGGTCACCACTAGGTTCTGGAGCACTAGCAGGAACTACCTTTCCAATTAATCGTTCAAAAACAGCCGAATTACTAGGATTTGATAAAGTGTATCCAAACAGTATGGACGCAGTAAGTGATCGCGATTTTATTGTCGAGTTTTTATCAATCTCGTCTTTATTAATGACTCATATTTCTCGTTTATCGGAAGAGTTAGTAATATGGTCAAGTCAAGAGTTCCAATTTATCGAATTAGATGATTCCTTCTGTACCGGTTCGAGTATTATGCCGCAAAAGAAAAATCCTGATGTACCAGAATTATTAAGAGCTAAAACTGGACGTGTATATGGAAATCTAGTCGGGCTTCTAACAGTGTTAAAAGGACTTCCTTTAGCATACAACAAAGATATGCAAGAAGATAAAGAAGGGATGTTTGATACGGTAGAAACGCTGGACGGTTCGTTACGTTTACTAGCTCCAATGATTGAAACGATGACGGTAAACACGGATAAGATGTATGCAGCGGTAGCTCAAGATTATTCCAATGCTACAGATATTGCCGACTATTTAGTAACAAAAGGTTTACCATTCCGCCAAGCTCATGAAGTAATTGGAAAAACTGTTTTATATGCGATTGAACAAAAGAAATTTTTATTAGCATTAACGATGGATGAATATAAACAGTTTCATGAGTTGTTTGAGGAAGATATTTACGACGTACTACAACCTAAAAACGTTGTAGAAGCTAGAAATAGTGAAGGTGGTACATCTTCTGAACAAGTAAAATTACAAATAATAGTAGCAAAACAGAGTTTACAATAATGGATAAAAGAGTAGTACCTTTAACAGGGGTGCTGCTCTTTTTTATTAATAAATAAAAATATATAACAAAATAGTAAAATTATATTTCATATAAAAAGATAAAAATTGAAATGAAATTTAAATAGTTATATAATGAAATAGAAACACTAATGAGGAAGTTGGTGTGAGATGTACATTAATAAGTTACACCCTATATGGTTGGAGCAAATAGTAGAACTATGGAATGAAGAAATAGGTAGCGATTTTCCGATGAGAAATGAATTATTTCGTCAAAATACGTTTGAAGATAATAATACATTAATAGAAGGTTCTTTTGTAGTAACAGATGAAGAAGATAAAGTCATTGCTTTTATTGTAAGCAAAGTATGGAAAGAAAACGAAGACTATAAAATGGATCGAGAAGTAGGTTGGATCCAAGCTCTATTAGTAAAAGGTCAATATAGAAAAAAAGGAATTGGCACGAAATTACTTGTACTAGCCGAAAATGCAATGCAATCTAACGGGGCAAAAGTTGTTCATTTAGGCCGCGATCCATGGCATTACTTTCCTGGAATACCTACACAATATAAAACCTATCAAAAATGGTTTGAAAAGCATGGCTATAACATTGGACAATTACAATATGATCTAATTCAAACATTTAATAATACACAACCATTTTTTCTAAGGTATAAAAATATTAATATCTCAATATTACATATAAACGAAAAGGAAAAATTCCTTTTATTTTTACATAGAGAATTTCCAGGACGTTGGGAGTATGAAGCACGTCAATATTTTGAAAAAAATGGTGACGGTCGAGAATTTGTAGTGATGAAAAAAGAAGGTAGGATAATAGGCTTTTGTCGTATAAATGATGCGAATTCTCCCTTTATAGCCCAAAATGTATACTGGTCACCATTATGGAACGGTAAACTCGGTGGTATAGGTCCACTCGGAATTTCAAAAGAAGAAAGAAAAAAAGGTTTTGGCGAAGGAATTGTAAAAGCAGCTATCAATATTTTATGGGAGCGCAACATTCGAACTATGTTAATTGATTGGACTACTTTAACAGATTTTTACGGAAAGTTAAATTTCCATGTTTGGAAAGAATATCAACAGTACTCTAAACATTTATAAACTTACTTTAAAGAGTTAATTAGTAGGAACGGATATAAATAGAAAATGAACAATAAGGAGGGGTCAGTATGCCTTTTATGTCAGGTGGATTAGTTATGCTAAAAGAAATGGTTCCAGATTTGCCTCCTTCTGAAAAGAAGATTGCAGAATATATATTAAAAAATCCACAAGCAACAATCTCCTTAACTGCAAATGAACTAGGTAAAAGAAGTTCCACAAGTGGAGCGGCAGTTATTAGACTTTGCAAATCACTAGATTTAAAAGGATTTCAAGACTTGAAGCTAAGAATCGCAGGGGACTTACAAAAGACAACGAGCCCTAGTGGGTTTCGAGATATAGAACCTAATGAATCACCATCATCTATTATCGAAAAGATGACGAATAATAGTATACAAACAATTGAAGAAACTTCACAACTATTAAATATTGAAGAGCTTTCTAAAGCAGTTGAACTAATAATGCATTCCCATACGATTCACTTTTTTGGTGTAGGAGCGTCTGCAATTATCGCAGAAGATGCCCATCAAAAATTTTTAAGAATTAACAAACGGTCCACGGCTTTCCGTGATTTCCATATGGCTGCAACTCAAGTAGCAAACGTTCAAGAGGGGGATGTAGTTGTAGGTATATCTTTCTCGGGAAAAACATTTGAAGTTGCAAAAATATTAGAACTTGCGAATAGAAAAAAAGCACATACAATAAGCTTAACTAAATTTGGTTCCTCTATTGTTAATGAGCAAGCGGATGTTAAGCTCTACACTTCTGCAACTCGAGAACCGACATTTAGAAGTGGAGCAACATCTTCACGTATTGCCCAGTTACATGTTATTGACATTTTATTTATGTCGGTTGCTTCACAGCAGTACGATCAAACAGTTCGACATTTAGACGAAACGAGAGAGATTATCGAAACAATACGTGATAATGTAAAAAACAAGTAAAAAATTAGAGTAAAAAAAAGGAATTGGTATTTCACCAGTTCCTTTTTACGTCTTTCCGTGTCGGTCAATCGTAACAACAAATTTATATCGATCGCCACGATAATATGATTTTACAAATTCCAAAGGTGTACCATCTTGTAAATATGTTTTACGTTGAATTAGAAGTAACGAATCATTTTCATTTATATTTAACAGTTGGGCTTGATAATTAGTTGCTTTTGCTGTTTCAATAATTTGTGTAGCATGTTCAATGTATAAACCACTCGCTTCAAAAAAAGCATATGTGGATTTAGTTAATACATCTTCCGTTAGGCCACTTACAATAGTAGGTGACATATAATTTATTTCGATAGCCATCGGTTCGTCATCAGCGTGGCGGACTCTCATAATTTCGTAAATTTTACTACTTTCTTTTAACCGTAACTCATTTGCGATTAGAGGAGTTGCTTCTATTTCTTCGAACTTTATTATTGTACTACTAGCCTTCATTCCACGATTTTTCATATCTTCTGAAAAGCTTGTAAGACCTTGTAGCTTTTGTTCTAGTTTTTTTTCAGCAACATATGTGCCACTTCCTTTTTTTCGGTAAAGAAGTCCTGATTGTACGAGGGAATTAATGGCTTGTCTTACTGTCATTCTACTAATCTCGAATCGTTCTGCATATTCCCGTTCAGAAGGTAAACTATCTCCAGGATTTAATTGTCCGGACTCGATTAAATTTTTAATATATGTTTCTAACTGATAATAAATCGGTAGTGGGGAACGTTTATTTATCATAAGTGTTCCTCCTTTCAAACGCGAATTGTTACCGATTCGAGCGAGCTCATGTCTGCTATTATGTGAACAGAGGGGTGGTTTCTTAGAACGGAAACAGGAAACTGTTCGGAAATTTTGCCATGAAGTAATTGCTCATAAGCGTTTGATTTATTTTTTCCAGAAACTAAAAGTAATATTTTTTTTGCCCTCATAATTGTATCTATTCCCATCGTAATCGCATGAGTAGGAACTTGGTCTAAATTATCAAAATATCGAGCGTTTGCCTTTCGCGTAGAATCTGTTAGTTCTACAACATGTGTTTTACTAGAAAATGGTGTACCTGGCTCATTAAATCCTATATGACCATTAGAACCTAATCCTAAAATCTGTATGTCAATCGGGCCTTTTTCTAGTAAATATCGTTCGTATAAATTACATTCTTCTACTAAATCTTTGCTTTCTCCGTTAGGAATAAATACATTGTTTTGTTCAATATCAATGTGATTAAATAAATGTTTTTTCATGTACTGATAGTAGCTATTCGGATTGTCCTTCGCTAATCCTACATATTCATCTAAGTTAAAGGTTGTCACATTACAATACGATGTACCATTTTGTTTATAGTCTTCTTGTAATAACTGATACATTTGTAATGGAGTGCCACCGGTCGCCATACCAATTGTTGCATTCGGTTTACTATTAACTTCATCTATAATAAATTGTGAGGCCATTTTACTTAACGTTTCATACGATTCTGCTGTTATAATATTCAAGTTATTCCGCTCCTTTATATTCAATAATGCCATTACACATCGTCATTTGTACGGTCAAATCATTTTTTACAATTACAATATCTGCGTCTTTGCCAATTGTGATACTACCTTTTCGATCCCATACAGATAATTGTTTGGCTGGGTTTTCTGCAGCCATTTGGATGGCTTCATTTATTGTGCAACCTGTGTATTGCATCATATTTTTGACAGCATCATTCATCTTCAGTACGCTCCCAGCTAGAGTCCCATCTTCTAACAAAGCGGTATTATTACGAACACTTACTTTTTGGCCTCCGAGTTCATATTCACCATCTTCTAACCATTTTGCGCGCATCGAGTCAGTAATTAATATAATTTTTTTTGCACCTTTCGTTTTATAGGTGGATTTTATTACAGCAGGATGAACGTGAATTCCATCGACTATTAATTCTAAAAAGAGACTATCATGAGCCAAGCCTGCACCTACAACGCCAGGCTCTCGATGGTGTATACCTCTCATTCCGTTATAAAAATGGGTAACATGTTTTGCTCCTAGATTTATAGCTTTTTTCATTTCTTCATAAATAGCATCGGAATGTCCAATAGAAGGGATTACTTTATGTTCACTTAAATATTTCGTTAATTCCAAACCATTTTCTTGCTCTGGTGCTAGTGTAACTATTTTTATACTGTTCCCTGAGAGTTGTTGCCATTGGTCAAAAAGTGAAATACTTGGTGAAATAATATGATGTAACGGTTGTGCCCCAGCTCGTTTTTTTGAGAGAAAGGGGCCTTCTAAATGGATGCCTAGCATTTCACTTCCTTGTTTAGAATTATGACTATTTGTATATTTAGCAACATTGGTTAGTGCAAGTTCAATATTTTCTTGATTATGAGTTATCGTTGTGGCTAAAAACGACGTTGTGCCCTCATGTGGGAGCTTTTTAGCCATATCATTTAATGATTGCTCCGTCGCATCCATCATATCAGCACCGTTAATTCCATGGATGTGAATATCAATAAAGCCTGGTAGTAGGAGTTCATCTTCTGTTAGATAGATTTCATCATAACCATCTTGCCTTTCGTAAAACTTCATGTCACCAATATCTTCTATTTTTCCGTTAGAAATGTGTACATATCCATTTCGAATAAGCTCTTCACTTCTTATAATGTTTGCGTTTACAAATGAATAATTGTGCTGCATGGCTTTTATCTCCTCTTTAACTAACATACTAAGATTATTTTACCATTTAATTTGTATAGTTGTATAGACCAATGTATATTAAATGAATGACAGTTTCTCTGGAATTAAACAAAATGTAATCATCAATACTATAAAAAATAATTGACAGAATGTTAAGTTCCAGTTAAAGTATTATTTAACTTCATATCCGAGAGATTAATACAATACTTCGGACTAGGCTATCTTTAGCATACTGTAAATTTTCTTGTAAAATTGACAGTATGAAAAAGTTACAGCTTGTTTGTAGTAAGGTACTTATAAATCGGTATATTCTTTACTTACTTACTAGTAAATAAGGGATATACCGATTTTTTTACGGGAAATGTAAAAAGAACGAATAGGAGGAGGGGGAAAATGGAAAAATCAAAAGGTGCTTTAGAAGCTGAGATCAGTAAATTACTAACACAATGGGAGAAGGATTTTTTAAGCCGTGGTTCAATATCCGTTAAAACAGATGTATTAAGGGATATGATAATTGTAAATTTACGCGGAATCCTTACACCAGCAGAATATAAAGTATGTGAAACAAAGGAAGGTATGCTCTCGATTAAACGAATGAGGTCTGATTTAGTTGAGTGTGGAGTAGAAGAATTAAAGAGAATGATTGCTGCTATAACAGAAAAAGAAGTTCTTTCCTTTCATACCGATATTAGTACTAAAACCGGTGAACGAGTAATGGTATTTAAGCTAGACAGTAATTTGGAAAAAAGTTTTACAACAAAAGAATAGTGGGAGATTTTCAAAACACAAGGTGAGTTGAAAATAACCGACAATTTTTCATGAGCGATTAAATCCGCTTTGATTAATTGTCGGTTTTTTTAGTGGGAAATTTTATGTTTGGAGTCTTGTTATGACTTACACTTTATTTGTTTCTGATTTGCAAATAGTTACTTAGAAGAGGTGGGGAAATGTCGGAAATTGTTATTCATAATTTAACATCACCATTTGTTTTAATATTTTTACTTGGTATGATTGCTACTATTTTTAAATCTGATCTAAAAATACCTTCAAGTATTAGTGAAGTATTAAGTTTATTTTTGTTAATCGCTATAGGACTAAAAGGTGGAATTGCTCTTTCACAATACGATATTACAATGATAATGGCGCCGATCGGTGGAGCATTGTTGTTAGGTTTCTTCATACCTATATTCGTTTTAATAATAACAAAGTGGACGAAACTTGATTTCGCCAACTCGATTGGATTGGCAGCGTCGTTTGGTTCCGTTAGTATCGTGACGTACGGAGCTGCTATATCATTTTTAGAACATAGTGCAGTTTCCTATGAAGGATTTATGAATGCTTTAGTCGTTTTGATGGAGAGCCCTGCTATCATTGTGTCCATCTTCCTATACAAAGTTATGGAAAAGAATGAATCAATTCAGGTCTCTAGTGTTGCCTTCTCTTCACCATACACGAGAATGATAGATAAAGAAATTATAAAAGAGAGTATTTTTGGAAAAAGTGTATTTATCCTATTAGGATGTTTATTAATCGGTTTTATAAGTGCGGATGCTGCCGCTCCAATTGTTCAGCCTTTATTCTTCGATTTGTATAATGGCGTGTTAATACTATTTTTATTAAATATGGGATTACTAGCTGGTGAAAGAATAACAGAAGTTAAAAAACACGGGATTTCTCTCATCGGTCTTGCAATATTGTTTCCGATAGTGTTTGGAAGTTTCGGTGTTGTGATAGGAAGCATTGTTGGATTATCAGTTGGTGGAGCCACATTAATGGGAGTTTTAGCTGGAAGTGCCTCTTACATTGCTGCTCCTGCGGCATTAAAAACATCAGTAAAGAAGGCAAACCCTTCCATATATTTAGGATTATCATTAGGAATTACATTTCCGTTTAATTTAATAATTGGAATACCAATGTACTTTCATATTGCAAAATTTTTAACTTTTGGAGGAATATAAGATGAAAAAAACAATAGTTCTTACTAGCTTAAAATTGCAGGATTGTTATTTACTCCCAAAAATTATTGAAAAAGAGCTTTCGGAACTAATTTTAATTCAAAACTATGAAACATCAATTATTCATCCATTAGGCTGTTCAATTCGTAGTATTATTCAAGCGATTGTATATGAAGAAGTAGAAAGTATTTATATAGTAGGTAATACGATAAATCCAAGTTTCAAAAATATATCAATAACAAATATTCTTTACAATAAAGGAATTTCCAAAGAAGTAATCGATACTTTTAATTATGTTAACATATTAAATATGGAAGTCGAAGAGTGGTTAACTACAGCGATAGACATTAGACAAGGGATAGCAGAAAATATGAAACTCATAAAAAATCATCCTTTAATTGCACCTTCTGTAAAAGTTACTGGAATCGTCTTTAATTCAGAGACAAAAGTATGGAAGAAGGTAGAGGAATGTGTAAACGATGGTAAATAGAAACAAAGCCATTTCATTATTTGAAGGCCGAGCTGCAATTTTAGCAACAATGCACGGAAAGGAAAAAGTGGTTGCTCCTATATTTAAAAAACAACTAGGCTTGGATGTACGTATTCCGAGTAACTTTGATACTGATCATTTCGGAACATTTACGAATGAAATAAGAAGGGTAGGAACACAGCTTGAAACAGCAATAGAAAAATCAATATCGGCGTGTTATAAATTAAATTATACAATCGGTATTAGTAGTGAAGGAGCGTTTAATCCTCACCCACAAGTTCCATTCGTTATTTTAAATCGAGAAATTGTATCGTTTATTGACGTTGTGCATGATATTCAGATTTTTGGAGAGGCACTTACAACGAGCACAAATTATAATCAAAAACAAATATACGATATAGATGAAGCTGTAGCTTTTTGTAAAACTGCTAAATTCCCAGAGCATGCAGTAATTATTAGAAGTAAACATTATGAGTTAAGTTTAAAAGGTATTTCGGATTGGGATGAATTAGAGCGAGCATATAATAGAGTCTATAAAATATATGGGGAAGTTGTTATCGAAACGGACATGAGAGCTATGTATAACCCATTAAGAATGGAAAATATAAAAGCAGCAACGGAAAATTTAGTCAACAAGATATTTCAACTTTGTCCATCTTGTGATTTTCCAGGGTTTGATATCGTTGAAAAAAGAAGAGGATTATTATGTAATCATTGTGAATTACCAACAGAAGGAATTAAAGCATCGATTTATCAATGTCAAAAATGTGATTGGAGAGAGGAACGGCTTTTTCCAAATGGAAAAGAAAAAGAAGATGCTAGTAATTGTTATTTTTGTAATCCGTAAAAAAGGCGCATTGATATTAATGCGCCTTTTTTATTAGGATTTTAATACATCATGGTCAACGTAACGTTCACCATTTAGTTCACTTACGATATTAATTGATACTTTTGCACCGTCACCAGCAGTAATAATCGTATGTACGCTTACACCAGCCACTGTACCAGCAGCCCAAACACCATCAATATTCGTGCGCCCAGTAGAGTCAACATCAGCTACTGCTTTAATACGAGGTTCTGTACCATCTTTTAAATTAACACCGATTTTTTCAGCAAGGCCAGCTACCGCACCAGTTGCAAGCACAACATGTTTTGTTTCAAACGTTTGCGAACTAGATTGAACTTGAAATCCTGTTTCTGTTTTTGTAACGTCTACAACTTCTTCATTTACTAATTCAGCACCAAATTTTTGTGCTTGTTTTTGACCAATTTCAACTAATTCAGGTCCGGTAATTTCCATTACCCCGTAATGATTTTCAACCCAAGCACGTTTTGTCATACTTTTATCATGATCAATTAAAACTGTTTTCTTGCCAGCTTTAGCCGTAAATAGTGCAGCACTTGCACCAGCTGGACCTGCTCCGATAATAACTACATCAAACATCATTTAAAACCTCCAATTTATTTTATTCATATTTTATTATAATTTTAAAAAAATTAATATGAAACAAATATGCTCATAAAATTATTATGCTATATTAACTCCATTAATTATATCGTAATAATACAGTTGACACTATACCCCTTAGGGTATATTATATGACTTGTAGCGTAAATAAATTAAAATATAATACAAGAAATATATTAGGAGGTATTTAAATGAAAACAATGACAGCGATAGAAGTAGAAAATGCTATAAAAAATGGAGAGCAATTAAATATCATTGATGTGCGTGAAGTGGAAGAGGTATCAAGTGGCAAAATTCCAACCGCTACGAATATTCCACTAGGCCTATTAGAATTTCGTATGCATGAATTAGATAATTCTAAAGAATATGTAGTAGTATGTCGCTCTGGTGGAAGAAGTGCAAATGGTTGTCGACTTTTAGAGCAACATGGCTTTAAAGTTATAAATATGAATGGCGGAATGCTAGCTTGGGAAGGTAAAGTTGAATAACTGTTTAATACAAAAAAATTTAAATATACTATAGGGGGTAATTGAGTATGAATATTAAAGTAATGACTGCTAAAGATGTTACAAAAAAAGTTATAAATAAGGAACAGTTGTTTATATTAGACGTTAGAAATGTTAATGATTTTGAAGAATGGAAAATAGAAGGGGAAAACTTTAATTATTTAAATATACCTTACTTTGATCTATTAGATGGAGTGGAAGAAATTGTCGATAAACTTCCTACAAACATGGATGTTTTAGTTGTATGTGCTAAAGAAGGGTCTTCTGTTATGGTAGCAGAAATGTTAGCTGAAAAAGAATTTTCCGTATATTATTTAGAAGGTGGAATGAAAGCTTGGAGTGAGTATTTAGAACCGGTTAAAGTTGGAGATTTAAACGGAGGGGGAGAATTATACCAATTTGTCCGAATTGGTAAAGGTTGTTTGTCATACATGGTAATTTCTAATGAAGAAGCAGCAATTATTGATCCTACGAGAATGATTGAACGCTATATATCGCTTGTGGAAGAAAAAGGCGTTAAAATATCGCATGTATTTGACACCCACTTACATGCCGATCACATATCTGGAGGAAGAAGAATTGCCGAAATATCAGGGGCTCAATATTGGTTACCGCCGAAAGATGCTACGGACGTAACTTTTAATTACAACGCTTTAGAAGGTGGTAACGAAGTAAAAATCGGTAATTCTACGATAAATATTCATGCATTATACTCACCGGGACATACAATTGGTTCAACATCATTTGTTATTGATGAGAAATATTTATTATCAGGAGATATTTTATTCATCGATTCTATTGGGAGACCTGACTTAGCGGGTTTGGCCGAAGATTGGGTTTCAGATTTAAGAGAAAGCTTATACGTTCGATACCGTGAGTTATCCGAGGAATTAATTGTTCTTCCAGCTCACTTCATGATGATTGAAGAGCTAAATGAGGATGGAACTGTTGCAGCAAAATTAGGTACCTTATTTGCTAAAAATCACGGTCTAAATATTGAAGATGAACAAGAGTTTAGAAAAATTGTAACTGAAAACCTACCACCGCAACCGAATGCATACCAAGAAATTCGCGAAACGAACATGGGGAAAATAAACCCGGATGTAGAACAGCAACGTGAAATGGAAATTGGTCCAAACCGCTGTGCTGTTAGATAATGAAAAATATATTACGGAAGAAGACTGAAGGGAATGAAATCCTTCAGTCTTCTTTTATACTTCTAAAATTAATCCAAATTATAACTTCCATAAACTTGTGGGATTGTATGTATTGATTATGAAATGGAGGGGACATTATACATTGTGTCATATGGATGCATACTTAATAGGTGGTTGATTATATGAGTTTACATTCGATTAGGAGGATGGTAATGGGTATTTTAAATGGAAATCCAAAAGATGAACCTTTACACTACGGTGAAGTATATGGTTTGTGGACGAATTTATTAGTAGCAAAATCTGCTATAGTGGCTCACCAAACGTTATTTAATCATACGGGTGATGAAGATTTACGAAAACTATTAGAAAATGTTATGGATAATACGAAACAAGAAGTGGAGCAAATGGAAGGTATTTTAAAGGAAAATGAAGTTCCTTTACCACCAAGCCCACCTGAAAGACCAACAGCTAATTTAGAAGATATACCTGTTGGTGCAAGGTTTAACGATCCAGAAATTGCGGCTAGCCTTGGAGCAGACATAGCTGCTGGCCTTATAGCTTGTAGTAAACAAATGGGTCAAGGTATCCGAGAAGACGTAATAGCAATGTTCGGACAATTTCACATGCAAAAAGCAGCACTTGGTGGAAAACTATTAAAAATGCAAAAAGAAAAGGGTTGGTTAATTCCTCCACCGCTTCATATTAATAAAGTGGAGAAATAATAGGTAAAATGTCTTACTGACTGTTATTCAGTAGGACATTTTCTTTTTTTGAATAATTCTGTCTGTCTTTATATAACATAATGGAAAAATGTAAAGGAGATATTTATGAGTACTGTAAAAAATCGTAACATTTTGTCTGGAATATTATTTGGTCTTGGGCTAGTTGCGTTTATTGATGAAACTATATTTCACCAGTTATTACATTGGCATCATTTTTATGATAAATCAACAACAAATGTAGGGTTAATATCAGACGGGTGGTTTCATGCATTTAGTTGGTTTGCGACTATTGGTGGCTTGTTTTTGTTTGCTGATTTAAGACGTAAAAATGAATTGTCAATGATTAAATGGATTGCTAGTGTTTTAATTGGTGGCGGCGCATTTCAATTATATGATGGTATTATTCAACATAAATTAATGAGAATCCATCAAATTAGATATGTAGAAAATGTATTCATCTATGATTTTGTTTGGAATATTATTGCCATTTTAATGTTAGTTGCTGGTTTATATTTGTTATTTCGAAGTGGCAATACGAAAAATGAAAAGGTAGTATATTAATGTACAACCTATGTGGGACAATGATCGATAATGCTGAAGTTTTTTTACCTTCTCTTCTTTTAAGTACACCGTTCAGTATTCTATTAATTTTATACTGTTTTGGAGTATTTCTTTCAAACCGAAAATATAGCAATTGGCCAATATACAAAAGTATTCTCTGTATTGTAGGATGTTTTATTGCTATTGTATCTGTTTCCAAACCGTTGACGGAACTTTCTCATTATAATTTTACATTTCATATGCTAATACATCTTTTGTTAGGGATGTTAGCACCACTATTAATCGCTTTATCTACTCCAATGACTTTATTATTTAGAGTTTTACATGTTCATCAATCTAGGAAATTAACTAGAGTATTACGAACTATGCCTTTTCAAATAATTGTACATCCAATAATAACAACTTTATTAAATATAGGAGGATTATGGATTTTATATATGACAAAACTGTTTGAATGGATGCATTCTAATCCATTCATTTATATAGCGATTCATTTTCATGTTTTTTTAGCGGGGTATGTATTTGTTGTTTCTATAATATATGTAGAACCAGTTTTTCATCGCTATAGTTTTATATTTCGCACTTCAATTTTTATAGTTGCGCTAGCTGCTCATGGTATATTAACAAAAATCATTTATTCAAAACCGCCAATAGGTGTTCCTTTATATGAAGCAGAGCGAGGCGCACAATTAATGTATTATGGAGGCGATTTTATCGAAGCTATTCTTATTGTTATACTTTTTGCACAATGGTATAAAGCATGTAGGCCAAAACAGTCGGAAAGTTTAATGACCGGAGAATAGGTTCGGCTCAAACTTCACCTTTCCTCCGTACGATAAGTCATCATCGACTCACTGACGTTCGCCGTGATTCCTTTATCTCCTGCGGAAAGGCTCCAGTTTGATTGGACCTAAACGAGCCGCCTCCGCTTTTCTAGTAATTTTTTCTTTTTTGGTTGTTTCTCTTTACTAGGAGAACGTTTATTCGTAAAATGGAGGGAGAATGAAGGAGTGTGTGGGAGATGTTTAATAAGAAATCTGTAACAGACATTATTGATTGGATGAGGAGTGAAGAACATATTGCTTCTAATATCGTTCATTGGGAGACGATCCCTGAAAAGTTAGGAGCTACGTTACCATTTCCCTCAAATGTTGACACTAGATTAGTAGAGGCATTGAAAACGAGAGGAATTAAATCTTTATATACACATCAACATGCTGCATTTGATGCTGCGGTCCACCAACAGAACTTTGTAGCTGTCACACCAACTGCATCTGGGAAAACACTTTGTTATAATTTACCTGTATTACAAAAAATATTAGAAAATAAAGAAAGCAGAGCTTTATACTTATTTCCTACAAAAGCACTAGCACAGGATCAAAAAAGTGAAATCAATGATATTATTTCTGAACTTGGTGTACCGATTAATAGTTATACATATGATGGTGATACTGCTCCAAATATTCGTCAACGTGTTCGCAAGGCAGGTCATATCGTTATTACAAATCCAGATATGCTTCACTCGGGAATACTCCCTCATCATACGAAATGGGTCTCACTATTCGAAAACTTACAATATATTGTAATCGATGAACTGCATACATATAGAGGTGTGTTTGGTAGTCATGTAGCAAACGTAATTCGTCGATTAAAACGAATATGCAAATTTTACGGTAGCAACCCAATATTTATATGTACATCGGCAACAATAGCAAACCCAAAAGAATTAGCGGAGCATTTAATAGGGGAAAATTTCAACCTAATTAATAATAATGGATCTCCATCAAGTAAAAAGCATATCGTTTTTTACAACCCTCCTATTGTCAATAAACCTCTGAACATAAGAAGAAGTGCAACTCTAGAAGTACGAAAACTAGCGAGTGAATTTTTGAAACAAAAAATACAAACAATTGTTTTTGCGAAGAGTAGAGTACGGGTTGAAATACTATTAACATATTTACAAGAGTTAGTGAAGGGTCAATTAGGTAAAAAAGCAATTACGGGTTATAGAGGTGGATATTTACCTACACAAAGACGAGAAATTGAAAAAGGACTTCGTAATGGAGATATATACGGAGTTGTAAGTACGAATGCATTAGAGCTTGGTGTGGACATAGGACAGCTTCAAGTATGTATTATGACAGGGTACCCTGGAACGATAGCAAGTGCTTGGCAACAAGCAGGTCGAGCTGGGAGGAGACAAGGAGAAGCTGTTATCGTAATGGTGGCCAGCTCTAATCCTTTAGACCAATATATTATTCAAAACCCGGATTATTTCTTAAAAAGTAATCCAGAATCTGCAAGAATTAACCCGGACAACTTAATTATTCTAGTTGATCATATTAAATGTGCTGCATATGAACTCCCTTTTAAAGAAGGAGAAACGTTTGATGGTGTTGAGCTAGATGACATATTAGAATATTTAACAGAAGAAAGAGTTCTTCATGAAAATAGTGGTAAGTGGTATTGGATGAATGATGCATTTCCAGCCCATAATATAAGTCTTCGTTCAGCTTCACAAGAAAATGTCATCATTATTGATCAAACAGAGGCGCCTGCAAATAAAGTAATAGGCGAAATGGACCGTTTCAGTGCAATGACTTTATTACATGATGAAGCAATTTACCTTCATCAAGGAATTCAGTTTCAAGTAGAAAAATTAGACTGGGAAGAAAAAAAAGCGTTTGTACGTGAAGTAAATGTTGATTATTTTACAGATGCTAATCTGGCTGTTCAACTCGACGTGTTAGAAGTAGATAAAGAAAGACGAACTTCCAATTGCGTTATTTCATTTGGGGATGTTTCTGTTAAAGCGATGGCAACAATTTTTAAAAAGATAAAATTTGAAACTCATGAAAATATCGGGTCAGGACCTATTCACTTACCAGAAGAAGAATTACATACAACAGCAACATGGATTCAACTGCAGGATGCTGCTGTATCTTCTTTCGGTCAAGATGAATTGGAAAAGGCGCTTGTAGGATTGTCACACGGCCTTAGACATGTGGCCCCGCTATTGCTAATGTGTGAACCTTCTGACTTACATGTTGTACCACAAGTTAAATCAACACATGATGAAAAGCCAGTAATTTATTTGTATGATCGTTATCCAGGTGGAGTAGGGTTAAGTGACAAAGCGTATTCTCATTTAGAGGAATTTATTCAATCTTGTCTAAAATTAATTACTAAATGCCCTTGTAATTCAGGCTGTCCTTCTTGTGTTGGAAACGATGAAGGGGCAGAAAATACTAAAGAATTAGTAGTTACTTTAATACGCACTATTTTAAAGTGAGTGAGAAAATATGAAACTAAAAAATAAACTAAATAGATTAAAAAAACATATGAGCCATGAACCAGTAAGTAATGAGCAGAAAGGTGTTCAATCGAAAGAGAGAATCGATGATGAATATTTACAAGAGTGGCTTCAATATGATACGAAACCATATTTTTACGAGAATGAATACTGTCTAATTCGAGAAGTACAATATTCACTAAATTTTAAACACGGTTTATACAGTTTAGGTGAACTTAAAAATGTAGTTGAAAATTGGAATAATAGTAATATTGAACATCCTTTATCTAGTAAAGGTCATCAAACAAGTGATTTGTTTTTTTTCGACACCGAAACAACTGGCTTAAGTGGAGGTGCAGGAACTACTATTTTTTTACTAGGATATGCAAGAGTATATGATGATAAAGTAGTAGTAAGGCAACATATATTACCTAGTCCAGGAAACGAAATCGCCTTATATGAAAGTTTTTTAAAAAACGTCGATTATACTACGCTAGTAACATACAACGGTAAAGCGTTTGATTGGCCACAGGTAAAAACGAGACATACTTTAATAAAAGAACACGTGCCAAAACTACCGTCTTTCGGACATTTTGATCTACTTCATGCAGCAAGACGTTTTTGGAAAAAAGAGATGGATTCTGTTCGGCTTTCATTAGTAGAGAAAGAAAAGCTTCAAATCCATCGTGAAGGTGACACACCGGGCTTTTTAGCACCGATGATTTATTTTGATTTTGTTGAATCGAAAAATCCTGAAGGAATGAAAGGGATATTAAAGCATAACGAATGGGATGTGTTAACGTTAATAACGTTGTACATTCATTTATCGAAACTCCTGTTAAAAGAAGAAATGCCAACTACAGAAAATGAACGATACGAAGTAGGACGTTGGTTTGACTTTTTAGGAGAAGATGAAGTGGCTGTTGAGAGGTATGAGCTATTGGTAAACGAATCTTGGAAGGCCGCTTATAACCTTGGTAAATTGAAGAAGAAAATGAAACGAAACGAAGAGGCAGAACAACATTTTCTTCAAGCGTATCATGCAAATGATAATAACGAAAAATATCTAGCAGGGATAGAACTTGCCAAATTATATGAGCATCAGTTTAAAGCATATGAAAAAGCTCTTTTCTATACAGAAAAATCGTATACATTTTATCGTAATTCAAATAATAAAAGTTTAAAAGAAGTGAATTTTGTAAAGCGGTTGGAGAGGTTATATAAAAAAATAGAAAAATAAATTTACCAATTTTTCCTTCATTGTCATCTTTTAATAATGGATGTAAAATAAGTTTTGTACTATTCATCTTAGAGCAATGGAGAGAAGTTTCGTGTCTAGATTTATTTTGTGCATGTTTTTTATTATGATTTTCTTAACCCTTTTCGTACTAACTAATATTAAAGATAGTATTTATACGATTCTTTAGTAGGCATTCGTATAATATGTTAAAAATAGGTGTCTGTACTAGTACATGTATACCAGTCTTTTCATAGGTTGTTAATGTAAAGAGAAAAACAAGAATTGAAAGGAGACTGTAAGTATGCATCACTGCAGACCAAATGTAATGGCACCTATCGTTCATCCAACTAAATGCTGTGTGAAAAATTTACACTCAACAACGGAAGTACCTCATATTCATCCATCACATACAACATATGTGAACAACCAACACTTCCAGCATAAACATTATTATCCTCATACGGATTCTATGGTAGACTCTGTTTCACATCAACATTTTAATTGTGGACCTGGAGGACCTGGAATGGCTCCGATGGGACCAGGAATGGGAGGCCCAGGGGCAATGGGTCCAGGAATGGGACCAGGTATGGCAGGACCGGGAGCAATGGGTCCAGGTATGGGTCCAGGCTACGGTTTCGGTAGATAATTCAATAACTAATAAAAAGAGAACTGGTATATCGCCAGTTCTTTTTTATATTATCTACAAAAATTATGGTAAAATAAATACCATTATAAATTCTAAAATTTTAGGACAAGGAATATACATAATTTTGGAGAGAATACAATGAAAGTCATGACGTTAACAGGGTATAAATCACACGAGCTACAAATTTTTAAAAACGACGATCCTCCTGCATTAATAATTAAAGCTGCAATCCGAAAAAAAATTGTTGAATTATTAGAGGAAGGTAACGATCTAGAATGGATATTAATTAGTGGCCAACTAGGTGTAGAGCTTTGGGGAGCAGAAGTTGTGTACGAACTTCAAGAATATTATCCACAATTAAAAGTTGCAGTTATAACACCATTTTTAGGACAAGAAGAAAAATGGAGTGAAGCTAATAAGGAATACTATGAATTTATTTTATCTCAAGCCGATTTTATTGATTCTGTTTCGAGAAAAAAATATGAGAGCCCCGCGCAATTTAAGCAAAAAAACTTATTTTTCATTAATAAAGCCAATTGTCTACTAGCTGTTTATGATGATGAACGGCCGGGTAATACAAAATTTATATTAGAAATTGCAAAAACAAAGGCAGAAAAACAACATTTCCCGATTTATACAATTGATTTTTATGAATTACAAGTATTAATGGAAGAAATAAGTTATAATCAAAATAGTGATTGGTAACAAAAGAAATTGACAAGATGGACTTTTTTTGAAAGAATATAGTAGAGAAAATGTGCATGTTACTGAGGTGAATATAATGCTATCAGATAAAATAAAATTGACGGCAAAAGAAATATTGGAAAAAGAATTTAAAGCAGGAATGCGTGGTTATAAACCAGAAGAAGTGGACAAATTTTTAGATACAATAATAAAAGACTATGAAACATTTTATTATGAGTATGAATTACTTCAACAAGAAAATGCGAAACTTAAAAAACAGCTAGAGGAATCTAGCAAAAAACCTGCTACAAGTTCTGCAGGATCTACTAATTTTGATATTTTGCGAAGACTTTCTAATTTAGAGAAACATGTGTTCGGAAGTAAATTATACGACTGAACCAAAATTTTACAGTTGATTCTGTTGTTTAAAATTGATATACTATCCTTTGTTGACATCAATAACAGTTGGGTAACCGCTATAGTATATACTATAGAGGAAAGTCCATGCTCGCACAGGCTGAGATGCCTGTAGTGTTCGTGCCTAGCGAAAAAATAAGCTAGGGTAGTTCGGTATTACACTGGACTAACGGCAGGGAAAACACCTAAGTCGCTTGCGATATGGTGTGAATACCTTGAAAGTGCCACAGTGACGTAGTCCAATTAGAAATAATTGGAGTGGAACGCGGTAAACCCCTCGAGCGAGAAACCCAAACAATGGTAGGGGCACCTTCTCAAAGGAAATTGAACGAAGAGAAGGACAGATCATTGTACATGAATCTGTAGACAGATGGTTACCACCGGAGTACAAGGAGCAATCCGTTTGTAGTACGAAGGAACAGAACATGGCTTACAAACTGTTGTTGGTTTGAATGTCACAACTACTATAAAATTTTGAGAGGTCCTCCTGCAATATGTTAGGAGGACTTTTGTTTTTTATGTAAAAAGGATAGGCTATACATAAAGTGAATTCAAGAATAGGGTGAGATTTATGAGTAAATATACAATAATCGCAACTGCTGCAATGGGACTAGAAGCATTAGTTGCTCAAGAAGTAAGAAATTTAGGTTATGAATGTCAAGTTGATAACGGAAAAGTGATTTTTAAAGGCGACGAGCTGGCAATTGCAAGAGCAAATTTATGGCTAAGAACAGCTGATAGAATAAAAATTCAAGTAGCTCAATTTAAAGCTTATACGTTTGAAGAACTTTTTCAAGGTGTTAAAAAAATTGCTTGGGGAGATTTTCTCCCAAAAGATGCGGAGTTTCCGGTAATCGGTAAATCTGTAAAGTCTAAGTTAGCAAGCGTTCCGGATTGTCAATCAATCGTAAAGAAAGCAGTAGTTGAAAAACTAAAAGAGCATTATCGCATTTCGACATCTTGGTTAGAGGAAACTGGGGATCTTTATCGTATTGAAGTAGCTCTACTAAAAGATGTTGCCACCATAACACTAGATGCGAGTGGAGCTGGATTACATAAGAGAGGATACCGTACGGATCAAGGTGAAGCACCATTAAAAGAAACATTAGCAGCAGCATTAATAATGTTAACAAATTGGACTGCAGATAAACCGTTTGTTGACCCTTTCTGTGGTTCTGGAACTATTCCAATTGAAGCAGCCTTAATAGGTCAAAATATCGCTCCTGGGTTTAACCGTGATTTTGTTTCAGAAAAATGGAATTGGATTGGTAGCGATGTTTGGGATAAAGCTCGAGAAGAAGTGGAAGATAGGGCTAACTATGACCAACCGTTAGATATTTCCGGACATGATATTGATCATAGAATGATAAACATTGCAAAAGAAAATGCGTTTGAGGCTGGATTAGGAGAAATAATTTCGTTTAAGCAAATGCAAGTTGTTGACTTTACAACTAACAAACAATTTGGAGTAATAGTAGGTAATCCACCTTATGGAGAACGTTTAGGAGAAAAGAAACAAGTAGAAGAAATGTACAAGCAAATGGGACAAGCATTTCAACCATATGAAGATACATGGTCTATCTATATGTTAACTTCTCATGAAGGCTTTGAAGAATTGTACGGTAGACAGGCTACAAAAAAAAGAAAACTATTTAACGGGTTTATCCGTACGGATCTTTATCAATATTGGGCAAAGCAAAAGCCGAAGCGATTAAATAAATAATCAAATTAAAGATACTAGTGAACAGAGGGAACACCTTTTGTCCACTAGTTTTTTTAGTTATTAAGTCATAAATTATAAACAACAATAATGGTTATTTATTCCTATTTTTAAAGAAAATATAACTTTTTGAATACATTTTTATTTTTGTATCGTACTATTAGATGGGGCAAGAAAGCCATCTCTTTTTAAGTGAACACTTAAAAGGAGCGGCTTTGTTAAAAAATGGTGTGGATTTTTTACAATACAAAGATGAACAGAAGATGGTAACCATTATCTGGGGAATAGGGGAAAAGTTTGAATATAGTAGTGTTCTCCAATAAGTATCCATTTCTTAATGTAGAAATCAACATTATCATTTAACATAGCCAAATAGTAAATAGAGAATAAGGAGAGGATTGTGTGAAGAAACAATTATTAAAATTATTTACGGTGGTATTTATGGTACTTCTGTTAGCAGCGTGTGGGAGTAGTACAGAAACTGTTAATAAAAATGAAGATGTCTCATTACCACCAGAAGAGGAAAAAGTTGATGCAAGTGAACCAGCTGATGAAATAGAAGAAGAGCCTGCATTGACAGCTGAACAAGTTTTAGAAAAAACGACAGAGGCAACAGCTGAACTTAAAAGTTATTCTATGGATATGAATATTAATCAAAAAATCACATTAAACGATGAAGAACCGATTGAAATGAAAACTACAAGTAAATCGGATCTAACGTTAAGTCCATTAGCAATGTACCAATCAACGAAGATGAACGATCCTACTATGGGTATTGAAATGGAGTCTGAAACATATTTCACAGAAGAAGGGTTTTTTACTTATGATCCAACGTTTGGAGAGTGGTATAAGTTTCCTTCAGAATTCACAGCAGAACTAATTGAATTAACTGAAATGCAACAGCAAAACCCTGCAGAACAGTTAGAAATTTTGAAAAGTTTTTCTGATGAACTATCCATGACAGAAGAAGGAAATGAGTACATTTTAACGTTTGAAGGAAATGGTGACCAATACGAGGAATTAATTAATGCTACTATTCCTATGATGGGCGACGATATGGGTGAAATGTTAGAAGAAGTATTATCAATGATGAAAATTAATCATATTAGCTACAAAATTCATGTAGATAAAGAGACGTTAGTCCAAACAAAGATGTTTATTACAATGGACATGGAAATGGAAATTGAAGGTGAAGTAATGAGCATGTATCAAGAAATGGATATGTCCCTTTATAACTACAATGAAATTGACGAAATTGTAATTCCTCAAGAAGTATTAGATAATGCACAAGAATTTTCTTTCGATGACTTTGAAGACCTTGATTTTGACTTCGAATATGAAGAAGAAGAAGAGGAAAACTAAATAAAAGATAAAAAGCACTCTTGCATGAAGAGTGCTTTTTTTTTTTTTGGAATAAAAGAAAGTAAAGCGCATAAACTAATACTAGAAAAAAATAAATATAATGTAACTAACCATGAGCTGAGAAACCGTGCTGATGGTATTTATTTTTTACATTTTCATTTTCCCCACCATTTAATCCTTTGCAAAACTGCTTCGTTGTAATGGGATAATTAGTATGGACTAAAAATCAATGATAGGAAAGGAGAAATGTTATGACATTACAAATGAAGGATTTTTTGAAAATATCAAAGGCATTAGAAAATAGTTTTCAAAGCTTAAAAACAGAGTTTAGTTCAGAAGAATTATGTATGGAAAAACTAAAAAAAGCGAAAGAAGAATATCAAAAAGCTATCTTACACGCAACTATTAAAGATCAAAAAATAGTAAAATTTTTAAATGACTAAAAAAAATTCCTGGAAAACAGGGATTTTTTTTATAGTGGCGAAAAAGTAAGAGTACAAATAATACTTGACAATAAACTAACCTTTCCTTAATAATGTTGAAATGTCTTACTTTTTTCGGAGGTATATTATTAATGAATAACCGTTTACCTTTTACGATGAATAAAGGAGAATCATTCTTTGATAAATTAAATGAGTGGATCGGTGATGTGTTTTATGACATCCTTCCTGAAGCAGGGTTTGAACTACGCGATGAACAAATTTTCATGGCCTTTCAACTAGAACGAGCATACAAAGAAAAACAGGTAATATTTGCCGAAGCTGGTGTAGGGACTGGAAAAACAATCGTGTATTTACTATATGCTATTTGCTACGCCCGCTATATCGGTAAACCCGCAGTAATCGCTTGTGCAGACGAAACGTTAATAGAACAACTTGTCAAAAAAGGTGGAGATATTGAAAAGATTTCAAAAGTTCTCGATATTACTGTTGATGTAAGAACTGCCAAATCACCGGATCAATACATATGTTTAAATAAGCTAGATCGTGCCATGACTTTTGAGAACAATGAAAAAATTGATGTTGTGTATGATACGCTCCCAGCGTTTGTGAACAAACATGAAACGATGCAAACATTCTTTCCTTACGGGGATCGAAAAGATCATGCTGAATTAAATGATGAAGAGTGGAATTTAATTGGGTGGGATAGTTTTCAAGATTGTTTTAGTTGTGCAAAGCGTCATCGATGTGGACAAACATTATCCCGTGAACATTATCGAAAAGCCGCGGATATTATAATTTGTTCACACGACTTTTATATGGAACATGTATGGACAGTTGAGAAGAGAAAGAGAGAAGGTCAACTACCATTATTACCTGAAGCGTCTTCGGTTGTTTTTGATGAAGGACATTTGCTAGAATTTGCTGCTCAAAAAGCTTTAACATATAAAATGAAAAATCAAACAGTGGAAGAGTTGTTAACTCGATTATTAGGGAATGATCTTCGAGAAGAATTTTCTTTACTAGTTGAAGATACGTTAGATGTTAATGAACACTTCTTTGA
Organism: Sutcliffiella sp. NC1; assembly: GCF_027594365.1. NCBI lineage: Bacteria > Bacillati > Bacillota > Bacilli > Caryophanales > Bacillaceae > Sutcliffiella > Sutcliffiella sp. NC1. The sequence continues at coordinate 2,485,262 of NZ_CP115153.1, forward strand.
AAAATTAGAGCAAAGTTTGTATGAAGTATCTGGTTCGGAGAGGAAAGATGTAAAGCAATCAGCGGAGCTTACCAGTGCAATCGAACAACTATTAAGCAAGATTGAACAAATTGGAAATGAGTTAGTTTATGAAGGTGAATTGCATACAATTGATCATTATCAACTGCATATCGTCGAGGAATATTTAGACTCTATTGAATTTTTATTAAAATTATTGCTGACAAAAGATGATGTAATATTTTGGGCTGAACAATCAAATCAAGATACAACATTAGTAGTAATGCCAAAAACAGTAGAATCTGTATTAAAGGAAAATGTATTTTCAAAAAATATACCTTTTATCTTTTCTTCTGCAACACTTTCAGAGAACAATACCTTTGATTACATTTCACAGTCATTAGGAATTGAAAAGGCTCTATCCTTTACTATTGCTTCACCATTTGATTACGAGGAAAATATGACGATTTATTTAGAGAAAGTTTCAGATGATATCGCTACTAAATTTGAAAAAACAATGGAAGCTATTGCACGAACAGAAGGTAGAGCAATTATACTGTTTGCTACACGCGAAGAATTACTTGCATTCAAAGAAAAGACTAATCAATCGGACTATACTTATTTCTTTGAAGGTGATGCAGAAATAAGTGAACTAGTTTCTAAATTTCAAAACGAGGAAAACAGCGTATTATGCGCTTATCATCTATGGGAAGGCTTAGACGTTCCAGGGAAGAGTTTAAGTAACGTAATAATATGGTCATTACCTTTCCCACCAAATGACCCTGTATTCGCTGCAAAAAGAAAAGGGCTAAACAATCCATATATGGACTTAGATGTTCCTTACATGTTACTTCGATTACGCCAAGGGATAGGTCGTTTAATAAGAACTAGCGAAGATAAAGGAGAAGTAACAATTCTTCTCTCACAAGAAATAGATCCATCCGTATTAGAAAAGATAGAGGTAATATTACCAACTAACCCAACCTATAAATAAAACAAAAAACCATCAAAGCAGTTAAACACTTCAATAACTAGCAATGATGGTTTTTAACTATATAATTTTTTCCAAATAGTTGATAAATTAAGAGAATGTTTGTATCCTATAATAAAGCAATGAAGGGGGAAAATAATGGATATTCAAACGATAGAAAAAGATTACTTACAATTAATGAAAAAAATAGAAAGCTATAACGAAGCTATTTCACTTATGTTTTGGGATATGCGCACTGGTGCACCAAAAAAAGGGTTAGAACAGCGTTCCGAAGTAATAGGGATGTTATCATCAGACGTTTTCAAATTAACAACATCTGAAGAAATGCTAGAGTATATCACTCAATTAACGCAACCTGAAATATATAATCAATTAAATGAAATTACACAAAAATCTATAGATGAAACAAAAAAAAATTACGAGAAAAATAGTAAAATCCCTCAAGAAGAATACAAAGAATATGTAATTCTAAGTTCAAAGTCAGAAGCGGTATGGGAAGAAGCAAAAGCAAATGACGATTTTTTCATGTTACAACCATATTTAGAAAAGCTCGTTTCTTTTAATAAGAAATTTATTGAATATTGGGGATACGATGGTAATAAATATGACACTTTATTAGATATGTATGAACCAGGTATGACGGTTGACAAATTAGATGAAGTATTTAATCAACTGAAAGAACGAATAGTTCCACTCGTAAAGCAAATTCAAGAATCCAACTACAACCCTGACGACTCAGTGTTATTTTTTTCGTTTCCAAAAGAAAATCAGCACAGCTTTAGCTTAGATATACTAAAAGAGTTGGAGTATGATTTTTCAGCTGGTAGATTAGACGAAACGGTGCATCCATTCGCAATAGGGATTAATCCAGGTGATGTCCGTGTCACTACCAAATACGATGAAGAAGATTTTCGCTCTGCCATATTTGGTACGATTCACGAATGTGGACACGCTCTTTATGAACAAAACATTTCATCCGATTTAATTGGAACAGGATTAGCTTCTGGAACGTCCATGGGAATACATGAATCTCAATCATTATTTTATGAAAATTTTGTTGGGCGTAACTATTCATTTTGGAAAAGGCACTATAATAAATTAAACGAATATGCGACTGGAGCTTTTCAAAATGTTTCGTTAGATGACTTTTATGGTGCTATTAACGTTGCGAAACCATCGTTAATCCGAATTGAAGCAGATGAGTTAACATATGCTCTTCATATCATTATTCGCTATGAATTAGAAAAAGCTCTCTTTAATGATGAATTAGAAGTAAAAGATTTGCCAAATGCTTGGAATGAAAAATACGAACAATACTTAAATATTACACCACCAAATAATGCGAAAGGTGTACTTCAAGATGTTCATTGGTCTGGAGGTAGTTTTGGTTACTTTCCTTCTTATGCATTAGGTTATATGTACGCTGCTCAGTTTTTTAACACGATGAAAAAAGATATTCCAAATTTTGACCAATTACTAGAAAATGGGGAACTTAAGGTTATAAAGCAATGGTTGGCTGATCACATTCATCAATACGGTAAGATGAAGAAACCACTTGAAATCGTGAAAGATGTCACAGGAGAAGAATTAAACGTTCAATACTTAATTGATTACTTAGAAAATAAATATCGTACTATTTATAAATTAGTATAATTAAAGAGGCTAAACATTATCGTTTAGCCTCTTTTTTTATAAAGCATTACCAAAATTTAAATCCTTTGGATCCAGGAGGAGCGTTTTGTATCATATCGATAAAAGGTACAGTATAGGCAAATAAAATTAACGCAATTGTTACACCTATCCATAGCTTCCAATTTTCGAAAATAGCTGGTGTTTTTTCAGCTTGCTCAGCAGTTTCGCCAATTGGGAAATCCGTTTCTCCTTTAGGAGCAAAGAAGGAAAGGTTTATGACAATAATTAATATTAGGATGATGCCTAAAAAGAGAATAGAACCTCCGATTGCTTGGAACATTTGGTATGGAATCCATTCTAAAGCTTGTGGAGCATCACCATAAGTAGAGAAGGATGAACGTCTTGGAGCACCAAGTAATCCAGCAGCATGCATAGCGCTAGACATAAAGAACATACCAACTGACCATACGATTGTTTGAACAATTGCTAATTTGTTCATCGCTTTTGTCATTACTCGTCCTGTTAGATGAGGGATGAGCCAATATGCAATACCGAAAAATGTTAAAATGACAGATGTTGCTAACGTTAAATGGAAATGTCCAGTTACCCAAATTGTATTATGAACAACTTGGTTTAGTTGGTGACTTGCGTTTACTAATCCACCCGCACCAGCTGGAATGAAAAATAGCATCCCAACAAACGGAGCAAAAAACCGTGCATCTCCCCAAGGTAGCTTTTTAAACCAACCGAAAAGTCCGGTTGCACCTTTAGAACGACCGTATAATTCAAAAGTTGCGAATAGAGAAAACGCAGTCATTAATGATGGAATGACAACCATAAAAGTTAAAGCTACTTGTATAAATTTCCACGTTGGATCAATCCCAGGTTCTGTTAATTGGTGATGGAATCCAACCGGAATGGAAAATAGTAAGAAAAGTATAAATGACAGTCTTGCCAATGCGTCTGAAAATATTTTTCCACCAATAATCTTTGGAATAATAACATACCAAACCATGTAAGCAGGTAATAACCAAAAATATACTAACGGATGACCAAAATACCAAAATAACGTTCTACTTACTAATACGTCTATCGTGTCTACAAAGCCTAAAGACCACGGTAAGAACTGAACTAACATAGCAGCAGCTACACCTAACGTAGCTACAAGCCACATAACCATATTAATAATAACCATGAAGCTTAATAAAGGAGTTACTTTTCCTTTGTTTGTTTTTTTCCATTTAGAGTAATGTGTAAACATTCCAAAGCCACTAACCCAGCTACCAACTACGACTAAAGTTAAACCAATATAAAAGCCAGGATGAGCTTGTAGTGGGGCATAAAATGTATAAAGAACACTAGCTTCATTTAAAAGGATAAAAGTTGCAGTAATAGCTGTTCCAATCGTCATTAGCCAAAAGCCAATCCAACCAGCTTTTCTTACACCACTGGATAATGTACCAGCAGTTCGACTTAACCCAGCAAATTGAAAGCCTATGATGAAAAAGGTTGTTAAAACAAGGGCTAATAAAACTCCATGTACAGTAAGAATTTGATAATAGCCAATATTTCCTGGAAGTTGAAATTCCCCTGTTCGAACTAACACTTGTAGTAATCCTGCCAGACCACCTAATAATAATGCGATAAAAGCGACATACAAGTGAGCCATAGCTAATTTTCCATCTTTACGGTCTACTTTATTACTCCACATTTTTAATCACCTCGAAAGTTGACGTCATCATGTGATGACCGACACCACAATATTCATTGCATAACACTAAAAATTCACCTTCGCGATTAAACTGAGCTGTAAGTGTACTGACGTAACCTGGTTCAACCATCATATTGATATTTGTACCAGGTACTTGGAAACCGTGGATTACATCTACTGTTGTAACACTAATATGAACAGTAGCTCCAAGTGGAATCTGTACATGACTCGGTTCATAATGAAAAGCAGAAGCAACCATCGTTAATTCATATTCATTTTCCCCAACTTGCTTTAAGCCAGGTTCATTAAAAGGAGGAGTTTCTGCCACTTTTTCTGGATCAATCGTAACTAAACAACTAGGTGGTTGATTTCCTAAGTAAAAGGCACTTACACCAATGGTTGATAAAAAAACTAACAATGTAGCAATACCAAAAATTAACCAAATTTTTTCAAACTTATGGATGTGCATATCCATTCACCTTCCCTTATATACGACTTAAAAATAAAAAGTAAACGCCAAACCAAGTAATAATTAAGAAACCACCAAGGATAAACACGGAAACTAAAGTTCCTCTTAAGTTAGATGGTTTTTCCGTCTTCACAACCGTCTTTTTTACTAGTTCAGGTTTCGCCATCTTTCAATCTCCTTTCTGTCATTAATTGCTGCTTACTCTCATCATACAAAATCAAATTGCAAATGATAGCGCTTTTTCTTATGTTCACAAATGGTTCATTCTTAATGTTTACACTATAAAAATAGGGGAAAATTGATAGGTAAATAATAGTGACTAGTTTCACAGTTTGAGGAATGTGAAAAAAGTGTGAAAAATAAAATGATTATTCCTAAGCGAGGTACAATATGTATTCATGTATGCTAATCTAGTAATATGCTACGTAAAATATCACAAAGCAGCATTTTAATAATAGAGGTGAAAAACATGTTTAGTTTTTATAGTAAGTTGTCTTCGGAAGTGTATGACATCGATAAGCCAGTTGGACATTCTTTTGGTGATATCGAATATTACATGGATCGGCTTAAAAATTGTAATGGGAAAATATTAGAGCCAGCAACAGGAACAGGGAGAATACTTATACCACTTTTACAACAAGGCTTTAAAGTGGAAGGGTTTGATGTTTCGGAAGAGATGCTTTCCATTTGTCAAAAGAATTGCGAGGAAAACGGGGTTTCTACTAAATTATTTATTGATAGGATGGAATCTTTTACATCGGATTCCAAGTATGAAGCAATTATCGTTCCGACAGGTACTTTTTTGTTGTTGTTTGAACGAGAAGAATCATTAAGAGCTTTGAAAAACTTTTACAATCATTTACAGAATAACGGAAAATTAATAATAGATATACATCTTCCAGATAATCTGTCACTCAATGATAGCAGCGAACGATATTGGGAATTAAGTAACGGAGAAATTATTACTTTAAGATATAATACCGTGAAAATTGATTATGTTAAGCAATATAGCATATCGCATGGTAGATATGAAAAGTGGAGAAATGGGAAACTAATTCAAACAGAATTAGAACAGTTTCCGATTAGATGGTACGGGGTAGAGGAATTTAAGATGATTTTAGAAAAAGTTGGATTCGAAGATATTGTTATTTCAGCTAACTATAAGTATGGAAAATACCCAACTAATAATGAGGATACTATTACGTTTGAAGCAACTGTAAAAAAATTATTTTAAATATAATGAACAAAACAAAGGTGTTCGCAATAAGTTAAACGAATGCCTTTGTAGCGTACTATGTACATAACAATACATCTTTTAAAAGGAAATGATCCCTAATTATTATTGGGTTCTTTCATCAAGATGCTTTTAACCCTAATAAAATATCCATTTTGCCATAATCTTGGACATATATAGAAGTGATAACAGTCTCAGAATGTAGATAATACTCTTTCTGTTCACTTAAAACATTAGGTGGAGTAATATCTGTTTTAATTCCAATTTCCGAAATTTGCATTGTTAAATTTCCAACAATCATATTTCCTAGTTCTCCAGTGAATGATAGTAACATCTCACCTTCTACCTCCATACCAAACAACATCCCAGCTAGCTTTTGAAATACTGTACTTTCTCCTTGAATAATTAATTGTGCATGAATATCGCCAATTAACGTAATTAATACACCTAATGAAATATCAGTCGTTTCTTGTATATAAAGCTTTGGCTCTGCATAGCTAATGGAGGCTGGAATAATCGCTTTAACGGATTCTATAGCTCCTGTAATTACATGCTGAATTGATAAATCTAATGACATTTAAACCACACTCCAACTACATTTAATTATCCTAACATAAAGTAAATTAAGACTATATTAGGGATGAGAGATAAAGACCGAACTTCCTCATTTAGTTAAACTTTCTTTCATTATCATAAATATCAGATTATTTTTCAACAAATTTCTACAAAAAACACTATTAAAAAACACGTTTTAGTTGAAAATTAATGTTAGTTATTTTATAGTTTCCCTTTAAAAGAATTTTGAGGAGTGTTCATCATGTCACAACTAACAATGAAATTTACTGCAAAAGATGAATCTGAAGTAGTTTTAAGGCCTATAACTTTACAAGACGCAGAAGATATCGTTACAGCTGTAACGTCTATAATAGAAGCGGGAGAATATATTCAAAAAGATGTACCTCGGACTGTTGAAGAAGAAAGACAATTTATCCAAAGTATGATGGATAATGAAAATATGTATATGGGTGTGGAGCGAGAAGGAAAAGTAATTGGTATCGCACGAATTATTAGAGGAGATATAAAAATGAAGCGTCATACTGGGTTGTTTAGAACTTGGATTATAGAGGACGCTCAAGGTCTAGGAATTGGCAAAAAAATAATGGAGTACACGAATGCTTGGTGTAAACAGTATAAGTTACGAAAATTATGTTTAACGGTTTTCTCTACGAATAAACCAGCCTATAAATTATACGAACGCTATGGCTTTGTTGAAGAAGGAGTACAAAAGGAACAAGCATACATTAACGGCCAATATGTAGATGAAATATTAATGGCCCAATTTTACTCAGACAAATAAAATAAAAATAAATTTCCATAAAATGAGTAATGTAGTTATGTTAGTTTTCAGATATAATAAAACTGCACAACAACACAACTCCTTTAAAACGTTGCTTTCCCTTTCAACTATGGGAAAGCTTTTTTTCTAGTAAAAACCTATCCTAAGAACAATTTTTCAAAAGAAAATAAAAATAAATAAATGAATTATATACTATTTTTTGGTGAAAATAATCTTAATTATTATGTAGGAGTTTAAAAAAATGCCAAAAATAGTTTCTGTTGGGACTGCAGTACCTAAATTTGCATTAAATCAAGAAACTGTAGTTGAGTTTGCTCGTGAACTTTTTTCTCATTCTTATAGTGATATTGAACGATTATTATCGATATTTTCTAACGGTAATATATCAAAGCGTCATTTTGTAAAAGGACTCGATTGGTTTAAAGAAAATCATTCATTTGAAGAAAAAAATGATGTATATATACAAGAAGCAATTTCTTACGGTGTTAGAGCAATTAACAACTGTTTAAATAATGAAAGCATGTTACATGAGGCTATACATTTGGATGAAATTGATGCTATTTTTTACATATCATCTACTGGAATTTCAACACCTAGTATTGAAGCAAGAATAATGAATAAATTAAGTTTTTCTGAACATGTGAAAAGAATTCCAATATGGGGTTTAGGGTGCGCTGGTGGAGCGGCAGGATTAACGAGAGCCTTTGAATATTGTAAAGCTTTTCCTGAACATAAAGTTTTAGTTTTGACAGTCGAGCTTTGTTCGCTAACGTTTCAAAGACAGGATCCTTCAAAAAGTAATCTCGTCGGTACATCACTTTTTGCAGATGGAATTGCGTGTGCATGTATTGTGGGCGATTTAGTAGAATTTAATAACAAAATAACATGCCCGTCCATTATAGATACACTTTCAACGTTAATGAAAGATTCAGAGGAGGTAATGGGGTGGGATATTAAAAATGATGGATTATACGTCGTATTTTCACGTGATATTCCAACCATTATACGAACATGGTTGCATACTAATGTTCAAAAATTCCTTCTAAAACATAATTTATCTACTAACGAAATAGATCAATGCATATTTCATCCAGGTGGAAAGAAAGTGTTAGATGCTTATGAAAAAAGTTTACAGTTATCTAAAGATAAATTAAAGAGCTCTCAAACTATTTTAAACCTTTATGGAAATATGTCTTCTGCGACTATATTTTACGTTTTAAAAGAAGTAATGGAAAAAGAAGCACAAAAAGGCGATACCGGACTTGCCGTAGCGCTAGGACCTGGATTTTGTTCTGAGCAAGTACTTCTTAAATGGGAGGACTGAGGGTTGGTGTTTACCTTAATTATATCTTTAGTTATTACGCAAAGATTAGTGGAACTAATAATTGCAAGACGTAACGAAATATCGATGAAAACAAAAGGAGCAATTGAGTTTTTTCCAGAACATTATAAGTATATTGTCCTTATCCATATTAGTTTTTTTCTTTCACTCTTGTTAGAGGTTAGTTTTTATAATAAACAATTATCGACAATTTGGCCAGCTATTTTAGCACTGTTTTTAGTAACACAAGCTATTCGAATATGGGTGCTTTTTTCATTACGCAATTATTGGAATACCAAAATTATTGTGTTACCAGGAGCTAATATCGTAATGAGGGGACCATATAAGTTTGTACGGCACCCAAACTATATCATTGTTTGTTTAGAAATTATCCTTATTCCGATTATGTTTCAAGCATACTGGACGGCCATAGTATTTACTATTTTAAATGCATGGGTATTATCAATAAGAATTCCGTTAGAAGAGAGAGCATTAAGCGAAGCGAACACAAAATATGATGAATACATAGAGCACAAAAATAGGTTTTCACCTACATTTAATAAATTTACAGAATAATTTGTATTGATGATGAGAATCATTCTATGTTAGAATTGAAATGAAAATAATTATCAATATCACAACTATAAAAAGTGAAGGTGATTAGCATGACTATACTTTTTGTTGGAGCAACAATTATTACTTATTCTGTTTTATTAAAATATGTGCTACATAATACATGTAAAGTATCTAACTAAAACCACCGTCATTTGGTGGTTTTTTGTTATTTTTTTATTAGTTTTTATGAAACATTGCAGAAATTATAGGAAAAAAACTAATTTTCAAGTAAAATAATATTAGAAAAATGCAAACAAGGGGTACTTATAATATGGGAGTTACAACAAAAGTAGAAAAGCAAACTTTATTAGATTTACAACAAAAAACATCGAACGTATTTATGAATATTCACAATAGTGGGGATCGCCAGCGTGCCAAAAAATTAGCGCAGTTGCTTCAAAAAATGAATAAGAAGGAATTAATGATAGCGTTTTGTGGTCATTTCTCTGCAGGTAAATCAACATTTATAAATGAGTTGTTACAAGAGCAAGTATTGCCTTCAAGTCCAATTCCAACCTCAGCTAATGTTGTCACCATTAAAAAGGGGAACGAAAAGGCTATTGTTCAATTTTTTGAAGACGAACCTTTAGAAATACTTCCTCCTGTTGAATTCAGTAAAATAAAAGAATATTGCAAAGCTGGAGACCAAGTAGAAAGTGTTCTATATCAATTTCCTTTTCAACATTTGGATGACTCACTAGTAATTCTAGATACACCTGGTATTGATTCAACAGACGACGCACACCGCGTATCAACCGAATCAGCACTACATTTAGCAGATGTAACCTTTTACGTGATGGACTATAATCATGTTCAATCGGAAGTTAACTTACAATTTATTAAAGATTTACAACAAAAAGGGAAAAAGCTCTATTTAATTATTAACCAAATCGATAAACATCAAGAAAATGAATTGCCTTTTTCTGTTTATAAAAAAAGAATATTGCAGTCACTCCATGAGTGGAATATAGAACAATGTCCGATGTTCTTTACAAGTTTAAAGCAACAAGCTCATCCATTAAACGAACTTAAAAAAGTAAAACTGTTGTTATCAAAATTATTAAACGATAAAGAAACTATTGTAAAAACGACAATCAAAATGGCGACAGAAACGATTATTAACGAGCACATTGAATGGCAGTATGAAAATGAAGCGGAAAGGCTCGCCTCATTAAAACAACAGCTGGACGAAAATAAAACGTTAAAACAATTGCAAAACGAACTTACGGAAAAGAAAAATTTGTATAATGGTTTACTAGAAAAACAAAACAAAAAACAACTTTCTTTTCAAGAAGAAGTTCAAAAAATATTAGACAATGCTAATATTACACCGTATGAAATGCGAGAGTTATCAAAAGCATACTTACAATCTATGCAAAAGGAATTTAAAGTTGGGTTGTTATTTTCAAAAAAGAAAACGGAAGAAGAAAGACAAAAAAGGGAAACATCTTTTGTTCAGGATATAAAAAACAGAGTACAAACACACGTAGAAAAGCATGTTCAAGAATATATGTTAGCTTTTATTGAAAAAGAAGGGATAACGAATCCTACTTGGATGCAAAGAATACAAACGATTACGATTGCAATTGACCGTAACTTTATTGAAAAGCATGTAAAACATGGAGCGGGCGATAGTGGTGATGCAGTCTTGAATTTCACAAAGGATCTTGCAAGTTCTATTCGAAAAGAGTATAAAAATATAACATTCTCTTTAATGAATGAATGCTTTAAAGAGCTTGAAATGAATGAAAGAGCTACTATTGAAAAGTTAAAATCAGAATTAGAACAATTAGAGAAAAAAATTAACGCACAAGAGCAATATGAAAAAATCGTTAACAATATCCAGCAAACGCACAACAATTTATTAGATATGTTAGGGAATCCTTCTAAAAGTGCAAGTGCTGAAGAGTTAAAGAGTGCAACAGCAATGTATGCAAGCAAAGTAAAACGGCAAGTAAGTGGAGATGATTTGGACAGTATCACTGTTAATAAAGAGTACAGTTCTAATGCTTTAGAAACTTATACAAATATTAATTCATCTCAAAAGACGTTAGCAGATACCATTACAAATTTAAATTTAGTATCTGAGCAAATAAGCAAGCTACCGCCATTCAAACGAATTGCCAAAGAGTTAAGGGAACGGTCCAATAGGTTAAATAATCAAAAATTTACGGTTGCGTTATTTGGAGCATTTAGTGCTGGAAAATCTTCATTCGCAAATGCTTTATTCGGCGAAAAAGTTTTGCCAGTCTCGCCAAATCCAACTACAGCATCGATTAATAAAATTTCACCAGTAACAGCAGAAAATAGCCACGGAACTGTTCATGTTAAAATGAAAAAAGAACAACATTTATTACAAGATGTACAGCTTGCTCTTTCGATATTTCGACTACAGGCAAGTACATTGGAAGAAGCGAAGGAAGTCATAAAAAGTTTAGAATCAATCAATATAGTTGATCCAAAAAGTAAACCGCATATAAGTTTTTTACAAGCTTTCGCTAAAGGATATTCTTCCATGAAATCTCATATCGGAAATTTACTCACTATTTCCTTAAATGAATTTGAAGATTACGTAGCAACGGAAGAAAAAGCGTGTTTTGTAGAATGGATTGAAGTATTTTATGATTGCCACTTAACGCAGCAAGGTATAACAATCGTTGATACTCCAGGTGCTGACTCTGTGAACGCAAGACATACAGAAGTATCCTTTGAATATATTAAAAACTCTGATGCTATTCTTTTCGTTACGTACTATCAACATGCATTTTCAAAAGCTGATAGAGAATTTTTAATCCAGCTTGGACGCGTAAAAGACGCATTCTCGCTAGATAAAATGTTCTTTATTATTAATGCTGCTGACCTAGCAAACACAGCGGAAGAGTTACAATTAGTGAAAAACTATGTTGGGGAACAACTTCTTTCGTATGGTATTCGAAACCCAAGATTATTTGCACTTTCTAGTCTACATGGATTGACAGAAAAAACCGGTGAAATTCCTTTGTCACTACCGTCATTTATGAGGGATTCACAGCTCCCTCAATTTGAAAATGCGTTTTATCGTTTCATTGAGGACGATCTTGTTCATATGTCAATTAACGCAGCGGAAGAAGAACTGAAACGTATTATAGTAAATGTAGACACTGTTTTTCGTTCTGCCCAAGAAAGTGATGAAGAGAAAAAAGAAAAGTTAAATTACTACCGAAATGTTGCAAAGAAGATGTTAGATAGAATTGATCAGTTTCAAGTTACTGATTATAAGGTGTTACTAGAAAAAGAAATCAAAGAACTCCTTTATTACGTAATTCAACGTTTGTTTTTACGTTATCGTGAATTTTTTAAAGAAGCGTTTAATCCGTCTGTTTTACGTGATGACCTTAATATTAAAGAGCAGCTACAATCTTCATTTAATGAACTCTTCGTTGACATGGAGCATGATCTCACTCAAGAAGTAAGAGCAACAACTGTAAGACTTGAAAAGTATATTAGTACGACGTTAAATAATTACCAACATAATGTAAAAAGCGAAATTCAAAAGCTTGATAAAAACTGCAACTTTGCACTAGTTGAGAATAACCGTGTGAAATCGTTAACAATTCAATCTGGATTAAAGCAAATTTCTGATAAGGAAAAGAAAAATATTTATTCGTTTTACCGAAATTCTAAAAGTTTCTTTGAAAAAAATGAGAAAGAAAAAATGAGAGACTATATGGAGGAAGTATTTCAACCGGTTGTTGAACAGTTTATATTAGAACAAAATAGCAAGTTAGCTCAATACTATTGTGGTGTTTTGGATGAACAATTTTATTATGTACAAAATGTAATTACTAAACAAGTTGAAGAGTATTATGATGGAATTATCGCTGGACTATCTCAAGATTTAGATATGGATATGTGGTCAAACGTTTTATTGAATATAAAGAAAACAAACGAGGGATAAGATGGATTTTTCTAATCTTTTTTCACAACTAGAAAAGGAACATAATTTCCAAATTTTATTCGCTTGCGAAGCCGGCAGTAGAACGTATGGTACAGCTGGTGAAAACAGTGATTTCGATATTAGAATCATTTACAAACGAACTATAAAGGAATATTTATCTCTAAAACCTAACAATAATGATTCATTCACTTATATAAATGGTGAATTTGATATTCAAGGGTGGGATTTGAGAAAAGCACTACTATTAGCGAAGAAATCAAATCCTTCTCTATATGAAATGATCAATGGGAATGAATATTATGTAGCAAATTCATCCTTAGTAAGTTCGCTTCGGACTATCATAAATGATACCTATTCGAAAAAAGTATTAGCGAGTCATTATACGCAGCTGCTGGCTAAAAATATAAAGCTGTATAATGAAAAGAAGAAGAGCTCTTATTTGTATCATTCATTTCGTTCTGCACTTATGATTGAATATATGTTGAAGTTTCATCAACTTCCTCCCATAGCATTATCACAATTAATAAATAGTAGTGAAATGTTCTCGCAAAATGATTTAAACATAGTGATAGAAATAAAAAAGAATGGTACTATATCGAATGAAGATAGTATGAACAGATTATTAAAAGAGCTTCAACTTTATGTTGTTGAAGCAAAACGATTAATTGACCATCTTGAACAGCTCGATACGAACAAAGTGCAGTGGAGTAGCTTAGAACATATTTTTCTTGAACAAATTGGATTTAAACAATAATAACGTAAAGGTTGTATATGATTAAACTCCGAGTTGGTCATAACCGAAAGAAAATGGAAAATTTCTTTTATATCTGTAAAGAGAAGGTGGGGAAATGAAGCAAAATGATGTAGGTCACTTCCACGCTTGTGCCACCTGTAAACATTTTAGAGTAAATAAAGAATCAACTAAAACTACGTATAAGTGCGGCAGGCTCGGATACGAAACAAAGCCAGCGTATCAATTCCACTGTTGGGATCCGAAAGACGTAGTACTACAACTTATGAAAAAGCGAGGATTAAATTATGAGCGTACATAAAGAAATTTCAGCACATGCAAAAAAACAAAATGAAATAGTAACTACATTTTTGACACTTGAAGCAAAAAGGGAACAGTATATTGATGAAGCGATTCAAATATGTATGGAGGGTAAACCTTTTTCCACAGATAAGATAAATGCAGTAACAGAGAAAATGAATCATCTTGCAAGAAATGGAATTGCTCCACAAAGAAAATTAGTTAGTATTGAAATGGTAAAAGAATATGTTATGAGGTTAAAGCGTAGGGAGAGTTAAACTATGTCCAATATTATTAACGCACAGTGGGTCAATGATCATTTAAATGAAATTGTCCTCATCGATTGCCGTTTTCATTTGCAAGATCCACTTAAGGGAAAAGAAGAATATAAAAAGGAACATATTCCGAATGCTTTTTATTTTGATTTAAATAAAGATTTGTCAAGTGATATAAGTACTCATGGTGGCCGTCATCCACTTCCCAACATGATTGAATTTGTAAGTAATCTTCAGCAGTGTGGCATAAATAATACTTCTACTATTGTTGCTTATGATGACCAGCAAGGAGCAATGGCCTCAAGGTTTTGGTTTTTATTAACGTATTTAGGGCATAAAAATACATTTATTATGAAAGAAAGCTTTGCAGAATGGAAAGAAAAAGGCTTTCCAACAACAGATGTACTACCTAAAATTAGTAAAGAAGAAGTATCGATTGAAGTAGATTTACAAAAGGATTTATTAGTCACGATGGAAGATGTCCGTAACCGACTAGAATCGATTAATAAAGGAGAAATCGTCCTTATTGATTCTCGAGAAGAAGTACGATACAAAGGAATACAAGAACCAATCGATCGTATCGGAGGCCATATACCTGGAGCAGTTAATAAATTTTGGTTAGATATAAAGAAAGGAAAGGAATCTTTTCAAGATTTAGATCCAACAAAAGAAGTTATTGTATATTGTGGCTCTGGAGTAACAGCTTGTCCAAATGTTCTTGCACTAAGAGAAGCTGGCTTTCATAATGTAAAACTTTATGCAGGTAGTTGGAGTGATTGGATTTCCTATAATGATAATCCAGTAAGTACAGATTCATGATTATTTTTCCTTAATCGAAAGCGCATTATATTCACATACTAACTCCGAAGCCATTGAGCAGAGGAGGGTTAAGAATGGGTAGAACAAAAAAAGGAAATGCAAATGCTAATAGAAACAATAACGCGAAAAAAGGAAAAATGAACACGGAATTTGCATCATATGCAGAATTTGAAGCAGCTAAAATGACTAACCAACATAAAGATAAAGAATAAAAACAACAAAGTCTTGTCCAATAAGACGTTAAGCAAGTGGGGAAAAACGAGCGTTTTTTTCCACTTGTTTTTTGTATCATTTAACTACTAAATGACTTATTAATCCTGTATATTATTTGCTTATACGCCATTCAACAAGTAAAAACAATATCCCGATTAGAGGAACTAATGTAACGAGTGCCCAGATGGGAGATGTGAAATAACCTACCATAGATAAGACTAGTCCAATCAACATTAATAGCTTACTACTAAATTGATTAGCGGTTTTCCAATTATTTATATTTTTCATGGAATTATGAGTTCTATACCCGTAAAAGGAGTTAATTCTTTTTGGCGGGAACGTGAATAATACTAGTCCTGCCATGAAAAGAATAAATCCAAGCAAAATATCCTCCATCTAAATAACACCTCCTAATAAATATAAATACGTTTCAGAAGTATTAAAGTTTCAATTTTCAATACGGATAGAAATACTTTACTTCTTTTGTAAAATGTATATAGAAAGAAAATTATTTATCAGAGCAACCTAAATAAAAGGAGGTGCTACATTTGAGACATTTATCAGCGATCGTAATTAAAACAGCGATGGTAGCGCTTGTTTTATGGTTTATATTATCAGGATTATATAATTACCCTATTGGAGGAACGTTTGTTCTTTCTCTATTCATTGTAGGGATAAGTTATCTAATAGGGGACTTAGGAATATTAAGGATTTCCAATAACATAATTGCAACAATTGCTGACTTAGCAATTACAACCTTTGCATTATGGTTACTTGCTCCAATCGTTTACGGTGTCGGAATACCATTCGGAGCAGCATTCATTTCGGCTTTAATCATCGGAGTTGGTGAATGGTTCTTCCACAAATTTGTTGCCAATGGCTTACTAAATAATAATCCTAGTCCCATTTCATAATACCATTGAAAAGAGAAAACTGACCTTATTAAAAAAAGGGCAGTTTTTAATGCAAAATTATAAGTTGAATGAACTGTAGTTTATGAAGGAAATTTGTCATTTGGTGCGCTTCCCCAGGAAATGTGAAGAGAAGTCGGGTTGTATTAGTTCTTAATTTGTACTTGGGTCTTTTCCCAATATACCGTAAAACAATATTTGCATAATGTCTTCCGTTAGAGGAAGTAGTTGTTGATAGGTTTCTTCCTTTTTAAAGTAGTCTGTCATCATTTGAAAATAAAACAATATTGCTTCATTTGACAGATTTTTATTGATAAAACCTTCCTTCTTACCATCTTCGAAAAAACTCATTATTTGTGGTAGTACTTTTTCCGCGTACAATTTTTGCAAATGATTCCCTTCTTCTCTATACTCTTTCAAAAAATATTCATATAATTCCTCGTGTAGTTGATTAGCGGCTTTTTTCTTATTAAATATAATTTGTTTTATTTTATCAGGAAAGGGCAATTCACTATTTATTAACTTTTCAAATTCAAGGGTAACGTTATCTGTATAATATATAAACACTTCGCGAATCAGATTATGTTTACTATCGAAATAATTGTAAATGGTAACTTGTGATACGTTAGCTTTTTTTGCTATTTGTGATATCGACACTTTCTGAATCCCAAACTCCATAAATAGTTGGAGAGCTGCTTCTAATATATTGTTCATTTTTTCTTCTTTACGGCGCTGAAACCCGTCCATTACATTCACCTCATATATAAGTTTAATAAAAGTTATGAAATAAAACAAATATAATATTTCATAAAGGTGTTGAAAGTGGACATCATCTCCTATATTATGAAATATATAACGTGTAATATTTCAAAACTTCTTTAAAGAGGAGGTCCTACTGATGACCGTACTTAATATTACTGAATTAAAAAAAAGTTTCGGTAAATTTTCAGCATTAAATGGAGTAAATATGGAAGTGCATGAAGGAGAAGTTTATGGGTTTATTGGGCCAAATGGGGCTGGGAAATCGACGACCATTCGAATTTTGCTTGGAGTATTAAAAGCATCAAGTGGTGATGCTAAAATCTTTGGAAAAGATGTATGGAAAGATGCTGTTGATATTCATAAAAGAGTTGCTTATGTTCCTGGTGACGTTAATTTATGGCCGAATTTAACAGGTGGCGAAGTAATTGACTTATTTTTGAAGTTAAGAGGGGACATAAACGTTAGCCGGCGTGAACAATTAATTGAAAAGTTTCAATTAGATCCATCCAAAAAGTGCCGTACGTATTCAAAAGGAAATAGACAAAAAGTAGCATTAGTATCAGCGTTTGCAGCCGATGCAGATTTTTATCTGTTAGATGAGCCAACATCAGGGTTAGACCCATTAATGGAAAGAGCTTTTCAGGACTGTGTGATGGAAGCAAAACTAGCCGGAAAAAGCGTCCTCCTATCAAGCCACATTTTATCAGAGGTAGAAAAATTGTGTGATAGAGTAGGAATCATACGCCAAGGCGAAATTATTGAAAGTGGAAGTTTAACAGAATTACGTCATTTAACAAGAACTAGACTAATAGTTCAAACAAAAGAACCAATTACCGACTTAAGTAAACTAAACGGAGTACATGAAGTTGAGAACTCTCGTGATTCTATAAGCTTCCAGGTTGATGCTGATCAGCTAGATATCGTAATAAAGTATTTAGGACAATACGGTATAGTAAAGCTTGAAAGTGCACCACCGACTTTAGAAGATCTGTTTATGAGACATTATGATATTTCATCCGCTTCAAGAGGAGATAGGGGTGAGTAAAAGTGTGGTATCAGCTATTTTCTAATAATGAATTACTTTTTAAGTTTATGTTAAAACGTAATCGATATCGGATGGTAATATGGATACTCTCTTTTTTACTAATATCGATTGCTACAGCTGGTTCATTCGAAGGTCTATATAAGTCGGATGTGGAAAGGCAAGCGATTGCGGAAACAATGAAAAACCCTGCAATGATAGCGATGGTTGGTCCTGGTTACGGATTAGATAATTACACAACCGGTGCGATGATGGCACATCAAATGTTGTTATTTACTGCTATAGTAGTGGCAATTATGAGCATATTATTTGTAACGAGTCTTACGAGATCGGAAGAAGAAGATGGTCAACTTGAATTGTTAAGATCATTGCCCGTTGGACGTTTAGCGAATTTACTTGCAACATTTAAATTAATGATTATTCTAAATTGCTTGCTTGCTATTATTATCGGAGTTGGTTTAACGTCTTTAAATATTTCTAGTATGGACGCACAAGGATCTTTTCTTTATGGTGCAAGTTTAGGGGCGACAGGTCTCATTTTTTCAGCCATTACAGCATTAATGGCACAACTCTCTCAAACTAGTAGAGGAACACTCACGCTATCATTTATGCTGTTAGGTTTCGGATATTTAATAAGAGCGATTGGTGATGTTAGTAACCCATTACTTTCAAACGTTTCTCCATTAGGCTGGATTTTATCTACTGAAGTTTATGTGCAAAACAATTGGACACCCATATTTTGGACGATTTTATTAGCGGTTTTACTAAGCCTAATATCTTTATATTTACAAGCAATACGAGATGTTGGCTCTAGTTTTCTCCGAACTAAATCCGGAAAAAAGAATGCTTCTCCTTTGTTACTATCAACTCTAGGTTTAGCATTTACACTTCAACGAACAAGTATTATTGCTTGGTCCATTGCAATGTTAATGTTAGGGTTATCGTACGGTTCTGTTTTTGGTGATCTTGAAAATTTTTTCGGAAGTAATGAAATGCTTTCTGAAATGCTAGCTCCGATAGACGGATTATCATTAACGGAGCAATTCTTAACGATGTTAATGTGTATTATCTCTTTAATTTGTACAGTTCCACCCGTGATGTTCTTTTTAAAGTTAAAGGGAGAAGAAAAAAAGAACCGAATTGATCATCTATTATCTAAAGCAGTTTCACGGAATCAATTATTATTTTCGTATGTATTCATATCCATACTAAGTAGTGTAATGTTGTTATTACTATCTATATTAGGATTATTTTTCGCTAGTAGTTTAGTAATGGAGGAGCCTATACAAATCGTTGTTTTACTAAAATCAGGAATGGTATATTTACCATCAGTGTGGCTAATGATTAGTATTACTATTTTTATATATGGATTTAAACCTCAACTTACAGCGGTTATTTGGATCTACTTAGGCTATTCATTTTTTGTCGTATATTTAGGAGGACTATTGCAATTGCCGGAATGGATGAGTATGTTAAGTCCTTTCGGTCATATTCCACAGTTTCCGGTCGAGAATATTCATGTTGCACCATTAATGACTTTATTCCTAATTAGTCTTATAGTCACTTTTTTTGGTGCGAGAGCCTTTAGAATAAGAGATATTTCTGTGTAACAGCGGTTATTTTATAATATAAAAAAGCGTTATGTCAGTTAAGTAGACAGAGCGCTTTTTTGTTGTTATATGACGATTGTCACAGTACAATTCATATTCTCTAGGAAAGAAGCGTTATAAAAACTTGTAGGATATATAGGTATTAATACATTTTTAAAAATTCTTAATATTTTGTATATTAGTAGATGGTAAGGAAACTTTACTAACTAACAAGTTAACTTACTGAAAGGGGGCTTATTACGAATCCATTAATTTTTAGGGGGAATGTTTACATGTTAAGAAGAAAGCTTTTGTTAACTCTAATGGCAGTAATTTTACTATTACCGCTCGTATTTACTGAAAGTGTAAAAACGATGGCAGTTAAAAACGGGAATCATGATGTAGATTTATGGAAAGTGGTAACACCGTTAACGACAACAACAAGTTTTCTAAATACAGGTGCTCACCCAGATGATGAACGTAGTCATTTATTAGCCTATTTATCTTTAGGTAAAGGTGTAAGAACTGGAAGCCTTATCGCAAATAGGGGTGAAGGTGGACAAAATGAAATTGGAACTGAGTTAGGAAATGGATTAGGAATTATTCGTTCCGAAGAATTAATAGAAGCATCAGATGTAACGAATGTAGACTTAATTATGCTAAGTGAAGACATTAGTGACCCTATCTATGATTTCGGTTTTTCTAAATCAACAGAAGAAACGTTACATGAATGGGGAGAAGAAATAGCGTACGAAAGATTAATTAGAAAAATTAGAGAATATCGACCGGAAATTGTATTCCCATCATTTTTAGATGTTGATTCTCAACACGGTCACCATCGTGCAATAAATGTTTTAACAGAAAGAGCTTTTGAAGATGCAGCAGATCCTACCGTATTTCCAGAACATTTAGAAGAAGGATTAACTCCTTGGCAAATAAAAAAATTATACTTTCCTGCCCAATCTAACAGTAATGCTACAGTTTCCATTGAAGTAGGAAATGAAATTGATGATGTTTATGGGAAAACTTATGCGCAACTAGGGGAAGATTCTCGTTATCTTCATAAAAGTCAAGGTATGGGAAGAGAAGTACCTGTTGCTCCACTTTACGTGCATTTAGATTTAGTTAAGTCTGTCCATCCAATTCCAGACAAAGAAGAAACGATTTTTGATAGCCTCGACTTTAGTTTCACAGAAGTAGCAGAAAGATTAGAAAGAAGCGATAATCAAATAAAAGGTGTACTTAAAAATGTACAAAGTGCACTAGATGCAGTAGTTAAAAGTTACCCATCTCGTGAAGAAGTACTAGTAAATGCACACGGGGCTATAGGTGAAGTAAAAAAAGCAATTGTTAAAGTAGAAAAAGTAATATTTCAAAAGAGTTAAAGAAAGATATACTATTTAAACTTAATGTTAAACAAAAGCAGTTAGTAGAAGTGAGTAAAATAGCATCTTCGTTGAATATTGATGTAACGGTTGATAATTCTACTTTAGTTAGAGGAGCTACAACTCCAGTTGAACTAAACGTTACTAATGATGGTAAAGTTACGTTAAATAATGTTGAACTTTCTCTTCTTATTCCAGAAGGTTGGACAGTTAGAGGAGAAGTAGAAAAGATAACTTTAAAACCTAATGAGTCTGTTACAAAAACATTTGAAGTGACAGTTAATGACGATGAAAAATTCTACCATCCATATGAAGATGCGATTATTTTAGCAAACGTTCAGTATGAGGTTAAAAAAGAAAGCGCTTCATTTACTGTAACACCTAAAAATACAGTTGCTGTTTTACCAGACGTAGCTGTAGCATTAAATCCAGTTCAAATTGCAATTAATCAACTGGATATTCCAGAAGAAATAGAAGTAGAAATGACATTAACTAATTATGTTGATGGCCCGTCTGTAGCAACTCCTTTACTAGAAGTGCCAAGCGGATGGGAAGTATCTGTTTCCCAAGATTCGGTGCATTTTGAAGAGCAAGGACAAACAGAAACGGTAATTTTTACTGTTAATCCGAATAATATTGCACCAGAAACATTTGAAGTGTTAGGTAAAGTACTAGTAGATAATAAAGAGTTTTCTACAACTGTTCAAACAATAAATTATGACCATATTCGTACTCAGTATTACTTGTATAACGCAAAATCCGCAGGTATTTCATTTGAATTAACTATTCCTGATGGGATAAAGGTCGGGTATATCGAAAGTGGTTTTGATCAAATTGCCGATTACTTAATTAATATTGGCATGGATATAACAAAACTATCAAATGAAGAAATTGCAAGTGGAGATTTAGCTCAATATGATTCTATCGCTTTAGGAATTAGAGCATATAGAAGAGAAGGGTTACCACAATTAAATAGCCGTCTATTAGACTATGTAAATAATGGTGGACACTTAGTTGTACAGTATCATACACCTAATGATAGTTATCATGGAGAAAACCATCCTCCGTATCCACTTACGATAGGTACACCATCTATTCGTTGGAGAGTTACAGATCAAAATGCTCAAGTTGAAATTAAAGACCCAGAACATCCACTTTTTAACCATCCAAATAGCCTAAATGAATCTGATTGGGAAAATTGGGTACAGGAAAGAGCGCTATATTTTCCGAGTGAATGGGATGAGCGTTACGAAACATTTATAAGTATGGCTGATCCTGGTGAAGAACCTTTTGAAAGTGGAATTTTAATGGCTGAATATGGCGAGGGTACTTATTTATATACGAATTTAGTATGGTATCGCCAAATTCAAGGGCAAGTTGCAGGTGGGTATCGCATCTTTACAAACTTAATTAGTTACCCGTTATTTAAAGACTAAAATAGTACAGAGAGGTATTAGGAATGAGTAATACCTCTCTAGGTAAAAATACACAAATTTATATTTTTCTGAAAATTCTGTTGACATCAACATGAAAAGAAAATAAGATGAATTTAAGTTGGTAAGGAAAGTTTACGAACTAACGTCGAATTCTTTCAAGGGGCACGTATATGAAACAATCGAGAAGTAATACTCCAAATTACTTAAAATATTTAAACAAAAAGAAAATTTTACAGTTTATTAGAGATAATGACCAAATTTCAAGAGCAGAAATTTCACTCAACCTCTCCATCAGTAAGCCTACTGTATCTTTAATAGTAGATGAATTATTACAAGAAGGATGGATTTTTGAGAGGGAGAGTAATGAATCTAGTGCACTAGGTGGACGGAAACCAATTAATCTATTTTTTAATAAAAATGCATATTTTCTAATAGGAATAGATATTGGAGGTACAAATGTTGAAGTTGGTATCGTTAATCTCACTGGGGAACTTATCGCAAGAGATCAGTTATTAACGCAAGCAGCGCTAAAGAAAGATTTCATTAATGAAATTTGTACAACAGTTTATTCTCTATTGGAGAAAAATAATATTGGTAGTGAATTTGTCATGGCTGTCGGAGTAGGTGCACCAGGTATAACTGATTCTGATCAAGGAATTGTGATAGATGCACCAAGTTTAGGATGGATCAATTATCCACTTAAACATAAGCTAGAAGAAAAAATCGAATTCCCAGTCTATGTTGATAATGATGTTAATATAGCTGTATTAGGAGAACAATGGAAAGGGCAAGCGAGTAATAAAGATCATGTTATATTAATAACGCTTGGAACAGGAGTAGGCTGTGGGATAATTGTAAATGGTCAATTATATCGCGGTTCAGCATTTGCTGCTGGTGAAATTGGTTATATGGTTACAGATAAAAATGAAGCAAAGGAAGAGTATGACCATATTTTTCAAGGTTATGGTTTTTTAGATAGTCATGTTGGTGGACCATCGATTGTAAAAAGAATGGAAATGCATTTACAAAACGCCACCTATGATCATCCATTAAAGGGAGAAAAGTTAACTGCAAAAAAAATATTCCACTATGCAATTAATAACGATCCTCTTAGTCTACAAGTTGTAAATGAAACGCTTGAACATATAGCCTTTGCATTAGTAAACGTAATATGTATATTTAACCCTCAATGTGTCGTAATCGGTGGGGGAATATCGAAATCCGGGAAATGGTTTCTACCAAAAGTCCAATCAATAATTGAGAAACATCTTCCCATTCGAACGGATATTTTCATTTCAGAATTAGAAGGTTTGTCATTAATAGGTGCAGGAGCATTAGTTTTACGTGAGCATGAATCATTACTTAAAGAAGAAGGAGTAATTTAGAATGACCCAACGCTCAAAAATATATATAGACGCTACTTTAGGCCCAACATATTCATTTACTAAAAAACATTACTATCATCATATAATGGAAATAAACTTAGCTCATGTGTTAATGCTAAGAAATCAAAAAATTATCGAGCAAGAGCATGCGAGTTCCATTTTAGAAGCAACTCATAAATTATATAAACAAGGCTACGAAAAAAAATACGATAGTAATTTTGAAGATCTGTTTTTTATGCTAGAAGATGATCTCAGTAAAGTGATTGGTCCTGAACTTGTCGGAAATATGCATATTGCATTTAGTCGAAATGATATGGACACAACGATGTTTCGAATGTTCTGGCGAGAAAGAATCGTTGAATGGATGAATACAATTAACATATTAAGGAACGAGCTATTACGTTTAGTAGACGAACATAAAACAACAATAATGACAGCACATACACATAATCAACAAGCACAACCTACTACTTTATCACACTATTTAATGGCAGTCGTACATAACTTACAACGAGACGTACAAAGAGGGCAAGAACTTTACAATAGAGTGAATCGTTCCCCTATGGGAGCAGCAGCACTTTCTACAACAGGCTATAACATTGACCGCGAAAATATTAGTAAAAGATTAGGCTTTGATTCACCACTGTCTAACTCCTATGATGCAATTTCAGCTTCGGATTTTATGATAGAACTAAAAAGTGTACTTTCAATTTCGTTATCTACTCTATCACGCTTTGTAAATGACCTAATTTTCATGACAACGAATGAAGTGAATACTTTGAGATTACACGATATGCATGTTCAAACATCAAGTATTATGCCTCAAAAAAGAAACCCATCTGCGTTAGAACATACAAGGGCTTCCATTAGTAAAGCAATTGGTATCCTTGAAAATACAATATTTCTAGCCCATAACGTTCCATTGGGTGACATTGTCGACATAGGTGATGATATTCAACCACCATTATATACAGGTTATAAAACCTCCTTAGAAGTAGTGGAAATTCTTACAGAAATTTTACATCATTGTACTTTTAATAAAGAACTTTTATTAGAAAATGCACAAAGAGGCTTTGCTACGGTAACAGAAATTTCCGATGTATTAGTACGAAACTATAGTATCCCATTCCGTACGGCACATGGAATTGTAAGTACATTTGTAAAAGATTTAGTAAAAGAAGGTTTAGATTTAACAAATGGAAGCGCTTCTAAAATTAATAATATAGCGAAAAACAGCTTTCAAATATTACTAGATTTAACAGAAGAAGAATACCAATCAGCCATTTGCGTACGAAATTTCGTGAATGTGCGAAATATACTTGGTGGTCCGTCGTTAAAAGCAATAGAGTTTCAATATGAAGAAGCTGTTAAGTCATTAAAGAACGACAACTATTGGTTAAATGAAAAACAAAAACAATTTTTTGACTATAAACAGAGATTAACTGAAGATGTTGTTTCATGTATTAAAAAATAAATAATAGGTTATGAGGGGGATGGCAAATGAAAAAAGCATTTCTATTCGTATTATTTTTTGCTTTAAGTATGTTTATCGTTGCCTGTAGTGGTGACAAAGAGACTGCTGGCGAAAAAGATGGTGACATTGTAGAAATTGAGTATTGGCAATATCATTTTGATTCTAAAGTAAAATTAGTTGATGAATTAATAAAAGAATTTGAAGAAGCAAACCCAGGTATTAAAGTAAAGCACACAACATTTCCATATGACCAATTTAATGAGCGCGTAGCAGCACAAGTACCTGCTGGCCGTGGTCCAGATGTTATTAATTTATTTTACGGATGGGTACCAAGATATGTTGACTCAGGTTACTTACAACCATTACCTAAGGAAGCATTTCCACATGAAACGATTGAATCTGAATTCTTCCCTATGGTTGAGTCTGTGAAATTAGATGGAGAATACTGGACAATACCTACTGCTGTGAGAACAATCGCGTTATTTTATAACAAAGATCTGTTCGAAGAAGCCGGATTAGATCCAAATAGTCCACCTGCAACGTGGGATGAGTTAGTAGATTATTCTATTAAACTTACAAAAAGAGATAATAACGGTCGTTTAGCGCAAGCAGGTATGGCTTGGGAACCAAGTCAACAAGGGCACCATTGGTTTAGAGATGCTCTTCTTTACCAAGCTGGCGGGCAAGGACTAAGTGAAGATCGAAAAACTATCCAATGGGATCAAACAAATGCTGGTTTAGAGGCATTTAAATATTGGTTAAATTTCGTAACAGAACATGAAGTAGGGGAACGAAATTTTTACACAGATGATGTAACAGCATTTAAAACTGGGAACGCTGCGATGAATATTGATGGTTCTTTCCGTATTGGAACATTACAAAATGATACACCTGACTTAAACTACGCGATTGCACCACTACCTTCAAAGGATGGTAATAAAGCAACCCAAGCATCGTTTTGGAGTAATGGAATCACTTCCAAGGTAGAAGGGGCAAAACTTGATGCATCTGTTAAGTTTTTGCAGTTTTTAACTAGTGAAGATGTAATGGAAAGATGGTTAGATGAAATTGGAGAATTACCAGCAAAACAGAGTGTAGCGCTACAAGATAAATATTTAAATCATGAATTATATGGTGCTTTTATTGAGCAACTTCCATATGCTAATGCCCATTTCTTTGTAGATGAAAGTCGAGAAAGAGACCTTGTTATTCAAGCAGTCGACAGAGTTCTACTTCAAAGTGTATCTCCAGAAGATGCATATAAAGAATTAGTAGAGTCAACACAAGCACTATTTGATGAATACTGGTCTAAACGGTAAATAGAAAAGCGGAAGCAACTAGCACATGTACAAAATAAAGAAGGACGGTTAATATCGTCCTTCTTTTAAGATGGTAGAAAAAAAGAGTACATAACTTTTACAAAAAAACAGATTGAGTATCCCTTTTCTAGAGGAGGTAAAGTAATGGCAGAACCATCATTGGATACACACAAATCACCCAAAATTAAAAGGAAAGGACCTAGCTTAACGCTAAAGCAAAGTAAATATTTATTTGTTTACCTTTGCTTATTGCTTCCACTAATTTTCTATATTTGTATAAGAATAGCTCCGACATTATACACGTTTAATATAGGATTTAGAGAATGGAATATATTATCTCCAGAAAAGCCTTTTGTAGGATTCGATAATTATGTAACACTAGCGAATGATCCTATTTTCAAAAAATCTTTGTGGAACACAGTAATTTTTATTGTATTTGGTGTTTCTGGTCAAGTATTAATCGGTTTACTTATTGCTCTATTGTTACAACGTATTAATAAGTTTGTCGGTGTATTTAGAGTTATATATTTTATCCCTTATGTAACGAGTATTGTGGCTGTTAGTTGGGTTTTCCGTTGGCTTTTTATGAATAATGGTATTATTAATGAATTTTTAGTTAATTTAGGGATACCGCCACAACTATTTTTAAATTCCCCAGATCAGGCGATATATATCATTATTGGAACGATGATTTGGCAAGGGTTAGGATTTCAAATGGTAATTTTTTTAGCTGGTTTAGAAAATATTCCTAAAATGTTTTATGAAGCTGCAGAAGTGGACGGGGCAAATAGCTGGAATAAATTTAAAAGCATAACATTGCCATTATTAAATCCAACCATTGTTTTCTCTGTTGTAATTGGTAGTATTAACTTTATTCAGGTTTCATTTACACAAGTAGTAAATATGAGTGTAGATAGTGCAGGGGGACCTTTACATTCCACGATTTCTATTGTTGTTTATATTTATCAATTAGCATTTAGACAATACAGTATGGGATTAGCATCAGCAGCAACTGTTATATTATTCCTTTTCATTTTAGCCTTAACCATTTTCCAAATGAAAGTACTATCGAAGAAATTTGATTATTAAAGGAGGGAAAATCAAATGGATAAAAAAACAAAATCGTTCGTTGTATATACGCTATTAATTCTTGGGTCTATAATCATGATTTTCCCATTCGTTTGGATGGTATCAACCTCCTTAAAATCTGCTTTAGACGTATACACACTTAGCATTATTCCTGAAAATCCTACTTTAGAAAACTACCGAAGAATTTTTTTGGATTCCTTATTTGGGAAGTGGTTTCTAAATAGTATTATAGTCGCAACTGTTACGACGATTAGTGTCGTATTCTTTGATTCGTTAGTAGGCTATATTATTGCTAAATTTAAATTTATAGGAAAAGGAATCATTTTTATAGCTATATTAAGTACTTTAATGGTACCGACAGAAATGTTAATAATTCCTTGGTATTTAATGAGTTCTGAATTTGGTTGGACAGATAGCTATTGGGGATTATTATTCCCTGGTTTAATGACTGGTTTTGGTGTGTTTTTAATGAAACAATTTATGGAGTCGATACCAGATGACCTTTTAGATGCGGCAAGAATTGATGGGCTCGGTGAATTTAAAATATTTATAAAGGTTGCGATCCCACAAGTATGGCCAGCAATTTCCGCATTGTTTATTTTTTCATTTTTGAGTAACTGGAACGCATTTTTATGGCCGCTTATTGTGACGGATTCTTCATCACTTTACACGTTACCAGTCGGATTATCTTTCTTTGCATCAGGTGAATTTGAATCTAGATGGGAGTTAATTATGGCTGGTGCAACAATAACGGCATTACCATTAATATTAGTGTTCTTCCTTTTACAAAAACATATAATAAAAGGGATTACATTGACTGGGATGAAATAAAGCAAAAAAGCTGGTGTTCTCAACATTAAGAGAATGCTAGCTTTTATTTTTGCCTACATTTCCTATAAAGTAATATGTTAACCAAAAGATAATGGCTAAAAAGAAGACGTAATGTTTCCTCCCTGCCGGTAATATAAAAAGCAATATAGCACTACCAACAAGAAATGGGAGTAGGAGGGACCAATATATTTTACGATGCATACAATACCCACTTTCTTAAATACACCCTATGTATAGTGTAAAATTAGAATAGTATGAATTTATTTTACAATTTATTGAGAAATATTTCCACACCCACACGTGTTTTTGTCATGTTTCGTTTCTAATATATTTTTATCGACTAAAGTCAATGCTTGTTATATACACGGATAGGATGATGTATGATAAAATCAACCTATTGATTTTTTACCTTTACCCTAAATGAAGGAGTTCTTCGCATGTCGATAATGATAAATGAAAGAAAAATTTTAGATATGTGCGGTAATGCTTCCTTTAAACGTGGGGAGGCGTTTTGCCGCGATGGAAAAGTTACTATTGTACAAAATGAGAACAACGTAATAAGAGCAACCATATCAGGAAACGAAAACTTTGAGGTTGAGATTACTGTTAAAAATGAAAGAATCTTGAAGATTGCTTGTACCTGTCCTAAACTTGCTTCCTATAAAAAAGAGTGCCAGCATGTTGCAGCAGTACTTCTTATGCTAAATAAGCAGTACATTCATGCAAAAAGAGACAATAATGATGATGTGGACAGTTTATTCGATATTTTTAATAGTGAAAAAAGACATTCTATTTCCCAACGACATTTTGAAAATAGGGAAATACAAAATGCTACTTTTACTTGTAAAGCCATAAAAATTCAAGATGGGCAATATATGATCGGTATAGAAATGAAGGTTGGCTCGCAAACCGTTAAAAATCTTTATAAATTTATAAAAAATGCTTTAGATGGAGTACCGACAAACTTGTCTTCCACTTTTACGTATAACCCAGCGCTACATTGCTTTTCGAAAGAAGTAGATAAAGTACTTCAGCTTCTTTTTGAAATAGTACAAGTTAAACAAATATATATCGATGAAGTTAATGATGGGATGTTAAACACATTAGTTATTCCACCTACGTTAGGTGAAAAACTTTTAATGCTTCTTTCTAACATACACTCGTCACTTTTTATCGTGAATAGTGTCACAACAGTACCGGTTCGAATCGGACAAGCGACACTCAATCTAAAATTTTCATTAGAAAGACAGCAAAATGGAAATTACTCTTTAATAATAGACGGGATACAAAATCTGTATGTTTTCTCGTCGTATCAATTCGTTTTTGTAAATGGGGAATTTATTCGTTTACAAAATGATGATTGTGTACGATTATCAGAGTTAGTGAAAATGATTGATAGAACGGGGAAAAATATCATTCCTTTATCAGAAGAACAGCTACCAATGTTTATCGATAAAGTAGTACCTGGTTTAAGAAGGCTCGGAACAATTCAATTTTCGGAATCCATAACAGATAAGTTAGTGAAAACTCCGTTAAAGGCAAAACTCTTTTTAGATCGCTTAAAAAACCGATTACTTGTTGGTTTAGAATTTCATTATGAAAATGTAATTATAAATCCACTAGATAAAAACGACAGAGTACTTGGACCTTTGTTTATAAGAGATGTTGGTAAGGAAGAAGAAATTTTAAGAATTATGGAAGAAAGTGAATTTGCCAAAACAGATGGAGGCTATTATCTACAAAACGAAGAGTTAGAATATCAATTTTTATATCACGTTCTCCCTTCATTAAAAAAGCTCGTACAAATATATGCGACAACAGCTGTTAGGAATCGTATTTTCAGAGAAAATAAACGACCTAAAATCAATGTAAAAATGAAAAAAGACCGAATAAATTGGTTACAGTTTAAATTTGAAATGGATGGTATAGCTGATAGGGAGATTAAAGAACTTCTTGTAGCACTTGAAGAAAAGCGAAAATATTATCGTCTTCAAAACGGTTCGTTACTTTCATTAGAAACAAAAGAATTTAATGAAATTCAAACATTTTTAAATACAATACCCCAAGAGTATAAACAGTCAGACGATGAGTGGGGCTTACCTGTTGTAGGTGGGTTAAAATATGTAGATAATCTTACGGATGAGGCAATCTCTATAGACAAATCGTTTCAACAATTTATTGGGAAACTAGTGCATCCACAAAATGAAAGTTTCGAGGTACCTGAAGATTTACGTTCGATTTTAAGAGACTATCAAATTACTGGTTATAAATGGATGAAACTTCTAGCAAAACATCATTTTGGTGGCATTTTAGCTGATGATATGGGGCTTGGAAAAACGTTACAAAGTATTACGTTTATTTCCTCAGAGCTTGAGCTTATTAGAGAAGGTAAAAGTCCAGTATTAATTGTTTGTCCTTCTTCGCTGACCTTTAATTGGTTAAGCGAAATTCAAAAATTCGCACCACAAATAAAGGCAATCGTTATTGATGGATCTAAAAAAGAAAGGCAACCTTTGTTACAAAATAATAGTGGGGTAGATGTAGTAATCATTTCTTATCCTTTGTTAAGACAAGAAATACAATGGTTAGACAAACAAGTATTCCATACTGTATTTTTCGATGAGGCTCAAGCGTTTAAAAATCCAAATACGCAAACTGCAAAGGCTGTAAAGAAAGTGAAGGCAAATCACCGCTTTGCACTTTCTGGCACACCGATTGAAAATTCATTAGTGGAATTATGGTCTATTTTTCATGTAATATTACCTGAACTGTTTCAAAGCTTTAAAGAATATAATAATTTAACGAAAAAGACGATAAGTAAAAGAATACGTCCATTTTTATTAAGAAGGACAAAGAAAGATGTGCTTCAAGAATTACCTCAAAAGATAGAGCAAGTTGAACGAGTGGAGTTATTACCAGAACAGAAAAAACTATATGCAGCTTATTTAGCGAAATTAAGGCACGACACATTGAAGCAGTTAGATAAAGATACAATTAGAAAAAATAGAATAAAAATATTAGCTGGTCTTACACGACTGCGACAAATATGTTGTCATCCTGCACTTTTTGTAGACGGATATAAAGGTACTTCTTCTAAATTTGAACAATTAAAACAAATCGTGAATGATGCCAAACGTACAGGAAGAAGAGTACTGATATTTTCACAATTCACGAAAATGTTACAGCTTATAGGAAAAGAATTAGCAATGAACGGTACGTCATTTTTTTATTTAGATGGACAAACACCTTCAGAAGAAAGATTAGAGCGATGTAATCGTTTCAATAAAGGCGAACGAGACTTCTTTTTAATATCGTTAAAAGCAGGTGGAACAGGATTGAATTTAACAGGTGCTGATACTGTAGTGTTATATGACCTATGGTGGAACCCTGCAGTCGAGACACAAGCGGCAGATCGTGCTTATCGGATCGGTCAAACAAAAGATGTACAAGTAATAAAACTATTAACAGCAGGAACCATTGAAGAAAAAATGAATGAATTACAACAGAAAAAACAAAATTTAGTAGAACAAATGATAGAAGAAAATGATTCTATCCACCTAACAGAAGAAGATATTGCTGAAATGTTAGGTGTACCGATTCATATCTAATAATAAGAAGAACTCCTAAGGCTTAGCAACCTATCGGAGTTCTTTATTCTATATGCTCCATTTTTATTATTTTATTTTTAAATGCTCCCGAATGTCTTAGTTTCACATTAGCGGTTACTCCTGTTAAATTATCCTCTTGTAAAGTCAAGCTCTTGTCTAACCGTTTCCAGTCTCTAGTATAATTTCGATAAATGTTATGTTCCAAGTTTAAAAAATCAATGTTATTCTCTACACCTAACTTATATAGTTGTTCAATCTCTTTTTCAATCATCTTATTTGTTGCTTCTTCCATTTTTGTAATAGGTAGTGTTTCATTAGTTATTCTGTTACTCACAACCCCTTCAGCCCTCACTGAAACGTTAAACTGAAACAGTTCTTTCGCGGATACGACTTCAATTCTTGGTTTTGGTCTTGAAACGGCTACTAAAAACTGAGGATCATTATCTTTTGGAATGAGGAGAAAACTTCGTTCGGTATCTTCAGTTAGCCAGCGGATACCTTTAATTTGTTCATATGGAAAATATCCTTTGAAATTTGAATTTTGAATAAAGTAAGCACCGTCTATTTTTAACTTAGGTTCAGGTGTTAAGCTTTTTTTCCATTGTTCTGTATCAATACTAATAGAAGGGATGTACGTAGTGAAACTAGGTTCAAATATTTCCCGAACTAATTTATGCAGCTGCATTGGTCTAATTGTAGAATTTTGTTCATGTATTCTTAATGGATTATGCAGAACTGTATCTAGTGATGTTTGATTATAAAAACCAACAGTTGATAATACTTCTTCAATCGGCAGTTGAGTGCCGTACACCCATGGTGTTAATCGAAATTCGTGATATCTTGTTATACCATCAAAAATATTATTAAATCCTTTTTCGATTGCGCTCTCACTTAAAACAATGGCGTTAACATGTGCCCATAGAATTCTTTCTTGTCCTGCTTCATATGCCTTAAAAAATCCAGCAATGAAAGTTTCGCCAATTGTTTCCGATACCCAAACTTGAGGTTCAGAACTATCACCACCTTCTGTTTTTGCGACATTATTGAAATTTTCCATTTGAACATAAATATGGTATTGGTCGTCTCGGAAATCAACACCAATCGCAGTAGCAAAATTTAAGTTTTGTATTTCTTTAATGTCAGTATTACAGCTAGTTAGGAGGAGAATCATCAATAACGAAAAGCTGAAACGCACCATTTTTTTCAAGCATTATCGCCTCCATTTCTGTATCATCGATGTTGAAAACCTCTTTCTTCTAAATGGATTAAATAAAAACGCAGATAACATTTCTCTATACTGCAACGAAGATAAAGGTTCTAAATATGCAATGTTGAAAGAACTTAGTCGTGACAAGTAAATTAAAATACTAATAATACTTACAAAAAAACCATACATCCCTAAAACAGCTGAAAAAATTAATACGTAAACTCTTAAAATGGTAACCGTCCCTGTTAAAGACTGATTAATTAATGTATAAGTGGAAACGGCAGTTAGGGCAATAACGACAATCATAGTAGGGGAAGTTAGTCCTGCACGAATTGCAGCATCTCCAATAATTAATCCCCCAACAATTGAAATGGTTTGTCCGATAGCTGTCGGCATTCGGACACCAGCTTCTCGCAAAAGCTCAAAAAGCATTAATATTAATAATGCTTCTAAAGCTAATGGGATAGGTAAGCCCTCTCTAGATAACACTACCGTTGCAAGTAACGGAAAAGGTAGTTGATCGATATTAACACTTGAAATAGACAACCAAAATCCAGGTAGGCAAATAGCAATAACTAAACCTACTATTCTTAACAGTCTTTGAAATATTATAAAATAATATGGAAAATGAACATCCTCAGGAGATTTAATGAGTAAAAATATATTACTTGGACCGACTAAAACCATTGGAGACCCATCTATTACGATGATAAAGCGCCCACGCAACATACTTTCAACGGCAAAGTCTGGTCGAGTTATGTAGTCGAATAACGGAAAAAGAGAAAATGTTTTGTTCGATAACCATTGTTCTAATTGAGCGCCACTAATAACACTTTCTGATTCGAACGAGGTTAATCTTTCTCTTACTTCATTGATTACTTTTTTATCCGCTTTATCATGTAAATATAGAAGAGAGACTTTTGTTTTAGATAAACTTCCTAATTCAAATTGCTCATTATATAACTGGTCTGTTTTAAATCGTTTTCGTATTAAGGAAATATTCGTGAAAATTGATTCAGTAAACCCATCCCGTGGACCTTTTATAGAAACTTCTGTTTTTGACTCTTCTGGTGTCCTTTGGGGAATGTTTGCAATATTAACAGACAAGAAATAGTTTGTTCCTTCTTTATAAAAGAGGAGCTCTCCGCTAAACATTCGATCAACCATTTCTTTCTTAGTAAAAAGCTTTTGAATAGGCGGTAATTCTTCTAACGAATCTTCTTTACTTTCATTTTCAAGATAATCCAAAACAGCTTGGTAATAATGATTAAGTTGTTGTGTGTCAATCATGCCTTCACAGTAAAAAGCAATGACCGATTTTATGTTAGAATTATGTAAAACTTTAATATCCGCATATCGGGATACAAGAGTTTCTAGCTGATTCGTTTGTAAGAGAGACTTATGGAGTAAACTATCCATATTAATTAATTCTGCTACATTACTGCTCATGACTGTAAGGTCCTTTCTTAGGTGTTATAAAGCTAAAAATCCATAAAATAAGAGTAACAGATATGCCGAATACAACGGTAATAGGGTAAAAAAATTGTCCAACAATTTTAAGAAATAAAATATCACTTATCGGTAGTAACGTGAATAGAAGTAGGATGAAAGAACAAATAAATAGTACAGTCTTTTTCTTGAACTTAGTAGCACTACTCACGATATCGGTAACAATAAACAGTCCTAATGAAATCCGTATGATACATCCAGCTAAAAATTGAAAAACTGCTAAAAAATCAACATGTGAAATATGCTCTCCTAAAGTTATTAAACGCCACTGTTCAAAAGCTGGAAATCTCATCGCACTAGCAACATTTGGCCCAAAAGCTGAAAGGGAGCCTAGCGTTGGTCCGAAAATTAATCCTGTAAGGAATGTGATAAGAATTATAATTTGAAGGTAAGTAAAGTTTTGTTTTAAATATGGTTGTAAAAATAATAAAACAAGAATTTCGACACCGCCCCCTAAAATAAGGATTGTGCCTTTTAACGCTTGTCCATAACCATCTACAAGAACAGGAAATATAAACGAATAATCTTTTTCTCCCATCGTTGCAAAGGCTACAAAATAACCGAGCAAAACAACTATCGGTAAAAGAATAGTGGATATATAAACTATTGACCGTAGATTGTTGTAGGACGCCCAAACACTTATAAGTAAAAATGGAACAATAATCATCCATGGGCTAGTTAATGGAAGGAAATATATATTAACAGATTGCATAAGATCGTAGAATGAAATTACAGTTGTTAATAGGATAAAAAATGCAAATAATAAAGTAATAACTAGAGAAACAAATTTACCAACTCTTCTTTCAATCCAAAAAGATAAAATGAGTTTTTCTTTATTAGATTTCATAATACAAAAGATAAAAAAACCTAAAACGAGAATAATTACATAAGCAAAAATTGCACTTATCCACGCATCTCTTTTTGCGACTCCTAATAAGTGAGGAAGAATTAAAACATGATTTGAAATACCGACAAATAGGATAACTACAAAAAATATTTGTAAACGTGAAAAGGTCATGTTAACTCCTTAAGTATTGATATAATCTTATTTTCCATATTCTCACGATAAATATGTATCATTAAGCTAATGTTAGTAAATAAAGGTTGATATTCTAGTTTGAACATCAACCTTTATTACTATTAAAATATCCACAAGCCTATAAAAGTTGAGATAATCAAACCTAACACAACAGGTATGAAGCTTTTTCTTACAAGTTCCATTACTGGTACTTTTGCAAAGCCGGCAACTGCTACAAGAGACGACCAAGCTATTAACGTTCCACCACCAACCCAAATAGAACCCATTTGACCTATTGCAGCTAATGTTGCAGCATCTACACCTACACTGTCACTTAAAGCACCAGAAAGAGCGCCAACTAGAGGTAAACCGGAAAAACCAGATCCATCTAATCCAGTAATCATACCTATTAATAATATTCCGAAACCGGCAATAAACGCACTTTCAGGAATGAAATTTTGTCCAGCTAGAATTAAATCGAAAAGAAACGAAGGGGTTTCCTCACTACCTGTGCCAAAAATTTTAGCTGAGAGTTCGCCACTACCGACAAAGAAAAAACCAGCTATCGGTATAACAGGTCCCATTGCTTTAAACGCAAACAAGAAACCTTTAACTAAATTATCACTTACATTTGAAAGCGATGTTCGAACATTACGAAATGTAGAAGCAGCAATTAATAATAAAACAGATGCACCACCGATAAGCGCAGCACCTGTACCGCCTTCTATAGAAGGAATAGATGTAACAAATTTCGCTAATACCATGTAGGCAATAACACTTAAAAACGTAGCTGGAACAAGGATTGCAAAAAGTAGACTATATTTACTTTTTTGTTGCTGGTTATTTAATTCTTCTTTTAAATCTTCATTTGTTTGTTCTGTTTTCTCCCATATGTGTAAATGGTCAATGGAAGGCTTTTGAATATGCTTTCTTATTAAAATATAAGCTAGAACAATGGCAACTGTTCCAGTAATAATGGATAGCACAAAACCACGATCTGCAACGGTATGAATTTCAACAGCTGCTGCTGTTGCCGTTAAAGTTGGTGCAATTTGTATTATATAGTCTGAAGACAATGCCATCCCTTGACCTGCAAGAGAAATGGCTATCGCTGCACCGATTGGCGGTAGTCCAGCACGGACTGCTACAGGAATTAATAGTGCTCCGACTAGCGGGACTGCAGGTGTTGGCCAGAAGAATAGTGAGATTGCATACGTTACAAAAACGATTACCCAAAATGAAATATGACCATTTTTCATTATTCGTTGAAATGGGGTAATCATTTGTTCGTCTGTTCCTAACGATTTTAGTGAATGTAACAATGCTGTCATAATTGCTATTATGAGGAATATATTGAAAAGCTCACCAGCGGCAACTAAGCTTGCGTTAAAGATTGTTTGTAAACCAAACGTAAAAGAGCCACTGAAAATCCAACCTACTAAAAATGTAACTAATATGGACGGAACTACTACGTTCTGTCTAAATAACATGGTTCCGATTATTACTAATGTCCCTATTAAATACATCCAATGTGCAAAAGTAAGTTCCATCGATAAAAATCTCCCTTCCGCAGAGAATACGAAGCAAAGATGTTTCGTATAGTAGCCTATGCGAACGAAATATATTTCGTGTTAAGGTGAGGAGGGAGTTAAAAATAATTGTTTTTGTTTTAGAAGGTTTCTAGATGAAAAATAGAGAATACGGTATGTAGCATAAAAGGGGGGATTTAGTTGAATCATTTTGGATATGAAAATTATGATGGTTTAGGAATAGCCGAGTTGATTAAGCAGAAGGAAGTTAGTAAACCCGAAGTTTTGGAAGCAGCTTTAAATAAAATGGAATCAGTTAATAAAGATGTAAATGCCTTTATTTATACTCGAAAAGAGAAGGTACAAAAAGAAATAGTAGATGAAAATGAAGGTATCTTTGCTGGAGTACCATTTGCGTTAAAAGATATCTCACAAGAAATGAAAGGGGAGCCACTTACGCTAGGCTCCAAAGTGCATAAAGACTATGTTTCAAACGAAGATTCGGAATATGTAAAACGATTAAGAAAACAAGGGTTGCTTTTTCTAGGTTACACAAACGTTCCAGAATTTGGTTTAATGGCAGTTACAGAACCGAAACACTATGGCCCAACTAGAAATCCTTGGAATTTAGATTATACACCTGGTGGCTCTAGCGGTGGCTCAGCTGCAGCTGTTGCATCAGGCATGGTACCATTTGCTGGAGCAAACGATGGCGGAGGTTCCATTAGAATACCAGCAGCATATTGTGGATTATTTGGTTTAAAACCTACTAGAGGGAGAACACCTGTTGGACCAAAAAACGGACGGTATTGGCAAGGTGCAACAGTGGAACATGCAATAACAAAAACGGTAAGAGATAGTGCTGCATTACTGGATATATTAAACGGTGTAGAAAAAGCAGGGGCTTATACGGCACCTCCGTTTAATGGAAGGTACTTAAAGGAAATAGAAAAAGGGATAGAGACTCCTTTAAAAATAGCCTTTTCTATCGAATCTCCTATTCTAACTGAAGTAAACAAAGAGTGCCAGGCTGCTGTAATAAAAACCGTAAAGCATTTAGAATCTTTAGGACATCATGTAATAGAAAAGAATGCACCGGTCGATGGTAAGAAGTTGGCAGCGAGTTATATTACACTATATTTTGGAGAAGTGAGTGCCTCTATATCACGATTAGAAGAAGTAATTGGAAAAAGAGTGAAATATGAAGATGTAGAACCGACTACTTGGCTTTTAAGCTTGCTCGGGAAGGCTACAACTGCACAAGAATTTGTTCTTAGTTTACAGGAATGGGATAGAGCTGCATATGAAATGGAAGTTTTTCACGAAACGTATGATCTTTATATAACTCCAACAACAGCATTTCCACCTGCTAAAATTGGAGACCATGACCTAAAATCATTGGAAAAGCTTGCATTAGAAGTAACAGGGAAAATCGGGTCTGCTAAACTG
Organism: Sutcliffiella sp. NC1; assembly: GCF_027594365.1. NCBI lineage: Bacteria > Bacillati > Bacillota > Bacilli > Caryophanales > Bacillaceae > Sutcliffiella > Sutcliffiella sp. NC1. Next base: position 2,524,406 of record NZ_CP115153.1, read on the forward strand.
TTGAAGAAACTTGGAATCGTAGATAAGTTAGTGGAAGATAGCTTGAAAAGAGTACCATTTACTCAACTAGCCAATTTAACAGGTCAACCAGCAATGTCTGTACCTCTCCATGTAACAAACGAAGGTTTACCTGTAGGAGTTCAATTTATGGCAGCAAGAGGAAAGGAAGATTTATTATTAAAAATGGCGGCGATGCTAGAGCAAACAAGCCTTTGGACTCCATTAAATGAAAACCCGTATTTTAAAATAGATTGAAATAATGTTTATTTGAACATAAAAAAGAAACCTACATAAATGCAGGTTTCTTTTTTTTCGAAAATTGAGGCGAGTAAACAGCACTCCACATAGTGCCTGCCAAAATGGCTCGTTGCTCGACTTACACAATTCAGCTCATCGCTTAATTAATATAACACGATTCTATTATAATTTCAACTATATTTTAGTAAACCATTATTTAGCAATAAGTACTATGCTATTATTATTATCTAGATGGAGTCGAATATATACAAAGATAACACTTTTTAAGACGTACACTAAAAGTAGAAGGAGAAACGGAAATGGACAGACCTATTTGCTTTATTACAGGAACATCTAGTGGTTTTGGACTTTTAACAACAATTGAGATGGCTAAAGAAGGATATACAGTTATCGCTACAATGCGTAATCTACAAAAAAAGACATTGTTAGTAGAAGAAATAGAAAGAGCTGGTTTGTCTGAATTTATCCATATTATCCAATTAGATGTTACTAATCATAATAGTATAAAAGAAGTAATACAAACTACTATCGAAAAATATGATCGGATTGACGTCTTAATTAATAATGCTGGCTATGCATTTGGAAGTTTCATTGAAGAAATGAAAATGGAAGAGTTGAGAGAACAGTTTGAAACAAATTTTTTCGGTTTAGTTGCACTTACGAAAGAAGTTATCCCTCATATGAGGCAAAGTAGGAATGGGACAATAGTTAACATGAGCAGTATAAGTGGACATTTTGGTTTTCCAGCCTTAGGTGCATATGCTTCTTCCAAATTTGCCGTAGAAGGATTTAGTGAATCTTTACGGTTTGAACTATTACCATTTGGAATAAAAGTCGTATTAATAGAGCCTGGTTCTTACCGAACAGATATTTGGACAAAAGGATTTTCAGGAATAAAGGTAAACGAAACATCTCCATATGCAGCATATAAAAGCAAAATGTTCCAAGTTGTTGAGCACATTGAAGAAAACGCTCAAAATCCACTTGAAGTAGCGGAAACAATAGTACAGGCAGTTAAGAATCCAAATCCACCTTTACGATATCCTGTTGGTAGGGCAATTAAAACACAAATTAAATGGAAAAATATTATCCCTTGGAAATGGTTAGAAAAACAAGTAAGTAAAAAAATATTAAAATGAAAAATATTACAACGCCATTTAAGTGTTGATTCCCCTCTATAGGTGTGTTTTGGCTAAGTATATCTAATAACATTAACGATTCTTTTATACTTACTACAATTTACTATACCATTTGTATCGCCAACTTCTTGACTATCATTTTATTGTAGCTTAATTTATAATAGAGTGATAGAATAGTGTCTAATTTTGTCGAATGAGGTTACTGGAGGGTTTCAGTATTATGTTGCAAGTAAAGAAAGTTTTAAATAATAATGTTCTTATCGCAATTCATCCGAGCTATAATGAAGTAATATTGACAGGTAAAGGTATTGGTTTCGGAAAAAAGCCTGGAGAAAATATTTCTAGTGAGAAAGCTGAAAAGTTTTTTGTTTTAAAAAATGAAAAAGAACAACAACAGTACAAGCAGTTACTTGATTATGTTGACGAATCCTTCATCGGGTTAATGAATGAATGTATGGAAAAGATAGAGACACGATTACAAATTCAATTAAATGAACATATTCATGTTGGGTTAACAGATCATCTATATTTTGCTGTTAAGAGAATACAACAAGGGATAGATATTAAAAATCCTTTCTTAAACGAAACAGAATCAGCATATCCGAAAGAATATTCAGTAGCGATGGAAGTTGTTAACTGGTTAAATAAAAAATTAAATATCGATATACCTGAAGGAGAAGTTGGTTTTATTGCCCTTCATATTCATAGTGCTTTAACAAATAAAAATCTTTCTGAAATTAATCGTCATACACAGCTTATTAATGAACTTGTACAAATAATAGAAATATCTTTAAATATAAAAATTGATAGAAAAGATGTTAATTACCTTCGATTAGTTCATCACTTTCACTGTTCCATTGAGCGCATATCAGAAGGGAACATTCCCTCTGAAAAACAAGAAACATTAGCAAAAGTATTGCAAAATGAATATCCTGTATGTTACAATCTTGCTTGGAAATTGATTAAGATAATGCAACAGAAATTACAAAAGCCTGTACCAGATGAAGAAGCCGTTTACATAACGCTTCATTTGCAAAGGCTTTCTAAACAACAATAAAATAAACACGCTTTTTTTCACGTGTTACTGGTAGTGCAGGCATGAGAGGGAGAAAAGGCTAAAAAATAAAGGCAGAATTTTTCTATCTTCATTTTTTAACCGATTCTTTTTCTCATGTTTTTTTGTTGTTATCTGAAACATTTTACATAAATGCTTCATTATTTCTAGTTGTAAATAGGAGGAAAGAAAGATGTTAAAGAATACTTTTGGTACTTTGCAACGTGTTGGTAGGGCATTAATGCTACCGGTTGCATTATTACCTGCAGCGGGGATTTTATTAGCATTTGGTAATGCGCTTCAAAACCCTAGCTTAACAAATCGAATACCAGCGCTAGAAGCTGAATGGGTTGTTTTACTTGCGTCTATCATGGAACAAGCGGGAGATATAGTTTTTGCTAATTTACCACTATTGTTTGCTATTGGTGTCGCAATTGGATTAGCAGGTGGAGATGGTGTAGCTGGCCTTGCCGCAATGATTGGCTACTTAATTATGAATGTAACGATGAGTGTTATTGGAGGCATAACTGCTGCAGATGTAGATTTAAACCCAGCTTATGCAAACGTTTTAGGAATTCCAACGTTACAAACGGGTGTTTTCGGTGGGGTAATAGCCGGGTTACTCGGGGCCTATATGTATAATAAGTATTATAATATCGAGTTACCTACGTATTTAGGTTTCTTTGCTGGTAAACGTTTCGTTCCAATCGTGACGGCTGCCGCTGCATTGGTTTTAGGTGTTATTATGAACTTTATTTGGCCGTATGCGCAAGAAGGGTTAAATACGTTTTCTTATATAATGACAGAATCTAACCGGACAATTGCAGCATTTGTGTTCGGGGTAATTGAACGAGCATTAATACCATTTGGACTTCATCATATTTTCTATTCACCGTTTTGGTTTGAATTTGGAAGTTATACGAGTGCTGCCGGTGAAATTGTTCGTGGAGATCAAAGAATATTCTTTGCGCAAATTCGAGATGGTGCTGAATTAACCGCTGGTACATTTATGACAGGTAAATTTCCATTTATGATGTTCGGATTACCAGCAGCAGCACTTGCAATCTATCATTGTGCACGTCCAGAACAAAAGAAAATGGTTGCAGGTATTATGGGTTCTGCAGCATTAACGTCATTCTTAACAGGAATAACGGAACCACTTGAATTTAGTTTCTTGTTTGTTGCGCCATTATTATTTGCGATACACACAGTATTTGCTGGTTTATCGTTCATGGTTATGCATATGTTAGATATAAAAATAGGTATGACTTTCTCAGGAGGGGTTATCGACTTTATCCTATTCGGTATCCTACCAAACCAAACAGATTGGTGGCTTGTAATTCCAGTCGGATTACTATTTGCAGTTATCTATTATTTCGGATTCCGATTCGCAATTCAGAAGTTTAATTTAATGACTCCTGGACGAGAAGTAAATGTAGAAGAAAAGTCTGACAATGGAAATGCTGGTAAGAATGAGTTACCATTAGGTGTTCTTAAAGCTCTAGGCGGAGAAAGTAACTTAACTAGTTTAGATGCATGTATTACACGTCTTCGCGTTAGCGTTAAAGACGTAAATCAAGTAGATAAAAATCAATTGAAAAAACTTGGTGCTTCTGGCGTAATGCAGATAGATAAAAATATTCAGGCGATATTTGGTCCGCGTTCAGAAATTATTAAAGGACAAATCCAAGATATAATCAATGGTAAAACTCCAGTTATGGAGGAAGTAGCAGCTACTTCAGAAAAAGTACAGAGTAATGTAAATAAAACGTCAACAATAGCAATACCGATGACAGGACAGCTTTTACCTTTATCCGAAGTACCTGATCAAGTTTTTTCGCAAAAAATGATGGGAGATGGTTTTGCGATCAAACCGTCAGAGGGGACAGTCGTTTCACCTGTTGAAGGGACTATTGTTAATCTTTTCCCAACGAAGCACGCAGTAGGTATTGTAACGGAAGACGGCCGAGAAGTTCTCGTTCATGTTGGTATTGATACTGTAAACTTGAAAGGTAAAGGCTTTGAAAACCTTGTTGAGCAGGGTGATAAAGTTAGTCAAGGTCAACCATTATTACAAGTAGATTTAGAGATTATTGAAAACGAAGCAGCGTCTACTATAACTCCTGTTATTTTCACTAATTTAGCAGCGAATGAAGTGGTTCATATAAATGAGGGTGCTGTAAAGTTTGGCGAAATAAATTGTGTGGAAATTAAGAATAACTAAAAGTAAATGGCTACCATTATTCGGGTAGCCTTTTTATTATGTTTTCTACCTTCGAAATAGACTTATATATTTTAAATATATTGAAAATACTATCAGTTTCGTATTAAAATGGTGTTATATAATAGATAATTTGATAGGCATTATTAAACATATTGTTGTTAAAGGATGTAATGTATGAACATACAGTCTATTTTAGAAGGGAATAAAGATTCCTTTGAAGAGATTTTAGAAGACTATGGATCTAGACTTTATCAATCTGCTCTTCTATTAGGGTATGATAAAGAAGAAAGTGAAAATGTGGTTGCTAATACATTTATTTATATATACGAAAGTTTAAAAAACTATAATCAATCCGAGCCTTTTTCATGCTGGATTTCCGAAAGAATTGTTACCTACTTATTTGAAAAAAAACGACCAAGAACCTCAACATCAGTACTTCATGACCAAAAACACTTATCATTCGTTACGACCTTTCAACAACTCACCACGCCATATAAAAAAACAATTTTGCACTATATATTTCAAGAAGAAAAAAAAGAAGTACCTTTAGAAGTGGAGAAAGCACTTTGGCAGTTAATTAATGAGAACTTGTCATCTAAAGAGGAGTGTATGAGACCTAACCTCCTTTTTCTATATGTATTAGGAAACATAAGTAGTTATGAAAGGGTAACAATAGACGATCATTTAGAGTTTTGTCCTTTCTGTCGAGAAACAAGAGAAGAAATAAAGAAAAGACTAAAGATAATACATAATTATTTTAATCAAGCTGCATGTCCAGAAATGATAAAAAATAAAGTATTACAACAATTAAAACCGTATAGTATGAATAAAAAAAGTAAAAGAAAAAAGGCAATTTATCAATCAATAGCAGCTGGAAGTATTATCGGTATTTTTACAATGTTTATTATTTTTCAACCAACGTTGGAAAAATGGACCACTCTTGCAAGTAACTATATGAAACACGGCGAATTTTACAACGTATGGAAAGAGGGTACCTATACGGCAAGCGATAAAGAAATAACTATGGAAATAACGGGCATTGACATAACCTCAACATTATCGAAAATAGACTTTAAAATAGAAACAGAGAGAGAATTAGATGCAACATACTTAAATAATGACACACATATGCTCAATGTGTATCAGCTTGGATTATTACAAATACAATTAGACAATGAATTTGTACCAATAGAACAAACTTCCATTATTTCAACAAGTGACGATTTAAAGGAAGGGTCTATATATTTTTATTTGAGTGATGTAAGTGAAACCTTACCTGAAGAATTTACAATAAAACTTCTGCCCTATAGGATAGGTGGAATATTCGGAAGTTGGGAAATTGATCTTCCTATCCAATATAGTAAAGGTTTAAAGGAAGCAGAAGTATTTACTTCCTATGAAACAAAGACGATATTAGATAAGTATCAAATTATTATTAATGAATTTAGATATAGTGAAGTTGGTAGTGAATTAACATTTACAGTGGATTATACAGAGGCTGAGGAAGAGAGGAGGATGGCTAAACGAGAAGAATTAAACTATGCAGATGATCAAGGTTTTCATTATCAATATCGTATAGTTAATGATCAGGGAGAATCCTTATATCCTTTCAGTTATATGTATAATCGCATGTCGCTATCTAGTTATTATGAGCCATGGCAGTATTATGGACAGCAAACCCATATGTATCACCATTATTATTATAATGAGGATGCGTATATGCCAACAACGAAAGGCAAAAAGGATGAGGATTTATTTTTCTTATTGGAATCAATTGAATTTTATGATGTTGCAAATATCGAAATGGAAGTTCCGTTAAAGGATGGTATTCAAATTCCTTTATCTATTAAAGATGAGTATATTGATTTTGACTACGTAAAAGTCGAAAAATTAGAAGCGAATGACGAAAGACCCGAGCGTTTACAAGTATCGATAATTGGACAACAAAAAATGAAAGAACACATAGCAGAAACGTATATTTTTGATTATATGTGGTATGTAGACTATGAATGGGGAGAAAACGAAAATACTTATTTAGATTTCTATTGGGAAGATGTTGATGCTAACTCTATGAGTCGAAGAACTACTAATTCTAATATTATATTTCAAGTGGACATTCCTATAAATCAAACATTACCAGAAACGATTATATTAAAAAGTGACCATTCAAAAAATTACTATTACTTTAATGATAAATTTAAAATCCCGTTAAATAAATAATGTTTGAACAAGTACCGTTATTTGTAACGGTGCTTATTTTTTAGCTATAATAATACCGTTGCTTTATTTAGCTTAGGAGTGTGAAATGATGGTAAATAAAATTACTTTAAATGGTTATTCAATAAATATAGAGAAATATTACGAGGAAATAGAAGATGACCTATTAACAATTTCAATTGTTTTTTACGTAAATAGTGAACATTATCATGACATTACAACACTATTATATAGTGGAACATTTGATGTTGTAGTCCCAGAACGCAACTTATCATTTCGTGGAATGATTTCTAATTACTCAACTTCTATTACTAACTTGTATGAAAAAGGTAACATTGGAGAGTATAAATTATCCTTAAAGCAAGTTAACAGTTGACACAAACATAATCTAATGATATATTTATCTCGAATTCAAGATAATAGAAACTAGCTTAATTAGGAGGATATAAAATGCTAAAAGGTATACATCACGTAACTGCTATTACTAGTAGTGCTGAAAAAAACTACGAATTCTTCACATATACATTAGGAATGAGATTAGTGAAAAAGACAGTGAATCAAGATGACATTCAAACATATCACTTATTTTTCGCAGACGATACAGGAAGTCCTGGAACGGATATGACATTTTTTGATTTTCCAGGTATACCAAAAGGGGTACACGGAACAAATGAAATTTTCAAAACTTCATTCCGAGTGCCATCAGATGCAGCCATTGAATACTGGGAAAAACGATTTAATCGTTTAAATGTTAGTCATAGCGGCGTAAAAGAACAATTCGGTAAAAAAGTTTTATCCTTTGTTGATTTTGATGATCAACATTATCAACTAATTTCTGATGAAAAAAACGAAGGTGTTGCTTCTGGAACTGCTTGGCAAAATGGTCCTATTCCTTTAGAATACGCAATTACTGGGTTAGGACCTTTATTTATTCGAGTGGCAGATATTAAATATTTTAAAGAAATGATGGAAAAGGTTCTCATGTTTAAAGAGAGCTCTAAAGAAGGAGATTATTATTTATTTGAAGTAGGAGAAGGTGGTAACGGAGCCTCTGTTATCGCAGAGCACAATACCGTTTTACCTCAGGCACGTCAAGGATTTGGTACAGTTCATCACGCTGCATTTCGTGTAGCGGATAGAAAAGAGATACTTGAATGGGATCAACGTTTACGTAGCTTCGGTTTCCAAACGTCTGGTCATGTCGACCGTTTCTTCTTCGAGTCACTTTACGCAAGACTTGCTCCACAAATTTTATTCGAATTCGCTACAGATGGACCAGGTTTCATGGGAGATGAACCGTATGAAACTTTAGGCGAGAAGCTATCGCTACCACCATTTTTAGAAGGAAAACGCGAACAAATCGAGAGTCTTGTTAGACCAATAAATACAATAAGAAGTACAAAAAATATTGAAAAAGAATATGAGTAAGGAAATGTGGCTGAGACAAAACTAAAATAGTCATGATTAAAAAACGAACAATTGCAGAATTTCCGGAGCGGGTTATTTCCAACCTCCTAATTTTTTGTTCGTTTTTTGTTTTAAAAAAATAGTTATGTCTCTACCTCTAGCTTTAAGTAATACGATAAAAATCTTGTAAACTTCCACCAAATATATAGTTTGTCCTCTAGAACACAGAACAATATGTTATAATTTTAACTGTATGTAGAGGAGCGTGTTAAAATGAAAAAAGTATTATTAATAGACGGAATGGCGTTACTTTTTAGATCATTCTATGCAACTAGTGTTTACAATCGATTTATGTATACATCGAATGGTATACCGACTAACGGAGTTCAAGGTTTTGTTAAACATATGGTAACTGCTGTTGAGTCCTTTAATCCGACTCATATAGTTTGTTGTTGGGATATGGGTAGTAAAACGTTTAGGACAGAGATGTTTGATGAGTATAAAGGAAATCGACCTGCTCCACCAGAACAGTTAGTCCCACAATTTGATTTAGTAAAAGAAGTGGTAGAAGCTTTTGATATACCTAACATAGGATTAAAAGGGTATGAAGCAGATGATTGTATCGGAACGTTAACTAATAAATATAGAAATGAAGCAGAAGTAATTATTTTAACTGGTGATCAAGATATTTTACAATTATTAAAGAATAATGTAAAAGTGGCATTAATACGTAATGGATACGGAAATTATGAAGTGTTTGATCACGATGGTTTTGTTGAAAAGAAAGGCCTCACACCAGAACAGCTAATTGACTTAAAAGCTATTATGGGTGACCCTAGTGATAATTATCCAGGAGTTAAAGGGATTGGAGAAAAAACTGCTACTAAATTATTACTGGAATACAAGTCGATCGAAGGTATATTAAACAATATTTCTTCCTTAACAAAAGCTCAACAAAAGAAGTTTGAAGAGGGAATGGATTTATTACATCTCTCAAGGAAGTTAGCAGAAATTCATTGTGAAGTTCCTGTAGAGTGTAGTTTAGAAGAAGCGTCGATTACGATTAACCGTGAAAAAGTGTTTTCTAAATTTGATGAACTTGAATTTAAAAACTTGCACTCCATCGTTAATAAAGTATGTTAAAGATGAAGCCGATTGGTTTCATCTTTTTTGTCCTATAGAATTCCTTCTAATTTGTCCGACTTCTGCATATACATAGATTGTGTTGAAAAATATTATGGAGTTGACAACTATTGATATTAGGCTTGATTTTTATATTTTTATTAGTTTTATTTATCCCGTTAACTAGTAGAGTGGTAGAACGAAATTTAGAATTGTTTTTATTTTTTATAGGAGTGTTGGCGGCTATTGTTGGTGGAGTAATGAATAGTGTTCTTTTCTTAAATGCTGCATTTGCCCCAATTTATATAACTCTAGCAGTATTAGGTGCTGGTTTTTTATTTAAATGGTTTCGTAAACCTTTACAATTAGCCATTAATAAAATAAGTAATATTATACCGTTTCGCTTATTTGTTTTTCTCGTTATCGTATTTTTAGGGCTAGTATCTAGTATTATTACAGCAATAATTGCTGCATTACTTTTAGTATTAATAGTAAGCTCCCTTCAATTGAAAAGAGCATCCACTATTCGATTTGTTGTAATTGCGTGCTTTTCCATTGGACTTGGAGCGGCATTAACCCCTACAGGTGAACCGCTAGCAACAATTGCTATAAATAAATTGGATGGAGACTTCTTCTATTTAATAAGACTATTAGGAAAAGAAGTAATATTAGGTGTTTTAAGTTTAGGATTAGTAGGAGCAGTTGTCGTACAACCTTACGTCCAAAGAGGGTTATATCATGAAGTAAAAGATAATGAAACATATGAAGACATTTTAGTCAGGTCTTTAAAAATCTATTTTTTTGTAATGGGTCTCACTTTCCTTGGGGAAGGCTTTGAACCACTTATTCAAAAATATTTTTTAGGCCTTACTCCATCTGCACTTTATTGGATTAATATGGCCTCCGCAATTTTAGATAATGCAACCTTAACCGCTGCAGAAATTAGCCCTGTAATGGAGCAAGAAACAGTGCGGTCTATTTTATTAGGTTTAATTATTAGTGGCGGTATGTTAATACCAGGTAATATTCCAAATATAATAGCAGCTGGTAAGCTACAAATTACTAGTAAAGAGTGGGCAACAATTGGGTTACCACTTGGTCTACTTTTAATGATCGTATACTATATCTTCATGTTCTAAAGCTACTTCTCCATGAATGAAGAAGTAGTTTTTTTCATTCCTTTCTGTTGTTGTGTCAAGATCCGTCGTTTTATATTTCTTTTTCTTTAGTTCAGAACGGTTAAAACTTGAAAAATTAATATAAACATATTAAAATAAGGATACAGAATGACTAGTCAGTCACAATTGACCACACGTTCATCTTGTATTTCCAGATAAACAAAAATGTAAATACACTTGTAAGCTACTTAAAGGAGACTTTGTAATGAACGCTATACAAGCTATAAACTTAAAAAACGATTTAAAATATTGGAAAGACGAATTTACTCGGTTTATGATGTCTTATAAATTTGCTTTGGACGAATTGAACACAAAAATTGATATATTAAAACAAGAATTTCAATATATGCATGAATACAACCCAATTGAACATGTAAAATCAAGATTAAAATCACCTGAGAGCATTTTAAAAAAGTTGAACAAAAAAGGACTAGAGATAAGCTTTTCTTCTATAAAAGAGAATATTAAAGATATTGCAGGAATTCGAATTACATGTTCATTCCTATCTGACATTTATGAAATTGCGGAGATGCTACAAAAACAACAAGATATTAAAGTGGTTAGCGTTAAAGATTATATTAAAAACCCTAAAGAAAATGGCTATAAAAGTCTGCATTTAATATTGCAAATTCCTGTATTTATGTCGGATAGGGTAGAGGATGTTGGTGTGGAAGTACAAATTAGAACAATTGCAATGGACTTTTGGGCTAGTTTAGAGCATAAAATATACTATAAATACAATGGTAAAGTTCCAGAAACATTAGTAAACGAATTAAAAACAGCCGCATATACTGCGAATTCATTAGACAGAAAAATGGAAGCAATTCATAAAGAAATGGCTCTTATAAAAGAAACCAATTCGAATGAAGATCAATTAAAAATAGACGAAAATAATATAATTCCTTCAGATTTACTTAAAAATTTAAGTATAAGGCTAAATGGGATAACAAAAGAATGAATAAATAAGAACCCTTCGTTTTTAAACGTAGGGTTCTTTTATTGTTAATTGACTATATGGGCATTTGTTCTTTTATTAGCTGCTTAAATTTTAGTGTTACTTCTTTTTGCTCGATCTTCTAATTTTGATTTAGGAGATACAGAACCAGAATCTTGTCCGTAACCTTGTGGATTCACACCTGGAGCGGCTTTACCACGATTACTTTGTTTGTTTTTACTCATTATTAACCACCTCCAATGTTATATTACCTCACCATTTAAAAAATATGCTTATTTACAGTTTGTAAAAATGAATACATCTTGAGAGATAAACAAAACTAAGGTAGAGGTGATGATGGTGAATTTAGCAATTAAAATTGCAATAAGTGCTATGATGTTGACACAAGCATTAAAAATTCCGATAAAGTTTATACAAACAGGGGAATGGGATGTAAAAATGTTTTTTGAAACGGGTGGTATGCCAAGTTCACACTCTGCTGGCGTTTCATCATTAGCTACTTTTATTGCAATGAAAAGGGGAGTATCTACTATTGACTTTGCGCTTTCTTGTATATTTGGGTTAATTGTAATGTATGACGCACAAGGTGTTAGGAGACAAACTGGTGAACTTTCTCTAGCTGTCAATGATATTCACGAAGAAGTCGAACGTTTACAAGATAAGCCTGATAGACATGAATATGATCAAAATGAAAGAAGAATTAAAGAACGTCTCGGACATCAACCCGAAGAAGTAGTAGGTGGAGCTTTATTAGGAATGTTAATTGGGGCAGCAGGTTACGCTTTATCAAAAAAGAAATAGGCAAATGTCGGATTTTGCGGTAAAATTAATATAGGGAACAAAAAGGGATAGGGATGGTTATTTTGAGAAATATAAGCACGGAACATTATATTGAAAACCTTACCGCAAAAGGCTTTGTATTTAAAGAAGATGCATTAGGATTTATTCAGTTTGGTAAACATTACACAGGGTGTAACGATGTACAAGTTAACTTAGCGATTGAACTCACGTTAAAAGCACAAAGACAATTCGATGGTAGTTTTTTCGTGTCATTATTAGAAGAAATAAAAACAGAACAAATACAAACAAAAAAAGAAGCGTATGAATTAGCAAAAATAAGAGCGATAATTTAGTAAAAGTAGCAGAGCAAATGGTTCTGCTACTTCTTTTGTTATTAAAGGTAACTTATTTAAAATGTTTCAATCTTCTCAATCCGCTTCCTGATAGGAAGTTCTGCTAATATCATACCTAAAAAGATAAAAACACAACCAGTTATTGCCATTAACGATAACCTTTCATCTGCCCAAAAGTATGCTGTAGTAGCTGCGAATACAGGTTCCATTGCGAAAATAAGAGCAACTCTCGTTGGGGATGTATGTTGTTGAAAATGCGTTTGTATAAAAAATGCTAAAGCTGTTGCTAATAACGCACAAATTAAAAGAGCTAATACTACTTCTACTTTTAGTACAACCGAATAGTTAATAGTCCAAGGCTTCTCAAAAATAAGTGACGCAATCAAACTAAGTATAGATACAGTCAAAATCTGTATAGTAGTTAAAATTAGTGGTGAATGGTCTTTTGCATATTTAGAAGTTAGTACGATATGCCCTGCAAATGAAAACGCACAAAGTAAAACAAAGAAATCTCCAACATTAAGCGTTGAATAGTCTAATAACGTTAAAAAATATAAGCCAACCGTTGCGATAATAACACCTAAACTAGCTTGCGGTCTTATTTTTTGTCTTAACCAAATGAAGCAAATAATCGGTACTAATACGACACTTAAACCGGTAATAAATCCTGCTTTAGAGGACGTCGTAAACAGTAACCCGACAGTTTGGAAACCATATCCTAAAAATAGCCAAATACCTAAAAGAAATCCAGAAAGTAGTAATTTCTTATGTATAACAATGCGATTTCGTTTATGTAAAAAAATTAATAGTATTAATAGTACAACTGCTGCCATAAAAAATCGGATTGCATTAAAAGCTAAAGGAGGTAAAAATGCTATTGCATTTTGCACTAATACAAAAGTTGCCCCCCATATAAATGCTACAAAAAGTAATGATAAATCTGCTGTCATTTTTTTCCCCATTATTCCCTATACTCCCTCGTTTAACTTGATTGCTGCTCTTGCTAATCGATCAGCAACTTTATTTTGTTTGCTAGGAATCCATTTAATAAAAAATAAATCTAACTTGTCTGCCAATCTTAACGCTTCCTCTACTAAAGAACTGTAACGATCATCTTTAGCAAATTGTTTTTCCATTGATCGATCAACTGCTTGCGAGTCCGTTCGAAACGACACAACCTTATAGTTATATTCAACACAAAGCTGTAACGCTTTAATTAAAGCATGATATTCTGCTTCATGGTTTGACATCATACCTAGTGGAATTGAGTATTGTTCTGCTTTTCCATGGCCTTTAATAAATATTCCAGCGCCAGATGGTCCTGGGTCACCGGCACTTGCACCGTCGATATAAACTTCAATCATATTTCCTCACTCCTGATTCACAGTATTGAATCTAGCTTAAAAAAAGCAAAGATACTTTCACATTGTATAGCTTGTTGTAACATATTTACATACTTGCTGTGATAAGATAAGAATACATATTAAGTTTTAATTATAAATTGGTTTTCCATTTTTAAAAAGATATATTGAAAAAATTTAGAGAGGGTTTACAATGAAAATAACAATTGAATGGACATATGCTACCCCTAAAAAGCTAAAATCTTTATTTAAGAGTGAAGAGTTAACTGTACAACACGCACTTTTATTATTAGAAGATATAGAAAAAACAGGACGAGTAAAACAGATAGAACTATACGACGAAAATGGTTCAACATGGACTAAAAAAGAGTTAAGCAAATGGTTAAAACAAAGTGATACTGAAATATCGGATGTGGTTGCTTATTTTGATGGTGGGTTTGATTTGGAAACTCATTTATCAGGAGTTGGTGCTGTTATATACTATCAACAGAACAAAAAGCAATTTAGAAATAGATATAACGCAAGGCTAGAAGAGCTAGATTCTAACAACGAAGCGGAATATGCAGCTTTTTACTTTTTGGTTCAACAACTGGAACTTTTGGAAATTACCAACTGTGAAGTAACGTTTAAAGGTGATTCACAAGTGGTAATTAATCAACTTTCAGGAGAATGGCCATGCTATGATGAATCTTTTAATAAATGGCTAGATAAAATAGAGGAGCGTTTAAAAGCTTTACGAATAAAACCATTTTACGAAGCTGTAGGTAGGAAAGAGAATACTGAGGCAGATAGGCTGGCAGAACAAGCTCTTCAAGGTACGCCTATTGAAAGCCATATGGAAATTAATTAGTAGGGGTGAACAACGGAAGATGAACAGAAAAAAGATCTTAATGGAGGTTGGTGAAATACTTGATACGTATTGTCACGAATGTCTCGTAAAACAAACGCTGCGAAAAGAAGGTGGTAAAACGTTCGCACAATCTTTCTGTATAAATGAATGTACAGTTGGGAGTGAAATAAAGAGACTGGGCGAACAGTTATCTAAATAATAGGAATGCAAAAAACCGCCTAAAAAGGCGGTTTGTTTATTTTCGTGCTTCCTCCAATTGGTGTTCACATCTTAAAAGCGATTGCTCTGCATTTTGTAGGAAGTTCGTGTCTAACCCAGTACTATTTTGATTTGCTTCCGATAATAGGGTACGAGCGTTTCCAATTGCACGTTCAGCATGATCTAGACTTTCAGGATCCATACTCATTGTAGCAGAACCTACCATTTTTTCAGCTGTTTCAATAGACACTTGTACTTGCATTAAATCGTTATAACCAGTATGCATTTGATGATTTTCATTTGCCATGTTAAAACCTCCTCCTAACAATTATGTTTAGTTAAGAGCATAAGTTCTATACATCCGTTTAATCGCTAAGGAAAGATCTAAAAAATCTTTTTTGCGACATAAGGAAAGCATTATAATATAAAGAGAACAAAAGCGCAGGCGGCTCGTTCTGGCCCGACAAGAAAGGTGCGGCGCTGCAGGTGGACGCTCTTTGTCCACCGGAAGTGACTGACTTATGTCTCGAGGGCCTTTTCCAAAGGAGCTAGACGTAGCAACACAAAGTTAGTAGTTATCCACAACTTTCCATTTTTATAATTTCCTAATCGATGAAAAAGCCCTTCAAAACTAAATTTGAAGGGCTTTCATTTTTTTCTATATAACCGCTATATTTAAATCATGAAATTACAATTTCACTACGTTAGCAGCTTGAGGTCCACGATTTCCTTCTACAATTTCAAAAGAAACTTCTTGACCTTCTTCTAGAGATTTAAAACCATCTCCTGAAATAGCAGAGAAATGTACGAATACATCTTCGCCACCTTCAACTTCGATGAAGCCGAAACCTTTTTCGTTGTTAAACCATTTTACTTTACCGTTTTGCATGTTTTTTCCTCCTAATACGTTGAGCAAATATTTATTTCGCCATCTTGTCCATCGAAGACTTGATGACGATTTTAATATACAATAAATGTCCCCCTAAGGTCAAATTGTCCTCGTTAATACTTTTTGGTAACGGTTCATATAAATGATTAGGGGGGATTATTATGTTAAGAATTCCAGTTAATAACGAGGAAATTATTATAAGATTAAAACCGAACTTATCGTTGTATTCTTTTTCAAAACAGCAAATCTTACAAGTAATTGAACAAGAAGTGGTGAATTTACTTAGTGATAGAGAGCATTCGTTTGCAATATTTTTTAAAGGCCACATAATAGTAGGAATAATAGAAAACCATTATATACCTACTATTACGGTTACAACCATTATTCCAGAAAGCAACATCCATTACCTTTAGACAAACATTTGTTTCTATTTTATAATAAAGAGGAAACCGACAAGAAACTATATTATGTTTCATACCGCTAAGTTATAAAAGAGAAATATAAATGTAAGGGGAATAAAGCAATGAAAGTAATAATAGCTGAAAAGCCGTCTGTAGCTAAAAATATAGCGGATGCCTTAAATATTAAAGGAAAAAAAGATGGGTATTACGAAGGTTCAAACTATATTATAACTTGGGCTTTTGGTCATCTCCTTCAGCTATATGATGCGAAAGATTATGACGCTAAAATGGGGAAATGGAACATGAATTATTTTCCGTTTATACCTTCGCAATTTCAATATAAAGTTAAAAGTAACCCAAGACAAAAAGGTAAAGAAGATTTAGGTGCTAAAAAACAGTTAAAGATTATTTATGGACTAATGAAACGACCAGATGTAAATGGCATTATTTCTGCATGTGACTATGACCGTGAAGGACAAATTATTGGAGACACGATTATTTATAATACAAAAATAAATAAAACAGTATATCGTCTATTACTTAATGAGTGGACAAAAGAAGAAGTATTAAAAGGTCTACAATCAATACGACCAAACAGTGAAATGGCTTCATTACGAGATGCTGGCATTGGAAGACAATGGGCTGATTGGGTTATAGGGATCAACTTAACTTCAGTTGCAACGTTAAAATATCAAAAAGGGTCTGGAAAGGTTTTAAATATAGGCCGTGTATTACTACCAACATTAAAAATAATTTATGATCGTGACAAAGAGATTGAGCAGTTTACGCCTGAAGATTATTTTAAATTAGTGGCAACTTTTGAAACGGAAAGTGGACAGAAATACGAAGGCATATATACCATTGATAACAAAGATAAATTTCCAAAAATGGAAGAGTTGCAACAAATTGTATCGTTTATTAATGAAAAACAAGCTACAATTATGGAAAAAAAGGTGGAGAGAAAGCGTGAATTCCCACCATACTTATTCAATTTATCCAACTTACAAGGTTACATTACTTCAAAATATAAAGGCTGGACTTCAGAAAAAGTATTAAAAGTAGCCCAATCACTATACGAAAAAAAGTATATTACGTATCCGAGAGCATTATATACAAAAAAGGATATGGACATAATTGATAGAATAGGAGAAAAGCTGAATTATAGCCGTTTGTAGCATGTCCATATGTTGTGGACATAATGAAAGTGGACATAATGGAGTAATTAGTATTTAAAAGGAGAAGAAATTACAGGTATTTAGATTATTTGGGACAATTTAAATTTTATGCAATAGCTATTTATTCATAATAAGGATTAAACTTGTAGTAAGAAGAAAATCACATCAACTTTTTCAAAACCTCTATATCAAAACTTCTAATTTTTAATATATCCTTTTTTATTGGTTCTTTCACTAAATTCCCTAAATAAATCTTCAGATTGACAAGCCGAAAAAACTTTATAAATATAAAATATTAATTATGAGTTCAAAAATTAAAGATTAGTAGTTATTATGTTTTAAACGAAGTTAAGAAGGGAGAATACCATCAAGATGGGCAAAACACTAATACTAACAGAGAAGCCTTCTGTAGCTAAGAATATAGCAGATGCACTTAAAATAAAAAGTAGACAGGATGGTTATTTTGAGGGCAGCGATTATATTATCACATGGGCTTTTGGTCACCTTTTACAGTTATTTGATGCAAAAGATTATGATGAGAAAATGGCAAAATGGAGAACAGAAAACTTTCCTTTCATTCCAGATAAATTTAGATATAAGGTGAAATCAAATCAAAAAAATCGAGATAAAGAAGATTTAGGCGCAAAAAAACAATTGAAAATCATTTATAGTCTAATTAAAAGAAATGATGTTACTAATCTTATATCTGCGTGTGACTATGATAGAGAGGGACAAATTATTGGAGATACGATCTTATATATGATAAAACATGGTAAAAAGGTTTATCGATTACTATTAAATGAGTGGACACCGAATGAAATACTAAAGGGTCTAAAAAATATAATACCCAACGATGAGATGATGCCTTTAAGAGATGCAGGTATAGGTAGACAATGGGCGGACTGGACAATAGGAATTAATCTTACTTCTATGGCAACATTAAAATATCAAAAGGGTAAAGGACAAGCGCTTAATATTGGAAGGGTTTTGCTACCAACTTTAAAAATTATTTATGACAGAGATAAAGAAATAGAAAATTTCGTTCCAGAAGATTATTTTAAACTAAAAGCATTATTTGCAACCCGATCAGGTAGTGAATATGAAGGGATTTATTATCTTAACAATGAGGATAAATTTAAAGATAAACAAGTTCTAATGGATATTGATTCCCTTTTGTCTGGAAAAGAGGGCGCCGTATCCGAAAAAAATGTTGAGAAAAAAAATGAATATCCCCCTTATTTATTTAATTTATCCAATCTTCAAGGGTTTATTACGAACAAATATCAGGGCTGGACTTCGGACAAAGTTTTGCGGATTTCACAATCATTGTATGAGAAAAAACTAATCACCTATCCCCGGACTTCTAGCAATTTTTTGGATGAGAGTCTTGTTGAACGGGCAGAAAATGTTTTAAATGCTCTAAAAAAAGGACTGCCTTATGAAAGTGAACTGAGATTTACAAGAACAAAAAGGGTGTTTAATAATAAGAAGGTTGAAAGTCACAGTGCCATTATTCCAACGTATTTAATCCCTAAAGCATTGACTAATGATGAAATGATTGTATATAGTGCTGTGAAAAATAGGTTCTTAATGCAATTTATGCCTATAGCGGAATATGAAGAGACTACTCTAAAAACAACTGTAAATAATGTAGAGGGAGAATTTTTATCTAAAGGGAAGGTTCAATTAGTTGAAGGATGGAAAAAGGTTGAGAAAATCGAATCGAAGGATACTATTCTACCTTTAGTTAATATAAATGAGGTCGTAAGTATTGAAGACCACAAATTGACTTCTCATGTAACGAAACCACCAAAATACCATACAGAAAAAACATTATTAAGAGTAATGGAAACATGCGGCAAGGGTAAAGACAAAGAGGATGAAGACAGTGAAGAAATGATGGCTGCTATTTTAAGTGGTTATAGCATTGGTACACCAGCTACAAGAGCTGAAACAATAAAAAAACTAAAAGATGTCGGTTATATTGCTACTCAAAATAAAAACTTGATTTGTACGGAACTAGGAAGAAAGTTAGTTGAAACATTTCCAGTAAAGGATTTGTTTGATTTACAATTCACTGGTAGATTGGAAAAAACATTGTCTGATATTGAAAAGCAAAAGTTTACTAAGGAAAGTTTCTTGAATTTAATTTTTGATTTTACAACAAATGCTGTTAAAACAATTAAAAATGAAAAAGACATCATTATTAATGAAGTATCAAACGAAAAGAAAACCATTGAGGTTCTTGGAAAATGTCCTCTTTGCGGGCATGGAATTATTGAAGGTCAGAAAGGCTTTGGATGTAGCAACTGGAAAAATGGCTGTAAATTTGTCATTTGGAAGAATGATAAATATTTAGCTTCAATGAAAAAGAAACCAACAAAAACAATGGTAAAAAGCCTTTTAAAAAATGGAGTCGTTTTGGTTAAAGGACTAACGAGTAAAAAAGGCAATAAGTTTGATGCTAATTTACGTTATGAGAAAAATCCTGATAACGAATATTTTAGTTGGAAGATGGAGTTCAATAAATAGTATTAGTATAGATAGACAGATGGGTTAGCAAGGATACCCATCTTTTTTATTAAACTCAATAAAAATTATGTATACAAGTTATGTAGAATTTTGTAAAATTAAGGTAAATAAAAGAAATGGAGTGGGCGTACGCATGATCGAAAAATTTATCAATGAATTAGAAAGACAAGGCTTGTCTAAAAATACGATTAAGAGCTATGTATTTGACATTGCTCAGTTTTACGACTGGTTAAAGAGTAAAAAACTAGACCCCAAAATAACAGAAGAAGTATTAAATGAATATACAATATTTCTATACTCCGAATATAGCGAAAATACTGTTTTGCGAAAAATTAAGAGTGTCACTCGGTATAACAAATTTTTGTATCATATTGGAGAATCCACATTAAAGATTGAACCAAATGAAATAATTAAGATTAAAACAAACAACGGGAATATGAGAATGATGAGTTTTAATGATTTAGATAGACTGCGGCAAACATTATTAGAAGTGCGAAATAAGAGAGATATTCTTATATTTCACTTATTATACGGAACTTGTTGCAGGATTTCTGAACTTATTAATATTGAACTGGATGATATAGAAATTACTAATCCGTCACAAGGTTATATACGATTTAAAATTTCAAAAGGTGCAAAATCCCAGTCTACTATAAGAAAAATTAGCATAACTGAGCCTCTTATTAAAATGATAAAAGACTATTTAGAAGTCAGACCCATTTATCAAAGTAACAAACTATTAATTGGACAAAAGGGTCCAATGACAAGGGATGCAATTAACAAAATGTTTCGGAAATACAGTTCGATAGCTAATATTAATTATACGGTTTCACCTCAAATGATAAGACGTATGGGTATTTTTAATTTGTTTGTATTAGCACAAAATGAACCATTTGAATTATCTTATATATCAAAAATTACTAGATATACAACTGAATCATATACAGAAAAACTTTACGAGTCTTTATGGTCTAATTTAAAAGGGAACTTTGAACTTCAATCCTTTGAAACCAGATATATTAATTTAGGGTGGGAGAACGATGGAGAGAAACCAAAGAAAGGTTGTTAGTATAAAACCTAATGTGAAATTTGTTGTACGTGCAATAAGGGGTACGGAAACGATTCGCACATTGAGGGGCCACTATGGAAAATAATGGATAATTTAACCGAACCTATCAAAACGATAGGTTTTTATTTATTATAAAATAGGGAATCTAAAAATTCAGATAAAGGTGGGATATGATTTGCCAAGTATTCAGGATACCATATACCCCAGATTTAAGAGTAATCTGACCGAGAAAGATTTGGAAGAAGTGTACACCCCAGTGATGAATGAAATAGAATGGGCAGAGGTTAAGTCTAAAGGCACTTTGCAGGAATTAGCCTTACTTGTTTTAATCAAAACCGTACAGAAGCTTGGATTTTTTATCCGTATTGTCGATGTTCCAGAAGCCATTATCAGACATATTGCGAAAAAAGCATACTTGCCTTTGCCTGCGAAAGAAGAGTGGAAAACGTATAGTGAAACAAGAACTGCCAAACGGCATTTTCGCTTTGTTCGGGATTACCTTCAGCTTCGGCCATTTGATCATGAGGCCCATCAAATTTTGATTGATACAATGAGCAAACTAGCATTTAACAAGGATGACCCGGCCGATCTAGTTAATGCTGCCATTGAAGAATTAATCCGTCAACGATACGAATTACCTGTCTATAATACCTTAAAAGATGCAGCCAATGATGTTCGAACTAAATCATATCGTGCCATCTATCATCAGATTGATCATGCACTAAATGATGAACAAAAAAAGAATATAGATCACCTTTTTCAGGTACCCGAGGGCACTGCTTACAGTCCTTGGAATGAACTGAAGGAGGACGCGAAAAGAGCTACTTTATTACACCTCAACAATTTAATTGTACGTCGGAATTGGTTAATAAACCAGCACATTCCGACCGATTTCCTTGAAGATATTCCTTATATCAAAGTAAAACAAATGGCAGCTGAAGCCAAAACGTTAGGTGCCTCTCGTATGATGGAAATGGAGTCTAAAAAAAGATATGCGCTTGCGCTTTCCTTTGTATCAATGCAATTGTCAAAAATATTAGATGATATTGGAGAAATGCTCATTAAAAGGATGATGAGCATTCATAAAAAAGGCCGTCAACGTTTAAAGGATCATAAAGAAAAAACACAAAAACGTACGGATTCGTTAATATCAACCCTCCAGGAATTACTACTTGCTTATCAAACGGAAGGCAGCCCTGAAGAAAAAATTCAGGAGATGCAAAAGGTACTCCAAGAGCAAGAAGCGCAAGTGTTACAAGATTGCGAAAACCATTTAGCCCTTAGTGGAGACAACTATTATCTATTCCTATGGCAATTCTATAAAAGCCACCGAGCTACATTATTTAAAATTCTTAAATCCATTCCACTTCGTTCAACAACACAAGATAAAGCATTGGAAGAGGCGATTTCTTTTCTCCTCTCTCATCAATATACGAAAAAGGAATACATATCAATTGTTCATATTGAAAAGAATGGAAAGTTGCGAAAGGACTGGGATATAACATCTTTATTAGACTTGTCTTGGATTCCTGATTCCTGGTGGCGATGGCTTAGTCCTAAAAAGAAGAAGGAAAAAATGCCTGATGAAATCAATCGCCGTCACTTTGAAGTATGCGTCTTGTCGCAAATTATGCTAGAGCTAAAAGCAGGAGACTTATATATAGAAGGAAGTGAAAAATATGCAGATTACCGAAAGCAGCTTATTACATGGAAAGACTATGAGGAGAATTTAGCCGATTTTTGCAAGCATGTAAATTTGCCTGTTTCTGGAACTGATTTCGTTAGAAAGACACAGCAAGATTTTAAACAAGTTACAAGCCAAACAGATCAATCCTTTCCTCACAATGAACAGGTACGAATTGAAAATGGCGAAGTTGTGATTGGAAAGTTAAAGAAGAAAAAAATCCCCACTGAATTAAAGAAGTTTGAAGGATATATAGCCGAAAACTTAGAACCAATCAATGTACTGGATATGTTGGCCGATACTGAATACTGGTTAAATTGGACCCGTTTTTTTGGTCCCATTTCAGGACATGAAGCGAAATTAGACAATGCCGTTGAACGGTATATTACAAATGCCTTTTGCTATGGTTGTAATTTAGGACCGACTCAAGCAGCTCGATCAATAGGAAGTCTAGACAGAAAACAAATAGCTTGGATTAATCAACGTCATGTAACTATAGAAAACCTAGACAAAGCGATTCAATATATTATTAATGCCTATAACCAATTCGATCTTCCAAAATATTGGGGTGATGGAAAGAGAGCTTCAGCCGATGGAACCAAATGGGATTTATATGAGCAAAATCTTTTATCCGAAAACCATATTCGCTATGGAGGATATGGCGGAATTGGCTATTATCATGTTTCGGATACCTATATTGCTTTATTCAGCAATTTTATTCCTTGCGGAGTATGGGAAGGGATTCATATTTTAGATATTTTGATGAATGATAAAGCCGAAATTCGACCTGAAATTCTCCATTCAGATACTCAAGGACAGAGTACAACGGTCTTTGGGCTTTCTTCTTTACTAGGTATTCAGTTAATGCCCAGAATTCGTAATTGGAAAGATTTAAAATTATTTCGTCCTTGTAAAGAAGAGGTATATGAGCATATTGATGATCTTTTTTCAGGAGAAATCGATTGGGAGCTCATTGAGACTCATTATCCGGATATGATTAGAGTTGCTATGTCGATCCAGTCAGGTAAAATTACCCCATCTACCATTCTTAATAAACTAGGTACATACAGCAAAAAGAATAAGCTGTATCAGGCGTTTCGCGAGCTTGGAAGAGTGATACGAACGATGTTTTTATTAAAATATATGGCTGACGAGGAACTGAGAGGAACGATTCAAGCAGCTACCAATAAAAGTGAAGCTTTTAATGGGTTTACCAAGTGGCTATTCTTTGGTGGCGAAGGGATTATCGCTGAGAATGACAGGGAAAAACAGCGTAAGGTCATTAAATATAACCACCTAGTGGCCAATTGTCTTATCTTTTATAATGTGTTCTCTTTATCTCGTATTCTCCATGACTACATGCAAGACGGAAATGATTATGATGAAGAGCTGATTTCCTATTTAAGCCCCTATGTTACAGCTCACGTCAATCGATTCGGCAAATACCGCATTGATCTAAACCGTAAACCTCCTAATCTTCCGTTTGAGGTGCCTGTAGCAAGGGAAAAAAGTATGCATTTAACAAGGTGAAGGAGTGACCTTAATGCTAGTTATTGATAAAATTCGCTGGATGATGAACCGAAGAGATTCAAGATGGTGGGAAGAAGACTCGTGGGAGATTTATACGAAACTTCGTAATGATATGTATGATACGATGGACTTCCTAAACACCTGTTCAACCCTAGAGTTACAGACTATTGAATGGGAACTTAATGACTTAATGGACGATTTTGGCGATGAAAATGGCGAAGGAGAATTTATTGACTTTCTTGAAAACCTCGGAGAAAGGAAATCTGATAGCTTGCTAGAATCTGTTAGAGAGTTCAAAGTTAATAAAAAAGAAGAAGCTGTTGATTAGCAGAATTGAATGTTAGTTTGTTCCGCAATCGGCCCAAATTAATGAGGAACGCTTTAAAGGCTATAAGGTATTTATGGTAAAGTAAATTATAAATATTATTTTCACTTGATTGCACGAAACTGTCAATAGCCTACCAACTGTTTATGCTGTTGATATTGAACCTAAGATGTTGGAGTTATTAAAGGAAAGATCAGATCAGGAAAAACGCCAAATTATTTAATATATCTAAAGTGATTTGGAAAACATACAGCTAAAAGACCATAGTGCAAACAAAGTAATCATGACATTTGTTATAAATAAAATACCTGATATGAAAAAAAGCATTTGGTGAATGTAAGAGAATTCTAAAAGCAAATTAATTTTAGCAATTCTAAATGTTATTTCTTTGAAACGAGCGATTAAGTTATTTCAATTGATATGAAATAGACTCAGGGAGGAAGATAATTATGTTTGATTATACGGCTGTTACAGATAAAAATATGGAAAAAGCAATTAAAAGTCTGGAGGAAAGCTTAAAAGAAGAAAAATTTGGTGTTTTATGGAGTTTTGATCTTAAGAAAAAGTTCCAGGAAAAGGGTCTAGAATTCCATAAAGAGTTTAAAGTGCTCGAAGTATGCAACCCACATGAAGCACAGAGAGTGTTAAATGAAAACGAAATGGCTGGATACTTCTTGCCTTGTAAAATAGTTGTTTATGATGACAACCATGGAAAAACGAAAATTGGGATGCCCAAACCAACAGCACTCATTAGTCTTCTGAATGATGAAAAGATGAAACAATTTGCTCAGGATATTGAAGATCGGCTAATTAGTTGTATAAATAGTAGTATTTAAATTAGTAACAATAGTTCTATATAAAAAATAATAAAATAAGCCTCGAATATCGATGCTATTTTATTTTCTTTGAAAAGGAAACACCTATTCCTCAGTAGACGGCATTTATCAACCACTTTCAATATGTATTGATCTACCCACTCTATTATTTAATCTAGTTGACATTATACCCATATGGGTATAATATAGTACTTGTTAATGTTGTTCCTTTTATCGACAAAGGAACAATCAATATTCCAACTGCCTATCTTAAGAGAAACTTTAATGAAATTCCAAACATGTAGTTGTATCAGGCATACTCGAAAAAATTATTGGAATTCACTTTTTAAGACAAAGGGGTTTTCGGGTCGTCGGATATAGAATAGCTGATCATAACAAATTACCCTTTAAGGAAAACTTTTTAAAAATAGAAACGAATGGTTAAAGGGAGGTAAGGACATGGATTATAATGATCAAATTAAAAATAGAGTAAAACGGGTTGAAGGACAGTTAAGAGGAATTTTAAGAATGATGGAAGAAAATAAGGACTGCAAAGAAGTCATCACCCAGTTATCTGCAGCAAGAACAGCCATTGATCGTACAATTGGGGTTGTGGTTAGTTCTAATTTAGTGGATTGTGTACGTTATGCAGAGCAAAGTGGTGAAAAGAATACTGAAGAACTAGTAAGAGAAGCCGTAAATCTGCTTGTGAAAAATAGATAAAAAAAAGGGTTGACACCCTCTTTTATTTTAGTTATTATCATACCCATAGGGGTATTAGTAAAATATTAACTGAGGAGTGATAAAATAATGACAGAAAACAAAAAAACAACAATTGTATTATTTAGTGGAGATTATGATAAAGCAATGGCAGCGTATATTATTGCAAACGGTGCAGCTGCCTATGATCACGAAGTAACCATTTTCCATACATTCTGGGGATTAAATGCTTTACGAAAAGATGAGAATATTGAAGTAAAAAAAGGTTTCATGGAAAAAATGTTTGGAAAAATGATGCCAAGAGGCGCAGATAAGATGGGGCTATCCAAAATGCACTTTGCAGGTTTCGGTCCTAAAATGATTAAAGATGTGATGAAAAAACATAATGCAATGCCACTACCAAATTTGATCGAAATGGCAAAAGAGCAAGATATAAAGCTTGTTGCGTGTACGATGACAATGGATTTATTAGGGCTACAAAAAGAAGAGCTTTTGGATAATATCGAATATGCAGGGGTTGCTGCGTATTTAGCTGATGCAGAAGATGGTAACGTGAACTTATTTATCTAAATCAGTTAGGGGAAATTTCCCGTTCATGAAGGAGGGACTAGGTTTGGAATATCTAAATTATTTAGTGATTGCACTTTTTCTATTTTTTATCATAAATCGAATAATCCCGGACAAAGGTGTTAGACAGATTTCAACATCAGATCTAAAAAATGAATTAAAAGATAAGAATAAACAATTTGTCGATGTCCGAACTCCAGGGGAATAGTATTAGAGGATTTAAAAATCTCCCAATTCATCAGCTTGCACAAAAAGCAGAGAAGGAGCTGACAAAAGACAAAGAAGTAATTGTCATTTGTCAAAGTGGAATGAGAAGTCAAAAGGCTAGTAAAATGCTTAAAAAATTAGGATTTACAAAAGTGACGAATGTAAAGGGGGGTATGAGCGCCTGGAGATAAAGGGAGGAAAAAGAATGAAGCAATTAACTGCAAAAGAAGTAGAAATTTTACTGTTAGAAGGTAAACCATTAAACTTAATTGATGTTCGTGAAGTAGATGAAGTTGAGACTGGAAAAATTCCAGGAGCCATTCATATTCCACTAGGATTATTAGAATTCCGAATGCATGAATTAAGTAAGGCTAAAGAATATATCATGGTTTGTCGGTCTGGTGCACGAAGTGCTCGGGCATCTCAATTTCTTGAAAGTCATGGATTTAATGTGATTAATATGTCAGGCGGGATGCTTGCATGGGAAGGCGAAACTAAGTAAATTTTTTTAATTAATAAAATACCCATCAAGGTAAAAATAGGAGGCTTTTATATTATGGAATCATTAAAAACAGACTTTTTATTAGATGCAAAAGGGTTTGCTTGCCCAATGCCAATCGTGAAAACAAAAAAGGCAATGAATGATTTACAAGCTGGTCAGGTCTTGGAAGTTCAAGCCACAGATAAAGGGTCAAAAGCTGATATTCAAGCTTGGGCGAACAGTGCTGGTCATCAGTATCTTGGGACAATCGAAGAAGGAGAAGTACTAAAACATTATCTAAGAAAATCATCTAATGATGGTTTAATTGAAAGAAAACATCCTAATGTAACTAGCAATGAAGAACTTGAAAAGAAGCTAGATGCTAATGAAAACATCGTGGTTCTTGATGTAAGAGAATCAGCTGAATATGCATTTAACCATATTCCTAATGCTATTTCTATTCCTTTAGGAGAACTGGAAGAGCGTCTAAGCGAATTAAACACAGATGATGAAATTTATGTGGTATG
Source organism: Sutcliffiella sp. NC1 (assembly GCF_027594365.1). Lineage (NCBI taxonomy): Bacteria > Bacillati > Bacillota > Bacilli > Caryophanales > Bacillaceae > Sutcliffiella > Sutcliffiella sp. NC1. The sequence goes on from NZ_CP115153.1 coordinate 2,552,424, forward strand.
CCGAACAGGAAACCGCAGTGATCTTGCTTCTCAAAAATTAGCTGAAAAGGGTTTTGCTAATGTGGTTAATATAGTTCCAGGCATGAGTGCTTGGACAGGAAAGAAGGAAACTTTAAGCAAATAGGAGGTATTAATATGAACACAGTGACAGTCTATACTACTACACGTTGCCCATATTGTGTTATGCTAAAGAACTTTTTAGTAGATCAAAATATTCCTTTCAAAGAGATAAATGTTGAAACCAAACCAGAGATAATGAACCAACTTGTAAACGAAACAGGGCAAATGGGAGTGCCTCAAACAGAAGTTAATGGTAAGTGGGTTGTTGGCTTTGATCCAAATAATATTATGTTGGCATTAAAAACTGGGAGGAATGAGGAATGAGTAAAAAAGTAGCAATCATCGCAAGTAATGGTGGATTATTTGATGCATATAAAGTGTTTAATATTGCAACAGCAGCTGCAGCGACAGATCAAGAAGTAGCTATTTTCTTTACATTTGAAGGGTTAAACTTAATTCATAAAGATGCATACAAGCAGCTTCCTATGCCAGAGGGTAAAGAACACTTTGCAGAAGGCTTTGCAAAAGCTAACGTTCCAGCAATCCCTGAGTTAGTGGAAATGGCACAAGATTTAGGAGTTAAATTTATTGGTTGCCAAATGACAATGGATGTTATGGGATTAGAAAAAGAAGCTTTTGTAGATGGCATCGAAGTCGGTGGAGCAGTAACATTTTTAGAGTTTGCAAAAGACGCGGATGTAACATTAACATTCTAATCAACTTACAAAAATTTTTTAACTATAATAATACCTAAGGGGGTAATTGATAATGGCAGTACGTAAAATGTTAGCAAAAGAAGTAACGGATAAGGTGTTAAATAAAGAAAACTTATTTATTTTAGATGTTCGTAATGTGAGTGATTTTAACGATTGGAAAATTGAAGGTGAAAACTTCGAGTATTTAAATGTTCCATATTTTGAATTACTTGATGGAGTTGAAGGGATTTTGTCAAAACTTCCATCAGATAAAGAAATTTTAGTCGTATGTGCAAAAGAAGGTTCATCTATGATGGTAGCGGAAATGCTTTCTGATGAAGGGATTGATACAGCTTACTTAAGCGGTGGAATGAAGTCCTGGAGTGAGCATTTATATAAAGCGAAAGTTTATGAAGATGAAGATATTAAAGTTTATCAATTTGTACGAGTAGGAAAAGGTTGTTTATCTTATATGGTTGTTTCAGATGATGAAGCATTAATCGTAGATCCAGCACGTTTTGTGGATGAGTATATTGAAGCTGCAAAAGAAGATGGCGCAAAAATAACCCATATTGTTGATTCACATCTACATGCAGATCACATTTCCGGAGGGAAAGAATTAGCAGATAAAACAGGTGCTTCGTACTACCTTATGAAAAGTGAAGGGGCAATCTTTGATTTCAAACCGTTTGAAGAACATGAGAAAATTGAATTTAAAAATATTGAATTAGAAGTGCTTGCAGTGAAAACACCTGGACATACACCAGGAAGTGTATCATTTTTTGTGAATAAAAAATTATTATTCTCTGGTGATACTATTTTCGTAAGCGGGCTAGGCCGTCCTGACTTAGGAAATAAAGTAAGAGAATGGGCAAACGACTTATATAACACTGTGTTTAATAAAGTATCTGAAATTGCAGATGATGTGATCGTATTGCCAGCACATTATGCTGACTTTGACGAAGAGCTGAATGCAGAAGGTTACATTGGGGATACGTTAGGAAATATCCGTACACGTAATGAGAAAATGTTCAATGCAACAAGAGAAGATTTCTTAAACGATGTTGAAAAATCAGCAAGTTCTGTAAAACCACCTAACTTTGAAGAAATTATTATGATTAACCGTGGTGTTCAAGAAGCCGATGTTGAAAGAAAGCAAGAATTAGAAATTGGTCCAAACCGTTGTGCAGTCCATCATACGGACTGACCCTCATAAGCATGTCATGCGCTTAAGAAGACTCCTGTACTGAAGGACAGAGTTTGGGTACAGTTAGAGGCAATTTTACAGTCAAGTTTAACAGAATTCAAAAATAGGGAGGGTACAACAAATGAATGTCAATAAAACTTTAGACGCAAAAGGTTTAGCTTGTCCGATGCCTATTGTAAAAACGAAAAAAGCAATGAATGAATTAGCGTCTGGAGAAGTTTTAGAGATCCATGCAACTGATAAAGGGGCTAAAAACGACCTGACAGCCTGGGCAAAATCAGGTGGTCATGAATTTCTAAAAGTTCAAGAGGATAACGGTATATTTAAGTTTTGGATAAAAAAAGGCTGAGGGTATCATCAAGATACCCTTTTCTTAAAAAGAAAACTATATTAATTCAATTATAGGATTAGCCAAAGTTTTCAAATTTAACTAGGGAAAATTATATTTTTACTAGTTTGTAGGATTTAGTTTTTCCATAATAAGTAATTGGTACCCTATTCATTTCCGGAAAAATCGTTTCATGTAAACAAGGAAGAGGTGAATATTGTGGGAAATCTTATCAAAAGGCTTACGGAAGATCGTTGTCCAGTTTGTGGAAAAAAGTTGGTAATTTCGGATGAAAAATGGATGAAAAGTATGTATGTCAAGTCATGTCCTGAAGGTCATATAAAAAAAGAGGTTTATCCACATTTGCAAACTACTATTGAATATAAGAAAAATAGTCTAGGGCATAGATAAAGTTCACTTTATATAAATTTCAGTCTAATTGAAAGCGTTTTCTTACTTAAGGCGAAGCCTTGCCGTGGGCAGAGGTTCTCGAAATGATCATGAACACAGTTGAAGGCAGACAACGAAGAAAGCAAGCGTTTGTCAACAGCCTGAAATCTAATTGTAGAATTCGTATTTAAAGGGGGGAAGAGATCATGTTAAAAAAACTGATCCCGTCTATTGATTGGCTAGGTCATTATAACAAAAATGATTTAAGAGGAGATTTATCAGCTGGTCTAATTGTAGCTATTATGTTAATTCCTCAAGGAATGGCTTATGCGATGTTGGCTGGCTTACCTCCTGTTATAGGATTGTATGCTTCAACGATCCCTTTGATTATTTATGCACTATTTGGATCTTCTAGACAATTAGCAGTTGGACCAGTTGCGATGGTTTCACTTTTAGTATTTACAGGTGTGTCTCAACTTGCAAAACCAGGGACAGATGAATATATTGCATATGCACTGCTACTCGCTTTGATGGTAGGTGTGATCCAATTAGTATTAGGACTTTCCCGCCTAGGCTTTCTTGTTAACTTTTTATCACATTCTGTTATAAGTGGGTTTACATCTGCAGCTGCAATCATCATTGGTCTTAGTCAGTTAAAAAATCTATTAGGAATCGATATTCCGAAAGGTTCGATTTTTGTTATCATAAGTAATGCAATTATGAAAGTCAATGAAATAAATATGGTAACATTTTTAATTGGCCTAGGGAGTATTATCATTCTTATATTACTTAAAAAAATGGCACCTAAATTTCCAGCACCATTAGTTGTTGTAGTTTTGGGTATTTTAGTAGTTCGTTTTCTTCAATTAGACCAAGTTGGTGTTAAGATTGTTGGTGATATTCCGAATGGAATACCAGCATTTTCAATTCCAATGTTTAATATAGAGGCAATTACGGCTTTACTACCGATTGCATTGACGATTTCATTTGTCAGTTTTATGGAATCTGTCGCAGTTGCAAAGTCAATTGCCAATAAAGAAAAATATAAAATTAATGCAAATCAAGAGTTAAATGGTTTAGGCCTGGCAAATATCTTTGGGTCATTTTTCTCTGCTTTTCCAGTTACAGGAGGATTTTCAAGGACAGCAGTAAACTATCAAGCAGGAGCTAGAACAGGTCTTGCTTCTATTATTACAGCAGTATTAATTTTTATTACGCTTCAATTCTTTACAGGGTTGTTTTACTTTCTTCCTCAAGCTGTATTAGCAGCAATTATAATGGTTGCTGTGTATGGATTAATTGATGCAAAGGAAGCAGTTCATTTATTCAAGGTAAAAAAAGCAGATGGATGGACATTACTAATTACTTTTATAGCAACTCTTACATTGGGGATTGAACAAGGAATACTAGTTGGAATCGGTGTATCCTTACTGCTGTTTATTTGGAGAAGTGCATATCCTCATATAGCTGAATTAGGATATCTTAGTGATCAGAATGTTTTTAAGAATGTGAAGTATTATCCAAATGCCAAAACATATGAGAACTTGTTAATATACCGAATAGATGCATCGTTATATTTTGCGAACATGGCATTTGTTGAAGAAAAACTTCAACAAGCTATCCTTGAAAAGGCAAACATTAATAAAGTCATTCTAGACTTTTCGGGGGTTAATTCAATGGATGCTATTGCGCTTGACGAATTAACAAAAATCATAGAAGGCTACAAAAAATCTAAAATAGAGTTTTATATTGCTGGAATCAAACAACCAGTCTATGAACTTTTTAGAAAAGCTGGATTAGATAAAAAGTACGAGGGCAAAATTGATTTTCTGTCTGTAGATCAGGCTCTTTGAAATGTAAAACTGTGGGGTGATCTCATGAGTAAGCAAATAATGGCTGATAACAATCAAGGGTTTGTTAATAGTATATTAAAAGAGGATCCTCATTATTTTGAAAGATTAAAAGAAGGGCAATCACCAGAGTACTTTGTAATAGCTTGTTCTGATTCCAGGGTCAGTCCTTCTATTGTTGCTAACATGCCACTGGGGAGTATGTTTGTTCACCGAAACATTGCAAATCAAGTTACTGATGATGATGCAAGCTTGAATGCAAGCTTGTATTATGCACTAAAGCATTTAAAAGTAAAAAAAATAGTTATTAAAGGGCATACTAGCTGCGGGGGGATAACAGCTGCTTGTAGCGGTAATAACGAAAAAGAGTTAAAGAGTTGGATTTCAAAAATAAAAAAAGGATTACCAGAAACATGTAATCTGTCTGAACAAGAGCATTCCAGACAGAATATATTACAACAAATAGAAAATTTAAAAAGTCATCCAGTTTACAAAAAATATGGGGAAGGCATTGAGGTTATTGGCTGTCTGTTCCATGTTGAGACAGGAAAATTAGAAAGAATTAATTGATCCAGCAAAAAATGAGTATGCCAAAAAACCTTCCATTTTCCAATTGGAAGGTTTTGTTTTGCTTCCCTAGATGTGTTTTCTAAACTATATTTCGAAAAGTCGTTTTACTTCTCAATAATGCATAAATCCAATGTAAGAGCTTATTCGCACAAGCGATTATTATAATGGACCCATAAAACTAGACACCAAGAAAGGAAATTCAATCCATCCAACTAAAGAGTATCCTTTTCACAGGAGAACCTGTCAAGGGTAAAGGCATGCACTCGCAAGCTCGCCTTTGACAGAACCACCTCTGAAAAGGAAGTTTCAATTAGGATGGATTTCCTCAAAAAATGTTGAGGGTCAACCTTCCCTTATGGCAATGAGAGTACCTCTTACTCTTATTTCCATTTTAGCTCTTATAAAGACTATAAGACCGACCCCACCTTATTTATTGAAAAAAGTGTCTTGACGATGGAGTCCGCCATATATGGCTAATCCAAAAGGCTTTCCTTTTTCTCGTTTTTTGTCGTAAACTTTTCTTAATCTCTTATTTCTAGAGATAATCTCATGACTTGTTTCTTTACGTTTTGTATAGAGAATAATCTCAATTATAATTTTCCCGTAAATAAATCCTTCAAAGATGTATGGTAATATAAATCAACTAATGGTTCAAAGTACCTTGAAGAGTGCTTGATTTTCAAAGGGACATTGAATTTAAAAATAAAAAAAACAGTTGAACAAAGAGATAAGAACAACGTAGGTAGAGGACGTTTAGTAAATAAATGACTGTATACAAACATCTTAACGTATAGTAATCCTGACCATAAAACATTCCAACCGTGAGCATATAGAATTAAGTGCTTTTTGTGAATCAAATATTCAACAACGGTACTTATTATAGTCCACCGTATGAAATGAATAAATTGTTTAAACAGGGTATTTGGCATTTTGCTTAAGAATACGAGCACTAATAGTGGAGTTATTATTAGTGTATGGACTGTTCTAAGAAAAAACCAATTTACTCTATAAGGAATAAACTCCCAAACGAGATGTCTTCTACATAGTAAATAATATATTGCATTAAATGAACTAACATAAACCATATTTTTATAATACTTAGGAACCTCACGCCAAGAATTACTGAAAATGGATACTAATATAACGCTTAGTATCAAAACGATATGCCTATTTCTAACTTTTTGTTTCTTTCTCATTTTAAACTCCTTTATAAAGTTAAAAACATTAATAAGAGGTTTCCCTAAATAGACACTTTTACTTATAAAGTAACTGGTAAATAATTAAAAGTGAGGGATATGTATGAATAAGAACCCGATCGAGCATGTATTAGGAACAAGAGTAAAATTAATTGAATACATATTCGCTTCAATTTAAACACCGACATTCCTATTGCCTCAACGTAGCTTTATTTTTGATTTAAAATTGGCAACTTTGATTTACTCGTTATCGGTTATTCGAAAAATCAACAATCAAGTTAAACAGTGCCAGATTAAAAAATTGACAAGTGGATGGATATAATGACTGCGTTTAACTCAATACTAAGGTAAGTATTAAAAAGAAGGGAATGACATGTTTTATAAACGTTGTTTTCTTATTATACAAGGTTTTTTTATCTTATTTGTGGGGCTAGCTTATTCCACTAATTCAGCTCAGGCTTCAGTAGCATACCCATTACAAGCAAAATATTCAAATACAATGCTTTATAAAGCACATACTAATCAAAAAGTGATTGCACTAACTTTCGACGATGGTCCAGACACTCGATTTACTCCCTTGATTTTAGATGTTTTGAATAAATATGATGTAAAAGCTACCTTTTTCTTATTAGGGACACGAGTGCATACCTATCCTGATATCGTAAAACAAATATATAGTAAAGGGCACGCAATTGGTAATCATACTTATTGGCATCCCAAACTAACGGACACAGATGTAAAAAGTATGATATGGGAAATTGAAAAGAATGAACAAGAAATTTATTCGGTTATTTGTATTAAACCTGAATTGTTTCGTGCTCCATATGGGGCTATAAATGAAGACCAGGTCAGACAATTGGAGAAAATGGGGTATCGTGGTATAGGATGGTCTGTAGATTCGCAAGATTGGAAAAGCCTACCGGCAAACGTAGTAAAACAAAAAGTGTTGGATTCTATTCACCCTGGAGCTATTGTCCTAATGCATAATGCCGGACATTGGACACAAGACTTAACAGGAACAGTAAAAGCCTTAGATGAACTTATTCCATATTTGAAGAAGGAAGGATATATTTTTGTTACCATTCCAGAACTTTGGTTATTAGAAAACACTAATGAAAAGGAATTCCCTAAATAATTGTAAAGTAAAACACATAGAAGCTTAATGCTGGAAAATGAAGGTATATTCGGTCATTTAAAATAGGATTTTTGTTTCGGAAGGATTCTTTCAACTAATAATTTGAGCTACTTTTTAAGTATTACTTTGAACATCCCACTTAAAAAACCCAGCCACCTTTCACATGAAAAATTGAGCTGGGTTTTTTATTTATTTACATCCAATCATTTATAGAACTATTCTAATAAGTTTAGTCAAAAATAGCGACTATTCATTGTTTAGTAATCGTAATTATGTAAAACAAACAGGAATAACCCCGTTTTTTTAAAAAATTTTAAAACTATTCTCCATTAAAGGATCATGCTATAATTTCCAAAACTGAAACCTTTTTGATTCGGCCTTGCACATCTTATGTTGCTTTATTAGGTAATTCTATATCTGCAGATAAGTTTTCTCCCCGGTTTTTGTTCCCTTTCCAGAAGAATATAGCAGCAAACAGAATGGTCATGACAATTCCACCGAGATGTGAAACTTGATAAGATAAGCCAAAACCAAGATTGCTATCATATAAAATATAGGTTAAGACCATATCCGTTATGAATAGTGCTGGTACAAGAGAGACAACATAATTCTTCCTCTTCACAAATAAATACATGGTACCAATCCAAAGAGCAAGTGCTGCAGTACCTTGGTTAGCAAATGAGAAGTAACGCCATAAAAGATTGAAATCAATGGTTGTTAACCAATAGGAAATCACAAACATTGGAATTGCAATAGATAAACGTTTGATAGCCTTGCCTTGGTCCATTTTAAGATAATCGGCAAGGATATTTCGTGCTGCACGGAATGCAGTATCGCCTGATGTAATAGGTAACACAACTACACCAAGTACAGCAATCGTACCACCAACTGCACCAAGTAAGGTCGTAGTAACTTCACCAACCACAAGGGAAGCCGTACCTTCATTAATTAAACCCTGAAGAGTTTGGCCATCAAACATACTCATGGCAGCAGCTGCCCAAATCATGGCAATCACACCTTCTGTAACCATCATACCGTAGAAAATATAACGCCCTTGTTTCTCATTTTGAGTGGTTCTAGAGATAAGTGGTGATTGCGTGGCATGAAAACCAGATAAGGCACCACAAGTAATCGTTAAGAATAAGATTGGAAAAATCGGCAGGTCAGCTGGATGTATATTGGTTAAAGATAATTCAGGAATTTTATATCCTGCAAATAATAATCCCACACCAACCCCCATTGTACCAAGTAATAAAACTGCCCCAAAGATCGGATATACCCTTCCAATGATCTTATCAATGGGAAGAATCGTAGATAAGAAATAATACACAAATATAAGTAAAATAATTATGATTAAAGCGACCCTGCCATCGATTAAGTTATACAACAATGCTGCCGGCGTACTAACAAATACAGTACCAACCAGCAATAATAAAAGCATAGCGAAAACATTTACTAAATGCTTTGAAGCATTCCCTAAAAACTTCCCGGCAAGTTCTGGAATGTGAGCACCCCGATTCCGAATGGAAATCATTCCAGTTAGGTAATCATGTACAGCCCCTGCAAAAATAGAACCCAACACAATCCATAAAAAGGCGACAGGACCATATAAAGCCCCCATGATCGGACCAAAGATGGGCCCTGTTCCGGCAATATTCAATAATTGAATTAATGCATTTCTTTGTTTGCTCATTGGCAAATAGTCAACACCATCTTGATTCACATAGGCTGGTGTTGGCCTTTCTTCATCAGGTTCAAATATTTTTTCAACAAATTTTCCATATGTGAAATAAGAAATTACCAATGCAACAAGTGCCATTAAAAATGTAACCATTCTGAAATCACCTTTCCTCCATTTTAATTTGTAATTTGTAATTAGTTTTACCATTATCTGCGAAAAAACAATTACATTATTGTATTTTTCTAAAACCGTTATAAGACACACTTCACCAATGCACTCGTCATAAATGGAAGTAGAAAGCGAGTTCGGTCATATCAAGTGCAATCGGTCGGTCGTTCAGAAAATTTTTATTACGAGGATTCGACAAGGTAAATATCGAGTTTGGAATTGTGGCATTAGCCCACAACATCTAGAAAGTAGCCGGAAATCTCAAGCTACTTTCAGATAATAACCGAAAAAATATAAAGGCAAGTGTAGAAAAACAGGTCGTTTTTCTACACTTGCTTTATTTAGATGGACTTATCAGACAACCCTCCCAAAAACTAGATATCAATTAAGTGAATCTCAAGGATTTAAATCTTCTCAAATACACTTATTAAATGAAACTTACTCCCATAATGTCCCCTCATTCCTTGAATCGATTCCGTACCCCCTATAATGACTGCTACTTTATTTTGTAATTTACTCTTGTCCATACACACTCTCTCGTTTATAAAAGATCATCATTTGTTATATTGATATTTTATGTTAGATGTAAACTTATAACGTTCCCATACCACCGTCTACTCTATACTGAACGCCCGTAATAAATGCACTTTCATCTGAAGCAAGAAATAAAACTAAATTAGCAATATCACTGGATTCACCATAACGGCCTAATGGAATACTTTGCGCTAATGTTTCTTGTTCTACGTTCAATCCTTCTTCTAAAGAACGCATCATTCTTGTATTAACAGGTGAGGGATGGATTGAATTCACACGTACATTAGCACTTGCTACTTCAATCGTTGCTGCTTTTGTTAATCCAACTACTGCATGTTTCGAAGCAATATAAGGTGATACACCAGAACTACGTTTAATCCTGCTACTGACGAAGTGTTGATCACACTACCATAACCTTGTTTAGTCATGACTGGTAAAACATATTTCAAATCTAAAAATACTCCACGTACATTGACACTAATTACTTTATCAAAATCCTCCATTTTTTGATTCACAAGAGGAGCAACTTTTCCTTCGATTCCTGCATTGTTAAAGAACACATCGATTTTCACAAATGTTCAACTGCTTTTTTAACATAACTTTCTACATCGGATTCTTTTGAAACGTCAGCTTGGAACTGTAAGTACCTCACCAAATGAGTCTAGTTCTTCTTTAACTTTAATAAGTGAATTTTCAAATAAATCTACTAAAATAACTTTTTAGCTCCTTCTTTTAGAAATCTTTCTGCTGTTACTTTACCAATGCCACCTGCTCCCCCTGTAATTACTGCAACTTTTCCAGATAGTCTTTCCTTGATGTTACAACCTCCAATAATAATTTTTATTTTAATTATCTTTTTGAAGATAACCTAAATCCTATTAAAAATTTATTAAAGAAAATGCTTTCTCTATACTTTCCTCTACTTAATATAGTCAAGCACCTAAGAATGGTTTTTAGGGAAATTTTAAAAAAGAAATGTATGACCATTTGATAACCATATTCTGTCTTTATAATTATGAAATCATACAATCTTAAAAAAGTTGAGAACCTGTTGAATAGTTGGGATTATAATTAAATAGAGCTTATAATTGGGTAAAGTTACCATTAATAATATCGCCAATGTTCTCCATTCTATAAAAGAAAAACATATCTGGAGGTAATTTTATGGCACAATTAAGAGATATCATGACATCAAATGTTCTTACAGTTAACGAAACACAGACCGTACAGGAAGCTGCAGCATTAATGAGCAAATATAATATCGGGGCTATTCCAGTAATAAATAACAGCGGACAAATTGTTGGAATTGTAACGGACCGTGATATTACCCTTCGTACGACAGCACAAGGAGAAAATGCACAAACGCCAGTGTCTCAAGTCATGACTGGACAGCAAATCGTACAAGGTACACCTGATATGGATGTTCATCAAGCAGCAAACTTAATGGCACAACAGCAAATTCGCCGATTGCCAGTAACCGAAAATGGCCAATTAGTAGGAATTGTTGCTTTAGGTGATCTAGCCGTACAAAATCAATATGCAAACGAGGCAGAACTGGCATTACAAAGTATTTCCACTCCTTCCTCACCTCAACAATAGTAAGAGGTTCATTTATTGTCATAAAAATAATTATTAGCAAAGATCCAATCTTGGTCTGTAATGGGAATGGTGGGGGAAATTTGAGATAAAAAAGTTATAAAACGCTATCTTATTAGTTTACGTGAAATAGAAGAGTTAATGGGGATTTGGAAACGGAATTACTACCGAAAAAATGGTGCAATTCGCCAAAAATAATCATATATTCCCAAAAATCTCACCGCATGGGAAACAACTTTCTTTTTCAGCAATATAGAAAGGTAAAAAATTTTGGGGAGGCTTTCTTTATAACAATTATTACTAAAGTTAAACAGACATTAGCAGGATTGAAAAGTGCACAAGCAAGTTTTGAAACATTTGCTCTTGGTACCGATAATCAACAAGCGAAGCAGCTTTACCAAGATGCTGCTAAACAAACTCAATCCGTTATTGATAGTATTCAACCACGTGTTCAACAAATCGAACAAGAAGAACCTCAATACGAACAACAATAAGGAAAGATTGGTTGAGAGGCAATCTTTTTAAAGTCTTTTATTGTTTATAGCACAGCGCGAACTATCACGTACCATGAATAAGGATTAATAATCCTTGTTTGACTCGAAACTAAGATTATTAAGCATTGTTTTAATTTTAAAAATAAGGTAATAATAAAAATACACCAAGACTTACAAACAAAGGGAAGGATGCTTTCCTTCCCGATGTAGATGTAACTTTGTAATAATCACTTCTTTTTTCAACTACTCTTAATTAGGCTATAAATGTTGATGGAGTTACACTAAATCACAAATTCCAGATCCTTACTTCATCCAATTTTTTATTATATGTTTTACTCGAAATAGCTTTGTTTTAATGTTTATTGTAGAATCAATGCTGCGACCAATTTGTTTTTTCGGTCTATATTCTTGCATATGTACCTATAGAGCTGTACCACGAGTGTTACTTGCTGAATAGATTTTCGCCGATTGCCAGCAACCGAAAATGGCCAATTAGCTTGCTCATTATCAAGACGATTAAGTTGTGTATATAACTTCAATATAAAACCATTATTAAATCAAGGATTTTACTTTTTTGTACAGATAACCACTCGTTTTTCTGCCGGGACCCCATATATAAGATATTTCCAATACTATAATCAATTAATAATTAAACCTCTGCTTTTTTTCAAAGGAATACTGTAACAATCATCTTAAACTCCATTATTATTATGGTATTCGCATCCATCCATTATTTCTTTATCGCATTTAGAACATTTCAACGGCTGATTCTCGATAGATTCTTCCATGCGATTCATAGCTTCATCTCCTTTTTACCATTTATAATTGGATAAAAGGAGATTATTCCCTGCTTAAAAAGCTAGTCTGATAAAACAGCTACTCATTATTTGTATTTGGCAATTAATCAAAAATGGAAATATATAATGATTCAAAATAATTTATAAACATACTAACAAAACCAACGTCATTTAAATGCCAAAAGCACAACCCTCCGGACAGAAAAGGTTCTCTGTCTGTTTTTTATGTTTTATGTTAAGTTAACAAAACCTGATAAGTTTACAAATTTATAATTTTTAACCCAGTTTCTCAGCTATCTTTATGAAGAAAAATCCATAAAAATAAAAATGTATTGGTAACACTTAAAAAACTGTACATATTATTTGAAATAAGACTCATAATATCGGTATAAAATACCAAATTTTAAGAGAATGAATAGGGATGAATTGAAATTATGCGCTTTTTAAAAATCGAATCCATTCGGCAAAAAATAAAGCAAAACACAAAAGGAATACAAAAAAATCGATCAAATCATTCACATCCGTTCTCATCGGATATTCATAAAAATGAGGAAAGACTAAAGCAACAGTTAAACTCAAGTGAGGATATCATTTTTCATGATTTCATCATTCCGTTACATGACGGCCACTCATTGAAAGCACTGTTAGTTTTAGTTGATGGGTTAATTAATGAAGATGCCATTCGCAATAATGTATTAGAGCAACTGACCGAGGAATCACTCGAAAGTCCTCAGGGAGAAGAATTAAAAAAAGTAAAAGAGAGGATTGCTATTTTTAATATAAAAAATGAAGATAATCTAGAAAAAGCTGTATTCCAACTACTGAAGGGCAATACGTTACTATTGCTGGATGGATATAGTGAAGGATTGGTGCTAAACGCACCAGGGTACGAGGTTCGTGCAATCGCCGAACCCCAATCAGATCGGGCTGTGAGAGGGGCACATGAGGGATTTATTGAATTATCACCTACAAATATTGCATTATTACGGCGAAGAATTCCACATCCTTCTTTACAGTTTGAAACCATAAAAATTGGTGAATTTAGTCAAACAGATATAACGCTGGGATATATAAAGGGCATTGTGGATCCTAAATTGATCGAACGGCTCAAACAAAGATTAGATCAAATTAAAGTGGATGAAATCAATAATTCAGGGGAAATTGAACAATTCATTGAAGACCATCCCTTTTCAATCTTTCCTACTATTGGAAATACAGAGCGTCCTGATGTAGCCTCAGCCTTATTAATGGAAGGAAGAATTATGATCATAGTTAACGGAGATCCGGTAAGTTTGTATATTCCATCTCTATTTCTTGAAAATATGAAAAGCATAGAAGATTACAGTTCTCGTCCTTATTATAGTTCCTTCATTCGCCTGATGCGCTTTTTTTCATTTATAATCAGTATTTCTTTACCAGCCCTTTATATTGCAGCCATTAATTTTCACAAGGTAATGATTCCATCTGAAATGATTGTTCCGATCATCCAAGCAAGAGAGACAGTTCCATTTCCTCTTACAATGGAAGTTTTCATGATGATTTTAATGTTTGAAGTTGTCCGTGAGGCTGGTGTTAGACTTCCTCAACAAATTGGCATTGCTTTAAGTATTGTGGGTGCTTTAATTCTTGGACAAGTCTCTGTCTCAGCCGGACTGGTTGGTGCACCGACCATTGTTGTTGTATCTATATCGTACATTGCCGCCTTCGTCATTACTCCAATCGCAGATGTTACTGCGTTACTCAGGATAGGGTTATTTATTGCTAGCAGCTTATTTGGGGGATATGGACTAATTGTCGCCGTGCTTGGTTTATTAACACATATGATCTCTTTAACATCACTTGGGGTTCCTTATATGGCGCCATTTGCGCCTTTTTATTTTCAGGATTGGAAAGATTCACTAATTCGTTTGCCGTTAAGGTGGAAAAAACATCGACCAAAAAGCATACCGAATCAGCGTGCGACTAGAATTAAATCATTACCTAAGACAGGTGATAAATGATGGGAAGGATTCTATTTATCATCCCTTTTTTATTTTTATTAATGGGCTGTTGGAGTAGCCAAGAACTTGATAATTCCGCACTTGTACATGGAATAGGGTTGGACAAATCTGACGGTAAATTACGAATCAGCGTCGAAATCATAAAACCAACTGGATCAAGTGAACAAGGTGGTGGCGAAGGGGGTGGAGGAAATGGCCAACATATTCTATTAGATAGAGACGCGGACTCAATAATACACGGTGCACGTGGACTCATAAAAGATGCGAAGCGCCGGCTTTATTTTGATCATGCTCGTTTATGGGTGATTGGTGAGGAATTAGCAAAAGAAGATTTTATTGGCTACCTTGATGAAAGCCGGCGAGATCAAATGTTTCGTTTAAATAGTTATCTTTTCATTACAGAAGGTAATCCAATAGATATTTTGAGTACTTCTACACTTTATGAAGATCTTTCGTCAGCTGAAATCGTCTCTGCTTTAGAACAAACACAATATATTGCAGAATATACATCCGTAAAATTATATGAATTTTATAAGTTAATTGAGGGACCTATTCCTAATGCCTATCTGCCGATCATTCAAACAAAAAAAGAAAAGGATAAAACTATTACTTCATTAGACGGTACGGCCGTCATTAGAAATGATAAAATGGTCGGTAAACTAAATACACATGAAACGGTTGGGCTAAATGTCCTTTTGAACAAGGCTAAAAGTGGAGGTGAAACTGTATCTCTGAATGAGAAGGAGAAGGTCTCTGTAGAGATAAAGAAATCAGAGACAAAAATAAAGCCGACACTAGTTGGAAATCAGCTTAAAGCACATCTTAATATCGAGATAGAGGGAACGTTAGCTGATAATACGACGAAAAGCAATATAAATGAACAATGGATAAGTAAGGTTGAAAAGGAAGTATCAAACCTAGCTGAAAAATACGTACGTTTAACTTTGGATAAACTTCAAAAGGAATTAAAGACAGATATTTCAGGAATTGGGCTAGAAACCTATCGGAAATATCCAAAACAATGGCAAAATATCCAATCTGAATGGAATGAGATTTTTTCTAACGCAGATATAATAATTGATGTTCATACGAACATTACTCATCAAGGCCTTATAAATAAGAGTATAAATAGACATCACAAAAAGCCTTATAACAACCCTTATAAACTAAGGAATTAAATGATCAAAGAAGAAGGAGATTACAGTCATGTTAACAAAATGGGAGACACTTTTTTTATTAGTAATGACACTTCCAATCATGGGACATGTCGTGATTCTCCCGTTAATGCTCGATGTTGCCGGAAGAGATGCTTGGATTTCCATATTTCTATCACTCCCGGTAGCATTTATATTTGCAATCTCCATTTATCGCTTGAGGCTTAAATACCCAAAAGAAAATATCTCTGATATGCTTCACAATTTATTGGGGAAATTTTTTGGAACAATGCTTACGGTGGTTTTCATTATCTACTTTTTATTTTTAACCATTTTCTCTTTTGCTCTGTTAGTTGATTTCGTCTATATTGCTTTTTTGCCTGAGACCCCTCTGTTGGCTATACTCGTTTGGTTTTTGATCTTTTTTGTCTATGTAGCTATAAAAGGTATGAAAAGAATCGCCTTAACGGCTGGTGTATTATCCATAATTGCTATGGTGTCAGGGCATACAGTCACTCTATTGGACACGAGGATGAAAGATTGGAGTGAGCTTCAACCCATGTTTGAGTTTGGTTGGAGTCCCATATTATGGGGATCTTTGCTTCTCACTAGTATATGGATTGAATTGTTGCTACTTTTATGTGTGCCCATTCAAAACATTCGTGAAAAACGAATGTTTTTACTATGGAGTATTGGAATCTTGTTGAATGCACTAATGATGTTTTCAACAACTACCGGCAGTATAACAATTTTCGGATTAGGGCAGGCTGACAATTTCGTATATCCGGCATTAGAGCCGGTACGAATTATTAGTTTGGGATTTATTGATCGTTTTGATATTTATGGTTTACTATTAATGGCAGTAGGAACATATATACGTTGCAGCCTATACCTTCGAATCGCTTACGACATAGTTGAATCAAAGGTTTCTTCAAAGTGGATAAAGCGAGGTTGGTTTTTGGGGCTTGTTTTACTCGTATTTCTAGGTACTTACTATTTGTCAAAAGAACATTATCGGCTAGATAAAACGTTAGATATATACGCATATATGATTGTCCTGCTTCCTATTCCATTTTTGTTATTAGGTGTCTCTTATTTAAAAGGAAAAACAAAGCAGAGTTAATTTCCAAAAGGGGTATTTCATCTGAATTACTAAGAAAAACAAAACGCACGAATGCAGTTATCAACATTCGTGCGTTTTCATTTTGGAGGATTTTTACCTTGAAGGATCCTTATAGGAAAGCCCAAGCGATCGTTATTCGTTTAATTACACGTTATATAGAGCACCATCGATAGTGAATGAAGATGAGCTTACATAAGAAGCTTCGTCAGAAAGTAAAAACGCAATTACTTAGCTACTTCTTCAGGCTCCCATAGCGTTTCATTGGTACTGAATCGTTATTAGCTGCTACTGATGAAGTATTGACGATTGCACCCTATTTTTGTGCTTTCATTATCGGTAATACGTATTTAAGACCGAAAAGTATGCCTTTTACGTTATTTCCGTAAACGAAATCAAATTCTTTTTCTGTAATTTCTTCAAGTGGTTTAACTGGACCCTCAACGCCTGCGTTATTTACAAAGCAATCAATGCGACCAAATTTAGAGATTGTTTGGTCTATTTAATTTTTAACACTTTCTTCATTAGAAACATCTGCTTTTACTGCTAAGCTATTTTCTTCTGTTAAACCAAGCTAAGCTTGAACGGCTTTGATTGTGTCTTCCTTTCAACTAATACAACTTTCAACTTGTGCGTTAGCTAATTTTCGTACGACTTCTTTCCCGATACCGCTTACTGCAACTGTAACATTAACTACTTTGTCTTGAAATCTCATACAATTCCGTCTTCTTTAAAATAATATATCCAGCTATAAAACGAAATTTCCCAAAACTTAAAAAAGTGAGATGACCAACCATGACAGAACTTTTCTGGATTAACTAAAGACCTGAGATTCCCTTCTATTATAAAAAGTGTTACAGATCGAGGCCTCTACTAATAATTATTTATGCAATAAAAGTAACCCCTTATTATTGTTGAGGTGCGGAAGGAGTTGAAATGCTTTGTAGTGCCTGTTCTGCCTCGTTTGCATATTGATTTTGTACGGCTAGATCACCCAACGCAACTATTCCAACAATTTGTCCATTCTCAGTTACCGGCAACCGGCGAATTTGCTGCTGTGCCATCAAATTTGCTGCTTGATGAACATCCATATCAGGTGTACCTTGTACGATTTGCTGTGCAGTCATAACTTGAGATACTGGAGTTTGTGCATTTTCTCCTTGTGCTATCGTACGAAGGGTAATATCACGATCCGTTACAATTCCAACAATTTGCCTGCTGTTATTTATTACTGGGATAGCTCCGATATTATATTTGCTCATTAACGCTGCAGCTTCCTGTACGGTCTGTGTTTCGTTAACTGTAAGAACATTTGGTGTCATGATATCTCTTAATTGTGCCATGAAATTACCTCCAAATATATTTTTCCTTTATAGGATGAGGAACATTGGCGATATTATTAATGGTAACTTTATGCTAAATATAAGCTGCACCGTCTTTTATGAATTAAACCTAGCTATTGTGTAATGATAATAAAATTGTTTAATTTTGAAGCTGAAAAAACGCATTACACCGTTCGCAAATGTGGACGGTGTAAAAATAAAGTTGCTTAATTTCTTGTGAAGTTACTGATTATGGAAGTAACAATAAAGTCGTTTAAAAATCAAATCCTTATGCCACAATCGCGCCCGATTCCAGAAGACCATAGGTCTCTAACCTTCGATAGCTTCGGCATCTGACTTTGTTCTATGCACAGTGCCAAATGGATGCTCGGGTGGTGCATAGATTGTGTAAAGTTTTAACGGGATATTTCCCGTATTTGTTAAATTATGCCACATGCCAGCAGGGACCATAATAGCAGAGTCATCATATACATGCCTTACAAAGTTTAACTGATCTCTACTCTCGCCCATTTGTACAAATCCTTGACCTTCCTCAATACGTAAAAATTGATCTACGTCAGGATGAACCTCTAGACCAATATCTTCCCCGACATTGATACTCATTAAGGTCACTTGCAGATTATCTCCAGTCCATATAGTAGTTCGGAATGTGTTGTTTTGCCTAGCAGCCTGATTAATATTCACTACAAAAGGTTCTTTTCCATAGTCATTTAATATGGTACCAGTATATCCTTGAGTGTTTGGATATGGCCAATATTGGTTTGCATAGCGCATTCCATACGACATATTTCCATAGCCAGGATCAAACATATTACCATGATTACATATTGGCCCATGACCATAATAAGCGTTCGAATAATAAGGGGATATATAAAAAGTGTTATTCATTGAAACATTCCTCCAAAGACCTTTGATTATAAATTCATCATATGTCCCGCGTACTTAGGAGGTTATTGATAATTCTTATTCCGATATCTGGCCTATTACTGAAAAAAGCACAATAGATATGCGCCCGATTGTGGAATATTGAAAAACACGAAACTAACGTTATGGGTTTATGTTGTATCGATAAAGACGAATTTATGAAAAAATGCAAAAAATATCGAATTGAATAATGCACAATAAAAGATTTTCAGCGACTAGATGTTTTGACAAACCTTTCTTGACATAATTATATTCGTCTTCTCTCATATTAAATACGAAGGAGATGATGACATTGAAAATATTTGATGATGAGAAAAATAAAAAGAGTGGTCAGACAAATAAAGGTCAATCGAAACTAGGAGCAAGTAGAATGTCAAATGCCTTTGCTTCATTGAAATCACAACCGAAGGGCCAAGAAGAGATTTCCAAAGAGTTCCTTCCTACAAACAGTCAAGCAAGTAGAATGTCTAATGCGTTTGCTTCATTGAAATCACAACCGAAAAGCCAACAAGAGATTGCGAAAGAATTTGCCCCTTCTAAAGGCCAAACATTTAAGCATGATAATGGTGCAAATTTGGGTAATCAGAAACCTAAGTAAGGATAATTTTATTTTAAAAATATGAAAGCCTGTGAAATTTTCCTTGTTGTAAAATTTCACAGGCTATTTCATTTCAGAGGAGAGTTTTGTCCCAACCTTTGTTACAAAGAAAACTTATATTTATTCAAATACGGCTACTAAACGGCCTTTTACTTCATGATTTTTGAGTTTTTCTAAGCCTTTGTCGATCTCTTCAAATGGGATTGTGATAAGAGTTGGACTCATTTTTCCAGTAGAGAAGCAATCATATACACCCTTTAAGTCTTCTACTGACCCACCATTACTTCCTAGAAGCTTAATTTCTTTTGTAATCATTAAATAAGTATTGATATTGGATTCTAATTTACCCATACCAACAATTACAACAGTTCCTTGTGCTCTTACAGCTTCCAGTGCATCTGCAGTTGTTTGTCCAAAACCAGCAAAGTCAACAATAACGTCACATTCCGCTTCTTTCATATCTAGAATAGTATCGAAAACTTTATTAGCCCCTAGTTCTTCAGCAAGTTTTCGAGCTTCTGGAGAAACATCAGTAGCGTACACTTCGCAACCTTTAATCAACGCCATTTGCAATGCAAACTGACCAAGTCCACCGATACCGATAATTCCTAATTTTGTACCTTCTTTTGCTTGTCCAATACTGAAGAGAGCTCGATAAGCTGTGATACCTGCATCTGTTGAAGCAGCTCCTTCTACAAAGGAAACGCCTTCAGGAATGATTACGCATTGAGCTGCAGGTACACGTACTTTTTCTGCATACCCGCCGTCATAGGTATACCCAGCAGTTACTTTTGTTTCTCTATTCATTGGGTTAGCCCCGACGCGGTCTCCAACTTTAATATCTTCTACACCTTCACCCACTTCAATAACTACCCCGGCAAACTCATGCCCCATAATAACAGGACCATTTGGGAAAAGTGGCATCCAACCCGGATCTTGTAATGCTGCAACGTCCGAATGGCATAAACCAGCAGCTTTCACATCTATCACAACGTGACCTGGAATCGCTTGTGGATCTTCTTTTTCAATTAATTCTAGTGGTTTATTTGTACCTGAAAATAGCCAGCCTTTCATACAATCGCCTCCAATTGTTTTACTTATATAATACCGTATATTAACGCATAAGATGCATAAGGAGGTTCTGCCAAAAGTTGAGTATTCTTTAACAGAACTTGGCCCCCTATATATTTTGGAACATTCTTGTTCCATTAACCTCTTTTAATTAGATTATTTCATAACCCTCTTTATATTTTGTCATAAATTCCCAATTATCTTCAGTGGATCTCCTCCACAATCCGTAATTAATGGAATAACAGGATTTGCAGTTTTAAATAACTTTATTGTCAATCAACAGCTATTCAACAGGTTATCAATTTCTTGTTGATTATTGTATGGTTTTGATAATTATGAAGACCCGATTACGGTTATAAAATTGTCATACATATCCTTTCTTAATTTGTAAAGGAAAACCTTTTAAAATTAATTTCTTTCATGATCGGGCACATCTCAATAAGAATTCCACTCTTTCTTTATGCATAGGGTGTTTTTTCTGGAGTAAAGTAATAATTTATGGACTGAACGGTAAAAACCAATCATCCATTTCTTATCAATAAGGTACACCCTATTGATATAATTTTGGTTCCTTGATATCATTAGCTTGATAGACTCTCAATAACACCTATCAAAAATACATATTAAAAGAGGACGAAATATGATCTATGGATACGCACGGGTAAGTGCACAAGACCAAAACCTTGATACCCAAGTTGAAAAACTCACAAAATTTGGAGTAGATGAAATTGTAAAGGAAAAAATTAGTGGTGTTTCTAAACAGAAGCAACAATTGGACGAACTTCTTTCCAAAATTGCTACTGGTGATACTTTAGTTGTGACTCGAATGGATCGTCTTGGTCGAAACACTGTTCAGTTGCTGCAACTGGTTGAACAGCTTCGTGAAAGGAACATCCACTTTGTTATCCTTAATTTAGGAATTGATACAAGGACACCTACTGGTAAATTCTTTTTAACTGTAATGGCAGCATTTAGTGAGCTAGATCGAGAAATGATTAAAGAGAAGCAACGTTCTGGGATTAAATTGGCCAAGCAAAAGGGCAAATATCGAGGAAGAGTAAAAAAATATACGGATAAACATCCAGGAATGAACCATGCCATTGAATTACGAGAGACAACAGATAAAACGGTAAAGGAGATATGTGCCATTACAAAGGTTAGTCAGGCAGCGTTTTATCGCAAGCTAAAGGAAATGGAGGAAAAAGAGGGTGAATAATAGAATGTAAATTATTCCCTGTGTGGCCCCTCAATCCTCGAATCGTTTCCGTACCCCTAGTTAAGAAAGGAGAGATTAAATATGAAAAAACTAGTTGTTGGGATATTAACTGGAGCTGTTGTATTAGGAGGCGCAACTTTTGCTGCAGCTGATTCAAATGTCTTTAATTTTAAGGATATGAAACCGTTCATTGAACAGATGCACCCAAACCTTTCATTGGAACAGCAGGAACAAATGTTTAATGCTTGCCATGGTGAAAATGGCTTTATGCAAAACGGCACAAATTCCCGTAATATGATGAATAATTTCTAGTCAGAGGATGGTGATTTCAAATGATGATGGGTGGCTATGGATTTGGCATGATGGGCTATGGGATTTTGGGGTGGATTCTCAATCTTCTAGTTATAGGCATTGTCGTTTATTATGCCACAAAGTTAGCTTTAAGAAATTACGATAAGGAACGAAAATAACTTCGGGAACTTTCCAAAAGTCAATTGATGGGAGATTACTCAGATATGAATAAGGTGAAAGCAAGTTTATTTATATTTCTGCTTATCATAGGATTGGTTTTGGCAGGATGTAGCAATAATAATAATCAAGACGGTGCTACAGATGAACAAACCAAAACACAAAACCAAACATCCGATTCAACTTCCGAAAAAGAAGGGATAACGGATCAGAATGTAATTAAATATTATTTTACTGCCGATGAAGGCGGAAGTATTACAAAAATAAATGCAAATACAAACCAAGTGGATTCGACTATTGAGGTCGATGGGATGGCCCATAATGTACAAGTGTCATCAGACGGGGAAATGCTAGCAGCCACAGTTGTTCCTAACATGGATCATGGGGATGATGACTCCATGAACATGGATATGCCGGGGACAGCATTATTCTTGAATACAGCAACAAATGAAGTAGTAAATACAGTTGAAGTGGGAAATCATCCCGCGCATATCGTTTTTACTGAAAACGGGAAATATGTTCTTGTAACAAATAACGAGGATGACACTGTATCTGTTATTGATACTTCAACCTTCAAAGTGGTAAATACAATATCTACTGGAAATAGACCACATGGTTTTAGAATTACCGCGGACAGTTCTACTGCTTACATTGCGAACATGGGTGAAGATACTGTAAGTGTCATTAATCTTAAAACAATGAAAGAGGATAAGAAAATAAAGGTTGGTTCAGCACCAGTTACAACGGGTATCACATCTGATGGCAAGACGCTAATTGCTACATTAAATGCCGAAAATGCATTAGCCATTGTTAATCTAGAAAATGAACAGGTTGATAAGATTCCAGTTGGAAATGGGCCTGCGCAGGTCTATTTGGATAGCAATAATGAATTTGCCTATGTAGCAAATCAGGGGACGGAAAAGAACCCTTCTAATTCTATTACAGTTGTTGACATTATTGCCAAAAAGGAAACAGCAACAATCGAAACAGGAAAAGGTTCGCACGGAGTAGTTACAAGCCCGGACAATAAGCGTGTTTATGTGACAAATATGTTTGATCATACCGTCAGTGTGGTTGATACGGAACAAAATAAAGTGATTGAAACCATTGAAGTTGGTGAAACTCCAAATGGCATTAGTGTTATGGAATAAAATGCTTGGTTGATATCATAAAAGATAAAAGTGAGAAGTACCTTTAAATGCCATGGTAACATTGGTTTTGTGGCCTACCATGGCATTCTTGTCGACAGTCTATTGTTGTTTCATTTTAAAGTAGAAATATGAGAAGGAAGGTAATTTAATATGTTTGATTATACGGTTGCAACAGACAAAAGTATGAACGATGCTATCGAAAGTATAAAGGAAAGCTTAGAAGATGAAGGATTCGGTATTTTATGGATGTTCGATATGAAAGAAAAACTTCAAGAAAAGGAATTGGAATTTCAAAAAGAGCTACGGGTTTTGGAAGTATGTAATCCGCAAGAAGCACAAAGGGTGTTAAACGAAAACCAAATGGCTGGATATTTTTTACCTTGTAAAATTGTTGTTTATGAAGATAATGGACAAACAAAGATTGGTATGCCAAAGCCTACTGCTCTAATTAGTTTGCTTAATGACGATAATATGAAGTTATTTGCAAAGGATATCGAGGATCGGTTAATTAGTTGTATTGATAAAAGTAAATAATTTAATTTAACTGGCTTTGAATGCAATTTATTAGTCCCCAATATGTTTTTTCTAAAGCGCTGTCCAATGCTTAGTATCTTTGGACAGCCTTTATAGTTAGACTGTAATATTGATGATGACCAACCGGAAAGTTCGGTTTATTACTTTGTATATGTTGATATGGAATCACTTCCCATCATACCAGTATGAAACCCGTTGTACCCTTTTATTGACTTATAAAGAAGTACACATATCAGGTTTTTTATATAAAAACAAATAGCGAGGCATTGAGGTTATTTAAGGGAGTAAAATAAAAATACCAAACAACTAACATATAGATAGACGATTAATCTTCTACATAAATACAAATCCTCGAATCCCATCATATATAAACTACTTATCGTAAAATGAAATATACAGGAGGAAAAATAGATGAAAAGAAATGTTGGTATTATTGTGGCGGGGTTGGTGGTTGTTCTAACAGGTTATTTTCTTTTTTTTGTTCAGGGGCTAGGCACATCCAAAATGTTCCCTAATTTGCCTATGAATCCCATGATGGGTACAGACAATCCCTCTTATAATCAATCTAATACTGTTAATGAGTCAGCTTTACCAATTCCACCAATGTTAAAAGATACAAATCCAAATCCAAATAAGGCTGAATTTCATATAACAGCCCAAAATGCAACAAAGGAATTTATATCAGGAACAAAAACTGAAACAATGGGGTATAACGGAGATTACTTAGGTCCGGTTATACGGGTTCGCAGAGGTGAGGAAGTGTCCGTACAGGTGGAAAATAAACTCAAAGATGAAATGACGACAATCCATTGGCATGGACTAGAGGTTGATGGAGACGCTGATGGCGGTCCACACTCAGGAATACAACCGGGTGAGTCATGGACACCTGAGTTTACGATAGAGCAGCCCGCAGCTACGCTATGGTATCATCCCCATCCTGAACGAAAAACGGGTAAACAAGTATATAAAGGATTAGCTGGGCTACTTTTTATTGAGGATGAGGTATCTGATCAATTGGAAATTCCAAGAGACTATGGAGTGAATGATGTTCCACTTATCATTCAAGATAAGCGCTTTAACAAGGATGGAAGCTTTGAATATGATTTGGGTATGCATGATATAATGAACGGTCTGCAGGGGAATACATTACTTGTAAACGGGGCGATTGCTCCATATTTGGAAGTACCTAAAGGTATGATGAGACTCCGTATATTGAATGGCTCTAATGCTAGTGTTTATGAATTAGGTTTTGATAATAATCAAACATTTTATCAAATTGCTAGTGATGGAGGTTTTTTTGAAAAACCAATAAAAATGAATGAACTTAAACTAGGACCCTCAGAAAGAGCAGAAATCCTAGTTGACTTTTCAGAATATAATAATGGCGATGTTATCCAGATGTCAAATCAAGGGGTAAAGTTTCTGAAGTTCAGTGTTAGTGTTAATGGTGCAAGTGTAAAACAATTTACAATACCAGAAAAATTGAATCCAATTGAAAAGATTAATCCCGAAGATGCTGTAAGAACAAGAAAATTTGTATTTCAGGGTATGGGGCCAAGGGTAAATATCAATGGTAAACAAATGGATATAAATCGAATAGATGAACAGGTGAACCTGAATACAACAGAAATATGGGAAGTTTCCAATGAAAGCGGAATGGGGATGATGGGAGGTACTGTACATCCATTCCATGCACATGGTGTGCAATTTCAGATTATTGACCGTGACGGAAATCCACCCCCATTAAATGAGACTGGCTGGAAAGATACTTTTCTTGTGTCTCCGGGGGAAAAAGTTCGAGCAATTGCAACGTTTAATCATTCCGGTGTGTTTATGTATCACTGTCATATCCTTGAGCATGAAGATGCAGGAATGATGGGTCAATTTCAGGTAGAATAGGAATTTAATCCCGAAGGTGAGATGATTTTAAAATTGGACATAAATGATAAAATTAAAAAACGATATAACCGAATCTCTAGAATATATGAAGGAATGGACCGAATGATAAAGAGGGATTGGCGGGCAGAATTACTTTCAAATGCTACTGGTAGAGTTTTGGAAGTAGGGATTGGCACAGGGGGTAATTTGACGTTTTATCCCGAACATATTGAATCACTGACAGGAGTTGACTTCAGTAAAGGCATGTTGAACCATGCTAGGAAAAAGGTTACACAGCTAAATAAAAAGTTTCCAATTGAATTGATGGAGGCGGATATACAAGATTTGCCGTTTGAAAATAACAGCTTTGATACTATTATTTCAACCTGTGTTTTCTGTTCTGTCCCAGATCCTATTATTGGATTAAAGGAGTTAGGAAGGGTTTGTAAACCGGATGGAACGATATTGATGCTAGAACATATGAGAAGCGAACATAGATTAATTGGGTGGGCGATGGATATAATGAATCCAATAACAGTCAACATCTGGGGAGCAAATATTAATAGGGATACAATAAAAAATATAGAATATGCAGATTTGAAAATTGAATCCGATTCACGTTTGATGGGGTCAATTTTAAAAAGACTGTCTGTTAAGCCAAATAAGGTTTTCCAAAGCCGAGCGCTTTGATTGAAATGATAGAAGATGAGGAATTGAAAAAAATTGAAACAGATATTGAAGAACGATTAATTGTATGTATTGATCAAAGCAAGTAAATAGGTGAAATTGAAAGGAATCTTTTTAACCTTATCCTTCAATTAGTAAAAGAGGTTATGTACAAATGAAACAATCCGTGACAGTATACACGTCAAGCCTATGCCCTGTATGTGGAATGCTAAAAAACTTTCTAAACTCTTTTGATATTACTTATGAAGAAGTGATTGTAGATCTGAATCCTATAGCAAGGATAAAATTGGTACAAAAGTCGAAAAGACTAACAGTTCCACAAACTAATATAAATGGAAATTGGGTTAGTGGATTTGATCCTGAGAGACTGTTAACGATATTAAATAATTGATTTGGTGTAATCACCCAAAAAACAGTAAGAACCCAAACGGTTTTTACTGTTTTTTAATTTTTATTTTGAAACGGATGTACAAGTCTCAACTAGGATTGCATATATCCGAAATGGATAATTAAGCAAGTGATATCAATTTGACAATACATAGATTTTGACCTTATTTTCTCATGTGAACAAAGCCTTATTTTAATCTAAATTATGCCCTAAATGGACTGTTTATGTCTGTCAAACGACTTGAGTATTTTTATACTGATAATTTCAAAGAAATTAGGATAGATATGATAAAATAAAGGTAATGGTACGAATAGGGAGTTACTGAGATGATGTTTAAAGTAAAACTTTTTGATGTTAAAGGAAAAGAACTTGAAATTGAAAATAAAATCATTGGTGAACTCGTGTTTGAATCTAAACAAGCATTTGACCATTTTATAAATGCAATTAGAGAATGCTTACCACCTGACTTCCAATATAAAGTAATTTCTAAAAAGGTAAATTCAAATAATGATAAGAAATAATTTTTGCTTATTAGTTCCTTTTATTCGTCAACTATAACGCTTGTATTTGTCTTTTTTGTGGTTCGGTTAATAATGTATCCAACCCAAAAGAATAAAAACGGATTATTATGCCCCAATTCAATTAAAAAATACAAATGTTAAAATGCGGGTATAATGGGTAAAATATACAATGATGCAACTAGAAAAACTACCAAGAATCAAAAAGAAGGCTGTATTTTTAGCCTTCTTTCCAAAAGATTGCTTTAGGATTTAAAGAAAAGCAACCAAATTAACGACTGCCACATTTTTGAACAGTCGTTTTTCTTCTCTCTCATTTTTTTAACTCAAAATTCTTTTGGCAATTAGAAACCCAAAAGGGTAAAGATTCTGTAATTTTTGTTTTTACGTATCTGGCTTTGTTTCAGTACGGAGTTTATGTAAAACTCTCCTTTTTGTCTAAACCCATGTAAGAAGATCACTTAAAATTAAAATAGTTATAATAACACTTCATGAGTAATTCATAAGCAAGGTCTAGGTTTTTTATGGAGTTTAGTTATGGTGTATCAGTTATTATTCAACCATCTTTATTTATTCCAATGAAACAACATCTTCTCACCCATTTTATTTTCATACTGCATCAACAAAAACATTCTTCTTTTCTGTCCCCTTAACTGCTAAATTAATCCCCCCTATTAAAACAATCTTTATAAAGAAATAAACATTTATAGAGGCTAATTTACTAAATGTAATATAATAAGTTTATTCCTATTAGTTATTAGCTTTAAAACTAACGGCGTTATGTCCACTTCCATTAAGTCCACTTTTTTGTAGATACCGAACAGCTAGTGTTGTTTTAGAACAATCGCTAGTCGGTAAAGTGGCAAACGTAGTGGAAAAATTAAAAAAAGGCCTTCCTTATGAAAACGAAATTAAATTTAAAGTGACGAAAAGAAATTTTGATAATAGTAGGGTCGAGAGTCATAGTGCCATTGTTCCTACATATGTGATTCCGAAATCATTATCAAAAGATGAGCAAATCGTTTATACAGCCATTAAAAATCGACTCCTTATGCAATTTATGCCTGTAGCAGAATATGAAGAGACAAAATTAATTACTATGGTAGAAAACGAAAATGTGCAAGGTCACTTCCTTTCGAAAGGAAAAGTTCAGCTAGTGGAAGGTTGGAAAAAAGTAGAAAAACAAGACACTAAAGATACATTTTTACCTAATGTAAATGAACAGGAAATTGTACAAGTTGTTGACCAATATGTGACTTCCCATGTTACGAAACCACCAAATCACCATACGGAAAAAACGTTATTACGTATAATGGAGACTTGTGGGAAACGGGTAAAAGAAGATGATAGTGAGGAAATGATGTCAACAATATTAAGTGGTTATAGTATCGGTACACCAGCAACGAGAGCAGAAACGATTAAGAAACTAAAAGACGCTGGTTATATTACAACCCAAAATAAGTCACTAATATGTACGGAGCTTGGAAAGAAATTAGTTGAAACATTTCCAGTCAAAGAACTATTCGATCTCCAGTTTACTGGTCGACTTGAAAAAGCACTGTTTGAAATAGAAAAAGGGAATTTCCAAAAAGAGAAATTTCTACAGTTTATCTATCAATTTACAAAAAAAGCCATTGAAAAAGTAAAATTAGACGAGGATATTATTATTCAAGAAGCAACTAGGGAAAAGAAAAGTAATGAAATACTCGGAAAATGCCCCGCTTGCGGAGGGAATGTACAAGAATCGTACAAAGGCTTTGGCTGTATGAACTGGAAAACTGGTTGTAAATTTGTCATTTGGAAAAACGATAAATTTTTAGCAACGATGAAGAAAAAGCCAACGAAAACGATGGTGAAATCTATATTAACTTCTGGGAAAGCAACTGTAAAAGGATTAACAAGTAAAAACGGAAATAAATTTGATTGTATTTTACTTTATGAAAAAAATAATGAAAACGACTATTATAGTTGGAAAATGGAATTTCCAACAAAGAAGGAAGCAACATCAACATCAAAATAAAAATAAAAGGTACTGTCCAATAAGTGTAAAAACAGCGGGAAAAACGAATCGTTTTTCCCACTGTTTTTTTCTTTCTTTCGTCCCAAATTAGTATTAATGTGTTAACTATCTTCTAACTAGACAAAAACATAAACTTTATCCTCCCGCGTAAGGTATACCTGCAGCATTAAGCCATGAAATTTTAATGATCCTTATTAAGATAACTAACGAGTAAGGTCCAAAAAGTCAGTATTTACTGACTTTTTGGACATCCCTGTTTTTTTACATTAGATTCATAAAGGTTTTACAGAAAAAGTATAGAATATAACGTAATAGAGATTAGTTAGGAGGGAGAATGATGAAAAATACAAAAGTGTTTGCTCATCGTGGTGCAGCTGGGACACATCCAGAAAATACAATGATTGCATTCCAAGAAGCATTACGAGTAGGTGCGGACGGAGTTGAACTTGATGTTCACTTAACAAAAGATAATGTACCAGTCGTCATTCACGATGAAACAGTAAATAGAACTACAAATGGAAGTGGATGGATCAAAGAATATTACTATGACGATTTAAGAAAACTTGACGCTGGTAGTTGGTTTGATGAGGAGTTTACAGGTTGCACAATACCTAGTTTAGAAGAAGTGTTACAATGGATTGCAAAAACGTCATTACAAATAAATATCGAGCTTAAAAATGGAATTGTTCGCTACGAAAATATTGAAAAGATCGTCATTGATTTAGTACATAAATATAATTTGAAAGATCGAGTTATAATTTCTTCCTTTAATCATTATAGTTTAGTAGAAGTAAACAAATGCGCTCCAGAAATAGAAACGGCTATCTTATTTATGGAAGGGTTATATAAGCCTTGGGAATACGCAAAAACAATAGGAGCAACAGGTTTACATTGTTACTTACCAGTTGCTGTACCAGAATTACTAGAAGGCGCCAATATAGAAGGGATGCCAGTGAGACCGTTCGTTGTTAATGAAGAAAAACATATAGCTGCTCTTGTACGAGGTGGCTGTTCTGCCATTATTACTGATTGGCCAAAACAAGCAATAAAGATACTGGATAATCTAAAATAATATCTTAGTAAAATGGAGCTGGTGTCATTGGTTAAAACCGATCAATTTAAATATTCTAAAATATTTGTAATTGGAAGCGGATTTTTTGCTTTAACATTAATATGGACCTTTTATAATGCGTACATGCCGTTAATATTAGGTGACTATATTGAAAGTAGAGCTATCCGTGGGGCAATAATGGGTCTTGATAATTTATTAGCTGTTCTCTTAATACCAATTATCGGTGCGTGGTCAGACAAAATTGATACAAAGTTAGGAAATCGTTTACCTTTTTTAGCTGTTGGAATGCCGATTGCTGCGATTTTCTTTATTTTAATCCCTTTCAGTGCTGATATTACGCTACTAATTTTACTTGGTGTCGATATTGTCTTTTTATTTGCGATGACGATATACCGCGCCCCAGTTATTGCTTTAATGCCAGACCATACTCCGGTAGAAAAAAGGTCCATGGCAAATGGTATTATTAATTTTATGGGTGGAATAGGAGCCATTGTTGCCCTATTTGGTTTATCAACACTTTATGGAATTGATAGGAGTTATCCATTTTTAGTTGCAGGATTGTTATTACTCCTCGCATTCTTTCTTTTATATTTTACAGTAGATAGAAAACCCGCTTATTCGGAAAAAATAGATACGGAATTAGAGGAGTCTCAAGCATACAGATCGTTTTTTACTAGTTTGAAGTTATTAAAACAAGAAAAATATCGTGGACATTTATTAATATTAATAGCTATTTTTCTATATTTTATCGGTTATACAGGAGTCGAAGCGTTATTTACTGTATATGCAGTAGAATACTTAAATATGGAAGAGAGTACTGCAGGTTTAACATTAGGTTTTTTTAGCTTGTCATTTGTATTGTTTGCTATTCCTGCTGGATTACTAGGTAGTAAATTAGGGAAAGCTCCTGTCATGTTATATGGTTTATTGTTTCTTCCCATAATATTTTTCATTATACCTTTGTTATCTTATTTTAACGGGGTATTACCGATCAGTGAAACACTATTACTACAAATTGTATTATTTATCGGTGGAATTTCTTGGGCATTAGTTAACGTACAGGCCTATCCACTAGTAGCCGACCTAGGTGGTAAAAATAGAATCGGCTTCTTTACAGGTTTATATTATTTATTTTCAATGGCATCGGCAATTGTTGCACCCGGAGTTTTAGGCTTACTAATGGATTTATTCAGTCATCCAGCGCTATTTTATGGGGCATCTATTAGTTTTATTGTCGCTTATTTTTTCTTGCGTAAAGGACATAAAATCATTACCTCCAATAAACATATTGAAATCTCGCATAATGATGTTAAGAATATATAAGGTAGAAGAAGAGGTATTTAACTTCTTCTTTTTTTACATGTTGATTGATACATATAGGGGTATTGTGTTATGCTTTTGATAAGAAAAACATAGGAGGAAATTATGCCTGATTATTTGGAAATTGGTAGCTTTCATTTACCTTCAAAATGGGTAATTATTGTGGTCACAGTAATCATATCTTTTTTAATCATAAAAACGATGACATCAAAACAACAACATTCAAAAGTAGTTTTAGATGATGTAAGTAACTCTTTAATTATCGGTTTTATTGGATGGAAGTTTAGTTATATATTATTTCAATTCCGTTATGCGTTTTCTTATCCTATTAGTATTTTATACTTTGACGGTGGGTCAAAAGGAATTTTACTAGCATTTTTCATATTCTACTTGTATTTATTTTATCGTTCCAAAAAAACCTTGATTCCTTTGTCATTTTATACTCAAATTAGCTTTCAATTATTTTTAGTTGGATCTATCATTTTTCATTTTATTCATATCCTCAACAATCCGCTTTACTTTTTCATTCAAATAACATTTGCATTCATAATTTTCCTGTTAGTTTGGAAAAATAAAGATGAACGGGTAGGTGAAATCCAACGATACTTAATAGTTTATAGTTTTGGACAATTCTTTTTACAATTTTACAGTCCATTACAACCATTCTTGTTAGGCTTCACTGTAGTACACTTTATTTGTGCTTCTATCATTTTATGGAGTGTCTTTTCACCAATTGGAAGGAGGGTATCATGAAAAAAAACATACTCATTATTAGCATTTTAATCGCACTAATTAGTTGGGGAGTGTACGATTTTGTCAATACGACGGATGAAATTGTAACTGTAAATGCCGAAAATTTAAAAGAGGGCTTAGAAAAAGGAAATATAGCACCAGATTTTGAATTAAATACGCTTGATGGCTCTTCCTTTAAGCTTTCTGATTTTCGTGGAAAAAAAATAATATTAAATTTTTGGGCATCTTGGTGTCCACCATGCCAGGCTGAAATGCCACATATGCAAGATTTTTATGAAGATAAAAAAAATGAAGATATTGTAATAATTGCTGTCAACTTAACGAAGATGGAACGAAATGAACAATCAATTAGAGCATTTGCTAATAATTTAGGTATTACTTTTCCAATTCCATTAGATGTAGACGGTGAAATCGGAAATAAATATCATGCATTCACCATCCCGACAAGTTATGTTATTGATACGAATGGATTAATTCAAAATAAAATTATTGGTCCAATGTCATATGAAATGATGGATAATTATACGAAAAAAATAAATTAAGTGAAAAGGACTAATAGAGCTGCCTACAAAAATTCAGGCAGCTCTGTTGATTATTAATCTAACTATTAAAAAGATAAACGTATTAATTTAATCTAATTCTGTTTTATCTTTTTGATCTTTGTTTCTTTTATTACCTTTACTATTGTCACCTGGAACATGTTTTCCTTGTACTTGATGTTCTCCAGTTGGACTATTTTGATTAAAACTACCTTTATTATGTTTCTTAGTCATATTAAAAACCACTCCTTAAAATGTAGGTAATTGATCTAAATTATTTGTTGGATCTCCATCAGCATTTCCTCTAATATACATTTCGCCATCTTTTCCTTTAAAAACGTTTGCTCCAACTACAATTCCCTCATTTACATCGTGTAAAGCCTGTTCATAGGACAGAATACGACCATTGGATGTTTTAAACTTTTCAATATCTCCATCACCATTCTTTTGAACAGCTATAAAAGTTTCTTTCAAAGTATATAAACTCCTTTCCAATTAAAAAGGGTGCCAACGTTTTATAGATTAGCCTTAAAATTAAAAAATATTCTAAGGAGAGGCAGGTATTTCCGTATAGTATGACGTACAAATACAACTAGGTATAAATATAGAACAATGAAACAGAGGTGTTGAAATGAATAACAAATCTTGGCAACAATCTAGCGCTAACGCCTGGAATGATCGTGCTCTTGAATGGCACGAGAGAAGTGAAGCTATGTGGACAACAGGAAGTCGTAAAACAATAATTCCGTTTATCCAAAGTAAGTTAAAACAAGGTTCTACTGTATTAGATGCGGGATGTGGCGATGGGTACGGTTCCTACTTGCTTTCACAAAACGATTATAAGGTCATCGGTATAGATATAGCTGAAAAGATGATCAAGTATGCGAAAGGGACGTATATAAATGCCGATATTGAGTTTATACAAGGTGATCTATCAGACCTTCCACTAGACAACAAATCAGTGGATGCCATTATGGCAATAAACTCTCTCGAATGGACAGAAAACCCTTTAACTGTATTAAATGAGTTTCATCGTGTTATGAAAAATAAAGGATCCTTATTTATTGGGTTACTCGGACCTACAGCTGGACCAAGAGCAAACAGTTTTAATCGGCTATATGGTGAGAATGTAATTTGTAATACGATGATGCCGTGGGAATTAGAACGACTTGCTTTAGAAAATGGTTGGAACTTAATAGATCATATACCCGTATATAAAGAGGAGGCTAAAAAGATAGAAACTTCTAAGCTCCCAAAAATATTAAAGCAATCTTTAACGTTCATGTGGGTGTTTCATTTTGAAAGGGAGATATGATTATGTCCAAATATTCAATATCACAATTTATTCAATCTACTAAACAAAAAGATTTAGGGCAAGGCTTCTTTGAATTAGAAACGGAAAGAATATTAGAAGTTAATTTAAATGGATTAGTATGGGCAAAAATGGGGTCTATGATATCTTACGACGGTAATATCAAATTCGAGCGAGAAGGTATATTAGAGCATGGACTAGGGAGACTCTTAAAAAAGACCTTTACTGGCGAGGGTTCACAACTCATGAAAGCGAATGGTAATGGGAAGCTCTATTTAGCTGATCAAGGGAAAAAAATAACGATTGTTGATTTAGCTGGAGAAAGTATTTATATTAATGGAAACGATTTACTAGCTTTTGAAGATGGATTACATTGGGATATTAAGCTGATGAGGAGAATTGCAGGAGTACTTTCAGGAGGATTATTTAATGTTCATCTAGAAGGAAATGGTCTAGTAGCTTTTACTTCTCACTACGAGCCATTAACGTTAATGGTTTATCCTGGTCAACCAATTTTTACAGATCCAAATGCTACAGTAGCATGGTCCGGTAATTTACAACCAGAGTTTGTAACAGACATCCAATTAAAAACATTAGTCGGACGAGGTAGTGGTGAATCACTTCAAATGAAATTTAGCGGAAATGGCTTTGTAGTTGTTCAACCTTACGAAGAAGTATACTTTTCGGACAAAAATAGCTGATACGTCAAGGAGCATGGATTTTAACCATGTTCTTTTATTTTGATAAAGTATTATGGATAGGAAAGATTTTGCTGATATATCCGAAGTGAACGTGTTAAAATAACGGTGTTAGTCTAAAGTTAATTGCGGAGGAGAATACATATGGAAAAAGCGAAAATCAAGGTCCCATCTGATATTGAAATTGCACAAAATAGTGATATGAAGAAAATAACAGAAATCGCAAACGAGTTACAAATTACCGACGATGAATTAGAGCCTTATGGTCATTATAAAGCAAAACTCTCTTTAAATATTTTTAATAGACTGAAGGATAAAAAGGACGGAAAGGTTATTCTTGTCACTGCAATTAACCCTACACCTGCTGGAGAAGGTAAGTCGACTGTTACGGTAGGGTTAGGACAGGCGTTGACAAAGCTTGGCAAAAAAACTGTCATTGCAATGAGAGAGCCGTCTTTAGGTCCGACTATGGGAGTGAAAGGTGGAGCAACTGGAGGTGGATACTCACAAGTCCTACCTATGGAAGATATTAATCTCCATTTTACAGGTGATATTCATGCTATCACAACAGCAAATAATGCGCTATCTGCGTTAATTGATAACCACATTCAACAAGGAAATACCCTTAATATTGACCCAAGACGAATTATTTGGAAACGAGTACTCGATATGAATGACCGTGCTTTACGTAAAGTTGTTATCGGGTTAGGAGGACCTTTCCAAGGAGTACCTAGAGAAGACGGCTTTGATATAACTGTTGCTTCAGAAATAATGGCAATATTTTGCTTAGCTTCTGATTTAAATGATTTAAAACACCGTTTATCACAAATAGTTGTCGCTTTTGATTACAATAAAAATCCAGTAACGGTAAAAGATTTAGGAGTAGAAGGTGCCTTAACAATGCTATTAAAAGATGCATTTAAGCCAAATCTAGTCCAGACGATTGAACATACTCCTGCCATTATACATGGCGGTCCTTTCGCTAATATTGCGCATGGATGTAATTCAGTTTTAGCAACAAAAATGGCTGCAAAATTAGGAGATTTCGTAGTTACCGAGGCTGGATTTGGAGCAGACTTAGGTGCAGAAAAATTTCTTAATATTAAAACTAGGTCGTTAGGAATTGATCCAGAAGCAGTAGTAATAGTTGCAACCATTCGTGCCCTTAAAATGCATGGGGGAGTAGAAAAAGAAAAATTAACAGAAGAAAATGTTCAAGCGTTACAACATGGCGTAACGAACTTGAAGAAACATATAGAAACGATTGAGCTGTTCGGTTTACCTTATGTTGTTGCGATAAACGAATTTACTTCTGATACTAAAGCTGAGATAGACTTTTTGCAAACTTGGTGTGACCAGCACGAAATACCTGTAGCGTTAACACAAGTATGGGAAAAAGGTGGAGACGGTGGTATACAATTAGCAGAGAAACTACTCGAGGTGATGGAAAAAAAACAAACAAGTTTTAATCACCTATATCCTTTAGAGCTTTCAATCGAAGAAAAAATCCGTACCATTGCTCAAAAAGTATATGGAGCAAAAGATATTGAACTCTCTTCCACTGCTAAAAAGCAAATTCAACAATTTGAAGGGGAAGGCTGGGCGCATTTGCCTATATGTATGGCAAAGACTCAATATTCTTTATCTGACGACCCACAAAAGCTAGGAAGACCAGAAGGATTTATTATTTTGATTAGAGAATTGAAACCGTCAATTGGTGCAGGATTTATCGTTGCATTAACCGGCGATGTTATGACAATGCCTGGCTTACCAAAAAAACCTGCTGCTTTACAAATGGACATTGACGAAAACGGCAAAGCAGTTGGTCTTTTCTAAGGAGTCATTTATGTTTGATCCTACCGTTTTTGACAATATAAAAGTTGTAGTTGAAGGTGATTTATATGATTTAGATTTAGACGGACACCTTCAAGTTATTGACAGAAAAGATTTAATAGATTTAGCCACAATGTCGAGAACATTTAGAATGGAAGTAACTGTAGATCAGAGCTTAACAGCCATAATTTCATTACAGACTGACATAAAGCAATTAGCAATCGAGATTAACCATCTTAAAGGTGATAAACCTGGTTGTTATATGCAATTAACTTTTCAACAAGCGCTTAACAGTAGCATAGCGATAAATGATTGGGAAGCAAATTTAAGAAGAAAATGGGGAATGCAATGGAGAATTTCTCATCAAGTAATACAATATGTAAATGGTACTGAAGAAAATGTACTAAAAACGACTATACATTTAGACCATTTAATTTTTGAAGAAACAATTGATGACGTTCGTCAAATACTTCTTTTATTGTATGAAACTTTAAAAGAAAATAGTTAATTTACCTATGCCCACTTAATCGTGGGTATTTTTTGTATCATAAACAAATGTAATATATTTTTAAATATTTTTAGAATTTTCTCCTCAAACTACTCATTATATAGTATTATAAGACTATAGTATCTGGTACTAATAATACATAATATAAATTACTACTAATTAATGTGTGATTATATAAAAGGAGTGAAGATTATGGGGAAAATCGCTTGGGTAACAGATAGTACAGCTTTTATCGATGAGGAGCTTGCTAATCATCCTGATGTATATACAGTTCCAATGGTCATTTATTTTGGAGAAGACGAGTATTTAGATGGCGTTAACATTACGAAAGAACAATTTCAAAAATTATTAGTAGAAAGTGAAATTCCACCTAAAACATCACAGCCATCCGTGGGAACATTCGCCGAATTGTATAATCAATTAGCTCAAAATTACGATCAAATCGTCTCCATTCATCTTTCAAGCCATTTAAGTGGAACGGTTTCATCTAGTCAACAAGCAGCAAAATTAGTGGATATACCAGTGACAACAATTGATACTAAAACATTGTCCTATCCATTAACCGCTATGCTAAAAACAGCAATTAAGCTTGTAAATGAAGGTCATAGCATAGAAGAAGTGGAAAGAAAACTAGACGATATGGTAAATAAGTCAGAACTTTATGTACTAATAGGGAGTTTAGAGCAACTACACCGAAGCGGAAGAATGACTAGTGTTCAAAAAGTGTTAGGTAGCTTACTTCAAATAAAACCAATCATTGCAATTAAAGACGGAAAGCTGGATGTTGCAGAAAAAGTTAGAACAGAAAAGAAAGTGTTTCAACGTATGCTGGAGTTATTTGATGATGCATTTAACCGAGGTACGGTAAAAGAACTTTATTTATTATATGGCCGCGAAGAAGAACAAACATTCTCTATTAAACAAAAAATAAAAGAGACATATCCAAACCTTAAAGTAGGCGCTTATCCTATTTCTACAACAATCTCCGTTCATGCTGGATTAGACACAGTAGGATTAGCTTGGTTTAACGAATAAGAAAAGTACGCTTGCGTTACTTTTCTTTTTTTCTTATCTAAAATAAGTGAGTTATTGTAGCAAAAAACACAGTCATTAGGCACGTTTCTACTGAACTTATACATATGTTAAGACAAATATTACTTCGCCATTCATTGGATACGCTCCGATAAGCTTGTAACCTATACTTAAAAATCTCGATAATGTTTCTGCGCATGACTTTGATACTGGTTCTAACGGTGCATGGTCACTACTTGAAAGATGAATAAAATCTAACTGTGGGTAAGAACAACGAATGACAACTACGTGAGTCCCTAACCAAGCTGTACCGATAACATTTCTACAAAACATGATAACTCCTCCGTTTTTTCATATAGTATGCTTCTACCTAAAACATTGCCAAAAATGTGCTATACAATCTATTCCATGTTAAAATAATTGAGAAATCAATATTGGAGGAAAAGAAACGTGATTCAACATATAGAAAGTTTTGTTCAACAAAAATTAAGTCATGATACTACCGGACATGATTGGTATCATATTGATCGTGTGCGAAAGATGTCCATTCATATTGCCAAAAATGAAAATGTAAACATTGAAATAGTAGAAATTGCAGCTTTATTACATGATATTTTAGATGAAAAATTAGTGAAAAATAAAGAAAATGCAAAACGAGAAATTATCGATCTGCTTGAATCTTTACAATATCAAGACAAATACATACAACAAATTATATATATTATTGAAAATGTAGGGTTCAAAGGCGGAAACGGTATGCAAATGGATTTGGTAGAAGGGAAAATCATTCAAGATGCAGACCGTTTAGATGCGATTGGTGCAATAGGAATAGCTAGAACGTTTATGTATTCAGGTGCAAAAGGACAGGCGATGTATGACCCAAACATTCCAGTAAGAGATGAAATGTCATATGAACAATATCGAAATGAAAAATCTACTGCTATAAATCACTTTTATGAAAAGCTAGTTAAACTAATACATACATTACATACTGATACGGCAAGAAATATAGCAAAAGAAAGACATGATTTTCTTAAGCTATTTTTATCGGAATTTCATAGGGAGTGGGAAGTAAAGTTATGAAAATGATTATTGGAGAAAACATATCAAAAATATACGTAGAGAAGCAATTATTACATAATGTTTCATTTAGCATACAAGAAAAAGAAAGAGTTGGATTAATAGGAGTTAATGGAACAGGAAAGTCTACATTTTTAAAAATTGTTGCTAGTAAAGAAAGTGCGGATGAAGGGACAATTACAACCTCATCAGACTATAAAATTTCTTTCTTATCTCAAAAACCTAATCTAGATGAAAATCTATCAATAATGGAACAAGTTCTTGATGAAAACACATCAATAAATAACATAATAAAATCTTATGAATCATGTCTTTCTAAAATTCAAGAAGATCCTATGAACGAGAAGATTCAAAGTGATTTAATGCATTATCAACAACAAATGGATAGTTTAAATGCGTGGGACCATAGTTCAAACGCAAAAGCTGTTTTAAATAAACTAGGTATAGAGGACGTTACTGTTAAAGTAGGTCAGCTTTCGGGAGGGCAAAAGAAAAGAGTAGCATTAGCACAAACATTACTACAAAATCCAGATCTACTCATTCTCGATGAGCCAACAAACCATTTAGACTTTGAAACCATCATGTGGTTAGAGGATTACTTAAATAAATTTACGGGTGCTCTTCTTCTCGTTACGCATGATCGTTATTTCTTAGATAAAGTAACAACGAAAATATTTGAATTACATAATGGCCATCTTTATACTTATTTAGGTAATTACGCAAGTTATTTAGAAGCTAAAGCCATAAGAATGGAAGAACTCGAAAAAACTGAAACAAAACAAAAAAGTTTATATCGGCAAGAGTTAGAATGGATGCGAAAAGGTGCTAAAGCGAGAACTACAAAACAAAAAGCTCGTATCCAACGCTTTGAAAAATTAGAAGAGAATGTGAAAGTGAATAACGAAAAAACTCAACTAGAGATGGTAACTGCAGGTACACAACGTTTAGGAAAAAAAGTATTAGAACTAAAAGATGTTTCTGTTACATTTAACAATAAAGTAATATTAAAAAACATAGATTTATTATTAAAACAAAAAGACCGAATTGGAATTGTTGGTCCAAATGGCGCAGGGAAATCGACATTACTTAATGTCTTAGCAAGTAAACTTGTACCATCGGCTGGAGAGTTGGAAAAAGGCCAGACAGTTAAGATTGGTTATTACACCCAGGAACAAGAAGATATGAATGGGGAACAGCGTATTATCGAGTACATTAAAGAGGAAGCAGAAGTAGTCCATACAGAGGACGGGCAAATGATTAGTGCTTCACAATTGTTAGAACGGTTTTTATTTCCACCACACTCTCACGGAACCCCAATTAGAAAACTATCAGGTGGAGAGAAGAAAAGATTATATTTATTAAAAATATTAATGAGCCAGCCAAATGTATTATTACTAGACGAGCCTACGAACGATTTGGACACAGAAACGTTAACGATATTAGAGGCATATTTAGAAGAATTCCCAGGAGTCGTAGTAACTGTTTCACATGACCGATACTTTTTAGATAAAGTCGTTACAGAGCTCCTTATACTAGACGGAAGTGGTACTGCTCGAAGAATCTTCGGCGAATATAGTGATTACCTACTCGAACAACAGGCTAAAAAGCAGTTAGAAAAAAAAGAGGCAGTAAAGTCGGTTGAACAACCAATTAGACTAGAAAAGAAGCAATTGAGACTTTCTTTTCAAGAGCAAAAAGATTGGGAGACTATAGAAGAAAGAATAGCAGATCTAGAAATAAAATTAGAAAGAATTAGTAAGGAGATTGAAAAAGCAGGTAGTGATTACGGAAAGATAAGTGAGTTAATGGAAAGTCAAAATATGAAAAGTGAACAATTAGAAGCCCTTATGAAACGTTGGGAAGAGCTTTCAGAAAAAGTAGAAGCGATTCAAGCACAAAAAGCAGGGTCAAAATAAGCAATATAAATGTGAAAAATATCTCTCTATGATACGATGAAAGAAAAAAAGTAAGGAGATCAGCTATATGAATATAAAAGCAATAGAGCCGACACCAAGTCCTAATACGATGAAAGTGTTATTAGATAAAGAATTACCGTTCGGTACGAGAAATAATTATACGAAAGACAACCGTACAGAAGCACCTGAAATTATTCAAAATATACTAAATATTGAAGGCGTAAAAGGCGTTTACCATGTCGCCGACTTTTTGGCAGTAGAGCGAAATGCACGCTTCGATTGGAAAAATATCCTTTTGGAAGTTCGTGCATTATTCGGTGAAGAACAAGTTTCCGAAAAAGAAAATGCTTCTTATAATCCATCTGAGGGATTTGGGGAAGTAAAAGTATTTGTTCAAATGTTTCACGAAATTCCTATGCAAGTTAAATTAACAGACGGTGAACAAGAAAAGCGTGTAGGTCTTCCTGATATCTTTTCTAAAGCAATTTTAGAAGCACAAAGTAAGGAAGAAAATGTCGTCCTAGAACGAGAGTGGAAAGAACACGGTATAAGATATGGTGACTTAGAAGCAGTAGGGACGGAGAT
Organism: Sutcliffiella sp. NC1; assembly: GCF_027594365.1. NCBI lineage: Bacteria > Bacillati > Bacillota > Bacilli > Caryophanales > Bacillaceae > Sutcliffiella > Sutcliffiella sp. NC1. Next base: position 2,594,843 of record NZ_CP115153.1, read on the forward strand.
AGTGGAGGAGCTTTCAGCTGCGTATCCACCTGAAAGATTGCAAAGACTGTTACAACAAGCTCATAGTACAGAAAAAATAGTGAAACGAGAGTCTTATAAAGTAACGGAGGATATGTTAAATAATCCAGATTGGTCAGAACGATACCGCGCATTAGATCAAATGGATCCTGGAGAATCGGATATTCCTGTATTAGCGAAAGCTTTAGATGATGAAAAGGCGTCCATTCGCAGATTAGCGACAGTGTACTTAGGAATGATAGAAAAAGAAGAAGTTTTACCATTATTATATAAAGCATTAAAAGATAAATCAGTTACAGTACGTAGAACGGCAGGAGATTGCTTGTCTGATATAGGTAGCGAAAAGGCAATTCCGGCAATGATAGAAGCCCTTCAGGATAAAAATAAACTAGTCCGCTGGCGTGCAGCAATGTTCCTATATGAAGTTGGAGATGATTCTGCACTAGAAGCTTTAAGAAAAGCAGAAGATGATCCTGAATTCGAAGTAAGTATGCAAGTTAAAATGGCAATTGAACGCATTGAAGGCGGAGAAGAAGCAAAAGGTTCAGTATGGAAACAAATGACGGAAAGAAACAACTAAAGGAGGAAACACTAATGTCAAATGCATATGATGAATATATGAAGCAAATGGTCAAACCGATGAGAACAGAGCTAACAACAGCTGGCTTTAAAGAACTAACTTCGGAAGAAGATGTTGTTAATTACATGGAGAATACAACTGGCACTTCATTAGTTGTTATAAACTCAGTTTGTGGCTGTGCAGCAGGATTAGCACGCCCTGCAGCAACTCAAGCAGTAGTTCAAGCTGAAAAAACACCGAACAATTTAGTTACAGTCTTTGCAGGACAAGATAAAGACGCAACAGCAAAAATGAGAGAGTATTTCGGTGATATCCCACCATCCTCTCCTTCCATGGCAATTTTAAAAGGAAAAGAAGTGGTACATTTTATTCACCGCCACGACATTGAATCATTCCCAATGGAAGATATTATGAATAACTTATTAAACGCATTTGAAAAACATTGCTAGAAAAATTGCAAAACTAAAAGAATAAATATAAAATTCAATAAGCATTCACAAACTACCTTGTATTATAAAGATACAAGGTAGTTTGTTATATTGAAGTTTGTAATATAAAAAAATCCTTAAAGGTGGACACCATACAAGGTATATCTTGCACCATGGAGAATGAAATAAGCGGTTCGGTGTTAAACTGCTATAATATTTTGCCTTCCTAGATATAGAACCGTGAGTGGAACGGAGCGGAAGACACTTGACTCCAGCGGGAGGTAGAGGGAAGGTCGAGACCCCACAGGCGAAGCCGAGGAGGCTCTACTCCACGAAAAGCGTAAGCGCATCGATCTGGCCCGTACAAACTGGAGCAGTCCGGTAGGAGATAAAGGAAACACAACGAAACGTTAGTTGAGTTGATGTTGACTTATCGTACGGACGGACTGGGAAGTTTGATAGGGCCAATGCGCTGGAGCTAGACATCTCCCCGCGGAAAGCAAGTGTCTGCAGCGAAGTGCAACGGACTAACTCAAAACACTCTCTATTTTCAAGTTAGTCCTTTTAAAAAGGAGTTTTCATATGTACATAACAACAGCTGGACGAACAGATGAAACTTATATTCAAAAAGCGAAACAATTGGCTCTCCATCACAACTTTAAATACATCAATCGAAATAAATTGTCTATCGAAGCACTTCATAACAAATATAACGAAGATATAATAGTGGTTGGGAAAGAAAGACTTGAACTATTTAAGTTAGGTAAAAAAGAACCAATCTTCTTCCATCCAAACTCAGCAGCATTTCGTTTAAAAAGACTAATAAAAGGTGAGACAGAGCCATTTTTAGAAGTAACAAAATTGCAAAATGGCATGTCTTTCCTAGATTGCACTCTCGGACTCGCTTCTGATAGCATTATCGCCAGTTATATCGTTGGGAAAAATGGAAAAGTAACAGGGTTAGAAGGAAACCGAACCGTAGCATTTATTGTTCAAGAAGGATTAAAAACGTGGCCAAGTAAGAATGAAGCTTTAGTAAAAGCGATGGAAAGAGTTCAAGTCGTAACAACAGATCATAAAGAGTATTTACAAACTTTGGACAGTAATAGTTACGATGTTGTCTATTTTGATCCAATGTTTACAGAAACGATAGAAGAATCACAAGGGATCCTTCCGCTAAAAAGTGCCGCAATTTATGAAGGTCTAACCGAACTTACTATAAAGGAAGCCTGTAGAGTTGCAAAAAAAAGAGTCGTATTAAAAGATCATTGGAAAAGTGATTACTTTAAAAAGTTTAATTTTCAAGTGCAAGTTAGAAAAACAGCTAAATTTCACTTCGGTGTTTTGGAAAAATAAAGAGTGGACATGTTAAAAAGGTGGAGGTGATTTACAGTGGCTAAACGAAAGAAAAATCCAGCTAAAACAGGTCTATCTAGCTCTCAAGTCGAAGGACAAGGAACAACAATGGAAGAAACAGGATCAGTTGAGAAATCATCAAGTCGCAATAAACCGAAGAAACATTAACTTGAAATGGATGCAATTGCAGGAATCAATTATAAACTTAAATATCTAGTAAGCATTAAAAAAGCTCGCATTATACATGCGAGCTTTTTTTAGTCTGTTACTCCTAAAAAGATAAAGTATCCAAGTGTAATAAAACATGCAACAACTAAAACTGTTTCAAACATAGTGTGAACCTCCAGTATGTATTATTCATTTCATTTTATCAAAAAAAAGGAAAAGGATGAACATAAAATATGAAGAATTTAAGAAAGTTCCTTTTCTTGTTTTTATATGTAAAAATGTCTGAATATTTATGGTATAATCATATTATACAACAAAACAAAACATTTATACATGATAGAAAAATTTAATAGTTTTATAGAGAGGAAGATTATTATGCCCAAATGGCTAAAAAAATCACTAGTCATCCTAATAACGACCTTAACATTTGGAATGGTGGCTCCACCAGCTTATTTATTAGCTGATGATAATAATAATGAACAATCTTTAAATAGTTATACTAATGACCGTATTGAAATAAAACATGAGTTACATACGAAAGAAGCTTTTTTACAACAAGTTACTAATCAAGCATTAAATCAATCATACGAGAAGTTCGGAAGTAAAATTGGACCAGTTATTAAAGATGAATTTAATGATGTTATTTTACCTAAAATTGAATACGTATTATCTCAATTAACTGAACAGTATCCCGAAGAAGAATTACAAAACCTAGTAATTTCTGAAAGCCCTTCAGGTGGCCATAGCGAAAAAATCTTTCATATTTATCATAGCCTAACAGGGAAAGATATTATTCGTTTCCATGTAAGAAAGGATCACCCTCCTTTAGATGGATATTATTTTAATTTTCATTATCATACACATCACGACGATTTCCAAATGCACCATACTTTAGGTAGTATCTTTTGGTCAAAAAACACTCCTCCTAAATGGATGAGCTAATAATGTGAGAAACAGTTTGTATTAAAAGCAAACTGTTTTTTTTATGTTTTTTATCAGTAACTATATTAAAATATTAAAATTATGTTACAAAAATGAGTACAATTTAATAGTTTTGTGATATAATGTATATTATTCTGATAATTTAAAAAACAACAACCCATTAATTTATACAGATAGGGCTGATCATCATGTGGAAACGAACTAGTACTATTTTATTTTTAACTTCGATACTTTTACTACCAGCTCTTTGGAAAGCATTCGCGAGTGTTGATGCTATTTCATTAAAAGATTATCCATCTAGTCAATTAAACCTCCTTTTAGAAGATGTTCCAAATAGAGAGTTATTAAATAAAATTATATTACTTCCACCATCAGAGTTTTCCTATGAAGAAACAGCTAAAATGATAACTACCATTTCTGTTATTCCAGAAACAATATTATTTTCTCTCGTCCAACAGCATGTTCAGCTTTACCTATTTGAAGGATCTTTAACAGAGGTGAAAGGGTTCGAACATTTAAAAGGAACGAAGCCCCGTGGCTACAGTTCACAAGGACCCACGTGGGATGATGTACCTGGTATAGGCGGTTCCAAATTAGTACTTGCAAAAATTGGCCATAGTAATATAGGTCAAGGTCACGGTTCAATTAATTTGGAATTACACGAATTAGCTCATTCTATTGATCGTTTCGTTTATGGTAACGTTAGATATAACGAAGATTTTATTAAAATATGGAAAAAAGAGGCGCCCATCTTATTTCCTAATCAAACTTATTTTTTACATTTCATAGAGGAGTATTTTGCAGAAACATTTGCGATGTACTATTTAAATGAACAAACAAACGAACATTTACTTAATTTAGCCCCTTTAACACATAAATTTTTCGAAGATTCTACTAATATTAAAAACTCTATGAATTTATCTATTTATTATTAATTAGCATTTCGTCTACTGCGAGATGCTTTTTTTTGATAGAATATAATAATGAATTAAGTAATGTGATGAAAGGTGAATGAAATGAAACAATATCTAGATTTATGTGAACATATTTTACAAAATGGAACAAAAAAAGAAGACCGGACAGGAACGGGGACAATTTCTACATTTGGATACCAAATGAGGTTTAATTTACAAGAAGGTTTTCCTCTAGTCACTACTAAAAAGCTTCATTTACGATCTATTATTCATGAATTGCTTTGGTTTTTAAAAGGGGATACAAATATAGCTTACTTAAAAGATAATGGTGTTAGAATTTGGAATGAATGGGCAGATGAAAATGGTGATTTAGGTCCAGTTTATGGTTACCAATGGCGTTCTTGGCCAACTTCAACTGGCGAATCAATCGATCAAATTACAAATCTTATTCATCAAATTAAAACAAACCCAGATTCTAGAAGATTAATAGTAAGTGCATGGAATGTTGAACATGTTGATTCCATGGCATTGCCTCCATGTCACACAATGTTCCAATTTTATGTAGCAGACGGTAAGTTATCTTGTCAATTGTATCAACGTTCAGCTGATGTATTTTTAGGTGTTCCTTTCAATATTGCCTCTTATGCTTTACTTACTTTAATGGTGGCGCAAGTTTGCGATCTAGAACCAGGAGATTTTGTTCATACATTAGGGGATGCTCATATATATACGAACCATATTGACCAAGTAAAATTACAGTTGGAAAGAGAACCAAGACCGCTTCCAAAAATGAACATTAATAAAGAAGTAACATCGATTTTTGATTATAAGTTTGAAGATTTTACACTAGAGGATTACGATCCACATCCACATATTAAAGGGGTAGTAAGCGTATGATTCAATTTATTGTAGCGTATGACCGAAATAAAGTTATCGGTAAGGATAATGATTTACCTTGGCGCTTACCTGCAGATCTTGCTTATTTTAAACGAATAACGATGGGGTCTACTATCGTTATGGGAAGAAAGACTTTCGAATCAATTGGTAAACCTTTGCCGGGAAGACGAAACGTTATCGTAACAAAACAAAAAGACTATAACGTTGACGGATGTGAAGTGATTCATTCCATTGATGAAATACAAAAGTGGAATGAAGACTGTTTTGTAATAGGGGGCGCTTCCATTTTTGAACAAGCTATGCCAATAGCTGATCGTTTATTTATTACTTATATTGATGAAGAGTTTGAAGGAGATACTTTGTTTCCTCCTATAGATATAAGTAACTGGTCTTTAATATCAGAAGAAAAAGGGCCGAAAAATGAGAAAAACCCTTACGATTATTATTTTCAAGTTTATAAAAGAAACAGCCATTAAGGAGTAACATTTATGTCCTTATTAAGAACAGTTTGGTGGTTTATTTTCTTTTTTGGGTATTTACTTTACAGTTTACCTACTTTAAAGAAATTAAAAAAATTACCACATACTCTAACAGAAGAAGAGAAAAGAGAAATTACACATCGTTTACCAAAAAATTGGGCTAAAAATTTAGTTCAACTAACGCGTACAAAAGTGTCCGTTTCTGGCGAAGATAATATTCCACCTGGACCAGTGTTACTCGTTAGTAACCATCAAGGGAACTTTGATGTACCAATTTTATTAGGGTATATAAATAAACCATTTGGATTTATATCAAAAATTGAAGTAAAAAAAATCCCGCTAATCTCCCGTTGGATGGAAGTGATGGAATGTGTATTTTTAGACCGCACTGACAGAAGAAAGGCGATAATGTCGATAAGAGACGGTGTTGAGAAAATGAAAGCCGGTAATTCAATTGTTCTATTTCCTGAAGGTACAAGAAGTAAAGGTTCGAAGATGAATGAATTTAAAACCGGTGGTTTACGTCTAGCAATTGATAGTAAAGTACCAATTGTCCCAATCAAAATTTCTGGTTCCTACGTTATAATGGAAAAGAGTAAATGGGGCTTTCAACCAGGGAACGTATCAGTAGTAATTGGAGAACCGATCACTTTACCTGAAGGGAAAATTGATTCAAAAGAATTAGCGGTACAATTACAAAATGTAATAGAACAATTAAAATAAACTCGTCACTAGGCGAGTTTATTTTTACAGTCAATTTTTTGAAAAGAGGGAAAGTTATGATTAAAATTATTAAAGGTGCTGACGTATATACGCCTTCATACATAGGAAAAAAAGATGTATTAATTGTTGGAGGAAAAATTGAAGCTGTTGAAGAAGAAATAATAGTTGAATCGAACTGTGCTCAAATAGAAGTTATTAATGGTTTTGACCAATATTTAGTTCCTGGTTTTATTGACGCACATGTTCATATAATGGGAGGCGGTGGAGAAGGAAGCTATCGCACTAGAACTCCAGAAATGACCTTAACTGACGCAACGACTAGTGGGATAACAACTGTTGTCGGAGTAATCGGGACAGACGGCACTACTCGAACAATGGCTTCTTTACTAGCAAAATGTCGAGCGTTAGAAGAAGAAGGTATCACAAGTTATATTTATACAGGTTCTTATCAAGTTCCTGTGAAAACATTAACAGACACCATTGAGAACGACTTAATTTTAATTGATAAAATTATCGGAAGTGGAGAAATCGCAATAGCTGACCATCGTTCTTCACAGCCTACATTTGAAGAGATGGCGAAAATTGCATCTGCGTCACGAATCGGTGGGATGCTCTCAGGAAAAAGCGGTATTGTTAATATTCATGTCGGAGCAGGAAAATCTAAACTAAGCTTGTTAGAAAAAGTTGTTGATGAAACGGATATACCTATTACACAATTTTATCCTACTCATATTAATCGTAATCGAGAAGTATTTGAAGAGGGAGTACGTTGGGCTTTAAAGGGAGGTTATGTAGATTTTACGACTAGTACCGTTCAACGTTTCCTTTCAAATGGAGAAGTAAGTTGTGCTACTGCATTAAGTGAAATGTTGAAAGCAGGTGTATCTCTTGACCAAATTACATTTACTTCTGATGCACAAGGAAGTTTGCCAGAATTTAACGAAAATGGAGATCTCATTGGGCTTCAAGTTGGTAAATTAAGTTCCCTTTTTGAAGCTGTAAAAAAAGCGGTAGTTGACTATAATATCCCGTTAGAACAAGCGCTCGCAGTCATTACTAAAAATCCAGCAAAAATCTTAAAGCTGAACAATAAGGGAGAAATACAGAAAGGAAAAGATGCAGATTTACTATTATTAGACAAAAATTTAACTATTATGTCTGTAATAGCAAAAGGGAATGTCATGATAAAAGACAAACACATTATTAAGAAGGGGACTTTCGAATAATTTGACTCATTATGTCAATTGAAAACGATTTATATTTTTTATTCTTTATCGTATAATGGAATCAAACGGGTAAAAAATGAGGATTGATATTTTGCTATGGAAAAGCCTAGAGTTCACAAATGAAGTTGGACAGAAGGTAAAAGTCACAGAAATTCCAGTATTGGAGGACGATAGCACGTATCATTTTATGGTAGCCGGAAAACTGCAAATTTTTCTTACTAAAATAATGAGAGAAACTACGCCAAAGGCCTACTATTCTTTTCGTGAATATTTAAAATCTGTACTAAAATGGCCAGTATATTGCCAAATTGTACAAAAAGACGAGATGAAAAGTAATGTATAATTATCTTTGAATATGTTACTATTGGGACAGGTAAGAAAGCCTGTTTCTTTTTTTGTTATTTTGGGTAAGAAATAATATAAGATTGAATGGAAAATATAATATTAAATATTTATTCATTTTATATTAGCGGAATTTGATTTAGGGAAGTGAAGAATTTGTCAAAAGTGAAAATAGTAACCGATTCTACAGTAGATATTGAACAATCAATTTTAAGTCGCTTACAAATAGAGGTTGTTCCTTTAACGATAACGATAGATAAAGAATCGTATGAAGATCGAATTGATATTAGCCCTCCTGAGTTTATGCAGAAAATGGCTACTTCGGAAGAACTCCCAAAGAGCTCTCAACCTTCTGTAGGTAAATTCGTTGATGTTTACAATCGACTAGGTGAAGATGGAAGCTCTATTATTTCTATACATATGACTGGCGGAATGAGTGGAACTGTTGCGTCAGCAGAAACTGCTGCTAATATTTCCGAAGCTGATGTAACAGTAATTGACTCTAGATTTATTTCTTTTGCTCTTTCATTCCAAGTAGTAGAAGCTGCTCAAATGGCTCTTGATGGAAAAACAAAGGAAGAGATAATTAATCAAATAGAAAAAATACGGAATAAAACCCAATTGTTTATTACGGTTGATACGCTCGATAACTTAGTAAAAGGTGGCAGAATAGGTCGCGGAAAAGCGTTAATTGGTTCACTGTTAAACATTAAACCAATTGCTTCTCTCGATGACGGTGTATATACTCCTGTAACAAAAGTTAGAAGTCATTCACAAATTGTAAAGTTTTTAACAAAAAGATTTGTAGAAGATACAACCGGAAAGGTCATAAAGGGAGTAGGAATTGCACACGCAAGTGCATTGCCATTAGCCGAAGCCATTAAAGAGTCAATTATTAAAGCAACAGGCTTTTCACAAATAGAAATTGCTCACACTACACCTATTATCGCGACACATACTGGAGCTGGAGCTATAGGCTTTATGTATTACACAGAATAAACATGTTAATTACATACGATAAATGAAAAAAGAGTAGTTAGACTACTCTTTTTCATTTATCTTGATTGTAGTACTTATTATATTTGGATATCCTGCTTCTATAATTGACCATCTATTAATATTTAAATGAATAGGCATAGAAACAATTCAAAATTACCAGAACAGTAAACCACCTAAAACAACACCAGTTATAAATGCTAGAGGTATCCCAATTGGATAACCCCAACCCCATCCTCCGTAAAAGCCATAGCCATATCCTCCACGAACCCCACCAGTAGGTTGAATATAAACCATCCTTGGTGATACTCTTACTATTCTCCCTACATGTTTACGTCCATCTCTACAAGAAATGGATACTACTTTTCCGTGATAACGTTGACAAATACCATAATAGTGTGACATGCTCTTCCTCCTTCCTTCATTCAAATACACTATTACCGTATTCTAGTACAAGTGTCGTTGCTTGTACGTTTGTCTATTTTTATTAAGACCAATCTAATAAATGAATGATTACGAGGTAAAATAATATATTGTTTAAGGGGGGGATGTTAATTGGGAAGAAAAGTATTGTTTTTTGGTGATTTTGGCATAGATGATATCGTGGCACTCATTTACGCGTTTTTTGAAGATGAAATAGATATAGTTGGAATAGTAGCTGATTATGGAAATGTTACTAAGTCAACAGCACTTAGAAATGCACGGTATTTACAAGAGGTTTCACAAAGTTATGAAATACCGATAATTGCTGGAGCGGAAAGGTCTGCGTTAGGCACATCAGATGTCTTTTATCCAGAAATACACGGGGAAGAGGGGTTTGGTGGTTTTATCCCACCAGATTTAACCAACCATTTCGAGAACGATTTCGAAAATTTTCATGTAATTTATGATTTAATAGAACAATATAATGAAGATTTAATTATTGTGAATACAGGTCGATTAACTTCATTAGCTACCTCCTATATTTTATATCCAGATACAGTTGCTAAAGTAAAAGAGTTATATATAATGGGAGGTGCCTTTAATTTTCCTGGAAACGTTACCCCAATTGCCGAAGCTAACATATTTGGCGATCCATACTCAGCTAACATTGTGTTAACTTATGGACGTAATATTACAATAATTCCTTTAAATGTTACACAAAGTGCTATAATTACACCCGAGATGATAAATTTTATTGATAAACAAAACCAATTAAAACAAACCGAAATAGGAAAGATCATAAAGCCGATGTTAAATTATTATTATCAATTTTATAAGGCTCATATCCCGACTATTGAAGGAGCACCGTTGCACGACCTAATTACCTTATGGGCAATTATTAATGAAGATAAAATGTACTACGAAACTAGACCGGTGAAAGTTGTCGTTAATATCGGTGAATCTTTCGGTCAAACAATTGGAGATTTTAGACAAATGATACAACTAGCAGATTACCCAGTTCACCGGATAGGGTTAAATTATAATTATCCTGCTTTCATTAACGATGTGATAAGAGTACTTACTAGTGATGTTAACATAGAAGAAAAAACAACTTTTTAAATTTTACAAGATAAAAAGTTTTCTAATGTGAAGAAACTGTTAACAATAATCGAGGAAATTTTGAAAAACAACTTCTTTACTATACCTTTATTGTCTATTCTGATACTATTGTTGTAGCATAACTATTTAGTAGGTGAAAAGGTTGAAGAAAAATAAAATAATTGCATTTTTAATAGTTGCTCTTCTATTATTGTTAACAGCTTGTGGCACTAACAAAATTCCAAACGCGACAAATTGGGAACTTGCCGATTTTGAGCACATTAACCAAGATAATGAGCCTTTCGGACTGTCAGATATGAAAGGTAATATTACAGTAGCGACTTTAATTTTTACTAATTGTACAACAGTTTGCTCTCCGATGACAGCAAACATGTCCAAATTACAAGCAATGGCAGCTGAACAACAATTACCTGTTCAATTTTTATCTTTTTCAGTAGATCCAGAACGTGATGACCCGGATACATTAAAGGAATTTGCAGAAAGATTTGATGCGGACTTTAACAATTGGAATTTCATTACGGGTTACTCTCAAAAATATATTGAAGAGTTTGGACAGAAAAATTTTAAAACGTGGGTTGTTAAGCCTAAAAACGATCCACACGCTGAAGTTATACATGGGACTAGTTTTTATTTGATTGATCAAAACGGTATCATCGTTAAGAGCTATGATGGTATCGATGTTCCGTACGAAGAAATATTAGATCATATACAAATACTTACTAACGAATAAAGGATGTTCTATATAGAGCATCCTTTATTCTTGCTATAAAATTCATTTTATGTCACTCTCTTTCTAATTCTTCTTGTTCCATCGCTGCTTCTATCCCATCTGTTACTATAACCTCTAATTCCTTCTGAAATAATTCCTTAGAAACCTCTTGATTACATGCTAAAATCTCATCATCTTTTTTCTTCATTTAGTTGTCTCCTTTAAAAACATTTATTCTATTTATAATATATTGTTTATTAAAAGAACGATTTTTATGTTTTTTTACCATCGTGAAAGTGTCATTCATACGATGGAAATGCTATAATATAAAAAATTAATGATAAAGGGTGATATAAATGTTACGACGAATTCTCGTATGGTTGTTACCCTTATTTGTCCTTAGCCTCTTTACAAGTTGTCAGCTTAATAACGCAACAAATACGAGTATCGTGTATAATAATGCCCATGAACGGAAACATACGATTCCCGAGAAAGAATTATTTAAAGATAGTTTCTTCGAAAGAAACAGAATAGAAAATTTAGAAGAAAATAAACAAAAAGAAATAGCAATTATTGAAAAAGAAGATGTACCAATTCAATTTTTCGATAGAACTTATTCCATTGTCTTTTTTGGAGATTCATTAACAGAAGGGATAGGGGACCGAACGAATAATGGTGGTTATACAAGTTATATAAAAGAGTATTATGAAGATAAGCTATATATAGACAATGTAAAAGAGACGAACCTAGGTGTGAAGGGGAATCGAACAACTCATTTATTAGCAAGGTTAGAAAATGAGGAAATACAATCATCACTACAAAATGCAGATGTTATATTTATAACAATTGGTGGAAATGACTTAATGAAAGTTATTCGGGAAAATTTCTTATCACTTACTTTCCCTTTATTTGAAAAAGAACAACAATTATACGGTGCAAGATTAACGGAAGTACTTGAAAAAACAAGAAGTATAAACGAAAATGCAACGATTTATTTAATAGGCTTATTCAATCCGTTCTATCAATTTTTTCAGGAGATAGATGAATTTAATCAAGTTGTTACCGATTGGAATGATACGAGCATTTCTGTATTAAATCAATTTAATGATATCCAATTTATCCAAGTACAAGATATCTTTTTACAACCTGAAGAAGACCTTCTCTATGATGATCAGTTTCATCCTAATGAAAATGGGTATAGATTAATAGGCGAACGTGTGATTAAAATGTTAGAGAATACGGTCATTAGAGAGGAAGAGTTAGAGAGGGAGTAGTGGCAACAAATGTTACAAAAAATATTAACTTGGAAATTCGGCTTCATTGCACTATTAACACTAAATATTATTATTAGTTCCATTGTATTACTTTTAGTATTTCTTCCGAAAGAAAATCGTTTTAAGACTAATTATAATGATGACAGTAGAAAAAGAGTTGGTTTCACTATAAAATCTAATAAAGATGACTTAAATCAATTAATTAGCTACTATTTACAAAAAGAAACGAAACGTCCGTTAAATTACGAAGTTGTTTTAACAAATATGGTGGAGCTTAGAGGAGAAATGAAAGTATTTGAAAGAGAAATACCGCTCACGATGACATTTGACCCTCAAGTACAAGAAAATGGCGACGTCTTACTAGTTCAAGATTCTATGTCAATTGGTCGATTACAAGTACCTGTTTCAATGGTATTAAAATATGTGGCAGATAACTATCCTTTACCTGAATGGGTTTATATTAACCCATCGGATAGTACTATTTATGTTTCATTAAATGATCTCCATTTAACGAGTGATACAAAAGTTAAATTCGTCGATATTAACTTAGAACAAGATAATTTTGTTTTTCAATTATTTGTGCCTGTTGAATAGGCTGCCTTTGTGGCAGTCTATTTTTTTTGCTAAGGAAATTATAACACTGAAAAATTTATGGATAACTCCTGAAGTATATTGTTACGTCTAGCTCCGGTGCCTAAGCCCTATCAAACTTCCCATATCCGAAGTACGATAAGTCAACATCGACTCAACGCAGTTGCCAGAGCGTTTCCTTTATCTCCTACCAGAACAATCTTTTTTTACAGGCCTGTTCGAAGCGCCTACGCTTTTGTTCTTGAGAAATGCACAACGAATTAATTAGTTTTTTTTTACCTATATAGGCATTCGCCTTTCCCATTCTAGGTTAAATGAATACATTAAGTACTAGGAAAGAGGGGGAGGTGTACAGCATGGGTGCTCCTGGAGGATATGGTACAGGATTCGCGTTAATTGTTGTTCTATTTATCTTATTAGTAATTGTGGGTGCTGGTATTTTAAGATTCTAACCAGTATTCCTATATATAAACAATCACTTTAAAGGAGGTGAAAGCTATGGGTTGGGGTTGCTGTCCAACATACGGTTACGGACCAGCTGTTGCAGGTGCTGGTTATGGTGCAGGTAGCGCGTTCGTATTAATCGTAGTTCTATTCATTCTTTTAATTATTGTTGGTGCTGCTTGGTGCTAATTAAGAAAGATAAATATCAAAAAGGCATCTACTTTGTAGAAGCCTTTTTGATATTTTTATTTACTGATAAAAAAATAATGTAATAAAAATTAAGGACTTAAAAAGTGTATATCAACTTTATTACTGTTTTCAATTGGCGGTATTACTATTGCCGTATAGCTCGCATTCGCTCTAAGGTTAACCCTATTTAATTCCATTATAACTTCTTTTGTATTTGTGTTTATTATTTTTAAATCAACTGTCATCGGTGTTAGTGCTAAATATTGTGTTGTCTCTCGGTAGCTTAAATTAGGGAAAATAATATCTCCGTAAACAACTTTTACATCAATACTAGGGGATAATGGAGAATAATGTACAAAACGTAACTGGGACTCCCCAGGTTGTGTGTATAAACTATCAACTTTTTTTAGTAATTCAAATTCTTCTAGACCAACCAACGATAAAGTATAACAATTGCTCTTTCTAATATTTATCATCCTGCTTGCAAGTAATTGGTTAGTATTCGAAATGTATACATCAATCTTTTGTTCTCCTTCCTGTAAAGGTATGTAATGACTACTATGTTTAAACATTTTTTCGAGAAGGACTTGTTGGTCGTTTATATATACATCTACACTACCACTAGTTGGTGTAGCATTTAAAAACCGTACATAGGAAGTTAGATTATTAGCATGGTTTTTCGTACGATACAATGGTACATAATGCGGCTGGTATCGCTCGTATGCACTATAATGATATCGTTTAAGCATCTTAGCACCCCTTATCATTTTTCTATATGATAAAGGATATGCAAAAAAATAAATAACTTGCTGAAATTGGAAATTAAGTAAAAGACACTGAAAAAATCCCACTTACCTAATAGGTAAATAGGATGAATGTTTTTGATGTTTTCATTACATTTGTGCACGTTTAATAAATGTAATTTCTTCTTCAATTAACCCACATGCTCCACATTGAACTTTGTATTGTGGTCCTTTATACGCTAAATGAAAGGGGTCTAAATTTTCTGAGGAGAACTCGTTAAGAACTTCTCCAGTTTTTGGATCCATTTTTACACTCGTCGCCTTTTGTTCAATTATATTAAATCGTGATCTATTTGTTTTGCAATTCGGACATAAATAAGGTCCAGCCATGTCAAACCCTCCACCATTTTTTAATTAATATGGGTTAAATATTAAGTAATTATTCCATAAGAAAAAAATATCCTATTGACGAGGGTTATTTATTTGGTGAAAGCGTTGCGTAAAGTTATTTTCCATCATAATTTTTAAAATGCGCTTGTAATTGACCTTTTAGCATTTGTTTTTTCCAATCTTCTTTTTGCTTTTCTTTCTTTTTCCATTGTTGTCTTATTTCGTACGTTTGTACCCCATCTTCAATTTGATTTGCTATATCAACTAATCGTTCAACATCTAAAAATGAATATTTACGAATGCCAGATGCAGTTCTTGCCGGGAAAATAAGCTTTCTTTCTTCATAATACCGAATTTGTCTCTCAGATAATCCAGTTAATTCCCTAACAGTGCCTATGGAAATTACTTTCTTTTCTTTATATGATTTATCATCGAAATTCATCAAATTCACTTCCAATCTCATAACTTATTTCTATTATAAAATAAATTAACAGAAAAGTCTGAAGTGATGTTAGAAAATCTAACAATTAATGTATTGCTAACACAGATTCGTGTAAAAACAGCTTACAAAATTAATGTTTATGTCCTCAGCAAGCTTTACAATTTGTTTAAAAATGGCGGTGAAACTATGAGTAATGAGCTTTCAAAAGCCTTGAACTATGTGAGAAATTACTATATCTCCTATATTAGTAAAGTTGGAATTAAACTGAGAAAACCATTTGACCAATATACGATTACTGAGCTAAAGAACATCTATGACCAATTAAAGAAAGAAGAAGAACAAAATAAAAAATAGCAGTTATAGGCTGCTATTTTTTATTTTCTAGATTATTTAACCCTTTCGTTAATTTCTCAATATTAAGGTTTTCTCCAATTAACACTAAATTTAAAGGAACTTTAACAATTTCTTTTATATATAACGGTGTACCATATGAGTACTGAAATAAATAAATGCTTGATGTATGTTCAAATTTAAGATAACCTTTAATTCGATAAATATTGTCCGGTAAATTTCTAACCCAATTTTCAAATTCATCGAGATCAATCTCATGGGTGAATTGATAAACAAAAGTTCTTAAATTTAATTTTTCTTGTACGTGGAGTGAATGATGACTTTTACGCTCAACACTGTCTAAACCCTTCCAACTATTTGAAGGGATTTTTGCGAATGTTGTTAGGATATATTTTGCATTATTATTAATCTGTTGAATTTCAAAAAGAATAGATGATACTTCTGACTCGGAAAGTAAATCTGTTTTATTAATAAGTATAAGGTCAGCATGTTTTAATTGTTCTTTTAATAATTGTTGTATTTGAATAGAAAAATTATTTCTATTTTTCCAAGAAAAAACATCTAACAAAGTTATACAGCTAGCTAATTCAATTTTGTTTGCAAAAACTGGAGAATGTATCGTATCGATTACTTCTATTGGATGGGCTGCACCTGTTGTTTCTATGTAAATAGCATCAAGCTCTTTTAATAAAAGTTCTTGAAAAGTTGATTCTAATTTATCTTGAATAGTGCAGCAAATGCAACCATCATAAAGTTCAGACAATGGCGTATCATTTGGAACTTGATCAGAGTCAATTGATACTTTGCCTAACTCGTTCATAATTACCGCTATTTGTCTTCCTGCTTCTTTTTCCGCTTCGATTATTTGTTTCAATAATGTCGTTTTTCCACTTCCGAGAAAGCCTGAAAGAACATAAACTTCTACTTTTTTCTTCATTTCTAATAAAAACCTCCCGTTAACGTTAAGAGCTGTACGGAACATTTTAACATACCCTGTCTATTTTTTATAGATAACAGATTGGTTTATAAGAACAAACATTTAGGCATTATAGAAAAAGATTGTTATAATATTCAAAGAAACATTAGAAGGATAAAGGTGGGATTTTAAATGAGTGAAAAGAATTTACAATTAGCGACATTTGCCGGTGGATGCTTTTGGTGTATGGTAAAACCATTTGATGAGCAACCTGGAATTGAAAAAGTTGTATCTGGATACACAGGCGGCCATAAAGAAAACCCTACTTATAAAGAAGTTTGCTCTGAAACAACAGGTCACTATGAAGCAGTACAAATTACATATAATGAACAATTATTTTCATATGAAAAATTGCTTGAATTATTTTGGCAACAAATAGATCCAACGGATGAAGGCGGGCAATTCCATGATAGAGGCGATAGTTATCGAACTGCGATTTTTTATCATACCGAAGAACAAAAAACAGTTGCCGAACAATCAAAACAAGCTTTAGAACATAGCGGAAGATTTAATAAGCCGATAGTAACGAAAATATTACCTGCAACGGTATTTTATGAAGCAGAGGATTACCATCAAGATTACTATAAAAAGAATGAGTTTCGCTATAAAATGTATCGTGTTGGCTCTGGTCGTGATGCTTTTATTAAACAGCATTGGAAAGATGAGGAGAAGGACAGCAAATTAAAAGAAATACTATCACCAATGCAATATGAAGTTACCCAAAATAATGGAACAGAGCCACCGTTCCGTAATGAATATTGGGACCATACAGAAAACGGGATTTATGTAGATATCGTTTCTGGAGAGCCTCTTTTTAGTTCATTAGATAAATATGATGCAGGCTGCGGTTGGCCAAGTTTTACAAAACCGATTAATAAACAACAAATAAAAGAGGAAGTTGACGTAAGTCATCGAATGGTAAGAACCGAAGTTAGGAGTAAAGATGCAGACTCTCACCTCGGTCACGTTTTTGAAGATGGACCGGTTCATTTAGGTGGACTACGTTACTGTATTAACTCTGCAGCATTACGTTTTGTTCCTTTTGATAAATTAGATGATGAAGGTTACGGCGAATATAAGAATCTTTTTTCTTAAAAATAGTTAACTTAAACCCTTTTTAAAATAACGATTAGACTCAATTACTAATAATAATTAAATATACATTTACAAAATGGGCATTCGCACATACGGGACAACAACCTAACACATAGTCTACAATGTAAACTTAAAACAGGAGTGATCAAATATGCACGACTACTGTTACTACACATATGGATCATGTGGTGGAGGTTATCCGACAGCTGTAGCACCAGCTTATCATGGAGGTAATACTTTCGTTTTAATCGTAGTATTATTCATCCTACTAATAATTGTTGGTTCTTGCTATTGTAAGTAATGCCAAATTAACTCCTTAGTGAAAAGCTAAGGAGTTATTTTTTTTGTATTGTTCGACTAAAATGATGAATAAACAGAAAAACGTATATACTAATACAAATTAAGAAGGAGGAAAATGGATGAACCAAAATGATTATGAAATGAAGTTGCTCCACGAAATTTATCGAGAACAGTGGGAAAAAGCCCGAAATAGTAGCAAACCGAAAAAGAGAAAGAAAAAGAAAGAAAAAAGCAGCTGACCTAAACTTGGGATAGCTGTTTTTTAATGAAAGAAAACGTTTTATTACACATACATATAATATAGGTACAAAAAAATGTAGATAGATGGAGGGGGGAAGTAAAATGGAGCCATCTTATTTAATAAAACCATTATTAGATAAAGACTATCCAGTTATAAGCCATGGTGAAGGGATATATTTATATGACATAGCCGGAAATAAATATTTAGATGGTTGCTCTGGAGCTGTAACTGCCAGTATTGGACATAATATTCAATCAGTAATAGAGGCAATGATGGACCAAGCGAGTAAAGTGTCATTCGTATATCGGTCACAATTTACAAGTGAACCTTCTGAAAAGTTAGCAACGAAGCTCATGGAAATTTCCCCAGGAGATGTAAACTGGTCCTTTTTCGTAAATAGCGGGACCGAAGCAATAGAAACCGCTATGAAAATAGCTATACAACATTGGCAAGAGATCGGTTTACCACAAAAAACAAAAGTTATTTCAAGATGGAATAGTTACCACGGTATTACAATAGGTGCCTTGTCACTATCAGGTTTTACGACTCGTAGAGAGAGGTTTGAATCCTTACTAGAAAAGTCTCCAATTGTTGAACCACCATACTGCTATCGTTGCCCTTTTGAGGATACTTATCCTAACTGTCAGTTAAAATGTGCCACTGATTTAGAAAGAGCTATTTTAGATGTTGGTCCAGACTCCATCGCGGCTTTTATAGCAGAACCAATTGTAGGGGCTGCTGCAGGAGCCATCACTCCTCCTGATGGCTATTACGAAAAAATTAGAGAAATATGTAATACCTATAACATTTTATTTATAGCAGATGAAGTTATGTCTGGTATAGGAAGAACTGGTGAAATGTTTGCAATTAACCATTGGAAGGTTGTTCCCGACATTATTTGTATCGGAAAAGGAATGAGTGCTGGCTATACTCCAATTGCTGCAACTTTAGTTAGTAATAAAGTGATAGATCCTATTTTAAGAGGTTCAAAAATTATTATGAGTGGCCATACTTACAGTGCCAATCCTCAATCAACTGCTGTATCACTAGCAGTTTTACAATATATCGAGCAAAACAATTTAGTAGAACACGCAGCAATTATAGGAGACTATTTATTTGAAAAACTACAAAAATTAAAAAATGCATACAAAATAATTGGCGATGTAAGAGGAAAGGGTCTATTTATTGGAATAGAGTTAGTTGCTGATAAAGTAAAAAAATACCCTTTCAGTTTCGAAAAAGCTGTAACCAAAAGATTAGTTGAAATAGCTCAGTGGAACGGTTTATTAATATATCCAGCAAATGCAGGTATTGATAATAACGGAGGTGATGCATTTATCATTGCGCCTCCTTTAACGATAACTGAAAAGCAAGTGGACGACTTAGTTACATTGTTAGATAAAAGTTTAAAACAATTAGAAAGCGAAATGTTATCGGGGGTATAACAATGAAACAAGTAGCCAATTCTTTTGGAAAGATAATAGAAATTGATGATATTATTACTATTTTTAAGGATGGAACCTCTATCATGTTTGGCGGTTTTGGTGGAATTGGGAACCCGCCTACCATTATCAATGCAATTGTAGATTCAAAAGTTAAAAATCTTACATTGATTGGTAATGATGCTGGATTTCCTACAATAGGAATAGGAAAACTCGTATGTACTGGCCGGGTAAATAAGCTTATCGCTTCTCATATAGGTTCTAACCCTGTCGCTGGCCAGTTAATGCATGACGGTCTAATGGAAGTCGAATTTAGTCCCCAAGGTACGTTAGCTGAGCGAATTAGAGCAGGCGGTGTAGGACTCGCAGGTATTTTAACAGATACTGGTATTCATAGTGATGTAGTGACAAAAGGAAAACAAACGATTGAATTGAATGAACAAAAATACTTAGTGGAAACAGCATTAACCGCTGATGTTTCCATATGTTACGCCAAGAAAGCGGACCCTTTTGGAAATTTAATATTTGACAAAAGTGCTAGAAATACAAATTCTTTAGTTGCGATGGCAGGAAATATTACGATTGTGGAAGTAGATGAAATAGTACCATTAGGAGATTTAAATCCGGAGGAGATTATTACACCAGGTATATACGTTGACTATATAATACCGTCAAAAGGGGTGGACTGGAAGTGGGTATGGGAAGAAACGTACGAGAACTCATTGCGAAAAGAGCTGCGAGAGAAATAAGAGCTGGGATGATTGTAAACTTAGGAATAGGTATCCCATCGTTAGTACCGAATTTTATAGGTAGCGATATGAATGTGATGTTTCATGCGGAAAATGGAATTTTAGGAATGGGTCCAACACCTTATAAAGGATCTGAGGATGAAAATTTATGTAATGCAGCTGGGTATCCAGTTACAACTATTAAAGGATCTTCATTTTTTGATAGTAGTTTAGCATTCGGAATGATCAGAAAAGGGAAATTAGATATTACTATTTTAGGTAGTTTACAAGTTAGTGAAAAGGGAGATTTAGCTAATTGGATTGTTCCTGGAAAACGTGTACCAGGTATGGGGGGAGCGATGGAACTATCACAAAAGGCAAAAAAAGTAATTGTAGTAATGAACCACACAAATCGAAATGGAGAAAGTAAAATAGTTCGCAACTGTAGTCTTCCAATAACAACACCTCAATGTGTAAATATGATTATAACAGAAATGGGAGTAATGGAAATTAACGATAATGGTATTATGTTAACCGAAGTGATGCCGAGTTATTCTATCGAACATATAATCGAATGTACGGAAGCAAATCTGAAAATCTCACCTCATTTGAAAGTTGTGATGAGTGAAAGGGAGGATGTTTATGACTAAACAATTTAAGGAAAATATTTATGAATGGATAGATAAAAATGAACAAAAAGCGGTTAAACTTCTTCAAAGACTAGTACAAGAGAAAAGTGTACAAGGATCTGAAAGCGCAGCACAAGCTATCGTTGTAGAGGTATGTAGAGAACTAGGTTTTCAAATTGACATTTGGGAACCTAATTTTAAAGAACTTGAACAAAATGAAAACTTCATTTCTAATAGAAAAGATTTTATGAATTCCCCTAATGTTGTTGCCGTAATGAAAGGAAGCGGAAGTGGTGGAAATTCGATTATTTTAAACGGGCATATAGATGTCGTTCCCGAGGGTGAAGAAAATCAATGGAATGAAGCCCCATACTCTGGTGTTGTAAAAGAGGGAAAAATATACGGAAGAGGAACAACAGATATGAAAGGTGGAAATGTTGCCTTACTTCTAGCAATGGAAGCCATTCAACAATGCGGAGTAAAATTAAAGGGAGATGTAATATTTCAAAGTGTAATCGAGGAAGAAAGTGGTGGCGCAGGTTCATTAGCTACCATCTTGAAAAATTATCATGCAGATGCGGTACTTATTCCTGAACCTACAAATATGAAAATTTTCCCAAAACAACAAGGTTCCTTATGGTTTAGATTAAAAGTCCATGGAAGGTCTGCCCACGGAGGAACGAGATATGAAGGGGTAAGTGCAATTGAGAAATCTGTAACTGTTATGGAATACGTAAAAGACTTAGAGACTTTTAGAAATTCAAAAATAAAAGATCCTTTATATAGTAATATTCCGATTCCGTTACCAATTAATATCGGAAAAATAGCAGGAGGTAATTGGCCTTCTTCTGTTCCTGATCTAGTAACTGTGGAAGGACGGATAGGGGTAGGTCCGGACGAAACGATAGAGGAAGTAAAAGCCGAGTTAGCTAATAAATTGGTTTCTTTACAAAAAGAAGATAGTTGGTTTATAGAAAATCCAGTGGAACTAGAATGGTTTGGGGCTCGTTGGTTACCGGGTTCGATTCCGTTAGATCATTCCTTTTTGCAAGTTTTAAGCAATAATTATTTAGATGTAACGAAAGAGAAACCAATAGTAGAAGCGTCACCATGGGGAACCGATGGGGGACTATTTACAAACGTAGCAAACATTCCTACTGTAGTTTTTGGTCCAGGGGTAACAGAAGTAGCACATTATCCTAATGAATATATTGAAATTAAAAAGATGATACAGGCTGCTAAAATTGTAGCAAGTACGTTAGTTGATTGGTGTAAAGTGGAATAACCAGACTAAAGCTAAGCGTGTTTAGGGAAAATAACATTTCATTATAGATATTATTTGTTACTATATTCTATCCCCCATGGTGTGAGTTTTCCTTAGCCTGGGGGATCTTCCTTTAAAATTTTCACAAGGGATTATATGGTTTATATAGAAGTGTATGTAAAAGGGAGTGTGATAGAATGACAGTTTATAACAAAGATTATTTTGAAAGTAGAGAAGAAGGTATTCTTTTAGAGGGCGTAAAAGATTACTACAATAAAAGATTAATAATTGAAAATATGGATGGAGAATTATCTAGTTTATTCGATTATATTAATGCTTTAGAAAAAGAAAATTATGTTGAAAAAATAATTATAAAAGCAAGTCAAGATTATTTATTTCCTCTTCTTAATAAAGGATACATATTAGAGGCATATGTACCAAAATTTTATAGAGGTGAAGACCGATTTTTTATTTGTCGTTATAAAACGCAGGATAGATACCATTCTCCAAATTTCATAAAGGAAGATGAAATAGTGAACATCGTACAAAATAAAGAAAAGGTGACTGTTACTAGTGAATTAAAAGGTTTTAAATTGGAAAAAGCAACCGTTCATGACGTTGAAGCGTTAGCAATCCTATATAAACAGGTGTTCACCGTTTATCCAGTCCCAATATTTGACCCAAAATACATAGAAAAACAAATGAAAAATAACACTGTTTTTTATTATGTAAAAGATGAAACAGAGAAGATAATTGCAGCTGCCTCTGCAGAGATAAATATAGTCGGAAAAAGTGCAGAAATAACCGACTGTGCAACGTTACCTAGTAGCAGAAAAGGAGGTTATATGAAGCATATTATAACTTCATTGGAGAATGAGCTAAAGCAGCAAAATATTACGTGTATTTATTCCATCGCTAGAGCGCAATCTTTTGGAATGAATGCTGTATTGCATCAATTAGATTACACATATACCGGGAGACTGAAAAATAATTGTTATATTTTTGACAAAATAGAAGACATGAATATGTGGGTTAAAATTTAAAGTGACTAATTTTCGGCATCTAAACGACAAAAAATAGGCAGGTGATGAAGTTGTCTGGAATAGAGGCATTGAGTAATGATATGATGAAACATTTATTATCTTGTATAGATGAGGCAATTCATGCAGTTGATGAAAATGGTATCACGATTTTTTATAACGAAGTTGCAGCAAAGCATGATGGATTGAAAACGGAGGAAGTTATAGGTAAACATATTTTAAAAGTATTTCCTTCCTTAACGGAAGAAACTAGTACGTTATTAAAAGTACTAAAGACGAAAAAAGCTATTTTTCATCAAGATCAAAAGTATGAAAATAAAAATGGCGAATTAATTGAAACAGTTAACACCACTATTCCTATTCTTATAGGAGAAGAAGTTAAGGGTGCTGTAGAGATTGCTAAAAATTATGGAAAGATAAAGATGTTGTCTAATAAACTTATCGACTTACAATCAAGATTGTATAAGAAAACAACGAGTACTTCTTCTCTCGATTCGTCTTATACGTTTCAACATTTTCTAACGTCAGACCCAATTTGTTTACGTACACTTGAAGAAGCAAAAAAAGTTGCGACTTCAACAATTCCAATCGTTATTTACGGCGAAACAGGCACTGGTAAAGAAATCGTAGCCCAAGGGATTCATAATGCATCCTATCGAAAAGACATGCCCTTTATTGCCCAAAATTGTGCAGCTATTCCCGAAACATTATTAGAAAGTGCGTTGTTTGGTACGGAAAAAGGGAGTTATACTGGTGCAGAAGATCGGCCTGGTCTTTTTGAATTAGCTAATGGTGGCACCCTATTTTTAGATGAGTTAAATTCTATGCCAATTTCCTTGCAATCTAAATTACTTCGTGTATTAGAGGACGGAAAAATAAGAAGAATTGGCGGAACTCAAACGATCACAGTTGATGTCCGTATCGTAGCAGCAATGAACGAAAGTCCCGATAGTTGTTTACAAAAAGGGATTATAAGAACTGACTTTTTTTATCGAGTTTGTAGCTGTAGCCTTTACTTACCGCCACTACGAGATAGAGTTGGTGATATCCCCTTATTAGTAAATAATTTCATAGAAATATTAAGTAAACAACAAAATATTAATCGATACAAGGTCGCCGAAAGTGTACTTACCTCTTTTACCCGTTACGATTGGCCAGGTAATGTTCGTGAATTAAAAAACACACTAGAGTATATCACTATCACTAATGATTCAAACGTTATAACGGTTGAAGACCTTCCTTTAAAGTTACAACCTGTGCGGTTAGTTAAGCAGAGGAAAGGGAGGGAGGAACAACCTTCTTTAAGAGAAATTCTAGCCCATAAAGAAAAGGAGTTAATTACTGACGCTTTACAGGAAACAAAAGGAAATATTGTACAGGCTGCTAAACTACTAAAAATCCCTCGACAAACACTGCAGTACAAGCTATCAAAAATGGAAAAATCACTTAATGTTACGATAGATAAATAGATAAGAGACCAATTCTTCTTACCACACATACTATATGGTAAAACTGTGCAAAGTGGTGACGCTGCGCTTGTCGCCGATGAGCGAGCGCCCTTCGCTTTTCTTGTTGGCATGGTTTTTGCATGGTTGTTGGTAGGGAGGAGAGATAGTTATGTTAAATGATGTGTTTAAGCCAAAGAGACATTGGAAAGATATTGAACTTTGGAAAGATGTTACGGATGAGCAATGGAATGATTGGCTATGGCAGCTTACAAATACGATAAGAACATTGGACGACTTAAAAAAGGTTATTAATTTAACACCAGAGGAAGAGGAAGGTGTTAAAATTTCAACGAAGACAATTCCCCTTAACATAACACCATACTACGCATCTTTAATGGATGAAACTGATCCAAAATGTCCGATCAGAATGCAATCTGTACCTATTTCAAAAGAAATATATAAAACGAAATATGATTTAGAAGATCCGTTACACGAAGATGAAGATTCCCCAGTTGCAGGGTTGACGCATCGTTATCCTGACCGAGTCTTATTTTTAGTAACAAACCAATGTTCGATGTATTGTAGATATTGTACTCGGAGACGATTTTCTGGCCAGATTGGAATGGGGGTACCGAAAAAACAATTAGATGGCGCGATTTCTTATATTGCGAATAACGAACAAGTTCGAGACGTTCTTATATCAGGTGGAGATGGACTTTTAATTAACGATCAAATTTTAGAGTACATTCTAAAAAATTTAAGAGCGATCCCACATGTAGAAATAATACGAATTGGAACACGAGCACCAGTTGTATTTCCACAACGTATTACCGAGAACTTATGTAACATTTTAAAAAAATACCATCCTGTATGGCTTAATACACATTTCAATACTTCCATTGAAATTACCGAAGAATCTAAAAAGGCATGTGAAATGTTAGTTAATGCAGGAGTTCCAGTTGGTAATCAAGCAGTAATACTAGCAGGAATTAATGATAGTGTAGCAATCATGAAAAAATTAATGCACGATCTCGTAAAAATCCGTGTTAGACCTTATTACATTTATCAATGCGATTTATCAGAAGGAATTGGGCATTTTAGAGCACCAATTTCAAAAGGCTTAGAAATAATAGAAGGACTTCGCGGTCACACTTCCGGGTATGCAGTTCCTACATTTGTAGTTGACGCACCAGGCGGTGGAGGAAAAATAGCTGTCCAGCCGAATTATATTATTTCACAAAGCGCAGATAAAGTCGTGTTGCGTAACTTTGAAGGAGTAATAACAACGTATCCAGAACCAGAAAATTATGTATCAGGAACTGCCGAGCAATTTTTCAAAAAAGTTTATCCAAATATGGATGAAAAGAAATCTAATACAGGCATTGCCGCATTAATGAATGAAAGCCAGTTTAATCTCGTTCCTGAAGGCTTAACAAGAATGGATCGACGTAAAAGTTATGAACATGACCCTAACCATAGTTCATTAAAAGATAAACGAAATAAGAGGGATGAATTAAAGGAAAAAAAATATCAAGCTCAAATGAAGAAAATGAATTAAATTATATATATTTGAGTAATAAGGAGGACGAATACGGTGTTATGTAAATGGTGCCGTTCCACAGAAGCGAATCAATCCAATAATACTGTATACTGGGAGTTACCAGACGGCTCTAGAGCAATCACAATTAATGAGACACCATGTATTCATTGTGAGGATTGTGGAATGCAATATCAAACGGATGAAACGACGGAAATAATCGAAAATCATCTATTATTAATTGATACGAAATTACTTCCTGATATTACGAATTATGAACAATTACTAGCTCAACCAAAAATCTTAAAAAGAAATTACTTTGATTTTTCAACCTAAACTATTTTCATTGTAAAATAATTTATTGTAGAATAAAAGAAAAAAATAGGATGGGTTTAACGTGTCAAAGTCTTTTTATCATTATTTAGTTAATTATCGCCATGCCATTATAAAAACGGATATAAGTCGTTTTGCAAATGCAGCTTATGAAGATCATAGTTTTCCTAAACAATCAAAAAGCTATCATGAAATTAGTAATTATTTAGAGCTAAACGTACACTATTTACCTAGTATGACAATCTTTGATGAAGCATGGGATTTATATATTAGGGATGAGCAGTAAACAGGAGAAGTAGTTCCATTTCCAATGGAACTACTTTTTTTATTGTTTAGGAAATTATAAAAGTGGAAAGTTGTGGATAACTACTAACTTTGTGTTGCTACGTCTAGCTCCTTTGGAAAAGGCCCTCGTGACATAAGTCAGTCACTTCCGGTGGACAAAGAGCGTCCACCTGCAGCGCCGCACCTTTCTTGTCGGGCCAGGACGAGCCGCCTGCGCTTTTGTTCTTGCTTTGAATTCTAAATTGATTGGACAGTTTACATTACTCACTTCATTTGAATGTAAGAGTTAGTTTAAAGTTTATCACCTTTGCTTTTTAACAAAAGGAATAATATTCCTAACAAGTATTGTGAAAAAATTCGTACATCCTTTAGCGCTTTTCTTTCTTTTGCATATAATGTATTACTCACACTTCAAGTAACCTACTCTCTAGCAATTTTCATAATAAACCGTAGTACTGGAGGTAGGATTGTGGCTAAGAAAGCAAAGTTTACTATTGGAGACATTGTAGTAATAACGGTATATGGTACAGTTGGAAAAATTACGGATGTCCAGTTTATTGAAAATGAATATTATTATGAAGTGAATAAAAGTGAAGATTTATACGAAGAAGCTTCACTAGCCTTTTTAACAGAATTTAATGGCCAAATTATATTATCGGATGAAATAGAAATAGAGTATAACTATTTTATTGGTGATTTAGTTAAGGTGAAAGGTTATGGAGATGAATGGTTTAGAATTATAGGTTTTCGTACAGAAATATGGCGTTATAAAGAAGATGCATGGGAAGAAAGCATATATGAACTAGTGAGGGTTTCTGATGGTGAGTGGTTAGAAGCGGCAGAGGAGGAGATAACGACTGTCATTTCAAAGGAGAAGGCAGATTATTTAAAACAAAAAATAGAGCTTCGGTATCTCCTTTATCAAGATAAACAGGAGTTGCAAAACGATATGAGTCGAATAAAAAAAGATAAGAAAACAAAAACACAAAAAGAGATTATTGATGGGTTACTAGATGTTTATAATGATTATCGAGTTTTATATGAGCTTTTTTACGATGAAGAGTATAAACACGTTATGGACTTAGCAATGGAAAATTTAAAGCGTCTAACAAATAATAAAAATGAAAACTATCTTGGTAAGTGAAGAAATTGCCAAATTAATAGAAAAAAAAATGGGATCCCAAAAATAAAAAGAAACATAATGGCTTTTTCACTTACCTTATCTAATATGGAAACTAAAAACTGCTCATCTTCGAATCTGTTTAATAATTGCTTCATTTCGTTTCACTCCTCATCTATATTAAAAATAGGCTTGTCCTATTGTTAATAGATTGTATGGCTTGAAGAAGGAAAGTATGTCATAATTATTTATCTTCTCGTTTATTTTTTTGTGATATTGTCTAAATTAATACATATATTCAAACTAAGGTGTACATAAAAACTCGAGGGTGCTATTTCTTCTTAAAGAAGGGATACATGAAAAGGGAGTGAGATTGTGAGAGAAATAGAGGTAGTGATAGATACGGATGAAATAGCCGAATTCTTTTACAATGAATTAATGAGGAGAGGGTATGTCCCAAGCGAAGAAGAGATTGGAGAGTTAGCAGATATCACCTTTGATTATTTAGTGGAAAAATGCATAATTGATGAAGAGGATATAGAATAACTATAAATATGAAATGGAGACAATTTTAGTTGTCTCTTTTTTATTTTTTTAAAACATACATAATCCACGCAAAAAGACGATCTATTTAAGACCGTCCTAAAGCTTTTGTTATAGTATCGATACTCTTCAATTTTAACAAACTTAGTAAATATTTTTCTGTTATGTTATATGGGGAATCTATACTAATTGGACTATAATAGGGAAATAATTCTTCAAATGATTGAAACCAATCATCCTTATCGGGAAGTTTGTGAGTACTGTTTTTCCAAGCTTCATGGAGGGGTGGACTATAAATCTTTTTTGAGTTATCGTTTGTTCGGGTGAAAATAGACGGAAAAAAATCAGCTCTTGATCCAGTATGGTTTTGTTCTTTAACAAACTTCATAGTGCCACGTTGTACTTCTTCCACATAAAAAAGTAAAGAATATAAATACTTTCCTATATGTATTCTTTTCGTAATGTTATCGAATTGAGAAACAGTAGTTCCTGCTAGTTGTATCGAATCATCCGTTTGGTAAGGTATTAAAACGCTAGTAAAACCTAATTTCTCTTGCAATTGAAATGGCATCGACTTTATAACATGCTCTACATAAAAAGGATTTTGTATTATTCTTTTTTCAATAAAATGCTGTTCATTAATGATTAATGATAGAGTTAACATTTTACTATTTTTATCTTTCCAAAAAACTTCCCAAACAGCCCTCATAAATGAAGAAATGCCAAACTCGTTTAATAGATGAAATAGCGGTTTACCAATCTTTTTACTATGTTCATATAAAAGTAGTTGTTGATACGCATCATGAAAAATAAGAAAATTAGATTTTTCTAGAAAGGAAAAAAACAGTTCTTTTTCTCGAAAAGATAGCAGCCCTGAGATAGCTTCTCCTTTTAAGTCGGTCATATTCCAACCACCATTACGCGATACAATATGAGCTAACAATGCCCAATGTACTTCTGTATTATTATCAAAAAAGTGTAAATAAGCATTTGTACGTGTTACATTATTTAAATTGTTTTTATCTGTTTCCTTTTTAATCTTATCAATTAACTCTATATCTCTCTTAGTTAGATTGTAAAGAGGATTATTATGATGAGAATTCAACATACATTTTCTCTCATTTTTAGATAAGCTAAAATCAATAGTTTTTTTCTTTTTGTCTTTTTTAAAAATATTGGGTAGAATACGTTTCACAAAAATACCACCTCCTAGTTATTGTATGAAATGAACTAAACAAACATGATGGAGAAGCAACATATTCTTCTTTCGACAATAGTTATCTTTTTTTGATGAAGGATTCGACACATACTTTTTCTAATAAGTATAGTAAGAAAAGGGGGAGGGTAAGTTATGTTAAAAAAATGGAGTTTGTACAAAAAAGATATAGGGAAGTATGATGTTACGATATTGCAGACCCCTAATATTGGAGAAAATAAAGGGTATGTCCCAATATATCGAGTAAATATTGAAGGTAGAACCCATACAGAAGTGATACAAACAGTTTTTTCAACATTTAATGTGAGAGAGCGCATCCCCCACAATTATCGTGGTAGATTTATTAGTACAGGTGATATAGTATTGATTGATGAGGGGTTTAAAGGGAAAACTTATTATCGATTAAGTACAAATGGTTGGAAGGAACTAAATCGAGTTATGATTATGTAAGAAGAAGCCCTCCATAATGAAGGGCTTCTTATAATGTTAGCAATCCGTATTATTCGTTATGACCCGGTCCGTTTTTTCTACCTTTTGGTGAATGTTCTTTACTATGAGCATTATGCTCTGCTTCAATTGCTTCTGGTGGAATGTGGTTATTTTTCTTCTGCCCGTTAATTCGATTGCGATGTTTTTTTCCCATCTTCATTCTCCTTTATCATAAATATTTGAGGTGATTGTATGGAAATAATCGTTTTCATCATTATGGTAATTAGTTGTATTGTTACGTTAATGGTTCAAGACCAATTACAAATTCACTTTACGAGAAAAAAAGTACATATGCTCTTTCATTTATTAAATATTATTGTCGTCACGCTCGTTACAACAATTGCCTATATCGTCTTCTTTAATGAATTATCTGTAACAATTTTTAGTCGGTTTTATACGTATTTTTTTACAATACTTTTCATTGTTTGTTTTGTTTATTTATTTATAGGAGTCCTGTTTGTTAAATTTATTAAATCTAAACAGAAATATGTTGTTGATAAAGATACAAATATCGTTTATATCAAGCAGAAATACTTAAACAAAGACGACATTTAACTTTGTAAACGATCTTTTTTAGATGTATGTGGCTGTGCAGTTTTCTTTTTTGTCGTATTCGTGTTATTAGCATATTCTACAGCCTGTTTTAACTTCTTTTTCATTATGCTACCTCCTATATTCATGCTAAGGGACTCTTTTATAGTATTTACATGATAAAAAAATCAATTCTTTTTCTACCTGGTAGTCGGTTACTATTTGGGAAAAAACCATATAATATGGTATAGTATTGATGGCTTATGCCTTAAGATTGAAATTGGAGGTATTTTTATGAGTGTACATATCGGTGCAAAACAAGGAGAAATAGCTGAAACGATACTTTTACCAGGTGACCCACTTCGTGCAAAATATATTGCCGAAACCTTTTTGGATAATGCTGTTTGCTACAACGAAGTAAGGGGGATGTTAGGTTTTACTGGTACATATAAAGGACATAAAATTTCCGTTCAAGGTA
The DNA here is from genome assembly GCF_027594365.1 of Sutcliffiella sp. NC1. Lineage (NCBI taxonomy): Bacteria > Bacillati > Bacillota > Bacilli > Caryophanales > Bacillaceae > Sutcliffiella > Sutcliffiella sp. NC1. Next base: position 2,626,282 of record NZ_CP115153.1, read on the forward strand.
CAGGTATGGGGGTTCCATCTATCTCCATATATGTTAATGAGCTAATGAACGAATATAATGTACAAAAATTAGTCCGGGTTGGTACTTGTGGAGCTATTCAACAAGATGTTAAAGTTCGTGACGTAATTTTAGCAATGACTGCTTCAACAGACTCTCAAATGAATCGTTTGACTTTCAATGGAGTTGATTATGCACCCACTGCAAATTTTGACCTATTGAAAAAAGCGTATGATGCTGGTACAGAAAAAGGGTTAAACTTAAAAGTTGGTAATGTCTTTACAGCAGATATGTTTTACAATGATAATGCAGAATTAGAAAAATGGGCAAAATACGGAGTGCTTGCTATTGAAATGGAAACAGCAGCATTATACACTTTAGCAGCAAAATATGGTCGACAAGCACTATCTGTACTAACAGTTAGTGACCATATTCTAACTGGTGAAGAAACAACTGCGGAAGAAAGACAAACAACGTTTTCAGATATGATGGAAGTTGCACTAGAAGCAGTAATTAAATAATGAAAAAGTAGGTACAGTTCTAACAGCTGTACCTTTTATTATATTGTAGAAAAATATAATTTTTTTACGGACACCTCGTTTTTATGATACACTATTTTTATTGCGATCTCGTTTTACGTAAAGGGCTTCGCGAAACTAATAAGAAAACGACAAAAGGTGATAAGCATGAAGTGGAAAATAGCTTCAGTTGTTTCTGTATTACTACTTTCAGGTTGTTCTTTACCTACTGATTTCGATTGGAAATTTTGGGAAGATAAGCAAATCGTTGAAAATAATAATACACCTGAAATATCTGAAATTGTGGAAGAACAACCAGAAGAAAATAATAACAATCAATCCGAAATTATAGAAGATATCGTTGAAGCAGACAGTCCAATAATGAAAGAAGAATTCGTCTCAATAGTGAAGGATGGAATTATTCAAAACCCTACTAATCTATTAGTTTTAGTAAACAAGGATATAGCATTACCAGAAGATTATGTACCGGATGATTTAGTTAGTCCTAATGTTCCTTTCATCTTTGATGGTGAACATGATAAAAGATATATAAGAGAAGAGGCTGCAAGAGCTTTAGAAACATTATTTGAGAGTGCAAGTAATGAAGATGTAGAACTATTTGCTGTATCAGGTTATCGAGCATATGACACACAAAATGCTATTTACAATAGTTATTTAAAACGTTGGGGTGAAGAAAGGACGAATGCTGTATCAGCAGTCCCTGGTCACAGTGAACATCAAACGGGTTTAGCAATGGATGTAACAAGCAGAAGTGTTGAATTACAATTAACAGAAGACTTCGGTGAAACAGTTGAAGGAATATGGCTTCAAGAAAATGCACACAAATTCGGCTTCATTATTAGATACCCTCTCGGTAAAGAAACAATTACTGGATATCAGTATGAGCCGTGGCACCTACGATATGTTGGCGAAGAGGTTGCTACCCATTTATGGAAAGAAGAGTTAACATTAGAAGAATTTTTTGGACATGAATCTTATCAATAACTCGCCTTTTAATAGGCGAGTTTTTCATCTTCATTTTAATGAACAATAAAAGATAATACATAGGAGCAGAGTAAACCAAGTGCAGATACAAACCCTACAATTGGCCCACCTTCTTCGTATGCTTCAGGCATCATCGTCGAAGAAACCATTGTAATAATTCCTCCTGCAGCAATCCCACTTATGAACGAAACGTATTGTTCACTTAACTCATTGAATATGACATACCCCGAAAAGGAACTTAAACTTGAGAGGACCATGACAATGGACCACATCGTCATAATCTTTTTCTTTGAATATCCATCTCTTTTTAAACCTACAGTACTTGAAAGAGCCTCTGGTAAATTACTAATAAATATCGCTAAAACAATTACCCAGCTCACCGTATGCTCCTTTAAAATACCTACACCTATGATCATTGATTCTGGAATAGCATCAATAATTGTTCCAATAAAAATAGCCTTACCCGAATTATTATGATTATTTTCTTTCGAACGCTTTCGATGATGACCACCTTTTTTACTTATGTAATACTCAGAGATCGTAAAAAGGGTAGCTCCAATGATGAAACCAAGAATAACATAAACATAACCTTTATCTTCATTGACTTTTCCTAGTAGCTCAAAAGCTGCAGCACCAATTAAAATTCCTGTTCCGAAAGCCATAATATAACCAGTTAATTTACGAGGAACCGAGAATAACAATGCAAAAATCGCGCCTATAATTAAAGCTAGTCCAACAAGACCTCCCCAAAATAGTGCTTGCACCATTTGTATTCCTCCTTTTACATCTATGTCTATTTTGTGCAAAAATATGGAACACATACTTACAATCTATTGACGTAACATATGGAAATAGATAAGGATTTTGGAGGTATGTTCACATGAAAAAAATAATCGTTTTGATATTGATATGTTTTTTATTTATACAGCAAGAGGAACAAATATTTGCTCATTCTGAAGATAGTTCTTATACAATAGTTCAAACAAACAGTAATACAGATTACCAAACAAAAGAAAAACTATCTAAGCAACTACAAAAGTACCTTAATCATAGCGAATGGGTTGACTATAACACTACTCCTGGACCAACTGATTTTTTTATTCAACATAACAATATTACATACTCTATTCATTTAAACGAAGGAGCGATTATCGATAGTGTTCATAAAAAAGCAATCGTTAATATATCGCTCCCGATATTAAGATTATTACAGGACAATTATAAAACATTAAAGAAGCATCATTACGGAGAGAAAAAACCTTGGTCTACAGTGAATGGGATTATACCTAAATATGAAAAGTTTTCTATTTTAGATATAGATACTGGACTACGCTTCAACGTACAAAGACGTGCAGGCGCTAGTCATGCGGACGTTCAACCGTTAACAAAAGAAGATACAGCAATAATGAAAGAAATTTATAATGGTAAATGGAGTTGGGATAGAAGAGCGATAATCGTTGAAAAAGATTCAGAACGTCTTGCTGCATCTATGCACGGAATGCCACACGGGAGAGGCGCTATACAAAACAATTTTCCCGGTCACTTTTGTATTCATTTTTTTGAAAGTACAACGCATGCATCAAAGAAAGAAGATTTCGCTCATTCTATTATGATAAAAAAAGCTGCAGGCGTATGGCTAGAAAATATACAAAACATGTCTCCAAATGAAATAGTGGAAGCATTTATCATATCTGTCAATCAACATGATGGATTTGTCTTATCATCTTTACTTGATTCTGAAGATCGAAAATTATTACAAAACAGTACGAAAGATATTGAAGCAATTCAACATTTGAAACGTTTATCTCCATTACCAGAAAAACTACATTCGGATGAATTACAGTTAGAAATTCCCATAAAAGTCCATATTCATAAAAATGAAACGGTCGTAAAAACATTGCGTTTTCCATTTTATAGAGAAACACACCTAGATAGATGGAAGCTTAACTTTGAAGATATACTGTCGCAATTATGACTTACGAGAAATATTAGGTTTACTTAAAAACTCTAAAGGAACCTTCGTGTACGACGTTTTAGTTTCTTTAGGTATTCTAATTTCAAGCATGTTATCTTTAAAGATTGCTTTTGATCCAGTTGTTTTTACAAAACACGGTAAAGGAATTGTTTGTTTATTTCCAGGATTAGGTACATTTTCTACAAAGCAAGTATTTGAATTGTAATACGTTTTTACGTCTAACACATGATCTGCAGAAATCGGAAATTTCACAAACACTTCATTGTGCCCCTCATAAATTTGAGGTTGAAAACTAGGCTTTCTCTTTTTCTTTTTATTTGCTTGAATTTTATCTAATAGTTCAAATGATTGCATAAAAAAATCGGAGGAGTTCATAAAAGGTGGAGGGTCAGGTAACTTCATTGCCTTATTCATCCATTTCTCTACATCAGCCTGTTTAAAAGGAGACTCACCTTTCATATACTCTTTAGGAAAAGGAAACATTTTATTCCAAGGAAACATTGAAATCTCACCACCAATAAAAAGTCATTATATCTTATTCTAATAATTATTATTGGTTAAACTTTTGAGCGGACAAAAGCAAGAATATTTGACGCTTTTGGTTCACTTTACTATACTTAAATTACCTCGAAATTGAGATAAATTCTTTAAAAGGAGTATTTTATGAAGTTAAAACATATCTTTCAACAAGGTTCAGAAAATGTATTATTGTTATTACACGGAACGGGTGGCAATGAACAAGATTTAATTCCATTAGCAGGGTTAATTGATCCGAACGCTTCCATATTAAGTGTAAGAGGAAACGTACTAGAGAATGGCATGCCGCGCTTTTTTCGAAGATTAAGCGAAGGTATTTTTGACGAACAAGATTTAATCGCTAGAACGGAAGAATTATACTTATTTTTAGAAGAAGCAAGTAAAGAATATGGTTTTGATCGTAAAAATGTAATTGCACTAGGTTATTCAAATGGAGCAAATATTGCAGGTAGTTTATTATTCCACTATAAAGAAGCTTTAAAAGGAGCTATTTTATTTCACCCTATGGTACCTAGAAGAGGTATAGACCTCCCTAATATGTCGAGAATGCCTATCTTTATTGGAGCAGGAGTAAATGACCCCATCTGCCCAGCTAGCGAAACAGAGGAACTTAAATCTTTACTCGAAAGCTCAAGTGCTTCTGTTCAACTATTTTGGGAAAATTACGGCCATCAATTAACACGTCGCGAAGTAGAAGAAGCACAAAAGTGGTACGAAAATAATATTAAGTGATATAATGTATAAAATCGTAACAGGAGAAACGGTAAAAATAATACCGTTTCTCTTTTTACTCGTTAAAATAGCATATTTTCATTTTTACCAACAGAAGAACGTTTTGACAGGTCTTATATATGTGTTTTTTCTAACAAAAGGTTCTCTTTTTTTTACTATTTACGTTACAATAAATATAGTTAACCTATTACTTCACTTTTGGAGGGACATTATGCAGTTGATCGAACAAGTAAGTGTACAAGAAGCGTTAAATAGCTTTGCTAAGCAACCTGTATACATACATCTTGAAACAACCAATGGTGCATACGCATCTCATCATAATACAGGAATGACAGTTGGAGCATTCATTCGCAATAGTGTTATTCATTATGAACACGGGAAAATTACAGGCAATAATCCATATAGAATCGGATTAAAAATGGAACACGGGTGGGTTTATGCAGAAGGATTAACCCATTATGAATTAGATAATAAAGGAAGATTGTTACTAGCAGGGCTTAATGATGAAGGCAAACTTGCGGTTGCTTTTCAGTTAAGCAAAGAACCTTTTTAAGGAGTGAAGGATACATATGAACCAACATGAGCGTGTGTTAGTCGTTTTTCCTCATCCAGATGATGAAGCGTTCAGTTCATCTGGTACGATAAAATTATTTACGAAAAGTGGTGCTCCCGTTACATACATATGTGGAACACTAGGGCAAATGGGTCGTAACTTAGGAAATCCGTTATTCGCTACAAGAGAGACGTTAATGGATGTTCGTAAAAAAGAATTAACAGATGCTTGTAAAGTAATGGGAATTGAAGATTTAAGAATGTTTGGTCTTCACGACAAAACAGTTGAATTTGAAAATGAAGAACTATTAGCAGATAGAATAGAAGCGGTCATAAAAGAAGTCAAACCTACTTTATTAATTACGTTTTATCCAAAACATGGTGTACATCCAGACCATGATGCAATGAGTAATGCAGCTGTTATAGCAGTGAAACGTTTACCGAAAGAAGAGCAACCAACTATATATGGGAAAGCAATTTTAAAAAATAGTGTAGAACTATTAGGAGAACCAGACATCACAATTGATATTAAAGAAGTTGCACTTGATAAGTTAAATGCTATCAAAGCACATCGATCTCAAACAGAAAGTTGGATTGAAACGATGGAGCAAGCACTCGAGGCAAATTCACCTGAAGTAGAAGACTGGTTATATCGAGAAACGTTTTGGACTTATAATGTTTAATTAAATTTGAGAAGAAGCCTATTGGTGCTTCTTCTTTTTATGTTTTATGCCAGGAAAGATATTTTTTGTAGTGTTTTTCTTACAGAGAAGAAAGGGGTATTAATTCCCGAATTTACGTGTAGCAAAGTACAAATTTTAATTTTCCGAAATTTCAGAGTTGAAAAACATATAACATTATTATATAATTTCGTTAAATAAACGTTATAAATATATTTGTTAGATGAAAGATAGGAGGCGAGGCTATTGAATACTTCTATTTCTTTTCAATCCTTATCAGAAGAAGAGAAATACGAACATTTTATGGAACGAATAAACGCTGGTGAAAAAATAGAGGCAGATGATTGGATGCCAGAAGATTATCGAAAAGCCTTAATTAAGCTTATATCGATGCACGGAATAAGCGAAATAATGGGAGCGCTTCCAGAAAAAGAATGGGTACCGAAAGCACCAACTTTAAAAAGAAAACTTGGCATTATGGCAAAAGTTCAAGATGAAATGGGCCACGGTCAATTACTTCTTCGTGTTGCTGAAGATTTAATGAAACCATATGGGAAATCAAGAGAAGAAATTATGCAAGATTTATTTAGCGGTCAATTAAAATTCCATAACGTTTTTCATATGCCGGCACCAACATGGGGAGATGCTGGTTTAATAGGTTGGTTAGTTGATGGAGCTGCCATTATTTCTCAAACAAACATGTTAAACGCCTCGTATGGTCCTTATGCTCGAGCTCTAAAAAGAATATGTGCAGAAGAAGTATTTCATGCTCAACACGGTGAAGCAATTATTATGGCATTAGCAGAAGGAACAGAAGAACAAAAAGCGATGATTCAACAATCTATTGACCGATGGTGGGAAGCTTTATTAATGTTTTTTGGACCAGGTGATGCTTCCACAACTGGAACTAGTAAACAAGATACAACGATAAAATATAAAATTAGAACAAAAACAAACGAAGAGTTACGACAAGATTTCTTTACAAAATATGTACCTCGTATTCTATCACTAGGATTAAAGTTACCTGACCCCACGATGCATTATTCGAAGGAAGAACGGAAATGGATCTATCAACAACCAAATTGGAATGAATTTTTAAAAATTATACGAAATAACGGTCCAAAGTCACAAGAACGTCTTCGATTAAGAAAACTGTCCTATGAAAATAATGCATGGGTACGTGATGCGCTCAGCTCTTCTTCTAAAGCTACTTGAAGAACGGAGGAAAAATAATGAGTAATTTTTATCAAGAATTTGAAGTGTTCAGTAAAAAAACGGACACTGCACCTATGCAATACCAGTTTAGTTTACTAGCACCAAATCATGAAATTGCTTTAGTGATGGCTCAAGAAAACTTTATGCGCCGTGAAACGGTTGCTGATATTTGGGTTGTAAAACGAGCAGATATTAGAAAAATGACACAAGAAGAAAAACAGTCATTATCTCGTCTTGACAATAAAGAATACCGAACAACTAAAGGATATGGATATTTAAAGAAAAAATGGCGCCAATATGAGCAGGAGATGCTAGATGAGAAAGAAATTATGTCTTGGGGAGGAGAGCTAAAGCAATGATATTCTCCACAGCAGCAGAAGCGGTACAGAATGAAAAGTATAAACAGCCGTTAATTGAATTATTATATCAGCTTGCAGATGATGATTTTATTTTGGCATATAGAGGCTCAGAATGGTTAGGTTTAGCTCCGCACATAGAAGAGGATGTTGCTTTTTCTTCGATAAACCAAGACACAATGGGGCACGCTTCTATGTTTTATCAACTGTTAGAGGACCTTAATGAAGGACCGGTCGACTGTTTAGCTCATGCAAGACCCGCCAATGAACGATTAAATGCCGTTTTACTAGAAATGGTTAATGGCCCTGGGACGTACTTGATAGAACCGAAATACGATTGGGCATTTACGGTCGTTCGTCATTATTTTTACACAGTAGCAAAAAAAGTTAAAATAGAATCTTTAAAAAATTCCTCTTATGAACCTCTAAAACATATAGCATTAAAAATAAACATGGAATTATATTATCATCTCTTACATTGGAAAACTTGGTTTAAGCAACTTTGCTTATCTAATGACGACGCAAAAAAAAGAATGATTCAAGCAATTAATACTGTCATCGCTGAGTTTGATGGCGTTCTATCACTTGGTGCTCTAGCGAATGAAATGCAAGAACATCAAATAATAGAAGGGGAAGATTTATTAAGACAAAGATGGATGAATGAAATGAAAAATGTATTTAGTGAAATAGAAATACCGTTCCCTTTAAAAATAGAAATGAAAAGTGGAAATGGACGGTTAAAAGAGCATACAGAAGATTTAACTGAAGCGCTAAAAACATTAAGTGAAGTTTATAGAACAGATCCAGCTGCATCATGGTAGTTGGAATAGTTAAATATTTCTCTCATAAACTAGTAAAGGTCTCCTTTAATGAAAAATAAAGGACTGAATATAATGGTAGAAAAAAGTAAGTACGACATTAATGTTAATCGGTTATATGACCAACTTCAGAAAGTAAAAGATCCAGAAATTGATTCTGTCAGCATACTAGAATTAGGAATGGTGGAAAATGTCCAATATGCAAAAAATCATATGTTAATTGAATTACTTCCTACATTTATGGGCTGTCCAGCATTAGATATTATTAAAAACAATATTAAACAACAGCTACTAACACTCGATTTTATTAATGCGGTAGATGTTAAGTTTATATACAATCCGCCATGGACATCCGATCGCATCACTGAAATCGGAAGACAAAAATTAAAAGAGTTTGGAATTGCTCCCCCACCAATTCATTTTGAAGAAACCGGGGAATGGAGAGTAAATTGCCCATATTGTGATTCTTCCTATACAACATTAGATAACATCTTTGGCCCTACAGCTTGTAGAAGTATTCTATACTGTGGATCATGCAAAAACCCCTTCGAAGCAATGAAACCAATCTCAACACTAATGTGAAAATAGAACGAGACGAGGGGAACGGCTTAACCAAGTCCTATCCAATTTTCAAGATAAACACCCAGCAAGTGAAATTTGCACCTAGTTGAATGTAAATAGGCGTTCAGTTTAGAAACTTCTACAATGTTTTACCCTTCAAGATTTAGAACCGAGAGTGTAACGGAGCGGAAGGTGTGAGACTCCTCGAAAAATGCTAACGCATTTTCCTTCGTGCGATGTAATGCTGCCGAAGCCTTCCTTGTCCTGCGGGAGAAGAGGGGAAGGCTGAGACCCCACAGGGCAAAGCCCGAGGAGGCTCAGCTCCAAGAAAAGCGAAGGCGGCTCGCTCAGGTCCAATCAAACTGGAGCTTTTCCGCAGGAGATAAAGGAATCACGGCGAACGGCAGTGAGTCGATGATGACTTATCGTACGGAGGAAAAGTGAAGTTTGAGCCGGACCTAGCCGCCGGAGCTAGACACCTCCCCGCGGAAAGCGAACACCTGCAGCGAAGTGAAACGGACTAGGTTAAAACGTATAACAATAATCAATGTTGTCTATATTAAAATACTATTTTCCCTCAACACGCCTATTTTCAGGATTAGACAATATTTTAAATAAACTATATTACATAAAAAAGGAGAATGAAAAATGGTTAAATTAATCGCACTTTACAAACATCCAGAAAACAAGGAGGCTTTCGACGATCATTACTTTAACATTCACGCACCACTTACAGCAAAAATTCCAGGCTTAAGAGAAATGAAAGTAACAAAAGTCGTTGGTAGCCCTATGGGTGGAGAAGGAAAATATTATTTAATGTGTGAAATGTATTATGACTGCCACGACGCATTTAAAGCAGCGATGAAAACAGAAGAGGCAAAAGCTTCTGGAAAAGACTTAATGAGTTTTGCTGCTAATCTAGTAACCTTAATGATCGGTGAAGAGGCCAATGCATAATGATTTAAAATATCTTCAAGTTTCCATAGAAGATGGTATCGGTACTATTCTTTTAAATAGACCGAACGTATTAAATGCAATTAATAGACCAATGGTTTCCGAGATAGTACACACAATGGAAGAGATGGATCAAAATGAAAGCGTTAAAGTTATCGTTCTAGGTGGAGTAGGGCGTGCATTTGCAGCAGGAGCTGATATCGACGAAATGGCTGAAGCAACTCCCTTACAATTAGAACTATTAAATCAATTTTCAGAATGGGACCGAATTTCCTTAGTGAAGAAGCCAATAATCGGTGCAGTTCAAGGCTTTGCATTAGGAGGGGGCTTTGAATTAGCCCTATGTTGTGATATTTTATTTGCTGCTCACGATGCTGAATTCGGTTTTCCAGAAATTCAATTAGGAGTAATGCCTGGTGCAGGTGGAACCCAACGATTGACGAAATTAATGGGTAAAACGAAAGCAATGGAATGGCTACTTTCCGGAGACCGTATGAGTGTGGAAGAAGCTCTAAATTATGGTGTAATTAATAGAATCGTAGCTAGAGAGCTTTTAATCGATGAAACGAAAAAGTTTGCGATAAAGATTTCAAAGCAAGCTCCATTATCGTTGCGATTAATTAAAGAGTCCGTCTTGAAAGCAGTAGATTATTCTTTATATGAAGGAATGCAATTTGAGCGTAAAAATTTCTATCTTCTTTTCGCTTCTGACGACCAAAAGGAAGGGATGAAAGCTTTCCAAGAACGACGAAAGCCTAACTTTAAAGGGAGATAGGAGGAGGAGAAAATGTACGAAACAATAAAATATAGTGTGCATGACCAGGTTGCGACCATTATTTTAAATAGGCCAGAAAATTTGAATGCGTTTACATTAAAAATGAACCACGAAATAACAATCGCTATTAAACAAGCAGAAAGAGACATAACTGTTCGTGTAATTGTTATTACAGGAGAAGGGCGAGCATTTTGTTCTGGGCAAGACCTTTCAGAAGTAACAGAAGAAATGGATCATGGAGAAGTTCTACGTACAAGGTATGGGCCGATGATTAAGCAAATTCATTGTTGCGAAAAACCTATTATAGCCGCTGTAAATGGAGTTGCGGCTGGAGCTGGGTTTAGTCTAGCGCTAGCATGTGATTTTAGACTTATGTCAGAAAAAGCAAGTTATGCGCAAGCATTTATTCAAGTCGGTCTCATTCCTGATTCAGGTAATCTCTTTTACTTAAGTAAAATCGTAGGATATGCAAAAGCACTTGAAATTTCCGTTTTCGGTGAAAGAATAAATGCAGAACAATCTTTGAAATTAGGGTTAGCTAACAAAACCATCCAAATGGATAGTTGGGAAGAGGAGGTAGCAGCCTATACAAAACATATTGCTAAAATGCCAACAAAAGCTATTGGAATTATTAAAAGAACATTAAAAAGCAGTTACGATTTAACATTTAATGAATTTTTAGAAAGAGAAGCGTTTGGTCAAAGAATAGTCGGGCAAACAAATGATCATCGAGAAGGGATAACCTCGTTTTTAGAAAAACGTAAACCAACCTTCAATGGAAACTAATTATTTTAATAAACAAAGGAGATGAATGGAATGTCAACAGTAAAAGATGAAAAATTCGCACCATTAGCTGTCAAACGTGATTCGTATCAATTAATTATCGGTGGTCAACGTGTAGACAGTTCAACCGGTGAAACGTTCACTACATACAATCCGGCTACAGGTGAGCCTATTGCAACAATAGCAAAAGCATCAAAAGAAGATGCTGAAAAAGCAGTACTAGCTGCGCGAGCGGCATTTGATAAAGGGAAATGGAAGTTATTTCCTATTAATAAACGATCAAGAACATTAAATAAAATTGCAGCGATTATGAGATCTCGTTTTAATGAAATAGTAGAATTAGAGATATTAGATACGGGAAAATCTTTAACAGCCGCACAAGGGCAAGTTATGCAAGCTATTGAAGACTTTGAATTTTATGCAGGAGCAATTGTTGGTCATCGTGGATCTGTAAATAATGTTCCAGGTCAATTCCAAAATGTATCTGAAAAAGAGCCAGTAGGAGTATGTGCACAAATTATTCCTTGGAATTACCCATTAATGATGGCGGCTTGGAAGGTTGCACCTGCTATTGCTGCTGGGTGTTCGGTAATTGTTAAACCAGCTACTTTAACTCCACTTACAGCTATTCTTTTAGGAGAAATTTGTATAGAAGCAGGCGTACCAGAAGGTGTTGTTAACGTAATACCAGGTTCTGGTTCAGAAGTAGGTAACTATTTAGTAGAACATGAAAAAGTGGATAAAGTTGCATTCACAGGTTCCACTCCAATTGGAAAAGATATTATGGCAAAAGCCTCTCAAACGTTAAAACGTGTAACACTCGAACTGGGTGGAAAATCTCCAAATATCGTATTTGAAGATGCAGATATTGACGCTGCAGTAGACGGCTCACTTTTTGGTATTTTCTATAACTCAGGACAGTCCTGTGAGGCTCGTTCAAGACTGTATGTTCATGAGAGCATTTATGACACATTCATGGAAAAATTTGAAGAAAAAGCAAAAAGACTAAATTTAGGGGATCCTTTTTCAAAAGAAACACATGTAGGGGCAATTATTAATAAAGGGCAATTAGACGTAATAGATAGCTATGTACAATCCGCTAAAGAAGATGGAGCTACTATTCTAGTAGGCGGAAAGCCGGCAGTTGTGGAAGGCTATGAAAATGGATTTTGGTACGAACCTACCATTATTACAAATGTGAATCATAATATGAAAGCTGTAAAAGAGGAAATCTTTGGACCGGTAGTAGTAGTAATGCCATTTTCCGATGAAAAGGAAGCAATTAAACTTGCAAACGATAGTGAATATGGTCTCGGTTCAGCAGTATGGACGAAGGATTACGCGCGTGCAACCCGTGTATCAAAGCAAATTCAAGCTGGAATTGTAATGGTAAACTGCCCATTCTCTGCATTCCCTGGAACTCCGTTTGGAGGCTATAAACAATCTGGGTTTGGTCGTGAATTATGTATTGAAACACTAGACTTATATACCGAAACGAAGAGTATTCTATCTTATTTTGGAAGTCGTCCATTAAACCCATTTGGGCTATAATACGGGCACGAGCACTCGCTTTTTATGAGTGCTCGTCTTATTTAAGGAGGGAAAGTAATGATAAATAATATAGTCGTTGTGGGCTCTGGTGTTATGGGCCGTGGAATTGCATATGTAGCTGCCGTTGGTGGGTTTCATACCACTTTAGTTGATATAAAAGAAGAACAATTGCGTAACGCAAAACACGAAATAGAAGCTATTTTTACAAAATCGGTTGAAAGGGGAAAAATATCGCAAGAAATACGAAAGGATAGTTCAAATAGGTTAAACTATTCAATTGAAATGGAGCTTGTTATAAAAGAAGCAGATCTTATAATTGAGGCCGTACCTGAAAAGATAGAAATTAAAAAGAATGTATTTGAAACTTTTGACAAAAAGGCTCCACCGTCATGTATATTTGCAACTAACACTTCTACTATGAGCCCTACAGAGATCGGTAGCTTTACGAGCCGCCCCGATAAAGTAATAGCTATGCATTTCTTTAACCCAGTACATAAAATGAAACTCGTAGAAATTGTTCGTGGTTTAGAAACATCTGAAAGTACTGCTGAAGAAATAAGAAATGTTGCAGAAAAAATGGGGAAAGAGACAGTAGTTGTAAATGAGTTCCCTGGATTTGTAACAAGTCGAATTAGTGCACTTGTTGGCAATGAAGCATTTTATATGTTGCAAGAAGGGGTAGGGACACCAGAAGAAATAGATAAAGCTATTAAACTTGGACTAAATTATCCAATGGGTCCATTTGAGCTTGGTGATCTTGTAGGTCTTGACGTTCGATTAAATAATTTAAAATATTTACATGAAAAATTAGGTGAAAAATACAGACCTGCTCCATTATTAGAGAAATATGTTAAAGCAGGCAGACTTGGAAGAAAGTCCGGCAAAGGTGTTTACGACTATACAAATCGAGACTAGAAAGGGGCGCTTAGTTATGAACGAAGTAGTAATAGTTGATGCAGTAAGAACACCAATTGGTAGATATAAAGGGTTATTAAAAAACGTACGTCCTGATGATTTAGGGGCAGTAGTCATAAAAGCTCTTTTGAATAGAAACAAAATGGTACGTGAAACTGAAATAGAAGAGGTAGTATTCGGTAATGCAAATCAAGCTGGAGAAGATAATCGAAACGTCGCAAGGATGTCTGCACTTCTAGCTGGATTACCTGTAGAAGTTGCAGGTACTACTATAAATCGTCTATGTGGTTCTGGCCTTGACGCCGTTAACTATGCTGCCCGTGCCATTATGGTAGGGGAGGGCGATATATTTATCGCCGGCGGCACTGAAAGTATGACTAGAGCCCCTTTCGTTATGGCAAAGCCTGAGGCTGATTATCCGAGAGGTAATATGGAGATGTTCGACACGACGATTGGCTGGCGTTTCACAAATAAACGATTAGAAGAATTATACGGTACCGATTCAATGCCACAAACAGCGGAAAATGTAGCACAAAAATATAACATTTCAAGAGAAGATCAAGACCATTTCGCTTATAGTAGTCAACAAAAGGCTAAAAAAGCAATAGAAGAAGGAAAGTTCAATGAAGAAATAGTTCCCGTAACGTATTTGGATAGAAAAGGAAATGAAGTAACGATAATGGAGGACGAACATCCTCGACCAGATACGTCTGAAGAAAAGCTGTCTAAGTTACGACCAATCTTCCCAAATGGTACTGTTACTGCTGGCAATGCTTCTGGTGTGAATGATGGAGCTTCAGCTTTGCTACTAATGAGTGCAGAAAAAGCGAAAGAACTCGGAATTAAGCCATTAGTAAAATATGTTACATCTGCAACCGCTGGATTAGAACCTTCTATTATGGGGATTGGACCAGTTTTTGCTACAAGAAAAGCATTAAAACGTGCTAACTTGAGCATAGAAGATATTGGTTTAATAGAATTAAATGAAGCGTTTGCCTCTCAATCTATTGAATGTATGAAACAGCTAGAAGTAAATGAGACGATTGTAAATGTAAATGGAGGGGCAATAGCATTCGGCCATCCGTTAGGAGCAAGTGGCGCACGAATATTAACAACATTAATACACGAAATGAAAAAAAGAAAGGTGGAGTATGGCCTTGCTACGATGTGTGTTGGTGTAGGTCAAGGAATTACCACAATCGTACAAAGTGCAGATTAATATAAACGCTCTCATTTATCAGAAATATAAAACTTTTCTTTGTTAAAGCGTAAAAATTATGTTATATTATTTTTTACTTAAGAAAATTCTCAATTTAATTGGTAGTAAAGGATGTAAGAGCAATGAATACGAGATCAATGATTTTTACGCTTTACGGTGACTATATTCGTCATTACGGTAACAGAATATGGGTTGGTAGTTTAATTCGTTTATTAAATGAGTTCGGCCATAATGACCAAGCTGTTCGTGCTGCTATTTCTCGAATGAATAAACAAGGTTGGGTTCAAGCTGAAAAAAAAGGAAATAAAAGTTTTTATTTTTTAACAGAACGCGGTGTAAAAAGAATAGATGAGGCAGCAAAGCGTATTTTCAAATTAAAAACAGAACAGTGGGACGGTAAGTGGCGGATACTAATGTATACGATTCCAGAAGAAATACGTAACGTTCGTGATGAGTTAAGAAAAGAGCTTGTATGGAGTGGATTTGGATCAATTTCCAACAGTTGTTGGATATCGCCAAATCCGTTAGAAAAACAAGTATATGACTTAATTGAAAAATATTCTATCGAAGAGTATGTCGATTTTTTTGTCGCAGAATATAATGGACCAAACGAAAATAGCAGGTTAATAGAAAAAAGCTGGGACCTCGGGGAAATAAACGAAAGATATCAATTGTTTATTCAGGAGTATAGTCAAAAATACATTATTGATCGTAATAAAATTCAAAAGGGTTTAATGTCAGACGCGGAATGTTTTGTAGAAAGAACAAAACTTGTTCATGAATATAGAAAGTTTTTGTTCGTGGACCCTGGCTTACCAGATGAGCTTCTTCCAGAAAAATGGCTTGGCTCACACGCTGCTTCTTTATTTAGTGAGTACTATAAAGAATTGGCAGAACCAGCTTCCCGCTTTTTTGAAGAAGTTTTCCAAGAGGGAAATGAAATAAGCTATAAAGACAAAGAATACGATGTTATGGACCATCCGTACATAATAGATTAACAATATAAAACTAATAAAAGGTTGATTTTTATATAAAAATCAACCTTAACTCGTATGTTTAACTATACTTCATTACTTTTCCACCAAAGTAAATTACCTTGTATCCTCCTTTCCTTTGAAGAAAAACTAAGCAAGCTCCTGCTTAAATTCTTTTCCTTTTTGCACATATGTATCAATCGAAAGCTGAATTAATTGTAAGTCTTTTTCTGTAATTTCTCTTATAACTTTTCCTGGAGAACCGACTACTAGTGACCTAGGAGGTATGATTTTTCCAGAGGGAATAAGAGTATTTGCTCCAATTATGCTTTCCTCACCAATAACAGCCCCATCCAATACAGTGGATCCCATCCCTATAATACATCTATTTTCAATAGTACATCCATGTAAAATAGCATTGTGACCGACTGTAACTTCATCCTTAATAATTAAAGGTGAACCTTCGTAAAGATGACAAGTGACATTATCTTGTATACTACATCGCTCCCCAATAGTAATAGGACCTTCATCACCTCGAAGAACAGCATTAAACCAAACTGTAGATTCTTTTCCCACTGTTACATCTCCTATTAAATGTGCTCCAGGAGCGACAAAAACGGTCTCATGTACATTTGGTCGTTTTCCGTTATAGCCATATAACATTTACTTTCCCCTCCTAAAAAGTATTGTCTTCTTTTTAATGATAGTATAACATTATTTTAACGAGGGGTGAATAAATGGTGAATAAGTTATTAGGCATATTAGACGTTCAATATCCAATCATTCAAGGTGGTATGGGGAATATAAGTAATGCGATATTAACTTCTGCTGTCTCTGAAGCAGGGGGATTAGGGACGATTGGAGCAGGTACGATGACTCCAGAAGAAGTAGAGAGTATTATTATAGAAACTAAAAATCGCACGAATAAATCATTTGCATTAAATGTAGCATTAACAGTATCTCCTTATCCGAGAGAGATGTTACAGCTTGCTATTAAATACAAACTAAAGGCGGTTTCTTTATCAGCTGGAAACCCTTCGCCATACATTGGGAAGCTAAAGGAACATGGAATAAAGGTTTTAACTGTAGTGGCATCTTGCAAACAAGCAAAAAAGGCTGAAAATGCTGGAGCGGACATAGTCGTTGCGGAAGGTTATGAAGCTGCTGGAATTAACTCTAACTTAGAAACTACAACTTTTGTTTTAATTCCTCAAATTGTTGATAGTGTTAGAATTCCAGTCATCGCGGCTGGTGGGATTGGTGACGGCAGAGGCCTTGTTGCAGCAATGGCCCTTGGTGCCAGTGGAGTACAAATAGGAACAAGACTAATTGCTACGAGTGATTCACCATTTCATCTTCATTATAAAACCAAAATTGTAGACTCTAAAGATGATGAAACAATTATTGTAGGAAGAAGTGTCGGTAGAATACGGAGAGTACTAAAAACGCCATACTCACAATATTTATTATCTAAAGAAGAGGAAGGAATTACGTTAGAACAATTTAATGAATTGACTACGGAAGAAAAACATATATTAGGAGCAATAAAAGGTAACTTAAATAGCGGATTTATAAATAGTGGGCAAATCGCTGGTTTAATTAGTGACTTACCAACAGTTAAACAATTATTTCAAAATATGATAAAAGAAGGAAAAAACGTCATTACCGATATTAAGAATAATTTACACTGATTACAACACGCGATTTGCGTGTTTTTTCTTTATTAATAAAATTCAGAATATTATTGACATTAAACTATTGTACCAGTTAATATATTTAATATAATAAAAAATATTAATGCGTTTATAAACCGTTATACACTTGCTCGGAATGAATATCTGATGTTTACTTGAAGAGAAAATACTTATATATGGACATGGAATAAATAGTAAAAGAATATATAATATTTAGAATATATTGACACCGTTATTTTACTAGTGTAATATTACGTAAAATCTTTCATAAATCGTTTAAAACACCTTGTATTACGTATTGTTTATCACTTTTTATGATAAAAAAACAATGAAAGCGTTTCCGTATTTGGTGTAAAGGCTAAAAGTCTTTATATGATAAATTACATAGGAAAAAGGGGGATTTTAGTTGAAAAAAATTAGTATGAAATTATTAGTTCTTATTTTAGCTAGTGCTATAGTACTGGCGGGGTGTAACAGCTCGACAACTGGCAATAACGACGAGGTAGTTATCGGAGTTACCCAAATAGTAGAGCACCCATCACTGGATGCGGCATTTGATGGATTTAAAAAAGCACTAGAAGACAATGGCTATAAAGACGGGGAAAATGTTAAGTACGATGTTCAAATTGCACAAGGTGAACAAAGTAATAGTGTATCGATAGCTAATAACTTTGTCGCTGATAAAGTAGATTTAATTTTTGCTAACTCTACTCCTAGTGCACAAACAGCACTTCAAGCAACGAAAGAAGAAGGGGTTATTCCAGTTCTATTTACATCTGTAACAGATCCAGTTGGTGCCGGCCTTATTGAGGCGTTTGACAAACCGGGAGCGAATATAACTGGTACTTCAGATAATCATCCGGAATCGATTTCGAACACGATTGAATTTATGATTAATGAATTAAATGTTAAAAAAATTGGTGTTTTATATAATGCCGGTGAACAAAACTCTATTGTACAAGTAGAAGCTGTGGAAGAGGTTGCTAAAAATAATGGAGCAGAAATTGTTACCGCTTCTGTCTCTACTTCAGCAGAAGTAAAGCAAGCGGCTGAATCATTAATAGGTCGTGTTGATGCAATATATGTACCTACAGACAATACAGTTGTTTCAGCATTTCAAACGGTAGTAACAGTAGCAAATGAACAAAAACTACCTCTTTTTGCTGGGGAACTAGATTCTATGGAACAAGGAGCAGTTGCTGCAAGTGGTTTTAGTTATTATGACCTTGGCTACCAAACAGGCTTAATGGCTGTACAAATTTTAAAAGGTGAAAAGAAACCGTCTGATATACCAGCGGCATATCCAGAGAGCTTTAAACTAGTAATTAACAAAGCAGCTGCAGAAGCCCAAGGGGTAGAACTGAAAGATTCGTGGAAAGACATAGCAGAAATTTTTGAAGGTAATTAATTTTTTAAAGGAGATGATTCTAAATGCCAGTAGCGATATTCGGTTCATTTGAAGCTGGAATCATCTACGCAATCATGGCCCTAGGGGTGTATTTATCCTTTAGGGTCCTTGATTTTCCTGACCTAACAGTAGATGGCAGTTTTGTAACAGGGGCAGCAGTTGCTGCCACGATGATTATTAATGGCGTTAACCCAATACTATCTACAATTGTTGCGATGTTTATAGGTTTTCTAGCTGGATGTTTAACAGGGATATTACATACGTTTGGTAAAATTAATGCACTACTTTCCGGAATATTAATGATGATCGCCTTATATTCTATCAATTTACGAATAATGGGTCGTTCCAATGTGCCGTTATTAAACAACGAGACTATTTTTACACAAATTAGAGGCTTATGGGAAAAAACCGGTATCGATCCTTTCTTGAATAATATTTTTCATTCTATCGGCTTAGGAAGTTTCGCCCCTAGAACTTGGGCTATCCTTTTCTCCATGATACTAGTAACTCTTCTCATTAAGTTTTTGATAGATTGGTTCCTCAAAACGGAAATAGGGCTTGCCGTTAGAGCTACAGGAGATAATAAAAAGATGATTCGTAGCTTTTCAGCCAATACGAACGGATTAACTATTCTTGGCCTTGGAATTTCAAATGCAATGGTGGCTTTGTCAGGAGCTCTAATTGCACAATACGGTGGCTTTGCCGACGTAGGTATGGGAATTGGAATGATTATTATCGGATTAGCATCTGTAATTATCGGTGAAGCTTTATTCGGAACTAAATCCATTGCTAGAACTACTTTAGCAGTAATTGGAGGAGCAATCATTTACCGAATTGTTGTTACGATGGCTCTCCGAGTAGACTTTCTAGATACAGGTGATATGAAACTCATTACTGCTACGATCGTTATTTTTGCATTAGTAACTCCTAAAATAATCGATAACTTTAAAGATAGAAAAAGAAAAAAACAAAAAATGCTACAACTTTCTACTTTAAATAGAAAGGAGGACCCTAATGTTACAACTAACTCAGATTAACAAAATTTTTAATGAAGGAACATTGGACGAAAAGGTAGCACTTGATCATATAAACTTAACATTAAATAAAGGCGATTTCGTTACTATTATTGGAAGTAACGGTGCAGGAAAATCGACTTTAATGAATATGATTTCTGGGGCACTTACTCCTGACACAGGGGCAGTAGAGATAAATAATCAAAATGTGACGTATTTATCTGAACATAAAAGAGCTAAATATATTGGGCGTGTCTTCCAAGACCCAATGGCAGGGACAGCACCTACGATGACAATTGAAGAAAATTTAGCGATGGCGTATTCACGGAACAAACGACGTACGTTCAAAATAGGTGTTAATAAGCAAAGAAAAGATTATTTTCGAGAAGTACTAGAAACATTACATCTCGGACTAGAAGATCGTTTATCTGCCAAAGTAGGGCTACTATCAGGAGGAGAACGCCAAGCACTATCATTATTAATGGCTACTTTTACAGAACCGTCTATTTTATTGTTAGACGAACATACGGCAGCGCTTGATCCGTCCCGCGCTGAATTAATAACAAAATTAACGAAGGAAATAGTAGAAAAATATAACCTTACAACATTAATGGTTACTCATAATATGCAACAGGCATTAGATCTTGGTAACCGACTAATTATGATGGATAAAGGGCAAATTATTTTACAAGTAGAAGAAACAAAGAAAAAAGACCTAACAATCGATCAATTACTACATGAATTCCAACGCATACGTGGCACGAAAATGAACAGTGACCGAGCATTACTTTCGTAAAAAACAATAAGAATAATAAATTATATTAATATATAAAAGGGCTACTAATCGTTAGTAGCCTTTTTATATGCTATTTTTCTCATTATTTATTAAATTGTGACAACTTATTGACGATTCATTTGACGTAATGTTATGATATCGTTAAATAAACGTTATACTTTAAAGGGGGACGCGTGTGAAAAAGGGCTTATATGAAGGATTTTTGCATACAATGGAAATAACCGTAACACCGAAAATGTTTGCTCAATTTGAAGGCAATATTGTTCATCCTGTTTATTCAACGGTCTCTATGGTCTACCATATGGAGTTAGTATCAAGACAAATTATTTTGCCATTTTTAGAAAATGAGGAAGAAGGTATGGGGGCAGAAGTAACTGTTAAGCATATACAACCATGTAAAGAAGGTATTGTACTCTCATTTAAGGCGACAGTTATAAAATATGATGGCAAATACATTGCCACTCGAATAGAAGTGTTTAACAAGACTCAACTTGTTGGCGAAGGGGAAGTAAAACAAGTTGTTTTATTAAAAGAAAAAATTAAGACAATCATTTCAAGCCAATAGATTAATAGGTTATCACTTTGGCAGGAGGTATTTTGATGGGAGAAATGAAAACGCTTACCTTGGCAAACGGGGGGAAGAACATGGATATGTTCGAGAAAATTAGTGAGCATCAACAAATAGTTTATTGTAATGATAAAGAAACTGGATTAAAAGCAATTATCGCTATACATAATACAACGCTAGGCCCAGCACTTGGCGGATGTCGAATGCAACCATATGAAACGGTGGAAGCTGCACTTGAAGATGTTTTACGCCTTTCAAAGGGAATGACTTATAAATGTGCTGCAGCGGACGTTGATTTTGGTGGAGGAAAGGCTGTAATTATCGGCGATCCTTTGCAAGATAAAACACCAGAACTTTTCCGTGCATTCGGTCAATTTGTTGATTCGTTGAATGGCCGTTTTTATACCGGGACAGATATGGGCACAACACCCGATGATTTTGTTCATGCATTAAAGGAAACAAACTGTATTGTTGGCGTAGATGAAGTCTACGGTGGAAGTGGAGATTCTTCTATTCCTACTGCTCAAGGTGTAATTTACGGATTACGTGCAACCAATAAAACTGTATGGGGTACAGATGATCTATACGGAAAATCATACGCAATTCAAGGCTTAGGAAAAGTAGGATATAAAGTAGCAGAACAATTAATTGAAGCTGGTGCGGACCTTTACGTAACGGATATTAATCAACATGCGATTGACAAGGTAACACAAAAGGCAAAAGCATCAGGAGTTGGTATTAAAGTGGTAAAGGGAGAGGAAATATACTCTGTTCCTGCTGACGTATTTGTACCGTGTGCTTTAGGTGGAATCATTAATGACCAAACTATTGATCAATTAAAAGTGAAGGCGGTAGCTGGATCTGCGAACAACCAACTATTAGCTATTAAGCACGGTAGAATATTACAAGAAAAAGGTATTTTATATGCTCCGGACTATATTGTAAACGCTGGAGGACTTATTCAAGTAGCAGATGAACTATATGAACCGAATAAAGCAAGAGTACTCACAAAAACTAGAGCAATTTATCAAACTTTATTAAATGTTTACGAAGAATCAAGTAATAACAATATAACGACAATCGAAGCTGCTAACCGTTTCTGTGAGCAACGTATCGAAGCTAGAAGTCGACGTAATAACTTTTTCTCACATGAAAAACGACCTAAATGGTCAGTAAGAGTTTAAGTGAGGTGGAAAAATGGAAAAAAAGTATCCGATACAACAAGTTATGGATGAACAAGGAAATATAATAAATAGTTCCTATGAGGATCAAATTTCTGAACAACTAGCAATTAACTTTTACAAACACCTTATTAAGATACGAATTTTCGATAGAAAAGCAATTAGCTTACAAAGGCAAGGCAGAATTGGAACATATGCACCGTATGAAGGACAAGAAGCTAGTCAAGTTGGGAGCGCACTTGCTCTACAACCTAATGATTGGATGTTTCCCTCGTACCGAGATCACGGTGCTACGATGACGTTCGGTCATTCCTTACGTAACATCTTACTGTTTTGGAATGGTAGAAATGAAGGTTGTGTTCCGCCTCCAAATAAAAAAATCTTTCCGCCAGGGATACCTATCGCCACTCAGTTACCACACGCAGTTGGTGCTGCCTATGCAGAAAAAAGAAGAGGTACAACTAATGCCTCTATTGTTTATTTCGGAGATGGAGCTACTTCTGAAGGCGATTTTCACGAAGGTTTGAACATAGCTTCCGTATGGAACGCTCCTGTTGTATTTTTTAACCAAAACAATTCTTATGCCATTTCAGTACCAATCGAAAAGCAGATGAAAACAAAAACAATTGCTCAAAAAGCACTCGCTTATGATATACATTCTGTTCGAATTGATGGCAATGATATTTTCGCTGTTTATTTTTATACGAAGCAAGCACTTGAACGTGCAAGAAACAATGAGGGACCTACTTTAATAGAAGCAGTTACTTGGCGCTATGGAGCTCATACGACCGCAGATGACCCAACGAAATATAGAAACCAAGCTGAGAGTGAATTAAAAAGGGAAAGGGATCCAATTACAAGAATTGAAAGGTACCTTCAAAACAAGGGTTGGTATTCAGATTCAACGAAAATAGAGTTTGAAAAAGCAGCGGCGGAAGAAGTAGATCAGGCAATTGCGGAAATGGAAGCGTTCCCTAAAGCTAATCCTGAAGATATGTTTCGCTATGTATTCGAAAAGCCTACTTGGGGTATTGAAGATCAAAAAAATGAATTACTTTCTGTTTTGAGAGGTGAAAGCTAATGCAAACTTCTGTTAAAACAAAAACATTAACGATGATTCAAGCAATAACGAACGGACTTGATACAATGCTAGAGCAAGATGCGAATGTTGTATTAATGGGAGAAGACATAGGTGTAAATGGTGGTGTATTTAGAGCTACTGATGGACTACAAGTGAAACATGGAGAAGAGAGGGTAATGGATACTCCACTTTCTGAGGCAGGCTTTGTTGGAGCTGCAATCGGTATGGCGATTAATGGATATAAACCTGTTATAGAAATTCAGTTTTTAGGATTTATATATCCAGCTTATGAACAGATTATGACACACGCCTCTAGACTTCGTGCGAGAACAATGGGACACTTCCATGCACCAATTGTAATCCGTGCGCCGTATGGAGCAGGTGTAAGAGCACCAGAAATACATTCCGATAGTACAGAAGCATTATTTACACATATGCCGGGGATTAAAGTAATTTGTCCCTCAAACCCTTACGATGCAAAAGGTTTATTAATTGCATCTATTGAAGACCCTGATCCAGTATTATTTTTAGAACCTATGCGTTGTTATCGTTCTACAAAACAAGAAGTTCCTGACGAAAAATATGTGGTGAATATTGGCGAAGGTAAAGTTTGTCGAGAAGGTGAGGATGTAACTATTATTGCTTGGGGGGCAATGGTTCCAATTGCACTAGCGGCAGCAAAAGCATTAGCGAACGAAGAAGTAAGTTGTGAGGTAATTGATTTACGCACACTATATCCAATTGATCGAGACATCATTGCACAATCTGTACAAAAAACTGGTAGAACTGTCATCGTACATGAGGCACACGCCACAACTAGTGTAGGGAATGATGTACTAGCCATCATTAATGATACATCTTTCCTTTTTCAAAAAGCACCTGTTCAACGTGTCACTGGATTTGATGTTCCAGTCCCTTATTTTGGATTTGAGGACGATTACTTACCAACAACAAATCGAATTGTTCATGCAGTTCAAAAAGTGATGAATTATTAGGGGTGAGCCGAACATGATAGAAGTAAAATTACATGATATCGGCGAAGGAATGACCCAAGCTGATATATTAACTTTCTTAGTGAAACAAGGGGATATTGTCAAGGCCGATGATCCATTAGTTGAAGTTCAAACAGATAAAATGACCGCTGAAATTCCAGCACCGATGGAAGGGATTGTAAAGGAGTTTACTGTAAAAATAGGCGATACAGTTCCTGTAGGTACAACGTTACTAAAAATAGAACCATTGAATAGTAAGCTTTTACAAAAGCCGAGCGTTAAAATGGGCAAAAAGACAGAAAATGCTTTCCAAACCTCATCGTCCATTAATACAAAGTCTAAACGTGTAATGGCTGCCCCTTTCACAAGGAAAATAGCAAGAGATAACGGAATAAACATTGAGGATATTCAAGGAACAGGACCTGCAGGAAGAATTACGGAAGAGGATGTTCTTCATTTTATTCAAAACAAATCAGAACAAACAACATTATTAGTGAACAGAAGCGAACGAGAAAACAGAAGAAATGATAGTTTAGCAGAATTTCCAACTAGTTATAGTGTTAGCTATTCTGGAAGAAGAAAGCAAATTGGAACGAAAATGGCACACTCTCTCTATTCCATACCACATTGTACACATTATGAAGAAATTGATGTTTCAAACATTCTCCAAGTAAAAGCTGATTGGAAAATGGTTAATAAAAATATTTCTGCAACAGCGTTTTTTCTAAAAGCTGTTTCGTTATCATTAAAAGATTTTCCTATCTTTAATGCAACACTTAATGAAAAAGAAGAAAGTATTCATATATATAACGAACATCATATCGGAGTAGCGACAGACACAAAGCAAGGTTTAATTGTTCCGGTTATACGCAATGTTGAGAAAAAATCTTTATTACAAATCCATGAGGAACTAAAGTATTTAACAGTTAGAGCACAAGAAAACAAACTATCTGTGAAAGAGATGACCGGAAGTACGTTTACAATTAGTAATGTTGGTCCTTTAGGTGGCAGTATCGGCGCGACCCCTATCATTAACCCACCCGAGGTAGGACTTTTAGCTTTTCATAAAACAAAAAAGAGACCTGTCGTCGATAAAAATGACCAAATCGTTGTTCGTTCTATGATGAATGTCTCGATGTCTTTTGATCATCGAGTAGCTGATGGGGCGACAGCTGTAGCTTTTACGAACCGGTTAGTACAATTAATCGAAAACCCAAATTTATTTATGTTGGAGCTGGTTTAAATGGTAGTAGGTGAACTAACGGAAGAAAGAGAGGTTGTTATAATTGGAGGGGGGCCAGGAGGTTATAACGCTGCTATCCGTGCTGCCCAATTAGGCTTGCAAGTGACACTTATAGAGAAGGGGCAGTTAGGTGGAATATGTTTAAATAAAGGATGTATCCCCTCCAAAATCCATACGCATGCTGCACAAAAATTATACTCACTTAATAAAACGAGTGATTTAGGAATTGAATGTAGTAATGTCAACTTTAATCTGAACACATTACAAACGTACAAACAACATACGATCACACAACTTCGTAAAGGGATAGAAAGTTTATGTAAAGCGAATAAAATAGAAATCCTTTACGGGGAGGCAACATTTCTATCACCAAATAAAATAGGTGTAGAAAACGGGCATAACTATAATACGTATTCGTTTAATAATGCAATCATTGCGACAGGAGCGAAGCGATATCCAATTATTAATTTTGATGATTATGATGCTCTCACCTCAACGTCTATTTTTAATTTAAACGAATTACCATCACACCTAGTTATTTATGGAAGTGATTATATTAGTTTGGAAGTTGCAACATCCTTCCGTACATTTGGGTGTGAGGTTACGATATTACTAGAGGAAGGTAAGGAGCATTTTGATTTCGATGGTTCAATAAATCGAGAGTTAAACAGAATATTAAAGAAAAACAAAATAAAAATTTATAAGTCCGTCTCCATAAACTCTATTAAAAAGGCAGATAACAACACATCTATTTCATTTTCAAGCAACGGAAAAGAACAGATGCTTCACTGTTCCCATTTTTATTCGGAAACAACAGTAAAGCCAGAGTTGAACCTGTTAGGATTAGATAGAGCAAATATTAGTGTAACAGAGTCGGGCTATATAAAGGTAGACAAAACTGGAAGAACGATACAAGAACATATTTTTGCGATTGGTGATGTGACAGACGGTCCTCCATTAGCTATAAAAGCAATAAAGCAAGGGAAGGTAGCTGCTGAGACAATCGCCAATAACAATTCAGAGATTGATTTGAACTTTTTGCCGACTGTTCTTCATACAGTGCCGCCAGTAGCTTTCGCTGGTTTATCAGAAGAAAAGGCACTATTAGAAGGATATAAGATTAAAACTAGTACGTTTCCGTTAGCTAGTAATGGTTACGCTACCATTACTGGAGAAAAAGACGGTTTTGTTAAAGTGATTAGTGAAGAGGAAACAGACCTTTTATTAGGGGTTCAAATGATAGGTAATGGGGCAATAGAACTCATATCAACTGGAGTAAACACTCTCGAAATGGTTGGCAGAGAAGAGGATCTATTATTCCCACATTATCCCCACCCTAGCATTAATGAAGCCTTTCTTGAAGCGGTAGAAGGATTAACTAAAAAAGCTATCCATCTACCACCAGTAAAAAATAAAGCAAAAGAATTGCACAAATTACCTTTATCACAGTAAAGCATTTTAGCTTTAAATGGGACTCTTGATGCAACTATTAATTTTATATATATTAAGTTCAGAATAGTAATAATTTTAAAATTAATTAATTGGAGGGATTTGTAATGGAAGAATTACAAGCAGCAAATACGAAACTAGAAGTAGAGGATTTTTTCCCCGTTAACGATGTTGATTATTTAGAAATTTATGCTGGAAATGCAAAGCAAGCAGCACACTTTTTTACGAGCACATTTGGATTCCAACCTGTTGCGTATAGTGGGTTAGAAACAGGAAACAGGGAAACTGTTTCATACGTACTGCAACAACGTAAAGTAAGATTAGTAATTACCGGTTCTCTTAAAGAAGACACGAAAATCTCTGAATTCGTTAAAAAGCATGGGGATGGCGTGAAGGATATTGCTCTTTTAGTGGACGATGTTGAAAAGGCTTACAATGTTGCTGTTGAACGTGGTGCCATTGCAATTCAGCCACCTACTGATTTAACAGACGAAAATGGAGTAATGAAGAAAGCTGTAATTGGTACATACGGGGATACGATACACACATTAGTAGAAAGAAAAAATTACAGTGGTGCATTTATGCCAGGTTTTAAACCGTATTCTAACTCTACCCCTATAGACGATGCTGGAATTATCGGTATCGACCACGTAGTAGGAAATGTAGAGAGTATGGAGGAATGGGTAGAATATTATGAAAAAGTAATGGGCTTTAAAGAAATGAAACACTTTACTGATAAAGATATTACAACAGAATATTCGGCATTGATGTCGAAAGTAATGCATAATGGTGGACGAATTAAATTTCCTATTAATGAACCGGCAGAAGGAAAGAGAAAGTCTCAGATTGAAGAATACTTAGAATTTTATAATGGAGCAGGCGTCCAGCATATCGCAATATTAACGGAAGATATCGTTCAAACGGTAAGTACGTTAAAGAAAAAGGGTGTAGAATTTTTATCAACTCCAGATACGTATTATGAAATGCTATCGGAACGTGTTGGGAAAATAGATGAAGAGATTGATAAGTTGAAAGAGTTAAGTATTTTAGTTGATCGAGACGACGAAGGATATTTACTTCAAATTTTCACTAAACCAATTGTTGACCGCCCAACTTTATTTATTGAAATTATCCAACGTAAAGGTGCAAGAGGATTCGGAGAAGGGAATTTTAAAGCTCTTTTCGAATCAATTGAAAGGGAACAGGCTTTAAGAGGTAATTTATAATTACTAGAGGGAGGTGCCGGCCTCCCTTTTCTTACACTATTTTAGAAATCTTTCAATTTAATCGGAGGGTTATATGAAATGACAGTGAAGGCTCGAGAAGTATTAAATAATATGAAAGCTTATCCTCTAAACAAGTCTATCGAAGAGGTTCAAGCTGAGCTCGGCTTCGAAAAAGCATATAAATTAGCTGAAAACGAAAATATTTTTGGTTGTTCTCCTAAAATAAAAGCAAACTTATCTACTCATCTTAACGAACTTTTTACATACCCTGACGGTCACGCTCGACAGCTCACTAGTAAATTGGCACAGTTCCACCAACTACACTTTCATTCTATTTTTATCGGCAACGGATCCGATGAAATAATTCGATTATTATGTAGAGCTTTTATATGTAACGACGATGAAGCTGTAATGGCTGATGTAACTTTTCCTAGGTATAAAACGAACGTATTAATAGAAGGCGGTAAACCAATTATCGTTCCACTTCAAAACGGCGTTCATGATTTAAGTTCCATGCTACGTGCCATTACATCTAGAACAAAGCTAGTTTTTATATGTAACCCGAATAATCCAACTGGAACTATTATCAATAAGCAACAACTCCTTGAATTTATTGATCAAGTTCCAAATGACTGTTTAGTAGTGTTGGACGAAGCATATTATGAGTACGCAGACAATGAACAATTGTTACAGTCTGTACCATTATTACATAAATATCCGAACCTAGTTATTTTAAGGACTTTTTCAAAAGCGTATGGTTTAGCTGCTTTACGAATTGGTTATGGGATGATGTCACCTATATATGTAGATGAATTAACGAAAGTTAAAGATGTATTTAATGTTAATCAGCTAGGACAAATAGCAGCGTCATTAGCACTTGAAGACCAACAATTTATTAATGATTGCGTTACTAAAAATAAGACAGGAAAAGAGTATTTAGAAAAAGAGTTAACAGTTTTAAATTATGACTTTTATCCTTCACAAGCAAATTTTATTATGATTCATACGAAACGAAGAGGGGATTATGCTGCTAACTCTTTATTAAAACATGGATTTATCGTTCGTGCTGGTACGTTACTAGGACTCCCATATACGATTAGAGTAACCATTAGTTCGATGGAAGATAACATCCACTTTATTAATACTTTTAAAAATTTAGCTGCAGAAGGAGAGGTGTAACAATTGCAGTTAGAACCGAGTAAATTAGAATGGCAAAATGCTTATAAATTAATTGTCGGCTCCATCCTTCCAAGACCTATTGCGATGGTATCTACGGTTAGTAAAGAGGGAATAGCAAATATTGCTCCATTTAGTTTCTTTACAGCAATTAGTGCAGATCCATTGTTAGTATGCTTTTCACCAATGCGAAAAGGGACAGATGGGTCAAAAAAAGATACCTTAATAAATATTGAAGAAACGAAAGAGTTCGTTATTCATGTTGTAAGCGAAGAAATCGTTGAAAAAATGAACGTGACTGCTACGAGTTTCACTCCAGAAATAGATGAATTTACCGAAGCTAATTTCACAAAAGAAAAAAGTGTTATCGTAAAACCTCCAAGGATTAAGGAGAGCAAAGTCCAATTGGAATGTAAGTTGCATGAAGCGCTACATTTTGGTGAGGGCCCAGGATCAGGCAGCTTAGTTATCGGTAAAGTAGTAATGGTACATATCGACGACGACCTTTATTATGACGGAAAGATTAATACACAAAAATTAAACCCTGTAGGGCGAATGGCTGGTCATATGTATACAAGAAGTACTGCTAGTATGTTTGAACTACTTCGAAAATAGGTGATAGTATGAAATTTATTAGTTTTATAAAGAAAGATGGAAGCACCGCTGCAGGTGTTTTAACAAACGATGGGAGAAATGTAGTAGACATACAAGTAGCATCAAACGGAAAACTACCGAACGATTTAATAATCTATATTAAAAATCATGAAAAATACAAAGATTTACTTAATGAATGCCTTTCTAGCAACTTAAAAGAAGGGGTCTACTCGCTAGAAGGGCTGCAATTAACGGCGCCACTACCGACCCCTGTTAGCTTTCGAGATTTTTATGCCTTTGAAGAGCATGTAAAAACAGCAAGGGAACGAAGAGGATTAAAGGTAGTTTCAGAGTGGTATGAATTTCCCGTTTTTTATTTTTCTAATCATTTAGCCATTAAAGGGCCAGACGAACCTATTAAAATACCAAAACCTTCAGAACGACTTGATTATGAACTAGAAATAGCTTGTATAATCGGAAAAAGTGGAATAAATATACGTGCAGAAGAAGCCGAGGACTATATTTTTGGGTATTGTATTTTAAACGACTGGAGTGCGAGGGATATTCAAGCAAAAGAAATGAAGGTTGGTCTTGGCCCCGCAAAAGGAAAAGATTTTGCGACTTCTATTGGACCTTATATTGTCACTAAAGATGAAATAAATCAATATCGAATAGAGGACAGGTATGATTTGAAAATGGAAGCAAAAGTGAATGGTTTCCTATTATCTAGTGGAAACTTCAAAGACATTCATTATACATTTGGACAAATGATTGAAAGAGCATCTCATGATGTAATGCTATATCCTGGTGAAATAATAGGTTCTGGAACAGTGGGTACTGGTTGTATTTTAGAGTTGGGAGCTGACACACACCGTTGGTTACAAGCAGGGGACGAAGTAGAACTATCCATAACGGGTCTGGGCTCTTTAAAAAATAAAATAATAGAATAAGAGGTGATGACGAATGTATTACCGCCAACTTGGTAAAATACCACATAAACGACATACGATGTTTAAAAAGGAAGACGGCACGTTATTTCGTGAGCAAGTAATGGGGACCAAAGGTTTTTCCGGGACACAATCGATTTTATATCATCATTTTTTACCGACAGAAGTAGTAAAATCAACAAAACTTTATCGTTATTTACCCGAATATGAAGAACAAGATGCACTTAACCATCGACATTTATTAACGACTGAAATAGAAACTAAAGGTGATGCATTACAAGCTAGAGAATATTTATTAGGTAATGACGATTTATTAATTGGGACCGTATTAGTTACAGAACCGATGAAAAGCTTTTATCGTAACGGTGATGGCGATGAAGTTCTCTATATACATTATGGTACAGGGAAAATAGAATCGATGTTCGGATCTATAACTTATCGGCCGGGCGACTATGTTACTTTACCAATCGGTACAATTTACCGACTTACCCCAACAGAAACGACGAAAATATTATTTGTTGAATCATTTAGTCAAATTACAACTCCTAAACGTTATCGGAATGAATATGGACAATTGTTAGAGCATAGTCCATTTTGTGAACGTGACATACGCGGACCAGAAGAGTTAGAAACGTTTAACGAAAAAGGAGAATTTGAAGTTTTAACTAAAACACGCGGGTTTATTCATTCACATATTTTAGGACATCACCCGCTCGATGTAGTCGGTTGGGATGGCTATTTATATCCTTGGGTGTTCAATATTGAAGATTTCGAGCCGATAACTGGTCGCGTTCACCAACCGCCTCCAGTACATCAAACTTTTGAAGGTCATAATTTTGTTATTTGTTCTTTTGTTCCAAGACTTTATGATTATCACCCAGAAGCAATCCCGGCACCATATTATCATAGTAATGTAAATAGTGATGAACTTTTATATTATGTAGAAGGGAACTTTATGAGTAGAAAAGGAATAAAGAAGGGATCGATTACTTTACACCCTTCAGGCATACCACATGGGCCACATCCTGGAACAACCGAAGCTAGTATCGGTAAAAAAGAAACGTTAGAACTAGCTGTTATGATCGACACATTCCGACCATTAAAAGTAGTAAAAAAAGCACAAGCAATTGAGGATAAAAACTATATGTTCACGTGGATAGAAAAATAAGAGAAAAAGGTCCCAAAAATCAGTAGCGACTGACTTTAGGGGCCTTTTTTGTTATTTGTTAAGTTATATGTTCTTACTGTTTTAAGACTTATTGAATTGCCCACTTTTTATAATCATCAAACTTTAATCTTCCATTATATAAGCGCAATAATTGTCACATAACGATAAAAAATGTAATAAAACGTCGAGTATAAAAATTTGTCAATACCATTTCATTAGTATATATTTCATTGAATGGGAGGGAAACCCAAAAACGAAAAGTAGACTTTTGCTTTCGTAACACCGTTTATCCTTCTTCTAACCTTTCTATATTAAACACTTACATATCCTTCCTAAAATATTACAAGAAACAGATGCTATGATAGTTTCGTAGCTATCAAACACTTATGTAAACAGGGAGGAATCAAATATGTTGAAAAGTAAGAGAACATTACTTTCTTTCATAACAGCATTAACTTTTATAGTAGCTTTTTCATTCGGAACAATCGCTTCAGCGGATTCCGGCTCAAACACCTATGTTAAAAACCATTTCATCAAACAAGTTACTGTATTTAAAAATCAAGATGATATACAGACGTTTTTTGAAAAGTTTATGGCGGAACTAGAGTCTAAGTTGCAGAAAAGTAATTCGGTAGAAGAAAAAGCACCAACTTCAAAAGAGGAAGTCCCTACAAAAGAACAAAATGAACCAATAGAAAAAGAACCAGCTAAAACAGAATCGAAAGAACCGGAAAAAGAACAGCAACCAAAAGAGCCTGTTCAAACAACACCACCTTCCAAATCAGTTGAAGAGGAAAAAAGACAAGAAACGAATACAGACCAATCAATTGGTGTAAGTGCATTTGAACAAAAGGTTGTACAGTTAACAAATGAAGAACGAGCAAAACAAGGACTTGCACCTCTTCAATTAGATAAAAACTTAAGTAAAGTAGCGCGTGAGAAATCAAAGGATATGCAAACTCAAAACTATTTTTCACATACAAGTCCTACTTACGGATCTCCATTTGAAATGATGAACCAGTTTGGAATTTCATATAAGAGCGCAGGTGAAAATATCGCCATGGGCCAACGAAGCCCTGAAGAAGTAGTAAACGCATGGATGAATTCTCCTGGTCACCGAGCAAACATTATGAACTCGTCATTTACTCATATTGGCGTTGGACATGTTGAACAAGGAAACTATTGGACTCAAATGTTTATTGGTAAATAAAAGTACTTCTCTTACTCTATCACATGCTGATAGAGTATTTTTCTTTTTTTCAAAAGAGGAATATTGTATAGTTTAAGAGAATTTATTGTTACTTAGTAAAAGGAAAGGGAGGTAAGAGATGTCATTTCTATTGCAATTACAGAAGTGGTTAGACCAGCCAATTAAAGAAATAAAAGAAATAAAGAAAGGTTTTTCTTCAGACAAAAAATATTATGTAAAGACTAACGAACAAGCATATTTAGTTAAAGTATCTGAACGAAATAATACGGAAAGGAAGTATACAGAGTTTCAAGTTCATCAACGAGCATTTCAAAATAAAGTTAAAACTAATAAACCAATTAAATTTACGTACGATTCAACAAGTTGTTACTCTATTTTCACATACGTAAGTGGCAAAGATGCTTCTGACATTTTACCTTTATTGACTACAGAAAAGCAGTATGCAATTGGGATAGAAGCAGGAATGGAATTGAAAAAAATACATAAAGTTAAATCTGAAGTTTCCCTTGATTGGTATATGTATAAAAAAGAAAAAAATGAACGGTATTGGCAAATGTATCAAAATAGCAATACAAAAATAGAAGGGGATACTCTAATACAAGAATTTATTAGTGAAAATTATGATCTAATGAAGGAAAGGAGTATCACTCTCCAACATGATGATTTTCATGTTAACAACATGATTTGCTCTGGCGAGAAACTATCAGCAGTCATTGATTTTGAACGATTTGATTGGGGAGATCCGATTCATGATTTATATAAGACAGGAATGTTTAGTAGGGAAGTAAGCATCCCATTTTGCAACGGGCTAATAGATGGGTATTTTCAACATAATATACCGTCATCTTTTTGGAGGTTGTACAATTTGTATACGGCTATGATTATCTTTCCTTCGGTTGTGTGGACAGAAAAAGTTACACCAAATTTAATCGAAGAAAATGAAACTCGAATTAAGAATATACTGAACGATCATGATTATTTCCAAGGAGCAATTCCAAGCTGGTATAAAAAAGGATGAAAACGAACGTGAAAACGACAAAACAAATGAGGTTATAAGTGTCAAACGGCATTTATAGCCTTTTAATTTTTGTAATTATAATTGAATTAACTAGATGATTCTTCATATTTTTTAAAAACAGGAAATTTTCAGAAAGTAATTTAAAATATTAGCATATTATTTACAAGTAGTAAATATTGTTAAAAATTTTATAAACGTCTTTTAAATCATTGATTTATCTCACTATTAATAATAATATAGATATATAATCTTTTATTTTAATATAATTAAAATGAAAATATTCAAATAAAATATTTTCATTTGTGTAAACGATTACATATTGGGGGTACTTAAGGTGGAGAAACAAATTCTGAATTTTGATGTCGTAATCGTTGGCGGTGGACTTGCGGGTCTTTCAACTGCTGCGTATTTATCTAATAACGGGAAGAAAGTTGCCGTTTTAGAAAGAGGGAAGCTCGGGGGGAGAGCTGTAACATTACCGTTAAAAGGGTTTAAATTTAACTTTGGGGCACATGCTATTTACGGTCGAGATACTTCCATTTTAAAAACATTTGAAAAAGAGCTAAAATTAAATATTGATTGGAATGACTTCAATCCTTACAAAGCTAGATATGATACAGGAAAAGAGTTAAGTCATGTACCATCCAACGTACGAGGACTATTTAAAACAAAGATTTTATCATCACCTGGTAAAGTGTTATTTGCATGGGAAGTATTCAAAACAATGTTAAGTATTGATTCTGGTGAACCACACGTTTCCATTGGCAAATGGTTAGAAAAGAATAAGATTGAAGGCGACGTAAAGAAAATGATGTTAACGTTAGCATCATCTAACTTCTTTACAAGTGAACCAGAACAAATTCCATCAGAAGTGTTTTTTCAATACTATAAAAGAATCTTCACAACAAACAAGCCAGTCGCATACATTGGCGGAGGCTGGCAAGCACTAATCGATGAGTTTGTTCGTGTTATTAAAGATAATAATGGAGAAATTTTTGAAAAAACGAAGCTTCAACAAGTCGTAACTGCTAATAATAAAGTAACGGAATTACATTGCGGAGACACTATTTACAGCGCAAATGACTTTGTATTTTGTATTCCTCCGAAGGAACTTGCTAAAGTATTTACGGAAACAGAAATTGAAGATTGGGTAAAACAATACGCAAAATATCAATCAACGAAAGTATACGTATACGACATTGGCCTTTCTGAAAGAGTCGATAGCCCATTCACTTATATTTATGATCAAGAAAATAAAATGTTTATAACTGACATTTCTTACTACGACGAAACATGTACACCTGAGGGCGGACAGCTCCTTCAAGCAGTTGCATATTTAAAAGAAGAGGAGATTGGAAAGCCAGAAATACTTGAAGAGTATAAAGAGAAAATTGAAGCACTGTATGATAAGCATTTTAATGGCTGGAGAGAAAATTTAGTAGTACAACGTGTTTCTAAAAATGCTGTCGTACAAGAAATTAAATGGAATATGAACCAAGTGGCAATGCCAATTTACTTCCCGGATTTCCGAAACACATTTTTTGCTGGAGACTGGTGTGAAGGACAGGGGCAATTATCAGAGTTATCTTTCTCAAGTGCATTAAACGTAGCCAATTTAATTTTAAAAAAATAATGGATATGCTATCCTACCATTGGATTGAAAGTTGAACATATCAATAAACGACAGAAAAAGGTCCCAAAAATCAGTGTCTCCACTGACTTTTGAGACCTTTTTATTCACTTTCCATTTTCACTACCTTTTTTTGCAAATGAATTAATCGGAAGGAAAGACCGATTGCACCAGCGGCAAGTCCGACAATAAGACCAACCCAATAACCAAAAGCTCCTAACTCGGTAAAGTTAGCTAAAATAAAACCAATTGGAAGGCCAATAACCCAATAAGATATAAGAGCTAAATAAAATGCGGCATTAACATCTTTATAACCACGTAATGCTCCTTGTATCGGTGCCGCAATTGCATCCGACAACTGAAAAAATAGAGCGTAAATTAGAAATACAGTTGTTAATAATAAAACATCTGTGTCTTTCGTATATAAAGAAGCAATTTCCTCGCGCAAGAAGAATAGGAAAATTGCAAGTATACTTGAAAAAATAACAGCTATACTTATTCCTAAAAACGTATATTGCCTAGCATCTTTCCACCGTTTTGCTCCAACTTCAAATCCCACTAAAATCGTTAACGCCATCGAAATACTTAAAGGGATCATATAAAGAAAGGAGGCGAAATTTAATGCAACTTGATGTGCTGCGATCGTTATCGTATCGAAAGCACTCATTAGTAGTGTCACCGCAGAGAAAATGCTTGTCTCAAAAAATATAGACAGACCAATTGGCACTCCAATTAATAAAATTTCCTTCCATTTATTAAACTGAATAGGAACCCAAGATTTTAAAATACCGTAAACAGCAAAGGGTTGATATTTTAATACAATAAATAGAGAAATAATTAAAATGAGCCAATAGGTAAGTGCAGACGCAATACCAGCACCAATCCCACCTAAACTTGGTAAGCCTAGTTTTCCAAAGATCAGTACATAATTTAATAATACGTTAATCGGCAAGGATAATAATGTAATAATCATAGAAATTCTCGTATGACCAAGTGCGTCAATAAAACTTCTTACTACAGAGTATGCAAATAACGGGAATATACCGAATGATAATGCTATTAAGTAATATTTAGCAACATAACGCACTTCATTTTCTAATGTCATTCCATTTAAAATTGGGTTAAGCACGATAGCACCAAGGCAGATGACAATTAAACTCATGACTATTGAAACGTATAGCCCTTGCGTTACAGAATTAGATACTTCCCCACCTTTTTTTCCTCCAACTAATTGAGCCACAATCGGAGTAATCGATAAGAGAATACCGCTAAGCCCCGTATAAACAGGAATCCACAATCCAGAACCTACTGCTACACCTGCTAAATCTGTGGCACTCACATTTCCAGTCATCATAATATCGAACAAATTCATAGAGGATAAAGAAACTTGAGTAATTACAATTGGTATAACAATTTGAATAAATATTTTCAATTTATCTCTATATGTATGAGCCTGTTTCATTTCATAATCCCCTTTATGTGTACACGTAATCTTAAAGATTATATCATCGAGAAAAAATAACGCAAAGTGAAAATTATATTAGCTGTATATAATTATATTTTTTTACAATAATTTTAACAAAGTGTCACTAAATCTAATTAAAAATGTTGACATGAATCTATTATATTATTAATATATTAGTATCAATTACATATCGAAAGCCCATTCAAAGGGGAGTAGCTATGAAAACGATAATGTCGTCATCTCGTAACTGTAGATCAGTTTCCGGCGTTATCGGCAACCATTGTTGTTAGCAAGACCTTTGCCTAAGTTCTATTTAGGTAAAGGTCTTTTTTGTGTTCTTACGCACAAAAAGCCTTTACCTGAAAAAGTAGGGTAGAGGCTTTTTATATTAAGGAGGAAGTAAATTGGAAGTTCAATTATTGTTAGAGTACGGTTGGGTATTGTTAGTATTAATTATATTAGAAGGTATATTAGCAGCTGACAATGCACTAGTTTTAGCTATTATGGTAAAACATTTACCGGATGATTTACGTAAAAAAGCACTTTTCTACGGTCTAGCAGGTGCTTTTGTGTTCCGAATTGGATCATTGTTTATCATTTCGTTTTTAGTTGATATTTGGCAAGTTCAAGCAATTGGGGCTCTATATTTACTGTTTATTTGTTTCAATCATTTATGGAGAAAAGCAGTAAGCGCCAAAGCCGAGGAGGCGGCGGCTACTAGAGAGAAGAAAAAAGAATCCAGTTTTTGGATGACTGTATTAAAAGTGGAATTGGCGGATATCGCATTTGCTGTTGATTCTATTCTTGCAGCGATTGCCTTAGCAATGACGTTACCGAAAACGAACTTACCAACTATTGGGGGATTAGATGGTGGACAGTTTATCATCATTTTCCTAGGCGGTTTTACTGGAGTAGTTATTATGCGTTTCGCAGCTACGTATTTTGTAAAATTATTGAAAGAACGCCCAACATTAGAAACGGCTGCAT
The DNA here is from genome assembly GCF_027594365.1 of Sutcliffiella sp. NC1. Lineage (NCBI taxonomy): Bacteria > Bacillati > Bacillota > Bacilli > Caryophanales > Bacillaceae > Sutcliffiella > Sutcliffiella sp. NC1. Next base: position 2,665,245 of record NZ_CP115153.1, read on the forward strand.
TTTTAATAGTTGGTTGGGTAGGGGTTAAACTGGCTGTATTTACACTTGCACATCCAAACGTCCATATTATTCCACATATCGTGCCGGAGCACCCAGTATGGAAAGGTATTTTCTGGGCAGTACTCATCGGCCTAGCAGTTGGTGGCTATATAATAGGTGGTAAGAAGAAAAATCCTGTTGAAGAACATGCTGATAGAGTTAAAAAAGCAGAGAATATGTAAATAAAGAATTAATTGTGATTTGTATTACTTCATGTATAATAAAATGACTGTTATAATAAAAAGGCTGTTGATTTTATCAACAGCTTTTTCCTATATAATGCAAAGAGATGTAAAAGGAGAATTTAGATGTATAATATACAATTACCAAATAATATTCAAAAATTAATTGATGAAAATAAAGTGAAAGACCTGAAGGCAGATGAGCAGTCTTTAATAGGACGTGGTGGCTACACCTCTAATAATAATGACCTTTTATTTGATAGTATCATTGCTCTAGCAATGGGTAAAAACGTCCTTCTTAAAGGACCCACTGGTTCCGGTAAAACAAAATTAGCAGAAACATTATCTTCTGTTTTCCACCAACCAATGCATAGTATCAATTGTTCTGTAGACTTAGACGCAGAGGCATTATTAGGTTATAAAACAATTCGTCAACATAATGGTGTTGCGGAAATAACATTTGTACCTGGCCCAGTTATTAAAGCGATGCAAGAAGGTCACTTACTCTATATTGATGAAATCAACATGGCGAAACCAGAAACATTACCAATCTTAAATGGTGTTTTAGATTATCGAAAAACTATAACAAACCCGTTTACTGGAGAAGTAATTCGGGCAAAAGAAGGATTCGCCGTTATTTCTGCCATTAATGAAGGCTATGTGGGAACGGTTCCATTAAATGAAGCATTAAAAAACCGCTTTATTGTTATAGATGTTCCTTATATTCAAGGTGACATATTAAAACAAGTACTATTGTCACAATCGAAACTTACGGATGAAAAACTAATACAAAAATTCGTTGTGCTTTCAAACGATTTACAAACATTAGTAAAAAACGGACACCTTTCAGAAGAAGCTGCATCTGTACGAGCATTAATAGATACTTGTGATTTAGCTGTATATTTACCAACTCTTCGTGCAGTTCAACGCGGAATTGCAGAAAAACTAGATGACGAACGGGAAAAATCAGCTGTAATGAATGTAGCAAGAACGTTATTTGAATGAGGCGAGTAATATGAGACACATTGTCTTTAATGATAAAAAAATTGATTCTCTTCTGTTTATGGAACTTTTAGATTTATCCGTATCATTATCTAAAATCGAACAACTTGAAGTGGAATATGCGTTCAAATCTTATTTTGATCCATTTGATAAAGTACTATATATTAGTCTTTTTTGGGATACCCATCCAACATTTGAAAAAATACATGGCCTAAAATCAGACGTATATATAAGGAGTTTAGGAAATGTTCCACATACAAATTATACAGAAGTACTAAAGTTCCTTAAGAAAATAAAAAAAGCAAAGCACGGAAATTTCTTACGACAACTATTCTCGTTGTTAGAAGACTTACGGGTAGAAGAACTAATAAAAAAAGAACGCACTGGGACTGTGAAATCTTTTGAAATCCGCAGGGAAGAATATCGGAAATACTTTCGCAGTCAATTGACGGTAAATAATGAAAGAAACATTCGGATTGATGCACTATACAATCTAATTTACATCGTATTAACTACGAATAATCCATTAGAAGAGATTCCGATTATAAGTGATGAAATAAACTTAGCTCTACCATATATTCGTTCTGAATGTAGTAAATGTTATGAGGCAACTTCGACAAATGAAATTATTCAAATTTGTGTAAATGTACAAGAAGTAATAGAAGATATATTGGACAACGATATGTTGAATTTATACTTTTTCACACCTGACTTTACCGACAAGGAAATTGTAGAAGAAGGTCTCAACTTTGATGATATTAAAAGGAAAAGTAAATTACAGAACGATGATGAAAGTGATAAAGATAAAACAGGGGAAGAAGATATACACGAAGACAAACTTCCAACCTGGCATCGTGAAAGCGAAACGAATACTCAAAGCTTTCTTCAGTTCGATTTAGAGTCAGGGGCAAAAACTGATTTGATGGGAGAAGGAGTGCGCGAAGGTGAGGATGGTGATCAGGCACTAGGCATTGTTCAAGGATCGAGTCAACAATCATCCAAAAACGACTTTTCACCAACAGATTCGCTTGAGGTTGTAAGTGATGACCAAATGAAAGAGGGCGGCAAGGATGGTGATTTTGGGAAAGAGAATAAATTCGCCTATCCTGTTTTTCTTCAAGCCCAACCTGTGCTTAGAGAAGACAAACAGTCTTACAATGAATTTCAAGCGATGGTGTCATCATACCAAAAAAAGTTAAAGCAAATGATTGAGAAAACACTCGAGCATAAACTCACATCACCTAGAAGTAATTTGCACTTCGGGAGACTAAGTAAAAATTTACTTCCGTGGTTCACAGACGAATCCCCTCGAATGTTTTATAAAAAGAATGCTGAATCTATGGAAATAGATGCAGTTTTCACTCTTTTAGTTGATTGCTCAGCATCTATGTTTGATAAAATGGATGAAACGAAATATGGAATTACTTTATTCCACGAAGCATTAAAATCGGTTAAAGTTCCCCATGAAGTAGTTGGATTTTGGGAAGATACAAATAATGCCACAGAGATAAGTCAACCAAATTATTTTAAAACAGTTATAGATTTCCATTCTTCAAGCTTACAAAAAACCGGACCAGAAATTCTTCAACTACAACCAGAAGAAGATAATCGCGATGGTTATGCAATAAGGCATATGGCCAATCGTTTGCTACATCGAAACGAAAAACAAAAGTTCCTCCTTGTATTTTCCGATGGGGAGCCCGCTGCGATGAATTATGAACAAAATGGCATTGTAGATACGCATGAAGCAGTAATGAATGCAAGGAAGCAAGGAATTGAAGTAATAAATGTATTCCTTTCGAATGGAGTAATAGAAGAGAGCCAAAGGAAAACAATTCAAAATATGTACGGAAAGTATAGCATCCTAGTACCTAACATTGATGAATTACCAGATGTATTATTTCCTTTATTAAAAAAACTATTACTAAAAAGTATCTGATATTAAGGCTGGGACAAAACTAAATTGATCAGATATATAACGGACTATCGCAGGATTAGCGGAGGAAATATACGTAGACTCCAGCGGGAGAAAAGGCATAGGTGAGAAGATAGCAGTGCTTTAGCACGAGGAGGCTCACCAGTACGAAAAGTGAAGGCGGCTCGATTTGGCCCGACAAGCATAAGACAGGCGCTGCAGTTGGGTGCTCTTTGCCCAACGGAAGTGACTGGCTTATGTCTCGAGGGCCAAGCCGCCGTAACTAGACACGCCCGCGGAAAGCGAAGTATATTTCCGGAGCGGGTTATTACCGTACTATTTTTTGTTCGTTATTTACTTTGGTGAAAATAGTTACGTCCCAACCTCTTTAAAAATGAAGGATTATCTTTCGTTCTCAATAATTCTAACTTTTTTTATACCATCTATTGTGAGTAATTTTTGAATGATAGAATCTTTATGTTCTGCTTTACTATCTAAATCAATAATAGTATATGCCCATAAATCCTTACTACTATTTAACATATTCGCAATGTTCATCTCGTATTGCGCGAGAACAGCAGTAATTTGCCCAACCATATTCGGAATGTTCTTATGTGCAACTGTTACTCTTGATAAACGAGTAAATGGCAAATACACGTTTGGAAAATTAACCGAATGTTGAATATTCCCAGTTTCTAAGTATTGCTTGAGAGTAGAAGCTGCCATAAATGCACAATTTTCTTCTGCTTCTACTGTAGAAGCACCTAAGTGTGGAATCGTAATGACGTTTTTCATTTTCAATAGTTTCTCCGTAGGAAAATCCGTTATATAATTGGATATTTTTTCTTTCTCTAATGCATCTTGTAAATGCTCAACATTTACTAATTCAGCTCTTGAAAAATTCAATAAACGTACTCCCGTTTTCATTTTGCCGATCGCCGCTTCATCAATTATATTACGAGTTTTGTCTGTTAATGGCACATGGAGGGTTATATAATCACACGTGCTAAAAATCTCATCCATATTATGTGCTCGCTGCACATTACTAGATAATTGCCACGCAGTATTAACGGATATAAATGGATCATACGCAACAACATCCATACCAAGAGCTAGTGCATCATTCGCTACTAATACACCAATCGCTCCAACGCCAATAACACCAAAACGCTTTCCTCTTATTTCATTGCCGACAAATTGTTTTTTTCCACTTTCCACTTGAGATGGAATAGAAGTACTATTATCAATTTTCAATGTGTTCGTCCACTCTATAGCAGGCAGAAAGTTTCTAGAAGAAACGAATAAGCTTAATAGGACTAGCTCCTTAACAGCATTTGCATTAGCACCTGGAGTGTTAAAAACAACTACTCCTTGCTCTGATAATTCTTTTACTGGAATATTATTCACTCCTACACCAGCACGAGCGATAGCTTTTACACTTTGCGCAATAGATTCGTCGTGTAGGTTAAAACTCCTTAGTAAAATACCATCAGGATTATCACTTTCATTTAACATGTACGAGTTATTCTCAAAAACTTGTAACCCTTTCGGAGCGATAGAATTATAGGTTTTAATTTTAAACATTTGACATCCTCGCCTTCATTTCAAATTGCTTCATAAAACTAACAAGCGCTTTTACACCATCTATGGGCATTGCATTATATAAACTAGCACGCATTCCACCTATTGACCTATGCCCTTTTAAAAAATAGAAACCAGCAGAGGTTGCCTCACTAATAAACTGCTCATTCAATTGACTAGAAGTCGTGTTAAAAGGGATGTTCATAAGTGATCTATTCTCGATATGAACATTGGAATAGAACAGAGTTGATTCATCTAAAAAGTTGTATAATAATGCTGCTTTCTCTTTGTTTATTTTTTCTATTTGTTGCACGCCACCTAATTGTTTTAACCATTCAAGTACTAACTTCATTATGTAAATATTGAAGGTGGGAGGTGTATTATACATAGAATTCGACTTAACATACGTTTCATAATTCAACATCGTAGGTAAAGTATGCAACGTATTTTGCCCAACCAAATCTTCACGAACAATAACGATACATAGTCCAGCAGGACCAATATTTTTCTGAGCTCCAGCGTAAATTACTCCAAATTTTTCAACATCATACTCTTCTGATAAAATGTTGGACGACATATCCGCAACTAATGGTACATTCCCAGTATTCGGGATTGAAGCAAATTTAGTTCCTTCAATCGTATTATTCGTAGTAATGTGAACATAATCAACAAGGCTAATAGAATCTAACGATAATTTTGGAATATGATGTATAGGACAATTTTGCACATGAACTTCACCATACTTTTCCGCTTCAGCAATTGCCTTTTTTGCCCAAGACCCTGTGTTTACATAATAGGAAGTATTGTAACTTGTTAATAAATTCATCGGAACCATTGAAAATTGGAGAGAGGCTCCACCTTGAACGAATAAAACTTTATAGTTATTAGGAATATTCATTAATTCACGTAATAACTGTTCAGTTTGTTCCATAATTTCTTCAAAGTAATTGGAACGATGGCTTATTTCTATAATGGACATTCCTGTTCCTTGAAATGATAGAAATTCTTTTTGAACTTTTTCTAATACAGGTAACGGCAAAGTAGAAGGACCGGCAGAAAAATTAAAAGAGCGCGTCATTATAAACCTTCTTTCTATAAATAAACATCTGAATATTTTTTAAAATTAACGCAGTAAACGTTTACAAGTCAAGTGAATATTATTTTTAATTTAACTCAGTTAATTTAAAGCGGTACTTTATTAAAAAAACGCTTTATTTTACATATACCATTCAAGAAAAAAACTTATTTAAGAGTAAATAAAAACGATAATGGATAACATAACTTTAGAAAAAACAGGAAGGTGATAAAATGTTTAAAACAAATATACTCATGATTTTTGCACTGCTTTTTGTCATTACTGGTTGTGGACAAAATGACGTATCTCCGCCACCCCCAGAAACTGGCGACACAAATAATACAACACCTGGAATTACAGAAGGGGAAATTAATCCTTTGGATGACGATGATGATATGACTGTTAGAGATGAGGATATACAACATTCATTTATGAAATTTGACTTAGATGTTGAATATGACCGCAATGTATCTTATGAAGCAGAGTATGAAATGGAAGGGAACGGAGAAGCGAAAATTGAAGACGATTTAAATGATCGTAGGTTGTATGGTGATGATGCATACAATGAACTAAAACCTAAGTTAGAACAGTTAAATTTCACACAAGAAACGGAGAATATAGAGATCACAGAAGAAATTTTGACAGTTTTCGGTATACCAACTGAATATAAAGAATTTGAATTAGAAGTAACATTTACAGACGGTACGACGAAAGAAGTGAAATTTACACAATAACGAACAAAAGCACAGGTGGCTCGCTTTGGAACGTGTGAATCAATGTTAACCTATCGTACTGAGGATAAGGAAAATATGAGCAGTACCAAGCCATCGGAGCTAGTCGAAAAGTTATAGATATCCGCGCAAAGTTTACACATTTGAATTTATTTATGATTAATGAGGGAGAGCATTTCCCCCTCTTTTTTTTGTATTATTTCGTATAGCGAAATGTATGGAAGAATGCTATATTATGAATAGCATTGCACTTATTAACGGAATGGAGAAATTGGAATGTGGCAAAATAAAAATGTGTGGATAATACTTATTGGTGAATTTATTGCTGGCCTAGGGTTATGGACTGGCATAATAGGAAATTTAGAATTTATGCAAGCCTTTATTCCTTCGGATTTTGTTAAAGCACTCATCATGTTTGTAGGACTTTTAGCTGGTGTTTTAGTTGGACCACTTGCTGGAAGAATAATAGATTCAAATAGCAAGAAAGTAGTACTGATTTATTCTGGTATTGGACGTATGTTAAGTGTTTGCTTTATGTTTTTAGCGATACAATATAGCTCTATTACCTTTATGGTATTGTTTATGATTTCTATCCAAATATCAGCTGCTTTTTATTTCCCTGCTCTACAATCAGCTATACCTTTAATTGTAAAGGATAATGATCTATTAACAATGAATGGCATCCATATGAATGTATCTACTGTGTCTCGAATAGCAGGTACTGCCATTGCTGGTGCTATGCTCGTTGTAATGAGTTTATCGTCATTATATTTAGCTTCGTTCATCGCATACGGCTTTTTATTAATTACTACTTTTCTATTAAAAATAGATGAAACTGAAGGGCTTGCATCGAAAAAGATTAAAAAATCTAGTAGTTTCAAAGAAGTAATTCCTGTTTTAAAAGAAACACCGATTGCATTAACTGTATTAATTTTGACGATGATCCCTTATTTATTTCTAGGTGGCTTTAATTTAATGGTTATCAATATTAGTGAGCTACAAGATGATTCAACTATTAAAAGCTTCATTTATGCAGTAGAAGGTATCTTTTTTATGATAGGGGCATTTGCAGTTAAAAGAATTTCAAAAGATAAAAACTTAATAACGTTAATGTTTAGTTTTGTAACATTGATTGCTTTTGCACACCTTTCCTTATTTTTTGCCGACGTAAAGTGGATGTCGCTTATGTCGTTTGCCATTTTTGGGTTAGCGGTAGGTTGTTTTTTCCCTATAGCAGTCACGATATTTCAGACTAAAATTCCGAAAGAATACCATGGCAGATTTTTCTCATTTCGTAATATGTTAGATCGAGTCGCTTTTCAAGTAGTTCTATTAGGTACAGGACTATTCCTAGATACAATTGGTCTTAAATTAATGGCGTTAGTATTCGGATTACTTTCACTAACTATTATTATCATTTATTATATTAAACTAACTAAAAAGTCTACTTACTTTCAAAAGAAAGCAGAAGGCAGTTTATAATTACTACTGAACTTATTGTATATAATTAAATTCAACGAATAGATAGGTAACTACAAACGTAAATTGTACAAAAGGAGTGAGGATAATGGAGCAACAACCGATGTACATTAACGGTGAATGGGTAAAAACGAACGAATGGATGGAAGTGACCAATCCAGCAACAGGTGAAACAATTGGATCTGTACCTATTATTACTCATAAACAAATGGACCTCGTAATCAACAGTGCTGAATTAGCTTTTCACGAGTGGAAACGTTTATCCGTTTACGAAAGGGCTGCTTATTTACATAAATGGTATGAACTCATAGATAAAAACGCCGAAGAAATTGCGCGTGTCTTAACAATGGAACAAGGTAAGCCGTTAAAAGAGGCACTTGGAGAAGTACATTACGCAAATAGCTTCTTAGAATGGTATAAAGAAGAAGGAAAAAGAATGTATGGAGAAACCATCCCTTCACAATTTCGAGAAAAACGTATACTCATACAGAAACAACCTATAGGGGTAGTTGCAGCGATAACACCTTGGAATTTTCCAGCCGCAATGATTACAAGAAAGGTTGCACCAGCATTAGTGGCAGGCTGCACTATCATTATTAAACCAGCTAGTCAAACCCCATTAACAGCTTTATTGCTGGCGAAATACGGCCATGAAGCAGGTATTCCGAAAGGGGTTCTCAATGTAATAACAGGGAAATCTAACTTAATAGGTGACAAATTGTTACAAAATCCACGTGTAAAGAAATTAACGTTTACTGGTTCTACTGAAATTGGTAAGCAATTAATGGCACAAGCCTCAACAACAGTTAAAAAGGTTTCTTTAGAATTAGGGGGGCATGCTCCATTTATAGTATTTGAAGATGCCAATATTGAAAAAGCAGTGAAAGGTGCTATTCAATCCAAGTTTCGTAACGCTGGACAGACTTGCATTTGTGCAAATCGAATTTTTGTTCATGAATCCATTCACTCGACATTTATAGAGCGGTTTGTTGAGGAAGTGAAAAAATTAAAAATTGGAAATGGGCTAAATTCTCAATCTGATATCGGACCTTTAATTGACCTAAGTGCTAGAAACAAAGTACAGAGCCAAATAAAAGATGCTATCGAAAATGGTGGATTGATCCATTGTGGTGGAAGAGTTGTTGCTGATAACTTTTTGGAACCAACAGTTATTTCTAACGTTAAGGACGAAATGATGGTGATGACAGAAGAAACGTTTGGTCCAGTTGCTCCTATTGCTACTTTCCGCAATGAAGACGAAGTAGTTAATAGGGCTAACAACTCTCCCTATGGTTTAGCGGCTTATTTCTATACTGAAAGCTTAAGTCGGATGTATCGAGTAACAGAAAGTTTAGAATATGGCATAATCGGAGTAAATGACGCTGCTCCTTCTACCGCTCAAGCCCCTTTTGGAGGTCTGAAAGAAAGTGGCATCGGAAGAGAAGGGAGCCATTATGGTTTAGACGAATATGTAGAAGTTAAATATGTTTCAATTAGTATCTGATAAAAAGGTTATGTTCAGTTTGTTTTTGAACATAACCTTTTCTTATTAATAATGATATAATAAGTTTGAAACTTCTATTCGTTATAATCGTAATAATATATATAACTAAATAACAGTCACTAGGAGTGAGTTTATTGTGAAAATATTCATAAGACGAGCTTTAATTCTAATCGGTTCGTTTAATATATCGGTAATTGTATTTTTAATTGCTTTATTTTCTAGCGGATTTCAATTTACTATATCTGCACTAATTAGTTTAATAACTTTCTTTACTTCCTACTCGTTATTAAAGAAAAAATTCATCCCAAATAGCAATTTGAACAAAATAGTAAATAAAGAAAAGAAGTATGTAGCACAGCAAATGAAAGAGGCAAAGAAAAAAGTGAAAGAAATTAACAATGCCCGATTTAGAGTTCGGTCTATTTTCGTCTTTCAAACAATTAATAACGTTTATAAAATGTCCAATAAAGTAATAAAAATGATAGAGACTGAACCACAACGATTTCGAGATGCAAGTCACTTTATCCATCAACACTTAGACTCTGCTGCTATTATTACCGATAAATATGTTAAGTTAGTTTCTCAGCCTGTAAGAGATCATACAATAAAGTCTTCTATAAGGGAAGCAGAAGATGGGTTGAAAAGCTTAGAAAAAGCGATGGAACGAGAACTTATTTCGATTTTAAATAATGATATAACTAATCTCGATGTAGAATTAAAACTAATTAAGAACAGCGAAAAAAATATCGATTCAACCTTGAAAAAGTAGAAGGAGTGCTTTAAATGGACAAAGAGAAAATCGTGGAACAAAAACTTAAAGATGACACTTTAAATGACTTATTAAACAACCCATTTTCCACAACTAATAGCGGGGAAATAATAGAAGTAGAGCAACAACTAGAACAAAAGGAATCGGCAATGAATAGCCTTTCAGAAGAGCATAAAAAGAAAGCAATTGAAATTGCAAAGCAAATTAATCCCGAAGACCAGCAGGCTATATCCCAATACGGAGTTGCAGCACAATCAGAACTATCTAATTTTTCCAACTCTATACTCTCCCATATCCAAACGAAGGACGCAGGTCCAGTTGGTGAGGTTATTACTGATTTAATGACAAAAATTAAAGAGGTAAAACCCGGTGAATTGGAGCCAAAAAAGAAAGGCATGTTAAGTAGATTGTTCGGCGGCATCGGAAATTCAGTTAATCAATTATTTGCTAAATACCGTAAAATTGGATTTGAAATCGATAAAATTTCTGATCAGCTGGAAAGCTTTAAAAAAGTTTTGCAACGAGATAATATTGTTCTAGAGTCACTTTACGATAAAAACAAAGAATATTTTCAAGCATTAAATGTTTATATCGCTGCTGGGGAACACAAACTAGAGGAATTACAAACGAAAACGATCCCTGAGATGGAACAAAAAGCTCGATTAACGAACAATCAAATGGAAGCTCAAGCAGTTTCTGATATGCTTCAATTTGTCGACAGATTAGAAAAGCGTGTGCATGATTTAAAAATTAGTCGTCAAATTACGTTACAGATGGCACCGCAAATTCGTTTAATTCAACATACAAATCAAACATTAGTCGAAAGAATTCATTCTTCTATCCTAACAGCTATTCCATTATGGAAAAACCAACTAATTATTGCAGTATCTTTATATAACCAACAAAAGGCAGTAGATACACAAAAAAGCGTTACGGAAACGACGAACGATTTATTATTAAGAAACTCGGAAATGCTAAAGCAGAACACAATTGCAGCTGCTAGGGAAAATGAACGAGGGATTGTGGATGTAGAAACATTGAAAAAGACACAAGCCAATTTAATCGAAACGTTAGAAGAAACGTTAAAAATACAACAAGAAGGTAGAGAAAAACGTGTTCAAGTCGAACAAGAGCTTGTTTCAATGGAAAATGAATTAAAACAAAAATTATTAAATGCGACTCGCAAACTAAAGTAGCTCACAATTGTGTGGGCTTTTTTAAATACTTTAAAACCGCGATAGTGTATATGAAGATTGTTTTAACAGAAAATATCATCAATAAGGAGGGATACGATGGAAGTGAATGAAATTATAGCCTATACAACAATTGCAATGGAACGATTAGGCTATTCTCGCGAGGAAATCGAGAATGTGACCAACGAAATACTAGTTGAGGTTAAAAAATATAGTGTCCAAACGGCTGAACAACTTGCAGACGCAATTATATTTAATGAGGAAGAATTAAAATGAGGAAAGAGACCAAAATGCGGTCTCTTTCTTATCATTTATTATCGTGCATTAGGGAAAATGCGCGAAATTGTTTCTGTAAATTCCTCGAAAAATCCGGCTATTGGACGACCTTCATTAATATTATTGGTATATCCTTGCATACGATCCACAAATTCTGGATTTGTGGAAACATATACGTTTTGTATATCACGGTCTGTTTTTCGAACTTCTCTTGCAATTTTATTTTCCACTTCTTCGGTTAATTGCCCACTGTGCCCATCATCTAAAACTGCAGCAACATAAGCGATTCTATTTGTAACAATAATATTCGCTCTTTTAACTTCATCTAAATCTGTTACAGCATCAACAGCTCTATCAGCTACAGCCATTCGTGATTCATTCGCTGCATTTTGACTACGGAAAGTTCCATCACGACCGATTTCTGTATTGTTTATATTCATGTTGTTTCTGTTTCGTTCTGTTCCAAGGTCATTCGTTCCAAACATACCTTCATTGTAGCGAACATTTCGAGCATCCATATACCCTGTACGTGCTCCTCGGTTTTCCCAGTTTACATCTAGAGCCTCATTAGGAGCGCCTCTTTCTGCTCTTTGGTCTGCTCCACAACCAGTTAATAATGAAACTGTCATCCCTGCAATAATAATACTTTTCCAATTCAATCGAAACACCTCTTTTCTTCAAGGATACTTTTATCATTCGAAGGAAGTGAAAAGTTTATGCTTAATAAGCATGTTAAATACTTTGCAAAGTTGTTAATAAATAGAAATAGTGATAAAAGTTAGTTACGACAAAATAATGATTACATATGAGGAAGTGAAAGAAAATGGAGTTTGGAATCCATAAAAATAAAGAAGACTATTTGCGTTTTTATCATTTAGAAGAACATTTACCTATACATTCCCATGAATGGTTAACTTGTAAAAACAACAAAATATTTATACAAAGCTTTACTCCACCTATTACTAAGGGAACAATTTGGCTTATTCATGGATTTCTTGACCATTCTAATTCTTTGCATTATACAATCAATTTTTTTATTCAAAAGGGATATGAAGTGCAAACAATTGATTTAATTGGGCATGGTCTTTCTAGTGGAAACAGGGGAGAGGTTAAAGCATTTACAGACTACGCTTCAACTTTCAAGGAAGTATTATTGAATAGGAGTATAGATAAAGAGAAGCTTTTTGCAATTGGGCATAGCACTGGGGCTGCAATGCTAATAGATTTTTGTATTCGTTACCATTCGCCTTTTGAAAAAGTAATTTTAGTATGTCCACTCATTCGATCTTATTTGTGGACTGTCACGTCTCCTTTTTTGAATATTATTCGTATGAATGTAAAAAGGATGTATCGAAAAAACACTTCTAATGAAAGCTATTTAACGTTTTTGAAGAAGGACCCTTTACAAGTAAATGTTATACGAAATAATTGGTTATTGGCATTAAAAAATTGGTATAATAATTTGCAATCAATAAATAAGAAAGATAATATTTTTCATATTATTCAAGGAAATAAAGATACGACCGTTGATTGGAATTATAATTGTCATTATCTTCTACAAACATTTCCTAATAGCAATGCTGTATTATTCGATGAGGGACATCACCATCTACTCAATGAAAAAGATCCTTTAAGACGAATCGTACATGATTATATGCAAAAAGTAATAGAAGGATAATTGAATTTCTTATGGAAACGATACAAGGTGTAAGGGAGTTGAAAACATGGAAACAGAAAATAAACTAACGAATGTAGCAAATATTGGTGATACGATTTCAGTAAAAGGAGGACACCGAAAGGGAATAAAGGGACAGGTTATTGCAGTAAGAGATAGCTCCGTTATAGTTGATATCGGAAAGAATCCTAACACAGGTGAACCAATTAGAACCGTTATAAACCATAAGAATTATAAAGTTACTAAAGGATGACAAAGTTACTTATAAACAAAACAGTGGGAAAAACGAATAGTTTTCCCCACTGTTTTAACACTTATTAATTTGTATATTACTTAGCGAAAACGTGGTTACCGATAGTCGTTGTTACTGCACGAGTACGAATCCACTGATCATTTGTTTTAGCAGGATTATAGAAGTATAAAGAACCTTTACCTTGTCCTCTAAATGCGATTGCTTCTTCAACTGCTTTCATTGCTTCTTTATCCGCCGCTAAGTTAATTTGGCCATTTTGTACAGGTGTGAACTGATAACCTCCATGAGGAGTTCTCTCATGAACAACACCATTAATAGTATTAGGGAATGAATCACTATCTACACGGTTTAAAATTACAGTCGCAACCGCAACTTTTCCTGCATAAGATTCTCCTTTAGCCTCTGCATGAACAAGACGTGCCATTAATTCCTTTTCAGATGCTGTTACTGCTTTTGGTAGTTTCAAAGTTTCACCAGGGAAAATTAAATGATTTCGTTTATTATTTAATGATTGAATATCTTTAACAGATACTCCGTATTTTTTTCCGATTTCCCATAAAGAATCTCCAGATTTAACTGTATATGTCGATGCGCTTGCTCCAACTGCAGTAGCAGAAAAGAGAACCGTCGCAATAAATGATGACATTAATAATTTTTTTAACATTGTATTACCTCCTAAGAAATGTTTGTAGCTATCAAACACTCATGTATATACCCTAACAAGATTATACAAGCATTTCACTGTATAAATGTTTCCATTAGAGGCCATTTGTACAAGTCATTCATAATTTATGTATTTTTATAGAAAAAAGAGGAAGCGTTATTCAAAATTGTTCCAATAATATTCCAAAAAAAGAAAAAGTAGCATAATGCTACTTTTAAAAGTAATTATTTTTGAGCTACAATTACACCAAGCGATAACATATTACGACTTTTTCTAACAATCTTTTCGTGCTTGAACATTAATTCATAATATTTATCATCAATCATATCGGACGGTGCTATATCTTGTTCAGGTGTAGGCAAATCGTGTAATGACATAGTTTGAAAGCGGATTGGGTCGTATCCGTGCTTTTTTAGCTTATTTTCCCACATTGATTTGGAAAGTATTTGTGGAGTACCAAAGTGCTTCTTTATACTTCCTAAAAATTCATCTTTAATAGAATCCTTTTTTGTCATTTCTAATGCTATTAATTTTCCACCTTCTTTTAAAACGTCATGTATATTAGCTAACGATTGATCTAGGTTGGTGAACGATAAAACTGACTCTGCTATGACAATATCGAAACTGTCCTTCTCAAATGGCAAGTCATGGATGTCGGCTATTTGTGCTTTACAAGGAAGATATAACTGTTGGAACCTGTTGTTCGCTTTTTCCACCATTTTCGGATGTGAGTCAATCGGCACTACCGTATGACCGTTTAAGGCAAGGTATGCGGTTGTTTGCCCGGTACCACAACCAACCTCTAAAATAATGTCATTGCTATCTATGTTTTCATTAGTTAAAATTTCTTTAGAAAAGCTTAATCCTCCAGGATGAGCGCCACCAATACCAAATTCAGCTATTAGGTTCGTATATTCGTTCAACATTACTCAACTCCTCCATTTACTGTATGAAAGGAGCCTAAAATGGGTGAGGGGAGGACTAGTTGAAACAATTTAAAATAAGTACTAATTTAACATTGGAAAAAGGTATGATAAAATAGCATTAAACTTTAATAGAATGGAGAAATGAATATGATTCACTTAACATGGAAGCAAGCAGACACAATAAAACAAGTAAAATGTATACATACAAACGCTGCTAAATATTTAGTGCATAACGCCTTAACGGAAGGACAAGTATACGATGTAAAAAATGAAACAGAAGAATTTTATTTTGTAGTTGATAATAAAGGTGAAATTAGTGGTTTTTACAAAACATATTTTCAAGAAATATAAAAAAGAAACCCGAACAGGAGTGTAATCGTGCCTGTTCAGGTTTCTTTTTTTATTGCAAAGGAAATTATAACACTAAAAGTTTGTGGATAACTCCTGACATGTGTTGTTACGTCTAGCTCCGGCGCTTAGGCCCTGTCAAACTTCCCGTTCCCTCCGTACGCTAAGTCAACATCGGTTCACGCTTACGCGTTCACCGTGTTTCCTTTATCTCCTACAGGAACAGTCCAGTTTGTACGGGCCTGTACGAAGCGCCTACGCTTTTGTTTTTTTATGCGTACATTTCTTTTACTTGTTTTTGTACAGCTTCATCTTCTAAATATTCATCGTAAGTAACTTGTTTATCAACAAGTCCTTTAGGTGTAATTTCGATGACTCTGTTTGCAATTGTTTGAATAAATTGATGGTCATGTGATGTGAAAACGATAGAACCTTTAAAATTAATCAAACCATTATTCAATGCTGTAATAGATTCAAGATCTAAATGGTTTGTAGGGTCATCTAATAATAATACATTCGATCCGCTTAACATCATTTTAGAAAGCATACAGCGAACTTTTTCTCCACCAGATAAAACACTTGCTTTTTTCTTAACCTCTTCACCTGAAAATAACATTCTTCCTAAGAACCCACGTAAAAATGTTTCTGTTTCATCTTGAGGAGAAAATTGACGTAGCCAATCAACTAAGTTTAAATCACTATTTTCGAAAAACTTAGCATTGTCTTTCGGAAAATAAGATTGAGAAGTGGTAACGCCCCATCTAAATGAACCACTATCCGGTTCCATTTCGCCAGATAATATTTTTAATAGGGTGCTATTAGCAATTTCATTACTACCCACTAGAGCAATTTTGTCATCCTTGTTCATAATAAAGCTTACGTTGTCTAATACTTTTACACCGTCAATTGTTTTCGTTAATCCTTCAACACGGAGAAGGTCATTTCCAATTTCACGTTCAGGCGTAAAATGAATATAAGGATATTTACGTGATGAAGGCCTAATGTCGTCTAGTGTTATTTTATCTAATAACTTCTTACGAGATGTTGCTTGTTTTGATTTTGAAGCGTTCGCACTAAACCTAGCGATAAATGCTTGTAATTCTTTAATTTTTTCTTCTTTTTTCTTGTTTTCATTTTGAGCCATTTTTGTTGCTAACTGACTTGATTCATACCAGAAGTCGTAGTTCCCAACATATATTTGAATTTTACTAAAGTCTAAATCAGCAATATGAGTACACACTTTGTTTAAGAAATGACGGTCATGAGATACGACAATAACTGTATTTTCAAAGTTTATTAAAAACTCTTCTAACCATTGGATTGCTTTTAAGTCTAAATGGTTTGTAGGTTCGTCTAATAAAAGAACGTCAGGTTTACCGAATAAAGCTTGTGCTAGTAACACTTTCACTTTCTCAGATCCTGTTAACTCTGCCATTTTTTTATCATGCAAATTTTCCTCAATACCTAAACCTTTAAGCAAAATAGCAGCTTCTGATTCTGCTTCCCACCCATTAAGTTCGGCGAATTCACCTTCTAATTCAGCTGCTCTCATTCCATCCTCATCAGAAAAATCTTCTTTCATATAAATTGCATCTTTTTCTTGCATTACTTCGTATAGTCTTGCATGGCCCATAATTACTGTTTTAAGAACTTCATGCTCTTCATATTCGAAGTGGTTTTGCTTTAAAACAGTAAGTCTTTCACCAGGGTTCATACTAACATTCCCTGTTTGTGCTTCAACTTCACCAGAAAGTACTTTAAGGAAAGTAGATTTTCCAGCACCGTTCGCACCAATTAATCCATAACAATTTCCTGGTGTAAACTTTATATTAACATCTTCAAATAACTTTCGATCTCCAAAACGTAAACTAACATTTGTCACTGTAATCATTTATTTTATTTCCTCCATATATATATAATCCGTTGAAATTATACCATTTCCAAATAAAAATAGATAGTAAAGAAGAAGAAAAGGGGAAAGATAAACATTTTACAAAGAACAAAAGCGGACGCGGCTCGCTCTGACCCGACAAGAAAGGTGCGGCGCTGCAGGTGGACGGTCTTTGTCCACCGGAAGTGACTGGCTTATGTCTCGAGGGCCAAGCCGCCGGAGCTAGACGTCAGAAAAGTAAAGAGAGAAGTTATCCACAAAATTTACACACGTTTATAGTTTCATAAACGATTAAAAAAGCTGACTAGGGTATCTCTAGTCAGCAACACATTAATACACATGTATATAAGCAATCATAGGTACTACATCATTCGCATGAGAAGTACAAATTAGTTTGTACACACCAGGCTCATCAAATTGCACTTTCACAACCGTTTCTTTTCCTTTGTTGACAACACCGTGTACCGATGTTCCTTCAATTGTAAAATGATGTTCATGACCATTTAATCCGAAAAGCTTAAATGTAACTTCTTTTCCTTTTGGAGCAACAACTGTACCTGGATCCCAGCGATATACTTCAATTTCTTTTCCATCTGCCGTTTTCGTCTCAAATTCTGTAGTAATTAAATGAATAACTGTTTCTTCACTTTGTTTTACTTGTCCAGTTGTTGGGATAATTCCTTTGTTCACTACATACCATCCTCCAAAAGCAACAACACAACAAAACGCTAGGAACAAAAACCAACTTCTTTTTATTACTAACAATCTCATTTCCATCCCCCTTAAAATAACAATCTATTTTATCTATATGCTTGTACTTTCGTTAGTTTGTCTCATTTCAATAAATAATCGTACAAATTGCCTTTTTCCTAAAGAGACCTATTTTCAAGGTAGAAGTTATGTTTATAAAATGTAGGAATATATTGTTTATGAGAAAGAAAGGAGGAGGAGTTCCATTAGTTTTTTAGAAGATGCAACATTTGAACAACGGTTTTGGATGCAAGTGTTTGGAGATCACAACATTTTTTTCCTAGATACGTTAGGTCCAAAAGAAAAAGAAGATATTCAAAAAGCACAACAGTTTAAAGACAGATACGATCGTTTGTACAATGAAGCAAATAGTTTAACGAACGAAAATGTGCATCAACACATTAAAACGGCGAAAGCTTTGACACAACAATTACGTGAATTCAAATTATCTATTATTCGTAGACAATTGCACGGAGAAATTACCGTAAACTTACCGCCAACATTTATTAACCATATGGTAAATGAATTAGAGGAATATTTAAATGTAGTAAGTTATTTAGAAAAAGGGGAAAGCCCACCAATTTTTCATGAATTGCATCACCATTTAGTATGGTTACTTGATGCAGCAGGCCATGCGCAAGGAATTAATGATAGTGTTGATATGGTAGAACAGGATGTGAAAGTTAGATCGCACGAATTTATTGAAAGATTTAAAGATTTTTATATAAAAGCAGTAGAGCTTGCAGGGTATTTAAGAACGAACGTTCAATCGTTTCCTGCACTTTCTAAAATGAATGTTGAAGTAAAATTGGAGATAGAACTGTTTAAAACTTTTTTACATGAAATAAAAGAAATGGAATTATCAGATCAACTGTTAGGTACGTTTTCGGCCATTATGGCTGATCATATGGCTCGAGAGGAATGTTATTACTTAATTAAGTTAGCTAGTTCAACAGCTACTGCAATGCCAGATTGTGATCCAACAAAACCGCGAGTACAAGAATAGAATAGTATGTATGTTTTTCCCGAAAGAAAAACATACATACTAATATTTTATTAAATATTCCTACTTGACCAATAAGGTTTAATGGATTAAAGTAATAATGCGAAAAGGAGGAAAATTTATGAATACTTTATTTGTCATCATTAATATTATTATTTTACTTGGCCTACTATATGGTCTTTATATGATGCAGAGAAAACATGTATCTTTTTCTAAGCGTGTATTTTCAGCATTAATAGTAGGGATTATTTTTGGCCTAGGTTTACAGTTTACTTATGGTAGTGGATCTGAGATTATTTCATCATCTATGGAATGGTTTAACATAGTTGGTGTAGGGTACGTAAGGTTATTACAAATGATTGTAATGCCACTAGTATTTATTAGTATTCTTACAGCGTTTACTAAATTAACGCTAAAGAGCAATATTGGTAAGATTAGTGGTCTTATTATTGGTATTCTAATAGGAACAACAGCAATTGCAGCCGCAATTGGAATTGGAACGACAATGGCATTTAATCTTGAAGCAATCCAAATTGAGCAAGGTGATGCTGAAGTAGCGAGAGGAGAAGCGTTAGAATCTCGTGCAACGGAAGTCGCAACGAAATCATTCCCACAACAAATGTTAGATCTAATTCCATCTAATATTTTCTTAGACTTTACTGGTGCAAGGTCAACTTCAACTATTGCCGTTGTTATTTTTGCAGCGATTGTAGGGATGGCTTACTTAGGTGTGAGAAGAAAGAATGAAGAGCAAGCTGATTTCTTTGCAAAAATTGTTGATACATTCTATACCATTATTATGCGTGTTGTAACACTCATCCTTCGTTTAACGCCATTTGGTGTTTTAGCTTTAATGACGAGAGTTACTGCAACAAGTGATTACGCAGCAATTGCAAAATTAGGGAAATTCGTACTTGCATCGTACGTTGCATTAATAATAATGTTTATCATTCATTTAATATTAATCTCGTTATCAGGGTTAAATCCAATCACGTACGTGAAAAAAGTTATTCCTGTATTAACATTTGCTTTTACGTCTAGATCAAGTGCTGCAACGTTACCGTTAAACATTAAAGCGCAAACGAAAGAACTAGGAGTGTCAGACGGCGTTGCAAACTTTGCCGGTTCTTTCGGTTTATCAATTGGTCAAAATGGTTGTGCCGGAATTTATCCAGCGATGTTAGCTGTAATGATAGCACCAACTGTTGGAATTAATCCATTAGATCCATCATTTTTATTCATGGTTATTGTAATAGTAGCTATTAGTTCATTCGGAGTAGCAGGAGTAGGAGGGGGAGCAACATTTGCGGCCATTCTCGTATTATCTGCACTAGACTTACCAATCGCACTTGCTGGGTTATTAATTTCTGTTGAGCCTTTAATTGATATGGGACGTACGGCACTTAATGTAAGTGGAAGTATGACAGCTGGAGTTTTAACTAGTAAAGCAACGAATGACTTAGATAAAGATGTTTATAACAGTGAACCTTCTACAGATTTTGAATTAGAAGTTTAATAGTTTAAGAAGTCCTACTTAACGAGTAGGACTTCTTTTTTTATTCTTTTTACAGGTTTAATTTTATTTAGGAAACACTTTAGATCTTGTTAAAAACCGAACACCTTCCGGACCTTCTAAAGAGAACATGCCACCTCTACCAGGTACCACATCAATAATTAATTGCGTATGTTTCCAATACTCATACTGTTTTTTATTCATATAAAATGGAGTATTGCCAATTTCTCCAAGTAATACATCAGAGTCACCAATGATAAATTCATTTCTTGGATAACACATAGGAGAACTACCGTCACAACATCCACCTGATTGATGAAAAAGTAGTGGGCCGTGTCTTGTTCGTAATTTTGCAATTAATTCAAGAGCATCCTTTGTTGCTAAAACTTTATTCATTTTAAAAGAAGCCTAATTTTTTAGGGCTATAGCTAACTAGTAAATTTTTCGTTTGTTGGTAATGACTTAACATCATTTTATGATTTTCTCTACCAACTCCGCTCATTTTATATCCTCCAAAAGCTGCATGAGCAGGGTATGCATGGTAGCAATTTGTCCAAACTCGACCGGCTTCAATCTTTCTACCAAAGCGGTATGCTGTATTCATATCTCGAGTCCACACACCAGCACCTAAACCGTATAAAGTATCGTTTGCAATACTTAGTGCTTCTTCAGCATCTTTAAAAGTTGTTACAGATACAACTGGACCGAAAATTTCCTCTTGGAAAATTCTCATATCGTTAGTTCCTTTAAATACAGTCGGTTTTACATAATATCCACCCTGTAACTCTCCTTCTAAGTAATTTCTCGCACCTCCCGTTAAAACTTCTGCACCTTCTTGTTGTCCAATATCAATATAGGAAAGTATTTTTTCTAATTGCTCTGAAGATGCTTGTGCTCCAATCATTGTTTCAGTATCTAAAGGATTTCCTTGTTTTATTTGTTTCACCCTCTCTAAGGCACGGTCCATAAACTTGTCGTAAATGGATTCGTGAATTAAAGCACGAGAAGGGCAAGTACAAACTTCACCTTGGTTTAATGCAAACATGACAAAACCTTCGATCGCTTTGTCTAAAAATTCATCGTCTTGCGCGAAAACATCTTCAAAGAATATATTTGGCGACTTACCTCCGAGCTCTAACGTTACTGGTATAATGTTTTGGGAAGCATATTGCATAATTAGTCTACCTGTAGTTGTTTCACCAGTAAAAGCAATTTTGGCAATTCTGTCACTAGATGCTAATGGTTTACCGGCTTCTAAACCAAAACCGTTTACCACATTTACAACACCAGGTGGTAGTAAATCTTGAATTAGCTCCATTAGTACCATAATAGACGATGGTGTTTGTTCAGCCGGCTTTAAAACAACACAGTTTCCAGCTGCAAGAGCAGGAGCTAATTTCCACACAGCCATTAATAACGGAAAGTTCCATGGAATAATTTGTCCTACAACACCAAGTGGTTCATGAAAATGATAGGCAACCGTATCTTGGTCAATTTCTCCAACTGTTCCTTCTTGCGCTCTAATAGCAGAGGCAAAATAACGGAAATGATCAATAGCTAAAGGTAAATCAGCTGCTAACGTTTCTCTTACAGGTTTACCGTTTTCCCATGTTTCCGCTACAGCTAACATTTCGATATTTTCTTCCATACGATTTGCTATTTTATTTAATAAATTTGATCGCTCTGTAACAGATGTTTTTCCCCAAGTTTCTTTTGCTCTATGGGCTGCATCTAACGCAAGTTGAATATCTTCATTTTGGGACCTAGCAACTTCACAAAAGGCTTGTCCAGTAACAGGAGTAACGTTCTCAAAGTACTCCCCATTTATAGGTGAAACCCATTCACCACCAATAAAATTATCATAACGTTTTTTAAAGGTCACTTTGGAACCATTTTCCCCTGGATTTTTGTATATCATCTATACTCCCCCTAACTAAATAGTGATCTAGTTTAACTAGTCCATTGTAAGCGTATTCACTTTTAATTTAATTTAGAACAACAATTGTCTAATTTAGATTTATTCATTAATTTTTTTAAGCTTACATGATAAAATAAGGTGTAGGAGGTGATAGACGTGAAGATTAGTAAAATTCGTTCAAAACTTTATAAAACAGCAAAGATTTTAGGCGATATCCAAGCGATTACATCTGGAAACCCAAAGAAAATGGCAAAACGTGCAGGTAGGAGGGTTGCTGGAAAAGGTACAGGAAGAATGCTCCGGAAGTTATTTAAATAGGGGGATATATTATGTCTAACATTAATTTGGCAATTGAATTTGCTTCCATCGCTCATAGGAACCAGTTCAGAAAAGGTACAAACATTCCTTACATTTCTCATCCATTTGCAGTTGGGATGATGTTACAAAAAGAAAACTGCGAAGAAGAAGTCGTCATCGCCGGCATACTCCATGACATTGTCGAAGACACCGAGATTACTTTAAAAGAGCTTTCTCTTATATTTGGAGAAAAGGTATCTACACTTGTTGATAAATGTACAGAGAAGAATAAGAAATTGAGTTGGGAAGAACGCAAAAGCGATGCAATACAAAAAGTAAAAACAGCCGATAAAGAAACTTGCTTCATTATATGTGCTGATAAACTTCATAACTTATTAAGTATTCAAGAAGACTTAAAAAAGAATGGTGCCGAAGTATGGAGTCGATTTAATCGAGGAAGAGAAAAGCAAAAATGGTACTATGAAAGTGTAATGGACAATTTAGAACAACAAATAGGTGATGAAAATATTTTTAAACAGTTAAAAACGGCTATTTATGACGTGTTTGTATAATGCTACTTTTTATTTTACGATCCCCATTACTCTCCATCTTTTAAAAATATTCCAACACATAATATAATGAGGTGCTTTTAGTTGATTGAAGCGAAAAATATACTACAAAAATATTACGGTTATTCTGATTTTAGAGAAGGGCAAAAAAGTATTATTGAAAATATATTAAGTGGTCATCCAACTTTAGGTATTATGCCTACTGGTGGAGGAAAGTCTATCTGCTATCAAATACCAGCATTACTAATGGATGGTGTAACAATTGTCATATCACCATTAATATCTTTAATGAAAGACCAAGTTGATTCGCTAACTAGCATAGGAATAGCTGCAACCTATATTAATAGTTCTATTTCAAATGAAGAAATAGAAGAAAGACTTTATAAAGTCTTAAAGGAAGAATTTAAAATTATTTATATTGCTCCTGAGAGATTACATACTTCCCAGATTGCTAGTTATTTTAATAAAGTAAATGTTTCTTTTATAGCAGTGGATGAGGCTCACTGTCTTTCTCAATGGGGCCATGATTTTCGTCCAAGCTATCGAAAAATAGGTAGTTTTATTCAGCAATTACAAAATAAGCCTTTAATCGCAGCATTTACTGCCACTGCAACAGAAGAAGTGTCTGAAGACATTAGGGAAGTATTACGTATAGAAGAGAAAGATACTTTTATAACTGGATTCAGTAGAGAAAACTTATTTTTTAATGTTGAACGAGGCACTGATAAAGAAAAATATATATCAAAATACTTGCAGGCAAATAAAGAAGTTTCCGGGATTATTTATGCTGCAACAAGAAAAGAAGTAGACAGCTTAACAGAAAAAATTGCAACATGGGGATATTCTGTTTCAAAATACCATGGCGGGATGGGAGAAGAAGAACGAAAGGTATCACAGGATAAGTTTCTTTTTGATGAAGTTGATGTCATGGTGGCTACAAATGCATTTGGAATGGGGATCGATAAGTCCAACGTTCGGTACGTGATTCATTATAATATGCCAAGAACGATAGAATCCTACTACCAAGAGGCTGGTAGAGCTGGTAGGGACGGTTTAAAGAGTGAGTGTACCATTTTTTTTAATGCACGAGACATTCAATTACAAAAATTTTTGATTGAACAAAGCTTACTAAACAGCGAGCGGAAATCTGTGGAATATCAAAAACTACAAGCTATGGTAGATTATTGTTTCACTACCCGCTGTCATCAAACATATATAACAGAATATTTCGGTGAAAGTAATACTAATGACTGTGGAAGATGCAGTAATTGTTCTGGGGATTATGAAGAGCGTGATATTACGATCGAGGCCCAAAAAATATTTTCTTGTATCAAAAGGATGAATGAGCGTTTTGGGATGACGATGGTCGCAAAAGTCTTAAAAGGTTCAAAGGAAAAAAAGTTACAACAATTTAACTTTCATACATTAAAAACTTATGGAATTATGAGTAACTATACAGAAAAACAAATAGTAGAATTAATGAATATATTAAGTGCCGAAGGATATTTATTTTTAACAGAAGGGCAGTTTCCAGTTGTAAAATTAGGGAGACGCTCTACAGGGGTATTAACGAATGGAGAGAAAGTGTTGTTAAAGATTAAAAAACAAACGACTAGTGTTGCTACAGATGACGCTCTCTTTGAAAAACTTCGTCAGTTAAGAAGATTAATTGCACAAGAAAGAAACGTCCCACCATATGTTGTATTTTCTGATTCCACACTATTAGATATAAGTAGAGAGCTACCTACGAGTAAGGAGCGCATGTTAGCAATTAAAGGCGTTGGTGAACATAAATGGGAACAATTTGGTGAACAATTTATTAAAGCGATACAAGAATATATAGAGAATAACGGTGGGGCTAGGAAAGTTCCTACAGGTAATGCAACTGTAATAAATGAGAATGTATCAACCGAACCTAGTCATCTCGTTACCATTTATATGTTTAATAATGGTTCCACTCTTTCGGAGATTGCGAAACAACGGAACATGAGTATCTTTACCATTCAAAATCATTTATTAAAATGCGATAAAGAAGGGATAGAAGTAAATTGGAATTACTTTATTCCGGAGGAGTACGAAGAACTTATCGTTACAACTATTAAAGAGATTGGTACAGAAAAATTAAAGCCTATTAAAGAAGCTCTACCTGAAGAAGTTGACTATATGGCCATTAAAGCAACCATTGCGAAGCATCGCTTGGAAGTAGTATAAAAAAAACATCCTTTTGGATGTTTTTTTTATCGTTCAACTAACAACTAAACTTGCGTTGATACGTCTAGTTCCGGAGGGCGCATTTGTTCTTAATCAAAAAACGAATAATGATATTACAATTCCTACAAACCCGACTGCAGCTAATAGATAAACTGGAATAATTGGCATTTCTCCATCATTTTCCATCGCCTTCCCAAACATGTAAAATACGAGAGGGTGAACTAGAAACGGCATGGAAAAAATAAATGGAATTAAAGCTGCCGCATCAGTACCAAACATACCTTCTTGAACCGCTGCAAATAAGCCAAAATGCGATATAGCGGACGTTTGAGCCATTGCAGCATACTCCATAGACATTGCACTTAAACTTAAAATTGCTAATCCTCCAAATACAGCAGTAAGCTGCCACCCAAAAGAAAATTGCATTAACGCTTTTATTTCTCGTTGATCTATGCCGTTAGCTTTTCTTAAATTTACTAGTGAAAGAATGGTTAATCCAACACCGATAGCTACAATAATCATAGCTGGGACAATCCATAGCTCTCCACGTTCAGCACTTACGGCAAGAATGGAAAACACGAAAACATGGCCAAAAAATGGAATGTTAATCATGATTGGCGCACGTTGAGCAGCCACACTACCAAAATCACCTGCTGTACATGCTCCAGTTAAACCTGAATGCGATAATGCCCCTGCCATACCAGGTGCTAAATTACGTGCGTTAGCTGATTTAGCAAATAGCATAATAAGTGCTATTCCACCGAACATCCAAAATAATTGGCCGAAAAATCCATATGTTAATACAGCGTTCATACCTGAAATTTCAAATGCATCGCCCATTCTAGATCCACCAACCATAAAGTTAGCAGCTAAAACGACCGGGATACCTGCAAATAATAAAGACCTAATAGTTGGTCCAAATGTCCAGTTGTATAGAATGGCACCTAAGCCAGCAGAAATCATCATTGCAAAAAATATTTGTGGTAGAGCAATTAAGCCGGAGATCCACTCAGCAATGGAATAGGAAGAAACTAATACTAAAACAATGGCGATAATTTCATAAATGCCTTTTCGTAAGTATAAATGCTTATTATCTATTTTTGCCTTGTTATCAATTAAAATAACCGCTAAAACTAATCCGATATAAGCCATTAAAGGATAAAATGAAAAACTATTGTTAGTTGTTACTATTAATCGGAATAGACCCTCTATTCCAAACAATAAAAAGAAAGCTCTTATAATATAGAAAAATTGAGTTCTTGACGTCCCTAATATAATTTCGTCTGTTGCAGGGATAACGACATCTACATCGTCCAAGTTTTTATTACTCAAGATTTTTCGTAGCTCTTGTCCACCAACAAAGAAAGAGACGGTTAGAGCTACAATCGTCGTTTTCGCAATTAAGTCAACAAATGGGAATTCGGGCAAGCCTGGTGTAGATACCCCACTAAATACTAGTAAATACCCCATAGCGAGGCCGAAAATTACGATAATTAATATTGGGGAATACCTAGTACCAGCAACTACAGTCCTAGAAATTAATACCATCGGGATTAAAAATAAAATGATAATCCAGAATTGGCTAAAGAGTTCTACGTTTGTCATGAATTTTCTAATCTCCTATCATTCATAGTTCTCACAAATTGCTATACTACAATAATCTTTATAGTAAACGATTGAAATCGTGTTCTTTATAGTATTTTTTACTATTATTAAGAAATACAATAATAATTATTTGTACCATTCCTTTCAATAATGATAAAATCTTATAATAGAAGGAATAGGGGGAATTAAAATGTCTAATAAAACATTGGAGCTTGCTACTTTTGCTGGTGGATGTTTTTGGTGTATGGTAAAGCCTTTTGATGAAATGCCAGGGATTGAAAAAGTTGTATCAGGATATACTGGTGGAACAATTGAAAACCCTACATATGAACAAGTTAAAACAGGAACTTCAGGTCATTATGAAGTTGTTCAAATAACGTACGATCCATCGTTATTTTCCTATGAAAAATTATTGGAACTATATTGGCCACAAATTGACCCAACAGATCCGGATGGTCAATTTTTTGATAGAGGACCACAATATCGTACTGCTATTTTTTATCACACTTCAGAGCAACAAAAACTAGCGGAAGCATCTAAGAAAGCAATTGAAGAAAGCGGAAGATATAAAAAGCCTATTGTAACAGAAATAAAAAAAGCTACATATTTTTATGAAGCGGAAGACTATCATCAACATTTTTATAAAAAGAACCCTGAAAAATATAAGCAAGAGCGAATCGAATCTGGACGTGATGCTTATATTAAAGAAGTTTGGGGAGAAGAATATGCGAAATAACAGCCTTTAATGGCTGTTTTTTTGTTTATTTAGAAAAACTCACAAACATGCAAGGTCCTTGGACAAAGATAGTTGCGTAAGTATTTATTTTGCGAATATAACAAGTAAACTATTTTCTATCGTTGAATCTAACGCTTTATATAGTTTAAACACTTTATACTTTCTTATAAGCTCAAAAAAGAAAATAAAAAGATATTATTTCTTTAGATTGTAGAAATAATAGAGAGTAGACCTCTAGCAAATAAACTTGAACAAAAAGCTAGTAAAAACCGTTTTATCAAACGTTATTATTTGTTATCAATCACACCACCTTAATCAATTTTTAAGGTATACCCCCATGCAACATCATAAGAAAAGGAGTGTTAGAAATGATTCATTTATTCACACATAACGACCTAGACGGAATAGGATGTGCCATTTTAGCAAAACTAACTTTCCAAAAAAAGGTAGAAGTTCATTACAATTCGGTAGGAAGCTTGAATATTCAAGTAGAAAAGTTCATAGAGGCTGGCAACATCGAACACAAACTTATGATCACAGATTTATCAGTAAATGAGCGAAACGAAGCACTTATTACAACTTTTATCGAAAATGGCGGCAACGCAATATTAATTGACCATCATAAATCAGCTCTTCATTTAAATGAACATTCATGGGGAAATGTAACAGTGGAATACGAAGATGGGCGGTTAACAAGTGCCACATCCTTATTATTTGATTATCTAAAAGAAGAGGGTGAAATCACTACAAATAAAGCAATAGAAGACTTTGTAGAATTAGTTAGACAATATGATACTTGGGAATGGGATGCAAATGGAAATACGGAAGCAAAAAGACTAAATGACCTTTTTTATATGCTATCCATTGATGAATTCGTTGACAGAATGCTTCCTAGATTAGAAAGAAATGAACCTTTTCAATTTGATGACTTTGAATCACAAATACTAGATTTAGAAGAAAATAAAATGGAACGTTATTTGCGAAGAAAGCAAAGAGAACTTATTCAAACAAATATTGATGGAAAAATAGTAGGTGTCGTTTTTGCCGAATCATATATTTCAGAATTAGGAAATGAATTTGGAAAACATAATACCCATTTAGATTATATTGCTATCGTTAACATGGGAAGTAGACGCATTAGTTTGCGTACCGTTCATGATGAAATAGACGTTTCCTTAATAGCCTCTCAATTTGATGGAGGAGGACATTCTAAAGCAGCTGGCTGTCTTTTAACAGATAAGGCGTATACTTTATTTGTTTCAAATACGTTTAAACTGGAACCAATAAAGATGGATGCGTTTAATAATGTATATAATGTGAAAGAATCACGCAATGGTTCCCTTTATCGTACGAAAGAAAATGGGTTGTTTTTTATAATAAATGCCAATGGAAATTGGAAGTTAGTACACGAAGGGAAACCGTTGGAAGAGAAATTTTCAACCTATATAGAAGCAGAACGCCATTTAAAACGAACATTTGGAGCATGGCTTGTTCGGGATCGAGAGTATGTAGATTATTTAATGGAGCATGCAAACCCCTTGAAAAAATAACAAAAGGAGAATTATCATGCCAGAAATGCCAGAAATGGAAACGTACAGGCGACTGTTATCTACGAGTGTAAATAACTTACCAATTACAGATGTCGTCATTAACCGCGAAAAGTCTATTAATGTACCTGTTGTCACCTTTCGTAACGAGTTAATAGGGAGAAAAATTATAAATATTAGAAGGAGAGCGAAGTATTTATTATTCGATCTTGATTCCGGAGACTCCTTATTATTACATTTAATGCTAGGTGGATGGATGTACATAGGTGGGGAAGACGATACACCTGATCGAACGAAACAAATAATAATAACTTTTAACTCGAAGCAGCTACAGTTCATAGGATTACGTTTAGGCTTTTTACATCTACTTAAAAAAGAAGCTTTAAATAAAAAATTAGAAAATCTAGGACCGGAATTAAACGAATTAAGTTTAGAAAAATGGGTATCTCTACTTCAAAAAAGAAGAGGTAAAATAAAAACAACGTTAATCAATCAGGAAGTAGTTGCAGGAATTGGTAATTTGTATTCAGATGAAATTTGTTACGAGGCAAAAGTACACCCTGAACAAACTTCATTAACTGTAGAACAATTAAGTAATCTTTATCACGCAATGGTAAATGTAATGAAAGAAGCAATTCATTACGGTGGATATATGGATAATCCTTTATATAAGGAGGACAATCTAGTAGGATCATTTTATGAGAGAAGGAAAGTATATGATCGTGAAGGAGAAAAGTGTAAAAGATGTAATAGTATTATACAAAAAATAAAGATATCTAGTCGTAAATCGTACATATGTCCACATTGCCAAATTGTTAGTGCTTAAAAGTAAATAACATGCAATAAGAGCTAGCAATATCGCTAGCTCTTGTTTATTTTACATTTCTTTTTTCTGATCTTTATTATCTTTCGTAAAGTATTTTCTCTTTGCATTAGTAAATATATTTTTGTATGTAAAGCCTAGGAAAAGAATACCTAATAAGGAGCACGCGTAACGAATAATAGACATTATATCCACTTTTACCACTCTCCTAACAACCTGTTAGGAACATTTTTGCCACTTATTAAAGTAATATATACATATTAATGATGAATTTCCTTCACTTTCTCATCGGAAGGTAGAAAGAATGTCAATAGCCCGATAAATGGTAAACAGGCAGCAAATATTATAGTGTTTGTTAAACCTATTAAATCAGCAAGCCAACCAAGTGCGACAGAACCAACAGCCCCCATCCCAAAAGCTAAACCTACAATTAGACCAGATACTGTACCTATTTTTCCTGGGACTAACTCTTGAGCATATACTACAGTTACAGAGAAACTTGATAAAATGATGAACCCGATAATTCCAATTAATATATAAGCTGTAAACGGACCAACAAACGGTAATAGTAATGCTAGTGGTGCAGAACCTAACATTGATAGTAATATAATATTCCTTTTCCCATATCGATCCGCGAGGGGACCTCCGAAAAAAGTACCTACTGCTCCAGTCGCTAAAAAGATAAAAATATAAATTTGTGCCTCTGTTATCGTTAAACCATATTCGTTTATAATATAAAACGCATAAAAGCTCGTAATACCTGCATGGAACCATGAACGTGCAAATACAAGAAAAATTAATAAACAGATAGAAAATACGATTATTTTCTTATGCTTCTTATTTGTTTCGGTATTATTACTATGAGATTTCTTCTTTATAGATACTGTTCTAACATTTTTAATTTCATTACTATACCACTTAGCAATATAAAGTAAGAGAATAATAGCCAAACCTGCAACTACTGTAAAGGAAAGAGCTCCTCTTTGACCGAAAGGGATTAAAATAATTGCGGCTATTAGTGGAGCAAGTGCTTGACCTGAGTTTCCTCCAACTTGGTATATAGATTGAGCTAATCCTCTTTTATTCCCTGCCGCCATGTACGCAACACGGGATCCTTCAGGATGAAAAGTAGCGGAGCCAATTCCTATTAGTAAGACCGAAACAATAATTAACCAATAAGAGTTTGCTAGGGCAATACCTACAATACCAATGAATGAAAAACAAAGGCCAATCGGCAAAGCGTAAGGGGATGGTCGCTTATCCGTATACATACCTACTAATGGTTGCATAAGGGATGATGTAAAATTAAGCGCAAAACCAATTAGCCCAATTTGCGTAAATGTTAGTCCCATACTTCCTTGTAGTATAGGAAACATAGCGGGAACAACAGATTGTAAAGCGTCATTTAACAAATGAACAAAACCAATTACGAAAAGAATAGGATAAACTGTTGTTTTTTCCTCATTCGTTAAAGGCATTGATAACTTTTTCGCTTCTTGCATAAATATCCGCTCCTTTATGTATCTAGAGATATGATATCATGACAATATTTAGAAATGAATAAAAAAATTTCGATTTGCTAAATATTTTATACTGTTCTTTTTCATATTGTTTTATAATAAAAGAAATATAAGTAAAAGGAGTAATCCCATTGATTGATTTAAGAAGTGATACAGTAACAAAACCTACTGAAGAAATGAGACGTGCCGCATATGAAGCGGAGGTAGGTGACGATGTTTATCGTGAAGACCCTACAGTAAACGTACTAGAAGAAAAAGCCGCAGAAATTTTAGGAAAAGAATCAGCATTATTTGTAACGAGCGGTACACAAGGTAATCAGATTGCTGTTTTAACACATTGTCGACCTGGGAATGAGATATTATTAGAATCTGAATCTCATATTTTTTACTACGAATCTGGTGCTGTCGCTGCTTTTGCAGGAGTTCAAACAAGAACTATAAATGGAGTAAAAGGTCGAATGGATCCTTTACAAATAGAGTCTTGCATTAGAGGGGAGGATCAACATTTTCCAGAAACCGGATTGATATGTCTTGAAAACACTCATAATCGTGCTGGAGGAGCAGTTGTCCCTTATGAAAACATGAAAGATGTCTATGAACTTTCAAGAAAATATAATGTTCCTGTACACGTTGATGGCGCTAGACTTTTCAACGCAGCTGTAAGTAGTAACTGTTCCGTTCAGCAATTTACACAATATAGTGATACTGTTCAAATTTGTCTCTCTAAAGGATTAGGTGCGCCAGTCGGCTCTATTCTTGCAGGTTCAAAAAGTTATATCGAAAAGGCGAGGAAATGGAGAAAAAGATTAGGTGGTGGACTACGCCAAGCAGGTATTCTCGCAGCACCTGGTATCATTGCATTAACGAAAATGACAGAAAGACTAGCAGAAGATCATGAAAACGCAACAAGATTGGCTAGCAGTCTTCAGGAAATTAATTCCATTGAAGTCGTAAATGACGTTGATACTAATATTATAGTTGTGGATGTAAAAAATACTGGATACTCATCCGAACAGTTTGTTCATTTATTAGAAAAAAACGGTGTTCGTGCAGTGACTTTCGGCCCTACGACAGTTCGATTTACAACCCATTACGACGTCTCTACTAACGATATTGACAGAGCAATTCATATTATTCATTCCATTATTAAGCACTAAGAGTATAACTCTTAGTGCTTTTTTTACGCTTACACTTAGCCGAATCAAGGAAGCACCAGGCGGGAATCCTAAAAAGACTAACATAAGGAGAGGGATCACTTTGATATTTGGTTGCCACGTTAGTATCCGAAATGGATACTATGCCGCTGCAAAAACAGCGAAACAATATAACGCTAGTGCTTTTCAATTTTTCCCGAAAAATCCACGAAGTTTAAAAATAAAAAAATGGGACCGAAATGATACAAAATTGTGTAAAGACTTTTGTATAGAAAATGGGATTCTCTCCATCGCCCACAGCCCATACCCGACAAACCTCATACCGGAAAATGAAGTTATGTTAAAAGCAAATGTGGATTCCATTATAAATGACCTAGAAATTATCGAGGAATGTGGTTCTATTGGACTTGTCGTTCACTTTGGTGTTTATAAAGGAAATAATGTACTACACGGTTATGAAAAAATGATACATACATTAAATGAAGTTTTATCGAGGTGGAATGGAAAAAGTTTGTTGTTAATAGAAAATAACGCAGGAAAAGGTGGAGGTATGGGAACAACAATAGAAGAGCTCGTTCAAATCCGAAATCTTATAGACTACCCTGAAAAAATCGGCTTTTGTTTGGATAGTTGTCACGCTTTTTCTAGCGGAATGTGGTCGGGTGATAATTGGGAAGAGGTAGAGATAAAAGGAAAGGAATTAGGCTATTTTCAACATGTAAAAGCAGTTCATTTGAATAACTCAAAATACAAAACAGGTTCAATGAAGGATCGTCATGCAAATATCAGTAATGGACAAATAACGATTGAGCAAATGAAACGTTTTATTTTATCTCATTCATTAAAAGACCTTCCAATGATCTTAGAAACACCATCATCGGAAGGTATAACGCATAAAGAAGAAATAAATTATTTAATACAACAGTTTAACTAGATTGAATTTTTCTTTTGTTTATCTTCTTTTCCTTTTCCTTTTCCTTGTTTTACTTGCAAACGATGTACTACATTTGGTTTTGTAACGACAATTTCTTTAATATATTGAATGGTATGCTTATACTGAAACATTAAAGAATCTAAAACTGTTTCTATTTTTTCTACAATAGATGTTTTGATTCCATCTAATTGATTTAATATTTTTCGATTTGTAACTTCTTGTTTATCAAAACGTTCTATTATTGACTTATGAAACATTTCTTGAATTTCTAATTTATCATTCATTTTTTCCAATAATTCATCTTGATTCTCTAATTGATTTTGCAATGTTTGTTGGGTGGAATGATATTCGTCAATTCTTTTTACTAGCTTTTGCGTTAGTTGTTCTAGAAAAGCAAGCTGTTCAACAGAAGCCTCGTTTAATAGTTGCTCATCATCTATCATTTTTTCTATTTTAGTACTTAATGATTCTAAATGTTGTAACCGATTCATTATCTCGTTGTGATTGATATCGTTTCGTTTTACTTCTTTAACAATTTCATTCGTAGTATGTTCTTGTTCAGATAGTTTCGTTGTTAATTCATTTAACGATTTAAATTGTTCAACTTTATGATTTTGGAGATCAATTGTCATTGATTGTACATTTTTTAAAAAGTTGCCGTTCATTTCTTTTTGCTCATTTAACAATTGCTGTAAATAATTCATCCGGTATTGTTCTTGCTGATGTTGTTTTATACTATCTACATACAACTTAGGCTTTCTATTAGTTGATTGTCTCGAAGACTGCATTTAATATACACTCCTTTTACACGATAAGAAGGAAAGAGACAGGATAAGGAAATGCATGAATCAGGAGCAATAGCTGCTGATTGTTAGTAAAGCCTTATACAGGGATAAATTATTATATGATTCGCATTCGTTTTTGTTAAAGTACTTAATGATACATATTAATTTACATGAATGTCCCATACCACTCCATCTACAATAATTTTCGGGCGCTTGTTAGCAATGTCGTATAACTATAAAGAGAGAAAGTTATGTAACAAAAAGAAAAAAGGGCATACTAACATTGGAGGTGATGACCGATGGAAAATAAAGATAAAAGCACTGATATAGCTGGTAGAACATATGATGTTAAAGACTATAATCGCAGTGATGAACTTTCTTCTGGCTTAGCAGAGACTCACGAGCAAGTTAGCGATAGTTATATGGCTGGTGAAACATTTCAAGAGCCTAAAAATAAAAAATAAATAAACCTATACTTATGTTTCAATTATAAAGATTGAGAATAAATGATGAATTGAGATAGGGGGAGGCGACTAACCTCCATTTATCCCTCTCACACCACCGTACGTACGGTTCCGTATACGGCGGTTCCAGTTATGTCGAACGTTGTAAATCATATCTCGCAGTAATACTTTTCAATCCAAGGGAAAGCCAATATGCTTTCCCTAGTGTTTTGTGTAGTATAGGACTTTTGGATATTCTCCAATAAGCCTTCCTCGTATTGCCCCATTCGTGTGCTTTCCATTTCGGTATACCCAGTTCGATGAGTCTCTTGACCTTTGTACGCGGGAGTTTCCATTCCTTCCAGCGAATCATTCTTAATCTTCGGTTAAGCCATCCTTCAAGTTTAACGATTACAGAACGAGTGTCAGCTAAATGGTAGTAGTTAACCCATCCAACGAGATATTCGTTAAGTTTAAAAAGTCTATCTTCCATAGCTATTGATCTACGTCTGCTTGTAAGTTTCCTTATTTTATCTTTAAACCGTTTTATTGATTGAGGTGATATTCTCACCTTCGGTTTTCGGTTATTTGTAAAGCTGAATCCGAGGAATTTTCTTTTCCAAGGTCGGTCTACAGCACTTTTCTCTCTGTTAACCTTTAACTTAAGTTTCCCTTCGATAAATTGAGTCATAGCTTTCATAACCCTTTCACCGGCTCTTTTAGATTTCACGTAGATATTACAATCATCGGCGTATCGGACAAAACGGTGCCCTCTGCGTTCCAACTCTTTATCTAGCTCATCCAAAACAATATTTGAAAGTAATGGGCTTAGTGGTCCGCCTTGCGGTGTGCCTTCAAGGTTTGGACTGACAAGTCCGCCTTCCATAACGCCTGAGGTTAGAAAGCGTCTAATTATTCTTTGTAAAGTTCTGTCTTTAATCCTCGTAGCTAACTTACTCATTAATCTATCATGATTGACCTTGTCAAAGAACTTCTCGAGGTCGATGTCCACTACCCATCTATATCCTTCTTCTATGTAGCTTTGAGCCAGCTTGACTGCTTGATGCGTTCGCCTGTCGTTCAACCTATCCTCACAGATAAGCTTACCGTATGAGTACGGCGTATCGACAGGTTCTCCCCGGGTAAGAGTGTAGACTTTCCTTCCATGTCTCCGCCTCATTTACTCTGTGACACCTTCGGCAGTATGGACTTTGTCTTGTATTGCAGACTCATCCAGTATCACCTAGCCTTATATGAGATTCGTGTTCCTCGGAGCAGAAGTTTGCCGCCGACTTCCTTCAGATATGAAGGTCACCCCGCATATCCTTGTCTTGAGCTACGGCTACTACTGCCTTCGCCGTTCGGGACTTGCACCCTAGAGCCTACACCCATGCCGGGCACACAATGAATAAGAGGAAGCACTTTCGCTTCCTCTTTATATTGTAAAAGGGGGTGCTTGCATGGAGTTTTTAGTTAATGGAGGGAGGGATTATAAAACGCCAACTCTAATAATTAATGCTACTAAAATCTGTAACAATAGTTGAATGTTAATGACTAAATCAGTATCTGCAGTTCGTACACTTACATTTTTAGAATTTCTAATAAGAGTTTGTTGTTTATTCACTTGAACCGTTTTAGATTTTTGTACTAATTCCTGCGAGATTCTTTGTGCTTCCGTGCTATCTGCAATAGAAAGGTTTAACACTAAATCAATTGCTGCTTGAATTGCTGCTTGAAGGGATACTGCTGCTTTCGTATCAATTGTAATAACATCAATGTCGCAAGAATCCTCAATAATAATTTGCTCATAGGACTCTTGAATTACTTTATTTTCTTGAACAGATTGTTGAACATCATCTTTACATAATGGATGACGTGCTCTATCATCTAAAGCACTCCATCTTTTAGTGTGATGACGTCGGTCACATCCTGTATCAAATATACTTGCTTGATGACGACGGTCACACCCTGAATCAAATAACCATGGACTACCCATTTAAATTCCTCCTATTTATTTTTTTCCTCTTTTTTATACTCGCGCTGGAGTCTTTCTGCTGTTGCTTGTAAATCTTTCACTAATTTTCTTAGGTGTTGTTTTTGACTAGCGCTGAGACTGTTTTTATCTAGTTTTACATTGTGCTTGCGAAGAATATTGTCAACTAATAAGTTAGCGCTAGATTCTGCAACTTTGTTCATTTCATTTTGGAAGTCTCTTTTACTCAAACCTATTCACCTCCATTAACTAGTTTCAATAGTATTCTATGTGTATTTCTCCCAACTGCTTGGACTAATTTACTGATGAATCTATCTATTTTTTTATAATTAATGAAAAATGGAGATATATGTACTAGAGATAGTAGCGTAAAAAATATTCTTATTTAAGTAACCCTTACCTAACCCTTCACATATATTGGGCATGAAGTACGTTTGGAGGGATGACTATGTTTTATCATGTAAAAGAACTACAATATCGAGCGAAACCAGAAAGACCCGATCCAGTCTACGCCAAAAAGTTACAAGAAATATTAGGTGGACAATTTGGAGAAATTTCAGTTGCAATGCAATATTTGTTTCAAGGTTGGAATACTTCAAGAGGTTTAGAAAAATACCGTGACTTATTAATGGACACTGGCACTGAAGAGTTAGCACATATTGAAATGTTAAGTACGATGATTGCTAGACTATTGGATAAAGCACCTGTAAAAGATCAAGAACACGCAGCTAAAAATCCAGTAATTGAAGCAATCATGGGAGGAATGAACCCTCAACATGCCATTGTGTCTGGATTAGGAGCTATGCCGGTAAATAGCGTTGGCGTGCCTTGGAATGCAGGGTATATTGTTGCAAGTGGAAATCTTTTAGCTGACTTTCGTGCAAATTTAAATGCGGAATCTCAAGGTAGGCTACAAGCGGTTCGACTTTATGAAATGACAGAAGACCGTGGTGTGAAAGATATGTTATCGTGGTT
Source organism: Sutcliffiella sp. NC1 (assembly GCF_027594365.1). Lineage (NCBI taxonomy): Bacteria > Bacillati > Bacillota > Bacilli > Caryophanales > Bacillaceae > Sutcliffiella > Sutcliffiella sp. NC1. The sequence continues at coordinate 2,703,524 of NZ_CP115153.1, forward strand.
AATCGCACGTGATACAGCCCATCAAAACCAGTGGATGGCTGCCATTGCCGAATTAGAAGCACAAGAAGGAAGAGTAGTGCCTAACACTTTCCCACGAGAACTTCAAAAACAAGAAGTGGCCTATGCGTTTATGAACCTTTCAGCTGGAGAGGAAAGTAGTACTGGTAGATGGGCATCTGGAAAAAGTATGGACAGTATGGGTGTATTCCAATATGTTCAACACCCGGTGCCATTTGCGAAAAAACCAACTATTCCACCTGCGCCACCAAGCCTGCATAATACACCACCAATGTTGAAATAAACTCTCACATAAGATGTGGACCATAGTCAATAACATAATATTACGAGGTATAAGAGAGGGAGGCATTTTGTTTACTCCCTTTTTTTATGGAAAGATAATTTTTTTAAAATGATTATGTTATACTATTTTTTATTTATAAAATATTTCAAAAAAAGGGGATAGTATGATGAAGAAGATTGGCATTATTGGACTTGGAGTAATCGGCCAAAGACTTATTAAGCAATTTCAAGAAAGTAATGAAATCGAAATTTACGCAATATGTGATACAAACGAACAGTTAGTTTTAGAAACGGCAAAACAATTAGCAAATGTACATAGCTACACTGATTATAAATTATTAATACAACTTCCAGAAATAGATTTAATATATATTGCAGTTCCACCTTCGCTACATAATGAAATTTCAATCTATGCAATACAACACAGTAAGCATATTTTATGCGAAAAACCACTTGCTAATTCATTAGAAGAAGCGGAAGAAATGAAAGAGAAAGCTAAACAATCCGGTATCATCCATGCTATTCATTTCCCCCTTGCCTATAGTTTTCCGTTTTGGGAGCTGAAAAAAATGTTAAACGACGGGATGTTAGGGGAAGTGAAAAGAGCTACCTTAAAAATGCATTTTCATGAATGGCCAAGACCTTGGCAAAAAACAAATTGGATTGGTAAAAAATTTCAAGGTGGCTTTATTAGAGAAATAATGCCACATTATTTACAAATGTTAATTCATTTATTTGGTAACGATGCAAAAGTAACTTACGCTGAAATAGATTATCCAAATGATGAAGTCAGTAGTGAAACGAGTGTTGTTGCTACGCTTCAATGGAAAAATGGATTTAAATTAGTGGTAGACGGTTATGTAGGAAGCGCTGAAGAGGAACACTTACAATTTGTAATACATGGAACGGAAGCATCTGTATCTCTTGAAAATTGGAGAGAGTTTAAAAAGGCTAATAAAGGTGGTGCTTTCCAAAAAGTGAACGAAGGTGCTCCATTATCATTAATAAGTGAACTAAATAAAGAGTTAAACGGAGAAAATGGATTTATTATCAACTTTGAAGAAGGCTATTATGTACAAAAGCTACTAGAAGGGATTTTACATTTTAACCAAAAATAACGGTACTCCTCCCATTTTTCGCGGAAATTACCAACTATAGTTTCAAATGAAAAAAGAAACGATATAAAGGTAATATCCTAATAAAAAAGGAGGAGACTTAAGTGAATATTAAAAATATTTTTATTGGTAGTGCATTATTATTGGCACTAACAGGATGTAATATGGGTGCTCAAGATGGTGCCCAAGGATATGGAAACGGTACTACTGGTGTAACATATGATGGTGGACCATTAGGGCAAAACGCCAATCAAATGGGAACTTTACGACATGGTGCGGACCGAAACAATACTAACTTAACGAACCGATTAACTGGAACGAACGATAATTTAGGGGATATTACAAACGTAACGCATCGAAATCAGACTCGAAATAATGAACCAACTGGTGATGAAGTTTTAAGAGTAAAACAGGGTTATATTACAATTGATCCAAACGCATATATGACTACAACACCTAGTAGTAAATTCCCTCATAGTGAACAAATTAGACGTGGTGAATTTAAAGTATATCGTTTTGGAAAACAAGGTGGGCAAGGTGGCGGACAAGCTGCTGCACCAAATCAGGGACAAGGACAAGCTCAACAAACACCTGGCCAACAGCAAGCACCTGAACAAGCTACTCCAGTTCCTCCAACAAGTGACAGAGAACAACAAGAACAGCAAGGGCAACAACAACCGACAGAACAAGCAAATCAAGGAATTAGCGACGTAGAACAACGAGTAATTGAATTAACAAATGCAGAGAGACGAAAAAATGGATTATCAGATTTAAAAGCAGATGCATCAATAAGTAATGTTGCACGTCAAAAATCAGTTGATATGCAACAAAATAATTACTTCTCACATACAAGTCCTACTTATGGATCTCCGTTTGACATGATGAGAGATTTCGGAATTAGTTATAATACTGCTGGTGAAAACATCGCCATGGGACAACGTACACCTGAAGAAGTAGTAAATGCTTGGATGAATAGTGAAGGGCATAGAAAGAATATCTTAAGTCCTAATTTCACACATATCGGTGTAGGTTATACAGAAAATGGACATTATTGGACACAAATGTTTGTCGGAAGATAAATCGCGTTAGAAACCTTCTAAAATTAGAAGGTTTCTCTTATTTACACTTGTTGAAAAATTTTTTCTTTTTTCAATAAAAAAAACACATGCTATAGTTGATATTGCAATTAATGATTAGTATTAAAGGAAGAGCTAAATGACAAGTACACACTCTTACATTAAACAATGGCAAAAAGCTTTACAAATAGAAGTACAGCATTTAAAAAAGTGGGGAAGTACAAAGTATCAAATAATAAATGGGCATTATATGTTTGAGGAAAATAATAGGTATCACTATTACTTCGAAACGATTCAGTCACTTAAAATCCCCAATGGTTCCATCGTTAAGTTTCAATGGGGGAAACTAGAAGTAGAGGGTAGAATCATTTCTTCCGAACAGAATAGCGTCATTATAACAGTAGAAAAGTTTATAGGTGACTTAATTCAGGATGCTTTTCTATCGTATGACCCGTGGGAGCTACTAGTCCAATTAATAGATCGTTTGGAGGAAAGTAAAGATAGCAAAAAGAAGCGCAGTAGAATAAAAAGATTAATGAATCCTACAAATTCTTTTGTTCCTTCTCCAGTAAAGGCTAAGTCGAACGTAGAAGAAGTATTTTTACGATCTAAATTTAATCCAATCACTTTCGTGTGGGGACCACCTGGAACTGGTAAGACATATACGTTAGCTAGAGTTGCTGCGAATTTATTATTAAAGAATAAAAGCGTCCTTATCCTTTCTCATAGTAATCAAGCTGTTGATGTATTGCTCGGAGAAACATCTTCTTTTTTAAAAAAGAAGAACATGTTTCGAGAAGGATTATTAATTCGGTACGGCTCCCCTAGTAGTGAATTTAAAGTACTTTATGAAGATTTAACTACAGAACAATTAATAATGAAAGAAGATCCAACAATAATAGAAGAAAAAACACAATTACTACTCGAAAGAAGGTTATTAAAAGAAGATATTAATAAGTCGTTTAGTAAACGTGACTCAGAAGAATTAATACGAATTGAAAAAAGGCTCTCATCCGTTATTGAAAAAATACGCCAAAAAGAATTAAAAGTAATAAAAAAGTGCGGGGTAATTGGAACTACTTTAGCAAAAGCTGCAACTGACCCAGTTATTTTTGAATATGAATTTGATTATATCATTATTGATGAGGCTAGTATGGCATACATACCACAAATAGGATTTGCAGCGACATTAGGAAAGAAATTAATCATTTGTGGGGATTTCAAGCAATTAGCTCCTATCGCTCAAGGAAGACATGAGCTAGTAGATAAATGGCTTAAAAATGATATTTTCAATAGTACTGGAGTTATACAACCATTAGAGGAAGGGAAGCTCCATCCTCATTTATTCCTACTAAAAGAACAACGCCGAATGCATGCGGAAATCTCGGCTTTTACGAACAAAAATGTTTATCATTCTTTAGTAGAGGATTACGATAAAGTAAGTATCCTACGTCAAGACATTACTAGGAAAGCACCTTTCCCAAATAAAGCTTCTGTTTTACTTGATACATCCTATACAGGTGCTCATTGTATTAAGGAACCTAATTCCCATTCAAGAGCAAATCCGTGGCAATTGTTGCTTTCTTTTCAATTAATTCACGAAGCATACATGAATGGAAACCGTTCCATCGGCTATACAACACCTTATCGTGCTCAAGCTCAATTAATGGAAGAACTTATAAACGATCTTTATAGTGAAGAAAAAGATAAAGCAGATATTATTGCTGCAACCGTTCATCGCTTTCAAGGTAGTGAAAGAGATGTAATGATTTTCGATACAGTGGACAGTGCACCAGAAAATTATGTTGGGAGGTTACTTACTGGCCAAGGAAGTGAACGACTCTTAAATGTTGCGATAACTAGAACGAAGGGGAAGTTTATTCATGTTAGCGACACAGACTTTATGAAAAAACGTACTTCCCAATCGAAATTAATTAGAAAATTACTTGATCATCAATTACAACGTAACACACATATTTCTCATGATAAAATTGGTACTTGGATTAAACATCATCATAAAAATATAAAATGGATGCATGCAAAGAAAACAGAACAAGTCTTTTTTGATATCGAACATGCTAAAAATATAATAATGGCGATTCCAGACATAGAGAATTTACCTACAGAATGGATAAATGCATTAAACAGTAGAGCGAAAAATACGGAATTAACTATTTTATCGCCTGCTAGAAATAGCCTGCTTAAACATGCTCATTACACTAGCTATTCCTTTCCGTTTCCTTTTATTTTAATTGACAACCGCTACTTTTGGTTAGGTGTGCCATTTGAAGTAACAAAAAATAGCCTTCCTCCTTATGTTGCTGTTCGTCTTGATTCAACAAAGTTTGCTTATAAATGGAAAGCATACTTACCTAATAGTTAAATGGTTATATTGAAGAGGTTAGGACACAACTATTTTTATCATGGTTAATTAGTTTTGCCTAAGCCTCTCGTTTTTACGTTTTGAAAGGACAATCGTACTATTTTTTAGTTCTAATTGGGTCGTATTCAAATAACTTCCCTTCGTAAATTAAAGTTAGCTTCTCACTTTGACGAAAGTCATCAGGAGTTACTAAAGAAGGGAGCTTATCCCAAAGCCGTATGCCAGACCTACTTAATAAATCAGAAACGAACTGCGAGCAAAAGTAGGAGGCATTAAGCTCCACTGGCTCCTTTATAGACACCCCAATAACGCCTAAAAGATTATAAAATAGTCGTTTTTCGTTCTTTTTAAACACTTCTAGTATTCTTTTCATTTTATTATATTCTCGGTCCGTAACTTTCAATTCATAAATAGCACAAGTCGTTTCAGGATACTTGCTATACGTGCCTTGATTTATATCTTCTTTTACGAAACCCCCATAAAAGGGATTTGACGCTTTTTTTCGGCCAAAACTATATAGTTCTTCAAGCCCCACATCAAAAGAAATGGATGCGTGATTATACGGGGCCTTCGTATAAGTTTTTATCGATTTCGTAAACAATGTTCCTGTATCAGTTAGTAATATATACACTTTTTCACTCATGGCTTATACCTCAAAATCTATAATTCTTATTGACCATTATTCTAGGAAAAAGACATAATGGTAATAGCAGGGGGGATTTGACAATGAACAATACATTTGTCACGTTATTAATTATTACTATATGCTTAGCAATCTTTCATCTTTCTTATATTATATTAAAAAGAGTACAGAAGGATAAAGACTTTTCTGATTTATCTGTACGTATAAAAACTTGGTGGGGAATGGTTGCTGTATTTACAGTTGCAACACTTTTCAGTCCAAACATTTCATTAGTAGCACTATTTATTCTTTGTTTTTTTTCTTTAAAAGATTATTTTTCTATGATGAAAACGCGGAAAGTGGATAGGCAACTTTTCCTATGGGCATATTTATCGATCCCTTTACAATTTTATTGGATATATATCGGTTGGTATGGAATGTTTATTGTTTTCATTCCTGTTTATGTATTTTTATTTTTACCATTAGCTCGGATTATCGGAAATGGGACAGTTGGTTTTCTTCGCTCCGTTAGTTCTACACAATGGGGGTTAATGCTCATGGTATTTGGATTAAGTCATCTAGCTTATTTCCAAATTGCCACACCCGAATATGGCGCAAACTTAGTGTTATTCCTAGTGGTTTTAACACAGCTACATGATCTAATACAGTATGTTGTTTCTATTTACATAGGAAAGAAAAAAGTCGCTCCTAGTGCGAATCCGAATATTACGTGGGAAGGATTTACTGTTGCAACATTTGTCACGACGGGCATTTCTTATAATATTTTTGAATACTTAACTCCACTGACACCATTATTCGGTATAATCTCTGGCTTATTAATTAGTATTGCATGTTTCGGTGGCAGTTTAACGATTTCTTTCCTAAAGCGAGACTTATTAATTGGAGATGAAGTGAAAAAAGCCGCTTTAAAGAAAAGCTATTTAAACCGAGTCGATAGTTTAGCTTATTCTGCACCTATTTTTTTCCACGTAATTCGATATTATTTTGATTTTATGTAAAAGCTCTATAGATTATTGAAACTAGTAGGCATGATTAATAAATTGGTTGAATACAATTAGAAAAAATCCTCTCTTCAAAAGAGAATTGGAGGTATTTATTTTGCCGTCTAGTGTACATAAAGTAAACTTACCATTGTCGAACGAACATTTATGGGAATTTGTAAGTAAAATGAACAATTGGGCACCACTAGTTCCAGGATATATGGAACATGAAATTTTAAATGACAGAGAAAGCACTTGGAAGTTTAAAACAGACGTCGGTTTGTTAAAAAAGAAAATTCATTTAAAAGTAGATATACTAGAATGGAAAGAACCAACAAAAGTTACTTTTAATTTAACAGGGATAAATGAAAAGTTTTTTGGAGATGGGTACTTTGAAGCAAAACGCATTTCCAATAATGAAACCGAAATGATTGGCTGTTTAACGATAGAGGCTGAAGGTACAATGGGCAAAATGGTTAATTCTATTTTAAAAAACAGTTTACCTGATTTAACATTAGAATTAACAAATGCTGTAGCTAATAAAATATTAGAAATAAATGAAGTAACTACTAATAAATAACGTTTCGATTAAGAGAAAACTCGCCAGTTGGTGGGTTTTCTTTTTCTTTACGTTAAATAATGATAATATTTATTTAAATATGAATTTATAAGTTTAAAGGGGAAGGGTATATTGAATAAGCTGTATTATATCGACCAATATAAACAATCATTTTCTACTAGAGTTATAAAGCAGGTCAGTGAAAACGACAAGGAAACATATGTCGTATTAGAAGAAACCGCCTTTTATCCTACTGGTGGTGGACAACCTAACGACATTGGGTATATACAAAATGTTCCTATTATCAATGTTGAGATAATAGACAATGAAATACGTCATTATTTGAAAGAGCCTTTAAAAGATGAGATCGTTCAGGCACAAATTGATTGGGAGAGAAGATGGGACCATATGCAACAGCATAGTGGACAACATATCCTTTCTGCTGCATTCGCTCAACTTTTTCAATACGAAACGGTTAGCTTTCACTTAGGCCAGGAAACTTGCACGATTGATATTCAAACAGAAAGTGTCACCAATGAAGAGCTTTTCCAAGCGGAAACTTTAGCAAACGAAATAATTTTAGCTAATAAACCTATTTCAACCAAATGGATTACAGCTAGTGAAGTTGAGTTATATCCGCTACGCAAAAAACCTTCTGTTCAGGAAAACATTCGTTTAGTTATTATACCCGATTTTGACTACAACGCTTGCGGAGGTACACATCCAGCGACTACTAGTGAAGTTGGCATGATTAAAATATTACATACTGAGAAACAAAAAAAGAATGTTAGAATTACGTGTATTTGTGGTGAAAGAGTCAGAAAACAGTTTCACCTTAAACATGAAACGATTTCTTCTTTAAGTCAACTGTTAAATGCTCCAGAAACTCGAATTATCGATAGTGCATCTCAGCTATTAACAAAATTAAAAGAGTCAGAGAAAGAAATAGAAAGATTAAAGGAAGAAATAATTGCATATGAAGTGGAGCGTTTAATAGACATTCGTGCATATGTAGGTCCATTTCATACTATTAGTTCAGTTCTCCCTAACCTTAGTATGAAGGAGTTACAAAAACTTGCGAAAATTTTGTTACAGAAAAGCACAAATACTATCGTTATACTTGTTTCATCAATAGAGGATAAGTTACAAATTGTTTGCGGTCGCACCGAAGAACCGCAACATAAAATGAATCAACTGCTTTCAACCGTTCTTCCTTTAATATCTGGTAAAGGGGGAGGAAGTGAAGCGTTTGCTCAAGGTGGTGGAGATTTAAGTTATTCACCTGATGAAATTATGACCAAACTACTAAATGAACTGAATATATCGATAGGCACTAAGTGAACTACACTTTAATACTAAAAGGCACATAACACATGGTTATGTGCTTATTAATATAGAATGGAGGATTTTAGATGGAAATACAATTTGACCACATTGTTCATTACTGTTCTTCACCAGAACGTGTAATGGACCAATTTATAGATAATGGATTAAAAGCAGTAGAAGGTGGCGTACACGCTAACTGGGGAACTTATAACTGTTTATGTTTTTTTAACAACTTGTCATATATTGAATGGATTGGTATTAATGATGTTCAACAATCAAAGGAAACCGAAAACCCACTAATAAAACAGTTAAAGCAAGAAGGTTTCGTACAATTAGCTTTTAGAACAGAGAATATGAATCTTTTAGCTAAAAACTTAAAAGAAAAAGGATATCAACTGTTAGGCCCACTTCCAGGGAGTAGAAAGAAAAATGATGGTTCGGAATTAAAATGGTCTATGTTATTTATAGTAGACGATCATCACAATTCTTTACCATACCCTTTTTTTATACAGTGGGAAGAATCTTTTCTCCAGAGGAAAGAAACGTTGAAAAATATAATAAATGAAGGGGAAATTAGCTACATAAATATAAATGGTCCCGACGTATACGAGCTTGCAACTACTTGGGCAAAATTGTTTGGCCTTCAAGAACCACTACGAAAAAGCTCGAACAAAGGAAATTCTGTAAGCTACCATCTATCGTTCAAAAACTGCACAATCAATTTTTTCCCTGCTACAAATGCACACACGCAAATTCATGAATGTGGAATTAACGTTAATAACGGACTAGCGACTATTGGTCGTTCGTTAATACTTGAAAATGGTCATTATTCATTTATAAAAAAAAGTATCTCACTTTCATAATTTTAAAATAATCGTTAAACAATAGAAGTAAATGGTGCAAAAAAGGAGAACCAATGAGCAAATTTCAATATGTATATGAACAATCAGTTGAACAAACAAAAGCTAAAATTATAGAAGATTTAATAAAGTATTTTGAACAAAAAGAAGAGCTTCCTACATATGAACAATATGTTAAAGATCGACACCATTATATTGATCAAATATGGGTTAATGTATGGCTCAATAAGGTTACGAATGATATTCCGAGGAAAGAAAAGAAACTGTTTTTAAAAGACAGAGATTATGAAGTGGAAGAAGTTGATCGAAAAATAATAAACAGATTGTTTCGAAATGAAGTTAGAGATTACGAACCATTCCGAGTTTTAGAATGGATAGAGGCTGAATTTGGGAAAGACGAAGAGCATTGGAAACAATTATACGAAAATGCAAGAACAACTTTTTTACAAAAGGAAAATGAGAAAAAATTACAAGTGAAAAAAGATGAGGTCTGGAATCAACTACAACAACAAACTTTAAAAATCATTGAACATGAAAAAGATAATTACTATATATATGTTAGAAATTTTTTAGCCAGTGAAATAAGTAATGATTTTAATTCGAAAGTGAAATATAAATCAGTAGAAACGTATCGTCTAGAAGAAATTTTAATTGAAGATGGAGTTTTTGAATTTAAAGATTATCGAACAGTTGGAGAATTTTTTGCAGAACTAACAGGAAATGTTCATTATACGGAGCATTGGAGCGACGTAGCTTTTGAATATGAAACCTATTATTTTTTATACGAAAGAAGGCTATATAAGTTTTTACAAAAATTTATTTCAACACAGTTAGTGGAAGAAATAGATACGGAGACAAAAGTACAATATAAAGACCTTTTTCAGAAAAATTTATCATCGAGAGAAATTCAGAAAAATGTTAATCATTATTTAGAGTTGCTAATTCACGAGTATATGGAAGAAATCGTTACAGAGTATATCGATCATCTCCTTTTATTAAATGAAATGACGTTTGATTTAAGTGAGCATAAAAAACTTTATCACCAACAAGTAAAGGAACGAGCAATAAGAAAGGAAGAAGAGTTAGCAGAAGAGAGAAGAAAAAAAGAAGAAGAAGAGAGAATGCTTCATGACATTTTCGGTAGAGAATATGAGGCGTCTATCAATAAAGGAATGAAATATGTTCTACATATTGGGGAAACGAATACAGGAAAAACGTATCATGCTTTGCAACGAATGGAACAAGCGGAATCAGGTCTCTATTTAGCACCACTACGTTTATTAGCCCTTGAAGTATTCGACACGCTAAATAATAGAGGCATTCCTTGTTCTCTTAAAACCGGAGAAGAAGAAAGAGTAATAGCCGAAGCAATGCACGTGTCCTGCACTGTAGAAATGTTTCATGAAAAGGATTTTTATGAAGTGATTGTTATTGATGAAGCTCAAATGTTGGCGGATCGAGATAGAGGATATTCCTGGTATAAAGCGATTACGAAGGCAAGGGCAAAAGAAATACACATAATTGGAAGTAATAATATTAAGAGCATGCTTCTTCAATTATTAGACGGTGCACAGGTGGAATTAAATGAATATAAACGAGATATTCCACTTCAAGTGGAAGAAAAAGAATTTAAGTTAACACATGCAAAAAAAGCAGATGCGATTGTTTGCTTTTCAAGAAGACGAGTATTGGAAACGGCCTCTATCCTACAAAATAACGGTCATTCTGTAAGCATGATTTATGGAAGTATGCCACCAGAAACAAGAAAAAAACAAATACAAAGATTTTTAAAAGGAGAGACGACCATTATTGTAGCTACTGATGCTATTGGAATGGGATTGAACTTACCAATTAGAAGAGTCGTTTTCCTAGAAACAGAAAAATTTGATGGTATTAGGCGTAGACGGTTAACATCCCAAGAGGTAAAACAAATTGCTGGTAGAGCAGGACGAAAAGGAATTTACAATGTTGGAAAAGTTGCTTTTACTCAATATGTAAGGGAAATGGCCACGCTTTTAGAAAAAGAAGATGAGCATGTCCAAACGTTTGCTATAGCACCAACAGCTACTATTTTGGAGCGTTTCCAAAAGTACTCTCGAAAATTAGAGCTCTTTTTTACACTATGGGAGAAGTTCGAAAGCCCCCCTGGTACAACGAAGGCTAGTTTACAGGAAGAACAATATCTTTATGAAACGGTGAAAGATACGATAATTGAAGCTCGTATTCCGTTGCAAGAATTATACCATTTCTTACATTTACCTTTTGCAACAAGAGAGCAAGTATTAGTGGAACAATGGTATTCAACGATGTTATGTATTGCAGAAGGACAAGAATTGCCAGAACCTGTTTTAAAAAATGACAGTTTAGAAAATATCGAGTTAACATATAAGGCTATAGGATTACATTTACTATTTCTCTATCGCCTTGATAAAAGGACAGAAGCACTCTATTGGGAACGAATTAGAGAAACATACAGTGACCAAGCACATGAACGATTGAATTCAGATGTTCAATTAATGAAGAAAAGATGTAAAATTTGCAAGAAAACGTTGGATCCTTCCTATAAATATGAAGTTTGTGATGGCTGTCATTATTCGAGGCTAAGAAAAAAACATAAAAATTATTAGTAAAACATATGTAATCTATATAGAAACTCGCAAATGGGCGAGTTTTTCTTTATTTCTATATGGAAATGGGTTTGTGAATGTTGTAACATTACTAATTAGATAAATTGAAAGAGGTACACATTTATTATGATTAGTTATTATCTATCTCAATTATTATTTAGCTTTATAGCTTCAGCAAGCTTTGGCATTATATTTAACGCACCCCGACAGTCACTAATAAAATGTGGTATTGCAGGCATGATCGGTTGGATTTCCTATGTACTATTAGAAGATCTAAATGTTGACACTGTAATGGCATCCTTTGTGGGGGCATTTTTTGTTGCTCTTGTTGGACACATTATGGCTAAAGTAAATAGAATGCCGATGATTATTTTTAGTGTAGCTGGTATTATCCCTTTAGTTCCAGGTGGCTTAGCCTATAATTCAATGCGACACGTAGCGCAAAATGATTATTTAGGAGCTATTCCTCTAGCTGCAAAAGCATTCGCTATTTCAGGAGCAATAGCGATGGGCTTAGTATTTGCTGAAGTTTTAGTGCAGCTATTTTTAAATATCGTAAAAAAGTTAAAGGGTGTTAACAATTAGTATATTAGAAGGATATAGAAATGGAGTAATAAAAAATGGTAAAAGGAAATGAACAAGTAAAACATAATGAACTTGTCTTGAAAACTTGTTTATTGGCAGGCAAAATAATGATGCAAAGTGGTGCTGAGACGTACCGAGTGGAAGATACGATTAGTAGAATGGCATTAGCATGTGATTATCCTGATACGCATAGTTATTCTACACCTACAGGAATTATTGTATCGTTAGAAGGAGAGAATCCGACTAGACTAGTCAGAATTAATACACGCTCAACCGATTTAGAAAAAGTTGCTAGAGTAAATCAAATATCTCGCCAATTAACGAGCGGAGATATTACTATCTCTGATGCATTTCAAAGGTTAAAATCATTAGAGAAAGAAAATCTTTCCTTCCCAATTTTTGTACAAATTTTAGCAGCTGCAATAGCGAGCGCATCCTTTCTTATTATGTTTAAAGGAACTTGGCTTGACTTTTTCCCAGCCTTTTTTATTGGAGGTTTTGGGTTTACAAGTTTTTATTTCATCGATCACTTTACTAAAGTAAAGTTTTTTGCGGAATTTATGGCCTCCTTTATTATCGGTCTTCTTTCATTTTTTATTGTTCAATTTGAAATTGGACATGAAATCGATAAAATAATTATTGGCTCTGTTATGCCACTAGTACCAGGGCTATTAATAACTAATGCTGTAAGAGACTTAATGGTTGGCCATTTTGTATCAGGTCTTTCTAAAGGAGCAGAAGCGCTTCTCACTGCCTTTGCAATTGGAGCTGGTGTCGCTATTGTATTCGCGTTCACTATGTAAATATTTTGATATATAGACACACCGAAGAGTATTCGGTGTGTTTTCTATATAAGAGAAACATAATTTGAAATTTTTAAAAATAATGGATTGAAGGTTAGCACTAATTGTGCTATTCTTGTCGGCAACAAGGTACATAATGTGCGCTATAACAGGATATAAGTGACAAGAATCATAAAAAATTATACGCCTTAATACTAATGGCATTTCAAGGTGAAAAACTACTATTTTTAGGAGTGGATATTAATGAAGGTACTATTTAACAGTGAGATTTTGGAAAAGTCAGAAGTTACGATAGATATGGAAGATAGGGGCTATCAATTTGGAGATGGTGTTTATGAAGTAGTTAACGTATACAACGGGATAGCTTTTACACTAGTGGAACATGTAGATCGTTTATATAGAAGTGCTGAAGAAATTCGTCTTAACATACCAATAGAAAGAGAAGAAGTAAAACAATTAATAGTACGCTTAATAAACGAAAACAGCGTAAAGAACGGAAGTATTTATTTACAAATAACACGTGGCGTTGCACCGAGAAAACATCAGTATGATTCCAAAATAAAACCTTTATTAATTGCGTATCCATTACCATTTTCCGATGTATCCGATGTACAGCAACAAGGGGTTAAAGCAATAACAGCGGAAGATTTACGCTGGCTTCGATGCGACATTAAAAGCTTAAATCTCCTTTATAACATTATGATAAAGCAGGAAGCACATGAACAAGGTGCATATGAGGCTATTCTACTTAGAGATGGCCAAGTAACTGAAGGTTCTTCTTCTAACATATTCATCGTTAAGGACGATACTATTTATACTCATCCTGCGAATAATTATATTTTGAACGGAATTACTCGAATAAAATTATTGCAATTGTTCCATCAAAAAGAATGGAAAATAAAAGAACAGCCTGTTTCAAAGCAATTTTTATTGAATGCAGACGAAGTATTTTTAACATCAACGACTAATGAAGTTGTACCAATTACAATGATAGATGAAGTTAAGATAAACGACGGGAAACCTGGTTCATTTACGAGGAAGATACAACAGGCTTTCACTGAACTAGTTAAAGAAGAAATTAGGGGATAATGATGAACCGACAAAAAATTCGTGAACTTGGTGTTAAAATCGGAGCGTTACCAACAGGGGAAAAGAATTGTATTACAGATGTAAGAAGTGTTTTAGTAGGTCATTCAACAATAAAAGAAAAGTTAGCTGGAACAGATTATGCTTGCACAGGCGTAACTGCAATATTGCCACATGAAGGGAATATTTTTCAACAAAAAGTAATTGCAAACAGTTACACCATTAACGGCTTTGGAAAAACAACTGGCCTAGTACAAGTAGAAGAATTGGGACAATTAGAGTCTCCAATCATGCTAACAAATACGTTTAGTGTCCCAGCAGTGGCAGAAGGAACGTTACATTATTTACTCCGTGAAAATAGTGATATTGGGGACACTACCGGAACTGTCAATATTGTAGTTGGGGAATGTAATGATAGCTATTTAAACTCTATTCGTCAATTAAACGTAACAAAAGAACATGCTATTCAAGCTATCCGAAACGCTTCTCAAGATCGTGTAGAAGAAGGCGCAGTTGGTGGAGGAACAGGAATGGTTTGTTTTGGATTTAAAGGTGGAATTGGTAGTTCTTCGAGGATTGTTAGCTCAAATGAAAAGTGTTATACACTTGGTTGCTTAGTTCAAGCTAATTTCGGTAAAAAAGAGGAGTTTCCTTATTTACGTTACGGGTTAAAGAATTTAGAGAATAACTCTACAGCTTCCAAACAACCACCTGGTTCTATTATTATCGTTATTGCAACGGATGCACCACTTGATGCTCGACAGTTAAAAAGAATAGCTAAAAGAGCATCAGTTGGCCTTAGTCGGGTAGGCAGCAATATACACAATGGAAGTGGGGACATTGTCATTGCATTTTCCAACGCACAAACAATACCACATAATTCTTCAGACGTTTTGGAAACACTAACTTTTTTAAGAGATGATTCGGAGTGTATGAACCTTTTATTTCAAGCGGCCGCAGAAGCTACAGAAGAGGCCATACTAAATGCACTAACAAAGGCAACGACAACAAAGGGGAGGAACGGAAGAAAGGTCGAACAATTACCATACAATTTCAAATAAATGGTATAATATATACAATGTTTTCTTTATAAATGGGGGGAGAAAATACTTGAAAAAAAACATAATAATAGCATTAGCATGTCTTTTATTCTTAATAGGCTGCCAAAAGGAAGAAGAAGCAAATCCATATAATAAGCTTAATGATTACATACAACTTTGGGGTAATTCGGACTACACCTCTATGTATGAAAATTACTTAACAACTACTAGTAAAGAACGTTTCACATTTGAAGAGTTTGGGGAGAGGTACGAAAAACTTTATGCTGATCTTCAAGTAGATAATTTAAAGATTACTATTCAAGATGAAAACATAGTTTGGGAGGAGCTAGAAGAGTTATCCATCCCGATATCCATCCAATTTGACACACTGGCAGGAAATATTGATTATTCGGTCGATGTTCCATTTAAAAAAGAAGTGGTTGAAGACGAACAAGAAGATTGGTTTATTGAATGGGATACACATTTTATTTTGCCACAATTGTCTACTGGAGATAGAGTTAGAATCGGAACTTTCAAAGGAGTAAGAGGGGAAATACTTGATAGTGAAGGTAACACACTTGCTGCGAACGGAGAAGTTTTTGAAATCGGTATTGTTCCTGGAAACTTTAGTAGTGAATCATTATCAGAAGTTGCTTCCCTAACGAGTTTAAGTGAAGAGTATATCGAAAGTGAATATTCTCAAAGTTGGGTACAACCAGACCATTTTGTTCCTATTAGGAAGTATTCGTTAAGTGACGAACAAGTCGTTCGGGAATTGGAAACTATTCCTGGAGTTAGTGTCAGAATGGCAAGCTCCCGTATTTACCCTTATGGAGAGTCACTTGCTCATCTTATAGGTTATATACGCCCGATTACAGCGGAAGAGTTAGAAAAATATGCTGATAAGCAATATGGAGCTTCCGATTGGATAGGAAAAAGGGGTCTTGAACAATTGTTAGAAGATAGATTAAGGCCGATTGATGGAAAAAGTATTTATTATGAAAAGGAAGACGGTAGTACAGTAGAAATTGCACGGACAGAAGCTAGAAATGGAGAAACCGTGCAAATAACCATTAACGGTAATTTACAACAATCTCTATACGAAACATTAAGGGAAGAAAAAGGTACAGCCGTAATAGTTGAGCCTGAAACTGGGAAAGTTCGTAGTTTAATAAGCTTACCTTCCTTTGATCCAAATGAATATGTGTTTAACCTATCTCCTGGGTTGGATATATCACTTTCAAACGATGAGGATTTACCGTTATTAAATAGGTTCCATGCTTCATACTCTCCTGGGTCGACTATTAAGTTATTAACATCGATGATTGCTTTAAACAATGACATAATAGACCCAGCAGAAAAAGTTGAAATTACTGAAAAACAATGGCAAAAAGATGACTCCTGGGGCAATTATAAAGTAACTCGAGTAGATAGCTCCATTCATTCTGTTGATTTAAAAGATGCAATTGTTGTGTCTGATAATATTTATTTCGCTCAATTAGGTTTAAAAATTGGAACTGATGTTTTTGTGGATGGATTAAGAAAAGCTGGATTTGGTGAAGCTTTACCATTTAAATATTATTTAACACCACCGCAAATTTCTAATTCTAACTCCATTAGTAGTGAGATAGCTCTTGCAGATACTGCATATGGTCAAGGGGAAATTTTATTACCTCTGTTACATTTAGCTAATATTTACGGCGGTATCGTCAACAACGGAAATATGATGAAGCCCTTACTTTTTGAAGAAGAAGCTAGCGAAATATGGACTGAATTAACTAGCGAGGAACATGCGAAGCAGCTACAACAATATTTACGACAAGTTGTAACAGAAGGGACCGCAAGAAAAGCTAATTTAGAGTCAAAAGCTATTGCAGGAAAAACAGGAACTGCCGAAATTAAACGCGAGCAAGGAACGGTTGGTACGGAAAATGGTATTTTTGTGTCCTACGATCAACAACAGCCTAATATCGTGACCGCTATTCTTATCGAAGGAGTAGAAGATAAGGGTGGAAGTGGTTATGTGGTGGAAAAAGCTAATCATTTTTATAGATCATTAAATAATGATTAATGTAAAGAAAAGGTATTACTTTTATAGTAATACCTTTTTTAAATGTAGGAAACTATAAAATAAATGCTCCTGTATCATTACTAACGGATTTTAGGAAATGACTAGAGAAGAGGTGATGAAATGTATAAAAAGGTTTTCCTACTAATTTTACTTGTTACATTCTGCGGAAATATAGTGTGTGGAGCAGAAGAAGAGAAAAAAGTAGAAATTTTCGATAATAGCATTAGTTCTGTTGTGAAGACGTTTTCTTCTTCAAGTGACATTCAAAGAGAAACGTTTAAAATAATTAATAATATAAACGGAGTATATAAAAAGCTTGATCCTATACCTAAAACTGGACACATGATAAAAGTCCCACTAGTAAAACCCGTTACCGTTTCAAACGAATGGTTTTATCATATAGTAGAGGAAGTTATTATTATCTTACCTGAAAATGATGACCCACACTTACTTTTACTAGATGATGAGCAATTTCCTCATTTCTTTACTTTTAATCATGGAATAGATGATCTGTTAAGCTATATCGATTTTGAATTTAGAAGGTGATATGAATGATCACCTTCTATTTTTTCTCCTAAGGAAGAACGTTAATTAGGGAAAAGCTTGTTTACCTCAATTTCTTTATTATCTATGTTCTTTTGTTGTTTTAGCAGTTTTTCTTTTTCACCATCGATTTTTCACTATTGTTTCTAACTTTCTTTTTAAGACAATTTGTATAGGCTCATGTTCTTTTCCGATTGGTTTAACTAGAACCGTCCGAATGTTCAACAGTTTTCCACACCAAACATCCGTAAATAATTGATCACCTAGAAAAACGCTAGTATCTTTTGAAGCGCCTATTGCGTCCATATGCTTCCGTAATTTATAAGGAGCTGGCTTTGCGCATTTGCCAAAACCAATAATACCAAAAGGCTGGCAAAATCGATCCACACGCCCTTGACTGTTGTTTGACGCTATAACGAGTTTTACCTGATGGTTTTTTAACATTTGAATCCATGTTCGTAAGTCGTCTCCACCAGGTTCATCGTGTATGGCTAATGTACTATCTAAATCTGAAAATATTGTTTTTACTCGATGGTGTTCCAACCAATTAGCATCCATTTTTGAAAAGTGATCCAGTTCAAAATCAGGTTTAAAGTACTTCATAAGTATGTACCGCCTCATTTTATTAAATAAAATCTTATAAATTATATTGTCCATTTTATTGAAATTTACTATATAAAAATATTAAAAAATGTTCTTACTACTTGAGTAGTAAGAACAGCTTTTACCGGTTATTTATGTTTTATT
This sequence comes from Sutcliffiella sp. NC1, assembly GCF_027594365.1. Taxonomy (NCBI): domain Bacteria; kingdom Bacillati; phylum Bacillota; class Bacilli; order Caryophanales; family Bacillaceae; genus Sutcliffiella; species Sutcliffiella sp. NC1. Next base: position 2,722,268 of record NZ_CP115153.1, read on the forward strand.
ATAACGATACTTTCCTCATGATCTACATCAATACATAATTCCTCACAAGTATTTTCCATCATAAGGTCGACAATTTTGTCTTCTACCTTTTCTTCAATAATACGACGTAACGGTCTAGCCCCGAAACTTGGGTGATAACCTAATTGGGCTAATTTTACTTTCGCTTTGTCTGTAATGGAAAGGGTAATACCATGTTCTTCCTTCATAACATTCATTAAATCAGTAAGCATTATATCAACAATTTCAACTAATTGTTTCTCGTTTAACGAATCAAATTGAATAATACCATCAAAGCGGTTTAAAAATTCTGGTTTGAAATAAGCAGATAATGAATCTATAAACTCACTGTTGTTTGATTCATTTTTTGAAGTGTTACTAAATCCAACAGTAATTTTTTTATCTGTCACTCCTGCATTACTTGTCATAATAATAATTGCATCTTTAAAGTTTACATTACGTCCTTGACTGTCGGTTAATCGACCATCTTCCATTACTTGAAGGAATATATGCTGTACGTCAGGATGTGCTTTTTCGATTTCATCTAATAGAATTATACTGTAAGGGTTTCGACGCACTTTTTCCGTTAATTGCCCAGCTTCTTCATGGCCTACATAACCCGGGGGAGAACCAATTAATTTAGATACAGAATGTTTTTCCATATACTCACTCATATCTAATCGAATCATTGAATCTTTTGTACCAAATAGCTCTTCAGCTAACGACTTTGTTAATTCTGTTTTTCCGACACCAGTTGGACCTACGAATAAAAACGAACCTACTGGGCGATTTTTTCGTTTTATACCTATTCGGTTTCTTTTAATTGCCTTTGCAACTTTTTCAACTGCTTTATGCTGACCGATAACCTTCTTATTTAAATTTCCCTCTAAATTTTTCAATTGATTTTGTTCATCATTTTGAATTTTACCTAGAGGGATTCCGCTTTTTTCTGAAATAATTGCTTCTACATCTTCAACAGAAACAGTAGGTACACTCTTGTTTTCTTTCTTAAGTTCATTTTCTATTTTCAGCTCTTCATCTCGAAGTTTTGCAGCAGTTTCATAATTTTCTTCTTTCAATGCTTTCTGTTTCTCTGTCTCAATTTCTTTAAGTCGAATCTGCATCGATTCAAAATCTACCATAGGATCTATTAAATTTTTCTTTGAACCAGCCTCATCTAATAAATCAATTGCTTTATCGGGTAAATGTCTATCTTGTATATATCGGTGAGAAAGGTTTACACAAGCTTTCAAAGCATCTTCTGAATATTTAACTTGATGAAACTCTTCATACTTATGACGAATGCCTTTTAGTATCGTTAATGCAGCATCTAATGTCGGTTCAGTCACTGTAACCGGTTGGAATCGACGTTCTAATGCTGCATCTTTTTCAATTAGACGATATTCTTTTAGAGTAGTCGCACCAACAAGTTGTAATTCGCCACGAGCTAGGGTTGGTTTTAATATGTTACCAGCGTCCATAGAGCCTTCAGCTGATCCTGCACCAACAAGAAGGTGAATTTCATCAATAAATAAAATAATGTTTTTCTTTTCCTGTAGTTCTTGAATAATTTGTTTCATACGTTCTTCAAATTGTCCACGAATACCTGTGTTAGCTACTAATGAGGCCACATCTAATAAATAGACTTCCTTATTTTTCAGTTTGGCAGGGACTTTTCCTTCTGCAATATGAAGCGCTAACCCTTCAACAACAGCTGTTTTACCAACACCTGGCTCTCCAATTAAGACAGGATTGTTTTTATTTCTTCTATTTAGTATTTCTATCACTCGTTGTATTTCTTTATCTCTTCCAATTACTGGGTCAATCAAACCAGCTTTAGCAGCGGTTGTTATATTTCTCCCTAATTGATCTAGTATACCTCCACCACGATTAGAGTTTTTTGTTACAGGCTCATTCATTTTATTGTCAAAATGTTCATCCGTTCCATTCCAATTAGCGAAATCGCCAAAAGGAAAGTTATTATGGAACAAGCCGTTAGGGACAGGTATTTTATTGTTTATGTTTTTGTAACATTTTGAGCAAAGATGTATTTTTTTGTTTTCATCATTTACTTGAATGCGTAATTCAACATTTGCATGATTAAATTTACATTTTTGACAAAGCATAAATATACCTCCTTATTTAAATTGACTTTGACTATATTTGACCTTCCGGTATTTATATTATACTTTGACCTTTTTTGACTTTCAACAGTTAAGGAGAATAAAAATTATGTATGTAGAGGAAATAAGTAGTTATTTTGGGATGAAATTGTAGTCATTTTTTTTCTATTTTAACGAAAAATATACACGAATTTATTACTAGGAGGGATGAACATGACTGTAGGGACACAGGTAAAACAAACGGTAGCTGGTCTAAAGAGTGCACAAGCGAGCTTTGAAACGTTTGCATTACAAACTGATAATGAGCAAGCAAAACAACTTTATCAAAATGCGGCAACACAAACACAAACGATTATTGACAGTATTGAGCCAAGACTGCAACAAATCTTACAAGAAGAGCCACAATATAATCAATAATGTTTATAAAAAAGGAGTTGGCAATATTGTCAACTCCAAACTAAATGATTAAAGGTGATACTTAATGACTGTTATTTCTAACGTAAAACAAACAGTAGCAACATTAAAAAATATTGACGCACAATTATCTCATTTAGCAATTAATAGTGAGGAAGAAAAGGCAAAGAAAGTATTTCACGAAACAATGATAACGATTGAAGAAATAAGTAACGACCTTCAAATGAGGGTAGTGGAAATTGAAACAGAGGAACCACAATATAAAAGTAATTAAAGAGGTGGTATTATTTGCCTGGATGGGTAGAGGTTCTATTAAAAACATTCGTAGTCATCGTTCTCTTTTTTGCAATAACGAAGCTTGTTGGTAAAAAGAAAGTCGGTGATTTAGGTTTATTTGAATTTTTAACAAGTATAACTATAGCTGGTTTGTCCGCTTTTATTATAATAGCTGATCGTCCATTCATTCACGGGATTATTTCTATTCTTCTTATAGGCCTAGTATTATTTTTAATTGATTTATTCGCACTAAAAAGTAAAAAGTTTCATGATTTTACTAAAGGTAATGGAACCGTTTTAATAAAAGATGGAAAAATTTTAGAAGATAATTTAAAAAAGGAAAAACTAACAACAGATGAGCTCTTAAGTTCCTTACGTCAAAAAAACATCTTTAAATATGCTGATGTAGAATTCGCTATTTTAGAAGCAACAGGCGATGTAAGTGTTTTTCCGAAAAAAGAGATGTTACCCGTAACACCTAAATTGTTAAACATAAAAGTAGCTGAAGAGAAGGAACCTTATACTGTCATCCAAGATGGAAAAATAGTTGATGACTCGTTAGGAAAAAGCGGAAAAAATAGACAGTGGTTACAAACAGAACTTGATAAATTAGGTGTTTTGTTAGAAAACGTATATGTTGGACAAGTTGATTCTTACGGTGAACTAACGATTGATTTATATGATGATACAATAACAGTTCCTTCACCACAGCAAAGACCACTATTGTTAGCAATGCTAAAAAAATGTGCAGCTGACCTAGAGGGGTTTGCTCTAGCAACAGATAATAAAGAAGCAAAAGAAATGTTTGAAAAAAACAAAAATAAATTAAATAATGCGATTAAAAAAGTCGAATCATATTTAAAATAAGAAAGGCTGGGATAAAAAGTATGTTTACAACTAGTAGAACTTCTAACTTATGGACAACAGCGATAGGTATCGGACTCGGGGTCACTCTAATTGCGATTAATAATAATCGGAATAAACAATCACCAACAGAAGAAAATTCAGTTTCATCTACTGAATCACAAAATAGAATACTTACCAATGATGAAATAAGTAGTATTATGAATGAAAATTTCCATTCACTTGCAGAAGCTGCTGATGGTGTCACTTCAAGTTTGAAACATTGAATGCTTATTGAAGAGGAGTAGAACAACAATGAAAAAGCTATATAGCATTGCATTTGCATTACTCGTACTATTGTTACTAATACAACCTTCCACACTATCAGCCCATAGCTCGGGAGGAGAGGAAGTACCTACTTGGTTTTGGAAAAAAGAGCGTGATAATCGTCAACAGCCCGATGACATCCCGCAGCCAGAAGGGGGTCCTGAACTAGTAGAAAGAATAAAACGACCAGTATCTAATATTATTCTTCAACAAAGATACCCTGAGATTGTTGTGTTAAGAGGGTCTACAGAGGAGAATAGAGTAGCTTTAACTTTCGATGATGGACCAGATCCACGATTCACTCCTCAGTTGTTAGATGTATTAAAAGAAAATGATGTGAAGGCTACTTTTTTCTTAATGGGAGCAAGAGCGGCTGCTTATCCAGAGCTAGTTCAACGGATTGTAGACGAAGGACATATAATAGGAAATCACACATACTGGCATCCTAATCTTGTCGAAGTTGGAGATATTGCAACATTAGAAACAGAAGTTCAAAGAACAGAAGATACACTAGCAGAAATTGTAGGGTATCGGACAAAATTGTTTAGAGCGCCATATGGCTTTTTGTTTAACGAATTAGTAGAAAGACTAGGGGAGATGGACTATACAGTAGTAGGATGGTCCGTAGATTCCTTAGATTGGCAAGAAGATCCGCCAAATATTATTGCCTACAATGTATTAAGTAATACACAACCTGGTTCCATTATTTTAATGCATGATGGCGGCGATTGGACGAGTGATAGAACTGGAACAATTCAAGCAGTACAACAAATTATCCCTTCTCTTCAAGAGCAAGGAATTGAATTTGTTACTGTACCAGAATTATTAAATATTCCTTATCAAAAATAGGTATATACAACGTCTATGTTGTTGCATAGGCGTTTTTTTACTCTTGAATGTTAATTCATATTTATATTGCTTAAAGTTTGGGTATGTTAACTAATATAGTAAATCGAATAAGAATGAAAGAGGGGAACTTGTCATGGAATGGAATCAAGAACAAAGAGTCACTCTTCATGGTTTTAATAATTTAACGAAGTCATTAAGTTTCAATATGTACGATATTTGCTACACTAGAACAAAAGAAGAACGAGAAGCATATATTGATTATATTGATGAACAGTATAACGCAGATCGTCTAACTAATATACTAAAAAACGTTGCCGATCTTATCGGAGCACATGTACTAAATGTAGCGAAACAAGATTATGTTCCTCAAGGGGCTAGTGTTACGATTTTAGTTTCAGAAGGTCCAATAGTAGAAGTACCTAATGAATCATATGAAGAGTCTCCTGGCCCGCTACCTGAAGCAGTAGTGATGGGATTAGATAAAAGTCATATTACTGTTCATACATACCCAGAGTTTCATCCAAGTGAGGGTATAAGTACGTTTAGAGCAGATATTGATGTTTCAACTTGTGGTGAAATTTCACCGTTAAAGGCGTTACACTATTTAATCCATTCGTTTGAGACAGATGTAATGACTGTGGATTATCGGGTTAGAGGTTTTACACGTGATATTGATGGAGAGAAATTATTTATCGATCATGAAATAAATTCAATTCAAAATTATATACCAGATGAGATTAAAGACATGTTCGATATGATTGATGTTAACATTTATCAAGAAAACATTTTTCACACGAAATGTAAATTAAAAGAGTTTGATCTCAACAATTATTTATTTGGATATTCCAAAGATTCATTATCAGCAGAGGAAATAGAAGAAATTACAGAAAAGCTACAAGATGAAATGGATGAAATATATTATGGAAAAAATATAAATAAGCTCAGGTAAACGAAGAACGATGGCCTTTCGTCATCGTTCTTCGTTTTTAAAGACATTCTTTAAATAAACTGCAGTTATTATATACATAAAAAATATTTATTTGTATAATGTTACTAGTGAATTTCGGTAAATTTTACACCATTAGTAAAAGTAGGTGAGCATTGAAAATGAGAAATGTAAAGAACCAAACGTTTAATTGCGAAAAGGAATTAACACTTGCCATAATCGGTGGAAAGTGGAAGATGTTAATACTATGGCATTTAGGTAAGCAAGGAACAAAACGATTTGGAGAATTGAAAGCATTAATACCTGGAATTACCCAACGAATGCTAGTGAATCAGTTGAGAGAGTTAGAGTCCGATTCTATCGTTCATCGCGAAGTATATCCAGTAGTCCCTCCAAAAGTAGAATATTCTTTAACAGAATACGGGGAAAGTTTAATTCCAATTTTAGACTCCATGTATGAATGGGGAAAAAAATATATGGAAGATTCCGTTTCTTCCGAAGCACATCAAGAAGAAATATCAAATAATATATAAAAATACAACGGTGTTATATAAGAAACATCGTTTTTTTAACATGAAATACTAGTAAGTGCCCATAGTATACTTTTAGACACTATGTGCACAATAAGTGCGTACTTGTTATTTTGTATGGAATATCGAATAATGTTAATGAAATAATTCTATTTATCTTACCTATTTTTTAGAAAGGGGAGATTATAATGAAACTACGAGTTTCTGCCGTTCAATATCATCTCCATACTATTCATAGCTTCGAAGAGTTCGCTCGCCAAGTGGAGCATTATGTGAAAACAGCACAAGAATTTGATGTAGACTTCGTTTTATTTCCTGAATTTTTTACAACTCAATTAATGTCGATAGGGAATGAAAATGGGGAAGCATTATCTATACAAGATCTACCTATTTTTACAGAACAATACCTATCGTTATTTACTAAATTAGCTACTGAGACTGGTATGCATATTATTGGTGGTACGCATGTTGTTCGACGTAATGATAAATTATATAATGTTGCGCATTTATTTTATCCTGATGGAAGAGTTGCTGAGCAAGCAAAGCTTCATATTACTCCTACAGAAGTAAATGAGTGGAATATGTCAGCAGGAGATAGTTTAGAAGTATTCCATACGGATAAAGGGACAATAGCAATGTTAACCTGTTATGATATTGAATTCCCAGAGATTGTCCGTATGGCAAAAGCGAAAGGCGCAGACGTTATTTTCTGTCCATCTTGTACGGACGATCGTCACGGTTTCCATCGTGTTCGTTATTCTTGCCATGCTCGTACGATTGAAAATCAAGTTTACGTTGTGACAACTGGAACAATTGGCTCATTACCAACTGTTGACTTTATGCGAGGTAACTTTGGTCAAGGAGCGATTATTACTCCAAACGACGTTCCATTTCCCCCTAAAGGAATAATGGCAGAGGGTGAGATTAACCAAGATATGATTGTTACAGCTGACTTAGATTTACAATTATTATACGAAGTAAGAGAAAAAGGATCTGTTACTACATGGAGGGACCGTAGAACAGATCTTTATCCAGACTGGGAAGCCCCAACAAAACTTGTTATTCAATAAGGGGGGAAGATAATTTGTATTTCAAGAAATTATATGTTTTTGATCATGACCAACCGAAACTAGCAATTATTCGTAATTATAAGGAGTCCGATTTCACTAGTCTCATGAAAGTTCAAGAAGAAAGCTTCCCACCACCATTTCCATCCGAATTATGGTGGAATGAGGAACAACTATCAAATCATGTTAAACTTTTCCCAGAAGGGGCGCTTTGCATTGAAGTAGATGGCCGGATCGCTGGCTCTATGACTGGATTAATAGTAGATTACCATAATGAAGATCATACATGGGAAGACATCACTGATAACGGGTATATACGTAATCATAATGATAATGGTAATACGTTATACGTAGTTGACATTTGTGTTAGTCCACAATATCGAAAATTAGGACTTGGTAAACATCTAATGCAGTCCATGTATGAGATTGTAATTGAAAAGAAATTAACCCGTTTACTAGGTGGTGGGAGAATGCCAGGCTTTCATAAACAGGCTGAATCTTTAACACCATCACAATATTTAGATGCAGTTGTTAAGGGAGAGCTAAAAGATCCGGTTATCACCTTTTTACTTAGAGCCGGTAGAACTCCTGTTAAAGTGGTTGAGAATTATTTAGAAGATGCTGATTCTTGTAATTATGGTGCACTAATGGAATGGAAAAATCCATTTATTAAGATAGAAGATTAGGAGAGATGAAAAAATGGAATATCGTCGTATCACCTCAATAGAAGATCCTTTATTTAAACAAATGCATCAATTAATGCAAACTGTCTTTCCTAAAGAAGAAGTACTTGAATTTAGTCTATGGAAAGAGCCGTTAGAAGATCCAACAATTCGTGTGTTCGTTGCTGTAGTCAATAACGAGGTTGTTGGTGCAACAGAATACCGTTATTACGAAGATTTTAACGTGGCAATGACTGATTTTACGATTATTGGAAAAGACGGTGTTGGAGTAGGACCATTCCTAGCAGAAAAAAGATTAGTTGATTTACATTCATTAGCAAAAGATAATGGACAGCAATTAAGCGGAATGTTTGCAGAAATATATAACCCATACCTAGTAGACCATTATGATTTTGGTGGAGTAAAGTCTATGAATCCTTACGTTCGTCGTGAAGTATTGGCTCATTTAGGTTATAGAAAATTAGAATTTAATTATGTTCATCCTTCATGGAATAATGATGGTGAAGCAGTTTCTGGATTAGATTTATGTTTCTTACCGATGAATAACGCTACTGAACTACCCGCAAATTTAATCGTTCAATTTTTAAAGAGATATTATTCTGTTTTAGAGAACAAGCCAACAGAATGGTTAGAGATGGTTCATGATTTAGAACAAAGAGATACCGTATCCTTACTATCCATATAATTCGTTTAAAGTCTGCTATATTTTTAGCAGGCTTTTTTAGTAAAGGTTATAATAAACAAACTATGGAAAAATTATCGATATGGAGGTGGTACCGTGAAATTGAGTATCCTTGACCAAGCTGTTATTTCTTCCGGTAAATCTGCAAGAGATGCGCTTTTAGATTCTACCGAATTAGCAAAGGTTGGTGAACGTTTAGGTTATAAAAGGTACTGGATTGCTGAACATCATGATTTTCCTGGATTGGCGTGTCCTTCTCCAGAAATTATGTTAGCGTACATAGGTCAACAAACAAAAACAATAAGAATTGGTTCTGGTGCAATTTTATTGCCTCACTATAAACCGTTCAAAGTAGCTGAAAACTTCAACCTATTAGCTACATTATTCCCAAATAGAATAGACTTAGGAATCGGTAGAGCTCCAGGCGGTTCAGCAGAAGTTTCTATCGCATTATCTGGCAACTTTTTAGAGAACGTACGAAATATGCCCGATTCTTTTCAAACATTACTGCACTTATTACAACACGACATTCCGAAAGATCACCCTTTCTCCGGAATTTCAGCAGCTCCATTACCTATGAATGCACCACAACCATGGTTGTTAGGTACAAGTGGGAAAAGTGCTCAACTAGCTGCCGAAAAAGGAGTAAGTTATGCGTTTGGTCAATTTATGAGTGAAAAAAATGGAACAGAAATCGTTTCCTCTTATAAAAAACAGTTTAAGTCTAGTAATTTTTTATCCGAACCTTATAGTATCGTTACAGTTTCTGTTATTTGCGCAGAATCCACTGACAAAGCACACGAACTCTCATTAAGTAATTTAGCTTGGAGTATAAAGATGATGAGAGGAGAAAAACAAGAAGCGTTGCCATCAATAGTGGAAGCAAAAAAATACTTACAGTCTATAGGAAAGAAAGAGATAGATGAGGCTAGTAAACATAATATGATTATCGGAAATCCTCTTGAAGTGAAGAATCAGCTAGGAGAACTAATCAATCAATATAATGCAGATGAAGTAATGATTATCACGAACGTCCATCGTAGCGAAGATAAGATTAAGTCCTATGAACTAGTTGCTCAACAATTTCTATGTTAATTGGAATAGGAAAGAATCTCTAAATAAAGTAAAAAACAGTGGGGGATATGACCCTCCACTGTTGAAAATTTTTATGCTTCTTTTGCTGCTTGAATTTGTAAGGAAACCTTAATTTGGTCACCAACTAATATTCCACCTGTTTCAAGCGCTGCATTCCAAGTTAATCCGTAATCACTACGTTTAATTTTTCCTTCCACAGCAAATCCAGCTTTTTCATTTCCCCAGGGATCAATTCCAGACCCTTCAAATGTAACAAGCAAAGTTTCAGATTTTGTCACTCCACGAATAGTTAAATCACCTGTAACATCATATTCGTTATCATCTGTTTTTTCAATGTTAGTTGCTTTGAACGTCATAGTTGGATGGTTTTCAACATCAAAAAAGTCTGCAGAGCGAAGGTGATTGTCACGATCGTCATTACGTGTATTAACACTATTTAGTTCAACGGTAAATTCAATCGTAGCAGTAGTTAAATCTTGTGGATCTGCAACGATAGTAGCATTAAATGCTTCGAACCCACCTTTAACTGTCGCAAACATCATATGTTTGACTGAAAAGTCTACTGAGCTATGAGTTGGATCCAAAACCCAATTTGTTTTTGCCATAATAATTCCTCCCTAATTCCCCTTAATTAATAAATTTCAAATTCGAGATAATTAACTTCAAGGTAATTATATGAGCTAGAGCTGTTATTGTCAACAATTTTTTTACCATTAGTAAAAGTGTTTAAGCGAACAATCCTAATAAAAAAAGATTGTTATTCCTTCCATACAACAGGTATTCTAAAGAAAAGAATAGAAAGCGCGGATAGGGGGTTTCTATATGTTTTATTTTATCGTGAATCCTACTTCAGGAGATGGACTAGGAAAAAACGTATGGGAAGAAGTACGCAAGCGGTTGGAAAAGGAACAGGTTTCATACAATTATTATGTAACAGAACCTCAAAAAGGGAAACTCGAAAAACATCTCTGGAATACTGTACTTAAGGAAGACATGTACATCAGTGCCGTTGTTGTAGTTGGTGGCGATGGAACCATCAATGAAACTATTAATATATTACAAGCTACATCCATCCCAATTGGCGTTATTCCCGCTGGTACTGGTAATGATTTTGCTAGAGCAAACAATATTCCGAATGATTGCGCACTAGCACTTGATAGAATTTTACAAGTGAATACTGGTACAATCGACCTTTTACATAGTAATTTTGGACATTTTGGAAATGTTATCGGTGTTGGATTTGATGCACAAGTAGCTGAATTAACGAACAGATCAAGGCTGAAACATTACATGAATAAATGGAAGCTTGGAAAACACTCCTATATTATTAACGCATTACGATTATTTTTAACCTATAAACCTTCCACTGTAAAAATAAATATAGATGGAAGCGTAAAAATAATTGATGACGTTTGGTTAATTGCCGTAGCAAACAGCCAATTTTATGGTGGAGGTTTAAAAATTTGTCCAAGTGCCAGAAATAGTGATGGGAAATTAGACATTTGCATCATTTCGAGTAAAACAAAATTAAAATTACTTAAACTGTTCTATAAAGTGTTTATGGGCAGTCACATATTTGAAAAGGAAGTAATGTTACTTCAAGGAATAAATATTTCCATATCAAGTGATGTTCGTTTACATATTCAAGGAGACGGAGAAGTTTTAGGGGAAACACCCATTACCATTTCGGTAAAGAAGAATGCATTATTCATAATATAGAATATTACGCCGTGTAGGTGAGAAGCTATTAAGAGGACATTCAAAGAGTGTGATTTTCTTTGTATTGAAGCAAGGGAAATTGTATAAAAGGTGAAAAAATATGAAGATGTTAAGTATCGACGGTGGTGGAATAAGAGGAGTCTTTGCCATTGCCATTTTACAAGAAATTGAAAACAAATATAAAAAGCCAATTTACGAGCTATTCGATTGCTTTGCCGGCACAAGTACTGGTTCAATCATTGCCGCTTCCATTACATGTAAAATAAGTATGGATAAACTGATGGCAAGTTACAAAAAGTACGGCAAAAAAATTTTTGTCAAACAAGCAAAGGTAGGATTTTTTAAAAGTATATATAGCGATCGATATTTGAGGAGATTTTTTCAAAAAGCGTTCGGTGACCTTTCCTTATCCGACATTCAAAAACCACTTCTCATCCCAGCTGTAGATATTACTCATGGTAAACCTTTTGTCCATCGTTCAAATTTTGGCTTTCAGGAAGAGACTGACAACAGTGTGCAATTATGGGATGCTGTTTTATCATCATGTTCTGCACCCGTTTATTTTCCACCTAACAACATTAACAATCGATATTTATCGATTGATGGAGGTCTATGGGCAAACAATCCATCACTAGTATGTATGACGGAAGCTCTACATCATTTCCAACAAAATATTAACGAGATCAATATACTATCTTTAGGGACAGGGCAACAAAAGATTGATTTTTCGATATCGGAAAATATTGATTGGGGGATTAAACAATGGTTGCCTTTTCAGTTGCCCTCATTAAAAATAACCCCTAAACTGCTTGATTTAGCACTGCATTTATCTTCAGAGTCTGTTTCTTACCATTGTCAATTATTATTAGGCTCACAGTATTTACGTTTAAACGCCGAGCTTGGAGAAGAAATGCCTTTTGACGATATCGAATTTATCGAGCAGCTAATTGCTTTAGGGAAAGAAGTGTATAGTAAAGAGGTACAAATTATCCAAAATTTTATCGAAAGCAACTAATTATTTGACAAGGTACTTGAAAATAAAAAAGATTCATATTAAACTAAGTCAGTCACATTGAAAGAACCATAAATTAATTGGAAGCAGGAATTTTTTCATGTCAAAAAAATTAGTTAATGTAATGGAGGAACTAGTAGAAACACTTGTAACAGTTCAAATGCTAGGTACCGATTATCAGGCATTTTGCAAGTGTGAACAATGTAGAACAGACATTGTCGCATTGAGTTTAAATACTCTACCTAGTCATTATGTTACTACAGAAGAAGGGCGTCAAAACGCCTACAATAAGTTAAATAATAAAGAAAACTTAAGATGGATAAATAAACGTATTACTAGCGCTATACATGTTGTGGCAAAATATCCTAGACATAAATAGAGTAATATTACTCATTAATGAATAATTCATGTTAAATATTCTCATACTAAATAAAAACGAAGTAGAAAGGGAGTTTTCCCAACATGTATGAGAAGGGTACTGAATATCAAATCTCAGCTAATATTAACGGTTATTTTAATAGTGCTGAAAAATTTACAATTGTTCGTAAAAGTGGAGATATTGTTCAATTCACACTTGAAAATGGTAAAGGTCGCGGTGCCATGCCAATAGAGCATATACAGCATTTATTAAAGAAAAATGAAATTTCGATTATCCCTTCTAAGCGCTCATTACTAAATGAAACAGACGAAGAACAGCAAATCGGGTAGGCCAACTTACGTTAGGCCTTTTTATTTTGCTTTGTTTTAAAGGCGAAGATTATTTGTGTTATCATTCCTTTAATAATCACATACACGTTGATATATAGTTTAACTTTATAAAAATTGTTAAACTATAACTATATATAAAAAAAGAGGTACAAAAAATGAGCAAAGAGAAAATTTTAATTGTTGAGGACGAAGCCAACATTGCAAGAGTATTGCAGTTAGAACTGGAACATGAAGGATATGAAACTTCAATAGTGTCTGACGGGGAATCTGCACTACAAAGTGTAGAAAGAGAAACATGGTCTTTACTATTGCTAGACGTTATGATTCCAATTCTTAGTGGAATAGAAGTATTAAGAAGAATGAGGACGGGAGGTAATCAAACTCCAGTTATTTTATTGACGGCACGTGATACGATTGTTGACAAAGTTATGGGCTTAGATCAAGGAGCAAATGATTACGTGACAAAGCCATTTGAAATTGAAGAATTGCTTGCAAGAATTCGTGCATGTTTAAGAGTGCAGGGAAATATTATCCCTCAACAAGACACAATTCTTTCCATGGACAATTTAAGTGTTAACTTACAAACGAGGGAAGTTGTACGGGACAATACATTAATTGATTTAACACCGCGAGAGTTTGATTTATTAATTTATTTGATGCAACATCCGAAACAAGTGTTAAATAGAGATCAAATTTTAGAAAATGTTTGGGGGTTTGATTATTACGGGGATACGAATGTAGTAGACGTATATATTCGATATTTGAGACAAAAAATAGACAAACCATTTCCAAATCCTTTAATAAACACAATTCGCGGAGTTGGTTATAGTATGAGGGAAAGTAAAAAATGAGTATATCTAGAAGAATAACATTATATTCGACCGGCTTACTTTTTTTATTACTATTAGTTGTAAACGGTAGTATTTATTTATCCTTTAATCATTTAACAGCAAACTCTGAGTTAGAGCGTGTAAGCAATCAAGCAAAATCGATTGCTTCCTCTATTAAACATGACCGAACAGTAACCGCAAGGGCATCCGAGCTTTTATCAGGGTATGTACCAACTAATGGCATCATAAGAGTAATTCGGGATACAGGAAAGGAAGCTGTCATTATTACGAAAGATCCAGACCTAAGAGCACTTCCCTCTACATTTTCATTATCTCAACATAGTGAAATTATCCACCATAACAATAATCCTTATGCTGTAGCTAGCATACCTGTTATTTGGGAAGATGGAACTGTTGTTGCTTTAGAGTATAGTGAGAAAATGGTAGCTTATGAATCTACAATGAATACGTTAAAAGTTGTATTAGTTGTTGCTTCTATTATTGTACTAGTACCTGCATTTCTAGCAGGTCGGTCATTGAGCACGATTATTATTAAACCAATTCAAACATTACAAAATACAATGGAACGAATTCGGAAAGAAGGAACCTTCCAACGCCTAAATGTTTCGGAAAAACCGAAAGATGAATTAGAGCAGATGGGGGAAACATTTAATAAAATGATAGAAATATTAGAAAGCAACTACGAAAAACAACGTCGATTTATTTCTGACGCTTCACACGAATTACGTACTCCGCTAACCGTTATTGAAAGTTATTCTAAACTTTTAAAAAGATGGGGAAAACATGATCCAAATCGACTGGAAGAAGCTATAAATGCAATTCATGATGAATCGATAAGAATGAAAAACTTAACGAAACAACTATTATTGTTAGCAACAAATGAACAAGAAAAAGCTACTACGCTCTCGGAAAAAATTAATATTACTGCAATAACGACAGAAACGGCTAAAAAACTATCCGTAGCATTTGACCGAGATGTTTCAGTAACTACACATACCGAATATTTTGTGCTAGGAAACGATTTACAACTAAAGCAAGTTTTATTTATTCTTATAGAAAATGGCTTAAAATATAGTAAAGCACCCATACAAATAAATATAGAAAAAGATAAGGACTATATTAAATTACTTTTCATTGATAAGGGTATCGGTATTCCTGCAGAAGATTTACCCCATATTTTTAATCGTTTTTTTAGAGTGGATAAAACAAGAAGTCGACAAACAGGCGGAAGCGGATTAGGACTTTCCATCGCAAAATCTATTATAGATGCACATAACGGTAAAATTGAAGTTGCTAGTACAGTAAATGAAGGAACTACTTTCACTCTATTTTTAAAAGAATGTAAAGATATACGGGAGGAAATAAAATGAAGTTACTTCACAGAAAAAAGGTAGTCATTTTATTGTTTATTTTAACGCTTACTATAGCAATTTTATTTCCAATGTACTTAAAACCAACAGAAGCTGCACTCGAAGAAGAGGAAATTAAAACAATTATTCACGAACAGTATACTGGAACTATTATTAATATCGAAAAATTAGACACTGGTGGAGATACTATCTATGTCGCACAGTTAGATGATAATGACCGTAAATATACAATTGAAATTGATGCATACTCTGGAGATATCATTACCATTTTACAAAATGATAAAAAGGAAGATCATGTACAGGAAACCTCTCCTTTAAAGAATGTCATAAGTTTAACAGAGTTAAATGAAATAATTCATCAAACCGTAGAAGGGGTAACTGTCATTGTTTCTGTATTACTAAACGATGAAAGTAATAAATACCGTGTGGAAGGCCGCCAAAGGGACGGATCCTTTCTTATGGAAGTGGATGCTTTTAATGGAGCACTGTTACTTTACCGGGTTGCCGAAGAATTGGAAGCAGACATCAAAGAACCGGAAACAGAACAGACTTTACTAACGGAAGAAGAAGCGATAGCAATAGCACTTTCTAACGTGGAAGGTGAAATTGATGACGTTGAACTTATACAACAAAACGGTCGAAGCGTATTTGAAGTGGAAATAGAGGTTGAAGATGAAGATATGGAAGCATACGTTTATATCGATGCGTATAGCGGGGAGTTACTGAATATTATTTGGGAAGATTAATGGAGAAATTTATTTTATTCTCTCATCAAATTCTCATTTTTCTCTTCTGAATTTATAAGATTCATTGGTTAAGATGTATTTGAAGAACAAAAAGGAGGAAAATGAGATGAAAAAATGGGTAATAATTTTAGTTGCAGTGTTAAGTGTTGGAGGTATTGGAGCTGTCGTTTCGGCAAACAACAACGATACTTCAAGTAATACAAAAGAGGTTAACAACAGTAATGTTGAAATAATAACCGTTGAGGAAGCTAAAAACATTGCATTAAACTATGTTGGAAAAGGCGAAGTAGAAGAAGTTGAACTAGAAAGAAAAAATGGTTCATACGTATATGAAGTAGAAGTAGAATGGATGGATGATGACGCAGAAATTTATATCGACGCATATACTGGGGAAGTAATTTTCGTAGAAGATGATATTTCAAAATGGATCAACAGTAATGAGTCAAATAGCAGTTCAACTGAGAAAAGTAAAAATAAACTAATTACGAAGGAAGAAGCAATTACCATTGCATTAAATGAAATTAAAGATAGTAAGGTTGAAGAAGTTGAGCTAGATGAAGATGATGGTATATATGTTTATGAAATTGAGCTGAAACAATCAGGTAAAGAGGTAGAACTAGATATTTCTGCTCATACAGGAGAGATACTAACTATCGATTGGGACTAATATAGTGAAGGAGCCTATGAGAGATTCATAGGCTTTTTATATTTGTTTCTTCTTAAATATAAAATATTCAGAAGAATCTAAATATATATTGTAAAGCGCTTACATAGAAATTATAATAGTAGTTGTAATTAATACCTACTATTAAATAGGTAGAGGAGGATAAAAGATGAGTGCAATATGGTTAGCTGTAGTTGGGACGATAGTATTTGTCCTTGGGTATCGCTATTATTCAAAATTTGTTGCCGAAAAGATTTATCGTCTAGACCCTAATTTTGTAACTCCAGCACATGAATTTAGAGACGATGTTGACTTTGTCCCTACAAAAAGGTCTGTTCTTTGGGGGCATCACTTTACTTCTGTTGCCGGGGCAGCTCCGATCTTAGGACCAGCAATTGCAGTTTATTGGGGATGGTTACCAGCCCTTCTTTGGGTAGTGTTAGGAACCGTCTTTGCTGCTGGTGTTCACGACTTCGGAACACTTGTTCTATCCGTTAGAAATAAAGGGCAATCTGTCGGAACGTTAGCTAATAAGTTAATTGGACGAAATGCTAAGTTATTATTTTTATTTATTATTTTAATTTTAGTACTAATGGTTAACGCTGTTTTCGCTTGGGTTATTTCAAATCTATTTATTAGATTCCCAGCAAGCGTACTACCAGTTTTAATTGAAATTCCATTAGCAATTTGGATAGGTTATGCCGTTTTCAAAAGAAAGAAAAGCATGCTTATTCCATCCATTATTGCACTACTAGTAATGTACGGTACTGCAGTTGTTACTAGTAAAGTACCATTTTTACAAATTGATTTAGTTCGATATTTCGGTGGGGAAGGATCTACTGTTCTATTCGGCTTAGACGGGGTCTCCATGGCCTTCTTTGTATGGATTATTATATTAATGGTTTACTGTTATATCGCTTCTACACTACCAGTATGGAAATTACTTCAACCACGTGACTATATTAACTCGCATCAATTAGTTGTAGGCCTAGTCATTATGTACGCTGGACTATTATTCTTAAATCCAGAAATTACTGCACCTATGACAAACCCTGACGCTGCAGATAAATCATGGCTACCACTAATGTTCATAACCATCGCATGTGGAGCAATTTCTGGATTCCATGGACTCGTTTCATCTGGTACGACTTCTAAACAGTTAGATAAAGAAACAGATGCTCGTTTTGTCGGTTACTTTGGAGCTGTAGGAGAAGGCTTCTTAGCATTAATTTCTATTATTGCTTGTGTAACGTTATTTGCTAATATTGGAGAATTTAAAGAAGCATATAGTAGTTTTGGAGCAGCAAATCAAGGCGGTCTTGGAAACTTTATCGCCGGTGGTGCACAATTAGCTACCGGAATTGGTATTCCAGCTGACATTGCTCGGACGATTATTTCCGTCATTGTAGTAAGCTTTGCAGCTACGACTTTAGACTCATCTGTACGTTTAATGAGGTACATTATTTCAGAGCTAGGAGTAGAGTATAAAGTTCCTACTATTACGAAAACACATGTAGCTACATCTATCGCAGTTTTATCAAGTGCTGCACTAGTATTATTACCGAAAGGACCAAATGGGTTTGGTTCTGGTGGTTATATACTATGGCCATTATTCGGAACTACAAATCAACTTTTAGCCGGAATAAGTTTACTATTAATTTCCGTATGGCTCAAACGCCAAGGAAGAAACTATTTAGTAACGTTCATACCTATGGTGTTTTTATTAGTAATGACTACTTGGGCGATGATTCAACAAGTGTTCTTTGAGTGGTCTGGTTTACAAGGAACAAATGCAAATCTTCTATTATTCATTTTTGGTGCGATTATTTTAGTATTTGCTATTTGGATCGTGTTAACTGCCATTTATGAGCTTTCGAAAAAAGATAACAATTCGCTCGATAATACGTTTAAGCAATAATATGATTCAAAAGGAACCTAGTTTATGCTAGGCTCCTTTTCCATTAGAAAGATAGGTGATACAGATGGACTATATAAACAACATAAAAAAAATATTTCAATGGTATGATGAGATATTATCTGTGCAGCACCGGGCAGAAGTTGCTAGAGAACTTAGAAATGAAGATGATTTATTTTTACTACTTTGTCTTTCTGAAACGTTAGGATTACCAAATCCCGCTTTTTATTACACGCTTGAGCTCTATCCTTATATGATGGAAAAGTTTCATGACTGGCATTTACGAATGGGAATGGAAAAATCACCACTCAGCGGTTTCCGCTGTTGTTAAAAGGATGAATAATATGAATAAGCATAAAAAAATACTATTTGTTGGTGGTAAAGGCGGCGTTGGAAAATCAACAAGTGCAGCTGGTATTGCATTAATGTTAGCGAAAGAAAAACGCAAAACATTGCTTGTTTCAACCGATCCCGCACATAATATTGGGGATATATTTCATAAAAAATTAAAAAACAGTGCGAAAGAAGTGTACCCAAACTTATTTGCAATTGAAATTAGCCCAGAAGAAGAAGCAAGAGCATATATCAATCAAGTGAAGGAAAACATTCGCGGCGTTGTGTCTTCTCATATGCAAGATGAAGTGAATAAACAAATAGATGCAGCTAGCTCTACTCCAGGAGCCGAAGAAGCGGCATTATTTGACCGAATCGTATCCATTATATTAGATGAAGGCGAACATTACGATTCTATTATTTTTGATACCGCTCCTACTGGACATACGATTAGATTATTAACGTTACCAGAGCTTATGAGTGTATGGATAGACGGCTTATTAGAGCGACGAAAAAAAACAAATGAAAATTATAGTCAACTATTAAACGACGGAGAACCAATTGAAGATCCAATCTTTCAAGTCTTGCAACATAGAAAAGATCGATTCGCAAAAGTAAGGTCGATACTACTTAATACATCATTGACAGGGTATATTTTCACTTTAAATCCAGAAAGACTGCCAATCCTAGAAACTAAAAAGGCGATTGAACAGTTAAAAAAGCATAACATTTTCGTAAAGACATTAATCGTAAATAAAGTATTAGAAGTAGAAGTACAGGATCCATTTTGGAAAAATCGGAAAGAAAATGAACATGCATATTTAAAATTAATTGAACAAAGCTTTTTAGAGCAGAATAAAATTTATATTCCGTTATTTGATACGGATATAAATTCCGTATCATTGTTAGAGCAATTTTCATTAAAAATCTCACAAAACGAACAGTTATTCCTTAGCATGTGACAAAGGCTAGGGAATTTTTTATGAAAAGTGGAACAAAACTCTTCTATTCTGTTAAAAGTATGGTCATAATATATGAAGACTGTATAAAAGGAGGAATTGGAATGGAAGAAGTTAAAATTGGTGAAGTATTTACCATAACGGATGATAATGGAGAAGAGCAAGAAATGGAAGTACTAGCAACAATGGAAGTTGAAAGTCATACATATGTAGCTGTTGCCTTCGTAGACGATATCGAGACAGATTCGGAAGAAGATATGGATATTTTCTTCTTGAAAGTGGAAGAAGAAGGCGATTTCGCCCCTATCCTTAGTGATGAAGAGTTCGATAAAGTATCTAAAGCTTTTGAAACAAACTTTGATGACGAAGCTTAAACTTAGATAGAGAAACTACGATAAAGGATGGCAATAAGATGGAGAATCTACTCTTTAAAGATGTATACATAGAAAGAAGTCATAAAGAAACAGATGAAGTTATTGCAATGGAAACTTCCGCTTTTCTCGAAGAAAAGATATCTTTCTTAATAGAAAAAAATCATATTGTTGAGTATATTTACGTCGAAATGGATGCCTTCACAAAATTGAAAGTTGAAGGGGTATGCATCGAACTCGATGACATATTCAGAACGTATAACGTTATGATAGGATTACCAGTCCAAAAGAAACATGAAGACAAAATAAAAAGTTATTTCAACGACATATTACATAGTGATGAACTAAAGTTTGCTGCCATGTTTAATCAAAATGATGGGCTATGGGATATTAATTTCACACTAAATTATGTAGAAGCTTTCGACGACAATATGACGGTAAAGGAAGCATTAACTGTTATCTACAATGTTATAAATAACTTAATACAATTAATAAATGAAAAGTAATGTTACGAGGTTGAATTCAATGAATATAATCAAACATGAAATAGAAGAAATAGTCGATCCAACAGGAATATTAACCGGAAAAAGATATGAGTGTATTTTGCACTTGGATGTTGAAGAGGAGGACGAACTATATTCTGAAAGTGGAGTATATGTAAAAGTCCTGATTGCGATGGATGATAATGGTCCCCGACTATTAAGTCATCATTTATATGAAGAAGCTACAAACAAGTATTTAGATTTTGAATTAGAAGAGGATGAACTAGCAGTTATTCTTTCATATTGCGTAGAGCATCTTTAAGGTGCACTTGATTTCCATACTAAAATCATGTAATATAATTGTACAAGCTACTCTGTACGTAATAATAAAAAGTTTTAACCTTTATGCTGTAATAGGGAGTTTTAATTATAGTTGGAATGTAATGCCTCCTCGATTGAGGACTACATGAACACTTTTGCGAACACCCACTTTGAGGAGTGTGGTTTAAAACTTTCTTATTTTAAGTTACGGCAATGGTGGCTTATGAAAAAATTATTTTTTTCGACCCAATTACCTTTGTAATTGGGTCTTTTTATTGTTTCCGAATTTCCGAAGATTCTACTACAAAACGAAGAGAAAGCACATTAAAAAAATACGTATACAGGCACCATATTTATTTTTATTCATATGTAAAAAGAGTAAATATAAATGTGGGAGTGACTTACGATTAAGAAGCTGCGTTTTGCATTATTTCTTTCCATGTGTCTACTTGTTTCCGGTTGTTTTTCCGCGTCAGTCGAAAAGGATATTACAGAATATGTTAACGAAGGACTATTACCATTAGCAGATCTCGAGGAAGAAGCAATAGACTTGTTTGATAGTGTTGTTGGATATAATTATACAGATGATTACACTTTATATGACACATTAAACTTAGAAGTAATACCTAGATATCAAAAGCTATTAAATGAATTGGAGAAATTAAAGCCAAATACAGAAGAGGTACAACAAGTACATGACATATACGTTAGTGGCGCAAAAAAACAATATGAAGCGATGATGCTTATTTTAGACGGTATTGAGTTTCAAGACGTTTCTATTATTGAAGAGGCAAATTTACGGTTAGCAGAAGGTCGAACGATAATTAGAGAATTTCAAATTAAGCTTGATGCGTTGATTGAAGAGTATGAACTCGAAATGGAAGTAGATTATGAAGTTGAAATGTATTAAGAGAAAAAACCGCTAACCTCAATCAGAAGGTAAGCGGTTTTTCTTAGATATATGTGTTATGCGCCAATTTTTTTGTAGATAAACGATTGCCTTTATTTGTTTTATCTTTTTTCACTCTCATTGCTACATACACCCCTATAATGACGAAAGTAGCACCAATGGCATGAAACAGTGTGAACGTTTCACCTAATATTATAGTTGCCATAATCACAGCAGAAAGTGGCATAACGTTGATAAAGATAGAAGATTTGGCAGCCCCTACTTCTTTAATTCCGTAGTAATACATAACAAAGGAAATAACTGTAACAAAAACGCTCATGTGGCCAATAGAAAGCCAAGCAGTTAACGATGCAGACTGGATATCCGCCCACGATGTTTCATAAATAGCAAATGGGAGTAAAAATAAAGTACCAAACCCAACAGCATAGGTCGTCGAAGAAATAGAACTAAATTTCGATAATACGACTTTACCAACCACGCTATAGAGTGCCCAACTAATAACAGCCCCTAAAAGAATCAAATCAATCGGCTCAAATCCTAATTGTATAAGGGAAGCAAAGTCACCTTCTGTAATGATAAAAGATACCCCAGTTAGAGCAATTACCATCCCGATAATATGGTTCTTAGTTAGTTTTTCTTTTAAAAATATGCTAGATAATAACACAATTAAAATAGGGTTAGCCGCTATAAATAAAGAACTTTTTATTACTGGAGCATGCTTACTTGCTAAGAAAAAACAAATGTTATAAATGGCAATTCCCGTTAATCCTAAAATAGCAAATAACAAATAATCCTTTTTCGTTCGTTTTGGGCGATTTTTTTCTACAGTCCACATAATAGGAAAAAGAATGATTGCTGCTCCTAAAAACCGTAAAAAAGCGACTGTTGCCGGTTCAAAACTAACTACTGCATACTTACCTGCAATAAACGCACTACCCCACGTTGCTGTTGCTAACGTGAGCATTCCATAAATTAGCCAAGTTTTTTTATCCAATCTTTTTCCCTTCAATCTTCTAAAGTATTTAAACGTATTTTAACATGTTTTTCGTAAAACGAAATATATTTTCAAAAAAATAACCTGAAATAATTTCTCCTTTATAGGAACATTAAGTATATAGTTGTGATTTCTATGTTTGAAAAGGGACTTCGAGCTTATTTGCCTAAATATAAAAAGTTGCTAATCAGACATTTTTTTTGGTATATTATTATAATGTAATAAATTATACATCATTTAAAAGATTTTTTAGAAAGTAGTAGGTGACTAGTAATGAATCAACCATATAGAGTTTTACTTTATTATAAATATGTTCATATAGAAAATGCTGAACAATTCAAAGAGGAACATTTAAACTTTTGTAACGAGCTAGGTTTAAAGGGTCGTATCATTATTGCGGATGAAGGCATTAACGGGACGGTTTCTGGAAACGTAGAGCAAACAGATGCCTATATAAATCATATGAAACAAGATGCTCGTTTTGCTGATATGATCTATAAAATTGACGAAGCAACAGGCCATGCTTTCAAAAAGATGCGTGTTCGTTATAGACCAGAACTAGTAACTCTTCGTTTAGAAAATGATGTGGACCCTAATAAAACAACAGGAAAACATTTAAAACCTAAAGAATTCTTCGAAGCTATGAAAAGCGAAGATACGGTAGTAATTGATGCTAGAAATGACTATGAGTATGACTTAGGTCATTTCCGTGGCTCTGTACGACCAGATATTAATTCATTCCGTGAATTGCCACAATGGATTAAAGAAAACAAACAGCAATTTGAAGGTAAGAAAATACTAACTTATTGCACAGGTGGAGTTCGTTGTGAAAAATTCTCCGGTTGGCTATTAGAAGAAGGCTTTGAAGATGTAGCTCAATTAGATGGCGGAATTGTTACGTACGGAAAGGATCCTGAAGTACAAGGACAACTATGGGACGGGCTATGCTATGTATTTGATGAGCGTATAAGCGTTCCCGTTAACCCAAAAGAGCACGTAATTATCGGTAAAGATCATTATACAGGTGAACCATGTGAACGTTATGTAAACTGTGCTAACCCAGAATGTAATAAAAAAATATTAAGCTCAGAAGAAAATGAGCATAAATATATGCGTAGTTGCTCGCATGAATGTCGTGTACACCCAAGAAATCGTTACATTGCACAACACGACTTACCAGAAGAAGAAGTGCAAAAAAGACTAAACGTAATAGCAGAAGAAATTAATGCATAAGTTAAACCCCTCAAATTAAATTGAGGGGTCTTTTTAAATGTTATTTTCTTTGTGTTTCATAACAGTTACGTTAGTCGTACCTTTCTTTGAAAAATAACTATGCAATAACATTCCAATCATAATGATAAATAAACCAATAATAGCAATGTTGTTCGGAAAAGGGCTTGAAAGTAAAAGAACTTCACCAACGATCACAAAAAAAACTTGGGTAGATTGGGTAGCTTCTACCGCTGCTAGTTTTGTCTGATCATGCTTAACACGATCTGTTGCAATAAAAAATAACGTTGTCGCAATGACACCAGAACTAACTGCAACGATAAATGATTGAACAATTTGATCATTCGAAGGAGCACCTATTGTAACGAAGGCATATCCTCCTATTAGAAACCAAAAGGGGAGGCTAGCCAATGTCATTCCGAGTACTCGTTGATACGTATCTAATTTACCTTTACACAACTCCATCATTTTTCTATTGCCTAACGGGTAGGAAAATGCGGCAATTAACACCGGTAATACACTTAACAGCAATAACGAAAGAGTGAAATTTGCTGCATTTTGAAATTGAATAAAAACAACACCGATAAAAATTAAAAATGAAATACACAATGCCTTTACTGGTATTTTATTTCGTATTTTAACCGGCCCATTATTAGTTTGAATAAATTCATAAAAGAGTGGACCAAGCAACACACCAGCTACAATTGTTATTTGCCAAGTTCCAGCAACTAACCATCCGGGTCCATAAGCTGCAGCGAATGTAATTGGTCCATAAAATAGAACAAAACCGATAAAGCTCCATAGTAGCCACGGTACTAGATTTTTGCGCATTTCCTGAAGTAATTGCATTAAATTTTTTCTCCAAAGAACAATAACTATTAAAAATGGGACCATAAATAAAAAGCGAAGGGAAGAGCTCCATAACCAACTACCTCCCGCAAGTTCCATAGAACGGTTCAAAATAAAAGTAACCGCAAAAAACATCGAAGCTAAAATACCGAGTAATATCTCTCTCATTATTTAGCAACCTTTCCTAAAAATAAATATTTATATCCATTATAGTCGATTAAAAGATAAGGCTACTACAATTATTTTAAATAAAATGAAATGAATGAATATTTATAATTTAATTTGCTAAAATGTTAAAAGGTATTATACTATTATAAAATAACGTTTTAAAGCAGAAGGGCATGTGAAGAATGAAAAAAGTAGGATACTTAGGTCCAAAAGGCACATTTACAGAAATGGCTGCTAAAGCAGTTTTTCCAAATGCAGAAGGACATCAATATAAAACTATACCTTCATCAATTGATGGAGTTGTCAATGAAGAGGTAGACATTGCAGTTGTTCCATTAGAAAATGCAATAGAGGGTTCGGTTAATTTAACGATGGATTATTTGCTTCATAACGTCCATTTACCAATTATCGGAGAGGTTATTGTACCAATTAGGCAACATTTACTCGGATTACAAAAAAACAGTGGCGACTTGGAGGCTGTGAGAAAAGTTTATTCACATCCTCACGCGATTGCACAATGTCATAATTTTCTAAGAGAACAATTTCCTCATGCAGAGATTGAGTATACAAATTCTACTGGAGAGGCCGCTCGATATATAATGGAACATCCTAACGAGCTATCCGTAGCGATTGGTAACGAATTAGCGGCTGAAGAGTATGGGCTTCAAATATTAAAACATAATATTCATGATTTCGAAAATAACCATACTCGGTTCATTATAGTTAGCAACAATACTGTTTTAACGAAAGATCATTCACCACTTTATACGAAACATAAAACAACATTAATGATCACTTTACCTTCCGATTATTCCGGAGCATTGCATCAAGTACTATCGGCTTTCTCATGGAGGAAATTAAATTTATCAAAGATCGAGTCAAGGCCAACGAAAACAGGTTTAGGAAATTACTTTTTTGTTATTGATGTAGATCACGGAATGGATGACATTCTCATACCAGGAGTAATAGCAGAATTAGAAGCACTACAATGTTCCGTACGAGTGTTAGGCAGCTATCCTTGCTATTCTATAAATATGAACATTATTGCAAAATAAACTTCGTATAGATAAACTATTACTTAAAATAAATATCACATTTTAACAACTGCTGAATATACTAACTTCTGTGTGAGTTAAAAAATAGTAAAGAAGGATGAGTTATGATGCAAAATAATCAGAAGTTATTTATTGAAAGCAGTTGGAATAATGTCTCAGGCTATAAAGTAGTTGAGATGAACGTGTCAGATGCAACAGATTCTCTTTATGCTGTTGTTACACCAGTAAAAAATAATATTGAAAAGAACAGTTCAATAAAATAAACAAAAAACCACCCTAATTTGTAATTTTACATAGCAGGGTGGTTTTTTATAAAAGATAAAATAGTCTTATACAGATGAGATGAATATTGTTGAACTATATAAATTTTACAGAACTACAATAATAATTAACTAAATAATAATTAAATCACATAGAATTGTTAAATACATTATCAACGAAAGAAATAATAAAAAAAGGTTAAAATAATTAACTTATGAAATGAACTTAACAATAAAACTCTTCTAATAGAACTTGTAGTAAAAAGGGGAAGTAAAGTCACTAATAAAAAATGATAGAAATCCAACTGTACCTCTCTCCCTTTTTTTTATTAGTTTACATAATATAAATTATAGGAAGTTAAATATTTAACTGTAATTCTATCTCATTAACAAAGTATACTTTTGATATTGAGACAGAATAAAAAAAAGAAAGAAAATCTCAGTTAAACTTTAGCTAACTGAGATTTTCTTTTACATTAGTTTTTCGTAACTAAATATGCTTTATATTCCGTTACACCTGCTTTTTCTACATACACTCCAAGTACCCAATCGCCATTTGCAAGGTCAATTCCGTTTTGAACTGTTCCATCCCAATTAAATTCATGAATTGGCGCTGATACGTTTTCAAATGATCCAATTGTATCAACAAACCCACCAATTGTATTACCAGGTCCTAATACATAAATATCATACTCGATTACTTCTGCTCCACCAGGTAAATATGATCCTACATAATAAGAACCGTCAGCCTCTTTCCCCATAAATGCACCAGTCACACGAGGATAATCTGGCTCTCCTACAAATAAGATTGTTGGTACTTCAATAGATTGAGTGCCATCACTTACAGTAATTGATCCTTCATAATACCCTGGTTCTAATTTTGAAGTATCCACTTGAACATTAAAGTTAACTTGCTGTGTTTTACCAGGTTGAACTTGTAAATTATTACTTGTCATTACTTTAATACCTTCTGGATTACCAGCAAATTCTACATCAAAGCTATATGCTTTTCTTTCGTTGGATAGGTTTTTAATTTCAAAACTTTGTTTTTCCACTTGTTTGCCACTTTCTTTTACAAATTTACCGAAAGAATGGCTTCCAGGTGCTACTAACGTTTTAGTATTAATAGCATCTAATACACGAATACTTCCAGCACCTTGCGTATTGTGTGGGTATACTTTACCTGTTGCTGGATTAATCATATCCTCAGCTGTATTCATTAATGCTGCTTTTACATCTTCTGTACCCCAATTAGGATGAGCCTGAAGAAGTAGTGCTGCTGCCCCAGCTACGTGTGGTGATGCCATACTAGTTCCTTGAAGTGCAGCATAACCTTCACCCGGGAACGTACTTACGATATTAACACCAGGTGCAGATACATCTGGCTTGATCATCCAAGTAAGTGTTACCGGACCACGGGATGAGAAGTCAGCCATTGTTTCTCCTACTGCTTTATCAAACTCAATATCGAATGAAACTGTGTTATTTCCAGCTTCTAGCTCTGCGAGTAACTTTTGACCGTCAGCTAACGTAGTTTTAATCGTTGGTACAGCCATACCTGGTACATCTGGCTGCTCTCCAGCTACGTTATTGAAAATAATCGCACCTACAGCACCTGCATTCTTAGCATTTGTAGCTTTATCAACAAATGCAAATTCTCCACGGCTAATTAATGCTATCTTCCCTTCTAGGTCTTTTTCTTCGAAATCTTCTTCTGCACCTAAGCCAACAAATACAAACTCATATTCACCATCATTTAGGCTAAGTAACTCCTCATCAGACGGGAATCCCATTACTTTTGCACTCGGATATGAAACACCTTCGGATGTAGAAATTACCGAAGTATATACGTTATAAGGTAATTGAGTTGCACCAACAGAAATAGCATCACGAGATGTTCCTGGGGAACCTACAGTCCAGTTATTAGGACCAGCGTTACCATTAGAAGTAACAGCAACTACTCCTTCTGCCATCGCCCAATCAAGTGCAATCGAAGTAGCCCAATCAGGGTTATTTAGTGTATTACCTAAAGATAAATTCATAACGTCAACGCCGTCTTGAACAGCAAGCTCAACACTAGCTACAACGTCTTCTGTCGTTCCACCATTAGGACCTAATACTCGATAGGCTATTAGACTAGCTTCTGGAGCAACACCTTTAATTCCTCCATTTGCTGCAACTGTACCAGCTACGTGGGTACCATGGTATTGACCTGGCCCTTCTTGAGGGTCATTATCGTCATCAACAAAGTCAAATCCTTTATAGTCACCGAAAGCGTGAGCTAAATCGGGATGAGTGTAATCTACCCCAGTATCAATGATTGCTACAGTTACACCTTCACCAGTAAACCCTGCATCCCAAGCTAGATCTGACCCGATAAATGGTGCACTTTCCATCATCTCAGGACTGAATGCTTCAGCAGAAATTTCCTCCGCGGAGATTACATCAGCAGTATAATGTACGTTCGGATAAACCGCTTTCACTCCTGGAGTTGCCAATAATTGAATGATTTCATTTGCAGGTAATTCCACAGAGAAACCAGAAAATACGTGATCATATTCACGATTTACTTTTGCGTTGCTAACTTTTCCTTG
Source organism: Sutcliffiella sp. NC1 (assembly GCF_027594365.1). Taxonomy (NCBI): domain Bacteria; kingdom Bacillati; phylum Bacillota; class Bacilli; order Caryophanales; family Bacillaceae; genus Sutcliffiella; species Sutcliffiella sp. NC1. Next base: position 2,751,611 of record NZ_CP115153.1, read on the forward strand.
TAAAGAAGAGATTACTTTATCTCTTTCTGCTTTTAATTTTCCTTTTGATTGGCTCTTCCCTTTATGTTTTGCTTCTACAATAGATTCCGCTTGTAACTCAACAATAACTGTAGTTGGTTTACTTGACGAAAGTTCAATTTCACCAAACAGTTCTGCTAAAGGTAATTCTTTTACTTCAACCTGCTTACCTCCATTTGCACTAGCCCCAAACGCAAACATAGAGATAATTAATGAAAGTACCATTAAATTAATAAATATTTTTGGTAATCTTTTCCCCATTTTTTTACATACACCCCTTATTTTCGATACTGTAAGGAATTTCTAAGAATTTTCCCCTATGTACAAAGTCACCCCCTTGAATAGAACGGGGAATTATATTCTAAAAATCCTTACAATGTAACTAATTATAGATACACATTCTATATCCCTCTCAGACTTTCGCTCTATCATTACGACATAAAAATCGAAATATATAGTGTGTTTTTTGACACATAATTTCTTCGTAATCGAAAATGCGTCATAATTCGAGTTATAAATTACAGGAGTCTATGAATATAGCACTATATTTTTCGGCATTTTTCATCACAAGTACAAAAAAATAACGCCTGATTTTTTTCCAGGCGTTTAGTTGGGTCTCTTATTCAAAATTGGAAGAATCGAATTAGGCGAAGTTAATTTTACTAGGTCATGATAAACTTCTGTTGATGCACAAAATAATAAGGTAGAACCATTATCAAATGAATGCAACAAAACGTTACCATTGTTTAAAAGTTGAAAGTCAAATACATCTGTAGGTATATCAGGGGAGCTATTTTTTAATAAAACTTCTTTTGTAGTGGATTCGATTGAAAAATAGCTTATTTGCATGCCTTCTTCTATTGGCATGTCTTTTATTCTATTAGGAAGTAGCAGATTATAACCCTTTGTACTAACGTTGCTCTCTTCTGCCACTTGTAAATCCCCTGGCCAATACTTCCATGCAACGCTATCTGCTTGATCTAAAAAGTACATGACAACTCTATTAAAGTTTTGTTTGTTTTCTTTATTTCTTACTTCTCCTTTAGCTGTACCAACATACCGGTTAGATAAGTCTAGACAATGAGTAAAATTCACAACAGCATTACACCCCTTCAAAGCTATTATTAAACTTAATTATTATTGTTATTTAGAAGTTAAGTATTTATGCTTCCACTTTTCTTTTACTCACATCATTAATAGCCTGTAATAGCAACTCTTTATTAAAATCAGGAAATAATGTATCTGTGAACCACATTTCAGCGCTGGAACTTTGCCATAATAAAAAGTTACTTAACCGCTTTTCTCCCCCTGTGCGAATTAGTATTTCTGGATCAGGTAGCCCTTTCGTATATAGATAATTTTCTATCATTTCTTTACTAATATCATTGGTTGATATTTTAGAGATGTTTATATCTTGAATCAAAGACTTTGCTGCATGTATTAATTCATTTCTTCCACCATAATTTAAAGCAAAATTGACGACTAATGCTCGGTTATTAGAAGTTTTTCTCATAGCTGTTTCTACCGCATTTCGCGTGTGGCTAGGCAAACCTTCAATATTACCAGATATCCACACTTTAATATCCTTCTCCATAAACTCTGGTAGTTTCTCCGTTAAATAACGTGCAGGTAAATCCATTAGATAGTTCACTTCATCCTTTGGTCTTTTCCAATTTTCTGTAGAAAACGCATATAACGTCAACACTTTTATACCTAATTCTAATGAAGCATCGATAATTCTTTCCATTGCTTTGGAACCAGCATAATGACCTTGGCTTCTCGTTAGTCCACGCCTTTTCCCCCATCTCCCGTTTCCATCCATCATAATTGCGATATGAGCTGGAATTCTTTCCATAACAGTACCCCTTTACTTTAAATTTGGTATTTTATTTTTAACTAGCTTTAATGTCGCTACAATAAGAAAGCTAACAATTACTAATAATAGCCAGGAACTTACTTTGCCTAGATGGACGAGACTCCAAGACCCGGTTTGGTTTGGATATTCCCAAGCTCCGAAGAACGTTGCGATATTTTCCGCTATCCAAATAAAAAATCCTATTAATACGAAAGAAAGTGCTATTGGCATACGGTAAAGAGTTCCTCTAACTTCATACGTGACCCATGATTTCCAGAAGACGATAATGACAAGCCCGGATAACCACCATCGAATGTCTATCCAATAATGATGAGTGAAAAAATTCAAATATATTGCGGTAGCAAGCGGTACCACTACTAAGAACGGGGGCCACTTCACTAGATTAACATTTAACCTTCTCCACGCTTGGCAAAGATAACTGGCCACGCTAGCGTACATGAAGCCACTATATAAAGGGACTCCTAAGATTTTAAAATAACCTTCCTCTGGATAAGACCAAGATCCCATATGTACTTTAAAAATTTCGAGCGCAAGACCGATGAGGTGAAACAAAGTAATCACTTTAAGTTCATCTTTCGTTTCAAGCCCTGATCGTACCATCCACCACTGCATCAATATGCATATGATAAGTAGCCAATCATATCTTGCAAAGAAAGGAAGCGGAATTATTTGAGTTAGCGCTAAAGAAGCAAATATAACGACAGGAAACAAACAGGATAACGCTTGCTCCCAACCAAAAGAAAAGAGTTGCTTTGTTGCTCTTACTAAACTAAAAGCTTTACTTTGCGTATTAGCAATAGGTAAACTCATCTATAACTCCCCTTTGCATTTCCCTATTATTTATCATCTATATCTTCATCACTTCTGTATTCTAAAATATCACCTGGTTGACAATCTAAAGCTTTACAAATAGCCTCTAACGTTGATAAGCGAATAGCCTTTGCCTTGCCATTTTTTAATATAGAAAGATTCGCCATCGTAATACCGACCCTCTCTGAAAGCTCTGTTACACTCATTTTCCTTTTTGCCAACATCACATCAATATTGATTATAATTGCCATGTTCATCACCTCAGACCGTTAAATCATTTTCAGATTTTATATCAATTGCTTCTTTTAACAGTTTTTGAAGAACAGCTGCAAACACTGCAATTACCAAGGAAGCAAAACTAATGACTAATCCAATTAATATAATTCCTGGGGCATCATCTTTCTCCGCCACTAAATAAAAGAGTGGTAACCCAACCACATACAAAAAACTGATCATAATTGCACAGTTTTTAATATTTTTTAAGCCTCTTACGGAAACTTCTGAGAAAGCTTGATTGTTGTCAATACAGATCAAAAGCTTAAAGGCTTGATATAAAGCAAAATAAAAAGGAATCGCTGTTACGTAAAAAAAGATAAAAACTAGATAGTTCATATACGTAATAGTTGGATACAGCTCTGCCGCGAATTTTGCTATTTCAGGTACTAAAAAAATACATAGCGCAAGAATTGGCATTCCAATAAAAATAACAGCTATTTTTAAAAACAGGGTTGAAACTTGTTTCATTTGTTGCACCTCATTTACATTTTATATGTATCAATCTATCACACGATTTATTGTTTTACAATAAATATTTATTATTTATAATAATATTTTTGTTGTTCAAGCGTAATAAAACAAAAAACGCAGAAGGTTTAGTATCCTCTGCGTCTTCAAGTGTTAATTCTCTTAAATAAACTTTCGGTAATGCCACAGTTCTCATCTTTATATCTCCCTAATTATTTTCCTATTTAAAAAACAAATATTCTTTCTTAGTAGCACCCGATAGTTGTTGTAGTAAAAATTAAACTATATTCCGTATATCTTCCCAACCATATACAAGTTCGGAAAGTTTCTTCCCTGCAATCTCGACTTCTACAACATCTAGTAATTTACCACCAAGCCTTTCGTAAAAAAGACGAGATGAATTATCGTTTAAAACGAGAACTAGCATTGAATGTAATCCCATTCCAATAATTTCATCTATGATTGGGGTAATGAGAGCTTTTCCGACTCCTTGTCCTTGATACTCTTTTAGGATATAAATTGCATATAACTCCCCATTGAAGCCATTATATTTACCACTTCTTTCTTTACCTCCTGAAGAAAAACCTACAATGTCTCCTTCACTGTTTTCTGCTACGTATACACCACCATTTGGAATATTATTTAACCATAACTGTTCTCTACTTTCATAAGATAAATTTTTTAAGTATTCTTTAGGAACAATATTTGCGTATGTTGTCTTCCAACTGTCGACGTGCACTTTTGAAATTCCTTTCGCATCGTCCATATTTGCTCTTCTAATTTTGAATACACCTTTATTCATTGTTCCATCTCCTAGATATCAATATCATATATACAATTACTTCAACAAAAGTAAGCGAGAATCCTTCTTTGATTAATGGACCACATCTATCTTTCCAGCTTCACGTACAGGAGGGTCCGAATCTCCTTGACCATTATAATAAAGGACAATTTGTGTGCCTATGTCTAAGTCCAAGTCTTCATACATATCTGGATTCACAATGTAGAATGCGCCATCATTTTCTTGAGCTAATGTAATCAATTCTTCTTCTGATTTATCTGTAATGTTAATGTTCTCAACATCTGATACAACTAACATATAGTATGACCCTTTATAAGGATTGCCTTCTCCATCTGGTTTTTCTATTTTTACAATGATTCCTTCATGTTTTCCTTCATAAGAAGTATTATTGCTGTTTTCATTCACTTGTTGACCACAAGCACCCAATATACAAGCAAGTAGAGTTAACAATAACACTTTTTTCAACACATAAACCTCCTATACTTATAAAAATTATTAAACTAGGCCGCCTAGTTATTAAATTAGTTCAACAAAAATAAGCCAACGTACTCATTTACTTTTAATACAACCTTTCATTTCTTTAAAACAATACTAATTTTCATTAACAGTAAACTCCGCTGCCAAATAGTGCTCTTCAAAGTCACCTGGTTTTCTAAAATCGAGGATATTTTTTACTATACGGTATTCACCAGAATCCAACCTTCCATAGAGCCAATCCCAATTAACAGTCCATTCCTCCACACCTGATGGATCCAAGTCATAGCCAATATCATTAAATCCGTAGTTATCATCTAGGGTAACTGGTACTTGATACCAATTAGTGTCGATTTTCTTTTCCAAATGAAAATATTCACCAAAGATACATTGCTTGTCAGAGCTATTTTCAAATATTACAGTCAATCCAGTCGAGGTTACTGTTCCTTCCTTAACTGTCATCGTAACTCCTTCAAGATTGTTGACAGTTTTATATATTGTAGGTTCCCAGTCTAATACTTTAGATGAATGACTATTACTAGAACTTTTACAACCTGCTAAAAGTAGTAAACTCATTGCTATACAAAAAAGTAAACAAATATATCTCCTCATAAAAACACCCCCTTTTAAATATCAGACGAATAAAACCTAAATATGTTTCTTTTATTGCCTAAATAGTCCTTTGAAAATTAATTGTACCGCGCTTCAATCCTCGGTGTCTCCATAAAATGAACACTTCCTAACTACTTCCCCATCCGCCATTTATCGTCAAGTGCACTTAAAAATGGTTTAGGGTATTATTCGTTAGTTAATTAAAAAAACCTTCCATTTTTACTAATTACTTCTGCTTCGAATGAACCTTTTATTGTAAGCTATACGTAGAGAGTAATGGAGGTGTTAGAAATGTTGTTTCGTTCGAAAGTAGATACTTTTTTTGGTGTGTTTATTTTCATAGCGATTGCTATTATTGGGGCGGTAACCATTTTACCTATATTTCTTGATGAAGAAATTCCAAAAGCAGCGGTAATTATTTTAATTTCGTCCTTCTTCTTTTCAGTGGGACTAATTCTTTGGCCAATATTCTACATTAAATATATGTTTACCGAAGACTATCTATTAGTAAGAGGCGGACCGTTTAGAAGTAAAATTGTTTATGAGGATATGACGAAGGTTTCGAGGACGAGAGACATATTTACAGGTTATCGTATTTTATCTTCGCGAGACGCATTAGAAATTAGCTATAAAACTTCTATGTTAGGCAGTGTGAAAATTTCTCCAAAGGATGAAAGAGAATTTCTGAAGGAGCTACAAAAACATTGCCCTCATTTAACAATAGATTTATAGTCCAAATTACTTGATAGAAGGTTGTGTATAAATATGAAAAGATGGTTAATCGTTATACCCCTACTACTCATTGGGGCATTGTTCCTCTATATAAATGGTTACAGGCTTACTCCAGAAAATGCTGCCAATAGCCACAGTTTTCTTCCGAAAGATGCAATACTAATAGAGCAAGTCCCTATTGAGTCTTCCACTATCTTTGTTTACAAAAGTGATAAAGAGAAACGATACTTAACGGTACTTTCTGAAAAGACAGGATTTTTATATCGGAGTGGCACCTCTACTTATACACCCTTTGTTTCAGATACACTGCAAACTGTAGGCGTTATTAGTTTTTGGAATGACCGTGAAGCTACTACTTACTTAAGTGTTTTGTCTACCAATGATGAAGTTGCTTATATTGAGGTTGGGATTGAACCTGATGTAATTAGAAGAGAGATTCGCGCAGATGAGATGGTTTCTTTCTATTTTCCATTCAGTCATCAAATAGATTTTATTCATCCAACTGCGTACGATAAAGATGGCAATGCCTTATATTATTATGGTTATCCAAAAAATTCGACTACCTTCAGTACTGATGATTTTAAGTGGCATCGAATAGACGATTAATACACGAGTACAAAGATAGAAAAGTACTGTTTATCAAGGAGGGGAAAAAGTTGAGACGTTTCAAAGTACTTATACCACTATTCATTGTCGTCATTATCTATTTATTTTTTAGCGGTTATAGAATAACACCACTTAGTGCCGCCAATGCCTTTCCACTTCTACCAAAAGATGCTGAATTAGTAGAGGAAATGAAAATAAGTACTACTCCTATTTTCGTATATAAAAGTGAGGAAGAGAATCAATATGTATCCGTAACATCTGAAAAAAATGGTGTTTTTTATCGTAGTACCCAATCTACCTTTGTCCCTATCCGTACAGACTCGCTTCAAACAGTCGGCTTAATGAATTTTCGGAATAAGGATGGTGAAGGTACCTATTTTAGTGTTTTATCAACCGATGAGGAAGTTTTCTATATAGAAGTTGGGATTGACCCTGACGTTATTAGAAAGGAAATTAGGGCAGGAGAAAGTGTGTCCTTTTATTTATCCTCATTTGAGGTAATTAATTTCCTTTATCCAACCGCCTATAATAAGGATGGAAAACCATTATTTTATTACGGTATTCCTAAAAATGCACCTACTTACACACCTGAAGATATTAAATGGCATGAAATAATAGAAGCGGAAAAACTAGATGAGTAAGTTAGCTAATCATAAAACTCCATATGAAGCTTTTCCGTTTTATAATACTCCAATCGATCTTCTAACGTACCTGTATGAAACTCAAACTTATGTCCATCCGGATCAGTGAAATAAATCGATTTTTTATCTTTTTCGTCTCTCGGTCTACCACTAAGGATGTTTACGTTTAGTTTCTCTAACTTATCATACATTTGCTCGAAGTCAGCCTCATCGATTGTAAAAGCTACATGTGTATACGAATGTTGAATCTCGTTTCGTGGTATGTCCTTTTCTTCATTTAACGCTAACCATATGCCTTGGAGGTCAAAGTAAGCTGTACTACGACCTTTTACTAACAATTTTGCATCAAATACTTTTTCATAAAAATGAATAGAGCTATCTAAGTCCGAAACCGAAAACAAAAAATGATTTATACCTTTTATCATTAGGTCTTCCTCCTTTTTAAAAACCAAAATAACATTTTCTCAGTCGAAAAAACTCCTCCGAATCTATTTCTTCTTTCCGAACCTCACCATTAATCCACACTGTAAAAGAATCTTCTGTTAGTACGATACTTCCTCTGTCAGTAATCTTCGTAAGCAAAGGTTTCTTATTAAACGGAGATTCTGGGTGCTCGATAATGATTTTTTGTACTTCATTTAAATCCGTTACACCGGCATCCTTTTCGGAATGAAAGGAGTAACCCATTTTCCATTCATCGTGTTTATGTTTTAATTTCATATAAAAAATGTAGTCTCCGAATTCCGTCTCCTTCTTTTCTACACGAAACTCCCCATTGCTGGATGTAACAATATCACCTGTTAACGGAACTGGCTTTAACGGTAAGTTTACACCGAAACCAGTGTCTACAATGTACTTTTTGCCATTCACCGTAATTACATTTGCAACGTGCGTTCTTCCGGTAGACCCCCACTTTTGGTTCACCTGGTCAAAAACGACCCCGCGAACTATCTTCGTATGAAAACCATTTTCGGTTAAAAACAAATATAAAAGATAGTTCAATTCGTAACAAAGGCCACCTTCACCTTTGTTCAAAATTTTATGTTTCACATAGGCATCTGTAATCTCCGTTGTCTTTTCTTCGATAATACAAACGTTTTCAAACGGGATTTCTTTCGCTATCTTTTCTAAAACAGTAGGCAACGTTTGTAAAGTGATCTTTTCACTCTTTGAAAAACTGATTCTTTTTCGCAATAGCTCGTTCACATGACTCATGTTAAACACTTTCTTTTTTATATGTAGGCACTTTCTCCAAAATAGTTTCCACGATATGCTCGATAGACATTGTACCATCGACGATTAAGTCCGAACTAGGTTTAATTGTTTTAAGCATTTCAAGATAACCTTTTCTCCCAAATGAAAGATAGTTTTCCATTTCTTGCAGGATCGTATGACTTGGGCTACCTTGAAAGTCTCTCGACATTCGACGCACCATCGCTACATCTAAAGGAGTGTCGATAAAGATAGCTATATCTATGTATTTACTCATGTTAGATTGTTCATATGCGAAAGGATAATCTAATAGAATGGACTCATACTGCTCCATAAATAATTTTTCTAAATCGGCAATGAGTGGTGATAAATCCCATTCGTTATAATTTGCCCCTTTGTCCACCCAATCTATTATATTTTTCGGTCCATCAAAATCGTAATCGTCGAAGGAGAGTACGATACTTTTATTCAACCTTTCCTTCAGCTGCTTAGTAATGGTTGTTTTCCCACCACCTGAAACTGCTGCAATAGAAATGACAATTGTCGGGTAGAAGACAGGCGCGCGCATTCATTATGAACCACGTTTCCTGTAGCCCCCCTTCAATCCCGGACGGTCGGATTTCCCGAGTCCGGTTTCGGCCTTGACCTGCCACAGATAAGCCTTCCCTATTGAGTCTAGGTTTAAGTTCTAGCCAACATACGCCCATTACTGATTAGGTTTACTTATCCGCTCGTTCTTGTTTAACTAAGTTAACTCTGTGTTCAACCATATGTTAGTTAGAACCGTCAAGTACCCAGAGTCCCTTCGCTCTATCCAATGTGTTACATTGATAGAAATAGAATTTCCTTCTATTTATGAAGGCATTACCCTCCACTCATCGCTACTACGAACTCATGCGCCAATCCTAAATCCTCTCAACCTATTTCGTTTTTATTTAACTTATAAGGCTAAGTCTTTGCAGGTTGTTGCTAGTCCCTGCTGGAAGTAGGACCTTCCCGTCGTTATCTCTGAGAACCTTTCTCCAGATGCTAAATCCCATACTCCGGTCGCTTCTATGGTGCATGTGACCATTTCTTCCCATAGAACATCGGCTTTCCCCACTCGTCCACTAGGTCAGCGCTTTACAACATCCCTTAAAAACAGTTTTCATAAGGGCAGGATTTTCGGAGCTGCAGTATTCGTTAAAGCCTTTTGGCCTCTGGATTTGCTCGCCACTCTAACTGTTCCGACTCTTACTCTCTCTGAGTAGAGTTAAGCCGCAGTGGCTTTTACTTCCAAGCAGAACGTAGTTCGTTACCTCCCTACGCATTGGATATACTAGTCACCCGAACTGGTCAATTGGTGACAGGAGACTTTCACTCCATTAGATTCTCAGCCTTGACGGCTGCTCCGGACGAGTACCCCCTCTCATTTCACCCCTCCTTTGCGGTATTGCGTAACACAATCCTTTATATAATCTCTAATTATAATGAGTTCTTCTCTATTAAAAGAATACATTTCCGTGTCATTCGCATAATTAGCGGCGGCTTTTTCTACAGTTGGTATTAAACCTTCAGGCAATATAGTCATCCCCCACCTACCAGCCTCTTCCTTTGAAGAAATAATTCCATCCTTTACATACATAAACACGCGCAACATATTTAATATACAATAAACAGGATCCTGTTCCACATTCTCTAAACAGTCTTCATAATCTCCTATAATAGAAGATACATAATCTTCCCTTGGCACGTTCGGAAACACATCATGGATTGGTTTACCTTCAATACAAATACCACGGTGAAACGTAATGGTTAGATGCGCTGCTAAATCTGGATCTGTATGCACATGTTCATTTATATAATTATTCGTGCCGTTTGCCAACTCTTGTTCGTACCGCTCTCTCCAAAACTCACTATAATGGAATTCAAAAGGAGAAGGATGCTGCCAATTATCCAATTGGTGTTTCGTAAGGACACTTACTTCCACTGGAAAAGGATTGTTAGAGCCGACTAAGCAAACTTCAGTTAATTGTCTTTTTACGTCTACTGATATAGACACCTCCGTTACAACTAGAATATCAATATCACTATGATAAGGGTTAAACCCTCCCATCGCTAAAGATCCATGGACGTAAAAACCAACTAAATTACCTTGTAAAATGTCCCCTATTTTCTCATTAAGATAGAGTACGAACTCTTTTACATTCATAGGGCACGTTTGCCAATTAAAGCCCACTATCTTTCACCATACTTTCTACTAACCTATTTCAATGCTTTTTTGATAATTCTTGTAGTTCAAACGTTGTGAACAGGGGATAACGGACACACATATTATTAACCTCCGTTTTTATATTTACTAGCGTACCTCATAGCAATAAACTGTGGAATCAAATTTAAAACAGCGACAAAAATTAAAAATTGGTTAGGAGTAAATGGTTTGAAAAAACTTTCCCACCTACCATTACTTTCCATCCCAGTGAAAAAATAATACGAAACCGCCATTGATAGGATATTTCCTATTATAAACGGAATGTAATTACTAAAATATTTACTAGCAAACGCGAGTGCAGAAGTCGTAGCTACCATGACAAGGTAACCAAAAAGTGATCCATTCGTAAAATCTTGTTGCACTCCTACGTAGGCAAATGGGACACAATAAAATAAAATAATTGATATACTAATCCATAATTTTTGCAAAATGCCACCTCTTGTATTCTTCCATTAAAATAATTGTTTCAATTCTGCAAATGATGTTATTGCAAAATCATAGTCTTCTACTTTTCCAAAACCATATGTGGCATAGACGAACGGAATGCCAGCATATCGCGCTGCCTTTAAGTCACCTTCCGTATCACCAACGTACACTGGGTTAGATAGTGAATTTCTCTCCATAATCAACTTAATATTCTCACCCTTTGATAAACCAGTTCTACCCGGGTTTTCAAAGTCTAAGAAATATTTTTCTAGTTGATGGTACTTATAAAAAGTCTCTATGTAACCTTCTTGGCAGTTACTTACGATGTATAGTTTATATTTTTCCGATAACGCTTCTAACGTTTCCTCCACACTATCGTATAAAATACCGCCACTATTTTCTAAATATACATTTTCCAAATCTCCGCATTCTTGTAAAAGTTGTTCCCTAGCTTGATCATCTAGGGAAGGAAACAACTTTTTGCCAATCTCGTGCATTTGTAGTCCCATCGTTCCTTGCAAGTCTTCTACTGTGAGCTCATTGATACCATCTTTTTTCCTTAAAATTTCATTCCAAGCAGTTAGTACCGTTTTACTCGAATCCCACAACGTTCCATCCAGGTCAAAAATGATGCTATCCATTTAGGCGCCTCCTGTTTTCGTTATTTTCACGATGTCACCAATCAATCGGATTTCCCCGTTTTCTACTATTATTCCATCTCCGTCGTTTCCTGCATACACAATTGTACCAGTTGTCTGAACATAGTCTTTTACTTTCTCTTTAAATGCATCATCCCACCGGTTGTAGTGTGGTAAATATTCGAAATCTACTAGTCCGAGGGCATCGATGTCACTTTGTTCATTACTTCCGATAAACAGATGAAATAATTTTGTACTTTTGCCGAGTTGAACTGCTCCGCCACTTACTCCTACAATCGTTCCTCCATTTGTATAGTAATCTTTTAATACCTGATCGATGCTCCGTTCTTTTAACGCCATTCTAAATGCAATTGGATCACCGGCAGAGAGATGTATAATATCACAACTAACTAGTTCATCTATTTTTGTAGGATCAAATTCACTATACAAATCAAAAAACAAAATGTTTTCAACCCCGTACATATGATAATATTGCTTTTTTATATGAAAATACTTTTTTTCTTTATCTTCCGTCGAGGGGATGTAGCCTATTTTTATTTCTCTAGGGCTTTTACCTTCAAACAATACATCGTCCAAGCAACGATTGTGTAGAGAATCCAACACTTGATCACTATAAAAAAACAATCTCCCCACTCTGCACACCCCATTTATTTTCATTTAAACATCACTCACTTATTAACTCAATAGAAAACAATTTTCTCTCCTCATCATTCAATAGCTGCGCCCCTACCGTTTCAATTATATTTACCATTATTGCCGTAGTCAGTTCTTCTTTTTTCAAACTAGCGACTTTTTCACTAATTTCTGATTGTAACCTACTTTCAACCACATCTGTGTAGTAACTATATCTCGAAAAGTAACGCACAGGATCGTTATCGATAGATTGTAGTACTTCTTTGAAAACTTGAAAATTGTTTCGGATTGTTTCCATATCTGTTTCATGGAAAGATATTAATATATCTATTGCTTGCTGTTGTCCATCTTCTGTTTGAAAGGTATAAGAAAACTTTTCCTCATATGGCTTTATCCCATCAATCGCGATAAATAAATCTTTGTCCGTTGTAACTAAATGTTTATTCGCTGTGTTTTTGACTATTTCTCCGTTTCCTTTTATAACTATATCTGTTTCTCTAAGTTCAATTGCATCCATTTGTTTATCTAGAAAAAATTGAAATCCAATTATGATAGGAAGAGCTACTAAAAGTACGAGCCATTGTCTTATCTCTATTTTCAATAATAGTAATATCGATACAGAAATAAAACTTAATAACGATACAACGAAAAGAAAGAATAAAACATTTAGAAAATAAAATAAAATTGCTGAAAGAACGATTGTCAACTTATGCTCACCTCTAATAGATTCGTTGATTGCTAAAGGTTAATTCGACGAAAAGAGCGTTTAACCTTTTTTTGGTCAACGCTCTTTTTATCGAAAAAATACCTTTCTAACCCTTACAAACAAAAGTGATTAAAGAGCCTACCTTAGAACCGAGCTGAAATAAAAAACATATCACAATTCAGAAACAATTCAAATTTTCCCTTGCTTTATCCACGACCATATTCGGTAGCTACCTATAATAGAAACGATAAAGAGAAAAATCATTGTGAGTACCCATATGGACAGTCTAGCAATTTCGTATAAGCCATCTGCATTTATTATGACAAAACTCGAGAAACCAATGAACATTACATAACAAAAAACGTTAGGAATAATCCACATTATCCTCAGTTTTGTATTCTTCATAAGATCCACCCACCTTGACTACTAATCAATGTTCAACCATTTACTATCTTATTCGTACTACCATTTTATTTTAAGTTTACCAGTTGCCTCTTTCCCTTTGACTATTATAGAAACTTTCTCTTGTGCATTTTCGATAGTCAAAGTCCCACCAACATTTTGCAAAGCAGCACTATTCCCCTCTGTCACTTTTAAACCTGCCTCTGTATCACTCGTCCAATGTGTGGAATCTAATGTTTGTTCACCAGAAAGTATTTCTAGTTGGAAATCTCCTTCTTCTACGTCTATTTCATAGTCAAAACTATACGAAATGCCCTTTTTCGCACCGAATGTATACACGGATTCCCCGTTTAACTCTTTTATGTCAAGGACAATTTCTCCAACTTTAAGATATTCTTCTATACTATCAAAAGTACCAGTCGTTGTAGCCTCTACAATATTTTTGCACCCACTTAGTCCAACCACTATAAACATTAATATTAACAAGCTCTTCATCTTCTTCATCATTCTTCATACCCTCCTCTTAACAAATAAAATTAAAATCATGCTTCATTTAGAACCTTTGAAATTTCTTCGTTCATATTACTAATAATTTCTAATAGAAATTTCATTTTTGTTTCATCCTCATAATCTATTTGTCCTGAGAATTGGTTAGATATTTCCATGCCGTATTTTTTCAATATGCTGCCTATCTCATGCTTTTGTACTTCTGTATATTTAATAAACTCTTCATCTGATAGAAGATTTTCTATAAAATGTATGTACCCTTCATAGATAAACGAATCAGTTGGGTTTACATGTTTTATATAGATTAATCTAGTACCTATTCTATTTATTCTAAGACTGTAGGAAGACAATAGCTGATTATATAATTCATTTTCTTCAATAGTAAAATCGTCTCTATAAGCTAACAGTGATTCTCCAATAAAGGAGAGGTCATTCGTATAATCATGAATGGCACCACGAAATATAGCAAGTTCCGTAGCTTTATGTATTTCAATCTTTTTATTAGCTTCCTTTAATTGAATGAAAAGAATAATTGATAGTACGACAAGGGTTAAGCTAACAATTATATGCAACTTTTTCAATAGAAAATCACCTGCATTCTAAAAATTCACAACAATACCTTATATATAAGACGAACTAATTTGGAAAATGTTTCATTGCATTGTAAAAAATTAGAGCACTCTCGCAAAGAAGCACTCTACTTGACTATTTACTACTTAATTTATAAAAATAGTAAAACAAGACCGACTAAACTAATTGACATACTGAAACTATAAAAGGACGATAGCTCCCAATTTCTTAAACTAATTACCCTTCTTTCTTAAATTCTATATTCAGTCTTTTATTTTCATTCCAAAAGCTATCCATCTACCATCAATATCTTCTATTACAAATTCCTTATTTTTATAATCTGTTTCGTCTAATGATCGAACTACCTTTACATTTGTACGAATCAACTCGTCTAGTAGTGCTTCTTGGTTTTCCGCTATAAAATATGCATCATAGCCGTAGCCATATAGGGATCTATTCGGTAAAACTTGTTGACCATTTGTTTTCGTTAAGATAATCTCAGTTGAATCTCGATACAAACATATATGCGGTTCTTTTGCGTTTAAATAATGTACTGCTTGAAAACCCATTTTCTCTTCATAGAACAGAGCAGTTTCCTCTATGTTATTGGAAGGGAAAATACAGTGGGATTTTAATAATAAATTTTCCATCTACTTTTACTCCTTAAATTGAGGGCTATTTTTATCTATATTTCATTTATAAAATTAAACAAAGTAATAAAAAATAGAAACAATGCCTGCCACTACTGTGTAGCTAAGCGCAACATAAAATGAAATTCGAGGAGAAAAACTAACTTTCTGTCTATCAATCTTCGTTAATACTTCTGTTGCTGGCCAAAATTCATCATTATTGGCACCTTGCAATCTTGCATCCGCTAAATCAGATGTGAAGCCCCCTGATGAATGGAAGAATAAAAGTACCATCGTTACAGCAAGCCCTGATAGAAATAACCAATCTATAAAATTCGTATCAAAAATAGTGGCTAATCCAAAATTTAAAGTAACTATGACTATTATCGTAATAACTGACCAAAAATATTTCCACATGTCGCTATTCCCCCTTTTGTATATACTTTACTTTACCATAAAATGAGAATATTTGTAATTATTAGTCCAATTTGAAAAAATAATGAAGCGATAGTAACCCTATCTTTATTATCCACCATATTTGAAATAGTGTTTTCAATAAATTTCCCAAATAAGACATAGTATTTCCTTTTAAATACTGGGCGTATTTTTTGGTTACTCATTAGTTTAGATCTTCTTCTGGTATAACTACTTACTTCCTATATTAAAAAGAAGGAAATGATAATTGTATAACGAATACTCTATGTTATAAAATTTGGGAGTGTATTTATTATGGGGATAGATATCAAAAAATTGTTTAAGAACAGGGTAAGCAGCTTTTATAAAGAAATGACAAAATACTACACTATAATATTTATGAGTGTTTTTTATTCTTTCCTCATATTGGGATCCATTTTCGTTTATTATTATGTGAAATTCATTCAGTGGATACCACCGTTTTTATCTTCCGAATGGATTGCCTCTGTTATTACAGCCTTGATTTTACTACAGTCTACTATCCGTACTTTTGTTAGAGAGGCAGACACTATTTTTTTACTTCCAATGGAGACTCATCTCTCTAGTTATTTTCTTAAAACGTTAATATATAACGGAATACTTCACCTACTAAAAATGACAATTGTGATTGCCATCATGTTCCCACTAATCGAATCTAATATTATTTTAACTGTACAGTTTCTTCTACTTCTTGTAGGTTTGGTTATGATAAATGTGTATTTAGTCTGGATAGAACAATGGATAGATTCACTAAGGGGACGATTCATTCACAAACTAAATTTACTAATATCCTATGCTTTAATATTTTATTTTCTCTTTAAAGGTAACTGGGTCATTGCTCTTATTTTACTTCTATTAACTTATGGCTTTTCATTTTATATATTTCCACTTGGGGCTAGGAGACTAAATTGGGAATATTTAAATAAACAAGAGGAGAAGGCGTTAACTAAAAATTATAGATTCATAAACATTTATATAGATGTTGGCCATTTAAAAAGATCGTTTCAGCCAAGACTGTTCCTTACTAGGTTGATTAAAAATTGGATCCCTCCTCAACCTTATAATTCATTTTTCTACTTATATGTCCTTCTATTTATAAGGCTCAATGATTATTTTTATCTTTATTTGAGATTAACTTTAATTGGAACAATTCTTGTTTGGGTCTTTCCTGAATACGGGTGGCTAACTGTTCCTATTATACTATTTATGACTGGATATCAATTACTTCCTTTAAAACGAGAGCAGAATGATTTTGTGATTCTCTATCCTGTTTCCAACATGGTGAAAATGAAGTCGTATTTAAAGCTACTCTATATTCTATTAATTTTCCAGCTAGTGGTTGTGAATGTTCCTGTTTTCTTCCATTCCATTTCTGGTAAAACATTAATCAGCGTTTTTACAGAACTTCTGTTTATTGGTTGGTTTGTGCTGATTTTTGCTAAAAAACGGTATGATGATTGAGAATAAAATTGAGACAATCAAAAATATCGTTTGCAATAAATTTTTTGTTTTTTACCAAACGATTAAGGAGTTTAACTATGTTAAGTATTTCTAAGTTATGCTCCTTTTAGTTCATCTTGCAGTTTTAGAAGAATGCTTCGAGTTGGTGTTGTACAAAAGTACCAGATAGTTTAATTGAAACTTTTCAACAATATTGGTTCTTGGATAATGTTATTTACCCTCTATCTAAATTATTTACTATGGAAATGATCTCACTAGACACAAAATAAGATTCATCATGATCCCAATGATTGGTGTTCTCTTCCCAACATTTTTCTAGCTGCACCCTTGTTCCAAATGCGATGTCACCGATATATTACATACCATCTTCTTTTAGAAGAGACAGTAAGATAATATAGGGGTCAATTTCGCAACTGTCCCCCCACTCCTTTAAAACTTTAAAAAGAGAATAACGGTCAAGAGGACTTGCCTCATTTGTTTTGTGCCTCATACCATGCGGTTGTCGGCCTATCCTTTGGATAACCGTTCATTTCCCGATATAATTTTCTTTCTTCTGTAAAGGCAAACCATTGCTTTTCACTGCCTGGATGGTTCGCATGATGAATGACACAGCGAATTTGGTCCTCAACGCAACTGTCTGTCCAAACACCTAGCGCTTGTTCTAATTCATCAAACAGCTGAGCTCCTTCTTTTTGCCTTATTTCTTCTAAACTATAAATATGTAGTTGATTTACTAGTTTATCTGCAAGTTCATATCCTATTGATGGTAGTTGCTGAAATTGTGCAAGTGCTTTCACCTGCTGCGCACTTACCATTGGTATATCTAATATCTCCATAAGCTGAGAAATAGATAGAGTATGTAGTTGGCCTAAGTTCACTTTTGCTTTTCGTAATTTTTTCTTGTCATCTACAGATAATGGAAGTTTTGGATTTGCGCTCATATTAACCCACCTTTATTTTTTTAACTCTCCTTCGTAAAAACTTTATTACATTCCAAATAACCGACTTACCACCTTCACTTAATTTATCATATGCACTTATTAATGATTTCTTTGTTTCTATTATTTTAACAGTAGTGTTTAAAAGAACATAATTATTAAGCTTTACATAAAAAACGAATGTATAAAATATCCACCTTAAACAAGAATAACCATGGAAATGATGTTTGAAAGGAAGAGAACGATGGATAATGTATTGCTTGCTAGAATGCTGTTTGGGTCCTCCCTGATTTTCCATATTATTTTTGCGACATTAGGAGTTGGCCTTACGCTTATGATTCTAATAGCTGAAATATTGAGAGTCATTCGTAAGGACAATGATTATGGAATTCTTGCAAAGAGATGGACAAAAGCTGTTGCTATTTTACTTGGAGTGGCCATTCCATCTGGAACGATTGTAGCTGTCATGCTTGCATTATTGTGGCCAGGGTTTATTGAAGTAGTAGGACAAGTCATTGCTTTACCTTTTACGTTAGAGATATTCGCATTCTTTATTGAGGCTTTATTCCTTTCAATTTACGTGTATGCTGCTAGTCGATTAAGTTCTGCGATGAGAATTATTAGTGTCTTTTTCGTCGCACTTGGAGCAACTGCATCTGCTGTATTAATAACGAACGTACAGTCATGGATGAATACACCAACTGGATTTAATGTGGTAAATGGACAAATTACAGATGTGCGTCCATGGGAAGCAGTCTTAAATCCAGCCTTCGGGTATACAGCTATACACGTTACAAGCAGCGCATATATGGCAACCGCGTTTGTCGTTGCTTCCGTTGCTGCTTATCAGTTATTAAAACCTAATTTGAAAGAAAGTGAAAAAACGTATCATAGAAAAGGGCTAATGGTTGCTCTTGTTTTTGGAGCAATTACATCCCTTTGGACGGCAACAAATGGCCATACATCTGCAGTAGGGTTACATCATAACGTACCAGTTAAGTTAGCAGCGGCTGAAGGACTATTTGAAACACAGTCAAATGCTCCTCTAGCTATTTTTGGTACACCTGATCCAGAAGCTAATCGGGTGGTCGGAGGTATAGAAATTCCAGGCATGCTCAGCTTTCTAGCAACCGGCTCAACTGATGGGGTAGTGATTGGACTAAATGAATTTCCACGGGATGAGTGGCCGCCGCTATTTGTTCATACATTATTTAACATCATGGTAGGAATCGGAAGTTTACTAATAGGGCTGTCATTTGGAGCGTTAGCTTATCGGATTGTTTTTAAAAAACGAGAATATCCGAATTGGCTACTAATTCCTTTAATAGGAAGTGGACCTCTTGCTATGCTTGGTATCGAAACTGGCTGGATTTTCGCCTGTATAGGAAGACAACCTTGGACCATTTATGGCATCCAACGGACAGCAGAAGCTGCAACTAAATCAGCGAACCTTGGTACATTCTTTGTCATATTTATTTCGCTATACGTTTTCTTATTAGTAATAACAGCACTAATTATGCGCTACTATTTCCGCCGTAATCCACTTATAAATGAATTTGACAGTCAAACCACATCGGTATAGAGAGGAGGCAAATTATTATGGAAGCCTATGTAGCGATTATCATCATCTGGTTGTTTTTGTTTTTGTATGCGTTAGGTGGAGCGATAGATTTCGGTGCCGGCTTTTGGTCCATGTTTTATATTGGACGGAAAGATACAACAGCAGCAAGCATTGCTAACTTGTACTTAAATCCTTCCTGGAAAGTAACGAATGTCTTCTTAGTATTATTTGTTGTGGCGTTTGTCGGTTTATTTCCGCACGCTGCCTTTACTTTAGGGTCGATCATGATCGTTCCAGTAAGCTTTGTGCTCATATTACTTATCATAAGAAGCGCTTTTATGGTGTATTCCTATTCGGTACAAAAATATACAAAGCTATTTACTTACATTTCAGGAATTACCGGTCTATTAATCCCAGCATTAATGCTTAGTATTCTTCCGATTATTATTGGTGGGTTTGTCGAAGTAGTTGGTGACCGTCATTATATTCTTTATGACAGACTGCTTACTAGCCCAACACTTTATGCACACATCGGCTTTGGTTTAGCTGCGGAATTGTTTTTATCCTCCCTATTCCTTAGCGATTATGCGAGAGAAGCGAAAGCAATGGGAACTTATGAAGTGTATAGAAGAAATGCTATTATCCTTGGTCCTATCATGCTTAGTATGGCTGTTGCTGCAACGATGACACTCATTCCAGAAGCGATGTGGATGGTTGAAAATATGGCCAGACAATGGCACCTATTTGCATTAAGCCTTGTTGTTTTTTCCATTGGATATAGTGCACTATGGTGGCCTTCGAGGAAAGGACGGGTTGGGCAGCCACGGGTTGCTGTACTAATGATGGTCGTTCAAATAGCCTTAGCAAGCTTTGCATATGGGTGGAGTCATATGCCCTATATCGTCTATCCGAAATTGACCATTTATGATGCGTTTACAAATATTGAAATGTTTTATTCCCTCCTATGGGGATATGCAATCGGTATGGCGATTCTTTTGCCTTTATTCTATTGGTTTTGGCGCCTGTTTCTTAAAGATAAACGGTATCTTACAAACAAAAAAGTGGATGATGTACGGTAACTGGAGGACAAACGGTGATGCAACTAAAAGATATGGCCAAAAAACAGAAAATGGGCACATATTCTCTTTCATTTACTGCGTTTGTAATTGGTGGTATGAAGGTAACGCAAGCTTTATTAATTGTGTCTATCGTCAAGCACATTTTTTTAGAAGGGAAGCCGTTTTCAGCTGTTACTTTGCAATTAGTAGCTCTTTTAGCAGTGTTCACTGTAAGGGGGCTATTCACCTATTTTCACGGAAAAATCGGAATTGGGATGGCTTCTAAAGTAAAAAAGGAGTTTCGTCAATCATTGATTACCCAGTATACTAATAACCCTATTCAAACATCGATCAAAGGACATTCAGGTAAACGAGTAACGCTTGTTACCGATGTTGTAGACGAAATCGATCCTTACTTTAGTAAATATTATCCGCAAAAAATCTTATCATCCATTGTATCACTCATACTATTAGCAGCCGTTTTTTGGCAAAACTGGGTTTCCGGCGTCATTATGGTTGTGACGGCTCCCCTCATTCCTATTTTTATGATTATTATTGGTAAAAAAACAGAAAAAAAGGCGAACGAACAATTGGAGAAACTCACCGCCCTTGCAGGAAAATTTCTCGATAGCTTACAGGGCTTAATCACATTGAAGCTTTTCGGAAAAGGGAGTGAGGAAGCTGCAATAATAAAAAAGAGTAGCATGGATTATCGTACCGCAACAATGGATGTACTAAAATTCGCTTTCCTTTCATCGCTCGTACTCGAACTCATTTCGATGCTTGGAATTGCGTTAATTGCTTTCGAAGTTGGACTTCGTCTTGTGATTTTTCAAAACATCTCTTTTTTTGCAGCCTTTTTTGTCCTGGCGATTTCTCCTGAATTTTATAAAACGTTGAAGGATGTCGGCAGTGCCTTCCATGCAGGTAAAGGAAGTATTGCTGCTGCGAACAAAATAGGACAAGAGCTCGAGGAATCTGATCAGATCATCCAATGGGGAAACGAACGGTTATCAGATGCAGCTGGCCCTCCAAATATTCAGCTGAACAATCTTTCTTTTACGTATGGGGAGGATTCTTTTTCTTTACAGAATATCAATGCCATATTCGAGCCATATAGCCAAATTGCTATTGTTGGACCAAGTGGTTCTGGCAAAACGAGCTTACTTCACTTAATAGCTGGGATGTACTTACCTTCCACTGGAGAAGTGTTAATTAATAATCAGCCTCTTTTTAACTATGATGAAAGAGAATGGTTCGACAAGCTCATTTATATATCACAGGACCCATACATTTTTTCAGGCACTATTAAAGACAATATCATCATTGCTTGCCCTGGGGAAAATATCTCCCAAGACGAGCTTACCTATGTAATAGAAAAAGCTGGGTTAACAGAGCTTATAGACCAATTAGAAAATGGTACGAGTACGTTCATCGGGGAAGGTGGCAGAGGTTTATCTGGTGGGGAAAGACAGCGAATTGCTCTAGCCCGTGCCTTTTTAAAAAGGCCTTCGATTATATTGTTTGATGAGCCTACTGTCGGATTAGATCTTTATACAGAAAGCATTCTGCAAAAATCAATAGAAGAGCTGTCTCAAAACGCGACAATCATTACTGTTGCACACCGATTACATACGATCAAACGAGCAGACTGTATTTTGTATCTTGAAAACGGAACTTTAGTTGGAAAAGGAACTCATAAAGAGCTATTGGAGAATACGCAGGATTATATGGCGATGATAGAAGAACAGCAAGGAGATGTTGCTGGATGACAGAATTAAGATTCGTAATCAAGACGATGTTCATCGAACGTAAAGATATGTACATTTCAATACTATTTGGAGTGCTTGCTGGAATATCCACGGTTGCCGTGTTTGCAGACAGTGCCTATCTCGTTTCGAAGGCAGCACTACTTCCACCGCTTTATATACTCGTCATTTTTGTAGCTCTGTTAAAATTATTCACCGTCATTCGTGCCTTTAGCAAGTACGCGGAACGCTATTACTCACACAAGGCTACCTTTACAATACTTAGTAACTTAAGAACCAATTTCTTTACAAAACTAGAACCGCTTGCGCCCTCCCTTTTTCAAAGATTCCGCAGTGGTGATTTGTTAGCTAGGGTTGTTGGTGATGTAGAAAGCTTACAAAATTTTTTTCTACGGGTTTATTATCCACCAATTGTCATGCTCGTTGTTTTCCTTACGACGATCATTTTTACGGCCATATTTTCCTTGCCTGTTGCAGTAATTCTATTAACTGGACTAATCATAACTGGCTTTTGTCTTCCGCTGATTTTTGCTATGAAACAGCGGGGCATCCAATCAAACATACGACAGATTCGCACTCAGCTATCTACGGATACTACCGAATTTTTATATGGCTTTTTAGATTTAAAGCTTTATCAGAAGTTATCTATTAAAGAACAGGCACTGAGTCAAACCTCAGACGTTTACATCGAAGGGCAAGAAAATAGAGGGAAGCAAGAACAATTAAACATTGCCATCAATCACTGGGTTTCTCTCGTTACTTCCTGGTCTGTGCTCGCTTTAGGAGCTTACCTAGTATCTTTGAGAGAGCTTGATGGAGTTTTTTTAGCGATGCTTGTTCTTATCTCTTTAACGGTATTTGAGACAGCAACTCCTATGACAGAGGCACCGAATTATTTTGAAGATTCTAGAAATGCTGCAAGTCGGCTATTTTCTATCATAGATGAAGCGCAGAACCAACAAAAACTCAAAGGCAAAAACAGTTTAGTAGAGCTAAAGAAAGCACCAGAAATGGAATGCAAAAACGTGAATTTTTATTTTCCAGGAGAATCGCGCCCTACTCTATGTAATGTTTCTCTAGTGTTACCGAGCGGTTCCAAAACGGCAATCGTTGGCCCAAGTGGTTCTGGAAAATCTACATTACTTCATCTATTACTAAACCTTTATCAACCGTCTAGTGGAACAATTACGATACAGGGGCAATCGTTAGCGGATTTAGATGAAGATCAGCTCTGGAAAAACATCTCCCCTGTTCTCCAAAGCAATCATTTCTTTTATGGTACGGTTAGAGATAACTTAAAGCTTGCAGGTAAAAATATATCTGACGAGGAAATGATTGAAATACTATCATGTGTAAAACTAGATCACCTATCGTTAGACTCGACCATTTTAGAAAAAGGAGGCAATCTTTCAGGTGGCGAAAAACAGAGGCTTGCTATTGCAAGAGCTATACTTAAAAAAGGGAGCCTTTTGTTACTTGATGAACCAACCTCGTCTGTTGATCCCATTACAGAACAGCGAGTGATGAACAAGTTATTTACCCAAGCAAAAGGGAACACGATTGTTCTCATCAGCCACAAACTAACCGGGTTAGAACGGATGGACCAAATCATCGTTATGGACAAGGGAACGATTATCGAAAGTGGCACATTCCACGAATTAATGGAAAGAAAAGGCTATTTTTATGAAATGAAGAAGATAGAAAAGAGTGTTTTTTATAACTAGGCTATGTTAAATAAATAATAAAACGCTTGGATCTGAATCCAGGCGTTTTATTATTATATAACCGTTTAATATACCTATCATTATGGTTGCTTCAATAAGAAGGTCATATAGTTTGTATCAATTACATAACTATAATAGGATATTTCTTCAAGCTTTTATAATCTGCAATATTAAGATGGCAGACCCCTTTTAACATTTGTTGATATTTTTGCCTTTAAGGTGTTTTTATAGCTACTTCTAATTGAATATCCACATTGCCCTGTATTGCACGGCTAATCATACAAGATTTTTCAGCTTTTTCAGCAAGCTTTTGTACCATTTTTTTGTCTCGATCGGAAGCATTTTGTTTCAATACTATTTCTGGTCGATGGATAATTTTTTTATATGTAAATACTCCATTGGTTACATCAACAATTGCTTCTGATTCCATCGTTAACCCATCTTTCTCTATCTGACTACGTTCCATCATCGCAGCTAGTGTAATAATGTAACATGTCGCCGCTGCTCCAAGGAGCATTTCGTCAGGATTTGTACCAATTCCGGGCCCGTCCATTTCTTTTGGTATAGAAATTTTTGTTTTTAAATGCTCGGCTTCGATGTTCCCTACATCATTACGTAGCCCTGGCCAATGTGCCTTTAAATGAAAATGATGTTCTGCCATTTTTTTCACTTCTCCTTGCATTCATTTTATTTTGTTAATAAATAACAATAATCCTCATTCTCTAAATGAAAAAATTTCATGCCTTGTCATATTTGACCAAGTTTTTTTTACCTACCCATACCAGTTTTAGATACATAAATTATATCATTTCTTGTTTAGCTACATTGCCTCGTACAATAACTTCAATAAGGAAAACATTTTATTATTGCACCCGTAACTTTTAGTACATTTTTTCACACCTTACTTGAATTGGGATATTATTTGGTGCAATATCCTTTTACTTTCTTCATCCTTTATTCTATATGGCCGACCAATTTCTTCATAGATTTTCTTTTCTTCTAGTAACTGTTTTGGATGTAAGACTTTTGCTTTTATTCCTTGTAACTGGAAATAGTCCGGCATAAGGGAATCGTCTCGCCATACCCATTCAGGTAAACCATTCATAATAAGGTTGCCATCAACATCGTATGTCAAGTATCCAATACTAACAACTACATTATTCTTAAGAAAATCAGATTGCCTATTACGAAACTCCTCCCCGACAGGTTTTCGTACATAACCAGCTTGTAGAAGTGCATCCTCTAATCGTTCTCTATTTGTTATCCACGTTTTTATATCAATATCACTATGTGGTCGTGTAACCTTACCAAGCATGAAATCAATTGCCCAACCTCCGCGTAACCAAAAGTCAGCATCGAGATTATCAAAAGTTTTACTGATTTCATATAATACCTTTAATTGTGTTTTGGTCTGCTCATCAACATTTTCTAGGTTCATATAATATTCAATCCTCCATTAATTCAATAGCTCAATTTCCATTAGCCCCGATAGTATAATATCTGTCACTTAAACAGTAACATAATATTCCAAAATTAAACGGAGTTGTAATCATTAGAAAAAGGCGACCCAATTGGATCACCTTATTCAACTATTGCATTCGTTATTTGAGAAGACAATAGTAAACATTAACCCCTTCCAACTTCACATCTAAAGTTATAGTAACTGGACATTCTTCAAAGATTATGAGGACCTGTATAAGTATCATAATTTTCGCAAAAATAATATTAAGAGTATTGAGCAACAACTTTGGGAGTGTTGCTCTTTTAAATTCTCCCACCAGTTAGCTTAAGGACATCTCTTCACAATTTTTTCATTTGGTTCACCAAGACTTATCGTTTTCACATATCAAGTTCTTTATTTACTGGACTTCCCATTTGAATTTTCCATTATACTGTTTAAGTTGTTTTTTCACTTGTTCCAATTCATAAAAACTTGAATGTGCTCTTTTGACAATTTCTTCATCAGTTTTACCTTCTTTTAGAAGAGCCCTAATAAGTTCATATCTTGATGCTTCAAACTCAAAATAACCACGATATACATTAAGCTGATTTCTTATGTCTTTTAATTCAACGTAGCTGGTTGTTGCTATATAAACAATCTCTTGGTCTGTTTTGCCCATTTGTATAAGAGTTCTAACAATGCTATATCTTTGGTTTACTTGACCTGTCGCATATCCTATTCCCCATCCGTCATTCCAAGCTATATCGTAGCATTCTTTACAAGGAAAACACTCTTCTTCCTTCTCTTTAACTAATCCCAATAGTAATGGTAATGAAATTAATATTATAAGAAATAATGCTTGTCTCATAAAAGTCACACCTTTTTTTACCTTAGTATGACCTTTTAGTTCACTACATGAGTCAAAAACCAATTATTCGTTTTTTTTCTTCAACTAACTTGCTTCTAGTTGAAGAAAAAAACTAACTAATCGGTTCTTCAGTTTCCCTTACAATCATCCATTTTTGGTTTATCAGTCTCCAATTTTCAATGGTAAATAACCTTGCTAATATATCCTCATCTTTAACAATCAATTGTTCATAAAACACTACAGCATCTTCTTTATTCCGTAGTCGAATAACTCTATTTTCAAACCTCTTATTGGCACCTATAAAATGTCTAACCGAATGTTCCATCCCATCTAAAGCCTCTTGTTTTGTAAAAATAGTAGGTTTATCATTTCCACTATTAAAAAAAGCTACATAATAATCTTCTGTCATTCTATCCACTGAGGATGTGTCGCCTGAACTCATTGCATCGTTCCAGTCTCGGATAAATTCATCATGCATTTTGGTAAATTCATATAAGTCTTTTCGTAACTCGAGCATAATTCAAACCTCTCCTTTTAATCTTATTTATTGTTAAATTCGGCAAAGGTATTTGCATTCCTTTTTTCACCATATACTGTTAGTAGCTTAAATTCCATAAAAAAAAGCATTTCTCATTATTAAAGAAACGCACTAGTTTGTTGATAAACAAATAGATTTATAAATAAAGTTCCATTTCATTTTGTTTTTTAGTAAAA
Organism: Sutcliffiella sp. NC1; assembly: GCF_027594365.1. Classification (NCBI taxonomy): domain Bacteria; kingdom Bacillati; phylum Bacillota; class Bacilli; order Caryophanales; family Bacillaceae; genus Sutcliffiella; species Sutcliffiella sp. NC1. The sequence goes on from NZ_CP115153.1 coordinate 2,778,908, forward strand.
CCCATTTTTCGGTATAGAGGTTCCCCGTCCTCAGAGGCGTGCAGCCATATACGTTTAACCCCACTATTTTTACACTCTTCAATACATTGATTAAGTAATATTTTTGCTAAACCCCTTCCACGATATTTAGGAACGGTGTACATATTAAGAATGTAGGCTTCAAGCCCTTCCAAATTCTCTAAATATGGTGGTCTTTTAAATAGAACCATACCACTTATACCTACAATTTCCCCATTTGTTTCTGCCGTATATGATATAAATTCATTGTTTGAAAGGGAAGTTAGTAAATATTGCCTTGTTGAAGCTTCCAAAAGTTGTTCTTCATTAGGAGTATTTATTTCACCTAATTCCCTTAAAAGGGCTAACCGTAATTTTATTATAGAATCAATATGATCAAGGGAAACTTTAGTCAATTTAAACATTATAAACACCTCATTACTTTTGGACTCTTTCATTTGCCTTTTTGTTAATTTAGGAGACTTTTCTTCTTCAACTCCACAGCTGTTAGCTTTATTAGCTCAAAAATAGAAACGATAATCCACAATTAATAATAAATGTAATAATGTAAAGTTATTTTTTTTCAAAGAATATTTGATCTAATATCTTAAAAACTTAAGTATAAATAAGTGAAAATCCTACTTTGACCATCACATCGGTTAATTGTATATTTTTACTGAAAAATACCGAACAGCCAAATTACAAGGTACATTGGAATTGCAACAATAATTCCTCCAGCTAGTATATAACCAATGGACTTTATGATGAATTTAATAACATCATATATAGCTCCCGCTAAGTCATCTACAAATTTCACCATTAATAAACCCTCCCGTAACTTCCTTATCTTCTAATACAATTAATCTTCGAAAATCTAACTATATATAACCAAATTAATATTTTGAAATTTCCCAATGTTTAGTTTGGGCTATGTAATACTTTTCATTAGTGAAACAAGGAGGTACAAGTCCAATGGTAAAAAAATAATATGAGAAAATCTCAAAATATTTTAATAACATTAGAATACCATGTAGATTTTCTCTTTCATAGAATGAATATATATAGAAGAGGAAAAATAACATGTTAAATAAATTAAGTGAAACTATTTATTATTTATCCAATCAAGATGATAGAGAAAGACCAACATTAGGACTGGTATGTGGTGATCAATATAGTCTAATAATAGATTATATTCTAAGGTTTACCAGCGGGCGCTTACGCTGTATATAAAAAATTGGTGTGTCGAGTGGCAAGAGACCGACAAAAAGTAACATACTCAAAAGTCGTTGGTCAGGGACGTATTGTAAAAACTTGCTTAGAAGAAGCTATTGGGTCTAAACTAACTACTTCAAATGTTCTTTGTACCGATGCTTGGCGGGCATTTTTGACTTATGCAAAAGAAAAAAGACTGGAGCATTATAGATATAAATCGGATCGTAAGAAATGTGTTCGAGGAGTTTACCATATTCAAAATGTGAATAGTTATCATAGTCATAGACTGGTTAAATCGGTATAATGGTGTGGCTACAAAGTATCTTGACCATTATTTGAGTTGGTTTCAATTTCTAGTCCAAATTAGGCATCGTAATGACGACACAACTGTAAATATGATGATTGTTGAGATCTGTCTGTTCTCTACTTATGAGACCTATGATAAACTTAGCTTATTAGATTTTCCCAAATAAACATCAAAATTAAAAGGTGGGATGAGTAAATGCTTGGATTACCAAGAGGTGAAGTTTTTTTAGTCCCTTGGTCTACTGAGTGGGCAAAAGAATTTGAAACAGAGAAGCAACAGATAGTAGGTGTTATTGGTCAATACACAGTGAAAGTACACCATATTGGCAGTACCGCAGTAAAAGGTTTAAGTGCTAAGCCAATTATTGATATTGCAATTGAAATAGATAATTTTCTTGATGGAGAAAAATGCGCAAAAGCGTTGGAAGGACTCGGTTACTCATATAGAGGAACAAATGTATTGCCTGAAAGACACTACTTAAATAAAGGCGAACCAAGAACACATCAAATCCATATGTACCAAAGAGACAATATGTATTTACTCGAACAGTTAAACTTTAGAGATTATTTGAGAATTAACAAACAAGCAAGAAGTGAGTATCAACAGCTTAAACTTAAACTATCAAGTTTAAATAAAAATGACAAACACAAATACGCAGATGAAAAAACAGATTTTGTTAAGTCAATTCTTGAAAAAATTTAGGTGAAGTTTGCCCTTTAGGTGTTCATAGAAGAGGTTTTACACAGAGGAACTCCAATTAAAGAAGTCCCTTTTCCTTGCCATAAAATCACCATTATTCTTTAACATAGCTTTAACAATAGAGCAATTACTATGTTCCACAATCGCTTCCGTTAGTGAAATAAGGATTAAATTAATTACATTATAAAAAATTACGTAATTTTTTATAATTGTTAACTGCAAGAATACCTTTCCATTGTTGTTTAGCAACAAAGAAATGCTCTGGGTCTTCCTCCCAATCCCAAGTAATATCCCAAACCCCGTCATCCTTTAATGATCTTTCTAAATATCTAATATTTTCATCAACAAGGTCTTTATATTTTTCATATAACTTGTCCTTTTTGCTATGAATTAGATCTAAAGGTAGAGCTTTATAACTCTTTCCCCATGATTCTGGATTAATATCAATTACTTTTTCAGCAAGAGAATCAACTTTCTCTTCCATTTCTTGTAATGGATTGAGTTTGTCTCCTAAAATACGGATTAAATTTTGATAGTTATTTATTTCATGAAAATCCATTCCATTAGAATTCAGTAAATGCATTTTTGCTTTTTCAACTACTTTCCAGCCTAAATTAGCCTCTTCACTGCCATCGGGTGCCCAATAAATAAGGAAAGCAGCAAGCTCAGCACTTGGATTAAACATCCAATTATCCTGAACCCCCTCTTCAAAGTGCCAATGTGGAGCATGAGGATAATTATTGTGCTCTGGGATAACTGTTTTCCATAATCCCATTTCCTCATCATATGAATTGATTAAATATTTGAGTATTAATCTAACAATTTCTTCATTTGGCTCAGCTTGAACTTCTATTAAAATTTGAGCAGCTGCCCAAGTAGCAATCGCCGATGACTGGGGTAACCATAGGTCTGATTCGAGACCATGCCCGAACCCTCCATCACTATTTTGAAATGCAGATAGATAATGTATAACCCTCTCTTTCGATCCATTCTCAAATAAGAATTCCCAGCGTGCTATTTCAAGAGGACGTGCATTTCGTTTTATCCATGATTTTGTTTTCATCTTTTTGTACTTATCCACCCTAAACATTCCTCCCATTGCTTTTAGTGGTATCCTGCTCCTTTACCAGGGGAAGGTAACTCATTATCCATTACAAGTTATGTATCTGGTAGTTTATAAACGTCAGATTCCAATTCAATCTATTTTTCTATAAACATCCATAAAATTCAACTTTAAATTATTAATTCGACTTACCCTATTTGAATCAAAACTCTTAACAAACTAATCTGCTCACGTTGCTCAAGAGTGATTGCTCTTATTCACATTCGCACCCGTTTGTTGAAAAAGAAAAAATACTTGGATACTATTTCGAAACTACATCAATTTTTTTGGCTTCACGCTGAGGAGGGTCTGAATCTTCTTGATCGCCATTCCAATAAACTATTACATGTGTCCCTACTCTAAATTCTTCATACTCACCAGGTCCAAAACCATAATAAGCTCCATCGTTTTCTTGAGCCATTTCAATTAACTCAGCAGTTGTTTTATTGGATATATCGTCCTCACTAATGTTTGGTACGACTAATATTTGGTTCCACCTACCTTGATGTTCCTTTACTTCTACAATAATACCTTCTTGTTCCAATAAAGAAGTGTCGTTACTGCTCTGCTCTTGACCGCAAGCACCCATAATACTAACAAGTAGAATTAAAAATAAATACAATACTCTTTTCAACTCTTTCACCTCCATAGTTGGTAATACAGATTCCGATTTATGTCACTCTCTTTTAATAAAGGCGATGTTTCCCTGTAAAAAGTTTCAATTTCATTTTTCACTAGCCTGCCCCAATAGTTAAAGAAGCGACAGTTTTGTTTAGCTATCGCTCACGTTAGTTCAATATCCAATATCCTTATTATTGACTTTTATTATTCTTGTTAATTTCAAGTAGTATACAAATTAACAAGCTAATTGTAACTCCAAAATATAATCCAATACTACTGATTACCGTATCTTGAAAAGAAGTCCTAACATCAGCACTATTATAAAAGACACTAATTAAGAAATTACTAGTTATTAATCCACCAATAGAACCCGCTATTACTCCAATTAAAATTCTACTTATCACTGGCATCTTCTCCTAAATTTACAGCCTTCTTTAATATTCTAATAAAGTATCCTGCTTCGTTCGTTAAATAACGTTCGTTAAATTAACCATCTTTAAAAAATTCAACAGAAAGTTCAAAATGAACAAAACCTATTGTTTAACCTTTTGACTTTTTCCAAATTCAACAAGGGATGTTAAATCCGTATTTTTAAATATTTCTATTGGTAAATGGTTTAATGTTAGTTCTATACCTTGTTGTACTTCATTAGGTAAAATACAAATCTTTTTGATTTCTTCATCATAGATAATAGTTTCCAAATCCATATTCTGACCATTTTTTTCGAGAATTTTAACTTTGTAACCTTTATATCGAATACTATCTTTACCTATTACCTTTACCATCAAAAGATCATCAATCGTCGTTTTAATAAGGATTATTTGGTCAATATAATTTACTAAGTGCATACTACACCTCATCCGAAATTACTTGATTTAAAAACATTTATGTACTATGAAGTGTTTCACATTTTATTTCGTTAAACATAATCCAACTTATATAAAATTATATGTTTTATAATCTCCAGTATCAGAAGAGAATTTTAATATGTTTCCATCAGCAGGTATCCCTTCGAAATAAGCACCTATACAACCTGTCGTACATCTGTGACCAGCTATAAGAATATTCAATTTTTTCATCCCGTTTTGATTTTCTAATTCTTTCATAAAACTAAACACTCTTTTTACAAAACTATTAGGTTCTTCTACCCCTTTATAGATAGAAGGGTCAGGAAGTGGACCAGACATCTTTACTTCGCTAATATGTAATCTGTCGGCTTCACCTAAATCAAAAACATTCAACCTATCATCCAAAACAGCTTGTTTCCCAGCAAGTATTTCCGCTGTTTTTACAGCTCGCTCTTGTGGGGAAGTAAAGACCAAATCAAAATTTATATTCTGTAACTTCTCTTTTAAAGTATTTGCTTGTTCTATCCCATACTCATTTAATGGTAAACCCATTCTTCCCTGCATTCTCCGATCTTTATTCAAATCTGTTTGTCCGTGTCTAACTACATATATCATTCTAATATCCCCCTTTCAAAAGCTAAGTAAAATGACCCCCTTGTTAAACAATCAATCATGCAACGTTAGTCCAACAACTCCCACAACTTCTTCTAAAGAATTTCAGTTCGAAGAATAGAAACCGCAAGCCATCTACCAAAATAAGATATTTTTAATATAGTAGATAGATTTTATCTTTTAACCTCTATTACAAAAACTGAATTACTAGCAGTTCTAAAGTTCCATCTTGCTGCGAGACTATAAATGTAGATTCCTTCTTCACTAGGTACTGTAATCTTATATTCTTTTAACTCTCTATCATCTTCAACAAGTTTAGCACCATACCAAGACTTTACTAAAACCTTTTTAGGTGTATCCTTATATGAAATGGAAATTTCCGCCTTAGGCTTGACGACTGTTATATCTAACATTTCATATATCTCTGGAGGTTTGTCACTTTCTGTATCGGCAGAAGTACCTGAATAACCTATCGTACTAATAGTTTCTCCTTCAACAGTAATATTTGGGCTTACCACAATATCTGAATTACACCCTACTAATAAAAACAAAGAAAATGCTAAAAAGCACAACTTCAGGTTTTCCATCATTTTTATAACCCCCTTTATTTTAACAACTACCATTAACAGTAAATTTTATTTAGGTATATATTTATTAAGACTTTTAGTTTCTTAATCTATGAGACTAAAATGAATACTGTTTGACATCATTTATTTTAATGTATGTTTTACATCACCCGGTAATCATTGAAGAAAAAAAAAAATCGATGCTATAAAAGATAGTCTTTTCTACTGAACCACTTGTACGTTTCAATAATAGTTAATCTAGCATATGAATAATTATTAAAATGTAAAGGGGGGAAATTAAAAATGAGTAGTAAGAAAGCACTCACATCGGGTCCTTTTTTTGTACCACTATCGGTTGATGGAACACGCTTTGGAGCTGTCCAATTTCTATTGATTGGTTTTAAAAATATTGCGTCCCATACTTCAACAGTACGTTTAACTGTTTATAATTGTAGGGATACAGTTCTATATCCAGCAACTCCACCAGAGGAAGAAATATATTGCAAAAAAGTCACTATTCCAGCAGGTGATTGTGCAGTTATACGACTAGATGCTGGGCCGGATACTTTCGGGGGTAATAACATGCTCCGTGTAGCAATTAAAGGTGATACCGATAAAGATGCAGAAGCAATTGTAATTGCTTTGTCAGGTAATACAGCCGATGGACGTCAAGCATTGTCAATGGTGTTCAAACATGAAGAATTTATCGAGCTCAATGAGGATTAAGTTAAATAAAGCCTTAATAAACAAATGGGAATGGTTAAGGCCTATTCCCGTTTGTTTATTAATAGTTGTTAAAACATATTTTAATAGTTTAACAGTTACTCTCTTTAATACTGTGATTTATACTTGATAGATTTTCTTCTTTAGCAATTCTCTTATTATCATCATGAATGCTCTTCATTCCTTCAAAAAAACGAAATTTAGTCCGATATTCGTTTTCTAAATCTCCATTATCATTCATTAATTGTTGTAAATAGTTTTTTGAAAAGTTAATTCTATCTAACATTTCCTGCTTTGTTTTCGTGGTCGATCCGTGACCAGGTATATGATATTTAATTTTGAATTTATTCATTATGTACGAAGCTCTTTCTATCGTATCTACATAATCCTTGTAGCTATTAAATATAAAAGGAAATTCTACATCAGATAGATAATCGCCAGATAGAAATATTCCATACGGTTCAATTACCGTAAATAAACTATCATTTGTATGTCCTGGAGCCTTATAAAAAGTTAAGGATAACTCCCCTAAATTAATATGTTGACCATTTTTAACAATTGGTATATCAACTTCTGGATAAGTAGGAACATAATCTCTTTCTATGTAGTACCCTTGGTCAAACTCAAAAATTCTTTGAACAATTTCCTCTTTATTTGGATTATTTACAAATTCCTCCGATGCAATTACTTTGGCTTCCGGAAATGCACCAGAACCAATAATATGATCAAAATCACTATGAGTGTAAATGATATAGAGATCCTTATTACCCAAATGCTTATCTATGAAAGCCCTAATTCTCTTGATTTCATCAGGGAGCCAATTAGGATCCGTCATGATAATTGCCTCATTAGACTGAATAACAGCTGTAGAAGTCATATATAATGAGCTTTGAAAAACAGTAATATTATTTTCCTGAAAGTGAAACATAAAATCCTCCTATGCTTTTTTAGTTATATTTGTACGAATTGAGTTAATTTCCGTTCCTTTATAAAGCAGCTAATATTTTTGATACACTTAATTGTCACTCGACTTCTGCATCAGCAATGGCATATCCCTTGATCAAGAATATTAGTCTAAAAGTTTTTTAAACTTGAAATTATCATATTGTGAAACAACTGTATGTCTTTGATGTAATCAAAGCCTAAATTTTCGTAAGCATTTAAACTATTGAACATTCTAACAGCTACTGCATTATATTCGGGAATAACCGTGCAGGAACATCCTGATGCTCCAAGTATTTGATAGGAACCATCCGGCAGGTCCGAACCTAGTTCGTTGTAATCAACGGATACTTCCCCATCTTTAATCCACCATAAAAACCCAAACTTCGGTAGTTGGCGACTTAAGGAAGCAGGACTTTGAACGGTAGTAGAAAGTTCAAAAATTTCTTGTGGAAGTATAGACCTACCTTCTACTATCCCTTTGTTTAAATGTAAATTTCCCCATAATGCTAATTCTCTGGCACTTACATATAGGTTTCTATCTTCGCCTATATTCGAGCCAAGCCTTAATGTAGGATAACCTTTTACCGAATCTATATCACAGACTAAACTTTGATTCCCTTCAGTAACCCATCCAGTACTTGTCCAATTCAAAGGCTTGAACACTCTATTTGAGAGGATTTCATTTACTGTTTTGCCCGTTGCTTTGTATAAAATTTTCGCTAATATTTCTGGTCTCTTTCCCTCAATAGCAGTTCCTAAATCCGCTACACGGTAAACGTTTCTATCCTCAAACTTTAGACCCGTACATCTAGTTAATAAATGTCTAATCGTTGTATCTCCAAGAATTTCTTTATTATATTCATCTAGATAGTCGCTTATTTTATCATCCAAGTTTAATAAACCTTCATGAGTAGCTATTGCAATGGTTAATCCAACATATGTAACTCTAACCGAATATACGTTGAATCTTGAATCCTTATCAATCAGTTTGGCACCTTTCTCAAAATGATGCATCCCAGAATACCATTCGTGTACAATTTTATTGTCTTTCAAAATAACTAACGCGGAACCGGATGCGTTCATATCACTTTTAATTTTTTTTGTATATAAGGTGAGATCTTTAAAAGCACCCTTGTTTAATGTTATCACAGTCATTACCATCCTTTTTTATATGCACTCTATTACTTCTTATTTCAACAAAAATAGCTACTAATCCTGCTTAGATCAGTAGCTGTCTTAGGTCAAAAGAAAAATACAACTTACATATAGTATGAAGGCACTCATATGTATGGAGTCAGTTGAGATAATATGTATTTTAAGGAGAATCCATCATTTGTCTATATGAAGTTTTTTTAATTTAACTTGGTTATTACACTAATTTCTTTAGCTTTAATATCGCTATCATTATTATTTAAGTCTACCTCTTCATCAAGTAAAATAGGTGATTCAGTTAATTCCAAATTACAGGTATAACTAATCGAACTATAGTAATTGGCTAATCATTTCCAGCTTAGCTCATCTAGCTAGAATCGTCCAACCTAACTAAAAACTCATTGATCAATTGAATGAATCGTTCTTTACTAGGTTCCCATAGTTCATGTCCAGACTCATTTAATTCCTTAATAACTACATCGGGAAGATTGCTTCTTAATTTTTCTGTCTCTACCTCTGATAATAGTGATTCTTGGGTACCACCTTTAATTACTAGTACTGGTACCTGGATTCGATTTAAATCTCTATATAGTTCAATACTTTTTGACTCTTGCTGAATACCTTCCACTACATGCTTTCTCTCTTTACTTATAAAGCTGCGACTAAGCACTCTTTCTGACCATGATTTTGGAATAGATGGATATTTAGCTGGATAATCACAAATTATTAGACCTTTTATTCCTGGTGATGTTGAAGCAAATTTGATAGCATATGGAACTCCCATAGAATATGCCATTAAACAAAAGCGATTAACTTTACTATCGTTTATTACTGTTTCTATATCTTTAACATGGTGTTCAAACGAGTATCCAGAATTAGGAGCATCACTTTTACCACGTCCTCTCAAACTTAATGAGAGACATCTTCTAGATTTGAACTCTTGCACTATTTCAATAGACTGCTCAGCGAAATTTAATGCACCTGGAATATATACCAAAGGAGTTAGTAGATTATCATTTATATCAATATCAAGATAGTGACCCCTTCCGAATTTGCGTATTTATTAGTGAAATTCATCTCAACACCCCTAGCCTATTTTATCTAAACTCACCGTGTTTTTAGCAGCTACTTTAACTAACTCCTGCCTAGTTAATTATAACTTCAATAAAAATAGCATTTCTCCTTCTTGAAGAAATGCCCATAACTATAATTAAACCCTATTATCTAATGGTTTTCTGATCTTTTCACAACAAGATCTTTGTACCCTTGAAGAGATTTCATTTTTTCTATTTTGATATCTTTATAATAGTATTCTAAAATTTCTTTATGGTTGTTCCCTATCATTGCCAAACTATTAGCCCCGTACTGACTCATTCCAACACCATGTCCGTATCCTTGGGTAGTAAATTCGATAGAATCATCAACAACTTTGAAACTAAAATCTGTTGACCTTAAGCCTAATGCCGTTCTAAACTCATCACCTGAGAATTCCTTCCCATTAATTGTGACAATCGATACTCGGTTTGTAGAAGTTCTATGAAGCTTTATATCACTTGTTAATTTAACACCAAGTTTTGACTCAAATTCACCTGAAGTGATTTTTGTCATTCCATTAAAGTCAGGGGAATTTTTATCCCATGGGCTAGGAACACTCCTTAAGTACGGAAGGGCCACTTTCCAGTAATCTTCTGAATTCTCGGTATAACCGTTACTTATTGCAAAGAAAGTAGAATCAATGAGTTCACCATTATATGTCATAATTAAACCCTCTGTTTCTTTAACTGCCTGAGTAATTTTGTTAATATATTTTGAATAATCTTCTTTCCATATCTTTTTTAACTCAGCTGAGTCTTTATAAACTTGATGTATTGTGGAATCTGTTATATCAGCACTTTTTGGTAATCCTTCTTTTTCAGTCATTAAAAATTTCAAAATATACGTTCTAGCACTAATCGCCTGTGCTTTTAATGCTTCTAATTCATAACTTGCAGGCATTTCAGAAGCAACTACACCTATTAGATATTCTTCTAAAAACATGTTTTCAATATCATTATTATTCATCCTAAAAACTGATAATGTAATATTTTCAGCATTTGTTCCGATAGGTGTAAGAGGGGACATTGTATTAGGTACATCATTTATATTTTGACTTGTTTTATTTGAACCAAAAGCAAAAACGATTACTGAAGGTACACCAAGGACTATTATCATAAGACAAATTACAATCATATAAAAAGATTTCATTAAGGGCCCCCATACATTTTTTACTAATATATATGGGCATCGGACAAGCATAAGAACACTAAATAACAAAAATTGTAATTAAACATTCAGTCTAGCTCCATATAGAACCATCAAACCTTACTAGTATTGGAATATGCGGGTTCGTTCCTATATTTCATTAATTTTTTTAGACAGTAATTCTAGTAAATCTAATGGCATAATAAAACAGCTTCGTCATAAAAAAAGAAGCTGTTATATGGATTACTTTAATACACTAATAGCAATAAAGAAATGTATTACCTCATTCAATTTTTTTAGCCATATATGGGCCGTTATCAATAAATCTATTCCGTTGATAAAAATTATACGTACTATCAAATGCATGAAAACTTTTATCTGGGAGGCAAACTTCCAACCTTTTAATAGTGGAATCGCGACAATAATTTTCCACAGCACTAATTAGGCTATTTCCTACTAAAAGACTCCTATATGAAGGTTGAACCCAAAGTTCTTGTAGTAAAGCATATGCTCCACCCTTATATATGACTTCTTGTATGGAGACGGTCGCACATCCAATAATTTCATTATCTTCTGTTTCAGCAACTAGCACTGTTCCTGGAATAACGCTATTAATGATTCTACGAAATACATTCTTAGCATTTTCAGGCAATGGAATATCATGTTTTCCCCTTAATTCTTCAACAAATAATCGAATTGCTTCAAGAACTTGAGCTTCATCATTCATGTTCGCAGTACGAACTTTCCAATCCATTTAAGTATTACCCCCTTCTCATACTATGAAGAATACTACTCACCATTTAAATATCTACTCAATAACGATAGGTTCTATTGAAACCTATTTAATAAGTTGCTTATTATACAAACTAATTGAGTGGATATTCTCTTTTAACAAGTTATCTACTATTTGTTTTATTACACATGGTTCTCTTAAATCTTGGTTTTCAAATGTTACTAGCTCATTTACATTTATCCACTTGCTGTCTGAAACTTCACCTTCTGCGAGATTTAAAGAACCTCCAGTTACCTCACCGATAAAATGAAATAAAATAACTTGATCGTTTGTATTACTGATAAAATTATATACACCAGTCGTTCCGATAAGGTTTACTTCCAAACCTGTTTCCTCTTTAACTTCCCTCCGAGCTGCATAAAGAATATCCTCTCCATATTCAATACGTCCACTCGGAAAGTTCCACTTATCAAGTGCAGTAGGTTTATTCTCTTTTATAATTAATACTTTATCATCAGAAAAAATTGATACACTTGCTACTAGTACAATTCCATCTTGAGACATTCAATTTCCCTCAATTCAATTAAAAAATTATATAATTTAACATCAGGGCTTTTTCATTCACTACCCCACTTCGTTACTACAATCTATAATTAGATATAATCTCTAAAAAAGTAATCCCATCCCACCTAAACCCATTATGTTCAACATTACATTAGTTTTTTTATGTAGGGTATCTTTCTCCACACAAAATGACTGAAAAAGAAGCTAAGAATGATCCCCAAAAATCCAGTTAGTAAGAATTTAATTAGTACCGGCACTGGCAGGTTTGACAAACTATATTGGAGAAATACAACTACAGGAACATGAATAAAATAAACGACAAAAACATTATTCGCTAGAATCTTAGCTAAACGATTTGTTCCGTTCACTTTTTCTCTAAATAAGATTAGTAGTCCAACGACAAGCGAAAAACATAGTAATGTCTCAATAAATGACCGAGACAGCGAACCTACATTTGCTCCACCGTTCAAAAGAAATGGATACATTGCTTCTCCTCCAAAATACAAAACTGCCGTCAACACAACTCCTATAGAAAGGCAGATGTACCCAAATCTTGCATTTAAATTTAATAGCCATGCCCGACGATATGCAATAATTCCTAATGCGAAAAAACTTACATATTGAGGAACATGTGCAAATTCTGTTTGGATAAAACCTAACACCCCAGTCCAGTAATCAATTGGATACCAAATCCTAATAATAAAAGTAGCTAATGATACTCCTAGTATAAAAAGAAGAATTTGAAAACCTTTAATATTTTTATAAGTTTGTTTTTCTATATTTTTAGGAAAGAAGTATGCCCAAACTGCAAAAACAAACGCATAAACGAGTAGATGCTCTAAAAACCACAAATGGCCAAATTGCATATCAGGCCATGCGGGTCCAGTCCAATCTGTTGGTTTATCTGCTAACCCAAAAAATATATTTACATAGTAAGAAAAAAACGAGATTGTTTCATATCCTCTAAAATTAATATAATATAAATACATTAAAATGGGGATCATCACTACAAAGCCGATTAACAATGGAACGCCAATTCTTATAAACCTTTCTTTTAAAAAGGTTTTCGACCCTTTTCTATCGATAGACTGAGGAAGAAAATAGGCTGACAAAAAGAAAAATAAACTCATAAAAAACGCAGCATTTACTGCAAAAAATCTACCTAGCCAATTTAAAACTTCTCCTTCTTGAAAATACCACCATCCCCCTGGGCCATATGCCTGGCCAGCATGGTGAACAACGACAAGCATGATTAAAGCAATTTTTAAATTATCAATAAAAACCAAATGATTAACCTTTTGTTTCATGGTAAGATCTCTCCCGCTATATTTTATTCAAATATCACTAGCTGGATATCAGTATATTCTGAAAATTTACGATAAGAAATAACCTCCAAATTATGATTTATAAATTACTTTAAGAAGCTTTCCAGGGAACAAGAGCACAACACTGGTGTTTTCTTGTGGAATAATGGAACACTCTTTACATATGAATCTGACGAGATATAGTATATGAAGCAAAGGCTTATAGAATCGGGTAAAGCTCTAGTAGGTTTAACCGTTAGTTTCTTTTATACTAAAATCCCCATCCATTTTATTCCTTCTCCTTTGCAGACTATAAAATCATTTCTAATTTCACATCGCCTGTTCTTCTTTTCAAACTATCCTCAATAACTTCAACAAAATTAACGATAATCCTTCTATGATTATCGCTCCAGTTAGTTTAGTAAGCCTCAATTTTTTCACTTAACTACAAATAATAGAAAATTAAAAAAGAGCTGCCGCAACAGCTCAGAGATTTATTTCAAATACTATTTAACATTTTCAAAACTGGAATCCAAATTTCGCACTTTACGGAAGGTGAAGTTAAATCTTTACTTTTAATCGACAAGATTTCAGGTCCTTCTTTTACTTGATAGTTGGAAGACGGGAACCACTCGGAATAAATCCTTCCCCAAGTTTCCTGTAGAGTATTAGGAAATGGCCCTGTTGATTCAAATATTGCCCACGTTAAGGCGGGAACTTCAAGCTTTGAAAAATATTTAGGCTTCTCTCGTGTTGTAGCCACTCCTATATACTGATCAAGATATCCTTTTTCTTCCATACGTCCTTCTGAAAAGTTTGTAGAAGCTTGAATTATTCCTTTCGGATCTATATTAGAGAGTTTTTGTAATTCTTCTATTCTTTCCATGGTCAAGGATTGCCACATCGCTGCTATTTCTGGATTTTCTCCTTCAAAAACAATAGGAACTCGTTTCATAATACCAACGATGTTAAATCCTTCTTTTTGTTCTATTCGGTAGTTCATTTCATTTCCTCCTCTAATTGATAATTGGAAGGTCATGAGAGGATATGCTTTTAATTGCTGACCATTGTTCCTTGCTTCTGTTGGTGTAACACCATGCAAATTAAAAAAGGCTCTAGTAAATGAGTCGGGTGAATTATATCCATACTTCGTCGCAACATCGATTACCTTTACATTACTATTATGAAGCTCAAACGCAGCTAAACTAAGTCGTCTACGGCGTATATATTCTGATAACGATATACCTGCAAGGAAAGAAAACATTCTTTTAAAATGATATTCAGAACAAAGAGCTAACCTAGCTACTACTTTAAAGTCTATTTCACTAGTAAGGTTTTCCTCGATATACTTCATTGCAGTATTCATGTTTTTTAGCAAATCCATTTATATGACCTCCTTTCATCAATAGAATAACAGGAGTTTAATCTTGCCATCCGACATTTTGTGCACCAGTTTGTATGATTAATTCTTTATTTCATTATACTGCCCTTTACTTCAACAAAAATAGCCACTAACCCTGTTTAGACCAGTAGCTATCTTCATCTTTGTGCACGGTTTCTTACAAGAACCAATCGCCCTGAGCAATTTTTTCTACCTTTCCTCCTACATTTACTCTGATTTCACCGTTAACTTCACTTACCCTTAAAAACAATAAAGATGGTCTTTTAATTTCATATCCTTGTTCCACACGAATATTAATTTCACTTTTATCAAAATATCGATAGTTAACTATGTAAGCTGCTAAACATCCATTAGAGCTTCCAGTGGCAGCATCTTCTGGAATACCATAATAATCTGCAAAGTCTCGAACATTCAAATCATTCTCGGCATTATATGTTTCAGGAGAGAAGACCATAATTGCTTTTGCATCAGTAAGTTCAATTAACTCAAAATATTTTTCTTTATTGATCCTAACTTTTTTAGTTGCTTCTAAAGATTTTAGAGGGACAATTATAACCGGGAGTCCTGTTGAAACCTCCTGGATAGGAAATCTATTATCTATGTACTCTTTATCTATATTTAAAACATCAGAAACCTTATAAAGATCTAAAACACGTCCAAATGTTGGTTTATTTTGTTTCATCCAAAAGATTTCATCTTGATCGAACGTTACAGGGGTCTGTCCAGCTTTAAAATTTAAAATAAGTTTCTCTTTTGGTTCTTCCTCTATTTCATTTTGAATGATATAGGCAGTTCCTAAAGCTGGGTGTCCAGCAAAAGGAATCTCTTCATTAGGTGTAAAAATACGAACATCATATCCATCATTTTTGGGGGTATTTGATAAAATAAAAGTAGTCTCCGAAAAATTAATTTCCTTCGCTATTTGTTGCATTTGATTATCAGACAGGTTTTCAGCATTCTTAAACACAGCTAGTTGATTTCCCGTATATTTCCCTTGTGAAAAAACATCCACAATTGAATAATTAATTTTCTCCATTATTTCTTTCCTCCGACTGGGCAGTAACTTTAATCGCTAAGTTTTTCAATACACTAGCTCACAATTAATCGTCTTGCAGGTAATCTAATAGTTTTATAAAACTTTATCCCTAATCTTATTTTTTAGTTTTGAAATATTTAAATACTCCAGTAAGCGTCAGTAATAACATTATTCCTTTGGATAAAGATTCTGATATGTTTCTACTGTATACTTAATTAAATCCTTTAAAACATTAGTATCGATATCAGCTAGTTTATTAACATAAATACAAGCCTTACTCTTCGTATGTTTACCAAAGCCTTCTAATAACTTTTCTCTTTCCTCTCCTTCATAGGCCAAATAAAGACTAATTTTTGCCTTTCTTGGTGAAAAACCGACTAAAGGGGCATCCCCTTCACGTCCTGACGCGTATTTATAGTGATAGCTACCAAAACCTATAATACTAGAACCCCACATTTTCGCTTCATAACCCGTTACCTCTTCAAAAATCTCTAATAACTTATAGGCATCTGCCTTCTTCTTCTCATTTTCCACACGTTCAATGAATTCAATTACACTATTGTCGTTTTCTTTCATTTTCGGTTCAGACATATATACGCTCTCCTTATCTCTGAGTTAATACTTGTTTCATTATTGTCAATGGTATTTCATTATAGATACAAGCCCTCTTCTTGAGGGGATTTTTTAAAGTCTCAAGTTTATTGACTATGTAATATATATTTGCTTACTTACAACATTTATTAGTTAAGAATGTCTTGCAATGCCTTTTCAAGTGTTTCAAAAGTAAATGTGTAACCTTCACGTTCTAACCGTTCCGGAAGAACCCACCGACTTTTTAACACTAATTCTGTTTCTGTTTTGATCAACAGTGAGCCAATCTCCAAGATCCATTTGGGCGAAGGTAATCCGACTGGAACATTCATCGTTTTTCTAAGTTCTTTCATTAATTCACGATTACTAACAGGTTGTGGTGAAGAGCAATTAAACACACCCGTTAGCTCTTCTTTCTCTTTCAAAAAGAGTACGATTTTGAATAAATCTTCAATATGTATCCAACTAAACATTTGGTTTCCTGTTCCCTGAAAACCTCCAAGTCCAAACTTCACTAAATTTTGATAAGGAGTCATTACTCCGCCGCCCTTGCCTAATACAATAGCAATGCGTAATGCTATTTGCCTTGTATTTGGTAAATCAAAGGAAAAGAAGGTTTGCTCCCAGTTTGTTGCAACATCAACTGAGAAACCAGTTCCAATCTCTCCTGTATCTTCCGTCATTGGACGATCTTCTGCATGGCGATAAATGGTTGCTGTACTTGAATTCATCCAAATTTCAGGTGGATTTTCACATGCCTGTATAGCCTCTCCAAGCAATGTAGTTGTCCTAATCCTAGAATTCATAATTTCATTCTTATTAGTCTCATTGTATCGACAATTCACAGATTTCCCCGCAAGATTGATTAAAAGTTCAGCATCCTCTAATGCCTCTTTAATGCCGTCTTTATCTTCCCAAGAAATATGTTGCATTTGCCTTGATATTATTTTCACCTCATATCCTAACTCCTTGAATTTTTCCTTAAAGTATTCACCGATAAAGCCTGTTCCTCCAGCTAAAACTATTTTTTTCATATAAAAACTCCAATCTATTTTGGATCCTTAATTCAGCTTTTTTCATCCACTAATAAAATGTAACAAAGTCCATGTTGTACTTTTTTATAACGTTTGAAACAGGACGTAATTCACTCTCACTTACCTGCCTAAAAATTTTTCTTTTCCTCATTCATTTTCCATAAAGTTTTGCTTCTCTAAGTAGTTTAAAACTGTCTGGGAGAACTCCTGATGAGACTCTTTCGTATATTTTGCAATCGTATAAATTTGGGCAAGATTTTTTAAACCTAGGCGTTCTGTCATTTCCTTCAGCTTAGGAACGTCCATGTAACGCTGCCAACCTTTTTCATCTCTCTCTTTATAGATTTCTACAATATCCTCATCCGAATAATCATGATACTGGTCATAGTGAACTAGTCCATGTCTCGGCAGACGATCACGAGGCGCTGGATTTTCAGCAGGATAACCTAACGAAAAACCTACTACTGGCACAACATTTGCTGGTAAGTTTAATAGTTTCCCAATTTGATCGCAGTTTGCTAAGGTAGAGCCCATATAGCAAATGCCTAGTCCCGCATTTTCTGCAGCTAATGCAACATTTTGAGAAGCAAGAGTTGCATCGATAGCCCCAATCATAAAGCTCATAAAGTTATCAAACTGAACAGGTGCATCATTCAGTTTCAACCATTTTCTCATCCGGTTAAAATCAGCACAAAAAGTTATGAGTACTGGGGCGTCAACTACCATCGATTGCTCCATATGTGCGCTGTACAGTTTTTCCTTAAGCTCTTTATCTGTTGTCACAATAATTGAGTACGTTTGCATATTACCACTCGATGAGGCGCGAATGCCCGAATCTAATATTTGGTTAAGTAGTTCTTGGCTTACTTCTTTATCCTCGTATTGTCGTATTGATTTGTGCCCATGTATTACATCATTTAGTTCCAATTGTAACAACTCCTTTTTTTATACCTGATTCATTCATTTATAAATAGCTAGTAATCTCTTCGTAAGTGGTTCGTAATTAATATCCAATCTTACTTCCTACCGTTTATATTATAAACTATTACTCCTAATATTCAGAAATTTAATGTTAAAATAATGGAAAATTGCATGTGAAGGTACTATCATGGAAGATTTTTTTCGGAATTTGCCTACTTTTGAAACTGATAGATTACTATTACGTAAGATTCAATAAGAGAATGTTCTAGACATTTTTCCAGTAGGATTATCATCCAAATATGGAGTTTACAAAAAAGCTTGAACATATATTAATGGAATTATATATATATTTATTTCTTTATTTCATCATTAATGAAGCAGGAGTAACAATAGATTTGTAGAAAATACAAATGAGGAATAATTATCAAAATACTTAAAAAATAGGAGGGAATCATGAGTAGAATAGTGCATTTTGAAATTCACGTTGATAATATGGACCGGGCGAAAACGTTTTATGGGGAAGTATTTGGATGGACATTTGAAGATTGGAGCGAATATGCTGGAATGCCGTATTTCGGGGCAGTAACTGGCAGTGAAGAATGGCCAGGAATTAACGGTGCGTTAATGCAACGTCAGAGTCCTCCCCCAGAACAAAACCAACCTCTTAACGGTTATGCATGTACCATAGGAGTAGACGATTACGACGCAATTGAAGCAAAAATTCTTGATAAAGGTGGCATTGTAGCGTTACCGAAATACGCGCTACCTGGCATGGCGTGGCAAGGTTACTATAAGGATACAGAAGGAAATATCTTTGGTATTCATCAGCCGGATGAATACGCAAAATAGAATACTTTCTGGATCTGGAAAAGGCACTAATATTGTGCCTTTTCTACATTTTTGATGAACGATGTGCATCTTCTCAATATAATTGGATTCTGCCTAAGTAGTCTTTGTTGCAAAGTCTTCTTGTTATAGCACTAGCAGTCTGCTATTATATGGATTTCCTTGCTTCTTGTTCGACCCTCTGCATAAATTCTTGTACGACGGAAGGGTTATTTTTCTGTCCGCTAAGCTTTAACATCGCTCTACCAACAAAATTAACTCCTTTATTTTGGCCCTCATATATAAACTTCGTGTGGGTATCGTCTAGCTTAACTAGTGTAAATGTGAGAGTAATTTCAAATGCTTTTCCTAAAACAAATGAGATTTTTTTCATTTTCCTATTCTCACTATTTTCATACGCTAATGTTTCGACTATGTACGTTTCGACACGTTTTCCTTCGCGATATTTTTGCTGGTGCTTTGCTCCTACTTCCCCCTCCTTCTTCTCCACTAATTGATGCTCTTCTACTTTGGGCATAATTCTTTTTATATTTTTATCGGCGAAAAGATCCCACACTTTTTCTATATTCGTTGAAATCACTATTTCTTCTTTCCATTGCATGATTCGCTTTCCTCCTTCCCAGATGCAAGAAAGTCATTGATTTCTTCAACACTCTGATGAAGTTCTTCAATTTGCATCTTTATCTTTTCTTTCTTTTCTATTAGCAACTCTTCCAAATGAGAGAAGGATTCATCTTCCATTACAGTAATCATTTCTTGTACGGTAAAACCAAATCCCCTTAATTTACTTAATAATATGGCAAGAAAATAACTTCCATCATCGTAATAACGATATTTATTACTAGGGTCAATATAAGCTGGTTCCAATAATTTCACCTCTGCATAATATCGTAACGTTTCTTTACTTAACCCTGTTAATTCGGAAAACTCACTTACTTTATACATTCCTATCCTCCCTCGGATATATAATAAACTGTGTTGTGCACCACATAGTCAATCTTTTTTTAGGAAGATATTTCAAAAAGTGATAAAAACTCCAGCTACTTTTTTAGTTAGTTTTTATAACAGCATCTTTTATATCATTTTGATACCTTTCTGGATAAGAGCTAATATAAATTTTCCCATAACTATCTCTTTCAATATTCCAATATTGGTTTTATGATGCTAGTATTATCCGTTTCAATTGAATCACCATTATAAAATTATGCGAACATTATACCGAACAATTACCTACTAATATAATGGTTTTATAGTTTCCAATTACATAAAAAATAGCGCCAATTTCTCTTTAATATCGGCACTTTACTATATGTTTAGCGTTAAGCTCTTGGAGATTGAAACATGTCATACTTACGTGGTTATATCGTTTTTAACGCTTGCTTTTTTGAAAATTTGTCATTTGGTTGTAATTTATAATATTTTTGTTGACACAAGCAATAGGATGGTCGTCCACACAATTATTGGTAATAATAGTCCTAACAAGTGTTAACGTATTCCTTTCTCAGATTATAAGATAGACATATTCCAATAATCTTCAGCCTCGTATAGATGTTCCAACACTTCATTTGCAACCTCTTCATAAATGTTTTTAGATTCATATTCAACATCGTATCTAAACCATTGACCCTTCGTTTCTTTCAACCTGAACTTATTATGTAAGTCATGTGCTGTTACTTTATTGGGTAGCACTTTCTCCCCCCATGAATGAGTAATTCCTTCAGATGGACATACCCCCACTTCAATTACAAAACCTCCTCCATACCTGTCAAACTGGAAAGTCATCAAGTCTATTTTGTCCTTGCTAATTCTACGAAAATGGGGGAAAGAACCTTTAAATCCTCTTATTCTAAGTTCAGGGATAACTATCTTCTTCAATTCGGTAATCATTTTATTTCTCTCCAATGACATTCTACCACCTACTATTAATTTAACTTGACTATTTAAGCTAAACTACTCTGTTAATATCACTAATAGCAAATTTCCCCTTTACAGAAGCATTCCCACTAAGTGAATAATTGCTTAATACTATTTGTGTCCTTAATAATTTCTGTCTTGTTTTTATGCATGCTATATTTTTTGAAAAAATTAACTTTCCCCACGTCTTCAAAATATCGGTTCCACTTAAACATTTTGAAAAATATTTTTAAGGTTGGTTTGTAGTTTGATTTCTCTAATCGTGTAAACGAGCACATTGTTTCAGCACCTCTTTTTCAAATTAATTCAGAACATAATCTGAGATAATGTGCTCGTTTTTCCATTATATTTCGGAATGTGCAAAATCTTATTCATTTTATTTCAGATTTTATTGATAAAGAAAAGACCCTAAAACGGGTCCTCGACTTCCAAATAATTTTGTGGATTCACTTGTACCTTATATATATGTTGAACATGTAATACAAACATTACTTCTCCCTCTAAGGTGACAAACCAATCAAAGTCCTTCTCAAGGTATGCTTGAAAATATTGATTTTGAACGAGTAACTCAAAAGAATCACCTTGCTGTAACCAATAGGCTTTATGTTCAATCCACAATCTCCATTCCTGTACCTCATGATCATAGATTAGTATCCCTTTTTTCATCATAAGCCACTATCCTCAATTGCCAGACGTACAACTTCTTCATCTACTTGTTCTTTTTTTAGTTGTGACCCGAATAATAAGCTATTTATCGATAATGAATTAATTACTCGTGGCCACCCCTGTGAACGGGAAGCGATAGCCTCAATGGCTTCGTCCGTGAAAATCGGCATTTTCGCTCCTGCTAACTTCATATGGTGTTGAATATACTCTCTTACTTCTTCTTTTGATAAAGGCTGTATCTCGTATTTCATAATCATTCGTTGTGCTAGAGGTCGATGATGATTAAGGGCGATTCGTGTTTTTAAGTGTGGCAGTCCAGCTAAAACTAGAATATAAGGATTCGTTGAATCCATCTGGAAGTTAAAGAGAATCGCTAAATCTTGTAGAAAGGCATCTTTCGCCATATGCATTTCATCTAATATAAAGACGGGAGTGATTTTACGCTCTTGAGCCATTCGTTCAATACCTTGTTGTATTTGCCTAAATAAATCCACCTTACGAAACTTTGGTTCTTCTCCTAAGCCATAAACTAAGCCTCGATAAAAATCCATTACTCCCCCTGTAGAGAGTGGAAAATAGACTACATGATATAACGAGGGATTTAAAGATTCTTTAAAGGTGCGCAATGTAAAAGTTTTTCCTGCACCTGGATCTCCAATGAGAATACCCATTCCTTTTGACTTTTTAAGATAATCTAGGGCCCCTATGGCACCTTGATAGTCTGTGGAAGCGAAGGCATCTGTTGAACGTAATTCCTTTGAAAAGGGAGCTTGGGATAAGGAATAAAAAGACTTATACATCTATGACTTCCCCCTTTCCTGCTGATAACGTAAAAGGAGACCGAACCCGTTTGACATGGGCATTATCACTCATAGATACTGGTATAGCTTCAGCTACCTTTTTATCATCTTCAAAAATAAATATTCCTTTTTCATCGAATCGGACATCAATTGATTGACCAATGAAACGAGGAGGTACTTCATAAAGTTGTTTATTTAATGTAATGGTACTATCTGCTTTTACTTTTCGATGTTCCCGTTTCAAAAAGATGGAGTCCAAAATAGACGTGTTGTCTAGGAATTTCACATTTTCTAATTGAGATTGATAGACTTCATGTGGCGTTTTTCCATCCAGGGAAGCGTGAACTCTTCGGTGATAATCTACCTCTAACCATCTCCAAAACCTTTCATTCAGTTCTTCTAAGGAATGAACTGGCTTTGCCTGAAGTAGGGGATAAAACCTTGTTTGAATCGTTTTGAAAAGCCTTTCTATTTTTCCTTTCGCCCTAGGATCGTACGGTTGCGTATGGGCTAACGTAATTCCTAATTGTGCACACGCATATTGAAGTGTTTCCGAACGATAAATTTTCCCGTTATCCGCATAAATGATGGTGGGGTTTCCTCTCCTGAGGAGTGCCTCTTTTGTCACGACTCTTAACCCATCAAACTTTTCTGACGAGAAAAATTGACCGTGGGGAACGAGGCGTGAACAGTCATCTATATAGGCAATGAGAAATGTCTTTTTCTTCTTGCCATCTATTGGTATATAGGGGCCATGAGACAAATCTGCCTGCCACAAAACATTGACTCGTTCATGGGCAAACCTTTTCCGTTCAGGAGTAGCCAAAATATTTTTCCCTACTAAGTTGTGTTTTTTCAGTAATCGGTTTATAGTAGAGTAAGATATTTGATTTTTGTTGATTTCTCCTAGCTCGATGAGATGTTCGTAGAAAACACTCACTGGCATATGGAGAAATTTTTTTCGTATTTCAAGAATTTGATCTTGATCATCAGGAGATAATCTTCTAGAATTCCCCTGGTCTGCCCGTTTCTTTGGCTTTAATGCCTC
Source organism: Sutcliffiella sp. NC1 (assembly GCF_027594365.1). Taxonomy (NCBI): domain Bacteria; kingdom Bacillati; phylum Bacillota; class Bacilli; order Caryophanales; family Bacillaceae; genus Sutcliffiella; species Sutcliffiella sp. NC1. The sequence continues at coordinate 2,802,792 of NZ_CP115153.1, forward strand.
GAACCCATGTCGGCGATAATGAAGCAGCCACTCTTTTATTGTTTTTTCTGCCACTTTCCTTTCCCCATAATAAGGAATGGAATGAAGCTTACCCTCCAAGCCTTTAAAATATTCCTTCGGATCAACTTGTTCATTAAATAATGGGGAAATCAACCCATATCGAAATAAGGCCACCTGTTCACGTTCTTTTTCATTCATGGAATCTTCCTCCTTTTTATAGAAGGACGACCGGTCATCCATGATTCTTATTCTACTTTTTTCGATATTTTCTGACTATGAAAAAGGTATGTGGGATAAACAATATTTTCTAAATCACTCAAATATGATAGAATTAATTTGCCATAAAGTATGTTGATAAATGACCTTGTGACCTTCGCAAGAAAGGTGATTCGCCAAAATCAGAGATCATTTTCATATATTTTGTGGCTTCTTTTATAATGTTTCCTGACATTGCGCTAACCAGCCCGATATCGATAAAGAAGCTATGTATCCAATTTATCCCCTTAAGATAACGCTTGTAGTAAAAACTTACTAGTTGACGACTGCCCTTTGCTTTTTTCTTTTGAAGCACATGTTTTACCCTATCTAAAACCGTATGAACAGTATGTTGAAAATATGGTAGGAGAAAGTCTGGTAGAATAGAAATATTCACTTTACATTGTAAACATTTAATGCGACAAATAGGGATTCGTAATGTAACATCGTCGGTTATCCCATAACGCCAATAATATCCGTTACGATGAAGATTTCCATGTGCAGGGCAATGGCAATTTGAGCATTCATCCAATAAAGGAAACTCGTTCTCTATCCCTCTTTCACCATATTCCACTAATCCAATGCCAAAATCATAAGAAATGATCATAAAAAAACCTCCCCTTGTAATATGCAAAAAATTTAGCACATTATTTTAGAGAAGTATAGATGTTACTCCGGAGAAATTTGCAAAATTTAGTTGTATATTGGAGGAGAAAAAGTGACTGTTTACACTAATCGAAGTTTTTGTTTGAGAAACCTCTTTATTATCCGATAGGTTCTTAATGAGTATTTTGTATCTAAAAAAATAATCAAATCTGCACTTTGAAAACAGTTGCTTACCCAATCCTCATTGTGAACCCCTTCTATTATCCAACTTTCTGATTGTATTATTCTATTTAAATACTCTTCTCTTTCTTGTTCAGTTCTTCTAATATCGCCAGACTCTTTCCTAATCCAAACTACATTATCTAATTCATAATATGGTATATCTAACTTTAAAGATAATTCTTTTGCTAAAGTTGTTTTACCACTTCCAACAGAGCCAATAATGTGTATCCTTTTCGGAATAATTTTGTTCATAATACCACCTAATTCATAATAATTTTACTCCCTAAAAATATTCTATTTAAGGTAATGAATTTCCTCTTAATATTACGAAGCAACTCTTTCTTGACTGTTTCTTTCATCAATAAACTTAAAATATGGTAAACACATTCCTAGTAGTGAAACTAAACTAATGATGAAACCAATAAAAAGGTATAACGGTCTTACCCCTAACATTTCACTTAATACACCACCAGCAAGTACTCCCAATGGCATTGCACCTCTTATGATTAGTAAACGCACTGAGAACACTTTCCCCATTAGTTGATTAGGGACCGTTTGTTGGCAAATCGTTGTATTATGTACACTAAAAATAGCCATTACTATTCCACCAATTACCTCGGTTGTTATTGCTAATGGAATACTATAGGTAAAACAAAGCGCTATAAATGTTAAGCCTCCTATAAAAAGAGATCCCAACATGAGAAATCTACGACTCTTATATTTTAATTTTGACACCAGTAAAGCACCGATAATGTATCCGATAGGAAAGCCCGCCATAAAATACCCATATTCAGCAAAAGTCCCTCCTAATTCTTCTGTAATGTATGGAAGAGTTGTTACCATCGTTACTCCTACTCCGAATTGGACAAATGCTAAAAAAATACCTAACCACACTATGACTCTCTGAGTGAAGAAAAAAGAAATTCCTTCCGAAAAATCGGCTAACCATGTTTTTCTTACATCTGGTCTATTTCTCTGTTCTCGAATAAAAAGTAAAGTAAATCCACTAATAATCATAAAAGAACTCACAAGTGTAAGAGTAACTGTAACACTCGTATACTCAATTACTATTCCAGCAATGATTGGAGATAAAAAAGTCATTAAGCGGGCAGTTCCGTCAATGTATGCATTTGCTGACTGTAGATGTTTATCTTCTACTATAGTGGGGATAATCGCATGGTTTGCAGGTACATAAAGAGGTGTGATTAATCCAACGATACACTGTACAGCATAAATGTGCCAAACTTCTAGGTTACCTATTATTAATGCCATTAGTGGAATAAGAAATACGACTCCCCTTGTCCATTGCGAGAGTACCATAATCCATTTTCTGCTCCAACGGTCAATATAGGGGCCTATAAAAAGTTGAAGAATTAGAGATGGTAAAAAATATAGAAGCCACATACTCCCAAGTGCTAGAGTAGAACCTGTAAGTTGATAGATTAATATAGAATTACAGAAGGTTCCGAACGCGCCACCAAGCTCTGATATTCCATTTCCTACCCATGTACTAACAAACGAGCGATTCTTTAATAAAGAAGAGTTCATAAGGTCACCTATCCTTACCGTTTTAAGTACTGATTTAGTTCCTTGAAAAGCAATTTTACTACATTCGCTTTCAAGGAATATTTCGCACCATTCATTTCAACTAATTTAGCGGCACGTAATATTTTTAGATGGTGATGAATCGTCGTTTTCCCCATATTTAATATTTCTGTTAGTTCTTGGAGCGATCGGTCATATTCCGATAAAAGCTTGACTATTCGAAGCCTTGTTTCATCTCCTAACGCCTTATGCTTTTGAACTAGGAAGTTACTTGGCATATATTTGTCATTTGGTGAAAGGCTTTCATTTGCGACCGGATAGTAAAATACTTTTGTGTCTTCTATATCTGCTTCAATATTCCAAGGACGATAGATATACTGTGGAATGAGTAATACATTATGAACACTTGGCTCGGGGAGATAATTAACTCCACCAGTTGCCCACTGAACAAGTTCTTCCGGGGACAGCTTTTCTCTCATTTCGTTTTTAGACTCATAATCTATCTTTAAAATTTGATTTATCTTTTCTAACTCTGGACTTACTACTGCTTCATACCATAATGTCATAACTTCTATTAGGTGAGCTTTAAGTTCATCTGTGTTGCTGTTACTAATGAATTGTATGTATTGAGGGAAAAAGGGATTTTCACTCGTTTTCTCTTTCAGTTCCATGACTGCACTCTCTTCTCCAGCAGCTGCCGCTTCCCTCAATTGTTGATACTTCTCTCCAATATAAGGCAGACATGTAAATTTAAATTTCAAACTTTGTAACGATTCAATACTAGAACAGAATTCTTTCAAGTTATTACTTTTACATTGATGTAGCAGTTGTAAAAGTGCCTTCCAAGTATTGTGCTCCTCGACATAATCTAAATGATCTATAAGAGTCGTGGACAATGAACCTCTAAGTTCTTCCCAATATGATTTTGGTCTTTCCAAAGTATCAATTAATCGGGAGTTCGTTACTGCTGCAATTCCAAGGGCACATTCCCATAGCGGTGAATAAGCCACCTGAACGTCATACGTTTCTCTTTTCCTACTTGTTACGTGAAAAACTTCCATCCGATCACCTCTTTAATGTTAATTTGGTTATATTATACATAAACTGAAATTTATATTCAATAAATACTGAATATATTGTTCTATAAATTCTGAACAAATATAGTAACTTAATCAAAATAAAAAGATGCATTTCTATTTTTTATGAAATGCATTCCATCAGTTCAACTACCTTTAATTTGGTTTTCCTGTTTTTTTGGATTACTCTACTCCCCAGTGTGGTAATCAATTTCTTGCTCTTTTCTTAGTTTTATTCCTGGCGTTTCCTCCCTTGCTGACAGGAATTCATCAACCTCTTCAATGTTGGATGACTTAAAGACCAACGTCTCTGAATCAAAAATTACAAACGAGGGAAACTCGTTAAATTCAAGTTTCTCTACATATTCAAAAGATTCAATACCAGGATATTCACCTGGTACTAACCAAATATATGTCCCATATAAAAGGGTATCTAAACTTTCTTTACTTAAAAATTGATTAAAGTTCACACTATAATAATCTTGTATTTCCCGCGAGTCAGAATTCTCTTTATCCTTTCCTGGAATGGCATATAGCATATAAAAATCAGAATGCGAAGAAACTAAATGTTCTATCATCTCTTCCTCTTTCACATTACCACAACCAGTTATTGTCAATAGTAATAATCCAATTATCAACAGTCTCAAATATAGCACCTCCACATATATTCTTATCTTAATGTAACTAAACTTAATACGTAAGTTTATTACCTTCAACAAATAAAAGCGATAATCCTTCTAGAATCATCGCTGCCTGGTATAGTCACCCACTAAAGCTTATAGAAAAAAATCTAATTTATCCTCTTCGTTTTTCATGCATGAATTTCATCCATCTTTTTAACTTAAAACTGGTCCAAAAGTAGCCGACACCGGAGACGATAGATACTCCGACTGAAAGCTGTAAGAAAAGTTGATGGGACGTATGGATACCTATCCCAATTCCTATAATCCCTAAGAATACTATTTGAAATAGCTTCTTTTTGTTATTTTCATAGATAGTAAATTGAAAATGTCTACGTTGCTCGGTTTCTTTTATAACCTCTAGTTTTTGAGGTAGTTTTAGAAATTCTGTAAAAGAATGGATAGTCTTAAATAAAGGCTGTGATTGTAACCAAAACGAAAGAAACGACCAACTGTTATTACCTTTTTTACTTAACCAACTCATAAATACAGTTTTTAAGACGTTCATTAGTTCCTCATCTGATGCCAGGCTACGAAGCATTCCTTCCATTGTAATGAAAGATCGACCTAAGAAAACAAATTTAGTTGGCACTTGAATTGGAAGTGCTTGAATGATGTCATTTATCTCCAATTTTAAGGCTATAAGATCGATTTCTTTTAATTGTGTAGTAGATTGATAGGACAGTAATTCAGCCATCAACTTCTCCATCGTTCTTGGATCTGCTTCAGGTAGTAAAAATCCTAAGTTCGTTAAGCACTCTACAGCTTTAGGGTAATTTTTTGATAATAAACTTTCAATTAATGTTTGAAAATTGGTAGCATCCTTTTTGGAAATGTTCCCTATCATACCGAAATCTAATAATATGATTTGTCCTTCTTTTGATACAAGAACGTTTCCTGAATGGGGATCTGCATGGAACATACCTGGTTCTAGCCACTGGGGAAGAAAAACTTCCATCAAACGTTCAGCCAATTGTAATTTAGTAATTTCTAATTGACTAATCCCTTCTTCATCTGTCAACTTTATTCCATCGACCCATTCCATAACCAAGACATTTGGTGTACATAGTTCAGAATACACGGTAGGAATTTTCACCACATCAACAGATTTATAATGTTCTTGACATTGATGTAGGTTATTTTTTTCCTGCGAAAAATCGAGTTCCTGTACAATAACTTCCTTAAGCTCTTTAAATAAAACCTTTAAGTTTATAAATCCTTTTGGCATTGGAACAAAATGATGAGCAAACCAAATTATAATACTTAACGTACGGAAGTCTGTTTGTATGATGGATTGAATATTAGGACGTTGTACTTTAATAGCAACTGATTCACCATTTTTTAAAACACCTTTATAAACTTCCCCTATGGAAGCAGATGCTATCGCTTTTTTTTCGATGTGAAGTAAAAACTTGTCTAACGGAGCTCCCCATTCCGCTTCAACAATACTATTAATTTCTTCCCATTTAGAAGGAGGAACTTGATCTGTAAGACCTTGAATTTGTCGTATAAATCCATTGGGAAGTAAGTCCGCTCTAATACTTAGCAATTGTCCAACTTTAATAAGTAACCCTTCTAATTCAAATAATGTTTTCCGAAATCTACTCCCTATTTTCACCCACAGTGTTTCCCAATCTGCTTCCGTTTTTTTAGTTACTTTATACCAATAAATTTGAATAAAAATGACAAATGCCATCGACAGTACTTTTGACATTCGTTTTATATTGCTCATAAATACCATAATACTACTTATTTCCCTCCTAATAGTGACACGGGTTGTACATATTGGTTAAGTCTGCCCCAGCCCCTATAATGTAAAAATTTATTTAGTAACCCAAAAAAAGAAGCATGAGGTAACGGAGTAACTTCACACTTCTTCGTTCGATTAATAAATTCTACATAAAAAGTGCTAACCCTTCTCTTGGATCCACACTTATTTTTTTGATTTGCTTTTTTGAGTTTATAACTCATTGTCTCGACTAATTTTTAATAAAGCGCTGTTAATTTGCTTTATATTTAGTTATAATCCTTTCCTTTACATTTATAAATCCCCATATTGTGAACGTAAGCCAAGACACACTTACTAAATAAGCACCCATAATATCACTCGGAAAATGAACACCTAAATATATTCTACTTACCCCAATAATGAGAATAAAAAATGCGCTTATACAAACTAACAAGATTCGTCCACTGTGTTTAGGTATATGTCTCCACAACAAAAAACTAATTATACCATACAAAGATAATGCTGCCATTGAATGCCCACTAGGAAAACTGTACCCCTCTTCTATAAGCATTCTATAAAAATTTGGGCGTTCTCTATGGAAAAAATTCTTTAACAACACATTAATCGTTGTGGAACCAATTAACACAATAATATAGAGAATTAATTCCACTCGTTGGCGAAAGACCTTGTATAGAACAAATAATATAATGATGGAAATAATTATTACTCGGATTGTATCGCCGATATAACTAAAAAACTTCATTACGGAGGTGATGTTTGGATGCTCTAAACCTTGAATATATTTTATTGTTTGTATATCCATTTTTTCTACAATATTTGAATCATATGTATTAGCTAAAAAGATAAAAAAAGTCAAACTGAGAACACTTAGTATTATTAGGTAGTTGTATTTAGTACTCAATTTTCCACCAACTTTATTATTTTTCTCTACAGATTTCCATTGCATCATGTTAATTTAAGTATTTATTATAGGGTGTATTTTATACAGAAACTTTTTAAACTTCTCCTAACAAAAAACAAGCGAATTAGAATACTAATTCGCTTGTTAAAACAGTTTATTTGTTTTTTTCTGCCACTAGACTAGAACTACTTACTCTCTTCTTCTTTTCGTACCGTCCAAGCAGTCACTACTTCTCCTGCTTCTTGTTGGTCCAGAACAAAAGATCCGTTACTGTACCGATCGTTATTTCTATAATTAATTGGATCGATTTCTTCTACAATGCCTTTACTTGTTTCTATGTGTACAATTACTTCGTCCGAAACGGCAACAACAGAGGCTATTTCATGTGGATTTGTTTTTACTTCCCGTAGCATTACTAAGCCTCGTTTTGCTCGTGACGCTCTTTCAAACTCTGTAATTTTCACCTTTTTCACCGAACCACGGTGGGTTGTAATCATTAATTGCTGATGTTTATTCGGCTCGAAAGCTAGTCCACTAACGACATAATCGTTATCTTTAAGATTAATACCTTTCACACCTGCAGCTCTTGCACCAACAATATTTACCTCTTCTTCACCAAACCATAAACCATAACCAGTACGTGTTGCTAAGAAAATATCAAAATGCCCGTCTGTTAAATATACAGCTACGACCGAATCGTCTCCCTTTAAATTAATAGCAACTAACGATTTCGAATATCGTTGTGCCTTATAATGAGAGAGCTCCGTACGCTTGACCATACCGTTCTTCGTCATAAACAATAAATATTTATTTTCCTCAAAATTACTCACTGGGATAGCTTTAATTATTTCTTCATCGCGATCAATTGGTATAATATTCGCTACGTGCTGCCCCATATCTTTCCAGCGAATATCTGGGAGTTCGTGAACAGGAATAAATAAATAATTCCCTTTGTTTGTAAATAGTAGGACTGTTTCCGTTGTATTTACTTCTAATTTGTGGAGAATTCGGTCTGTTTCTTTCATACCGAAATCTTTCCCGTTTGATGCACTGTATGATCGTAAACTCGTCCTTTTTACGTAACCATCTTTCGTAACCGTAACAATTACGTCTTCAGAAGGAATCATCACTTCTAAGTTAATTTTAATTTCTTCTATTTCCGCTTCAATAATCGTACGACGTTCATCGGCATACGTCTTTTTCACGCGTTTTAACTCTTGTTTAATAACAGAAAGAAGCTTTTTCTCACTACCTAAAATAGCCTCTAGTTCCGTAATTTTTTTATGAAGCTCTTCTGCTTCTGCTTGTAATGCCGTTATATCCGTGTTTGTTAAACGATAAAGTTGTAACGATACGATTGCTTCCGATTGAGCTTCCGTAAAATCGAATTCCTTTATTAAATTATCTTTTGCATCTCTTTTATCTTTTGAAGCACGGATTGTTGCGATCACTTCATCTAAAATAGATAGAGCCTTCATTAATCCTTCTACAACATGCTGGCGTTCTTTTGCTTTTTCCAACTCATATTTGGAGCGATTCGTAACCACTTCTTTTTGATGGTTAATATACGCATCCAACATATGATGTAATCCCATTAGTGTAGGACGTCTATTTAAAATACCTACCATATTGAAATTATACGGAATTTGAAGATCTGTATTTTTGTATAAGAAGTGAAGTATCCCGTTCGCATCGGCCTCTTTTTTTAGTTCAATAACGATTCGAAGTCCTGTACGATCTGTTTCGTCCCGTACTTCTGAAATCCCTTCTACTTTTCTATCTAATCGAAGCTCGTCCATCTTTTTCACTAGATTTGCTTTATTCACTTCGTAAGGAATTTCGGTAATTACGATTTGTTGCTTTCCACCGCGAACCGATTCAATGTCCGCCTTACCGCGAACGATTATTTTCCCTTTACCAGTTTCATAAGCTTTCTTTATTCCGTCTACCCCTTGAATAATTCCGCCAGTAGGGAAATCTGGACCTTTTATTACTTGCATAAGCTCGTCGACTGTACAGCTAGGCTTGTCTATTCGCATTATCGTGGCATCAATCACTTCTCCTAGATGATGAGGAGGAATGTCTGTTGCATAACCTGCAGAAATTCCTGTTGATCCATTGACTAAAAGGTTAGGAAACATTGCTGGTAATACAACTGGCTCTTCGCTCGTATCATCAAAGTTCGGAATAAATTCTACCGTGTTTTTATCGATATCACGTAGTAATTCTGAAGATATGGCAGAAAGTCTCGCCTCGGTATAACGCATCGCTGCAGGTGGGTCTCCATCCACACTACCGTTATTACCGTGCATTTCTACTAATACATTACGGACTTTCCAATCTTGACTCATACGAACCATCGCTTCATAAACGGATGAATCCCCGTGCGGGTGATAGTTACCTATTACGTTACCGACTGTTTTAGCAGATTTACGAAACGGCTTGTCTGCAATATTACCTTCCGCATACATTGCATATAAAATACGGCGTTGTACTGGTTTTAAACCATCACGTGCATCTGGAAGTGCACGTTCTTGAATGATGTATTTACTATATCGGCCGAAGCGATCACCTAACACTTCTTCTAACGGTAAATCATGAAACTTCTCTATCTCTGTCATTCGTTATACCTCCTCTGCTGCGACCAACACATTATCATTTTCCAAAATATTAGGGTCATCTTCTAATCCAAATGCTACGTTCATTTCTATCCATTTTCTACGCGGTTCTACTTTATCACCCATTAGTGTTGTAACACGGCGTTCTGCTCTTGCAGCATCATCGATACGAACGCGAACTAACGTTCTAGTTTCAGGATTCATCGTCGTATCCCATAATTGATCTGCGTTCATCTCACCTAATCCTTTATAACGTTGTAACGTGTAGCCACGGCCAACCTTATCGATTGTTGCTTGCAATTCTTTTTCTGACCAAGCATATTCAATGACCGATTTTTTTCCAGTGCCCTTACTAACTTTATATAGTGGTGGAAGCGCAATAAATACTTTTCCTGCCTCTATTAACGGTTTCATATAGCGATAAAAGAATGTTAACAGAAGAACTTGAATGTGAGCTCCGTCTGTATCAGCATCCGTCATAATAACAATTTTATCGTAATTAATATCATCGATTGTAAAATCAGCTCCGACTCCACCACCAATTGCATGAATAATCGTATTTATTTCCTCGTTTTTGAAAATATCTGCTAATTTAGCTTTTTCTGTATTTATAACTTTACCTCTTAGTGGTAAAACTGCTTGGAATTTTCGGTCACGCCCTTGTTTTGCAGATCCTCCGGCAGAATCTCCCTCTACTAAATAAAGTTCATTTTTTTGCGGATTACGAGACTGAGCTGGTGTTAGTTTTCCACTTAACAATGTTTCAGAACGTTTACGCTTTTTCCCGCTTCTAGCGTCTTCACGAGCTTTTCTAGCAGCTTCTCTCGCTTGGTATGCTTTTACTGATTTTTTAACAAGCATCGTACTTGTCTCAGGGTTTTCTTCTAAAAAGTAAGCTAAATGTTCAGATACAATGGCATCTACGGCTGATCTAGCTTCACTTGTCCCTAGTTTACCTTTCGTTTGCCCTTCAAACTGAAGTATTTCTTCCGGTATACGGACAGAAACGATTGCACTTAATCCTTCGCGAATGTCCGTGCCATCTAGATTTTTATCTTTTTCTTTTAACAAGCCTACTTTTCTGGCATATTCGTTTATAATACGTGTCATTGCCGTTTTGGCTCCAACTTCATGCGTACCACCATCTTTAGTACGAACATTGTTAACAAAAGATAAAATCGTTTCGGAATAGCCATCATTAAACTGAAAAGCAAATTCCGCTTCAATCCCATTTTGTTGACCTTCAAAATAAACGACCGGATGTAAACTATCTTTTTCCTCATTTAAATATTCAACAAATGCCTCAATTCCATTTTCATAATGAAAAACTTCTTGTTGATCATGACGTTTGTCAATAAGTTCAATCTTTAAGCCTTTTAGTAAAAAAGCTGATTCTCTTAAACGCTCGCTTAATGTTTCGTAATTATAAGTAGTCGTGCTAAAGATAGTTGTGTCTGGCTTGAAGTGAATAGTAGTCCCTGTTTGTTTCGTAGTTCCTATCTTTTCAAGTGTCGATGTTGGCTTTCCGCCACCTTCGAATGTTTGTTCGTATATATACCCGTCACGCTTAATGGTAACCTTTAACCATTCTGAAAGCGCATTAACAACGGAAGCACCTACACCATGTAGACCTCCGCTCGTTTTATATCCGCCTTGACCAAATTTACCCCCAGCGTGTAAAACCGTTAGAATAACTTCCGGGGTCGGTTTTCCCATTTTATGCATTCCAGTAGGCATACCTCTACCTTTATCCGCAACACTAATGCTATTATCTTTATGTATTGTAACAGTAATTTGATTACCGTGACCTGCTAAAGCCTCATCTACGGAGTTATCTACAATTTCATAGACTAAATGATGTAACCCTCGGCTATCGGTACTACCGATGTACATTCCTGGACGTTTCCTAACAGCTTCTAAACCTTCTAGTACCTGTATGGCATCGTCGTTATATTCAAACTTGTTATTGTTTGCCACAAAAAACATACCCCTTTCAATCTAACAACCATCTACCTATATGTATCGGTAGATATTTCATTTATACAAATATTCGTATTTATATTAACACACATTTATTGCTTGTCTAGCAAGAAAATAGACGAAGGATTAAAATTAGTCTGTTCTTCTTCCCTACAGACATACGTACTGACTAGCAAAACATTCGCTTGTTTTCTTCTAATAAAAGAGATAGAAAAGCCCTTGTTTTGTAAACAAGGACGTGAGAGACTTTTATTTGGTTAAAGCATGCTCTACTTTTATACAACGGTCCATAATGACTGTATAACCTGCTTCTTTTAAGAAGTGGTACGCTTCTTCATTTACTAAACCTAATTGTGCCCAAAAAATGTCTGCATCAATGTTAACAAATTCTTTCGCGACATCCATTAAATGCTCTGATCGTCTGAACACGTTAACGATATCCACATGTCCTTCGATTTCAGCAAGTGAGGAAACTGCCTTCACTCCGAGCACTTCGTCAACAGTAGGATTAACAGGGATTATTTCGTAACCTGCGTCCTGCATCGCTTTTGATACCATGTAAGAAGTTCTCTCTGGATTGTTAGATAAGCCAACTACCGCTATTCTTTTACTCTTTTTTAATAGTTGTCCAATTTCTTCTCTACTAGGGATTTCAATGCTCATGAAAATCGCTCCTTTTAAACCATCTTACTTATATATACTTGTTATTGTCTCATAAATATATTCAAGATAAAAGTCTAATCTCCATTTGAATCTGAAACAACTTCAATGTGCTGACTATTTTTAGACATTACTTCCCATGCAGAATCGTTTGCAAATACCCTACTCCAAGTAGCCATTCCTGCTAATTGGTATTGATGAACAAGCTGAACTCTTTTCGCTAACGACGTTTCATCTTCTAGCCACATTTTATACGTTGCATTTTCTTCTTCATTTACAAATTCTACATAATTTTGTTTTGTTTTCTCTTCATAATTAGGAGTTAATTCATTTTCCTCTATCCACTCATTTGCAGCATCCATACTAAGAGCACGTGATGTAACTTGAATGTTCCCATTTTCCGTTACTTCCTCTTTCCAAAGTCTCGTATACAGTGGAATACCTAAAATAAGGCGATCATGTGGTACGACCTTTAATAAAGTTTTTAAATTGCTTTCCACCCACGGTAAGCTTGCTACGCTTCCTGCAACTGGGGAAGTACCCCAATGTTCATCGTAAGCCATTACAATTAAATAATCGACTAGTTCTGCAAGCTCCTCCCGTTCATAAAATAGGGACCAAGTAGGACTAGTAGAAATAAACGTTATGTCCATAGACACAACTAGCCCTGCTCTATGAAAATAAGGAACTGCTTCACGAACAAATTGCGTAATGAATGGTCCGTCCTCTAAGCGAACGTTTTCTATGTCCAAATTAATTCCATCCAAGTCATACATATCACTATACTGTAGTAATTGGCGAATCATTTTTTGTCTCTTTTCGAAACTACTGAATACTTCATGAGTCATATCTAAATCTTGAAAATCATTAGCAAACAAAGCCCATATTTGATATCCTTCTTCCTTTGCCCAATTCACATATTCTAAAGAACCTAAATTAGAAATATCGCCTTCTTCATTTTGAATATGAAACCAAGTTGGAGAAACTATATTGACCCCAGGCATGTTAGGAAGTTTTGATGTGTCTGGGTTATAACTATAAACAGCCTCCCAAGTTAATTGAATAGGCCATGGTAATTGAACTCGATTCGTATCAATTTTTTCCTCTTTTTGCTCTGCTACATATTGTTGATACGTTATTTCAATAACTTCTTTTTTAACATAACCAGCAATTCCATTTGATTGCCGAACGAAATAATAACCATCTTTTTCACTTTCTATAATTACTTCTTCTCCTTGTTGTAATTCACTTGTATATGGTGATTGTAAGGAAGGTTCATTTCTTAAATATTTTAAGTGCTCTTTACTCGGTAATGTTTTACCTAAAACAAGTATATCACTCGTATCTCTCACCATAATAATTCCTGTAGATGTATTTCTATTAATTTCTTTGTCATAAAGATCTAATAGAGGTTCAACAGTCACATATATTTCATTATCTTCACTAATAATTGTAGGGACTTGAAATGAAAATGATTCTTCGTTTAAAAAATAGTTTAAAGAGTTTATTGGAAACTGAAAAACTTTGTCTTTCGTTGTAATAATTACTGATTTACTTTGCTCATCATAAACAGACGTTCTATCAATGTGTTCCATAAAAAAAGAGAGAGGAAAGTAGATTACGTCTTCTTGAATTAATGCTTCTTTTTCATATATTTTCCCTTTATAAATAATTGGATTTGTTAAGTCGGTATATTGCAGCTTTTCATTAGATGGAAAAGGAAAAAGAGAAATAATTGTAATAATAACAGTACAAGCAAATAAGATTCCTACTATACCTATTGTTTTTAAACTTTTGTTTTTTTCTTTTGTTTTTACATCATGCATCATGTTAGATTCCTCCCCTATTACATTTTAAAGGAGGTTCCACAAAATTAGTATAACTTTCTCGAAATTGTATAAAATCGGTAGTTTAGATTGCAAAAACTTCTTTGCTTTTTTTCAAATTTGACATATATTAAAATTAAGCTATACATAAAGGAGTTTTGGAATGATTGAAATTATTATTGTTATAATACTTGCTTATTTACTTGGTTCCATTCCATCCGCCTTAATTGTCGGTAAAGTTGGTTATGGCATCGATATTCGAGAACACGGAAGCGGAAATTTAGGTGGAACTAATACTTTTAGAACACTCGGAGTCAAAGCAGGATTAATTGTTACCATTGCAGATATTTTAAAAGGTACGGTAGCAACTGCACTCCCTATCATTTTTGCTGCTGACGTACATCCTTTACTAGTAGGTTCGTTCGCTGTTGTTGGACATGTATATCCTATTTTCGCAAAATTTAAGGGTGGGAAAGCAGTAGCAACTTCAGGTGGTGTATTACTCTTTTACTCACCATTATTATTCGTCATTATGCTTGCTTGCTTTTTCTTATGTCTTTATTTAACGAAATACGTTTCATTATCTTCTATGATTACAGCAGTTGTTGCAACCCTATACAGCTTGTTTCAAGGAGATGGTGCCTTAATTATAGTTGTGTCCATTCTTTCAGCATTCGTCATTTTTAAGCATAGGGCAAACATTAAAAGAATAGCGAATAAGACAGAACCTAAAATAAAATGGCTTTAACCTAAAGTAAATAAGCTTGTAGCGCAAATTATTATGCTAAAAAGGCTTCCTTTACGGGAAGCCTTTTTTCGTGTTTTATTTAATATAATTATCTAAAAACTCTAGTATTGTTTTATACACTGTTATTTCATTTTCCTTTTTTGTGAAACCATGCCCTTCATCGTCTAATACTAAATATTGAACATCTCTACCTTTTTCTTTTAATGCTTCCACAATTTGATCTGACTCTGCCTTTACTACCCGTGGATCGTTTGCTCCTTGAATAATAAGCATCGGTTGTGTCATTGTATCTAAATACGTAATTGGAGAATCAACGGTTAAGCGCTCTTTATCTTCTACCGGATCACCGACCCATTGCTTCATTGCAGGCTTCCAATGTTCTGGTACTGACTCAATAAATGAAAATAAATTACTTACACCAAAGATATCAATAACTGCTTTAAAGTATTCTGGGTGTCGCCCGTGTAATAATAGTGCCATGTAACCACCATAGCTTCCACCCATTAATAGGATTTTATCTCGTTGTGCATATCCATTTTCAATTAACCACTCTAATCCTTGAATGTTATCTAGTCTTGGCCCATGTCCCCAATCTCCTTCTACCATTTTCATAAACGATAGGCCGTAGCCAGATGATCCTCTGAAGTTTGGTGCAAATATACTGTACCCACGGTGTATTAAGTATTGGAAATAAGATCGGAAAAATTTACGTTCCGACGCTTGTGGACCACCGTGTGGCCATAGGATAACATGACCATTGGAGACCTCTTCTCTTGCACGGAAAAACAATGATTCTATTTCCAATCCATCATAGGAAGGATACTTTAATACTTCTGGATCACATAACTCCTCTTCTGTAACTCCAGGAACATTTAAATTTGTCAACCGCTCCCATTCACTAGCATTTAATTTTTTTCTAAATATATTAAATGGTTTAATAGCCGTACGTCCTAATAAATAAACAGTCCCACTCTTTGCTACGACTACTTTATCAACGATGTCTACTGGTATGTCCACTTTTGCTAGCATTTCAGACTCGAGGTCGTAACTGTATAGCTCGTCTTCTACACCTACTGTTGAAGTTAAGTATAATAAGTTTCTATCCTTATCTAACTTTATTGCCTCAAAATCTAGATGATCTTCATGCGTTAGACGTGTAAAAATTCCTGTTTCCATATCATACTTAGCTAAATAACTAAAATCGTCATCATAGTTAGTTGTTAAATAGATAGTGTTATTAGAAGCAAAAACGATGTCACTAACGGTATGTTGTTTTTCTGTTTGAGGTGTTATTTGCTTTACTGATTCCCCATCTACTAAATACGCTAACGTATATGTATTAGCAAAATGTTTAATTACTAATTTTTTTTGGCCATCTTTTGAAACGTCTGCTAAATACGTAGGAGCAATTTCTCCTTCTAAAAGCAACGATTCTTCTTCCGTATCAACATCATATTTGTAGGCATTTAAGTATGTTGGGTTATTTTTTGTGCTTGTATAGTATAGCGTCTTACCATCCTCAGAAAAAATAGGATTCATATGTCTACTTTCCGCCTCATAACGAACTTTTTTTAGCTCGCCTCCATTGTTCGGTAGCGCATATAATTGGGTTAATTCATTTCCGTCATCATCGAAGCTTGCCATAATATAAGATCCATCTTTGCTATACTGAAGGCTATGACAGCTTTGGTTATGAAATGTTAATTGATACGGGAATTGACTCGGTAAATCCATTGCCCATAAGTTGTAATGACCTGTAAAATTACTACTAAACACTAACTGTGATTCGTCTGGACTTACTGCAAAGTTTTGAATAAAATATACACGAAAAAACTGCTCAACACTAGGCTTGTTAAATTTCATTGTTTCATCCTCCTTTTTCGTTCCATTTCTTATTTCGATATTCGAATTATTATCACCTTCTACTATTTAAAATTTTTCGACTTTTTTTTCAAAAGGTTCACCATTTATAGGTAAAATGTATTATAGTGAGATATATGTAACATATTAGCTAAAAAAGGGGAAATACATCTTGAAGAACAATTGGAGATTCATTTTACCTGTTCTTATTTTTTTATTATTAGGTAGCGCTTTATTATCTTATATTTTTTATCAACAATCAGCTTCAAGTACAGTACCATCATCGAACGAACCTCAAATCGTTCACACACACGGTGCTAAATCGGTTGTATCGTTCGATAGAACTGTTACAACAGAAGTAACACTTTCTGCTGTAGGAGACTTACTTATACATGATTCTGTTTATCATACTGCCGAAACAGCAGATGGATATGATTTTAAACCAATGATAAACCCTGTTAAACAATATTTGATGGAAACGGACATTTCCATCGCGAATCAGGAAACAATTATCGGAGGAACGGAAATTGGGCTTTCTAACTATCCTTCTTTTAATAGCCCTTTTGAAGTTGCTGACGCCTTATTAGACGCAGGTATCGATATAGTGAGTATTGCTAATAACCATACGTTAGATCGTGGGGAACGTGCTATCATGAACGCAATAGGGCATTACGAAAAAATCGGGATGCAATATACTGGCGGTTATAAAGATGAAGAAGATCGTGATACTTTAAGAACGATAACTAAAAATGGATTAGTCTTTTCATTTCTTTCCTATACATATGGAACAAATGGAATTCCTATACCACAAGGAAAAGACTATTTAGTTAATCTTATTGACCGCGAAAGAATAGAAGGAGATATTGCACATGCACGGGAACATTCCGACATTGTCATTGTAAGTATGCATTGGGGAGTTGAATATGTTTTATATCCAAATCAGGAGCAAGAAAGTCTTGCCCAATTTTTAGCGGATGCTGGTGCAGATATTGTCATTGGCCATCACCCTCATGTATTACAGCCAATGCAATTTATAGAGAAAAAAGATGGCGGAAAAATGTTTGTTGTGTACTCATTAGGTAATTTCTTATCTGCACAAGTAGGGAATTATAAAGACATTGGTGGAATTGTTCAGTTACGTATTGCAAAAACAATCGATAAGGACGGTTCTAGTGTTAATATCGAAGTGGATCAATTTATTCCTACGTATGTGTCTCAATTACGCTCGGCAAAGTATCATATTGTTCCATTATCAGATGCTGGCGACTACGGTTTTTCTAACGCGGCAGCTAAAAATAACGAAATGATGGACCATATGTTCCAATGGATTAATGATGGACAATAAAATAAAAAAAGGTAGCTAATTAGCTGCCTTTTTTTAGGTATGTTTACGAATAATAAAATTATTATGTAAACTAACTTTTTACAAGTTTTTGCTTATAAACAGACTGAGTAAAATCGGTTGTTAGTGGCTTTTGTTCATACAGTATTATTTCACCTTCAGAAGTATATTGAAATGAATGTTCTATAACTTTGTCCCCATGTAAAATATCATTAATAAAATATTTTATGTTTGATACAGCTTCTTCTGATTCATTTAGCCAGTTTATACTTTTCCAAGCCAGCTTACCCTCTGGCCCTTCTATTAAATCACCATGAACCCCATTTCCAACAAATACATACATACCACCTTCGTTATTCCATGTCACGATACCTCGAAAAGAAACGTTTTTTACCTCTAATCCGGTTTCTTCTACAATTTCCCGTTTAATACTTTCATAAGGTGTCTCGTCCTTTTCTATTTTTCCCCCTACACCATTCCATTTAAATTGATTTGGTGCTTTGTTTCGGTATAAGAGTAAGAGTTGCCCGTTTTTTTCGATAAAGCAAATCGTGTAACGTAAAATCATTCTACTTCCTCCGGTTCTTTTTTTTGGTTTTCTATTTATTATTTATATATAATAATAATAAGTCCTTGTTTAGGTACAAGAAGGGAGTTTATTTAAAATGCAAATTAAATTAGAAAAAGAAGCTTTTGATTGGTATAAAGAAGAATTAGACCTTCATACAGGTGATTCCCTCCGATTTCACGTTCGTTATGGTGGCTGTAGTAACATTCAAAAAGGTTTTTCCCTGGGAATTGAGAAAGAAAAACCTGAAAGTCCTATTGCAAAAGTAGAAATAGATGGGATTACTTTTTATGTAGAAGAAAAAGAGGCATGGTATTTCGAAGGGCACGACCTCGTTATTTCTTACGATTCAAAATTAGATGAACCTGTATTTAATTATGAGTAATAGATGGAGGTGATGTTGTAGATACAACATCACCTCTCCTTGTTAATAAACTTATTGTATTGTTCCCATTGATGTTCAGCTTGTAATATCTCTAGTTGTTTTTCTCCAATAAGATCAAAATGAGGATATTGTTGGCGATTATGTATCCATTCTTTTCGCAAATCGTACTTTTTCCCCCAATCAACTAATTTTTCTACATTGGAACAACCTACTTTTGTTACAGTAGTAATTCCTTCAAACTTTGGGTGAATCCAATAATGAGTTAAAAAAGCAATCTCTCCATTACGTACTTTTGATTTCCACTCATTTAATTCGTCTTTTTTTATTCCAAAAGCCATTTAGTATTTCCCCTTATTTTTTTGCTTGCTCATAAGCTGCGTGCCACTCTGGATACACTTTTCGAATAATGATAGGTCTGAACGTATCTTTTTTTACGCATACATGTGAGGAGGTTCCAGTTAGCGCAGTTTCTCCTGTTGGAGTAAATATTTCATAACCATAAACGACTCTAAATCCATCATATTGGTCAATCCATGTTTTAATAGTGGCCATTTCTCCGTAGCGTAAAGGTTTTTTATAAGAAACTTGAATATCGATAACTGGGGAAATAATTCCATCCTCTTCCATAGCCGCATACGAAAATCCTAAATCCTTTATTATTTGTGTTCTTCCTAACTCCATCCAAACTAAATAATTCGCGTGATAAACGACACCCATTTGATCTGTCTCTGCATATCTTACTTCTATTTCCTTTGTAGAAACTAACATTACTTTATACCCCTAACTTCATTGTTTTATTTTTCTATCATATCACATTTTGGAAAATAGCTTCACTAAATAAGTCTATATCCAACATGTTGCAAAAGAACAAAAGCGCAGGCGCTTCGTTCAGGCCCGTGCAAACTGGACTGTTACGGTTGTGATAAAGGAAACACGGCGACGGAGGAGCCGATGTTGACTTATGTACTTCGGATAAGGGAAGTTTGATAGGGCCTAAGCACCGGAGCTAGACGTAGCAACACAAAGTTAGTAGTTATCCACAACTTTCCACTTTTATAATTTCCTAAACGACAAGGAAAAAGCAATCGGTACATAACCGATTGCTTTTGTTTTAGGACTGGTATCCGTTTTCTCTTGCTGCTGCTTCGTCTTTTATTTCTTCCCTCATAGCAGCTATACTCTCTTCACGTCGATGGTTTTTCGCTTCAATATTAGCTCTTTCTTCACTACTAGCATATGCTAAAGTCTCATGAGATTCTTCAATATTTTCTATTGTGTTTTGAACCATGCTTTGCAGCTTTTCTACATTATCGCTTCGATCATCTGGTTTTGGTTGGTTATGACGTGTCATCTTTCATTCCTCCTTAAATATAAGTACTACAGATATATTTTCTACCTAATAAAAATCAATATCACATGTAAAACTTGCCTATTGTATTTTTCCACTTAGTAACTAATACAGAAAAAAGTCCTGCTACATATAACAGGACTTCATACAATGTTATTCTCCTTTTGTTTGGATAACTTGGGCATGCTGGCCAGATTTATCTTGCATTTGTTTTCCTTTATTTCCACCAGCACTTCTTGGTTGTGTACCCAAATGATTCGGTACGAAATGTTCACTATTTTTTTTGTAGTGTTTGCTTTTACTCATTTATATCCCCTCCTATACGTAGCATCCGTCATAAGGGGAGAGAGTAAACGAAGAAAAATTTAGTAAAACTATTCTACCTTCTTCAAAATCTTTTCTTCTAATCGCGCTTCAATTTTTTTAAGAGCTTCTTCATCTTGTAACAACTGCTTTTTATTTTCAAGAACTAGCTCCTCAAATGAACGTTTTTTGAATTTTCCCATAATATCACCTACTTATTACTATTGTAATAGTATTAATGTCCAATAAACTTCAAAATTATGATAACTTTTCGAAAAATTAATTAAAATTTGATGAGAAAACTTAAAATCTTCGTAAAAACACAAAAAAAAGCCGGGGAATGGTATTTTTTCCATTCCTCCGACTAGATGTATTTTACACTATTTTATTTTATTGACATAATTATCTAACATACTATACGTTAATGGCCCTTCATGTCGTGCAGAAATTACACCCTCTTCATTGATAAAAAAAGTAGCTGGCATGTTTAGCACTTCATAATAGGCGAATATTCGATTCTCATCTAAGAGAATTGGATATGTGAATTGACCTGCTTCTACAAATTTTTCTACATTTTCTAACGTATCAGAAGATGTTATATTTACAGCTAAAATTTCTACTTCATCTTTGTAATCCTCATAATAAAGCTGCATCTCTGGCATTTCATCTTTACAAGGACCACACCATGTTGCCCAGAAGTTTACAATCACTTTCTTTCCTCTGTAATCAGATAATTTTACTTGGTCCCCAGACAAGACTGCGAGATCAAAATCATATGCTTGATCACCAACTGACGCTCCAACGTTAGGATCCTTTTCAGCAAATACTTGCACTAAGGCAACACCAACTAAACATAAAAGTAAGCCCACAGCCAATAATTTTTTAATCAAAACATTCTCATCCTTTTATAATCGTAATTGTATATAACCATTTAAACATACAATGTCACCGTTTCCTATCATTTTGCTTGTGTCAATTTTTCAACATTTTCCCTTTACACATTTACATTTTCAACCTAAAAAACACGAACAACTCCTAGGAATTGTCCGTGTTTTCATTTTATGTGTAGCGCTCGCACTATTGTTCTTATGCTTTTAATTTATCACGAAGTACCATTTGAAGGATTCCACCATGACGGTAGTAATCAATTTCCACTTCACTGTCAAAGCGAACTAATGCTTCAAATTCTTTCTTATTTCCTTCTTCATCTGTTGCTACTACTTTAACCATATCACGTGGTTTTACAGACTCATCTACATGTACCTCAAAAGTTTCTTTACCATTTAAGCCTAAAACTTCAGCATTTTCACCGTCTTTAAACTGTAATGGTAAAACACCCATTAGTACTAAGTTACTGCGGTGGATACGCTCGAAACTTTCTGCAATAACTGTTTTAATACCTAGTAGGTTTGTACCTTTTGCAGCCCAGTCACGAGAACTTCCCATCCCGTAATCTTTACCAGCGATAACCATTAGACCAGTACCATCTTGCTTATATTTCATACAAGCATCATAAATAGACATTACTTCACCAGTTGGTAAGTAAGTAGTCCATCCACCTTCTGTTCCTGGAGCAATTTGATTCCGAATACGAATGTTTGCAAACGTACCACGCATCATTACTTCATGGTTACCACGACGAGAACCGTAAGAGTTAAAGTCGCGAGGTTCTACTCCGTTAGCTTGTAAGTAACGACCCGCAGGAGTATCTTTACCGATAGAACCAGCAGGTGAAATGTGGTCTGTCGTTACAGAATCCGCAAATTTACCTACAACACGTAAATTAGATAACGGCTCAACTGTCCCAGCTTCTGGAGATAGCCCTTCAAAGAATGGAGGGTTTTGGATGTACGTTGAGTTATCGTCCCAAGTATATAAAGCTTCGTCAGACGTTTCGATTGCGTTCCAACGCTCATTATCATCAAATACTTTATCATATTCTTTACGGAATAACTCCGGAGTAACAGTTGTTTTCACAAGTTCTTTAACTTCGTCCATAGAAGGCCAGATATCTTTAAAGAAAACGTCTTGACCATCTTTTCCTTTACCAATAACATCATTTTGTAGATCAATATCTACCGTACCTGCTAAAGCATATGCAACTACTAAAGGTGGTGATGCTAAGTAGTTTCCTTTTACAAGTGGGTGAATACGTCCCTCAAAGTTACGGTTTCCAGATAATACTGAAGTAACTAATAGGTCATTTTTAGCAATCGCTTCTTCAATTTCATCTGCTAACGGACCAGAGTTACCGATACACGTCGCACAACCGTAACCAACGATATTAAATCCTAATTGATCTAAATATGGTTGAAGTCCTGATTCAGCTAAGTAACCAGTTACTACTTTTGATCCAGGTGCTAAAGATGTTTTAACGAAAGAAGGAACTTCAATACCTAACTCTACTGCTTTTTTCGCAACTAAACCAGCTGCAATTAAGACATAAGGGTTCGATGTATTTGTACAAGAAGTGATAGAAGCAATAGCGATAGAACCAGTCTTCATCGTAGTTTTATCACCAGATGCTAATGTAATTTCCACTTCTTTACTAATGTCTGTCTCCGTTAATCCATAACCTTGGTTACCTTGAGGTGCAACAAGTGCGTTACGGAATGTATCCTTCATCATAGATAGTGGCACAAGGTCTTGTGGACGTTTTGGTCCAGAAAGGTTAGGCTCGATTTCTGCTAAGTTAATTTCTACCACTTCTGTATAAATTGGATTAGCATCAGTTGTAAAGAATAAGCCGTTTGCTTTACAATATTCTTCCACTATTTTGATTTGCTCTTCGTCACGACCAGTTAAACGTAAATAGTCTAGTGCTTCTTCATCAACTGGGAAGAAACCACAAGTTGCTCCATATTCTGGTGCCATGTTTGCAATTGTAGCACGGTCAGCTAACGGAAGTTCTGGAACACCAGGACCGAAGAACTCAACAAATTTACCTACAACCCCATGTGCACGTAACACTTGAGTTACTTTTAACGCTAAGTCAGTTGCAGTAGTACCGTTCGGTAAAGCTCCTGTCAATTTAACACCAATTACTTCAGGAACCGGGAAGTAAGAAGGTTGACCAAGCATACCAGCTTCTGCTTCGATACCACCTACACCCCATCCAAGAACACCAATACCATTAATCATCGTAGTATGGGAGTCTGTTCCAACAAGTGTGTCAGGGAATGCTACTAATTCGCCGTCTTGCTCAACAGCATGAACAACGTTCGCTAAATATTCTAAGTTGACTTGGTGAACAATTCCTGTTGCAGGTGGAACTGCACGATAGTTATCAAACGATTTTTTTGCCCAACTTAAAAATTTATAACGTTCTGCATTACGTTCAAACTCTAACTTCATGTTGAAATCTAATGCATCAGCAGTTCCAGCTCTATCAATTTGAACAGAGTGGTCAATAACTAAATCAACAGGGATTTCAGGATTAATTTTATCAGGATTTCCACCTAAATCTGCCATTGCTTTACGTAAAGAAGCTAAATCAACAACAGCTGGAACACCTGTGAAATCTTGAAGAATTACACGTGATGGTTTAAATGGAACGTCGATTTCCTTTAATTCATTCGTTCCCCATTTTGCTAAATTTTCTACATGCTCTTTCGTAATAACACGACCATCTACTTGACGTAAAACAGATTCTAAAAGAACTTTAATAGAATATGGTAGTTGAGAAACATTACCGATATTCGCTTCTTCTAACGCTTTTAAATTGTAGTAATGGTACGTTTTACCGTTCACATCAAAGGATGCACGAGCGTTAAAAACATCATGATTCGCCATATGTATTACCCCCTAGTGTTCATAGATTAGTAAGTATAGTAGAAAGAAATGCTCCATCTAACTATACATTGAAATAGCTTTCATTTTTCGAGCTATTTCTCCCAATAATTTACCTTACGATATTATCTTAATACAACATTTAACATAAGTAAATAACAATAAAGTTATTAATTACTATAAGAAACACTTATAGTTCGAAATTTTGAAACAATACATGTACGAAAGGCATTAGAAGATAATAAAAGTGGAGGTGAATACGATGGGAAAAAGAAAAGCTAATCATGTTATTCCTGGTATGAATGCTGCTTCTGCACAAGGCAAAGGTGCAGGTTATAACGAAGAATTTTCAAACGAACCTCTAACAGAGGAACAAAAACAAAATAATAAAAAGCGTAAAAAGAATCAATAAGTTTTTCCATATTATATAACATGAAAAAGGGCTGTCCTATATCGGGACAGCTCTTTTTTCATTTATTCATGTGCCTCATTTATTAATTGTTGTAAGTCTTCTTGAAATTGTGCTAGTTGATCTCTTTGCGTTTCAGATGCTACCTCAAGAGCGTTATTAATTTGCTCCATAGCTTCATTCACTTCGTTTTGTAACCTTTTAAAATGCTGACCATAATCTGGATCATTTTTTACTATTTCATGATAAACATCTTTTGCTTGTTCTACACCTTGTTGCGCTGCTTGAAATGCTTGTTGTTTGTCTTTATGATACGGCATATTTTTTCTCCTTTATAATGAATATCTGTCATTTATACTTCCCATAAAGAATTAAACTATGCCACTATAAAGAATAAATTTGGCTTAATATCAGATAATAGGAATCAAAGGAGGGAAACAAAATGAATAAAAATGATGGAAAAGATATGCGTAAAAATGCTCCTAAAGGGAACAATCCTGGGCAACCGGAACCTTTAAGTGGTTCCAAAAAAGTGAAGAATAGAAACCATACAAGGCAAAAAAACAACCCACACCACGGTATGTAATATAAAATAAAGAAGTAATTCCTCCTTCTATAAGCGATGAAAGAGGAATTACTTTAAAATAACAAGAAAGTTGATTACTCACTCTTGGTCCGCAACTTCTGACACGGAATCTTCATTTGTCGTCAGAGATCTACTTTTTCTTGAAACATTGACCATACTACACTTAGTATGTGTATTTATATAGTCTCCAGAGTTACTACCTCCTGCACCTACAATTCCGTCCTCTATTGAAATTGGTGCAACTTTAAAAATGTTACCAAAATTAATAATTCCACCTTCTACGTTTTCAATAACTATTTGATTTATCAAACAGGCCATTTTCATCACACCCCTTACGATAAAATATGAAAGGAACAAAAGCTTGTATAGGTATGTGACTATCTTATTTCATAAAATCGTCTTAAATATATCTCCCACTTTTCCATATCAAGTTTTTTTAAGCAATTATGTTGCATATATTCTTTTTTCCATTGGCGCTTCTTCTGTTCTACTTTATTTGCTTGAATGCTACTTTCATTTAATATTTGTGCACGTAATAAGTTAATTTTAGACTGGTCATCAGATTGAAAGGTCCAAACCTTTAGTTGTCTAATTGTTCTTCTAACAAAATTAAATACCGGAATTATTAATAGTAACGCTAGGAAGAAATAAATAACTTTGTTTAATAAGTAAAAAACTATAACAGTAATAGAAACGATAAGCATGTGACTGAAAATAGAAAGTTTATTTAATACTATTCGCTGTTGTGCTTCTTTTTCATTTGATAATTTATCCATTTTACAATGAACACAATATAATGATATATACTCCCCGTCCGTTAGCCGTTCTGAAAGCTTCTTTTTATGCTTAGTACAATATAATTCCAAATGATCTATCCTCCAAGGAAATGGTTATTTTGATTATAACGGAAAAACTGTGCTCGATACAACGAAATTACCTACGTTTAAAACAGGAGTAACGCGAGAAAAGATTGATGAAACTTTAAACAAAAAACACCTCTATCCATAAAGGATAAAGGCGTTCCCTATTAGAAAGAGGAAATAGGAATGTGTAAGGAGTAATCAATGGTTATGCAGGAAACCTTGGTACTTCCTCCTTTCTCTATTAATCTATTAATTTTTTTCTATTTTGATACAACGTTTGTCTCAATTTATTAAATTTGTACTTTCAACTAACTTTACATATTTATCGATCTTTTTGAAAAAAATAATAGAAAAGGAGGAAAAAAGCTTCATCATTTACAAATGATTATTTACTAGAGTTATTTCTAGATATCATCTAGATGTGCCCGGGGATTATCCTTTGCAGCTCGATGAGTTTTATTGGTTATATCGGCAATTTGAAAGCATGGTTAATAACAACTTCTTTCCTTGGTCTTATTAAAAAGACATGAAAAAGGGCGCTAAATTGATGCGCCTTAATCTTTATACATCGTTAAATCTTTCGTACGATAGCTTTCTGGCGTACTAATAGAAATTAATTGATCTTGTGTCATTTTATTTTTAATACGGTCAGCTAAACGTTCTCCATAACGCTTCGTTAAGTCGGCTGGATGAATATTGGACGTAAAAATAATACTTTTTCCTTGTCGTTGATTTAAAATAGAATATAGCGTTTGGTCAACCCATTCGCTAATTCGTTCCACTCCTAAATCATCTAGTATTAACACGTCTACTTCTGCGACTGCTTTCATAAATTTACTCTCGGAATATCCTGCATCTTTTTCCCAGGAAGCTACAATTGTATCCATTAATTTAGGAACGTCAAAAAACATTGCCGTAAGGCTAGCGTCTTTTATTAATTTATAAAGGCCCACCGCTAAATGAGTTTTACCTCTTCCAGTACGACCATAATAGTATAAATTTTCACTTCCAGTAAATCGATCAATATAATCAAGCGTTCTTTCTAGTGCCTCTGCTTGACTTTCATAATTCACTTGAAAGTTTTCAAGTGTTGCATTTTCTAATTCATGTGGGATAATACAGAACTGTTCAAAGAACTTTAATCGTTTTTGCTTTTCAGCCTCTAGCGTTTCCTTAGCAAGCCTACAATCACACTCATTCTCTATTACTTGCCATTGCCCTTTATTTTCCCCACCTAAAATTTGCATTTTCACTCTTTTAACTTCTCGATTACATTTAGGGCATATTTTTGAAGATAAAACTTCCATTTTCCCCATGTTACCAATTAAGTTACCTATTTTTTGCATGACTTACACCTCCAAGGCAACTAATTTTATTTGATATCCAATTATAAATAAAACGGTTATCTAGTGCAATTATAAACTTTTTATGTATAATAAAACAAGGATGTTAAAATCAACGGAGGGAAAAAGAAATGCTTAATGGTTGGTTTTTATGGTTTATTTTATTTTGGGTCGTCACTATGATTGGCCTTTTAGCAATCGGTGGCTTTTTTATGTTTCGGAAATTTTTGAAAAGAATGCCAAAAGAGGATGGAATGTCAGAACTAGATTGGCAAGATTATTATATAAAGAAAACAAAGCATTTATGGCCGACAGACTTAAAATTATTACTTGAAGAACTAGTTGAACCTGTTCCAGAACTTTTTAGAGATATTGCTAGACAAAAAATCGCTGGGAAGATTGGCGAATTAGCATACAATGAAAAGGCCAAAAAGATTACGAAGGATCATGTTATTAAAGGATACATAATTGCAACTCCTAAGAGAGATCACAAATTTTTAGTGAAAAAATTAAACGAACAAAACATCGATATTACACCGTATAAGCAATATTTTCCACAATAAGGACCTAATAGTAGGTCCTTATTGTGTTTCTATAAGGGCAACTTAATGAGAAACATTATGTAAGCTGCTTTCTAATTTCTTATATTTTAAAAGCATTGCTATTCTCCATGGGACAATCATTCCAAAAGCTAGTATCCAAAACATTCCTGCTAATTCTCCAATATCAAAATGGGCACTAAATACTATTTTAGCTACGATCCTAATAGCTAACAACCCTAGCAATATAAAAAGAAAAGCCTTCGATCTTTTCATGAAGATTTGATCATTTTTAATTTCAAAATTTGATGTTTTAATAAGAAAGATAGAAAAAATGAATCCTACTAATAAAGCCTCTATTACTTGTAAAGGTGCCACTCGAAATGGGGGAAATAAAAACATTAGTGCGCCTGTACTCATAAATAAAGGTGGAAGTATAATTTTTTTCACACTAGAAGGTCTATTAGCTAATTTTAATCTTAAAAAATAAACGGCTATTGCCATTAATATAGCTAAGGTTGTTGGTAATATCGTTGTCATGTCGTTCACCTAAACTTTCCGTTATGTAACAATTATCATAAACAAAAAAAGAAAAAAAAGATACCATCTACTATTAGAAATATAGATGGTAGTTGTTTGTGTTGTTATTGTCCAAGTACACGCTTCACAGCTTCTATTACACGATATTCATCGAACGGTTTAACAATGAAATCTTTGGCACCGGCTTCTATTGCTTCTACTATTAATTTTTGTTGCCCTAAAGCGGAACACATAATGA
Organism: Sutcliffiella sp. NC1; assembly: GCF_027594365.1. NCBI lineage: Bacteria > Bacillati > Bacillota > Bacilli > Caryophanales > Bacillaceae > Sutcliffiella > Sutcliffiella sp. NC1. Next base: position 2,831,772 of record NZ_CP115153.1, read on the forward strand.
TTTTTGCATCTGAATCTTCTTTTATAATAGCACGTACTGCTTCAATTCCATTCATATGAGGCATTGTAATATCCATCGTAACGAGATCCGGCTTTAACTCTCGATATAGTTTAATAGCTTGCTCGCCATCCGTACCTTCACCCACAACATTATATTTCCCTTTCGTTAAAATGTTAGTAAGAGTTAATCTCATAAATTTCGCATCATCAACAACTAACACATTCGACACTGTAGAAGTTCCCCCTATGCAACAACAAAAAATTAAAAACCAGTGAAACCACCTGTAATTCTTGTAAAGAAGACGATGATTTGCGTCATCATATCAAAAAACAGCATAATACCTACGATAATCATAATCGTTCCACCGAATTTCATAATTTTCACATGATGCTTTCGAATCCAATTCAATCTTCCTATAAAGAAAGATAATATAAAGAAAGGTATAGCAAAACCGAGTGAATAGAAAATCATGTAAATCATACCAGACCCTGGATTTGATGCAGCAAGTGATAAAACTGCTACTAATATTGGTCCAGTACACGGAGTCCAACCAGCTGCAAACGCTAATCCAATTAATGTACTACCAAAATAGCCAGAAGGACGGTTTTTGAAACTAAACTTTTTATCCTTCATTAGGAATTTCGGTTGAAAAACTCCTAGAATGACAAATCCTAAGAATATGATTAATATCGCTCCAATTTGGCGAATTAGCGCATTATATTCTCTAAAAAATTGGCCAAAGAATGAAGTACTATATCCTAGTGCAACGAAGATTAAACAAAATCCTAGTAAGAAAAATAACGTATGTAAAATACTCCTTTTTTGAAGCATACCTTTTTCTTCTTTAATATCACTAACTGACATTCCTGTTATGTACGATAAAAATGCAGGATATATAGGAAGCGTACACGGTGAAATAAACGATAAAAATCCAGCTCCAAACGCTAGAAATAAATTTATGTCAACAGTAGAATCACCAGTCATTTTTTTCCCTCCTTGTAAACAACTATTACTATCTTATCAAATTATATAGATTTTATCGCCTACTAAGTATTTAAATTTTTTGACAAACTAATGACATACTATTAAAAATTGGTATAAATATGGAATAAATAGTTTTAATTATTTCCAATTATTTAGTATAATAATATTACCTAAAGAGGGAAAGGAACTAGAACATTGACAAACAAAGATGAAATGCTACTTACCTTAATTGAAAACAAACGTTCCGAGCTGCTAGAAGTAGTCAAAAAAAAGGGAATGTCCTCGTCCACTACGTTAAAAATTAGTCAAGAGCTAGACTCTCTTCTAAACCAATACAATCAATTTGTTATTACTAAATAAAACCGATAAATTGTTTCAAATTATAAATAAAAGGGAACTGTTACTTTTCGTATACAGCTCCCTTCTTTATTTTACAGAGTAATCTACAAATGATTGTTTTATCTAGTTGTAGATAAACTGATATTTATTGATTTCCTACTACAGTTTTTAAATTTTCTGCATTTCCATTTTGTAATAAATACATTTTATAATATAAACCTTCCTTGCTTAATAATTGTTGATGTGTACCTCTTTCCACTATTTCACCTTGGTGTAACACTAAAATTTGGTCTGCATCTTGAATAGTAGATAAACGGTGAGCAATGGCGATCGTCGTTCTTCCTGTTCTCATTTTTTCAAGAGCAACTTGAATTGCATCCTCTGTTTCCGTATCAATATTAGCTGTTGCTTCATCTAGCACTAGAATTTTAGGTTGAGTTGCAATAGTTCTAGCGAAAGCAATGAGTTGACGTTGCCCGCTTGATAATGTCGACCCTCTTTCCACTACTAGCTCTTCATATTTTTGTGGTAATTTTTCTATAAAATGATTTGCTTGCACAAAAGAAGCTGCTTGCTCCATTTCCTCATCCGTTATATTTAAATTATGCAATCGGATATTATGCTTGATCGTACCGTAAAATAAAAATGGATCCTGTAAAACTAATCCCATTTTATGACGAAGCTCTTCATCATTTATTTCTTTAATAGAAGAACCATCGATTAAGATGTCACCTTTTTCTATCGAATAAAACCTCATTAACAGATTTATAATAGAACTTTTTCCGCTTCCAGTATGTCCAACAAGGGCAATCGTTTCACCTGGATTCGCCGTAAATGAAATGTTTTTTAACACATCTCGTTTCCCATCATAAGAAAACGTTACATTTTTAAACTCAATTTTTCCATCGGTTATTCCATTATGTTCTGTCCCTATTTTAGTTGGTGCCAGCTCTGTTTCATCTAACACTTCAAAAACTCGGGATGCAGAAACAATTGCTTGTTGGTATAAGGACAATCTCATCATCATGTCATTTACTGGTTCAAAGAAACGACCGAGATAGTTAACAAAAGCATATAAAACACCTAATTCTATCGGACTATTCAACGAGTTAAAACCAAAGAAACTTAATACTAGCATAAGAGCAAAAATGTAAACTAGATCAATTGCAGGACGTAACAATAATCCGTCTAATTTAATATTTTTTAATCCAGCTTGATAATGCCCTTCATTAATATCTTCAAATTCTTTTCTCAAACGTTTCTCTTGTCGGAATACTTGAATGATGGACATACCTTGTAAACTTTCATTCAGTTTCGCATTCAATTGACTTAACCTCTCCCGTAAATCTGCATAGTAACGGGAGCTAAAATGACGATACGTTGCCATGATGGAAAAGATTATCGGAATAATCAATAAACAAAACAGCGCTAATTGTACATTCAAGTAAAACATTGCAATGAAAATACCTAGTAGCAATACAATGTTTTGTACAAAAGTGGATATAACACTTACAAACATATCTTTAATTGCTTCTGTATCATTCGTAACACGGGAAACAATACTTCCACCCGGTGTTTTATCAAAAAACTTTAAACCTAGCTTCTGTACTTTTGAAAAAACATCAATACGTAGCTCTTGAATGATATTCAAGGAGATTTCTTGAAACTTTAATAGTTGGAAATATTGAAAAACTACTTTAGCGATATGAACACTAATATAAACAATTGCTAACGTTGCAATTGGTCCCGTTTCAATATTTCTTGGCTGTAAATAATCATCAATAAAGATTTGTATTAATAATGGTCCTACAATTTCTCCTAAAGTAGCAAATAATAATAACGAAAAAGCGATAACAAATTGTTTCTTATGATTAGATCCATACGACAAAAGCCTCTTTAATACCGCTCTTTGCTCTTTCGCTGATATAGATTGATTATTCATCGAATTAACCTCCATGCTCTACAAGAGATTCTAGCTGTTGGCGATGGTACATATCTTTATACCATCCTTCTTCTTTCATTAACTCATCATGTATACCTATTTGGACGATTTTTCCTTCATCTAGAACTAAAATGATGTTCGCATGTTGTATCGCGCTTAATCGATGAGAAGTAATGATAGTCGTTTTACCTAGCCGCTCTCTTTTTAATGCACTTAAGATGGTTTCTTCCGTTTTTGCATCTACCGCCGAGAGTGAATCATCTAATATTAATATTTCCGGATTCATTAAAAGTGCTCTTGCAATAGAAATTCTTTGCTTTTGACCTCCTGATAAAGAGACTCCTCTTTCTCCTACTATCGTTTCGTACCCTTCTGTAAACTGTACAATGTCTTCATGTATATTAGCTAATTTTGCTGCATTGATAATATCGTTATAAGATGCAGTCGGCACCGCAAATGAAATATTATCACTTACTGTAGAAGAAAAAAGGAAATGATCTTGCGGTACATAACCAATAGCCTGCCTCAAATAATCTAATTGAAAATATTTAATCGACTGATTGCCGATCGTTATTTCTCCATCATATCCATCAAATTCTCTAATTAATAATTTTAAAAGGGTTGTTTTACCGCTTCCCGTTTTCCCAACGATACCTAACGTTTCACCTTGTCGAAGTTGGAAATGTATATTTTCTAAAACAACTTCCTTCTTTGTAGGATAATAAAAATCTTTAAGGTTGTATTCTATATCCCCTGTCGGAATAGTTGCTTTTGCATCTTTAATGTCTTCAATATCTACTTCTTCTTTTAATAATGCCGTTACTCGATCATAGGAAGCTCTTCCACGCTCTACAATATTGAATAGCCAGCCGAAAGCTAACATTGGCCATACTAATAGTCCTAAATAGGTCGTAAATGCTACTAGCTGTCCTATTGTCATTTCTTCATTTACTACAAAATAAGATCCAAAGGAAACAGCTAAAAAGAAAGAAATTCCAACGATTAGTCCGATTGTTGGATCGAACAAAGAATCAATTTTCGCGACTGTAATATTTTTCTTCACAACATCATTAGACTGTTTTTCAAATTCTTCAATATCTTCCTTCTCTTGTCCAAACGTTTTAATTACTTTTATTCCATTTACACTTTCTTGAACTTTATCATTCAAACTAGAAAATGCAGCCTGTGCTTTATGAAAAGTTTTATGTAAAAGTGTTCCATAATAATTAGTAGATATCGCCATGAATGGTAATGGTATTAAACAGATTAAAGTGAGTTTCCAACTAATGGTTGTTGCCATTGCAATAATAACAAACCCACCAGTCATAACAGAATCGACTAATGTTAGTACTCCTGCCCCGGCAGTTTGTTGAATGGCTTGAATGTCATTTGTTGAATGCGCCATTAAATCTCCAACTCTTTTCCGTTGATAAAAGTTGGGAGACATTTTTGTAAAATGTTTATATAAATTGTTCCGTAATAACCGCGCTAATCGGACGGATGCACCAAAAATCATTATTCTCCATAAATATCGTAGTCCGTAAACTACTAATGCAGAAATTAATAAGATTAGCATTAATTGAACGAGTAAAGTTGTTGTAACTTGCCCGTCAGCAATAAAATCAACTGTTTTCCCTACTATCATCGGCGGTACAAGTTCTAATAAAGCTACAAATGCTAAAAGAATTACTCCAAAAGCATACGCTTTTTTCTCTGATTTAAAGAACCACCATAAATCTTTAAAAACGCTCATAATTTCTCCCCCAGATGTTCTTTTTCACTCATAATATTTTAGCAAATTTTCTAATTTTTAGAAACAAATATTTTTCTTAGAAGATTCGAGATCATTTTTACAAAAAAAGAAAAAGCACCCATAACGGATGCTTGTCCTCTATTATTTCATTTGGTTGTTCATTGCTTTCATCATTTGAGTAATTTTCTTCTGTGAAGGCTTCATACCCATTTGCATCATCATTACTTTTAACATTTGCTCGTTGATTGGTGGGTTTTTCTTTAAGTAAGTCATCATATACTTACGTGCGATGAAAAATCCAAGAGCAACACCTGCAATAAGTGCAAGAACAATTAATAGTATCCAAATCCAAGTGTTCATCTTGCTATTTCCTCCTTAAAACATGTCTACCAATGTAGTTTACTAAACAAATTTATATTATACAACATCTCCCTTTCATTTTCTAAATTTATTTATTTTTTTCCTATGTTCTATTAGTAATATAATGCGATTGATAGTATAATCTTTTATACAAAATTTCTTTGTTTAATTGGTTGAAGCCAACCGTAACGCTCCGCCTTTATATCAATCGCTAAATAGTATGGGGCATCTTTACGAATCACTTCAAATAAAATGGATTCTGCTTCAAAGGAGCCCGTTGCGGATAATTCAATATAATTTTCGTATAAAGATAATTTTGCGCTTGATTTAACTTTAGGGATCCATATTGTATGCTCATGTCCTTTAAAAGCATAGTCTTTCCGCTTACTTAACGTTTGTTTCAATAATTGGGATAATGAGTATTCTTGGATTGGTAAAGTTATATATTCGATTTGTTTTTTTATTATTGGTTGCAAGTTTTTGCTTTGCTCATATTCTTGAAAAAGTTGAAATAGCTTATACTCTTGTCCAACGTAATATTCCACAATCTCTTCTTTCATTAAATAAATGGTATATTGTCTCATTTGGCCCACTCCTATTTCTATTTCACTCTATTATAAGTATAGAAAATAGTAGAAAAAATGTTTGTCTATTAGTGGAGCATGAAAGAACTATTTTTGTCGAAACAATATAAAAGTTACAAAAAAGGTAGCACTTTTGTGTGCTACCTTCAAAGTTAAGACAATAATTGTTTTACTTTTGTTACTACATTCGGAACAGTAAAGCCGTATTCCTCCATTATTTTTTCTCCTGGTGCTGATGCGCCAAACGTATGAATGGCTACAATATCTCCTTCATCACCTACATAGCGCTCCCAACCTAGTGGATTTGCCATTTCAATTCCTAACCTTTTTTTCACACTTTTAGGTATTACTGATTCCTTATACTCTTTTGATTGTTTTTCAAATCGATCCCAAGATGGCATACTAATAACTGAAACTTCAATTCCTTCTTGGCGTAATGCTTCTTGAGCTTGAACTGCTAAACCGACTTCTGAACCAGTAGCAAGAAGTAACGCATCGGCAGTTTCCTTCTGCGCAGGAGAAATCACGTAAGCACCTTTTGAAACACCTTCATATGCATTTTTGTCCGTATCTTTTATAGTCGGTAAGTTTTGGCGAGTTAATACTAATGCAGTAGGTGTTTGTGTTGATTCCATCGCAACTCTCCATGCAGCAGCGGTTTCATTTCCGTCAGCTGGTCTAATGACAGATAAATTAGGCATACAGCGTAAAGAAGGTAGTTGCTCAATTGGCTCATGCGTTGGACCATCTTCACCAACAGCTATACTATCATGAGTAAACACATACGTAACAGGCAATTGTTGAAGGGCTGCTAATCGAATGGCAGGACGCAAATAATCGGAGAAAACGAAGAACGTTCCACCAAATATTCTTAATCCACCATGAAGCGCAATTCCGTTCATAGCAGCGCCCATTCCGAACTCACGAACCCCAAACCAAATGTTTCTACCGCTATAATCTTCTGGTGTATAATCTTTTTCGCCTTTAATCATCGTATTGTTAGATCCTGCTAAATCAGCTGACCCTCCGAGTAATTGTGGCATATTCTTTGCTATCGCATTCATTACTTCACCCGAAGATGCTCGAGAAGCAAGACTTTTCCCTTCTTCATATACAGGTATATCTTGGTCCCATCCTTCCGGAAGTTTACCCTCTATCGCACCTTGAAGTTGTTTACCGATTTCCGGATATTTCTCCTTGTATTGAGCAAAGAGGTTATTCCATTCATTTTCAAGTTGGTTACCTTTCTCTTCAACAGTAGCTCGGAAGTGCTCATATACTTCTTCAGGCACGTGGAAATCATTTTCAAACGTCCATTTATAAGCTTCTTTTGTTAACTTCCTTTCATCCTCACCTAGTGGCTTTCCGTGTACATCAGAAGTACCGGACATATTTGGAGACCCGTAACCAATTGTCGTTTTCACCTCTATTAATGTAGGACGGTTAAGATCTGATTGGGCTTCCTTCAATGCATTAGAGATTTCGTTTAGGTCATTACCATCTTCTACACGAACATATTGCCATCCATATGCGTTGAAACGATCCTTTATACTTTCTGAGAAGGAGCGATTCAAATCTCCATCTAACGAAATATCATTCGAATCATATAGGACAACTAATCTACCGAGTTTTAAATGTGCAGCTAAAGAAGCAGCTTCTCCGGATACACCTTCCATTAAATCACCATCACCACATATACTATATGTAAAATGATTAATTAGCTCAAAGTTTTCTTTATTATATGTATGAGCTAAATGGCGTTCGGCCATCGCCATACCAACTGCCATTGCAATTCCTTGTCCGAGCGGTCCAGTAGTCGCATCTACTCCTGGTGTATGACCAAATTCTGGATGACCAGGAGTCTTACTACCCCACTGACGAAATTGCTTTAAATCGTCCATTGTTACGTCATATCCTGATAAATGTAATAAACTATACAATAGCATGGAACCATGACCAGCAGATAGAACAAAACGATCACGATTAAACCATGTAGGATTTTTTGGATTATGGTTCATAAAACTAGTCCAAAGCGTATAAGCCATTGGCGCTGCTCCCATCGGCATTCCTGGGTGACCAGACTTTGCTTTTTCAATTGCATCAATAGATAATGTACGGATCGTTGCAATTGATAATTGATCTACATTTAAAGTCATTCGTATATACCTTCTTTCTTCTTTTCTTTAGTCATGCTATTTATAGTATGTACAAAATACACTCGGATGTTTAATGAAATTTTTTATTTTGCTCATCCTTTAATTTTTGAGGGGTTACATCATTTCCGTTTGGATCGACGATTGTTACTGATTTCAATGTATCTACCATAGAAGATCGAAACGTTTTTACATATTCCGCTCTTAATTCTTTTTGTTCTTTAGCCTCTTCTTCTGTTAAACCTTCTGATTTTGCTTTTTTTGCAAGTAGATTAATTCTTTTCATTTTATCTTGTGAAAGCATATTAAAACTCCTTTTATCTTTTACGTAATAGTTTAAATAATTTTCCTTTTTGTTTTGGGTTTATTAAATGTCTCTAACCCCAGTTAACAGTTCTTAATTTGCTACTTTTCCATCTTACTAGAGCTCACTTTTGTTAGCAAGAGTACTATCTTCTTTCTGCAACATGTACTCTTTATATCTTCTATTAACCGTTGCTTTAGATATATCGAATCCAAGCCCTCTAAGAGTAGCGGCGATTTCTTGGAAAGTTAATTTGTTATGACGTAATCGCACTATTTCTTCTACAGGAACTTCTTTTCTTTCTCTCCCTGGACTTAAATGATTATTTTTTAAGTTTTTCAGCGGATTATATCCTTCTTCTACTGCTTTTTTCATTCCTCTTTTTATTTTTAAATTATGTAGTTTTCTTTGGTATTCTTCTACAATAGAAACAATTTGCAAAACCATTGAATCTGATTCTGATAAAGTTAATTTACCGTTGTCGATTATAGAATAAATAAGTACATTATGTTTTTTTAGTAAATGGAAAAAAGCTATTTTGGCATGTCCCCTCCCAATTCTCGTTTCATCTTGTACTAACAGTACATCAAATGGGTCGGTAGCTAACAAATCCATTAGATTATATATTCCCTCTCTCTCTAAGCTATAACCACTAGCTTGTTCCTCAATGACAGATATTACTTCTATATTGTTGTTTTGAGCTAATAACTTTAACTCCTCTTTCTGTCTAGCAAGAGAAGTTTCTTGTGTTTCCTTATTTGTGCTTACTCTACAGTAAATAACGCCTTTCATCTTATCACCATTTCAAATAAATTTATTATTATTCTATCATGCAAACATATATTCTGCTATTTTTCGAACTTATGTTTGTATACTATAGGTAATTATGCTATAATATTCTTAATAATACATATAGAGGTGCGGGGAAATGAAACTATCTAAAAGACAAGAAGATATTTTAAATTTCATTAAGCAAGAAGTACAAGCAAAAGGCTATCCACCTTCTGTACGTGAAATTGGAGAAGCTGTTGGGTTAGCATCCAGTTCAACTGTTCACGGTCACCTAGCTAGACTCGAAAGTAAAGGATACATTAGAAGAGATCCAACAAAACCGAGAGCAATTGAAGTGATTAGTTTAGATGACAAGCAAATTCCTAAAGTAAATGCAGTGAATGTTCCGATTGTCGGTAAAGTAACTGCTGGTCAACCAATAACAGCAATTGAAAATATCGATGACTATTTTCCACTACCTGATCGATATGTTGCTCCTGACGAGCATGTATTTATGTTGGAAGTTATGGGAGACAGTATGATTGAAGCTGGAATTTTGGATGGAGACTTAGTTATTGTTCGTCAACAACAATCAGCTAATAATGGAGATATTGTTGTAGCGATGACAGAAGACGACGAAGCAACTGTGAAACGATTCTTTAAAGAAAAGGATTATATTCGATTACAACCAGAGAACTCCTCTCTAGAGCCTATTATAGTGCGAAATGTATCCATTCTAGGTAAAGTTATTGGCGTTTATCGAAATATACATTAAAAAAAGGGTTCAAAAAGTCATAGCAATCGACTTTTTGAACCCTCTTAAGTGACTAAAACAATTAGTTTTTATCACTGTCTTTTTTTGACAAACTCATATTTTATTTACATAGATATTGCTTTATTAGCTAATTCGACATCATTTTGTAGTAGCTAATACAAACTAAAAAATCAGCAGGATATTCACCCCACTGATTTTCATACTTCATTATAGTTCTACTTTAAAAGACTTCTCTTCACCAATTTCATTTCCGCTACCATCAGTTGGAGCAGGAATCTTTACTTCTACCCATTCTAATTCTTCGACGTTTCCAGTCTCTAATAAGAAGAATAACGACCCTTGCTTCGTTTCACTCTTTTCAAATTCACTATCGATTATAACACTCAATTTTTCACTAGGTGAGACTTTTTCTCCATTACTCGTTGTTATTTTTATATCACCTGCTTGAATAACAACATCTTGTTCAGAGGAATTCACTACTTCCATATCTATTTGCACATATTCAATATAATCTTCACCAACAAATTCTTTAAAATCGTCATAAAGTTCCCCGCTTAATGTTGCTACTTGTGGGATGTGAAAGGATAACGGTCCAACCTCAACATTACCTACTTTATAGTTGCGAGCAACAAGTGTAAATTTACCACCTTCTGTATCCATTACATCACCAGGCTTAGATTGCCATTGTTGTTCTTCTTCATCAGCTACTTGTTGATCTTGCTTTTGCTGTTCATCTTCTGTGTTCGCCACATCTGCATTATCGTTAGAACATGCCGTAATAAGTAAACTTAAAAATAATGCAATTGACAATGTTTTGATAATTTTCATTATAGTTGTCCCCCTTATTTATATGATTGATTATACTGCATTCGACAAACTTGGTAAAGAAACTTACCTACTTTTTCAATACACAAAATAGAAACCCCTCAACACCATAGGTATCAAGGGGTTAAACTAATTAATATTGAGTTAAATATTGGTCACGTTCCCATGGGTGAACTTGACTTCTAAACATATCCCATTCAATCTCTTTAGCTTCAATAAAGTGCTCCAATAAATGATCACCTAATGCTGATTGAATAACATCATTTTCTTTTAATAATTCAAGAGCTTGCGCTAATGTTGCCGGTAAATCTACAATACCTTCTGCCAAACGCTCTTCTTTGTTCATTACATAAATGTTACGATCTACTGGCGCAGGTGGAGTTAAACCATTTTTGATACCATCTAGTCCTGCCTTTAATAGAACAGCCATTGCTAAATATGGATTAGCCGCTGGGTCTACACTACGCACTTCCACACGTGTACTTATGCCACGAGATGCAGGAATACGAACTAAAGGACTACGATTTTGCGCTGACCACGCTACATAACAAGGAGCCTCGTAACCTGGCACTAAACGTTTATATGAGTTTACCGTTGGGTTTGTAACAGCTGTAAAATGCGGCGCATGCTTGATGATTCCAGCAATAAATTGTTTTGCCGTTTCACTAAGTTGTTGTTCCGCTTTTTCATCAAAGAACGCATTTACTCCATTTTTAAATAAAGATACGTTACAGTGCATTCCAGATCCATTCACCCCAAATAGAGGTTTTGGCATAAACGTTGCATGTAAACCGTGTTTACGCGCAATTGTTTTTACAACAAGTTTAAACGTTTGAATTTCGTCACAAGCTGTAAGAGCATCAGCATATTTAAAATCAATTTCATGTTGTCCTGGTGCTACTTCATGATGAGATGCTTCAATTTCAAAGCCCATTTCCTCTAGTTCTAATACGATATCACGTCTACAGTTTTCCCCTAAGTCTGTTGGAGCTAAGTCAAAGTAACCGCCTTTATCATTTAATTCTAAAGTTGGTTCTCCTTTTTCATCTAACTTAAATAAGAAGAATTCCGGTTCTGGTCCAAGATTAAAATCTGTGAATCCTAAATCTTCCATTTCTTTCAATATACGCTTTAAGTTCGTTCTAGGATCACCTTCAAATGGCGTACCGTCTGCTTTATGAACGTCACAGATGAATCTCGCAACCTTCCCTTTTTCCGATGTCCAAGGGAATACTACAAATGTATTTAGGTCAGGGAATAAATACATATCAGACTCTTCAATACGTACAAATCCTTCGATAGAAGACCCATCAAACATCATTTTATTATCTAACGCTTTTTCTAATTGACTTACAGGGATTTCCACATTTTTAATTGTGCCTAAAATATCTGTAAATTGAAGACGAATATATTTTACATTTTCCTCCTGTACGATGCGCACAATATCTTCTTTCACGTATTTTGCCATTTTTATTTCCTCCCTAATTTTTTCTCTCAGATTTAATCTTGGTGTTTTATATTAATTTTTAAGCTAACTAATTAATGGAAAAATCGAGACATGTCTCCTTGGTTTAAACTAGTTTTATTGAATCTACCAGCTTGTAACATTTCGGCTCGAAGTACTTTTCGTAACTCCTCATTCGATAAATCTCGTTTTTCTTTTGTTTTCATTTTTTCTTTAACGGTCATGATCGCCGCTTGTTCTTTTAGTTGCATAATTTGTTTAATTCCAGCAATGTTTATTTTTTGCTCTAGTAAACTTTTAATCTCTAACAAACGATCCACATCATTAAATGAAAATAATCTTCTGTTTCCTTCTGATCTTTCAGGTGTAATTAATCCATGTTCTTCATAATATCGGATTTGTCGAGCTGATAGTTCAGTTAATTTCATTACAATACTCATTGGGAACAATGGCATCGACCTTCTCATCTGATCACTCATTACAAACCCTCCAATAAAAATATTCTTTAAGATATTTTTATCTTAAACGATGTTAGATTAACTGTCAACTAAATGTTAGGTTTTCTAACATCGTTTTTATTAAATAGTAAAATAATATTTTTACATAACAAAAGACAGTCTATTGACTGTCTTTTGTTAAATCTTTATTAAGTTTTTTGTTAGTAACGTGTCTATTGCAGTACAAACAGCAATCTTTACATGGGAATACGTTAAGCCACCTTGAACATAGGCAACGTATGGAGGTCTAATCGGACCGTCTGCCGTTAATTCAATGCTTGCCCCTTGGACGAATGTGCCGGCAGCCATTATAACGTCATCCTCGTATCCAGGCATATAGTTTGGATATGGAGTTACGTGAGAATTAATCGGGGACGCAAATTGGATTGCTTGGCAAAATGCTACCATTTTATCTCGGTCATCAAATTGTACAGATTGTATTAAATCGGTCCTTTTACTATCCCAGCTTGGAGATGTATTCATACCTAACTCCTCTAAAAATGCCGCGGTAAATACCGCTCCTTTTAAAGCTTGTGCAACAACATGAGGCGCAAGGAAAAAGCCTTGATACATTTCTTGTAAAGAATATAGAGAGGCACCAGCTTCTGCACCAATCCCTGGTGAAGTCATTCTGTATGAGCATGCTTCTACTAGTTCTTGTTTCCCTACAATGTAACCTCCTGTTTTCGCCAATCCTCCACCTGGATTTTTGATTAATGAACCAGCCATTAAATCAGCACCAACATGACAAGGTTCCTTAAATTCAATAAATTCACCATAGCAATTATCGACAAAAACGATAACATCTGATTTAATTTCCTTAACAAAGTTTATCATTTCTTCAATTTCTTCAATCGTATACGACGGTCGGGTAGCATAACCTTTGGAACGCTGTATCCCAATCATTTTTGTTTTCGGTGTAATTGCGTTACTGACAGCTTCCCAATCAATACTTTTATTATTTTTCAATTCAATCGCTTTATAATTAATATGGAAATCTTTCAAAGAACCTACTCCAGAACCACGTATACCTACAATTTCTTCTAACGTGTCATAAGGCTTTCCTGTAATATATAACAATTCATCCCCAGGTCGCAAAATACCAAATAGAGCAATGGAAATGGCATGTGTTCCAGAAATTATTTGAGGACGAACTAGTGCACTTTCTCCACCCAAAACATCCGCATATACTTTTTCTAATGCATCTCGCCCCATATCATCGTAACCGTAGCCAGTAGTTGGCATAAAGTGGGCATCGCTAATTCTATGTTGCTGGAAACTTTGAAGAACACGAAATTGGTTCGATTCACTAACTTGATCTGCTTCTTTTAAAACATCTTGAATCTTTCTTTCAATTTTTTGTACAATCGGTTTTAACGTATCCCCATGTTGCAAATTTTCTAACATATGTTTCTCCTTTAATGTTTCTATAGTTTTTCTATTGTCTCTGAAAGTCGAGAATCCTTAAAATAGAACCCTTTACATTCATAAGCTTCTTTTTCTTCATTAAACGTCGTTTTTTCAAGTATCGTTTCTTTTTTTAGTTCTGCTAATAACTTCCCTGAGTCAGATGGTAAAGAAATATTATATGGTTCCATTTTCTGTTTCATTACTTCTTCAATCTTCCTAACTAACAGGAGTTGATCTTCTTTATTTAGAGCACTAATTACTATACTCTCTTCATTAGTAGAAGGAATAAATGAATCCGGCATTCTATCCTTTTTATTATAAACAGTTAACGATGGTACATCCTTAACGCCAAGCTCATTTAATAAGGAATGTACTGTTTTTTGATGATTCATATAATCCGGGTCCGAACTATCTACAACATGTAGAATAAAATCAGCTTCCACCACTTCCTCTAATGTCGAGCGAAACGCAGCCACTAATGAAGTAGGTAAATCTTGTATAAACCCTACTGTATCGGTAAGTAATGCTTGATATCCATTGGAGAGTGTTAACTGTCTAGTCGTCGGATCCAGTGTAGCAAATAAAAGGTTTTCTTCAAATGTATTGGCTTCTGTCAATCGATTAAAAATGGTGGACTTACCAGCATTCGTATAACCAACGAGCGCAATTTGGTACACTTGATTCCTTTTTCGTCTTTCGCGGTATTGTCCACGATGCTTTACGATATTTTGCAATTGCCTTTTAATATCATCAATTCTTCTATTAATGTGACGGCGATCCGATTCTAATTTGGTTTCACCAGGTCCTCTCGTACCGATCCCACCACCTAGTCGTGATAGTTCAATCCCTTTTCCACCTAACCTTGGTAGTAAATATTGCAATTGGGCGAGTTCAACTTGTAGCTTCCCTTCCTTAGAACGTGCTCTTTGTGCGAAAATGTCTAATATAAGTTGAGTTCGATCAATAACACGAGCATTCAACATAGAAGATAAATTTCGGTTTTGACTTGGAGAAAGCTCATCGTTGACGATTATCACGTCAAACTCTAACTCTTCTTCCAATGTAATTAATTCTTCTACTTTCCCTTTCCCTATGTAAGTGGCGGAGTGTACTTTATCTCGCTTCTGTGTTACTACCATGACAACTTCACCATTTGCAGTCTTCGTCAAGGAAGAGAGTTCCTCCATAGAATATTGAAAATGCTCATCATCTATATATGGTAACTGACAACCGAGTAATAAAACTCTTTCTTTATCATTAATATGTATATCGTTCAATCGGTAAACTCCTTTACTTTTACGTTTTTAGTCAATACGTACATCATATCAAAAAAAGTAAATAAAGTACTACTTTCTTCATATCATTTTTTCCATTTACCAAACTTTTTATTGAAGATTCATTTTATAAACTGAAGTATAACATTAATACATTAAAGTGCTAAAAATGTATTGATTTATTTGATAAACCACTATAAAATCAGTTATGTTTATATTTTTTATTGAATGATTAAACGGAGTGGTTATTTTGACATGGGAAGTATTTAATGTTATTGGTACGATTGCATTTGCGATAAGTGGGGCAATTGTAGCAATGGAAGAAGAGTACGATATATTAGGTGTATATATATTAGGAATCGTAACAGCGTTCGGTGGCGGAGTAGTTCGTAATTTGTTAATAGGAGTCCCTGTTTCTGCAATATGGGAGCAAGGTGTATTATTCCAACTTGCTTTATTTGTCATGACAGCAGTGTTCCTTTTCCCTAATAATGTATTAAAACATTGGACAAAATGGGGTAACTTTACAGATGCTATCGGATTAGCAGCATTCGCTATTCAAGGGGCATTGTATGCCACTAATATGAACCATCCACTAAGCGCGGTAATTGTTGCGGCAGTACTTACTGGTAGTGGTGGAGGAATTATTAGAGATGTTTTAGCCGGAAGAAAACCACTCGTACTAAGATCTGAAATCTATGCAGCATGGGCTATACTTGCTGGGCTGGCAATAGGGCTTGGAATTGCAAAGTCACCTATACAGTTATACGTCCTGTTTGCAATCATCGTTACATTTAGAGTGTTGTCATACACATATAAATGGAGATTACCAAATCGAACACTTAAAGCACGTAGCTATTAATAGATCAAACTATTTTGTTATTATTCTATTATTCTATATGTCGTAAACAAAAAACTATCCATTATAGATGTTGGATAGTTTTTATGTTCAGTTAATTCATTTCAACCGATTAACGCTCTTTTGCTTACTTAACTATTTATTACAATATCCTTACTCTCGAGCGTGATTAAGTCTTCTCTGCGAAATATATCTTCTTTTAATAACCTCATCGCTTGGGACCTAATTGATTTTTCGATAATATTTCTAACATACCGACCATTACTAAATGCAGAAGGAAATAGGGTTGTTTTTAGTTGGATTAAATGATTTCTTAATTTCCATTCCGCTTCTTTACTCAATGTATATTCTCTTTCCTTTAGCATACGAATTGTTATTTCCATTAATTCGTCTACTGTATAATCAGGAAAATCAATTATTATCGGAAACCTTGAAACTAAGCCTGGATTAGTTCGTAAAAATTCTTCCATCTCATTTTTATACCCAGCTAAAATTAAAATAAATTCATGCTGTTTGTCTTCCATATGTTTTACCATCGTATCAATTGCTTCTTTACCAAAGTCTTTTTCTCCACCTCGGGCTAGTGAGTATGCCTCGTCAACAAACAAAATACCACCAAGTGCTTTTTTTATTAAATCTCTCGTTTTTTGAGCGGTATGACCGATATATTCTCCAACAAGGTCCGCTCTTTCTGCTTCAATCAAATGCCCTTTTGATAAGACGTTCATATCTACAAATAGTTTACCAATTAATCGAGCAACAGTTGTTTTGCCTGTCCCTGGGTTTCCTTTAAACATCATATGCAAAACTTGCTTCTCCGCTTTCAAACCTTGTTCTTCTCTTTTTTTATTTACGTAGATCCACGCATAAATTTCTTGCACGATTTTTTTCATTTCTGATAAGCCTACTAGTGTACCTAACTCTTTTTCAATATCTAATAACACCTTATGTTGAGAGCTTGGTTCTTTTCTTTCTACAATAGGAGGATTTACGTGTTTTACTTTTAAATGCTTTTTTTGTCCATTTAAAACTATATTTATCTTTCCGTTCTCTGTTCTCATTGACGGATCCAACAGTGTTCACCTCGCACTGATGATATCATTTAAAGGAAGTTAAATGTCATAACTTCTGAATTTTCGCGCAATTAACGGACATTTCTACAATATTTGCTCACACTTGTCATATTATGCGCTTTCCCAAGAAATATTGGAAATAATACTTTGGTCATTTTAATGATTCACCTATTTCACATATATATGATGATGGAGCTTGTATATATGAACAAACTAAATAAAAAAACCAGCGAAGTCGCTGGTTTTTATTCCATATCAAACTGAACATTTTTTTGTGGGGAAAAAGTTGAAATAGCATGTTTATAAATAAGTTGTTGCTTACCTTCCGTTTCCAGTAAAACTGTGAAATTATCAAATCCTTTAACTAGCCCACGTAACTGAAAGCCATTTAATAAAAATACGGTAACGTTAGTTCCATCTTTCCGTAATTGATTTAAAAATTGATCCTGAATGTTAATAGATTGTTTCATATCTTTGTCCTCCTCTAATCTCTATAATGCTTTATATTCGCTTCAAGTTGCAGCTTTCCTGCCACAAATGTCAAAATTTCCGATAATTTTTCATCTACACTATGTTCCGTCATATCAAACCACGTTACTTCCATTTTATTTCTAAACCATGTTAATTGTCGTTTAGCATAGCGACGTGAATTTTGTTTTAATTGTTGAATAGCTTCCTCAAAAGAGATATTCCCATCAAGGTAGGAATATAATTCTTTATAGCCAATCGCTTGGATTGATTGACAATCGTTAATACCTATATTATATAAACCCTTTACTTCTTGTAGTAAGCCTTCTTCTAGCATTATATCGACACGCATATTAATCCGTTCATACAATTTATCTCTATCCATTGTCAAACCAATTAATGCGACATCATACAATAATTTCTCTTCACGCTCATTAGTAGCTTCAGTAAATTTTATTCCTGTACTCTCGTATACTTCTAACGCTCTAATAACCCGCCTCACATTGTTAGGGTGTATTAGTTCGGCACTCTTTGGATCCACTTCTTTGAGTTTTTGATATAAGTAGTCATTCCCAAGTTGTTGAACCTCACGTTCTAATTTTATTCTTATTTGTTCATTTTGGCCCTTCTCGGAAAACTGATAATCATAAAGTACTGATTGTATGTAGAGGCCTGTACCACCTACAATGATAGGCATTTTACCTCTTTTGTGTATTTTAGATATTAACTCTCTAACACTTTTTTGAAATTGGGCTACAGAGTATGACTCATCAGGCTCGATAATATCAATTAAATGATGTGTTATGCCATCTTTCTCTTCCTCTTTTATTTTTGCGGTACCGATGTCCATTCCTTTATAAATTTGCATCGAATCTCCACTAATTATTTCACCATTTAAGATTTTTGCTAGTTCTACACTAAGTTTTGTTTTACCTACAGCGGTTGGTCCTATAATAACAATTACCTTTTCTCCCATTCCCATATATCACTCTTTTCTCTCTTTAAACATACGTCATTAATAATGGTAAAACAAAAAGTGCATAATTAGTTGTAACAAGAACTTATTATTCCCATAATTACATACTTTTATAGCACTTTTATTAATATATATTTTACTTGATTTATTATTTTTTTCAAAATAGGTTGTCTTATTTATTATCTTTTTCTTTTAGCTCATTTTATTAATCTTCTATTTCGATATTTATGTGTGAATAAAGTCATATTACATTACACGTTTAAACATTTTTTCTAATTCATACGTACTATAATGTATAATAATTGGTCTACCATGCGGGCAAGTAAAAGGATCCTTTACTTTTCTTAATGTTTCTAGCAAGGAAAATATTTCATCTTCCCTTAAATGATGGTTTGCTTTAATTGCCGCTTTACAGCTCATCATAATTGCTGCTTCTTCTCTAAGTTTTGCCACATTAATTTTTTTTGTTTTTAAGATTTGTTCCATCATATCTTCAATTATTTCTTTTTCCTCACCCTTTGGAAACCAAACAGGATGTGATCGAATAATAAATGTTTGATGACCAAAAGACTCTAAGAAAACACCACATTCGGAAAATAAGTGTAGATTATCTTCTAGAAACATATATTCTTCAGGCGAACACTCAATCGTTATCGGTACTAATAAATGTTGTACAGAACGGTCAACATCACCTAATTTATCATAGAAGTATTCATAATTAATACGTTCTTGAGCTGCGTGCTGGTCAATTAAATATAGCCCTTTTTCATTTTGAGCAATAATATAAGTCCCGTGCATTTGCCCAATTGGATACATCGTCGGTACTCTACTTAAACGTTCCTCTTCTTGAACATAAGCAGGAAGTCTATCATCGGAAAATGTTTCAACTTCTATTTCGTTTATAATATCCGTTTCTTCATTTGTTGTCCATTTTATCTCTTCTTTAATCGTGCTATCACTATGAAACTGTGAAGGTTGATCATAGTCTGGCAAAAAGTTCTCGTTACCATCTTCTTTAATTTGTGATGTTAAATGGATTTCCTTCTTTACTGCTGGTGCTGCATCAAAATTAAAGGAATGTTGCTCTGTTTCGCTTTTTACAGTACTAAAAGATTTAGAAGGAGTTACAGTTGGAATTAGCTCTTTTGATTGAAATGTTCGTTTAATACCTTCAACAACAAGTTCGTAAAGTTCATCCTCTTTACTTATTCTCACTTCTAGTTTTGCAGGATGTACATTCACATCCACTAATAATGGATCCATTTCAATTTGTAAAAACACAATTGGGTGACGACCAATCGGAAGTAACGTATGATAACCAGCTTGTATTGCACGATTTAGGACGAAATTTTTCACAAAACGACCATTAATAATAGTAGATATATAATTTTTAGACGCTCTCGTTATTTCAGGAAGCGCTAAAAAACCAGTAACTTTAAAATCTAGTGATGATATGTCGATCGGAATCATTTTTTTCGCAATAGACATTCCATAAATGGAAGCTAATACATGCAATGTTTGTCCATTTCCGTTCGTGGAGAATATTTTTTTCCCATTATGTGACAAACGAAATGCAATTTCCGGATGAGCCAACGCCAACCTGTACACGATATCTGTAATATTACCGAGCTCTGTATTTATTGTTTTCATATACTTTAAACGAGCAGGTGTATTGTAAAATAAGTGAGATACTGTAATATCTGTACCTTTACGAGCATTAGAAGGCTCGGTAAGTTCAACTATACCGCCTTTTAATTTCACATAAGTTCCAGCTTCTTCACCAGTGCTCGTCGTTAGCTCAAATATTGAAACAGAAGCAATACTTGGCAATGCTTCTCCACGGAATCCTAGTGTTCTAATACGAAAAAGATCATTTTCATCTTTTATTTTACTAGTAGCATGACGATAAAATGCTTTAGCAACATCGTCCTCTTCCATTCCATCTCCATTATCTAATATGCGAATCTTCGTTAGTCCAGCTTCTTCTAATTCAATTTGAATAATGGTTGAATTTGCATCAATTGCATTTTCTACTAGTTCCTTTACAACAGAGGCCGGACGTTCGACTACTTCTCCAGCTGCTATTTTATTTGATAACTGTTCGTTGAGCTGGATGATTTTCCCCACTACTTTTCCCTCCTACTTTTTTAGCACCTTATGCAATTCGTATAGTTGATTTAGTGCTTGCATAGGTGTCATGTCTAATATATCTATATTTTTTATTGTTTGAATAATTTCTTGCTCTTTTTTCGCGATAGTTGGTGTACTTGTTTTAGACTTACTATCATTCATTTCAAAAAAGGATAGTTGGCTATCATCTTCAAAAACTTTCGTTCCCTCTTGTATTTTTGGACTTTTCTCGCTACTTGGCGTTTCCAATGCTTTTAATATTTCCGCAGCTCTAACAATTACTTCTTTTGGTAAGTTAGCTAATTCCGCTACATGAATACCGTAACTTTTATCAGCAGGCCCTTCTTTCATCTTATGAAGGAATACTACTTTTCCATTTTTCTCTACGACACTCACATGAATATTGAGCAGCTTCCCTAAAGCAGTTTCTAGTGACGTTAACTCATGGTAGTGGGTCGAAAATAACGTTTTTGCCCCTATTTTATTGTGTATATATTCGATTAAAGATTGCGCTAACGCCATTCCATCATACGTAGATGTACCTCGGCCAATTTCATCAAATAAAATTAAACTATTTTGCGTTGCATGAACAATCGCATTGCGCGCCTCCAACATTTCTACCATGAACGTACTTTGTCCAGATATTAAATCGTCCGCTGCTCCAATCCTCGTGAAAATTTGGTCGAAAATAGGTAACACTGCTGATTTCGCAGGTACAAAGCAACCTATTTGTGCCAAAATAGCTGTTAAAGCAATTTGACGCATAAACGTACTTTTACCAGACATATTCGGTCCAGTAATAAGTAATATTTCTCGTTCGTTGTTCATGAAACAATCGTTCGGAACATATTCGTTCGAATTTAATACTTTTTCAACGACTGGATGTCTGCCGTCCGTTATCGCTAAAACTCTTTCCGGGCTAAACTGAGGACGAACATATTGACGCTCTTCACTTATTGTCGCAAAACATTGCAGTACATCTAATTCACTAACTGCTTTTGCTAGAAGCTGTACTCTCGGAATAAATGTTTTTACTTTTTCTCTTAAACTTACAAATAAATCATATTCCAGCTGAATTATTTTTTCTTCTGCTTCTAAAATTAATGTTTCTTTTTCCTTCAGTTCTTCTGTTATATACCGTTCAGCATTCGCTAATGTCTGTTTTCGTTCATATCTGCCTTCTTCTAATAAGTGAATGTTAGCTCTAGTGACCTCAATGTAGTAACCAAAAATTCGGTTGTATCCGATTTTTAATGATTTAATGCCAGTAACTTCTCGTTCTCTTTTCTCTAACTCTGCTATCCAAGTTTTCCCGTTTCTTCTAGCATCACGGTATCGGTCTAAATCCTCATTATACCCATCTTTAATAATGTTTCCTTCTTTAACTGAGATAGAAGGTTGTTCTAGTAAACTATTTTGCAGGAGATTGGCTAAATCTTCACAATCATCCATCTTTTGAAGGAGCTCGTCCATATTAGCCGGTAGTTCCGTTAACTTTTCTTTCAAAATTGGTATTTGTTGAAGAGATTTTCTTAATTGAACTAAATCTCTACCATTCACGTTACCAAAAGCCACTCTTCCAGCTAGCCTTTCTAAATCGTAAACTTGTTTTAATAGTTCTCTAATTTCTTCTCTAGCAAAAAATTGTTCTATTAGTACCTCAACCATTTCCTGGCGGTACGTAATTACTTTTAAGTCTATAAGTGGTCGGTCAATCCATTGTTTTAATAACCTTCCACCCATTGCTGTAACCGTTTGGTCTAACAACCATAATAACGATCCTTTTTTACCTTTCGAACGAATTGTTTCTGTAAGTTCTAAGTTACGCTTAGAATATAAATCCATTTTCATAAACTCGTCTATTTGAAAAAATTGAGCTGGTTGTAAATGATCCAAACTTCTTTTTTGCGTTTTTACTAAATAATGAAGAAGTCTATTTACTGTAACTTTTAGTTTTTCTTGTTCTAGTACTTCTGTAATAGGAAGCATATTGTTTAAAGGTTCACAGTTTTCCTCATAAGAAATAGTTAAAGACATTCGTTCCTGTAAAGGTAGTAAAGATTCTGTATTAAAATTTGGTGCAACAACTATTTCTTTCCCACCGATTGAATAAACCTCATTCGATAATTGATTCATACCACCCGTTAATACTGTTACATAAATTTCACCAGTTGATAAATCTGCATAAGTAAAACCAAGTGTATTATCTTCAAACTGTGTTGTAGACAATAAAAAGTTATTTTGCTTATCCGTTAGTCCTTTTCCATCCATAACAGTACCAGGAGTAATAAGCTGAACTACTTCTCTCTTTACTACTCCTTTCGCCTGTTTAGGATCTTCTACTTGTTCACAAATTGCTACTTTATATCCTTTTTCAATTAATTGTTCAATATAGTTAGGTGCAGAATGATAAGGAACCCCACACATCGGAATTTTCTCATCTCCGCCACCTTCTCTACTTGTTAACGTAATTTCCAATTCTTGAGATGCTTTTATAGCATCTTCAAAGAACATTTCATAAAAATCACCAAGTCGAAAAAATAAAAAGGCATCTTCATAGTCTGCCTTTACCTTTAAGTATTGTTGAATCATTGGCGTATAAGCTGCCATCGTAAACCCCCAACTAATAATAAATATTCGTTCTGTTATTCTAATCAATTATAACATATTTCGACGAATTACTTAAATAGTCATGTACTTCCTGAACAATATCGCATCCTTAACAAAAGAAAAAAACTAGGAAGTAATCTCCCTAGCTTTTTGACTATTCTTCATACCCATCCACAATAAAGTCTGGATTTAATTCTTCAAATTCTTCATCGTCAACATCCCAATCAGTTTCTTCTGATAAAGCGTCTGGATGAACTTCTACACATACTTTTGTTTCACCTATTACTTCTGCTAAAAATTCTCTCTCTACTTGTACTGTTACGCTATCACCGTTATCAGCAATACTAGCCTCTAAGCAATTTGGCTGTTGTAAAACACGAGCGACTACTTCAATTTCATCACCTAAACTGTTTTCATCTCTGTATTTAAGCTTCACAACATCAGTGTAAGAAACTGTCTCTGTCACTACTTCTGTCTTTGTATTGTCGCTATGAGAGAACCACGTATTAATGTCGTATGTTCCTTTCACTTCGACTGCGTCTCCTACCTTTTTTGCATTATATTTATGGTTGATAACCCAACAACCTAAAATGCTAGTAGGACGATGTGCAGGTTTAATCGTATGTGTAGACTGCGTAAACTTTCTACCTTTACCTGTGACAGCTTTCGTAATTATTTCTCTGTAGTCAGCCATTCGAGTATGCACCCTCCTCAATACAATGTTCATTTCATCCTATGCGGGTTAAATGACTATTGTGCTTTTAAATTCCCGTATACTCAAAATAAAATCATTTCAGAAATACGTATACTTCATTGTATGCAGCTATAATAGAAAATGTGCCTATTTTTTCAAGCTATGTAAGAAGGTGCGAACCTTTACTTTTCATCAAGGCCATTTAATGAGGAAAGAAAGGTGATTTTAAAACAGTTTAAAAAATAAAAAAGGCGAAAGGAATGGATTCCTCTCACCTTTAAAATATTAATTACAGCTACTTCCTGAACTATTACGAACGAATGATCCTGTTTCTCCACGGAGGACATCTCCACCAGTTGTTTTTATGATCTCATCCGTTACCGTTTTTGTAATGGTAGACGCAACTAATTGCAATAAATCATTAACTTCCTTTTGAGACTCTTTGAAATCTTGAACAATTGGAATCTCGTCAATTTCTTGTAATAAGTTGTCTAATTTTGCTTCCGTTTTTTCTAAAGCTGATTCTTTCCCATAATGTTGAAAGTTTACAGCTTGTTTTTGTAAACTTTTCACACTAGCAATCATTTCTTTTACTTTTTGATTTTCATTAATTTTTTCTTCCGCTTTTGTAAAAAATTCAACTTCTTCTGTTTCTGAAATCATTGTTGCTAATTCTCTTGCCTTTGTAATTATTTCTTGTTTTGTATATTTCGCCATTTTATTTCACCTCAACTGGTTGTTCAACCATTTCCCCATTTAATGTCCATGTTTTTGCTTCTGTAATTTTCACAGATACTATTTGCCCAATAGCAGATTTAGGTGCTCTGAAGTTTACTAATTTACTCTTTTCTGTATAGCCTGAAAGTACTTCGGGATTTTTCTTACTTTCTCCTTCTACAAGCACATTAACAATTTTACCTTCATATTCTTTAAGTTTTTTAGCTGAAATCTCATTAACGATAGCGTTTAACCTTTGTAGACGCTCTTTTTTCACTTCCATTGGTACATTATCTTTCATTTTAGCAGCTGGTGTACCTTCACGTGGTGAATAAATAAACGTATAAGCAGAATCAAATTCAACTTCACGATATAAGGAAAGTGTTTCTTCGAACTGTTCCTCCGTCTCGTTAGGGAACCCTACAATAATATCAGTAGTTAGAGAAGCGTTCGGCATCGCTTCCTTAATCTTACGAACAAGTTCTAAATATTGCTCACGACTATATTTACGAGCCATTATTTTCAATATTTCTGAACTACCTGATTGTACTGGTAAATGGATGTGATCTAATAAGTTACCGCCTTTACCTAACACTTCTATTAAGTGATCGTCAAAATCTCTTGGGTGACTAGTCGTGAAACGGATTCTAGGAATATCAATTTTACGAATTTCGTCCATAAGGTCGCCTAAACCGTATTTTCTGTCTTCAAAGTCTTTACCATAAGCATTAACGTTTTGGCCAAGAAGAGTAATTTCTTTATAACCTTGTGCAGCTAAATGGCGTACTTCCTGAATAATATCTTCTGGACGTCTACTACGCTCTTTTCCGCGTGTATAAGGAACAATACAATACGTACAGAATTTATCACACCCGTACATAATATTGACCCAAGCTTTAATATTACCTTTACGTACTTTAGGGAGATTCTCAATGACATCCCCTTCTTTAGACCATACTTCTACGACCATTTCTTTAGACATATAAGCTTCATTTAAAATATTAGGAAGACGATGAATATTATGTGTACCGAAAATCATATCAACTTGTTGGTAGGTTTTAAGAATTTTATTTACAACTGATTCCTCTTGCGACATACAACCACAAACACCTATCAAAAGATCTGGCTTTTCACTTTTCAAATGTTTTAAATGACCAAGCTCACCGAACACCTTATTTTCAGCATTTTCACGGATTGCACAAGTATTTAGTAGAATGACGTCAGCGTCTTCCACACCGTCTGTTGGTTCATAACCTAATTCTAGAAAAATACCAGCCATCACTTCCGTATCATGCTCGTTCATTTGGCAACCATAAGTTCTAATATAAAACTTCTTGCCTTGTCCTAAGCCATGAAATTCTTGAGATATACTAAAATCTTTATGGTACTTTACTTCTTCTTTTCCACGTTTTTTTGCATCTTTCAAAGAAGGAGCGACATAAACACTTTCAAAAAATTTACTATAGTCCTTTTCGGATTTTTTGTCCGATGGATTTTTTGTTGCAATTTGTTGCGATTCTAACCTTTGTTTCTCGTTCATTTTGAAACTCCTTTCCTTATAACCAAACAAACACTACATTATCATAGTATATAATTTTATCCTAAACTAAACAACCGTAAAAGGATAGTTGTAAAAATATGTCCATATAATGAGTTTCACTAATAAAACATCGACATTACTATAATCATTGGAAGCTAGTTTTGGTAGTGAATGTGCAGAGCTTTTGTAAAATCACGATAGTAAAAGTTGAAAAACCCATCTTACTATTTAGGTAAGATGGGTTATCGTTGTTACATGAATTCTTTAACTAGTTTATTAAATTGTTCTTCTGTTAATTCAATGTTTGATGTTGCTAATGGAGTTTCACTATACCCATGAACAAGATCTTGATAAGATTTTTGTTCCGTATTTTGATAGATTAATCCAGTAACTAATCCGTTATGTTCCATTAACGTTTGCATTGCCTTAACTTTGTTATGCGGGTCATAACCTTCAATATCATTTAACTTTGTTAAGTTTTCTTTAAACCAGTCATACGTGTTTACTTTGTTATATGTTACACATGGACTGAAAACGTTAATTAAAGAGAAACCTTTATGTTGAATTCCTTTTTCAATTAGCGCTGTTAAATCTTTTAAATCTGTAGAGAAACTTTGTGCAACAAATGTAGCACCAGCTGTTAGAGCCATTTCCATTACAGATAAGGAAGATTCAATTGAACCTTGTGGTGTAGATTTTGTTTTAAAACCTACATCACTACGAGGAGATGTTTGACCTTTCGTTAAACCGTAAATTTGGTTATCCATTACGATATAAGTTACGTCAATATTACGACGAATGGCATGGATAGTATGACCTAGTCCAATTGCAAACCCATCTCCGTCACCACCAGATGCAATAACAGTTAAATCTTTATTAGCCATTTTTACACCTTGAGCGATTGGTAGTGAACGTCCATGAATACCATGGAATCCGTATGAATTAATATATCCAGAAATACGTCCTGAACAACCAATACCAGAAATTACTGCTAATTCTTCTGGAACAAGACCAACATTTGCTGCTGCACGTTGGATAGCTGCTTGTACGGAGAAGTCTCCGCAACCAGGACACCAGTTAGGTTTTACACTATTACGAAAATCTTTAAATGTTGCCATTTATAACAGCTCCTTGCACTTCGCGTGAATTTCTTTCGGTAAGAATGGATCTCCATCATACTTCAAGATGCTACTTATTTTCTCAGCATGTCCAACATTCATCTTTAGAATGCTTGTTAATTGCCCTGTAGCGTTGTATTCCACAACAAACACTTTTTTCGCTGCTTTCACATATGGAAGCAATTCTTCCGTCGGGAATGGATGGATTAAACGAACTTGAGCATGGTTTACTTTCACACCGTCATTTTCCAATCTTCCCATTGCTTCTTCGATTGTTCCTCTAGTAGAGTTAAATCCTACTATTAAAACATCTGGTTCTTCATGAGGTGCATGTACATGGATAGGATTATTGAACTTAATGTTGTTTAACTTACGTAAACGTTTATCCATTTGTGCTTGACGATTTCCAGCAACCTCTGAAGGTTTACCTGTTTCATCATGCTCAACACCAGTAACGTGATGGATTCCATTTTTCATACCTGGAATAACACGCGGAGAAACTCCATCTTCTGTTACTTCATATCGTTTAAAATATGCTTTATTTTCAGCTTCTGGTAACTCTTCTGTTACTAACTTACCACGTCTTATTTCTACATTATTATAATCTAATGGTTCTACTGTTTGTTTACCTAATGATAATTGCAGATCTGTTAGTAAAATAACCGGGCATTGATATTCTTCTGCAATGTTAAACGCTTCTACTGTATCAAGAAAAGCTTCTTGGACTGTACTTGGTGCAATAACTACTTTAGGAATTTCACCGTGAGTACCGTAAATCATTGCCATTAAATCAGATTGTTCTATTTTAGTAGGTAATCCTGTACTTGGACCACCACGTTGAGTATCAACTACTACTAGAGGAGTTTCTGTCATTCCAGAAAGACCGATAGCCTCCATCATTAATGATAAACCAGGTCCAGCAGATGCAGTTAAAGCACGAACACCAGCATAGTTTGCACCGATTGCCATCGTACAAGCTGCAATCTCATCTTCTGTCTGAATAACAGTTCCACCAAAATCAGGTAATTTCTTGATTAAGTATTCCATAATTTCAGAAGCTGGTGTGATTGGGTAAGCAGGCATAAAGCGAGATCCTGCCGCTACAGCACCTAGTGCAATCGCATCGTTTCCAATCATAAACAAACGTTGTTTTCCATCAGCTTTTTCTAATTTCATTAAAGGAACATCTTCTGATTGAGACTTAACATACTGTTCCCCAGCTTTAATCGCTTCCATATTCTTTTCTACAATTTGTTCCCCTTTACGTCCGAAAATTTCCTGAACTACTACACGGAAAGATTCGATATCAAGGTCTAAAATTGCAGCAGAAGCACCAACAGCAACCATGTTCTTCATTAAAGAAGTTCCTAATTCAGATGCAATTTCTGTAAATGGAACCGCATACAAAGTCGCTTTTCCGTCTTCAGGAATTGTTGGTTTAAACTTTGCATCAGCAAGGACTACCCCACCTTGACGTAATTCATGATAGTTTACATCAATTGTCTCTTGGTCAAAGGCTACTAATATATCAAGATCGTCTGAAATAGAACGAACTTGTGTTGTACTTACACGAATTTTATTATTCGTATGACCACCTTTAATACGTGAAGAGAAATGGCGATAACCATATAAGTAGTATCCTAGTCTGTTTAGCGCGATGGAAAATATCTCACCAGTACTTTCGATACCTTCCCCTTGTTGCCCTCCAACTTTCCATGAAAGTTGATTGATCATGTGACTTACACCCCTTTAAAAATACATTCAAAATTATTTTAAAATGATTCATCAATAGTGTAGCACTTTTCCAATTAAATAACTATAAATTACGCTTAATAATTCAAAAAATTAAGTTTGTATTGAATATTGGATATGTACTAAACGCTTTCATTTTAGACCTATTCTTTTAAAAATACAATACTTTGTATGAATTTCTTTGAAAAAATTAGAAATTTTTTTAGAAAAGTATGAAAGCGCTCCCTGTTTACTGTATTTTTCTAGTTTCCTGGGAATTTTCTAACGAAATTGTCAAATAAAAACTTTTGAACTTGTGTATCAGTATAATAATTTAATAGAATATTAATTAAATTCTCATATTCTGAAAAGGTACTTAATCCTTGAACAGTTTCTGTGATGCCATCAAAGTCAGAGCCAAACCCAACATTATTTTCTCCTCCTAGTGCACATACATGATCAATATGCTTTATAATATCAAATACAGTTGCATTTCCATTTTCTACTAAAAAGGGCGGAACAAATGTTATACCGATAACCCCGTCTTTTTCTATTAACATCTTTATTTGTTCGTTCGTTAAATTCCTCGGATGATTACAAATTTCTTTTACGTTTGAATGTGAGGCAATAACGTGATTACCTAATTCCATTACTTCCCAGAAACCTATTTCTGAAAGGTGAGAAACATCTGTCCATATGTTATGTTTATTGTTTTCTAACACTACTTCTCTTCCGAAGTTCGTTAGCCCAGCACCTCTTCTTTCTAGAACGCCGTCAGCTACTTCATTAGCAAAGTTCCATGTAAGACCTATCGAACTAACTCCAAGGCGGTACAATGCCCTTAAACGCTCTATACTAGAACCTATTGATTCACACCCTTCCAGCGTGAGAATAGCTCCTATTTCCTCATCTTTTAAATGATTGATATCTTCTTTCGTTCGTATTAGTTTTAAGTTTGGAGTTTTGTTTATTATTTTTTCATAGAAAATATCAATCATTTGAATTGCAACTTCAAACGCATGAATTTTTACGTTTTCTGGTACGTAAATAGCGAAACATTGTATTTTTGATCCGCTAGATTTTAATTGTTGTGAAGTTATGTGCAATTGAGGACTGTTATGAAATGAAATAGTTGGGTCTAACCACATTTTATAAAGTACATCACTATGTGCATCAAAAATTTTTGTGTTCATTGTATCTCTCCTAAATAATAATAATCCTACTTCGAAAATAGGTTAGCGGTTTGAAGTTTGTCCGTTTCACTTCGCTACGGGAACTTGCTTTCCGCGGGCGTGGCTTGAGCCTCCTCCTACGCTTCGCTCTCGAAGAGGTCTCAAGGCTCACGCGTCTCCCGCAGGAGTCAAGTTCCCTCCGCTGCGTTCCACTCACGGTTATCGTTATTAACGATAGTCATAGCCTATTTTCATATTCATACTGTGGTGGTGCAAATTTTTGGCTTGCATCTACTTTGAAAATACACTGCCGTTAGAGTTTGTCGGTTCACTTGGTTGACTCGTTTGCTTTCGCGGTACCGTCTTTTAGGCAGTATTACATCTGGGCATAAAATCAGCCTGTTTGCATGACGCAAACAGGCTACGTAAAGATTTTATCTCGGTTCCACAATGAGTTTTATAGCAGTCCGTTCTTCCCCATCAATTAATATGTCTGTAAAGGCGGGGATGCAAATTAAATCTACTCCACTTGGCGCTACAAATCCTCTTGCAATTGCAACTGCTTTTACCGCTTGGTTTAGTGCACCTGCACCAATTGCCTGAATTTCTGCAGCACCTCTTTCTCTTAATACACCTGCAAGAGCTCCTGCTACAGAGTTAGGGTTGGACTTGGCTGAAACCTTTAATATCTCCATTTCTAGTTCCTCCTTACATTACAGTATCCGTGACTTATTGTAGAGTACAATTACTGAAAATAATTTCATTGATACTATATTCAGAGATTTAGAAATGTATTCCTGCTTGTATATGTTTAATTTTTATAATTTTCGAATAACTGTGCTATTCAAAGAAAATATGGTCATCATTAATGATGATTGGATTAATAGATTTCGCCTTTCCATCTTTCTTATCCAGTTCTATAATGACGCCATTCAATTGTGTTCTTCCTTTTGACACTTCAAATCTAACAGGTAAGGCGGTTAAAAATCTTTTTAGTACTACTTCACGGTCCATGCCTAATATTCCGTCATAAGGACCTGTCATGCCTACATCCGTAATATATGCGGTACCGTCAGGCAAAATGCGATTGTCATTTGTTTGTACATGTGTATGTGTACCTACTACTGCGCTTACTCTGCCGTCTAAATACCAACCTATAGCTTGTTTTTCACTTGTAGCCTCACCGTGAAAATCAACAAAAATATAAGGGGTTCTTTTTTTCGCTTCTTTTACTAGTTCATCCGCTTTTAAAAATGGACAATCAATCGGAGGAAGAAAAGCTCTACCTTGGAGGTTAATGATCGCAATTTCCTTACTACCAAAAGGTACATATACAATCCCTTTTCCAGGGTTTCCTTCTGGAAAGTTAGCGGGTCTTATTAAATATTTCGCATCATCTATAAAATCAAATATTTCTCGATTATCCCATGAATGATTACCTAAAGTGATAACTTGCGCACCGGCTTCTAAAAAACCTTGATAAATCTTTTCCGTTATTCCTTTTCCACCAGCAGCATTTTCTCCATTCACAATTGTTACATCTGGTTTATATTTATTTCTTAATTTAGGTACGTACTCTTTCACCATGTCTCTTCCTGGCGAACCAACTACATCCCCAATAAACAATATTTTCATATAGATCAATGTCCTTCCTTCTATGTAATGCTTTGTTTTTTATAGTTTGGCATACAATAAAGTAATTATCAAATAGAAATGCAGAGGCGCATCGCTCTGACCCGTACAAACTGGACTAGTCCGGTAGGAGATAAAGGAAACACAACGAGCTGTAAAGCGAGTTGATGTTGACTTATCGTACGGACGGACTGGGAAGTTTGATAGGGTCAATGCGCCGGAGCTAGACAAAGAAAAGCGGAGGCGGCTCGCTCTGGCCCGACAAGCATAAGACAGGCGCTGCAGGTGGGCGCTCTTTGCCCACCGGAAGTGACTGGCTTATGACTCGAGGGCCAATGCGCCGGAGCTAGACAAAGAAAAGCGGAGACGTATCGCTCCGACGAACTGAATTGGTCGGGTAGAAGTTTAACCGAACAACATCTCATTAGAAGTTATCCTCCACATTTACGTATTATCTTTTCCTAAGCGCAGAAAAAAATAAAGTGGCGGAAATCCACCACTTTATTTTGCGTATTCTACAGCTCTCGTTTCACGAATAACTGTTACTTTTATGTGACCTGGATAATCTAGTTCTTCTTCGATGCGTTTACGAATATCTCTCGCAAGTCGATGAGCTTCTAAATCATCAATCGAATCTGGTTTCACCATGATGCGAACTTCACGTCCAGCTTGTATTGCAAATGATTTTTCTACACCTTCATAAGACTCGGAAATCTCTTCTAATTTCTCTAATCTACGAATGTAATTTTCTAACGTCTCACTACGAGCACCTGGTCTTGCTGCTGATAGTGCATCAGCCGCTGCCACTAATACCGCAATAATAGACGTAGGTTCAGAATCACCATGATGGGAAGCAATACTGTTAATTACAACTGGATGTTCTTTATACTTTGTAGCAAGTTCAACACCTATTTCAACGTGACTTCCTTCTACTTCATGATCAATAGCTTTACCGATATCATGTAGTAAACCAGCACGACGAGCAAGCGTTTCATCTTCACCGAGTTCCGCTGCCATTAAACCAGATAAGAATGCAACTTCCATCGAATGTTTTAACACGTTTTGACCGTAGCTTGTACGGAATTTCAACCTACCAAGTATTTTGATTAAATCAGGATGTAAGCCGTGAACACCAACTTCAAATGTTGTTTGCTCCCCAGCCTCCCTAATAAACTCATCTACTTCACGACGTGATTTTTCAACCATTTCTTCGATACGGGCAGGATGGATTCTTCCATCTTGTACTAGCTTATCTAAAGCCATACGAGCAGTTTCTCGACGAATTGGGTCAAATCCAGAAAGAATAACAGCTTCAGGAGTATCATCAATAATTAAATCAATTCCTGTTAGTGTTTCAAGTGTACGGATGTTTCGACCTTCACGACCAATAATTCGGCCTTTCATCTCATCGTTAGGCAAGTTTACAACGGAAACCGTTGTTTCTGCCACATGGTCAGCAGCACATCGTTGGATAGCTAAAGATAGAACCTCTTTTGCCTTTTTATCCGCTTCTTCTTTTGCCCTATTTTCACTTTCTTTTACCATTAGGGCAATATCATGAGAAAGCTCATTTTCAACCCGATCGATAATGATTGCTCTTGCTTCATCACGAGTTAAAGCCGAAATGCGTTCTAGCTCAGATTGCTGTTTGCGCACCATCTCTTCCACTTTGCTTTCTAATTCTTCAATATGCTGTTGTCTCTCGTTTAGAGAATCTTCACGTTTTTCAAGGGTTTCTTCTCGCTTGTCTAACGTTTCATCTTTACGATCGAGATTCTCTTCTTTTTGCATTAAACGATTTTCTTGTTTTTGTAGTTCGTTTCTACGTTCACGAATATCTTGTTCTGCATCCGTGCGAAGTTTGTGAATTTCATCCTTTGCT
Source organism: Sutcliffiella sp. NC1 (assembly GCF_027594365.1). Lineage (NCBI taxonomy): Bacteria > Bacillati > Bacillota > Bacilli > Caryophanales > Bacillaceae > Sutcliffiella > Sutcliffiella sp. NC1. The sequence continues at coordinate 2,865,810 of NZ_CP115153.1, forward strand.
TCGAGTAACGCTTCTTTTTTCAACGACTCAGCTTCCCTATTTGCCTCTTCGACAATTTGTTCCGCTGCATTTTTCGCTCCTAAAATTCGTTGTTCAGCAATGGTTTTACGAACATAAAAGCCAACAACTGCACCGACGACTAGACCAAGCAAAGCGGAGATGATAGGTATTAATGCTTCCATAATGCCACCTCCTCTTGCTATGAAATTGTTTCTTGCTAGATTTCATTTGTCGGCATGTACATTGTTTCATCTTTCAATATACTGCTCTAAGGCTTTTAGCTTTTTATAGCTCTTTTATTCTAACAAAATGTAAAATATACATTTTAATTGTAAATGTGTAAATTTTCATTGTCAAGCCTGTCCTCATACAGAAATTACTAAAATACGTCATAATTACAGAAAACATGCCAGCTTTTGAAAAATATTTTGTATTAATTTTATTTTTATGTTTAATATAATGGAAAACATTGTAATAAAGACAACTTTTATGTCTTATCAATAACAGAAAAGGACACCTACTTATAGATGTCCTGATTACTTAACTTATAAAGTAAATTCTTCTTGATCTTCTTCAGTATCTGCAGGTACTACTACGTCTTTATCTAAAGCAAAATGGTCACGCAATTTTTTCGATACTTCTTCCATAATGTGTTTGTTTTCCTTTAGAAACTGTTTCGCATTTTCACGACCTTGACCGATTCGATCTTCGTTATAAGAATACCAAGAACCGCTCTTCTGAATAATATCTAATTCAGATGCCATATCGATAAGCTCGCCTTCTTTTGAAATACCTTCTCCGTACATAATATCCACTTCAGCCGTTTTAAATGGTGGAGCTATTTTATTCTTCACTACTTTAATCTTCGTTTTATTACCTACTGCGTCGCCGCCTTGTTTTAATTGTTCAGCACGTCGTACTTCTAAACGTACAGATGAATAAAACTTTAAGGCACGTCCACCAGGAGTTGTTTCTGGGTTTCCAAACATAACTCCTACTTTTTCACGAATTTGGTTAATGAAAATAGCAATAGTTTTCGATTTATTAATAGAACCAGATAATTTACGTAGAGCTTGGGACATTAAGCGGGCTTGAAGACCGATGTGGGAGTCTCCCATTTCACCTTCAATTTCCGCTTTTGGAACTAGAGCTGCAACGGAGTCAACTACTAGAATATCAACAGCACCACTACGAACTAACGCTTCCGCTATTTCTAGAGCTTGTTCTCCAGTATCAGGCTGAGATAACAGTAATTCATCAATGTTTACACCTAACTTTTGTGCATAATCAGGATCTAACGCATGCTCTGCATCAATAAACGCTGCTTGTCCACCATTCATTTGAACTTCCGCAATAGCATGAAGAGCAACAGTCGTTTTACCAGATGATTCTGGTCCGTATATTTCAATTATTCTTCCTTTAGGATAACCACCAGCACCTAAAGCAATATCAAGAGCTAAAGATCCACTTGGGGATGTTGAAATTTTACGATCTGTTTGCTCCCCCAACTTCATAATAGATCCTTTACCAAATTGTTTTTCTATTTGTTTTAACGCCATATCTAAGGCAGCTTTACGATCACTCACGAAATTTCCTCCTTTTTCTCTATCAAACTATTAATACTATACCTTTTTTTTCTGTTTTTAGCAACTAAAAAACGAACGTTTATTCGCTTTTATTTTTTGAAATTGTTATCAAAAATACTTTTTTCTATTCCAAAATTTTAAATTTGAGCTTATAAAAATTATTTTCGGCATTCAATTTTTTAATTTTGCATTAGTTAAACGATAAAATGCTTGAAACGATTTTAAACCGCTCAAGCATTTCTATGCATTAATTCTTTTAATAAATAAAAACAACCGTATTTTACTGTTCGTATCCGAATACCTTCCCTAGTACTAGGAATATTCAACTGTTTAACAATCGTTTTACCATCTGGCAAAGACATTCCGATAAATACCGTTCCGACTGGTTTCCCTTCTAAATCGCTTGGTCCAGCTACTCCAGTAAAGCTTATTCCGATATCCGTATTCATTAATGATTTAATTCCGTTTGCTAATGAGCTAGCGCACTGTTCACTTACTGCTCCATATTCTGATAAAACATTGCTTGATACACCTAATACTTTTTCTTTTACTTCATTTGTGTAACAAACAACAGCCCCATCAAATATGGAAGATGCACCAGAAAATTGTGTTATTTCTTCTCCAAACATTCCTCCAGTTAAACTTTCAGCACTACTAATAGAAACATTTAACTGTTTTAGCTTTTGAAATAATACAGAAAAGATGGTGTCGTCATTATATCCGTAGTGAAATTCTCCAACTATAGATAAAATATCTTTTTCCGTATTATTTAATAGCTCATTCGCTTTATCGATTGATTGATGTTTCGCTGTAATCCTAAGTGTTACTTCATGATCTCCAGCAAGTGGTGCTATCGTTGGATTAGTTTGAGAATCAATTAACGATTCAATTTCAGTTTCTAATTGGGATTCCCCTATTCCGAAAAAACGTAATACTCTCGAAATAATATGTTCACTAACATCCACTTTCGAAGCTAATGATAGTTTTCCATATGATAGAAACATCGGTTGCAATTCTTTGGGCGGTCCAGGTAATAGCATATAAGTATAACCAGCCTCTTCCACAACCATTCCTGGTGCCATTCCGTAATCATTTGGAAGCACGTGAGAACCTTCGAGGACCAGTGCTTGCTTTTTATTATTTTCCGTCATTACTCTTTTTGTTTTTTGAAAATATTCTTTAATTGAAAACAAAGCTTCCTCATCCATCACTAGTTTTTTTCCTAGAATTGATGCGATTGTTTCTTTCGTTAAATCATCTTTAGTAGGACCTAAACCACCAGTAAATATGATTAGATTTGACCTTTTTTTAGCAATTTCAATCGCATGCTTTAATCGGTCTGCATTATCTCCTACGACCGTATGAAAATATACGTTAATACCAAGCTGAGCTAGTTCTTTTGAAAGGAATTGTGCGTTTGTATTACATATTTGACCTAATAACAATTCTGAACCTACTGCGATAATTTCAGCATTTTTGTTCATACAGACCCTACCCCTTCTAAGTTATACAACCTTATTATTTTGAATTAATAAGTGCTGTACGGTTCTTATAAAAATAGTCCCACCCTGAAATGATGGTAAATATCATCGCTACCCATAAGGCTATTCTATCAAAAGGGACTCCGATAAATTCAAAAGGAATATTATGTAATAGCAAAGCTGAAATAGCTACTATTTGTGCCCATGTTTTAATCTTCCCTAACATATTCGCAGCAACAACTTCTCCCTCTCCAGCTAAAACAAGACGTAAGCCTGTCACTGCAAACTCTCTGCTTATAATAATGATTACTATCCAAGCAGGTGCCATTTCTAATTCAACTAGTGTAATCAGCGCGGCTGAAACTAATAGCTTGTCTGCTAGAGGGTCTAAAAACTTCCCTAAATTTGTAACTAAGTTTAGCTTTCTAGCGTAATATCCATCGACCCAATCCGTTACAGATGCAAAAATAAAAATGACTGCACCTACAAGATGTGTATAGGGAATAAGGACATCCCCGATTTGGAGCGTACCCCAATCTAAGGGAGCAAGCATTATAATTAAAAATATTGGAATTAGTAAAATTCGTGATACGGTAATTTTATTTGGTAAGTTCACAGTGATTCCTCCTAACCTAATCTGCCTTTAAACTATACAAGATGTTTGTCATTTTGTCTAATCTTTCCTATGTACTTGATGATTAAAAAAAGAGAATGGTGACTCCATTTCTATTATCGCCATAAAACACACTTTATCATATTAAAACTAAGAAAAAAGCCATCCTAAAAAGATGACTTTTTACTGTTGCTCTTCTTTCTCAAATTGAATTCTAATTCCTTGTGTAATTCCTCCATCAGGAAACTCAAAAGGCTCACCATTTATCGTTAGAGTTAGAAATGTGACATTACCTATGTTAAAGTAAATCCCTTCCTCATTGGAGAAATCAAATTGTTCACTTTCTCCCTCTTCAAGAGTTCTACTTAAAAACACGTTTCCTGCGAAATTTTCAACTTGAAGCCACGGTCTACCAGTAGCAATTAATTCGACGTTAAAGCTTTCCGTCCCAGTTAGCGTATATGTGTAGTGACGTCCAGATTGGTTTGTTAATTGAAGTTCCCCTTGGCCCCCCACTTCCTCTTCTTCCTCTGGAGTTGGCTCTTCTTCCGTATTTTCTTCTTCATCTTTGGAATCTGGTTGTGTGTCAATTACTTCTGGGTTTGTTTCTCGTTCAACACGTAATCCACTGTCCACATCGTTATTATTATCCGTTGCGTTATTGCCTGACTTTTGGAGAAATTGCCAAAATACTACTAATAGTACAATTGCTCCTAGTATTAATAATAATTTAGGTAATAGTTGAACAATTTTCGAATCATCCTTCGGTAAATGTCTTCTTGATTTTACCCTTGATAACTTTTCAGGGATATCTTGATTTACATTTACAGGAATGTCTGATTTATATTGTTCAAAAATTTCATCAGGCTCTAAACCAACTGCCTCCGCGTACTGCTTAATAAAAGCACGCACATAAAAAGCTCCTGGCATCATGGAATAGTTACCTTCTTCTATCCCGACTAAATATCTTTTTTGTATTTTCGTTACTGCTTGTAAATCATCTAATGACATATCTTTTGCTATTCTAGCTTCTTTTAATCGACTGCCTAGTTCTGTCAATTGGTAACACCTTCCAAATATTAAAAATCAAATCCTCCAAACGGGTTTTCGTCAAACATCCGATTTGATTGAACTGGTTCATATGTAATTTCCTCATCGGGGTTCGTTCTTAATTCAATAATGTAATCAAAATCTTGCAATTTATACTCTGTGTTTTGTACAAAAATATCTGGGTGCTCTACTACTTTCACTGCAGACAAGCTCATGATTTCCCTAACTAACTGCCAATGCTTCTCGTTCGCTCTTTTAGTGGAAACAATTCCATCAATAATGAACAAATTATTTTCATCATATTCGTCTTGAATTAATTGGCTTCGAATAGTTTGCTTCAAAAGAGTACTGGAAACGAAAAGCCATCTTTTATTTGCACAAACGCTAGAAGCAACAATAGATTCTGTTTTACCGACTCTAGGCATTCCTCTTATCCCTACGAGTAAATGACCTTGACGTTTAAATAGCTCAGCCATAAAATCGACGAGTAAACCTAATTCGTCTCGAACGAAACGAAAAGTTTTTTTATCATCGGCATCTCTTTGAATGTAACGCCCATGGCGGACCGCTAACCGATCGCGAAGCTTAGGTTCTCTTAATTTCGTTACTTTTATCGTATCCATTGTATTTAAAATTGATTCTAAACGAACAATTTGTTCATTAGTTTCACTTAAAAGGAGTAGTCCTCGTCTAGAATCATCGACTCCGTTAATGGTCACAATATTAATAGATAGCATCCCCAGTAATGAAGAAATATCCCCTAATAATCCAGGTCTATTTTTATTTATTTCATACTCTAAATACCACTCTTTTTTGATCATCCTACCTCTCCTATCTATTTTGTATATTATTTGAGGCATTCATGTATGTAATCTTATCTTTATGATAGCTAATTTCAAAATAATAAGGAAGTGAAATGTTATAAATAATAAAAGTTTTTTATTATTAAAGACAGATGTGTTTACGGAGAATGGGAAAAAAAGCGTTATATGAAGTGTAAAGGGAAAATATCTTAAGCGGAACGAATTGTTGGGTATAGTAGTGGCAAATAAGTCAATATATATTGGAGTCAAGATTCCATTTTCTATTTCTACAACTTCTACAACATTAAAAAAGAGAGGTTGGCTCCTCTCTTAAAGTGTCCCTTCGTTTTGAACAAGTTTTACCATCATATTCGCAATTGCATGTTGTTCTTGTTCGGAAGCTACTCTCCAAAGGTCTGCTAAAACTTTTTCTTGTGGGTTTTTAGCTTCTACTTCTTGCGCTAAATAATCACCAATTTCAAATGCTAATTGCGAAATTGTATTTTGATCTAATCCTTCTGATTGAGCATGATGTAAACGATCGCCTAAAAAGTCTTTCCATTGATCCCAATTTTCTAAAACAGACATTGTTCTTCCTCCTTTAATACTGTACTTCAAAAGTTAGTATGCGTAGAGAAAGATTAAATATACATTATTCCATATTATTCCTTAATACCACCCACCGTTTACTGATAAAACTTGACCAGTTATATAGCTAGACTTATCGGAAAGAAGAAATGAAACTGCATCAGCTATTTCACTAGGATATCCTAATCGACCAATTGGAATTTCTTCCGTCAAATCCATTAATTCTTCTGTAGAAAATTGGTCTAACATTTGCGTATTGATAGCACCTGGCGAAACCGCATTTACTCTAATGCCACTAGGGGCCACCTCTTTAGCTAACGCTTTTACAAATGCAAGTTGACCTCCTTTTGTCATGGAGTACAGCACTTCACATGATGCTCCTATCTCACCCCAAATCGAAGAAATGACGATAATATTCCCGTTTTTATTTTTTATCATATTAGGAAGATAGTTTTTTGTAACATCATAGAGTGATGTAATATGTAAACGAATCATTCCCTCCATATCGTCCTTTGAAATATCAGTCATTAACCCGTAATAGCTAATACCCGCATTATAGATAATGGTTTGAATTGGTTGGCCAATTTGATTTTTTAGCGAATCAACACCATTTATATCGGATAAATTAGCTTGAACCGCTTCTAATGATTCTTCGCCAAATTGCTGTTTTAATTCCTCTATTGCATCTTTATTCTTGTTATAATGCAAATAAATAAAATAACCATTTTTTAATAATTGCGAAGCGATCGCCTTCCCTATTCCACCACTAGCACCAATAAGTAATGCTGTTTTATTCAAAATACATCATCCTTTAATTGAAAAAATGAAGAGAGCCCCTTAATTAGGCGCTCTCTCATTATAACTTATCTTTTACTAATACAAACAATTATTGTTGGGTGAACAAACTATTTAGGTACTATTTGAAAAACAGTAAATGCTTTTTCATCTAATATCTCATTCGCAACACGTTTTACATCCTCGGATGTTATTTTTTCTAACTGAGGGATTACTTCAAAAAGATCCATTTCATTAAAAGCGTATCTTGTAAATTGATTGGCAATAAATTCAGGTGAATTGATCGCTCTTAAAAATGAACCTATCTTTTTCTTTTTAGCTCGATTTAGTTCATCTTCGTAAAACGCTTCATTTCGGAATTGGAATAATATCTTCTTTAATTGTGCTTCTAATTCATCTGGTTTTTCTGTATCGCCACCAATCATTGCAAAACCAAAGCCTTTTTCACCTGTATAGTCAAAAGAAAATGTTTCATCAATTAAACCGTCTTCATATAGTTGCTTGTAATGTTTCGAGCTCTTACCAAAGAGTAAGTCTAAAATGATATTCACTGTTAACTCATGCTTTAATAATTCGGTTCCTTGTCGATTTGGACTAACTTCTTTTAAGCCAACTAAACATTTAGACGTATGGACATTCATTTTTAACACTTTCTTCTCTTCCGCTACTGTAGCAGGTTCATCTTCAAAATGACGAGAAATTTCCTCTGCAGGTTTAAACTCTTTTTTCGATTGATTATCTTTTATAAAATTCATCATTTTATCAGGATCCATTGCCCCAACGACGAAAAGTAACATATTACTTGGGTGATAAAATGTTTCATAGCAGGTGTAAAGTAAGTCTGCTGTAATGTTTGCAATAGATTCTTTCGTCCCAGCAATATCAATTTTTACAGGGTGATGATGGAACATATTTTCAATTAATCCAAAGTAATTTCTCCAATCCGGATTATCATCATACATTGTAATTTCTTGACCGATAATTCCTTTTTCCTTTTCAACTGTTTGTTCCGTAAAATAAGGTTCTTGTACAAAGTTTAATAACGTTTCAAGATTTTTTTCAACTTGGGTTGTACTTGAAAATAAATAGGCAGTTCTCGTAAAAGAAGTAAACGCATTTGCAGAAGCTCCCTGCTTACTAAAATCTTGAAAAACATCACCATGCTCTTTTTCAAAAAGCTTATGCTCTAAAAAGTGGGCAATTCCATCTGGTACGGTTAAAAATTCCTTTTTCCCTAATGGAATAAAAGCGTTGTCGATGGAACCGTACTTCGTCGTAAAGGTAGCATAAGTCTTATGAAAACCTTCCTTCGGTAATAAGTACACTTTAAGGCCATTTTCTAGTTGTTCGTAATATAATTTCTCTGCTAGTTGATCAAATACAATCTCTCTCATCATTAATCCTCCTTTCCTGTTAAAAAGTAAATAGTATCTAATTGAATTTGTTTTGCTACGTTAATAATATCTTCTTTCGTCACGTTCTCTATATTTGAAATAATATCTTCAATCGCTTTTCTATCTATACTGCCAAACTCATTATTATAAAGTATTTCAACTTGGCCTCTAGGTGTATCAATTGTTTCTAATATTTGATTTTTTATAACAGCCTTTGTTTGCGCAATTTCATTATCAGTAAAGTTCCCATTTTGCATTTCTACCATTTGTTCTTTTATAATCTTCACTGCTTTTTCATAATTACTAAAGTCAATCCCAGACATAACAAGTAAAAGCCCTTTATGACTTTCCACTCTTGATGCAGCGTAATATGCTAAACTTTCCTTCTCTCTCACATTAATAAATAATTTTGAGTGAGAAAATCCTCCGAATATACCGTTAAATACTTGTAATGCAGGATATAAAGAGTCATTGTACGTTATGTTCGTACGATAACCAATATTTAATTTCCCTTGTTTAACATCATCTCTGTCTATTACTTCATTTTCGCTAGTAACATTTTTCCCTTTATTAACTTCATGCAAGCTTTTTTGACGACTTTTAAGTGGGAAAGCTTTCTCGACAAAATTAATAACTTCTTCTTCATCTAAATCACCGATAGCATATAAATGAATATCATCTGTATTTAAAACTTGTTCATAGTATTCATATAAATTTTGAGCAGTTATCGTATCCACATCGTCTTTCACACCATTAGCAGCTAATCGATAAGGCTCATTTTTACACATTTCTTCCACTAATCTGTGACTGGAATACCTCATTTTATCATCATAAATAGATTGGATTCGTTGTTTTAACGTACGCTTCTCGTTTTCAACAATCGATGATGAAAAGTAACCGCCTTCTACTAATGGATTTAATAATACATCTGCTAATAAATTGATCGCTTTTTGTAATAAAGGGGTGGAGTCTTTTAAAAATTTTTCATTCGCGATATCTATTCTAAATGTAATAATATGGAATTCACCCTTTTTACTTAAATCTACATTTAGAGTAGCACCGTAGAGCTCATCTAAATAGATCCTTAACTCCGTAGATGTTTTATACGTATTGGTGGCCGTTTGTAAAACATATGGTAATAGTGCTCGTTTTGTAACATTTTCTTCTGTTAAGGCAGACTTTAACTTTAATACTAATGTATTCGTTTTAAATTTCGAAGTATTTAATGTATGTAAAGTAATTCCGCTTAATTCGTGCATTGTTTCATTAATAAGCTTCAAATAATTCATCCTCCTTTTTATGCTTCTTTTATTTTATGTAGAAAAGCATAATAATATTTTTTCAAGATCAAACAAATTTACTCATATATCCAATATAACGTTATATTAGTAAATTTTTCAAGTGAACACATATAGGTTTACATAATAATATTATGGTAATCAAAATGAAAAAAGGTAACAATTAATGTTACCTTTAAGTTCTTTTACGTAAAACATGAAAGCTAAATTGATCTGCACGAAAATAGTTTAACGAATATAAAACCGGCTCATCGTTTTGATCGTAATGCATTTGTTTTAATACTAGTAGTGCCGTTTCAGGCTCACATTCTAGAATTGGAGAAACTTTTTCGTGAAACCCTAATGGTTCTATTTGTGCAACTGCGTATGATATATATCTGCCTGCTTCATCTTCTAGTAAGTGTAAAAGCGATTCATTTTTATTATATTGATAATTTTCCACAATGTTTGTTGGGATTTTATCAATACAATAAACAACAGGCTGTCCGTTAGCTGTTCTTACCCGTTCAAAATAATGTACTTGTTCTCCTTCAAGTCCATTAAACTTTTCATTGTCATCATCAGTAGGATTTTGAATAGTAGATGATATATGAATCGTACCTGGTTGCATACCTGCATCTATAATCATATCTGTAACACTATTTAATTGCTCAATTCCAGATGAAAAAACTGGCCTAGGGCTAACGAAAGTTCCAACACCATGTCTTCTAATGACGAAACCTTCTTCCTCTAGAACACGTAGCGCTTCTCTTAATGTAGCCCTACTTACACCAAGCTGCCTAGATAATTCAAACTCAGAAGGTAGTTTTTCTTTTTCTCTATAAACATTATTTTCTATATCTTGTTTTAATCTATCGACTACTAATAAATATAGATGTCTACTATCTGGCCTAATCGTCATGTTGACTCCCCCACTAACTTACATTAAAAACGACATTTTACTATCCCAACTAAATATATCATTTTTCTAATAGAATGAAAATATAAAAATTAAGATACCCTTTTCCTTAAATCACTTCGCAAAAAAATACTAGTTGTGTTTATTTAATACTGTTACTAGGTAGCTATTATCACTACATTCAGTTAGTTTTCCAGTAAATTTTCCCCACATAAATAGGTAGTACATATGACTACCTATTTATGAACCAACATCTTCGTTATTATTTTGTACTAAAACTGTACGAGGTTTACTTCCTTCATAAGGACCAACTACGCCACGAGCTTCCATTGCGTCTATAAGTCTAGCAGCTCTCGTATATCCAACTCTAAATCGGCGCTGTAGCATCGACACAGAGGCAGTTTGCATTTCCAGTACTAATTGTACCGCTTCATCGTATAACTCATCTTCCACTTCTGCTACTTCTTCTGTAACATCTTGCGGTATCATTTCTTCTTGATATTGAGCTTTTTGTTGCGCAATAACAAAGTCCACAATTCTCTCCACTTCCTCATCGGAAAGAAAAGCACCTTGAACACGAACAGGTTTCGATGCACCAACTGGTAAAAATAACATATCTCCTCTACCTAGTAATTTTTCTGCACCACCCATATCTAATATTGTTCTAGAATCCGTTTGAGAAGATACACTAAACGCAATACGTGAAGGAATGTTTGCTTTAATAACACCCGTTATAACATCTACAGATGGACGTTGTGTTGCAATAATTAAATGAATCCCTGCAGCACGTGCCATTTGGGCTAATCTTGTAATACAATCTTCTACTTCATTTGATGCTACCATCATTAAATCAGCTAACTCATCGACGATCACAACAATATATGGTAGTTGTGGCTGAACCGCTTCACCGTCTTGGTTATGTCTACGTATATATTCATTATACCCTTCAATATTTCTTGTACCAGTATGTGAAAATAACTCGTACCTTCGTTCCATTTCACTTACTACTTTTTTTAATGCTTGCGATGCTTTCTTAGGGTTCGTAACAACTGGAGCTAATAAATGTGGGACTCCATTATATACATTTAACTCTACCATTTTGGGATCAATCATCATCATTTTTACTTCATGAGGTTTTGCCCTCATTAAAATGCTAGTAATAATTCCATTAATACAAACGCTCTTCCCGCTACCTGTCGCACCTGCAACGAGTAAATGTGGCATTTTATTTAATTCAGCTACTACAGATTCTCCAGAGATGTCACGCCCTAAACCAATTAACAACTTAGAGTCAGGTCTATCAGCAAGTTTCACATCTAACACTTCACGTAAGCTAACCATCGCCACCTCATTGTTTGGCACTTCAATACCAATCGCTGATTTTCCAGGGATTGGCGCTTCAATTCGAATGTCTTTCGCAGCGAGCGCTAATGCTAAATCATCACTTAAATTAACTATTTTACTAACTTTAACACCGACGTCTGGATATACTTCATATTTAGTTACTGCTGGTCCTAAATGAACTTTTGTTACTTTTGCCTTCACACCAAAACTGGCAAAGGTTTTTTCTAATTTTCTTGCATTTGCATAAATATTTTCGTGTTCTGTCGTCTGATGGTTAGTTATCGGTTTATTAAGCAGATCAAGTGAAGGAAGTTCATAATCTTTATTTTCTAATTCTGTAAAAGCCATATTGTTTGGAATTACTTCTTGAACCCCTTCTTCTACTTCTTCCTGATGTACTTTAGCATTCTTTTCCGCAACTTCATTTACCCCTTCTTGCTGCGAATTGTCAGTAAAGGAAGAAATAATAGGTGGAGTAACTTCCTCCTCCATAGTAGTCGCTGCAGTAACCTCTACCACTTCTTCAGTGCTACCCTTTTCTTTCTTGTCTTTTTTGATTTCTTTTTCTTTTTTCTCTTTCTTTTGTTGTTTACTTTGTGACCTCCAGTTTTTCATATCTTGAATAAACGCAGTCCATTGTTTTTTCAAGAAAGAAAATAAAACGGTTGTAATTTTAATTACCGTATCATTTAACGATTTACCAGTAACTAAAATAATGCCAATAATGATAAAAATCATGGCAATCCATTTTGCACCTTTTGCATCAAATAATAAATGAAAAGCAGAGAATAACACCGCCCCAATCATACCACCACCTAAATCAGTAGTACTCGATTCACCGTTTACTTCATACCAAAACAGTTCCCATGTATTAGCAATAACAGATGGATTAGCGAATGTACCTCCACCCGATAACATTTGAAATAGTGCTACGTGGCTTAATAGTAAAACAGATAAAATAATTATGTATGTACCAACTAATTGACGTGTAAAAAATGGAGGTAAGTCTCGCTTCCAAATAATATATCCTGATAGGAGTAACATCGCTAATAGCAAAATCATATACCATTCACCACTAAAAAAGCGAAGGAATAATACAGTTGCTTGTCCTACAATTCCAAGCTTTGCAATAGAAATAAACGTTAACGCTAACAGAAGTAATCCTATTACTTCAAACGAGACCGTTTTTTTCCATTCATCCCGGTTTTGTTTTTTTCTTCTTCTTTTTCTCTTTGACATTTTTTCTCACCATAACTTGCATAAATTTAGTACAGAAAACGCGGTACTATTATCGACAATTATATCACAATTAAGAACTATTGCGTTTTAGTTTTCGTGATTAAGTAATATATCCCACTTGACTAACAAAAGAAAAAGCTGGTTAGGAAAGTTGCCATAACTTCATAACCAGCTTTTCCTTTATTCAAAAGTAATATTAATAACCGTACCAGGAGAATATTGCTCGTCTAAGTAGTGTGCAGGATCGGTACTTAAATTTCTAACAATTTGAAAAGAATTATTTTCCGTTTGTTGCACCATAAAAGAAATTCCATTATAGCTTACTACTCTCTGCTTACTATAATCGTCACTTGCTGTAGGGAAAATCGTCTCTTGTGGCATCATCGTATAAAGAATCATTGTAACATCTGTCCTTCCTGACCTTCATTTCGTGTTTCAATTAATTCATTTAATTTTCTAATAGCCTCTCCAACACCACCCGTTTGATCAATAAGACCATATTTAACTGCATCTGCTCCAACTACGTTCGTTCCAATATCTCTCGTTAAATTACCTTTAGAAAGCATCAGTTCTTTAAATTTCTCCTCCGTAATGTTAGAGTTCTTCGTTACAAAATTAATAACCCTTTCTTGCATCTTATCTAAGTATTCAAATGTTTGAGGAACTCCTATTACTAAACCTGTTAAACGAACGGGGTGAATCGTCATCGTTGCTGATTCCGCTATAATGGAATAATCACAACTTACAGCAATTGGTACACCAATCGAATGCCCTCCACCTAAAACGAGTGACACTGTTGGCTTAGATAAGGAAGCTAACATTTCAGAAATAGCTAATCCTGCTTCCACATCTCCTCCTACTGTATTTAATATGACTAGCAGTCCCTCGATTTTTGGATTTTGCTCAATTGCAACTATTTGAGGAATAACATGTTCATATTTTGTCGTCTTATTTTGTGGTGGAAGCTGTACATGACCTTCTATTTGACCAACAATCGTTAAACAATGAATTTTAGAGTCCTGTGGTAATTGCGGTATATTTGTTTGGCCTAATTGCTGAATTTTATTTACTAATGAGTCTTTCGTTGATTCTTGCTTGGATGGTTCTCCCTCTTGCCCAGAAGATGTGTATGTATGTTCATTTGACATAAAATCTACTCCTTTTATATATTTACAACTATAACAAACTCCCTTATAGTATTCGCGACAAGATATATTTCATTCTTCTTTTAAGAAAAGTAAAGAGCCATTCTTTATAGGGTTTCTATAAAGAATGGCTCACGTATTGTTAAACTTCCATAATAATAGGTAAAATCATCGGTCTTCTTCTCGTTTTCTCAAAGAAATATTGGTTTAACGATTCTCTGATACTTAACTTTAATGTAGACCATTCAATTACTTTACCTTTAATATTTTCATCCATTATTTTCTTTACAAGTTCACTTGCATCTTCTAACAATTTTTCTGATTCTCTTACGTATACAAACCCTCGTGAGATAATTTCAGGACCTGAAACAATCAACTTTTTCTCTTTACTAATCGTAACAACAACGATTAAAATTCCATCTTGTGAAAGAAGTCTTCTATCTCTTAACACAATATTACCTATATCTCCAACACCTAAACCATCAATTAAAGTATTCCCTGCAGGTACTTTACCACCATGTTTCGCTTCTCCATTTATGAATTCAATAACATCGCCTTTTTCTGTTAAGAAAATGGAGTCGGCAGTAAGGCCAGTACTTTCAGCAACCTTTGCTAATGCCATTTGCATTTTGTACTCTCCTTGAATAGGTAATAAATATTTAGGTTTAACGAGATTAATCATTAATTTCAACTCTTCTTGTGAAGCATGTCCAGATACATGTATTTTTCGTTGCCCATAGATTACGTTCGCACCAGCACGGAATAATTTATCAATTACTTTTGATACATTTAATTCCATCCCCGGAATCGGAGAGGTTGCAATTAGGACTGTGTCGTCCTCTTTAATTTGAACATATTTATGTGTACCTTTTGCCATTTTTGTTAAGGACACTAACATTTGAGCATGTGTACCTACTGTTAAAACTACTATTTTATTATCATCATATTTAGATATTTCACTTGCTGGAATTACAAGGTCGTCTGGAATTTGTAAGTAATTTAATTTTTTTGCAATTTCTAAAATTTTATTTGAATTCGAACTAATAATGACGAGCTTACGACCAGTTTCCTCTGCAGCATTGACGACTTGTTGTATTCTTTGGATATTTGTAGCTAAACAACTAACGAATATTCTAGTCGTAGTATGATAAAATACGTCAGAAATTTCTCTTTGAACAACGCTTTCTGAAATGGTATTGCCTGGTTTTTCTGCATTTAAGCTGTCACTTAGTAAACACAAGACTCCTTCATTACCAATATTCGCAATTTTTCCAATATCTGTATTATTTCCACCTGTTAAAGATTGGTCAAATTTAAAGTCGCCTGTATAAACGATTGCTCCCTGTTCGGTTTTAAACGAAATCCCAACAGAGTCAGGAATACTATGATTCGCAGAGAAAAATTGAACGGTTACATTTGGAAAAGATAGAACTGTATTACTTGTCACTTCTACAAATTTAAATTCATTATAATTACTCTCTTTTTGCGTTAGATCTTTTGCTAATTCTAAAGTTAATTTCGTACCGTAAACAGGTGCTTGAACTTTTCTTAGTACGAACGGAAGTGCCCCAATATGATCTTCATGTCCATGTGTTAAAAAGATACCACGTACTTTATCAACATTATCTTCTAAATAAGTAATATCCGGCATTACCATATCGATACCAAACATACCATCCTCTGGTATCATAACCCCACAATCAACAACATAAATATGCTCCCCAACTTCTAGCACATACATGTTTTTACCAACTTCTCCTACCCCACCAAGGGAGAATAATTTAATTTTCTCTTTCTTTGTTGCATCCAATGTCTTTTCCTCCTACATATATAATGAATAGGCAAACTTGATGCCTTTTTTCTCTTTTTACAAAAAAATAAATAACGAAAAGCATTAAAATATGTAAATATTTTAATAAGTAGTAAAAAATATTAATTTGTTTTCATTTACACTTTCCCACTATAAAACGAAAAATAGCAAAATATGTATAATCATAGTCAGCCACAATAGTCCGTTGTACTGCTTATAGAGAAAAGCTGACCTAGCTACAACTTAAAACAAAAAATTTTATTTTAATAATCCGCACGAGTCATTTAGAAATATTATATCGCATGAAAGAAATGGAATACAAGTTATTTAAATTTTAATTCACTATACTTGAGTAAGAATACAATAAAAAGTAAAAAGGATATTATGAGGATATTTGAGGTTATTAAAGAAAAAAAGGTCAGATTTAAAAACTTAAATCTGGCCTTTCTCGTTTATCTGGAAACTATAAAATTGGAAATTTGTGAATTACTAGTCTAGCTCCGGCAGTTTTGTTCTTTATATTTCTTCCTATAAACTTGAAATTAAACTATTAATATTTTTTCGTTCTTCTTCAGTTAACGGTACAAGTGGAAGTCTTACTCCACCTACATCTAATCCTTTGAACTGTAAAGCCGTTTTAACAGGTGTCGGGCTTGGGGCACTAAATAAACCATTCATTATTGGTAAAAGCTTTTGGTGTAGCAATGCAGCTTGCTTCCAATCACCATTTTCAAAAAGATCAATCATTTGTTGCATTTCGTTACCAATTACGTGAGAGGCAACAGATACTATTCCTGTTCCCCCGATAGAAAGGACAGGTAGTGTTAAACCGTCATCTCCACTATATAGAACAAAATCTTCTGAAGTATTGGCAATAATTTCGGTCATTTGACTTAAATCTCCGCTTGCCTCTTTTACGGCAACAACGTTACGTATTTCTGATAATTTAATGACTGTTTCAGCAGTCATGTTAGCAGCAGTTCTCCCTGGTACATTATAAAGCATGACTGGTAGGCTTGTTTCTTCCACAATCGCTTTAAAATGTTGGTAAAACCCTTCTTGATTTGGTTTGTTGTAGTAAGGAGTAACAAGCATAATAGCATCAACACCAGTAGCTTCTGCTTTTTTTGTAAAATCGATTGTTTCTCTTGTGTTATTACTACCTGTACCCGCAATAACTGGTACCTTACCGTTTGCAACTTCCACTACATGACGAAAAAGGGCAATTTTTTCTTCTTTCGTTAATGTAGGTGATTCTCCAGTTGTTCCAGCAATAACGAGAGAGTCTGAGCCGTTGTCAATTAAATAGTTTACTAATTGCGTTGTTTTTGCGAAATCAATATTCCCTTTATTATCAAACGGTGTAACCATTGCTGTAGAAACTTTTCCAAAATTAATCATGCCAGCTTATCTCTCCTTCTTTCTTTGAATCATATACAAATGCACTATTTATATGTGCTAGACCGAATGCATCGTGCAATGCCTTTACTGCTTTTTCCATATCCTCTTGTTTCACTAATACCCATATCGTTGTATGGCTATCAGCAGATTGAAGTATTTGGATCCCTAGTTCCGATAGTGTGGTTACTATTTTAGATGTAACTCCAGGCACCCCGGTCATACCGGCCCCAACAACTGCAACTTTTGCGCAATGTTTTGTCACCTTCGGATTATACCCTAATTCGTTTAAAACAGCTATTGCCTTTTCACTCATTTGGTCTGCAATAGTATAGATCACATTTGTAGGTGATATGTTAAAAAAGTCTATACTTATTTGCTCATTAGCCATTGCTCGAAATACTTCAGACTGTAAATTATATTGTCCTTCTTTTGCCGTTACTTTTATTTGAGTGACATCTGAAACGTGAGCGATTCCTGTAATTAATCGTTCTGTAACATGTTGATCACTTATTTTATCTAATGACGTTACTAACGTTCCAGGGGTGTCAGAATACGTTGACTTAACCCGTAAAGGTATTCTCGCTTGCATCGCAATTTCAACTGCACGAGGGTGTACAACCTTCGCTCCTTGGTAGGCCATATTACAGATTTCTGTGTATGACACGACATTTAGCGGTTTAGCGTTTTCCACGATATTAGGGTCTGCAGTCATTACACCTTCAACATCTGAAAAAATGTCTATCCATTCAGCTCTTAATGCGGCACCGAGCGCAGCTGCAGATGTGTCACTACCACCACGACCAATCGTCGTAATATCTCCTGTTCTAGATTCACCTTGAAAGCCTGCTACCACCACTACATCATGATGACGCAACACTTCTAACAAGTGATCACACTTCATATCAATAATTTTTGCATTCGTATGTTCATTATTTGTTCGAAAACCTGCTTGAGGACCATTTAATGCTGTAGCTTTAATACCATTGCTATTCAACATACTGCTAAAGACAATCGATGAAATAACTTCACCACATGAAAGCAGCATATCTAACTCTCTTTTTGATACGTTACTTTTACTTTCCTCTAATAAGCTTAATAACGTATCCGTTGCATAAGGTTCTCCCTTTCTTCCCATGGCAGAAACAACTACTACAACTTTATAACCTCGTTGAACACTTTTATGAATATGATGGAATGCGTGATCCCTCGACATTTCGTTTCGGACTGATGTACCACCAAATTTTTGAACTACTATTTTCATTGTATGACACCTCATTGTTGGATTCCAAGAAAACCTTGGGAGCTTTAAACTTTCACTTTTCGTTATAGAAGAGGAATAACGACGTGTTTCGTTCAAGAGGATGTCGATACATTCGTTAGAAAAAGAGGCAAAAATATGCCTCTCTTAAACTATTTAACAATTCCTAACTTAGTAAGGGTTTCTGCAATTTGAACTGAGTTCCAAGCAGCACCTTTTAATAAATTATCTGAAACAATCCATAGGTGGAAACCTTTTTTATTATCTAGATCTTGGCGTATACGCCCAACAAAGACATCATTCAAACCGACACTATGTGCTGGCATCGGATATAATTGTTCTTCCGGTTTATCTTGTAATGTAATACCAGGAGCTTCTTCCAGTAAATTTCGAATATCTTGAACAGTCACGTTTTCATCCTCTACTTCAATATATACAGATTCAGAGTGTCCTGTGACTACTGGCAATCGAACGCAAGTTGCAGCTACTGATAGGTTTGGCATGTGCATTATTTTTTTCGTTTCATTTATCATTTTCATTTCCTCAAAAGTAAACCCGTTATCTTCGAATTTGTCAATTTGAGGAATGGCGTTAAATGCAATTTGGTAATGTTTTTCGTCTCCTTTCACTGGTAAAACAGAAGGAGTAAAATCATCCCCATTTAAAATTGCTTGTGTTTGAGTGTGCAGTTCATCAATAGCAGCAGCCCCAGCTCCTGATACCGCTTGGTAAGTTGAAACGATTACTTTTGATAACCCATATTTTTTTCTAATAGGCTCAAGTGTAACTACCATTTGAATTGTAGAGCAATTTGGATTTGCAATTATTCCTTTTTGATTGAATAAATCTTGCTCGTTCACTTCTGGGACAACTAAAGGAACTTCAGGATCCATTCGAAAAGCACTAGTATTATCTACTACAATTGCCCCTCTTTTTGCAGCTTCTGGAGCTAGTAGTTTGGACACACTACCACCAGCACTAAATAATGCTATGTCAACACCATTAAAACTATCTGGCTCTGCCTTTTGGACTGTATATTCATTATCTTTAAATATCACTTTTGTACCTGCAGAACGTTCCGACGATAATAGTGTTAATTCTTTAATTGGGAAATCTCTTTCTTCAAGTGTTTTCAACATTTGTTGGCCTACAGCACCTGTCGCACCAACTAAAGCAATATTAAAACCTTTCATCCGTCTAACCCCTCTCAAAATAAATAGTGCTACTTAATCATCTATTTTAGCATAGTAATTAAATAAAGAGAGAAGAAATTTTTTTCTCCTCTCTATTTTTTATCTTATGGGAATATTTTCACATCGGAATGTTTGTTGTTACATCTAGTTCAGGTGCTTTTGTTATTAATTTAGGTCATCCAAATATTTTTCTACAATTACTGGCTGAATTTGTTTATTATTAATGGCTTCTACAACTGTAGGAACTAACATGTTCATCCGTGCTACCATAGAATTAGGCTTTTTCTCCGGTGCATCTTGACCGAACGGAATAAAATAAATATTTTTAGTAGACATAAGTCTCATTAAATTTATTCCATTTAGGCCTAACGCATCATTAGTAGAAATTCCTAATACGACAGGATGATGATTTCTTAAAGTTGCTTTTGCTGCCATTAACACAGGGGAATCCGTTAATGCGTTTGCAAGCTTACTCATTGAATTTCCCGTTAGAGGGGCGACTACCATACAATCTAATGGAATTTTTGGCCCAAGAGGTTCCGCTTTTACAATGGAGTCTATCGCTTTATTTCCTGTTATTTCTTCAATTTTTTGAATCCATTCTTGCCCTTCACCGAATCTAGTATTTGTATTTTGAACGGTAAATGAAACAACAGGTATAACGTCTGCTCCTTCATTGACTAATTTTTCAATTTCAGGAACTACTGCATCGTACGTACAATGTGACCCTGTTAAACCAAAACCAATTCTTTTTCCTTTTAATTGCATCATTCATTCCCCTTTCTATCTTCCAAGCTTTCTCCTAATAGCTGACTTAACACATTTGCAATAATTTGACCTGCCGTTTTCGGAGCAACTATTCCTGGTAGCCCGGGAGCTAAAAGAGCTTTAATACCTCTTTTTTCTGCATAACGAAAATCCGTACCACCGGGCTTTGATGCAAGATCAATAATTAGCGTGTGGGCTGGCATTTTAGAGATTACATTTGCGGACAAGATAGGATGAGGAATTGTATTAATACAAACATCAATATCTGTCACATTGTTTTTAAGTTCTGACAAGTGAAAGGGAGTGAGCCCCATATCAAATATTCTTGCAATATGCTCCGTTCTTCTTGCACCTACACGTACTTTTGCACCTAGAGCTGCAAACGTTCTAGCTACAGTCATTCCAACTCTACCGAGACCGAGCACAGCAATGTTAGCATTATGAATAGTAATATCGGTATGTTGAATGACCATCATAATTGTTCCTTCCACAGTAGGAATTGCATTGTAAATAGCGACGTCGTCTCGTTCAAATAACTTCACTAACTTTCGGTTAGTTGACGAAACAATGGAGTCTAAATAACTATTAGATATCCCCGAGTAAACAACACAATGTTCTGGTGTTTTCTTTAAAATATCTTCCGTCAATAAAATTTTTTCATTTGAAAAAATTGTTTCCACTTGACCTTGTAAATTTGTTCCCGAAACAGGGATGACAATAGAATCTACCGTTGAAAAATCTACTTCATCCATTTGTTCCTTTGAAGCTCCGGTAAATCCGTGATCTAATTGATCAAAACCTATTAAAGAAAGTTTTGCATCTAATTCAATAAGCTTTCGAATCACCTCAAGCTGTCTTGCATCACCGCCAATGACAGCTATGTGCAAACCGGTCAGCATACATGTCACCTTCTTCTATATCTTTCTAACAACGCCGTTAATAATTACTTACTTCGATATCCTATGTAGCTAATAATCAAGATGTGATAAGTACACAGAGATGAAATTCATACCAGTTAAGTCTATTTTTATATTAAGCACTATCCGTCCTTTAAGAACTGACTAACATTTAACAGACCATTCCCGTTTGAAGGTAGAGATTTCCCCTAAAAATAACTACAAAAAAAGCCAGCCTTAGGCTGACTTTACTTTTGGCATGCTAATATTACGGTGCACTATTCGAACTTTTTTTCTTCCTCTTCTGGAATATCAATAATAATCATATCCGTTCCAATTTTTTTTATATGCTTCCAAGGAACTTTTATTTCGGCTCCTTCCTTCTTTAAACCGAACCATTTTAAAGAAGGAATAATTAAAGATTTTATTTCACCTGTTGTTTCGTTTATTTCTAAATCTGTATGACCTAATACACCTAGTCTTTCCGCTCTCTTTACATCAACAATTTCTTTTCCACCCAATTCACTTAATCTCATCACTCTAACCTCCTTACTATATATATAAAGAATTGTCCAAAAAAAATGCCTGCTAGTTAAACTAATAGCAGACATTTTTTATTTAAATTATAAAGGTTAATTTTTCGTTGTCGCGTCTTGATTCTTTGGAAATCGGGCTCACGACATCAGCCAGTCATCGCGGGTGGTACAAATGAGAGTCTTCCTATTGTACTTGGACTTTCATTGTCGGGCCAGGTCGAGCCGCCTCCGCTTTTCTTTCTGTCTAGCTCCGGCGCATTGACCCTAGCAAACTTCCTGTTCCGTCCGTACGATAAGTCAACATCGGCTCTCTACGTTCGCCGTGTTTCCTTTATCTCCTACCGAAACAGTCCAGTTTGTACGGGTCAAGGCGATGCGCCTCCGCTTTTCTTTCTGTCTAGCTCCGGCGGCTTGGCCCTCGAGGTCATAAGCTAGTCACTTCCGGTGGGCAAAAAGCGCCCACCTGCAGCGCCTATCTTATGCTTGTCGGGCCAGGTCGAGCCGCCTCCGCTTTTCTTATTTTATATACCTTTTGGAAGTTCTCCATCTGGACTTATAAGTGCAAGAGAATATTGATCATTAAAAATCCGATGTGTTAGTTCATTAACAGACTTATCGGTAATACTGTTTATCTTTTCTAAAATATCATCTAGAGAACGATGATTTTTTAATAATAATTCATTTTTACCATTACGACTCATTCTACTATTCGTGCTTTCTAAGCTTAACATTAAACTTCCTTTTATTTGTTCTTTACTATTTTTTAATTCTTTTTCTGTAATTCCTTCTTGCTTCAACTTATTTATCGTCAATTGTACAGTTTCAAAAAGTAAGTCAAGCTGTGCAGCTCCAGTTCCTCCATAGATTGTTAGCATCCCATTATCTTGAAAAGAGGAATGATAGGAGTAGATTGAATAGGCTAATCCCCGTTCTTCCCTTACCTCTTGGAATAAACGACTACTCATACTACCACCAAGAACATTATTCATCACAATTAAATTATAAACATCTTCATCACCAACAGGAAGACCATTGTACCCGATACAAAGATGGGCTTGTTCTGTAGTCTTTTTTCTTGCTAATTTTCCAGTTTCAAATACTGGTTTTTGAATAGATGGTTTTGTATAACCCGTTTCATAACTACCAAACAATTCTTCCACTTCTTTTATAAACGACTCTTCTATGTTACCAGCAATAGATATAACGACATTATCAGGCGTATACGTTTCTTTCATATAGTTACGTAACGTTTCTCCATTAAAGGCCGATAACGTAGTTTCTGTTCCTAAAATCGGGTATCCTAAAGGATGGTTCCCATAAGAAGCTTTACTTAATAAATCATGGACAATATCGTCTGGTGCGTCTTCGTACATTTTTATTTCTTCGTAAACAACATTTTTTTCCTTGCCAAGCTCTTCTTCATCGAAAATAGAGTGGAAAAACATATCTGCTAAAACATTGAGTGCATAATTAGAATGCTCATCCATTACTTTTGCGTAATAACATGTATATTCCTTAGAAGTAAACGCATTAACTTGACCACCAATAGAATCAAAACTTTCCGCGATTTCTCGGGCAGTTTTTGTTTTTGTTCCTTTAAAGAACATATGCTCTAGGAAATGAGAAACACCGTTATTTTCTCCATTTTCATTTCTAGAACCTGTACCAATCCATATCCCAATCGCAACAGATCTAACTGTTGGGATATTTTCTAGTACAACTCTTACACCATTTTTACAAGTATGTTTTGTTACCAAAAGAAATCCTCCTATTCCCTACCTAATAAGATTGATGAATATTAACGTTAATCCATCCTTTCTTCACTTAATAGGCTACTTATCGTTCCAATATGTAAGTCTTTTTCTTTGATAGAAACAATTAATGTTTCTAACGATTTAGATGTGGGATCTGTAGGGTGCATTAATATAATGGCCCCTGGATGAACTTTTCCCATTACTCTATCCACAATAACATTTGGCTCCGGTCTTTGCCAGTCTATCGTATCGACACTCCACATTATTGTACCCATATTATATTGTTTTGCAATTTCTACTACCTCTTGACGGAAACTACCACTAGGTGGAGCAAACCATTTTACTTTCACACCTGTAGTTGCTTCAATTACGCTATTCGTTTTTAATAATTGATCTCTTACGGCATTGGCACCTAATGTTTTCATATTAGGATGACTATAAGAATGATTCCCTACCTCATGACCAGCATCGACAATCATTTTTGCTATTGAAGGATTTTCCTTTACCCATCTACCTTCTAAAAAGAATGTAGCCTTAATTTCATGCTTTTTTAACGTTTCAAGCATATCGGGAATATATTCATTTCCCCATGCAACATTGACGATAAACGAAACCATTTTTTTATCTTCATGCCCTTTATATATCGGTGATGCCGATAAATCCTTTAAATGGATTTGTGGGGACAGTTGTTTAAATACAAGTTTTTTTTCATCGAACACACCGCTTTTTTTCATCTTTTCATACGATGCTTTAATATCAACTGTTCTACCGTTGTACCCTGGAACCGCTTTCCATACTTTATCTATTCTTGCATCTTGAGGGGGAATCTCATATGCTGATGCTTTTTCTTCAATTTCCAGCATTAATGAATCTTTAATCCCAGCAACTTCTTGTGCAACAATAGATGTAGAAGTAGAATTATTAAAATATGGTGTCGTTTGGTAGGAAATGATTGCTATAAGACAAAAAACAAAAGTAGAAAATCGTCTGTTCACCTTGTATCCCCCTATGTTTATTAATCAATATTGATCAATAAGAATGTGTAGAAATATATTTACTATTATATTCCACCATTTATATATATTTTATGTATGGGAGGTACAAGTAGAACATTAGTACCGTTATGACTGTAAATTATATGGACAAACGCGGAAGCACTCGTTTAAGTCAAAAGCGAAGTTTGAGTTGGGCCTAGAAGCTAGACGTATATAATTACAAAAATGACAAAAAGCCTGGCATATACCAGACTTATTTGGAAAGTATTAAGATGGTTGTTCATTTTTTTCTTTTTGTTCTTTTAGAAGTACTTTTCTAGAAAGATTTACTCTACCTTGCTTATCAATTTCCATAACTTTTACTAATACTTCATCACCGAGTTTTACGATATCTTCCACTTTATTAACTCGTTCTTCTGCTAATTCAGAAATGTGAACTAGTCCATCTTTGCCGCTAAATAATTCGACAAACGCACCGAATTTTTCAACACGTTTTACTTTACCTAAATAAATTTCACCGACTTGCACTTCACGAACGATATCTTCAATAATCTTTTTCGCTTTTTGGTTCATTTCTTCATCAACAGAAGAGATAAATACCATACCATCCTGCTCAATATCTATTTTAACACCGGTTTCTTCGATAATCTTATTAATTTGTTTACCGCTCGGTCCAATAACATCCCTAATTTTATCAGGGTTAATAGTCATTGTTAAAATTTTCGGTGCATACGTCGATAACTGCTGTCTAGGTGTATCGATTGTTTTTAACATTGACTCTAATATTTGCATTCTGCCGATTTTCGCCTGTTGAAGCGCCTCTTCTAAAATCTCTCTAGACAATCCAGCGATTTTAATATCCATTTGAAGAGCCGTTACACCTTTTGAAGTACCTGCAACTTTAAAGTCCATATCACCTAAATGATCTTCCATACCTTGGATATCAGTAAGAACCGTGTAGTGTTCACCTTTTTTTACAAGACCCATTGCAATACCGGCAACAGGAGCTTTTATTGGTACACCTGCATCCATCATAGCAAGAGTACTTGCACAAATACTCGCTTGAGATGTAGAACCGTTCGATTCTAAAACTTCAGAAACTACACGAACAGTATATGGAAAATCCTTTTCAGAAGGTAAAATTGGTTCTAAAGCTCTTTCACCTAACGCACCGTGCCCAATTTCACGACGACCTGGTCCACGCATCGGTCCAGTTTCACCAACACTAAATTGTGGGAAATTATAATGATGCATAAAACGTTTCTCTTCTTCAATTCCTAAACCATCTAAAATTTGCACATCGCCAAGCGCACCTAAAGTACAAATACTTAAAGCTTGTGTTTGTCCACGTGTGAATAGTCCAGAACCATGAGTTCTAGGTAAGATTCCCACTTCTGAAGAAAGGGGACGAATTTCATCCTTTTTACGGCCGTCTGGACGCACTTTTTCTTCTGTGATAAGTCTTCTTACTTCTTCTTTAACAAGTTTGATTAATGTTTCTTTTACCTGTTTCACCGTATCTTCATCAGCTTCTTGCTCTTCGAAGTGGGCAAGTACTGCTTGCTTTACTTCCGTAATTGCATCTTCTCTAGCATGTTTTTCCACCACTTGTACTGCTTTGTTTAAATTAGCTTCAGCCATTTCACGAACTTTTTCTTCAATAGTCGCGTCTATTTCATATAGAGTAACTTCCATTTTGTCTTTTCCAACGGCTTGTACAATTTCTTCTTGGAAAGCAATAAGTCGTTTAATTTCTTCATGACCATACATAATGGCTTCTAACATAACTTCCTCAGGCACTTCATTTGCGCCAGCTTCAACCATGTTAATTGCGTCTTTCGTACCAGCAACAACAAGATGTAAATCACTTTGTTCTTGCTGGTCAACAGTTGGGTTAATAATAAATTCGTTGTTTATTCTCCCGATCGTTACACCAGCGATTGGCCCATCAAAAGGAATATCAGATACGCTTAACGCTAATGATGATCCGAACATTGCTGCCATTTCAGAAGAACAATCTTGGTCTACACTTAGTACAATACTAATCACTTGCACTTCATTTCTAAACCCATCAGCGAATAATGGTCTGATTGGTCTGTCGATTAAGCGGCTAGCTAATATTGCCTTTTCACTAGGTCGCCCTTCTCTTTTAATGAAGCCTCCAGGTATTTTACCTACTGCGTAAAGACGCTCCTCATAGTTTACAGTTAACGGAAAGAAATCAAGATTTTTCGGTTCTTTTGATGCAGTTGCAGTACTTAAAACTGCAGTATCTTCATAACGAACTAACACAGCGCCATTTGCCTGTTTTGCTAATTGACCTAATTCTACCGTAAGGCGTCTTCCAGCCCAATCAATAGAAAAGACTTGTTTGTCTTGTCCCATGTTTTACCCCTCTCTAGCTTATCTTATAAGCTTTTACTCATGTGTTGCCAGTAAAATTCATTATAAGGATTAATAAAAGCAACTTCATTTGAAAAAGCCTGTATAAATTAATTTCATTATGTATAGTATGAACGAAAGATGTACTTCATATCAATATATATATAACAAAAAAACCTAACAAAAAAGCGGGAAATATCCCGCTTTTTACACATTATCGACGTAAACCTAATTTGTTAATTAGATCACGATAACGAGTTACGTCTTTATTACGTAGGTAAGTTAGTAAGTTACGACGTTTACCAACCATTTTTAATAGACCACGACGAGAGTGGTGATCTTTTTTGTGCGTACGTAAATGTTCGTTTAAGTTGTTAATTTCTTCAGTTAGGACAGCGATTTGAACTTCTGGAGAACCAGTGTCAGTATCGTGTGTTTTGAATTCATTAATCAAAGCTGTTTTACGCTCTTGTGTGATTGCCATCCTATTCACCTCCTTCAATATTTAACCCCAATTACCGAGCATTCGTTGGTGAATCGAGATGCCAAGCAATGGTTTTCGTACGTATAATAGAATACACCTTTATGAGGTAAAAATCAAGTTAAAGCATTGTTTTTTTGGAAATAATTAATCGCAAACTGCTTATCCGCCTCAATTTGTTGTACTAATTCCTTAAAACTAGGAAACTTCTGTTCACTTCTAATATAAAAATGCCAATTTACTCTTACTTGTTCACCGTAAATATTTTCATTAAAATCAAACAAATGCACTTCAATAGAAACTTTCGTATTATCTGTAAATGTAGGCTTTACACCCACGTTGCAGACGCCATTATACATTACATCGTTTATTTCCATTGTAACAGCATATACCCCAGGCTTTGGAATAATATACTCATCCGTTAATTCAATATTTGCAGTTGGAAAACCAATAGTTCGTCCTCTTTTATCTCCATCTACTACCGTGCCTTTGAGTGAGTAAAAGCGACCTAATATTTCCTTCACCTTATCTACTTTTCCTAGTTGTAAGTTTTCTCTAATGAGTGAAGAACTAACTTTTTGATTATCTTTTGTTAATTTTTCTATGACAGTTTGAGTAAATGCCCCATTTGAAAATTGTGGCATTGTTTCCATTGTTCCTTTTCCAAAGCTACCAAACGAGTAATCAAAACCAGCGACTATATGTTTTACATTTAACCCTTTAATGTATTGATCAACGAAAGATTGTGGTGATAGCTTTGCTAGTTCCGGAGTGAAGGAGACTACATAAAGAATATCTACTCCTAGAGTTTGTAAAATTTCCTCTTTCTCTTTCAAAGGAGTTATATAACGAATGTTTTTCATATCGTTTCTTAATACGACAGAAGGGTGAGGGTCAAGTGTTAATACTGCACTTTGCATCTCATTTTCTTTTGCGATATTTATAGCTGTATTAATTACCTTTTGATGACCAAGATGAATTCCATCAAAAAAACCTAACGCCATCACTGTCGGTTTTAATTGTAATGCATCGATTGAAAGCGGATGTGATAAATAAACTGTTTTCATGATAAACCCCTTATTTCTGTAAAAACTTATGTATGAAACACTTTTCGCGGCTTCATTAGACCTTCCTTAGTTGGATGTTTCATATAAATAGCGAGACATTTCCCTTCATAGTACACAACAAAAAGATCTTCATCTTTCATTTCTTCTGGTAGGGGTAAAACTGCCCCATTTTTTACTTTCTCTGCTACTGTATCATTAATTGTTAATGCAGGCAATCCACGTAATGCTTTTTCAATAGGAATAAGTGCATCGCGTACATTATCTAATTGTACCATTTCCTCTAATTGTTCAAAAGAAATTGCATCATTTAATGTAAAAATTCCAGATTGGGTTCGGACTAACGAAGACATATGCGCTGGAAAACCAAGTTTTTCTCCGATTGTAACTGCTAACGTTCTAATATATGTACCTTTACTACATGTTACACGAATTGTAAACTTGACGTCATCTCCTATTTCATAAACATTTTGAGCCTCAACAATATCAATATTATGAATAGTAACTTTTCTAGTTGGCCTTTCTATTTCAATTCCTTGCCTTGCATATTCATATAATTTTTTCCCGTTTATTTTAACTGCTGAATACATTGGAGGGGTTTGATCAATTTCACCTATTAACCTTTTAGTAACAGCCTCTATTTCCTCTATAGTAATTTTCCGATCAATAACTACGGCATCTACCGTCTCTCCTGTTTGATCTTCCGTTGTAGTTGATCTACCTAACGTTACTTCTGCAACGTATGTCTTTTCTTCCGCTGTTAAATATTCCACTATTTTAGTTGCATTTCCGATACAAATTGGCAAAACACCAGTAACTTCTGGATCAAGTGTGCCCGTATGTCCTACTTTTTTCGTTTTTAGCAGTTTACGTATCTTAAATACACAATCATGTGAAGTATAACCTTTTGGTTTATTTAGTATTAAAACTCCTTCCAAATTGTTCATCCTTTCAAAATAAATTACAAAATTCACACTCAATATAGTAAGAAAAAGGATAGACATAAGCCTATCCTTTTATTCACCCTTTTCAGAAGGGGATTGATTATTAATTTCCTGTAGTAAACTTTCAATTCTGTTGCCGTAATCAACTGATTCATCAAATTCAAAGAATAGTTCAGGAGTTTTACGTAAGCGAATTCGTTTACCAATTTCACTACGAATAAAACCTTTTGCTTTTGCTAATCCAATTAACGTATCTTGGCGCTTTTCTTCGTCACCTAATACAGAAATAAAAACTTTAGCTTGTTGCAAGTCTCCTGTAACTTCCACGTCCGTAACAGTAACGAAACCAACACGTGGGTCTTTAATTTTACGACCTATAATATCGGAAAGTTCTTTTTTCATTTGCTCTCCAACACGATTTGCTCTTAACGTCACCTTTTATCACCTCTTTACAGCCAATCAAACGACGTTTCTGCTCGTTCCCATTCAGGGAAAGAATCAATGTATTGTAGTACTTTGTTCAACTCTTTATCCAACATTTGCTGGCTAGCAGAAACGGCAACAATAGCAATTTTTGTACGTTGCCATAAATCTTGATAGTCCATTTCTGCTACGGAAATATTAAAGCGTTGTTTTAGTCGAGTTAATACTCTTTGTAATACTGCCCGTTTATCTTTTAATGATTGTGCATTATAAATAATGCACTCACATTCTATATATAAAATCATTTTCTTTCAATTTCTTGCATCACATATGCTTCGATTACGTCGCCTTCTTTAATATCATTAAAGTTTTTGATCGTAATTCCACACTCGTAACCTTGACTTACTTCTTTTACGTCATCTTTGAAGCGTTTTAAGGCATCTAATTGGCCTTCGAAAATAACGATTCCATCACGAATAAGTCGAATCCCACTATCACGAGTAATTTTTCCATCTGTTACGTAAGAGCCAGCAATTGTACCAACTTTAGACACTTTAAAGGTAGTACGTACTTCTACTTGACCAATAATTTTTTCTTCAAATTCTGGGTCTAGCATTCCTTGCATAGCAGCTTCAATTTCTTCAATTACTTTGTAAATAATGCGGTGTAGGCGAATATCTACTTTTTCTACGTCTGCCGTACGTTTTGCATTTACGTCAGGACGAACGTTAAATCCGATAACTATTGCGTTAGAAGCAGATGCTAAAATAACATCACTCTCTGTAATAGCCCCTACTCCAGTGTGAATAATTTTAACTTTTACACCTTCAACGTCAATTTTGTATAGAGCTGCTGCTAGAGCCTCTGCAGAACCTTGTACATCAGCTTTAACAATTAAGTTGATTTCTTTCATTTCACCTTGTTTAATATGTTCAAATAAATCATCTAGAGTTACACGAGTTTTTTCTGATCTTTGTTCTTGTAATTGTTTTTGAGCTCTTGCCTCTCCAACTTGTCGTGCAGATTTTTCATCACTAAATACTAGGAATGTATCTCCTGCAAGTGGTACATCATTTAATCCAGTTATTTCAACAGGAGTAGATGGTCCTACTTGTTTTACTCGACGTCCTAAATCATTAACCATTGCACGTACTTTACCGAAAGTGTTTCCGACAACAATTGGATCTCCAACTTTTAACGTACCAGTTTGAACTAATAAAGTAGCAACAGATCCTCTACCTTTATCTAATTGTGCTTCAATAACAGTTCCATTAGCTTTTCTATTCGGATTTGCTTTTAATTCTTCTACTTCAGAAACAAGTAGAATCATTTCTAGTAAAGAATCAATACCATCTCCAGTTAATGCAGAAAGTGGTACAAATATAGTATCTCCACCCCAGTCCTCAGGTATGAGTCCGTGTTCTGTTAATTCCTGCATTACACGATCTGGGTTTGCAGTTGGTTTATCGATTTTATTGACGGCAACAATAATTGGCACTTCCGCAGCTTTTGCATGGTTAATTGCTTCAACTGTTTGTGGCATTACACCATCATCAGCAGCAACTACTAAAATGGTAATATCCGTTACTTTAGCACCTCGTGCACGCATCGTAGTAAACGCAGCATGCCCTGGAGTATCTAGGAACGTAATTTTTTTCCCTTCAACTGTTACTTGGTATGCACCAATATGCTGTGTTATTCCGCCAGCTTCTCCTGCTGTAACTTTTGTATTACGAATAGAATCTAATAATGTAGTTTTCCCGTGGTCAACGTGACCCATAATCGTTACAACTGGTGGACGTTCTTCTAATTGTTCTTCTGTATCTTCTTCTTCATAGTTGGCTAAATCTGTTACATCAAGTACAATTTCTTCTTCAACCTCTACACCGTACTCTGAAGCAATTAATTCAATAGCATCCTTTTCCAACTCTTGGTTAATAGTGGCCATAACACCTAACATAAATAATTTCTTAATAATTTCAGAAGGTTCTTTATGTAACTTTTTCGCTAATTCTGCAACTGATAAGGATTCAGAAAAAGTTATTTTACTTGGTAATTCTTTCACTTTAGGTTGCTGTGGAGCTTGTTGTTTTTGTTGTTGTTGATTGTTTCTGTTTTTTTGTTGCTTTTTATTTTTATTACCACGATTTTGATTGTTCTGGTTCTGTTGAGTGTTATTGTTTTTCTTTTCAGGCTTTTTGTTATTATTAGAAGCTTGCCCACTGTTACTTGTTTGTTTTTTATTTCCTTCTTTTACTGTAGTTGTAGAAGGACGTTTCACTTCTTTGTTGTTAGATTCTTTCACTTGATCATTACCTTCTGTTTTATTTGTTTGTTTAGCACTGTATGTTTGTTGCAATTTTTTTAGTGAAGCGTCATCTATCGTTGACATATGGTTAGCAACATCGACATTTAATTCCTTTAATTTTGTAATGACTTCCTTACTTGATATATTATTTTGTTTGGCAAATTCATAAACTCGAATTTTTGTCATACGTTCACCCCCAGAAAAATTAATCGAGCATTGTTAATAATTTCGTAGCAAATCCTTTATCTACTATCGCTATGACGACCCTAGCTTCTTTTCCAATAGCTCGACCTAACTCATACCGATCGACGACAACTTTAATCGGTATTTCATAATGCTTACACTTATCTTGTATTTTCTTTGCTGTATTTTGGGAAGCATCTCCCGCAAGCAATACAAGTTTCGCTTTTCCACTACGGACTTCTTTTAATACTAACTCTTCACCAGTAACCGTTTTACGTGCTCTTGTAGCAAGACCAAGCGTGGATAACCAATTATTATTTATCACAATTGTTGTTTCTCCTTATCCACCAGTTGAATTAATTCATCATATAATGAATCTTCAATCGCTACATCTAAATGTCGGGATAAAATGTTACGTTTTTTAGCTGATAAAATAATTTCTTTATCTTTAGCTAAATATGCCCCTCGACCAGACTTCTTTCCTGTCAAATCAATGGAAACCTCACCTTCTTTTGAACGGACAATTCTTACGAGTTCTTTTTTCGGCTTCATTTCTTGACTAACTACACATTTACGCATTGGAATTTTTTTGCGATTGTTCACCTGGTTTCACCTCTTTTCTTACGTTCTCTATTCTTTAATCGCGAAAGTCGTCACTTTCTTCATCTTCTTTTTCCGATGAGAGAGTTAAACTCGGATAAATACCTTGCTCTTCCGCTTCTGACTCACTTTTTATATCAATTTTCCAACTTGTAAGTTTTGCTGCAAGACGGGCATTTTGACCTCGCTTACCAATCGCAAGTGATAATTGATAGTCTGGAACAACTACAGTTGTTGCCTTTTCTGCCTCATTTACGATTACTTCTAAAACTTTAGAAGGGCTTAATGCATTTGCTACAAATTCAACAGGATCACTTGACCAACGAACAATGTCAATTTTTTCTCCCTTAAGTTCGTTAACAATCGTTTGTACACGTTGTCCTTTAGGACCAACACAAGCTCCTACTGGATCAACTTCAGGATTATGACAATGTACGGAAATTTTCGAACGGTCGCCTGCTTCGCGCGCAACAGACTTTATTTCAACTGTCCCATCATAAATTTCCGGTACTTCTAATTCAAATAATCGCTTTAATAAACCTGGATGTGTTCTTGAAACAAAAATTTGAGGACCTTTTGTCGTTTTTTCCACTTTCGTAATATACACTTTAATACGATCGTGTGGCTTATAACTTTCATTAGGCATTTGTTCACCGACTGGGAGTAATGCTTCAATTTTCCCTAAACTAACATAAATAAATTTCGAATCGATTCTCTGAACAATTCCAGTCATTATATCTTCTTCTCGGTCGATATACTCTGAATAGATAACACCTCGCTCAGCCTCTCTTACTCGTTGAGTTACAACTTGTTTTGCTGTTTGAGCAGCGATTCTACCAAAGTCTTTAGGTGTAACTTCCATTTCAAGTACATCATTCTCTTGATAATTCGGATTAATTTGACGTGCTTCTGCTACAGAAATTTCTAGTCGCGGATCGAACACTTCCTCCACAACTTCTTTTCTAGCAAATACACGGAAAGTCCCTGTTTCCATATTTAAATCTACACGAACGTTCTGTGCTTGATTAAAGTTTCTTTTATAAGCGGAAATCAGTGCAGCTTCAATCGCTTCAATAATAACATCTTCACTAATACCTTTTTCCTTTACCATTAAGGATAGGGCATCTAATAATTCACTGCTCATCTAACAACAGTCCCCCTTAATACAAATGTCTTTTCATTACATCCAAAACAAAGTTTAATATTTTTTCTAGTTTAACTAACTAAAGATAATTGCTAATCGTGCTTTTGCTACCTTTTCATATGGAATAGAAACTTCTTTTTTCCTAGTCTTAATAGTTACTTGTATAACAAGTGTTTCATTGTCAAAGGATATTAAAGTTCCTTCAAAGGTTTTTGTTCCTTCAATCGGTTCATACGTTTTTACATTAATATTTTTCCCTATAGCACGCGCGATATCTTCCTTCTTCTTTAAAGGTCGTTCTGCACCAGGAGAGGAAACTTCTAAAAAATAATTATGTGGTATTGGATCTAAGTCGTCTAGTTTTTCGCTTAACTTTTCACTAACAACCCCACAATCTTCAATATCGATTCCACCATCTTTATCAACGTAAACACGTAGAAACCATGAAGATCCTTCTTTTAAATATTCAATATCGACTAGTTCTAAATTCATTTCAAGGACAATTGGTTCCATTAATTGTTGAACGGTTTCTGTTACTTTTTCACTCATTGTTATCCTCCTTTCCCAAAATGGGAAACGCGTAGTATGAATTTTCATGTGTAAGGAGAAGATGTACTTTACTTTTTCCTTCTCTTTTTATTTCCTATTTTTCGAATAAAATCCCCCGCTAATAGCAGGGGAACGAATGCATTACTCATTACCAACAGTTATGTACGAAGAGAAAACAAGCATTTGCTAAAAGAAGAAGGGTAAATAATAACGAAAGAGTGGGTTTCCCCACTCTTTGCTAACGTCTTATATATAGCATTTCCAATAAAAATATAACATATCCACTAATAATATGCAAACTTCAAACAATTTTTTGGTAGAAAAACTTGACAATGATCAAGTTTGATACCATTAATTCTTTCTTCTAACTACAACGTGACATAGACTAGTTAAATCGTATATTTTCAGTCGACTCTGAAAAAAATGAGTTGGTGGTTTGAAGTTTGTCCGTTTCACTTCGCTGCAGACACTTGCTTTCCGCCGGGAGGGAGTCGAGCCTCCTCGGCTTCGCCTGTGGGGTCTCAACCTTCCCTCTACTTCCCGCTGGAGTCAAGTGTCTTCCGCTTCGTTCCACTCTCGGTTCTAAATCTGGCAGAAAAAACCTTAATACTGTTCAAAAATGACATCCCTATTTTTCATTCTCTAAGGTGCTAAATTTAACCTGCATGGAGATCCATCTTGAAAATTAGGATTGTATCTTAGAAAAGTGAAAGCTGGTTTTGGTCTGGTAAACCTTGGAGACAGCCGTGTTTATCTAAATATTCCATAATTGTTTTACTCACTTTTCCACGTTGCTGAAGATCTTCTTTCGATAAAAACTCTCCAGATTCTCTAGATTTAACAATATTCAATGCCGCGTTAGTTCCTAACCCTGGTATTGAATTGAATGGAGGAATTAACGTATCCCCTTCAATAATAAATTCTGATGCACTTGATTTATATAAGTCCACTTTTTGGAAAGAAAATCCTCTTTCGCACATTTCTAAAGCTAACTCTAAAACGGTTAACAACGATTTTTCTTTCGGTGATGCATCTAACCCTTTAGCATTTATCTCTTCTATAATTTTTTTAATTGCATTAGAGCCTTTTACCATAGCATCAACATCAAAATCATCTGCTCTAACTGTAAAATATGCAGCGTAATAGAGTAATGGTAAATGAACTTTAAAATAGGCAATACGTACAGCCATTAATACATATGCTGCAGCATGCGCCTTCGGGAACATATACTTAATTTTTAAGCATGAGTCGATATACCAACCTGGTACATTGTTTTTAATCATCTCTTCTTTAAATTCGTCCGTTAAGCCTTTCCCTTTACGTACAGACTCCATTATTTTGAAGGCCATAGATGGGTCTAATCCTTTATAAATGAGGTAAACCATAATATCATCACGACAACCGATTACTTCACTTAACGTACAAGTTTGATTATGAATTAACTCTTGTGCATTCCCTAACCAAACGTCCGTTCCATGCGACAACCCCGATATTTGGACAAGTTCAGAAAATGTGGATGGCTTCGTATCTTCTAACATTTGACGAACGAATCTCGTACCAAACTCTGGAATCCCTAACGTTCCTGTTTTACACATTATTTGCTCTTCTGTTACTCCGAGTGATTCTGTACCACTAAATATTTTCATTACTTCTGGATCGTCAGTAGGAATCGTTTTCGGATCAATACCACTTAAATCTTGTAACATACGAATGACAGTAGGGTCATCGTGTCCTAGTATGTCCAACTTCAGTAAGTTATCATGAATGGAATGGAAATCAAAATGCGTTGTTTTCCATTCTGAATTTCGATCGTCTGCTGGGTACTGTATTGGAGAGAAATCATATATGTCCATATAATCTGGTACTACTATAATTCCACCTGGATGCTGTCCAGTAGTTCGTTTTACCCCAACACAACCAGATGATAGTCGATCAATTTCAGCCCCACGTAATATTAAATTACGATCATTTGCGTAACCTTTTACATATCCGTAGGCTGTTTTATCAGCTACAGTACCGATAGTTCCGGCACGATATACATACTCTTCTCCGAACAGTACTTTCGTATAGTTATGAGCTATTGGCTGATATTCACCAGAAAAGTTTAGATCGATATCAGGAACTTTATCTCCTTTAAATCCTAAGAAAGTTTCAAACGGGATGTCATGGCCGTCCTTCTTATAAGCAGCTCCACACTTCGGACAGTCTTTGTTTGGTAAATCAAAACCTGAACCTACAGAACCATCATCAAAAAATTCAGAGTGCTTACATGCGGGACAAACGTAATGTGGTGGTAGTGGATTTACCTCTGTAATTTCTGTCATTGTTGCAACGAATGAAGAACCTACAGATCCACGTGAACCTACTAGATATCCGTCATCTAACGACTTTTTTACGAGTTTATGAGAAATTAAATAGATAACGGCAAAACCGTGACCGATAATACTTTTTAACTCTTTCTCAATTCTTTTCTCTACAATTTCAGGAAGGTCATCTCCATATATGCTTCGAGCCATATTATAACTCATGTTACGTATTTCATCATCTGCCCCTTCTATTTTAGGGGTATATAGATCATCTTTTATCGGTTTTATTTCATCTATCATATCAGCAATTTTTTGCGTATTCGTTACGACAATTTCCTTTGCTTTTTCTTCTCCGAGAAAAGAGAAAAGCTCAATCATTTCATCAGTCGTTCTAAAGTGAACATCTGGTAGCCTGTGACGATTTAACGGGTTCGCACCTGCTTGAGAGCGGACTAAAATTTCACGATGTATTTTGTCCACTTCATTTAAATAATGTACATTTCCAGTTGCAACTACCGGTAACCCTTTTTTCTCCCCTAGTTTTACGATATTCGTTATAATTTCCTTTAAGGAATTCTCATCTTTTACAAGTTCTAATTCTAACAAATGTGCATAGTTAGGTGGAGGTTGTACTTCTATATAATCATAGAAGTCTGCAATTTCTTCTACCTCATCCGGAGTCTTTTGCATCATCCCTTCAAATACTTCACCTTTGTCGCAAGCAGTTCCCACAAGTATACCTTCACGATACTTCTCCAATACTGATCTCGGAATTCTTGGGACACGGAAAAAGTATTCTATATGAGAAATAGAAACTAATTTAAACAAGTTTTTTAAGCCTATATCATTTTGTGCTAAAAGTGTTATATGAGAAGGTCTAGCACGTTGATATGCATTGGATTTACCGCTATTATCATTTAACTCGTCGTGGAATGTAATTCCTTTTTCATTCGCATCCTTTAGCATTTTTACTAGTAAGTAACCAGTTGCTTCAGCGTCATAAATCGCGCGGTGATGCTGTGTGAGTTCTATATCAAACTTTTTACATAGTGTATTTAATCGGTGATTTTTCATCTCAGGATATAGTAGTCTTCCAAGCTCTAACGTATCTATAACTGGATTTTTTGACTTTCCTAAACCAATTCGTTGGAATCCAATATTTAAAAAGCCCATATCAAAGCTAGCGTTGTGGGCTACTAATATATCATTACCGATCCAATCATAAAAGTTTCTTAATACTTCCTCTATTTCCGGCGCATCGCGAACCATATCATCTGTAATACCAGTAAGGTCAATCGTTGTAGCAGATAATGGATGGTGTGGGTTAGCAAATGATTCAAAGCGGTCTATAATTTCGCCACCCTTTATTTTTACAGCAGCTAATTCAATAATTTTGTCATACATTGCAGAAAGGCCTGTTGTTTCTACGTCAAATACAATATAAGTTTCTTCGGCCAATTCTCGATGAGCAGAGTTATAAGCAATTGGAACTCCATCATCTACAAGGTTTGCCTCTACTCCATATAAAATCTTAATTCCATTTTTCTTACCAGCTGAATATGCTTCCGGAAAAGATTGCGCTATACCGTGGTCTGTTACAGCAATTGCAGGATGCCCCCATCTTTTTGCTTGAGCAACTAATTTAGATACACCTGTTACTGCATCCATTTGACTCATTGGAGTATGAAGATGTAACTCAACTCTTTTTTCATCAGCAGGGGCGTTATCCTTTCGCTCTTTACCTTGAATTTGATTAATATCAGAAGCCATCATAACAAGATCGCGAACGAATGTGTCATTTTGAATACTACCTCTAATTTTAAGCCACATTCCTTTATTGATTGCTTGTAGTAACGGAATATCCTCTTTTCCTTTTGAGAACATTTTTACTAATATAGAATTAGTATAATCTGTAATTTTTAAAGTTAAAAGTGTTCTACCGCTTCGTAATTCTTTCGTTTCAACATCAAAAACGTAACCTTGTACAACCACTTTCCGCTCTTCTTCTGTGATTTCATCTAATGTTTTAAATAATTCATTATCATTTTTAATTTCATAACCAATCATAATTGGTCCTGAAGGAACATCTGCAGAATCAGGTTGTGAATCTTTCTTCTGCATTTCTGTTACAGCTGCTAGAGCTTTTTCACTATCTTCTTGCATTTTTTGTTCTTCAAATTGTTTGAATTCTTGTTCAGAAAATGAAAGAGTAGTATCTAGCATCATCGTTGGAAATCCGTAAGATTCATAAGTTGAAGTAATAATCGAACTTAGTTTTCTTTTAACCGTGATTGCTTCTGCTTCATTTCTTGCAGTTATCGTAATCTTTTGACCTGTTAATGTTGGCAATTGATTTTGTAATAAATTTAATAAAAGCGGAGAAGACCCGTCCATTTCTTTTAAAAAGATAGGCCAATATTCTTGAATTAACTTTTCATTTAAATCCCTTTCACGCACAGATATTTGAAACGTTATATCTGCAATATGGGAAAAATTTTTGATTAGTGCTGCTTTAAAAATCTCATATATATTTGCAGGAATTAGCTTTTCAAATTCAAAATAAAAGTCCCATTTTTTATCTATTTTGTTTACAACTAATTTTTCTATTTCCGCATCTTGAAAAAACGTAACAATATCATCGTTTGTTAGCTGTAACTGCTGGAGGAGAAGACGGAATCTCTCTTTTCTTTCTTGTGATTGTGACATTTTCTCCTATCTCCTTTCTTCCCTTTGTTCAAATAACTTTCAAACCCTTATCAAAAAAATAACTCATAACATGGATTTACCGTCTAACAGCATGTATCGTTAAATGGTCTTCCCCCATTATTATGAGTTAAATATAGTCTAGAAGGTGTTGATGATTCGACTAATAGATATATATTGTATTAAAAAACTAAAAAAATGTCGAATTTCACGAAAACTAGTTGTCCCATTTATTGTACACTATTTTAGCTATGTTGAACTAATATTTTATCGAAACTTCTTCCACTTCACTAGTTTTTCGACAAATTACCGCATTTTTTCATCCGGAATACGAATTTTTTTGTCTAATAGACTTAATCAACAACAAGAAAGAACTTGCATCTAAAAAAGATGCAAGTATCTTGTTAATCATTTTATAAGAAGAATCGTTGAATATCATTCCAAGTCACGACAAGCATTAGTAGCATTAATAGTGCAAATCCAATTAAGTGTACTAAACCTTCTTTATGTCGATCAATTGGTTTTCCTCTAACAGCTTCTACCGCGAAAAACATTAACCTTCCACCGTCTAGTGCAGGAATAGGTAATAAGTTAATAATACCAAGGTTAATACTTAATACAGCCGCCCATCTCATTAATAAAAAGATACCAGACTCTGCGACAACTTCTGTAGATTTATATATACCAACAGGTCCGGAGAGCATATCGATTGAAAATTGCCCTGTAACTAATTTTCCTACACCGATAATAATTTCTTTCGTCCACGTATACGTCTCAACTCCTGCTCTAGGAATTGCTGTTACAATCGATTTTTCCATCGGCATGTATACACCGATAATACCTCTAGTTTCACCATCTACTTCATCAGCTTTTGGTGTTACAGGAATATTCATAGATTGCCCGTTACGTTCAATATGGAATAATAATTCTTCACTAGGGCTAGCCTGAATGATCGCGACTATCTCTTCCCATGTAGAAACTGTTGTGTCATTAATAGCAATAACAGTATCGTCCTTTTGGAAACCTGCAGCTAACGCAGGTCCATCTGGTGTTAAATCCCCTAACTTCGCCTCGTTCACAGGATAGCCATGGACAATACCGAGAAAAGCAAAAATGATAAATGCTAAAACGAAGTTCATCATTGGACCAGCAAAAATAGCCATTGTACGTTGCCATAATGTTTTTGATGCAAACTGACGTTTATAAGGAGCAATTTGCACTTCTTGTCCGTCAACAATAAAATACGATTCATCACTAACTTTATATAAGGTTAATGTTTCTTCATCACTAAGCTCGTAACCTTTAATAATCATTTCATGCTCAAGATCTGCATGTTCGACTTCTATTATTTTTGCATCTGGATATTTATCTTTATTGTTAATAACAACTTTATTAACTTCACCCTGCTCATTAAATAAGAGGCCAACGTGATATCCAGCCTTTACATCAATCATTTCTGGGTCTTCCCCAGCCATTCTAACAAAACCACCAATCGGTAATAAACGGATCGTATAAACGGTTTCGTTTTTCTTAAAAGAAAACACTTTTGGTCCAAATCCTATAGCAAACTCTCTACATAAAATACCTGCACGTTTCGCAAATATTAAATGTCCCCATTCATGAACAAAAACTAACACTCCAAAAATAATAATAAAAGAAATAACTGTTTCCACGTGGTTCCTCACCTCTTATTCAAATAGTGAACGAACAAACTCCCTAGTTTCTTTATCAACGTCTTGAATAGTTGGTAAATCTGGGTTTTGTAAAACTTGATGTCTGTTCATAGCTTGTGCAATGAAACTTTCAATCGTTAAAAAGTCAATTTGTTTATTCAAAAATGCAGATACAGCTATTTCATTTGCTGCATTTAATACGGTAGGTAAAGTACCACCTATCTTTCCAGCTTCAAACGCAAATTGTAAACAACGATATCGCTCAAAATTAGCTTGTTCAAAATGCAGCCGTCCAATATCGGCCAAACTTAATCGATTACCAGCTTCGTATGGAAGTCTATCTGGATAGGTTAAAGCGTAGCGTATAGGTACCCTCATATCTGGGGTGCCTAGTTGCGCAATAATACTTGTATCATGGAATTCTACCATTGAATGAATAATGCTTTCTCTATGTAGAAGAACATTTATGCGGTCATACGGAATGTTAAATAACCAGTGAGCCTCAATTACCTCTAATCCCTTATTCATCATCGTGGCAGAATCTATCGTTATTTTAGCTCCCATCGACCAGTTTGGGTGTTGTAAAGCTTCATCAACCGTAACTCCGACTAACTGCTCTCTCGTTTTATCACGGAAGCTTCCACCAGAGGCTGTAATGATTAAAGAATGTATATTTTTTTCTCGCTCACCTTGTAAACATTGAAAAATTGCGGAATGTTCACTATCCACAGGAAGGATGTCCACATCATTTTTCTTTGCAGCCTCCATTACGAGGTGTCCTGCAGTAACTAAAGTTTCTTTATTTGCTAATGCAATGGTTTTTTTACATTCTATTGCTTGTAATGTTGGTATTAAACCTACGCTTCCGACCACAGCATTAACTAATATATCAGCTTCTTGTATCGTTGCTACCGCTAGGTTTCCTTCTTCTCCATACAAAATTTCTACATGCTGGGAAGAAGAGGTTTTTGTTTTTAATTCTTTCCACGCATCCATATCATTAACAGATACTAGTTTTGGTGAAAATTCTTTAATAATTTCTATAGCCATTTGTACATTCGTTCCGACACTAAAAGCTATCAGTTCAAAATGTTCTGGATGTTGTCGAATGACATCCAATGTTTGGGTACCGATAGAACCTGATGCACCCAATAAACTAATTCGTTTCACTTTTGTGAACTCCTCTCTCTCTTTAAAACATGAAAGGTAATAATAGAATAGAAAATAAGCTCCGCAATAGTTAGACCTTCTTGTCCGTTTCTTCCGTTACAAACAAAAATCTTTACACTATGTGTGTGGGCATGGTCCAATTTTTTACTTACATGATGTCTACGCTAAAAATCTATGTAAAAAATGGAGAATAGGAAGGATGAATAGTAGACTATCGAATCTGTCTAAAATTCCACCATGGCCAGGTAATAAACTTCCTGAATCTTTCACGTCGTAATGTCTCTTTAAACCAGATTCTACCAAATCCCCAATTTGTCCAAAAATGGACAGTAATATAGCTAAAATTATGATAACGACAAGGGGTTCATCAAAATTTACTAGAAAGTAAAAACCTGTAGCTACTATTACCGCACAAAAAATCCCACCTAAAGAACCTTCTATCGTTTTATTTGGACTTATTTCTGGCCATAATTTATTTTTACCAATTGATCTCCCAATAAAATAAGCTCCTGAATCCGTAGTCCAAATAACAAATAAAGCAAAAATTAGATAGATAATGCCTAGTTCTCTTGTCTCAATTAAATAATAAAATCCAAGACCAACATAAATAATAGATAACAAACTAAATCCTACATCATCGAATGAAAATTTATTTTTTGTAATGACTGTATACGTCAGAAATAGTAATACCGCAATCAAAACTAATTCGAGTTTAGATAACTTGATGTATTCATGCAGTTGGAAACTGCTCGGTATTAATAAAAACCATAAAAGTAAAAGACTTATTATTCCTGGTACACTAGTCAGACCTATTTTTTTCATACGAAATGCTTCAAATAAACCGACTGTTGCCATTAAATATACTAGAATCACAAAAGGAAGGCCACCATATATTGCGATCGGTAAAAAAATAGCACCAGCTACTATTGCTGTAATAATCCGTTGTTTCATTTTATGTTCCACACCTTCTTATATACCACCAAATCTTCTTCCTCGTTTCTGAAAAGTGGCAATTGCTCTATATAACTCTTGTTCACTGAAATCTGGCCATAATACATCTGAAAAATAAAACTCTGTATATGCTAGCTGCCATAACATAAAATTGCTCAATCTTAATTCTCCACTTGTTCGAATAAGCAAATCAGGATCAGGGAGTGCATGACTATATAAGTAACCGCTAAACAAACTCTCGTTTATTTCAGATTCTATTATTTTTCCATTTTTAACATCATCCACTATGTTTCGGACTGCATGAACTATTTCATCTCGACTACCATAGTTTAATGCAAAATTTAATGTGAGTCCCGTATTATGCTTTGTTTCTTCGATTGCCTTATCCACAGCATTAAGTGTATGATTCGGAATGGCATCTCTGTTTCCCATCAATTGAACTTTTACATTTTTTTCTACCAATTCTGGAAGAAAAGTACTTAAAAACTCTTCTGGTAATTTCATTAAATATTCAACTTCCATTTTAGGGCGTTTCCAATTTTCAGTTGAAAATGCATACATCGTTAATGCTTTTACCCCTAGCTCATTAGCACAAATTGTAATCTTCCGTACCGTTTTCATTCCTTCATGATGGCCCGCAATTCTAGGTAATGCTCTTTTTTGAGCCCACCTACCATTACCATCCATAATAATAGCAATATGTTCTGGTACAGGCATTTGAAGAATATCTTCTTTGCTATAATTTCCAGAGGGTTCTTTGCCTCTCCATTGTTGTATTTTTTTCAGCATAAAAATCCTCCAATGAGATAAATAAATCAAGAGT
Organism: Sutcliffiella sp. NC1; assembly: GCF_027594365.1. Classification (NCBI taxonomy): domain Bacteria; kingdom Bacillati; phylum Bacillota; class Bacilli; order Caryophanales; family Bacillaceae; genus Sutcliffiella; species Sutcliffiella sp. NC1. The sequence continues at coordinate 2,910,359 of NZ_CP115153.1, forward strand.
TTTTTTGTTTTTACTCTTCATTCTATTTATAGTAACAGTATTAACAAAAAAACCCCCTGTAATCATTAGAGGGTCTTTTTACTTCTTCTATTTTACAACTAATTAGCTTATACTTCCATTATTTCTTGTTCTTTTTCTTTAGTTAATTTATCAATTTTTGCCACATGGTCATCTGTTAGCTTTTGAATGTCTTCTGTGAAGCTACGTAATTCATCCTCCGTAATATCTCCACTTTTCTCTAGCTTCTTAAGGTCATCATTACCGTCACGACGGATGTTACGGATACCTACTTTCGCTTCTTCTGCATATTTTTTGACTACTTTTGTTAAATCTTTACGTCTTTCTTCTGTTAAAGCAGGAATAGAAATACGAAGTACAGAACCGTCATTTGTAGGATTTAAACCTAAGTCTGATTTCATTATTGCTTTTTCAATATCTCCAATAGAAGACTTATCATATGGTTGAATTACTAATAATCTAGCTTCAGGAACGTTTATAGAAGCTAGTTGATTAACAGGTGTAGGTGCACCGTAGTAATCTACTGTAATTTTATCTAAAAGATTTGCACTAGCACGTCCAGCACGAACACTTGCTAGCTCTCGCGAATAAGCTGCAATTGCCTTTTCCATTTTTTCTTTTACTGAAGAAATTACTTGTTTACTCATGTTATTTCCCCCTCACTATTGTACCAATATTTTCACCTAATACTGCTCGTTTAATATTTCCTTCTTCCATAATAGAGAAGACGATGATTGGAATATCATTGTCCATACATAATGATGATGCAGTAGAATCCATAACTGCTAAACCTTCACGTAAAACATCTAAATAAGATAATGTTTCATATTTAGTTGCTGTAGCATCAATTGTTGGATCTGCACTATATACACCATCAACATTGTTTTTAGCCATTAGAATAACATCCGCTTCTATTTCCGCTGCACGTAATGCTGCCGTTGTATCAGTAGAAAAGTATGGATTCCCAGTACCTGCTGCAAAAATTACTACTCTTTTCTTTTCTAAATGACGAATTGCTTTTCTTCTTATGTAAGGTTCCGCTACTTGTCTCATTTCAATTGAGGTTTGTACTCTCGTTTCAACCCCAAATGTTTCCAAGCTGTCTTGTAATGCTAATGAGTTCATCACAGTTGCTAGCATGCCCATGTAATCAGCCGTAGCACGATCCATGCCCATTTCGCTACCAACTTTTCCTCTCCAAATGTTTCCACCACCAACAACTACAGCAACTTCAACACCTAGTTCAGCTAATTCTTTAACTTGACTAGTTACAGATTTGATGACAGTTGGATTAATTCCAAACCCTTGATCACCTGCAAGAGCTTCTCCACTTAACTTTAATACGACGCGTTTATATTTTGCTTGAGCCATTTTTACCTCCACTTTAATAAAAGGATATTGTTAATAGATAGTCTTCCCATAAATAAATAGGAAAAGTATTTCTTAAAAAAGGGAACACATGGAGTGTTCCCTATATAAACATTGTTCCTCTTATTTTTTAACTTGGCTCATTACTTCTTCAGCAAAGTTATCTTGACGTTTTTCGATACCTTCTCCAACCTCATAACGTACAAATGATTTTACTGTACCTCCAACACTCTTTACAAAATCACGTACTTTTTGATCTGGGTTTTTAACGAAAGGCTGATCAAGTAGGCAAATATCTTGGAAATATTTGCTAAGGCGACCTTCTACCATTTTCGCAACGATATTTTCTGGTTTACCTTCATTTAATGCTTGTTGAGTTAAAATTTCACGCTCACGTTCAGTTTCTTCTGCAGAAACTTCGTCACGAGAAACATATTTAGGGTTGATTGCCGCGATATGCATTGCAACGTCTTTAGCTGCTGCTTCATCAGTTGTACCTTCTAATACAGTTAATACACCGATACGTCCACCCATGTGTAAGTAAGAACCAAAAGAATCAGCATCATTTTTAGTAACTACTACGAAACGACGTAACGTAAGTTTCTCACCAATTTTTGCAATTGCACTATTAATATGAGCTTCAACAGTGTTGCCATTGTCCATTGTTGCAGTTAAAGCTTCTTCAACTGTAGCTGGTTTATTCGCAAGTAGGAATTGACCTAGCTCACCAATTAATGTTTTGAAACCTTCGTTTTTTGCAACGAAATCAGTTTCAGAGTTCACCTCTAAAATAACTGCTTCATTTCCGTTTGTCACAACTGCAGTTAAACCTTCAGCAGCGATACGATCAGCTTTTTTAGCAGCTTTCGCAATACCTTTTTCACGTAAGTAATCAATAGCTTGGTCCATATCACCATTTGTTTCAGTTAGTGCTTTTTTACAATCCATCATTCCAGCACCTGTTTTTTCACGTAATTCTTTTACCATTTGAGCAGTAATTGCCATTAGTAAATCCTCCTTCAATTATGTATAAGAGATGGCTTCAACCACCTGCATTGTAACACTAGATTTTTCATTACATATATGTTCCCAAAGAATAGTATGCCATACGAATGTTCTTTGAAACAATTTTTTTCAAAAAAAGGTGATAAAAGGCTATACCCTCTTATCACCTTTTTGGTTCATCATTAAGCAGTAGTTGTTGCTGTCTCTTCACCTTGTTTAGCTTCTAAGATAGCATCTGCCATTTTACCAGTTAATAATTTCACAGCACGAATTGCATCATCGTTAGCTGGAATTACAACATCGATTTCGTCTGGATCACAGTTAGTGTCTACGATACCAACGATAGGAATGTTTAATTTTTTTGCTTCAGCTACAGCAATGCGCTCTTTACGTGGGTCAATGATGAATAATGCATCAGGTAGCTCTTTCATATCTTTAATACCGCCTAAGAACTTCTCAAGACGCTCTAACTCTTTGTTTAACATAACAACTTCTTTTTTAGGTAGTACATCAAATGTACCATCTTCACGCATTTTTTCGATTTGTTTTAAACGAGAAATACGTTTTTGAATTGTTTCGAAGTTAGTTAAAGTACCACCTAACCAACGTTGGTTAACGAAGTACATTCCAGAACGCTCAGCTTCTTCTTTAACAGAATCTTGAGCTTGTTTTTTTGTACCAACGAAAAGAATTGTTCCGCCGTTACCAGCTAATTCTTTCACAAACTTGTAAGCTTCTTCAACTTTTTTCACAGTTTTTTGTAGATCGATAATGTAAATACCGTTACGCTCTGTGAAAATATATTTTTTCATTTTTGGGTTCCAACGACGTGTTTGGTGCCCGAAGTGTACACCAGCTTCTAAAAGCTGTTTCATAGAAATTACTGACATGTTTTTTCCTCCTGAATGGTTTTTTTATCCTCCGCTTATCTCATCTTTGAACAGAACTGAATATTCAGCACCATTGCTCAAATTAATAAACGTGTGTATTTATAACACCGAGGTTAAATATATCACAACAATATATAAGATTTCAAGTCAAAATTCTAATTCTGTCGAAATTTCAATAATAATTCTATTTCTGTTTTGCCTTTACCTAACTTTTGAGCGATGTCATCAATAGAATATCCATTATTCTTTAATTCCTTTGCTTGCTCATACGTACTTAAAGGTTGTGAATGCTCGTCATATTGTAATAATTCTTTTAAATCTTCACTTTTCGTTGCATGTTCTCTGTAAACGAACGAATTTTGTTGTATTACATTTTCTTTATCTGAATGATGTTCCCTCGCACTGTTTGTAGATAGTTTTTTTAATAATCTTTCATTATCTTCTTTTAATTCATACACAAAACTACTAATTGTTTCTTCCGCTTCCTTTAATAGTTGGCGATATTCGTTTTCAAGAGAATGCATTTTCGACATTTTCGTATATAAAATAAAAAACAATAAAATCGCTGTTAAGCCTATTATTAAATTTATAATAAATAAAAATAGCATAATTTAACCTCTTAAATCAAAATGATTCCCTTTGTGCGGATGTCGTTCAAAAGGTTGTTTTGTTTGGGTAGAAGAAGTATTTTCTTTTTCTTCACTCTTTATAACATTAACTTTCTTTCGCTTAATTTCATCCTGTTTTTTCTTCTGCTCAGCTATGTGGGCTTGAATTACCATTCCGTGGTTATTATGCTGAGTTTGAATTTTACCTAAATCGACTGTTCGATGAAGTGCTACCTGGAGTTCAACTAATTTAATACCCACATTTTCACATCCTAATCTTCACACGTTTTTGCCAAACAGTTTACTCTTTAACTGTAAGCTCTTTCCGTAGCTTAAATAGTGCTCTTGAATGAATTTGTGATATTCTTGAAGTTGTTAACCCTAACACTTGTCCAATTTCTGTTAATGTTAATTCTTCTTGATAAAATAAACTAACTACTAGTTGTTCATTTTCAGATAATCCACTTATTTTTTCGGCTAAGGATTGTAGCATCTCCTCTTTAATTAAGTGGTCGTCTGGTTGAATTGCACGATTATCTTTTAATGAGTACGAGGAAGGGGAAGACTCATCCATATCTTTAGGAATTTCATCAATTGATAAGACGTTAGCAAAGAACACTTCATTCATAGTGGACGCAATTTCATCTTGTGGTATTTTTAATTCTGTTGCTATCTCATCTAATGTAACGCTATTACGAGTAGACTGCTCGATTTTTTCTATTGTTGCCTCAATTTTTTTTGCCTTTTCCCTCACACTTCTAGGAAGCCAATCTTCTTTTCGTAGCCCATCAATAATGGATCCTCTAATTCGGAAAGAGGCATAAGTATCGAACTTCAAGTCTCGGGATTGATCGAATTTTTCAATCGCATCATACAATCCTATCAACCCAAAACTTCTTAATTCATCTTTACTTACGTTTTTTGGCAGTCCTACCGCTAATCTTTGTACATGATATTGAACAAGGGGCAAATATTTTTTTACGATATAATTCCCAGCATCCGGGTCTCTTTTTTGTTTCCAAAGATCCCAATAGTGCTGGTCTTTGCTTGAAGAAACTGTTGCCATCCTTGGTTACCTCCCTATAATTTAGAGCAAGACTCCTTTTGCTTTTAGCCATTGTATAACTGTATTTATATATACGTAACACCTTTATTAACTGTTTTAATCATTAATTTTTCGGAGGCTGGGTTAAATTCTATCGTTCTACCGCTATTCCCACCACAATCTTCTCCGAGAATAGGGATACTATGCTCTAGTAATTTATCTTTTACTGCCTCTACATTTCTTGGACCGATACGTAACGTATCATTACTGTGCTGAAATTGGAACATTTGTGCGCCACCAGAGATTTTAGCACGCAAATCTCTTTTTTTAGTTCCTTTATCCAATAAAAGGTTAACTAGAGCATCAATACCTGTATCTGCATATTTACTATGGTTAAAATCTGTTGTTCTAGCTAGCGTAGAACTCGGCAGCATAACATGAACCATACCTGCTATTGAATGAGCATATAACACGACACCTACACAGGAGCCTAATCCAGAAGTTCTAATAACTCCAGGAGAAACAACATAATTAATGTCCGCAATACCTACCTTAACAATTACACGTTCTACTGTAACCATTACTTGACACCTAAAGTCCTCATTATTTTTTCTAAACTTTCTTGATACGGAATTAAAAAGAAATGACCTTTAGCTTGATGTATAGAATCGTCTGTAATTTCCTCTAGCCTTGTATCAATAAAAATAGCATGGTCACTATCTTCCGAAACTTGTAATAGTCCTTCTGTAACTATAGCACCAACCATATCAATCGCTACTATTGGGACAGAAGGAGTACATTTTTGACCAATACTATTTGAAATGGCTGATAAGTAATGTGCGGCAATTATATTTCCTAATTCTTGCAAGGCAGATATAGCCATTTCTTCGTATTGAAATTTTTCAAAATTTGTAGTTGGGTCATGTGTTAATTGTTGAACAAATCGAGTAGCATCCTCTAGAGATAATACAAAAAATAAACTACCCTCAATTTCACCTTCCATTTTTAGAAAGACGGCAGCTACCGGTCTTTCAGCTCCTCCAATTAAATCCATAATTTCGTTAAAGGAAACTATTTTAGCAGTAGGTACATTCATTTTAATTTTTTTGTTTAACAATAATGAAAGTGCTGTTGCAGCATTACCCGCTCCAATATTACTGAGCTCTTTCAACACATCCATTACTGAATCATCATAAGTATTCATTGTTTCAAACCCTAATTTTGTATTTCGTCTTTCTTCAGTATTTGCTCCAAATCTAAATAAACATATAAAGAGTTATTAAAGTTTATAACACCTTTTATATACTCTAGATCGACCGAACCTACTACACTAGAAGGATGTTCAATATTTTCCTCTAATATATCTATTACATCGTTAGCTGCATCTACAATAAATCCGACTTCTATATCATCAAAAATCGTTATTAATATACGTGTAGTGTTCGTATATTCTTTCTCTTCGATGTTAAAACGCGTTCTAAAATCGATAATTGGTGTAATAACCCCACGTAAGTTAACTACACCTTTAACATATGGAAGTGCATTTGGTACTCTAGTAATTGGAAGCACTTTTTCAATAGATTTCACTTGATTGACCGGGATCACATATTGCTCATTATTTAATTCAAATGCGATTAGTTTCTCTCCAACCTGCGCCATACTCATCCGCCTCTCCTCCATTCCTTCATTTAATTGTTGACTGTTTATTTGGCTCTATCAAAGTTAGTTTAAGTCTATAAACCTATTAATTAATTAACGTATTACAGTCTACAATTAGTGCTACTTGTCCATCACCTAATATAGTGGCACCTGAAATAGCAAATGTGTGATTTAAATATTGTCCAAGAGACTTTAACACTACTTCTTGCTGCCCAATAAAGGAATCTACGACCAAACCAGCAAGTTTCTCTCCTTTTTTCACAATTACGATAGAGGACAATTCACTGTTGCAGTCATCCACCTTGGATACATCAAATACTCGATCTAAAAATACTAGTGGCACAACCTTTCCTCTAAATTGAACAACTTGTTGACCGTGAACATGTTGAATTTCACTGTTATTAATAATAGCTGTTTCAATAATAGAAGAAAGGGGAATTGCGTACTTTTCAGCGCCTACTTCTGTTAATAGAATAGAAATAATCGATAACGTTAAAGGTAATTGAATTGAAAAAGTCGTTCCGTTCCCTTCTTCAGAGTCTATCGATATCGTTCCGCCTAACGATTCAATCGTACTTTTAACAACATCAAGTCCGACACCGCGACCTGAAATGTCTGATATTTTGTCTGCAGTAGAAAATCCAGATGATAGGATTAATTGGTACACTTCCTTATCCGTTAATGTTTCACTTTTCTCTTTTGACAAAATACCTCTTTCAATAGCTTTTTCAAGTACTTTTGTTTTACTAATACCTGAACCGTTATCTTTTATTTCAATGAAAACATGATTACCACTATGGAATGCACGTAATATAATTTGACCTTCTTCCTCTTTCCCGTTTTGCCTTCTTATGTCTGGCATTTCTACTCCATGATCTACTGCATTTCGAATTAAATGTACTAACGGATCACCAATTTCATCAATAACCGTTCGATCTAGCTCTGTTTCTGCACCAATAATTTGAAAATCTATTTTTTTACCTAAATCGCGGGCAAGCTGTCTTATCATTCTTGGGAAACGATTAAAGACTGTTTCAATTGGAACCATACGCATATTTAGAATAATATTTTGTAAATCGTTTGAAATTCTAGACATTCTTTCTACTGTTTCTTGGAGTTCTGTTACCTTTAAATCTTTTGAGATTTGCTCTAATCTACCACGATCAATAACTAACTCTTCAAACAAATTCATTAATACGTCTAATCGATCAATGTTTACTCTAATCGTTTTATTTGATGCTACTTTTTTAGTGGTTGATTTCTTTTCTTCATTAACAACTACATCTGTTACCGCAACTTCTGTTATCGCTTGTGTAATTTCTTCTACTGCAACATTAGAACCTTCTTTTTCATTTTCTTGAAGTTGTTTAACGTTTATAACTTGTATATCAACCTTTTCTACTTCTGATACTTTAAAAATTCTTTGTTGTATACTTTCTTCTGAGTCTTTAGAAACGATAGTAATTGTAAAAAAATTATCAAAATTCTCTTCTTCTAATACTTCAACCGGTGGATCTGACTTAATTACTTCACCTAGTTTTTCTACCACTTCAAAAACCATAAAAACTCTAGCAGCTTTTAACATACAATCATCTCGTAACGTTACCGTCACCTCGTAAGGGAAATACCCTTGCTCTTCTGATTGTTCTAAGATTGTAAGTTCATAAGAATCGTAATTTGTACTAGTGCTATTATTTTCACTAGTATTGCTTACTTCAACGGCTTCTCCGCTTACAATTTGGTTTAATAAAGCTACAACTTCCGTTACATCTTTTTTCCCGTCGCCGCCACCTGCTATCGATGTTACCATTTCTTCTAAATATTCAACGGAAGAGAAAACAACATCTAAAAGAGTTGAGGATGGAGCAATTTTTTCATTCCGAATGCCGTCTAATACGTTTTCCATATGGTGGGTAAGACTAGCTAAATCTTCAAACCCCATCGTCGCAGACATCCCTTTTAGCGTGTGAGCAGATCGAAATATTTCATTTACAATTTCTAGACTTTCTGGGCTTTTTTCTAAAAGTAGTAACTGATCGTTTATTGACTGTAAGTGCTCTTTACTTTCTTCAATAAAGATATCTAAATATTGGTTGAGTTCCATTTTCAGCACCCCTAAATATATTTCAATATAGTATTCGTAACATGTTGCAAGTGTACAATTTCGTCTACTTTTCCAGTTTGGATTGCAGCTTTCGGCATACCGAATATAACGGAAGATTCCTCAGATTCAGCTATAATAACTGTACTTTCATCATTTTTTTTTAATTGAAGGATTCCATCTGTACCATCAGTTCCCATCCCTGTCATCACTACAGCTATTTTTTTGTAGTTTCTTAGTAGACTTAGAGAATAAAAGAGTTTATTGACTGAAGGTCGATGCCCTTTGAATGGTTCTGTTTCACTTAACTGAATAGTTAAGTCACCAAATTGTTCAGCCACTTCCATATGTAGCCCCCCCGGAGCAATATACGCTGTACCTTTTTCTACTTTTTGACCATGCACTGCTTCAACAACAGTTATTTCACTTACAGAATTTAATCTGTTTGCTAAAGATTTTGTAAAATGAGGTGGCATATGTTGAACGATAAATATAGGTGCCACTGTTTGTTTTGGGAGTGAGCATAATATTTCTTGTAATGCTCTTGGACCTCCAGTAGATGTGCCTATTCCTATAATTGTATTATCGACTTTACCGTTAAAAACTTTTAGGTATTTTTTACTATTTTCACTTTTTGTTCTTTCTGTTTTTTGTGAATTTTTTTTTGGTGGTATTACAGTAGAAGCTAAAAGAACTTTTTCTATTAATTCCTCCTTCACCTTATATAAGTCTAGTGATATAGAACCAGAAGGTTTTGGAATAAAATCAATCGCACCTAATTCCATTGCTTTTATTGTATTTACAGCTCCTGACTCAGTCGTACTAGAGAGCATAATGACAGGCAGTGGATTATGTGTCATTATGTTTTCTAACGTACTAAGACCATCTAAAACCGGCATTTCCACATCCAATGTAACAACATCTGGAGAAAACTCATTAATTTTTTCTAATGCTTCTTGTCCATTTTTAGCAGTCGCGACGACACTAATTTGTGGATGTGCGTTTAGAAAATCGGAAATAATTTTCCTCATGAAGAGAGAGTCGTCTGTTACTAATACTTTTACCATTTTATTCATGCTGTCACTACCCTACCTCTCAAAGAAAAGATGAAAAAGTTTCGATATCATCGGTGTATCTGTTTTCGATGTTATCCTTCCCTCGTGTGCGAATGAAGTAGCTATATTAGTAATCGCTTTGCTAGCGTTACATTTCGGATAAGCCAATAAGAACGGAGTTTGTTCCATAACCGATTTTGTTACATACCGATCATCTGGAACAGATCCTAAAAATCCAATTTCTTTTTGGAGGAACTTTCTGCTCACAGATTGAATACGATAAAACGTTTTGTCAGCGAGTTTCCTTTCAAAAACTTTATTTACTACAATAGATAGTGGAATTTCGTTGTTAGAAATTGTAATAATTTTCAATGCAGCATAAGCATCTGTAATAGAGGTTGGCTCACACGTAGTAACAACTACAATTTCATCCATTGCAAGAAGTAGCTTTAAGTTTTCTTCTGTCATACCAGCACCCATATCAAAAAGTAAATAGTCATAATGAATAGCCTCATTTTGAAGCTCTTTTAACAAATGTTGTACCGTTTCTTTATCCATTTTAAATATTTCTGCTAAGCCTGAGCCCCCAGGTATATACGATAAGCCTTCAGGTCCTTTTTGGATAACGTCACGAAGACTTTTCCCATTATTTAAAAGGTCAATAATGGAACCGAAACTAGATTTACCCATGAGAACATCTATATTTGCCATACCAATATCAAAATCTATCAATAGAACAGAAAAACCAGCTTTTTGAAGTGATAAGGAAAAGTTTAGGGAAAAATTAGATTTCCCTACTCCTCCTTTACCACTAATAATTGCTAATGTCCTGTATTTTTTGAAATGGAGTTTATTATTTTTTGTTACTATTTTTTCTCTCAGTGATGCTGCTTGGTCGTTCATTTAGATAACCCTTCTCGCAAATATGATGTCCACTCTGCCGATGTAATTTTTTTAATATCTTCTGGTACTGCTTGCCCTTCTGTAATGTAGGAAATTTGTTTTTCATATTTTTTCATTAACGCAAACATTGTACCGGCCGCTGATGTTTCATCTATTTTTGTTAATATATAAGCGTCAAATGGAAGTTGTAAAAATTGTTCCGTTATTTTCTCCATATCGGCAAATTTAGATGTTAAGGATAGTACTAAGTACGTTTCCATCTCATTGTTAAAATCAATCGTTTTTCTTAAATCTTTTATAAATTCATCTTTTAAATAGTTTCTTCCAGCAGTATCAATAAAGATAATATCTAAATGGGCTAACTTTGCTTTTGCTTTTTGAAAATCTTCACCGTTATAACAAACTTCTAATGGTGCATCTAAAATATTGGCATACGTTTTTAACTGTTCAATTGCAGCAATTCGATACGTGTCTGTAGTAATAAATCCGACCTTTTTATTTTCGTGCAAAGTAGCGTGAGCAGCTAATTTGGCAAGGGTAGTTGTTTTACCCACTCCAGTCGGTCCTACTAAGCAAACGTATTTCTTTTTTAAACTTTCCTGGTTATCGATAACTGGAATTAAACTTTCCTGTACATAGTTATCTACTAAAGTGATTAACGAACGATAATTGTTTTTTTCGTCTTCCGTTACTTCATCTATAATAAAACTCATAATTTCTTCTACAAATTGATTTGGAAGATCTATGTTTAGTAACTTTTCTTCCAACTGTATCATCGGTTCCGTCCATAGCTGTTTTTTTGGTTGGTTTTTCTCAATACTTTTTAACATTTTCTTCATTTCAGCAACGTTTTTTAATAAATCATTTTGAACCTCACCGTTATCAGGAATAGTTACAGCTTCTTTTACAATAGAAGTAGATTTATGTTCGGTAGGTTTTCTTTTTTGTTTAATTGAATCTATCGACGTAATTTCATCAATTGCAGCAATGACCTCGAACTGTTTTTTCGTTAGAAATCCGAAAAATCGAGAGCTATGTACCGCTTTTGAGTTTAAAATAACCGCATCATTTCCAAGCTCCTGTCGAACTAGCCTCATTGCTTCTGCCATTGAATTAGCTTTAAATTTTTTTACTCTCATTCGTTCATGTTCACCACCCCAATACTTTGAACCTCTACACTTGCTTCTAGCTCGTTATATGATAAAACTGGAACTTGTTGAAGGTATCTTTCGATTAGTTGCTTTACATACATTCTTACCGCTGGAGAGCAAAGTAAAATTGGAGTTTGTCCATAAATGTTAAATTGGTCCATTTGTTCCGCGACCTTTTGCACAACTTCCATTGACGTGTTTGGATCTAAACTAAGGAAATTCCCGTGTTCTGTTTGTTGAATATGATCCGCAATTAATTTTTCAATTTTACCTGAAAGGGTTACAACCTTTAACGTATCTCCAGGGACAACGTATTGGTTTGTAATTTGTTTATTTAGAGCCTGTCGAACATATTCTGTTAGTAGATCTGTATCAACCGTCACTTTTCCGTAATCGGCTAATACTTCAAAAATCACTGGTAAATTTCGAATAGAAACATTTTCTTTTAACAGTTTAGCAAGTACTTTTTGTACATCTCCTATGTTCAACGGAGTTGGCGTTACTTCTTCTACTAAAATAGGACTAGTTTCCTTTAAATGGTCAATCAATTGTTTTGTTTCTTGACGACCTAATAACTCGTGAGCATGTTGTTTAATTTTTTCTGTTATATGTGTTGATACAACGGACGGAGGATCTACAACAGTATATCCATACATTTCCGCTTCATCTTTTGTATCTTCTGATATCCATTTAGCTGGTAAGCCAAACGATGGCTCAATCGTATCGATTCCCTCAATAGATTCTTCTTCTACCCCAGGACTCATTGCTAAATAATGATCTAGCAACACTTCTCCTCTCGCTACTTCGCTTCCTTTTATTTTTAACCTGTACTCATTAGGTTGTAATTGTATATTATCTCTTATTCTCACTACAGGTATGACAAGTCCTAGTTCCAGTGCTAATTGACGTCTAATCATGACAATACGATCTAGCAAATCTCCACCTTGCTTCGAATCCGCTAGTGGTATTAGTCCGTAACCAAACTCAAATTCAATCGGATCAACCGAAAGTAAATTCACGACACTATCTGGGCTTTTCAGCTCGTCTGTCACTATTTCTTCTTCAATAATCTCCTCTTGTATCTCTTCTCTTTGTTTTGATCTGGAGATGAAGAATCCTCCAATTCCTAATGCCAAAGCGATCGGAGTTGTTAAAATCGGTTCAATCGGTGTACCTATACCTAGTAGAAAAATAGTTCCACTAGCAACATAAAGCATTTTAGGATAGGCAAATAACTGCGATGTAATGTCTGTTCCTAAATTACCATTTGAAGCTGCACGAGTAACAACAATACCTGTTGATGTTGCAATTAAAAGAGCTGGAATTTGCGAGACAATTCCATCTCCAACCGTAAGCATCGTAAACTTAGCAGCTGCTTCTCCAAACGATAAGTCTAACTGAATCATTCCGATTACTATACCGAAAATAATATTTATAAAAACGATGATAATACCTGCGATCGCGTCCCCTTTTACGAACTTACTTGCACCGTCCATTGCTCCATAAAAGTCTGCTTCTTTCGATATTTTCTCACGTCGTTCACGAGCGGATTGCTCCGAAATAAGTCCAGCATTTAAATCGGCATCAATTGCCATTTGCTTTCCTGGCATCGCGTCAAGTGTGAATCGAGCAGCAACTTCTGATACACGTTCCGCCCCTTTTGTAATGACAACAAATTGGATTATGACAAGAATGATAAATACGACTAAACCGACAATCACACTCCCACCTACTACGAAGGTTCCAAACGTTTCTACTACACTACCTGCATCCCCTTTACTTAATATAGACCTTGTAGTAGAAACATTTAGACCTAAACGGTAAAGAGTTAATAGTAGTAAAAGGGACGGAAAAATAGAAAATTGTAACGGTTCTTGAACATTCATCGTTGTAAGTAAAACAACTAAGGCAAGGGAAATATTAATAATAATAAGTATACTTAATATCCATGCTGGAAATGGAACGATTAACATCGCAACGATAAGTATTACACTAAGTAATACAGATAAATCTCTTGCTGACATTTATTACCTCACCTTTCAATAAACAACTCATTTAACTTGATTTTTAAGACGATACACATACGCTAATATTTCAGCAATTGCTTGGAAGTACTCTTCTGGAATGGGATCTCCTATTTCTGTTTGACTATATAAAGCCCGTGCTAACGGCTTGTTTTCAACAATTGTAATATTATGACTTTTTGCAACTTCACGTATTTTTAATGCAATAAAGTCTACTCCTTTAGCTATTACATAAGGAGCATCCATTTTATCTCCATCATATTTTAAACAAATAGCAAAATGAGTCGGATTTGTTATAATAACATCTGCTTTTGGTACATCCGCCATCATTCTTTGCATGGCCATTTCTCTTTGCTTTTGCTTTATTTTGGATTTAATTAACGGATCACCTTCCGATTTCTTATACTCGTCTTTAATATCTTGTTTTGACATTCTAATGTTTTTTTCGTGATCGTATCTTTGATAAAAATAGTCAAAAACAGATAAAAATAGAAGAGCCGCACCTGCAAACAGACCCATTTGAACGGTCATTCTACCTAAAAAGGCTAAAGCGGCATGAACACTTTGTTGTGAGAGCTTTAACAATTCATAAACACTAAACCACAGAATAGAAAAAGCAACTAACCCTACAAATAATATTTTTAATAAAGATTTTACTAACTCAACTAAAGCTCGTACTGAATAGATCCGTTTAAAACCTTGAATAGGGTCCAACTTATTTAATTTCATTTTTATTGCTTCAGGAGCAAACAACGTTCCAACCTGTAGATAGTTCGCAACAATTGCACTAACGATAGCGGCCAACATAATTGGACCAAGTACGACAAACAATTTTCCTAATATATCTAAAAAGATTAAATGAACATTTTGTATAGTGATGGTTTCATGCATATATACTTGAAAAGAATGTTTAAATAGATTCATAAGACTATCTTTCATGAAAGGACCAATGGCAAATAAAGTTAGAAAAACCCCTAACAATACGATAGCTGTGTTCACATCAGAACTTTTAGCAACTTGTCCTTTTTTTCTCGTATCTTGCCTTTTTTTCGGAGTTGCTTTCTCTGTTTTTTCTCCGGCAAAAAACTGCAAATCTAGCTTTAATTGATGAACCATCTACATTCCTCCAAGTAAATCCATTAAACCTCTCATAGCATAAAGCATCATTTCAAACAAGTTATAAATGAGTGAAAAGAGTATCGTAAAAGATACTAAAATTGCTATAAAACTAACACCTATTTTTAACGGTAAACCGACAACAAATACATTTAGTTGTGGAACTGTTCTAGCCACAATACCAAGAGCTACATCAACTAAAAAAAGTGCTCCCACTATTGGAATAGCTAATTGAAAGGCTACGAGAAACATCGTATTCACAACTTGAACTACAAATTCTAGTACATTCTCATCGGACATTGGTAACGAACCTTGCGTTAAATCTATTAATTGATAACTATAAAAAATCCCGTCAATCATTAAGTGATGTCCATTTACCGATAGTAATAGTAGCAATGCAAAAATATAAAAATATTGCCCGATAATTGGACTTTGTGCCCCTGTTTGTGGATCTATGACGTTTGCAATCGCAAACCCCATTTGAAAATCGATAAATCCACCTGCTATTTGAATGGCCGCCATAATCATATAAGCAATTAGTCCAATTAATAACCCTACTAATAATTCCTTTAAAACAAGTAAAATATAAAAGCCATCTATTTCAATAACGGGCAAGTCTAATGAAAAAGCCATAATTAATGATAAAAAAAATGCAATACCTACTTTAAAATTTGCAGGTACACTCCGATAAGAAAAGAGAGGGAGTGTTACAAAAAAGGTGGTTACCCTCACAAACACTAGCAAAAAGGCTGGAAAATAGTTTAACCAATCGATCATACTAATTCACAAACCGATGAATATTTTCAAAAATATCCATTGCATACGAAAGCATTGTCGTTAACATCCATGGTCCAAATACGACAAGTCCAATTAACACGGCTACAATTTTAGGTATGAATGCAAGTGTTTGTTCTTGTATTTGAGTAGTTGCTTGAAATATACTAACTATTAACCCAACAATTAACGCTAATAGCAATAAGGGTGCACTAATTAAAAGAATGGTATAAACGCCTTTTTCAGCCATCGATATTACAAACTCTGGACTCATCTTTCTTCACCTACTTTAAAATGTTTGCAATAATGATTTAACTACTAAATACCAACCATCCACTAATACAAATAGTAAAATTTTAAAAGGTAACGAGATCATAACTGGGGGTAACATCATCATCCCCATTGACATAAGAACACTCGCAACAACCATATCGATTACTAAAAATGGAATAAAAATCATAAAGCCAATTTGAAATGCTGTTTTCAATTCACTAATTGCAAATGCTGGAACGAGAACGGTCAAAGGGATATCCTCTAACGTTTCTGGACGTTCCATTCCTGTGTAATCCATAAATAGTGCTAAATCTTTTTGTCTAGTATGTTTACTCATAAATTCTTTAATAGGAACGGTCGCTAGCTCATAAGCCTCATCTAACGTAATTTCTTCATTAAATAAAGGGGTTAACGCTTGTTCATTTATTTGACCAAAAGTCGGGGCCATAATAAAAAATGTTAAAAACATAGCCAGGCCAATTAGTACTTGGTTTGGTGGCATTTGTTGAGTAGCTAGAGACGTTCTAACGAAAGATAATACGATAATAATTCTAGTAAAGCTTGTCATCATTATTAATATTGCTGGTGCTATTGATAAAACAGTTAATAGTAATAGAAGTTGTACAGAGGTGGCGACTGTTGAAGCATCATTATTACCTAACGCTTGTAATAAATCATTCATCGTCGTGGACCTTCCTATCTATTGTTTCCATTCTCTTTTTCCTCTCTTGAGAGATATCCCCTAATTGTTTCTTTAAAAGGGAAGAAAACGAAATAGACGGAGCTCCCTTTTCTTCAGTTCCTGTCACCTTACTCCACACTTGCTTAATTGGAACTTTATTTAGTGCAAGATTGCCTTCTGTTCGATCCTTATAAGAATTTAAGATCACTTCTTTTTCCTCTTCATTCGTAATTTCTTTCAGTAGGTTAATAGAATCTCCTACCCCTAATACGAAAATAGAGTCTCCAACTTTTACTAGTTGAACTGATTTATTGTTACCTAACGTTGTACCTCCAACATTAAGTACTGTTTTGCTAGCACCTATCCATTGATTACGCTTATTAATAAAATTCAAAGTAAAGTATAGTAATAGTAAAACAAAACCTAATGTGAGAAACATTTTAATAAAATCCCATGCTGTAATAGTAGGGCTTTCAAACGCTTCTATACGTTCTTCTCCTTCTCTACTTACAGTACTTTCATTAGCTTCCGTCTTTTGATTAGACGGACTCTCCTGATCAAATAATTCATTTAGCATTCCATCTCCCTTTTCTGCACCTAATGCAGAAAAAGGGAAGATGACTAGTAAACTTATAGTAACAATAAAAATTTTACTTATGTGAGCATACAAAGAAGACACCTCTATGATAGTGTTTTATGAATTGCTTCAATAACTCGATCTGCTTGGAAAGGTTTAACAATAAAGTCTTTCGCTCCAGCTTGGATTGCATCAATTACCATTGCCTGTTGCCCCATTGCAGAACACATAATTACTTTCGCATTCGGGTTGATTTGTTTAATTTCTTTTAATGCTGTAATTCCATCCATTTCTGGCATCGTTATATCCATCGTAACTAAGTCCGGATGATGCTCTTTGTATTTTTCAACAGCTTGTACACCATCGGCAGCCTCTGCCACTACATCATATCCATTTTTAGTTAATATATCTTTTATCATCATTCTCATAAATGCTGCATCATCGACAATTAAAATTGTTTTTCCCATTCTTTTTCCTCCTAATTTAGCGTAACTTTTTTATGCGGTCTGTTTGACTTATGATGTCAGTTACTCTTACTCCAAAGCTTTCGTCTATAACAACTACTTCCCCTTGAGCAATTAATTTATTGTTTACTAAAATATCAACTGGTTCACCAGCTAATTTATCTAACTCAATAATAGATCCTGTTGATAGATCTAAAATATCTTTAACTGTTCGTTTTGTTCTTCCTAATTCGACTGTTAAATGGAGTGGAATATCTAGTAACATATTTAGGTTGTTTGATCCTGTTTCTTGAACAGGTCCTTCTGAAAAAGAAGTAAATTCAGCACGTTGAACATTAACGTTTTGTTGTAATGGCGCAGCCTGTGGTTGTGGAACGCTTGTGTGCTGTTCAGGTTGCCTATAGCTCTCGTGTACTACTTCGTTACGATAGTCGGAGCTAGGCTCAGGAGTTACCACTTCATTGTAGTTAGTTACTTTAACCTCTTCCTTAACTACAGGTTCTACCCCTCCAGGATTCAATAATTCCTCTACTAGAGCTTTCGCAAACGGCAATGGTAATACTTGCATAATAGATGAATCAATAAGCGTACCGATTTTTAAATTAAAAGCAACTTTTACAAGCATTTCATCATTCGGAATTTCGTCTTTTCCTTCTCCGACTTTAAAGTCTAATAATAAGACTGATGGTGGCGATATATCTACTTTTTTGGAAAAAACAGTAGACATCGAAGTGGCGGCCGATCCCATCATTTGATTCATCGCTTCTTGGACAGCACTTAAATGAATTTCATCTAATAATTCAGCTGGAGAGTGTCCATTTCCGCCTAACATTAAATCTGCAATAATCGCAGCATCTTTCTGTTCAATTACGAGAATATTCATACCGGAAAAACCATCAGTATAGTTCACTCTTATTGCTACATAAGGTTCCGGAAATTCTGATTCTAACTCTTCTTGATCCACTAATGTAACTTTAGGAGTTGTAATTTCTACTTTTTGATTTAATAAGGTTGATAGAGCTGTTGCTGAACTACCAAAAGAGATATTACCTATCTCTCCAAGGGCGTCTTGCTCCATTTCCGTAAAGTGATCTTGTAAATCTTTTACTTTCGTTAAGAGGGACGTATCGTTATCATCGTTCGTACCTCGAAGTAGCGCATCTATTTCATCTTGTGATAACATGCCTTCATTCATCTTCCCCTACTCCCTCCTCTATTTCTTCTAAAATTTGAACGGCCATTTGTTGATTCAACTTTCCAACTTGCCCTTTAAATGTAGGTTTTTCGTCAACTTTCACGATAATTGGTTGGTCAATTTTTTGTCTTAATGGTAATACATCCCCTACTGACAAGTCTAACAACTCAGAGAAATATATATCAGAACTTCCTAACTCTGCCTTTAATATCAAATGAGTGCCTCTTATTGCCTGCTTTAACGCTGCAATTTCATGGTCTTGTCGTGCCTTTGTTTTTTCTTCCATCCAATAAAGAACAGATAATTTTGGAATAATCGGCTCTAGTACGACATGAGGAATACATATATTAATCATTCCGCTAATTTCACCAATTGTAATATTAAACGAAATGACGACAACTGTCTCGTTAGGTGATACCATTTGTAAAAATTGTGGATTAACTTCTAAATCTGATAAAATCGGATCTACTTTCGCGACAGAATCCCAGGCTTCACCAATATTTTCAATGGCTCCTTCAAATAAGGCGGTCATTAATTTGGTTTCAATCTCTGTTAAACTATCAATTTTGTTATAACTACTACCGCTTCCACCTAGCTGGCGATCTAACATTGCATATGCGATGTTAGGGTTAACTTCCATTACGATTCTTCCTTCTAAAGGTGGTACTTCAAACACATTCAATATCGTCATTTTCGGAATGGAACGAATAAACTCCTCATACGGTAACTGGTCAACGGAAGCGACATTTATTTGAATATATGTTCTAAGCTGCGCAGAAAAGTAAGTCGTTAAACTCCTCGCGAAATTTTCATGTATACGTGTTAAATTACGTATTTGATCTTTAGAGAAACGTAAAGCTCTTTTAAAGTCATATACTCTTACTCTCTTCTCTGCCTGTTCTTTTTTTAATTCCTCTGCGTTCATTTCACCAGTAGAGAGCGCAGATAATAAAGCGTCAATTTCGTTTTGTGACATTACTTCACTTGACATAAAGTCACCTCCTTCTACTACCAATACCTACCATTAATTTTGAAGAAGGAAGGAAGTAATATAAACACTTACTACTTTTCCTTCTTCCATAAATTCATTTAATGCCGTCTCTATTTCCTCTTCAATATTTTGAAGGGATTCTTTACCTGAAAAATCCTTTTTATCTTTATCAGAAATCAAATGAATAATAGTATTACGAATTTGGAAATCTCTTTTTATGAGTTCGTTTTTAGCTTTTTTACTATCTGTTTGTACCTTGAATTGAATTCGTACATAGCCACCATTTTTTAAGTTAGTCGTTATTTCTTCTAAGTCTTGAGAATACTGAAGAATTTCATCAATAGAAGGCTCTCCATCTGTAGGCTTAGCATAAATTTTATCAAGCGTAAAAAAAGCTACAATTCCAAGTAAAGCAATTACAAGAATAATAATCATCATTTTATTTAATAATTTATTTTGGAACATGTGGTCCTCCTATGCCCCTATTTTCATTAATCGATTGATAAAACGAAATGCTAAAGTTCATTACCTCAGCCATTCTTTCCTGTACGATTATCTTTTTTCCGTTTGTTAAAGTGACAACAGTATCTGGGGTTTCTTCTACTTGTTCTATATGCCACGCATTAAGTGCGAATATTTTTCCATTTAACTTTGTTAATTTAATCATTTTTATCGCCTACTAGAAGATATTTTATTTACCTTCTTACCTTTTCAAGTTTACTAGTTCTTGTAAGATTTCATCTGAAGTTGTAATAATACGTGTGTTTGCTTGGAATCCACGTTGCGCTGTTATCATCTCTGTAAATTCTTCGGAAAGGTCAACGTTTGACATTTCTAACGTCCCTGCTACAATTCCTCCAGCTCCATTCGTTCCTGGTGCAAACAATTCACTTAATTGAATACCGTCACCATTTTTATCAATCGAACCCGAGTTATTGGACTGTTGGAATAAGTTTTCTCCAACTCTTTCTAACCCGGCATCATTTGGAAACTTTGCAACCATTAATCGACCAGCAATTTTCAAGCTGCCTAACTGATCAATAAACGATACTGTTCCATCAGAAGAGATACTAAAACTTCTTGCATTTGGTGGAATTTGAATTAACCCTGGGCTACCACTTAGTGAATCCGACCAAGATGGCGATTGAACTAGTTCTGCTTTTGCTACAAAGTTTTCAAAAGTTTGGTAGGCGTTATTTAATGACTCTTTAACTGTTTGTGCATAGTATACAAAATCTTTTAATTCATTTTCATTGGCTTCATCCGAAATAACTTTATCGTATTCTTGTGCAATTGGATCTGATAATTGATACACTAATTCACCTGTGTTACTAATAAATTGAGTAATTGACTCATTAATTGTTTGACCTGCTGTATTAAACTCTTCTAATCTAGGTCCAAATAAATCATAAAACCTATCAAATTCTTCTTTCGCATTATCTCGAGAGTTTTCTGCGGCAGTGGCTGCGGCAGCTAAAATTGGATCAGCTCCTCCAGCCTCTTCGTTTGCCTTTTGTGCGTCCACAAATGTACGTTGTGCCTCTAAATATTTTGATGCTACATCAATAAGTTTGTTCGTATCATTACGGAAATTGCGATACTCTTCAAAGAAGTTTTCAGCAGAGTTTAATGCTGCATTTGATGCATTTATTACAGCTTCGGTTGGTACAGTTTTTTCACCTGTGTCTCCTATTAAATACATTCCGTTCGCATTTACAATATAGCCATTATTATCTAAATAAAAATTTCCAGCCCGCGTATAGTTTAGTGCAACTGAACTATCAATTGCTCCACCTAATATTCTATTATTACCGTAATTTGTATTGGAATCTACGTTTACTCGTGTTACGTCAGCAATCGTACCTACGACAAAGAATCCATCACCAGAAAGCGCTAAATCTAGCGGTCTTGCAGTTGTTTGTAATGACCCCTGTGTTTGAATGCTATCAATAGAAGCTAATGTTGAGCCTAGACCAACTTGGACAGCATTAATTCCACCTCTTCCTCCTGCTGGACCACTAGCGCCTGAAATTTGTTGGACCATCATTTCTTGGAAAGTTGTACGTCCTTTCTTAAAACCGTAAGTATTTACATTAGCGATATTATTTCCAATTACATCTAATTTCGTTTGAAAGTTGCGTAACGCTCCGATACTGGAGTACATGGATCTTAGCATCTTTTTTTCCTCCTTAGAAAATATTAATTAGATATTCGAATTAGCGAATTAAGTGGTATTTTTTCATTTAATAATGCATCATTGTTAACGGTTATAAACGTCTGACCAGCTTTCGTCAAAACAGACGTGACTTCTAGATTGTTTAACTCCTCATTTTTCCAATTAATTGATACTTTTTTACCAATTAAATGTGAAGCAGAAATAATGGAATTAGAACTTTCGTCAACCGGATTCGTAACGGAATTAATTTGATAAATGCTAACCTCTTTATCATTATCTAATATAAAACTGGCAAGTCCGTTTTTAAGAGAGATAGATTTCACAATGTTCGTATTATTAATAACTGTTTGAGTATCTCCTTCTGATACCGTTTCTTCCCAAGAAACCTCTTTCCCAATGTAATGTTGAAGAGATAAAATGTTTTGCATATGCTGATTTTCTACAAATGACTCCATACTTTTATTTAAATTCGTCATTTGTTCTAGAGTTGAAAAGTTTGCCATTTGGGCAATAAACTCACGATCTTCCATCGGATTTAAAGGGTCTTGGTTTTGAAGTTGGGCAATTAATAGACGAAGAAAGTCATCTTTTCCCATTATGTCATTTTGCTTATTCGTCGCAGTTGGTATATTTTCTATATAAAGATCACTCGTAATTTTTGTCATTTATTTCACCTATCTATTGAAGAATCTAACTGTTCATTTAAGATGGATTCAAACAGCTGTGTATCATTTGTCTCATTATCTTCGAGCTCTTTATTTTCGAATTGATTATGTTCTTTTTGTTGATCATTTTTTTGCTGTCGTTCTTGATTCAATAGTCTATTTTCTTGGTCTTGAAATACAATTTCGACTTTATCTAATTGTACGTTACTTGCCACTAGACTAGATTTTAAATTCCCAACACTATTTTCAAGCAAATGATGAGCTGCTTTTGAATGAGCAATAATTCTTGCCATTAGACCCGCATCCGTTTGTTGAATTTTTATATGTAATGTTCCTAAATGATCTGGATGCAAACGCATTGTAAATTGTTTATTTCCATTTATCGTTTGAACATTACTCTTCAATAACAACTGTTCAATTCTTGAGATTAATTGCTCTCTAGCTACATTGTCAGATGCTGTATTTAAAGTTACATGTATTATAGATTGTTTAGGTGTTTGGAATTGCTCCACCTGAAAAGTGGACAACGGTATCGGTGATGCTGCCTCTTTTACAACTTGTTTCGCAGTAAATGGCATAATAGCTCGTTCTTCCTTTAAAGAGGGAGACGCTGCGAATAGTTTACTTTCAATTAGTTGCATTAATTTTTCCAGTTTTGGTAGCTCTTCTGTTAACACTTTTTTTACATTCGAATCTTCCGTGTTGTCCATTACTTTTTTGAAATACTGTAAAAGTTGTTTTAATATTGGTGCATCCAATTTTTTATCCATATCTTGAAAAGTAACATCTAGTTTAGCTGTTATTGTTTCATTGGAAGAAATAAGGTTAATGATTGATTGCAAATAATGCGTATACTCTTCATCTTTTTCTTGATCTGGAAATTCGTTAAGAATATTAATAAATTGATCCAGTAACTCTTCTACCATTACAACATCTGTAGTTTCTAATAAAATCGGAAGATCTATTGAAACATTATCTGGAATAACATTAGCTAGACTTTCATCGTGTAATAATCTTTCCGTTTTTAAAAGAATAGTAGAAAAATCTGTCTCAGCATTCTTTTCTTTTGTTTGATTATTTTTATTATGAACACCAGAAGATGCTTTTACATTTGTTACATCTAACAACATTGGTACTTCCAACTAATCACACCTCATCTCCAACGTTAATTAGAAGCTAAACGCTCCGTATATTTAGCTGCTACTTCTGGATCAAGTTGTCCTAATATAGCGGATCTTTTATTTACACTTAACTTCTTTAATATTTGCAATGTCATATCTTCATCTAGTTCTTTTAAAATTTGCGCTGCTTTTTTAGTAGACATTCTTTCATACATAGTTGCTACTTCTTTAATAGATAAATTTATTTCATCCTGTTGCTCTTTCAACTCATCAATGGTTTCACTTGCTATTTTCAACTCGGCTGTTAATCTTAATATTTCATTTTGTTTTTCAATCACTTCATTTTCTAGTTGTATAATGGTGTTATTCGTATTTGTATCTAGTTGTTCCGAAGTATCTATACTATTCATTTCTTCCTCATCTTCTTGTTTTTCCTCTTCCATTTGTATCGAACGTTGTTCAGTAAATTGCTTAATCTCCTCGAAAACGTTAATCCCCCAATACGTTAATAGCAACAATGCAACCGTAATGGAAAACAAAAATGGGATGATATAAAGGTAAAATAGTTTTTGAAGAAAACTATACTTTTTCGGTTCTTCCGTTTGAACTTTTTTCTTAACTTTTGCCATATAATTCACCTATTTGGTTGATGCGTAAATTGAAGTATTGATAGTTCATCTAAAAATTGAATATCTAATTTTTTCGCCTTTTCCTGAATCATACTTGTATAATTTTGAACAAGCTTTTCATATTTCTTGCATTCTACAGCTTGCTCTTTTAATTTTTCTTCCTTTAGATTCATAAAAGCTCTCGCATGACTTACTTTTCTCTGTTGGATTAATAAAGATTTCTCAAGATTAGTTACGAAATATTGTTGTTGCATTAACTGTTCTACCTTGATTCCAGTACTAATCCTGTTATGAATGGACTCCTCTAAATCTTCTTTCTTTTTCAGTAGGCTATATAACTGATTACCTTCTTTTTCAAATTGTTCAATGGCCTCTTTATATTCAGAGTGGATAACATTTTTTTCCGATTGCTTGATTTTCAATATATTTTGAAGTTTATATAACTTATCATTCAATTGGAATCATCCTACCTTACTACATTTTTTAATTGCTCAATCGCTTGCTCATAGGAAAGTTTATCTGTAACCGATTGTTTAATAAATTGAATGATATTAGGATACATCGCTATTGCTTCATCTATCTCTTTAGAAGCTCCTCGTTTATATGCTCCAATATTTATTAAATCTTCCGCTTGATAATATTTAGAAAGTTTTTCTCTAAGTGTATCAGCAGCGTCTTTATGCTCCTTATCTATTAAATTGTTCATTATTCTACTAACACTTTTTAATACATTAATCGCAGGGTATTGGTTTTTATTCGCTAGCTCTCTATCGAGTACAAAATGTCCATCTAATATCCCTCGGACTGTATCAGCGATTGGCTCGTTCATATCGTCCCCGTCCACTAATACTGTATAAAATGCTGTTATAGATCCTTTTTCATTTGTGCCAGTACGTTCCAATAATTTTGGCAAAATAGAAAATACGGAAGGAGTGTATCCTTTTGTTGTAGGAGGTTCCCCAATTGCTAGGCCTATTTCTCGTTGTGCCATAGCAACACGGGTAACAGAATCCATCATTAATAAAACGTTTAAACCTTTATCTCGAAAATACTCAGCGATTGCAGTAGCTGTATACGCTCCCTTTATTCTCATTAACGCTGGTTGATCCGATGTAGCAACAATAACGATTGACTTTTTCATTCCTTCTGGACCTAAGTCCTTTTCCAAAAATTCTCTAACTTCTCGACCACGCTCTCCAACTAGTGCAATAACATTAATATCAGCATACGTATTGCGGGCTATCATACCGAGCAGCGTACTCTTACCTACTCCACTTCCGGCGAAAATCCCTATTCTTTGCCCTTTACCAACCGTTAACAAACCGTCAATCACTTTAACACCAACTTCTAAAACGTCTTGAACAGGTGGTCTCGTCATTGGATTTGGAGGGTTTTGTTCTGTAGGATAACCTTTAAGTCCTACTGGTAATTGTTCCCCTTCAGCGAGAGGTAAACCTAGTGGGTTTAAGACCATTCCTTTGAGTGCTTCGCCTACTTGTATTTGTAATGGCTTATGTGTTGTTTCGACGATACATCCAGGACCTATATCTTGGACTGAAGTGAACGGCATAAGCAATATATGATCTTCTCGAAACCCTACTACTTCAGCCTGAACAATTTTTTTCCGTCTTTTATCAAGGATAATATTGCAAACATCACCTATCGATGATTCGGGACCTTTTGATTCAATCATTAAACCTATTACTTTTTTAACTTTCCCATACAATTTAAAAGAATGAGAAGATTCAATTTCCTGTAATATTTGGTCAATTATCATCATGAATTATGCATCCTTTTTTTGAACTAGTTGAAGTAGTTTTTCTTTAATTTGCTCTAATTGTGTATCAACCGTTGCATCCATTCTCCCAGCTGAAGAATCAATCCAACATGAAGACTCACTTAACTCCTTATCGGCAAATATCAATATTTCACTTACATTATTTACTACACTTTGTAGGCTTGCTTTATTATCTATTAATAGAGAAAAACGATTAGGGCTTACAAAAACCTTTATCTCCTCTTTTTCTTTCACTTCTTTTAATGCATGCTTCACAAATGAAACGAATTGCATTTCATCTAAGGAGAGTGCCGTACCCACTATCTTCTCTGCTATTTTGATAGAAATTTTTAACATCTCTTCTTCTAGCATGTCTAATTTTTCAGTATAGTGTTCTTTTGCTAATCTCATTGTTGTATTTGCATTATTTATTATCGTCTCGTAATCTTTTTTCGCTTCGGATTCACCTGAATCATAGCCATTTTTATAGCCTTCGTTAAAAGCTTCTTGCTTTAATATTACTTTCTCAGACTCCCAATTTTCCTTTTCCGCTAACAATTGTTGCAACACTTCTTCTTTATATTGATTAGCTTTTTGAATTATTCCGGAAGCCTCATCCTTTGCTCGTTCGATTTGCTCGAGATAGGCTTGCCCTTCATCAACATACAATGCTTCATCCTGATCGTTTTGTAACGTTATTGGCGTTAATTTTATCGGTTTGGCTGATTTTATAGTAGAATATTGAGATTTTATAATATTAGACAATAATATCGTCTCCTCCACCGCGCGCAATGACAATTTCACCAGCTTCTTCTAAATTACGAACTGTTCCAACGATACGAGACTGCGCTTCTTCTACATCTTTCAAACGAACTGGACCCATATATTCCATATCTTCTTTCATTGTTTCCATCATTCGTTTAGACATATTTTTAAACACAATTTCTTTTACTTCTTCGCTTGCTACTTTTAGTGCTAATAATAGATCTTCGTTTTCAACATCACGAATTACACGTTGGATTGCCATATTATCTAATGTAACAATGTCTTCGAATACAAACATTCTCTTTTTAATTTCATCCGCTAGTTCAGGATCTTGAATCTCTAACGAATCAAGAATTGTTCGTTCCGTACTTCTATCCACCTGATTTAATACTTGAACGACTGCATCAACTCCGCCAGTATTTGTATAGTCTCTAGTGACAGTAGCTGATAATTTTCTTTCTAAAATTTGTTCCACTTCATTAATAATTTCTGGTGAAGTACTATCCATAACTGCAATTCTTTTCGCTATATCAGCCTGTAACTCTTGTGGGAGCTCGGATAAAATTTGTCCAGATTTAGTTGGCTCCAAATAGGAAAGTACTAACGCAATAGTTTGTGGATGTTCATTTTGAATAAAGTTCAAAATTTGCGATGCATCTGCTTTTCTAGCAAAATCAAATGGTTTTACTTGTAAAGAAGAAGTAAGACGATTAATAATTGCATTTGCCTGATCAACACCTAATGCTTTTTCCAAAACTGCCTTGGCGTAAGATATACCACCTTGTGATATGTAATTTTGTGCTTCAGCAATTTGATGAAACTCTTCTAAAACATTCTCTTTAATTTGGGAATCAACAGTTCTAACACTTGAAATTTCTAAAGTTAATTTTTCTATTTCTTCTTCCGATAGATGCTTATATACAGATGCAGATACATCAGGCCCTAAAGAGATTAGGAGGATGGCTGCTTTCTGTTTACCTGTAAAAAATTTTGAATTTGATGCTTTTGCCATGTTGCCCCTCCTATTCTGATAACCAACTTCTTAATAGTTTTGCAAATTCATCTGGTTTTTCTTTTGCAAGTTTTTCTAACTGTTTTCTTCGAGCTGAAGCTTCGGTTTCTTTTTCAGTTCCTATATCCGGAATATTAATAATCTTTTCTTCTTCTACTATATATTCTTCCTCTTCTTCGTCATCTTTCCGTTTTCTGAACAATAAGAATAGTAAAATGATAACGAGTGCGATTAAAGCACCTACACTGATATAAACCCATAAAGGAATGAACGAATTTTCTTCCCTGTCAAAGCTAACTTGACCTGAAAATTGTTGTAAAGATACAACGATACGGTCTTCCATTTCTTCAACGGACGGATTTTCACCAAGTGCATCTTTATCTATCGAAGTACGTACAACTGTACTTAAAATTTGTTTTATATCATTTACGGTATTTTGTTGCGCCATTAAATCTTGTTGATCAAGTGGTTGTACCATAACTTGAATTCCCATATCCCGAATCTTATATGGGCTTTCAACTATTTCCCTACGAATTCGATTTACATCATTATTAATTCTTTCTTCCATTCGTTCATAGTCGCCAGATCCACTAGCGCCGCCTGCTACATAACTCGGAATGTCACTATCTTGCGTTCCAGTAATTCCTCCTGCTTCATTATCAGCACCCGTATATGTTTCTGTTATTCTTTCCACACTAACCGCGATGCCTTCCATATTATCCGGGTCAACTGGAGTTACAAGATTTTCTTCTCTATTCTCTTGTGTGAAATCAATATCCGTTGTAACGGAAACGATTACGTTTTCATGCCCCATCATCATTCCTAGCATTTGTTGAACTTGTCGTTGTATATCACGCTCAATTTCTCTCTTTAAATCTAACTGTGATGCAATCGTAATATTATTGCCTTGATCTGTTGAATTTTTTAAATCGTAGTACTCAAAATATTGGTTCATTATGACGATATTATCTGTAGAGAGGTTTGGTATACTTTTTCCTACTAAATGATAAAGGGCATTAATTTGCGCTTGATCAAATTGTTGACCAGATCTTGTATTTAAAACGATTGATGCCGATGCTTCTTGAGATGAATCACGCACAAAAATACCTTCTTGTGGCATTGAAATCATTACTTTCGCATCGTTAACTCCGTCGATACTTTTTATTAAATTTTCTAGCTCTGTTTGTGTCGAATCTAATTTTAACATTTGGAATTCATTGTCTGTCATTCCAAAGCCAGATCTTTCACTAAAGTAGGAATAGTCGATACTACCGCTTTTCGGAATACCTTCCGCAGCAAGATCTATCTTCAATGCATCTACTTGTTCTTGAGGAACTAATATCGCCGTACCGTTTTGACTAATCTCATAAGGAATGCTTCTTGAATCTAAAACTTCCTTGATTTGACCAGTCTCTTGATACGTTAAATCTCTATACAACGGCGCCATATCCGTTTTATTTGTAAAATATATAATAGCGAATATTGCGAGTATTGAAACAATGAATCCGCTAATAATAGCCGTTTTTTGATATTTTTTTCTAGCGCTCCAATATTCTGTAATTTTTTGTTTATATATAATTAATTTCTCTTTCATTCTTTTCCTATCCCCCGGTTATTATCTCGCAGTACATCTATGCAGTTAATAACCGCATTTTGTCTTTGATTTCATTTATAAAGGAATTAGTTTTAACAAAGGTAAGTTAAGATAAAAGCTTGCCTTATATATTAAACTTGCATTCTCATTATTTCTTGATAAGCTTCAATCGCTTTATTTCTTACTTCCATTGTTAATTGGAGGGAAATGCTAGCTTTTTGTTGAGCAATTAATACGTCGTGTAATTCTACACCTTCGTTATTCACTAACATTTCTGTAGCTTTATTAGATGCTAGCTGATTATTATTTACTTCATTCAGTGCCGTTTTCAAATAATTACTAAATTGACTTTGAACTTCAATAGGCTTTGCCATATTGTTAGTTTGAGGCATCCAAGATAATGCGTTATTTATTTTTACCGTCAAAATTTTTCACACTCCTTATTTACCTAGTTCTAAAGTCTTCATCATGATACCTTTTGATGCATTAAAAACAGTGACGTTAGCTTCGTATGACCTTGAAGCACTCATTAGATCTACCATTTCTTTTAACGGGTCAACGTTAGGTAACTGTACATAACCTTCTTCGTTTGCATCTGGATGCGTTGGGTCATAATCTAATCGGAAAGGAGCATCATCTTCTACAATATTTGTTACTCTCACTCCAGCGCCAACATTGTTACCATTCGTTGCTTTTTGTAAAAAAGATTTAAAGCTATTCTGTTCGTTCGGCTGTACAACGACCATTTTCCGCTTATACGGCTGCCATTGACCATTTTCATATGTAGCTCTCGTTGAATCTACATTTGCCATATTGGAAGAAATAACATCCATACGCAAACGTTGTGTTGTTAAGGCTGAAGCAGATATGTTCATAGAGTTAAACATAGACATTAATTCCTCCCTCCTTTAATTACATTTTGTAATGACTGAAACTTTCCACTTAATTGATCTACTAATGTATAGTAATAAATTTGATTCTCCGCTAACTCAGACATTTCTTTATCTATATCTACATTATTACCATTATGAGAATAAGAGTTTATTGCTGTTTTAACAGAATGAGTACTAGATGGACTATTGGAGAAATCTAAATGTCTCTTATCTGTTTTATTTGCTGATAATGCAGAATTATAAATTTGTTGAAATGTCGGTTGGACTTCTCTTCTTTTATAGTTCGGTGTATCTACATTTGCAATATTGTGTGAGGTTACTTCATGCTTTTTAGCAGAGTATTGCAGCCCTCTCTCTAATGACTGAATCGAACTTGAAAAAATCTTCATCATAACCCCCAAAAATAAAAAAGTATTGTCGAAATGTATTGTAAAGCTTTGTCGAATTTTGAAAACGCCTATCACTAATTGTAAATTACCAAGTTAAATATGTCCATGAACGAAATGTTAAAATCCGTCGTCATTTAGACTTATTTTTCAACAAGGACTTTTGACCCACTCCATTAAAACTACAAACTAACAAAAAAAAATAGCGCTTATAATGCTTTCGCATCATAAGCGCTATTTTTTGGTTATTACTTATAATAAAATGTACTTATTTAGTCACATTCAGTTGTAGCTTAACTAGAATATTCACCTTCCCAATGTAAGTATGACTACTTCTTTCACAGCTCTTCTAAAGGAAGCTAAATTCCAAAACTACCAGTTCATTCATAAGCACTACACTTTTTTCTTAATGAGATTTAATTTTCTCTAATTCCACTAAAAACTTATTGTTTAGTACTTTAATGTAAGTACCTTTCATTCCTAAAGAACGTGATTCGATAACGCCGGCACTTTCAAGTTTACGAAGTGCATTAACGATTACAGAACGTGTAATTCCTACTCTATCAGCTATTTTAGAAGCTACTAGTAACCCTTCATTACCATCTAATTCTTCAAAAATATGCTCAATCGCTTCTAATTCACTATAAGAAAGAGAACTAATTGCCATTTGCACAACTGCTTTACTTCTTGCTTCAATTTCAATTTCTTCTGCTTTTTCTCTTAGTATTTCCATTCCAACAACTGTTGCACCGTATTCCGCTAAAATTAAATCATCGTTACCAAACTGATCTTGTAAGCGAGAAAGGATTAATGTACCTAAACGCTCTCCCCCACCAATAATTGGAACAATAGTCGTTAGCCCACTTTGGAATAGGTCTTTATTCTCCACTGGAAAAGCAGTATGCTCGCTATTAATATCTAGGTTAGCAGAAGTTTCCGTCACGTGAAATAAGTTTTTTGTGTATTCTTCCGGGAATTGACGGTCTTCTAACATTTTTTTCATTCTTTCATTTTCAATTTGCTGATTAATAGCAAATCCTAATAATTTTCCTCTTCTACTTACGATAAAAACATTCGTTTCAATAACTTCTTGTAAAGTTTCAGACATTTCTTTAAAGTTTACAGGTTTACCTGCAGCTCTTTGTAACATTGCATTAATTTTTCTAGTTCTTTCTAATAAAGGCATTTTCATTTTCCTCCTACATATATAGCTATAATATAAATTGTGTTAAATCTTTGTTTTTTGCAATTGTTCCTAATTTTTCTTCTACATATTGTGGTGTAATCGAAATCTTTTCTAGATTAATGTCAGGTGCTTCAAATGACAAATCTTCTAACAAGCGCTCTAATATTGTATGTAAACGCCTAGCTCCAATGTTATCTGTATCTTGATTCACTTGAAAAGCAACTTCGGCTATCCTACGAATAGCATCGTCAGAAAATTCAAGTTGTATACCTTCCGTTTCCATTAAAGCGATATATTGTTTAGTAAGTGCATTATCTGGTTCGACTAATATACGATAAAAATCTTCAACAGATAGCTTTGTTAATTCTACTCTAATCGGAAATCTTCCTTGTAATTCTGGTATTAAATCAGATGGTTTCGCCATATGAAATGCGCCTGCAGATATAAATAATACATGATCTGTTTTTACTTGACCATATTTCGTTACGACTGTAGAGCCTTCTACGATAGGTAAAATATCGCGTTGTACTCCCTCTCTCGAAACATCGGCCGAAGAGCTGTTCCCTGACTTTTTCGCAATTTTATCAATTTCATCAATGAAGATAATACCGCTTTGCTCAGCCCTGACAACTGCCTCTTGCGTAACCTCATCCATATCAATTAATTTTTGAGCCTCTTCATTCGTTAAAACTTTTCTAGCTTCACGTACTGTTAATTTTCGTTTCTTTTTCTTTTTCGGCATAAGGTTACTAAGAGCATCTTGCATATTCATGCCCATTTGTTCCATACCCGAACCTTGAAGCATATCAAACATGGATGGTGCTTGTTCTTCGACTTCTACGAAAACATAACGATCTTCCAATTCACCTAGCGCTAATTGGTGAGCAACTCTTTGTCTTTCTGTCCTAATATTCGCTTCTTCCGCATGTGAGGTTTGACTTTGTTGTTCATTTTGCTGATTAGTACCACCAAAAAGCATTTCAAATGGGTTTTTATAATTTGTTTCTTTTTGCTTACCAGGTACGAGCAATTCAACAAGTCTTGTATTAGCATTTTCTTCTGCCTTATCCTTTACTGCTTCCATTCTTTCTTCTTTTATAATCCGAACAGATGTTTCTACAAGATCACGAACCATCGATTCAACATCTCTTCCAACATAGCCAACTTCAGTAAATTTTGTGGCTTCTACCTTAACAAATGGTGCACCTACCATTTTAGCAATTCTTCTAGCAATTTCAGTTTTACCTACACCAGTTGGACCAATCATTAAGATGTTCTTCGGAACAACTTCATCTCGCAGCTGCTCAGGTAGTAAGCTTCTTCTATATCGGTTTCTTAACGCGACTGCAACTGCTTTCTTTGCTTTCGTTTGACCTACAATATACTGATCTAATTTATCAACAATTTGTCTTGGAGTTAAGCTTGTTTGCATATGCATCCACTCTCCTAATCAAGTTCTTCCACTATAATGTTGTCATTCGTATAAACGCAAATTTCTGCCGCCATGTCTAGCGCTGCTTTCGCTATTTCTCTAGCCGACATATGTTCTGATGCAAACCTTTTCAAAGCACGACCTGCAGCTAAAGCATAATTTCCACCTGAACCGATTGCTAATATTCCATCATCCGGTTCAATCACTTCACCTGTACCAGAAACAAGTAATAACGTTGATTCGTCCATTACGATTAACATAGCTTCTAACTTACGAAGAACTTTATCACTTCTCCACTCTTTCGCTAATTCAACAGCAGCACGTTGAAGGTTTCCGTTATATTCTTCTAACTTTCCTTCAAACATCTCAAATAAAGTAAACGCATCTGCAACCGAGCCAGCAAAACCAGCTATTACTTTACCATTAAAGAGCTTCCTTACTTTTTTAGCTGTATGTTTCATCACGACAGAATTCCCAAAAGTTACTTGGCCATCACCAGCCATTGCAGACTGACCTTTATGCTTTACTGCGAAGATTGTTGTTGCATGAAAAGAACCCATATATATTCCTCCTAATTACCATCCTTTGCTCTAGGATGGGCTTGCATATATGTTTTGCGTAAATGTTCTTTCGTTACGTGTGTATACACTTGTGTTGAAGAAAGATGAGCATGACCTAACAATTCTTGAACAACTCTAAGGTCGGCTCCTTCGTTTAGCATGTGCGTAGCAAACGTATGCCTTAACGAATGAGGACTTATTTTTAAAGTAGTACTAGCTTTTGAAACAATATTATCAAGAATCACTCTTACCCCCCTAGGAGTAAGTGGGCCACCTCGAAAGTTTAAAAACAAAGAGTTTTCCTGATTGTTTTGCCTTGATTTTTCTAAAAGTTTTTTTCGACCGTCTGATATATATAAATTTAAAGCTTCTGACGCAAAACTTCCAAAAGGAACGTATCTTTGTTTGCTACCTTTTCCATGAACTAATATTGTTCCTAAATGAAAATCGATATGTAACAAGTCAATCTTACAACATTCACTAACACGAATACCAGTACCATACAACACTTCAAGTATCGCTTGATCTCTTTGCCCTATTGGCGATGATAAATCAGATACTGTAAAAAGCTTTTCCATCTCTTCTTCATACAAAAATTGAGGTAATCTTTGCTCCTGCTTCGGAACATGTATTAACGAAAAAGGATCTTCTTTCAGCTTTTCCTCTCTTAACAAATACTTATTAAAGCTTCTTATGCTTGATATTTTTCGAGCTACCGTTTTTCTAGCATATTTTTCTTTATATAACTTTGTTAAGTACGCTCTCGCTTCTCTATAACTTACCTCTTTATATGTATGAACACCTTCTGTTATTAAAAAACGCCAAAAGTCTTCAATATCTTTTTTATAGAATTCAACGGTATAAGTAGAGTAATTCTTCTCCACCTGTAAATATTGTAAAAAAGATTGGATAGGAGCTATTTCATTTTTCATTTTTTATTCACCTCACAAGGGCTACTAAATATTATCACAATTTAGTAACCCTTGCAATTAATTTTACATACTTTTTACAAAATTCTGAATTGTCTTAGATGCTAATATTTCAGTACTTTAAAAATTGGAAGTGTTTTCAGTAAATAAGGACATAAGGAAAAATTTCTGGTTCTTCTACTGAGGATTTTTCCAATTTGTTCACGTAATGTTGGCCCTATAGTTTCAACTAGCTCTATCCTTATAATATACGAGTAACATTATTTCCTCAACTAATCCGATAGCTAATGGCTAAAGCATAACGTAAAGTTCTCCCAAAAAAAATGTCCTTGTTCTAATCTAGCAATCCTTCATATGTTGTTTCCATAATAAATGTGTCTGAAAATCAACAATAATTTATACCTTTACTATTTCCTTTCATGATTTAAACTAAACCATAGGAAAAGGGGCTGACGATGTTCGTGTCAGTCCCCCTACTCATTGAGTACATGCGCTCAATATTTCGAATAAAACTACTTCATTACCACTACGAAAACAAATCATATATAAAATAACCTAAAATGCTGTAAAGTGCAAACGTTTTGATTTATTTTTGTGGTTCTTCTTTATAGTCACATTCTACACATTGCACTTGAATACCTTTTTTCAACTTTTTCTCTACGAGTAATGACTCACATTTCGGGCATTTACGTGCAATTGGCTTATCCCATGATAAAAAGTCACATGTTGGATATTGATCACAGCCGAAGAAAATTCTCTTTTTCTTACTTTTTCTCTCTACAATATTTCCATTTTCACATTTCGGACACGGAACACCTATTTCTTTTACGATAGCTTTCGTGTTTCGACAATCCGGGAAATTAGAACAAGCCATGAATTTACCGTATCTACCCATTTTATAAACCATTTCATGCCCGCATTGGTCACAATCTTCTCCAGCAGGTTCATCTTTAATTTCAATTTCTTGCATTTCTGCTTCTGCTTTTTCTAGTCTCTTTTCAAATTCGTGGTAAAAACCATCAATTATGCTTACCCAGTTCACTTTACCTTCTTCAATATTGTCTAGGTTTGTTTCTAAATCTGCCGTAAACTCTGCATTAATAATTTCTGGGAAGAACTCTAGAATTAGTTCACATACAATTTCTCCTAATTCTGTAGGAACAAAACGTTTATTGTCTAAAGCGACATATCCTCGTTTCTGGATTGTATCTAGTGTTGGAGCGTACGTAGATGGTCTACCTATTCCTAGCTCTTCTAACGTTCTAACAAGTCTTGCTTCCGTATATCGAGGCGGCGGCTGTGTAAAATGTTGTTTAGGTGTAATATCTTTCGAAAATACGCCATCCCCTACCTTTAAAGGAGGTAACATTTTTTCTTTTTCTTCGTCTGCATCATCATTTCCTTCCACATACACCTTCATAAACCCAGGAAACTTGACAGTTGAACCGGTAGATCTAAATAGAACATCACCTTGAACAATATCAACACTAACTGTATCCAAAATAGCTGGAGACATAAGACTTGCAACAAGTCGTTCCCAAATTAATTTATACAGTCTAAATTGATCTCGACTTAAAAACTCTTTAACAGAGTTAGGGTCCCTAAAAGTAGACGTCGGTCTAATTGCCTCATGGGCATCTTGCGCATTAGCCTTTTTTGATTCTTTCTTTTCCATCGGTATTGCAAATTCCTTACCAAAATTACTCGTTATATATTCTTTTGTTTCTTGCTTTGCTGTATCCGATATTCTAGTTGAATCAGTACGCATGTATGTAATTAAACCTACTGTTCCTTCTTTACCAAGGTCAATTCCTTCATAAAGCTGCTGTGCTAACATCATCGTTTTCTTAGCACGGAAGTTTAACTTCCTAGCAGCTTCCTGCTGAAGTGAAGACGTAATGAAAGCCGGGGATGGGTTTCTCTTTCTTTCCTTTTTCGTTACATTTTTAACAGAAAAAGAATTTTCCTCCAGTTTCTTTAGTACAGATTGAACTTCACTTTCGCTCTTTAGTTCAATTTTTTTACCATCCATCCCGTAAAATGTACCTTCAAACGATTTATTATTTTTCGTAAGAAATTCAGCTTTAATTGTCCAATATTCTTCTGGAATAAATTCTTTTATTTCTTGCTCGCGTTCTATAATTAAGCGAACTGCCACTGATTGTACACGACCAGCACTAAGTCCCTTTTTGACCTTTTTCCATAACAATGGGCTAATATTGTAACCTACTAAGCGATCAAGTACTCTACGTGCTTGTTGAGCATCCACTACGTCCATATCAATCGGTCTAGGGTGCTTAAAAGATTCTTTAATGGCATCCTTTGTAATTTCATTAAATACCACTCGACAATTTGAAGCAGTATCAATATCAAGGCTATTGGCTAAGTGCCAAGCGATTGCTTCCCCTTCACGATCCGGGTCAGCCGCAAGGTATATTTTTTTCGCCTTCTTTGCAGCCGTTTTAAGTTCTTTTAGAACCGGGCCTTTTCCACGTATTGTAATATATTTAGGTTCGAAATTTTGCTCTACATCAACACCCATTTGACTTTTAGGTAAATCCCTTATATGTCCCATAGAGGCTTTTACTTTATATTTTTTACCTAAATATTTTTCTATCGTTTTTGCTTTTGCTGGTGATTCAACTATCACTAAATAATCTGACATCCATAGTCCTCCTCAAGAGGGTAAATTTCCAATTAAATCTTCATCATTATGAAATACTAATTCTCATTTTGTCAATCAAAGTTTAATAATATTATTTTTTGTCACTGATTTACTCTTACTGATTAGTGATTTATATATTATTCTTTCTTTTCTTATTCATTCCTTCTTAAGCAGAAATTATTAATAGTAAAGTTTGCAGAACGAAAATAGTATCGTCCCCTATAATAATACAAACCTACATATAGTTGTAAAGTAAAATATATAAAATTTCTAAAACTTCTTACTAAATGAAGGAATTTCATTTAAGATATCTTCATAATTTGTTACAAGTTTTGCCCCATGTTGTATTAATTTATTCGTTCCAAATGACGTTTGTTCATAAATAGGACCCGGAACTGCAAAAACCTCTCTTCCCTGTTCCATCGCTTGATCAGCTGTAATAAGCGAACCACTTTTTTCTTTTGCTTCTATTATTAATGTTCCCATAGATAAACCACTAATAATTCTATTTCTTTGTGGAAAATGCCATTTTAACGGTTTTGTTAATGGGGGATATTCAGAAATTAATAAATGTTCGCTACCGATGATTTTAGCTAAACCTTTATTTTTCTCAGGATATATTTGGAGCACACCACTGCCTAACACCGCTATTGTTTTACCACCGTTTTTAATAGCTTCTATATGTACTAACTCATCAATTCCTAGTGCTAACCCACTAATTACATGCCAGTTCTGTAACAATAACGGCTTAACTATAAAAGGAATGACTTTTTTGCCATAAGCGGTCGGGTTGCGTGTTCCGACTACACTTAATAGCTTTTCTGTCTGTAAGAGTTTTATATTTCCTTTACAATATAACACAAATGGGGGATCGAAAATTTGTTTTAATAACGGAGGGTACCTTTTATCACCAATAGTAATAATTAAAATATTTTCTCTTTCATAAACTTTTAATAATGGTAACATATTAAACTCATGTAAATGATGATGAATTTTATCAGCTGTTTTCACAGAAACATTTAGTATTTTGGCTAGTTGTAAAGAACTATACTTTAATAGGTTCACAAGATTTGGGTCATGAAGTAAAAGATTTTTCTTCATTGCCCAAGTAACAGAAGGACAATGGTCCAATAACAATAGACGAAAAGTCCATTTGTTCATCTTTATGCTCCTTTCCTTAGCTTGAATTGATAATTTAAATAGAAGAGTTTGGGGAGACGCGGAGAAATTAAACATAGGTAATTCGTACGTAATATTAAACATGAATAAGAATAGGAATAGTTTTGTAGGACTATTCCTATTCTCGAGATTGTATTAGTGTGTTTTACACTTTTCGTAAAGACCTTGGTCTTTCAATACGTTAATTAACGTTTCACCCATTACAGATGGTGTATCAGCAACTTGAATACCACATTCATTCATAACTCGAATTTTTTCATCTGCTGTTCCTTTTCCACCAGAGATAATCGCACCAGCATGACCCATGCGTTTTCCTGGAGGCGCAGTACGTCCACCAATAAATCCTACAACAGGCTTTGTCATATTTTCTTTTACCCATAGAGCTGCATCTTCTTCTGCAGTCCCACCTATTTCACCTATCATAATGACCGCGTAAGTTTCTGGGTCTTCGTTAAACGCTTTTAAAACATCGATAAAGTTTGTACCGTTTACAGGGTCTCCACCAATACCTACTGCAGTAGTTTGGCCAATGCCAGCTTGTGTTAATTGGTGCACTGCTTCATAAGTAAGAGTACCAGAACGAGATACTACACCAACGTGGCCTTTTTTATGAATATATCCAGGCATAATACCAATTTTACATTCATCAGCAGTAATAACCCCCGGACAGTTCGGTCCTACTAAACGGGTTTTCTTACCTTCCATGTAACGTTTAACTTTTACCATATCCATTACTGGAATATGCTCTGTAATACAGATAGCTAAATCTAATTCTGCATCTACTGCCTCCATAATTGCATCTGCTGCGAATGGAGCTGGAACATAAATTACAGAAGCGTTAGCACCTGTCGCGTTAACTGCATCAGCTACAGTGTTAAAAACAGGAACTCCTTCTACTTCTGTACCACCCTTACCAGGTGTTACTCCACCTACAATTTTAGTTCCGTATTCAAGCATTTGCTTTGTATGGAACAATGCAGTTGAACCTGTAATTCCTTGCACGATTACTTTAGTATCTTTATTTATAAATACACTCATGTATGTCCCCTGCCTTTCTTAGCCTACTTGTGCTACGATTTTTTGTGCTCCATCTGCCATAGATTCAGCTGCTACAATATTCAAACCAGACTCTTTTAAAATTTGTTTTCCTAAATCTACGTTTGTACCTTCTAAACGTACAACTAAAGGTACGCTTAATCCAACTTGTTTAGCAGCTTCTACTACTCCAGTAGCTATAACGTCACACTTCATAATCCCACCAAAGATGTTCACGAAAATACCTTTCACTTTCTCATCAGAAAGGATGATTTTGAAAGCTTCTGTTACTTTCTCAGCAGTTGCACCGCCCCCAACATCTAGGAAGTTAGCAGGGTCTCCACCGTAATGTTTAATAATATCCATTGTTGCCATTGCAAGACCTGCACCGTTTACCATACAACCAATATTTCCATCAAGCGCAATATAACTTAAATCATGCTTGGAAGCTTCGATTTCTTTAGGGTTTTCTTCATCTAAATCACGATATTCTAAAATATCTTTATGACGATATAATGCATTTGCATCAAAGTTTAGCTTCGCATCTAATGCCATAACATTTCCATCCCCAGTTATAACTAACGGGTTAATTTCTGCAATAGAGCAATCCTTTTCGACAAACGCTTGGTATAAGCCCATCATGAATTTAACCGCTTTGCCTACTAACTCTTTAGGGATGTTAATATTAAAAGCAATTCGACGTGCTTGGAAACCAGTTAATCCTACTACAGGATCAACGTATTCCTTAAAGATTTTTTCTGGTGTTTGTTCCGCCACTTCCTCAATTTCAGTTCCACCTTCTTCAGAGGCCATTAGAACTACTTTAGAAGTTTCGCGGTCAAGTACTAAACCGACATAATATTCTTTCTTGATGTCGCAACCTTCTTCTATTAGTAAGCGTTTTACTTCTTTTCCTTCTGGACCTGTTTGATGAGTTACAAGCGTTTTACCTAAGATTTCACTCGCATATTCACGAACTTGCTCTAAAC
This sequence comes from Sutcliffiella sp. NC1, assembly GCF_027594365.1. Classification (NCBI taxonomy): domain Bacteria; kingdom Bacillati; phylum Bacillota; class Bacilli; order Caryophanales; family Bacillaceae; genus Sutcliffiella; species Sutcliffiella sp. NC1. The sequence continues at coordinate 2,951,251 of NZ_CP115153.1, forward strand.
CTTTAGTAGCAACTTTAACTCCACCAGCTTTCCCACGTCCACCTGCGTGGATTTGTGCTTTCACAACACAAACTTCTGTTCCTAACTCTTTTGCAGCTTCTACTGCTTCATCAACAGTAAACGCGACGCGACCATTTGGAACAGCAACCCCGTATTTTCTGAGGATTTCTTTCCCTTGATATTCATGGATATTCATTTCCCATCCTCCAATCTTATGTATGACAAAAATAGACTGCGCTTTCATTTTATAAAATGTACTTGCACTTGTCTACCTTTCTACAAAAATATTATACTATTTTCAAAAAATTATTTCTCCTTTCTACACTTAAAAAATATATTAAGTTAATAAAGGGATATAAAACATGTAACAAATGGAATAAATTCCTCTTGAATTTACATTATTTTAACACTATAGCTTATTTTTTTCGTTTGCATTGTTTAGTTGATATACGAACGCAAAAACCTCTGCAACTACTTCATATAATTCTTCTGGTATAGTATCATTCACTTCTAATTGTGCTAACAGTTCCACTAATGCTTTATCTTCTTGAATAGGAATATTATGTTCTTTGGCAACATTTATAATGTTTTCTGCAATAATACCACTACCTTTTGCCGATACGAACGGCGCCATACTATTTTCATATTTTAAAGCAACGGCTTTCTTTCTATTATTTATCTCTTCTTTTTTCATAATCTAATATCCACTTCATTTTGTAGCGGTGCTAATATTGCTTTTACAAAAACGGTTCTTACTGAATACTCTTCTTCCTCTAAAGGGAGTAGTTTAATCCTACTTAAACGGAAACCTAATTTTGATACATTCCCCTTTAAAATGGGTTTAAGAGCTTCTACTGCCCGTTGAAGGCTTCTAGCATGCTCATTTACAATTGTAATCGAGAGTGTTTGACGGAATACTTGTAAATCGACCATTGTTTGAGATATATTTGGTAAATCTAATAGAAAAAGTATTCTCGTAGATTCAGCATTATCATCTTTTTCACCATTATATTTCGTAAGATGCATATACCAGTCCGTGTATTTACCTTCATTCAAAAAAAGTAAAGGGAACAAATGTTGTTGTATCCCACCTTCTTCTCTAGCGAAGAGTTGGTACCCGTTAATTGTTTGTACTATTGTATTCAACAGACTTTCCGTTTTTTTATTATTAGTTGCGCTCATTAATTCTGTAACGTAAAATTTCAGATTATTCTCTAATAGTTGTTCCGATAGTTTGCTATTTTTTACATTTGCTTCATAATTTAAGCTTTGCAATATATCGTTTATCGATTGTAAAAATATCATAAAATTTTCTTTCGATTGCAATATGGATGGTGTAACAGTTATAGGAGCTAACATTTTTTGGACAGTATGATTTATGTTTAAAGCAGTGCTGCTATTAGCTTCAGAATGAGAAAGTAATGTTTGTACCGACTTTCCTAACCCTTGTAGTAATGGTAGCGACATTATCTCTATTAATTTTTGTGCAGGTATACTATCGCCACGACTATTAACAAAGGTATTGATGGTTGATTTTATATGTAGTTCCTCACTTTTATCACTATTAAAAAATGGAGTGAGCTTTTTCCATAGTATGTTGCTGCTATCCGCTTTTTCAATAGGAAACGAAGGCTGACTAGATTGATCAGCAGTTGGTCTTATCAATTGTAGTGAAAAAACCGTTTCCTTTCCTTTCGTTTGGACGTTGTTATCTAATAGGAAGATATATGATTTTCCCACTTCAATATTGCCCGTCACAGTGGCTACCATTTCTACACCCTTTGAAATAATCGTGTACAGTCCATTTTCTTTATGTAACACCTTCCCATTAAACAGTTGTCCTTGGCTAGTAGCTTGATTGGGATCAATTCGAGATGAAAAGTGTGCATTTATGTGCAACTCTCTTCCTCCTATCAACTAACAATATCTTTAATCGGTGTAAAAGAGCGTCGATGTTCAGCCAAAACACCATGAGCTTCTATTGCTTCAACATGCTCTTTCGTACCATACCCCATATTACTTCGAAAACCGTACTGAGGAAATTTTTCTCCTAATTCAATCATATAGGAATCGCGGGTAACCTTTGCAATGACAGAACTCGCTGCAATTGAAATACTTTTCGAATCCCCTTTAACGATTGATTCTTGTTGTATATTCACATTTAATTTCATTGCATCAATTAGTAAATAATCCGGTTTTATATGAAGTTTGTTAATAGCTTGTATCATAGCTAGTTTCGTAGCTTCGTAAATATTCACTTCATCAATTGTATTTGCATCCACAATACCAATTCCAATGCTAATTGCTTCTGCTTTTATTTTTTCATAAAAAAGTTCTCTTTTCGTTGCTGACAATTTTTTCGAGTCAGTTAATCCTGGTAGATAAAAGTTCTTCGGTAAAATGACAGCCGCCGAAACTACTGGACCAGCAAGTGGGCCTCTCCCCACCTCATCTAAGCCTGCAATATATTGAAAACCTTCTTGAATGAGTTTATTTTCATGAATACTCATTTCTTCAAACTGCTTACGCAATTCATCTTCCTTCTTCTTGTCCATTCGCCATTTTTTAAGCAACGCTTGAACTCCTTTTCTTTCGTCCTTTACTAAAAGTTGAAAGAAAGGGCTATTTTCTGAATTAATTCGGACAAGCTCTTCCTCTACTTGTTTTATAGACATTTTCATAACACTAACTCCTTTCTATATATATCGGTTACTTTTTGTTGGTTTTAAAGAGAACACAGTGAAATTACCCATTATGTAAACAAAGAGTAATATAAAAACGAATAAAGAGGCTGCAAAAAAAATCAGCCTCCTTACTTTTACTCTGTTGGTATTTCAAAAGTTATCTTCCCGAGCTTTAACGTACGAATGTCACGTATGATAATTTCAGTTGTTTTATCGTAATCAATATAACCACCAGACATAATACAACCTCTTTTTTTACCAATTGCATCGAACAATTCTACCACATCTTCAGGAATTTCCTCTAGCCCATATCTTTCATGCAAGCGTGAAGGATAATATTCGGATAAATAGCGCAAAGCATATACTGCTACTTCTTGTAAATTGATAATAGTGTCTTTTATCGCACCAGTAGTAGCTAATCTTAAACCGACTTCTTGATCTTCAAATTTTGGCCAGAGAATTCCTGGAGTATCTAATAACTCTAATTCTTTCCCCACTTTTACCCATTGCTGTGCTTTCGTAACACCAGGCCTATCTCCTGTTTTAGCGATGTTTTTTTTGGCAAGTCGATTAATTAACGTCGATTTACCTACATTTGGAATCCCTACAATTAGCGCTCTAATTGCTCTTGGACGAATTCCTTTTGCTATCATTCGATCCCATTTCTCTTTCAATAATTCTTTTGACAAGGAATGAATTTTGGTTAGCCCTTTTCCTTGATGCGCATCGATTGCGATAGCTTTCGTGTTGTTATTTTGTGAGTTAAAATAATCGAGCCATCTATTAGTTTTTTCCGTATCAGCCATATCAGCTTTATTTAATAATATAATTCTTGGTTTATTTGCAACAATTTCATCTATCATTGGGTTTCGTGATGAAAGGGGAAGTCTAGCATCTACTAATTCATATACGATATCAATTAGCTTCAGCTTTTCTGTTACTTCCCTTCTAGCTTTTGCCATATGCCCTGGAAACCATTGTATTGTCATAATAATTACTCCTTTTACGCTGTAATCTATGGAGTTTCTGTTTTAATCCACTTTTCTAATTTCTTTTAAAGGCCAATAAACGATATTTGTCTTTCCTAGCACCTCTTCTAGCGGTATAGTACCAATATGTCTTCCATCTCGACTATATCTTCTATTATCGCCCAAAACGAATATATGTCCTTCTGGTACTACTTTTGATCCAGTAATTTCTTCAAGAGTAAAGTTTTCTGTTAATAATCCATCTACTCCGTTTTTGTACTCGTCTAAGTAAGGTTCTTCAAACGGTTCGCCATTTATGTATAAAACATCATTTCTGTATTGAACTTCATCTCCTGGTAATCCGATAATTCTTTTTATGTAATCTTTATCTGCCGTTGCATGAAAAACTACGATATCAAATCGATCTGGTTTCCCTATTTTGTAACCGATCTTGTTTACAATCATTCTGTCTTCATTGTGTAAAGTAGGCATCATTGATTCTCCATCTACTACTATCGGTGCAAAAAAGAAATAACGAATGACTGCTGCTAATATAACAGCAATCGCAAGTGCTTTTATCCATTCCCAAAGTTCACTTTTAGCTTTTGCCATATTTGTTCCTCCACTACCTAAGAATCATTTTATCTACTTATAAATATGAAGTTTTTATTGGGCTACTATACATTCGACAAAATATTAATTCTGCTAGTGTATGCAAGCCTTTTTTTGTAGCTTAATCTATTATATACCTTATCATATTTGGATGAAAACTTATAAGAGATGAAATATACCTATTTTCCTATATGCGTATCTATTTCATCATCATTTTATCGGGAGAAACTAAACTTTTATAGTGTAAAAAAAAGAGCTTGATAAGCAAGCTCTTTTTCCTTTATTATCGAATCTCTTTAATACGCGCTTTTTTACCACGTAACTCACGTAAGTAGTAAAGTTTAGCACGACGTACTTTACCGCGACGGATAACTTCTAATTTATCGATTTTTGGTGAATGTACTGGGAATGTACGTTCTACACCTACACCGTAAGAAATTTTACGTACAGTAAATGTTTCGCTAATTCCACCACCACGGCGCTTAATAACAACACCTTCGAAAATCTGAATACGTTCACGAGTACCCTCTACAACTTTAACGTGTACACGTACAGTATCCCCAGACTTAAAAGTAGGAAGGTCTGTTTTAAGTTGAGATTGTGTAATTTCTTGAATAAGTTTTTGCATAGTATTCTTCTCCTTTTCCACAGATGCTCATTCCATTACTATTTTTCATGCAGCGGAACATCGTTTTTAAACATAGCAATAGCTAAGTCACAAAGAATATATTAACATATTTATAAGGAAGATGCAATATTAGTTCTTCTCATTCTCTATCTCTTTTAACCAAATTTTCTGTTGCTCGGATAGTTCATATTTATCTAGTAAGTCTGGTCTTCTTTCAAAAGTTCTTCTTAAAGATTCTTTTGAACGCCACTGTTCAATTTTTTCATGGTTTCCCGAGAGCAACACGTCAGGCACCTTATAACCTTTATATTCAGCAGGTCGTGTATAATGAGGGTGTTCTAGCAACCCAGTACTAAAGGAATCAAGTTCATGTGATGCCTCTTTTCCTAATACACCAGGTAATAGCCTTACGACACTATCAATTACTACCATTGAGGCTAACTCACCACCTGTTAAGACGTAATCACCAATGGATATTTCATCTGTAACAACATGAGATCGAATTCGTTCATCGTAGCCTTCATAATGTCCACATATAAAGATGAGATGGTCTTCTTTTGCGAATTGTTCGGCCTTTTTTTGTGTATATGTTTCACCCTGTGGACACATTAAAATAATGCGTGGCTTTTTTGTTTCTTCCTTCGTTAAATCTTCAATAGCATCAAAAACTGGTTGCGGCTTTAAAACCATTCCCGCTCCTCCACCATATGGATAATCGTCCACGGTTTTATGTTTATTGGAAGAATAGTCTCTAAAATTAATAACACGATATTGTACTGCTTCTTTTTCTGCAGCTTTCTTTAAGATGGATGTTTGGAAGACTGGTTGAAACATTTCTGGAAATAAAGTAAGTACATCTATCTTCATCTTAAAGAAGGCCTTCCAGTGGTAATATTTTCACAATCTTTTCTTCAATGTTAACTTCTTTCACGACTTGTTCGATATATGGAATTAAAATCTCTTTTCCACCTTTTCCTTTAACGACCCAAACATCATTTGCACCAGGTGTTAATATCTCTTTAATAGTACCTAGCTCTTCATTCGATTCTAATGAAATTACTTTGCAACCAATAATTTCGTGAAAATAAAATTCATCCGCTTCCAGTTCTCCTAATTGATCCTCGGGAACTTTAACGATTGAGCCTTTAAATTTTTCTACTTCGTTAACATTATGAAAACCTTCAAATTTCACTAAATCAAACGACTTATGTACTCGACGTGATTCAACTACTACTTCGATCGGTTCTGTTTCATTTGGTAAAAATAAATAAAGTTTATTTCCAACTTCGTAACGTTCGTCGGCAAAGTCCGTTCTTGAAACAATTCTTACTTCACCTTTTATTCCATGTGTGTTTACTAACTTTCCAACATTAAACCATTTTGTCACTTTATTCACCTCTTTATAGAAATAGTATTACCTATGTAAATAGATTTTTGCAAACTAAAAAATTTATGGAAACCATTTGAAATTATTGACTAGGCTACCTTGAATATAGGTTTCTTTAGGAAAAGTAGCATTTCATTATATATAGCATTGATTGTTGTTATACGTTTTAAGGTAGTCCGTTTCACTTCGCTGCAGACACTTGCTTTCCGCGGGGAGATGTCTAGCTTCAGCGGCTAGGTCCGGCTCAAACTTCCTTTTCCTCCGTACGATAAGTCAACATCAGCTCACATTCGTTCGCTGTGTTTCCTTTATCTCCTGCGGAAAAAGTCCAGTTTGATGGGACCTGATCGAGCCGCCTACGCTTTTCGTGGAGTCGAGCCTCCTCGGCTTCGCCTGTGGGGTCTCGACCTTCCCTCTACATCCCGCTGGAGTCAAGTGTCTTCCGCTCCGTTCCACTCTCGGTTCTAAATCTTGAAAGCTCAAACATTGCAGCTTTTATAAACAAGAGCCACCTAATTTTATCATCCATTGTGCAGATTTCACATACATGGATGTCTACCTTTAAATCTAACAAGTAGATGTTGGATAAGTTTAGTATTTTCCATTCACTTTAGACACGTTCAATAGTGAATGAGTTATTAAGCTATATTTTATTGGAAGTATGGAATTCTGTTGTGAGTACAAGCATAGAAAAAGGGAAGCTATTAATAGCCTCCCCTACTCTAAGATCTCTAATTGTACACGTTTTTCATTATGAGAGGCCGCTGCGAATAGAACTGTTCTAATCGCTTTTGCAATTCGACCTTGCTTGCCTATCACTTTCCCTAAATCATCTGGGTGTGTTGTAAGCTGATACAAAACTACATCATCAGTCTCTTGTTTTGTCACACTTACTTGATCTGGATGATCTACCAACGCTGTTACAATCGTTCTAATGAGTTCTGTCATTTTTTCTCCTAAGAATTACTTGCTTAATTTAGCGTTATGGAATTTTTCCATGATTCCTTGATTAGAGAAAAGGTTACGCACTGTATCAGAAGGTTTAGCACCATCTTGTAACCATTTTAAAGCTAATTCTTCATTGATTTTTACTTCAGCTGGTTGAGTAACTGGGTTGTAAGTTCCAACTGTTTCAATGAAACGTCCATCACGAGGAGAACGAGAATCTGCTACTACGATACGATAGAATGGGGATTTTTTGCTACCCATACGTTTTAAACGAATTTTTACTGCCATTTTATATAGCACCTCCGAAAATATTTCACACAAGATAGTATGATAACAATTAGTTAAAAGTTTGTAAAGTGTTTTTTCTTGTCAGTTGAAAATATAGAGTAAAAATAAATGATTTCAGAAAAGTTTTTACATGAATGGAAGCTTAAATCCACCCTTTTTTCCTTTTCCTTTCGACATATTTGTCATTTGTTTCATCATCTTTTTCATATCTTCAAACTGTTTCAGTAGTCTGTTTACTTCTTGAATTGGACGACCACTACCTTTAGCAATCCGCTTTTTACGACTAGCATTAATGAGATCAGGATTGTCTCTTTCTGCTCTTGTCATTGACTGAATGATAGCCTCTACATGCGCAATTTGCTTATCGTCCACTTGAACATCTTTTAGGCCTTTAATTTTATTAGCTCCAGGCAACATGCCTAGAATTTCATTTAAAGGTCCCATTTTTTTCACTTGACCGAGTTGGTCTAAAAAGTCATCGAACGTAAAGTTCATCGTTTTAAGCTTTTGTTCGAGTTCTTTCGCTTTCTCTTGGTCAACATTATCTTGAGCCTTTTCAATTAAGGATAAAACATCCCCCATCCCAAGAATTCGAGAAGCCATGCGCTCAGGGTGGAAGGCTTCGATTGCATCTAGCTTTTCACCAAGACCGACAAACTTTATCGGGGTATTCGTTACTGCCTTAACAGAAAGTGCGGCACCACCACGAGTGTCTCCATCTAACTTTGTTAATACAACGCCTGTTAATCCTAATTGTTCATTAAAGCTTTGAGCTACATTTACTGCATCTTGACCTGTCATCGCGTCTACAACAAGGAATATTTCGTCGGGTTGAGAAATTTCCTTTACTTGTTTAAGCTCGTCCATTAATGCTTCATCTACATGTAATCGCCCAGCCGTGTCAATTAGAACGTAATCATGATGGTCTTCTTTTGCCTTTTGAATAGCTTGTTTAGCTATTTCAACTGGACTAACTTGATCACCGAGTGAAAACACAGGCATACTCAATTGTTTCCCTAATGTTTCAAGCTGTTTTATCGCAGCTGGTCGGTAAATATCAGCGGCTACAAGTAATGGTTTCCTATTGTTTTTCTTACGTAATAGGTTTGCTAATTTCCCTGTAGTTGTTGTTTTACCAGCACCTTGTAATCCAACCATCATAATAACAGTTGGTGGTCGATTACTTACTGCAATTTTACTTTGCTCTCCACCCATTAAGTTTGTAAGTTCTTCTTTTACAACTTTAATGACTTGCTGTCCAGGAGTTAAACTTTTCATTACCTCTTGACCTACAGCACGTTCACTTACTCGTTTAACGAAGTCCTTTACAACTTTGAAGTTTACATCCGCTTCAAGGAGTGCTAAACGAACTTCACGCATCATTTCTTTCACGTCTTGTTCGGTTACCTTTCCTTTACCACGAATTTTCTGAATCGTGTTTTGCAAACGGTCGGCCAAACCTTCAAATGCCATGTATGCCGCCCCCTAATCTAATTTCTCCAGCGCCTCTAACACTAATAGTAATTCTTCTTTAGATGATTCACTATTTATAGATACTTTAAGTTGCGTTAACAACTTTTGACGCTCTTGAAACTTTTGAAATAACAAAAGCTTTTCTTCATACTGCTCAAGCATTTGCTCGGTACGTTTGATGTTATCGTACACTGCTTGACGACTAATATTATATTCCTCTGCTATCTCACCAAGGGAGTAATCGTCTAAATAATATAACGACATATAATTTTTTTGCTTTGGTGTTAACAACGATTGATAAAAATCATAAAGATAATTGATTCTCGTTGTTTTTTCAAGCATTTTTGCTCACTCCCCTTGTTAAGTGAAATGCCTTTACAAGCAATTATTTTACATACTATTGTTACTGATGTCAAGTTTTTTTCTTGTCATTATGTAAAATGGTGTTTTTTCAATATGAAACCGCAGATGCTTTGCCTTGATTCCAACATAAATATCACTGCTACGATACTTAAAGGTCAATACCGAAAATAGACTGGTTGTTTTAAGTTAACCCGTTTCACTTTCCTACAGGTACTCGCTTTCCGGGGGGAGAAACGGGAGCCTCCTCGGGCTGCGCCCTGCGGGGTCTCCCGATTCCTCTTCTTCCCGCTGGAGTCTCGCACCTTCCGCTACGTTCCATTCACGGTTCTAAATATTGAAAACAACTTAGCAATCCTACACCAAACCAGCAACTTTCATTACATGGTACATGGTCCACATGCATAAGTATATGCTTTGAAAATTGATGTTTTGAGTAAAATATAGAATAAAACAATTTGCTGTATACTACTAATGGAATTTTAGTGATCCATAGTAAGATTACTTACAAAAAAAGTCCCAAATGTCAGTCTCTACTGACTTTTGGGACAACGTCTTTTTATAAAATGCCTTTATTCTTGCTCTTGTTCTACCATATCGGCAAATAATCCGTAAACATATTGTTCCGCATTGAATGGCTGTAAGTCGTCAACTTTTTCACCTAAGCCGACAAATTTAACTGGAATATTTAATTCATTTCGAATTGCTAATACGATACCACCTTTAGCCGTACCGTCTAGTTTCGTTAAAGCTATTCCTGTAACGTTTGTTGCTTCTGAGAAGATTTTAGCTTGACTCAGGGCATTTTGTCCTGTTGTTGCGTCTAAAACGAGTAGTACTTCATGAGGAGCATCAGGAATTTCTCGTTCTATTACACGCTTTACTTTTTCAAGCTCTTTCATTAAGTTTACTTTATTTTGCAATCTACCCGCAGTATCACAAAGAAGTACGTCTACCTTTCTTGCTTTTGCCGCTTGAATAGCGTCGTACATTACAGCTGCTGGATCTGATCCTGAAGATTGTTTAATAACATCTACTCCAACACGTTCGCCCCATACTTCTAACTGTTCAATCGCACCTGCACGGAAAGTGTCTCCAGCAGCTAATAAAACATTTTTACCTTCTAGTTTAAATTTATTTGCTAACTTCCCAATTGTAGTTGTCTTCCCAACACCGTTTACACCAACAACTAAAATGACTGTTAACCCATCTGTTTGAAAGTTCAGTTCAGAGCTAGCATTACCTCCACTTTCATATATTTCTACCAATTTTTCAGAAATAACAGATTTCACTTCTTTTGTATCTTGAATATTACGACGTTTCACTTCTAATTTTAATTCGTCGATTAATTCCATTACTGTATTAACACCAACATCTGCACCAATTAAAATTTCTTCTAGTTCATCAAAGAAATCTTCATCTACTTTTCGATAACGGGCTACTAAATCATTTACTTTTCCCGCAAAAGAATCACGTGTTTTTGATAAACCATCCTTAAACTTCTCAGTTACAGTTTCTGTTTGTACCGTAATTTTTTCTTTTAATTTTTTAAAAAAGCTCATACACAACTCCCTCTCTATTTTACTAATTCCCTTGTATCCTCGAGTCGAACAGAGACTAGTTTGGAAACACCAGATTCTTGCATTGTTACACCGTACAAAACATCACAATGTTCCATCGTACCTTTACGATGTGTAATAACAATAAATTGAGTTTCTTTACTATAATGTTTTAAATATTGTGCGAAACGATGTACGTTTGCTTCGTCTAGTGCTGCTTCTACTTCGTCAAGAATACAAAATGGAACTGGTCTTACTTTTAAGATAGAAAATAATAACGCAATAGCAGTTAGAGCTCTTTCTCCACCAGATAAGAGACCTAAGTTTTGAAGTTTCTTCCCCGGTGGTTGAGCCACTATGTCTACACCAGTATTCAATAAATCACTTGGATCTGTTAACACTAAGTCTGCTCGTCCACCACCGAATAATGAATGAAATACGTCATGAAAATGAGATCGAATATTTGTAAACGTAATTTCAAAGCGTTTTTTCATCTCTTCATCCATTTCATCAATTACTTGAAACAATGTACCTTTCGCTTCCATTAAATCATCTTTTTGCTCATTTAGGAATGTATATCTTTCAAACACTCTCTCGTATTCTTCTATAGACCCGATATTAACAGTTCCAAGTTCTTCTATTGCTAGTCTAATTAGTTTAACCTTTCGTCTAGCTTCCTCTATTTCCAACGTTAAAGGATATGTTTCTTTTGCAGCTTCATATGTCAACATATACTCTTCCCTTAAGGTATCGAGCCTATTATCTAATTCTACATCTAAACGATTTAATTGTACTTCTTCCGCTTTTAAGATTGTAGTAAGTAGTTTATATTGGCGCTTTATATCTTTTAACTCTTCTTCTTCTTGGTGTACTTTTTCATGTACGTTTAGTCTTTGCTGTCGGCGTTCTCCAATTAGCTTAATAGTTTCATTTTTATCTTGCATTTTTTCTTTTGCCGCTTGTTCTAACTGGACTTCGCCCGAGGAGGATGAAGTCATTTCAGAATTTAATAAGGCTAAATCATCTTTCACTTCCATTAACTTCTCTTTATTAGATAGCAATTCCGTTTCAAGATTATTTACCTTTTCAGCCTGGTTAGACAATCGTTCTTTTTTACTAGCTACTTCAATTTTAAATTGTGTAATATCATTTTCTAATGATTCTTTAGTTAAATGCTGTTCATTCTTCTTCTTATTTAAATCTGCAATTTCTTCATCTAATGATATTATTTTTTCGCTTATTACTTGTAGCTCTTTTTCTAGTTCATCTTTTCTATCACTAGATTTTTGTTTATTGCTGTCATATTGACCTTTTTCGTAATCATAAAGAGACAGGTGTTCATTAATGTTTTTCTCTTCTATTTCAATTTCTTTAAGTGTAGCTTTTATTTCTTGTTCAACTAGTCTGAGATTTTCCCCTTTTTCTTTTAAGCTAGCAATATCTTTCTCTTTTACCTTCAGTTTTTGCTTTAAGCCTTTTACTTGCTCTTCCATTAGGGCTGTTTTTGTTTCCATTTCTTTAAGCTTTTCTGTTATATCTTCTAGTTCACGACTTCTACTTAGAAGAGAATTATTTTTTTGCTTAACAGCTCCTCCTGTCATGGATCCACCTGGATTGACAACATCCCCATCTAACGTAACGATTCGGTATCGATGTTGTAAAAGCGAAGCAATTTCATTTGCTCCCTTTAAATCTTTAGCAATGACAATATGACCGAGTAAATTCATAACGACATTTTTATAATTAGAGTTATACGAAACTAAACTTTCCGCTACTCCGATAAAAGAAGGGTGTCCTTGTAGCTGTGATAGTTGATAGTCCGCAATATTCCTAGCTTTCATTACATTCATCGGTAAAAAGGTTGCTCGACCATATCCAAATTTTTTCAAGTACGAAATCGCTTGACGCGCATCTTGTTCACTTTTCACTACAATGTGCTGTGTAGCACTTCCTAAGGCAATTTCAATAGCTGTTTCAAACTGTTCGTTCACTTGTATTAATTCCGCTACAGCACCTTGTACACCGTTTAACTTTTGCTCTTCTCGTGCTTTTAATATTTCTTTAACCCCTTGGAAAAATCCTGCAAAATCACCTTGCATCGCTTCGAGCATCTCTTTACGAGACTTTCCTTGTTGTAATAATTGATAGGCATTATATAAGCTAGACTCTTTTTTCTGTAACGATTCTCTCCACTGTTCGAACTCCACTTGTTCTTTTCGGTATTCATCCACTACTAAGTTTAACTGTTCACGGTTTTTTTCTTGCGTTTCGAGCACTTCATTTTTTCGAAGTTCAATTTGTTTGCGTTCATGTACATATTTTTTATTTACTTCATCGAGTCTCTTCACCTTCGTTTCTTCTTGCGATAGTTGTTGATTTAAATAAGTTAACTCATTGCGGAAAGATGCTTGTTTATTTAAAAACTCAATATAATCACTTTTTAGTTGCTCTATCTTTTCCTCAATATCTTGATTTAAATCTTCGCGTAAAACTAGTTTTTCTTTTAATAATCTTTCTGTTTCTTTCACTTGCTCTCGAAGAGCTTTAAGTTCAGAAGTTTCCGCTTGTAATCTCGCTTCGTGCTTTTCAACATAGTCATCTAATTCAATTGCTGTACGCTCTAGTTGTTCTTTATTCTGACTAGCATTTTTCTTTCTTTCTTTTAATACTTCTTTTCTTCCTTCTAGTTTTTCCAAATCAGAACTAACGATTAATAACGCTTCTTGCAAATGGTGGATAGATTCATCTAAAGCACTTAATTCATCCTTATATTTCTCCAAACGTGCTTCTCTTTCATTTATCATCGTAGAAAGTTCTAGTTCTTTTTCATTATTCTCTTTTACTTTTGAAGACAGTGACTCCCATTTCGTATGGAGCTCTTCTATTTCATGTACCATCACGCCAACTTCAATTTTTTCAAGTTCTTCTTTTTTCTCTAAGTAATCTTTAGCGATAGATGCCTGTTGTTTTAATGGTTCTACTTGAGATTCCAATTCATGCAGTATATCTGTTACACGATTAAGGTTTTCTTGTGTTTCTGCTAATTTATACTCAGCCTTCTTTTTTCGTGTTTTATACTTTAAAACTCCAGCAGCTTCTTCAAAGATTGTTCTTCTTTCTTCTGCCTTGCTGCTTAATATTTCTTCTACTTTTCCTTGACTAATGATGGAAAAGGCCTCTTTTCCTAACCCCGAGTCCATAAATAAATCAACTATATCTTTGAGACGACATGTTTGATTATTAATTAAATATTCACTATCTCCCGAACGATAAACCCTTCGTGTTACACTAACCTCTAAATAATCAATTGGTAAAATTCTATTATTATTATCTAATGTTAACGTTACTTCCGCAAAATTTAATGGCTTCCTACTATCACTGCCCGCGAAAATAATATCTTCCATTTTTGATCCACGTAAAGATTTTGCAGATTGTTCTCCTAAAACCCAACGAATGGAATCTGTAATATTACTTTTTCCACTCCCGTTTGGACCAACAACAGCTGTTACTCCAGGAACAAAATCTACTTTAATCTTTTCTGCAAACGACTTAAATCCTACTACTTCTAATCGTTTGAGGTACATTTCCTTCACCTCATCCAAATGATATTTATTTTAATACGATATACATTCAACATGAAGAATCCCCCTATTAAGGGGGATTTAACTCTTCTCTGTTTTAGAGTTCTTTAGTTTCTCAATAGCAATTTGAGCTGCACGTTGTTCCGCCTCTTTTTTTGACTTTCCGACTCCGACTCCAAGCTCGTTACCGTTTAATGCTACCATTGAAATAAACTCTCGATTATGCGCTGGCCCTTTTTCTTGTAATACTTTATATTCTAGCTGGCCTAGAGCATCGCGTTGAACATACTCCTGTAATTGGCTTTTATAATCCATCACATGAGAAAAAGCACCGTCATTAATTTTAGGATAAACATATTTTTCTAAAAACTCGAATACAGTTGCTAATCCTTGATCTAAGTATAAAGCTCCGATGAAAGCCTCAAAAACGTCTGCTAACAATGCTGGCCTAGCTCGTCCACCTGTCATCTCTTCTCCTTTTCCTAGTAAAACATATTGCCCAAAGGAAAGTTCATTAGCAAAAGAAACGAGGGAAGGTTCACAAACAATAGATGCACGTAATTTCGTTAGTTGTCCTTCACTCATCATCGGATATTTTTTATACAAAAATTGTGAAATAGTTAATTCCAAAACTGCGTCACCTAGAAACTCTAATCTTTCGTTATCCTCATAAGGTTTTTTACGATGCTCATTCACATACGATGAATGGGTAAATGCCTGGTACAAAAGTTTTTCATTCACAAAGTTAATATTAATTTGCTGTTGTAGTGTTTGAAATTTTATTTTCAACACTTCGCTTCTCTTTTCAAAGCTTTTATTTTTATTTCTATACATAAAGAGCCTCCAACACTACATTAATCGCATAATAAAGTGAAACTTCAATCAGCGCTTGCGCTGATTGTTAGTTGAACCAATCGGGGTGTTAGCGACCGTTAGACACCCTTCACGTGATGGGGGGCTTACGGTCGCTAACACCAGGATAAAGTGTATTATATCATATTTATTTTACCAAATAACGTGGAAGATACAAAGTAACGATTAAAAACTTTTATTTCATTTAAAAAATAGAAAGTCCTGCTAATTAGCAGGACCTCATTTTAAAATAATTATTGCTTTGCATTTATGTAGTTGACTGCATCGCCAACCGTTGTGATATTTTCAGCTTCTTCATCAGAAATTTCCATATCAAACTCGTCTTCAAGCTCCATTACTAATTCTACTACATCTAGAGAATCAGCACCTAGATCATCTTTAAATTTTGAATCTAAAGATACTTCAGACTCGTCAACACCTAAACGATCAACAATAATCTTTGTTACACGCGCTAATACATCTGCCATAACATTCACCTCCCCTCAAGTATTATAGTAGAAGTGCTATAAAAAAACTAGCATTATTACATTACCATTCCACCATCAACATGTAATGTTTGTCCAGTCATATAAGCACTAGAATCTGATGCTAGAAATTTAACAACTGAAGAAATATCTTTAGCTTCTCCGAATCTTGATAACGGGATTAACTTTAACATTTCTTGACGAACCTCTTCAGGGAGTTTATCCGTCATATCTGTTGTAATAAAGCCAGGAGCTACTGCATTTACAGTAATATTTCTACTAGCTAATTCTTTAGCAGTTGTTTTCGTTAATCCGATTACTCCTGCTTTTGCCGCTACATAATTAGCTTGGCCGGGGTTCCCGCTGACACCAACAACTGAAGCAATATTAATAATTCTTCCTGCTCTTTGTTTCATCATTTGCCTTGTAACAGCCTTCGTGCTGTTGAATACCCCTTTTAGGTTGATGTTAATTACATCATCCCATTCATCTTCTTTCATACGCATAATTAAGTTATCTCTCGTAATTCCAGCGTTATTTACTAAAATATCAACCGAGCCGAACTGAGATACAGCCTCTTTCACCATGCTTTGCACCTCATCAATATTGGCTACGTTTGCGCGATAAACAATAGCACTACCACCAAGCGACTTTATTTCATCTACTACTTCGTTTGCTTTCGCTTCGCTTCCTGAATAGTTAACAATTACGTTAGCCCCTTCTTTTGCTAAATCAATCGCAATCGCTTTTCCGATTCCGCGAGATGCTCCAGTTACGATTGCCGTTTTCCCTTTTAACATATTATCCCTCCACCTGTAATTTTTTAACTGCATCTTGTAACGATTGAATATCGTATACTGGCAATGTTGTTGCACGTCTATTAATTTTCTTTATAAGTCCAGATAGTACTTTTCCAGGTCCAACTTCAATAAAAGTATCGACACCTAAGTCAATCATTCTTTCTACACTTTCTTCCCAACGGACTGGAGAATATAATTGTTCTATTAATTTTTGCTCAATTTCATTAGCATCGACTACTTCTTTCGCATCAACATTACCAATTACCGGAACAGTAGGTGAAGAAATTTTAATTTCTTTTAACATTTCCTCTAGTTTAGATGCTGCAGGCTTCATTAAAGATGAATGGAATGGGCCGCTAACGACTAACGGTATAACTCTTTTAGCACCAGCCTCTTTCGCTTTTTCACTTGCGACCTTTACACCTTCAGTTGACCCAGAAATAACAATTTGCCCAGGACAATTTAAATTTGCCAGCTGAACTGGTGCAATAGTTTCCGTTACTTCGTTCGTAACTTTCTCTAATTCACCAGCTGCCATCCCTAAAACTGCTGCCATTGTACCTTCCCCAGCAGGGACAGCTTCTTCCATAAATTTACCTCTATTATGAACAGCATATACTGCATCTTCAAACGAAATGGATTTAGATGCTACTAAGGCACTATATTCTCCTAAACTATGACCAGCTACATAATCTGGTGCAATACCTGCCTCTTCTAGCTTTTTAAATATCGCATAGCTAGCCGTTAATAGTGCTGGTTGTGCGTTAAACGTTAATGTCAGTTCATCTTGTGGACCTTCAAACATTAATTGAGATAGAGAATAGCCTAACTTTTTGTCTGCTTGATGTAAAACTGCCATTACATCAGCATGTTCATTTGCTATTTCTTGTGCCATTCCAACTGTTTGCGATCCTTGACCAGGAAAAACAAAAGCTATTTTACCCATTTTTCTCCTCCGTCCATTCCATTTTCTCGATAGTAGCTTCGATATTTTCTACCATTTTTGACTGAATCATTTCTCTTGTTTGTCTTATAGCATTAAAAACAGCATTTGCATCCGAAGATCCATGTGCCTTTACGACTGGTGCTTTCAGACCAAATAAAGCAGCTCCACCGTACTCCGAATAATCTAATTTATTTTTTACTAATTTCAACTTAGGTTTAAGTACTGCTGCCGCCAATTTACTTTTTAAATCACTCATTAATACTTCCTTTAACATCGTAAACATACTGAGTGCCGTTCCTTCAATGGCTTTTAATGCAACATTCCCCGTAAAGCCGTCAGTGACGACTACATCGCATACTCCAGTTAGCAAGTCGCGTGCTTCTACGTTCCCGACAAAATGGACAGTGTCGGTATCTTTAAAAAGATCATAAGCTTGTTTTGTTAATTCATTGCCCTTTTTGTCCTCTGTACCAACATTTAGGAGTCCTACTCTCGGCTTTTCAATACCTCTAACTTTTTGTGAATAAATAGACCCCATTACGCCATATTGAAATAAATGCTCTGGTTTAGCATCAACGTTAGCTCCTACATCAAGCATTAAAAAACCTTCTCCTCCTATTGTAGGAAAAGTGGGTGATAATGCAGGTCTTTCAATACCTTTAATTCTGCCAACTATTAATAAACCAGCAGTCATTAATGCCCCAGTGTTTCCGGCTGAAATACAAGCATCCGCTCTTCCTTCTTTTACTTCTTTAGCCATTAACACCATTGAAGCATCTTTTTTTCTTCTAACAGCTCTAACCGGCTCATCTTCACCAGTTATTGTTTCTTCTGTATGTATAACAGTAATATTAGTCTTATTATGTAAATATTTGTTAATTTCCGTTTCGTTACCGACTAATGTAACGGAAATATCAGAAAAATGCTCTATAGCTTTCATCACACCTTCAACAATTGATTTTGGTGCATGATCTCCGCCCATTGCATCTATAGCTATTTTCATCTTAATTTTCCTTTCTTTTACATATTCGTAGAACGAAACATCTCAAAACTGCCGTAAAAGACTACATCATTTCCGACTGTGCTTTTCACTTCTACTGTTGTTCTTCCTTTTTCCCGATCAACATTTTGTACAATCGCTTTAGCAACTACTCTTTGTCCTAATTTAACTGGCGAAGTAAATCGAATATTTGCTTTCGCCGTTAAGGCAAGCTCATCATTAATAACAGCAACTGCTAAAGAGTTAGCTTGTGCAAATAAATGATGTCCTCTCGTAATGTTATTTCGAACAAATACATGCTCTTTTTTTACATCAAAAATGGAAATCGCACTTTTATCCAATTCAAGATCTATCACTTCTCCGATCACTTCTTCGATTGGTAATGAGCGTACTTCTTTTTCTAATGTTTTCTCTGCGACATGTTTTATTCTCTCTCTTAATTCTGGTATACTTAGCTCTAAACGGTCTAAACGTATAGTTTGTATACTTACTTGGAAAAATTCAGCTAATTCCTCATCTGTAATAAAGGGATTATCTTTTATTTTTTCCTTCAGTAACTGCTGCCGTTCTTTTTTATTTCGTTTCATCTATATCAAACTCCATCCGAACTATTATGACTAGGTACTAATAGTAGTATATATATTAAAAAAGCAGAATGCAACATAAAAATAATTTGCATACTGCTTTTTCTATTCTTATAGAAAATAATGAAAGTTTAAAATAATCACCGTCATAACTAATGACTAGTAATAGCTCTAGTCTAACTTGTCACCGTCTAGTACTCCTGATTCCAACACAATCTTTCTTAACGTTTCATAATTAACATCCACCCAAAATTCTTCTGAATGTAACATGTTATACGCATCTTGTCTCGCAACTTCTAGCGCCCGATAGTCATGTACCATATCAGCTACTTTAAATTCGGGTACACCACTTTGTTTTCTTCCAAAAAAGTCACCAGGTCCCCTTAATTCTAAGTCCTTTTCCGAAAGTGTGAATCCATCATTCGTTTCTGTCATTATTTTCATACGTTCTTTTCCGTTTTCTGACTTTGGATCAGCTAACAAAATACAGTAAGACTGATGCTCTCCTCGTCCAACTCTTCCTCTTAATTGGTGCAATTGGGAAAGCCCAAATCGTTCGGCATCGTATATAACCATCATCGTCGCATTCGGAACGTTTACACCTACTTCAACGACAGTCGTAGATACTAGAATTTGTACTTCGTTTTCACTAAACTGACGCATCACGTCTTCTTTTTCATCAGCTGTTAATCTTCCATGCATTAACCCAACTTGCCAACGACCGTTATAAAAATGAGTTAACATCGAATGAACATCAATTGCATTTTGCACATCTATTTTTTCCGATTCTTCAATTAATGGACAAATAACATATGCTTGTCTACCTAGCTGGAGTTCTTTTTCAACAAAAGCTAACACTCTATCAATCATTTGGTGTTTTGCCCAGTATGTTTCAATTACTTTTCTCCCGGCTGGCATTTCATCAATCGTTGATACATCCATTTCACCGAAAGCTGTAATAGCAAGAGTTCTTGGGATTGGGGTAGCGGTCATAAATAATACATCTGGATTAAACCCTTTTTCTCTTAAAACCCTCCTTTGCTCTACACCGAAACGGTGCTGTTCATCTGTAATAACTAAGCCCAATTTAGCAAAGTTAACGTCATCTTGAATAAGTGCATGAGTTCCTACGATGATATTTATTTTCCCTTCTTGAAGATCTTCTAATAACAACCTTCTTTTTTTTCCTTTGACAGAACTTGATAACAGTTCGATAGATATGTCATATTGCTGAAACAACCCTTTTAAAGAATGAACATGTTGTTCTGCTAATATCTCAGTTGGAACCATTAATGCACCTTGAAAGCCAGATAGTATTGTAGCATATAAACAGATTGCCGCAACGACTGTTTTTCCAGAACCTACGTCACCTTGTAACAACCGATTCATTCGATACGGTGTAGAAAGGTCTCGTAATATTTCATTCACTACACGGTTTTGTGCATTCGTTAGTGGAAACGGTAAAGACTCTATAAATTCATTTAAAACATCACTGTTAAAATGTTGGGTGATACCTTTTGAATGTTCCCTTTTATATTTTCTTAACGCTTGAATCTTTAATTGGAACAGTAAAAATTCTTCGTAAACAAAATATCTTCTCGCTTGCTTTAAGTAATTAGAAGATTGAGGAAAATGCAGAACATTCATTGCTTCAAATCGAGACGGAAGCTTATACTTTTTTACTAATTCAAAAGGTAATAACTCTTCCAAACTATTACCAAATTGTTTAATAGCAGAGGCGATAAACCTCCTCATCTGTTTAACCGTTACATTTCCTTTAACAGAATATATCGGCTCAACTTCTTGCTGTCGATTAAAAGGACCAAAATGAATTTCAGAAACCGTAATCGTCTGTCGATGCTGATCCCATTTACCAGTTATCGTGACAGATTCATTAATATGTAATTTATCTTTATAGTATGGCCGATTAAAACAAACCGCTTTAACTAAATAACGTCCAACATACGCACGAAACGTAAGTCGAGATTTTTTTCTGCCATAATACATAAGAGAAGGCTCACCATGAACCTTCCCCTCAACTGTAATTTTTTCTTCATGCTTAACATCCGCAAGATCCCGCAAGCGAAAATCTTCATAGCGGTAAGGGAAGTACAGTAAAATATCTTCTACTGTCGAAATCCCCATTGTACTTAAGGCTATCGCTGTTTCCTCGCCTATTCCTTTTATTTCAGTTACAGGTAATTTTTTTAAGTTACTCACCTTTTTGGAGCGACACACCAAATATTTTCGCTTCTAATTCTCTACCCGTTGGTGTTGCCGCCAACCCTCCTTGTGCTGTTTCTTTTAAAGCTGTTGGCATCGTTTGACCGATACGATACATCGCATCAATTACTTCATCACATGGAATTCTACTTGTTACCCCTGCTAGAGCTAAATCTGCGGCTACCATCGCATTAGCAGCACCCATTGCATTACGTTTAACACACGGTACTTCTACTAAGCCTGCTACCGGGTCACATACTAATCCTAGCATATTCTTCAGTGTGATGGCCATTGCTTCGGCACATTGAGATGGTGTTCCGCCAGCCATTTCAACGATAGCTGCTGCAGCCATTCCAGAAGCCGATCCTACTTCCGCTTGACATCCACCTGCTGCTCCAGAAATAGACGCGTTATTTGCAACAACAAAACCGAATGCCCCAGATGTAAATAAGAAATTAACCATATCTTCTTTCGTTGGGTTTAGTTTATTTTTAACTGCAAATAATGTACCCGGAACAACACCTGCTGAACCTGCCGTTGGGGTAGCACAAATTGTACCCATTGCAGCATTTACTTCATTAGTAGCTACCGCCTTACTTACCGCATCTAAAATGATATCCCCCGATAAAAAGTTACCTTTTTGAAGATACTCTTGTATTAAAACAGCATCCCCTCCGGTTAAGCCTGAAACAGATTGAACACCAGCAAGCCCTCGTTCAACCGCCTTTTCCATTACATCTAAATTTGCTTCCATTTGGGCAATAATTGTTTCTCTGCTTTTACCTGTAAACTCCATTTCTTGCTCAATCATTATTTCTGCTATTTTTTTGTTTTGGCTCTCTGCAAGCTCAACTAATTCAGCAACATTTCGAAACATTTGTTTCCCCTCCAAGTCAACACAAAAGTAAGCGTTATCATTATTCTACTATTTTTGTAACTTTTGTTATATTTGGTAATTTAGATAATTCTTCCAGTATAATCGTTTCTATATTTTGATCTACTTCAATAGTCATTAACGCCTGTTTTCCTTTTTCTTTCCGAGCTACTTCCATATGTCCTATGTTAATTTCATATTTCGCTAATACATTTGCTACTCCAGCAATGGCACCGTATCGGTCATTATGCACAACTAATAGAGCAGGGTGATTACCAGATAATTTCAATTGAAAGCCATTTAATTCAATAATTTCTATCTTTCCCCCACCTATAGAAATTCCGACGAGTTCAAGTTCGTTATCATCGTCACCTATTATTACTTTTGCTGTATTTGGATGATCTGTAACAGCCTCTTCTTCTGTAAAAGTAATTTCTAAACCGAGTTCTTCTGCAAGCTTTAAAGAAGACTTAATTCTCTCATCAAACGTATCAAAATCTAGTATACCCCCGACAATTGCTACATCTGTTCCGTGACCTTTATACGTTTTTGCAAATGAACCGTAAAATGAAATTTTTGCCCATTTTGGTTGTTTCCCGAAAAGACTACGAGCAACTCTTCCAATTCTAGCTGCGCCGGCTGTATGTGAACTTGAAGGACCTATCATTATCGGACCGATAATATCAAAAACACTTCTATACTTCATAATCGTCTCCCCATCCTTATAAAGCAAAGTTATCTTTTTCTAGGTCTTTTTCGAATGTATACATGTACATTGTTAGGTTACGCCTATAATTTCTGGAAGTAACATTACGATAAGCAAACATATAATCGAAGAAAGGACCTATTTTTAATCATTATATAAACAATACCATAAAATAATAAATTTCTGAACTAGTTAGAATTACAAAACAAGAACCAAAAGCGTAGGAGCTAGACGTAGAACACAAGTCATCAGTTGCCTACAAACTGTCAAAATTTATATTTTCTTTAACGATAAAAAAACGTATTAAATCACAAAAGAAGGGAGTTGGCTGTTAACCTTATCTCCCTTCATTTTCACACTACCTTTAGTTTTATATATTATTCTACAGAGAAAATATAAGAATATAACGGTTGCTTTCCGTTATGAATCTCTACTTCAACATCAGGATATTGCTCTTCCACTTGCTCGGACAGCTTTTCTGCTTCTTTTTCTGAAACATCCTCACCGTAAATAATTGTTAAAATTTCTGAATCATCATCTAATAAAGTTTGAAGTAGCTGTTGTGCCGCTTCTACTTTATTTTTACTAGTTGTAACGATTTTACTTTCTGCAATTCCCATATAATCGTCTTTTTGAATTTCAATCCCATCAATACTTGTATCTCTTACAGCATATGTTACTTGACCAGTCTTCACCATTTGTAAAGAAGCTGTCATTGTTTGTTCGTTAGCTTTAAGATCACCCGTCGGATTGAATGCTAAAATAGCAGCCATTCCTTGTGGAACTGTTTTAGACGGGATAACAGCTACGTTCTCACCTACAACATCAGCTGCTTGGTTTGCAGCCATAATGATATTACTATTGTTTGGCAGTATAATAACATTTTCAGCATTTACTTGTTCAATTGCCTTTACAATATCTTCCGTACTAGGGTTCATTGTTTGACCACCTTCAATGACAACTTTTGCCCCTATACTTTTAAACAAGTCAGCTATTCCTTCACCCATCGCAACCGTAATAATACCGAACTTTTCTTTTTTCTCAGTTTCGGCTGGCTTTGTACTTGAAGCTTCTTCGAGTAGGTTGCTATGCTGTTCACGCATGTTTTCAATTTTCATGCTTATTAAGCTTCCATACTTTTGACCGTACGTTAAAACACTACCAGGCTGTTCGGAATGAATATGTACTTTCGCAACCTCATCATCTGCAATTACTAGTAAGGAATCACCATATGCTGATAGGTCGATACGAAACTTCTCTTCCACGAATTGCTCTTTACCATTTTCGAAACGGACCATAAATTCTGTACAATAGCCATAAACGATATCTTCCGTACTAATATGGCCGTGGACATTTTTATGATGCTCAGCGTTTACTAAGTCCGTTAACGAAGGCATTGTAGTAGCTTCTGGTAGCGCTTCACCTTTAAGTTCTGCTAAAAATCCTTCATAAACGTGAACTAACCCTTGACCACCACTATCAACTACCCCAACTTCCTTTAATACCGGTAATAAATCAGGTGTTCGTTTTAAAGATGCTCTTGCTTCCTTTAAAGTTGCTTCCATAACTACAACTATATCGTCTTCTGTTTCTGCAACTTGTACTGCTATTTTTGCAGCATCTTTGGCAACAGTTAAAATCGTACCTTCAACTGGCTTCATTACAGCT
Source organism: Sutcliffiella sp. NC1 (assembly GCF_027594365.1). Classification (NCBI taxonomy): domain Bacteria; kingdom Bacillati; phylum Bacillota; class Bacilli; order Caryophanales; family Bacillaceae; genus Sutcliffiella; species Sutcliffiella sp. NC1. The sequence goes on from NZ_CP115153.1 coordinate 2,975,877, forward strand.
TTATATGCAGTGGCTACACCAGCTTCAAATGCAGCTGCAAACTCTTTACTATTAATTGTTTCTTTTTGTTCTATCGCTTTAGAGAAACCACGGAACAATTGAGAAAGAATAACACCAGAGTTACCTCTTGCACCCATTAATAGCCCTTTTGCAAGAGCTGACCCCACCTTACCAATATGTGGTTGAATATTATTCTTTACTTCTTTCGCTCCAGAAGTAATAGAAAGATTCATATTTGTCCCTGTATCTCCGTCTGGAACAGGGAAAACATTAAGAGCATCTACTGTTTTTGCATTATTAGATAACTGATTTGCTCCTTGTAAAATCATTTGAGCAAACTGTTTTCCATCTAAAACATGAACTGACACAAAACTTCCTCCTTATTACGGGTTCGTTACACGAACACCTTGTACAAAAATGTTTAATGAATCAACCGATAAACCTAGTGTTTGATTCAATGTGTATTTCACCTTCGTTTGAACATTATGAGCAATTTCTGAAATTTTCGTACCGTAACTAACAATAATGTACATATCGATATGTATTTCATCCTCTTCTTGACGAACAATTACTCCTTTAGTAAAGTTCTCTTTTCGAAGAATTTCTGATAACCCATCTTTAATTTGGTTTTTTGAAGCCATTCCCACAATCCCATAGCAATCAACAGCCGCTCCTCCAGCAATTGTTGCAATTACATCGTTAGAGATATCTATTTGACCGTAAGATGTTTTTAATTCGATGGACATAAAGGATCCCCCTTATTATAGATTTATGAACCTTATGAACTATTGCTTATTTTACTATAAATAATTGCATTTTTAAAGGTACTTAAACTTTTTTGCACATAACACTATTATAATACTGAATGCTAAAAACATGTATGTCAAGGTTTTTTTCTTGAAAGCTTTTCATTGAACTATTGCATTCTCTAAGGTTGTATGTTAAATTATATAAGTATTTTCAAACATTCCATAATCAGAAAAACTGTAGAATATATTTACATATTGTAAATACTTTTCTTCGTTTTTCATACAGGATTAGAAAAGAACATCTCTTTTTTAGTCTCTAAAATGAAAATAACTTGTAGTATTGTTGTAGTTAGGAGGGAATTAAATGGCACGCAAATGTGTAATCACAGGTAAAAAGACTAGTACTGGTAATGCACGCTCTCACGCAATGAACGCTAATAAACGTACTTGGGGTGCAAACCTTCAAAAAGTTCGTATTTTAGTTGACGGTAAACCAAAACGTGTTTACGTTTCAGCTAGAGCATTAAAATCAGGTAAAGTAGAACGAGTATAATCTCATACAAAAAAGCGACTTGTAGTCGCTTTTTTTATTTTGGTTTTTTGTGTGTACATACTTTAAAGTTAGTAGACAACATTGTTTGTGTTTAAGTTAATCTGTTCTTCCGTGCTACTCAACATAAAGTTAACATAAGAAGTTTATTGTTTATTAATAGTTTTGTTTTGATAAAGGGGTAAACATGTTTATCGGATGATTATTTTTCATAAGAACGAATGGAGAGCCACTATCTGCTAAAAGTAAAAAAGCACCCTCGATAGGTGCTCTACTCTTTTTTAAATGACCCTAACATCGCTTTTATAATTCCACCAAGAAATTTAGGAAGTTTAATTGTATAAAATTTCATTCTATTCCCTCCTCGAAAAGTTTCCTCTACCGCATCATTTTATCACTGAACACATTAAATGTTTCTGTCTTGGCTTCTTATAACCAATAATATGCCTTCTATGAATGAAAAAGTACCAGAATTAAAAATGAGTTCATTACTAATACATAATGTCTCACCCCAAAAAATATTCCTATTTTTTAAATTGTATTTAAAGCCTGTTAGGGTGAGTTCTTTTACTTCTGGGGTTATTGGGATAAAAGAAATATAAGGAAAACGCACATCTTGTTCCAAGTTGTATTTACCTGGTTTTACTACATATAAAATGTTTTGGTTATCTATTATTTGTATAGAACACCCTTCATTTATTCCTTTAAGGAGGAGTTGTATGTTCCCAAAAAAATGATCTAGCCTCCCACCAGTACCACCGAATAATTTAATACTAGCCGGTTTTTCGTTAATAGCCCAGTTTACTGCAATTTCTGTATCAATTTCATCTTTTTCACTAGGCAATAAAAATAAGTTCGTTGTTTTTTTCTTTAATTCCATTAATTCATCATGAGAAACTGAATCAAAATCACCAAATGCTTTATCCGGAATAATTCCATATTCCTTTTGTAGAATCCATGTGCCACGATCTACTCCAACCCAAACTACATTTTCCCCTACCCATTCATGCAAGTTAGGCATATTCTCTACTGGCCCACCAGCCACTATATGTATATTCATTTTCATCTTTTCCTCTCTTCTTTTTTCATAAAATGGGCGATAAAAATAGTTAAAAATTGAGGAAGTCCAAACTAGAAACTAGCTTTTGGGACCCATCTTTTTATACTAAACAATCAATAAAAGCTTCCCAATTTCCAATATGTAGTCTGGACATAGTTCATATTTTAGCCCTCAACATAATAGGCACTGGATTAGCAAGCGTTTCCAGCTACTTTCAAAAAGACTCTAATAAAAACAAAACAGTGGGAAAAACGATTCGTTTTCCCCACTTATTATAAACACTTATTAATTCAAGAGTTGTAGGATCCTCGAATTAGCTCAATAGCTTCTTTACGATTCTGTTGATTATAAATAGCGGAGCCTGCAACTAATACGTTAGCACCTGCTTCTACACAAAGTCTAGCTGTTTCCTCGTTCACTCCACCGTCTACTTCAATTTCAACATCAAGGCTATTCTCTTTAACTAACTGAGCAACTTCTTTAATTTTAGGTAATACTTCGTGAATAAATGCTTGTCCACCAAATCCAGGATTCACTGTCATTAGTAACACTAAATCAACATCTTTAATAATATGTTTAATTGTTTCAACAGGTGTAGCAGGATTTAATACAACACCAGCTTTTATACCAAATGATTTAATATGTTGAATCGTTCTATGTAGATGAGTACAGGCTTCAACATGGACCGTAATAATGTCTGCACCAGCTTTTACAAAGCTTTCAATATACTGGTCAGGACTTTCAATCATTAAATGTACATCTAAAGGAATAGTTGTGCTTCGGCGAGCTGCTTCTACTATTAGTGGACCTATCGTAATATTAGGGACAAAATGGCCGTCCATTACGTCCACGTGGATGTAATCAGCTCCACCTTGCTCAACATCTTTAATTTCTCGTTCTAAATTTGCAAAATCAGCGGAAAGTATAGAAGGTGCAATTTTGATCATCGTTGTTAATACCTCGGCTTTCTATTCGTTATCTCTTCTACAAAATTCATATAATGTTCATACCGATATAGCGCTATTTCACCATTTTCGACTGCTTCTTTTACCGCACATTTTGGTTCTTTTAAGTGAGTGCATCCCCTGAATTTGCATCCCTCACTTAATCGTACAAACTCTAAGAAACAATCTTTCACATCTTCAACTTCTAACTCTAAAAACTCAAGCGAACTAAAGCCAGGAGTGTCGGCTACATACCCTTTTTCCACTTCTATTAATTCCACATGTCTAGTAGTATGTTTTCCACGTCCTAGATGCATGGAAATTTCGTCCGTTTTCAAGTCTAAGTCTGGACGTAACACGTTAAGTAAAGATGATTTTCCAACACCAGACTGTCCAGCAATTACTGATACTTTATCGGCTAAATACGGGTATATTGTGGCTACTCCCTCAGGATCCTTATTAGAGGTCATTAATACTGTATATCCGATATTTTCATAATAACTAGCATATTCTTTTACTTTTCTGTCATCTGTAAGCAAGTCCATCTTTGTTATACAAATTACTGGAGTAATATGTTTTGATTCAATTAGTGTTAAAAATCTATCTAGTAATGCTGTACTAAAATCTGGTTCAACAGCCGAAAAAACTAAAATTGCTTGGTCAATATTGGCAATAGGAGGTCTTGTTAACTCATTTTTTCTATCAAGCACTTCCAACACATAGCCTTCTTGAGCATTTTCAGCCTGGAATTTTACGATATCCCCAACTAGAGGGGTAATTTTATTTTTTCTAAATACCCCTCTTCCTCTACATTGAGTAATAGATCCATCGTCTGCCAAAACATAGTAAAAACCAGCTAATGCTTTGACAATTTTGCCTTCTGGCATATAATTCCTCCTTAATAATCTTTCATTTCATCATAGTCGACTGTATTACTTAATACTTCCGTTTCATCAACTAAAATTTTGTAACTAGCTTTCCCTTTATAAGGAATGGTTAATGATATTTCTTGATTCGTATCTTCTGTAATTTTAAACGACTCAACAGGTGATTCCATCGTATTATTTAAGTCTTCTATAAAAATAGAAACCGTCTGTTCTTGATCTTCTTCTTCCCCACTATAAGGAATATTTACAGTAATGCTCACCGTTATATCTACAGGTTCCGGACCTTTTGAAACAATTAGCTGCACCGCACTGTTCTTTTGAACTTCCGTATCAGGCTTTGGATTTTGATCTATTACATTACCTTCTGGGACAGTCTCACTATATTCCTCATCTACTTTTACTGAAAATCCTAAATCTGTAAGATGATTTTGGGCGAATTCGGCCGTTGAACCTTTATAATTAGTTAATTTAATCGGTTGTGATCCTTTTGATACTATTAGTCGTACGATCGTTTCTTCTGGTATAATTGCTGTTCCTGGAGCAGGATCTTGTTCCATAACAATTCCAGCTTCTACCGATTCAGAATACTCTTCTACTTTTTCAATATTGTCTAGACCTTTTAACTTTAACCGTCGTTCAGCATCTTCCAAGGACAGAGTACGATAATCGTCCATTTCAGATGTTTCTTTCCCGATACTACGATATATAGTAATTGGTGAACCTTCTTTTACCCTTCTGCCAGCTACCGGATTTGTCCTTGTTACGTTTCCTTCTTGAATATCATCACTAGTTTCATCAATTGGTTCGTTTATTTCAAAGCCAAGTGATAATAAATGCTCCACGGCATCATCATATTCGTAATTAACAACATCAGGCACTTCTACTTCTTCTGGAATTAATAAAGAAGGCAGTACAGTGAACGCGAAAATTCCTCCGGCAACGAGTAAGAAAAGAAGAGTGAAAAGAACGATAAGCCATTTTTTCTTTTTACTTTTTTTCTTATTTGGAGGAGCATCTTTCTTTTTCTCTTTCTTTTCTTTCTGTTCGGAAGTAGGTGGAATTGTATCTTCATTTTTTAAGTTTGCTGAACTTAAAGCTGCGCCTTTAATTATCGGAATGGCTTTCGTAGCTTCTTCGTCTTCATCTGGTATAGAAAATGGTTGTTCATTTCTCCGATGAGGTTCTAATGCCGTACTTATATCATCATTCATTTCGTCTACAGACTCGTATCGATATAACGGGTCTTTCGCCATCGATTTAAGTACAATATTTTCTAAACTTTGTGGAATGGTAGGATTCCAACGCTTAGGCGACGGAGTGTCTGATTGTAAATGCTTTAATGCAATTGAGACAGCCGATTCTCCAGAAAACGGTAAGCTTCCTGTTAACATTTCAAACATTACTATTCCAATTGCGTATACGTCTGATTTTTTTGTCGCTATTCCACCTCTAGCTTGTTCGGGTGATAAATAATGAACAGAGCCGAGTAAAGAATTTGTTTGTGTAATTGTTGTGGACGATAAAGCCATCGCTATTCCAAAGTCTGTTACTTTTATATTACCCTCTGTATCAATAAGGATATTCTGTGGTTTAATGTCACGGTGAATAATTCCATTATCGTGAGCATGAGCAATAGCTGACGTTAATTGATCCATTATTTCAACTACTTTGTTAAAAGCAACTGGTGCGTTCTGCTGGATATATTGTTTTAAAGTTTGCCCTTTCACATATTCCATTACAATATAATAAATATCATTCTCTTCACCGATATCATAAATACTAACGATGTTTGGATGATCTAAACTAGTTGCGGATTGGGCTTCTCTTCTAAAGCGGCGAATAAAATCATTATCATTAGCATAATCTAAACGTAACACTTTTACTGCAACGTCACGGTTTAAAATCATGTCGTGGGCAAGATAGACATTTGCCATTCCCCCGCCACCAATTACTTGTTCAATTTTATACCGTCCGTTCAATCTTTTTCCTATTAACATACATATCACCTGCTTTCCATTTCGGTGACAGATAAGTTGACTATTGCAACGGATATATTATCTTCTCCACCATATTCGTTCGCAAGATTAATCATTTGTTCCGCTTTTTCTTGTAGTAACATTTCACTATTATGTAGTATAGAGATTAATTCTTCATCACTTACTTTATTCGTTAGTCCATCAGAACATAATAACAAATAACCATCTTCCTCAAGTGGGAGCGTTCTTATATCTACTTTCACTGACTGCTCTGTCCCGAGAGCTTGTAAAATAACATTTTTTCTCGGATGATGTTCAGCATCTTCCTTAGAAATTTGACCACTCTTTACAAGTTCATTTACGAAGGAATGGTCATCTGTTAATTGTTTTATTTGTTCTTCTGATGATAAATAACAACGACTATCCCCTACATGCCCAATCGTAACGTACGAAGAGGTACATACTGCCGCGACAATTGTTGTTCCCATTCCATTACATTCTGTATGTTCGCTCGCATATTGATATAAGTCTGAGTTAACTTGTACAATTTTATTTTTAAGCCACGTTTCTGTATCATTAGGAGAGGAGAAAACTTCCTCCTCATTCCAATATGCCTCCATTTTTTCAACTGCTAGCTTACTTGCAATATCACCAGCTTGATGACCGCCCATTCCATCACACACAATCGCCAAGGTTAATCCATCATTTTTTTCATAAATTCCACCATGGTCTTCATTATGTGTGCGTACTTTCCCTTTATTGGTTAAAAAGACACTCTTCAATGAATTCACCTCGTCTCCTCTTTACGCTCCTTCGCACGAAGTTGTCCACAAGCTGCATCAATATCATGACCTTGTTCGCGACGGATCGTAACATTTACCCCATATTTCTTTAATGTTTTTTCGAATTCAAAAATTTGTTCTTTCGGTGTTCTTACATAGTCTCTTTCTGGAACATAGTTTACAGGAATTAAATTAATATGACATTTTATTCCTTTCACTAATCTTGCCAATTCTTCCGCATGTTCCACTTGGTCATTAACTCCACCAAAAAGCCCATATTCAAAACTAACTCTACGTCCTGTTTTTTCAATATAGTACTTAACAGCTTCCATCAAGTCTGGTAACTTATACGCACGGTTAATTGGCATAAGCTTTGAGCGAATCTCTGTATTTGGAGCATGTAGGGATATAGCAAAGTTTATTTGCATATTTTCATCAGCAAACTTATAAATCTTTGGAATAATTCCGCTCGTAGAAACCGTAATATGTCTTGCACCAATATTTAAACCATCGTTATGGTTGATAATTTTTAAGAAATCCAACATTTCATCGAAATTATCAAACGGTTCGCCAATTCCCATTATAACTACATGACTTACTCGTTCATTCATTTCATCTACTGCCTGTTGCACTTTAACAACTTGAGCTACAATTTCCCCAGCTTCTAGGTTTCGCTTTAATCCCCCTAATGTAGAGGCACAAAATGTACAGCCAATTCGGCAACCTACTTGTGTTGTGACACATACTGAATTACCATATTCATGTCGCATTAAAACTGTTTCAATGGAATATCCATCATGCAATTCAAATAAAAACTTCATAGTTCCATCAGATGATGTTTGTTGAATAAGTGTTTTTAGGGTCGTAAGTACGAATTGTTCCTCTAGCTTTTCTCTTAAAGTTTTTGAAAGGTTCGACATATCCTCAAAAGAAGTTACCCTCTTAATGTAGAGCCAATCAAAAATTTGCTTTCCTCTAAATTTCTTCTCACCATTTTCAATTAACCAAGCTTCTAACTCATGAAGTTGAAGCGAGTAGATGGAAGGTTTCGTTATTGTTGCATCTTGCTGCTTTCGTGTTGTTTTCTCCATCTTTTACACCTGCCTTTTTAGTCTCGCAATAAAAAATCCATCGCTATTAAAATAATGAGGTAAAATTTGCAACATACCGTTTTCCACGTATTTGTGTGCAACCTCGGGAATTAAATTTCTAAATTCTGCATCTAAAGAAAAATGAGGATGTTCTTTTAAAAATTCGGAAACAACTTCCATATTTTCTTCTTTATCAATTGTACATGTACTATAAACTAGTGTGCCACCTTTATTTACTAAAGGAGCAACATGAGTTAATATATTTTTTTGAATGGTAGCTAATTGCTCTATATCTTTTGCTGATTTAGCATATTTTAAGTCTGGCTTCCTTCGAATAACCCCAAATCCCGAACACGGAGCATCAACTAAAACTTTATCAAAACTTTCATGTTCAAATATATCTTGTACTTTTCGGCTATCGTATGCTTTAGCCTCAATGTTTGTTAGTCCAAGACGGGTTGCCTGGCTAACGATTAATTTAACTTTATGTTCGTGTAAATCTGTTGCAAAAACTTTACCAGTTCCTTTTAACAATTCACCAATATGCGTCGTTTTTCCTCCTGGTGCAGCACAACAATCGTATACCGTTTGTCCAATTTCTACACCTAACGAAGGTGCCACTAACATGGAACTTTCATCTTGGATCGTTAATAAGCCTTTCTTATAGACTTTAGAGTAGGCAAGATTCCCTTGTTTTAAAACAATTGCATAAGGGGAAACTTCTCCTTTTACAACATTGTACCCTTCATCTATTAGCATTTCCATTACTTCTTCTACAGTTGCTTTGTGTGTATTTACTCGAGCGGTTTGAAAAGGTGGCTTTAAATTTTGTTCACACATTAAAGTTGTTTGTTCTAGTCCATATTGTTCGACCCATTTTTCAACTAACCATTTCGGATGACTTGTTGCTATAGATATTTTCTCTATTTCATCCGTTATTTCATCAAGCGAACGTACACCATTTCTTTGTATGGACCGTAATACACCATTTACAACAGATGCTACCCCTTTATGTCCTCTCTTTTTGGCTATTTCAACCGCTTCAAAAATGACAGCTCGCTCTGGAATTCTGTCTAAATATAACATTTGGTATAGAGAGATATTCAATAATATTTTAACCCAGTCTTGAAGCTTTTTTTGTTTAGCAATAAAAGGAGCTAAATAATAGTCAATCGTCATCCTTCTTTGTACTGTTCCGTAAACAATCTCTGTAAAAAGTCCAGCATCTTTTTTTTGCACTTTATGTTGGTCCAAATAATGATTGAGTAATAGGTTAGAATATGATTGATTTTTTTCTATACTTAATAATGCATCAACTGCTAATTCACGAACATTTTTCATTTAATCTAACAAAGCTCCTTCTTTTAAGGCGGACCCCGCACCGTTTAGGTATTGCTCTCCAGTCATTCTCTTTTTACCAGCAGGCTGAAGATCTGTTATCTTTATTCCAATATTATTGCCAGTTTTCACAACAAACCCATCATTTTCTATGTGAATTACTTCACCGGGGTTACCAGATTTAGTTGTTGAGATCTTTTCTCCCCACCAAACTTTTACTGCTTGACCATCTAACGTTGTATAAGCAACTGGCCAAGGATGTAAACCACGAATGTGATTATATATTCCCTCTCCATCTTTGGACCAATCTATTTTTTCTTGTTCTCGTTTAATATTGTACGCAAAAGTAGCCTCATCATCATTTTGTTTTATAGCATTTAATTTCCCTTCAAACAGAAGAGGTAATGTTTCTGACAATAACTTTGAACCTGCTACACTTAACTTATCATGTAATGTACCAACATGGTCACTTTCTAAAATTTCAACTTCTACTTGTGTTAAAATATCGCCAGCATCTAACTTTTCTACCATGTACATAATTGTTACGCCTGTTTTCGCTTCGCCTTGAATGATAGAATAATGAATCGGAGCGCCTCCGCGTAGTTTAGGTAATAGGGATGCATGAACATTAACACATCCATATTTAGGTGCATCTAATAATGATTTAGGAAGAATTTGACCGAATGCAGCGGTGACGATTAAATCTGGTTGTAGCTCGATGATTTTTTTATATTCTTCCTCTAAGCGTATTTTTTCTGGTTGATAAATAGGGATTTTATGCTTTTCTGCTTCCACTTTAACTGGTGGAGGAGTCAGAACTTTTTTTCTCCCTTTTGGACGATCTGGTTGAGTTACTACAGCGATCACATTATATTGATCATTTATTAATTGCTGTAAAACCGGAACTGCAAAATCTGGCGTCCCCATAAATACTATATTTTTCATTTTATTCACCTTCTAATTCATCTTCTTCGTAATATTTTGTTACTTTACTCGTAAATAGCACACCATGCAGGTGATCCACTTCATGGACAATTGCTCGGGCTAAAAAACCCGTCGCTTGTAGTTCAAAAAATTTCCCGCGTCTATTTTGTGCTTTTACTTTTACATAATTCGGTCGGGCAACTTCCCCAAAAAGCCCTGGAAAGCTTAAACATCCTTCTGGTCCTACTTGCTCTCCATCTTCTTCGACTATTTCTGGATTAATTAATTCAATCTTCCCATGATGGTCATCAATATCTACAACTGCAATTTGTTTCCTAACATTTACTTGTGGTGCAGCAAGACCAACACCATCCGCTTCTAGCATCGTTTCATACATAGAATCTAATAATTTTGCTAGTCTTTTATCGAAAACAGTTACCTTTTCGCATTGTGTTTCTAATACTTCTGCTGGGTGTTTTACAATTTCTAAAATCATTTATTTCCTCCGACCTACATCATCATGTACGGGTTTAAATCTACTGAAATTAATAGTTTTTCCCTTACCATTTGTTGTTGATATTTATCTAAGATAGTTTTTAATAAATCGTTTAGTTTTGGCTCTCTTTTGTATTTAATTATACATTGATAGCGGTAACGGTCTTTTATTCGTGCAATTGGTGACGCAACTGGTCCCAATATGATAGCTTCGTTGGACAATTGTTGCTTTAAGAAAAATGATATTTTCTCCGTAACTTGTACTACTTTTGGTAGTTCCTCATGTGAAACAGTTAAAAGGACAGTATAGTAAAACGGTGGATATTGGTGAAGTTTTCTGACCATCATTTCCTTATTATAGAAGGAATGATAATCATGAGTGCTTGCTAATTGCACACTGTAATGCTCAGGCGTATACGTTTGAATTATAACTTCCCCGGGAAGCACATGCCGTCCTGCTCGTCCGCTTACTTGTGTTAATAATTGAAACGTTTTTTCTGCGGATCTAAAGTCTGGCACATTTAACATCGTATCTGCCGTTAATACACCTACTAATGTGACATCAGGAAAATCTAATCCTTTTGCAATCATTTGCGTACCTAAAAGAACATTCGCTTTCTTCTGACCAAATTGTTCTAACAGTTTTTCGTGTGAACCTTTTTTAGAAGTAGTATCAATGTCCATTCTTATTATTTTCGCTTCTGGCATTATTTTAACTAATTCTTCTTCCACTTTTTGTGTACCTGTACCAAAAAATCGAAAATGTTCACTTTGACAAGAAGGACAAGTTGAAACTACCGGCTCTTCAAATCCACAATAATGACATTTCATAGAGTTAGAAAAACGATGATAGGTTAAAGTAATATCGCAATGAGGACATTCAATAACAAATCCACAATCTCTACACATCATAAATGAAGAATAACCACGTTTATTTAAAAATAAAACAGATTGCTCTCCTCTATCAATTCGGTCTTGTAGCTTTTCTACAAGCACTCGAGAAAACATCGAACGATTTCCTTCTCTTAATTCTTCCCTCATATCTACAATTTCAACAGTTGGCATTGCTTGCTCATTCATACGCTTATCCATCGTTAACAGTGTGTATAATCCTTTTTTAGCACGTGCAAATGTCTCTAATGTTGGAGTAGCACTTCCTAGAACAACAGGGCAATTATGATATTTCCCTCGTTGGATTGCTACATCTTTAGCGTGGTATCGTGGTGTTTCCTCTTGTTTGTAGCTTGATTCATGCTCCTCATCAATGATAATAATACCTACATTCTCAAACGGAGCAAAAATAGCAGATCTTGCACCAACTACTACTCTCACTTCTTTTCGATGAATTTTTCTCCATTCATCGTATTTTTCTCCGATTCCTAGTCCACTATGTAAAACAGCAACTTCATCACCGAATCGAGATTTAAATCGGTTTACCATTTGTGGTGTTAATGAAATTTCTGGAACTAATATGATTGCTTCTTGACCTTTTTGCAACACAGCATCAACAGCCTGCATATACACTTCCGTTTTTCCGCTTCCTGTAACACCGAACATGACAAAACTTTCATGTCGACCTTTTTCAATGCAACGAAGAATAGGAGTTATTGCGTTTAGCTGTTGATCTGATAATGGCAACGGGTGAGACTTTTGAAAATTTCTATCTTTGTACGGGTCACGATAAATCTCTTCCTCTATTTCCGTTATAATACCTTCGTTCGTTAAAGTTTTTATAACGGAACTACTAGTTTGTGTCATTTCTAATAGCTCTTGTTTGGAAATTTTGGCAATTTCATTTTCCATGATATACGTCAGTACTCGTGTTTGCGCTTTTGCACCTTTAGTCAATTGTTTCATGTATGATGTTAACTGTTCTTGTGAGAACTGGACATCTATCATTTTGATCGTTTTTTTCTTTGCCTTATCCTTTACTTGATAATAGAGCTCAATTTTATCTTGTTTCACCAGCTTTTGAATGATTGGAAAATACGGTTGATCCTTCACATTATCGTACAAAACCCGTCCATTTTCCCCAAATATAGAGTGTAGTTCCGTTGGCAATGTTTCCGTATTTTTAACAATTAACCATTTTTCATATTTAGCTTTTAATGCAGCAGGAAGCATCGCCTGTAAAGCACTTATTGTATAGCAAAGTGTGTGATTTTTTAACCATTGTGCTAATTGTAATAGTTCACTCGTTAAGACAGGCTGTAAATCTAAAACAGATTGAATCGGCTTTACCTTCTCTAATTCGGTATTATCCTTCAAAAAGACAACGAAACCTTGTACATTACGGGGACCAAAAGGAACAATTACTCTCACCCCTGGTTGAACAATATCCTTCCATTGTTCAGGCACCCCATAATCAAACGTTCGATCAATTTGCTTTGCTGGTACATCAACGATTACACTCGCATATGTCATTTACATATCACTACCTTTTGAAGCAATATGCTGTAATATTTTGTACGCTAGTTCTAATTTCGTTAATTTAGGGAAAGAAGTAGGTTTTTCGTTTCTACTGTAAATGGAAATAATATTCGTATCTGTATTAAAACCAGCACCTTCTTCTGTCACATTATTCGCTACAATATAATCTAAGTTTTTCTTTTCTAGTTTTCCTTTTGCATATTGCTCAACATTGTTAGTTTCGGCTGCAAATCCTACTAAAAGTTGTTGTTTCTTTCTTTCACCTAACGTTTTTAAAATATCTGTCGTTCTTTCCATTTCAATGACTATGCTTCCGTCATTCTTTTTGATTTTACTTTCCGATACGAACTTAGGTCGATAGTCTGCAACAGCTGCGGCCTTAATAACAATGTCCGATTGGTCGTAATGCTTTAAAACTTCTTGTAGCATTTGTTCTGCTGATTCTACAAAAATAGTTTGAACATTTGGAGGGGGCTGTAAAGCGGTCGGCCCAGAAATTAGCACTACTTCTGCACCTAAATGTTGGGCCGCTTCGGCAATTGCGTACCCCATTTTACCAGAAGATCGATTAGTTAAATACCGTACAGGATCAATGATTTCAACCGTTGGTCCTGCTGTAACTAGTAGTTTTTTACCTTTTAAAATTAGTTGTTGACCTTTATTTTCAGAAAAAAAGTCTTCTAACAATTGTACAATTGTTTCTGGTTCTTCTAATCGCCCTTTCCCAATCCATCCACATGCTAAAAATCCAGCTTGAGGCTCAATAAAGTGATATCCAAATGTAGTTAATGTTGTCATGTTAGTTCGAACGGCTGGGTGGTCATACATGTTTACGTTCATAGCTGGGGCTACCCATACAGGAGCCTTCGTTGCCAATAGTGTAGTAGTAATCATATCGTCTGCAATTCCGTTTGCTAATTTTCCAATTACGTTTGCAGTGGCAGGTGCTATAAGTACGATGTCTGCCCAATCAGCTAATTCTATATGAGAGATAACTTTGGGATCTTTTTCTTCGAATGTATCTGTGTAAACATCGTTGCGTGAGAGTGCTTGAAATGCTAGTGGTGTTACAAATTTCACTGCTGAGTCACTCATGATTACTTTGACGATAGCACCTTTTTGAATTAATTTACTAGTTAGTGCGATTGCTTTGTAGGCAGCAATTCCGCCAGTTACACAAAGTAGTATTTTTTTATCTTTCATTTTCTCATTCCCCCAAAATGAAAAATTATATGTAACAGTTTATTTATTCATGTAACGATTATTAGGAAAAACTTTATTCTAATATAAACAAAATGATTGGTTTCGTCGACTTTTAAGATTGTTTGGTGGGTCTTCTCTAGAAAATAGGTGTGTTTAAGAAAAAGCATTGCATTATAGACAGCAATGAATGTTGTTTATATGTTTTAAGCAATACGTTTCACTTCGCTACAGACACTTGCTTTCCGCGGGGAGGGATTCGAGCCTCCTCGGCTGCGCCTGTGGGGTCTCGACCTTCCCTCTACATCCCGCAGGAGTCAAGTGTCTTCCGCTACGTTTCACTCACGGTTCTAAAACATGAAAGGTAAAACATTGAAGCTGTTCAAATAATATATACATCCATTTCTAGCTCTTTAGTGCTAATTCCGTTTACGGTTATCTAAGCTTTTAGCTTTGAAAAGACTAAAAAAATAACAACCTATTGCTAGGTTGCCCATTTATGATGTAGAACGTATTTATGAATATGGAAAGGAAGAAATATTCGTCCTTTCCGCTCCACAACCTAAACGAGAGGCTGTATTATTTGCTGTTTAAAATACCTTCACTGCGTTCTGTAGAACTTACATGAATTACTTTCAATAATTCTGCATCGATTTCTTCTAACGCTTTCCCTACATTTTTATGGGAAACTGTTTTACTTAACATTACTGTTCCATCTTGTTGTAATTCACGTGCACGTCTTGCTGAAACTGTTACTAACGTGTATTTGGAATCTAATTTTTTCATTAATGAGTCGATAGAAGGATTTAACATTTTATTCAACCTCCAACATTCTTTGGTATTTTTCTCGTATTCTTGTGCGTTTACAATGTTCGGCAACTACGATGGATTGAATTCTTGAGCAAGCTAAATCCACTTCATCATTCTCCACCACGTAGTCGTATGCGTCCATCATTTCAATTTCTTCTTTTGCAACAGTCATACGATTATTAATTAAATCTGCTGTTTCTGTTCCTCTAGTTGTAATTCGTTTCTTTAATTCGGAAAGACTTGGTGGTGCTAAGAAAATGAAAACACCTTCTGGAAATTTATTCTTTACTTGTAACGCACCTTGCACTTCAATTTCAAGGAAGACATCTTTTCCTTGCGATAAACATTGTTCTACATAATCGACAGGAGTGCCGTAGTAGTTACCTACGTATTCCGCCCATTCAATAAATTTATCTTTTTCAATTAAAGACTTGAATTCTTCCTTCGATTTAAAGAAGTAGTCAACTCCATCTACTTCTCCTTCTCGGGGTTTTCTTGTTGTCATCGAAATTGAATACTCAAAATCGACATCATCTTTTGAAAATATCGCTTTCCTTACTGTTCCTTTACCAACACCAGACGGGCCAGAAAGAACAATTAATAAACCTCTTTCAATCATGTCTTTATGTTACCTACCCTTCATCAGACATTTCATCTTTATTAACAAGCCTTTGCGCAACTGTTTCTGGTTGCACGGCAGATAAAATTACGTGATCGCTATCCATTATGATAACTGCACGAGTCCTCCTACCATATGTAGCATCTATTAACATACCTTGATCACGTGCATCTTGAATGATACGTTTAATTGGAGCGGACTCTGGACTTACAATAGAAATAATACGATTTGCAGATACAATATTACCAAATCCGATGTTAATTAACTTAATACTCATGCTTTCCCCACCTTTAGTTACAACTCTATTCTTTACCTCTACGAAAAAATGTAATCAAAATTATTCAATGTTTTGAACTTGTTCCTTCATCTTTTCTAAACAAGCTTTCATATTAATTACCGTATTACTAATTTTAGCATCATTGCTTTTTGAACCGATCGTATTAGTCTCTCGATTTAATTCTTGTATAATAAAATCAAGCTTTCGCCCGATAGGAGCATCTGTTTCTAGTGTTCTTTGGAATTGATGAACATGACTTTGAATACGTTGTAATTCTTCATTAATATCGGATCTATCTGCAAATATCGCTACTTCGGTGGCGATTCGTTGTTCATCGACTGAACCTTGAACCCAGTCCTTCATTCTTTTTTCTAATCTTTCTTTATATGTAAGTATTACATTTGGTGCGTATTCCATTAACTGTAAAGAAGTTTGCTCAACCTCTTTCACTTGATTTAATAGGTCTGTTTTTATTGTTTCACCTTCAGAGGTTCGCATTTCAATTAATTTTCTTGTTGCTGTTTCTACTAACTGAAGTAATTGTGTCTCTAATTCAGATTGGTAGTCCTCTACCTCATTAACAATTAAAACGTTATCTAGCTGAAGAACATCACTAATAGTAATAGAACCTTGTATATTAGAGGAACTCTTTATTTCTTCCGTTTTTTTTATATAGTCTCTTAATAAATCCCAGTCAACTTCTAACTTTCGCGAAGAAAGACCTATTCCATCTATCGTTATAAAAACTTCTACTCTGCCTCTATGTATTAACATATTTATTACACGTTTCATCTTTTCTTCTAAGGAAAGTAATTGCTTAGGCATTCTCATATTTATTTCGCAGAAACGATGGTTAACTGATTTCATTTCCACTGTAATGGTATAGGTATCTGTTTGTAAAAAGGCACTACCATAGCCAGTCATACTTTTTACCATTCTGTCACATCCGTTTCTTTCAAAAAAATGGTGCTAAACTATACGCTAAGCAAAAATAATCTTAGCATTCTTTTCGTCATTTTCAAAGGAAAAAATGAAATAACAAGGAAAAAGGTAATAGAGTAATCTCTACTACCTTTAAGAATTATACCATATTCTCCTTTTGTTTTCGCGTAAAAAGTGACCCAACTAGTAAAAAAGTTGGCAAGGATGCTAAACCTAAAATTAACAACCATTCTTTCGGGTCTAAATAAACAGTATGGAATATAGTTTGTAACGGTGGATAGTATATAACAATTAACATTAGTAAAACAGAAGAAAGTACTGCTACAACTAAATACATATTTTCAAACGGATTACGGTGAAAAATTGATTTTTCACTTCGACAATCAAAAACATGAATTAATTGAGCCATTACTAACGTTGCAAAAGCTACTGTTTGAGCGTACGGTAAATTGTCTGGGTTTTGATTGTATACAATAACAAATGCTATTAATGTAACAATCCCTATTAAAAATCCTCGACTAATTATTTTCCACCATAGTCCCCGTGCAAATACCCCTTCTTTCGGATTTCGTGGTTTTCTTTTCATGACATCATCTTCTGGCTGATCTAATCCAAGTGCCATAGCTGGCAAGCCGTCTGTAACTAAATTAACCCACAAAATTTGTATTGCTACTAGTGGTAACGGTAGTCCCATTAGCATTGCGAATAGCATAACTAATATTTCCCCAACATTGGAAGCCAACAAGTAGCGAATAAATTTTCGTATGTTCTCGTATATATTTCTTCCTTCTTTTATTGCGGATTTGATTGTAGCGAAATTATCATCTAGTAAAACTAGTGAGGACGCTTCTTTTGCTACATCAGTACCAGTTATCCCCATAGCAATTCCGATATCAGAAGCTTTTATTGCCGGAGCATCATTTACTCCGTCGCCAGTCATCGCCACTATATGTCCTTTTCTTTGTAGTGCCTTCACTATTTTTAATTTATGCTGAGGAGACACTCGCGCGTACACATAAACATCATCAACTATTTCTTCTAACTCATCATCCGTCATGTTTGACAATGCTTTACCATCTAAAACTTTTCCTCCAAAAGGTAAAATACCTAATTGTAATGCGATTGCTTTTGCCGTAACGACATGATCTCCTGTAATCATAACCGTTTTAATGCCTGCAGCCTTACATTCTTTTACTGCAGCTTGTACTTCCGGTCTTGGTGGGTCAATCATTCCTTGTATTCCAATAAGTGTTAAATCTTTTTCAGCCTCAAATTGGCTTACGTTATTGTTTTCTAACGGCTTAAATGCAATTGCGATATTTCGTAACGCATCTGATGCAAATTGATAAACAGCACCTTGGACTTCGTCTTTAAATTTTGGTGTGAAAGTTTCCTTCCTACCGTCCCATAAAATGGAGTTAGATACGTCCATTACAACATCTGGGGCACCTTTTGTAATTGCAAATGCTTTTCCTTGTTTGTCTTCCACAATTACAGTCATCATTTTACGTTCCGAGTCAAATGGAAACTCTTTCACTAATTTAAATTGTGATAAAAGACCTTCCCTCGTTAAACCTGCTTTCATAGCAGCGACGGTTAATGCTCCTTCAGTAGGATCACCGTCTAATACGTAATGTCCATTTTTCTTTACGATATTAGCATTATTACATAGTAACCCAAAAGTTAACAATTGTTGAAGTGGCTTTTCATTATTAGGATTCATTTCTTTATTCTCTAAAATAAAATCCCCTTTTGGCTCATACCCAACACCAGAAACTTTCCACACTTTACCGCTAGACCAAATGTTCGTAACGCTCATTTTATTTTGTGTTAAAGTACCTGTTTTATCAGAACAGATGACAGACGCACAACCTAGCGTCTCGACTGCAGGTAGTTTTCGAACAATCGATTTTTGTTTAATCATGCGCGTTACCCCTAGAGACAGCGCAATTGTTACGATAGCAGGCAACCCTTCTGGAATGGCAGCAACTGCTAACGAAACCCCAGCTAGAAACATCGTATATATATCATGACCTTGTAATACTCCAATAGCTACTACGAGAAAGGTTAAAATTAACGCTACTACAATTAGAATTTTACCTAACTGTTCTAATCTTCTTTGTAAAGGGGTTATAATCGTTTCGGAAGATTGCAAAAGATCGGCAATTTGCCCCATTGCTGTGTGCATACCTGTCGCAACAACAACTCCTACGCCACTCCCCCGTGTTACAACCGTTCCCATAAAAGCCATATTCTCTTGATCACCAATAGAGATGTTATCCCCTACAATTGGCGATTCTTTCTTCACTACCGGCAACGATTCACCAGTTAACGCAGATTCTTCAATTTCTAAAGAGCTTGACTTAACGATTCTCATGTCTGCCCCTATACGATCTCCACTAGAAAACTTCACTACATCTCCGACAGCTACTTCTCTTGAAGGTACCTTTTTCCATTCACCGTTCCGAAGTACGGTAACTTGAGGAGCCGACAACTCCTTTAATGCATGTAACGACTTTTCTGCCTTTCTTTCTTGGAAAAAACCTAAAAGTCCATTAATTAATACAATAGCCATAATCGCAATTGCATCAATATACTCACCTAATAAACCTGATATTAACGTTGCAGCTAATAAAACAACAACCATAAAATCTTTAAATTGTTCTAAAAATAGTAGTAATACATTTTGTTTTTCTGCTTCCTTTAGCTCATTCGGCCCAAACTGTTCAATCCGCTTAATTACTTCTTCATCATTCAAGCCATTCTCAAGGTCGGAGTTTATTCGTTCCTCTACCTCTTCGACCCTCATTTCATGCCATTTCATCTTTTCCTCTCCCCCACCTCACAAACTTTACACAAACTACCCTCACCAAAGCTTATTCAGACTCGTCCAAAAAAATGATATAATTATAAGAAAAGCGGAGGCGCTTTGCTCAGGCCCGTACAAACTGGACTGTTCCGGTAGGAGATAAAGGAAACACGGTGAACGCGAATGCGTGAACCGATGTTGACTTATCGTACGGACGGAACGGGAAGTTTGATAGGGCCTAAGCGCCGGAGCTGGACATAGAAAAGCGAAGGCGGCTCGGTTAGGTCCAATCAAACTGGAGCTTTTCCGCAGGAGATATACAAATTTACTAAAATTTAAAACAACGGATAGTATTATATAAATGCTGTTACATGAGAGAGGAAGTTACCTATGTCCTTTGATGGAATTTTCACACATAAAATGACGCAAGAACTTAAACACAATTTAGAAAGCGGTAGAATTTCGAAAGTTTACCAGCCTTATAAACAAGAGCTAGTGTTTACCATTCGCGCAAACGGAAAAAACCATAAATTACTCCTATCTGCTCACCCAAGTTACGCACGTGTACACCTTACGGAAGAAGTGTATGACAATCCGAGTGAACCACCTATGTTTTGTATGCTATTACGCAAACATTTAGAAGGGAGTATCATCACTTCTATTCAACAAGTTGATATGGATAGAATTATTGTTTTCGAAATGAAAACCCGAAACGAAATTGGTGATATATCTTATAAACAATTAATTATTGAAATTATGGGCAGACATTCTAACATTATTTTCGTGGATAAAGAAAAAAATATGATTCTTGATAGTATTAAGCATATTTCGATGGCGTTTAATCGTCACCGTAGCATAGCTCCTGGTCAAGCTTACGTTCTTCCACCTCAACAAGAAAAAATAAATCCTTTTGAGGCCAATGAGGAAATTGTCCAAACGAAAATAGATTATTTTTCTGGTAAATTAGATAAACAATTAGTTTCTCTCTTTGCAGGAGTTTCTCCTATTTTAGCTAGAGAAGCAGTTCACCGTGCAGGACTAGCGAACAGAGAAACTCTTCCGAAAGCATTTGTCCAGCTAATGAAGGAAATTGCTGATGATATTCATCCGCAAATTATTATTACACCAGAACAAAAAGAAATTTTTTATTTAACGGATGTAACACATGTGAAGGGTGAAATTAAACGTTATTCTTCTTTAAGCGAGTTACTGGATCGTTTTTATTTTGGGAAAGCTTCACGCGATAGAGTTAAGCAACAAGCACATGACTTAGAAAGATTTGTACAAAATGAAATACAAAAAAATAAAACGAAAATTAAAAAATTAGAACAAACATTAGAAGACGCTAAAAAGGCCGACACTTTCCAATTGTATGGTGAATTACTAACAGCTAATTTACATAGGCTTAAGCGTGGCGCTAAAGAAATTGAAGTTATCAATTATTATGATGAAAATGGTAGCAGTATTAAAATTGAATTATCGCCAAAACTATCACCTTCTGAAAATGCGCAAAGATACTTCCAAAAATATCAGAAAGCGAAAAATTCACTTTCCATCGTTCGTGAACAAATAGAACTAGCGAAAGAAGAAATTACTTATTTCGAAATGTTATTTCAACAGCTCGAAGCCGCTTCTCCAAAAGACGTTCAAGAGATTAGAGAAGAGTTGGTCGAGGAAGGATATTTAAAAGTGAAACAAAAGAAAGGTGCGAAGAAAAACAAACCACAAAAGCCTTTACTTGAAAAATATATTTCTTCTGAAGGGATAGAGATTTTAGTTGGTAAAAACAATAAACAAAACGATTATTTAACGAATAAAGTTGCTCGCCGAGACGAGATTTGGTTTCATACGAAAGACATTCCTGGCTCACATGTCGTGATTCGTCATTTAGAACCAACTGATAATACGATACGTGAAGCAGCGACCATTGCTGCCTACTTCAGTAAGGCGAAACAATCTAGCAGTGTTCCTGTAGATTTCACAAAAATAAGACACGTTAAAAAGCCTAGTGGATCAAAACCTGGGTTTGTTATATATGACAACCAACAAACTATCTTTGTAACACCTAATGAAGAGCTCGTCATTAAATTAAAATCTAATTAAGTTAACAACGAAAAAACCACAAGATTGCAATATAACAACTCTTGTGGTTTTTTTAATTATATTAACTTGCCATCCAAGACTCATCTTGGGGATTTTCCATCCATTTCGTTAATTTTTCTACGTCTTTTTCTCCAACGTATCCTTCTTTCACTGCTACTTTTAACAGTGTTTCATAGTTGCAAATAGAGACTGCTTTAATGTTGGATGCTTCTAGCCTTTCTTTTCCAACAGGTAGGTCGTACGTAAAAATAGAGATAATTCCAACCACTTCGCAACCTTCTGCTCTTAGTGCTTCCACTGCATTAATTGCACTTCCACCTGTTGAAATTAAATCTTCTACTACTACTACCTTTTGACCCGACTCTACTTTCCCTTCTATTTGTTTCCCTTTTCCATGTTCTTTTGCTTTACTTCGCACATAGCACATTGGTAGATTAAGTCTTTCACTAACAAACGCAGCATGGGGAATTCCAGCTGTTGCTGTTCCTGCTATCACATTTACATCGCCAAATTCATTTTGTATCACTTTAGCTAGCTCTGATGCTATATCACTTCTTACTTTTGGATAAGATAAAGTTAACCGGTTATCACAATAAATAGGAGACTTCATTCCAGAAGACCAAGTAAACGGATCATTCGGCTGTAAAAATACTGCTTTTATTCGTAATAAATGTTCAGCAATTTTCTCGTTCATTTTTTTGCTACCCCTCTCCACTGTTCATTCACTTCTTCGTATGCTTTTCTTGGATCACTAGCTCCTGTAATCGAACGCCCAACTACGATATAGCTTGAACCTAATCTTGATGCTTCTTTCGGTGTTACAACTCTAACTTGATCATCGTTTGAAGAGGATGCCAATCGAATACCTGGTGTTACTTTTAAAAATGATTCACCTAGTGCTGAGTTTAACATTGGCGCTTCATAGGCAGAGCATACAACTCCATCTAGTCCACTTTCTTTTGCATTGCTAGCATAATGTAGTACTACATCATTTAATGCTTGATCTATTAATAAATCCTTTTTCATACGTTCTTCTGACATACTTGTTAACTGTGTAACTGCAATAAGTGCTGGTCTTTCTCCTAAACTACCAGCTGTTAAACCTTCTAGGGCTGCTTTCATCATTTCACATCCACCAGCAGCATGCACATTCGTTAAGTCCACACCTAAATTGGCTAAACCTTTCATTGCTTGATACACAGTGTTAGGAATATCATGTAGTTTTAAATCTAAAAAAATTCGATGATTTCTTTTCTTTAAATCTTCAATAATAGAAGGGCCTTCTTGATAAAACAATTCCATTCCTACTTTGACAAATAGTGGTCCATCATCAAAATGGCTTAAAAAAGTATCAACCTCTTTTTTTGTAGGAAAATCAAGTGCAACTATTAAATCCTGTTTCACTTTTTCCAGCTCCTTCCGATACATTCTGATATATGCTCAATACCTAGTTTATCTAGCAATGGAGGTAGGTCATCAATTAAAGTCGGACATATATATGGATCAACAAAATTAGCTGTACCAACTGCTACTGCACTTGCACCAGCGTAAAAGAATTCTAGCACATCTTCTGCTGATTGTACTCCACCCATTCCGATAATAGGGATATTTACATTTTGACTAACTTCGTACACCATTCGGATGGCAACTGGCTTAATTGCTGGGCCTGATAGTCCACCAGTACCATTTGCTAAAATTGGCTGAGCTGTCTTTAAATCTAGTCTCATTCCGAGTAACGTGTTAATCATCGTTAATCCATCTGCTCCTGCTCGTTCAATAGCTTGAGCGATTTCAACGATATTTGTGACGTTTGGAGATAACTTAACGTATACCGGTACTTCGGAAACATCTTTAACCGCTTTCGTAACAGCATAGGCAACTTCAGGTTGAGTTCCGAATGCAATGCCGCCTTCTTTCACATTGGGACATGAAATGTTTAGTTCTAGAGCATGAACGTTCGATACTTTTGAAATTTCTTTAGCTACTTCCACATAGTCTTCGATTGTTGAGCCAGCTACGTTGGCAATAATTGGAACGTCATATTGTTGTAAAAACGGAAGCTCTTCCTCTACAACCTTCTGAAGTCCTGGATTTTGTAACCCTATCGCATTTAACATTCCAGCTGGTGTTTCAGCTACTCTAGGCGTTGCGTTTCCAAACCTCGGCATTTCCGTAGTTGCTTTGATCATAATCGCACCGAGCTTGCTTAAATCATAAAAGCGTGAGTATTCTCGCCCAAATCCGAAACAGCCAGAAGCAGGCATGATTGGATTTTTTAACGAGAGACCTGGCAAGTCAATTTGTAATCTGTTCATATTAGAACCTCCCCTGCCGGAAATACCGGACCATCCGTGCAAACTTTTCGATAAGTAAAACCAGTAGGGTCATCCTTTCTATGACAAACACAAGCGAAGCAAGCCCCAATTCCACATCCCATTCTTTCTTCTAATGATAGAAATACAGGATAATTTGTAGAATACTTTTCTTCTATTACTTTTAACATCACAGTTGGCCCACATGAAAAGACAGTATGAAAGGAGAATGGATTGTCATTTAAAACATTTGTGACAAAACCTTCTGTCCCATAAGAACCGTCTACTGTTGCAATATACGTATCACCAAGGCTTAAAAATTGTTGTTCATAAAACACATCTTCCTTTGACTGAAACCCGAGAACATGGATTGTCTCTATTCCTACTGCATTTAACTGTTTCGACAGTTCTAATAACGGGGGAACACCAATTCCTCCCCCGACAATTAATGCTTTCTCACCTGTAGGTACAGTATTTATGGAAAATCCGTTTCCGAGTGGACCTAGAACATCTACTAGGTCACCGATTTTTTTCTGAGAAAGTAATAAGGTTCCTTTTCCTTCAGCTCGATAGACAATGGTAAAAGTTTGTTCTTCCTTATTAATTTTTGCAATACTAATCGGTCTTCTTAAAATTGGATCTAAACTGTCTCCGACCCGTATATGAACAAATTGACCTGGATGATTCATAAGAGAGACAAGCTCCCCTTGTAGCGTCATTTCATAAATATTTCTCGCTATTTTTTCATGCGAAACGATATTCATGTAAGCTTTTTTCATCCTACTGTCACCACCTCTTGCGCACTAGGATGTAATTGTTCTATAGAATCAATAGAAAATGTCATAGACTCTAACACTCTAAGGATTGCATTTGCTGTGTCAAGTGAAGTTAAACATGCAATACCGTTTTCTACCGATTCACGACGAATTCTAAACCCGTCACGTGCTGGTTGCTTTCCTTTTGTTAGTGTGTTAATAACGAACTGAGCTTTCCCTTTTCTAATTACATCGATTAAGTTTGGTGCTTCTCCACCGATTTTATTTACAACTGTTACAGGGATATTTTCTTTTTCAAAATAGGTAGCTGTTCCTTCCGTTGCTAAAAGTTTATACCCTATTTGGTGGAATCGTTTCGCTAATTGTAATGCCTCTTCTTTATCTTTATCAGAGATCGTAAACAAAACAGAGCCATACGTTTTAATAGATATTCCCGATGCGACTAGTCCTTTATATAATGCTTTTTCTAGCGTTATATCTTTCCCCATTACTTCTCCGGTAGATTTCATTTCTGGCCCGAGCGTAATATCCACATTTCTTAATTTAGCAAACGAGAATACAGGTACTTTTACAAAAACACCTTCTGTTTCAACTTGTAGCCCAGTTGCATAACCTTGAGCTTGTAAACTTTCTCCTAAAATTACCTTTGTTGCTACATTTGCCATTGGCACATTCGTAATTTTACTTAAGAAAGGTACTGTTCTACTTGATCTAGGGTTTACTTCTATTACGAATACTTCATCTTTATATAGTACAAATTGAATGTTTAATAGTCCTACTATATTAAGACCTCGTGCTAATCGAATAGTGTAGTCGACGATTTCATCTTTAATCTTTTTCGATAGTGTTTGAGGTGGGTAAACGGCAATGGAGTCACCTGAGTGAACACCTGCTCGTTCAATATGTTCCATTATTCCAGGAATAAACACATCTTTCCCATCTGAAATAGCGTCCACTTCAATTTCTTTTCCAATCATATATTTATCTATTAAAACTGGGTGTTCTGGATTTACTTTTACAGCGTTCTCCATATAGTGAAGTAATTCTTCTGTTTTATAAACTATTTCCATCGCTCTTCCACCAAGTACGTAAGATGGACGAACTAGCACCGGGTAACCAATACTTTCGGCAATCGTAATCGCTTCACTTACGGAAGTTGCTGTTTTACCAACTGGCTGTCTAATTCCTAATTGATTTAACGTATGTTCAAACTTATCTCTATTTTCGGCACGATCTAAATCTTCTAAAGAAGTACCTAAAATCCGTACTCCTCTTGCAGATAATTCTGCTGCTAGATTAATAGCTGTTTGGCCTCCAAACTGAACGACTACCCCTTTTGGATTTTCTAAATCAATTATATTCATGACGTCTTCGACCGTTAACGGTTCGAAATATAGTTTGTCAGAAATACTAAAGTCGGTAGATACCGTTTCAGGATTATTATTAATAATAATTGCCTCATACCCTGCTTCTTTAATTGCCCATACAGAGTGTACAGTAGCATAGTCAAATTCTACCCCTTGACCAATTCGAATCGGTCCCGAACCTAAAACGACAATACTTTCTTTACTAGTCACAATCGACTCATTTTCCTCTTCATAACTGCCGTAAAAATATGGAGTTTCGGATTCAAATTCAGCTGCACAAGTATCTACCATTTTATAAACTGGTTGCAATTGTAGCTGCTTTCTTGTTTCGTAAACATTTCGTTCGCTTATATTCCAAAATTTCGCAATCGTAACATCGCTTATTCCCATTTGCTTAGCTTCTATTAATAATTCTTCATTCCCTGGATTGTTTTTAATACGTTGTTCCATTTCTAATATGTTGCTGAACTTTTGTAGGAAGAAATAGTCGATTTTACTCCAGTCATGAATGGTTTCCATTGATACGCCACGACGTAACGCTTCTGCTACATAAAATAAGCGCTCATCCCCAGCTTTACGAATTCTCTTTTCAATTGTGCTGTTACTGATAGACTCTGCATCCTCTAATTCTAAGTGGAAAATTTTCGACTCTAACGAACGCACTGCTTTTAAGATGGATTCTTCAAATGTTCTACCGATGGCCATTACTTCCCCAGTTGCCTTCATTTGTGTTCCTAAGCTTCTATTGGCAGATTCAAATTTATCAAACGGCCATCTTGGTATTTTTGTAACGATATAGTCTAACGCAGGCTCGAATGATGCATATGTTCTTCCTGTTACAGGGTTCATCATTTCATCTAACGTTAACCCTACCGCTATTTTTGCTGCTAGCTTGGCAATTGGATAACCTGTAGCTTTTGAAGCTAGTGCAGATGAACGGCTAACACGCGGGTTTACTTCGATAATATAGTATTGAAAACTATGTGGATCTAATGCTAGCTGCACATTACAGCCACCTTCTATTTCTAACGCTCTAATTATTTTTAAGGATACATTTCGTAGTAACTGGTACTCTCTGTCACTTAACGTTTGACTTGGTGCTACTACAATGGAGTCTCCTGTATGTATTCCTACAGGATCGATGTTTTCCATATTACATACAACGATTGCATTATCATTTCGATCTCTCATTACTTCATATTCAATCTCTTTAAAACCAGCAATACTTTTTTCTAGTAAACATTGATGAACTGGGCTATTTTTAAGTCCGCTAGTAACAATTTCTTCTAACTCTTCTTCATTCGAACAAATTCCACCACCAGTCCCACCTAGTGTATAAGCTGGACGTACAATGACAGGAAAACCAACTTGTGCAACAAATTTTTCCGCTTCGTCTATCGAATGGATAATTTCACTATCGGGAACAGGTTCACCTAATTCATTCATTAAATTTCGGAATAAATCACGATCCTCCGCTTTTTTAATAGCGGATAATTTCGTTCCTAAAATTTGCACATTACACTCATCTAGCACACCTGATTCTGCTAATTCAACGGCTAAGTTCAAACCTGTTTGGCCTCCAAGCGTTGGTAAAAGTGCATCTGGGCGTTCTTTTCTAATAATTCTACTTAAAAATTCTAACGTTAACGGCTCCATATATACTTTGTCAGCCATTTGAGTATCTGTCATAATTGTCGCAGGGTTCGAGTTCACTAATATTACACGATATCCTTCTTCTTTTAATGCAAGACATGCTTGCGTTCCTGCATAATCAAATTCTGCTGCTTGCCCAATAACAATAGGTCCTGATCCAATTACTAAAATTGTTTTAATATCTAAACGCTTTGGCATGCTTTTTCTCCCTCTTTCTTAGTTGTCTCGATTAAGCTAATAAATTCATCAAATAAGTAATTTGCATCTTCTGGTCCAGGGCTAGCTTCTGGATGATATTGTACTGTAAAAGCAGGGAAATCTTTATGTTTTAACCCTTCAACTGTTCCATCATTTAATGCAATATGTGTAATTTCTAATCTAGTATTTTCGATAGAATTTGTCTCCACAGCATAGCCATGATTTTGAGAAGTAAGGGCTACTTTACCTGTTCTTACATCTTTTACTGGATGGTTAGATCCTCTATGGCCAAATTTTAAACGTTCCGTATTCGCACCACATGCTAAAGCGAATAATTGATGCCCTAAACAAATACCGAAAAGAGGAATTTTACCTAAAATGTTTTGGATCATCGTTACCGCTTCACCTACATCTTTCGGATCTCCAGGGCCGTTAGACAACATAACACCGTCTGGATTTAATAGGAGAATCTCTTCCGCTGTTACATTATAAGGTACAACGACAACATCGCAGCCCCGCTCGTTTAACTCTCTTAGTATCCCGTGTTTCATTCCAAAATCAACTAACACTACACGATTTCCTCTTCCAGGACTAGGATAGGCCGTTTTCGTAGAAACTTGCTCTACTTGATTTGTAGGTAGATTAGTAGATTTCAATTTTTCTATAACTTCTTGACGGTCCGCATCTAGTGAAACGAAAGCACCTTTTAACGTACCGTAATTTCTTATAATTCTTGTAAGTTTTCTCGTATCAATTCCCGAAATTCCTGGAATGTCTTTCGCCTTGAAAAATGCATCTAATGACATTTGACTGCGAAAATTAGATGGATGGTCACAAACTTCCTTCACGATAAAACCTTTAATTGCAGGGTGAATCGATTCGAAATCATCACGGTTGATCCCGTAGTTTCCAACTAACGGATACGTTAATGTTACAATTTGCCCACAATAAGATGGATCAGATAATATTTCTTGGTAGCCTGTCATACCTGTATTAAATACTACCTCTCCAATTGAATCTTTCGTGCTACCGAATGCTTTTCCTACAAAGAAAGTTCCGTCTTCTAAAACGAGCTGTCTTTTCATGCATGTACACTACCTTTCTCCCAAACTAGTTTTCCGTTAACAAATGTCATTACTGGCCACCCTTTACATTCCCAATTTGTAAAAGGTGTATTTTTTCCTTTTGATAAAAATTGCTCTGGATCAATTTTTTCGTTTAACTGTAAATCAATAATGGTAATATCTGCTACAGCTCCTACTTCTATCTTTCCAGATGGTAAGCGGAATGTTTCAGCTGGACGAACTGTTAACCAGTCGATTAGTTGTTTTAATGTGAAAATTCCTCTTTCAACAAAGTTTGTATATAGTAATGGGAAGGCAGTTTCCAACCCTACTATCCCGAATGGTGCTAATTGTAACCCTTCCCTTTTTTCTTCACTCGTATGTGGGGCATGATCGGTTGCGATGAAATCTATTGTGCCATCTAATAACCCCTGTAGTAACGCTTCTTGATCAGCTTTTCCTCTTAATGGAGGATTCATTTTATAATTGCTATCTACGGATGGAATATCCTCCTCACTTAATAATAAATGATGTGGTGTAACTTCGGCAGTTACTCGAATGCCTGCCCTTTTTGCATCTCGTACAACACGTACCGATTCTTTCGTACTAATATGACAAACGTGATAGTGACAGTTTGTGCTTTCCGCTAATAAAACGTCACGTGCTATATGAACAGATTCACAGACTGATGGGATACCGTTTAATCCGTGCTGTTTAGAAAAGTTACCCTCATGGACAGATCCTTTGTTTATTAACGTGTTTTCTTCACAATGTGCTACGATAGCCATATCGAGTGCTGCTGCTTTTTTCATCGCTTGTAACATAACACTTGCGTTTTGTACCCCTACACCGTCGTCTGTAAAAGCAAATGCACCAGCTTCTTTTAATTCTTCAAAATTAGTTAACTCTTCTCCAAGCTGCCTAGTCGTGATACAAGCATACGGAAGTACGTTAACAACTGAAGTTTCTTTTATACGATTCGTAAGCCAATTTAATTGCTCCTTCGTATCAGGTGTTGGTCTCGTATTTGGCATGGCAGCAATTGTAGTAAATCCACCTTTAGCCGCTGCTTTTGAACCCGTTTCAATCGTTTCTTTCTTCTCTCCACCTGGCTCTCGTAAATGAACGTGTACATCGATAAAGCCTGGGCTAATGAATTTTCCGTCAAGCTCGATTGCCTCTTCATCGTCTTTTCTAATTAAATGTTCACTAATTTCATATACCTTTCCATCCACTATCCTAATATCTACTCTATTTAATTCTCCCTTTTCATTAAACCAAGTTCCATTTTTTAATAGCGTGCTCATGTACTGATCCCCCTTGTAATTTATCGATTGCACTCTTTAAAACTGCCATCCTTACATAAACTCCATTTTCCATTTGTTTAAAAATTCTCGAGCGTTCACATTCCACTAATTCACTAGCTATTTCCACTCCTCGATTTACTGGAGCTGGATGCATAATAATACTTGTAGGTTTCATTCTTTTTTCTCTCTCTACAGTTAAACCATAAGTTTCATGGTATGAATTCATTTCCTGTTTAGAAGCAGAATGTCGCTCATGCTGAATTCTTAAAAGCATAATGACGTCTGAATTTTCAACTGCAGTATCTAAATCAATGTACAGGTCTTTCGAAAATGTAGCATCTTGCCACTCATTCGGGGATACAAAAGTTACTTCCGCCCCTAGTTTTTGAAGAACTTGAGCGTTTGATCTCGCTACTCTACTATGGCGAATGTCACCTGCAATCGTTACTTTTAGCCGATGGAAACTTCCGAACTCTTCATAAATAGTAAGTAAATCTAAAAGAGATTGTGTTGGGTGATGACCGCAACCGTCACCTCCATTAATAATTGCACCGTTTATACCTTCTAATTGTTCAAAATAATTATCTTCAGGGTGTCTAATAACGAAAACATTTACACCTAGTGACTCCAACGTTTTCACCGTGTCATATAACGTTTCTCCTTTTTGTATACTGGAAGTCGATACTTCGAACGGAATGACGTTTAAACCAAGCTTTCGTTCTGCCACTTCAAAACTACATTTCGTCCTCGTACTCGGCTCATAAAATAGATTCGCTACAAAAAGGTCACTGGACCATTTCATGCCGTTTTTGAATTTGGAGGCAGTTTGTAATAAGTCGAATATTTCTTCTGTCGGTAGGTCGTTTAATGTAAGTAAATGCTTCATTATTACTACACCCTTTCTATCTTTGTATTTCTATATTCTCCAAAAAAAAACACCCTATCAAAGTTAGATAGGGTGAAGGAAGGTACTTTTAACAAGCAAGTACCAAGTCAAATGGAAAGGAGCTTTTATTCAAAGCATTCTGTTGAAAAGAATACTTTTGCTCCTTAAACATATGGCGACACCCTTAGAAATATCTCGTATTTCTTTAAAAGGTTAAGCTGATTCTTCTGTATGTGATGTTTTAGTAGTGTCTACTTCTTTTTCTCCATGCGCATGCTCTTTTCCTGGCAATACTTGGTTTAATACAATACCGATGATCGCTGCAAGCGCCATAGATGGAACCGTAATGTTTTCTCCTATTTGTAGGAACGCTCCTCCTACACCAACTATTGTTATAACGGATGAGATAATAAGGTTTCTATTTTCTCCTAAGTCTACTTTATTATCAATAAGCATTCTTAGACCACTTGATGCAATTATTCCGAATAGTAGTATGGATACGCCCCCCATTACTGCAGTTGGAATTGTACTAATTAACGCTGATACTTTTCCTACAAACCCGAAGCAAATCGCCAACACTGCTGCTCCACCTACTACGAACACACTGAATACTCTTGTTATTGCTAGCACACCAATGTTTTCACCGTACGTAGTATTTGGTGGTCCACCTATTAATGATGCGATTATCGTTGCAACACCATCTCCAGCAATGGAGCGGTGTAAACCTGGTTGTTTCACGAAATTTTTACCTGTAACTTTACTTAAGACCATTTGGTCACCGATGTGTTCTGCAATCGTTACGATCGCGACAGGAACCATGATTGCAACTATAGCCATTGATACACTTGGTGTATATGAAGCGAATGGAATCATGAACTCTGGGGCTTGAATCCATTTCGCATCTAGCACTGGTTGGAAGTTAACAATTCCGAAAAGGTACGCTGTAATATATCCACCAACTATTCCGATTAAGATAGGAATGATTTTGAAAAATCCTTTTAAGAAGATTGTTGAAAAGATTGTAATTGCTAATGTTATTAATGCTACGGAAATGTGCGTGAAACTATATTCTAATTCTGCTGCACCTGGATTTACGTACATTGAGTTATTTATCGCTACACCAGCTAAGCCTAATCCAATTACGATTATAACTGGACCAACTACTACTGGCGGCAACAACCCTAGTAACCAATCTACTCCAAAACTCTTTATGAGTAATGCAACAATACCGTAAACAACTCCTGCTAAAAATGTTCCAACCATCGCTGCTCCAGGTTCTCCTAGTGCGTTCGCTGAAATGATTGGGGCAATAAACGCGAAGGATGATCCTAAATAAGCTGGTATTTGCCCTCTCGTAATTAGTAGATATGCTAACGTTCCTAATCCACTAGATACTAGCGCAACAGCCGGGCTTAATCCTGTTAATAGTGGTACTAAAACAGTAGCACCGAACATTGCAAATAAATGTTGTATACTAAACAATAGCCATTTTGATAGCTCTGGTTTTTCATGTACATCTAATACTGGTTTTTGATTCATAATAATTCCTCCTAGTTTAAAAATTCGTATAAAAAAACCTCTTTGTGAGCGCACAAAGAGGTACTAAGAAACAGTAGACTTCAGCCGAAAAGAAGCCTAGTTTTCTCCGTAATCCCCCTTTGATAGCCTCACAGGACTTCATTTAAAGGGTCCGTATTTATTTTTCATATATACTTACTTGATCTATTTCATCTTTTTCTTCTAATTCAACTACAATTTTTTCTGAGCTTGCCGTAGGAATGTTTTTCCCAACAAAATCAGCCCTTATCGGTAATTCGCGATGACCACGATCAACTAAAACCGCTAATTGAATTTGGGCTGGTCTTCCGATATCCATTAAAGCGTCTAATCCTGCGCGAACAGTCCTTCCAGTAAATAGGACATCATCTACTAATATTACTTTTTTATTCGTAATATCAAGTGGAATGTTAGACCCCTTTACTAAAGGTTCCGCATCTTTCGTTTTTTTCGTTAAATCATCTCGATATAAAGTAATATCTAGTTCACCGACTGCAATTGTGGATTCCTCTATTTGAGATATTTTTTCAGCTAATCGCTTAGCTATATAAATACCTCTTGTCTTAATTCCAACAAGTACGCAATCTTCGATTCCTTTATTTTTCTCAATTATTTCATGCGCGATACGTGTGAGTGCTCTTCTAATCGCTTGTTCGTCTAAAACAATTGCTTTCTGCGCCACATTATCACCCCATTCTTATCATTTGCACCTTTGTAACGAAAAAACCTCTCACCTTATAGGATGAGAGGTTTAGTTGGCAGAATGAAATAGACTAGAAAAGTCTAGCTTCTGCATACCGTTACCTTCTCAGCCTCACGGGACTAATTTTAAAGGTCTATCTTGTTAAATTGATTATGACAAATTTCGCAAGAGTTGTCAACGATTTTTTATGAATTTTAAAGCATCATTAAATTCAGGTGGAGTTGGTGCTGTCAACTCTATATATTCATTCGTCCTTGGATGATTAAAACCTAAAACGCCTGCATGAAGAGCTTGCCCGTTAATGTCCAATGTTTTTCTTGGTCCATACTTTGGATCCCCAACTAATGGATAACCAATATATTTCATATGCACACGAATTTGGTGGGTTCTACCTGTTTCTAATTGACATTCCACATGTGTGAAGTCTTTATAACGCTCTATCACTTTAAAATGCGTAACAGCATGTCTACTATTTTCATCTGTAACAGTCATACTTTGACGATCCTTCTTATCTCGCCCAATCGGAGCGTCAATTGTTCCGACGTCATGTGCAATTACTCCGTGAACTAATGCTTCATATTTTCTCGTCACTGTTTTAGCAACTAGCTGTTCTACTAATTTTTCATGAGCCATGTCATTTTTAGCAACCATTAATAGTCCAGACGTATCTTTATCGATTCGATGAACAATTCCTGGGCGCAGTTCACCATTTATGCCGGATAAATCTTTGCAGTGAGCCATTAGTGCATTTACAAGTGTTCCTGTCGTATGACCTGCTGCTGGATGGACAACCATTCCTTTAGGTTTATTCACAACAATAACATCACTGTCTTCATAATAAATATCTAGAGGTATATCTTCTGGTAAAATATCTACCTCTATTGCTTCTGGGACGGTAACTTGAATTTCATCACCTATGGATACTTTATAGTTTGATTTTACTTTCTGTCCGTTTACAAGTACATGTCCTTCTTTAATCCACTGTTGAACTTGCGTACGTGACCATTCACTTTCAGAAATCACTTTATCAAGCCTGTCATTCTTTTTTGTTTCATCTATGATGATGGTTAAGGTTTCTTCCATTATTTTGATAGCTCCTTCTCTTTCTTGCCTTCTAAGAGTGTTAATACTAAAACAATACCTACGCCAACTACTAGCGCTGAATCTGCTACATTAAAAATTGGGAAGTCATAAGTGAAAATGTATGTATTAACAAAATCTACAACTTCTTTTCGTAATAAACGGTCAATAAAATTACCAATTGCTCCACCTAACATTAGGGAAAGAGCGATTCCGAATATCTTTTGATCTTTCGGTAATTTCATTATGTAATAAATTAAACCTAATACAACAATAAGGGTTACGATGTAGAAAAAGGTCATTTGACCAGCAAGTATCCCCCAAGCAGCACCTGGGTTTCGATGTGATGTTATGTATAAAAAGTTTTCGATTATAGTTATACTTTCACCAATTTGCATGTTTTTTACTACAAGCCATTTTGTTAATTGGTCTAATGCGATTATAAATAATGCGATTAAAAAATAGATCACGCTAGTACCTCCACCCCGTCATATATATACTTTAAGAATTATATCAAAACAGCTTGGGAATTGACAATTTTATTTGGAATAGTTGATGTTTAGCCTGAAAATAGGTTTGTTTATAAATCAACATTGATCACTGTAATTCGTTATTAGTTAGTCCGTTTCACTTCGCTGCAGACACTTGCTTTCCGCGGGGAGATGTCTAGCTCCAGCGCATTGGCCCTATCAAACTTCCCAGTCCGTCCGTACGATAAGTCAACATCAACTCAACTAACGTTTCGTTGTGTTTCCTTTATCTCCTACCGGACTGCTCCAGTTTGTACGGGCTAGATCGATGCGCTTCCGCTTTTCGTGGATTCGAGCCTCCTCGGCTGCGCCTGTGGGGTCTCGACCTTCCCTCTATCTCCCGCTGGAGTCAAGTGTCTTCCGCTCCGTTCCACTCACGGTCCTAAAGGTAATAAGTTATAGCTGTACAAATTCGAATCACCCATTTTAATGCGCCATTGTGCTAATTTTTCATAAAAATCAAAAAAAGTGCTCTTCATGGACTAATCCAATGAAGAGCACCGGTTTGTTAATTGTTAGTTGTATAGTTTTCTTTTACTACACTTGCACAACGCGGGCAAAGTGTTGGGTGGTCTTTATCTTCACCTACTGTTGTTGTTACTGTCCAACAGCGTTCACAAGTTTCTCCTTCGGCTGGTGCAATCTCAATAGCAACATTTTCAAATTGTTGAGCTGATTCAGGTGCTTCATTTTTAATTGAAGTAGAGATTGTTAAACCGGAAACGATAAAGATTTGTTGAACACTTTCTTCAATAGACTGAAGTAAGTTTTTCGTCGTTTCTGTTGGATAAAGTGTTACATGCGCATTAAGTGATTTACCGATGACTTTTTCGTTTCTAGCTACTTCCAATGCTTTTAGTACATCGTCTCTTAGCGTCATAAACGCATCCCATTTTTCTTCAATTGCTTTTGCATTATTAACTGGGATTGTTGTTGGCATATCAACTAATTGCACGCTTTCTTCTTCCACAAACGAAATATGTCCCCATACCTCATCGGCAGTGTGAGGTAAAATAGGAGTTACTAGCTTTGTTAAAGCAAGTAACGTTTCGTATAGTACTGTTTGAATGGAACGACGAGCATGATCGTCAGTTGCTTCAATGTATAAAATATCTTTTGCAAAATCTAAATAGAAGGAGCTTAGTTCAATTGTACAGAAATTATGAACTGCGTGATAAATACTAGCAAATTCATATTCTTCATATGCATTTTTAACTTTATCTGTTAAGTTGTTAAGTTTCACTAACATGTAACGATCTACTTCTCGCAACTGTTCAACCTCTACTTTATTTACTGCTGGGTTAAAGTCAGCGAGGTTACCTAATAAGAATCGGAATGTATTACGGATTTTACGATACACTTCTGTCACTTGTTTTAAAATATTATCTGATACACGTACATCTGCTTGATAGTCAACAGATGCAACCCATAGACGTAAAATATCCGCACCTAATTGATTCATGACTTTAGATGGAACAACTACATTCCCTAATGATTTACTCATCTTTCTACCTTCACCATCTAGTGCGAAACCGTGACTTAAAACTCCTTTATATGGGGCTTTCCCTGTTACAGCAACGCCTGTTGATAAGGAAGAGTTAAACCAACCACGATATTGATCAGAACCTTCTAAATAAAGGTCGGCAGGACGTTGTAAATCATCTCTTTCTTCTAATACAGCTTGGTGGGAAGACCCTGAATCGAACCATACATCCATAATGTCTGTTTCTTTCGTAAACTGGCCGTTTGGGCTACCTTTATGCGTGAATCCAGCTGGTAATAAATCTTTCGCCTCTTTTTCAAACCAAATGTTTGAACCATGTTCTCTAAACAATTTAGATACATGCTCTATCGTTTCATCCGTTATAATCTCTTCGCCATTTTCAGCATAAAATACTGGAATCGGCACACCCCAAGCTCTTTGTCTAGAAATACACCAATCTCCACGATCACGAACCATGTTGTATAATCGTGTTTCCCCCCATGCTGGTACCCATTTCGTATCGTTAATTGCTTGTAGTAACTCGCCACGAATTTTATCGATAGAAGCAAACCATTGCGCAGTTGCTCTGAAAATCGTTGGTTTTTTCGTACGCCAATCGTGTGGGTAAGAGTGTGTAATAAAGGTAAGGTTTAATAGTGCTCCAGCTTCCTTTAATTTTTCTGTAATTGGCTTATTTGCCTCATCATAAAATAACCCTTCAAAACCTACTGCTTCTTCAGTCATATATCCTTTAGCGTCAACTGGACATAAAACATCTAAACCATATTTTTGACCAACGATAAAATCGTCTTCCCCATGGCCAGGAGCAGTATGAACGCAGCCCGTACCTGATTCAGTTGTAACATGTTCTCCTAACATTACTAATGATGGACGATCATAAATTGGATGCTTCGCAACAACTTTATCAAGCTGTGCACCTTTTAACGTTTGAACTACTTCTGCATTTTCCCACTCTAATACATTCGTTACATTTTCTAAAAGAGCAGATGCAATTAAAAACTTCTCATCGTTCACTTTTACTACACTATAGTCTAACTCTGGATGAACAGAAATTCCTAGGTTAGCTGGAATAGTCCAAGGTGTTGTCGTCCAAATAATAATACGAACAGTCTCATCTAACACACCTTTTCCGTCCATAACTGGGAACGCAACATATATAGATGGTGAACGTTTATCCTGGTATTCAATTTCTGCTTCAGCTAATGCAGACTCACTAGATGGAGACCAATAAACAGGCTTTAGGCCTTTATAAATTAATTCCTTTTTTGCCATTTCTCCGAAAACCTTAATTTGTTGTGCTTCGTATTCTGGCTTTAATGTGATATAAGGGTTAAACCAGTCACCACGTACACCTAGACGCATGAACTGCTCTCTTTGTCTTTCTATTTGATCATAGGCATATTCTTCACATAACTTTCTAAAGTCGGCAACTGACATTTCTTTACGTTTTACTTTTTTGTTCTTTGTTAAAGCAGTTTCAATCGGTAACCCGTGCGTATCCCATCCTGGGACGTACGGTGCATGGTAACCGTTCATCGATTTAAAGCGGACAATGATGTCTTTAATAATTTTATTTAAAGCATGCCCCATATGAATGTCTCCATTTGCATACGGTGGTCCGTCATGTAAAACGAACATCGGGCGCCCTTTCGTTCTTTCTTGTACTTTTTCATAAATGTTCATTTCTGCCCATTTTTCTTGAATTTGCGGCTCTTTATTTGGTAAATTTCCTCTCATCGGAAATTCCGTTTTTGGCATGAGTAACGTATCTTTATACTCCATTTTCTTTCCTCCAACTTGTTTACTTTATAAAATAAAAAGGGAGCTCTCTCATCCCTAGAAAGGGACGAGAGAAACTCCCGTGGTACCACCCTAAATTGACTAATACATATTAGTCCACTTAAATCATTCGTAACGTGAATGAATCGGCATCTTTTACTCCCATGACAGTTTCAAATTTGCACTCAAGGGGGATCTTCATTTTTCCTAATTATATCGAGCTTCCACCATCCTCGATTCGCTTTTATAATTTTGTGAAAAAACTACTGTCCCTATCTACGTTTTATTAAATATTAATAAGTGATTTTGTTAGGTATTATACATAATTTTAAGATTGAAAGTCAAGTTTATACTCGATTTTCTTCTAATTCTTTATCTTTTTGTTCGTATTCCATTAGGTGATCCCAATCATTCGTTTGAATCATTTCCAATTGCGCTTCAATCAACATTCTAAAACGGTTACGGAACACTTTAGACTGTTTCTTTAACTCATCGATTTCTGTTTGAATTTTTCTAGATTTTATTAATGCTTCGTTTATAATACGATCTGCATTTTTTTCTGCTTCTTTAATAATTAATTTGGCCTCTTTTTGCGCATTACTTTTTACATCTTCTGCTGTTTCTTGTGCCACGAGAATAGATTTATTTAATGTTTGTTCAATTGAACTAAAGTGAGAAAGTCGTTCATTCAATTCTTTCGTTTTTTCTTCAAGCTCTTTCTTTTCACGAATAATCATCTCATAATCTTTAATAACTTGGTCTAAAAATTCATTTACTTCATCTTCATCATATCCACGAAAGGCTTTACTAAATTCTTTATTATGAATATCAAGTGGTGTTAACGGCATTAGAAGCCACCTCCATTTATAGATCGATCATGTTGCTTTGTAATATTCGACAATTACAGACGAAATCCTTCTTTTTCAAGCATTTATTTTCGTTTTCCAAAAATAAGCCGCCATTTATCTTTTTTCGTTTTACCTTCAAGGGAAATTAGCTTACATCGACCATATCCTCTAACCGATATAACATCTCCTTCTTGACAGTCAAAAGACGGCTGCTCCACCAGTCTCCAATTAACTTTTACTTTGGAGCCTTCTACTAATAATTTTGCTTTTTGTCTAGCCATATTATAAATTGACGCTACGATTACATCTAGTCTAGTTGATGTAATCGTAGTTGTAGATTCTTCCCAGTTTTCTTTTACAGAACTAATGTTTTCTAAAGGGATTAAGCGTAGAGAAACAGATGCTCTACCTATTTCTTTTAATTGCAGTTCAACAAAAGAACTTATTTCTTCTGCGACTACAATTTGGATACGATCTTCCTTAAATATGATATCCCCAAATTTACTTCTTTT
Source organism: Sutcliffiella sp. NC1 (assembly GCF_027594365.1). Lineage (NCBI taxonomy): Bacteria > Bacillati > Bacillota > Bacilli > Caryophanales > Bacillaceae > Sutcliffiella > Sutcliffiella sp. NC1. The sequence continues at coordinate 3,015,939 of NZ_CP115153.1, forward strand.
TAAGCCTAAACTCATAAGTGAACCTAATATTTGTGGATGTTCTAATTTAATAAACTTACTTGCATAAGACAACTCAAATGCTTTTATATTGTAATCAGCATATGTAGGGTTAAAATAACTTGGATATAATAATGCTCGCTTTCTTTCTGCCCCTTCATTCCCACCGTGAAAGCCGACTTTTACTTCCTGATTTTCTCCTACCACTATTCGAACTATTTCTTGCTCTCTTGGATCTAAAAAATCTGTTAGTTTAGGAGCATACTGTTCTTCAACTGTTTCTTTCCATTCAAGGACTTGATCAATAAAATCATGTTCCTCTTGTCGAAAATGTTGATAAATATTCATTGTTAAAGTATCCTATCTTTTTCGTATTAAAAATTATACTAAGCCAAGCATTCTAAATAACGATACTAGACCACTATAAGCAAAGCGTAGTGCTAAAATACCTACAATTGGAGAAATATCAATCATTCCTAGTGGTGGGATGATTCGACGAAACATATCTAAATATGGTTCACAAATTGTACCTAAAATTCTACCAAATGCCGACTCTCTTGCCCCTGGAAACCATGACAATAAGACGTAAATAATTAATGCAAAAGAATAGAACATAACTAATTGGCTTACGATGTATAAAATTAAACCCATAAACTTTTTACCACCTTTTTATTTCAGTATTGTTGGACTGATCATGTTGTAAAAATTCCGTGATGGACCCTGCAACATCAACTGTATCTGGTGTACATAAAAAAATGTTAATACCAACCTTTTGAATCTCACCACTTATTGCATAAACAGTCCCGCTTAAAAAATCAACAATTTGTCTAGCTTCTTCTTGATGAGCTCTTTGTAAATTAACAATTACTGCTCTTCTATTTTTCAAATGGTCAGCAATATCTGTAGCTTCTGAATAAGATTTTGGCTCCATTAATATGACTTTTGATGTTTTTTGGACACTTTGTAAACTAACAACATTACTTTGGCCGTTAGTTTGATGAATAGAAGACCGTGTTTTGCGAGGTTCTACTTCTTCTTCCTCATAAACTTCTTGTTCTTTATATTCATATTCGTCATCTAATGCAAATAAACTTTTAATCTTTGTTTTAATACTCATTCATTAACACCCCCAAATTACGAATCTTCACCAACTAGTGCACTTCCTATTCGAATAAAAGTGGCACCTTCTTCTATTGCAATTGTATAATCATTAGACATACCCATTGACAACTCTGTACAAGGTGCATATGTTAAGTTAAGAGCTTGTACATCTAACTGTAATTTCTTTAGACTGCGAAAACACTCTCTAATAATCGCTTCGTCGTCTGTAAATGGTGCCATCGTCATTAGACCAACTACTTTAATGTTTGGATAAGAATGTAAATCTTTCATGAATGTTAATACGTCATTAGGATTTAACCCATGTTTAGAATCTTCTTGAGAAACATTCACTTGTACGAAGCACTTCACTTCACTATTAGCTCGATTATTTATTTCTTTCGCAAGGGACAAGCGATCTAAAGAATGAATGTAGTCTATCTCATTTATTATGTTTTTTACTTTTCGTGTCTGTAATGTACCAATAAAGTGCCATGTTGCAGCCTCCTGTATAGTTGCCCATTTTTCACGAAATCCTTCATCTCTATTTTCACCTAAATGTGTAACACCAGCACTTATGGCTTCTTTTGCCCTATCATTACTAACATATTTCGTAACAGCAATAATCGTTATGTCAGATTCATTTCTATTTACTTTTTCACATGTTGATTTTATTTTTCCTCGGATGTTTTCGAGATTTTGTTTCACAGACAAATTATTGCTCCTCCTTTAAACCGATAAAGCTTAACATCCTTCCTGTTTTTCCTTCGTCCCGTCGATGAGAGAAGAACAAATCATCATTACAGCTAGTGCAATATGAACTTACTATTATATTCTCTTTCTTTATACCCACTTGCAACAACAATGCTTCGTTTAAGCGTTGCAAATGTAATTTATATTGGCCAGTTTCTATTTCTGACCAAATAGAATCAACCGGCTTGTCTCCAATTAATTGCTTCACTTTATCCATAACATAATCATTAACGACATAACAACAGGAAGAAATAGCAGGTCCGATTGCCACTTTAATATTTTCTACTTTTATTCCTTCCTCCAACCATGCTTCAATCATTTTTTTGCCGATTTCATTTACAGTACCTTTCCAACCAGCATGTGCGACACCAATCATTTCATCAGGTTCGGACCAGAAATAAATAGGTACACAATCTGCATAGCATAACGTAAGTAATATATTTTTCTCTTTGGTGTATATTCCATCTGTTCCTTTTATGGAACTAGAATAGTTAAATAAGCCAGATCCTTTATGCTGTGCGTGAACTTTCACTATATTATTACTATGGATTTGTTCACAAGCAACCCACTCTTTTGTTTCCCATTGAAGTTGATTAGAGAGAGTTTTTTTATTTTTCTTTACATCTTCATCTGAGTCATTAACATGTAAGCCTAAGTTTAATGAAGAAAAATATCCTTGACTGAACCCACCATTTTTTGTTGAGAAGCCAACTGTTAAGGTACTGTTTTCATTTTCCCACGGTATTATTGACAAATATGATTCTTTTTCTAGTTTAAAAGGTTCAGTCATTTTCACACCTCTAATTGTTACATATTCCTTCATATTGTACCATAATTCACCGTAAGTTTAAGAGTATTTTCAAATTTCGACTTCCTTATTCCTCAATTTCTTCATATTTTGTTTGATGTCTAACTAAAATAACGTCCGCTCCTATTTTCACAATATTTCTCCATGGAATAATAATTTCTTGTTCTTTATTGAATAGACCTAACATTTTTCCGGATCCGCTTACGATTATTGCTTCAATTTTTCCAGTAGTTAAATTAATATCAATATCCCCTATTGTTCCTAATCTTTTTCCTTCTGAAACGTTAACAACATCTTTTATTTGAAATTCTGATATTTTAACCATTTTAGTTCCTCCTCATTCCTATCCCATTTTGCTTAAATACTGTTAGTCTATATATATGTTAATAATGCGCTGTTTCATGTACGAAATATATTGAAATTATGTAGAATGGTGACTCCTTTTAAAATTGCCGGAATTGCTTTCATAGGTGCATAATTTCACTTGCATGAGGGTCTACCATGAAAATAGCAGGGCAGTATTAAATTTGTCCGTTTCACTTCGCTTCAGGTGTTCGCTTTCCGCGGGGAGGGAGCTGAGCCTCCCTCGGGCTAAAGCCCTGTGGGGTCTCAGCCTTCCCTCTACTCCCGCAGGAGTCTCACACCTTCCGCTACGTTCCACTCTAGGTTCTTGACCTTGAGAGGAAAAGACAATATAGCAGTTCAAAATACAAGTCCCTATTTTCATACACCATGGTGCAAATTTAGCTTGCTTGTGTGTCTACCATGAAAATAGCATGGTAGTAGTATGGTAGTCCGTTTCACTGCGGTCGAGTAAGCCGAAACACCATCAACTTGATGATGTTCCTAACTCCTCACAGAACCGTGCGTGCAGTATTACCGCACACGGCTCTTCTCGTCACACCATTCACAGAATGTAGTTTATCTCTTTCCTTAAGTGGTATATGTTTACTTTTAATCTTGGTTTTCGCAGAGGGTACTTCCTTAAGAATTTGTTGAATTTATCCCAACTAAAAGACTTCCGTTGGCTTCTTCGATTCAACCATTTGAACAACAACAGTCTGACTCGATATTCAAAGTTTTCTACGTTTTCTAGATTGTCCGTAATACAATAGTAGTTGTAGTATCCTGTCAGTGAACGATTTATTCTGCTCATGATGTCTTTTATGTCCATCGTTCTATTAGCTTTTAGCCATTCTTTGTGCTTCTTAAGTTTGGCAGACACTTTCTTTCTACTACTCTTACGTTTAACTCGGAACGTCCCTTTCTTGCTTTTGCCACAGTAGTGAGTAAACCCTAAGAAGTCGAAGGTTGGGGGCTTTCCTTGCCCATTGCGATTACTGTCTCGCTCCGCAAACCGACCAAACGAGATAATTTTCGTCTTATCCTCTGCGATTTCAAGGTGGAATTTTCGTAACCTCTCGTTGAGGGAAGCATAAAATGCATCCGCATCACTCTTATATTGGAAACAGCACACAAAATCATCCGCATAACGGACCATATAAGCCTGGCCTTTGCACTGTTTTCGAACCACAATTTCGAACCATAAATCTAGAACATAGTGTAGATATACATTCGCTAGGATTGGGGAAATGATACCCCCTTGGGGAGTTCCGTTATTAGTATCAAAATATTTACCTTCCTCCAAATATCCGCCCTTTAAGAATCTTGCGATGATTCTTAGGAGACTTAGGTCTTTGATACGATGTTGAAGGAACTTCATCATCCATTCATGATTTACGTTATCAAAGAATCCTTTAATGTCGACATCAACCACATAATTAGTGTAACGTTCTTCTATATATACATTAAGTATTTTCAATGCATCATGGCAGTTCCTACCTGGTCGGAAACCAAAGGAAGAGTCTAAGAAGTCATTCTCATATATCGCATTGAGTATTTTAGCTAAGGCTCGTTGAACAATTTTATCCTCATGGTCAGGAATACCTAGTGGTCTTTTCATCTTAGTTCCAGGTTTATCGATGTATGTCCGTTTAACTGGAACAGGACGATAGGCCTTCTGCTTTAGCTTCCTTACTAGATTCTTAATGTTCTCATCCAAGTTTTCGCCGTATTCAGCTTTCGTTACTCCCGTTACACCTGTCGCTTTATTACTTGGCAATTCATGATGACATTGTTTGAGATTTTCTTCATTGAGTAAATGTGCTAGCGATGTGAAAACCATGTCTTGATTAGTTTTCGCTAATTCTGTTATCCTTGTCAGTTTTGTTTCCATTCTTTCTCTACCTCCGAGTGTAGAAATGTGTCCCTTTCAAGGGTTGTGACGAGTAGTGGCCTTTCCTCCATCAGATTGTGTCCGATTTCATAGGTACTATGCCACTATCCGACTTCCTTTAAGCATTTGACAGCCCTCACTTTATTATCGTTTGTTCGTCATTACTCTCTATAAAGAGAGACTTAAAGGACCTCCCGAGTTGCCGTAATATATCAATGTGTAACGTGCCACGGGGAACGACTCCGAGGAAGTTGTTACTTTCTCGCCTTTATTGACAGTAACAATGTTGCCTTCTATGCTCCAGAACATATCGGCCTTCCTAACAAGCACTGTTTTCGAAGCTCTCTCCCTTCAACCATAGTTGGTCGCTATGGTCTACGGCCCATCACCTAACTGTCTACGCTTAAAGGTATCGTGTTACCACCTACCCTCCAAGACTCGCTACGAGTGAATGGCTAGTTCTTTCTCGACGGGAATCCCACCCGCTATATATTACGACCTAGGCTCGGTCGCTCCTGGAGGCCATGTGCTTGGTGGACCGTACCGCTTTCGTCTGTCGAACGGTCGACACTAGCACGTCCTGTGCGTCGTTGCGGGCGTTACTTTAGCCTGGTGCAAGATGTGCACCATATAATATGAAAAAACATCTTTTGGACTTGTCCAAAAGATGTTTTTTCTAACTTTGAATATTTTTATTCATTTGTTTAATAGCTGCTTTTTCTAGCCGAGAAACTTGCGCCTGGGATATTCCAATTTCTTCAGCAACTTCCATTTGCGTTTTGCCTTGAAAAAACCTTTTTCTTAAGATAAGTTTTTCCCGGTCATTTAGTCTTCTCATACCTTCTTTTAATGCAAGTTCTTCAATCCAATTAATATCTTTATTTTTCTCATCACTTAATTGATCCACTACAAAAATTGGATCCCCACCGTCATTGTAAATCGGTTCAAATAAAGAAACTGGATCTTGAATTGCATCTAATGCAAAAACAATTTCTTCATGTGGGACGTCTAATACTTTGGCAATTTCCTCAGCTGTTGGCTCTTTAGAAGTTTCACTTATTAACCGTTCTCTTACTTGTAAAGCTTTATAGGCAATATCCCTTAAAGATCTTGACACTCGAATAGGATTGTTGTCTCGTAAATACCGCCTAATTTCTCCGATAATCATCGGGACAGCATAAGTAGAAAAACGAACGTTCTGACCTAGATCAAAATTATCAATTGATTTCATTAAGCCAATACAGCCAACTTGGAATAAGTCGTCCACATATTCACCACGGTTATTAAATCGTTGTATAACACTTAAAACTAGACGTAAATTTCCATTTACAAGTTTTTCCCGTGCTGAGTCATCTCCGCTTTGCATTTGTTTAAAGAGTTTCCGCATTTCTTCATTTTTTAAGACAGGAAGCTTTGATGTATCTACTCCGCAAATTTCAACTTTGTTACGTGACATTCCTTCCCCTCCTAACAGGAGTTGCTGTTCAAAGTTAAGTATCTCCTTCAGAGGGAAAATTATGCACATATACAATTTTTGCAATTCTGACAACTACTGGGAATCCTTGTAAATATTATGTTTGTTGCTAAAAAATTTTTTTACACCATTTTATTAAATTCTTTTCTTAATCTTTTAATAATTCTTTTCTCTAAACGAGAAATATATGACTGTGATATACCAAGCATATCTGCAACATCTTTTTGTGTTTTTTCTTCTCCACCTATTAAACCAAAACGCAGCTCCATTATTTGCTTCTCACGATCATTGAGCTGTTCTAACGCTTTTAACAATAACTTTCTATCGACGTTTGCTTCTAAATCTTTCGTAATGATGTCTTCTTCTGTTCCTAAAACGTCGGATAACAATAGCTCATTACCATCCCAATCAATATTTAAAGGTTCATCAAATGAAACTTCAGATCGTATTTTATTGTTTCTTCTTAAATACATTAAAATTTCGTTTTCAATACATCTTGAAGCGTACGTTGCAAGTTTAATTTTCTTTTCAGGATTAAACGTATTAACTGCTTTAATTAACCCAATCGTACCAATACTAATTAGGTCTTCTATATTGATACCTGTATTCTCAAATTTCCTGGCAATGTATACTACAAGTCGCAAGTTACGTTCAATAAGAATAGATCTGGCAGCTTGATCTCCATTTGGTAATTTAATTAATAAATGCTCTTCTTCTTCTTTAGATAGTGGAGGTGGTAATGCTTCGCTCCCACCAATATAGTACACTTCATCCGTTTTAATTTTAAGTTTAATTAATAATTTATACCAAAAATACGTAATTTTTATTTTCCATTTACCCATTTACAACTTCCTCCTTTTAGCAGATATAATGTTGATGCTTTCTATTTTTAAGATACATTTTTACTTTCCGTTCCGTTCAGCATTGTTGGATGTAGGATACAGTTATAATCTCCTTCAGAAGAAAGGGGCGTTTTCGTTAAACCAACTAAAAATTTATGTACTTCATATGTTAATCCATCATGGTGAATGATAGCTTTATCTGGTTTAATAGCTATCATTATTGTAGAATCCTTACCAACTGCTCTAAAAGGAATCATCCGAATACGGTTGAGCCATTTCCCCTCTTCTGGAAAAGTTGGCCAATTACCGATCTGGTCTAAAGCCTCCATAGCTTGAAAGATTTCTTTCGGTACGAATTGTGTATCCTCTGAAACTTGTAATATCATTACAGGTGATTTTGTAATCGGATCTTGAAGTTGGTTTCCACTATCAATCAAACCTTTTAGTTCAATTTCTTCTTCTTCAATCTTTAATAAAACAGATGCCAATTGATCATATTTATATTTTCTAGATTCCACTAATGTAGACTGACTCCGTGAAAGGTATAGTACAATCGGAAAACCGATTATGACAAAGAGCCATGAAATAGGATCTCCCATTCCTTCTGTTAAGGTAAGAATGGCCTCTTTCGCGAATGTTTGATCTACTTGAATAAAATAGTGGACACCGATCATTCCACCACCTGCAGCAAATGTAGTAATATAGAAAACTAATAAATTTTCAAACGTATATCGAAACCGTTTAAAACCAAACGATATTAAAATCATCGCAACAGAGAATGCCAGTTTTACTAAAGTGTGAGTAACAATAGCTTGAAGAGATGTAAACATTAATACAACAATTAATGAACCGATAAATGCACCTAAAACTAAACGCCACGTTGCAGTTTGTCTTTTTAAAACTATTGCTGTAATTTTTAGGAGCAAAAAATCAAATGTAAAATTTAAAAACCAAATTGCATCTAAATAAACAGTCAAAATAGTCCCTCTTTTATTCAATAGTTTTTTTCACGAAGTTCTTTACCACATCCAGTTCACTACCTTTTTTCACTTGCAATTAGTATATAGTACACACTATTAGAAAGTCTGTCAGTTTATGCCGATAGTAGAAAACAATTTTTTGAGGATTCTTTTCGGATTTTGTCATGAAATGATGGCTTTATGGAGGAATTGTAGATGTTCTGCCAAAAGCAAATACACGTTCGTAGTCTTACCTGAAATTGGGATGGAACGTTCTTTTAAATGTTAAATATTTGTTAATGAAAAACGGTTAATTGTGTTCAAGCTTCTCAACTTTAATAACAAAAGTTATGGCCTTTAGGACTCTACGTAAAGTAAAAAAAGAGAATGGTAAGCTAATAGCTATACCATCCTCTTAATGTTATCTACGTCTGTTTCTGTTTCGTAAAAACGTTGGAATATCTAATGTATCTTCAACTGGTTGAGTTGATTGAGAAGGACGTGAAGGTGCTTCTTGAACATGCTCCTCGCGTTTCACTTCTCTTTTAACAGTTGGTTGTTGTTGCTGCTTCGGTGCTCCAAAACTTGGTCGACTATTTTGATTGCCGCTACCAAGGTCAGTTTCTCTAAAGCCTGTCGCAATAACAGTAACTACTATTTCTTCTTTCAAGTTTTCGTTAATAACGGATCCGAAAATCATATTAACTTCTTCATCGGAAGCAGAAGCAACAATATCAGCAGCTTCTTGCACTTCGTATAAACTTAAGTTTGTTCCTCCAGTAATATTCATTAACACACCTTGAGCACCATCAATTGATTTCTCAAGTAATGGGGAGGAAATTGCTTTTTTAGCCGCTTCAGCAGCACGATTTTCCCCAGTTGCAACACCGATACCCATAAGGGCAGAACCTTTGTTTGACATAATAGTTTTAACGTCAGCAAAGTCTAAGTTAATTAATCCAGGAGTCGCAATTAAATCTGAAATACCTTGTACACCTTGTCGTAATACATTATCTGCTTCACGGAAAGCTTCTAACATTGGTGTATTTTTATCTACAATTTCTAAAAGTCGATCATTTGGAATAACAATTAGAGTGTCAACCGCCTCTTTCATAGCAGCAATTCCACCAGTAGCTTGCGTCTGACGCTTTCTACCTTCGAATGTAAATGGTCTAGTAACGACTCCAACCGTTAATGCTCCAAGGTCTTTGGCGATTTGAGCAATAACAGGCGCTGCACCAGTACCTGTTCCACCACCCATACCGGCTGTAACGAATACCATGTCTGCACCCTTTAGTGCTTCTTCAATTTGTTCTTTCGTCTCTTCAGCAGCTTTTTTACCCACTTCAGGATTAGCACCTGCACCTAACCCTCTAGTAAGTTTCCCACCTATTTGCATTTTCACTTCAGCTTTTGATAGATTAAGAGCTTGTGCATCTGTGTTTACCGCGATAAATTCTACTCCTTGTACACCGTGCTCAATCATTCGGTTTACAGCATTATTACCGCCTCCACCGACTCCTATTACTTTTATGGTAGCTAATTGATCGATACTAGTATCAAACTCCAACATGACTGATCCTCCTAATTCCAAATGTTCTACCGAGAGTTTTATTCAAAGAAAAGCCCGAAAAACTTTTTCACCTTTGAACCTGTTTTTTGCTCTTCTTTTTGTTTTACAGTTTTTGTGACGGTAGTACTTTGTTTTTGTGCTCTGTTTTCAGTAAATTCATTTTGTGTAGTTGCTTCGACATTTCTTCCTTGTAACTTCGCATTCTTGTATGCAAACTGAATAAGACCAACAGCTGTCGTATATTGTGGTTCTCTAACACCTATATAATCTGGTATTGCTTTGCGTACATTATTTTTTAAAATTGCTTGTGACAATTCAAGAACACCTGGCATCGCTACAACACCACCAGTTAATACATAACCGCCTGGAATGTCTTGCACACCTAGTCTTTTCACTTCTTGATGAACAAGTTCTAAAATTTCTTCCATTCTCGCTTCGATAATATCGGAAATTTCCAATTGGTTAAATTGCTGATGTTGATCACTACCTATAATTGGGACACTAAACACTTCTTCTTCAGATGCATAATCATAAAAAGCATGTCCATGTTTTACTTTGATTTTTTCAGCATCTTCCGTAGAAGTTCGTAATCCAATCGAGATGTCTTTCGTAATATGTTGACCACCGACTGGAATCACACTAGTTGTCACTAGCTGACCTTCTTCATAAATAGCTACAGTTGTTGAACCTCCGCCAATATCAACAAGTGCTACACCTAGATTTTTCTCATCTTTAGACAATGCTATGGAGCCTAATGCCAAAGGTTGCAAGCAAATGTCAGTGATCTCCAATCCAGCTCTTTCTACACAGCGGAGTACATTATGTAATATAGTTTTAGAGCCAGTAATTAAAGTACCTTCCATCTCAAGACGTACACCAAGCATTCCACGTGGGTCGTTAATTCCATCTAACCCATCCACGATGAACTGTTTAGGAATACAATCTATTATTTCTCTTTCCGGTGGGATAGAGAAAACTTGCGCGGCATCTATTACTCTTGTAATATCTTCATTTGTTATTTCCTTATTATCACTAGATACTGCCACAACACCATGACAGTTTTGTAAGTGTACATGGTTGCCAGATACTCCAACAATCACTCGATTGATAGACATACCAACCATACGTTCTGCCTGTTCTACTGCCTTTTTAATGGAATGAACTGTTTCATCTATATCGACAATCGATCCTTTTCTAATACCGGTAGAGTTTACATTACCGACTCCAATAATGTTTAAAGTATCATTTAACATTTCAGCTATGATTACTTTAACACTGGATGTACCGATGTCTAAACTTACATAAATCGCATTGCTGTTCATTCTCTGGCACCTCCTTTAAAAACTATAAAACGAAATTAGAACAACAATATTACTTTACAAATTTAATATACTAGAAAGTATTCAACATACGTTCTCTATTCCCTTTTTATAATACTATTTTTTTTCAGTTTTTTCTTTAAAAAATGTCCATTTTGATAATAAAATACGTCTAATAACCGCAATATTTTGGAATAACCTTACTCCAAAAGCGAAAACGGCTGCTAAATATAAGTCTACACCAAGATGAACACCAAGAAAAGCTAAACTTGCAGCTAGAATTATATTAAAGAAAAAACCTGAAACAAACACTTTATCATCATAATTATTTTGTAAATATGCACGAATACCACCAAAAAGAGTATCAAGTGCAGCTAATACTGCAATTGATAAATAATTCGAATATTCATCGGGCACTTTAATTTCTGATGATAAACCTAGAAAAATTCCAATTAATAAGCCAATTAACGGGAGCCACATGCTTAACCTTCCTCCGTATGTCCTTTTACTGATTCCATATACTTAATACGAATTGGCTCTTCGTAAGCTGGAACGGTCAAATAATTAATAGGTGTAGAAATATCTAATAAGAAGTTCTCGATTGCAAATTCATCCATTGCTCTCGATACTTGTAGTCTGTTATACAGTTTACTAGGGTCATCTGTTAGTATAATAATTTCAAACGGAGTAGCCGGCACCCACACATTATTAATTTTAGTGCGGCCATTAATCTCTCTAATAACTGTATTATGAACAATTCTTTGTTCTGCAATCGAAATTTCTTTAATATCATACGAGTTTAATTCATTAATAAAACGCCTTAACAACTCGGCCGAAATTGTGTTATATGATTGCCCATAAGAGTCTTCGGGAAAAAGTGTTTTTACAGTCAATCGGATACCTGGTCCACTTACTTCCGTTAATCCTGCTTCTTTTTTTAATTCATCCAAAGTAGAACGGAGGGCATACTCCTTACTTTGACTTAATTCCTCTTCATAAAGTTTAATTGTTTCTTCATATTTTCGAATTTCTTGTATAATTTGAGCTTGAGCCTCCTGTTCTTTTTTCAAGTCACTTCGAAGCTCCCACGTATCACGTGTATCCCGTACGACCGGTTCTTTTATAGACTGAAATTGTATCGCTAACATTAAACCTATTATTAAAGTAATGAGTGAAAAACTTAATTTTCCTTTGGACACATGTAACACCTTTTCCTTAATGGATAACAGGTTCCATTAATATTTCTTCTTTTTGGGTAATTTTAACAGTGATATTATCAAAAACGAGCTGATCTTTCACTCCACCTACTATATTTAAGGATGGTATCAGTACTTCAGGTTCACCAATTGCCGTAATAACAAATGGGGCAGGATATTGATTTCCATCAACTGTAATAACCGGACCGTTACATACAATATACGAATTTTTTGTAATTCTCTGTCCGTTAATAGCAACTGCATCTGATCCTGAGATTAATAATTCATTAACAACTCTAAAAACATGGCTCTCATGTACAATATAATTATTCACATTTTCTTCACTAGGAACATAAGAAGCATCCGCTAAAGTTACTTCCACTCCTGTCCCTTTTACTTTAACGTTTCCGTTATACATACGTAATTTTTCAACATCTTCAACTAGGTTAAAAAATAATTGCTCTTCTTTTGCGATTTCTTCCTCGATTTGCCTAACGATTTCTTGTTTCTCAAATAATTCATTTTGGAGCTCTCTATTTCGTTCTTCCGTATTAATAATCATTGTACGAATATTATGATCACGTTCCCATTGTCTATCAGATATTCGATCTTCTTCCTTTTGGGTTAGCTGATACGAAAAGGAAATCATAAACCCTAATACTAAACATACAAATGATAAAACAACGTGTTTACCATTAACCTTCATCCTCTACTTCATCTCCATCTAATTCTACATCATAGGGTTTGAAAAATACTCCAACCTCTATATTAATGACACCTTTTTGCTCAGGGTCTAATTGAGCGATAATGGAAGGATAGGAAGCCATTTTACTCGAAAAATTACGAATAGTTCCGCTTACTTCAAAACCATCATTCATAAACAGAGTAATATGATTAGGATCTGTTTCATTAGGTGTAAAATGAGCCTCTGAAATTGCATAAATTACAGACTCTGGTAACTTCATTAACTCATTAATAAACTCATCCACCTTTACTTTGTTATTCCAACCAATCATTAATGCAGCATCATGGGGTAAGATGTCAATGGTGGATGATGATAATATATCTCCATTTTCAATTACAGGAGTATACGTTCCATTATTTAGTATATAAGCAATTCGTTTATATTCTTCAATGTCAATATGTATATTGTTTGGTAGTTCTTTATTTACAGTTGCAGACTTAATTTCTTGTAACTCTTCAATTCGGCTTTCTACATCAGCTTTTTTAACTTGAAAAAAGCTCGATGTACCTTCCTTTATTTCACTAACCTTTATGATAGTTTCTAACTCAACATATTGATGTCCTTGTACAGAAATAGAAGAAACTTTACTTAAAGATGATTGAGAATAGATAATGAAAGATAAAAGAATAAAAAATAGGGAGAGAGATAAAACAAGGCGGCGATTCGCTTTTTGTTTACGCATTTCTCTTATTTTTGGAATTCGATCTTCTAATGTAACTACTTTATTTTTTTCCATCAGAGCAAGTTTTCACCTCAACACCTATCAATTAGAAAAGCCTTTTTTCCTCACTCAAATATAATAATATTGGGAATTCACTAGTTTATATAATTGAAATCCCCTTTAAATTAGAGCAGCATAATAATTAAACTAACAAAATGCCGTTCTACGTAATTTTAAAAATATTATATCATAAAAGAAAAGGAATAAGGGGGAAATTATCCTAATTCCTTCCTATAATTTCAACTTCTGTTTTCATTTCAATTCCACGCTTTTCTAATATCGTCTTTTTCACATGTTGAATGATATCTAACACATCTTGCGCTTTCGCATTATTTTTATTAATAATAAAATTAGCATGCTGTTCTGATATTTGCGCTCCTCCAACTACATATCCTTTTAATCCTGCTTCCTCAATGAGTTGGCCTGCATAATTAGGTAGAGGATTTCGAAATACACTTCCGCAGCTTGGGTATGAAAACGGCTGTGTTTCTCTTCGATAATTTTTATTTTTTTGTAGCTGATCGACCACCATTTTACGATCTTTTTGCTCTAATTGAAAAACTGCTTCTAAACAAATTCCAGGTCGTATTGTTTGTAATACAGATGTTCTATAAGAAAAATGTAATTGTCCATTGTTTACCCATTCCATCGTTCCATCTTCGAAAAGAATATGTGCACGAACTAATACTTTCGAAATATCAGAACCGTGTGCTCCTGCATTCATAAACACAGCCCCACCGACTGATCCTGGGATACCCCCAGCAAATTCCAGCCCTGACAAACCTTGTTTACTTACAACAGTTACTAATTTAACAAGTGGATAGCCCCCACCAACTGTTACAATTCCATCTTTTATTTCTAAATGATCCATTCCAGCACCAAGCTTTATTACAACACCTTCTATTCCTTTGTCCGAAACTAGTAAGTTAGAACCTCTCCCTACTGCCCTCCATTTAGAACCGTGCTTTTTTATAATTTTCATTGTTTCTTCTAATTTTGTAATATTTGCTGGCTCAACTAATATATCAGCTGGTCCACCAATTTTCATCGTAGTATGATTTGCTAAAGGTTCTTTTTCACGGACTTTTCCAACTTCTGCTTTTTGCAAATCTAATAATAGCTGTGATAACACCATTTCATTTCCTCCTAACGTGAAAGCCTTAAAAAATCTATACTAACTTTATACAAATAAAATATTTTTGTTTTTAATACATTATTATATGCCACACACGTATAAACGGTACAGATGCCTATTATTATGTATTTCATTTTCCTTCTCGAAAGAAAGGCACTATTACAATCGTTTCTTAAAAAGTGTAATTTCAAACATATTGGATTTGTTTACTGATAACTGTTTAAAAAGCGTAAATATCATAGTACATTAATAATATATATACACTTGGACTTTTCGCAATGAGTTTTGCAACATTGTAATGCAAATTTCATCTTTTTGATATATTAATATAATAACACTCGTCTTTTGTTTCCTACACAAAAACACCCCGAAAAATTTCAGGGTGTTTTTAAAAGTTATTTTAGTACCTTGCGTACCTACTAATGTTTAATAAAACACCGACCGCTAACAGCATTAACGTTAATGATGAACCACCGTAACTTAAAAACGGTAATGTAATTCCTGTTACTGGCATTAAGCCTGTTACAACCCCAATGTTAATGAAAACTTGGATTGCTATCATTGATATAATTCCTACTGCTAAAAAGCTACCATATAAGTCTGGCGCACCTAATGCTATTCTTATTCCTCGCCATAACAAAATTGCAAATAGGATAACAACGAAGGAACCTCCAATAAAGCCTAATTCTTCCGCCAGTATAGCAAAAATAAAATCCGTTTGTGGTTCCGGTAAATAGAAATATTTTTGCCTACTCTGTCCAAGTCCTAATCCGAAAAGTCCACCTGGTCCAATTGCATAAAGCGATTGAATGATTTGAAAGCCTGTACCTAAAGGATCTTGCCAGGGGTCTAAAAACGATGTAATACGGTCCATCCTATAAGGTGCGGATAGTATTAAGCCGACAAAGCCCGCTAAACCTAGTAAACCTAGTCCTACAAAGTGACTTATTTTTGCACCAGCTACAAAAATCATGACAACACATGTACCGACCATAACTGTCCCAGTTCCTAAATCTGGCTGTAGCATGATCATACCAAATGCTAAAAATACTAAAGATAAACTTGGTACTAGCCCTTTTTTAAATGAAGTAATTGTTTTCTGGTTTTCGCTTAAGTATTTTGATAAGAAGAAAATCATTGCAATTTTCATAAATTCAGAAGGTTGAATGGAAAAGGCACCAACACCGATCCAACTTCGTGACCCGTTTCGAACCATACCTACTCCGGGGATTAGTACGAGTACAAGTAATATAAAACATACTATTAGTATCACTTTGGCCCATGTTCGCCACGTCCAATAGTCTATGTTCATAATGAAAAACATAGCAACTACACCTAATCCAGCAAACAACAACTGTCGTTTAGCGAAAAACAATGTGTCGTCAAATTTATAATCAGCCCATACCGCACTGGCACTATAAACCATAATAAGTCCAATTGCTAATAATAAGAATGTCGTTATTATTAAAATGAAATCCGGAGTAGATCGCTTTGTAGACACTACCAAACACCTCTATGCTAAAAATTAGAGTTAAGCCTATTAAAAGCTATGCCCGTAAGTTAATCTCCGCAAACTAAGGAAAAATCCCCCTATTACGAGATACTAGTGGTCAATAGCTTTTAATGTAGTGGCCAAGCCCTTATTTAAGCATATGCACGGCGTTGATAAAAATGTCTCCTCGTTCTTCAAATGTTTTATATTGATCCCAACTAGCACAAGCTGGTGATAGAAGAATTACGTCGCCTTTTGTCGATTTCCCCATAGCAGTTTGTACTGCTTTTTCAACATTTGCTACTCTTTCAATGTTCGGAATCCCAGCTTCCATACCAGCTTTTTCTAGCTTTTCAGCTGTTTGGCCAAAAGTGATTAATGTTTTAACATTTTTTAAATAAGGGATTAGCTCGTCAAACTCATTCCCTCTATCAAGACCACCTGCTAGTAATATAACAGGCTCTTCAAAAGCAGATAAGGCTTTTTGAGTTGCTAAAATGTTCGTCGCCTTCGAATCATTATAAAATCTTCTTTCTTGAACAGTACTTACATATTGTAAACGATGCTTAACTCCTGTGAATGTTGCAAGCACTTTTCGTATCGCTTCATTTTTAACACTATATAATTTACACACTGCAATGGCAGCTAAGATGTTTTCTATATTATGCTTTCCAGGTAAAACGATATCTTTTATTGGAATGATTTCCTCGTCTTGAAAGTATAGAGAATCATTTAGTAAATAGGCACCATTTTCGCAAATATCTTTTGTAGAGAAAGGGATTAGTGTAGCGTTACTACTTTTTATCATTTCCTTACAATACATGTCATCATAGTTATAAACAACATAATCATCGGCTGTTTGGTTTTCACTAATCTTACCTTTTGCTTGTGCATATTCTAACATCGTCCCGTGGAAATCAAGATGTGCCTCAAATAAATTTAATAGCACGGATATTTTCGGTTGAAATTTTGAAATTCCCATCAATTGAAACGAGGATAACTCGGTAACAATAATATTCTCTTGTTTAGCTTGTTGAGCAACTTCTACTGCTACTGTTCCGATATTCCCAGCAATTAAAGGATTCTTATTATCTTGTTGCAACATTTCAAATATAAGTGTAGTCGTAGTTGTTTTACCGTTTGAACCTGTTATACCAATAAACGGAGCTTCACTAACTTCATAAGCAAGCTCTACCTCCGTTAATATCGGAATATTTAATTCTGTAGCACGAATTAAGATTGGGTTCGAATAAGGTATTCCTGGATTTTTAAACACGACTTCTATCTTCTCGTCAAAAATGGAGAGTGGATGTCCGCCACAAACTACTTCTATTCCATGTTCTTGTAACATTTTAGCTTGTGGATTTTCCTCTAATGGCTTTAAATCATTCACAATTACTTTTGCACCTAGCTTATGTAAAAGCATTGCCGTTGCGGTACCGCTCTTTGCTAAACCTAATACTAGTATGTTTTTGTTTTGATAACCGCTAATCATTTTCAAATTATATCCACACCTCTAAATAAATTCCTAGGATAGCAAATATAAATCCAATTGTCCAGAACGTGACGACTACTCGCCATTCTGACCAACCTACTAGTTCATAGTGGTGGTGAAGTGGACTCATTTTAAATACCCTTTTCCCAGTTGTTTTAAATGAAATTACTTGAATAATAACAGAAAGTGTTTCAATTACAAAAACACCACCTATAATTATTAAAAGTATTTCTAATTTTAAAAGTATCGCTACAGTTGCTATCGCACCACCAAGCGCTAAAGATCCTGTATCGCCCATAAATACTTTTGCAGGATGAGCATTAAATACTAAAAATCCAAGTAGAGCTCCTACCACTGCAACCGAGAATATAGAAACTTCGTACATGCTTACATTCCAAGCTAAAACTGCAAACGCACCGAAAGCAATTGCACCTGTACCAGAAACTAAACCGTCTAAACCGTCTGTTAAGTTAACCGCATTAGAAAAGCCAACTAACCAAAAGATTAAAAATAGCACATAAAAATATCCTAATTCAATTTCCCAATCTGTCCCAGGGAAACCAACTGCCGTTGAGAAATCAGATTGCTGAAATACTATAAAGAATATAATCGATATAATTATTTGACCAGCTAATTTTTGTTTAGAAGTTAAACCTAAGTTTCTTTTTAAAACAACTTTAATGAAGTCATCTAAAAATCCTAACAATCCAAAACCTACTGTTACGAACAGTAGTAAATAAACTTCGACAGATGGCTCCGTATATTTTCCTGTCATTACTAGTGTTGTAACAATGACAGAAAGTAGAATCATTATCCCTCCCATAGTCGGGGTACCCGTTTTCTTTTGGTGGGACTGTGGTCCTTCCTCTCTAATACTTTGACCAAATTTTAATCTCCTTAGGAAGGGAATAAAAAGCGGTGATAATAAAACAGTAACTAAAAAAGACATAACGATGGTAAATAATAATACTTGTTGTAACATCGTTATTCCCTCCTCTCTCATTTACGTCAAAATTTTGATATGCGACTTGTCTAATTATGTATTGAAATATTCCATTTAAAACTTCGCATAATAAAGCTACTTCAATCAGGAGGGGGGATTATCCCCCACTAATTGCAGTAAAACAATTGAAGTAAAGATGCAACACAACAATTGTTTGATTCATCAATTAATTAAAATCATTTTTTAAAAGTGTATGCATAGTTTCATTAGTTAATATATAAATATACTAAGACTTCGACTCAACAGTACACTTCTTTAGAATGGTATTAGCTTTTTCTTAAAATAGACGTAACAAAAATAAATTTTAACGTTTTTTTGATAACATGCAACACTTTTTTAATAACAACCATTTTATTCTATCATATTTTTAATCATTAAAATTAATTTTGTTTACGTAATTTAGCTTTAATAGCAGCTTTTGCAACTTTACGATCATCAAAGCTAATTATTTCTTTTCCAATCACTTGATACGTCTCATGCCCTTTACCAGCAATAATAATACAATCTCCCTTCTGCGCACTTTTCATTGCGTGAAAGATTGCCTTTTCCCTATCAACTATTACTTCATATTTATTGTTACTTACCTCTGATTCCATATCTGCTATGATTTGCTCCACCTTTTCTGTTCTAGGGTTATCTGAGGTGAAAATAGTCCAATCTGCACGCTCTACAGCTATTCGACCCATAAGCGGTCTTTTTGTCCGGTCACGGTCACCCCCACAACCCACAATGCAAATGAGTCGATTCGTTGTTATTTGTTTAGCAGCTTTTAAAATATTTTCTAAACTGTCAGGTGTATGGGCATAATCAACGATAACTGTAAACGGTTGACCCTCGTTTACTAGCTCAAATCTACCTGGAACACCTTTAATTGTCCCAATAGCTTTAAGTATCGTCTCCATTGGAATTTTTGAAACGTAACAGGAAGTTATCGCCGCTAAAATATTATAGACGTTAAATTTTCCAACAAGTTTCAATTTTACTGGGGATATTTTCCCTTCATAATGAAGGTCAAAATACGTACCCTCTGCTGTATAACGAATGTTTTTCGCCATAAAATCACTATTTTTTTCAATTCCATACGTCAAAATTTGAGCTGATGATACTTTTTTGTAATATTCTGATGCAGTATCATCTTCGTTTAAGATGGCTACTTTAGGCTTCTCTATATTATATGTGTTACCTAGACTTGAAAATAACAAACCTTTTGCATTACGGTATTCTTCCATTGAATGATGATAGTCTAAATGGTCATGTGATAAGTTTGTAAAAATAGCTATATCAATATCACATCCTCTTACTCTTCCTAGATCAAGTGCGTGAGAAGAAACTTCCATCACAACCATTTCCACACCTTTATTTTTCATTTTATGAAGAGATTGTTGTAACAATAGTTGGTCTGGAGTTGTATTTTTTACCGGGTACGTTTCATCATCAATTTTAATATGAATAGTCCCTATCATTCCAGTTTTTTTAGAATGATAACGGAAGATATGATCAATATAATGGGAGGTTGTAGTTTTACCATTCGTTCCAGTCACACTTATTACATGTAAAGAATGAGAAGGTTGGCCATAGAAAACATCTGCCATAATCGCTAACGCACGATTCGTATCACGGACTATGACTACAGGAACTTCTGCCTTTATGGGCTTTTCAGCAATAATAGCAACTGCTCCGTTAGCTACAGCTTGCTGTACGTAATCATGACCGTCTACTGTAAACCCCTTTATACAAAAGAACAGACTACCACTCTTTACGGTTCGAGAATCATTGTCTAACTGTGTAATAAAAGGGTTATTTTCCGAAGAAATACTATAATGATGTATATGTTGAACGAGTTCATTTAAGTTCATGAAAGCACCATCCTCCTTATGATAGAATTGCAAGCAAAAAGGCAAGCAATCAGCTACTTACATACATTTGCTGTTGTATACTATTCAAAAGGGGATGGTTATGAGCCTATTTATTTCTTATTGTTTTTCGATTCATTAAAACACTTTCCGTTTATTAATAAGTAAACATTTACTTAAAGGAAAAAAGCCACCCTCACCTAGAGTAACTGGTAAAAGTGACTAGTTAAGGTATGAAATTATGAATCGCCAGCCATATATACTCTTATAACTGAACCTTCTTTTACTTTTGTCCCCGGCTCTGGTGACTGCTGAACAACAGTAGTTCCTTCACCGCTTACATCTAACTGTAAATTGTAATATTCATGATGAATATCTTTTCGTGTCATTCCTTTTAAGTTCGGTACTTCTACTAATGGGGTATCTGGCCATGCAACTTCTTTCTCTATTTGGCCCTTTCGCTTCTCTACTCCCATTGCTCTTAAACTGTCCTCCATTATTTCACCTACTAACGGCGCTGCAACTACCCCTCCAAATTGGACTGTTCCTTTAGGGTTATCTACACCGAGATAGACAACGATTTGCGGGTCATCTGCTGGAGCGAAACCAATGAAGGAAACGATATGGTTATTTTCTAAATAGCGGCCTCCTTGGGCTTTTTGTGCCGTACCAGTTTTTCCGCCAACTCTATAGCCTTCCACAAAGGCATTTTTACCAGTACCTTGGGCCACGACACTTTCTAAAGCGTAACGTACTTGTTTTGACGTTTCTTCTGAAATAACTCTACGCTTTTCAACAGGAGTTTGTCTTGAAACAACCTCTCCAGTAACAGGGTCAATAAATTCTTTTGCAATATATGGCTGATATAAAATACCACCGTTAATTGCCGCTGACACTGCTGCAACTTGCTGTATTGGAGTAACAGATACACCTTGCCCGAATGCTGTTGTAGCAAGCTCAACCGGCCCTACATTTTCAGGTTTAAACAAAATACCTTTTCCTTCTCCAGCAAGGTCAATTCCAGTTTTTTCACCAAAACCAAAGTTTTTTATATATTTAAATAATGTATCTGTTCCTAAACGTTGTCCTAATTCAACAAAACCTGGGTTACAAGAATTTTGTACAACTTCTAGAAATGTTTGATGGCCATGTCCACCTTTTTTCCAACAACGAAGTCGCGCTCCCCCGACCTCTGCTGCGCCATCATCATAAAACTTGTCGTTCATTAAGTTTACTTTTTCTTCCTCTAACGCAGCCGCAAGCGTTATTATTTTAAAAGTTGAACCTGGCTCATACGTACTCCAAACAGGTAAATTTCGATTATATATTTCTGGAGCTACATTTTGGAAGTCAGCTGGATCAAAATCAGGCCTACTTGACATTGCTAATATTTCTCCTGTTTTCGGATCCATTGCAATGGCGATAATACCATCTGGATTGTATAGTTCATTTGCATTATCTAGAACCCTCTCAACGATTGTTTGTACTTCCCAATCAATGGTTAATTTAAGATCCATTCCATCTATAGGAGATACATAATCATCGGGTATATCTGGCATTCTTCGTCCTTTTGCATCTGAATAAAACTGGACGTACCCTTTTTCACCCTTTAATTGTTCATCATATTGCAGTTCAAGCCCCATTAATCCTTGATTATCTATACCAGCAAAGCCTAATACGTGTGATAAATAGCTACCAAACGGATAATGCCTTTTGGAATCTTCTGCAATATATACACCTTTCAAATCTAACAATCTAATTTCCTTTGCCTTTTCATGTGTAATTTTTCGTCCCTCTTTTAACCTCACCATCGATGTGACTTGAGTTATTTGTTTATACACATCTTCTTTAGAAGTATTTAAAGTTGCTGCGAGCTTTTCTGAAACTTCATTGGGGTCAACAATTTGCCTAGGAACAACTAACACTGTTGGCGCACTCATGTTAGTAGCAAGCGGTACTCCATTTCTATCTAATATTTCCCCACGCTCTGGCTCAAAAGGGATATTTCGACTCCAGGAATCTTTTGCTCGGTCTGTTAACATATTACCTAAAGCAAATTGAACATACCCTAATCGTAAATCAATAATACTAAACAACAAAACTCCTACTAATAATACAACCGTTAACCTACGTCTCACTGTAACGTGTGATACTCGCAAGTGTAGCCCCCCTTTATAGCTCGTTCCAATATATGCTTGTACTTTTATAAATAGAACTGAGCTGGGTAGGCTTGAAACACAAAAAGGCTAGCCATTATTTGTACGTGACAAAATGACTAGCTTTTTTATATCGAATTATCCGCCAATCTCCATTTCCTCTTCTTCAACGTCTGGTAGAGGTCGATTGGACTTAAATTCTACAACAAATTGCTCACGATCATCAACTAGTTGTCCTGGAGAAACACTTTGACGAAAAGCATAACCATTCCCGATTATATGTGGGTTAATTTCCAATAAATTTGTTAGTTTAATAACATCTCTTACGGACCAGCCCGTCATATCAGGAATTGGGGGGTCTTCCTCTGTTAGTAGCACTACTTTTTCTCCTACTAATACTTTCTGACCAGCAACTGGCATTTGATTGATTATTTTATTTCCGTTACCAACTACTACGATATTAGGACCTTTACGATTTTTAAGTTCTTCAGACAGGTCTGTCACGGTCTTCCCAATAAAGCTTTTAACTTCGACACCATCATTAGAAGCGCTCTCTGTCTCTTCAAAGTTCGGTTTAACACTTAAATATTGTAAACTTCTTTGCATAACCGGATTGAATACACCTTTTAACGCATTCGTTCCAGTCGTTTCATATTGACCAAGCTTAGGTTTTTCAATGGCAATGTAAACAATTAATTGCGGGTTATCCGCAGGAGCCATTCCTAATACAGAATAAATATATTCACCCCTACCTGATAAGTAGCCCGGTCCATTAGGGTTTGATATTTGAGCTGTACCAGTTTTCAATGCAACTCGATATCCATCTAAACTATAATGTCTACCTGTTCCGACATCAGAAGTAACGGTTGATTCTAATACTTCCAAAACTTTATTCGCTGTTTTTTCAGATACAGGTTCCCCTTTAATAATCGGTTCATTCTCTTTCAATATTTGACCTGTATTAGGGTCCACTATTTTATCTATTATATATGGTTGCATCATTTTTCCATTGTTCGCAATAGCTGTTGCAGCTTGTATTTGTTGTATTGGTGTAATCGCAGTACCTTGTCCGAACGCGGTCGTTATTTGTTCAATCCGGTAATGATAATTAAAAATAGAAGTGGCTTCGTCTGGTAAATCAATACCTGTTTTTTCGTTTAAACCGAATGCATGGTAATAGTTTAATAAATTTTCAGCACCCATTTTTTCCACAAGTAAAGCGATGGCCACATTAGATGATCGCTGCATTCCTTCATCAAAGGAAATTTCTCCCCATCCATTTCGGTTATGATCACGAATCGTATCAGGTCCTACTTTATATGAACCTGATTGAAAATAGTGATTACCATTATATACACCTGCTTCAATCGCTGCCGCTAACGTAAAAATTTTCATCGTAGATCCTGGTTCAAAACGACTAGATACAGCATCATTATTCCAATTTGTACTAAGGCCTACTCTTGTATTTAAATTAAACGTAGGGCGAGTAGACATTGCTAATATTTCTCCTGTTTTCGGATCAGCAACAATTCCTATCATCCGTTCAGGACTATACTGTTCAGCTACTTCGCTCATCGAATCTTCTAAGAACGTTTGAATGGTTCTATCGAGAGTTAAGTAGACGTCATTTCCATTTTTCGGGTCATCATATGAAACTTCAGGATTAGAAATAAAAGGTATCCCTGAAGTATCACGTCGATAAGTGTAGCGTCCATTCGTTTCTTTTAACTGTTCATCTAACATTGCTTCTAAACCTAGAACACCTGCTACTTTACCGTCATCATTGGCACGAGCAAAACCGATAACATGACTCGCAAAATTACCATTGTAGTAAAAGCGTTTAGATCCTTGAATCAGCCGAATTCCCGGCAACTCTAGGTCTTCAATTTCTTCTTTTATAGATATAGGTAAGTCACGTCCAGCTGAACCAAACTCTACTTGTTTAGCAGACCTCGTTAGCTGCTCTAAAAGAAAGCTTTCCTCTACATTTAATAGTGGAGCTAGTTGTTTAGCAGTATTTTGCGGGTCCACAACATGCCTCGGCTTTTCATCGTTAGTTGTTAACGCCTCATCAAGAACGGCAACAACTGTGTATGAAGGTGTATCCTCTGCAATCGGATTTTCATTCCGGTCATAAATTGTTCCTCTAGATGCATTTAAATCAATTGTTACATTATACTTACCATCCGCTAACGCATGTAAGTCTTCTCCTTTTACTTCACCAAATGCTTGGATGTAAAAGAACCTTCCGACAAAAAGAAAAAAGAGCGAAGCAAATAAAACAGATAACAATGCTGCGCCAAAGTGAATTCTTTTTTTGTGAATAAAGTTTTTCATATGTAATCAATCCCGTACATTTTTTACGCTTGACTCATTAATAGTTAATCCTAATTCTTTCGCTTTTTGTAAAATACGATCAGAAGTACTTAATTCTGCAACTTTTAATTGTAAGTCGCGGTTTGCTAATTGTTGTTCTTGTAATGAAGTTTCTATCACGCGAATTTCTTTATTAACATCGTAAATTGTAACATGATTAGATACTAAATGAATGGAGGAAAATGTAACCAATGCTAAAAATAGACCGATTAAAAGTTTTTCCCCTAACGTAATTCGTGCTTTTTTTCTAATTACGACATGTTGTTTACGGGTTGGTTGTTGTTGATGTTCATGATTACGTTGTATTTTATGGGCTAAATTACTCAACTTTTTTCCTCCTAATTATCCTTTATTTTTTCTGCAACTCTTAATTTGGCAGATCGTGCTCGGTTATTTCCTTCTAATTCTTCTTCAGACGGTATTATTGGTTTACGGTTAACTAGTTTTAAAATTGGTTGAAACTCCTCAGGAATAATTGGCAATCCTGGTGGTAAAGGTGGAATTTCACTTTTTTCTTTAAACGCCACTTTACAAATTCGATCTTCTAATGAATGGAACGTAATAACGGAAATTCTCCCACCAACTTTTGTTACATCAATAGCTTGTTTAATTGCATCTTCAAAAACACCAAGTTCATCATTAACAGCAATTCTAATAGCTTGGAACACTCTTTTGGCAGGATGACCACCTGTTCTTCTTGCAGGAGCTGGTATTCCTTCTTTAATAATGTCTACCAACTGGAGTGTCGTTTCTATTGGGGCACTTTTTCTATGCTCCTCAATTTTCCTTGCAATTTGTTTAGAAAACTTTTCTTCGCCATATTGAAAGAAAATTCTTACTAATTTCTCATACGGCCATTCATTTACGACGTGATAAGCAGTTAGTGAACTAGATTGGTCCATTCTCATATCTAACGATGCTTCGTGGTGGTAACTAAACCCTCTTTCTGGTGTGTCCAGTTGCGGTGAAGAAACACCTAAATCAAATAGAACACCATCTACTCTAGTAATTCCTATTTCATTTAGTTTTTCTTTTAAGTATTTAAAGTTACTTTTAATAAATGTAACCCGATCTAAGTATGGTTCAAGTACTTTCTTTGCATTATTAATTGCAATATCATCTTGATCAAATGCGATCAGTCTACCTGATCCGGAAAGTCTTTTTGCAATTTCGGAACTGTGGCCTGCGCCACCTAACGTACAGTCTACATATATTCCGTCCTCTTTTATATTTAATCCGTCTACTGCTTCATTAAGTAAAACTGTTATGTGGTGAAACATTTGTATTCACTGCCTTTCTAGCTGACAACATATTTTTTAGTTTCTCTTCCATCTATTTAGTATTGGTAGAGAGGAAGTTTATAAATCAAAATCGGCAAGATTTTCAGCAATTTCAGCAAACGAGTCTTCCGATTCCTCCACATAGCCTTCCCATTTATCTTTACTCCAAATCTCAATTCGATTCGAAACACCTATTACAACACATTCTTTCTCTAACCCAGCGTATTGTAATAGCGGTGAAGATATATTTACTCTTCCTTGTTTATCGAGTTCACATTCTGATGCACCTGAAAAGAAAAATCGTGTGAAAGCACGGGCATCTTTTTTAGTAAGTGGGAGTTCTTTGAGTTTTTCTTCTACATTTGTCCACTCGGACATGGGGTAACCGAATAGACAGTGGTCAAGACCTCTCGTCAAAACGAAAGCTTCTCCTAAATTTTCACGAAATTTAGCAGGAATAATCATTCTTCCTTTTGCATCGATTGTATGATGATATTCCCCCATAAACATCGGTCTTCCCCACTTTCATTCTACTTTGTACCACAATCCCCCACTTTTCACCACTTGCCTTTATTGTACTATTCTATAATTGAAAAAGAAATCCTTTTAACTTAAATTTTTTTCGTTTTTCATCTTTTTACAACATTTTTTGACATCGGCTCGAATTCACTGAAATGTTGGCTTTTTTTGTTATCGTTTATACAAAAATACGCAAGATTCTACGAACTGTTTGTTATTCGAGCAAATGCACGTTGGTTTTTGTCAAAAAGAAATAGGCTTGTTTTCTAAAGTTAGTCCGTTTCACTCACGGTTCTAAATCTATAAAAGGAAGCCTTATAACTATTCAGAACTAAAATCCCTATTTTCATTCACCATAGCGCAATTCCTTCACTTACAAAGATGGCTACCTGGATAATAGGCAAAAAAAAAGAATGTCCCAAAGAGGACATTCTTTTTATAGGAGTACTACCTTATGTTTTCCGTCATGCTTGAACGGTTTTTCGCAAATTCTATTTGGTAAATCTTTGCCGTACTTATTCATATAGTAATACACATTCATTATTCTTTCTTGTGGTGCGTTATTCGGTTTTAGCGCTAATTGGACTCTTTCGTATTTATTCATCAAATGTTGATGTTTTTCATATGCAGATCTTTCCATTAACGTTTTCATGTAATTAAATTCTTGATCTACCCTTAACCAATTTTTTTCGAAAACAGGTTGTAGATGTGGTACGATTTCTTCGCCAAGTTGTCGATATTTATGATGCATCTCTCTATATTCATTACTTAAAGAAAGAAGTGTTTCTTCCATCTTATTTAGTTCATTTTCATACAACCACAACTTTCTCTTTTCTTCAACACCTATATCTAGAGCCTCGTCTAGTGAAACATTCAACTCTTCTAATAAGGAGAATATTTCTCTCTCTAATAAAGTAAATGTTAATCTAGGAACGACAGGTGGCATTTCTATATTTATAGAGGAAAAAGCACCTTTTAACTCTGCCCAATAAGCTATTTCACCTGGCCCTGCAATAAATGCTAGTGTAGGTAATAATAACTCTTGCATAATAGGTCTTGTTACGACGTTATTTGAAAAAGTTTGTGGTGACTGTTCCACCTTACTAAATAGTTCTTCTAAAGAAAAGGAATTACCTTGTTCTGTATACGCTTGTTCTTTTTCTTCATTCCAATGTAGTAATCTCCGCTCTCCATCTATATGGATAAACATATTCATTGCAGTTGAAGGTATATCCAACGTTTCTGAATAGTTTAAGCTACTTAATTCTTTTTGTGTTTGAAGGACAGCATTCGTAATTTCTCTATTTTTTTTCATTAATAACGTAAAATAGGAACTTTCCATTTCCCTAACTTTTGAATCGGCTGCATTCATTAATACTAAACCTTGACTTTGAAACAGGTCAGAAACGATGAATGAGAAAAAGTCAACGTATGATTCGGATTGATTAATATAACTTTCTAATGATGCAACTAATTCTTTCGTATGCTCACTCTCTCCGAAACGATGAAACACATCTTGAACCCAAATGTTCATTGCTTGCTTATCGATTATTAAATCTGAAACCATCTTCTTACCAGCTAAAGGGTCATGAAAAGACTTTTTCTTTAAACGATTAAGCTCTTGAACGAACACATGGTTAATCTCTAGAAAATCATGATCTTCTCCTGCTATCCAAAATAATGGGATTACAGGCTTATTTAATAACTGTTCTTGCTCTTTCGCTAAGCATATAATGCTTATTATTTTCGATATCGTGTATAGTGGACCTGTTAACAACCCTGCCTGTTGACCTCCTACTACTACAACCGATTTCTCATCTAAAAGCGTTTCAATGTTTTCGAACGTTTTTTCTCCTGCATTGAATTGAAGATTGTATGCCCTTAAATATTCAACAAGCTCTTCCCGCTTAAACTCACGTTTTATAATATTGTCGTACCTTTCCTGATAACAATGATCAGAAAAAGGATTATATGTAAAAAAAGCTTGTAACTCTTCTTTACCATTTAAATAATCAGAAGAAAATTTATTAATAGTAGGAAGAGAGATAGCTAAAACATCCATGAAACTACTTCCTTTCTATTTCCAGGAGACTATATATTTTAAGTTAGTTCACTTAACTTAATGCTTTAACAATAGAAAAAAGACTGAAGTTTGATTATTGAAGTTAAAGTGAAATAATTCCACGTTGAAGTATAGCACTAATTTACAAATAATCAAAAAAATATGCTTATATCGAGAAAAGTTCTGTCATTCTTTTTATTAAACCAAAAAAAGCAAGGGAAAAGTATAAGAAAAAAAACAGTAAGAAATTTGTACGCCAAAAACCTTTCCAAACTTTTCTAAATTTAATTTCTTGATTAATTCGATAATGAACAAGAACGATGACAGTAGCAATGATGATAAGAACAATTAAAATAAGCCAAAGAAGAGAACGATCCCAAATAATAACGATTAAATAATGAACAGCTAATATGAAAAAAAAAGTAGAGTAATCAGTAGCCATTTGAAAGGAACGTTTATTATTCTTCGTAATGGACCTTGATATAAAATATAATAAGAACCATGTAAAAATTGGGATTGTAACAAAAGTAGCAATAATACTAGCAACCATATTAGACATTATATTTTTTCCCTTCCTTTATTCATTCATTCGAACATTTTCCATTCCTTTAAGAGCGTGATAAACAAAGTGTATAACCGGTAATTCTTTTTTCGCTTTTTTACCCTCTTGGAGAAGATAGCCTAATATCGCATCTACCTCTGTCTTTTTACCGGTTTCCATGTCTCGTAACATGGAGGAATGGTTTTTACTAGTGCTTGTACAAATTTTCGTTACATGGTTCCACATTTCCTCTTTTTTACCAAAATTTAATATTGAAAATGCTTCATTAAAGATCGTTTCCATTGTAATTAAATAATTTTTATTAGAAAGTAACTTACCGTTTTCAACTTTATATAAAGCAGTTAGTGGATTTATGACGGCATTGACTATTAATTTTTTTGCTAATATCGGATACCATTGTTTTTCCATCACGATTGGAAAATCTTTTAATTTGCTATCCCAGTTTTCAAAAAATAATGAAGTATGATGTTCATTGTAAGGAGCTACATTTGTTAACCCTTTACCAGTCAAATAGACTGTTGTATCATTTTCCTTTTTAGCTCCATGCTCAATAACTCCTACAAATATTTTATTTTGTTGTAATTCATGAAAATAGGTAATGTGATTCATTCCATTTTGCAAAAAAAGGATTGTTTTATTCTGATATTTTTTTAAGTTACGAATAATTGATTCTAAGGAGTACTGCTTTGCTGTTATGATTAGTACATCTTCATTTATTTCGGTTTCATCAGAAAAAAGTTCTACTTTTATTTTTTTATTCATTATTTGCTCGCCATCTATTAAAGTAACACCTTCCTTGTGAATAAGATTACGTTGTTCTTCACGTTTACAATATATTTTCACTCGAAAAATGTTAGCCAACTGATGAGCATATAATAGACCTGTTGCACCTGCACCAATAATTGCGATTTCCATTGGATAACTCCTCGTTCTTTTTTCCTAAAAAGTTTATAAATATTGTATCAAAGATCCTATAGGGTGATAATACTCTATTAGAAATTAATCTGAAAAACTTGTAAATTTTGTACATAATACAAAGTGATTTGTTCATGATTTTTACAGTCTACCCTGAAAATAGGCGTTTGGGAAAATAGCATATTATTATAGACAACTTTGTTTGTTATTATACGTTTTAACCTAGTCCGTTTCACTTCGCTGCAGACACTTGCTTTCCGCGGGGAGATGTCTAGCTCCAGCGCATTGGCCCTATCAAACTTCCCAGTCCGTCCGTACGATAAGTCAACATCAACTCAACTAACGTTTCGTTGTGTTTCCTTTATCTCCTACCGGACTGCTCCAGTTTGTACGGGCCAGATCGATGCGCTTCCGCTTTTCGTGGATTCGAGCCTCTTCGGCTGCGCCTGTGGGGTCTCGACCTTCCCTCTACCTCCCGCAGGACAAGGAAGGCTTCGGCAGCATTACATCGCACGAAGAAAATGCGATAGCATTTTCGAGGAGTCAAGTGTCTTCCGCTCCGTTCCACTCCCGGTTCTAAATCTAGAAAGTGAAAACCATTATACTGTTCTAAAATGAAATCCCTATTTTCATTCCTCATGGTGCAAAATTTCACTTGCATGAGTGTCTAACTTGATAATATGATAGTTGTTTTATGGTTGTCCGTTTCACTCCGTAGCTCAAAATCTAAGTTCCTATTTTTGTTCGCCTTGGTGCAAACTTTTAACTCACATAGTTTTAAACTTGGGATCTTGGCATGTTCATTTTTATCAAGCAGAAAAGAGTGCTCTTTTTTTATAAGAGCACTCTTTTTTCATTACACTGGATATACAGGATGTTTTCTTTCGCTAAATGTCATTTGTTTAGAAGAGTAATAGTCGAATCGTTTAATTAGTACACTCCTCAATTGAGATGGTTGGACTATTTCATCAACAATTAATTCTGAAGCTAGTTTATAAATATCGATTGTCTCTTTATACTCAGCATGCTTTTGTTGAACAAATGCCATTTTTTCTTTTATATCTTCTATTTCATTAATTTTATTTGAATAAACTGCGTTAACAGCAGCTTCTGGACCCATAACTGCTATTTGTGCGGTTGGTAAGGCGATACAACAGTCAGGTTCGAATGCTGGTCCTGCCATCGCATATAAACCTGCTCCGTAAGCTTTCCTAACTACAACTGATATTTTTGGAACAGTAGCGGAACTCATTGCCGCAATAAGTTTGGCACCGTGTCGAATAATACCTGCTCGCTCTACTTTTGTACCAATCATGAAACCTGGTACGTCTGCTAAAAATAAAAGCGGAATATGGAACGCATCACAAAGTTGAATAAACTTGGCTCCTTTATCCGCAGAGTCTACGAAAAGCACTCCACCTTTCACTTTCGGTTGGTTAGCAATAATCCCTACTACCCGGCCGTCCATTCGTGCAAGTCCAGTAATAAGCTCTGGTGCGAATAATTTTTTAATCTCAAAAAAACTTCCCTCATCGATTAGCTGGTCAATTGCTTCGTACATGTCAAAAGGAGCATTCTGATTTTCTGGTACTATTTCTGTTAAATTTCTTCCTTTTACAGGCTGTACTGACTGAATGTCTGCTGTTTTTTCTTTATAACTTGCAGGAAAATACGATAAATAGCGGCGGGCTTCCTTAATTGCCGATTCCTCATCATTTGCTAACACATCACCGCAGCCACTAACAGTGCAATGCATTCTAGCTCCGCCCATTTCCTCTAGCGTTACTTTTTCACCAATTACTTTTTCCGCCATACGCGGTGAACCTAAATACATAGATGCATTTCCATCAACCATGATAACAATATCACAAAAAGCAGGAATATAAGCACCACCAGCTGCCGATGGACCAAATAAAACACATATTTGTGGCACCATTCCAGAAAGCTTTACCTGGTTGTAAAAAATTTTACCCGCACCACGTCTATTAGGAAACATATCTAATTGATCTGTAATTCTCGCTCCAGCTGAGTCTACTAAGTATAGGATAGGGACTTTTAATTTTTCCGCTGTTTCTTGAATTCTAATAATTTTTTCTACTGTTCTAGCACCCCAAGAACCAGCTTTAACTGTCGAATCATTAGCCATAACACAGACAGTTTGTCCATTAACCTTACCTACTCCCGTTACTACTCCGTCTGCCGGAAGACCTTGTGCTTGATTATTAGCAAAAAAGCCGTCTTCTTCATACTCACCGTTATCAAATAAAAGAGCGAGTCGATCTCTTACAAACATCTTCCCCTGTTCTTTTAACTTTTCATGATATTTTGGTTGTCCACCTCTTTTTATTTCGCCTACTATTTCTTCAAATCTTTTTAGTTGGTCGTTCATTTATTCCATCCCCTTAAACGTTATGTAAAGTTATTACTCTAACTCTAGTAATACATCGCCTTCGTTGACAAAATCGCCTTCGGATACAGATATCGATTTAACCGTTCCACTCTCCACTACTTCTAAAGGAATTTCCATTTTCATAGATTCTAAAATGATTACTGTTTGCCCAGCTTCTACATTATTCCCTGCTTCCACTAATACTTTCCATACTGTTCCGGCCATAGACGCTTCCACTTTTTTCATTTTCTATTCCTCCTACTTATGTCAAAAGATTACTTATTTATGTTCATCAGATTACTTACAAAATTAGTTGAGTATTTTCCATCTTTAAACGATTCCTCGGATAAACTTGCAATTAAAAATGGGATATTAGTATTAATTCCTGTTATGGAGACTTTCTCTAAATAGTTAAGTGACTTTTCTATACAAGCTTCTCTAGAACTTGCAGTTACTATAATTTTTGCGATTAATGGATCGTAAAAAGGTGTAACTTTTAAGTTCGAACCATACCCACTATCAATTCTAACATTTTCCTCTACAGGAAAATTCCAATCTACAATTTGTCCAGGTGAAGGGAAAAATTTAACTGGATCTTCTGCGTACACCCTATATTCTATCGAATGTCCATTAACATTAATGTCATTTTGGGATAAAGGAATTTTTTCGCCATTAGCAATTAATATTTGCCATTCAACGAGGTCAATTCCTGTTATTTCTTCTGAAATAGCATGCTCAACTTGTAATCTTGTGTTCATCTCTAAAAAGTAGAAATTATTATTTTCATCCATAATAAACTCTACTGTACCTGCATTATAATAATTTACTTGTTTCGCTGCATTTACCGCTGCCTCATAAAGTTTACTACGAACTTCCTCTGGTAAATGAGGGCTAGTAGCTTCTTCGATTACTTTTTGATTTCTTCTTTGTACAGAGCAATTACGTTCGTGTAAATGGAGAACGTTCCCGTAGCTATCGCCAACTATTTGCACTTCGATATGACGTGCATTTCCTATATACTTTTCAATAAATAGGTCATCATTATTGAAGTATGCTTTTGCACGTTTTTTCGTTTCTTCAAACTGCAGACGAATGTCCTCACTGTTTTCACACTTATGCATCCCAATTCCTCCTCCGCCACCACTTGCTTTTAACATGACAGGGAATCCTATTGTTTCAGCTAACGAATAAGCTTCCTCCACACTCGTTAAAGGCTTATCTGAGCCTGGGATAACTGGAACGTTTGCTTTAATCATTTCAAGACGTGATTGCAGTTTATCCCCCATTAACCGAATCACATCACTTGACGGCCCAATAAAAATAAATCCGTTTTCACGCACTTCTCTAGCAAAAGCACTGTTTTCACTCAAAAAGCCATAGCCAGGATGTATTCCATCTACCTTTTCTTCTCTCGCTACTTTTATAATTTGCTCCATATTTAAATACGATTGTTGCGGATGTGCGCCACCTATATGGTGTGCACTTGTAGCTAAAGTTACATATGGCATATCTTTATCGGCTTCCGAAAAAACGGCCACCGTTTCTATCCCTAAATTTCTACAAGTACGAATGACTCTTTCAGCAATTTCTCCTCTGTTCGCGATTAAAATTTTTTGCAATGAAAGTACCCCTCTCTTTAAAGCTACAAAAAATATTGGCCATCATTTATTTATTTCTACATAAACTGATGTATTCCTTCTTTGTTTTGCAAACGCTTACGTAAATAATTGCAGAATGTTTTGTTTTTTTGTTGTATAATAAATGTATGAAAATAGATAACATTCGATATGATTAATGGAGACCTTACTTTCCAGTTATATGTTAGTCATATAAAATGTATGTTTAGACAATCAAAGGGGGATTTTTTATGACTGTACAAAAACTATCCATCAATTATAAAACGTTAGAAGAATTTAAACAGTTTAGAGAATATGGATTACAAGAACTGTCCATGTTAGAAGATTTACAAGCAAACATTATCGAAAACGATAGCGAGTCTCCTTTTTACGGCATTTATTACGGTGAAAAACTTGTTGCTAGAATGAGTCTTTACCGTAAAGATAAAAGATTCGATCAGTACTTCGAGCCAAAACAAGATTATGTAGAGCTTTGGAAATTAGAAGTAATACAAAAATATCAAAATAAAGGGTTCGGTCGTGAGCTTGTTGAATTCGCAAAAAGCTTCGGCTTACCTATTAAAACAAACCCTAGAGTAAAAAGTGATGCTTTTTGGACAAAAATGGGCTTTACTCCTGTTCATTATAATATGGAGCGTGATTTAGGTGAAAATCCACTTGTATGGTATCCAGAAGGAGTCTCCGCTCAAAGCACTGAAGAGTTAGAAGCTTAATTAAGCACACTTACGAAAACCATTAAAGGATGAATAAAGGTTAGACCGTGTTTAGGTCTAACCTTTATTTTATTTCTCCACTTTCTCTAAACTTCCAATTCGATCTAATTGAAATTTAACTTTATTCTTTTCTTCTTCCTGTAAAACAACCATTTTTCTTGCACGATCCATAATTTCAATTAATGCTTTATAATCTTCCTCCACTAATTGTACAGAACGTTCAAGTTCCTCTTTTCTTTCAGTAAGTAATTGCAAATCGTGTTCTAGCTTCATTACTGTTTTTTTCAAAGTATCGTTTTCTTCTCTTAAGTTTATAAATTTTTGTTCTACTTCTTCTAACTCTTGTAAGTAGGCAATTACTTTCGGAATAGAAAGAGATGCTGTTTTATCGCCTTCTTCTTGATTTTCCACCCATTTTTGAACTGGAGCAGCACTTGTTTCTTGTTCTAATTTTAATTCTTTTCTTTGCTTTTTAGCCAATTCAATACCTGTTTTATATTGTTTTCTCACATAAGAATTCCATCTAAATCCACATGCTGCAGATGTTCTTGATAATTTTCTTCCAACCTCTTCAAACGCAGCTAATTGTGTTCCACCTTCTCGTATATATCTTAAGACCACTTCGGCTAAATACATATCTTCGTCTTGTGTCCAAGCATCTTGTCGAACCGTTGTCATTTTGGAATCCCCCTAACACACTTTTTATCCTATACATATGCAATAAATAGAAAAGATAGACTAAAAGGATATACAAAAAGGTAGGAGAATTCCGTTATTCAGCACGACGAAAATGGGCAAATGTGAAACTTTTACGAGGGATTTACCTTTTTTATTGTTAGTTACCTCCCTGTTGTTGCCCGATCTCTTATTTATTTAAAAAACTTTGAACAGCTTCATGGTGTTCATCTCGTGCCCATAACATAGCACAAGTATTAATTTCTTCAGCCATTCTTTCTTGAACATTGCTAAACA
Source organism: Sutcliffiella sp. NC1 (assembly GCF_027594365.1). NCBI lineage: Bacteria > Bacillati > Bacillota > Bacilli > Caryophanales > Bacillaceae > Sutcliffiella > Sutcliffiella sp. NC1. The sequence goes on from NZ_CP115153.1 coordinate 3,052,219, forward strand.
CCCACTTTTTAATGAGAGCGCTTTTATAACTACGCAAAACATTAGCTGATTGTACAAGCTGGTTATCTATATATTCACTTTGTTGTTGACGGGTGCTTAAAGGTTGCATTGATTGAATAAAATGAAGATGTTTGGCCATCTCTACATTATATATTTTACCTGAATATAATAAGGTTAAGGCGTCGGCGGGTTGAAGTTTTTCCATTAGCATTGTAGCTCCTCCCCAGCCAGTTGTAATTCCTAAATTCCCTTGAACAAATCCTATCTTCACATTATTATGTAACGCTACTCTTATATCACACGCACTAGCAATTTCACATCCACCACCGACTGCGGTTCCGTTTAGTAAAGCAAATGTTGGGATAGGCAAGGTTAATAACTCATATAATATGTTACCCATTTTAGACAGCATGGAGTATGCTTCTTCTTTTGTTTTCAAGCGATGAAATACTGTTAAGTCTCCGCCTGAGCAAAAAGCTTTATCCCCTGTTCCTGTAATGACAAACCCTCTAATAGAGTCATTTGTTTTTGCAATCTGTATTGCCCTATTTAATTGTTCCATAACATCATAGTCAATAGCATTTCTTTTATCTGGTCTGTTAATAACGAACCATAAAAAATGATATTCATCAATATGTACGATTGTTTTATTAGTATTATCCATCCCTACTATTCCCCCTTTTTACTTACTATAAGAAACATGATTGAACGAACACAAGTATGTATTTATAATTTTACTTACACAAAAAGCACAAGACATTTGCCTTGTGCTTTTTTGTGTAAAGGATTTATATCCTCATTATTTATTTACTACTTCTTTCCCTTTGTAAGTACCGCAAGCTTTACATACGCGGTGTGCTAATTTCGCTTCACCACAGCTTGGGCATGCTACCATACCAGGAACTTGTAGTTTAAAATGTGTACGACGTTTTCTTTTCGCAGTTTTAGACGTTCTTCTAAAAGGTACAGCCATTCTTCCCACCTCCTTAAAGAGTGTATCATTCATTTCCTTTTTTAGCTACTCATCTTTTTTTTCAAAGAATTTTGCTAGACCTGCTAATCTTGGATCAATTTTGTCTCCTTGTTCTTCTTCTTCAACAACACTCCAACCTTTACCAGATTGTGGTGCTGCACCTTCTTCATTTATAGAATCAGCATAGATTTGCATCGGTATTTCGAGAAGAATATTTTCCTTAATAATAGGAATTAAATCAACAACATCTCCTTGAAGAACATGAATTTCTTCATCTTCTTCAGTATAACTAGCAGTTTCAAATAAAAAGGTTTCCTTCGTTTCAATTGTAAAAGGAAAGTTCACATCTACTAACGTTCTTGTACAAGGTAAAATCATCGTACCTTCTATTTTAAGATGGAACGTAGCTTTTTTAGAACTTAAATCAGCTCGACCTGTTACATGCACAGGACTAATAGACCGAATAGATGAATCAACGGCAGTAATGTCGTTCAAATCAACTGTTTCATCGATATATAATCCTTTATGTGTAAAAAGGTTTAGCTGCATTAATGACCATTTCAACAATATAATCACCTCAAGGCAACAAAAGTAATTATAGCTTCCGTAGATTTATTTGTCAATATTTTTTCTTTACAGTATAATGTTGTCTAATAATATTTGAAATTATTGCAACAGTTAAATACTACCAAAAACGATCATGATAAGGAGTATATGATGGAAGCTTTAGGAGTTATTGTAGAATACAACCCTTTTCATAACGGACATTTATATCATTTACAGCAATCGAAAAACTTAACAAACCCAGATGTTGTCATTGCCGTAATGAGCGGACAATTTTTACAACGAGGTGAGCCTGCACTCGTTTCTAAATGGGAAAGAACAAAAATGGCACTACTAAATGGGATTGACATCGTCGTTGAATTACCATATGCATTTGCCACTCAGAAAGCAGAGGTGTTTGCTACTGGTGCTGTCTCTATTCTCTCAGAATTACGAGTAGATTCATTTTGTTTCGGTAGTGAACAAGGTAATATTGAAGACTTTAATCGGACGGTGCAGTTAATGGGAGAAAAAAGTGATCCCTATCATTCCTCAGTACAAAAATACATAAAGGAAGGTAACAGCTATCCGAAAGCATCATCTCTCGCCTTTTCAGAAACTTTTCAAAATGAAAATGTAATCGATCTAACGCAGCCTAATAATATATTAGGTTTCCATTATGTTAAAGCAGTATTAGAACTAGGAAGTCCTATTCAACCTTTTACAATTGGGAGAACTACTGCCGGTTACCATGATGAGCAACTCTATCCATCGAACATTGCTAGTGCCACTGCAATTAGAAAGCATTTATTTGAGACAAATAGAGAGATACAACATGTTCAAGATTATGTACCAGCTCCCACCTTTTCTGTTCTCCAACAAATAAAATCGTTTCATCGCTGGGAAGACTATTATTCACTTTTAAAATATAAAATTTTATGTAGTACTCCTGAACAATTAAGAACTTTTTATGAAGTCGAAGAAGGTATTGAATATAGGTTACAGGAATGTATGAAAAAAAGCAAAACTTTTCAGGAATTTATGACTATGTTAAAAACGAAAAGATATACATGGACAAGATTACAACGGATGTGTACTCATATTTTAACAAATACAACGAAGGACGAAATGAAAAGGGTAACAGAAAAAAAGGAATATAGTTATGTACGATTATTAGGAATGTCGAAAGCAGGTCAACATTACTTACGAGAAATCAAAAAAGATATAACTATACCTATTATTTCTAATGTAGCGTCATTTAGCGATGATGGGTTAGCACTAGATAAAAAGGCCACTATCGCTTATTCTATACCGCTCAGTGAGCCAGAGAGAAGCGCGTTTATTCATAAGGAGTTTTCTCAGCCTCCGATTCGCTTTGATGAGGAATTAAGAAAGTTTGTTTGAACCAAAAAGTCCTATAATCAGCAGAAACTGACTTTAGGACTTTTTGGTCATTATTTAAATCGTAGTGAGTTGGAAACTTTTCATTATAGTGTCTGGACATATTTCATTTAAACGTAATAAAGGTGTACTATAGTGGAAAATTATAAGTTAATTTTTCGGCTGTAAGTCTTTTAAATAATTTAGTGCATCATCAAAAGTGTTCACTGGGACGATTACCATTTTAGTGCCAATGTCTTCAGCTGCAGCCACTGCCTCGTTATAATTAGAATTTTCTGCTCCATTTTCATATGGTGCAAAGAAGTAGTCAACTCCAGACTTATGTGCTGCATATACTTTTTGTTTAGCTCCACCAATACGACCTACTTCTCCATTTTGATTGATTGTACCAGTACCTGCAATTTTATAGCCTTTTGCTATATCTTCGTCCATTAGCTGATTATAAATTTCTAAAGAGAACATTAAGCCTGCAGAGGGGCCGCCAATTTTTGCTGAGTCAATTTCAACGTTAGGTGAAGTTGTAATTTCTAAATCGGTAACGAGTTGTATTCCGACACCTGCCCTTTCTGGTTCATCTGGGAATGGCTGTAAAGTTATTGGAACTGTATCAACCTCATCATCTCTAACAAAAGTAACGTTTAGCGTATCTCCTACTGCTTTTTCCCCTACCAGCCCCATAAAAACATCTGAATTTGGTGTTTCTATACCATCAACTTCCACTATTCTATCACCTATTTGTAATAAATCTGCTGCTGGCATATTGGCGACAGTTCTTAATACATATACACCTTTAGATATTATATTTACTTCTTTATCGGCTCTTTCATAAGCAACTTTTATCGCCGTTTCTTTCGAATCTTCCATGTAATATAATTGACGATGGTTGTATTCTTGATCTGTTTCCCCTTCACTTCTAATTTGCTCTAATGGATAAATAAATTGATATTCATCCCATTTTGCCATTAAGTATGTAAATATATTTGCCTTACTCATTTTTACTGTTGTTAACATAAACCTGCCTTCATCTTCATAACGATCTTCTACCATTACGATAGGCCTTAAATCTTGTGCATATCCTGGCCTCGTCACATAATAAGGTAAAGTAATAAAATTTAAAATAACTGCTAAAATAATTCCTACAACTAATGCTCTTCCATATATCCTTTTATTTTTCATCCACTTGTCGCTCCTTCCAGTTTTCCACTGCTTGCCGAATAAAGGGAATGTGCTTTCTCATTTCCTCTTCCCCGATTTGGATAATTTCTTCAATATTTGTAAATGCACGTGAGCTATAATGAGCAACAGGCGGCCGGACCATCACATCTGCCTCTAATTCGCTTTTTTTTACTAATTCATTTTGCATAATATCAATTGTTTGTAAGATTACATCAAAAATGGAATCTATTCCTTCATTCGTTTTAACGTAAGAAACATCAATTGCAACAACGATATCTGCCCCCATCTCTTTAACAACACTAGCAGGTACCCGATCAACCACGCCTCCATCGACAAGCAACCTTCCATCTAATTCTACAGGTACAAATATTCCTGGAATAGAAATACTCGCTCTAACAGCATCCGCAATTGGACCTTTTGTAAAAACAACCTTTTCTGCAGTTTCAATATCGGTTGCAATAACAGCAAATGGGATTGCTAAATCTTCTATATTTTGACCTTTCGAAAACATGTGAATAAGCTGTTTTACACGATTCCCACTAATAAACCCCATTTTCGGAACGGTAAAATCTAAATAGTATTTCCGCTGAAATGCTTTTGCTATTTTGTACATGCTTTCCATTTCATGTCCGACAGCATATAAACTTCCTACAAGAGCACCCATGCTACAGCCGGCCAGTAAGCTAACAGGTATATTTTCTTCTTGCAGTACTTTTAATGCACCTAAATGGGCAAAACCTCTAGCTCCTCCTGATCCTAACGCTAACCCTATCGTCGGTTCTCTCAACATTTCTCCTCCAAACAATGTATATTAATTTGTTGTTCTAAATTTTATATATACATACGTATATTGAAATGTAGGGTGGACAAACTTTTTTTCTTTAACAAGCTACTTGTTAATTATAACTATTCTACCAAAATCAACTTCATTCTTACACTAAAATAAACTTGCACACATTCAACAACTTTTTGTGACATTACTATAGGAGGCATAAATATTGAATGGCTCAAAATTCAAAACTTTCATTTTCGCAAGTATTATTACCTTTTTCACGATTTCTTTAATCATTTATCCTCAAGCTGCATTAGAGGCTTCTTTACGTGGTTTAAAAATGTGGTGGGAGGTTGTTTTCCCTTCCTTATTACCGTTTTTTATCGTAAGTGAGTTACTGATAGGTTTTGGTGTTGTCGCTTTCATTGGAGTATTATTTGAACCTTTAATGAGACCTATCTTTAAAGTTCCTGGAGTAGGTGGTTTTGTCCTCGCAATGGGTATGGCCTCTGGTTACCCATCTGGAGCAAAACTTACTGCAAGACTTCGCCAAGAAGAACAAATTTCAGCTATAGAGGCAGAGAGACTAGTTTCTTTTACTAACTCTTCTAATCCATTGTTTATTTTCGGCGCTATTGCGGTAGGTTTTTTTCATAACCCAAAGATAGGAATCTTGCTGGCATTAGCACATTATCTTGGTAACATTACTGTTGGTGTTATTATGAGATTTCACGAGTACTCTCATCCTGTTGATGAAAATAAAAATAATACATCAAAAAAGTTAACTTTCGGCCATGCTTTTGACGCGTTACACGAAACGCGAGTAAAAAATAGTAAACCACTAGGTAAAATGTTAGGAGACGCTGTTTCGAGTTCTGTACAGACGTTATTAATGATTGGTGGCTTTATTATAATCTTTTCCGTTTTAAATAATATTTTAGCACTCGTACAAATAACGAGCATCATTGCAACTTTTGTTACTATATTTTTAGCATTATTAAGCTTCTCAACAGATTTAAGTATACCTTTAATATCCGGCTTTTTTGAAATTACGTTAGGGGCGAAACTGACGAGCGAGGTAACTACAGCTACATTAAAGGAACAAGTAATTCTCACTAGTTTTTTCTTAGCATTTTGTGGCCTAAGTGTACATGCCCAAGTGGCTAGTATACTTGCTGAAACTGATATTAGATTTAAACCTTTTTTCTTTGCTCGAATAATACACGCTTTCATAGCTGGTATTTACGCGTACTTGCTATGGAGCCCTTTAAATGAAAAATTAGGTGGATTTGAGCAAACATCAGGTGAATCTCCCGTTTTTGCTCCATTAAAAGATCTAACATGGATAGAAAAAGTGTATGAAACAATAACAGTTTACGGTCCATTTATCACTTTATTATTTTTATGGATATACACGTGGATTCTTTATAGAAACTGGCGTCCTAACTTGAAATAAAAATAAGAGGTTGGGACATAACTATTTTTATCAAAATAAAAGACGAACAAAAAAGTAGAGTCGAAATAAGCCGCTCCGGAAATATACTTCGCTTTCCGCGGGCGGCTGGTGAGCCTCCCGCTGGAGTCTACGTATATTTCCTCCGCTAATTCTACAATTGTTCATCTTTTATCATGATAATATTAGTTTTGTCTCAGCCTCTTTTTGGCTATGTTACATATTATATTTCTCTTGCAATGCTTTTTTTACTATTGGAGGTACTAACTCCGATACTTCACCGTTATATTTTGCAATTTCCTTAACAATACTCGAACTTAAAAAGGAATATTGATTGTTAGTCATCATAAATAATGTTTCGATAGTTTCATCCAACACTCTGTTTGTTGAAGTAATTTGCATTTCATATTCAAAGTCTGAAACAGCACGCAATCCCCTTACGATTGATGTAGCATTTTTACTTTTTGCATAATCAATTAATAGTCCTTGAAATGATTCTATTTTAACATTAGGTAAATCTTTTGTTACTTCTTCTAACAGTTGAATTCGTTCTTCTACGGTAAACAACGGGTTTTTTGCTGCATTATTTAACACACAAACATAAATGTTATCAAAGATTTTAGATGTTCTTTTAATTATATCCAAATGTCCATTTGTTACCGGATCGAAACTCCCTGGGCAAATTGCAATGCTTGTCATATTTCCCCTTCCCCCTTCACCACTTCACTCCATTTAAAAACGGTAATTACGGTAATGCCGTACGTTTCTTGCTTTTGAATAGAAAAGTTCCCAATCACGTCAGGTAAAACCACATCATTACTATGTTCAGCTACTATTTGACCATTACTTTTTAACAGCTTAAAATCACTCATTTTATGTATAAGTTGTTCTAATTGGTGTCTTTTGTACGGAGGATCTAACAAAATTAAATCAAATTGAAGATCTCGTTTTTGTATTGCATTCAAAGCACGTCCCGCATCATTTCTATATATTTCTACTTGCTTCTCAACTTGTAATGATTCAACGTTACTTTTAATCGTTTGTATCGCTTTACCATCTTTATCGACGAAGATTACGTGATCCATCCCTCTACTTAACGATTCCAAACCTAATGACCCACTACCACCAAATAAATCAAGAACTAATCCACCTGTAAAGTAAGGACCAATAATATTAAATAATGATTCTTTCACTTTATCTGTAGTAGGTCTCGTATTCATACCTGGTACAGCTTTCAATTGTCTACCTTTAAATTTCCCAGAAACTACTCTCATCCACTCACCACAATCTTTATAACTTTCAAATTAAATTTCAACAATATCCTATCATAATCGACTTCATAAGAAAAGGCTCAGAAGATTATTCATAAGGTAATTTTACAAAAAGTGTATACTCTTTCTTTATTTGGTTCATAATGACAAATAACAACATCCTTTTACGTGATGTTGTTGCCAACCGCGGAGAAGACTTACGTTTCCCCATAAGTTCTTCCTCCGGTTTCTCCTCTCCCTTTGCCTTCTTTACTTGGTCACCAAGTAATAGAGGGACCCTGCACTATTAAATTGCAGGGTTTTTTTTTTATAAAACACCTTATGATACGCACTAATTCATAACACAAAACAACTGCCCTAATTTATTTCCAGCATTCTCATTTTGTCACTCTTTTAAAAAAAGCTTGAACGTGATAAAGTATGAGCAGGAACTTAGAGAGGAGCAATAACAATTGATACAAAGATTTATAGAACTCGGTGAAGGCTACTCTGATTTATATGAATTGCTAGAGCTGGCTCGTTATAATAAAGAAAGAGTAGATCAGCTTTTATTATTACATACGAATAAAAATGACCGTAATGTCTGTTCATTTGTTGTCATTATGAAACCAACATCTGTCGGTGATTTTCAAGCTTTATATATGACATTAGAAGGAATTCCTAGCCCTAAAGAGAAACGAACAAAACGATTTGAGTTATTTGAACAACTAGCAGATCAATTAAATAAAAATATTATTGAACTCGAAGTAAAACCATCCACTTACTATAAAGAAAAAGAATTGTATTATCAATATTTAACCGGCGTCCTAAGATTGAATCATATTTTACAACCGTTAAAGTAAATAGAAAATAAAAAGCAACGAATATACATCAATTCGTTGCTTTTTATAGTCCCATCTTATAATCATATTCTTTTGCTTTATCTGGTCTTGAATTTTCATATTGTGTTTTAACGTACGGACGGTAAGACACGTCCACTTTTTTTACAAAAGATTGCTTTTCCAATTTCTCAATAAGAGAAGCAGTTTCCTCCATATTACAATAAAATATCCCATATTTTAATTTTTTAGATATATAAATGACGTTTCCATAACGTCTCAACAGTTTAGCTTGTTTTAATGAGTAAAGCCAAACGATTACCCCTTGCCGATCAGTCAACATTGTAATTTCTCCTTTAATAGAAAACATTTCTAGTGTCATTTTATCACGTAAATGAAAAAGATAAAATAATAATATATATAATGTTATGAAATGGTGGTACTAAACATGTCCCTACAAACTATTTGGGCAATTTTTTTAACAGAAATGAACAGTAACTCAATCATCCAACTTTGTGAACGAAAAGATATTACCGGCATTCCATTTATTTATATAACACCAGCTGTAGATGCGGATTTGGATTTACTCCTCCAAACAATAAAAATATGCTCAAAAAAAGCTATGTATAAACAAAGAGTAACAGTAAAAACAAATTTTGTTAGAAAAAGCGACAATATTTACGTATTTCGTCATCGCTTTTTTGTTCCACAAGAAAAAATGTTTTGTTGTGGTAACTTATGTGAGGATTGTATCCGCCTTAAAAATCGGTAAAAAAAGACTGACTAAAATTGTCAGCCTTTTTCTAAATTATGCACTACAAGAGCATCCGCCACCAGAACCACAGCCTCCGCCGCAGCTTGATAAGGAATCGAAGAAAGGATTTCCAGTTGGAACTTTTATATGTTCTGAAACAGCTCTTCCGACTAGTACACTTATTTCATCTAGTAATTCTTGTACTGCCTTTTCAGCCTGCTTAAAAGCATATATTGTATCGTGCAAGTCCACCTTTCTTTTCAATTCTCTTGTTTCTCTTGAAACGGAATGATAGTCAGGATGATACTTACCGAAACGTTGTACCTCTTCGTATTTATCTTTTATATCATTGAACGCCTTAATTAGCTGCTGAGCTTCACGATCTTCTCTCACGTCATCAAGACATTTATAATAGTCAGCCATTTCTTCTGACTGTAAAATCATTTTTGCTAATTCTTCAGCACGATCTAATAGTAGTATCTTTTCTAAAGTGGCAATCATTTATAGACACCTCCATAATTACTATATCATGCTATAAAGTTTTTGTATAATATATCTAGTCCAATTCAACCGTAAAACTTTTAACTAAACCGTAATCTGATTTGTCGTTATATTTTAACATAATATCTATTTTATTTTTCCCTTTCGGTAAGTTTGTTAAAATAAAAGCACCAGAAGTAAACTCATCCAGTTTCTTCCCGTTATTATATACTTCTAAATAACCTTTCCCTTCTTTTTTAGTCGTTCCTTTATTAAATTGAAAATCTGGAGTAACGATACATTCAATATAAACTTTGTTGTCTTTTATAAAGTGATGTACTTCCATTGTTAACTTTTTTTCCTTATTACTGCTATTATATTTTTTTAAAGCTATATCTGAAAAATGTGTTGGTAACCCTGTAACAACAAGTGCTTCTGGTTTCTCTTGTTGACACCCGATTAAACATATGAAAAATATACATAAAACCGTAATCATTTTTTTCATGCTATGTACTCCCCTTCCAGTAGTCATTATTACTATTGTTGGAAGGGTACTCATTTTCTATTCCTTTAAGCAAATTTAATTTTTCTTAATCCATATGTTTCATCGATTGAAACATATGAACCATCATCGAGGCCATTTGCACTGAATTTTGGAATTTTTCAACTTTGTGCGGAATTGTCTGCTTATAATATTGCATTGCTGCTAATTCCATTTCTGCAGCGCTATTCGGGTCCCTACTTAATTTACGGTACCAAATCGGCTGTTCTTTAATAAATTGCTTTAAAATTTTTTTCGATTGAATGTAATCATACACTTCTTTTCTCATTAAAATGTATCTCCTTAATCTTTACGAAATGTAAAAGGATTTTTAGGACCTTGTGATGAAGAATTACTTTGGCGATTAGAAGGAATAAACTGTTGTAATAATTGTTGTATATTGCCTATTGCACTATTTACATTTGTTAAATGATATTGCACTTTATTCATATCCATGTTTTTTAAAGTTTGTAATACTACTGGAATAAATTCTGATTTAGCCCCACTTTTCTCCTCTTCTTTACTTGAGGATTGTTGACCATCACCGTATTGCTCCCATACAGGGTCTTCCTCACCTAATAAGTACCATTCCTCAAAAAGGTCTTGCCACGTTTTTTTACCCCCACGAACTTCTTGTACAAGTTTCGGATGCCTTTTGACAAATTCTTTAAATTGTTTAATACTCTCCTGTTTTGAGTTACTTTTAGCCATCCTCTCACCTCATTCCATCATATGCCTATTTTATTGTATGGGTTGCATTCGTCATACGTTCGCCTATTTTCTTCTCTTTGTTCTTCCTGCAATTAGAAATAATAAATTTTAAGCTATTTCATTTTCTTACCAAGAAAGGACTGTTATTATATGAAGAAAGAGGTAAATGAAAAGGATGAGGAAATTGGATTTACGTGAGGATTGGGGAAATTATTTAAAAGAAGCAACTGACGAAGAATTAGCTGAAGCAGCACTACTATTACATAGTTTTAAAAGAAAAAGAAATGGTGACTACAGCACTTTCGTAGGTGCATTGTTCGGAATGGAGAGGGACTTTGATGAAGAAAACGGGACGCTAACGTTAACGGTCCAAAACAGTACACTTTTAAATAATTCAATTGGTATTTTGCATGGAGGATTAACCGCTACAATATTAGACTCAACGATGGGAACGTTAGCAAACAACAGTTTACCAGACGATAAAGCCGTTGTAACAACTGAAATGAAAGTTAACTTTTTAAAGCCTGGAATTGGTGATGCGTTTCGTTGCGTAGCAAATATCATCCATAAAGGTTCGAAAATTATTGTTGTAGAAGGTAAAGTTTTTTCAGAAAATCATAAACTAATTGCTCATAGTACTGGTAGTTTTTTTATTATAAATCGAAAAAGGTGATCCTATTTTATGGTTACCGCTGTTGTTATTCCAATATTAATTATTTACTTTTATATTCTAGCTAAAAAGAATCGAAAAAGATATAAAGAAAAATGGCTTAGTGTAACAGAAGTAAAGGAAGAATCAGTCATAGTTGGAGAAGTAACAGACGTTTATTATGAAAAGAAGCGGTTTTATTACGATTTTCACATTATGATTACCCATTTAAATATATATAAGGATGGAAAAATAACTAGAGTTGAACGTAGAGAAAGACTAACAAAGGAATGGACGAAAAGTCCTCCTAATGCTGGAGAATTAGTTAAACTTATAGGCTATTGGGAAGGCAAAACGTTTATTTTTAATGAATATAAACGTATAGATAAACAATAAAAGCTCGCTACAAGCGAGCTTTTATTGTTTCCACGTCTGAATAAAGTTTTGTGTATAGTATTTTTCATAAACTCCTACCCCGAGATGAGTAAAATTTTCATTTAGTAATGTATTTCGATGCCCTTCACTATTGAGCCAACCTTCTACTGCTGCTACCCCGTCTACATATTTTGCTGCTATATTTTCCCCTGCTAATAAAAAGCTTACATTACCTTTTGCTAGCCTTTCTGAAAGAGTTCCTTCAGTTGGTGAAGAATGAGAAAAATAATCATTAATGTTCATATCTTTACTGTGTAAATAAGCTACTTTTGCGGTTTCCTCATGCCACTCAACAGGACTTAACTGGAAGCGCTCCCTAAGAATATTCGTAAAGTCGATAATTTGTAATGCGGTTCCTTTTTCAATTAATTTCCATTCTTCTTCTGTTTTTGAATTTGGATCAATTAATGTGCCTCTGTATACTAACTCATATGGTCGCTGCTTTATTAAAGTTTCCTTGTCTAAAAATCGTATGCTTGATAACGTTTGCTCAAATGAATCAAAATAAAGCTGTACGAACACATCCCCGATTTTTAAAAGTGGACGAGTAATAAGGTCTTCATCTTTTAATTGAAATCGGTACGATCCACTATCATAGTCAACATTAATTGCCGATTCAAATGCAAATTTTTGTTTTACTTCTTCATAATTAGTTCCTATAACAAATGGGTCATTTTGTACTTCTTCCCCAATTACATATGCAGTGACGATGACTCCTTCGCTTACACCAAATTGAACATAATTTTCTAGTGAATTATTATATACCCACCATTCGTAATCATATGGTGATAAATCAATACGGTCTGGTTCCCCAAATGAAGAAATAAGTTCGGTGTCAGTTTTACTAATCCAGCTTCCTACCCCTTCCATAACTTGAATATCTTTATGAACGGGTAGAATAGATATTGTTTCTTCTTCTAATTCGTTCTCGCTCCTTAACTCTTGAGCAACTAAGTCTTCATCCTTAGGTTCAAAATCTATAAAAGTTGATTGAAATGGTATTATTAATGCCGCACAAATTGCGATAACAATAATAGTAAGTATATTCCTCAAACTTCTCCCTCCTTTTACTTTTACTATATTAACGAAGTTATCATTTCATTCTAGTTTTCTTTATTTTCATAGAGTTTTTCATATAATTCATTTATTACCTCTTTTTTCTCTATCATACCAAATTTTTTCAGAGCAAGATTAATATCATCATGAAAAAAGAAAACGGGACTAAGTCCAATCGACTTGTCCCAATTTATTCTAATTATTGATGATCTTGTTCAGATATTTCACTTAATGCAACACCTGCTTGCTCATCTGAATATTGATTTGTAGCTAAGTCTCCTAACGAGACAATTCCGATTAATTGCCCATTTTCTACAACCGGAAGTCTACGAATTTGATGTTCCGCCATTAATGTGCTCGCTTCCTGTAACGATGCATTAGGGTCAATCGTTATTAAATGGTCGCTCATTACATCTGTAACAGAATTGGAACCAGGATGCTTCTCAGCGATACCTCTAACTACTAAATCTCTGTCAGTAATCATTCCTACTAATTGATTATTTTCAACAATTGGTATAGCACCTACATTAAGATCTTTCATTTTCAGCGCTACTTCGTATACGTTATCCAATGGTGTACATACGTCTACATTAGTTGTCATTACATCTCTAACTGTTTGCACTAACATCACCTCTATGCTTTACTATTTAGAAATAAACATTTGGGTCCAATACGTCCCATAAGAACCACCTTCTGCATATCCAACACCGATGTAAGTTACATCTGCCTTTAATATATTTGCTCGATGTCCTGGTGAATTCATCCACTGTTGAACAACAGCTTGAGCAGTACGTTGCCCTGCTGCAATATTCTCCGCGGCAGTTCTATACTGTATATTAAAGTTTCGCATCATTGTAAATGGAGAGCCATACGTTGGCGAATTATGTGAAAAATAATTTTGATCTCGCATATCGGCTGATTTATATCTTGCTACCCTTGATAATTGCCAATCTTCTTTTAAGCTAGGCAAACCATTTTTGGCACGCTCTTGATTTGTTAACCGAATAACTTCTCGCTCAATTGCCTTTATACTATCTATTAGCGGAATCGTTACCCTTTGACCTGGATATATTAGATTTGGGTTAGAAAATTGTGGGTTAGCAGAAATTATTTCTGACAATCCGATTTGATATCGTTGAGCAATTTTCCAAAGAGAATCCCCACTTTTCACTGTATATGTATCTGTTCCTTGTCCAAATGCAAAAGACGGGACACTAATTAGTACAAACACAGAAAGAAAAATAGAAACTAGTATTTTTTTCACGTTTTTCACCCCTTCCAATTTAGTTACTAGCCAACTTTTTCCCATTTATAGTTTGACCAATTGAGACGAAAACATGACAATTTTTAAACATATAAAAAAGAAGTTTCACACAATCGTTGAAACTTCTTCTCTTTCGTACTATTATTAATTAGGAGCATTTTGTTTTATACATAGAAAGGGGCGTACATATAATGAGAATTGAAAACATAGGATTAGAATCTGAAGTTGTTGAATTATCGCGACTTGCACATGTTATGGAAGGTTTAGGCTTTGTTCTAGCTGATCAATGGGATTACGAACGAGTAACCTTTGACAAAAAGTTCGAAAGTAAAGGGTCGACTTACTATTTACGAGTTCAAGCATATGCTATTGAAGGAGATGTTGGTGGTAAACATGCTATCGTAAAACTACTTACTCCTTTATTAGGAAAACACTATTACCCACACGGTGTGGAATATGGTGAAGGAGAAAGCTTCCCTGCCAACATCGTAACAACTAGTAAAACATTACTAAGCCAATTAAAAGAGGAAATCGATAAGATTAAATAAAAAACGCATTTGTATGCGTTTTTTTATTTTGCCCGTTTCCATATACTGTGCTAATATCGAATAATATTACTGTTCATAGTTTAAAAAGCATAATATAATAAAGGAAAGTATTTGTTTGAAAGGAGTACCCCATTGACCACGCAATCTATAAAACGTTTAATTCTCATTATCCTAATTGTGGCTGTAATAATAACAATTAGCTATTTTATTTTACCTGTTTCTGTACCTTTAATTATTGCTTTTATTACTGCTCTATTTTTAGAACCACTCGTCTCCCTATTACAAAATAAGGCGAAATGGAAAAGAAGTTTATCTGTCTTAGTTATTTTTCTTCTTTTTGTTATGTCTATCGGTGTTATCGGATACTTTATTACTACTAAAGTAATAACAGAAGGGATTAAAATTGTAGAAAATGCTCCCTCTTATATAAACGAGGTAAATCGGGTTTGGCGTGATATGGAACAAAATATAACAAACGCGTCTGAAGATTTGCCACCAGAATTAGTAAATGAAATTAGTGAACAAATTGACAAATTTCTTTACGATCTAAGAATTAATATTACTGACATGGTAAACATAGAGCGAATTAAAAGTTTGTTCACAGACATTCCAAATTATTTAATTAGTTTTATTGTATACTTAATTGCATTATTCCTGTTTTTACTAGATATGCCAAAATTAAAAGAAGGCTTCTATGCTCATTTAAAGGATTCGACAGCTGAAAAAGTAAAATTTATGACTTCTCGTCTTTCTTATGTTGTGTTCGGATTTTTCAAAGCTCAATTTCTAGTAAGTATTATAATATTTTTTGTAACATTAATTGGATTGTTATTTATTGCTCCTGACGTCGCATTAATAATGGCATTTGTCGTATGGATTATAGACTTTATACCAATTATTGGATCTATTGTGATAATCGGGCCTTGGGCAATCTTCCAACTGATTACTGGGAATATCGGTACCGGTACACAGCTTGCAATTTTAGCAATCGTGCTGCTAATTATCCGTAGAACAGTTGAACCGAAAGTAATGGGTTCTCATATAGGGTTATCCCCTTTAGCTACTTTAATTGCAATGTACATCGGTTTAAAATTAATTGGTATTTTAGGGTTTATTGTTGGACCTCTTGTCATTATTGCTTTTAATTCAGCTAAAGAAGCTGGAATAATAAAATTGAATTTTAAAATATAGAAATTACTTCTCTCACAAAAGAAGAGGCACGTAACGTTACCGTTATGTGCCTCTTTACTATTAAAAACCAAATATCGCTTTAATAACCGATGTTGTTTCTCCACCTTGATAGATAACATAGAGTAGTAAATAAACTGCTACACCAGTTATTGCAGTTATAAACCATACAATACTCGTAATAGGTCCAATTTTACGGTGACGTTTTAAGTTGTTTTTGTAACCTGTCCATAGGGTGTATATACCAAGAACCGCCCCTATCGTTGCTAGAGTGATATGAAACAGTAAAAATGTCGTATAGTATATTTTAATATCATCTGGTCCACCAAAACTTGTATTTCCAACAAACACTGTTCTACTAGAGTATATAATAAAAAAGATAACAGCAAAAATAGCGGCAAAAGTCATTGATTTTTTATGTGCTTCTACTTTCTTTTTTGCGATTAGATACCAACCAATCGCTACAAAAATTGCGCTCAACACAATAAAAAACGTACTAATTGTAGGTAATATTGGAATTGTATAAGAATCCATAAAAAGCTCCTCTCGAAATATTTTTATCTAAACATTTTATTTCAACAAAAAACTGATACAAACTAAAACAGCACCCCTTTGAATGCTGTTTTATTACAATTAATTCTTTTCCAAAATGGGGTTCATATCAAGATCATCTGTTTCACGTTCTTTTCTTGCCCATTGGAAGAATACGTACGCTAACATACTACCGTACATAATTTCTTGTATTATTTTCATAATAATACCACCTAATTGTTGGTCCTCCAATAATGGTAAAGCATTAAACAATTCGGGACCTCCAAGGTCTAAACCTGCTAACGTGCTTGCTGGAACACATAAGGCTAATGCTGCCATCCAAGCAGTCATATCAGAATAAGCTGCATATAATGGTGTATCAGCAAAAATAATTAATGCACATGCTGGAGTTAATAGTACACCATCAGCCATAATGTAGCCCATTTTCTTAATTCCAGACATCTTATTTCCTTCTGGTAGTGGATCTACTAGTGGCCACCACATCATAAATGAAGCAATAAACAATAATATCGTATAGATCGTATGTAAAGTAACATCGGTCTTTACAACATCAAAAATTACAGGAATGTGATAAAAAGAAAATAAAGCATTAAAAGAAATTAAAGCAATTAACGGTCTAGTTAAGAAATTGAATGCTGGTTTAATCGCTTTATGATTAACGAATTTTTTTAATAACCAAACAGGAGTACCTAAAATTAAAAGCGGAGGAATGATTAAGTATAAAAAAGCCATTTGTGCCATATGCGCACTTAACATTAAATGACCTAATAAGTCTATCGGGCCGCCTTTAAAGAAGTATAATAAAGCAATACCAAGTAAAAAGAATGTTTTCTGCTTTAAAGAAACAGGTTCAGATCCTTCAAATCTTTCTCTTCCTCGTCCAGTAACATAAATATACAGTATTGCAACGATAATCATAGAAACCATAAAATATGGACTCCATAATGCTCGAAAACCAAAAATTTCTAGGTTGCTTAACAAAATACTCACTCCTTACGGAAACTAATTACAGAATCACACTAAACTACTAAATATTATTATACTATACGGTTTTATACCATTCAATGAATGGGCAGTAACAGAGTGTTTAAGGAAAGGGCATTTGTCATAGAATCGTCACTGTTTTTTCAAACATATGTGATATTAGCAGTTGATAGAAAGAGTTGGAGTATGTAGGTTATATTGAAGTAAAGGATATAACAAAAAACACTTGGACAGTATTGTATGTCCAAGTGTCTTTTTAAGTCTTACCACCAAATAATTGTTACGAAGGCTAAAATAGTTACTAATGCAACTGTTAAGCCGGAGTATAGAAATAATGCTGGTACTTCATGACCTTTATGATTCATATGCATAAAGTAGTAAAGTTGGAAAATACATTGTATTACGGCTAACAATATGATAACAGGTACAATGAATAGCGGAGACATGTCCGCTCCCACTGCTACGAATGCAATAATCGTTAAAAAGATCATTAGCACGAATGAAATTACTTGATGTTTCATTTCTTCTGCATTTTTCTTACGACGATAAGCTAAATCTACCTTCGGGTTAACTGAATTTGATGTTTGATTCGCCATCAGATTATCCCACCAATCCCATTAAGTATACTACTGTAAAGATAAATAACCATACAACGTCAATGAAGTGCCAGTATAAAGAAGCTACATAAAACTTCGGTGCGTTGTATAAATTAAGACCGCCTTTGGAGTAACGGATTAATAAAGTACCAATCCAGAGTAATCCGAAACATACGTGAGCACCATGTGTTCCAACTAACGTATAGAAAGCTGAACCAAACGCACTACTTGTAAAAGTATGCCCTAAATGAATATAGTGCATGAACTCATAAATCTCAAGAATTAAGAATGATAATCCTAGTAGCCAAGTAATGAACATCCATAGTTGCATTTTTCTAAAGTTGAAGTTTTTCATGTGATACATAGCGTATACGCTTGTTAACGAGCTTGTTAAAAGGATCATTGTTGCAGCAAAAACTAATCCTAGATCGAAAATTTCTGCACCAGTCTTAGTACCTGCAGTTGAATCTTTTAATGCTAAGTAAGTTGCAAACAGGGATGCAAATAATACTGTTTCTCCTCCTAGGAAGAGCCAAAAACCTAAAAATTTATTTTTCCCTTCAAGGGTTGCTTTTTCAGGCGAATCTGGGAAAGTTTCAGCAGTAAGTTTTTCCTCAGTATGCATTATGCCCCAACCCCCTTATCATCATCGTTGATAATATCTTCTTTATGAATATGGTATCCATGGTCTTCAATTACTGAACGGAAGAACATCGAACCAAACGTAATAACTAGACCAATGATTAATACAGGAATACCCCACGTATGTTCTTGATTATACATCGCACCAAATGCAGCGATAAATAAACCAAGGGAAATAATGAACGGAATAATTGATCCGTTTGGCATATGAATGTCACCAACAGGTTCTGCAGGTGTCATTTCTTTTTTACCAGCCATTTTTTCTACCCATAGTGGATCTAAGCCACGTACAAGCGGAGTTTGTTTAAAGTTGTACTCTAACGGTGGTGAAGCAGTAGCCCATTCTAACGTACGACCGTCGCCCCAAACATCGCCAGATACACTTTGTTTGCTAAATGATGTTTTCACGATGTTAACAAGTAATACAATAGTACCTGCAGCCATAAAGAATGCACCTACAGTACTAATAAAGTTTCCTAGTTCAAAACCTTGACCTGGTAAGAACGTATAGATACGACGAGGCATACCCATTAATCCTAAGAAATGTTGGATAAAGAATGTTAAATGGAAACCAATAAAGAATAACCAGAAAGTGATTTTTCCTAATGTTTCATCTAAAACTTTACCAAACATTTTTGGCCACCAGTAGTGAGTAGCTGCGAATAAAGCAAATACTACCCCACCAACGATTACATAGTGGAAGTGAGCAACTACGAAATACGTATCATGATACTGATAGTCAGCTGCTGCTGAACCTAACATTATCCCTGTAACTCCACCCATTACGAATGATGGAATAAACGCAATAGCCCAAAGCATCGCTGTATTTACTTTTATTTGGCCACCCCACATTGTAAATAGCCAGTTGAAAATCTTAATACCAGTTGGTACTGCAATTGCCATTGTAGCAACAGCAAAAATAGAGTTTGCAATCGGTCCAAGACCAGTTGTGAACATATGGTGAGCCCATACCATGAATCCTAAAAATCCGATTAAAACAGTTGCAAATACCATAGATGAATATCCAAACAAACGCTTTTTAGAGAATGTTGCAAAAATCTCTGAGAAAATACCGAATGCTGGTAAAATTAAAATGTAAACTTCCGGGTGTCCGAAAATCCAGAATAAGTGCTCCCAAATAATAGTGTTACCACCTAGGGCTGGATCAAAGAATGCAGACCCGAACATACGATCAAACATTAATAATAATAAACCAACTGTTAATGCTGGGAAAGCAAATAAAATTAACGCAGATGCTACAAATGTAGACCAAGTAAATAATGGCATACGCATGTAAGTCATCCCTGGAGCACGCATATTAATAATCGTTACAAGGAAGTTAATCCCTGCAATTAGCGTACCTATACCTGAAATCTGTAGTCCTAGAACATAGAAGTCAACTCCATGTCCCTCTGAAGCAAGTGATAAGGATGCATATGAAGTCCACCCTGCATCAGGTGCTCCACCCATAAACCAACTTAAGTTTAAGAAAACTCCTCCAAAGAAAAATAACCAAAAACCTAGAGAGTTAAGAAACGGGAACGCAACATCGCGTGCACCAATTTGTAACGGAACAACAGCATTCATAAATGCAAAGATTAACGGCATTGCTGCTAAGAAAATCATCGTAGTTCCATGCATTGTTAAAATTTCGTTATACAGACCAGCCTCTAGAAAACCACTTTCCGGTTTTAATAACTGAACACGTATAAACATTGCTTCTAAACCACCGACAAGGAAAAAGAACCCACCGGCAATTAAGTACATAATCGCAATCTTTTTATGATCTACCGTTGTTAAGTAGTCCCAAACAGTTGCGCCAAAACCTTTTTTCTGAGCCATAGTACTCACCGTGTAACCTCCCTTTCGAAGTACTTTATTCTAATTTTAAGTCCATTAAATACTCGACAAGAGCATCTAGTTCATCTGGATTTAATTTTCCATATGTACCTGTCATTTTGTTCGCTGGTTTCACAGAATCTGGATCTTCTAACCATAAGCGAAGTTTTTCTGGAGTATGCTCTAAAATACCCGCAATACGACTACGGTCACCAAAGTTTGCTAAGTTAGGTGCAATACTTGAAGCATCACCAGAGATTGCGTGACAACCGATACAGCTTTGTGCAAAGATTTCTTCTCCTGCTTGAGCAAGGTCAGTTGTTGGAGTGTGTTCTACGTTTTGCATTTTTTCAATCCATTGATCGAACTCAGCACGTGAAACTGTTTGAACTTTAAAGTCCATTAGAGCATGTGACGGTCCACATAACTCAGCACATTTTCCATAGAATAAATTGCCTGCTTCTTCCGCACGCTTTGAATCAAATGATAACCAAAAGCTATTAACGTTATCCGTATTCGTATCAAGCTTTCCACCTGCTGATGGAACCCAGAATGAATGTTTAACATCACTAGCTATTAAGTTAAAATAGATTCTTTCATCAGTAGGAACTACCAAGTCTTGAGAAGTTACAACTCCGTAACCTGGATATTCAAATTCCCACCAATATAGGTGTGCCGTAACATCGACAACTAATACATCTTCTTCCTCGTTATGCATAGCTTCTACATCAGCTAATTTAAACGTGTAAGATACAGTTGGAACTGCCAAAATTAACAATAGTAAAATAGGAATAACAGTCCAAATAACTTCTAGTTTGTGGCTTCCTTCCACTTGTTTCGGAATAAAGTCCTCATCACCTTTGCGTTTACGGAATTTTACAACAACGTATACGAAGATAATGGAAACAACAACCACAACAATTGTCATAATCGCAGTACTTAGTAAAATTAGTGACATTTGCATATCTGCTACTTCACCAACTGGCTGAAGTGCAGATAAGTATGGTTTACCACATCCTGCTAAAAACAGCGCTAGTACACTGAACAGTGAAAATACGCGCAAATTCGGTAGCCATCTTTTCATAGCCTGATCAAACCCCTCTTTCATAAGTAGTAAGTGAAGTAGAATGTATTGATAAATTTCTTCTGTTCACATTAGAAGAAATCTAATCACAAAAAAATAATTATGATGTTCTTTAACCTTTACTATTAAAAAATAGTGACTACTATCATAGACACATACATAATAGTTAAGTAATTTAAAGAATAGATAAACATTAGTGTTGCCCATTTCATCTCATTCTTCATCTTATATCCAGCAAATCCTAGTGCAACCCAACCTACATTTAATAATGTTGCAATCGTTAAAAACACAATACCTAAGTCATACAAGTAAAATGGTAGCGGTACTAAACATAACGTCCATATAACCATCTGTCTTCTTGTTACGGAGAAACCGTGTACTACTGGTAGCATTGGAATCCCAGCATTACGATATTCTTCACATCTACGAATCGCAATTGCTAGAAAATGCGGAATTTGCCATATAAATAGGATAAAGAATAACATCCACGCTTGCAGCGAAAGGCTTGGATCAACTGCAGCCCACCCAATTAATGGAGGTACAGCCCCCGAGACACTTCCAACTACTGTATTTAATGTACTTGTTCTCTTAGACCATAATGAATACAGTACTACGTAAGAGAAAACACCTATTAATCCAATTACAGCAGCTGTAATAGTCGTTAATGCTAATAGAATAGTTCCTACAAAAGTTAATAATAACCCGACGTAAAGTGCCCATTTAGGATTCATTCTTCCAGACACAGTTGGACGATCCATTGTTCTATTCATTAAATGGTCAATATCACGGTCAATATAGTTATTTAAACTACATGAACCGGCAATTACTAACGAAGAACCAATCATCGTTAATAATACAATATTTATATTGTTAAGGAAACCACTATTTGTAAAATATAGTGCTAACCAAAGCCCTGTAAATGTCGTAATAAAGTTTGAATTTACGATTCCTATCTTAATTAAAGATAAGAAATCACTCCAAGCACTAGCTTGAACACTCTTTTGAGGACGACTTTCGGCTATATTTTCTGACGCTGGATCAACAGTCCTCAAATTCGCCATTTATATTCCTCCCTTTTCTTTAAAAGCAATAGTAACAGTAATTGTCGTATTGGATGTATCCGTTTCCACTGCTAAACAATACAAAAAAATGAAACACGCCTTGTTTTTTAATATAAACGAGGATGTTCTCTGTATATTAAATCATATTTACCAAATGTTTTGTGACTATTTTTCGGAGAATTTTTGACTAATTTGTGACTCGTGTCTGAAAAACTCCTTTGAGAGCAAGAAAAAGTGTATAATAAAAGCGCTATTATAAGTTAGTATACTCTCTACTAGCACCTTTATTTATTTCTAGCAAACTCCTTACTAATATTCAACCTTTTTTAGAATAATATTTAGCATTTCATATCCAACAATATGGATTGTTATTTTTTTGGTTATTGTGTAATATTGTGTAGGACGTTTTTTATTTTAACATTTTTTTAATGCTTTTGGTATAAAATGAAAAAATACTTTTTAAGTAGGTGAATCTATTGCATAGAAAATTAAAAGGATTCGCCGTTTGTACAACCATCGTAATGCTCTTCGTATTAATAGGTGGAGCGCTTGTTACTAAAACAGATTCTGGAGATGGATGTGGTGATTCTTGGCCATTATGTCACGGTGAATTAATACCTAGCGAAATAACATTTGAACTCGTTGTAGAGTTAAGCCATCGACTTGTTTCTGGCTTAGCAGCAATTATGGTACTAGTATTAGCAGTATGGGCTTGGAGATCAATTGGTCATTTAAGAGAGACGAAATTTTTATCGATTGTTTCTTTTATATTTTTAATTCTTCAAGCGTTAATCGGTGCTGCAGCGGTAATGTGGGGACAATCCTCTTTCGTACTCGCATTACACTTTGGAATTTCCTTAATATCATTTGCCACTGTCTTTTTATTAACCCTCTTAATTTTTGAGGCTGATAAAAAGTTTGATGCTACTAAACTCATTATAGACAAAAGAATGTCTTTCCACATTATTGGTATCATTACTTATTGTTATATGGTTGTTTATACTGGTGCATTAGTAAGACATACAAATGCAAGTTTAGCATGTCCATCTTGGCCATTTTGTACTAAAAACGGTTTAGGATTCCCTACTCAGATGCATGAATGGATACAAATGGGTCACCGTGCTGCTGCAGGTTTACTATTTTTATGGATTGTATATGTAACAGTTTTAGCAATTAAGAAGTATAAACATCAACCTGTTATTCATTACGGATGGATTGTTTGTTCGCTACTCGTATCTTTACAAGTTTCAACTGGAGCAATTATCGTTTTTACTAAATTGAACTTAGTCGTTTCGTTACTGCACGCCTTAATTATTTCTTGTTTGTTTGGTGTATTAAGTTATTTTGTCATGCTAGTTACAAGAAATAAACTTAATCGACAGAATGATGCAGATCAATCTAATAAAAGTAGTATTCAAGCTTAATAAAAAATGCGGAGTAAATACTCCGCATTTTTTTTATTCTCCATTATGCAAAATTTTCTTAGGTGTCTACTCTTTTAATTCTAACAATAAATCACCTGTACTAATTGCTTCGCTTGCTTGGACATGGATTTCTTTAACTGTCCCTGAGAATGGGGCTTGGACTGTAGTTTCCATTTTCATCGCTTCGGTAATCATTAGATGATCACCTTTATTCACTTTTTCACCTTTTTCCACTAATACTTTAATTACTGTTCCAGGCATCGTTGCACCAATATGTCCTCTATTAGATGGATCGACTTTCTGCTTTGCAATAACGGAAGTTTGAACACTTTCATCTTTAATGTGAACTTCACGTGGTTGGCCATTAAGTTCAAAATAGACAACTCTTGTTCCATCTTTTTGTGGCTCTCCAATAGAAACTAATTTTACGATTAAGGTTTTACCTTGTTCAATTTCTACTTGGATTTCTTCACCAAGTCTCATCCCATATAAAAATGTTGGGGTATCTAGTACTGATATACTTCCATACATTTCATATTTTTTCTGATAATCTAAAAACACTTTCGGATAAAGTGCGTATGAAATAATTTCATGTTCGGTCACTTGACGATTAAGCTTTTGAAATAGCAATTCTTTTATTTCATCGAAATTTACATCATCAAGTAATTCTCCTGGGCGAACTCTTATAGGTTCTTTTCCTTTCAAAATAACTTTTTGTAACTGTTCTGGGAAACCACCGTGCGGCTGTCCTAAAAATCCTTCAAATAATTCAATAACGGAGTCAGGAAAATCGATCGTTTCTCCTTTATCTAAAACATCTTGTTCTGTTAAGTTATTTTGGACCATGAATAATGCCATATCTCCGACTACTTTAGAAGAAGGAGTTACTTTTACAATATCCCCAAACATATCATTAACAGTTCGATACATTTTCTTTACTTCTTCCCATCTTTCACCTAAGCCAACTGCTTTTGCTTGTTGCTGTAAGTTACTATACTGACCACCCGGCATTTCATGTTGGTATATTTCTGTATGTGGACTATTCATACCACTTTCAAAGTCTTTGTAATACTTTCGAACACCATCCCAATATTGAGAAATCTTCTCTAAAGAATCTACGTTAACATCAGGCTGCCTATTTGACCCTTCTAGAGCGTAATATAAAGTACTAGCGCTCGGTTGAGACGTTAACCCAGCCATAGAGCTTGCCGCCACATCAACAATATCTACCCCTGCTTCTATTGCTTTGGCATACATATATACACCGTTTCCACTAGTATCATGAGTATGCAAATGAATAGGAATATCAACTGTTTCTTTTAATGTAGATATTAATTCATAGGCCGCTTGTGGCTTTAACAGACCAGCCATATCTTTAATTCCTAAAATATGCGCACCTGCGTTTTCTAGTTCTTTCGCTAAATCTTTGTAGTAAGCTAAATTATATTTCGGCCTTGATACATCTAATATATCACCTGTATAACAAATAGCTGCTTCTGCTATTTTTCCGCTTTCTCGCACGGAATCTATTGCTAATGTCATACCTTTTACCCAATTCAAACTATCAAATATACGGAAAACATCAATACCAGCGTGTGCAGATTTCTCAACAAAGTCTTTAATTAGGTTATCTGGGTAGTTTTTGTACCCCACAGCATTGGATGCTCTTAATAACATTTGAAACAGAATATTCGGTGCTTTTTCACGCATTTTTAGTAGCCTTTCCCAAGGATCTTCACTTAAGAAACGGTACGCTACGTCAAATGTAGCACCTCCCCACATTTCTAAGGAGAATAGGTTAGGCAATAGTCTTGCAGTAGGTTCCGTAATTTTCATTAAATCATTTGTTCTTATTCTCGTTGCAAGAAGTGATTGGTGGGCATCTCTAAAAGTTGTATCTGTTAACAACACGTTTTCTTGTTGTTTTATCCAGTGAACAAGTCCCTCTGCTCCCTTTTCATCTAAAATTTGTTTTGTCCCTTGCGGTATAGGTTCTCTATTATTAATACTTGGAACTGCTGGCCCTTCAAAATATGGTTTACTATCTTTTTCTACACCTGGAAAACCGTTTACTGTCACATTTCCGATATATGATAGCATTTTTGTACCACGGTCTAATCGTTTAGGAAAAATAAATAACTCAGGTGTCGTATCTATAAATGAAGTATCATATTCTCCATTCATAAAATTAGGATGCTTCACTACGTTTTCTAAAAATGGAATATTTGTTTTTATTCCTCTAATACGAAATTCTTTTAAGTTGCGCTCCATTTTCATAGCTGCTTGTTCAAATGTAAGTGCCCAAGTGGAAACTTTAACAAGTAAAGAATCATAATATGGAGTAATCACTGCGCCCTGATAGCTATTTCCAGCATCAAGTCGAACACCGAAGCCTCCCCCAGATCGATAAACCATTAACTTACCTGTGTCTGGTAAGAAACCGTTCGTTGGGTCTTCCGTCGTTACACGTGACTGTATCGCATAGCCATGAATTTTAATTTCATCTTGTGGTGGGACACCTACTTCTTTATCGTTTAAACCGAAGCCTTCTGCAATTAATATTTGTGTTTGTACAATGTCTACACCAGTAATAAGTTCAGTAATAGTGTGTTCAACTTGAATACGTGGGTTTACCTCAATAAAATAAAATTCATTCCCTGACACTAAAAACTCAACTGTTCCCGCATTAACGTAATCAACATTTTTCATTAATTTAACAGCAGCATCACAAATGTCTTCACGAAGTTCTTTAGTGAGAGAGACACTTGGTGCTATTTCTACAACTTTTTGATGACGTCGTTGAATGGAGCAATCACGTTCGTAAAGATGAACGATATTTCCTTTTGTATCCCCTATTATTTGAACTTCAATATGTTTCGGTTTTTCTATTAGTTTTTCCACGTAAACATTATCATTTCCAAAAGCTGCTTTTGCTTCTGATTTTGCACGTTCAAACGATTCTTTTAGTTCAGATTTGGAATGAACAACTCTCATTCCTCTTCCTCCACCACCAAGTGCAGCCTTAATAATGATTGGATAGCCATATGTATTGGCAAAGTCCATCACTTCTTCTAACGAATGCACCGGACCGTCACTTCCTGGAATAACAGGAATTTCTGCTAACATCGCTTGCGTACGTGCTTTAACTTTATCTCCAAACATATCTAAATGTTTAGAAGTTGGACCGATAAAGACTATTCCTTCCTCTTCACATCTGCGGGCAAATTCAATATTTTCTGATAAAAAACCATAGCCGGGATGGATTGCATCTACTTTATTATCTATCGCAATTGTAATAATACCTTCGATATCTAAATATGCATCAATAGGTTTTTTTCCTTCACCAACTAAGTATGCTTCATCTGCTTTATAACGGTGATAGGAACCAACATCTTCTTTAGAATATATAGCAACTGTTCTTATATTTAATTCCGTGCATGCCCGAAATACTCGAATAGCAATTTCCCCACGGTTTGCTACTAAAATTTTGTTAATCTTTCTCATAAATAACCTCCTGAAGACATTATAATTTGATTATAGCTTTAATTCTTCACAATTCAGCAAATTCCTTCAATTTTCTCATACAAGTTTATTTGATCATGTTCATAATTCTTATTGAAGCTAACTGGGATATTCACTAAGCATATTTATTCTTTTAGACTTAAAAATCTACTATGTGCTTGTCCATTCTCAAGATTTGTAACTTTCTAACAATTAATTAGTGTAAATAAAAAGGCTCGAGTCACAAAAGCTTTGTGATTCAAGCCGCCTTATTTTATTATTTTCTTTCCCATGCTTCGTGTAAAGAAGAAAGTTCACGTTCTAACTTTCCTAAAATATCCTTACCTTCTTTTTCTGTTAACAACCCTAGTCGAACTGCGAAATCAATTTCTCGTGAAAGTCCAAACATTTGAGTATCTAACACTTCCTCATATAATGGACATTGAGGCATTGTAAGATTGTCCATTTGCACTTGTATTAATTTTAAAATTTTATCGGAATCTGCTTTTAAAAGAGATACCGCTTTTTCACGATGATCGACGATAATTTCTGATGCCAATATCGATCCCTCCGTTATCACAAATAACTATCTTTTATAAATCTTATCGCTTTTCTAGGAAAATTGCAACACAAACCATCAAAACTGTCCCACAATATATTATATTTTATGCAATATAAAAGAAGAAAAGAATATTAAAACATACTTAATTCATATTTTTCCGCTAAATATTCAAGTAAAGTTAAACCAGTATGGCTATTCCCAATCTCATTAAGGGCTGGTCCGAAAATTCCAATTCCAAACCTACCTGGAACAGACCCCATAATACCACCAGAAACACCACTTTTAGCTGGAATACCAATTTTAATGGCGAATTCACCTGAAGCATTATACATTCCACAAGTTACCATAAACGTCTTACAAATTCGTGCTACACTTTTTGGGATAAGTTGTTCGTTAGTTTCTGGATCTTTCCCGTCGAAAGCAAAAATATACCCGATTCTTGCTAACGTTAAACAGTTCATCTCGATTGCACATTGTTTTGTATATACTTCCATAATTTCTTCTACATCTCCTATGATAACTCCACTATTTTTCATAAAAAAACAAAGAGACCGGTTTAAATGAGATGTATTGAATTCAGAGATGGCAACTTCCCTATTAAATCCAATTGATTCATCTCCAGCTAACTTTCGTACAAATTGTAGTAAATTAGTAAATTTTTCATTTGCATCTTTTCCTTTTATTAAGGAAGTAATCGCCAATGCTCCAGCATTTATCATTGGGTTCAATGGTTTTGCTTGAGATTCTGTTTCTAACTTAATGATCGAATTAAAAGGGTCTCCTGTCGGTTCCATTCCTACTTTATGAAATACATGCTCTTCTCCTAAATCTATTAACGCATAGGCAAGCGAGATGATTTTTGAAATACTTTGAAGGGTAAATTTCTTCTCAATATCCCCAGCTGAAATACAATCATTATTCGGAAAAAGAATGGCACAAGATAAATCTTCTGGATTTTCCAACTGTAAGGCTGGTATGTAACTAGCCACTTTCCCTTCATTTGCTTTCCTTTTTGCTTTATCTACTAACTTTTGCAACTCAACACCACTTCTACAAGGCACTTTTTTCTTTCTCCCTTCCAACATTTCGTGTACTATAATATTAGAGTAACCTTTTTTCCTTTTTTACATCATTATGTGATTTTACTATTATGGAGGGTATGTATGGAGAATATTATTGCAATAGAGGGGAAAGTAAAGTTTCCAATTACGTTAGATCCTGGTGTTTGGATATTTGACGATCGTAGGATTGATTTAAATACATATTTTAATAAAAATGAAGCTGGTGATGCTAATGATTTAGAAGCATATACAAAGAATATTTCTAAACATTGGGATCGCGAAATAATGGAAGGTGCTATTTATCCCCCAACATTAAAGTCTGAGAAGAAATTTGAAAAAGAAAAGGTACTTACCGGTTCATTCGGTATAAAATTAAGTCCCTTTTTAAAAAATGCGGAACCACTAGAAACTGCAGAGGAAGTCGTTTTCGTTACAGAGGATAAAGAAGTGGTGATGAGTTTTAAAGATGCCCACGAAGCTATTTTTGCTTTCTCCAAAAATGGAAAGCCCTTACAAGCTGATGGGCCTGTCCACTTATACTATGGCGACGGTTCTAACAAAGAAGAACCAATCGTATCTGTAAAAAAGGTAATTTTACGATAAAAACTCGGTTCTAGGGGCTGCTCTTTTTAGGCAGCCCCTCTTATTATGAAATAATTTACAAAATATCTGCTGCTAACTTGGCTAATAGAGATCTTTCACCTTTTACAAATTTAATATGCCCTGAAAGTTGTTGTTGTTTGAATTTCTCCACAACATATGTTAGTCCATTATTATATTCATCTAAATAAGGATGATCAATTTGCTCTGGATCTCCCATTAACACAATCTTACTTCGTTCACCTACTCGAGTTAGTATCGTTTTCACTTCATGTTTCGTTAAGTTTTGCGCTTCATCAATAATGATAAATTGCTCTGGGATACTTCTACCTCTAATGTAAGTAAGAGCTTCTACCTCGATAGAACCCATTCCCGCCAATATTGCATCTAACTCTCCTGGTTTTTTAGTATTAAACAGATATTCTAAATTATCATAAATTGGTTGCATCCATGGGCGTAGCTTTTCTTCCTTTTCTCCTGGTAAAAATCCAATATCTTTTCCAACTGGCACTATTGGACGAGCAACTAACAGTTTTTTATACAAATTCAAATCTTCTGTTTGTAATAACCCAGCAGCTAATGCAACTAACGTTTTTCCAGTTCCGGCCTTTCCCGTTAGTGTTACGAGAGGGATATCACTCCTTAAAAGTAATTCAAAAGCCATAGTCTGTTGGACATTCCTTGGACGAATACCCCATATATGCTCTTGGTCAAAGGAAAGTTTTTTTACTTTTTTCCCTACGGAATCACACATACCAATTGCTGATGCAGAACCACCTAATTCGTCCTTCATAATGATAAACTGATTCGGATAAAGCGCATCTTTATTTACAAGCTGCGATACTTCCATTTCACCTTTAGCATAAAATTCATTCAAAGAACTTATTGAAGTAAATATTTCTAAAAACCCTTTGTAAATATGATCTACTTCCACCACTCTGTCATTTAAAAAATCTTGTGAAATTAGACCAATGGCATCTGCTTTAACGCGTACTAACGCATCTTTACTAACAAGAATGACCGGTCTACCATCTTCCTTCGTTTGTTCTTCTAAAGATAAATTTTTAGCGACGGCTAAAATGCGATTATCGTTCGTTTTTTCTACGAAAACTTCTTGTAACTGATGAAAGCTGCGATGATTTAATTCAATTCTTAGCGATCCCCCATTATGTAATGGTATTTTTTCGTGTAATTTACCTGATTCCCTTAACGAATCAATTAATTTTGACACTTGTCTAGCATTTCTCCCTATTTCGTCCATGTAACGCTTTTTAGAATCAACCTCTTCTAATACTACAGCTGGAATTACTACTTCATTGTCTGCAAAAGAATAAATTGAATAAGGATCTTGCAACAATACATTCGTGTCTAAAACGTATATTTTTTTCAACATGCCGCCTCCTGCTATTTATGTTTTCTTCTCTATCACCTTGTAGAAGGCGTCCGTCTCTATTAGGGTATCTTTTACTAATAGTGGACGGCCCGTTGATAAAATATATGTGACAATGAATAAAGATAGAAGAACAAATCAACAATAACTATAAAGAACATTTAAAGGAATATGTTCATTCAAGGAGTGAAGGTCTTGAAGAAAATATTAATACTTATAATGATGGCGCTTTTATTAGTTGCCTGCACAAACCAACCAAGAAACATGGGACAAGCTGGAGAAGACAATAGAATAATCCACGTTAAAGATTCAGCTAATACGCAAGTAGACAGAAAAACTGGACAAGAAGTAGCTCGACATTTAGTTGATTTGTCAACAAGAATCCCAAATGTAAATGATGCAACTGCAGTAGTCTTAGGTCCATATGCTGTTGTAGGAATTGATGTAAATTCAGATTTAGACCGCTCAAGAGTTAGTACTATTAAATACTCTGTAGCAGAAAGCTTAAAAAAAGATCCATATGGGGCTAATGCGGTAATAATTGCCGATGCAGATATGTATGTTCGTTTACAAGAAATGGGGAATGACATTCAAAACGGTAGACCTATTGCAGGAATTTTAAATGAATTAGGCGAAATGGTTGGTCGAGTAATGCCGGAAGTCCCGATTGACTTAAAAGAACCAGCAGAACCTAATCCGACTGAGGAAAATAATCAACAACTCGGAAACGACCAAGAACAAAGACTTGAACAAAAACAACAAGAGCAATCACAAGGTCATAAAGATGAAGAAAGAAATAAAAACGTAGGGAATGAATAGGTTGAAAGAACATGTAAGGTGAGGAAAATATCCTCACCTTTATTTCTTGTCTAATAGGAGTTAAATTATATTAGTTAAACTTACTTTCACGATATAGACTTTCTTGTGCTATACTTATACCATATTTTCCTTATGAGGTGGGCTAATGAGAGTTAAATGTGTCATTTGCGATAAAATTGAAAACATACATGAAGAATTACTAATTGCAAAAAAATTAAGAAATCGTCCAATACATACATACATGTGTCAAGCTTGTCACGACCGCATCGAAACAAAGACAAAAGAAAGAATCGCAACCGGGAACTTCAAACTAAACGAACCGAAAAAAAACGACGACGGCTGGTGAGAACAAAAGCGCAGGCGCTTCGTTCAGGCCCGTACAAACTGGACTGTTCCGGTAGGATATAAAGGAAACACGGCGACGGAGGAGCCGATGTTGACTTATCGTACGGACGGAACGGGAAGTTTGAGCCGGACCTAGCCGTCGAAGCTAGACATCTCCCCGCGGAAAGCAAGAGTCTGTAGTGAAGTGAAACGCACAAACTTAAAACGAATAACAACAATCAATGCTGTCTATAATGAAATGCCACTTTCCCAAACACGTCCATTTTCAGGGTAGATAAATAAAAAGGATAAACTGCAAACAAAAACCCTGAGATAATCTCAGGGTTTTTGTTATTTTGGGTAATTCGTGTACTTTTCAGGTTCGTTATTAATTTGGTCGATCATCACATCAATAAGTTCCATTGGGAATCTTACTTTTTTATTTTCACCTTGTTCCGTTGTATATAAAACATAGTACATCGGGTCTTCTTTCAATACTTGCACATTTTCAACCTTATGATCATCTTTCAAAATATTCGTGAACAATTCATACGTTTCATTTGCAGCATGATCATCCGGTCTTGCATCTGCAACAACTTTAATGGTTAACCAGTTATAGAGAGTATCTTGAAGGCTTCTCATTATGCTTCTTCCGCCTTTTTAGAATTATGAAGACGAATCTTATAAATGATTAATATTAAAGCCGCCACTACTAATCCTTCAGCAACCGGTAGCTGTATCGCTAAAAACGTTAATACCGTACTGCCAAAGAATAAGAATAAATAAATGATGGCAGATTTTAATATAGGCAATTTTAGTGCAAACCCTAGTTTATAAACTAATACGGATAAAAGAAAAATTGTGATAAATAGTAGCCACATGCCTAATTCCGGGTTTTGATCAACCCGGAACATTTTAGCAAAAGGCGAAAGGCGATCTACTACATCTTCCATATCGTTCCTCCCCCTTACTTACAAATTCATTAGTTCATTTCAGCGTATTTTTTCTTTTTAGCAATTCTTTCACGCTCGTTCTTATCTAAAAGCTTCTTACGTAAACGAATAGAATGTGGTGTAATTTCACAATACTCATCATCGTTCAAGTACTCTAATGACTCTTCAAGTGTCATAATACGTGGTTTTTTCATTCCAACTGTTTGTTCTTTATTTGCAGAACGGATATTATTTGCAGCTTTAACTTTACATATATTAACTACAAGGTCATTATCGCGGTTATGTTCACCAACAATCATTCCTTCGTAAACTTCTGTACCAGGCTCTACAAAGATTACACCTCTATCTTCAATTCCGATAATACCATAAGAAGAAGCTTTACCTGTCTCCATTGAGACTAACACACCTTGACGACGTCCCCCAACTTGACCTTGCGCCATAGGTTGATAACTGTCAAAAGTATGGTTAATAATTCCATAACCACGAGTTAATGATAAAAATTCTGTTGAATAACCGATTAAACCGCGTGAAGGTACCATGAAAATTAAACGAACTTGTCCGTTCCCATTATTAATCATGTCTAACATTTCACCTTTACGAGCACCAATTGATTCCATTACACCACCTGTATATTCTTCAGGTACATCAATTTGAACTCGTTCAACAGGTTCACATTTTACTCCATCAATTTCTCTAATGATAACTTCTGGTTTTGAAACTTGCAGCTCAAAACCTTCTCGACGCATATTTTCTATTAGAATAGATAAGTGAAGTTCACCACGACCTGAAACAACCCATGCATCAGGTGAATCTGTTTGATCAACACGTAAACTAACATCTGTTTGAAGCTGTGCTTCTAAACGTTCTTCAATTTTTCGTGATGTTACAAATTTACCTTCTTTACCAGCAAAAGGACTGTTATTAACTAAAAATGTCATTTGAAGAGTAGGTTCATCAATTCTTAAAACAGGTAAAGCGTCTTGATGTTCAACTGGACATACTGTTTCTCCAACGTTTATATCTTCCATGCCAGATACAGCAACAAGATCTCCAGCCTTTGCCTCTTCAATTTCTACACGCTTTAATCCGATAAAACCAAATAATTTAGTAACTCGGAATTGTTTTACTGAACCGTCTAGTTTCATTAATGCTACTTGTTGACCTACTTTCATCGTACCACGGAAAATACGACCAATTCCAATTCTACCTACGTAATCATTATAATCTAATAATGATACTTGGAATTGTAATGGCTCATCACTATTATCTACTGGTGCTGGAATATGGTTTATAATTCCTTCATAAATAGCTTCCATGTTTTCATCCTGTTTCTCTGGGTTCGTACTAGCTGTACCGTTAATAGCAGAAGCATACACAACAGGAAATTCAATTTGCTCTTCAGAAGCACCTAATTCAATAAATAAATCTATAACTTCATCAACAACTTCTTCAGGACGAGCAAAGTCACGGTCAATTTTGTTTACAACAACAATTGGAGTTAAGTTTTGCTCTAAAGCCTTCTTTAATACGAATCGCGTTTGTGGCATACAACCTTCATACGCATCTACAACTAAGAGAACACCGTCCACCATTTTCATGATACGTTCTACTTCTCCACCGAAGTCAGCGTGTCCTGGCGTATCCATAATGTTAATACGCGTATCTTTATAATTAATAGCAGTATTTTTCGCTAGAATAGTTATTCCACGTTCTCTTTCTATATCATTAGAGTCCATTGCACGTTCTGCTACTGTTTCATTCGTACGGAATGTACCCGCCTGATGTAATAATTTGTCTACTAACGTTGTTTTACCATGATCAACGTGAGCGATAATGGCAATATTTCGAATATCATTTCGAATCTTCATAAGTCATCTCCCTGTAAATTCAACTAATGTATAATAATATAGCTTTCTGAGTATAGTTTTCCCTCATAAAAAGTAATTATCATACGTTATTAATGCTTAACCTGTTGTATTATACCACAAACATAGTAGAAATGACGACGAGAGTTATGTAAAATATTCTTTATAGCATTAAATGCGCTTACAAGGGAGAGAGAATGATGAAGAATGTTCAATGGATTTTTGTTATGTATGCAGTGTTAGCAGCAACAGCCCTTGCCTTAATTGGTATAACAGTTGCCGAAAGAAGTACTATTGGAATAATAGGATCTATCCTTTTACTAATTATCGTAATGGGATTTGGGTTTAGACAGAAGAAAAAAGTTAGAGAACAAAATAACGGGTAACAAATATAAGGATGAGTTCACGCTCATCCTTTATATTTGTATAAATAATCGTTCATTATTTCTTCGTGTAAGCCCGGCTTCGATACAAAAACGCTATTTTGAGCTAGTAAATTTAATGGTTCACCTTTTAGCGTTGTTACATAACCACCTAACTCTTCTACAATAATAAGACCCGCAGCAAAATCCCAAGGAGATAAACGTAATGTTATATACGCATCAATTCTTCCTGTTGCAACGTAGGCCATCTCTAGTGCTGCCGATCCGTATGAGCGAGTTCCTCTTACCGCTTTTGCTAATGGAGCTAAAATAGTTGGATTTATCCTTTTGTTTTCCGTGACCCAAGTGACATTCATCCCAATTACTGCCTCGGCAACTTTTGTGCTTTTTAATTTAGGTAACTTTTCCTCATTTAAGAATGCACCATTACCTTTTATAGAGTGATATAACTCATCTAAAACAACATCATAAATAAGTCCAATTTTACCAACACCATCTTCATATACAGCAACAGAAATAGCAAAGTTTCTTTGCTGATGAACGAAATTCATTGTTCCGTCGATAGGGTCGATTATCCATACTGTTCCCTTCAATTCCTCTATTTCATTCCCAAATCCCTCTTCACCTAATATTTGATGTTCAGGATATGTCTCATTTATTTTTTTTATAAAAAACTGCTCAATTTCCTTATCCATATTAGTTACTAAGTCATCAGGAGCTGATTTTGTATGTATTAGCAATTCATTTTGAAAGGAATTTCGAATTATTTCGCCTGCTTCTTTCGTCCATTTTTTCGCATTAACATCAATGTCATACCATTTCATAGATCTCTCGCCCACTTTCATCAAATCAATTACTATTTACTTTAGCTTACTGAAACATTTACATTAAATCAAGATTGGAGCCTGACCTCATAGAAAAACGAACCACCAAGGTTCGTTATGAGTAAATAACTACTTTACTTCTTGTAAACTTGACATTTCTTCTTGTAATTTTTTTAATTTTGTTTTCGTTTCTCTTATCTTTTTTACATCATTTAATTCCAACGCTTCGTATAAAGTAGCAAGCTCATAATCAATTTCTAACTTTAATACCGAACGTCTATTTTCTATCGTTTTCTTTTTCCATGGTTTCATTACTTGCTCCATATTCTTTCCTCCTTTTCCCATCCCCGCTTACCACTTAGAAACATAGAATAAGAATAATTTGTTGGTATATATTATGAGGAAAATAAATGATATGGAACTAAATTTCAGTACCATTTTTTTGTGGTAGTTAGAATTGTTATGGTAAAATGGTGTCGAATATGGCGATTGTAGAGGAGGAATAGAGATGAATACACAGTTTTCAGGATTTAAAGAAGAAGATTTTAACGTATTTACAATAGATGGATTAGAAAACCGCATGGAGGCATTGCAAACATTTGTACAGCCTAAATTTCATGTATTAGGTGAACATTTCGCATCTGTTTTAAGCGGACAAACAGGGGACGAGATGTTTTATCATGTAGCAAAACATGCTCGTAGAACGACAAATCCTCCCAATGATTCATGGGTAGCTATTGCTGGTAATAAACGAGGATACAAAATGGTTCCTCACTTCCAAATTGGCCTTTGGGAGACACATGTTTTCGCATGGTTTGCTGTCATATACGAAGCAAACATGAAACAACAGTTTGGGAAAGAATTAATGAAAAATGTTGATACTATATACGAAAAAATTCCTAAAGATTTTGTTTGGTCTAAAGATCATATGAAGCCAGAAGTATTAAAACAAGGAGACCTGTCCAAAGAGGAGCTTTTAACACTATTTGAAAGACTTGCAACTGTTAAAAAAGCGGAAATACTTTGTGGTATACATATTCGAAAAGAAGAAGCAATTTCATTATCTGGTGAAGAAACGATAAAAAGATTTGAAGAAACATTTAAAACAGTACAACCTTTATTTGACTTAAGTAAGGCAGCAGTTTAAATAATGAAAAAGGTGTTCACTTCATTACAGTGAGCACCTTTTTTGATCAGAGTAATTATTACATTTTTATTCTTTCTCCAGCTGGAGCATTTTTAGCTTTTTGAATTGTTTTATAAGAAGAATAACCAGATAACTCTTCATATTCATCCGTTAATTTTTTCTCTTCAGATTTACTTGGGACAATTTCTTTAAATCGACGATATTTAAACATTAAAGTATCTCTTTCAATCCCTTTCAAATATGCTTCCTCTACAGCTTCATAAAAAGCAATGACATCAATTATTTCGTCTGTGCTCCAATCAATCGACAGCGGATAGGAAAAATCCATAAAACTCACCTCTAGTACAAAATAATGTTAAGTATAACAATTCATTCAATCACTTGCCATTATTATATCCAAGCTTTACGAATCTTTTCTCCTTCCTTAACGATACTATTTATTAGTTCTTCAACTGTTGGCACATCATTTATTAACCCCATCACTTGTCCAGCCCAACCAAACCCTTTATGAACCTCTCCTTCATATATAAAACGCTTATTCGCAATTCCACTTATATATTCTTTTAATTCCTCGTATCCTTTACCTTCAGATTCTACTTGTAAAATTTTCTCTGTCCATTCATTTTGTATTGCTCTTCCTGGCGCACCAAGTGTTCGTTTAATAACAACGGTGTCATTTTCAGAACCATTTACAAGCATCTCTTTGTAAATAGGATGAGCGTGTATACATTCCTTCGTTGCAATAAACCGTGTGCCCATCTCAATTCCTTCGGCTCCAAGTGAGAGAGCTGCCATTAATCCACGGCCATCTCCTATACCTCCTGATGCGATTACAGGAATAGAGACAGAATCAACTACTTTTGGTACTAGTACCATCGTACCTATGTCACTTTTCCCTAAATGCCCTCCCCCTTCCTGTCCTACAACCATTACTGCATCCGCACCAAGTTCTTCCGCTTTTTCCGCTTGCCTTCTTGCTGCTACTAACACTAATTTTTTTACATTCGTATTTTCTAATCTTTTAAATATCGGCGTTGGATTTCCACCAGTCATTGAAATTACAGGAACTTCTTCTTCTATAGCAACATTCAGCATATCTTCAAATGGCCTTCCATGCTGTCCAATAGCAAAATTAACTCCAAATGGTTGATTGGTTAGTTTTCTTACTTTATGTATTTCCATTCTTAAATCGTTAGGTGTTGATAAACTCATAGCTGTAATTTGACCAAGTCCACCCGCATTAGATACAGATGCTGCCAAATCAGCGTACGCTAAATATGCGAGCCCACCTTGTATAATTGGATATTTAATATTTAATAAATCGGTAACTCTCGTGCTCCATTCCATTTTATCTCCTCCAAAATATTAATACCTACTACTACTTCTAGTTTCATCGAAAAAATCCTTTATACTTGAACAACTGAATTCGAAGTATTGTATTTGTAAACTTCCACTGTGAAATTATAATAAAAAATTCTTTGCAAATAATACAAGAAATGCTATAATCCTTTTGTTTTATGTAATATTTTTCACTAATTGAAACATAACTAGATTTAAAGAGGTGTTAACATAAATTGACTATTAACCAAAATTCTACACCGTTGTTTTCCGGACTTGTGGAACATGCAAAGAAAAACCCAATTCAATTTCACATACCGGGACATAAAAAAGGAACCGGAATGGATCCAGAGTTCCGTAACTATATTGGGGAAAACGCATTATCAATCGATTTAATAAATATCGGGCCGCTTGACGACCTACATCATCCAAAAGGTATTATAAAAGAAGCACAAGACCTCGCTGCAAAAGCGTTTGGTGCGGATCACACGTTTTTTTCTGTACAAGGTACAAGTGGAGCCATTATGACGATGGTAATGGCAGTTTGTGGTCCTGGAGAAAAAATAATTGTTCCTCGAAATGTGCATAAATCTGTAATGAGTGCCATCGTTTTCTCAGGTGCTGTTCCAATTTTTATACACCCAGAAGTAGATAAAGAATTAGGAATTTCTCACGGTATAACAACAGATGCAGTAGAGCGTGCGTTACAACAACATCCAGATGCAAAAGGCGTATTAGTGATAAACCCAACGTATTTTGGAATTTCGGCTGATTTAAGTAAAATAGTCGAACTAGCCCATTCTTACGATGTTCCTGTATTAGTCGACGAAGCACATGGAGTGCATATACATTTCCATGAAGAGTTACCACTTTCTGCAATGCAAGCAGGGGCAGATATGGCAGCTACTAGTGTACATAAATTAGGCGGGTCTATGACGCAAAGCTCCATTTTAAATGTGCGAGAAGGTTTAGTAAATGTAAATCGTATTCAATCGATATTAAGTATGCTTACTACAACATCAACATCCTATTTATTACTAGCTTCTTTAGATGTAGCACGAAAAAGGTTAGCAACAGAAGGACATGATATTATTGACCAAGCAATAAAACTTGCCAATAAAACACGTAAAAGAATTAATGAAATTGAACATTTGTATTGTGTTGGGGAAGAAATATTAGGTACAAAAGCAACGTTTGACGCTGATCCTACAAAGTTGATAATATCAACTAAAAATCTCTCTATAAACGGATACGATGTAGAAAAATGGCTACGCGAAAAGTACAATATCGAGGTAGAATTGTCAGATTTATACAATATACTATGTATTATTACACCAGGTGATAGTGATAAAGAAACAGATATACTAGTAGACGCTCTAAAAGATTTATCGCAAGCTTTTGGGTTAGACGAGTCAAACCCTCATAACCATAAAGAAGTATATTTACCAGATATACCAGTATTAGCGATTGCACCTCGTGAGGCTTTTTATTCTGAAACTGAAGTTGTTCCTTTTGAAGAATCTGCTGGTCGAGTTATTGCAGAATTCATCATGGTTTATCCACCAGGGATTCCGATTTTCACACCAGGAGAGATTATTACGGAAGATAATTTACGTTATATACAAATGAATATAGAAGCCGGCTTACCAGTTCAAGGCCCAGAAGATTATGAATTAAAGACACTAAGAGTTATTAAAGAACATGTTGCAATTAAATAATATATAAAAGAGCTTAGCTACGGTGCTGCCTGAAGTTAAAAGAAAGATCTGACTTTTCCAGGTGGCACCGTGCCAAGCTCTTTTTTACAAAAAAAGAAAAAGGATGAAATCACTTTTCATCCTAATATTTCTACCCATCCATATATTTAGTTGAAACTACTAAACTATTATTTATAAAAACCCCTGTTTAACTACTTTTTTTCTTCTTTACTAGTACACTTACAACTACTGCATTTTGCATAGAGAGTGGAAACTTTTTCTGTTTCAAAATATTCTAACGTTGCTTGACATGTTTGACATACGATTGTACCCATTTCTCCATTTCCCCTTTACTCGTTTTGTTAAAAACGTTTTGTAATACACTTTTGTAAGCGTTATCCTTTATTAATTTAATCATAAATCACGCAATGTGTTATGTCAATAGTTAAATTGTATAACACATTAATTATTTTTTTATAGAATAGTAGTCATAAAAATGAATAGATTTTTATAAAGTAGTAGGATATGTGTATAATAAAAAAGCTCCTAATAGTGAGTTATCACCTATTAGAAGCTTTTGTTTTGCTTATGACCTCGTATTTATTTTAGTTTGGAGAGTCTTTAATTGTTTCATTAATTCGTTATATTCCTCCATACTAATATTGCATAATTGGATTTCATTAGCAACTTGTGTCGTGATTATCTTTTTTTGTGTTATCGCTTTTTCTTGTAAAAATATATAGACATTTCGCTCATCCACTTCGGAACGCACTTTTTCAAGCCAACCTTTATCAACCATTCTTTTAATCATTGGTGTCAACGTCCCCGTACCTAAATTTAGCTTTTGTCCTAATTGTTTAAGAGTAATTCCGTCTTTCTCCCATAGTGCTAATAATACTAAATATTGTGGATACGTCATATCATAAGGTTTTAAAACTTTTGTATATAATTTAATAAATTCATTTGCTGTTTCATAGATAGCAAAACATAGTTGGTTTTCTAGCGTTAAAAAATCTTCCATTTCTTCACCTACAAATTCAGTAACCTTTGAATGTCCTTTTCAATGTTTCCAGGCTCTGTAGTAGGAGCATATCTTTCAACTACTTGACCATTTTCATCAACAAGAAATTTGGTGAAATTCCATTTAATATTTTTAGTTAGTAACCCTTTCTTCTTTGTTTTTAAAAATGTGAATAGTGGTTCTTCCTTATCACCATTAACATCGACTTTTGCAAACATAGGAAAAGATACACCATAATTTAATTGACAAAATTGTGTTGTTTCATCGATATCATCAAATTCTTGATTATTAAATTGATCACAAGGGAAGCCAAGTATTTGCAGACCTTGATCTTTATACTTTTCATAAAGTTCCTGCAACCCTTTAAATTGTGGTGTAAGTCCACACTTACTAGCAGTATTGACAATTAGTAGAGCTTTTGCATTGAAATTTTTTAATGAAATTTCATCACCACTAGGTTTTTTAACAGTAAAGTCATATACGGAATTCAACATTATCACTCCTGTTCCTCATTAAATCGTACACGATTTAATCATACAAAATTTATCTACGAATAACAAATATTTCATACTATGTTTATAAAAACAAAAAAGAGCTAAGATTTCTCTAAGCTCTTTTTAGTCAAATATTAATATTGTTCCGTAAATGGGACATTTGGTATAGCTGATTTAAAAAATTCGGCTAAATCTTCTGCTTGTTCCTTGGAATCAATCCGGAAAACAGTTTGTAGGTGATTTAAATCGGTTATATCTTTAGGGTCGAGGAGGGTTGAGCGGCCAGTTTGCATACAAACGACTAGAGGTTTTCCAAAAAATAAATTTGTGTAAACAATTGCAAAATCATATCGAGCTTCTTCCGTTGTAAAGCCTACAAATCGGGCATTTACATTTTCATTATCATCATATAATTTGTCAAATAGGTTCATAAGGACCTCCTTTTTATTTTTTTATTCTGAATTTTATTATAACCTAAAACTTAAAATTTTAGCAACAAAATTTTAACGTTGTCAAATTATTCATGCAAATGCTAGAATGATATTATTAGAGCATTTACTAGGAGTGAGTAGAATGGCAAGTAGTGCATATATTAAACTAGTTCCAAAATCAAAAAAGAAAACACTTACAATCGACGACGTGAAAGAGTTATTCCACTATTATAAAGATATTACATCTAAAACAGGTCAACAACTAAGCTGGCAATACGAAGAATCCTCCTTCCCTTATATGATAAAAGAGAATCCAGAAGGAGCAGGAAAATGGTTTTATTTAAAAGGTATAGAAGATCGCTACAAGATGATTTTAGTCGGTATAGGTTCACAACCTAGTGAAAATGGAGAAGACGAGGAAACATTATCATACATCCAAATAACGTTACATGACCAATCTACACATGGCGACAAAGGAAAAGCTAATGAATATTGTAAGTTTATCGCTAAAAAACTAGAAGCAGAACTGCAATTATTTACAGGAAAAGTTATGTATTTTTATAAAAGATAAAAAAACAACGGCTAATTATGCCGTTGTTTTTGTTTTAAGGTGTTTCAATCAAGTCAGGATCTACGATTTCATATCCTTTTTCTTGTAATCCTACTACAATGTCCTCTAAAGCTTCACTTGTCCATTCACGATCATGCATTAAAAGATTTGCACCATCTCTAAGTTCTGGTGCATTTACCATTATGTCTGATATTGTTTCTTTTGTTTTATAATCAGGTTCCCAGTCATATCCATACGTCCAATTCATTAGAAGCATTCCTTCTTCTTTTACTATATCTTTAGCATAATCAGTATTTACACCAAATGGTGCTCTAAAAAACTTTGGACGCTCTCCTATTATCTCTTCTACTACATTATTAAGTTCTACTATTTCAGATTTTTGCTCTTCCTCACTGATAGTTG
Organism: Sutcliffiella sp. NC1; assembly: GCF_027594365.1. Taxonomy (NCBI): domain Bacteria; kingdom Bacillati; phylum Bacillota; class Bacilli; order Caryophanales; family Bacillaceae; genus Sutcliffiella; species Sutcliffiella sp. NC1. The sequence continues at coordinate 3,095,817 of NZ_CP115153.1, forward strand.
AAAGCCTTTTATGTGTCATTGTATGGTTTCCTATTGGAAAACCAAGCCTATGAATTTCCTTTAACACTTTCTTTTCTTCTTCCGTATCAAGAAAATGGCCATTTACAAAGAATATGGCTTTTACACCTAAAGTATGTAATGTCTCAGCCATATGAAGAGCATATCGATCCGGCGCATCGTCAATTGTTAGAAGCACCACTTTTGGATTTGCATTATCAATTGGTACGATGCTCCAGTCACCACTTATTTTATATTGAGGACTAATATTAATTTGCTCTTTTTCATTTTGTTCATCAGTTACAGGGCTATCTACTATCTCATCGTTATTATCTTCAGGGGATGAAGGATTCTCCTCTACATCTGTCTCCATATCAATAACAGGCTCTTCGTTGTCTTGTTTGTTGTTTGTGTCTTCCACCATATTATTATTCGTACAAGCAGTTAGGAAGAGTAAAAGTACGCTAGAAATAATCCAGTTTTTCATTTCCTTTCCTCCATCTTTTTAGCTATTTGTGTTTTTTAGCACTCTACATATTTTACAATTGAATACATCTTATTTTTGTAAATGAAAAACGAGCATCAAATTTATACAGAGTATCACATAGTACATATAATACTAGTAGTTAGAAACTGTTTGCAACGTTTTTAAGGAAAGAATTATTTTATGTACCATTTAAATGAGGGCACTGGTCGTAATCAAAATTGCTACAATATAAAAAAGTTGTCTACTTAGTATAATACTAAATAGACAACTTCTCATATGATAAATTTTTATTTTACGATATGAATTGGACTTCCTATAGCTACTTCCGCAGCTTCCATTGTGATTTCCCCTAAAGTTGGGTGAGCATGGATAGTCATCGCTAAGTCTTCAGCTGTCATGCCCGTCTCAATTGCTAGCCCTAATTCAGCAATCATGTCAGATGCGCTTGCACCGGCAATTTGTGCACCAATTACAAGACCATCTTCTTTTCTAGTAACAAGCTTCAAGAAGCCGTCTGTAGTGTTTAGAGCAAGAGCACGTCCATTTGCAGCAAATGGGAATTTAGCAGCTGTTACTTCAATACCTTCCTCTTTAGCTTCTTGTTCTGTATAACCAACAGAAGCTAATTCCGGTTCAGTGAATACAACAGCAGGGATTCCATGATAATCAATTTCTGAAGGATGTCCTGAAATAGCTTCAGCAGCTATTTTTCCTTCATATGATGCTTTATGAGCTAGTGGTGGTCCCTCTACAATATCACCAATTGCGTAGATGTTCGAAATGTTTGTACGGCATTGTTTATCAATTTTGATAATCCCACGTTCCGTCATTTCAACTCCTACTTGTTCTAAGCCCATTTCATCTGTATTTGGACGGCGACCAACCGTTACTAATACGTAATCAGCCTCAATAACTTTTTCTTCACCTTTTACTTCTATCGTAACTTTCACGCCGTCTGCTGATTCTTCAACGCCTTTAGCCATTGCTTTCGTGAAGATTTCAACATTTCCTTTTTTCTTTAAGTTACGTTTTACTAAAGCACTCATTTGTTTTTCGAAACCAGCTAAAATTTCATCGCCTGCTTCTACTATTACAACTTCCGTGCCAAAGTTTGCATAAGCTGTACCTAATTCTGTACCGATATAACCCCCACCAATTACGATCATCTTTTTAGGGATTTCTTCAAGCGCTAAAGCTCCTGTAGAATCTAGGACACGTTTAGAATATTTGAACGTTGGAATTTCAATTGGGCGAGACCCAGAAGCTATAATACAGTTGTTAAACTTGTATGTTTGAGCAGAGTTCTCATCCATGATACGAACTGTGTTTGCATCTACGAAATATGCTTCACCACGTACTATATCTACTTTATTACCTTTTAGAAGTCCTTCAACTCCACCAGTAAGTTTTTTCACTACTCCTGCTTTGAATTGTTGAACTTTAGAAAAATCAACTGTTACATTTTCAGCTTTAATTCCCATATCTGCAGAATGTAGAGCTGTTTCATAACGATGTGCTGCTGATATTAAAGCTTTTGATGGGATACAACCTACGTTTAAACATACTCCACCAAGTGTAGCTTTTTCAACAATTGTTACTTTTTGTCCTAATTGTGCTGCACGAATTGCAGCTACATATCCACCAGGACCCGCTCCAATGACAAGCGTATCTACATCTATTGCGAAATCTCCAACTACCATTTATTACGCCTCCATTAATAATAATTGTGGATCGTTCAATAATCGCTTAATATGGTTAAGCGCATTTTGAGCAGTTGCTCCGTCGATCATGCGGTGATCGAAGCTTAGTGATAAAGCTAATACTGGAGCTACAACAATCTCACCGTCTTTTACTACTGGCTTTTCAGCAATACGACCAATACCTAAAATAGCAACTTCCGGATGGTTAATAACTGGAGTAAACCATTGACCGCCTGCTGAACCGATATTAGTAATCGTACAAGAAGCACCTTTCATTTCATCACCAGAAAGTTTTCCATCACGAGCTTTTACAGCTAGTTCATTAATTTCATTAGAGATAGTAAAGATAGATTTACGATCTGCTTCTTTTACTACAGGAACTAATAAACCTTTATCTGTATCTGCAGCGATACCGATGTTGTAGTAATGCTTATGAACAATTTCATCTGTTGCATCATCTAAGGAAGTGTTTAGAGCTGGGAACTCACGTAATGCAGATGTTAAAGCTTTTACGACGTATGGTAAATAAGTAAGTTTGACGCCTTTGTCAGCCGCAACACCTTTGAATTTTTTACGATGAGCTACAAGTTCCGTTACGTCAATTTCATCCATTAACGTTACATGTGGTGCAGTGTGTTTTGAGTTAACCATTGCTTTTGCAATCGCACGACGAATTCCACTCATTTTTTCACGAGTTTCTGGATATTGACCAGCTGGAATTGGTTGTTTAGCAGCTTCTTGTTTCGGTGCTTCCGTTTGTACTTCTGCAGCAGCTGCTGGTGCTTCTGTTACAGGTGCTCCACCAGTAGTAAATGCATCGATATCTGTTTTTAGTACACGGCCATTGTTTCCTGTTCCTGCAACTTGACGAATGTCTACACCTTTTTCGCGTGCATATTTACGAACAGAAGGCATTGCGATAACGCGACGACTTGGGTCAACTTCTACAGCAGTAGCTGCTGGAGCTGAAGTAGTTTCATTCGTTTCTTCAGGGGCTGGTGCCTCTTCTTTCGGAGCTTCATCAGCATGATCGTCGCCTTTAAATTTTAAGTCTTCGTAACCAGGCGCATCAAAAGTGATAATAGTTTGACCAACTGTTGCAACAGTACCTTCATCTACTTTTAATTCCAATACTTTCCCTTTTACAGGGGAAGGGATTTCTACTACTGCTTTATCATTTTGTACTTCCATTAAAACATCGTCTTCATTAACTTCATCGCCAGGTTTAACAAACCATTTTACGATTTCACCTTCGTGGATACCTTCACCGATATCAGGCAATTTAAATTCGAATGCCACGATTTTCTACCTCCTACATATATAAATGTCACAGGCCCATTAAAAGGGCCTTTTTCATTAATTTTAATTATTAAAATTCCATTACTTTTTTAGCAGTTTCAATAACGTCTTTGAAGTTAGGTAACCAAACACTCTCAGCTTGAGAGAATGGGTATACTGTATCAGGTGCAGCAACACGTAATACTGGTGCTTCTAAGCTTAAAATAGCACGATCGTTAATTTCTGCTACTACATTTGCAGCAATACCAGCTTGTTTTTGTGCTTCTTGGACTACGATTGCTCGTCCTGTTTTTTCAACAGAAGCAATAATAGTGTCGATATCTAATGGGCTAATAGTACGAAGGTCTACTACTTCAGCAGAGATACCTTCTTTCTCTAGCTCATCCGCAGCTTTCAAGCACTCATGTACCATTGCTCCGTAAGTTATCATTGATAAATCTTTACCTTCTCTTTTAACATCAGCTTTACCAATTTCAATTGTATATTCCTCTTCAGGAACCTCTTGACGGAAAGAACGGTATAATTTCATATGCTCTAAGAAAATAACTGGGTCATTATCACGAATAGCAGAAATCAATAAACCTTTCGCATCATACGGTGTTGAAGGAATTACTACTTTTAAACCAGGTTGTTGTGCTACTAATCCTTCTAAGCTATCCGCATGTAGTTCTGGAGTATGAACTCCTCCACCAAAAGGTGAACGAATAGTAACTGGAGAATTCCAACGGCCACCTGTACGGTAACGCATACGCGCCATTTGGCCACTTAAAGAATCCATTACTTCGTATACAAATCCAAAGAATTGAATTTCCATTACTGGACGGAAGCCAGTAACGCCAAGGCCGACCGCTAAACCACCAATTCCTGATTCCGCAAGAGGTGTGTCAAAAACGCGATCTTCACCAAATTCAGCTTGTAGACCTTCAGTAGCACGGAATACTCCTCCGTTTTGTCCTACGTCTTCACCGAATAGTAAAACATTCTCGTCGTTTTTTAGTTCTGTGCGTAACGCATCAGTGATTGCTTGAATCAATGTCATTTGCGCCATAGCTTACTTCGACTCCTTCGCTTTATAAATTTCGTTTTGCTCTTTTAAGTTATACGGAAGTTCTTCATGCATGAAGGAGATTAAGTCCGTAACTTTTTGTTTTGGTTGATCATCTGCTTTTTTAATAGCATTTTTAATATCTTCTTTTGCTTGTTCAATAACTTCATTTTCGATTGATTCGTTCCAAATTCCTTTTTCTTCTAAGAATTTACGGAAGCGTACAATCGGATCTTTCTTTTCCCATTCGTTATCTAATTCAGAAGTACGATAACGTGTTGGATCATCACCAGCCATTGTATGAGGACCATAACGGTAAGTTAACGTTTCAATTAATGTTGGACCTTCGCCATTTATTGCTCTTTCACGAGCTTCACGAACTGCAGCGTACACAGCAAGCGGATCCATTCCATCTACTTGGATTCCAGGAATACCAGCAGCAACAGCTTTTTGTGCAATTGTAGTTGCAGCCGATTGTTTTTCAACAGGAGTAGAAATTGCGAAACGGTTGTTTTGAACAACAAAGATAGCTGGTGCTTTATACGCACCTGCAAAGTTAATTCCTTCGTAGAAATCACCTTGAGAAGCTCCACCGTCTCCTGTGTATGTAATCGCAACTGCTTGTTTACCTTTTTTCTTTAATCCTAATGCAACACCAGCAGTTTGAATAATTTGTGCACCAATAATGATTTGTGGTGGTAATAAATTAACTCCTTCTGGCATTTGGTTTCCGTGGAAATGTCCACGTGAGAATAAGAATGCTTGGTACAGCGGAAGGCCATGCCAAATCATTTGCGGTACATCGCGGTATCCAGGAAGGATAAAGTCTTCACTTTCAAGCGCGAATTGTGAAGCTAATTGTGAAGCTTCTTGACCAGCTGTTGGAGCGTAGAATCCTAAACGCCCTTGTCTATTTAAACTAATAGAACGTTGGTCTAATACGCGAGTATAAACCATACGACGCATTAGTTCTTTAAGCTGCTCATCAGTTAGTTCTGGCATTGCAGCTTCATTAACCACTTTTCCTTCTTCATTTAAAATTTGGAACGTTTGAAAAATCTCTTCCACTTTTTTAAATTGTTGTTGTGGATCGAATTTGGCATTTTTCGTTTTTGCTGCCATGTTCGTCACCTCTTCCTTTCTATTAAGAAAATTCATTGATACCATTTGTTTTGAAACATACAAAAATAGGTTGCCCAAAAACAAATTGAAAAAGACAATTTTTATTGTCAATCATTGCAGCAACTTTTTGCTTTAAAAATTTATAGTGTACGTACTTATTTACAATACCACTATAATTAACCTGTATCAATAGTTAACTACATTAATAATAGTACAATAATGAGTGTACAATAAATCGCTCCATTCAGTCAATTACTTTGTTTTTTAATTAAAAATAGAAACCCATTGAAAACTCTGTATTAATACAAAAACATAAACTGTACTACAATATTGGAACAGATTATATAAAATACTATTTTATAATAACTTTAAACTATGTAAAGCCTTCACTTTTTCATACATTTAAAAGATAATACAAAAAAGAGTATTATCTTTAGATAATACCCTTTTCCTCACACTTTAATTGTTATATTCCACATTTAAGCCAGCATTTTGATAAAACTTATATTTATCTTCATTATATTGTTCTGTATTTTCATTAAACTTCTCATTTGCTTCTTTAATTTTTGTATACGTGTCGTTAATCTTATCTATTTGATTTTTTAATTGCTCCATCGTTAAATCTTCTAGTTGGAATAACTCATATAATTCTATGTCAAGTTCTATTGCCTCCATGTAATACGTATACAGTTCATCGTAGGCTCCATATCTTTTCTCCATTAATTGATAGAGTTCTTGCGCTTCTTGCTTTAATTGTTCATCTTCTAATTCTTCCATATGAGTAGAAACTTCTTCAAAATGTTCTCTAGCCTCATCGATGCTCGCCTTTTCTCTCTCCATATGTTCTCTACGTTCTTCCACTACTGATGTAGCCTCTTTAGCAAGAACGATAATCTGCTCGAATTCTTTCATCCCAAGGGAGATGATTTCGTCATAAAGTTCTTTTTCTTTTTGTTCTAGTTGAAGTAGTGGCTCTTGTTGCTCTTCAAAGTTAGTTTCTAATTCTACTACATGTTCCAACGTATCAAAGATTTTTTGTTCTGCTTTTTCTTTCTCTGTGCAACCTGTCAATATTAATGTAGTTGCCAATCCGATCGATAGTAATACTTTTTTCCATTGCCACACAATTATATCCCCCTAACTTAGTAACATCTTAACTATAAATTTTGCTACAATGTTTGACAATAGCTTTTTCACACATTTGTTATAATAATTAGTAAGTGTAATAAAATTGTACTTATAATTAACGTATGGTGCTCGTCCAAAAAAATTACAAATTTATGTACAGTCAGTAAAAATAATTGTTAAAATGATTTTATAGACACATTGAATGGAGTGACATAAATGTTAACAACAGATGACATTATTAAAGATGGACATCCAACATTAAGAAAAGTAGCGAGTGAAGTAAAATTACCATTAAGTAATGAAGATAAAGAAACTTTAGAAAAGATGATGGAATATGTTCAAAATTCCCAAGATCCTGAAGTTTCAGCTAAATACAAATTGCGTCCAGGAATTGGATTAGCTGCACCACAAATAAACATTTCAAAAAGAATGATAGCAATTCATGTTCATGATGAAAAAGGAACACTTCATAGCTATTCCCTAGTTAACCCAAAAATAATTAGTCATTCTGTCGAAAAAAGCTATTTAACGACTGGTGAAGGATGCTTATCAGTGGACGAAAATATAGAAGGCTTTGTACCGAGATATGCAAGAATAACTGTGAAAGCAACGTCCATTACGGGTGAAGAATTAAAATTAAGATTAAAAGGTCTTGTTGCGGTAGTTTTCCAACATGAAATAGACCATTTAAACGGAATAATGTTTTATGACCATATTAATAAACAAAATCCATCAACTCCTCCTGAAGACGCTACACCGATTGAAAGATAAAATGATAGTAATACTAAAGTAATGATGCATGTAAGATGAAAGACTATTTACTAATTGGTAAATAGTCTTTTTTATTCGTAAACCGTAAAAAACGAAGAAATCTTTTTCCTTATTTTTTAAAGAGAGTATTTCTGAAAATAACACATAATAAAACCAAATACCTTAAAAACACACTATAGGTAGGAGGTACTTTTATGCTTAAAAAATTAAAAAAAGAGTTACTTCGTCGATGGAACGATTTATTAAAACGAAGAACAATCGCTTAATTTATTTACATAGGCTGTCCAAAACGGCGAAAATACTATTTAATATATACTTAGGACAGCCTATAATTTTTTTATATAAAAAATAATACATATTATATGTTTTCATGTAAAACATGCAAAATGAATAGAAATTATATATAATAAAGGATAACTATGGTAATTGTACCAATTTGTTCGGTTACTGGGATTATGGTAAAATAAAAATCTAGACTACCGTCCGTTTATAACTACTATCTCTGTACGGAAGAGGAACATTTCTACCCTCCTCCGCAGATTATATTCAAGGTCGAACACATCAATAATTTATTAGTTAAATTACTTTTAATAGAATAGAGAATAATGAAGTTATTTTTGTTGTACTCTCAATTTGTTATACATACCCTTTGATATGCTGCATATGTTTGCGCTTGTGCACTTATCGGTTCGTTTCGTATAAATAAAGCGTTTAAAAGTAGTTAATATATATAGAAATAAAACCAAGGAGAGATTATTTATGATTTTTAAAGTTTATTATCAAGAACAACTTACTGAAGCACCAGTAAGAGAAAAAACAAAAACGGTGTTTGTAGAAGGAGAAGCCGAAAAAGATGTTCGTATTGCATTGAAAGATAAGCCATACAACATTGAAATTGTAATTCCTGTTGAAGGTGAATACTTAGCTTACGAACAACAATCAGAACACTTTAAAGTATTGGAGATAGGATAATGAAGTTTGTCAAAAACAATCAAGCAGCAGTGTTTGCGTTAGGTGGTTTAGGTGAGATTGGAAAAAACACCTACGCAGTTCAATTTCAAGATGAAATTATCTTGATTGACGCTGGAATAAAATTCCCCGAAGATGAATTACTTGGGATCGATTATGTTATTCCTGATTACACTTATTTAGTAAAAAACGAAGAAAAAATTAAAGGATTATTCGTCACTCATGGTCACGAAGACCATATTGGTGGTATTCCCTACTTATTAAGAGCAATTAATGTCCCGGTATACGGTGGTAAACTTGCTCTAGGTCTAATTCGGAACAAATTAGAGGAACATGGGTTACTAAGAACTGCCAAATTAATTGAAGTACAAGAAGACGATATTATTAAATTTAGAAAAACATCTGTAACGTTCTTCCGTACAACACATAGCATTCCTGATTCATACGGTATTGTTGTAAAAACACCACCTGGAAATATCGTGCACACTGGTGACTTTAAATTTGACTTTACACCTGTTGGGGAACCTGCAAATTTAACAAAAATGGCTGAAATCGGTAAGGACGGAGTACTTTGTCTTTTATCAGACAGTACAAATAGTGAAGTGCCAGACTTTACAATGTCGGAACGTAAAGTTGGAGATAGTATTCACGATATTTTCCGTAAAGTATCTGGAAGAGTTATTTTTGCAACGTTTGCATCTAACATCCATCGTCTACAACAAGTTACAGAAGCCGCTGTCGCGAATGGCAGAAAGATTGCTGTATTCGGAAGAAGTATGGAAGCAGCCATTAATATTGGTTTAGATTTAGGTTATATAAGAGCCCCTAAAGATACTTTTATTGAATCAAACCAAATAAACCGATTACCTGCAAATAAAGTTACTATTCTTTGTACAGGTAGCCAAGGTGAACCAATGGCAGCCCTTTCTCGAATTGCCAATGGAACACATCGTCAAATTCAAATTATACCTGGAGATACTGTTGTATTTTCTTCATCACCGATTCCAGGTAACACATTAAGCGTTAATCGAACAATTAATATGTTATTCCGTGCTGGTGCTGATGTTATTCATGGAGCTTTAAGTGATATACATACATCAGGTCATGGTGGTCAAGAGGAACAGAAATTAATGCTGCGTTTAATGAAACCGAAGTTTTTCATGCCAATACACGGTGAATACCGTATGCAAAAAATGCATGCAAAGCACGCAATTGACTGTGGTGTCGATCCTGATAATTGCTTCATAATGGATAATGGTGAAGTATTAGCATTAAGCGAGGACGAAGCAGCAGTTGCTGGCAAAATACCTTCCGGAAATGTCTTTATCGATGGTAGTGGTATAGGTGATATTGGTAACATCGTGTTAAGAGATAGACGTATCCTGTCGGAAGAAGGCTTAGTCGTAGTAGTGGTAAGTATAAATATGAAAGAGTTTAAAATTTCTGCTGGTCCAGACATCATATCACGAGGATTCGTTTATATGAGAGAGTCTGGTGATTTAATTAATGATGCTCAAAGTTTAATTCATAAACATCTTAATAAAATTATGGAACGTCGCACTACTCAATGGTCTGAAATTAAAAATGAAATAACGGACACGTTATCACCATTTTTATATGAAAAAACAAAACGTCGCCCAATGATACTTCCAATTATAATGGAAGTATAAATATAAAAGCGTAGATGAAGAGTCCTTCCTGACAAGTATAAGACAAGCTCTTCCAGTGGAGGTTTCATTTAACAATGGGAGGCCTTTGCTAATAACATCAAGTGTCTTTTCGAAGGATAATAAATTCACAAATTTATTAAGCACAATAATTAAAATGAAACAGGTACCGCTATAGTGGTACCTGTTTCATTTTGAACTATTTGTCTATTTGCATTTTTAATTTATTTCTGTTTAGGTCCAGCAATTGAATATTTTTATTCTTCAACTAGCTTTTTCTCGAAACGATTTATATCTGTATCTGCACCGATGACAATTAGTATATCACCATGACGGATAATTTCTGTTGCTTGCGGGGAAACAATGATATCTTTCCCACGCTTAATAGCAACGATATTTATTCCATATTTTGCGCGTATGTCTAAGTCAATTATGGAATGACCGTCTAATCTTCTACTAGCAACAATTTCTACAATGCTATGCTCGTCAGATAACTCTAAGTAATCCAATACGTTATTAGATATAATATTATGAGCTATGCGTTTTCCCATATCTCGTTCTGGATGGACGATTTGGTCAGCCCCTATTTTATTTAACACTCTTTCGTGATAGTCATTGGTTGCTTTAACCGTAATATGAGGCACGCCTAATTCTTTTAAAATAAGTGTTGTAAGGATACTCGCTTGAATACTATCTCCTATCGCTACTATTACATGATCGAAGTTACGAATACCTAAGCTTTTCAATACCGCTTCATCCGTTGTATCTCCAACAACAGCATGTGAAGCAATATTCGCGTAAGCATTTACTCTATCCTCATCTATATCAATCGCGAGTACTTCTACTCCTTCTTCGCTTAACGCTTTACAAATACTGCCTCCAAATCTCCCTAAACCTATAACCGCAAACTCTTTTCGTTTCAATGAAATCTTCCTCCAATAATAGATACAACTTATATAAAGTATTGTAACATACAAAATCTAGTTCCAGTAGTTAGAAAAGCGGAGGCGGCTCGTTCAGGTCCAAACAAACTGGAGCTTTTCCGAGGGAGATAAAGGAAACACAGCGAACCTTCGTTAAGCTGATGTTGACTTATCGTACGGAGGAAAAGTGAAGTTTGAGCCGGAGCTAGACGTAACGTAAGTAAAGTTAGTAGTTATCCACAAAATTTACACGTTTTGTTACTTAACGATCAAAAAAGAAGATGAGCGAATAATCTCATCTTCTTATAATTTTTTATTTAATTGTTGCTGCTGGTTCGGTTCCTAACATTTCTACTATTTCATTTTCTTCATTCATAACAGCGACTTTTGGTTTGTGCGAATGAATTTTCTCTTCTGGTAACATGCAATAGGAAATGACGATTATGACATCACCTGGTTGCACTAAGCGCGCTGCTGCTCCATTTAGGCAGAATTCCTTCCCCCCACGCTTTCCAGGGATAATATACGTTTCAAAACGAGCACCATTATTGTTGTTTACAATATGAACTTTTTCGTTTGCAACCATCCCTACAGCGTCTAATATATCTTCATCTATCGTAATGCTACCAACATAGTTCAAGTTAGACTCCGTTACTCTTGCACGATGTATTTTCGCATTCATTAATGTCCGAAACATGTTTTTGGCCTCCTGCTGCATAAAATATTAAAATGTAAAGACTATATTATCAATCAGTCTAGCTTTTGAAAATTTAACTGCTAACGCTATAATAAGTTCCTTATCATTTCTACTTTTACTTTTTAAATCAGGATAAGTTAAAACCTCTATATATTCTATATGACCTGTTGTCTCTTTTTCAATCATTTCTTTTATACTATTTTTAACAAAGTTGGTTGTTTTACCTTCAAGTAGTAATTGTTTTCCAAGATGTAACGCTTGATATAAAACTGGCGCTTCAGCTCTTTCTTCATTTGTTAAATAAACATTTCGAGAACTTTTGGCTAAACCATCTTCCTCTCGAACAGTTGGTACTCTTTCAATTGCAACTGGAATATTATAATCTTCTATAACTCCTTCTAAAACTGCTACTTGCTGAGCATCCTTCATACCAAAATAGGCTTTATCCGGTAAAACAATATTAAACAATTTAATTACGACCGTTGCAACACCGTCAAAATGCCCTACTCTATTTACACCACATAGTACATTCGATCTTTCCACCACTTGAATCACCGATGTTCTTTTTTCTTTATACATTTCTTCCACTGAAGGATAAAATAAATAGTCGACACCTGCTTCTTTAGCAAGCATTTCATCCCTTTCAATATCACGAGGATAGGCTTCAAAATCTTCATTAGGACCAAATTGTAGTGGATTGACAAAAATACTTAAAACGACAATATCATTATGCTCTCTAGCTTTCTTTACTAATTGCAGATGTCCCTCGTGTAAAAAGCCCATAGTTGGAACAAACCCGATTCGTTTACCTGACTTTTTATTATTTATACTAATCTCTTGCATCTCGGAAACTGTTGAAATACGCTTCATTGCTTTTTCCCTCCATATAAAGCTTGAACTGTTTCTTCTTTCATCGTAAATGAATGCTCTCTCGTAGGGAAAATATTATTTTTCGTTTCTGAAACGTATGATTCTATTCCTTTTAACGCTTGCTCTTGCATATTTGCATATTGCTTAACAAACTTTGGGACACGATCAACACCGTACGTAACAACATCATGAAACACTAGCACTTGCCCATCTGTATCTATCCCTGCACCAATACCGATTGTAGGAATTGATATAGACTCTGAAACTTCTTTTGCAAGCTGCATTGGTATACATTCTAAAACAAGAGCTATCGCCCCAGCTTCTTCACATTTTTTCGCATCTTCTATAAGCTTTTTCGCACTCTTTATATCTTTACCTTGCACTTTATAGCCACCTAAAACGCCAACAGTTTGTGGTGTTAATCCTAAATGTGCAACAACAGGAATCCCAGCTTTGTTAAGTGCATCCATTTTTTCTATAACATTACCTGCACCTTCAAGCTTCAATGCATGTGCACCAGATTGTTGAATGATTTCCCTAGCATTTCTTAACGTATCTTCCATAGAAAGGTGATATGTCATAAATGGCATATCGGTTACGATATAAGTGGATGGTGCGCCTCTTTTTACTGCCTTTGTATGATGAATCATATCTTCAATCGTTACAGGCACAGTCGTGTCATACCCTAACACAACCATTCCTAACGAGTCTCCAACTAATATGACATCTACTCCAGCTTGTTCCGCAATTTTAGCCGAAGGGTAATCATAAGCAGTAAGCATTACAATTTTTTCGCTATTCTTTTTCATTTTTAAAAAATCGGTAGAAGTTTTCATATCGTTAATCTCCTCCTGTATTATGTCGCCTTTTTAGTAGGAAGAGGTTAGAAAAAATAAAAAACCTTCTTTCGAAAATTGAGAAAGAAGGAGTGAAGTGACTATATCCCTCTGTCCCCGTCCTAAAAGATCAAGGCAGACTTTCATTCATAAGTTTTTTTACTAAAATCGGTGCAGTTCTTTTGAGATACCGCCCATTCAAGTACATTATAAAGAATTAAGATAAAAGAATCTATTATTTTTTCTCCATTTCAATATCTGCTGAATGGATATAATGTGTCTTACCATCTTTATCCTCCAGCATTAGCACACCATCGTCCGTAATGCCTTTAGCTACTCCTTTTATGGAACCGGTAATCGTTCTAGCAACAATTTGTTTACCAATGCTCAGCGCATACGATTCCCACAATAGCTTTATTGGCAAAAAGCCGTGTTGTAAATATTGATCATATAATTTCTCAAGCTTAGCTAAAATAACTTGAATTAATTTTGCTCTAGTATAAGTTTTACCACTTTCAATTAATAAGGAAGAGGCGATTGTCTGTAGTTCTTCTGGGAAATGCTCTAACTGTTGGTTTACATTTATGCCAATTCCTATAATGACTGAATTAATTTTGTCTGCTTCTGCTTGCATTTCCGTTAAAATGCCAACAATTTTTTTTCCATTCAGTAATATATCATTCGGCCATTTAATATTAGGTTGTAACCTTGTAACTTCTTCAATTGCTTGAACAATTGCTACAGCTGCTATTAAAGTGAGCTGTGGTGCTTTAGGAGGTGGTAAATTCGGTCGTAGGAGTACACTCATCCAAATACCAGTATATTTAGGTGAATGCCATTTTCGATCTAAACGACCTCTTCCTGAGATTTGTTCTTCCGCGACTACGATCGTTCCTTCCTTCATTCCATCGTATGCTAATTTATGTGCAATCTTTTGGGTAGAGTCAACAGACTCTTCAAAATGAATGAAGCGCCCTAATCTTTCCGTTTGGAGACCAAGTCCAATCTCATTCCCACTAATTTTATCAGGGACTTTGGTTATTCGGTATCCTTTCCTTCGAACCGCTTCTAGTTCATATCCTTCTTGCCTTAAATCTTCAATATGCTTCCAAACGGCGGTTCTGGAACAACCTAGTTTTTCACTTATATTTTGACCAGATACCCAATCACCGTTTGCTTCTGTAAAAATCATTAATAATTTTTTTCTTGTTTCATTTTGCATTGAAGAACCCACTCCTTTATTGTAGAAGGGGTGTTTATAATCGTTCCTTCTAACACTTTTTCTTCAAGTTTATTTAATATGTCTGAGACCCATTTACCTGGCTTCTTCCCATACATATGTATTAAGTCAGTTCCATTTATTGCTAAATCTTGTTTTGAACGAATTGGTAATTGTTCATATAGGCTTTTTACTATCTCATATTGAGGCTGCGTACCCTCTATAACAGATCGAATTTTCTCAACTTCTAGGGCAGTCGTAATGCCTGCTTCATACACTTTAAATGTATCCCAAGAGGAATTGTTTAATATATTCCAAATACGTACATTTTTCATTACCGAATGAATTACCTTTTTAGGCAATTTCCATTCCTGTAAAAACAGCTCTATGTTTTCAATTCCACAACTTTTAACAACTGCTGTCCAAAGTTCTGAGCGTTCATTTAAACTAGTTTGTTCTAACTTTTCACCGATTTGTGTTAGTTGCATTACTTTTCCACTCACCCGTGGCAAATAGGAAAGCAGATTAGTCTCATATAAAATATTTAATGCGTACACAATGTTTACGCCTTTTAATAACTTTTCAAACTCAACAGTCTTTCGTTCGACAGAAATAGCCGCTAATCGCTTAGCGTTTGCTTTCATCGCTTCGACAGTTTTAAGTGAAATGGTAAATTTTAGTTGACTACTAAAACGAGCAGCTCTTAACATCCTTAGTGCATCTTCTGAGAAGCGCTCATCGGCATTGCCAACAGTATGAATCTTTTTCTGCTTAAGGTGTTCCTTTCCTTGAAAGTAGTCAATAATACTTCCTGTTTCTGTCATTGCCATTGCATTAATAGTAAAATCGCGCCTTCTTAAATCTTCCTTCAAACTTTTTATAAATGTTACACTATCAGGTCTTCTATTATCAGAATATGTACTTTCAGAGCGAAACGTCGTCACTTCGTAAGATTCCTCTTCCGTTACAACAATTATTGTTCCGTGCTCTTTTCCAATGTCCACTGTTTTAGGGAACATATTAATAATTTGCTCTGGAGTTGCAGAAGTAGCTATATCTACATCTCCAATTTCCCTTTTTAGTAGGGAATCACGTACCGATCCACCAACGAAATACGCCTCATGGCCTTCCTGTTTTAACACTTTTAGCACTGGTATTGCTCTCATAAATGCTGCGTTCATAACAATCTCCCTGTAACTACGAGTATAATCATTCGCTCATTAATGCATAGTAAAGCTGTTCGTATTGTTCAAGAATAATTTGTGAACTGAAGTTTTCCTTAACTCTTTTCAAAGCTTGAAGTGAATATTGTTGATATGTATCAGGATCCGTTAGTATAGTAATTGCTTTATTAGCAATGTCATTAATATCACCTAGTTCACAAATGTAGCCCGTTACGCCATTATCAATAACTTCAGGTATTCCACCGATTTTTGTTCCGACAGTTGGTACACCACATGCCATAGCTTCTAGCAACACAAGCCCAAAACTTTCTTTCTCTGATAGCAGAAGCATGAGGTCACTAATAGAGTATAGTTCCGCTACATTTTCCTGTTTTCCTAACAATAACACTTGACCTTCTAGATTCTTTTCTCTTACTAAATCACAAACGACAGATATTTCTGGTCCGTCGCCTACTAATAATAATTTTGAAGGTATTTCCTTATGTATTAATTCAAAACTTTTAATAACATCTGTTACTCTTTTTACTTTTCGGAAATTAGATACATGTATAACGACTTTCTCTTCGGGTAATATACCATACTGCTGTTTTAATTCATCTAAATTTCGTTTGTAATATACTCGTTCGTCTACGAAATTATAAACCGTTTGAATTTCTTTATTAGGTTTAACCAATTCATACGTTTGTTCTACTAATGATTTGGATACAGCTGTCACAATATCTGAACCTTCAATGCCGAATCGTATCATATTAGTAAGCGAAGGGTCGTAACCTAAAACAGTAATATCTGTTCCGTGTAATGTTGTCACTATTTTAAGCTTGTCCCCTGTCATCTTTTTCGCTAAATATGCCGAAATAGCATGTGGAATAGCATAATGAACATGAAGTATATCTAATTTTTCTCTCCTAGCGATTTCCTCCATCTTGCTAGCTAAGGCGATATCATAAGGTGGATATTGAAAAACAGAATATTGATTTACTTGAACTTCATGATAATAAATATTGCTATAAACTTTGTTTAATCGAAACGGCATACTTGAGGAAATAAAATGAATTTCATGTCCTCTTTCCGCGAGTAATTTGCCAAGTTCTGTTGCAATAACGCCCGAACCTCCAACAGTCGGATAGCATGTTATACCTATTTTCAATTTACGAGTCATTTTCGAGCTCCTCCCACTAAATCGTGATGCAATACAAGTGGGCTCTCTGCAAAAAATCCTTCTGCATAACCAACTCCAATTTCTTTACCAAACACTTTTTCTCTGCTAATTACTGAACTAATATAGTTCGAAGTTAAAGGTGTATCTTCTCCGCCTTCCTCTTTTTCGAATTGACTTCGATAACAACTTAGTGCTTCTTGTTTTTTATGTATGAAATCTGTTATATCTACGAAAAAATTAGGTTTGTGAAAACCATTAATCATATAGGAGTATTGTTTTTCTACTTGATGTGCCGGGAGACTATTTTTATCATTAAATTTTTTTATTTTGGCAGAAAAGATTGCCTCCCGTACAAGCGCAGCACAATTACCATGGTCAGGATGTCTATCTATATGGTACGGAAAAAAGATTACTTTCGGTTTCCACTTTCGGATTATTGCAACTACTTCCTTCACATTGTCTTCTTGTATATAAATACCACGGTCTGGAATATCCAACTGTTCCCTCACTGCAATACCAAGAACCTTTTCTGCCTTAGTAGCTTCTTCTTGTCTAAGCGACACAGTTCCGTTAGAAGACAATTCCGCATTCGTTATATTGCAAATACCTATTTTAAAACCTTCTGACACATATTTTGCAATTGTGCCACCCATTCCGATCTCAACGTCGTCAGGGTGTGCACCAAAAATTAAAAAATCAAGATTCATTATTAATTCTCTTCCTTCTGTCGATCATGAATAACGTTACGCCACACAAAATCTCCACGTTCTAATCCTTTAATTAAAATTTCAGCGGTGCCCATATTTGTTGCTAACGGAATCGCATATACATCACATAACCTTAAAAGAGCTGTTACGTCTGGTTCGTGTGGTTGAGCTGTTAATGGATCTCTAAAAAATATAACTAAATCCATATTATTCTGCGCAATCATTGCCCCAATTTCTTGGTCTCCTCCTAGTGGGCCTGATTGAAATCTATATACATTTAGTCCTGTTGCTTCCGATATTTTCATCCCCGTAGTACCAGTTGCAAAAAGTTCATGTTCTTTTAAAACAGTGCTGTATGCTGTAGCAAAATGAATCATATCTGTTTTCTTTTTATCGTGTGCAATTAATGCAATTTTCATCGTTAGTCCCCCATTATTCGATAATATTTTCTAATCCATATACAAGCATATCTAATTTCATTACTGTTTCTACACTTAATTTAACTCCAGACATAAACGATGCTCTGTTATAAGAATCATGACGTATCGTTAAAGATTGCCCTTCTCCTCCAAATATAACCTCTTGGTGGGCTACTAGTCCTGGCAAACGCACGCTATGAATATGTATACCATCTTTCGTCGTTGCCCCTCTTGCTCCCTGCATTTGTTCTTCTTCTTCTGGATGACCTTGTTGTTTTGATGTACGAGTTTGGGAAATCATTTCTGCTGTTTTAATTCCTGTCCCAGAAGGAGCATCTAATTTTCGATCATGATGTAATTCGATAATTTCTACATCTGCAAAATGTTTAGCAGCCATTTGAGCAAATTTCATCATTAAGATTGCCCCTACTGCAAAGTTTGGAGCAATAATTACACCTAACTGTTTCTCTTTTGCTAGTTTCCCTATATGTTCTAACTCCTCTTCTGTAAACCCTGTTGTGCCAACAACAGGACGAACTCCGTATTGAAGGGCAAGTTCTGTATGTTTTTTTCCAATTTCAGGAGTTGTTAAATCGATTAAAACATCCGCTTCAACATTTTGAAAGCAGTATTCTGCGTCAGTATAAATTTTACCCTTTAAAGAGTTAGGAAATCCTTCTACTTCCGCTAATGCTTTACCATCATTTATTCGGTCGATACACCCGACAAGTTCAAAGTGTTCCGTATTATGTATTAAAAATGCTGCCTCTTTTCCCATTCTACCACGAGGGCCGGCTAAAATTATTTTTATTTTTTCCACATCATTCTATCCCTTCATCAATCTTTGTCCATCGATCTTTATCACGAGTGTTAAATTTATGCATTACTCGGTCATGTGCCTCTTGTAGGTCTATTCCTTGAGAATTTGCAAAACATATAAGCACAAATAATAAATCGCCTAGTTCTTCTTCAATTGTTTTTTCTGTTTCTGTATTTTTTTTAGGTTTTTCTCCATAATAATGGTTCACTTCTCTAGCTAGCTCTCCTAACTCTTCTGTTAAACGCGCTAACATCGCTAAAGGACTAAAATATCCTTCTTTAAATTGAGAAATGTAGTTATCCACTTCTTGTTGAATTTGTTCCAACGTTTTACGCTCTTCCACTATCATTCACCTCTCTTTCATGTTAGCTAAAAGTAGCTCATTTGACAAATATAATATTCGGTTTACTTCTATGTTAAAGATACTTTATAATGAAACGGTTGAAATATGATTCGGTGGAGGAATAAAAGATGAAAGGGTTACGACTTGTCAATATACTTTATATTCTTTTAGGTTCTGCAATTTTTGCCTATGGATTAGTAAATTTTAATATGCAAAATAATTTAGCAGAAGGCGGTTTTACTGGGATAACATTACTTTTATATTTTGTTTTTAACTTAGACCCATCCTATACTAACCTAATTTTAAACATCCCTATCTTTTTTATCGGTTGGAAACTTTTAGGTAAAAACACTTTTATTTATACCATTTTAGGAACTGTTAGTTTGTCTGTATTTTTATGGATTTTCCAACGAACGCCTAACATTATGTTTCCACCTTTATTGGATGATTTAACGTTAGCTGCTCTTTTGGCTGGGGTTACAATTGGTGTTGGACTCGGAATAATATTCCGTTTTGGTGGAACTACTGGTGGTGTTGACATTATTGCAAGACTTGCCCACAAATATATTGGCTGGAGTATGGGAAAGACGATGTTTCTTTTCGACGCCATCGTTATTGCCGTTTCCATTATTGCGTATCTCTCCTACCGTGAAGGGATGTACACTCTAGTTGCAGTTTTTGTAGCGGCCCGAGTGATTGATTTTATGCAAGAAGGAGCATATGCAGCAAAAGGGGCTACAATCATATCCGATAAAAATGAATTAATAGCATCCAATATATTAAAAGAAATGGATCGTGGCGTAACCATTTTGCGTGGTCAAGGCTCTTATACTAAACAAGACCGAGATATTTTATATTGTGTAGTAGGCAAAAATGAAATAGTAAAACTTAAAAATATTATTACATCAACTGACCCACACGCCTTTGTAGCCGTAAGTGATGTTCATGATGTACTAGGGGAAGGTTTTACTTTAGATGAGAACAAAAACCCGTTAGAACGATAATAAATAACGTAATAGAGAAAAACGCAGCGAAAAAATCGTTGCGTTTTCCATTTAAAACGTTTTATTCTTCCTACTACCGCTTTAATTAATATGTCCACTTACCATTCGGTTATTTCATGACCATTATAGAATAACTTCCAAATTGAACGTATCTTCGCTAACATTTAACGCAAGGACTATGTCCTTGCGTTAAATGTTATTCTCTATTGTTTAAATAAATTAATACGAAGCGGAGTAACTCCAGTACTGCTACAGCAGCTGCAGCTACATATGTTAATGCAGCAGCATTTAATACCTTTTTCGTTTCACGCTCTTCACTATTTGTAATAATCCCAGTAGCAACTAGTTGATCCATTGCTCTATTCGATGCATTAAACTCTACTGGTAACGTTACTACTTGAAATAAAACGGCAGCAGCCATGAATAAAATACCAAGAAGAAGTAAGTTATTTGAATACATAAAAATACCAGCCAAAATTAAAAAGTAAGAAAAATTAGATCCAAGATTCGCAACTGGAACTAACGCGTGCCGAAATCTTAAAAAAGCATAGTCTTGATTATCTTGGATTGCATGCCCCACCTCATGGGCTGCAATGGCTGCACCAGCAACTGAATGTCCATGATAGTTTTCTGATGAGAGACGAACAACTTTAGAACGCGGATCATAGTGATCTGTTAAAATTCCTCTTGTTTCTTCTACTCGTACATCATACATGCCGTTATCATTTAATATTTTTCTTGCAACTTGTGCACCTGTCATACCTGATGTGTTTGCAATTTTAGAATATTTTTTATATGCACTTTTTACTTTTGATTGTGCCCATAATGGTAAAATAAGCAAAGCAGCAAAATATATTATGAACATCGCCATTCCGTATTGTTCCTCCTAGAAAATAAATTAACAACATAATGATAATTTTATTTTATTTATTATTCATTATTGTTGTCAATCTTTTTGCTTTTTACGCTTTCGCTTACGATTTTCTGCCTCATACCTCCGCCAAGCAACATAGGACAATGTAAGTAAAATAATGCTCCCTGTACTGATCATTACCCATAATAAACTCGGATCTGTTTCATCTTCCTTTAACTGTTCAAATAATGCTCTAAAATCTGTTTCCATTGCATTAAGTTGATCCATTTTAGATGGATCTTGAATTATTGTACGCTTGTTTTGGTCTAAATATTGTAAGTGAGCATCAACCTTTGCAATATACTCAGGTTTTACATCCATTCTAAGGCTAGGAAGGATTAGATTATAAGTTTTAATTAACCGATAGTAATGCTGACCGAATATGTTCTCATCTTTCGACTCAACTGAATGCTTTAACTGCTGGAAGGTAGTAATAATCGGTTCTTCCATTTCTGTCCATAGCGGCTGATGTTCCGAACTCATCGCATCGACGGCCAGACGTAACATCATTACATTCCTGACTTTTTCTTCATGAGGTACTGTTCCGTTCATTAAAATATCCTTCGTTTGTGAATGTACCGACATAATGACACGGACATCATCCATTTTTACATTTTTTTGTGTGGTCATCATTTTCGAAAAATCATCCATAAATATTTCTAATAAATTGTGTGCTTCAACATAACGTTCTTGTCGAGATAACTGAATAGATGTTTCTAGTAAATCATTTAGTTTTTCATAAGGTTTGGAATCTGCAGCTGTCACTTGTGTAATAGGGAAACATAAAAAGATAGCTATTATTCCAATAAGTAAGCGAACCATCATACCTTGTCCCTCCCATGCAATCTATTAAATCATATGTAAAATGGGACAAGGATAGAACATTAATTCAGTTGTAGTTTATAGCTATCTTTTCGTATGACAAGATAATATGCTAATCCGATACAAAAAATACTTAACCAAAACGTAAAATAACCGATTGGCTGCATATATTGAGATAAACTACCGTACCAAGGCATCATCTCAAAAACATAATCTATAATATCGTTATGTATTGTCCATATTGCTGCAATAACTAAATGTGACATGCGAAAACGATAGTAAGAACTGTACAGAATGCCTTGTACCGCCATGGCACCATGTGAGGCAATTAGCAAATAACCGTCCCATGATAAATAACCATTTTCCATGAGCGTTAATAGGTTCATGACAACAGCCCATACTCCGTACTTTACTAACGTAATAAGTGCTAACGCCTCAAATAATTTAAAGTTTTTACCTATCAAAAAACCGATTAAAACAATTACAAAAAATAAGCTAGCTGTTGGACTATCAGGGACAAACGGAATAAAGTGAAGCGGTGTGCTCGATAATTGAACTCCATACCATATGTATCCATATATTGTGCCGAAAATATTGACAATTAGTAATAACCATAGGATTGATCTATGTGCTAATAATTGCAGTATCCAAGTAGATTTCAATGAGTTGTTCTCCTTTCCTAAAGAGTATTCTAATATTTTATTACAACATTACAATTGTAAACTTTTCCGATTGTAAAAATCCAGTCATGAAGAGAAAAATTGGCCTTCTATAGAATAATAACATTTCATTATGGACCAATTTGTTTATTATAATACTTGAAACAGACAAAAAAAAACTGGCTATAATAGCCAGTTTTATTCTAGTTCTGCAACTTTTTCGTTCATTTCCACTAAATATTGACCAAGAATTTCTAATTCTTCATCAGTACCTTTAAATACATCACCTGGCATACCACCGATTCCTTCTACAGCGATTTTCATGTAATCTTCTGCAGTATAATCAGGGTTATCCAATAGGGATGGTCCTAGTGGAGGAGCACCTTGTAGGTCGTTACCGTGACAAGATAAACACGTTTGTGCTTGTAATATTTCGTAACCTTGTGCTGTTTCATCAATTTCGATTGCTAATTCTTCTCTGATGGCACCTTGCTCTGCAGCTGCCTCCCAATCATGAGATTCTACAGATTGCCACGTTAAGAAGAACGTAGAAGCAATAGCTAGTAACATGAAACCAGTAGCTAGTGGACGCTTATGTGGGCGTCGCTCTGGACCACGATCTAAGAATGGAGCAAGTAATAATGCACCAAATGCGATCCCAGGCATTACCATTGCACCGATTACAGTATAAGGACCAGCCGCATACTGATATTTTAATAACTCATATAAGAATAAGAAGTACCAGTCAGGTACTGGGATGTAAGCTGTATCTGTTGGATCCGCAATACGTTCTAATGGAGGTTCATGAGCTACTGTTAAGCATAAGAAACCAATTAAGAAAACAGCACCAACCAACCATTCTTTTAGAAGGAAGTTAGGCCAGAAAGCTTCTGTCTTTCCTGGGTACTCCGAATAATCTTTCGGGATATTCGGCTTTCTTCCTTCTGCAGGAACACGAGAATCTCCAACAAACTTCATTCCTTTACCTCTATGCATACATTTCCCCTCCTTTTATCTTCACTTAATTTTATAGTGGACCAGAAATACCTTGTTTACGAATCATAATAAAGTGAGCAGCCATTAAACCGAATAATGCTGCTGGTAGGAAGAATACATGAATAGCAAAGAAACGTGTTAACGTTTGTGCACCAACTATTTCAGGGTGTCCTGCAAGCAATGTTTTTACGGCAGTACCTATAAACGGTGTTGCCTCTGCAATTTGTAGACCTACCTTTGTAGCGAATAGCGCTTTCATATCCCAAGGTAATAAATATCCTGTGAAACCTAAACCTAACATAACAAAGAAGATTAATACTCCTACCATCCAGTTAAGTTCACGTGGCTTTTTATATGCCCCTTGGAAGAATACGCGTAATGTATGTAAGAACATCATTACAATAACTAAACTAGCACCCCAGTGGTGCATACCGCGTACGATTTGACCAAATGCAACTTCATTTTGTAAATAGTATACAGATTCCCAAGCATTCTTAATATCTGGAACGTAGTACATAGTTAAAAACATACCAGATAAAACTTGAATTACTGTTACGAAGAAAGTTAATCCACCGAAACAATAAACGAACGCTGAAAAATGATGTGCTGGGTTAACGTGTTCTGGAACCTCGTGGTCCGCAATATCACGCCACATAGGCGTAATATCTAAACGTTCATCGACCCAATCATAAATCTTATTAAGCAATGATTACGCCTCCCTTCTAGCTTTGTGGTGGTTTTGCAGCACCTAAGTATAATGTTCCGTCTTTCACTTCATGTACGTATACATCAAGTGGAGCGATAGGTGGTGTACCTTCTACATTACGACCATCTTTGTAATACAAGCCGTAGTGACAAGGACAGAAAAACTTGTCTGGATTTTGTGGGTCGGAAGCCCAGTTAACAGTACAACCTAAATGTTTACAAACTGGCGATAATGCGATAATATTTCCGCTCTCATCTTTGTATACCCAAGCAGATCTTGGTTCCTCTGATTCGTACCAAGCATCAACCTGATGTACTTTAAAGTCAAAACGTTGTGGTTCATTTGTAATTTCATCTACACTTGCAACTGCAACTAAGTCTTGTTCTGCGCCAGCTTTTAATACTGGATCAATTGCGAAACGAACCATTGGCATAAGCATCCCTGCTGCCATGAATCCACCTACACCTGTAAGAGTGTAGTTCAAAAATTGACGTCTAGAAACACGATGGTTTTTCTCACTCATTTGTTTTTCCCCCCTTATATAGAAAAACTTAGTCCGTCCATTACGGACAGCAGTTAATAACACATAGAAAACTAGGACATTCTCATGATATATCAATCTTGTTGCAAGGTCAATAATCACATTTACAGAATTAATGTATTAGTTATGACTTTTTTAGCACAATTTTATTTTTTACCAAGTTCTTATTGACTTTTCATATTAATGCCACTTTGAAATAAAAATTGGTAAAAGCTGATTCATTTGATCTGTTATTAGTTTTTGCTTGTACTTTTCTTCCATATCCTCTAGAGGGATTGCTGGGAGCCATAATAGTTTTCCGTTTATCTCCTCCTCTTCTTGTTTCCATTGTTGATCAGAAGTTAGTAAGAAAATATGTTTAACTCCTTCCGCTTCCAAATGTTGAATATATTCATTTAACGCTTCTTTTTTTATTCTTCCATTTCCATGAAACAAATATGTATAAGTTGGCAATAGCATTACACGTCCTTTAAACTGCCTCTCAAGCTCATTCGTTAAAGTTGTAATGTATTCTCCTAATGAAGCTAAGTTCTTCATATCTGCCTTAAAACTGATAGGTACAAGCGGAATAATAGCTGTGTCTATATACTCTTTTGATTGTTCATATACTGTAACGTCTTTGGTTGTCCATTTCATCTTTAATCTTCCTTTCAGTGATTGGCTATTATACAAATTATTATGTAAGTTTATGTAACTAACATAAACTATTGACATTTTCTCATTTTAACATAAAACATACCACACAGTGTTGCAAGCAAAAAAATAAACCTTGTATTATACAAGGTTTTATCTTTCATAGTTGTTTTAATTGCTCCGTTAATTTCGCAAATGCTTCTTTATCTTGTTGATCTAATGCGTCATCAATCATACTTAATAGTTTCTCACGTTGGAACTTATTAAGTGACTCCTCCAAAAACTTTTCTGCTAAAATACGATCCTTTTCATTTCCTTGAATATTTTTAGGCATAAAAGGATTTTCCTCGAGGACTGCTGCATATTGTGGGGAATGATATGCAGACCGGAAATTCAATTGAATATAAATGTCTTCGTCTCGATTTAATCGTATGTCGTGGAAAGATTTTTCCGCATCAGTGGTCATAACATTTTGCTTGTAAAATCTAAACGGCACTTCGTCTACACAGTGAGTAGACATTACAAGGCCACGTGGACAAAATTGCGCCTGCTCAACAAAATGTACTTTTCTCATCAGTTGATCATGACTCATTAAATAATTTAAAATCCATACACACTCTCGTCTCTTTAGCTGATAGTTTCCTAAAAACCAGCGAATGAATTCTTTCTTCTCGTTGACAGAAACAGGGGTAGCCAAATAAAAGTCCCTCCTCTGCAATATCTTTTTTATTCCTCTAATCGAGAATATACGTCCTGAAGCTCAATGTTTGTAGGATCCTCCTGAAGTAATACTTTAAATAGAGGCTTCGCTTCTTGTAGCAATCCTTCCTGCAATAAGAAGTAGGCATAGTCTTGAAGAAAGTCACTATTATCTTTAAAAGAAGTATATGCTTGACGGTAGTAATTTAATGCATCTGAATATTGTTCTAATCCTTCTTTAGCTAATGCTAAATCCCAATCAAATTGAGGGTCAGTTTCACCGAACTTTTCTAATTCCTCGATACATTCCACTACATCATCAAATCGTTCTTCCTGTAACAATAGCTTTGTTAGCGTTAGAGCCGCTTCTAAGTAACCAGGATCAAGTGCAATGGCTTCTCTTAATAGTTTTTCTGCTTCATCTAAATTTTGCAGCTTTAATGCCATTTTTGCACTAAATAATTGTAATTCCTTATTGTACTCATTTACTGCTAAACCATCTTTTGATACTTGGAAACTTTCTTCTAATAAATTTTCATGTTCAAGTGCCTTTGCTAAATATAAATATACTGAAGCATATTCATAATCTAACTCTCTTACCTCTCTAAACTTTTCGATAGCCGTTTTAAAATATCCTGCTTGAAACGCAGTAAAAGCGTACTGAAATAATACGTCAATATTCAACTCTTTTTTTAACGCGTTGTCGTAATATGGCATCGCTTCTTCCCATTGGCCTGTACTACTATAACACTCTGCTAACCTCTCATCAAAAGAAAAATCAACTATTTCTCCAGATTTTTTTGCATTTACAAAATAAGGAATAGCCTTTTTATAATCGCCCATTGATAAATACGTTTCACCAAGAGCGACATCAATGATTGGCTCATTTTGTAAAATACTTTTTGCCTCTAGTAACTTTCTTTCGCTAACCTCAAGTAAGCCTTGTGCTTGGTATAAGTCTGCCAAAAGCATTAACGTCTGGGGATATGATTCATCATCTCTAGGTACAGTTTCTAATAATCCAACCGCTTCATCATCTTCATCAGCATCAATATAGACTTCTGCTAGAGATATTAATAATTCACTTTCCGTAGGATATTTAGCTACCAACTCTTCGAATATATTTTTCGCTTCGTTTATTAAACCTAGCTGAGTATAATAATGTGCAATATTATATTTCTCTTCATCGGAAAAGCTCTTCTCATTTTTCTTTAATAGAGATAGTCCTGTTTCCGTATCTCCACTTAGAATATGTTCCATCGCTTTTTCTATTACATTGTTTGACAAACTTTCCCTCTCCCTCTCATTGCAGTTGAAAATGCCCTGGTACTGTTACTTTACATTCGTTCCCAAATCCAGGACGAAAATATACTTCTTTTCCGGCTTTTAATATCTTTCCTCTATGAAATGTAATCTCCGGTTGTTGATTATCATAATCTAGTTCGCTTGCAGTTTCAAGAATCATCCCTTCTGGACACGTATATAAATTATAATCTAACTCCCCTCCAATTCTAATTTCTCCTTTTGAAGGGTAAATTCCTATCTTCATCAACACATCTAAGGGTAAAGGGGCATGTTGTTTTGGACACGTTTGTACAAACACAATGTTTTGTTCTTTTAATACTCCTGACCAAATTTTATTAAAACTTTTCATCTTTGGTCCTTTGTAAATAGGAAAAAAAGCAAGTGGAAATTGGTATAAAGCATCTTTAATCCATCCCCAAGGGTGCGTTTTAAAGGCTTCTACATTTTCTATTTCGATAAAAATAGCCGGAATTTTATTTCTTTTGCACTTTCTTACAATAGAGGGAGTTAATTTTTCTAGCGGTAGTTTTAATGCTAAATAATAATCGATAGGACTATTGAGCAGACGTGCTCTAGCTTCTTTTAATCGGTCGTGAAATTCTCTTTCACTCTCAATGGTAAAGACCGATATCAACGTTGTACAACCTCTGTTAATAAGCTTATTCGTTATGTATGTTTTAAATTGTGAAAAATTCATCATTTGCATATTATAATCTATCATGACATGACCAGGTGTTAAAATATATTGCGATAGATTCATCGTAAAATAACTTTCTATTGGTTGGTTATTTTCTTTCATAAAAGAAATTTTATTGTGTTTTACTAAGAGGGAGTACGTTTTAATTTCTTTATCGTGCTTTAAAACATTCACTTCCTCCATTATATAGGCCATTTAAATATCCCTCCTATTATAGCTTGTCTTATCAACAAACTATGTTAGGAAGGATTAATATATGATATATATTAAGAAATTAAATTGGAAAGGTGGTCAAAAAAGTTAGGATAAGACACTGAGATAGCTTCACTATTTTGTAACAGCACCTCTCCTTCTTCTACTATTAAAGCTGCTACCGCTAGCATCATGCCGATACGATGATCTCCATAACTGTTAACTTCTGCTCCATGCAATGGTGTATTATTGCCGACAATAACCATCCCATCGTCTGTTTCCGTTATATTAGCACCCAATTTTGTTAGTTCACTAACAACAGTACGAATTCTATTTGTTTCCTTCACTTTCAATTCCTCAGCATCTTTTATGACAGTCGTTCCTTTTGCTCTTGTTGCTAATAAAGCTATTATTGGGATTTCATCAATTAGTCTCGGCATAATTTCACCACCAATTACAATACCGTGTAACTCACTCGTTTCCACAATTAAATCAGCATAAGGTTCTGGACCTTCTACATTTTTATTCTCGTAGAAAACAGTCGCACCCATTTGTTCTACCACATCAATAATGCCGGTTCTCGTTTTATTTAAACCTACTTTTTTCAACGTTATTTTACTGTTTGGAACGATTAATGCTGCTACGATAAAAAAGGCGGCCGAAGATATATCACCAGGAACAGTAATATGTATTCCACCAGTTAAAGTCTGATTGCCTTTCAGTCGAACAGTATTGCCTGTTTCTTCTATTTCACAGCCAAATGCTTGTAACATTCTTTCTGTATGGTCTCTTGACTTAGCAGGCTCATGTATAACCATTTCTCCTTCACCTTGCAACGCAGCGAGAAGTAAAGCTGATTTTACTTGTGCAGATGCTACAGGCGAATGAAACTCTATGTTTGAAATATCACTACCAGAAATGGAAATCGGGGTATAGTTTGCATCAGCTCTTCCGTGAATGTTTGCTCCCATTTTACGAAGTGGGTCTGTTACACGTTTCATTGGCCGCTTTGCAATGGACTCATCTCCAACAACTACTGAATGGAAAGGCTGTCCAGCAAGTAGACCCATCATCAATCTAGCAGTAGTTCCTGAATTCCCAACGTCCAGCACTTCAGTAGGTTCTACTAGTCCTTTAAGTCCTTTTCCATGAACTGTAACCTCTGTACCTTTTTGGTCAATTTCAACACCCAATTTTCGAAAACAATGTATCGTACTTAAACAATCTTCTCCTTCTAGAAAGTTTTCAACTGTTGTCGTACCAGTTGCAATAGAACTAAACATCACTGCTCGATGGGAAATAGACTTATCACCTGGTATGTCTATTTCTCCTCGTAGATTTTTTACATTTGTCACCAATTCTTTCATTGTTAATCCTCCAAAATTTTATATTATACATTTAAATACGTTTCATATGAAGTATGTTGTTGAATGCATCGTTGTGCTTTAACCCTATCTTCTTCTGATTGAAAACTTATTCGCAATGCGCCATAAATGTCTGTTCGTGTTTCAATAATACGGATATTCGTAATACTTATTTTTTCCTTCGCTAAATAACCGGTTATTTCTGATATCACACCTGGGTGGTCAGGAATATCAACATATAAGTCATAGAATGAAGGGATTGCTCCTTTTTGTTTCACTGGCAAACCATCTCGAAACGATTTCGCACTCTCAAAAAATGATACTAATTCTTCTTCATCCCCACGTAACAATTTTTCTTTTATATCCGTCATTTCTTTTTCCCAGTTATTAAATAATTGTAACAAATGCTCTTTATTTTGAATAAGTATATCTTTCCACATTACTGGATTACTTGAGGCAATCCGTGTGATGTCTCTGAATCCTCCAGCAGCTAAATTAGACACGATATTATTTTCTTCATTTAACACTTCAGCTTGGTGGACAAGACTTGCCGCTATAATATGTGGAAAGTGACTAATTGCACCTACCACTTTATCGTGTTCAGAAGGTTGCAACGTAATAAATTTTGCTCTTGTACCTTGTAACCATTGTTTTAACAATTGAACTTTGTCCTCACCGATACTATCATCTGGGGTTAAAATATAGAAGGCATTTTCAAACAAGTGAGCCTTCGCAGCAACAACACCACTTTTATGGGAACCAGCCATAGGATGCCCCCCTATATAAGTTACGTTAGATGCTTCAAATAACTGTTTGGAAAACTGTACAATTTTTTCTTTAGTACTTCCAACATCTGTAATAATTACCTCTTTAGAAAAAGAAACTTTACTTAAACGTTGTAACACTTCTTTTGTTTGTAAAACAGGAACCGATACGATAATTAAGTCCATTTTTTCTGCCGTTACTAAATAATCATTACTTACTTTATCTATTACCCCAAGCGTCTTAGCTAGGTTTGCTTGTTCTTCTTTTACATCAAATCCAAAAATAACGGATGAAGGATATGTAGCTTTAATAGAAACCGCTATAGAGCCGCCTATTAAACCGAGCCCAATAACTAAAACATTACCATCCACTGTGTTCATCTCTCCCCTCTTTAAATAACTCAAAAAAATAAAAATAGTTAGTTCGCCTAGGAAGCGAACAGGAATAAATAATCATGCAAAAAAGAAAGAGAGGAAGTCATCCTCTCTTTAAACATTTTCTTGAAGAAATTGAGTTATAAGAGAAAAGAGTTCCTCATTTTGTTCCGGTGTACCTACTGTGATACGAACACAAGTAGGGAATCCTAACGCCTTTCCAGAACGAACAATGTATCCTCGTTCCAATAAATATTGAAACACTTCGTCTCCATCTCTTTGGAAATCAATAAGAATGAAGTTTCCTTGTGACTTGTAATACTTTAGCCCTGTTTCTTCACAGAAAGAATAAAAAGTACTTAAAGCTTCTTTGTTTTTTCTAGCACAAGATTGCACGAAAGCAGAATCTTCAATACTTGCAGCACCAGCAGCTTGAGCAAAACTATTAACATTAAACGGTTCTCTCACCGGTTCTAAGGCTCGTATGACTTCTTCACTACTAATTCCATAACCTAAGCGAAAACTTGCTAATCCATAAGCTTTTGAGAATGTTCTAGTAATGAATAAATTAGAAAAACGGGAAAGAAGGGCTACGGAATTAGGATAATCATCTTCCGTAACGTATTCATAGTACGCTTCATCCGCTACTACTAACGTAGTGGAAGGTACTTTTTCTAAAAATGGTATTAGCTGTTGTTCATTAATATAATTCCCTGTTGGATTATTAGGATTACATAACCATACAACAGCTGTTTTCTCATCTATTTGTTCTAACATTTGCTGAAGATTATGGTCTCCATCTTCCGTTAACGGTACTTCACGGATTTCTGCATTTTCGATAATAGCATTATGTTTATACTGAGTAAAAGTAGGAGTTGCCATTACCGTATTCTTCCCAGGTGCTAGCAGTCCACGGCAAATGATTTGAATAAGTTCA
Source organism: Sutcliffiella sp. NC1 (assembly GCF_027594365.1). Taxonomy (NCBI): domain Bacteria; kingdom Bacillati; phylum Bacillota; class Bacilli; order Caryophanales; family Bacillaceae; genus Sutcliffiella; species Sutcliffiella sp. NC1. Next base: position 3,127,786 of record NZ_CP115153.1, read on the forward strand.
TCTGAACCATTCCCAAACATTAGCTGTTTCTCAGTAACGTCAAGATGATTTGCGATTACCGTTCTTAATTGTTGTGCATATCCATCAGGATATGTAGCACTTTTCTCTAATTTTTCAAATAAAGTTGTTTTTACATTTGGAGAACAACCGTATGGGTTCTCATTAGATGCAAGTTTTACAATGTTTTCTAAACCATATTCCCTCTTTACTTCTTCGATTGGTTTACCGGGTTGATATGGTTTTAATGACGTTAGCTGTTGTTTAAGCTTCATGATTGATCTACCTTTCTAAAATAATAGGTGCAATCATGGATTGCACTTGTTTCTGTATAAAATGGAGTGCGACGTCGTTATTAGTTGAAATATTACTTAATTGCTTTTCGACTAACTCAATAATGGCACTACCTATCACTATCCCGTTACAATGCGGGAGAAGTTCTTTTATTTGTTCAGCACTTGAAATTCCGAATCCAACTGCTACAGGTATGTTACTTTCTTTCATTGCATCTTGAAGAAATTGTTGAACTTTTGGAGAAAGTTCTTTTCTTATCCCTGTAACCCCTAACGAAGAGACACAATAAAGGAAACCTTCTGCATTATTTGCAATTAATTTTATTCTTTCATTAGATGTTGGCGCAACTAAAGATATATATTTTAGTCCATTTTGTTGGCAGCGCTGTCGAACTATTTCACTCTCCTCGAATGGTAAATCGGGAACGAGTAATCCATCTACCTCATTTTTATCCGTTAAAGCGAAAAAGCGTTCATATCCTAATTGTAACACAGGATTAAAGTACGTAAAGAGAATAATCGGAATTTTTACTCCTTTTTTTCTCATCTGCCCAGCTAAATTAATAGCATTTTCTAAATTCATATTTCCTCGTAACGCTCTTTGAGAGGACCGTTGAATAATAGGTCCATCTGCAAGCGGGTCGGAATAAGGTACCCCTAATTCTATTACGGATGCACCAGCCTCTTGAAGTAAAAGCGCTAAATCTATCGTGAATTGTGGAGTTGGATCACCTGCCATTATAAAAGGTATAAACATTTTCGAATGATTAGGTAATCTGTTACCGTACATAGCCTTGTTCCTCCATCGTATTCATTATAGTTTGAACATCCTTATCCCCTCTACCAGATAGACATACTAGTATTGATTCATTACTTTTCATATTCTTCGCTGCTTTGAAGGCGAATGCCAGCGCGTGGGATGATTCTAATGCTGGGAGAATCCCTTCTTTTTTTGATAAAAACGAAAGTGCTTCTAGCGCTTCCATATCCGTGACATTAACATATTTTACACGGTTTGTATCATGTAAGTAGGCATGTTCTGGTCCAATTCCCGGATAATCTAAACCAGCTGAAATACTATAAGGTTCCGTAATTTGGCCATATTCATCTTGAAGTAAATAGGTTAAAGAACCGTGGATAACTCCCTTTGACCCTTTAGCTAACGTTGCAGCATGATTGTCTGTATGAATGCCTTTTCCACCAGCTTCTACTCCTATTAATTCCACTACATCTTGTAGGAAGTGATAAAACATCCCTATTGCATTACTACCACCACCTACACATGCAACTACTTTCGTAGGCAACTTCCCTTCTCTTTCAAGAAACTGTCCTTTCGCTTCTTCGCTAATTATTTTTTGAAATTCCCGTACCATGTATGGATAAGGATGTGGTCCTACAACTGAACCAATCATATAAAAGTGGTCCTCACAATGCTGAACCCAATATCTAATCGCTTCATTTGTGGCATCTTTTAAAGTTTTGCTGCCACTATCCACAGGAACAACTTCAGCCCCTAACAATTTCATTCGAAATACATTTAATTCTTGTCTCCTTATATCCTCTTCACCCATAAAAACTTTACACTCAAGGCCAAATTTGGCAGCAACGGTAGCAGCCGCAACACCGTGTTGACCCGCACCTGTTTCCGCTATTATTTTCTTTTTCCCTAACCTTTTCGCTAACAATGCTTGAGCGATAGCATTATTAATTTTATGTGCACCTGTATGATTAAGGTCTTCCCTTTTCAAATATATTTTTGCTCCATTAAGTTCTTCTGTTATGTTTTTCGCAAAAGTTAGCGCTGTCGGTCTTCCCGAAAATTCGTTTAAATGAAATAGAAGTTCTTGAGAAAATTGTTCATCTTGTAATGCTTCCTGTAAGCCTTTCTCTAATTCTTCTAGGGGTGCCATTAACGTTTCAGGCACATACTTACCACCAAATTGGCCGTATCTTCCAAAATAATCTGGTATCATCCTCTCACCTTACTTTCTAATTTTTCTATTAGCTCTTTGTTTTTTTGAAAATTCACTTCGATCCCGCTCGAAAGGTCAATTCCGTCCAGTTCTTCATATAATAAAAGTTTTTCAATGTTATCAACTGTAATACCACCAGCAACAATTAGTGGGACAAAAAGACGTTTTGTTACTTCCTTATAGTTTGGAATATACGTCCAGTCAAACACTTTTCCTGTCCCTCCATACTGCGAACCCACTTTACAATCTATTAAAACCGCGTCAATCAACTTTTCATATTTTTCTATTTTCCTAACTGTTTCATCCCCTTTATGGTGAAAAACTTTCCATATTTCCACAAGGGTCTTTTCTTTTAATTTCCGAATATAACCTGGTGATTCGTCACCGTGTAATTGGATAATTGATAGATTTAATGATTTTACTATACTTACAATTTCTTCGATAGATTGATTGACAAAAACACCAACTAATTTTTTATCAGTAATATCGACATCACTTAACCACTTCAAAGTTTGTTGGACCGTAACTTGCCTCTTACTTTCTGCAAATATAAACCCTATATGACTTGCAGAAGATTGCGATACGATTTGGAGGTCTTCACCACTTTTTGTTCCACAAAATTTTAAAAGTAAATTTTTCATACTACGTGTTCCTTAAACAGTTTGGTAACGGCTGCTTTTACATTTTTTTCTTTCATAAATGTTTCCCCTACAAGTATGGCGTTAGCACCGCTATTTACGATTGTTTCAATACAATCGAATGAACGAATCCCGCTTTCACTAACAAAAAGAGATTCTTCCGGTATATATTTCGCTAAATTTACCGTTGTTTGTAAGCTCGTTTCAAACGTGTCTAAATTCCGATTGTTAACTCCGATTATTTTAGGTATAAATGTTTGTAATAACCGCTCTAATCGAGATAAGCTATGAACCTCGACTAACACATCTAAACCATGGTTATACGCTTCATTATATAATTGGTATAACTGTTTATCTTCCAACACTTCCGCAATTAATAATATTGCATCCGCGCCTATTTCCACACTTTCCGTAATTTGCTTTGGATCAATAATAAAGTCTTTCCTCAAAATAGGAACACTTGTAACTTGTTTCACCATTGATAAATCATGATGGCAGCCTTGGAAAAAAGTTTCATCCGTTAAAACGGAAATAGCATCTACAAGAACTGCTTCATATTGAGCTGCAATTTCTAGCGGATCGAATCTGTCTCTTATGACCCCTTTTGACGGAGAAGCTTTTTTTATTTCTGCAATTACCGCAAGTGATCGGTTCGGGTTTTTTAGTGCGTTATAAAAGGAAACCTTTTCAACATTTTGTTTCGGTCTCGCAGTTAAGGTTTTAACTTCTTTCTTTTTTTGCTCAATGATTTGCGCTAGCATGAAATTGTCCCCTTTCCTGTTTAAGTAGTTGTAATTGTCTTAATGCGTCTCCATTTTTTAATAGTTGCTTAGCTTGATAAATCCCTTCAATCATAGATTTTGCTATATTCGCAACATACAATGCAGCTCCAGCGTTATAGGCAATCGTATCAATAACGGCTTCGGTTGACTTTAGCTGAAAAGCTTGCTGAATTGTTTGTGCACTTTCTAAAGAATTGCGAACTTGAATGTCTTGTAGACTATGTCTTCGTAACCCAACTTCTTCAGGTTCAACCGAAAATTTGTGGAGCTGACCATTTTTCACCTCAAGTACGTGAGACTTTCCTGTTATAGAAAACTCATCTAATCCGTCCTCACCACAAACTAAAAGAACATGAGTAGCCTTTAATTTGACGAGTACTTGTGCCATTTTTTCCGCATAAGTTTTAGAGAAAACTCCAATCACTTGGTTTTTACATTGAACTGGGTTGGCTAAAGGTCCTAATATGTTAAATATCGTTCGGAAACCAATTTCTTTTCGTGGTTGGACAGCATGCTTCATTCCTTCGTGATAGTTAGGTGCAAATAAAAAGGCCATTCCTTTTTTTTGGAGAGCAGCTTTCACATCCTCCGTTGTTTGCTGTACTGGTATTTGCAATTGCTCTAACACATCGGCACTACCGCTTTTAGATGTAAACGCTCGGTTTCCATGCTTCGCAACTTTAGCACCACCACTGGAAGCAACAATCGCCGCAGCTGTTGATATGTTAAAAGTGGAAGCACTATCTCCTCCTGTTCCACATGTATCTATTACGTTAGGATGATTAAATTCTATTTTTTTCATTTTCATTCTCATTGCCTGTGTGAAACCTAGCATTTCTTCTACTGTTTCCCCCCGAAAACGCAACACTGTAATAAAACTTGCTATTTGGCTAGCTGTTATATTTCCATCCATAATAAGTGACATCGCATGTTCTGCTTCCTTTTCAGTTAACGACTTGTTATCTATTACTCTTTGTAAATATTGTTGAAACATGATTATCACCCTCTTTTCTCTTTTTGAAATAGTTGATTGGCTATTTGTAAAGTTTCTAATAAGGCTCTAGCTTTGTTATTGGTTTCTTTCCACTCTAACTCCGGTATAGAATCAGCGACAATCCCCGCACCAGCTTGTATTTGGAAAGTATCTTTTTTCTTTTCGATTGTCCGAATAGTTATGCAAGAATCAATATTGCCGTCAAAACCGATGTAACATATTGCCCCTGCATACGTATTTCTTTCCACAGGCTCTAGTTCTTGAATTATTTGCATCGCTCTTACCTTAGGAGCGCCAGAGACAGTCCCCGCCGGAAAAGTAGCCAACAACGCATCTAAAGGGGATTTAGTTTTTTCTAGCTCTCCTTTAACGATTGAAATAATGTGCATAACCTTCGAGAAGTAAACAAGTTTTTTAAATTCAGAAACATGAACACTCCCAAACTTTGCAACCTTTCCAATATCATTTCTAGCTAGGTCTACTAACATGACATGTTCTGCTTGCTCTTTTTTGTCGGAAAGCAGTTCACTACCCATTCGTTCATCATCTTCTTTTGTCTTTCCTCTTCTACGTGTGCCAGCAATCGGATGTATTTCTAAAATTCTATCCTTTACTTCTACTAGTCTTTCTGGAGAGCTGCCAATTAACTCTCGATCCGATAATTTAATATAAAACAGATATGGTGAAGGATTAACATTTCGTAATACTCGATAAACATCAAAACCGTCTATATCAAGTTCAACTGAAAATTTTTGAGCTAAAACACATTGAAAAATATCTCCTTGACGGATATAGTTTTTTACTATTTCTACATGCTGTATAAATTTTTCTTTTGTATAAGAAGATTTAAACTGAATGGGGAAATGCTCATTCGATTCTTCACTTACAAACATTTCATCTTCATTTCTTTTATTCAACTGGGTGGCACACCGGTTAATTTCTGCTTTTCCTCTCTGATACATTTTTTCCTTTTCTAGTTTTGTTTCCAATCCTTTTAAACGAATGTAATGAATGATCGTAACCATATTTGTTTTATGGTCTAATACTATAACTGTTTCACAAAATTGGAGGTTAACTAAGTTTTCATTTTGACACTTTGGATGGGGTGATACTTTTTCTAATGTTGTTATATAGTCATATGAAATATAGCCTACTGCTCCCCCTAAAAACGGGATTTCCATCGATAGCGGAGCAACCTTTAACATATTTAGAGAACATTGAAATGCCTCTTGAATCGTCTTGCAATCATGCAAAACGCTATTTTCTTTTCCAATTATTTGAAGAGCTTCTCTACCTTCAATCGATAAAAATGGATGTAGCCCGATAAAAGAATATCTATTCCACGTTGAGGAATCGTCTTTACTTTCTAACAGAAAAGTAGCTTCCTCTTGGAACAGCTGAAATGCCTTTATAGGTGTTACAGTATCCAGAAAAAAAGACTGATAAATCGGAATGGTATCATATTTAAATGATGCTGATAAAAAAGAAGTGAAATCATTGTAGCTACTCATTTTTTTTCCTCCATTTTTTGAAATGGAGAATGAGTGATTATTAGAGGATTTTAAGAAGTATTTTCGATAAAAAGAAAACCCAAAGACAATAGTCTTTGGGTAGTGTTATAAATTTTAACTACACCTCAACTAATCTCAACTCATTCTCGGCTCAACTAAACTAAACTAAACTATGCTAAATCAGAAATATTCAATTACTCAACTACTCAACTATTCTAAACTTTCTCTCAACTAATCTTGTTAAACACTATATAATATTCCATTAAAAGAGTCAATCCATTAATTTTCTTTCACTAGATCTGGACGTAGCTTTTTTGCTTCGTACAAATAAATATGATTAATTTCTTTTTGTGCCGTTTTTGTGTTTACGGTCATCATAACTCGTATACAAAAAGGTAATGAACCAGGCACCGGCACTTCTCGTGTACACATTACCGGCACATATTCCCATCCATTTAACAATCGTAATGCTTTGGCGGGAAATGCTGCTGTAATTTCGTCTGTAACAGAAATGATAACTTGTGCAACGTGTTCACTTTTTATCTCATTTTGTTGAATCATTTTTTCAACTAACTGTAACGTTTTCTCCACTATTTCATTTTCGGTATTGCTATTAATTGTCGTGGCTCCTCTTATTCCCCTAATCAAGAATATTTTCCCTCCTTTTTTGGGAGGCAGCATATGTGTATTATTTATTCTGGTAGAAAGTATACTAATGTTTCACGAATTATTTCATCCGAAACTGGTTGAACATATACTTCTCCAAACTTTTTTATTAATACCATATGTATATGCCCGTTTTGTGATTTTTTATCTTTTTTCATCGATTTCAAAATTTGTTCGATTGATATATTAGTTGGAATTTTACTTGGGTAATTAAATCGGCTAATGACGTCAGAAAGTTGACTAAAATTTGCGAAGCCATTTATTCTTTCACTAATTTTCGCAGCCACTAGCATCCCGAATGCAACAGCATCTCCATGCGTCATTTTTCCATACCCGCAATTTTTTTCTATCGCATGACCAACTGTATGTCCAAAGTTTAATATTGCTCTAATTCCATTTTCTTTTTCATCATTTGAAACGATGCTTGCCTTTATACTAATTCCTTTTTCAATGCACTTAACTAAATTAGATCCTTCCATTTGTGATAGCTCTGTAATATTTGATTCTATCCAATTATAAAAATCACTATCACGGATAACACTATGCTTTAAAACTTCCGCAAAACCAGATCTAATTTCACTCTCTGGAAGACTTTTTAAAAAGTCAGTATCATAAATAACCGCTTCTGGTTGATAGAAGGCTCCTATCATATTTTTACCAAGCGGATGGTTTATAGCTACTTTTCCGCCCACAGCACTATCATGAGCTAAAAGTGTTGTTGGCATTTGAATAAAGCGAATTCCCCTCATAAACGTGGCCGCTACGAAGCCTGCAATATCACCAACCACTCCCCCACCTAAAGCAATGATTAGAGAATTTCGATCAAGCCCCATCTCTAGTGCGTAAGTTTGAAGTTCATAAAAATGTTCAAAGCTTTTTGCGTTTTCTCCGTTTGGCAAAATATATTGAATTGGATTATATTCCTGTACTAAGTTACTAACCTTTTCTAAATACAGTGGGGCAACATTGGAATCTGTAACGATCAGTATTTTACTAACATTTTTATGAAAGGAATGCAGTACTTCTTTTATTCGTAATGACGCGTTTTCTTCTACGTATATTGAATATGTTTTCGTTTCCGTTTGAACCTTCATTACTTTAGAATTGTTGGGCATGTTCCCTTAACCTCTGTATATTTTCTTTTAGCAACTCCATAGAATCGCCACTTAAATGCTCCATTAAAGCAGTTGCTATCTCCCAAGCTACTACTGCTTCAGCTACCACACTTGCTGCTGGCACAGCACAACTATCAGAGCGTTCTATACTTGCTTCAAACACTTCTTTTGTATCAATATCCACACTTTTTAATGGTTTATATAAAGTTGGGATTGGTTTCATTACACCACGGACTACAATTGGCATTCCTGTTGTCATTCCACCTTCAAAACCACCAAGATTATTAGTTAATCGATAGTAGCCACGGTTTTCGGACCAGGCAATTTCATCATGGACCTCACTTCCAGGGCGGCTTGCAGCTTGAAAACCTATACCAAATTCAACCCCCTTGAAAGCATTAATACTCATGATGGATGATGCTATTTTCGCATCTAATTTACGATCATAATGAACGTAGCTACCGATACCTGGTGGGACACCGTCAACTATTACTTCTACGACACCACCAATTGAATCGCCATTTTTTTTCGTTGTATCTATTAAATCCATCATCTGTTGTTCTACCTTCGAATCATAACAACGGACTGGTGAAGCTTCTGTTACTTCTTGCAAATGTTCCAATGAATTAATCTCATTTACTTCCGCTTTAATACCACCTATTTCAACAACATGGCCAGCAACCTTAATACCTAATTCTTTTAATAATTCTTTTGCAACTGCCCCTGCAGCTACTCGTACGGTAGTTTCTCTCGCAGAGGATCTTTCTAACACGTTTCTCATATCTCGATGACCGTATTTTATAGCACCGTTCAAGTCAGCATGACCTGGACGTGGTCTAGTAATTTTGCGTTTCACTTCGTCTTGCTCTTCTTTAGAAATTGGTTCAATGCCCATAATCCCTGTCCAATGTTTCCAATCGTTATTTTCTACTGTCAGAGTAATAGGTGAGCCGAGTGTGTAACCGTGTCGTACACCACTTAAAATATTCACTTCATCTTTTTCAATTTGCATTCTTCGGCCTCGACCATGACCTTTTTGGCGTCTTGCTAATTCTACGTTTACTTGTTCTGCTGTTAATGCTAAACCAGAAGGTACCCCTTCTAATATCGTTGTTAGTTGTGGACCATGTGATTCCCCAGCTGTTAAATATCTCATTAATCGATCCTCCTCTTTAACTCTTTAAAGCGTTTATGTGTTGATGATTGTACTTTAACTATATCACATACATCGTTAAACAATCTACATTGTATTTTCATATAATATTTTAAATTTTCGATTCTTTTACATTTTTTGTGTTCTTTATTATTATTTGCTACTTCATTTTTCTATAAAAAAACGTATCCACTACTTCAAATCCATATTTAGCAGGCTGAAATATTTGTTCTGTACTTCCAACAAACAATAATCCACCAGGTTGTAGAGCATCGCTAAACTTTTGATATAACTCTACCTTCGCATCTTCGGTAAAATAGATTAGTACATTTCTACAAACAATAAGATCATAATTTTGTTCAAATCGGTCAGCTAGCAAATTTTGTTTTTTGAAAGTGACTGTTTTTTTAATTTCATCATTTATTTTATAATATCCGTTCTGCACATTAAAAAATTTTGACTTTAGCTCTTCCGGTACTTCCTGGAGCGAACGCTCTTGATATAAACCTATTTTTGCTTGTGCTAAAATGTTGTCATCAATATCTGTAGCTAAAATGTCGATTTTATTTAGAGGAAAAAAATTTGATAAAACAATTGCTAGTGTGTACGGTTCCTCGCCAGACGAACAGGCCGCACTCCAAACTTTTAATTTGGAGGGCTTATTTTGTACAAGTTCTGGTAATAATCTTTCCTTTAGTACTTCCCATCTTTTATAATTGCGGAAAAACTCTGATACGTTTATTGTCATTCTATCTAAAAACTCTTTTAATAGTAATTCATCTCTTTCTAACCCTTTGTAGTAAGCTGTAAAAGATGTAAAGCCTCTCTTCTCAAAAAGAGATGTTAGTCTTCTTTTCATTTGCGCCTCTTTATACAACGATAAGTCGATTCCTGTTTTCTTTTTAATATTATGTATAAATTGCTCATAACCATCCATCTTAAGTATCCTTCTTTCTATTATCATCATTACAAATAGTATATATGAATTTAATAAAGTTTCGACAAGAAAACTTATCAATTTATGAAAATAAAAAAGCCAGCTAGTTTAATAGCTGACATAAAAACGTTTACAAAATTAATAAACCCAATTGTTAATATCTTTTGAATATGCTACTAATTCTTCTTCTTTAAAGAACAAGCCGATTTCACGCTCAGCACTTTCAGGTGAATCAGAACCGTGAATGATATTCTTTCCTACAATTACACCGAAGTCTCCGCGAATTGTTCCAGGTTGAGCATCCTTTGGATTTGTAGCACCCATCATTTGACGAGCAGTAGCAATTACATTTTCCCCTTCCCATACCATAGCGAATACTGGGCCAGATGTAATAAAATCTACTAATTCTCCGAAAAATGGACGTTCCTTATGTTCCCCATAATGTTGCTCTGCTAATTCAGTAGAAATTTGCATTAATTTAGCACCTGCTAAATGAAAGCCTTTTTTTTCAAAGCGTGTAACGATTTCCCCGATTAAATTACGTTGTACTCCGTCTGGTTTTACCATTAGAAATGTTTTTTCCATAATAAAATCTCCACCCCATAAGTTGTTATGTATAACTAGAAGTTTTTCCTAGCCATGAAAAATATAACATGCTTTTCCTTGTTTCGCAACTTAAAAAGTGGAGAATTATCTTAATATTTACGCTTTCCAATAAATTTCGCGATATTATTTAACGTACGTTTTGCTACATTATTTGGTAGTTTTTCAAGCTCCTTAAAAGCTTTATTTAAATAATGATCACTTAATGCAATAGAGCGATCAATACTTTCGGATTGTTTAATATATTGAATAAGTTCTTGAAGTTCATCCCTATGAGTATTTTCATTTACGTTCAATACTTTATCTTTGAAATTAGTATCTTTCATTGCATAGAGAACAGGTAACGTAATGTTTCCTTGCAACAAATCGCTTCCTGCAGGCTTTCCTAATTGCTCTTCCGTCGCTGTAAAGTCTAAAATATCATCCGTAATTTGAAAAGACATCCCTACATAGTAACCAAATAAATATAAGCTATGACTTACTTCCTTTGATGCTCCGGAAGCAATGGAACCTAATTGGCAACTTGCAGCTATTAAAATCGCAGTTTTACGTTTAATTCTTCGCAAATACGTCCGTAAATCTTGGTCAAAGTCAAATTTATCTTTAATTTGTTCGATTTCACCCTTAGTTAACTCAACTAGGGTGTTTGATAGGATTCGATGTGCATCAGGATGCTCAATTTTAGTCATCAGCTCTATCGCACGAGCAAAAATATAATCACCCGTATACATAGCAATTTTATTGTCCCACTTTGCCTTTATAGTAGGTTTTCCCCTTCTAAGCTCAGCGTCATCAATAACATCATCATGCACGAGTGAAGCCATATGAATTAGTTCTAAAGCTACCGCAACATGTTTAATCTTATTTACGTTATAGTCACCAAATTTTGCAGCTAATAATACAAAAATAGGACGTATGCGCTTTCCACCCGCTTGCAGCAAGTGGAGAGAAGCTTCTTGTAACAGTTGCTTATCGGATTGAATAGCTTGTTCTAATTCTTTTTCTATTAGTTGTAGGTCCGTATTCAAAAAAGAATACATTAAATTTAATTTCATATAGGTCACCTTTAACTACTTAGTCGGTTTAAAACCTAAGTGCATTGCTGCTACCCCACCGGTATAGGCCTTCACTTGGACATTTTCAAACCCTGCTTTTTCAAACATCTCTTTAAGTTCTTTCATACCGGGAAAGTCTTTTGCAGATTCATGAAGCCATGCGTACTCTTCATAGCTTTTAGCAAATATCTTCCCTAACGCTGGCATTATATATTGGAAGTATAAAAAGTACATTTGTCTAAATCCGATCAAAGTTGGTTGTGATGTTTCCAAACAAACTACTTTACCACCAGGCTTAACAACACGATACATTTCTTTTAATACTTTAAAATAATCCGGTACATTACGTAATCCGAAGCCTATCGTTACATAATCAAATGTATTATCTTCGTACGGTAATTCCATTGCATTACCGTGTACTAATTCTATATTTTTCTTACCTAACGCTTTTACTTTTTCTTCGCCGATAGATAACATATTTTTACTGAAATCTAATCCACTAACTTTCCCAGAATCTCCAACAGCTTCTGATAATGCAATTGTCCAATCAGCAGTACCACAACAAACGTCTAACGCACTAGCTCCTATTTGGACATTCATTCGTTTCATAGTATCTTTACGCCATGCCGTATGACGTTTAAAACTAATAACCGAATTCATCTTATCATAGTTTCCATAAATTTTTTCAAAAACTTTATGGACTCTCTCTTCTTTGGATGGATGTTGCATAATATCTTACCCTTCTTCCGCGTACAAATTTGTTGAAAATGGTAGTTCGTTTACAAAACTAGCTAGTCTCTCTTTTAAAAAGTTTGTATGTGGAATTCCTGCTAGTACAGAATGAATCATTTTCCAAAGTTTCGCTATGTATTCATCAAATATATTAATTATCTCTTCTTTATAAGATTTATCTAATTCAATTAGCTTTTTTATATTGTCTACAAGTAAAGATGGCTTTTTTTGTATGAATAACTCTCGCTCATTAACAAGCCGTTTTAAAAGTAATATATTCCCACTTAAATCTGACCAAATGGCTTCATCAACATAATCGGATACTCCTTGAATTAGCGAAGATTCAATATTTCGAATGCAATCCAGTAGATCATCCATTTTAGAAATTCCATTTTGATATAAAGTAATTTTATATTCATTAATTTCTTTAATCGAATGGGCGAGCGTTCTAATCATAGGGATATCCTCAGCATTAGCTAAAAGCTGAAAGTATAATCCACTGAAGAAGTCACCAGCCAATACCGTTAATTGCTGTGCTTTAAATTGTTTTTCATCCATATCATTATGTGAATGTACTTCTTCATGAGTGTCTAAAGCAATTTGAGCTAGCATTGTAGATAGGATATATTGCTCTTTCTTTTCTTTCGTTAGCGATAACGGTTCAAGTAATGAATGTAGTATCAGTATTTTATCCTCATCTATGATTGGGTAAGGAATATGGTGAAATAAATAATTATGTTGTATTTTTTCTTGAATTTTCTCTTTTAAATTTGAAATATGTATTTGAACGTCTTCCACTAAAACCACCCTTTGTCACACGATCCCCTTAAAGGTTTATAGGGTATATAATCTGTTTAATAATGCAAATTGTAATAAGATTTTCTATGTAATAAAAACTTTAATAAATGCACAGAGATTATTATAGCATAAAAATATGGTTCATTGCTTTATTTTATCGTATCATATTTAGACATTAGTGAAAACTTAACGACTCAATAGTTTCTTGCATTAAGTTTAGTATTTAGATTCGGATAGAAGCTACTTTTGTAATAGTCTATCCCTTTTTATATTTTTAACACACTAGCGATTGCTTCTTAAGAATGTATTAAGCAATAATAGAAAAACTCGCCAAGAGGCGAGCAAAAGGAAACAATGTGATAAGACATTTTATTCACAATCAAAAAGGTTTTTCTTTATAAGTAGATAAGCAAAAGAAAGCCCTTTCTATTATTACTGTTCTTTAGTCTGATTCGATTGTTCCATGAGCTGATTGAACACTAGCTTTTCCTCTAATTTTAATGGCTGAAGTGTGTTCTGTAAATTGAGCAATCATTACCTCGCCTTTATCTAATTTTTCAGAATGATGAAATCTTGTATCTGAGCCACGTGTTAATCCAATTACATTCACACCATCTTCTAAAGCTTTAATTACTAGATAATCTGTATTTTGTGAATTACTCATTGTGTGCTCTCCCCTTTATTTTTTAATATAAGATAATATTTCAGCACGAGCAGCTGAATCGTTTTCTAATGTACCGCGTACAGCAGAAGTAACTGTTACTGCTCCAGGTTTTTTCACTCCACGCATCGTCATACACATATGCTCTGCTTCAACTACAACCATCACACCATGTGGCTCTAACGATTCCACAATAGAATCTGCGATTGTAGCAGTAATTCTTTCTTGTAGTTGTGGTCGTTTCGCAACCGCCTCCACCGCTCTAGCAAGCTTGCTTAAACCAGTAACTTTTCCACCTTTAGGGATATAGGCGACATGAGCTCGACCAAAAAACGGAACTAAATGATGCTCACACATTGAGAAGAAAGGAATATCTTTCACTAAAACTAGTTCTTCATGTGGTTCACCAAATACAGTTTTAAAATGTTCTTTAGGATCTTCATTTAATCCTGAAAATACTTCTTCATACATTTTCGCAACACGTTTAGGCGTATCTAACAATCCCTCGCGATTTGGATCTTCACCAATAGCTTCTAATATTAATCGAACAGCTTGTTCAATTTGAGATTTATTCACTTGTCCCATATGTATAATGTCCTCCTAAAAAAATGCTTCCTATCTTTCCGATTCTAGCATATTGTACAAAAAAAGCCAAAAAGAAAGAGGCACTCATTCGCGCCTCTTTTTTTTATGATGACATATATGTAATCGATTATTTCACTGCATCTTTAAGTGCTTTCCCAGGTTTGAATGCTGGTACTTTACTTGCAGCGATTTCGATTTCCTCACCAGTTTGTGGGTTACGTCCTTTACGAGCTGCACGCTCACGTACTTCAAAGTTACCAAAACCGATAAGTTGTACTTTGTCGCCATTTTTTAATGCTTCTTGAATTGTATCGAAAACAGCATCAACTGCTTTAGTAGCGTCTTTCTTAGAAATCTCACTAGCTTCAGCAACTGCATTAATTAAATCTGTCTTGTTCATGCCATTCACCTCCTCCCAAAGGAAGTTTATTACTTTGATAGACCCTTTTAAAAAGACCTATTAAAATCATTGATTGTACTATCATTTCTTTACACTTATTAATTATTTTATACATAACAAAGTATGATAAATCAAACAATATGGCTATATTGGATAAATAATAAACCTTTTTTAAGTAAAGTCGTGTAAATAATAATATGTACAGGTATTATTCACCAATTGATGAATTCTGTTAGTAGATTAACATAAGAAAATCGGTTAAGCAATACTGTTTTCACGATTTTTGATAAAAATCGTCTAATATTGTTGAACTTATTGCTTTTTTTGCGTTTTTTGCTTTATAATTTAAGATTATTTTATTGAACTGTAGTAAGTTTTTTTACAAAAACTATCTAATAATCTATACGAAAAGACTGGTTCTATTTTGTCCACTATAACATAAAGTTACTTTTCTCTCTCTATCGAAAAGAAAAAAGAAAAAAACCATGCACTTGTGAGTTGTATTTTCTCAACAAGTACATGGTTAGTATTTTTAAAGGATAATGGCAATTAAACCGCCGGATCCTTCATTAATAATTCTTTCAAGTGTTTCTTTTAATTTATAACGAGCGTTTTCTGGCATTAATGATAATTTGGCTTGAATACCTTCTCTAACAATAGAGCTTAACGATCTACCAAAAATATCAGAGTTCCAAATTGATAATGGATCGTCCTCAAAATCTTGCATTAAGTAACGTACTAGCTCTTCACTCTGCTTTTCTGTACCGATAATCGGTGCAAATTCACTCTCCACATCAACTTTAATCATGTGAATAGATGGAGCTACAGCTTTTAATCGAACTCCAAATCTAGAGCCTTGACGGATTATTTCTGGTTCTTCTAGACTCATATCACTTAACGCAGGTGATGCAATTCCGTAGCCAGTTTGCTTCACCATTTTTAGTGCATCCGCCACTTGGTCATATTCTTGCTTTGCATGTGCAAAGTCTTGCATTAATTGAAGGAGATGATCTTTCCCTCGAATTTCCACTCCGACAACCTCTTTTAAGATTTGGTCATATAAATCATCTGGAGCGTATAGGTCTATTTCTGCAACCCCTTGACCCATTTCAATACCAGCTAGCCCAGCTCGGTCAATAAAATCATACTCCGTAAACTGTCCAACTACTCGATCAACATCGCGTAATCTTTTAATATCTTTTACTGTATCTTTCACAGCATCCTGATAGCTTTCACGTAGCCAATGACTTTCTTTTAGTACCATTACCCAGCTAGGAAGGTTTACATTTACTTCTAACACTGGGAATTCGTATAGAGCTTCACGTAACACATTCATTACATCAGACTCTCTCATACTTTCTACGCTCATCGCAATTACTGGAATATCATATTTTTCTGAAAGTTGTTTACGTAATGTTTCAGTATCTGGATGATGAGGTTGTACTGTATTGATAACCATAATAAATGGCTTACCAACCTCTTTAAGCTCTTCAACTACTCTTTCTTCTGCCTCTAGATAATCTCTTCTTGGAATCTCTCCAATTGTGCCATCTGTTGCTATAACTACTCCAATTGTAGAATGTTCTTGAATTACTTTTCTTGTCCCTATTTCAGCAGCCTCATGAAATGGAATTGGTTCCTCATACCAAGGTGTATTAATCATTCTTGGACCATTCTCATCTTCATATCCTTTTGCGCCTGGAACTGTATAACCAACACAATCAACAAGACGTATATTTACATCGAGCCCCTCATCAACTGCAACTTTAACTGCTTGATTTGGTACAAATTTTGGTTCAGTTGTCATAATTGTTTTACCAGCAGCACTTTGTGGTAGCTCGTCTTGAGCTCTTGCTTTATCAGCTTCACTTCCGATATTAGGAAGTACCACTAACTCCATAAATCTTTTAATAAATGTCGACTTTCCTGTACGAACTGCACCGACTACTCCTAAGTATATATCGCCACCTGTACGTTCAGCGATATCTTTGAAAATATCTACTTTTTCCAACGTATTCCCTCCCGACCTTTAACTTGGGATAAATTTTCTAGTAAGAATGTAATCTAGGACATTAATATGTGTATGATGTTGTCCTACTTAAATATGACTACTCTTCTATAAAAATTTACCCATCCCTATAATTTTTATTTTGAAGGAAAGATGAAAGCTTTCATCATGCGCTTCAAACATCACTTCCTTAAAGTCCAAAAGCCAACATCTTCAAAAATAAAAAAACTCTTATTTAGAATGTATTCACTAAATAAGAGTTCATGACTAATTTAAAAATATTGGTTCATTTTTTTCATTAATAGTATAAGGTACTGAATAAGCCGGAACAAATACGGAGTTTTCTACTAGAATATCTCGTATATCATCACCAGGTTCAAATGAATGTTCATATTCTTGTAAATACGTATATAAATCCATAGAGTAATCAATAATGACGTGTCCATCCGTATTTAATATTAACGGCAAGTTGTTGCCTGTAAAAGGACTCACAATATAGGGCTCACTATCAATTCCTAGTTTATCATAATCGATACGTAGTGCATCAGTGCTTAATACTTCTTTCATCGGTGGATATTGATTCGATCTCATGTAAAGGTTAATCATCAGGTTAAGCTCTCTAATTGTTTCTGCAATACGTAAATCAATTAGCTTAACCGTTGGGTTCTCCTCCACATCAACAAGGACATACTGATAAACACCCCCGCTTTCAAATGCATTACCTGGAGGTTCTTGCATGTATCTTGGAGACAGTTTATTAAAATCTATCGGATATTTTTGGTAAATTGGTGTATCCATGTCTCGATCTTTAATCGGAAGAAGTCCTCCGCTCACTTCACGATACTGTTCCACCGCTGTTTGTACCGATGCTAATTGGTCTATATACGGAACTTGATTTTGTTTTAAATTTTCCTGCGGATATAAACATCCTGATAAGATAATTGTAGAACCGATAAATAGTATCATTAACCATTTTTTACGAAATAACATGAAGTTCCTCCTCTAGAACTGTGCTATTCCGGTACTGGACCGCTAAACACAACAAAAAATATTATTATTCCAGCTAACAAAATTAAAATAAATGAAATTGTATTTAAAATACCTTTTACAATTCTATTCTTCAACTTAAATCTAGTAAAATAGACTAAAAGAACAGAAATAATCATAAAACCCATTCCTACAAAAGATATCCACATTTTCATAAGTCCATCTGTCATATAAATCGCTCCTTTTCCGACAAACATTATAGCATAAACAAGGAGTGTACAACACTAATTCATCCGTTATTTAACTACACTTGTCCAATAACAATTCAAAAAATATTCATAATTAAGAAGAAAAGCGCAGGCGCTTCGCTCAGGCCCGTACAAACTGGACTGTTCCGGTAGGAGATAAAGGAAACACAGCGAACGACAGAGAGCTGATGTTGACTTATCGTACGGACGGAACGGGAAGTTTGATAGGGCCTAAGCGCCGGAGCTAGACAATAAGAAAAGCGCAGGCGGCTCGATCAGGTCCAATCAAACTGGAGCTTTTCCGCAGGAGATAAAGGAATCACGACGAGCGTTCTTCGAGTCGATGATGACTTATCGTACGGAGGAAAAGTGAAGTTTGAGCCGGACCTAGCCGCCGGAGCTAGACAGCTAGAAAAGCGTAGGCGCTTCGTTCGGTCTTTTCCAAAGGAGCTAGACGTTGTAATATCACAAAGTAAATTGTAATTACAAAACTTTGAAATAGTGTATCTCTCTTATAAGCTAAATTTTATTATACACCAAAAATAACCAATAATAAAAAGTTCCTGAAACAAAGAGAAACGAACTAACTCTAAAGCGAAGTTTGAGCCAAGGCTTTTTTCGACCGAAGCTTGACTCAAAAGCGTTAGCGGCTCACTCTGGCCCGACAACGATAAGGGAGGTGCTGCCGAAGGACGCTCTTTATCCACCTCTGACTTATCTCTGGAGGGTCTTTTCAAAAGTAGCTAGCTAGACGTAACAACACATGTTAAAATTTACCCACAAACTATCTCATTTTATATAAGTTCCTAAAAATAAAAAAAACTGAAGTAAATGGGGCAATTTACTTCAGTAACTGACTAAATAATACAACCAATCCCACAGCTCAACCATTGATTTACCTCATTTACATCTTATGCTACATATAACTTAATGCATGGCCATATGCCTATATCCCTGTAAATAAAGAATCAACAAATAAAAAATATACATTTGTACTATTTTAGTTAAGTTCCATAATGGGATGAAAGAGAATGGGCCAAATCAAACTAGAAATTTGACGGGACGAAGAAAAACAATATTCGCCCTAGAAGGGGATGTTTGCATAAGTAATAGTTAAAGCTCCTTCTTACTAAACTATGCAAACTAGAAAAAAAGGTGTTTGTTTCGATAACTAGTTTTCTATTTTTCCCCACCAGCTAATATTTGAGACAAATCATCTAGCTCAGCCGTTTTCCCTCGACTCATGAGCTCGTCCACAGCTACTTTCGGATCCACATCATGGAATAAAACACCGTACAACGCATCTGTTAAAGGCATCTTTACATTTAATTTGTTTGACAACTGATAGGCCGCTTTCGTTGTCCGTACACCCTCTACTACCATGCCCATACTTTCTAATACTTCTTCAAGCCTTTTCCCTTTGCCGAGCATATTACCCGCTCTCCAATTCCTACTATGCACGCTAGTACACGTAACGATAAGATCGCCCATTCCCGTTAAACCTAAAAACGTAAGTGGATTTGCCCCTAAGGAGCTACCTAGACGTGCTATCTCAGCAAGACCTCTTGTTATTAGAGCTGCTTTGGCATTATCACCATAACCTAGACCGTCTGTAATACCAGCAGCTAGGGCAATAATGTTTTTAAGCGAACCACCAATTTCTACACCTACAACGTCACTGTTTGTGTATACGCGAAAATTATTGTTAATGAATAAATCTTGCACACGTTCAGCTGCTTCCATGTTAGTAGACGCAGCTGTAACTGTCGTAGGTTGACGTAAGCTAACTTCTTCTGCATGACTAGGTCCCGATAAAACGACTACCGCTTTTCTTAATGATTGCGGTATTTCCTCTTCTATTACTTCTGACACTCTTAAATGTGTATCAGGTTCAATCCCTTTACTTACATGAACAAAAATTGTAGGTGTTGTCATGAATTTGCTTAACTGTCCACAAACATCTCTCATCGCTTTTGTTGGCACAGCTAATACAACAAAGTCTATTTCCTCTAAAGCAGTTTGCAATTCTGCTGTAGCCGTTATGTTAACTGGTAAATGGACACCTGGTAAATATTTTTCATTCTGATGAGTTTTATTTATTGCATCTACTTGTTCTTGCTTATGTCCCCATAAAATAACTTTATGTCCATTATCAGCTAATACGAGCGCTAAAGCTGTCCCCCAACTTCCTGCTCCTAAAACTGCAACTTTCTTCACCATCATCCCTCCCCATTATTTTCTAGCTCTTGCAATAATTTTTATTGGAGTACCTTCGAATCCAAATGCATCACGAATACGATTTTCTAAAAATCGCTCATAACTAAAGTGAAGTAATTCAGGTTCATTTACAAAAATAACGAATGTAGGTGGTTTAACCGCAACTTGAGTTGCATAATAAATTTTTAACCTTGTCCCTTTGTCAGTAGGGGTCGGATTCATCGCAACTGCATCCATAATGACATCGTTCAGTACAGTCGTAACAACGCGTAATGAATGGTTTTCACTTGCTAAATTAATTTTTGGTAATAATGTTTGGACTCTCTTTTTTGTTTTTGCAGATAAAAATACAATCGGAGCATAATCAAGGAAAGCGAAATGAACTCTTATCTTTTGTTCAAACTCCTTCATTGTTTTCTCATCTTTTTCTACAGCATCCCACTTATTTACAACAATTACGACAGCACGGCCTGCTTCATGGGCATATCCAGCAATCTTCTTATCCTGCTCAATAATTCCTTCTTCAGCATTTATTACTACTAATACAACATCTGATCGTTCTATCGCTCTTAACGCACGTAGTACACTATATTTTTCCGTTGTTTCATAAACTTTTCCTTTTTTTCTCATCCCAGCAGTATCAATAATGACATACTCTTGATCCCCTATTTTATAAGGCGTATCAATCGCATCTCTAGTTGTTCCAGCAATATTACTGACAATTACTCTTTCTTCCCCTAAAATTGCATTAACTAAAGAGGATTTACCGACGTTAGGTCTGCCAATTAGTGAAAATTTAATTACTTCCTCATCATAATCTTCTTCATTCATTTCAGGGAAGTGTTTCACTACTTCATCTAACATATCCCCTAAGCCTAACCCGTGGGAACCCGAAATAGGGAACGGCTCACCGAATCCTAATGCATAAAAGTCGTAAATAGAATCTCTCATCTCAGGGTTGTCTACTTTATTAACAGCTAGAACAACAGGTTTTTTAGACTTATATAAAATTTTAGCAACTTGCTCATCTGCTGCTGTAACGCCTTCTCTACCATTTGTCATGAAAATAATAACGTCGGCTTCATCAATTGCAATCTCCGCTTGTTGGCGAATCTCTTCAAGGAAAGGAGCATCCCCAATTTCAATTCCACCAGTATCGATAATATGAAAGTTACTATTTAACCATTCACCCGAACTGTATATTCTGTCTCTCGTTACTCCTGGTATATCTTCTACAATGGATACTCTTTCTCCTACTACTCGGTTAAAAATCGTTGACTTTCCAACATTTGGTCTTCCGACGATTGCTACTGTTGGTTTTTGCATACCGTTCATCCTTTCTTACCTGTCTTTATGTATTATGTAAAGAGTTACTATTTTTATTAGTCTCATTAATAAAATTGCCTAATTATAAATAGTTAGTTACAAAAAATGTACTTTTTCATTTAAAAAATAAAAAAACACTGTGTAAGTCTGTAACATTATTATATAGTTCGTAATTTAATACTTCCTATAAGCTAAAGAAAACCCTTCATACTAGAAGGGTCTAACTAGAATATCTTATCATTATTTTTTGTATTCATCAATGTTTTATCAATGCTTAACAATTATGTACATATCTTCTCCTAGTCCATGGGCAATTCCATCTAAAATAGCTTCAAGATTGGCGGTTACAAATTCCATTTCTTCTTTCGTCTTGCAAGTAAAAATGGGTGGTCCCCCGGTTATTTTAGTAGGATCAGTTGTAATTACGGCTAATATATATTTTTCTAAATCCATTTTTTCACCTTTTTCTTGCGATATTTCGTTGGCATTCTTATCGCATTTTCAAGGGTTGGCACTTCTTCTAGAATAGACAACGCTACATTTACATCATGTTCTTGTGGTAAAACGAATATACCTACCCTTCCATCATCTAAGTCTCTTTTTGCTAACGGAACTAGAGCAGGAGTACCCGAATCACGATATACACCTAAAGCTGTTGACATGTCATGGAGAATTGCTTGTCGTTGACCTAAGTTTGCTAAAGTAATTCTAGCATCAAAGGTTTTAGGCTTTAAGACGAATCCCATTCCATATCGTAAAACTTCTTGTTGTCTTTCTGGTAATCCGATATTCATGATATAAATGTTATCTACATATAGCCCCGCTCCATCGAAATGAGGTTCTACATATTCAATATCTACAATGTCTTTCAACTTTCCACCTGTCATTAAACGATGAGAAATTAGTATAACTGCAATTCCGACAATTGTTCCAACCCATACATTCCAAATTAAATACGTAAGTGTTGCCAAAAAACTAGATAACATTACTAGATAGTTCCTACCTTCGAACGCAATAGCTATCCCTTCAATATATGTATTTCCTCTTGGAACAAGTTCAAACTCGTCTAACTCTGTTAAAGTATTTCGCTCCATATTTCGCACATCTCTGAACTGAGATGCTGCAAGGGCTAAAAACGTAATGGCTGAAAATTCTTCCTCCATAATAGCAGGGACTGCAATAGTTCCTAATCCAGCAGCAATAAATGCTAATGATAAATGTATAATTTTCCCGTGCAAATAGGTGGGGTATTGCCGGTAATCGGTCTTCAACATATAAATTCGTGCAGCAAGCCCTATCATTACTCCAAAAGCAATAGGGTACGTATATTCATTCATCCTTGTTTCTCCTTTACATGTTTTTGAATAAATGTGTCTAAATAAATTGTTAATTGCTCGAAGAACAACCATAAGGATAAACCAGCAATACTAACCGCAACGATATCCCAAAAAAAATAGTCACCGATTACAGAATAAGAAAAAATCTTACGGAACAACACAATTGTTATAATTTCGCCTTGTATGATACCAGCAAGTAAATATACGTAACGTTCATTTTTCTTTTTAAAAACGATAAGACAAATGTAAAGCAAAATAAATCCTAACATCCAGTGACGAGGAAATATAACCCAAACTGGATCAAAAATCTCAAAAATAGAGAAACAAACATATGCTAATGACACAGTAGAAATTGAAAAATAATGAGTCAATAACCTCTTTTTTAATGTACCTACTAAATATACAAACGTAGCAACTACTAATATGAGAAAAGCTCCATTCCATGAAAAACCTAAAAATGATGCATATATAGTTGAGGTACTTAACACGAGTAACACAATACAAGATAATTGAAATCTCCTTTTTCTATCAGAGAAAAAGAAAGTAACAATAACCCAACTTAGCCAACCAACAAAATAAAAATATTGCCCTTCCAAACGAAATCCTCCATTCCTTTCCCTTTTAACATTATGTCTCTTTTTCTGGAAAGTTAGTCATTAAAATAAGACTTTCCTAGATTGAAATTGTTGTTACTGTTGGTTCGACTTCTTATATTGAGGAAGTGTAATTCTGTATGTTTTTTTAGCGGCTTTCAAATAATATGGGGGATTAGTAAAAAATATAAGAAGAAAGGGGATTTGTATGGGTAAAGACAGACAAGAGAGAAAACTTAAAGCAGCACGAAAAACAGAATCTGATCGTGATCAAGCATTAACCTATCCAGGGGCCACCAGAATGGAAAGCCCTGAACAATCACGAAAAAACAATCGTGTCTAAACAAAACACTCCGTTTTTCTGATTGTTCAGCTCGGGGTCATAACTGTTTTAAAAGTTATTTCCAATAAATAAGAAGAGGTGGTTATATAATATCCACCTCTTTTAACTACTATATTTTTTTGTTGAAATTCCTCGTTCATTTAACCAATGGTGTGTATTTCCTTTAATAACTATTTTACTTTTTTGGAGATCTGGAATCGTCTCTGCACCTAAGGCAACCATTATATATGTTAAGTCTTCATGTATTAATTTAATTTCATTCAAGAGTTGCTCTTCTCCATCATTCATCAAAACACTTAATAGAAACCCGGCCATACCTACAGCTGAAGCGCCGAGCGCAATACTTTTTGCAATATCCATCGCAGATTGAATTCCCCCAGAACTTATAATAGAAGTAGTAGGAGCTCCGTGCTTTACCTCTGCAATAGCTGCAGCAGTTGTAATACCCCAATCATTAAAGTAGGACATTGGATGTTGTCTTCTTTCATTTTCAATTTTTGAAAAATTAGTACCTCCAAACCCACTTACATCAATTATAGATACTCCTACTTCCTTTAAAAGAGTGGCCGCTTCTTTACTTATTCCGAATCCTGTTTCTTTTACAATAACAGGAACTTGTAACACTTTTACTATTTCTTCAATTCTTTTAATTGCATTGATGAAATTTCGATCACCTTCAGGCATCACTAGTTCCTGAATAACATTTAAATGAATTTGCAAAGCATTTGCTCCAACCATATCAACTGCACGTAATGCTTGTTCACTTGTTGCTTCACTACCTAAATTCGCAAAGATTATACCGTTACGATTTACTTCACGAACAACTTTATATGTATTCACTTCAGACTGATCTTTTATTGCCGACATTTGAGAACCTAACGCTATAGGCAAACCACATTCGTTAGCTACTGACGCTAACTGTTTATTAATAGCGTAAGTTTTATCGCCACCACCACCCGTCATCGCATTAATAAACATAGGTGTTTTTACGTTCATAGTTCCAATATTAGTCTCTAAATTGATGTTTTTAATACTCGTATTCGGTAAACTTTGATGAACGAACATAACATCTTCAAAGCCATGTTCTCTCATTTGACCAGTTACTAGTGCATGACGAATATGATCCGCTTTCCTTTCAGCTCTACTCACAATACCCCTCCCCTAGTATATAAATTTCCACTCTTACAACTTTATTCACTGATTATTAAACAATAGTTCTAGAACTAAACAAGTTAAATTGAGATTGATAGATATATATTATGAAAAAGCTAAAAACGGGACAGTAAAAATCACTGCCCCGTTTATTTTTATTTTTTAAGTTTATTTAATTGGTCACCAATCATTTCGCTTAATTGGAAACCTGATGACTCTTCTGATGATTGATATTGTGAATAATCTTCCTCAACTGGAGGAGCTTCTAATTCACGAATACTTAAGGAAATTCGTTGTTCATCTGTATTAATATCTAAAACTTTTACTTTTACTGTGTCACCTTCAGATAATACTTCATGCGGCGTACCAATATGTTTATTAGATATTTGAGAAATATGAACTAAACCTTCCACTCCAGGAAGTACTTCTACAAACGCACCAAATGAAACTAGACGTTTTACAACACCTTCCGTAATGGAGCCTTTTGATAATTCTTGGGCAACACGACTCCAAGGTCCTGGTAATGTTTCTTTAATGGAAAGTGAAATTCGCTCATTGTCCTTATCCACTGATAGAACTTTAACCGTTACTTTTTGACCTTCTGATACAACATCGGATGTTTTCTCGACGTGATCATGTGATAGTTGAGAAATATGAACTAAACCATCCATTCCTCCTAAATCAACGAAAGCCCCAAAATCAGTAATACGTTGAACTGTACCTTCTAACGTTTCACCAACTACGATAGAATTTAATAGTTCTGCTTTTTTATTTTTCTGTTCTTCCTCAACTACAGCACGATGAGATAAAATGACTCTATTTTTTTCTTTATCTAACTCTACAACTTTAAAAGTTAATGTTCTTCCGTTATATTCTGAAAAGTCTTCTACAAAGAAGTTTTCTACTAGTGATGCAGGAACAAATCCTCTAACACCAATATCAACTACAAGTCCACCTTTAACAACATCTTTTACTTCGGCTTCAAAAACTTCACCTGTTTCAAACTTTTGTTGTAAGTCAGCCCATGCTTTTTCAGAGTCTACAGCTTTTTTAGAAAGAACTAATAGTTCGTCTTCTACTTTCGTCACAACAAGTTGTAACCCATCACCTTCGTTTACAACATCTGATGCTTTTTCTACATGAAGGCTAGAAAGTTCACTAATCGGGATAATTCCATCTAATTTACTACCTTCTACACTTACTAAAACCTGTTTTTCCTCAACTTTTGTTACAACACCTGCAACTTTTTCTCCAACCTCTAAAGCTTTTACTTCTACTTGATTCATGTCTTCTGCCATTCCAATGCCCTCCTTAATACACACTCCATGCTTTCATATGTATGTAATGATAACTTACCATTACAACGAATGTCATTTTAAAGTAAGTCTTTCTATATTACTTACTATAACATTTTTTTAAATGCATATTAATAAATGCTTCTGAATGTAACACATTCACAATATTAATGTTATTTTTTTACAAAAACATACTTTAAAAATTTTCTCTCTCTTCTACTAAATTCTAATAAATTAACTATTTTGTCAAGTGTTAAGGTTTGCTCTTTATAAATTTTTCTCTATAAGTTGACTAATTTCATTCATTATAAAATCTGTAGTTTCTTCTGCAGAAACTTTATTTTTTCTCAACTCATCCATTTTTAACGGTTTTCCATAAAAGACTTTTATTTGTTTAAAAGGTTTGTATTCACCTACGATGGCACAAGGTACTACTGCCGCATCAGTTCGCAAAGCGAAAAAGCCTGCCCCAGCTAACCCTTTTCCTAATTTTCCTGTTTTACTGCGTGTACCTTCAGGAAAAAGACCAAGTACTTCCCCGTCTTTTAGTACTTTTAAGCCTGTCCGTAACGCTTCCCGATCACTCATCCCGCGTTTAACAGGAAATGCATTTAAATTTTTAATAACTTTACCGAATACCGGTACTCGAAAAATTTCTTCTTTTGCCATAAATCTTATTGGCCTTGGGCAAGATATTCCAACTATTGGAGGATCAAAATTATGTATGTGGTTTGAGCAAATTAGAACTCCACCTTCCTTTGGAATGTTTTCTTTCCCAACAACTTTTACCCGATATAATGGAGTAAAAACAGTTGCTACTAAACCTCTAGCAAATGAATAAAAAGCTGTTCCCATATTAAAGCGCCCTTTCTGTAACAAGATTCATTATTTTTTCAACCACTTCCACAATTGTTAAAGAGGTTGTATCAATTTCAATTGCATCTTCAGCTTTTTTTAGTGGTGCTATTTCTCTTTCAGAGTCTAGTTTATCTCTTTTCGCAATCTCTTCTTTTAAATTCTCCAAATTAGAGTCAAAACCCTTTTTTATATTTTCATTATGTCTTCTAATTGCTCGCTCTTCTACAGACGCTAGTAAGAAGACTTTTACTTCGGCATTCGGTAAAACGTGGGTACCAATATCTCTGCCATCCATCACTACTCCTCCGTTAGCCGCCATACTCTGTTGACGAGCTACCATGGCTTCCCGGACGTTTTTATGCTTTGCAACGATTGAAACAGAATTTGTAACTTCATGTGTACGTATTGGTTCTGTAATATCTTCATCATTTATAAACACATGTTGTGTGTTATCTTCAGCTAATCTTAAGTCAACCTTCACTGTTTTTAGTACATCTTCAAGCGCTGAATGAGAATTCAGCTCTACCCCTCTACGTATTGCTTCAAATGTTATAGCGCGATACATTGCCCCTGTATCAATGTAAATATACCCAAGCCTATCTGCAACAATTTTTGCAACTGTACTTTTACCTGCTGCTGCTGGACCATCAATGGCAATCGATATTGTTTTCTTCATCATTTATACCTCCTGAGTTGAACATCATTAGTATGTAAAATTTAATATTAAAAGACATGCGAAAAGGCAGGTTTCCCTGCCTTAAAAGTCATTTTAACATAATTAAGTCCATTTGGTCGAATGTTTCTAATGCCTCCATTAACTCATTGTTATATACACCTTCATACTGTACAACCTTCGTCATATATGGAGCTACATCTGTATATAAAATAAATGCTTGAGATATGATTAAAAATAAAAATTGAATAATAGCAAGTTTAATAAAAATGGACTCTACCTTTTCCAATTTTTTCACCCCTCTACAATGGTAGTATGAGTGAAAATGGAAAAAATATTCTAATAAAGTGATTTTCTTTTACTATTAATTTGTTGTTCAAAGCAATACTTAATTATAATATCTCTATCAGACTCTTTCATATTTAAAAATTGAATAGAAGCTCTTTTCCTTTTCTCATCAACACCATCAAACACTCTTATTACAGTTCCTTCTATTTTCAAATGAATGATTTCTCCAGAATTCATCGTAAAGGTAAACCATATTGTAATGTTGGAATCTCCTAGTAACTTTTTCCCAAGAGGAATATTAATTGAGCAGCCCCCGGCACTTATATCATGTGTTGTAGCTACAAACGGTGCTAATTGCTGTGGATGTATCGCTACATCTACACTATTCTCAATTCTAACATATTCTCGACGTTGAATTTTTTTAAATATTTGAACTTCAGGGCGCGTTATTTTAATTAATGGAATATTTTGTTTCACTCTACCTACAACAGTGGATGGAAATTCATAAACGTTTCCATCTTCCGCAACATAGGAAACTTCCATTTTTGTTCCGTTCAGTAAAAAAGCTGTTTTTCCAGTTTTCATATGTATAGGGTAATCTACAAGAAGTTCTTCCGCTTTAACTATTTGAATTTTGCATCTATGTTCATCTATTTCCCTATCTTTTTTAACAGTTAAAGTTAGCACCATTCCCTCTTTAAACATTAAGATCATCATTCCTTCCCAGTAAACAGAGCAACCTCATTATATAGTTCGTTTTTCCTATAATTATAATTAAACACGCATATACCAAATTATGCAAGTAGTATAATCAACAATAAGTAGCAGTTAGAATAACAGATACATGTATACCTCTGTACAAAAAATAGCATCTCTCCATTGTTAAAAAAATTTCTATCTTGATAAGAGTCGAAAAAATATAAAAGGGAGGCTAGTAGGCCCCCCCAACAGTTTACATATCGTATGCTTGTTCAGCATTTTTCATTTTTACAACACTTTCTTCTCTTCCATTATCAGCATTAATAAAAATTTGATACGTGTCATTATTAATCGTTCCATAAAATTCATAGCAAAGTACTTCTTCGCCTAAATCACTAGTTATGATCGCCAGACCATCTTCCATAATATTAACTCTTTCGTTTATTTGTTGTCTTGCTTCTTCCTTGCTGATACTCGCATCTGGAATATCTCTTGTACGATGTGACATTAAATAGTCCTTAGCTGAAAATCCAACAATACTTCCATCATCTAAACTCACTTTCATACGAATAGCATCTGGATAAATTTTTACTCCTTCTACTTCGTTTACGAAAGTAAATGCTCCAGTATTATCATATTCTGCACTTTCATAGAGTGTAAATCCATTAAAATCGTGCTCTTCTAAAAACTGTTCCGCTTTATCTGAAGCTTCTTTTAAACTAATATTTGCCGACGGAATTTCCCTATTTTGAATAACGTATATAGGATATCCGCCTTTTTTCGTTATATCAATGTACGTATCCTTTTCTGTCTCATCAATGATGGTTAAACTATAAAATCCGACATTAGATCCTTCACCATTCTCTGTTACTTTTATTTGTTCATTCCCATTTAAACTTAGAAACTCTCTTGCTACTTCCTTTGCTTCTTCTTCCGTTATCGTTTCTCCTTCTAGGTACTGATAACTATCTTCTGTTTGCTTCATAGAAGTAAAGGTAGGTCCAAATTCCGCTTCTTCATAACTTGAAACATTTTGTTCTACTGTTTTAAAACCATTAATAATAGTATTGTCATGCGGTTGATTTTGTGCAGATAACGCGAGCTCTACGTCCATCCAGCGCAAATTGTTGTTGATAACCATATTTTGCACTTTACGGAGCTCCGACTGTATTTCAGCTGCTCTCGTATATAGTTTTTCTAAAGTATCATATTCGTCACTTGATAAAGGACTATCATTTAAATCTCTAACGGCTACCTCATAACTATAATCACCAATTTGATGAAGAAATTCTTCTGTTTTATTAAAAGGTAATAACGCTAACGGTAATTGACCTACATCATTTTGCGCTTCAGAACTTATTCTCCACACTTCTGCTAAAGAAGGAGATAATTGATCTCGAGAACTCATAGCTAACGTTGTGCCAATTTTATCGTGTAATAAATCGACATGGTACACTAAATCATGGAAAGCTCTTTGATAGTTATTCTCTGCGTTAATTAATACAGCATTTTTATCTTGATGCTCTTGATAACCCCAATATCCAGTACCAACTACTGCAATAGCCAATACAGCTATTATTACTAGTCGTAACATTTAGACACCACCCTCTTTAGTTACAGAAAACATGTTTTCCGATTCTCTTAATTTGCGGACGTCCCCAAATCCAACCACTTGTAGCTGTATCTGGGTTAAAATAATACGTTGCTCCTTCAGAAGGGTCCATACCATTTATCGCATCAAGCACTGCTCTTCTGGCTGTTTCGTTAGGTGTTAACCAAATTTGTCCATCTGCAACTGCTGTAAAAGCTAATGGTTCAAAAATAACACCAGATACTGTATTAGGAAATGTTGGACTGTTAAGTCGGTTTAAAATAACTGCCGCAACAGCTATTTGTCCTTCATAAGGCTCTCCTCTTGCTTCACCATATACTGCATTTGCCATTAATTGAATATCATTTTCGGAAAAACCGCCTGGCATGTTAGTAGCCATTGGAGTTTCTTCTGTTGGTGTTTCAGGTTCTTGCTCTTGTTCAGGTTGTTGCTGTTGCTGCTGTTGCTGCTGTTGTTGCTGTTGTTGCTGTTGTTGCTGTTGTTGCTGTTGTTGCTGTTGTTGCTGTTGTTGCTGTTGTTGCTGTTGTTGCTGTTGTTGCTGTTGTTGCTGTTGTTGCTGTTGTTGCTCTTGCTGTTGTTGTTGCTGTCCTTCCGGTGCTTGTTCTTGTGTAGTTTGTGGCTTATCTTTTTGCCACTGTGCTTGGGCGCTTCTTTTAGCTTGTTCAATTTCTTCTGCTGTCGGATCTACTTGTTTATCTAAAGCCATTCCTCCGTAGTGTGTAAACCTTTTACCGGTACGTAATTGTTCATGTACCCAATCTTTATGATACTTTGTAGCACGAGTGAGCATTTCCTTTGTTTTCGGCCCTACTAAACCATCTACATCATCTAAACCAAATTCTTGTTGAAAGTTTTTAACTGACCAATACGTTGACCACCCATAAACTCCATCAATTGTTCCGTGATAAAAGCCGTTATATTGAAGACGAGCTTGTAATTCGATTACATCGTCTCCTCTCGCTCCCCTCTGAATGATTTGTTCAGAAAACGCTTCAACCTCACTAGCGTTAAACGAAATGAAACTTAAACCGAAAAGGAACAGGCATGAAAATATTGCTATACGTTTCACTTTCATTTCCTCCTTTTTCTTCTATAAACAATAAGTTAAAAGTATTTTTTGTAGAAGTTGGTATTTTATACATTGATGTACAGTTTTTATAAATTATCCTTTTTTTGAAATTGCTTGAAACATAGTAAAAGTATTAGTGTCTATTTGTTTAAATGGCATTTTATATGGTTTACTTTTATGTTTATAAAAAAGGACAAAATAAAAACACTTCTTGTTAATAGAAGTGTCAAATAGTATAACTTTTTCTTGCAACTCTTACTTTTTTAAGCCCAAGCCACCATAAAAATATCATAAATGGTAGCATGTAAAAACCCCACTGCTTCCCTGACATTAATATATAATCATAAAGACCATGTAGTACGATTGGAATAAACAAAGCAAGAGCAAGATAAACGATGGTTCTTTTCTTTTCTATCGCGAATTTTGCACAACCTAAGTAATACCCCATAATAATCCCAAATAGTGCATGACTTGATACCGGTAGAAGCGCTCGACCTAAAGCAAATTCAATACCATTTGCTAATAAATATAGAATATTTTCTGCAGTTGCAAACCCAAGGGATAATGCCATACCATATATTATACCGTCATAATGTTCGTCAAAATGGATGTGATGATAAATGATGTAAATAATAAAGAACCACTTAAAAAATTCTTCTAACATTGCTGTTACGAAAAAGGCTTGTATTATCGAGGATGTGATTTCTATTTCGATGGAAATAACATATTGGATGAACATAAGTGGAAAAACTAAAATTGCCCCAACGAAGAAAAGTTTAATAACATTACTTATAGGTTCCGTTTGAAATCGGTCTTTTAAATAAAAATATGTTAATAAGGCTATCCCTGGAGCAAAACCAGCCGAAATGATTGCGATCATATAACTGCCTCATTTTTATCTATTTTTTTTAATCGTAACATGTTATTGTATGTATGAAAACAGTTAAAAATTCTTTTTTAAAAAAATATTATGACATAAGGTGAGTTCAATGCAGAAGAAAATATTATTAATACACACTGGTGGAACAATTTCAATGCAAGAGGACGAAATAACTGGTACAGTGACACCTACTTCAACAAACCCTTTATTAGCATTTCCAGTTATCCAAGATGAAAATATAACAATTAAAGAGAGTGAATTATTTCATTTGCCTTCACCACATATTACACCTTCGCATATGCTACAACTCTCAAAGTACATAGACGAGCAAGTTCAGGAAGAGCAAATTGATGGGGTTGTTATTACGCACGGAACGGATACGCTAGAAGAAACAGCTTTTTTTCTTGATTTAACAGTAAAATCGGACATACCTATTGTATTAACTGGAGCTATGAGGTCCAGTAACGAGATTGGCTCTGATGGTCCATATAATTTACTTTCATCTATTAGAGTTGCATCCTCTGCTGAAGCAAAAGGGATGGGAGTTTTAGTTGTATTAAATGATGAAATTCATACTGCTAAAAATGCTACGAAAACCCATACAAGTAATATCGCTACTTTTCAAAGTCCTCAGTATGGTCCCGTTGGTATTGTAACGAAAAGAGGAATCGCTTTTCATCATCGACCAATTAGAAGTGATAAATACGAAATCGATTCTGTAAATAAAAACGTTACTTTGTTAAAAGCATATTCAGGTATGGACTCATCCGTTTTTAATGCCTTTAAGAACGTTGATGGTTTAGTAATCGAAGCACTAGGACAAGGTAACATGCCACCAGCCACATTGGAAGGTATTAAAGAATTGTTAAAAGAAAAGATACCAATCGTATTAGTCTCAAGATGTTTTAACGGCATTGTTCAAGATACGTACGGATATGATGGAGGCGGAAAGCAGTTAAAAGAACTTGGAGTCATATTCTCTAACGGACTAAATGGCCAAAAAGCACGTTTAAAATTATTAGTTGCCCTACAAACTACGAACGAACCAGTATATTTACAAGAATCATTTTTAAAATAAGTATTAACTTAAAAAGGGAACAGTTAACTGTTCCCTTGTCTACCTCTCTTCACTTGCAATATGTTTTGCAATCATATCACCGTGAAATCTACCATTTTCAATAAATATCTCATTCGCATTATTTCCAGCAGCAATTACACCAGCAATAAATATTCCTTGAACATTCGTTTCCATCGTATGTACATTGAAATGAGGTCTTCCAGTTTCCTCCTCAATTTGAACACCCATTTTCGTTAGAAAGCTATGGTCAGGATGATAACCTATCATTGCAAAAACAAAGTCATTTTTAATTGTAGCTCTTTCACCTTTTTCACCTTCATATACAACTTCCGTTTCCGTTATTTTCACTACATGCGAGTTAAATTTCATAGAAATTGTACCATTCTTAACTAGTGAATCAAACTCTGGAAGTATCCACGGTTTTACGCTCGGAGAATATTCACTACCTCTATAAATAACAGTAACCCTAGCCCCAGCTTTAACTAGTTCTAAACTAGCGTCAACACTTGAGTTTTTCCCACCAATAACAACAACATCTCGGTCAAAATAAGGATGCGCTTCTTTAAAATAATGAGATACTTTTTCAAGCTCTTCACCTTCTATATTTAAAAGGTTTGGATTGTCATAATAACCAGTAGCTATAATTACATATTTACTTTCGTATAGTCCTTTCGTTGTTTCTACTTGAAACGTTTGTGAAGAGACTTTTTTCACAGTAAGTACACGTTCAAAAGGATGAACTCGAATATCTTTTCGCCTTACCACTTCTCGATAGTAAGTAAGTGCCTGATTTCGAACTGGTTTTCTATTTTCTGTAATAAAGGCTACATCGCCAATTTCTAATTTTTCACTAGTGCTGAAAAAGGTTTGGTGTGTAGGATAGTTGTAGATTGCATTCACAATATTACCTTTTTCAATTACTAACGGTTGAATCCCCTCTTTTTGCAGAGCAATGGCGGCTGCTAAACCACACGGACCTCCCCCGATTATAATCACCATTTCTTTATTCAAACTTCTCACTCCTAACATAAGGGACTTTTTATATACCTTCCCTTTTTATACAACTTTTCGCTTTGAAGCTACAGTATTTTACTTAATGCATAAAAAACCCCTACCAATCATGATAGGGGATGTTCTTTTTGTATGCAAATTTTTTATATCCATCCTCTGAATCTTGATGCCTCTGCCATTTTTCTTGCTCCAACCATGTACGCTGAAAGCCTCATATCAACACGTCGATTTTGCGCTGTATCGTATACTGCATTAAATGATTTTACCATTACTTTTTCTAACTTTTCCTCGACTTCTTCTTCTGACCAATAGTAACCTTGGTTATTCTGTACCCATTCAAAATAGGAAACGGTTACACCGCCTGCACTAGCTAATACGTCTGGAACTAATAGAATGCCACGATCAGTTAGTATTTGAGTTGCTTCATTCGTTGTAGGACCATTAGCAGCTTCTACTACAATTTTAGCACGAATATTATGAGCATTTTCTTCCGTGATTTGATTTTCAATTGCTGCTGGTACTAAAATATCACAATCTAATTCTAGCAATTCTTTATTTGTAATGGTATTATTAAACAACTTCGTTACAGTTCCAAAGCTGTCACGACGATCTAATAAATAGTCGATATCTAAACCGTTCGGATCATGTAGGGCACCGTATGCATCAGAAATACCAATAACTTTAGCACCTGCATCGTGCATGAATTTCGATAAGAAGCTACCCGCATTCCCAAAGCCTTGAACTACAACACGCGCTCCTTCTAAATTGATACCACGTTTTTTCGCAGCTTCGCGAATACAAATCGTTACACCTTTAGCAGTTGCAGATTCACGACCGTGAGAGCCACCAAGTACTAACGGTTTCCCAGTAATAAATCCTGGTGAGTTAAATTCATCAATACGGCTATATTCATCCATCATCCAAGCCATAATTTGAGAATTTGTAAATACGTCTGGTGCAGGGATATCTTTTGTTGGACCTACTACTTGGCTAATTGCTCGAACATATCCACGACTTAATCTTTCTAATTCACGAAAAGACATTTCACGAGGGTCACAAATAATACCACCTTTACCCCCACCATAAGGTAAATCAACGATTCCACATTTTAAACTCATCCAAATTGATAAAGCTTTTACTTCTTTTTCAGTAACGTTCGGGTGGAAGCGAATTCCACCTTTTGTCGGACCAACAGCGTCATTATGTTGAGCACGATACCCGGTGAAAATTTTCACAGATCCGTCATCCATACGAACAGGTATTTTAACTGTGATCATACGTAAAGGTTCTTTTAAAAGTTCATAAACTTCCTCAGGATATCCCAATTTTTCTAAAGCTTTATGTATCACAACTTGTGTAGATTTTAAAACATCAAGCTTCGTATCTTGTTTTTCTGTTTTTTCGCTGCTATTTTCGGCCACCATTAGTAAACCTCCTAGATTGTTCCCTTTAAAGTAATTATTATATTTGTAGTGCTTTCATGACATAGTATACACCTTCTAATTTTTTATGCAAGATAGAAGATAACATTTTCTTTAAAATTGTAAGCCTTTACAAAAAGGCTCCTTTTTATTATATTTCCCTTAATAATAAAACTTATTTTTATCGTTATTTTTTAATAATTGGCATAAATCTAATTATAATAAAAGTATGATTTGAAAAATGATTTTCTTTAACGTAAAGGTATATAAATTTGTAAAAGTATCCACCTTTTATGTAAAAACAGCTTTCTCTAGAGAGGAAGCTGTTAAGTATGAAAATATTTATTTAGTTGGCTTAAGGCATTACTACCCATTATTTCTTTTCCGTACTCTTGAATACGATGAATAGTAATCATTGACGGTTCTCCGTATTCAGAAAGTACTGCTATCACTGTATCCATATCAACATGACTTACATGCTCTTGATTCAACAATAAATAATAGAGATTATTATAATTATAAAAAGCACCATCAACTATTTTTAGGGGATATATTCGTTTAGCTAGTTGAATTATATCTTCCACTGTTTGGAATTCATATAGTATCTCGATAGTTTCATCAACAGTTACTTGCATTTCAATATAGTCGTCATTAAATTCTTCATCTTCCATTTCTTCATTAGCTGTAACGATTATTACCATCCCTTGAGCCTGTAATGAATAAACTTCAACTGCTAACGATCCGCTAACATGAAACCCTAATTCTTCACTTGCCTCATCGATCATATCTCTAAACAGCTGATGAACTTTATGCGTATCATGCCTCATATCCTCTTTAGTTAAACCTCGATCGGTTAGATCGTCTAAAGTGAGGAATATCTTAATTTTGTTTTGGTTAATTCGTTCCAGCCGCATGAATGACTCCTCCCAACATCCACAATGCCGTGCTTTCTACAGTTTATGAAATAACCGCTATGTTGGTTCTAGTTTCAAATAAATTGTACAAGGTACACTCCGTTTGGCTAGATAGTCATTTCTTTTCCTGGTAATAAGTAGTTGTTATTTAAATGGATTAGTATGGTTGGGTTCTTCTATTGATAATGTGTAGTTAGTGTGTTCCTCTTCATAAAAAGTTTGGATTTCTGTTTTTATATAACAAAAAAAGAGACATATGCCCCTTTTCTAATCCGTGCCTTTAATTGTTATTAGATGTGTTTCTGATTTTGCTCCCAGCCTTAACGGTACTCCTGTTGTTCCGTAACCGTTACTTACGAGTAATGTAGTGTGCTCCAAATGGTGAACTTTACCTAATTCATATGGCCCGTAACCAAACAACCTAATTTGCCCACCATGTGTATGGCCTGCTAACACTAAAGAAATATTTTCTTTCGTTGTGAATTTTGACACAATCGGCGGTTCGTGGGCTATTAATAGCTTGAATGAATTTTTTTCAGCTTCCTTTAATGCTACATTAAGTCGATCTCGTTCTTGAGAGAGATCATCGACACCTAATATTGATATTATTTCACCGTTTTCTGATTCAAAATTTATTGCTGTATTATCTAAAATCTTTACATTAAGTGAGAGTAGTAACGAATCTAAATAATGGTAGTCTACTTCGTAATCATTATTTCCCCAAACGAAGTATACAGGACCAATTTTTTGTAGATTTTTCACATTTTCCTCCACCCTTGAAAATGGAACTCCTTTTTCTAATAAATCTCCACCTATAATTACCGCATCAACAGGAGCTTTTACTTGCACAATTAATTTATCATCTATCACTCTCTTATGTATATCTGAAATAAAAAACAGTTGGAGCGGACGAAACGAAGAAGGATAATTTACAAAGGAAAAGCTATTGAATATTACGTTATTTTCATGTGCTAATCTATACATATATACTAGTAAAACTATACCTACAATCATTAAACATATTAGAATTCCGATTATCCAAAAATACAATTACACTTCTCCTCCGGCACGTTTTCTACTATCTTTTACCATTAAATAAAAATAAAAGTAAGTAAAACAGACAATAAATACTGTTTCCCAAAATCCAATAATAAACAAAAATACAATACATAATATACTTATAATCCGAAATAATAAAAGGTCTAACTTTCTGTTTTTTATTCCTAAAAATGGTAACTTATTAACTATTTCGAATATGATATTTGCATAAAAAGTGAAACTAATTAAAAAGCATAGTAAGATTGTTAACAGTTTGGAAGGGCTAAATATAAACTGTGTTAAAATTTCTGTTAGTTCATCATTTCGCGGTACTGCCCCTATGTAAATGTAACCACATATTGTTGCAATTATAAGCTTTACACTATTTTTTTTCAACAAAGTATATCACCCCTACCTTCCACTATATGTATTGATTAGGTAGGCGATGATTACTTCATTTTGATTCATGATATAAATTTATATCAAACTCTTTCTTCATCATTTCAAATACTTCGTGACGGCTTTTCCATTCTTCTTTCTGCTTCCAGTAATCATCACTTCTTTTTACCGTTTCTTTTCGTAGATCTTGATATTCTTTTTCGGCCTTGTCCTTTTTATATAATAAATATTTCACCATCCCAATTTGAAAACCGATAAACATGACAATATAAAAATGAATTTCTCTATCAAAGAAATAAGAAAAAGCAATGGAGTAGCTACTAACGCCGCTTATAACAAAATAATAAATATATACTATAAATAGTCCAACACTCAATAATGTAGCACTTCGCCACATCAATTCTCTTTTTTTAAACTTCTCAAATTTTCGCTTTTTGTCCACTAATAGTTGTAATGTTTGTTTTGTTGCTTTATCTGTATAATCATTTAAATTTTGAATAACAGGCTCCATATTATTACCTACTTTCTTTCATTATTCCTCTACTTAAAATTTATTCGCCTGTCCAATTTTTATGATAACAATACCGAATTTCAGTAATGGCATTTCTTTAAACATTGATTGAGATTATGCGTTTTATAGTTAGTCCGTTTCACTTACTTCTGTTCTAAATATTGAAATGCAGAATCTTAATCCTGTTCAAAACAGAAGTCTATTTTTCATTTTCACTTTTTTGCAAAATTCACTCGCATGGATGTCTCCTCTGAAAACAAGATTAAAAGAACAAAAGCGCAGGCGCTTCGTTCAGGCCCGTACAAACTGGACTGTTACGGTTGTGATATAGGAAACACGGCGACGGAGGAGCCGGTGTTGACTTATCGTACTTCGGATAAGGGAAGTTTGATAGGGCCTAAGCGCCGGAGCTAGACACAAAAGCGGAGGCGGCTCGTTCTGGCCCGACAAGAAAGGTGCGGCGCTGCAGGTGGACGCTCTTTGTCCACCGGAAGTGACTGACTTATGTCTCGAGGGCCAAGCCGCCGGAGCTAGACGTAGCAACACAAAGTTAGTAGTTATCCACAGCTTTCCACTTTTATAATTTCCTAAACGAAGCACAAAAAATAGGTGGGAACGTCCCACCTATTTTAGTACCTACTCTTTTTTAATTGGTATTTTTAACACTTGGCCTTCTTTTATATCGTTATTAATTAGTCCATTATAATCTCGGATAATTTTTTCTCCATGTCTGCCGTTATAATATTTCATCGAAATACGATATAAAGTTTCTTCTTTTTCAACAGTGTGATATTTAATTTCTACATTGTCTTCAATTTTTTGTCGGTCAATAACCTTTTCTTCTTTTTTCGGCTCTGCTTCAGATTTCGGATCTTTCGTATTATTATTCGAGTTGTTTCCACTGTCTTTCGGATTGCTTATCGAACTATCAGTCTGTTTATCTACTATAACAACTTCCTCATCCTTTTCTTCATCCTTTTTATCTTCTTGTGAAGGTTGGCTCGTTGGCTTACTAATTTGAATTTGTTCTGCCATTCGATTTTCCGTTGGAAGTATTTTAGAAAGGATGGAATTCCCTTTTTGTTGCTGTGTAACCGCAAGTATTACAATTGGTATTAATAAAAATGAAATAAAAACTAATCTGACGATAGGATAATGTATTTTCCATTTTGTTTTTTTCTTCTTATCAGCATGAACCTTACTTCGAGGTGGATATGCCTTTTTTATTTTTGCCTTATCTCGTAACTCTGAAGCTTGATCCTTCGTTTCCTTTTTCTTATCCATTAGAACCACCCCCATTATTATTTAATTTATTCTTTATATAATCGCTTCGAATTTTTAACGCCAGTAATAAATCGATAATAAAATGGGCCCAAATCGTAACGAAAAGGCTTCCTGTTATTTCATACACATATCCAAGTAAAAAACTTAAAACTACGACAGAAACTAACAACAACCAAACTTTTAAATACCGAACATGTAAGAGCGCAAATAAAATACTAGCAAACAATAATCCAAAATGTGTTTGAATGACACCCCTAAACAAAAATTCTTCTGCCACTGCAATTATAAACGTTAACAAAATAATGTGTGGTACACTTCTCCGTTGGAACATTTTTTCATTTATGCCACCATCGTCAAATAAGCTCTTCGGTACATACTTCATCAAAAAAAGATCAATGAAAACAACGGCTATCCCTATAATAGAACCAATAACAAAGATGTCATATATATTTATTATCCAAATGGATAAAAAATCACTCCATCCGTCAAATAAGAAAAATGCTAAAACAATTCCTATCAATAGAAAAAGAAATTGCGAAAAGTATAAATGTTTGATTAGCTCTTTGTCTGTCATTTGTTTAACTAATTCAGCTTGTTTGTTATTCATTTTGAGTTTCCTTTTCAAATAAGTACGTTAGTCTATCACGCCAATTAAAAGTTTGTTTTTCACTCTTTTCCTTTTCTTGAATCTTATAATCGGTAATGTTTATTCCACAAATATCACAGCATGGAGTAGCAGCAAAATGTGAGCTATCTTGAAAATATTCGAGTAATGCTTTTCTTCTACACTCTATTTGTCGAATCCAGGATAAGAAATAATTTAGTTTATTTTGTTTTAAAATGTTTCTTCCGTCAATCTTTTTTTTCAAGCTTTCAAGAAGTTTTAGTCCATTATCTTTACCGATTGTTCCTTCCACTTCAATAAAACTTGTAATATGATAAGCAAGAAAGCGCCAATAAACTTCTTTAATATTCATTTCTTCTACAAAAAATGTTTCCATGTCTTTCGTTAATGTTGAAATGCTTCCCCATAATGTAAAGATTTGCTTCAAAACAAATTGTACAGTCGCCTCATCAGGTAGTTCATTTTGAATGATTAATTGCGGCAAGTATTGATCTTCTTCCGTATGAAGAAGAATTGCAATACTTTTTTCACCATCCCTTCCGGCTCTACCAATCTCCTGAACATACGATTCCATTTGTGTTGGTATATGATAATGGATAACAAAACGAATATTTTGCTTATTCACTCCCATCCCAAAAGCACTCGTACTACATATTATCGATATGTTTCCTAACAAAAATTGTTGCTGAATTAATATTCTTTGTTCTTGTGGGATGCCAGCATGATAAAACTCTACACCATCAATACCATTTTCTTGAAGAAATAATGCCATTTCTTCCGCTTTTGTTCTACTCGAAAAATAAATGATGCCTGGCCCTTGTAAAGTTTGACAATAGTTTAACAATTGACTATCTTTATGAGATTCATTTTCGCACGCTTCTACTTGAATAGCTATGTTAGGGCGATCAACTGAATATATATGTTCCTTTGGGTTTTGTAACTGTAGTATATGTTTTATATCTTTTATTACTTCCTCCGTAGCGGTTGCAGTAAGAGCTAAACAAGGTGGACTGCCTAATTGCTCACGGATTAACCCAAGCTTTAAATAATCTGTTCGAAAATCATGACCCCATTGCGACACACAATGAGCCTCATCTACTACAAAAAGAGCAATTTTTAATTGAAGTAATTTTTTTTGCCATAACGTGGATTGTAGCATTTCTGGAGAAATAAAAATATACTTAACATTTAAAGAATGCTTTAATAACCTTTCTCTTTCTTGAAAAGTTAAAAATGAATTAATTGCAATTACATCCTTGAGACCATTTGATCTCATTTGTTGAACTTGATCTTCCATAAGGCTTAATAGTGGAGAAACGATTATAATAGTACCGTCCAAAATAAAACCAGGTAGTTGATAGCATAAAGATTTTCCACCACCAGTAGGTAGCAGTGCAAGAACATCGTTTTCTGAGACCACGTCCTTTATTATTGCTTCTTGACCTGGACGAAAGTTAGCGTATCCAACTTTATCTTTTACTAGTTCTAGTAAGTTCAACATTATCACCCATTCTGCTTAAAACCAATCTTATTTGGAAATATGAAATATCATCTTTGTTAATCGCTTCTTTTATCTTCTTAAGTTGCTTTGTACGTAGATGATACATTTTTTCTTGTATTTCCCTCACTTGTTCTTCGTTTATAAACGGAGCGATCGAGAATTCTGGGAAATTCATTGTAATTTCAACGATATGATCTTCAATAGTACTCTCTTTTAAATTTCGTATTACCGCGATTTCTTCAATTGTATAATTTTTTTGAATAAGTTGCATCGTTGTTTGTGTAGTTTTTGTTAATTGTGTCATTGGTGAAATAAGATCGTTACATATACTTGATAGCACAGGAAATTTACTTGGTTCAGCCTTTAGTGTATGTAAAATAGAATGTATACAAGCTTGAAAAAGGATTGAAGCCCAAATTGAGTCTATATTCCACTTTCTAGCTGCTTGTTGAATTGTATTTCCTGCAGTACTATAACCCGATAATTGTATAACAAATAAATTAGCTTGTAATTGTGGTTGATTTTTTAATATTAATTCTGTTTCAACTTTTAGTTTTTGAGCTAATTCTTCCTTACTCCACATTTTTAAAAATTGTTTTACAAATAATTGAATTTCAAAATCATATTGAATAGGAATAAAATTTCCGTTCCCGCGAATTAAATTTGATATCGTTTGTGTAATTAGCGTATATCGCTTCCAAAAGATCATCCATTTATCACGATATTCCCAGCCGTTTAAAGAATGTGGTAGCGGATTGGCTTTTATCCACTCATTTAAAATGTTCACACCTTTTTCCGTAACACTGTAACGTTCTTCACTTTGATTAATAAAATTATGATATAGGAGATAGTTAACTGCTTCTTGAAGATCTTCTCTTGCAATTGTTGGAAAAATACCAAATAACGGATACAAAGTATATAGTTTGGCATCTTGAATTGTTTGGGAAGATTTTTTTCCTTTTAGTAAATGATATATAGCAGAGATAGATCTTTCTCCATGAAAACGATGGATACAATATAAAATAACAAATAAAAAAGTATTCATATTGAAAATTTCAACACCTTTATCCAATAAGTCGGATTATAATTTCATTTCCTATAACACCATTCTATCAAAAAAATAATCTTTTTTGGACGTAGTTGTATGGTTGTACCGGTATTAATTAGCAAAAACCCTTATTTGATAAGCATTCTCAATACTTTTCTATTGAAAAGTTTATAAAAGAGTTTTACAATGTTTATGAGAATACGTTTCCAAATATTATTTGGATCCATTATACAGTGAAAACTTTGGGAGGTTTATTTTTCATGGCAAAATACACAATTGTAGACAAAGAAACTTGTATCGCATGTGGTGCTTGTGGCGCTGCTGCTCCAGACATTTATGATTACGACGATGAAGGCATTGCATTCGTAACATTAGACGATAACCAAGGAATTGTTGAAATTCCAGAAGTATTGGAAGAAGATATGATGGACGCATTTGAAGGTTGTCCTACTGATTCTATTAAAATTGCTGATGAGCCATTTGATGGTGACGCGTTAAAATTTGAATAGTATAAGTAAACGGGAATGTCCTAAAAGTCAGTAGAAACTGACTTTTAGGACTTTTTTGTTCCCTACCCTTATAATGATTTAAAAATTCAATTAGTAGTAAGTGTAAAATTTTCTATGAGTATAGATTAGATTGTGGTTTATGAAAAGAATACAAACAAAACAGTGGAGAAACGATTCGTTTTCCCACTGTTTTATGATTTATTGAATTATTGGTCAATCCTGCATTTCTTAAGATGAAACAGGTTTAACATACATCTCTTTCGTTAGCCAGTGAGATAATTTTTTATATAGTAAAGCAAAAATAACTCCTACTAGTATGCCTTTAATAATGTTAAATGGCAGTACTCCATATACAATTGATTGGATAACAATGGAGGAAGGTTCAGCTGGCCACCCCATAAAAATAGTGTATGCAGGTAAAAAGACAAAGTAGTTTAGAATACTCATAAAAACAGCCATTGAGA
Organism: Sutcliffiella sp. NC1; assembly: GCF_027594365.1. NCBI lineage: Bacteria > Bacillati > Bacillota > Bacilli > Caryophanales > Bacillaceae > Sutcliffiella > Sutcliffiella sp. NC1. Next base: position 3,172,067 of record NZ_CP115153.1, read on the forward strand.
ATGTTCCAGCTACAAGTCCTACCGCCAACCCTTTCATTGACCGTACCTTATTAAATACAAAATATGTCGGTAACACAAATAATACTCCTGCAGTAAAATTAGCGAATTGTCCAATTGGAATACCCGTCATACTTCCTTGCGCTAAATAGTTTAAAAGATTTTTTATTGCAATAACAGTAATACCGGCAACTGGGCCGAAAATAAATGAAGCAATTATAGCCGGAATATCACTAAAATCTACAGACAAATATGCTGGTAGCGGTGGAATCGGAAAACTTAAAAACATTAACACGTAAGCAATTCCACTTAACATTCCAATTAAGACAAACTTCTTTACTGATTTTTCTCTCTTCACGTTGTTTCTCTCCCTCTCATCAAGACCCATCTCGATTGAAAAGGAAGTTCAAAGCACCTGAGTATCATTTACATTCCATTTTTTCTCCAAAATAAAAACCCATTTATTGTGAAAATAAATGGGAGACGAACTCAAATAGACGTACAAGCATTTCTTTTTGCACGCTTTGAACCTCCATCTTCTCCCATCCAGACTATACTGTCGGTTTTGGAATCTCACCAAATCAGCCCTTTTACAGGCTCACGGACTAAGAGTTAACAACATTAACTCAACACCGCCGGTCGGGAATTACACCCTGCCCCGAAGATGAATCGTATTATATTTTAAAATACAATACTAATATACTATAATAATGCTAAAATAGGAAGGAAGAAGACTTGAGCTATTTATTTTATGTTTATTTTATTTTCAATATTTGATTTGGATAAAGGAATTCATGTGATAAATCATTTAAAGTAACTAGAAAGTCTACCTCTACATCCAATGAATCCGCAATATCTTCTATTGTTTCTCCGCTTTGTACCACATAAGTATCCTCATCATAAATAAAGATTTCTTGTCCAGGAAAGATAAGGTCGCTCTTTAGATCATTCCATTCCATAATGGAAGCAACTGTAACTTGCTCGACTTGTGCAATATCCCAAAGTGTATCATTTTTCTTAATGGTAATTGTTTTTTTAATTTTTTGCTGTTTTACTTCCTCAAATTCTATTAATTTCTTATCTTGCATCGTCCATGGTGAGAATAATATCTTTCTTTCCCTTTCATCTGTTTCTTGCTCTAATACAAAATAATCCAACGGGTTTACCGCATTCGTTCTACTGCTGTTCCATTCTCCGTTATGTAACTCAAAATGCAAATGAGGTCCTGTTGAATTGCCTGTAGAGCCAACCGTTCCAATTATTTCACCTTTTTTTACTTCAGTCCCTTCAACAACAAATCTTTTATGCAAATGAGCATATAATGTTTCTAATCCGTTTTCATGTTTCACCATAATAACATTACCATATGAACCTCTATAGCCTGAAAAATACACGATCCCATCATTAGCGGCCATTATAGCGGTACCAGTAGGAGCAGCAATATCCACTCCTTTATGTGTTCCACCTCTTGTACCAAAGTAATCAGTAAACCTACCCTCGTCTAATTGTAAGGGCCACTGCCAAGTCTTTATATCTCTAAGTACATTATGTTCTGTTTCTGCTTTCACACTTGTTCCACCGATAAACAATAGAAAGATACAAAGTGCCATTACTATGACGACCGCCAAGCGTTCTATTAAATTATTCATAATGTCCTCCTACAATAAAGAAAGTTGTTAGATGATATGTACGCTTGGTCTAAAATATGACAGGCTTTCGTTTAATTGTGTCAAAAATACTACTTTTACAACACAATGATTTCCATAATCGTAAAATGTAGGAATAAAAAAGTAGCAAACCAAGGTTGGTTTGCTACTTTTTTTAGTTCATAGGATTTGCAGCTAATGGTACCGAAAGTGGAACATTTAAACGAATCGAACCAATCATATCAGCGTTAGGATAATTAAATTGTATTTGCTCGAATCCAAAGTCTCTCGCCGTTAACATTAATGCTTGGAGAGCTGTTGAATGTTCTTCTGTATTTTCTAATGCAAGGCTATTATCAAAAGAAATAGTTACCATTTCTTCATCATTGGTTATCACTTGGTCTACTCTCATACTAGCTGGAATCGATGGAAATACGTAATTAATATTCGGTATTTGGCTCATCGCCTCTACCGCCTCTTGCATAGACTGAAATTCTTCTTTTGAGGCGACTAACAAGCTTTTGCTAACATCATCATTTCTTTGAAATTTAAAATATGCTACTCGCTTAAACGTATCAATCAAATCAAATTCTTTAACATCGTTACCTATTTCAACTCCAGCTTTACCCTCATTTAAATATTCTACTTCAGTAAAGTTGTGCCATCTAAACGTTTCTTGTACCTCTTGGAAAAAAGCGTTCATCTGTGTAGAAGAGTATGCCCGATGTCCTGCATTCATCTCCATAATGACTCTATCATTACCGTCAGTAGCCGTACCTTGAGAGAAAGTAATATTATCATTTAACATTGTATTCATCAGTCCAAATGAAGGTAAATCAATTAAATTTCCTAATTCTTGTCGTAATTCGTTAAATGCTTCTATATACGTTCTATTATTTTTTTGAACAACAAAAGAAAGCGGTAATGTTAGTGGATCATCGGTTCCTTCTAACTCAGCGGAAACGGCCAAAGTAATTACATATTCTTCTGACTGACTAACAGTCGTTACTACATAATTCGGAAAATCATTCGTTGATTGAACGTCAAAAGATTCGTTTTCACTATTTTCTTTATAGTCCGTTACATTAAACGATTCTTCCTCTACAGCGATATCAGCACTACTATCATCAGCATACATCTCCATTGATCCTCCTCTATCTTGAGGGGCATCAAAGGCACTGTTACTATTACTATCCATTTTTTGAAACGTGAAAGGAGAAATGATTGCAAAAAGGAGAATCGCCGCAATTAAAGCTACGCTAGGCATCCAGTTAATACGACGTTTCGGTGAAGTTTCTACCTTTTGCTGAATATTTGCATATATCTCTTCCGCTGAACGCTCATCCGTCATTTTTGGTAATTGATTAAATAACTTCTCCATTTGCTCATCGTCCGTTTTACGATGCATTACTATTTCCCCCTTTCTCCTCTAATTCTTCCATATGGGCTTTTAAGGCTTTAACCGCACGGTGCTGAGTTGTTTTTACTTTACTTTCAGACCAACCTAACACTTGCGCAGTTTCTTGAATAGAGAGAGCTTGAATGTAACGGAGAATAAGAACAATTCGGTGATCCATCTTACATTTATCTAAGCAACGATACAACAATTGAACCTGTTCATTTTTCACAGCTACTTCTTCCGGTAATGGTGCAACATCTTTCACTTGTTGCTTATTCCAATCAAACGTTTCAAGAAGTTTGTTTTTCCATCCCTTTTGTTTTCGAAATGAATCAATAGCTACATGTTTAGCTATCGAAAATAGCCATGTTTTTTCACTACTTTTCCCTTCAAATCGGTCGTATGAGCGTAGAACTTTTATATAAACTTCTTGAACGAGGTCTTCCGCTTGTTCTTTATTTTTCACCATATAAAATAAAAATTGATAGACGTCTTGGTGATATTTTTCATAGAGCTCTTGAAAAACGGCATGCATTCTAAACCCTCCGTTCAATACATTAGTCGAAACTTTTCGTACAAAGTTACATTACAAATATATTACAAAATATTACGAATGACTAGATTTTTTTTAGTACTTTTTGGAAAACTTAAGAAGGCTTTAATAAGATATTTTAAAAGAGCAATAGTTTGGCTTTTTAAAAATTTAAAAAAGAAGCCATAATATATGACTTCTTTTTATATATACTATATAACTAATTTCTAATTATATCTACTGTTTATTATACGATTGCACCATAAACGAAGCTTCTCTTTTTATGATCGGGGATAGAATAGGATATAACACTATAAAGAATACGATATTTCCAATTGCATGATTAAAGTCAAACGGTAATCCCGCTAAGTAATACGGCCAAAACAATTTACCTATAATCAGGCGTTCTAGCGACATGATCAAACCAAAGAGCATGCCGCAAAATCCAGCGTACGTTGCAAGTAACCATATGGGCAATTTCTTAAATTTCATCCCAATGAGACCTGAAAGTACTCCAATTATGGACCACGCAATTATTTGAAGTAACGTCCAAGTACCACTACCTAAAAATAAGTTAGAAACAAATGCTGTTCCAGCAGCAAGTATGATACCGTTTTGAGGCCCCATCAAAAGGCAGCAAATAATAATGATTGCTGTAACAGGCTGTACATTAGGAACCGAGGAAAACACCATTCTACCTACTACACATAACGCTATTAATAAGCCTAATAAAGCAATTTTTCTTGTGCTCATTAGCCTTCATACTTTGAATAGTTAAATTCAATAACATCGCCATCTTTTAACACATATTCGTTTGCGCCAACTAAGACTTCTTCATTATTTGCTGTATAAATCCAAAAGTAATTATTCTCGTAATCCGATTCAATACCGTTAATTCCTACAATAAATGCACCACTGTCGTCTGTTGTTAATTCAAAGTGCTCATGCATTACATCTATCAGTGTTTCTCCTTCTTCAAACTGCAATGCCTCTTCACTTATTACTTCTTCCCCGTTATCTTTTACTAATTTAATCGTTACTTTGTTTACTTCTTCATTTTGTTCTACTCCAGCATTTGCGTTGTTATTTGTATTATTTGTGTTGTCTGCTGCACACCCCGTCACAATAAGAGATATTGCAACTAATAAACTAATCCAAATTTTTTTCATCACGTAATTCCCATCCTTTTATATATTATGAAAAAAAATAAATAGCTCATCCTTAAAGGATGAGCTATAAAACGACAACAATGAGGAATTCACCTTCTGCAGCAGGTTCAATACCATATTGTCGTTTCAGCTACTCATACCCCGAAGCTTCGAAACTTGTAAGTTCATTGGCAGGTCTACTGACTTATGCTTCTTCCTACTTTGAGCCTTCCCGTATGACGAACTCTCATTCCATACATACAGTGGTTACCTCATTTCGTCCACATTTACAGTTGCGGGGACAGTTTTGGATTCGCACCAAATTCCCTTTTAAGCCACAGTGTGACACCAATTTACTTATAATTATTAAGTTTATGAATACAGTACCATCTTACACAAAGAAGTATAAAATGACAAGAAAAATTGTTTCATAATAAACAAGATTATTCGGTACAACTTAACAAATTATTGCACAGTTCGTGGAATAACGAGAGAAAATGTCGTTCCCTCATTTAGTTTAGAATGTACACCTATTGAGCCGTTATGTGACTCTATTATATTTTTAACAATCGACAATCCTAAACCTGTTCCAGATCTACCTCTAGTTCTAGCCTTGTCCGCTTTATAGAAGCGTTCAAATACAAATGGTATATCTTCTTCTGGTATGCCTTGTCCAGTATCTTGTACATCTACTTTCATTCCAAGCTCTCCAAGCTCAACTCGAATCGTGATACTACCACCTGAATCTGTGTGACGTAGTGCATTATCAATTAAGTTAGTAAAAACTTGTTCCATTTTATCTACATCAAAATCAACTAGCGTGTCCCCAATTATTTCTGAATGAAGATCTACCATTTTCTCTTTAGCAAGACCATGAAACTTTCGAATCATTTTATCAAAAAACTCTTCCACTTCAACTTGTTCCCTGTTCACGGTGCTATGTCCAGACTCTAATCTAGCTAAATCAAGTAGGTCATTTACTAACCTCCCCATACGAAGTGACTCATCATAAATAACGGAGGCAAGTTCTTTCTTTTCTTCTTCGCTACCAGCAATATCATCCACTATTGCTTCACTATATCCTTGAAGCATTGAAATTGGCGTACGTAACTCGTGAGAAACGTTAGCGATAAATCCTTCTCTTAATTTATCTAAACGTCTTTCTTCCGTCATATCACGAATGACAGCTACTGCACCACGCACGTGGGTATTATTATATAAAGGACTCATGACGATTACCCAAGTTCTCCCCTGGTAGGTAAGTTCCATACTTTGCTCTCTTTCAAAGTTGACGACCCGTTGAAACATCTCTTTTATTTCATGAGGTAATTGTTCCCGCGTATCACTACCTTCTTGGTAAAACCATGCTTGCAAGAAACGTTCAGCAGGCGGATTCGTTATTAATATTGTCCCATCACGATTTAGCGTTATTACTCCATCTGCCATACTACTTAATATGTTTGCCAAATGTTCTTTTTCTTGATTAAGTGCATTTAAGTTAAACTTTAATTGTCTTCCCATTTGATTAAACGCCATCGCAAGTTCACCGATTTCATCATACGTTAAGATCGGAACTTTCGTGTCAAACTTACCTCTCGCTACTTCAAAAGCAGCCTCCCTCATTTTCCTTAATGGCGAGGTTACTCTTGATATTAAGAAAAACGCAAAAATGGTTGTAAGGAAAATAGCAATCCCCGCGGATATTAAAATAAGTTGTGTTGTTTGGTTCGTCGTTTCTTTAATCGCTGTTAACGATTGGTACATATAAACTGCGCCATCTTCTACACCATCAATATGAAGTGGGGTACCAACAATCATCATTTCTCCAAAAGCTTCTGATTCAGAATCTAAATCGGGTGAGTATGATTTTTTCGTTACAATTGTATGATCAAGGAAAACTTGGGAAAGTTCCTCATCTTCTCGGAAAAATTCGCTAGGTAAAACAGCATCTGTCTCATCTGTTGGGGAATGCCAGTAATGATCCTTGTCTGAAAAAATAATTACTCGAGAAACATCATCCGCAAGTTGCCAAGCAATTGATTTTGCCAGTTCAAAATCTTCATGTTCCTCTACAATCATCGATATTTTTCTACCTAACTGTGTTAATTCTCTTTCCGCCTCATTTACATGGTAGTTCTCGAAAAACTCTAATAACAATATTGTTAAAATAAATAATACAAACGTAAAAAGAAGTAAAATGGTAAGCCAAAGCTTACCTACAACACTTTTCCAAATCATGACTCATTGCCAGCCTCAAACTTATAACCTACACCCCAAACTGTAACAATCATTTTTGCTGCATGTTCGGATACTTTATTTAATTTTTCTCTTAACCTCTTTACATGAGTATCTACTGTACGTAAATCACCAAAGAACTCATATTGCCAAACTTCCTTTAATAGTTGCTCTCGATCAAAAACTTTGTCCGGTGATTTTGCTAAAAAATATAAAAGCTCGTACTCTTTAGGGGTTAAGTTAACATCTTTTCCGTCAGCACTTACTCTATGTGCATCATTATCTATTGTTAAATGAGGGTATACAATAATATCTTTTGAAGATGTTTCTGTATTTAAAAAGCTTGTTGATGACGCGCGGCGTAAAAGCGCTTTAACTCTAAGCACTACCTCACGTGGGCTGAACGGTTTAACGATATAATCGTCCGTACCAACTTCAAAACCTTGAACACGATTTGCTTCTTCTCCTTTAGCAGTTAACATAATTACTGGTGTTGCTTTTTTCTCTCGCAATTCTTTACAAACTTCCATGCCGTCCATTCCTGGCATCATAAGGTCTAGTAATATAACGTCATAATCATTCTCTAAAGCTAACGATAATGCGTCCTCACCATTATCTGCTTCTTCGATTACATAATTTTCTCTTTCTAGATACATTTTCAAAAGTCGACGAATTCGTTCTTCATCATCGACTACTAATATTTTATACTCTTGTTCCATCTTTCCATCCTCCTAATTTTCATACTAGTTCCGTATCATTAAGTACTCTTTCCTATTGTATCTAATATTTCTTCACAACGTCTAGCAAAGTCAGTGCTTGAGTAAATTATCCTTATATTAATGTAAGCCTCCACATATGATGTGAAGGCTTATGAAATTATTCATCTAATCAGTTTAATCTACATCGCGTAAGAGTGTAGTCCGGCAATAATTAAGTTTACTCCAATTAAGTTAAACATAATAATAGCAAATCCAACTAAGGCAAGCCAAGCCGATTTTTCTCCGTGCCAGCCTTTTCCAATACGTAAGTGTAGATATGCTGCATAAAATAGCCATGTGATCAATGCCCAAACTTCCTTCGGGTCCCAACCCCAAAATCTAGTCCATGCAATTTGAGCCCAAATCATAGCAAAGATTAATCCGCCTAGTGTAAAAACTGGGAAACCTATAGCAACAGAGCGATAACCAATTTCGTCTGCAACATCAAGGTTTACTCTTCTTACTGCTGGTTTTAGTAAAACTCCTAGAGGTTTTCTAAATAATAATCTTATAAGTACATATAAAATAGCTCCTGTAATAATAGACCAAATAACTGTATTCAATTTTTGTGTATGAATAATAGCTGGTAAACTTACAAGAGGGTTCATTCTATCTTCTGTAAGTAATTCCCCTTGGTTTGGACCAACTAACGGAGGAAGCACGTATTCAACCGTTGCCTCTGCTCCACGTTTATCAATATATTTGAAGTTTGCTTCATAATCCATCGAACTAAAAATAACCGTAATAACAACAAAACCAATAAATACAACAAGCGTAAATAATGAAAATTCAAGCCAAAAAGGTTTTTTTCCTTTTTTACTGTAATCCACTACTTTTATTAAATAAATTAGTCCAGCTACGAAGCTCATTCCTAGTATTGCAATTCCTAAACTCGTTGTAATAACGTGAATCGGTAACCAATGAGATTGCAATGCTGGAATTAATGGAGTTATATCGGACGGAAACATACTTGCAAATGCAATTAGTATTAAAGCAATTGGTAATGCAAATAATCCTAATGTACTTGTTTTATAAATAAAGTAAAGTACGATGAATGCAAGAACAATCGTCATCCCAAAAAATGTAGTAAATTCATATAAGTTACTAACAGGAGCATGTCCTCCAGCAATCCATCTTGTTATAAAATATCCTAAATGAGCAACAAATCCCACAATCGTAATAGAAATGGCTAATTTTGACCATTTGCTTCCTTCTTTCGATTTTAAAGCTCCACCGAAGAAAGCGGTACCTATCAGATATAGAAGAAATGCTGCATATAGCAAGTTACCACTTAACTGTGCCATAGTAATCACCCTTTTAAATTAAGTTTTATCATTTTCTGAATTCTTTTCTTCTTCTGTTTGGTCAATAGGTATTGAAATTTTTGAATGCTCCAACGCCTTAGAAATATCTTTCTTCAGACCAAACCAGTTTTTATTCGTATGTGCGGCAAGCCACACTTCATTCCCATTTCGTTTTACCCATACACGGCGGTGATTCCAATACATCCCTTGAATAACACCAATCATAAATATAGTTCCGCCTAGACCAAAAATCCAAAGTGTATGATCAACACGAACGGTAAGTCCAGCTGCATTTCTAGTTTCTAATCCTGCAAAAGCCATGCGATATTCGTTATTACCTTCTGGTTCTAAATTTTGCTGAATTGCGACTAAGCTTATTTCTCCCTTTGGTTTATCTGGAGTTATCATTCGGAATACGAATGCTGGATTATTCGGCACTCTTGTTCTAGTTCCTGGTTCCCCTTCGTTTAAAAAGAAGTCAGGAAAATAGTTTACGATTTGGACAGAATAACCGTCACCTAAATCATATAATGTTTCAGGTTTTGTTAAATCTACTGTAATTGTTCCAAAATTTTCATTTGTTTCTTTATTCAATAGATTAAATGACATCGTTTTAAATTCATTTAATTTAAAGTCTACTTGGTATATTCCGAAAGAATCATGTTTTAATGGTTCGTTAACTCTAATGGCATGTTCTTTTACTACACTTAATTCCGGTTCAGCACCGTGAACAATGTCCCCTACTCTTTCATATAATACTGCATTTGTTTGATAATTGGAAACTAGCATACCATTTCCGGCACGTTCAATTGCTTGATTGAACACTTCATCCGTAGATTCCGAATCATAAACTTCCAGTAAGAAACTTTCATTTTCTAAATAATACTGACCGTCTGTACCAGGAATCGATAATAATTCACCTTCTCTTACCCACAATACTTCATCAAGGTACATTCCAGGGACGGATCTTAATATTGCTGCGGCTAAAAAAATAATTAATCCAATATGGTTGACATAAGGACCCCATCTCGAGAAACGGCCTTTTTCTGCTAATATGTTACCGTTTTCTTCACGAATATTATATCCTCGTTTTTTTAACCCTTCTTTAACTATAGCAATCTCATCATCATGAATTTCAACAGTAGTTTTACCGAAAACACGTTGTCTAGTTAAAAAACTATCATGCCTCGTTACTCTTTGATTTTTTAAAGCTTTATACAGTGGAATAACACGGTCTAAACTACAAATGACTAAGGAAATTCCAATAGATGCTACAAGTATTAAGTACCACCATGAACTATATAAATTGTGAAATCCTAACGTATAATACAATTTACCGAAAAAACCGTGTTCCATTTCGTAATATTCACTTGCAGCCATCGTTGGCGGTATGTACATTTCTTGTGGGAAAATGGTTCCGAATGATGAAGCTATTAAAGTAATAACAATTAACCAAACTCCAACTTTTACAGAAGAGAAAAAGTTCCAAATTTTATCAACAATCGTTTTATTATAAGTTTGGGACCTTCTAGCACTTCCTTCGTAAGTCATGTCTAAAAGTTTAGTTTTAGTTTTTTCATTTTCTGTCGGTTTTCCACAAGCTTCACATAAAATTGTACCGTGTGGATTTACATGTCCACACTCACATTTCATTTCATTCATATGAATTTCTCCTTATTGATTGTTCGGTAAGATTAACTCCATACTCTCTTGCACCATTCTTTCAGTCATGCCAGTTGTAATAATTTTCACAACTTCACCATTTTCATCAATAAGAAAAGTAGTAGGAATTGGTTTTATACCGTATGCTTGTCTCACTTGTCCTGTTTTATCAATAGGAATAGGAAATGTTAACCCATAACGATCGCGGAAACTTCGCACTGCAACATCCGTTTCTTGAATGTTCACGGCGATTATTTCCACTCCTTTATCTTGATAGAATTGATATTGATTCTCCATGTAGGGCATTTCTTTTTCACATGGTGGACACCAAGTTCCCCAAAAATTTAGAAATACTCCTTTCCCTCTATAGTCTGAAAGCTGAAAAGTATTTCCTTCTAAATCTTTTAATGCAAAATCAGGAGCTGTATCCCCAACATTAACTAACGCTCTCGTATGAAAAAAGTTAGTGTAAATTGTATAAGTTAATGCCGCTAACAGGAGAACTAGAATAGTTGAACGCATAAAAAATCTATTTTTCTTATTCATTCTTCAAAAATCTCCTATCCTTATAATTTTCTACGCTATTATAACATTTATCACTTTTTACATAGTGGATAGATTATGAATTCTTTATGACAGATTAAACAAAATCAAGGTGGGAAGCATTGCCCCACCTTACCTTTTACACTATATAAGCAAAGCAAGTATGTCAATCAAAGCGCTTTTTTGAACAAGGGTTAAAATTCATTATCTTTTTTGTTTCGTCGTAGCTAATACTCTAAGTTGTTTAACTTCATGAGGTGTTAATTCTCGGTATTCGCCTGGTTGTAAACCTTGTAATGTTAAATGTGCATACCGTTCTCTTCTTAGTTTTAACACAGGATGACCTATTGCTTCGAACATACGTCGTACTTGACGATTTCTTCCTTCACGAATGGTCATTTCATATATAGCTGTTTGCTTTTTCTTATCCATAGAAACTAATTTCACAACTGCTGGAGCAGTTTTTCCGTCTTCAAGGACTATTCCTCTTTCTAACTTTTTTATTGCTTCGCGGGTAGGTATACCTTTTACCTTTGCGATATACAGTTTATCTACTTCATATTTAGGGTGCATTAAACTATTGGCAAACTCTCCATCATTTGTCATTATTAATAACCCGGATGTATCATAGTCTAGACGGCCTACAGGGTAAATTCTTTCCTCAATGAAAGGAAAAAAGTCTGTAACTACCTTCCTCCCTTTGTCATCACTTACACTCGAAATAACACCTCTCGGCTTATATAGTAGGTAGTATACTGGTTCTTCTCTATGTACTGGTATACCTTCAACTTCTACTTTATCATTTCGATTTACTTTTACTCCTAGTTCGGAAACTACTTTCCCGTTAACTGTTACTTTTCCTTCTTGAATTAATTGTTCCGCTTTTCTTCTAGACGCTATTCCCGAATGGGCAATAACTTTTTGTAAACGTTCCATTATTTCACCTCATTATATTCCATAACCTAATCGGTTAAGTTACCTACTTATATGATAGCCATTTTTCACAATATTTTATTATAACGTACTATAACTATTATGGAAAGTAACATACTTTTTAGATATTTTATAAGTTAGGTGTTTTATTTCACCTTTATAATACATTAAATTATAGGCACCATAGATTGATTATACTAAAGTTAGCTTACACGATTAAGTTAGTCCGTTTCACTTCGCTGCAGGTACTCGCTTTCCGCGGGGAGGGAGCCAAGCCTCCTAGGCTGCGCCTGTGGGGTCTCGGCCTTCCCTCTTCCTCCCGCTGGAGTCTCGCACCTTCCGCTCCGTTCCACTCACGATTCTAAACTAATATTCTTATATTATTTTGAAAACATAATCAACTAATTTCATGCCCATGGGTGAATAAAATTAGGTGAAAAGGGCAGTTAAATATGGCAAACGCAACAGAGATGAACATAACAACACACTTCTATATATTATAAATTCTGGTATATGACAAAAAACACTAACGAAGAACGTTAGTGTTTTATCTAAGGTTTATCACAATACTCCGAAAAATATTGTTACGACAATTATTGCTACGACGATCCCAACAATATCAGCTAATAATCCAACTTTTAAGGCATCACCCATCTTTTTAATACCTACGGCTCCGAAATAAACAGTTAGTACATAGAAGGTAGTGTCTGTACTCCCTTGTAGCGTCGAAGCTAGTCTACCTATAAAAGAGTCGGGTCCATAGGTTGCAATCAAATCTGTTGTCATACCTAGAGCAGCTGTTCCAGAGATTGGACGTATAAGCGCAAGCGGCACAATTTCAGCAGGAATTCCAATCGCTTGTAACGCCGGTCTAAGAATATCGATTAAAAAGTCCAACGCACCAGATGCTCGGAAGATGGAGATAGCGACAAGCATTCCAACTAAAAAAGGAATGATAGATACAGCAATTTTTATCCCTTCTTTACCACCTTCAACGAATGATTCATACGTTGGAACTTTTTTATACGTTCCATATAAAAGAATAAAACCGATAATTCCTGGTATTAACCATAAAGAGATGACCGAAATGACTTCCATTTATTTCACCCCTTTTTTTGAACGTCGATAATAAAAGAAGCGATCAATTCCGATTGCCGCTAACGTTGAACATAGTGTTGCTAATAACGTTGTACCTACTATTTCAGTTGGTGCTGCAGAATCGTATGTCATGCGAATAGCAATTACAGTGGTAGGTATTAACGTTAAGCTTGACGTATTAATTACTAAAAATGTTATCATCGAACGACTCGCTTCAACACTTCCACCGTTCAGTACTTTTAGTTGCTCCATCGCCTTTATTCCCATCGGCGTCGCTGCATTCCCTAAACCAAAAAGGTTCGCTATCATATTTGAAAGCATATAGCCCATAGCCGGATGATCACTCGGCACTTCTGGAAATAGCCTTTTGACTATCGGCTTAAAGAGTAATGCCAATTTTTCTAATAACCCAGCATCTTGGGCAATTCTCATTAATCCTAGCCAAAAAACAAGAATACTAATGAAACCAATACAAATCGTAACCGCTTCTTTTGCTCCTTGAAAAACAGCTTCATTCACTTGAGCCATCGTTCCATTAAACATTGCAAAAACAATACCAACTACGGTCATTAGCACCCAAATAATATTAATCATAGTAGTTTGCTCCTACGAAAATAGTGAATATATTTTTGAACTTTGACCAAAAGCTCTCATTATTATATTTGGACTTATCGATATAAATTGGCACTTCTGCTAGTAATTCATCTCCTACAACGATAGATACTTCCCCAACAATGTTAGGAATATTTTCATGATTTTCCCAAGTATCTTCAGGTTTTAATAACGATATATTTAATTTCAAATGTTCTCGTTCTTTAGACGTAAGAGGATATAAAACATCCCGATTGATTTTAACTTTGTTTTTATAAAACGGTTCTTTAACCGTTTTCAGTGTACCTTTCGATAGTAGATTGTATAGTTCATAGTCTTGGAATGCTCGATTAAACATGTAAATATGATCGTTCCAATCATCTGGCCCGTGAAGAGTAACCGCAATTAAATTCATGTTATCTTTAGATGCTGTCGTTATTAACGTTCTTTTTGCTCTTTTCGTAAAACCTGTCTTACCACCTGTTGCGTAACTATACATGCCAGTAACTAAACGATGTTTATTCGTCCAACTACGGTCCCACCTTTCACCCGGCGGTCCAGGGGCACGATGTACTTTAGTTCCACTTATTTGTTGGAATTCTTCACTATTCATTGCATACCGGGTTAATAACGCCATATCATACGCTGTTGAATAATGATTTTCATGATCATCTAAACCGTGTGGATTAGCAAACTCTGTATTTCTCATTCCAATCTCCGCTGCCTTCTCATTCATTAAGAAAACAAAACCTTCCAAACTTCCACCTACATGTTCTGCTATCGCAACCGCAGCATCATTACCAGAGCGTAACATAAGTCCATATACTAAATCTTCCAGTTTCATTTTTTCCCCAACTTGTAAATAGAGCGAAGATCCTTCTGTTCCTGAAGCTTTATTACTGACAGTGACCATTTCATCTAATTTTCCGGATTCAATAGCAAGGATCGCAGTCATTACTTTTGTAATACTGGCAATTCGTTGTTTATCATGAGCATCCTTTTCAAAAATAATTCTCCCACTCTCTTGTTCTATTAGCACCGCATTTCTTGCGCTTACCCCAATTGGATTAGCCTGTACATTTTTAACCCCCGCAAGTATATAACTTGCTATAAAAAAGCATAAAATAATAGAAATGATGAGCTTATGTTTTGCTACAAACATATTGGTTCCCCCGTCCTTACGTATGTTCTCTAATGGAAGCACAGATTGTATGTTGATCACTTCAATTACCTTTCGTTTAAAACAACAAAACTTTGTTAGCTTCGCACCACAGGAAATGTCTTCTTACTAGCAAAGTTTATGCATAACATGTCCCAATATGAACATTTTTTACACAAAACATAGAGGAATAATGTAATATTCCATTAGGTGAAAGCAAAGAGAATAGTATAGGTTAACCTATTAGGAGCGACAAAAAAAGAAGGAGTCAAGTAACCCCTTCTTTTTACCAACGTATTTTTGATGCTTCTTGATATCGTCTCTCCACATCTTTCCAATTAACGATATTCCACCAATTATTAATATAATCCTTTCGATCAGCCTTATATTGTAGGTAGTATGCATGTTCCCATACATCTAAGCCTAGTAATGGTATTGTGTCCCACTGGGTAAATAGTTGTTGTTTTTCAGTTTGTAATATTTCTAATCTTTTTGGCCTTGGTGCCCACACTAAAATAGCCCAACCTACGCCTTCCACTTTGTCAGCAGCTTCGGTGAAATGTTTTTTAAACTTTTCAAAACTACCAAAATCCTCGGTAATCTTTCTCATTAATGGGCCACTCGGTTGACCTCCACCTCTAGGGGACATATTATCCCAAAACATTGTGTGTAAATAATGTCCAGATCCATGGAAGGCAGCTTCTCTTTCCCAGTGCTTTATTAATTCAAAATCATTTGTTTCTCTGGCTTCTTTCATTTTTAATTCCGCTTTATTTAAACCATCAACATAGCTTTTATGGTGTTTTGTATGATGAAGTTCCATTATCTCTCTAGAAATATAAGGTTCTAATGCGTTATAGCTGTACGGTAGTGGTGGCAATTTATGTCCGCCTATTGGTACTTGGTCACTTCTTCTTCTTTCTTGTACATTTAATTGAAGTTGATTCGTAATTTCTTCTACTTTATGTTCGATTAATGCTATATCATCACTGAAAATCATGTCTTTATACTGTAGCTCTTGAACGGTGTCTAATAATCTTTCGGTTTCGGATCTCCACCACGTTCTAGCTGCATCGTTCGTAAATAATATTTCTTTGCACCAGTCTTTAATATCATCTAGGTATTGAAAATATGTTTCTTGGATTTGTTTATCCAACGCTACCCCTCCCAATAACATCATCTCGATATACTATGCATTGGCTAGGCTCTAAGTGTTGAAAATTGGTAAGCTATTCATAAATTAATTTATTGCTAAAAAGTTTTTACGTTTTTTGTATTAATCCTTTAACAAGGTATGCAGCCCCGTTAATGAAAGTAATTAAGCCAAATAAAAGGCCTCCTGCACCACCTGCAAATCCGTCTCCCACTAGTACTCCAATTGTAATGGCTGATGAAAAATATATGAATGGAGTTAATAATAGCATTATTGCCACCCCAGATAATATGAACTGCTTTTTACCTTTCATTTTTTTAATTATGTACCAATTCAGAGCTAATATGAAAACGAAAAAAAATAGTACACTAAGTTGTTCCACTACCTCCACTTTTTCCATTTGTTTCAGTCTATCCATAAATCTAACACTCCTTTAATAACTACATAACTATCTTTACATGCACAATAAAAAGCCTCGCCTCGTTACAAAAGCGTAGATGTATTCCATTTAATTAAACGATTGCATTTAGCAATACTACCTATCAATATCTATTTAACTGTAAAAAAACACTTCTACCCAAATCTGCAGAAGTGTTTTAGCATTTATTGACTCTGTATCATTTTTGTTCGATAGTCGGTTTCGTAGTATTCTAATTCCTCTCTTATCGCTTGAAATCCACTTTCTAATGTTTGTACTAGCTTTTGGATTGATTCAGGTGGTGCTTCATGAAATTTTATCGCATTCTTTCCAGTATAGGCAGCACGACTATCCTCGTACCAAGCATCATTTTTCGGAGAGAAGAACTCTTCAATACATTGATGATAAATCGAGTATAAAATCTTTTCAGCTGCAGCCTTACGAAACGGATTTTCTTTTATTATGACCCGACACGCTTGATGCCCTTCATCACAAAACACAGCAAGACGTCTCATATTTGCCAAAAGTAGTTCCACATATGGTTGAGAAGCTTCCGTTTCTTTTAGCAACGTAGGAACTGTTGTATTATTTAAAAATGTGTTTAAGTTTTCTACTGTTTCCATTAAGAAACGCTCCACCTGTTGTGTTTGAGACTTAACTATCGAGTTCGCCATTTATATAAACCCTCCAAAACAGTATAATAGTAATATTTACTTATGTAATATACTTTCTATGAATCTTTTTTTATTATGAAACTGCTTCATTAATAAAATATAACGGAGACTTAACAGTATAAGAACCGTTTAATTCAATTGCTTCTATCACTTCTTTTAATTTTTGAACATTAACTTGTTCAAAATAGGATGCAAAATCTTCCTTCGTATTAATATACAATCTTTTTCTCTCTTTAAAGCTAGGGTTTTTAATTAAACATGTTAAAGCTACAATATCTTTTAATTCGACCTCTCTATCACCAACTTTAAACAGAGGGTTATTTTCATACCCTAAAGAGAGGATTTGTGAAAATGATTCTTCAAAATAACGAACATACAATACGTTAAACTTCTTTTCTGTTCCGTTTTCTATAAACGTTATCTCGGATTGATTAAAAAAATCTTCAGATGTGTTTGGCTTAGCTTTTTCTAATTCAAAACCTCGACATTCCTTAATAATCATGTTTTCACTCCTAAACTTATGTCAAATCTTACATTATAATCATTTTATCATAATTTTCAATAAGTTTAATCATGAATCGAAAGTTTCTTGAAACTTCTCGAAGAAAAGATCTGCTTCTATTTCTGCATCCTCTTCAGACAGTGATTTTAATTCTGGTAATTCTTTCAAATCCTTTAGTCCAAAATGTTCTAAAAATTCCTTTGTAGTACCGTAGAGGATTGCTCTACCAGTTCCTTCTGAACGTCCTACTTCTTTAATTAATGCTTTCGCAACTAATGTTTGTAACGGACGTTCCGTTTTCACCCCACGTAGATCTTCAATTTCAGCTCTAGTTATAGGTTGTTTATACGCGATAATTGCTAACGTTTCTAAAGCAGCTTGCGATAAACTTGTAGATGAAGGTGTTTCCACTAACCTTTTTAAATATGGGGCATGGTCTTTTTTAGTTGTCAATTGATACGTTCCAGCCAACACTGTTAAATGGATTCCTCTGTTTTCCTTCTCATATTCATCCTTTAATTCTAGAATGATATTTTGAGCAACTACTTCATCCACTTCTAACACAGTCATTATTTGTTTTAGCGTAAGTCCTTCATCTCCCGCAGCAAATAATAAGCCTTCTAATATCGCTTTCCAATTAATAAGTTCCAATTATTCCACTTCCTCTTTCATTGTACGAAACATAAATATCTTCAAAGTTATTTTGTTGTTCTAAAATAATCTCGTTCTTTTTCAACAATTCTAATATCGCTAAAAAAGTAACGACGATGTATTCTTTATTCGGTTCAGGAAATAAATCAAAAAAATGTGTTTTTCCTTTAACACGCTTTAAGTTATTAAGTAATTCACTCATACGTCTTTCTATTGGAATTTCCTGTCTTGTCACTCTAGTTTGTAACGGTTTTTGCAATTTCTTTCTTTTTAATAGCTTTTGAAATGCACCTAGCATATCGTATAGAGACACATCTAGTTTAATATCGTCGGTACTTATTGATTTTGTAAATTCGCTTAAATCACTCGGTGGTTTTGTATAATAATAATTCCGTTCTTGCTCTAATTCCTTCAACTCCTCCGCAGCTTCTTTATATTTTCTATACTCAATTAGTTTATTCATTAGCTCATCACGAGGATCTTCTTCATAGTCCGTAAACTCTTCGCCGTTATCAAATAATTCTTCCTCTTTTTTCGGAAGAAGCATTTTACTTTTTATTTCTAACAATGTTGCAGCCATAACTAAATATTCACTAGCTACATCCAGCTGTAATTCCTTCATCGCATGGATGTATAGTAAATATTGTTCTGTAATTTTCGCAACAGGAATATCATATATATCTATTTCTAGTCGATTTATTAAATGTAATAATAAATCTAATGGGCCTTCAAACGCATCAATTTTTACATTATATTCTATCATCATTGTCATCCTTGTCTTCTTAGTACGCTAAACATTAGTATAAACAATTCCATTCATATTTTATAGTAATTATTCCGTTATGGTAAAATAAAGTATACATAATATAAGGATATGTACTGAATAACCTGTATTCTTATCCACTAAATTCCATTTTTATATGTAAAGGGAGATGAACAAGTTGTATCCAAAAGATTATACTGAATATCTTTTTTACTTTCATTGTTTAAGAGATTATTTCGAATGTCACGAAGTACTTGAAGAATTTTGGAAAGAGCAACCAAATCATAGTAGAGATGATCATTGGGTGGGATTAATTCAAATTGCAGTTTCTTTGTACCATCACCGCCGCGGAAACTTTAATGGGGCAAAAAAAATGATGAATAATGCTATTATAAACTTATCAAAGAAAAGCAAAGAAATAGAAAAACTCGGGCTCGACAGTAAGCTATTAATAGAAACTTTACGAGAACATTTACAAAAAATAGAAAATAAAATTCAATACGAGAGCATTAACTTACCTATTAAAGACGATAATTTATTGCAAATTTGTAACGAGATGGCGGAAAAACAAAACCTTAGTTGGGGTAGAGCAAGCGATTTATCAAACGAATTTTTAGTAAATAAGCATACTTTAAGAGATCGTTCAGATGTGATAGAAACTAGGAAAGAAGAATTAAACAAACGAAAAAACAATAGTTAAGAAAGAAAAGGTTCCTCTCCGATGGAAAGGAACCTTTTTACTATACACCTAATCTGTTTTATTCCTACTTATTAATCTAAGTCACAACGTTCGATAAAAGCTGCTGTGTGCTCATTTGCTTTTACTTGTTTCAAAGGGCATGCCTCTTTAAGGGCATGAACCATTTTTTTGCCTATACCTTGATGTCGGTGTGATGGGTTAACACTAATATGCTGTATTTCCATTATATCTTCTTTATCTACCGTGCCAATAACACCGATAACATCCTCTTCTTTCCAAAGATAGAGTTGCCAATCATCATTTTCTTCATATTCTTTCATTGTTTGCTGAAGCTGCTTCAAGTCTTTTTCTGTTGGCATAAAAGACATTAGCCCCATTGCAATTTTTTCATATGTTTTCTTATATTTAATTAACATAAAATATCCCTCTTTATTGGTTAGCTTCCATTTTATGTGAATATCCAGTTATTGGTTATAGTATATGCCATATTATTTTACATGTACACTACTAAATATACATTTTAACCAATTAAAGAGGTATTGTATACCCTTTTTAACAATTTACTATATTTGTCTTAATAAATTAGCCATCTCAATTGCAGATGCAGCAGCTTCCCATCCTTTATTTCCAGCTTTCGTACCAGCTCTCTCAATCGCTTGTTCAATAGTTTCTGTCGTAATGACACCAAAGATTACTGGTATACCAGATTGTAATGATGCAGCGGCAACTCCTTTTGCAGTTTCATTACATACGAAATCAAAGTGAGGAGTAGCACCACGAATGACAGTACCGAGCGTAATTACCGCATCATATTTTTTAGAATCTGCTAATTTTTTTGCTACTAAAGGGATTTCGAATGCTCCAGGTACCCAAGCAACATCTACATCTTCTTGTGCTACTCCGTGTCTTTTTAAAGCATCTTGAGCACCGTCTAATAACTTGCCCGTAATAAACTCATTGAATCTCCCTACAACGATCGCAATTTTTAAGCCTGATCCTACTACATTTCCTTCAAAAATTTTACTCATTTTATATTCCTCCAAATAGTTATTAAATTTTAATTTATTTACTAGTACATCTTTCAAATACCATGTTTAAAAATGAAGCATATGACCTAGTTTGCTATGCTTCGTTTTCAAGTAATTTTCATTATCGTTGTTAGTTTGGATTTGAATTGGTATTCTTTCTACAACTTCTAACCCGTATCCTTTTAATCCCGTTATTTTACGAGGGTTGTTAGTTAATAAATTCATTTTCACTACACCTAAGTCTCGTAATATTTGGGCTCCAATACCATAATCACGAAGGTCCGGAGCGAACCCTAGTTTTTCATTCGCTTCAACTGTGTCGTATCCTTCTTCTTGCAATTTGTAAGCACGCAGTTTATTTAATAAGCCGATGCCTCTTCCTTCTTGCCTCATATAAAGAAGAATTCCTTTTCCTTCTTTTTCAATTTGTGAAAGTGCTGCATGCAATTGAGGGCCACAATCACAACGGTTTGAACCGAAAACATCACCAGTTAAGCATTCAGAGTGAACACGCACCATAGTAGGTTCATCTGCACTAATTTCACCTTTTACTAGCGCTACATGCTCTTTACCGTCAATAATGTTGGAGTACCCGATTGCTTTGAAATCACCAAACTCGGTAGGTAAATTTATTTCTACTTCTCTTTTAATTAATTTATCTTTTTGATTGCGATATTGGATTAAATCTTTAATCGTGATCATTTTCAAATCGTATGCTTTAGAAATCTTTTGTAACTCAGGTACTCTAGCCATCGTACCATCTTCATTCATGATTTCACAAATAACTCCAGCAGGTTGGCTACCACATAATAGCGCTAAATCTACGGCAGCTTCCGTATGACCAGCACGTCGAAGAACTCCACCACTTTTAGCTACTAATGGAAATATATGACCGGGACGTTTAAAATCAGAAGCTTTTGCCTCTGGTGAAAGAATTTCTAACACGGTGGTAGATCGTTCAAACGCGCTAATTCCAGTTGTTGTTGTTTTATGATCAATACTAACAGTAAATGCTGTCCCGTGCGGATCTGTATTATGAGTCACCATCGGTACTAAATTTAACTTTTCCGCTATTTCTTCTGATACTGGAACACAGATTAATCCACGACCGTGCGTAGCCATAAAGTTAATAACTTCTGGTGTTGTGTACTCTGCCAGAGACACAAAATCACCTTCATTTTCACGGTCTTCATCATCTACTACGATGATAACTTTTCCATTTTTTAAATCTTCTAATGCCTCTTCAATAGAATGGAAATTTTCACTCATACATACGAACCTCCTATTTATAGCCGTGCTCCTCTAAAAACGAAGTAGTTATATTGCTTTTTCGTACGTTATAACTATTTCTATTATGAAGAAAATGTTCTATATATTTTGCGAGCATATCGCACTCTATATTAACGATATCTCCCTTACCTTTTGCACCAATAATTGTTTCACTTAACGTATGTGGAATCAATGATATCGTAAATGTGTTAGTTCCAACATCAAATATCGTCAAGCTCGTTCCATCAACCGTTACGGACCCTTTTAACATCATGTATGAATGCAAATTTTCATTGACTTCAATTGTGTAATATACGGCATTAGAAACAGGTTCTTTTTTTATAATTGTTCCTAAACCATCGACATGCCCACTTACAAAATGTCCACCGAAACGGCCTTTTGCTTGCATGGCCCTTTCTAAGTTAACCTTTGAACCATTTCCTAGTTTTTGTAGTGATGTTGCACGAACTGTTTCTGGCATTACATCTACAGTAAATTCGTTCGTTTGGAAAGAAGTTACTGTTAAACATACACCGTTTACACTAATACTGTCTCCTAGTTGGACATCTTCTAGTATTTTTTTCGCCTCTATGGAAAGGACGATCGCTTCTTGACCGCGGGTCATTTTTTTAATTGTGCCTATCTCTTCAATTATTCCAGTAAACATAAGTTAGACCTCCTTATTACGAAGCGGTACGGCAACTATCTTTACATCTGATCCAATTTGTTTTACTTCATTTATTTGTAATTGAACAATATCGTCCATTGACTCTATTCCTAGTCCCCCAACAGAAGTTGGTGCCAACTTACCGCCAATAAGTTTTGGTGCTATATATGCTACAAATTGATTTACGGCATTCGCTTGAACAAAGCTACCATTTACCGTTGCTCCCCCTTCTACGAACAGGGAAGTTATTTTCCGAGACCCAAGCTCCTCGAGTAGCAAGCCTATTTCAACCTTCTCGGTAGGCAACGAAATAATTTCAACTGGCTTGTTTTGAAAAAGTTCTAATTTCTCTTTTGCAACATTGTTACTTGTCACTATCCACGTAGGTGCTTCCTTATCATTAACAACTTTAGCGCTTAGAGGAGTATTCAAATGATTATCCAGTATAATCCTAATTGGATTTTTACCACCAGCAGGTAGACGGGTTGTTAAACTCGGGTCATCCCCTTTAACTGTCCCAACTCCTACTAAAATAGCATCATGCTGGTGACGGTACTCGTGAGCATCTAATCTTGCTTCTGGACTTGTAATCCATTTACTTTCACCGGTAACAGTCGCCGTTTTACCATCTAAACTTACGCCAGTTTTTAATGTGACGAAGGGACGGTTTGTTTGGATATAGTGAAAGAATACTTCATTTAAGGCAAGAGCACTCTCTTCCTCGACACCTGCTTCAACAATAATCCCAGCGTCCTTCAACATTTTAATCCCTTTACCTGCTACAAGTGGGTTAGGATCTACACTCGCAATCACAACGCGACTAACTTTTTTTTCGATTAATAGTTCAGCACATGGAGGCGTTTTACCGTAATGGCTACAAGGCTCTAACGTTACATATACAGTCGCACCTTCCGCTTTATCACCTGCCATTTTTAATGCGTGTACTTCTGCATGCGGCTCTCCTGCTTTTAAATGAGCACCAAATCCAACAATTTCACCATTTTTTACAACGACGGAACCTACAATAGGATTTGGTGATGTTTGCCCTTTCGCTGATGAAGCTAAAGATATGGCAAGCTTCATATAATGTACATCGTTCATCAGAACACCACCTATTTTTTTAAAAAAATAAAGCCCTCTTGGAATAAAATCCAAGAGGGCGAAATGTTGAGAGAGATAAAAATGTCCATGACTAATAGATCAGTTAAAGTGCTATTTTTTTCACTTAACTGAAATGTCCATCATCCTTCTCCCATCCAGACTTTAACTGTCGGCTCTGGATTTTCACCAGATCCACCAATTTTTTCAAGAAAAAATCGGGTCACGGACTAAGAAACAAATAGGTTTCATCACCGCCGGTAGGGATTTCCACCCACCCCCGAAGGATATTAATATGAAATTATTATTATATTAGCATAAATTACTTTGAAATGAAAACAAATTAGTCCTGTTTAAAAAAATCTTTTCAAAATAGTTTATTAAAACAATTATTTCTGATATTTTTATGTAAACAAAAAAGCGACTCAAAGCCGCCTTTTTTGTTACACAATAAATAACCAGTAAATAAATCCCCATCCAAGTCCTAATAGAAGAAGAGTCCAAAACAATATCCAATTTGCTCTTTGCACTATTTTACCTCCGAAAATGGTTAAAGCTTTATTCCTCGTCCCAAACTTTAACTTCTTTCATTACATCGCCATTTCTCATTTTAAGTGCTGTTTCTAAACCTTCTGTCACTTGACCGAAAACAGTATGCACTCCATCTAAATGAGGTTGAGATTCATGTACGATGAAAAATTGACTTCCACCTGTATTTTTTCCAGCATGCGCCATAGATAATGAACCTGGTGCGTGTTTATGAGGGTTCCCTTCTGTCTCACAAGGAATAGTATAACCAGGACCACCTGTACCAGTACCATGTGGGCAACCACCTTGAGAAACGAAACCAGGAATTACACGGTGAAATGTTAATCCATCATAATAGCCTTCCTTTGCAAGCTTTTCAAAATTTTCGACAGTTTTTGGTGCCTCATTTGGGAAAAGATCAATTTTAATCGTTTCACCATTTTCCATTAAAATACTAGCTTTTTTCATATGTATAAGCCTCCTAAATTTCTTTTTAAGTACGTAACGGTCTTATTTTACTATATTTGAGTATGATAATCCAACATTCTTAAACGATTTTGATACATAGGTGATGAATATGGGGAGATATTAAGTATTGGTGGCTTCTACACCAACTAACTTCGATGTGGAGGGCTTTCTATGATGAATGTTCGCGAAGGTTTAATTCCGACTGTGTTAGGTTCAGCAGTAACAGCTACTGGTTATGCCTTAAAGCAGAGACGAGGGTCTAACAAAATGGTTGCAAATACTATATTTGGTTTCGGTTTAGCACACATCGTTTTAGGTGCCATTGATTTATACGAACATCGACGTTAAACAAATGCGGAGGGCGCTCGTTCAGCGGCGACAAGCACAAGGCGAGCCGGCTAGAAGGCCTTCTGGACGGATTGACTTGTGACCTCGAGCCGCTAGCGCCCGAAGCTAGACGTTCCAAAAGCGCAGGTTTTAGATTTAACGCACAGAACAAAAGCGGAGGCGCTTCGTTCAGGCCCGTACAAACTGGACTGTTACGGTTGTGATAAAGGAAACACGGCGACGGAGGAGCCGATGTTGACTTATCGTACGGACGGAACAGGAAGTTTGATAGGGCCTAAGCGCCAAAGCTAGACACAAAAGCGGAGGCGGCTCGCTCTGGCCCGACAAGAAAGGTGCGGCGCTGCAGGTGGACGCTCTTTGTCCACCGGAAGTGACTGACTTATGTCTCGAGGGCCTTTTCCAAAGGAGCTAGACGTAGCAACTCAAAGTTAGTAGTTACCCACAACTTTCCACTTGTATAATTTCCCAAACGACAATAAAGCCTCATCCATTAATCATGAATGAGGCTTTTTGCACTTATTTTAAAGGTAAGTCTAAACGGGTTAAGTCTTCTAACGTTTCACGTTTCACAACTAGTTGAGCATTGCCATTTTCCACAAAAACTACTGCTGGCTTTGTAATTCTATTGTAATTATTCGCCATCGCATAACCGTAAGCTCCTGTACAAAATACAGCCAAATAGTCTTCATGATTCGCTCTCGGTAAAGGTAAGTCCCAAATTAGCATATCACCTGATTCACAGCATTTACCTGCAATGGAAACTGTTTCTTCCACTTCATCCTTTACTCTGTTAGCTAGAACTCCCTCATACTTCGCTTGGTACAATGCTGGGCGTATATTATCACTCATACCACCATCAATGGACAAGTAATTTCGAACGTTAGGAATTTCTTTTTTTGAACCTACAGAATAAATAGTTGTCCCAGCATCTCCTACAAGAGAACGTCCAGGTTCAATCCAGATTTCAGGCATTTCCAAATTGAAATTTTTTACATGTTGCTGTACATCAGCAATTATTTCTTCTACATAAACAGAAACAGGGATTGGGTCATCTTCACTTGTATAACGGATGCCAAATCCACCACCAAGATTTACAACACTTGCCATAAAACCTGTTAGCTCTTTCCACTCTTTCAATGTTGCGAACAGTTTTTCAGCAGCAAGCTTAAATCCAGTAGTTTCAAAAATTTGCGAACCGATATGACAATGAATCCCTAATAGTTCTAAGTTTTCTGCTTCTTCAGCTTGCTTCATCGCTTCGAATGCCTGTCCGCTCTGGATATCGAATCCAAACTTAGAATCTTCCTGCCCAGTTAAAATATAATCATGAGTGTGCGCCTCGATTCCAGGCGTCACTCGTAACAATATAGGCATGGAATAAGAATGTTCCCGACAAATTGTTTGTAGTAAGGAAAGTTCATAAAAATTATCCACTACTACACACCCTATTTTATTTTCTACAGCCATTACTAACTCTTCATAACTTTTATTATTCCCGTGGAAATGAATGCGTTCAACAGGAAAACCTGCTTGTAAAGCTGTGTATAGTTCCCCATTAGAAACAACATCTAATGATAAATTTTCTTCTGCAGCTAATTGAACCATTGCAATGGATGAAAAAGCTTTACTCGCATAAGCTACTTGTGCTTTAACTCCTAAATTTTGAAATGTATTACGGAATTGGCGCGCTCTTGAACGAATAAGCTCGACATCATAAACATATAGAGGCGTTCCATATTGTTTAGCGAGTTCAATTGTATCAACTCCACCAATAACTAAATGACCTTGATTGTTTACTGTACTAGTACCATGAAAAAACATACTTTATTCCCCTATTCTACTAATTAGAGTATTATCACGCTTGTTCTTTTTAAATTAAAATAAATTTATCATACTAAAGCACATGTATCAAGGTCTATTCTCACCAATTATGTTTGGCGTTGGCGATTACGGGGATGAGTGATATTTGGTCTAACTTTTGAGCCAGGGACTGCTCTTCTTACTAATATCATCATTAACGCTTTAGGGCTAAACGGAATAAACGGCCATAAGTATGGTGTGTTTAGTGATCTTATACCAGCTAAAATAATTATAAATATAGTTGAACCGACTACAAATCCTACAGTATGGAATATAGCTACTAATATTAATAAAACGAGTCTTGCAATTTTATTGGCTACACTTAATTCATAGCTAGGTGTTGTAAACGATCCAACAGCAGCTAATGATACATATAAAATAACTTCAGGTACAAATAGTCCAACATCTATAGCAATTTGACCAATTAATACGGCTGCAATTAAACCCATTGCGGTTGATAGTGCGGTCGGGGTATGAATTGCTGCCATTCGCAAAAATTCAATACCTATATCTGCTGCAAAAATTTGTACAATAATTGGGATGTTCGATTGTTCAGAAGGTCCTATAAATGCTAATGGGTCTGGTAAGAGTGTTGGTTCTAATACAAGTAAGAACCAAAAAGGTAGCAAAAAGATCGATGCTAAAATACCTAAAAACCTTACCCAACGAACAAATGTACCGACTGTTGGTGATTGACGATACTCTTCAACGTGTTGAACATGATGAAAAAAAGTAGTAGGAGTAATAATAACACTCGGTGAAGTATCTACCATAATTAATACATGTCCTTCTAATAAGTGAGTAGCAGCGATATCCGGTCTCTCTGTATATCTAACTAACGGGAATGGATTGTACCCCTGTTTAACAAGAAATTCTTCTACCGTTTTATCCGCCATCGTAATTCCATCAATATCAATGGCCTTTATTTCTTTACGGACTATATCAATTAAATCCGGATCCGCAATATCTTTTATGTACGAAATACAAATATCTGTTTTGGAACGCTCGCCTATTTGTAAAATTTCATTACGGAGTCGCTCATCTCTAATTCTACGTCTAGTTAACGCTGTGTTAACGATAATATTTTCAACATAACCGTCCCTAGCTCCACGAACAACCTTTTCTGTGTCCGGTTCTTCAGGATTACGACCTGGATAAGAACGTGTATCTACAACAAAAGCTGTGTCTTCACCCTCAACAAAAATGACAATTAGGCCACTTAATACTTGATCGATAGCTTCATCTAATTTTTCTATATTTTCAACTTGTTGATGAACTAATCGATTCTCTATTAATGCTGGAACTTTTGAAGACTTACGTTCCACATCGTTGAGATGAAGTAACGATTCCATTATCTCAATAATAAATTGTGTATCACACAGCCCATTTACATAATAAATATTTATTTCTTTATTTAAAATATGTATTTTACGCATGCCTAAGTCAAAGCTGTCACCAAGACCTACTCGTTCTTTAAAAAACTGCTCATTTTCAGAAAGTGTCGGTGATATCGGCTTCATGTTTGTTCCATTTTGAGACATCGTAGCCACTCCTCTCTAGAATAATTTCTACTGCCTTTTTCGTTACTGGTGCCCCATTCTTCACATCATCAATTCGAGCCATTTTTCCAATATCTCCAACTCCAACGATAATCGGAACATTTAATTCATCTAAACAGTAAATTGTATCACCATTTATTCTTCCAATATCCATTTCTTGTATACCACTTTTATCTACACCATAAGGACTTACTTCTCCAAATCTATCTACCGTTATATCAACTTTAGCCCACTCTGAATCATGTGTTTTTGATGCAACAGCTATAATACCTAACACTTCAATAGAAGGATCATTAGCGACATATTTCAACGCTTTTTCACCAAATCCCTCACCTAAAAAACCACTATCATCAAACATAACAAACACAGGGTCATATGGAGCTTGATGGATTAACGTAACGATTTCTTCTCCACATAACTTCGTCGGATTACCGAATGAGCTCGAAATACATCGTCCCCCATAAAATTTCGCAACGTATTGAATTGTTTTTTTTGCATATTCATCTCCATCTGTTACGAGTATGACCCTTCGTTTTCCCATATAAGATTATCCTTTCGGTTGAAAAATAAGTGCGACAATAAATGCAAACAGAATTGCAGCTGAAATACCTGCGGATGTTAACTCAAAAATTCCGATACCTATTCCAATAAAGCCATGTTTTTCGGCTTGTTCCATAGCTCCATGTAGTAGTGAATGTCCAAAGCTTGTAATTGGAACAGTAGCCCCCGCTCCAGCAAAATCAATTAATCGATCGTACAGGCCAAATACGTCTAATACAGCACCAGCAACTACGAAACTACTCATTACATGCGCTGGTGTTAGCTTAAAAAGATCCATTAATAATTGACCAATAATACAAATAGTTCCACCAACAACGAATGCAACAACATATTCCATTTTTAAGCGTCCACCCTTTCAAGTACTACACCGTGTGCTATCGTCGGGATTGATTCCTTTTGTTGTATTAAAGTTGGGTTCAATAATGCCCCAGTAGCAACTACGAACACCTTATTTAAATTACCTGATTTCAATTCATTAATAATATGCGCATATGTAACTACTGCCGAACACGCACATCCACTACCACCTGCAAAAACATTTTGATCTGGACGAAAAACCATTAATCCACAATCATTATGCCTAACTGTAATATCGTAGCTTTCTTCCATTAAAAGTTCTTTTAATATCGGACTCCCAACACCAGATAAGTCTCCAGTTAAAATTAAATCGTACTCTTCTGGTTTTACTTGAAGGTCTTGCAAATGAGTTTGAATCGTATCTGCTGCAGCAGGTGCCATTGCGGAGCCCATATCAAACGGATCCGTAATACCTAAATCGACTACTCTTCCAATGGTAGCCTTTGTAATTTTGACTGGACCTTTTTCTTTCGACACTAGCGCTGTGCCTGCGCCAGTAACAGTAAAGGTTGCAGAATCCGGTTTTTGTCCACCATATTCTGTAGGATACCGGAATTGTCTTTCGGCCGTTGCATTATGGCTACTCGTTGAAGCTAGTGCTCGATTAGCGAAACCACCATCAACTAGAGCTGCTGAAACAGCTAACGTTTCCATTGAGGTGGAGCATGCTCCAAACATACATAAAAACGGAATTTGATTATGCCTTGCGGTATAATTCGCTGTAACATTTTGGTTTAATAAATCTCCAGCTAAAAAAAGGTCAATATCTTGATAGGTTAAGTTCACTTTATTTAGGCAAGAGTTTATAGACTGCTCCATAAGACGCCTTTCTGCTAACTCCCAATTTTCTTCTCCGCAATGAAGATCATCATGAGTATGATCGAATAATTTTCCTAATGGACCAGCAGCCTCTTTTGGACCTACTGCAGTTCCAGTTGAAGTGATATAAATAGGATTTTCATAAACCCATGTTTGTTTACCAATTAACCTCATGAGTAATCCTCCTTTTTATTAAAATGTGGATGTTAATAAATATCTAATAATTCCTAAAACATATGCTGCTACAACTCCAAAAACAATAACGCTACCAGCCAACTTGAACATATTAGTAGCGATACCTAACACGATACCTTCAGTTTTATGTTCAAGTGCTGCACTCGTCATCGAATTCGCAAAGCCGGTTACGGGTACAGCCGATCCTGCACCGGCAAATTGTCCAATTTTATCATAAATCCCGAAACCCGTTAGCAAGGCCGCTATTAAAATGAGCGTTGCCACAGTGGGATTTCCAGCTGTTTGTTGGGTAAAGTTAAAATTATAAATATAAAAGTTCTGGATTAATTGTCCGAACGTACAAATTAAGCCGCCGATTAAAAAAGCCTTTACGCAGTTGACAACATATGGTGGTTTCGGCTGGAATTTTTTTATATCTGCTTGGTAATTATCTTTTAGTTTGGATGGCATTTACATCCCTCCCTATAAATTTACATAAATGAGCCATTGATAAAGTGAACCTACAATCTTCCCAAATACTAAAGCCATGATGAGAAACGTAATTTTACCGTCAATACCTATTCGCTTTGCTAAAATCGGAAGAACGTTCAATACTTCAGTTAATGCAGCAGCAACCATGCCAACGAATAACCCGCACAACAACCCTATAGGGGCAGTATAGAAGATAGACAAATTAAGCTCGACATCATGTAAGGAAATCCAACTTCCAAACAAAGCACCTAGAATAACACTCCACTCGTAAGCTCTTACCGAATTTTCTGTTTTAGATAATTGCGTAAGTCGCGGAATAATACCTAGTACGGTTAAAAATGCTACAAAGCCCGCCCCTACTGCGAGGCCACCTGAAAGTCCTAAAAATATGACAAAAATGATATTAATCGTCATTTATCTTCTTTATACTTTCTTTATTTTCATGCATGATAACGTAGTGATCTAAGTCTTGTTGATAGTTAAACATTTCAACTTCAAGTGGACTTGGCTCTTCGTTTAAACGTTTCCGAAAAACATGGTTAAAAAACAAAATCATCCCTAATCCAAGACCGATGGAATAAGGGATTTGTAGAAGTAATGGATGATCATCCGCTAAACCAGTAATGGATTTGAATAAACGCTGATGCACTTCTCTCATACTTACATCTTCATGAAAGTTCATAATCGTTAATGATGCACCGAAAAATAGTAGTAGCCATACACCGAAAAATAATGCTGGTCTAAACTTCCTTTTTTTATACAATACTTCTACAATCGTTTGACTTGGTCCAATTGTCTCGATATCAAAATGGCTATTCACTTTTCTAATTTCTTTCACAACATGGATTAGATCTATTACAACAATAGATTGATCTGCCATATTCAATTGATGTAGAATAATTGGTTTTATTTCGTTTGCAATTTGCTCGTTTGCTACAATTTGTGCAATATCTCCTACTTTTATTTGCTGATTAGGCTTGGCTTGAATTTTATGACGTAGACGAATATAAACTGTATTATCCATGCCTTCCATCTCCCCTACGATACTAAAAAAAACTGTCCTGTATATGTAGTATGGATTGTTGGTCACATTACCATGCAAAGGAAACTCTTCCACCAAAAATTAACAAACCTAAAAGCAGAGGGCGTTCGATCAGCGGCGTACAAACTGGAGCAGTCCGGTAGGAGATATAGGAAACACGGCGAACGACAGAGAGGCGATGTTGACTTATCGTACAGACGGACTGGGAAGTTTGTTAGCCGCTAACGCCCGGAGCTAGACAAGAAAAGTGCAGGTGGCTCGTTCAGGTCCATCAAACTGGAGCTTTTCCACAGGAAATAAAGGAATCACAGCGAACTTAGTTAAGCTGATGATACTTTTTGTACAAGAGAAAAAGTGAAGGGCAGAAGGGGCTCGCTTAGGTCCACCTTTAAAAATACAAAAAAAGATCGTATGGATTACTCATCCATACGATCCTTCATTTGAGATAATATTTTCTTTTCCAGCCTAGAAACTTGAACTTGTGATATCCCTAAACGTTGAGCGACTTCCGTTTGCGTTTGATCTTTATAATACCGTAAATATACAATTAGTTTTTCTCGTTCGTCTAAGTCTTCAATTGCTTCCCGTAATGCAATTTTATCAAACCAACGATGTTCATTATTATCAGCAATTTGATCAAGCAATGTAATAGGATCACCATCATTTTCATATACTGTTTCATGAATAGATGTTGGGGCGCGAGCTGCTTCTTGAGCCAGAATGACTTCTTCTGGAGTAATCTCAAGGTGTTCCGATATTTCATTAACGGTTGGAGCTCGGCCTAAATTTTTGGAAAGTTCGTCTTTTGCTTTTCTAATTTTATTTGCTACTTCTTTTAGTGAGCGACTAACCTTTACACTTCCATCATCTCGAATAAAACGCTGAATTTCACCAATAATCATTGGAACAGCATACGTTGAAAACTTAACATCATAGGATAAATCGAATTTATCAACAGATTTCAACAACCCGATACATCCAATTTGGAATAAATCATCCGGCTCATAGCCTCGGTTTAAAAATCGTTGAACGACAGACCAAACAAGTCTCATATTTTTAGAGACAATTAAATCTCTAGCATCTTGATCACCAGTTTGACTCTTCTTAATTAAATCTTTTACTTCATGATCGGTTAAATACGGTTGCGCTTTCTCTTTCTTGACCTCCACATCCATAAGCATGAACTCCTTAATTGCAAAGTGCTTTGCTCTTTGTTAAATATTTTGTCATTTGGATTGTGGTGCCTGTTTCTCTAGTTGAGTGTACTTCTACTAAATCCATAAAGTTTTCCATTATCGTAAATCCCATACCTGAACGTTCTAATTCTGGTTTTGTCGTAAACAACGGCTGCCTAGCTTCCTCGATATCCTGAATACCAATTCCAGTATCTTTAATTGTAATATGTACAGCACCGTCTTCTAATTGAACGGAAATATACACATGTTCATTCGGATTACTATTGTATCCGTGAATAATAGCATTCGTTACTGCCTCGGAAACTACTGTTTTAATTTCTGTTAATTCATCCATTGTAGGATCAAGTTGCATAATAAATGCTGCGACTGTGACCCTTGCAAATGATTCGTTTTGACTCACCGCTGAAAATTGAAGGTGCATTTCATTTTTCATTACGCCACCCCCAATTTCTGAAGTGCATTTAGTTCACTTTCTTCCAAACGAATAATTTTAAACAATCCACTCATTTCAAATAAACGTTTTACAGCAGGAGAAATAGAACATACAACCATTTCTCCACCTATGCTTTTAATTTGTTTATATCTACCTAAAATTACCCCTAGTCCTGAACTGTCCATAAAAGCTAACTGTTCTAAATTTAATACAATGTCCGTAATCGAATGGTTTTCAATAACCTCGGTCGCTCTTTCCCGTAGCTCCTCTGCTGTATGATGATCCAATTCACCAGCTAAACGAATACATAAAACATTTTGTTTCACTTCTAAATCAATGGAAAGACTCACTGCACGTTCCTCCTTGTAGTTCTAGTCAGTGAGTCATTTCTATTTTTATTTAGTGAAATCCTGCCTCGATGACAAAACTAGTGTCATTTCGCTAAAAGAAATGGTTCTTCGTCAATCATTCACTTTCGTAAACTGCCCCATTGTTCTTTTAAATAATTTCCACCATGATGCCGCTGGGCTATCTTCCCCAGCTACTAACTCACTCTCAGAGACAATTTCATCTCCTTTTTTCAATGTAATAGTACCAACTGGGTCACCTTTTTTAACAGGTGCTTGAATTTTTTCATTTATTTTTATTTCTTGAATGACATCATCTACAGTTTCGGATTTTTTTGTTAACATAGAAATTGGCTCAGAAGTTACCGCGTCAATCTCTTTTTTACTACCTTTACTAACTTTCACTTTTGCTACAGCTTCGTTTCTATCAAACATTGGATGAGTTTTATACTGCGTAAATGCAAAATCTAACATTTTGGATATTTGTGCATTGCGATCTTTCGGTGTTGGTGCTCCAAAAACTACGGCTATTACACGCATATCATCCTTTTTCGCAGTAGCTGTTAAACAATATTTAGCTTCTTGTGTAAATCCAGTTTTAAGCCCATCGACACCTGGATAAAATTTAACAAGACGATTCGTATTAACTAGCCAAAATTTCTTGTCCGTATTTTCTCTTAAATAGTCTTCGTATTTTCCAGTATATTTTGTAATATCTTCATACTTTAATAATTCTTTCGCTATAATAGCCATATCGTATGCAGTACTATAATGTTCCTTCGCAGGTAGGCCCGTTGGATTTTGAAACTTCGTATCTTTTAATCCAAGCTCTTTAACTTTGTCATTCATAAGTTGAACGAATGCTTCTTCGGAACCGGCAATTCTTTCGGCCATGGCAACAGACGCATCGTTTCCAGATGCAATAGCAATTCCTCTTACCATTTCATCTGTTGTCATTTCTTCACCTGGCTCTAAAAAGATTTGTGAGCCCCCCATTGAAGCTGCATGCTCACTTGTTCGAATTTTTTCATCCCAAGTCAATTCTCCTTTATCGATTGCCTCCATAATGAGGAGCATTGTCATAATCTTCGTCATGCTTGCTGGAGGAAGCTTTTCATTCCCATTTTTCTCAAAAAGAACTTGCCCTGTATCCCGTTCAATTAACATGGCAGATTTTGCGGTATCTACTAATTGAACACCAGATTCTTCCGCAGAAACGATTGTTCCGAACGCGGAAAATGTAAAAATGATTGATACAATTGCTACAAAAAACTTTTTCACCTTAAAAACCTCCAATCTATGTCCATAATTGTTATATTTTCCAAAAATATAAGTTTTAAACAAAGGTTTTGAGAAAATAAACTTTTTTGAAGGAAAAGTACATTTTTGATAAATGTGGGGGTTGTGTATGATTTCCTATAGATTTGTAGACTTATTAGTGGGGAATAGAGACAAAAGTGTACTAGTTTACGTTTTCAACCTTAATAAAAACACGCCACAATAGTGACGTGTTTGATCGAGTCAGTTATTCTACTTTATCGTATACTAATGGCGGTACAGTAACGTCTCCGCTAACTATTTTCATGCTTTCGTAAATCTTTTCTTTCACTTCTTCAATATTTTCATGATTGCTATGAATAGTTGCTAACGATTCACCTATTTTCACTTGATCACCAATTTTTTTGCGCAATACAATTCCAACTGCTAAGTCTATTTCAGAATCTTTCGTTGCACGACCTGCACCTAACAGCATTGCTGCCGTACCGATAGAGTCCGCTACAATTTCAGAAACGAC
The DNA here is from genome assembly GCF_027594365.1 of Sutcliffiella sp. NC1. Lineage (NCBI taxonomy): Bacteria > Bacillati > Bacillota > Bacilli > Caryophanales > Bacillaceae > Sutcliffiella > Sutcliffiella sp. NC1. Next base: position 3,207,974 of record NZ_CP115153.1, read on the forward strand.
GCCATCTTCTTTCGCTTCTAATTCCATTATATATTTTGCTTGTGGAAGATTTTCAGGATTGTCAACAACAGAAGCATCGCCACCTTGAGCACTTAAGAATGTTTTTAAAGTCTCAAGTGCTGCTCCTGAACGAATTACTTCTTCCAACTTAGTACGTGCCTCTTCTATGCTTGAAGCTTTTTCAGCTAAGTAAACCATGTAACTACCTAATGTTAAACATAGCTCTTCTAAGTCTTTCGGTCCTTCTCCACGAAGCGTGTCAATTGCTTCTTTAACTTCTAAAGCATTGCCTATTGCATACCCTAGAGGCTGACTCATATCTGAAATAACAGCCATTGTACGACGACCAACGTTATTACCGATATCTACCATTGCACGAGCTAGTTTCTTCGACTCTTCTAGGTCTTTCATAAAAGCACCAGCACCAGTTTTAACGTCTAAAACGATAGCATCTGCACCAGCTGCGATTTTTTTACTCATAATAGAACTAGCGATGAGCGGTATGCTATTTACAGTAGCTGTAACATCCCGTAATGCATACAGCTTTTTATCTGCAGGTGTTAAATTACCACTTTGTCCGATAACTGCTACTTTATTTTTATTTACTAATTCGATAAATTGATTATTGTCTATTTCAACGTGGAAACCTGCTACGGACTCCAATTTATCAATTGTACCACCTGTATGTCCTAAACCACGACCAGACATCTTTGCAACTGGAACACCTACAGCAGCTACTAAAGGTGCTAACACAAGTGTTGTTGTATCACCTACACCACCTGTACTATGCTTATCTACTTTGATTCCTTCAATTGCGGAAAGGTCAATCGTATCACCAGATTGAACCATAGCCATCGTTAAATCTGCACGCTCTTGGTCTGTCATACCTTGAAAAAACACAGCCATTGAAAACGAGCTCATTTGATAATCTGGGATAGAACCGTCTGTAAAACCTTTAACAATAAAGTTGATTTCATCAGATGTTAATGTTTTTCCGTCTCTTTTTTTCTCGATTAAGTCTACCATTCTCATGTTAGAGCACCTCTTCTTTATCTCTTTATAATGGTTGGCTGAACTTTAAAGTTTTTCAGCCCGTCATAGTGTGTACTTGTCTTGCTAGTTACATCTCTTGAATAATGGACTTTACAAATGATAAGAAATTCTCACGGACTTTTTCTGTCGTTTCCATCACTTCATCATGTGTTAAAGGTTGATCTAAAATTCCAGCTGCCATATTGGAAATACAAGAAATACCTAATACTTTTAATCCACTATGTCTAGCGACAATTACTTCTGGTACAGTTGACATACCGACCGCATCCGCTCCTAACGTACGAAGCATACGTACTTCTGCAGGTGTCTCATAAGTTGGCCCTGTATTACCAGCGTATACTCCTTCTTGAAGTGGAATGTTTAGCTTACTAGCAACCCCTTTTGCAACGGATCGTAACTCTTTACAATATGCAGTAGACATATCTGGAAAACGATCGCCAAAATTACTATCATTCGGTCCGATTAATGGATTTGTCCCCATCATATTTAAATGATCTGTAATAAGCATTAAATCACCAGCGTTAAATGATTCATTCACTCCACCTGCAGCGTTCGTTACAATTAATTGTTCCACACCTAACAATTTCATCACGCGTACTGGGAATGTTACTTTTTCCATCGAATATCCTTCATAAAAGTGAAAACGCCCTTGCATAGCTATAACCGTTTTCCCTTCTAATTCTCCGATCACAAGTTGTCCAGCATGTCCCTCAACAGTTGAAACAGGAAAATCTGGAATTTCACTGTAAGGGATCGTCGTTGCATTATTAATTTCTTCTGCTAAAACTCCTAGACCAGAACCTAAAATTAGACCGATTTTCGGATTAACTCCGATTTTTGATTTAATATAATTTGCTGAGTTTTGTATTTTCTCCATTGTCATTTGAATTTCCCCCTATTTCAATTGTTGTAAAAAACTTTTACCGAATTTTGGTGCTTTTACATTAAAGTTATCCGCAACAGTTGCTCCAACGTCTGCAAATGTTTTGCGTATTTCTAACTCTTTGCCACCATCTGTCATGGATGGTGAATAAACTAGTAAAGGCACATATTCTCTCGTATGATCTGTTCCTGGAAACGTTGGGTCATTTCCATGGTCAGCTGTAATGATTAATAAATCATCTTCATTAAGTTTATTCAATACTTCTGGTAGACGGGCATCAAATTCTTCTAACGCTTTTCCATAACCTTCTGGATCTCTACGATGTCCATACACTGCATCAAAATCTACAAGATTTAAGAAACTTAACCCTGTAAAGTTCATCCCGGATGTTTGAACTAATTTATCCATTCCGTCCATGTTAGATACTGTTCTCAGTGACTCCGTTATTCCTTCACCATCATAAATATCTGCAATTTTACCAATTGAAATACAATCAAAACCGCTATCTTTCAATTCATTCATAACGGTACGATCAAATGGCTTTAATGCATAATCATGACGGTTTGCTGTGCGTTTAAAATCGCCTGGTGTCCCGATAAACGGACGAGCAATAATACGACCTACCATATATTTTTCATCTAGTGTTAATTCGCGTGCCATTTCACAAATATCATATAGTTCATCTAAAGGCACCACTTCTTCATGAGCAGCAATTTGAAGAACAGAGTCTGCTGATGTATAAACGATTAGAGCACCTGTCTCCATATGTTCACTACCTAATTCGTCTAAAATCTCTGTTCCAGAAGCAGGTTTATTTCCGATAATTTTACGACCTGATCTTTTTTCTATTTCATCTAATAATTCTTTCGGAAACCCTTCAGGGAACACACGGAAAGGTGTATCAATGTATAACCCCATAATTTCCCAATGACCAGTCATCGTATCTTTACCTACTGACGCTTCTTCCATTTTTGTATAAAAAGCTAAAGGTTTTTCTGCTTTTTCAATTCCTTTTAGCTCACGAATATTGCTTAGCCCTAATTTCGCCATATTAGGCATATGTAAACCGTTTAAATGTTCCGTAATAGAACCTAACGTATCGGATCCTGTATCACCAAACTTTTCCGCGTCCGGTGCTTCTCCAATCCCTACAGAATCCATTACTACTAAAAATACACGTTTATATGTATAAGAACTCATATAAAAACCTCCTAGTTATAAAAAAGCCGTTGTATAAGTGTTTAGTACTAATATGTATTGTATTTTTCCCTCTTTCATTCACATTAACCAACATTATAACGGACTGAAAAAGTCAGAAGTCTGACCTCTGATAGTAACAAGTATAAACAAGCGCTTTCATATATGCAATGAATTTTTTGTGAAATAATAGTGTCCTAGTGTTATTTTTTTCTGACCCTTAAACAATAGATTCTATAAAAAAATTAGGCCGTTCCTCTCAGCATGATGTACTCAGATTCAACAACATAAAAAGAAGCTACTCTTCTTGAGTGGCTTCTTTACGCTCGTGGATGAAACATGCTATACACATCTTTCAATCTTGTTTTTGTAACATGTGTATAGATCTGAGTTGTTGAAATATCTGCATGTCCTAGCATCTCTTGAACAGATCTTAAATCGGCACCATTTTCAAGTAAATGAGTTGCAAATGAGTGTCGTAACGTATGTGGTGTTAAATCTTTTTGAATCCCTGCTTCTTTTGCTAATCTTTTTAAAATCTTCCAAAACCCTTGTCGAGACAAGCCTTTTCCATGATTATTTAAAAACAGTGCATCCGTCTCTACCTTTTTAAGTAATGATGGTCTACTAGCTTCTATATAATGTTGGACTGCTTTGGAAGCAATATTACCTATAGGGATAATTCTCTCTTTATTTCCTTTTCCAATACATCGAATAAAGCCCATCGTCAAGTGGGCATCCGAAGTCTTTAAGGAGATTAATTCTGATACACGCATACCTGTTGCATATAATAACTCTAACATCGCCTTATCTCTAACTTCAAATGGAGTTTTTCCTTTCGGTACTTCAAGTAACGCTTGTACTTCTTCGACTGATAGTACTTTTGGTAACGGCTTGTCTGGTTGTGGTGATTCGATATGTACAGTCGGATCTTGCTCTGTTACTTTTTCTCGGAGTAAAAACTGATGAAAAGAGCGAATCGATGCAATATGCCTTGCAATTGTTTTAGATGATTTTCCTTTTTCGTGTAGAAAGTTTAAAAACTGAAGAATATTACCTCTCGTTACGACATTCAAATTGTCAATATTTTCTACTTTTTGAAGATATAAAAGATAGCTTTTTAAATCTCGTTCATAAGAAATAATTGTATTGTCCGCTAACCCTTTTTCTACTAATAAAAAATGTAAAAAGTCTTGTAAGTGATCTTGCATATCTCTACTCCCCGAAGTGATAAAAGAATACTAGTCGCTGAAGCCAGCTATCGTTTTTCTCCTCCACCATTTTTGCTACTTTAACCGCTGCCCCTTCTGGTTCATCATAACGGTGGTAGTTTTCATACTCTTGATTTAACCATACGATTCCATAATAGAAAAGTACAGTGCAGCCAGTAAATAAAATAAATACTTTTAATGTATGATAAGTAGTCTCAAACATTCTCTTCATATTTTATACCCTCCAATTGGACATACTTCCTAATAGAAAGGTATGACAAATTATGAAGGAAATATACATAAAAATGAAAGGAAAAATAAAAACGCACAATATCTCATAAGAAATGATGTGCATTTTAACTGCTTAAGCATTATCTTCATTTTCTTCTTCTTGACATCGATGGCATATTCCGTGGAATGTTAAACGATGATCTTTAATCTTAAACTTCCAATCTCTTTCTACAATTGATTCTACATCTTCTAATAAATCATCTTGTATTTCATCTACGGAACCACACTCCATACATACTAAATGGTGATGGAAATGCTTTGCTCCTTCTTGACGTAAGTCGTATCTGGAAACACCGTCTCCGAAGTTTATTTTGTCAACAATTTTAAGTTCAGTTAATAATTCTAACGTACGATAAACGGTAGCTAGTCCGATTTCAGGTGATTTTTCTTTTACGAGGAGGTATACATCTTCTGCACTTAAATGATCCTCTTCATGCTCTAATAAAACACGTACGGTTGCTTCCCGCTGAGGAGTCAATTTGTAGCTAGCAGAATGTAATTGTTTTTTTATCCGTTCAATTCTGTTTTCCATTAAGGTTTCCCTCCTACAAGGTTTCCACTATATTTTACCGAAGGATTGAGAAACTGTAAAGAAAAATATAATCATTACAAAGAACCATTTATAATCATTATTATCTAATACTATTTATAATATATTAATAACCGCTTTCATCATCATTGGTGATAAAAATGCTTCTACAAAGGAAGATACTCCTAAAACAACAAGTAGGATGCCCATTAATATAGAATAACGTAAAAATGATTGAAAAAACGGCTCGGTGATTCTCTTTGCAAAAAGTTGACGAATCATCTTCATGGAGAAAGCTACAGCTAATGCAGTAACGATTATATAAACAGGAATAGCAATCGTATTTTGCGGAAAAATCGATGCAAAGGATAATAAAAATCCTTTCCAACTAAGTTGATTAACAATAAAACCTACTGTAAAACCTACAACTACTCCCTTTAGGAATAATAATATTAAAATGACAGGTAACCCAATAATGGAAATTCCTAAAACCCACATTAACAATACAAAAGTTAATTTTTGAAAAAAGCTTTGAAAGAAAATATCCTTACTACTTGCTAGTTCCCCATTAGCAACTTGTCCAAAAAAACGTTCTACATATATAAAGAGATCATGTTTTTGACTAAAATTCATACTATTAACAACAATTGCCCCAAAAATGACCCCCATTATAAATAATACAACAATAAATAAATACAGTGAGGAATACTCTTTAAAATGTAAAAGCAGCGTATTAAACCGTGAATGTTTTTTCATCTCCTAATTCCTCCTAATAATCTGTAACTCTTTTTCACTTACTAGATTGTATGAAAAAAGCTAGAAAGTATTCCTATTAAAAAAATATTTTCATAGAGTTATGTTATATGTTACAATATGGAAAATTTATAGAAGGATGTGGAAAGATTGAACAATACAATGATTGAGTTTCCTCATGAGTTTACAACAGCACGCCTGCTCATTCGTCTTCCATTGCCCGGTGATGGCAAAGTGGTTCAACAAGCAGTCGAGCATTCTGTTCACGATTTAAAGCCATGGTTAGCATTTGCAAAAGAAGTTCCTTCAATCGAAAGCATGGAAGCGAACATTCGCCAATCACATGCACAATTTTTATTAAGAGAAGACTTACGACTTCATATTTTGCATAAAGAATCTGGAGAATTTATTGGTTCAACTGGGTTACATCGAGTAAATTGGGAAGTTCGTAGTTTCGAGATAGGATACTGGATTGATAGTCGTCATAGTGGAAACGGCTATATGTTAGAGGCTGTTGATGGCTTAACTAAATTTGCATTTGAAGTACTTCAAGCAAATAGGGTCGAAATTCGTTGTGATCCTAAAAATATAAGAAGTCGAAAAATACCAGAGAAATTAGGGTTTGACTTAGAAGGTATTTTAAAGAATAATAGCTTAGCCATAAATGGAGATGGTTTGCGGGATACGTGCGTGTTTGCAAAAATTAAAGATTAAACCGATCGTACTTCTTAAAAGGTAACAACGAAATTAAAATAGTATTATTAACGTAAACAACACAAAAGGTAGGACTGTATAAAGTTCCTACCATGAAAATAAGCTTCTTTTGGAAAAAGAACATTTCATTATAGACAACATTGATTGTTGTTATACGTTTTAAGTTAGTACGTTCCACTTCGCTGCAGGTACTCGCTTTCCGCGGGGAGAAACGGAAGACTCCTCGGGCTAAAGCCCTGCGGGGTCTCCCGATTCCTCTTCTTCCCACTGGAGTCTCGCACCTTCCGCTCCGTTCCACTCACAGTTCTAAATTTGGAAAAGCAAAAATATTGTAACAGTTATAAGCCGAACCATCCGTTTTTATTCTCCATGGTGTAACTTTCGCTTGCATGGGGGACTACCTTCACTATTCAGGTGTAACACTTCCGAATTTACCAGCTCCACCTGCTTTAAATGATAGCTCACCACTTCTAGCCTTCATTATTAATGTTCCGATTTTTTCACCTACAATTTCTACAAGTTCTTTTTCTGTTACGTTATGTAAGATGTTCATTTCCGTTTGAAAAGCTGCCCTTAACTTATATAATGTTTTCGGACCAACTCCAGGTATAAATTCTAATGGTATTTGATGTATATATGGTGGTCGAAATGCTGTATCAATTGTTACATGTCCAAGCTCCTTAATTCTTTCACTTACACCTTTCGTAAACTTAGAATGACCACAATTAGTACAATACCTTTCCTCGTTAACTCGTAAAGTAAAGCATTTCTCACATGCTGTATTGTAGTACTTCCCTAAGTAAGGATTAAGACCAAAGTTTTTCATAACTCGCCTACCGTCTTCCCCTTTTAGTACCTTTCGAAATTCAGCAAAGGTTGGCTCTTTCATCGTAACTAGCTGGTATTCACGAGCTATTTTGTTTAGTGAATGAGCATCTGAATTTGTAAGAAACGGATATGGAGCAAGTTCAGCAACAGAGGATGCCATTAAAGTATTGGAGCTAAGTCCAAGTTCAACTCCATCTACCAAATAGGCATCAAAAACCTCTGTAATACTTTTTACTACACCCTTACCATACAAGCTTTTGAATGGAGTGAATATATGCGCAGGAATAAATAAACCGTCAAGTTCGTGCACTTTTTCTTGTAAAACTCGGCCGCTTTCATAAATTCGTTGAGAAGACAATGTAATATTCGTAACACGTTTTGCAAACCATTCAGAAAACAACCTCATTTTATCTATCGTTGGTAAAAAGCATAAAACATGAATTGGCCCTTTACAATTTTCATCATAAATTTCTATTTCTGAGCCTAATAGTAGTGTAAGACCTTTAAACGATACTCCACCACCGTTTTCCTCCACTAAATTACCTTCATTTTTCCACTGTTCTAGCTGCATCATTACTTCTGGGACATGGCAATCGATTATCCCAATCATATCCAAGCCTTTATTATCCCGAGCCTCTACAATAATGTTTTCTAACGTCAAACTTTTTGAGGCGGTAATTTTCACGGGTTTTCCTGAAGCGGTACTACCTAAATGGATATGTAAATCTAAAAAATACTCGTTCACAAACATCGCTACTTTCGCATTTGTTGTAGTTGTAAATATTGAATAGCATATGCTGTTTTCGCATCATATATTTCTTTTGATTCCATCATTTGTAACGCTTCATTTAGTGTAACCTCAACTAAATCTACAAATTCGTCTTCATCTAAACTATGCTTTTGATTATCTTTTTTTAAGCCATTCGCTACGAACAGGTGAACTAATTCGTCAGCAAAGCCAGGTGAAGTGTAAAAAGAAATTAACGGAGTTACTCCATCACATGTATACCCTGTCTCTTCTTGTAGTTCTCGAATTGCCGTAACCTCAGGCTTTTCTCCATTTTCTAATTTCCCTGCAGGTATTTCCACTAAAATACGGTCCATCGCCTTCCGGTATTGTCTTACCATAACAATTTTTCCTTCATCAGTAATGGCGACAACTGCAACAGCCCCAGGATGTTTAATAATCTCTCTTGTACTCGTTTTTCCATTTGGTAACTCAACTTCTTCAAAATATAAGTCGATGACTCTCCCAGTAAATAGTTTTTCTGATTTAATTGTTTTTTCTTTTAAGTGCTCCACTCTCTACCACTCCTAAAAAGTTCTATGAATTGTTATTTATTCATACATTTTACCATACAACTTGTTGGGGGTAATAAAGATGAAAGTGTACGTTCGTCCAAACAATATCGTCTTGGTAGGGAAAGCTTGGGAAATCCGCCATCAACTAAAGGAGTATAATAAGGAGTTTGACACCGTGTTACAATGGATAACCTTTCTTCAGAAACAAAAGTAATCCTTCTATTTGTCCCTTTCATTCCCTTACGCTAAAATGAAGGAAATGGGAGGGATCTTCTTATGCTTAATAAAAACAGATTAGGAAACTCGGATTTGTATGTAAGTGAAATTGGGTTAGGCTGCATGTCTCTAGGCACAGTAGAAAGCACTGCAACAGATATAGTAAAAAGAGCACTTGATTTAGGTATTAACTATTTTGATACTGCTGACCTTTATGATAAGGGCTTAAATGAACAGATCGTTGGGAAAGCATTAAAGCAACAACGAAGTGAAATTATTTTAGCTACAAAAGTAGGGAATCGTTGGGAAGATGGGAAAGAAGGCTGGACATGGGATCCTTCAAAAGCGTACATAAAGAATGCTGTAAAGAATAGTTTACATCGTTTACAAACCGATTATATCGACCTTTATCAACTTCATGGTGGAACGATTGAAGATCACATAGATGAGACGATAGAAGCATTTGAAGAATTGAAACAAGAAGGAGTAATCCGCTTTTACGGCATTTCCTCTATTAGGCCAAATGTTATTAAAGAATACGTAAAAAAATCAACAATTAATTCTGTAATGATGCAATATAGCATACTTGACCGTCGTCCAGAAGATGTTGTATTAGATTTACTAAAGGATAATAATATTAGCGTTATTGCGCGTGGTCCTGTTGCAAAAGGATTATTAACAAACGTCTATAGAGATAAGTTAAATGCAAAGGGTTATCTTGATTATTCAAATGAGGAATTGAGAAAACTGCTAGATCAATTAGCTACAAAATTTACAGATTTAAATAGTATCGCACTACATTATTGTTTAAAGCACCCAGCTGTTGCTTCTGTGATTCCAGGAGCAAGTTCTATCCAGCAAGTAGAAGAAAATATCAAATCTTTAACTTCCAACACACTTTCAAACTCGGAATATGAATGGATCCAAAACATCGCAAAAGCTTCTACGTATAATGAACACAATTAAAAAAGGGAGCTGACCTAAAAGTCAGTCGAAACTGACTTTTAGGACTTTATTTGTTCGTTACCCTTATAAGGATCCTAAAATTCAATATTTAATAGAAAATATAAAAATTATCACTTGAATTCTTTCCAGTTCATGTTACTATCATTTAATAACTCTTCGAATGATTTATTTTTTTCACGGAGGCGACGCTCTTCTCTTTTCTTAATCTCCTCTTCTTCTTTACGCTTTTGTTCCGATTCCTCTAAAGATTGCTTCATTGATTTTAACTTAGAGAATACATCTCCTTGCAATTGATCTTTCAACGAAGTTTTTTCTTCCATATTCGTTGGTTTGTTAGTTCTTGTGCTATTCTTTTTCTTTTTTGCCATGCATCCATACTCCTTTGTTTCAAATATGCGTATGAAAAAATCCTTGTATACTACTTGCTAATAAATAGCTAAATGATATTATAAAAAGCTGTTAGATTATAAAATAATTATATATGTTTCTATTACAATTATAAAGGGGCAGTAGCGTTTAAGCTACTACCCCTTTACTTTAATATGCATCTAAAACTACTTGTTCATCAACAACTAACTCTGGTTCAGTCGATTGGAGGATGTCGTCGACTGTGTAACCTTTCGCAACCTCAACTAGTTTTAATCCATATTCGGTTACGTCAATGACTGCACGGTCTGTTATTATTCGATTTACAACACCTTTACCTGTTAACGGAAGTGAGCATTCTTTTAGTATTTTTGCATCTCCGTTTTTATTAACGTGATCCATAATAACAATGATTTTTTGAGCTCCGTGAACAAGGTCCATTGCTCCACCCATTCCTTTAATCATCTTTCCAGGAATCATCCAGTTAGCTAGGTCACCCGTTTCACTAACTTCCATTCCACCTAATATTGCAATATTTACATGTCCACCACGAATCATCGCAAAAGACTCAGCACTATCGAAGTAAGCTGCACCTGGAATCGCAGTAACAGTTTCCTTCCCGGCATTAATTAAATCTGGATCAACATCCTCTTTTGTTGGATACGGTCCAATTCCTAGTAGTCCGTTTTCCGATTGTAAAACTACTTGTTTGTTATCTGATATATAGTTAGCTACTAGAGTTGGCATACCAATACCAAGGTTCACGTAAAATCCACTCTCAATTTCTTTTTCCGCACGTTTTGCAATTTTTTCTCTCGTTAAAAATTTTTCATTAGCCATTTTATTTTCCTCCTCTCTAGTCTCTCACCGTTAGTCGTTCTATTTTTTTCTGTTGCTCTCCAACTATTAATCTTTGAACGTAAATACTTGGCGTTTGAACTTCGTTCGGTTCAATATCACCGATTTCTACTAACTCTTCCACTTCTGCAATAGTAACGGTACCAGCTGCTGCAATCATTGGATTGAAATTTCGCGCTGTTTTGTTGTAAACTAAATTACCCATTTTATCTGCTTTAGCTGCACGAACTAAAGAAAAATCAGCTTTATATGCTTCTTCCAAAACATACTCCTTACCATCAAATTCTCTAACTTCTTTTCCTTCAGCAATTGGCGTGCCAACTCCTGCAGGTGTATAGAAAGCTGGAATACCTGCACCACCAGCTCGAATTTTTTCTGCAAGTGTTCCTTGTGGTACTAAGTCCACCTCTAACTCGCCAGAAAGCACTTGACGCTCAAACTCTTTATTTTCACCAACATAGGAGCCTACCATTTTTTTTATTTGACGATTTTTCAATAACAAACCTAAGCCCCACTCATCCACACCACAGTTATTTGAAATCACTGTTAAATCTTTTACTCCTGTTTCTACTAGAGCTAAGATTAAGTTTTCTGGAATACCACATAGTCCAAACCCACCAACCATAATCGTATCGCCATCTTTAATGTCTTTTACCGCTTCTACAAATGAAGTATAAATAGGTTTCATCGTAATTCTCCTCTCCTACACATTTTCTATAACTGTTGCTACCCCTTGTCCTCCGCCGATACAAAGAGTTGCTAAACCTTTTTTCGCTTGGCGGCGCTTCATTTCATGAATTAATGTAACTAGTATTCTTGCGCCACTAGCACCTATTGGATGACCAAGCGCGATAGCACCACCGTTTACATTCAATATATCTTTATCAAATGAAAGCTCTTTTCCTACAGCTAATGCTTGAGCTGCAAAAGCTTCATTTGCTTCTATAAGATCTATGTCATCCATTGTTACATTTGATTTTTTTAAAACTTTTTTAACCGCACTTACTGGGCCTATCCCCATTACACTTGGATCGACACCAGCACTTGCATTGGCTTTTATTGTAACTAAAGGAGTTATTCCTAATTGTTCCGCTTTTTCACGGCTCATGACTATAACTGCAGCTGCTCCATCATTTATTCCAGATGCGTTACCTGCAGTAACGGAACCGTCTTTTTTAAACGCTGGACGTAATCCCCCTAATTTCGCTGCAGTAGTACCACTTCTAGGATATTCGTCACGGTCAAAAGAAATGATTTCTTTTTTCTGCTTTACTTCAACTGGGACTATTTCATCTGTGAATTTCCCAGTCTTTAAAGCCGCTTCCGCTTTTTGCTGACTCCATGCAGCAAATTCATCCTGTTCATCTCTTGTCAATTCGTATTGGGAACATAAATTTTCAGCTGTTACTCCCATGTGATAGTCATTAAATGCACACCATAAACCATCAGAGATCATACTATCAATGACGGATTGATCTCCCATTCTATACCCATCTCGAGCTCCCTTTAATAAATACGGAGCTTGCGACATATTTTCCATACCACCAGCGACGACAATATCTGCATCCCCTGCTAAAATTGCTTGTGTAGCTAAATGAACAGATTTTAATCCTGATCCACACACTTTATTAATCGTCATGGCACTTACTTCATGCGGTAATCCTGCTTGAATAGCAGCTTGACGAGCAGGATTTTGCCCTAACCCCGCCTGCAATACATTCCCCATTATCACTTCGTCCACTTGCTCTGGATTTACCCCTGCTCGCTTTAATGCTTCCTTTATGACAGTTGCTCCTAATTGTGGAGCAGATATATTTTTTAACGACCCTCCAAAACTACCAATCGCCGTTCTAACAGCGCTTACAATTACTACATCCTTTGTTGACATTTCTCCATCTCCTTTCCATTACTTATTTCTTGCTATTTGTCGAAAATCCTCTTTATATTTTTAAAAATTTTTATTGTTGTTGCAATTCAATTTATAATATTAATAGAATAGAAGAATAATACATTTTAAGGGGTGATTTTTTGAACTTACCAAAAGAAGTAACAATTATAGAAGTTGGACCACGTGATGGTTTACAAAACATTAAGGAATGGATTCCTACTACAGCAAAGATTAACTTTATTAAAAACTTGAAAGATGCAGGTATTCAAGAAATGGAACTAACATCTTTCGTTTCTCCAAAATGGGTACCTCAAATGAAAGATGCTTCAGAAGTAATTTCGCTTTCTTTAGATAATAATACAAGGAACATCGTACTCGTACCTAATGCAAGGGGAATAAGTAGGCTTTATGAGACAGATTGTAAAAATGCGGCAGTTTTTGTCGGAGTATCGGATTCGTTTAATAAAAAAAATATAAATAAGACAACGGAAGAAAGTATGCAAGAATTAACTCCACTAATTGCTGAATTAAAAGAAAAAGGGTATTGGATACGTGCGTGTATTTCCACCTCATTCTACTGTCCATATGAAGGCAAAGTAGAAGTAGAAAAGGTTGTTTCATTATGTAAGCGTTTTGAGGAATTGGGTGTTGACGAATTAAGTGTTGCAGACACAATCGGTATGGCCAATCCGAAAGAGGTTTTCGAATTATTTTCCATTCTAAAAAACACATTAGTAAAATTGCAAATAACCGCCCATTTTCATAATACAAGAGGTATGGCACTTGCTAATGTATTCGCTGCCTTACAAGCTGGAGTAGACCGTTTTGATACATCTGCAGGTGGGTTAGGTGGATGTCCATTCGCTCCTGGCGCATCTGGAAATGTAGCTACAGAGGACGTTGTACATATGTTAAATCAGATTGGTATTGAAACAGGTGTTGATATAGACAAAATTGTGCACGCACTAAATAGTATGAAGGAACATATAGCAAAACCTTTTGAGAGTAGTTTGTATAAATTAGCTTCGTTACAATGAAAGATGTATAATTTCTTCCCACCTTTCTCAAATTATCAATGATAAGTTGAGAAAGGAGATTTTTGTTATGGCTAAACAACGTGGTCAAAAAGGTAAGCCTAATGCAGACAAGAGTAAGCAACCAATTGCACAAGAAGAGTTAGAAAAAGCGATTCACCCGACGAAAAGGCAAAATTCAGAACAATAATTCTTCCCCTAGAAAGGCATGACAAAAATGAACCATGCCTTTCTTCAGTTATCTTCATTAATATTTATTATTTTGCTCTTCATCCAATAACATCTTCCATCTGCTATTTATCTTTCAAGTTCAATATACTCTCTTTTTAATTTCCTTAAATTTTTTATATTTTCCATGTAATCCCCCTCTTTTTAAACGAGATTCGACTCATGTATCATTTTTTCCTTTAAGACAATGTTATAAATTTTTGTGAACTAACTAAATAATGGTAAACTAATTGTAACTAAACAACTGAGGTGACGAATAAAAATGAAGCGGTACTATAGGCAAGTAATAGTATTATTTACAATTCTTTTTTCTTACGTGTTCATTGTTGGTCTGCTTTTTTCTAACATTGTTATGTATATACGAAAAAAAACAACGGAAGAGATAATTGAGCGAGAGAAAAACTTAGGGCACTATAAAGAGGATGAATATGCTTCATTACCAAAAAAACCTTTAAACATTGCTTCACCTTTTGGCTACAACATATACGGTGAATTAATTAAGGTAAATGACTCTAACCGATACATGATATTTTGCCACGGAGTAACTCAAAACACATATAATTCTATTAAGTATATGAATATTTTCTTAAAACGTGGTTGGAATGCCGTCATTTACGATCATCGTAGACACGGAAAGTCTGGAGGAAAAACAACTAGTTATGGCTATTATGAAAAACATGACTTAAAAGCGGTTGTAGATTGGGTGAAAAAGAGGCAAGGACAAGATAGTATAATTGGTATTCACGGTGAATCAATGGGCGCATCTACGTTACTTTTATATGCTGGTGGAATGGAAGACGGTGCGGACTTTTACATCGCCGATTGTCCTTTCTCCGATTTAGAAGAACAATTAGCCTACCGTTTGAAGGTTGAATATAAGTTAATTCCTAAATATGCAATTATGCCAATCGCAAAAACATTTTTACGAATTCGAGATAAATACAATTTAAAAGAAGTCTCTCCAATTTCAGTAATAGAAAATATAGAAAAACCAATACTATTTATCCATAGCGAACCAGATGATTACATTCCAAAAGTCATGACAGAGCAATTATTCGAAAAGAAAAAAGGCTTAAAAAAGCTCTATTTAGCACCAAAAGGCCAACACGCCATGAGTTATAGCGAAAACCGAGAAGAATATGAGAAAATGGTAGATGAATTTTTACAAGAAATCGGTTACCATTAAAAACATAAAAAACATTTCCGAGCAGAACGTATTAAAAAACAGCAATTCCAATTAGCGAATTGCTGTTTTTATATTATCTACCATAAAAATTATTATTTTTATCAATTTCAGGAAGAGTTCTTATTTCCTTTTTCATCGAACCACCACATAATGGACATAGCTCATCTTCTGAAGCAAATTCTTCTCTCATCCAACCGTTGCAATCGTCACCTTCACAGGATAGTACATTTTTTTCTACGTCAGGCGGTTTGGGAATTTCCATTTGATTTCTTCTACCGAATGCCATCGCATACGCCTCCTTCACTACTATCTTTCCCAATTATACCAATAACATGTACCAAATGTTGGCTCTTGTACAAAATGTTTTAATATTATTCGCGTTTTTCATAAAAATAGGTCTATTTCCGTAAATGGAATGAAGCTTCCCTCCTACCTCTTTCTTATTTTTTCATCCTGATCATGTTTTACGTCTTTCTTTCCATTATCCCCATAGACTGATGATGGAGTTACCAAAAAATAGTTTAACTTCAATAATCAGAGTATAACGTCCTGTACTTCCTGTCCTATTAAGATGATTTTTTATGGGTGCTTTGCTCTGAAATAAAGGAGGAATAAAATGAAACGAGTAAGTTTACTGTTAATTTCTTTCCTTTTACTTATTGTGCCGCTTCAAGTTAGTGCAGGTACAATTGGCGGGAAAGACGATCCTGGTGGAGTTCCTGGACAATGGTATGTTGGAGATACTCCTAGCTACATTGATCCAAACAAAGCGCCGGTTGTATTTGTACACGGATTTAACAGCTCATCAAGAACATGGTGGGAAAGTAATGATATGTACCAAGTTGCTCTCCAAAACGGATATGAAACTGCATTTGTGGATGTACACCCAGATAAGAATATGTGGGATAACGGTATTCTACTAGCTAGTAAACTGCAGGAAATTTACAACTACTTTGGTCAAAAGAAATTAGTCGTTGTTGCACATAGTAAAGGCGGAATCGACACACAAAACGCATTAATACATCAGAACGCTCACCCATATGTCTCTAATCTTATCACCTTATCTACTCCTCATTACGGCTCCGAACTTGCTGACTTAGCATACAGTAGTTGGGCTGGCTGGCTCGCTGGAATTTTCGGTGGTAGAAATGACGCAACTTACTCCTTACAAACTGGTTACATGAGTCAATATCGTGTTCAAACAGATGGTCACGCTAATAGAAGTAGGAATCCTATTTATACATTTGGTGGAACGAGTTGGGGTAGTTTCGGCTCTTCTCTTTATTGGGGAGGACTTTACTTAAGTTCTTACGGGCAAAATGATGGTGCTGTAACGGTTAGAAGTTCTAGATTACCATACAGTCATGAAGTTCGTGTTAGCAATTGGAATCATAGTAGTATTCGAGAAGGTCGGAACACTTTCCATTTATTCCGTCCATATTTAACAAGTAGCCAGCCAAGCTCATTTTTTTCCGCATATAACGAGGTTAGTGCCTCTGCTGAATATTTAGATATAGAAACCATCAACCCAGCAACCAATATGATACTCCGCGGTGGAGAATATAATAACAGTAAAAAAGAACATTTTGTTGTAGAAAACGGTACTAATCATTTATCATTGGATTGGCTAAGTGACCAAAAACATCAACAATTACAAGTAGTAAGCCCTTCCGGCTATATATATAGTAACTTTGCAATTTATGAAAATGACAATATTTTTAAAGGAGCATATCATCACACCGTTACGATCAATCAACCTGAAGCTGGAAAGTGGACAGTTCTTGCTAACGAAACAAAGGCAGCTTATTTAATGAATGTCTCCATCGACAGTAACATTAATGATAGCCTAACATTTGATTACGAAAACTTACAGGTTAGTAGAGGAAAAAATATTAAAGCACTAGAAATGACAGTCCACCTTAATAATAATGGAATACAAACTACACGTACGAAAAAACAAATGGCACAAAAGGAAAAACTACCTATTACCCTTTCAAAAGCAGGTGTTTACAACATAACGATTGATTTTAAAGGAAAAACTGCTAATGGAGATGACTTTGAGAGAACGGTAGTAAAATCTGTATTTGTAGATGAAAAAGGAAATGTTTATTAAATAACGGGGCTGTCCTAAAAGTCAGTAGAATCTGACTTTTAGGACCTTTTTTGTTCGTTACCCTCATAAGTATTCTTAAATTTTCATGAGCTGTACGTACAAATTTTTGATTATGTGTAGTTTGTATAGAATGTAGTTTAGCCCAATCAAAAATACTATGTATAATGATTCTACCTTCTGTATGAAATCCTTACATGAAAAACAATGGAAAAACGAATTGATTCTACACTGTTTTGAGGTTTATTGGACAGCCTCCCTATGCTCATAAAACATATTTAGTTAAAAAATGCTTCGTTTCTTCATGCGCTATTATATCGACTATGTTTTCTTTAGAAACCCATCGACAGCTTTTT
Source organism: Sutcliffiella sp. NC1 (assembly GCF_027594365.1). Classification (NCBI taxonomy): domain Bacteria; kingdom Bacillati; phylum Bacillota; class Bacilli; order Caryophanales; family Bacillaceae; genus Sutcliffiella; species Sutcliffiella sp. NC1. The sequence continues at coordinate 3,225,943 of NZ_CP115153.1, forward strand.
ATTTCTGTATCAATTGGTGTAAACACGTCATTATTACCCGTATACACGACATGAAACAATGTCGTGCTCTGACCTTTGTAACCAATCTTTTCTTGAATAGAAGTTGGAAAAGTAAACTGAATCTTCGCATCATATTGTGATACAATTTCCCATTCGGCAGATCCAGTTTCTTCTTTTAACTCTCTAATAAGCGCCTGTTGTAGTGATTCATCTTCACTTTTGACGCCACCTTTTGGTATATCCCACTCAGCAGTAGTGTTAATTTTATTTCCATTTTTATCATGCCATTTAACTTTTTCTACTAGTAAAATATCGCCATTTTCTCTTTTCGCTATCGCCCCTACAGCTTGTCTAAACAAAAATACCCCTCCTTTCCTTTATTTTACTAAATTTACAGCTCAGAATTCGACTAAAATTACTTTTAACGTTAAAAAGGAAGTTCTTCACGTATGTAAAGAACTCCCTTCCATCTCTTTTATGTCTTAATTAGCATTTTACTTCTGCGTTTTTACGGTTATAGTAATAAATATTTAATAGAATAGAAATTGCGTAAAAAGCGATAAAGAAATATAACGCAGTAGCTGGTGTTCCTGACGTAGCCATTGACCAACCGAACAATTTTGGAATAAAGAATGATCCATAAGCTGCAAATGCTGCAGTAAATCCAAGAACTGGCGCTGCTTCTTTTGCTGGGAAAATGATAGGTATCATCTGGAACGTAGAACCAGAACCTATACCTGCTGCAATGAATAATAGTAAAAACGAAAGTAAGAAACCAGTGAAAAATTGTTGTCCAAGGAAGTAAATAACTAGCAATGCCCCTATAGACATCGTGATTAGAACAAATGTTGTTACTTTTGCTCCTCCAAACTTATCTGATAACCAACCACCAACCGGTCTAAACGACGCGGCTAAAAATGCTCCTAAAAAGGCTAAACCAACATATTGTGGGAACGTACTTTTTAGTAATAGTGGAAATGCTGCTGAGTACCCAATAAATGAACCGAATGTCGCAACATATAACCAAGTCATGATCCACGTATGCTTTCTTTTCACAATAACAAATTGTTCTGCTACAGATTGTTTCGTATTAGGTAAGTTATCCATTCCAAAATACGCAACAATCGTCATAATTATAATAGGTAATACCCAAACGAACGCTGCATTTTGTAACCAAACTTGTGATCCATCCGGTAACACTTGACCTTCTCCACCGATAAATGAGAAAGTTCCGATCGTAATAACTAATGGAGTAACAAACTGTACAACTGATACCCCCATATTTCCGAGTCCACCGTTAATACCTAACGCTGTTCCTTTTTCTTTTTTAGGGTAGAAAAAGCTAATATTCGCTAAAGAAGAAGAGAAATTACCTCCCCCTAAACCACAAAGAGCTGCAAGAATTAGCATAACCGAATATGGTGTATCTGGGTTTTGAACAGCAAATCCGATACCAATGGCTGGGATAGCTAATACACCTGTAGAAAATACAACCCAGTTTCGCCCGCCGAACTTTCCAACAGCGAATGTATAAATAAATCGTAACGATGCCCCAATTAATCCTGGAATGGCTGCTAGCGTAAATAATTGCTCATCTGTATACTGAAACCCTATATCATTTAACCGAACTGCAACTACTGACCACATCTGCCAAATAACAAACGCTAATAATAATGTAAAAACAGATATCCAAAGGTTACGCCTTGCATGTCGCTTCCCTTCTCTTTCCCAAAAATCTTTATTTTCTGGGTTCCATTCTGTTATACGTGCCATTTTTCATTCCTCCAATTAATCTTTAACTTTTCTTTCTATGGGCACATCATACATCTTCAAGCTAATACTAAAATGTGAACTTTATCACACTTTCAAATTTTAGTAATAAATTTTTTACAAATTCGTGTCATGTGATAAATATCACACCTTTTCCTGAATGTTCCTTGTTATATTTAAATTGTTAAAAACATCACAAACTCAATTAACCTTTTTAAAGGAGTTGGAAATCATGAACTATCCTCAAAATTTCCGCAAAGGAAACTGGAATAAAGAAATTGATGTAAGAGATTTTATCCAACAAAACTTTTTACCTTATGATGGAGATGAAACGTTTTTAGCACAGGCTACAGAACGTACAGAGAGCTTATGGAAGAAAGTAATGGAACTTACGAAAGAAGAACGTGAAAGAGGCGGTGTATACAATTTAGATACAGAGATCGTATCTACTATCACTTCTCACGGCCCAGCTTATTTAGATAAAGATAGTGAAACAATTGTTGGCTTCCAAACAGATGAAGCATTCAAGCGATCTTTACAACCTTATGGCGGTATAAGAATGGCAGCAACTGCCTTAGAGTCATACGGATACGAAATTGATAAGGAAGTAGATAATTTCTTCACCAAACATCGAAAAACACATAACCAAGGTGTATTCGATGCCTATACAGATGAAATGAAAGTAGCTAGAAAAGTAGGAATTATTACTGGTTTACCAGATGCTTACGGTCGCGGAAGAATTATTGGAGACTATCGTAGAGTTGCACTTTATGGAATAGACTTCCTTATTGAAGATAAGAAAAAAGATTTAAAAGACACAGGCTCTAGAATGACGGAAGATATTATCCGTTTAAGAGAAGAAATTTCTGAACAGATTCGTGCACTGCAAGAACTAAAGGAACTTGCAAGTATTTATGGATATGATATTTCGGAGCCAGCTCAAACAGCTAAAGAGGCTTTTCAATGGCTATACTTCGGATATTTAGCAGCTATTAAAGAACAAAATGGAGCAGCAATGAGCCTAGGTCGAGTATCTACTTTCTTAGATATTTATATTGAAAATGATATTCGCGAAGGTAGATTAACAGAAGAAGAAGCTCAAGAACTAGTAGATCATTTCGTTATGAAGTTACGTTTAGTGAAGTTTGCTAGAACGCCAGAATACAATGACTTATTTAGTGGAGATCCAACGTGGGTTACTGAGTCTATCGGTGGTATTGGATTAGACGGCAGACCGCTTGTTACAAAGTCATCCTTCCGTTTTATTCACACATTAACGAACTTAGGTCCTGCTCCAGAGCCTAACTTAACGATTCTTTGGTCTACACAACTACCTGAAAACTTTAAGCGTTTTTGTTCTAACATGTCTATTAAAACAAGCTCTATTCAATACGAAAATGATGATTTAATGAGACTTGAATATGGTGACGATTACGGCATCGCTTGTTGTGTATCTGCAATGAGAATTGGTAAGCAAATGCAGTTCTTCGGAGCTAGAGCGAACTTAGCAAAAGCTTTACTATACGCTATTAACGGTGGCGTAGATGAAAAAGCAAAAATACAAGTTGCACCGAAGTTTGAGAAAATACAAGGCGAGTATTTAGATTACAACGAAGTAATGTCTAAATATGATCAAGTGCTCGATTGGTTAGCAGAACTTTACATTAATACGTTAAATATCATTCATTACATGCATGATAAATACAACTATGAAAGAATTGAAATGGCGCTGCATGATAAAGACGTTTTACGTACAATGGCTACTGGTATTGCTGGTTTATCCGTCGTTGCTGACTCGTTAAGTGCTATTAAACATTCTAAAGTTAAAGTAATTCGTGATGAAAATGGCATTGCTGTTGATTATGTAGTAGAAGGAGATTATCCTCAATACGGTAACAACGACGAGAGAGTTGACTCTATCGCGGTAGAAGTTGTGAAGAGCTTTATGAAAAAGTTAAAGAAACATGAGACGTACCGTAATTCAATGACAACGATGTCAATCTTAACGATTACTTCTAACGTAGTGTACGGGAAGAAAACTGGGAATACTCCGGACGGTCGTCGAGATGGCGAGCCATTCGCACCAGGGGCTAACCCATTACATGGTCGTGATAAGAAAGGAGCCCTTGCTTCTTTAAATTCTGTATCCAAACTCCCTTACCATCACGCATTAGACGGTATATCTAACACGTTCTCTATCGTTCCGAAAGCGTTAGGGAAAGAAGAAGATACTCAAATTACTAACTTAGTAGCTATTCTTGATGGCTATGCAGACAAAAAAGGGCACCACTTAAATATTAACGTATTTGATCGCGAAACTTTACTAGATGCAATGGAACATCCAGAATTGTATCCACAGTTAACCATTCGTGTATCAGGTTATGCCGTTAACTTTATTAAACTAACAAGAGAACAGCAATTAGACGTTATTAATCGTACATTCCATGAGTCATTAGGTTCTTAAGCCTTTCTTTTTGAAAGGCTTCCCCCTCTTTGCTGTTCCTTAAAATAGAAAGAAGGTATTCAATTATGCAAGGTTATATACACTCTATCGAAACGTCCGGCATGGTAGACGGTCCAGGTATTCGTTACGTTATTTTCACTCAAGGCTGTTTGTTAAGGTGTCAATTTTGCCATAACCCGGACACGTGGGAACAGAAAAAAGGAAAGCTTATGTCTGTGGACGAATTAATAGAAGATATTGAAACGTATCTTCCCTACATGAAACACTCAAACGGAGGAGTAACCGTAAGTGGTGGCGAACCGCTATTACAAATTGATTTCGTAATTGCATTATTTAAAAAATGTAAAGAGTTAGGAATTCATACAACGGTTGACACTTCTGCTGGTTGTTTCTCTAACTCTAAAAGATTTCTTGAATCATTGGATGAACTTCTAAAGTATACAGACCTATTTTTACTAGATATTAAGCAAATCAATAACGAAAAGCATAAAGAACTAACTTCATTACCAAACACCCATATTTTACAATTTGCCAAACTACTATCAGATAGAAATGTACCTGTATGGATTCGTCACGTGCTAGTTCCTACTAAAACAGATGATGTACAAGATTTAAAAGAGCTTGGTGAGTTTATTCAAACGCTAACGAATGTAGAAAAAATTGAAATACTTCCTTATCATCAAATGGGTGTATATAAATGGGAACAACTTGGGATTCCTTATGCCCTAAAAGATGTTAATCCACCGAATGAAGAATTAGTCAAAAAAGCGAAAGAACTATTAGGCAGTATATAATTATCAGGGACGTCCTAAAAGTCAGTAGAAACTGACTTTTAGGACCTTTTTTTGTTCGTTACTCTTATAAAGATTTTTGAAAATTCATGAGTTGTAATTATAAATTTTTCACTATAAGTAGTCTGTATAGATGATGGTTTTAACCCAATCAATAGAGAATAATACGTATAATGAATCTACACTCTTTTTCTTTTCTTTTTTGACAATATTCAATATAATGTAAGAAAAAGGAATAATTGATGAGGAGAAATTAATGACCTTAGTTGATGTAAAACTAGTAATTGGTGCTGGCGGATACAATAACAACCCTGGCTGGATACATACGGAAGAAGAGACATTAAGTTTGCTAGATGAAACTACGTGGAGTGCACAGTTTAACAAGAATAGTATCTCAGCAATAGTAGCTGAGCATGTTTGGGAACATCTTTCGTTTGATGAAGGAGTAATAGCGGCAAACATTTGTTACAAATATTTAAAGTCCTCTGGTTACATTCGATGTGCCGTTCCAGATGGCTTCTTTCCAAATGAGGAGTACCAAAACATAGTAAAAGTGGGTGGACCTGGTCCTAAAGAACATCCTGCTTCGAGTCATAAATTCGTTCACACATATAAAACATTATCACATATATTTAACAGTGCAGGCTTTGCCGTCAAACTTCTAGAGTATTGTGATGAAAAAGGAGTATTTCACTATACGGATTGGAATGAAAGTGACGGTGTTATCTTTCGTTCTAAGAAGATTGACCCTAGAAATAAGGACGAGTTAGTCTTTCCTTCTCTCATTTTAGATGCATTAAAGCAATAAAAAAAGGACCTATCCAGAGGTCCTTTCTTAAATTTATGATATTAACTTTAACCCAATCGTTGCAGCAATTACTAAACTAATAAAAAATATTCTCTTCCAATCTTTCGGTTCATTATAAAATATCATTCCTAAAATCGCTCCACCTGCAGCACCGATACCAGTCCATACCGCATACGCTGTACCCATCGGCAATGTTTCCATCGCAATCGCTAGGAAAATAAAACTAAAACCAAACCCAAGTACTAGTAGAAGGAGAGAAATAATCTTTCGGTCATGGTGCCATTTATTAATCATTAAGACACCACCCATTTCAAATAAACCTGCCAATATTAAATAAAACCAAGCCATGTTACATTTCTCCTCCTTCCGCTTTTTGTTCTGAGGTTACCATTTTCAACCCAATTACACCTAATAACAGTAATAGTATAAAGAATAGCTTACCTATATGAACTGGTTCTTGAAAGAACAGTATCTCTGATATGACTGTTCCTGCCGTTCCTAGTCCAACAAATACAGCATAAACTGTTCCAACTGGCAATTCTTTACCTGCGTTTATTAGTAAATAAAAACTAATCGCAATCGCGATAATCGTTACGCCCCATTCTAGTGGCTGACTAGCATGTTTCAACCCAATAACCCAAATCACTTCAAAAAATGCGGCTATCAAAACTTTCGTCCAATTCCAATTCATTTTTTAACACCCCGTTTCAAAAATAAAAAAGCCAAGAAGATTATTCATGTAAAACGAATATCTCCCAGGCTTTTATCCCTCCGTGTCACAAGCTTACACTTGTGGGCTTTCTCTCGGACCAGACTAGTAAAGACTACGGAACCCTAGAAAACCTATCTATACAATTTTCTCTAACCTATTATACATAATAACGGCAAAATTTCAACCTTTACATTTCATTAACAAGTTCAGAAAAATTGAGCCATCCATATGAATTTAAACTTAATTTTGCGAATGAAGTGGGAACTTTCACTATTTGATTCCACCTAAACAACGGTACAAGGACCCCTTCCTCGATCAGGTCATTATGTACGTGTGAAAGTTCCTCCCACCGTTTTTCTTGATCATTTATTTGGATAACGTTACCCACTATCTCTCTTATCTCCTTTAACCTTTTAGGTGATAACACTAATTGGAGCGGGCTGTCCTTATTTAAAATGAATGAAAATAAAGTAGTCTCTAAACTATCCTCACCACTTATCTCTGTTAATATTACGTCCGTTTTTCCGTCATAAAGCTGTGAATAATCAACTAATGTACCGTTAACGCGTACACCACTTTCTTCCCACTGTTTGCATAACCATCCCATGTCCTTTTCGTTACCTGCTCCCTTATACGTTCGAATGCTAACGGTTGAAGGTAAACAATTAGGAAAAGCTTGATCCGTTAAACTATGATTTATCCCTCTAAGTAGTGTAGTAGCTACCTCCTGTCTATTTTCTTTTAGACTCGCTATCATTTGTGGGATATTTATCTTTTGTATTAAACTGAGACGTTCCTCCTTGGAGAGGGCTGCAGTATGTAACAAAATATATTTACAGCCCACATCTATTTGACTAACGACTTGTTTTTCTATCACATCACTATTATTGTTTTGAACCTCTTGACCATCAAAATACTGTTTGTAGATGACCGGTACAATGATTAGTTTAATTTCATCCGTAGATGGTCGATAACCAAAATAATTGGAGAATGCTTTTAAGATAACGATACTTTCATTATGTTTGCTTAAATAATAAGGGCCGGTTCCTATAATTCTATCTGTATAGTTAGCAGCTATAATGGATGTACACGGTAAGGTTAACCAGCTTAAAAAGGAATAATTAGAACGAAACAATTGTATGACTAGTTTGGTATCATGTAGGATTTCGATTGATTTTATTTCATCTACAACCCAACTAAAATTCGTATTCTTTAACTTCAACAATGAATAGCGTACATCTTCGGCGGTAAGAGTGGAATCATCATGAAATTTAACACCCTTTCGTAAAACAAACGTAAATCGCTTATAATCACTTTCGATTCTCCAATGCTCTGCTATTCCCCGTTCACTATCTATACCAATTAGCGTTGAATACAAATGTCGAATTAAGTGTAGCTCCGTTCTTCTTGTGGCAAGGCTAGGGGATAGTTGATGAATTTGTCGATATACCGGTAAATGAAGAGTATCTTTTGAATAAGTATCATTGTTTTTTTCTCTATATAGCAGTATGTCTAATAGATATTTTCTTTCTTTCTCCTGTAACTCTTCTAGTTGTAGTAACACCATTAACTTTTCCGCTTTATTTTCTTTCATTATCTTTTTAACTTCTTCTTCGATAATTTCACGATTAGATTGTCGGAATGTAATCTTTGATGGATTTCCCCTCCCCATACCCGGAATCCATATAATCCAATCGTTCGAAATAAATGATTTTAATATATATTTTACATTTCGTACAGAACAGTTTAATATTTCTGCTATTTCGGTAAGCGTTACCGGAATAGGTTGGTTTTCTTCAATATTGTTCCATTTGCTTCTAAGTATTAAAAACTGAATAAGTGTATTCATGTAACCTCCATTCAAAAGGGGAAATGATAGCTTTTTATTTTCTCTTTTTCTTCCTCCTTTCCACTATCATAATATATTTATCTTGTTAAAATAAATGTTGGAGGAAAATAAATTGAAAAAAAATAAATTTTTCGCCATATTAATTGCTGTATTTGTTACATTGTTATGGGCGTCGTCCTATATATTAAACAAAATAGTTTTTAATGAAAGTGTGATAGGTCCTCTTACTTTATCAGGTCTTCGATATTTAATCGCTTCTATTTCTATCGCGACCGCCATCTTCATGTGGAGGTCATTCCGTCATGAACGTGAGAGAACAGATAGGATACAATTGAACTGGCTACAATATATGTTGCTCGGTTTCTTCGGCTTTTTTCTAGCGCAAGGAATGCAATATGTAGGGCAATTTTTTATCACACCTACTCAAACTAGTTTGATACTTTGCTTAGGTAACATCTTAATTGTATTATTCATTGATGTTTTTTGGCTAAAGGAAATTAAAAACAGAGCAGTTTATTACTTTGCTTTCGGTGTCGCTATTAGTGTTCTTGTATATTACTATCCTTGGAATTTATCACTAGCAGATATAATCGGCGTACTTTTTGTTTTATTATCTAGCGTTGGATACGCAATTCATCTATCTTATTCAAGACATGTTATAGCGAATAAACAAATGCGGGTAGAAGATGTGGTTGTTAAGCCGATGCTTATTGGGGCTTTTCTACTTCTAGTTATTGGGTTTAGCATGGAACCTTTTCCAACTTTAAAACTAAAATCATACTTCATTATTTTATGGTTAGGAGTGATAAATGGAGGAGTTGCCTTTTATTTATGGGGACTTACACAGAAATTTTTAAAAGCTTACGAAAGTTCTATGATCAATAATTTAATTTTAATAGAAGTAGCATTGATGGATATATGGATATTACATTCTAGTATAAGTATTACACAAGCAATTGCGATATGTTTCACTGCGATATTTATCATCTTAATACAATTTGTAAGAACAAAAGCGGAAGGGGCTCACTAAGCGACGACAAGCACAAAGCAAGCCGGCAAAAGGAGTGCTCTTTGACCTTCTGGACAGATTGACTTGTGACCTCGAGTTGCTAGACGTAAATTTACCATATCAAATGGAAAAGAAAAAAGGGTTCTTACTTGAACCCTTTATCCTTCCCCTATATTTAATGCAACAGAGCTGCTCTCTAGTATGCTTAATTGATACGTACCTTCGCCTAACTTATATACTCCTTTAAAAGCATCATCATTTTCATTCGATACTTTTTCCCATTCGAAGTATGCTGAATCCTGCTCATAATGAGAATGTGTGATTAATTCGAGATCATTCTTTTCATTAACGTACAGTTCAACGTATTCTGCACCTTTTACTGTCCAATTATTTTTTAATGTTTGGACATTTAACTTCACTAGGTTATGACGACCTCTTACTTCTAATGTAACACTATCAGGAATTGCTATTGTTGGTGTCATAACTGTGTGTATAGAAAAAGGACCTGTTTTTTGTTCGGGTACTTTAAATTGGATATACATTGTATCCCCGACTACATTCCTCACTACGTAGTCTTCTTTCTTTACTATCGGGGGAACTTTCCCAGCTTCAATCGTTGTTCGATATGCTCCGAAAATATGCAGCTGTTCTCCCGTTGTCGTTTCGACCTGTACATACTGATTTCCTGTTTCAACGACTACTCTCTCTATTTCAGAGGTTAAGTTTTCATTCACTTCTGGAAGCGCAAACGACTTTTCTGTCGCGCTTACTACTGTACGAACTTCTTGTAAAACACCTGTTGATATTAACACAGTAAGCGCAATCCCAACTGTACCTAAAACACCAACAAAAAAGATACTTAATACATCATATTTTATTCGCGGATGTTCCTGCTTAGAAACGAATAAGTATACTAATACTTCTGCCCCTAGTACTATTAAGATAAAGGGCCACCAAAGTAGAAATGGTTGAAGTGCTTCCCAGCCTTTAAACTGACTAATTCCAAGAAATAATCCGAGCGCTACTAGGGATACTCCCATTGAAAAAGTACCAACTCTCCACGTCCTCATGATACTTGCTCCTTTCTTTTCGATTTACTGCCAATTAACAACTTAATGCCTCCGCCGATAAAAATAATCGAAATAACGATCATTTGAAAGTATTGATAATACCAATAGTTAAAATCTACACCGAACGCTTCGTTCATTACTGGCCCTAACACCGGTACGACGATATTGGTAAACATATAATAAATACCTAATACAATTAATCCAATTCCTACCCATTTTTGATGATTAATAAGGTAAGAAACAATTGGTATATCTTCAATTTCTTCATCTCCGTGTTTCGATACTTTTTGTAAAGCGTCAAAAAAGCTATAAAACCAAATTAACGGGATGAGAAATAAAAATAGCGATAATCGTAACGTATCTAATATATAAATAGAGAACAGAAATGCTGCCATAAGCTGCAGCCCACGTCGTTGTAAACCTAGATACATATGTCCTGCACCAGGAAACATTGAAAGAATCGTTGCTAGCGCTTTGCTCTTTCTCCCTTGTTCTTTTCTCGTTTCCTCAAAATCTTCTAAAACGGTACGGTCTACAAGCTCCTCTCCATTTTGCTTACGTGATAGCTGTTGCATCGTATCAAACATGTTAAAAATCCAAATAACAGGTAAAATCCCTAAAAACGCAATAAAACCACCTTGACTCGTAATGGCTGCAATAAATATAACCATTACCCCTAATCCGAAAAAGCCGATCAAAAATGTTAAACCTCTGTTCATTAGTCCTAAATAAAAGTGTCCTAGCCCTGGTACGAACGAAAGCAACATTGTATGTAGTCGTTCCGAGTTGTTAGCGGAAACTTGAGTGTCTTTATTTTCCACTCCATTTTGTACATTCACATTTTGAAGCGGTTTTTTTATTAAATAAAAAACCATATCGAGTAAGTTAAGGAATCCAACGAAAAAAGCAAAGCCAATTCCCATTATAATGAGAATTCCCGCATCCCACGGATTGATAGCCGCCAAAAATGCAAAGCCGATAAGCGGGATGATGGTACAAAACAAATAAAACATACCCCTTTTTGTTCGATTTAAGTATAGATGTCCCATCCCCGGTATAAATGAGAGAAAGAACGCTACAAATGGACTTTTATTGTTCAATTATTTTTCCTCCTTATGTTTTCTTTCTATTAATTCAAGAAATGATAGTGCTTTGTTCATCACATTTTTTGATACTGCTTCTTCTCTATTTTGGACTGTACTTTCCTCTATATTGGAAGCAAAACCAATCATACTATGGAACATACCAGATGTAAGTAAAAGAAACGTAATCGCTGCAGCCACTGTATAATGAAAGATAGAATGTTGGTAAAATGGCATCTTTTTCGTTTCGATTGGTACCACATTCTGTTCTTCTTCCGATAACATCGGTAACGTATCCGAAACATAGTTTAGTTGCTCTAAATATACGTGTAAACATTGGTCACAGGAGTATAGATGATCTTCTAGAATAGTTCTCCTATCTTCCGACAACTCATCTTGAATATAAGCTAGCCACTCTTCTTGTGTGTAATGATTCACGAAAAATCTTCCTCCTTCCAATGCTTCTTCATCCATACTCTTGCTCGGTATAACTTCGTTTCGACTGTTTTCACTTCTATGTTTTGTTCATGGGCAATTTCTTTATAACTTTTTTCACGTATGTAATAGGCTGTTATAACATCTCGGTAATTTTCTGGCATTTCTTGCAATCTACGATGAACAACTTCTTTACTCTCTTTTTTTAATAGTAGTTTTTCAGTGTCTTCTACCTTTTCCGTTTCTAGCTGTTCTTCTACCACTTCCCGTAACCGCTGTTTCTTCCGCCTCATATCAATGGCATGGTTCATGGCAATACGAGCTAACCACGTTTTGAAGCCTTGACCTGTATATTGGGGAAGAGCGTCAAATAGCTTCATCCATACTTCTTGTAGTGCGTCCTCTGCATCTTTTTCGTTTCGTAAAACTGGATAAATAACTTGATATACGTAATTTTTATATGTTTCTATTAAAAAGGTAAAAGCTTGTTCATTCCCCGCTTTTGCCTTTTCTATCATTTTCTTTTCGATGTGCTCTCCCCCCTTTCTTTTTTTCTCTACTTATATAGACGAAATGAAATCGAGAATGCCCTACAGTTTTTTTAAAAAAATTTTAATTTATATTAGTGATGCTCCAAATGATTGACTGTGTGTGCTTTATTCAACTAAAAAAACCTGTTACGAGGAATTCCTTCGTAACAGGCTTTTTTGTTCTTACCCTAAAACATCTGTAATGTCGTCCATATTGTTACTTATCCAATCAATCGCTTCATCTATCGTTGGGAACTCTTGTACTTCAAATGTTACTTCGTCTTGAAGTAACCATACATCTTTTTCTTCAGCTTGTGCCCCACCAATCGACCAATGCATTAAACTATACGGGTGATTCTGATTTATAAACGATGCCCACGTTTTAGATAGGGCAATATTTTTTAACGAGTTCAACTTACCTTTCATTCGTTCTTATCCTCCGACTACTCTTAATGACATGCGTGGGTTTAAAATTTGGCTAGGACATTTGAGCATAAAGCTGTTCGCTGAGTCTACAAAATCAACGGTCATATCTTCGTCAAAAAAGACAAGTTTCGATTTTTCCATTAATAGCCCTTCCACATTAGACTCCACAACAATATCATCCTCTTCTTTCTCAGGAGTAATCCATAACGCGGATACTCCACTTACAACACACCCACAGCCTTCAGTATCATATTTTATTTTAAGCCATTTATTATCATTGCCATTAAATTTTTCATTTATTTTAACAAGTGCTTTTTCTGTAAAAGTTACGTTCACGTTCATTCCTCCATTACGTTTATACGTCTGATTGTAACATATTTTTCAAATGAATGATTAGCCTCACGACTTTTCGTGTATGATGTAGAATGGAATTTATACAAGCGCTTTTGAGTACTATGGTTAATAATATTGTAAATAATGGAGGTTTTCTCTTGTGGCAAAAGTACAAATTAAAGTAAATGATAATGGCTCTTTACGTGTAACAGGCGATGTCGAGTTAATCGATGCAGATGGAAATGTGTTTGAAACGAAATCTACTTTTTCGTTATGTCGATGTGGCTTATCGGAGAAAAAACCTTTTTGTGACGGAAATCATAAAGGTCAATTTGACTCTTGCGTTCGCGCAAAAAAGGTACTAGATGAATAATTATTTTTAAGAAAATCTGTTGCTTTTTAGACAGATTTTCTTCTTTCTATTTATTGTTTCTCTTCGCTCTCTATACTAAAATATAACTAACAAATCCCTTAATAAAAGGAGAAATAATTATGGTAGTTACTGTATTAAAGCCGATTTTCGGTGAAGCAGCTAGCAAAGTTGTCAATACAACGAGCTCTTATTCTGGAACAGTACTTTTTAAAAAAGAACATTGGGTAATTGACGCCAAAAGTTTACTAGGCTTATTAGCCCTAGCTCTTCAACCTGGCCAAGAAGTAGAAATTACAGCAGATGAAGGTACAGAAGTGATTGAAGCACTATTACAGTTAGGAATGTTTGAAAAAAAATCATGACAAATTGGGGCTGTCTAACGAAGGCAGTCCCATTTTTTTTATTTATCCTGTAATGTCTAAAATGTTTTCTAACGGTAAATACGATGCTTCTCCAAATTTGTCCACTACGTGTAATCGAGATTTTATCGGATCAACATGGTGAATTGTGCCGATAAATAGATGATATCGCTTTTTCTCGTAATACGTAATCGTCACTTCACTACCTATTTCCATCGCCTCTCCTATTTGCTCGTTCATATAATCAACATGTTGCTCATCTAGTTGCGGCTTTGTTACATCATTATCTTCCTTTGCCCAATCTCTTAACAGCTTTACATGTTCTGGTAACATCATTGCTGTCCACTTTATACTCCCTCTATCACGAATCAAAACGCTTCACTCCTATTATGCTTTATGTCCACCAACTAATGTACTTCGATGCTTCGCTGTCCCTGCAGCCGTGTAAGATACCGCTCTTAGTAAGCTAGCTGAGCCGTGTTTATGACGAATTTGGTCCATAACATAGCCGAGCTGACGCCTTTTCGGACGATCGAGCTCAAATAAACTTAATTGTATTTCGCTATCTTCCACTATGTTAGAAAGTGAGACTGAAATTTGTCGAACTGTTTTTCCTTCATAAAATTTTTCAAACAGCTCTAGACACGTTTCATAAATATCCATTGTAATGTTAGTTGGGCTCTCTATCGTCTTGGAACGATGAAATCCACCACCAAACTCTTCTTTACTGTAACCAATACCGAGGCTCACCGTTCGACCTGCTTTATTGTGTTGACGAGCTCTTCTTGCTACTTCTTCACAAATTTCAAGAAGCACACGCTTAATCTCTTTCGGATCATGATAGTCGCGCAATAGTATTTGGCTTTTACCGAAGCTAATTTGGCCTTGCATGAGCGGAGCCCCCGGTTGTGAAAAGTCAATTCCCCACGCATGATGGTACAGTTGGTTGCCCATAATACCAAATTTTTTCTCCAGTAACTCTAACGGATAATTAGCTAACTGCCCGACATTAAAAATTCCCATTCGATTTAACGTTTTTTCCACACGAGAGCCAATCCCCCACATTTCACGAAGCGGAGAAACTTTCCATAGTTTTGTTTTCACATCGCTATACGTCCACTCGGCTACTCCTTTTTTCTTCGCCTCGAGGTCAAGACAGAGCTTCGACATTAACATGTTCGGACCAATCCCAACTGCACACGGTAATTGAAACTCCCTTTCAATCCCATCTTTTATTTTCCATGCAATCGTTTCGGCATCTCCCCAAATTGATTCCACTCCGTCCACTTGTAAAAAACTCTCGTCAACACTATACGTATGAATCGATTCTTTCGGGACGTAACGATTAAATAATCTTGTAATTTCGGTTGAAATACGTAAGTACGTTGCCATTTGGGGATTTACGACTTGAATTCGTCGGTCATTTGGGATTTCAAATCTTCTGGACCCTGTTTTAATACCGAATTCTTTTTTTAATTTTGGAGAAGCTGCTAGTACTACACTCCCTTGTCTTTCTGTATTACCGACAACTGCCAAATAACATGTCATCGGGTCTAATCCAAGCATTACCGCTGAGCAACTTGCGTAAAAACTTTTCATATCTACGCATAAAGTCTTGTTGTTAGGCATCTCGTTGTAATCAATCTCCACGTTTCATCCCTCACTAACAGAATGTTTGTTCGTATTTATTATATTCTATATCATAACCGAATATACGTTCTCTTTCAATGGAAATTTTTTAAAGCAAACGGTACTTTGCACTACAAGAAAACTGCTAATGTCAATATGCTGTGTAAAAGTATATAAGTAAATAAAAAGGAAAAAGCGGAAAAGGACTTCACCCTTTCCGCTTTATTTTAATTGTAGTCGAACGTCTTTACGTAGACGGTTTGGATAGTCACTAATAGTCAATGTAATTGGGCTTGCTACTTCATTCATGTTCACTCCACCCAGCGTTTTCACATGAATACCTTCTTCTGTAGAGGAGCCGGAACTATTATTGAAGGAATATTCTTTCCCATTTGCATCCGTAAAAGTCGAGTGAAATAGAGGTCTATGGTGGTAATAATCTTGTTCGTCCACCATTAATTCAAATGTTACGTCCCAAAAAGAGCTATCGACGAATGCAAGTTTACCATCTTTTGGGGCATTTACTATTTTGTTTTTTTCTAAATCAATCGTCACTTCGATTTCTTCTTTCGGGAGTGCACGAAGGGATGTAAATGTTAAAAACAACTCATTTGGTTCCGCAAAATAGTTACTTTGAAAATTTAGAGCTATTTTATTTTCATCTAACTTATCATATACTAAGCCATCGGTAGGGGTCCAAACTTCTCCATTTCCATCTACAAGCTGGATATCATCAAAACCGAAAATTTCTTGCTTGTTCTCGTTATTGTACTCCACATAAACGACAATTCTTGTTGGGCGAATTTCCATTCGGTCTACATATATTTTTTGATCTTCCACCGTTATCGTTTGATCCACTTCATACACCTTTTTTATCTTTGCGAACTTCTCTTTATCGTAAGAAAAGGAAACGTGTAAATCTTCCACAACATCGCTAAAGTCGTTTTTAATGTTCGTACGGAATTGTAAGGATTCGGGAATAGAACCATGTTTATAATCAGCAATAGTTAAAATACCGGTAACTGGCTCATTCTTTTTTATTTCTGAATGACTACTATAACTATAGCCTAACTGCAAATCCTCTCCACTTTCTGAAATTAATGTTGGGTCATTTAAGAAAAGCGAAGGATAGTCTTGATCAGCTACAATTGTGTAAAAAAGCAACGAGACGTCTTCATCCATAATAATTGCATCGACCGTTAATGTAATACCGTTTTTCTCCACTGACTTGTTAATTTCCTGCATGTAGTCATTTTCGATAGCTGCTACTAAACCTTTGTCATTACGAACAATGTCTACAATTTTTTGCAGTCCAGGAATGGAGCTTACATAGTCAGCGAACGTGGGAGAAACTCTAATCGAAGTTAACATGACAATGAAAAAAATACTGGCAGCTATCGCCCCCCATTTCCATCTAGTTGTGGCTCTTCTTCTTTTTTCTTTTCTAATGCCGCTTAAAATGTATTCATCCACATTTGGTGGAATCGGAATATCGTTATACTTTTTTCTTAATCCTTCTAATTTTCCCTCTTCCTTCTCAAACATGATTCTTCCCTCCTTTTTCATTGAAATAACTACGAAGCATCTGTAATCCTTTCGATAGCCATGTTTTAACTGTCCCTTCCGGCGTATCCATCACTACCGCAATATCCTTTATTTTTAAATCCTCTAAATACTTTAAGTAGATAACCGTATGGTAAGGCTCATCTAGATTGTTCACCGCTTCAGCTACTTCTAAATGAAGCGGATGTTGATCCGTAGTTGGTACTTCAAATTGTTCGCCTTGAAGGATTACTTTTTTCTTCTTCTTTAGTTCATCACTGCAATAGTTCATCATAATCCGAATGAGCCATGTGGAAAAATATTGTGGTTCTTTTAATTTTTTTATCGCTTTAAAAGCACGGAAGGTTACTTCTTGTATTGCTTCTAATGAGTCTTGTTCGTTTTTTAAATGAGCGTATGCAATCCGATATAGTTGATCTTTATGGTGGACCATCAACGTATAAAACGAATCTTCATCTCCCTTTTTGGCTTTTTTCACTAGTTCTGTTTGCACTGTTGCCACTCCTCTATAAGACATTCCATCCCTATTTACACATTAGACAGTTTAAAGCAGAAAAAAGTTTTGAAGAAATTATTTTGATTAAAAAAATACATCTTAAGCAAGTATCGTTTCCACGGTGAAAATGGTAATGATTGGCCGTGCCATTTACGTACCGTGTAGAATATAAAATATTAAAGGAGGGATTAAGTTGAATCAATATCCACTTATCTTTTTAGCGTGTATACTAGCTGGATTTGCATTAACTAGAGTTCCGTTAACAGGATTTTTAGCACCTGTAGAACCTTTAGCTTTCATCGTCGGCGTATTAACAGTTCTGCTATTTTCTTCTGTTCTTATTTTCAGAGGAGTCGTCGCATTATTTAATAGGAATATATAAACGTTGCTTAGATAAAGTTCTATATTTCGAGAGTTTATAGGAAAAGCCAAAAGGGATGCCTTCATTAGAGTGCATCCCTTTTACCATTTATTTATTCAACTTTCACTTCTATTTCAACTTCTTCGTCATCGGAGAGAAGGTTTTTCAATGTAACCTTATACATATCCCCTTCCTCCTCAACCGTTGCTACTAACCAAGGTTGACTCAGATCGACTTCACTAAGTGCCTGTTCAATCGCTTCTCTTTCTTTTAATGGTTGGCTATCATCTACGATTATTTTTACAGCACTTGCTTGGGAAGGAAAAGACTCTAATACAATTCCTGTGTTCCACGTTTCTACTTTCATGCCAACCTGCAATACGATACCAGGCTCTCTACCACTAGCAAGCGTAATGAGCGTATTATCATCTATTGTATACCATGTAGCAGAAACACTATTGTGAGCATTTTCACCAGTAACGAGGATGCGGTTTCCATCAATGGATACAATGTGCCCTGTTAAATCTTTTACCCCTTCTTCCTCTTGTGCTGGATCGTCTTGATCTGAACCAGTACCACCATTTGTTGCACCATTATTCGTTGTTCCACAAGCCATTAATAAGAAAAAACAGTTAACGAAAAGAAAGAATTTCATATATTTCATTTTTATCACCTCTATATAAATGGACGAAAAGATGCGATAAAAGTTACAAGGTTACTACCTACTTTACATTTAAGAAACTTTAATAATTATTTTTTATTCAACAGATTTCCAGTTAGTTTATCTGCCAAATTAGGAAACAAATTATATAGAACACTTCCAACATTCATCCATCTAGGCAAATTAAGTTCACGTTTAGGATTCATCATTAGTTGGACTATTTTTTCTGCAACGTAATCTGGTTTAAGCATATATTTTTTGACTGAGTTAACATAGTTTCCCGATTTATCGGCAACATCAAAAAAGCTCGTTTCGATTGGTCCAGGGTTCACTGCTGAAACGTAAACATTTGTTTTTGCAAGCTCCATACGAAGACTATTCGTAAAACCTAATACAGCATGTTTAGTAGCTGCATAACCACTTGATTTAGGTGTCCCTAGCTTACCTGCTTGTGAAGCAATATTAATAATATGACCACTGTTCCTTTCCATCATAGAAGGGAGAACTTCCTTCGTACATGCCATTAATCCGAGCACATTAACCTTAAACATATTATCCATATCTTCTAAACTAGCCTCATGAAATGCATCAAATATAGCAAACCCCGCATTGTTTACAAGAATATCAATGTGCCCTACTTCTTCCATAATGCGGTTAAAGACAACTTTTACTTGCTCCGAATCACTAACATCCAGTTGATAAAATAGACAGTTTACGGAAGTTAAACGATTAATTCGTTCACTTAAGCTTTGCAACTTCTCTTTAGATCTCGCTAGTAAGATAGGTCTAGCTCCCATCTCTGCCACCTTCCGTGCAACCTTTTCCCCAATACCAGAGGAAGCACCTGTAATGACAATATTTTTATTCATAAGTTTTCCCATTTTTGCACCTCTAACCCTTATTGCTTTCATTGATTATTCCTCGATACTGATGCGGTACATTATTTCTATCTACCTCTATCATTTTTGCATCCTCTAAATAATCTAATTGACCTATTGTTTCCGATAACGTTAACATTAGCTGTTTTTCATATACGGTTGGAAAAAGGTGTACACAAATTTCATAAGCAGTTCTCGGTTGTTTGCGAATAAACGCTAGTACTTTTTCCGCACGTTTTTCTTGCTTTAGTAATCTTTCTTCTATTAGCTCTTTTGCATTTGAAATATTATTACCGTGACCAGGCAATACTTGACGAATTGGTAATAAGCTCAACTTTTCTAAAGAAGCTATATATTCCACTAACGCTTTTCTTCTTTCATCTTCTCCTGGGTAACAAGGTTCAATAAGAGGATTAGGTGAAATATGCGCAAGTAAAACATCTCCACCAATGAGTGTTCCTTTTTGTTCATGCCATAAACTGATATGTGCACTAGAATGTCCAGGAGTGTATAGTACTTTCCAGCCATCTAATCCTTGAATGGAGTCTCCTTCATCGACTAAATCGGTAAGTCCTCGATTACAAGAAAAATGAAGCATATCGTTCACTTTTTCCGTTAATGGAAAAAAGCGTTGGTCTACCCCAGCTTCTAATAGTATGGATAAATAAAACTCGGTATGTGTTTTTAAATAAGCTTCATCCTTTATCATCCAAAGATGCGATCTTTCATGGCCGATTACTGGGATGTCTCTACGAAAAAAATCAATTAACCCGACATGGTCAGGGTGTTGATGCGTGACAACGATTTGATCAATATCATCCGGTGTTAAGCCAATAACATTTAACTCTTTTTTAAAATATTCCCATGCTTCTTTCGTCCGCACCCCTGCATCAACGAGTGTCACCTTTTCCCCTAAGATGACATATGTATGAACATCCCCCACTGGAAACGGTGTTGGAATTGTAATTTGTTGTATTTGTTGCTTACTTGTAACTTTCACCATTTTTTATCTCCCTTGTTTTTTTACAATAAGATTACTTTACAAACTGAATACTCATTCATTTCTAGAATGTACTATTTTCATGAAAAAATCTAGTGTTTTCATAAAATTTCTTTCCTTAAAATTATATTTATAAAATAGGTTACACGAAAAACAAACATTTATCTATTGACAATATAGCGTAAACGTTGCATAATGATAAAAATTTAATTAAACGTAAACGTGACGATAGGGATTAGTAAAGAATGAAATGATGATAAGAGATGGAAGTTCACCGGCTGAAAGACTTCCTCGTCCACTACTTTCTTGAACCTACCCTGGAGCAATTAAGGAAACTTAATCGTCCTTCCTACGATACAGGAATTTAAAGCAGGGCTTTTATTTTGAGCCAATGAAGGTGGTACCGCGGATACAAGACCAATCCGTCCTTTTTTATAGGACAGATTGGTCTTTTTATATTTAAAAATATATTAGAAAGTTGGTGAATAAGCATGAAGATTGCATTTCTCGGTGCTGGATCGATGGCAGAAGCGATTATTAGTGGCTTAATAAAAAGGGGGATTGCAAACCCGAGTGATATTTCCGTTACGAATAGACAAGACGTAGAACGGCTAAACCTTATTGCCAGAAATTATGGCGTAACCACTGAAACAAATAAAGAAAAAGCAGTGTCGGAAGCAAATGTAGTTTTTCTTGCGATAAAGCCAAAGGACGCGAAAGAAGCGTTACAATCGATAGCTTCTTACGTTAATAATGATACGTTAATTATTTCTGTTTTAGCTGGAGTTTCGATAGAGTCCATACAACAATTATTACAAAAAGAAGTTCGTGTTATTCGCGCGATGCCTAATACATCGGCTACCGTTGGGTTATCGGCTACCGCCATTTCTGTCGGTGAAAATGTAACCGAGGATGAGTATGAATTTGCAAGGACGTTATTTTCTGCCATTGGATCATGCTCGATTGTAAAGGAAGATCAATTACATGCCGTAACAGGTTTATCTGGAAGTGGTCCAGCTTATGTTTATTACGTTGCAGAAGCGTTAGAGAAAGCCGCTCTTGAACAAGGATTGGAACATGAGGTGGCAAGAAAACTTATACAGCAAACGTTGTTAGGAGCAGCGGAGATGTTAGGAAGAACTAAAAAGGAACCAGCACAACTGCGAAGAGAAGTAACAAGTCCAGGCGGTACAACGGAAGCAGGTATTTCTATCTTACAACAATCAGAAACAGCAGAGGCTATTCAAGCTTGCGTGAAGCGGGCGACAGAACGCTCTCGTGAACTTGGGGATATGTTGATAAGAGAATTGGAAGATACGAAAATATAATGGATAGGAGGATAGTGTTATCCTCCTATCAGTTCAATATAATAAAGAATCTCCTTTTCTATCTCTACAATTAACAATCCGCTTTCGTTAGCAGAATAAATTTTCGTACCCTTAGGTAGTTTGGAAGCAGTAAAATTAGAAAACGTAAAAGAATTGGTCGATTGTTTACGAACCTCCCCTACTTCTTCCCCCTTTTTATATAGATTCTTATGATTTTGAAACCACTCTGAATTGGTCACATTAGAAAATACACTATTGTTATACTTTATTATATCTGCCTCACTATTAGTCTTTAGTACATCTCTTACAGTTACTTTCCCATCCGAAACGCCACACCCTATTATTGGTAAGAACATGATGAGTATAACTAGTAATCTAGTAGATGATCGCAACATCAACACTCCTTTATGAAGGAGTATTGTATCTACTCCTCACCTTCTTTAGTATCCTCACTATAATGTTCGTTTAAATATGTATTTTCCGTCGTAGCAAAATTAACTGAAAGTAAACTCTGTTCCGGATCCATTCCGTAATATCCTTTTAACTCTTCTTCTGTTAATTCTCCACTTTGAAACATAGGCTCTTTTTTCTTTTTATCCATGGTGTCACCTTCCGTATGGTTTTCCCATATTGTTAGCTAATAATAATGCTGTTATGCAATTTAACTGATGCTAATACTTAAAGATACTCAAGGAACACCCCGTATGATTGTCCACCAGAATAAACGTCTACTTCCAGATGATACTTGTTGCCATTAATTTGGATAATATATGTATCCTCGTTTTGCATTTTCACATAGTACGTCTGTCTCCCCAAATATTCAACTTCTGTTACTTCCCAATTATCACCTTCATAAATCATTTCAAAAACAAAGGAAGTTCGCTTCACTATCTCTTCAGCTGAAACGTAATGGTAAACATTGAATGGACCAAATAACGCAACAAGTAATGCAAGTACTGCAGTAGTAGCAATGAGTATTTTTTTCATTGGGTACCCCCATCATTTTTTGAAAGTATTACTCGTTAGACGGTTACTTGGATAGCTAAGTTTCAATTTTGAGGAAAATACACGTATTTATGCTGAATATCATTTAAATACAATAAAACCGTAACAACCATTAACTGGTTTTTACGGCACAAATCATATTCTAGCTTTTAAAAACTCTTATTTACCGTTGATCTTTCTTTAACTTCTAAACGATCTATCTTATTTTTCCTCCATAATAAATAATAACCAATCAAGGCGAAAGTGCTAGATGTTAAAAACAAAACAACGCTCCCTGATATAACATTCACCTTTTCGTTATCTAAAATAGTAGCCACTTCTCCGTTCGTAATTTTCGGGATATTAAAATAAACGAAAGGTGAGAAATGTGCTTTTTCAGTTAGGAAGTGATTCGTTAATACATAACCACTAATGAATATCATGCCAGCAGTCGCAAATACAGAAAGTGTATTTTTAAATAGAGTAGATAGAAGAATAGTAAAAGTTAGTAAAAACAACAGTACCAATATAGTTAGTGTTATTGTATGGAGTAAATATTCACCTAAAGGTAAAAATTCATAGCCATACCCTTCCACACTGCTCCCTGTAAATTTATTTGAATTTGTATAACTAAAACTGTGATATTTAAGAATTGGATAGTACCAGTCACCCAATCTATTAAAAACAGCACCCATTAAAACTATAACCGCAAATACGCCTAGTAAATTCAGTGTGGAAACGACAATGGAGTGAAGCAATTTACCGATATAAATTTGCTTTTCTGCTATCGGTAATGTTTTCAGCAATGAAAGTGTCCGTTTTTTTCCTCTTTCTGTTGCGATACCACCACCAAGTAAAAATAGTAACAGGAAAATTGGAGCTAATTGACCATGGTTTTGAAACAATAAATAAAGAGAATATAAGCCACTATGATCCACTTTTGTATTTTGCTCCACGAAATATTCATAGCCTTCCTGATTTTTTCCAAAATAGTGGTGAATCGTCGGAATAAGAGTTCCAGGGAATAACGGACGTACGTTGTTTTCCATGAGCCAGAGTTTTTCCTCAATACTTACTTCTACAGTAAATCTTCCAGCAAAGTCATAATCGTGAGAAATTTGACTTATTTCATAAATACCTTCTTCTTGATTTCTCACTCGGTTTTCATGCAGTAAGTACTCATAAAACTTATCCCAATTATTATTTACATAGCGATCAAGTGCGTCCTCCATTAACATACTATATTCTTGGAAATATTCGATTTTCATTTCTTCGAGCGCTATTAAACCCTCATAAAACTCCCTATGTTCTTCTTGTGTTTCCGCCATCTCCTTGTAATGATTTAACGGAGCTATATGATTTTCTTCATTTCCGAAAAATTCAATGGACTGCTCGATGTTTTGAATAAATGTACGCTCCTTTTGTATAGACTGCTGAGCGAGCAAATAATATCCAGCGAATAAAAGTAAAAGTAATACTACATTCATTTGGATAAATAATTTTCTTCTGACGAGCTTTCTCCATTCAAATACGAATATATTTCTTAATTTATTTCCACTTATTGTCTCACCTTTACGAAATGGCTTTTTCATTCCGTCCCCTTGCTGGGAACCTAATGCTTTTTCTTGGAAAATAATGCTAAAAAATAGTAGAAAGCAAGTCACAATCCCTGTCGAAATACTATAGGCTACAATACTGTTTTGAACTAACTCCCCTCTTGAAGAACTAAAATAGTATAATGGATTAAACGGTGAAAGTAGCATTGGAAAGTATTCTGTTACGACTAACGCAATACCTAGTATTACAGCGATGCTCATTAACGTAGTAAATGAATCTTTCAACCAATTACTAATAAAAAGAATGAGGGAAAAAACAAACCAACTTGCAAAAGTAAACATAATGACTCTATATATTAAAAAAATATAAATAGGGATAATGGTGACTTCATTATCTGAAATAAGCGGCATCGGATAGGCAAGTTCTAGCTTGTAATTAGTGAATAATAATGGGAATAAAATTCCTAATAAAAGTGCAGTGCTTACAAAGATAATGTGAACAAATAGTAAACTACCAAATTTAGATAATGTTTGTTCCCACTTACGGACTGGTTGTGTTTTTAATGTGAAGATTGTATGTTGTTCTTTTTCAATCGTGACAATGTTTCCTAATAATAAAAGCAGTACACTTAGACCAATGATTCCAAAGAGAAAAGAAGTATTCTCTAACACGAAAAGATGAGGTGATACTGGAAAAATTTCATCTTCGTATGATAGTTGATGTTCAATGAGCCATTCGTTTTTCTGTATCGCACTCTCTAACTCTATACCTTGTAATAACGGGAACTCTCCATCGTGGCTAACATATTCTTGTAAAAGTTGTAAAAACGTACTTTGTAATTGTGGTATTCTCTCCCAATTTTCTTGGTTAATTGCATATCTCCAAGGAAGAAGTGAACCATTCATCTCAATAATAATTTCTAATTGTTGTTCTTGAATGGGTGATAAAGCGTCCTGCCTACGCAGTTCTTCTAAACCATGTCTAATACCGTTTATTTCCTCCAAATACATATCGGTTATTTCTATTGCACGTTTTTGTTTCTCCTCATAAACGGAATAATTGGTGTAAAATAACCCAACCGAGCTAATAAAAATAATAAATAATAACCAATAGAATTTTTTTTGCTTCCACAATTTCTTTAGTTCAAATTTTAGTAGCTTCATAGAGCAATATCCTTTTCCGCTTCAAAAATCTTTCGGTAGCGATCCTCCGAACCTATCACTTTCTTCTCGATATCTAGAATAGTTAATTCGTTTTTTACTAAAAGAGATATTACCTCATGTATAGAGGTATCATTCGAATAGATCGATAACTTTTCATTTGATTCCACTGTTTGTATCCCAGACTTCTGTAATAACTCCACTGCATATAATGGTTGATTAACAGTAATTAAATAGCAGGCTTGTTCAAATTGAGAGAGATCCTCATCCATTAAAGTACCATCTTTTAAAAACAAAACTCTGGAAGTTACACGATCAATTTCAGCTAAATTATGAGAAGAAAGAAGAATAGCTGTCCCTTCTTTATTCAATTCAATCAAAAGATTTCTTACTTTTATAGAACTTGTTGGATCTAAACCATTTAGTGGCTCGTCCAAGATTAGTAGTTTCGGCCTATTGAGTGTTGCCATAGCAAGTAATAAATGCTGCTTCATTCCAAGCGAATAATTACTTACGGTTTTATGCAAATAACTTGTTATACCAATACGTTCAGCATTCTCCATAATTTGTTCTTTTGTGAGACCTTGTAAGTCAGCAATAAATTGAAGGTGGTCGAATCCTGTTAAATAGTCATACAATACTGTGTTATCTTGCATAAAAGAAATTTCTCTAAAAATTCCCAAGTCTTTGTTCGTTCGATTTAATATTCTAACTTCCCCACTTTCTGCAGAAAGTAGATTCGTAATAATACTAAGTAAGGTAGATTTCCCAGAACCATTAGGTCCAACTAGTGCAACAATTTCCGGTTTGTCTATTGTAAACGTAATGTCCTTTAATACTTTTTGTTTTCCATATGATTTGTGGATGTTTTGAACTTGTAGAATCATTTCAACCTCCTATAACTCATGAATATTTTCCCGTAATTATGTTAATTTTATTTTATTATGCCCACGGCACTTCTATTTCAAAAAAGGACAAACTAAAAAGGATACTACTTTAACCAAAAAGCCGTGATGACCTATAAACTAGTAATTACGGTTCCTTGTTTATTTTTTAATAGATTCTCGATTGTTTGCCTAATCATTGCTCCTGAATTTTTGAATAAAAAATGGAAATATAACGTCTTAAAAAAGTTTGAGAGGTTTGTTCGTTTTCTAAAATCGTTCAATTGTAATCCATCGTGCGTTTCCTTAAAAAGGATAGTAAGCCAGTCAATGATTGTCTCTTCTGAAATTCCTTTTTGTAAAAGAGAAACAACCGGAACAGTAAGCCGCTCGTCTTCGTCATCAATATAAATTTCGTTACAGAGTAAACTGTTTCCTATCACATTTAAAATTTCTCTTGCTT
The DNA here is from genome assembly GCF_027594365.1 of Sutcliffiella sp. NC1. NCBI lineage: Bacteria > Bacillati > Bacillota > Bacilli > Caryophanales > Bacillaceae > Sutcliffiella > Sutcliffiella sp. NC1. The sequence continues at coordinate 3,252,918 of NZ_CP115153.1, forward strand.
TTACTATCGAAAAAGACGGATGGTTAACCACAGCATCTAAAAGGTCCGCTCCATGTGCAATGGCATGAGCCCACCCTTTTCCATCCACATATCCACGAACATCCTTTTCTTGTTGCATATACGGAATTACTAGGTTCATAGTCTCTCTCACTGTTTCTGTTGATAAAAATGGTTGCTGCTTGTCTTTTATTAAAATTAAAGTAACTACTAATGAAGAAAATGCCCTTTTAAATACGGAATCACAATTTATTTCTCCGATTTCATAAAATAAGTATTCCTTACTGAGACATATACATAAAATAGATGCCATCTGGTCAGGGGTTAAATAATCACCAAGTATTAACTTACCAAACGTAGAATATATGAGTTCATCTCGCAATTCACCATCAGTAGACCCAATATGTTGAAGCATATCGTCTAAAATTAGAGAAAAAACCTCCGTTTTCACATTTGAAAAATCAATACTCTTTAGTTTTTGCTTTACTTGTAATTCTTTTAACTTCACAACAAAAAGTGGCATTGCTTCATAAAGAGTATCTACCATTTTTTTGATCTCTAACAAATACTCCCCATCTTTGTCTGGTGGAGGAACGACTAACGACGTTTCTTCTCCTAGCAAAATCTTATTAAATAAATGAATTTTTCGACCATACGCCTCTTCAAAATACTTTTTATGCTCGATACCCATGGCAATGATAAAATCGTAATGATCAAAAAATTCACGTCTAAAAGGTGTTCTCTTAAAACTCGATAAATCAATATTTAATTCACTCATCCGGTCGAAATGGATGGACGAATATTTACTGGTGTCGCTGTTAGCTCTCACACCAGCAGAAGCCACCTCAATCGAGTCGATATTATTTTCCTTTATATAATGTTTTAAACAAAGTTCAGCCACTACACTTCTTGTATAATTGTCTGTACATACAAATAATATATTCATGAATTTTTCTCCTTTAATTGCTGTACGTAAAACTGCTTATCTTCAGGAAAGGATAGTTCTAATTGGTCTATTTCTTCTATCGACTTCCATTCAATAGAATATATTAGTCCATCCGGATCTTGAATCGTTTTCGTTCCACCTATTAAACTAACATTATAATAATGAACTTCAATATTAGTATGTTCATGCTGCCCATATTTCACTAGTAATTTTCCATTCACATCTACTAGATAACCAGTTTCCTCTTCCACTTCTCTCCTACAACATTGAACTAACGTTTCTCCACTTTCTAAGCCACCTGAAGGAACCGACCATTTCTTTATTTCATCAAGCTTCCCCTGCAACACCATCAATAATTCATTGTTTTCATTTATACAAATAGCTGCTGCACCAATCCACTTATTCATTCTTTATTCCACCTTTACTTGCATAACTGGCAACAGTCGATTAGGGATGACAGGTGAAGGGATCGTTCCTAATCTCTTTGCTCCCATTCGAATGTAGAATCCTTCAGCGTTTGGATCACTATCTAACACAAACTCAGTCCAATTGAATTGTTTCGCTTTTTGCATAACGTCACTCCAAAGTAACCTACCAAATCCTTTTCCAATATAGGTAGGCTCAATAAACATCGCTTCTAATCTATTAGGCTGAAAAGAAAAACTATAAAACGCAATGATGTTTTCATTTAATTTCAAAATGTATGTAGGGTACTCTTCTAAGTATTCTTTTGTCACCGTGATACTAGCATTACTCTTGTCTAGAAATTCCTTCGAATACCCCCAATATGCTTTAGACCTATATGCAACAGCATTTAATTTTCCAACATCTTTTGCTATGGCTTTTCTTATAAGCATCTAATCCCCCTTTGTCCGAAAAATAGCTATTTAATAAATCTATATCCATTATTTTTTATCGTATTCATCTAGCATACCTAATAGTCTTACTCCGTTCGGGTCAACAATTTTTAAATTAGCTACTCCATCAAATACTGCTTCCTTCATTAACAATTCTTTTGATTGTGAGCTACGTATACAATTCATAGGTTTTTGGAAAATAGTATATAAATCTTGTTCGAGCCCCTTTTTAGTTGTGCTTATTTGTATATGCTTTAACCTTATGTTTCCACCTTCGATTACACTACTATCTGTTTGGAGTTCTACTTTAAAGCCATATGGAGTTGAAAGAAAGGTTCTTCGTTCCCCGACATTTACATCCCAATTTAATTGTTTTGCACGTGTGCAGAATGATTCATGATCCTCCTCACTTATTAAAAAACCGATATGGTCAAACTTCACTTTTTTACCGAAGCCAAATGTAATGTTGATAGAGCCTTTCCTCATCTCAATAATTCGAAAGAGTATCTTCTTCCCTCTAAAATCGTCCCAAGTTAACGGAGGATGAAAAGCTTGAAATTCCCCTTCGTATTTACCAGTTCGCAATGTAACAACAAATCCTAAATCTTTATAAAACTTTTCCGTTTCCTCAACGTATGGTGTCCAAAAATGATAATGAAAAAGCATAGGATCCCCCCGTTTTTTCTCTAATAATTTCCGAAAAAAAGCGACCTTCTTTAAAAAGAAAGTCGCAATAGCATATGAAGGAATTAAAATGTATTATCTCGATCGCGATTGAATATGTCATTTTGTGCATCTGTTTTAATTGAATCTATATGATTTCCACCTGTTATGTTTCTTTGACTTTTAGAAAATTTGTCCACTAAATACCCAAAAATAAGGAAAGCTCCAACGACTAGAAGTAGCCAGCCCCAAAACGGCATTTACTCACCCACGCGTTTTCCATTGATATCCAGTATAACATATATCTTAATATTCAGAAACTATTTTTAATCACTGATTTCTTCAATAAAATCTTTTAACACATGAACACTATAAACACAATCATTCAAAGTCGTCCATTCTTTCGGATTATGACTAATTCCATCCTTACTTCGAGCAAATATCATAGCAACAGGTACTTTATTTCCTAAAATCATCGCATCATGCCCTGCTCCACTCGGAATATATGTTGGTTCGATTCCATAGTTTTCTAGAACACTTTTCAATTTTTCTTGTAACTCTTGACGAATAGGTACCGGCGGAATTCTTAGATGCTCGACTACTTTTGCTTCCACGCCTCGGTTTTTGGCAATTTCGTATGCTGCTTGATGAACAAGGTCGACTAACTTATCACGATTTTCCTCATCAATGTCACGAATATCAACAAAAAGCTCAACTTGGCCAGGTATTACATTTACCCCATTTGGTTTAACAAAAAGTTTTCCAACTGTAGCTACAGCAGTTGAACTAACTTGCGCAGGTAACGTTTCCACCTTACATATAAATTCACTAGCAGTAACGAGCGCATCAGTGCGGTCATTCATCGGCGTATTTCCAGCATGACCTGCTACCCCTGAAAAATGAACCTCCATGACGTAAGGTCCTGCAATACCGGTTACAATCCCTACAGGCATATCGGTCTTTTCTAGTTGCTTCCCTTGTTCGATATGTACTTCGACAAAAAGCTCAACTTCTTCCATATTTCTTTTTGCTTTTTTGAATTGTTCCTTGTTACTACCATACGCCTCCAAAGCTTGTGAAAAAGTTGTTCCTTCCGAATCCACTCTTTCAAATTGAGCATTATAGTCAATTTCTCCTGTTACTGCTCGACTTCCCATTAAACCGCTATAAAACCGTGAACCTTCTTCATCGGTAAAAATAACAACTTCGACATTTCGGTTTGATTGATACCCTGTTTCTTTCCAAGCTTCGATTACTTCTAAAGCAGCTAATACACCGAGTGGACCATCGAAGTGACCACCATTTGGAACACTATCAACATGAGAACCTGTCCAAATAGACGGAAGACTAGAGTTCTTCCCTTCTAATTTCCCGAAAACATTGCCTGCACCATCTTCGGTAACTTCGAGGCCTGCCTCTTTCATCCATGTCTTTACTAATTCTTTTGCTTGTTTTTCTTCCGTTGATAATCCTAATCGAAAAGAGCCTCCCTCAGGAGTTCGTCCGATTTTAGAAAGGGAATCTAACCGTTGAGCAAGTCTTGTGCCACTTACTCCTGCTTTATCAAGCGTTATGTCATAATTATGTAGTAATTTATTTAGTAAAGTCATTCTATCAATCTCCTTTTTGCAGATAGAAGCATTATAGCACTCATTTCATGAATATTCCGCTATTTTACATTACATTTTAAACGTATCTTTTATCATAGTTGCTACTTCAGCTGGACTTAAGTTTGTATTATCAATTTTTAAATAGTTTTTCTTTTGTATTTCTCCAGGTAAAGAATTAAGTCGATACTTTTCTAAACTGCTTTTCAAGTCATTTTCCGACCATTCTACATTTCTTTTCGATGGCTTATGCGCAAGACGATGTGGTGTTTTATTACGAGCAAGCCTTTCTTCCAAGTCTGCTTCTAGCTCTACGTAAAAAACTTCCCCACCATTATCTTCAAATTTTTTCGCAATACGGTCGACATATTCCTTATCCGATTCCAAGTTGAATGCCCATACAAACGTGAAGATTAAGCCTTCTAATTCACTTTTCGCAACTTCATCAAAAATTTCTTCTCGAAATAAGTTTACAAGTCGCTTCCCTTCTTTTGTACTGTAACTAAAAAAGTGGCTAACTAGATCAATCGTCATATGGTTATGAAATAGTTTTAGACTAGTAAGCTTTTCTAATTCTTGTCCGACTGTCATTTTCCCAACTGCTTGTGGGCCGAAAATTAAAACGAACTTCATGCTTTCTCCTCCTTGTCTTGAAAAGAATAATTACCATAATATAACTTTGCTAGAATGCGAGAGTAAAGCAATTTTAATATTTTTTCATTAATAAGTTAAAAACAAATAAAAATGGAAGGTTGCGCTAATGGCAACCTTCCAAAACTAGCTTACATATCCTCAATAACTAACATATTCGACTCATCAAACTCCCAATCTTCTCCGTAAGCCACTTCCCAATAGTAGCCATCTAAGTCCGTGAAATAACCACCATAGCCACCCCAATCGGTTGTTGTAGGTTGCTTCACTATAGTTGCTCCTGCTGATTCAGCTAGCTTCATCATGTTATCTACCTCATCGATTGACTTCGCATTATAAGCTAACGTAATCCCTGGAAAACCACCTTTTATTTCTGGCGGGTTATCTTTATTTACATCTTCGGCTAATTCGTCTAATGGATATAGGGCAATTCTAGAGCCTTCATTTCTAAAAAAGATGATAAATGGACTTTCTTCTGGTCCTCTTACAGACGTGTCAAAACCAATCTTTTTAAAAAAATCATGCGACTCCACGATATTTTTCGTACCAAGTGTTATTATATTTACTCTATTCATTTCTATATCCTCCTCGTTTTTTATAATTAATAACGAATAACGACATCAGCATTTTCTATCGGTTTTAACCTGTTCAAATAATAATCCTCTGCTGGCCAATATCTTCGTTTATACTTCTTTCTTCTTTCCTCTAAGCTACCGATATATGTATCTCGGTTTAATGCTCTTTCATAACGAATCTCTCGTTGAACATCCAAATAAAAAGTTAAATCAAAGTACGGTTGCCACTCCTGTCTTTGCAGGAAAATACCTTCTATTACGACAATACTATTCTTTGGTACAAAAACCTCTTTTTTTCTAATAGAATCTGTATTTGAATCATAAAATGGAAGAGTTAACACTGATGCATTACCTATTAGCTTCTCAAATAAAACTTCCTTTAATTGCTCTACATCCCACTGTAACGAATAATATTCATACCATTCTTCAAAGCCTGTATGATATCGCCTAGATTGTTCGACGATATAATCATCAATATGTATAATGACAACGTGAATAGGTGCCAATTCTTCTTTCAGCTTATCCACTATGGTCGTCTTCCCCGCTCCACTTAAACCATCTAGTGCCACAACAAATGGGCGGTTTTTGTTGGGACGCATTTTATATTTCTCTAAAACTGTTTCAACTATTAACTCGAATTGACTCATTTGAACGTAACACTTCCACTATATTTATTATTTCTATTAAGTCTTCAATTGTATAGTCTGCGATAATGTTATCCCAGTGAGTATCCTTTTTCCACACACTTGTCATCCCAACCTTTTTAGATGCTCGAACATCATTTTTAGGATGATCACCGACAAAAAGACATTCATTAGCACTTACCTTTATTTGTTCTAGCGCTTTTTGAAATATAAGTGGATCCGGCTTCCGGAGTCCTTCTTTTTCTGAGATGAGTATTGTTTGAAAATAGGATTCTATTCCTAGAGCGCGAATATTATGTAATTGAAATTCCGTCATTCCATTCGAAATTATACCTAGAGAGCAGCCTAAATTTTGCAACTTCCTTAACATTTCTATTAGATTAGGGAACGGAATACAATGATTTTTGAAATGCTTCATATAGTCTTCTAATAAAAAGTTTACCGTATGATCTTGAATATAAAACTCTTCTATTAACTGCGCGTACACTTTATCCTTCCAAACGTAACCGTGATTATCTAAAGCAATAAACCTTTCAGTAAATTGTTTTTTGTTAATATGCCCTAGTCCATCATACAATCTACTATATTGGTCAAGGATAAAACTTTTTAAAGATTCCTCTCTATTTAAAAGCGTACCATCTAAATCGAATAAAACTGATTTAATCATGCAGGACTTTCCTCTCGTTTTCTTTACTTTTAAACATGTGACGGATTCCTTTTCCTGCTAGCGGTTCATCTTTATATCTAGGAATAACGTGAAAATGTGCATGAAAAATATGTTGGCCGCCTACTTCGCCACAATTCCACCCGAGGTTATATCCTTCAGGTTCAAACTTTTTGTCTATGTATTTTTTTACCTCATGCAAAAGGGAATACGTTGCATCCCATTCTTCCCGGGTTAAATCAAACGCCGTTGCTCGATGAGTTCTTGGGACAATTAGCCCCGAACCTTCTAATTGAATCCCTTTTTTATCTACTTCTTCTAATTGCAAAAATAGACAGTATTCATTGCTCAATATAACACGTTGAGTGGGCATCATATTCAAATTACAGAGTATACAATCTTTTTTCATTCGCTACTTCCCCCCTACTATAATTTTCGAGGTTTTGGGTGGGAATTCCTTCTATTTTTCTTAAGTGAGTTTAGAGCTTTTATAAATAAAAGTTAAAGGATTTTATTGGAAACCTGTTGAATAGTGTATGGTAAAGTAAATAAAACGGGGGGTTCACATGAAAAGCTTCATGAAAATATTTGTTTTTCCTATATTAATAGTTGCTTTAATAGGTTGTACAAATAGTGAGACAAATCAGTTTGACCCGAACGACCTTAAAAGAGTCGATGTACTAATTACAGAAGAAAATATCGGTGATACTACAACAATCATGGAAGCAGAAAAGCTAAAAGCGTTGAAGGAAGTATTTGCAAATATTGTATGGCAAGAAAACGTAAAAGCACAAATGGCTCGAAAGGAAGATGTAAAAGCTACTTTGTTTTTTAAAACAGAGCAAAATTCGCCTGAGAGGCTAGTAGAATACTTTATTTGGTTTAATGAAAATGATGTATCAACTACTATTATTGACAGAGAACACCACTCCTATGGAACACTTCCTACTGAAGATACAAAAATATTAAAAGATATTTTATTAAATAACTAAAGGAGCAGGGAAAGCCTACTCCTTTTTTACATTATATTTTTTTCACAAATTCAGATTTCAGCTTCATCGCTCCGAATCCATCAATTTTGCAATCGATGTTATGGTCACCCTCTACTAAACGGATGTTTTTTACTTTCGTACCTATTTTCAATACAGATGAACTTCCTTTTACTTTTAAATCTTTTATAACGGTAACTGTGTCACCATCTGTTAACGTATTCCCATTTGCATCTTTTACGATGTTTTCGTCAAGATTTTGCTCCTCATCAGCAGCCATCCATTCATGCCCACATTCTGGACAAATGAATAGTGTGCCATCCTCATATGTATATTCTGAATTACATTTAGGACAGATTGGTAAATTTGTCATTCTTTTATTCCTCCAAAATTTAGTTCTTAATTAAGAATGACATACATTTCATTTTATGACAAGCTATCAGTAGTAGCATGCTGTCTATACTATTCTAGTGACTTTTCCAAAACAATTTTATGAAGCCCTTTATCATCTACATACGTCTCGATGACATCAAAACCACTTTTTATATTTAAAATCAACATATTTCTCCATTTGTTCATTGTTTTCGTTTGGACAGTTTTATAACCTGCTTCTTTTAAATATTGATGCTGATTCTTCATTAAGGTAGCTGCAATTCCTTTATTTCGATAGCTCGGATCTACTCCTCCTAACCAGCTGTAAAATTTATCACTACTTAATATATAACCAATCTTATACCCTACTATTTTTTCATCGGCGATTGCGATATGGAAAAGTAATGTAGGCTTTGTTTTCATTTTCGTTAGTAAGTCTTCAGACGTCCCAAATACTTTTTGATGTAGCTCTTGAATACCTTTCATTAATTCTTCATTTGGAATTCCATTAAAGAACGTATATTGCAAAGTTTCCCCTCCCTTTTTACTTCAATAGAAAAAAGCTCCGCATTATTGTAACGAAGCTTTATAGCTAGCTATTTTTTATTTTAACTTATAATTCCTAAATAATATAAAGGAAAATAAACGACGAGGCATAATATGGAGCCTACTAATAAGGGGTTAATGGTAATGCTTGCCTGTTCGTGTTCAGGTTTGTAACTTCCTAAAAGCATGTCAAATACAGCTACTTGTGAATTTTTTGATAAAGCATCGCCTGTTGAGCTCATAATTAATGCAAAGAAAACAAAGAGACAAGAACCAAAAAACATCGTATTAACTAAGTCGGTGTTAAAAATGAGTGAAACTCCAAAAAGTATCCCAAGTTCAATGACTAAAACTAACAAAACGAGTAAAATGTATTTTTTCATAATTTCCACCCCCATTTCATTTATATACGAAATTGCACGGGAATAGTTTCATAATATTCTAACATTTAAAGGTGAATTACATTTTTTTCGTTTATCTAGACATATTGTTTTTATGATACTTCTATGAGCATCCCTTACTGGAATAAACTTTCGGGTGTACCGATAATACCCCTTGATATAACCCACTTTCTATCCGTTCATCCGCATTATTTATTGGGTAAGCTTGCAAATACGAATCCTTTTCATCCCCATTAGCTAATTGAACAGTGCCACTTGCATAAAAAGTATCACCTTCTGAATGTTCTAGCATTAGAACGACATCATGAAGACAATTGTTAACGTCCTTCTTGTCTTCCATCCAATACAAGCCATCTGACTCAAAAAAGGAAGTGAAACTAACTGACTTTACTTGATAAATTTCGGGCTCTACACTTTGTAGCAAAGATAGCACTTCTTGTGGATTCTCTTTATACGTTAATTGTTGTTGCATTCTAAAGCCTTTTAATAGTGTATACGTTGCAATGATCGATAAAAACAAGCAGATAATGATGATAAGTACTAATTTCTTATTTTTCCCTATTTTAATCCTTCTCCCTTTTTTGTTTTATTTTACTAATACGATAAAAGCTTTGACATATATAATTCATTCACAAATTTGCCATCTATCTTTAACGAGTCCCTTTTGACACCTTCGACTTCAAATCCTATTTTTTTATACAAGGAAACCGCGGGCACATTATGCTCTATTACGGTCAACTCTAAGCGACGAATCGATCGTTTCTTCGCCCATTCTTCTAATCTACTAAACAATTGAACTCCGACACCTTTCCCCCTATAATCAGCACGTACACCAACGACAATATAAACTCTATGCTTAATTCGAGATGGGCTGTTCCCAATGGCAAACAGGTAACCTACTAATTTATTATTATCCTCTGCAACAAATATAGAGGAAGTTTCTTCTGTTTCTAGTCGTTCCATTCTTTTTCGTTGATGGTCAACCGAGATTTCCCTTTCCCCAGGTGCAAATAACATCATATTTGATTCCTCAACATCGGCCATTAACGTACTTAATTGTTCTGCATCCTTAACAGTCGCTTCTCTTATCATCACATTTCTTCATCCTTTCCCGTTGTTATCGCCGTTTCACTAATGAAAAGACTCAACTTTAATCTACCTAACCACCGTTCTGATTCTGAAGTTTTCTTCGTTATAGCGTTGATTTCTTCTACATATTGTAAACCGTCTACAGCTTTGTAGTTTACTGGTAACTTAGCTATTCTAGAAATAATTAAAGGCCATTCGGCGTCTGTCATTTTAGCTTTAGAATACTTCTGAATATAGGTGGCGCAAGCCCTAGAAAAACTGCAAGATCCAGCTGTAACGTCAGCTTCCATTCCAATTTCTAAAGAAAATATTTTATTTGTTATTTTTTCTGTTTCAATCCACTCTGTTGGATGAGTGTTCAAGGCATACTCTGTACGGCCATAAATGAAATACCCGTTCTTTTGGATCCCATTTACAGTGTCTTTTAACTCGGGCAGATTGTATAAGCTCCAAGTTAATAATCTATCAAAATCACAGTAATGGAAATATGTACTTTCTCCTGTTAATCCAAAGCTAACAACCTCTCTTCTAGCATGAGCCGCGCCTAACTTAGGAATTATTTTCACTTGGAAACAACTATTATTCAGTTGTTGGATTAATTCATTTGACGTTTGGTCGCTAACAGTTATAAATAACTCACTGTATATATGTTTTAGATGTTCGTATGATTCCTTAAACAGACGGATATTTTTACCACTTGGATCATGTGTTATTGCTAATAGGGCAACTTTGTTCATATCGATTCACCTTCCATGTTTTATTTTAACAAAAATTCACTAGGGAGGACATGGAAGTCACTTAAAACAAAAAGAGATGAGACATTCGCCTCATCTTAGTTCAGAAAACTTTTTTATCTCTGTACCTGGATAATAAAAGTCAATGATATCCTTATATGACTTTCCGCTTTCTCCCATTATTTCTGCGCCCCATTGACTCATTCCAACACCGTGTCCAAAGCCCCTACCTTTCAAATAATAAACGCCTTTTTTAAGCTCAAACGAGTCAATTAAATAACTTTTAAACGTATTACCACCAATCATCGGTCGAATTCGATTTATATTACCTTTTTCCAGATCGACTACTTCATAAAGAATAGTACCATCCACAAGGCGGTGTAAAAATTCAATTGATATAGTCCCTTCTTCTGCTCGATCAGTTACAGGGGAATGAAGTTCAACGTTAAATTTAGGAATTGCTACTACTTTTATATCTCCTACATACCCTTTTTTATGTAGGGATCTTTTTATAGAATCCGTAATAGGTTCGTCTAATTCTTTTAATTCATCCCAAACATTTGGATGATCCCAATTAATGTTTTCTAGCTGGATTTGTGTTTGATGTAAACGAAATTCCCATGGATTAATTGGATCATAAGGGTCTTCTTTGATTGGAAAATAGGATAGTTTTTCGCCACCCCATACGTGGTCATTTCTTTCCGTTAATCCACCATTGCTAGCAGAATAAAAGGCATCTATCGGCCGATTGTTGTATGTTATTACTTCTCCCGCTGTTCCTTCCACTGCTCTTGACGTTTTTTCTTCCCACATATACCCTCCGTAAACTTGATAGGAAATAGTATCATCCATATTTCGATGCAAGTTTGTAATGGCATACGTTCGTGCCGCAAGAGTCTGAGCTTTCAACGTTTCCAATTCCCACGTAGGATACACTTCAAAAGGAACAACACCTTTTAAATAATCTTCTAGCAGCAGCTGATTAACTGGTCGAATGAAATGCCCTTTTTCAATGATAAATTCCATTGCTCCCAAGTATGGACGGTCATCGATAACCATAATGTGCTCAGTATCGTATTGTTTAGGTATAAATGCAACGGAACCTTCGATTTGATACCTAGTTCCCTCACTTTCGATTACGAGCATCCTTTCTTTCACTTTAAAGGTGTAGTTCTTTCCTTCTTCTAGTGAAAAAGATGAATCGAAAGTAGTATACTCTCCCTCCACTTTTACTGTTAATTCGTTTGTATCTTCTACATAGTTTACTAATTGGACCGTGACCATTTCATCGGCAAAAGCGTTTGTTGGCAATAATAAAATCATCGTGAAAAGTAACCATAAATGTCTCATATTAGTATCGTTTCTTTCCTTATCAATGAATATTCGTTGAAATCACCCGCTACCTTTTTCCAATTATTCAATCTTGGCTATTCTTTTAACAAAACTATCAAGCATGTCCGGTAGTTCACCAAAAGTAAATGCGATGTTTAATCGCTCTGTCCATTTATGGGCGTCCTTCCCTACAGGACCTAGGTTATATACTGGCATTTGTATAGCTTTCATCTCTTCAAACGGTAGTGAATAGCCCTTTCCATAGACCGGTATGTTAGTCTCTAACAAATCATGTGCTTGTAAATTCGCATTACCGATAAAACTTAAATCACAAAGACCAGAAAAGTAATTAGTTTTTGTCCACTCAGTTCCTTTTTGCTTCCACTCTTGTAAAAATGTATGTACCGCCTGCATCGTTTCATCATTTCCCTCTGTTGCAACAGCTGGATAAAAAGGTGGTGCATAAAATAAAATAATCATCGGTCCTTTTTCCTTGCAAAGAGACGCTAGCTCTTCCACTACCTTTATAGATTGCTCTCTTACATCATCCGAACAGTTTACAATTATGGATTGTATTTTTTTAGCTATTTCTTCTTCACCAAATTTTTCCACTGCGAAACGTAATAGCTCCGAGTAGGTGTATACCGAGACATGATAATTCGGTTTTACAAATGAAATTTTCTTCCCTAACTTCTCTATCCTCTCTTTTGTATGTTCCATAATATTATTTGCAGCTTGAAAAGCAATTTCTTTAAATGCTTCTTCCCATTCTTGTAAAGATTTTTTTAGGAACTGTACATTAAATAAAGTGACCGCTGTATGTGGGATTTGTACGGAGTATCCGTCTTTCAAGTCTTTTTGCAATAAATTCGTTGGTGGTGGTGTAACCGTTGAGCCTACTTGTTCGCATAAGTCAATATTCCACTCCATTAACCGATTAATTTCGGATACCATCAAATTGGCATTTAATCCTAACAACGACTCTCCCACATGTGTTTCTTTCCCGTAACAAAAAAATCCTGGCATAATTTTACCAATGGAGCCTGTATATAAATATAAATGATCATCACCAGGATAGAGCTGAAACATCGGTTCAGAGTTAATACAAGCTTTATAGGTGAAATTATGTTTGTTGGCAAGTTCGTTCAGTACTGGTAACGCAGAAATCATACCTTCAGAATTCACTTCTTCATCTGGAACGGTAAGAAGTAAGAGATTTACTTGCCATTGTTCATGGATTGCCCTTTCCAACAGACCCATCTGGACAGTTAACCCTGCCTTCATGTCCATTGTTCCTCTACCATAAAGCCAATCGCCTGTCAGTAAGTGATCTTTTGCCTCATCAGGTAAAAGATCTACGTTTTCATATAATTTTTTCGTCAATTCTATTGGTTGAAAAGCAAGGTTTTTAAAGAGACCATAGTCTTCAATTCCAACTACATCGAAATGGCTTAGCAACACAATCGTATCCGTTGCTTTTTCATGCTTGTATAACGCCGTTACAAAAGCACGGTTATCGTTCATTTTATTTAATTGGATCTTATCTTCATTTTGCTGAAAGTACCGTAAAGTACATAGTTTTTCATATATGTAAGCTGCTAACTTTTTCTCCTGATCGGATAGTGTTACACTACCATGCTGCACTAAAGAGACGAGTAATTCTGTTAGCTGTTCTTTCGTTTGCCATTGCATCTTATTTCCTCCTATATTAACATCCTTCTAAATCATACTAGCAAAAGAAGTTACAAGCATACAACTCCGTGAAAAGTTCACATTGTTTTAAGTATCGCGTTTCATTTGTTATAATTTAGCTACACGAAATAATAATTTTGGAGGGATAAAATTCAGATGCAAAAAACTGCACTTTTTTCACCTTATACTGTTAAAAATGTTACGTTAAAAAATAGAATTGTTATGTCACCTATGTGTATGTATTCAAGCCATAATGAGGATGGGAAAGTACAAAACTTTCATAAAACACATTACATATCTAGAGCGGTAGGGCAAGTAGGCTTAATTATGTTGGAGGCAACAGCTGTTCAACCACAAGGAAGAATAACGGCTCAAGACCTAGGAATATGGGATGACGCACATATCGAAGGACTAAAAGAATTAGTTTGGGAACTTAAGAGTTATGGTTCTAAGACATCGATACAGCTTGCACATGCTGGGAGAAAGGCTACTGTGGACGGTGAAATATATGCACCTTCTGCTATTAGTTTTAACGAGAAAATGAAAACCCCGAAAGAAATGTCAAAAGAAGATATTCATGATACGGTTCAAGCGTTTATAGATGGAGCGCGTCGTGTGAAAGAAGCTGGGTTTGACATTATTGAATTACACGGTGCACATGGATATTTAATTAATGAATTTTTATCTCCTCTAACCAATAAAAGAAATGATGAATATGGTGGAACGAAAGAAAATCAATATCGTTTCTTAAAGGAAATTATTGATGGAGTGAAGCAAGTATGGGATGGTCCACTATTCGTACGTGTTTCTGCCCATGATTATCACGAAGATGGTTTAACGACGGAAGATTATGTTACGTATGCTCAATGGATGAAAGACCAAGGTGTAGACTTAATCGATGTAAGTTCCGGTGCAGTAGTACCAGCTTCCATTGACGTTTACCCAGGATACCAAGTAGGTTATGCCGAAACGATTAGACACGGGGCAAATATTGACACAGGTGCAGTTGGACTAATTACATCAGGCCTTCAAGCTGAAGAAATTCTTCGCAACAATCGTTCTGACTTAATTTTCGTAGCTAGAGAGCTTTTACGTGACCCATATTGGCCGCGCACAGCCGCTATAGAATTAGGTGTAGAGATAGACCCACCAAAACAGTATGATCGTGGCTGGTAAGAGGTAAAATTTTTTAAAAAGCAGAGGTTCTAGCATCCTCTGCTTTTTCTATTTTTATAACCTAACCTTCATTAAATAAATGATGAAAAAGTCTTCCTTTGTCTTCAAAAAATTGTTTCATTATTTGATAGTGGTTTGTTTCTTCCAATGTTGTTTCCTTCATTCCTTCTGCCGTTAATTCGATTATTTTAGCATTAGGATAGCCCATTATGATAGGGGAATGAGTAGAGATAATAAACTGAGATCCTTCATTGACTAATTCATGTATACGGGCAAGCATGGACATCTGTCTTAACGGAGAAAGTGCGGCTTCCGGCTCATCTAAAATATATAAACCATTCCCATAAAACCGATTCATAAATGCTGCAAAGAATGACTCACCGTGTGAAAGTTGATGAAGTGATTTCCCACCAAATGAGTCGACAATTTTTGATCCTCCTTGAGGTTCACTATCTAGCTCCTCAATATGGGTTGCCACATTATAATAAGATTCGGCACGAAAGAAAAAGCTGTCCTCTGATCTAAAAGGACCCCTTGCAATCCTTAAGTATTCATGTAGGTTAGAATGAGAATCATAATTAGAGAAGTTAAAGTTCAAAGACCCTCCTTCAGGATTAAAACCTAGAGCTACTGCAACCCCTTCAAGTAGAGTAGACTTCCCCATGCCGTTTTCACCTACAATAAAAGTTACATTCGGATGAAAGCGTAACTTCTCAAAATTACGAATAACAGGTAAATTAAGCGGAAATCTTTCGTAATTGTATATATTTTCAGCCTTTAAGCTAACGTATTTAACATATTGAGAAACACTGTCTAATTTCACTCTATACACCTCTTAATTAAAAACATAATCCTATCTATAGTTCTATCGTACTTGTAGAAATACCTGCTTATTTAAAGATATCTTGAATTCGAGATAATTTTATGGTATATTAAAAGTATAAATTACTTAACTATTTTTTCCTATAAAAGGAGGAGCTATTATGCAATTTTTAGGCATTCATCATGTTTCCTTATTAACTTCTAACGCAGAAGAAAATTATAGATTTTTTACAAAAGTACTTGGTATGCGCTTAGTAAAGAAAACCGTTAATCAAGATAATACTCAATCCTATCACCTTTTTTATGGCGATGCGAAAGGAAACCCTGGAACCGAAATTACATTTTTCGATATTGCTGGCCTTGGTAGAACGTATGAAGGGGTTTCTAGTATTTCTTCTACAGGGTTAAGAGTAAAAGATACAGAAGCATTAATGTTTTGGAAAAAGCGTTTTACAGAAATAGGGGTAAAACATGAAGAAATAGTGAAAAGAGCAGGTCGCGACTCTCTACTTTTTCAAGATTCAGAAGGCACTAAATTAATATTAGTTGCTGATAATGGTGAAAAAGGTGTTGCACCTGGTGTACCTTGGGAACGAGAAGATATACCATCTAAATATGCTATCATCGGACTTGGCCCAGTCACTTTAACAGTGAAAGAAATATTACCTACAGCTGCCATTTTAACGAATGTGATGGGGTTCCGCCACATTGGCTCTTATCCATCTTTAAAAGGCGACTATGCTCCAATTGAAGTTTATGCAACAGGTGAAGGGGGATCAGGTGCAGAGGTTCATATTGAAGCAAGACCTGATTTACCGCGCGAACGACCAGGAAGAGGTTCTGTTCATCATGTCGCATTCCGCATTCCGAACGAAGAGGAGTATAATAGATGGGTAGGAAAATTGAAAGCTACCCGCCTACCAAACTCTGGTCGGGTAGATCGATACTATTTCAAAGCTTTTTATTTCAGAGAGCCGAACGGTATACTTTTTGAGCTTTCTACTGACACACCAGGATTCGATGCTGATGAACCAATTGAAACATTAGGCGAAAAATTAGCACTACCTCCATTTCTTGAATCGAAAAGAGCGGAAATAGAAGCTAGTTTGCGACCTTTAGAATTAAACTAGGAAAGTATCATAGGATTTTCTTTCTGAGTCGTGCATAAAAAACAGGATAAAAGCAGTTGATTCGTATAGGAATCAACTGCTTTTTAAGTTCGAGAAGGCTCTAGTCTTTAGAAAAAACTAATCTTATCAAATGGATAAAAGCGCATAACTACTTTTCCAAGCACATTTTCTGTAGGAACAGGACCGATATTTCTACTATCCTTACTCCCATTTCGGTTATCTCCCATTACGAATAGATGCCCTTCTTCAATCGTAATAGGGCCAAAATTATTTTGTATAGAGCTATCTAAATACTCTTCCTCTAGTGCTTCACCGTTGCGATACACGATACCATCTCTACATTGTAACGTATCTCCTGCTTTACCGATGACTCGCTTTACCCAGTACGTTTCCTCACCTTCACTATTTCCACCACTAATAGAACGTATTATCGGGCTTTCAAGAAACTGATCTTTTATTGTTGTTGTATCTAATACATCACTATTTATAATAACGACATCACCATAATTAGGCTCTGCACCAAGTAAATAAGGGCTTTTGAACACCATTACTTTATCACCAACTTTTTCATTATCAAAAGGATCCTTTCCCTCTAACGTTGGCTCCATCGAGCTACCACTCACAGTGAATGGTTGCATAATAAAAACAGTCAATAAAACAGAGATCGTAAAAGCTACTAATAATGCCTTTCCCCATTCTAAACTTTCAAGTAAAATTCGTTTCATCAAAAATGTCATCCTCTCTCTAAATATACATTCTTCATCTACTGTGAAATTCCTCTAATTTGTTATTTAGTAATTTATAAATGAACCATCTTTCCTATTTACGGGATGAATACCACCTTGCCTCTAAAACATAATTTTTATCACCTGTAACAATTCTCTCATGAAAATCTAATATAACTTCGAAAATGTTGACGGAATCATATTTCAGCTCATTTTACACGAAGATATCATTTGCAATCTGTTTAGAAGCATGTTTCAATAAAGAGACGCTGAAATTAAGAAATGAGGTATAAACATGAAAAAGAAATTAATCGTTTTATTAGTTGCTTTTATTACAGCACTATTTTTAGCTGCATGTAACAATGATACTAATAATGAAGAAGCAGGAACCGATGAAAATCAAGAATCAACTGTAACGAAAGAAGATATTGAAAATATAGAAGATGACCAAGTAGTTGCAACTGTTAATGGTAAGGAAATTTTCGGTCGTGATTTCCATATGATGTATAACACAACGGTGATGATGTTTGGTGGACAAGAATTAGAGCCAGGCATGATGATGGAACAAACGATGAATGCATTAATTGAACAAGAGGTGTTAATGCAAGAGGTTGAAGAAAAAGGTTATACAGTTTCTGACGAAGAAGTGGAAGAATATTTAAACAGTGAAGTAATTGTAAACTTCGAGAGTGAAGAAGCATTTTTAGAGCAATTAGAAGGAACTCCATATACGTTAGACACGTATAAAGATCAATTAGCAAAATCATTAGCTATTGATGCCTATGTTCAAGGTGAATTATCTGCTGAAGTATCTGATGAAGATGTGAGAGCATACTACGATGATGCTGTTGCTCAAATTGAAAGTGAGAATGAAGAAAGCGAAGAAAAAGCGGACATTCCACCTTTTGAAGAGCTAGAAGAAGACATTAGAGCTTATTTAGAAGAAAACAACATTAATCAACAGTTAAATGTTATGGTAGTAGACTTAATGGAAACTGCTGAAGTAGAGCGTTTAGTGTAATAAACGAACATAAATGACTAGACCCACGGTGAAATACCGTGGGTTTTATTTTCGTTAAAAACTCTAAACTGCTTTTCTCTCCATTATATTTAACCCAATTCCCATACAAATAACACCAAACGTAAAGAGGATAGACGTAGGTAATAAAAATTGGTCAAAACTCCAATTTAAATAGGTTGCTCCTTTTAGCATTTCCATTCCGTAAAATAACGGTACTACTTTTGATAGTGCCATCATAATTTCTGACTGAACAATTTCAATCGGCCAATAAGCCCCACCAATCATCGCCATACTAACAGCTAATAATGGAATTAATGCATTCAATTGTCTAGGATTTTTCACGAAAGCGCTTATTAGCACACCAAGTGAAGTTATAGCAAATAGAAACGGAATGATAACTAGTAAACTTTTTGTAAATCCTCCGTAAAAATCTACTCCTAATCCGTGCTGAAAAACATTAAAAATAATAAATAACTGTAAATAACCTAGCATTAACGAGAAAACGATATGCCCTAAATACATTTGCATTTTAGAGAGTGGCGATAGCAATACCCGATTCCATATCCCCTCACTTTTCTGTTGAACGATGGCACTTACAGTAAATGTAACAGTATAAAAAACAAAAAATAAAGAGAAGCCGAATAAAGATTGTAATGATTGATCGTAAATAAAATCATCTTTGTTAAAACTTGTTTCTTGAATCGGATATAAAGCTTTAGACTGCTCTAATTGGTTCATTATTTCATTAGGTGCTTTGTTTAATTGATTAGCCGCGTTCAATACAGTTGATACCTTAATTAAATTTGAATATAAGTGAGCTTCTAATAACATAACTTCTGATGTTTGTGCCCCTGTTGTTATCGTAAAACTATCCCTTTTTAAGTTGACGGCTAGATCAATACTATTCTCATTTAAAAGCTCTTCCACTTTCTCTCTACTTGTTACTTCAAGCAAATAATCTCCAGTATTATTTAATAATGGTACAATCTCCAACAATTCTTCAGTGGAAAGCTCCGTTGAATAGGTTGGGATGATCTTTTGTGAGCCTGATTGAAGCTGAGAGGATCCTAGTATACTCCCGAAAAGAATAGTTAATAAAATCATTCCAATTACAGTAAATGGCTGGTGAATGATATGTTGAATATGATTTTTTATGATAGCATACATTACGCAACACTCCTTTTCGGAAAAAAGATAAGGGCTAAAAGACTTAAACCAATAGCCGTTATCAATAAAACTACTACGTATAGTTGTATATCCGCCCACTGACTATTCTCTTGCATGACAGCTAAATATGCCTTTAATGCAGCTCCATTTGGCGTAAAGCCACCTATTTTCCATAACGTTTCTGATATTGCTTTCCAACTTATAAAACTCCCCCCAACGAGGGCTAATATGGTGACAATTAAATTAGAAAAAAGCGATGAAGCTCTTTCGGTATTAAAACGGAAATTTAACGTTGTAAACAGGACAGAAAAACTACCAACGACAAAGCTAATACATAAAGTAACAATCAAAAATAAAATAATATTATCCCAATGTACACCATAGATAAGAGAACTCAGGCCAAATAATATACATAATTGAATAAATGATAGCACTGTCCCCGTTAACCATTTACTAAAAATATAAAATGACGGTGATACATTTGATAGTAAAATCCGGTGAAACACAAATTGTTGTTTTTCATATAGAGCATATGCTGCCACAAAAGAAGCTACATACAAAACGAACATGACACTCATTCCAACAGCATAATATTCAAAGGATGAGATTGGTTGAGACCCCTTTAATGTAACAACCTCCCCTTCAATGTTTGGTATCGAAATAGTTTGAAATGCACCCGTTTCCGCAAATTCCTTTCCTATTATCGTATTTAATTGAAACTGTTCCATATAGCTTTCAACAACGTTAGAAACGACCGTAGCTTCTAACCCTTTTGCATTATTTAATGATAAAGAAAGTAATGGCAATGTATCCTCTTCATTTAAAAAAATGTTCTTCCATGTCGCTAAACGATATCCTTTTGGGAAAGAAAGTACAGCTGAAAACTGTGAGGAATCTAGTGCTTCTTTCTCATCCTCCATCATGATCACTTTAAAAATGGTCGTGCTCTCAAACACTTCATTTACTAACATATCTTGAATGGATAGACTTTCAGCAGTTGTTATCATCGTATCAACAGCTGAAGTTGGGAAACCCTCTTCTTTTAAAATAGTTAACAACTCTTCTTTTTCCGCTTCCATATCACCATTATCAACAACAGCAACTTTCACATTTAACACTTCTTCACTTTCATTCATTACCGCTCCTAGAGCAAATCCTAAAATGGTAATTAAAAGAAATGGCATAAATAATAGGAGGGTAACTTCCTTTTTATCTCGGATTACTTGTATCATATCTTTTTTCAATAGTGTTTTAATCATATAAAAATCACCTCCTAATCTCTTAAAACTCTACCGGTAAGATGTAAAAACACATCTTCTAATGTTGGTGTTTTTATTTGAATACCTTTTATAACAGCTTCTGTATCTTTAGCAATTTGAAAAATATCCTCTAGAACATTTACTTCCCGAGGAGCAAGAATAATGACTTGATTTTCTTTTGATGTAACAGACGAAGTTGTAATATGTTGGGACAGTTTATTGATAAAATCGATATTTTCATTTTCTAACTGTATTTCAACAGCATGCTCTGATGCTAAAATATTTAGCACTTCTTCTTTCGTACCAGAGGCAATAATCTCTCCACGATCCATAATATAAATCCGGTCACATAGAAACTCTACTTCTTCCATGTAATGACTCGTATATAAAACTGTCATTCCTTTTTCCTTGTTTAGCCTCTTGACGGTTTCTAAAATATAATTGCGAGATTGAGGGTCGATGCCAACTGTCGGCTCATCCATAATTAATAACTCTGGTTCATGTAGAAGCGCAACAGCTATGTTCAATCTTCTTTTCATCCCACCCGAAAAAGTTTTCACTTTATCTTTTTTCCTATTCTCTAATCCAACAAGCTGTAATGTCTCGGCAATCTTTGTTTTCAGTTCTCCTTTTGAAAGGTTGTAAATACGACCGAAGAATTCCATATTTTCATAAGCTGTTAAATCTTGGAAAAGAGCTATTTCTTGAGGCACTACCCCTAAAATGGAACGTAAATGCTGTGGTTGTGTTTCAATGCTTTCTCCTTTAAGTAATACTTCTCCGCTTGTTGGTTGGACTAGAGAGGATAACATCGAAATGGTCGTAGATTTCCCAGCCCCATTTGGCCCTAACAGTCCTACCGATTCGCCCTTTTCCAAATACAAATTTATTCCTCTAACTGCCTCATGCTTTTTAAAAGACTTTGTTAAATGAATGGCCTCTAACATGATAATATCGCTCCTTTATTATTTCTAATTACATTTTAACTGTTAGGAAAACGGCAGAGTACTACTGAGAGTCATTACTTTTAATAGAAATAGTGACTAAAGTAATGGTTTGGAGGAATGACTGGAAGAAAAATCTTATAAAAAAACATCCCAACAATAATGTCAGGATGCTTTGTTAGTTTTATAAATGATTACATTGGAAAATCTAAGTACTACCTTCTTGAAGTAACGTCTAGCACCGGCACTTTTCTTCTTATGAAACTAGTTTTGTTATTACATCAAACTGGATCAGTAGAGTAATAATAATAACTCCTAACAGAACATCACTAACGGTAAGAATAGAATGTTTAGGGGTAGCTGACTTTTTCCATTCGAAATATGCTTGTATACTACCTTGTATAACGATAAATCCCGACATAGCAAGTAACATAAGGTTAATTGAGTAGTTATGAAATACACTAAAGTAAAGAACAATAAAAATAACAACTGTATTCGCAATTCTCACGATCCAATCGAGTTTGCGGTGAAGCGAGTTTACGTGATTATAAGAGAATATTTTCTTTTTTTCTATCTTATATATTTTTCTTAAAACTCCATGTATTGCAAAATTCACAATAAATATTGATAAAATAATAACCCCTATCATCAACCAGTTCATATACATCCCCTCCCCCATGTTTGCTCATTCACACAACCCTGATTTAATTGCATAAATAGCTAATTGGGTACGATCACGTAAATACAATTTTTGTAGCATATGAGTTATATTATTTTTCACTGTTCCTATCGAAAGAAATAATGCATCGGCTATTTCTTGATTGTTTTTCCCTTCTCCGACTAGTTTCAATATGGAGATTTCTCTTGATGTAAGGGAAGGGTCCAATTGTACTTGCATTTTGTTTTTCGAGAATAGTTTCGGGACCACTTTAGCAGCAACAGTAGCATCAATCATGATTCCACCTTCGTAAGCAGTTTGGATAGATTCGCGTAATTTTCTTGCATCTGCTGTCTTCAGTAAAAAACCAGCAGCACCTAGCTTTAGTGCTTCCATAACATATTCATCATCTTCAAATGTAGTTAAAATTAAAATGATTGCATTAGGATATTGTTTTTTTAATAGTTTGGTTGCTTCCAATCCGTTCATTTCTGGCATTCTAATATCCATTAAAACGACATCCACTATATGCTTCTCATAAAGCTCAACGGCTTCTTTCCCATTTCCAGCTTCCGCTACCACAGTCATTTGCTCATCTTGCTCTATCATTAACTTGAGACCTTGTCTAACGAGCAATTGGTCTTCTACTAGTAAGATATGTATCATTTTAATCTCTCCTCCAGAGGAAACGTGCCTTTAAGAATAAACTTACCATTTAAAATATAATATTGGATGTTCCCGCCAATATTCATGAACCTTTCTCGCATATTAGATAAACCGAAGCCTTCTTCCAGTCTCTCTTTATGGTCATGAATGGCGTTTTCCATCGTCATCATAAACGTATGATTTCCAGCTAGTTCCATTGTTACATTTATCTCTCGAGAGTGAGCATGTCTCATTGCATTTGTTAATCCTTCTTGAACAAACCGATACAGTACAACATTTTGCTCATTAGATAGATTGGTAGATAGAACACCAGTTTTAGTAGTTAGTGCAACTCGTATATGACTTTCTGCTTCTAACTTTCTAATTAAATGAATAACAGATGCCATTCCTTTATTCGTATCTTCTTTCAGTGTTTTCACAGCTTTTCTCATTTCTTCCAAACTACTTGAAGCGAGATCTTTTGATTGACCTATTAAAACCTTCACTTCTTTTGTTGTCACTTGATGCTCCGCTACAGCAAGTTGCATCATTAGTGCTGTTAGTTGATGTCCTACAGAGTCATGAATATCCCTTGCAATTCTTGTTCTTTCTTGCAATCTAGCTTCTTTTTCATGCTCTACTACTTGCCTTTTCACTTTTCTATATTCTACTAAGAGCGTTTTCCATTCTTTATCTCGTTCCAGTTTTTGTTTTGAAAGTTGGTGTAGAAGATAAGCTGACATAAAAATAAGTCCAGTTATGCATAGGTGAAAAAGAAAGAAAGTATCCAACCGATAAAAAAATGGATATAAAAGGGAAGGAGCTACAATCAATAGTTGAATTTTCCACTCTTCCTCTTTTGCAGAACTAATCGCCACATCGATTAATAAAAAGTAATAAATTAAAAATAGAAAAATATTTGTCTCGGAAAAGAAAAGGATATGTGCGCAAAACGTGATGGAGGCTAATAAAAAATACGTTAGACGTTGCACCTTCATAATAGGCACGCTGAAATAAAAAGTGAAAAACACTCCAAAGAAGAAGATGACACCCGCTAGAGATTGTTCCCGTTCAAACATGATAATTAATACTAAAATTACTAATAGAATACATGTTTTTATCCACCATTTCATACTTATCACCCAGTTTCGTTTTAAGGAATATCAAAGGAGGATAAGTCTTCTACGATGTATGTAGACGGAAAAATCTCCCTTGCTTCTAATTCTAGTTGCTGAACCGCTTCTTTTTGGTATCGAGAACTAATATGGTTAAGCAAGAGTTGTTCAACGTTTGCTTCTTTTGCAACCGTCGCTGCTTGTTCAGTTGTCGAATGAAAATATTCATGTGCTAACAGCTCGTCTTCCTTCGCAAAAGTTGCTTCATGAACAAGTGTATTTGCATATTGTGCTAAACTGATTGCTTTATCTGTAAAACGGGTATCTCCAAGTATTGTAACGATTTTCCCTTTTTTCGGTTCCCCTAAAAAGTCCTTCCCGTTTACAATTCTTCCATCTGGTAATGTGACAACTTTTCCTGCCTTTATTTCCCCTAAAATGGGACCCGCTTTTATATTTGCTTCTTTAATTCGGTCCATTAAAAGAGGAGCTGGAAAGTCTTTTTGCATAATTCGAAATCCGTAAGAAGGAATTCCATGGATTAGCTCTACAATCTGTACTGTAAACTCACTACCTTCTAATAGTAAGCAGTCAGAGCTAAATTCTTGAATAGTTAAATCATATTTTAAATGTGTACCACTAATACGAAGAGAAGTTTCTACATACTCTTTCGTCCCAGTAGGTCCATATATATGTAATGGGCTTTCCCCACCTTGAAATGATCGACTTCCTAACAACCCAGGCAAACCAAAAATATGATCACCGTGCAGGTGAGAAATAAATATTTTTTCAATTTTCCTCGGCTTAATGGATGTATGTAAAATTTGGTGTTGAGTTGCTTCTCCACAATCAAACAACCAAATTGCACCTTCTTTATTCATTAAATGTAATGCTAATGATGAGACATTACGATGCTTCGCCGGCACACCTGAACCTGTACCTAAAAATGTAATCTTCAAACTATGTTCCTCCTATAAAAAACAGTTGTCCCTATATACATACTAAAGAAGAGTGGAAAGTTTTTCAATTACGCAAATGCGCTTTTTACTAGATTACATATAATTTTTTACCATTCCCCAAATTTCAACCGTATGGTATGCCTCTAGCGGTGAATCAAAATGGATATAGATTGGGGATTGCTGTAATGTAGGGTATACATAAAAAAACTCTTTATCACCATACATTATTGCCTCTAATGCTAACGGTAACTCGCGTCGAAAGATTGTATTTCGAATAGCAGTTTGTTCCGGTCCATAGTTTCCGACATACACAAAAACGAAAAGATATAGTTTTCCATTTAGATGTCTCCACTCTGCTAAAACTTCGTCTCTCATTTCTGTTATTTTTTCATACGCATACTTTTTCCCAATTGTTAGAAAAAGTTCACCCGTTTCATCAGAATGGGTTAATGTATATCGTCTACCTATTATCGGTTCAGTAACCGTCACTTCATTTCGCCATTGCACAGTAAGTTTTTCAGGATTTAATTTATTCAATTCTCCTTCACCCTTTTCACAAAAAATACTCTCGTTATAGAAGTATTCTATTCATACACATTGTATAGGTGATAGTAGAAGGAAATTGTATTACCATACAGGAAAAATATAGTACAATAGAGAAAGATTCATGTTAAGGGAGACTTGCAAATGAATGATGTGAAAATTATCGTATTTGATCTTGATGGAACTCTTTATGATGATGTTGTCCATTTTCGTTATTATGCCGATCTACTAAAAGATTACGTAGCAGAAGACAAACAAGAACAGTTTGAAGCAGATTATAACGCAGTGTTAAAAGGACAGCATTCATTAAAAATCGGTAGAGCATATGATGCAAAAAGAGACTTAATTTTAAGTCATCTGAACGGTGTTGTACAAAAGGCATACAATTGGAATGGAGAAGAAATTCCGACAGAGGATGTAACCACTTTCTACCCTGAAGCTATTCCGTTCGACTTAACTTCTATCATTAGTATTGGGGATTTATGGTGGGTACCAGTTACGATAGCTAGACATTATGGGGTGACAAGTGAAGAAGCATATGCTTGCTTTATGCAAACGAGAGAACATATGATGACAGAAGAATTTCAACTAAATCCTCATGAGCAATTTCGTGAAGTATTACAATCTCTACATAAAAAATATACGTTAGTGCTGCTTACAAACAGTCCTCAATCAGATAGCGATGTTATTATTGAGAAACTAGGATTTACTTCCTACTTTCAAGAAAAGTTTTTTGAGGCACAAAAACCGATTAAAACGAAGGTAAGATTTTCTTATATCGCGGAGAAGTTTGATGTTTCTTATGAAGAAATTTTAAGCATAGGTGATAATTATATTAATGAAATCTTCCCTGCAGTGGAACTTGGCTGTAAAACAATTTATATTGATGCACATGGCGCAGGGGCAGGAGACTCTCATACCACTACTGTAACTAATTTAACGGAGTTATCTAAAGTTTTAAGAGAAAAGCTTTTATAAGAATAATCATAGCCGTTGCTAGTTATCGGTTCATATAGAAGGTATGCCACTTATGTTGGTACACCTTCTATTTTTTTCTGTCCGAAACAACTGGCTTTTCCCAATTCAGATGTACATACTTTTTTGTAAAGTAAACAAACTATGAAAGGAGGTGTGTCTAATGACGAAAAAATTCGAGACCTTATTTTTAATTATTTCTTCTACAATTTCTATTATACTTTTACCCTTTGCAATTTATAAAAAGTCATTTAAGGACTGGGTGATTGTTTATCTTGTTTCCATACTAGGTAACTCGTTAGCAGATAGGTATTTTGTGAAAAAAGGGTTTATTAAATATAAAATAAGGCCATTTCAGAGGATGTTCTCAATTCATTTACCTTTTGATTTTTTTCATTACCCATTATTACTACTATATTATAACCAATGGACACTTAATAATGGACCGGTACGTATATTTTTAAAACTTTTCCCTTTTCTAATACCACAAGTAATAATTGAAACTTTTGCAGAGAAAAAAACTGATTTAATCACTTGGAAAAAGGGTTGGAGTTGGTATCATTCCCTCATAAGTTTATTTGTGAAATTTTTAGTCTGTAGGCTAATAATTGCACTTATAAGAGTTTTAAATAATAAAAAGGTCTCATCTATGTAATAGAAAAAAACTATTTTACGTAGTTTTATAAATTAATCTAAAAGGTTGAAGAATAACATGTACCTACTTTTTGTATTAGTTGTTTATTTCCTATTAGCTTACTTTTTTGTCGATTGGAAAAATTGGAGAGATTATTATCCAACTATTCTTTATTTTATCGTTTTTAACTTATTGTACAACTTCATTTTTTATAATTATACCCTATGGAAATATAGAGCAGTTACTGTAGATTGGTTAAACCATACGATTATTGACATATCATTTACTTTCATAATAGTCCCTATCGTTCTAATGATTTATTTACGGTATTATCCGGAAGGGAAAAAACAGTTTTTATATCTAGCTGTATGGATTGCTTATTTTACTATTATTGAATATATCTTTTATAAAAAAGGTTTATTTATTTACGAAAATGGTTGGGATTCTTTTTGGTCAATGATATTTAACATTATTCTTTTTGTCGTTGTTAGAATACATTTCAAAAATCCACTACTAGCAATAATGGTTTCTATTCCGATCATTACAATACTATTAATGTTGTTTCACCCTTCCATCTCCGACTTAAAATGATTGGTGGTAATTAAAAATATGGCTTCAGAACAAATTTCTACCCCATTATTTTTCGTATTATTAATAATAATTTATCTTCTAATGGCTACCTATCTTTGGTTTAAAAAAAATCGATAAAAACGATAAGGCCCAAAGTTTGAGTGCTTACTAAAGGTCCTCTACAACAATATAGGTGGCCTTTATTGGACCGTGAACTCCTACGACAAGATTAAGTTCGATATCTGCCGAATTGCTAGGTCCTGATATAAAGTTAATGCACGACGCAATTTTCTTGCCGTTTTCTACTTGATTATGAATTGCCCCGGCTGCTTGTGTCATTCTAGGTACGATTGTACTTTTTGGAATGATAGCGATATACGTGGTTGGCAGTAGACTAACAGAACGTCCCTTTCCATTTCCACTAAATAATACGACGGTACCTGATTCTGCTAATGTTTGATCGCTGAAAGTAATACCAACATTTGCTCGTTCTGCAATGTTAATATTTTCTTCACCGAGAGCGGAATCCCAGGCGTGAACCTCGGTTCCATCTTCGCACCATTTATTTAATTCTTTTTCTATTCCCGAATCAGTAAAGCGAGGGTCGTCCCAAGTAACAATTGGTCCTCCTCCTAACTCGTGTACAACTTCACGTAACCTTTCATTCAAATTCGATCTCGTCGCTTGAACAAAATTAGTATGAATGTGTTCACATTGCTTTTTTAATACTTCTACTAGTTCATCTTGTGTTGCATCTTTTAAAACTTTCCACTGTGGTTGATACTTCCACGTTGGCCTAGCTACACCACTCGTTTTCTTTGGGCGGTTAAGCTGTTTTGCTATATTTTCTAGAAAACTGTCTCGGTTTTGAATCATTCCTTTTCGCCGCCTTTCTCTCTTGTTTCAAACCAATCACGGAAACGTTGTTTACTCGGAGCAGGAAATTCGCGAATATTTGTCCATTCTTTTAACGGTCCTGGACCGCTTGAAATTTTATCCCCGTTTTTAAAAGGCGTCATTGCAGAAGGAGCAAATTTTGATCCCATTTTGTAAACAAAAGGAGAAGCTGCTCCAAGGCCGAACGCTTTCATTGCCATTTTTTCCGAAATTGGTGCTCTACCTTCTTTTTCTACAATATTTTGTCGATGTTTATGCAATAACTCATGAAGTGGTATTTTTACTGGACAAGCTTCCGTACAAGCGGCACATAGAGTAGACGCATATGGTAACTCTTTAAAATCGTCGTAGCCACCTAATAACGGAGTTAATACTGCCCCAATTGGACCTGGATAAATAGAACCGTACGAATGACCACCTACATGACGGTACACTGGACAAACGTTAATACAAGCAGCACAACGGATACATTGTAAGACTGATTGGAATTCTGTTCCTAATATTTTAGAACGGCCATTATCTACGATGACTAGGTGGAACTCTTCAGGCCCATCAACGTCCCCTTCCTCCTTTGGTCCAGTTAAAGTAGTTACATAACTAGTAAGTTTTTGTCCAACCGCACTTCTCGTTAATAAGCTTACTAACACTTCTAATTCTTCATAAGTTGGAACGATCCTCTCCATGCCCATAACCGTAATTTGTGTTTGAGGCAAAGTTGTAGCTAAGCGAGCATTCCCTTCATTTGTTACTAAACTAATAGACCCGCTCTCTGCAACCGCAAAGTTACATCCTGTAATTCCAACATCAGCTGTTAAAAACTCTTGTCGTAACATTTGACGTGCATGAAGTGCCAGTTCTTCAGGTTTTTCTGTTTTCAAATAGTTTAGTTTTTCACGGAAAACATCTCTAATTTGCTCCTTATTTTTATGTAGTGCTGGAGCAACAATATGGGACGGTGGATCATGATCATCAACTTGAAGGATGTATTCTCCTAAATCGGTTTCAATGACATCACAACCAAGTTCATCTAATGCTTGGTTCATACTAATCTCTTCTGTCACCATCGACTTTGATTTAACTATTTTTTTAGCGTTTTTTTGTTGGATAACACCTTTAATGTATTCGTTTGCTTCTTCGGCTGTTTGCGCAAAAAAGACATGTCCCCCACGTTTTTCTACGTTTTCACTTAATTGATATAAATAATAATCTAAGTTTTCCAATACGTGTTGACGTATCTCCTCCCCATGAGAACGCCATTCTTCCCAATCACCAAGCTCTACAGTAGAAGCTTCTTTTCTCGTACGTAATCTTTCTTGCGCACCTGAGACTGCTCCACGCATAAATTGATTTTGTATTCCTGCTTCTATTCTTTCTTTAAAAGGTTTATCCCCTATTTTCATAGACATTTATTATCCCCCCTCCACTCCAATTGCATTATCGGTTGTTTAATACTTCGGCAATATGCATAACTCTCACTGGCTTTTGTAACCGTTCTGATCTTCCACCGATATTCATTAGACATCCACAATCAGCACCAATTAAATAATCTGCCTCTGTTTCTTCAATATGCTGAACCTTTTCATCTACCATTTGTTCTGAAATATTTCCCATTTTTACAGAAAATGTTCCACCGAAACCACAGCAATTAAAATTATTTTTTAACGGTACAATTTCTAGTCCTTTAACGTTCTCTAGTAAACGCATCGGTTCATCTTTTGCCCCTAGTAATCTAGTCATATGGCAGCTAGTATGATAAGTTGCCTTTCCTTCCAATTTCGCACCAACATCTATAACTTTTAAGACGTTAACTATAAACTGTGTGAATTCATATGTTTTATTTGCAAGTTTTTCCGCTTTTTCTTTCCAAACTTGATCATCTTTAAATACATTTAGATATTCCTTAAACATCGTTCCACAAGAACCAGAAGGTACTACTACATACTCTGCATGTTCAAAAGTTTCTATCATACGTTTCATCGCCTCTTTAGAATCTTTCACATACCCGCTATTAAAGGCAGGTTGTCCACAACAAATTTGCCCTGTTGGAAAATCAATTTCACAACCTAACCTTTCTAATACTTCTACAGTCGCTTTACCAACACTCGTTTGTAACATATCTACTAAACAAGTAATAAATAAGCTAACTTTCATGTAACTCCCCCCTAAAAAGAACGTTCCTGCATTTAATATATTCATATTATTATATAATACAACATTTCATAGTTTATTTTGTAAGTATGGTTTACTATAAAGATAACGATTTAAAATGCTTCGTAATGTAACTTCACAAAAAACGAAAGCGGTACCATTAGTTTGAAAGGGTTGAAATGTTATGATAACTAATCAAGTAAAACAAAAGTTTATTGAAATAGTTGGATCCGAAAACTACTTTGACTCCAAGACTGAGAGACTTGTATATTCTTATGATGCAACTCCAAACTTTCAATCAATGCCAGACGCTGTTATTGTACCTAGTAATAAAGATGATGTAGCTAGTATTGTAAAACTGTGCAACGCATATCACATCCCTATCGTACCTCGTGGTTCAGGAACAAATTTATGTGCTGGTACTTGTCCAACTGAAGGTGGATTAGTAATTATTTTTACACGAATGAATCAAATACTAGAAATTGATGAGGAAAACTTAACAGTGACCGTTCAACCGGGTGTTATTACGCAAGATTTAATCAATGCTGTTGAACAGAGAGGTTTGTTTTACCCTCCAGACCCTAGCTCTATGAAAATATCAACAATTGGTGGAAATATAAATGAAAATTCTGGTGGACTTCGCGGATTAAAATATGGAGTCACCCGTGATTATGTGTTGGCTCTTGAGGCAGTACTACCAAACGGGGATATCATTCAAACTGGAGGAAAACTTGCGAAAGATGTGGCCGGATACGATTTAACACGACTTTTTGTTGGATCAGAAGGTACACTTTGTGTCATTACTGAAGCGACTTTAAAGTTAATCCCAATGCCTGAAACGA
This sequence comes from Sutcliffiella sp. NC1, assembly GCF_027594365.1. Lineage (NCBI taxonomy): Bacteria > Bacillati > Bacillota > Bacilli > Caryophanales > Bacillaceae > Sutcliffiella > Sutcliffiella sp. NC1. The sequence goes on from NZ_CP115153.1 coordinate 3,284,907, forward strand.
AAAAAACGATGCTAGCTTTATATGAAGATTTAGAAGCTGCTGCTAGAACTGTTTCTAGTATTATAGCAAATCGAATAATACCAACAACTCTAGAGTTCCTAGATCAACCTACGTTAGAAGTTGTGGAAGATTTCGCGAAAATTGGTCTTCCTACAGATGTTAAAGCTGTACTATTAATTGAGCAAGATGGAACAGCTGATATAGTGGAACATGATATGGAAAAGATTAGAACAATTTGTTTAAAAGAGCAGGCGAAATCTGTGCAAATTGCAAAAACAACAGAAGAAGCGGCTGCACTAACTGCAGCTAGGCGTGCAGCACTCTCAGCTCTAGCTAGATTAAAACCTACAACTATTTTAGAAGATGCAACAGTTCCGCGTTCAGAAATTGCCAAAATGGTAAAAGCCATTAATGAAATTGCCGAAAAATATAACGTGAAAATTTGTACCTTTGGACATGCAGGAGATGGAAATTTACATCCAACTGTTCCAACTGATGCTAGAAACGAAGAAGAAATGGAGCGGGTGGAAAAAGCTTTTGAAGAAATCTTCGCACGTGCTATTGAGCTTGGAGGAACAATTACAGGAGAGCATGGAGTAGGTGTAATGAAAGCACCTTACTTAGAATGGAAACTAGGTTCTGCTGGCATTTCTGCAATGAAAGCTATTAAAGAAGCTTTTGACCCAAATAACATAATGAACCCAGGTAAAGTATTCGCAAAAGAAACGAGAAAACGTGTGGTGGTGTCAAAATGACAACGAGCAAGGAAAAACAAATAATTCATGATCAGTTTAAAGAAAAGATGGATTACGATGAATTATTAAATTGTATGCGTTGTGGATTTTGCCTTCCCTCCTGTCCAACCTATATAGAATCTGGGTTAAAAGAATCTCATTCCCCACGTGGGAGAATTGCGTTAATGAAAGCCGTTGTTGATGGGATAATCGAGCCGGATGAAGATGTAGAAAGAACGTTAGAGCTTTGTTTAGGCTGCCGTGCATGTGAGCCTGTTTGTCCTTCAGGTGTAAAATATGGACATTTATTAGAGGAAGCAAGAGATATTATAAACCAAAATAAAAAACATTCTTTACCAGCAAAAGTTATCCGCAAAACGGTGTTTGAAGGCTTATTCCCTCATCCAAATAGAATGAAATTTGCCACTAGTTTACTAGGTTTTTATCAACGTAGTGGTATACAAAAAATCGCACAAAAATCAGGTGTAATGAGATTATTCCCGGAAACGATGGCCACGATGGAAAAAGTTCTTCCTAAAGCACCAACGTTAAAGGAAATGAAAAATCGCCCTGAGTTTTTAGAAGCGTATGGAAAACGAAATAAACGTGTTGCATTTTTCTCTGGCTGTTTAATGGATACTATGTTTTTAGAGACAAATAATGCTACTACAAAACTATTGCAATTGGCTGGGTGCGATATCGTCATACCTAAACAACAAACATGCTGCGGTGCTCTTCACGGTCATAGCGGTGAGAAAGCTAGCGCAAAAGAGTTAGCAAAAAGAAATATTCAAGCCTTCGAAGAATTAGAAGTAGATTATATTATTACGAATGCTGGTGGTTGTGGTGCATTTTTAGTAGACTATGATCATTTATTAAATAAAGATCCGGAGTGGCGAGAGCGTGCGGAAGCTTTTGCAACTAAAATTAAGGACGTTTCTTCTATTCTTGTGGAAATGAACTTTTTTAAAAAACCGTTGAAATTAACGCCACAAGTTATTACATACCAGGACTCGTGTCACCTTCGAAATGTGCAAGGAACATATTTCGAACCTAGAACATTGTTAAAATCCATTGAAGGAGTTACGTATGTGGAAATGAAAGAGGCGGACCGTTGTTGTGGCTCTGCAGGCATATATAATATAGTTGAATCAGAGATGTCGATGCAAATTTTAGACCATAAAATGGTGAACGCGAAGGCAACTAACGCAAAAACGATTGTAACTGCCAACCCAGGTTGTCTACTTCAAATGAAATTAGGAATTGAACGGGAAGGATTATCACATTCTGTAAGGGCAATTCATATCGTAGATTTATTGCTAGAGGCAGTGGAAACAGCTAGTTTAACTACTAGTGGAAATGTGATTAATTTGAATGAAGATAAGAACGATATCGGTTTAACATCATAACGGTCAAAGTGTTAGAGTGAAATTTCCTCTAGCACTTTTATTTTTTTAAAGAAAGTAGTTGAAATAAGAACGAATGTTCTATATAATAAAAACAGAACAAACGTTCTAAAATACTTTTGAGGTGACTATTATGAAACAACTACAAAAATCATTCTATTTAATTATTAAACTAATAGCCTTTTTAGGATTTGCTATTTTATTCTACTTTGTTTTCACAGAAAAATCTGACCTATCAGCGATTTTCATTTTTAGTTTACTTACATCGATTTGTCTTATTTTTATGCCAAGTTTAAGCGAATCACTACAAACAAAGGAAGAACAAGAATATGGAAACTACTGAACAACGAAAACAAGCGTTAGAAATAGCAAAGCGTTTAGTAGACTATAAATTAACAAACGATTTAGATGTAATTGCAGAAATTACCCAACTATGTAAAGAAGAAGTTACTACCTACATACTTCACAATAACAGGAGAGAAATTAAAAAAAGCCAAACTATGAATAGTTTAGCTTAAAAAGTCTTTCTGAAAACTAGTTGTAATATTAATATCTGTTTCTCTTTTCTTTTTTCCAGAAGAATTTTGAATACCTTTTTGTATTATGCTCTCCCCATACTTACTTTGAAGGACGTCTAAAGCCTTTATTAAAGGTTCTTGTTTCGCATCTTTTTCATATGAAAACAAATCTAGTTGCTTTACTGATTCTTTTTTATCAACTAAATCTTGTGCTGTTACACCTAATAGCCGAATTGGATTTCCGCTCCAATGCTTCTTAAATAACTGAAATGCAGCTGCTAATATTTCTTTTTCACTACTAATAACATTGTTAAGCTTTCTGCTTCTCGTTATAGTTTGTCTATTATTGTAGCGAATCATTAATTGAATATTATTACTAACCATATTTTTTCGGCTTAAGCGGAGAGCAACAGATTGGGAAAGTTTCTCCAATACTTTATATAGCTCGCGTTCGTCGTCACTGTCTTCTCGTAACGTTGTAGAATTTCCGATACTTTTAAAATCTGAAATTGCATCGGGATCTACTGGTCGATTATCGATACCATTAGCCCGTTTAACTATTCTTTCGCCGTTAACACCTAATAACTGCTTCACTTGGTACTCATCTGCTTTAGCTAAATCCTTGATTGAGTATATATTGATTGTATTTAGCTTTTCGGCAGTTTTTTTACCAACACCATGCATTTCTTCAACGGGTAATGGCCATAAGATTTTATCAATTTCTCTTTTTCTTAGCACCGTAATACCCATTGGTTTCTTCATGTCTGAAGCCATTTTAGCTAGAAATTTATTAGGAGCTATTCCAATACTACAAGGCAAAAGTAGTTCTTCCTTTATTCTCTCTTGTATTTCTTTCGCTAACTCCATGACATTTCGTTGATGAAGATGTTCTGTTACATCCATATAACCCTCATCAATGGAAACAGGTTCTACTAAATGAGTATATGACCTTAATAAATCAAACATTGCCATGGAACTCGAACGATAACGAGGGAAGTTTGGTGGTAATACAACAAGTTGTGGACATTTTTTTTTAGCTTCCCACAGCGGCATCGTCGTTTTTACTCCATACGCACGTGCTTCATAACTACAAGTAATGATTATGCCTTTTCTTTCTTCAACATTCCCAGCAACAGCAACAGGTTTCCCTCTTAACGTCGGATCATGCGCCATCTCCACAGAAGCATAGAAGCTATTCATATCAACATGTAAAATTACTCTACCCGTTTTCATTTTCCTTACATTCCTTAACAAAAAATTTGAAGGACGCTACTCATTCCTAAAAAGCTAACCTTATGTTTCCGTATAGTTTTCAACCTCTTCTGTTTCTATTAGTTCTTTAATTTTCTCTAGTTCTTCTAATGCACTTACTAGATCACTTACTTTAATTTGTGTAATTAATCTATCATTATAATGAATAACACCCGCAACAAACGGTGTTTTATATACAGCAATTTCATTTATTGGTTTAATCTCATTCACATCAATAATTTCTTTCGCATCATCTACCATTAACCCAACTGGTAAATCGTTTGATTGGACAACAATCACTTTGGACTTTTCATTTACCTCCAACAACTCACGATAAAATACATATTTTGTGTCAATGACAGGGATAAGCTCTTCTCGTACTTTCGCCATACCATATAAATATTCTGGCATATTTGGAATCATTGTTCTCTTTTCTACTTTTTCAATGGAAATTACATCTTGAACAGCTATGCCATACTCTTCTCCATTTACTTCAAAAACAACAAGTTTAATTGTTTCCATTATGTATTCCCCTTTTTAACTTTTCTTGCATCTGTATACGGGATACGACTAAACTCCCACCCTATATTTAGAAGTATAAGTAGGTGAACAGATGCTTACACTCCAATTCGTTTCAGTTCATTATCTTTGTTGTCGTTAGTAAACGTAACAAAGATAATGCCTGGATTTAAATATATTTGAATATGTAAGAATGCTTGGTCATACAATGATAACCAAGCATAAAGTCTTACTAATTTTTTGCTACTTCTTTAATTAACGAAACAACTAATTCCGTTGTCTTAACTAGTTCCTCAATCGGCATACGTTCGTTTGTTGTATGAATTTCTTCATATCCGACAGCTAAGTTCACAGTAGGGATACCAAAACCTGCGATTACGTTAGCGTCACTACCGCCACCACTTTTTTGTAACGCTGGTGTTCTATCAATTGCAGTAACTGCTCTTTTTGCTACTTCTACTACATGATCTCCATCTCCGTATTTAAAGCCTGGATACATTACTTCAATTTCTACTTCTGCATTTCCGCCCATTTCTGCAGTGACAGATTCAAATGCATCTTTCATTTTCGCCACTTGTGCTTCCATTTTTTCAGGTAGTAGTGAACGAGCTTCGGCTAATATTTCCACACGATCGCAAACGATATTTGTTGGTCCATTTCCTTCAAACCGTCCAATATTTGCAGTTGTTTCTTCATCAATACGCCCTAAAGGCATCTTTGCAATTGCTTTTGCAGCCATCGTAATAGCAGAAACTCCTTTTTCTGGAGCTACCCCAGCATGCGCTGTTTTCCCTAGTATGGTCGCTTTTACTTTTGCTTGTGTTGGTGCCGCAACGATAATGTTTCCTACTTTCCCGTCACTATCAAGTGCAAAACCATATTTCGCCGTAACTAAAGATGGATCCAATACTTTTGCTCCAACAAGGCCTGACTCTTCTCCAACAGTGATGATAAACTGTATAGTACCATGTGCTATATTATTTTCTTTTAATACTTTAATTGCTTCTAACATCGCTGCTAAACCAGCTTTATCGTCCGCACCAAGAATCGTAGTACCATCTGTTACAATGTAATCATCTTGAATGGAAGGTTTAATACCTTTCCCTGGTACTACCGTATCCATATGGGAAGTGAAATAGATTGTATCTACTCCCTCCTTCGTTCCAGGCAACGTACAAATTAAGTTACCTGCACCATGTCCTGTTAAATGCATTGTGTCGTCTTCTACAACTTCTACCCCTAGAGCAGAAAATTTTTCTTTCAAAACTTTACAAATTTCAGCTTCAAATTTTGTTTCTGAATCCACTTGCACAAGTTCAAGAAATTCTTCTACTAAACGCTCTTGATTTACCATTATGTATGCCTCCTAAATAAATAACAATATACTACTATTATAACTCAAATATTAACCGTTTGACGAATAAGAAAAGAGACTATCTTTGTAATAGTCTCTTTTCCTATATTATAGCGGTATGTTACCGTGTTTTTTATACGGTCGTGACTCTTTTTTATTTCTTAACATTTCTAGTGCTTGGATTAACTTAATTCTCGTATCTCGTGGGTCAATTACATCATCCACCATACCTTGGCTTGCGGCTACGTAAGGATTAGCAAACTTTTCGCGGTATTCTTCTATTTTTTTAGCACGAGTTTCTTCAGGATTTTCACTTTCATTAATTTCTCTAGCGAAAATAATATTTGCTGCTCCTTGTGGACCCATCACGGCAATTTCGGCATTAGGCCAAGCATAAACTAAATCAGCACCTATAGATTTACTGTTTAAGGCAACATAAGCTCCGCCATATGCTTTTCTCAAAATTACGGTTAATTTTGGTACAGTTGCTTCTGAGTAGGCATACAAAATCTTTGCCCCGTGTCGAATAATACCACCGTGCTCTTGTTTTACCCCCGGGAAAAAGCCCGTTACATCTTCAAATGTGATTATAGGAATATTAAAAGAATCACAGAAACGAATAAAACGTGATGCTTTATCGGATGAATCAATATCTAACCCACCAGCCATTACTTTCGGTTGGTTACAAACTAATCCAACTACTTCTCCTTTAATACGGGCAAGGCCGATTACGATGTTTTTGGCAAAATCTTTTTGAACCTCCATAAACGACCCTTCATCTACTACATGTTCAATCACTTTTCGCACATCATACGGTCGTACAGCATCAAAGGGAATTGCATCTGCTAAATCTGCACGGTAATCATCCCCTTCTTCACAGGAGATTCGATCAGGCTTTTGTTCATTATTAGAAGGCAAGTAGCTTAATAGCTTTCGAACTTGTGCTAACACATCCTCTTCTGATTTACCAGAAAAATGAGCATTCCCACTAATCGAGTTATGTACTTTTGCTCCCCCTAAATCCTCTGAACTAATCTTTTCACCCGTTACCGTTTCTATTACTTTCGGTCCAGTAATAAACATTTGGCTCGTTTCCTCTACCATAAAAACAAAATCGGTAATAGCTGGTGAGTATACGGCTCCACCCGCACAAGGTCCCATAATAACTGAAATTTGCGGGATTACACCAGAATAAATCGAATTTCGGTAAAATATATGGCCATAACCATCGAGTGAGAGAACTCCTTCTTGAATTCTCGCTCCACCTGAATCGTTCAAGCCAACTATCGGTGTGCCGTTTTTAGCTGCTAAATCCATTACATTCGCAATTTTTTTAGCATGCATTTCCCCTAACGCTCCGCCAAACACAGTAAAATCTTGTGAAAACAAATAAATAGGATTTCCGTTCACTTTTCCATATCCCGTAACGACGCCATCGCCAGGGCCTTTTTTGTCCGATAAACCAAAATCATTACAGCGATGTTCAATAAATGGATTAAGTTCTACAAATGTTCCCTCATCTACTAGTAGGTCTATACGCTCACGAGCGGTTAACTTCCCTTTTTCATGCTGCTTTTCAATACGATCGTCTCCTCCACCAAGCTCGACTTCACGACGACGATCATATAACTCATTAATTTTATCAAACATATCAACCGTCATTTTCTTCCCCCACCTTTTCACATAATTCGTATAACACTCCTGATGCTGCTTTAGGATGTAAAAATGCTATATCGGCACCGCCAGCCCCTTTTCTTGAAGCGGAGTCGATCATAGGAACCCCTTGTTCTATTAACTCTTTTATTCTCTCTTCAATATTATCTACCCCTAAAGCTACGTGATGAATCCCTTCTCCTCTTTTTTCAATAAACTTTGCGATAGGACTATCAGAAGAAGTAGGTTCTAACAACTCTAATTTACAATTTCCTGCTTTCAAAAATGCCACTTTTACTCGTTGACTACTTACTTCTTCCACCGCAAGTAAAGGTAGTTTTAAAACATTTGTATAAAATGGTAGAGAATGCTCTATCGATTGAACGGCAATCCCTATATGATCAATGTTTTTTATCATTTTTATACCCCTTTGTTTAACTAGAATTTCATAGATTCGACAATGTCTACACTTGTGTAACATAGCAATACACGTTAAAATAATAAAAGGACTAAGGACAAGGAGTGAAAACTTCATGCATAACCGTAAAATGCAAAAGATAATTGTTTATTTAATGATTGCTGTCATGCTTATAACTTCTTTATTAGCAGGAGCAACAATGTTCTTCTAAAATAGTAACCTTCAAATCCAGCTAAAATAAACGGCTGGATTTTTACATATTGTTAACTCTCGATTACTACATTTGATAAACTTACTTTCAGTTCTACCGCTCTCTTTATACTATCTTTAAAATAATCAGGAGCTTTTTCATCATTTAAAATATCTTCTGCTGGCAGCCAATAAACTGCTCCTACTTCCTCTACACTTTTAGCATGAGCTTCTCCACTTTTATATTCTGCTAAAAATACGATGTCCACTACATGTGTACCATCATCAGCTATAAAAGAAGTGCTATGTACATAATGTAAAGTCGATTGTAACTCAACCCCTACCTCTTCCCATACTTCTCTTCTTATCGTTGCTTCTAAAATATTTTCTTTCGTTCCTTCTTTATCTACTTTCCCTCCAACTAAAGACAACTCTCCAGCGGCATGTTCTTCTAATTCACTTCTTTTTATAAAAAGCCATTTATCTCCCTTATATATCGCTGCTTCTACATTGACGATAAATAACATTATTTTCCCCCTATTTTCACTAACCTTTTATTTTGAACAGAGTACACACCTTTCCCTTCCATATCGATTAATTCTTCATTGAGTAATCGGATTCCTGTTTTCTCATCAAGACCAAAATTTTGATAGAAAGGAAATTGACTTACCATCTGGGAAAAATGCTCTTCATCGTCCCATTCCGTTAAATGTACTGCTAATACTGTATTAGAAAGTAGTCCTACACCTTTCCTTAACTGATATTCTTGTTTGTCGTTATCCTTCGCAGAAATAATACACTTATTTGGACAAATTAATGCACCTGCTGAAAAACCAGTGATAGGTCTTCCCTCCATGTACAACTCTTTTATCACTTGTCCTAGTTCACTATCAACAATGAAATCGGCATATGTATTTGTATCTCCCCCACATATAATAACTCCACTACTCTCCTTAAGGAGCCTAATAGCTTTTTCTATCGGTGTTGATTGTAATGGAATGTAGGTAAAGTGGTGTCTCCCCACCTGCTCTAAAGGCTCTGTAACTATAGCCATATAATCTTTCCAGCCATCCCTTTCTAAGAACATAATAGAAATGGGTTGTTCCGTTGCTATTAGACTAGCAAACTGCTTGGCTAGGCGAGGAGTAAAAGGCGGCCCACTCCCGAATAGAAATAAATGATTGTCCAAAATTCATCCCCCTCTTCCACTATATTTTATCATTAGTAGAGGAGGATTTTAATGAATTTTTGAACAATTACTACTTATTCGTTGTAAAAGGCTGGCTCATTAAGGGACTATTCCTTTTTCTTGGCCGAGCTCCTTAAAACTTTTGTCCGATTTTAAAATCCAAATTTTTGTTCCGATTGGTACTTGTTCAAATAGCTTTTCTACATTTTCATTTGCTAACCGGATACATCCTTGTGTAACATAGTGTCCAATTGAGCTTGGATTATTCGTACCATGTACTCCATATGTTCTACCTTCTGTTCCTTCCGCGTCAAATCCAATCCACCTAGTTCCTAAAGGATTTTTAGGGTCACCGCCTGGTATGTCCTTTTTTCTGTAATAAGGCTCAACTGCTTTTATTGTAATGGTAAATTCTCCTTCAGGAGTTAATTCATTTGATTTTCCAGTCGCTACTTTGTAAATGACTTTAATTTCTTCCTCAACGTAAAACGCTATTTCGTTTGTTTGTTTATTCACGATAATATATGGATCACCAGGAAGAGGGTTAGGCCCTAACGGCCATAAAGGTGATGTAATTAATGAAAAAATGAGCGAAATAATAAAAGCCATTACCAACACTCCTTTTTCCTTAGTGTGTGGCAATGGCTATCTTTCATGCATATTGTTTTAATCCGCCTTTAAAGTCACATTTAATAATTAAATACTGTTCCAATTCTTTTACAAGATGTCGTAACGAAGCTCTCGTTTCAAATTCTGTCCGACCTTGTGGTAACGGCATCGCTTGAAATTCCTCTGTAAGTTTTCGCAAATTATTAATATGTATAATCGCGGTATTTCCTGCGTGGATAGATTCTGCTACCTCTTCAATAAAATCAGCCACCATATCAGCCTGTTCGACATCCATTTTAATTGTGGAAACGATTGGTATCATTCTTTCTAAAACATCTAGCTGTCTCTCTCTCATTTTAAAATAATGATAGTAGCTATTTTCGTTTCGTTTAAAATGATTTTCTACATCACGGAAAGCTAAACTTTTCGCTTTATTTAAAAGATTAACACTCTCTGGAATTTCTTCTCCGCTCCACCCACGATCTCCATGACGTAAATAGGCCGCTAATTCTAGCAAGATTTTATTGTAATTACTTTCTATTTTTTCTTGATAGCCCTTTAACTCATTTTCCATACTAGGCATATACAAATTCATAATTAGAGCAATCCCAATCCCAATTGTGATAATCGCAAGTTCATTCCATATGAGTGAAACGGAATAATGTCCAGTCGAATAAACATGTAAAAGTATTACAGTACTCGTTACAATTCCTTCCGTTATTTTAAACATAACTGTAATCGGAATAAACAACAGTAGAAATAATCCTATTGCCACAGGATGATATCCAATAATCTCGAATATTAAACCTGACACAAAAAGACTAAGTGTACAAGCAATGAACCTCGATTTTGCACTAATAATAGACTTCATTTTTGTTGCTTGAATGCAAAGAATTGTTAGTATACCAGCTGAAGTGAAAAACTCCAGTTCAAAAAACTGTGCAATGAAAATTGCAAGTGTAACTCCTAATGCTGTCTTCGCGGTCCGATAACCGATTTTAAATTTTTTCATTCTTTAGAACCCTTCCTTCAAATCATCTCCTATTATAAAGGAAGAAATTATATTTTGTAACTTAAAAGAGAAGGAGGAACGGAAACTATTAATTAGTTTCCGTTAACAACTGCTCAAATTCATCTAATAGCTGTTCAAATCTTCTCATTGTTTGCTTGATTGGCTTAGGGTTACTCATGTCTACTCCTGTTTCTTTTAAAATTTGAATCGGTGGCTTACTACCACCACTTGATAACAATTTATCGATTATTCTTTTTTGTGCCTCTCCATTCTCTTCTTTTAGCTGTTCCGCTAATGCTGCTGAAGCGGCGAAACTAGTCGCATATTGATACGTATAAAAGCTGGAATGGAAGAAATGAGGTACTCTTGCCCATTCCATCGCGATTTTATCATCAATATCCATCACCTTGCCAAAATGTTTATTTACAATATTAAGGTAAATTTCTTTAATTTTATCTGCATGTAACGCCTCTCCGTTTTGCCCTGCCTCGTGAACTGCTTTTTCAAATTCCGCAAATTGCGTTTGTCTAAACAAAGTAACTCTAAAATCTTCTAAATATTTATAAAGAGCTAATAGTTTTTCTTCCTTTGTTTTTGCATTTTCGATAAATTGCTGGTGTAATAAATGTTCGTTTAATGTAGAGGCCACTTCTGCTGTGAACGTAACATATTGCGCATCTTGATACGGTTGGTTTTCGTTGGAAAAATACGAATGAGCAGCGTGACCAAATTCATGCGCTAACGTCATAACGTCATGTTGTAATCCTTGATAATTTAACAATATAAATGGATGGATTGCAAAAGCCCCTAATTGATACGCACCGGTCGCTTTCCCTTTGTTCGGATATACATCTACCCATCTTTCTTTCAATCCTTTTTCCACTATATTTGTATAATCATTTCCTAATGGAGCTAATCCCTTTAATACAATTTGTTGTGCTTCTTCATATGAAATTTCTTTTTCTTCCTTTATAGGTGAAGGTGCGGCCAAATCATATAGCTCCATATTATCTAGCTGTAAAAATTGTTGTTTTAATTTTAAGTAACGATGAAATAACGGTAAATGTTGATCAACTGTTTTAATTAGCTTTTCGTAAACTTTTGGTTCAATTTCCTTTGATTCTAAACTTGCTTGTAGTGCACTATTATACTTTTTCGTCTTTGCAAAAAAATTGTTTGCTTTTATAATGTTGGCAAGAATCGATGCAAAGCTATCTTCGTATTGAGAAAGTGTTTCATAGTATGTTTCAAAAGCAGCCTTTCTTAAACTCCGGTCATTACTTGTCATATACACACTATACGTTTGCGGAGTTAGTGTATACTCTTGTTCGTTTACTCGAATATTAGGAAGCTGTAAATCTTTTGATATCATAGTGAAAATCTCATTGGATGCATGTAAAAATGGCATCGCCTCAATTAAAACTTCTTCCGATTCCTTTGGAAGAGCATGTTCTTTTCCATTGTACACTTGCTCTAAAAAATATCGATATTCTTCTAAATCTTTATGAGTGACAATGCTTTTCCAGCTCTTTTTATCAATATCTTGTATCGCATTCGTGAACCAGTTTGTTTGTTGGACGATTGTAACCGTCATCTTTTCTATTTCGTTTGATAACTCCATTGCATACGGATTTCCCATATCAACATCAAATAATAATTTCGAATACACGTAAGCTTTCTCAAATATTTGGTTAATAGTAAAATATTGTTCCAATAACTTTTGTAACTGCTTTGCTGATTCTATCGGCTTTTCTTCCTTTGCAAATTTGTTTGCCAATTTTTCAGCCAGTTTTAAATCTTTTCGCCATTCTTTTTCATCCTTGTATATTGAAGCTAAATCCCACTTATACTTATCTTCTGCCTGATCCCTTGTCCATTCATTTGCGGAGACAAATGGCACTTGAAATAAGAGGACAAGACACATAATCATCGGTATCATACTTTTTACATACTTCATACTAAACATCCCCTCCAAAATATTCACCTTATTATTGTTTGTTTTCCACGATTTTCTATTCAAGTGAAATTTTGAGGAAGGACAAAAACGCAGGCACTTCGACCAGTACAATCTGGACTGTTAGGTAGGAGATAAAGGAAACACTGCGAATGTAGTGAGCTTATCGTACGGACGGAACAGGAAGATTGATAGGGCCTAAGCACCGGAGCTAGACGTTTCGTAAGTAAACGTTAGTAGTTATGCGAAAAAATTCAAAAATTACCTTATTAAAAAAAATGCAGTGGATAAATTCCACTGCATTTCTTACTTATACTTCTTCACAATATTGATCAAAGTATCCTTGTAATTTGTTTATGACAGACATTGGCGCATGTCCTTCAATTTCATGACGTTCAACCATCGTTAAAATTTTTCCATCTTTTAATAGAGCAAAAGATGGTGAAGATGGTGGATAGCCTTCAAAATATTCACGTGCTTTTTCTGTCGCTTCTTTATCTTGGCCAGCAAACACTGTTACTAAGTGATTTGGACGTTTATCTGCATGAATGGCATGTGTTGCTGCTGGTCTTGCAATACCACCTGCACATCCGCACACAGAGTTAACCATTACTAGCGTAACTCCTTTTCGGCTAAACGCTTCTTCTACTTCTTCAGGAGTACGAAGATGCTCGTATCCTGCATGATCCATTTCTTCTCTTGCTTGACGTACAACATCACTCATTAAAAAATTAAAATCCATACTCATGTTGTTTTCACCTCTTTTTCTTCCTTCTATTATCATACCAATTTACAATGAATTTTAAAATAAAAAAGATGTTTAATTTAAAAATAACCGGGTATATTATTAATACATCTAGATATCCATACCCCTATACTCCCTAGATGAAGGAAAGTGTTTCGTACACTTTCCTATTTTTTTTGAAGTGTTCGAGGTATAGCCACAATTTTGAAAAATAGAAAAAAAGCACCATTACTCCAGCTTACTCTTCTCTTCTATCATATTGGTCTAACAACTCTTTCACTGCTGTTGATACAGGCATGTTTTCTTGATCTAATTTTTTCTTTACAATTGGAAGTTGTGTTTTGATCGTAGAATGTTGAAAAAATCTTCGTTCGAGCTCATCTTTTAACGATGCAAAAAACCATTGTTGCTTTTGCTCACTTCGTCTTTTTTCAAATTGATCAGAGTCTTTCGTATTCTGCGCAAATTGAGTAATTACTTCCCACGCTTCCATAATTCCTGTACCGTTTATAGCTGAACATGTTTTCGCTTTCGTTTGCCATCCTGGTGTTGCAGGTTGTAAAAAGTGTAAGATTTGATTATATTCTCGGGCAGTCCGATTTGCATTACGTAAGTTTTCTCCATCTGCTTTATTGACTAATATTAAATCAATTAGCTCCATTATTCCTTTTTTCATTCCTTGAAGCTCATCACCAGCACCCGTTAATACAAGTAATAAAAAAAAGTCGACCATATCTCGAACAATTCCTTCACTTTGCCCAACACCGACCGTTTCTACAAGAATAACGTCATAGCCAGCTGCTTCACATAAAAGAATACTTTCTCGAGTTTTTCTATTCACTCCACCTAACGTACCGCCTGAAGGAGAAGGTCGGATAAAAGCTTGCGGATGTTTTGCAAGCTCTTCCATCCTCGTCTTATCCCCTAATATACTTCCACCACTTTTCGAGCTAGATGGATCAACCGCGAGGACTGCTACTTTCTTTCCAATCGAACATAAATATAGACCAAAAGCTTCTATAAATGTACTTTTCCCTGCCCCTGGAACACCACTAATTCCGATTCGAATAGAATTACCAGTCCGGTCTATTACGTTTTGGAGTATGTGTTGACTTTGAGTAAAATGCCGTTCTGCATTACTTTCTACTAACGTAATAGCTTTTGCTAAGGCGGCTCGGTTTCCATGAAGCAGCTGCTTATAAAGCTGCTCCACGTTCTCCTCTTTTGTTCGAATTAATTTTTTCTTATTGTTCATCTTCTACATCAACTTCCTCGTAACCGAGACGCTCATATATTTTATCAATAATAATTTCAGCAGCAGTCGGTATTACCGTTCCCGGTCCAAATATTGCACTTGCACCATGCTCATAAAGATACGGATAATCTTTATAAGGGATAACCCCACCAATAATAACGATAATATCTTCTCGACCATGCTTTTTTAATTGTTCTACTAACTTAGGTAATAACGTTTTATGCCCAGCAGCTAGTGAGCTTATTCCGACAACATGCACGTCGTTTTCAACTGCTTGCAATGCTGTTTCCTCTGGAGTTTGAAAAAGTGGACCAATATCTACATCAAAACCAAGATCACTATAGCCAGTAGCAACAACTTTTGCTCCACGGTCATGGCCATCTTGCCCCATCTTCGCAATCATAATACGAGGTCTTCTTCCTTCTAACTCGTAAAATTGTTCTATTTTCTCACGAACACGATTCATTTCTTCCTCATTCGTAAATTCAGAAGCATACACACCACTAACAGATCGAATAACTGCTCGATGTCTCCCTGACACTTTTTCAATTGCATCAGAAATTTCTCCTAAACTCGCTCGAGCTCTCGCCGCTTCAATTGCAAGTTCCAATAAATTTCCTTCACCAGATTGTGCACTTAATGTTAATGCTTCTAATGATTGTTTCACTTTTTGTTCATCACGATTGGATCGTAGTTGGTTTAGTCGTTCGACTTGCTTTTGTAAAACTTCCTCGTTATTTATATCTAAAATCTCTATGTTCGTATCTTCTTTTTCTAATCGAAATTTATTTACGCCAATTATTGCTTCCTTCCCAGAATCAATCTTTGCCTGACGTCTTGCCGCCGCTTCTTCAATTTTCATTTTCGGTAATCCTGTTTCAATTGCCTTTGCCATACCACCAAGCTGTTCAATTTCTTCAATATGCGCCCAAGCTTTTTCAATTAATTCACTCGTTAATGTCTCCACATAGTGCGAACCCGCCCACGGATCGATAACCTTTGTAATTTCAGTTTCATCCTGAAGATAAAGCTGCGTATTTCTTGCAATACGTGCGGAAAAATCAGTCGGTAATGCAATTGCTTCATCTAACGCATTCGTGTGAAGTGATTGTGTATGGCCGTTCGCAGCCGCTAAAGCTTCCATACAAGTTCTCGTTACGTTATTAAACGGATCTTGCTCTGTTAAACTCCAACCAGAAGTTTGCGAGTGCGTTCTTAATGCGAGTGACTTTTCATTTTTCGGGTTAAAAGTTTTCATCATTTTCGCCCAAAGGAAACGTGCCGCCCTCATTTTTGCAACTTCCATGAAAAAATTCATTCCGATTGCCCAAAAGAAAGATAATCGTGGAGCAAACGCGTCAATATGAATACCTGATTTCACACCTGTACGCACATATTCCAGTCCGTCAGCAAGTGTATAGGCAAGCTCGATATCTGCCGGTGCACCCGCTTCTTGCATGTGGTAACCGGAAATACTAATACTATTAAACTTTGGCATATGTTGAGACGTGTAAGCAAATATATCTCCAATAATACGCATCGACATATCTGGTGGATAAATGTACGTATTACGAACCATATATTCTTTTAAAATATCGTTTTGGATAGTACCAGCTAATTGTTCTTTTGAAACACCTTGTTCTTCAGCAGTCACTATATAAAACGCCATAATCGGTAATACGGCACCGTTCATCGTCATTGAAACAGACATTTGATCCAATGGAATGCCATCAAACAATATTTTCATATCTAAAATAGAATCTATAGCTACCCCAGCTTTCCCCACATCTCCAACAACACGTGGATGATCTGAATCATAGCCTCTATGTGTTGCTAGGTCGAATGCAACTGACAATCCCTTTTGACCTGCTTCTAAATTTCGACGATAAAACGCGTTACTTTCTTCCGCAGTCGAAAAGCCTGCATATTGGCGTATCGTCCATGGACGGTTAACATACATCGTTGGATAAGGTCCACGAACATACGGAGCTACACCGGGAAATGTATGTAAATGTTCTTTATTATCAATGTCAGCCTCAGTGTACTGAGATTTAATTTTTATTTGCTCGTTCGTTTCGAAAAAGATATCTTCATAGCTAACTTCTTGGTCCATTGATGATGGTTGTATATTCAATTTTACTTTTGAAAAATCAGGCCTCACCTTTATTCACCCCTAACACAGTTTGGATCGTCATAAGTTGGTCGTAACAATTAGAATGTAAATGAATCGTTTCATCTACCCCGTCTACCTTTGTCTTTCCAGCTACGACAACAAAACTGTCTTCACTCACTTCTTTTAGAAATTGAACAATATGTTGTAAATTTTCTTCATAAGCTATATCTGTTCCACAAATGCAAATTGCTTTTCTATTCCATTCCGTAGAAACCCACTCTTTTATAGATTCCACAGTTTCCAGGCTAGCACTTTGTTGTACTTGAAGTCCTCCAACTTGGAAAAAGCTAGCGGCAAAATCAGTCCGTTGCTTATGTTCTTTTAATTTTCCAATATTTAATAACGTAATTGTTGGCTCTTGACTAGTGTTTTGTTTAAACTCGCTTGCTTGAAGCCTCAAATTTTCAAACGCTTCTGCAATACGAAGTTTTCGTAAATTACCTTTTGTTTCACTCGGTACTAAGGTATCTTTTAAGTTCGGATACATGTTAACACCGACCATTTTTTTCTTTCTATTTTTAATATCATTTACTCTTTTTATGGCCACTTGTTGAATATCTTGCTGTAAAGTATTTGATGTTAAAGCAGATATAATGCCACCCTGCTTTTCTATCTTTTGAAAGTAACCCCATGCATTTTGGGCAAGCTCCTCTGTTAAAGTTTCTATATAATAGGAACCAGCCGCAGGATCAATTACTTTATTTAAAAATGATTCATCTTTCAGCACATAATGTGTGTTACGTGCAATTCTTCTAGAAAAAGTATTTTCTTTACTAGAGTAACTTCCAATATTTAAACTATTCACTCCTGCTACTACCGCGGAGAACGCTTCGGTTGTCGTACGAAGCATATTCACATGTTCATCTAGTATAGATTTATTGATCGATGATGTCGTCGCGTGAATAGTCATTTGTTGAGCTTGTGTTGAACCACCAAATTGTTGAATGATTGTAGCCCACATTACTTTTGCAGCGCGAACTTTGGCTAACTCCATAAACAAGTCACTTCCAACGTTGTATGAAAAAACAAACGTATTTGCCGCTTCGTCTATACTGAGCCCTCGCTCAATTAATTGTGTTAAGTATTCCACTGCTGTAGCCATCGTTGCTGCCAATTCTTGAACAGCATTTGCACCTGCTTCATGGTAAGGTTCTGAACGAACCCAAATTGTTCTTACATTAGGGACTTCCTTTATAGTATTTGCTACACTACTATACGTAGCTTCCGATAATTGCAACTCACCTGTTTGTGCAAACTCACCGATTGGATCCATCCCAATGTATCCGGTTATAGTTTGTAAATTTACTTGCTGTGTATGTAAATATTCTTTCAATAGATTAAAGAAATCCTCTACATTTACTCCTGTATAAACATGTAACGGTGTTTCAGTGAGGTTAATGGAGTGTAATAAAGTATGCAAGTCTTCAAGTGCACCAATATGTACTTCTTTCGTTTCGAAATGCACTGCTTCAAGTCCAACCTTGAATTCAGTTTGTAAAATATCGTTTAATTGCGATAACGAAAGTCCAGATGGTAATTTTTGACTAACGAACCAGTCATTGCTGGCACCTTTTGGAAAATAATTAGAAGCTCCTTTTATATCCTGTTCTGTATACAAAGGTTTTCTCTTAATTCCTTCATACGTACTACTGAAAAGCGACTCGACTGTTTTACCTTTTAACGTAGCTGCCACTTTTTCTTCCCAGTCTTTATATGTTCCATTTGGAAATTTAATTTCCTTCATATTGTGA
Source organism: Sutcliffiella sp. NC1 (assembly GCF_027594365.1). Classification (NCBI taxonomy): domain Bacteria; kingdom Bacillati; phylum Bacillota; class Bacilli; order Caryophanales; family Bacillaceae; genus Sutcliffiella; species Sutcliffiella sp. NC1. The sequence continues at coordinate 3,303,637 of NZ_CP115153.1, forward strand.
AGCTGATCCATTGCCATCCCCCTCGTAAATACAGATAGTTAACGCTTTCATACTTCAATTTTAATATAGTTGTAGAATAGTAACAACTTTTTCTCGTTTTAATCATTCATCGGTAAGTAATATTGGGTAGTTTTACCTTGTCCGGTTTTAGGTAAATGGTGGAGGATGCGGATCATCGTGTTTCTTGAGGGGATTAGTAAAAACTCTCTACATTTCTGATTCGTTAACTTATTTTCAAACAATAATGCGTAATCTTTTAAAGAAGTATATATGAATGACTTTTTTTCGTTATCACAATTATTAGGGCAAGCCCAAGTATTCTTCACCTTAGGTAACGGTAACCTATTACACTTTGGACAACGTACTCCCTTTTGTATAAATGCTAACTTAAGAATGTACAAAAATGATTATTTAAAAATGTACAGCTTTGATAAGTTAATGGATAATATTCTAGAGGTGAAAGAATATTATGCATATGCAAATCAGTGTTAATACAGATATTGAAATTAAGAGTTTAGCAGACTTACCAAAATTAAAATTATTAATGGAGAGCTTAAAGATGAAAATCAATAAGAGTAAATTGGCCCGGGATATGGGTGTAGATCGGAGGACGATTGACAAATATCTAAAGGGATATAAGCCGAAAAGCACTCGTAAAAGAACATCAAAAGTGGATGAATACTATGAGGTCATAAAGTTGCTTCTGTCAGAAGGATCCATTCAAAAATTTTATTACAAGAGAGTTCTATGGCAATACTTGAAAGATAATCATGGCTTAGATTGTGGACAATCAACTTTTAGAAAATACATATCCAGTAAATCGGAATTCCAAAGTTATTTTAAATCAGAGAAGCGTAAGAGTACAGTTAGTGAAGTGGTCCGTTTTGAAACACCACCAGCAGAACAAGCGCAATTAGATTGGAAAGAAAATATTCGCTATATTACAAAAGACGGGGAAATCCTATATGTGAATGTATATGTATTATTACTTTCCTATTCAAGGTTTCGTACATACAACCTATCAATCTCTAAGTCTCAAAGTATATTATTGTCATTCCTTACGGAAAGTTTTGAGGCATTTGGAGGAGTGCCGAAAACCATTCTGACAGACAACATGAAAACGATTATGGACGAACCTCGAACAGAATATCAAAAAGGAAAAGTAAACGAGAAATTTTTTCAATTTTCTAAGGATATGGGATTTGAAGTAAAGCCCTGTATCGCTGGGAGACCGAGGACAAAAGGAAAAGTAGAATCACCAATGAAACTACTTGATGAAATTCACGCATATCAAGGAAAGTTTGATTATGAAGAGCTTTATCAATTTGTCCAAAAGTTATGTGATCGTATTAACAATAGCTATCATCAAGGAACAGGAAAAATCCCAATACTAGCAATAAATAAAGAAAGAAATCTCCTATCCCCATTACCACATGAACGAATAAGAGATTCCTATAGAATTGATCATACACCTGTAAAAGTAAATCCGTCTAATATGGTTACTTACAAATCCAATCAGTATTCAGTCCCACCTGGATACATCGGAAAAACGGTTCGTTTACAAGTATATGACAACCATATCTTTGTTTATTATAACACGGATTTAATTGTCCAACACCCTATTCGCCAGTCAAAAATTAATTACAAGCCGGAGCATTACGCTGATACATTAGCAAGAGGACTACCGTCCTCTACGAATATAGAAGAACTGGCAATGAAAAACTTAGAGGCAATTAATGAGGTGTATAAAAATGAATAGCAGCTATAACAAACTTGTAAAAAATTTAGAGTATTTAAAGTTAAAACAAATGGTCCTGCATCTCGATGAAACCATTGATTTTATGACCAAGAATGAATTGTCGTTTACAGACACTATGATCAAACTGACGGACTATGAAATTGACATGAAGGAAGTAAACATGGTGAGGTCAATGGTAAAAGTCGGTGCATTTCCGCATTTTAAGGAAATAAAAGACTTTGATTTTGACTTTCAACCATCGATTAATAAACAACAAATCTTAGACTTTACTACCTTACGGTTTATTGAACAGAAAGAAAATATCGTTTTTTTGGGAACAAGTGGAGTAGGGAAAACTCATTTAGCAACAGCGATTGGAATCGCAGCTGCCAAGAAAAGAACGAGCACCTATTTTATTAAATGTAATGATTTAATTCTAAATCTAAAAAAGGCGAAACTTGAAAATCGTTTAGAAACCAGGCTGAAACATTATGCGAAATACAAGCTACTGATTATTGATGAAATTGGCTACCTTCCAATTGACGCAGAAGATGCCAAGTTATTTTTCCAGTTAATCGATATGAGATATGAACAGAAGAGCACTATTTTGACAACAAATGCCAGCTTCAAAACATGGGGTGAAATATTTCAAGACCCTAAAATAGCCAATGCCATTTTAGACCGTGTTCTTCATCACGCCACAGTGGTTAATATTATCGGCGACTCATATCGGTTAAAAGATCATTTTAACAGGGAAAACAAAGTACAAGGAGATAAATAATATGAGTGAAATGGTATTAGAGGCGATAAAATTCTTTCGGTCGTACGGAGTAAAATGTGACGATGATGACAAATGGGTTCAGGAATGGTTGAATAGTGATCCAAGTAGAAAGGTTTCAAAAGAAGCCTTCTGTGAAGAAGACCTTTACGATTTTAATGAATGGTGTAGATGGAAAGGCTCAGTATATGAAAAAGGAATAGATGATCAAACAAAGATTGAAAGATTATTAGAAGAAATAAATGAACTTAAGAGTGAAATAATCGTTCTAAGGAAGCAAAATAATGAGTTAGAAGCTCGATTAAGGATGAATACTTTTTAACAACAGCTTCCCCCAATCTAACAAGGTTGGGGGAAAGAAAAAGTGTAAAAGTAACAAAAGTGTACATTCTAAAGTGAGCAAAAATGTACATTTTAACCTTGACATTTATACTTTTGAACTTCATCTGGAAGTAAGTCATATTTTTCAAGTAGATTAGTGTCATCTGGAGTATGGGCAAGAAGCAGTTTTTTTGAATACGACCTGACATCTGCTTCATTTAATAAAGTGTTCTTTATATTCTTTTCTATACTCTCAATTTTCCAAGGGAGTGCATCAATTCCTATTACTTTATCCGAGAGATGGGATGGGAGCTTAGAAGTATCAAAAAACGTATTGGGGTTTGAAATGACTATTAATGAGTAGATTTGTAGGAGCCTTAAATAATTTTGTTGAAACCATTGTTTCATTCTATATTCCTGTCTTTGTACTTGCCATAGTGGGTTTACGAATCCTTCAATTTTATCATTTAAATTTCTTGTCATTTTATTTTCTTCAAATATTAAATGACCATTTAGGTTTTTTGTTTCAATAAGAATAATACATTTTTTTGTAAGTAATAACGTATCCATTTGGACTTTATGATTATTGATCGTAAGTTTTAAATCTTGTAAAATGTAGAACTTTTTTTCATCAATAAATCCCAGTTGATAGTCTGTTGCGAGCTCCCCTAAATAGCCAGCGTTATATTTTCTATAATCACTTTCAATAAAGTTTCGCTTCGGATGGCGTCCGTGAATTCTAGCTAATAACGCTTCATATTTACGAATTAAAATTGGTTTTTTACGTGGCTTAATTATCGGCATGATATTCCTCCTTCAAATTTAATCAAAAATATAATTTCTATATCTTTACGAAAATTCCTTCTTAAAGATATAGTATTTTGTTGAATTTTTTGGGAGGTTGCTGACTTTTGACCGATGGTTGCACCAGTTTGCGGCGGTGTTGCACCAAAACTTGGCAAGATTGCACCAGTTTTTCGTTTCGTTGCACCACGTGGTTTTCGTTGCTGACTTTTGAGCGGCGTTGCATCACTTGGGGGCCGTGTTGAACCACTTGAGCAGGAGTTATAATAAATTAAGGCTTAGAGATGTTAATTCTCTAAGTCTTTTTATGTAATATAACTGGCAATCTTTAATTTTGTATGGTTATTTTTGTGCTTTAAAAAGTACACCAATTGAACATAAAATAAACAACCCCCGGCAAAAAGCCGAGGGTTCTATATAAATTAATAAATCGATGTATTCTCACGAGACATTTTTTCGATAATTTCTTTCACACGAGCTAAGAAGCGGCCGCAAACTAAGCCGTCTAAAACGCGGTGGTCTAGAGACATACATAGGTTTACCATGTCACGAACTGCGATCATCCCATTGTCCATTACAACTGGACGTTTTACAATTGACTCTACTTGAAGGATTGCTGCTTGTGGGTAGTTGATGATACCCATTGATTGAACAGAACCGAATGAACCAGTGTTGTTCACAGTGAATGTTCCACCTTGCATTTCAGCAGATGTTAACTTTCCAGAGCGTACCTTCGCAGCAAGTTCTGTAATTTCACGAGCAATTCCTTTAATTGTTTTCTCATCAGCGTTACGAATAACTGGCACATATAGTGCGTCGTCCGTTGCAACAGCGATAGAAATATTAATATCTTTCTTTTGAACGATTTTGTCACCAGCCCACATAGAGTTAATTTGCGGGTATTCTTTTAATGCTTGGGCAACTGCTTTTACGAAGAAAGCAAAGAATGTAAGGTTGAAGCCTTCTTTTTGCTTAAATTCGTTTTTCACAGAGTTGCGGTAGTCTACTAAATTAGTCGCATCCACTTCAATCATCGTCCATGCATGTGGAGCTTCGTGTTTACTGCGAAGCATGTTTGCAGCGATTGCTTTACGAACACCTGTAACCGGGATTTCGATATCCCCTGCTTCTACTGGCACATTAACTGGTGCGGCCGCTTTTGGTGCTTGAGCTGTGGCTGGTGCAGAAACTGATGCAGCTGGTTGGCTACTTACTGCTGCAGGTTTTTCTTCTGTAACAGATGTAGCTGGTTTACTGTCTGCAGTTGGAATGTTGCCAGACTCAATCACTTTTAATATGTCTTTTCTAGTAATACGGCCGCCTGCTCCAGTACCACTTACTTGCTCTAAATCAATGTTATTTTCTTGAGCTAGACGTAAAACAGCTGGTGAATAACGACGTTTGTTCGGCTGATCCTCATCATTAGTTGTAGGTGCCGTAGCTTCTTCATTTGTTGAAGCCGCATTTGCTGGGGCTTCTTGTTTAGAAGTTCCCCCTCCGCCAGCAGCTCCACCTTCTGTTTCTATATAACAAATAATTTCACCAACTGCTAAAGTATCGCCATCTTCTGCTACAAGCTCTGTAATTTTTCCAGAGAAAGATGATGGAATTTCTGCGTTTACTTTATCAGTCATAACCTCTGCAAGAGGGTCGTATTTATTTACTGTATCACCGACTTTAACAAGCCAGCGGCTAATGGTTCCTTCTGTAACACTTTCTCCAAGTTGCGGCATCGTTATTTTTTCAATAGCCAAGGTGAATACCTCCTCGTTCATTTAGAAGGGGTCTCCTCAAATAGAAGACCACCTCCATCATATAATTCTATTATTAAAATTCCGCTAGCTCGCGCATAGCTTTTTCTACTTTGTCTGGGTTAACCATAAAGTATTTTTCCATAGTTGGAGCATAAGGCATTGCCGGGACATCCGGACCTGCAAGACGCATAATCGGTGCATCGAGATCGAATAAGCAATTTTCAGCTATAATTGCTGATACTTCACTCATAATGCTTCCTTCTTTATTATCTTCTGTTAGTAATAACACTTTACCAGTTTTAGAAGCTGCTTCTACGATAGCTTCTTTATCTAACGGGTAAACTGTACGTAAATCAAGGATGTGTGCGGAAATTCCGTCTTGCGCTAAGCGTTCTGCTGCTTGTAGAGCAAAATGAACACATAGTCCGTACGTAATAACAGTAATGTCTTCCCCTTCACGTTTAACGTCTGCTTTACCGATTGGTAATACGTAATCATCTGTAGGCACTTCACCTTTAATTAAACGATACGCACGTTTATGTTCGAAGAAAAGAACTGGGTCTTCATCACGGATAGCTGCTTTTAATAAACCTTTTGCGTCATAAGGAGTAGATGGCATTACAATCTTTAATCCTGGTTGATTAGCAAAAACTGCTTCTACTGATTGTGAATGGTAAAGCGCACCGTGAACTCCTCCACCGTAAGGAGCACGAACTACTAGCGGACAACTCCAATCATTGTTAGAACGGTAACGGATACGAGCCGCCTCTGATATTATTTGGTTTACTGCTGGCATAATAAAGTCAGCGAATTGCATTTCAGCAATTGGACGCATACCATACATTGCTGCACCAATAGCTACACCTGCGATTGCAGATTCTGCAAGTGGTGTATCAATCACACGGTCTTCACCAAACTGATCATATAACCCTTGAGTTGCTTTGAAAACTCCACCTTTTAGACCTACATCTTCCCCAAGTACGAATACTTTTGAATCGCGTTCCATTTCTTCACGAATGGCCATTGTGACCGCATCTATATAAGAAATAACTGCCATGATTTTTCCTCCTTACTCAGCATATACGTGCTTTAATGCATACTCAGGCTCTGCATATGGAGCATTTTCTGCGTATTCTGTAGCTTCATTAACGACTTGCGCAATCTTATCGTTAAGTGCTTTCTCTTTCTCTTCTGTTAACACGCCAACTTCTTTTAAGTAATTTGCAAAAAGAATAATTGGATCTTTCGTTTTCGCTTCTTCTACTTCGCCACGCTCACGGTATGCACGATCATCATCATCACTAGAGTGAGGTGTTAAACGATAAGAAATAGTTTCTACTAATGTAGGACCTTCACCACGACGACCGCGGTCTGCTGCTTCTTTTACTACTTTATAAACTTCTAATGGATCATTACCGTCTACAGTTACACCTGGCATTCCATAGCCGATTGCACGATCAGAGATCTTTTCACATGCTACTTGCTTTTCATACGGTACGGAGATTGCATATTTGTTGTTTTCACACATAAAAATAACTGGCAACTTATGAACTGCTGCATAGTTAGCACCCTCATGGAAATCTCCTTGGTTAGAGGAACCTTCACCGAATGTCACAAATGTTACTAAATCTTTTCCTTCAAGACGTCCACCAAGTGCAACACCAACTGCATGAGGCACTTGTGTTGTAACTGGTGATGAACCTGTTACGATACGATTTTTCTTTTGACCGAAATGACCTGGCATTTGACGTCCACCAGAGTTCGGATCTTCTGCTTTTGCGAATCCTGAAAGCATTAATTCCGTTGCTGTCATTCCAAATGTTAAAACAACCCCCATGTCGCGATAATATGGAAGAACGTAGTCTTTTTCACGGTCTAAAGCAAAAGCTGCTCCTACTTGTGCTGCTTCTTGACCTTGACAAGAGATGACGAAAGGTATTTTACCTGCACGATTTAATAACCACATACGCTCATCAATTCGGCGAGCAAGTAGCATCGTTTCATACATTTCCATTACGTTTTCATCCGTTAAACCTAATGCTTTATGACGATTTTCAGCCATTATTTATTACCTCCTTAATATGTAGGGAAGGGTTTGATACCCCTTCTATTATTCTTATGAATGAATTGCTTTACCATCAACTGCTAGTGCAGCTTCCCCAATTGCTTCTGATAATGAAGGATGTGGATGAATAGTGTGGGCAACTTCCCAAGGTGTTGCATCTAATACACGTGCTAAACCAGCTTCAGATATCATATCTGTTACATGCGGTCCTATCATATGAACACCTAAAATATCATCTGTATCACTATTAGCAATAATTTTTACAAATCCGTCAGACTCTCCATATACTAAAGCCTTACCAATTGCTCGGAAGCTAAACTTACCTGTTTTAATGTTATAGCCTTTTTCTTTTGCTTCTTCCTCAGTGTAACCGACACTTGCAACTTCTGGACTGCTGTATACACATTTAGAAATTAACGAATAGTCAATTGGAGAAGGGTTTTCATTAGCAAGATGTTCAACTGCAACAATTCCTTCGTGAGAAGCAACATGCGCTAATTGAAGACCGCCGATTACGTCACCAATTGCATAAATATGAGATTCTTTTGTTTGATAGTAATCATTTGTTTTAATAAAGCCTTTTTCTACTTGTATATCAGTATTTTCAAGACCAATACCTTCTACGTTAGCTTGACGTCCAACTGATACAAGCATTTTATCAGCGGAAAACGTTTTTTGTTCCCCTTTATGCTCTGCTTTAATAGTAACTCCCGAAGATTTTTCCATCGTTTCAGGTAAAACTTTTGCACCTGTTACTAGCTTAATTCCGCGCTTTTTCATTAGTCGTTGTGCTTCTTTAGAAATCCCTTTATCTTCTGTCGGTAAAATTCTATCTGCATATTCTAAAACGGTAACTTCTACACCAAAGTCAGAAAGCATAGATGCCCATTCAATGCCGATTACTCCTCCACCAACAATAATGATGGAGCTAGGTAAACTCTCCATTTGAAGCGCTTCATCTGAAGTCATCACGAGGTCGCCATCAATATCCAATCCAGGTAATGTGCGTGGTCTCGAACCTGTTGCGACGATTACATTTTTGGGGATTAACATTTCGTTTTCGTCACCATTTTCAAACTCAACAGATATTGTTCCAGGCATCGGAGAAAAAATCGATGGTCCTAAAATGCGCCCAGTTCCGTGAAACACATCAATCTTCCCTTGTTTCATTAAGTGTTGAACTCCACCATGAAGTTGGTTTATAATTTTTTGTTTGCGTTCTTGTACTTTTAAAAAGTCTAATTTTACTTCTCCAGAAATAACGCCGAATTCCTCACTTTTTTTCGTTTGAGAAAACACTTCAGCACTTCTTAACAATGCTTTACTAGGAATACAACCTGCATGTAAACAAGTTCCCCCTAGCTTTCCTTTTTCAACTACTGCTGTTTTTAACCCTAATTGAGAAGCACGTATAGCAGCTACGTAACCACCAGTTCCTCCTCCTAGAATGACTAAATCGTATTCTTGAGCCATATATATTTCTCCTTTCTAGTTAGTTACTTTGCTGTTTACATTATTGCCCGGGTAAACTTTTGCCTTTTCCTCACCACGAAGTACACGTAAAGCACCTTCTGTTAAAGCTTGTAACTCATTTTCACCAGGATGTACAATGACATCTGCAATCCAACTAATTCGATCTGAAATTAGTTTTACGAAACCTTTTCCGTATGCTAAGCCACCAGTTAATATGATTGCATCGACTTTCCCGGACAGTACTGCGCTAGCAGAACCGATTTCTTTGGCAACTTGATATGCCATGGCATCGTAAACTAGAGCTGCATCTTCATCGCCTTGATCTATCATTTTTTCTACTTGAACAGCATCATTAGTGCCTAAGTAACCGACAAGGCCACCTTGTCCGACGAGCTTTTTCATTATTTCTTCACGATAATATTCACCAGAGAAACATAAAGAAACAAGGTCACCAACTGGAACTGTTCCTGCACGCTCCGGGCTAAAAGGTCCATCTCCGTGTAGTCCGTTGTTCACATCAACTACTCGACCATTTTCATGAACACCTACTGTAATACCGCCACCCATATGTGTCACAATTAAATTTAATTCTTCATATTTCTTCCCTAAATTTTTGGCAACACGGCGAGCAACAGCTTTTTGATTTAATGCATGAAAAATACTCTTACGTTCAATTAGAGAAAAGCCCGAAATTCTAGCGATATCCGATAATTCGTCAACAACGACCGGATCCACAATAAAAGAAGGGATATTTAGTCCTGTTGCAATTTCATAAGCTAAAATACCACCAAGATTGGAAGCATGTTGGCCTGAGTAGCCAACTTTTAAATCTTCTAGCATAGCATCATTTACCGCATATGTGCCACCTTCGATAGGGCGTAATAAGCCACCACGACCACATACAGCACTTAATTTAGAAATGTTAATACCTTCCTCGTCTAACGTCTCTAAAATAGTTGATTTCCGAAATTCGTATTGATCAAAGATTGTTGCATACGAATTGATAGTATCGCTATCATGACGTATTGTTTTTTCAAATATTGATCGTTCATTATCGAAAACACCGATTTTTGTTGAGGTTGATCCTGGGTTGATTACGAGAACTCGATATTCTTTTTCATTCAAAGTTGAAACCTCCAGTAAAAACCGGAAAGAAGGATTAACCCTCTTTCCGTATCCTTTTCTGTTTATTATTTACGATGACTTAAAATATGTTTTTCGTTTTGTAGGAACTGACTACGAGAATTTCTCACTCGTTCAATTCTTTCTTCTGCCAGACGATCTGCAGCTAGGTATGTTGGGATATTGTCACGTTTAGCAATTTCAATTACACGCTCAATGTTGTTGTAGATTGTTTCTACTTTTTTCATCGCACGGTCGCGGTTATATCCATAAAGCTCATCTGCAACGTTAATAACACCACCTGCGTTAATTACGTAATCAGGTGCATAAACGATGCCCATTTCATGAATAATGTCACCGTGACGAGTATCTAATAATTGGTTATTCGCTGCTCCAGCAATAACTTTTGCCTTAATTTGTGGAATTGTTTCATCATTAATAGTTGCACCAAGAGCACATGGAGCATAAATATCGCATTCTACGCTATAAATGTCTGCTGGATCAACAGCTTTTGCTCCAAATTGTTCTACAGCACGTTGTACAGCTTCTTTATTAATATCGGTAACGATTAATTGTGCGCCTTCTTCATGTAGATGACGACATAAGTTAAATGCAACGTTTCCTATACCTTGCACAGCTACTACTTTTCCTTCTAAAGAATCAGTACCGAACGCTTCTTTCGCAGCTGCTTTCATACCACGATATACACCGTATGCCGTTACAGGTGAAGGATTACCAGATGAGCCAAATGCAGGTGATACACCAGTAACATAATTCGTTTCTTCATAAATTAAATCCATATCTGCAACTGTAGTACCAACATCTTCTGCTGTAATATAACGTCCGTTTAAGCCTTGAATGTATCGTCCAAAAGCACGGAACATTTCTTCATTTTTATCTTTACGTGGGTCGCCGATGATAACTGTTTTACCACCACCAAGATTTAATCCTGCAGCAGCATTTTTATATGTCATACCTTTTGCTAAGCGTAGAGCATCTTCAATCGCAGCTTCTTCAGACTCATAAGTCCACATACGTGTACCACCTAAAGCTGGACCTAATGTTGTGTCGTGAATAGCGATAATTGCTTTTAAACCTGAAGTTTTATCTTGGCAAATGACTAGTTGTTCGTAATCATATTTCTCCATATATTTGAAAATTTCCATGTTAGTATTCCTCCCCAAATTTATATGTTTAAACTGCGCTAACAGCTAAAGCTAATGAATTTAATTTACTCTCTGCTGAATCAGCACGAGACGTTAAAACAATCGGTGCCTTTGCGCCTGTAATAACTGCTCCAACCTTAGCATTGGCAAAGTAAATAAGTGATTTATATAGGACGTTGCCGACCTCAATTGTTGGTACAAATAATATATCTGCATGACCAGCTACTTCACCAGCTATCCCTTTTTGTTCGGCAGCCAACTGAGATACAGCATTGTCTAAAGCAAGAGGGCCATCAATAATACAGTTTTTTATTTGTCCACGTTTATTCATTTGAGTTAACAGTGCTGCATCAACCGTTGCTCGCATGCTTGGGTTCACTACTTCAACTGCGGCTAAGGGTGCAACTTTGGGCACTTCTACACCTACAGCACGAGCGAAGTTTACTGAATTGTTAACAATTTGAACTTTCTGCTCAATAGTTGGTTCAATATTCATTGCAGCATCCGTAACAAAAATTAACTGATCATAGCCAGGCACTTCAAAGGCTGCAACATGTGACAATACATTACCTGTGCGTAGACCGTATTCTTTATTTAATACTTCTTTTAAAATAGTTGCAGTGGATACATGTCCTTTCATTAAGACATCTGCTTCTTTACTAGACACTGCCTTTACAGCAAGTGCTGCAGCTTCTTTTTCATTAGCTGCTTGTACTACTTTTATCTTATCTTCCATTACGGCTAACCCATTAACAGACAATAACTCCATTATCTTTTCTTCATCACCAAAAAGTAAGAAGGAGGCTAATCCTTTTTTTACAGCTTCTGATACTGCCACCATTACTTCAGAGTCTTCTGCAGCAGCGACAGCTACCACTTTAGGAGTCATTTGGGTTGCTTTGTTGATTAATTGTTCTAGTTTCACTTCCAACCCTTCCTTTCTTGCTTACACTTTCATAAATGCAAGAACCGTGCCAACTTTTAAATATTGAAAACGCTTCATTTTTTATTTTTTGACCGTGCATTCCTTTGCAATATATGCAAAATATTGCATGCAACTTTATTCAATTTCGTATTTTTGCATTTTATAATATAAATTACGTATAGAAACACCAAGTTCTTTCGCCGTTTTTGTTTTATTTCCGTTATTTTTACTTAACGTCTTTTTTATAATACCCTCTTCATAACTCTCTAACATTTCCGTTAAGTTTCTGTTTTCCGGGATGAACATTTCTGTTTCTTCTTTTATATCTTCTTCATTTTTCGTGTTTAAATCAGGAATATGAGATAAATCAATATACAGTTCATGATTATTCATAAAAATGATTGCACGACCTAAAATATTTTCCAATTCCCTTACATTACCTGGCCAATCATATTTCATTAAGTAAGTAATAGCACCTTCGGTTAACCCTTCAATTGTCCTACCATAATCTTGATTAATTTTTTGAATTAAATGTTTACAAAGGGAAGGTATATCCTCTTTTCTTTTTCTCAAAGACGGGATATGAATGGGCATTCTATTTAAACGATAATACAAATCCTCCCGAAAAGTACCTTCCACTATACCTTTTTCTAAATTGACGTTCGTTGCTGCAATAACTCGGACATTTATAGAAATCGGTTTCGTTCCTCCAACACGAACTATTTCACCTTCTTGTAATACCCTTAATAGTTTTGCTTGTGTATTAGCAGATAATTCTCCAATTTCATCCAAAAAAATACTACCATTATTCGCTTCTTCAAAAAGACCCTTTTTCCCTCCATGTTTAGCACCTGAAAAAGCACCTTCTTCATACCCGAATAATTCACTTTCTAGCAACGTTTCAGATATTGCTGCACAATTGACACGGATAAATTTATTATATTTTCGTTCACTTCCATTATGGATAGCGTGAGCAAACAGTTCTTTACCCGTTCCAGATTCTCCCCTTAACAAAACAGTAGCAGGTGTTCTTGCACCTAATTTAGCTTGCTCTACTGCCAATCGCATTTCTTCGGAAGAACCGATAATATCATCAAATGAATATTTCGCTTCAAGGGTTCGGATGATTTGTCGAGCACGGTTTAATTCATTCGTTAAGTTTTGTATTTCTGAAACATCATGAATGACCCCAACACTTCCTTTAAGCTTACCGTCCACGATAACAGGCGCAACATTGACAATTACTTCTCTTTTAGAAGGACCAACTTTCATTTTCACTCCACGAACAGCTCGTCTCGTTTCCAATACTTTCATATGCATACTTTCGCCTTCTGAAATATCGGCAGTAGCTGGCTTGCCGACAACTTGTTCTTCTTTCAAACCTGTGAGCCTAGAGTATGCACGGTTGATCATTAATCCTCGACCGAATTCATCAACTACCGAGATCGCATCATCTGAAGATTGAATAATGGATTCCAGCATAGACTGGATTTCCTTTAAGTTAGTCACTTCCTCCGCTAAATTCATTACTTCCGTAATATCTTTAAATACCGAGAATGCTCCTAATACATTTCCATCTTCATCGATGATTGGACTTCTAGTACTAATTACTCGTTTTCCATTTTCCAGAAGTAATTCGCTATTCTTTTCTACCCTTTTACTATGTAATACATTTGGTAATCTACTTGATGGTATTGTCTCCAAAATATGTTTGTGAAGTGCTTCTTTTTTTCTAACTCCAACAATTTTTTCTGCACTTTTATTATAAAAATGAATAATTCCCGCTGAATCAATTCCAATTAACCCATCGTGTAAATTATTAAAGATTAAATCTCGTTTATGTGACTCTTGTTGAAGTTTCGAAATTAACGCTTCATGCTTTTCGACTAATCTTGCAAATATAGAAGCAACACTTCCTGGAACGAGCACCGTTTTCTTGCCCTTTGCACCTCTAATTGCTTGAAAGACTTCATCTGAGCCAGTTGCTTCAATAATAATGTCGAGATCATCAGACAAATAATCTTGCCACTTAACTCCTGTGTCAATTCCCAAAGTAGTTGCAAACTTTAATCCCGGTGCATCTTCTCTAATGTCAACTATCCTTTTCACTAAAAACATTTCTGAATGCATAAGCATTCTTAGCATTGCAGAACCGCCTTTACCTGCGCCTACAATTAATACAGATTGCATAACAGACCCCTTATCAACTCATAATTTATATAAACCATGAAAAATTTTTCATACCCTTTTTCATTTGATTGAAAATGTTTGCACACTTTAATAATATATGTTATTGCTATTCCTTGCAACAGAATATCTGATATACTTATTTCAGATATTCTAGCATTTATAGGAAGTGAGGCTTTATGAGCTCATGCAACGAATTATTGCATTAACTATTTTAGTGTTGCCAGCATTGTTAGCTGTATTAGGTATTAAATTAATGAGAGATATGATTTTCGGCGTTTTGCACGCTCCTATTCCTTCATTATTGTTACAGTTCGTTGTCGGTCTTTTGTTTTTAGGAATTGGCCTTTGGTTTGTGGCTGGGTTTATATTTTACCGAGATCGAAAACGAAATAAAGTTCAAAATAGGTTTCAGAAAAAATGAGGCTGTCCTATAAGTCAGTAGAAACTGACTTTTAGGACTTTCTTTGTTCGTTACCTCAATATGGATTTTAAAAATTTTATTAGTTAAGTACAAATTTTCCTATTGCATTGACCATATCACCCTCCCAGTCGTTCCGTAAGGTAAGTCACAAATAATTAAAATAAGCGTCCTCACAAATGGGAAGACGCCGATTACAATTATTTAAGTGGACATGACTCAATTTTTTCTCTAATTTGGAGCGCTTTTTCTGGATAATCCGTGAAGAAGCCGGATACATTCATGGCAAACATCTTTTTCATCGTTCTTTCATCATTCACTGTATACGGACGCACCTGGATTCCTTTACTTCCGGCAGCTTTAACGATCGCTTTAGTAGCAACTCCTTTATTAGGGTGTAAACTTTGCGCCCCTACAACATGTGCATAATTCCACGGTTCAAACAACCCTTCAGAGTATAGAATTGCTTTTTCAATGTGAGGCGCTATCCGATGTAGTTTAGAAATACTATAATGATTAAAACTAGAAAAGATTGTTTGTTTTTCTACTTTATAGAGCTTTACTAGTTCCACTACTTTTTCTTCTAGTCCTTCATAAGCAATTACACTGTTTTTTAATTCAATATTAATAAGTAAAGTCGTCTGACTTGCCCACTCCAAAACTTCCTGTAATGTTGGGATTGGACAAAAATCAAACTGTTTAAATTTAAATACTGCGTTTAATTGTTTTAATTCTTCCATCGTTTTATCTTTTACAAAACCAGAACCGTCTGTTGTTCGGTCAACTTTTTCATCATGTATGACAACAGGAACGCCATCTGAACTCAATTGGACATCCAGTTCAATTCCATCTGCCCCTACTTTTTTTGCTTGTTGAAAACTAATCATCGTATTTTCTGGATGCGTACCAGCCGCTCCTCTATGACCGAAAATTTTAGTATCCATATTTATCCTCCTACACCCTTTATCATTTGCCATCTGCCGAATATTTTAGTACAAATATATTATAATTAGTTGAAAGAGGTGATAAAATGAGACCTTTACAAATCTCTGCAGAAACAGCGCAAAAATTAGCAAAAGCATTAGACGTACCATTAGAACAAGTGATGCACACACCTCAACATATTTTAATTCAAAAGCTTATTGAAATAGAACGCGAAGAAGCAAGTAATCGTAAATAATGTTATACACAAGACAGCCATTATGTGAGATTCATCATTAAATATGGGTGTCTTTTTACTATGCAAAAAAAACACCCTTCAACTTAAGAAGGGTGTTTGAATTATTCTTTATTTTCCTTACCCTCTCAAGAAGCTTTATGCTCCAAGCGAAGTTTATCAGCGACCATTGCGATGAATTCTGAGTTTGTTGGTTTAGCTTTAGACATGGAAACCGTATAACCGAATAAGGAGGAAATAGAATCTATGTTGCCACGGCTCCAGGCTACTTCAATCGCATGACGAATTGCACGCTCCACACGGCTTGCAGTAGTGTTAAACTTTTTAGCGATATCAGGGTATAAAACTTTTGTGATGGAGCCTAAAAGCTCAATATCGTTATATACCATAGAAATTGCTTCACGTAAATATAAATATCCTTTTATATGTGCCGGAACTCCAATTTCATGAATAATACTAGTAATACTAGCATCTAAATTTTTCGTTTTCGGCTCTGAATGACGTACGAATGTTTGGTGTGAACTCTTGATGATCGGTGCAGCTTTACCACTAACTTGACGAATATTACTTACTAAATGTTCCATATCAAACGGTTTTAATATAAAATAAGATGCGCCTAACTCTACAGCTTTTTTTGTCACATCTTCTTGACCGAAGGCAGTTAACATAATAACATTCGGTTGTTTAGTAAGATTTAATGCTCTCATTCTTTCTAAGACAGCTAAACCATCTAAATGTGGCATAATAATATCTAATATAAGTACGTCTGGATTACTTTTCTCAAGAAGCTGTAAACACTCTTGACCGTTACTAGCAGTACCAACAACTTCCATATCTTCCTGAGCTGAAATATAATCTTCAAGCAACCCAACTAATTCTCGATTATCATCTACTACACAAACTTTAGTTTTCATCAAACAAATTTCCTCCTCAGTTCCATAAACATATTTGTCATCTATTTCTATTCTACATATTCATTTCGACAACGCAACAGCATTTCCTCTTATTTTTAAAAAAAATCGTAATTTTTATAGTAAATCTCGTTTTTTCTTCAGTTATCTGCTATTTTCGACTAATTACGATATTTGACATAGGGATAGCAGTAACTTTGTCGAAAAATCTTTATATTATGTACATCATACATTATTTTGATTAATAATAAAAGAAAAAACGAGCCGTTTTCAGCTCGCTTTTTCCTCATCCTCTGTATTGTAAATATCAATCCCAGCTTCATTTAACATCCATTCAATATGAACTCCGTATCCGCTTGTTGGGTCATTAACAAATACATGAGTGACAGCTCCAATTATTTTTCCATCTTGAATTATTGGACTACCACTCATCCCTTGAACAATTCCCCCGGTTTTTTCCAAAAGTTTAGGATCTGTTATTTTTATTACCATCCCTTTTGTTGCTGGAAACTTTTGTTCTATTTTGCTTACAACTTCCACATCAAATTCTTCAACTTTATCTTCATCAACAACTGTTAATATTTTTGCCGGACCTTCCTTTACTTCATGCGGTAACGCAATAGGTAAAGCTTCGTCCATTTTTCCATTTTGAATATCTTTGTGTAATTTGCCAAATATACCAAATGGACTATTCCTTGTAATATCTCCAATTGCTTCTCGATCATTTGAAAATCTCGCGAGTTTTTCACCTGGTACACCGTTACTTCCTTTTTCTATCGACGTAACAGTCGAACGAACAATTTGTCCATCTTGAACGACAATTGGTTTCTTCGTATCCATATCAGAAATAACATGCCCTAGAGCTCCATATCTCATTGTTTTTGGATCGTAAAATGTCATCGTTCCAATTCCAGCAGCTGAATCCCTAATATATAATCCTATTCGGTACGAATCTTCATCTTTATCTTTTAACGGTGTTAATTCTGTTTCAATTGTTTCTTGCTCCCGTGCAATTTCTAATTGCAGAGATTTACCTTTTTTTCCTGCCTCTTGTACAAAAGGAGCAACATCACTCATTTGTTCAACGGTTTTGCCATTAATTTTCGTAATAATGTCTCCAACTTGAATTCCTGCAATTTCCCCAGGAGAATGCTTACCGTCTACTGTGTCTACTAAGTGGTGACCAACCACTAGCACGCCAACTGTATTTAGTTTTACACCGATTGATTGACCTCCAGGATAAACTTTATACTCCGGGATTACATCAACATTCATTTGTTTAATTGGAAATCCAGCCATTTCTAACAATACTTTTCCTTGGCCAGTTTTTCTTCCACTAACTGCAACCACTCCATCGTTATGTGAGACATCGACTGATGTGTCTGTCCCACCTACTTTTGCTTGAACTGGTAATGTTGCTGGAAAAGTTATCCCTTGTCCTTCAAAGACGGTTATTTTTGTAGGGATTTGTACATACTCTTTAAATGGTTGGAACACACATAACACCATGATGGAAACAAGGAGAAATGCGCCTATCAATTTTCTCGTTATATCTTTTTTCAACTGTTTCACTCTCCTCGCTCCTAACCCACACCTTTCATGGCTACATTACTAATATTGCCTCTTCTACCCTACATTTATAACTAACTTTATGATAAAAAACATACCCTTTTTGGATAATTTATACTTAGTGATATTTTTTGCATATTTCTTAACTATAATTTCAAGGATATACGTGTGTGAAAGAAAAAAATTAGAAGCACCTAAAAAATAAAAAAGTGGTTATACAGGAATATAATATTCCTATACAACCACGTTAAACTTTTATTTAATTCCTTTTTGGCGATTAGCGAGTTGTAATAATTCTTTTGCATGTTCTTTCGTGAGTTCCGTAACTTCTATACCTGATATCATTCGTCCAATTTCGTTAACCTTTTCTTCGATTGAAAGAATGTTAACTCTTGTTTTTGTTCGCTCTTTATCAATTTCTTTACTAATAAATAAATGCGTATCGCTCATTGCAGCGACTTGTGGTAAATGAGAAATACAAAGAACTTGTGATTCCACCGAAACAGAATAAATTTTGTTTGCAATTGCTTGAGCCACTTTTCCACTTACACCAGTATCTACTTCATCAAAAATAATCGATGTAATACCTTGATGTTGGGAAAAGATACTTTTCATCGCTAGCATTATACGCGATAACTCTCCACCTGAAGCAACTCTCGCTAACGGTTTTAACGGTTCGCCTGGATTTGTCGTTAAATAAAATTCTACTGCATCTACACCATTTTTTTGAAATTTATTATGAGAAGTAACGTTTACTTTGAAGTTTGCTTTTTCTAAATAAAGATCTCGTAGCTGTTCGTGAATTTTCTCTTCTAATGTTACCGCAGCTTTCGTTCTAGCTTCAGTTAAAGCTTTCGCTTCTAACAAAAGGTCTGATTCAACCGATTCAAGCTCCTGCTGTAGTTTGTGGATGTGAGAATCTTTATTTTGAATCGTTTCGAGTTCTTCTTCAATTTTTGCCGCATATTCTAAAATCTCTTCTACAGTACTTCCATACTTCTTTTTTAATTGCTTTATTTCACTTAATCGACCTTCTATAAAATCTAAACGTTCTGGGTCATATTCTAATTGGTCAATCTCATCACGAATATGATAAGAAACTTCTTCCAATTGATAATAGGCATTAGAAATCGTTTCATAAATGGTACCCAATTTTGGATCGATTGCCTTTAGCGCTTCCGTTTCACTCATAGCATGTCCAACCCAATCTAACCCTTTTTGTTCACCATGAAGACTATAATAGCTATTGTTTAACGCTTGGAAAAGTTTTTGATAGTTACTAATTTTATTTCTTTCTGCCAGTAGTTCTTCCTCTTCTTTCGGCTGTAGTTTAGCATTATTAATTTCTTCTAGTTGGAACTGAATTAGATCTAACCGATGTGCCATTTGTTGTTCATTTGTCGTTAAATCATTCAATCTTACCTCTAAACTTTTATAATGATCGTATACGTTATTGTACGCTTCCACACACTTGTTTATCGCTTCATTTCCGAATTGATCTAATAGGTCGATATGTAAATCAGCATTCATTAATTCTTGATGTTCGTGCTGCCCGTGAATGTCTACTAACGTACGCCCAACTTCTCTTAAAACGGAAATAGTTACTAATTTCCCGTTCACTCTACAAACACTTTTTCCTGATGCATGAATTTCCCTACGAAGCACGACCATATTATCATCTAATTCAATTCCAAGCTCATGACAAACGTGAATACATGGATGTTTTTCACTTTCTATTAGAAAAAGACCTTCAATTTCCGCCCTCTTTTCTCCATGCCTCACAAATTCTTGCGAACCTCGCCCACCTGCTAAAAGGTGGATGGCATCAATAATAATCGATTTACCCGCACCTGTTTCACCTGTTAATACCGTTAAACCTTTATCAAACGAAATAGATACCGCTTCGATTATTGCAAAGTTTTTTATCGAAAGTTCTGCAATCATAATACCTCACCTTATTTTTCTTTCTTGTTTTAAAGCATTCCTAAAAACTTGTCTGACAGCTGATTTGCTTCTTCTGGAGTACGACAAATAATTAAACAAGTATCATCTCCACAAATTGTGCCTAATATTTCAACCCAATCTAAATTATCTATTAAAACTCCAATTGCATTAGCATTACCAGGCATTGTTTTCATTACGATCATATGGCCAGCAACATCTAATTTCACGAAAGCATCAAGTAGTGATTTTCTTAGCTTTTGTAACGGGTTAAAACGCTGATCTGCTGGAAGGCTATATTTATAACGACCATCCTGCATTGGAACCTTTACTAAATGTAACTCTTTTATATCTCGAGAAACCGTTGCTTGAGTTACATTAAAGCCTAACCCTTTTAATAAATCGACTAATTCATCTTGTGTTTCAATTTCGCGATTTGTAATGAGCTCCCTAATTTTTATATGTCTCTGCCCCTTAGTCATTCATTGACCCCCTAATATTAAATAATAGCAATTCCTTCTAATATATACCTTTATCGTAAATCAATCATTGAATAATTAAAAGATTTTTTTCTTCAAAATAACTCTAATTTACGAAGAAAAATCAGTATTATGTCGAAAAGTTTCTTTTTTATCGTTTCATAATAATGTTTTCATTAATCTAAAAAATAGGGAATAACTTTTTATAGTTATTCCCCTTTTGCAGCTCGAAGTTGTGCATGTGCTTGGCTAACGACTTCTTCGATCGACTCATTTAATTTTATTTCATTCTTATGGTCTTCACCATAGTAAGAAAGGTGGAGTAAAAATTCAATGTTCCCATCACCACCTGTTATTGGTGAAAACGATAAGTTTTCAATTACATACTGTTGGTTTAAGGCAAATTGAATAATGTCATGTAACACTTGTTCATGTACTTTAGCGTCACGCACAATCCCTTTTTTACCAACTTGCTCTCGACCTGCTTCAAATTGTGGTTTTACTAAGGCAACAACGTCACTACCAGGAACTAAAAGTCCTTTTAAAACAGGTAGTATTAATCTTAGCGAAATGAAAGATACATCAATTGATGCAAACTCAGGCATTCCTTCTGTTAAATCACTTGGGGTAACATAACGGAAGTTTGTTCGTTCCATTACGATAACTCTTTCATCTTGACGTAACTTCCACGCAAGTTGGTTGTATCCAACATCTAAAGCATAGCTTTTTTTCACACCATTTTGCAGTGCACAATCCGTAAAACCACCAGTAGAAGCTCCTATATCTATCATCATTTTGTCTTTTATATTTAAATTGAATACTTTTAATGCTTTTTCTAGCTTAAGGCCACCTCTACTTACGTAAGGAAGTACGTTTCCCTTTATCGTAAGAGGAGCATCAATTGCAATTTTTTCTCCGGGCTTGTCTAAGCGTTCCTCATTCGAATATACTAACCCAGCCATTACGGATCTTTTAGCTTTTTCCCGAGAATCAACTAAACCTCTTTCAACTAGTAAAACATCAATTCTTTCTTTTTTTGTCATGTTGTTATGCCCTTTTTTGTTTTCTTCTTGCAATCGTCTTTATTGTCCGCACAACTTCAGGAGTTGTGAGTCCTATTTCTTCTAATAACGCCTTTACACTACCATGTTCAATAAAACGATCTGGTATACCCATACGTTTAATAGGGGAAGCATAGCCATGATCATTTGCAAATTCTAACACCGCACTTCCGAAGCCCCCTTGTAAAACGGCTTCTTCAATTGTTAATAACGGCATACAATCTTCCAATAAACTATGAAGCATCCCTTCGTCCATCGGTTTAATAAAGCGAGCGTTAATTACTTTAACAGAAACATCCTCTTTTTCTAGAAGTTCAGCTGCTTCCAATGCCATCGGAATGGTTGTACCAAATGTTAAAATTGCTGCATCGCTACCTTCTTTTAACACTTCCCAAGAGCCAATCGGAATTTGTTTAAGCTCTTCGTCCATTTTCACCCCTAGACCATTACCTCTAGGGAAACGTAGTGCAATCGGGCCATCATCATACGTTAAAGATGTATGTACCATATGTTGGCCTTCGTTCTCATCTTTCGGCATCATTAGTACTAAATTAGGCAAGTGACGTAAAAATGCTATATCAAATACCCCTTGGTGAGTTTCTCCATCTTCACCAACTAAGCCCGAACGGTCAATACCGATAAATACGTTTAAATTCGGACGGCAAATATCATGAACTACTTGGTCATACGCACGTTGTAAAAACGTAGAGTATATTGCTAAAAACGGCTTCATTTTTTGAGTAGCCAGTCCAGCAGCCATGGTGGTAGCATGCTGTTCTGCAATACCTACATCGTACATTCTTTCCGGGAACTCACTAGCAAAACCAACTAATTTAGAGCCTACTGGCATTGCTGGTGTAATCGCAACAATACGCTCGTCTTCTCTAGCCAGTCTTCTAACTGTTTCACTTATAACACTACTCCATGCAGGTGGTGCACTAACAGGTTTAATTAAATCTCCTGTTTCTATTTTATATGGACCTGTACCATGCCACGTTCCAACCTTATCTGTTTCAGCAGGCTTAAACCCTTTACCTTTTTTCGTTATTACATGAACGATTACCGGACCTTCTGTTTTCTTCGCATATTGTAAATTCTCAAAAAGCTCCTGATAATTATGACCATCAATTGGACCTAAATAAGTAAAGCCGAGCTCTTCAAAGAACATTCCGCTTACAAGTAAATATTTCACACTGTCTTTAATTCTTTCCGCAGTGGAAGCTAGCTTTCCACCAACTGCCGGAATTTTCTTCAACAGCATTTCTAATTCATCTTTTACCCAATTATACTTTCCAGCTGTTCGTAGTCTTCCTAAAACGCTATGAAGTGCTCCAACGTTCGGAGCAATCGACATTTCATTATCATTCAAGATAACAATCATGTTTTTCTTCTCATGTCCAATATGGTTAAGTGCCTCTAAAGCCATTCCACCGGTTAGAGCTCCATCACCAATAATTGGGATAACGTGCTCTTTTGTACCTTTAATATCTCTTGCCGCAACCATACCCATTGCAGCAGAAAGAGAAGTGGAGGAATGTCCGGTTTCCCATACATCATGTTCACTTTCAATCATTTTCGGGAATCCACAAAGACCTTTATATTGGCGTAACGTATCAAATTCACAGGCACGACCAGTTAATATCTTATGAACATATGATTGATGTCCAACGTCCCATAAAAGTTTATCTTTTGGGCTATCAAAAACTTTATGAAGAGCAATAGTTAGTTCTACCACACCTAAGTTAGGACCAATATGTCCCCCTGTTTTGGATAACTTCTCAATTAAAAATTGACGGATATCTGCACTTAGTGCTTCCAACTCTTCCGTTGACATCTTTTTTAATATTTGTGGGCTTGTAATCTTTGTAACATCCAAGAGGGACCACTCTCTTTCCTTACTTTTTTCGTTTTCTTTTTTTCTTATTTTTATTATCCTTCAAAATAGTAATTTTAAAGTTATTTTCTAATAAATGAAACACTTTCCCAGCTTGAAAAATAATGGGAGTTGAATATTTCATTGCTAACGACTTCCCAAATGCTTTACCACCAACAGTAAGCGCAGCTACAACACTTGTAAAAACGACAGAGATAACGTAATGAAAAGCGGAATCCTCTTGATGCTGCATAGAAAGTGTAAATTGAATTACCACTATAGCTGAAGCTGTACCACTAATAATACCAGATATATCTCCAATTACATCATTACAAAAGCTCGCGAATCGGTCGGCATTTCGAACGATATGAATCGATTGTTTTGCACCAAATACTTTTTCTGATGCCATTGCATGAAACGGTGTTTCGTCAGCAGCAGTTGCTGCAATACCGACCATATCAAAAAATATACCAATTAACACAATAATAAAAACGATTAACATTCCAATCGCCCATGTTACGCCAGATAAGAGTAGCGTAGAAACGATTGAAAAAATAGCCGCTAACACAAGCGTGATAACGGCAATCGCTAGACTCCAATTTATTGCGTCTTTAAACTTATTTATCATGTATTCATTTCCTTAATTATATCTATATAGTTTTCCACGTTCCTAATAATATGTAAGTGGAGTGGTCATATATAGAGTAAAGACTGCGGCTTAGGTCCAGTAGGTTTTCCCAAGCAAGTACTCGGTGTCGCCATCCGAGCGGTTCCCCTTTAAACTCACCTTAACAGTGTCGCCAGCTGTTAGACTGGATTACCACTTAGTCCGCACTATAATCCTCTATATATGTCATAAAGGAACAGTCTAGGAGTTTTCCTCCACAACCCTTAACCTTTTCTTAGCCTCTTTTGCAGAGCAGATTTCATATAGCTTAATTAGGAAATAAAAACTGGCCTTGCTTTTAATTCCCTCTGTACCTACAATCCCCTCTAACTCCACTCAAGGCAGGCTACGCTGCATTCTTTTTCCCCATGTAAAAAGAATAAGCAGGTTTATCACCATTCCGCTCCTCTCCCTTTATAAGACGAAAAGCAAAAAATGGGCCTCCGCGGAAGCAGGGTCCACGCCCACATGCCTTTGTGGATCGCCCTACTTCCTTTACTCCCTGCATCAACCCAAAGCTGGGCGCCTCAAGCCGACACAAGAAACTTCATCGATGTGCCCTTTAGCGGATTTTTAGGCCCGCCTTCCAAAAAGGTAGATTGACTAGAATACTGCACCACTCCTGTAAGTACCATAAATTATAACATATCGTTTAAAAACACTCAATCTTGAAAGACTTTAATGGTCTCGGTTACCAATTAAGTCACAAACTTGATGAAGGAGGTCATTTTTCAGTTCGAGAGAGGAAAGAAGGGCTTTTGCCGCACTAATATGCTCTTGTAATTTATCCTTGGCACCTTCCAACGTTAACAGAGATGGATATGTCACTTTATCATTAGCTGTATCAGAACCTACTCTTTTACCTATTTTTTCTTGTTCTCCTTCTATATCTAGAATATCGTCTTTAATTTGGAAAGCAAGTCCTATGTGATAAGCAACTTCTCTTAGTTTTTTGATTTCTTCTTCTGAAGCGTTAGCAAGTGTCGCACCAGCTACTAAACTAAATTCTAATAGCTTACCTGTTTTATGCTCATGAATATAGATTAAATCATTTAAACTTAAACTTTTTCCTTCACCTTCCATATCAGCTACTTGACCACCGACCATTCCTTCAGGGCCTGCTGCCATCGCTAACTCTTCTACTAATTTCATTCCTGTTAACGGGTCTATTTTATATTCCTTTATAAGCCTAGTAATCACTTGAAAGCTGAACGTAAGTAGGGCATCACCCGCTAGGACCGCCATCGCTTCTCCGAACACTTTATGGTTCGTTAGTTTACCACGTCTGTAATCATCGTCATCCATACAAGGTAAGTCATCATGAATTAGAGAATATGTATGAATCATTTCAACAGCAGCTGCCACCGGTAAACCAATTGCTTCATCTTTGCCGAATGATTGCAAAGTAGCCAACAACAATAGTGGTCTAATTCTTTTCCCGCCCGCATCTAATGAGTATTTCATTGCATCCACAATAACAGTAGGTGCATGAAGTTCAGATATATTGGCTGTTAAATATTCTTCTACTAATTGTTTATTTTCTTTGAAAAATTGCTCTAAATTTACTAATTCCATTTATTCCTCCTCCTGTACAGAGAAGGGCTCCAGCTCCCCATTTTCGCGGAGGATTTGTTCCATTTGTGCTTCTACATGCTTTAATCGGTCATGGCAATGCTTAGAAAGATTCATACCTTCTTTATAATAAGTTATAGCCTCTTCTAACGGAACATCCCCATGTTCTAATTTTTCTACTATACGTTCTAACTGCTTTATTGCATCCTCAAATGAAAGTTCATTCTTTTTCTCACTCATCCTTTTGTTCCTCCTTAACACTTTTTACTTCACAGTTTATAAAGCCATTTTGAACATGAATGGACATTTGATCTCCAATTTTCGTTTGCTCTACTCGTTTAATAACATCGTTATTTTCGTTATAAGCAATACTGTATCCTCTATTCATAATTTTCAACGGACTTAATGCATCAATTTGAGATAGCCTTTTATCAAATTCCCATTTCTTCTTTTGCAAAACCTGTAGCATAGCTTTTTGAAGTAATTTCGTTTGACTAGCTACGAGATTTTCTCCATCCGATACTTGTTTTTTCGGATGATGGCGACGAATCAACTCGTGTCTCCGCTCCCATTCGTTTCGTTTCCGTTCTATCGTACGTTTTATGTTGTAGTCTAAAAGTTCCATCATCCGGTCTAATTGTTGCTCTTTTTGTACATATAACTGTTTAGGATTTCTAAATGCATATGATTTTTGGATAGAGGATAGCTGTTCTTTCCGCTGAGAAAGAATGTGATAAGATGCTCTATGTAATCTTGTTTTTCTATCTAATAACTTATCCATTAAGTCTTTTATGTGAGGTACAGCTAATTCGGCTGCCGCTGTCGGTGTTGGAGCCCTTAAATCAGCTACCCAATCTGCAATTGTAAAATCTGTTTCATGCCCAACTGCAGAAATAATAGGTGTTTTCGATCCAAAAATTTCTCGAGCTACTATTTCTTCATTAAAAGCCCATAACTCTTCAATCGAACCGCCTCCACGTCCGACAATTAGCACATCCATATTAAGCTCGTTTGCCTGCTTTATAGCTTGAACAATGGACGGTGCTGCATTTCCACCTTGAACAAGTGCAGGGACAACAATAATTTGAGAAATAGGATAACGGCGCTTAATTGTTGTAATAATATCACGTACAGCCGCGCCAGTTGGCGATGTAATCACACCAATTTTTTCAGGAAAAGGTGGAATAGCTTTTTTATATTTCGCATCAAATAATCCCTCTTCAGATAGCTTTTTCTTTAATTGCTCGTAAGCTAAATATAAGCTACCAATTCCATCAGGCTGCATTTCTTTAATGTAAATTTGGTATTGCCCACTGCCTTCGTAGACCGTTATTTCTCCACGTACTAATACTTTCATCCCTTCCTCAGGTTTAAAAGGAAGGTTTCGATTATTTCCTGCAAACATGACAGCCTGCAGTCTCGCATTTTCATCCTTTAGTGTAAAATACATATGGCCACGACTATGTTGCTTATAGTTGGATATTTCCCCTTTAACTAAAACATCTTGTAAATGAGGATCTACATCGAACTTTCGTTTAATATATTTCGTTAGTGCCGTAACAGTTAAATACTTTTGTTCACTCATTCATAATGCTCCTTTTTGAAGCGTTTTCCTTATAATTTTCAAACAAAAAAAGAGACGAAGAATTTTGTCGTTTTCTTCCCCTCTTAACATATCATATTATGTTGAAACCGAAAAGTAGCAGGTTTTATGTACTACTTTTACTAAGTTTATTTGCTTTTTTACTAGCAGATTGAAGCGTATTTTGAAGTAACATCGTGATTGTCATTGGACCTACACCACCCGGAACTGGTGTAATATAACTTGCAACTTCTTTCACTTCCTGAAAATTTACATCTCCACAAAGCTTACCGTTCTCTAGTCGATTTACACCGACATCAATTACAATCGCCCCGTCTTTAACAAAATTAGCTGTGATAATATTCGGTTTGCCAACAGCAACAATTAAAATATCTGCACGTTTCGTGATTTCTTCCATATTTTTTGTTTTCGAATGACAATAAGTAATGGTCGCGTCTTCTTTTAAAAATAATTGACCCACTGGTTTTCCAACGATATTACTTCGTCCAATAACAACGACATGTTTGCCAGTAATACTTACCTTTAATGATTTAATCATCTCTAAAATTCCGTAAGGTGTACACGGAAGGAACGTTTCTTGATTAATCATCATACGCCCAATGTTGATTGGATGAAAACCATCTACATCCTTTTCTGGAGAGATTTTTTCAATTATAGCAAGCTCATTTATATGTTTAGGTAAAGGCAACTGAACTAATATACCGTCAATAGCACAATCTTTGTTAAAGTCGTCTATTCTATTAACTAATTCACTTTCTGTTAACGAGGTAGGATATTGTTCTACGATACATTTAATTCCCGCTTCTTCACATGCTTTCTTTTTTGCTTTTACATACGAGTGAGAAGCTGGATCGTCTCCTACTAATATTACAGCTAGTGTAGGCTGTACAGATTTAGATGAAATTAGTTGTTCTACTCTTTCTTTAATATAGGATCGTTTTTCTGTCGCTAGTTCTTTTCCTGAAATGATGACTGCTGACATGCAGTTTCCCCCTTACCCTCTAAAGAATGATCGAGCTACTAGGTTTGTATCGTATAAAAATATATTAAGATACTGTCTGCTGAACTTTTGAAAGGACTGCATTTACAAATTTACTCGATTTTTCATCGCCGAATTTTTTTGCTAGCTCTATTGCTTCGTCCATACTCACTTTTACCGGAACGTCATCTAAATACTTCATTTCATAAACTGCAATGCGAAGTATTGTCCTGTCTACGTTTCCTAAACGGTCAAAAGACCAATTTTCTAAGTGGTTCACTATAATTTCATCGATTTCTTGTAAGTTGTTGTAAGTACCTGTTACTAAACTATGTAAAAAAGGATCTGATTGTTCATTATCCTCTAGTACATATTGAATGGCTTCATCCGGAGTTATTTCACTCTTTCCAAATTGAAAAATGGCTTGTAACGCTTTTTCTCTGGCTAAACTTCTTTTCATTTTGCTTTTCTCCTTATATTGAAGTTAAAGAGTATAAAATGATAATAGCACACTTTTTTAAAAAAAGTATACTATTTTCTTCATTTTTTCACCCAAAACCCAAACGTTTTATTATTTTTTATTATTTTCATTCGTTTTTAGCGGAGTATCTATAAAGACTAATCACCCATAAACTACCGATACAATAGATGACGGTATTTTTATAGTAGCTAACAATTTTCTCTTTAAAAAGATATACTCAACGATTCTATTCTTTTTTTCATCTTTTCCGACTATTGTTGCGTTTATACAACGATGATTCCTTCATAAATAGATAATGCACTTCAACAAAGTCAACAACTTTTAACAATAGCAAAAATAAAAAGCCTTGTAAACCGCTCAAGTTTACAAGGCTTTGAAAGTGTTACATTTCTTGATCTACTTCTACTTCTTGTTTTGCTGTTTCGAATTGAACACCAACTACATGAATGTTTACTTCCGAGATTTCTAGAGCTGTCATATTAAATAAAGCTTGACGAATATTGTCTTGGACTTTTTGTGCAACTGTTGGAATGGAAACCCCAAACTTCATTACACAATATACATCTACTTTAATACCTTCTTCTGAAAGGTCTACCTTTACACCTTTACCGTGGTTTTTTTTGCCTAGTTTTTCAACAACACCAGCTGCAAAATTACCACGCATTTGCGTTACACCATCTACTTCAGATGCTGCAATACCAGCTATCACTTCAATTACTTCTGGGGCAATTTCAACTTTCCCAAGTGATTCATGACCACTCATGTCTAACAAGTTTTTTTCAGCCATTATTTTACCTCCTTTTAAGACTCCATCACTTTGTATTTCTCTAAAAACTTCGTATTAAAGTTTCCGTCTTTAAATACTTCGTGATCCATAAGTTTTAAGTGGAACGGAACCGTTGTGTGAACTCCTTCAATAACAAATTCACTTAAAGCACGTTTCATTTTTGCTATTGCTTCTTCCCTCGTAGCACCGTATGTAATGAGCTTCGCTACCATCGAATCATAATATGGCGGAATTACATAACCAGGATAAACAGCAGAATCAACCCTAACACCGAAACCGCCTGGAGGTAAGTACATATCTATTTTACCAGGTGACGGCATAAAATTCTTCTCTGGATTTTCTGCATTTATGCGACATTCAATAGCCCAACCGTTAAAAGTTACATCTTCTTGTGTTAGTGATAGCTTTTCTCCTGAAGCTACACGAATTTGTTCTTTTATTAGATCGACTCCAGTTACCATTTCAGTTACAGGATGCTCTACTTGAATTCTTGTATTCATTTCCATAAAGTAAAACTTACGGTTTTGGTAGTCATATATAAATTCTATCGTACCTGCACCTGAATAGTCTACTGCTTTTGCTGCTTTTACTGCTGCTTCGCCCATTTCAGCACGCATTTCTGGATCGATTACTGGAGATGGAGTTTCCTCTACTAACTTTTGAAGACGTCTTTGGATAGAGCAATCCCTCTCTCCTAAATGAATGGTATTACCAAAATTATCTGCCAACACTTGGATTTCTACGTGACGGAAATCTTCAATGTATTTTTCAATATAAACTCCTGGATTACCAAATGCTGTTGCTGCTTCTTGCTGTGTGATAGATATACCTTTTTTTAATTCTTCTCTATCTCTCGCAACACGGATACCTTTCCCGCCTCCACCAGCGGTAGCTTTAATAATAACAGGATATCCAATTTCTTCGGCAATTTTCACACCATTCTCAACAGATTCAATAACTCCTTGTGAACCCGGAACAATCGGAACGTTCGCTTCCCGCATTGTTTCTCTCGCGATATCCTTTGTACCCATTTTTGTAATTGCTTCTGGACTCGGTCCTACGAACGTAATGTTACATTCACGGCATAACTCTGCAAAGTCTGCATTCTCTGCTAAAAATCCATAACCTGGATGTATGGCATCAGATTCTGTAAGTTTAGCAACGCTAATAATGTTGGTAAAATTTAAATAACTGTCCTTAGAAGATGTTGGGCCTACACAATAAGCTTCGTCCGCTAACTGTACGTGCAATGCTTCTCGATCGGCTTCCGAAAATATGGAAACGGTTTCAATCCCTAATTCACGGCAAGCGCGAATGATGCGGACAGCTATTTCTCCTCTATTTGCAATTAATAGTTTTTTTATCATAAAAGTCTCTCCTTACGCTTGCTTTACTAAGAATAAAGGTTGACCGTATTCTACTAATTGGCCATTTTCTACTAAAATTTCTACAATTTCACCTTTTACTTCTGCTTCAATTTCATTGAAAAGTTTCATTGCCTCTACAATACAAACTACTGAATTTTCGCTTACTTTATCTCCAATTTGAACATAGGCACTTGCATCTGGTGATGGGGATGAATAGAACGTTCCTACCATCGGAGACGTAATTTTGTGTAAGTTCGTATCTTCTACAGGTTTAGTTTCTTCTTTTACTGGTTGTGCTGTTGGTGTTGCTTGTGGCGTAGCTGCTGCAGCGATTGGGGCTTCTACTGCTGCTGGTTGAACTGGCGCCGGTGTTGGAGCAGAAGCAACAACTGTATGTACTTCACCTTTTTTCTTTAGTTTAAGTTTTGCACCTTCTTGCTCGTACGAAAACTCGTCTATATTCGATTGGTCGATTAGTTTAATTATTTCACGGATTTCTTGAATTTTTAACATTTTTATTTCACTCCTAGTTTAAAATGTTTCTATTACAAACAAAAAATAAAATTTCTTTTATATCATACGACAGGAAGCTATGAAATTCAACTTAAAAATAGTAATAGATATTATAACCAAGTACTAACTAGTTCTTTTTTATCTACCTTGAAAATAAACGTATTTTGGATAATACATTTCTTTTTTAGACAACAATGAATGTTGTTATTGGTTTAAGTTAGTCCGTTTCATTTCGCTACAGACACTTGCTTTCCGCGGGGAGATGGCTAGCTTCGGCGGCTAGGTCCGGCTCAAACTTCCCTTTTCCTCCGTACGATAAGTCAACATCAGCTCACTATCGTTCGCTGTGTTTCCTTTATCTCCTGCGGAAAAAGTCCAGTTTGATTGGACCTGAGCGAGCCGCCTACGCTTTTCGTGGAGTCAAGCCTCCTCGGCTTCGCCTGTGGGGTCTCGACCTTCCCTCTACCTCCCGCTGGAGTCAAGTGTCTTTCGCTCCATTCCACTCTCGGTTCTGTATTTTGTGAGGTGAAAAATTTTGGCAACTTATATGAAATCTACCCATTTTCATTCCCATAGTGCAAAATTGCCACTAGCATAGGTGTCTCCCCTTAAAAGTAGGTGCGTTTAAGGAAAATAGCACTTCATTTTTGACAACGTAGTAAGTTGAATTCTACCTTAGATTTTTATGCGATAGAGAAATTTTACTATTCGTTGAAATAGATTTGAGAATTTCAAACAACATTAGAAGCAAGGTAATTTACGGATATATATATATAAGATTCGACGTAAAATGGATATTCCTTTTTTAATTGAGTATTTTATACACAAAAAAGCGCTAGGGGTACCTAGCGCTTTTGGTTTTAGTCGTTGTTTGCAGTTGCAGTTGCTTGGAACTGGATTGCGACGTTTTCGTTACGTACATTTGGGAATTGCTCGCGAATTAAGTGATAAATTTCATTCGCTAATTTAGGTGAACTTTCTTCAGCTTTAAGCATTACTGTAACTTCACCATTAATGACTCTTACTAGAGCATCGTCAATACCACGACTTTTAATTTGTTGTTCTAACATTAATTCTTTACTTTCTATGTCGTGTAGCGCATTTAATTCTTCTTTCGCTTTATTAATTTCATCGATAGAAAGACTAGTATTTGCTGTTACTGCACTTAAATCGTCTTTTTGTTTACTTCTAATATCGTTTAGTTTAAAGCGTAAGCCAGCTAAATCTTCTGCGCTGGAAATGTGTGAAATAACTTCGTTGTCACCTGTAGTATCTGCATCAACATCTGTATCATCTTCTTTAGTAGCATCGTTGTCACCACTTGTTGCATCCATATCTTGCTGTTCTTGCTTATTTTCATCAAATGCTAATTGATCATTCGGACCACCTACGAAATAATAAACGGATAAGACAAATACTAAACTTAACATCGTTAATAACCAAACTGTTTGTTTTTTCAATAACATCTTTTATTCCCCCTTAGTTTTTTTCGGAACTACAGCAACTTTATGTTGAGGTACATCAAGTACTCTCGTTACCGCTTCCACTATCATCTGTTTTATTGTTATACTTTCAGCCCCTTGAGCCACGATTAACACGCCACGAATGGGTGGTTTTTTCGTTTCAATAATAATTGGTTGTTCGTCATTCCCACTTCTAGTTATGACGACTTGTTCATCTTTTGAAACATCCTCCACATTTCGCTTTCCACCATCACGATCTGTTTCTTCCGTTTTTTGATTATGAGTAGACTTATTTGTTTGCAGCACTTTCAGCTCAGAAGCATCGACATTTACAACAACTGTTGCTTCTTCGACACCTTGCATAGCTTCAATTGCTTCTTTTAACTGGTTTTCATAATGTCTTTCATAATCGGAAATCGTCATAGGTGTGTTTTCGGTGTTTTTTTGACTAAAGGCTGGTTGCTCGTTATCGTTTTCATTTTCTACACTTCCTAATGTTGGAACTGATGGATTTGCAGTTAAATTACTCTCTCCAAAAAACAAATTACTGAAAAGCATGAGCCCGACTCCAATTGTAAGAACGACTAGCATATATTGAAATTTGGTGGATTTTTTATCTCCGCTCGATAGGAGCCCTTTTAACCATGGAATAAAGTCTTTACTTTTCTCTTTATCTCCCACGCTCACCTTTTCCCCCCTTCCATTACAACCGTAATTTGAGTACTTTGTATTTGCCACTGCTCGGACAAAAAGCTTTGAACGTTTTCTGTTTCTTTTGCTGGCTTTGGTCGTTCTATCGGTTTGGAGGTGTCAATTGAAACAGGCTCAACTTCTCGAATGGCTGTTACGGAATCTTTTTCTACTAGATAAATTGCGATATGTTCTATTTCGTCTTCTGTATGGTTGACTGGATCTTCCTTAATATCTAAATCTATGTCTTCTACGATTAACCCATACTGCTCCATCAACTCCTCTTCTACTAAATCTTTTAGTTGGACAGCCATTTGTTCTAATTTATATGCACGAGATGAGGCTTGTATTTCTCTTTTCTTCAATTCTGTTGAATTTTTTAAATTTTTTTCTGAAATGATAGATGGATGATCGGAAAAACTAGCAAATAGCTCGTCCATATCTGTAGAAAGTAATTTAAATATTGGTGTTAAAATAATGACGATTAATAGTAATCCAATGACAAGCTTCGTATACTTTTGCATGCTAGAGTTAGGGAGTAGCATATCAATAACAGTTGCTAACAAAATAAATAAGATGATACTCGTAATCCATTCTGTTAAATAACTCATTTTCTCACCCCTAACGCACCATTACGGTAATATTTCCAGCAGCAATAATAATCGTAATACTTAAGAAAAACATAAAAGAAACAATCGCTAAAGCTGCAAAAATATAAATAACACTTTTACTAATAATATCTAAACACGCAATAACTGGACCTCCACCAATTGGTTGCAAAAGTGCAGCTGCTAGTTTATATATAATCGCTAGTGATAAAACTTTTAAAGCAGGAAACGCGGCAATTAGTAATAAAACTACTACACCAAGTATACCGACTGTATTCTTTAAAAGGAGAGAGGCGCTTATTACAGTATCTGTCGCATCTGTAAACATTCTTCCGATTACCGGAATGAAATTACCAGTGACAAATTTTGCCGTTCGAATCGTAATTCCATCTGCTACCGCAGCCGTTGCTCCTTGGACCGAAATAACTCCTAAGAAAACAGTTAAATAGATTCCGAGAATACCAACACTAATATTCCGTAACAATTGTGCTAATTGCGTGACTTTATACTGTTCACTCAATGTGCTTACAATGCTTAAAATTGCCGATAAAAAAAGTAGAGGTAAAACAACGTATTGAATTAATAATCCACTAGTATTCATTAAAAAGATGATAATTGGATGAAAGATTGATGCCGATACAAGGCCACCTGATGAAGCTATGAGAGCTAGCAGTAAAGGCACTAAAGCTAAGATGAAAGCCATCATATTTTGAATGGCATCTGTTGTGTAAGTGATTGCAATATGAAAACTATTCAGTGCGATGATGATTAACACCATAAATACGACGGAGTAGGCTATTTTGCTAACGGCTTTTTGATCAAAAGCATTTTGCAACGTCTGCAAGAACATACTAAAGATTGTTAGTAATATTAAACTTCCAAGTAATTTACCGTTTGTTAACAGTTCATGAAATAAGTATTTTAAAAATCCTTTAAACCATTCGGATAAGGAGAACGACTTGTCCCCTGTTACATAATCAATAAAATCTCCTTTTTGACTTTCTGGCAGAAACCCACCATACTCCGTCATAATTTCATCCCAATATTGTTTAATTTCATCTACTCCTACTCGATCGAGCTGCTCTGTTACAATTTCAGAAGGAGTAGTTGGAGAGGCTTGTACTACAGTAGGTAGAAAAATCAATGCGACGACGAAGAGGGCAACAATTACAACAAATCGGTTCATCTTCTCCCCTCACTTTATTATAGTTTTATGATGGAATTAAATTAATAATTGTCTCAATAATCACAGTTAAGATAGGAATTGCCATCGCTAAAATAAGAATTTTTCCACCTAATTCAATTTTGGAAGCAATGGCACCTTGTCCAGCATCTTTCGTTATTTGGGCACCAAATTCTGCGATGTAGGCAATTCCAATTATTTTTAAAATTGTTTCCACGTAGATCATATTAATGTTGGCGTTTATTGCGATTCTTTCTAGCATTCTAATAACTTCTAAAATTTGATCCACTAAAAATAAAAAAATAACACACCCGACAAAAACTACGAGCATAAATGCAAACGTCGGTTTTTGTTCCTTTACAATTAATGCTAAAAAAGTAGCAACTAAACCGAGACCAACTATTTGAATAATTTCGATAGGTCACCACCCCTTTATTGAAACAAGAAGACCGACTTTATTTTTTTAAATAAATCCTCTACGATACTTGCAACCATAAATAATATATAAATAAATCCTAGTAGCGTTACCCAGTTGGCGTACTCTTCTTTACCTAACTGTTTTAAAACAGTATGCAAAAAAGCTACAACAATTCCTATTCCTGCTATTTTAAATATGACATCAATTTCTATGCCCATCATGCTTCCCCCTATTTTTTACATCAATAAGATAACGAGCAGTAGGCCCGTCAGTAGTCCGAGGCTTTTAACCATTTTTTCGTATTTCGCTTGTCGATCTCGGGCATCTAATTCTTCTCGTTCTAAATGTGTAAGTGCAAGGATAATATGTTTTTGCTGTGTACTTCGATCATGCTGTCCTAGCGTTTCACCAAATTGCTTTAGTATTTCTAGTTCTGCCTTTTTTAGAGCGGTATTCTTCCAAATTTCATCTAAACTACTATTCCAAGCTTCCTTTACACTCTCTTCCGCCTTTCGTAATTTAGTTGCAAATTCTTCAAAAAACCAATTTAGTGGTTTATCAAGCTGTCCAGCTATATTTTTTGCTGCATCCGCTAACGGCATATGTCCATACATTATTTCTGCTTCTAGTGACTGTAAAGCAACCTTTAGCTGTCTTAGCTGTCTAGTACGTTCTGTAAAATGTCGAGCAGCCTCGAGCCCTGCCCAAGAAGTGGCGACTAAAATGAGAACAGCTCCTAATATTTTCATTTTTATACACCTACTTCCCGTAAATTACTTTTCCCTGCTCATCCAATATTCGTTCAATCGACCCAGGACCGTTTGATCTTGTTAACAGTACAAATCGTTTAATCGCCTTTAAATCAAGAATTTTTTTTATTGTTGGCCTTGTTTGCAACTCTTCAAGAGAGCTACCATGTACGGACATTAATAGCCCAACTCCTGCGTTTACAGCTTCCATCGTTGCTATACTATCTTCATCTCTTCCAATTTCATCTACAACAATTACATCAGGACTCATGGATCGTATTAGCATCATCATGCCTTCTGCTTTCGGGCAGCTATCTAAAACATCTACCCTTACACCAAGCTCATGTTGAGGAATTCCTTTCACACTTCCTGCAATTTCTGATCGTTCATCTACAATACCAACCTTACAGGATGGAATAGAACGTTCTTTGTCACCCATGCTCATTATTCTTGCTATGTCTCTTAATAGAGTCGTTTTTCCTGTTTGTGGTGCACCGATTACCATTGTGCTTTCCCATTTTTCTCCATATAAATAAGGGATGAGTTTCGTTGCAATACCTATTTTTTGTTTAGCAATCCTAATATTAAAAGATGAAATATCACGGATTGCCTTAACTTTTCCTTTTTCAGTAATAACCTTCCCAGCAAGTCCAATTCGGTGACCGCCTGCAACCGTAATGTAACCACGTTTCAACTCTTCTTCTAATGCATAAATGGAATACTGACTAATCTTATTTAGAAGTTGTTGCCCATCTTCTTCTGTGACAGTGTAAGGGGGGAAAATCGGGACTCCGTCTGTAATGATCTCTAACGGACGCCTTACTCTTATTCGTATTTCTTCCACTCTTTCTTTAGTCATTGGAGAAAGGTTTTTAATAATAGAACTGATAGAAGTAGGCAGGACTGAAACAATATCATGTAACATTTAAAGTGCTCCTTTTATACCTTTATTACTTAAATGTATGCAGGCTTGACCACCTTATATGCTATTCATCTTTAAAAAATAGATTGCTATTTATATATTCCGTATAAAATAAAACCTACACCTATTAAAATGAATATTAGTTTTGAAAACGAGATTTCATCTGCCAAACTGATTAACCCGATCATCATCGTAGAAATAAAAATTACAGGTCCGACTACAGCTAACATCGAGTTAACAATGATTGCTTTTTTCACATCATTTAACATAAAGATAACGATTGCGGCAGTTATTTCTAATAATCCTGAAAAAAGCCTCAACCCTGCCATTGATAAAACAACTTGATCTACATTTGCGAATAACTTTTTCATCTTAACCTCCGAATTAGTAAATGATTGCAAAAGCACTACTTGTACAACGTATGCACAACCACAATAAATAAGAAGTTTCTTACTAGAAAAATAAGAAACATTCGAATAAATAATTCACAAATAATTCCTTTTACATGATAAGCTTACAATAGGAAAACTAGTAAAATTTGGAGTGAAGAGTATGGTAGAAGAAACAATATTATCGATAAAAAACTTGAAAAAAAACTACGGGATGAAAGATGTGCTAAAAGGTGTTTCTTTCGAAGTTTCACGTGGGCAAATCATTGGATACATTGGTCCAAATGGTGCTGGTAAAAGTACTACTGTTAAAATTATGCTAGGAATTGAAGATGAATATGAAGGAACAATAGAGATTTTTGGTAAAGATATTTCAGATGGAAATGTTCAATTTAAAAAGAAAATTGGGTATGTACCAGAAATTGCGGAAGTTTACGATAACCTTACGGGACATGAATACCTTACATTTATAGGTGAATTGTATGGATTAGACTTTGAAGTGGCCGATTATAAAGCAAGAGAACTTATGGAGTTATTTGGAGTTGGAGAAGTCTATCATTCTCGCATTGCCTCTTATTCTAAAGGTATGAGGCAAAAACTTTTAATCATTTCTAGTTTATTACATAATCCCGATTTATTATTTTTTGACGAACCGATTAACGGATTGGATGCTAATAGTGTCATGATTTTTAAAGAAATAATGACTCAGTTAGCGAAAGATGGAAAAACAATCTTTTATTCTTCACATATTATGGATGTAGTTGAGAAAATAAGTAGTCGCATTATTCTATTACACGACGGGAAAATTTCAGCAGATGGCACATTTGAAGAGTTAAAACTTCAAAATAAAGAAGGAACTTTAGAAGAAATTTTTAATGAACTAACTGGATTTAACGAACATAAAGAGATTGGTTCCAAATTTGTGTCCGTCGTAAAAGAGGTGTAAAAGTGAAAGAGTTTTTTACATTAAAGTTGTTAGACCGTTTTCAATGGGTATTTAATCGTAGTGATATAGATTACAAAATGATGAGAAAACTACTTCAAGTTAAGTTTACGATGGATGGTCGCAGAGTACCTACTATTTTTCAGCAAAACAACCGGAAAAAAGTTGAAACAGATAGTAATCAATACGTTAAGTCGCTATGGATATATGTATTATTTGGTCTTTTCATGATTCCGTTTATTCTTATGGATAACAATTACATGTTTCAAATGAGTTTCGTTTACGGAATATTAATATTCATTATTAGTACATCGCTAATATCTGATTTTTCTTCTGTTTTACTAGATGTTCGTGACAGAAATATATTATATCCAAAACCTATAAATAAAAAGACTATTAGTGCAGCTAAAGCCATTCATGTTACAACTTACTTATGCTTATTAACAGTAGCTATTGTAGGTATACCGTTAATTGTCGGGTTATTTAGACACGGCCTATTATTTTTTCTACTTGCCATTTTTTCTATTATATTTATTGATATATTTGTTGTCGTTCTAACAGCACTCATTTATATATGGATATTGAAATTTTTTGATGGCGAGAAGCTGAAAGATATTATTAATTATGTTCAAATAGGTCTTTCACTTGCGATAATGATTGGTTACCAACTTTTAGCTCGTTCATTCGAACTAATGGACTACATCATTGTGTTAGAACCTGAGTGGTGGCAGCTATTCATTATCCCAATGTGGTACGGTGCATTAATGGAAATTACTTTAGGTAATAGTGTAAATAACTTTTATATACTGTTAGCGTTATTAAGTGTAGCAATCCCTATTATATCCATTTGGTTATATGTTAAATTGCTCCCTACTTTTGAAAGAAATTTACAAAAGCTCACCTATCACGGAAAAGTTAAATACAAAAAGCAACCAAAA
The DNA here is from genome assembly GCF_027594365.1 of Sutcliffiella sp. NC1. NCBI lineage: Bacteria > Bacillati > Bacillota > Bacilli > Caryophanales > Bacillaceae > Sutcliffiella > Sutcliffiella sp. NC1. The sequence goes on from NZ_CP115153.1 coordinate 3,343,674, forward strand.
TACAAGGAATGGTTTATGAATATCATTTGTACTTCAAAAGAAGAAAAAGTATTTTTCCGTTTTGCTAGTTTGATGATGAAAAACGAACGAGATTTTAAGCTTAAAGTATATCCGTCACTTGGCTTTTCGTTTGTAATTCCTTTTATTTTTCTTTTTAATGTTTTCAAAACAGACTCTGGGTTTGAGCCTCTCACTAGCAAAGCGTATCTTAATATTTACTTTAGTCTCATCATTATCCCTACAGTAGTATTAATGTTAAATTACTCCGGAAAATTTAAAGGTGCGTGGGTATTTAAAGTAGCACCGTTAGAGGAGTTAAAACCAATTTTCAGTGGAACGATAAAAGCCTTTCTCGTAAAACTTTATTTACCGATTTATTTAACGTTAAGTGTCATCTTTATGTTTATTTTTGGTGTTCGAATTTTACCGGACTTACTATTAGTTTTGGTTAACGCTTGTAATTTCAGTATTATTTGTTTTTATATATTAAATAAAGGACTCCCATTTTCCGAATCCTTTGATTCATCGAACGAAGGAAGTGGAACAATCATTTTTCTTACAATGCTCATTGTTGGACTTTTTGCAGGGATACACCTAATTAGTACACTTATCAATTTTGGACAATATATTTTTATCGTTATTTCGCTAATCACTCTAATCGTCCTCTGGAAAAAAGCTTTCAATAAATCATGGAAAACTCTCTATTCCTAGTTACACCATAAAAAACACCGACCATTATTTTGGCCGGTGTTTTTCTGTTATTTATTTTTTCACTACATAAACCCTTGTTTCATAAGGCTTAAGTTCAAAGTTCGTAATACCTTTATGAAAAGGAACCTCATAATTAGAAAGTTTTAAATTACTTGAAGAAAGTACAATGTTATCAAATTTATAAGTTGCTTCTTCTCCAGATAAGTTACTTATAACGACTGCAGTCGTATCATTTAATGTTCTTGTGTATGCGTAAACTTTATCATCGTCTTCTAAAATGAGGTCGTATATACCGTAAACGAATACTTCTTCTGACTTACGAAGCTTTATCATATCGCGATAATAGCTTAATACAGATGTTGGGTCATTCCACTGAGCTTCAACGTTAATCTTCGTGTAGTTTTCATTTACCCCTAACCATGGCGTTCCAGTAGTAAAGCCAGCATTTGGCTCACTATTCCATTGCATAGGTGTTCTGGAATTGTCTCTTCCTTTCATCCAAATCGATTCCATTACTTTTTGCGCATATTCTCGACCTTTTTTACTTTCAATTGTATATAAGTTTTTCATCGCAACATCATCATAATGATCAATTGAATCAAACTTTACATTTGTCATGCCTAACTCTTGACCTTGATAGATGAATGGCGTTCCCTGCATTAAGAAATAAAGAGAGGCTAACGATTTAGCACTTTCCACTAAATATTCTTTATCATTCCCCCATGTTGAAACAGAGCGTGCTTGGTCATGGTTTTCTAAAAACAAAGCGTTCCAACCATTTCCTTCAAGTCCTTTTTGCCATTTCGTTAATGTTTCTTTTAGTTGAATAACGTCAACTCCGCCTTCGGTTCCTTTTTCCCAAAGTCCTAGATGCTCAAATTGAAAAATCATATTAAACTTACCGTTCTCTTCTCCTACCCATTCATCCGCTTGCTCTATTTTTACACCATTCGCTTCGCCAACAGTCATGATATCATAACGTGCAAACGTTTGCGTTTTTAGCTCTTCTAAAAACGGTTGAATACCATCAACGTTCATCATGTAATCAAAGGAAGGTACGTAATCCAATTTTTTAGGATTAGGCAAATCCGGGAAACCTGGCTCTTTTTTAATATGCGAGATAGCGTCAACACGGAAGCCGTCAATCCCTTTATCTAACCACCAGTTAATCATATCGTACAATGCAAAGCGCACATCTTTATTTTCCCAGTTTAAATCTGGCTGTTTTTTATCAAATAGGTGCATATAATATTGTTCTGTTTTCTCATCATACTCCCAAACTGATCCACTGAAAATACTTTCCCAGTTATTTGGCTCTGAGCCATCAGGCTTTCCATCTTGCCAAATATACCAGTCACGCTTCGGATTTTCTTTAGAAGAACGAGATTCAATAAACCATTCATGTTCATCACTTGTGTGATTTATAACTAAATCAATAATTAACTTCATACCTCTTTTATGTGTTTCTTCTAAAAGTAGGTCAAATTCTTCCATTGTTCCAAAGTCATCCATAATATCTTGATAATCACTTATGTCATAACCATTATCGGCATTTGGTGATTTGTACATCGGACAAATCCATATAACATCTATTCCTAATTCTTTTAAATAGTCTAACTTTGTTAAGATACCTTTTAAGTCTCCAATTCCATCTCCATTAGAATCAACAAAACTTCTCGGATAAATTTGGTATGCAACTGCTTCTTTCCACCACGTTTTTTTCAAAATAAACACTCCCTTAATATAGAAAAACTGAATTTCGCTTTTAGTTTTAAGTTGTCTATCTTCTGTTTTTCTTATAGAACTTATAAGTGCATGCACATTTTGTGATGCAAATAAGATAAAAAGAAATTGCGTAAACGTTTGCACAAATAGATAAAAAAAATTAGGCATACTGCTCATCCTTACTATATCATGTTTTACAAAGAATTCAATAAAAATTTTCAAACAGGATATTAGGACTATATTCATTAATTTTGTTTTGTATAAAGGAATTCAATCGATACTTTTATGGATGATAAAACGTGAATTGGTAAAACTAGTAGATAACAATTTATGTTGAGGATCTTGCAAAATTAAAATAGTAGGTGTTGCATCTTGAAGAAATTAATTTTACTTAGTATTGCCACTCTTATATTGTTTTCACCGATAAACGTCACTGCTCAAGAGAATGGGAAAGAAACCGGGTTAAAAGCTGCGTTTATTCGGGAAGGACATCTTTGGTTATATCACGAGTCAGAAACAACTCAATTAACAGACGACCTTTACGTATCTAGGCCAATTTGGTCTCATGACGGAACATGGTTAGCATTTGAAGCTAATTCTACGATAGAATCTGAACAACAAGAAGGATTAAATGACATTTGGCTTCATCATTTACCGACTAATAAACAATTTAAATTATCCATTCCTGGAAAAGATATTTATTGGTCTCCAACCAAAAACGAGTTAGCCTTTATTTCTGGGTCAAGCTTATCACTTGTACAGTGCACTAGTGATGGTCCAGTCATTTATCCTTTAACAGACGGCGTTTCATCTTTCACTTGGGCTTCTAATGGAAAAAGTATGGTCGTAACTGCTGCTGCAGCAATATTTCCAGATGGTTGGAGTCATCCACGTATTTACAATGCCACTTGGAAAAAAGGAAAAAAAGAAGAAGAAATTGAAGTATCTGTTTCGTCCATTTTTACCGTGCCATCTCCAGTGAAATTAGAAGATATTTCTGTACTATCCATTGCACTTAGACATTTAAAGTGGTCTCCTGATGAGCGTTGGATAAGTATGACTGTTACCCCAACCGCTTCTTGGAGCATGGATCAAAACATTGTTGGTATTTTTGCTGTTGAAAATAAAGTATTTATTCCTCTAGGTGAAATTTTAGATAATCCGTCATGGATTCAGTGGGCTCCAACAAAGCCTATAGTTGCTTCTATACAAGGTAGTGGTAGAACAACAGTTGGAATTAATAATAAAAAATTAGTTGTTCAAACTGTAATGCCTACTCAAACGAAAACGTACACACCGAAAGGCTATGCTGATATTGATTTTACATGGTTAGATGATGAAAAAATAGTCGTTGCAAGAGGAAAAGAAACGAATAAGCCTTCTGAGTTTTTTCAATCTACGTTATTTGTTGTTAATACGAAAACAGATGAACAAGTACAAATAATCCCAAATGAGGATAGAAAGGCAGATAGTGCCCCTATTTTATTGCATCGTGCCAATAAAATAAGTTGGATGAGAACAAGCGATCAAAAAACTAGTATATGGGTGAGTAACCCGGACGGTTCTGATGCAAAGATGATATTAGAGCATGTAGACGTTATTGAGTGGTACAACCCTAAAAAATGAAAAAAGGCATCCTTGGTTGGATGCCTTTTTCCATTACTAATTAAGCTCTAGAAACATAAGATCCATCTGTTGTGTTAACAATTAACACATCACCTTCGTTAACGAAGAAAGGTACGTTTACTACTAATCCAGTTTCCACTGTTGCAGGCTTCGAACCACCAGAAGCAGTGTCACCTTTAATTCCTGGTTCAGTTTCTGTTACTTTTAGTTCTACTGTATTTGGAAGCTCAATACCAAGTGTTTCGCTTTGATACATCATAATTGCAACTTCCATGTTTTCTTTTAAGAACTTAAGCTCGTATTCAATTTGCTTTGATGGTAATTCGATTTGCTCATATGACTCGTTGTCCATGAATACATGGAGATCACCATTTGCATATAAATACTGCATTTTACGGTTATCTATTTGTGCTTTTCCTACTTTTTCTCCAGCACGGAATGTTTTCTCTTGAATAGCACCTGTACGTAAGTTACGTAATTTTGAACGAACAAACGCAGCACCTTTTCCAGGTTTAACGTGTTGGAAATCCATTACACGCCAAATACCGTTATCTACTTCAATTGTTAAACCTGTACGAAAATCGTTTACTGAAATCATTTTAATTTCCTCCTACATTTAAACAAAAGTTACTTAATGGTATTGTTACCACTGTAAATAAAATCTACTCTATCCAAAAAGCACTTATAAAATAATAAGTTCCTTTGTAGAGTGGGATAGACTCTCATTTCCATCCGCTGTTACAACAGTATCATCTTCTATTCTTACTCCACCTAAACCAGCAATATATATCCCAGGTTCTACTGTTACTACCATACCAGGCTCTAATATAGTATCAGATTTTAGTGAAAGTGATGGTCCTTCATGAACTTCCATTCCAAGACCATGTCCAGTGGAATGTCCAAAATACTCTCCAAAACCTTTTTCCGTTATATAATCTCGAGTTAAAGCATCTGCTTCACGGCCAGTGATACCAGCTTTAATTCCTCTCATTCCACGTAATTGTGCTTCTAATACAACATTATAAATGTTTACTAATTCATCGCTAGGTGTACCTACAGCAACTGTTCTTGTAATATCTGAATTGTATCCTTTATAAAATGCTCCAAAATCAAGGGTAACAAATTCTCCAGATTCAATTACTTTACTAGACGCTACACCATGTGGCAACGCAGAACGATGTCCGGAAGCAACGATAATATCGAATGAGGAAGAAACGGCACCTTGTTTTCTCATGAAAAATTCTAATTCATTTGAAACATCAAGCTCCGTTATGCCAGGTTTTATGTATGTAAGAATGTGCTCGAATGCTGCGTCCGCAATTTGAGTAGCTTCCTTTAATATATTAATCTCTTGTTCTGTCTTAATCAAGCGTAACTTTTCGATAACGCCACTAATCGGTACAAGTTCTGCCCCAATCTCTTTTCTAAAAGCTAAATATGTGGAAAATGTTACGTGATCTGTCTCAAAACCAAGTTTCGAAATACCAAGTACTTTTACCTGATTTGCTATTTCTTCCACAAGGCCACCTTTATGTTGAACTATTTCAAATCCTACACATTGTTTACTTGCTTGCTCTGTATATCTAAAGTCTGTAATAAATACTGCTTTTTCAGCTGTAATAATTGCTACACCTGCAGTACCAGTAAATCCAGTTAAATAGCTTCTATTTTTCCCACTAGTCACTAATAATGCATCCACGTTTGCTTCAGTAAATGCATTACGTAATTTGTTTAATTTTTCCATTATTTTTTCCCCCTTATTACATTTAACAATCCTTTTACAGCTAATTCATATCCGTCTAAACCGAATCCCACAATTTGCCCCTTGGTTACAGGTGCTGTAACGGAGAGGTGGCGAAACGACTCTCGAGCGTGAATGTTAGAAATATGTACTTCGACAACAGGAATAACAATACTATCAATCGCATCACGAATTGCGTAACTATAATGAGTAAATGCCCCTGGGTTTATAACAATACCTTCATATTGAGCATCTGCTTCATGTAATTTATCTATAATTGCTCCTTCATGATTAGATTGAAAAGTATCAATCAATAAATGATGCTCTTTTGCATATTCAGCTAATCGTTGTTCTAAGTCATTTAAAGTGTCACGTCCATAAACAGCAGGGTCTCGTTTGCCGAGACGGTTTAAATTAGGACCGTTTATTACAAGTAGCCGCATAATCATTATACTCCTTTTCTATCTCTTCAAAAAAGAAAAGAATGTTCGATTACAGAACATTCTATCATATAATACCACTTACCGACTACTCGTTCGATGTTTGTTGACCATGATTTTGGTCATGTTTCGGTTGTAATTCGTTATATTCATAAGAAACTGTATAACCCACGAATAACCCAAACAGAATAAATAAACAAAAGCTAGTGACAATCGTGTCTAATGTTAAATTTGGAACTGTTTTAATTCCTGGAAACATCGGATTTAAAATAAAAAACACAAGGCCCCAAAGAACAGCACCATAAATAAGACCCATCCAAAACTGCTGGAATTTTTTTAAAAAGGCAAAATAACCTATTGCCGCGCCAATCCCTATCACTCCTAATATAAATATACTAACAAAATTGCCAAAAACGCCATTTTTCCACTCACCGACAGCCCACGGTTGTAAAACAACATTAGGGCTAATCTCAATAAAGTTAAATACATAGGCAAGGTAACCTAACGCACTCCAAAGAAGGCCACCGACCAAACCAGTAATGACGACTCTTGTCATTAAACTCATCGGTTCCTCTCTTTGATTTTGTTCTAATTTTTCTTCACCAGCCAATTTAGTATCACCTCTTTTTCATGCTTTCTATATATCTTTCCAATTCAGAACCGCTTTCATTCAAGTACTTTACAAAAATAACAATAACTAATTTTATCCGAAACGCTACCATGAATATCATAATAATGACTGGTCAGAAAAAGGAGATTTTATGTTTCAAATCGAATATACATAATAGGGATAATGTTTATAATTATTAGGAATTGAACATTATAGATGATATAGTTAAGATGTATGAAAGGTTACACTTTTAGTGAGATAGTTTTTCTTATAAAACTAACAACATTCTCCTACTAATCAAAACTTTACAAAAAGTTTTTTAAGTTAATAGTATAAATTTTTCGAGCGAGCCTCATCCTAGTAATGTTACTAGGAATTATGCATAAATGTGCTAGTTTTTACGTGTAGCTGGGAGGTAGACAAAATGAAGAGTAGAACAAAAACAATAATCTTATGGACTATATTATCATTAGCAATCATTTATCTTATTTCAGAACTATTCACGAATACAAGAGGACTGCTAACACAATTATTAATAATAGTTGGAGCTGCAACTGTCTTTTATTTAGTGTTCCGTCATTTTATCGCTGGTAGGATAGGCGGCGGAGCAAATGGTTCTAAATATAAAAAAGCGGTGAAGCAATCAAAAAAGAAATACCAAGCGAAGCCTGCACCTTCTACATTTAATATGAAAGATCGTGCAGCAGTAAAGTCGAAACCGCAAAAAGCAACGAAACCAAAAAGAAAAACAGCCACTCACCTTACTGTCATTGAAGGAAAAAAAGGCAAAAAGAAAAATCGAGCATTTTTTTAAGCTCGATTTTTTTGTTTGCTATTTTTTTGCAAAAAGTAGTGACAATCCTGTCGCCCTCTCTCATCTACCTTAATAACACCACTTTCTTAAAAACATTTCCGTTCGTATACGACCTAGTTCTACTAACGATTTTTTTCTATCCTCCGTCATTTCAAATTCAGTTGTCATTACATGCTGTGTTGGTATAAAGATTATATTTTTTTCGTGACGTCTAGAAATATATCGAGCATCGTGAGCATCTTTCATCGTTTCAAACAAAGCTCCAAACATCGTAATTGCATTGTTTATCGTCTTTACTGGAACACCCTCCAGATTTGAACTTAATCGTATACCTAATGCAGGTCTTACCTTTTGTACATTATCTTTATCAAATAGCCATAAGGGAAAATTACTAAGTACTCCACCATCTACAAATAAAAACGGTACACCTTTATTTTTAATTTTAACAGGTTCAAAAAAATAAGGAATACTACAACTCATCCTTAATGCTTTAGCGACTGGAAATGTTCGTGGATCAATATTATACTTTGGGAGATCGTCAGGCAAAATGACAAGTCTTCCGCTAGTGACATCAGAAGTAATTACTCTTAACTTTTGATGCGGCAAGTCTCCAAACGTTCGAACCCCTCTTGCTTCTAATTTTTTATACAACCACTTTTCTAAACTATCTCCTTTATATAAACCTAAACGCCAATAAAGAAGTAGCCATTTTCCAACCGAGGAAGGAATAAGTGTTTTTCTTTCATCTAAAAAATTTAACATATCTGTTTCTTCTAACATCTGATACATTTCATCTGAGCGATATCCCGCAGCTATAAAGGCGGCTATAATGGATCCTGCGCTCGTCCCGGCAACGCGTACAAAACGAAAACCTCTCGCTTCTAACACTTGTAATGCACCTATCATGGCAAATCCTTTTATTCCACCACCTGAAAAAACACCATCGATGTCCAAGGAGGTCACCCCCAGTTTCATCAGTATGTTTAAATGTAGTGAAAGAGATTTCTTTTTATGACAATTTTATAGCTTGTCTTCTTATTTTTCTTGGAAACCTGACAAAAAAAGTCCCAAAAGTCAGTTCTACTAACACTTGGGACATTCCACTACTAATTATTTTCATTCTGTTTTTGAATTTGTTCTAACTCTTCGACCCGAATTTTATTATCTTCAAAATATTGTACTAGATCCCCTATTCGATCAATAGCATTCCAACTTAAATGATGCTCAATTCCTTCCACATCATTATATATGTTTTCTTCTTCAACCCCAATAATTCGTAAAAACTGTTCCAAAAGTTCATGACGTGCAACTAACCGTTTACCAATCTTTTTGCCCTTCGATGTTAATATAAGGCCTCTATATTTTTCATACACTAAGTAATCATCTTTATCTAATTTTTGTACCATTTTCGTAACTGATGAGGGGTGAACCGCTAGGGCTTCTGCTATATCTGAAACTCTCGCATATCCTTTCGCTTCTATTAGTAAATATATCTGTTCTATGTAATCCTCCATGCTCGGTGTTGGCATGATATCCCCTCCATCTAATCTGTGGTCCGAAACAAGCTTTTAATTAAAATGATACATGAACTTTTCTTTGCTGACAAGCTGATATGTGGCAGTTTTCAACACTGCTGTTTTTTGAAACCTTTTTAAAATTTGATCGTATAGATTATTAAGACAATGGAGGTATGTATATGGAATTTTTATTTATTGCTATTGGCATTGCAACTGCAGGTTATTTTATTGGAGAAGGACTAAAAAATTTCCAGTCCCCAAATTCGAAATCATTAATAGAAACTATTGAAGAAGACGATGATCATGAGCTTATTAAAGAAAATAACGTACACTACTTTTTAGGAGTGACGAAGGAGGATGCGAAACAATTAATTAGTGAGTACCCACACATTCCTCACATTCTATTAAATGGGAAGGTATATTACCAAAAAGCAAAGCTGAAGGAGTGGTTAAATACAATCGGCAAATAATTATAAAATAACTAATAGAGATCTTTTATTTATTTCAACGACTACTAGACGGAAGAAAAAAGGTATTCATCGAATCGGACACGTAGCAATTTATATAGGAAACAATAAAATGTTACACACTTACCGCCAAGGGAAAAAAGTACAAATTTCTACTATTAACACCTATTGGAGAAGTGTATTAATAGGTGTAAAGAGAGTTTTATAACAAGAAGAGAAGCAAACGTGTAGATTGCTTCTCTTTTTCTATTCCTTAATCAACGGGTATTTCTATCATATCGCCATACTCCTTCATGAAATGCATCCCGTTAATATATATAAATTCCGGTTCAGTATTCGCTTCAAATAATAACGTCCTTTCTTTCATTTGCTGACCGTCTTCTAATTTTACATATGATTGTCTCACAATAGTTTTTAAAGGGGTTACTTCTTCCTCTGTTTCAATCGAAACACCATCTAACATTACATCATTATCTGTTCTAATTGTTATTTCTACCATTTCTGATGTTGTATTGATATCTTGTATCCATAATTCTTTTTCGTTTAACATTGTAGGGTTGTTATTAGTCGCTAGCGCTAATTTTTTATCAACATTTTCGTAACCGGCAAACTCATTAATTTTTAGCTCCAATGAGTGGAGACCTTTTGGTAGTGCATCGTAATTTAGAGAGAATTTTCTTCCTAGTAAAGATGATTGATATCCCCCACCTAATGACGTAACCTCTTTTCCGTTCGCGTATAATTGAATACCCCATAAAGCATCAGGAACACGGTCAAAATTTTCAACATTTAATTTCCCTTCCACAACTGTCATAGTAGGTGTTGCCCTAATCGTTTGAAACGTAATCGTCCCCTTATCGACTTTTATCGCTTTATTAATAGATTGTTTAATTTCCGTTTGTAACGCTTTGTTCGGATTATATGGAATAGTCACGAATTCTTCTACTGTTTGGTTGTTGTTCATACCTTGTTGAAAGTTGACCGTCAATTTTTTCGCAAAAGGGCTGACCGGTTCAAATGATTGTGTTCCCTTTATTTCTGTTTGATTATCATCAACAATAAACGTACCCGATGTCGGAAACGAATTGGTCAGAAAGCCTGAAATAGGTAAAAAACGAAAATAATCTCTTATATGATCTTTTATTCCTTTTGGATTATTTAATGAATAATAAAGAATAAGTTGATTAGAGTCGGCCATAACACCTTCTATTGTAAGCTTCGTTCCATCAACCAAAGTTACCGTTTCGTCCACGATTTGTCCAAGTCCTTCTTCATTTAATTCCATTAATGTGCCTGTCATCATTTCATCGAAACCAAATAGTTTTTTTCCATAATAAGCTAAGCCATTATATTGATAACCTATAATAACAATAAAAAACATTGCCACTGCTACTAATTTCCATAAAGGAGCATTTTGCTTTTGTTTGTTTGGTGCCTTGTTTAAAGCTTCTCTCAATCTAGTTTCTAATTCATCAGGTGCAGTGTAAGAGTCTATTCGTTTTTTTTCTTCCGCTAATTTATCTTCAATGTTACTCATTCCACTCACCTCCGTGTAGTTCCCTTAACTTTTTCAACCCTTGAAAAATTCTAGATTTCACTGTACCTAATGAGACATTTGTTAACGTTGCAATTGATTGATAATCCATATCGTGAAAATATTTAAGTTGAATAGCTTCTTTTTGATGCTTATTTAATTGTAGCAGCATTTCCTGTATGTCCATTTGATGAACACTTTTTAAATAAGGGTTACTGGTCAAAGCATGAGATATTTCATCTGACTGTTCATTCCAGTCATCAATTAAAATTAATTTTTTGTTCTTTCGAAGCATCGTTTTGCAACTATTTACTAGAATTGTTTTACTCCAACTGTAAAACGCTTCTTCTTTTTTCAATTGATCAATTTTTTCATATATCTTTACAATCATGTCTTCCATTGCATCCATTGCATCATGTGAATTCCCCATGTAGCTAAAAGCAAGTCGGTAATATGTATCCTTATCCTCCATAATCAATTGTAGAAGCGCCTCCTTATTACCCCTTTTCGCTTTGTTCACTAACCGAACGATATTCATGCTCTCACCTCTCTCCCCTATATGAGTTTTGTGTTGAGTAAAAAGTTCATTTTATTTACATTCTTTTTTATTATAAAGATACGTTATTGACCTCGTCCCCATTGTTAGAAGAAAAAAAGCCCAGAGGTTTAACCCCGAGCTTACTTGTCATCATGTTTTAAATCTGAAAAAAATTTAATTAACTAATCCATCTTCTTTAGTAGGCCCCATAACACCTGGAACTTGTAAACCAGCTTGACGCAATAATACAGTCATTTGTCCACGGTGGTGAATACTGTGGTCCATAAGAACTTTAAGAAGAGCTCCTCTTGGTGTTGTACGACCAAAACTTTCAACTTCTTCTAATAGCTTTTCATCTGTTAGTTTTCTGTCTACTTCTAATTTTAACTCATCTATTATTTTGCGAAATGCATTTGCAATTTCATTAGCGGAAGTAGGGACAGATTTTTCTGAGCCAGGTGATTTTACATCTAGCCCCGCTAAATTAGCAAAAAAGGCAGTACTCGTTACAATATGCCAACCTAACCAACCAAGTGAACTGTGCCCTTCTACAATTGATTGATCCAACTTTTCGTCTGTTAGCGCCTCAAGTACTCGTAAAGTACCGTGTGATGAGTTAGACCAATCTACTAAAAAGTCGTTTACTGTTCTGTACATATTATCCACTCCTAATAATCATTCACTTTAATACTATCATAAAATTATTTTTTTCGTATTTTGCTGGCTTTCCTTTTTATTAAAATTGCTTTTTTCCTATCAAATTGTACATATTAAAAAAGAAACGGAGGTGTAAGTGAAATGTCAAATCAAGGAAGACAAAATAAAGAACAAACTCGAGAGCAAATTGAGAAGCATGATAAGAGTAACGACGTAGAGTTAGGAAATGAATTCACAATTGGAAATACTAAATCACAAAGTCAGAAAAAAAGTGGACGACAAGCAAATAAAAAATAATAACATCTCAAGTTTAAGTTCTATAGTCTTATTACTTACAAACATATATTGAGGAAGACAAGTATTATAAATTGTCTTCCTCTTTTTATTAGCGGTATTAATAAGCAGCATATGAATATAAAGAATTTTGGTGGTCAATATAAACGTAAATAGGTTAATTAAGGGGTATAAACTTTGGATTGGAAAAAATATAAACGAAAATTTAAAGAGCCAAAAAAGAAAGAAGAATTTAATACAGAAGTTATCAACGTTACGCTTAAGACCATTCTTAAGAAGGTAGAAAATATAGATGATTTAGTTGTAAAAGAAATTAGCATCGAAGACCATTGTTTTACTGTAATGTATATTTCTTCAATTGTCGATGCCTCTAGTATCCAAGAGAAAATGATTGATCCTATTTCAGATAGTGAGACTACCACTAGCGTGTTCAAAAAATTAAATAAACTAGAAAAGATAAATAATCAAGATCAAAGTCTTTTACTTCATGAACTAGCAAGTGGGTTTGCCTTTTTATTTAATAGTCTGGATGAAAATATTATATATAAACTTCCAGCGTTTAATGCCCCAGAACGATCCATTACTGCACCTGAAAATGAAACAACAATCTTAGGGCCACAAGATGCATTTGTAGAATCTATTGAAACAAATATGTCTTTGATTAGGAGAAGGATTCGATCAACAGAGTTAAAAAGCAAATCTTTCTTTTTAGGAACAGAAACAAAAAATTCTGTGAGCATTGTATATTTGGGTAACCTAGCAAACAAAGAAAATGTTGATCGAGTTATCGTTCGGCTCGAAAATGTCGAATACGATGGGTTTATAGGGATGCCAGTTCTAAAACAGCTATTAGAAGATAATCCATTCTCTCCTTTCCCTCAATTTGGAATTACAGTTAGAACAGACTGGGCTGTAAATGAGCTTTTGAACGGAAAAATTTTAGTACTATTAAACGGAAGCCCTGAGGTTGCTATTTTACCAACTACGTTCATGGAAATGTTTATGTCACCGGAAGACTTTTATAATAGATGGACGACTGCAACACTTTTAAGGACTTTACGCCTTTTTGGATTTTTCGTTTCCATTTTACTCACGTCAACATATGTTTCGGTGCTGACGTTTCATCCAGCAATGTTGCCTCCGCAACTCTTATCTATACTAGCTGATTCAAGGGCGAGAGTACCTTTTCCACCTGTATTAGAGGTACTTATCATTGAACTAGTTATTGAGATACTTCGGGAGGCTGGTTCTAGAATGCCTACAAAGATTGGACAAACAATTGGTATTGTAGGCGGTATTGTTATCGGAACGGCTGCTGTAGAGGCTGGACTTGCAAGTAATATATTAATTGTACTAGTTGCAACTACTGCTCTTCTATCCTTTATATCTCCAAACTTTTTAATGAGTAACGCAATACGCCTTATTCGCTATTTATTTATAATTGCTGCAGGTGTGCTTGGAATGTTTGGGCAAATGGTAACACTCGCTTGGTTAATAAATCACCTTTCCAACCTAACGTCACTTGGCTCTCCATTTATTTCGCCAGTCATTCCAAGAAAATGGTCTGATTTATTAAATAGTGTTCTCCGAGCGCCGGTTAAGTATATGACAAAGAGACCTGGAATTTCACGAGCAAAAAAAGATCTTGTTAAACCACTAGATGAGGAGTAATGTCCATGGACAAGGGAAGATTTAAAAAACTCAATAAGTACCATGTTATATTCCTCGTACAAAATATTATGATCGGAATTGGGCTTTTAACCCTTCCAAAGGACATTAGTAATGTCGGAAACAACCAATGGATTGTCCCCTTTTTGTTAGGTGTTATTGCCAATATTTCTATTTTCCCAATTGTCTATATAGGAAGAAAATTCCCAAATGACCCTTTTTTTATTGTTATTGAGAAACTATGGGGGAAAATTTTAGGGACAATTGTTCATTTATTAATTATATTTTATGGAATTTTACAAGTAGGTAATGTAATTCATTCATACTTAAGACTAGTCCAAACGGTTGCATTACCGAATTATACAGTATCATTTATGTCTATTGCTCTTTACATTCCATTAGTCACCATTGTCCTAGGGGGAATAAAATCTATTGCTCGGTTTTGTATGTTTTCTTTTTTCTTTACAGCCTGGATGATGATTTTTACAAAGTGGGCATTTCAAGCTGGGCACTGGGTTAATGTTATTCCTACATGGGAAGTAAGTTTATTGGAATGGGGCAAGTCTATCCATTATGGATTTGAAGCGTTTTTCGGTTTTGGCATATTAGCATTTTTCTTTCCCTATATCATGGATCAAAAAAGGGCATTTCTACATGCTAGCATTGGTATTTGGATTGTAGTTATTATATACGTTATTATATCGCTAGCTAGCGTAGTTTACTTTTCTGAATGGCAGCTTACTAATTTGCTATTTCCTCTACTTAATCTATTTCAAGCTGTAAAACTACCGTTTATAGAAAGAGTAGAGGTTTTCGGCACCTCACTTTGGGCATTTTTAATTTTATCTACTTCTGCAGCGTATTTATGGATCTCTAAAAAGGGATTTGATGCTATTTTCTCCAAAAATAAAAATCGTACTTGGCATCTTTACGCAGTCGCTTTTCTATCATGGATACTATTTAACGGCCCTATTCCCTTCCAAATACAACTACTTCTTTTCGATGAATGGAATATTTTTTATGGGTACTTTATGTTAGCTATCCCTTATCTATTAATGATCACTTATTTATTAAAAAATATAATGGATAAATCTTCTCGTAAAGGAGGGTTCACTTCTTGAAACCGAAACTTCTTATCGCCTTTTTGTTATTACCTATTGTAGTTAGTTGTCAAAATCCAAATGTAGAGTATCCGGTTATAGAAGATTTAGGGATGGTTGGGATAATGGGTTTTGATTATGTTGATGAAAGACAAGTAAAAGTAACTATGACACTTTCTCCTACGAGAGAGGAAGAAAAAGAAAAAGTACAGCAAGGGACATCAACAGTGGAAGTTCCACATCAGGCAGTGTTAGAAATGTCAACAATATCTGAAAAAATACTATCACTAGCTCAATTAAGGGTATTATTGTTTAGTGAGGAGTATGCCGCTAAAGTTGGAATTTGGGAGACGATTGAACATCTTTATAGAGATCCTAACGTCGGGGCTAATGTGTTCGTCGCTGTTATTAGTGGTTCTGCTGAAGAAGCTCTCTCGCTACCATATGAAGACAAGCCTGAAATTAATGTGTACCTTAATGAACTATTAACACCGAGAATAGCAGTCGCGTTTAATCCTTTTACTACAATACATGATTTTATTTATCGGCTTACAGACAATATCTCAGATCCTACCACCCCTTACTTAGAAGTAATCAATGAAAACTCGCTAAAAATTACGAGAGTAGCATTATTTAAAGGGGATAAATTTATTTCCACTATAAGTCCCGAAGAAGCAAAATTAGTAGAAGCATTAAAAAAAAGAAGAAACATTCCTGATATGAGCATTTCATTAAATGAAGGGGTTACGACATTACGATTTGTCAAAACCCGAATATTAATTGAAACAAATGGAGATTTACAAAACTTAACTATTTCAACTAATTTATTTGTTAACGGAAGTGTAATTGACTACGAGGGGCATAAAAAGTTGGATACGTTACAAAACCAAGTGGAATTAGAACAAAAAGTGAGCGAGCAGCTGAATGAACAGCTAAGAAAAGTAATTAAGCACTTTCAAGAGTTAGAAATTGATCCAATTGGGTTAGGAGAAAAAGTAAAAGTACGAAATAGTAGCAACTGGACAAAAGAAAACTGGAACAAGGTTCTAAAGGATGCTGAAATTAAAACGAATGTAAAAGTAACAATTGTCTCACCTGGAACAATTAGTTAACTTTTCAGTAGAGGGTTGTTAATAAAAACCATTAGAATAAACCGTTATCTCCCACCTAAACAGATGTTATATATACCGTGGAGGTGGGAGAACACTAATTCTTATACATGGCAAAACGCGGGAAGGAATTATAGAATTTCTTCTAGTCTTATATCGAATATTAATTATAAATCAACTATACGATTAGTTAATACTATATGATTGATCTCTAACCACTACCGTCTCAGGTTTGAAACGTATTAAAACATTACTGTCATCCAAATGTTTAAATCGTGGATCCCATTGTTCCATATTCTCTCCTAAATATTTCGCCAACAATCGATTTGCAATTGTATGATTAAATGGCTCAACAGTGGCAACACCTCTAAAACCCGCATGCAATACGAGACCGGTTTTCACGTCGAAATCTACGATACCGATAGCACAGTTTCTATTTACCCTTATTCTCTTTGGAAAACTATCGGAAGAAGTCCCTATAATCCAAAGTATGTTATTATTCCAAAGAAACCAAACTGGGGAATCTCTTGGAAAGTCCTCTTCGACTGTCGACAAATGCGCGAACAAAGGCTTAGCTAGGAACTGTTCCAAATCGAAACTTCTTTTCTTATCTTTAATAATTTTCACTTTTAAAACCTCTCTTTAAAAAAAGTTCATTAATTATCATTTAAAGTTATTTGTTCTTGTACCTCTTACTTCTAATCGAACTTTAACATTATTATGAACTATTTGAAATATTTTGTAAAAAACAACTTGACGAGATTAAACTTCTTATAAGATAATACTCTTGAGTAATATAATGGAATGAGGGTTTACATAATGGGAAAAAGGGGCCGTAAGCAAGGTTCCAGTGGCGAGCATAGTAAGGCTCAATTACTATCGATAGCAGCTGATGAATTTGCAGAACATGGATATTTCTCAACGAAAATAAGCACAATTGTGAAAAAAGCTGGAGTTACGCAACCTACCTTTTATCTTTATTTTCCTAGTAAAGAAGCAATATTTCAGGAATTAGTTGGCTTGTTTCGAAACAAATTTGCTCTCCTTACGAAAAAAAGCCGACTAGAAACAGGGCTAGAATTAGATTCCCTTCCAGGAAGAATTGCCATCGGCTTAACTGCAATTTTTCAATTTTTTTATGACAATCGAAGCTTAACTAAAATTGGACTTTATCTGTCTGATGATGCAGAAGAGATAAAAAATGATATTGTCCAGCTAATCACGGAAAACTTAGAGTCTGAACAGAGAGATGGATACTTTCGGACGAATGTGGAAATGCGTACGGTTGCAGAGAGTTTAGTTGGTATTATGGAACGTCTTACTGCCACTTATTTGTTTCAAGATAAAAAAAAGCCTGAGGAATTAGCAAGAGAAATTGTTGATCTTTTATTATACGGGTTGCAAGTTAAATAACATATTTCGTTTCTACTAGAGAAAGACTGTGCTTAGGTTGTTTTACTAGCCTTTAATATTGGGGATGATTTGAATGGAAACGGTAAAGGAAAAAAGTTATGATATGCTAGACCCAGACTGGATTGAGCTTCTTTTAATCGCGAAAGAAATTGGCTTAACGATAGAACAAGTGAAGGAATTTTTGCACGAAAAGAGCATAAATGACCGATAGAATTCAGATGATTGTGGTGCAATAAGACTAGAATGAACATCTAGTATTCTAGTCTTTTATTTACTGTATATTTCCCTATCCCCAAACTTTCTTATTCCCCTTTAATCTCCTATTAATCTTCCTTTTAATAAAGACAAACATCCCATAACCAATCATAACTCCAATTGTGTTCAAAATAACATCATCAATATCTGTACTTCGTCCGATAAATAATTGTGTTATTTCGATGAAACATGTAACCGCTAGAGCAACTACTGATATCTTTTTAAGCGAACGCACTCTTCGATAAAGAAGAGGAACGAAAATTCCAATCGGTGTAAAAACAAACATATTCCCAAATATATTAACCATTGATAAACTACTCCAATTGTCTATGTTAGGATTTGCTTGAAGATATAGGAAAAGTGTCCGAAACGGGATGATATTGACGCTAGCTATTTCATTTGACCATTGTACATTAAAATAAAATTCTCCCGTCGAACTAATAATCCCCGCATCCCATTTTGGAATAATCGTTTGGGATGCTACTGCAATGATGTAAAGAGAAAAAAAGCCTAATAGCAACTCTCGCCCTACACTTGCTTGTTGTTTTTTCCTTTTCATATAAACAAATCTACCTATTATATAAAAAGGGACAGCAATTACCATATACTCTATCATTTTGTATACATATAACAGTATTAAACTCATATTCCCTCCGTTACTTCATCTTATATGTAATTTAATTGCAGTTTTAATAATACCACAATTTGGAATATTACTTTTAAAAAAGTAGCTCGTCCTAACATCTTTTTTCGTTAGGACGAGCTACTTAATTTCTCAAACGTTTATAAACCACATTTTAATTGCGCGCCGCAATCCGTACACGTGTTACAGCCGCCAATTTCTTTTACTTCCCCTACACGACAAACTGGGCAAGTGTTACCAACTTCAGAACCGAAAGTAACATTAGTCGAGCGCAGGTCATGAATTGTTTCAACTAGTACTACTGGCTTTTTCTCTTCTTCCACCATCTCTAATTGTTCTGTTACATCTCCAGCAAAGTTTTCCTCTGCTTTTAAAGTTAGAACTTGTGTGTCACGGCTACCATCCACGTAAACCGTACCACCTTTTGCACCACCTTTATATAGACGCTCGTATACTTTCTTTACTTGATCTACTGAATATCCTTTAGGAGCATTAACTGTTTTACTAATAGAGCTATCAATCCAATTTTGGATAATACATTGAACATCCGCGTGCGCCTCTGGGGATAATTCCATTGCGGAAATAAACCACTCCGGTAATTCCTCTGGATTAGCTTCAGGATGACGATCTAAATATTCTTGAACGATATCAGCTTTTACTTCCATGAACTTCCCTAAACGACCACTACGGAAATAAGAGAAGGAGAAGTATGGCTCTAATCCTGTCGATACTCCAACCATCGTTCCAGTAGAACCTGTAGGAGCAACAGTTAACAAGTGAGAGTTACGGATTCCATAAGCTTTAATGTTTTCTTTAACATCTTCAGGCATTTTACTCATGAAACCAGTTTGTGTAAACGCCTCACGTAATTTAGCTGTCTCTTCCTCTGTTTCGCCAACTAAGAATGGGAAGCTACCTTTTTCTTTCGCAAGCTCAATCGAAGCGCGGTATGCAGTTGTTGCGATCGTTTCAAATACTTCATCAACTAATTTGTTACCTTCATCTGAACCGTAAACAGATTCACAGTAAATGAGAAGATCATGTAACCCCATAACACCTAAACCAACACGTCTTTCTCCTAACGCTTGCTTTTTGTTTTCTTCTAAGAAGTAAGGTGTTGCATTAATAACGTTATCTTGCATTCTTACTCCGACTTCTACTGTACGCTTTAGTTTTTCGAAGTCGACTGTTTTTGTTTCTTTATTTGCCATTTCAGCAAGGTTTACCGCTGCTAAGTTACATACAGAGTAAGGAGCTAGCGGCTGTTCTCCACATGGATTAGTTGCTACAACTTGTTGACCGTATGCTTTTGCATTTGTCATGTCATTCGCATTATCCATGAAGAAAATTCCTGGTTCTGCGGAGTATGTTGCACAAATATTAACTAAATTCCACAGTTCACGAGCTTTAATTGTGCGATACACACGTACGCCGTGACCTTGCTTTTCCCACTCACGAACGTCACCTACTTGATGCCATTCGTTGTTGTAGTGTTCCATTTCTTCTTTGGAATAGTTTTCAACACTTGGGAAACGAAGGTCGTACTCACTATCGGTATCAACTGCTTCCATGAACTCTTTTGTTAAGCAGATGGAAATGTTTGCTCCTGTTAAGAACTCCGAATTGTGAACAGAGTATGTTCCGCCTTCTCTTAACTTAAGTTCTGCATCTCTAATAATCCCTTCACTGAAACCACCGTATCCAGGAATATGTTTGTAATTTACAATACCTTGATACATTGACTCTTCTTGTAGAGTTAACGGTGTAAATTTCAGCTTATCTTCCGCTGCCTTTTTTATACCTTCATCGTTTGTGTTTTCAATTAAATAACGTAGTATTCTAGGATTTTGCATTTTTGAAATAATGAACTCAATAATATCAGGATGCCAGTCGGCTAACATGATCATTTGAGCTCCGCGTCTGGATCCACCTTGCTCAACAAGATGTGTAAGTTTAGCAATGTCATCTAACCATGAAACAGAACCAGATGATTTACCGTTTACACCGCGAGCTAGTGTATTTCTTGGACGAAGTGTCGATCCGTTTGTACCTACACCGCCACCACGGCTCATGATTTCCATAACTTGTTTACGGTGCTCGGAAATACCTTCACGTGAATCTTGAACGAAAGGCATTACGTAACAGTTAAAGAATGTAACTTCCGTGCCTGAGCCAGCCCCATATAATACGCGCCCAGCTGGTACAAAGTTCATTGATACTAGCTCCTGGTAAAACTTCTCAGTCCATTCTTTACGTTTTTCTTCCGTTTTTTCTACTGATGCTAAACCTGTTGCATTTCTTTTTGCAATTTGTTCGTAGAAGATCTCAAGAGGTTTTTCAATAACATCAAGAGACCGTTCTACGATTCCTGTTTCTATTTCTACTTCTTTTGATAGTACACCACGATATTCTTCTTCTACTAAAACTTTTGCTTTATTGGTAGTCCAATCTATACTTTGTATAAATCCTAATCCTCTTGCTGGGAATTTTGGATCTTCTTTTATCGTTAGCACAACAAAGTCGCCTTCCGACAGTGTACGCTTTTCTGTATCTTTAAAAGCGTATCTATCTAACATTACTAAACGAGAAACACCTTTATGAGTAAGCTTCATGTCGTCAGTAATTTCATGTACTTGAGGGAATTGCTGAATATCTTTATTTAATTTCTCTCTATTCAGCTTTGATTGTTCATTAAGTGATATAACCATCATCACAACTCCTTATTCTACTAATCTTCTATATGACTATTTAAAAGTATAATCATAAAATAACACATCTATTGATGAACTTTCAACATAAAACAACTATATATAGTATATATTTTATCAACAAGAACACAACATATTGATTCAAGACCTACTATTTCTCTATTTGTCAAATCGCTAAATAATAAAAAAACAGAGATAAAATGAGAGAAATTAAGATTTAATCCTTTTCATGACGAATTTTGCGATATTTTGTAGGTTGAAAAATATCCACTACTATTAATAACTTGATGTATCAAGCTTTCTCGAAATCGATATCCAAAATAAAAATAAATATTTTTTTCGTCAAAACATGTTTACTTTTAATTGTAATCATGTTAACGACGGTAAAAATAAAAAGGTACCGAGAATTAACTCGTTACCTTTTAAAATTCCATTCTTTTGTAGCGTATTTTTCATTTGCTAGCTTTTCTACATATTGTATTTCACTTTCAGAAAGTTCATAACGTTCTAGATGAATGTTTAACCCTTTTTCAAATCCTTCTTTAAAAGCTATTTTAGCTTCTTCCATCGAAACAGGAGTTTTTCTTAAAGCATTAATTGCAACTGCTTTATTTTTAAAATTCCGTTTCATTCGTTCTTTTACACGATCGTTGGGATATACAAAAAGACTAAACAACAAATCTTCATCTATATCTAGTAAAATCGAGCCATGTTGTAAAATAACACCTTTTTGCCTCGTTTGGGCACTTCCTGCTACTTTTCTACCTTCAACAACTAACTCGTACCATGAAGGCGCATCAAAGCATACTGCTGACCGGGGATTTTTCAATCCATCTTTTTCTTCCTCAGTTCTCGGAATGGCAAAATAAGCGTCCAAATCAAGCTGTTTAAACCCTTCTAATATGCCTTCTGAAATGACTCGATAAGCTTCTGTAACAGTTTTAGGCATTTCTGGATGTTCTTCGGACACAATAACGCTATATGTTAATTCTTTGTCATGTAAAACACCTCGTCCACCCGTTGGTCTTCTTACAAACCCTAACGTATTTTGTTTGACTGCATCCATGTTAATTTCTTTATCTACCTTTTGAAAGTAGCCAATCGAAAGCGTAGGTGGGTTCCATCCGTAAAATCGAATGGTAGGAGGGATTTTCCCTTCACTATGCCAATCTAATAAGGCCTCATCAAGAGCCATATTAAAAAATGGGGATTGGTTGCCAGAATCAATATATCTCCAAGTTTCTTTCGCCATTTATGTTTTCCTCTCTTACTATGTATATAATGTAAGTCTAGCAAAAGATATACTAACTCGCAAAATTTTTAGTTAGAAGATGACTTTTTCGACAACCTTTTATATAATTATTTAGTACACATAGAAAAGAGGGGTTGAATACGTTGACATCATTATATGTTTTACTTGGAATAGTAGTTGCGATTATTATCTATTCTGTTATTGTTTATTTCTATCAAAGAAAAATATTAAAAACACTATCTGAGGAAGAATTCCGTGCAGGGTACCGTAAAGCACAGTTAATTGATATAAGAGAACCGAAGGAATTTGATGGTGGCCATATTTTAGGTGCTAGAAATATTCCGTTATCTCAGTTAAAAATGCGTATGAATGAGATCCGTCCTGACAAACCAGTTTATTTCTATTGTCAAAACTCTATGCGTAGTGGCCGTGCAGCACAAATGCTGCATCGTAAAGGCTATAAAGAGCTTTACCAATTACAAGGCGGATTTAAAAAATGGACAGGAAAGATTAAAACGAAATAATTACAAAGGCGGAGGCGCATCGCCCTGACCCGTACAAACTGGACTGTTCCGGTAGGAGATAAAGGAAACACTTTGGGAAACGTTAGTTGAGTCGATGTTGACTTATCGCACGGACGGAACGGGAAGTTTGATAGGGTCAATGCGCCGGAGCTAGACGAACAAAAGCGGAGGCGGCTCGTTCAGGTCCAATCAAACTGGAGCTTTTCCGCAGGAGATAAAGGAAACACAGCGAACGATAGAGAGCTGATGTTGACTTATCGTACGGAGGAAAAGCGAAGTTTGAGCCGGACCTAGCCGCCGGAGCTAGACGTAACAAAGTAAAATTGTAATTACAAATATTATAAGACTGCTCAAAACCTTGAGCAGTCTTTTGTTATTTCGATGATTGTAATATTTCTTCTATTTGATGTATATGGCGTTTTTCATGAAAACCGATTAGTTCAATCCACTTTCCAACTGTTAATTCCCCCATCCATCGGTGGGGACTAGTATACTGGTTCCAATCATTGGATGGAGTTGATCTTACAAACTCATCTAGTTCTTCCCTTGATTCACTTAATAATTGGATTAATTCATTTTTGCCATACGTATTACCTGTTGGACAAATGTCATTAGGAGCACTAATCTTACGCGTACGGTCCATAAGAAAAGACAAGTCAAAATCGGGGTTAGCTTTTTCTTTCTGATTCATTTGTATTGCTACAGCTTCCTTTATAATGCCAACAAATTTCCTTTCAGTAAGATATAAGTGCTCTAATATTTCTCCTATCGTCCACCCGTCGAGTTTTTTAATAAGGTCTTGCTCATTTAATTTCTCAATATTATGTAATAAATCTTGTCGAATCTGTTTGGTTTGTTCATAGTACATTTTGACTCATCTCCTTTAATAAATGATTACGCTTACTTTATTATAATTGATTTTAGTACGTTTTATGAAGAATAACACTCAATGTTTTAGCCTCAACACAAATGTTTATAAGCCATCTCTAATGTCCCTGAAAAGATGCCTACCTTCACATATAAAAGAAGAAGACCGATCACTCGGTCTTCTTTATTATTCTGGTTGATAACGTAATATTGGTTTACGCGCAGCCATCGTCTCGTCTAAGCGACCAATTACAGTAGTATGTGGTGCTTCTTGAACGATTTCTGGGTTTTCTTCTGCTTCCTTTGCAATTTGAATCATCGCTTCAATGAATTCATCTAGCGTTTCTTTAGACTCTGTTTCAGTCGGCTCAATCATAATACACTCTTCCACGTTAAGCGGGAAGTAGATTGTTGGTGGATGATAGCCAAAGTCTAGTAAACGTTTCGCGATATCAAGCGTACGTACTCCTAGTTTCTTTTGGCGCTTCCCTGATAGAACGAACTCATGCTTACAATGACGATCAAATGGTAGATCATAATGTTCCGCTAAACGACGCATCATGTAGTTCGCATTTAGTACAGCATATTCTGTTACAGCTTTTAAGCCATCTGGACCCATTGTACGGATGTATGTGTATGCACGAACGTTAATGCCGAAGTTTCCGTAATAAGGTTTTACACGACCGATGGATTGTGGACGATCATAATCAAAGCCATACTCACCATTTTCGCGTTGGACAACTAATGGTTTAGGAAGATACGGAATTAAGTCAGCTTTCACTCCAACTGGACCAGAACCTGGACCACCACCACCATGAGGGCCAGTGAATGTTTTATGCAAGTTTAAGTGAACAACGTCAAATCCCATATCTCCAGGACGAGCTTTACTTAAAACAGCGTTTAAGTTAGCACCGTCGTAATATAATTTACCGCCAACACCGTGGATAATTTCTGCCATTTCTAAAATATTCTCTTCAAATAGTCCTAGTGTGTTCGGGTTCGTTAACATTAATGCTGCCGTATCTGGACCAACAACACGTCTTAAATCTTCTAAATCTACTAATCCATTTTCGTCGGATTTTACTGTGATAGTTTCAAACCCTGCAACAGTCGCTGAAGCTGGGTTCGTACCGTGTGCAGAATCCGGAACGATAACTTTCGTACGATTTGTATCACCATTATTCTCGTGATACGCACGAATCATCATTAATCCAGTCCACTCACCGTGTGCACCAGCAGCTGGTTGAAGTGTCACTTCATCCATCCCAGTAATTTCTTTTAAATGTTGTTGAAGGTCATACATTAACCCTAGCGCACCTTGAACTGTGCTTTCATGTTGTAACGGGTGAATATGAGCAAATCCAGCAAAACGAGCTACGTTTTCATTGATTTTCGGATTATACTTCATTGTACAAGATCCAAGTGGATAGAAGCCAGAATCTACACCGTGGTTTCGGTTAGATAGTGCTGTGTAATGGCGCATAATATCTAGCTCAGATACTTCTGGTAAATTTGGTTCTTCTTGGCGTATATAATCGGCAGGAATAACGTCTTCCACATTAATAGTTGGAACGTCCATTTCCGGCAAGCTGTAGCCAATTCGGCCTTCTTTCGATAGTTCAAAAATTAACGGTTGGTTTCCTTGCTTATTCATTGCCATCCCCCAATTCTTTCACAAGTGTATCAATCTCATTTTTTGTACGTAGTTCAGTTACGGCAATTAACATGTGATTTTTCAAGTTTGGATCCGTTTGACCTAAATCATATCCTCCAATAATTCCTTTAGAGAGTAAATGTTCATTTATTTCTTCAATTGGTTTATTTAAGCTCACTACAAACTCGTTGAAGAATGGTCCCGAAAATGCTATTTGAACACCGCGCTGCTCAAGCTGTTGTTTCGCATAATGAGCTTTTTGTATATTTTGGGTAGCCATATCTTTTACACCTTGTTTCCCAAGGGCTGTCATCGCAACAGATGCAGCTAGTGCATTTAATGCTTGATTTGAACAAATATTAGAAGTCGCTTTATCTCGACGAATATGTTGTTCACGCGCTTGTAATGTTAATACGAAGCCTCGTTGACCTTTTTCATCTACTGTTTGACCTACTAAACGGCCAGGTACTTTTCTCATTAATTTAGATGTTACAGCAAAGTAACCACAATGTGGTCCACCGAATTGTGTTGGAATACCGAATGGTTGCGCATCTCCAACAACGATATCTGCCCCTAGTTTACCTGGAGGTGTTAACGCACCTAAAGAAAGTGGGTTAGACGAAACAACGAACATAGCTTTTTCTGCATGTACTATTTCTTCAATATCTTTCAGTTTTTCGATTTGTCCAAAGAAGTTAGGATATTGAACAAGTACTGCTGCCACGTCACTATCCATTAACTCTTTTAAAGATTCAAGGTCTGTTACACCGTCAACAGAAGGGACCTCTACTACTTCTACGTATTGACCACTTGCGTACGATTTTACAACATCTTTCGATTCTGGATGAACTGCGCTAGAAATTAATACTTTTTTCTTTCGAGTTTGACCGCATGATAGCATTGCTGCTTCCGCCAACGATGTTGCTCCATCGTACATAGAAGAGTTCGCTACTTCCATTCCTGTTAATTCACAAATCATCGTTTGGAATTCAAAAATGGCTTGTAATTCACCTTGAGAAATCTCAGGCTGGTATGGCGTATAAGCAGTGTAGAACTCGGAACGAGAAATAACATGATCCACAATAACTGGCATGTAATGGTCGTATACACCAGCACCTAAAAATGATGTATATTGCTTTAAGTTTTTGTTTTGATCTGCAAGTTGCTGCAATTCCTTCATTAATTCCGTTTCAGGTTTTGCTTTTTTTATGTTAAGTTCTCCTTGAAATCGAACTTTTTCTGGAATATCAGCAAACAATTCATCAATTGATGTAACACCAATTGTTTCTAACATTTCTTTTTGGTCAGTCTCTGTCATCGGTAAATAACGATGTTTCATGTTAGCTTCCCCCTTAATTTTTCGGACGTTTATAAAATGGAGTTTTTATAATCACTGCTTTTAAACGTTTCTTTCTCACTTGTACTTCTACTTCACGACCAAGCTCTGTGAATTCAGCTTTTAATAATGCTAAACCAATATTTTTCCCTAATGTTGGTGATTGAGTACCGGTAGTGATTTCACCAATTTTCTCATCACCCACAAATACTTCATAGCCATGACGTGGAATTCCTTTATCGATCATTTCGATACCAACTAGTTTACGAGGTGCACCATTTTCTTTTTGTTCTTTTAAAACTGCTTTTCCGAGAAAATCTTCCTCTTTATTCGGTTTAACAGCAAAACCAACTCCTGCTTCAATTGGAGTGATGTCTTTTGATAATTCTTGACCGTAAAGAGCAAGATTTGCTTCAAAACGAAGTGTATCTCTTGCACCAAGACCAATAGGAAGTACACCCAATTCTTTACCAGCTTCTAAAATAGCTGACCATAGTTTCGGAGCTGCCTCGTTTGAACAGTAAATTTCAAAACCGTCTTCTCCTGTATAGCCAGTTCTAGAAACTAATGTAGTTTCTCCAGCAACTTTAACACCATCTATAAATTTAAAAAACTTAATTTGTGATAAATCAGTCTCTGTTAGCTTTTGTAATGTTTGTTCTGCTAGTGGACCTTGAAGTGCTAATTGTGCAACGTTACTAGAGATGTTTACTATTTCAACATCTTCCGTTATATGTTCTATTAACCATTCATAATCTTTATCTGTATTCGCAGCATTAACAACTAGTAAATAGTCGTTGTCCGCCTTTTTATATATTAATAAATCATCTACTGTACCACCATTTGGATAGCACATTGCTGTATATTGCGCTCCACCGTCTTTCATTGTGGAAACGTCATTTGTCATCATTTTTTGTAAAAAGCGAAGACTTCCTGTACCTTTTACTTCAATTTCGCCCATGTGGGATACATCGAACAATCCAGCTTTCGTACGGACCGCTTCGTGTTCTTCTTTAATACTTGAAAACTGGACAGGCAATTCCCATCCGCCAAAATCGATTGTCTTACCTCCGTACTCTTTGTACAGGTCAAATATTGGAGTTCTACTTAATTGTGACACAGATTTGGCCCCCTTCACATTTTTAAAAGATTTACATTTTTTAAACAATTTGATAGAGATTTTTGTTTCTTTAATAAAAACAAAAAAGGACAGAAACCCCCCTTGTAAAAGTGAGTTCTCTGTCCTTGCACCTGAAAGTTTACCCTATTCGTATCGAATAAAGGCTTTCCCCTTTGGTGGTTCCCTAATAATGGAACGCTCTCCAGAGTTGCGTCCAGCAAGAGTCTTTTTACCTGAGAGATTCACAAATAATTTGCTTGCTCCTTCGGTGCTGTTAAAACTGACAGTCTCTCCCCTTGCCATCATTCGCTACATATTTAACGATAAAATGGGTCATAATAGAATGTATCAAATTAGTAAATAAATATTTGTAACATTCTATCGAATACTCACTATTATCCTACCACTTACACTAATAAAAAGGCAACAATAAATCCCTTAACGTTTTTATTTTTTTACTAGTATAAAGTTCGTCTTTTCTCCGAAGCAAACGATTACATATAAGCATATTATTAAATTTACAGTAAAAAAATATTTTTTATATAGAAAGGATGCTCTTCAATGAATTTAGAAATAAGCTTCGACTCGAGTTGGCAAGAAGATTTAATGAAAAGAATGGAGGATGATGGTCCTTGGTCGAACTTTGATTTATTTCAGCTTGCACTAGAAGCAGAGGAGCATATGGCGATTGAACAGTTTGAAGGGTTACAAGCTCCTAATTATTTACCAAACTTAACTCCATTGCCCCATCAATTAGAAGTAGCTAAAAAAGTAGTGGGTGAAATGAACGGAAAAGCAATTTTAGCTGATGAAGTAGGGCTCGGCAAAACGATTGAAGCTGGTCTAGTACTAAAAGAATATATGATTCGTGGCCTTGTAAAAAAAGTACTAATATTAGTACCTGCATCACTCGTTTCGCAATGGGCGATTGAATTAAATCAAAAATTTTATATACCTGCAATTGCCCAGAAAAAAAGCTATGTTTGGGAACAATGTGACGTAGTTGTTTCTTCTATTGATACCGCAAAAAGAAACCCTCATCGTGATATTATATTCGAACAACAATACGATATGGTCATTATTGATGAGGCTCATAAACTAAAAAATAATAAAACAAAAAACTATGAGTTTGTGCAAGCGCTAAAAAAGAAGTTTTGTTTATTATTAACAGCTACACCTATTCAAAATAAAGTCGAAGAAATATTTAACCTAGTTTCTTTATTAAAGCCTGGACATTTAGGAAGCGAACAATACTTTGAGGAAATATTCCAAGCGAAAGAGAGAAAACTCGAAAATGATGAGTATTTAAAAGAGCTAGTGAATAAAGTTATGATACGAAACCGTCGTGGTGATACAGGTATTGATTGGCCAAAACGACATGTGGAGTCTTGCATAATAGAATTCAACGAACAAGAACAACAGCTTTATCAAACAATTTGTGATTTAAAGCATAATGAAGAACTTCCTATTACGAGTCAATTTTCCATTTTGACATTGCAGCGAGAAGCGTGTAGTAGTCGAGAAGCCGTATTTTTCACATTAAAAAACATGGTTGAGCGCAAGACAAAAGAAGATCCAAATTATGAAGTTCCAGCAGTACTTCATAATATAAAAGAAAAAATTGATGCAGTAGCTGAAAACTCTAAAGCTCAGAAAGTATTAGAATTAATCCAAAAAATTGATGATAAAGTTATTATTTTTACGGAATACCGTGCAACACAGCTTTATTTACAATGGTTTCTTCAACAAAATGGGATTACGTCTGTACCGTTCCGCGGGGGATTTAAACGAGGAAAAAAAGATTGGATGAAAGAGCTCTTTAAAAACAGAGTACAAGTATTAATTGCGACCGAAGCTGGTGGTGAGGGTATTAACCTTCAATTTTGCAACCATATTATTAACTATGACTTGCCTTGGAATCCGATGAGATTAGAGCAACGAATTGGTAGGATTCACAGATTGGGGCAAGAAAAAGATGTTCATATTTATAACTTTGCAACGAAAAACACCGTGGAAGAACACATTTTAAAGCTATTATATGAAAAAATCCATCTATTCGAACGGGTTATTGGAGAGCTTGATGAAATTTTATCTAAGCTTGATATTAAAGATTTTGAAGATCAGATGGAAGACATTCTTCTTAACTCTAAGTCTGAAGGAGAAATGAAAATTAAAATGGAAAACTTATCATCGGTAATCCAATTTGCCGATCAGTTACGAAAGGAGTCACTAAATCATGCAGCAGCAGGAGATTCATAATTATTTAGAACGATATTTCACTGCGAATAATTGCGAAATTATCGAAAACGAGCAACACCATTTAACCGTGCAACTGACGATTGAAATGGATAAAGAATTAATGAATCGCCCCTTTTACTGGCATTATTTAGAGAAAACAGGTGGCGTTCCGAATCCAATGAAATTGACGCTAATAACGAATCAAAATGAAGCACCTGATGATATTAAAGGAGATGTCGTTCATTTCGGCTCTCCTCGCCTTCGTCAAATTTTTGAATCAACGAGAAAATTAGGTAACTACATTCGTCTTTATGAACATGTAAAAACAGTCCCACCTAACGGACATTTAGCACTACACCCTTGGTTAAATGTAAACTTGAAAATATCATATAAATGTGACCGTAAAAAAGATATGTTGAAATCTCTTGGCATCCATTTAATTTCCGGAGCAATTGTCGAACAATTCCAAGAAAAGATGAAAAACATTAGTGTAACTCCAAAAATTCCGGACTTTTGTTTTACGATGTCACCAATCATTAAACCGCAAAGTGGGCTATCAAGATTGGAGCATTACGTAAGAGGGTTTATTGCTAGCGATGATCATACATGGGCAGAAGAGGCACGTGAAAGATGGCAAAAGGATTTGAATTTACTCAATCACTTTTACGAGAATTTGGAGGAAAAGCCTGAAGTATACGAAACGGAAATGATCGCATTACAGGAACAATATGAACCAAAAATAGAAGTAGAAATTATTAATGGTGGGCTATTTTACTTAACACCGAATTTTATTAAATAAAAACAATAACAGGGCTGTCCAAAAAATGAGTATCGACTGATTTTTTGGACCCTTTTTTATGTTAAATCCAGTAATAAATCCAAACTAAATGGAGACAAGTTACATATGAATAACTAGCAATTGCAAAAATGGATAGTATTTTTACTAACCTAGTATTAGGTATTTGTTTTCTAATAAGAAAAATGAGTAGAAGGAAAGATAGAGTAATTTTTATAATTAAAAATAAATATGGATTGTGGGTGAATAGGAGTGACATAAGCGGATTGGCCTCTTCGATCATATTAAATTTCAACCCAATAAAAGTGAGAACTCCATCTATGCCGTTTAATATTAATAAACTTAAAAATAATCCGTACATAGTTCACCTCTTTTTTTCTTTCTATTCATTGTTCTTAATTAAGAACAATTATAACGTATTAACTTGAATTTATCCAGATGTCGTTCGTAAATAAGAAATATTTCATCCTTTAAAAATCGACACCGTCTCTTATTTTCCGTTATAATGTGTGTGATAAACATAATAAATTTATTAGAGAGGCATTGCGATTATGAAAAAACTTTTCTTTATTACTACTATTCTATTTCTTCTTATTTTATCCAGTTGTGGGCAGTCTAATACTATTACAACTGACGAAATAGTAGAAGTAGATAGAGAGATAACCATTACAGGTTATACCGGACCGGACATCGAAGATTTTCGATTTGAACCAGAGGAAATCGTACTAAAAAAAGGAGAAACAGTAAAATTCACCTTAAAAACTGACAATAACGTTTCTCACGGTATACAGTTTCATGGGACTAAGCTCATTCTTTCAGAAAGAGCTCCAGAAGTTTATACCGCAAACGAAGTTGGTGAATACAAAGGACTTTGTACAAAACTATGCGGTATCGGACATGCAACAATGACAATTTCGTTAATTGTAGAAGAATAAGTTTTAACCCCTACTTGTAGGAAGTGAGGGTTTTTCGCTTGTAAAAATACAGATTATGATATTTGTATAACCTATAAAAACCGCTATACTATTATTAAAATAATTGAAGAGTATTAAAGGAGATTTCCTATGTTCGAGCTATTAATTACAATGGTAGAAAGGTTAGGAATTATCGTAACCATCGCCTTTATCCTAACCCGATTCACTTTTTTTAGAGGAATGATATACCAAGATGAACTAAATCGAAAGCAACAATACATTGCCATTCTTTTCTTCGGCTTCTTCGGTATTATCGGAACCTATACAGGCTTAAGTTTAAGTACGGAAAGTTTACAGTTTAGCCGCTGGACCTCCGATCTTTCTACTGATGAAGCAATAGCAAATTCACGGGTAATTGGTGTTGTGTTAGCAGGTCTCTTAGGTGGATATAAAGTTGGTATAGGCGCTGGACTTATTGCAGGAATACATCGTTTTACGTTAGGTGGGTTTACTGCCTTTGCATGCGGTTTTGCTACAATTATCGCTGGAGTACTTTCCAGTTACTTTTATCGAAAAAATAAACATGTTAAATTACGTTCTGCCTTCATTATTGCAGCTTTTGCAGAAGGTATTCAAATGCTAGTAATTCTTCTCTTAGCCCGACCATTTGAACAGGCATGGACTTTAGTTAATATCATCGGGATTCCAATGATTATTGCGAACGGTCTTGGTTGTGCTCTTTTCCTTATGATTATAAAAAGTGTCATTAACGAAGAAGAAAAGGCAGGAGCTATGCAAGCACAAAAAACGTTACGAATTGCCGATAAAACGATTTCCCATTTAAAAAATGGACTCCACCTTCATTCGGCCCAAGCAGTATGTCAAATTATTCACGAAGAATTAAAAGCAAAAGCAGTTTCAATAACGAATACAACGGAAATATTAGCTCACGTAGGAGATGGAGATGATCATCATCGTGCAAAAATGCCCATCCAAACTCAAATTACAGTAGATACTATTCGTCAAGGTAAAATAATTGTTGCAACAAAAGAACAAATTCATTGTCGAGAAGCGCATTGTCCATTAGGAGCTGTAATAGTCGCACCATTAAAACAGCGTGGAAAAACGATTGGAACGTTAAAATTTTATTTTGGCTCGCAAAAAGAAATTACACCTGTCATCATGGAGCTTATTACAGGATTAAGTGCTCTGTTAAGTAATCAGCTCGAGGTTGCGGAGGCGGACAAGGCATATCAACTTGCTAAAGAGGCAGAAATTAATGCGTTACAAGCACAAATTAGTCCACATTTCCTTTTTAATACACTTAACACCATTTTATCTTTAGTTCGCATTAATCCTGACAAAGCTCGAAAGTTACTCGTATCGCTCTCGCATTTTTTACGGCAAAATCTTTCAGCAACAACACAAACTAAAACAACGCTTGAGCAAGAATTAAAACATGTGAAAGCTTATTTAGCGATAGAATCGACTAGATTTTCGAATAAACTTACCGTTTCATATAAAATAGAAGATGAAGCATTACAATCTCTCATCCCTCCTCTTACTCTTCAGCCACTTGTAGAAAATGCGATTAAGCATGGGATGAAGGAAAAAGAGAATGACTATAACGTTTCTATATGTATTGAAAGAGTTAAGGATAACGTTATCGTTGAAGTAAAAGATAATGGCAACGGAATGACAAAAGAACGATTAAAGGAAATTGGTACTACACCGATAGAGTCTGTTACAGGTAGTGGAGTTGCTTTATATAATGTAAATCGCCGTCTCACATTTTGTTATGGTGATGATTCAGCTTTGAAAATTATAAGTGAAGAAAATAAAGGTACGGAAATTTCTTTTTCTATTCCCTATGCGGAGGTGCAAAATAGTGGACCAAAAAATTAAAATACTCGTAGTCGATGATGAACCATATAGTCGTGAGGAATTAAAACATTTATTGAGCTTATTTCCTTCTACTCACATAGTTGGCGAAGCAGATTCTGGTGAGAGTGCTATTATGAAAACAATGCAACATCAACCAGATGTAGTCTTTCTAGATGTTGAGATGCCTAAGATGGATGGGATGACTGCAGCAAAATCGTTAATGGAGCTCAAAAAGCCGCCACTAATTGTGTTTGCAACTGCTTATCCACAATTCGCTGTCGAAGCGTTTCGATTTAACGCAATGGATTATTTACTTAAGCCTTTTGATGAAGAACAGCTGAAGGAAACGATTAACCGATTGGAACAACACTATCGTTCTATTGAAAAACAAGATGTTTCCAGGCCTACTGGAAAGCTAGCAGTAGAATGTGATGGAGAAATATTTTATCTTGAACCTAAAGAGATACTATATATATCTCGCGAAGAAAAACTGACAAAAATAGTAACAAAAAATAAAGAATTTGAAACAAAGACTCCATTAAAAGACTTAGAAACGAGACTAGTCACGTTTGGGTTCTTTCGAATTCATAAAAGCTTCCTCGTTAACTTGCACTATGTTTCAAGGTTGACTCCGTGGTTTAATGGAGCATACCAATTAGAGCTAGATGGTCGAGAAGAGCAGCTTTCTGTTAGTAGAAACTATGTAAAAGCGTTAAGAAAAAGGTTAGAAATATAAGCCGTATCTGTTTATTACTTTTTGCATGTTAATTGTATTTTTGAACATATTAAACTAATATTTCTACCTGTTAATCAAAATCCCTCCCTATTATCTCTTATTTATTTATACTAAATGTAAACGCATTCATTCATTTGATAGATAACAAGGGAGGAATTTTCATGTATACATTTTTAATATGTATTGTACTTTTAATTATCGGATATTTTACGTACGGAAAATTTGTTGAAAAAGTATTCGGCGTTAAAGAAGAGCGCCCTACACCAGCTTTTGTTAATGGTGATGGTGTTGACTACGTGCCGATGAGCACACCGAAAAACTCAATGATACAATTATTAAACATTGCCGGAACAGGTCCTGTATTTGGACCTATTATGGGAGCTTTATACGGACCAGTAGCATTTATTTGGATCGTGGTCGGCTGTATTTTTGCTGGTGCTGTTCATGATTATTTAACTGGAATGATTTCTATTCGTAACCGTGGCGCCCACCTTCCTGAACTTGCTAGTAAGTTTTTAGGAAAAGTAATGAAGCATGTTGTAAATGCTTTCGCTGTCCTTTTACTTTTATTAGTTGGTACTGTATTCGTATCAACACCAGCTAGTTTATTACATGTTTTAGCAGACGGAAAGATTGCACTAGGTATTATCATTGCTGCAATATTCGTTTATTATATTTTAGCTACATTAATGCCAGTTGATAAAATTATTGGTCGTTTTTATCCTTATTTTGGTGCAATCCTATTGTTAAGTTCCGTTGGAGTAGGTATTGGTTTAATAGTAAAAGGTGCTCCAATTCCAGAAATCTCTTTAACGAACTTCCATCCTGATAACGCGCCAATTTTACCGTTATTATTCTTTACTATCACTTGTGGTGCCCTATCTGGATTCCACGCGACACAAACGCCAATTATTTCACGTACTACTCAAAAGGAGAAACAAGGCCGCAAAATTTTCTACGGTATGATGATTGCAGAAGGTATTATCGCGATGATTTGGGCTGCAGCTGCAATGAGCCTTTTTGGTGGTTCTAACGGTTTAGGTGATGTGCTAGCTGCTGGTGGACCTGGTGCTGTTGTTAGTGAAATTTCAACAGTTATACTAGGAGCTGTTGGTGGAACAATTGCAGTACTTGGGGTTGTTGTTTTACCTATCACATCTGGTGATACAGCATTCCGTAGTGCTCGTATGATTATCGCAGAATATTTCAACGTTGCTCAAAAGAAAATTTCAAGTCGTTTATGGATCGCCATTCCACTATTCGGTATCTCTGTCGTTTTAACACAAATTGATTTTAATCTACTTTGGAGATATTTTAGCTGGGCAAACCAAGCAACCGCTGTTATCGCTTTATTTGTAGGTGCTATGTACTTATATATCGCAAGAAAAAATTACTGGATTGCCTTAATTCCAGGAACATTTATGCTAGTTATGGTTCTAACGTATATACTGAACGCACAAATTGGTTTCCGCTTACCGATGAACATAGCTTGGGTTGGTGGAATCATTGGAGCAACTGTTCTAGTCGTTATTTTCTTCCTTGCTGCAAGACGAGCACGAGCGAATAATTTACCATTGGAAGTAGATATTTCAGATTATAATAAAGTTGCATAATGGGACCATGTAATCCCCGATATCGCGAAATCGTAAGCGAAAAAGAAAAGAAAGTTAATGAACAGAAAAATCAAACGGTTCCATTGTTTGTAAAAATAAGTAGTATCGTAATTGTCGTAGCAGTATTATTAATTTTAATAACAAAATAAAAGACAAAGCACATCAAGTTCATGATGTGCTTTGTCTTTTATTTAGCTGTAAGTTATGATTTGCCTTCCATCATTACATTTCTCTTTCCGTTATAAAAATCAATGGTTTCATCATTAACAGTTCGTAACATTTTATTTAATTCAATACCGAATTGTACATAGGCATGACCTTGAGCTGTTAATATATTTCCTGAAGCTACAATTGGCTTATATACGAAATACTCTTCAGGAAAAACTCCTAAAAACTCTCTTTGGTATTTTGCTAATGTTACAGTGTATGGAACATCTTGTAGTATCCCTGCTTTTGCTAACACAAACACTCCACTACAAATAGCAGAAACTACCTTACCTGCCATATGAAAAGCTTCTACAAGTTGAAAAAACTCCTCAGCTTCCGCAATAGGCTTTAAGTCTCCGCCTGGAATAATTAAAGCTTCATAGTCTACAATTTTAATGTCACTAACTGTCAAAGAAGGAAGTGTTAACAAACCCGCTTCTGATAGTTTCGGAGCTTTATCCATTGCGAACGTAGTGATTTCATGAGTCCCTCTTAGCATCGAAATCGCTGGAGTAATTTCAAATTCACAATATCCATCGAACAAAAATAGTAATGCTTTTTTCATCTTATCTATCCCATCTTTTTCATTATCTAGCTAACTATCATAGTTCAGCTTCATTTAATTTTTTCTTAACGTTGAAACAAGTTAACACTGTTAAAATTGCATATAATATTAAAATTGCTGCTGCAAGGATAGGTGACGTTTCATAAATGCTAATTAACAAGGTGGCGGAACCAGCAATAAGCATCAAGATGTATATATATCCTTTTGCTCTACTTTGTACAAAAATAGATGTAAAGATAATTAATGCAATGGTCATGCCGACTGCGGCACATAGTAATAAAACGATAAACATAGTAACATCAAGAGAACCCAAATTAAGTCTCCTTTCGATTATATTCCTTAAGTGTTTCTTTCTACACTATCTATCTAAATATTACCATAAATATTCTCAATAATAGAACATTCTGTTAATACCTTTTACATATTTTTGTAGGTTGGGTGTCTCGGCTCACATGCAGGATAATACAATATTATGCTTACGGAGTCGACTATAGTAGAAGTAATAAGAAAGAAAAGGTACAATAGTAAATACATTTAGGATCTTGTAATTCGAACATGCTCTTTCATTTAAAATAATTCCTTTACTAAGGAGATGATAATATGGATTATTCGTCTTTAGTTTTGAAGCAGAAGCAGTTTTTTCATTCAGGTAAGACGAAGGAGATCGACTTTCGAAAAGAAGCACTTCAGAAATTAAGAGGTGCTATTAAAAATAATGAGCAACAACTTATTGATGCATTAAAGGCAGACTTAAATAAATCAGAATTCGAGGCGTATACTACAGAAATTGGTATCCTTTTAGAGGAAATACGATTTACGTTAAAGCATTTGCCATCTTGGGTAAAACCTCAAAAAGTAAAAACACCAATTACACATATTGGATCTACAAGTTATGTATACCCAGAGCCATATGGAGTAACCCTTATTATCTCACCATGGAACTATCCGTTTCAACTCGCTGTCGCACCTTTAATTGGTGCAATAGCAGCAGGGAATTGTGCCATCATAAAGCCTTCTGAGCTAACACCTAAAACTTCTCAATTATTAAGCCTTATTATTTCAAGCATTTTTCCCAGAGAGTTCGTTGCAGTAGCAGAAGGTGATGTTGAAACAAGTCAAGCTCTGTTAAACGAAAATTTTGATTATATCTTTTTTACTGGAAGTGTTCAAGTTGGTAAAGTCATAATGGAGGCTGCTGCTAAAAACTTAACTCCTGTTACACTAGAATTAGGTGGAAAAAGTCCTTGTATTGTTCATGAAGACGCTAATATAAAAATTGCAGCAAAACGAATCGCTTGGGGTAAATTTATGAACGCTGGGCAAACTTGTGTTGCTCCAGATTATCTTTACGTACATAAACGGATTAAAGAGGATTTTTTACTCCACTTTAAGAAGGCTACGGAAGAGTTATACAGTGAAAATCCATTAAGTAATCCTAATTTCACAAGAATTGTGAGTGAGAGACATTTTAATAGATTGCAATCGTTCTTAAACAACGGTACTGTGACCATTGGTGGGAATGTCAACAAAGAGGGATTAACTATTGAGCCAACTGTTTTAACGAATATATCGTGGGACGACCCTATCATGCAGGATGAAATCTTCGGCCCAATTTTACCTGTTATGGAATATGAACAACTTTCAGACATTATCGAAGGAATACACAATCACCCTAACCCACTTGCTTTATATGTCTTTTCGGAAAATGAAAGTATACAAAAAGAAGTTTTAAATAATATTTCATTTGGTGGGGGATGTATTAATGATACAGTCTACCACTTGGCATCTCCTTACTTACCTTTTGGGGGTGTTGGAAATAGCGGTATTGGATCTTATCACGGAAAAGGTAGTTTCAATACGTTCTCACACAATAAAAGTGTTTTAAAACAAACGACTAAATTTGATCTTCCGTTTCGATATCCAAATGTAAAAGATGGACTGAAAAAAATTAAGTTATTTTTAAAATAATCGTAAAAGCTCGAAGTTCCCTTCCTTCGAGCTCATTATTTTTAAATTAGTACGTTATGATGAAGTCCACTCTCCACCATTTACATGAAGTGTTTGACCAGTAACAAACCTTGAGTCATCAGATGCAAGGTAAACATACGTAGGAGCTAACTCAAATGGTTGACCTTGTCTTTCCATAGGGTTATTAACGAGTGGAACTTGGTCTGCTGAGAAGCTAGAGGGAATTAATGGTGTCCACACTCTACCAGGAGCTACTGCGTTTACTCGAATACCTTTATCAATAAGATTGTTGGCTAGTGCTCTTGTAAAGCCAATATTAGCGCCTTTCGTGGCAGTGTAATCAATTAATTGCTTGTTCCCAACGAATGTAACAATGGAAGATGTATTAATGATAGAACTCCCAGCTTTTAAATACGGGAGAGCCGCTCTTGTAGTATAAAAGTGAGAATATATATTAACTTTGAACGTATCATCAAATTGCTCATCAGTAATATCAAGAAGACTTAGTTGTTGAAATTGTATTCCGACATGGTTACATAAAATATTTAATTGACCTAAGACACTCACTGTTTGTTCTACAATGTTTAGACATTGCTCTTTATCTCTTACATCCCCAGGCAATAAAATACATCTTTGTTCAAGTTCTTCAATTCTATCTTTAGTTCATTTAGCGTCCTCATGCTCATCTAGATAAGAAATAGCAACATCGGCACCTTCCTTTGCAAATGCAATGGCTACCGCAGCACCAATCCCACTATCTCCTCCTGTAATTAAGGCCACTCTTCCTTTTAATTTGCCACTACCTACATAATTCGGGTTTTCAATAATTGGTCTTGGTACCATCATTTTTTCTAAACCGGGCTGTCGAACTTGGCGTTGCTCCGGAACCGTTAACGGGACCTCCTTGTATTCCGTTATTTTTCCATAGTTAGGGTACAACGGATATCCACTATCCTTCTGCTCCATATTTAACTCATCTTTTCCCATATGAAACCTCCTAGATGAAAAAACTATACTACTTACAGTATGAAAGATGGGCTATTAAAGTGACATAGGAAGGGCTCCTCTATAAGCAGAATGGAATAATGTATGATAAGGAGGTTGAATCATGAAACACTATTTTTATTATTATCCCGAGGCCCAAATACTGTTATTAAATGATTCAGAAGAAAAAAATCAGTTAATCTATAATGGGACGATATTAGAGGTACCAAAAATCGGACCAAGACCACCGTATTATTGTAATCCAGGGTATGATCAATACTATCCAAAGATTTAACCAACAAATTTAGAGAAGATTAGGCATTCCATATTTCAGAATAGAATGCCTATAGAACTATTTTTACTTCACAAATCTTCATATCCTATTATTTCTTCAATTGTACTCAAGTGATTGGTGGAGTTTATTATTTTGTGGTCATTTAAATATTTTTCATCAACATTAAATGAATAGCTTCCTGTAACGACATATTTACCATCACTTGCAGGATTAGTTACAGAGAACATGACATTATATCTTCTTTCCCAGCCTGTAGTATTTAAATCTTTTTTCAATTTGACTTGTGAAAAGTCCTGTAAAAGCTTGTCAATAACTTTCTCATCCTCTATCGTTATACTAGTAGAATCTAGTCTCATCCCTCTATCATCTAAATTATTTACTGTAATGGTAACATTGTTAATAGTCGTTTCTTCGTTAATATATTTAGAAGCATACTTTGTAAAAGACGTATACGCTAATAAATTTGCCAACATAAATAGGCCAACTATAAATACAAATGTTATGACGATTACTTTCATCCGATCTTGAATAAACCTACTTATAATGAATGCTACTAATACAACTAATAAACTCCCAAGTACTAAACTCGTAAGATCCAACAATTTTCCATTACCCCCATTTACCTTTTATAATTATCTTTGAAATCCACCTTCTGAATGGATTATTTGCCCGGTTATCCAATTTGCATCATCACTTACTAGAAACTTTATCGTTTTTGCAACGTCTTGCGGCTCTCCTATTCTACCGAATGGAAACTTATTTAATAGGTAATCTTTTATATCGTTTGTCATCCATCCCGTATCTGTTGGGCCTGGATTAACAGCATTTACCGTTATCCCCTTATGAGCAAGTTCTGCAGCTAGTGTTATGGTGAGAGCATCAACAGCACCTTTTGTTGTGGCGTAAGCTAACTCTCCAGGCATTGGACCTTGAAATTGCCCTGATGTTATATTAACTATTCTTCCACCAGATTTCTTATGAAACAATTGCCCAAATTTACTACATAATAAAGTTGTCGCACGAACATTTACCATATAATGCCTATCTAACTCGTTTGCTGTTATTGTAGAAAAATCATTGTTCGATGAATAGGCTGCGTTATTGATTAAAATATCCGGCTTACCTAACTTTTCTATTGCTGTACTAAAAAGTTGATTAGCAGCTTCATGATCCGTTAAGTCCAACTCCATAGCATAAACATTCACACCATAGTTGTCTAAGCGTTCTTTTATTTGTTGCGGTTCGTCCGCTTCTATACTCCAGGGCATAGACAAATCATAATCTGTCCAATACGTAAAAAATATGTCACAGCCCGCCTTAGCCAACTCTGCACATATTGCTGCTCCTATCCCTTTAAGTCGACTTACACCAGTAACAACAGCGACCTTCCCTTTTAATTGGTTCATTCTATTTCCTCCGAAAAATGATTTCGACTTGATGAGTTCATAAATTAAACTTTGCTAACTGTTCTCCCCATGGAGCAATAGAAATTTCTATAAAACCAGCTTTTTTATATACCTTCCTTGCTGCCCCATTATTAGGATGGTAACCAATTAGGATGAATGGCCTGTCATTATTTTCCCTTTTAATTTCTTCTATTACCAACTTAATAGCTTTTAAACCGTAACCATTGCCTTGATAGTTTTTATCGATCATTAAACGATATATCCAATAGTTTTTGTCATCTTTATCTATCCCGTACATCGTAAAACCAATCATCGTTTCGCTGTTGTAAACTCCTTTTACATAGAAGTTATCTAAAAATTGCACTTGTGCGATAGAGTATAAATTAGTGGCGATAAATCGCTTTTGATCTTCATTTACTGACAATTCAATTGCCGTTTCCCAATTATATTTATCAATTGATTTTAATGTTAATTTTTCCAGATGGTTCACCTACTTCTCTGACATCATTTAGTTACTCACTTTAATATTAATTTGCGCCTCCATTTTATATTCTTCTTTTATGTGGTTGCCTTTCTCTACATAAAAATCAGTGAAACCATTTATTGTATAAAAACCTAAAGGAAATCCTTCTTTATGTAAAAATTCTTTTATAAATTCCACAAACTCCTTTTCAGATTGATCACTATATCCTCCACTTTTACGATAAGGCTCCACTAGTGGTTCTCCCCTTTTTAGTGTAGTGCCAATTAATGGTGTGTCCATAGCATAATCAATTTCATAACCGCGAACTTCTTCCGTTATTATAAAATAAAACGGGGAGGCTGCATGATAGATGACTACTTCCTCTTCTTCCCCAACATATTCTATTTCCCCGTAGACTTGTATCTCTTCATTAGGTTCATAAACTCTTTCTTTACTGTACAGTCGGTATACGAAATCACCTTCCATAATTTCAGCATTTTTATTTGTAACTTCATAGTCATCTAGAGTGGATGAACGTGTTTCTTTTTCCGTTCCACAACCGATAAGTGCTACCATAATTACTATTATGATACAAAATAGCTTTTTCATTGATATTCCCCCTCCTATATATCTCTCACCATTAAACAACTGGTCTCACGCAAATCAAATAAAATATATACATGAAATAAGAGGCTATTATGTGCTAAACTTCGTTAATTTAGCTATACTTAGAGAAGAATTAATTAAAACAAAAAAGTTTTAGTTACATGTCAGGAAGGATTGATTCATAGTATGGCAAATACTCATACATTTTCGAAAGGCGAGGAAATCGCTAATGCCATCATACATGGGATAGGTGCCCTTTTAAGTATTGCTGCATTAGTTATTTTAATTGTTTTCTCATCACTACATGGCACTGCTTGGCACGTAGTTAGTTTCACACTATTCGGTGTAACAATGGTGCTACTATATACTTCCTCTACTCTTGTGCATAGCTTTCCACCTGGTAAAGCAAAAGACGTGTTTGAAATTTTAGATCATTCCTCCATTTATTTTTTCATTGCTGGAACGTATACACCGTTTTTGTTTGTTGCAGTAAAAGGGACTTTAGGTTGGACGCTTTTTGGTATCGTATGGGGTGTTGCTATTATCGGAACGGTGTTTAAATCTTTTTTTGTAAAACGATTTTTGCATATGTCTACCGTTCTTTACATTTTTCTAGGCTGGCTTATTGTGTTTGCGTGGGGAACGTTAGTAGAAAATGTCTCTTCTCAAGGGATTATTTATTTAGTAATCGGCGGTGTGTTATACACTGTAGGTGCAATTTTCTATGTGTGGCGCGGCTTTACCTATCATCACGCAATTTGGCATTTATTCGTTATGGCAGGGTCGATTATGCATTTTTTCTCTGTATTAACACTTCTGCATTAAATTATGAAGGGCAGTCCTACTCGGCTGGCCTTTTACTTTTTTTCTTTTCTGAAAAAGGATAGTGATAACTGTTCATTAATTTTTTCTTCCTTTTCCTTGTGGAAGCCATGTTTTTCGTAAAATTTAATGGCCGGAGTATTCAACGTTGCTGTAGAAACGACTATCCCTTCAATATTATCCAAATCATATATATATGTTAGCAGTTTACTAGCAATACCTTTACGAAATTGGTCAGGATGAACGACTAAACGATGTATATCCATTATGTTCTTTTTCATTTTAAATGATATTGCTCCACATAATTCGTCGTCTAAGTAGAATCCATAAAATGATTCACCACAATGTTGCAGTGATTTAATCGTATCATGAAGAGGTGGAATACCGTCATAACCGATTATTTCCGCTTCTATTTTATAGGATGCTAGTTGTATGTTTAATACCGTTTTTGCAACGTCATGTTTTTCGATGTCAATTTTTTTTATGGTCATTTTGTCTCGCTCATTTTCGTTGTTTTTTCCATCGGTTTATCCCCTTCTACAAATCCATCTTTAAAACCTCTGATCAAGGTTGATGCTTATAAAATTTAAATGTATATCGTCAAATCTATTGATTCTCCTCAATTTCCAAATAATTTAACTCGCTTAAACGAATATTGTCAGGTGTATAGACAGAAACTTGTTTAATATCACCTTTCCAATTAACATGATAAGAATATTGTATTTCTAGCTCTTTACTAAAAGTTACATTTAAATGATACGGATTGTACTGTCGATAAGTTGTATGGTCAATACTTGAAATTTCCCATGATTCCCCTGGATAACGCTCTTTTAAATATTCATCAAGTACTACGATACGCTCTTTAATTTGGTAATCTATCCAATACGGACGAATAAAGAAAAAGGCAAGTGTTATAACCAACAAAACAGAAGTAAGAATTAGCCCGTTTTTTCTCCACTTTTTTCTTAAAATTACAGAAACCATCAAAAGTAGAAGAATGAAGATACTAGCAATCATAATTTCTATTAAAGTGATGGGATGCATCTAATCACTTCCTTAATTAGATTTATATGCTCCTTACATTTTGTTAGAAAAC
This sequence comes from Sutcliffiella sp. NC1, assembly GCF_027594365.1. NCBI lineage: Bacteria > Bacillati > Bacillota > Bacilli > Caryophanales > Bacillaceae > Sutcliffiella > Sutcliffiella sp. NC1. Next base: position 3,388,590 of record NZ_CP115153.1, read on the forward strand.
TGCCCTTTAAAAAATGGACTAAGCTCACTCCATACATCGAACTTATTTCCGTTTAAATCATAAAAGACAAAATTTCTACCGATATGTCCTCTGTCTTCCAGTTCCCCGACCTTAACTTCTTTCTGACATAATTCATCTCTTAATTGAACTAAAGCCTCTTCCCCAGCCACTTCAAAAGTTAACGAAAACCGTTCTTCCCCATAGGCATCAATAAAGTTTGCTGTTCCATTTTCCACAGCTTTCACAAGAAAAAAGCTTTGATTAGCTAAATTAATGATTGCTTTATCTTCGTCTTTATACGATAGCACTGCCCCTAGCTTTTCTACATACCATTCGGCTGATTCATTTACATTGATTACAGGTAAATAAGTAGTACCTACTCTTACAAGTTTCTCTCCCATTGTTCATCCACCTTTGCTAAATTTTTTATTTACCTGGTTATTTCCCTAATGGTAGAATTAATTTCTTTCACTAAGAACTCATAACCTTTAATAGGTTCATACTTTTCTTTGACATATTGTAGAGCCTTTTTGTAACTATAATGAAATGCCTCTTCATTTTTCATTTGCACATTAGGAAACACCCCTGTCCCTTCCCAATTCGTATTCGTAATCGGATTAATTGACCTTCTATTCGGAATTCGAATATGAATGTCTCCCTCAACACGTGCAAACATTACTGGATGAGCCCCTCCTCCAGTTACCTCACCAACTACTTTCGCTCTGTTTAACTGTTGTAAACTATACGCAAATGCTTCTCCACCTGAAAAAGTAAAATCACTCGTTAAGAGAAAGATGGGTTTATTTACATACCGTTTTCCAGGAACAAAAGGTTGGGTCCATTCTTGTATTAAAGTATTTTCCGATCGGTTATAGACGCTATTGACATGTGTGGATGTTTCGAAAAAAAAGGAAGCAAGGAATGTGATCATTTCTAATCTTCCTCCCCCGTTTTTTCTTAAATCGATAATTAATGCATCTGTATTTGCAATGTAGTTCATTACGCTAATTACTGTTTCCGCCCCGAGTTGTACACTGTAAAATTTACGGATATCGATATAACCTACGTTTCCTGTAAGTCGTTCCATTTTATGAAAACCGTAGTTATCTACCTTACCTTTTTTCATTTCATCTTCTATCAATATTTGATCCAAACTCTGATCTACAGAGAGACCTGGACGGTAAAAAACAGTTAAATGTTTATCCTTTGTAACTTTTTGCAAATCTTCAGTAATTACTTTACAAAGCGATACAACATCTAATTGGTATTTGCTATTTGCAAAGTTTTCTTCCAATAAAGCACGGACTTCGTTAACTTTTTCTGGAAAAATATAATGCTGTTCTAGTTGAGAAAGGATTCGTTCCATTACATATTTCAAATTATCAATTGTCATTGGATCCCCCATACAACTTTAGTAATTGAAACATAAACTGTTAACCTTTTATTTACTTAAACTAAGTTCATATTGATAAAAATGTTCGTCCCGTTCGTATCCGTTTTTCTCGTAAAGCCTTTGGGCAGTATAATTGTCAAGTGCAGTACTTAGACTTATACTTTTAGCACCCGTTTGAACGGCTAACTCCTTTGCCCTTTGTAATAGCTTTTCTCCTACGCCTTGCCCTCTTGCCTGTTCATCTACGTAAAGATCGTTTAGAATCCACGCTTTTTTCATCGAGATAGAAGAAAAAGTCGGATAAAGTTGAGTGAAACCGACATACTCATCATCAATTTTTGCAACAAAAATAACAGAATCCCCTTTCTCCATTCTTTCTGTTATGTATGAACGTGCTCCTTCTAAATCGGAAGGTTGATTATAAAACATCCGATATAAATTAAATAAGTTAGATACACCTCCGACATCGTTCTTTGTCGCTTCATAAATAGTCATCTTTTTTTCCCTCCGTTTCTTGCGCTACCCTACCAAAGGGGCTCTTCCTCGTCCGTCAATTCCATAATAAAAGGAACCATCGAAAGAATGAACAAACTTAAACATATTAACATACTTAAAATAAGCAATCGCGAAATAGTAAAAAGAGATGGAACAATAATAAAAAAGGGAATAATCATAGTAGAAAAACTTACCTTTCTCCGTGACTTTGTTGTCCAATATTGCTTTTTACCGCAGTAAGGACATTCCAACGCTGAATGAAAGGTGAACGATTTTTTAATCGTTTGCTTCCAGCCCCATTTTGTTCCACAAGATTGACAAGTAGGCATCGGCATCCTCCTTATGTACTTTTTTCATTATTGTTGGTTTGTTTTTCATTAAAAGCTATTAAATCGTCTAACTTCTTTTCGATGTCATTCAATTTATTTTTTACATTGTTAAAAAAGTGTGCAACTCTTGATAATAAATAAATAGCTATAAAGAAACCAACCAATGATATAATTACTTCAACACCATCCATCCCACTACCCCCCTAACATTTCATCACACTATATTTAAGTAACTCTTTGCTTAACTATATTTCAACCTGTACAATCCCATAACGAGTATAACGACACCAACAATTAAAAATATCGGAAACGTTACCATCATTAACGCCATAGCAGCAAAGCCACTTTCCTCATATACTCCGTAAGAGATCGACAATAACCATGATACTAGTGGAGCAAATGAGAAGATGGTAAATACACCCCATACAATAAACTTTTTATCTTTAAAGCGCGTACTACTTAAGTAAAAACAAGCAACAAAAGAAGCAATTAATATTCCGATTGCAATTCCCACCGTTTTTCACTCCTTCCTACATTCACATATATATTTTTAAGAAATTATAACATTATTTTCTATATTTTAGTGCAAGTTAGAAAATTTTGGTGAAATTTCATTACCTTTTGTTTAAAGTAAGACTTAGGGAGCTTTTATAGTACTTGTAAATAAGGTGAGGGGATATGAATGAGCAAAAAGGAAAAAACGAGAGAATGGCATAATTGGATAGACATCATCACTTTCTCAATTGAAATTTTAGCTACCCCATTACGTTTATTATTAAGAGGCATCTGGAAGGTATTGAAGCATTGGAACTAAAAATAGTTTAGTACCTTTCATGGCCATTTCCCACCAAATGGAAATTTAATTAAGGAAAGGATGGACATAATAATTCCGACTAATTGAAAAGGTGGGATACTATGTCTTTAGAATGGTTTGACCGGGTAACTGGAGAGTTGCAAGATAATTTAGAATCAATTTGTGATAAGTATGATCAAACTGGGCATATGTCTATTGAAAGAGGGGCAAAACATCCCAGAATTGAGTTTTACACAGAGATTGATGATGAATTAGAGAGAGATTATTTTTGTACTTTGTTTTTCGACCCTAGTAATGAAGAGTTTTATATGGAAACAGTTGACCCCGAATATGGTCATTTAAGTAAAGTAATATTACCTGACATTGAAGATATTGTAGATGCAGTGCATGAAAGTTTTCACGATTATATGAATGGCGACATGAATGAAGTCTCGTATATGGACGGCGAAGATTATACAGAGACAGATATCGTTGTTTATGATTCAGATTATGACGAAGTAGAAAATACTGACCAAATTTACGAGGAAATTGATGTAGAGTGGGAAACACCAGAAGTAACTGCTTACTATGAGGAAGATGAAGTGGAGGTTACGTATCAATTTGGGGTTGTTCAAGAAACCGGTGATGGTGTATTAAGAAGAATTAATCGCATTAGAACCGAGGAAGATGAAATGTTAAAGGATGAAACCAATTTTATTTTCAGTAAAGAAGAGGCCGGCACAATCATCGCTCTAATAGCTAGCCATCTAGATTCAATGGGTGATACAGGCGATTATTTTTAAACATGAACATCCCCTATACTATTTATGGGGGATGTTTTTCATATCACAATCCCCTTCAACACTTTTTAGTTGTTAATATAATGAATCCTAACCTCACTACCATTTCAAAGCTCCTTCCCTCAAGTACATATTTAAATTGTTTTTATTCTGTAAATTGCACTGTAATTTTTCCTTTATGTTGTATGATAAAAATAGTATGAAGAAGGAACATGGAGGGATTTGGATGTATTACAAAGAGTTTGGAATAGAACATTCAACACTGATGGTTTTTATCCATGGCGGTGGAGTAAGTGGTTGGATGTGGGATAAACAGGTTGAATATTTTCGTTCGAAGTTTCATTGTTTAGTACCCGACCTTCCCGAACACGGTAAAAGTATTCATGAAGGCCACTTTACGATTGATGGGTGTAAACAGTCACTTTTTCTCCTCCAATATACAACTAAATTTTGCAAATTTCTCCGGAGTAACATCTATACTTCTCTAAAATAATGTGCTAAATTTTTTGCATATTACAAGGGGAGGTTTTTTTATGATCATTTCTTATGATTTTGGCATTGGATTAGTGGAATATGGTGAAAGAGGGATAGAGAACGAGTTTCCTTTATTGGATGAATGCTCAAATTGCCATTGCCCTGCACATGGAAATCTTCATCGTAACGGATATTATTGGCGTTATGGGATAACCGACGATGTTACATTACGAATCCCTATTTGTCGCATTAAATGTTTACAATGTAAAGTGAATATTTCTATTCTACCAGACTTTCTCCTACCATATTTTCAACATACTGTTCATACGGTTTTAGATAGGGTAAAACATGTGCTTCAAAAGAAAAAAGCAAAGGGCAGTCGTCAACTAGTAAGTTTTTACTACAAGCGTTATCTTAAGGGGATAAATTGGATACATAGCTTCTTTATCGATATCGGGCTGGTTAGCGCAATGTCAGGAAACATTATAAAAGAAGCCACAAAATATATGAAAATGATCTCTGATTTTGGCGAATCACCTTTCTTGCGAAGGTCACAAGGTCATTTATCAACATACTTTATGGCAAATTAATTCTATCATATTTGAGTGATTTAGAAAATATTGTTTATCCCACATACCTTTTTCATAGTCAGAAAATATCGAAAAAAGTAGAATAAGAATCATGGATGACCGGTCGTCCTTCTATAAAAAGGAGGAAGATTCCATGAATGAAAAAGAACGTGAACAGGTGGCCTTATTTCGATATGGGTTGATTTCCCCATTATTTAATGAACAAGTTGATCCGAAGGAATATTTTAAAGGCTTGGAGGGTAAGCTTCATTCCATTCCTTATTATGGGGAAAGGAAAGTGGCAGAAAAAACAATAAAAGAGTGGCTGCTTCATTATCGCCGACATGGGTTCGAGGCATTAAAGCCAAAGAAACGGGCAGACCAGGGGAATTCTAGAAGATTATCTCCTGATGATCAAGATCAAATTCTTGAAATACGAAAAAAATTTCTCCATATGCCAGTGAGTGTTTTCTACGAACATCTCATCGAGCTAGGAGAAATCAACAAAAATCAAATATCTTACTCTACTATAAACCGATTACTGAAAAAACACAACTTAGTAGGGAAAAATATTTTGGCTACTCCTGAACGGAAAAGGTTTGCCCATGAACGAGTCAATGTTTTGTGGCAGGCAGATTTGTCTCATGGCCCCTATATACCAATAGATGGCAAGAAGAAAAAGACATTTCTCATTGCCTATATAGATGACTGTTCACGCCTCGTTCCCCACGGTCAATTTTTCTCGTCAGAAAAGTTTGATGGGTTAAGAGTCGTGACAAAAGAGGCACTCCTCAGGAGAGGAAACCCCACCATCATTTATGCGGATAACGGGAAAATTTATCGTTCGGAAACACTTCAATATGCGTGTGCACAATTAGGAATTACGTTAGCCCATACGCAACCGTACGATCCTAGGGCGAAAGGAAAAATAGAAAGGCTTTTCAAAACGATTCAAACAAGGTTTTATCCCCTACTTCAGGCAAAGCCAGTTCATTCCTTAGAAGAACTGAATGAAAGGTTTTGGAGATGGTTAGAGGTAGATTATCACCGAAGAGTTCACGCTTCCCTGGATGGAAAAACGCCACATGAAGTCTATCAATCTCAATTAGAAAATGTGAAATTCCTAGACAACACGTCTATTTTGGACTCCATCTTTTTGAAACGGGAACATCGAAAAGTAAAAGCAGATAGTACCATTACATTAAATAAACAACTTTATGAAGTACCTCCTCGTTTCATTGGTCAATCAATTGATGTCCGATTCGATGAAAAAGGAATATTTATTTTTGAAGATGATAAAAAGGTAGCTGAAGCTATACCAGTATCTATGAGTGATAATGCCCATGTCAAACGGGTTCGGTCTCCTTTTACGTTATCAGCAGGAAAGGGGGAAGTCATAGATGTATAAGTCTTTTTATTCCTTATCCCAAGCTCCCTTTTCAAAGGAATTACGTTCAACAGATGCCTTCGCTTCCACAGACTATCAAGGTGCCATAGGGGCCCTAGATTATCTTAAAAAGTCAAAAGGAATGGGTATTCTCATTGGAGATCCAGGTGCAGGAAAAACTTTTACATTGCGCACCTTTAAAGAATCTTTAAATCCCTCGTTATATCATGTAGTCTATTTTCCACTCTCTACAGGGGGAGTAATGGATTTTTATCGAGGCTTAGTTTATGGCTTAGGAGAAGAACCAAAGTTTCGTAAGGTGGATTTATTTAGGCAAATACAACAAGGTATTGAACGAATGGCTCAAGAGCGTAAAATCACTCCCGTCTTTATATTAGATGAAATGCATATGGCGAAAGATGCCTTTCTACAAGATTTAGCGATTCTCTTTAACTTCCAGATGGATTCAACGAATCCTTATATTCTAGTTTTAGCTGGACTGCCACACTTAAAAACACGAATCGCCCTTAATCATCATCGACCTCTAGCACAACGAATGATTATGAAATACGAGATACAGCCTTTATCAAAAGAAGAAGTAAGAGAGTATATTCAACACCATATGAAGTTAGCAGGAGCGAAAATGCCGATTTTCACGGACGAAGCCATTGAGGCTATCGCTTCCCGTTCACAGGGGTGGCCACGAGTAATTAATTCATTATCGATAAATAGCTTATTATTCGGGTCACAACTAAAAAAAGAACAAGTAGATGAAGAAGTTGTACGTCTGGCAATTGAGGATAGTGGCTTATGATGAAAAAAGGGATACTAATCTATGATCATGAGGTACAGGAATGGAGATTGTGGATTGAACATAAAGCCTATTGGTTACAGCAAGGTGATTCTTTTGAGTTACTCGTTCAAAATCAATATTTTCAAGCATACCTTGAGAAGGACTTTGATTGGTTTGTCACCTTAGAGGGAGAAGTAATGTTTGTATTACATGTTCAACATATATATAAGGTACAAGTGAATCCACAAAATTATTTGGAAGTCGAGGACCCGTTTTAGGGTCTTTTCTTTATCAATAAAATCTGAAATAAAATGAATAAGATTTTGCACATTCCGAAATATAATGGAAAAACGAGCACATTATCTCAGATTATGTTCTGAATTAATTTGAAAAAGAGGTGCTGAAACAATGTGCTCGTTTACATGATGGGGCTGCCGATAAAATTATTAACCTAATTAATGAGAAAAGTAATGGTAAACGTGTTATTGCAATAGGATTTTCGTTAGGTGCTCAAGTTTTAATTGCTATGATAGGAAAGAAACCACAGCTAATTGATTTCGCTATGATTAATAGCCCTTTAGTTAAAAAAATTCCTTTCGCTAATGCTTTAACTAACTCGATGATGTTTGCATTTCCTTTAGTGAAATATAAAGCATTTTCCAAAATTCAAGCGAAATCCATGTACATAACAGAAGATTATTATGACATTTATTATGAAGAAAGCTGTCAATTAAGTAAGGATAGTTTTCTGCGGGTTATGAAAGAAAATATGTCATTTGCAATACCACATAAGTTTAATACTTCTAACAGCAAAATTTTAGTAACAGTCGGAGAAAAAGAAAGAAAAATCATGAAAGATTCGATGAAAGAAGTTACAAACAATAGCTCAAATAGTAAAGGTGTAATTTTACCTAGTATCGGTCATGGTTTTTCTTTAGCCCACCCAGACCTTTTTAACCGCATGCTCGAAGAATGGATTGAAAATGATGTTAATACCCTTAATGAATAGAGTTATAGTGTTTTAGTTATACAAAAATGACATTGGATATTATGTTAATTACTACATAATAGAAAAATAGATACAATTATCTTTAAGGATGGTGATAACGTATGGATGAATCGAATCGACGGGCTCCTAAACCACATAAATACGCTGTATGCGCTTATGAAGGTACCTCAATAAAGAAATTTTATAAAGATGTATTTGAAGAAGTTTATATTTTTTTTCATCCATTTTTAAAGCCTAAAAGTAAAGATTTGCAAGTTAATGGCTTTCCAACTACTAAGGAAATAAAACAAAATTATGAAGTAGTAACATGGAGAGAATTTTTAACATTATCAGGTCTAACTAGCATCCAACAATTGGATATCGGTCTGCGAACGAATATTTTAGGGTTAAGTAAAGAATATGCAGATCAAGAGGTAGGAACGATAATAAAAGATGTGTGTCAAAAGCACGGCCTTCTAGAACCAAGTGAGGGTGTTTTCCCAAATATCGTAATAGAAAATGTACTTAACGCTGTAAAAGAAGTTGGCCATAGTTGGATATGGTGTGGTGACGAACATTGTACAGAAAGAAAGCTTGAATATATTAATGATGTAATAGATGGAACAGTAGAAATCTATTTAAATCGAAATCTCTTCACACATGATCATAAAATTTTAATTACGACTCACTCGGATAGTCACTTTTCTTTTGTGTGCTCTGATAAAGCAACGGTAAAAAGAATAGTAGAGTCCACTAACCTAGAAGGGTTTTACTGTACAGACAAAACAGAAATATACTGGAGTTTACAAAAATAAGACTAAGGCTTTTAGTTGAGGGCCTTAGTCTTTTATTTTTAATCCAAGCAGCGTAGCAAACCCAACCGCTTGTTCCACAGAAACTTCACAACCTCTTAAGTTTTCCACTGCAACCGTAAGTCGTTGGAACGTAGAAGTACTTAAATCAATTCCTTTTAATGGGGTACCAGTGAAGTTAGCATCGTTTAATTCACATTGATGGAAATGAATTTTACTAAAAGTACAGTCATAAAAATCAGCGTTTTGTAATGAACAGGTAGTAAAAGCGACTTGCTTTAAATTTCCATAACCAAATCCACTTAAATTTAGATTGCAGTTCGTAAACAATACATTTTTCAACGTCGAATCCGAAAGGTTTAACCCGATTAATTTACAGTCAATGAATTCCACTCTATGTAAACTACCTTCTATTAACTGGACATTAGATAAATCGCAATTTTCGAAAATAACATCTGTAAGCTCTATTTTTCTAAACGATACATCTGTAAATGTAACGTTACGAAAAACAACTTGATAGAATTCTATTTTTTCTATTTGTTCACTTTCCACTATGGAGCTCTCCACTACACTTGAGCCTAAGTATGGCTCTTCATTGGAGAATACGTCTTGAAAACTTGCAGTCGTTAACCCCATTGGTATTTTTGGTTTATCAATCTTTATTTTGGCTACCATTTGGCACAATCTCCTTACATACTCTTTTTCACTCTCAATTTCTTATATTTCTACCAATAAAATTTGCAGGAACTGGTCTTTTTCCTAACTCCCTCGCCCATACTGATAATTGTCCGATATGATGAATTTCATGTGCGACGAGATGATGCAGTATATCATCAACTATATATGTATTTTTGTCCCACGGAATGTAAACATGTTCATTTTTCATCTCAAATAAATCACCGTTTAAAAATTCAGTTATTTCTTCTTCGTATCTTTTAGATAAAGACATGATTTTGTCCAACGTATCATATTCTTTGAAGGTAACGACAATATCCTCCTTACGTTGAATAGCTCGGATCCAACTATATTCAACCTCTACTATATGAAACAGTGTTTCTAATATACTCCCAACTCCACCAACTCGAGATTTTGTCAATTCTTCCTCTTTAACATGCTTACACCACTCAAACCATTCTTGTCGAACTTGCCAGTTATACGTAAAGAAGTTTTTCAATAATAACTCCCCGTTCCTAATAATTATCTTGTACTTTTTTGATTTTACCATATAAAAGCGTAAACCTTTTACCAATATGGTATATTGGTAAAATAGAAATGAGGGATACTACATGTACAAACACCATCTTTTAGCTCTATTTACCGTTGTTCTCTTTATCTTTACAGGATGCGCACAAGAGTCTACAAATTTAGGAAATAATACAAGTGAACACAATCAAGAGCAAAACTCTAATGATAAAGTACCTCCGAGCAAGAAAGAGGAAATAGAAGTAGAAAAAAATGCAAACGAAAAAGAAAGTCAATCGTTATCTGAGTTAAAGGTTCATTACATGAATGTTGGTCAAGCTGATTCCACCTTATTGCAATTCACTGTTGAAGGAGAAGCGTTTCATATACTAATTGACGCAGGAAATTGGAACCGAAATGATGTTGTAAACTATTTACATGCTCAAAACGTATCACATATCGACATTGCGATTGGCACTCATCCAGATGCTGACCATATTGGCCAACTGGATAAAGTAATTAATACATTTGACGTTGGGGAAGTTTGGATGTCCGGTAATACGAACTCTTCGCAAACGTTTCAACGGGTACTAGAAGCCATTGATAAAAGTGGTGCAGATTATTATGAACCGAGAATGGGCGATGAATTTGAAATAGGATCATTAGAAATTGCTGTCTTATATCCAAAAACAATCACAGAAAACGACAATGAAGAGTCCATTTCTTTAAAAATTACGTATGGTGATATTCGTTTTATCTTTACTGGAGATGCTAGTAAGAAAAACGAATTAAATATGATGCAAAGTGGATTTGATTTAGATGCAGATATTTTACAATTAGGTCACCACGGTTCATCTACTTCAACAGACCCTGCGTTTCTTAGTACAGTAAATCCATCTATTGCTATTTATAGTGCTGGTGTTGACAATAGTTATGGACACCCTCATGATGAGGTCGTTAACCTTGTCCAAAATGCTGGAATCGACTTATACGGTACGGATGTTCATGGTACTATTATCGTTTCAACAGATGGAAAAGATTACAAAGTTTTCACGAACAAAGATGGAACAATTACCCCTAGCAGCAAAAAAGGAACTCCTTCTGGGAATAAGAAGACGGAGGAACCTAAACAAGACTCTAATATTACTAAAGGCTGTATAGATGTGAATTCGGCATCTATTGATCAATTACAAGGGATAAAACATATTGGTATCGAACGAGCAGAACAGTTAGTCAATATTAGGCCTTTTAAAACCATTGATGATTTATCTCGAATAACCGGAATCGGTCCTGCAAGAATAAAGGATATTAAAGAACAGGGACTAGCCTGTGTAGGAGGGTAGTATTATGAAAGGATATTTAGACCGAATAGAAGATGATAAATATGCCGTTATTTTAGTTGAAGAAATCGGAAAAGAATATGTCCTTCACAAAGACCAATTACCACATGGAAGTCGTATTCATTCTTATTTTGACGTAAAAATTGAAGATGATCGTATAATTTCGTTAACACTGGATGAGAAGGCGTCTATCTCCGAACAACAAAAAGTAGATTCTATGATGGCAAAGCTGCGATCAAAAAATAAAGGAAGTAAGTTTTCCAAAAAATAAAGGTAGTACGAGGACTAATCCATAAGCTGTAGGGTTAGTCCCTTTTTATGAAAGTTATTTACCTTTTCTTCACTACCATTCGAATGCCATGCTTTGGTCTTAATGTAATCAAAGGTTGTGGTTTTACCGTGTGATGTTTCGGTGCAAGTCTAAGACTATATTGTTGGATAATACATACAAGAGTTAGAACTGTTTCCATGAGAGCGAAATGGTTTCCGATACATACTCTAGGACCACCCCCAAATGGAAAATATACGTAAGGCGGGAGACTTCTCATGAAGTTATTTTCAAATCTCTCTGGTATAAACGTATCCGGGTTCTCAAAATATTCAGCGTTTCGATGCATCACATATTGACTTATTAGGATCATGTCTCCCCTTTTTAATGTATGTCCACCTATTTCTACATTTCTATCTACTTCTCTACCAACTACATAAGCCGGTGGAAAAAGGCGCATAGACTCCCAAACAACATTTTGAGCAAATGGTAATTTCATAAAATCTTCTGCCCGAGGTTCACGCTTCAACACTACTGAGGATATTTCATCTTTAAGCTTTTCTTCTTTCTCTGGATGCTGTGATAGTAAATAAAGCGTCCAAGCTAATGCATTGGCTGTCGTTTCATGCCCTGCTAAAAAAATGGTCATTAGTTCATCTCGAAGCTGCGTATTGTTCATTCCTAAACCATCTTTTTCATCTCGAGCTGCCATTAACATTCCAAGTAAATCTTCTTTTACAATAGCTTCCTTTTGACGCTTTTTAATAATCTCATAAAGCACTTCGTCAAGCTTTTCTATCGCTTTATTAAACTTTTTATTTTCTTTTGTAGGAATCCATAACGGCAATGGAAAAATAGCTCTCATTCGTTTAATTGCTAGTGTCATTACAGCTTCCATTGGCTCCCCAATCATACTATGCCCTTCTTCTAGCTTCATACTGAACATCGTTTTACTTATTATACCTAATGTTATATTCATCATATCCTCTGTTATATCCCGTTCTTCTCCATCCTGCCACTTTGCAATGTATTGTAACGTTGTTTCAATCATATCTTGTCCGTAATTAATAATATGCTGCTTTTTAAAAGCAGGTTGGATAAGCCGACGTTGATACATATGCTTTTCTTTTTCACTTGTGAGTAATCCATCTCCAACCACTGTTTTCAAAGACCGAATATCATTAGATTTAATAAAATACTTTTGTTTTGTTACTAGTATTTCTTTAATTAACTTCGGGTCATTTACGAGGTACACTTTTTGAAAGGGACCAAATCTTAACAACGATATTCCGCCAAATTGTTCCGTTGTTTTCCTCATAAATTGCAGTGGGTCTGCTTGGAACTCACGCAAGTTCCCATTGAAAAACTTTCCTTTTGGTCCAGGAGGAGAACTAGACTTTCTACCTATCATTTTTTTAAAACCTCCATTCTCTAGTGAAAGTATCACTACCTATCTTCTGTAGTGTATGTGTAATTACTAGATTTGCTTGTATAGAAGCGGAAGGGTATGAATTATAGGTGTGCACAAAATTCATTTCACTTTTAATGGATTTTCTACCTAATTTGCATAGTATGTTAAAAACCAATAAATATTTGGAGGTGGTTTCACTGATTCATACGGTAAAAGTTGGTGAAACGTTAAATCAAATCGCTATCGACTATCGGAAGCCCTTAGCTACTATTATCAGTGCCAATCCTGGCATAAACCCAAATATGATCTATCCAGGTCAATCCATTGTTATTCCAGGCTTTCCATCACCTAATACAATCCCATATCGAATAGAAGTCTCCATTAATAATCGGCATTTACGTTTATTGAGAAATGGTTCTCTTCAAAAGCAGTATCCCATTGCTGTTGGTAGAATTTTGTATGGAACTCCAGTTGGTGATTTTATCATTATTAATAAGGCACCAAACCCTGGTGGTCCTTTTGGGACAATGTGGATGAGTTTATCGAAGCAACATTACGGTATTCACGGAACTAATGACCCAAGTTCGATTGGAAAAGCAGTATCTAGAGGATGTATTCGTATGTATAATCGGGACGTGGAGGAGTTAGCAAGCATCGTTCCGATTGGTACATTAGTTTCTATTCGACCTTAATTAAGCACTATCTAATAATATTGGATAGTGTTTTTTAATCACCTCTCTGTTATTAAATTAAACGGTTTGTTCTTTTTTACGTCATATCAGTAGAAATTATTTAATGCTATCATATATATAAGCTATTACTAGAAGAAATGGAGGTTTTTTAATGAATTTTGCACTAAAAGAGGCAGTTGAAATTTTGGAAAGAACACCAAAGTCACTAGAAGCCTTTTTAACAGGATTATCAAGCAATTGGCTACAATGTAACGAAGGAGATGCGACATGGAATGTAACAGAAGTAATTCTTCACCTTATTGAAGCTGAGAAGCATAATTGGATCACTAGATTAGAATTTATATTGCAGGAAGGTGAGAGTAACCCCTTCCCCGCCTTCGATCGTTATTCCCATCTAAGTATTAATAAATCAAGTTCCATAACAGAGCTAGTTGAACACTTTAAAGAAATACGGGCAAAAAATATCGAGAAACTACTTCAACTCATCGAATCAGAAGATCATCTTGAAAGAACTGGATATCATCCAGCTTTTGGTGTAGTAAAAGTACGTGAATTAATTTCAACATGGGTTGTACATGATCTCACTCATATCGCCCAAATCGTTCGAGTGTTAGCAAATAGATATAGTAACGATGTTGGACCGTGGATAGAATATTTAAGCATTTTAAAAAGAAACTAAAGTAGTTTTTTTTAAAACCATTTTTTCCAATTATTTTTACTATCACTTACAGATTTGACTACATATATTAGAGAAGCAACTTTGATATGAATGGTGGTTTATCATGATCTCTGTTAGAGTAGGTAATAATCATTATGAATTGGAAACAGAACTTGAGCAATATTTTCATCCATTTCGTCAACATATAATCGGGTTAAATTATAGCTACGAAACGCCTTATGGCAGACAGAAGATTATTTACGCAGATTGGACAGCTAGCGGCCGCTTATATAAACCTATTGAGAAAAAAATAACAGAACAATTTGGTCCATTCATGGCCAATACACATACAGAGTCCAATACAACTGGCTCTTTCATGACTGTTGCATATAAAGAGGCGAAACGTATTATAAAGGAGCATGTTCATGCAGATGAACATGACGTAATAATTTTCGATGGATTTGGTATGACTGCAGTTATTAATAAACTTCAAAGAATATTTGGCTGGAGATTGCCTGAACAATGGAACAACAAAACTTCTTTACCTTCAGATGAAAGACCTGTTGTCTTTATTACACATTTTGAGCACCATTCCAACCAAATAACGTGGGAAGAAACGATAGCAGATGTGGAAATTATCCGGCCCCAAAAGGATGGAAATGTTGATCTTTCGCACTTAGAAGAGCTTCTAAAAAAATATCGTCATCGAAAACATAAAATTGGTTCGTTTGCTGCATGTTCTAATGTAACAGGTATCATTACTCCCTATCACGAAATGGCTAAAATCATGCACAAACATGGCGGCATATGTTTTATAGATTTTGCCGCTTCTGCCCCCTATGTAGAGATAAATATGCACCCAGAAGATCCACTTGAAAAATTGGATGGTATCTTCTTTTCACCGCATAAATTTCTAGGTGGACCTGGTACGAGTGGTGTATTAATTTTTGATTCTAGATTATATAAGAACCAAATTCCTGATCATCCAGGGGGCGGTACTGTTACTTGGACGAATCCTTGGGGAGAACACCAGTATATAGAAAAAATTGAATATCGTGAGGATGGTGGGACACCAGGTATTTTACAAGGTATTAGAATTGCATTATGTATAAAGTTGAAAGAGCAAATGGGCATAGAAAAAATAAAAAAACGCGAAAAAGAATTAGTGAAATTAGCCTTATCAAAATTAAAAAACATTCCAGATGTATATGTTTTTGAACAAGAACAAACTAACAGATTGGGAATTATTTCTTTGCATGTTAACGACATGCACTACAATCTAGTTGTAAAACTATTAAACGATCGTTTTGGTTACCAAGTTCGTGGTGGATGCTCCTGTGCAGGCACTTATGGGCATTATTTATTTCAAATTACAGAGAATGAATCTAAACAGATTACAAATAAAATAGATACAGGCGATTTATCTAGTAAACCCGGTTGGGTACGGTTTTCCATGCATCCTACAATGACAAATAGTGAAGTACTAAGCTTTATAAACGCATTGAAATCTATTATACAAAATAAAGAAGAGTGGAAAAAAGATTACGTTTATGACGAAACAAAAAACGATTTTTTTTATATTCGACACGAAAGAGAAGATATGCAAAGACTTTTTCAATTATAGGCTAGAAGCAAGGAGCTAAGTTTCCTTGGCTCCTTATCCCGAAGAGTTTTTAGCCACTCCTGTTTGATGACTTTTACTCTTTTTAAGAATTCCACCGACTGATAACCACGAAACAAAAATAATCATCAGAAGTACCCCGTATAATTGCACAGTCTGCAACATCATCCCAAACCAAAGAGCCGAGATCATCATCGCGGTCAAAGGCTCCACACTTGATAATATACTTGTCTCAACTGCACTTATATATTTTAAACTACTCAAAAATAACACAAATGCCATAGTACCGAAAATGATTAATATTACTAACTTGGAAAGAACTAGTGGTTCAACAATGATAGACCATTCATTGGAACTCCAAACTCTATTTATAACTCCTAGCACAATTCCACCACATAACATTGCCCATCCAACAACTATTAATACACCCCACTCTTTCATCAAACGTGCAGGATATAACGTATAGAAAGCAAACGTAATACCTAACGCTAACCCCCATAATAAAGCTTTATTACTAACTAGAAGGTTAGAAAAGTTTCCATTTGTCATTAAAAGAAACAAGCCGATTAACGTCCCAATAATGCCAATTACTTGATAGCCTGGTGGTAACTTTTTATGTAACAAAGATACGTACAGTACTACAAAAATTGGTGCAGAAAACTGCAATAATGTTGCCACAACCGCGTTACTTTCCTCGATCGCTGCTACAAACGTATACTGAATTCCTAGCATCCCGAAAACACTGAATAAGACGAGCTGATTTCTAGAACTTGGTTGTTTCCAAATTGAAAAAACATCTGCTTTTTTTATACATAGCAGTGATAATAGCACTAAGCCCGCAATTGTTAAACGTAACGTTAGTAAGAATGGGACTGATAGATTAGTATTTTGTAAAATATATTCAATTAACGGCCCAGTTGCTCCCCACAAAGTAGCTCCCGAAATGATCATCAATATGCCTTTTATACGTAACATTTCTATGACTCTCCTAATGTAAACAAATTATATATCATCATAGCATGCTCATTACTTCTATGCCACTTTACTTTTAAATTTACTTTGTTCTTACTGGAGAGATTAGGTGTTTATGATATGTTTCATCTACTGGTTGTATCAAAACAGGCTTTAAAGATCCATTGAAACGAATACTAATTTCGTCTTCTTTCATAACCTTTAAAACATCTATCAATAATTGTCCATCTAACGTTATATTTACATCGTTTTCTCCTTGAAGTGATGTTATCGACTGAATTTCCTTTATATCTCCAATTTCTGTAGATTTAGAGCTTATTTTTAGCGTAAAGTCCGGTAATAGCTCGAAATGGATATTGTTATTTCTCGAATTCTTTGCAAAAAAATTCGCTCTTTCTATTCCTTGAAGGAGTTGTTTTCGGTGTATAGTAACGATTGTTTTAGCATCACCCAATAATAGGCTTGTAACATCTGGATATTTTCCATCTATTATTCTAGTGTGAAAATGAAAGGTAGAAGTAGAGAAAAGTATTTCATGATCGGTTATCGTAATATTTACTTGTAATTCATCATGACTTAATAATTTTAACAGTTCATTAAGTGCAGATTTTGGAACTATGCAGCATGTATTTACGTTCGAGTTAATAGCCATCCTTCTATATGCTAATCGATGGGAATTTGTGGCGGTACATGTGAGTTGATCTTGTTGGAAGGAAAACATAATTCCTGTTAGTACAGGTTTAGTAATGGTGTTAGATGCCGCATACATTGTAGATTTTAAAATTCCAATAAGTTTACTACTAGTTATAGTTATGCTTATTTTACTATTTTCATTTATTTCTAATAGGGCTGGATATTGTTCAGGATTTAACCCTTTAATGTTTATGGAAATACCTGTTGCATTCAATGTTACTAGAAAATCTTTTTGCATTTTCATTGTTATTTCATCAGGAAGCTTTTTTAATAACTCTAGTAAGTGTTTTGCCGGAATAACAACGGTACCCGCACGATATATTTGTAACTGCTCTGTACCATTAAACTTAGTTGGAATTTGCTTTTTTATTGAAAAAGTGGAATTACAACCAACTATTGTTATTCGATCTGCTCCCGCTGTAATTTTTATCCCTGCTAAAATAGAATCTGTTTTTGTAGACTCGATCGCTTTACTAACATGAGAGACTGCTTGAAAAAAATAATCTTTGTTAATGGTAAACTCCATTATTTTAGCTTCCCGTTTATTTGTTCGATATGATGAGCGTCATGCTTTAAAAACATTTTTATAAAGCTTTCAGCTGAGTATTGGCGTTTGCCTTTTCCAATTGTGAATTTAATATCGCTAGGTACGTTCTTTATTTTTTGTAACAGTTCGTTCCTTGTTTCCACAAAGTATTGAATAATAGTATGTACGGTGTATTTCTCAAGTGTATCAATTGCTAATTTATTATATTCATCGTGATCAGGAAACTGCGGTAAGTTCGCTCCATCACTCATTTTCGGAACCATTACTTCTAAATTAAATTTATCCCAGTAGTATAAATGAGCAATAATTTCCTTTTGGGACCATTTTCCTTCACCGATAGGCTCTAACAATATGCTCTCATCTTTATTACTTAACATTTGTACAGCGTTTAGTGTTTCTGCAAATTGTTGAAAAGTTTTACTCATATTTTCTCCTCCTAATATATTGAATAATTTCATTATATCGAATCTTCCGAGGGAAGGGAACGTATATTCTCTATTTGCCAAAAAATAAAATAGAAGCGATCAATGAAGAACGCTTCTTCTATATTCCTTTTATAAACTTACCCTCAGATTAAATCATTAAATAGCCCATTCTCCCTTTTCCATAAGCAATTCCTTTTTACCGTCCTGAGCAATACCATAAATGGTCAACTCGCTAGAACCGATCATAAAATCAACGTGAACGACACTTGTATTAATTCCGTTCTCCTCTAACTGGTTCTTTGTCATTGCTCCTCCACCATTAATACAAATCGGATATGCAGAACCTAATGCTAAATGGGAAGATGCGTTTTCATCAAATAACGTATTGTAAAAAATAACATTTAACTTTGAAATTGGGGAGCTGTTTGGCACTAAGGCAACTTCACCTAAATACATTGCTCCCTCATCTGTTTCTAATAGTTTTTGAAGCACATCTTGACCAACCTCAGCACTGTAGTCAATAACTCGTCCTTCTTTAAAAGTTAGTGTGAAATTATTAACTAATTTTCCGTTTAAGTTTAAAGGTTTCGTAGAAGTAACTGTTCCATCTACTCCTGTTTTTACAGGTGCTGTAAAGACTTCTTCAGTTGGTAGATTGGGGACAAAGTAAGTACCTCTTTCATTATGTATTCCCCCACCTAACCATACTTGCTCTGTTGGTAGTTCAATCTTTAGTTCAGTACCTGGCCCTTCATAGTGAAGTGCTTCATATTTCTTATTATTTAAATAGTTTAGTTTCTCTTGTAATGTTTGCAGATGACTTTCCCATGCAGCAACGGGGTCCAGCTCATTGAGCCTTGTTACAGCAAATATGTGATCCCATAACGTATTCAATGCTTCTTCTTTTGGGAGATCGGGATATAATTTACTCGCCCACGCTTCTGATGGCACAGAAATAATGGACCAACTAACTTTACCTGTTTGTATATAAGAACGATATTTCTTTAAAGCTGTTGCTTCAGCGATATTGGCAGTAGATACTTTTTCAGGGGCTACTTCTTTTAATAAGTCTGGATCCGAAACGACTATCCGTAAAAATGCTGCACCCTCTTCTGCCATTTCCTCCATACCTTTTACTTTCCACATTCTAACTTCTTTTAAGGAATCTAGTGACGCACCCTCGTATGCAATTTTTGTGATTTGTGAATCATGCCAGTCGATATGTACGTATTTTGCGCCAAATTCATAGGCTAGCTTAGTCACTTCTCTTACGAGTGTTGCTGCAGTAATTGGTGCTTGCACTACTAACGGCTGACCTTGTTGTAAATTGATACCTATTTTTAATGCTAATTCAGCATATTTTTTTAAGCTTTCTACATTCATCATTTCAACTCCCCTTCTTTAGAATATTTTAACATATAGTGTTTTGTGTTGATACGGAATGGAGATGAAAGTTCATTAAGTGTCGGAGGTTTTTTATGTTAATTTTGGGCGTCAATGAGGCTTTATTTCTGTTTTATTTATGTTAAGCAAGATTTTATTTGCGGTAGCAACGAATTCGTTTATTAATAAAAAAACTAGCCAAGGAATTCGACTCCTTTAGCTAGTTTTTAACAATTACTTTATAAATTTATCTCTAACAAGTGCCTCTACTTCAGCTTCGGTACTTAATGAAAGAATTTGTTCACGCAATTGTGCTGCTTCTTCTTTAGATAATCCTTTTAACTGAGTACGTGCTGGTAAAATGCTTGTTGCACTCATACTGAATTCATCAAGGCCAAGACCTAGTAAAATTGGAATTGCGATTGAGTCTCCAGCCATCTCTCCACACATACCAGCCCATTTACCTTCTTTATGAGCTGCTTGAATAACATTATCAATTAAGCGAAGGATTGCAGGGTTGTATGGTTGATATAAATAGGACACTCGTTCATTCATACGGTCAGCTGCCATTGTGTATTGAATAAGATCGTTTGTACCGATACTGAAGAAATCTACTTCTTTCGCAAACACATCTGCCATTACCGCTGTGGAAGGAATTTCCACCATCATTCCAATTTCAAAGCTTTCAGCAACTTGTACATTTTCAGTTACAAGCTTCTCTTTTTCTTCTAAAAGAATCGCTTTCGCTTGGCGGAATTCTTCCACTGTTGCAATCATCGGGAACATAATTTTCAGATTCCCATGCACACTAGCACGAAGTAATGCACGTAATTGTGTACGGAAAATATCTTGTTCTTCTAAACATAAACGAATAGCACGATATCCTAAGAATGGATTCATTTCTTTCGGTAAATGTAAGTATGGCAGTTCTTTATCCCCACCGATGTCTAACGTACGAACAACGACTGGTTTTCCTTCCATACGCTCTAGTACTTCTTTGTAAGCAGTATATTGCTCTTCTTCCGAAGGTAGTTCTGTACGGCCCATATATAAAAACTCTGTACGATATAAACCTACTGCTTCTCCACCATTCTTTAATACACCAGCTACATCTTCCGGAGTACCGATGTTTGCTGCTAGTTCTACGTGATGACCGTCAGCTGTAACTGTTTTTTCAGAAACAAGCTTCGCCCATTCTTGCTTTTGTTGTTCATATTTTTGTTGTTTTTCTTTATACTCTTCTACTTGTTCAGGCGTTGGATCAATAATGACTACACCGTCTAATCCATCAACGATTAACATCGTATCATTTTGAACAGTGGAAGTAATATTTTTTGTACCAACAACAGCTGGAATTTCTAAAGATCTCGCCATTATAGCTGAATGTGATGTACGTCCCCCAATATCAGTAGTAAACCCTTTTACAAACTGGCGGTTTAACTGCGCTGTATCAGATGGAGTTAAATCCTCTGCAATGACAATTACTTCTTCTGAAATTAAGCTTGGATTTGAAATCGTAACACCTAAAAGATGAGCTAGCACACGTTTTGTAACGTCACGAATGTCAGCTGCACGTTCTTTCATATATTCATTATCCATTGATTCAAACATAGAAATGAACATTTTTGCCGTTTCATCTAATGCGAATTCTGCATTCACTTTTTCAGTTGTTACTTTATCTTTAATTGGGTTTATCAATTCTGGGTCACTTAGAACTAATAAGTGTGCTGCAAATATTTCGGCCTTATCTTCCCCAAGTTCTTTAAGTGCATGTTCTTTAATTTTCTCAAGCTCTTGTTTAGAAATTTCTACTGCTTGAACAAAACGTTTAATTTCTTCCTCAATCGCTATTACTTCACGCTTTTCAACGTGAAGTTCAGGAGCTTCCAAGCGGTATGCTTTCGCAATGGCGATACCACTGGAAGCAGCAATACCTTGAATAATAGATGACATTATTCGCCTAGGCCTTCTCTCTTTAAAGTTTCCTCTAATGCACTAATTGCTTCTGTAGCGTCAGAACCTTCTGCCACAATTTTGATTTCGGAACCTTGGGGAATTCCTAGAGACATAACACCCATGATGGATTTTAAGTTTACACTTTTACCGTTATATTCTAAATTGATATCTGCATCAAACTTACTAGCTGTTTGTACCAATTGAGTTGCTGGTCTAGCGTGAATTCCTGAATCTGCTGTTACTTTAAATACTTTTTCTGCCATGTTTTTCATTCTCCTTTAGTAATAATTTATTTTGTTGGCGTTTCCTATAGTTTCTACAAAATATGTCCACTTATTTATATATTCCCATTATCGTGTAGAAAGAAAACAAGCTTTCGCAAATACTAAATGTAACATTATTACAAAACATTTTTGCAACTAAAAAAGGCATGAGTAAATAAGCATAGAGATATCCTATCTCTATAAAAACTTATTACTCATGCCTGATCGAATCAGTAACACGTATATATTTAATGCGTTAACAGTATTTGCAATGAATTATTTACATTAGAATAGTAGCATATACTTTTCTAAGTTGGCAAGTAAAAAGTACTACTTTTGCCATTAGCTCTCCTTCTTCTTGAACATCAGTTTTAACGAAAGTGGAATGACCCCTAACCATTGGTTTGAAAGTGGAGCTTGTTCTTGCTTTCGGACTATCCTCTGCTCTTTACGTACATCTTTCGGCTGATCCATATAACTTACAAGCTGTTGGGTTACATATTTTACATAATCATTCGTTTTCAACTTATACCACCACCATTATATTAATAGCAGTATTAGTTTAGCCTTCTGTACCTTTTTTAATCATCCGTTCTATTTCTGTCACAATTTCTTCAATTTTTTTACCATTTGTATTTACTGTATAATGGGCATCTTTATAAAAAGGTAATCGACTTTGAAACAGAGCTTCTACCTCTTCTATACTTTTATCTAAAATTAAAGGTCTTGTTATATCGCCTTCAAGCCTTTTCATTACTTCTGTAATATCTGCATATAAGAAGACAATGAGGCCATGTTGTTTCATCCACTGTCTATTTTCTTTGCTTTTAATTATTCCCCCACCAGTGGTTACGATAGCGTTTTCTAACGGTAATTCTTTTAAGGCGCTTGATTCTTCCAGTCGGAAAAAACTCTCTCCTTGATCGCGAAAAATTTCTTTTACTGATTTATTCATCTTTTTTACAATATATGTATCCGTATCAAATACTGGTAAGTTTAAATGTTGACTAATTGCCTGGCCAACTGTTGTTTTGCCCGAACCCATAAACCCTGTAATATAAATAGTCTTCATTTTATCTCTCCTTCAAATGGAGGTTGGGACATAACTATTTTTATCAAAGTAAATAACGAACAAAATAGAAAAGTAGAGATAATCCGCTACGGAAATATACTTCGCTTTCCGCGGGCGTGTCTAGTTACGGCGGCTTGGCCCTCGAGACATAAGCCAGTCACTTCCGTTGGGCAAAGAGCGCCCAACTGCAGCGTCTGTCTTATGCTTGTCGGGCCAGAGCGAGCCGCCTGCACTTTTCGTACTGGTGAGCCTCCTCGTGCTTCGCACTGCTATCTTCTCACCTAGGCCTTTCCTCCCGCTGGAGTCTACGTATATTTCCTCCGCTAAATCTGCGATAGTTCGTTTTTTAAAAGAGGATTTTAGTTTTGTCTCAGCCTCACTGTTGTTGCCAAGAAATTACCTTTTTCTCGTTTTGATCATATATTACTTTCACATCATTTACTCTACCAGAAAGTGCCCGTGCCCGAAGCACAATCGTTAGGAGAGGTTCTTTTTCTGAAATATTAAATTCGACCTCTCCAGTTGAAAAATCTTTTATTCCAGATTCCACGTATTCATCGTTTACAATTTGAGCTTCAAGCATATCCCAAACATATTTTATCATGATTTCTAGATCATGAACTTGATTAGTTTCAAAATAAAATCTTTTCTCTAAATTATACAATTGAATATGATGAAGTAAATAGGCAGTCATAATCATAGCCATTGCGATAGTGATCGGAAAGATGAAGCCACGCTCCGTCATTTGTTGCTCCTTTCGTCCACTTATGAACATTAATTTCATACGTCTCACCATTTAATCCTGTTATTTGTAAAAAAGCTCCATTGCTTGTTTCCGTTACAAAAAACGAATAAACGTTTTGGAGAGCAATCACATGACCTGTCCCGTTAACCCTTCGTCTAATGCGATTTTGATAATATTCATACGTAATTTTATCACCTTCGTTGTTCACAACCGTTAACACGTTTCGTACAACATACGATTCCTTACCAGCCCGTATTTCTTTATTTACTTGCTGTACGAAAACGTCTAATTCAAGCGGATGAATCGTAACTGGCGTAAACGTTAAATTGTGTAACGATTTTAGTAATAGCGGTAAAGCAGCACAAACTGCTAACAAAACGGAAAAACTAATTAATAATTCAACTAAAGTAAAACCATATTCATTATTTTTAATCTTCATAATATATAGCACATCTTTCACGAGATACGTTACGATAATCGTCGTATATTATACATACTGCCTTGTTTCCTTCTACTGTTCGTTCTACAATTTGCATCCCATTACTATAATTCTCAATATCAAATTGCATTTCCCCTGCACGTCTTTTTTCCAGCTCATTCGTCAAGGTATACCTTATAGACTGTTCCAGTTGTAAGTTTTTCCTCTCCAATACAATAAACAGAAAATTCGGCAATAAAAAGGTAGCAATCATTATCCAAATAATAAGGGAAGATACCGTTTCTGCCAGTGTGAAACCGTTACAATTTTTGAACATAAAATCTTCCAAAGCCTATTTGAAAAACTAAAGAATATCGTTCTCTTCCCTTATAAGAAATAGCATAGGTACCTGAACTAGAAATGGTTCCTGTTCGAGTAAATGTTATCGTATTTCCGATTGTCCAACTTCTTATCTCAATTGCAGGATCATATTTACGATTGACTAGTTCTGTAGGCGTTTTAGTTCCTACAATTCGATAATAATAATCTGACGGAAAAAAAATTACTCTAACTGATTGATTAGAACTCATCGCATATTGTTGTGCATACAATAAATCATCTGTAAGTTGTTGAATAAAATGTGTCATTATTTGACGCTCTTTTACAGGTGATAACTTCACAATGGATATAGATATTATAACGGTCACAATGGACAAAACGAGTAGCGATTCTAAAAAAGTAAACCCGTCTTGACCTCGCAAATAAATTCTCATTGTGACCCCTTAGGTACAACCGCTTTGTTGTTAACTAGTTCGATACTTTGACCACCAGGACATTTTAATTCGCCATTTTCTTCGAACTTTTCCTTCAAATATTCTTCTGTATTTAAATCAGTTAATTGTTTCGGATATTCTCCTTCATCTATTTTGTACGCTTCTACTTGTGATTGAACCATCGCTAAAAAGGCATCACAACCTTTACTGTCAATCATCGTTGAATTTTTGGAAACGTTCGGAATCATAACAAGAAGTAAAACAGTAATAACTAACATAACTAGTAACATTTCAATTAAAGTGAAACCTCGTTCATTCTTGAAAATCTTTCTCATATTATATCCCTCCTAATAATTGAAACATCGGTATGAAAATACATAAGTATAACAGCATCACAAAAACACCAATGCTAGATAAAATCACCGGCTGTAATATTGAAATTAGCTTTTCCATTTTTTGCTGAGATAGCTGTAATAGAAGTTGGCTATAATCTTGAAGCTCTTTTGACAATGCCCCGTTTTTTTGACCATGTACTAATACAACAGCTAACCCGTCGTCGAATACTTTCTCTCTTGCTATTGCAGCTTCTAGTGATTCTCCGTCAACGAGTGACGCGTGAATTTGTTTCGTGATTTTTTGAAAGTAAGGAGAATAGCTTTGTTGTTCAAACACTTCAAGCGATTCATTTATGCTTAGTCCGGCATGAAGCAACTGACTTAATTGGTCGGCAAAAAATTGGGTGTAATAGTAGGACGTAACAGTAGTAATGAAAGGAAGTTTTAATAGTAGATGTATTTTTTCTTCAGGTGAAAGTTTTTTCTTCCAAATTGGGTATGTGATAAAAATAATTAAAACGAGACAAAAGAATAATCCAAAAATTGTTGGTACGTTCGTCACTAAAAGGAGCATTCCGCTTATTAACAAATTGTTATTAATATTAAGTTGTAAAAATAATTGTTCAAACTGTGGCACTAATACAATTTTCACAAACAAAAGCATAAGAAAAACAAAGAAACAAAGAAAAAATGGGTACCTTATTGTTTTCATTATTTTTTCACGCGTCATTCTTCGGTTTTTTAGTAGCTCACTACTAGTTTTTAAGCTATTACCTAAATCACCATGTTGTTTAGAAAAAAATAATAGTGACAAAACTAAACTATGAAATTGAAGCTTAGAAAGAATGGCGTGAAAGGAATGTCCTCCTTTTAAGCAATCAATTATATATTTTAAATCACTTTGAATTTCAGGCTTTGCATGTAAACTAAATAGCTCTATCGCTTCTAGAATTGTGTAACCATTACTATATAATTGTCCGATTCTTTGAAGAAACTGCTCTTGTTGATTTAGTGACCATGTATTTTTAGCCAACGGTCTCCCCCCACTTTTGTATTTCAAATGGGTGCAAATAACCATAAACTATTCCTTTATGAATACAATCACTGATCGTGTGGAACTTTGGATTAGAAGCAGAACCTTTCACTTCTTTAAAAACTTCTTTTAGCTCCTTCCCGTACAATAATTCGTATACACTAGCAAGGCGATGCTTCCGATATTTTCGGCAGTATGGTGAACAAGTTTGCTCACAGTATGGACATTTAATTTCAACAAGTCGCTGGGCTGATACTGCAATAAGGGTTTGTTCTAACTCATGAAAAGGTACACCAAATTCCAATAGCCTGTATATTGCACCTTTTGTATTTTTAGAATGCAGTGTGCTTATTACTAAATGTCCTGTTAACGCTGCACGAATGGCAATTCTAGCCGTTTCCTCATCACGGATTTCTCCAACCATGATGACATCAGGATCATGGCGTAAAATAGCTTTTAAACCTGTCGAATAAGTGATTCCCGCTTTTTCATTTACTTGTACTTGTAAAACGACGTCACTTCTTCTTTCAACTGGGTCTTCTAACGTAATAATATTTCGCTTTAGCATTTTTTTACTAGCATCAATAAGGGAATATAGTGTAGTTGTTTTGCCACATCCAGTTGGTCCAGTGAATAAAATTAAACCGTGAGAATGTTTCATCCAAGTTAATAACTTTGTAGTGGTCGATGGGAACAGAGATAGGTATTTTAAAGGAAAGACGGATTGGTTGGGTAGAAGTCGTATTACTAAACTTTCGTTCGTATAAATCGTAGGTAATGTAGAAAGGCGCAAATGAACGGTCTGTTTTTTTAGCAATAGTTTCATTGAGCCATTTTGAGGTTTTCTTCTCTCTCCAATATCCATTGATGCTTGAAATTTAAAGTGAGAAAGTAATCGTTCATATAAGGGTAGAGTAATTTTCTTTTGATCGTATAAATAGTGATCCATTCGAAATGAGATGGTAGCGTGTTTTTCGTACGGTGTAATGTGTATGTCGGACACCTCTAATTGGAGAGCTTCTAGAATTAATGCTTCACTAATTGTTTCTATATTCAATTTTTCACCTTCTTTTTTCATACTAAAGAGTGCTACCTGAATACTTTTAATAGAAACATCAAAATGTAATCTTTCGTCACTAATATTCTACAAAATTTCACAATTTTCTTCCACACTTTTTTAAAATATTTTCAGCAAATTTATTATAAATCCAAACAAAAGCTCCTAACAAAGAAAAAGACAGAACCGATAAACGGAACTGTCTTTAACGTGTACGCGAAAGGAGAAGGAAGTTGCACACAATACATTGTATGCATTGTGTTCTAGATTGCTTGGTCATCTATCACCTATGTGTTCGTCCATTTTTGCAACTGGTAGAGTAACCGTTACCGTTGTTCCTTCCCCTTCAGCACTTTCGAATTTAATATCGCCTTTAAAGTCGTTAATAATCTTTTTTGTAATGGTTAATCCTAATCCCATTCCTTTTTCTTTAGAAGTAAAAAAAGGCTCTCCTAAACGTTCTAATCTACTTTTCGGCATACCTTTACCATTATCTTTGACGATAATATTTACCGAATCTTCCACTCTTCGTTCACAATATATCTCAATTTCTCCGCCGCAGTCCATTGCATCCATGGCGTTTTTAACAATATTTATAAAAACTTGCTTTAATCCATTTTCATCTCCAACTACCATGTGTGGACAGTCATCAATATTCAAATGGATCTTTATTTTATGTAGCGTCGCTTCATGACTGAATAATTGATTTACGTATTTCAACACATCATTCAGTGGGAATTTTTTAATTACTTTAGGTTGTGGTTTTGATAAGATAAGTAGTTCACTAACTATTTCGTTAATTCTTTCGATTTCGGACATGATAAGCTCGAAATGTCTTGGATCAGGATCTTTCGTTTCTTGTAGTAATTGGATAAATCCCTTTATAGAAGTAAGCGGGTTACGAATTTCATGTGCAATTCCTGCAGAAAGCTCACCTACTACTGATAATTTCTCTTTTGTTAACAGTAATTGTTCTGCTTCCTTCAGTACAGAAATGTCTCTTCCTAATGTGAGTAGACCTTGTCTTTTTCCGTCAGGATAAAAAAGTGGAACCTTTATTACGTCAAACGTCTTAATTTTACCGGTTGGTAGTGGAAAAGATTCTTCATTCCTCGTTAAAACGCCTTCCTTCCATGCGTGTTCATCTGTTTCTACACAAAATTCTAAAGCCTCTTTAAAAAACGGAGTATACTTAGCAAGCTCAACATCGGTTTTCCCTTTATAATTTACATGTTTTAAATTATATAGTTCTAACCCAAAATCATTCGTTTGGACCCATCTACCCTCGCCATCTTTAAAACAGACAAAATCTGGCATAGAGTTTATAAGTGTTGTTAACTCATTTTGTTTTGCTTCTAACTGCTTTAAGTCCGTATGTTTTTTCAGTAATAAGTAAATTAAAAAAGTACTAAATAAAATAAATAATACTCCTTTAAATAAATCTAAATATATGATTGCAGCATAAGTTAAATTTTGATGTAAATATATATCTGTAAAAAATAACCAAACGATACCGAAAATAAAATAAATAATAGGAATCAAGTATTTTTTTTGTTTCACTTTTAAAAACCTCTATTAAATAAATTTTAATTACTCTTCATTATAGTATTTTCTATAATCAATGCACAATTCATTTCTTACAATCATTTTTTTAAATGCAAAATAAGAGACTATCTACATGGAAGAAGATAGTCCCTTTCACCTGGATATTAATGTGTTGCAAATAAGATTGGTGATAGAAAAATAAATACAACGCCTACTATGCCTGTTATCCCTATTAATGCTAGACTGATTGACTTAGCTTTATTTTGGTACAAAATAGCAATTAAATAATAGAGCACTGTTGCCATCCCTATAAAGATAAGAGCTTCTAACTGAGTTGTCCACCCTTTTCCTTGTAATTGAATAAACGTTTGTAGTAACAGTCCGCCAAATACGAAAACACCAATCCAAAGTGTAATAGCATTTAATTTCATTCGTTGCTCCCCCAATATGTAAGTCTTTTGCTACTTATAAAATTAACACAATTAACTGCAGAAGTAAAAACATGCCGTCTTGCTGAGTTCTTCCTGAAAATTTAAGGCTTATGTCAATAAAACGCTTTGTTAAAAACAAAGAACTTTTTTTGGACATTAGTCTTTTTCTAGTTTAACCACTAAGAGGAAGAATATGATTTGAGAACTATCAGTGTAGGATAACATCCGTAAAAGTTATTCACTCGAAAAAAACTTGGCTAGATGCCAAGTTTATCTCGAATAGTACGTTATTTCGTCTACAATTAAGTCTACTGTATCTTGTGTACTCGTTTGTTCCATTGCATGAAGAAAAACTTCGCTTTCGCTCACTAGCGAATCAAGATTTAATAACAATGATTCTTTCGTAAGTTCTTCCTCCATTAGCACTTGTGCATATCCTTTTTTACGGAACGATTTCGCATTTAATATTTGATCGCCTCGGCTCGCATTTTTAGAAAGAGGAATGAGCAACATTGGAATTCGTAATGCTAAAAACTCAAAAATAGAATTCGCACCCGCTCTTGAAATGACAAAGTCAGTAGCTGCAAGGACATCGGGTAACTCAGAAGAAATATACTCAAACTGTTTATATCCTCTAACATGCATTAAACTTTCATCAACATTTCCTTTTCCTGTCAAATGCACAATTTGATAAGAATTAGTTAAAATGTCTAACGATTCACGGATTGTTTCATTAATTTTTCTAGCTCCTAGACTGCCACCCATTATCGTTATAATTGGTTTATTCTCATGTAAGCCTAGTATAGCTTTTCCTTCTACTTTGTTCCCTTCGAATAGCTCTTTCCTAATTGGAGAGCCAGTGTGTAAAACCTTTTCTAGCGGAAAATATTTAGCTGTTTCCTCAAAAGTAACAAAAATTCTAGTTGCAAACTTTGTTGCAATTTTATTTGCAAGTCCAGGTGTAATATCCGACTCGTGAATAATTACTGGAATTTTTAACATTTTAGCGGCCATTACGACAGGCACTGTTACGAATCCACCTTTTGAAAAAACTACAACTGGCCTTAATTTTCTTAATATGCTGTATGCCTCTCCAACCCCTTTTAAGATTCGAAATGGATCGCTAAAGTTTTTCCAGTCAAAGTAACGTCTTAGCTTCCCACTAGAAATACCATAAAAAGGCACATTTTCTTTTTCAACTATTTCCTTCTCGATTCCACTCTTCGAACCAATATATGTAATATCCCAACCACTTTCACGTAATGGATTCATAATTGCAATGTTTGGAGTAACATGCCCTGCTGTGCCTCCACCAGTAAAAACTATTTTTTTATTTGCCATATAAACATCATCCTTTTTCATTTCCTCTTTTATCATATTATAGGCATTATAGAAAAATGGCAAAAATTATTTCAATAATGGAGCTACTTTTTAATATCACCATATCTTCCTAATAAACATGATAGACTACAGATTCTTATGACAATATTAGTTTTTCAGCATTAAGTCTTTTCACTACTATTTCTGTGACATTTTTTAGTCTTTTTCCATAAATTAAGCTTTAATGACACTCGCTGTATTATAATATATTACAAAGAAGTGGGGTGATGTCGCTTGGAAAATGTACTCAAAATTACAAATGTATTAGCGGATCCGACGAGATATTCAATTTATGAGTATTTAATTACAAACAAAAACGCTGTCGATGTGCAAGAAATAGCCGATCAATTCTCTATCCATCCTAATGTTGCACGACTACATTTATCAAAATTAGAAGAAATAAAGCTAGTTCTCTCCTTTTCCTACAAATCAGGTAAAGGCGGTCGACCAAGTAGGAAATATAAATTATCTAATTATGCGATTGAACTATCATTCCCATATAGAGATTATGCCTTACTAGCTAAAATTGCTATAGAGTCTATGGTGAGCCTTGGGGAAGCAGGAAAAGTGGCACTTTATAATACTGGGAGGAAATTTGGCGAAGAACTTTCCCAACGTTATTTTATAAAAAATAACACGACTAATTTTTCTTCTTTATATGAAAAAGTTAATTTAGTAAGAGATATTACATCAAGCTGTGGATTATATCCTTCTTTTGATGTGAACGAAGAAAGTAATGTTGTACAGCTTGCTATTAACAATTGCCCTTTTAAAGAAATTATAAATAGCGGTGAAGAATATTCTTCCATATGTAACATGCATTTATCTTTTCTTCAAGGGATTTTTGAAGAAGTGTTTCCAGGGACGGAGTTAAAAGAGCTAGAAATAATGCCAAATGGTTGTGAGCAATGCATTTATCAAGCAACTGTCACAAATGTCACAAACTAACTTCAATCTTATATTTACTTTTAAACAAATTGTACATTATAATAGATAAGTGACATACTAAATAAAATGGATTACGTGTGTAAGGAGGGAATACATATGGATCGTATGTACCGTGTGTTAGGGTTCTGGACAGGGATTTTTGCTGTTATGTTCTACCTTGGACATATGCCGCAAACTGCATTATTATTCTTTGGACAAACGGTATTCTTTGTTTTACTAAGCTATTTAAAACTTACCGAGCGTATGTACATTTATATTTTTGGTGCATACTTAACAGTTTTCTTTGTAGGATTCACGTACTGGACAACATTTATGATGGTTCCAGGAGGTCATTAATACCTCAAAAAAATGAAAGCGGTGACCTTCGTCATCGCTTTCTTTTTTATAAATTGATTAAACTGCTCCAATGTGCGCTTATGTTTTTCTGCTGAGCTACAACTGTAAATGAGTTACTTAAACTGCTATCCATAATTAAACTGCGAATAGCCCGATTTTGTTTACTTATTTCTGAAAAAGGATTAGGATCATAATTATCTTGTAAATATTGTAATATACCTGCGGAAATGAGAAATTCACCTTGCTTCATCGTGAACACATGTGATAAACCATATTTCTCTCCAAAGTGTTCTAGACCATTTAAATGAATATGTGTCGTTAAGTCCATCTCTCCAACATATTGTAGGGGATCACTTACTAATTGATGTTGATAATATCCACGTAAACTTCCATCTCGATGTTCTGGACGCTTCCACTCTTCAAACGTATATCCGTAATCTACTGTAAACACTATCCCTTTTTGCAATATTTGTGACAGGGACCGAATAGTAGGTTCCATAGCTAATGGGATTTCTATCCTCTGACCTTCCCCGAGCTCTAATCCCATTTCTTCGATATATTTCTCTATTTTGTCGTTCTGTAAAGGCTCCATAACTTCCACTAATTTTTCTTCATCATTCAACGTAATAAATATTTCATATACTGTTTCGTTTTGTTTTTTAACAACCGAAACTGGTAATGCATCGAATAACTCATTTGAAAAAATAATCCCTTCAAAAGGTGGTACATCTTCTATTTTTTCATAATAAATTATATTCGCATCTTTAGGTAATAGCTGTTGCTGTAGTTTAAGATGATACGGACTTGTTTCTACTATGATATAGGATAACTGAGAATAAAAGGATGGAGACTCTTTTTTAATTTCTGCTAACACTTGATTCGCAAATCTCCCCGTACCTGCACCGATTTCACAAATTACTGGTGGGAGTTTTTCAGTAGCACAAATGGATAAAAATAATTTTGCAAATAGCTTACCATAAATGGTGTGCACATTACTTGATGTAAAAAAGTCTCCTTCTTTCCCTATTTTTTGCTTTGGTTTCATATAGTACCCTAGTTGTGGGTGATAGAGAGCTGCCTCGATAAATGTTGAATATGTTATTTTTTTTGACGGGTCTTGTTCCATTATTCTTTTAATATAGGACTTCATTTCAGTCATCCTATTAAAAACCATTTAAAAACGGATTTTGGTCCATTTCTGAAGCAATTGTAGTAGCTGGTCCATGACCTGGTAACACAGCAGTCTCTTCAGGTAGGGTTAACAACTTATCGTGAATGCTAGCTAATAGTGTTGCATGATTACCACCTGGTAAGTCTGTTCTACCAATACTTCCAGCAAACAATGTATCACCTGCAAATACAATGCCTGATGGTTCATGATAGTAGCTCACACTTCCAGGAGAATGTCCTGGAGTAAATAGTAGTGTAAAAGCAAAATCTCCTATAACAAGCGTTTTTTCTTCAGTAATAACGTGTTCTGCTTTTTTTGTTTTAATAGAGCCTTGCTGGAAAAATTCTGACCTATTTAAACTAGGTGATTCTAGCCAGTCATTCTCAAGTTCATGTATGTATACCGGAATACTCCACTTATTACGCACTTCCTCTACAGCGCCAATATGATCAAAATGAGCATGGGTAAGTAGGATGGCAAGCGGCTTTAAATTTTGTGATTCCATATAAGAAACGAATGCTTCCCCTTCACTTCCCGGATCAAATACGATACATTCTTTTTTATCGTTAATTAATAAATAGGCATTCGTCTGTAACGGACCTAAAGGAATTTGTAACCATTGCATGTAAAGTTTCCACCTTTCAATAATTCTTGAACTATTCATCATTCTATTCTACACTAATTAATATATCGTAGACGAATGAAAGGGATTATTTTGGATGAAAATAATGTATGGGATAGAAGTTTTGTCGGATCAGAACTCCGTACAATCTTTTAGTAATACGGTACAGTCATTAAAACAGACAGTTAACGTTTTTGATCATGATGACGATTTTATTATCGTTTTTCCGGCTTTATATGCTTCTGATGTAGATCCACATAACAGCCGCAATATTGGAGATACACATCCATTAATTTTGCTTGAAAATGAAACCTGTACATCGCTTTTTTCTGATTATGGTTTTCAAACAAATTTTTTTTCCTACCTCTTCAAAGACTTAGTTAGCTCCTTTTACTTTACAAGTGGAAAAGAAGAGGAAATGGAAATGGCAATTCTTCAAATGGACGACTGTTTACTTGCAGTTGAACACGGGGTCAAAGAATGTTATTTTATCGACAAAGAATATAGACCTTTTGTTGAAAAAGTAGGAAAAGCATATGACATAGAAGTGTCATTTTTGGACCTCGACAAATTGTAATAAAACAGATAAAATGGTATGAGAGTGTAATATGTTATTACATATATTGGGTATGATACTTCTATAATAGACCGTAACAAGAGGGGGTTAAAACCATGCTTTTAGTTGTATTTTTTGCACTCGTAACAGTACTATCTGTATTTAGTACAATTCATACTTTCCGTGAAATGAATTTACTAGGTATTGGCTTCTCATTAGCAACACTTGGTGTTTTCGGATGGTTTACTGTTATGACAATCCTTAAATCAGGATATCCTGTAGCTCACTAAAATGTTTTATCTGAAGAACATCTCTTTCAAGAGGTGTTTTTTCTTTTTTCTTCCCACTTCTATAAAAACTAGTATATTTGGACATATTGTTTATAAAAGCCCTACATGAAGGAGAAAAATGATGTCCATTATTACTATTTGCGGAATTTGTGATGGACGGGGAAAACTAAAAGGAAAACTACTCCCTTTCACAAAAAAGTGTTACAAATGCAATGGAAATGGCAAAATAAAATTATAAAATATCTCTCCTCGGTAAGCGAAATTAAACACTCAAAAAAGCTATTTTTCCTAATAAAGGAGAAATAGCTTTTTGTCGGTTTTAGATAAATTTAAAAATATTTATTTTCGCGTGAATTTGCCAGTCTTAATTGGTTCGATGTTTTTGCACAGATTCCATTTTGCTTACCATTGTTGACTTTTTATCGCGCCTGTCATCAATACGTATGTTCGTTGCTACTCTTTGTATACCATGTTGAAACGGTACTTCATGGATTGCTTGTATTACCTTTAATAACTGTGAAAGTTCGCCTTCAATAATAGTATTCATTGGAGTTAGTTGATATTCAATAACTCCTTCTTGTTTAAATTGTTCAAGAACTGATTGTATCGTAGCTACATACTTACTAACACTTGGCCCTTCCGTACCAATCGGAATGACCGTTACATCAACGATTGCCAATTGCAAAACCTCTTTTCTGCTCGTTCTCTCTTTCTTTTATTGCGTCTCCATTATGTTCACAATTTGTTGTTTATTTATATCGATAATTTTCTCATACTGATAACCATATAAACAATAGCCACCGGATGGCGCACACCGTAATGGTAAATTTTCAACGTCATCAAACAAAACTTCCTCTTCTGTCATTGAAATTGATTTTAGTTGATACTTGTTTGCGTAATTATCTACATTACCACCATCATAAGGTTGAAAAATAAAAAGACTTCCTTTGGAAGGTACGTACTCTATAAAAGGAATTAGATACGTGGAATACATAGAAAGAATTGGTGCAGTATATGTTTTTTTCACCTTCATATCAGGTAATAAATATAAGGTGTAATCCGCAATATGATCTTCTAATCGGTTATTAGAAATTGTAAATAAATAGTTTGAAAATGTTGCAAAGCTAATTACATCTTCTGTTAATAGTTGCATAGCGTTTGTTTGTAAATCAAAGGCATAAAGTGGCGCTGTTAAAGACGGCTCTTCGGTATTCCATTCAAGAAATGCTACCTTTTGATCATGAACCCAGTGAACAAACGGATTTGATAATAAGACTTTTTGAACTTTCTCACTATCTACTTCCATCATATAGTTTTCGAAAGACCAATCTTCTTGAAACGAAGTAATCATTATCTGCTCTGGATTAAAAGGGTTCCACTCATACGTTAAATCATACGAAGGAAAAGTATACTCCATGACTGGGATTCCATATTTATTCACTACAATAACGTTTGCTTCGTAAGAAGAAGGTGCTGTATGAAGAGCAAATAAATCGTAATTTTTGTTTGCTCGTACTGAGAGGACAGGATTATTGGTGGAATAAAATTCTGTTATATCCCCTGTAAACAGGTTGTAAGCATAAATATTATTCTCCAAAGGGGTTTCTTCCATATACAGTATCAATTCATCGTTAAGCCATTCCAACACAGAATAATTATAAGTTGAATTCACTTCTAGCACTTGAATTTCATCGAGATGAAAAAAAGCGCGTTCTCCAGGTTCTTTATAAAAATAGCGATTTTCCATCAATTTGGATGGTTCTACAACTTTATGCTGATGAGAGTTTTGGCATCCAAGAAGAAGAAGCATGCTGAGCAAAACTACAATAACTTTCAATTCACCTCATCAACTCCGTTTCATTGTTACTCCTTTTGTATTCGATTATGAAGGTTAATACGTTTCATTTCAAGCAAAAACCATTAAAGAGAAGATATTAATTTCTACCTATTCTTATTATAACTTTTGTCCTGTTTTTGTACTCTATATTAGGTAATATATTCCCATCTTTCTAAAAGTGAAAAATGAAAAACTCGTCATATTGACGAGTTTTTCAACTAAATATACATAGAGGCTAAAAATATTCCTAGCGATTTTACGTATATTTCATCAAACTGGGAAAGAGGTAACGGGTTTACGCCTTTACCTAATTCAATTGTAAAGCCTGGTTTTTTATATTTTTGAATAAACCAATCTTTGTAACCTGCATGACTATCAACATATCGAACTGCTTTATAACTACTCACTAGTTCGAATTCCTTTGCAAGTGCTTCGCTTTCATTTGGCTCGCACCCTTCGTATCCCCAATACAATTCCTCTCCTTGCGTATGAAAAGCTAAAACCATATCAAACTGTTCTCTATTCGCTAACTCTTCCATTATAATCGCTTCAGGCTCCGTCAATGGAGCATTACCTGGATAATCACGGAAAGCTGGTGCCTTTGGAATTTTCCGTTCCTTTTCTATATCCCAATTGGCTGGGTATTGATTATTCAAATCTACCCCTCTAATGTTCGCTTTCCAACCTGTAAAATCTTCACTACCACCATTTATAGCAACAACCTGTTTTTTATAGCTAGCATCCGCTCCATGCAATACGAGATCA
Source organism: Sutcliffiella sp. NC1 (assembly GCF_027594365.1). Classification (NCBI taxonomy): domain Bacteria; kingdom Bacillati; phylum Bacillota; class Bacilli; order Caryophanales; family Bacillaceae; genus Sutcliffiella; species Sutcliffiella sp. NC1. The sequence goes on from NZ_CP115153.1 coordinate 3,426,148, forward strand.
ACTCCGTCTGGATTAACCATCGGCACAAACGATAATGTAACTTCGTCATAAAATGGATACATATATAGACCTCGTAAACTCGTTTTATTCGTGAGTGATAATAAAAGGTCATTGATGAATGTCATAATAATAGCCGTTGTAATCCATTCATTCGCATGAAAACTTCCATTAATGTGTATATGCTTTTGGCCATTTCCAATTTTAATGTGGGGGATTGCTCTCCCTAAGACGGAATGACCAATTATTTCAGTTTTAATAAACGGGTATATTTCTTCTAATCGCTTAATGTCTTTCATCATCGTTTCATAGCAATATTTCTTTTTACCATATATTAATTTTGATTCAATTCTTACAGGAACTTGAACCGGTACCCCGATTTCAATCTGGGGTACATTTTGTAAATGTGGGTTTAATAAATATAGAGAATCCACATGCAGTTTTCTCGACGCAGCAATTGTCCACAAAGTATCTCCAGGCTGAAAATCCACTGTCACTTTCCTATACGCTGGAATTTTAACCGTACTTCCTACTGGGAGATGTTCGCATTTACCTTCTTTATTGGCGTCTTCTATCATTTCAAGAGGTACGGAAAATAACTGGCTATAATACCATAAAGAATCTCCTTTTCTAACTTGTACTAACATTGCTATCCCCCTATTTTAAGGCTCTAATACACCCTATGAGAAAATTTCAATGTTAGAACTTTAGTTAAGTACTATCTACAAAATTTAAAAGTTCTAATAATACTAGACGATAAAAAGAGGCTACAAAGTATATATTACTCTGTAGCCTCTGTTACTTATTAATCTGGGATAACTGTATCTTCAAAACCATCTACTTGTATTGTCGTTCCGTTATAAAAACGTAATAAATCACCGTAGATTATTTTGTCAGAGTACTGTAATTCTTTTTTTGCTTGTTCAATAAACGGCTCACAGCTTGCTTCGTCTGTTTCTTGTTCCGTTTCTTTGTCATAGCAAACTTGTTTTGTATAAACAAGTTCGTCTGTTATAAAGCTTCCGTCACGGAAAACGATGAACTCACTTCTGTCTTCAGCAAATAAATCTTGACCGAATTGAATGTCAAATTTCGTTTCAATTCCTAATAAGTGTTTAATAGTTGGTTTAATGTCAATTTGACCTCCAACGGTATCAAATGTTTCCGGATTGACATCCGTAACACCAGGGATATGAATAAACATTGGAACTCTTTGCAATTGAGCTACTTCAAAAGGACCAATTTCTTTACCTAAATATTGCTCCATAGCTTCGTTATGGTTTTCAGAAATTCCATAGTGGTCACCATATAAAATGATAATGGAATCTTCATAGAGGCCAGATGCCTTTAATTCTTCAAAAAACACTTTAATAGCTTCATCCATATAACGAGCCGTTGGGAAGTATCGGTTTAACGTTCTACTCTTAGAATCAAACTCATCTACAAACCTATCTTCTTCATTTAAAACGAATGGGAAATGGTTCGTTAACGTAATAAATTTAGCATAGAAAGGTTGAGGTAATTCTTCCATATACGGAATAGACTGCTCGAAAAATTCGATGTCTTTTAATCCCCATCCTATAGAATTTTCTTCTGTAATTTCATAATCATTGATTTCGTAAAAATGCTCATAGCCAAGTGATTGGTACATCACATCACGATTCCAGAAACTTTGGTTATTCGCATGGAACACGACAGGGTGATAGCCTAATTCCTTAATAACATTTGGTGTTGCAGTATGATAGTCGTTTGTTGCATGCGTAAAGAAAACCGCTCCTCGTCCTAACGGATATAGTGAGTTATCCAATAAAAACTCTGAGTCAGAAGTTTTTCCTTGACCAGTTTGATGATAGAAGTTTTCAAAATAGAAACTTTCATTTTTAAGCTCATTTAGAAATGGTGTAACAGGCTCACCATTAATCTCGTTATCAATAACAAAACTTTGCAATGACTCTAATTTAACAACAATAACATTTTTACCTTCTGCAATTCCGAACAATTCATCATTCGGCTCTTTATGTTTTGCATTAATATAGTTTTGAATTTCTGTTAATTCACTACCATCCGCTAATGCACGTTGAGCAGTAGTTTTTGTTTGTAGAATAGCGTCATATACATGGTAATTGTACGTTCCTAAATTTTTCACTAATATTTCTCTGTCAAAAGTACGTGTTAATAACTGCGGTCTTTCTGTTTCAGCTAATCCTAGGTTGAATAAGAAAATGCCGACAATGGATAAGAAATACATTTTGCGCACCTTAGGTCTCCATGTAGTAAAGTTAATGAAGTTCGGTGTCCATTTCATTAATGCAATTAAAATAACAACGTCAAGGAACATAAATAGATCCGTTGGTTTAATTAGTTCTGTAATACTGCTTCCTAAGTCACTCATATTTCCTGTTTGGAATAAAAGCGGAATTGTAATGAAATCGTTGAAAAATCGATAGTAAACAGCGTTCGCATACAAGACAAAGGAAACAATTATACTTGTAATAATAATAAATCGCTTTGCACCTTTCTCTTTAAAGAAAAGAGCCAACCCTAACACTAATAATATTGAACTTAATGGGTTAATGAATAAAATAAATTCTTGTTTAATGGATTCAATAGTTATATTAAAGCTAGTTTTATAGACAATATACGTTTTTATCCATAGTAAAGTTACCGCTACTAGAATAAAAGGAATGTTTGTTTTTATTCCTTTTTTCATTTTTGAAACCTCCTTCAATGCAAAACCAATCAGATAGTATTTTGAGGTATATTTTCAACAATATGCCTTTTTCCATTTTTATGGAATAAATATTAAAAGGAATAACACATATCTTAAATCTTTTTTTAAAATCAGTCAATGGTTATTTCATACTGTTCTAATTGGTTGAATATTACGCCTAATTTTTCATTCAAAAAATAAGCAACTATAATAATAGACGTAGGACAACCTAAAAAGTTTCATTGAATATTTAAGTTTAAATTTTCTAAATATTAAAACACATGAAAAAGAAGCTTCTTTTTGAAGCTTCTTTTCATAGCTTCCGTTATATTTTACCCATCTTTTTCATTTGAAAAACACGGTAACAACGGGCTTTTTTATATTTTTGTTTTGGCGATATAAGCCGCACCTATTACACCCGCATCGTTACCTAAAGTTGCTAACTCTAATTTAACTCCTTTTTGAGCGCGCGGAAATAAATATGGTAAAAAGTGAGATGTAATACTTTGAACTAAATGTTCCCCTGCTTTCGATACGCCTCCACCGAGAATTATTTTTTCTGGATTTAATGCATTTGCTAAGTTGGCAAGAGTTAAGCCTAACTGAGAAGAAATATAATCAATAACAGAAGAAGCAATCGGTTCCCCTTCTTTCGCAAGATCAAACACTAATTTTGCCGATAGGCCTTCTTGTTCTGCTCTGATGGCAAGCTGACTATCTCCATTTTTAGCGATGGCTTCTTTAGCAAGGCGAACGATTCCAGTAGCGGAAGCAATTGTTTCTAAACATCCTTTTTTTCCACAATTGCATTGGGAGCCATTTGTAGGCTCTACTGTTATATGTCCTATTTCTCCTCCAGCGCCGTTTACTCCTACTACTACTTCACCATTTGAAATTATTCCTCCACCAACACCTGTACCAAGTGTTACACAAATTAGCTCCTTTGAACCGTCACCGGCACCTTTCCACATTTCACCAACAGCAGCTAAGTTGGCATCATTGTCAACTATAACCGGTAAGCCTGTTTCTACTTCTAGCCTGTCCTTCAGAGGGTAATCCGACCACCCTAAATTTACTGCTTCATAAATGGAACCGTTTGCGGAATTAACAGGGCCTGGAGCACCTATGCCAATTGCATGTAATTTACTTTTAGATTCTGCTAGTTCTGATAACTTCCTATCAATTGATTTTGCAATATCAGTTGTAATGTATTTTCCGTTTTCGTTAATATTTGTAGGGATTTCCCACTTATGAATAATTTCTCCATATACATTGACAAATGCCATCTTAATTGTAGTTCCACCAAGATCGACACCAACATACCATTTGTTTTCCATTTTCGTCACTCTTTCTACATCAGTTTAGATAGTTCATTACGAATAATTATCATCGCAGATTGAAAATCAGAAGCTTCTAATATATTTGATCTATATAGCTCTCTCAATTCATCTTGCATTAGCTCTAGGTCTGCTACTCTATCACCTATATAAATAATTGCGCCATACTTAATTAATAGTTTTCTTACATCTGTAATCGATTTCATTTTATCACCTTTTACGGTATAGTCCATTCACTTTCAAGTATAAAGTAATTGCTTTGTTCGTCAAGTTTTTTTAGTCTATCGCTAAAATAGTCATACAATTTAAGTTAATCTGTCCGCTAAGTACGGTTTTATTTTATCTACATAAGGTAAAAGCGACTGTCTCTCTTTTATCTTTTAAGAGACAGTCGCTTTGATTTTATCTATCCGGGTCTTGTGGATGTAAGACGGATGGTCGTCGGTTTTTTAATGGAATTGGAGACCGGAATAATACATCTCGAAATGCACGTAAATCAAATGGAATGAACGGCCATAAGTATGGGACATCATAAGACTTCATTCTTGTTAACAATACTAATAGAACAACTAAGCCAATCATAAACCCTGTAACTCCAAATCCAGCTGTCGCAAGAAGTAACACGATGCGGAACAATCGATTTGCCAGACTCATTTCATAACTAGGTGTAGAGAACGTTCCAATCGCAGCAATTGCTAAATAAAGTATGATTTCCGGAACAAACAATCCAACAGTTACAGCAACATCGCCTATTAATATCGCTGCTACTAACCCAAGAGCAGTTGCTAATGCAGTCGGGGTATGAATGGCAGCCATCCTTAACATGTCCATTCCGACTTCAATAATTAAAATTTGAGCGAGCAACGGAACTGTACTTTGCTCAGAAGTACCAATGTACTCCAATCTTTCTGGAAGTAATTCAGGATTAAGTGCAAATAAATACCATAACGGCAAAATAAAAATCGAGGCCCAAACGGCTAAGAATCGAACTAATCGCAAGTACGCACCAACAACCGGTTTGTTTCGGTACTCTTCTGCGTGCTGCATATGATGCCAAAATGTAGTCGGAGCAATAATAGCACTTGGTGAACCGTCTACTAATATAAGTACATGGCCTTCAAAAAGATGTGTTGCAGCTGTATCAGGTCTCTCAGTGTAGCGAACATTAGGATAAGGATTGAAGTGCCTACCATCTACATATTCTTCAATCGTTTTCTCCGCCATCGGGATTCCATCTGTATCAATTAAATCTAGAGATTCTTTCACTTTTTTAACAGTATGAGGATCTGCGATGTCTTCTAAGTAACAAATACTTATATCTGTTTTCGAACGACGTCCCACTTGCGTATATTCCATTCTCAATGACCGATCCCGAACTCTTCTTCTTATAAGTGCACAGTTAAACACTAACGTCTCTACAAATCCGTCTCTTGAACCTCTTACAACTCTTTCGGTGTCTGGCTCTTCTGGACCGCGTACAGGGTACGTCCGAGCATCGATAATAATGGCTTCTTTTAAACCTTCAATAATTAAAGCAGTTGGTCCAGCTAATACTGTATCAACCACTTTTTCTAAATCATCGACTGTTTCAATTTCTATGTAAGGTATATATGTTTTTAATAGTTTATCTAACGTACCTTCTTCTAATTGTTCTGGCGATAGGCCGGCAAGAAACTTCATGAGTAGATGTAATATATCATCCTTCGCGAATCCGTCGACCATAAACATTCCAAATTTACGACCTACATATTCTAAATCTAAATTAATTAAATCAAAACTTTTATCAACATCTAAACGTTTTTTTATGTATTCCATGTCATGTTCATAATTTCCTGTAACTGGTTTACTAGGTTGGTACCCGCTCACCTTGCATACCTCCAATGCTGTCAACCAAATATGTGTCTCTATCCATTTTTTACTTCCTTCTATTAAAACATACACTTTTCATAAATATTTCCTACATAAACAGAAAGACAAGCTCATACGGTGGTAATAGTGAAGTTTCACCAGGAGGCTATTATGAGAAAATTAACATTAATTGCATTTACATTCTTTTTATTATTTATTTTTATAACAAATATTGAAGATGAAACAAAAGAAAGTATTATTTTCTTTAAGCTAGACCCTTTCGTTTCTGTTGAAAAGGCAGTTACTCAACTATCATTAGGGAAAATAAAAAATAGTGACGGTTATGAAGTTAATTGGGAAGTAAGTTCGACGACAACCGACTCGATTTATTTAAGGCAAGATATTTCATTACTTTTTGAAGAAGGTATTTTAAAAGGCGTTTTAAGCGATTGGGAGGATAATAGCCAAACATTAACACAAGCAGCTACCCTGTCAGGGGAGGATAGTAGCCGTTATATGTCCATCTCGTTTCATCATGGGGAAATACACACTGAAGATGAAATCACTAGTACGCAAGCGATGAGCAAAGACTTCCTTTATGTTATCGATTCAAGTTCAAAACCTATTCATGCATTTAAAGAGGCAGTTACTTCTGAGCAGAAGGAATGGAAGGACGTGCTCGATACAGTAAGCGAACAGCAACTAACACAAGCTTGGAACCGAACGATAAATAGTTTTGAAATTCCATCACGAAACTATTTTTCTTATTCACTAGCGGAACTAGTCGATATTGAAAAATTCCCTAACTTTAATAAAGACAAAACACAAGAAATAATCGGTAAACTGTGGGAAGGTATTTATAAAGAATACTTTTTAGGAATTAAAACGTACGACGGCTCTATTATTCCACCAATCGGTAGTACAATGCCATTAATACTGTTAGCAAAAGACTCTTCTCATCTACTTGTTCTATTCGAAACGGCTAACGGGGAAGCAATAAGGCTTATTCAACAAATAAATTAAAATAATACACTAAAATGCAAATGCCTTTCTACTTGCTTCACCGTTGCTACCTATTTTCAAGATAGAAACAATGCAAGATAAATTTTGTACCTGGAGAATGAAGATAGGTGGTACAGATAGAACTACAAAAATGTTTTGCTATTCAATATATAGAACCGAGAGTGGAACGTAGCTACAGACACTTGACTCCCTTCCCGAGGAAAGCTTGTGTCTGCAGCGAAGTGCGACGGACTAAATTAAACCACTCTCTATTTTCAAGGTTGCCACCACATGCAAGAAACAAATAAAAACCGACCGAAAAACAACGTTCAATCGGTAATAAAGTAGTGCTATTCTCCTAACATCCTTATAAGCTCTTCTCGTATTCGCATATAAGATTCTACATTTTCAATTTCTATCGCATTTTCGACAGAGGCCAACGCAAGCTCTAATTCATCCAACTCAATATAAACTAACGACAAATTATAATGAGCCTCATGAAACCTTGGTTGGATAGCAATTGCTTTTTCTAAATTCTCTCTCGCTAATTGCAATTCTCCTTGTTTTATTTCTATATACGAAAAATAAAAATAAATCTCTGCAGGTAGGTTTTCTTGCCCTTCTAATAATGCCAGTTTTTCGTAAGCTTCCTCTAATTGCTCGTTTTCTATAAGCTGTTGTACTTGCGTTGCAACAACTAATGGATCTTCAGCATTGTTTGTATAGCCTATTTGGAGACCATAAAATACAATGGCAGCTGTTACTAAAACAGTTAAAAGCTGTCGGACAGACTTTTTGTGTCTAGGTAACGAAACAATACTTGCCGCAAGAAACCCGCCAACTAATCCGCCAATATGACCGGCATTATCGATTCCTGGAATGATAAAACCTAACGACAAATTGATACCGACAATCACTAAAATATTCATTCCCATCGTCCGTAAAAATAACTTTGGCATGACAATTCCAACAAAAAGTAGGGCACCGAAGCAACCAAAAATGGCTCCTGAAGCTCCAGCGGATACAGATGGAGTAAAGATAAAGCTAGCTACAGACCCAGTGAAACCAGCAAACAAGTACATAAATAAAAACCTAGCGCTTCCATAAATTCTTTCGACTGCTGAGCCAATATAATAAAGGGCTAGCGTATTCATCACTAAATGAAGTAATCCAATATGAAGAACAATTGGTGTAAAGAACCTCCACCATTCACCATCAATTATTAGCGGATTATATTTTGCACCGTAATCAATAAGTGTTTGGATATTTTGACTTCCACCATTCATTTCAAGCAGTAAGAAGAAAATTACTTGGACAGCAATAAAAATGTACGTAAAGAATGGTTTACCATATTGGAATACATCTCTTTCTCTTTTGATACGGTTGTTTGCAACAGAAACGACAGATTGCTTTAAATGTTCAAGAGCTAAATCATCAAGGACCATTTCTTCTTGAATCATGATAGGCTTTTTTGTTACATCAGAAACTTTTTTCGTTGCTTCTTGAATGTTTTGGTTATGTAATATGATAGGTGCAACGTCTACTTTTTCCTTATTGCCTACTCTCTCCATTAAAGGTTCCCAGTCATCTACTGGTGGATATGTTGATACATAAATAGAAACCGCCTGTAAATCACGTTTAAAAAGCTGTTTTCTAAACTGCTCCACTTGAAATGTTGTCTTTTCAATATCTCTTTTTAACCACATAGCCCAATCAAGGTCATATCGAAGTAGACGAATAATTGGAGCATCCTTATTTCGTAATGACTCTAGCCAAACTTCTTTTTGCGTTTCAGAAATATGAAGAATTCTATATTCATGTTGAATAACAAACTGATGAATAATTCTCCAAAAAACGGTATCCATTAACATGAGCAGCACCTGCCTTATTCTTTAAGCGACCATTATTATTATTCTATTTATTTTACCTTTCACAAGAACGAAAGTAAAAAACTTTACTCGAAATAATACGGATTTATGTTATTTCATCCCATCTCAATATTACATTATAAGAACAAAAGCGCAGGCGCTTCGTTCAGGCCCGTACAAACTGGACTGTTACGGTTGTGATAAAGGAAACACGGCGACGGAGGAGCCGATGTTGACTTATCGTACTTCGGATAAGGGAAGTTTGATAGGGCCTAAGCGCCGGAGCTAGACACAAAAGCGGAGGCGGCTCGTTCTGGCCCGACAAGCATAAGGCAGGCGCTGCAGGTGGACGCTCTTTGTCCACCGGAAGTGACTGACTTATGTCTCGAGGGCCAAGCCGCCGGAGCTAGACACAAAAGCGGAGGCGGCTCGTTCTGGCCCGACAAGTATAAGGCAGGCGCTGCAGGTGGACGCTCTTTGTCCACCGGAAGTGACTGACTTATGTCTCGAGGGCCAAGCCGCCGGAGCTAGACGTAGCAACACAAAGTTAGTAGTTATCCACAACTTTCCACTTTTAAAATTTCCTAAACGATGAAAAAAGAGATGCCAACTTTGGCACCTCTTTGTTTATTTTTATCAACCCTCCACTTTTTGGAGCAGTTTTTTTAGTAAGTCATCAGGACTATCTGCCTTGATAAACTTTCCATTCACTAAAGCGTACGGATTTACTCGACACTCTTCACATTTGTTCTGGCAATGATACTCTTGAAAATGGACATTTTTTTTAGACAATAATGCGGAAGAGTATCGTGCAAGTTCCTCTTCAGAAAAAAACTGGTCAATATTTTTCACGCAGAAATGAACATCATAGTTTTTAGTTTTAGAAAACAATGTTTTCAATATTTTCATAGCTAACGTTCCTATTCATATATTTTTCCTTTGCGAATCCATTTCGTCGCAACCCATTTTTCCCCATTAGAAACTGGAATACTAGCATGTAAAGATTTGCGGTCTACTTGATCTTTACTATTACCGTAATGAAAGAAAACTGCTGCCCCCTTTTTCGGAACGATAGATAATCCTACTTTCGGAAAAACCGTTTCCCCACCTGCTTCTACATCATTTAAATAAAGAAGGAAGGTGCCTATTCTTTGACCACCTTTTGAGTTATCGACTTTATTTGTTGGGAAAAAATCAAAATGTAGTTTGTATTCTTCACCAACCTCATATTTTAACACTTGTAATCCTTCTCCATTTTCAACAGGAGTATTCGTAATTTCAGATATTCTTTTTTCTAGTTTTGAAATTAACTCGTTTTCATCAAACGAAAAATAGGTACCTTTACTTGTTCTTCCAGTTGCTAGTTTTATCTCACCTGTTCTTTGATCAATAACAGTAGAAGGCTTTAATCTCTCTTTCGAAAGCTGTATTAGTTGATCACATTCTTCACTGCTTAAAACATTATCTAAATATAAAATATATGGTTTCTCCATTTTTAGTAGTATATTTACATCTCTGTCACTCGTTTGAATCTTATTGTTAGTCGTACTTATCCCTACATCCTCATATTCATATGTTAGTTGATTTAAATCAACTTCTTTTAGTTTATCTGGTCCAATTACAGCTGCTATTGTTGAATATGCAGATTTCGCTTCATACCCCTTATCTACCATTCCCTGTAAAATAGCTACAGGACTGATCCCCCTATTAAAAGTATGAATAATCCATTCTTTTAGTTTCTCTGGAACAGCTATTGTTTTCCCCATGTTCAAGACCCCTCTTTATTTGTTAGGCGTTTTCAATACTTTAACTATATCATGGCAAAAGAAAAGCTAACAAATGAAATAGCTTACTAAAATTTAGGAAATATCTTTCATTTATAATTATCCTGTGATAACAGTAGGAAAAAAATAAAAAAGTGCCAAACAATATGTTTGACACTTTCCATTACGCGCGAAATATCGCTGACATAAAACGGTCACGGACAAATGGGAGATCCATTCCGAACGTAACGGCAAACCTTCTAATAGAACTAATCCCAAGTAGATAGTTCATAATTTTATACCTGTTTTGATAAAGTGCATACGTCCCAGCTGCCATTAAAATAATTCTTATAAGTGAGTTCATTGTGTTTACATCCCTCCTACATGTATGTTTTGCAATAACAGAAAAAACATGCCATTTATACGGCATGTTTTTCCATAAACTTATTATTTTTTTGTAAATACTTCATTTTTAATAGCCGTTAACACTTCTACAGATTGTTTAAACTGTTCTTTTTCTTTTTCACTTAGTTCTAGTTCTACTATTTCTCTTATTCCTTGACGGTTTACAACCGCTGGTACTCCGATGTATATATCTTTTCCATCATACTGACCATCTAAATATGCGGACACCGTTAATATCGAATTTTGATTTTGTAAAATTGCTTTTGTAAGCCGGACTAACCCCATTGCTATTCCGTAATAAGTCGCACCTTTTCTCTCAATAATATGGTAAGCGGCATCGCGAACGTTTACAAAAATTTCATCAAGGTCTTCTTCCTTATATCCTTCTTTTTGCTTCATCATTTCTAATATCGGCTTTCCACCTATGTCAGCTTTACTCCAAACAGGTAGTTCTGTATCACCATGCTCTCCCATAATGTAAGCATGAACATTTCGAGCATCAACGTTAAAATATTCACCTAAAAGGTAACGGAATCGCGCAGTATCTAAAATAGTACCAGAACCAATGACTCTTTCTTTCGGTAATCCTGAAAACTTCCAAGTTGCATACGTTAATATATCTACAGGGTTCGTTGCTACTAAGAAAATACCATTAAATCCACTATTCATTACACTATCTACAATACTTTTGAAAATTCTTGTGTTTTTCTCTACTAGATCCAATCTAGTTTCACCTGGCTTTTGGTTCGCACCAGCACAAATGACAACGAGATCTGCTTGAGCACAGTCTGTATAGTCCCCGTACCATATTTTTGTTGGAGTTGGGGCAAAGGCCATTCCGTGGTTTAAATCCATTGCATCCCCTTCAGATTTTTCTTTATTTAAGTCAATAAGTACTAATTCTTCCGTGACACCTTGATTTAGTAACGCAAAAGCATAGCTAGAACCAACAAAACCTGTTCCAATTAACGCGACGCGGTTTACACCATTTTCCAAAGTAATCCCCTCAATTCTTGTTTTTTATATATCTTCAATTTTAAGTACAAATATTAGCCTAAACAAACACATAAAAAATGCATGCAAAAATGGAAGTAAAAAGAATAGATGTAATATTGACAACATCATTATTCACAAAAGTAGAGCCACTAGTATGTATTGTTACTTCATTACAATGAATGCGATGTTCTGTAGACTTTCCACATTTTGAACAACGATATTTAACCTGTACTGTTGCTCCTAATATCGTGTCCAAAAAACAACCAATAAAACCGAAAGTACATATCATTAAAAACAACTCAATACTACCATCCCATAAAACAACACTAATGAGGCTAATTATGATACTACCAAAAAGCGCGGCAGTTGTACCGAGTAAAGAAATGGCACCTGATGTACCTTTTTCTACCCTCTTTAAAGAAAAAATAGACAAAGGCCTTTTGTTTGATAAAGGGCCAATTTCTGATGCCCATGTATCAGATGTAGAAACGGCAATTGCTGTAACGAATGCTATCCAAAATAAGCTAGACTCTGAAACACTAAATAGTATACTCGCCACTGCAGGAATACCACCGTTCGCAAACACTTGTATCCAATCTCGTTGACTACCTTTTTCGACTACTTTCGATGTCTCATCCTTACCTTTTTTCCATTTACTCCATACACTTGAAGTAACAAAAAAGATCCCGATTAATAATAAACCTTTCCATCCGAAACCATTTGCAATAAACACACCAACAATTATTGTAGCAATGCTACCTGATTTCGAAAGGGCCCTTCCCTTATATCCTAAAACAGCGATTGCAATTGTTCCTATGAATAGTACGTACAGATTATTTAATAGGTCAAGCATAAAGTCCCTCATCTGTAATAATGAACTCTACAGGAATATCATGGTTCTCAGTTGGTACAGAAGCTACCAATTGCTCCTGAAAAGCGAGCGAAACTTTCTCTCCAGTAAATCCTTGTAAATAACGGTCGTAATAACCTCCTCCATGACCGATCCGATAACCCCTGTTATCAAAAACAACACCCGGTACAAGCATTAAATCGATAGAGTCTTTTTCACAATAAACAGTTTCGTTCTCAATCGGTTCTTGTAATCCAAAATAAACTGTTTCAAGCTCGCTAAAGCTTGTAAGATAAAAAAAGCGCATCGAATTATCTCTTGGATAACATTTAGGAACTGCCACTCGTTTCTTTTGTTCCCACGCTTTTTCAATAATTTCTTTCGTACTCACTTCAGGAAAACGAGAAATCGTAACACCGATAGTCGTTGCCTTCTCCCAGCTATCCGTTTGAAACAAACGATTGTGTATGGCATTTGATTTCTCTTCATACCTTTCCTCTGTCATCACTTCAAGAGCATTTTTTATTTTGCTTCTCATTTCCTTTTTTGCTAGCATTTTTCGTCCACCTACTTTTTAATTACTATTATTATAATAGTAGTTTATCATGTTAGTGAGGTCATTATTTTCCTTAAAAAACAACTAAAAGTCATATTCACTCCTCTCTCTTAAGAGGAAAGTTTAAAAAGGACTGGAATTTCATGATTAAAAGTGATATTATAAGTAAGTCTGAATTAAGCAATATAGTTTGGAGGGATAACGATGCGCGTAAACGTAACTTTAGCTTGCACAGAAACTGGTGATCGTAACTACATCACTACTAAAAATAAACGTAATAACCCAGACCGTCTTGAGCTTAAAAAATATAGCCCAAGATTAAAAAAAGTAACACTTCACCGTGAAACAAAGTAAGCAGTAGGTTTTTCCTACTGCTTATTTTTTTACCTTTACACGATTACTAAAAGGCTTATCAAGGAATTTTTACCCTCCCCTGAATATTTTTATATACATGTAACGTTTTCTCAGAAATGATGTCCCATGAATATAGCTCCATTGATTTTTTTGCATTTTCTTGAATTCTTTTAATAGATTGTCCTTTAGTTAAAACATGACAAATGAACCTTGCCATTTCGTTCCCTTTGCCAGGATTTATTAAAAAACCATTTTGCTCATGTTTAATGATGGAGGGAATCCCCCCGCTGTTACTAGCAATCACTATTCTGCTATGCGCCATTGCCTCTAAAACAACAATTCCAAACGGTTCATACAAGCTTGGGACAACAACAATATCACATTCCTGCAACAGTGTTGTTTTTTGTTCTTCTTGTAAAAACCCAACAAATTGAACGACATCTTCTACATTTTGTTCCTTTACCTTTCTTTTTAACGCTCTTTCGTACGGACCAATACCTGCAATCATAAATATAGCTTGTGGAAAGTGTTGACGTACTATTGCAGCGGCCTCTATAAAATACTGAAATCCTTTTTCAGGAACAAGTCTTCCAATTGCAACAATTTTAGGATAAGTAGAATTAATTGGCTGTATCTCATTATCTTTCACATCATTGACCCCGTTTGGTATTACCGTAATTTTATGTTGAGGAGTGGAAAAATGACGTTCTAATTCCTGTTTCATATAATCACTACATACGATTATATAATCGGATGCGTTCGTTAAATTTTCTTCAAGTCGATGAATTTCTTCTTGGTCTCCCTTCAACTCCTCGCCTAACCTTCTCCCCTTTTCAAGAGCATGAATCGTTGAAATGAGTGGAACATTCCACATACTTTTTAGTTGAGTGGCTGCTGCGCACACTAGCCAATCGTGAGCATGAATAAATGAAAAGGACTTTGTTTCCGCTAATTTTACTGCCTGTTCAATCATTGCAACGTTAATCCTACTGTTCCATTGTATTAAAGTTGTTCCAGCTGGTTGGAATGGTGTAATTCTGTATACATCAACACCTTCTATTACTTCAAAACTAGGGGCACCTATTGCACCTATTGTTATTACGATTATTTTCACACCGCGTTTTTGTAAAGTTTTCGAAAGTTGTGCAACATGTGTCCCTAGTCCACCAATCATACCTGGTGGGAACTCTGTTGATAACCATAATACATGAGCCTTTTCGTCTTTTCGATTCAAATATGTAGTAAACAACTTATCCCAATTCACATTAAACGAGGATAGTTCCTCAACATGCTTCATCCTTTTTTCATTTAACAGTTTGTCATCTGTTTTCTGGAGCCAACTTGAATGTAACTGTTGTAGTTTTTTTGTATCTTTATGGAAAAAGGCCGTATTCAATTCTTCTTCTAAATCATATAACGCCGTTACATTAACATCATTCGCTTTCCACGATTGTTTATAAAGCTGTTTAACTACAGAAAAACCATCCTGGTGTTCAAATGATAAAGAAGATAAAGTTGTTAAGTTTTCCATTATATGTGATAAAAACAGGATACCTTCATCCCACTCATAACCGAACAGCTCAAGTGAAAAAATCAAAATAGCATACTCTTCAACTACTGTATTAGCAACTTCCCTCAAAAATTGCTGTGCGTGTATTAAGCATCTTTCTGTTGCTTTTTTTTCGATGTACCGTAACGGACTGTTCTTTCCGCTTCCTTTAGCCTTATAAGAAATTCCAACAGCCAATCTATTCATTCTAGCAGGAAAAAATGTCTGCAAATAATCCCACTGACGCTCAAATGCAATATCGTTGTTTTTATCGCGATATACAGCGTCTTTTACATACTTGGAAATAATAGGAGATAAATTATACGTTCTACTTTCGATATTTACATTTACTAATGAATATTTTTGCAAAAGATTTACTTCTTCATCAGAAAATGTTTCCCCCCAAAAACTCATCGTATCTAGTTTGTCTATACAATATTGAATTTGAGCCTCTTTCAACCACATACTGTTATAATGCGCTACAAAATTACTATTAGAGAACTTTAATAGCGGAACGATCTTTTCCCTCTTTACTAATTTTTTTATAATCATTACAATGCTACGATGATTTTTTTCCCAATAGGAATGAATTGTTTTATAGCGATTTACGTACACAAGTGCAGAAGGGTTTACTTTTTCTTCATTAAGCGCTAGTGCTAATTTCTCCTTTAAAAAAGTACTATATTGGTTTTTAAATGTTTCTTCCTCTACCATATGTAAAAATGTAGGTGTAATAGTAAGGCCAACTTTATGCTTGAGCTGTTCATACAGCAGAAAAAAAGGTAAATACGAGTCCGTCAATTTTTCAAAAAAGGTTACCGTTTCCCTTTCGTTGTTCAATGAAAAAATCGGTACATGTGCATGAAATACAAAAGAAATTTTATTCGTCATGCACTTCACCCTTTCTGTAAATAGTATAAGAAGAAAAACCTTCTAAATTAGTAGAATTATAAGACAAGTTATCAACACTCTCTTTCGATATAGTAGTATAAAATAACCGCGATTGTGCGATCGGAACAAATTTCTCTTCATATATGACACCAATTTCAACTAGCAATAACTTTTTCTCCTCGATTTCAGGAAACATCACATGTCTACTGTAATTCTGATGAACAACCTCTTTATATACTTTTCCAGCACGAATATCATACAGTCGATAAAGATACTCCCACTCTTTCGAAGGTAAAAAGGTATTAGCTACGTCTAGTTTCCAATGAGGTATTTTATAGTCTACTAGTAATGAATGATCCTTTGTCCAAATTAATTTTATATCTTTATTCAAAAAGTCTCCCTCCTACCCGCATAAAATGTAGAAAAAACACGTAAAATGTATAGGCTCTTTCTATGTATGATGAAAAAACCTTCTTTTTCTTTATTGTCCATAAAACGGAAATTATTTTAACAGTATGTAACAATTACAAAAAACTAATGATTTTTTATAGTAGTTTAGTTTATTATTATACAAGTGAACTTAAAAACGAGGTGAAAGCATGATTTATGCAAGTATCAGCCTTATCGTCATTTCCGCCGTTCTTATCGTTTTATCCTTCTTTCAACGTGACAAAATAAAAGAGCTAGAAGAAGAAGTTGAACAGTTATCAATGGAAGTTGTTCAAGATAAATATAAATTAGAACGAAAAATTAAAGTGTTAGAAGAGGAACTACTTGTTGGACCTAATCATACAGATTCTGTTAAGTCTGGACAAGCTAGCGAAGAAGAAGTAGCGATATCCCTTTATCAAAAAGGATATACTGCTCAGCAAATTGCTCAATTCACTTCTACACCTTTAGCTAAAGTACAAACTATGCTTCAATCTGTCCAAAAGAAAGGAGCGAATTCCTATGAATAATAGTATTCGCGCTTTTGCTATTGGAATCCTCTTTGCAACAGGAGTAACTGGGTGTGCCTATGCATTTGAAGGCTCAAAAGAGGTAGTATTAGAGGAAGAACAAGTTCTTTCCTATGCAGAAGAAAATAGTTTAGTAGTATTATCAAAAGAAGAGTACGACCAACTACTACCACAATTAGATGACTTGAAGGATGAAACAACAGTAAAAGAACCAACCGAACCGGAAGAAGATAAGACTGTAGAAGAAGAAGTAACGAAAGAAGAAAAAATTGAAAAAGAAGAAAAAGAAGAGCCGAAAGAAGAGAAAAAAGAAGAACCTAAAACTTTTACATTAACGATTCGTGAAGGTATGTTGCTTCATGAGGCGACTAAAGAATTAGAAAACGCCGGAATTATTGATAATGCATTTAGCTTTAATCAATATTTAGAAAAGAATGACAAAAGTAAGCTAGTTCAAATTGGAACATTTGAATTAACTACAGGTCTTTCTTATCGTGAAGTAACGGCTATCATTACAAAAAACAGATAATGAACTTTTATTATTTTTTAGAGGAGGATCTATATCCCTCCTCTTTCTTATTTAAATTTATAATATGTTATCGCTAATGCTAATGCTAGGACTGCTCCTTTTACTATATCCATTGCATAATATGGAACACTCATCATCACTAATCCATTTTGTAAAATCCCAATTAATACTGCCCCAACAAATGTGCCAAATGCATTTGGTTTTCCAGCTCCAAGAACAGAGTACCCTATAAAAGCTGCCGCAACTGCGTCCATTAAATAAGGGGAACCTGCGTTAATTTCAGCCGTCATGACTCTTGACGCTAGCACAATACCACCAAGCGCAGCGAAAAAGGCACTCATTAAGTAAGCAGCTATTTTATATTTGGAAACAGCTATTCCTGATAATCTAGCAGCCTCAGTATTTCCTCCAATAACGTACATAGACCTACCATGCTTCGTAAAGGTTAAAAAAACGTGAACAATAATTACGACAAAAAGCATAATGATAATAATCCAAGGGACTTGCCCAATACGTGCAAACAATGAGGTAATAGTTCCTTCTGCAAACGTTCCGTCAGGCATCATCATGTTTTGTGAAACTGTTGCTCCTTTTGTATACGTTAATGCTACACCTTGAATAATAAACATCATCGCTAACGTTAATAACATATCAGGGATTTTCACTTTTACGATGAAGAATGCATTCAAAGCTCCAACTAGTAACGCTGCCGCTAATGCGGATAGTATCGCTATAAATGTATTTTGCGAAAACCATACAAACATCGAAATAACGATAGCATTGGAAAGTGACGCTACCGAACCGACCGACAAATCGAAGCCATTTACCGTTAACGAGATCGTTATTCCAATTGCTATAATGGTAACGATAGATATAGAGCGTAAAATACTAATAATATTATTGCTCTGAATAAAAGCGGGTTGTGATATAGCAAAGAATGCAATTAATAGAATAATCGTTAATATAGTTCCGTATTTATATAGAAAGGTAAACAAATCCCACTTTTTTGTGATTTGCGCTTTTCCGGTATAAAGCTCATTTTCCATAGTCGGTCCCTCCTGTTGCGTAATACAATATTTCCTCTTCACTTGTTTCAGAAGTAGTTACCTCTTTCACAATCTTGCCATCATATAAAACATAAGTGCGGTTCGTTAACCCAATAATTTCGGCTGTTTCACTTGAGGCATAAAGAATTCCTTTCCCCCTCACTGCAAGCTGATGAATTAACTCAAAAATATCCTTTTTAGCTCCAACATCTATTCCTTTTGTCGGTTCATCAAAAATATAAAGATCTGCATCTGTTAACAACCATTTCCCAATAACAATTTTTTGTTGATTTCCTCCAGACAAAAATTGGACTTTTGTTTTAGAGGAAGGTGTTTTAACTCCTAAACGATTAATCAACTCATTTGTCTTTTGATTTTCTATTCTTTTATTTAAAAAATGATATTTATTAGAAACAGCATGTAAGTTGGCAGCTGTCATGTTGACGGCGACAGATTCAGAAATAAGAACTCCTTCTTTCCTTCTCTCTTCTGGAATGAAGGCAATACCTTTAGAAACTGCATCTGTAGGGCTTTTTATCTTTACTTTTTCATTACCAATCATCAGCTCACCTGAAGTAATTGGCTCACACCCAAATAAAGCTTTACATAATTCTGATTTCCCTGCACCAACTAAACCAGCAATTCCTACTATTTCACCTTTTTTCACATGTAAATCCATATTTGATAACATATTAGAATCTGTTAATCCATTTACCTGTAGCAATGTTTCACCTGTAGTAGCCTTACGTTCCGGAAATTGATCTTCTAATGTTTTTCCAAGCATTAGTTCAACTACTTTATTTGGAGTAGTTACATGTGTCGCCTCTTGTCCAACTACTTTACCATTTCTCATTACTGTAATTTGATCACATAAGGCAAATATTTCTGGTAAGCGATGAGATATAAAAATAACTCCTACATTTTTTCTCATTAGCTCTCTGACAATTTTAAATAGCTGATCTGTTTCCTTTTTACTTAAACTAGCTGTTGGTTCATCTAGCAAAAGAAATTTACACTCAGTCGTAAGAGCTCTTGCTATTAACACCATTTGTTTTTCAGCAAGTGTTAAGTCCCGCACTAGTTTTGTTGAGGGTACTTGCACATCCACGCTTCTTAATACAGCTTCCGCTTCTTTATGAACCTTCTTCCAATTCACCCAAAAATTTTCCTCTACTTTATGTAGCATTATGTTTTCGCCAACTGTTAAATATGGGATTAAACCAGTATCCACTTCCTGATGGACAATTTGGATACCATATTGTAGAGCCTCTTTTGGTGAATTAACGGAAATTTTTTCTTCATTAATGAAAATATCGCCTGTATAGTGAGTGTAACTCCCAGAAAGTACTTTCATTAACGTTGATTTCCCTGCACCATTTGCACCAATTAACGCATGAACTTTACCTGTTTCTGCGATAAAATGAACCTGTTGTAATGCTTTTACTCCAGGGAATTCAATAGAAATATTCTCCATGTTTAGTGTCATTTTCTTCATACTGTTCCCCCATTTGTAAAAGAAAAGGGAACACCCTCAAAATCGAGAGTGTTTCCATTACTTATTT
The DNA here is from genome assembly GCF_027594365.1 of Sutcliffiella sp. NC1. Classification (NCBI taxonomy): domain Bacteria; kingdom Bacillati; phylum Bacillota; class Bacilli; order Caryophanales; family Bacillaceae; genus Sutcliffiella; species Sutcliffiella sp. NC1. The sequence goes on from NZ_CP115153.1 coordinate 3,446,370, forward strand.
TGTATAGTGGGCTTTTAATACTTTCATCCATTCCTCTTCGAATGCAGTTGAAACTCCCCAACCATCAATAACATCCACTAAGTTAACCATATTTACTGGTTCGTTCACCGTTTGTAATGCTTCTTGAGAAATTAATGATGCTTCTAAATCGTAAGTTTCCGGTGTCTCTTCACCAGCAAGCTTTTTCGCTAATATTCTCATATTCACTGCACCAATTAACTTCGGATCAACTGCTGCTGTATATTCCCATGAACTTCCTTCTGATTGAATTTCTTGTAAGTCTGCGTTTGAAACGTCAATACCGTAAATTTTAATTTCATCACGACCAGCTTCTTTTATAGCGCGAGCCGCCCCAATTGCAAATGCGTCCCACGTTGCAAAAATAGCATCAATTTCTCCTTTTCCATGCTTGTTTAACATTGCTGCAACAGCGTTTTGCGTTTGTACAGACGTATCTGATGTTGCTACACCAAAACGTTCTAATTCATTTAAACCACTATTTTCTTTTAGCACTTCCTGGTATACCGCGTTTCTACGAACCATCGGTGGAAATCCATCAACCCATAAATAAACGATATTTGCTTCCCCATTGTAATCTGCTACTAACTGATCAAGAGCTAATTGAGCTAATGCTTCATCATCTTGCGAAGTTAACGTAACTCCTGAAACTGTAGCAATGTCCGGATTAGAATCAAAGGTCACAACACTTTTTCCGTTTTCCGTTAGCTTCTTTACAGCATCTACTGTGGCAGCATCATCACCGTGAGAAATAATAAAACCATCAAAATCTTGATTTAACGCTTGTTCAATAGCATCATGGAATTTAGCTGTATCACCGTTTGCTGTAAACACGTCTACTTCAAAGCCTAACGCTTCCCCTTCTTCCTTCGCGCCTGCTAAAAACTGAGTCGTATGGTCATCACCACCAATTTTTCGAATGACTTTAATTTTTGCACCTTCCCCGTTAGAAAAACGCTCTGGAACATTGTCAAATGAAACTGGTTCTTTACTTCCTTGATTTGTAGGCTGGTTATTACTACACCCCGTTAATATTAATGAAAATGCAAGTGCAGTTAGGAATAATCCTTTTATCCAATTCTTCATTGTATTCTCTCTCCTTTTTTCTTATCTCTTAATACGGATCTTTTTCTCTTGATTACAATCCAGTGAGAGGGCTACCGATATGTAAAATAAAAAAACCTCTCTAATAAAGAGAGGTTTTAAACGGCGTAATCCGGTTTATCCTCTCTCATCTTTCAAAACAATTGCTTGTTTTGCAGGATTTAGCACCAATTCCATGATGGAACGGTTGCTGGGCATCATAGGGCCAGTCCCTCCGCCTCTCTTGATAAGAGATCAAGTATTAAGATTTTAAATTTTTATATAACAATACTTTAAACTGTTAAAGTGAAGCTGTCAACGTTTTTTTAATTTTAATTATTTTCAATACAATCCGTTTATGCAATGAGCAACTATTAGTTAATCACAACAACAATTTAATTCTAATCCTTCAAATACTAGAGCTTCGCCGTAAGGTCCTTCCTCTATTTTAAGAGTAACCCCTTTTAATAAATGCTCTACCTCCGGTTCCATCGCTATCTTAATTTCATTAATTGTTGTCACGATATCGTCTTTTTTCGGGTTATCTAATGAAATACCTACCGGTGTATCTCCACATGTTGAATTATGAAATAATCGAACATTGTTTGCTTCATGATCTTCTAATATATTTTCTAAAGCGATTTTCGCTTCATCTGAAATGTTCATATTCCATCCCACCTACATTGTTAATGTTACTTCTACTATTTTCGGCTTTTAACAAATAAATGTAAAGAAATATGCTTTTCCAAAAAATTTCCATACAAACAAACCCAGCAACCCCTCATTTGGAGTTACTGGGTTTTACTTACTTACCTGTATCAGCAAATTGCTTTATACGATCCCCAATTTCATCTCGAACTCGTTGGAAAAATGCCCATTTTTCTTCATCTGAACCTTCAGCCTTTGCTGGGTCATCAAATCCCCAATGAACTCTTTCCTTATTTGGGGGAGTTGCTGGACAAACATCATTTGCATGACCACATAAAGTAACAACTAAATCTGCTTTCTTTAAAATTCCAGGATCAATTGTATCAGAAGTTTGATTAGAAATATCAACACCAGCTTCATTCATCGCCTTAATTGCGTTAGGATTCACACCATGTGCTTCAATTCCCGCACTGTAAACTTCCCACTCATCACTTAAATATTTCTTTCCCCAACCTTCTGCCATTTGGCTTCTGCAAGAATTTCCTGTACATAAAAAGTAAATTGTTTTTTTGCTCATTTGTTTTATCTCCTTTTATCGTAATTAGCCAATAATTAACAGCCAAATATATAAACCAATTAAGGTTATAAATAACGTTGGGATTGTTAAAATAATTCCTACTTTAAAATAATAGCCCCAAGTAATTTTTACACCCTTTAAGTTGAGTACATGTAACCAAAGTAGTGTAGCAAGTGACCCAATCGGTGTAATTTTCGGTCCTAAGTCAGAACCGATTATGTTGGCATAAATGAGAGCTTCTCGTATTACACCCGAAGTATTTGTATCTTGAATTGCAATTGCATCTATCATAACAGTCGGCATATTATTCATAACAGATGATAGAATAGCAGCAATGAATCCCATCGAAATTGTAGCGACGAATAATCCTTGATCAGCAGCTTTTTGAATCACATCTGTTAAGACCGAAGTTAACCCTACATTCCTTAAACCATACACAACGACATACATCCCTATAGAGAAAAACACAATTGCCCATGGAGCGCCTTTTAATATCTTCGTCGTTTCAATTGCATCACTTGTTCTACTAATGAATAAGAAAATAATAGCTACTGTTGCTCCAACGAACGAAACAGGAATTCCACTAAACTCACTTACGAAATATCCAATTAATAAAAATGCTAAGGCATACCATGAAAGCTTAAATAGTTTTTTATCTTTAATTGCTTCAACCGGTTCCTTCAAATGAGTGGCATCATAAGTTTTTGGGATGCTTTTACGGAAAAACAAATATAAAACTAAGATACTTGCACCGAGAGAAAAGAAGTTCGGCACAATCATTCGGGATGCATACTCTACAAAACCTATTTGGAAAAAATCCGCCGATACAATGTTTACTAGGTTACTGACGACTAACGGTAAAGAAGTCGTATCTGCAATAAACCCACTTGCCATAATAAATGGAAGAATCATCTTCTCTTTAAAATTTAAGTTACGGACCATCGCAAGTACGATTGGTGTTAAGATTAATGCTGCCCCATCATTCGCAAAAAAGGCCGCTACAACCGCTCCTAACAACGATATATAGACAAACATTCTCACACCTGACCCTTTGGCGAACCTAGCCATATGAAGTGCAGACCATTCAAAAAATCCAATTTCATCTAGTATTAGAGAAATGATAATTAACGCAACAAAAGTAAGTGTTGCATTCCATACAATTCCAGTTACATCCCAAACATCTTGGAGTGAAACAACTCCTACTAGTAGTGCAATTAGCGCACCAACACAAGCCGACCAACCGATGGAAAGCCCTCTTGGCTGCCAAATAACAAAGATGAGTGTCGCAATAAATATTGCAGACGCTAAAATAATATTTAACAACTGTATTCCCCCATTAATTGCATGAAATTCGAAGTCCTTTTAATTGTAATTCATCCATTTTCTCTTCAAGATCAGGCACATGAGATAAAATGGATTTTAGAAGCGGATAATGATCATGTTGATCGTTTAAAGAGTAAATAATCCATTGTCCCCTTCTCGATTCTTTTACTAAGCCAATATCCTTCAATTTTCGTAAATGTTGACTTATGGAAGGTTGACTCATTTTAAAAATTTCCACAAACTCACACACACAACATTCATGATGTTGCATTAAAGCAACCATCGATAAACGTGTTTTATCACTCAATGCCTTTAACGTTATAGCAGCACTTTCGATTTGCTCTAAAGATTCGCTCATAGTATTCCCCTTTCTTCTCCAATTCACATAACCAAATGCTTATATAACTGAATGTTTATATAATAAAACACTTATATGCAATTTTCAATAGAAAACATATTAAGTTATTGTAAATTTATTATTTAGCTCTTTTAACTGCTCTAACCAAATTTATGACCGTATTCAAGTTTTCATCTAGAAAAATAAACTGATATAATAACATAAAAATAATAAAAAGTGGTGAAAAGAACCATGCTTGAATTGACAGATGAACGTATTGTTCCTGAAAAAATGAAACTGACAAATGGTTTACTATTAGAGCATTTAGCGCGCTACCACTTTACAATTCCTTTTTTACACGGAAGAGTGTTAGACTTTGCTTGCGGATCTGGATATGGAACTCACATAATGGCAAAAATAGCAAAGAAAAAAGTGACAGAAGTTGTAGGTATAGATATTAGCGAAGAAACAATTATGTACGCAAAAAAAACGTACTACCACCCGAAATCAACATTTATTGTTGGAGATGTAGCGGACCCAAAATTACCTTCCAGTTTAGGTAATTTTGATTGTATCGTAAGCTTCGAAACGATAGAGCATGTACAACAGGAAGAACAGTTCCTTCTTAATATATACGACATGTTAAAACCAGGCGGTACATTAATATTATCTACCCCTTTTGGCCAAGGTCGAGGATACCCGACAAATGAGCCGTATCACGTACATCAATTATCACGAGAAGAGTTTTTTAATTTATTTCCAACTTATGACGAGGTTAGTTTTTTCTATCAAAAGGGTGTTCTAGTTGTTCCTAAAAATGAGTCAACTTTTTACCCAATTGGCATTGTTGTTTGTAAAAAATAGAGATGTACAGGAAAAAAGTGTTAAAAGCGAAGTTCTTCCTGAATTTTCCGACAACTTTCTTGTTAATGATAGGTTAATTTACTAAAATAAAAGTGTAAGGAAAACGCTTTTAAACCTAATGGTGAAAGGTGTGGCTGAATATGATGGACTATCAATACAGAAGAAAAGCCTTGCAAAGCTTAAAAAATGAAAAAGAAGAAGTAAAGCAAGAATTTAAAAATGAGTATGCGAAGTCAAAATCTCTTCTAGCAACGATTGTTTCATTCTTACCGTTCGCCAATCACAGTTCAAATACAAACCAAAGGCACCCCTAAAGGAGTGCCTTCTCATTTAATTTAGTGTCCAGAAGTAGCAGATAAACCAATTCGATTTACTAATGCTTCACTTTCCGGATTCATTCCTACAATTGTTACTTTTTTATTATACTTTTGATACTTAGCTAAAGTTTTGCCAATTGCAACTACAGCAGACTGATCCCAAATATGGGAAGTAGAGAAGTCAATTACAACTTCCTCAGGATCATTTTGATAATCAAATAAATCAATAAAATGACTCATCGTTCCAAAGAACATTTGCCCTTGGATACGGTATACTTTCTTATCGTTGTCCATCATACCATGTGCCTTAATTTTTGCCATTCTCCAACCGAAGATTAAAGCACTTATTACAACACCTGCAAAAACACCTTTTGCTAAATCGTGAGTGTAAACGACAATCGCAACAGTTACAATCATTACAAAAGCATCCGCTCTTGGTGTTTTAGGTAATTCACGTATAGATTGCCAATCAAATGTTCCAATAGAAACCATTACCATTACACCAACTAATGCTGCCATTGGTATTTGAATAACAACGTCTCCTAATACCATAATTAAAAATAATAAAAACACACCTGCTACTAATGCAGAGAGCCGACCACGTCCACCAGATTTAACGTTAATAACAGACTGTCCAATCATTGCACAACCTGCCATCCCACCGAAAAATCCAGTTACGATGTTCGCAATACCTTGTCCTTTCATTTCACGATTTTTATTACTTTTCGTTTCAGTCATTTCGTCTACAATTGTTGCCGTTAATAACGACTCTAAATTTCCCACGATTGCTAATGTAAACGCGTAGGGTAATATAATCATTAACGTCTGCCAAGATAGTTCAACCATCGGAATGTGGAAAATTGGTAACGCTCTCGTAATTTCACCTTGATCTCCCACCGTTGCTAATCCAAAACCACCGCCAAAAACTACTACTGCGGTAATAACTACAATTGCCGCTAACGCAGATGGAATTGCTTTCGTGAAACGAGGCAAAATATAAATAATCGCCAACGTTGCAAGTACGAATCCAACCATTAAGAAGGACCCGCCTTTTTCTGGTTTAAACTGTTCTAACTGAGCCATAAAAATTAATATGGCTAGGGCATTTACAAAACCAATAATAACAGCTTGTGGCAAAAATGAAATATACTTTCCAAGTTTGAATACACCCATCAAGACTTGTATAATACCAGTTAGCACGGTAGCAGCAAATAAATACTCAATGCCGTGATCTGCAACTAACGTAATCATTAATAGTGCCATCGCACCTGTTGCCGCTGAAATCATTCCTGGACGTCCACCAGTAAAAGCTATGACAACAGCGATACAAAAGGATGCATAAAGCCCTACCATGGGGTCTACACCTGCGATTATGGAGAAGGCAATTGCTTCAGGAATAAGGGCTAAAGCAACGGTCATACCTGCTAAAACATCGCCGCGAATGTTTCCAAACCATTCTTGTTTTAAGTTTGCTATGTTCATAGCACACCTCTTTCTATATGTTTTTTATTTTTGACTTTCTACTCTCAAGAAAGCCGAGGCCGTTTATAACAAGAAAAATGATACCACATTCCTCCTATTCATCAAAACGGCAAAGTAAACGAATTCAGAGCAATTTTTCAATCCTTTTCTCCTTATTTCTCCCTTTTTCACACTAAGTTCACAAAAAAGACAAACTCATATAAATGTAATTTTCTGAATAATAAAACCAACAAAAAAAGAAGCAGAGTTTCCCCTACTTCTTCCATTAAACGTTTAATTCATAATGCTTACCTTTTACTAAATAAAAAACACTCTCTGAAATATTTGTAGTATGGTCAGCAATTCTTTCTAAAAATCGGCAAATAAAACTTAATTGGGTAATTTGATGAATCATATCTTTGTTTTCAACAGTTAAAGATAATAATTCTTTTATATTTTTTCCGTAAAGCTCGTCTACCTCATCATCCATTCCTGCAACTTTCTTTGCTAAAACGATATCTTCATCGTAATATGCTTTTAATGCCAGGGAAAACATTTCCGTAACGATGCTATACATTTTTTGGATATTTTCCATCGGAATGATGAAAGGGTCGTTTTCACCGATACGTATAGTAGACTTCGCTATGTTTACTCCATGATCAGCAATTCTTTCTACATCTGTTGAAATTTTAATGGCCACGATAATTCGCCTTAAATCAATAGCAACAGGTTGTTGTTTAGCAATTAACATAATAGAAGTATCATTAATTTCTTCATCTAATTTATCTACCCGATTATCGTCTTCAATCACTTGTAAGGCACTTTCAATGTTTCTTGTCTGTAAAGAAGTAAATGATTTATCTAGTGCAATTTCTGCTAAACTACCTAACTCTAATAATTTATTACGTAACGACTCTAAATCAATATCAAACTTTCCGCGAACTGACATTTATCCCCACTCCTTTATTATCCGAAACGGCCTGTAATATAATCTTCTGTACGTTTATCATTTGGGTTAGAAAAGATTTTATTTGTTTGATCAAATTCGATTACTTCTCCATTTAAGAAGAAAGCCGTTTTATCGGAAATACGAGCTGCTTGCTGCATATTATGCGTTACTATGATGATGCTGTAATCTTTCTTTAATTCTTGAACTAGTTCTTCTACTTTTAAAGTAGAAATTGGATCAAGTGCACTCGTCGGTTCGTCCATTAAAATTACGTCTGGTTCAATCGCTAAACAGCGAGCGATACAAAGACGTTGCTGCTGACCGCCAGATAATCCGTATGCATTTTCGTTTAGACGGTCCTTTACTTCATCCCAAATAGCCGCCCCGCGTAAGCTTTTCTCTACAATTTCATCTAATATTTTTTTATTTTTTATTCCGTGCGTTCTCGGTCCGTATGCAATGTTATCGTATATCGATTTTGGGAAAGGATTCGGCTTTTGGAACACCATCCCAACGTAAGTTCTTAACTCTTCCACTTTATATGATTTTTGAAAAATACTTTGTTCACGATACGTTATATCTCCAGAAATACGAACAGTTGGAACTAACTCTACCATTCGGTTTAACGTTTTTATATAAGTTGATTTACCACAACCTGAAGGTCCGATAATTGCCGTAACTTCATTTTCGTTGATTTCAAGGTTAATATTTTTTAATGCATGATCATTGCCGTACCATAAATTTAAATCTTTCGTGTTATATACAACTTTCTTTTGTTCAGGTAACCCTTGTACATCCACTTGAACTTCCATATCTTTTTTTAACTGTGTAGCTAATACCATAGTTTATCCCTCCGTTAGATTAATATCGTTGTTGGAATTTATTTCGTATAAAGATGGCTATTGAATTCATCGCGAATAACACAAATAATAAAACAACAATTGTAGCAGCAGCTAAGTTTGCATATTCGGCAACAAGTGCAGCGTCCACCGTCCAATAATAAATTTGCATCGGTAAAACGGTAAATTTATCAAAAATCCCACCTGGAAACGGAATTAATAATGCTGGAATACCGATAACTACTAACGGAGCAGTTTCACCTATTGCTCTTGATAGTGCTAATATCGTACCAGTTAAAATTCCAGGTAATGCAGCTGGCAATACAACTTTGATAATAGTTTGCCATTTAGTTGCACCCATTGCATACGATGCCTCTCTTAAAAAAGAAGGTACAGCACGAACTGCTTCTTGACTTGAAACAACGACAATCGGCAATACTAGGAGCGCCATCGTTAATCCACCAGCTAATATAATATTTCCTAGCCCAGCAGCTCGAACGAAAATAGTTAACCCTAAAATACCAAAAACGATAGATGGAACACCAGCTAAGTTTGATATGTTTGTTTGGATAAAGGACTGGAATTTACTCTTTTTTGCATATTCTTCTAAATATATTGCTGTTCCTACTCCAAGGAATAACGTAATTGGAGCAACAACTATCATTAACCAAACAGTACCTAAGATGGCACCCATAATACCAGCTCTCTCAGGCATAGTAGATAACTTATTCGTTAAAAAGGATAAGTCAATCCAACCAATACTTTGAGAAATAACCCGATAAAATAAAACAACTAAAACTACTAAACCTACTATAGTTGATAAGAAAAACAATGTTTTTAAAATTTGATTGAATAATAGTCGAGAAGACATTTTCTTTTGTACTTGAGCTGAATCAATATATTTCATATTAATATTCCTCCCTAAATTTACGAGAGATGTATTGAGCTAACATATTCATCACGAGAGTAAATACAAATAACGTCATTGCAACAGCATATAGACTGTAATATAAAGTTGAACCGGCTGGAGCGTCTCCACCTGTTACTTCGACAATATAAGCAGTCATCGTTTGCATCGATTGCGTTAAATCAAATGTAAAGTTTTTTGAACTACCACTCGCAATTGTTACAATCATTGTCTCGCCTATTGCTCGGGAAATAGCTAGTACAAAAGAAGCAATAATTCCAGACATAGCAGCAGGAACCACTACTTTCCATGATACTTCTAGTTTTGTAGCACCTAATGCCAATGCACCTTCTCTCATTGATTTAGGTACAGAACTCATGGCATCCTCTGATAAAGATGCAACCATTGGAATAATCATGATCCCCATTACAATACCCGGACTGAGGATGTTAGATGGCTCAAGACCTGGTATAAATGATCTTAATAGAGGAGTTACAAACGTTAAAGCAAAAAATCCATATACGATTGTTGGAATTCCTGCTAACACTTCAAGAATTGGTTTTAAAGCTTTTCTTACTCTTTCTGACGCATACTCACTTAAATAAATAGCGGACATTAACCCAATCGGAATCGCGACACACATCGCAATAAGTGAAGACATTAATGTTCCTGCAATTAAGGGTAAAATACCGAATTGAGCATTTTCACCTAAAGGCTTTAATACTGTGCCTGTATAAAATTCCACAAACGGTACTCTTTTAAAAAATTCAAATGTTTCCGTTATGAGTGTGAGAATAATACCAATTGTCGTTAAAACAGAAATAATAGCAATTACTAATAAAAGTTTAGGCATTACCGTTTCTAAAATTTTGTGCATGTTTACAGTATTTTTATTTTTCTTTATTAATTCTCTAACATTAGCTTTTTTTACGTTAGTTGTTACTTCTGGCATTTTTGAAGACCCCTTTCATCTAAGCGCCAAAGATTAACAGATAAGAAGATGAGTAACGTAACTGTACCCACCTTCTCCTATTACTTTATTATTTAAGAGCTTCTAGCTCACTAACTACTTTATCAATTTCTTCAGATGGAAGTGGAGCAAATCCAGTCTCTCCAGCTACATCATTGACAGATTTCATCGCGTAGATTGCGAAGTCTAATACTTGTGGCTTTTCTTTCGCGTGATCCACATTTAAGTAAGTGAATACTGGGCGAGTGAAGTTAGCATATGCGCCATCTTCTTTAATAGTATCTAAGGAAGGTTCTACAGGACCGTTACCAAAGTCTACTTTTACTGCAGTTAATTTATCAGTGTTATTTGCATAGTAACCATATCCGAAGAATCCGATAGCGTTTTTATCTTTTGAAATTAAATCTACTAAAGTAGAATATTCTTGTTGTAAGTTAACATCGCTAGATAAATCTTCTTTACCTAAGATTACTTCCCAGAAAAACTCATACGTACCATGGTTTTCGTTAGGACCGTAAGTGTTAATTGGCTCATTTGGGAAATCAGAACGTACATCAGACCAGTTTTCTTTACCAGTTGAAGCTAAGAAAATATCAATAATTTCTTGTTCAGTTAATTCAGTAGCCCAATCGTTTTCAGGGTGTACTACAAATGTTAATCCATCTAAAGCTACTTTTAATTCTTTTACTTCCATTCCAAGTGCATCTGCTTCAGCTTGTTCTTCATCTTTAATTTGACGGGATGCATCGTTGAAATCAGTTCCATTTTCAACTAAAAACTTTTTGAATCCAGCACTTGTACCTGCTCTACTTACTTCAACAGAAACTCCTTCTTGCTCATTAATCATGTAGTTTTCAGCTAATTTTGCCATTAAAGGATAAACAGTACCTGATCCGTCGATAACTACGCTTCCTTCTAACTCTACGGAAGCTTCTCCACTTCCTGCATCACCGCTACCAGAATTACTATTACCTGTGTTGTTGGTTCCTCCGTTGCCATTCGTGTCACTACTACAAGCAACTGCAAATAGAGCGATTGCTATCATAGAAATTAGTAAAAATAAACGTCTCATGCTTTTCATTCTTTTTTTCCCCCTACTTGTATGAATGTTTTTTGTTTTGTCCTACAAGAATAAGAATAAACCTGTTGTATTAATGAGGTATTAATAGAGTGTGAAATGAATGTAAATGTTTTGTAAAAGAGAGTTAAAGAAGGAATATTTTCTAATTAATAGGGCAGGAGCATAAATAAATACAGAGCGCTGTTAAGTAAAATCGAACGGCTGTTATGTAAATGATATTAAGAGAAAAATAATAAGTAAAATAGGGTGATTTTCCTCAAAATTATTTTCTTCAGAATAAAAAAACCGAAAGTGTAACGATGTGAAAATTACGACACTCAAGCGGTAGCCCTGCAAACGAGCTACTTAAGCCCAGTTTCATGGCCAAGGTATTCTCTCTTTATAACAAAAGTGATGACACTTCGGATTGGTCCCTACTAACTGAAGAAATCACTAGGAGCACACAACATTAATGTTTCCTTAGCGCAAAAAAACGAGATTCTATAGAATCTCGTTTTGACCATCTTATTATTCTTCTGTATCTTCATCTTCCTCTGACTCGTCGTCATCTTTGGAACTATTAACATTTCCCTTTATTCTTTCTTCTTTTAGATCGAAATATGTTTTCATTACTTTATCGCCTAGACGAGTACTTATACCGCCTCGAATAGTACCACCAACTACTGCTGCATCTGGTACAACAACCGCAAATGCGATTTCCGGATTATCGTATGGAGCGTACCCTACAAGGCTGTAAGTTAATGTACCTCTCCCTGTTTCCGCTGTACCTGTTTTTCCAGCAGGCTTATATTGTTTGGCTGTCGAACTACTAGCTGTACCCCTACTACCGAAATAAACTCGTCTAAATCCTTCTTGAACTCGTTTAATTTGATCATCTGGCATGTCAATTCTGTTTAATACTTCCGGCTTAAATGGTTGCAATACAGGTCCTAGCTCATCTTCTGAAACTGGCTCACGTATTTCACGAACTATTTGTGGCTTTAAACGATAGCCGCCATTTGCAATTGTAGATACGTATTGCGCTAATTGTAATGTTGTATATAAATCATACTGCCCAATTGCTAAGTCCATTAGTTTCCCTGGTATTGTTTCAGACCCAGCGAACCCTAACGATTCAGCTGGTAAGTCAATTCCTGTCCTCACACCAAGACCAAACTGATTAAAGTAATAGCGTACTCGATCAAATCCAGCCGGATCAATTGGCAGCGGTTGACCATATTGATAATTACCATTGGCAATTCTAATTGCTGTTCGGAACATATAAACGTTGGAAGAACGTTCTAACGCAGTTAAATCATCAATATTACCCATAGTTTGCCATGAACCTTTCGGTCGGTCCTGCGCTACTTTCAGCGGTGTATCATAAAGAACTGTCCCAGGAGAAATAACCCCTGTCTCATAGCCCGTTAATACAGTTGCACCTTTTACCGTTGACCCTGCATGATATGCTTCTTGGAAAGTTCCACGGGCATGGTCTAACACTTCGTAGCCACCATTCTTGTCCTTCGTCAACACTTTTCCAGCTAGAGAAAGTACTTCCCCAGTATTTGGATCCAAAATAACGACAAAGGCACGGTCTAATCTAGCTGCCTGGGCTAATTTTTTCTCTTCCAGTAATTCGTTTGTTATTACTTCTTCAATACGTTGCTGAAGCTCAATATCGATTGAAAGGACGAGGTCTTTTCCTCGCTGACCTTCAAAAACGGTTTCTTGATGTAGTAAATTACCTGATTGATCGGTAACATTTCTTATTCTAGCCTTTTGTCCTCGTAACACTTGCTCGTATTCCGCTTCAATAAAACTAGTTCCTACTCGATCATTTCGGCTATAACCTTTTGCTAAATACTCTGATAAACGCTCACTAGGTAGCCCTTGATCAGATGTCGTTATATTTCCAAGTAAAGTTCTTAATGTAGACCCGTAAATCATTTTACGATTCCAATCTACCGTCGTATCAACACCTGGAAATTCACTTAATCTTTCACTAATAATAGCAATTTCTTCATCAGATACATCTGTATTTTTAATGATTTGAGGAGTTAGAGCATAACCTCTATTCATTGCGCGAAAGATTGCTAAAACTTTTAATTCATCTTTCGTAAAGGATTCATACTGTTGTTCCGTAATTCTTTCTATTTGTAACCTATACAAGTCACTTTCAACTAGTTCCCCTTCGGTAACTTTTTGTCTATCTTCATCTGTAATTAGCTCTTTTGCTTCTTCTTCATTTTTTAATAACCAGAAGTCTTTTTTATCTCTCACTTGAATTTTATCAATCATTTCTTCTGTTACTTCTATTACTGTAGCTAATTTTTCAGCAACTTCTAATTGTTCCTTTGTACTACCCGATCTTGTGTACGTAATCGCATTTAACGGTTCATTATCTACCACGATATCACCGTTTCGGTCATACACCTTCCCGCGTGGAACAGGAGTGTTGACCGTAATATTTTCTGTACGGTCTACTTCTACTCGGTATTTTTCACCGTAAACAATTTGGACGAATCCTAATCGCAAAATTAATGCCGAAAACAGCAAAAACACGACAAAAAATAATAAGTTCAAACGATACGGAATTATATTCTTTTTCTTCTTATTTTGTTTTTTATTAGTCATAGCACTACACCTTTTTCGTTTTACAAAAGTAAGAAGCACCATTAGGCTGGTGCCCTCTTTTTATATTGTATTAGAAAACGTGAACTTTTTCTATAAATAAATATTAACTATGGTGTAGTTTCTCCTTCTCCATCCCTTAAAGTTGCCACAACAGGGTAAGGATGATCTTTCTTCGGAGGTTCTGTTAAATGTACATTGCGAATCCAGAAATAAATAATAGTATGGCCAAGCCCAATTACTGCCATCAATACTGGTATACTCTTTGCTTCATCAAACATCGTAACAGCGAATAAAAATAAAAGTATCGATGTGGCTCTTCCACTATTTAAAAATAATTCCCGTACGACAATATATTCTATTCTCATTTTCCCAGCATTTGGACTCTTTCCAATTACGTCGTACGTTAAAGATATATACGGCACTAAAAGAATAGGGTAAGCAATTGCAATTAAAACGGCATAAATAATTAGTTTAGTGTACGTCAGATTGAATATTAATAGAAAAACAGCTAAATACAGAAGGATACCACCTATTAAAATAGACTTTTTCCTCATGTTCTTTTTTATTAGTCGTGTTGCTAAATAATACGTAATAAATGAAACTCCCGAGTTCACTAAACCGTATGTACCTAAAGCCATTTCACTTTCGGTCGTAATGAATATTAATACCGAAACGACAAAAATAAACGTACCTTCGCGAATACCTTGGAAAAAGTGTGCATTCGTAATATTTCGCCAGTTGCTATTTCTTTTTCGTTCCTTTAATACAAAAAACAGTTCATAGCTACCTTCTGCACCTCTTCTTTTTAAAAAGAAACTTAGAAGTACAGCTGCGGAAAATAAAACGAGAGAAATCGTAAAGATTGTCGTATAACCTGTGAATTTTTCCATTTTCGAGATGATATAACCTGCGGAAAAAGGACCAATCATTCCACCAAGGGAAGTCATAATCCCTAAAAATCCATTAAAAAAATCTCGGGTTTCAGGCTCCGTGATTTCGAATGTTAAAACATTAAATGCTAACCAATAAAAACCATATCCTATTCCTAATAATCCACCTAACAAAAGCAAATAGGTTGATGCTTGCTCTCCAATAAAAAGCACCATTAAGTAGAAAATAGCTAAAAAAATAACACCTAGCCGTAATACAATGACACGATCAATTTTTTTCGCCCATCTTCCTGCTAGTATAAAAGTTAGCGGTTGAAAGACGACGATTGCTAAATTGTACAATCCTAAGTCTTTAAATTCTCCTGATTGCTTCCATAAATAAACGTTCACAAACGTGTTAGATAGGGCAATACTTAAAGAATATAGCCCACCGATACAGAGTAGTAATACTAAGGCTTTATTTACTTCTACATCACCAAAAATCTTTTTTATCCCAACCATTTTAATTCTCGCTCCTTTAACTTAACATTATTTTGTCTTAAAGGTTGGAGAGATATGTACTTTTTTTCGGATTGTTTCTAATGGCTTTAGTATGATGGATTTTAGTAATTCCGCTTCACTTCGCTACAGGCTTTCCGCGGGGAGGGAGTCCTAAAAATCATTTTTAATAGAACAAAAAAAAGAAGCCTTCACGTTTGTAAAGGCTTCTTTTTATTATTCATTATTTTGATTTTTCGTATAATTCACCAACAACATCCCAGTTAATTACGTTAAAGAATGCAGAGATGTAGTCAGGACGACGGTTTTGGTAGTTTAAGTAGTAAGCATGCTCCCAAACGTCTAAACCTAAAACAGGAGTTTTACCTTCCATTAATGGAGAGTCTTGGTTTGGAGTGCTTGTTACTTCTAATTCACCGTTATTTACTACTAACCATGCCCAGCCAGAACCGAAACGAGTAGTAGCAGCTTTTGTGAATTCTTCTTTAAAGCTTTCTAAGCTACCAAATTTACTGTTGATTGCATCTGCTAATTCACCAGTCGGTGCATTAGATCCGCCTGGAGTTAAAAGTGTCCAGAATAAACTGTGGTTTGCATGTCCACCACCGTTATTTCTAACAGCTGTACGGATGTTTTCAGGAACAGCGTCTAAATTAGAAATTAACTCTTCAACAGACTTACTTTGTAAATCTGCATGTCCTTCTAATGCAGCATTTACATTTGTTACGTAAGTGTTATGGTGTTTTGTGTGGTGAATGTTCATTGTTTCCTTGTCAATATGTGGTTCTAATGCATCATAAGCGTAAGGTAATTGTGGTAGTTCGTATGCCATTTAAAATCTCCTCCTAATTTATGTACAAATTTTGAACTATTTAGTTCCAATTTCAGATTACCAAAATTTAATCATTGTTTCAATCAATCTGCTCTTAAACATACCTATATTTTACTAATTCTTTTTCTTCTATTCATCTTACATTTCAAATAGAAAGTTCTTTTGACAATCGATACATACTTTCATCGATTTTATGCGGCATAGAAAAAACTTCATCAAAAGAGTAATCTACAATTTCACTTTTTTCCATTCCTACTGCTCTTCCCGCTTTTCCCTCTATTAATAATTCTACAGCCCTTCCTGCCAGCCTACTAGCAAGTACACGGTCAAATGCAGTTGGAGATCCACCTCTTTGAATATGACCTAAAACAGACACTCTTGTATCTAAGTTAGTTTTTTCTTTTAATTGTTTCGCAAATTCCATTCCGCTACATACGCCTTCTGCTACTATTATAATTGTATGTTTTTTTCCACGTTCTTGTCCCTGTCTGATACGATTAGCAACATCATCAATAGTAGTATCAAATTCAGGAATAATAATAGTTTCCGCTCCTCCAGCAAGGCCAGCCCACAACGCAATGTCACCCGCATGCCGCCCCATCACTTCAATAATAAAGGTCCGTTCATGAGAAGTTGCAGTATCACGAATCTTATCAATTGAATCTAACACAGTATGAAGCGCAGTATTAAAACCAATTGTATAGTCTGTACCTGCAATATCATTGTCAATTGTACCTGGTAAGCCGATGCAAGGAAAACCGTGCTCTGTTAATTTTTGTGCACCTTTGTATGAACCGTCTCCACCGATAACGACTAAACCTTCAATTCCATGCTTTTTTAATTGCTCTATGCCCTTTTGCTGACCTTCCAATGTTTTGAAATCTTCAGATCTTGCAGTGTAAAGCATCGTTCCGCCTCGATGTATGATATCCCCAACAGACCCTAATTCTAATTGCTTCATATTACCTGCCATTAAACCCGCGTAGCCTTGATAAATCCCAAATACATTTAGATTATGGTAAATTGCCTTACGTACGACAGCACGAACAGCAGCGTTCATTCCAGGTGAATCTCCACCACTAGTTAAAACACCAATCGTTTTCATCTCTCACACTCCTAGAATCATTTATTACTATCCTTCACAACTTATATGATTCCATAAACATGAGAAAATAATTGATTTACAATCATAAAAATAATAATGAAGAGATTACACCTTAATCTAAGGTCATTTTTGTAAATTGTCACCTCCTACTATTTATAAAATTACTATATTGTATTACGTGAAAAGTAAAATCAGTATATATTTGTAAATTAGACTAAGACTTTTGGATGAAATCTTAAAGGAAACGACAAAAAAGAGCACTATCCGAAGATAACGCTCTTATCATTTATTATGTATGGCGGAGGAAGAGGGATTCGAACCCCCGCGGGCTTTAACACCCCTGTCGGTTTTCAAGACCGATCCCTTCAGCCGGACTTGGGTATTCCTCCATATATATGCTAGCAAAGTGGACCCTGCAGGACTCGAACCTGCGACCGGACGGTTATGAGCCGTCTGCTCTAACCAACTGAGCTAAGGGTCCTCTTTAGTTGGTAGCGGCGGAGGGGATCGAACCCCCGACCTCACGGGTATGAACCGTACGCTCTAGCCAGCTGAGCTACACCGCCATATAAATAGAATATAATGAATCAACTGCACTTGTCAGCCTATCAACTATTCTATTGTGTCAGCTAACTGCCACATTAGAGACATATACCAATTTAACATGGGAGACCGTCTCTGTCAACAGTTTGTAACTAAAAAAATATTTTAAAAGCTTATAAAACGACAATGAAGAAATAAATAATCATAACCGCTTGAACTATTCCTTTCACAATTGCGCTACTAAATAATCCTACTACCGAACCTACCCCAATTTTAATAGAAGTTTTTATATCCTGTTTTTTCACTAACATTTCTGCAATTATCGCACCTAAGAATGGCCCTAAAATAATTCCGGCAACCGGTATGACAAAAGGACCAATAAGAATTCCTATTGTACTCCCCCAAACAGAAGCGTTACTTCCACCAAATTTCTTCACACTAATAATGTTCGCTAAATAATCAGCAATAAATAGTAATAATACAAATAAGCCTTGTATAAGCCAAAACCATGTATTTAAAGAAGCAAACGAAAATGCAACACCATATAAAAGAAACGCTCCAACAATAAAAAGAACACTCGGTATAATAGGATAAACTAACCCAATAAACGCGACAACGAACAGCGCAATGATTATTATCCAATATAATAATTCCATTTTTGACCGCTCCTTAAAATAACAATAATTTCCCTCTAATAAACGTATCAGACTTTCTTAATAAAATATAGAGAAAAAGAGCGAGATCCACTCGCTCTTCTGCCATTAATATGTTCCGTGGTCTTCACCTAACACTGCTTCAGCAATGTTTACTGCATGATCACCGATACGTTCTAAGTTACTAATAATATCAACGTATACGATACCAGCTTGTCCAGTACACAATCCTTCGTTTAATCGTAAAATATGCTTCTTACGTAAGCTTCTTTCCATTTTATCAATTTTCTCTTCTTTTAGCATGACATCTTTAGCAAGTTCAACGTTACTCGTCTTTAAAGCTTCAATTGATTCTCTTACTGTTGAAATAGTAAGGGCAAACATTTCTTCTAAATCTTGCTCTGCTTTATCAGTAAGCTTCACTTTATTGGATATTTGATAATCAACTAATTCTAAAATATTTTCAAAATGGTCTCCCATACGTTCTATATCTCTAACAGAGTCCATAAGCATAGAATGTTCTTCCGATTCATGTGCAGACAATGAACTTGATGATAGTTTAATTAAATAATCTGTTATTTTTCGATCCAAATTATTAATGGCATCTTCTAATTGGAAGGCCATTTCTGAATGTTTTTGAGAACCTGACGTTAAAAACGATTTTGTTTCTTCTAAACCGATAACTGCAAAATCACCCATGCGAACTACTTCTTCTTTCGCCTGTCCTAACGCTAAAGAAGGTGATTGCTCAATAAAAATTGGATCTAAATGCTTAGCTTTATATTCAATTACACTGTCTTCACCAGGTATAATTTTCGTAACAAGAATAGCTAATAAAGCGATAAATGGGAATTGAATAATAACGTTTGATACGTTAAATATTCCGTGCGCGAAAGCTATTGTCATCTCAGGATTTAAGTCCATTGCACCTTGTAAAAAGGCAATAAATTTAGTGAATGGTCCTAAAATAATAAGAATAACTGTTGCACCTATTAAGTTAAAAATAACATGCGTTAACGCTGCACGTCTTGCTGCGACAGAAGCACCTAAAGAAGCTAATATGGCAGTAATTGTTGTACCAATGTTATCACCAAATAAAACTGGTAATGATGCTTTTAAATCAATCGCTCCTTGACCAAACAATTCCTGTAAAACACCAATTGTAGCACTTGAGCTTTGAACTATTACTGTAAATACAGTTCCAATAACTACTCCCAGAATAGGATTGTCACTCATCGAAACAGTTAAATCATGGAATGCTTGTAATTTAGACAAAGGCTTAAGCCCGTCTCCCATAATTTTAAGACCTAAGAAAAGTGCTCCAAAACCAAATACTACTTGACCTAAGTATTGTAATTTTTTTGCTTTAAAGAAAAATATTAAAATTGCTCCAGCAGCTATAATCGGTAACGCGTAATCTTGAATTTTAATACCGATGATGAAAGCAGTAACCGTTGTACCGATATTTGCACCCATAATTACTCCGATTGCTTGTCGTAATGTCATAAAACCAGCGTTTACTAATCCTACAGTAAGTACGGTAGTACCTGTACTTGTTTGTAATAGAACTGTAACTAAAATACCTGCTAATACACCCATAAATGGGTTCGTTGTCATACGATCTAAGATGTCACGCAGTTTATCACCTGCTGATTTTTGTAGTCCGTCTCCCATATATTTAATACCAAAAAGGAAAATACCGAGACCACCTATAAATTCAAATATCGTTCTCTGAACGTCGATTTCCAAAAGTAACAACCCCTTAATCCAAATGAAATATTTTCGACATTAATCGACAGCAACCAACATAGCTTGGCCCTTCATAATTATTAACGAATAATTAATGAAATGTAAATAGAACTAGAGTAAAATTTACAATATCTTTACAAAGTAATTTACAATTAAAAATAAAACAGATTTTCGTTTACTATCAGTATCTAATCAGATAACATTAAATTGTAAAAAAAACGGTAAAGGGATGGGTAGCATGAATATTTTTAAACAATTTATAAAGAGCCTTTATTCTCCTAAAGAGATGGCTAACTTTTATCAACAAGGAATCGGGAAAACGATATTGTACATATTCTTCCTTGTACTAATAACTTCTATTCCATTTTTCATATCCATCGGAATAGCAATTAATCAATTACATGCAGCAGCAGAAACTGTCGTTAAAAGTGATTTACCAGAGTTCGTAATTGATAACGGGGAGTTTACTGCTGATGTAGATGAGCCCCTAATTATGGACCAAGACGGTTTAGTTCTATTGCTAGATCCTAACTCTGAATTTTCACTTTCTGAAATTGAAGATTTCGGTGATGTTATTGCGTTACAACGTTATGAAGTGATTACAATCATTGATGGTACAACCGATATATTTGATCTAGGTCAAACAGACGGATTTACAATTTCAAAATCCGACTTAGAATCACTTTTAGATACAGTTGGTTCGTTCATACCACTTATTATCTTTTTATTTGCAGCTATCATGTATATTCTTTTTAGTATAGGCAAATTTATTCAAGTTACGTTATTAGGCTTAGTTGGTCTTATTTTAAAAGGTAGCTTAAATAAACCATTTATAAAGTATCGTCATACATGGATTTTATCTGCATATGCCGTAACAATTCCTACAGTTCTATTTGCTATATTAGAATTCATTGGAATCTATATTCCATACACTACAATCATTAGCTTTACTGCTGCTTTCTTTATTCTGTATTTAATTGTAAAAGAGATAAAAGAAGATGTGAACGAGGAGCAAGAAGAAGACATTACACAGTGGTAAATTGGTAAAAACATCAGTGAATATTTTGCTGATGTTTTTTTGTCATATTTTCTTCCAATGAGCGTATACATTAATATGCTTGTCCAAGGAGGAAAAATTATGATTCGATTATTCGTTACACTTTTAATTGGCATTACATTTTTCAGCATATACTATGATTTAACAGAAGGGACTATCCCTACACCTAAAGAAGATAGTATACCTGCTTCAAATATAGTTCAATTACTGGAAGATACCGATTCAATTATAGAGGAAGATTACGTAATGATTGAAGTAATGCCGGGTGATACCGTTTTAACTATAGTGGAAAGAATAACTAATGGTCCTTTACCGGTAACCGTTCCACAATTAATTCACGATTTTGAACTACTAAATGATAATGTTACACCTGAACGAATTCAAATTGGAAAAACATATAAGTTTCCTGTCTATCCATAATTAGCATTGTTTAATACTTGTCAAAATGATGTATACGTTGATACAATATTTTGGTAGGCACAATGGAAAAATAATATTCAACCATTAAGTTGAGTAGTTAAGTCCTTCAAAAGGATTAACGTTAAAGGAGCGATTACTCGTGAAAGAATTAATACATCGTACGAAAACTCGCCCAGTTAAGGTTGGTAACTTAACAATTGGGGGAAGTAACGAATTATTTATACAAAGTATGGCCACTACAAAAACACATGATGTTGAAGCAACCGTTGCTGAGATTCTTCGATTAGAAGAAGCAGGTTGCCAAATTGTTCGAGTTGCGGTTCCTGACGAAAGAGCAGCAAATGCAATTCCAGAAATTAAAAAAAGAATAAACATACCGTTGGTCGCTGATATTCACTTTGATTATAAACTTGCGTTAAAAGCTATTGAAGGCGGGATCGATAAAATCCGGATAAACCCTGGTAATATTGGTCGCCGCGAAAAAGTGGAAGCGGTAGTAAATGCTGCTAAAGCAAAAGGAATTCCAATTCGAATCGGTGTAAATGCTGGTTCTTTAGAAAGAAGAATTCTTGAAAAATACGGTTATCCTACTGCTGATGGAATGGTGGAAAGTGCTCTACATCACATCAAAATTTTAGAGGATTTAGACTTCCACGATATTATCGTTTCCATGAAGGCTTCAGATGTAAACTTAGCAATTGAAGCTTATGAAAAAGCAGCACAAGCTTTTGATTATCCTCTACACTTAGGTATTACTGAATCAGGCACATTGTTTGCTGGGACTGTCAAAAGTGCAGCTGGACTTGGCGCAATACTAAGTAAAGGAATCGGGAACACGTTACGAATATCTTTAAGTGCGGATCCTGTAGAAGAAATAAAAGTTGCAAGAGAGCTATTAAAATCGTTTGGCCTTGCCTCCAATATGGCAACATTAATTTCTTGCCCAACGTGCGGACGTATTGAAATTGACTTAATTAGTATCGCAAATGAAGTCGAAGAATACATCTCAACAATAAAAGCTCCAATTAAAGTTGCGGTATTAGGTTGTGCAGTAAATGGACCAGGAGAAGCACGAGAAGCTGATATTGGAATTGCAGGAGCTCGTGGTGAAGGTCTTCTATTCCGAAAAGGAGAAATTGTCCGTAAAGTACCAGAAGAGACAATGGTTGAGGAACTAAAAAAAGAAGTAGATAAAATTGCCGAAGAATATTACGCAAAGCAAGAGGCTGAAAAAGCTAATGCTTAAAAAAAGTTCAAAAACATAAAGAAGAGATTGACGTAATTGTCAATCTCTTCTTTTGTTATCCCAGCATACTAAAAGAGTGGCAATATGAAGATACCTACAATAATGGAAATAGCACCAATACCGATTGCCCAAGCACCTAACCCCGTTGCTCCGCGTTTGCGGGCAATAAAGCCGATGATAATTCCAGCAGCACCTAGGATGATCGGTAAGATGAACAGTGATAGAATAGCTAATGCTAAACCTAAATAGCCAAGCCCTCTACCTGACATTCCCATTACGTCTTCTCTTTCTTCTTCAAAAACTGCTTCTCGTTCTCTTTCACGTTCTAATGAAACACTTGGAGGAACCGCAACTTCTGCGGCAGTTTCTTCCATATGTTCCCTTTCAACGTTTGCCCTCGAAATATGGGGCTCTTCATAAGCAAACCTGTCTTCTGTTGGCTCATTTTTTTCAATCTTATCATATTCGTTTGCCATGCTTATCCCTCGCTTTCGTAAGGTTAGAAGCATTTATTAGTATGGACCTATTTTAAAAAATCATTGATGTTAATGTTTTCTACTTATGTTAAAATGAGAAATTGTACAATATATTCTCAAGTTTATATGGTATTAATAGCATTATATATCGGAGGTTGTTCATATGAGATATCGCTTAGGCATAGATATAGATGGTACATTAACTAGTCCTTCTTCATTTGTTCCATACATTAATGAATCATTCAAAATGAATATTACGTTAGAAGACATTAAGCAGTATGAATTAAGTCCTTTAATCGGGATTACAGACGAGCAGTTTTGGGCATGGATGGACGAAATGGAGCCAACTATTTATGAAAATGCACCTCTAGCTACTGGAGCCAAAGAAGTTGTTACACAATGGAAAAATAACTATGACCTATACTTTATTAGCGCTAGAAGAAACCATTTATATGAGGTAACAAACAATTGGTTTAAAAAGCAAGCAATTGATTTTGATCATTTAGAACTTATCGGAACACATAATAAGATTGAAGCGATTAAGAAACATGAACTACATATTTTCCTTGAAGATAAACACGATAACGCCTGTAATATAAGCGAAGCGTGTAATATCCCAGTTCTCCTTTTTGATACACCTTATAACCGTGATCCTATTCCGAAGAACGTTTATCGTGTTCAAAACTGGCTTGAAGCAAATCAATATATAAAAAAATTATTACATGACTAAAATATTTTTCGACTTTTTTTGCAACATTATGTTAATAAATAGTTTCCTTTACCGATAATATATATAAAATGAGCTGTACGAAAAGGCAAAATCGTTGAAAAGCGATGACGCAAAGCTAAGGGGCTAACGTTTAACTAGCTATGCTCGCCAGCTACCGATACATACTTCTCCGTAGAGCTTAAAAAATGGGGGAACTTATTTTGCATAATGAAGAATCATGGCTAACACCTGCTCGTAAAGAAAAGTTACTAAATGCTACTTTAATTTTGATTGCTGTCGTTATCGGAGCAGGAATTACTTATTTAGTGAACAATTTCCTATAAAAATGACTGGAGTTAGAGAACTCCAGTCATTTTTCTTTATTATTACTCATAGCGCGTTGTAGTTGTTGCTTCATAATATTTACTAGTTCTATTGACGTCACATGCTCGGTATCACCAATAGACTTAGCATTATTTAGTATTTTCACTAAGTCTTCGCTGTCTAAAAGACGTGCTTCTTTCATTGTAAACACCCTTGTTCTCATTTTATACAACATTCGTAATGGAAAGATAAACTTTGAGGGCTTAAATTAATACTATATTATGTAATCAACGTAATTTGGTTATTACATAATAAAAAAACAAGCTAGTACCCCTACTAGCTTTGTTTACATACTGGACATTTACCATATATTTCAAATTTATGACCTGTCACATCATATTCTTTTAAGTTTTCTGTCAATACCGTCATTGGACAGGTTGCAATTTCTTTCGTACCTCCACAATCTAAACATATAAAATGATGATGGTGGCTCGTAGTACTACATTTAAATCGGAAATTTTTTTCACCCGACAACTCTGTGCTTTCTAAAATACCTAAGTCTACGAATAAGGCTAAATTTCGATATATTGTATCAAAACTTAATCCAGGATAATCATCTTTCATTGAGTCTAGAACATCTTTCGCCGTTAAATATCGGTTAGAAGTTGCAAATATTTCTAACATATCTTGCCGCTTGCCTGTAAATTTGTATCCTTGCTCTTTCATTATTTCTAATGCTTGTGAAACATTCATTACGTCCCTCTCCTCATTTTTTTCCATACTATTGTACTAATTAAGATAAGAACTGAAATAATTACAATGGTACCACCAGGTGCTAAATCAAAATAAAAGGAGGTTATTAATCCCCCAATAACTGCGATTTCTCCGAATAGAATGGAGAGAAAAATAGTTTGTTTAAACCCTTTTGCAATCCGCATACTTGAGGCAACAGGTAGCGTCATCAATGAAGATACAAGTAAAATACCAACCACTCGCATCGATACAGCAATGACTAAAGCCACCATGATGATGAAAATCAAATGAAATATTTTTGAATTCACTCCCGAAACACGAGCATGTTCTTCATCAAATGAGAGAACGAATAGTTCTTTATAAAACAGGAATATAGTTATTAAGATTGCAATGGCTATATAAAAAATAACCCAAAAATCTGTTCGAGAAACAGCACTAACACTACCGAACAAGTAATTAAATAAATCTGTGTTAAAACCGTCAGCTAATGAAATAAAAATAGCACCTAAACCGATTCCAGCAGAAAGAATAATTGGTATTGCTAATTCTTGATAATGTTTATATACATTTCGGAGCTTTTCAATAAATAATGCACCAGTAACTGAAAAGGCCATCCCAAAATATAATGGGCTCATACCGACAAATAGTCCAAGCTTTTTCTCTACTAATAAACTTGCTGCAATCCCCGCTAATGTTACATGGCTAAGTGCATCAGCAATTAAGCTTAGTCGTCTAACAACTACGAATACACCTAAAAGCGGAGCGAGTATCCCAATCAATACCCCTGTGTAAACAGCATTTCGTAAAAATTCAAATTGCATAAAAGCAGAAATCATTAGTGGTGACCTCCATCGTGATGGTGATGGTCATGATTTAACAAATGAACTTCGTGCCCGTAAAACTGAGAAAAATCTTTCGTTTTCAATTCGTCAAATTCACTCGCCTCTCCATGGAAATGTATATGTTTATTTAAGCAAGCAACATGAGTTACCTTATCTGTAACCGTTCCAACATCATGTGTTACTAAAATTAAAGTTATATTTAAATCTTTATTTAAATGTTCCAACATAGAATAAAACGTTTGTACGTTTTTGGCATCAACACCAACTGTAGGTTCGTCTAATATTAACAATTCTGGTTCACTAACGAGCGCTCTTGCAATAAAAATACGTTGTTGCTGGCCACCCGATAATTCTCCTATGTTTCGATCTTTAAACTCTTCCATTCCAACAGCTTTGATTGCATCCATCACTTTCTGCTTATGCTCTTTTTGAAAAAATCTCAGTAGGCCAACTTTTGAGACTAACCCTGTTGAAACTATTTCAAAAACTGTTGCGGGGAAACCAGAGTTAAAACTATTCGCTTTTTGTGAAACAAAGCCTACCTTACTCCAGTCTTTAAATTTTCGTACGTCTTTACCGAAAATCTCTATGTTTCCTTGTCTTGGTTTTAATAAATTTAGAATGCACTTTAACAATGTAGATTTTCCTGAACCATTCGGACCAACAAGCGCTAAAAAAGCTCCCTTTGGTATTTTTAAATTAATGTCCTCAAGCACCGGTTGGTGGTCATATATAAATGAAACGTTTTGTACTTCTAAAATAGTTTCTTTGCTCACTTTTTCTCACACCTTATATAGATAAGAATCATTACGATTTCTAACAATAGTTTAGTATACATGACAGATCTATTTATGTAAATAAATAAAGCGTGAAGAAAATATAAATCATTCAAGTAAAAGAAAAAGAAGCCTCCTTTAAATAGACTTCTTTCAGCACTTAATAGGTATACTTATCTCAAACGTAGTTCCGATTCCTACTTCGCTAGTTACTTTCATATCCCCTTCATGGTCCTCTACTATCTTTTTACAGAGTGGTAGGCCTAATCCATTTCCTTTATCTTTTGTTGTAAAGAATGACGTTCCAATCTTTTCCATTATTTCTTCAGGTATTCCTCTTCCGTTATCACTTACAATAATTTTAATAAGATTATCTTCACTTTTGCACTCGAGTGTAAACTCTTTATTTTTTTGATTAGGTAAAAACGCTTCAATCGCATTTCGGAGTAAATTTAACATTACTTGTTTTAACATCGTCTCGTTTATAAAAATAGATCCGTCCACTTCCTCAATGGATGATAAGAAATTTATATTATGAAGAGAACATTCTGACTGAAAAATATATTCTAATGAAGCTAGCACTTCATGAGGCTTCATATATTGTTTTTTAATTTTTTTTCTCGAAACAGAAAGAAAATCTTCCAAAAGAGAGTTCATACGATTTATCTCTCCCATAACGGTGTCGTAATATTTATCCCAATTGTTTGTCTTCCTTGAAAGTTGTAAAAATCCTTTAATTACAGATAGAGGATTTCTTAATTCATGGGCTATTCCTGCAGAAATTTGCGAGACAGACTCCATTTGTTGTTTATATATTAGTAAGTTCTCGAATTTTTGCTGATAAGACCTGTCATGGATAACCATAAATACTTCCTGCTTTTCTTCATCATAAAATCCTTGCATTTGGTACAACTGCTCATCTTCATAACAGTATCTTTCTTGAAATTGCATTGTTATTTTTACAGACTCATACGAATCTAACATCATTTGCTGAATAGTAGTATTCGTTTTTAAGTCGTAAAAGCTATTATCCCAATATTGTTTTCCTTTATCTCCAAGCCCTAATATTTCTGCGCACCGATCATTCATAAAAAGAATATGACCATTTTTCCCTAATATCAACATAGCATTGTCTAACGTATTTAATACAAAGTTTTCTAATTTCTGCTCTGATTCATAACGTAAACTTGAGAATATATTCTTCCGTTCCATTTCAAAACCAGTTATGTATATTTTTTCACCAACACATTTCCCTCGATATTGAAACGATTCATTTGTGCAACAGACAAAAGTCTCTTCGATAATTTTTCCTTTATTATGTATTAGTTCAGAAAGAAAGGTAAAGACCATTTCCTTTATATCAAATGGAAAAAGAGCATAAAAGGAATCTCCAGTTGATACATTATACTTTGCGCATAGTTCCTCCGCATGACTATTTATTTCTTCTATTACACCATTTAAAGTTAATACGAATTGAAATTCTTTAGAAAGCCCGCAAAAAACAGAATGCTTATCTATTTCTATTGACAAGGGGACTCCTCCTTGTATAGCCTTTTTTATGTATATTATATAATAATTTTCAAATTATTAACATAACAATCTCTTTCACACTTTTAGCTCTTCCTACATACGGTGTTAAAGGGAGGCGATTGTATGAATATCTATCAACAAATAATAAATAAAAAGTTAAATACATTAAGCCCAGAAGAGCTCGTTCAATATGCTCAACAATATAATATTGAAATTTCGATGGAGCAAGCAAAAAAAATAATAAAACTAGTTAAAGAAAAGAACGGTAAAGTTAACGTATTTAATACTAGCGAGAGGTTACAACTAATGAAAGAATTATCTAAAATAACTGGCCACGAAACAGCAAAAAAAGTCAATCAGCTATTTATGGAATTTATAAAGTAAGAACAAAAAATGACCTCTCATAAAGAAAGGTCATTTTTCATTTAACTATTTTTAATTTTTGTTAACAGGTCTTCGTCGTATTCTTTACTTTTTAACATTTCAATTTCAAACTTGTACGGAGCTTTTTTATTATTTTTATCTTCTCCAACGTAAGGTGTTTCTAAAATTTTCGGAACAGCTTTTAATTGATCGTGATGAACGATATAGTTTATCGCTTCAAAACCAATTTTACCGTAACCGATGTTTTCGTGACGGTCTTTTCTAGCTCCACGTTCATTTTTACTATCATTAATGTGTAGTACTTTTAAGCGGTCTAATCCGATAATTTTATCAAACTGCTCTAATACCCCATCAAAGTCTTCCACTATGTTATATCCTGCGTCATGGACGTGACAAGTATCTAAACAGATAGAAAGCTTTTCATTTAATGTAACGCCATCAATAATAGCAGCTAATTCATCAAAACTTCTACCGCATTCTGTTCCTTTTCCAGCCATCGTTTCCAACGCGATTTGTACATTTTGCTCTTTTGTTAATGCTTCATTTAAGCCTTCGATAATCTTTTTAATCCCTACGTCTGCACCAGCACCAACGTGGGCACCAGGATGAAGAACTATTTGATTCGCACCAATTGCATCTGTTCTTCGTACTTCTTCCTGAAGAAAATTAACCCCTAATTCAAATGTTTCTGGTTTTTCCGAATTACCAATGTTGATTATATAGGGAGCATGAACAATGATTTCATTAATTCCGTGCTCCTTCATATGCGCCGTTCCCAATTCAATATTTAAGTCTTCGATTTTTTTTCTTCTCGTATTTTGAGGAGCACCAGTGTAGATCATAAATGTGTTGGCTCCGTATGATACAGCTTCTTCACTAGCTGATAATAACATCTTTTTACCACTCATGGAAACATGAGATCCGATAATTAATTCACTCATTTTTTTCACCTCTTAAGCATAACCTTGTCTCTTTTATACTTCCCTATCTTAACATAGAAGTCGAGGCTTGTCGCTTTTTTGGTATTTATGAACTGTTTTATTTGTAGGACTCCTACCGGCCCCTAATGATTTAAGAACGTTTAATAATTCAAACCAAAACAAAAAGACTGAAATATGAGATTTCAGTCTTTTTGCTTTTATTTTCTTTTTAGACGACGTTGGCGTTTTTTCACTTCTTCTAATTCTCTTTGGAATTTCTTTTTGTATCCTGGTTTCACTTTTTTCGATTTGGCAACCATTGTTTTTGCTTTTACGTCTTCTTCGGATACTTGCTTTTTTCTGTTCTTTCTTTTATTTAATGGACCTAAATTTACCCACTCTTTTGCACGATAATCTTTTTGCTCAAAAGTGATCCCTAGTTTTTCGATTTGATGAATTGCATCTTCATTACTTGGTTCAAAAAATGTAATTGCAATCCCAGATTGTCCTGCACGAGCTGTTCTTCCCACACGATGAACATAAAAATCAAGGTCAGACGGAATTTCATAGTTAATAACATGACTAATTCCAGGTATATCAATACCACGTGCAGCTAAATCTGTCGCCACTACATATTGATATTCCAAATCCCCTATTTGTTTCATCATTTTTTTGCGTTCACGAGGACTTAAGTCTCCATGAATTCTTCCAACTTTTAGACCTTGTTCTAATAGACCATCCGCTACTTCATCCGCCATCTTTTTTGTATTTGTAAATACGATAGCTAAATATGGATTAAAACTAGATAAAACGTCTTTAAGTAGTTTTAATTTATTTCTAGAACGAACTGGAACTAATACATGTTCTATTTTAGCAGCTGTAACTTGTTTTGGTGCTACGTGAGTATATTTTGGGTTTTCCATATATTTTTTTAAGAAAGGCTTTAGTTTCTCTGGGATAGTTGCTGAGAAGACTAATATTTGTAATTTTTCCGGCATTGCGGATGCAATATGATCAACGTCTTCAATGAATCCCATGTCAAGCATTAAATCAGCTTCATCGACAACAATTGTGCTCGCAGTATGAACGAATAATGCTTGCTCCTTCATTAAATCATGAATTCTTCCTGGTGTACCAACAACAATGTGAGGCTGTTTTTTTAACTTATCAATCATCCTTTGTTTATCTGTACCACCTATATACAATCTTGCAGAAATAGCTTCATCATACTTTGTTATTTTTAATACCTCTTGATAAATTTGGTTTGCTAGTTCTCTTGTTGGTGCAGTAATGACTGCTTGTACTTCATCTTTCTCAGGGTCAATTTTTTGTAATATTGGTAGTAAATACGCATGTGTCTTTCCTGTACCAGTTTGCGATTGTCCAATAACACTTTCTCCACGCAGAATAGATGGAATAACTCTTTCTTGTACTTCCGTTGGCTTAAAAAAATTCAAATCTTCAATTCCCTTTAATATAAAGGGTTTTAGTTCAAATCGTTCAAATTGATTATTACTCATTTTGTTACCTCCAAAAAATATTTATCTATATGTATAAGCGTCATATGCCTGTAACAGTTATAAATAATTATTACTTAGTTTATCCATAATGACCAATTTTTTATTATAAAGTAGTTTTTCTTATTTGGCTAGAAGTCTTCCGCCCAATATCTCTTAACATTAAACATTTTCGTATTTAGTTGCATACATTATTAATGACGATAAACGCCTAAATTTCTAAAAGCTTTTATCATACGTGTTGCACTTGTTTTATTTAACTAAAGGAAGGAGGATCGCGGATGTTTGGACCTAATCGACCAATGCCACCATTCCCGCCTCGTCCACCAATGAGAGGATTTATGCCTGGAAGAGCACCCAATGGAATGATGGGAATACCAAGACAAATGGGACCAACAGGTATGAATCGAGGTGGCGGTGGGTTACTAGCCCGTTTACTCGGCAGAACTGGAGCAAGAAATATCGGTAATATGAGTGCTATGGGGCAATTGGCTAATCCTAGTAATGTAGCGGGAGCAGGGAATGCGATCCAACAATTTGCAAATCCAAATAATTTAACTGGACTATTAACGAACGTACAAAAAGCTTTAAAAACAGCAGAATCAGTCGTTCCGATGGTACAACAATATGGACCTCTCGTTCGAAATTTACCAGCAATGTGGAAACTATATAGTGAATTTAAAGCAACAGATAATAATGATAGTGAAAATACTAACGAAACAGAGACGGAAGAACCAAAAAATAACGAGGGAGAAGGAACAGAAAAAAAAGAAAGTAGCGATCAAGAAAGCAAGTCAGAGCATAAAAAAGAAACAACAGAAAGTTCACAGTCAAAAGAACAGAAAAAAAATAACCGCGGTACATCAACACCTAAACTATATCTATAACTCTTTCTTTGTCAAAACACCATTCCTTCTATATAATAGAGTGTAGATGAGAGTGTTGGACACTCTCTTTATTGTTTAAGGAGGATTGGCAGATGGAGATTATAAAAATTGCCCCTCGCGGCTATTGCTATGGAGTTGTAGATGCAATGGTAATTGCAAGGAATGCAGCTTTAGATAAATCATTACCTCGCCCTATCTATATATTAGGTATGATTGTTCATAATAAACATGTTACTGATGCCTTCGAGGAAGAAGGAATCATTACACTTGACGGTGCAAATAGATTAGAGATTCTAGAAAAAATCGATTCCGGTACTGTTATTTTTACCGCTCACGGTGTTTCTCCAGAAGTAAAAAAACGTGCAAAGGAAAAAGGACTTGTCACGATTGATGCTACTTGTCCAGATGTAACAAGAACGCACGATCTAATTAGAGCAAAAAAGGCAGAAGGCTATCATGTTATTTATATTGGTAAAAAAGGTCATCCTGAGCCTGAGGGTGCAGTTGGAATTGCACCAGATATTGTACATCTCGTGGAAAACGTTGATGATGTGGACCGATTAAATATTACGAATGAGAAAATCGTTGTTACGAATCAAACGACGATGAGTCAATGGGATGTACTTGATATTATGGATAAAGTGAGAGAAAAATACCCTCACGTAGAACAACATAAAGAAATTTGCTTAGCAACACAAGTTCGACAAGAGGCGGTAGCAGAACAAGCCGGTGAAGCGGATGTACTAATAGTAGTTGGTGATCCAAAGAGTAATAACTCTAATAGACTTGCGCAAGTTTCTAAAGAAATAGCTAATACACCAGCTTACCGAGTAGCAGATGTTACAGAAATTGAAATTGATTGGATTAAACATGCAAAAAATGTAGCTGTTACAGCTGGAGCTTCAACACCGACTCCAATTACAAAGGAAGTCATTACATTTTTACAGCAATTTGACCCTGAAAATGAAGAAACGTGGGTTCGCGAGCGTAAAGTACCACTTCAAAAAATATTACCAAAAGTAAAAACAGCTAGTAAATAAGAACAAAAGCGCAGGCGCTTCATTTAGGCCCGTACAAACTGGACTGTTACGGTTGTGATAAAGGAAACACGGCGACGGAGGAGCCGATGTTGACTTATCGTACTTCGGATAAGGGAAGTTTGATAGGGCCTAAGCGCCGGAGCTAGACACAAAAGCGGAGGCGGCTCGTTCTGGCCCGACAAGAAAGGTGCGGCGCTGCAGGTGGACGCTCTTTGTCCACCGGAAGTGACTGAATTATGTCTCGAGGGCCTTTTCCAAAGGAGCTAGACGTAGCAACACAAAGTTAGTAGTTATCCACAACTTTCCACTTTTATAATTTCCTAAACGATAATAAAAAACGGAAGTGACTTCACTTCCGTTTTTTATTCGTTGTTTATCTACCTAAACAAATGTAAAAGGATCTGTATTCGTTGTGGAAATAGCAATTTGAACATTCCATTTATTTTTTGAAGCAAAATGGGCTAGTTTTTCTTCTACCCCTTTTTTCATTATTTTTTCTGCATAATGTCCTGCATCTACCACATGTAAACCAAGTGCCATTGCATCATGTGCAACATGGAAATAAACATCTCCTGTTACATACACATCTGCACCAGCAAATTTCGCATCATAAATATACTTATTACCATCCCCACCTAACACTGCAACCTTTTCAATAACAGCATCATGCGGGCCGACAACTCGTACATTTTCCACTTCTAGCTTTTCTTTTACGTATTGGGCAAATTGTAGCAACGTCATTGTATTTTGCAATGTTCCAATTCTACCTAAACCTAATACTTCTCCTTTATTTTCCAACTCATAAATATCATAAGCTACTTCTTCATATGGATGTGCTTTTATCATTGCTGAAATGACTTTAGTCTCCATTGAGGAAGGAATTATTGTTTCAATACGTTTTTCTTGAACGGTTTCTAACTCATTAACTGCACCGATATAAGGATTAGTACCAGCAAGTGGTTTAAAAGTACCTTCTCCTTCAATATTAAAAGTACAATGACTGTAGTTGCCGATATGTCCTGCTCCTGCAGTACTAATCGCGTCTCTAACTTCATCTACATGTGAAAAAGGTACAAATACTACTAATTTCTTTAACTTATCTTCTGTTGTAGGTGAGAGCACTTTTGTGTTTTGTAATTGTAAGGCTGACGCTAATAAATCATTCACACCACCTGGTGCAACATCTAAATTGGTATGTGCTACATAAACCGCAATGTTGTGTTGAATACATTTTGTTACAATTCTCCCTGCCGCACTATTAGGTGTCACATTCGGAAGCGGGCGAAAAATTGGAGGATGATGCGCAATAATAAGATCTGCCTTTTTTTCAATCGCTTCGTCTACTACTGACTCTAACACATCTAAAGTAACCATGACGTTTTCAACTTTTTTATTTAATGTACCAATCTGCAAACCTATTTTATCTCCTTCTACTGCCAATTTTTTAGGCGAAAAGGATTCAAATGCTTGGATGATTTCGTAGCCATTTGGTATTTTATTCACAATATCTCCTCCACAATCGCAATCTTCTGGTGCAACTCCGCTTTTTTCTTTCTGTTCTCTTCACTTTCTGGAGCATTTTGTAATTGCGTTACAATTTGTTGCCAATGCAATTTTTCATGTTGCCATTTCTTCGTGAACACTTCACTTTTTTCTTTCATCAGGAATGGCCCTAAAAGTAAGCCAGCTTCTTTGTTTTCATGATAAGGTGCGATTGCTGTTCCTCTTTCCGCTACAACGATCTCATATATCCGTTGGTCTTCCTCTAAAATTGTTTCAGCAATTATTTCCCAGTCATTTTGCAAAAGCCATTCTCTTACTTTATGAGTTCCTATATTAGGTTGTAGAATAAGCCTTTGAACGCCTTCTAGCTTGTTTTTGCCACGTTCTAATATAGATTGGATAAGGGTACCGCCCATTCCAGCAATCGTAATACAGTCAACTTCTCCAGGAGAAATTACATCGAGTCCATCTCCTTTTCTTACTGTAATGACATGTTGTAAATCTGATTTTTTTACTTGTTCTAATGCTGATTGGTAAGGTCCTTCAACAACTTCCCCTGCGATGGCGCTTTTGATCTGCTCTGTTAAGTAAGCATAGCAAGGGAGGTAGGCATGGTCAGATCCTATGTCTGCGATGGAGCTACCTTTTGGAATATGTTTTACCACTTCTTCTAGTCGTTTGGAAAGTTTTAATTCATTCAACGATAATCACCACTATCTATGTATTGTTAAAATTTATGTATGTTTAATCTTTTATTACTATAACAGTATTGGTATGATATTTTCCACTTCAACCTAAGTTTAAATTTTTAAATTCAAGATCTACCTGGTAATTCCATTATATCGCTAAAAAAAGTCCTCTACGAATGTAAAGGACTTTTTTTGCTTATAGAAAACGTATTCAATTAGTATTGAGCTTTTGCTTATTAATAAGATAACCAAAAGTTAATACGCTTTCGCTTTATTATTCAGTTTCTTCTTGTCCATAGTTAGCTAGCCATTCTGCTAAGATAGTTGCTTCTTCTGCAGTAGCTAGGTTTCCTGGCATAGTTCCTTGTCCATTAATGATGATGTCTTTAATTTCATCTTCAGAAAGACGCTCACCTACATCAGCTAAAGCCGGTGCAGATACACCTTGAAGCTCGTTTCCATGACAGCCTAAGCAAGATCTTTGTTGATAAAGCTCATCAGCAGTTAAAACTGCTGCCTCTTCACCACCACCATCAGCTAAATTGTTAGCTTGGTTTAATCCAACAAAGGATAATAAGAACATAAATCCAAGACCAAGCACCGCAATTAATGCAAATGGAATTAGCGGATTACGATTCATCGATTTCAACCTCCTTATGTACATACGTTAGGTCATTATTTATTATAATACAAGCAACCTCTATTTTACTTCATATTTTACCATAGGAAAAGACCAAATTAAAAACTCTCTTTTATAATTCACAGATTAGACAAAAAAACTTCATCATTTGATGAAGTTTTTCATAAAAAGTAATATTATTTAACAGCCAAGTTGTCTAGCAATGACCATTCTTTGTACTTCAGAAGTACCTTCCCCTATTTCTAGCAATTTCCCATCGCGCATGTAACGTTCCACATGATAGTCTTTCATATATCCGTAACCACCGTGAAGCTGAACAGCTTGATCGGCAATTTCCATACAAATTTCTGATGCGTATAGTTTACACATTGAAGCTTCTTTCGAATACAGTCTACCTTGGTCCTTTAACCACGCAGCCTTATAAACCATATTTCGAGCCAGCTCTAGCTTCATTGCCATATCGGCTAACTTAAATTGATTCACTTGGAAACTTGAAATAGAGCGGCCAAATTGTTTCCTTTCTTTCGAATAAGCGAGCGCTCGCTCAAAAGCTGCCTGAGCGATTCCTACAGCCATTGCACCAATTCCGATACGACCACCGTCAAGAGTAATTAAAAATTGTTTAAAGCCCTCTCCACGTTTCCCTATTAGGTTTTCTTTTGGTACTTTAACATCTTCTAATACTAACTCAGTCGTATTAGACGAATTTAATCCCATTTTTTCATAGTTATCAATTACATGAAATCCTGGTGCGTTTGTAGGTACGATAATAGCAGAAATCTCTTTTTCGGCACCATTACGTCCAGTAATTGCTGTTAGAGCTAGGTGTTTCGCATAGGAAGCATTAGTAATAAAACATTTATTACCATTTATAACATACTCATCACCTGCTTCTATCGCTGTTGTTTGTGTTCCCCCTGCATCTGAGCCAGCATTTGGCTCTGTTAACCCAAATGCTCCAAAAGATTCACCAGTACAAATCGGAGTTAAATATTTTTCTTTTTGCTCTTTCGTACCAAACATGTTTATAGGTGAACCACCTAAAGAAATATGTGCAGAGTAAGTGATACCTGTAGATCCACAAGCTCGACTTAACTCTTCGACTACAATAGCAAAACTTACCGTATCACCACCAGCACCACCATACTCCTCCGGGAAGGGCAAGCCCATAATTCCTAAATCAGCTAACTGATTGAATATTTCTAACGGAAATTCCTTTGTTCGGTCCCTTTCTAATGCTCCTGGTGCAACTTCTTCATCTGAAAATTCACGAATTGTTTTTTTTATAAGCGCTTGTTCTTGCGTTAAATCAAAGTTCATCTTCTCTCCCCCTTTATTCTTCCGAAAAACTATTGAATACGCTTTCAAATGTATTATAATAGAAGGAGAGTAATATTCTCAACTTTTAAAAAACATAAAAATTTCTGATATTATTGCAATATTATAAATAAGATAATCACAAGAAATGTAAAGATAGAAACAACGTGTAAGTAGTACCACCTTTTCCAAATACCAATCAATAGCCAAACGACAGCTTGAAATGCTACTAATATAGTAAAAAAGTGAGGTCCAACATTTACCATTTCAGCTAAAGTTACTGAGAAAACAAGTAATAATAAAATAAGTACAATTACTGGTATGTGGATAAAATGACCTTCCTTAGAAAATAAAATAAGTCCTAAAAACGCAATTACGATAAAAATCGACAGAATGACCATTTGCAATTGGCTCGACAATTCAGTAAAATAAATGACAAGAAAAGTAAATGGTACTAATAACGGGAGAAACAATCCGAACAAACGTAATGCTATATTTCCTCTAAGCTTTGATGCTTTTTGGGTTATTGTATTATCTATTTCCGTACCTTCTGAATAAAGAGCTAATAAATAATTACAATATTGTTCTGGTAACAAACGATTCTGCTTCCAATATTTAATTTCATTTATAATAATTGATTTTCTTTGATCACGCATATTGGACCCTCCAATAAGTTTTAAAGACAGAAAATTCACTTTTTAATTATAAAATAAAAAAGAAATAGCCTACTTTTATTGTCTAAAAGTAAACTACTTCTTGGTATTAATTATTCAAGAAAATCTTTTAATCGTTTACTACGACTAGGATGTCTTAATTTTCTTAAAGCCTTTGCTTCAATCTGACGAATACGTTCTCTTGTAACACCGAAGACTTTACCTACTTCTTCTAACGTTCTAGTACGTCCGTCATCCAATCCAAAGCGTAAACGTAGTACATTCTCTTCACGATCTGTTAAAGTGTCTAAAACGTCTTCTAATTGCTCTTTAAGAAGCTCGTACGCGGCATGATCAGAAGGAGATGTTGCATCCTGGTCTTCAATAAAATCACCTAAGTGCGAATCATCTTCTTCACCAATAGGAGTTTCTAACGAAACAGGTTCTTGAGCAATTTTTAAAATTTCCCTTACTTTGTCAGGAGTCAGATCCATATCTTCTCCAATTTCTTCCGGTGTTGGTTCGCGACCTAAATCTTGTAAAAGTTGACGTTGTACTCGAATAAGTTTATTAATTGTTTCAACCATATGCACAGGAATACGAATTGTACGGGCTTGGTCTGCTATTGCACGAGTAATAGCTTGACGAATCCACCATGTTGCGTAAGTGGAAAATTTAAATCCTTTGCGATAATCAAACTTCTCTACAGCTTTGATTAATCCCATATTCCCTTCTTGAATTAAATCAAGGAACAACATTCCACGACCGACGTAACGCTTAGCAATACTTACAACGAGGCGTAAATTTGCTTCTGCTAGTCGACGTTTTGCTTCTTCGTCACCTTGCTCAATTCGGTTAGCTAATTCAATCTCTTCTTCAGCGGAGAGTAAATCAACACGTCCAATTTCTTTTAAGTACATACGAACAGGATCATTAATTTTAACTCCCGGTGGAACTGTTAAATCATTTAAATCAAATTCTTCTTCTTTTGCTAATTCTTTAACGTTTGGATTTTCAGGTTCTTCACCTTCAGCGATGATTTCAACGCCTTGTTCACCTAGAAACTCATAATATTCATCCATCTGGTCGGACTCTATTTCAAAACTTGACATCCGTTCAGCTATTTCTTCATAGGTAAGGACACCACGTTTTTTTCCAACCTCTGTTAATTGTTCTTTCACTTGTTCAATTGTTAATTCTGCTTCCATATCTTTAGAATGTGCTGACTTTTCGGCCATCACGGTCCCTCCTTCCAACATTGAAACGCGATAAGAGGCATTTATTACTGTTTGAGTAGTTTTTTTAATTGGATAATCTCCATAGCAATTTGCGCAGCTTTCATAATGTCCTTCTTTTGTTCCGCTTGTTGTTTTTCTATTTCCTTTTCTTTTATTGTTAACATCTTTGGATAATTCAACACCTGTTTAATGTAATCATTCAATACTACATCATTTACTTCATCCTCAACTGTTAACATTGCTAGTTCGGAAACGAGTCGTTTTATGTTTTCGTCTGTTATTCTTTCTAATAGAAGACTAATATTTGGTTCAAACCCCTCTTCATAAAAAGCATATAAATAAGCTGCTATTGCTTTATGCTGCTCTATGTTAAAGGAGCCTTGAATTTGATCTTGTACTTTATCGGATATGTCTCTGTTTCTTAACATATGCGCTAGTAAAAATCGTTCAGCGTTCTCATATGCTGGTCGAAGCTTGTGAGAAAGAACTACCTTTGAAACTGGTTTCTTGATGGTAATGTCTTCCTTCTCTTGATTTTTACTGTTCTTTTTGGAAAACTTTTGTAGTTGCTCTTTTAAAGCTTCCAGTGATAAAGAAAACTCGGAAGATAATTGACGAAGATAATGGTCTCGCTCTACTGCGTTATGTAAATAACTAATTTCTTGTAGAACGGAATCAATATAATTCATTTTTACGCCTTCGTCATTTAAATCTTTCCCTTTTCGGAAATATTTTAACTTAAATGCCATGAACGTTAGGCTTGCCCCTAATACATCATCTTTAAATGACTCCGGACCTTTTTTGCGGATGTAGTCATCAGGGTCTAGACCGTCTGGTAACGTTGCAATTCTTATAGTACAACCATGTTTAGTTAATAAATTGGCAGCTCGAAAGGCAGCCTCCACTCCTGCATTATCACCGTCGTAGCAAATAGTTACGTTCTCTACATTTCTCCTAATAATTCTTGCTTGATCGTCCGTCAAAGATGTTCCCATTGTTGCAATCGAATGAAAAACACCTGCACGATCTGCGGCTATTACATCTGCAAACCCTTCAAAAAGGATTACTTTTTGTTCCTTTCGAATATGGGATCTTGCTTGGTGAAAATTGTAAAGAACCTGACTTTTGTTAAAAATAATGGTTTCTGGAGAATTTAAATACTTTGGTTCCCCTTTTCCTAAAACTCTTCCTGAGAAAGCAATTAAGTTCCCTTTATGATCATATATAGGAAACATAATTCGATCACGAAAGCGGTCAAAATACTCAAACTTCTCTTCTTTTTCAATTAGTAATCCAGCTTTTTCAAGTAAGGATTCTTTGAAACCCCTTTTTGTTAGAAACTTTAATGCAAAATCCCAACTATTAAGGGAATACCCAATTCCAAACTTTTTTATCGTGTCATCTGTAAAGTCTCGAGAAGTTAAATAGTCATATGCATGTTGACCCTCTTTTGTATTTAGGAGTAAATGATGGTAAAATTTCTGTAAGAGCATATGAGCATTTGTCATTTGACTTTTCTCAGTGCTATTAGCAGAAGTTTCATTTGAAGTAAGCTGAACGTCTTGTTCAATTTCAACATTCGAAACTTTAGCTAGTTTTTGTGCTGCTTCGACAAAACTTATACCTTCAATATCCATTATAAAATTAAATGCATTTCCACCAGCACCACAACCAAAACAGTGAAATATTTGCTTATCTGGTGAAACGGAAAAAGAAGGTGTACTCTCACCATGGAATGGACATAAGCCAAAAAAATTTCTTCCTTGTTTCTTTAAACTTACATATTCACTTATTACTTCTACAATATCAGTCGATTGTCTTATTTGTTCAATTGTATTTTCAGGAATTCTTATAGTCATAAAAACACTCCATGCTATAATATTCTACTTAAAATCTTGAATTCCTTCATAGTTCGACAAAATTCTTGAAAGTGAAGTAGTAAATTGCTGTCGTTCTCTTCTGTAAAAGGCTTTGGCCCTTCTACATACTTTCCACTTCTACGTTTATTAGCTGATAAGTAACGTAAATGTAGGCTGAAATCCATTTCATCCTCTTTATATACCTTTCCACACGATGATATTACGTAAACGTTTCGACCGATTAACATACTAGCAAGCCCATGATCTTGAGTTATTACAACGTCGCCTTTTTTTACAGCATTCATTATGTATAAGTCTGCAGATTCTTTTCCTTCATCGACATAAACTCAAGTACCTTTTATTTCTCTTTTTATAACATGAGAATAGGGATGCTACTTATAAGTCTCTCCTTGAAATGTAGAGCACATATGGCTTATGCGTCTACTTAACACTTTTGGAAAACTGTTTTCTTGCATATATAATGGTTTCTACATCCCTTCTCAAAAACCTTCTTTTTTCGATTTCTTTTTTTCTTTTGTCGAACGAAAATATCTACGATACCTTGACTTACAGATATTTTTAGTTTATTCGTTTATTGGTCTATCTAAACATGCAAAGGCATATTTTTATCACAATTTTTAATTATAATATATAAATATTAAAAAGACTAGTGATTTATCTCTATAAAAAATATTGTTTTTCATCCATTTTTAGTACATGATTTTTAATTTTCCTTTCCTTACCGAAAAAGAAGAGCACATTCATTTGTGCTCCTCACGTACGCTTATGATATTTGTTATATATGATGTTAGCTGTTTCCTCTACAGCTTTGTTCGTTACCTCAATAACTTCACAACCAATTTTACTTACAACTTCATCGAAAAACGAGAGTTCCTCTTTAATTCTGGAGACATTAGCGTATGATGCTTGATCATTTAAACCTAACGCTTTCAGTCTTTCTCTTCTTATTTCATTAA
This sequence comes from Sutcliffiella sp. NC1, assembly GCF_027594365.1. NCBI lineage: Bacteria > Bacillati > Bacillota > Bacilli > Caryophanales > Bacillaceae > Sutcliffiella > Sutcliffiella sp. NC1. The sequence goes on from NZ_CP115153.1 coordinate 3,488,387, forward strand.
GCTTTTCTGGACTAATTTTCAGCCCAAAGCATTTAGAAGGAGAGACTTTATATAATTCTTCCGGAATATTAACTTCTGGAACGATAGGTACATTAGCAACTTTTAAACGTTTATGAGCTAAATATTGTGAAAGTGGCGTTTTCGATGTTCTTGAGACACCTATTAAAACGATATCTGCTTTTAATATCCCTCTCGGATCTCTTCCATCATCATACTTAACTGCAAACTCAACTGCTTCAATTTTCTTAAAATAATCCTCGTCTAACTTTCTCACTAGCCCAGGCTGCATTCTTGGTTGTATCTTAAATTTATCTTGGATGAGATCAATAAATGGACCAATAATATCATACGCAGGAACATTTGCATTATTCGCTTCGTCCATTAAAAATTTTCGCATTTCCGGAACAACTAACGTGAAAGCAATTACCGCTTCGTTCATTTTTGCAAGGGAGACTACTTCGGAAATAGTTTTTGTATCTTCAACATAAGGAATTCTTTTTAAAATAAAGTCTTCCCCATTATATTGACTAATACTTGCCTTTACTGCAAGTTCTGCTGTTTCGCCTACGGAGTCTGATACTACATAAATGATTTTTCTACTCATCCTTCTCCCCCAATCCTTTACATTATTTCATCGTTTGATAAGGCAACAAGTAATTTTGTTATATTCGTTTTCGTAATTCTGCCTACCACTTCATAACCTTTGTTTGTTTTTTTCACGACCGGAAGAGCATCGATTTGCTTTTCAATCAGTTTGTTTGCAACATCAATTATTAAATCCTCTTTTAAACAAAATGTAATGTTGGGCATTCTTGTCATGATAATATTAACAGGTATTGTATTTAATTCTTGTTTTCCAATACTCGCTCTTAATAAGTCTTTTCTCGATAATACTCCTACTAACGTTGAGTGTTCATCTACAACGAACAGTGTCCCTACATCTTCTAAAAACATCGTAACGATAGCATCATAAACAGAAACACTTTCATTTACGACAACTGGGAGGGATTGATGGTCCTCTACTCTAATTTTATTAATTTTATCAGATAGAAGTTGAGAGCCTGTTTTTCCTGTGTAAAAATACCCTACACGTGGCCGAGCGTCTAAAAACCCTGCCATTGTTAATATTGCTAAGTCAGGCCTTAAAGTAGCACGAGTTAAGTTTAATTGATCCGCAATCGCTTCTCCAGTAATCGGTCCATGGTCCTTTACAATTTCTAAAATATGTTTTTGACGCTTATTAAGTTCGATATCATTCACCACCTATCTCATCCACACTAATTAAGCGGATGACGACACAATGTGTCATACTTTTATGTAACTATTATATACTAATTATAATGCTACATAAAAAAATTGGAAAGAGGCTGACTTAAATGTTTTTTGAGTCAGCCCTTCCATTTCCATCATTTTATCATAAGGTACTCTCGTTGTCTCATAAGATTACTTTACTAATATTTTATTCCAGTCACCAAAAGTAGCGATTACAGATGCTAATTTAGCCATTTGTGCTAGACGATTTACCTTTACTTCCTCTTCATCTGTCATGACCATTATGTTATCAAAATAAGCATCAATTGGTTGTTGTAAATTCGCTAACATGTCAAACGCGTCTGAAAAACGCTGTTCTTCTATCGTTATATTAATACTTTCTTGAAGTTCTTTATATGCAGCATATAGAGCTTCTTCCTCAGATTGCTTAAACAAAGATGGGTTAATTTCGTGCTCTCCAACTGCCTTTTTCGCAATGTTTAATACACGACTTAATGATTCAACAATACCTTTAAAGTTGTTTGTTTGCTTTTTCTCTTCTAACACTTTCGCTTTCGTAACGATAGAAGATACGTCGGATAACGGTAAGGATAACACCGCATCGATAATATCATATCGTACATTTTCCTCTTGAAGGAGATTTTTCATTCTTAATCCAAAGAATGAAAGTAGTTCTTGTAGAACTTCCTCTTTGTCACGTTTTAATATTTCCACATTTTTATACTCGTCTATTAAATATTGAAGTAAAGATTGTAAAGATAACGTTGACCATCCTTTATTTAAAAGCGTATGAACTACTCCAGAAGCCTGTCTGCGTAACGCGTATGGGTCTTGAGAGCCTGTTGGAATTACTCCAATTGCAAAGAAACTTGCAATAGTATCTAGCTTATCAGCAATACTTAGTAATGCACCGATGTCCGAAGATGGAGTATTGTCGTCTGCCGAACGTGGCATATAATGTTCATTAATCGCTACAGCCACAACATCTGCTTCACCTTTTGCTTTTGCATATTTTTCTCCCATTATGCCTTGTAGCTCTGGGAATTCATACACCATTTGAGATACTAGGTCAAACTTATAAATTGCCCCTGCTCTTAAAACGTGTTGAAGCGTTTCGTCGTCCATTTCTAATTGTTTAGCTATATGTTCAGCAAAAGCGCGAACTCTTTTTACTTTCGTTCCGGTTGTTCCGATTTCTTCATGGAATACGATTTTATCTAGCTTCGCAACCGCCTCGTCAATGACAAGTTTTTCGTCCTCTTTATAGAAAAATGCTGCATCTGATAATCTTGCACGTAAAACTTTTTCATTACCTCTAGCTACAACATCTAAATGTTCATGATTACCATTTCTCACTGTAACAAAATGAGGTAACAGCTGACCTTCTTTACTTTTCACTGGGAAGTAACGTTGATGTTCTTTCATTGAAGTTATTAATACTTCTTCCGGTAGTGATAAGTATTCTTCTTCAAAGTTGCCGAATAGAGCAGTAGGATATTCAACTAAATTATTTACCTCTTCTAAAAGGTCAGCATCTACAGGAATGCTCCACCCATTTTCATCACCCAGAATAGCTAATTGAGAACGAATCGCTTCTTTTCTTTCCATTGAATCGACAATTACGAATTGGCCTAATAATGTTTCTACATACTTTTCTGGAGATGCGATTGTAACTTTCTCTCCTAAGAAACGGTGACCATATGTGAAACGATTTGCTTTTACATTTGCAATCTCAACAGGTACAATTTCTTCTCCAAACAGTACAGTTAACCATTTTATCGGACGAACATAACGTAAGTCTTCATTTGCCCATCTCATATTTTTAGGGAAATGTAGGGAAGTAATTACTTCTGTTAGTTCTTTTAATAATTTAGAAGTTTCTTTTCCTTTAACATGTTTTTGCACATGTACATATTCAATCCCATTTATCTCTTTAAAAAATATATCATCAACAGATACGCCTTGACCTCTCACAAATCCTTGCGCTGCTTTTGACCAATTTCCATCTTCATCTTGTGCAATTTTTTTGGCAGGTCCTTTAGCTTCTATTGTTACGTCACTTTGTTTTTCCGATAAGTTTTTTACAACTATTGCTAATCTGCGTGGAGTTGAGTAAGGTAAAATTTGCTCAAACGAAAGTTGATGCTCCGTTGCCCACTCTTTTATTTTATCTGAAAGTTGGTTCATTGAACTAGTAACGAATCGCGCTGGCATTTCTTCTAGACCAATTTCAATTAATAAATCTCTGTTTGCCATTTATTTTCCCTCCTTATTTAAAATTGGGAAACCTAACTTTTCTCTTTCTTCGTAGAACGTTCTTGCTACTTTTCTAGCTAAATTCCGAACACGCCCTATATATCCAGTACGTTCTGTTACGGATATTGCTCCTCTAGCATCTAATTGATTAAACGTGTGTGAGCATTTTAATACATAATCGTAAGCCGGATGAACTAATCCATGTTCCATCTGCCTATGAGCTTCCTTTTCATAAACATCGAATAAATGGAATAGCATTTCAGGATCAGACGTTTCAAACGTATATTTTGAATGTTCATATTCTGGCTGATAAAAAATATCTTTAACTGTAAATCCATCTGTCCATTCTAAGTCAAACACATTTTCTTTATCCTGGATGTACGATGCTAGACGTTCAATACCGTACGTAATTTCAACTGAAACTGGTTTACACTCTATTCCACCAACTTGTTGAAAATACGTAAATTGGGTAATTTCCATGCCGTCTAACCAAACTTCCCATCCTAGTCCAGCAGCACCTAGTGTCGGTGCTTCCCAATTATCTTCTACAAAGCGAATATCATGTTTTAATGGGTCAATTCCTAGTTTAACTAATGATTGTAAGTACAACTCTTGAATGTTATCTGGAGATGGTTTCATGATAACTTGAAATTGGTGATGTTGATAAAGTCGGTTAGGATTATCCCCGTATCTCCCATCCACTGGTCTCCTAGATGGCTCAACGTATGCTACATTCCACGGCTCCGGTCCGATACTGCGTAAAAACGTATATGGACTCATCGTTCCCGCCCCTTTTTCAACATCATATGCTTGCATTAAAATACAACCTTGTTCTGACCAATGATTTTGTAAAGTTAAAATCATTTGTTGAATATTCATGCTTTTTCCTCCTTGTTTGTGTTTTTTGAATTAGCAGCTAGAAATAAAAAAACTCTCATCTCTATGCTAATTCTTTAGCATAGGGACGAGAGTTTACCCGCGGTTCCACCCTATTTGTAAAAGGAAAATTCCTTTTACCACTTTACGAATGTTGCTCCAGAACGCCCTTCCTTATCTCTCCATACCCTAGCTTCCACTGTCCTAGGTTCGCTTTTATAGAGTAGGATAAGTACTCCTTTCCTTCAACACAACCATATTATTTAATTGGAATAATATATGATTTTTACATCCCTGTCAACTTTCATTCGAATCATCTGACAAAGTAGCACGCAGTGAGCCCATTTGATTTAGAAATCTCTTTGATTTTAATACTATCCCTGAATATGTTTCATAATATGCATCTAATACTTTACGAATTTCTTTTCTCGTTGTTTCCTTCACGGAAATATTCCCAATTTTATGAAGGTCGTAAAAGTAAAAAATTCTAAGAAGCTTAAGTGTTCCTTCTGACACTTTTAAGAGATGCGGGTCACGATGAAAGCAACGATGACATATAAAACCACCTTCACGTACAGAGAAAGCAAATTTTCCTTCTGATGCCCCACAGCACGAACATTGGCTTAATTCAGGAGCGATACCGATAACAGACAACATTTTCATTTCATATATAAAAGTTAATATTTCGGGGTCTTTCCCCTCATTGATCGATTGTAAAGTAAGTCGTAATAGTTCAAAAAGAAAGGGGTTCTTTTGATTATCTTCGGTTACTTTATCGGTTAATTCAACAATGTAGGAGCAATAAGCCGTTAAAAAGATGTCTTCTCTTACTTTTCTCATGGATTCTACAATATCACCTTGTTGAAGACTGCCTAATCCTTTGCCTCTTTGAAATAAAAAATATCCATGGCAAAACAATTGGGAGACTGCTGTAAGTCTGCTACTTGGTTTGTTAGCACCTCTTGCCATGACACCGACTTTCCCTATTTCTTTTGTGTAAAGTGTCACGATTTTGTTCGTTTCTCCGTATTGGTTTGTTCGAATAACGATTCCTTCGCATTTATGTAACAATGATTCCACACCATTTCTGTTTATCTAACTGTATTGTAATGAATTTAAAGATAAAAGAGCAAGTAAAGTTGTTTATAGTTTTAATAAAAATTCTTGGTGTCCGCCTTGAAAATAGGCTTCTTTAGTTTTAAGCTAGTCCGTTTCACTTCGCTACAGACACTTGCTTTCCACGGGGAGATGTCTAGCTCCCGCTGGAGTCAAGTGCCTTCCGCTCCGTTGCACTCACGGTTCTAAATCTTAAAAGGAAAAAGATTATACCTTTCAAAAGAGCTCGATATCCATTTTCATGCCCATGGTGCATATGTTCACATGCAATGATGCCTTCCTTGAGAATGTTACTTCTACAACAAACTAAGGCAATCTACGTATTGTAGATTGCCTTAGGGGTGATTGCTTATATTACGAAATTGGTACATCTCGATGCGCTAGTTCTTCGTCTGTTTCGGGTAATTCAGTTCGATCCTTTTCAAGCTCTTTAAATAATAGATAGGTATCAATATTACCTGTCTCGGTAAAAACTTTCCAGGTAAAATCTAACATCTTTAACCCCACCCTTTCTGTTGTACTAGCAAATGATTTCCAATTCCTCTAAGTGTTTTTCATGTAAATTATTCAGAGGTTTAGTTTATTTACATTGTTCTCACGTCGACGTTTGGAACAACTACACTTAACTGTATGATGACCGTTTTTTACTCTTTTCATGTTATATAAATTTTGTAAAATGTTTAGTCTCCATGAATAACTTTTAATATTCGTCTTCTCTAAAACCAAAGTCTCTTAATTGTGATTGTTTATTTCTCCAATCCTTTTGTACCTTTACCCAAAGTTCCAAAAAGACTTTCGATCCGAGTAATGCTTCAATGTCCACACGGGCACGTTGCCCAACTTCTTTTAAAACTTTTCCTTGCTTTCCGATAACAATACCTTTTTGTGAATCTCTTTCCACAACGATTGTTGCCTGAACATCAATAATATCGCCATTAGGTCTACGTTTCATCGAATCAATTGCCACTGCAATAGAATGTGGAACTTCTTCTCGTGTTAAGTGCAAAACTTTTTCTCTTATCAACTCTGAAACAATAAAGCGTTCAGGATGATCCGTTACTTGATCAGCAGGGTAATATTGTGGGCCTTCTGGAAGAAATTCTTTAATTAAGTCCAACAGCGTCCCAACATTATTCCCTTGTAAAGCAGATATCGGAATAATTTGCTTAAACGGGAATAAAGATTTATAGTGGTCAATTAACGGAAATAGCTCATCAGGGTGCACTTCGTCAATTTTATTAACGACTAAAAATACAGGTGTTTTCGTCTCTTTTAAACGTTCAATGATGAATTCGTCACCTCTACCGTATCCTTCTACCGCGTTTATCATAAAAAGGACTAAGTCTACTTCTTTTAACGTATTTTGGGCAACTTTCATCATGAAATCACCAAGTTTATGCTTCGGTTTATGAATACCTGGTGTATCGATAAAGATAACTTGTGCATCGTTTTCCGTATAAACACCTTGAATTTTATTACGGGTTGTTTGTGGTTTATCACTCATAATTGCAATTTTTTGTCCAATAACTCTATTTAGAAAGGTTGATTTTCCAACATTCGGACGACCAATAATGGAAACAAAACCTGATTTAAAAGCTTGATTATTCATTCATATCCTCCGCTGTAAATGCTCCTGGTAGTAATTCTTCGACAGTTAGTTCCTGAATATCACCTTTTAAGTTCGTTAAGATCACTTTCGTATCTTTTGAACATAATTCGGAAATCACTTGGCGACAAGCTCCACACGGAGGGACAGGTCTATCAGTATCAGCAACAACAGCAATTGCTGCTACTTCTGTTTCCCCTTCTGAATACGCTTTAAACAGAGCAGTTCTTTCTGCACAATTCGTCATGCCATATGAAGCATTTTCTATATTACAACCTTTAAAAACTTTCCCATCACGCATTAGTAAAGCAGCGCCCACTTTAAACTTAGAGTAAGGTACGTATGCTCGTTCTCTTGCTGATTTTGCTTCTTCAATTAATGCATTAATGTTCACAACATGTCTTCCTTTCAGCGGTATACTAACTGTATACCTATATATTATTTTACATGAAACTGAGTAATAAATCATTAGTTTTCTAGGAATTAAATTTAAAATTTAAAATTTTCAATTTATTTAACTAACTGAACAATGTACGGTAAGTATAATATAATGCCAACAACCACCGCAACCACCGCAAAGACTAAAGCCGCAGATGCCGCAACATCTTTTGCTATTTTTGCCAACGGGTGAAAATCTTCCGTTACTAAATCAACAACATTTTCAATCGCTGTATTTATTATCTCTATTACTACCATTCCACCTATTATAAGAAACAACACAACCCACTCAATTTTGGAAATATTTAAGTAAAGAGAGAGAAGTATCATAAAAATTGCAATAATAATGTGGATTTTTATGTTTCTTTCTTTTTTCAACACATACATAAATCCTTCTAGTGCAAAAAAGAAACTTTTCGATAACGACCCTCTAAAACTCTTTTTAGTCTCTTTTGAGGCCATACGCGTTTAAAATATCCTTTTGCTTTTGAAACATTTCCTTTTCCTCTTCTTCTGTTTCATGGTCATATCCTAGTAAATGTAACAAACCATGCACAGCTAAAAAGCCTAATTCGCGTTCAAATGAATGATTGTATTCCTCGGCCTGCTCTTTTGCCTTTTGAATAGAAATAATGATATCTCCGAGGATAGTCGGCTCTTCTTCCGCATACACAATCTCTAATTCTCCCTCTCCCATCTCTTCTAGGGCAAAGGATATAACATCAGTTGGATAGTCTTTATCTCGATATTCTCGATTAATTTCTTGAATGCGTTCATTTGTCACAAAAGTGACGGAGAGTTCCGCATTGTTAGGGACTTTTTCCATTTTAGCCGCAAACTGCAACAAATCTTCTAGTCCTGTAAATTGTTGTTCATTTAACAGTGATGTCTCGTCTACTAAATCGATTTGTAACATTATTTAACCTCCACTTTCTTGTTAGCTGCTTCTGGATATTCTATTCTTGAATGGAATATTCCTTGCAACGTCTCACAGAATGATTGGCTTATTAATTCTAATTCTTTAAACGTTATATCACATTCACTATATTGCTCATCCTGGATTCGGTCTTTAATGATTGCTTTAACAATCGTCTCAATTCTTTCAGGAGTTGGATTGTTTAGCGATCGAACAGCTGCTTCAATGCTATCTGCAGTACCTACAATGGCTGCTTCTTTTGATTGTGCTTTAGGACCTGGATAACGATACTCTTGTTCTTCTACCTCACTATTTTGCTCTTTTGCTTTATGGTAGAAAAACTTCAGAAGGCTCGTTCCATGATGTTCCGCTGCAATATCTATAATTTCTTTTGGCATATTGTGTTGCCTTAATATTTCAGCCCCATCTGTTGCATGGGCTACTATAATATTTTTACTCGTTTGTGGCGGTAACTTGTCGTGCGGGTTTTCTCTCCCCATTTGATTCTCAATAAAGTAATTCGGCCTTTTTGTTTTTCCAATGTCGTGATAATAAGATGCAACCCTTGCTAACAGCCCATTAGCTCCAACTGCCTCACATGCTGATTCTGCTAAGTTAGCAACCATCACACTATGATGATAAGTGCCTGGTGTTTCCATAAGTATTTTTCGTAATAATGGATGGTTCGGATTAGATAGTTCTAGTAATTTCATCGTAGAAAGCATCCCAAATCCTGCTTCAAAAAAAGGCAATAATCCGATTGTTAAAACAGCTGCAACAACGCCAGAACCAACAGCCATTGTAATGTTCGTTCCTAAATTTAACAATCCATTCATCATAAAGAAATTTGTATTTTTAATAGCTAATAAAGATATAATCATCCCAACATTAATTAAGGATATGAACATACCCGCTTGTAAAATAGTTGATCTACGGTTATGTTGGCTTAAAAATAAAACACCCGCAACCGATGATACTAGTAGGTAAATACCTAAAGAATAGTTTAGAGTACCTGGAAATTCATTATAAATGATACTTCCACAAATACCAAAAATAATACTAGTGATCACTGCTGTTCTTTCGTTAATTAGCATTTTCGTTAACATTGCTCCCATTGCAACTGGTGCAATAAAGCCTATTTGAGCCGCGTTTTCAAACTGCTGGAAAAGACTTATCACTTTCATAATAAGTAGTGTAATAGTAAAAATAATTAAATACATCGTTAAATAAGAATTTTTATTATGGCTACTAATTTCTTTCCCGTTAAATAAATAGACTAATGAAGAAAGCATAATAGCAATTAATAACGCTAAACCTATATAAGAAAAAATGGATTTATTCGTATTTAAAAGTCCTGCAACTTCTAATTGTCTATGCAACTCTCTAGTAATTGTTTCTCCTTCTTTTACGAGAAGCTGACCAGTAGCGATTTCAACAGGTTCTACAGCATCTTTTGCTGCTTGACGCTCATCTTGTGTAGCTTTCGAGTCATAAAATTTATTAGGGATTATAGCGATTTTACCAATGTTTATCCCAACGTTACGGATGATGTTTTCACTATCACCTGGAATACTTGTAATCCGCATTTCCGTTTCAAACGATTTACGCGCGTCATCCCTGTCTGCAACCGTTAATATTTCTTGTTGCATCGCATTATGAACAGCCGTAATAGTTGCATTTCTTAATACACTTAACTGATTAAAATCTGCATTTAATAAAGTAATTAAATCCTCTTCTTGTATATCTCTTCTCCAATCACTTGGCAATTTGCTAGTTAGCTTTTCTTGAAGAATAGCCATTTGCTCTTCTAGAGGAATATCTACTTGTTGTATTTCGATTTCGCCTTCTTCATTTAGTACTTCTTGTTCCCCTTGTTTTGCTACCTCTTGCTTCGTTGTCTCAACAGAATCAATAATAATATGGATTCTCTCTACTTGTTGAACAGCCTTTTCCTCATCCAACACGTATACGTGTTCCACTGCACCAGCAGCTTCGTTTCTTTTTTCTTCTGTTTTTTCTGTATCGATTGTAAATTGAGGGGCACGTAGGTTCCGATCAGCCTTATCACCAATGCTTAGCTGTAAATTTTCAGGAGTTACGTTTGAATACATTAGTGCAAACATAATAAGACCAAGTAATGCATATACGATAATATGATAAAATCTGAATTTTTTCAGACGCTTTATATATGTATAAAAGGGTGCATTCCTTCTCATAATTTCCCTCCTTTTATCCATTCATTTGACTTTTTAATAAGCATATAAAATTCTTTACTTTTTGAACAGCTGAAATAGCCCCAAAATATGGGGCTTTTTAATTATTTTTCATTTGTCTTTTCATATGCATTAATAATTTTTGCAACAAGAGGATGACGCACAACATCTGATTGCTCTAATTCGATAAATTTAATACCATTTACGTTATCTAAAATCTTCCTTGCTACAGATAATCCTGATTGAACTCCCTTTGGTAAATCTACTTGAGTAACATCCCCAGTGATCACCATTTTTGAACCGAAACCTAAACGAGTTAAAAACATTTTCATCTGTGCCTGTGTTGTATTTTGCGCTTCATCTAAAATAACAAATGCATCATCTAAAGTTCGGCCACGCATGTATGCTAGTGGTGCAATCTCAATAACTCCTCTTTCAATAAGACGTTGAGTATGCTCGTTTCCAAAAACGTCATGGAGCGCATCATATAAAGGTCGTAAGTAAGGATCCACTTTTTCTTTTAAATCACCTGGTAGAAAACCAAGACTTTCACCTGCTTCTACAGCAGGTCTAGTTAATATGATCCGTTTTACATTACCATTTTTCAATGCACTAACAGCCATTACGACTGCTAAATATGTTTTTCCGGTACCCGCTGGACCAATACCGAAAACTAAATCATTTTTCTTAATGGCTGAAACATATTGCCTTTGTCCTAACGTTTTAACACGAATTGATTTCCCTTTAACGTTTTTCGTAATCTCTTCTTCATAGAGATCTTGAAATGATTGTAAATTGTTTTCACGAGCTAGCTGGACAGCATAAATAACATCGCGCTCTGATATTTTTATACCTTTTCGTATGACCAAAATTAGTTGCTGTAGTATTTGATCTACTATCTCTACATTTTGTGGTTCTCCAGAAACATTTAATGATTCTCCACGTGTAACAATTGATACGTTTAACTCTTCTTCTAATCGCTTTAAATGTACGTCTTGATTTCCAAATAAACTTAATGCTTCATTTGGATTTTCTAATTGTTGATTCATCATGACTAATCCTTCTGACATTTTTAGTCTCCTTGAATGATTGGTTCTGTTTTTACTATATTTTCTATCACTTGGTAATGAATAGCTAATTTTACTTTACCATTCTCTAAACTTTGGTGCAAAACTTTTTCACCTTTAATTACTGCATCTTGGGGTAATTTATTTTCAAGCTCCTCTTTTCCTAACGATAAACCTTTTTCAATCGCTTCTTCCTCACTATATATTGTTTGTATTAATTCTGTTTCATATTGGGATTTTTGGACATAAGATATTGGTAATTTCCACTTCCAAAAGTATAAATATCGCTCTGACTGCTCTTCCTTCATTTCTTCATATTCAGGCTTAAAAAATCCCCAAACTGGAAGAGAAAGTTTCCCCACCTTCACATAATGTTGTTTTTCGTTTTCCCCTGTCAATACATGTAGTGTTTCCTTTAATGGTACAGTTACTGTAGACATATACCAAACTTCACCATATACTTTCCCTTTAGCCGCTATTGCCTTCTGTTCCTCTTCTCTTCCGATGAGTCCAGAAACTAGTAACTGTCCTTCTTTTACATAATCATCACGCGATACTACTGGTTGTCCTTTTTCGACAAACATATCGGTAATTACCGCTTTTTTCTTAGCTACTAAGTTTTGTGGAGAAACGTACTCCTCTTCTCCAGGCTCTGTCTTTTCTACTACTTCGAATGAATAGGATGTCCCATTTAGCTCCACACCAATCCATGTTAATTCTTCAATCGTGTCTGTTAAATGACGTTGTATACTTTCCGGATCTAATAAAAAAAATTGAAACTTTCCTTTTTTTACACCAAGCTTGTTCAATTCTTGGGCAATATGATGTTCTGTTTCTGGATTAGCACCGTTAATTTGGATGCTCCATACCATATTCGAAAGCAAAAATATTGTAATAAAAAATGCTGCGATACCTGCTATAATGCCACTATTTTTCCAAGAATATTGAACAAGGAAAGGAAGACCTTTCCTTGTTAAGAAACGAAATCGACAATCATGTTTTTTAATAATTCTCCTTAAACTTGAAACATCCTTTAGGCGAATATAACAAGTATAATTTTCTATTCCTAATTTTTTTATGTTCCAAATCGAAATATTAGCACGTATACAATCATTTATAAATCGTTCTACCCCTTTACCCTCTATTATTATTTTTACTGTTCCTGAAAAAAAATGAATCCAATCATTTTTCATTATTCTCCACCCCAACTTTTTATTCCGTTAAGTAAATTACTTGACTAATTTTTCCTTCTAGTAAAATTTCTTCCGGCATAATCGTCTTAATAACAAACGCTTCACCTTTGACAAGGAGTTGTCCCTGTTTCAATAGAAGCCTTATTTCAGTGTCAGAAAAAGTTAAAAGCCCACGATGATTTTCAATGTATATATGTATTTGGCCAATCATTGTAATCCTCGGCAGATCCATCATGACATCTGCGGGTAATTCCATATTTTGCGTCACCCAATTATTCATTCTGGCTCGGAATTTCTTGAGCATGGAAAAACCCCCTTTCATCTCATGTGTATGAGAAAAAAGGAGGTCTTATTCCAAAGAATATGATTCTAGCTTCAGCTTTTACAGATGCCGTTCTCGTGAAAAAAAAATGGATTGTATCTGCTTACTTTTCAATTTTTAAAATATGAATAAAATGTTTTAATATTCTTGCTGTTAATCCCCAAATCGTATACTTGTCATAAAAATAAAACCATTCTTCAACTGACCTAGTACCCCATTGATAGTTCGTCCCATTAACGATTTTATCAAAAGGAAAATCTAGCGAAGGTTTTAGTTCAACTGTAACTAAATGCATATCCGGCTTATAGTTCAGTAACCATTTAACTGGTATTGTAAATACCTCTTCCACTTCTTCTTTATTGTAGCATTGGATAATTTCTTTATAATCAACTGCTGCAACAAATGGATAGACAACAAATGTCGGTGAAGCAACATAAGGACTTAATCCTCCTATCACATTCACTTTATTCGGTTGCACACCTAATTCTTCATATGTTTCTCGTAATGCGGCTGCCAGCGGTGAGTCGTCCGAAGCGTCAATTCGACCACCAGGGAAGCTAATATCGCCTGGTTGTCTTCGCATCTTAAATGAACGCACTTCGAAAAGGATATGCCATTCATCATCCACTCGTATTAAAGGTATTAATATGGCGGAACGAAAAGCCGTTTCTTCTCCGATAAATATTGATTTATTATGATGTAACTGGCTCTTCAGTTTTTCTAGAAACATGAATCCTCCCCCCTTTGTGTGTACCTATGTTATAAAAAATTAGGCGCATCCCTTTAGACCTGCAAGAAAAGACTGTTCCAGTAGAAGTTATCGTTCTCTTGATCATGAAGTTAGCCAGGGCTTAAGTGACTTAGCTAGACGAGGACAAAAAAGAGACTGCACAAAAGCAGTCTCTTTTTCTTTACCTACCTCTCCTTTGAAGGTGAGGTGGTCGGTAAGGCTTTTGGGCTCTCGGTTGACCAAGAATTTCTGACCATATTACCCCATTTACAACTTGTTTTCTAGATATTTCGTGGTGGTGTTTATACACTTTACCTTCTGATGTTTGAAGTTCTGTTTGTAGAATAGGACTATCTTTCGGAATTTCAAAATCCAGCACTCTTTCTACTTTAGATTGCTCTCTAACAGGCTCCACTTTCATCACTTTCTCTTCTTTTGGTGGATAGAAAGTATCTCTTAACTGCTTTTCAAGCTCTTCGGCCTTTTCACCAAAAATATCAAAATCCCAATTATATTCTTTTTCCTCGTTCGCAGTCTGTTGCTGCGTTTGCTGGCCAGCCTGTTGTTGTCGCTGTGGCCTCGGTTTATTAGTTTGTTGCTGTTCTTCACCTTTTTTCCGAAACAGACTAGATAGAATACCAATTAAAATAAACAGTATAAGAGGGTTCGAAAAAATCCATTCAATTATATTCATGAAAAGGAGTAAGCCTCCCTTCTTTATTTATAAAGGGACAATAGTGCCCTTTTAAATTATTTTCCATCTTCTTCAGATTTATTATCCGTTAATTTCCCAATGGAGTCTCTCATATCTGTGTCAGCAGTAATGTTTTGGATATTCATATAATCCATAACACCAATGTTTCCTGAACGTAATGCTTCTGCCATAGCTAGTGGTACATCTGCTTCTGCTTCCACAACTTTTGCACGCATTTCTTCTACACGAGCACGCATTTCTTGCTCTTGTGCAACCGCCATCGCACGACGTTCCTCTGCTTTAGCTTGAGCAATCTTTTTATCGGCTTCTGCTTGATCAGTTTGTAATTCTGCACCGATGTTTTTACCGATATCAATATCAGCAATATCAATGGAAAGAATTTCAAAAGCAGTACCTGCATCTAAGCCTTTGCTTAATACTGTTTGAGAGATTAAGTCTGGATTTTCTAATACTTTTTTATGATCATGAGAAGAACCAATTGTACTTACAATACCTTCACCAACACGAGCAATAACTGTATCTTCTCCAGCACCCCCGACTAAACGGTCAATGTTTGCACGCACTGTAATACGAGCTTTCGCTTTTACTTCAATACCATCCATTGCAACCCCAGCAATAAACGGTGTTTCGATTACTTTAGGGTTAACGGACATTTGTACTGCTTCTAGAACGTCACGACCTGCTAAGTCAATCGCAGCAGCACGTTCAAAGTTAATTTCAATGTTTGCACGATGAGCAGCAATTAAAGCATTAACTACTCTATCTACGTTACCACCTGCTAAGTAGTGACTTTCAAGTTGGTTAGTAGTAACTCCTAAACCAGCTTTATGCGCTTTAATTAATGGATTAATAACGCGACTTGGGATTACTCGACGTAATCTCATCCCAACTAATGTGAAAATACTTACACGTACACCTGCAGCTAATGCGGAAATCCACAGCATTACTGGTACGAATGTTAATAAAACAGCTAAAAAGATAATAGCTAACGCAATCGCTACGAGAACGATTAAAGTTCCTGGATCTTGCATGTGATTACCTACCTTTCGTTAATAAAAAATTTATTTAGATGAAGAGATTTCACGAACAACTATTCGTGAGCCTTCAGCTTTTACTACTGTAATATCTTTATTTGCATCAATATACGTTCCTTCCGTTACAACGTCTATTCTCTCATTATTGATAATAGCTGTACCAGAAGGTCTTAACGTTGTTAATGTTTTTCCTTTTTGTCCAACGAGATCTATCCTTGATATGTTGGAAATATATCCTTGCTCTGTACTTGTCGAGTCTCTTAAAACGATACGGTCAAATACTCGTATTCTTTTGCCGAATACTTTAAATATAATAACCATCACAATAATCGTCACTGTTAACGCAAATAGTAGGGACATTCCCATTTGCATAACATCATCTGTTGCGAGGAAGAAGCTAGTAATAACGGCACCTAGACCGATAATACCTAAAATTCCTCCTGGTACAAATAACTCTAGCACAATGAGCACAATACCTAAAATGAATAGAATTAAAGTTTCCATTCCTGCTAATCCCGCTACTAGATGTCCATAGAAAAACAATAATAATGCACTAACTCCCATTGCACCCGGAATTCCGAAGCCTGGTGAGTATAACTCAAGAACTAAGCCTAGTGATCCGATTGTAATTAGAATAGATGCAACCATCGGGTTCGTAATAAAACGAGCTATTTTTTCAGCAAACGAAACTTCTGCTTCCACAATATTTGCATTTTCCAAGCCAAGTGTCTTTAAAAGTTCTTCTAAACTTGTAACAGTACCTTCGGAATAGCCTACTTCTAATGCAGTAGTTGGTCCTAATGTTAGTAATTTACCTGTAGGTGCACCAACTTCCGAAGCATCTACATCCACGTCTAACATTGCCTCCGCATATTTAGGATCCCTGCCATTATGCTCTGCTGCATCTCTCATTTCTCTTAACCATAAGGATTGCGCTTTATCATCTGCCGCGTTTCCATCTTGAGTAATAACAGCAGCTGCTCCCATTTTCCCGCCTGGTGCAAAATAAATTTGATCTGTATTTAGAGCAATATAAGCTCCAGCAGAAATAGCCCAAGTATTTACAAAAGAAACGGTAGTAATATCAGTAGAATGGATGATTCTTGCTATGTCAGTTGCTGCATCAACAGCACCACCTGGGGTATGCAAGTCGAAAACAATTAAATCAGCTGCATCTTGTTCAGCTGCTTTTATCGATCTCTCCATAAACATCATTAACCCTTTTTCTACTGTATCATGTACCGGAATTACGTGAACGACCGGTTCAGCTCCGCTTGTCTTACTAGGGATTAATGAAGGAATAAGAAGAATTATACCTAATAACAACGTAAATAATGAGCCCATTCGAAAAAACTTTCTCATGAATGAACGTACCTCCCTCCAACTGTATATAGGATTTCCAATCATACTAAGTAATACGCAGCATGGCGGAAAAGGTTTCAAAAAAATAAATATCCTATTATGTATTTTACCGTGTTTATGAAAAAATAGCACCTTACAAGGTAAGGTGCTATTTTCATTTGTTATGAAAGATGTTGTTGGACAATCTTATTTACGAGGCTTCCATCTGCTTTTCCTTTTACTTTCGGCATAAGCGCGCCCATTACTTTACCCATTTCTGCTTTAGAGGAAGCATTTACATCAGCAATTGTTTGTTTCACAATCGCTGCAATTTCTTCTTCTGAAAGCTGTTCTGGCATATAGTGTTCGACAATTATAATTTCCGCCTGTAATTTATGAACCAAGTCTTCACGACCGGCCTTATCAAATTCTTGGAGGGAGTCTTTACGTTGCTTTAATTCACGAGACAAAACAGTAAGTTCTTCGTCTTCAGACAAATCTTTACCGAGCTTAATTGCTTCATTTTGCAATGTAGATTTAACCATACGAATAACAGAAAGTTTTTCTTTATCCTTATCTCTCATTGCTTGTTTCATATCAGAGTTTAAACGTTCGAGAAGACTCATTACTTACACCCTCTTTTTACCATTTACGCTTTCTAGCAGCTTCAGACTTCTTCTTACGCTTTACGCTAGGCTTTTCATAGAATTCACGCTTTCTCGCTTCTTGTAACGTACCAGTTTTGGAAACTGAGCGTTTGAAACGGCGAAGAGCATCTTCTAACGATTCGTTTTTACGAACTACAGTTTTAGACATTCTAATTCCCTCCCTCCAGAACAACCACTTGCATTATCAACAATAAACATGTTCCTATAATGAAAAAACAATAGAACATGTACTGTTCAAGTATAATATATTCATCTTTTAAGGTCAACATTATTCGCTTAATCAATGAATAATACGTGAAATCGTCCTTTACTTTTTATATAAATCAATGATTGTAGCACGCTCATTTGCAATTAAATATTTGGATCGACCTAAGTATAATGGGATATTCAAATTCTCCCACTGTGGTAAGCCGTCTTGTGTAAATAAGGAAACATCCTTATAAAAGCATGTGATTTCACCGACAAAAAAATCGTGATCACCGTAAGTATTTTGATCAATTACTTTACATTCATAAGCAATATATGCATCTTTCAATATCGGGGTTTCGATTGTCTCGCCTTTTGTGAAAGATAGTTGAGCAAACTTGTCTACATTTTCTCCTGAATTTGATCCAACAAATTGAATGATTTCCGCCTTATCTGCAGGTACAAAATTAATTGCAAATTGTTTGCTGTTTTCGATTAAATGGTGCGTGTATCTCTCTTTAGCAACCGCTACTCCGTAAATCGGTGGCTCGTAAGAAATATATGTATGCCAGCCAGCAGCCATTACGTTTCGTTCTCCATTCCATTCAGCTGTCACAATTGCTACCATACCTGGGTAGCTATGCATAACTGTATTATCTATCCTTTTTCGCAAATAAAAAACTCCTTTCTACGTAAACTTCTTGTCATTGATTTTGTACTTGTCCATATATATGGAAGTAGAGGTGGTGTTATTTGATATCTATTATATCGTTATTTGCTGTCTTCTTAGCTATTTTTCTTTTCGGTATGACTTCGATGCGAACAGGACTTTATCATTTATCTGAAAATAAATTACAAGGGTGGTTGCTTGCTGTAACAGACAAGCCATGGAAAGGAATGTTGGTCGGGGCTGGAATAACTGCGATCATTCAAAGTAGTTCGGCTGTTATGGTTATTACAATTGGCTTAGTAGCCGCCGGGTATTTATCATTCTATCAATCGATTGGGGTTATGCTTGGAACAAATATTGGGACAACTATTACAGCTGAACTTATTACTTTTAATATAGATTCGTATATCGTCCCGCTCTTAATAGTTGGGGTACTTTTAATGATATCTAAGAAGAAAGTAATATTTAGTATCGGTACTACCCTTTTTGGGTTAGGCTGTCTTTTTGTTGCAATGAATGGCTTTGAAAAACTAGCTTTTCCACTGTCGGTAATTCCAGCGGTCCAATCATTTATTTTAGAGGCAAACGAAACGGTACTCTTTGGAGCGTTTATTGGGACAGTTCTTACCGCTATTATTCAATCTAGTACTGCTACTATTGGTATTAGTATGAGCTTTCTTACGAATGACATTCTAACCATCCAAACAGGGATTGCCATCATGTTAGGAGCAAACATCGGTACATGTGTAACTGCTATTTTAGCCTGTATCGGCTCCATTAAAGAAGCAAAACTAGTTGCTTTTGCACACGTTTGGTTGAATGTTATTGGAGTGTTAGCGTTTCTTCCCCTTATAAATGGGATGAGTGATATCGTAATGAACCTTGCTTCAAGCCCCGAGGTACAGTTAGCTCATGCAAGTTTAATTTTCAACGTGTTATGTTCTGTAATTGCTTTACCACTTGTAAAGCCGTTCGCAAAGTTTGTCACAAAGCTTCATACGTGAAAAACTCGCTTTGATGAAAGCGAGTTTTTTACATGAAGCGCTTCGTCACGAGAACTCCTGACTAGCGAATGTTTCTAATAATCACTATTAGATTCTAATCCTTTTACAATCGCAATCCCTGCACTAGCTCCAATACGAGTAGCTCCTGCTTCTACCATAGCTCTTGCACCTTCTGTGTCACGAACACCACCGGAAGCCTTAACACCAATTTCTGGTCCAACAGTCTTTCTCATTAGTGCAATATCTTCAATAGTTGCACCACCAGTAGAGAAACCAGTTGACGTTTTTACATAATCAGTTCCAGCTGCAACAGCTAGTTTACAAGCTCTTTCTTTTTCCTCGTCATTTAAAAGGGAGGTTTCAATAATTACTTTCGTTAACGCTTTTCCTTTCGCAGCGTCTACAACTGCGCGAATATCACGTTCAACTAATTCGTCATCGCCATCTTTTAGTGCACCAATATTAATTACCATATCTACTTCCGTTGCACCGTTTTCAATTGCATTCGCTGTTTCAAAAGCTTTTACTTCTGGAGTAGTTGCACCGAGAGGAAAGCCGATAACCGTACAAACTTTTACGCTTTCACTATCCTTTAATAAATCCGCACAAGTTTTTACCCAAGTAGGATTTACGCAAACGGAAGCAAAATTATACTCTTTTGCCTCTTGGCATAGTTTCTCTACCTGTTCTTTCGTTGCATCCGCTTTCAATAATGTATGGTCGATCATATTTGCTAATTCTTGATTCATTTTATGTACTCCTTCCAATTTAAAAGGTCTGACCTCTAACATGATATCATTTATATCAATATTTGTATACTACACAATTATTATTACCCGAAAGAATGAAAAATTTTAATTTAATATTACATATTTACAATCCGTTACGAAAATAATACAATATTGCTAAATATTTCCTAAATATTTTGAATTATTCGCAAAGGGGGATTTAATGAAAAACACAATTTTATTTTTATTCTTTTTTATTTGTTTAGTAGCTGGTGCTTATTTATATTTTATTAACCAACCTAGTAACCAGGAGCTATTGTACAAAGAGCTTGAGAGTAAAGACGGGGTACAAACGATGCTTATTATTAAAAATGGGGAAATTATTGAAGATCACGCTTTTAGAAACTTGCCTTTAGAGCCTCATTCAAATGATTCATTTTATCAAATTAACTCCATAACAAAAAGTATCGTTTCTATTTTAATCGGTATCGCCATTGAAGAAGGATTTATTGAAAGTGTAGAGCAAAGTATTGAGGAATATATACCAGAAATAAGGGATTACGAAAACTAAGATCATTTAAAAAAGATAACGATTCATGATGTCCTAACGATGAGAACAGGACTTCAGTGGGAAGTAATTAATGAAAGTACATACAGATCATTCAGCGATCGAATCCCCTACGTATTAAATCAACCTGTCGAAACGGACCCTGGCACCCGTTTTAGTTATAATTCTGGTACTTCTTATCTCTTATCGGTCATTATTGGTAGATCAACTGGGAAGGACGCACTTACTTATGCAGAAGAAAAGCTGTTTAAACCATTGAATATTACGAAATATAGGTGGGGGGAGAATGACAAGGAAGGTAATCCAAATGGAGGCAGAGGAATGTATTTACAACCTTATGATCTAGCAAAGATAGGAACATTGATGCTACATGAGGGAGTATGGGAAGGGAAGCAAATAGTTCCTAGTAATTGGGTGAAAGAAAGTACTAGAACTCAATTGGAATTAATAACTGGAATTTCAGAAGGCTATGGTTACAAATGGTACACCGCTTCTCATAACAACATCTCATATTACTTAGCAAACGGTGCTTACGGTCAACGATTATATGTCATTCCAGAACTAAAAATTGTTGCAGTTTTTACAGCTTCAATAGATGACAGTAAAGATCCTATTTATGAAAAAGCCGTAAAAAGATACATAATTGACGGTCTTGGCTCCGGGAATTATTACGAATAGAAAGAACAAAAGCGCAGGCGCTTCGTTCAGGCCCGTACAAACTGGACTGTTACGGTTGTGATAAAGGAAACACGGCGACGGAGGAGCCGATGTTGACTTATCGTACTTCGGATAAGGGAAGTTTGATAGGGCCTAAGCGCCGGAGCTGGATGTAGCAACACAAAGTTAGTAGTTATCCACAACTTTCCACTTTTATAATTTCCTAAACGATGAAAAAAGCTCCTAATTGTTTAGGAGCTTAATTTTACATCTTCTATTCTTTCATTAATAGAAGTAAGGTCATCTTCTAAAACACGTAAAAATTGACCTTCATTATATGGGTAACCAGCCTTTGTGATTTTCACTCTAACTAGTTTACCAACCATTTCTTCACTTGCCTCAAAGACAACCTTTAAATAGTTATCTGTATAACCAACATATAAATTGCTATTCGGCTCTTCTTTAAATTTCTCTTCCGGAATTACTTCTAATACTTCATTTTCAAAAATAGAAGCGTATTCCTTTGCTAATTGATCAGATAGAGAAATTAAACGATGAACTCGTTCATTTTTCACTTCTTCGTCAATCTGGTCTTCCATTCTAGCCGCTGGTGTTCCTGTACGTTTAGAATATGGGAAAACGTGAAGCTCAGAAAACTTATGTTCTTTAATAAAGTTATATGTTTCCATAAATTCTTCTTCTGTTTCACCCGGGAATCCAACAATTACGTCAGATGTAACAGCTAGGCCAGGTAGTGCTTCTTTTAGACGTGTTAATCTTTCCGCAAAAAATTCCATTGAATATTTTCTTCTCATTCGCTTTAATACAGTATCGGAACCTGATTGAAGCGGAATATGGAGATGACGAACGACCATTTTTGAATTCCTTAAAACTTCTATTACTTCATCTGTAATTTGGCTTGCTTCAATGGAAGAAATACGGATTCGTTTTAAGCCTTTTACTTGCTCTTCTAAATCGCGAAGAAGCATGGCTAAGTTATAATCTTTTAAGTCTTCTCCGTATCCTCCAGTATGAATACCAGTTAAAACGATTTCCTTATAACCTGCATCCACTAATTGTTGTGCTTGTTTTACAACTTCTTTTGGATCACGAGAACGCATTAACCCACGAGCCCATGGAATAATACAAAATGTACAGAAATTGTTACATCCTTCTTGAATTTTAAGGGATGCACGTGTACGGTCTGTAAATGCCGGTACATCTAACTCCTCATAAACACGAGATTTCATAATGTTACCAACACCATTAATCGGTTGGCGCTCTTGTTTGTATTGTTCAATGTACTCTAACATTTTCACACGGTCTTGTGTTCCAACAACAATATCAACACCTGGGATTGCCATAATTTCTGCCGGAGATGTTTGTGCATAACAGCCTGTTACACAAATAACCGCATCCGGATTTTTACGAATGGCACGTCTAATAACTTGACGACTTTTTTTATCTCCCGTATTTGTAACGGTACATGTATTAATAACGTAAACATCTGCAGTTTGTTCATATTCTACACGGTCGTATCCTTCCGCTTTAAATAGCTGCCAAATTGCTTCTGTTTCATAATGGTTTACTTTACAACCTAATGTATGAAATGCGACAGTCGACATTTCCCGCTCACCTCACAGTAATTCAAATTGGTACGAAATAGCAGCAAGTCCGTAAAGAGGTGCTGTTTCCGTACGTAGTATGCGTGGACCTAACGCACAGCTTATAAATCCATGCTCTTTTAATTTATCAACTTCTTTTTCCGTTAAGCCACCTTCTGGCCCAACAACAAGAAGAATGGATTCGTTCGGTTTTATCTTTTGTAAAGTTGTCGCAAAAGCAGATTTTTCTCCAACCTTCGCATCCTCTTCATAGGCTACTATTTTATAGTCCCATTCTTTACTTTTCTCCATTAGCTGTTGAAAAGTGAGAGGAGTCTCTACTTTAGGAATAAAGGAACGATGTGATTGCTCTGCAGCCTCTTTGGATATTTTGTTCCAGCGGTCTACTTTTTTTGGACCTTTTTTTTCATCCCACTTAACGATTGAACGAGCAGCAATAAAAGGGATAAAATGATGAGCACCTAATTCTGTCCCTTTTTGGATAACCAATTCTAATTTATCCCCTTTAGGCAACCCGTTCGCAATTGCCACACGAACAGGTAATTCGCTTGTGGTCTCCAACCATTTTACAACATCTACCTGGACTGTATCACTGGTAATTTCGACTATTTTTGCGTGAGCAGTTTTCCCGGATTCTGAACATGAGCATAAAAGTTCATCTCCAGTTTTCATCCGTAAAACACGAGTAATATGATGAACGTCATCTCCCACTATTACAATGTTATTATCATTTATTTGGTCGTTGCTAATAAAATAACGTTGCATCATGTTCCCTCACTTATCTTTTTTTCGCAATAAAAGCAACCCAGTCTTCCATCATCATCGTTTCTTGTATTGTAAAACCGACTTTTTCTAAATTTTCCTTTACTTCTTGCTTTTTTGTATGAATAATTCCAGATGAAATAAATGTACCACCTGGTGTTAACAGATTGTATACATCATCTGTGAATCGTAAAATAACTTCGGCCAATATGTTTGCTACTACTACATCTACCGGTCCTTTTACACCATTTAATAAATTACCTTGACGTACTGTAACGGTATTTTGAGCTTTATTTAACTTAATATTAAGTTTAGCTGCATCTACAGCCACTTCATCTAAGTCTAATGCGAGCACTTCTTTTGCGTCTAACATTGCTGCAGCGATAGACAATACACCAGAACCGGTACCTACATCGACTACCTTTTCATTCCCTTTGATTGTATCTTCTAACGCTTGAATACAAAGAACAGTTGTCGGGTGAGTACCTGTACCAAAGGCCATTCCTGGATCTAATTCAATAATTTTTTCATCAGTGCTAACAGGTTCGTACGTTTCCCACGTAGGAACAATAGTAAATTTTTCTGAAATTTTTACGGGGTTATAATATTTTTTCCATGCAGTAGCCCATTCTTCTTCATTGACCTCACTAATTGAGATGTTGTTTAGCCCTAAGTCAATATCAAAAAGTAGTAAATTGTTAATAGACTCTTTAATAGCATCTACTGTTTCACCTAAGAAACTATTCACTGGCAAATAGGCTTTAATAATAACACCTTCTGTTGGAAAATCATCAGGATTGAGTTGATAGATTTCTCCATACATATCTTCACGTTCTTTCGTTAATTCAAATGGATCCTCAATCACCACACCACTCGCACCAGCTTCATGCAAAATGTTCGAAATCGGTTCAACTGCTTCATTTGTTGTATGGATACTAATTTCCGACCATTTCATACTACCAACTCCAATCCTTCATTATTCTCCTTTAAATGCCCGCTTCATTTTTGCAAAAAAGCTATCTGCTTGTTCATCAGGCGTTTGACCACTAATTTCTGCAAATTCACGTAATAATTGCTTTTGCTTTTCCGTTAATTTTGTCGGTGTTACGACGCGGATTCGGATATGTTGATCTCCTTGTCCGTAACCTCTAACATTTTGAATTCCTTTGCCACGCAAACGGAAATTTGTACCTGTTTGCGTACCCGCAGGAATTTTTAGTTTTACTTTTCCATGAAGAGTTGGAACTTCCACTTCGTCGCCAAGTGCCGCCTGTGCATAAGTTATAGGCATTTCACAATATACATCGTCGCCATCTCTTTCAAAAAATTCATGTTCACGTACTTGGAAAACGATATATAGGTCACCTGCAGGTCCACCGTTTATTCCAGCTTCCCCTTTTCCAGCAACACGTAATTGTTGTCCATCATCGATACCAGCTGGTACTTTCACAGAAATTTTGTTGCGCTTCTTCACGCGTCCATTACCGCCACAAGAAGTACATTTATTAGGAATCGATTTACCTGTTCCTTGACAGCTAGAACATGTTCTTCTATTTACAATGCGACCAAATGGTGTATTTTGTTCGACACTTTCTTGCCCAGTTCCACGACAGTGTGAACAAGTCTCAACCTTCGTACCTGGTTTAGCACCTGTACCATTACATGTATCACAGCTTTCTTCTACAGGTATTTCAATATCAGTATTCTTTCCAAATGCCGCTTCTTCAAACGAAATAGTCATCGTATATTGCAAATCAGATCCTTGGCGAGGCGCGTTTGGATCACGTCGACGACGACCACCACCTCCAAAGAAAGTGTCAAAAATATCTTCAAAGCCAAAGCCACCAAAATCAGCTCCGCCGCCTCCGAACCCTTGATTTGGATCCGTATGACCAAACTGATCATAATGAGCTTTTCTTTGATCGTCACTTAACACTTCATAAGCTTCTTTCACTTCTTTGAATTTCTCTGCAGCATCTGCATCTGGATTAATATCTGGATGGTATTTCTTTGAAAGCTTTCTGTATGCCTTTTTTATCTCCTCTTTAGAGGCGCTTTTACTCACACCGAGCACTTCATAGTAATCGCGTTTACTCATTAATACCCACTCCCGATTATTCACATAAAGGTTATTGTATCTCACCTGTATTATGTTTTGCAATAAAAATAGTTGACTGATATGACATAAGGGTGAGAATGTGACTTTTATTTAAATGTTCTTTATATTAAGGTTTCCCTCCAACATGAAAAAGAAAGTCAAAGCTACCGCTTTGACTTTCTATATAGTTGTAGCTTACTTCTTGTCGTCGTTCACTTCTTCAAATTCTGCATCGACAACATTGTCATCTGCATTTCCACCTGCTTGAGCACCTGCATCAGCACCTTGTGCTTGCTGTGCAGCTTGTTGTGCTTGCTCGTATAGCTTCATAGAAAGTTGTTGCACGATTTCTTGAAGAGCATCTTTCTTTGTACGAATCTCAGCTAAATCGTTCTTTTCGATTGCAGCTTTTAATTCTTCTTTAGCATCTTCAGCTTTTTTCACTTCTGCTTCGTCTACTTTACCTTCAAGGTCTTTTAACGTTTTTTCAGTAGTGAATACTAATTGATCCGCTTCGTTACGAAGTTCAACTTCTTCTTTACGCTGTTTGTCAGCTTCAGCATTCTCTTCTGCTTCTTTCACCATACGTTCTACTTCTTCGTCAGAAAGTCCTGTACTAGACTTAATCGTAATAGCTTGCTCTTTATTTGTACCTAAATCTTTTGCACGTACGTTTACGATACCATTTTTATCAATATCAAAAGTAACTTCGATTTGAGGTACTCCACGTGGAGCTGGTGGAATATCCGTTAGTTGGAAACGACCTAACGTTTTATTATCAGCTGCCATTTGACGCTCCCCTTGAAGAACATGGATATCTACAGCTGTTTGGCTGTCAGCAGCAGTTGAGAACACTTGAGATTTACTTGTTGGAATCGTAGTATTTCTTTCAATAAGTTTTGTAAATACGCCGCCCATTGTTTCAATACCTAAAGATAGTGGTGTTACGTCTAATAATACAACGTCTTTCACATCACCAGTTAAAACTCCACCTTGAACAGCAGCACCAAGTGCAACCACTTCGTCAGGGTTTACACCTTTATGTGGATCTTTTCCTGTTTCCTTTTTAATTGCATCTTGTACAGCTGGGATACGAGTAGATCCACCAACAAGAATTACTTTATCAAGCTCAGAAGCACTAATTCCAGCATCTGATAATGCCTGGCGAACTGGCTTCATCGTACGTTCTACTAAATGAGCAGTTAACTCATCAAATTTTGCACGTGTTAATGTTAATTCTAAATGTAATGGTCCTGCTTCACCAGCAGTAATGAATGGTAAAGAAATTTGTGTGCTAGATACACCAGATAAGTCTTTCTTTGCTTTTTCAGCAGCGTCTTTTAAACGTTGTAACGCCATTTTATCTTTAGAAAGATCGATACCATTTTCTTTTTTGAATTCAGCTACTAAGTGGTCAATTACTACTTGGTCAAAATCATCTCCACCTAGACGGTTATCACCAGCTGTTGAACGAACTTCGAATACTCCGTCTCCTAATTCAAGGATGGATACGTCGAAAGTTCCTCCACCAAGGTCATAAACTAGAATTGTTTGGTCCTCTTCCATTTTGTCTAGGCCGTATGCTAACGCAGCAGCAGTTGGCTCATTAATAATACGTTCTACTTCTAAACCAGCGATTCTACCAGCATCTTTTGTAGCTTGACGCTCAGCATCATTAAAGTAAGCAGGAACTGTAACTACCGCTTTCGTTACAGGCTCTCCTAAATACTCTTCTGCATAGCTTTTTAAATGTTGAAGAATAATAGCAGAAAGTTCTTGAGGTGTAAATTGTTTACCTTCAACCTCTTCTTTATGATCTGTACCCATATGACGTTTAATAGACATAATTGTGTTAGGGTTTGTAATTGCTTGACGTTTTGCAACTTCCCCAACTTGTCTTTCACCATTTTTAAATGCGATAACAGATGGCGTTGTTCGATTTCCCTCAGGGTTAGGAATAACTTTTGGTTCGCCACCTTCAAGGACAGCAACACAAGAGTTTGTAGTTCCTAAGTCTATACCAATAATTTTGCTCATCTTGATTTCCTCCTATAGCTCTTATCTTTATGTAAATGAAGTTTATTGAGAAACTTTAACCATTGCAGGTCGAATAACACGATCTTTTAGAATATATCCTTTTTGGAATACTTCAACAACCGTATTTGACTCATGCTCTTCATCTTCTACAGTCATTACTGCTTGATGAACGTTCGGATCAAATTGCTTTCCTACCGCCTCAATAGCTTCCACACCTTCTGTTTTCAATGCTTCTACTAGTTGGCGATGAACCATTTCTACCCCTTGAAGGATTGATTTAACTTTTTCATCATCAGTGTTGACTTGTAATGCTCTTTCAAAATTATCTAGCGCAGGTAATATGTCAGTTACTAAATTTTGCGCACGATATTTTTGAGCAGCTTCTTGGTCAAGTCTTACTCTTCTTCTAAAGTTATCAAAGTCTGCTTGAAGTCGGAGAATACGATTCTCACTATCTTCTAATTTATTTTCCAGCTCAGCAATACGTTCCTTTGCACTTGCTAGTTCAGCATCTTCATTAGAGTTTAGAGCTTCTTCTTCGCTTACAACTTGCTCTTGCTCTTCCGTAAGCTCATTTGTTTCTTCAACAATTTCTACTGTATTATCTTTTTCTATTGTCAATGGTTTCACCTCCCTTAAAAGAAATAATAATTTTACCATTCTTCTCTATATTTTGTAAAATAATTGAATAAAACAGACGTGGATAAGTAAGGGTGTTTCCCTTACCTACCCCTATTCAATATTTCCAACGCTAACCTTTTTGATACAAGGAAGAGACTGCATTCGTCAAATCGGAACTTACTAGTTTCAATAGACTAACTACTCGTGCATACTCCATTCTAGTTGGTCCGAGTATTGCAATCGTTCCTAATTGTTCCGGACCAATTGAGTATGTAGCAGTAATGAGACTACAATTTTCTAGCCCTTCCATGTTAGTTTCACTTCCGATTTTTATATTAAGGCCAGCTTCTTTCGCACGGATGAGTTGATATAAGTCTTTCCCTTGCTCAATTAACAGCATTAGTGATTTGACTTTATTAATATCATTAAATTCAGGTAATGAAA
Organism: Sutcliffiella sp. NC1; assembly: GCF_027594365.1. NCBI lineage: Bacteria > Bacillati > Bacillota > Bacilli > Caryophanales > Bacillaceae > Sutcliffiella > Sutcliffiella sp. NC1. Next base: position 3,517,550 of record NZ_CP115153.1, read on the forward strand.
GCATATTTGTTTTACCACTAGTAAAGATGTTTTGTGTATCATTAATTTGCAATGTAGAATTTAACGATTCCATTACTAGCTCATAGTTACTTATATGTGAGCGTAGTATAGTTGCTACTTCTTTATACAGTTTGTTCGTTAATTCTACTAGCGGAGCCCCTACTAGACGATCGTTTAATATGTTTACCATTTTTTCAATATCTGATGGTGAAACATTCGTCGGAAACGTTATCGTTCTATTTTCGACATGACCTGTATCTGTTACGAAAATTGCTACAGCTTTATCATTGCTGATAGGAACGATTTGAAGTCTCTTTAGCTTATTTTCATGAACAGCCGGACCTAATACAATGGATGTGTATTGGGTTAAATCAGACAAAATTTGCGCTGATTTTTGGATAACTTTTTCTAACTCATAAATTTGTTCTCGAAATAATGATTTTACTTCTGATACTTCGCGTACCGATAGTCGGTCTGGAGATAACAAATGATCGACATAGTAACGATATCCTCTTTCAGAAGGAACACGACCTGAAGAAGTGTGAGGTTTCTCAATAAAGCCTAATTCTTCTAAGTCTGCCATCTCATTTCGGATCGTTGCAGAACTAAACGTTATTTCTTCTTTTTTCGACAACGTTCTGGAGCCAACCGGTTGTGCAGAACGGATAAAGTCGTCAATAATTACTTGTAATACTAACAACTGGCGTTCCGTTAACACGTTTCATCACCTCTGTTAGCACTCCTAAACATCGAGTGCTAATTCTATAATTAAATTACCAAAATGCCATTACTCTGTCAATGGATATGCAATATGATTTATTGTTAAATTTGAATGGTTCTGCCCTGAAAATAGGTTGGAGTTATGATTTAATCCGTTCCTCTTCGCTACGAGAACTTGCTTTCCGCGGGGAGGGAGTCAAGTTCCCTACGCTCCGAGTCACTCACGGTTCTAAACTGTAAGAGTCTTCACTCTAATTTCATATTACATGGTGCAAGCTTTACTATCGCGGAGGTCTTCCCTTAATTTACCCCAATAAATGATTGGAACACTTCGTTTCCGAGAAATTTACCCTTTTTCGTAAGAGAAAGTTGGTCGCCGTTCCACTGCAATAAGCCTTTTTCTATATGCTCTTGAATTTCTTTTGAAAAAACATCATCGAGTGCCTTACCGAATTTTTCCTTAAAATGACCTTTGGATACCCCTTCTGTTTTTCTTAAGCCGAGGAACATTTCTTCTTCCATTTGTTCTTGAACTGTTACATTATGTTCTTCTTTATAAGGAAAACCTGTTTCATCAATTGATTTCATGTAATGTGTTAGCGGACCAACATTAGCTCTTCGGACTCCTTGAACATAGCTATGCGCACCGGCACCAATGCCGTAATATTGTTCGTTCGCCCAATAGGTGATATTGTGCCTGCTCTCCAGTCCTACTTTAGCAAAATTACTTATTTCATATTGATGATAGTTATGCTTGGCCATTTCTTCCAATAATACTTCATACATACGTGCTTCCTCTTCTTGTGATGGTAGCGGAAGTTTACCTTTATTCATTAAATTATAAAAGACTGTTTTTGGCTCAATAATTAATGAGTATGCAGAATAATGCTCCATTTCTAGCGCAAGAGCGGTTTTTAGCGTTTCTTCAAAATCTTCTACTGTTTGATCTGGTAAGCTATAAATAAGGTCAATACTAATATTTTCAAACCCTACTTCCCTTGCATTTGTGATCGATTGAAAAACATCTTTTGCTCGATGAGAACGTCCAATTCTTTTTAACAACTCATCGTTAAAACTTTGTACTCCGAAGCTTAGGCGATTAACGTGGAAATCTTTTAACACCTTTAGTTTATCGTTAGTTAAGTCTCCAGGGTTAGCTTCAAATGTAAATTCCACCGTATCTTTTTGAAATGGTAGATGCTCATGAATGGATGTTAAAAATACTTCGAGCTGACTAGCAGATAAGGAAGTTGGCGTTCCTCCCCCTACAAAAATAGTATCGAGGTTTTCTGTAGGGAATCTTTCCACCGTTTTTTTCATTTCTACATCCATTTGTTGCAAGTATTCGTCCACCGGCTGGTTTTTTAAAAACACTTTATTAAAGTCACAATAGTGACAAATATGCTCACAAAAGGGTATATGCAAATAGGCAGCTTTTATCACTTATCTCACACTTTCTTGTTTAGATTATATATAGAAAAAACCGCAGTTGAATTCTGCGGTGTTTTTCCGTTTTACTTTTTGCTGTTGCTATCGTCCATTTTAAGTACTGCCATAAATGCTTCTTGTGGCACTTCTACGGAACCAACAGATTTCATTCGTTTTTTACCTTCTTTTTGTTTCTCTAATAATTTACGTTTACGAGAGATATCTCCACCGTAACATTTCGCTAATACGTTTTTACGCATTGCTTTAATAGTAGAACGAGCAACAATTTTTTGTCCGATGGCCGCCTGTATCGGCACTTCGAATTGCTGTCTTGGAATAAGATCTTTTAGTTTTTCAACAATTACTTTTCCACGTTCGTAAGCGGCATCGCGGTGAACGATAAAGGAAAGTGCATCTACATATTCAGCGTTTAATAAAATATCCATCTTCACAAGCTTAGACGGTTTGTAACCAATTAATTCGTAATCAAAAGATGCATACCCTTTTGTATTAGATTTTAATTGATCGAAGAAGTCATATACGATTTCTGCTAACGGAATTTCGTATATAATGCTTACACGTTTTTCATCTAAATATTGCATATCAATAAAGTTTCCGCGTTTATCTTGGCATAGTTCCATAACCGCTCCTACATAATCATTCGGAACCATAATAGTAGCTTTTACGTAAGGTTCTTCTACACGGTCAATAGATTGTGGATCTGGCATGTTAGATGGGTTATCGACTCTTAATTCTTCACCATCTGTTAAGAAAACGTTGTAAATAACAGATGGTGCTGTCGTAATAAGATCAATATTAAATTCACGTTCAATTCTTTCCTGAATAATTTCCATGTGTAATAAACCTAAAAACCCACAACGGAATCCAAATCCTAATGCTTGAGAAGTTTCTGGCTCATATTGTAACGCAGAGTCATTTAGTTCTAATTTTTCTAAAGCATCACGTAGATCGTTAAACTTAGCAGAGTCAATTGGATATAGTCCACAGAATACCATTGGATTTAATTTACGATAACCTGGTAACGGTTCTGTTGCACCGTTTTTCGCACTCGTTATCGTATCCCCAACACGAGTGTCTCCAACATTTTTAATAGACGCTGTTAAAAAACCTACATCTCCAACTGTTAGCTCATCGAGTTGTAACGGTTTTGGGGTAAATACACCGACTTCATTAACTTCAAACTCTTTTCCTGTTGCCATCATTTTTATTTTGTCTCCTACTTTAACAGTACCTTCGACAACACGAATATAGGCAACTACACCTCGGTAAGGGTCAAATAACGAGTCAAAAATCAAAGCTTTTAAAGGTGCTTCTGGGTCACCTTCTGGAGCTGGTATTTTTTGAACAGCTTGTTCTAAAATGTCTTCAATCCCGATACCAGCTTTCGCACTTGCTAAAACAGCTTCAGATGCATCTAAACCGATAACATCTTCAATTTCTTGACGAACACGCTCAGGCTCTGCGCTCGGAAGGTCTATTTTGTTAATAACCGGCATAATTTCAAGATTGTTATCTAGTGCTAAATATACATTCGCTAACGTTTGGGCTTCGATACCTTGTGCTGCATCAACTACTAATATAGCCCCTTCACAAGCAGCTAAGCTTCGCGATACTTCATAAGTAAAATCGACGTGTCCCGGTGTATCAATAAGGTGGAAAATATATGTTTCTCCATCCTTTGCTTTATATCTAAGCTGAACAGCATTTAACTTAATCGTAATGCCTCGCTCACGCTCTAAGTCCATAGAATCAAGTAATTGGGCTTTCATTTCACGCTGCGTTAAGGCAGATGTTTTTTCTAGTATTCGGTCAGCTAAGGTAGATTTTCCATGGTCAATATGAGCAATAATGGAAAAATTTCTTATTTTCGACTGACGTTCTAATCTTTCTTCTCTATTCATCACGTTCACTCCTACATAATCGGCAACATACAGTACAATTGATTATATCAATATTAATTTTTAGAATCAATGAAATTTATAGGCTCCCGTCAACTGGATACATTTACCTATTTCGTTTGAAGGTGCTGGCGCGCTCCGCTTTCGTTTTATTTGCGATAACTACGTTTTATTTGCGATAACTACGTTTTATTTGCGATAACTACGTTTTATTTGCGATAACTACGTTTTATTTGCGATAACTACGTTTTATTTGCGATAACTACGTTTTATTTGCGATAACTACGTTTTATTTGCGATAACTACGTTTTATTTGCGATAACAAAAAAGTTCCTACGCAAAGCGTGGAACTTTTTTACAATTATAGCTCTTTTACTTTTTCAACCGAATCTTGAATCACTTTCCCTACTGCATTCGTAACTCCGTCAGCAAGTTTTTTCCCCATCGAGGAATAAAAGTTATGTGATTTAATTTGCTCTAACTTTTGTTGCTTTGCCTCTATATCTTGTTTCGTTCCTTCTGCACCTAACAACGTTCGCTTTTCACCATCTTCTTTTTCAAAAATGTGAAAAGGTTGTCCACCCGAAGTATCGCCTTCAACACCTTGCATTTTTTTCATTCCTTCATTCGCTTGACCTATTCCTAAAAGCACTCCAAGAAATAACACAAGCGCGATAAATGTACACTTTAGCATAAATCTTTTCATCATACTTGTTCGCACCTCACAAATTAGAATGTAGGAGAGATCATTTTATTGTCCTTCTCCTTGTGGTGTTCCATCTACTTTTTCAGCCTGCCAGTAGAACTCGCTGAACACATCCGCAAATGCTTCTACTGTCCGATACATTTCTTCAAATGTATTTTCTACTCCGCCGATTTCAATAAGAATGGAATTTTCAGATAAGTCTTGGTTGTAGACACCATTTACGCTACCTTTAGGAACAAAAGATCCTCTACTAACTCCTGGATATTTTTCCTCGAATAACTCGTGCAATTCAGCAACTAATCTTTCATTCTTTTCATAGTTGGGGTTGTTCTTCCCAATTACAAACATAACTCTTGCATATTTTTCACCATTTAGATCAATAGTTGTAATATCTTTTCCTTGAGAATCTCTATGAATATCAATGAAATATTGTAAATCACGATTAGATGCCATTGCTTCTTTTACTACTGGCCTAGACGCATTATAAGCTTGTCCAAAGACCCAGCCTCGTTTATTTAAGTCTTCCATAATATCTTTCGTTTCAAATTGTGCTCCGACACCACGTGTTTCGAGCTCGGTTTTTAATCTTTCACCTAACCTTGTTACATTTACTTGTGAATGATAGGCACGATCAGCTTCTGTAACACCTTCTAAATATGGTAAAAATGATTCTGTATTATGTGTGTTATAAATATAAACAACCTTACGATCACCAGTATTATTAGCTGGAGGAGTAGTGTTCCCCTCACCTGTCGAATCTTCTTCTTCAAGATTTATAATAGCAGCCTCTCGTTCAGCCATCATTACATCACGAGGAGGAGGTGACTCAAATGGTAAGTTTGTATAATTTGTCCCTTGACCTGCAATTAGTATTTCTCCATCATATTGCCTAAAACCAGGAATTTCCCCTCGAATTAAACTACGCGGATCGTCTAAATTTAAACTTGTCGTTAATTGAAAAAGCGCTGATACATAATTAGGCTTTTTCACACCTTCGGAGATTCCTTGAGTAAAATAAGCATTTTCGTATCCAAAAATAAATAATAGTGACTCTCCAGAAAATCGTTTTGAAAACTCATTTATAGCCGAGAACGTTACTCGGTACTCTGGTTTTAAGGAGGTTAATAATCCGGATACCGCGAAAATTAACATAAAGCCTGCGATGATTGCTACGATTGTTTTTTTAATGCTTGTCCCATTTATTGTTACGACGAAGCTTGAGGAGCGGTAGCCCTTCATGAAAAATACTCACCCTTTCCTTCACGATTACTAGATGTGTATGTCGGAAGGAAAGGGTTTAGAACAAGCTTGTCCTATTTATATTTAAGTTTTTAAACTTGTTTATTTTTTACATCCCTCAAAGTAATAATTAATGCGTATAAGCTCCTACATTATCTTGATCTACTTGACTATGTAGTGCTGCATTTAAGCCGCCAGCAATAACGTTCCCCATATCTTCTATAAAATCATCCACTTCTTTAGGTGTTACCATTAAATTATGACCAAGGGGCTGAAGCACTTCATGTATTAACCTTCTTTTTTCCTCTTCTTCTAGCGTACCAACCATTCCTAAAAAGCTTTGGCGATGTTCCTCTGATGGCAGATCTTCGTCAGTTAACACTTTTTTCTCACCAAACGTCATTCCTGCAGGGGCTAGAGCACGAGATGGTCGGTCTCCTTCTTTCATTTCTCTACCAAAATGCTTCAAAATAAAATCTATCGTATCACTTGTAATGGAAACTGCATCTACAACCGTTGGGATACCTATAGCGATAACAGGAATTCCTAACGTTTCTTTACTCAATTCTTTCCGTTTATTTCCTACTCCTGATCCCGGATGAATACCAGTATCTGAAATTTGTATCGTAGAGTTCACTCGTTCTACTGACCTTGCAGCTAATGCGTCAATCGCTATAACGAAATCTGGCTTTGACTTTTCTACTACTCCAAAAATGATGTCACTCGTTTCAATTCCAGTTAATCCCATAACACCAGGCACGATGGAACTTACCGGACGAAATCCTTCTTGTACATTCTCTGGTTGAAGCGCAAATAGATGTCTCGTAATTAGTAAGTTTTCACATACTATCGGCCCTAGCGCATCAGGTGTTACATTCCAGTTCCCTAATCCTACAACTAAACAGCTTGCATCTTTCGGAATTCCTAATTGTTCTAAAAATCGGGAAAACTCTTTTGCGAAAACTGTTTCTACTCTATCTTGCAGTTCTGTATCCTTTTGCCGGATTCCTTGAACCTCGAATGTTAAATAATTTCCTGGCTTTTTCCCAGTAATCTCTGCTCCTTGTTCGGTAATTGTTACGGTCGTAATTTTTACTCCATCTTCTTCGCGATCTTTTATTACAACACCTTCAAGTGCCGAAACAGGCTCCTTCGCATCTTGATTATGTTTATCTAATGCCATCTGGCTAGCTTCCACTGCTAGGTCGGTTCGTATGTTGTATTGGCTTAAATCTAGTTCCACTGTCAAAAGTCCTCCTATCATCTCTTACCAAAATTTACTTTTATCTTTACCTAACTTACATTTATTCATGCAAAGAAGTTTAATCGTCAAGTTTTTTTAGTAGACTTATTCGGTCAGCAATACTTACTCCAGATCTTATAAAAGGACGAGGTCGGTACTTTTTCCACCTTTATCCATCAGGGGGACGAGGTCGGCACTTTTTTCCATCTATATCCATTAAGGGGCGAGGTCGGCACTTTTTTCCATCTGTATCCATTAGGGGACGATGTCGGCACTTTTTTCCATCTATATCCACATCAGGGGACGAGGTCGGCACTTTTTCTCGAAAAAGTCGTTTTTAGTACGATAAAAATCGAAGCTAATTCGCCTTTCAAGAAAAATACCTTGACTAACTATTGCATAATCTCTTTGATTTTGATAGAATATCACTTGTTCTTATTGTAAAAATATCGAGTTCATATAATTCTCGATTTGTTTGAAAATGTATGGAGGTGAACTACATGCCAAATATTAAATCTGCAATTAAACGTGTAAAAACTAGCGATCAACGTCGTGCACATAATGCAACTGTTAAATCTGCAATGCGTACAGCAGTTAAGAAAGTAGAAGCTTTCGTTGCTAATAACGATGTGGAAGGTGCAAAAACTGCATACTTAGAAGCTGCAAGCCGTTTAGACAAAGCTGCTCAAAAAGGTCTTATCCACAAAAATGCTGCTGACCGTCAAAAAGCTCGCTTAGCGAAAGCTGTTAACGGTGTAACTGCATAATGATAAAAAGCGATCCACTTGGGTCGTTTTTTTATTTTCACAAGAGAAAGCGCTTTCCTATATTCTTAAAACAGTGGAAAAACGAAATGTTTTTCCACTGTTTTGTTTGTACACATTAAGAAAGTAGATTCAATATACGTGGTTTAATGTGTTTTATTCTATAGCAACTACTATTAGTGAAAAATTTGTTATAAAACTAATGAACTTTTTAAAAACCTTATAATGTTAACGAACAAAAAAGTCCTAAAAGTCAGTTTCTACTGACTTTTAGGACAACTCATTTATTTCAGGTTCGCCAATTTTAATAATAACAACTCAATTGCTAACCGTTTGTCGATGTTCCCGCTTTTCATGGAATAATCCGCTTCCGCTAAATTATCAATTAAGTTCATTAGTTCCGGCCTGCTAAAACGGCGTCCGTGTTGAGCTGCCAATTTTACTCTATATGGGTGGACCTTTACGATACTTGCGATTTTTTGTTGGCTATAACCTTGCTCTGTCAGATCTTTCACTTGGTACACTAAACGAAATTGATTTGTTAACAATGCATGTATTTTAATTGGTTCCTCGTTGTTACGATACAATTCAAATAATATTTCAAGGGCGCGATCTATTTTTCTTTGAACAATACTTTCAATTAGTTCAAAAACATTATGTTCCATTGTCTTTGCCGCTAATTTTTGTACCACTTCTGTTGTAATATTACCAGAGCCAATATACATGGCCATCTTGTTTATTTCTTGGGCAAGGACGGCTAAGTGTACTCCAGCAATTTTTAATAATTCTTCCGCAGCATCTTCCTCTATTCCAGTCCCGTATTCTTTAGCTTTTTGAGTTATCCATTGCTTTAAATCTCGTTCATTTAATGTATTAGCTTCTAATACGTCTGAAGTCTTTTTTAATGTTTTTACAATCTTTTTCCGCTCATCTAGCTTTTCATACGATGCTAATATAACAAATACCGTATATGGAGCTGGTGATTCAATATAGGATAAAAAGCGATCTATATTATGTTCTACTTTACTTTTATTTTTTTCAGCCGTTAAAAAGAACGGATTAGTTATAATTACAACCCTTTTCTCCCCCATAAACGGCAATGTTTCTGCATCCTCGATAGCCAAATCGATCGAAGTTTCTTCCATATCATAAGAAGATAAATTAAAATCATGCTCATGTTCTTCTAATACATTTTCAATAATAGCGTTTTTCATTTCTTGTAATAAATATTGTTCGGAACCGTATAATAAATAAATGTTGGCGAATTTTTTGGCTTTTAGCTTTTTTATTTGTTCTAATAACATATGTATACTCCCGTCATTCAATCATTTCTGTCATTATCGTAACGAGAAATTTTCGAATTGACAAGTGTTTTAAAAACAGTTCTTTAAATGAATGCAAAAGAGGATTAGTTCTCCTTCCAAAAGTCAAACTAATCCTCCATTTTATATAAACGTTAACAAATAAGCCCCAGGATTCTTACCTGTTAACGATATAACTGAACCGGCCGGTGTGTACTAATTATGATGTCCGATTCTTTCTGAACTATTTGTGACAACTCTTGTCAGTGGTGGAAAACTAAAATTTTCAACATGTAGATTTTTTAGGATGAATCGCTTATACTAATGATGGTAGGGAGGGATACTTATGAACGAATTTGAAAAAAGCGTCCAAACAAAACGTAACGACGTTGTTGATTCTGGTATTGGCTTTGTCGTATCCTTCGGCTTTTTCGCAACACTCTTTATAATGGCAACAGTGATTCACTTTTTAGCATCTTAATTACGGCATTACATAATACCGTACTTGTTTCATCACAGCCAGTTGTGAAAAAGTAAGGGTACCGTATAAAAGAGACTGCAGAGACAGCAGTCTCTTTTTTCATGTAGATTAGGCGCCAAACGATTTTATTATGGATACAATATATTATGGTAATACAGTTGAAAATGTTCCACTTCTTGTTGTGAATTTATAGAAAATAGCTCCATTTTCATCTGTACGGAAAATTCGCACTTTCTCGTCGTGTAACCTTTGTAATACTTCAACGTCAGGGTGACCGTACCGATTGTTTCTTCCAACTGAAATTATACCAATATTAGGGTTTACCGCTTGTAAAAACGGTTCTGTCGTTGAAGTAGCGCTTCCGTGATGAGCTATTAATAATACATCCGCACTAAGTGATGGATAAAGGTTTAATAGCTTCTCCTCCGCTTCTTTTTCCATATCACCTGTAAAAAGCCATGTTAGACCGCCTAGTTCCGTTAAAATGGCAATAGAATCATTATTTTTATTTTCATACATTACATCTGGCATTAATATACGGAAAACATATTTACCTACCTTCCAACTCTCACCACTTCGTACATATCGAATTGGTACGTTTTGTCTCATTGCATCTTCAATAAATTGTTCTTCTAATTCATCTCGGCCAAATGTAAATGGAACAACGGTTTCTTTTACATTGAGACTATCCCATAGAACTTCGGCATTTCCGAAATGATCGTAATGACCGTGTGTAATGATGAGTTTATCTAGAGTACGAACGCCTTCTGCTTTTAATAACGGCAAAAGAATCTGTTGCCCACTATGAAATTCATTTCTCCTTTTTCTCCACTCTTCCTTTTCAAAAGGAATTTCACCGCCAGTGTCAATTAGAAATGCACCTTGACCATACGGTAGTTTTACAACGATTGCTGTACCTTGACCTATATCTATAACAATTACCTTCCCGTATGAAGTAAAATACCCACTGTTTAATTGTCCAAAACAAAGGACACATAATAAACTAAAAATAATTATTATTCTTTTTCGGTTACCAGTTTCGATGTAATAAAAAAGCGCAATAATAATCGCATAAAAAATACATACCATGAGCAACTGTGGTTTTCCAAAAGATAAATGTCCAAACGGAACATCGGCCAGATAGATGGCTAAATCGTTCATTACTGTTAAAGGCCATTGCATAAAAGGGAAAATAGCGGAGAGGTAGCCACCGCCTAATATACAAAGGATAAATATAATAAAACTTAGCGGAAGGATAAAAAGCGAATAAAAAGGCACATAAATTGTATTTAATAAAAAGCTCCATAAGGATATTTCGTAAAAGTGATAAATAATGATTGGAAATGACGCTAATTGTGCGATGAAGGAAACGAGTAAGACACGAACAAAGGAGCTTTTTACTGCTTGAATTATTTTAGTCGAAAGGAGTAAAGCCAAACTTACGGAAAAAGAAAGTTGGAATCCAACATGAAACAAAAAATAAGGGTTGATTATTAGCAATACGATACAAGCCAGTCCGATTGCATCAACTGCTAACAGTCGTTTTTTTTGAAGCATGAAAATTAGGACAAATCCCGTCATACAGCTTGCCCTAATAACAGATGGAGCTGCTCCGGCAATAATTACGTAAAAAGGTAAGAACAATAATAACAATTTCAACGCACGCTCTCGAGTTATTCCGACCCGAACACATATATAAAAAAGAAAACCCGTTAGTACTCCTACGTGTAAACCAGAAATTGCTAACAAATGAACAATCCCTAACTTTTGATAGGCGGTTAATGTATTTTCTTCAATAAATTTTCTTTCCCCAAATAACAATGCAATGATAAAGCTACTGGCTGGTGTAGGTATTTCTTCTTGAATGAGTGTCATTCCGCTTTGTCTAAATTGTTGGAGTTTTGTAAAAATAGTCTCTGATTCCTTACAAGAAGTAGGAAGAGCATTTAATTCGTATACCCAATGTATCTTTTGGTGATATAAATATTGGTTATAGTTAAATGCATAGAGGTTAGTTGGATAGGAAGGTTTCTTTAATCGACCAGACCAAATACATTTGGCTCCTGGAAAAAGTTCTTTTGCTTGCTGTGTTTCGGTTTTCGAAGACATAAAATATTGGACAACTAATTTTTCACCACTAGTCTTAATTGTAAAACTGACTTTATCACCATCTATATCGATAATGGATATTATCTCACCTACGATGTGTTCACCATCAGCTTCTGTAAACTTTGTAACATTATTAGCATCGAAGATAAAAATATAAATACATCCGAACAGAAAAAAACTAATCGTAAGAAAAACGGTTCGTCGCTGTTGCAAACAAAAAAAGAAAAGGTACAACAATAAAAGGGCAAGCAACCACCAAGAGAAGTAGGTAGCTGCTATACCTAAACAGAAGGAAATAGCAATATGTAATAAATCACCTTTCCTCAATTTCTCATTACACCTTTCGTTCAAAAAGCTTGTCTATTTTTTCACTGTAATTCAATAATTCTTCCTTTGTTGTACCTGTTGCTTCCAATTTTATTAACAGTTCATCAAAGAGTTCACGTTTTGCAGAAAAATCCGGATCTACCGCATCCTCGGCCATGACGACTTTTTCTGTTCTTACATTTGCTTGTTTAAAGAGTTCTTCTGCGTAAGGGTGATTTTTATAATCTTGAGCATAGTATACAACTTTAATGCCAGCTTGAATGAGAGACTTGCAGCAGTGTAAACAAGGGAAATGAGTAACATATATTTCTGCACCTTCTGTAGGAACACCGAATTTAGCACATTGCAAAAGGGCATTTACTTCTGCATGAATAGTTCGTACACAATGATTATCAATTACATAGCACCCTTCGTCTATGCAGTGTACTCCTCCAGCGATCGAACCGTTATATCCTCCAGCAATGATACGTTTATCTCGAACGATTGTTGCTCCAACCGCAAGTCTTGTACAAGTACTTCGAAGAGCTAGCAAATGGCTTTGCGCCATAAAATATTGATTCCACGAAATTCTAGCCACTTTTTATCCTCCTCTATTTTTTTATAATTTAAGTGTACAAGCAGAATGGTGAATAGGCAATTTAATTTCCTACAATAATTTCATCTCGAATGCTTGCTAACGATTTGTCACCGATTCCCGACACATTGACTAATTCATCTACCGACTTGAAAAATCCATGCTCCTCTCGATAGCGAACGATCGCTTTTGCTTTTGAAGGACCGATCCCAGTTAGTTTCGTAAGCTCTTCTTCTGATGCACTATTAATGTTAATTTTCCCCTCTGATTCACCGGAAGAACTATTTATCGGCTGAGTAGTAACCGCTACATCCATCATTTCCTCCCCGTGCTTAGGTACGTAAATGACCATTTCATCTGTTACTAGAGCCGCTAGATTAACATGGTGGCTATTAGCTTCTTCCGTAAATCCTCCCGCTTTCATAATCGCATCCATCACTCGTTCTCCTGTAGTTAATTGATAAACACCCGGTATGTTAACCTCGCCTTTTACATCTACAATTACGAGTATATTGTTTTCTTCGCTTTTCTCCTCAGTTATCGGATCTACATGTTCACCTTCATAATCCTCTACTTCATCTTGAATTTCAATCCAATCATCCTCATTCGATAAAAATAGTGGTTGAAGAAAGTAAAACAGGCAACAGCCAAATAGAATACCTATCCCAATTAAAAACTTATTTTTATGAACTTCAAATGTTTCTTTCATGGAAGTTTTCATCCTTTCTATTCATATTTCATACAAAGTACACATATAGTTTAGGAGAGAAATCACGGTTAAAAGGAGGGAACAATAATGAAAATAGGATTTATTGGCACAGGAAATATGGGGACCATCCTTATTGACGCATTTGTTGAATCACATGCAGTACCTCCTGAAAATATAACGATTACGAATCGTACTATAAAAAAAGCACTAACAATACAAGAAAGATATAATGACGTTAACGTTAAACATTCAGGTGAAGAAGTTGCAAAAGAAAGTGATGTTATCTTTATTTGCGTAAAACCATTAGAGATTCGTCCCCTTTTAACAAAACTTCTTCCGAATTTAAATAAGGAGCAATGCATCGTCTCCATTACAAGCCCCGTGTCTGTTGAACAATTAGAAAGTGTAGTACCGTGCCAAATCGCAAGAATTATTCCGAGTATTACGAATCAAGCACTCGCTGGTGTTTCGTTATTTACGTATGGACAATCGATGGGAAAAGATTATAAAGACTACTTATGGCGATTATTTTCCCAACTTTCTACACCGATTGAAATTGAGAACAATGTAACAAGAGTTGCTTCCGATATCGTAAGTTGTGGACCAGCATTTTTCAGCTATTTGCTACAAAGATTTATTGACGCTGCAGTAAGCGAAACGGAAATTTCACATGAGCAAGCAACTTCCCTCGCTAGTGAGATGATGATCGGTATGGGTAAATTGTTAGAAAAGCAAATTTTTACTCTTCCAACCCTACAAGAGAAAGTTTGTGTAAAGGGTGGTGTAACTGGAGAAGGAATAAAAGTACTAGAAGGAGAACTAGGTGAAATATTTCATCATTTATTCCATAAGACACACGATAAATATTACGAAGATATTAGTGAAGTGGATGACCAATTTAAATAATACGATATTTCCATACAAAAATCCTTTATCATGTACCATTTTTTATTAATTTTTTGTTTAGGTAAATTTGTTACAGCAAAAAGAGCAAAAAGAGTAGTCCACATTACTCTTCTTGCTCTTTTATTTTTTACACACGAAATATAATCTTTCAGAAGTATCACTTACTGGTAAAAATGGTTCATCTCCATAAAGTGAAACGATTGAAAACCCAATTTCCTGTAGCCATGCTTGAAATTGCTCGATTGGATAAGTGCGTTGTTTATGTAATTCATCAATTCTTTCATATTGATCCGTATCTTCATCCAAAACAAAAAAAGTAAGCTCATGCTCGATACTATTCTTATATTCACCTTTAAATGAGTTCCAAATATAGGATACTTCATCTTCAACTAGAGTGAACGTGGAACTAGCAAACACTTCATTTATTTTGTAAGCTGAGTGGACATCAAACAAGAAGATTCCACCTTCTTTTAGCTGGTCATAAACAGAAGAAAACGTTTGAATCACTTCTTGTTCCGATTGTAAGTAATTTATAGAATCTAAAAAGATAACGATACAATCTTGTCGCTCAAACCCTTGAAGTTCCGCCATGTTTTGTTGAAAAAAGGGAATGGGTATTTGTGCTTCGAATGCTTTCTCATTTGCAATTGCAAGCATATCTTCCGACAAGTCTACCCCAGTTACATCCCACCCCTTTTTCGCAAATCGAACCGAGAGCTCTCCTGTACCACAAGCAACATCTAAAATGGAGAATGATTCCTCGTTCAGGAAATATTGTTCTTTTATTTTTTCTACAAGCGTTACCCATTGATCATATGGTACATCTTCCATAAGCTTGTCGTAAATAAAAGCAAATTGTTCGTAAGCCATTATTATATTCCGCTAATTTGTAGATCAACACGCGGAGCATCGCCCCAAAGTCGTTCTAAGTTATAATACATACGCTCTTCACGATGGAAAACATGAGCAATAACATCGCCTAGATCAATTAAAATCCAGCGCGCTTCGTCAAACCCTTCCATTCTTCGTACAGACACTCCTTGTTCTTCCGCTTTTTCTTTAATTTCTCTCGCAATCGCTTGTACTTGTTTATCTGAATTACCATGGCAAATAAAAAAGTAATCCGACACTAATGAAATTCCTTGCATGTTTAGCGCAACTAAATCTTCCGCTCTTTTATCATCTGCAGCCTTCGCTGTAATTTGTAATAAGTTTTCGTTCATCCTTTGTTTCCTCCCTTTATTTTTAAAAGTAAGTCATTATATGCATCCACTGTTTTGGGGTAAATTCGTTGATTTCGTTTTAAAAGAAATTGAATAGTATTGCGTAATGATTGAACGACCGCTATATCTAAATTTTCTTTCGCAGATTGCCTCACTTCTTCTACACCTGGAAAATCACGTCCCGGTTCAATATAATCTGCCAAAAAAATAACTTTATCTAGCAAGGTCATATTTATTCTTCCCGAAGTATGATACTTAATTGCATCAAGAATTTCAGAGTCCTTTACACCAACTTCTTTTTCTACGAGAAACGCACCAACTGGAGCATGCCACAATTCTTCATTATGCTCTACTAAGTCTGACGCCATATGTTGTGTGATAATAATATGACGCATTTCTTCAACCGGGCGAAATTTTGCATAATCATGAAAAATCGCAGCGATTTCTGCTTTTTGCGTATCTGCTCCAAACCGATTTGCTAACTGAATTGCTGTTTCCATCACACCGACTGTATGTATATATCTTTTTTCCGTTAGTGCTTCTTTTACAATTTGTAATGCTTTAGTTCTTTCCATAGAGCCGATTCTCCTCAATGATATGCTCCACCTCTTGTGGAACAAAATATTGAATTGGTTTTCCTTCCTTTACTCTCTCTCTCACATAAGTGGAAGAAACATCAAAAAGTGGTGTTTCCACCTCTAAAACAGGGTACGGCGTTTCTAATTGGTAACCTGGTCGTTTTACCCCAACAAATTGTACTTTGTTAATTAGCTCATCAATTTTATACCAGTGGGGTAAATATTCTACCATGTCTGCCCCAATGATGAAATTAAATTGTTTATCTGGATGTTTTTTTAACAATAAAACAATCGTGTCATAGGAATAGGACGGACCTTCTCTATCTAACTCAATTGTCTCTAGTCGAAAGTGTTGATTATGGTTTATGGCAGTCTCAATCATTTGTATTCTTAGTTCTGTACTCGTAATCGAATCTCGTTGTTTGTGAGGAGGGATACGGTTAGGCATGAACCAAATTTCATCTAACGATAGTCGATGCTTCACTTCATTAGCAATAATTAAATGACCAATATGGGGAGGATCAAATGTTCCTCCGAAAATGCCAATCTTCAATCCCTTACCTCCTTTCATTAATTAGGTAATTGAAGTTGCTTATTTTCTCTCGATTGTTTATATAAAATAATCGTGTTTCCAATTACTTGTACTAACTCTGCTCTAGTTCCATCTACAAGTTCTTCCGCAACTGTATGTTTATCATCTTCACAGTTTTGCAGGACGCTCACTTTTAATAATTCACGTGCTTCTAGAGCCTCAGAGATTTGCTTTACCATATTTTCATTCACTCCACCTTTACCTACTTGAAAAATCGGATCAAGATGATGTGCTTTTGAGCGTAAAAAACGTTTTTGTTTACCTGTTAACATGATGTAGTTCCTCCTAATTGTTGTTCAACTAACTTTGTCATTCTTTCCGTATCCGGATAAATACCAGTCCATAATTGGAAGGCCACAGCCCCTTGGTTTACGAACATTGGTACTCCATTTTGCGTGATTGCTCCTATTTCAGAAGCCTTACTCAATAATGTAGTTTGTAGTGGATTATAGATTATATCACTAACAATTGCACCTTTTTTTAGTCCATCCAAACTTATCGGCATCTCGTTTACATGCGGATGCATTCCGACAGACGTTGTGTTTACGATAATATCATAATCCTCTATATTATTTATTGTATCAAACGAGAAAACGTCACTTTTAAATGCTTCATATTCCTCTAATAAATCTACCGCTTTTTTAGTAGAACGATTAACAATATCTACTTTTGCTGTTTTTTCTAAAAGAAGCGAATATACAATCGCACGTGATGCCCCTCCAGCTCCAATTACGAGTATTTTTTTATCATCTAGCTGCGTTACATTTTTTAACCCGTTAACAAAGCCAACCCCGTCCGTATTGTATCCGATAAATGTTCCATTATCATTAACGACTGTATTAATAGCTCCTATTTTTTGCGCACCTTCATCAATTTCGTCCACTAAAGAAAGCATCCCTACTTTATGCGGGATCGTTATATTAAATCCTCTTACGCCAAGAGCACGAAATCCTTTCACCGCGTCCTCTAAATTTTCAACTTCTACATGAAAAGCGTCATAATAGCCTTTTATATGATGTTGAGCTAATGCGTCATTATGAATGAGCGGTGATAGTGAATGGGCAATAGGACATCCGATTACCCCATATAAATTACTCATTAATTTCCCCCACTTTACTTAAATTAATGATTTGCGAATCATGATACCTACACCTTTAGGAACGTGCGCTACAACTTTTGCTCCAGGTTCATTAATCGTAACCCACCCTAAACCAGAAAACACGATGTCTGTTTTCGCTTCTTTAATCGTGAATTCTTGTTTTGTAAACTCTGGAAAGCTTTCTACATCTTCTTGTCGAGGAGGTTGTAATAAATCCCCTACATGTTCCTTGTATAAAGAATCTGCATTCTCTAATTTTGTTCGATGAATATACAGGTCGTTAGAAACGTACGTAGTGATAGAACGTCGTCCACCAGTAACGTAATCAAATCTTGCTAATCCACCGAAAAATAACGTTTGCCCTTCATTTAACTGAAATACTTTAGGCTTTATTTCTTTTTTCGGTGATATCATTTTTAAATCACGCTTGTCTACAAAATGAGCCATTTGGTGATGATTAATGATTCCTGGTGTATCGTAAAGTGAAGCACCATTATCAAGTGGAATATCAATTAAATCTAAAGTTGTACCTGGAAATTGAGATGTTGTAATAACATCTTTTTCTCCTGAGAAGTCACGAATAATTCGATTAATAAATGTCGACTTACCAACATTCGTACATCCTACAACATACACGTCTTTACCTTCTCGATATGTTTCGATTTTCTCAGCTACTTCTTGTACACCCGTTCCTTTATTAGCACTAATTAAAAATACGTCTTCTGGTTTTAAGCCTAGCTGACTCGCCTCTTGCTTCATCCAATGTACTACTTTTTGTTGTTTCACCGACTTAGGTAGTAAATCTACTTTATTACCTACTAACAACACTTTATTGTTTCCAACGAAACGATGTAATCCAGGCAACCAGCTGCCGTTAAAATCGAAAATATCTACAATTTTCACAACAAGTGCATCAGTATTTCCTATTGAATTTAATATTTTTAAAAAGTCATCGTCTGTTAACGAAACATCTTGAATTTCATTATAATGCTTTAATCGAAAACATCTTTGACAAACAATTTCCTCTTTTTCTAATGAGGACGGCGGAGCATAACCTAATCCTGTTTTATTCTCAGTTTGAATACTTACTCCACAACCGACACAAACAATTCTTTCTTCCATTCTTTATTTTTCCTCCCAATGAAGCATTCCTTTTTTTCGTAACCAATTTAAAATACGTCTTTCCATCATTCGGTTAAATTTTGTAAAAAAACCATCCGTTTGTGCAACAGGAACAACTAAAATTGTATGTAATCCTTGGCGATTGCCTCCTAGTACGTCAGTCATTAGTTGGTCACCAATAACTACAGCTTCTTTTGGTTTTACATTCATGTTATTCAGCGCTCGTCTAAATGCACGTCTCATCGGTTTTCTCGCTTCGTGAATAAATGGTATTCCTAATGGTTCACAAAATGCTTGAACTCGTTTCATATTATTATTCGAAACAATGGTCACATCAATGCCTGCATCTTTCATCGATTGTAACCATATCATTAATTCTGGTGTAGCTAACGGGCGATCCCATTCTACTAACGTATTGTCTAAATCCGTAATGATAGCTTTAATTCCTTTATCTTTTAAATGTGTAGGTTTTATATCATATACAGTTTTTACATGTTCTGCTGGTAAAAAGTATTTTAACATCTAATTTTCCCCCTTTAAAGCTTCTCCTCAAACGCTACCGCTCAAAATTTATACTTTACCATCATATCCAATATTTCTCTACGTTCCAAGCTAAAATACGTGTCGAATGCTGTCTTTTCACGAAAAAAACAAAAGAAATATAGAATAAAAAGAAAAATTTTTCGACAAATTATAAAAGCATTCTACAATGTGGATAAACTTATCTACATTATCCATATTGATATGTAAAGGTTTTCCACCATTATAAACAATCTACTCACAACTTATCCACTTTTATCTGTGGATAACAGAACGGTTGTTCCACTTTTAAGAACGTGGTAGAGTAAAACTATCAAATTAATATTATATGTTGATCACGTTATAGATAGACTAAAACAATAGGAAAAATCGTTTATTTTTGACGGTGTTTCACTAATACTGTCTACCACATCGATTCCATCTTCTTAGCTGACAGTTCATCGCTTTTGATAGTATACAATATTAGCAGGAGGTGTACGAGGCTAAGTCCTCCCCAGTATGAGAAAACTCTCTGATGAGCTTTTATTAGAATCATATTTTAAAGCTACGGAATTAAAATTAAGTTCAGACTTTATTCGTTTAATTGAATTAGAAATACAACGTCGTCGTCTCAGCCATAAAATTAAAGCATCTTAAAGTCCTTTATGGACTTTTTTCTTTGTCAAAGAAAAGACTGATGACAATAAGATAGCCATCAGTCTATTGGATCTATCACTTCCAACTTGCAATAACTTGCCCTACTTTAACATCTGCTTTTTCTTTCAATGCATCATTCAATTCCACAGTGCCCTTTTCAAATAAAAGTATTACCGTTGAGCCGAAAGAAAAGTATGCCATATCCTCACCTTTTTGTAACACTTCACCTTTATGAGTCATCTCAATACTATTAACGAACATTGCCCCAACCTTTACGACAGCCACATGCTTGCCGTCACTTTCTAGTTCTGTTATCTTTCGAAAATTTTTAGAAAGAGGATCCTTTCCGTATAGTAGTCCTAAACGGTTAACTGGATAAGATTTCTTGCCTAACGTCCATTGATTTGTAACACGACCGGCAATTGGGCTATGAATACGATGGTAATGGCTTGGACTTAAGTAAAGAATGACGTATGTACCACCCATATACTTCGTTGCGATACTTTTATCAGACAGCATATCCTTTATCGAATAGTGCTTCCCTTTTACAATCATTTCTAGGTTCTCTGTAATGGGGCCAGACTTCTCTACAACTGCATCTACTGGACTAACGATTGTGTTTGATGCTTCATCTATTTTCCTAGCTCCAGGTTTTAATGTACGAATAAATAGTTGCTGTAATGTCGGAAAAGATGATAGTTCGCCATGCATTTCTTCTTGGTTAATGTTATACACTTTTGCAAAGGAAGGAACGATTAACTTGCTTAACTTTGATTGTGCAAAAGACTTTATGATATAAGATGATAACCGATGGTTCGTTAATTCAATAAAAAAACGATAAAAAAACGAGCGCAATATTTTTCCTCCTAGTATAGGCTATTGATTATGTATAATTCATATTGTAATTTGTTCCGACTGATATTATACCATCTTCTATAGAGTACTACTATTGTTTTTAAGAAGAGTTCTTTCTTTGGGGAACAATAAAGTAGTAATCTATACCATTCTATTAAAGAAAAATTTGTATTTGTGCCCTTTAAGGTCAACTAACAAAAAAAGCCCTAAAAGTCAGTTTGTACTGACTTTTAGGACAGCCCCATTATTTATCTGTAAGTCTTAAAAACTCTTCTACGTCTTGAGCAGATAGTTGAACTGCTTTTTCCCAGAAGTCACGTTGAGTTAAGTCAACACCTAAATGTTTGGCAGCTAAATCTTCAACTGTCATGCTTGCTGTATCTTTTAATAGTGCAATATACTTCTCTTCATATGCTGTTCCTTCTTCTAACGCTTGCGCATATATTCCAAGGCTGAAAAGATAACCGAATGTGTAAGGGAAGTTATAGAATGGCACTTGTGTAATAAAGAAGTGCATTTTCGATGCCCAGAATGTTGGCTCGTATTCAGCCAATTGGTCATTAAAAGCTTCTTTTTGTGCTTCTACCATCAGCTCATCTAATCTTTCTGCTGATACTAATCCTTTTTTACGCTCTTCATAAAATCTTGTTTCGAATAAGAAGCGAGCATATATATTCATATAAAATGCTACACTACGCTGGATTTTATCTTCTAGCAATGCTAATTTTTCTTCCTCTGTTTTTGCATTTTTCACAGCCGCATCCGCAACAATCATTTCAGCAAAAGTAGAAGCCGTTTCTGCAACGTTACTTGCATATAAACTATTTAACACTGGTACTCCTGCCATTGCGTGTTGGTGGAATGCATGGCCAAGCTCATGTGCTAACGTTGATACATTGGACATTGTCCCAGAGTACGTCATAAAGATTCGTGATTGACCAGAATCTTTAAAACTAGTACAAAAGCCACCTGGTCTTTTTCCTGGTCGATCTTCCGCTTCTATCCAACGATCTTCAAATGCTTTTTGAGTAAACTTCGTTAATTCTGGACCGAATTTAGCAAATTGTTCTAAAATAAACTCTGCTCCTTCTTGGTAAGAAAGCTTCGTTTCATTTTGAGATAATGGTGCACCTACGTCGTAAAAGCTAAGCTTCTCTAAACCTAGAAGTTTCGCTTTTCTTTGTAAGTACTCGGAAAATACCTCTTTGTAATCAGTGATTACTTGCCACATTGTATTTAACGTTTCTTCTTTCATCCTGTTATTATCAAGTGGCTCTTTTAACACAGAATCCCAACCGCGTTTTTCGTATACCGATAATCGGAAACCTGCTAAATGGTTTAAGGATGAAGCAATCGTATCCGCTTCTTTTCGCCAAGCTTTTTGCCAGTTTTCAAAAACTGTTTTACGAACGTACCGATCACCGCTTGAAAATTTATTATGAGCTTGTCCAACAGAGAGCTCTTCTCCCTCAAAAGGAACTTTAATTCTTCCAACAATAGAATTGTATAAATTACCCCAAGCGTGATACCCATCGACAGATAGCGAAGTAATTAATTTTTCTTCGGTTGCAGATAGCTTTTCGCTTGCTCTTCTTCTTCTTTCTGTTAAAAAATATTGTAATGGTGCTAATGATTTAGAGGAAAGGAGAGTATTCCATTCCTCATCAGCTAATTGAATAAACTGTTCGTCTAATTGACTTAATAAACCTTGTAGCTTCGCATAAGATGCCGCTACTTTTCCTTGTAGCTGCTGGGCTTTTTTATCTGTTACATTTGCTGCAAATAAACAGCTTACAAACGCGGACGATTGACCAATTTTCTTAAGGATACTTTCAAATTGATCGAGCACTTCTTCTAATTGTTCTATGTTAAAATTGGCTATAGTTGTTTCAAATTCGTTAAGGTCTGTATGTATACCCTCTAAGTATGTTTGGAATTCCTCTGATTCACTTCCACCTTTAAAAAATACTTCTAAATCCCAAGTATCTACATAAGTTGTTACCGCCATGTTATATCCCCCTTTTTTGTAGTTGTCTTTATTATAAAAGAAAATTAATTTTTGCACAATTCAAAACTATTAGTTTTACAAAATATTCGAGAGTCGAAGGAGTTAGAGAAAATGGAAAGCTTATGCGCGGGCATAAGCTTCTGGATAAAAACGTAAGTTCCTCATTTGCGTTTCATTTCGCTATATACATCCTCTACCTTAAAAACTTCTGGCGGCACCAGTAGCCTCCACCTAGTAGAAGTAAAATGAAAAGAATAACTACTAGTGCAAATAACCAGCCAGCTCCAAAACCAGGGCGACCACACGCAATTGGATATGGAGGTGGGCAACAAGGATTTACATAAGGATATCCGTACACTCTTTTCTCCTCCTCTAGCTTACGGTTTATACTACAACATATGCATTCACCTAAATTTGGACCGGGCATGCGCACAGATTAAAGAAAATTGTAGTAGAATTGTTGAGGATTTTCGGATTAATTAAAAAAACAACCGCCTATAGACGGTTGCTCCAATTACTATGTTTTTTTCTTTTCCTTTTCTGCTCGATAAAACTCATGGAACATTTTCATTAACGCACGTTTTTCAATACGTGAAACGTAGCTTCTAGATATTCCAAGTTCTTTAGCAATTTCACGTTGTGTTTTTTCTTCTTTTAAATCAAGACCAAAACGCCCAATAATTACTTCTTTCTCTCTTTCATCTAATACATCGATATATTCTTTTATTTTTTCTAATTCCATATTTAGTTGAATTGTATCAATAACATCCTCTGATTCTGATTTCAACACATCGATTAAGCTTATTTCATTCCCTTCTTTATCTTGACCGATCGGGTCATGAAGGGAAACGTCTTTTTTCGTTTTCTTCAAAGCTCTCAAATGCATTAGTATTTCGTTTTCGATACACCGAGCAGCGTAAGTAGCTAGTTTCGTTCCTTTACCAGTATGGTAGCTTTCAATTGCTTTAATTAGACCAATCGTTCCAATTGAAATTAAATCTTCAGCATCCTCACCTGTGTTTTCGAACTTTTTTACGATATGGGCGACTAGTCGTAAATTATGTTCGATTAGTGTATTTCTTGCTTCCTCATTGCCCTCTGCCATCAGCTTCAAATATTTTGCTTCATCTGCAGCGGATAATGGCTGTGGAAATGCGTTATTCTTCACATAGGAAACTAAGAAAACTAACTCTCGAAATAAGTATCCTATTGATGCTAATAAACTCGACACATTCTCACCTCCACCTTATTGTCATAGGCAAGAGCCTAGTATTAATTCTTATGTAGAGGTGGGCTTTTCTGTGCATGTACCTGTCAAAAATATTGTTGGTAAAATAATGAATATTAATGTATTTCACGCTCAACTAATGGTATAATTTTTAGAAAACTTAGCTTTTACAAATTGCATTTAATTGAACACAAAAAAGCCTCCCCTTTTAATAGGAGAGACTTAATAATGAATATATGGAATTTCTTTCAAGTTTGCCGGAAGTGTTCCTCTTCCAACTTTGATGACGCTGTACTCGTGAAACAATGATTCAAACCATTTGGCAACTTCTTCTAAAGATTTGTTTTTGTAATCCACTAACTGTGCAACGCGATAGTTATTCTTTCTATCTACCCCATCACGATCTACAACAATAAACCAGAAGCAAGAAAATGGTGAACTTTTTTTATTAGTACTAGTCGTCGTCATAAGTATCAGTTCCTTAGTGACGGTGTGGTAGTTCGTTAGGAGTAATTTCTAATGGACTCGCTGACACCGCACTAGCACCAAACAATGCACAAGAAACAACTAAAAGAGTAATTAAGAATTTTTTCATTACAACCAACCTCCAATTTTTTTATTTTACAAAGATTCAATAAAATTAGTAAACTATTCTTATAAAGAATAATACAACATATTAATTATTGACGTATTTGCGATTATAGGCGATTTGGGCTAGAAAATACAAGCTTTCCTCTATTTTTCTCTAAT
The DNA here is from genome assembly GCF_027594365.1 of Sutcliffiella sp. NC1. NCBI lineage: Bacteria > Bacillati > Bacillota > Bacilli > Caryophanales > Bacillaceae > Sutcliffiella > Sutcliffiella sp. NC1. Next base: position 3,542,607 of record NZ_CP115153.1, read on the forward strand.
TTACATAAAAATTATAACTGTAGGAATATTTTTAAGGGGGTATAAAGTTGGACTTTTCAATAATTGGGAGAGAGATAAAAATCCTAAGATCTGAACTTGGAATTTCCCAAGCGGAATTAAGTGACGGTATTTGCACACAGTCACAAATAAGTAAAATAGAAAAGGGAGAAGTGTACCCGCTAGCAAACACATTATATTTTATAGCTGAAAGGTTAGGTGTAGATGTTAATTATTTTTATGACCTAGCTACCAACCCTAGGTTATCGTATGTTAAAGAAGTAATTTCTCAAGTAAGAGATTTACTCGTTAAGTGTGATTACAAAGAAGTCTATAAAATCGTTGAAGCAGAAAAGAAAAACAGCTTATTTATTAATAATAGGAAATACAAACAATTCCTTTTATGGAGTGAAGGAATTTGTATTTTCCATTTGAAGAATGACAAAAATGCCTCTTTAAAATTGTTAAGAGAAGCACTTGAACTTACGAAAATGACTTCAAAATTGCTAGGTGAAAGAGAAGTTGAAATTTTAAATAGTATTGCAATTATTTATTCGGAAACTAGTTGCTATATGGATGCAATTAAGACATACGATGAAGCTTTGGTTCATTATATTAAAATTTCATACATTCATGATCCAACAATTAAAACAAAACTATTATATAATAAGGCAAAATCTTTAACTCGTTTAAAAAGATTAGAAGAATCCATATCCACCTGTAAAGAAGGTGTTAGATGGTGTATTAAACATAATAACATGTATTTATTAGGGGATATATATTATCATCTAGGCTATAATTATAGTTTAAGGGATGACAATCTACTCGCAATTGAACACTTTAAAAAATCAATTGATATTTTTATTTTACAAGAAGACCAAACCTTCGTTAAACATATTAAGGAGAAAATTGAAGAACTCAAAGTAAAGTTATAATACTATATTTGAGAGAGAAAGAACATACGAAACTATAAAATCATACTACTGTACTACTTCCATATACTTATACTCTTTTTATTTCTTACAAAATACGGATAAATAATATAAAATTTCGACTATATTTTAAATCGAAATAAAACACACGAGATTCTAATTTCTCGTGTGTTTTGTATTTCTTTATATTTCTTCTGTACTCAACTCTGAACCAATTACTAATAAAATACTTAACGTTATGACAAGTCCTATCACAGCGGAAAACATGTAGCATCCCTCTTTCCTTTTCCTTTATACTTATAGTATAAGTGTTTAAAGGGCAGTTGCACTTTGGAAGAATTGAACATTTCTTTAAAGAAATATGGCAATTTTGTGAGAAAAGGAAGGTCAGCATGAGAAAACTACATAAAATCATTTTATTATTATTGTTAATCACTTTATTAGCTGCTGCTTGTTCTTTAAACAACAGCGAAGAAGCTCAAAGAATAGAAGTACCCGTTACGAGTGTGATAGATGGCGACACAATTAGAGTTTTAATTAATGGAAAAGAGGAACGAGTAAGATTTTTGTTAATTGACACACCTGAAATGAATCATTCTACGCCAGAAGAGCCTCAACCTTTCGCGGTGGAAGCAACTGAGTATGTTGAGAAGTTGTTAGAGGGCGGGACTGTTGAACTAGAGTTTGATATTAGTGAGCGGGACCGATACGGGCGCTTATTAGCTTACCTTTATGTGGAAGATAAAAATATTCAAGAAGAACTGCTACGAAATGGGTTGGCAAGAGTTGCCTACATATATGAGCCTAATACGAAGTATGTCGATCATTTTCAATCTATCCAGAAGGAAGCACAAAAACAAGAAATAGGGATTTGGAGTATTGAAAACTACGCTAGTGAAAATGGCTTTTATTTAGAATAACGAGTAGCTAAAAACGCAGAGGACTTTATCCTCTGCGTTTCTTATTAATCAGTTTCCAAATAACTGATGGCAGCATTACATGTAAAAACATTCCCGTTTCCCTCCGATTCCTTTAACTAAGTGGAATCTTCCTCCACTTTCATCCAATGTAAATACACTACTTTTATGATCATCACTATTCCCTCCCTTTCTACATTTCTCAGAAATTAGTATGGACGGTAATCCATTAGTTGTTTCACTTTCTCATCGTTCATTCTTTTTTGCACTTCTTCATAATGAAGTGTTTCTTCTACACTTTCTTTGTAACGTTTAATCGTTACTGTTATAAAAAGTAAATTTAATGTCATATGTTTTCACCACCTTGTTATTACAGATGAGTGTACAAAGGATGTTGAGCTTTCTGCTCTTCTATACTTTTGCTCACTTGTTCATAATGTAAATATTCTTCTACAGACGTTGTTTTTTTCGAAATTGTAACTGTCATGAATAATAGATTTAATGTCATTCTTTTTCATATCCTTTCGTTTTACAAATAAGTGTTCAGCAGTTGACGCACTTTCTGTTCCTCTAACCTTTTGTGAATTTGTTCATAATGTAAATATTCATCTACCGTTTGTGTTCTTTTTGAAATCGTTACGGTTAAAAATAAAAGATTTAATGTCATACTATTTCACCACCCTTCGTTTTTAGGCACAAAAAAGCCGCAAGTATCCCGTTGCGACTTTTAAAGCATATAAAAAGCCACAGACGGACATTCCACCTGCAGCTTAATGTATAAGTTAAGATTAGTGCAATACATTAATAAGTGAGCACAGCTCCGCTTGGTCGAACGTTTAAAGCATATTTAGTTTGTTTCATCATTGCATTGATTCTGATCATTTTATTCGACCTCCTTTATCTCACTTTTTTTATTACACAGGTAATTATATCCAACATTACCATCCTTGTAAACATAATTTTTAGAATTTTATTTCGACAAATTCCAAAAGCGAAGGCGGCTCGCTCTGGCCCGTACAAACTGGACTATTCCGGTAGGAGATAAAGGAAACGCTTTGGGAGCCGAAGGGGAGTTGATGTTGACTTATCGTACGGACGGAATGGGAAGTTTGATAGGGCCAAGCCGCCGGAGCTAGACGAATCCAAAAGCGAAGGGCGTTCGATCAAAAGTGGATGCGGCTTGCTTAGGTCCAATCAAACTGGAGCTTTTCCGCAGGAGATAAAGGAAACACTTTGGGAGCAAAGGGGAGCTGATGTTGACTTGCGTAGGCAACTCGCCCTGGATGATAGGCTCTGGAGCTATAAGGTCAAATTCTTTTGCATAAACAAAAGCAAAAAAAAATAAGACCATCCACTAATAGGAACGGTCTTAATCTTCTTGTTGTTCATTAATTAGTTTTTTTAACTTTCTCGTTTGAAATACAAAGAAGATTGCTAGAGCAAGGAAAAGAGATGTTGTACCCATCATTAAATAAATTTGAAGTGGCTCTTTGCCTGCATGTTGAAATGCTACACCAATATATAAAAATACACTCACAGTCATTAAAATCATTGCATATCTTTGATAATCTTTCATTCTAGTTTTTAGTTTTTGAATATCCACTAAAATCACCTCTGTATCTACTACTTTATCATAAATAGCTGTTATTCTCTGTTTGTAAATATTGTAAAAAAAAAGAGATGACCTCCATGGAAGTCACCTCTTTTCATCTTAAATATTGTATACTGCTGTATATTTTTCTTCTAAATACTCTACTAAATATTTCGCGTTAAGTTCTTCTCCTGTTACTTTTACGATTAATTCGTTTGGAGTATACAGTTTCCCATATTGATGGAAGTTTTCACGTAGCCACTCACGAATTTCCGAGAAGTTTCCAGTTTCAATGTGAGTGTAAAATTCCGGCATTTCCTTTAATATAGTATTTAACATTTGAGCAGCATATAGGTTGCCTAAGGAATACGATGGGAAGTAGCCGAAACCACCAAATGACCAGTGAATATCTTGCAACACCCCAACTGTATCCGTATCCGGTGTTACATTTAAATAGTCCTTCATCTTTTCATTCCATACTTTTGGCAAGTCTTTCACTTCAATTTCTCCACCAATTAACGCCTTTTCAATCTCATAGCGAATCATTATGTGAAGATTATAGGTTAATTCATCCGCTTCGACACGAATAAAACTAGGCTCTACAAGGTTAACGGAACGATAGAAATCTTCAAGTGATACATCTTGTAATTGTGTTGGAAAATGATCCTGTAAATCCCCATAAAAGTAAGTCCAAAACTCTTTACTACGAGCTACCATATTTTCTAAGAAACGAGATTGAGACTCATGAATACCGAAAGACGTTCCACGACGAATTACTTTTCCTTCAAACTCTTCATTTACCCCTTGCTCATACATTCCATGACCAGCTTCATGAATCGTTCCGAAGATTGCTGAGCGAACATTTTCCTCTAGATAACGAGTTGTAATACGAACGTCTCCAGTATTAACTGACTGCGCGAAAGGATGTACCGTCTCATCTAAACGACCGCCGTTCATATCAAAGCCTAATAACGGAAGGATATACTGGTTAAATTTCTTTTGTGCGTCAATATCATATTTTTGTGCAAAAATATCTTTACGCGGTTGAGAACTAGATTGCTGAATACGGTTTAATAGATTTACTGATTTTTCACGAAGCTCTTTAAATAATGGATCGAGTTTTTCGACTGTTAACCCCGGCTCGAACTCGTTTAATAACGCATTATACGGATGTCCTTCATACCCGTAATATTCAGCAAACTTCTTTTTGATTGTAACAATTTTTTCTAACACTGGTGCGAAGGAAGAAAAATTATTATTAGCTCGAGCTTCTTCCCAAACTTGGTTCGCATTGTTTACAAGAATGACATACTCTTGATATTCAGCTGTTGGAATTTTTTTGGATTTTTCGTATTGATTTTTTCTCTCCCTAATACAAGCCTTTGTTACATCATCCAACTGCTCGTATACGCCTTCCTCTGTTAATACTTGTAAGCAGTTACCCATTTCTTCTGAAATCGAAAGTTTAAAAGATTCGGTTGACAGTGTTCCGATCGCTTTAGAGAAGAACTTTCTCCCTTTTTTTGGAGCCACCGTTTTAGAATCCCAACCTAATAAGCCTAGCACATCACTATAATGGCATAGTTTTTCATCTAAAAGATTAAATGTTTCTAAAGCAGATTGAACTTTTGCATCTAGTGCAGGTGAAGTTGTCATCGTATTCCCCCAAATATGAAATTTATGAATATTATGTATCCTGAAAAATATTATATCACGGATTATTTCGGTAAACGAGGAATAACGTTTTGACATAAAAAATTAATTTTACATTTTTCACAACTTTTCCTTTAGCTAGCCGTCTAAACAGTGATAATTTTAAAAGAGAGGAGTGAACGTATTGATAGATAAACGAGAATCTGAAATAGAACAATGGTATCGCCAGTACCATCAAACGATCTATAAATACATAGTGGTACTTGTAAAAGATCCACAACAAGCTGAAGATTTAACACATGAAACGTTTGTCAAAGCGTATAAAAATTTCGATAGATTCCGTAGAGATTCTTCTCCCAAAACGTGGTTATTTCGAATTGCACATAACGTAACGGTCGATTATATAAGAAAAATGAAACCGATTCAATTATTTAAAGAAGTATTTCGGAATAAAGGAGAACAAGGCTTATCTGCGGAAGAGATTTTTATTATTAAGGAAAACTCTGAAGAACTTTTTGTAGCATTAAGTGAACTAAAAGACTCATATAAACAAGTGATCTTACTTAGAAAAGTAAAAGGTTTTTCGATTGAAGAAACGGCATTGATTTTAAATTGTTCCGAAAGCAAAGTAAAAGCAACGATGTTCCGAGCGCTGAAAGCATTAAAGGAAAAATTAAAAAAGGAGGTAACATTTTATGAATACGGATGAGAATGTTTTAGATCGAACCTTAAAAAGATTGGAGTATGATACAGAGTGGGACATCGACCGAGCGGAAGTTACTTTACAAAGATTAAAAAGTGATATAGCTGTTCAAAAACGAAAGGCTAACATATTTAAAAGGTTTTATGTTGCATCTATTCTCTCTTCTGTGGCCCTCATTGCATTTTTTATTGTATCTAATGTACAGACTATTAAAGATACTACTAGTTCGTTTTTAAATATGAGCGGTAGTTCAACTGCCCTTTATTACGAAGAAAACGACAGAATTATTTTAACGGATAAAGGATTAGAGCGTACTGTATTTCCAGTGGATGCGGAAAAACATATGGAACGTATTATTGGAGCTCCTGAATTATCCATGTACCTTACAGAAGATAAAACATTAACCGGTCAAGCAGTTTATATGTATGCTTTAGGTGGTAGCATAAGTATACACACGCAAAAAAATGAAAGAACCGTTGATGAAACTATGGAGCTATTACTTCCTCATAAAAAATTTCCAGCCACTTCCTATACATCGGAAGAAATTCAGATTGGTAATGAGAGAGGAGTATTGACACAATCCAACCAAGAATATGGTGGAGTACATTTACAAGTTGTAACAGAAAATTTTATTTATTATTTTTATATTTATAACGACCTTACTATCAAGACTTCTTCAGATGAGGGAATACAATTAATGAAGGACGATTTAATTCAACTCGCTTCTCTTCTCAACTATGAAAATGAGCATTTGAGCTGGAAATAAACAAGAAAACGAGCTAGAAAGAAACTAGCTCGTTTTTTTTATGCCTCTAACCCATTTTTCAAATCTGCAATTAAGTCTTCAACATCTTCAATTCCAACTGAGATACGAAGTAACCCATCTGTAATTCCGAGCTCTGCACGACGTTCAGCAGGGATAGATGCGTGTGTCATACGTGCTGGAACAGAAATTAAACTTTCTACCGCTCCTAAGCTTTCTGCTAGCGTGAAGTATTTTACGTTTGCTAATACTTGATCCGCTCTTTCTTCACTACCAACATCGAATGAAACCATTCCACCGAAACCGCCTGCTTGCTTTTTAGCAATATCGTGGTTTGGGTGATCTTCTAATCCTGGGTAATATACTTTTTGTACGAAAGGATGACTTTCTAGGAACTCGACGATACGACGAGTGTTCTTTTCTGTTGCTTCCATACGTAAACCAAGCGTTTTAATTCCACGCATTAGTAACCAAGAGTCTTGTGGTCCTAACACACCACCTGTAGAGTTTTGGACAAAATGCATGTCTTCCGCTAGTTTGTCGGAGTTAACTACAACAAGACCTGCCACTACATCACTATGTCCACCGATATATTTCGTTGCACTATGAAGTACAATATCTGCACCTTGTGAAATTGGTGTTTGCCAGTATGGTGTACTAAATGTATTGTCTACGATTGTTAAAAGGTTACGACGTTTAGCTATTAACGATGCTTGCTGAATGTCTGTAATTTTTAATAACGGATTTGTAGGTGTTTCAATATAAATAGCTTTCGTATTATCTTGAATAGCTGCTTCTAGCTCTTTTAAGTTACTAGTATCAACAAAAGTAGACTCAATCCCAAGTCTGTTTAATACTTTTGTCATTACACGGTAAGTTCCGCCGTACACATCATCCGTTAACACAACATGGTCACCACTATTGAATAACATCATTACTGCAGTGATAGCAGCCATTCCTGAACCGAACGCGAAACCAGCTTTTCCACCTTCTAAGTCTTTAATTAATTCTTCTAAAGCATAACGTGTAGGGTTACCTGTTCGAGAATATTCGTACCCTTTAAATACTCCTACTTTTTCTTGTTTGTACGTACTCACTTGGTAAATTGGTGTGTTTACCGCACCAGTATGAGGATCACCAACAATCCCTCCGTGAATAAGCTTTGTCTTTTTATGCATGTTTAAATTCCCCCTTCATAAATCTTCTTACTTAAATATCGTTCACTGCTATCTGCAAAAATAGTAACGATGTTCGTTCCTTGTTTTGCCACTTTTGCTTCTTCCAATGCTGCATGCAGCGCTGCGCCAGATGAACTACCTACTAATAGTCCTTCTTTTGTGGCCAGTTCTTTTACCCTTGCAAAGGCATCTACATCTAATACAGTATGGATCGAATCAAAGTACGCCGTATCCATATAGCCTGGTAGAAACTCCATTCCAATTCCTTCTGTTTTATGAGGTCCACTTTCGCCACCATTTAAAATCGAACCCTCTGGTTCTACAATAACAGTTTTCACTTCGCTCTTTTGCTGTTTCAAATATTTCGCAGTCCCCATAAACGTTCCACCTGTACCAGCTCCAGCTACGAACACATCAATTTGTCCATCTAGTTGTTCCCACATTTCTGGACCTAGTGTTTTAAAATACGTTTCTGGGTTTGCTGGATTTCCAAATTGTTGCGGACAATAGGAGTTTGGAATTTCATTTAATAGTGCCTGCGCTTTCGCAATTGCCCCTTTCATACCTTCACTAGTTGGTGTATGGACAATTTCAGCACCTAGCGCTTTCATTAATTCCTGTTTTTCGATACTGAATTTTTCAGGAACACAAACGATCACTTTATAGTTTGTACCAACTGCCGCTAACGCTAAGCCAATTCCCGTATTACCAGCAGTCGGCTCAATAATTGTTCCACCTTCTTTTAACTTTCCAGAACGAACTCCAGCCTCGATTAATTCTCTGCCTAGACGGTCTTTAATGCTACCACCTGGGTTATATAACTCTAACTTCGCAAAAAGTCGTACTCCTTCTGGTAATTCGAATTGCGTTAATTCTACGATAGGCGTATTACCAATAAGTTGATGGACATTTTTATATACTTTCAAGACCTTTTCCTCCAGATTGTTTACCCTTTTAATTCGGTTAACATATTTTCAATGAGCTGAGAAGAATGAAGAGCTGCCTTGCTTAAAAATTGTTCAAATGACACATTCGACTCTTTTCCGGCAATATCGGAAAGGGCACGAATGACGACAAATGGAGTTTTAAATGCATGGCATACTTGAGCGATTGCTGCGGCTTCCATTTCAGCTGCATATAGGTTCGGCATTTTTTCACGTACAGCCTCCACGCGAACAGGATCATTCATAAACGAATCTCCAGTTGCAATTAGCCCTTCAACTACTTGCATTCCAGAAACATGTTCTGCTGCTTTTTTCGCAACTTCCATTAGCTTTTCGTCTGCTACAAAAGCAGCTGGTAGACCTGGCACTTGACCGTATTCATAACCAAACACCGTTACATCTACATCATGGTGACGAACTTCTGTTGAAATAACTACATCTCCAACATTTAAAGAAGATAAAAAGCCACCTGCAGAACCAGTATTAATAACAACGTCTGGTTTAAAATTATTTAGCAGAATCGTTGTACTTAACGCTGCATTTACTTTTCCGATACCTGATTTTAATAATGTTACTTGAACACCATTTAATGTTCCGCTGTAAAATTCACAGCCTGCAATTGTTGTTTGCTCCATGTTTTCTATTTTGTCTCGTAAAATTGTTACCTCTTCTTCCATTGCTCCGATTATTGCTACGTTCATGTATAATTCCCTCGCTTTAAACGTTTAGTTTTTCGTCGCTTCCATCACCCAAACAAAATGATTAAACCTCGTAAACTGAACAGAAAATCCGTATTTTTCTACAATCTGCTTCAGTACGGGGATGGTTGTATAGTATTCCGTTTTTAAGTCTTCTGCTAGGTTTAGGAATTGATTTTTTTCTGCATGAGTAATTGTTACTTGATAAGCATTTTTATCTTCGAACATTGTGTCAGCAAATACTATTTTACCATTTTTACTAAGCATGTTGCTATAAAGCTCGATCGCTTTCTCTTTTTCTTCGTCTGTTAAATGATGAAAAGCATAACTACTTACGATGGAATGAACTTCTTCGTCTATAGGTGGAAACTGTAAAAAGTCTCCGTCCATTACTTTTACATGATTCGAAAGCTTCTCCTCCGCAATTTCTCTCATGGAAGGTGATGGTTCTATACCATAAACAGGTAAATGTTTATTTAATAAATGTTGCGTTAAATTTCCAGTACCTACACCAAATTCTAATACGTTACCTATCGCTTTATTTGCTACATTTTTTAATATATCCTCATATCCACGGAATACTTCCGTATATTCAACATCTTGACCAGAAACTGTTGCATCGTAATAGTTAGCCCAATCTTCAAAAAGCTCGATAAACTCTCTGCCCATTTTCATCACTCCGAATAATTTATATAATTCCTATAAGTATAGTATGAATTAAAATAATAACTGTTCTTAATCTACCATACATACACCATTTCATCAATAAAAATGTACTTGATTCCATTGTTTTCTTCTTATAGATTATTTGGTAGGATAGGCTAATAGGATTTGTTTTGGAGGGACTAATAATGAATTTAGATTTTCAACTGTTAGAGGATAAAATTGAATTTTTTGAAGCTGCAAATATAAAAGAATTACAAAAAAAAATCGACGAACAAATTGAACATAACCGAGCGATACTTTTAGCTGTACATTCTGTCTCACACCAAATGCATGTAACAGAAGAAGGCAAAACATTTTATAGCGCAGTCGTTCATTTTAAATTAAAGAAAAACATTTAGTAATTTGGCAATCGGAGGAAAAGGGAAGTTTGAGCTTGACCTAGCCGCCGAAGCTAGACATCTCCCCGCGGGGACGCACAGGACGTGCTAGTGTCGACCGTGCGACAGACGAAAGCGGTACGGTCGACCAAGCAAGCGTCTGTAGCGAAGTGAAACGAACAAGCTTATATCTGCAATCCTACTTTAAGGATGGTTAGACATACAAAAAAGTGCACCCATTTATCCGGATGCACTTTTTTTCGTATCTTACATATCCTTATCAACCGTTTGCTCTAGCTTAACAGGCTTCCAACCTTCATTTGTGACCCATTGTAAATACACTCTGTAATGCTCATTAGAAGCTTTCACCGTTACTCGAGCAATTGCAGCATGCTCATTTCCACCGTTTCCTAAAAACCATAACGTATAATCATTTTCCTGTACACCTAATGCACGATTAATCGCAAGAATTTTCTCCGACCAATCTACATGATTTGGATCATAAACCGAAGCATGTGGCTCTTGCTGGTTAGTACCAACTGGTGCCCAATTACCAGTTAACGTTCGAATAATAGTTTCATCATCCGATACTTCCTCTTCCATTGTAACTGGTTCTTCTTCTTCATTACTTTCCTCAGTAGCTGGTGGCTCTTCTGATTCGTTCGCTTGTTCTTCAGGCTCTTCTTCCGTTACACCTGTTTCCTCTTCTTCAGGCTCCTTATTCTCTTGTGAATCTCCTACAACAGGGTTCTCATCGTTGTTCGTTGTTGCTGGTGCAGTTGAACTACTTCCGAAAAAAAGTTTTACGGAAAAGAAAATGATTAATAAAAACACAATCGCAATTAAAATATTATAAATTTTATTAGATTTCTTTTTTCTAGCTGTACGACTATATCTTGGTCCGCTTACGTAAGACAATAGTTTCTCCTCCGTTTTTCTTTATCTTTTTTTATTATTGTAACAGGGCTCTCCCCTCTTTTAAAGTTTCATTGTGCTTATCCTTTTCAAAAATATTTTCTACCATTTGATAAAAAGCATTTGCCATCGCCTTCCTACTGTTCTCCGTTTCTAAATCTACTACAACTAGTGCATATTTAGGTTTCTCAAACGGAAAGTAACCTGCAAACCACCGGTTAACTAAAGGAACTCCGTTACTATTTCGTAGACCGGTTTCCGCTGTTCCACTTTTTCCAGCTACAGCGTATGGTAACTTATGAAAACTATGACCAGTTCCTTTTTCGTTTTGAACAACTTCTCTCAATAAATGTTGCAATTTAATAGTTGTATATTTAGAGACTCCTTCCACCTTTAAAGAATGGGATGGAAATTCATAAAGTGGCGAACCGGTACGGTAATGAATTCCCTTCACTACCTTTACCTCCATTGCTTTTCCTCCTCTAGCAATTGTGGCCATCATATTAGCAATCGCTAACGGTGTTACGCGCACTTCCTTCTGTCCTATTGAAGTTTGCGCGATTTCTTTTTGGCTGCGCTGACCATCACCCCATATAATTCCTGTTTCCTCTTGTGGAATTTGTTTAAAGTCCCTTAAATGAAAGACATTACCTTTCCAGCCGCTTGGCTCAATTAGACCAAGTCTACTAGCATATGTTTCGATAATACCAGGCATTTTCTGTTCTAATTCATAACCTAATGATGCAAAAGTATAATTACAGCTTTGCGCAAAACTCTCTTCAAAGGATAACGCGCCCTGCCGCTCTCCTCTTTCACCGTATAAATTTAAATTACAGTCAAATGGACGATTAGCCTTCACTAAATTTTTTTCAATAGCGGCTGCGGCAATGACTGTTTTGAATACAGAGCCAGGGAATTGACGTTCCAACATATAGTTTTTTGTCCCATTGTCTCCGAACGGGTCATTCCAATTAATATCCGGCTTTGAAACCATTGCAAGAACTTCATTTGTATCGATATCTAACAGTACGATTCCACCTTTTTTTATCCCTGCCTTTTCTACTATCTCTTCGGCAATTTGTTGCACTTCTCGATCAATAGACGTTTGAATTGTTAATGGGTAATACGGATTAGCTGGTGCACTATACCTCACATCTAATCCAAAAAGAGGACCACCGTTTCGATCAACGTGGTACAACAGTTTTGTTGAACCTTCTGGTAATAAAAATTCATCAAAGGCTAACTCTAATCCGGTGACACCAATAGGAGTTTTTTTGGAAAAATAATCCACTTTTATTTTATCTTCGTACCGATTCATAAATTCTCGTTCGTTTTCACTTGTTAAGCCAATTAAATGTTCCGCTTTTTTATCATCAATTCGAAATGAACGAACCATCGAAATGATTCCTGGAAACTGTAAGTCTGTTATCTCTTGCATCTGCTTTTCCGTTAATTGAATTGCCTGACCGTTTTGCTCTAGCAATACTGGAGTAGTAATACTCTCCACTACCCGCTCTAATGTATATGATGGAACATGTAAAATAGACGCGAGTTCTTCCTTCGGCCAATCTAATTTTTTTAAGAAGGGGAACAATATTACTGTTGGATAAAAATCGTGGGTAAGAGCTTTTCCATGTCGGTCTACGAAATGACCTCTACCTTCCTCGACAACTAAACTTTGCGTACGCTGTTCTACGCTTTTTTCTATTAAATTAATTCGTTTCGTTGAAAAAGATTCTGTACTTATCAGTTGAATTTGCATTAATCTACCAGTAAGGATTACAAATAATACAATTAAGAAAACACTTAAAGTTTGGATTCGGCCTTTCATCTTTTGATGCATAAAAAACACCTCATCTTCATTTTGGACGAGGTGTTTCTTTTTTAATCTTATATTATTTTATGTTAACGATTTTAACGTTCATTTCTCCACCTGGAGTTTGAATCGTCACTTCATCGCCAACTTTTTTACCCATTAAAGAACTGCCCATTGGAGATTCATTTGAAATTTTACCTTCAAAAGGATCAGCTTCTGCACTACCAACAATCGTATATGATTCTTCCTCTTCATCTGGAAGCTCTTTAAATACAACCGTTTTACCTAGAGTTACAACATCGCTATTTGCATCTTCTTGAATAATCTTTGCGTTACGAACCATTTGCTCTAATAAAGTGATACGTCCTTCCACAAACGCTTGCTCTTCTTTTGCAGAATCGTACTCAGAGTTCTCGGAAAGGTCACCGAAGCTACGTGCTATTTTAATACGCTCTACTACTTCTTTACGGCGTACCGTCTTTAATTCCTCTAATTCTTTTTCTAATTTTTCTTTCCCCGCTAATGTCATTGGATAAATTTTTTCTTGTGCCATTTATATTCACTCCTTCTAGTATTCACTTTCCCTTTTTGGTAAGAGGTTGTTGTATCTTCCATATTCAAAAAAGTGGGTCTTCTATGTATATGTGGAAAAAGATGTACCCATAAAATGGAATACATCAAACATTCATTTCCACTATTGGAAAAATCTCTAACTTCCCATATATTATTACATAATCGCCTTTTGTTCAAGAATTGTTTGAATTTTTGTTACCATTAAATCAATTGCTACATGATTTTGTCCACCTTCAGGAAGGATAATATCTGCATAACGTTTCGTAGGTTCAATAAATTGATTATGCATTGGACGTACCACATTCACATATTGATCAATGACCGAGTCGATAGTACGACCACGTTCTTTAATATCTCGTAAAAGGCGACGGATAATACGAATATCTGCGTCGGTATCAACAAATAACTTAATATCCATTAAGTTTCTTAATCTTTCGTCCTCTAATACGAGAATTCCTTCTAAAATGATAACTTCTTTCGGATCCACTTCAATTACTTTATTTGAACGTGTGTGTAACGTATAATCATAAACTGGTTTATTAACAGTTTTATGCTCTAGTAATTGTTTTATATGCTCGATTAATAAATCATTGTCAAAAGCAAGTGGATGGTCATAGTTTGTTTTTAACCGTTCTTCAAAAGGTAATTCTGATTGATCTTTGTAATAATAATCTTGTTCAATAATTAATATAGATTGGTTTTGGAAATGTTCATAAATTGATTTTGTAACACTTGTTTTCCCCGAGCCAGACCCACCGGCTACACCAATAACAATTGGTTTTTTACCCATTAGCAGTTATTGCTCCTTTCGCATCATGTTGTATGGGTATATTGGCTGTTCCACTTTAAATTTCACGATTTGAAGCGGGTGACGAGCTGCATCTAACTCATTACCGTCCTCATCCCAAATTTTTTCTACTTTTTGTGTGAAGTTTTCAATTTCCGGTCCAAAAAATTCTACTTCATCACCAGGTTTAAAGTAATTACGTTGTTGTAACGTAACCATTTTCGTTTCTTGATCATAATCAAGCACTAAACCGACAAAATCAAACGTCGTCTTTTTGCTATGATTACCAAACATTTGCTCTTTATACCCAGGAACTCCTTCAAAAAATGCTGTCGCAGTGTCACGATTCGCACATTTATCAAGCTCTTTTAGCCATTCTTGTTGAATGACAAAATTTTCTGGGTCGGCACAATATGCATCAATTACTTTTCGATAAACACTTACAACTGTGGCGATATAATGAATCGATTTCATTCTACCTTCAATTTTTAAACTATCAATGCCTAGTTCAATCATTTTCGGAATAGACTCGATAAGTTTTAAATCTTTCGGACTCATCGCAAAAGGTGCATCCTCTTCGGTATATAATGGATTTTCAGTACCGTTATCAATTGTATAAAGATCATAATCCCAACGACATGATTGACAGCAACCACCACGGTTAGAGTCACGAGCAGTCATATGATTACTTAATACACAACGTCCTGAGTATGCAATACACATTGCACCGTGAATAAAAGTCTCAATTTCAATGTCTACTTTTTCTTTCATTTCACGAATTTCTTCTGCACTTGTTTCACGTGCTAGTACGACACGCTCTAATCCTTCTTCTTTCCAGAACTGAACCGCTTTCCAGTTTGAGAGGGATTGTTGTGTACTTAAATGAACTTCAATACTCGGTGCAACACGACGACATGTTTCAATAATTAGTGGGTCGGCTACAATAATTCCGTGTACTCCTGCTTTTTCAATACCACGTAAATAATCTTCTAAACCATCAATGTTTTCATTATGGGCAAAAATATTAGTTGTTACATATATTTTTGCACCATATTTACTAGCAAATTGAACACCTTCTGCCATTTCTTCAAATGTGAAGTTATCAGCATTTGAACGGAGGCCATATTCTTGTCCACCAATGAAAACTGCATCAGCACCGTAACGAACGGCGATTTTTAATTTTTCTAAATTACCAGCTGGTGCTAGTAACTCAGGTTTTTTCACAATTACACGTTTTCCGTCAACTATTTTTGATATTTTATCATTAATAATCGTTGTCATTTCTGTAACCCTCCCTTGTTTTTAGTAAACTGTTTCTTTAAAGAAGAATCCTGTATCTAACGGGCGGTGTGGCTGTTGCTTTTCTTCTATTTGTTGTAATAAATCTTCTTTTACATCTTCATATTGATCACGATCATCAACACATAAATCAATGGCTTGGCGATAGCTTCTCGTAACATCGACAATGTATTCACGTGTTTGTAAAATACCATCTATTTTAAAGCTGTCAACCCCAGCGTCAATCATTTCTCCCAACTCATCAATAATACACATATCATTAGGACTCATAATATGTGTTCCATTTTCATCTTCAAAGATTGGATATTTATTTCCACGCTCTTTATCATGAAGTATCATGTTTTTACCAAGCTTACGATTTTCTATTTCCATCGCTTTTCCTTGATATTCAAAGTAGTTTCCTAATAAGGAACGTTTAGATTGGAACATGCAAACCATTCCATGAACTTGTACTTCAATTTCAACTTCTGCATTTTCTTTCGTTTCTACGATACTCTCCATATTGATTTCACGAGCTAGCACCGCACGTTTCGCACCTTTACGACCCCAATAGTTACATGTGTAGTAGTTTGTACCAGTAGTTTCCGTACTCCAATGTAACGTTAAGTTTGGTGTAGATTCTTTTGCTGCCATTAATACAGCTGGGTCTCCGAACATAACTGCATCGGCGTTTACACTAGCTAAAAATGTTAAATATTCTCCGAGCTCGTCCACTTTTTCGTTATGGAAAAGAGCATTCATTGCAACATACACTTTTTTTCCGTTCGCATGTGCTAGTTCTATTGCTTCTTTTATTTCATCACGGTTAAATTCCCCGGCAAGACGTAGCCCATAACGCTCTTCTCCAATGATAAAAGCGTCTGCGCCTGCATCAATTAATTCTTTCATATGTGCAACATCTATTGGTGTTACTAATAATTCAGGTTTTTTCATTTCATTTCACCTCTTCTTTTACTAATAGCAATACCATCACCAACTGGTAAAATAGTCGTAATATAATCTGGATGATTCATTAACCACTGATTAAAATGGTCAATTTTTTTTACTAAACTTTTTTTTCTACGTGGCTGAAGGTTGCTATAATCTGTAGCAACTAAACCTTTATAGAGGACATTGTCTGTAATGATGACGCCGTCAGGTTTTAAAAGCTTTTCATACATTTTGAAAAATCGTTCATATTGTCCTTTTGCTGCATCAACAAAAAGAAAATCATAAGGTGCAGCGTTCGTTACATCAGAGTGCTCCTCTAATGCATCTCCTAATACTAAATGGATTCGGTCTTGCAAGGTTGCTTCCTTCACAAATTGAACGGCTAAATTATAACGTTCTTCATCCCTCTCCACAGTAACAATTGTTACATCCGAAATCGCTTCTGCCATTCTTATCGCTGAATATCCAATTGCCGTGCCTATTTCAAGGATTTTTTTTGGTTGGTGAAGCCTTAACAGTTGAAGTAATGTTTCCATTCCGACAATATCCATTATTGGTACCGTTTTTTCTTCTGCTAAATGTTCCATTTTCGTAATTAATTCATTCCGAGGAGCAATAAGGGATTGTAAGTACGAAACAACTTCTTGTTTTTGTATATCCACGTTCCGGCTCCTTTCCCAATTTTTATCATAGAAAAGAGAGTTCTACTCTTATAAGGAGAACTCTGTTGTTAGGCGATTAAACCATCTATAGTGGTACTAATAATGCCTTCATTTTTTCTTGTAAAACTTATTGTTAACACTTTTTAAGATGTAAATTTATAGTAGACTAACGCATAATAAATAATAGTGTATTTCTGTCCATACGACAACTTGATATATTTTATCATAAAAAGAGAGGGAATGCGAATACAATTCACACCCCCTCCATTATCCATTATTCACCAGAACCTGTTATATGAGTTGCACGATCCCGATTATGTTCTTCTAATGTTCGGTTAAACAACACTTTTCCATCTGGTGTTGCTAAAAAGTAAAAATAATCTGTTTCTGCAGGGCGTAATGCTGCAATAATAGAAGTTTCACCTGCATTTGCAATTGGTCCGGGTGTTAAACCTGGGTATTTATACGTGTTGTAAGGTGATTCTACCTCTAAATGAACGAATAACGTTCGGTCTAAATGCTCCCCTAAAGCATAAGCGATAGTTGGGTCTGTTTGTAAAGGCATGCCTGTTTCAAGTCGATTATAAAAAACACTAGAAATATTTTCACGGTCGGTTTGAGCGGTTGCTTCTTCTTCAATTAAACTTGCCATCGTTAATACTTCATGAATAGTCATTTCTTTTTCTTCCATCTCTGCAGAATACTGTATGATGACTTCTTGCGTTTTTATCAACATTGTTTCGACAATTGTTTCTATTGACGGATTTTCCTCATAGAAAGGATATGTTGCAGGGAATAGGTATCCTTCTAACGGGTACATAACATCTTCTGTTAATATCTCCTCTGTTAATAACACAGGAAAGCGTGCCATCATCTTTTCAACAAACTCAGGATCATTTACTGTTTCTAAAAATTCTTCTTCGTTAACGTTTGCTCGATTCGAAAGAATAGTTGCAATTTCGGTTAATTGACGACCTTCTGGAATCGTTACTTGGAACACTACTTCTTGCATTATTTTCCCTTGTTTCAATTCTTCCATAATATCGTCTAATGTCATGGCAGGGCTTAGTGCATACTCACCAGCCTGAAAGCCTGATTCATTTTTGAATTTAACATAGTAGCGGAATATTTTCGCATTGTGAACTATTCCATTTTCTTCTAATATATTTCCAATTGCCGTTACGGAAGAACCTATCGGAATTTCGACAACTGTCGTTTCTTCTGCATTTTCATCTACTGGTTGTAAAGAATTTTTAACAAAACTATACCCACCAGCAACTATCGCAGTTAAACTTAGCATAAGTATTATAAAGACGATAAACACGATGCGACGAACTAATTTCGCTTCATGATGCTTTTCTAACAGTTTTTCTTTTATATCAGTTTCTTTCTCTTTTCTCTGTTCTGCCAAAAAAACCCCTCCTCTCGCTCAAATATATATTATACAACAAGTCTCTCTATTTTTTGACAAAAAACTTCGACAAATATATCATTATCTTTTTCTTTATTGCAGTGGAGTATGTTGAATAGAATTGGTAATTGATTGAAATTTTGAAGAGTGTGTGGCGAATAGGAGTATATTGGTTTCTGCTAATTGTAAAATGTGATAATTCATCTTGGACAGGTATTTTTAATTGTGGGTGGAAAATTACTGTTTAATTACGATAACTTCACTCTCTATTTGGATAATGTATCATAACAAAAAAAAGCACCATATTCGGTGCTTTTTCCGTTTATTCTCCGCCTTCGTCTTCTTCTAAAAACGTGTTTAACATTTCTTCAATCATGTCCCACTCTTCATCTGTTTCGATTGGGTCTAGGTTTCCACCTTCGTCCCCTTCTCCAGGAATGAAGCTTGATGCGTGGATTTCTATATCATCAGCATCATCTTCTTCTGCTCCAACAGGGTAATACAATACATATGATTTGCCGAATTCTTCCGATTCAAACGTAAATAAGATCTCACAAAGTTGTTCGTTTCCTTGTTCATCTACTACTGTAATTTGATTTTGACCATGTTCCATTTCATTCACCTCATATTGATGTTTTGCTGTCTAAATAACCTTGTAAGATCATGACAGCAGCTAACTTATCAATTACTTTCTTTCGTTTTTGTCTACTAACATCTGCGGAAATTAACATCTTTTCAGCGGCCATCGTTGTTAAACGCTCGTCCCATAGTACGACAGGGAGACCAGTTTTAGCAGTTAATTTATCTGCATATTGCTGGCTTGCCTCCCCACGAGGGCCAATTGTACCGTTCATATTTTTCGGTAAACCAACAACGACGAGTTCTACACCATATTGTGCAATAATTTGCTTTAGGCGTTTAAATCCTAAATTATTGGTTGCCTCATCAATCTTTATCGTTTCCAAACCTTGTGCAGTCCATCCTAATTCATCACTAATGGCAACTCCTACCGTTTTGGAACCAACATCTAATCCTAATATGCGCATGTATTACTCCTTACGATGATGTTCTAAATAGGACTTAACTAGTTCCTCAATTAATTCATCACGTTCTAATTTGCGAATTAATGATCTTGCATCTTTATGTCTTGGGATATATGCAGGGTCACCAGATAAAAGATATCCGACAATTTGGTTAATCGGATTATACCCTTTTTCTTGTAATGCTTCATAAACAGTGAATAATACTTCTTCCACATTTGTTTCCATTGAGTCATCCTGAAAATTAAATTTCATCGTTTTATCAAAGGAGCTCATGTCATGCACCTCACTTTAAGATTTCTTTTGAAATCTGGCTTGTCAATAGTTACCTCTATTGTACACCATTTACCATCAATGTTAAACGGATTTTACCCATTCTTCGACATATTGTAATGCTTCGTCCACTTTACTTGCATCTTTTCCGCCTGCTTGAGCCATATCTGGACGGCCACCACCGCCACCACCACAGCGAGTAGCAACTTCTTTCACTAGCTTTCCAGCGTGGTGTCCTTTTTCAATCAGGTCTTTCGTCACACCTGCCGTAATATTCACTTTGTCACCTTGAACGCTAGCTAAAACAATTACTGCAGAACCAATCTTGACTTTTAATTCATCAACCATGGAACGTAAGTTGTTCATATCAGTAGCAGGAACTTTTGCAGCGAGCATAGAAACCCCATTAACTTCTTTAACATTATTGAGCACATTTTGCGCTTCAATATTGCTTAGTTTCGTTGATAGAGATTCTTTTTCTCTTTGTAGTTCTTTAATTTCTAGCATTAAAGCGTCAATACGACTTGGAGCATCTTGCGGCTTCGTTTTTAATTTTGCAGACACGTCTTTTAATAATTGAACTTGGTCATTTAATAAACGGTATGCAGCTTCACCTGTTACAGCTTCCATTCTACGCGTTCCAGCACCAATTCCAGATTCAGATACGATTTTAAATAGTCCGATTACGGATGTGTTTGGAACATGACAACCACCACAGAGCTCTAAACTGTATTCTCCAACTTGTACAACACGTACAACATCGCCGTATTTTTCACCGAATAAAGCCATAGCTCCCATTTCTTTCGCTTCTTTAAGAGATTTATAATCAATGTTCACATCGATATTTGCCCAAATTTTCTCGTTTACGAGTGATTCAATCTTTTCTATTTCCTCTTGTGTTACTTGGCCGAAGTGTGAAAAGTCGAAACGTAAACGATCAGAAGTTACTAGTGAACCTGCTTGGTTAACGTGACCACCAAGCACATCTTTTAACGCTTGGTGTAAAAGGTGAGTTGCCGTATGGTTTTTAATGATTTGTTCACGGTTTCCACGGTCTACCTCTGTAGAAACAGTAACACCACTCTTGATAGTTCCATCTAAAACTACTACTGTGTGTAAGTTTTGACCATTAGGAGCTTTTTTAACGTCCTTCACTTTTGCTTTACCGGTGTCGCTAATGATCAGTCCTGTATCAGCAATCTGTCCTCCACTTTCAGCGTAGAACGGAGTCTCTTTAAGTATAAATTGTACTTCTTCGCCCTCAGTTGCTGCTTCCATTACTTCGCCATTTTTCACTATTACAGACAATACTGTCTCATTCGCTAACGTATCATAGCCAACAAAACTACTCTCTTCTTTAATCTCACCTAATGCTCCACCTTGCACTTGCATAGAATCAACATCTTGACGAGCTGCACGTGCACGTTCACGCTGAAGCTCCATTTCTTTTTCGAACCCTTCGTGATCAACAGTCATTCCATTTTCTTCAGCAAATTCCTCTGTTAGCTCAATTGGGAATCCGTAAGTGTCATAAAGACGGAATGCATCCACTCCGGAAATAACATCTTTTCCTTCTTCTTTTGCCTTTTGTAAAATAGTTGAAAGAATTGCAAGCCCATCATTTAATGTTTCATGAAAACGCTCTTCCTCCGTACGAATCACTCGTTGGATAAACTCTTGTTTTCCCTTTACTTCCGGATAGAAGCTTTCCATAATTTCTGCAACGACAGGTACAAGTTCAAACATGAAAGGACGATTAATATTTAATTTTTTTGCATAACGAACAGCTCTTCTTAAAAGTCGACGTAAAACGTATCCGCGTCCTTCATTGGAAGGTAACGCCCCATCACCAACGGCAAACGTTACTGTCCGTACGTGGTCAGCAACTACTTTAAAAGCAACATCTAATTCTGCTTCCTGACGATATTTTTGTCCAGAAATTTGCTCTGTTGCATTAATAATTGGGATAAATAAGTCTGTGTCAAAGTTTGTTGGTACGTCTTGAATAACAGATACCATACGCTCTAATCCCATACCTGTATCAATGTTTTTCTTTGGTAATGGTGTATATGTACCATCAGGGTTATGATTGAATTCAGAAAATACTAAGTTCCATACTTCTAAATATCTTTCATTTTCCCCACCTGGATAAAGCTCTGGATCATTAAGGTCATTTCCATATGCTTCGCCACGGTCATAAAAAATTTCTGTATTCGGTCCGCTTGGTCCTTCTCCGATATCCCAGAAGTTCCCTTCTAGTCGAATAATACGCTCAGCTGGAACACCGATTTTTTCGTGCCAATAACGATAAGCTTCATCGTCTTCTGGATGAATGGTAACAGATAATTTTTCTTGGTCAAACCCAATCCATTTATCACTCGTTAAGAACTCCCAAGCCCACTCAATTGCTTCCTCTTTGAAATAATCGCCGATGGAGAAGTTTCCTAGCATTTCGAAAAATGTATGATGACGTGCAGTTTTCCCGACGTTTTCAATATCGTTCGTACGAATGGACTTTTGTGCATTACAAATACGTGGGTTTTGTGGAATAACACGTCCGTCAAAATATTTTTTCAATGTTGCTACACCACTATTAATCCAAAGTAAGGACGGGTCTTCGTGAGGTACTAATGAAGCACTCGGTTCTACAGCATGTCCTTTTTCTTGGAAAAAGTCTAAATACATTTGTCTAACTTGAGCTGAAGTTAATTTTTTCATTTTCCTTAACCTCCTAGAAATATTAGCTTTACAGAATGGAACTCGCATAAAGCATTCGGCAAAATCTTTTTTACAAACAAAAAACTCCCGTCCCCAAAACAGGGACGAGAGTATCTCTCGCGGTACCACCCTGATTATGATAGAATCATTTTCTACCATCTCTCAGATGCATTAACGGCGCACGCCGGCAGGTTTTACGCTGCACTCCAGATTAGCGTTCGGTTACTCTTCATCTTAGAATTCTTTCAGCCTAGGAATTCTTCTCTTTTAAGATGGGCTGTAACGTACTCGATCTTTCATAGTGTTTCATCTTATGTAAGCTTTTGACTTGATTATATTTTAACGAACATCCCTTTGTCAATGTTCAGTCAACAACCCACCACTTAACGACCTTGCGGGCTGTTTGAAGTGGGGGCTTGCGTCTGTAAGAGTTTGACAGTGTTTCTGCCCTTGCAGAGAACAACTACGCTTATTCCTACCCAGTAGTGCGAACGAGCTATGCTCTCCTACCTTAGCGTGGCGGAACATAAGGACGGTTGACTTCGCCCCTACCGCAAGAGTTATACTCCTGTGGTAACTACACCAATATGTTCAATTCCTTTTCGGTGTAGATTCATTGCACCAATACGGTCATCATTTGATTGATATTGACAATTTTTACATGAAAAAGTGTGTAACTTTTTATTGCGATTTGCTTTTTCAATGTGTCCACATTTAGGGCAAGTTTGAGAAGAATATTTGGGGTCTACTGCTATTACTGTTTGACCATTTAATTCCGCCTTGTATTTAAGCATTTGACGGAACTGATAGAATGCCCAAGATACAAAAACATAGCGGTTTTTCACACGCACTTTTTCTGTTGCAGAACGAACACCTGTTAAGTCTTCTAAAACAAACATCGTACCTCTAGGGTATAGATCAACGAGTGCCTTTGTAATTCGATGGTTTACATCCGTTACATAACGGTTTTCTCTTGAACCGATTTGTTTTAGTTTCTTACGAGCAGATGGTGTCTGTCGCATTTGTAACTGTTTGCGGGTAGCTTTAAATACACCACGCTTATGCTTAACAACATTTCCGTTGTAAAAAGTGGTTTTACCTTGACTATCATAAGTAGTCGCAAGAAAGTTAATACCTAAATCAACACCAACGATATTGTTTACATTTACATAATCTAGCTTTTGATACTCTTTAGTCATCGGAATATGTAAGAACCACTTCTTGTACTTATTAACTAATTTAGCAGTACCGAATTTCCAAGTGCCATTGAAGTATTTCTTCATAGCCTTTCGCTCATAATTTAGCTTTAAACGACCATCCAGTGTATTCACACTAAATTGATTTTGGGTTAGTGAGTAATCACGATTCCACACAAGGTCATATTCTGGAAGTTTAAATCCAATCAAAGACCATTCATGTCCATTCGATTTTGCTGTCTTGTAGCGGGCGATTACAGTTTTCATCACAGATTGAGCCATTTGGCTTTTTAGTCCAAATTGATTTCGTAAATCAAAATAATATAAGTCGTTAAGTTTTACTTGATTTAGATTTTTCGTTTCGAATATGTGTTTCGATAACCAGTTACAAGCCTTACGATAAGCATTAGTTGTTATTTTTAGACTATCAGCTTGACTATCAGAAACATAGATTTGTATTTTTGCAGTAATGGTAGACATTATTTTCACCACCTTTCACTAACTAAATTATACTAAAAACTTTAGTGGAAGGTACATAACGAAAAAAGAGAAAGGAGGGCAAGGCTGATGTTTCAGATACTTATTATGGTACAAAACCTTACGATTTACTGTACCATACCGTATCTGACGGCAATTCCACCCCACTTATCGTTGGACTACGCCCTTCACACGGCCCTTCACACGATTGAAGTGGGGGTATCCTTGCCAATTTAGATGAAATGCTTACTAATATGCATAATAGTTACCTTTAAAACAGCAAATATAGGGACGGCTACAATTAAGCCTATAATACCACCAATTTCTCCGCCTAGTAATAATGCGAAAATAATAATAACAGGATGTATGTGTAAGCTTTTTCCTACTATTAACGGCGATAAAATGTTTCCTTCTGTAAATTGTAATGCAAAAATTATTATTGCAACAATGATTACCATCTTTACTGATATCGTTGCCGCAATAATAACTGCAGGTAAGGCACCAATAAACGGTCCGAAATACGGGATGATATTTGTAACCCCTATAATAATACCTAGTACTAATGGATATTCCATTCCTGCTAGCCATAAGCTTATAGTTGCCAAAAGCCCAATTACTAAACAAACTAATAATTGACCACGTATATAATTTCCGAGTGATATATCAACATCTTTTAAAAAGGCAATGCCACCTTTTCTCCATTTCCTTGGAGTGAGATACCATGCGGTTCGCTTTACTAAGTCATAATCCTTTAATAAATAAAAAACTACAAAAGGTATCACTATTATTACGAATATAGAATTTAGTAATCCTTTTATGCCATTAATAATTTTCGCCGTATAATCAGCAATTAATGCCTCAAAATCGGTAACTAGAAGTTCAATCCGCTCGTGAATACCATCTGGCCATCGTGAAGTACTAGAATGTATCCTTTCTATCCATCCACGGTATGTATTTGCAACTTCAGGGAAATTATCGGCAAGTTCCTTAAGCTGAGAAATAATTAAAGGTGTGCCTTTATATATTGCGAGTCCTATTCCGCCAAAAAATAAAAAATAGATAATTAATATAGCGTATGGACGGGGTAACCCTGCGTCGTGGGTTCTTTCAACAAACGGATGTAGTAAATAAGCAATAAAAGCACTGATGATAAACGGAATAAAAACTGCAACTATAACTTTTAAGATTGGTTGCCATAGTGGGCTAAGTTTCATTAAAACAAATAGGATAATAAAAACGAGTAACGTGATAGCTAGTCGATATATCCATTTCCATTGTTTAGTCAAAGATAACTCCCCCCTGTTCTTATTGTTAATCGGATTGCTAAATTTATACAGAACGAGGGGAAAGAAGAAATAAAGGCTTAAAAATAGAAGGTTGGGACATAACTATTTTTTATCAAAGTAAAAAACGAACAAAAAAAGTAGAGCGGAAATAACCCGCTCCGGAAATATACTTCGCTAGTTTGGCGATTGTTCGTTTTTCATCATGATTATTTTAGTTTTGTCTCAGCCTCTGCCTCTTCTACCTATAAATTCACAAAACTAGCTGAAACTGTTTCAATAATTTTGGTCAAATCGTCATCCGTTAAGTTTAGAGGGGGTGCTAGGGCAATTACGTTATTGTAACCTGCTACAGTGGCACCATTTTTTCCGATTAATACTCCCTTTTCTTTGCAGCGAGTTACAACTTTATTGACTCTTTCAACATCTAACGGTGTTTTTGTTTGTTTATCGGAAACTAGCTCAATACCAATGAGCAATCCTTTTCCTCTAATATCTCCAACAAAAGGATGATCGCTTAGTCGTTGCTTTAGCTCCGATAATAATTGTTTCCCTTTTTGTGCGGAACGTTCAACTAAATTTTCTCGTTCGAAAATCTCTAAATTTTTTAATGCAACGGCGCAAGAGGCTGGACTTCCACCAAACGTATTAACGTGACGAAAATAGTCATATTCCTCCGAACCTTTAAACGCTTCATAAATTTCCTTTTTAACAGCTGTAGCAGCAAGCGGCATATAACCACTCGTAATTCCTTTTGCCATTGTAATTATATCTGGCCTTACACCATAGTTCATAAATCCGAACGGCTTCCCTGTTCGACCAAAGCCACAAATTACTTCATCTACAATTAGTAGTGCACCGTGCTTTTCACATGTTTTTTTCACTTGTTGTAAATAATTTTCTGGAGGAGTTAAAATACCCCCACCCGTTATGATTGGTTCCATTATCATTGCTGCAATCGTTTCACTAAGCTCCCAAGTCATTGCATCGTCAATTGCTTGCACAGACTTTAAGAGCTCCCCATTTCCTTCCTCCACTCGATATGTATCTGGAGGTGGGACATGAAGAAAACCCGTTGCTAACGGTTCGTATTTATATTTCCTTTGCGCTTGGCCAGTGGCTGCCATCGCACCGAGAGTGTTTCCGTGATAGGAGCGATATCGTGATACAATTTTATATCGATTATTCTCTCCCTTTTGCAAATGATATTGTCTAGCGATTTTAAACGCCGTCTCATTTGCCTCAGAACCACTATTACTGAAGAAAAATACGTATTCATTCCCTAACCATTCATTTAATTTTTCTGCTAACTTAATCGCGGGGATGTGACTCTGCGTTAAAGGATAATAGGCTAACTCCTTTAATTGACTGTATGCTGCTTCTGCTAACTCTGTTCTGCCGTACCCCGCATTCACGCACCATAAGCCTGACATTGCATCTAAATATCTTTTTCCATCAATATCTGTTACCCATGCACCAGACGCTTCCTTCATTACCACTGTGCTATTTGGTTGGAATGGCTTCATAGAATGCCAAACATTTTTCGTGTCACTTGCAAGTAAATCTTCCCTTGTTTTTACCACCGTAATCTCCCTCCAACACATCTTATTCCAAATGTCTTATATTAATAGAAAACCGTTCATCTTGCGTAATAGCTTTTTATTTCTTGAAGCATTTTTAAAAATTGCTCTTCGTCATGAAAATCTTTCGTACTCCAATTGGATTCTACCCAGCTAATTAACTCTTCCGGAGAATTAAAGTATTCTCCACTAGTATCAGCTTTACGAACTGTAAAACGCCAATTATCCTCATCAATTGTCACTTCACAAGGGTACGCACTTTCTTTACAACGTAACTCGTATTCCATTCAGATAGCCCCTTTCCAAAGGTTGTTATGAAATCTTATTCGTGTAAAAATAAAACTATGTACGGTATGCTTACATTATTTTTATAGTGTTTAAGGAGTTGAAGGGAGATTACCACTTTTATTCTTCCCAAACAGAGGAACAAAACTACAGTCCGTAAAATAGGATAATCGTGCTTTTACCAAAAAAAGAAAAAGCCGTCCAATTAGGACGGCTTCTCATATATTAAGAAAACACACGTTTCATTTGCTTCCTCATTCTTTTCATATTACGAGTTGAAGTCATATCTCCAACAAATCCTTTAACTTGCTCATTTTTCCCAAGTTGAGTTGCAGCTGCACCTAACCCAATTAGTAACAATGAAGTCATAGCTCTGTTCATGCGACTCACTCCTTTTAATTTTACATACTGATACGGCGATCGTCCTCATGAAACAAATCATCCAGTGAACTTAGCGTACCATCTTCTTCCACTTGATGAGTATGCACAATTCCTTTTGAAACAGAAAGCTCAATAAAACAGCCCCAACAATAATATTGATTCACACCAATTTTGCCGACGTCTTTACTTTTACAATTAGGACAAACAAGTTCCACTTTATTAGACACCTCTCGTGTTTATGATGTTACGGTAACAACGACGGCATCTTTTCCAATTATGAGGTCTGAAGGATAATGAATTATTTTCTTACCTTCTGTTATATCTGCAAAAAAACCGTCCGTTACTTCATACCCTACGATTGTGCCCTGCTTTTCATCAAAATATACGTCATCTAATAAACCAAGCTTATCGCCTTCTTCAGAAAGGAACATTTTCCCTTTAACACCATGGAAATGGTCGAAAAAAACTTGGCCTCTTGCTTCTTTCTGTACCGACATGAGGTTGTTGCCACATATCATAACCCCTGTATCTCCAAATGAAGAAATGTGTTCGAACGGAAGAAATTTATTTCGCTTCCATAAACCTTTTCCACTTATTAGTAGTCCTTTAATTTGTCCAGGTTCCTCGATGCAAAAGTCAACGACTCGACCTACTGTTACAGCTGTTTCTGAATCAAACGCGTGCATCCCAATTGTTCTAGAAAATGTTCGCAAAAGGAACCACCTCTTTTCGAACATTTATATCTTTTGCAAGCCTGCTATCATAAATACTGCAAAACCATTTCCATGTAAAAGATTAACTTTAAGTAATAGTTTAGGATCTGACTTTTATCGGTATGTTAAAGGTTTAAAAAAACTGACTTGTCCAAAGTCAGTTTTGAATTATTTTTATTTTTCCATGAAATCGTATGGAGATATACCTTCCATCCCAATTAATGCATCTTTTGCAAATGGCACTTCTTTTAATAGTTCATCATCTTCATCCTCTAATTGAGCATGTGTTGCATCACTCTTTAGTCTTTCCGTTAAGGAAGTTTGGCGAAGTTGATCGTCTGTTCGATTCACTCCAATTTGCAACGCTTCTTCTTCTCCACAAAGAATTAAAAATCGTTTACTACGTGTCACAGCAGTGTAAAGTAAATTACGACGAAGCATTCGGTAATAACTCTTTACAACAGGGAGGACGACAATAGGAAATTCGCTTCCTTGTGATTTATGAATAGAGCAACAATATGCATGAGTTATCTGTCCCAAGTCTTGTTTCGTATACGTTACTTCGTTTCCGTCAAAAGAAACGATCACCATATCTTGTTTTTCGGTGTTTTCTTTAGCATAAAAAATGGAAACAATCTCTCCCATATCGCCATTAAAAACATTACTATCTGGTTGATTAACTAGTTGTAATACTTTATCACCTGTCCGATAAACTACATTACCAAACGCTATTTCACGTCGTTGCTCTGACTTCGGATTAAACAATTCTTGAAGAGTCTCGTTTAATTTATCGATTCCAGCGTTACCTCGGTACATCGGTGCTAACACTTGAATATCACGTGCCGTATATCCTTTTTTCATCGCGTTGGCACACACTTTCTTTACAACATCTAATATATGTCCAGATTGACACTTTATAAAAGAACGGTCTACTTTAGGTGTCGAGATATCTCGTGGGATCATCCCGTTTTTCATATCATGTGCAAGGTCAATAATGGAAGATCCATCTTCTTGACGATATATGTCAGTTAACGCAACAGTTGGAATTGCCTTTGAAGCTAACAAATCTTTTAAAACTTGTCCGGGACCAACTGAAGGTAACTGATCTTCGTCACCAACTAAGATAACTTGAATATCGTTCGGTAAAGATTTAAAAAGCTGATGAGCAAGCCAAATATCTACCATCGATACTTCATCAACGATTAACAATTTACCAGGAACTGGATTTTCTTCATCAAATTGAAATCCTTCAGAGCCATTCCATCCGAGAAGGCGATGAATAGTTAAGGAAGGTAATCCTGTTGCTTCACTCATCCGTTTAGAAGCACGTCCTGTTGGTGCTACTAAAAGAATCGGAAAAGGATCATCTTTATCATAATCCTTTGGGTCGAGCGAGCAACCATGTAAATCAGCATATAGCTCTACTATACCCTTTATAACAGTTGTTTTACCTGTACCTGGTCCACCAGTCAATAGCATCATTGGGGACAATAACGCTTTTTGTATTGCTTGTTTCTGCGAAGGAGCATATTGAACCTTTAATCTTTCTTCTAACCGACCAAGTGATTTTAAAAATTCCGATTCAGGAAATTGCTCTTCATACTGAGTTTGCTCCAATATTCGCTTAATATTTTTTACTAACCCTTTTTCAGAGAAATATAACGAAGGTAGATAAATACGTTCATCTTCCCCCATTATTTTCCCCTCTTCTATCGCATGCAATATTTCCCGAGAAATGTCGTCTAATGTTACTTTTTCTGATTTGGAACTATTTAGTAACGAAAAAACACTTTTCATTAACTGTTCCTTCGTTACGAAACAATGTCCTTCTTGAAGTGAAACTTGTTCAAGCGTATACATACAACCAGCTCTAATACGACTTGGATCTGTGCCAGTAATACCTATTTGTTT
Organism: Sutcliffiella sp. NC1; assembly: GCF_027594365.1. Lineage (NCBI taxonomy): Bacteria > Bacillati > Bacillota > Bacilli > Caryophanales > Bacillaceae > Sutcliffiella > Sutcliffiella sp. NC1. The sequence continues at coordinate 3,573,276 of NZ_CP115153.1, forward strand.
TCCTAGCTCATCCGCACGACTAAAACCAATTCCTTCCACATCCTCTACTAATTGATATGGATTCGTTTGAATAATTTGGAGTGTTTCATCTTTATATGTTTGATAAATTTTCATTGTAAGTTGCGGTCCAAATCCAAGCTGTGAAAGGGCAATCATTACTCTTTCTAGGCCTTGATGTTCCATTAATGTTTTATACACATCTTTCGCCTTTTCAGTAGACAACTTAGGAACTTCAGCTAAAATAGAAGGGTTTTCCAATATTTTTGAGATTGCATTTTCACCTATAGCATTCACTATATTTTCTGCAGTCTTTTTCCCAATGCCGGTAAATATGTCACTAGATAAATATTGGATAACCCCCTGTTTTGTTTGCGGTAATTCTTTACGAAAATGCTCAACATGAAACTGTAATCCAAAACGAGGGTGATCTTTTAATGCACCAAAAAAAGTATACGTTTCATCTTCATGAATTTTTGGGAAATATCCAGTTACAATTGCTTCTTTTTCCTCATAAGGAACATTCGTCTCGCTCACCTTTATTCTAACAACCGAATACAGATTATCCTCGTTATGAAAGATTGTAACGAGATGTGTTCCTTTCATATAAAGTTCATTTTCTTGAAACAAATCAAGGGAGTTTTGGTGCATGTTCTATCCCTCCGTCTTACTAGTTTTCTAAAATAATTTTTTTCGCATGTGCCGCCAAAATATGGTCATGTTGCACTTCTATTGCTTTATCTAACATTTCTAATGATTTTTCTTTGTTTTCTGTATACGCGTATGCAACTCCTAAGTTATAAAAAGCATCTGCGTGTTGATCGTCATGCTTAACAACCTCTTCTAGTTGTTCAATTGCTTCTTCTAATAGCCCTTGTTGAGCAAGGCATAATCCGTATTGAAAACGTGCTTCCATATCGGTTGGTTTTAATTCTACCGCTCGCTGAAAATAAGGAAGTGCCAATTTTGGTTGATCAAACTTTAGTAAAGTCATCCCCAACATAAACAACGTATCTCCGTCGTTTTGTAAACCGTTTTTCATAGCTGCTTCAAACATTTCCTTCGCATGTTGCCAATCTTCATGCTCAAAGTAGTTGTTGCCTAAAGCATAGTAAGCAGCGGCCATTTTCTCATCTAACTGTAGTGCTTTTTTGTAAAAATTCATCGCTTTTTCTTTTTCGCCAACTGCATTTAAAACATTTCCAAAGTTCACGTAAGCAACTGCATTAGTCGGATTGTTTTCAATTTCTTCCGTAAATGCTTTAATCGCTAATTCATATTTTCCATCTTGTAAGTATTGAATGCCAATTGCATTATTGTCCTTCATGATAGCACCTCTATGTAAATTCCATTTTTCATTATTATTTTTTTCCATTATAGCATAAAGAAAGAGGATGACACTTAGGAATTTCCCGTCATCCCCTCTATTTTCATAGCGTCCGTTACTGTTTCGAAATCAAAGGACGTTTATCCACTCTTAGTTCTACTTACAATCATTTATCCTACATACCAAAGCTTTTCGCCATTTTTGTAAACTTCATCAATAGTAGCTCCACCAAGGCACTCATCGCCATTGTAAAACACAACAGCTTGTCCTGGAGTAATCGCACGAATTGGCTCGTCAAAAATTACTTCTACTTTGTCGTCATCTAGCTTTCTTACTGTCACACCGTTGTCTTGTTGACGATAACGGAATTTCGCCGTACATTTTATATCGTCTGTCGGTTTAACATCTGAAACCCAGCTTATATTTGTGGCAGTAATGCGATCAGAAAACAGCAGCTCATTATCGAAGCCTTGTCCTACATATAAGACATTTTTTTCTAAGTCTTTTCCTATTACAAACCAAGGGTCACCACTACCACCAATTCCTAAACCGTGACGTTGACCGATTGTGTAATACATTAATCCGTCATGTTTCCCTTTTACTTCACCATCGAGCGTTAACATGTTTCCAGGTTGCGCTGGAAGATAGCCACTTAAAAATTCTTTGAAGTTTCTTTCTCCAATAAAGCAAATTCCTGTACTGTCCTTTTTCGATGCAGTAGCTAAACCTGCTTCATGAGCAATTTCACGCACTCTTTTCTTTTCCATAGTGCCGATTGGGAACATAACTTTACTTAATTGTTCTTGTGTTAATTGGTTTAAGAAATATGTTTGGTCTTTATTTTCATCTAAACCACGTAACATTTTATATTCACCATCACGATACTCTACTTGCGCGTAATGGCCTGTTGCTAAATAGTCCGCACCTAGGTCTAGTGCATGCTCTAAAAATGCTTTAAACTTTATTTCTTTATTACACATTACATCTGGGTTCGGCGTTCTACCTGCTTTATATTCATCTAGGAAATATTGGAATACTTTATCCCAGTACTGTTTTTCAAAATTAACAGCATAGTACGGAATGCCAATTTGGTTACAAACGCGGATTACATCATTATAATCTTCTGTTGCAGTACATACTCCAAATTCATCGGTGTCATCCCAATTTTTCATAAAAATTCCGATTACATCATAACCTTGTTGTTTAAGTAGGTATGCGGCTACAGAGGAATCTACTCCTCCTGACATTCCTATTACAACTCGAATATCACTATTTGCTCTTTCTTCCAATGTTTCCACCTACTTTCTTGTTGTAAAGTCTTTTTACTATTTTTGCGGTTTCTTTTGCAGCTTTTTGTATTTGCTCCATATCGTTTCCGTAACCGAAACTAAATCGAATGGAGGATGCTATTTTTTCTGAATCACTACCGAACATTGCCACTAATACGTGGGAAGGATCGATGGACCCTGCCGTACATGCAGACCCGCTAGAAACTGAAATGCCCGCTAAGTCTAAGTTCACTAACATCGACTCAACATTTGTTCCCGGAAAATGTACATTTAACACGTGTGGTAGGGAGTGACTTTCACTGCCATTTATAGTAAAAGAAAGTTCTTCTTCATTCCAAATCCGTGTCATTTCTTGCTTAAAGCTTTCAAATTGCTTTTGCTTCTCTTCACTTTCTTTCATAGAAAGCTGTATAGCTTTTGCTAAACCTACAATACCTGGTACATTTTCTGTTCCAGCGCGACGTTTTCGTTCCTGCTCGCCACCGAACGTTTGTGGTAAAAAGCTTATACCGGCTCTAGCATATAAAAAGCCAACACCTTTAGGGCCATTAATTTTATGCCCGGACATTGAAAGAAAATCAATTTTTAGATCTTGAACATCTATATTTACTAGACCGAACGCTTGGACAGCATCTGTATGAAAATAAGCAGGATGGTCTTTTAACAGCTCTCCTATTTCATGAATAGGCTGAATCGAACCAACCTCATTATTTCCGTACATGATCGTCACAAGAATCGTTTCGTTAGTAAGTGCCTTTTTTAAATCTGTTATGGAAATTATCCCGTTATCATTGACGGGTAAATACGTAACGGTAAAGCCTTCCCGTTCCAGTTGTTCGCACGCGTGTAAAACAGCATGATGCTCAACAGTTGTTGTAATGATATGTTTACCTCGTGTTGCATTTGCTCTAGCGGCACCGATAATCGCTAAATTGTCCGCTTCCGTTCCACCGCTAGTAAAAACAATCTCATTTTCCTGGGCACCTATACTTCTCGCTGCAATACTTCTCGCCTCATCCACTAGATGACGGCTTTTTCTACCGAATGAATGAATGCTTGATGGGTTACCAAACGTGTCATTCATTACCTCCACCATACTTTCAACAACTAATGGATGCATAGGCGATGTTGCTGCATGATCTAAATAAATAGGTTCCATATGTGAAACCTCCTTTCCTACGTACTTTTATATTCATTATGAGCTTTAAATGTAGAACATATAAGCTTCTTGATCTCCGCCATCATGATTTGCTAAGTCTTCTAACGTTGTGCTGTCTAATACATCTTTAACAGCATCCCGAATACGAATCCATAGTTCACGCTTTGCAGGCTCTTCATCCTCTAATACTTCTACCGGACTAATAGGTCCTTCTAGTACACGAATTATATCTCCTGCTGTTATATTAGATGGCTCGTCCGCTAAAATATATCCGCCGTATGCACCACGAATACTTTTTACTAAACCAGCATTTCGTAATGGTGCTATTAATTGTTCTAAATAATGCTCCGATAAATCATGAGTTTGCGCAATCGATTTTAGAGATAATGGTCCTTCACCAAAGTTTTTCGCTAGTTCAATCATAATCGTTAAGCCGTATCTTCCTTTTGTTGAGATTTTCACAAAGCCACACCCCTTAAATTCACTTATATATATTCAATAACATCCGTTACTTATATGAAATCTCCGTTATTATAGCACAATTATAGGAACATTACATTTCTAATAAAACAGTAATATATGATACATTGAATGTAGGACAAATATCAATTATTTTGCCCAAGCACTGCTGACTTATTGAATATAGAAAAACAGAAATGGAAAATACCATTTAATTAGCAATTAAAATAATAATATTAACCGCAAGAAGGTGAAATAGATGAATAATAAACCGTTAGCGTTTCGCATGCGACCTCGATCTATCGAGGAGATTGTTGGACAAGAGCATCTCGTACAAGAAGGGAAAATTATTAATAGAATGGTAAAAGCTAAGCACTTATCTTCTATGATTCTATATGGACCACCTGGAATTGGGAAAACCTCCATCGCAACGGCCATTGCTGGGAGTACAAATTATAAGTACCGTACGTTAAATGCCGTTGTACATAACAAAAAAGATATGGAAATTGTCGTAGAAGAAGCAAAAATGTCTGGTAAAGTCATTTTAATATTAGATGAGGTTCACAGATTGGACAAAGGAAAACAAGACTTTTTACTACCTCATTTAGAGAGTGGATTGCTTACGATGATTGGAGCAACGACTAGTAATCCGTACCATGCGATAAACCCTGCCATACGAAGCAGATGTCAAATTTTCGAACTAAAACCACTTGAACCAGAACAAATACTAACTGTCCTACACTATGCTCTCCAAGATAAGGAACGAGGGTTAGGAAACTATAATGTAAAAGTAACAGACGAAGCAATGAATCATTTTGCATTCTCCTGCGGTGGTGATGTTCGCTCTGCTTTAAATGGTTTAGAACTAGCCGTCTTATCTACAGAACCTGACGAAGACGGAGTTATCCATTTAACGCTCGAAAGTGCAGAAGAATGTTTACAAAAGAAAAGTTTCTACCATGATAAAGATGGTGACGGACATTACGATGTATTATCTGCCTTCCAAAAGTCGATACGAGGTAGTGATGTGAACGCTGCTCTTCACTATTTAGCTCGATTAATCGAAGCAGGAGATCTTGTTAGTATTGCTAGAAGGTTACTTATTATCGCTTATGAAGATATTAGTTTAGCGAGTCCTCAAGCAGGAGCCCGGACGCTTTCCGCAATAGAGGCAGCAGAAAGAGTCGGTTTCCCCGAAGCAAGAATTCCTTTAGCTAATGCGGTTGTAGAGTTATGCCTCTCTCCTAAATCTAATTCTGCTTATAAAGCGTTAGATGCAGCACTTGCCGATGTTCGAAGTGGTAACGTTGGCGATATACCACTACATTTAAAAGATGCTCACTATAAAGGGGCTAAAGATCTAGGTAGAGGAATTGATTATTTATATCCTCACGATTACGATGCTGGTTGGGTCAATCAACAATATTTACCCGATAAATTAAAAAGTAAAGAATATTTCGTGCCGAAGCAAAATGGGCAAGAGAAAAATTATTATGCGGTTTATCATAAATTGAAAGAATTAAAAAATAAAAAGTATTGATAATTATTTCTAAATCTTTTACAATAAATGAAATATTTTGTTCGATGAGGAAGAGAGTACTTTTACTTGAAAAGCTTATAGCGAGTTAGGGATGGTGGAAGCCTAACAGCTCTTGTAAAAGGAAGCGCACTTCTGAGAAGCTATCTTGAAGTTTAGTATGGATAGCCGGGGATTTTACCTCGTTAACAAATAAAGCTGGTTCGTATGAACAATGAGAGTGGTACCGCGGGTGAATCTCGTCTCTATATATTTAGAGGCGGGATTTTTTTGTTGTCCTTTAAATTTACTTCGAACATGAACGAGCAACAACAGTTGAGTAAAATCAAAAAAGAATGAAAAAGATGGAGGTTATAAAAGATGTATAAAAAGTTAGTAGCAGAACAAATTTATCCGCACATTCAACAATACGTAACCCTTGATGAAGTGGAAAGTTTAATAGAAAAGCCAAAGTATGTAGATAAAGGCGATATTGCTTTTCCTTCGTTTACACTTGCGAAGCATTTGAAAAAAGCTCCGAACGTAATTGCGAAAACATTAGCCAAAAAATTGAACCATCCTTTATTTGAAAAAATAGTAGCTGACGGTCCATACGTTAACTTTTTTTTACATAAACAAGAGGTAAGTAAAACTGTGTTAACGACTGTATTAAAAGAAGGAAAAAATTACGGCAAAGTGCCTCTAAGTCAAGGGGAAAACATTACGATTGATTTATCATCACCTAATATTGCGAAACCATTTTCGATGGGTCATTTACGATCGACTGTTATCGGAAATGCGATTGCGAACATTTCCGAAAAATGTGGATATACACCAATTCGAATTAACCATTTAGGTGATTGGGGTACACAGTTCGGTAAACTAATTGTAGCTTATGAAAAGTGGGGAAATGAACAGGCAGTTAAAGAAAACCCGATTACAGAGTTACTAAAATTATATGTTCAATTTCATTCAGAAGCAGAAAAAGACACTTCTTTAGAAGATGAAGGACGCTTATGGTTTAAAAAGCTTGAGGACTATGATGAGGAAGCTACTCATCTTTGGGAATGGTTCCGTAATGAATCGCTAAAGGAATTCAACAAAATTTACGAGCTTCTCCAAATTAAATTTGATTCTTATAACGGTGAAGCTTTTTACAATGACAAAATGGAAGAGACAATTCATTTATTGCAAGAGAAAAATCTACTAGAAAGTTCTGATGGAGCAGAAGTAGTTTCGTTAGAAGAATATTCCCTTCCTCCGTGTTTAATTAAAAAGTCAGACGGCGCAACCCTTTATGCGACGAGAGACTTAACGGCTGCGCTTTATCGTCAACAACATTACGGCTTCCAAAAAGCTGTTTATGTTGTAGGTCATGAACAAAGTCTACATTTTCAACAAATATTTAACGTGTTAAAAAAGCTTGGGTTCCATTGGGCTAATGAAATGGTACATGTTCCGTTTGGATTTATATTAAAAGACGGTAAAAAAATGTCCACTCGTAAAGGGAAAATTGTTTTACTAGAGGAAGTTATTAACGATGCTATTGAACTTGCAGCTAAAAGCATTGAAGCCAAAAACCCTTCCCTTCCCGAAAAAGAAGAAGTCGCAAAAATAGTCGGCGTTGGAGCTATCATTTTTCATGATTTAAAAAATGAACGAATGAACAATATTGAATTTTCGTTAGAGGAAATGTTAAAGTTCGAAGGCTCAACAGGACCTTATGTTCAATATACTCATGCACGTGCTTGCTCGATATTAAGAAAAGGATCATCATTTAAAGAAGCGGCGGCTCTTACTGGCTTACAAGATGAACATAGCTGGAATGTTGTGAAACTATTAATAGAGTTCCCTTCTGTCATAGAAAAAAGTTTCATAAACTATGAACCTTCCCAAGTTGCTAAATATGTGATAGACCTTGCTCGTGAATTTAATAAATATTATAGTCATGTGAAAGTATTAACGGAAGATGAACAAATCGCAAGTCGTCTAGCACTTGTTCAAGCGGTAACAATTGTTCTAGAGGAAGGTTTACGACTACTAGGAATCCAAGCTCCGAAAGAAATGTAAATTTCCGTATATTCTCCCTTCAATTTGGAAATACTATTGAAAAAATTGTCCGTTTTTGGGAGGGAGTTTCATAAAATGAAAGTACGTCAAGACGCATGGTCTCATGAAGAAGATTTGTTATTAGCAGAAACAGTATTACGATATATACGTGACGGTGGTACACAATTAGGTGCCTTTGAAGAAGTAGGAGATAAATTAAACAGAACATCTGCTGCTTGTGGTTTTCGTTGGAATGCAGAAGTTCGTAAAAAATATGAACACGCTGTTGCAGTTGCCAAAAAACAACGAAAAGAAAAGAAGCGTGCGTTAGATAAAATGAAAAAATCTCAGCAATCAACTGACGCCAATTCTATGGAAGTGGAATTAATTCCTGCAGTTAATAGTGCTATAAAGAGGCCGAAAAAAGAAGAACCGCTTTTAACGATTGAATTGTCAGAAGAAGTGGCTCCAGTTAAATATAGCGCCGTTACTAACCAACTAACTTTAGACGACTGTATACAATTTTTACAAACCTATCAAAAAGAGTCTTCGTATCAAGATACGATGCAATTAGAAAATGAAAGATTAAAGAGAGAAAATCAAGCATTACAACAAAAAAATATGGAGTTACAGCAACATCTAGAAAAACTAGAAAAACAGCAAGATGTCATACAAGAAGATTACCAAATGTTAGTGAAAATAATGGAACGCGCAAGAAAACTAACAGTACTAGAAGACGAAGTAATGTAAATACAAAAGCGGAGGGCGTTTGGGCAGCGGCGTACAAACTGGAGCTTTCCTGGCGGAGATAAAGGAAACACAGCGAACGTCAGTGAGCTGATGTTGACTTATCGTACAGAAGGAAAGCGAAGTTTGCTAGCCGCTAACGCCCGGAGCTAGACGATAACAAAAGCGGAGGCGCATCGCTCTGACCCGTACAAACTGGACTGTTCCAGTAGGAGATAAAGGAAACGCTTTGGGAGCCAGAGGCGAGTTGATGTTGACTTATCGTACGGATGGAACGGGAAGTTTGATAGGGTCAATGCGCCAGAGCTAGACTGTCAAAAGCGGAGGCGCACCGCTCTGACTCGTACAAAGCAATTAGTCTAAAAAAATTGGGAGGTTGCATTTAGCAACCTCCCTTCTTGTTTTTATTGCTCGCCTACACGATGAATTTTCACGTCTGAAAGTAATTCCGTTACGACATGTCCAGCCATAATAAGTCCTGCAACAGACGGAACAAATGCGTTCGAGGACGGTGGCATTTTTGCTTTACGAATTGGTGCATCCTTTTTTCCAACTGTTTCATTTATATCTTCACGGGTAACAATTGGCTTCTCATCGGAAAACACTACTTTAATTCCTTTTTTAATTCCTTCTTTTCGAAGACGAACACGAATAACCTTTGCGATTGGATCTGTATGTGTTTTTGAAATATCTGCAACTTGGAAACGAGTAGGATCCATCTTATTGGCAGCTCCCATACTAGAAATAATCGGGATCTTTCGTTTCAAACACTCTTTCATTAAATGAATTTTGTACGAAATAGTATCTGATGCATCAATAACAAAATCAGGTTTATAGTTAAAAAAGTCTTCATACGTTTCCTCTGTGTAGAACATTTTTAACGAAATAACTTCACATTCTGGGTTTATATCTGCAATACGCGCCTTCATTAAATCAGCTTTCGGCTGCCCAACTGTTGACAATAAAGCAATAACTTGACGATTGACATTTGTAATATCGACATCGTCCTTATCTACTAATATTAAACGGCCAACACCGGAACGTGCTAGTGCTTCAGCAGAGAATGACCCAACTCCGCCGATACCTAAAACAGCAACTGTACTGTTTTTTAATATTTCTACTCCTTCTTTACCTATTGCTAATTCATTACGAGAAAACTGATGTAACATAAAATATCCTCAACTCCAAATTTCATATCTATGTTTGAATTGTTCCCGAAAATGAATATAACATACTTTTTATTAAATGTAAGTATGCCGATAGGATTTTTTTAGTTCTTTTCATCATAAAATTTCATATGTGGTTTAGCTTCCTTATATTCATTTCCTTTTACAAGTAGCTTTGCTCGAAAAACTTGTTCATAAAAAGTAATCGATGTATTTAAATTAGAGACTGAAAATAATAAATGATTAATTTTCATCTTGCTCACTCCAATTTATTAGTAATGTTATGAAAATAAAAAAACACATGATTCTATCTCCAAATCATGTGTTAGTAGTCGTATGTATGCAAGTCCCAATAGTGCCGTCGTCGATGCCTTCGTTTTGAACCCGCTACAAGCAGGTGGGTGCTCTGTTTCAAGCATTTGTACGTCCTACTCGTAGGTAGGCATGTACGCAGCTTTTGAAAACTCCGAGCTCCCGTATAATCTATTGTTCGGTCAAAACAATAGGTTATACGACGAACACATCAGGACTTGAATAACTTGTTGTTTGTATCATATCATACAGAAAAAACGTCTGCAAGGTACGTTCGTATGGGAAATTTTACTCTTTTTCTACATTTAACGACAACGATAGTTCCGTTAATTGACTAGTAGCTACTGGACTTGGCGCTTCCGTTAATAGACAGCTTGCGCTTGCTGTTTTAGGGAACGCAATCGTATCACGTAAGTTCGTGCTACCAGCGAGTAACATTACTAGTCTGTCTAAACCTAGAGCAATTCCACCATGTGGAGGTGTACCGTATTCAAATGCTTCTAGTAGGAAGCCAAACTGTTCTTGTGCCTCTTCTTGGCTAAAACCTAATACGTTAAACATTTGTTCTTGAATTTCACGCTCGTAAATACGAAGTGATCCTCCACCTAGCTCATATCCGTTTAATACTAAGTCATACGCTTGTGCGCGAACTTTGCCTGGGTCAGTATTAAGCAGTTCTAAATCTTCCCTAACTGGCATTGTAAATGGATGATGTGCTGCAAAGTAGCGACCAGCTTCTTCATCGTATTCTAATAACGGCCAATCAGTTACCCAAAGGAAGTTAAATTTAGACTCATCAATCAACCCTAGCTCTTTCCCTAACTTTAATCGTAGTGCTCCTAACGCATCGGCGACTACTGTTATTTTATCAGCAACGAAAAGTAGTAAATCCCCTACATTCGCCTGTAACGTTTGTTTAAAGCTTGATTGCTCTTCTTCGTTAAAGAATTTTGCAATTGGACCTTTCAATCCATCTTCTTCTACTTTCATCCAAGCTAATCCTTTTGCACCGTAACGACTAACAAACTCTGTTAAAGCGTCAATATCTTTTCTAGAATATTTAGCACCGCCACCAACTACATTAATAGCTTTTACTTGACCACCATTGGCAACCGCAGCACTAAATACTTTGAACCCACTATTTTTCACTTGTTCAGAAAGGTCGATAAGCTCCATTTCAAAGCGAGTATCTGGTTTGTCGGAACCGTAGCGACTCATTGCTTCGTCATATGTCATACGTGGAAGCGGTGTTTCAATATCGACTCCTTTTGTTTCTTTCATTACTTTTATCATCATGCTTTCCATCATGCCAATGATTTCTTCTTGTGATAAGAAAGAAGTTTCAATATCGACTTGAGTAAATTCAGGCTGGCGATCAGCGCGTAAATCTTCGTCGCGGAAGCAACGAGCGATTTGGTAATATCTCTCTACTCCAGATACCATTAGTAGCTGCTTAAAAATTTGTGGAGATTGCGGCAATGCGTAAAATTCACCTGGATGCACACGGCTCGGCACTAAATAGTCTCGAGCTCCTTCTGGTGTACTTTTCGTTAAAATAGGGGTTTCAACTTCCATAAACGCTTCTTCGTTTAAAAATTCACGAATAGACTTTGTTACTTCATGACGCATTTTTAATGTATTAAACATTACTGGACGTCGTAAATCTAAGTAGCGATATTTTAATCGAACATCTTCATTAACATCACTTTTATCATCGATAACAAAAGGTGGATTTTTGGCTGCATTTAAAACTTGAACCTCATCAGCTGCAACTTCTACTTTGCCTGTTTTTAAATTAGGGTTAATTGTTCCCTCTTGACGAGCTAACACTGTTCCCTTGATATAAAGTACGTATTCGTTACGGACAGATTCCGCTATCGTTAATGCTTCTTTAGAAACATCCGGGTTAAATACAATTTGAACGATACCAGTACGGTCGCGAAGGTCAATGAAAATTAGCCCACCTAAATCACGTCGCTTTTGAACCCAACCTTTTAATTCCACTTGCTGTCCAATCGATGTTTCTGGAACTTCGCCGCAATAAAATGTTCTTCCTTGCATTTTTATCTCTCCCCACTTTTCTTTTCCGATATATATGTGACAAGCTCACTGAAGGATACTTCTTCTTGTTCACCTGTTTCCATCGTTTTTACTGAAACTACACCTTTATTTAATTCATCATCGCCGAAAACAACTGTGTAACTTGCTTGAAGACGATCTGCTGCTTTAAATTGCGCTTTTAGCTTTTTATCTTGATAGTCTTTTTCCGCTACAATACCAGCTTTTCTTAAATCGTAGAGCACTTTTACACTAGCTTCTTTCGCTTCTTCTCCTAACGCCACAACGTAGCAATCAATCTTATCTTCAAATGGAAATGAAACATTTTCTGCTTCCATCGCTGAGAGTAATCGTTCAATACTTAATGCGAAACCGATACCAGGTGTTTCAGGTCCACCAATTTCTTGAACGAGTCCGTTATAGCGTCCACCACCACATAATGTTGTAATAGAACCGAAGCCTTCAGAAGTACTCATGATTTCAAAAGCTGTGTGGTAGTAGTAATCTAAGCCTCGTACTAAGTTCGCATCAATTTCGTATTGAATACCTAAATCAGATAAAAACTTTACTACTTTATCAAAATATTGTTTTGATTCGTCGCTTAAATATTCTAAGATGGATGGAGCAGTACCCATTAACTCGTGGTCTCTATCTTTTTTACAATCTAAAATACGTAAAGGATTTTTTTCTAATCGAGACTGACAGTCCCCACAAAACTCAGTAATTCTTGGTTTAAAGTGATTTACTAACGCTTGACGGTGTGCATCACGGCTTTCTTTATCACCTAAGCTATTGATCACTACCTTTAAATTTTTCAGCCCTAAGCTTTTATATAAATCAACTGCTAGTGCGATAACCTCCGCATCAATACTTGGATCATTACTTCCTAATGCCTCTACACCAAACTGAACGAATTGGCGAAAACGGCCTGCTTGTGGGCGTTCATAACGAAACATTGGACCGATATAAAAAAGTTTCGTAGGTTGTTGCGGATTGCCATATAATTTGTTTTCTACGAAAGAACGAACAGCAGAAGCAGTACCTTCTGGACGTAGTGTAATACTTCTTCCACCACGATCTTCAAAAGAATACATTTCCTTTTGAACAATATCAGTCGTATCCCCTACACCTCTTAAAAACAATTCCGTATGCTCAAACATTGGCGTTCTAATTTCTTTATAGTTATATAATTTACAAATTTCTTTTGCTTTTTCTTCGATGTATTGCCATTTTTCTACTGTACCAGGTAAAATGTCTTGCGTTCCCCTAGGTATTTGAATTGACATTAATAGCCCTCCTAAAGTTTTTTCTCCGTAAAGTCAAGGAATGAAAATATATGTAAATATACAAAAAACCCCCATCCCTTGTTATAAAAACAAGGGACGAGAGTTAAATTCCCGTGGTGCCACCCTAATTGAAGCTTTTAAAAAAAGCCTCCACTTAAGCAGTTAACGCCTGCAACGTTCATTTCCTACTAAAACGTACGTCTTTTCAGAAAGAATCCTACGGGGTGTTCTTTCATAAAGTCATGTTGGAGAAATGCTTTCAGCCTACGACATTTCCTCTCTTTCCAAATGGATCTTTATTACTCTTCCCCATCAAACGGACAATATTTTCTTATAATAATTAAAGTTTGATATTTGCTAGTATATACACCGCAAATCGGAAATGTCAATAGTATTACATCCGATTAATCTGTTTTTTTAATGCTTTCACATCTCTAACCGTAATTCCAAACTCTGACGCAAGCTCTACATATGTAGAATCTTTCTCTTTTTCTAAAAAGTTGTGAAAGCTTACCCCGAATATGTTATTTCCATTTATACTTTGGTTATGTTTTTCACTAAATTTCATGGTGTAACGCTCCTTTTCCTCGACTAAGTGCTATAACTTTTATTATGGCCAAACAACCTATTTTTCTTTCAAAAAAAGAAGGATATCTCCTTTCATTGTCGAATTACATTTAACTGATGCTTTACAAACAGATTAGGAGGTAAACAGCTTTGTATAGAAAGTTAAAAGTAATCATCGCCTTAGCCATCATTTTAACGTCCTTTTTATATCCGCTTTCCAGTAACAAAGTAGAAGCGAGCCAGGCCGTTAGAGTTGCTACAGATGTATTAAATGTTCGAGAGCAGCCGTCGACTAGTTCTGCCATTGTGACAAAAGTAAAACGTGGAGAAACATACCCACTCGTCACGAAGCAAAAAGAATGGTACAAAATTAAAGTCGGAAATAAAGAAGGATGGGTTGCCTCTTATCTTGTTGTTGAAACAAATTCTGTTTCTTCAAATGCTAATAATGGGGTAAAAATATTAGCTGATTCACTACGTGTTCGTTCAGGCCCTGGAACAAACTTTTCCATAGTTGCTTTTGTTCATAAAAGCAGCAACGTAACGTACATAGAAGAAAATGAGAATTGGGTAAAGATTCGCGTTGATGGAAAAGATGGTTGGGTTTCTAAGCAATATGCATCTATTTCGAAAACGTCAACGACTCCTTCCACCTCCAATTCAAGTAATAGTTTTGTTGGTGAAGTTACAGCAACGAGCTTAAACGTACGTAGCGAACCTTCCTCACAAGGTAAAGTTGTTGGAAGTGTAAAAAAAGGACAGCAAATAACAGTTTTAGGCCAGCAAGGAAGTTGGTATAAAATTCAACACTCCAATCAGCAAGCTTGGGTTAGTAGCGAATACGTGAAAACAACTAGTACACCTAGTTCCAATTCATCTTCACAAAAAACAAATGCAGTCGTTACTGCTTCTAGTTTAAATGTTAGAAGTGAAGGATCACTGAACGGAAAAGTTGTAGGGAGTTTAACTAGAGGGGCAAATGTCACGATCGTAAATGAACAAAATAGCTGGGCAGAAATTGAGTATAGTGGTGGCAAAAAAGGTTGGGTAGCCGGCTGGTACTTAGAGAAAAAGGCAGCATCTACTGTAAAACCTCAAGCTAACACAACTGGAAATGTTGTCGTTTTACATAATGGGACAAATATTCGCTCCCAAGCAAATACAAGTTCCTCTGTCGTTGCGAGAGCAAATGAAGGAGACACATTTCAAATTGTTTCTGTCGTAAATGATTGGTACAAAATAAAGCTTTCTAACAGGAAAGAAGCTTACATTGCTGGATGGATTGTAAGTACGTCTGGAACAACCCAATCTATTACTAGACCTGGAAGTGAGCAATATTTAAAAGGGAAGACAATTGTAATCGATCCTGGTCATGGAGGTAGAGATGTTGGTGCAATCGGGGTTAGTGGTCGATATGAAAAAGATTTAACGATGAGAACTGCTAATTTACTTGCTGACAAATTAAAAGCTGCAGGTGCTAATGTTCACTTAACGAGAAGCAACGATACATTCCTATCACTTCAAGGACGTGTACAAACTTCTCACTATCATAAAGCGGACGCATTTCTATCACTACACTACGATAGCATAAACGACCCTAGTGTAACTGGAACAACAACTTACTATCATCATGCTAGCAATAAAAAGCTAGCCGATGCTGTTCATTCTTCGCTCATTCAATCAACGAAATTGCGTGACCGAAATGTTCGTCAGCAAAGCTTTTTTGTATTAAGAGAAAATAGACAACCTTCTATCTTACTTGAATTAGGTTATATTAGTAATCGTGCAGAGGAACTAACATTACAATCTAGCGATTACCAAGAGAGAGCTACTACTGGTATTTATCAAGGATTAGCACAATATTTCAAATCCAATTAATCAAATTAGAAAAAAAGCAAGCTTCCCAATGAAGGGAAACTTGCTTTTTATTTTTCTTTACTTTCTACAATGAGGGTAACTGGCCCGTCATTGACGAAGTCGACTTCCATCATTGCACCAAATGTACCAGTTTCTACTGTTATTCCTTTTTCACGAAGTTCTTTATTAAAAGAATCGTAAATAACCGTTGCATGCTCTGGTTTCGCCGCACTCATGAAGTTAGGTCTTCTTCCTTTACGACAATCACCATATAACGTAAACTGCGAAACAGAAAGTATTCCACCCTTCACATCAAGCAACGATAAATTCATTTTATCATTTTCATCTTCAAAAATACGTAAATTAACAATTTTGTCAGCGAGATATGCTGCATCCTCTACTGTATCATCATGTGTCACACCAACAAGTAGCATTAATCCATGATCAATACTTCCTACTACTTCATTTTCAACAATTACTTTTGCTCGTTTTGCTCGTTGTACAACAACTTTCATTCCAATTCCCTCTTTTAATGCATTAGTCTTCTAACTGAATAAATATCTGATATTTGCTTAATACGGTCCACAACTTTTTGGAGGTGGCTGACATTTTTTATTGCAATAGCCATATGAATTGTAGCCATTTTATTGCGGTCAGAACGACCTGAAACAGCCGTAATGTCTGTTTTCGTTTCATTTACTGCTTGTAGTACTTCGTTTAATAAACCACGGCGATCATATCCAGAGATTTCAATTTCAACATTATACTCTCTACTTGATTTAACATCGCTTTCCCACTGCACTTCAATTAAACGCTCATTTGCATCTGGACTAACTACATTAGGACAATCGTCTCTATGAACAGAGACTCCTCGACCTCGCGTAATAAAACCAACAATATTATCTCCTGGCACAGGGTTACAACATTTGGAAAGGCGTACTAACAGACTATCAATTCCTTGAACAACGACACCCGCATCTTTTTTCTTTTTCGTATCAGGCCTGCGTTTTTCGATTGGTTCAGCTAAATCCGTTAACTGTTGTTCTTGGTCACGTTTTTTACGTAATTTTTCCGTTAAACGGTTTGTTACTTGTAAAGCAGTAATCCCATTATATCCAACCGCAGCAAACATATCTTCATCGTTTGCAAAATTAAACTTCTCTGCTACACGTTTAATATTTTCAGCAGTTAATACTTCTTTTACGTCAAAATCTTGATTTTTTATTTCTTTCTCTACAAGGTCACGGCCTTTTTCCACATTTTCTTCTTTACGCTGTTTCTTAAAAAATTGTCTTATTTTATTTTTCGCTTGTGATGTTTGCGCTAATTTCAACCAATCTTGACTTGGTCCATAAGAATGTTTAGATGTTAATATTTCAATAATATCGCCCGTTTTTAATTTATAATCAAGCGTGACCATTTTGCCGTTAATTTTTGCACCAATTGTTTTATTTCCAATTTCCGAATGTATTCGATAGGCAAAGTCAATTGGAACGGAACCAGAAGGTAGCTCGATTACATCTCCTTTTGGAGTAAAAATAAATACCATATCGGAGAATAAGTCAATTTTTAACGACTCCATAAATTCTTCTGCATTTGTTGCATCATTTTGCCATTCTAAAATTTCACGGAACCAAGTTAATTTTTCTTCAAAAGAAGCTCGCTCATTTGCTGGCTTTCCTTCTTTGTATGCCCAGTGTGCAGCAATACCAAACTCTGCAATTTGATGCATTTCTTCTGTTCGAATTTGTACTTCTAATGGGTCACCCTTTGGTCCAATAACAGTCGTATGCAAAGACTGGTACATATTTGGCTTAGGCATCGCAATATAGTCTTTAAAACGACCAGGCATTGGCTTCCAACACGTATGAATAATCCCTAGTACTGCGTAACAATCTTTTATACTCTTTACGATAATCCGAACAGCTAATAAATCATAAATTTCTGTAAACTGTTTATTTTGAAGAACCATTTTGCGATAGATGCTATAAATATGCTTTGGTCGACCGGAAAGCTCCGCACGAATGTTAACCTCTCCTAAACGGTCACGAACTTCTTGCATTACTTCTTCCACATATTCTTCACGTTCCGCACGCTTTTTCTTCATTAAGTTAACAATTCGATAATATTGTTGAGGATTTAAATATCTTAGTGCAGTATCTTCTAATTCCCACTTTATTTTTGAAATCCCTAAGCGGTGAGCTAGTGGCGCAAATATTTCTAACGTCTCATTAGAAATACGACGCTGTTTTTCTTGAGGTAAATGTTTTAACGTACGCATATTATGAAGGCGGTCAGCAAGTTTGATTAAAATAACACGAATATCTTGAGCCATCGCAACAAACATTTTCCTATGGTTTTCCGCTTGTTGTTCTTCTTTTGATTTAAATTTTATTTTACCAAGCTTTGTTACACCATCTACTAGCATTGCAACTTCCGCATTAAAAGCATCGCTTATTTCTTCTAACGTTACACTTGTATCTTCCACTACATCATGAAGAAATCCAGCTGCTATCGTGGATGGATCTAAATCTAAATCGACTAAAATACCAGCGACTTGAATCGGATGAATGATATAAGGCTCACCCGATTTACGGTATTGTTCTGCATGAGCATTTTTTGCGAAGTTGTATGCTTGCTCTAAAAATATAATATCTTCATCTCGCAAATAACGTCTCGCATTATTAATTACTTGCTCTGCAGTTAAAACTTGCTCATTGGCCATTTTTATACTCACCTTTTAACCATCTATTTTTTATTATTATTTATATATAAACACCAATCTTTGTATTTTATAAATAATTGTATATTGTAATTATTATCATTAAATTTTAACGCAATGTAAAGGGCTTCTGCAAAGAAAATAAAAATTTGTCGACAAATTTTTTAAGGCAACAGTGTAAAAAATAGTAAAAACACTCTTTCCTAGAGGTATATAGAAAAAACTAGAGTGAAATTTTCCACTCTAGTTGTAAATTATTAATATTTCATTAACGTTAAAATGTCATAGCCGTCTAATTTATTGCGACCGTCTAAGTATGATAGTTCGATAAGGAAAGCAATACCTGCCACTACCCCACCTAGTTCTTCCACGAGCTTAATTGTTGCTTCAATCGTACCACCTGTCGCTAATAGGTCATCTGTAATTAATACGCGTTGACCTGGTTTGATTGCATCTCTATGAATCGTCAATACGTCTTTACCATACTCAAGACCATATTCAACTCTTACTACTTCTCGAGGTAGTTTTCCTTCTTTACGTACTGGCGCAAAACCAATACCTAAAGAGTAAGCAACAGGACATCCGATAATAAACCCTCTTGCTTCTGGCCCAACGATTAAATCAATTTCTCTTTCACGAGCATATTCAACAATTTTATCGGTAGCATACTTATATGCTTCACCATTATCCATTAATGTTGTAATATCCTTAAATTGAATGCCCGGTTTTGGCCAGTCAGGTACTATCGTTACATATTTCTTTAAATCCATCTTCTTTATTCCTCCTATGAATAAACGGTTCGTAGTTCGTTTACATGCTCATCAAACCACGTTTTTAATTGGTGATACGTTGAGTATAAAAATTTATTTTCCAACTCTATTTGCTTTTGTTTCTTTTGGTAGGTTCGTGATTCTGTTAAGTCTCGTTTCATGGACCCACTATTTAGTGAAATAAAGCCATTGTCTATTGTAACAAATTCTAATTCAAAAAACACCTGTGATATAAAATCTACTGTTTCTTTTGACCAACCTCTTGTTTTTGCAATATCTTCTGCATATCGATTTAAATCGATTGATCCTTTTTTCATAATCAAGCTGTAAAACCACTTAAAATGGTCACGAGTAGGAATTGTGGAGAAAAAGTGATTTTCTCTTTGATAAAAGCTAGCATAGATTCGCGTTGGTTTAGCTAGTTTAATTAACGAAATTAACTGTTCTTCATCAGTTGGTAAATCTAATAATATTAAATGCGTCTCCTCTGAAAAACGATAATTTTCTATATCAGCTATATGCAATGAATTGCTTTTCCACTCTTCTGCAATAGGTAAGTCGTGTAACGCCTCACTCGAAAAATGAACTAACCTTGCTTTTTCTTTATTTAATTGTTTTAACGTATTGGATAACTGTTTACTAGAACGGATATCAAATAGCTGCCATTCGTCTATTTTGATATCTTGAATAAACAACTGTGGTTTCCTTATATTATTCCATTCATTAATAGATAACTCACCTAAAACATGAATTTCACAACTTGGTGATATTTCATGATATGCATCCCCAAATCCAAAGCCTACACAATCTAACGATTCGTTATTTTTTTCAATCATCAATTTTAGATGTGTATTATTACTTCCAATTTGTCGTATTTGTTGAAGAGATGCATTCGGAACAACTACTTTTGGCTTAGGATTAGCAACTCCATATGGAGCGAGTCTATCCAGTTGTTCAATCGTTTGCAGCGAAATGTCTTCTAGTTCGCATTGCATATCAACATCTGTAATAGGAATGAAATCTTCTTCTGATAATATTTCACTAGCTTTTTTATTCATTCGATTGCGTAATTCATGAACATTTTTAATTTCTAACGTCATTCCAGCAGCCATTGGATGTCCGCCGAAATGCGGTAGTATATCACGGCATTCAGATAAATTCTCAAAAAGATCAAAACCTTTAATAGAGCGAGCTGAACCTTTTGCTAAACCAGTTTCATCATCAAGACTTAACACGATCGTTGGACGATAAAACTTGTCCACTAATCTTGAAGCAACAATTCCGATAACCCCCGCATTCCAATCATTACCTTCCACAATTATGAAAGAATGCTCTTCAGGAGGATATTTTTCTTCTACTTGTTTTATCGCTTCTTCTGTAATTTTAGCAACAATTTGTTGTCTTTCTTTATTATAACCATCTATTTCATCTACTAACGCAACAGCTTCCTCATAAGTAGTTGCCATTAATAGATGAACAGCAGGATCCGCATCTGCTAGACGACCAACTGCGTTTATTCTAGGACCGATTGTAAAGCCAATTGTTTCTTCTGTAATATTGGCCATATCCACACCGCATTTTTGAAATAAAGCACGTAGTCCTGGTCTTGTCGTACTTTTCATTTGACGAATACCACGATACGCAATTAATCTATTTTCCCCAGTTAAAGGGACTAAATCAGCAATTGTCCCTATCGCTGCAATTTCTATTAAATGTTCTGGTACTCTACCGAGTAGTGCATGAGCTACTTTAAAGGCGACTCCTACTCCAGCAAGCTCTTTATAAGGATAAGAGCATGTTGTTTTTTTCGGGTGAATAATAGCATACGATTCAGGTAATGTTGGACTTGGTTCGTGGTGGTCAGTAATAATTAAGTCAAGACCTAACTCTTTCGCAACTTCCCCTTCATGGTGAGCAGAAATACCTGTATCAACTGTTATGATTAACGTATAATTCTGTTCCTTTGCCCATCGAAAGGCTGTTTCGTTTGGTCCATAACCTTCTGTAAAACGATTAGGTATATAAAAGTCCGCTCTTGCCCCGATTTCTTGAAGTGCTGTTAATAAAACTGTCGTACTGCTTACACCATCAGCATCATAGTCACCAAAGACAAGAATTTTTTCTTCTTTCTGTACAGCGGTTTTGATTCTTTCTACTACTTTTTCCATATCTTCTAATAAGAATGGATCGTGAAAATCCATTTCATTAATATTAAGGAAAGATGAGGCTTCTTCTACATCTTCAATGCCTCTATTGACTAAAAGAGTAGCAATTAGAGGTGTTACCTTTAATGTGTCTACTAGCTCTTTCACTTTTTCTTCATTTGGCTTTTTTATATTCCAACGAGATTTTGATAATAACACCGAAACTCCCCCCAACCTTCATTATTATACTAGAGAGGAATTAGGCGTTCAATGAAAAATAGTTGGGAGAAAGGAAATCGCAATTAGAACTAAGGCATTGCTTTTTGTTATTTACGTTTAAAGTTAGTCCGTTTCACTTCGCTACAGACACTTGCTTTCCGCGGGGAGGGAGTCGAGCCTCCTCGGCTTCGCCTGTGGGGTCTCGACCTTCCCTCTACCTCCCGCTGGAGTCAAGTGTCTTCCGCTCCGTTCCACTCTCGGTCCTAATTTTTATATTGTAGCAGTTCTAGACCAACTATTCTTACTCTCCATGGAGCAAATTCAATTTCAATTATGTTTGCCTTGAAAATAGGATGGTGGTTTGATGTTGTTGATAAAGCATCGCGTACGCACAAAAAAAGAGTGCTCGGTGTGAGCGACTCTTTATTCGTGGGGTTCTAGGTTGTTTTCGGAAAGTTTGTTTTCTCCGTTTACTGCTTGGACTTTTTTTAATTGTTTTTTAAGCACGACAATTTGATATATCGCTAATGATCCAGCAATAACTCCGCCCATAAGAGTGGAAAAAAGAATGACCAGTACTAGAGGCCAGTGGGCTGTTCCAAATAAAAAGTTTACTTCAACAGGTGACACATTCAATACAGCAAAGATAGCAATAATGATGGCAAAAATAATCCCTGCTAGTAAATACCATTGGCCCTTCATGATGCCCCACTTCCATTTGAACTGTCTGAATCGTCGTTATAAGGGTTTATGTGAACAAAAACGTTTTGTACTTCTTGTGTCTCCATGAGTTTTTGCTTAACATTCTTTCCGATCTTATGCCCTTCTTCGACAGTAATATATGGGTCAACTGAAATTTTCAAATCCACAATAACATAATGACCGTGTTCTCTCGCGTGAAGCTCATCTATCTTTAATACTCCAGGAACTGTAACGACTATTTGTTTAAAGTGTTCTGCATCTTCATCATGTAAAACGTGATCCATCGTATTATGAATCGACTCTTTTCCTAAATTCCAAGCCATTTTAATAATTAACGCGGCCACAAACAACCCAGCCACTGGATCAAGATATACGAGCCAATCTAATCCGATCATTCCACCGATAATCGCTCCACTGATCCCAATTAAAGCTGCAATGGATGAAAATACATCCGAACGGTGTTCATAAGCGTTTGCAATGATGGCGTCACTTTTTATTTTTTTACCTAGGTTATATTTATATCGGAACATCCATTCTTTCACAATGATGGAGATGATCGCAGCATAGACAGCAATCATTTTTGGAGCTTCTATTTCCTCAAAGAAGGCTGCAAATGAAGATTTACCAATTTCTACTCCTACAAAAAATAATAATACAGCAACGATAATCGCTGCGATATTTTCTGCTTTTCCATGTCCATATGGGTGGTCTTCATCAGGCGGTCGTTTTGCAGCTTTTAATCCGACATAAACAGCAATGGATCCGGCTACATCTGAGGCAGAGTGAGCAGCATCTGCTACTAACGCTCTACTATTCCCTAGCACTCCTGCTATTGCTTTTAAAATCGCTAGTATGATGTTACCAACGATACCAACCATCGCTGCAAACTCGGCTTTTTTAAACCTTTCGTTTTGATCCAATATCACTCGATCCCTTCTTGTCTTTTCTACTCTATATATTGTACCCTTTTTTCCGTAAATGAGGCTAAATATTTCAACGTTTTCTTAAACAACCTCTTCTATTACTAGTTTATTCACGTATTATAAATCTGTTTGTACATTAAAACTGGAAGTACTTTTTCATTCCCTGGAGCTCTTTAACAAAGACTATTTTCGTTAACATAAAAAAAATGCCGCTACTCATAGCGACATTTTTTCAATAACTTATACTTCTGGCTCTAAATCATCTTCAGGTGTTACTTTTTTCGGACGCATTAACTGTTTATGTTTCCATACTAACCATAGCTGAGAAGCTAAGAATAAGGAGGAATACGTACCTGCAACTAGCCCCACAAGAAGCGCTACCGAGAAGTTTGTGATCGATTCACTTCCAAAGATTAATAAAGCAATAACCGCGAATAATACAGTCACCACCGTATTAATAGATCGAGTAAATGTTTGTTGTAAACTTAAGTTTACAACTTCTGCTAAATCTTCGTATGTTTTCACACGTTTTTTCTTCTTCAAATTTTCGCGTATCCGGTCAAACGTTACAATTGTATCATTTATGGAATAACCGACAATCGTTAATACGGCGGCGATAAACGTCAAATCAACTTCTAGTCGAACGAGACTGAAAAACGCAATGATGAAAAAGGCATCATGGAACAGTGCAATAATAGCTGACGCTGCAAAAATCCATTCAAAACGGATTGTTACGTAAATAATAATACCTAGTGCCGCTATTAAAACAGCAAAAAAGGCGTTTCGAGAAATTTCTTGGCCAACTATCGGCGAAACAGTACTTACATTAGGCTCTGAACCATATTTTGCCGATAAATGCTCTTTAATAGTTGCAATTTCTTGTTGATTTAATTCATCTAAAAATCTTGCTACTGCGATTTCTTTATTAGCCCCTGACAACACTACATCTCGCGGTTCAAAGTTAATAGACGCTAATTCTTGTTGGACTTCCTCGGCAGAAATCGTCGTTTCACCCATAATTTCTACTCGAGTTCCGCTGACAAAATCAATCCCTAAATTTAACTTCAGCGTACTTAATAGTGCAATACCAATAACAACCATTGCAGTAGAGAAAATAAAGAACTTTTTACGGTGTTTAATAAAGTCTACATTTTCAAATTTGTTCGGTGGAACTGTATCTTCTTTCGTATCTTTAATATCCATGATTTCTTCTTTTTTCAATCCGAAGAGGTGTGGCTTATTGTTTAGCGCACGACTATGTACCCATAGCCCTAACAATAGGCGAGTACCTAAAACTGCTGTTAAGAAACTCATTAAAATACTGACAATTAACATCGTCGCAAACCCTTGGACAGAGCTTGTCCCGTAAACGAACATAACCGCTGCTGCTAACAAAGTTGTAATATTTGCATCTAAAATGGTACTTAATGAATTTCGATTTCCTGAACGGAATGCCGACATCATCGATTTTCCTAGTTTCAGTTCTTCTTTTATACGTTCATACGTAATAATGTTTGCGTCAACAGCCATACCGACCCCTAATATAAGCGCGGCGATTCCTGGTAATGTTAACACAGCATTCATTGCGTTAAATACTACTAAAACGAGGAAAATATATAAACTTAACGTTACAACTGCAACAAATCCTGGAACACGATAAACGATTAGCATGAATAAGAATATAATCGCAATCCCAACTGCACCTGCAAATACTGTTTTTTGCAATGCTGTTTCACCAAATTGTGCTCCAACAGACGTAGAATATATTTCTTCTAATTCAACTGGTAAAGCACCTGCATTTAAAAGGTCTGCAAGTTCTTTTGCACTTGGAACAGTAAAGGTCGGACCTTGAATTTGAACTTCTGGCTGGTGAAAGACTTGCTCTACTGTAGCTGCAGATAAATACTTAGGTTCATCTTTTTGTCTTTCCTCTGCAAAGGAATCGACACCTTCTTCAAAATCTAACCAGATTACCATCATATTTTCTGGATATAATTTAGAAGATAGTTCTCTCGTTATTTCTCTAAACTTCTCAGCATCCTTAATTTTTAAAGCAACACTTGGTCTATTTGACTGATCAAACGATTGCGTTGCTCCATTTTCAACTAGGTCTGTTCCGTCCATTAAAAGGTTGTCGTTAATATCACGAAATGTTAGTTTTGCTTCTGTTGATAACAGTTCACGTGCGTTTGTTTGATCTTCTACTCCTGCAAGTTGTACACGAATCCGGTTTTCACCTTCGATATCAATTCGTGGTTCACTTACCCCTAATACGTTAACACGCTTGTTTAAAGCACTTACTGTACTAACGAGCATTTCACGATCAATGTCGGTTCCACTTACAGATTTCACTTCGTAAAGTACTTCAAAGCCCCCTTGTAAGTCCAAACCAAGCTTCATATTATTTGTAATCCAGTTCGTTGATGAACCGATCATACTTGCAATTAAAACAAGTACTAGAAAGAATGCAACTATTCGGCCTCTTTTTACCATGAATAAAAAATCCTCCTTTTGAATGACAAAAGCTGTCTGACCTACGGGTAATCAGAAAAAACATATGTATTATTGCAAAAAGTTTTTCTATTTAATAGGCAATACGTTTATTATGAAACAACAAATTATACCTGTCAATTCTCGTCTTTATTATATTCTTACTGGAATAATGATAACGAAGCTTTCAAAATTCCCACCTTACAAATACGTGTTTACGGAATATAACATTTCATTATTTACAACATTGATTGTTGTTATAGGTTTTAAGTTAGTCCGTTGAACTTCGCTGCAGGTGTTCGCTTTCCGCGGGGAGGGAGTCTCACACCTTCCGCTACGTTTCACTCATCGTACAAAACAATAGTCCAATTTAGCCAGAACTACATTTTTTATAAATTCCCTTTTAATGTAATGTTATTTTTATAATTTCTCCCCAAAAAAGTTTGGTGCTTTGTATGCCTCTATTGTGATGTAGCTCATGTATTCTGCTACTTTTAAGTGATAAACGTCGGAAACTAGTTCATGGAGCCTCTTATCGGACGGCTTTCTCCATGTTTTGTTCGTTAAGCATTCCCACAACCCATCTACTGTTACACTGTCATATCCTAGCATGTGAAATTCATCTACTTTACTTTTTAAAACAGGTTCTAAGTCAAAACGGTAAAGATCATATGCATGCTCTTTTTCTTTTTTCATTTTCATAAACCCCCATTAATAGATTATTTCTCCTCTTCTTGTCATGCTCGGACTATGTACAAGCATATACATAGGAAAAAGACACGTGCAAAAAGTGAGGCAGAGACTAAATGACGAAGCAAACCTTTATTAAAGGAACGTTAATTTTAATAGTTGCAGGCTTTATTACGAAAATACTTGGCTTTATTAATAGAATTGTCGTTGCTAGGCTAATCGGTGAAGAAGGTGTCGGGCTTTATATGATGGCCGTTCCAACTCTAGTATTGGCGATTACGATTACTCAGTTTGGTTTACCTGTTGCTATTTCCAAGCTCGTGGCAGAGGCAGAAGCAACTGGAGATAAACGTAGAGTTAAAAAAATATTAATTGTTTCTCTTTCAGTAACTGGTACGTTAAGTATTATTTTTACACCTGCATTAATCCTATTAGCACCACTACTATCAGAAACGCTATTTACAGATGCGAGAACGTATTATCCATTACTCGCGATTGCTCCTGTTGTGCCAATTGTTGCGATATCCTCGGTAATTCGCGGATATTTCCAAGGAAAACAAAATATGAAACCTGCTGCTATCTCCCAAGTAATTGAACAAGTTGTCCGAATAACGCTCGTAGCTGCATTCACGAAAGCCTTCCTACCTTATGGGATTGAATATGCTGCTGCAGGCGCTATGTTATCAGCTGTCATCGGTGAATTAATGTCCTTACTTTACATGCTTTTCATGTTTAAATTTAAAAAACGGTTTCGTTTACGTTCAAAATTTTTCCATTATATTGGTGAAGGGAAACAAACATTTAATGATTTAATGAGAATTGCTGTCCCTACTACTGGTAGTAGAATGATTGGCTCCATTGCTTGGTTTTTTGAACCGATCGTTGTTGCGCAAAGTTTAGCCTTAGCCGGTGTTGCAACGAGCCTTGCTACGAGACAGTATGGAGAATTAGTAGGGTTTGCTCTTCCACTTGTATTTTTACCGTCCTTTATTACTTATTCCTTATCGACTGCGCTAGTTCCTGCTATTAGTGAGGCAGCAGCAAAAAAAAATACGTTATTAATTGAACATCGTCTTCAACAAGCATTGAGACTTTGCTTTGCGACAGGTGGTATTGCGTTAGTAGTTTTATACGTTTTTGCGGAACCGTTAATGCTACTTATGTATGGCAATAGTAATTCGGCTATATATATTAAAGTAATAGCCCCTTTTATACTATTTTACTACTTCCAGGGTCCACTGCAAGCAACTTTACAAGCTTTAGATTTAGCGAAAGCGGCAATGATCAATAGCTTCATTGGAGCATTTGTTAAAACTGGTGCGATTTTTTTACTAGCATCTCAACCAGGCTTAGGTATAATGGGAGCAGCGTTAGCAATCGTTATTGGATTTGTTTTAGTTACGTTATTGCATATGAGTACGATTATGAAAGTACTATCGTACACTATATATGTTCGCGAATACGCAAAAGGAATAGTCATCATTGTAGGTTGTGTTTTACTCGGTAATTGGATGATGGATCATCTACTATTAACTTTCGGCACAATAAGCCGAACTTTAATATTCATTTCGATTTTAACTATTATTTACACACTATTGTTAACAGTGTTTGGGCTTGTCAAACGAGAAGAATTTGCAAGAATCCCATTTTTGAACAAACTGTTAAAGTGACAAAATCGACCTCTAAAATGGTGAGGTCGATTTTACTTATTCTTCATCAATTAAGTCAATAAAAAATTCTCCGTTATCATAACTACAAAAGGAGATTTTTTTAAAGTCTTGATAGCCTCGTTTTCGTAAATTTTGTCGTAACCAAACTTCTGTTTTATCTACAAGCTCTAGATGATCTGTTTGAATAATTCCATCAACGATTAACGGTAAATTTAATGTTGCTTCTTTTTTCTTCGATTTCTTTTTATCTTTTTCAAAAACAGAAAGTTTACCCGAAGGCTCCAAAATAGCAAACTCAACGTCTGCCACATTTTTAACTTGCTGTTCTCTTAATTGAACCAGTAAATCATCAAAATTATACCTTTGTTTTCGCATCGCCTTTTCATTTATTTTTCCTTTATTAATTATTACGGTTGGTTCTCCATCTATAAAACTGCGAAAACGTTGACTTTTGAGTGAAATATATGCGAGCAATATTTGAATTGCCATTAACGTTAACATTGGAATTAAAGTATGACCCATCTCATCACTTGGATTTTCAATCGCAACAACTGCCATCTCGGCGATCATAATGAAGACGACTAAGTCTAAAATGCTCAATTCACCAATTTCCCTTTTTCCCATTAAACGAAAAATCGCCAGAATGACGACATATAAAAAAATGGTTCTTGTAATTATAACGAAATATTCCTCTATCATTTCATTTCTCCCCCACACTAAACAATCGTTACGATTTAGTATGTGCAGTTTTTATACAAACATAAGGAGATTAAATTTTTGCAATGGAGAAAAAATTTTAGCTTGTCCGACACAGGTTCTGATTCTAAATTTATTGTCCGTGAATATGCTTGTATTACAAAGCATGTACAAGAATGAGAAGGGAGTGTTTCACGATGGAATCAAAACGTCTTAGTTTGGCCGTCATGTATGGTCTTATTACAATCTTTTTAATTGCTGTGGCAACAAGTTTAATTTTTTCATTCCTACTTAAGTTTACAACATTACAAGAAGGGTCTATCGCTTGGGTAGTGTTAGCACTATCTTTTTTAGCATTATTTATTGGTGGTTTCGTCTCGGGTGGGAAAGGAAAAGAAAAAGGCTGGTTATTAGGAGCCGCTACTGGTGGCTTATATACGATGATCATTTTCTTATTTCAATACTTAGGTAGTGATTCTTTATTTACGTTACAACAATTAATTTATCACGGAGCTTTTGTTGGTATCGCTACTTTAGGTGGAATTATCGGAGTTAACTTAACTGCAGCGAAAGCATAGTAAAAACCGCAAGTTCTAAAAATAGAACTTGCGGTTTTTATATTAGTCGTTATTTACATCGCGGATCGCTTGACGATCGTATGTAAGGCGTGAACCATCTCCACATTTGATAACAACTTTATCTTCATCAAGTGCATCGATGATACCGTGAAGACCTCCAATTGTCACAACTTTGTTGCCTTTTTCTAAGCTCGTTTGCATATCACGAACCGCTTTTTGACGTTTTTGTTGTGGACGAATTAGTAAGAAGTAAAAAATAGCGAACATTAATAGTAATGGCCAAATTAAACTAAAAATATCACCCATTGTCTCAACCTCCTTTCCTTTATCCCTTTTCTATACTTTTAAAGTTAGAAGTTTTTTGCCCCCGGTTTATTAAAACCATATTTCTCAAAAAACTCTTCTCGAAAATCCCCAAGACGATCTTCTCGAATCGCTTGGCGGACATTCTCCATTAATTTTAACAGAAAATGCAGGTTATGATAAGTTGTAAGTCGTATTCCGAATGTTTCGTCACATTTTATTAAGTGTCGGATGTACGCACGACTATAATTTTTACATGTGTAGCAATCGCATTCTGGATCAATTGGGTCAAAATCACGAGCGAATTTAGCATTCTTTACAACGAGACGGCCTTCACTTGTCATTAATGTACCGTTACGAGCAATTCGTGTAGGTAACACGCAATCAAACATATCAATTCCACGAATAGCACCATCAATTAATGAATCAGGTGAGCCTACTCCCATTAAATAGCGAGGCTTATTATCAGGCATCCATGGAGTTGTGAACTCTAACACACGATTCATGACATCTTTCGGTTCCCCTACTGACAATCCACCAACAGCATAGCCAGGGAAATCTAATGAAACTAAATCTTTCGCACTTTGTTTACGAAGATGCTCGAATTCTCCACCTTGAATAATACCAAATAAACCTTGGTCTTCTGGACGCTTATGAGCAGTTAGGCATCTTTCTGCCCATCTAGAAGTACGCTCAACGGAACGTCTCATATATTCTTCCGTTGCCGGATATGGCGGACATTCATCAAATGCCATCATAATATCAGAACCTAGTGCGTTTTGGATTTCCATCGCTTTTTCAGGGGATAGGAATAGCTTGTCTCCATTTAAATGATTACGGAAGTGAACGCCTTCCTCTTCAATTTTACGAAATTCACTTAAGGAGAATACTTGGAATCCACCTGAGTCTGTTAAAATGGCGCGGTCCCAGTTCATAAATTTATGTAAGCCACCTGCTTCTTTGACAATCTCATGCCCAGGTCGAAGCCAGAGGTGGTATGTGTTACTTAATATAATCCCTGCTCCCATTTGCTTTAAGTCTTCAGGAGACATTGTTTTTACTGTTGCTAATGTTCCTACAGGCATAAAAATTGGTGTTTCAAAAGAACCGTGTGGTGTATGAACACGCCCTAATCTTGCGCCCGTTTGTTTACAAGTTTTAATAAGCTCATATTTAATTGCTGTCATTTTTGAAACTCCTTATACTCATCTCTTTTACAAAATTAACATCGCATCACCGAAGCTGAAGAAACGATATTTTTCTTTTACTGCTTCTTCATACGCGTGAATAACATTGTCTCTTCCTGCTAACGCACTTACTAACATAATTAATGTTGATTTCGGCAAGTGAAAGTTCGTTAGCATTCCATCAATTGCTTTGAACGTATAACCTGGATATATAAATATGTTTGTCCAACCGCTTGCTTCTTTAAACATTCCATGTTCGCTTACAATCGTTTCTAGCGTGCGAGTACTTGTTGTGCCAACCGTAATAATACGCCCACCATTTTCACGGACAGTATTTAACTCATTCGCTGTTTCTTCTGTCATTTGATAAAACTCCGCATGCATGTCGTGCTCTTCAATATTATCGACGTTTACTGGACGGAATGTACCTAATCCGACATGAAGAGTAATAAAAGCGATATGTACACCTTTCGTTCTCATCTCTTCTAGTAGCTCTTCCGTGAAATGCAAGCCTGCTGTTGGAGCAGCTGCAGAGCCTCGTTCCCGAGCGAAAACAGTTTGATACCTTTCTTGGTCATCTAATTGTTCCTTTATGTACGGTGGAAGTGGCATTTCACCTAAACCTTCTAGCACTTCATAAAAAATACCTTCATATTGGAATTCAAGCATTCTGCCACCGTGTTCTTTTTCTTCCACACAAACAGCTTTGAGCCTTCCATCTCCAAATGTTATAATGGTTCCTTTTTTTACGCGTTTTGCTGGTTTAACAAGTGTCTCCCAAACGTCTCCTTCTTCTTGTTTTAGAAGTAGCACTTCAACCTTTGCACCTGTATCTTCTTTCATTCCAAATAAACGGGCCGGTAAAACTCGCGTATCATTTAATACAAGACAGTCCCCAGCTTGCACGTATTGTAAAATGGAGCGAAAAGATGGCTCATGCGCAACGTTCCCATTCTCTTTGTTTAATACCATTAACCGAGAAGCTTCCCTATTTTCTAGTGGTATTTGAGCAATTAACTCCTCTGGTAGATGAAAATCAAATAAATCTACTTTCATACACAAAACTTCCTTTTTAAAAATTTATCGAAACCGACCGATGAAATAAAAAACTAAACTTAAAACAACACTAATAATAATAGACGTAACGATAGGGAAAAAGAAAGTAAAATTCCCTTTTTTCACGACGATATCTCCAGGAATTTTCCCGACTACCTGCCACAATAAACCGATTAAAAGCAACACTCCACCTAAAATCATTAACATTTTAGGAAGCTCAGTCATTCTGTTGGCACCTCCAAGTTAAAATGTCGATATGCTAAATCTGTTACGATTCTTCCTCTCGGTGTTCGTTGCAAAAAGCCAATTTGCAAAAGATACGGTTCATATACGTCCTCAATAGTATGAGATTCCTCTCCGATTGTTGCGGAAATAGTATCAAGCCCTACTGGACCACCCCGAAATTTTTCAATAATAGCGAGTATAAACTTATGATCGATATGATCTAGGCCAAGTCGATCGACTTGAAGGCGGTCAAGTGCTTCATTGGCCAAGTTTTCCGTTATAATATCTTTCCCTAAAACTTGAGCAAAATCACGTACTCTTCGTAATAAACGATTAGCAATTCGAGGAGTCCCACGAGAACGCCTTGCAATCTCCAATCCTGCTAATTCATCTAAACCAATGTCTAATATTTGTGCCGTTCTTAAAGCTATTGTCGTCAATTGCGTTTCATTATAATACTCTAATCTACTTAACACACCAAAACGATCCCGTAACGGGGCAGTTAAAAGTCCTACTCTCGTTGTTGCACCGACTAATGTAAATGGTGGTAAATCTAATCGAACGGAGCGAGAGTTTGGACCTTTACCTATTACAATATCTAAACAAAAGTCTTCCATAGCTGGATATAGCACTTCTTCGATAGAACGATGAAGACGATGTATTTCATCAATGAAAAGAACGTCTCCTGGCTCGAGTGAAGAAAGAATAGCAGCTAAATCACCCGGTCTTTCAATAGCAGGCCCAGCCGTTGTCCGCAATTGTACACCCATCTCATTTGCTATAATGGCAGCTAGTGTCGTTTTCCCTAACCCTGGAGGGCCATATAACAAAACGTGATCAAGTGTTTCTTGTCTTATCTTTGCAGCTTCAATAAACACTTCTAAGTTTTCTTTTACTTTATTTTGCCCAATATATTGTTTTAAAGATTGAGGGCGTAAACTCCACTCTTGGTCTTGAGCATTTTCAGTTTGAGAAATAATTCGTTCATCCACAAGTTTCACCACCTATTGAAGAAGAAGTTGTAAAGCTCTCTTCACATATTGATCGGTTGTTAAAGTTTCTTTGCTTAGAGTTGGGGTAATTTTTTTGATTTCTCTGTCCCCATACCCTAATACTTTTAATGCTTCTACCGCTTCCTCAAATGCAGTATTACTACTCGAAGTGGCAACATTAATATCCGGTTCAAAAAGGCTAGGGAATGCTTCTGGTACAACATCTTGCAATTTCCCTTTTAAATCTAAAATAATTTGGCGTGCCGTTTTCTTTCCAACGCCAGGGAATTTCGTTAAATACTTTTCATCTTCATTTTCAATCGCATGAATTACTTGAGTTGGCTCACCTGTTGCAATAATTGCTAGCGCACCCTTAGGTCCTATTCCAGTAACATTTAATAATTTCAGAAATAAGTTCTTTTCCTCACGAGTTTGAAAACCGTAAAGAGCTAAAACATCTTCCCTTACATGTTGATATGTATAAATAGTTACTACCTTTTCTTCACGAACTTGATATATAAACGGATTTGGCGTATGAATTTGATAGCCTACATTATTTACATTTAACACTATATATTCTGGACTAACGTAATCGATATATCCTTTTAAAAATTCAATCAACTTAATACTCTCCTATCATTAGCAATCAACTACTATTTTACCATAAAAAGAAGAACATTCGTACGGGAAGAGAAAAGATTACTTTCCAGTTTCTTAAATGAAAGAAGACTAGCTAAAGATAGCTAGTCTAATGAGGCTGTGCCGAATACGCTTTAAACGCTTCTAGTACTTGTTCATATTCATCTTTTGAGAACACTTTAATCCCATTTTTTAATAGGTTATGTTTATGGCTTTCTAATTTTTCTACATCTATTTGGTAAAAGGATTGTATTATTTTAGATTTTGCATCTGGTTTTCCATCAAATATCGTTAATATTCCTTCTTCTGTAATGCCAAAATATCCATTCGATTTAAGTAAAGGTGAAATATCATCTATATGCATTTGAAAAACGACTTGTTCCTCATCTTGAGTAACTAATTGCCAATCCTCATAATCAGCCCAAAAGTCTTCCATTGCCCAAATAGTCTCTTCTAACACTTCTTCACTAACTTCACCGTCTACGTATATTCTTTCCAAAACGACTGTTAGCTTTAAAGGACCGTTTACTTCGTATGCTTCATCTAGCTCTTCCATCAATTGGTCATTATTTCGTTTATTTACTTCTGCATTCCCTTTTATTTCAAGGGTTGTGTACAAAATTGTACAAAAAATGAAGAAAGATGAAAAAATAATGATGATCTGTTTCGGAATGATGGGTTTCATAGGACTCCCCTCACATTCTTTTTTTTGGTTAATAACTATATTTTCATTTTCTATTTTGACCAAACATAGAAGTTTTAACCAAAAAAAGAGGGTAGTTATTAAAGGCGTAATTTTCAGAAAAGTAATTAGTTTTATTATGTGTGGCATTTGTTAATAAGGTAGACATTCATCGTACATAGATTTACCTTGAATATATACGTGTTTTAGGGAATAGCATTTCAATATAGTCATCGTTTTGGTAATAATGTACGTTTTAAGTTTGTCCGTTTCACTTCGCTGCAGACACTTGCTTTCCGCGGGGAGGGATTCGAGCCTCCTCGGCTTTGCCTGCGGGGTCTCGACCTTCCCTCTACATCCCGCAGGAGTCAAGTGTCTTCCGCTCCGTTCCACTCACGGTGCTTAATCTGGAAAGGTAAAAAATTGTAACTGTTCAAAATCTAACCACCCAATTTCATTGACATGATGCAAATCACTTGCATGGTTGTCTAGCTTTAAAATTAATAGTTGGGTGCTTGCGCCTAAAAAAAGAGCACCCATAAAGTAAGATTCACTCACTTTATGGATTGCTCCTTTGTCTTTATCGTCCTGGTGTTACAGTTTGGAATAGGGAACGAATGTCTTCATTTAGACGTTCCATCGGGCCACCATCACGAATATCGTTGTCAACATTACGCACGCGATTAAATGTACCTTCATCCGTAACTACACGAACATCACTATTTCTTACTAAAGGATCGACGGCTCTACGTACATCTCTCGTTACTTGCGTTTCACTTGCATTCGCTTCTGTATCAACAGCAACAAGAACGTCATTACCGTACACTACCGCTCTAACGTCTCGAACACCACGCACTCGAGAAGCACGAGCTGCTATTTGCTCTGTCAACTCACCTTGGTAATTGTTATAGTAAGATGGTTTTCCACGAGATGCAGTGGAGTTTAGGTGTCGGTGGTAATTTGTATCTGCATATTGGTCATTACGGGTATTAACATTAAATAATCCTCTGCCTTCATTCGCTCTAGGTGTGTATCTGTTGTTAAACCCAATGTTCTGATTGTTATTACGATTCGTTACGTTAAATAGTCCCGCATCGTTTTGATTATGATTTCTATTAAACATACCTGTATCGTTTTGAGTCCTTGTTCGAGTAGTTGTATCGTTAAACAAACCTCTATTTGCTTGATTCTGACCTCTATTTGTTACATTAAATAATCCTCGATCATTATTTCCTGTACGGTTTGTAAGTGTATTGTTTCTTTGAGCATTACGGTCACCATTTATAATGGCTCTGTCCATCATCTCAATAATAGGACCGTCATTGTCTCTTAACTCGTATGCGTTACCACTATGATCCGTGTAACGGTTTGTACGGTTGTTTACATTCGTTGCATACGGATTGTTCTCACTTGTGTAATAACCGATTGGCCTTGTGTTCTCCGTACGGTTATCTGTTCCTGGATTACCAGTAGCTTGGTTTCCAGCACCACATCCAGTTAAGCCACCAAGCATAATTGCTGCAGACGATAAAGTTAACAATGTCTTCTTCAATGCGATAACCCCCCTAACAAGTCCTAAACACTAAGTAGTGTTCTTTCTTATGATGACTTGTTAGAGGGGTTTTTATAATGTCAGATACGTCCAAGAACGTTAACAAATACCGATTTTAAAATTTTGGTGGAGCGTATGCTAGCTGACGTTTATGTTCAGAACGTTTATGCAGTCGCTCTATAATTTCTTTATCCTCAACTGGAATTTCTTCGCCTTTTAAATATTTATCAATCATTGTATATGTTGTACCCATTTCATTTTCGTCTGTTTGCCCTTCCCAAAGTCCGGCACTAGGTGGTTTCGTAATGATTGAATTTGGAACGCCTAAATATTTCGCCATTTCTCTTACTTCACCTTTAGTTAAGTGAACTAGTGGAACTAAATCAACTCCACCGTCACCAAACTTAGTAAAATAACCTGTATGCCATTCAGCAGCATTGTCTGTTCCAACAACTAAATAACCGAAGTTATTCGCTACAGCATATAGTGTTGTCATACGTAGACGTGCTCTTGTGTTAGCATCCCCTAACCTAGCAGCTTCTTCATTCCATGTTCCTTTTTCTTTTAATTCATTTTCTATTGCAGAAAACATGATTTCATGTGTTTGTGTTAAATCAACAACCATATAGTTAATAGCACAACTATTAATTACTTCTAATGCTGCTTCCGCATCCTTTTCACTACTTTTACAAGGCATTATTAGTCCTAAAGAGTTGTCTGGAAATGCACGTTTAATCAAATGAGCGACAACAGCTGAATCGATTCCACCACTGACCCCAACTATTGCACCGTTTAATCCAGCTTCCTTCACTTTTTCTTGTAGCCACTTTACCAGCTTTGTCACTTTCTCTTCCATTGCTCGTTTCCTCCTATACATCAATAATTATTATTTTATCACTTTGATTATATTCGTCAAAAATTTCTTCCTCAACTGCCACGTTTTAGCATAATAGGAAAGAAAATGAGCCGCATAGATTGATTGACCATTAATAAATTTGTTTCCTTCACGCAAAATATCCATTGGAAATGTTATGGCAACCCTAAAGAGTTGATTGCTTTTTAAAAGATTAGGAAGTATCGGCATTTGTAAAAACTTTTTCTCATCCCAACCTATCGATGGTAATATCCGATTAGTAAATTGAACATAATCCCATTCTTTATGCCCGATAGAAGCTAAATCAAAGTCAATAATGTAAAACTGCTCATCTTTACCTTTTAGAAAGTTATGACTAGCTACATCACCATGTAATAATACTTGTTTTTCTTCCGGTAAAGGTAATTGTTGCAGCGCTAATAACGATTGTTTACTGTAACTAACGATATCTTTTATAGTATGTTCATCAAATAGTTCAATTAATAATGCACCATTTTGTTCAAATCTTCGTAATCGAATAAGCCAATTTTCTACGTTTCGTTCAGTTGGGACGATTTGTTTTAACAAAGACAAATCTTTAGACGTATCGTGAAGAGCTTTTAATAGCATGAGTCCTGCTTCTCTGTCCCTTTTGTAAGTAAAAGATACGTTCCTCCTTTGTGGGATATAAGTCGTCATCGCCCAAAACATGTTATCTAGCTCGATGTAGTAGTTACCATTAACAAACTTGTAGTAGCTAACACATTGAAAAAAACGTTCTTGTTGTAAATGCTGGCTAATGGCTACATTCATTCGGACAGTCAACTCGTCTTTAAATCCTTTTAAAATAAAGGTTGTATCAAACGTTTTTACCTTAAATAAATTTTCCTTTCTCTTATCTACGTGGTTAATTTGCAATTTTTCTACCTTCGTTAAATAGAAGAAGAGACGATTAGAATTTAAATCGCCTCTCATTAAATAATTTTTATTTTTCATCTTCGTTATCGTTTGGACCGTTAAAATCTTCTTCTGCTCTTTCTCCTTGAGGAGCTTGATAATAGCCATAACCATAGTGTCCTGGCATTCCATATGGGCTAGCTTGCGGACCAGGTCCACATCCACAATCCTGTACCCCAGCTACTGCTTGAGGATGCTGTGGCATCATTGGCATTCCTCCATGAGGAAAGCCACCGTGCATTGGAGCTAAACCTGTGCCTGGTAATACTGGTGATGTTGGAACACAAGGGTATCCCCCCATCGGCCCGTAAGGCATTCCAGCTGGTACTCCACCATATGGTACACCGCCTGGCATTCCGCCATATGGAGTTGCTCCTGGGAATCCTCCGTACGGTACACCTGTTGGCATTCCTCCGTATGGTGCTGCTCCTGGGACTCCTCCATACGTCATATCAGGCATACCCATTTGTTGTTGCCCCGTCATATCAGGGGACCATTGCATATCTGCCATATCTTGAACACCTGCTACTGCAGTATGATCTCCTTCAAACGGCATATAACCACTACCTTCATGGAAATCATGCATATCATTCATATCAAAGTCAGGTGATTCATACATTCCTTGTACCCCAGCTACTTGAGTTGGATCAGTTGGCATTGCTCCCATCGGATATCCTTGTGCTGGTGCTGTTGGCATTCCTCCCATTGGGTAGCCGTGTGCTGGTGCTGTTGGCATTCCCCCCATTGGGTAACCATGTGTTGCTGGCGCTTGCATCATTGGATATCCATGGGCAGCTGGTGCTGCCATATGTGGATATCCATGTAATCCAGTACCAGGTAAAACTGGTGATGTTGGTACGCAATATTCTGCAGGAAGTGGTGCTTGTGGATACATAGGTTGTTGAACCCCTTTCACTTCTGGTTGTTTAGGCATTTTCATTTCTGGCTGCTTAGGCATTTTAATTGGTTTGATTTCTTCTGGAAAATCCTCACTTTCCTCAATATCCATTGGCAAAATTGGTGCTGGAGGAGCTTGAGGAATATTTATTTGAGCAGCTTGTTGTGTTATCGGAACGTTGAAATAGTAATTATTAACGTCCACATCTGGAAAATATGGTTTAATTTGCGGTAGTTTCGGCACATAAGGTTTCTTAGGTGCTTCTTTTACTACCGGCTTTTCTTTCATAATTGGTGCTTCTTTCTTAATTGGCGCCTCTTTCATGATTGGTGCTTCCTTCATGATCGGTGCTTCTTTAGTAACACCTTGAACTTGCGGAGCCTCCTTTTTAACAGGAACACTCGCAGTTGGTACTTTAATTTTCATTCCGGGCATAATCATGTCAGGATTGCTTAATTGTGAATTCGCACCCTTTAATTGTTCGAAGTTCACATTATATTTCTGGGCAATCTTCCACAAAGTATCTCCTTTTTGTACGATATGGATTTTCAAGGGTCTTCCCTCCTTAGCAAAGTCTTTATAGTCTATGAACGGACTGGGCATTTTGCCACTATTTCTCACAACAACATATGCATTTTTTAAATAAAAAGAACGGGGGATAACTAAAAAGTCTGTAGTGACAGACTTTTTAGATTGTTGGATTGTTCTTCGAAACAGCGTACTAAAATAAAAGTGATGAATATGGAGTTTACAAATAATACATAATTGTAAGCTATACTGGTTTAATATCCGACAAACAAAAACAGTGGAAAAAACGAATTGTTTTCTCCACTGTTATTAAATATTGTTATTTAACCAGTAATACTATATTTTTAATGTCGCTTTTATCCATTTATGCATGGGCTAGCATTTTCTCTAATGCTGCGGTTGCTTGTTGAGTGATGTCTTTTGGAACCGTTATTTCGTTCGTTATGTTTCCTTCTTCTATTGATTCAAGTGCCCATAGTAAATGAGGAAGATCAATTCGATTCATCGTTAAGCAAGGGCACATATATGGGTTTAATGAGATGATCTCTTTATCGGGATGTTGTTGAATGATACGATTTACTAAATTCATTTCTGTACCAATTGCCCAAGAAGTTCCACTCGCTGCGTTTTCAATTGTTTCGATAATATACTTGGTGCTCCCAGCATAGTCACTTAAGCTAACGACCTCTCTCGTACATTCAGGGTGAACGATAATGTTCATTTCAGGCTTTGTTTTTCGAAGGTGCTCAATATTGGCTACTGTAAATTTTTCGTGTACAGAGCAATGACCTTTCCAAAGAATCACTAGAATCTCATCTATATTACCTTCCCACTCCAAACGATTGGCAATTGGATCCCAAACTGCCATTTTATCTAAAGGAATCCCTAAATCAAACGCAGTGTTTCTTCCTAAATGTTGGTCAGGTAAAAATAATAAACGCTCTTTTTGAGTAAATGCCCATTCTACCATTTTTTTCGCGTTGGAACTTGTAACAGTTGCTCCTCCATTTTTTCCACAAAATGCTTTAATCGCAGCCGTTGAATTAACATAAGTTAATGGTAAGATTGTGTCTCCATAGATTGCTTGCAGTTCTTCCCAAGCACGTTCTGTTTGGTGAATATCTGCCATATCAGCCATTGAACAGCCTGCTCTCATATCTGGTAAGATGACAGTTTGTTCATCTGTACTTAAAATATCTGCTGTTTCAGCCATAAAATGAACGCCACAAAAGACGATATATTTTGCTGTTGTTTTTGCAGCTGCTTGAGCAAGCTGTAACGAATCTCCTGTTGCATCTGCAAATTGAATTACTTCATCTTTTTGATAATGATGACCAGGAATAAACAATTCTTCTCCTAATCGTTCTTTTATCGCTCGCACCCTATTTTCTAATTCCTCAACCGTCATATTTCGATAGCGATCTGGTAATGTTTGACCACCTAGTTTAATCGTGTCTAAAATATTCATCCGACTCACCTTCTTAGTTTGTATTTTTATTTCCTACATTAAAGCTAATATCTAATGCACGAGCAGAATGGGTTAGAAATCCTAATGAAATAATGTCCACACCCGTTTCTCCATACTGTGCTAAATTTTCAAGCGAAATTCCCCCTGATGCTTCTGTTACGATATGAGGAGGTACTAGTTTTTTAAATTCGAGAATTTCTTTTGGGGAACGATTATCAAACATAATCACATCTGCCCCAGCTTCAACTGCTTCTAGTACTTGTTCACGTGTTTCTGTTTCCACTTCTATTTTCACCATATGACCTACGTGGTTTCGAACGGTTTGGACTGCATTTGTAATCCCACCACAAAATTCAATGTGATTATCTTTAATCATGACACCGTCATATAATCCGTAACGATGATTATGACCACCGCCTAACCTCACTGCATACTTTTCAAGCATTCGAAGTCCTGGTGTTGTTTTTCTCGTATCACATATTTTTGTTTCACTATTTTCTAGCAGCTGAACTGCTTTATTGGTTAAGGTTGCAATCCCGCTTAACCGTTGAATAACATTTAAAATTACTCTTTCCCCTGTTAATAAAGCTTCCATTTTTCCTTGAACAGATGCAATTACGTCACCCTTTTGGACCACCTCTCCATCTTTACGAAAAAAAGTGCATTCTACATTAGAGTCTAATAATTGATATCCTTCCGAAATAACCGCTTCTCCAACGAATATCCCATCCTCTTTTGCAATTAGCTTTCCAGAGCCAATTGTGTTAGAAAATAAAAACTGCACGGACAAATCTCCGTTACCGATATCTTCTATAAAAAATTGTTCTAACATTTTCTTCAGTTGTATTCGATTCATGAATATCCCCCTCTTACACTAGTTGACTTTCATATTTACAAGTGATGACCTTTTTTTGTTCCCATTCATTTTTCACATATGGAAAATCTGCTCGGTAATGAGCTCCACGACTTTCTTCTCTTGCCAATGCACTTTGAACAATTAAGAAACAAAGCTGTAACATTTGTGCTATTTCTATATCTTCCTTTTGTTCGTATTGTAACGGGAATTCCCAAGCCCGTTCATATTGCTGCAACCATCTTTTTAACGTTAATAAACCTTCTTCCGTTCGTACAATCCCAGCGTAGTCCATCATTTTTTGTTGAATCTCCCGCTTTTTTGGTAATGGAAAATACGGTGAATAGGGAGTGTTTTTGTTATTACTTACAAGTTGGATATTCTCTACAACTGACCCTTTACGCATGATGCATTCTGCTACTCTTTTCGTAAAAACGAGACATTCTAATAACGAATTACTTGCCAGTCGATTGGCTCCATGTACACCATTACACGCTGCTTCTCCAACCGCGTAAAGTCCTTCTACACTCGTTTCGCCTTGGATGTTCGTCTCAATTCCACCCATAAAAAA
The DNA here is from genome assembly GCF_027594365.1 of Sutcliffiella sp. NC1. Classification (NCBI taxonomy): domain Bacteria; kingdom Bacillati; phylum Bacillota; class Bacilli; order Caryophanales; family Bacillaceae; genus Sutcliffiella; species Sutcliffiella sp. NC1. The sequence continues at coordinate 3,615,433 of NZ_CP115153.1, forward strand.
ATGTGCTCCTGGTACAACCGGAATTAAATTCTTCACTAAAGAAATTCCGTACTGCTTACATAAAGAAGTAATAGAAGGGAACCTGCTCATAAAGTTTTCAACAAGACTTATGTTCAGAAATACACGATTTCCTTTTTGAATTTCTTTGTAAATGACTCTCGCAACAACATCTCTTGGAGCTAAATCTTCGAGGCGATGCTTCCCTTTCATTATCTGTTCCCCAGCATTATTTACAAGATAGGCACCTTCTCCACGGACAGCTTCCGAGATAAGGCCAACCGCTTTACCACCAATCGATAAGAGCGTTGGATGAAATTGCATAAATTCTAAATCGACTAGCTTAGCACCAATATCATATGCCATCGCTAACCCAGTTCCAGTTATAGAAGGATCGTTAGAAGTATAGTAAAATAATCCTCCTGCTCCTCCAGTAGCAAGTACAACAGAAGGTGCATAATAGACGTTACGACTACCATCATTCGCAATAGTTTGGACCCCGTATATTGTGTTATCATGAGCAAGCAGTTGAACGACTGTTTCATTTTCTTTCATTTCAACATTTACTCTTTTTTGTACAAACTCCATTATTTTTTTTCCTGTTTGATCACCACCAGCATGAATAATACGTCTATGACTATGTGCTCCCTCGTGCCCAAACGATAATTTTCCAGAAGGTTCATAATCAAATTCCATTCCTTCATCAATGATCGATTGAACTGCTCGTGAACCTTCCATCGTTAATATGGTGACGGCATCACGGTTATTATGGTGTACTCCTGCTTCTATCGTATCTTCAAAATGATGTACCCAATGGTCATCAGAACGGATTGCTGCTGCAATTCCACCTTGGGCTAAATTTGAATTATTGTTTTGTTTCGTCAACTTTGTGAAAATCATCACATTCATACGCTCACTTAAATGTTTAGCTGTCATATAAGCAGCTAAGCCACTTCCAACAACTATAACGTCTATCTGTTTGTTAGCCATTTTGGGCCTCCTGTAAATATAGGTGTCTTGACACCTATATTTACATAAATTTAAAATAATAACAAGAGTTTTTTACTTTCATATAGTTTTAATTTAATAATTTTATATTTTAACGAGAAATCAAAAAGATATTAGGAGGATTTCACATGATATATTTAGACTACGCAGCAACAACTCCGATGAGAAAAGAAGCAGTAGAAGTGTTTAGTCATGTTGCAATGAAGATGTATGGAAATTCTAGTAGTTTACATGATTTAGGAACGACTGCACAGGATTTATTAAATAATTGCCGAGCTGAAATAGCAAAAGACATTGGTGGTCATCGTGATGGCATTTACTTTACTGGTAGTGGTAGTGAAGCAAATATTTTAGCTATTGAAACATTGCTTAATGGTAATAAAAGAAAAGGAACGCACATTATTACTACGAAAGTGGAACATGCTTCTATTTATCATTTGTTTAAGAAGCTTGAAAAAAATGGGTACGACGTTACTTTTTTGGATGTTAATAAAGAAGGTCAAGTAGAGATGGAGCATTTAGGGTCAGCTATTCGACCTAATACGTGTCTCGTTTCTATCCAGCACGCCAATTCTGAAACAGGTACCATTCAACCACTTCGAGAAATTGGGCAACTTTTAAAAGAAAAAAATATACTTTTTCATAGTGATTGTGTTCAAACGTATAATAAGCTTTCTATTGATGTTAATGATTTTCATTTAGATAGTCTGTCCATCTCTGCTCATAAATTGTATGGCCCTAAAGGTGTAGGGTGTTTATACATTAACCCTAAAGTTCCGTGGTCTTCCATCTATGAAGAAGCTTCTCATGAAGGCGGAATGCGTCCAGGGACGGTAAACGTTCCAGGGATTGCAGCTTTTACTACTACAGCTCAGCTAATGAAGGAAGAAAGAGTACAAGAAATGGATAGACTAGCAACGTTAAAACAATATTTCATTCATATACTAAAAGAGAAAATAAATTCTGTCACAATAGAAGGAAGTATGACAGAATCATTACCAAACATTGTCGCACTTAGATTTGCTGGTATAGAAGGTCAGCATATTATGCTAGAATGTAATCGAGCGCAAATTGCTATTTCGACAGGGAGTGCATGCCAAATAGGGGCTCAAAACCCGAGTCGATCCATGAAGGCAATTGGTTTATCAGATGAAGAAGCAAGAGAACTTATTCGAATTTCTTTTGGAAAACATACGACGATAGACGATATTAAATTTACTGTACAAACGTTAGAAAAAATTGTAAATACATGGTTGTAAAGGAGTAGCGAAACCCTATGAATAAAGAGAAAAAAATATTAGGAGATGACCGAAGGCAAAAAATACTATTCTGGTTGAAGACAGAAGCAGCACCATTAACTGGTAGTGAACTCGCAAAACGGACAAACGTTAGTCGACAAGTGATTGTTCAGGACATTTCCCTGTTAAAAGCGAAAAAGGAACCGATATTAGCTACAAGTCAAGGGTATGTTTATTTGCACCCACCAGGTCCAGTAGAGAAAATTGAAAGAATTATTGTATCTCATCATACCCCAGAGCAAACAATTGAAGAGCTTTATTTACTTGTCGATCACGGTGTAACTGTAAAGGATGTCATCATAGAACATCCCGTTTATGGTGATTTAACCGCTTCAGTTATGGTAAGAAATCGAAAAGAAGTAGACGATTTTATTAAAAAAATTGAAAAAACAAACGCGTCTTACCTTTCACAGCTAACAGACGGAACACATTTACACACGTTAGAGGCCGATAGTGAAGAACAAATGGAAGCGGCAATAAAGTCGCTAAAAGAAGCTAATTTGCTGATGGAATAAAAAAGAAGCTGATTCTAAAATCAGCTTCTTTTTACTTTCCATAAAACATAAAACTCAACCTCAATGTCGCTAGTTTTAAACGACTTTCTAACTGGTACACTTATTAAATATTTTTTCTACGTTTTTGATAAAAAATGCTACCGCCACCACTAGCTAAAAGAATAGCACCTATAAAAAGCCAGTTATAAATGGATGAAGCAGTTTTAGGAAGTTTTGCACCTTCTGTTTTTGGAGTCTCTCCACCATTTTTACCTTTCCCTGGCTTGTTTCCATTACCAGGTTTGTTTCCGTTTCCTGGACTGTTTCCATTACCAGGATTGTTCCCGTTTCCTGGACTGTTTCCATTACCAGGATTGTTCCCGTTTCCTGGGTTGTTTCCATTACCCGGATTATTCCCGTTCCCTGGATTGTTTCCATTCCCCGGATTTTCTCCCGGAGGTGTTTCTTCCTCTTCTTCATCGTTAAGTTTACTTACTTTTATGACAACCGTAGTAAGTGGATCTAATACAATATTTTGGTCCGTCAGTTCAAAACCTGAACGTTGTGGAACTTCAACTATTCCAGCTTCATCATCGTCTACAAGTACAGTTCCACCCGTTAAATCCTCAGATAGCGACAACGTTCTAACATCGGTATCAGCGTTAACAAATACATAGTACGCATCTCCGTTTGTTGCTTCATTTCGGTACGCAATAACAGTATCATGTTCTCTTACTTCAGGAGCATCGACCATTGTAATTTTTTCATCTACTAACTCTTTTGAACCGAGTGTGAAAGCATCCGTTGATCTACGTAAAGCAATTAACCCAGCAGTATAATCTTTTGTTTCCGTATTAACTGGATACAATTCATCGTTCGTTACTTTCTCCCAGTCGAAACGGTTAATAATGTCCGACGAATCGTAAGAATCATGAATAAAATACGGGTATAGGAATGGGTTACCACTTTCGTCCACCATATAAGTCGATTTATACGGAGCCTCTGTTGCTTCTGCTCTCCATTGTTTTGTACGTCCGTATTCTTGACCAGCATGGATAAATGCTGTTCCTTGTGCAGTTAATACCATTGCATTTCCTATTCTAATACGTTTATGAATTTCTAAATTGTTTTCTTCAATATCTGGGTCCTTCTTTATAGATTGAGCAATAACATCATATAGCGTTAAGTTATCATGAGCTTCAATGTAAGGAACTACATCACCTGGTTGATCAGCAACAAAGTTATGTGGCTGTGCTTTTATGTTATCAAAGATCTGTTGTACGTTTCGAGCACCACCCGTAATAAATCTTGGTTGTCCTTCACTTCCAAAACCAGACTTGAGCTCATTTCTAAATTCATCGGAGAAACTTCCTACTGCCTCTGTATATTGCATCCACTGTTGGTCAGCGGCTTGAACAGGCTCTCCTTCGTCTCCTGCATACGTTACCCAACCTTCCCCAATCATTACAATGTTAGGATTTAATTCTTTTGCTCTATCAAAAGCCATTTGAATACTTTCTGCATCATGGTCTCCCATCATATCAAAGCGGAAGCCATCTACTTTAAACTCATCTACCCAATATAAAATAGAATCTACTAACACTCTTCTTGCCATTTGATGAGTCGTACCTAAACGTCCACCACCAAAACTTGTTCTCGGAGTACCATCTGCATCCATGAAATGATAATAGTTTGGCACTAAATCTTCAAAAATAGAAACTCTCGCAGTATGGTTGTATACTACATCTAAAATAACACCCATGTCACGCTTATGAATTTCGTTTATTAAGTTTTTAAACTCTCTTATTCTTAGTTCTGGATCATTCGGATTTTCAGAATACATACCGGATAAGGAGAAATAACTATGTGGGTCATAACCCCAGTTATAATTCGTGTTTGTCGAAGCGTACTGCAACATTCTTTCATAGTTACTAAGCTCATCACCAAAGAAGTAACTCATTACCGGTAACAATTGAATATGTGTTACCCCTAACGATTCGATATAATCTAATTTTTCCACGAATGACGCAAATGTACCAAATTGTGCAGTTAATTCGTCAGCAATATTAGGATCAGACGTAAAGTCACGAACGTGAACTTCATAAATAATCGCATCCTCACGTTTTTCAAATCCTGAAATAGTTGCATAGTCTAATTCTGGACCAATGTTAGATGGATCCACAATGGCAGCCTTTCCGACTGGATAGTCCATTTCGTGACTCCATGCAGCCATCGATTTTGCGTAAGGATCTAATGTTAATTTAGCCTCCTCGCCGTGTGTAATTCGATAGTGATAGTAATACCCTTTATGACTACTGAGGCCTGTATTTTGTCTTGATAGAGTAATAGACCATACTCCTCGGTCACCTAATTCCATCGGTATTTCTGTTACTATTTCAAATTGATCATCCTTGTCGTATAACACTACTGTTACATCATCTGCTTTTGGTGACCATACTTTTAGTCTCGCTGTTCCGTCGGCGTATAATGTCGCGCCAAGGTTACCTTCATATCCATACATCTCATCGATTAGACGCCAACCTGTTTTTGCGATGATTGTACGTTCACCGTATGTGATTTCGTACGGAACTTTTTCTAAATCAAATTCTCCATGCACGATTACACGTCTACTATCTACAACCGTAATATGTGTGAAAGAGACTTCATTTCCTTCGTTATCTTTTATCTTCAACTCTTCCGCAAGTTTTTCTACATCAAGACCTTCCGTTTTAGAGAACGTTAAAGAAATCTTTTTATCAGAAATTACTTCACCCGACTGTAGGGTAATTGGAATAGCACCGTAAGGGTCAGTGAAAACTGCATCTTCTCCTTCTTTTACGAAGAGCATTTTATGCTGAGCGAGTGATTGAAACGACATATCACCAGTTTGAGCTCCTGTCTCCTTATTAACAAAAAGGAAGCCAATCGTTTCTGCATTTTCCACTAATGAAATATCGTAATATGCACCATATTTATTTACACCAGCTGCATCAGTTGCACCATTCGGCCATGAACCTGCAGATTCTGAAGGGATAGTAACATCTCCCCAATTCCACATTGCCCAACCATCATAGTCGCTGTTCGTTCTATCATAGTGAATTCGAACAGTGTTTGCTGGTAAGTCAACTGGTTCGTATAAAAATACTTCGTCAGAGCCTTCTTTAATCCAAATTTCATTTATTTCAGATGAGAATAATTGTACTATTTTGTCTCCACCATCTTTATCCCCATTTGTTCTATTTAGAACTAAGAACCCTATATTAGACGCATCACTCTTTATCGGTACATCTACATAAACTCCATAGTCCGTTACGTTATTTGGAAAAAACGGTGTCCCACCAGATGGCCAATTATCAGATGGGGATTGTACATCTCCCCATAACCATAACCCTAAGTTTTCATAACTATTGTCCGTTCGTTGATAGTGAATACGAAGTGTATTTTCACCTATTTCCCCTGCATCGTTCGGTAGAGGAACTGGTAATTCGTCACCATTAAAAGTAAGTAACACCGTTCCGCCATCCTCTTTAGCTGGAATCGGGATCGTTACAGTACCTTCCTCGGAAGCTGTATACGTTTTATTCGCATAATGGTCTGTTACGACAGCTTCACTTGAGTCGAAATGAAGAGCTACTTGTTTTTCCGTATTATCAACATTTAAGCCTACTAAGACGTGTTCATCATTATAAGTTCGAGAAAACATTAAATATTTGTCACGATCAGACCCTGCTATTTTTTGTCGATCACCTTTTGCGAAAATTTGCGAGTTAACATTTCGGAAGGATAGCAACTTTTGATAATGTTCTAATACTTCATTACCTTCTACTTCAACCCAAGGCATGTTTGGTCGATTTGTATAGTATGGGTAATCATTTTCACCTGGTAAGCCAAGCTCTTCTCCATAGTAAATAACTGGTTGACCTTTTGCTGTTATTTGTAGAGATGCTGCTACTTGATATTTACCTAAATCACCATCTACTAATTTCAAGAAGCGATCTTCATCATGACTTCCTAAAAATTGACCGAAAGTAGCTGTGTTGGATAGTTTATTATTACGATTTTCCAATTGATTTTGTACAGCTTCTAACTGGCCGTTCGCGAAATCACGAGCATAATTTTTAAAATCAAAATCTAGTAACGAATCCATCATGCCGTTCTTTAAATATCCTTGGTCATCGTTAATATGTGCGCCCCACGATTCTCCAATTAATTTAAACTGTGGCATATCTTTCGTTAATTCATTTTTAAAAGCCTGCCATGTCGTATTTTCTACATGCTTGACCGTATCGACACGGAAATAGTCAATCGTATTTCCATTAACTGTTCTTGATTTATTAATCCAATCTACTTGCCATTGAATGATTTGTTCTCTTACAGCCGCATCCTCTGTAATAAAGTCCGGTAATCCAGCCAGTTCCCCACGTACCGTTGCATCACCTACATTATCCCCTTCACGGAGCATCCCGCTAAATCGAGCACGGTCTTCTTCTGTTGGATAATGTGGTATACTACTATTTTTTGCATCCGATTGCTTTAACCCGTAACCGGCATGATTCAATACAACATCCACCATAATTTTTATTCCACGTGCATGTGCCTCATCAATTAACTCATGGAAGTCAGCCATTGTACCAAAATGTGGATTCAACTCACTAAAGTTACTAGCCCAATAACCATGGTAGCCATAATACGGTTCTCCTGGCACTGGAGTCCCCACATCAAACTTAATATTTTCTACTATTGGATTAATCCAAATCGTATTAATACCTAACTCATCTAAATAATCTAGCTTTTGGGTAATTCCTTTAAAATCTCCACCTTGAAACGTTCCTCGTTTGGATGTATCGTACCCAATTCCGTACGGGTCGTTATTAGAGGAATCGCCGTCAAAAAATCTGTCTGTTAATAAAAAGTAAATAACTGCCTCATCCCAATCAAAGTCAGCTTCTTCACCTGTAAAAGTTCTTGCTTTCACTTCAAGTGTTACTTCTGCTTCATGTTTGTTTCCAAATTGGTCTGTTGCTACTATCGGCAATGTTTTCGTGCCAGCTGTAACATGTTGATCCACCGCAATCGAGATCTCCATTAATTCACGATCAATCTTTACTTTATTACTTCCACCAATACTAGATAAATCAACATAAACTTCACGAAATGTAACTTCCTCATCGGATTCCACTTGGACAGCTATAACCGCATTTTCGTTATAGTTAATTGAATCCGGTTGTACAGATCCCGTCAATTGAACATCTACTTGCCCATGTGTAATAATTGATTTTCCATCAATAGTATTATAAGGATCCAGAACTTCCTCTGTTATGCCATCTTTCGTGACAAAAAAGCTGTATTCATGCTCCCCTTGTGGGATATTTTCATAAATGAAGTGAAACCACTCATTTTCGCTATCTCTTGTCATTTCGTACCGTTCGCCTAATAGAGAAAGCTCCACTTTTTCTATACTTTCCATTTCATTTGCTTTAAAAAGCTCTGAATCTCGATAAAAGAAATGCGCATCGCCATTCTCAATCGAAGGTCCAACTATATCTGGAACGGTAAAAAAGCTTTCTTGTCCACTCTGCACACGAACTTTCGTAACGTTTTCATTTTTGCTTAATACAATATTTCGGTCAGCATCAATGTCTTTCTGCTCCCAATTACCTTTTCGAATGATAAATCCAACATTATCAGCGGAAGGACTGACAGCAATGTTAGCAATCGCTTTCCCATCCTTTATTTCTGAAAAGAGAATTTCGTCATCTTTTACACCAGTACCCCAAACCCAAAGATTCCAGCCTTCGTAGTTTTGATCTTGTCTTTCATAAGTAAATTCGATATACCGTTGTAAAGAGGGGTCTTCTTCTTCATTTCCTTCTCCTAATACAACGAACTTACTGTTCCCATTTTGATAACTTTCGTTTAACGGATCAGTAATCCAAACGTCTTCATCTACAATAAATTTATATTCATACGTATTAGGAGGAAGCTGAATACTTTTCGTCCATATTCCACCTTCAACTTGTTCCATTTCAATTGCGTCGGCTGCCCAGTTAGTAAAACTGCCAGCGACTCGAACTCTTTCGGCTTCACTATTTTCATAGAAAAAGCTTATCGTCCCATCTTCACTAATAACAGGACTCTTTACTGTTTCCGCTGTTACAGTAGGTATGTAACTTGGAATCATCGAGATTAACAATAAAAGCGATAAAAAAATCGAGAAAGCTTTACGAAACCTTTTGCTAGTCATACGTGTACCCCTTCCATTTTTAAATTATCGTGAAAACGTTTGCGCAAATTGTAGTAATAAAAGAAAACCGCTATTATCAGCAAAAAAAAAATATTTATGCAAACGCTATCATTCTATATTAAAATTACTATGATTCTATTAATAAAGCAATAATATTTTTACTTTTCATTCTATTTTCCTATGAGGGAAATTAATATAAAAAATGCTTAAGGATATGTACATCCTTAAGCACCCGAGCTCAAAACTTCTACTTTATCAACAAATTCTAACTTTTTTAATGTTCCTAGTAATGAATTTATATCTTCATTTAATCCAGACATATCTAAAGATAACGTCACATTCGCTTTTCCTTGTAATGGAATCGTTTGGTGAATGGTTAAAACGTTACAGCCTGCGTTAGCTACGATAGATAGTAGCTGAGATAGCGCCCCTTTTTGATCTTCTAAATGAAAAAACAAAGTCGTAATTTGTTCTTTTACCATCATATGAAAAGGAAATACTGCGTCCCGATATTTATAAAAAGCACTGCGACTTAAATCTACTCTTTTTACCGCTTCAGCAACGGAATGTACTTTTCCACGCGCTAACATTTCTTTCGCATCGATTGCCTTTTTCATTGCTTCTGGTAAAATATCTTCACGTACTAAGTAAAACTTTTCATCTAGCATGACCATCCCCCCTTCATAAACAATATGAAAGAAAAGAGAGGACAAAAGCTCCCCTCTTTCCTGTTTCTCTACTCTATAAACTCAAACTCATACTCCATGATACGAACGATATCGCCATCCTTCGCTCCTCTTCCACGTAGTGCCTCATCAACACCCATTCCACGCATTTGACGAGCAAAGCGACGAATCGATTCTTCTCGTTCGAAATTCGTCATTTGGAATAGCTTTTCAATTTCAAATCCAGAAAGCTCCCATATACCAGCAGGGTCTCTCGTGATTGTAAACTGTGGAGCTTCTTTTTCATGCTTATATAATACACGTTGTTCAATTTCTTCTAAATCATGTAACGGATATTCTGGCGCATCCTCAAGTTCATCTGCCACTGCAAATAACAATTCACGAACACCAGAACGAGTAATTGCAGAAATAGGGAATATTGTTATATCTTCTCCTACTTTTTCGCGGAACTCTGCTAATTTTTCTTCAGCATCTGGCATGTCCATTTTATTAGCTACAATGATTTGTGGTCTTTCTGTTAAGCGAAGATTATATTCTTCCAGTTCTTTATTAATCGTCACGTAATCTTCGTATGGATCACGGCCTTCTGTGCCAGCCATATCAATTACGTGTAGGATAACGCGTGTTCTTTCAATATGACGTAAAAATTGATGTCCTAAACCGACACCAGAATGCGCACCTTCAATTAGTCCTGGTAAATCTGCCATGACGAAGCTTCGATTGTCATCTGTTTCAACCACTCCTAAGTTAGGAACAATTGTCGTGAAATGATATTCAGCAATTTTAGGCTTCGCTGATGAAACGACAGATAACAATGTAGATTTTCCTACGCTTGGAAATCCGACTAGTCCAACATCCGCTAATACTTTTAATTCTAAAATAACATCTCGCTCTTGGCCGGGTTCCCCATTTTCTGAAATTTCCGGGGCTGGGTTAGCCGGAGTTGCAAATCGAGAATTCCCTCTACCACCGCGGCCTCCTTTTGCTACTACGAATTGTTGTCCATGAATCGTTAAATCCGCTATTACATCTTTCGTTTGTTCATCTAGTACAACCGTACCCGGTGGAACTTTAACAATTAACGGCTCCGCATTACGACCATGCTGCCCTTTACTCATCCCGTGTTGACCTCTTGGTGCTTTGAAATGGCGCTTATAACGGAAATCCATTAACGTACGTAATCCTTCTTCTACTTCTAAAATGACATCCGCACCTTTTCCGCCATCTCCACCAGCTGGTCCACCTTTTGGAACATATTTTTCACGACGGAACGCAACCATACCGTTCCCTCCGTCGCCACCTTTAACATAAATCTTGACCTGATCGACAAACATTTCTTTCACTCCGATCTACTATTAAAAAAACTACTTACTGTGTAATATACATTCAAACGTACATTCTTTTTCGTTTATCGTTTTATTTTCTACATTGAATAAAGACTGCTCAGCAAACCACTTCTCTACTGAAGCTTTCTTTTTTATTATTCCACTTATATCAAAAAAGAAACGGATTATGTTTTCATCCTTTTGAATACTTACTAAAAGATTATTATCGTTTATTTCGTCCAAAACTTCTTCTAGCATATCAAACATGGAAATAAACGTATAATATAGCGCTTCATCAAATTCTCCAAGATTGATATCACTATTCCATACTTCATATTCTAGCTTGAACATTTTAGGGTCCCAATGAAACGTCAAAAACAACTCCGCTAACTTTGGAGCATTAATGTTAGACAGTGATGATTCATGCTGCGCTTCCATCACGATCTCTTCAATTAATTCATCTATTCTTTCAAATCGTTGTAGCGTTAAATTAGCTTTAATCAATTGGATTTTATTTAACCAATCGTGCCTTGTATGGCGCAATATTTCTATTGTATCCCGTTTAGTCATTATAAAATTTCTCCTACTTTTTTCGAAGTCTATGTATATTCAAATTATAACAAAGAAAGGGGAAGAAAAATATATGTATTATAAGAATAGTAGCCCTTTGTTCGTTTTCTAAACTAGCTATACAACTATTCATTGCGCTAGCTGTGCCTTATCATCTCAACCCTTTGCATATACCCCTGTACAATCTCGCAGAGCAAAAAATAAAACTCTAACCAAAACGGCTAGAGTTTTATCATAGTGTTTAAGCTTCTTGAGCTGCAGGATATACGCTAACTTGTTTGCGGTCACGACCTAAACGTTCGAACTTAACAACGCCGTCAACTTTAGCGTATAACGTATCGTCTCCACCACGTCCTACGTTTTCACCTGGATAGATTTTAGTACCGCGTTGACGGTATAAAATTGATCCACCAGAAACGAACTGACCGTCTGCACGCTTAGCGCCTAGACGTTTAGAGATAGAGTCACGACCGTTTTTAGTACTACCTACTCCCTTTTTGGAAGCGAAGAACTGAAGATCTAATCTTAACATTGAGATCCACCTCCTATTTAGAAATGGTTATATATTTTTCATAATCACGTTCAATTGTTTCTAGAGAGACAAGCATGCCTTCAAGTAACAATTGAATTTTTTCTTTTGTTGATTCATCTAAATCTGTAGGAATCAAACAGTGAAGAAATCCGTCTGCTCCTTGCTCAATGGCAGGAGTTATTCCGGTTAAGGAGATAATAGCATTTACTGCTCCGAATGAAACAGCAGATACTCCAGCACATACGATGTCTGATCCTTTTTTCGCAAAATTAGCATGTCCACTGATTGTAAACGATTCGATTTCATTATGTTCGTTTCGTCTAATCTTTACTTTAACCATTAGTTACACCACATTACGCGTTGATTTTTTCAACAGTAACTTTCGTGTATGGTTGACGATGACCTTGCTTTTTACGGTAGTTTTTCTTCGCTTTGTATTTGAATACAGTGATCTTTTTCGCACGACCTTGTTTTTCAACTTTAGCCGTTACAGAAGCTCCTTCTACTACTGGACTACCAACTTTAACGTTTTCGCCACCAACAAAAAGAACTTTGTCAAAAGTAACTGTATCACCTTCAACAGCATCAAGCTTTTCAATGTAGACTACTTGACCTTCTTCTACTTTGATTTGCTTACCACCAGTTTCGATAATTGCGTACATACTTGCACCTCCTCATAGACTCAGACTCGCCAGTGTCAGGTGTCTAACACGAATGTTATCCTTGTAAACCTTAACTGAGCGGTTGTAGCACGGTGCGCTACAAACTAACAAAGAACATCATAGCATAATATAAAGCTTTTAGTCAATATGTTTCAACGATTGTATTCGATTCTTTGCTTCTTCTTCACTACCAACAAAGCGAATGTTGTAAAACGGATTTTTTTCCACTGGGTGAAAGTAAATTTGGTACGGTAGAACTTGTTTAGGAAGCATTTTAATTACGTCTGTTGATGCTTCAATAACAAACGCCTCTATATCTTTTCCTTTTTGCTCTGCAATTTCCCGTTCTAATTTATATACAACGGTCTCTACGGAGTTAACCATTCCAGCACCATTACAACAGTTACATTTATCCATTAACAGCTGGGTTAACGGTTCGCGAATTTTTTTTCTCGTAACTTGTAATAAATCTAACTGTGTAAAACCGACAGGAATGACCGTTGCGCGATCTGCTCTTATTTCTTCTTTAAAAGCAGCTAACACCTTTTCCCGTTCACTTTCATGTTTCATTTCAATAAAATCGATAATAATAATCCCACCGATATTACGTAAACGAAGCTGCTTGGCGATTTCTCGAGCGGCTTCTTCGTTTACTTTTAAAAAGGTCGCCCCTCGCTCTGTTTTTCCAGTATACTTTCCAGAGTTAACATCAATTACCGTCATCGCTTCCGTATGTTCAATAATGATGTAGCCTCCACTCGGCAACCAAACGATTCGCTTTAGTGCTTTATTTAACTCTTCCTCTATTCCATGTTTTGAAAAAATATTTTCCTTGCCAGAATAAAACTGGACATTGTATTCATGCTTTTTTAACCATTGAAACGTGTCACTGTCATCGACTACAATTCGGCTAATCTCTTCCTTTTGGACATCACGAATAACCTTTTTTACGATATTTTGGTCTTCTTTTAAAAGTTGAGGCACTTTGGAAGGATAGTCCGCCTTCTTTTGAATTTCTATGTACTCCTGTTGAAGCTGTTGTAGCTCTTGTTCCACAACGTTCACTTGTTTCCCCTCAGATGAAGTTCGAATAATGATGCCCTCTTCTTTCGTGCACCAAGAATTAGCTAGCAATCGCCACTTTTCTCGTTCATCCTTATTCATTTTTTTAGAAACTGATTTGAATCGTCCAAATGGTTGGTAAACGATATATTCCCCAGGAAACTCAATTAACCCAGTTAATTTAGGGCCTTTCGTTCCTTCTCCCTCTTTCACAACTTGAACGACAACCGCTTCTCCTTCATGTATCCATTTTGAAATACTCGTCTTTTCCTTCTCAGATCTTTTAAGAGTAGAAACTTGATAGGATGCGATATGATCACGATAAAGAAAGCCAGGGTCCTTGCCCCCAATGTCGACAAAGGCTGCTTGCATCCCTGGCAATACTTTTATGACCCGACCTATATAAATATTTCCTTCTGTCTTTTTTAACGTTGGTCGATCGATGAAAAATTCTACCACTTTATCTTTTTCTTTTATTGCAATACGCTTTTCCGTTCCACTTACGTTCATCCAAATTTCTTTTTCCATAGTTCCTCACTACCTCGATTAATATGAATACAGAATATCTCCAATATTAATCGACGTCAACTTTTCCGCAAAATAAGCGTGTAATAATTCATTTTCATCAAGTGGTTCTTGTTTCGCGTTTCCTTTCATAACGACGATACTATGTTTACAATCACGTTTAAACTGATACAGCACTTGCAATAACTTATCCTTTTCATCTACAACAATTGGCTTTAAGCTCGTAAACTCATTTTTCCTTCCGTAATACCTTTCAAGTAAAAAACGAATAAACACGTAATGACGCTGTCGCCATTCTTGAATTAATGAAAAAAGAAGGAAGGCTACGATAATCCAAACGTTTAAGTGTAGCGGTGCAACGATTAAATATAAAATAGAAAAAGCAATTAGAAAGAAAAAAGAAAAGCGCAATGCTTTTTCATGTGCAATCGAAAAGGCATAGTACTTGCTTAAGAGAATAAATAATAGCTTTCCACCATCTAGCGGCCAAATTGGCAATAAGTTTACGACGAGAATCATCACATTAAAACTAAAAAACATTTCAAATGTTTGTAGGGTAATGACTTCCCCGATATATAGGAAATATGCGAGAATAGCAAGCCACACATGCTGAAATGGACCAGCTAAGATAACAATAACTTCTTCCTTAACTGGTCTATTCCCGTGTTCTTCCATTTCCGCGACACCGCCGAAAGGTAATAGTAATATTTGTTTTATTTTCCATTTAAAATGAGCTGCTGCAAACCCATGTCCTAGTTCGTGAACAAGAACGATTGAAAACAAAAGAAGTAGTTCCCAAAACTTCGCAGTTAAGATGGATAATCCGATAATCGCCCAAAAAACCGGATGAATATGAATTTTTCGTAATACGTTAACGTATCTATTCAAATGATATCACCTGTGTAGGATCGATAAATTGATCGTCTTTTTGAATGGCAAAATAAAAAACACCTTTCGTTCCATCTTCTGATGCGCTCGTTCTTCCTACTTCTGTTCCTTTTGGTACAAGGTCAAATAGTTTTACATCGACACTTCCTAACTGTCCATACCAGCTGTAAGAGCCGTCGACATGTTGTAGAATAACCGTTGTTCCTGTATCTGATTTATTGCCTGCAAATGTAACCCAGCCCTCGTTCATAGCAGTTACGGGAGCATGCACGTCTGTTTCGACCATAATGCCTTGACCGTTCGTTTCAAAATTTTCCATCACTCTACTTGATGCTGGCACGGCATATTGAATGTCTGTTTGCTCGTTACTTGACTTGGAACCTGTTCCAGGAAAGAGTGCTAAAGCATCACCAAATTGATTTTCATACCAATTCGTAAAGGCTGCAAATTGAAAGCTTTCTTCCATGGAACGTTCCACAAATTGACGTGGTTTATCTAATACTGCTTGTGGTTGTTTGAACATAATAGCAATAACTAGTACTAAAATTGCGGAAGCTAATACTTTAAATAAAAAGACTTCTTTATGAAAGAGCGGATGTTCGTTCGAGCCTCCACCTTCGTATACGGAAGTGTACGATGTTTGTCCTCCATATTTTTCGTCTTCTTTCATGACGTATGACGTTATTTGTTTTTGTTTGACACGGTTGTTTAAGCGATCGTGTTTTCGTTTCGCCGCTCTTTTTTTAAATTCTTTAACTCGATCGTTCATATAGACCCCTTCCCCCCGCTTTGTTTGTACCATCATATGACTTGTCCGGCTCTAATATGACCAAGCCTTGGAGGAAATTTTGTTTTGTTTGGATGAGGGTCTAGCTGAAAATAGACGTGTTTAGAAAAATAGCATTTAATTATAGACAACATTGATTATTGTTATACGTTTAGCTAGTCCGTTTCACTCGCTGTTTTAATTCACATCGAACCACCTATTTCATCTCGCCTGATGCAAATTTATTCACGGCATGCTATTCTTTCTCTTGCACCTATCCATTTTAAATAATTGCCTTTACAGGACGTAAAGAAAGCGACTCTCACAAAATGTGAAAGTCGCTTTTAATTGTTTTTGTATTATCGTACACCAAAGAATTTTTTGAGTTTGAACATAACGCCTCTATTGTCGTCTTCTAGCGATTGTAGTGGAACCGATTCACCTAAAATGCGTCTTGCGATGTTTCGATATGCGATGGACGCTTTGCTCGTTGGGTCCATTGCAATTGGCTCCCCGCTATTAGATGCACGAATAACACTATCGTCATCAGCGACAATTCCAATAATATCAATTGCTAAAATAGAAACGATTTCGTCTACATCTAACATTTCGCCATTTTTTACCATATGGTTACGAATACGATTGATTACTAGTTTTGGAGGTTCGATACGGTCCTCTTTTTCTAGTAAACCGATAATTCGATCCGCATCACGAACAGAAGATATTTCTGGCGTTGTTACAACAATGGCACGGTCCGCTCCAGCGATAGCATTTTGGAATCCTTGTTCGATACCAGCTGGGCAATCAATAATAATATAATCATAGTCTTGCTTTAATTCGTCTATTAATTTTTTCATTTGCTCCGGTTTTACAGCAGTTTTATCACTAGTTTGGGCTGCTGGTAAAAGCTTTAAGCATTCAAAACGTTTATCTGTAATTAAGGCTTGATGTGTTTTGCATCGTCCTTCTACTACGTCTACTAAATCGTAAATAATGCGGTTTTCTAACCCCATGACTACGTCTAAATTACGTAATCCTATATCTGTATCGATTAAACATACTCTTTTTCCCGATAATGCTAGAGCTGTTCCAATATTTGCACTTGTCGTCGTTTTACCGACTCCACCTTTACCAGAAGTAATTACAATAGCCTCTCCCACTTGTTACATTCTCCTTTCAAGCCTTGTTAACATCGGTCTTAGATGCGAAAGCATTTGTAAGCGGTCAATGACAATATTCTTATCTAGAATATAGGCGCATTCCATCTCATTCGATCCTTCTAGCTGTTCCGATAAGTCTGGCGCGCGATTAATCGTATCACTAATGGAAAGCAGTGTTGGCTTCATAATACTTGCTGCTATGATGGCATCATCTTTTTCAGCTTGTCCAGCATAGGCACTTCCTCGTAAGGAGCCCATTACAAATATATTTCCTCCTGCTTTCACCGTTCCTCCTGGATTTACATCTCCTACTAATAGAAGATCTCCTTCCACTTCCAGAACTTGCCCCGATCGAATCATTTTCGCGACAGTAACAATTTCAGATTCACGCTTCCACGCTAATGCTTCTTCCTTTGTTACGACATTACTCTCAATTGATTCTACAATAAGATTTTTCTTGCTGCGTATAATATCTCGTAGTTTTTCTTTTTGTTTATTTGTTACATATCGGTTACCGACTTTCAGCCGGACTCCTAGCAATGGAGAATCATCTTGGTTGCTATTCGATGTTAGCTTCCGTTCTATTTCTTCTACTAATTCTTGAAACGAGCACGTATCATCGAGATGCAACGTAAGTCCTTCTTTTGTTCCCTTTATTGTTACATACTGTTGTTTTTGTTTACTCACGACGTTCACCTCAACGTATAACCAATTCGACACAAGGAATCGTAAATCCTTTTTCCTACTCCTAATTTAATTGTATAGAAAAAATAAAAAAAAGAAAGACTTCGTTTTAAACTAAATAATATTAATCTTCATTTTCATAATAAATAAGTTTTTCACAAAATTTCTTTAAAGGATACATTAGGAGAATTGTCGCTATTCCATTAAACGCTAATGTTGGTACTAAACGTAATAGCAAAAATTCTTGCTGTACCATCCTTGTACTACCAATAATGGAATGAACTCCATATGCAAAATATTCGACAAGTGTAATCCCTATTAGTGTTACAAAAAACACAACGACAACGTTTGCGTGTACGATTTTCATTATTTTAGAAACAATATAAGACATAACGGTGAAAGCAAACATATATATTCCAATAATGTCGGTATATACAACGTCATACAATAAACCGAAAAGAAAGCTATATACAAGTCCATACGACTCGTTAGCAAAAATGGTTACTAGTATAAGAGAAATAATGATTAATCTTGGAACGATAATCCATTCTTCATTCATTTGACGGAGAGGAGTGACATCAATGAAAATACTATCTAAGATGAACAGCGATAGGATGATAAGTGGTAAGAAATATTTCCTCACTCCGCTTCCTCCTCTAGGTCTTCTTCCTCTTCCTCAACTTCTTCTTCAACCTCAAACGAATCAAGTTCTGATACCATGTTTCTTTTCACAATCATCACTTGTCTAATATCGTAAAAATCTGCAGCTGGAAGCACGTATGCCATTTTTGTTAAACCGTACTCATCCGGAACTACTTCTAACACTTCACCGATGAATAACCCTTCTGGGAAAATCCCACCAAGACCTGACGTTAATACTTTTTGACCTTCTTCAATATCCATATCATGCTTAATTCGTTTTAATAGTAAAGCCCCTCGCTCTTCGTCCCAGCCTTCAATTAAACCGAAAACCGTTTCTCCCTCTGTTTGAACGTAGGCAGAGATTCTATTTTGCGGGTCTAACGAACTTAACAGTTGAACAGTAGAAGTAAATGGTGTGGTAGCTTTTACTTTACCAATTAGTCCGTTTGCCGTGATTACGGCCATATTTTGCTCGATGCCGTTTTGTTTCCCTTTGTTAATAATAATTTGCTCGCGCCATTGGTCTGGGTTACGCCCAATAACGGTTGCTGGAGTAGGATCGTAATCACGCAACGTTTCTACTTCACCAACTAGCTCTCTAAATTCACTGTTTTCTTTTTCTAACTGTTGAACTTGCGTCTCTAAGAGCGTGTATTCTTCTAGTCTAGCACGAAGAATTTTGTTCTCCTCGTAAGTGTTTTTCAGTTGATCAACATTCTCAAAGAAACCCGCGACGTAATGTGCGGGCTTATAGAAAATGTTTTGGACAAAACCGGTCGTATCTTTTAAAAATTGTTCAGGCCATGTTAATCCGTCCCGTTCTTTTAAAGAGAAACCTATTAATGCCACTAGAAAAATTAAGCTCACTAACAAGATGATCAATCTTTTGTTAAGGAAAAATTGTGGCACTTTTTCACACCTTCTTTATTTAACGATAATCTTTTGCTTTTTTCTTAAATTGATCAATATAATCTAACGATTTACCAGTTCCGATTGCAACACAATCTAATGGGTTTTCTGCAATTAAAACAGGCATTTTTGTTTCTTCTGCTATTACTTTGTCTAAATTACGTAGTAGCGCACCGCCTCCAGTTAGGACAATTCCACGGTCCATAATATCTGCTGCTAATTCTGGCGGTGTACGTTCTAACGTCGCTTTTACAGAGTCAACAATAGCTGTTACTGTATCTTTTAATGCATCTGCCACTTCATCAGCAGAAATTTCAATCGTTTTCGGTAAACCAGTTAATAGGTCACGTCCACGAATATCCATCGGTTCAATGCCTTCCGTGTCGCCAGCAGAGCCTACTTCTAATTTTAACTGCTCAGCTGTTCGTTCACCAATCATTAAGTTGTAATGCTTACGGATGTATGAAATAACCGCGTCATCCATTTCATCTCCAGCAACGCGAATCGATTGGCTCGTAACGATACCACCTAAAGAGATGATTGCTACTTCTGTTGTACCTCCACCAATATCAACAACCATACTCCCTGTTGGTTCCATTACCGGTAAGTTAGCACCGATTGCTGCAGCAAATGGTTCTTCAATCGTATAAGCATCACGTGCTCCTGCTTGTCTCGTTGCATCGATTACTGCACGCTCTTCTACAGCTGTAATGCCTGACGGTACACATACCATTACGTACGGCTTACGAGCAAACATTCCTTTGTTTTTGAGCGCTTTTTTTATGTAATATTTCATCATCGTTGCAGTTGTTTCGTAATCAGCAATAACACCGTCTTTCATAGGACGTAATGCTACTACATTTCCTGGCGTACGACCAATCATGTTTTTTGCATCATTACCGACTGCGACAATGTTTTTTGTATCTGTTTGTAAAGCGACAACAGACGGTTCCCTTACAACGATACCTTTACCTTTTATAAAAACTAACGTATTAGCTGTTCCTAAATCTATACCAAGATCTCTCGTACCAAACATATTATTGTATCTCCCTTTCTGATACTATTTCCATTATTTCTTTGATGACTGATATTTTTGAGAGGTGATCATGTATGGACGAAATTGCCCATCTATATTGTTCGTTCCATGTTGTTTTTTAATGATGGTAAAAACAAAAAGAATTGAGAATGTGGACTCATGCGTTCATCCACAATACGTTCTAATTATACTTTCCAATTTAAAAATATATATGAGGACTTTTCCTCTCAAAACTCATGAATAATATTATAGCGTACAGTAGCAAAAAATCATAGTATTACACGTACCCTTTTTCTTTTAAACTAACGAATTTTTGATCACCAATGATAATATGATCTAACAGTTCAATACCGATTAATTTCCCACATTCATTTAAACGTTTTGTTACTTCGATATCTTCTCTGCTTGGTGCTGGATCTCCGGACGGGTGATTATGAGCACAAATAAAAGAAGCAGCGGAGCGACGAAAAGCTTCTTTAAATATTTCTCTAGGATGTACGATCGATGCGTTTAAGCTTCCGATAAATATCGTTTGTTGGTGAAGCACTTGATTTTTTGTATTTAAATATAAACATACAAAATGCTCTTGGGATAAAAATCGCATATCTTCCATTACATAGTTTGCTGCATCTTGTGGAGAGCGGATAACGTAACGGTCCTCATATTGTAGACGATGTATACGTCTTCCGAGTTCTACCGCAGCTAAAATTTGTACAGCTTTCGCTTCTCCGATTCCTCTAATATTGGTCATCTCTTCAATTGATGCATCTTTTAATAGCCGAAGACCTTCAAAAGACGTTAATAACCTGTTTGCTAGTTGAATGACGGATTCTTTTTGTGAGCCGGTTCGAAGTAGTATGGCAAGTAGTTCATGGTTAGATAGGCTTTTCGGCCCTTCTTTAATAAGTCGTTCTCGCGGTCTTTCATCTTCTGGATAATCCCTTATCATTAATGGTAAAGCTTTCAACTCTTATCCTCCTTACATACGATGATAAGGGCAAGACGTCCATTTAAAATTGAGATAATTCACGCACTGTTCTAGCCAAAGGTAGTCCAACAACAGAAAAATAATCACCATCAATTTTTTTCACGAATAAAGCACCTAACGTTTGAATTCCATATGCACCTGCTTTATCCATCGGATCTTTACTTTCTATATATTGTTCAATTTCTTGACTGGATAATTCCCAAAACGTAACAGAAGTTTTTTCGTAGAAGACTTTTTCTTGTTGTGCAGAACATATTGCGACACCTGTAATAACGTGGTGCGTTTGTCCACTTAAACTAGATAGCATCTCATAAGCATCCGCTTCGTTTTTAGGCTTTCCTAAAATATTATTTTTTAGGACAACAATTGTATCTGCACCTATAACAATTGCATCACTTTCATCTTTCCATACATCTTTTGCTTTTTGTAAAGCTAAACTCATTGCAAGTTTTTCTGGAGATTCGTTTGGATCAAATGTTTCTTCAATAGAGCTGACTTTCACTTCGAAGGAGAGATTTACTTGTTGGAGCAATTCCTTTCTTCGTGGAGACCCTGAGGCTAAAATGAGGCGTTTCATCTGTTTGTTCACCTTTCTATATTGGGATTAGTTTCAGAAATGAGAGATACATATCTATCGTACCAAAAAAATAAGTATTGGACAATTATGGATAATATTTTCATTAGAATATTTGCTTTTTACAGGTCAGTGTGATGAGGTACACATCAATTATTATTTTATTATACGTTTTTAGTTAGTCCGTTGCACTTCGCTACAGACACTTGCTTTCCGCGGGGAGGGAGTCGAGCCTCCTCGGCTTCGCCTGTGGGGTCTCGACCTTCCCTCTACCTCCCGCTGGAGTCAAGTGTCTTCCGCTCCGTTCCACTCACAATTCTGGACCGTGAATAGAAAAAACTTAACCCAGTTAATTTTTATTAGGATGGGTATCTACCCTTTTATAATAGCCAAAAAAGGGAGCGAAAAGAAGCTCCCTTAATTTGTTAGTATGGATGTTATGTTTAATAATTTTTGTTGTGCTTTCCAAAGTTCTTCTTTTGATTGACTAGATGCAAATGTTTGAACGTTTGTAAAAGCTCCAACGATATCTTCTTTTATTTTTACCATACTTTCTGATAATGATTCATTGGAAACACTCGCAATCTTTTCTGCACGAGCTCTTGAGGCTGCTAATGCTTGTTCGTCTACAGAGCTGCCTGAAAGTAGCTTGGAAGATAGAGTTACGAGTTCAGCAAATAAAGGCTGTGCCTCTTCCATCATCGTAACGTCTTGCTCTGTTAAACCAGTCCAAGACTTTTCTGGAATAAGAAAATCCTTTGCATACTCTTTCTCTGTTCCAATCTGCTCCATACTATCACCAATTGCTTTCATCACACCTACACTGTCACCAATCGCAACATATACACGAACGTTATCATCTTCTATCGTAACTCCTGCCATTCCTTTTTGTTCGTAAGTACGAGCCACTTCATTCGCACCATCTTTTGAAGAAAACACTCCACCTTGTAGGACCGCAACCGGAAGGGCAGGAAACGTATACTGCCCAGTTCCCGCTGGAGGATCGCCACCTTCATTATCGTTTGTTTTTTCTCCATCTGGAATCGGATTAAATACTGGGGCACTCGGTTCTGTAGGAGTTGATGCAATGTTCATCGCATACAGTATGACACCACCAAATCCTAAACCTACTCCGATTGCCAACATAATAGAAATAATCCATTGTTTCGATGGGGAAAATGAGGACTTTTTCTTCCAACTAGATTTGGAAGGCTTCCCCCCTTTAGGTTTTCCTTGATTTAATGCACGTAAATCTTCTATGTAAGAGGTAGAAGTACTATTCTGTTCCTTCTCTTCTTTTTTTTCGATTACTTCTTTATCAGGGAGAACCCAATCAAATTCTTCTTCCTTTTCGATCGCTGCAGCTGTTTCATCGACGATAATAATTGGTCTTCCTTCGTCGGTTTCGTCTTGTAAAGTCGGTGCGTCATTTTTTTTCATATTTTTCTTTTCTTCCACAACTCTTTTTTTTCCGTTTATATTAATTTTTACTTCTTGCTCTTTCACGAAAGTTTCACCTCCACATACTATGTCGATTTTTTCCATCCTATCATACTGATAAAAAAAAAGAACAAGACTTTTGTCGTCTTGTTCTAATTGTTTTCCGACATATTTTTCGCTTTTTCAAGAGCCTCGAAACGGGTTCGATTTATTGCTAGGCTCTGGCACGAAAATTGGCGGTAAATCTTCTATTAAATCTTGCAATTCTGGGTGATAAAAAGCGGATAGTGAAACAGAAAACGTAAGAGTAGATGCTTCTTGCTCTAGAGACGTTACTTCCGGTGTTCCTGAGAAAGTAACTGATTCTATTTGCGTTATTCTCGTTAAGTTTTCTACTTCTGATAGAAACGCTTTTAAATCTTCGTACGTTTCTGCTTGAACAGTTAAGTTCATCGTAAGCTTTTTAAGCCCTTCTGGTAACGGAATACCAGGTAGCTCTTCAGCTAGTTCTTCCGATTGTACGTACTCATCTAAAGTCGAAGTAGTTACTGCTTCTTCACCAAAGGTCGTATTCGTAATTAACGCTCCTGAAATCGTTTCTGCTTTTTCTAGCTCTAATATCATTTGCTCCACAAAAGGTGCAACCGGAACTTTACGCTGTAGCTCAACCGTACTATCTAGAAGATTAGCAAGGATATTTCTTTCTTGTTCTTCTAGCACTTGTAATAATTGCTCTTCCACTTGAAGCTGAGACTGTAAACTATTTAATTCTACTTGCTTTGGTGAGTATAGAGCATAATAAAATAATAAAATAGCAAGTAAGAGAGCAGCTACAACCGAGCCGAGAATGATGTAATGTATTTTTTGTAGTTCAATATTCATTCCTCATCCTCCTGCCCTTGCTGCTCCTTCGCATACTCTTTATTTAAAATAATCGAATATTGACCAACGTATCGTGGTAATACGTCATTATTCTCTTCATTTTGTAAGTTCGTTGTAGATATTGAGGAAAGATTTACTTCTTTGAAATAGTCCGATTCATTTAAGTGATTTAAATAATAAGCAGCATCTCTAGAAGAATCAAACTGAACAGCTACATTAACGGAACTGTCTTCATTATAGGAAAAGTTTTGAACTAATCCACGATCTGGTAGTAAACCAACAAGGTGGTTTAAAATAGGAACCATTTCTGTCGGATAACTTTCTGCCCATTGTACAGTCGTCTCTAACTTTTGAGCTGAAGTAGTTTGTTGTGGCGAACGCATATTAACTTCCTTTGCCTCTCTTAATTGCGATACTACCGTTAATTCAGACTCTACTTCACTAATCTCTTTGTTTAAAGTAGATTGAAAAACGAATAATGAAATAGTTACAATTAAAGCTAAAACAATTGAAATGGCAATAACGATAGGTACGGTTACGTTTCGGGCTTGTTTCTTTGGTAATAAATCTATTTCTACTAACATATTATCGCCCCTCTTTTAACGCTAAACCTAATGCTAAATAATAAGAATTTGGTAACGTATCTCCATTTATCGTTTCTATCGCTTGCTCAATTGTATCTATTTTCACTTCTAGCTTTTCTTTTAATTTTGTCGTCACTAATGGAAGATTAGGGTGATCTCCGTACAATAATATTTTTTGCACTCTTTCGTTCCCTTGGTGCATGGAATATTGAAAGAAGCCCATTACTCGTTCTACCTCTGTAATAAAATCTTCTACGAACAGATTAAACTGAACAATATCACCAGACCATTGTAATCGACTGTTTCCTTCCGATACTTCCCAATGCTTCAAATCTGGAGTAAGTGCAACGGTACGGACAAGCATCGGCACGTGACGAACAAAAATACTTAACGTAATCCCTGTTACATCAAAATGGACGACTAATAAATGTTCGTGTTCATTTCGTTGGCCATTTTCATAGTAGAGACGATATAAGGAAAGTGGAGAAATGTCTGCCGTTACAGGTTTAAGCTTCACATCTTCAAGTAAAGAAGAATAACTTGCTACTACTTCCTCTGGCACAGCGAAAAGGATAATGTCCGTTTTTTCCGACCTGTTTAACACATGCACATCAAACACAGGGTCCTCAAACGGTAAATGAATGGTTGAACCTAACTCTAAATATAAGTAACCGATTATTTCATCGTCCATAATATCAGCAGGAATCGATAATTTTCTCGTCACTAAAACAGAGTCTGGAACGACAAAACGAACTTGTTTCCGTTTTAATCCCCATTCATCGACACATTGCTCTAAAATAATTTTAAGTGTCGTAACATCTTCTATTTTGCCGTCTTTTATAATGTTTGGTGGCAAAAAACGTTCATGATACTTTTTTATTTGTAAGGGGTTCGTACTTTTTAATTCTACTAACCGAATACAATGGTCACGAATAATTAAATTGATATAATTGTTTTTCGAAGGTAAGAACGATAAATCCATAATGAGAGCTCCTTCAATGGGCTAAATTCTACAGTAAAAAGAAAGATATATATAAATCTAGTAAATGTTCACCATAAAAATAGGCGATCCACGCTGCAATAGCGATAAACGGACCGAACGGAAATGGCTTCCCTTTTTCTACTTTTCCTAATTTCATTCCGACTAACGCCCCTACAGTTCCAATGAAAGATGCGAGGAAGAACGTTAAGAGAACAAGCTCCCACCCTATCACAAAACCGATAACGGCAAATAGCTTCACATCTCCGCCTCCCATTCCACCTTTGGAAAGAAGTGCCACTAGGAAAGGAACTAAAAATCCGACAACGACCCCTAAAAAATGGCCGGTCCAACTCGAATAAGGTATTAAAACCGCTTCCGCGATAAAAAGGATAAAGAAAAATAGTAATATTTTATTAGGTATTAACATATAGTGTATGTCTGTAATTACTATAATAATAAGCATCGAGATAAAAGTCCATGCGACAATTAGCTCATATGACCAGCCTAATTGAAGTGGCGCTAGGACGAAAAGAATAGCGGTAAGGAGCTCGAAAAATGGGTAAATCGGAGAAACTTTCACTCCGCAATATCGACATTTTCCTCGCTGCCAAACATATGAAAGAACGGGAATTAGATCAATTCCCGTCAGTGTCTGTTTACAATTTGTACAATGCGACCTCGGTGTGACAATCGACATCCCTTTTGGTACTCGTAAGCCTACTACGTTGTAGAAGGAGCCGAGGAGGAGGGCGTAAATCAATAGAATAAACCATATCATAAATTAATCTGTTATACCTGCTGCTGTTTTTAATGCTGTCTCATTAGAAACATCACCATTTGAATCAAAGAATAAAGCGGAACCACCACTCGGTGTTACTTTAACACCAACTACAGAACCATCTTTAATGTAAACCATAATACCAGTAGTATCATATTTATTTGTATTAATTTCAACGTAATCTTCTAAAGCGTCCCAATCTAGTGTTTTTTCAGATGAACTTAATTCAGTACTTCCTAGAATAGCCAGTCTAGCACCACTCATTACCTGTTGACCAGTTGCAACATGCGCATCATTCTTAGAATTTTGTATCAAATTCCCAATACTCGGTATAGCAATCGCTGCAATAATCCCTAAAATTACTACTACTGCAAGTAATTCGATTAAAGTTAAACCTTTTTCGTTGCGTAAAATGTTACGGCATTTTTTTAACATACATTATCTCCTCCAAATATCCTATTTTTTTCAATTTCTAGCATAATCATATTATACTATTTTACTAAATACAATACTATTCTACAATTTTTTACATTTGAATATGGTTAAAAATATCGAACATTGGAACTAGTATCGATGTGACAATAGTCCCAACTACAACAGCTAGTACGACAATCATTAACGGCTCTATTAAACTCTTTAATCGATCTGTCGCTGCGTCGACTTCTTTTTCATAAAAGTGTGCTACTTTTTCTAGCATTATGTCTAAAGACCCAGAACTTTCCCCGACTGAAATCATTTGGGTAACGAGGGGCGGAAATGCCCAATGTTCCTTCATTGGAGTTGTTAGTGATTCTCCTCGTTCTAACGACTCTCTTGAGCTTACAAGTACTTTAGCGATGACTTCATTACCGACTATTTTTTCTACAATCGATATTGCCTGTAAGATTGGCACCGAACTAGAAAATAGGGAACTTAACGTTCTCGTTAGTCTAGCAATCGCAGCTTTCTTTAAAAGACCACCAAAAATTGGCATCTTTAATAGAAAATAATCTAAATAATATTTCCATTCTCTTCTTGATCTTATGACACTTATAGAACTGGCAAATAAAATCATTAATAATATAATGACCCACCAAAACGATTGCATCCATTCACTCATCGCTAGGACAAATTTTGTAATAACCGGTAATTCTGCACCGAAGTCTGAGAACATGGACACGAAGGTAGGAACTACTCCTACTAACAAGAAAATCGTAACACCTAGCGCGACGACCGCTAATACGAGAGGGTAAGCTAAGGCAGAAACGATTTTTTGTTTCGTTTCGTGCTGTTTCTCGTATTGAGTAGCAAGGTTATCTAACGTTTCTTCCATCGTTCCACTCGCCTCACCAGCACGAATCATGTTAATAAACATCGAACTAAACACTTTTGGGTGATTAGACGCCGCTACTGATAATGGATTTCCTTGGCGCAGTTCGTATTCTACTTCCGTTAATACTCGTTTTAACGGTTTGCTTTCTGTTTGTGCTGCTAATATTTTCGTTGACTCTACAACTGAAATTCCAGCACGAATTAACGTGGCGAACTGACGTAAGTAAATAACGAGATCTTGTTGCTTTACTGGATTTCCTATCGTTATTTCTTTCGTTAGAAAAGACTCTGGCATCTCTTCGATATTAATAACTTTTATTCCATCTTCTTTTAGCTTTACAATGGCTTCCCGTCTATTAGGACTTGTGACAGCCCCCTCTTTTTTCCCAGTACGGTCACGACCTGTATATTTAAACTTTGGCATCGTCTACACCGACTCCTGTAAATAACTTTGAACATCTTGAGATGATACGAGACCTGCTTGGACAAGTTCTTGTATACTCATAGCCAATGTATGCATACCTTGCGCACGGCTTGTCTGCATCACATTTTGAATCTGATTAATTTTCTCGTTACGGATGAGATTAGCAACCGCTGCATTATTAATGAGTATTTCTGTTGCTACTTTTCTACTTTGCTTATCAATAGATGGAAACAATCGTTGCGAAACAATTGCAACTAAAACAGATGCAAGCTGTAGACGGATTTGTGCCTGCTGATGACCTGGAAACACATCGATAATTCGGTCAATCGTACTTGGCGCATTCGTTGTGTGAAGTGTACCTAGCACAAGATGTCCGGTCTCAGCAGCTGTAATTGCAGTTTGAATCGTTTCTAAGTCACGTAACTCTCCTACTAAAATGACATCAGGATCTTGTCGTAACGACGCACGTAATCCGTTAGCAAACGATTTTGTATCAAATCCAATTTCCCTCTGATCTATCATGCATAGCTTATGTTTGTGTAAATATTCTATTGGATCTTCTAACGTAATAATATGCTTTTTCTTCGTTCGGTTCATGAAGTCAATCATCGAAGCTAGTGTAGTAGATTTCCCACTACCAGTAGGCCCTGTTACTAGTATTAAACCTTGAGGTTGTTCCACTAACTTTTTAATTGTTGGCGGTAGTTGAAGTTCCTCAATTGATGGAACACTAGTTGGGATAATCCGAATCGCTAATGCGATCGATGAACGTTGCCGATATGCATTAACACGAAATCTTGAAACTCCTGGTAAACTGTACGAGAAATCCAATTCTCCTCGCTCCTGAAAAACTTCCCAAAGGTGCGTAGGGATCATATGTTTAGCAATTTCGTTCGTATCGTCAGGAAGTAATATCGTTTCTCCTTGCCGCTTAAGTTCCCCATTAACACGGAATACCGGAGGAACTCCTACCGATAAATGGATATCCGAAGCTTTCAAGGAATATGCATCATATAGCCATTGCTGAAATTCATTAATCATTACACTTAGCCCCTTATCCTTGCAGTGCTACTCGAAGAACTTCTTCTGTAGTTGTTAGTCCCTTTAAAACTTTATTTAAACCGTCATCTATTAAAAATACAGTATCATTCTCGATTGCAAGCTCTCTTATACGTGAAAACGGCTCGTTATTCATAATCGATTTTCTCATTTCACTCGTTAATACTAATAGCTCGTGAATGGCAAGTCGACCTTTATATCCAGTCATATTACACGTACCGCAGCCTTTTCCTCTAGCTACTTTCTCCACATCCAGCCCACGATTTGCAAAAATTTCTTTTTCACGTTCAGTTGCTTCTTCCATACTCATACAATCACGGCACACTTTCCGCACAAGCCTTTGAGACAATACTCCATTTAAAGAGGAAGCTACTAAAAACGGTTCTACTTGCATATCCATTAAACGCGTAATCGTACTAATTGAGTCATTCGTATGCAGCGTGCTTAATACTAAATGTCCTGTTAACGAAGCTCGAATCGCCACTTCTGCCGTTTCACGATCTCGAATCTCTCCTACCATTATAATGTTAGGGTCTTGTCGTAAAATGGCCCGTAATCCTTTCGCGAAAGTCATTCCAATTCCGCTATTCACTTGTACTTGATTAATTCCTTCTAACTGATACTCCACAGGGTCTTCTACTGTCACAATGTTAACCGCTTCTTCGTTTAAATGATTTAACGAAGCGTATAAAGTAGAAGATTTTCCTGATCCTGTTGGTCCCGTAATTAAAATGATTCCTGTTGGACGATGAATTAAATCTTTAAAGCGACCGAAGTTTTTATCGTGAAAACCTAATTGCTCGATATTATTAAGAGAGCTACTCATATCTAAAATACGCATTACTACTTTTTCACCAAAAACAGTTGGTAATGTTGAAACACGAACATCTACTGGGAGATAATCAATCGTCGTTTTAATTCGACCATCTTGTGGAATACGATGTTCCGTAATATCCATACTTCCTAAAATTTTTATACGAGCAATTAACACATTTTGCGTGTGCTTCGGTAATGTTCGTTCCGTTCTTAACACGCCATCCACACGATACCGGATAACTACTTTCGTTTCTTGTGGGTCAATATGAATATCACTAGCCCGTTGTTCAACTGCAGCTTGTAACATTTGATTTACTAACCGAACGATAGGTGAGTCGTCTTCGGTTATTCGTTCATCTCTTATATTCACTTGCTCTACTTTTTCGAACCCATCTAGCAATTCATCCATCGGGTCTGTAGATTCGTAATATTTATTAATAGAACGTAATATATCATCTTTTGTCGCAATAACCGGCTCAATATCAAACCCAGTAAATAATCGTAAATCATCGATTGCGAAAAAGTCCATTGGATCCGCCATTGCAACGTAAAGTTTTTCATGTTCTTTTTTTAGCGGAATTAGCACGTTACGTTTAGCAAAATCTTTTGAGACAACATGCATTAAATTTTCATCAAATGGATAACGGAATAAACTAACGTGTGGAATTCCAAGCTGGAACTCTAAAACTTCAATTAACTGTTGTTCGGTAATTAATCCTTTTTGTAAAAGTGCATCCCCTAGTTTTTGAGAAGAAGTTTTCTCTTCTAGCGTTTTTTGCAATTGTTCTTCTGTAATAATTCCTGCTTCTACTAATAAATCCCCTAAACGCTTTCTAATTACAGCCATTTACGTTCATCCTTTTTCATCATTATTTCCCTTCGTATAAGCCTTCTGGAGATTCTCTTTCTTTATCAGCATCCGATTTTTCTTCTTGTTTATTACTATTATCATTAGACGTGCCACCTGTAGGCGGTTGGGATCCTGTTCCACTATTATTGTTCGGTGGTGGATTAGTCCCTGTATTATTACCGTTCGGATTATTACTGCCAGTATTATTGGGCTGCTCGCCTGTGTTATTCGTATTGTCAGTGTTCCCTGGTGGTGTCGTGCTAGTAGAAGCAACCAAGGCTTTTACTTCCACTCGATGTACTGGTGGGTAAAAATCGGATGATATAGTCTCCTTTTTTATTACTTCACCAGAACTATCCTTCACCGTACGTACTAGTTCAATTATTTTCCCTTGTTCTCCAACTTCTTTCACAGTTGTCTGACCTGTGCGTACGGTTGGCGAATATTGGACAATTTTTTTCGGAGCAAACGTTTCGTTTCTATTCGTTTCCACTGTAATCTCTGTTGGAAGGGCAGCACCTACTAATTCTGCTCTAAGCATATTGTTAACAAATGAAAGGGTTATAACGTACTTCGAATTATTCGGATTTAACCACTTATAGTCCATACGCTCTTTTTCAAATCTTGCTTCATAACCTAAAGTGGCGTATGTAGGTAGTGTTGGAGAAATATGTCGTTCTTTTATTTCAAAATTGGTGGCAGCGATTAATTGATTGACTAAAGAAGCGATGACACTTGCGCTTTCATCGGAAATTTCTATTTCTTCACTCATTAACCAATTAGCTAAAGAAGTAATATCCATTGGTAACACATTTATTTCCCTGTCGGTGTTAAATAGTTCGCGAAGTTCTTGCTGTACTGAAAAGGATAAACCATTCTGAATGACTGTTTCTTCAATTGTTTCGACAGTTGCACTTTCGTTAAAGTAGTCTTGTAATGAAAAAGTAAAAGTGCCATTTTCTAACGAAGTGGCGACGTCCACAAGATGTTCCTGAAGTTTTGGTACATCTACTTGTTGAATAAAGGAATCATCCGTAATCGTTTGAATCGCACTAGTCACTACTTGTAACGGAAGTGCTACCTGTAACGTATTACTAGTACCATCTTGAGCTGCATTTATTGAGGAAGGTAAATCAAATTCAAAGTCTTCTTTTGAGACAACATTTAATTGTCCTGCCCATTCCACGTACAGGAAACCATCTTCTTTCCAATCAGATATCGCTTGGACTAATTGCTCCTCGGCATTTGATTTTGATACGTTTGCCACTACTTGATTAGCAATCATCGTCTCATGAGTGAACCTTTCTTCTCCCCAAAAATGATCGTACCCCTTTACCCCTCCGTACATTAACGAGGCACCTACAACAAAAACTCCTAACCATTTCATCCCCTGCATTCTTTAACCCCCAACGGAATCTATTAATAAAGCTTAACATGTTTACTTTTCAAGTAATTTTTAATATTTATAGAAATAGATTTAATATTAAAATATACTCAATGAATAGTTTAATATATAGGCGTATTTATACAAGGCAACCCATTTTCACTATAATTATAGCCTTAGTGCTATTTTATAATAAATCTAACAGTTTTAAAACGAAATTATGTTATTAATTGTAAATTATTGTTGGTAGTATATAAATCATTGTGTAATTAAAAATGTAGCACCTTATATTTTAATGTTAGTGCTACATTTTTTGTTTAAGACAATAATAAAAAAGATCAAAATAAAAGAAGCTTTATCTTAAAAGTTTTCATTAAAAGGTGAATCATTCTTATTATTAATATAATTATCTATATTTTTAAAAGTGACAGTTGAGCCTCCACTTGTTACATAGAAGCCATCTCTAGCAATTACAGTTCCTTCAAAGGTAGATCCATGAAAAGTGACACTTCCAAAGGGAGCAATGACAACCCCACTAAATTTTAAGTCACCGCCTCTTATCGTAACATCGCCTTTACTTATAATTATTGCATTATGAAAATTACTTACGTAGCCATGATTAGGTATATTACCGCTTGATATATTTATATTATTTCCAAATAGTTTCATATTGTTTGGTACAATATTTAAATTATATCCGTTTTGGACAAACCAATGGTCATCTTTTAATGGAGGAATGTCATACTTAATCATTTCCTGTGATTCTATATGATTTTGATTAATGACTTTCGACAATATACTTTGATTATAATTATTTGGATGTGTTAAGGAACCACCGTAAAAAATTTTAGAATTACCAACAAGCTGAGGCGTCCAACCTAACTCAAGGTTTTCTTTTACATAAACATTACCATTGACTTTCCCATCTTTTAACTTCATATTTTTTTTAACATATACGTCACCATTTATAGGGCGTGTCCCATTCCAAAGATTTAAGTTTCCACCAACTACAATAATTCCAGGGTTGGTTTCAGAACCTAAACCAGCTGATCCACCATCTACATCGACATCTCCCTCAACATATATATTTGAAACATTAATTAATGCCCCACCATTAATTTTATTTCCTAACAAGTTTCCTTTTATTAGCATCGTAGATCCATTTCCATTAATAGTACTCCCTGCAAATTCAAATTGTTTGCTCGCAACAAAAACGTTTTCATTTTTTATAATATCGTAATAATCATCTTCTTCCGTAAATTCTGGTATTTCAACTATTATTTCTTTAGAAGAAGTAAGTGACTCTTTTCCTTGTATAGTCATATCTACATCAAAGCTATTATTCAAGTTATCTTTCAATGTAAATTCAATTATTAAGTCTTGATCCGTTTTTATAGTACCACACGGAGTTTCTTTGTCTATTTCTATAGTTTGGTTTTGTAATGATATATCCTCAAAAGTGATATCACTTTGTCCTAATAAGTCTTGGTAGCACAGTGTAAACTCTTCTTCTTTTAATTTTTCTCGCAGTGATGAAATGATTAAATTTGCTTCTTGCCTTAAATTTATATGTGAATGAGCTTTTTTGTTATAGTTTACCGAACTTATCATAACACCTGTAACTAGACCTGAAACAATAGTGACTATTAACAGTGTTACTAGGACTTCGATTAAGGTAATACCTGATTCATTATTAATATTCACTCTCTTCAACATAACACATACTCCCTATTGAATATTTAATTTAATTACTTACTTGATAATTAAAATTAATAACAGGTATTTCAATCACCTCAAAATGTGATTCCGAGTGGTTTCCGTCATCAATTGTAGTATAAATGTTCAGTTCAATTTTGTTAGTAGATGAATTTATATTAAAAGATGTAAATCCAAATTCATAACCCTCATGACTAAATTGAGGATGTATAGATACTAATTGTGAAAGTTCTGCTTGTAAGGATTGATATATTAAGGGTTTTATATACTGGTTATTTCTTAAGGTTTCGTTTAAATCTTTCCACTCCACAGGTGGCACCCATTCTTCAGGTAATTTCCAATTTTCTATTGTATCTATTATTTTCTTTTCAAAAAGAAGCGTTCCCATATTTTTTAAATTAT
This sequence comes from Sutcliffiella sp. NC1, assembly GCF_027594365.1. Classification (NCBI taxonomy): domain Bacteria; kingdom Bacillati; phylum Bacillota; class Bacilli; order Caryophanales; family Bacillaceae; genus Sutcliffiella; species Sutcliffiella sp. NC1. The sequence goes on from NZ_CP115153.1 coordinate 3,650,111, forward strand.
TATGTTGGATAGTCTCTTCTGTTTTTTTTATTTGTAAAGAATTAGTTGTTAATGATGAGTATATAACAGGTAAAAACAAACCTATTAAGACAATAATTAGTAATACTAATAATAAAGCGTAACCTTCATCTTTTTTTACATATTTCATTCTTCATCCTCCTCGAAATACCCATAGACACCCGTAATATAAGAGGAAGAGGAAAAATCATTCATTGAATATACTTCTACTTTAAGTGGAGTAAGCCCAAGAGAAGAGGTATTATCTAATTCAAATACTCTTGAGTAATATGTCTTATTATTAATAATAACTTCTTCTTGATATTCTTTATTCAATTTATATTCTAGCAGTACTTCTTCTGCAATATTCAAAGCTGTCATTCGATCCTCTACTCTAGAAGATAGTAAAATAGTCTGAGCAAAAAAACCTAAAAGTCCAATTACCACTACACTTAAAATGACAATTGATAAAAGTACCTCTAACAAGGTTAATCCTGTTTCACTATTGCTATCATTAAATACTTTCATTTTAAAACCTCTAATCAATTCAAATAGTAAATTAGTATCATATTTCAAGATGATTATATCATTAGACAAAGATAATCTACTACATAAACTTCACAGGAAATGTATGTAATTGTAACTTTCAAAAACTTTTTGGAGAAAATTATATAAAAAAAGCAGTAACCTCTACTATAGATTAGTCACTACTTTTCAGGATATTTTCCGATACTCCGCAACCTTATTTCTTCCAGCCTGCTTCGCTCCAACATACATCGCGCGGTCCGCATGGCGAATTAAGTCTAGTGAATCTTCGGCATCTTCTGGTGCTGTTGCAAAGCCGATACTAGCTGTTACTTTTACTAGTTGTGGTTTAACTGTATCTCTTATATGTTGTTTTAATGTGAACGATCGATTCGCTAGATTTACACGAATTTTTTCTGCGAAGTCGTAGCATTTCTTCCGGTCTACATTTGGAAGTAACACTACAAATTCCTCTCCGCCATATCTAGCTACGATACCGTTTTCACCGATAAGGAGCGATAATCGATCGGCAACTTGTTTTAATATTTCATTTCCACTTTGATGCCCATATGTATCATTGATGCTTTTAAAATGATCTAAATCTAACAGTATTAATGATAGAGATTCGCTCTCTCCAACTTCTAGCTTTTCATATTCTTTTTCTAACACTGTTTCAAAAAATCTAAAGTTATAAAGATTTGTTAACGCACAGCGCTCACTTCTGTTTTTCGTATCTTCATAATGTTTCGCTTTTACTAATGCTACACCGAAATGGGAGGCTAATATATCCATAATCATCAATTGTGATTTGTCGTAAGCACGTCGTTTCGATGTACCTACAACTACAAATCCTTCTACTATTTGGTTACGAATAACCGGGACACACATCACACTTTCAATACCTGGTGGAATATGTATATTCGGTAAATAGCTATATTCCTTTCTCGTTCTAAAGCTTACCCCACGTTTCTGTTTCTTGACCATTTTACATATTTCATCTTCAGGATGAACGATTAATTCACCGTTTCCACCTTTAAACTTTTGTCTCAATAAATGAAATCTATCTTCTTTAATATCAATAATTGCTGCATAATCTACTGGAAATAGCGTTGATACTCTTTCTAAAAATACATCAATAACACTGGAAACATTTAACCGTTCTGTTAAATCATGCCCGACATCGGCTGCACGCTGTAAGTAATTGTTCACCTTTTGGCTTGCATGATAAAGCTTCAAGATGAGTGTTAAGATGAGGAATGGGATACCAACATATAATACGGCAACTAAACCAACTTGTTCATATAACATAAACATGATGAGCCCGACTGGGAATGTAAGAATACTAGTAACAGCATCCCATTTCGTATCGGAAGTGATAAGACCACGTTTGCTATTATGTAAATACCTAAAAATCGAATATAAGAATACTTGGTTTACGGCAAAATAACAGACGACATACATTAAAATTGGTAGTATTCCTTGCAGTGATAATAGGTTCGTATTTCCATGCTCCCCACCTAAAAGGTAAAATACAAATCCGCTTATAAAAGAAGCTGTCGAGAACATTAATAGATTAATAGGCAATCGGTACAATTCATGCTTACTAAGTCGAACATATAAAATGAGTGTGATGACAGAAATTAACGTGATCACCATTTCAGCAAACAAACCAAAGGAAAGGAAAATCGCTAATGATATACCTTGGGCAAGAAAGATATGAATATCGCCGACGACCATAGGCATTAATGAGAGTGCAACGATTAATATGAGAAAAGCTACGATGTGAGAGGTAGGGATATCATGTAAACTTATTGGAGATATTGTATAACCTCCCCATATTAATAACGGAAAGAAAATAGCAAATAAAAGCCAAACGTACACATTTTTCTGAAAACTTATTCCGCGATATCCCATTTTTCGCCCTCCCCTCCAACGTACTTTAGTACTATAAATTGGTACATTCATTTTATCAAATTTTCTAACTTTTGTCATTATTATCTAGTAAAATTTACATTGTACCTATAAGTTAGCCTATTGTTTAAGAAACGATCGAATAGTTGAGATGAAATAAAGCGATCCTGTTACAATAAGAACATCCTCATCTGTAAGAGAAGCTTTTATATTTTTAAGAGTATTTTCCCAACTCTCATCATACGAATGATTTTTATGCGTGCTTAATTCCGCTAATTGCCTTGCTGATAATGCTCTTTCGTAGTCAAACGTTGTATACGTAATCGAATGTGCAACAGACTCTAGTTCTGTAATCATTTTATTTAACGGTTTATCTGATAGTGCACTAAATAAAATATGAACTCTATTTTTAGTAAATCTAGTTTTAATCGTATCCACTAGAGTAGCAATTCCTTCTTCATTATGAGCACCATCTAAATAAATAGAAGGAGTTTTTACTACTTCCTCCATTCTTCCCGGCCAAAAAGCATCCTTTAATCCTGCCTTTATATGATGCTCTTCTATTAAAAAGGAATAAAAGGTTTTTAAATATGTTACTGTCATAATCGCTAGTGCAGCATTATTTACTTGATGCTTTCCTTTCATCGATAGTTCGATATTTTCGATCGTGATAAAAGGAGTTTGTATCGTAAATTGTTCGCCCGTCTCTAACTGGTTATAGTCCGTCACTGTAAACTGCATATTATGTTCATACATCTTTGCTTTTTTCTCATTTGCAATTTGACGTATGACCCGCAAAGCATTCTCTTGGGAGGCAGTAGTAATAACAGGAACTCCCGGCTTAATAATACCCGCTTTTTCAGAGGCAATTTCTTCTACTGTTTCTCCTAAAATAGCCATATGGTCAAAACCGATATTTGTAATAACAGAAACGAGTGGATAAATAATGTTAGTAGAATCTAAACGACCACCTAGCCCTACTTCATATACAACAACATCTACTATATTAATGTGTGCAAAATAATAAAGTGACATTGCCGTTATTATTTCAAATTCTGTCGGACTGCCTAAGTCTGTTTCTTCTAATTGTTCTGCTAACGGCTTTATTATATTAACTACATCGACAAGTTCTTGATTCCCTATCGGCTGCCCATTAACACTTATTCGTTCATTAAATTGTTCAATATAAGGGGATGTAAATGTCCCAACTTTATACTCGGCTTTTTGTAAAATGTTCCGAACATATGTCACAGTGGAACCTTTTCCGTTCGTTCCTGCTATATGAATGGTTTTTAATCTTCTTTCAGGATGATTAAGCTTTTCCATCATCCATTCCATTCTTTTTACCCCTGGTTTAATGCCAAATCGAAGACGGCTATGTATCCAATCTACTGCTTCTTCATATGTGTTTACCAATTTGTATTCTCCTCTCCATCCAACCTTAACAGGGAAAGAGGATGACAAGTTTGTCATCCTCCTTACATATTTTAACCTTTTAACTCTTCTATACGCGCTCGAACTTTATCACGCTTTTCAACATAGTCTTGTTCTTTTGCCTTTTCTTCATCAATTACGTTTTGTGGTGCTTTTGCTAGGAAACCTTGGTTCGATAGTTTTTTCTGTACACGTTCTACTTCTTTATCAAGTTTATCTAATTCTTTTTGTAAACGCGCAATTTCTTCGTCAATATTAATTAATCCTTTTAGTGGAAGGATGATTTCTGCTCCAGTTACAACCGCAGTCATCGCTTTTTCTTCTAAATGAACGTTCGTACCAATTTCTAATTCACTTGGGTTACAGAAACGAACTAAGTAGGAGCGATTTCTTTCTAATTTTTCTACGATGCTGTCATCTTTTGCTTTAATAAACATTTTAATTTGCTTACTCATTGGAGTATTCACTTCTGCACGAACGTTACGTACAGCGCGAATCACATCTACTAATAAACGCATATCACTTGCTGCTTCTTGATCAGTTAGCTCTTGGCGAACTTCTGGCCATTTTGCAACTGTGATAGACTCTCCTTCATGAGGAAGTTGTTGCCAAATTTCTTCTGTAATAAATGGCATGAACGGATGTAATAGACGCATTGTGTTGTCTAATACGTAAGCAAGGATAGAACGAGTTGTTTTCTTTGCTGCTTCGTCTTCACCGTATAATGGAATTTTCGCCATTTCAATATACCAGTCACAGAAATCATCCCAAATGAAGTTATAAAGGGCACGACCTACTTCACCGAACTCATATTTATCTGCAAGCTTTGTCACTGTTTCGATTGTTTCATTTAAACGAGTTAAAATCCATTTATCTGCAACAGATTTTTCACCTGTTAAATCAATATCCTCATAAGCCATATCGCCCATGTTCATTAATGCGAAACGAGATGCGTTCCAAATTTTATTGGCAAAGTTCCAAGTCGCTTCTACTTTTTCCATACTGAAACGTAAATCTTGACCTGGTGAGCTTCCAGTTGATAAGAAGTAACGTAAGGAGTCTGCTCCGTATTGTGCGATAACATCCATCGGGTCCACACCGTTACCAAGTGACTTACTCATTTTACGTCCTTGCTCATCACGAACGAGACCGTGAATAAGTACGTCTTGGAATGGACGTTGACCAGTAAATTCAATACCTTGGAAAATCATACGAGATACCCAGAAGAAGATGATATCATACCCTGTTACTAATGCAGAAGTTGGGTAGTAACGTTGATAGTCAATCGATTCTGTTTCAGGCCAGCCCATTGTAGAAAACGGCCATAATGCAGAACTGAACCAAGTATCTAATACGTCATTATCTTGTTCCCAGTTTTCGATATCTGCTGGTGGTTCATGATCAACATGAACTTCTCCAGTTTCTTTATGGTACCAAGCTGGAATACCATGTCCCCACCATAATTGACGGGAAATACACCAGTCACGAATGTTTTCCATCCAGCGTAAGTACGTATTTTCAAAACGGTTCGGTACGAAGTTTACTTTATCTTCACCTTGTTGTAGCTTAATAGCTTCGTCCGCAAGTGGTTGCATTTTTACGAACCATTGTGTAGAAAGGTAAGGCTCTACAACCGCTCCACTACGCTCACTATGACCTACAGAATGCATGTGCTCTTCTACTTTGAAAAGAACTCCTTGCTCTTGTAAGTCTTTTACAATTTGTTTACGGCATTCGAAACGATCTAGTCCTTTATATTGTAGAGCGTTACCGTTCATTGTACCGTCTTCGTTCATAACTAAAACTCTTTCTAGGTTATGACGATTTCCAATTTCAAAGTCGTTCGGGTCGTGAGCTGGTGTAATTTTGACTGCACCTGAACCGAATTCCATATCAACATAGTCATCTCCAACGATAGGAATTTCACGGCCAGTAATTGGTAGCTTAACTGTTTTACCGATTAAATGTTTATAACGGTCATCTTCTGGATGAACGGCAACCGCTGTATCTCCAAGCATCGTTTCTGGACGAGTTGTAGCAACTTCAATATGGCCAGAACCGTCTGCTAACGGATATCGCATATGGTAGAAAGCACCTTGAACATCTTTATAAATAACTTCAATATCAGAAAGAGCTGTTTTTGTAGCTGGGTCCCAGTTAATAATGTACTCACCACGGTAGATTAAGCCTTTTTTGTAAAGAGAAACGAATACTTCACGAACAGCTTTAGAAAGACCTTCATCTAATGTGAAACGCTCGCGACTGTAATCTACTCCTAAACCTAGTTTTGACCACTGCTCACGAATATGTCCTGCATACTCTTTTTTCCATTTCCACGTTTCTTCTACGAACTTTTCACGACCTAAATCATAACGAGATACACCGTTACTGCGTAGTTTTTCTTCTACTTTCGCTTGTGTTGCGATACCTGCGTGGTCCATCCCAGGTAACCAAAGAACGTCATAACCTTGCATACGTTTAATTCGCGTTAAAATATCTTGTAATGTTGTATCCCAAGCGTGACCTAAATGTAGTTTCCCTGTAACGTTTGGGGGTGGAATAACGATTGTGTAAGGCTGTTTTTCCTTGTCTCCTGTCGCTTCAAAAAACTTGCCATCTAACCAATATTGATAACGGTTCGCTTCAACTGCATTCGGATCGTACTTCGTCGGTAAATTTACTTCTTTTAATTCCATTTTGTTTCCTCCTTTATGTGGACTATCTTAAGAACTGTTAAATGGTGGTGCTGAAAAATTCCTGAAAAATACAAAAACTCCCCTCATCCAATAAAAGGACGAAAGGAGTTAGTTTCGCGGTACCACCTTTTTTTACTAGAAATAGATAGACTACTCCTAGTACTCTTAAATGAAGTAACGGCTCTTCACCGGCTTTGACTACTTTTACTTCACCAAAGCTACTCAAGGGCGACATTCCAATGAAACGTTTCCTAAGAAGCCTCTCAGCCTTGGGCTTCTCTCTCTGAAGGGGTTTCGATTGTACTCTTCCCTGTCACTGTATTTCGTTTAATTTATTTACTTATATATGTTACCTAATAAGTAATGATTTCGTCAATAAGCTTCTCCATCTTTTTCATAATTTATTCAAATCAAAACAATTTCGTGTCAAAATGGGCACTATTTATCGCCTAATATCATACGTTGTAATATCAGGCACATTGGCTGGGGGCTAATGCTAACTCCCTCTTCCACCTCTAACATAGTAGTAGGAAACAACGAAAGGGGAAGAATTGATGAGAAAATACAATCCATACTCGTTACCACCGTGGTTGCGTCAAGTTCGGGCAGTTTGCGCCCAGTTTATTATTCCAATTTCGATCTTTCAAGGTATTCGAACAATCTTTTTACCAACTACCTTTGACGTCCTTATATTAGCACTATGTATAACATTAGCTGTCTGTTTTCATCTTGAATGGCTTTAACGAAAAAGTACCCAGCGTCACTATGATGACGACTGGGTACTTTGCATTTTTTTCTGTTCTTCAATTTGACTTATGCGACCTGCTACATATTCAATGTTTTTCGCGAGCCAATACGATTCTAAAATGTGGGTCACGTGTTTGCGCTCCCCTTTTCTTCTTTTTAATCGTTTCTCTTCTATATACTTATTTAGCACTGAAATAAATTGGCGCGGATACGCTAAGTATGCTAGGGCTAATGCTTTTTCATGGTCTTTTAACGGAAAAGCATTGCTATATTCAAAGTACCAGTCAACACAATCGTCACAAAACATCGGATATGTTCGTAAGTAACGATGGTAAAAAGCAATTAAATCGTTGGCTGGTGCTGCTTTACGGGCTTTCTCCCAGCTAATAAAATATCCACGACCTTCTTTGTCTTTTAAAAAATGATGAAAGGATACTGCACCATGAGTGATGGCAGTACGGTGCTTTTTTGCTTCTTTAATCTCATCATACCAACTATCTAGCTTCTGCAGAGCAAACCTTAACGCACTTCCTATCTCCGTTGCGAAGGAACATACTTGTAGCTCGAATGGTGACATGTAAATTTTCTTCTCACAATCGTCTACAAATTGGTTTAGGCGCTCTTCGTCTTGTCTCCAATCTATTTTTGTTTTTTCATAGAAAGAAGTAATATCATCAAGCTCGTAATCTTTTTCTTTAACGGTTATGTTATGAAGCTTTGCCAATTCTTTAAACATTAGACTATCTTTAAAATCAGCTTCTCTTTCCTCTTGATGTTCGACCCAAGGCATTAAATAGTAGGAATCTGTTTGATTCTCTATGAAATAAAAACCTTGTTGTGTTTTATAAATAGGAACAACAGAAGAAACCCCTCGTTGTGATAGGGAATGAATGTTCATAAAGAGTGCATACGCTCGATTTTTATTAATTTTTTTCAAAGCATAATTGCCTTCTTTTGTTCCAACACGCCAAACGTTATGACTATATGATTGTAAAAGTTCTGGCACTACCCCATATTGCCTTAAAATACTTTCAGCATATTGTTCATTCGTTGTTTGCATAACACTTAACTCACTTTCTTTCAAGCTAGTTTTTGTGTACAGCTTAAATCATTTTATTTGTATAGTTGTTTCAAAAAACAAGTGAGGAAGGAAATCCTCACTCACTTGAAAATGTACTGTTAAGAATTAGAGTAAGCCGCAGCTGGTACATAAATTAATTGGCCTTCTGAGACGTCAGCATCTGATGCTAGGCCATTCATTCGAATTAGTTGTTGAATGGTTACGTCGTATCTTTCCGCGATTGAATCAATTGTCTCGCCATGTTGTACGATACAAATCTTTAAACGAGTAAAGTCTGATCCATCTTCTTCTGCAAAGATTTTTGTAAGAGAAAGGTTGTTTTCATCGCGTACTTTTTCCTCATCCTCTTCCTGTTTTCCATCAAACTTTGCTACAGGTGCTTTTTCTTCTACATCTTCACGCTCTTCTTTTTTAGCAAAAAAAGATACGATGTTTTTATTTTCATCTTTTGGTTCTTCCGCAGAGCTAGCCTGAAGAGCAACAACTGGGGATTGAACGACATTTTCAGTGTACGAAGATTCTTCCTCCTCGTCTCTTTCTTCCTCTGCTTCTGCTTCTTGCTCCACCACTTCTTCTACCGGCTCCTCTTCTAAAGTAGGATCTTTTCTTACTTCTACTTGAAATGGCTCATATACATCATCGTCTTCATCTTGGTCCTGTTCCGTTGTTTGCTCGGACACTACTGCTTCTTCCTGGAAATCTGTAGTATCATATGCAGTTTCGTTCGTTACCTGAACCTCTTCTTCAGCGCGATCCTCTAAGTAATATTTAAATGGATCATATTCTTCCTCTTCTTCTTGTCCATCACGGTGAAATTGTTGTGGCTCTTCTTCTTTTTCTTCTACCGGTGGAACAGTTTGTTGCTGACCATAAATACCCGATATGGATAACTCTGCATCTAATTGAAGGCATCCTCGCGCAGGAGTGGAATAATCAAATGAATCGATGGCAACGTACACGTCATCTAAATTTTGAATTCTATTACGCGGGATTGTTATATCTACTGGAAAGCGATGTTCTAATTCAAATGTGCCATCCTCTCTTTCCACTACTCCTTCCACGTAACGAGCCTGTGCAAACGTCTCATTTTCATCATCATCCGCTTCCGTTTCTGAATAATATTCACCAGTTAAATATAAAGCTCCCCTGATGGAAACGTATTGGTCTTGTTCATAGATTTGAATTTCTGGATCTAATGATATCGATATAAGCTCGCGAACTTCCTGTCCCTTTTGAAACCAAACCGATTCTTCTACTGAAAAGCGTAAGCACGATTGTTGTTCTGAAGACAAAGGGGTTCCTCCTTTCCAACCTAAAAAAATTTTACTATGTCATTTAAGATGTATGAAGGAATATTGAAAAATATGAATAAAATACGAAATCATGTTTGATTAGAAGAGAAAAAAACTCTGATTTTATTTAAACACGTCTGAAGGGGAAGATCAGTTTCGTGGTTCCACGGTGTCTTTGTCGGTTGCTGACTTTTGGATGGGTGTTGCACCAAATTAAGTGCGGGTTGCACCAAATTAAGGGTCGAGTTGCACCAACTTTGGTCTTCGTTGCACCACAGTGTCTTTTTTGCTGACTTTTGAACAGGCATTGCACCATTTCGCTTTGATGTTGCACCAAATTAAGGGTCGAGTTGCACCAACTATGGACTTCATTGCACCACTAGGTCTAAGATGCTGACTTTTAACCGCTCGTTGCATCATGTTCGAGACTAGATGTGCCATGATTTCCTTTCAAATCATCCACAAAAAAAACGCCAGATACTTAAATGAAAAAGTACCTGGCATTTTTTATTTAACCTTTTATAACAGCAAATGCTTTTTCCGCTGCTTGTAATGTTTTTTCGATATCTTCATCGGAATGGGCAGTAGAAAGGAATAATCCTTCAAACTGGGAAGGTGGTAAAAATACACCATTATTAGCCATTTCACGATAGTAGGTTGCAAAATATTCTAAGTTAGATGATTTTGCTTTTTCATAGTTTGTAACTTCTTCGTTTGTGAAGAAGAAACCAATCATAGAACCTGCACGATTAACTGTTAATGGCATATCATATTTTGCTTTTAACGAAAGTAGTCCATCTTCTAGATGATCTGCTTTTCTCGCAAATTCTTTGTATGTGTCAGGAGTTAGTTGTGCTAATGTTTCATAGCCAGCTGTCATTGCTAACGGATTACCCGACAATGTACCAGCTTGATAAATGTCCCCAGCTGGAGCAACTCGTTCCATAATTTCTGATTTTCCACCGTAAGCACCAACAGGTAGCCCGCCACCGATTACTTTTCCTAAACAAGTTAAATCAGGTGTTACACCAAAATAGCCTTGCGCACAGCCGTAGTCTACACGGAAACCTGTCATTACTTCATCAAAAATTAAAAGGGAACCGTATTCTTCTGTTACAGAACGTAATCCTTCTAAAAATCCTGGTTGTGGAGGGACAACTCCCATATTACCTGCAACAGGCTCTACGATTACAGCCGCAATGTCATCTCCAAATTGCTCAAACGCAACGCGAATGCTTTCTAAATCGTTATAAGGAACGGTAATCGTATTTTTCGCAATGGATTCAGGAACACCAGGGCTATCAGGTAAACCAAGTGTTGCCACACCAGAACCTGCTTTAATTAATAAAGAGTCTCCATGGCCATGATAACAACCTTCAAATTTCAATATTTTGTTGCGACCAGTATACCCACGAGCTAGGCGTAACGCACTCATTGTCGCTTCCGTACCAGAGCTTACCATTCGAACAATTTCGATAGATGGAACACGGTCAATAACTAGTTTAGCTAATTCATTTTCTATTAATGTTGGCGCACCGAAGCTCGTCCCATTTTCCGTTACTTTTTTTATTGCTTCGACTACACGATCATTAGAGTGACCGTGAATTAATGGACCCCAAGATAGAACATAGTCGATATATTCATTCCCATCCACATCGTATATTTTTGAACCTTTTCCACGTTCCATAAAGATCGGATCCATATTAACCGATTTAAACGCACGTACTGGACTGTTTACTCCACCAGGCATTAACTTAACAGCTTCTTTAAAAGCTTGTTTCGATTTTTCGTAACTTCTCATTGAATTCACCCTCTACCTTTTATTTTTGATCAGATAGCCAACGTGCTACATCTTTTGCATGATACGTTAAAATTAAATCTACGCCAGCGCGCTTCATACTCGTTAACATTTCCATTACGATTTCTTGTTCATTGATCCATCCGTTTTGAGCAGCTGCTTTAATCATCGAGTATTCTCCACTTACGTTATAAGCAACCATCGGAACGTTAAAGTTATTTTTTACATCGCGAATAATATCAAGATAAGATAATGCCGGCTTCACAATTAAAAAGTCAGCACCTTCCATAATATCTGATTCCGCTTCACGCAATGCTTCCATTCGGTTAGCTGGGTCCATTTGATACGTTTTACGATCACCGAATTGTGGGGAGCTATGGGCAGCGTCACGGAATGGGCCGTAAAAGGCTGAAGCATATTTTACTGCATAAGACATGATAGGAATATGTTCAAATCCACTTTCGTCTAATCCTTGACGAATAGCTGCTACGAAGCCATCCATCATGTTCGACGGAGCGATAATATCAGCACCAGCTTTTGCTTGACTAACTGCAGTTTGTGCTAATAAATTTAACGTCGGATCATTTAATACTTGTCCTTCTTCGACGATGCCACAATGTCCATGACTAGTATATTGACATAAGCAAGTGTCTGCAATAACGACTAACTCAGGGAAAGACTGTTTAATTTGAGCAACAGCTTTTTGAACGATACCATGATCGTGATAGGCTGACGTTCCTAGCTCATCTTTTTCTGCAGGGACACCGAATACGATTACAGATTTAATACCTAAATCTGTCACCTCTTGCATTTCTGCCTGTAAGTAATCTAATGAAATATGAAATACCCCTGGCATAGATGGAACTTCATTTTTAATATTTTCCCCTTCTACTACAAAAATCGGGTAAATTAAATCTTCTTTATGTAAGTATGTTTCTCTCACTAACGCTCTCATACTATGAGAAGAACGTAAACGGCGATGACGTTGAAATTGTAGTTCTTTCATCTTTTAGCTTCCTCCTTATTGTAATAAGCGATAATCTCATGTATTAGCCCATCTGTTGTAAAGTCTTCCAAAGGACAAACGTGAACAGGTAGCCCAGCTCTTTCAGCTGCATTTTTCGTAATTGGACCGATAACAGCGACTTTCGCATTTACTTCACTTTGATGAATTCTCGATAAAAATGAATGAACAGTAGAGGGACTTGTAAACGTAATCATATCGACTGAATCTTTCTTTAATTGTTCCAAAGCTTCTACACCTTGTTCATCCACTTTGTTTTCATAGACAATCATTTGTTTTACATTGTACCCTAAACTTTGCAGTTGTTCACGCAATACTGGTCGGGCCAAATTTCCTTGGATTAATAAAATAGATTTATGTAACGGCACATGCTCTTTCAATGTTTCCACTAAATGCTCCGCCGTAAAAAAGTTCGGCATCATCGTTGTTTCTAATCCAATGTTTTGAAGTGCTTTCCTAGTCTTTGTACCTACTGCTGCTATTTGAGCATTCATTTTCCCATTATATAATTTCTGAAAAAAATCTACTCCATTCACACTAGTAAAGACGATGACATCAGCGTTCTGAACATTAGCAGCAAGCTCGTTTTCCAAAATATCAACTTCCTTAGGAAACGAAAATTGAATAAGAGGGACAGTAATAACAGCCCCTCCTAACTGCTCAATCCTGTTAGAAAAGTCTACTGCTTGCTCTTTACTTCTTGTTATAACAATCCGTTTATTTGCAAGCGGTAATCGACTTTCCATTACTTTTCAAGCTCCTTTTTTACATCGTCAATTAATTTTTTTGCACCTTGTTCTGTTAGTAGCTTTGCTGCATCTAAACCGATTTCGATTGGATCTTCTCCAGTAATCGTTTCTTTATAAATAACCGATCCGTCCGGTGTACCGACTAATGCTGTTAGTGCTACCTCTCCATTTTCTTTCACTGTTGCAAAGCCTGCAATTGGCACTTGGCAACCACCTTCCATTTTATGAAGGAAGGATCGCTCTGCTTTAACTGCCTTTTCTGTTGTTGGATCGTTTAATAGTTGAAGCGCTTCTAATAGTTCGTGATCATCTTCACGGCATTCTATCGATAATGCTCCTTGCCCAACTGCTGGAACACATAGTTCATCATCAAGGAATTCCGTTACTACGTTACGAGACCATCCCATACGTGCAAGTCCAGCTGCAGCCAAAATAATCGCATCGTAGTCTTCTGTTTCCAATTTTGCTAGTCTCGTATCGATATTACCACGAATCCATTTTATCTCAATATCATTACGTTTTGCTAGTAACTGAGCACCGCGGCGTAAACTACTCGTTCCTACTACAGCACCAGAAGGTAGATCTTCAAATTTCACATGATTTTTTGAAATAAAAGCATCGCGATGGTCTTCTCTAAAAGGTATACAACCAATTGTTAAACCTGGTGGCAAAATTGCAGGCATATCTTTCATACTATGTACTGCCATATCAATTTCTTTATCCATCATCGCTTGTTCAATTTCTTTTACGAAAAGACCTTTCCCACCAACTTTAGATAACGTAACATCTAAAATTTGATCGCCTTTTGTCACAATTTCTTTTACTTCAAATTCAAAAGGTGCACCTAATTTTTTTAATTGCTCGATTACCCAGTTAGTTTGTGTAATCGCTAATTTACTTCTTCTTGACCCTACAATAATTTTTCTCATATTTCCTCCTTACCTAAAGCTCTATCTTTAGGCTTTTTACAATATCCAAAAATGAAAATTTGATAATCTACCTAATAACAAGAAATTTACAAGGACTACTAAAAACGCAATAATATTCCAATTAGCAATAGCCTTGCCACTTAACCCTTCCCTCAGTCGTTTATATAAGTATAAACTGTAAGAGGCTAATACAAGAACAGAGCCAATTACTTTCATATCATACCAATGGAAATGAGGTATTTTCATATAAGCCCATATCGTACCTAAAATTAATGATAATAAAAAAAGTGGTACACCTATTACATTTAGCACATAGGACATATGATCAAGCTTTGATAAATCTTGTATTCGTAGTAGCAACTTTCCCCATTTTTTCTTTTTCAACAGCTCATATTGGATTAAATATAGTAATGAAAAAGTAAAAGATAAAGAAAAGGCACCATACGAAAGAATAGCCAACGTTATATGGAAAATTAATAACTCTGATTCCAGTTGTTGAGCAACTACTTGGGAGCCATGTTGATACGGAGTGAATGTATGAATTGCCATTATTAGAAACCCTATTACATTTGTAAAAAAGACGATAAAGTCAATTTTTAATAGTCGATTAATGATTAATGACAAGGTAATTAACACCCATATATAAAAAAACATTCCTTCATACAACGTGAGAATAGGTATTCTCCCTGTATCTAGCATCCGCAAAAACAAAAAAATTGTTTGAAGCACCCAAACAATTGCAAGTAACCAGAAGGCTGTTTTATTGGCCTTCCGGTTTTTATGAAGAAAATCAATAAAATATAAGAGCACACTTAAGGCGTATAGAACTGTCATAAATTCATATAGCCTAGCTATAGTAATCTCTAGCATACTTTTTTTGTCCTCACTTACGATTGCATAGTCGCATGAGCTACGATTGCGACATTATTGGAAGTGCCCTTCTCTCGTTGGAGCGAATAGTATTGAGATTTCGTTTCTTCTAGTACTGCTTCTTCTATATTAAATATTTTAGTGAAAAGTTGTAACGAATCATCTGCATCCGGTTTACCTGCTAATTCTTTAGCCTGTAGAATAGGATCGCGAAGCATTTGATTGATAATACTCTTCGTATGCTTGTTTAACACTTTAATTTCTCTTTCCGATAAGTTAGGTAATTTACGTTGAAGACTATCCATTGTTTCAGCTTGAATACCTAACGCTTTTTGACGGAGTGCAGAAATTACTGGAACAACTCCTAGCATATTTAACCATTCGTTAAATTCTACTAGTTCTTCTTCAATAAAGAGCTCAATTGCTTCGGCAGCTTTTTGTCGTTCAGCTAAGTTAGCTTGGACAATTCCTTGTAAATCATCTATATCATATAGAAAAACATTTTCTAACTCTTGAATTGCTGGGTCTAAGTCACGTGGAACAGCAATATCGACCATAAATAATGGACGGCCTCTACGAATCTTCTCTACGTGAATCATATCTTCTTTCGTTAATACATAATCTTTAGCACCAGTAGAAGAAATTAAAATATCTGCTTCTGTTAAGGCACATGACATTTCCTTTAAGGAAACGGCTTGGCCAGCAAATTTATTTGCTAACGTTTCAGCTTTTTCTAATGTTCTATTCATAACCGTTACTTTTTCTACGCCATTACTATGAAGGTTTTGAACAGCTAATTCTCCCATTTTACCAGCGCCTAAAATGAGTACATGCTTGTCTTGTAGATTTCCAAAAATCTTTTTCGCAAGCTCTACCGCTGCATAACTAACAGAAACGGCATTCGCCCCGATGTCTGTATCGGAGTGTGCACGCTTTGCTACAGTTATAGCTTGTTTAAATAAATGGTTGAATATCGTTCCTACTGTTTCATTCTCTTGGGCTGTTAAGAAACTACTACGAACTTGACCTAAAATTTGCGTTTCCCCTAACACCATCGAATCAAGTCCACAAGCAACTCGGAATAAATGCTCCACAGCACCATCTTTTTCATATATATTTAAATAAGGTGAAAAGTCTTCTTTATCTATTCCGAACCAATCGGAAAGAAATGATTTAATATAATAACGTCCAGTATGAACTTGGTCTACTACCGCATATATTTCCGTACGATTACACGTTGAAACAATAACGTTTTCTAAAACTGATTTACGCCCTTTTAATTCGATCATTGCCCCTTCAATTTCGGAAGGATCGAAAGTTAATTTTTCTCTGATTTCTACAGGGGCATTCTTATAGTTTAGACCGACCATGATAATGTGCATTTGTAATAGCACCCCCAAAAAATTTCTCACTGTTTTCATTATAACATGACTATTTACTAAAACATTTGGTAAAATGTGAACAGAAAATGAATTGAATTTTATACTTTATAATTATTCTAATTTTATATCCGTTATCAGATTAACAAAATATAGGTTGAATATCAAGAGATTGAATTGGAGAGAGAGTATGAAAAAAAATAGTTTTTTATCTGGGTTTTTACTAGTTGGCTTTGGTGTTTACTTTTTACTTCAACAATTACATATTGAGATTTGGGATGGCTTTTTTACATGGACCACGTTTTTGCTCATAATCGGCCTAGGTATTGTCATTCAAGCGTATAAACAAAGTGATGCCGGAAATATTTTGCCTGGAATTGCTCTACTTGGTGTTGGAGTCCACTTTCAAGTAAAAAATAAGTTTGCGTTTTGGCCAGATGATGCTGCTATGATTATATTAATTGTAGCGATTGGTTTTTTTCTACGTTGGTTGAAAACTAAGCAAGGTTTGCTGGAAAGTGTTGTGTTATTGTTAATTTCAGGATTCTTCTTATTTTCTAACTCATTTCTCGGCATGTTCGAGAAAGGATTTTCCTTTCTTCACACATTTTGGCCATTATTTTTTATTATTATAGGTATATACTTATTATTCTTTAAAAGGAAATAATTTTATACATTAAAAAACTCTCCTAATGATAGTAATGGAGAGTTTTTCGTTTTATTTATATATTTTGAATGGGTTTCCACCTTTAAAATTAGCGCATTTAGGAAAAATAGCATTTCATTATAGCAATATTGTTTATTATCATACTTAAAATTGGAAAGTGGTTTAAGTTTGTTCGTTCCACTGCGCTGCAGGTACTCGCTTTCCGCGGGGAGAAACGGGAGCCTCCTCGGGCTAAAGCCCTGTGGGGTCTCCCGATTCCTCTTCTTCCCGCAGGAGTCTCGCACCTTCCGCTACGTTCCACTCACGGTTCTGGACCTCGAAAGTAAAAACTTTATAGCAGTTCCCTTATTTTTAAATTTCTCAAGATGCAAATTTCACTTGCATGGGTACTCTATTAACTTCTTAGATATTAGGCAAAACCTATATTATTAATTTTTTATAAAACCGCATCTAGGAATTCTTTTGTTCTTTCGTGTTTTGGGTTGTTGAATACTTGTTCTGGGTCTCCTTCTTCGACTATTTTACCGTCGTGAAGGTAGATAACACGGTCGGCTACTTCTTGAGCAAAGCCCATTTCGTGGGTAACGACGACCATCGTCATTCCTTCATATGCAAGCTGCTTCATCGTTCTTAACACTTCCCCGACTAACTCTGGATCTAGTGCTGATGTTGGCTCATCAAACAACATCACATCGGGTTTCATCGCTAAGGCTCGAGCAATGGCTACACGCTGTTTTTGACCACCCGATAGCTTTTCTGGATAAACGTTTACTTTATCTTCAAGACCTACTTTTTTCAATAAATCATGCGCTCTTTCCTCCGCTTCTTCTTTTGAAAGCCCGCTAACTTGGATTGGCGCTTCTATTACATTTTCAAGAACGGTCATATGAGGAAAGAGATGAAAATGTTGAAACACCATTCCTACTCGTTGCCTTACTTTATTTAAATCATCCTTCTTAATATCAATTTCCTTAGAGTCAATAACAATAGAACCACTATCTTTTAATTCTAGAAAGTTCAAGCAGCGTAGTAGCGTACTTTTCCCGGAACCACTAGCTCCTATTAAACATACAACTTCTTTATTTTTAATAGACAAGGAAATGTCTTTTAAAACATGTAAATCTCCAAATGATTTGTTTAAGTTTTGTACTTCGATCATCTGTTTATTTTCCAACTGCTTCACCCTACCTTTCATTTGCAGAAAATTTCATTTCTAAACGATTTACTATAACCGTTAAAATTCCAACGAGTACTAAATAGTAAACAGCTACAACTAATAGATGTGTCATATAGTCAAACGTATTTGCTCCTAACGTTTGTGCTCTAGCAAACAGTTCATAATAACCTACAAATGCCGCAAGGGAAGAATCTTTTAATCCGATGATAAACTGATTACCTAAAGGTGGTAATGCCCTTTTAAACGCTTGAGGTAAAATAATTCTCCGCATCGTCAAGCTTAAAGGCATTCCTAATGAGCGGGCTGCCTCTGTTTGTCCCTTATCAATCGATTGAATGGAGCCTCTAAATATTTCTGCAATATAGGCACCGTTATGGAAAGTTAGCGCTAACGTTACAGACCAAAAAGCACTAATACCTAATTGGGCTAAACCGTGATAAAAGAAGAAGATTTGAACTATGAGTGGTGTTCCTCTAACAATATAAATATACATATTAGCTATAAATTCTAGTATTTTTATTTTTGATAATTTTAAAAAGGCAATGAAAAGCCCAACTATAAGTCCTAAAGCTATCGAAACAATCGTTACATAAAAAGTCTTCATTGCCCCTTCAATGAATATATCCGAACTACTGAAAAGTACGTCAAAAAAATGTGTTAACGTCGGCAAATTTCATCACACTCCTCTAGCTTCTATTAATCTACTTTTTCTTGAATAAAAAATGTGTGACGAAGCCGCCACACATTTTGCCATTTTACATTATTGGTCGTCAGGGTCTGTGGTGATATCTTCTCCAAAATATTTCTCACTAATTTCAGCTAATTCTCCGCTATCACGTAGCTTTTGCAATGCTTCATTAATAGCTTCTAACAATTTATCGTTTCCTTTCGCAACTCCGATTGCCTGTTCACTTCGCTCTAAAAGTTCACGACCCTCTAACACCATTCCGGCACCAATCGCTTCTCTACCAGTTACGAAGTCTGTTACTACCGCATCATGACGACCAGTGTTTAAAGTCTCTAACGCTACAACATCGCTATCATAATAAATGATATTATCTGTTACTTCACTCATTAAATCCGCATAGGTGGACCCGCGAGAAACAGCTACTTCTAAGCCTTTCAAATCATCTAAAGTTTGAATATCACTATCTGGACGAACAAAAATTTGGGCACCCGAATAATAGTAAGGAATAGAGAAGTCAATTTCTTTCAAACGTTCTTCCGTGATCGTATGACTTGCAACGGCTACATCAAAACGTCCATTTTTCACACCTTCTACAATCGTTGCAAAAGACTGCTTATGTTGAACAGGCTCTAGGCCAAGTTCTTTCGCTACTGCGTTTGCAACGTCAATATCAAAGCCCGACATTTCTCCACTACCATCTGTCATACTAAAAGGCTTAAATTCTCCCGAAGAAGCAAAGGAGAAACTATCTTTTTTT
Source organism: Sutcliffiella sp. NC1 (assembly GCF_027594365.1). Classification (NCBI taxonomy): domain Bacteria; kingdom Bacillati; phylum Bacillota; class Bacilli; order Caryophanales; family Bacillaceae; genus Sutcliffiella; species Sutcliffiella sp. NC1. Next base: position 3,669,832 of record NZ_CP115153.1, read on the forward strand.
ACTAATTTATATCCTTCTTCTGTTTCCACTGCCCCTTCACTACTTGAACCACCCGAGCTAGTTCCACATGCTGCTATAACCATCGTTAACAAAAAGAAAACAGCAACAATCAACACTTTCTTCATACTTTTGTCCCCCTTTTTTCTCTACTTAAAATGGTAGCAATAGACGCTTCTTTCTACAAATTGCATATACGAACAAATTTATTAATAATTCTGTATATTTAACCAACAGAGCCACATAACTCGTACATCCACAGAGATCCCCCATCATGCTCCACCATATTCATGATTACTACTTGTAGGCTGTACAAATTGTAAGCTTATTTATTTTTATTAAATATTTGGGACAATTAGAACTTGTTTTGTCATTGCAAATGAGGAATACATATGGAGATTTAAATTTAGAGCTTTTAAAATATTTATTATCTATGTTCTGAACAGGAAACAAAAAAGAAGAAGAGGTTGCGACATAACTATTTTAATCAAAGTAAAAAACGAACAAAAAGTAGTAGCGGGGAAATAACCCGCTCTGGAAATATACTTCGCTAGTTCTACGATTGTTCGTTTTTATGATGATTATTTTAGTTTTGTCTCAGCCTCTTCTTCCTAACATATTACATTCTATTTTTAATAATACCCCAAATTTCATCTTTCCCTTGACCCGTTTCAGAAGAGAAAGTAATAACTTCATCTTGAGGATCTAAATCTAACGTTTCTTTCACTACTTTAACATGTTTTTGCCACTTGCCCTTCGGAATCTTATCCGCCTTTGTAGCAATGACCACAACCGGTAGTTCATGATGCTTTAGAAAATCATACATCATTACGTCATCTTTAGATGGCGGATGGCGTAAATCAACAATTAATAATACCGCTTTTAATTGTTTCCGGTTTGTTAAATACGTTTCTATCATACGTCCCCAAGCTTCACGCTCTTTTTTAGAAACTTTCGCGAATCCATAACCTGGTACGTCCACGAAGTGTAACAGTTCATTAATTAAATAAAAATTTAATGTTTGCGTTTTACCTGGCTTTGATGAAGTACGGGCTAAATTTTTACGGTTAATCATTTTGTTAATGAAAGATGATTTTCCTACATTTGATCTTCCTGCCAGCGCGAATTCTGGGAGCATCTCAACTGGATACTGCTCTGGTTTTACGGCACTTATAACGATTTCTGCTTGTGTAACTTTCATGAATTCTCTCCTGCTAATGCATGTTGTAACACTTCGTCTAATTGGGAAACTAGTACGAATGTTAATTGCTCTCTTATACTTTCCGGTATATCTTCTAAATCTTTTTCATTATCTTTAGGCAAAATAACTTTCGTTAACCCAGCTCGATGGGCACTTAACGATTTCTCTTTCAGTCCTCCGATCGGTAAAACGCGGCCACGTAACGTAATCTCACCTGTCATCCCGACATTCCTTCTAACAGGTTTACCAGTCAAGGCTGATATTAAGGCTGTTGCCATTGTTATCCCTGCGGAAGGTCCATCTTTCGGTACAGCCCCTTCTGGAACGTGAATATGAATATCGTTTTTCTCATTAAAATCTGGATCAATATTTAATTCTGCTGCACGCGAACGTATGTAACTGAATGCAGCTTGTGCTGATTCTTTCATTACATCCCCTAGTTTACCCGTCAGTATTAACTTACCTTTACCTGGAGAGATAGATACTTCAATTGAAAGGGTATCTCCACCTACTGTCGTATATGCTAATCCTGTCGCTACTCCTACTTGGTCTTCTTCTTCCATTTGACCATAGCGGAATATATGCTTACCAAGGAATTCTACAATTGCCTTTTCTGTCACTACGATACGTTTCTTTTCACCTGAAACGATAATTTTTGCCGCTTTTCTACAAATGGAAGCGATTTGACGTTCTAACGAGCGTACACCTGCCTCTCGCGTATAATGGCGAATTAAAGAAAGGATGGCATCGTCTCTCATTTGTAACGTACCTTTCGTTAAGCCGTGATCACGCGCTTGCTTCGGTAATAGATGATCTTTTGCAATATGAAGCTTTTCCAGTTCCGTATAACCTGCAATCGTAATAATCTCCATTCGGTCACGTAAAGGACCAGGAATTGTTGCTAAATTATTGGCTGTAGCAACAAACATTACATTAGATAAATCATATGCTTCTTCAATGTAATGATCGCTAAAGTTACTGTTTTGCTCCGGGTCTAACACTTCTAATAGGGCTGCAGATGGGTCGCCACGGAAGTCGTTTGACATTTTATCTATTTCATCTAATAGGAATACTGGGTTAATCGTACCTGCTTTTTTCATTCCTTGAATAATTCGACCTGGCATTGCACCAACGTATGTTTTACGATGTCCTCTTATTTCTGATTCATCTCTAACGCCACCTAAAGAAATTCGAACAAAATTTCTTCCTAACGATTTTGCAATTGATTTTGCTAAAGATGTTTTACCAACTCCAGGAGGACCCGCTAAACAAAGGATAGGTCCTTTTAACGATTGTGTTAATTGTTGAACAGCTAAATATTCAAGCACACGCTCTTTTACTTTTTCTAACCCGTAATGGTCTTCATGTAAAATTGCTTCTGCGCGAATAATATTTAATTGGTCTTCTGTAGAAATAGACCATGGTAAGGATAATAACCATTCTAAATAATTTCGGATAACGGCACTTTCAGCGGAGCTTGTAGGGATTTTTTCATAACGGTCTAATTCTTTTAAGAACGTCTTTTCTACATGCTCAGGCATTTTAGCTTTTTCCATTTTTTGCTTTAGCTCGTCTACTTCCCCTAATTTACCTTCTTTTTCACCAAGCTCTTTTTGAATGGCCTTCATTTGTTCACGTAAATAATATTCTTTTTGGGTACGTTCCATTGAACGCTTTACTCTCATCCCAATTTTCTTTTCAAGTTGCAGCACTTCTTTTTCATTATTCACGTAGTTAATTGTTTGTTGCAGTCTTTCTTTCACATCTGTTATTTCTAAAATATTTTGCTTGTCTTTCATTTTAAGCGGTAAATGGCTCGTAATAATGTCAGCCAGCCTACCTGGTTCTGCAATATCTGAAACAGTATGATATGTTTCAATAGAAGTTTTTTTCGATAACTTTGTGTATGTATGAAAATACTCTAGTAGCGTACGCATTAAAGCTTCGTCTTCTGCATCTTTGTCCTCTAAATCTGGATACGTAACGATACGAGCTTCCCAATGTGTTTCTTCCTCGATCAATTCTTCTATTTTTGCACGTTCTAACCCTTCTACTAGTACGCGTAAAGTTCCATTTGGTAACTTTAACATTTGCTTTACTTTCGTTAATGTTCCCCAATCAAATAAATCATCTTCAGTTGGATCATCAATCCCAACTTCTTTTTGAGTTGTTAGCAAGACTAATTGATCTTCTAACATCGCTTGCTCTAAAGCTTGAATTGATTTATCTCTACCTACATCTAAATGTAATACCATCGTTGGAAAAACCATTAATCCACGTAAAGGCAGTAGAGGTATTTTATATTCTTTATTCGTTGCCATAGTACACCTCCGAACGCTCTATCCACGTTGTTCTTTTCTATTTTTTAAAATTCATCACTAATTTAAGTACCATTGTTCGAATGGGACTATTTTATGTATAGTACTAAAAATTTTACCTTTTAAGTATGGTAAGTGCAAGAAGAAAGCTTTTATATTTTCTATAATTAGTATACCCTGTCGTAGTTGTTCTAGGCATATAAAATGAAAAGGAAATGGCTCCCCACATAGTGAGGAGCCTTCATCTTTATACTGATTCAGATTGAGTGATCGGTAATGTAGCAGAAATTACTTTGTCGATATGCTCATCCTCTATTGCAGATACTTCTCTAAGAAGAGCAACTTGCAACACCTCTTGGAATTGCTTCACTGGAATAATTTCAATTCCGTCAATTTCCTTCAAAATTGACTGCATATTTTCATGAGGGATGATTACTTTCTTTGCTCCAGCTTGTTTAGCAGCTTTTATTTTCGGAATAACCCCACCAATTGGTTTAACTGAACCGTGAATGCTAATTTCTCCGGTCATTGCTACTAAGTTGTCGACTGGTAATTTGAAAATAGCCGAATAAATTCCCGTTGCCATTGCAATCCCAGCAGAAGGTCCATCGATTGGTATTCCCCCTGGAAAATTAATATGTATATCATAATCAGCAGCAGGAACACCTAGCGCACGGAGCACTGTAATAACATTTTCAGCAGAACCTTTTGCCATACTTTTACGGCGTATCGATTTTCCTTGATTGCCAATACTTTCTTCTTCAACAATTCCTGTAATATTAATTGTCCCTTTTTTCTCTTCATTAGGAATAGCTGTGACTTCTATTTCTAATAATGCACCAGTGTTTGGTCCATATACGGCTAATCCGTTTACTAAACCAGTTTGTGCTTTTTCTTTTATTTTTTGTTCATTTCTCGGCGATAGTTGACTGGAGTGTACAACCCATTCAATATCCTCCACTGTTACTTCCTCGCGATCTTCCGTTATTGCTAAACCTGCAGCAATTTGCATCATATTGACTACTTCGCGACCGTTTCTGCAATAGGAAGCAAGCAATTGAATACCTTCTTCTTGTGCTTTCATATAAATTTTTTCAATAGCATTTCTCGCTACTACCGCTAATTCCTCTTGATCTAACTCTCTAAAAAATACTTCCATACAACGAGACCGAATGGCTGGTGGAATTTCGTTTGGAGTTCTCGTTGTAGCTCCAACTAAACGAAAATCGGCTGGTAAACCTTTTTGAAAAATTTCATGAATATGTGTTGGAATTTGAGTGTTTTCTTCACTATAATAAGCACTTTCTAAAAATATTTTTCGATCTTCTAATACTTTTAAAAGCTTATTCATTTGTATTGGGTGTAACTCTCCAATTTCATCAATAAAGAGCATACCACCATGCGCGTGTGTAACGGCTCCTTGCTTTGGTTGAGGAATACCCGCTTGTCCCATTGCTCCTGCTCCTTGGTATATAGGATCATGAACCGAACCAATTAACGGATCTGCAATTCCTCTTTCATCAAATCGAGCTGTCGTTGCATCTAGCTCAATAAAAATAGCACTCGGTTTAAACGGAGATTTACTATTCTTTTTTGCTTCTTCTAATACGAGTCGTGCTGCTGCTGTTTTCCCTACACCAGGAGGACCATAAATGATGACGTGTTGCGGATTCGGTCCACAAATAGCAGCTTTTAAAGCTTTTATTCCATCTTCTTGTCCGACAATATCGTTGAACGAAGTTGGTCTTACCTTTTCTGCTAATGGCTCTGTTAACGAAATGCTACGCATCTTTCGAAGTTGTTCCATTTCTTTCTTCGACTCTTTATCAATTGATACTTTCTGTGTACGTTGATTTCGTAATAAATTCCAAAAGTAGAGCCCAATGATAATCCCAAAAAACAATTGTATAAACAGCGCAATACCTGTCCAATTCATAGTTATCCTCCTGCACTCTAAGTTGTGATTATTTGCTAGTATTTCCGTGCAAATGGTGGAATAAACAACTATTTATTAATTGGATAATATTTGGATATAACACTGTGAATTTCCATGAATTATTATATTAAAAAACTATTTTGCACTGTTATCTCTTTAAAAATAAAAAAGAACCTTGATAGCATGAGCCATCAAGGTTTGTTGTTAAGCAGAAGTTTTATCTTCTTGTAACTCTGAACCGTCCGTTAAAATTAATTTTGGCGGAACATCATCTTTAACTGTTTCCGCTGTAATAACACATTTTTGAATGTCATCACGAGAAGGTAATTCGAACATCACATCAAGCATAATCGCTTCAATGATTGAACGAAGTCCACGTGCACCAGTTTTTCGTTCAATTGCTTTAGTTGCAATTTCCTTAAGTGCTGCTTCTTCAAATTCTAATTCAACATTATCTAGTTCTAACATTTTACTGTATTGTTTAACTAGTGCATTTTTCGGCTTTGTTAAAATTTCAACTAATGCCTCTTCGTCTAATGGCTCTAAGCTTGCTGTAACAGGAAGACGACCAATAAACTCAGGAATAAGTCCAAATCTTAATAAGTCTTCTGGAAGAACTTTAGAAAGTAATTCTTTCTGTTCTAATTCGTCCATTTTACCTTCCGTACCAAAACCAATAACTTTTTTCCCTAATCGACGCTTAATAATTGATTCAATTCCATCAAAAGCCCCACCACAAATAAATAGAATATTTGTTGTATCAATTTGAATGAATTCTTGATGAGGATGCTTACGTCCACCTTGAGGTGGCACACTTGCAACAGTACCTTCTAAAATTTTCAGAAGTGCCTGCTGTACACCTTCACCAGAAACATCTCGTGTAATGGATGGGTTTTCTGATTTACGTGCTACTTTATCAATTTCGTCAATATAAATAATACCTTTTTCTGCTTTTTCTACATCGTAGTCTGCAGCTTGAATTAATTTAAGTAAAATATTTTCTACATCTTCCCCAACGTATCCTGCTTCCGTTAATGAAGTTGCATCAGCAATTGCAAAAGGTACATTTAAAATACGCGCTAGCGTTTGTGCAAGTAATGTTTTACCGCTACCAGTTGGTCCAATCATTGCAATATTAGATTTGGCAAGTTCTACTTCGTCTATTTTACTGTTGGAATTAATACGCTTGTAGTGGTTATATACTGCAACGGATAGCGCTTTTTTAGCTGCTTCTTGGCCGATAACGTATTCGTCTAATATTTGACGAATTTCTTTTGGTTTTGGTACATCTTTAAATTCTACTTCTTCCTCAGTTCCAAGCTCTTCTTCTACAATTTCGGTACATAATTCTATACATTCATCACATATGTATACGCCCGGACCTGCTACTAGTTTTCGCACTTGATCTTGTGTTTTCCCGCAGAAAGAACATTTCAATTGTCCTTTTTCATCGTTAAACTTAAACATAACGTTTCACCCCTTATCATTTCTCTCTCTTCTCGTCCATCCACTAAATATTCGGATACTACTATTTCTAATTATGTGTTATGTACTGCATTTTACCATATCTTTTGCAATTGCTGTTAATAAAAAAATCGCTATGTACTTTATTAGTATTGAAAAGAAGAGTCCATACTATTGTAACCATGTAACATAAAATTAACACTTTGCTTTCAAAACTGTATGTAGAAAAAGGCCTTTTGTGTATAAAACAAGGCACGAGCAAGTCGCGCCTTGTTCCTTATTCAATATTATGCAACATCTTTACTGTTTTCTACAAGAAAATCGATTGCTTTTCTAATTTTTAAATCTTCTTTTAAGCCTTCAGCATTTCCTAATGCTTGCTTAATTTGATCAACAGTCATGTTGTACATTGTAGCCATGTTTTCTAATTCACTGTTTACTTCTTCTTCTGTTACTTCGATGTTTTCAGCATTTACGATTGCTTCTAATGTTAAATTCATTTTCACACGTTTAGCTGCATCTTCTTTCATTTGGCCACGTAGAGCTTCTTCGTCTTGACCAGAGAATTGGAAGTAAAGTTCTAAATTCATACCTTGCATTTGTAAACGTTGCTCAAACTCTTGTAGCATACGGTCTAATTCTGTGTTTACCATTGCTTCTGGAACGTCAACTTCTGCATTTTCTGTTGCTTTTTCAATTAAAGTATCTTTTAAGTGATTTTCAGCATCTTGTTTTTTAGCAGTTTCTAAACGCTCTCTCGTTTTAGCTTTTAATGCATCTAAAGTTTCAACTTCTTCATCTACATCTTTAGCAAATTCGTCATCTAGCACTGGTAATTCTTTTCCTTTAATTTCATGAACTTTCACTTTGAATACTGCAGGTTGACCAGCTAAATCTTCAGCATGGTATTCTTCTGGGAATGTTACTTCCACATCTTTTTCTGCTCCAGATTCTAAACCAACAAGTTGCTCTTCAAAACCAGGGATGAAAGAACCAGAACCGATTTCTAGAGAATAATTCTCAGCTTTTCCGCCTTCGAAAGCCTCACCGTTTACAAATCCTTCAAAGTCCATTACTACAGTATCGCCATTTTCAACGGTACCTTCTTCTTTTACAACAAGTTCAGCTTGACGCTCTTGTAATGATTTTAATTCTGCTTCTACTTCTTCGTCTGTAACTGTAGCTTCTAAACGCTCAACTTCAAGACCTTTGTACTCACCTAATTTTACTTCAGGCTTTACTGTAACTTTTGCAGTAAATACAACTGGTTGACCTTGTTCGATTGTTTCGATATCGATTTCTGGACGATCAACTGGTTCAATTCCTGCTTCTTCCACTGCTTTTGCATAGCTTTCTGGAAGTAGGATATCAAGAGCGTCTTGATATAATGATTCCACGCCGAAACGTTTTTCAAACATCGGACGAGGCATTTTTCCTTTACGGAATCCTGGAACGTTTACTTTCTTAACTACTTTTTTGAATGCTTCATCAAGGGCATTGTTAAATGTATCAACATCAACTTCAACTGTTAATACACCTTCATTTCCTTCTAACTTTTCCCATTTTGCAGACATACTTTTCCCTCCAAAAAATCTATTTTTTCTATAGTAATGGCTGTTTTTAAAATTGACAAATCATTACCGAATGTTTGGACCACTTCTATGTATGTGGTGAACCCGTCTCCTACTGTATTTCCATATTTACTATGAAAAAAACAAGGAAATTATTAATACTACAGTTTACAACCCTTACATTATAACATAACATCCATGGAGTTCAACAGATTCGATTATAATTGCAAATATGAAATTTCTTCTAGTTTTTGTACTTTGGTGCTCACTTTTTCTATATCTTCTAAAGTTACATTATATAATTGTGAGAGTTTCTCCATTGAATCTTCTATACCATATAGCTGTTGACCAATTAAATGTATACTCGCAGCCCATGCACTAGCATTTTCCTCGTTCATCCCAACAGGATAAACAACAGTATGGTACTTAAAAACCATCCCTTTTAACGCTTCAAAAAGGCTCGGATTTTCGGAGTATACATGCCGTTCTATGAGATTTCCTATCTCTGCAAAAAACGGGTCCATCTCTTGGAAGTCCATCTTTGATGGACGAACTAAAACTGTTTGTCCTAGTTTCGTTATTTTCGTTTCGTCATCCCACTGTTGATCATGCAATGTTTCTAACAGTATTGTTTTTAAAATAGGGTGCATTCTTTCATCTAATAAATATGTTTCAATTGCTTCCCGATAACTCCTTGCATTTAAGCTTTTTAAACGTTGGAGGGCACCAAATTGCTCTTGAACAGTCCCTTTTAAGAGATTGTCACTTACGGTATCATCTGTTGGTGCTTCTTTATATTCCTCAAATTCACCTTTCGGTAGCATTTTTCTCGCAAAGTCTAATAACTTAAAAAACGTTTGCGCTTGTTCAGCAGGGATTTTATCTTCCTGTAATATTGCTTCAATGGTTACTTTCACTTCATCGTATTCTTTTAACTGAATTAATATCGTAATATAAATTTGTAAAACGTGAAAATAATCCCCAACATCTTCTCGCAACATCTTCTTACAACGGTTTTTTGCTTCTGTTAAGCGCCCTAATTCCATTAAACATACAACACTACCTAATTCTACTTCACTATGGGCAAAAGAATTATCATGCGCTTGGTCGAATAGAATAAGAGCTTCTTCAAATTTTCTTTCCTTCATCGATTCCATCGCTTTTTCTAACAGTCGCTTTTTTAAATTGGGAAACGGAACTACTTTTTTCTTTTTATCATTCATATTTATACCGTCCTACTAGTCAAAAAAGATTTGAGTCAAGTTTATCAATGATTAATGTTGAGTACAAGTGTAGATAGAGAGTTTTAGGGATGATGTTGATAAAATAGAGATGTGTGAGCTTCACAACCTCATATTTTATACAAAAAGAAAAAACACCATATAATTTCACAAATTGCTGTAAGGCAACTTTTAAAATTAGATGGTGTTTCTTATAAGAAAAATGGCGTCCCAGGAGGGATTCGAACCCCCGACACACGGCTTAGAAGGCCGTTGCTCTATCCTGCTGAGCTACTGGGACAATATAATAATTTATTAATAACTTGCTTATCGTTCTAAACCGTCGTCCCGATTTCAGAAAGCTAATTCAAGAAGTGGCTCAATCGGTACGCTGTAGTAAATTCAAGGAAGCATATTCGATCGTGCTCTATCCTGCTGAGCTACTGGGACAATATAATAATTTATTAATAACTTGCTTATCGTTCTAAACCGTCGTCCCGATTTCAGAAAGCTAATTTCAAGAAGTGGCTCAATCGGTACGCTGTAGTAAATTCAAGGAAGCATATTCGATCGTGCTCTATCCTGCTGAGCTACTGGGACATGGTAGAATTTTCATTATCTTTCCTAACGACAAGATTTATTATATGAAATGTCGTTAGGAAAGTCAACTACTTTTATAAAGTTTTTTCAAAAAAACTTTTCAAGCCGAGTAGAAAAGCAAAACAGCCCTTCTACTCGTGTTTAGTAAATGTATGACTCTGAACGATGTCACCTAAATCATTATAGTAATGTACTATATATTCCTTTTCTGTTACTTCTAGTATAACATATGTTTTTTTCGTTGTCATTCTAGGTAACAGGATGCTGCCAGGATTAATAAATAATACGTGATCCACCATTTCCGTTCCAGCGATATGCGAGTGTCCGAAGCAAACTACGTTGGCGTTATCTTCTTCTGCTTTATTTTTTAATGGCATTAACGTCGTTTTAACTTGATGTAAATGACCGTGTGTAATGAGGAAACGTGTTTGTTCAATATCCTCCACTAAAACTTCCGGGTACAATGTATCGTAATCACAATTACCACGCACTGATAGAAAACTGTTCATCTCTCTACTATTTTTTGGTAACTCTGAATCCCCACAATGTATCATCGCGATCACTTCTTCACTATGACGTTCTTTAACTGTTGTGACCAGTTCCTTATTACCATGACTGTCGCTCATAATTAATACTTTCAAATTATTCATCCTCTATTTTAAATGAACTCCACTGTTCCATTAGTTGTTTAATTGCGTTCCCTCGATGACTAATATTATTTTTTTCTTCATGGGTTAACTGTGCCATCGTTTTTTGATGTAACGGTACGAAAAAGATTGGATCATATCCAAAACCATTATCCCCTGCAGGCTCAGTAGTGATGGAACCTTCGCATGTCCCTCGCACAGTAAACGTAGTACCGTCCGGTTTAGCAATAGCCAGTGCACAAACAAACCTCGCTGTTCGATTTTGGTAAGGTACATCCTTTAATTTTTGTAATACTTTTTCGTAATTAGCGATATCATTTTTCTCCAGGCCAGCATACCGAGCTGAATACACACCAGGTTCACCTTGTAACGCATCTACTTCTAACCCTGAATCATCTGCAATTACTATGCTAGAAAGCGCAGTAGCAACAGACTTTGCTTTCAATATCGCATTTTCTTCAAACGTTGTTCCTGTTTCTTCTACCTCTTCAAGATTAGGAAAGTCTTTTAATGATTTAACTTCATATCCAACTTTCGAAAAAATGTTTGAGAATTCTTTAACCTTCCCTTGATTATTAGTGGCAATTATTAGCTCTTTCATCCTTTATTACCACCTTTAGGGCCAATTAGATTAACAATTTCTCCCAACGCTTCTTTTTGACATTCAATCAGCTGTAAAATTCCTTCTTCCGCTAGGTCTAAAAGTGCATTAAGCTGACCACGGTTAAATGTCGCTTCCTCTCCAGTACCTTGTACCTCGACCATTTCAAAAGAGTCATTCATAACGACATTCATATCTACTTCTGCTGATGAATCTTCTATGTAATTTAAATCTAACACTTCTCCATGTTCTGCGATAATACCAACAGAAGTTGCTGCTAAATAATTATTTACTGGCAGTTCTTTTAATTTATTTTGTTTTACAAGATTATGTAGTGCTAAAACCATAGCAACATATGCTCCAGTAATAGACGCTGTTCTAGTGCCGCCATCAGCTTGTATTACATCACAATCAATCCAAATGGTACGTTCGCCAATTTTACTTAAATCTACGACAGTACGTAATGCTCGGCCAATTAAACGCTGAATTTCCATAGTACGCCCTGTCACTTTTCCTTTTGTTGATTCTCTCATCGTTCTCTGTTCTGTTGCTCTTGGTAACATCGAATATTCAGCAGTAATCCAACCTTTCCCTTGCCCGCGCATGAAAGGTGGGACTCTGTCTTCAACCGATGCTGTACAGATTACTTTCGTATCTCCAACTGAAATTAACACAGAACCTTCAGGATGCTTTATAAAGTTCGTCGTGATGTTTATCGGCCTTAATTCATTTTTCTGTCTTCCATCCACTCTTGTCATTTTCAGTACTCCTTTTTTCACCATTTACTTAAGTCACATTAGCTATCTTACAAATTAATAGCTAAAAGAAAAAACAGAAATATAAGAAGGAGTAGCTTTATCGCCTACCCCTTCTTTAACATTCTATTTTTAGTATATCAAAATTTACAGATTAAAACCTACCTGTATTCACTTTTTCTGGTCTTGAGACTGGCTCTGCTAAACTAGTACCATCTGAAGCCATTAAGTCTTTTTCACCGTTCACCGTAATAGCAACACTATCTACACCTGGTTGTTCTGTTAATGTTAAAACAATCGTGTCGATAACTTCTTTCGAAATAGTGTTATCAGACCATCCAACAATATTTTCATTGAAGTCTAGCGTTAGAAGACCATTTTCATATTTTGGCTCTGAAAGTAATTCCACATCATTTGTAAAACCAGATAGTAAGCCTGATGTTGATGACGGACCGTTAATTAATTCATCGATAATCGCTTCATAGTTGTTTGCATTTTCCGCTTTAATACGCTTCGTCACTGGAACGTAATAAGTGTCACCATTATTATTTTCGCCAATGTAATAAAGCGTCACTGGTCTTGTATTCATAATGTCAATCGCGTCATGTTCTAAGTTAATACCATTTGCTCTACTTAGCCCTTTCGTGATAGGTGTTTTATTAACTGGCATTACATCTTGTTTATGACCATTTACTCGAAGCTCTACATTTTCGACGGAATCAAATTGTGTTAAAGTCCACGTAATTGCTTGTAAGATTGCTAGTTCATCTTCTGGTAAGTATTCCGCAAACTCACTAGAGAAATCTGCAACAATTGTTCCGTTTGATAATAGATTAACATCAACTTCTGTTCCCGCCGGTATTACCGCTCTAAACCCATTTGGTAATAGATCCTCTACAGGGCCACCAGCTACTAAATATTGTAGAGCCTGTTTTGCAGGGCTATCGCTTTTTGGTAAGGCTAATGTTTGTGAAACTACAAAACCATTTCGATCTAATAAATATAATTCTCTTTGCGAAACTTGGTTACTTACTTCTTCATCATCCATTTCTTCATTATTAACATCTGTTTCATCTGTATCAAGGTCATTAACAATAGATACATCTTGTGGCGGATCGATTTGTGAGCCTACTTTTTCCTCATCACCAAACAATCCACAACCAGCTAATAAAAGTGAGGATGCAAGAACGACAGTAATTGTTGTTTTTTTATTTTGTGACATGCGTTTCCCTCCTAAGACGGTTTGTACTAATATGTATACGAGCTATTCTTTAAAATAGAACAAGCTATGAATATTTTATTTATTCTTTTTTGGTATCTTTGGAGTGTTTTTTTTACTTGCATAGTTGTCTACCCTAATAAGTGGCTTCTTTAAAAAATAGCGTTTCATTATAGACAACATTGATTCATATTGTACGTTTTATAGTTAGTCCGTTTCACTTCGCTGCAGGTACTCGCTTTCCGCGGGCGTGGCTTGAGCCTCCTCCTCGCTTTCGCTCGTGCGGGGTCTCAAGACTCACGCTACTCCCGCTGGAGTCTCGCACCTTCCGCTCCGTTTCACTCACGGCTCTATATGTTATAAGGGAAAAACCCACCCATTTTCATGCGCTATGGCTTAAATTTCACTTACATCGGTATTTACCATGAGAATAGTAAGGATTGGATTTCCCCACTCTTTTCTCCTATCGGAATGTGCTTTCCACGGGAGAGCTATATCTGCTCACAGCTCATTCATGGAAGGGAAAACGTTTTGATACACTTTACAGTTTTATAGACAGGAAAAAACCTACTTTCCTTTATGAAAAGTAGGTTTTGTTTACGGTTATAATTCGATTGTTTTTACATTTTCAATGTTTTGTTCGAACAGTTTAGTAGCAATTTTTTGGAATATTTCTTTTCCACCAGTAGTTAAAAACAAATGTTCTTCTTTGCGATTATGTTTATTTAACATTTTCTTATAGTTTAAAATAGTACTAACCTCTCGTGCTGTTTCGTCACCTGAACATATTAAGCGAACATGGTTGCCTAACACTTTTTGGATAACAGGACGTAATAATGGATAATGCGTACATCCTAAAATTAACGTATCCATTTTATTTTCTTGAAAGGGTAATAACGATTCTTTTACTATTTCAATTGCGTCTTCACCATCAAATTCTCCACTTTCCACTAATGGGACAAAACTAGGACAAGAAAGACTTTCAACTTGAACATCACTATTTATCGTTTTTAACGCATTTTCATATGCTTTACTATTTATTGTTCCTACTGTACCTATTACTCCAATATGATTATTACTTGAAACTTTTAAAGCAGTTCTAGCACCAGGGTCGACAACGCCGATTACTGGAATTGGTAGCTTTTCTTTAATTTCCTCTAATACTGCAGCAGTTGCTGTATTGCAGGCAATAACAAGCATTTTAATATCATGATGGTTTAATAAATAATTAGTCATTTCCCACGTAAATTGCTTTACTTCTTCTTTATCTCTCGGTCCATATGGACATCGTGCTGTATCTCCTAAGTAAATGATTCGTTCTTTCGGTAGTTGACGGATAATTTCTTTTGCAACCGTTAATCCACCAACACCCGAATCAATTACGCCAATCGGTTTTTCCAACTAGTATCCCTCATTCATGCTTCATTTCTTGGTGTAATCTTCCTAACACTTTATCTAAAACTACAATTTCATCATAAGAGTAGTTTTCTAATATTCCTTGTAAATAATCTTGGCGTTTCTTAACAACATCGTTAATAATTCTTTCGCCTTCTTCTAATAAATGAATTCGTACTACTCGACGATCATTCGGGTCTTTGACACGTTGAACTAATTCATTTTTTTCCATTCGATCAACAAGATCTGTCGTCGTACTACAAGCTAAATACATTTTATTAGATAGCTCACCAATGGTCATATCTCCCTCTTCTAATAACCATTGTAGTGCAACGAATTGCGGTGGTGTAATTGTGTAGTTCGTTAATATTTCTCGCCCTTTTTGTTTCACAAGCGCTGCTATGTAACGGAGGGATTTTTCAATATCCGCCACTAATTGATCTTGATTCATTGTGCTATTATTAGTCATTCTCTACCCACTTCCCAATTAGTAATTTTATTTAATTACTGCTTGTACTATTTTTATTCCTTTAATACTACCATAAACTTTTTTATGAATATATTGTGAAGCATTATGCAAAATCTTGAAGTTAGTATGTTTACTATACTTTCACCGTTAGGAATTTTTCCTTAGTGTAGCTAATTATATTTTCTTATTTTTACGAAGAAAATGCAATACATTACATGTGACAATTAATATAGTTTTACTTGGAATTAACATTTTCTCTATTCTATATATTTTAGAATTTGACAAATAGCAAGAGAGGAAACTCTCATACTATCGGTATGTAGAGTTCTCCCTTGAATTTGTCACCTTCATCGGTTAAAGCTCTAGCTCTCCCATGCGAAGAAGCTCGACAACTGCTTGAGATCGCCCCTTAACCCCAAGCTTTTGCATAGCATTTGAAATATGATTTCGAACTGTTTTTTCACTAATAAATAACTCTGATGCGATTTCTTTCGTAGTTTTATCTTGTACTAACAGTTCAAATACTTCTCTTTCTCTTTTTGTGAGCAATGGCTTTGGTTGAAATTCTTTCTCCTTCAATGAATGTAACCCTCCTTGCCTTAGCCAGAGCTGAACTAGCGGATGGGTATATATTTAGTCATGGTATAATATGTGAAAAACCTTATGAGAGTTACATTTAGAACACCTATTTTGCAAATTGTGTTTTATTTATAGGCATATGAGGTGATTATTTATTGGGGACGAAAAAGAAAGGTGGGCTGCATTCAAAAGAAAAAAGA
Source organism: Sutcliffiella sp. NC1 (assembly GCF_027594365.1). NCBI lineage: Bacteria > Bacillati > Bacillota > Bacilli > Caryophanales > Bacillaceae > Sutcliffiella > Sutcliffiella sp. NC1. Next base: position 3,686,004 of record NZ_CP115153.1, read on the forward strand.
GGAAGAGGTTAAATTACATCATTATTAACCTCTATACCTTCTAAAATTTTTATGAGTTGATTTTCGTTTTCACAAAAAACTTTTGTCTCATCTCTTCTGACCAAGGTTCACCTTTTCCTGTTCTTTTATTCAGCTGAACCATTCTCCCTCTTCCCACAAAACAAATATCCCCATTTGACTCTCTTTTCCCCATATAATGCAAATCGACGGAAGATGTGCCTACTTCTTGAGCTTTAACATAAATTAGTAATTTTTCTCCAAAGTATACTTGTTTTAAGTAGTCGCATTGTAAATCCGCTACTACTGGAATCGTCTCACTTTTAGGTGATACCCAGTTTTGCATAAACCCTAAATATTTAAAAAATGCTATTCTCGCGTCTTCAAAGTAAGCGAATGGAACTGTATTATTCATGTGTCCAAACATATCTGTTTCGGAAAAACGGACAGAAATCGGGTGACTGAATGAGAACTCATTCATCCATGTTTGTAGTTCTTGAATATATTTTATTTTTTCCACTATGAATCTCCTCTCTTATTAAACACGCTATATGGTGAAAAAATCGCCTCAATCTATTTTTTAGACGAGGCGATTTGATTTTTTTATTATCCTTGGTCACTTCCGAAGAAGTTACGGAACATTTGGACAGTTGTATCACGGTTTAGTGCTGCAATCGACGTTGTTAAAGGAATGCCTTTTGGACATGATTGTACACAGTTTTGTGAGTTACCACAATTCGCAAGTCCTCCGTCACCCATAATAGCTTCTAAACGTTCTGATTTATTCATCTCACCAGTTGGATGAGCATTAAATAAACGAACTTGAGAAAGCGGTGCAGGACCAATGAAATCAGATTTACTATTAACGTTTGGACATGCTTCTAAACATACACCACAAGTCATACATTTAGATAATTCATATGCCCATTGACGCTTTTTCTCAGGCATACGAGGTCCTGGTCCAAGGTCATACGTACCATCAATAGGAATCCATGCTTTTACCTTTTTCAAGGAATCAAACATACGACTTCTGTCAACTTGAAGGTCACGTACTACTGGGAACGTACGCATAGGCTCTAGTTTAATAGGTTGCTCTAGTTTATCAACGAGTGCTGTACATGATTGACGAGGCTTCCCGTTAATTACCATGGAACAAGCTCCACAAACTTCCTCTAAACAGTTCATATCCCAGTTTATTGGTGTTGTTTCTTTACCTTCTTTATTAACTGGGTTACGTCTAATCTCCATTAATGCAGAGATAACGTTCATATTTGGACGATAAGGAAGGACAAACTTTTCCTCATAGGGGTTGCCATCTGGACCATCTTGACGAACGACAATAAATTCTACTGTTTTTTGTTCAGCCACTGTTATTTACCCCCTTTTTTCTTTGTATAATCACGTTTACGTGGTTCTATTAAAGAAACATCTACTTCCTCATAATGGAATGCTGGAGCCGATTTAGGACCTGTAAATTTCGCCATCGTCGTTTTTAGGAATTGTTCATCGTTACGTTCTGGGAAATCAGGCTTATAGTGCGCACCGCGACTCTCGTCACGATTTAATGCACCAATCGTAATAACACGTGCTAATTGCATCATGTGGAATAATTGGCGAGTAAATGCCGCACCTTGGTTACTCCATTTAGCAGTATCGTGAATATTAATATTATCATAGCGTTCTAGTAATTCTTGAATCTTCTCATCTGTTTGTTTTAGCTTGTCGTTGTAACGTACAACTGTAACGTTATCCGTCATCCATTCTCCAAGCTCTTTATGAAGCACGTATGCATTTTCTTTACCATTCATGTTCATAATTTTATTCCATTTTTGTTCCTCTTCTTTTACGTATCGATCGAATAAAGAAGTAGATAAAGAATCAACAGACTTTTCAAGACCATTTATATATTCTACAGCTTTCGGTCCAGCTACCATACCACCATAAATAGCAGATAGTAAGGAGTTTGCACCTAATCGGTTAGCTCCGTGCTGAGAGTAATCACATTCACCAGCTGCAAATAAACCAGGGATGTTTGTCATTTGATCATAATCTACCCATAGTCCACCCATTGAATAGTGAACGGCAGGGAAGATTTTCATTGGTACTTTACGAGGATCATCACCCATGAACTTTTCATAGATTTCGATAATTCCTCCAAGCTTAATATCTAGTTCTTTTGGATCTTTATGAGAAAGATCTAAATAAACCATGTTTTCGCCATTTATACCTAGTTTTTGGTTTACACATACGTCAAAGATTTCACGCGTTGCAATATCACGAGGAACTAAGTTTCCGTATGCAGGATATTTTTCCTCTAAGAAATACCAAGGCTTGCCATCTTTGTATGTCCAAACACGTCCACCCTCTCCACGAGCGGATTCACTCATTAGACGTAATTTATCGTCTCCTGGAATTGCTGTTGGATGGATTTGAATGAACTCACCGTTTGAATAATATGCTCCTTGTTGATATACGATAGAAGCTGCAGAACCAGTGTTAATAACAGAGTTTGTTGATTTTCCAAAGATAATTCCAGGGCCACCAGTTGCCATAATTACAGCATCTGCTGGGAATGAAACAATCTCCATAGATGTTAAGTTTTGTGCAACTACCCCACGACAAATACCTTCATCGTCAACGATGGATCCTAAAAATTCCCATCCTTCATACTTTGTTACAAGTCCAGCTACTTCATGGCGACGCACTTGCTCATCTAGAGCATATAATAACTGTTGCCCAGTAGTAGCACCTGCAAATGCAGTACGATGGTGCTGAGTTCCACCGAAACGACGGAAATCTAATAAACCTTCTGGAGTACGGTTAAACATTACACCCATACGGTCCAATAAGTGAATAATACCTGGTGCTGCTTCACACATTGCCTTAACTGGTGGTTGGTTTGCTAAAAAGTCTCCACCGTAAACTGTATCATCAAAATGTTCCCACGGAGAATCTCCTTCTCCCTTTGTGTTTACTGCCCCATTAATACCGCCTTGGGCACAAACAGAGTGAGAACGCTTAACTGGTACTAAAGAAAATAGATCAACTGATGCGCCAGCTTCTGCTACTTTAATGGTTGCCATTAAACCAGCTAATCCACCGCCGACTACGATAACTTTTTTACTCATTTATGTACCTCACTCCTTTATATTTGCTCCATACGTTTTTTTATACAAATGCTAGTAATGCACTTATTCCTACATAAGAAAGTGCTAAGAAAATTCCGATTGTTACGTAAGTAGCAATTAACTGAGCTCGTGGAGTTACAGTTATTCCCCAACTTACTAAGAATGACCATAAACCATTTGCAAAGTGGAAAATTGTTGAAATTACACCAACAACGTAGAACCAAAACATTGGAGTTGATGATAAAATCCCTTCCATCATGCTGTAGTTTACGTCAGCTCCAAATGCAGCTTGAACTCTCGTTTCCCATACGTGCCAAATGATAAATACAAAAGTAATAACACCTGTTACACGTTGAAGTAAAAACATCCAGTTACGGACAAATCCATAGTTACTTACGTTGTTTTTGGCAGTGAAAGCAATATACAAACCGTAAATAGCATGGAATAAAATAGGAAGGAAAATCACAAAAATTTCTAATGCATAACGAAATGGTAAATTTTCCATGAAATGTGCTGCTTTGTTAAATGCTTCCGGCCCCTTTGTTGCAAAGTGATTTACAACTAAATGTTGTATTAGGAAGAGTCCGACTGGAATAACCCCTAATAAGGAATGGAGTCTTCTTAATAAAAATTCGTTGTTTTGCGCCATTTCTGTACCCCCTTTTTAGTTTCGACAAATAGATTCGATGTTTGTTAGTTTTTGTCTCTCACTATTATAGTGAAAAATTTCTTAAACTACTACATCACTTTTCAAATTTTCGATAAAATGAAAGCCTTTGCAAATTTATCGACAATTATATGACAACTATTATTTTACTCCCACTAATTACAAGCGTCAAGAATACGAGGCCAGAAAAACAAAATTTATATTTTTTTCTGATATTTATTAATAGTTTCGTACCTCATTTAATATATTAATAGAATATTTTTTACTAAATACTCCTAAACTACCAAAATTTCAATATACACAATTATTTATGAAATATCGAACATTGTATATAATAAAACTGTTAATAAAGAGAGGAGAGCGAGAATGAGCAATGACACAAAAAACCAAAACGGTGTAGAGACAGAGGAGCTTCTCATTCCTTCATTTGGTTATGAATTACTTCGAGACTTCCTTTTACCTGACATACTCGGAAAAGACTATTCCCAGTTACTATACTGGTCTGGAAAGCAAGTTGCACGAAAATTCCCTATCGAATCAACCGAAGAACTTCCATCTTTTTTTCATGAAGCTGGATGGGGCTTGATTGAAATTGTTGAAGAGAAAAAAACAGAGCTAAAATTCAAGTTAAGCGGAGAAATTGTAACAAGAAGGATTGAATTACAAAAAGATGCCTCATTCCAACTAGAAGCTGGTTTTCTAGCCGAACAAATACAACGTCTAAAACAAAAAACAGCCGAAGCGGTAGAAGAAGAACGCAAAAGAAAAACCATCTACATAACCGTCCAATGGGATAAATAGGAAGAAAAGCGCAGGCGGCTTGGTAGGTCCAATCAAACTGGAGCTTTTCCGCAGGAGATATAGGAAACACAACGAGCCGGAAGGCGAGTTGATGTTGACTTATCGTACGGAGGAAAAGTGAAGTTCGAGCCGGACCTAGCCGCCGGAGCTGGACAAATAGAAAAGCGGATGGCGCACGCTAGCGGCGAACAAGGCAAGCAGCCTAGAAGGTCTAATATTAATTTTAAATGAAATGTGCCCTTGCTAAGTTAATTTTTGCTTCTTGTTATGTAATTTGCAACACTTGTTAAGTAAATTTCGATTCCTGTTATGTAATTTACAAAACTTGTTAAGTAAATTTTGACTGCTGTTATGTAATTTGCAACACTTGTTAAGCAAATTTCGATTCCTGTTATGTAATTTACAAAATTTGTTAAGTAAATCCAACTACTTGTTAAGTAATGAATTACTTGGAGAACTACCCAGCTAAAATTGACTAGAAAATCAGAAGATATAATAGTTAACTGCCCTTTTCCCAGTGTAATCTATTTGAATTAACGCACTATTATACGTAAATATACACTTATAAAAGGGCAAAAGCACATGCTACTCTCTCTGCCGGTACAATTTGGAGGTTCTACAAACTTTACACACTAGGAAAGAAAAAAAACTAAGCAACAAGCCCATATTCAGCCGCCACGGCCATGAATATGGGCTAAATATTTGTATACAAGTTTTGCAATTGCATGGAAGATTGGGCTATTAATAGTTAAAGCTAATTATCGTTCCATAACCTATTATACGTTTACTTTTTGCACTTCGCTTTCACCTAGTTTAAACGCAACATGAAGCGCCTCTACTGCTTTTACCATCGCACCTTCATCCACGACAGTAGATACTTTTATTTCTGACGTACTAACCATTTTCACATGAATCCCTTCCGTAGCTAAAACATGGAACATTTCAGCTGCTACTCCTGGATTAGAGACCATTCCAGAACCTACGATGGAAACTTTCGCCAATTTACTTTCTTGTTCAATATGGGAAAAAGCTAATTTCTCTTTATTTTGCTCTAGCACATAGATTGTATTTTCAACGTCTTTCGTTTTTACTGAGAAGGAAATATTTGAGCCATCTCTATCTAAACTTGATTGGATAATAATATCTACATCAATATTATTATTAGCTAGCGTTGTAAATATTGTCGATAATGTATGTAATTCATTTGGCAAACCACATACCGTTACTTTTGTAATTTGATCCTCAAACGCAATTCCTCTTACTACTAAACTATTTTCCATCGATACTTCCTCCTCAATAATCGTTCCGTCTTCGTCTTCCATACTCGACCTAACTACAAGCTTGACACCATAATTTTTTGCAAATTCTACTGCTCGTGGATGTAACACTCCAGCACCTAAGTTTGCTAGCTCAAGCATTTCATCGTATGAGACTGAGTACAACTTTCTTGCTTCTTTAACAAACCTTGGATCTGTTGTATATACTCCTGTAACATCTGTATATATATCACACTTTTCAGCCGAAAGAGCGGCAGCTAACGCCACAGCTGTCGTATCAGATCCACCTCTTCCTAGAGTTGTAATCTCGTTATTTTCGGAAATCCCTTGAAAGCCTGCAACAATAACTACTTTGTTATTATTTAAATGTTCTTGAACATTTTTCGTTTCAATATTAGTGATTCTTGCATTACCGTGAATTGGCTCGGTACGGATTCCAGCTTGCCAACCCGTTAAGGAAACAGCATCAAATCCTCTCGTTTGTAAGGCCATTGATAATAAAGAAATCGTTATTTGTTCACCTGTCGTTAGTAACATATCCATGTCTCGTTTACTTGGATGCGGATTTATTTCGCTAGCTAAAGAAACGAGCTGATCCGTCGTTTTTCCCATAGCAGAGACGACTACCACTACTCTATTCCCCTGTTCCACTTCTGCAATAACTCTATTTGCTACATTTTGAATTTTTTCAACTGAACCAACCGATGTTCCTCCAAATTTTTGTACAATGATTGCCATTCTAATCATCCCTTTTTTATTTATTTTGCCTACACCATGTAGCCAGGATTAAATCATAATGAGAAAGATTAGAGGTGTATTTTTTGGCTATAAAAACAAAAAAACAGCAATGAGCTATATTCTCATTGCTGTGATCCGTTTATGCTAAAAAACTGTCACCGCGTGAGATAGCTCTCCAGATAGTAATATCCATCTGACAATCCTACATTTATTAAATGTAGAACCAGCAAAAAAGACAGTAGAGTTCTTTTTCGCTTCGGCGATCCTCCCCTTTCTGTAATGTTCTCAGAAGCTCTATCTTCTCCCATTACATACTATTAGAGTTCGCACCTCTATCTTCACTTCGTGTTTGAAGTGTACATTATGAAATTAATGTTGATTATAACAGACTATTATATATGAGACAATAGTTTATTCATTAAACTTATTATAAATATCTTCTGCTATTTTTAGCGGGACTCCCGCTTCTCTTATTTCATCTACAGTCGCTTCTTTTATTTTTGCTATGGAACCGAAATGTTTTAATAGTGTTTTTTTACGTTGTGCCCCTACTCCAGAAATGTCGTCTAACATTGATTGAAATGCGTTCTTACTTCGAAGTTGACGATGAAACGTAATTGCGAATCTGTGTACCTCTTCTTGAATTCGTTGTAATAAATAAAATTCTTGACTATTACGCCCTAAAGGCACTAAATCGAAATCTTCCCCGGCAATTAACTCACTAGTTCGATGCTTTTCATCTTTCGCTAAACCGACGACTGGTGTGAATAAATTAAGTTCATTTTCCAACACATCGCGTACAGCTCCGACATGACCTTTACCACCATCAATAATGATTAAATCTGGTAGCGGTAAGCTCTCTTTAAGTGCTCTCGTGTACCTTCTGCGAACAACCTCTCGCATCGATTCATAGTCATCAGGCCCTTGTACACTTTTAATTTTATATTTTCGATATTCCCTTTTTTCGGCCTTTCCGTCGATAAATACGACCATTGCGGATACAGGGTCTGTTCCTTGAATGTTAGAGTTATCAAAAGCCTCTATACGATGCGGTGTTCGGATTCCTAACTTTTCCCCTAAGTTTTCAACGGCTTTTATCGTTCTTTCTTCGTCCCGTTCAATAAGAGAGAACTTCTCTTGCAATGCTACTTTCGCATTTTTACTTGCAAGATCTACTAACTGTTTCTTTTTCCCTCGCTGTGGTTTTAATATTGTCGTTTCTAATAGCTTACTTGCTAACTCACCGTCAATTTCATTTGGCAACAGCACTTCTTTTGGGATGAAATGGTTAACTTTCGAATAAAACTGACCTAAAAATGTTAAAAAATCTTCCTCTGGTTCGTTATAAATTGGAAATAAAGATACATCTCTTTCAAGCAACTTTCCTTGACGAATAAAAAATACTTGTACACACATCCAACCTTTATCTACTGAATATCCAAAAACGTCACGGTCTACAAAATCGGTCATTTCCATCTTTTGCTTTTCCATAGTTGCTTCTATACTTAGCACTTGGTCACGATATTCTTTCGCTCGTTCAAAATCTAAAGCTTCAGCAGCTATATTCATTTTCTCTGTTAGCTCTTTTTTAATTTCTTTATAGCCGCCATTTAAAAACCTAACAATTTCCTCTACCATTTCTTTATTCGTTTGTTCCGAAACTGATTCTACACAAGGAGCTAAACATTGGCCAATATGATAATATAAGCAAACTCTATCGGGTAATGTGGAACATTTTCGTAATGGATAAATTCTGTCTAGCAGTTTCTTTGTTTCATTTGCTGCTTGGACGTTTGCATATGGACCAAAGTATTTTCCTTTATCCTTCTTTACTTTCCTCGTAATAATTAAACGTGGATGGCGCTCTGCTGTAATTTTTATAAAAGGGTAACGTTTATCATCTTTAAGCAAAACGTTATACTTTGGGTTATGTTTTTTTATTAAATTCATCTCAAGAATTAACGCCTCAATATTAGAAGAAGTTACGATATATTCAAAATCAACTATTTCATTTACTAGTCTTAACGTTTTTCCGTCGTGAGATCCTGTAAAATAAGATCGAACTCTATTTTTTAATACCTTTGCTTTACCAACATAAATCACTGTACCTTGGTGATCTTTCATTAAATAACATCCTGGTTGGTCAGGCAAAATGGATAGCTTTTCTTTTAGCAATGTATTCAATTTTCCTCACCCTCCAGTTTATATGTTTCCAACGTATATTTTATCATATAGTTTCCATTAGTTCATTTTTTCATTTCTGGATTATCGACAATTATTTCCCAAGAAATGAATTTTGTCGAACAAAGGCATAGAAAAAGGCTTAGTGCATTTTCACTAAGCCCTTTTCATATTATTAAAGGTGTTTGTTTAAAAGTTCAGCTAATGCTTCTTTCGGTTGGAAACCAACTGTTTTATCAACAACTTCACCATTTTTTAATACTAATAGTGTTGGGATGCTCATTACACCAAACTTACCAGCTGTTTCTTGGTTTTCATCCACATCAACCTTTACGATTTTCACTTTGTCACCCATATCTGTATCAAGCTCTTCTAATACAGGAGCAATCATTTTACAAGGTCCGCACCAAGGTGCCCAAAAGTCAGCTAATACTACACCTTCAGCTGTTTCTTGTGCGAAAGTTTGATCTGTTGCATTTGTAATTGCCATAATAAAATTCCTCCCAAATAAAAAAATGATTTAATTTTGGTTAATATTTCTTTACACGTTAGAGTATAGCATTATCTTTTATGTATATGCTATTTTTTTGCTTGCTTTATTAGTTTTTCCAATTGAAAATAAAACATGCTGCGATTTTCTCGCAGCATTTAGAAGTTAGGATGTCACTAATAATTTTTTAAACTCTTCTGTAAGCATCGGTACAACTTCGAATAAATCTCCGACAATTCCATAATCAGCTATTTTGAAAATGTTCGCTTCTGGATCTTTGTTAATTGCAACGATTACTTTTGAGTTAGACATACCAGCTAAATGTTGAATTGCTCCTGAAATTCCACAAGCAATATAAAGATCTGGTGTAACTACTTTACCTGTTTGACCAATTTGTAAAGAGTAATCACAATAGTCTGCGTCACAAGCACCACGGGAAGCACCAACCGCTGCTCCTAATACGTCTGCTAGCTCTTTTAACGGTTCAAAACCTTCCACGCTTTTCACACCACGCCCACCAGCAACTACCACTTTTGCTTCTGAAAGGTCCACACCATCTGTTGCTTTTCGTACTACTTCTTTAATAATTGTACGTAAATCTTTTACGTCTACACTTATAGAAGAAACTTCGCCTGTACGTGACTCATCCTTTTGCAAACTAGCAATATTGTTAGGACGTATTGTTGCAAAAATTAGTCCGTCAGTTACAATTTTCTTCTCAAATGCTTTTCCTGAATAAATTGGACGAGTAAATACTATATTTCCTCCAGCTTCTTCTATTTGTGTCGCATCTGAAATTAAACCAGAATTTAATCTTGAAGCAATTTTCGGTGATAAATCTTTTCCTAGCGCCGTATGACCGAAAATTAGTCCTTCAGGGCTTTCTTGCTCAATAACTGCCATTAACGCTTGAGCATAACCGTCAGATGTATACGCTTTTAAATTTTCGTGTTCTACTGTTACTACTCGATTTGCTCCGTAACTAACTAATTCTGTCGCTAGTGAAGAAACGCTATCTCCTAATAATACTGCAACAACTTCTCCACCTTCAGAAACTGTTTTACCCGCCGCGATTGCTTCAAATGATACATTACGTAAAGCCCCATCACGTACTTCTCCAAGAACTAATACCTTTCTACCCATGATTTCTCCTCCTCTTGAAAGATCTATTTTACGAATGAATTATATTACTTTCGCTTCATTTCTTAATGCTGTTACAAGCTCTTTCACTTGTTCTTCTAACTCACCTTGTAAAATGCGTCCTGCCTCTTTTTGTGGTGGTAAATATATTTCAATTGTCTTTGTTTTAGGCTCTACATCGTCTTCTTCTAAATCTAAATCATCTAACTCAAGTTCATCTAGCGGCTTCTTTTTCGCTTTCATAATTCCTGGTAAAGAAGGATAGCGAGGGTCGTTTAATCCTTGTTGTGCAGTCACTAATAACGGTAATGACGTTTCAATAATTTCCGAATCACCTTCTACGTCGCGCACAATCGTAACTTTCCCTCCATCAATTTCTAATTTTGTAATGGTAGTTACATAAGGAATGTTTAATAATTCTGCTACGCGTGGCCCTACTTGACCAGAACCACCATCAATCGCTACGTTTCCTCCTAGAATGATGTCTACTTCTTTTTCTTTAAGGAATTCTGCGATAATTTTCGCCGTTGTAAATTGGTCACCATTTTCCACATCATCTTCAATATTGATAAGGACTGCTTTATCTGCCCCCATCGCTAAAGCTGTTCTTAATTCTTTTTCAGCTTCTTCTGTCCCTACAGTCACGACTGTAACCTCTCCGCCATGAGCATCTCTTAATTGAATAGCTTCTTCCACTGCATACTCATCGTAAGGATTTATAATAAATTCTGCTCCATCTTCATTAATAGCACCATTTGAAACGGTAATTTTCTCTTCTGTATCAAAAGTTCTTTTAAGCAATACAAAAATATTCATAACTGTACCTCCTATTAAAAGATTAGATGAATTACTAACATTCAGATTATATATACTAAAAAAATATTACTTCCCTTTGAATTGTGGAGCTCTTTTTTCTAAAAAGGCGGCTATTCCTTCTTGACCATCTTCTGAAGTGAAGACTGTACCAAAATAGGAGGCTTCTTTATTTACACCTTCATAAAACAGCTCTGTTTTACTATATTTGCTTAAATCAATGACAGCAGCAGTTGTAATTGGACTTTTAGCAGCAACTTTTTTCGCCATTTTTAACGATTCATCAAATAACTCATCTTCTTCAAATGCTTTATTTGCTAGTCCCCATTGAACGGCTTCTTCCCCTGTAATTGGATCACTTGTTAACATTAATTCTAAAGCTTTCGGAGTACCAATCAGTCTCGGTAAACGTTGAGTACCAGCAAAGCCTGGAATTAATCCAAGTTGTAATTCTGGTAAACCTAATTTTGCTGTTTTTGAGACTAATCGAATATGGCAGCCCATTGCTAATTCTAATCCACCGCCTAATGCAGCACCGTGTATCGATGCAATAATAGGTTTTGAAAAGTTTTCCATACGTTCAAATAGTTGTTGACCATATTTTGCGAGTTCGGAAAATTGTTCACCTGTTGAAACAGTCGTAAACTCTTTAATATCTGCTCCAGCAGAGAAAAATCTTCCTTCTCCATGAAGTAGAATAACTCTTACATTATCGTTTTTTTCTAGTTCATCTAAAAGTAATTTAAGCTCTTTCAAAACTGAAGACGATAAAGCATTGGCAGGAGCACGACTAATAGTAACAACAGCTACATGCTCAATATCTTTCCATTTGAAAAATTCCATTCTCATCCCCACTTTCTATTGTATGTAACGTTTCGGGGCTAAAAATTTAAGCCCCAAAACCGTTGATTAATAGATTGTGAACTTTCGGAGCAAGTGTAGGTAAATCGTACTTTTGATCGTTCATTACCCATGAAGTAACCGTTTCATCAATCGTTCCGAAAACCATTTGCCTTGCTAATCGAACGTCTAAATCTTCTCTAAGCTCACCAGTTTCTATTCCAGCATGTAAAATACTATCTACTAATAATAAATAGCCTTTTAAAACTTCATTAATTTTCAAACGAAGCTCAAGATTAGACTGGCGTAATTCAAGCTGAGTAACGATAGCTAAATGATGATCCTCAGCTAGAATAGAGAAGTGTTTTTCTATTAACGTTAATAACTTCTCTTTTGCTGTTTCTTTTCCCTTTATTTCTTCTTCAATTTTTTCAATAAACAATCCCATTTTTTCTCGAAAAAGCGAGATTAAAATGTCTTCTTTATTTTTAAAATATAAGTATATCGTTCCATCTGCAACACCAGCCTGCTTCGCTATTTTGGATACTTGTGATTGATGATATCCTTTTTCAGCGATAACGATTACTGCAGCATCGATGATTTGTTTATACTTAGGCTTTTGTTGTTGTTTCAACCTTTTCGCTCCCTTACTGAAAAAATGAATGAATCATCATTCATATTCTCATAATAATGGATAAAAGTATTACTGTCAATCCTATCATACCATAATTTTTTCATTGCGAAAAAGAAAAAGATGATGTCTCCATCATCTAGAGGAACTTACTTTGCTATTCTTTCTTTCTCTTCCTCTACTAATGATCTTCTTAATATTTTTCCTACCGCTGTTTTCGGCAATTCATCTCTAAATTCATATATTTTTGGCACTTTATAAGCCGCTAAATGTTTTCTAGCGTATTGATCTAATTCATCCTCCGTCATTTCAGTACCAGCTTTTTTCACAATGTATGCTTTTACTGTTTCCCCTCTATAAGGATCTGGAATACCAGCTACTACAACTTCCTGTACTTTAGGGTGTTCGTACAATACTTCTTCTATTTCCCGCGGATATATATTAAAGCCACTTGCTATAATCATATCCTTTTTACGATCAACAACGTAAAAATAACCTCGGTCATCCATGTAACCTAAATCGCCAGTTAATAACCAGCCATCTTTTAAAACTGCTTCTGTTTCTTCTGGCTTATTCCAATAGCCCTTCATTACTTGTGGACCTTTAACTGCAATCTCTCCAATTTCACCAACTTCTGCTCTTTCTCCTGTTTCCATCGATAGTATTGCTGCGTCAGTGTTTGGCCATGGTAAACCGACACTACCTGAAACTCTTTCTCCCCATAAGAAGTTTGCATGGGTTACTGGAGAAGATTCTGTCAGGCCATATCCTTCCACTAATTTACCACCAGTAACTTTCTCAAATTGCTCCTGTACTTCAACTGGAAGTGGTGCTGACCCACTAATACAAGAATCAATGGACGACAAATCATACTTTTCAATATCAGGATGATTAAGTAAAGCAATATAAATTGTTGGTGCACCAGGAAATAAAGTTGGCTTATACTTTTGAATTAGCTTTAGCATCGTTGTAGCATCAAATTTAGGTACTAACACCATTTCGAATGCTTGCATAACAGATAAATTCATTACTGTTGTCATGCCGTAAACGTGGAAGAATGGTAGCACCCCTAGCACTACTTCCTCTGCTCTTTTACAGTTATACATCCATTTAACGCACATTTCTGTATTGGATACTAAGTTGTGATGGGTTAACATTACTCCTTTTGGAAAGCCGGTTGTTCCCCCAGTATATTGGAGAAGCGCTAAGTCTTCTTTCGGATTGACTTCCACATTCAACTGTTTCGCAGCTGTCCTGTTCATAATTTCAGTAAATAGGTGGTTATCCCCACTATGCTCAACTTTCACAACAATACCGTATTCCTTTTTTTGTACAAAAGGATATAATAAGTTTTTCGGAAAAGGTAAGTAATCTTTAATTCCAGTGACAATAACATGTCTTAACTTTGTTAGCGCTTTCACTTTTGACACTCTAGGATACAAAATATCGAGTGAAACAATCACTTCGGCACCACTGTCATTTAATTGGTATTCTAGCTCCCGTTCTGTATAAAGAGGGTTCGTTTGTACAACAATTCCTCCTGCTAAAAGAACTCCGTAATACCCAATAACAGCTTGTGGACAGTTTGGTAGCATAATAGCTACACGATCTCCTTTAGAAACACCAAGTCCCGATAAATAGTTTGCTAGCTTTAAAGATTGTTCGTACAATTCTTTGTACGTTAGTTTTTTCCCTAGAAAATGAATCGCAACTTTTTCGGGGAATTCCTCCGCTACATCCTTTAAAAACGATTGCAAACTACGTTCTGAGATTTCTATTTCTTTCGGTATTTCTGGTGGGTATTGAGAAACCCATGGTCTGTTCATTTCTCCCATCTTTCAACCTCCCTTTAAAAGTGAAATATCAATCATCCCCCAATGATTGTTACGTAGAACTAAGATGCAGGTGTTAGCGCCCACTTTCTCTAACCTATTGACTATGTTTGTTATGGACCGCTTCACCGGGAAACGGATATGTGCCTGTACTATTACATATGGCCTATATCAGTTTGTTATAGTATATCAAGAAGTCTTACAGAATTATAACACTTTTTTATATTTTTTAAAATTTTTCGCCAACATGTATACTGTTTTTTCCTAGTTGTAAAAGGTGAATGGTTGTGGAAAAAGAAAAAAGGTAGCAAGAGAGCCACCTTTTCATAACACTTTACTAAATAATGTTAAATAATTATACGATAAATAAATATACTATTCCAATTAAAATAAATACTGCACATAAGGCTAGTAATACTTTTGCTAAAGTTTCCATTAATTGAATTCTCCTTAACTACTTATGCTTGCCCCAATTACGAATGATAAACCTATCGAGATAATAAAAGATATGAAACCTACTGCGCGATTGTCGTTTTCGATTTCTTTATCAACATTAAACCGCGGTGTAAGAAATTCAAACATAAAATAAGCAAATAAGAGTAACACAAACCCGATTGTTCCCCAGCCTATCATCGCAAATAACGAGTCGTGGTCTTGTATGGAGAAACGGAAAATGTTAGCTATCCCTAACATTTTCCCACCAGTTGCCATCGCTACTGCAACATTTCCTTTTTTAATTTCTTCCCAATTTTTGTACTTCGTTACAATCTCGAAAATAGCTAAAAAAAGTACGATACACAATACTACAACACTAAAATTGGCCGCTGTCCGTACTATCTCCATTTCCCAAAAGTTTTCCATTACTTTCCCCCACTATTTAAATTCGACTACCGTAACACCAGTTCCACCTTCTGAAGCATCTCCGAACCGATAATTTTTAACGGATCGATGGTTCTTTAAATAATTTTGTACACCAGTTCGTAATGCGCCTGTTCCTTTACCATGAATAATCGAAACACGTGGATAACCAGCTAGTAATGCATCATCGATATATTTTTCTACACGTAATAAGGCATCCTCATATCGTTCTCCTCGTAAATCTAATTCTAGATTAACATGATAATCTTTCCCTCGAATAGTAGCTAACGGTTTTTTCTCCACTGGTTTTGGGCGATTTACGTACTGAAGGTCTTTCGTTTTGACTTTTATTTTTAAAATACCTACTTGCACTTGCCATTCTCTGTCGTTTACTTTTTCTACAAGGTTACCAGTCTGATTTAACGTTAGTACTTTTACTTCATCTCCAAGTTCTAACTGTTGTGTAGATTGTGGCGAAGTAGTTTTTTGCTTACTACCTTGTACAGATGGTACAGCATCCTCTAACCGTTTCTTTGCATCAATTAACTCATGCTCTTTTACATTTGCATGTTGCTCGAGACGCATTTTACGAAGTTCACGGATGATTTCTTCCGCTTCTTTCTTTGATTCCTCCACCATTTCTTCAGCTTTTTTCGCTGCTTTTTCGTACAATTTATCACGTTGCTCATTTAAATCAATTATTTGTTTTTGTAATTGATTATGCAATGTTTCCGCATCTTTACGTATTTGTTCTGCTTCTTTCCATTCTTTCTCTGCTCTTTTTTGACTGTCCTCTAAAGAGGCAATCATATTTTCGACTGTATTGCTCTCATCACTTACAAAGCTTTTAGCTCTCTGAATAATATCTCCTTGTAAGCCAAGTCGTTTTGAAATTTCGAATGCATTACTTCTACCAGGAACGCCGATTAATAATCGGTATGTGGGACTTAATGTTTCAATGTCAAATTCGACACTAGCGTTTACCACTCCTGCTCGGTTATAGCCATAAGCTTTTAACTCTGGATAATGGGTTGTAGCTACAACTCGCGCACCCTTTTGATACACTTCGTCTAAAATGGATATCGCTAGAGCGGCCCCTTCTTGCGGATCCGTTCCTGCACCTAGTTCATCAAATAGCACTAAACTTTCATCATCTACATCTTTTAAAATATCAACTATGTTCACCAAATGAGAAGAAAACGTACTTAAGCTTTGTTCAATTGATTGCTCGTCACCGATGTCTGCAAAAACTTTTGAGAAAACAGCTACTTCTGATCCGTCTTGAGCTGGTATTTGTAAACCTGATTGTGCCATTAACGTTAATAACCCTATCGTTTTAATGGTTACCGTTTTACCACCAGTATTAGGACCGGTAATAACGATTGACGTATAATCTTTCCCCAACACGATATCATTCGGGACTACTTCATCATCAGAAATAAGCGGATGTCTTGCTTGCAGCATTCTAACATAGCCGTCGTTATTAACAGTAGGTTTCGTGCCACGTATATGCTTACCATATTTTGCTTTTGCAAACATAAAATCAATCTCGGCTAGAATAACGACATTACTAGTAAGCTCTTCAGCAACTTCCGCCACTTGTAAAGAAAGCTCTCGTAATATCCGATCAATTTCCTGCTTTTCTTTCACCTTCGCTTCTTGCAATGTATTATTTAAATCTACGACTTGCTGTGGCTCGATAAATAAAGTCGCTCCTGAAGAAGATTGATCGTGAACAATGCCACCGTATGCTCCGCGGTATTCTTGCTTTACCGGTAGCACATAACGTTCATTTCTAATGGTAACGATAGCATCAGATAACATTTTTTGTGCATTAGAAGAACGTAGCATACTATCTAGCTTTTCTCGTATTCTTGATTCTGTTGAGCGTAGCTGCTGCCTAATTCCACGTAATTTATCACTGGCACCGTCTAACATTTCACCATGATCATCGATACACGTTTTTATTGCTCTTTCTACTTCTGGAAGGGCAACCAAATCTTCAATGAGTTGTTGTAATATCGGAACTTTTATTTCATCTTCAAGTAATGCTTCCATAAACTTTTTTAATTGTCTCGTTGCATATATCGTTCCAGCTACTTCTAGCAACTCTTGTGCATGAAGCGCGCCACCTAATTGAGCTCTTTTGGCGTGAGCTCGTATATCTTTTATTCCTCCTAGTGGGACTTCTCCTTTTAAGCGGATAATTGTAGCAGCTTCATCTGTTTGCAACTGACTATTTTTCACCTCTTCAAAATCGGAAGAAGGTAATAACGAATCTACTTTTTCTTTACCTAATGAAGAGGCCGTAAACTCTCTTAACTTTTCTTTTACTTTATTGAATTCTAATACTTTAAACGTTCTAGGCTGCACTTGATTACTCCCTTCTTCGTAAATAGCTATTCACGAATGGTGTCTATTTAAAAACTTCTTTAATTGTTCTATATCCCACGTATTAATAACACTCTCTTTTTTAATCCAACCTTTACGAGCGGTAGCAACACCTAGCGGCATATCTTCCAACATTTCTAAACTATGTGCATCGGTGTTAATAACGATCTTCACATCATTATCTTGTGCTAGCTTAACATGATGACTCGTTAAATCTAAGCGGTGAGGGTTAGCATTTAACTCGAGTGCTGTATTTGTTTCTTTAGCAAGCTGTATTAACATTTCAATGTCGACATCATAACCGGCACGTTGACCGATTATCCTACCTGTCGGATGAGCAATAATATCAACATGGAAGCTTTCGAGTGCTATTTTTAACCGTTCCATTATTTTTTCTCGATTTTGCGAGAAGCTTGAATGAATAGAGGCAATGACGATATCCATTTCTTCTAGTAGTTCATCGTCATAATCAAGAGTAGCATCTGGAAGTATATCCATCTCTACCCCTGCTAAAATCGTAATATCATCATATTTTTCATTCAGTATTTTAATTTGTTCTCTTTGTTCCTTTAATCGCTCCGGTGTTAATCCGTTAGCAACTTTTAAATAACGCGAATGGTCGGTTATTGCCATATATTGATAGCCTTTAGCACGACAAGCATTCACCATCTCTTCAAGTGTATAGGCACCATCACTCCATGTTGTATGCATATGGAGATCGCCTTTTATGTCTTCTAACCGAATGAGCGGTAGATGTCCGTTCACTAATGCATAATCTACCTCAGTTCCGTCTTCACGAATTTCTGGAGGAATAAACGGTAATTGAAAGTGTTGGAAAAAAGCTTCTTCGGAATCAAAGTGTAGCACCTCTTCTGTTTCTGTCACTTCAACGCCATATTCACTAATTTTTTCTCCACGCTCTTTCGCTAATTGACGCATCCGAACGTTATGGTCTTTTGAACCTGTAAAATGGTGTAAAGTCGTTGCAAAGCTTTTCTTTTCTACTAAACGAAAATCGACTGATACATCATAGTCGTACTTTAATACAATGGAAACTTTTGTATCACCATTTGAAATAATTTCGCTAACTCGCTCCATTTGTACGAGCTGTTCTCTCACTTTCTCTGGAGTGTTAGTAGCAATAATATAATCTAGATCCTTAATTGTTTCCCGGTATCTTCTTAAACTACCTGCACGTTCAAACTGTTCAATGTGAGTCATGTTTGAAACTTGCTTTTCGATATCTTCGGCAATCATCATCATAAAAGCAATCGGTAATCGTTCTGGCCGTTTTCCTACCTCTTCAATTGCAACTAAAATTTTCTCTTCTGTTTTTTTTCCAAAACCAGCTAGCGCTTGTACTTTCTCTTGCTCACACGCTTCTTTTAACGTATGAATATCTACTACGTTTAACTCTTGATATAGTTTCGCAATTTTCTTACCGCCTAGGCCAGGAAGTTTTAGTAAGGGGATTAGCCCTTCTGGAACTTCTTTTTGCAATTCCTCTAAAACAGATGATTTCCCTTCCGCTAATAGTTCTTGTATAACACTAGCAGTACCTTTCCCGATTCCAGGTAATTTTGTTACATCTTCTATTTGTTCCATACTACGGTCATCGTTTTCTAACGCTGCTGCGGCCTTTCGGAAAGCAGATATTTTAAAAGTATTTTCACCTTTTAATTCCATATAAATCGCAATCGTCTCTAAATAGCGAACGATTTGTTTTTTATTCATTTCTACTCCAACCTTTCTTTCCAAAGGATTCAATAAGTTAATGATACAAATATTTTCCCCTCAAGTACAATATTCCATAGTAATAGGAAAAACTCCTCTACTTTTTTGCAGAGGAGTTCCTACATTGCCATATAACCAATCCAAAGCTCTTTTAATTTAGTAGAAAAGACAGGTGTATGTTCAACAATACTTTTAGCCATAGACGAATCGCTAATAGAAGCTTGAACAGCATCTAACGGCACTAATGCACCTATGTAAAGTAAAACAAAGACAAGTAAATACACTTCTACAAATCCTAATATTCCTCCAGCCCACCCATTGACCGTTTTTAATATCGGTAAATGCGCTAAGAAATCTAACATTGATCCAATAATTTGAAAGGCAATTCTTGATCCGAAGAATAAAAGTGCAAAAGCAATGGCACGATAATAAGCAACGTCTAAGTTAGTCGCTTCAAACAAAAGTACTGCTGAGGCAGGGTCTCCAAAACTAGGCATCGGAACCCATAGCTTTAAGTTTGGGGCGAGTTTCTCATAAAAAATAAATGCAACGAGAAATGCGCCAATAAAGCCTGATAAATGTACAACCTGCATAATAAAACCGCGGCGTACACCTACAATTAACCCTAAAATAAATAAAAAGATGATGATTATATCGAGCATCGTAGTCAATCCCTCTTTTTCAATTCTCTTTCAAGCGTATCATAAGCATCCTTTAATTGAATATACTCATGCACGACATTCACTGCTGTTAATACTGCTAATTTATTTATATCTAAATTTGGATTTTTACCATTGATTTCTCTCATTTTTTCATCGACAATGGAAGCAAC
Source organism: Sutcliffiella sp. NC1 (assembly GCF_027594365.1). Taxonomy (NCBI): domain Bacteria; kingdom Bacillati; phylum Bacillota; class Bacilli; order Caryophanales; family Bacillaceae; genus Sutcliffiella; species Sutcliffiella sp. NC1. The sequence goes on from NZ_CP115153.1 coordinate 3,706,354, forward strand.
GAGCCTAATATGACTTATACTTTCCGTACCAACAATGGAATATTGCTGTCCATAAATGTCAACCGTTGTACGTGTTTTATTATCTGACAAAACATATGCCCCCATTTCACCAATCCTAAATCTTATAATAACACGAACTAACTTTATGTGGAAAGTAATTTAAAAACATTGTAAATTTTTGTTGTAGGAGTGACGAATTTGTCCAACCAAGTGTTAATTGTAGATAAGAATACGATGAAAAAAATGCAATCATATTACGAACCAAGCTCTACCGGAAAAATCCCTCCAGGTGGAGTGTTTGCAGCAAAAACTAGCGGATGTTCCATAACTGGCTATAAATCTGGGAAAGTGCTGTTTCAAGGGAGAGATGCTAGTAATGAAGTTGGAAAATGGGGTAGCGTAAATAACGTTTCACCAAACGCAAAAAGCACTACCTCCATTATGAAAAAGACTTCATTACCTAGTAATTTCGCTAACCTATCAGTTATCGGATCTGATGAGGTTGGTACAGGTGACTTTTTCGGTCCCATCACGGTTTGTGCGGCGTATGTTCGTCAAGAAGATATGGACATTTTAAAGCACGCCGGAGTAAAAGATTCGAAAGCACTAACTGATGAAAAAATCATAGGGATCGCACGTGAAATAATACCTTTCGTTCCATATAGCTTACTCGTATTACATAATGAAAAATATAATAAAATGCAACAAACAGGGATGACTCAAGGTAAAATGAAAGCACTATTACATAATAAAGCATTAGAAAATGTGTTAAATAAAATAAGTCCTGAAAAACCAGACGCCATTTTAATTGACCAGTTTGCAGAAGAGAATGTGTATTATAGACATTTAACAGGTCAAAAGACCATTGTAAAAGAAAATGTGTATTTTCAAACGAAAGCAGAAGGCCTGCATTTATCTGTAGCTGCTGCCTCGATCATTGCGCGTTATGCATTTTTAAAAGAGATGGATAAATTAAGTGAAGTGGCTCAGTTAACGATTCCAAAAGGAGCAGGGGCAATCGTAGATCAAGCTGCTGCAAAAGTAATTAAAAAACATGGTGAAGGCATGTTATGGCAGCTCGCTAAAGTCCACTTCGCTAATAGTGAAAAAGCTAAAAGACTGGCAAGAAAATAACTGTATGAAGCAGCCTCTCTTTTCACAATCTATGATGGAATAGATTTTTTAAAAAAGGAGGTTGCTTTCATGATATATAGAAGACTTTTTATCGTAATGGTACTTGGAATCTTTACTTTTTCTTTAACTGCATGTGGTGGCGGAGATACGAATACCCCAGCACCACCAACGGAAGAAACAGAAAATGGTGCTGGAACTGATTTAACGGAGGACACAGAAGAAGGGCAGCAGAACCAAGAGGATAACTTAGGGAAGCGTTCGAACCCAGTACCTATGGGGCAAACGGTCACTATTGATGAAGTTATTTATGACGATGATTCAAATCCACATGATGCAAAAGTATCCGTTACATTATTAGACGTAACTCGTGGGCAAGAAGCTTGGGAAATTATTGAGGCAGAAAATCAGTTTAATGAGCCTCCAGCAGAAGGCTATGAATATGCGCTTGTTGAAGTACATTTAACTGTGGAAGAGGCGGATACTCAAGATTATGCACTTTTTGTTACGGACGGCTGGAACATTCAATTTGTTTCGGATGATGGTAAAGCTTATGAGTTTGATCCGAATTATTCCGTTGTAGTGCCTAATGCTTTTGAAGGGAATTTGTATGAAGGTGCGGAGCTGACCGGATATGCGGTCCAGCATGTAAGAGAGGGAGATAACTTTTTAGTAAAATATAGCTCCAATGCAATGAAGGATACGTTTTTTTCGATTGATGAGTAACGATTAAAAGTTAGAGAATATCTCTCTAACTTTTTTGTTTATAACTTAAGTCTACCTTGAAAATAACATGGTAGCATTAAGTTAGTCCGTTTCACTGCGCTTCAGGCATGTGCTTTCCGCGGGGAGAAACGGAAGCCTCCTCGGGCTGCGCCCTGTGGGGTCATCCGATCCGATTCCTCTTCTTCCCGCAGGAGTCACATACCTTCCGCTCGGTTCCACTCACAGTACTAAACATTGGAAGGTAAACTTCTAGAACGGGATAAGACTTTCCTCATTTTCATATACCATGGTGTAAATTTAGCTGCTCGTATGGAGGTCTACCTTGGAAATAGGCCAGTTGTCAAAAGTTAGTCGGTTTCACTGACGGTTCTAAATCTTGAAAGGTAAAATATTGAAGCAATTCTAAGGTGATTCATTCAACTCCATTCGGCATGATACGATATTTCATTTCCATGTATGTCTCCAAGGACAAAATACCTTTATCATTACTTATTCACCAATTTTCCTTCCACAAAATTTGTTGGGAAAAACACATAGTTAGTCCATCCCTCATATGCAACATTTACCAGACTTAAAACAGGCCTTTTGGTACACACACTTTTCTGCTTGCATACGTACTATGCAAAAGGAAAGGATGTGAGAAGATGAGGAATGGACAACAACTAACTATAATTGCTGTTGTTTTCTTTTTGTTTATATCGACGTTTGCCATTATTTCTTATAACAAACTCGAGAAAACGGTTGGGAAATTAATTCCCGTTGAAGAAGTAGTAAACAATAACGGCAATGGTTCGACCAACGATTCATCTGATCAAACTATTTCAAATAATATCGATAACAATATTAACGGTGGATCAAATGCAACGATTGATAACAACGTTGAAAATAACATTGAAGGAAATGTAAACGGCAACGTTGGAAACGACATTCAAAATGATGTGAATGTTGATGGAGAAGCTTCATTAGATAATAACGTTTCTAATAATATCTCTGTCCAAGTGGATGTGAACGTTTCAAATAACGTAAACAATAATGTTGTAAGTAGAGATAGTGGAAACGATAATGATGGTGGCGATAACGGTAACGGAAATGGTGATAATGGAGACGGGAACGGTAATGGCAACGGAAACGGTGAAGACAGTAACAAGGATGATGAAGAAAGGCCCGAAATCGTTTGGGGAGTAGACTCTGCGAGTGAAACGACAGAAGAGTTTTACGCTTGTGTACGTGAGAACTTTGGTGAACCTTTAGTTTGGGGAAGATATCTTGGTAACGTGGATGGTGTTTCTTTCGGCTTAACTTCTGAACAAGTGGAGTTAATTCATAGTGAAGGAGCAGAAATTTTATTAATTCACAACCAATTTAATGATGCAACAGGCTATGACAATGGAGCACAGCAAGCAGAACTAGCTATCGAACTAGCTCAAGAATTAGACGCTCCTGAAGGGGTAGCCATTTTTGCCAATATTGAACCATTTTTTAATGTAGATGCTGACTTTATTACAGGCTGGTACGACGTTATCTCAGATTCTGAATACATCCCTGGTATTTACGGTATTTTCGACCCTGAAAGAGAGCTTTATGTACAATTTAATGCTGCTGCAGATGAAAATGGAGATATTCGTGAAAATACGTATTTATGGACAGCAGCACCAAACGTTGGGATAACAACAGAAGCAGAAGCACCAGACTATGAACCTATTGGACCGGAAGATGCACTTATCATCGGTTGGCAATATGGGCTAGATGCAGAAACTTGTAATATTGATACGAATCTTTTTGAAGGAGAAAAGCTTGACGTGCTTTGGGGTAGAGATTAATTAAGATTCAGCCATAAATGTTAATAGAAATGTAAAAGACCTATCCAATAGCCCTAAGAAGTTAGCTTCCACTCTAACTTGTTGGGTGTTGTACCATTTGGATAGGTCTTTTTTAATTAACTTCTTAACGTTGCTCCAAACTGCTCTTCTAATGCTGCTAACACTTTTTCATGAACTTTCGTTACTTCTTCATCCGTTAACGTATGCTCTGGGTGATAGTAACGTAAGGAGTAAGCGACTGATTTTTTATCTTCCGCAATTTTGTCTCCTTCGTATAAATCAAAAATACGAACTTCTTTTAATAAGCTACCTCCTGCAGTCCGAATTACTTTTTCTAAGTCACCAGCAGGTGTAGAACGATCAATTACAAGCGCAATATCGCGGCTAATTGATGGGAATCGCGGAATTGGCTCATATTTTATTTCTTCCGTTTCTATATTTAAAATTGTTTGAAGTGCTAGTTCAAAAACATATGTTTCTGGAAGGTCTAACTCTTTTAACGTTTCTGGGTGCAACTGACCTACATAACCAACGACATCATCATTCAATAATATTTCTGCCGTACGTCCAGGATGTAATTGGTCTAGCTCGACACGACGGTATGTTACTCGCTCCGTTAAACCTAACATTTCAAACATGCCGTCTAAAATACCTTTAGCAACGTAGAAATCTACCGCTTTTTTCTCACCTTGCCATTGGTGTGAATGCCAAAGACCAGTTAACACACCAGAAAGACGTTCTTTTTCTTCTGGTAACTCTTCTCCTTCTTTTCCAACGAAAACAGAACCTATTTCGTAAATAGAGTTAGCGTGAGTTTGGCGAGCAATATTGTGCTGAACGACTTCAAGCAAATGTGGAACTAAACTTAAACGAAGCGTACTTCTTTCTTCACTCATTGGCATTGCTAGCACAATTTCTTTTCCATCTTCTATTGCGAACTGCTTCGCACGCTCTTTACTTGTAAGGGAATACGTAATGGTTTGTAGCAATCCTGCTCCTTCTAAGAAACTACGTACTTTACGGCGTTTCGCTTGATATGTTGATAACACACCCGGTGTTGCAGCACTAATAGGAAGTGTTGTTGGAATGTTATCATAACCATATAGGCGGGCAACTTCTTCTACAAGGTCTTCTTCAATCGTAATATCACCACGTCTAGTAGGAACTGTTACCGTAAACGTTTCGTTATCTTCCACTACTTCAAATTTCAAGTTTTCAAAAATAGCCTTTACTTCACTTGCCGTTACAGACGTGCCTAAAACACTATTGATTTTAGATAGAGTAGTTGTAACTACTTTTGGCTCATAAGCAATTGTGTTTACTTCTACACTTCCTGCTAATACTTCACCACCAGCGAATTCAGCCATTAATGCTGCTGCTCTTTCCGCTGCCTCATGTGTACGATTCGGATCAATACCTTTTTCAAAGCGTGCACTTGCTTCACTTCTTAGTCCGTGATCTTTTGAAGCTCGTCTAACAGTAGTCCCTTTAAAGTATGCAGACTCAATTAGTACAGTTGTTGTATCAGACTGAACTTCAGAGTTCAACCCACCCATTACACCTGCTAGTGCTATTGGTTCTGTTCCATTTGTAATAACAAGATGTTCAGAAGATAATGTTCTTTCTGCATCGTCTAACGTGACAATTTTCTCTTTTTCTGTTGCACGACGAACTAAAATTTCTTTACTACCTAGTCTGTCATAATCAAAAGCGTGTAACGGTTGACCGTATTCTAATAAAATGTAATTTGTAATATCTACTACATTATTATGCGGGCGAATTCCAGCAGCCATTAAGCGTGTTTGCATCCATAATGGCGAAGGACCTATTTTTACGTTTTGAACGATTTTCGCAACGTATAGTGGGTTATCTTCTTCTGCCTCGACTTTAACAGAAATGTAATTGGACGCTTGTTCTTCACTTACGTCATAAGAACTTTTTGGCCATTTTACTTCATTTCCTAAAATTGCACCCACTTCATAAGCAACACCTAACATACTTAAACAGTCTGAACGGTTTGGTGTTAAACCTAGCTCTAGAACATAATCGTTACGGCTTAAGTATGCGAGCGCGTCTGTGCCAACTTCCACATCATGTGGGAATACGAAAATTCCTTCAGAAAATTCTTTTGCTACTAGTTTAGACTCTATTCCTAATTCTTGTAACGAGCAAATCATACCGTTCGATTCTTCGCCGCGTAGTTTTGCACGTTTAATTTTAAAATTGCCAGGTAATACTGCTCCTACTTTCGCAACCGCAACCTTTTGTCCTTTGTCTACATTTGGAGCACCACAAATAATTTGAACAGGTGCTTCCTCTCCTACATCTACTAAACATTTATTAAGTTTATCTGCATTCGGATGTTGCTCACGTTCTAAAACGTGGCCAATTACAACACCTTTAATTCCTTCGTTTAAAACATCTACACCTTCAACTTCAATCCCGCTACGTGTAATACGTTCTGCTAATTCATCTGCACTGACTCCATTTAAGTCAACATATTCATTCAGCCAATTATATGAAACTAACATTAGACTCTCTCCCTTCTATTACGCTCTATTCCATTGAGTGTTAAAACGTTGGTCGTTCGTATAAAAATGACGAATATCATCAATTCCGTACTTCAGCATTGCAATACGCTCAGGGCCCATTCCGAATGCAAACCCTTGATATTTTTTAGAATCATAACCTGCCATTTCTAACACGTTAGGATGAACCATTCCAGCACCTAAAATTTCAATCCAGCCTGTTTGTTTACAAACGTTACATCCTTTTCCACCACATTTTGCACAAGAAACATCTACTTCTACTGACGGTTCAGTGAATGGGAAAAAGCTTGGGCGTAAGCGAATTTCACGATCTTCACCAAACATCTTTTTCGCAAATACTTCTAACGTTCCTTTTAAATCACTCATTCGAATGTTTTCATCTACTACTAACCCTTCAATTTGTGTAAATTGATGAGAGTGTGTCGCATCATCATCGTCTCGACGATACACTTTACCAGGACAAATTATTTTAATCGGTCCTTTTCCTTCGTTTTTCTCCATTGTACGAGCTTGTACTGGGGAAGTATGTGTGCGAAGTAATGTATCTTCCGTAATATAGAAAGAGTCTTGCATATCGCGAGCTGGGTGATCTTTCGGTAAGTTTAGTGCTTCAAAGTTATAATAATCTTTTTCTACTTCTGGCCCTTCGGCAATTTGATAACCCATTCCTAAAAATAGATCTTCAATTTCCTCTACTACTTTTGTTAACGGATGTTTATTACCTGTACGTACAGGTCTACCTGGCAACGTAACATCTATAGATTCGGAAGCTAGCTTTTCAGCAACCGCCGCTTTTTCTAACATCTCTACTTTTGCTTCCAATTGAGTTGCAATAGCCTCACGTACTTCATTTGCGAGTGCCCCCATTTTCGGTCTTTCCTCAGCAGAAAGTTTCCCCATACCACGTAAAATTTCCGTGATTGGTCCTTTTTTCCCTAAATATGCAACACGAACATCATTCAATTCTTTTAAATTTTTTGCATCACTAACTTCTTGAAGAGCTTGTTGTTGTAGCTCTTTTAAACGTTGTTCCATTTCAAATGCCTCCTTTTATTTTTATGTAATAGGTGTTTTTAAGCAAAATAAAAAACCCGCCCCTATAGAAGGGACGAGTTTAAATCGCGTTACCACCCTAATTAACTAAACAAAAAAACGTTTTAGTTCACTTCATTCCTATAACGGCTTTTCACCGGTACACCTTTACAGTTATTACTGGTCCAAGTGCCAACTCAAGAGATGAAATTTTCATTTACTACTTTCCATAAAAATGCTTTCAGTCATTGGCATTTTCTCCCTAGATGGCGCATGTAAATTACTTGCCTCTATCATCGTTTTAAATTATTATATTGTAATCATTTCTTATTATATGAAATGTTTTCGTTTCTTGCAACTAAGTCTCGAAATAATACGGGAATTGTAATGGCTACATATGACCGTCACGACGAAGGAAATACTTTTTTGCTCCCTCACCAATTAAATTAAACATAAATGTTATATACATGATGGCTATTACTGGTACTAACACAAGCCAAGGGGCACTATGCATTTCTTTCTTAATTCCATTCAGCATCGTTGCCCAATTATACCCTGTGTTTTCCAGAAAACCAAATGGGGGTCCCATAGAACTTAACAATGGACCTGTTTGCACAAACTGTTGAGTAACAAAGATAGAAAAGATCCCAAGTTGGGCTACTAGTATCGTAACTCTTCCTAAATCCATGAAAAAATGAATAACAATAGTAGGAATCAAATAAGGAAAAACATGTTGCAATATTAGTTGAGAATCCTTTGCACCTTGAACCTTTGAAGCAAGCGTAAATTCTTTTTGTAAAGTATTATAACCTTGCTCCTGGATAATATAGCTTACACGACCAACTTCTAAGAGAGCTATAATTAGTATTACCAACGTATATCTATTTTCGGCAAAAATAATAAATGGCATATTAATTAAGAATATTCCTGCTAGTAATGTCGGAATACTAGAAAACAGGGCATTCCATCCTCCTACAAGCCAGTTTGACAACCCATCCTTTTTGGAGGCATATAACCCTAAAGGAACAGCAATGAGATAGCGTAAGAGTGTTATGGAAAATATAATAAGTAAAGTCTCCTTCGTTCCAACTAATATTAGACTTAGTAAATCCCTTCCATCTGAATCAGATCCCAACTTATAATTAAGCGTATTAGGAGGAAATGGTGCCTTTAATATCTTTCCTTCTTCGAACTGAATTCTTTCTTCTACTAATCTTTCTTCATTTACAACACTTGGAGTAATAATCATGATGAATATTAAGAACAATAGCATAGTTAATCCAACAATCAGCAGGTAGTTTCTTTTCATATTCAATCCCTCCCTACTGGATGAAATTTATATTTTATCATTGTGCCAACAATTTGTGCTGCAATTAACGGGAGTAAAAAACAAACAAGTATACCAAATAACAATGGAGCATCTTCTGTTTCAAAACTTCCCTTTACCGATATTAAATTTGTACTAATATTAATAGCCATTAACATTCTTTGTGCTGCCCCACTATAATCAAAAAACCACTCTACAATTAAAAGATTAGACATAATATATAATAAAACAGCAGATAAATAGCTACATAGTGTAGGAATGACATTTTTAAGCATATGCTTTTTCAAAATATAGTTCCTTGATAAGCCTTTTGATAATGCTACTTGTACATACATTTCTCCCGCTTCATCATCAAGTGCATTTCGAACAATATTGGCGACATATGCAATAGGATGGATGGAAATTAAAGCCCCTAAAAAGAGAAAGCTATACCAATGTTCATGACCAAGTACTTTAAAGGTTGGAACATTAAATATTAAAAACCATTGGATAAAGAACATGATGAAGAAATCTGGTGTTGAAACAGTCGCCCATGTCGCTCCTTTTCCTATCATACCGTACCATTTTTTTTGAATTAGGTAATCGACTATACCTTTCATTAATCCAACTATTATTGTAATAAAGAAGGCGGCAATAATTATCTTTAAACTTCTAGGGAAAAGTTTAAAGACTTCGCTTTCGATCGATGCACCACTTTTCGTTTCCCCTAATGATCTGTCATTTACTATACTTGATAATAAGCTAGTAATATTATTTTTATAATCGGTTGGGGAAAATGTATAGGCCACATTCGTATAGTCTTGGTATCCATTTTTCGGGAATAACACTAGTGCTATAATTGCAAACACAAGCAAACCGTGTGAAACAAAAAGTAATCTTAAGCTTTTTATCCAACTTCCCTTACCCATTCTAGTGATCTTCTTTGTTATAAAGCTGACCCACTCCGCAACAATAACAACTAAAATTAATGCAAGCATCATAACGATGATGAGTTCGTAATCGTACGTTCTGAAAGATCGAGCAAATGAAACATTACTAAAATCAACTTTACTAATAAACAAGGAGGTAAATCCTTTATATTTTGTTAGCCATTCTACTAAAAAAACACTTGTTAGAAGTATTAATGTAAATGACCTAAAACGGAGAAGAACAGTTATAAAACCCGTTTTTATCATTTGTACAAATGATAAATTAGTTTTAGTTGATAACGATACTAATATAAATTTTGTCATGACCATAGAAGGGTATACGATACTTAAAAAGGCAATCTGTCCAAATGAGTAGTTACTACTGAAATATGAAATAAAACTATATAAAATAACAATAATAAAGATGTCGTGAAGTTCAAACCAGGAAGGAAATTTCTTTAAGTCTAGTCGTTTATATTTAAGAAGTAGTTTATGTAGTATGAGACTAACAACAACACTAACTAAAATGGAGGTAAAGAGAGTTGTAAGAAAAAGATCCATGCTGTTGAGTACAAATGGTTTCATCTCTTCCAAAACGGGTGTCCGTTCGATCCAAGTCACTCCTAGGTCTTTTCTTTCGTACCTAGAAATAAAATAGTTCTTAATGTTATCAAAGTAACTTGTTAAACTAAAATAATATTTTACAGAAAACTGTTGTTTGTCTGTTTGATTCGTTCCACGCGGAAACATCGTTAATAAAAATAATGCTATTACTACAAGAAAATTAATGATTGCTATCTTACCAAGTGAGAATAGTAATTTAGAATTCACTTTTTCACCTCCAATAATTTAAATTGGCTCAGCCATTGAATGACTTGTTGTAGTGGGAGCGTTCACTTTATTTTTATAATAGCTCCGCACCCCATCGGCTAACATGTTAAATATTGTAATAGTAATAATAAATGCAAGTATTGGTATTAATGGTGCAAGTGGGGCATGAACTACTACTCTAGTTGTATTTCCTAATATAGTTGTCCAATTATATTCCGTATTCATTAGTTGACCAAATCCCTGCCCTTTATTATCAATTGTTTTTGAGACAAGTATGTTAAAAATCGCTAGTTGCGCAATGAGTGCAGTTGTTTTTCCTAAATCCTTAAAGAAGTTATACAATATAGAAGGTAGAATCATAGGAAAGACAAAATATAATAATAAATAGAAACCTCTATACCCGCTCCTTTTTCCTAGAATGACTCTTTCACTACTGGAAGCTTCCATACTCTCGTTATATATACGTTTGCTAACTCGTCCTACTCCAATAAAAGCTAAGATTAAGATGGCCCAAAAGTATCTTCCATTGGAAAAGATTAAAAATGGCAAATTGATGAAAATGATCGCAGTTATAATTGGTGGTATTCTGGAAAAGAAACCATTAAGCATATTTATTAACAATTTAAAAATTCCGTTTTTATTCGTTGCATATATTCCTAACGGTACTGCTATTACGTATTGGATAATAGAAATGAACAAGATAATTACTAGTGTTCCCTTTGCTCCATAAACAATAAGGCTTAGTAAAGTTGTGAATTGTTCAAGAGAGCTCATGTTTTTCAAATTTTTTTCATAGTAGTTGGCCTTGGCTGCTTCGTAATATTCATTGCCTATTATTAACGACGCGGAGATGAATATTATGATGATGGACACAATGATTCCTAGCGTTGTTATTAACAATTTATTTTCTCTCATTTTATTCCTCCTATTCTTTTATGTTTTGACTATGAATAATGATTTCCAATCCATGTTCTTTGTTACAAATTTATTACGAATATTACAAATTTTCACTAAATATCATTTTACTGTAATGTAATTTTACTGTCTATCTTTTTTTACTATTTTTTTACTGTTTTTAACTATTTGCAGACCAACACTACCTTATCGCGGTAAAGTTGAAAGAATAAAAAAAGCTGTAGGAGACAACAATCTCTTCCAGCTTTTTTTATTCGCATTGCCTATTCTTTTTTCTAAGGCCTTTTACCTATCCATTTTTTTGATACATAATTAAGTTCTTAAGTAGTACATCAAAATACCAGCCGCAATCCCCACATTTAGTGATTCACTTTTTCCGTAAATAGGAATATATAAATTTTTGTCTGTTTTAGACAAATACTCTTTTGCCACTCCTTGGCCTTCATTCCCAACAAGTAACGCAAAAGAAGTTGTAGGTTTTACGTCTGTGTATGGCATTCCATTTTCTAATGCTGTACCATAAACGGGTATACCTATCTCTTTACATTTTTCTATCCATGTTTGAAGATTTTCTCGAATAATTGGCACATGAAAAATTGCTCCTTGCGTTGCACGGACAACTTTTCCATTATAAAGATCAGCAGTTCCATCCCCAAGTACGATGGTGTCTATACCTGCGGCTTCCGCGGTACGAATCATCGTACCGACATTACCAGGGTCCTGTACATTATCTAACATTAACACTTTGCTACTTTTAGTTAACATACTCTCGTTATTCGATTGGAATTGACAGACAGCAGATACTCCTTGTGGTGTTTCTGTTTCACTAATAGCTTTTAGAACATCATCTGATACTATATACCAGGTAGCATTATCTATTTTCCAGTTTGCTGGGATGTTTTCGTTTTCTGATATAATGATCTCTTCTACTAATCCATCTACTTTTAGAGCCTCTTCTACTAAATGAAATCCCTCTATTAAGAATGTTTTCGCTATTTCACGTTCTTTCTTTTTATGTAATTTTTTCCATTGTTTCACTTTAGGGTTTTTGACTGAATCAATTCGTTTCACGTTCTAATTCTCCTTTATTTCACCTTGTTGTTCATTATACTCAAATTTCTATCAGATGTACAAAACAGGGGAAAAAAAAGGTATTCTCTATACATAGTTTTTCTATTTTAGTAAAACATACAAATGTACATATTAATTTTAGGGGTGAAATGTTATGAACTTAAATTTACGACATGCGATTAAACAAAACGTACAAGGTAACTCTCAAGAAGAATTGGAAGCAACTATCGTTGATGCTATTCAAAACGGGGAAGAAAAGATGTTACCTGGTCTAGGAGTTTTATTTGAAATGATATGGCAACACTCTTCTGAACAAGACAAGCAAGAAATGCTTACAACATTAGAAAACAGTTTAAAATAATGGATGGAAAAACTAGAGCGGAATAATTAAACCGCTCTTTTTTAATTTGGTTCAAATGGAACGTTTTTCCCTCCTCTTTGGAATCTTGCTTTATGCTTTTCCTCTATTGTGAATATACCTAATTACTGTTAAGGGAATTCTACTTTTGCCCTTTCGTGTTCCCAGCCTTCCCTCTCCTCCCAAGGAGTCAAGTGTCCTTCGCTACAATCCACACCATAAAATCATTGCAATCATTGGAACTAGGTAGTAATCAATAGCGGTATATACTACAACTTTACATTAGAAAGAGCTCCCATTTCTGGAAGCCCTTTTTCATTAATTAAACGTAATTTCTTTTACAGTATCAGCATCTAAACGTTTGATCACTTCTGCAATTAATTTCACTGCATTCTCATAGTCATCACGATGCAACATTGCTGCATGAGAGTGGATGTAACGAGTTGCAATCGTAATAGATAATGCAGGTACACCTTGTGCTGTTAAATGGATTGCTCCAGAGTCAGTTCCTCCACCAGCTACAGAGTCAAATTGATACGGAATCTCCATTTCATCTGCTACACCTGTTACAAAATCACGTAACCCTTTATGAGAAACCATTGATGCATCATAAAGAATTATTTGAGGTCCTTTACCCATTTTACTTAGTGCTTCTTTTTCCGTTACTCCAGGAGTATCCCCAGCAATACCAACATCCACACCAAAGCCAATATCTGGTTCAATCATGTTTGCAGATGTTTTCGCTCCACGTAGACCAACCTCTTCTTGAACAGTTCCTACCCCGTAAACTACGTTTGGATGATCTGTGTCTTTAAGCTGCTTTAATACGTCAATCGCAATCGCACATCCGATACGATTATCCCAAGCTTTTGCTAATAACATTTTCTCGTTATTCATTACTGTGAATTCAAAGTAAGGAACAACTTGGTCTCCAGGTGTAACACCCCATTCAGCCGCTTCTTCACGGCTTGAAGCACCAATATCAATAAACATATCTTTAATCTCTACTGGTTTTTTACGAGCTTCTGGTGGTAGAATGTGAGGCGGTTTAGATCCTATTACACCTGTTATGTCACCTTTCTTCGTTACGATTGTTACACGCTGTGCCAGCATTACTTGTGACCACCAGCCACCGACTGTTTGAAAACGAATAAATCCGCGATCATCAATGCTCGTTACCATAAAACCAACTTCATCTAAATGGCCAGCAACCATAATTTTAGGACCGTCCGCTACCCCAACCTTTTTCGCGATTAAGCTTCCTAGTCCGTCCGTTGTTACTTCATCAGCGTAAGCTTCTATGTATTTTCTCATTACGTCACGAGGCTCTTTTTCATTGCCCGGAATACCTTTAGCATCCGTTAAATCTTTAAGCATCGTTAACGTTTCATCTAACTGCTTTGTCATATATTTCGTCCCCCTTAATATTCTCAACGCCTATTATACAGAAACTTCTGTCAGAAGAAAAGCGAGAGAAAACCAACAAATTGTGTTTAATATCCTGTTTGCTGTCGTTCATGGTTTACTTCATTCTTTTTATAGTATGCCTGTTCAATTTCTTTCCATTCGAAATGTAATAACTCCCCTAAATGAATATAGGAAGAGAATAGTACTTGGTACGTATCTTCGTCTCTCGATTCACGGAATTGTGAAATTAACTGATAGACTACTAAAAATTGTTCTGTAACAGACTCCATTTTTACGGATGCTTCCGTTTCAATATCCATGCTATAGTTTAACGTTAAGCCTAGTGATAAAATGAAATGTAGTCCATCAACATATTCTTCTAAAATAACCTCTTTAGGAGAAGAAGGTTTTAAACTCCAAAACTTGAAACAACGTGTTTCGTTAGCAAGTTCCCCAACTTCCACTTGTAAGGCTAACACTTTCCGATCAAAAAGCTCTTCTTTTTTTAATCCGTGTTGCTCTTCAATTTTTGAATCTAACTCTTTTTGCATAAGAAATAATTGGTCTAGTTTCATATGTACCGTCCTTTATAAAATTTATTTAAAAAAATTATATCAAAAATGAAACTTTTGCGTGATTAAAATCGTAAAATAGGGTAATCCATCTATATTCTATTAAAAATAAGGAGTTAAAGGACCATGATTGTTTACCTTATACGTATATTACTGTTAGCGCTTTTTGTTTTTCTTATTTACGCAATCATCAAATATGTTTTTAATCCGAAGAGAAAATTAGAATTAGCGCACGAACAAAAAAACTTTTATATGTTAGATAAAAAAGAAAATATACGTAAAAACTTTCTCTTAACGTACAAAGGTGTACTCTTTGAAGGAGAAAAATATTTAGGGACTACCGATAAAGCATTTGAAGTCATATCCATTTTTATCTTCCCTAAAAATACGTCAAAACTACAAGGTTTAGAAAAGCGTGACTTTGAGTTTATAGAAAAAGAAGTTAGAAGAGCATATCCTAATGCAATTATCGATTGGAAAAGCCCGATTAAAGAATTTTTAAAAGCAGAAAAGAGCTAAACAAAGCTCTTTTTTTTTATTCTTGTATCATTACGATGAATTCTGTACCATGAAAAAGAAATCGTGTCGTTTCAGTAAATTTATGTTTTTTATAAAGGTGAATGGCACGTTCGTTGAAGGAGGCAACTGTTAACCGAAGATTTTTACAATCCCCCATCCTCTTGGCTTGCTCCATAATAAAGGAAAGAAAATCATCACCATTTCCTTGATCAGTTAAGTCCGGCTTCAAACCAAAGCCAATATCTACAAATAAATTATTATAATTGTAATCTGTCGTCGGAACTTGTGCTCCTTCTCCGATACAAAAGAACCCTACTAACTGTTTATTTTCATCTAAGATTGTATAGTAGTCCTTCACTAACAATTCCATCATACCTTCTCGGCTCACTTCTCCATTGTAAAAATCGTAAGGAGGCTCGTACTGCCAACTTAAAATCTCCAAAGCGTAAAACTCATTCATATCATCTTTATACAACTTCATCGTTCATTACCTTCCCCATATTTGTCTGTAATTCTTAAGGACCTTCCGTATTCATTGTATCACTACTAAGATATATTCCTTTTATATTATTTATAAGTTTCACAAAACTGCTTATGGCTGCTGTTAATGTGATCGGAGGTTTGTTAAACAAAGCGTTGTTAAAAAATTCTGCGGCTGTTAAGTAAAAATGGAAGACTGTTAAGTAAAATCGGAGGTTTGTTAAGTTAATTCTGCTACCTGTTAAATAAAATCGAAACTCTGTTAAGTTAATTCTGCTACCTGTTAAATAAAATCGAAACTCTGTTATGTAAATTCTGCTACCTGTTAAATAAAATCGAAACTCTGTTAAGTTAATTCTGCTACCTGTTAAATAATATCGAAACTCTGTTATGTAAATTCTGCTACCTGTTAAATAAGTGATCATAAGAGGAAGCTAATTAAGAGAAAAAGGTTGATTTTCCTCAAAATGGTTTCCTTCTGAATATAAAAAAAGAGACTGTAACGTAGTGGAATGTACGAGACTCACGGATGCGAAGTGAAACGGACATACTTAAGCCTATTTTCATTGGTTATAATAGTTTCTCTACATAAAAAAACAGCTAATCATTGATTAACTGCTCCGAGCTTTATCTTTTTGAAAGAACTTCTCCCATTTTATAATCACATATTTATCCTTTACCAGAAAAAACAAACCAGATAATAAAAGTAATAATAACAAAATCATAGACGGGGAAAAATCACGTATAAACTGACCAAATACGGTATAAATAATTGCAATCGGAATGTTTGCTATGATAGAAGCCCTCACATATTCACGAAAATTTTTCGTTGTTTCAATTAAACATAACGACAATAAATGAAAATGAATAAATGGAATTAATCGAAGAACAGTAACTTGCCCGACAGACAATTCTGCCCGATGACCAAACCATTTCTCTTTCATTTTTAATATTTTCCCAAATATTTTAGGCATTTGATTATAAAGGAGATAGAAAAGTAGACTTGATAATGTAAGACCAATAATGGAATAGACGCTACCTAATAGACCACCAAACAATGCTCCACCTGCAACACAAATGATCACAACTGGGATAAATAATATTTGTCTTAAAATGTGAAAAGATATAAAAGCTATAGATGCTAGTAACCAATGTGTTTCAACCATTACATATAAAACAGATAATCGTTCATCCATTTGGTCTTCACCTCGCTCCGCATTGCATTATTCTATGCTTATTCGATAATTTAAGTGCTTATACCAATGTGAAATAGATAATTGTCCCTATTTGGACTAGAGTCAATAGTGGCATACCAAATTTAAATGTATTATGTTTCGTTTTATGACGAAATTTCTTCATCCCTGCCCATGAGCCTAGCGCACCACCAACAATAGAAATGGCCCATAAAGTAGATTCTGATATTCGCCATTTATTATTAATCGCTCTCTTTTTATCTACTTTCATTAATAGAAAAGCGACACTATTAAGTACGAGATAAATCAGTAACAACTCTATCATATCTTTCTCTTCACCAAACTTCCCATAATAAAACCGAAAGGGGACTACTTATAAGTATAGTCCCCTTTCTTTTATCGTTATTACTTGTTTAAGCTGTTTTTTGCAGCTGTTGCTAATTCAGCGAAAGCTTTTTCGTCATGAACAGCTAGGTCAGCTAACATTTTACGGTTAACTTCGATACCAGCTACTTTTAATCCGTGCATTAAACGGCTGTAAGAAAGACCGTTCATACGAGCTGCTGCGTTAATACGAGCAATCCATAACTTACGGAAATCGCGTTTCTTTTGACGACGATCACGATAAGCATACATTAATGATTTCATTACTTGTTGGTTAGCTACTTTATATAAAGTATGTTTTGAACCGAAATAACCTTTAGCTAATTTAATGACTTTTTTACGACGTCTGCGTGTTACTGTACCGCCTTTAACTCTTGGCATTGTGTTTCCCTCCTATATATAAAAAACCGATATTATTTAATGTTGTCTAACATATGACGAATGCGTTTGAAATCACCTTTACTTACAACAGCAGCTTTACGTAATTTACGTTTTTGCTTTTGAGACTTGTTAGCAAATAAGTGACTTGTGTAAGCGTGAGAACGCTTAAGACTACCAGATCCAGTCTTTTTGAATCGTTTCGCAGATCCGCGATGAGTTTTCATTTTAGGCATAGGTGAGTCCTCCTCTATTTCTTACTTTTCATTTTTAGGTGCTAATACTAAGAACATGCTACGACCGTCCATTTTAGGCGACGATTCCACTGTTGCAACTTCAGAGCAAGCTGCTGAGAAACGGTCTAATACACGTTGACCAATTTCTTTATGTGTAATGGCACGACCTTTGAATCGAATCGATGCTTTTACTTTGTCTCCTTTTTCAAGGAACTTTATCGCATTTCGAAGTTTCGTGTTAAAGTCGTGTTCATCAATTGAAGGACTTAATCGAACTTCTTTTACGTTAATAACTTTTTGGTTTTTGCGTTGCTCTTTTTCTTTCTTCTGTTGCTCGAATCGGAACTTTCCGTAGTCCATAATTCTGCATACAGGAGGCTTTGCGTTTGGAGCAACTAGCACTAAGTCTAAGTTTGCTTTTGCAGCAATCTCAAGTGCTTCTTGTTTTGTTTTAATTCCAAGCTGGTCTCCGTTTTGACCGATTAAACGAACCTCACGAGAACGAATACCTTCGTTCACCATCATATCTTTGCTAATAATTAGCCACCTCCAAGGTTTTATACGAACACCGTTTTTGAACAATCCTGTGAACAAAAAAAGTGTGGATGCATAACACACCCACACTTTACGAATTAAAGTTGAAAAATTCTCGTAAAACCTGGCAACTGCAATTTTGCGTCAATCAGGTGAGAAGCGGGTGCTTCTTCTTGTTCAATAAACAAGTATTCTATTCACCTAAGAAATATAACATTTCTTATGATGGTTGTCAAGGAATGTATATTCAAAACAAGCAACGTTTTAAATTGTATCAGATACATTTATCTTTGACAACTATTTTTTTATTTTTTTATTTCAGCTACTAATTGCTGTAAAAATTGCTCAAGCGGAATAGTCTCTGATTTTTGCTCTCCGTACTTACGTACATTTACAGCTTTTTCTTGAATTTCATTGTCACCTAGCACTAACATGTAAGGAATTTTTTGCATTTGTGCTTCACGAATTTTGTAACCAATTTTTTCGTTACGTTCATCAAGCTCAACGCGAATTCCTTCTGCTTTCAAGCGATCTTGCACTTCTTTCGCATAGTCAAAATGAGCTTCAGGAGAAACAGGAATTACTTGTACTTGAACTGGAGCTAACCAAGTAGGGAATGCCCCTTTATATTCTTCTATTAAGAAGGCAACAAAGCGCTCCATTGTGGAAACAACTCCGCGGTGGATTACGACTGGACGGTGTTGCTTTCCATCTTCTCCAACGTAAGTTAAATCAAATTTCTCAGGAAGCAAGAAGTCTAATTGGACAGTAGAAAGTGTTTCGTCTTTTCCTAAAGCTGTACGAACTTGAACGTCTAACTTTGGTCCGTAAAACGCAGCTTCACCATCCGCTTCGAAATAATCTAGTTCCATTTCATCCATTGCATCTTTTAACATGCTTTGTGCTTTTTCCCACATTGCATCATCATCGTAATATTTCTCTGTATCTTCAGGATCACGATATGATAAACGGAAGGAATAATCGTTTATTCCAAAGTCTTTATAAACTTCCTGAATTAAATGAACTACTCTCTTAAATTCGTCTTTAATTTGGTCTGGACGAACGAAAATGTGTGCATCATTTAATGTCATTCCACGAACACGTTGTAAACCTGATAATGCACCAGACATTTCATATCGATGCATTGTTCCTAGCTCAGCAATACGGACTGGAAGCTGACGATAACTATGAATGCTGTTTTTATAAACCATCATATGATGAGGACAGTTCATCGGACGAAGTACTAATTGTTCATTGTCCATTTCCATCGGTGGGAACATACCGTCTTGATAGTGATCCCAGTGACCAGAAGTTTTATATAATTCTACACTTCCCATTACAGGAGTATACACATGGTCATAACCTAATTTAATTTCTTTATCTACAATGTAACGTTCGACAACGCGACGAATTGTTGCCCCTTTCGGTAACCATAATGGGAGTCCTTGCCCAACCTTTTGCGAGTTGAAGAACAAGTCTAATTCTTTCCCAAGTTTACGGTGATCACGTTCTTTTGCTTCTTCTAATAAACGTAAATGTTCGTCTAATTCCGCTTTTTTGAAGAACGCAGTACCATAAATACGTTGAAGCATTTTATTTTTACTATCTCCTCGCCAGTAAGCACCAGCGATACTTAGTAACTTGAATTCTTTAATTTTCCCAGTAGAAGGAACGTGTACACCACGGCAAAGGTCGTAAAATTCACCTTGTTCGTAAATTGTAATTGTTTCTCCTTCGGGTAGTTCACGAATAAGTTCCAATTTTAATTCATCGCCAATCTCTTCATAACGACGAAGTGCTTCTTCGCGAGAAACTTCCACTCGAACGATATCAAAGTTTTCGTTCACTATTTTCTTCATTTCTTTTTCAATTGCAGGTAAATCTTCTGGAGTTAATGCATGCTCCATATCAACGTCATAATAGAAGCCGTTCTCAATAACAGGACCAATACCTAATTTAACGCCTTTTCCATAAATACGTTTAATAGCTTGAGCCATAAGATGCGCAGTGCTATGACGCATAATAGATAAAGCATCTTCACCATCTTGTGTAATAATACTAATTTGACCATCTTCGTTTATTGGAGTACGCAAGTCTATTTGTTCGCCGTTAAAAGTTCCAGCGATGGCTTTTTTCTTTAGACCTGGGCTAATGGATGCCGCAATATCTTCTGTTGTCGTACCACGCTCAAACTCCTTTACCGCTCCGTCTGGAAATTGAATTTTTACTAATTCAGACATCCTAATCACCTCTTGTTATTATTATTTATTAAAATAAAAAACTCGCCCCTATAAAAAGGGACGAGTTATTATTCTCATCGTGGTTCCACCCTAATTCCCATTGCTCTGCAAACAAAATATACAGATAATGGCTTAGTTTGGGTAACGGAACTGCCGTCAACAACTACTGCTATTAAGGTTCGCTGTTGAAGTTTAAAGGTGGTAAGTACTTAAATCGTAATAGGAAGCTTTCAGCCTTGTCTTCCCTCTCTGAAATTCGTATTTAACTACTATTGTCCTTATCATTACTTTTCGCTTTTAAATTAAAATGAATATGTAGGTAATTATATTCTCCCTACACAATAAAATCAAGTAGTGGATTACTCAACTTTCATTTTTTTTAGCGGAAAGTGTTGATACGGTTTTATTGTAGCACGCTCTTGAAATATGTTTCGGATCGTTTGGACAAGTTGATGATCCATATGATCTGTGTATAAATAAAGTTTATTTGGAGCTATTGACACTAATGGAGCCAAAACGACTGAATCAATATAAAAGGCATAATTATTAAAATGAGTTCTGTTAATATATTTTTTTAAGTGATCTTTCGATAAGTAATTTTGTTGGCTATCGTAAAATTCAAAGTGTGTTTCATACACTAAATGGACTTCATCTAGTTTTGATTCAGCTGAAAATAACACCTCTCTCAATTGTTGAATAAACGCTTGATATTCCTGTTCCATTTTATACTCATCAATAGCCGCTTCAATAAATTGATACAACGAGTCAAAATAATGTTTAAGTCGGAAAGTTAATACAGATTCGAATGAAAATGAAACTGGATTTTCTAACAATAAATGTAGCGATTTAATTAATGTTTGGTCTCTTTCTACTAGCGATGGCAGATTAGGGATGTCGTCTCTTTCTCCGTTTAGAATGCTTTGTAATATGGATAAAATTTGTTCTTGCTCTTCTATGTCCTTATAGAAAAAGGAGTGTTCTAACACTGACAATGCCCGTTGTTGTTCTTTTTTCTTTACAAACCATCTTAACGTCTCAATCATACTTGGCTTTATTTTTTTCAACTCATGCATTTCCATACAAATTTTTTCGTTATGTAAAGAAAGTGAACTGTCACTTTTTACGAAACAATTTTTAAGTTGCTTATAAACAATACTTGCATCAGTTTCATCATGAAAGGAAATCTCAAACAAGTTTGTCCCCCCTTTATTACACCTGCTTCTATGTATATGGGGGAAAGTATTAAAAAATGATAAATCTTTATAAAAACATGAAGGGACGTTGCGTCTCTAAAATCAGGTGTTTAAGTTAACCCGTTGCACTTCGTCGCTACAGACACTTGCTTTCCGCGGGGAGGGAGTCGAGCCTCCTTTTGACTGTGTGTACAAAAAAACGCTAGAGGGATGTGCTCTAACGTTTACTTACCTTTATTTAATTTAAGTTTTTCTAGACGTTCTGCGAGTTTTCGCTTATTTTCTTCTTGAGCACTAACGGTTTCTTTCTCCTCTTCTTCTTTCGTTTTTTCACTTATAAAACGATTACGATTAGGGGTCTCTTTCGTTTGCTTTGTGGTATTTGATTTGGTTTGTTTTGTTTTTGCCCAATTTTGATATTGGCGGTTTTCTGCTTTTGCTAGCTCCATCGCTTCGATAACAGTTGTAACTCGCTTTCTTGCCCAATGGCTAGCTATTTTCTCCACGTAATTTCGATTTAATTTCATATCTGTTTTTAATAAAACATAGTACAGAAGTACATTCACAACACCTGCTGGAAGTTGTTGCTTAAACATCACATCTTCCACAATCCACAAGTCCGATATAGAAGGATCCCCACCTGAGAAATCAGTCAACAGTTGTTTTGGGGAGACATTTTCCAACATTTGAATTAACTGCTCATCTTTTGATTTCGGTTTTTTATCATCCATTTTTCTTAAATGAACTGGTTGCGTACGCTCGACTAATGTTGGTAGTCCATCTTTATTTTCTAATTGGTACCAATCTCTAGCTACTTTTCTTAGCTCTTCTATATTAACGGTATCGTCATCATCAATAGCATTCATGACAATATCCTTCATCGTAATAGGATCAATATGATATAAAAATGATAATTTTGAGATAGCTTCTTCCACTTTCGGTGTAATGGATTTTCGTGGTATGACAACTTCTGAAAGACCTGCATAGAACAGAGAAAAGTCAAAACCTTCATGCTTTACTTCAATTTCTTTCCCATCTTTTTTCGTAATCCATTCCAGATCTTCATCAAGCTTTGAGTCTTCTAACACCTCATCAGTTACTTGTGTCATCATACTTTCAGCCTGGATAGATGCAAACACCTCATGAAAAGAGCGTGTAATATTTTGAAACGTATTAGGTATTATTTCATCACTAAAGAAATTCTTCACCTTCACATACTTACTTTTTCCAAGACGGTTATACAAATATATATTTAACATCGGATCAGAGAAAAAGGTTTCGGGAGTAAGAGGGGGTTGTAATTCATAAATAAAGGTTCTTACATTTTCCTCTTCTTTCACGTACGTTTTCAGCAGTCCAATTGCTTCAAGTTTTAAGCGCTCCTGATGTATATCCTTTAAGTTACATTGCATAGTCGTCATGATACTATGGTGAGTAGACTCTTCTCCCCAAAGACGATCTTGTTCCAATTCACTCCAAAGCGTCATAAATAAACTGTAACCTCGAAACCCAATCAAAGGTTGGTACAGCATCGTAATAATTTTCCTATCAGCTTCTTGCAATAGCCCATTAACTTTTACAACATAGCGATCAATTGGGATTAGTTCATTCCAATACCTCGTCAACTTGATCCCTCCTTCGTATCATCCAAACTTACAACTTAATATCTGAAATACGTGAAAAAGAGCCTATCATTAAGCTCTTTTTCTATCGTTATTTTCTTTCGCGTTCAATTAGCTCCTTCAGTTCATCTAAAAATACATTTATATCTTTAAACTGTCGATAAACAGAAGCAAAACGAACGTATGCAATTTCGTCAATTTTTGCTAAATGGTCCATGACCATTTCACCGATGGTATTACTATTTACTTCCGACACACCTATATTCCGTAGATCTTTTTCAACGTTAATAACAATATCTTCTAACTTTTCTAAAGGAACTGGTCTTTTTTCACAAGCACGTATTAAACCACGCAATGCCTTTTCACGGCTAAATTCTTCACGTACCCCTTCTTTCTTCACAACGATTAAAGGCATTTGTTCTACTTTTTCAAATGTAGTAAATCGAAAGGAGCAAGCTTCACATTCTCTACGACGGCGAATGGAACGTCCTTCTTCGACTGGACGAGAGTCTAAAACTCTAGTTCCATTGTGATTACATGTTGGGCATTTCATTTAGTTCTCACTCCGTTCTTTTACTTTTCTGCATTTAATCCTGAACCGACATATGTTAATTGCTTACCAAGCTTTTCATACATTATAAAAATTAACTTTCTACTATAGCCAAAATCAGAAGGTAGTACTGTTTCCGTTGTAACAGAGAAATCGATTGCCGTTTCGAAAGGTCTTACAGAAATGACAGTAATAATCATAAAAGCTTTTTTTCCTTTACGAACTTCAACAGCTATCTCACCATGTTCTTCGGAAACTGATTTTACAGTTAACCCATCCTCTTGATGGATAACAGTTTTTATAGCTTCGATTGCTTTTTTAGTAGTCGTTTTATAATATCGACTTTTTAATTGTTCATCTATATGATTCTCTCTCGTTTCTGTTTGAGTAGAAAAAAATGATTTTAGCTTTTGTCCAATTGACATAAAAATATGACAACCCCTAACTTTAGAGTATATGTATTTATTTACAGCTTGTCCTAATTTGAAAAATTCTTTAATTTTCTACTTATCACGAAGAATAACGTGATTATTAGAAAGATTATTAAAGAAAAGACCATAAGAAAAAGAGGTGCATATACACCTCTTTCCATTTTAATTCATTTTCTTCATCTTTTAAAGTGCTTTTGCTTTCTTTACTTCAACTGGGCCCATACCACGTGGAAGCTCAATTGTTTCACGTGTTTTAGCATCTAACGCTTCGGCAATGTAATTCGCCGCAATATTCGGGTCTAATTCTCCGCATGTATACACATCAATACTTGCATAACCATGCTCCGGGAAGCTATGAATCGTTAAATGAGATTCAGAAATAATAACAACACCACTAATTCCTTGTGGTGCAAATTTATGAAATGCTACTTCACGAATTTCTGCTCCTGATTTAAGTGCAGCATCCACAAACGTTTTTTCTACATAATCCATGTCATTTAACTTGTTAAAATCGCAACCCCATAACTCTGAAATAACGTGACGACCAATAGTTTCCATCTCACGTTCCCCCTTTTATTATTTTTTACATGAATTTCTTTCAAAAACTCCGTTTAATTATTCCTACCACGGGGGAAAGTTAGTCCAGAGAGGTCCTAACCCTTTAAGTAGAAACATTACCGCTTCAAGAAGTTCACGAATCATAGTATACTTTGTTTATTTTCTTTTTTCAATACTTTTTCTTTAAATAAATGAAGGGGGGTTAATACTTTTAATATGTAGCTTGTCACAACTGTTTTTTTATATAAGTAAATGACATTACAATTTTTTCATAACGATTACGTAAAAAAGTGACTAATGATTATACTCACTAGTCACTTCAAAAGTCTATTTATATTTATCCCGCTACTACTTTTTCGGATTGAAACATTTTTTCTGCTACAAAATTAACTAAGTCCACTACTCTGCAAGAATATCCCCATTCGTTATCATACCAAGCTAAAACTTTTACTTTATTACCTTCCATCACTATCGTTGATAGCCCATCAATGATCGCTGAATTAGGGTTTGTATTGAAATCAATAGATACAAGTGGTTCCATTGTTACATCAACGATTCCTTCTAATGATCCGATAGAAGCCGTTCTAAACGCATCATTTACGTCATCAACCGTAACACTTTGTTTAACATCTACTACTAAGTCCACTAAAGATACGTTTGGCGTTGGTACTCTTAGCGCCATCCCGTGTAGTTTACCTTTCAAGTGCGGTAAAACTAAAGATAACGCTTTCGCAGCCCCTGTCGATGTCGGAATAATAGATTGAGCACATGCACGAGCTCTACGTAAATCTTTATGTGGATTGTCAATATTTTTTTGATCGTTCGTATATGCATGAACTGTCGTCATTAAACCGTTTACAATTCCAAACTGCTCATCTAACACTTTTACAACGGGAGCTAAACAGTTCGTTGTACAAGATGCATTTGAAATCACTTCATGATTCTCGATATCTAACGTTTCTTCATTTACGCCCATTACAATGGTGACATCCTCATTTTTGCCTGGAGCTGTTAGTACTACTTTTTTTGCCCCTGCGTTTAAATGAAGCGCGGCTTTATCACGAGAATTAAATTTACCAGTAGCTTCAATGACGATATCTATATTAAGCTCTTCCCATGGTAATTCCTCTGGGTTACGATTATTTACTAATTGAATTCTTTTGCCATTCACGATTAATGCATCATTTTCGGGAATTATTTCTCCATCGAAACGACCGTGATTTGTGTCATACTTAATTAAGTGAGCTAACGTTTCTGCTGGATAGCTCGCATTGATTGCAACGATATCGATGTTCCCCTCTTGGATTGCGCGTCTAAATACCATTCTCCCGATTCGTCCGAATCCATTAATTGCAACCTTTGCCATCATTACAATTACCCCTTTTCATATATATGTTATACTTATAAACTATAATTCTTGTAATTAGTATAACACAATAACTTTTGTTGTGTCATCAGAAATATATGTCGATTATTAACTTTTTAAACTAAAAAAACTCACCTTTAATGGCGAGTGTAATGATGGTGAGCTATTCTTGAATTTGTTTTAATATTTCTTGTAATTGAGTGGTTGTCTCGTCTAGAGATCCGTTGTTATCGATGACGAAATTGGCTAGGTTTTTTTTCTCTTTTAAGGGCATTTGTGAATGAATTCTTGCTAACGCTTCATCTTTTGATAATATATTTCTTTCCATTAGTCGCTTTAATTGCACTTCTTCGTCCACATATACTACGATTGTTTTATCGACTAAATGTGTTAATTTACTTTCAAATAGTAACGGTATGTCCATTACGACAACTGAGTAGCCTTCTTGTAAATATTGAGCTGTTTTTTCTTTCATTCTTTTTCTAATGTTCGGATGTATGATACTATTTAAAAGTTGACGTTTATCTTCATTATGAAAAATGATACTCCCTAACGCTGCACGGTCTAACGATCCGTCGTTATGTAATATAGCCGGTGAAAAAGTTTCTACTAACTTGTTTAACGTCTCTGATCCTTTTTCGACAACTTCCCTGGCAATGATATCAGCATCAACGACTGGTATTCCTTTTTCTTTTAATATGTTTGCTACCGTACTTTTCCCACTGGCAATCCCACCTGTTAACCCAATAACAATTCCTGGCATGGCCAACTCTCCTTTACGAAAAAAGAGACTGCTCTAAACACCCAGCCTCTTTATAATTTTATAACCCCAATAACAATTAATAATACACCTGGTAGAAAAGAAAGCTTTTGAATCCAGCTAACATTCGAAAATACTCGACCTAACTTAATTCCAGACACAACAAATAATGAGCACATTATTGCAACACATATCGCCATTCCCCACGGAGAAAACCCTAGAAGAGCTGCACCTATTCCTGCCCCGAAAGCATCTAGAGAAAGTGCAATCCCTAGAAAAAATGCTTCTAATCCAGTGATTGATCCAGAGCGATCAAAATCAGCTTCAGTTGGCTTTTTCAAAATATTAATGACAACACCTAATGATTTTATTTCAAAATTTAGGATCAATTTCTCTCCGACTAACTCCGAATCCTTCTCATTCGAACGGAAAAATTGATATAAAACCCAAAGCCCTAAACAAATAAGGATAACTCCACCAATCGTTTCAGCAAATTGGATCGACATAAAATTCATTATAATTGTACCTAAAAACATCGCAAGTAATAAAGAAACAGCCGAACATAAAGCAATAATGGACAGAGACTTTAGTGGCATATGCATCTTTCGTAATCCGTATGTTAAACCAACACTAAAACTATCTAAACTTACGGCAAAAGCTAAAAGAAAAAGCGACATGTACTGAATCAAAACGAGCTCCTCCCTTACTATCACTAACATAGTATATGGCAGGAGCCCATTCGATGTGTTTATCCCTTTAGCTCTACTTTCTTTGACAATTAGGACATATATGTGTCCCTCTACCCGCAACTACGGACTTTTCGATAACCGTGCCACATTTTTTACACGGCTCATCATTACGACCGTATACAAAAATATCTAATTGAAATAACCCTATTTCGCCTTGAGAATTTACGTAAGAACGTACCGTACTACCGCCTTTTTCCACTGCATCTTGTAACGTTAATATTATTTCTCGATGTAGCGTCCTCATTTGTTCATCCGTTAAACTACTTGCAATTGTTTCTGGATGAATATTAGATCGAAACAACGCCTCATCAACGTAAATGTTCCCTAATCCAACTACTACGGATTGATCTAATAAGGCTGCCTTTATGTTACGATTTGTTCGTTGTAGTTTCTGTTTTAAGACATCTACTGTGAAGCTCTCATCAAACGGTTCTGGGCCAAGGTTTACTAACGGTTTTGTTTTTAATTCTTCACCTGGTTTAAACAGATGGTACGTTCCAAACTTCCGTACATCTTGATATCGTAATTCTGTTCCATCTGTAAATCGAAAAATAACATGTACATGTTTATTCATCGGTTCTTCCTTTGCAAAGAGACCGTATCGACCTTCCATTCGCAAATGGGAAACCATGACAAAATCGGATAACGTAAAGAGTAAAAACTTACCTCTTCTACCTATATCTAAAATTGTTTGGCCACGAAGCAATAGCTCAAATTGTTGGACATCGTCTGGCTCTTTAATCATTTTGG
Source organism: Sutcliffiella sp. NC1 (assembly GCF_027594365.1). NCBI lineage: Bacteria > Bacillati > Bacillota > Bacilli > Caryophanales > Bacillaceae > Sutcliffiella > Sutcliffiella sp. NC1. Next base: position 3,734,944 of record NZ_CP115153.1, read on the forward strand.
GCCAACGAACTTCCACCTCTTCTATTGTTTTCCCTTTTACTAGTTGTACGAGCGTTCTTCTAACCGTTTCTACTTCTGGTAATTCTGGCAACTTAAATCCCTACCTTTTATTTTGCATCAAACCATGTAGGTCCGTAAGAATAATCAACTTTTAAAGGAACATCTAACTTAATCGCTCGTTCCATTTCTTCAGGAACTATTTTCTTTAATAGTTCCATTTCTTCTTTTGGCGCCTCAAAAACTAACTCATCGTGAACTTGTAACAATAATTTAGTTTTGAGCCCTTCTTCCTTCAATCTACCCGCCATGTTAATCATCGCTTTTTTAATAATGTCGGCAGCACTACCTTGAATAGGAGTGTTCATTGCCGTTCTCTCCGCAAAACTACGTAGATTAAAGTTTCTGCTCGTAATTTCTGGCAAATATCTTCGACGATGTAATAGTGTAGATACATACCCTTTATCTTTTGCGTCTTGAACGATATCTTCCATATATTGTTTTACACCTGGAAAACTTTCCAAGTATCGGTCAATAAATGTTTTTGCTTCTTTACGAGTAATTCCTAAGCTTTGAGATAATCCGTAATCACTAATTCCATAAACAATCCCAAAGTTTACTGCTTTTGCTTGTCTTCGCATATTTGAAGTTACTTCATCGGCACCTACGTGGAAAACATCCATAGCTGTTTTTGTATGAATATCAGCATCTTCATTAAACGCTTCAATTAGCTTTTCGTCCCCAGCAATATGAGCAAGTACTCGTAATTCAATTTGTGAATAATCCGCTGCAAAGATTACCCAATCTTTTTCCGACGGAACAAACGCTTGACGGATTTTTCTACCCTCTTCTAATCTTATCGGGATATTTTGTAAGTTCGGATCAATTGAACTTAGACGTCCTGTCTGAGTTAAAGCTTGGTTAAATCTAGTGTGTATCTTGCTAGTATCTTTATGAACAACTTTTAACAGTCCTTCTATATAGGTGGATTTTAACTTTCCAAGTTGACGATAATTTAAGATTTGTTGAATTATTTCATGTTTTTCTGCTAACGCCTCTAAAACATCAACCGAAGTGGAATAGCCTGTTTTTGTTTTCTTAACTGGAGGTAAACCTAATTTTTCAAATAGGATGACACCAAGCTGTTTTGGCGAATTAATATTAAACTTTTCCCCAGCTAGTTCATAAATAGTTTCTTCTAATTTCTCAAGCTTCTGAGCTAAATCCTCACCCATTTTTTCTAGCCTATCTATATCTACCCTTACTCCAGTCGCTTCCATATTCGCTAAAATAATGGATAACGGCATTTCCAATTGCTCAAAAAGTTCTAACTGCTCATTTTCCTCTAATTCCTTTATAAATGTATCTTTTAATTGTTCCATCGCAGTTGCTTTTCTAATTAAATGCTCTGCTAATATATCTTCATTAGGTACAGCCTGTTTTGCTCCGCGACCATATATTGTCTCATCTGCTTGTACTTGGGCATACCCTTTTTTCTTCACTATTTCTGCTAAGTCTTCGGAAGCTTCCGCAGGGTTTAAAATATAGGAAGCTAAATGGAAATCAAAATCAATTCCATTTAATTCAACGCCTTGCCAACGAAGGGCAACTTGCGCTCTTTTCGCATCAAAAACCGTTTTCTTTTGTTCCTTTGATTGAGCAAACTCTTTAAAGACTTCTGATTGTAGTGCATCTTCCGTCCGGAAATAAAAGCTACCTTTCTCGTTAACAATTGCAATTCCTTGAATAGTAGCCTTATGATAGTTTTCTTCCAACACTTCTACCATGAGCACATTTTCCCAAGCGAAATGATCTTCACGAATTTCTTCCACTATTTCATATGTAACTGTCTTTAATTCTTCTATTGGTTCTTCTACTGTCGCTCCGACTTTATCTAACAAGGAATTGAAGCCTAGCTCTTTAAATATCCCAACAACTTTTTGGGCATCAAAGCCATCATATTTCGTATCATCCACCTTTACTTCAATTGGTGCTTCACGAAGAATTGTTGCTAACTCTTTACTCATCAGTGCTTGTTCTTTATTTTCTTCTAACTTTTCCTTTAGTTTCTTTCCACTTACTTGATCAATCGACTCTAATAATGACTCTACCGAACCAAACTCTTTCAATAGCTTTAATGCTGTTTTTTCTCCCACACCTGGTACACCTGGAATATTATCGGAAGAGTCACCCATTAGACCTTTCATATCGATAATTTGATTAACATTAATTCCGTACTTTTCCTGTACAAAGTCAGGAGTATAGGAGTCAACATCTGTTATTCCTTTACGAGTAATATCTACTGTCACGCGGTCTGATGCAAGTTGCGTTAAGTCTTTATCTCCAGAGATAACTTTTACTTCGAAGCCATCTTTTTCGGCTTGAAGTGACATTGTTCCAATAATATCATCGGCTTCATAGTTATCTAATTCGTATGTTTTAATGTTGTATGCATTTAATAGTTCTCTTAAAAAAGAAAACTGCTCAGAAAGTTCTGGTGGAGTCTTTTGTCGTCCTCCTTTATACTCTCCAAACGTTTTATGACGGAAAGTAGTTTTTCCAGCATCAAATGCAACTAACATATGTGTAGGTTTTTCTTCTTCTAATATTCTCATTAACATCATCGTAAATCCATAAATAGCGTTCGTATGTATCCCTTTATCGTTACTCAATAGCGGCAATGCAAAAAACGCACGGTACGCTATACTATTTCCATCAATTAGTACTAATTTTTTTGTCATGTTCTTACCTCCTTCTATATAAAAAAGCCATAATTCTCCGTTTCTATTTTAACATGATAGCAAATAGAAAGGAAAATTACGGCTACAATTGTTTTCTTTTATTTATTCTCTATATCCAAGAAGTAATCTAGCATATGGAGAATCAGATGGTAAAATAATGACAGTATCTCCGTTAATAGTCGTTTTGTACGATTCTAAAGTACGATACAATTGATAAAACTCTGCGTCTTTTGAGAAAGAGTCGTTATATACTTTTGCAGCTTCCTGTTCTCCTTCCCCTCTTATTTTATCGGCATCCGCTTCAGCTATAGCTAACATTTCTCTTACTTCTCTATCTGTATTTGCAATAATTCTGTTTTTCTCTGCTTCCCCTTGGGAGAGATAATCTTGTGCTGTAGATTCACGTTCAGAAATCATACGAGTATATACCGAATGTTCATTTTCCTCAGGCAAATCAGTACGCTTTATACGGACATCTGTTACAACGATTCCATAATTATCTTTCGTAAGCAACTCGTTCACACGCTCTGTTACAATATCATTTAAACTTCCACGGCTCGATTTTTCATCATTAATAATTTCGTCATAGTTAAGTCGCCCTAACTCTGTACGAACAACCGAGAAAACAAACTCCGACATCTTTGCTTCTGCATTCACTACTGTTGCTGCTTGTCGTAACATTGATTGTGGATCTTCTATTCGCCATAAAACATAGTTATCTATTAACATTCGTTTTTTATCTCGAGTATTTATTTCTGCCTCTGTTACATCATAAAGCATTTGATATTTTGGTAGAGTCGTAACTTCTTGAATGAACGGTATTTTCACGTATAAGCCAGGCTCATTTTTCACATCAACAACTGCTTGGAACTGTCGAACAACTTTAAACTCACCTTCTCTAACAATGTAAACATTCGCAAGAAGAAGTCCTATAACAACGAAAGCTATAATTAAAACAATTCCACCGCGGATTGCTTTTTTCCACTCAAAATTAGGCTTACGTTCTTGAATATCTATTATGTTTTGATCACTCATTAGTTGTTGCCACTCCCTTCCTGATTCACTGGTGGTACCGGAGTACTATTCGTTGATTCTGATTGGCGAATAGGGAAGTATTTCATCGTATTTCCTTCATCATTCATAATATAAATTTCTGCATTAGGTAACACATATTCTAACGTTTCAATAATAATACGCTCTCTAGTAATTTCTGGAGCATTTACATACTCTTCATATAATGCGTTGAATCTTGCGACATCTCCACGAGCTTTTTCAATACGGGCTGTTTTCTCCCCTTCAGCTTTTGAAATAATCGCGTCTTTTTCCCCTTGCGCCTCATTAATCTGTTGATTACGATATCTATTAGCTTCATTCCTTCTTGTTTCCATTGTTTCTCTTGCATCAGTTACATTTGTAAATGCTTTACGAACTTCTTCATTCGGTAGCTCAACATCTTGTAATTTTACAGCTGTCACAGAAACACCGATATCATACTTTTCCATTAAGGATACAATTAGTTCAAATACTTCAGCTTCTATTTCTGCCTTTCCGTCTGTTAACGCATCATCAATATCAGAACTACCAATTATACTTCTTAAAGAAGCGGAAGTAGCATTATATAATACTTGACGTGGATCATTGGAGTTAAATAAAAACTTTCCAGGATCCGTTATTCTCCACATAACAACCATATCAGCTAGGACGATATTTTCGTCTCCTGTAATCATTTTCGTTTCATCTGGGAATTCCACAACAACACCATCTTTTTCTTCATAACCAAACTGTAAACTAAACGTTTGTGTAGAAAGTTTCTCTACTTTTTGGATCGGCCAAGGTAGTTTGAAATGCAGACCAGATGGTTTAATATCTCCATCCAGTTTACCAAAAGTTAAAATTACTGCTTGTTCTGTTTCATCCACCGTGTACCAACTAGTTAGTGCGGTTACTCCGACAACTACTGCAAGTAACACGAGAAAAATAGTTGTGTATATTTGTTTTAAACTTATCATCCTTTTCTCCCCTCTTTCTTTCGATAACTCTTATACGTACTTTAATGATAAAAGTTTCAATAATATGACCATTAATTACAATTTCTTAAAAAGTTTTTTACATTTTCATATTATCATAATTTTGATAGTTGCAGTGATTTCTAGTTATTCCAATATAATGTAAACTAATGGAGACGCTATTTAGCGATATCGATTTTATGCATAAAAAAAATGGCTAGAACAAAATGTTCTGGCCATTTCCAAAACTAATGCTTTGGATGAAGGGGTTTCATCTATATAGTAACAATGGATTATTAAACAAGCATGAAAAATTTGTTAATCTATTGTAAATCTTTATTTTCTTTATTTAATACTACAACGAAAGAAGTCCCTTCATTTACTTTACTAGAAACCGTTATTTTACCTTTATGCGCTTCGATTAAGTGTTTCACGATTGCCAGTCCTAATCCTGTCCCACCGGAATTTCTACTTCTCGCTTTATCGACACGATAGAAACGCTCAAATATTCTCGGAATTTCTTCCTCTTCCATACCTATTCCGGTATCTTTAATAACGATATGGACATCTTTTCCTTTATCCTTTACCGTAACAGTTACTTCACCATCTGCAGGCGTATAGGCAAGCGCATTGTTTATTAAGTTAATAAAAACTTGTTTTAATCTAGCACTATCGCCTAATAAAAATAAAGGTTGCTCACTTTTTAAGAGTTGTAAACGGATATTTTTACTCTCTGCCTTACTCTTCAATATTTCAAATATTTCTTCTAGCAGTTCATGAATATTTAAATATTGAACATTTAGTTTATATCCTTGTTGTTCTATTTTCGATAAATCTAATAAATCTTGAATAAGTGATTGAAGCCTACCACTTTCTTTTAAAATGATAGAAAGAAAATGCCTTAGTGTTTCTTTATCTTCCATTGCACCGTCTAATAACGTTTCTGAAAATCCCTTTATTGATGTAACGGGCGTTTTTAGCTCATGGGAAACATTTGCAACAAAATCTTTTCTCATTTGTTCAAGTTTCTTCAACTCCGTAATATCATGAAAAACGAGAACAATTCCTTTCCATTCTTCGTTATTACCGATAATAGGAGCACCGTATACTTCAAAATGTTTTCTTTCAATGTTGAGAGGTAGAATAATTTGTTTTCGGACTTTCACTTCTGTCATAAAAATTTCTTCAACTAAAGCAATAATTTCTTTATGTTCAAAAGCTTCATAGTATAAACGGTATAAATAATCACCAAGTCTCGCATTAAATGTTTCTTTGTACGCTCGGTTTACTAAATTAATATAACCTCTACCATCTATTAAGATTAGTCCACTTCCCATATTTTCAATTAACGTTTTTAAGCGATCTTGCTGCATTTCTTGAGCTGACGTCATGTCTTGCAAATTACGTGCTAATATATTTATCGATTGACTTAACATCGCTGTTTCATCTAAATATTCTTCATACGTTCTTGCTTGATAATTCCCTTTCGCAAGTTCGGTTGCTACTTTCGTTGCTGACTCGATCGGTCTTGTATAGTGAGTTGTAATTTTCACCCCTAGTAAAAGAATAACAACTAAAGCTGTACCTAAACTAGCAATTAACAAGCCCCAAATTTGCTGATTAAGCTGATGAAGCGGCTCTACAGGAGTACTTAATACGACAAAAGCAACTCGTTCTTCCTCATTTTTAATTGTAGCTCCATAATAAAACATCTCTTCATCTTGATCAAAATAAAAAGTATCTTGAGCTTTATAACTTTGGATCACTTTACTAATAACAGCTTGGTGCTCCCTATTATATGGGGTTCTTACGTTAGTATCATATATTATAATTCCGTCTAGGTCTGTTAAAGTAATTCTTGCAGTTAATGTATCACTTATATCTTGTAGTTGAGACTGTAATTGTGGGGTGAGTCCACCCTCTTGTTGAGCTAATAATGAAATGACATTCGTCTCTTTTTCTAGTCTTTGATTAAATGTGTTTAAATAAAAAGATTTAAACAACTGACCAAGTAATAAACCTAACCCGATAAGTACGGTTATGATCAGCGTGATAAGGGCAAATAAAAGGCGCGAGCGAAATTTACTCATCAAGCTTCGGTTCCTCCAATTTGTAACCTAATCCCCTTATCGTTTTTATGTAAATAGGTTTTTTGGTATCTGGTTCTATTTTTTCTCGTAAATGGCTAATATGAACATCAACAATTCGAGTATCACCAGCAAAGTCATAGTTCCAAACAGCACTTAATAATTGATCTCGAGTTAGTACTCTTCCTTTGTTTTTAGAAAGAAAAACTAAGAGTTCAAATTCTTTCGGGGTAAACTCTAATCTCTCGGATTTATAATAGGCCTCATATTGTTCAGGTAAGATTTTCAAACTTCCAATTTTTAATGTTTCACCATGGCTTCCATTTTGCACATCATCAGCAGTGGGTTGGTTGGAAGTCGATGTTCGACGAAATATAGCTTTAATTCTCGCTACTACTTCTCTTGGGCTAAATGGCTTTGTCATATAATCATCTGCCCCTAATTCTAATCCCAAAACTTTATCAAATTCATCATCTTTCGCTGTTAACATTAAAATCGGGACCATTACTTTTCTAAGCCGAAGTTCTTTACACACTTCAATTCCATCCATTTTAGGAAGCATTAAATCTAATACAATAAAATCGGGTTCTTCACTTATAGCTTTTTGTAATCCTTCTTCTCCATCATTTGCAACGACTACTTGAAATCCAGCCTGTTGAATATTGTACTGTAACAAAGTTACGATTGATTCCTCATCATCTACAATTAACACTTTTTTACTCATGAATTTTCCTCCACTTATACTTAATAGGAACCCCTTCCCAAAAGCAAAAGCCAAATCATTCTATTTATAAAATTTTCTAACTTAATCATACACCTAAAAAATAAAAGAGACAATTAGAAAAGCGGAGGCGGCTTGCTCAGGTCCAATCAAACTGGACTTTTTCCGCAGGAGATAAAGGAAACACGGCGACGAAGGAGCCGATGTTGACTTATCGTACGGAGGAAAAGGGAAGTTTGAGCCGGACCTAGCCGCCGGAGCTAGACAGATAGAAAAGCGGAGGCACATCGACTTTGCCCGTACAAACTGGACCAGTCCGGTAGGAGATAAAGGAAACGCTTTGGGAGCCAGAGGCGAGTTGATGTTGACTCATCGTACGGACGGAATGGGAAGTTTGATAGGGCCAATGCTCCGGAGCTAGACAATCCGAAAAGCGGAAGGGGCTCGTTCAGCGGCGACAAGCACAAGGCAAGGCGGCTAGAAGGTCGCTTTTTGACCTTCTGGACGGATTGCATTGTGACCTCGAGCCGCTAGCCCCTGTAGCTAGACAGAGAAAAGCGGAGGAGGCTTGTATTTCAGTTTACAAAACCCACAAAAAAAGAAGCATTTCTGCTTCTTTTTAAAAATTTTCTAATGTGATACTTTCTACCGGTTCAAGACGGTGTGGAGGGCATACAGTCAGCTTCCCCTTAATTACAGTTTCGTTACCTTCGTTTGTTGCATGAACTACTATTTCAATTGTATGGTCTTTTTCATGAATGTCGATTATTTCAAATAAAAAGTTTAATGTAGCGTAATGATAAACAGGCTTCGGAAAAGATAAATCTTGGTGAACAATGTGACTACCAGGGCCAGGTAAATATTTTGAAACTGCAGAAGTAACAATTCCTGTTAGCATGACAGAAGGAACAATTGGTTTTTTTAATGGTGTCTGAGAGGCATAATCATGTTGGATATATATTGGATTTGCATCGTCCGTAAGTCCTAAATAAAGAAGCAAATCTTTGTCTTCAATTTTCTCACTAAGCTCTAGCTTTTCACCAACTTTTATTTCTTTTAATTTTCTACCTATCTTTCTTTTTTTACCTAACAACATTATAACACCTCATTTTTGTAAGCGGTTGCATTTATTAGTTGAAAAATTGGGAGAGAATGAACTCTCCCAAATAAATAATAGATTACGCTAATATAGACATAACACTTTTAACAGATTCTACAGATTTTTGTAATCCTGCTTTCTCTTCTTCTGTTAAGTCTAATTCAATGATCTGTTCAATTCCGCCTGCACCAAGAATTGTTGGGACACCTAAATATATCCCTTTATATCCGTACTCTCCCTCTAAATAGGCAATAGCTGGCAAAACTCGACGTTGATCTTTTAATATTGCTTCCGTCATTTCAACTAGTGAAGCAGCTGGTGCATAGTAAGCACTACCATTTCCTAAAAGGTTAACGATTTCTCCTCCACCTTTTCTAGTTCTTTCCACAATGGCGTCAAGTCTAGCTTTCGGAATTAATGTTTCTAATGGAATTCCACCTGCATAAGAGTAGCGTACTAAAGGTACCATATCATCTCCATGACCACCTAATACGAAACCGGTAATATCTTTAACAGATATATTTAACTCTTGTGCTACGAAAGTTCGGAATCGAGCAGTATCAAGCACCCCAGATTGACCGATAACACGATTTTTTGGGAACCCAGACTCCTTGAAAACAGTATATGTCATAGCATCTACTGGATTAGTTAGTACGATAATATAGCAGTTAGGAGAATGTTTGACAATTTCTTTCGTTACACTCTTCATAATTTTTTGGTTAGTTTGTACTAAGTCGTCGCGACTCATACCAGGTTTACGAGCGATACCAGCCGTAATTACTACAACATCTGAATTAGCAGTATCCTCATAATTAGAAGTTCCAGTTATATTTGCATCAAAGCCAATTACCGGGCTAGCCTCTAACATATCTAACGCTTTACCTTTTGTAGGATTTTCTAATTGCGGAATATCTACTAAAACAACGTCACCTAGTTCCTTTTGAGCAAGTAAAAAAGCTGTAGTCGCACCCGTAAAACCTGCACCAATAACAGAAATCTTTTTACGTTTCATTGACATTATACATTCCTCCCAGCCCTAATTAAGTACTTTAAGGTAACCGGCATAAAAGCCGATTACCTCACATTACGGAAATTATATTACATATTTTTAATTAATTCGTCTCCGAATTCAGAACATTTTACTTCTGTTGCACCTTCCATTAGGCGAGCAAAATCGTAAGTTACAACTTTAGAAGAAATAGATTTCTCCATAGCCTTAACAACTAATTCAGCAGCTTCTGTCCAGCCAAGGTGTTCAAGCATTAATACTCCAGAAAGGATTACTGAAGATGGATTTACTTTATCAAGACCAGCATATTTCGGAGCAGTACCATGTGTTGCTTCGAAAATTGCATGACCAGTTTCATAGTTAATGTTAGCTCCTGGAGCGATACCTATACCACCAACTTGTGCAGCTAGTGCATCAGAAATATAATCTCCATTTAAGTTCATAGTTGCAACTACATCAAACTCACGAGGACGAGTTAAAATTTGTTGTAAGAAGATATCCGCGATGGAATCTTTTACGATTATTTTACCTTCTGCTTCAGCTGTTTCTTGAGCTTTGTTCGCAGCATCTTTACCTTCTGCTTCTGCAATACGATCGTATTGTGCCCAAGTGAATACTTTATCACCGAATTCTTTTTCAGCTAATTCGTAACCCCAGTTTTTGAAAGCACCTTCAGTAAATTTCATGATGTTACCTTTATGAACTAATGTTAAAGATTTACGGCCATGCTCAATTGCATAATTAATAGCAGCACGAACTAAACGGGAAGTACCTTCTTCAGAAACTGGTTTAATTCCGATACCAGAAGTTTCAGGGAAGCGGATTTTGTTCACACCCATTTCAGTTTGTAAGAAGTTGATTAGTTTTTCTACTTCTTCAGAGCCTTTTGCATACTCAATACCAGCATAAATATCTTCAGTATTTTCACGGAAAATAACCATGTCAGTGTCTTCTGGACGTCTTACCGGAGAAGGTACTCCTTGGAAATAACGTACCGGACGTAAACAAGTAAATAAGTCTAACTCTTGACGTAGCGCAACGTTTAAAGAACGAATTCCACCACCAACTGGAGTTGTTAATGGACCTTTAATTGCAATTATGTAGTCACGAATTACATCTAAAGTCTCAGCAGGTAACCATTCACCTGTTTTGTTGAATGCTTTCTCACCAGCTAATACTTCTTTCCATACAATTTTCTTTTCACCGTTATAAGCTTTTTCTACTGCTGCTTCTAACACGCGAGACGCTGATGCCCAAATATCTGGACCAGTACCATCACCTTCAATAAAAGGAATAATTGGATTGTTTGGAACGTTTAATACACCATTTTGTACAGTAATTTTTTCACCTTGAGTCACAATAATAACCTCCTAGTTTATAGCTTGTTGAACTACGTATATCGAGTGAGGAATATTAAAATTCCCCACTTCGATCGTACGTGTTGATAGTCTTTTAGTCAATGAAAATTGCTAATTATCCACGTTGTGAAATTGGAACGAATTCCTGTTTTCCAGGACCTGTGTAATCTGCACGCGGACGGATTAAACGATTGTTACTATATTGCTCTAGAATATGAGCTAACCAGCCTGAAACACGACTTACCGCAAAAATTGGAGTGAATAAGTCATGATCAATTCCTAGAGAATGATAGACAGAAGCAGAATAGAAATCAACGTTTGGTGGTAACGGTTTTTCAGATGTTACGATCTCCTCAATTTTTGTAGACATTTCATACCATTGAGGTTCACCAGTTAATTTTGTTAATTTTTCACTCATTTCACGCAAGTGCTTTGCACGTGGGTCTCCTTGGCGGTATACGCGGTGGCCGAATCCCATAATTTTTTCTTTGTTTGCAAGCTTTTCACGAATATAGCTTTCCGCATTTTCAGGAGAGCCAATTTCCGTTAGCATTTTCATTACAGCTTCGTTTGCTCCACCGTGTAAAGGACCTTTTAACGCCCCTATCGCTGCAGTTACACCAGAGTACACATCTGATAGTGTCGCAACACAAACACGTGCCGTAAATGTGGAAGCGTTTAATTCATGGTCAGCATGAAGGACTAACGCTTTATTAAATGCTTCAACAGCAATTTCAGATGGCTCTTCACCAGACAGCATGTATAAGAAGTTTGCTGCAAATCCTAGGTCCGTTTTCGGAGCAATAGGCTCTAATCCTTTACGAATACGAGAAAATGCAGTTACGATTGTGGAAATTTTAGCTTGTAGACGAATCGCTTTACGATAGTTAGCAGCCTCGTCCATTGAATCTGCTTCCTCATCATAAAGACCAAGCAATGAAACAGCTGTTCTTAATGCTGCCATTGGATGAACATCGTTAATTGGATATGTTTTAAAATGATTAATAACTTCTTCAGGTAGCGACATATTATCAGCTAATTGTTGCTTTAACTCTGCCAATTGAGCTTCTGTTGGTAGTTTTTGATGCCATAATAGATAAACTACTTCTTCGAAACTAGCATGATTTGTTAGATCATCAATATTATATCCTACATACGTCAATGTATCATCGATGATAGAACTAATAGATGATGTTGTTGCTACAATTCCTTCTAGACCTTTTGTTGCTGTCATTCTAACCCTCTCCTTTGTTTAAAAATTTCCCCATTAAACCCGAACGGTTGCTCAACATAATATTAACAGGATTTCCCCTGAAAGAAAATGCTTACATTTCCAAGTAAAAAATTAAACTATTACTCATAGTCTGAACCCCTTACAACCGTTAGGTAAAATATTCATATTTATGTAGGATGAAAGATTCCACGTTCTTATTATAAACAAATTTCTGACTTTTGTGAATGAAAAGGACAGAAGTTTGTATAAAAATAATTATTATACAAAAACATTCTTTTCCTTTATGAAGAAAAGTAGGAAATTACTCTCATTGCTATGTAGGCAATACCTGCGCCAATTAATGGCCCTACTGCAACTCCTTTAAATAGAGCAACCGCTAAAATCGTACCAAATACTAGCGCTGTAGTAATATGAGGATCTTCAGCAAGTAAATGAATGCCACTTTTCGCTATTAATGCAACTGCTATACCAGCTCCTAATGCAATCCAAGCGTACGAAGACTTAGCAGCGTCTTGTAGCTGCTTAAAACCAATATCACCTGTAGCAATTGGGACTAGTACTGCAATCGTAATAATTGTCACACCCCAATTAATTCCTTTACTATGGATAGTAGGGAATAACTTACTATCTAATCCAACTAATTTGATCACTAGTAAAACAGTAACAGCAATAATTAAAGATTGATTTTTAGCAATAAAACCTATTAATAATAATATAATGAGAAACAAGGTAGCTTGGTTAAACACAAACATCTTCCATCCTTCCGGTTAAACCTTATTAATCGTACCATAATTTTTTCAGAAATTGAACAAAAGCGATTTTTATATGATTTTATTTTATATACGTGTAGGAAAATAAACGGTAAAATATTACTGTAACTACTTAAAAAATGGAGGAATATTAATTGAATTGGAGTTATGTACATATAAGTTTACGAACGTTACTAGTTGCGACTATTACAATTATTACACTTATATCCTTTTATTATATTTTCCAAGTTACTTATCCCTTTATTATCGGTTTACTTTTAGCACTTTCTATTAACCCTATTGTAAATTTCCTTGAAGCTAAAGGTAGGCTTCCTCGTTCTCTTTCTGTATTTATTACATTAATTTTAGTGATAGCTGCCCTTGCAGGTATTATTACCTTGTTAATTATAGAAATTGTTGCGGGTACTGAGTATTTGGCAAAAGTTGTCCCAGGTCATTTCGAAACGTTAGTACTACATATAGAAAAAATAATAGTAACCCAAATTATTCCTTTCTTCAGTCAAATTACAGCAATGTTTCATAATTTAGAAGAAACACAGCAGTTATCAATCCTTGCAAATATCGAAAATTTTAGTGCCACAATAGGTACAAATGTAGGACAATTTATTCAACTGTTTCTACAAAACTTGCCTAAAATGTTTACTTGGATACCTAACGTAGCCACTGTTTTAATATTTTCTGTATTAGCGACATTTTTTATTAGTAAAGATTGGTACAGACTTCAAAATCGACTACATAAATTTACACCGAATAAAGTACAAGAGAGTGTCGGGAAAGTTTTTGTTAGTTTAAGAAAAGCGTTCGTTGGTTTTATTCGTGCGCAAGCCACTTTAATTTCTATCACAGCTGTCATCGTCTTAATTGGATTGCTTATTTTGCGAGTAGAATATGCAATTACAATCGCGCTAATTATCGGTATTGTCGATTTATTACCATACTTAGGTACTGGTTTGATATTCGTTCCTTGGATTATCTATTTAATCATTTCAGGAAATATTCCGTTAGCAATTGGCCTTTCTGTTTTATATGTCATTGTACTTGTTCAACGGCAACTAATGGAACCAAAAGTACTCTCTTCAAACATAGGATTAGATCCGCTAGCAACTTTAATTGCGTTATTCGTAGGCTTTAAATTAATAGGATTTTTAGGGTTAATTGTCGGTCCGGTTACTTTAGTTATCATAAACACGATGCATCAGGCTGGTGTTTTTAAAGATATTTGGTCCTATATTATTCATGGCAAAACGACGAATTAATAAAGAGTCCCACAAGTCAGTCTTAACTGATTTGTGGGACTTCTCTATCGTTTATTTATAATGATGAACTGTCCACGGTTCATCATTTTTCTTAACGTATTTATAATAATTGGTTTTACAAACTTTCTAGTAGTTGGAACAAGTAAGAAAAAGCCAAATGCATCTGTAATGAATCCTGGCGTTAATAATAAAATTCCACCTACTAAAATGCAAAGCCCATCGATAATAACATCTCCAGGCATTTCTCCGTAGCTCATTCTTTCTTGTGCGGTACGTAACGCTTCCATTCCTTGTTGTTTCGCTAACCATGCTCCAAGTACACCTGTTAATATGATGAGTAAAATAGTAGTTAACACACCGAAGGCTTTACCTGATAATATGAGTACCCAAATCTCTAAGGCAGGTACGATTATTATTAATGCCAATAGCAATTTAAACATTATCATCTCTCCGCTCTTTGCTTCGCCTATGGAGCTATTATATCAAAAATGAATAGAAAAGACGAAAGCTAAGTATAAACTATTAGTAGAAATTATATTATCGCAAAACAAAAAGAAAGCATGTCCTTTTTAGGCATGCTTTCTTTTTTTAAGTTATATTATAGTACGTTAGCGTGGCCTGTGTAGACTGTACCTCTTGATGCATCTACAGTGATGTCTTGGCCTTCTTTAAAGATGGATGTTGCGTCTTCTACTCCAACGATAACAGGAATACCTAAGCTTAGTCCTACGACTGCTGCATGGCTAGTTATTCCACCTTCTTCTGTAATAAGTGCAGAAGCTTTTTCTAATGCTGGCATCATGTCTTTATCAGAACCGATTGTTACAAGTACGGATCCTTTTTCAACTTTCGCTAATGCTTCTTCAGCAGTTTTAGCGATTACCGCTTTACCGTAAGCACTTTTTCTACCAATACCTGTTCCGTTAGCTAATACATCGCCAACAACATGTATTTTCATTAGGTTAGTTGTTCCTCTTTCTCCCACTGGTACTCCAGCAGTGATCACAATTAAGTCTCCGTGAGAAACGATTCCTGTATTTAATGATTCTTCAATTGCAACATCTAGCATTTCATCTGTTGTCGTCGCTTTACGTCCAATTCGAGGATATACACCCCAAACAAGCGCAAGTTTACGTGATACTGATTCACATGAAGTGACAGCAACGATAGCTGCTTTAGGACGGTATTTTGAAATCATTCTTGCAGTATGTCCACTTTCAGTCGGAGTAACAATTGCCGACACATCTAAGTTAACTGCTGTATAAGCAACAGATTGTCCGATAGAATCTGTAATCGTTCTTGGAGCTTGTTTATTACGAGTACTTAATAACTCATCATACGCTAAAGCTGTTTCTGCTCTAGAAGCGATATTGTGCATCGTTTGTACTGCTTCTACAGGATATGACCCTGCTGCTGTTTCACCAGAAAGCATAATTGCATCTGTGCCGTCAAAAATAGCATTTGCAACGTCACTTGCTTCTGCACGAGTTGGGCGAGGGTTTTTTTGCATAGAATCTAACATTTGTGTTGCAGTGATAACTGGCTTCCCTAGTGCATTACACTTTTTAATTAATTCTTTTTGTACAATCGGCACTTCTTCAGCTGGTATTTCTACTCCTAGATCTCCACGAGCAACCATTAAACCGTCCGAAACTTCTAAAATAGCGTCAATATTGTCGACACCTTCTTGGTTTTCAATTTTAGGGATGATTTGAATATGAGTTGCATTATGTGCTTCTAATAATTCACGAATTTCTAATACATCCGAAGCACGGCGTACGAATGAAGCAGCGATGAAGTCTACTCCTTGTTCAATACCGAAAATAATATCATTTGCATCTTTTTCTGTAATTCCAGGAAGATTAACTTTTACGCCAGGTACGTTAACCCCTTTTTTATTTTTTAATGTGCCACTGTTTAATATTTTTGTAACGATTTCGTTATCACGAATTTCTACTACTTCTAGACCAATTAAACCGTCATCTAATAAAATTCTTGATCCAACCGTTACATCTTCAATTAAACCTGGATATGAGATAGAAAACTTCTCAGTTGTTCCTTCCACCTCTGTCATGGAAACAATAATTTCATTTCCTTCAACTAATTCAATAGCACCATTTTCCATGTTATGCGTGCGGATTTCAGGACCTTTAGTGTCAAGTAAAATCGCAATGTTTTTACCTGTTTTTTCTGCCGCAACTCGAATGTTTTCGATTCTAGCACCATGTTCAGCGTAGTCACCGTGTGAGAAGTTCAAACGTGTAACGTTCATTCCAGCTTCCATTAGTTGTGTTAATTTTTCTATAGTTTCACTTGCAGGACCAATCGTACATACAATTTTCGTTTTTCTCATGAATGTTAAATCCTCCTATTATTTATGAAAACGATTCCATCGTGTTTCCACTCTTAAATTGATAATTCTTGTGATAGTGTATACATTTTTTCATCTACAGTATGTTTTTGAGCTAATGCTTCTATAATGTCGTGGTCAACTAACTCGTTCTTTTGAATACCAACACAGCGTCCACCTTTATTTGCCATTAGTAACTCTACTGCTCGTGCTCCTAGTCTACTTGCTAATACTCTGTCGTTTGCTGTTGGAGAGCCTCCACGCTGCATGTGACCGAGTACACTATATCTCGTTTCAAAGTTAGTAGCTTCTTTTATTTTATGAGCGTATTCTACTCCACTTCCAACGCCTTCTGCTACGACGATGATACTATGCTTTTTACCGCGTTCAGATCCACGTCTTAATCTGCTTATTACGTCGTCAATACTTTCCCCTTTTTCAGGAATTAAAATTGATTCTGCTCCACCAGCTAAACCAGACCATAACGCTATGTCTCCAGCATCTCTGCCCATTACTTCAATAACATATGTACGTTCATGAGAAGTTGCAGTGTCTCTAATTTTATCAATAGCGTCAATTACTGTATTTAATGCTGTATCAAAACCAATCGTAAAATCTGTTCCAGCAATATCATTATCAATGGTTCCTGGTACACCAACACAAGGGAAACCGTGTTCTGTTAATTTTTTTGCACCTTGGAATGATCCATCGCCACCGATAACAACTAATCCTTCAATGCCGTGTTTCTTAAGCTGTTCAATTCCTTTTTGTTGACCTTCTAACGTTCTGAATTCTTCACAACGTGCTGAATAAAGCATCGTACCACCACGATGAATAATGTCACCAACGGAACCAACATCTAATCTTTTTATATCTCCTTCTATTAGACCTGCATATCCACGATATACTCCGTACACTTCAAGCTCGTGATAGATCGCTTTACGAACTACCGCTCGAATTGCGGCATTCATACCTGGAGCATCTCCACCGCTTGTTAAAACACCAATACGCTTCATAAGTATCACCTCTAACCCTTTTTTGCTTCAGGTGAAGCTCTTTTATTTTTCCCTAAATAAATAGGTTTTTCAAAATAATAAATATTACTTTATACCCAATCATATATTCTATATAAAATATAGAGCGTTGAAAAGGGAATCCATTAAAAAAATACCATGAAGACATACCGAAAACAACAACTATTCGTAGAAAGTCAAAAAAGGTTCTCAATTACCTCCTAATGTTTTACATGTAAACGTAATCATTACGCTGCTATACATCATTAGTTATTACGATACCCTTTATTGAATTGAAAAATAAGAGAGCCGGCATTTTTTTTACCAGCTCTTTCATTACGTATATAACATTACAGACCTTTTCCTACTTTTTCATTAGCAGCATACCATTTTTCTTCTTCTAACTCTGTATACTGCCCAATTCTTTTATATTTTGCATACCGGTGCTCTATTAATTCTTCCGGAGTTAATGGAAGTAAATCTTGTAATGATTGTTCCAACACATTACTTATTGCTTTTGCTTGGAAATCAACATTACGATGTGCTCCACCTTTTCCTTCTTCAATAATTTCATCAATTACATTTAATTGTTTTAAGTCTGGTGCTGTAATTCTCATACTTTCGGCTGCTTTTATTGCTAATGACGCATCTTTCCAAAGAATTGCCGCAGCCCCTTCAGGAGAGATTACAGAGTAAGTAGAGTTTTCTAACATATGAACGTAGTTACCGACTCCTAACGCTAATGCGCCACCACTACCACCTTCTCCAATTACAACACATACTACAGGCACTTTTAGCCCAGCCATTTCAAATAAATTTCTAGCAATTGCTTCACTCTGCCCTCTTTCTTCAGCAGCTTTACCTGGGTATGCCCCCTTTGTATCAATAAAGCAAATAATTGGGCGTTTAAACTTTTCTGCTTGATACATCAAGCGTAGCGCTTTTCTGTATCCTTCTGGATGTGGCATTCCAAAATTTCTACGAATGTTTTCCTTCGTATCTTTTCCACGTTGATGCCCAATAATTGTAACAGGGATGTTGTTGAATTTTGCGATCCCTCCTACAATTGCTGCATCGTCGGCAAAGTAACGATCTCCATGACATTCTAAGAAATCTGTAAATATTCTTTCAATGTAATCTAAAGTTGTTGGTCTTTCTGGATGTCTAGCAATTTGCACGCGATCCCATGGAGCTAAATTACCATAAATATCACTTTCTAATCGTTCAAGTCTATCTTCTAACTTTTCAATTTCACTCGAAAGATCCATATCCGAATTAGCTGTAAACTCTTTTAATTCTTTTATTTTTTTACGAAGTTCCACGACTGGTTTTTCAAATTCTAGTTCGCCTACCATTCGTTTTCACCCCCTAAGGAATGTATATCTAGCACTAAAGTTAATTTTTCTTTTAACTCTGTTCGATGGATAACAGCATCAAGTTGTCCACATTTTAACAAAAATTCGGCTGTTTGAAAGTCTTCAGGTAAATCTTCTCTAATTGTTTGTTCAATAATTCGTCTACCAGCAAACCCAATAAGTGCTTTTGGCTCAGCAAAATTATAATCACCTAGTGATGCAAAACTTGCAGAAACACCACCTGTTGTTGGGTGTGTCATAATAGAAATTATTAATCCGCCTTCTTGGCTAAATAATTTTAATGCACTACTCGTTTTTGCCATTTGCATTAAACTTAATACACCTTCCTGCATCCTTGCACCACCAGAAGCTGTAAAGATAACAAATGGATATTTCTTTTCTTTTGCTCTTTCAATTGCTCTCGTAATCTTCTCTCCGACTACGGAGCCCATACTACCCATTCTAAAAGTAGAGTCCATAACAGCAATTACGAGAGGAAAGTCATTAATTTTTCCTTCACCAGTCACAACTGCCTCGTTAATATGTGTTTTCTTTCTATCTCCTTCTAACTTTTCTAAATATCCTGGGAAGGAGAGCGGATTTTCAGATATCATGCCTCTGTCGTACTCCACGAAGCTATCTGTATCAAGCAGGCTGTATATTCTTTCCATTGCTGTCATCGGATGATGGTGATCACAATGAATACATACCTTTAAGTTTTTATTTAATTCCTTCGTATACATGATTTTTTTACAATTTGGACATTTCGTCATGATCCCTTCTGGAACATCTTGTTTTGCATGTTCAGAAGGAATGGACGCATACTTCTTCTTCTTAGTGAAAAAATCTTTTAACAAAAGAAGGCCTCCCCATTACTTATTATCTAGTTTTTATACGTGGTACTAATAACAGGTCAAATGATAGGTAAGATAGGAAATCATAACTATTTCAAATTAAAGTCCTACTTACCTGCTAGTTGTATCTTATATAAAAACGATTAAAATTGTTGTTGAATTATGTCTTATTACTATCGACAAATTTTGAAAAAATCTGGCTATAAATGTTTAACACTTCATTCGTCTCATTTTGTTCTAATGAATATATTAACCTTTCATATAACGTGCGATTCAAATTTAGATTAGTAATAAATGTTTGGGAATAAGTACTAACTAATCCCCAAATGCGTTGTAGTAATTTATTTTCTGTACCTACAGAAACTAGTTTAAAAAACTCATCATGTGTAAAATGTGGTGATGTTAGTAAATCTTTTAACTGTTCCATCACAATTGAAGATGTATTCTTTACCACTAGTAATTGTAGGAGCGTTTTTTCTAATTCAAACTTTGTTTCTACTAAATCGACTTTTTTTGCTTCTGATTCTAATATAAAAGTGCCTAATAATTCTACAAGATGATGCTCCGTAAAATCTTTTAAGTACGTCCCTTCGCCCCTTCTTGTCTCAATTAGCCCTAACAATTCGAGTGCTCGTAACGCCTCACGAACTGAAGAGCGACCAACCTTTAATCGATCGGACAGCTCTCGTTCTGAAGGTATTTTATCACCAGCAGTAATTCCATCTTGTGAGATGATAGCACGTATTTGTTTTACTATCTCAATGTACATTTTTGTAGGTGATGACACTTTCTCATTCACCTTTTCCAATAACAGCTTCTTTTCTAGTTCTTTCTGCTACTTCTTTTGGGTCTACTTTAATGCGTGCAACTCCAGTTTCCATTGCCGTCTTTGCAACAGCCGCAGCAACTTGCGGTGCAACTCTAGGATCAAACGGCGCTGGAATAACATAATCAGCATTTAACTCGTCAGAAGATATTAAGCTAGCAATAGCTTCCACAGCTGCAATTTTCATTTGTTCATTTATATGTGTAGCGCGAACATCTAGTGCTCCACGGAAGATACCAGGAAACGCTAGAACGTTGTTAACTTGATTTGGGAAATCTGAACGGCCTGTCCCAACAACACTAGCCCCAGCTTCTTTTGCTTCTGCAGGCATAATCTCAGGATTTGGATTCGCCATTGCAAAAATAATCGGATCTGCATTCATAGAACGAATCATGTCTTGCGTTAATGCACCTTCAACGGAAACACCAATGAAAACATCGGCACCTTGTATTACGTCAGCTAAAGATCCTTCTTTTCGACCTCGATTCGTATACGTTGCAACATCTGCTTTAACGCTATTCATTCCAGTTGTTCTTCCTTCAAAAATAGCGCCTTTCGTATCGCACATAATGATATCTCTAACACCATAGCGATATAATAATTTAATAATAGCAATACCAGCAGCACCTGCACCGTTTGCTACTACTTTTATTTCTGACATCTTTTTACCAACTATTTTAAGCGCATTTACTAAACCAGCCACAGTTACAATAGCTGTACCGTGCTGATCATCATGAAAGACTGGAATATTCGTTTCTTTCTTTAAGCGTTCCTCGATGACGAAACAGTTTGGAGCAGCGATATCTTCTAAGTTAACTCCACCGAACGTAGGCTCTAACAATTTAACAGTTTCCACGATTTTATCAACATCCGTAGTATTTAAGCAAATAGGGAATGCGTCTACTCCTGCAAAACTTTTGAACAGTACTGCTTTTCCTTCCATTACTGGAAGTGCTGCCTCAGGTCCAATATTCCCTAATCCTAATACCGCTGTACCATCTGAAACAACCGCAACCATGTTACCTTTCATCGTATATTCATATACTTTATTTTTATCATCATAAATAGCTTTACAAGGCTCTGCTACTCCAGGGGAATATGCTAAACTTAAATCCTTTGCATTTCTAACCGGAACTTTTGATTTAGATTCTAACTTCCCTTTGTGCACTTTATGCATATGTAGTGCTTCTTCTTTTAATGACACGGTCGTAAATCCTCCTTGAACTTTGATAGCCAAAGCTATAAGTCTAGTTTCGTTTTTTTACGATTAATATTTTACTCTTAATTATGACGTCTGTCCTTACATGGTTGCACAATTTTATAAAAAAACATCCATTTTTTCTCTTAAATTCAAAAAAAGTAGAAGGAGGTGGTCTGACCACCTCCTTCTAACTATAACATATTCTCTTTTAATGGAAAAGGGCTTCTTTTTTGAACACAACATTACTATCCCCAAGTAGTAGTTTTAAAGCAGCTAAACATTCTTTACTTGGTGTAACAAAATATTCTCGAGACAGCTGCACTGTTTTTTTTGTTTGGACATAATGCGCTACAACTGGCATTGGTCCTTTAAAAGTTTGTAACGTTTGTTGTAACTGTTTTAAATTGGTAGAAGGTTGTGCCGTTTCATCTATTTTTAAATACACACTTCCTACTACATCTTCATATTTACTTTTTAATTGCTCCATTGAATTTACGGACCTAATTATTAATTGTGATTTACCGTTTCTTTCTTCTTTTTTCCCTTCTAACACTAATACTTTTCCTACTTCTAATTGATTAGAAAGACGTTGATAGTCAGTCGGAAACGCAACGGCGTCTATATCACCTGTTGCATCACTTGCCGAAATAAACGCCATTACTTCTCCTTTGCGAGTTCTAATCGTTCGAACCTTCGTAATGTACGCTCCGACTTTAACAAATGGTGTAGGCAGTAATTCTATATTCCCGATAGAATTAACTCCTTCAAGTTGTAATAGCTTTCGATAAATTTCGGTAGGGTGATGAGATAAATAAAAACCTAGCACTTCTTTTTCTAAATGCAATTGTTCATCAACTGGTAGAGGCTCTACTTCTACATATTTAGGCTCAATATTAAATTCTTCTTCTAATAGAAAACCTATTTGGTCCTCATCTTCATTTGGCTTTACAAGCTCTGCATGTTGAAGAGCTGCATCAAGTGTGGCTAAGAGAGTGGCTCGATTCTGTCCAAATTCATCTAAACACCCCGAATATATTAATATTTCTGCAGTTCTCCTCGTTACTTTTGGAGAGAGTCGAACGATAAAGTCAAAGAGGTCAGTAAAAGGCTTTTTCTTCCTTTCCTCGATGATTTGCTTTATTATTTGGGCACCAATTCCTTTTATAAATACAAGACCAAATCTGATTCCTTCTTGCTCCACTTGGAAAGCTATACCACTATTATTAATGGATGGAGGTAAAACATCAATTCCACTCTTTTTGCATTCTGCAACATACTGACTTATCTTTTGCTCGTTCCCTAAAACACTTGATAGCAGTGCGGTCATAAACACTTTTCGGTAATTCGATTTTAAAAATGCTAATTCATAAGCTATCATACTGTATGCAACAGCATGACTTCTATTAAAACCGTAGTTAGCAAACTTAACGATTAAATCATAAATGTCATGAGCAGTTTTTTCATCATAACCATTTTCCTTACACCCTTTTACAAAGTGGGCACGCTCTTTCGCTAACACATCTTGTTTCTTTTTACCAACCGCTCTTCGTAAAAGGTCCGCTTCTCCTAACGAAAAGCCTGCCATCGTAGATGCGATTTGCATAATTTGCTCTTGATAAACAATGACACCATAAGTAGGTTCTAAAATAGAAATTAATTCTCTATGTGGATATTCTACCTGCTTTTTTCCGTGTTTTCGTTCAATATAAATAGGGATTTGTTCCATCGGGCCTGGGCGGTACAACGCATTAACAGCTACAATATCTTCAAGTGAAGTTGGTTTTAAATTTTGTAATACTTTTCTCATTCCAGTAGATTCTAATTGGAAAATTCCTGACGTATCTCCTTCGCTCAATAGTTTAAACGTTTTTTCATCTTCAGGTGGTTGAAAATCTATTGGAAACTCCACTTTTTCATTATATTTCAAGGACGCTCTTATATTTTGAATGAGTGTTAAATTTCTTAAACCTAAAAAGTCCATTTTCAACAGACCGATTTCTTCTAATGTTTCCATTGGGAATTGTGTCAGATATACGTTATGTGAACCTGATTGGATTGGAATTATTTCGGTTAACGGTTTCTCACTAATAACAACACCTGCAGCATGTGTGGAAGTGTGCCTTGGTAGACCTTCCACTTTTTTGGCTACTTCAAATGCTCTCTGTCTTTCTTTCGTTTCATAAATAGCTCTCTTAAAAGGTTCTGATTCTTTCAAAGCACTCTCTAACGTTACACCTGCTCTAGAAGGAATTAATTTTGAAATAACATCGACTTCTTTAGGAGATAGATTTAATGCTTTGGCTACGTCCCGCCAAGCTGCTTTTGCTGCAAGAGTACCAAAAGTAATAATTTGGGCGACGTGCAACTCACCATATTTTTCTACAACATATTCAATAACTTCATCTCGCCTATTATCTGGAAAATCAATATCAATATCAGGCATAGATATTCTTTCGGGGTTTAAAAACCGTTCAAATAATAGGTGATGCTTTATCGGATCCACTCCCGTAATATAGAGACAATATGCTACTAAGGAACCAGCTGCTGATCCACGACCTGGACCTGTCATAATTCCTTTATTTCTCGAAAAGTACATAAAATCCCAAACTATTAAAAAGTAGTGAGAAAAATCCATTCTTTTAATTACATCTAATTCAAACTGTAATCGCTCCGAATACTCTTTTGTAAAATTAGGAATTCTATTTTTCAAACCTTCCCAACAACGCTCCTCTAAATATTCATTAGCGTTTTTATTATCCGGAACAGGGTACTTAGGTAACAGACGTTGTTGAAGAGGTATCGTTACATTGCATTCCCTACTAATTTGAAATGTATTTTCCAACGCCTCGGGAATATCATGAAAAAGTTCTACCATTTCCTCTTTACTTTTTAAATAGTAAGGAGCTTCTTCCGGTAAACTTTTTATCGTCGTACCATTCTTTATCGCTTGTAAACATTCAAAAAGAAAAGCTTCATTGCGTTGTAAGTATTTTGCTGTGTTTATAGCAACTAGTGGTAATTTTATTTTTCCTCGTATTCTATCTTCCGCATGTTTCGCTTCTGTCGTACTTCGATCTATTCCTAAGAACAGGCACCCTTTATTAAACATATTTACATATTCCGTAAATACAGTTTGAAGCTTTTCTTCATCCTCTATATAGGTTAAAAACTCATTGTTGGAACTTATAACAATTGCAATGAGTCCAACAGAATAGTGCCTCATCCACTTTTTCGGTACACCTTTACTATTTTTTGTTTGGACAATACTAGAAAGCTTCATTAAATTTGTATACCCTGTATTATTTTGGGCTAATAAAATTACTGGATGTGATTCGTTCGTTCCCTCATCATATATCGATAACGTTAATCCAATAATTGGTTTTATATTTGCTGTTTTGCATTTTTTATAAAAATCGATTGCACCGTAAAGAACATTCATATCTGTTAACGCGATAGCTTCAAAGTTTTTCTCTTTTGCCATCTCGACTAATGAATTAATTCGTATAGAACTACTTAACAGACTATAAGAGCTAATATTATGTAATGGAATATAACTCATGTTCTCTCACCTTCTTTTCCTACCTTATCTTTCGTTTTTCATGTTCTTCTTTCTATATTTATTATAGTCCGCTTTTCGTAGGAATGATAGCATAAGCATTTTGGGCAAAAACTTTAATATAGCTCTATCTTTTTTAAACGGTCGAACCTAACATACTTTTCAATTCTTGTCCATATAATCAAGTAAAGACATTGTAAGCTACCATATACGCATTTTCTACAATACCAATCTTGAGGTGACGAAAACAAATGGACGTGAAGGATCCTTTTATCGCAACGTTAATGTTTAGCTTTTTTATCGCACTAGGTGTATTAATTGGTGGAGCCTTAATCGGTGGTTTTGCTGCATTTTTAGTAGGTGATGCTCCACTCTCTCGAATAGATAGACTTGCCGGGAGCTTAAAAATTTGGGCAATAGTTGCTGCTATCGGTGGGACATTCGATACATTTTACACGTTAGAAGCAGGTTTATTTAACGGAGAAACAAAATTTCTAGTAAAACAACTTCTTTTAATCATTACAGCTACTGGCGGAGCTCAAACTGGTGCATTAGTAATTAGTTGGCTAACACAGGAGCCTTTATAATGAGAGTTCCAACCCATCATCACCATCCGTCATGGCAACTTTTTTTTTCAGGTGCAATTGTTGGTGCATTAATCGGCTGGGGAATTTTTCTAATTATTTATGGTCAACTTCAAGATCAACTAGTAAGTAATGTAAAAAAGTACAAGAACGAAGTAGAAACGTTGGAAGAAAGAATTGAAATATTAACAGAGGACAATGACAAACTAAAAGAAGAGAAAGATAAACTCAAAATTCAAGATATCGCCATATCGATTAACAACTATGAAAGGTATCAACTTAACACATTAAGCCGTCATAGTATTATCGATAGTATGACAAAAGATTTAAATCATTTAATTTCCCAAGATATTAAAAGTCTCGCAGAAAACAAAGAGCTCTTAACGAAAGTAATAGAAAACAAAAGTTATAAACAAGACAATAAACGATATTATTTTAGAGTGTACTACCTTTACTTAGATACAACGTTAGAAATTGAATTAACAATCGTTAACGTAGAACCTGCTTAAGATAGGCAGAGGTTGGGACACAACTATTCTTATCCAAGTAATAAACGAACAAAAAATAGTAGAGTGGAAATAACCCGCTCCGGAAATATACGTCGCTAGATTGGCGATTGTTCGTTTTTTATTATGATCATTTTAGTTTTGTCCCAGCCTCTGTATTTATTAATCTACCCGTGCTACTTCAATGAGATCTTCTAATACACTCTCTGACTCTGACCATTCATAAATAGAAGCACCTGATGCTAGTGGGTGGCCCCCACCATTATATTTTTTAGCAATTCCATTTACAATCGGACCTTTAGAGCGAAGTCTTACTCGAATTTGATCGTCTTCTTCGATAAAAAACACCCAGGCTTTTATCCCTTCAATGCCACCTAACGTCCCAACAAGCTGGGATGCCTCTGATGGAGTTGCA
Organism: Sutcliffiella sp. NC1; assembly: GCF_027594365.1. Taxonomy (NCBI): domain Bacteria; kingdom Bacillati; phylum Bacillota; class Bacilli; order Caryophanales; family Bacillaceae; genus Sutcliffiella; species Sutcliffiella sp. NC1. The sequence goes on from NZ_CP115153.1 coordinate 3,761,882, forward strand.
TTAAATTTCTTTAGCACATCGGCTGTTAACTTCATTGATGCGATTCCCTGCTCATGAATGGTGAAGTTTTCTAAACAATATCCTTGTAGCTTTGCAATATGTAGCTTCATTTTATAGAGCTCGTCATAAAGGGCTGGGAAGTCAAAGCCATAAGAGATTAATTCCCCTGCATACTGAAACGTTTTCATGCTCGTACTTCTAAATAAAAACCTCCCAGTATCCCCAATAATTCCGGCATAAATTAGACGCGCCGCTTCCTTTGTCATCTTTAATCCTTGGTGTTTACCAGCTAAATATAGCTCATAGATCATTTCACTTGTTGAACTAGCATCCGTATCGACCCATAATAAGTCTCCGTAAGGATCTTCATTCGGATGATGGTCAATTTTTATTAGTTTTTTACCTAACGTATAACGACTATCGCAAACTCGCTCTTCATTTGCTGTATCACATACTATGACAAGAGCATCGTCATAAGCTGAATCTGGAATAGAATCTAATCTTGTTAAAAAATGTAGCGATTCCTCTTCTTTACCAACTCGGTATATTCGTTTTTCTGGATAACTAGCTTTCAAAATTTCTGCTAATCCACATTGAGAACCGTATGCATCCGGGTCTGGGCGTACGTGACGGTGGATTATAATCGTTTCAAATTTGCCGATTTCATCTAAAATTTGTTGAATCATTTGCTTCTCTCCTTACATCTTTCTAATTTCATTTAACCATACTTACAAGTGATAGCAAAGGAAATGGAAATAGGAAAAGTAGAAATTAAATGAAAAAGACGGTAATATAGTATACATAAAACTGCTTGGAAGGGAGCACTTCATTTGAATGCTATTTTTGTATTTTTAATTATCGTTTCATTCATGTTCTACTTTTTCTATAAAACGAAGTATTTCCGCACAAAGTTTCCAGCTGAAAAAAAATGGTTAAGTGCTAAATCAAGTATTGCATTAGGTATTTTCGTAACCTCATTTGGTTTTAATACAATTATTAATCCCTTATCAACCGTTGCGATTGTTGTTGGAATTATTATGATTGTTGTTGGAGCAGGTAGCATCTGGGCTGGTGTTAAAGCGTACCGTTTTTATTTGCCTTTTGCGAGAGAAGAAGCAGAAAAATATGCAAATCAGTAAAAATAAGAAACCTAGCAAGCATGTAGCCTGCTAGGTTTTTTAATGTATTATTTGTACCATCATCATTGCTTTTCCAACTACTTGACCTTCATGAAACACTTCAACATCAACTTTACCAAACTTTCTACCCACTTCTAATATTTTCGGTTTTATTTCGATACAACTATCAATTTGTACCGGTTTAATAAAGTATGTCGTAATATTTTCCACTACCATATCGCCTTTTTTTAGCTTTCGCAACGCTTGTTTTGCCGCTTCCGTTACAATTGTCGTAAAAACGCCATATGAAATAGTGCCGACGTTGTTTGTCATTTGTGGTGTTACTTCACAATGATAAAGTTCCTCACCACTTTTATTCGAGATGTCGGTAAATTGATTTGTTACAATATCATCTAACGTTTCACCAACTTGCGGTTGTCTTTGAATCATTTGTAACGCTTTTAGTACGTCTTGTCGACTAATTATCCCCGTTAAACGGTGGTGCTGATCGACTACCGGAAGCATTTCAATTCCTTCCCAAACCATCATATGAGAAGCTGAAGCGACTGAAGTTTTACCGTTAACCGTAATAGGTTGCTTCGTCATTACCTTCTCTAAAGTAATTTCAGGATCTTTACCTACTACATCTTTAGACGTAATGACTCCTTGAACTTTTAAATTTCGATCTACTACCGGAAATCTACTATGTTGAGTATCATCATTATGTTGAAGCCAATCTTTTATTTTTTGATCTGTTGTTAAATAGGCAGTTTCCTCAACTGGTGTAAGGATATCCTCCACTAACACGATTTCCTTCTTGATTAATTGGTCATATATCGCACGGTTAATGAGCGTTGCTACAGTAAACGTATCGTAGCTACTAGAAATGATCGGTAGCTTGTACTCATCTGCTAATTCCTTAACATGATCTTCTGTATCAAATCCCCCTGTAATAAGAACAGCCGTCCCTCTTTCTACAGCTACTTGGTGGGCATTTGTTCTATTCCCTACAATTAATAAATCACCAGGACCAATGTAGCGAACCATTGCTTCTAGCTTCATAGCACCAATTACAAGTTTATTTAACGTTTTATGTAATCCTTCTTTACCACCGATTACTTGTCCGTCAACAATATTAACAACTTCTGCAAAGGTTAGTTTTTCAAAATTCTCTTTTTTCTTTCGTTCAATGCGGATTGTCCCGACTCGTTCAATCGTGCTAACATATCCTTTATTCTCTGCTTCCTTAATTGCACGATAAGCTGTTCCTTCGCTTACCGTTAAAGCTTTTGCTATTTGACGAACGGATATTTTTTCGCCAATAGGTAATTCTTCAATGTATTGTATAATCTGCTCATGTTTAGTCACAAAGTTCACCCGTCCACTTCATATTCTTACTTCTCATTATACGAATGAACTCGCTGACATTCAAATGTTTGTTTAGCTATATTGACGTAGTCTTCTTCTTTTTTCTTCTTCTAGTTTTAATTTTGACACTGTTCGCTTACGTTTTGGTTGGAACATTAGGGCGGAAATATTCCCACCAATTGCAATTAGTGCAAAAAGAAGCCACGCTAGTGCGAACATGCCTGGAAGTCCTTCTGCTCCCATTGGGATACGTGGAACAGCAATATATAATAAGGCTGCTAAGCATAGTAAGGATAGTAATAGTCTGTTTTTCATTTTTTTCCCTCCAAGTTTTATAGCTTGTTCCATTATATGCAGTAGAATAAAAAAAATGAAGCCTAAGAAGCTTCTTTCACCCTGAAACCATACGTGTTTAGAAAATGGCATTTCAATAAAGACAACGTTGTTTTTTGTTATACGTTTTAAGTTAATCCGTTTCACTTCGCTGCAGACACTTGCTTTCCGCGGGGAGGGAGTCGAGCCTCCTCGGCTGCGCCTGTGGGGTCTCGACCTTCCCTCTACCTCCCGCTGGAGTCAAGTGTCTTCCGCTCCGTTCCACTCACGGTTCTAAATCTGGAAAAGGAAAACATTGTAGCTGTCAAAGTCGAACCACCCATTTTATGCACCATGGTGCAAATTTTCACTTGCATGAGGGTCTAGCTTGAAAATAGAGAATAGGTTTAAGTTGACTCTTAGTTCTTTATATTTCAATAGATTGCCCAGGTGATAGGGTAATTCCGACACCTTCTGGGAGTTGGTTAGTGAAGTGAGTTGGGTCTTGTTCGATGACTGGGAAAGTGTTGTAATGGATTGGTACGACTTTTTTGGCCCCTAACCATTCTGCCGCAAGCAGTGCGTCTTCAATGCCCATCGTAAAATTGTCACCAATCGGTAAAAAGGCAAGATCAATATTATTTCTTTCTCCAATTAGCTTCATATCAGAAAACAGCGCTGTGTCTCCTGCGTGGTAAATTGTTTTTCCTTCTATCGTTAATAAAATTCCACTAGGCATTCCTGTATATGTAATTTCTTTCGTTTCTTCGTTCGTATAGCTAGATCCATGAAATGCTTGTGTTAATTTCACTTTTCCAAAATCAAAAGTATTCGCTCCACCAATATGCATTGGATGGACCTTTACCCCTTGCCAGCCTAAAAATGTAGCTAATTCAAATGGCGCAATAACTAATGCGTCATTTTTCTTTGCTAACTGGACCGTATCCCCAACATGATCATTGTGGCCGTGAGTTAATAAAATGACATCTACCTTTACATCTTCCGCATTCAAATCTGTCGTGCTGTTACCCGTAATAAACGGGTCGAAAAGAATGGTATAATCGGATGTTTCTACTTTGACAACTGAATGTCCGTGGTATGATACTTTCATTCCTCTTCCTCCTTTGTGATCATCATGTAAACTTTTTCAGGAAAACTGATTTAATAATTCTTAATTTACAGTTTTATTATTCCCTGATAAGCTAATAGTAAACGATTTTGTAAGAGTAGGAAAGGGATGTGTTTATTTTGAACGAAAAAAGAATGGAACAATTAGTTAACTGGATGAAAGAGAAAGATGTCTCAGCTAGTTTTTTAACATCGACGCCAAACGTGTTTTATTTAAGTAATTTTTACTCAGACCCACATGAAAGATTACTTGGATTACTCGTGTTCCCAGAGCACAGCCCAATATTAATCTGTCCCAATATGGAAGTAGAACAAGTAAAGGCGACAGGTTGGAGTCATTCGATTCTCGGCTATTCCGATACGGAAAATCCGTGGGAGATGATGAAGGAAGAAATTAATAAGCGTAATATATCAATTGAAAAATTAGCAATTGAAAAAGAGCATATGATTGTATCTCGGTATAAAGCATTACTAGCGTTATTCCCGCAAGCCACTTTCGTTTCTGCAGAAGAAAAAATGTACGAGCTTCGTTTAATTAAAGATGAGCAAGAGGTTGCTATTTTACGGGAGGCTGCAAAACTTGCTGACTTCGGTGTAGAAATAGGCGTTCATTACATACAAAAAGGAAGAACAGAGCAAGAACTTGTCGCAGCAATTGAATATGAATTAAAGAAAAAAGGGATTAGAGAAATGTCGTTTTCAACGATGGCACTTACAGGTAGTAAGACCGCTTCTCCACACGGCAAGCCTGGATTGAATAGTATAAACGAAGGGGATCTCATATTATTTGATTTAGGAGTAGTATTAGACGGCTATTGTTCTGATATTACTAGAACGTTAGCATTCGATCATTTATCAGAGGAAGGCCACAACATTTATGAGACAGTATTACAAGCGGAACTTTCAGCTGTGAATGCTTGTAAACCTGGTGTAGAAATCGGTAGTTTAGATAGAATAGCTCGCTCTCTCATTACGGAGGCTGGCTATGGACAATATTTTACTCATCGACTAGGGCACGGTCTTGGAATCGAAGTTCACGAATATCCGTCTATGAACGAAACGAATACAATGAAACTACAAAAAGGTATGACGTTTACGATTGAACCTGGAATTTACGTACCTGGATTCGGTGGAGTTAGAATTGAAGACGATGTTTACATTACAGATACTGGCTACGAGCTATTGACACAATATCCAAAAGAATTACAAATCATAAAAAAATAATAGAAAACGGGTGGCTACCGATGCCACCCGTTTTTATATTATATTTTAAATTTCGAGATTATCTCTTGTAAACTTTGCGTTAATGCTTTTATTGATTTGTTTTATTTTTGAATCTTTCTAACAAATAAACAGAAAAATAGTCGATTAGAATTAACGGAAACGGTTTATAACATCTAATCCACCGGTTACCTCAATGACAGATCCAGTAATCATATCCGAATTTTCATCACATAAAAAGCGTACAACACGAGCAATATCTTCACCAGTACCTGATCTCCCAATCGGAGTATTTTCATCTTTAATTAAACGGGCGGTTTCAATACTTGCTTCTTTCATATCTCCTAAAATATTTCCAGGAGACACCATATTTACTGTAATACCATTTTCGGCTTCTTCTACAGCTAACGTTTTTGTTAAAGAAACTAAACCTACTTTAGCGGCGGCAAAAGCTGAACGATATATCCATGCTGGGGAAGTCTCAGCACCTTGGAAACCGTAAGTAATAATCCTTCCAAATTGTTGTTCTCGCATAATAGGAACTACTTTTTTAACTAAATGAAAAACAGCAGATAAATTACCTTCTATCATTTCATACCACTCTTCATCACTGTAATCTACTAGTTTCTTTCTTTCAAAAATATAAGGGCCGGCATTGCATATTAAATAATCAATGCGTCCATGATGGTTATATGCTTCGTTAATTAACTTATGTATATCATCTTTGTTCGTAATATCCCCTTGTACAAATTGTAGATTTGAGTTTTCTATTAGGGAGAGCGATTCTTTCATTTTCAGCATCGCTTCCTCATCACTTCTATATTGAACAGTAACAGAGCAACCTTGTTCGACCATTAATTGCGTAACTTTTTTCCCTAACCCTTTCGTTCCAGCAGTAATAACAGCATGACGCATACTTCCTCTCCCCCTATGCGTTACTTTTTCTTACTATCTATTTTCTTTTATTGCATAAAATTTTACAACTTTTTTGCTGTAACGTTTACTTTATAATATGAAAAGGACCGCCTAAGCAGCCCTTTTTCAGCATACACAGTCAAAAATTAGTACTGATTTGTGTTTTGTTGTTCCGCTTCTTTCTTCTCACCAAATTCTTCATTTACATACCCACTCGTATAAGAATCGGTTATTTGGTTGCTAATTGTTGTTGCTGCCTCGTCATCATAAAAAAATTGCAGCTTTTCATTTTGTTTTTTCGACATGTCACTAATTCTCCTTTTTTGTACGAATACACGATATAGTTTTCGTAATTTTCCAGGAGTATAATATAGGTAAATATTAGAATATTTTTTACAATTTCAATCCATAGGAGATGAGAACATGTATAAACATGTATTAGTTGCAGTTGACGGATCAAAAGAATCAGAGCAAGCCTTCCAAAAAGCACTTCATCTTTGTTTAAAGGATAATGCAGCACTCACTATTACACATATTATAGACATTCATACTTTTGCAGCCATGAACTTGCATACAGGAACTGCAATAGAGCATGCAGAAAATTATGCAAAAGAATTATTGACTAAGTTTGAAAAACAGGCAGTAGAGGCTAACGTTAAAACTGTAAATAAAATAGTAGACTTCGGTTCTCCAAAAATATTAATCGCTAGAGATATCGCACGTAAAAACAGCATTGATCTAATTGTATGTGGTGCAACCGGTGTAAATGCTATAGAAAGATTACTTATCGGAAGTGTTTCCGAAAATATAGTTAGAAATGCTGCTTGTGATGTTCTAGTTGTTAGAAACTAATAATCCTCCTACCTCCTCCCATTGTTGGAAGCGCTTATTTGTTATACAATAAATATATTAGAGGAGAAAAAGGAAGGATGTTCGACCTTATGTACTGTTTTAAAAAAGACGAACGGTTAGGCATTTCACTACCGAAACTAGAGAAAGACTGGGCTAAATACAGTAAAGAAGAACAAGATGAAATATTATTACAATGGGAAAAAATTCGAGGGAAAATTCCGGACCGAATTAAAGATATAGAACAAGAAATTAATGAAAAACAAGAAAAGCTAAACAATGAAGCTAACTTCGAGAAGTCATGTGAATTAAATGAATCGATCGCTAATTTAGCTAGTATAATAAATGACCTTTGGCTATGGTATCGATTAAATCAGGAAGTTTCTTCAAATAAAATACATTCTTAAGAAAAAACAAAGGCATCCTTTAAGGAATGCCTTTGTTTTATTAATATTCGTTTTCTGCCAAATGTCGAACAGAAAAATAGTGATGTGCAAAAGTAGAAACTTGCTTCGTCCAATAATGATTGAGGCTAGCACCTGTGACAATGCCTACTATCGGCAAACGCTCTTTTTTTCGGGTAACCGTGATAATAAAGATTAGTTTTAATAAATGTGTTAAAGGGTGATGTATCCAAGTCTCTGGGTGCTCACGTTCTGACAACGGATAAAAGTATGGGTCTCGTTCTAGTTTAAGTTCTTGTTTAAGTTGCTCCCATCTCTCATACTGAAATCGTTTAGGTAATGTTGCTGCATAATAAACTTGTAGTAGGCGAACCATTTCCATAGGAGATTTTGATGTATAGCCAAACGACATTGCAATAAGTTGAGTTGTTCTAATATTTAATAGTGTAAACGCAGGGATATCCATAGCAAGCGTTGAATACTTCCCAATTCCAGTCATTCCACCTTGGACAAGTGCATAAAGCTTTTGTTTTGCCATTTGCTGATTTGCAATAAATGATTTTTGTTCTAAATTTAATGTTTGTATTTGCTCTATAGAAGTAATGGAAGGTTCAAATATTTGAGCAGTATTTATGATTCTTTGTTCCGCTTCATTTTGAAAGGTAGATTCTTGAATGATTCCTTGTAGGTGAAATAGCCAAGTGTCGAGTTGTTGAAAAAAATTGTGTTTTAATTCTTCTGGTATGTAAGAAAATGCTGTTTCTAACCAGCTATCAATTGTTTCTTCTAGTTGTGATTTCTGAAGTAATTTAAGTTCATTTTCCCAGCTTACTATCTTATCTTTCACTTGAGATTCTTGCATAAAAATCTCCCCTTACTTAGTTCCATATTTACACATATTATAGCATAGTCGGTTTCATAATGTCGTTATCAAGTATCTAGAACTACATCCGCAAGTGTAGTTTAACGACAAGAACAAATGCGAAGGCGCTTCGTTCAGGCCCGTACAAACTGGACTGTTACGGTTGTGATAAAGGAAACACGGCGACGGAGGAGCCAGAACGTAGCAACACAAAGTTAGTAGTTATCTACAACTGTCCACTTTAATAATTGCCTAAACGATAAAAAAGATGGGCAAGATTATTCTCGCCCACCTTCTTTATTAGTATACTTTATCCCCATTAAAAATGGAGTTCTTCACTACTACATAGTCCACATGTTTAATTGCATCTAGTTTGTTACCACCAGCATACGAAATAGATGATTGTAAGTCTTGTTCCATTTCTTTAAGTGTATCTTTTAATGAGCCTTTATGCTCAACGAAGATTTTTTTACCTTCTACGTTTTTCTTTTCACCTTTTTGAAATTCTGACGCAGAACCAAAATATTCTTTAAATAGCTTACCATCTCTCTCAACAGTTTCTCCCGGTGATTCTTCATGGCCAGCAAATAAAGAACCAATCATTACCATGGAAGCTCCGAATCTAATAGATTTTGCAATATCACCGTGCGTACGAATACCACCGTCAGCAATAACCGGTTTACTTGCTGCCTTTGCACACCAACGTAATGCAGCTAACTGCCATCCACCAGTTCCGAAACCTGTTTTAATTTTTGTGATACAAACTTTACCAGGTCCAATGCCAACTTTAGTCGCATCAGCACCCGCGTTTTCAAGCTCTCTCACTGCTTCAGGAGTTCCAACATTTCCTGCGATAACGAAACTATTTGGTAAGTGCTTTTTAATATGCTGAATCATTTCAATAACGGCATTAGAATGTCCGTGCGCAATATCAATCGTGATATAATCAGGAGTTAATTGCTCTTCGGCTAACTGTTGAACAAATGAGTATTCTTCTTCTTTTACCCCGACACTGATTGAAGCGATTAACCCACGAGCATGCATATCTTTAATGAAATCGATACGTTTTTCCGGTTCGAATCGATGCATAATGTAAAAATAACCATTTTCCGCTAGGTAAAGAGCGATTTTTTCATCTATAATTGTCTGCATGTTTGCAGGTACAACTGGCAGGTTAAAAGTATGTTTACCTAATTTAATCGTAGTATCACATTCTGAACGGCTATTTACGATACATTTAGCCGGAATTAATTGAATATCTTCGTAGTCAAATACATTTTCCATGTCGAACACCCCTAGAGACGAATATTATTTAGATAACTTTTTGTTAACGTTCGTACATTACGTAATTTACATCATTTCTCTCATAAAGTCAAAGAGTTTTTATTTATTTTTCTAATTTAGTTCAAAAAAGAGAGAGATGGTCAGTATTCAAGCAAAAAAAAAAGAATTCGGCACTTAAACCAAATTCTTTTTTATTTATATTATACGTTAGCTAGACGCAATACATCGCGTGCAATCATAACCTCTTCATTTGTTGGGATAATAATAACTTTTACAGGTGAGTGCGGATAGTTAATAAAGGCTTCTTTTCCTCTAACCTGGTTTAGCGTAGGATCCCAGTAAACGCCCATAAACTCTAAACCGCGAAGAACACGCGCACGAATTTCCGTACTATTTTCACCGATACCTGCAGTGAAAATAATAGCATCTACTCCGTACATTCTAGCCGCATATGAGCCGATGTATTTATGGATTCTACTTGCAAACACATCAAGTGCTAGCTGAGCACGCTCATTTCCTTCTTTCGCAGCACTTTCGATATCACGTAAATCACTAGAGAATCCAGAAACACCTAATATTCCGCTCTTTTTATTTAATACGTCTAATACTTCATCTGCACTTTTACCAGTTTTCTCCATGATAAAAGGAATAAGTGCTGGGTCTATATTACCTGAGCGAGTTCCCATTGCCACACCTGCAAGTGGGGTGAATCCCATTGATGTATCAATCGATTTTCCACCTTCAATTGCAGCAATACTCGCTCCATTTCCAAGGTGACAAGATATAAGACGTAATTCTTCGACAGGTCTACCTAATAGTTCTGCCGCTCGTTCAGAAACGTATTTATGAGACGTACCGTGGAAGCCGTATTTACGAATTCCATACTTTTCATAATACTCATACGGAAGGCTGTATAAGTAAGACTTTTCAGGCATCGTTTGATGGAACGCTGTATCAAACACCGCTACAGCTGGTACGTTAGGAAGAATCTCCTTAAATGCCTTAATTCCAACTACGTTAGCCGGATTATGAAGTGGTGCTAATTCTGATAACTCGTCAAGTTTTGCAAGAACTTCATCTGTAATAACTACAGAATCACTAAATTCTTCCCCACCATGTACAACACGGTGACCAATACCTGTAATTTCATCAAAACTCTTTACTACACCTAAATCAATTAATTTATTTAATAAGATCTTAACAGCGACTCCATGATCTGGTATGTCTGTTACATCTGTTTGTTTTTCTTCGTTATACGAAATATTGAATACAGCATCATTCAGACCTATTCTCTCGACTAAACCTTTCGTAATAACAGTTTCACTTGGCATATCAAATAACTGAAACTTAAGAGAAGAACTCCCTGCGTTAATTGCAATAATTTTTGACATCGTTGATGACAACTCCTTTATTGATGTTAAAACAATGAAAAACATAAGCATCTACTTGCCTATTTTGTGCATTTATTATGTAATCTATTGATTCCCTACTTCATTTAAACATCGACATTTTTTTTTTGCAAGAGTCATCATCTATTGGGAGCGCTTACCCTTTATATTCGTTATTTTCTGATTATACTGCCTTATTTTTTTCTCTTTTCTGCTTGTATCCAGTCATTAATTTGTCCCATGATGTTCGACATTGCGTCTTTTTTCGAAAAACTAGGTAAATTAACAAGAAGCGCTTGTTTAGGTTGTTCTACATTTATTGCTTTCTTTTGAAGGATAAAGATACTTTTTGCATGCTTTGGACTTTTGAATAAGTTAAATGGAAGCTGTAACAATCCTTGAATGTACACATGATCTTTTAAATATACATGTAAGTTTTTTGACTCCTCACCTTCAAACATTGCATTTGGAACTAAGAAAAATAAGTACCCTCCAGGCTTCGTGTATTTAATGCTTTGTTCAATATATAAATGATGAGCATAGGAGTGACCTTCGTTTCGTTTTAGTTCAAAATTGCTCGCGTTTACATCATCTGGATAAAATCCGTAAGGAATATCAGATATAACAGTATCCACAGGCTCTATATATAAGTTTTGTAAGCTATCCTGTGTATAAAATTCTATTGGATGTTGCTGTAAATTGGAGTTTTGATAGGCTAACTTAATTAGTAAATCATCGACATCTATTCCGTACGTAGTTAGTTTTTTGTCACTTAATTGATTTAGTACGGCAGTTAATAAATTACCTGTTCCTACAGCTGGATCTAAAATAGAAATAGATGCGTTACTCTCATTAAATTTTGACACAAGGAAACCTATAAAAAGAGAAATAGCATCAGGTGTCATTTGGTGATTAACTTGCGCACCTTCTTTCATTCCTTTCAATATTGCTAACTGAAATCCTTTACGTACTTCTTCTTTCGTTAATGATTGTAAGTTAATTTTATCGTATTCCTTTAATAGTCTTTTTTTCGTTAGTTCCGATAGTTCATCCTGTAATACATCTTGATGAAATAAGTTTTCAGCAGTTTCTGCTAACGCTTCTAAATATGTACAAGATAGCTCCTCCTGCAAAATAGAGCTTGTTGTATCAAATATCGTAAATGTTTCTTCTAATTTCGTTAAACTCAAATTTAACACTTCCTTTTATCTTTTAGCATCATTTATTTTATCGAATATATGACGAAAAACCAACTTTTTATCTATGTATGTAAGAACAAAAGCGAAGGGGGCTCGTTCTAGCCCGACAAGCATAAGACAGGCGCTGCAGGTGGGCGCTTTTTGCCCACCGGAAGTGACTGGCTTATGTCTCAAGGGCCAAGCCGCCGGAGCTAGACGTAACGTAAGTAAAGTTAGAAGTTATCCACAAAATTTACACGGTTACGATAAAAAAGGATGACTAACAAAAACGCGAGTCATCCTTGAAGAAATACTATTATATAACGGGTAGCTCCAGTTTGTGTGGACCTGAGCGAGCCCCTTCCGCTTTTCTTTGTCCAGCTACGGCGCATTGGCCCTATCAAACTTCCCAGTCCGTCCGTACGATAAGTCAATATCAGCTCTCTTTCGTTCGCTGTGTTTCCTTTATCTCCTACCGGCCTGGTCCAGTTTATACGGGCCAGGGCGATGCGCCTTCGCTTTTCTAATTACTCTGCAGCTTTGATTGCTTCGATTGCTGCTTCGTAGTTAGGGTGGTTTGTTGCTTCGCTTACGTATTCAACGTACGTTACTTTGTCATTAGAATCTATTACAAATACTGCACGAGCTAGTAAACGAAGTTCTTTAATTAAAACGCCGTAAGCTTCTCCGAAAGATGCATCACGGTGGTCGGATACTACTTCCACGTTCTCGATTCCGTTAGCTCCACACCAACGCTTTTGAGCAAATGGTAAATCCATACTTACTGTTAACACCTTTATGTTTAAATTGCTAGCTTCTTCATTGAAACGACGAGTTTGTGCATCACAAACTCCAGTATCAATAGAAGGAACAACGCTGATAATGCGCTTTTGTCCTTTAGAATTATCTAATGTCACTTCTGATAAATCATTTGCTAAAACAGAGAAATTAGGAGCTTGATCCCCAACTTTAACTTCAGTTCCTAATAACGTAACTTGATTACCTTTAAATGTAATATTTGCCATGAAAAATTCCTCCTTTAAGAAAAATATGTACAGTGTTAATGATAGCGTTCCACCTATGTTTTTGCAATAATTGTGAACTTTCGCGTTAAAAAATATTATACATAGAAAAAGTTAACTGGAATCCAGTTAACTTTTAAAATTCTAAATCCTGTTTCGGCTTAAATTGATTAGGATTGTTTTGTTGAAATTGACCATTTTGTTGCTGGTTTTGTTGGTTTTTTTGCTTGTTATTATTCATCATTTGTTGTACTTTTTCTACCGCTTGTGGTGCTAAATCTAAGATTTTCTCTAATAAATGTGTATTTTCATCTAAATGAAGCATTCTTACACCTGAAGAGCTAACAACTAGGAATGCAATAGGTGTAATAGAAACACCACCACCACTACCTCCACCAAAAGGAAGTTGACTATTGTTTCCATCTTGTTTCTCTGGTCCAGACCCTTGTTGACTTTTAAATTCACTACCTCCAGCTGCAAAACCAAATCCTACTTTAGAAACAGTTAATATAACACTTCCATCAGGAGTTTCTACAGGATCTCCAATGATTGTATTTACATCAATCATATCCTTTAGATTTTCCATTGCAGTTGTCATTAAACTTTTAATTGGATGTTCAGACATGTTGATCCTCCTTTAATTTACATTGTTTGTTGTTCTTCTTTCTTAGAAAGCTTTGATAAAGGACGTGTTTTAAAGTTCGGCATGCCGCCCTTCCAGTATTTTACGATTCTTATGCCTGCCAGTATAGCATTCCCTACACGAAACCGAATCATACCCTTTAATAATGTTTGAGAAGTAAATTGTTGGAAATAAGGTGTTACCGTAATTATCGGAGTAGTTTGTAATATCATCTTGTTGCCAATAATGCCCACTACGCCACCTTTAACACTCCAAATAGTTCCAACTAACATACCTGTATAAGCTGCATCTCCAACCCCAATATTGGTATGCCATTCAAAATGCTTTACTTCTATTTTTGCCATAAACCTTCTAATTATTTCATGCATTCCAACAACATGACGAACAAGTTGATACGTATCCTCAATACTTTGCCATATTTCTTTTGGAGAAAAGCTCTTTTCTTTACTTTTTTGCTGAGCATCTCCCATTTTTGTTTTTTCTTGAACTACGACAGAACCAGTATCCTTCTCTAACTTAACTAGGGGGACATCTACTGTATATCGTATTAGGCCAAAAAGCGCTCTAAATTTTATCGTTAATTGGTCATTATCTTGTTCGTGTTGAAAAAATATGTTAACGGTTATTTTCGTTATGGTTAATAAAAAAATAAATAGGATAAGTATGACGAATAGGACTATAACAATCCACCACCACATAAAAGACACACCCCTTCCATTGTCCATTATTTCCCTGTTAAACAAAAATAAACCTACTTCTGTAAAGAAGCAGGTTTATACTTTTATCTTTCATGTATGACTGTTGTTTCGCCAATAAAATCATGTATTCCTTGTTTTTTCCCGGTAAAAGCTACAACGGCATATAGAAGAGTAGTGAAAAAATTGAACGTAATAATAAATCTTCCTACTCCTTCACGAAATAACACGGACACCCAACTTAAATTACTTTGTTTTAACGGAATTACTTTTAGGCCAAATATCATTTTACCAAGAGTTTGACTCCATACTTTCGTCATAACGATAAAATATCCATACCAAATAATCGCTGTTGCAATTGAAGAAGGAGAGAACATAAAACTACTTGAAGTAGAAATGTCTAACATTTGAAAAATAGGATGAATAATAATTCTACCGATACTTGCAATAATGATAAGATCGAAACTGTATGCCCAAAACCTCATCCAAAAGCCAGCATATCTAAAGTCCTTTTTCTCGTCATTTAATTGTCGTTCTTCTTCTAATAGCACATTCTTTTCGTCATCATTTATTTTTTGAAATTCACTCACTATATTCCCCTCCTACTCTGCATACAAATACATCAACCTTGGTGCATTAGGTTGAGAAAATAGTGTTGACAGCAACTGCATTTCGGCATTTTGCTGGAATAAAGAACTTGTTTTCATTAGAAATAATGAACCTAAGCCGATATTTTCTTGATATTGGACAACTTGGACATTACCTAGCTTATAATCTTCTTTTAAAGCATCAAGAACATCGTCATAGTACCCTAATTCATCAACTAAATTTATATCTTTTGCTTGAACACCATCATAAATTCGTCCATCTGCTACTTGGCGCACTTCTGCTTCACTCATATTTCTTCCGTCTACAATAACATCAACGAATCGACTATACATGGAATCTACCATATCTTGTAATATGCTCCGTTCACTTTCGGTCATATCACGCGTTTGCGATAAAATATCTTTATATTCACCACTTTTTATCGTTTCAAATTTTACTCCATATCTCTCTGCAAGCTCTCCAAAGTTTATCCCTTGCATAATAACGCCAATTGAACCTGTTAATGTTTCCGGCGTTGCAAAAATTTTGTCTGCTGGCGCAGATATATAGTACCCTCCTGAAGCAGCCATTGATCCCATCGAAATATATATCGGTTTATCTGTTTCCTCTTTTATTTCTACTAATTTCCTATGTATTTCAGCACTCTCATAAACTCCACCACCAGGAGTATTTACTTTTAATATAATTCCTTTTACTCCATCATCTTCTTTCGCTTGATCTAACATTTTAAGAAATTTTCGATGTTGATAACCAGACGTCATAAATAAGGATTCTCCAGTATCCTGTATCACCCCATTTAGTTCCATTACTAACACTTTACGATTAATATTACCGTTTTCTAACACCTTTTCCATAAATACTTCTTCTGTATTAAATAAATCAGTAGCTAACGCATTACTAAGCCCTTCTGATTTCGAAGTTGCCATAGATGTAATAATGGATACAAAAAATAATAATCCTGCAATTCCTAAAGCTAACCATCGTTTTCCACTCATTTTACGTTCCTCCCCTTTATTTTTGATTTTTTTCATAAAGAAACAAATAAACCCACATTATAAAATTGTACTAAAAAGTTCGCAAAATTGGTAATAACATCTATGTTAAAGTTAAGATAAGTTTAAAAATAGGAGGTAATTCACATGCCAAATCGCCGCAACGTTTACTTTTTTTATAAACCAGAAGAAAAGTATGAACAAAAGGTCCAATCTATCTTTCAACTTGCCAAACAATATGATTTTACAATCGTAAACGATTATCGTAAAGCGAATATTATCGTTGCAATAGGAGGAGACGGAACCTTCCTCCAAGCAGTACATAAAACAGGATTTAAAGATGACTGTTTATATGCTGGTATTGCCACAGGAGAAACTTTAAGCTTTTATTGTGATTTCCATATTGATGATACTGAAAAAATAGTAGAAGCAATTACAAGTGAACAAATTGAAGTTAGAAGATATCCTTTTATTAATGTTACGATTGATGGTAATACAAAGTTTCAATGTTTGAATGAATGTACTGTACGGTCTGGTATTATTAAAACTTTTGTTGTAGAAGTTTTTATAGATGACTTGCACTTTGAAACTTTCCGCGGCGACGGTATGATTGTATCCACTCCTACCGGAAGCACTGCCTACAATAAATCAGTTCGTGGTGCTGTCGTCGATCCTATGCTATCTAGTATACAAGTAAGTGAGCTTGCATCATTAAATAACAACCACTATCGAACTCTCGGCTCTCCATTCATCCTATCTGGTGAGCGAAAATTAACACTGGAAGTAGTTCAAGATGGAAACGATTACCCGGTCATCGGCTTAGATAATGAAGCATTAGGAATTAGAAACGTACAAAAGTTAGAAATCTCATTAAGTGATACAAAAATAAAAACAGTTAAATTAAAAGACAATTCTTTCTGGGAAAAAGTTAGAAGAACATTTTTATAGAATTTAGTAGGCATTGATGCAAGTAGGTTTTTGCACGTAAGCAGATTATACTCATGATTACTTTACCGGTAACTCTCCATAAAACAAGTACAAAAAGGAGCAAATTGCTCCTTTTTATGCTTCATACATCACTTCACCATTTACTACCGTTCTTTTCACTTTCACGTGAGGAATTTGATCCTCCTCTACTTTAAAAAGGTCATCCTCTAACACTGTAAAATCCGCATAATAACCTGGGGCAATAAAACCTTGAACTTTTTCGTTTCCAACAGCTTGAGCGCTTCCTTTTGTAAACAAACTAATTGCTTCAAACATCGTTAACTTCTCATGTTCCCCATACACTTTCCCAGTTGGATCATTTTCTGCTTTTCTACTAACCGCTGCATATATACCTAAAAGTGGATCGACAGGTTCAATTGGCGCATCTGAACCACCAGCACATATAAAACCTTCTTGTAGTAATGTTTTCCATGCATAGCTATATTCCATTCTTTCTTCTCCAAGCCTCTCCAAGATCCAAGGAAAATCCGAAGCGACAAATCTCGGTTGAATGTCTAAAATAACTGGTAATAACTTTGCACGTTTAATTAACTCTTTCCTTAAAATTTGGGCGTGTATTAAACGGTCCTTTTCACCAACAGGCGCAGGAAACATACTTATAGCATCTAACGCATATTCAAAGGCTAAGTCGCCAATTGTATGAATTGCGATAGGCATATGATAATTTCTTGCCTTTTCTACTAGACGAAATAAATCTTCTTTCGAATGGATTGCAACACCGCTACTTTTAGGTGCATCCTTATATGGTTCACTCAATAATGCCGTTCTGCCACCTAATGCTCCATCTGCAAAGATTTTCATTGCACCAAACGTTATAAAAGCAGTGCTTTCTTTATATCGATAACCTTCTTGCTGCATATCATCGACAATCTCATGATGGACTAATAAGTTTACTCGATAATGTAGGCCATCTTGTTCGATGACTTGTTTAAACGTTTCATATGTATCGTGAAAGCTCCCATAATAGGCTAAGTCCTCACTATGACTGCCAACTAATCCTTTACTTAAGCAATCTTTAATGGATGTTTGTAAAGCTTTATATAAATATGTTTGGGTTGATTTTGGAATTATATTTTTAACTAATTCTTGCGCTTGATCTAGTAATAATCCAGTAGGCTCTCCATTTCCATCTTTCACAATAACTCCACCTTCTGGATTTGGTGTATCTTTTGTAATATTCGCTAACGATAAAGCCTTGCTGTTAACTAATATTGCATGACGACAAATTCTTGATAAAACCATGGGATTTATTGGAGCAATTTCATCCAACTCGCCTCGATTAAATATTTTTCTATTTGTAAAATTGTTTTCATTCCAACCTTCCCCAAATACCCAATCATTTGGAGAGGTTTTTTGCACTTTATATTTTAAAGCGCTCAACAGTTCTTCTGGCGATAAAAATGTCGATAAATCTAATCGTAATAATTTTTCACCATGGCCAATTAAATGCATATGGCTATCTGTGAACCCTGGAAACATTACTTCTCCTTGAAGATTTATCTTTTCATCAATTGTACTTGAATACTTTTTTATTAAATTGTTATAACTACCAACATCTTTAACAAAGCCATTTTCAACATATAACGCCTCCACTGTTTCCCCTTCATTTAACATTGTGTAAATTTTACCACCGTACCAAATAGTTCCCATAGCCATCTCCCTTTTCATTACCTTTTCGATTCGCCTTATTTTTTATTTTATCAATTATCGCTTCCCTTTTTCTACTAAATCTCAACAAAAAACCCCTTACCTTTCACACATGCAGTGATGGTAAGGGATTATTCATTATCCTTTTTGTTCATTAGATATTTTAGCGTGTTTCGGTTCGTTTCTACGTTTTCTTCCTTGTTTTTGCTGTTGCTTATGAACTTGATTTTGCTCTTTCATTCTAAAGTTCCCCCATTTAATAAATATTTTTGAGCGAAACGAAAGGTGGGGTTTCCCCCACCTTATAGCCATTATTATTAGAATGAACTTCCGCCTAATTGTTGTTCAGCCATTTGAACTAAACGTTTTGTAATTTCTCCACCAACAGAACCGTTAGCGCGAGAAGTTGCATCAGGACCAAGTTGAACACCGAATTCAGAAGCGATTTCGTATTTCATTTGGTCAAGAGCTTGTTGTACACCAGGAACTAATAATTGGTTTGAATTGTTGTTGTTTGCCATGTGTTATCACCTCCTTGTGAGTATAGAATGTGTAAAAACACATGGCATCATTCCAACAATTCAGTGGTAATTGATTACAATTTTTACTTAAAATTCATGAACGTGAATTAAAACAAGTCTGACAAGGCATCGTCCGCTTCCAACGAATCTGATGTAATTGTTATCGTCTCGGTTTTCGCAACAGCTTCTTGAATGTACTGTTCCATGTTTTCAAAGAAGCTTTCATAATACGAAACTTTCTCTAATTTTGGTTTTGTTTTTGGTGCTGCAGGTGTAAAAATAGTACAGCAATCCTCAAATGGGCGTTTAGAAATGTCATACGTATCTATTTTGCGAGCAATTGCAGTAATTTCTGTTTTATCCATCGTAATTAACGGTCTGATTATCGGCGTGGATGTGACATCATTAATAGCAAACATACTCTCTAACGTTTGACTTGCAACTTGCCCTAAACTTTCACCTGTAATAATTGCTAAACCTTGCTCTTTTCTTCTTAGTTCATCGGTAATTTTTAACATAAAACGTCGAGTCGAAGTCATCGTATAATTACTTGGAACTTGTTTCTGAATGGCAACTTGTATTTCAGTAAATGGAACAATATGCAACTTAATAGTGGAACCGTATTGTGTTAACTTTTTAACCAAATCAATTACTTTTTGTTTCGCCCGCTCACTAGTATATGGTGGACTAAAGAAGTGAACTGCATGTAGTTCTACTCCACGCTTCATCGCAAAGTATCCTGCTACCGGACTATCAATTCCACCTGATAACATTAGCATTCCTCTACCACTAGTACCAACAGGAAGTCCGCCTGCTCCAGGGATATCTTTGCTCGTAATATAAGTAGCGTCTTGTCTTACTTCAACCCTCATATTAATATCTGGATTTTTCACATCAACCGTTAAATTATCTGTATTGACTAACACATGTGAACCAATTGCATAGTTTAACTCATTTGTTTCTAATTCAAATTGTTTATAAGAACGTTTTACAGAGACTTTAAAAGTTTTCCCTTCATAATCCATATCTTTTATAGCAGCTAGTGCACCATCCTTCATAGCTTGTACATCGGTTTTCACCTTCATCGCTATACTAAAAGATTGTATCCCAAATATTTTTTTAACTTTTTCTATTATAGCGTCATGTGGTTCGCCATTTAATACGATAAAAATACGATCACGAGTTTTTTGTAATTGTATACTCGGGAATTCTTTTAAAGCTTGCTTTATATGGCTACTTAATGTTCTTATAAATAAATTTCTATTTCTCCCTTTTGTTGATAATTCACCAAAGCGAATCAAAATGTGATCATATGTCATGTTATAACCTCGTTACTTGTTGAATTTGTTTGATTGATTTCGTTAAAACTTCTAAAAACAGCTTCGCTTCTTCCATTGTATTGCTGTAAGATAAGCTAACCCGTAATGCTGTTTCTGCCTCTTCCTTTGGCTTTCCCATCGCAATTAATGTTTTACTAGGGGCCTTTCTTTTTGATGAACAGGCTGATGTTGTAGAAACAAAAATATTTTCTTTTCCTAACGAATGAATTAGCACTTCTGCTTTAATGCCTGGAACAGAGAAGTTCACAATATGCGGTGCTGATTTTGTAGGTGTATTTACAATAACATCTGGAACAGTTAGCAAATTGTTTATTAAATATGTTTTTATTTCCATTAACTTATTACTTTCAAGTTTAAACTTTTCAAGTGACAACCTTAATGCTTTAGCCATTGAAACGATACCTGCTACATTTTCAGTGCCTGATCGTAACGTTAATTCTTGATTCCCCCCGCCAAACAAAGGTGATAGTTTAGTGCCTTGTTTTATATATAAAATCCCATTTCCTTTTAAGCCGTGGAACTTATGTGCAGACATTGTACACAAATCAATATAACTATTTTTAAAATTCAGCGGTACTTTCGTAATCCCTTGTACATGGTCGACATGGTATATAGCCGAGGAATGTGCTTTTATTATTTTACCTATTTCTTCAACAGGTTGAACTACTCCAGTTTCATTATTCACATGAATAATAGAAACTAAAATCGTGTCGGGACGCAAACTTTCTTTTAACACATCAAGCGAAACAAGTCCATCTTCTGTCACAGGTAAATACGTAATTTCAAATCCTAATTGTTCTAGCTGCTGGCACGCTTCACTTACAGATGGATGCTCAATTTCTGTTGTAACAATGTGTCTACCACGTTGCTCATTTCTTAAGGCTGTACCTTTAATGGCGATATTATTTCCTTCGGTACCACCGGACGTAAAAATAATCTCTTTAGAATGAACATTTAACAGTTTCGCAACTGATTCTCTAGCTTGCTGTAACAATTTTTCAGCATCTCCTCCGAAGCGATGTAGAGAGGAAGGGTTACTAAAGTAATCATCTGCTACTTTTATATATGATTGAAGTACTTCTTCATAAGGTTTTGTTGTTGCACTATTATCTAAATATATCAATGCAAAACCCCCAGTTTTCAAGCTTTTTCGCAACTATTAATACTAACATATTTACACTAATGATGAAAGAAAAGATTCATTAGTGTTTAGAAAGAATAATCCTTTTCTTAAGTATTAAATAATAATACAAAGATTACATACTAATTAAAAGAAAAAGAATAATTTTTCGACAAATTTCTTCACTTCTATGGTAATATGTAAACGGATACATTTTATTATACATCTTAGGGGGACAACGATGAGCAATAATCAATTTTCGAAAAAGGATGTTTTTATCCTTGGCCTCATGCTCTTTGCATTATTTTTAGGAGCAGGTAATTTGATATTCCCACCTCTATTAGGTCAGTCTGCTGGAACAAATATTTGGATTGCAGTTATTGGTTTTTTAATTACAGGTGTGGGATTACCTTTATTAGGGGTACTAGCGATTGCATTTTCTGGAGGGGACTTACAAGTTCTTGCCAATCGGGTAAACCCTACTTTTGGCATCATTTTCACAATGATTATGTACTTAGCTATTGGGCCATTTTTTGGAATACCACGAACTGGCACAGTCGCATTTGAAATTGGTGCAGTTCCTTTTTTACCTGATGGAAATAATGCCCTTGCATTATTAATATATACACTAATCTTTTTTAGTATTTCTTATTATTTAGCTTTAAATCCAACAAAATTAGTAAGTCGCATCGGAAAAATATTAACCCCGATATTATTAGTTGTCATAGGAATCCTTGTATTTAAAAGTATTTTAACTCCGATGGGAACGATTGGTACACCAACTGAAACGTATGCAACTAACCCATTTTTCACAGGCTTTATTGAAGGTTATTTAACAATGGATACTATTGCTGCACTTGTGTTCGGAATTGTTATTATTTCTTCCATTCGGGACCGAGGAATTACTGATAAAAAAACGATTGCCACTCTATGTATGAAAGCTGGAATTATTGCAGCTATAGGTTTAACAATCGTATACGCTTCACTCGCTTTCCTTGGGGCAACAAGTTTACAAGCGATAGGAGAAGCTTCTAACGGTGGCGTTATTTTATCTCGTTCCGCTAATTATTTATTTGGTTCATTCGGTGCTCTCATTTTAGGATTAGCGATTACTTTTGCGTGCTTAACTACTTCTGTAGGATTAATTTCTGCATGTAGTAAATTTTTCGAAAAAACGTTTCCAACCATTTCCTATAAAGCATTCGTAGCGATCTTTAGTCTTTTTAGTATGGCTGTGGCCAACGTTGGTCTTGATTTACTTATTTCTATTTCATTGCCAGTTCTCATTACTATTTATCCGCTAGCAATTGTTTTAATTGTTTTGTCATTTTTACGTTTAAATAACCCATCTACTGTTTATATTTTTTCGCTGATCTTTACTGCTTGCATAAGTATTGTTGACGGTCTAACTACTGCGGGAATTCATCTTCCTACCATAAATGCAATCCTATCCTTCTTACCTTTATTTGAAGAAGGAGTCGGCTGGCTCTTTCCTGCTATAATTGGAGCATTAATTGGTTATATTTTGTCTAGAAAAAAACTCTATTAGGCTTTTTGCCCAATAGAGTTTTTTCATTAGTCGTTTTTATTCGTTCTTACTTTCCGGTTCCACAGCATCTAAACTTCTTAAAATTCCAGGTTCTACTTTTTCCAATGTTGTACCAGCAATTTCTAAAGCGTTAGCATACTCATAATTTCGGAAATGTTGCTCTGCATCTAACAATTTTGTATGCACTTCTAAATTTTTACTTCTATATCTATTACCGTATTGAATTAACTTCTCTGATAATGCGGCCTGTTCCAACAACTCATTTATACTTACGGAACAACTTTCAATCATTTCTACCGCTTCACGTAATACAAGATTCACCGCAACCATGTTTAAAGGTTTCGCTTCTAATTGTTCACTTACTGCTTTTAGTTGCAAATGTGAAGTTGTAAGCTGCTCTACATATTGCTGTGGTAATCCAGGAATGTTACTTTTCTCAATTGATCGTTTCGCGTTTAGAAGTAGCTTCCTAAGTTGGTACAATTGATCTCTAGCTATTAATTCATCTTTTCTTAAAGCTTGTAGCTTTGTTGTATGTTGGCTAGACAATTCCTTTAACGAAATAATCTGCTCTAATATATCTTCAAGCTCTTCTTTTAAAATTGTATATGCTAGTGATTGTTCATCAAGCTGGTTTGTTAATGTAACGTAACGATCGTAAAGAGTTTGAATACTTTTGTCTAGACTTTTTTGAGTTGCAATGTCTTCATCTTGTAATTGATAGCTTTCTTGAACAACTTCTGTCTCCTCTTTTGTCGCTGCCGCTTCATTCATAAGGATGTCAAGCTCTTCTTTTGTAGGTTCCATTTCCTTCATGATAAAATGTTTAGCTAGCACTTCTTGCTCCATTTTGTCATACAATCCTTCTAGCTCTTCTTTAACTCCTGTTATAACTTCAGTCACTTCTTTTACTTTTGCTTCTTTTAATAGAGTTAGCAATTCTTTTACTTTCTCTTCCAGACCGCTAACTCCCTTATCTAGTTCTAGATGGTCTAGTACATAACCTTCCCCTAGCATTTCTTCTGAACCACTTTGAATTTCTGCTAGTTGACTAGGTATCACTGACTGACAATCAATGAGTAAGTTAGGAATTTCCTCGATTTTATATTGTATTTCTGTAAAGTCCTCTTCTAGCCTCGCAACAATATCTCTCGCCTCTAAATAGTTCCCATTTTCTGTAGCTTCTTCATAAGCTTGAAACTTCTCAACAAGGGATTCTAACTCTTTTTCTAAAGTTTGGATCGATAAGCCGTATTGATGGCGTTGTGTTAACAGTTGTTTTTTAAATTCTTTATACTTTTCATCCATAATAGCAAACTTTTCGACACTTTTTGTTTGGCTTCCAATTAATTCTTGTAGCTCTGAATAAATTTGTTTTATTTGCTCTTCTATTTCTTCTAGTTTCTCATCAATAAAATGTAATGTTTGGTTTGCTCTTTTGAATTTATATTTATCCGTACATTCTTCTGTATCAAATAGTAATTCTTCAATATCAGGGAGCTGTCTTGTTAAAATATCATCCCATTTATTTCTCCAGTTTTCGAAAAGCTCTTCTGTTTGACCAGTCATGTTTAAATGTTTTACACGTGATAACTCTTCTGTAACCGGTTTATTTGTAATATCCATTTTCCACTCTTCTAGCCGGTCTATCTCTTTGTATATCTTTTTTCTGGAAAAATAACTGAATGTAACAAAGATGATTGCGATAGTTAAAATACCAATGATTATTTCCATACTTAGTCCCCTTTTACCTACTAATCCTCATTCAAAAAACGATAGATTTATATTAAACTAATTTATATGTAAACAAAGTCTATATCTTATATGTATTCATTGTAATTATGATACCATGTAAACGACAATTTTTGAGCAATTATTTTAATTTTTTTACATTAAATTGCTGATTAGGGGGTTTTATATAAATGAGAGATCAACACGTCCATTCTCCATACTGTCCGCACGGGTCGACTGATACGTTAGAAGCTTATGTTCATAATGCAAAGAAACACAATCTTAGAGAAATTTCTTTTACTGAACATGCTCCATTACCACAAGGCTTCATAGACCCTACTCCTTTAAAAGATAGCGCCATGAGTTGGAGTGATTTACCACAATATTTAAAAGATGTCCAACTGATAAAGGAAAAATATAAACGAGATATAAAGGTTAACGTCGGATTAGAAATTGATTATATCGAGGGATTCGAACATGAAACACGAGCTTTTTTAGATGAATATGGGCTATTGCTCGATGATAGTATATTATCTGTTCATTTTATAAAAAAAGAAAATAACTATTATTGTATAGATTATAGTGAAGATAACTTTCACACTATCATTCAACAATATGGAAATATTCGTTTTGTTTATGATAAGTATTTTGATACGTTAAAAAAATCCATTCTTTCTGATTTAGGCCCTTATAAACCTACTAGGATTGGACATATAACACTTGTTGAAAAGTTTAAAAAGAAGTATCCAGCTCCTTTTGAGTTATCGAGCTACTCGAATACAATATTAGATTTAATTGTACAGAAAAAGTACTCACTTGATTATAATGGAGCTGGTATCGTTAAACCGTTATGCGGTGAAACGTATCCACCACTTAGCATTGCAACAGAAGCTGCAAAAAGAAAAATCCCTCTCATATATGGGTCTGACGCCCATAGTGCTAAGGATTTGATGCAAGGGTATGAATTTATTAATTCTACCTTACTTATAGAAAACTAAAGTGCTAATGGCTGATGATAGGATGGTGATGCAAATACAGATTGCTCTAGCCATTCTATTATCATTTTATTATATTGCTCCATCGCATTCGGTTCGTAAGGCATATAATGCCATACTTCAGCTAAATATTGCGCTTGTAAAAAAGGCATACTTATCATACTTTTCAAATGGACAATCGTCATCGGAATAGAAATTGCTTGCAATTCCTTCTGTCTTTTTCCTTCCTCTAAAAATGCCTTCCAATAAAATTTTTCTTTCGTTAAATACGTAGACATTACTTCTCTTACTAAGACAGTGTCTAACGTAATTTCTCGATAAACGAATCGTGCTAAATGTCGATGTTCTTTATGATATTGCATGAGTAGCTTAACCGTCATCACCATACATTCTTTCGGAGCCATCGTTTTTAATTGTTGGTAACCTTCCTCTAAAACATTTAAATAACTATCAAAAAATGAAGTAATTAAATATTCTTGAAGTCCCGCTTTATTCATAAAGTAATAGGAGATATTGGAGACATTTGTTTTTGCCATTTTTGATATTTCTCTAACGGACGTTCCTGAATACCCTTTTGTATTAAATAACGTAATCGCAGAATCGATAATTTTTTGCTTCGTTATATTTTCCATACAATTCTCCTTTCTACTTTAATAGTTTTCAGTTCTATTAGTTGATTTCTATGAGAGTTCCGTTTATCCTTTTAATAAATGTCGACAAAGTTTATCTGTTTTCTTGATAATTTGATGTTTTTCTTTATTTTCTATTAAAAAAGTGAGGGGATTATGATGTTTCAAGTCGAACATTACAATGGTACGCGTGAAGAAAATTACGAATTAGTTATAAAACAATTAAAAGCATTGATTGCTGACGAACCAAATATGATTGCTAATCTAGCAAATGCCTCTGCTTTACTAAATGTGTTTTTAAAAGAAATAAATTGGGTCGGGTTTTATTTAACGGATGAAGAAAACATGCTTGTGTTAGGACCTTTTAACGGTTTACCTGCATGTGTACGGATCCCGTTCGGAAGAGGAGTTTGTGGTACGGCTGCATCTACAAAAGAGACACAATTAGTAGAGGATGTTCATCAATTCCCTGGCCACATTGCTTGTGACGCTGCTAGTCAGTCTGAAATAGTAGTACCTATGGTAAAAAACGGAAAAGTAATCGGAGTATTAGACATTGATAGTCCAATTAAAGGCAGATTTGATAAAGTAGATCAGCTGTATTTAGAAAAATTTGTAGAAGTAATTCTTGCAGAAATTAAATAAGAATTTGGCGCCTTTGTATAAAAGGCGCCGTTCTCGTTATATTTGATTTAATGCTTGATTTAAGTCATTCCATATATCTTCCCAAGATTCTAAACCAACAGATAATCGAATTAAATTATCGGTTATACCCATTTGCTCTCGACTCTCTTTTGGTACAACTGCATGAGTCATTGTCGCTGGGTGCTGTATTAACGTTTCCGCATCGCCTAAACTAACTGCTATTTTTATTAATTGTAACTCGTTTAGTAATTTTTGAGCTTCCTCTTTATTACCTTTAATTTTAAATGAAATGAGTCCACCACCCCTTCTCATTTGCTTTTTCATCACATCAAAAGCAGGGCTTTCTTCATCTCCTGGGTAATAAATTGATTCTATTTTTGAATGCTTCTTTAATTCGTCCACTATTTTTTCAGCATTATCACAATGGCGATCCATTCGGACAGGTAATGTTTTTAATCCTCTAATTAAGAGCCACGCATCAAACGGTGACAACACACCACCAATATCTTTTAAAGTTGTCATAGCTATATTTTTAATTGTGTCTGCTTTTCCAACGATTAAACCAGCAATAACATCTCCATGTCCTCCAATATATTTTGTCGCACTATGAACGACAATATCACAACCAAAGTCGATAGGATTTTGAAGATACGGTGAGCTAAACGTATTATCAACAACGACAGGTATATTTCTTTCTTTCGCAATTTCAACAACTAGTTGCAAATCAATTAGCAACATCGTAGGATTTATCGGGGTTTCCACATATATACAAGCTGTTTCCGGTTTAATTGCCTCTTCTATTTGTTCCCTGGTTTGCATCATGGAAAAACTATGAGATATTCCATACTTTTCTTGCATCATTTGCAATAAACCAAAAGTACAACCGTAAACCCCTTGTGAGCATAAAATGTGATCATTACTTTTTGTTAAACTAATTAAGACTGCAGACACAGCCGCCATTCCTGAACCGAATGCAAGACCAGCCTCTGCATTTTCTAAAGAAGCAATTCTGTCTTCTAACATTTTTACGGTAGGATTACCTAGTCTTGTATAAATATATCCATCCTCTTCTCCTCGAAATCGACGTTCCCCTTGTTCTGCCGTTTCAAATGAAAAAGTTGATGTTTGATAAATAGGCGGTACTAAACTTCCATGAAAATCTTTACTACTATATCCGTCATGAATTATTTTCGTTTCAAACTTTTGCTCTTTTTTCATATATAACCCTCCTATCCCCTCTCTTTATAGCATATTCCATTTGAATCAATAATGAAAGCGTTTTCTTTTATGAAATAAATAAGAGCTGTAAAACTTTTGTAGGAAGTTTTACTGCTCAAAATTTATTTTTGTTTCTATTACTCAACCGGCAGATACTTTGTTTTTACCTTGCCCCTTCGCCTTGTATAAAGCTGTATCGGCTCGTAAAAATAATTCCTTCGCACTGTCGTTCTTTTCTTTTTGCCAGAACGACACACCACATGATACGGTTACAGACGGTGATGTATGCTCACTAACTCGTTTTTTAATACGGTCTGCAATTTGTAAACCTAGCGATAAATCTATTTTTGGTAAATAAATAGCTAGTTCTTCTCCTCCCCACCTTGCTCCAATATCCGTATCTCTTAAATTATCTTTTATAACAGAACCTACTTGAATTAATATTTCGTCCCCAATTTGGTGACCGTACTGATCATTCACTAATTTAAAATCATCAATATCTAATAAAATAAAGGTTCCGAATGAATCGTGTTTCATCGACAGCTTAATTTTATCATCTAAATATTTTCTCGAGTAAAGTTTTGTTAAGTAGTCTGTTATGACGTACTTTTCTAATTCTTCTCTTAAAATAGAATTACTAAATGCGAGTGTTGAGTGGTGAATTAAAGATTGTAGTAATTTAAATTGATCAAACGTAAAGAAATAAGGCAATGGATGAACGACGACACACGCTCCTATCTTCCCGTTTGTTAAATCCATCGGTATTAACATACAGGAACAAAACTGAATATCATCGAATTCATCAAAAGTACGAAGATCTCCAACAAATAAAGGTTCCATCGTACGCAAAGTATACTTTCTTATATAATGTTTAAACGAACTGGACAAACTGTGTTTAAAAAAGTCTGTTGAACCTTCCAGTATTTCAATTTCTTCATTTGCTCTTTGGAAAGTACAAAAACCTACTTCCTTCGCTTGAAACGAATTAATAATATTTTCTCTCATATATGTTGTTACTTCATTTAAACGTAAATTCGTATTTAATTGATGTGACGTTTCATTGATTAATTTTAAATCGGATATTAGTTGTCTTGATTGCTGATATAATTGGGCATTCTCAAAAGCTGTTCCAGCCGTATTTGCAAGTAATACTAAAAACTTTAATTCCTCTTTCGGAAAAATCATCGAGTCTAGGCTAATAATTTGTAATACACCGTAAACTCCTTGTTTTCCTTTTAAAGGAATATACACTAACGATCTACGTTCTGAAATAGAGTCTACTGTTTGAACTTCACCTGAAACATAAGCTTGCCATGCTGTTTCATTCGTTGTGTCCATTTCTAGATTTTTCACAGGTAAATGTTGAAGATTCTCATAATCCGATGTCAATAATAAATAGTAAGAAAAATCTTCGTATATTTCTCTTAAAGTTTTGAAAATTTCGTTTAACACTGTTTCCACTTCCATGGAGGAGTGAAAAAGTGAAGTAACTGAATATAATTGCTCGTATCTTTTTTCACTTCGAGTAGAAAAATCGCTTGAGTTTATTTTAGTTAACAGTTTAAATAGTTCCGCTGACAACTCATGTAAAAATGAGTGAGTGAATTTCATTTTTTCATAAAAGTAAATATGAACAGTACCTATTACTGTCTCATCTTCTCTTAAAGATAGTATAAGCTTTTCTTTCTCACTCTTAAATAATCTTTCGTTATTAAAATTCTCTTCATCCTTTAATTTAAATGTAACTAATTGTGCATTTAATTCTTTTTGAAGTAATTTTTCTAAAAAATACAACAGTTTGTTTTCGGAAAAACTTTTCTCTACAATCAAATAGTCGTAAATTTCAGTTTTAATAGTAGACATCATCTTTTGACCAATATCCATTACATTCACCTTTTAGTAGTTTATGCCTATATTATAAACTTTCTTGTTAAATTTTACTATATATCTATGAAAATAGTACTGTGACATCATTATTGAAAATAACTAACCATAAATCTTCCGTAATCGATAAACGTTTTATAGATAGTGGTTGTTCTTGAAAGTTTTTCTGAAAAAGAAGTTCTCCGTCTTTCATTATTTTCATTAAATAGTAGCTTTCCGTTTCTTCCACTACCATTTCATAATTTTGTTCCTTTTGCTCGGGTACATTTTTAGAGTTTGTAACGATTTCTAGTTCTTCCGTAAACAATGTCCAGTCGTCATCCATTCCTAACCAAACCCCTTCCGATTCATCTGCTAATAGACGAGTTGGATTTTCTTGTAATTCTATCGCATTTATAGTAGAAAATTGGAAATTGTTTTCGATTTTTATTTCATAAGAAATGAGAACAGGTTTGTTTTCAGCTTCTCTTACCATTGATATGATTGGATTAGCATGATTTTCATCCTTTTCTTGAAGGACCTCTACTAAAAAAGGGATGTCTGTAGCATTATCCTCGGTTGGAGATGCTTGCTGAAACATACTAAATTGAACAGTAAATAAATATATAGTAAAGGAAATTACAACGGCTAATATTCCAAACCGCACCATTCTTTCTTTTCTAGATTCTTTCATAATAACCACCTATTATTTTTTATTATTAATTTATTTTATCAATTTCTAGTAGAATTACAAACCTTTGTTTTTCACTTCAACTTGACATTACTATAAAAATTTTATACAATAGCCTTTGTGTAAAATATAGCAGCCTATTGTGGAGACTATGTAGTTTCATTATGTTCCTCGAGCGCAACTCGAAGGTGTATCGTGTAACTCTTTGCTGCAGAGCGAGGATACATGAAAATATAATGACTAGGTAGAGATATTCACAACGGTTATTATTTTACCAAAATAATAACATAAAAGGAGGAGTCATTCATGGCTCGTTATACAGGTCCAAGTTGGAAACTGTCTCGCCGTTTAGGCATTTCATTAAGTGGTACAGGTAAAGAATTAGAAAAGCGTCCTTATGCACCAGGACAGCACGGTCCAAACCAACGTAAAAAGCTTTCTGAGTATGGTTTACAATTACAAGAAAAGCAAAAATTACGTCATATGTACGGTGTAAATGAGCGTCAATTCCGTCGCACATTTGATATCGCAGGTAAAATGCCTGGTATTCATGGTGAGAACTTCATGTTCTTATTAGAGTCTCGTTTAGACAGCCTTGTTTACCGTTTAGGACTTGCTCGTACTCGTCGTCAAGCACGTCAATTAGTTAACCATGGTCACATCGAAGTAGATGGCGCTCGTGTAGATATCCCATCTTACCGCGTAAAACCAGGTCAAACTATTTCTGTTCGCGAAAAATCTCGCAACCTAGATATCATTAAAGAAGCAATCGAAGTAAACAACTTCGTACCAGACTTCGTAACTTTTGACGCTGAAAAATTAGAAGGTACGTTCACTCGATTACCTGAGCGTTCTGAGTTATCTGCTGAAATTAACGAAGCGTTTATCGTTGAGTACTACTCTCGTTAATAGTAGATTCTCGCATTATAATGCAAATAAAACCCTTGAAATGTTGTTTTATCAACGTTTCAGGGGTTTTTTCATTATAGTATTCTAGTCACAATCCAGAAGTTTCCTCATTATCAAAAACCATTCTCCCTATACGCAGTAGGAGAATAACCCGTTGCTTTTTTAAAAACTCTTCCAAAGTAAGAGGGGTCCCTATACCCAACAATCCATGCAATTTCATCAACGGGCAGGTTTTCTGTTTTTAATAAATGTATCGCTTGGTTAATTCTAAGGTTTTGTTGATATTCTGTAATAGTCACGCCCGTTTCTTTTTTAAATTTTCTTGATAAATTTCCTGGATGCGTGTGAAATATTGTAGCTAATTCGTTTTTATCAATTTGCTGATCATAATAGCTCATTAAGTGCTCGATTACCTTTTGTATCATCTGGGAATAATGTTGTAGAGAATTTGACTTTACTAAATCACTGTATTCTCCAATCATATCATCCTGAATTCGGCGTAAAGCTGCGACATTTTCGCCATTCTCAATCCTATAGGAAAATCTTTCAGAGATACGATGAATTAAAATCGCCGGGACATTACTGTTTCCTGCAGCGATACGCAATAATGTATTTAAAACGATAGTTAAATTTTTTAGTCGGCGGAGGGGCTGGTTGGGAAACCGCTCGGAAAAAGAGAATAGCGTATTACCTGAATTAATCAGTTTTAAAGCCTCTTCTTTATTCCCCTTTTCAACTGCATGCATAAAATCATTTTCAATACGGTACCTCTCTTGTATCAGATTAGCCTTATCGCCCACTTTGGCATCCCTATCTTTGCTTTCTCCATTTTCATTTGAATAAATCACTACAGGGATTATTTCCGCTCCCATTATCGAGTTAAATTGCTGAAGCACTGCCTCGAAACTGCTTATTTGCTCAGTGGTGACAACGTTTACCTTTTCAATCAAACTTCTCAATTCAGCGCTTTCTTGAATGGTGAGATTGTATTGCAGTACTAAACTGTACATATCCGGAATTACTTCAAAATAAGGGCCAATGATGATACCGTTAACTTTTCCCTCTTCCAAAAAAGAATAACCTAAATAGCATAGCCCCCAAGGGTTAATATAGGTATAAACTTGATTTATTTGTTTTAGTTTATGAAAGAACTCCAGGACATCCTTTTGCTTAGCGCCTGGCATGGAATCAGGTATGGAGAATTTTTCATCGTGAAAGATCACATCTCCGTTCATATCTACTACATATGTATTTAATTGCGTAAGATGTGAAACCTTTATTGCGGTAGATACAATAGTTGAGTACACCTTTATCATCTCCTACCTTAATGCGAAATTTGTCAAATGTGTGATTTTTATCCGATTAACGCTAATTTTATCCTATGTGAAAACAAAAACTCAAGATAATATAGAGATATATTCAAAATAAAATTCTATTCATGTAGGTGTATTTTAAAAAAATAATATTTAAATTTGTAAACGCATTAATTGAGTTTAGAAAATAGCATGAATAAAACTTTGCTTCTCCATTCAAGTAAAAAGAAAGGAACATTACAATGAGTCAGCATAATGTCGCAAAAAAAGAGTCGAAGATATCTAAAATTCTCGAAGTGATTTCTGGAAGCTTTGCCCCAATTATTGGTGTACTTGCTGGTGCAGGTCTGTTAAAAGCAGCCTTATCAGTCTTAAGTCAAATTGGCTGGCTTTCAAATGAAAGCGGTACCTATATTGTCTTGTCTGCTGCCGGAAACTCTATATTTTATTTCCTTCCCGTCTTTCTTGGTATTACGATTGCAATAAAACTAGGAGGAAATGGTTATGTCGGTGGAGCGATTGGAGCAGCTCTTTTAACTCCCCAGATAGTAAACCTTGTTGACACGGGTGTTGAATCCATCAGCTTTTTAGGTCTATCTGTTAATTTGGCAGACTATTCATCAACCGTATTTCCTATATTTATTGCAATGTTTGTTTATGCAGGATTAGAGAAATGCCTAAAAAGAATCATCTATAAAGATATCCAAATGTTTATTAATCCGCTTATATCTTTAGCTATCCTGGTGCCATTAACGATGCTTTTCTTTGGGCCTTTTGGTAATTTAGTCGGAGAAGGCCTTGGTGCCATTATAACTTTTCTTAGTGATAAAAGTGGACTATTGGCAGGAGCGGTTCTCGGCGGTTCATGGACATTTCTTACTATTGCAGGATTGCACTGGACAATCATTCCACTTGCGATTGCTAACCTAGCAAATGGTCCTGACCCAATTATCGGCATGGCAGCACCAGCTGTATTTGCTCAAATCGCAGTTGCAATCGCTATATTTTTCAAAACGAGAGACAATAAACTGAAGTCACTTGCTGCAAGCGGGATCCTGCCAGGTGCACTGGCTGGTACAACCGAAGCAATTTACTACGGAATTCTCTTGCGTTACAGAAAAACGATCGTTTATGTTGTTGTGGCCGGGGCAATTGGAGGAGCAATCAATGGATCATTTGGTGTCGTGATGAATGATTTTGTTCTTCCAAGTGTACTGTCCATACCTGCCTTCTCGCCTATCAGTCAGCATTTAGTCGGAGCCGGAGCAGCCTTTGTGTTAGGATTAACCTTTACACTTGTACTTGGTTTCCAAGGAAAAAAAGATGATACCTATAATATAAAGGTGATTAAGCCAGAAACAGTTTCCAGTCCATTAAAAGGGAATGTTATCCCATTAGCTGATGTGAATGAACCGTTATTTGCTACAAATACAGTCGGAAAAGGAGCTGCAATCAAACCGATAGAAGGGAAAGTATATGCCCCTGTGGATGGTGAAGTTACGACTCTATTCCCTACACAGCATGCACTTGGAATCACTTCGAACAATGGTGCAGAAATTTTAATTTACGTAGGTATCGATACCGTAAAGCTAAATGGGCAATACTTCAACGTCCATATCAAGCAAGGGGATCAGGTGAAGAAAGGCGATCTATTATTAGAATTCGATAGGAAAAACATAGAAAAATCTGGGTTTGACATCACTACATCAGTCGTCATCACAAATACAGAGGAATATGCCCATATCGATGTTACAGAAGAAGCTTACGTATCATCGGAAAACAGTTTATTGAAACTAGCTTTATAACATGATGTTGTAAGGGATTAGGTGAGAATGTTCTTTAAAAAATACCGCAGTACCCTCTAACAACCTTATATTCAATTAAATAAAAATATAGGAGGAAGAACTCGCATGGAACACAAACAACCAAAACTGGAAGTTAGAAACAAACAGCTTATTGAAAAAGATGGTTTCACATTTAAAGATTTAAATGACAATGGAAAGCTTGATCCTTATGAAGATTGGCGCTTAAGCCCGGAAGAACGAGCGAAAAACCTAGTTTCTTTAATGAATATTGATGAAAAAATCGGTATGATGCTGATTAACACGCGCAGGATGGGTCTTTATCAGGAAGATAAGAGCAAAACAAGCCATGATGGTGTGTTAGATGAAGGTATTGTGGAAAAGGGAGAAAGTATCTTTGCCACTAGCAAAGTATATGGTACGACTCATACCATCGAAAATAGACATTTACGCCATTTCATTTTACGTGATAATTTTAGTCCGAGTGAAACAGCGGAATGGATTAATACGATGAATGAAGTAGCAGAGGCAACACGGTTAGGTATTCCAGTCATCGTTACTTCCAATTCAAGAAATGAAAATGGTGAGTCTATCTTTGGAATGAATGATGCAATTGGTATCTTTTCCACTTGGCCAGGCACATTGGGTCTTGCGGCAGCAGCGATGGGTGATATTAAAAATGGTGGGGATGCTTCCATCATCAGTGAATTTGCCAAAACTGCCCACAAGGAATGGAATGCAACTGGTTTGAGAAAAGGGTATATGTACATGGCCGATGTTGTCACAGATCCGAGATGGCAGCGAACGTATGGTACATTTGGTGAAGATCCAGAATTTATTGCAGATGCAATTGGTCGTATTATCGACGAATTCCAAGGGGAAACATTAGGTAAAGATAGCGTTGCGATGACAACTAAACATTTCCCTGGTGGAGGACCAAGAGAAAATGGGTTTGACCCGCATTATAAAGAAGGAAAATGGAATCTTTATCCTACTCCGGGAAGTTTAGAAAAGTATCATTTACCACCGTTTCGAGCAGCTGTTGAACACGGAACATCTTCCATCATGCCTTATTACTCGATTCCAAGCATCAAGAAAAGTGTGGTTCAGGAATTTGAAGGCGAAGATATTCCTTTCGAAGAGGTTGGTTTTGCGTTTAATCAATATTTCATTGAATATATGCTGCGTAAAAAACTAGGCTTTAAAGGTTATATTAACAGTGACAGTGGTATCGTCAATAACATGAGCTGGGGTGTTGAAAGTTTAAGTATTGCAGAGCGTTTTGCAAAAGCTGTAAATGCAGGGACAGATATCATTGCAGATTCAAATGATATAGAAAACCTGAAAGCGGCAGTGGATAATGGCTGGATCAGTGAAAAGCGAATCAATGAAGCGAATGAAAGATTGCTTACAGAAATGTTTGCATTAGGTCTGTTTGATGATCGTACGTACAATTCACCAGAAAATGCGGATAAGGTAGTAAACACACCTGCACACTGGGATACAGCATATGAAGCACATAAAAAATCAGTAACCATATTGAAAAACTCAAATGAAACACTCCCATTAACAGCGGACAAGCTGGAAGGTAAAAAAGTATATATAAAAGCCTACCATAAGGAAACAGAACATGCAGCTACGTATACGGAGCAGGCATTGGGCGATGCGAAGGAATTAGGTCAATTTCAGTTAACCGATGCGTATGAAGAAGCAGATATTGCTATCTTATTCCTGCAACCGAAATCAGGCACCTATTTTAATGCAACACCAGGATTGTTGGAGCTCAGTTTATGTGAAAATAAATCCTTAAAAGCGTTGGATGGTACCCCGTATACAGAAACTACTTTAAGCGATTTGGAGCATTTGAATGAAGTAATAGAGAACATCCGTAGCCGTGGCGGCAAAGTTATAATAAGTGTAAATGTTATCTTGCCATGGCTTCTAGGAAATGTAGAACCGTTGGCAGATGCTCTTGTTGCCGGTTACGACACATTCTACAAAGCACAGCTTGAAATTATGGCTGGAAACTATCAGCCAACAGGTGTCCTGCCGTTGACATTACCAGCCAGTGAAGAAGTGATTGCTGTCGATCAAGATGGTAATTGTGTATCAAGAAATGATGTTCCGGGCTATGACAAAGATAAATATATGCCAGAAGGAATCAGCTATGCCTACAAAGACAGCGAAGGAAATGTTTATAAACTAGGACACGGTTTACAATATTAAGGTTGAGGTGAAAGATAGGGGCTGGCAGTTCAGTCCCCTATCGAAAAATTACCATTAGACTGCAGTAGTCCAAATAGCTTAAGATTCAGCAAGAGTAATCGTCATCACTTCCCTGATGCGATTACTCTTTTTTAGGTTTACTACTTAATAAACAATTTGTCCTTACAACTAATAAATTCATAGAATCCTTATAAAGGTAACTAACAAAAAAAGTCCTA
Organism: Sutcliffiella sp. NC1; assembly: GCF_027594365.1. Taxonomy (NCBI): domain Bacteria; kingdom Bacillati; phylum Bacillota; class Bacilli; order Caryophanales; family Bacillaceae; genus Sutcliffiella; species Sutcliffiella sp. NC1. The sequence goes on from NZ_CP115153.1 coordinate 3,799,295, forward strand.
AAAGTCAGTTTTACTGACTTTTAGGACAGCCTCATAAATATTAAAACGTAATTAAGAAATATTTCTTTTTCCCTCTTCGAATTACGATAAATTGTCCTTCAATACGATCCTCTTTCGTTAAAACTCTTTCTAAGCTTTGTTCTCTTTCGCCATTAATGTAAATAGCACCATTAGAAATATCTTCGCGACCTTGTCGTTTCGATGGAGAAATTTTACTCATTACAAGTAAATCTAAAAGTAAAACTTCCTCTTCCCCATCATAATGGAAAGAAGGGACATCTTTAAAGCCTTGTTTAATTTCCGCTGCACTTAGTTCTGAAATACTACCACTGAATAACGCTTCGGAAATACGAATAGCTTGTGCTAATGCTTCTTCTCCATGAACAAGTTTTGTCATTTCTTCAGCTAAGCGTTTTTGAGCAGTACGTCTTTCAGGCGCTTCTTGTACTTCAGCTTCTAAACGATTAATTTCGTCCTGAGAAAGGAAAGTAAAGTATTTTAAATATTTCACTACATCTCGGTCATCTGTGTTAATCCAAAATTGGTAGAACTCATAAGGAGATGTTTTTTCTTTATCTAACCAAACTGCTCCACCTTCTGTTTTACCAAACTTTGTACCATCCGCTTTTGTCACAAGTGGGATTGTTAAACCAAATGCTTTCACATCTGTATCTACTGATTTACGAATTAATTCAAGCCCGGCTGTAATATTTCCCCACTGATCGCTTCCCCCTACTTGAAGTCTGCACCCTTTTTCTTCGTATAAATGTAAAAAGTCTAATGATTGTAAAATCATGTAACTAAATTCAGTATACGAAATCCCAGTTTCAATCCGAGAAGATACTGTTTCTTTTGCAAGCATGTAATTAATTCCGAAGTTTTTCCCTACGTCACGTAAAAACGAGATAACATCCATCTTGCCAATCCAATCAAAGTTATTCGCCATAACCGCTGGATTACTATCTGCTTCAAAGTCTAAAAACTGAGATAATTGATTTTTAATGCGATCAGACCATTGTAATACAACATCTGCTGTATTAAGTGTACGTTCCGCCTTTTTACCACTTGGATCCCCGATTAATCCAGTTGCTCCACCTACTAAAGCGATCGGATGATGACCAGCCTGTTGAAATCTTCGTAATGTTAATATTGGTAATAAGTGACCAATGTGTAAACTATCTGCTGTCGGGTCAAAACCACAGTAAAGTTTAATCTTTTCTTCTGATAGTAATTTCTCTAACCCTTCTTCGTCTGTAATTTGATTCACAAGTCCACGGAATTTTAAATCCTCTAATAACATTGGCTTTTCTCCTTTATTTTGTTTATTTTTAAACACAAAAAAACTCATCCCTAAAAAAGGGACGAGTTGCTCGCGGTACCACCCTAATTGAAAAGCTCTATACTAAGCCTTCCCACCTTAAGTAAAATAACGGCTTTTCACCGTCTTTTGCTAATTAGTAACAACTGTTCACAAAAGAAGCTCTAGGAGGTAATTCATCTATATAGCAGTACTGATTTGCACCATCCATCAGCTCTCTAAAAAGCTAACTATATACACTACTAATTCCTATCATTGCGTTTCCATATATTTAATTAACTATCTTTTTATCATACAATGAAGCTCTATGTCAAATAATTTATTGGAAATAGAAAAAAATAGTCATATACAGCTTTTCACTATGCTATAATGGTTATGATTTACCGGGGGGTAGATAATATGTCAAAAAAAGACAGATTCAAAGAAAATCTTCTGTCTACGTATCAAGTTTTTGTAAATAAATATACAAAAAAAGGCTTTAATGTTACGTACCTAGTAGTGTGGAATTTATTATTGATCTTCTTTATTATTGGGGTCATTGGTGTAGGATTTGCCGGCGGAGCAGGGGCAGGCTATTTCGCTTCTCTCGTAAAAGATGAACCTCTACGTCCTTATGAAGATATGAAGCGTAACATATACAACTATGAAGAAACGTCAGAAATGTATTTTGCGAACAATATATACCTTGGAAAATATCGCGCTGACTTAGATAGAGAAGAAGTTAAATTAGATGACATTTCACCTCATTTAATTAACGCTCTTATCGCAACAGAGGACGAGTATTTTTATGAGCATGAAGGTGTAGTACCAAAAGCAATTCTTCGTGCAATTTTACAAGAAGTTACAAATTCCGCCTCACAAACTGGTGGAAGTACATTAACTCAGCAGTTAATAAAAAACCAAATACTTACGAACGAAGTTTCATTTGATCGAAAAGCAAAAGAAATACTGCTAGCACTTCGTTTAGAAAACTTCTTCACTAAAGAAGAGATTTTGGAAGCATACTTAAATGTATCTCCTTTCGGACGAAACTCGTCAGGACGCAATATTGCTGGAGTTAAAACGGCCGCGAAAGGTATTTTCGGTGTAGAGCCTAATGAGTTAACAATCCCTCAGGCTGCCTATATCGCTGGACTACCACAAAGTCCATTTGCGTATACTCCATATACTCGTGCCGGAGAAGTAAAAACAGCTGAAGGGCTGGAACCTGGCTTCTCAAGAATGAGATACGTCCTACAACGAATGTATGCACTTGAGTATATTACAGAAAAACAATACCAAGATGCGTTAGCTTACGATCTAACAAAAGATTTTATCGAATCTGAGAGTTCTGCAATTGAAGAATATCCATACGTTGCTTTTGAAATTGAAGACAGAGCCGAAAAAATAATCGCTTCTATTCTTGCTGAGGAAGATGGTTATTCGAAAGAAGAGTATGAAGCAAGCACAGAATTACAAAATCAATATAAAGAACTTGCCAAAATTAACATCCGTCAAAACGGCTATAAAATTCATACGACGATTCATAAAGAAATTTATGACGAAATGGAAAGAGTTACGAGTGAATTTGAATTTTTCGGTTATCCAATTAAGGTAGTAAATAAGGAAACTGGTGAAGAAGAGCAAAGTTATGAACAAGTAGGAGCTTCATTAATCGACAACGATACGGGAGCAATTATTAGTTTCGTAGGTGGTAGAGGTTTCGATATATCAAACAATAACTTTGCAACGCAAACGAACAGACCAAACGGGTCCACGATGAAGCCTTTATTACTTTATGCACCTGCATTTGAATCTGGACGACTGCAGCCAGGAAGTATATTAGCTGACATCTCCGTTCCTATACCAGCAGGAACTACTACTTGGACACCTAGAAACTGGAACTATAGAGAAAATGGGTTAGTTACGGCTCGTGAAGCTATCCGAGCTTCTCACAATATCGCTGCCGCTCATGGCTATAAAGATTTAATGAATAATAGTCCTAACCCACCGATGGACTACTTAGTAAAACAAGGATTCAAAAATGTGTACCAAGATCGTGAAAACCTTTCTGCTGTACTTGGAGGATTAACTACTGGAGTCACAGTGGAAGAAAATACTGCTGGCTATGCAACGTTCGCTAACGGTGGTAACTATGTAGAACCATATTTAATTGAAAGAATTGAAACGAATAATGGTGAAGTAGTGTATGAACATGAAGTTGAGCCTGTAGAAATTTATTCACCACAAACAGCTTATTTAATGTTAGATACATTACGAACTGTATTCCATCAAGGAACAGGAACACCAGCAAAAAGATTTTTAAACTTCCACTCTGATTGGGCAGTTAAGACTGGGACAACGAATGACACTACGGACGTTTGGTTAGTAGGCTCAAACCCGAAAGTAACATTTGGTATTTGGTTTGGTTATCCACATAACCAAACAACTAGTCTAAGTAATAATGTAGGTGGTTACACAGCTACAAACCGTATGCAACTTCTATGGGCTAGATTATTAAATGCAGCTAATGCAGTCGATTCGGAAGTAGTTAGCACATCAGAAAGCTTTAAAATGCCAGGTGGAATTGTTCGTAGAAGCTATTGCATGCTTTCTGGACTATTACCTTCTGATTTATGTCGCCAAGCTGGATTAGTAGGTGAAGATTTATTTAATGCTAAGTTCGTACCAAGTAAAGTAGACGACAGCTTAACGAGTGGTAAATATGTAAAGATTGGTGATGTAGCTTATAAACCGTTAAGCTCAACGCCAAGTGAGTTTGTCAAAGAAGGTCCAATGCTAAACCCAGACTTCTTGAAGAGATTACAATTAAAAAGTATCGAAGATTTAGCAAAACATATGGACAATAATAAAGTATTCGAAAACTTAGTCATACTTTCTGAAGATTCGCTTCCACAAAATAATCAAGCACCTAAACAAGTTTCAAATGTGAGCTTGTCGGGTTCCACAATTAATTGGAACGCTAGTGGTGAAAAAGATGTAATTGGCTATTACGTATATTACGCGCCAGATACAACTTCACAATCAAGAAGAATCGCTTCCGTTGTTGCTGGTGATTCAACATCGTTAAAACTTAACCAAAATATTGGAGTGTTTTACGTAACAGCAATTAATGCGACTGGGAAAGAGTCCTCTCCTTCTAAAGAAGTGAAACTAGGGGATGTTGATAAAATAGAGGAAGAAAAGAAAAAGAAAGAAGAAGAAACTCGTAAGAAAGAAGAAGAAAAGAAGAAAAAAGAGCAAGAAGACAAGAAAAAGAAGGAAGAAAATAGTGGAGGTAACCGTGATGGAGATAGCTCCACCAACCCACCTCCAGGAAATGACGACGAAGATTAATTTTATTTCAAATGAGAGCCCAATTAATGGAGCTCTCTTTTTTGATGTCTAAAACTTATTAGGTCGGACCTATTATTTGTACGCATAAAAAAAGGGGTCCAAAAAATCAGTCTCTACTGACTTTTTGAACAGCCCTCTCCTAATTAATCTTCCATTGTAGATAAATCACCTGTCGGAAGGTCTAACTCCCAAGCTTTTAATACACGTCTCATAATTTTACCGCTTCTTGTTTTCGGTAGTTTATCGCGGAACTCTATTTCTCTTGGTGCCGCATGAGCAGCTAATCCCTTTTTCACAAACTGACGAATATCCTCTTTTAATTCATCCGTCACTTCATAACCATCCATTAGTGCAACGAAAGCTTTTATTATTTCACCACGTACTGGATCTGGTTTTCCAATTACCCCCGCTTCTGCAACGGCAGGATGCTCTAATAATTTACTTTCTACTTCGAATGGACCTACACGCTCACCGGACGTCATAATAACATCATCTACACGCCCTTGGAACCAAAAGTATCCATCCTCATCCATATATGCAGAGTCACCAGAAACGTACCAATCACCTGGCATGAAATAGGATTCGTATTTTTCTTTATTGTTCCAAATCGTGTACATCATTGCTGGCCAACCTTTTTTAATTGCTAGATTGCCCATACGGTTAGGCGGTAACTCATTTCCTTGATCGTCTACAATTGCTGCAATAACACCTGGAATTGGTTTCCCCATTGACCCAGGCTTAATTTCTAAACAAGGGTAATTGCAAATTAATTGCCCCCCTGTTTCCGTCATCCACCAAGTATCATGAATTCGTAAAGAAAAGACTTTCATTCCCCAACGAATAACTTCTGGATTAAGTGGTTCTCCTACGCTTAAAATGTGGCGTAAAGACGATAAATTAAAATTGTTCACTACTTCATCTCCAGCCCCCATCAACATTCTAAACGCTGTAGGAGCACTATACCAAACAGAAACACCGTAATCTTCAATAGTTTCATACCAAGCTTCTGGTCTAAAACGACCGCCTACTACGACGTTCGACGCACCTACTAGCCAAGGACCGAAAATACCATAAGCTGTACCAGTAACCCAGCCTGGATCTGCTGTACACCAATAAACATCATCATCTTGTAAATCTAAAACCCATTTCGCTGTTTGATAATGTTGTACCATTGCATTATGTACATGAAGTACCCCTTTTGGCTTTCCAGTAGAACCACTCGTATAATGTAAAATTAATCCATCTGTTCTGTCTACCCACTCTACTTGTAGCTCTTTGCTTGCATTTTCAAACTTGCTATGAAAGTCAATTAAAATGTCATTTTCCTCTACATTTTCACCCACTAACACAACATGTTTTAATGCTGGTAGCTTATCTAAAGGAACACGGTTTAATAAATCTGGAGTAGTAACTAACACTTTCGCTTCACTATCTTCTAATCGGTCTTTAACAGCACCTTCCATAAACGCTTCAAATAAAGGTCCGATAATAGCACCTAGCTTAATAGCACCTAACGCAATGAAGTAAAGTTCTGGAGAGCGAGGCATAAAAATAAATACTCTGTCTCCTTTTTCAACATCACACGCTTGCTTCAACACATTCCCCGCTTTGTTTGAAAGCTCTTTCATTTCTTTGTACGTGTACTTTTCATTTCGCTCTGGGTCACGATAGTATAGGGCTACTTTATTTTTTCGATATGTTTCAGCATGACGATCTATCGCTTCATAAGCGACGTTTACTCTTCCTGTTTCAGACCAAGAAAAGTTTTTTTCAACTTCTTTCCAATCAAAATTCTCGTACGTATCTTCGTAGCTTTGAAGATTGTAGTTCCCCTTTGTTACAGATAGCGATTCAACTTTCATCTACAAACTCCCCCTTAAGTTAGATGATTCTCTACTATTATATTACAGAAATAATCTTTTCTCAATTTTTAAAAAACTTATAAAAAAAATAAATGCTTTTACTAGGCGTTTCTAGTAAACTAATAATGAAAGCGTTTTATTTCTTTCGAACCAGTTTTTAATAAAAGTATAGCTACTATTATGCTTATGGTACTATGTTATTAATAAAATAATTCCGCAATACTTTTGAAAATATTCTGTTTTGATGTTTTCTAAGTACGACTTAAAATGAGTCATACTGCCTGTTATTGCGGGATAAAAGTAGGTGAAAAATGTGGAACATATTAAAATATACAATGCAAAAGAAGTAAAAACACCTAAAGGAAAAGTAATTGTTGAAGGACCAATTACAACTGATAAGCTCGCGTCTTATGAATTTCATGAAGACTTAATTGCATTTCGGCCACCAAAACAGCAACACCGCGCACTTATAGAAATTTCATCATTACCAGAAGGGAGAATATTAATTGCGAGAGTACAAGACACTATCGTAGGTTATGTCACTTATTTATATCCAGATCCGATGGAACGATGGTCGGAAGGAAATATGATTGATTTGATAGAACTTGGTGCAATTGAAGTTATCCCTGCTTTTCGTGGGTGCTCAATAGGGAAAAGCCTTTTGCAAGTTTCCATGATGGACCCTATGATGGAAAACTATATTATTATTACAACTGAATATTATTGGCATTGGGACTTAAAGGGGACTGGGTTAAATGTTTGGGAATATCGAAAAGTGATGGAAAAAATGATGAACGCTGGTGGGCTAGTATATTACGCGACAGATGAACCAGAAATTAGTTCACATCCTGCAAATTGTTTAATGGCTAGAATTGGTAAAAATATAAAACAAGAATCTGTTCAACAGTTTGACCAGCTTCGATTTAAAAACCGATTTATGTACTAATTACATAGAACGTTATTAATTTATTTCCAATTTTCAGCATACAGATTGGTCTTCAAAGGGGTTGAAACTATTGATAGTAGAAAAAATTATGAAGTCAGAAGTATATACACTTTCCCCAAATAACACAGTAGAAGAAGCACTAATGCTCATGGAAGAAAAAAGAATTCGTCATTTACCGATTTTAAATGAACAACACAATGTAGTTGGTATTGTTTCAGACCGTGATTTACGTTCGATAGTTCCTTCAGTGATACGTGAAAATGTAAGTAAGGAAGAAAGAGAAAAGCCTATTTCTGTATTAATGAATAAAGAAGTGGTTACAGGTCATCCACTTGATTTTGTTGAGGATATTGCAGGTATTTTTTATGAGTATAAAATCGGTTGTTTACCTATCGTTCAGCAAGACAAATTAGTTGGAATTGTGACGAAAACAGATGTCCTTCGTACTTTTGTTCAGCTTGCAGGTGCAAATCAACCTTCTTCCCAAATTGAAATAAAAGTTAAAAATATCGCTGGAAAATTATCGGACGTTACCTCAGTTTTTCGAAATCGTAATGTAAACATATTAAGTGTGTTAGTGTACCCTGACGATAATGAACTATATAAAATATTAGTCTTCCGTATTGGAACGATGAATCCTACAACGATAATTCAAGATCTAAAAAAGGAAGGCTATGATGTATTATGGCCTAATATATTGGGGAAAGAATTATGAAAAATGCCGTATTTATTTATTCGGATGATTTTCAAACTTATAAATTTAGTGAAAACCATCCGTTTAACCAGCTAAGAGTCTCTCTCTCACTAAGTTTATTAAAAGAAAGTCAAGCTATATCGGAAAACGATATCATAAGTCCTAGAATTGCAACAGATGATGAGCTTGCTTTAATACACGATAGAGCGTACATTGATGCCGTTAAATTAGCTGGGAACGGTATGTTAGGGGAAGACCGGGCAAGTAGTTACGGTTTAGGCACGGAGGACACACCAATTTTTTCGAACATGCATGAAGCAAGCAGTTTATTGGTTGGGGGAACATTAACTGCAGTAGATTATGTTATGACGGGTAAAGCGAAACACGCATTAAATTTAGGTGGCGGATTACATCACGGCTTCCGTGGAAAGGCTTCTGGGTTTTGTATATATAATGATAGCGCAGTCGCTATTAAATATATTCAAGAAAAATATAAAGCTAGAGTATTATATGTGGATACAGATGCACACCACGGTGACGGAGTACAGTGGGCATTTTATGAAGATGCAGATGTATGCACATTATCCATTCATGAAACTGGACGATACCTTTTTCCTGGTACAGGTAATGTCAATGAAAGAGGACAAAGTGACGGATATGGTTACAGCTTTAATATACCTATTGATGCATTTACGGAAGATGAATCATTTTTAGAAGTATATGAAAAATCTTTAGAGAAAATAGCCGCTTTTTTTAAACCAGATGTAATCGTAACCCAAAACGGTGCTGATGCACATTATTACGACCCTTTAACACATTTATCGACTACGATGAAAGTATATGAGGAAATTCCTAAAATTGCTCATAAAATTGCCCATCAATATTGTAATGGTAGATGGATTGCAGTTGGCGGTGGTGGATATGATATTTGGCGTGTAGTACCACGAGCATGGAGCTTAATATGGCTGGAAATGAATGATATGTCCTTACATAGCAGAAATATACCACATAAATGGATTAATAAGTGGAAAGATCAGTCACCTGTTGCTTTGCCGACTAAATGGGATGACGAAGAGGGGATATACGCCCCAATTCCAAGAAAAGCTGAAATTACTGAAAAAAATAGAAAAGTTTTAGAGCAGGCCTTATATCCACTTCGTCATATTGGGATTGATAAATCTTCATAAAACTATTTTAGCAAGTTGATTTTATAAATAAAAGGATAAACCCGAAGAGCTACAAAATACATGTCTTCGGGTTTTGCTATTTTAATAATCTATTTCTTCTACACTTGCCGGATCTGAAATAACAATTTCAACTCGTCGATTTTTTTGCATATTTTCTCTCGTAGTATTTGGAACAATTGGTCTCGTTTCACCGTACCCTACTGCAATAAATCGCTCTGCATTCAAGTCATGCTCATCGATTAAATAGCGAATAACACTACTTGCTCTAGCTGTAGATAATTCCCAGTTTGAAGGATATTGATAGTTATTCATCGGTACCGTATCGGTATGACCTTCAATTTTAACTAAATTCGGAATTCTTTCTAATAGATTTCCTAATTTATTTAAAAATGGAAACGCTACAGGGAGAATACTCGCTTCACCTGAATTAAATAAAATTTGCTCTTCCAATACAAGTACTACGCCACGTTCTGTTCGATTCGCTACGACGATATCTTCCAAGTCATTTTCATCAAGAAATTGCTGAACCTCTCGTAGTACTTCTTCCAATTGATCTTCGGATTGTTCTTCACCATAATTAGAATTGTTATTATTTGTTGATTCATAATCAATGGAAAAGTCTGTTGGATGTTCAAATGGAATAGCTGATGGGTGATAGTCCAATAAATTTACTTGTTTAAACGATTCAGCCACAGCTTTAAACTTTACTAAGTCAATCTGGGACATGGAAAATAAAAGAATAAAAAAAACGAGAATAAGCATAAATAGGTCCGAAAATGTGACCATCCAACGTGGTGCACCTTTATCGTCTGTTTTTTTCAATTTCCTGAACTTGCTCATCTACCTTCCTCCAAAAGTTCTTCATCTTCCCTCTCCTTTTCAGATTTCGCTAAAAATGCAGAAAGCTTTTCTTGTAACACTTTCGGATTTTGTCCAGATTGTACTCCTATAACACCCTCAATAATAATTTGCTTCATAAATACTTCTTTTTCTGTTTTATTTGCTAGTTTAGTAGCCATCGGTAAAAATACTAAATTAGCAAACAAACTACCATATAAAGTCGTCATTATTGCAATTGCCATATTAGGTCCTAAAGTTGCTGGGTTTTCTAAATTTCTTAACATTAATACAAGTCCTATTAAAGTACCTATCATTCCCCAAGAAGGAGCGAAGTCCCCAGCTTTCTCTAAAATTGCTCTACCTTTACTATGACGTTCTTCCATTGCTGCTACTTCTGCAGACATAATATCATGAATAACTTCTGGCTCTACACCATCAACTGCGAGTAGCACACCTTTTTTTAAAAAAGGATCTTCCACTTCTTCTACTACTGCCTCTAGTGCTAATAATCCTTCTCGACGGGCCCGATCAGATAATTCAACAAAAGTATCGATTACATCTGCTAATTCATTTTCCTCCCTAGAAAAGGTAGACTTAAGAACAGTTGGTAATATTTTTAGCTCTTTTAAATTAAATGTAACTAATAATGCAGCAGCGGTTCCACCAACAACAATTAAAAATGAAGAAGGATGTAAAAATGCGAGAGTCTCTGCAAGATCCCCATTTATAAATATTGCGAATAATACTACAATAAACCCTACAATAATTCCTACTGGTGTTAATACATCTAACTTTTTCATACGCTCTCCCCTAATATGCAACCTTGACTTTAGTAAACTAAAAGAGGACATTTCAAATTATAGAAGTTGTCCTCTTTTATATTATATATCGACATATTTTTTATTTTGTTGAGCGTCTCTTTTCAATTCGATGTGGTAGAACAACATTTGTTTCTTCTACCATTTCTTTATTCATTAGTTTTGTTAATAAACGCATCGCTACAGCACCTATATCATACATCGGTTGTACTACTGTAGTTAATTGTGGACGAACCATTGATGCAAGTCTCGTATTGTCAAAACCTACCACTTCTATATCCTCTGGGATATGTAATCCTTTATCTTGCGCTCCATGAATGACACCTAACGCCATCTCATCTGTTCCTACGAATATTGCAGTAGGTCTATTTTTTAATGTAAGAAGCTTTTCTACTGCTTCTATTCCTGAATCGTACGTGTAATCACCTTCAACCACCAATTCTTCTTCAAATGGAAGATTTACTTCTGCAAGTGCACGCTTGTAACCTTCTAACTTCTTTTCGCCATTTACAGGCTCTTCAAAAGGACCGGAAACATAACCTACATGTTTATGGCCAGTTTCTAATAAAGATTTTACCGCATCATATGCTGCTTGTTCATAATCAATCGTTACAGCTGGGATTTTATCTTCTTTATCAAATGATGCCGCTAATACAAGCGGAACAGGTGATTTTTCGAATTCCTCTACAAGCACATCTTTAATATTACCGCCCATAAACACAATTCCATCTACTTGTTTTCCTAGCATCGTATTAAATAGATGTAATTCTTTATCTGTGTTTTGGTCTGAGTTACTTAATATAATATTGTATTTATACATCGTTGCGATATCTTCTATCCCTCGCGCTAATTCAGAGTAGAAAATACTCGAAATATCAGGAATAATAACTCCAACTGTAGTTGTTTTTTTACTAGCTAGCCCTCTAGCAACAGCGTTCGGACGATAGCCTAGTCTGTCAATTGCTTCTAGTACCTTCTTTCTAGTTGTAGGTTTTACATTTGGATTACCATTAACAACGCGTGATACCGTTGCCATGGATACGTTCGCTTCTCTTGCAACATCATATATTGTGACGTTCATTGTAATCTCTCCTTCTTATACTTTTAATAAAATAATCGTCCATTATAACAACTAAAAAAGCCGCCAAATCAATTATATGTTTATTATCATACGATACTATCAAACGAAGAGCAACGTGTACGCGACCTTTCTAATGAAAATTTTATGTAATTTTCATAAATTGTTTTCATAAATTTAATGTTATTTTGCCTCATTATGTTACTTTATACTAACAATTCACAAATTTAGAAGAAAAAAGAGTAAATACTTATAAAGGTCGTCTCTATACAAAATAACTAAAAAAAGAGAAGAGCATTTTTGCTCTCCTCTCCCATTTATGCTTTATATGAATAATGACTTCTTAATTGAGTGATCCATTCATTAAACTGACCAATGTCCATTTGCTGATTTGCATCAGATAATGCGACAGCTGGATCAGGGTGTACTTCAGCCATCACTCCGTCTGCTCCGATCGCTAATGCAGCTTTTGCTGTTGGTAAAAGAAGATCTTTTCTTCCAGTTGAGTGTGTCACATCGACAAGTACTGGTAAATGTGTTTCTGATTTTAAAATCGGTACAGCTGAAATATCTAACGTATTTCTTGTAGCCTTTTCGTAAGTGCGTATTCCTCTTTCACAAAGAATAATTTGGTCGTTTCCTTGTGCAATAATATACTCGGCTGCATTGATAAATTCATCAATTGTTGCCGCCATTCCTCTTTTTAATAATACAGGTTTCTTCACTGCACCAGCAGCTTTTAACAATTCGAAGTTTTGCATGTTTCTAGCTCCGATTTGAATAACATCGATATAATCTAAAGCGACTTCTATATCAGCTGGATTTACGATTTCACTAATAACAGCCATATCAAATTCATCGGCTACTTTCTTTAAAATTTTCAATCCTTCTAAACCTAAGCCTTGGAAATCATAAGGAGAAGTTCTCGGCTTGAAAGCTCCACCTCTTAATAATTTAAGGCCTTGGCCTTTAGCCGCTTGAGCTACTTGAGCTACTTGCTCATAACTTTCAACAGCACATGGACCTACGACAAAGTATTGTTTACCGTCTCCGATCATTTCACCTTTAATATTAACAATTGTATCTTCTGGCTTTCTTTTTCTAGATACTAATAATCCTTTTTGCGTATCATCTTCTTGTAAATCTAAACCAGCTTTAAAAATTTCCTTGAAAATATGTTGAAGTGTTGAAGTTTCAAATGGCCCATCGTTATTTTCTGTTATTAAATCTAACATCGCTCTTTCTCGAACAGGATCATAGCGGTGAACGCCTTGTGCTTCTTTAATTTTTCCAATTTCTTGAACTAACTTTCCGCGTTCGTTAATTAATTTTAATATTTCTAAGTTCTTATCTTCTACTTGCTGTCTTAAAGTCTCTAAATTATTTTGATTCAACTTTCCTCACCCTTTCAAAATTGTGTACCAATTCACTAATTTAGAAATAATTATAAACCATCAAACCGAACTTGTCACCAACAAATACTTTATTAATTAGACGCTTTTAAGTAATAAAGTATTTTATGCAACAATTTGGGTATCGTGAAAGTGAATATTAGCCTTATTTATAAGGGAAGAACGTTGTGCAAGTCCAAAATAATGAAATTAGAAAATAGATTAAAGATACATTTTTGAATTCCTATTTTTAATTATGTAAAAAAAGACAGAGTACGCCACTCTGTCTTTTAAGTTGATTTATTCGCTTTTCAACTTTGTTTCGACTTCTTCAATTGCTTGCTTAGTTGCTTCAAGTCGCTTTTGAACTTCTTCCGTCATCTCTTCAGAACCGCTTTCAATTGCGCTAGCAGCTTCATTTATTACGTCTTCCACTTCCTCTTGTAACTCCTCTGATGCATCAATCGATTGTTCCTTTAAATGTTTTACTTTATCCATAACAACTTGGGACTGTTCAGATATAACTTGTGATAGCTGATTTGTTTTTTCTTTTGCAGTCGAAGCTAACTCGCTAGAAATCTCAGTAGCTTGTTGTTTCCATTGTTCAGATTTATCCTTTAAGTGGCTCGCTTGTTCTTGTAAATCGTCTCTCAATTCTTTCCCTGACTTCGGAGCGAGGAATAGTGCTGTTGTAGCCCCTACAATCCCACCTATTAATGTACCAATTAAAAAATCTTTTGTGTTGATCCCATCTTTACTCATGCTACATTCCTCCTCTTTCGAATTCATTTTTTTGTTTCTTTTTTACATTCCATTTCTCAACCAATTCCATTACTACATTCGACCATTGCACAACTTGTGATACTTTATCTTGGTTCTTGTCCATTTGCTGGACAACATTATTTGATAACCGTTGAACGGAATGGTTAAAGTTTTGTAGAGATGTTCCAACATCTTTAACAGCTACGACAACTGTATTAAGTTGCTCTGATTTATGTTGAATATCATCCATTAATGAGTTTGTCTTATGTAGTAATTGCTCTGTTTCACTTGAAATACCTTGCATCTGTTTTTCAATTCCACCAAGAGTCCCTGCTACTTGATCTAAAGTCCCTTGCACTGAACGTAACGTTTTAGATACATAAATAACTAGCACAAGGAAAGCAATAGCTATAATGAAGGCACTGATATATAGTAGATTAATTAACATGAACTTCAACACCTCCTGTTGTTAGTCTATACCCTTCTACTAAAAGTATAAACATCCTTCTATCTCTATTCTATTATGACTAGCAAATCCCTGCAAAAAAAAGAAGTTTTAAGTTACTACTTTAAGTATAAACAAAATTTTGTTTTTCGGTTACAATATTATAGTAAAAATAAAAGATTTTTCAAATAAAAAGGAGGAAATGAAATGAAAGACCCTCGTATCCAAACGTTAGCTAAAAATTTAATTAACTATTCTGTTCGTCTACAAAAGGGCGAAAAGGTGTTAATAGAAAACTTTGGCCTACAAAAAGAATTAGTCACTGCACTCGTAAACGAAGCGTATAAAGCAGGCGGTTACCCATTCGTTTCACTTAAAGATGCAACAGTTGACCGTGCACTATTAATGGGTGCACAAGAAGAACAATTCAATATGATTGCTGATTTCGAAAGAAATGTTATGGAAAAAATGGATGCATACATAGGTTTACGCTCTGGAGATAACATTAGTGAACAGTCAGATGTGCCAGACGAAAAAATGAAAATCCATGGTAACACTGTTGGCAAACGTGTACATCGTGAAATCCGTGTACCTAAAACGAGATGGGTAGTATTACGCTATCCAAACGCATCTATGGCACAATTGGCAAAAATGAGTACGGAGGCATTTGAAGATTTCTATTTTGATGTCTGTAACCTAGATTACAGTAAAATGAGTAAGGCAATGGATTCTCTAGTAGAGTTAATGAATAAAACAGATAAAGTAAGACTGACTGGAGTTGGAACAGACTTAACCTTCTCTATAAAAGACATCCCGGCTATTAAATGTGCAGGTGAAATGAATATTCCAGATGGGGAAGTGTATACGGCACCTGTTAAAGATTCAGTAAACGGTGTGATTACTTATAACACTCCATCCCCTTATCAAGGATTTACGTATGAGAATGTTAAATTAACATTCCAAGACGGAAAAATTGTAGAAGCAACGGCAAATGATACAGAGCGCATCAATAAAATTTTCGACACGGATGAAGGAGCTCGCTTCGTAGGTGAATTTGCTATTGGAGTAAACCCTTATATTCAACATCCGATGCAAGATATTTTATTTGACGAGAAAATTGACGGTAGCTTCCACTTTACACCAGGACAAGCTTATGAAGACGCTTGGAATGGTAACAATTCTAACATCCACTGGGATATGGTTATGATTCAAAGACCAGAATATGGTGGAGGAGAAATTTATTTTGACGATGTACTAATTCGTAAAGACGGACGATTTGTTATCCCTGAATTAGAAGCACTTAATCCAGAAAATTTAAAGTGAAAAACAAAAGTGGAGTCCGTACATCAATGTACGGGCTCCACTTCTTTTTAAACATTATAGAAGCGCTTCGTATGCTTCTTGGTATTTTTGAATATCACCAGCACCCATAAAAATAATAACACCATTCTCATGAGCTTTTAACGCTTCAACATTTGTTTCATCGATTACGTGTGAATTGTTTACTTTTTCTTTTAAATCTTGAATTGTTAATTTTCCATGATTCTCTCTAGCAGAACCGAAAATATCACATAAGTATACGTGATCAGCTAAGTTTAATGTATCGGCAAACTCTTGAAGAAATGTTTGCGTACGAGTATACGTATGAGGCTGAAATACAGCAACTATGTCTCGTTCTGGATATTTTTGCTTAGCAGCTTCAATCGTTGCACGAATTTCAGTTGGATGATGAGCATAATCATCAATTAATACTTGATTTTCCTTTTTCTTCTCTGAAAAACGCCTTTTTACACCTTCAAACGTTAATAGCCTATCTTGAATAATTTCTTCTGATACACCTTCATAATGACAAATAGCGATGACAGCTAACGCATTCAAAATGTTATGATCACCATATCCGACAATTTTAAAAGTTGCGTAATAGTTATTACGAACAAACACGTCAAATTCAGTACCTGCTGTTGATTTTTCTATAGAACGTGCTTGAAAATCATTTTCTTCACCAAATCCATAATAAATAACTGGTACTTTCGCCTGTATTTTTTGTAAATGTTCATCATCACCACAAGCGATAATTCCTTTTTTTACTTTTAATGCCATTTCTTGAAAGGCATTAAAAACGTCGTCAACATTTTGAAAATAATCAGGATGATCAAAATCGATATTCGTCATAATACAGTAATCAGGATGATACGCCAGAAAATGACGTCGATATTCGCATGCTTCAAATGCAAAATATTCGCTATCCTCTTCACCTTTACCACTGCCATCTCCGATTAAATACGAAGTTGGTTTTGCTCCTTGAATAACGTGTGCTAATAATCCTGTCGTTGATGTTTTCCCATGAGCACCTGTAACAGCTACACTCGTAAATTTCTCCATAAACTGACCTAAAAATTTATGGTATCGAATTACAGGAATTCCTAATTCATGGGCAGCCTCTATTTCCTCATGAGTATCAGCAAATGCATTACCAGCAATAACTGTCATGCCTCGTTGAATATTTTCTTTTGCGAAAGGGAGTATTTTTATCCCTTTTTGTTCTAAACCGATTTGCGTAAAAAATCTCTTTTCTAAATCTGATCCTTGTACTTTTAATTTCATATCATGGAGAATATGTGCAAGTGCACTCATTCCCGTACCTTTTATACCTACAAAATGATAAATGGTCATGAAAAGAACCTCCAACATTTATCTATCTAACTAAGTTACAAGCTTTATCCATAGAGAGTACAAAAAATAAACTAAATCATAAAACCGAAATAGGCATTTCCCTAATCTTAATAGTTAGTATATGACAATCGTCTAAAATTGCTCATTATTTAGTCCCTTACGTAAATGCTTATGTAACTTCACATCAACATATTATAGCACTAAACAATATGTAACTCCATAGGAAAAGAGTAGGGCGTTTTTTTAACATATACGTGCTTGTTTGTTCATTTATTATTTGGGGGAAGAAAGTTTTCCTATATTATCATTATTACCTATTACGGAAAAAATGAACGATATTTGCTTTTTTAATCTATCTGGCTAAATGACACTTCATTATAGACTACATTGATCGTAGGTATACGTTTTAAGTTAGCTGTTGCACTTCGCTACGTTCCACTCTCGATTTTAAATCTTGAAGGGTAAAACATTGTAACTTTTCTAAAACAAGCATAACCTATTTCTTCATTCTCCTTGTTAAAAGCGTTAGCATACCTTGTGTATATTTTTATTTTTATTTTTTTAAAAAAAGTTTGCCTAGTTAGAAAAACTGATAGATGTGGTATCTATCAGTTTTTTTAGTTTATTCTACCTTTTCTAATCTTGGATTAAATCGGTATTTTCGACCGGCTTTTGCTTGATTTTCTCCGTTTAAGAGAACATTATCTCCTGTAAAGCCAATGTTTATTTTTAATAAGCTACTTCCTACGCCATACATATCAACAGGCGCATGTGCTTCTTCAAATTCCTTAATACGTTTTTCGTTAAATCCACCACTAACGACTATTTTAACATGGTTAAAACCTTCGTTATCCAGTGCTTCTCTAAGAGCAAAAATTAACGGTGCGTTTACACCACGCGGATCGAAAGTCCCTAGTAAATCTGGGTTTCGAATGAAGTACTGGTCAATCATCGTTCTTGACGTATCCACTCTTACCCCTTTTAATAAGTCTCCAAACTCCCTTGCTACCTTTAATGCGTCTGTAATAATGTCATTATTATAGTCAACTAGGACTAATAGCTCATCCTTTGGAAATGTCTCATGATATGCTTTGGAAGCTTCTACAATATCACCGTTAAATAGTTGAATGAGTGCGTGTGGCATAGTCCCCATTCCTTCTTTGCCCCACCATTCACTCATCGCATGAGTTGCTTGTGCAGTAGAACCACCTATATGTGCAGCATATCCATCACCAGCTTGTTGTGTATAGTGATCATCGCGATCTCCCATAAATATAACTGGTTTCTTACCTGCTGCTTTAACAACGTTATAAACATTTGTCGCTACAGATGTTCTTCTAGCTAAAATACCGTCAATAACTCCTTCTAAGTACCCGAAATTTTGGTATGGCCCGGTTACCGTTAGTACTGTTTCAAATGGGCTTATTTTATCTCCATCTTTTAAAGAATGAATTTCTAAAGAATTAGGATCATCAGAAAAAGTTTTTAACAAAGCAATTACTTCATCTGTTCCACATAACACTGCATGGTTCTTTTGGAAAAATTGCATCGTTACAATATTATCTTCCTTATGCCTTTTAACAATTTCTCTTGTTTTTAAAAAATAAACAGCAGAGAACCAACCATCTTTAATTCTTTCATCAAACTTAAATGTTTGATTCGTTAATCTTTTTATTTTTCCTTGTAGCTTTAACTCGATTTCCTTCATCACAAAGCTCCTTACTTCCCCTATATTCTTATTTATAATCCTTATCTTAATGAAAGGAGGTAAATAAAACAACTACCAAGCATCATTGTGTACTCTGTATGTTTTGCAACTCTGTTTCTGTTAATAACACATCTCGAGGCTTACTTCCTCTAGAACCTGATATAATTCCTTGATTCTCCATCATATCAATAAGCCTTGCTGCACGATTGTATCCGATACGAAATCGTCGCTGCAAACTGGAAGTGGATGCTCCATCTTGTTCTATGACAAAACGGCATGCTTCCCAGAAAAGCTCATCTTCATCCGTTAGGTCATCTTGGTCCTTTAATAGTTCTTCTTGTTCAAATAAATAATCTGGTTCTCTTTGAGCTTTTACGTGGCTAACTACCTTTTCTATCTCTTCATCTGAGACAAAATTTCCTTGCACACGGATTGGTTTTGGAGCACCATTTTGTAAGAACAACATATCCCCTTTACCGAGTAATCTTTCTGCTCCACTAACATCAATGATTGTTCTCGAGTCTACTTGTGAAGAAACAGAAAATGCAATTCTTGTCGGGATGTTAGCTTTAATTAGACCTGTAATTACGTCAACAGAAGGTCTTTGTGTAGCAATTAATAAGTGAATCCCGCATGCACGTGCTTTCTGAGCTATTCGACATATAGCATCTTCTACGTCACTAGGAGCCATCATCATTAAGTCGGCAAGCTCATCAATAATAATTACTAGATAAGGTAGTTTTTCCTGGTTATGCTGTTCAGCCTTTTCATTAAATCGTGATATATCTCTAACTTGCGCATGAACAAACAGTTCATATCTTCTTTCCATTTCTTCAACCGCCCATTTTAGCGCAGCGGTAGCAGCTTTTACGTCCGTTATAACAGGACTGACTAAGTGCGGTATATGGTTGTATGGTGTTAACTCTACCATCTTCGGATCAATTAATAATAATTTTACTTCTTCTGGACTAGATTTAAAAAGTAAGCTTACAATAATAGAGTTGACGCAAACGCTTTTACCCGATCCTGTTGCACCAGCAATTAAACCGTGTGGCATTTTCATTAAATCTAACACTACTGGTTGTGCAGCTATATCAAGCCCTAAAGCAACCGCTAGAGGTGATGAATGTTGCATAAATTCCTTTTGTCTAATGATTTCTCGAATTACAACTGGCTTACTAACTTTGTTTGGAACTTCTATTCCTATTGTATTTTTTCCAGGAATCGGAGCTTCTATCCTAATATCTCTAGCAGAGAGACTTAGCTTAATATCATCACTTAAATTTGTCACTTTATTAACTTTTACTCCTGGCTCTGGTTGCACCTCAAACTGAGTTACTGCTGGCCCTTTTGTTGCACGTACTACTGTTGCTCCTACTCTAAAATGTTGCAATGTTTGATTTAGCAAATGCTTTTGTTCTTGTACCCAATTCTCATCATCGTTTGAAAATTGTGGTGGGATGTTTAATAGCGTTACATTTGGCTTTTGAAACCCATTATGTCTATGTCTTTCCATCGATTGTTTTTGCATATTTTTTCGATCTTTTTCAAGCATAATAACATTAAATGGAACCCATTGTTTTTTGTTTTCTTTATTTGTTACCGGCTGTTCTGTACGCTCCACCTTTTTTTCTACTTCAATAGAAGATGCAATTTCCTGTTTACTTTGTTCCATTAACTGAAGCTGCGCCTCTCCCTGAACTACAGTTTCGTCCTCTTCATGCTGAGTTGATTTTTTCGTAGTATCAGAGTTTACCTCAACGTCGTCTATTTGCTCGGATCTAACAACAATAGTTTGCTCTAACGTGTCTTTTTCCTGTTGCATTAAAGTAGCTTGATCGACAGTCTTCTCTACATCTACTAGGTTAATAGATTCATGCTGATATATTTCGCCTTCATGATTTTGCTCGGTTTCTACTTCCACCAATACTTCTTCTTCTTGTTCCGCTGGCGGTAGATCATACATTTCCTCTATTGATGCTTTTCCAGAAGAATTCTCTTGTTCAGCCAAATCCTCATAAAATAGACTTTTTTCTTTATGTACATCTATAATATTTTCTTCTACATCATAGGATATATATTCATTTTTTATTTCATTAAAAGAACCTATGTTTCTTGATACTACTTTTGGTAATTCATATTCTGGTACAATATCTTCTATTTTTTGCTCATCTTTTTTAAAACCATATATAGGTGAAGGTACTTCCGTTCTATAAAAAGGCTTCTTAAAGTAGCTTTTTTCTTCCTTTTTGACGATAACTTCTACTTGTTTTTCTTTCTTTTTAACTTCCTCTTTTTCCTCTACTGGTTGTTGTTCTACCTGTTCCCAATTTCTTTTTCTCTCTTTTCTCTCTACTTTCTCCATCCTATCTGGCAAATATTTAGTCGTGTTTTGTGGATACTGGTAAGATACTCTTGCTTTTAGTTCTTTTTCTACTATTTTCTCTTTTGGGATGAATTCTTTACGTGCTATTACACTTTTTTCTTCATCTTCAACTTTTAATTGGTTTATTATTTTCTTCCACCAACTCAACGTTCTCCCACTCTTTTCTATGTTTATATTTAAGTGACAGCTCCCACTATTAGCAAAAATAGGAACCTAATCTTAGATGCTTCGGCTTTTTTCTAGAATGTACACGCTAAGCATATATGTGCAAAAAAGACCACTAGAATGATACTCTAGTGGCTTTTCTTCCACACACGTTTATAAATCTATGCTGGGAAGGCTTGTCCAACTTCATACTGATTATCTAACACTAAAATTCCCTTTTCTTGAGGAGCGTTTGGCAATGCTAATTCTTTTGCTGAACAAATCATTCCAGACGAAGCAACTCCTCTTAGTTCTGCATCTTTAATTAATAAACCACTAGGCATTACCGCTCCTACTTTTGCAACAACTACTTTTTGTCCAGCATCTACATTAGGTGCGCCACATACAATTTGAAGCACTTCTGTACCGACATTAACTTGACAAATACTTAATTTATCTGCATTAGGATGTTTTTCTTTTCCCTCTACATACCCAACTACAAACTTTGGACTTAAATCAGGGTTTAAGTATCCTTCCATACCAGTTTCGTTTAAAACTTTATTAATTTTACTAACTAGTTCTTCTGTTAAGGTTACAACGCCATTTTCTGATTGCACGTTCATATAAGAGGAAACTTGAAATATGTTATATCCTGCTATCTCATTCGTCTCTTTATCAACTATTTTTGCAACGTTTCCTTTCACTTCCGCAACACGGTTTTCTATATTAATATCTTTTAAATAGATAATAAGAGTATCTCCAATACCATCTTTATTATAAAACACATTCATTTTCACTAACTTCCTTTCCAATGTTATTCTTTATTGTTTTTTCCTAATATAAAAATTGGTTCTAACTTGCCTTCTTCGTATAAGAACGATAGAGCTGTTATCGGTATTTTCCCACTTACAAAGAAACTCATCGTTAGTTCTGCAAGTATATCGTACCCTTTTTCGTTACGAATATCACCAATAATTAATACATCTTGATGGGGAACAGAAATTGTCATCGTCCCAACTATATTCTTCTTCATACTATTTAAAAATGAATCATTTAAAATTCTACTTGCATCATAGCCATCATTAGAATTTATAAAGTAGAAGCTATTGCCTGCAACGGTATCTTCTTTTACAGCTGTAGGTAAGGATCGTACATTAAATAGGGCCATTTCTTTCATTGATTCTAAATTTAAATTTTCACGCTCCGCAAGTTTTTGATCAATTAACCGATATGATTTCCCCATATCAATTGCATAATATATCCTCGTTTCCGCTGTATGATCGTCATAAACTAATGGTATATCATCACTCGTTTTTGTAGGAAATGAAGTAGAACGAATAACAGGATATATATTACGTTCTTGCCCATTTAACGTTACCTGTCGTTTCATACTAGACAACGTTTCTTTAACATAATATACATATTCCATTATCGCGTTTTGACCGTTCTGCTCGTATTTTGCTATAAGACCAGGTAGGGAAATGGTTACCCCTTTTTTACTCTCTTTATCTTCTACTCGCACAGAATCCTTTTCTCTATCATATGTAAACACCCAATTTTCGTGGGCAAGCTCTTTTTCGAGTAAGTTTTTTAATTGAATACTTGTCATTCGTGACAATGTAAAAGCTCCCTTCATGAAAAACCATTATACTTATCTTTACTCTAACAAACATCTTTTTTATTTTACAATAAAACTACTATGACAATAAAGGGGAACTACTTATTTCATATCTAATCTTTATTACTCTAAATTTTATCAGTCCGTTTAACTTATTCTATTGATATTTGATTGAACTAATTATAGTCGCAATTCCTCCCCCTTATATCTAAATTTTGATAGTAAAAGGCTAGGAGACTTTTTAATGCATACACATTGGCTAACGTTCTAATTTTTCCTATGTAATACTTTAGATGTATGAGCAGTAAATAGTTTTAGTCGGAATAGACTGTTTGCTATTTTCGCCACTCTCCGTAACGATAATACCTTAGTCACGCTTATTCTTATAGGAATATCTTGAATAGGCATTAATAACGATTTTATTCCACATACCCCCACAAACAAATTAACTAGTACCTTTATCCTTAATAACGATTAATATATTTCCCTTTACTTTTCCTAATATTTTCCTCAAACAAAGAAAATTTCCCAACAGTTTCTAGCTCTAACGTACTCCATTTTACCTACTACAAGATTCTATCACATATAACTAAATAATTATTTTCTGAAAATTCAAAATTACTTCGACGAAAATCGACACTTTTCTATTTCCGCTTTACGTACGATTAAATTGTCACCTAGACAAACTACATATTTATTTACAGGAGGCAATTTTTAAAAGAAGGGGGGACTGTCTTTTTAAAGTTTTAGATCAGCTCGCTATTTAGGAATTGCATTTTTTCTGTGAGCTCGATTGGTTTAAAAAAACTATACTTTTTAAAGGGGGATGGCATATGCGCCGAAAAATGAGCGTATATAAAGTATTTATGTTAATGCTTTGTTTGTTGTTAATCGCACCAAGTTTTATGTCAGTAAGTGCAGCTACAACAAAAGGCGTTAGCGTCGCAGTTAATGATTCAAAAGAAATTGCTGCTGCAAAAATTAGTAAAACGTTAAATGATCAATTTAACAAAGATGAAAAAGTAACATTTCTAATAAAGTTTAAAGAGCAAGTTGACACAATGGCAATTGCTAAACAAGTAGAAAATGAAGCTACTGTTCAAGCAGTAACAGCAGCGCAAACAAAACTTATGAAAAGAAATGTGTTAGTTTCTGAGCTTCGTTCGACTGCTATTTCTACTCAAGCTGACGTGAAAGCTTATTTAGAGAAACAAGAAGCAGCTGGAAATGCTAAAGATATTCAATCCTTCTTCATTGTAAATGGAATGGCAGTAACTGCTACGAAAGAAGTTATGGAGAAAATCGCTTCTTTCCCAGAAGTAGAAATGATTACGCCAAACGAAGAAGTACAATTATATCCATCTGTAGAGGCACCTGCTGGTACTACAGAAAATGACAAAAATACTCCTACAAACGACAACGTTGAATGGAATATTCAACAAGTTGGAGCTCCACAAGCTTGGGAAATGGGTGTGGATGGCCAAGGTGCTGTAGTTGCCGTTATGGATACCGGGGTACAGTGGAATCACCCAGCATTAATGCAGCAATACCGAGGCTTTGACCCAGCAAATCCTAATAGCCCTACTCATACTTACAGCTTCTTTGATGCAGTTTCTGGTCAATCAGCAGCATACGATGACCATGGGCATGGTACGCATGTTGCTGGAACAGCAGTAGGTGGGGAGCAAAATGGTACAAACCAAATTGGTGTCGCTCCTGGAGCAAAATGGATTGGTGTTAAAATCCTAAACGCTTCTGGTAGTGGTTCTCAAGCCCAAATTTTAAATGGTGCTCAATGGTTACTAGCACCAACTGATGCGAATGGAAATCCAAACCCAGCGATGGCTCCTGATATCGTTAACAACTCATGGGGCGGCGGAGCAGGAATGAACGAATGGTTCCGTCCAATGGTTCAAGCATGGAGAGCTGCAGATATTTATCCTGTGTTCGCAGCTGGTAATACAACGTTAACAAACCCAGGTGGTCCTGGATCTGTGGCAGTTCCAGCTAACTATCCTGAAAGTTACGCAGTTGGTGCAACTGACGTGAACATGAACTTAGGTAGTTTCTCTTTACAAGGACCTTCTCCATATGGGGAAATGAAACCAGAAGTATCTGCTCCTGGTGTGAACATTCGTTCCGCTACTCCAGGTAGTAATTATCAAGGCGGTTGGAACGGTACATCCATGGCTGCTCCACACGTTGCCGGTGCAGTTGCTTTATTAAAACAAGTGAATTCATCGTTATCGATTGATGAAATTGCGGAAATATTAGAAAATACTGCAACACCAAGAACGAACGCTCAATATCCAGAAGCACCTAATAACGGTTTCGGTCACGGTATCATTAATGTGCACGATGCTGTGTCTTCTATTATTTCTGGGTTAGGGAAAATTAAAGGCCAAGTAGTTCGTGATGGTGAAGATGATGAAGCACCTACATTTGAACATACTGCACCTGCTGAAACATATGCAGGAATGGCACTACCATTAAGCATTGACGTTCAAGATAATGTAAGTATAACATCTGTAACACTTCAATATGAAAATGCTGAAGGTGAATGGGTAGACGTTGAAGCTACTCGTACTTCTGGCACATACAACAATGCAACGTATCAAGCAGCTATTCCAGGCGATGAAATTGCTGTTCCATCTGTTTCCTATAAGTTCCACGTTGTTGACTTTGGAGGAAATGAAGTTACAACTGATACGTATGAAGTAAGCGTTCAGCCTGGTATTTCTATCGGTTATTTCCAAGACTTTGAATCAGATCCAATTGGCTGGTACTCTTTTGGTGACAATAATAGCTGGCAATGGGGTGTTCCAACAAGTGGTCCAAATGGAGCGTATTCTGGTGAAAAAGTATATGCGACAAACCTAGCTGGAAACTATGACAACCGAGCAAATATGACTCTTGTTATGCCTCCAGTTGAATTACCTGAAGATAGCGAAGCTTATTTACAATATAAGAGCTGGCATAACCTTGAAACTCGTTGGGATTTCGGTCACGTATTCGTTTCTACTGACGGAGGAGAAACGTGGACACAAGCTTATCGCTTTGATGACGTAACAAATGGCTGGGTAGATCGTGAAGTTGACTTATCTCAGTACGCTGGTCATACGATTTTAGTTGGCTTTAACGTTACAACTGATGGTAGCGTTGTTCGCGTCGGATGGTATTTAGATGATGTTCAATTATCTGATGAACCTTTAGCAGATGGAGAAACTGCTATTGCAATTACGAAAGAAGATAACAATGTAGCAGCTAAAGATGAAAAAGTTGACCCTGATAAGATTGTACCTGCAGGTTCTCTTGTAGACTTTAATGAAGTGAATGATAGTGCAGTTAACACTTCTGGGTTACCTTTAAATGCTCAAGTAACAGTAGTAGAATCTAACCGTTCTGTTAATACGAATCCAGCAAACGGACAATATGAATTACTTCATGCAGCGGGTGAATTCACAGTGAAGGCTGAAGCATATGGCTATTATCCAGCTGAACAATCTGTTAACATTCCAGCTGACGGTGAAGCAACTGCAAACTTTGTATTAGATGAAATTCCACAAGGAACAGTTACTGGAGTAGTAACGAATAGTGCAACTGGAAATCCAGTAGCAGATGCAACATTATTACTTGTTGAAGATGCTGCTATCGCTCCTGTTGAAACAGATGAGAATGGAGCATTCACAATTTCAGCATATGAGGGCGAGTATACATTAAGAGTAATGGCTCCTTCCTTCTATAGTGAAGACGTTACGATCACAGTTGAAGGAAACAGCTCTACTGAACAAAACATTAGTTTACGACCGTTCATTGGATATCCAGGAGAAATTGGATACGATGATGGAACAGCTGAAAATGCACGTGCATTTTACGATGCTGGAAACGGATGGGCTGTGAAAATGTCTTTACCTGAAGGACATAGTCAAGCATTAGTAACTGGAGGCTTATTCCGCTTCTGGGATACTAGCTGGCCAACTCCGGGTGGAACTGACTTCCAAGTAGCAGTATATGATGCAACTGGTCCAGACGGGTCCCCTGGTAATAGATTAGCTGGTCCTATCTCAGCTACCGCTTTACGTACGGGTGAATGGACAAATGTTGACCTATCAGAACACGGTATTATCGTAAATCAAGATTTCTATATGGTTTACATTCAATCACATCCAAATCCAAATGCACCTGGTTTAGGAACAGATGAAGATGGCCCTAACGCAGGTCGTAGTTGGCAATTAGTTGGCGGTGCATGGTCTCCTTCACCTGAAGCAGAAGGAAACTATATGATTCGTGCAACTGTTAATTTTGAAGTAACACCTCCAACAGTAACTTCACCTGTTGATGGTACATTTACTAATCAAGAAGTTGTTACAGTAGAAGGATCAGCAGCTCCTACTACAACAGTACATGTATTAAACAATGGTGAAGAAGTTGCAGAGGTTGCTACATCAGATCAAGGTACATTTAATGTAGATATTGAACTACAACAAGGAGTAAACGTATTAACAACAAAAGCATCTACAGCAAATGGTACTACGGAAGAATCTGAACCAATTACGGTTGTATTAGATCAAGAAGCGCCAGAGTTAGCAATTACTAGCCCTGAAAACAATTCTAAAACTAACCGTGAAACAGTTACCGTTACTGGTACTGTATCAGATGAAAACCTTGATTTTGTAAAAGTAAACGGTAGAGACGTAGCAGTAAACGACGGTCAATATTCTCAAAGAGTGATGCTTGAGAATGGGGAAAACATTATTACGGTTGTAGCACAAGATAAAGCAGGTAATAGTACGGAAGCATCTGTTGTTGTAGATGCAAAATATACTGCTCCTGCAATTACAAACTTAGCTCCAACTGATGATGTTTATTTAAGAGCAGGAGAGTCTGTAAAAATTGAGTTTAATAGTGACCCTGGATTAGATGCAACATTTACAATCCGTATGCCACTGACAAACACAAATGCAGACCTTTATAACCAAGAATTATACAATGCGATGGAGTTACCTCTTCGAGAAGTTTCTCCTGGATATTATGTAGGCTATTGGACTGCTACTTCAAGCGTTCAAGCATTTGGTGCAGAAATTGAAGTAAAAGTACAAGATGATTACTCAAATGTTACTCGTCAAATCGCAGAAGGAAAATTATTCATTAACGTTAGCAATGGTGGCGATGATAGACCTGGCAACCCTAATCCAGGTAGACCAGATAACCCTGGTAAAGGTAAAGGAAGAAATTAATAAGTAAAAGAGGGCCAAATTGCAATAGCAGTTTGGCCCTCTTTATTATACTAATGAAGTTAGAAAACTTTCTATTTCTTCCTTAGTTTTACGGTCTTTACTTACAAACCTACCTGCCTCTTCCCCATTCTTAAAGACGAGAAAACTCGGTATACCAAAAATATTTTGTTCTACGCAAAGATCGATGTACTCATCTCTATCAACGTAAATAAAAGTATAATTGTTGAACTTCTCCATTATTTCTGGTAAAAACGGTTCTACAAATACGCAATCTGGACACCAACTTGCAGAAAACATGAATACAACATCTTCATTTTCTCGCAAAGCACTAAACTGTTCTACTGATTGTAATTTTTCCATTAATTTATTCTCCCCCTGTATTAATCTTCATATCACCAAGTTGTATATAGCCTTTTTTCCTCATCCATTCTGACAATAGTAAACTTATCACAGCTGGTGCAACGATGTGAAGTATAACAACTTTTAAAAACACGACGGCAGAAAAGCCCATCGAAGTAAACGTCATAATTTGTCCAACGAAACCACTAGTCCCCATCCCTGCCCCTTCAGGTACATTTGTCATTTGAAAAATGGTAGTCGCAAATGGGGCAACGATTACAGCTGCTATTGTTGGTGGCAATATAATAATTGGTTTTTTTACAATATTAGCTACTTGAAGCATAGAAGTACCGATTCCTAACGCAAGTAAACCGGACGTCTTATTTTCTCTATAGCTACTAACTGCAAATCCTACCATTTGAGCTGCGCAGCCAATCGTTGCTGCACCGGCGGCTATTCCATCAAGCTGGAGCATTATAGCAATAGCTGCAGCTGAAATAGGAGCAGTTAATGCCCAGCCCATTAATACTGCAACGATAATCCCCATAATAATTGGCTGTTGTTCTGTTGCCCAAATAATAACGCTACCGAAGTATTGCAATCCCCCACTAATTGGTGGACCTACAAAAGCGGCTATTAAAAAACCAGAAGCAATGGTTACAAACGGTGTAACTAAAATATCTACTTTCGTTTCTTTTGATACAAGTTTCCCAACTTCTGTAGCAATAAGTGCAGCAATGAAACTACCAGCTGGACCTCCTAATGGCGCACCAGCAGCACCAGCTATTAGTGCAGAGAAAATAACTAACGGTGGAGCTTTTAATCCGTAAGCTACAGCAACCCCAATTGCAGGTCCCATTAATCCCATCGCAAGTGCTCCCATATCAATTAAATATGTACTTACTGTTGGAAGTAATGTTTGAATCTGTTCACCGACAGTTTTAATAATTAATCCTATAATTAAACTAGAGAATAAACCTAGCGCCATATAAGACAAACCGTCAATTAAATATACTTTAATTGATAGGGTTACCCCTTTTTTTTGAAAAAATTGCTTCATTGTTACTCTCCTTTTATCGTCACTATTCTATTTTTTATCATAACTTATTTGTCGTTCATGTAAAGAGAAAAAAGAATTATCAAACTTTTATTGAGAAAATGGCGAATTATGTCTATAATTGTCTTAATATAATAAATATTTACCAAAATTACATAATTCAATCTTTCTATGTTTCTTATGGGGGTTAAAATGAAAACTATTAGAGGAAGAGTTACATTTATTTTACTTACATCAATCATCGGATTTGCAATCGTACTATTATGCAACTTTTTATTTTATTTCGTTCAGAGTAATGCTAAGCAACAAGAGACAGAACTTCTAGAAGCTGTAAATGGAAGTAAAGAGATTAAATTTC
This sequence comes from Sutcliffiella sp. NC1, assembly GCF_027594365.1. Lineage (NCBI taxonomy): Bacteria > Bacillati > Bacillota > Bacilli > Caryophanales > Bacillaceae > Sutcliffiella > Sutcliffiella sp. NC1. The sequence goes on from NZ_CP115153.1 coordinate 3,829,492, forward strand.
TATTTGCTGATACTAGAAGAAGCGAACAAGAATTTTTGCGTCAACCTAGTGAAGGATTAGGCAATACTATAAAATTAAATATTGAAGAAATAGTAAACATGTCTAATTCATTATCGGAACAATTTTCTGATTACTCTTCGCTTGTGGAACACTTTACTAGTATTGAACAATCAGTAACTACTTATTTAGAAGAATTTACTCAGCTAGAAAGTTTATACAAGGAAATTGGATTTGATGCTTATATTGGACTCCGTGGAGAAATTCATAGCACAGCCCGGAATTTAACAGTGAATGTTTCTAACAATCAAGAATTAGAATCCACTCTTTTAAATATTCGTCTTAATGAGCAGCAATATTTAACAACGAGACAAGAAAATGCATACCGTGATTTCAAAAGTGCAGCGGAAAACCTACAATCTCTTCTTTCTGAAAATATAGCAGAGGGTGAAGAACAATCTCCGGCACATAACTATTTAAATTTATACGTCGAATCTATGGATCAAATTTATCGGAATTATACACAATCAGTTGGGTTGATCCGTAATTTCGGAGAATTAAGCTCAACAGTTGAAAATAATGTACAAGAAGTTGAAAATGGCGTCTCTACTATTCAAAGAGATTTACAGTCAGACCTTGATAGTAGGAACCAACTTATTATGACTTTCTCCATTATTATTAGTATCGTGATTCTTCTTTTCTTAAGCATTACTGGCTTTTTCTTAAATCGTAATATTAGAAATTCTATTCAATCGCTAAAAGATGGAGCAGCAAAAATAGGTAATGGTAATTTTGCATATCGAGTTCCCATTACGACAAAAGATGAAATGGCCGATTTAGCAGCAACTTTTAATAAAATGGCAGAAACGATGCAAAGTTCTTTACTGAAGATTATGTCTGCTTCCGATAATTTACATTCCGCTTCTCAAAATCTAGCAGCGATTTCTGAAGAAACGACAGCTCAATCAACGGAAGTAAATGAAGCAATTAAACACGTCGCAACCGGCTCTAGTGAACAAGCTAGTCACATAGAGGAAGGAAATACGATATTAATTAATGTAAAAGCAGCAATTGATCGTACTAGACTACTTAGTCAAGAGATAAAGCAAAAAGCAGATCAAGCGCAACTTACTGGTGAAGAAGGACTTACAATTGTCGAGGAATTACAATCATCGTCTGAACAATTCTTATCGTTAGCCAATTTATTAACAGAAAGAATTCAACAAACTTCAAAGCAATCACAACAAATTAATTCTATTGTAGGAACTATTCAAGAGATTGCAGAAAACACAGATTTACTAGCTTTAAATGCAACGATTGAATCTGCAAGAGCAGGTGATGCTGGAAGAGGTTTTGCGGTAGTAGCCCAGGAAGTTAGAAAACTTGCGGAACGTTCAAAAGAAGAAGCAATGAATATAAAAAAATTAGTCTCCACCATTAGTAAACAGATGGATACTTTGACGGAAGAAGCCGAACAATTAAGTGAATATAGAAACTACCAACGAAAGTCTGTAGCAGATACAAAAAACTCATTTGTAAACATTACTAGTAACGTAGGAGAAATACATGCAAAAGTAAGTTCTGTACAAATTGCTGTTGATGAAGTAAATGAATCAAATAATTCTTTAGCTGAAAAGTTAACGGAAGTTCAATACATTTCCGAACAGGCTGCTGCTACATCTGAAGAAGTTAGTGCATCTAGTGAACATCAAATAGCGGCTATTGAACAAGTAAATGAAGCAGCTATTTCGTTATCCGATATAGCAACAGAACTTCAAGACGAAGTAAATCAATTCATTGTGGAAGAGCATGCACATAATGAATTGGAAGAAGAGCTTAGTGAAGATGAGGAACATGTAGAGGAAGAATTAGACGCAGGGAAAGAAAATACGGATGAAACACATAATGAACAGTTCAATGAACCAAAAAAATAATTTAAAAAAAGTTGAGTCTAATGAAGGACTCAACTTTTTCTATTGTTAAAATATATCTTAAAAATAAGCTTCATTAGGAAAAAACATCACTTGCATTGGTTTCTACCTTAAAATACATTTAAGTTAGCTTGTCCCTATTCAATACACTGTCAGTTCTAATCTTTGAAAAGAATACTTTAAAGGGATTATTCTTCTCCTTCAAGATTGACAGATGAAACAATTTCCACCATTTTTCGAACGCTATCTTCCATGTTGTTCGTATCGGTAACTGTTGTTATTTTAACTCCACCTATTCCAAATGTTACTTCGTATTCTCCGTCTTTTTGTTGTTCTTTATCAATAATTAAATAGACAAATTTGTTGTCTTTCATAAATGATTCATTAATTAATACATTATTGTATGAAAGTAGTGTAGATTCAAAGACAACTTTTGAATCGTCCTGCTCAAATGGGTTAACAAAAAGGATGTACAATTGTTCTTTATCATTGAGGACTACATTATTAGAACCTTCTATATCTTCATCTACTGTAAATCCACTAGGTATATAATATGTAAAATCTTCTCCTTCAGCTGTTCCTTCCATTGGTTCCATTTCAAGTGTCTGCTCTAATGCCAGTTCTGCGTTGCCTAATGCATCCTTTTCTGATACATTACATGCCGTTAATAAAAGGAGACTTAATAGAAAGACAATACTGACGAAGATTCGTTTATTCAATGTGTTCCACTCCTATACACTAATTTAACAATTTTACTCACTAATTCTATATTACCGAACTAAAATCGAAGACTCAAGACTATTTTACTATTATATTATCTAAATTTTCCGTTTTTTCGCAACTCTACTTCATACTTACTATGCTAATCAGTTTCAATATTCCCGTTTCCTATGATAGACTAAAATGTAGATGTTGTAAAAAATAAACTATATAGGGAGGTATGAACTTGAATTTACTTGTATATCTCGCCGGAGAAATTCATAGTAATTGGAGAGAGGAAATTCAAGAAAAGGCCAAGGCATTACAGCTCGATATTCAATTTGTTAGCCCAATGACAGATCATCATCGATCTGACCATATCGGAGAAGAAATACTCGGTAAACAACCTAATGCTATTACAAAAGATGAAGCTGCTTCTCAAATTAACAACTTACGTACTACTATATTAATGAAAAAAGCAGATTTAGTAATTGCCCTATTTGGCGAAAAGTATAAACAATGGAATACAGCAATGGATGCTAGCACTGCAATTGCCCTTCAAAAACCATTAATATTAATTCGTCCTGAATCGTTACACCATCCATTAAAAGAGCTTTCTAATAAAGCAGATGTAACGGTTGAAACCGTTAATCAAGCTATTAAAATTCTTAGCTATATTTATGAATAATTGAAAATGAAGTAAAAGTATAGCTTAGCTTTTTCTACTAAGCTATACTTTTTTTAAAATTTATCTCCACCACCAAGATCTAGAACCGTACGGATATTCTACTCTACTATCCATATGAGTAAAACTACTTTCACTATAAATACCACTAAAACCGGATGTTTTCGCAGCATTTTGTATCGTACTATTTGATACACCTGACACTCTAATATCTGCCGCTATCCCGTACGTATGTTGACTATTAGAAGCCCCTCCTACATTTCGGTTATGAGATACACTTCTAAACCCCGAATTAACAATAATTGGCTTGTTTCCAAGCTTTACACGTACAGCTTCTAGCTTGTACATCATTCGCCTTACATTTTCTCGAACTGTCGCCTCACTAACATTACCACCTCTAAATCCACTACCATCTTTGGAATGGAATTCGCTATAATTAAAATGTTTCGTTCCATTAGACCGTTCAAGGTCATTTAAGACCGCTTGTGTTTGAGGACCAACGATACCATCTACTGAGAGTCCGTATGCTCGTTGAAATCTTTTGACTGCAGCTGTTGTTTGCGGGCCAAATTGACCATCTACACCGACATAAGTTTGGGTTGGAGAATCAGCTGCCCAACCTGCAACACGAATTTGAAGTTCTCTAACATCCGCCCCTGAGTGACCTTCTCTTAATGTACGATCCCAATTGTATGCACTCGCCTCTGGAGCCGAAAAAATCGAAACACCTATCCCTACTAACAACATTAAACAAAAGCTAAATAAATATTTTACTAGTTTCCCTCTCACTTCTATCCCTCTCCCTAATAAAGAAATATCAAGGTTAATTAACCATGCTTATGAGCTCATTAAATATGTATCCTACTTTAAGAGATTTAGAAGTGTTTTTATAAAATCAGTAATAAGTTACTAAACTATTAATAAAAATAAGGATTGCTAGTAATTCTATCTACTTACTTTTTACTTTTTATTTTTCATTACATATTGCCATTGACCTAGTAACAGTTTTACAACATGTTCAAACATAGCAGCTCTATTCATTGCTCCATCAGTAAATATTCCTATTGCTCCTTCTTTTTTTCGAATGCCTTCTTTGCTGCAATATTGATCCATTAAATCTCCAAGTTCTTTTCCTGCTAGTAATTGATCCTTAAACTCGATTGGTAGTGGGATTTTAGCACCACTGGCACTAAACTCCTCTCCATTTTTAGTAACTAGTGCACCCCAATTACATAAATATATCGTCTCATTCATCATTACAACACCGCCCTCTAGACCAATTCCAATTGTTCCATTGTTAAGAACTAAAGCATTCTTTGCGCGATTAATAGCTCCCTTAGCAGTTTCTTCATCCCCGATTGGTTGGGCCTTAACGCCAGAAGGAGCATTTACTGTCAAAACGTTCCCTTCTATTTGTAAGCTAGACAAAGCATTTTTTAATGCACGTATTTTAGTAGGGTTGTTCGACCCGATAATAAACGTTTCCAAATTTCTTACCTCCATAAATCATCGGAAAAGCGATGAGGCCAATTCCTCATCGCTTTTCTTTCCTTTTTATTATCTTGCTTTTATTGATTCTACTGTTGAACGGTCTGATGATTTCACTAGCTTCACTAATAATTCTTTTGCTGCTGCATAGTCATCAACATGAACGATAGATGCGTGTGTATGAATATAACGCGAGCAAATTCCAACTACTGCTGAAGGAACTCCTTCATTAGAAATATGAACTCTTCCAGCATCTGTACCACCTTGTGAAATGAAATACTGATAAGGAATATTATTAGATTCTGCTGTATCTAAAATAAAATCCTTCATTCCTTGATGTGTAATCATGGAACGGTCAAATATTCTTAAGAGAGCTCCTTTTCCTAATTGACCAAATTCGTTTTTGTCTCCAGTCATATCATTAGCTGGCGATGCATCTAGAGCAAAGAAAATATCCGGCTTAATCATATTTGCTGCTGTCTGTGCACCGCGAAGACCAACTTCCTCTTGAACCGTTGCACCAGAATATAAAATGTTCGGAATTGTTTCTCCTTGAAGTTCCTTTAATAGTTCAATCGATAAACCACAACCGTAACGGTTATCCCACGCCTTCGCTAACAATTTCTTTTCATTCGCCATCGGTGTAAAAGGACAGATTGGAACAATTTGTTGACCTGGTTTAATACCAATACGTAGAGCATCCTCTTTATTATCAGCACCAATATCAATTAACATGTTTTTAATTTCCATCGGCTTACTACGTTTCGCCTCGTCTAATAAATGTGGTGGAATAGAACCAACTACGCCAATAACCGGGCCGTTATCTGTAATGACTTGCACACGTTGAGCTAATAGTACTTGACTCCACCAGCCACCAAGTGTTTGGAATCGTAGCATTCCATTTTCCGTAATCGACGTAACCATAAAACCAACTTCATCCATATGACCTGCTACCATTATAGTTGGACCGTTTTGATCTCCTCGTTTTACCCCAAACACACTTCCTAGTTTATCTTGCACAATTTCATCCGAATACTTTTCTAACTCGGATCGCATAAATTTACGAACTTGATGTTCAAAACCCGGGGCACCAGGTAATTCTGTTAACGTTTGAAATAATTGCTTCGTTTCATTATTCATATGTAGTTCCCCTTTTCTTTTCTAATGTATTTAGATTATCTAAATATTTTTATTATTATTGTACCGAACTTTTTCCGCTCTTTCCAGTTACTAGTTACAATTCTTTTTAAATAAATGTATAATGAAACGGAGAAGACATTCGCCTAATACTGTTATATAAAAAATTTCTTTTCTAAAGCTAAAATAAGAATCCTTTTAAAGCATACACTAAAGCTAAAAGGCTATAGATAGTATTACCTAAAGAGGAGGGATAATATTGAAGTGGAAAACATTTCTCTTAGGTGCTGGTGTTGGAGTAGCTGCTGCTCTCCTTGTACATCAAGCAACTAAAGATCAGCCCATTAGACCTGAAAAAGCGTTAAAAATTGCGAAAGATGCTTTCAAGCAGAAAGGACCAGTGGATGGAAGTTGGATTCATATGGTACCTGAAAAATATTTCCGTAATGAAGTACCTCACGATGTATTCCGAGGAGGAATATCGAGAAGAGTAAATGGCGAATTAGAACAATATGAATTTATCGTTGATAAGCTGAATGGAACTATATTAGATGTACAAAAGCTTGATCCTGTGGGAGTTTAAGGGGATAAGAGCGTTAACACTTCAAATATTCCTGATTGTTCCTTAACCGTAAAAAGCGCTGACTGTCATGTCAACGCTTTTATTTTATATAATACATCTTTTAAAAAATAGGTCATTAACGAACCCTTTTAACACTATCTGTTATCGTAAAGGAGTCATCCCATTTTATCGCACGGTAATAAGCATCATGATAAAAAGTATACCAAGCATTTTGCTTTTGTCCGTATTGTAACCACTTTTCTTTAGCAAAAATAGAAGTCATTGGATAATCATCGTATGCCATTACCCAAAGTGGTGGTTGATGTGCATGGGTTGCCATTAAATCAGCAAGATGTAGCACCATCTCCCCTCCGTTTATTATCTCAATAATTGAGTGACCATCACTATGACCACCTGTATGAATCATTCGAATTCCTTCGATAATTGTAATTTCTTCTTGAAACGTTCTTATTTGATGTTGAATGCTTTTCCAATTCATTTCCCAATATGTATTTTTTGATCTCACGTTTGGATTTCTCATTTCATCCCACTCTATTTGGGAAGCGTAAATGGTTGCATTCGGAAAGACTGGTTGGTAATCTTGCTTCTCTTCATCCCAAACGGTTAATCCACATGAATGGTCATAATGCAAATGTGTCATGAGAATGATATCAATATCATGTACAGTTAACCCTAATGCTTCTAAATTGTTTTGAACATGTGATTCAGATAAAACCCCAAAATTTCTTTTTTGTTTTTCTGTTAGTTTGCCATTACCAATTCCTGATTCAATTAATATATTTTCATTACCTGTTTGTAGCAATATCGGATCTGTACGAAGCTCAATTTGATTTTTTTCATTTACCCCATATTTTCTGTCCCATAACGGCTTAGGAACTACTCCAAACATCGCTCCACCATCTAAGTGTGTTACTCCCCCATCTAACCACGTCAGTTTCCAAGCGCCTAATTTTAAAGTTTCCATTGCATTCCCTCCCTTTTCCTATTGTATCATCGTGACCGTAAAGTCGCATTATTCAATTAATAGAAATATACATGTTAAAAGCTAGGCCTATTAGACCTAGCTTCTCTTTTTATACAAATTGAACTTCACAGCGATAAATAGGTTGTCCCATTTCAGAAAACTTTTTCTCATACTCGGTCATTATATTACCTTCGAAGTTACTTTTATGAAGGTCTAAACTAATATAATTTAGTTTCAGACCATATTCATTAAAACTTAATAATGAAAATTCGAATAAACCACGGTTATCTGTTTTAAAATGAATTTCTCCATTATCAATTAAAATTTCCTTGTATATATCAAGGAAGCCTTTATAAGTTAACCTTCTTTTCTCATGTCTTTTTTTCGGCCAAGGATCCGAAAAATTTAAATAAACTTGCCCTATTTCAGAAGGAGCGAAGTAATTTAGCAAATCAGCTGCATTCACTTGTAATAATTTTACATTAGGAGCCCCTAATTCAATTACACGTTCTAAAGCTTTTACAATAACACTTTCAAAAAGTTCAATTCCTATATAGTTAATATGCGGGTTTGCTTTAGCCATACCAGTTATGAAGCTTCCTTTACCAGTTCCAACCTCTATATGAATCGGATTATCGTTACCAAACAACTTATGCCAATTCCCTTTTAACTCCTCAGGATTAGGAATAATGTATTGTGGATTTTGAGCGATAAAATCACTTGCCCAAGGCTTATTACGAATTCTCATGATAGCACCTCATCTTATTCATTTGTATAGTACAACTTTCTGTTATTTATAAATACATGTAATGAAACAAAGGAAAAAACCGATCTAAAGGGAAAGACCGATTTTTGTCATGTATAAGAATATGAAAACCGTCAAACTCTATTTATAGTCATGTGAAAAGGAGTGTAAATGCGTATGTCGTTAAATTATCAAGACCAGTTACACGTATTGAAGGATATTTTAGCTGACCACCAATTTGATTGTTGTGGTTCTGTAGCCGAATATGAACAGTTAGAGCGACTTATTAAGTCATTAATGGTAAATGCAGACATTGATCAAAATGTAAAAAATATTCTTTCTGATATTTATTCATATAGTCAAACTGGTCGAAATATAAAAAATGTGAATGATCACGTGCTAGCTCACCAAGATCAGCTTACAAATTGGATTGATAGTATCGACCAATATTCATAATCGATTACGAATTAGATAGTAAGCCTTTTAAATATTGTAACCATGATGAACTTTCTTTTTCTATATTTTTTTGAGTATACCAATGGATGGATAATATTGTTTGAGCTATAACATACCAATGCATTCTTTGCTTTAAACTGTCCGTTAATGGTAGGCCGTACGTATCTAACCAGGCCTTCCATTCGTCTTTTGGGATATACCAGTACAATAGCATTCCTATATCTATAGCTGGGTCTGCAATCATTGCCCCATCCCAATCAATGAGAAAAAGCTCGTCTTCATTCGAAAGAAGCCAATTGTTATGGTTTAAATCGCAATGGCAAACTACCTTTTCACGATAATGCATGTTAGGTAATTCACGCTTTAAATATTGGAGTGCATTTTGAATCAATTCCAATTGAAAAAGTTCGGGTGAAAGCTGACTTTGAATATCATCTAATATCATTTTAGGGTCAAGTGGTTCTTTTCCTAAACGAGTTAGCATATCAAGAAGCTCTTTAGAATGATGTATTTTCTTAAGTAGCTTAGCAACACTCTCCATATTCATATCACTCGGTTTAAGCTCACGCGAACTTACCCAATGTTGTGCTGTTATGACATCTCCATTTTCTAACCGTCTTGTCCAAACTAATTTTGGGACAATACCTTCAGCTGACAAAACAGCTAAAAATGGAGAGGAATTTCTTTTTAAGAACAGCCTTTTATCTTGATTTATAGCGGAATAAGCTTCGCCGGTTTGGCCACCTGCCGGGCTTATTTCCCATTCATCACCTAATAAATGCTCCAACCATTTCACCTTCAATTTCAACACTACTTTTCATTTCAATTTATTTTTAAACTTGTCATTATTTGTTTTAAACAAAAAAGACAGCTACTGAGCAATTTACAATAGCTATCTTTTAAATTTTATCTCCATTTTCTTATTAAATCAAGTACTTGTTATAAACCAATTATTGTTGCATTAAAACGGCGGTACTTATTATAGGCATATCAATGATTTTTTTCACTGAAAACAGTGGCGTAATACTAGATTTTTGATCATATACAAGCATTTTCCATTCTTGATCGTTTGGGAGTTCAATTTTTATGTTTTCTAAACCGCTATGATGAATAATAACTATATCTTTCCATTCTCCATATTTTTTTACATTTGTAAGATGATAAGCTAGCGTATTTTCCGACTCCTTAAAAAATACTAGATGTTCCTTAATTTGCTCTCTCGATGAAAATCGAAAAGCCCCATGGGATTTTCTTATTGAAATTAACCCTTTTACAAATTTTACGGTACTTTCGTTCTCGTCTTTTCTAGCCCAGTCTAACCAATTAATGTTGTCAGGTGAACGATAACTATTTTCATCACCATTTTTCGTCCGAAAAAACTCTTGGCCAGCATGTAGAAATGGTATACCTTGTGATAAAAGGACGATCGAAATTGCTAGTTGCTGACGTTTCTTCCTTACTACTTCATTTTCATGTGCAAGGCAAACATTCATCTTATCCCACATCGTATGGTTGTCATGAGACTCGACATAGTTTACAGAGCAAGATGGGCTATGAAACAATCCTTTTCCTTCGTTTCCACTTATTACAGACCCCGCAACGCTTTGCTTTAACGATATTATTTTATGTTTATTTCCTAATACATACCCTCGATCAAACAAATTAAACGTACTCCCCTTTATTTGATCTCGAAAATAATCATTAAAATAACTTATTCCATTCGTTAGCTTACTGTTGCTAATCATTGCTTTTTCATTGGAAGGAAGAGGAGTATTAAGTTCCCAACCTTCTCCTAATAGTAGACAACCAGGTTTAATACTATCTACTTTTTCTCTTATACTGTTCATCGTAGTGATATCTAAAATACCCATTAAATCAAACCTAAAGCCATCTACATCATATTCTGTTAACCAAAAAGCGATGGAGTCTATAATAAACTTTCGTACCATCTTTCGTTCAGAAGCAATATCGTTGCCAACTCCTGTGCCATTCGATGGCATCCCATGTTCATCATGTCTAAAATAGTACCCGGGTACTATTTTTTCAAAAGACGAATCTTCTCTTACATATACATGATTATAAACTACATCTATAATTACTTTTAATCCTTCCTCATGTAATGATTGAATAGCTTTTTGGAGCTCCACTATTCTACTATAAGGATCTGATGGATTTTCTGAATAACTTCCTTCTGGACTATTAAAACAAATTGGGTTATAGCCCCAATTATATTGTGCTGATGGATTTTCTTCATCTACTCCACCAAAATCGTTCACTGGAAGTAATTCCACATGCGTAACACCTAAATCTTTCAAATAATGTAGTCCTGAAGGCTTTCCATTTAATGTTGTTGTGTTTTTTTCAGTAAAAGCTAAATATTTACCTTTATGCTTCATACCGCTAGAAGGATGAACAGAAAAATCACGAATATGAAGCTCATATATGATCGCATCTGTAGGGTTTTGCAAAGTTGGCAAACTGAATTTTTTTACTTCCTTTATTTTTTTTGGATTAATAATAACTCCCGCAGAACTATTAACGGTTACAGCTGTTGCGTATGGATCAATAGCTTCTCGCCATATTAAATTTACACATACTAAAAAAGTATATTCATACTTTTCTAAATCCCCTTTTAACGTAATTCTCCATGTACCTTTTTCTGATCGAATTAAACTGTATTTCGAGACTTTTCCTTCAGGGGTAGTTATTTTTATTTTTACTGCACTTGCGGAAGGTGCCCATAGGCAGAAACTACATTCTTCCTGACTATACGTTACACCGAGGTCGTTTTTATCATAGAAAAAAAGTTCGTCAAATAATTCCGTTCTTATAACAGCCCCGATTTGCAGATCCGTTTTTCGGTTATGTTCATCTATTATTGTATAGCTATTCTCAACCTTTAGCGGAAAGGCAGAACTGCATACGTATTTTTTGGCATTTTCTAATTGTTGTACATCCGTAATTGTTAAAGGCTCTGATTTGTCATTGTATGTTATTGTAAAATGAGTACTGTCGCCATTAAAAGTGTTATTCGGAAGAAGTATCGTTATTTCATCCATTTTGTCTAAAAATGCTTCAAAATCTCTTTTTACTACTAACAATTTCATCACCCCTTTACTAAACATATAACATATAAAGAAATGCCCATTTTATCACTTGAAAAAATGAGCATACAATTAATAAAACATTTACTCTTTACTTATTTCCATTCCGGCCGCTCTACAAACGTAGATTGACAATGTTGTAAAAGTTTTGTAGCAATTTTTAATTGTGTGTGTTTCATACTTAGCGTGTTTTTTCGCATTTTTGTAAACCAGTCTTCGTAGGATCGTTTATCTATCCATTCAATATCAGACGGTTTGTCAGCAAAATCGATATAGCCATCCTTACATAAAACAACCTTCTTTATAGGTATTTCAATCGAATAATGCTCTTTTATGTTTTGGACGATGTTAAACATTCTATTTAAACTAATTAACGGATTAACAATCTTACGCTCTGATTGTCCATCCCTCAACTTCCAAAAACGACCGGTTTCCCCTAAGTACACATATCCTTCCCCTTCTTCTAATACTGTCATACATACTATTTCCGTTGGGGTTATGAAAATATGTTCTAATTGGACTGGTGCTTGCTTTGCAATAATAATCGGATGATACATTAAAAAGTATGTATCCGGAAAACGTTGTAAAAAATATTTTAACAGTGGATCTTGTTTGTATTCTTTATTTAAAAATGACATCTCTCGTATAGTAGAACTCGCCCATCTTAATTGATATGGGTATAGCGCATCTAAAAATAATTGTTTTTCTTCCTTTTCAGAACGGCTATTTTGAATAATATGTTTGTAATCTATAAGGAGTTCACCGTTCTCATTATTATTTTGTTCCTCTTTTATGAATGGTGTTTCGTCTTTTTTCCGCTTTATATTATTCCAGAGACTTGATAGTCTCGTTTCTTTTTGCTCTTCCGCCATCTCCTCAGAAAAAGTTGGCTCTGTATGTAGTTTTTCTTTTGCTTGTTGTAATGCATTCCACTGCTGCTTCTTAAATCGAATATATTGATTAGAGTATCGATATATGTCTGTTTCATAACGAGAAATATAATCTTGTAATTTTAACAGTTGTGCCATAAGTAACCCTTCCTTATTTCCCTTTAGATGAGAAAATCTTGCCTTTTATAATCGCCTATAATGTAAATCTTAATGTGAGAACCTTAAAAACTCATGAAGTAACTAATAGCGTGAGGTAAAATTAGTGCATAGATTAAGGCAGACAATGTCATACTAATAGAGCTAACTGCCCCTTCCTTTTCACCATATTCTATCGCCTTCGCAGTACCTATACCGTGAGATGCACACCCGTACGCTATACCTATTCCAATATAATGCTTTACCCCTACACTTTTTAAAATATACGGCCCTAAAACAGCACCACTAACGCCTGCAATCATGACAAAAACTGACGCTAAACTTGGAATACCACCTGAAATAGTAGCTAAATCCATTGCAACTGGTGCAGTTACTGACTTTGGTAGTATCGAAATAGCAATACTTTTATCTAATGAAATAAAGTTTACAAAAATGAAGCCTGTTACAATACCAGAAGTGATGCCACTACCAATTCCGATGAAAAGAGGAGTTTTATATTTTATCATTTTCTTTCTTTGTTCATAAAGTGGATATGCTAAAGCTACAACAGCTGCACCTAGCAATTCATGAATCCATCTTCCACCTGTCATATACGTCTCATATTCGAAATCAAATAATATTAAAATAACGATAATAGCTATTACACTTGTAACGATTGGCAACAATAGTGGATTCTTTATTTTAATGTACAATTTTCTCATCGCTAAAAATACGATAATCGTTAGCAATATAAAGAAACTACTCATGCTGTTTCCTCTTCTTTACTATTATTTTGCTCTTCTTTTTTCTCTAAGTAAGTGGCTGCTTTTTGACCTAACAATCCTGAGATGAGCATCACTAATAATGTACTAATAAAAACAGCTAAAATGGCCAAAAAGCCTTTCCCTACAAATAAGGAAAAGTAATCCATTACACCGACTGTTGCTGGAATAAATAATAGTGGCATATAAACTAATAATGTAGATGCTCCTGTTTTGAGGGTGTTTACTTTAACTATTCCTAGCATTAATAATAGAAATAATAGTACCATTCCAATAACACTACCTGGAATCGGAATATTCCACGTTTGTTGAATAACGACGCCTATTCGATAAAAGCCGTAAAGAATGATAATTTGAAACATTATTTTTAACCATTTCACTTTTCGTTACCCCTCTTTAAATGTATATGAATGTATTATCTCATATTTTGGTACAGATTGAAGATTAGTTTGATAAAGAACAAATTCGCTTGCTAAAAAAAGCCTGTTGATTGTATGGAAAGGTATTAAAAATTCCTCTGAGAAATTTCCCCCTTTCCACTTTCGAGCTAACGTAATATGCGGATGAAACGGTCTCTTATCTAAAGAAAAACCTAATCGTTCACATTCCAAAAATATATCTTGTCTCAGTGCGTGTAATTCACTATTGTCCTCTACTCCATACCATAAAATTCTCGGACTTTCTTTCTTTCCGAATGTATTTAAAGTGGTTAATTTTAATGAAAGAGCTTCATATTTCTTTGCAATCGACGGCATTATTTTATTTATGTTGTGTAATTGCTCCTCTGTTGCATACCCTAAAAATGCAAGTGTAATATGCAAGTCTTCACGATGAACCCACCTTTGAAAAGGAAGTTCGTCTTTTATTTTTTCTGTATATAGTGCAAAATCGTTTTTTATTGTTTCAGGAAGTTTAACTGCAAGAAAATAATGTTTTTGTGTATTCATACGTATCTTATCCTCTCTTATTATGTATGGTCGTATTTCTATTCTTTTTAATATTATATGGTAAAATACAAATTATACAGATTGGATTAATAGAAGAAAGAAAGGCGTGTTAGAATGAAAGTTATAAACAGTATGGCAGACCTTATTGGAAATACGCCATTAGTTAAATTAAATAGACTCGTTCCGAAAGGCGCGGCAACGGTTTACTTAAAGCTTGAATTTTTTAATCCAAGCGGAAGTGTAAAAGATCGTGCTGCCTTCAATATGATTGTAGAAGCTGAAAAAAAAGGACTTATCCAACCTGGTGCTACAATTATCGAACCAACGAGTGGCAATACAGGAATTGGGCTAGCTATGAATGCAGCAGCTCGCGGGTATAAAGCAATACTTGTTATGCCAGATACGATGTCCCAAGAAAGAATTAATTTATTAAAAGCATACGGAGCAGACGTTGTTTTAACTCCGGGTGAGGATAAAATGCCTGGTGCTATAAAAAAAGCAGAAGAACTTGTTAATGAAATTCCTAATAGCTTCATGCCGATGCAATTTGAAAACTTCGCAAATCCTGATGCTCATAGACATACTACGGCAAAAGAAATTATAGAAGCGATGGACCAAATAGGAAAGCCTTTATCTGCCTTTGTCGCGACAGCTGGAACTGGTGGCACGATTACGGGTACGGGCGAAGTATTAAAGGAAAAATATCCAAACGTCACTGTTCACGTAGTAGAACCCGCCGGCTCACCTGTCTTATCTGGTGGTAAACCCGGAAAGCATAAACTAGTTGGCACGAGCCCGGGGTTTATTCCAGAAATACTAAACCAAGACGTGTATGAAGAAATTTTTAAAATTAAAGATGAAGATGCTTACGAAACTGCTCGAAGGTTAGCATCAGAAGAAGGTATACTTGTAGGCCCATCTTCAGGTGCGGCATGCTTCTCTGCTATCGAAGTAGCAAAACGACTCAACAAGGACGACATCGTCGTTTGCATCGCTTGCGACACAGGCGAAAGATACTTATCAACTGATTTATTTATGATGTAGTAAATTCTAATAAAGAAAACACCAAGGAAAAAACTATTGATTAAACAATAGAAGGGGAAATGCGTAATACGAAACAACTTTTCACGTTTTATGTTTCATAATTTCAATGTTTAGAAACGTGAGTGGATCGGAGCGGAGGACATTTGACTCCTACCATGAAAATATAACACTAAAATATGGAAAAATGGCAATACTAAATTAGACGCAGCTTATTCTTGTTTTTTGAGGAGAGCGTCATACTCAAAAATCTATCGACTTTTTGGGATCGCTTTATGAAACTTTTGGTTCAACTAGTGTCACGGTGTAGCCTAAATTTTCTAATCTTCGTAGTGAATGTCTAACAATGGACTGTTGTCTTTGCTTATCGAAGTAGTCTTCTCCTAGATCTACGTACATTTCCTTTCGTGTTAAGAGATAATAGGAGATTCGTAACATCGCATGGGCTACAACAACTGCTGCACGCTTTTTACCTTTACGTGAAGCAGTCCGACGGTAAAGTGCACCAAGGTAGTTTTTAGACCCTCGAACAGAATGAGCTGCTTCAATGAGTGCTGATTTAAGATATTTGTTTCCTTTCATCGTTTTGGATGACTTACGTTTTCCAGCACTTTGGTTATTTCCTGGAACTAAACCCGCCCATGAACATAGTTGGGGTGCAGTCGGGAATTGCTCTTTTATATTTGGACCAATTTCTGCAAGCATTTGTTCCGCCATTTTTCTTCCAATGCCAGGAATGGAATCTAAACGATCTATGTCTTCTTGATCGTCTTCCATCCTTTTTTCTATCTCTTTGTCTAGTTTATCGATTTGCTCAGTTAGGAAATCGATATGATCCATAATCGTTTTTATCATAAATCGTTGATGTTCTTGAATATACCCTTGAAGTGCGAGTTTCAATTCATCTTTTTTATTTTTCATTCTTCCTCTCGCAAAGTTTGTTAACTCTTCAAGGTCTTCATTCCCTTCCGCTATGGATCGAAGCATATCACGAGAAGAAACTCCCATAATGTCAGAAACAACAGAGCCAAGCTTGATATTAGCTCCTTCTAACACTTTTTGAATCCGATTATATTGTCTGGCACGTTCTTCAATTATGCTACGACGATAACGCACAAGTTCACGTAATTCTCGCTGATTTCGGTCAGGAATATAACTAGCTTTAAGTAAACCGTGACGAAGTAATTTGGCAATCCATTCGGCATCTTTCACATCGGTTTTACGCCCAGGAACAGCTTTAATATGTTGAGCATTCACAACTAGAAATTCAATACCTTCTGCTTCTAGTAAATTGACAATAGGTTTCCAGTAGACACTTGTACTTTCCATCGCCACATGGGTACAGTTGTGTTTCTTAACCCAGTCCACCAACTCTATAAGATATATAGTTTTAGTTGAAAAAGTTTCAATCTCCTTTCCTTTTGCTGTAATGGCACATGCAGTAATGTTATCCTTGTGGACATCCATACCACAAGCATTCTCAATGATTACTTCCATTGAAAACATCCTTTCTACGGCAAAGCAAATTTGAGGCTGGTGCAACAACCAGAATAGGGTTAATCTACCATGAGTGCTTCCCATAAAGGGAGCAACAATCTGTGATGCACCGTGGTCGAAGGAGTCAGACTGCGGGGAGGGCTCACACACACCAAGGAGTCACGACCTTCCTCATCCAGCCGTAGCATTAGTATAGCCACGCAAAAACCATTTTCATTCTCTGTGGTGTATAGCTTGTAATACATGAAAGACTGCGGGGGAAGCGTGAGCCTTGAGACCCCGCACGAGCGGAGCGAGGAGGAGGCTCAAGCCACGCCCGCGGAAAGCAAATGTCCGTAGCGTAGAGGAACGGATTAATTCCAAGTGACTCCTATTTCAAGGTGACAGATTCCATTTGCGAAATATATAGAAAGGCTTCTCTTTTTATTAAAGAAGAGAAGCCTTTCTCATTATATAATAATTTTCCCTAACACAACCGACTCATTCGCCCCTGTCGCAACAGGCAAATTGTTAGCATTCCCAGAAAGTGTTTCATTCGCTAAAAGAGCAAAAGCAATCGCCTCTTTTGCATCACTCGAAAACCCGATATCTTCCTGCGTCTTCACACAAAAAGACTCACTTAAATACTTCAACAGCGTTTTATTGTACGCTCCACCACCACTTACAATCAATTCATCTATTCCTTGAGGAATAAACCGTTTATATTGATCTATGATAGATGCTGCTGTAAACATCGTAACCGTAGCTATAATATCTTCTATCGATAACTGCTGTTCCCTCAATTGAGAGACTAACTCTCGCGTATATTGAGCACCAAACCGCTCTCTTCCAGTACTTTTTGGTATGTTGTAAGAAAAGTAGGGATTTTCAAGCAAACGGGCGACTGTTTCCTTATTAGGTGTTCCTTTTTTAGCAATTTCACCTTCATTATCGAATTGTAGCTTTCCACCCGTTAATATTTTCACTGCCTCGTCTATTACCATGTTACCTGGACCAGTATCAAACGCAATGACGTGTTCTTTTTCTAACCCCTTTGGCAAAAAAGTAACATTTCCAATTCCACCGATATTTTGCAAAGCGATATTTTTTTCTTGCTGACCAAACATTAAGTAGTCTATATAAGGAACTAAAGGTGCCCCTTCTCCACCCGCTGCAATATCGCGAACTCGGAAATCTGACACAACCGGACATTGAAAATGTTGTGCTAAAATAGAAGCCTCCCCTAATTGAAGAGTAGAGCGAAGTAACCCTTCTTTTTCTTTTGGGATATGATAAAACGTTTGTCCGTGTGATCCAATGAAATCTATATCCTCTTTTCTAAGCTCACTTGCTTCCACAACCTTCTCTGCAGCATCTTTAAATATAGTTCCTAATTCAAAATTAATACTACACAAAACATCAACAGAGCTTGTTTGTGGATTAAACTGATTAAATATTCGTTCGGTTAATTTTTCTGGAAAAGGGATAGTATCAAAAG
The DNA here is from genome assembly GCF_027594365.1 of Sutcliffiella sp. NC1. Taxonomy (NCBI): domain Bacteria; kingdom Bacillati; phylum Bacillota; class Bacilli; order Caryophanales; family Bacillaceae; genus Sutcliffiella; species Sutcliffiella sp. NC1. Next base: position 3,848,050 of record NZ_CP115153.1, read on the forward strand.
CTAGTAAGGAATACTTAGTACTTAACCCATTTCCACTGACTTTAATAACAGCTACATCCACCCCATCGACAGATGTTCCAGACATAAGCCCAATACCTATTTTTTCATTCTTAGTCCACAGCTTTTGTAAAGAAGGTATCATGACCGGTACACATCCATCGGAAGCTGGACAGGAAGTTGCCCACTAGCTTGTAATTCACCTATCAATACTTTACTAACTGACTGTAATGCTAATGGTCTACTCTCATAAGTAGCAATATATGTAGCTACATTTGGAAAAAGCTCAATATCGTATGGGCTTCTTAAAGCAACAACCACCAATTTTTCATTATATTGTTTTAATAACATTTGAACTAATGATACTTGACTAGGGTTTGCACTAGCTTGGTACGTTGTAACGATAACTTTATCCGCATTTTTTGCCATCAACATTATTTCTGTCATTTCTTGATCAGTAACGGTTGTTGTTACATGAACCTCTTCTAAACTCGTTATATGTTGCCCAAGATATGTTCCTATTGTGACATTCGTTGCCAACGTTTCATCCACCTCTGTTGCAACGTTAGGGTTAACTGAAACAAGTAAAGTGTTGGAATCTTTATCAATAGGTAAAACACCATTATCCTTTAATACTGTTATCGATTGTTCACTTATTTTTTGTGCATAAGCTAAGTTATCAGATTGTGCAATATTCTTTTTAGCACTATTCCAGTTTTGCATTTCTTTTTGTAGTTGACGCTTCTGTTTCAATCGTAAAATGCGTTCCACCGACTGATTAATAGCGTCTTCCGAAATACGACCGTCATTTACAGCACCTATTACAGCCTTTATTGCTCTTTGCTGCCTATCAAATGAATGACTTATCAGAACAATATCATTGCCTGCTTCAATAGCAAGTATTGTCGCTTCCTCTATTCCGTAATAATTTATGATTGCATTCATTTCCATACAATCGGTCATAACAACTCCATCGTATTGCAAATAATTTCTTAGCAAGCCATTTATCATCCTTTTTGATAATGTTGCTGGAACGTTATCTGGTTCGATAGCAGGAAAAGAAACGTGTGCAACCATTACAGCATCTACCCCTTGCTTAATAGCTGAGGCAAATGGTACTAGCTCTATTTCTTTTAATCTCTCTAATGAATGCGGAATAACCGGAAGTGATAAGTGAGAATCAACATTTGTATCGCCATGCCCTGGGAAATGCTTTATAACAGCAGAAACATTCTCTGACTGTAAACCGTCAATCGCTTGATTCCCCATGGCAGCAACAAAATAAGGATCTTCTCCATAAGACCTCACACCAATAACAGGGTTTTTAGGATTATTGTTAACATCGATACACGGTGAAAAATTCATATTAATACCTAGAGCTGTTAACTCACTTGCTACTATTTTATTTAATTGATACACGGCTTCCTTATTTTGGGTTGCACCTAACGCCATATTACCAGGACTCAACGTTACTCCTTCGGTAATTCTAGCGACCATACCACCTTCTTGGTCAATCGAAATGAATAACGGATTTGTCGGTACGAATCGTTGTAACTGTGATGATAAACGATGAACTTGCTCAGGAGATTCAATATTTCTCGTAAAATAAATAACTCCCCCTACATGATATTGTTCAATCATCGTTTGTATTTCGACACTCGGTTCCTTTTCTGAAAATCCGACCATAAACATTTGACCAATTTTTTCTTTTAATGTCATCGTTCTTACGTTTTTCATTTCACCAATCCCCTTTATGAATATAGTAAAATTGTTTGTATCCTACTTTTCCACTCTTCTATTCCTTTTGACCAGTCTATCGTTAATTCACAATATGACTTTCCATCATCTATCCCTTTTCTTACTTTGTCTGTTCCCCACAAATAATCGATAAAGGGGGGCATTCCTTTTTTAAACGGCGGTAGCCAGTCTGCTTCTTTATGAACTGCAAAAATTGTTTGTAACAATTCATATGCCGTTTTTGCAATATGTATTTCAGTACGTTCCGTTATTACTAATTGAATGCCAGAGCAAAATTCCCCATGATGCTTACTCATTGTCGGCGTAAAGTAAGTGGGTATAATTTTAATTCCTGCTAATTCCTTCTTAGTAAAATGACTTATTACCTCATCTACTTTAAACCACGGTGCTCCAATCCATTCAAACGGCTTTGTAGTTCCTCTTCCTTCTGAAAGATTAGTTCCTTCAATGAAGCAGCTTATCGGATAATACAGAGTCGTTGTAGCATGAGGAATATTAGGTGATGGTGGTATCCAAACATTGTTCCACTGGTCTCCCCACATCGATCGATTCCAATTTTTCATTTTACTAATATGTAAGTCTACTTTTGGAAAACATTCTACTTTTATTAACTGAGCATACTCTCCTACCGTAAGTCCGGTACAAATAGGCAAACGGTACGGACCAACAAATGAGGTGAAATCATCCTCTAATATATTTCCATCCGTAAACGGTGCAATTGGATTAGGTCGATCCATAACAACTAGAGAAGTATTTGTTTGTAAACAAGCTTCCATCAAATTTTTAACTGTTGCTAAATACGTATAAAAACGTACTCCTACATCCTGAATATCAAAAAAAACGGCATCTACATCTTCTAATAATGTTGTAGATACCTTTTTCGAAGTACTGTATAAACTATAAACAGGTAAACTAGTTTTCTCATCCTTGTGATTTTCTATATGGACTCCCGCTTGCACGTTACCCCGTATACCGTGTTCACATGCGAATAATTTAACTAACTGTATCGATTTTTCCCTATTTAAAACATCGATAGTAGATTGATAAGAAGACGTAATCCCCGTTTGGTTCGTTACAAGTGCTATCCGCTTTCCAGACCATTTTTCCAATGTATTTGTTAAAAACGTATCAATCCCATATGAAACGTGAATCATCCTTTTCCTCCTTACACACTTAAAGAGTGATACTCGACTTCATTGTCATTCGCAATCACATTGCTTGCTACTAAATTGCTAAACAGCGTCGACAAACTCGGGAAAATAATAACTAATCCAACTACTGTTAATAACAATAAAGCAAAGATAGATACAATTTGTATAAATGCTAGCATCGTATATATTGGATTTTTAATTAAGTATTTTACACTTAAAAAAATACTGTTTTTTAATGAATATTCGTACTTTACTAATAGAGGTAACGTATAGATTTGACTCATAAAAATCATTCCGCAAAAATACGTTTGGAAGCAAGCCAAACCAAAAGCAAAGGTGCCGCCAACTTGACTCCAATGCCACCAAGAAGCTAACACAATTATGATGAAAAACGATAAAAACATGCTGTATGCAATACTAGAAAAGAAGTATTTCTTCATACCGATAAAAAATGTTTTCCAAACAGACGTACCTTTATCTAATAATAATTGCTGAACCGTCCATGCAGCTCCTACTAAAAGAGGTCCACTAATTAGTAATAAATAGAGTACAGCAAAAGGAAGTTTAATAAGAAAGACGGAAGGACTAACAATCGTAGCAATAATTAAACTTATTAATACCATCGATACAATATGTTTATAATACTCTTTTCCCGTTATCCGTAATACGTGTGTTAATCCATCCATATTAATCTCTCCCTTTATGTTAAATACGTTTTTCTGTTACCGGATCAAAGAGATGCATTTTTTCTAAGTTGAATACGAAGCTTTTCTCTTCACCAGCTCTTATAAAGCTTTCCCCACTAACTTTCGCTGTAATAATACGCTCACCAACATGAAAGTAAACTAAATTTTCTCCACCTAAATGTTCTATCGCTTTCACTTTCATCCGAGCTTTATTTGTTTTATTTACAGAAAAAGCAAATTCTTCATCATATATATCTTCTGGCCTTAACCCTAATACTACTTTCTTCCCGACAAAACTTCTATATCGTTCTATTAATTTTTCAGGTAAAGTAAAGGTCAAGTCACCAATTTTTATCGTTGATGCTGTTTCTAAGACACAATCAAAAAAGTTCATCGGTGGTGAACCGATAAATCCTGCTACAAACATATTAGCTGGATTTCGGTACAATTCTCTCGGTGTAGCAATTTGTTGTATTTCTCCTTGGTTCATAACTACAATTCGTTCGCCAAGCGTCATCGCTTCTACTTGATCGTGTGTTACATAAACGATAGTTGCGCCTAATCTTCTATGTAACTCCGCAAGTTCAATCCTCATTTGTACACGTAGTTTAGCATCTAAATTAGAAAGTGGTTCATCGAACAAAAACACTTTTGGGTCACGTACAATTGCACGTCCGACCGCAACACGCTGTCTCTGACCACCACTGAGTTCTTTCGGCTTTCTATCAAGAAGTTGTTCTAAACCTAATATTTTCGTCGCATAGTCAATTTTTTCTTTAATTTCTTGCTTAGATACTTTCATGTTTTTTAAACCGAACGCCAAATTTTCCTCGATTGTCATATGCGGATATAAAGCATAGTCTTGGAAAACCATCGCAATATCACGATCTTTCGGATGCATATTATTAACTAATTTTTCATCAATATAGATATTACCTGAAGTTTGTCTTTCTAATCCAGCAATCATTCTAAGACTCGTCGTTTTGCCACATCCAGAAGGACCAACGAATACTAAAAACTCTTTATCTTTTATTTCAAAACTAGCATCATTTACTGCTGTAAACGTGCCACCTCGTTTATCATCTATAAATGTTTTCGTTATATTTTCCATCAATATTCTTGCCATAAAAATTCACCTATCCTTTCACTGCACCAATCGTAATACCTTGGAGGAAATATCGTTGTAACGCAAAGAATAATATAAACATAGGTAATGCAGCGAGTACTGAACCAGCCATCATAGCCCCATAATCAGTAGCATCTTGGAATTTAAAACTTGCTAGACCAACTTGTATCGTTCTCATTGAGCTAGATTGCGTAACTAGAAATGGCCAAAAGAACTCATTCCATGTTGATACGAAGGTAAATATCGCTAATACAGCAACTCCAGGCTTTGAAATAGGTAGTATAACTTTTCGAAAAATACCAAATTCACTACACCCATCTATTCTTGCAGCCTGAATCAATGTTGTCGGAAGCGTTGACATATATTGCTTCATTAAAAATATATTTCCTACTACTGTAAACATCGGAAGCATAATAGCAAGATACGTATCTACTAAACCGAAAATATTAACAATCATAATGTAAACAGGAATTAATGTTACTTGAGCAGGAATCATCATCGTACTAAGCAAGATCCAGAAGATTGTATTTCTCCCTGGAAATTTAAGCTTTGCAAATGCGTAACCAGCTAAAGATGAAAAAATGACATTTGTAAGTGTTAATACGCTCGATACGAACAAACTGTTAAATAACCATCTTAATGCATCCGTTTCTGTTAAAAACCTAATATAGGTTGATAGTGTAAGTTGCGACGGAAACCATTCCGGGCGAAATGAAACGGATACGGTTGTATCACGAAATGAAGAGATAACCATCCAGTATAAAGGAATAATTGTAAGAACAACCCAAAACAATAATATTGCGTAGCTTACAACACTATAAATTTTCTTTTTTCTATTTCGCTGTTTTTCTTTTTTTAATGCGATTTGGGCATACTCTGTTTGATTCACTTTAACTTCCATTATGACGCCCCCTTTCTAGAACTCAACATCCGAAGACATTACTTTAAATTGAATGACAGAAGCTACAATAATAATTGCTCCTAGTGCAAAAGATTCTGCAGCTGCCAGACCGAATTGATAATATTCAAACGCATGTACATATATTAAATAAGCAATGGTTGTTGTTGCAAAGTTAGGACCACCTTGGGTCATTAAATAAATGCTCATAAATACTTGGAAACTCATAATGATACCAGTAACTAACAAGTATAATGTTGTCGGTTTTAATAATGGCCATGTTATATTCTTAAATTTTGACCAACTAGAAGCATGATCAATATCAGCTGCTTCATAAAGAGATTTTGGAATACCACCCATTGCAGCTAAGTAAAGAATAATACCTGCTCCATGACCTGTTAAATAGGACATTAACATAATAGATAGTAAGGCTGTACTACTTTGTCCTAGCCACATGACGTTATCAATCCCTAACAACCCTAGAAACATATTAAATAAACCAGCTGTTGTAGGATCATAAATCCAAAACCAGACGAGGGCAATTGTTACTCCAGATGCGACAGTAGGTAAGTAAAGAGAAGCCTTAAAAAAAGTTTGGGCTTTTTGTGCTCTTGGGAAAATGAGAACTGCAAGGAATAATGTGATAGCAACATTGACAGGAACGGTTCCTATCGTAAATATAAATGTGTTTTTCATCGACTTCCAAAAAATATCATCTTGAAGCATCGTTTTATAGTTGTCTAAGCCTACCCATGTGGAACCTAATACATGGTATTTTTGAAAACTCATAATGAATGCATAGCCTACTGGAAACAAAGTAAACATTAAAAACAACACTATCGGAATTGCAATAAATGCGTAACACCAACCATAATCTTTTATGAATTGGGAGATATCGAACTTTCTTGGAACAGTTATATCAGCTTTGCTCGACATCGAAACCCCTCCTTTTTTTAAAAGCGTATGCACATATTTTTTGCTGTCAGTCCTGACAAGCATAAGACAGTTTCCTAATTATTTTTATAGAAGAAAATGGCTTATGATTGCCTAGGACACTAACGTTATAATACATGACTAGTTTTGTAGAAAAAGGGGAAGAGGCACATTCCCCCTCCCCACTTTTCATTACTTAGCAAAAATTTCAGTTCCTTTAGTTTTAAATGTTTCTAATGCTTCCTCTGGAGTAACCTCTCCACTTAATATTCCTTGGAATGTAGGGATTACGACTTCCGTACGGAAACGATCATCTTTCGCTTTTGCAGCTGCAGACACTTTAGCTGGTGGTAATACTTTAGAAGCAAGTACCTCTGCCGCTACTTCATTATAAGGAGCTAATGGCATTTCAAACTTACCTTCAGCATCTTTATGAACTTGTGGTAAAGCTAATGCAGCAGCTGATTGACCAGCTTCAGCACTAGTTAAATGCTCTAACACTTTAATACTGTTGTTAACATGGTCTTCTTTCGCATTTTTTTGCGTGAATAACATGTATCCTTCTGAACCACCGAATGAAACTTGCTCTTGACCTTCGTTATGTGGAATTGGTAAAAGAACGAAATTAACTTCTTCTCCTTCAACTTTACCTTCTTTAATTTCTTCATTATGTGCTTCCACTACTGGATCAAAATAAGGGATGGCACGGCCGAAAAATAATGCTTGGTGGTTGTAATATAGCTCCATACGTTTAGCTGGATCAACAGCTGCTGTTTCTCTTGGCATAATGCCATCATCTATTAAACTACGAATATACTGCATCGTTTCTAATATTTTATCATCGTTCCATGTAATACCATCTTCGTTGAAACGATATGGAAGCCCATTATTTAAAGCTAAATGATCTAATAATTCTTCGTTATTTCCTTGGAAAACAAAACCGTACTGTTGCTCTCCGGAAGCTTTCGTCGTTACACCTTTAGCTGCTAACTCTTTAAATTCTGCCCAAGTCCAGCCCTCTGTTTGAATTTTCTCATAATCAATTCCATATTGCTCCATAAGCTGTTTATTACCACCCCATACATGTAGGAACATGTAGATAGGTAAGCCGTATAAACCGCCTTCAATTCTCATATGGTCTAATGCAACATCGTTATAATCACTTTCATTTACATTTAGCTTACCTGTTAAGTCAACAGCAAGCCCAGAGTCTACATATTTACCTTGTGGTTTACCGAAGTAAATATCTGGTGGATTTCCTGAGTTTAAAGCAATATCAAATTTTTGCGGACCTTCTGCCCATGATAATACTTCATACTCGATTTTAATATTTTCGTTTTCTGCTTCAAATGACTTAATTAACTCTTGTAGTTCTGGCTCATAATCACCGTGAACAGGATATGTCCATACTTTTACAACGTCTTTGGATCCTGACGAAGAACTGTTGGAGCAACCTAATATGATAGATGCTACGAGTAATAAAATTAACGCTAAACTAAAACCCCTTTTCATTCACATACTCCCCTTTTAGTTTATATTATTATTATAAGCCTTAATGGCCTTATAAACGAACCCGTGTGAAGAATTTAATAGATTTATTGCTGTTTGAACATCAACATCACAACTGTACATAATGATAGCTAATTTCGGATTTCCGTTAGATTGTTCAAAAAGCTTTGATGCTTCTTCCATTGTACAGCCAGTAACATTTTGAATGATCCGTTTTGCTCGATCGACTAACTTTTTATTTAAAGGCTGAACATCAACCATTAAATTTTGATACACTTTACCGATTTTTATCATAGATGAGGTAGTAATCATATTTAAAACTAACTTTTGAGTAGTCCCAGCTTTCATTCTAGTGGAACCAGTAATAACTTCTGGACCTACTTCTATATTAATTTTGTAATCTGCCACTTCATTAAGTATTGCTTTTTTTGCACAAGTAAAAGAAACTGTAGTTGCACCTATCGCTTTGGCCTTTTTTAAGGCACCTAATACGTAAGGTGCTCTTCCACTAGCAGTAATTCCTATTACTACATCCTTTTTCGTTATTTTATATTTTTCGATATCATCTGCACCGAGTTGCTCATTGTCTTCTGCACCTTCTACCGCTCGAAAAATAGCTTCTTCTCCACCCGCAATAATAGCTTGAACCATTTCAGGTGGTGTACCATAAGTTGGAGGACATTCAGAAGCATCTAAAATACCAATTCTCCCAGATGTACCAGCACCAATATAAAACAAACGACCACCGTTTTCAAAAGCAGCAACTACTTGGTCTACTACTGCGGATATACTACCTATTTCCTTTTTAATATGATGTGGTACCGTTTGATCTTCTTCATTAATAATTGAAAGTATCTCTTCTGTACTTTGCCTATCTATTTGTAGCGTCTTTCTATTTTGTTGCTCAGTTATTATACTCTGTAAGTTTTCTACTCCCATTAATCACATCACCTTTATTGTCTATATAAACCGACAAGATTATACTAAACTAGCTGTTTTTCTAACGTATCTATTATTCTCGTATTAATTTCTTTATTTAACATTTTTAATGAGGCGTATATTGTTCCTACAATTGGCGGACAGTTCGGTTGGATAATGTGATACGTTTTATTTAATACCTCTATTTCCTTCCGAATAAATGAAACGAGTTCCTCCGAATGCTCGACAATTCCTCCCGTTAAGACGATTGGTATTACAGTATCTTGAATAGTAGAGTGAAATAATTTTTTATATAATATATTAATATCACTTACCGCCTGCTCTGCAGCTACCCTTAAAATATCTAGACATGTTTTATCATTATTTCGAGCATACTGTACAACTACTTTTCCAACACTAGCAACTATATCCCTAGATTTCCCTAGCTCATATATGTGTGGGATCAGCTCTGCGACACTATTCCGTTTAAAATGTTGCAATACTGCATGTGTTAAGTGACAAGGTAGTTTTCCTTTGTCATATTCTGAAAAAACATATTCGAGTAATGATTTCCCTAGAGCAAAGCCACTACAGCCATCATTAATTAAGTAACCCCAGCCACCGACCCTACTTCGTTCACCACTCTCGTTAAGTCCATATGTAATAGAACCAGTACCACAAATAGTCACTATCCCTGGATTACCTTTTGTTCCCGAATAAAGAGCAGTAATCGCATCATTTTCTACTATTACACGAATGTTTTGACCAGTTATACTTTTAATAAGAGAGGTCATCCATTCTTTTTTCCCTCCACTTTCTACTCCTGATATACCCGCATAAATGAGCACTACCTTTGAAAGCGGTTTCTTTTCTGTTAAAAGCGAGAACAACAAAGTTAACTCATTACGAATGTCAACTTCTCTTACACCGTTCGGATTAGATGCACCGACTGTAGCTTTCGAAACGACAACACCATTATAATCCACTAAAATACCAGTCGTCTTCGTCCCTCCACCATCAATACCAATAATCATAGCTGCTTCTCCTAACAGTTTTGTAAATATTACCTTTAGTATAAATTCCATGAACTAACATGTCAATATAATTTTATGAAAGTAAAATATTATTTCAAACAGAAAAGCGGAGGCGGCTTGTTCAGGTCCAATCAAACTGGAGCTTTTCCGCAGGAGATAAAGGAAACACGACGAACGTAGTGAGTCGATGTTGACTTATCGCACGGAGGAAAAGTGAAGTTTGAGCCGGACCTAGCCGCCGGAGCTGGACAATCCGAAAAGCGGAGGCGGCTCGCCAAACCAAAAAAAGAAGCCCTCGCTCAGGCTTCTTTTCCGACTAATAACTTTTCTCCTTTGTTCTCCATCCCTTTTAAGACGACCACAATGACAATACCAAGTACAGTCAATACTCCAAAGAATAAATATAAATAAGACACGGAATAATACTCAACAATATACCCACCTAATAGTGTACAAAACCAACTTCCTAATCCATTCCCAACAGCAGAGTATAACGAAACTGCAGTGGCTCTCACTTCTACCGGTGTGGAATCTCTAACATATTGAAGGGCAGCTGGGATAAATAACCCGATGGATAAGCCTTGGACCACTGTTGTAACATACACTAACATTAACGGTGGATCTAAAAAGTAAAAAAACCACCGCAATGCACCAATAGAGCCAGCGAATATCATAATATTCATTAACCCAAAGCGATGAATCCATCTACCCGCTATTTTCATAAAAGGTGCTTCACTTCCTGCTGCAAATAAAAAGGCAATACCGACCCCAGCAACAGTTCCACCAATTTCAGTAATATAGCCCAAAATAAAAGTTATTCGCAAAAATAGGTCCGAAGATTAGAAACGTTGTTACTAGGAACAGCATAAACTTTGGTATTTTCACTAATCGATTCATACCGTCTCTTATGTTAACACTAACCGACTGATTTTCTTTCGGTAAACGAGCAGTAACAAGCAGTGCTAAAAATAAACTAATGGAAAAGGTGTAAAAAATTACTTTCAACGAAAAATAATCTGACAGCCAACCAGCTATTAAAACTGCAACAGCAAACCCTATCGCTCCCCAAAGTCGGACAGATCCGTAATCCCCTTTTGTCTTTTGAACAGCATTAAGTGCAATGCTATCAGATATAGGTACAATGGCACTTTGAGTGACAGCTAATAAGAATGCCATTAACACGATACTATAAAAACTGCCAACAAAGGAGTAAAGAATTCCAAAAATTGCTGTTAACAACAGAGTTATCAGCAAAATTCCTTTTGGCTTTTGCGTATAATCACTAATCATACCCCAAATAGGTTGTATGAAAATAATAACTACTGGACTTATCGATAAAATAATTCCAATTTGACTACCTGTTAAACCAACATTTTCTTGTAAATATACAGTAAGTAAAGGCGATAATGCCCCAAAGCTAAAAAATGTAAGAAAATAAAAAAGGCTAAACTTTCTCATAGTTGCTTCATTCAATGACTAAACCTTCTTTTCTAAATATTCATTTACTACTAAGTTTTACTTTAAATATGCCCTTTAAAGCTTTAAAAGGCTACTCTACACGAGTAACCTTTTTATTTTAACACGGAAATACCATTAAGAATATTCCTTATTTAGCTAGTTCATAAATGGCCTGTGCATAAATAGCAGTTGCTTTTAATAGGTCCTCAATATAAATGTACTCATCTTTTTGATGCGCTACATCTTCTCTACCGGGAAACAGAGGTCCAAACGCTACACCTGCCTCTAGTGACCTTGCATATGTCCCTCCACCAATCGAAAGCAATTTCGCTTCTTCACCTGTTTGTTCTTCGTATACTTTTTGCAACGTTTGAATAAGAGGATGATCTTTTGCAACATGATGTGGTGGAGAAACATTATATTTACTTAAAACAAATTGATTATGCAAAGCAACCTTCGTTAGTTGATGCTCCACATCTTCAACCTTACAAGTTACTGGAAATCTAATGTTTACTCCAATTTTACCACCTTGGCTAGCTTGATAATGAATTAGCCCAGTATTTACAGTTAAGTCGCCTGTAATATCGTCTGTATAGGAAATATTTAATTTTCCTCCTCGAGAATCATGACTTAAATTGTTCTCAATAAATCCAAGAAAAGCTTCACCGTTTGAATCAAGATTTAACATCGTTAAAAAGCTCGTTAAGTGGTGACCAGCATTTACCCCATTATTCGGTTCCATCGCATGTGCAGAAACACCTTTTATTTCAAACTCTACTTTTCTTTCTTCCACTTCAACCTTCCCAATTAAACTATGCTTTTTAACATACTTTTCAAAAGCTTCTACTATAGAATTTGTATCGCTCTTTGATTGAAGGATTGCTTTTGCATAATCAGGAACCATGTTCAAACGTTGTCCAGAAGCAAACTCCTGTAATTTTATTGTTTCGTTCTCCTCTTTCGTTTCTATTAATTCGTACTTGAATTCAATGTCGCCAATTCCTTTTTCAGCATAAATAATTGGAAAGTCAGCATCTGGAGCAAAACCGATTGTTGGCATCTCTTCTTTTTTAAAGTAATGGTCAACACAACGCCACTCACTTTCTTCATCCGTCCCAATTATAATTCTTACTCGTTTAGACAGTGGTAAGCCTAATTCTTTTACAATTTTTAACGCGTAGTAAGCCGCCATAGTCGGACCTTTGTCATCCATTGCACCACGTGCATATATTTTACCGTCTCGTATTTCCGCACTAAATGGTGGACTTGTCCAACCGTCTCCCGCAGGAACAACGTCAACATGACATAGGACACCTACTAACTCATTGCCATCACCATATTCAATATGTCCTGCGTAATGGTCTACGTTTTTTACAACAAAACCATCACTTTTACCCTTATGTAATAAAAATTGTAGAGATTGCTCAATTCCTTCTCCAAAAGGAGCTGTTTGCTTACCTTCTTTCTCACTTAACACACTTTCTATTTCTAAAAAACGTTGTGTCTCTTCAATAAGTTCGTCTTTACGTTTAGCAACTTCTTCATTCCAATTAATGTTGTTCAATTTAAGTCAACATCCTTTCTATCTTTTCACTAATTAAATCGACAATAGTGTCGCAATAAACACAATTACCCCTACCACCATCGTCGCTGGAATATAAAATAATCGAATTACTTTTTCTCGTGATACTTCTCTCACTATGCTTTCGTACATTTGCAAATAAGGATGTGTTACTACTTCATCATAAACCGTTGATAGCCATTCCTTAATAAAAAAGAAAAAAGCAATTAGTAAGGCATATTTCATCCATAATGGAAGAAACACGATCGCAACCATTGTTACACTAATCATCTGAAACAATGAAAGCGGATAACGATAATTACGAAGGAAATACTTTATATACAATTCCTTTAATGCATTCTCTTTTGTCCGAGCGGAAAATATTTTTTCGGACTTTCTAAATAGTAACGGTTTAGTCCTGTTAGAGCTTGCTGGGATATGAACATATTCAGAAGCATGAAAAATCATTTGTACATATCGTAACCGTTGTTTTTCATTTTCAACTGCATCTGTAAAGAAACTATTACTATATTTGATCATAATAAGATTGATAATAATAATCAGAAAAGCAAAAACACTACCTATAATATAAGCATTATGACTTACAATTATATACGCTACAAAAATAAAACCAACATATAAGAACGAAACGATGAATGGCCTTTTCCAACCGTTCCAATAGATTGAAACTAATTTCCGAGAAGTTAAAATACAAAATCGAAGCAATGAAAATAAGAAAAGTAACGAAAAAACAGAAAAACTAATTGTTTCAATATTGACTAAAACAAAATATAGTAAAAATACAATAAGAAAAGTTTGAACTAAGTAAGTCAATAAGGCGTAACTTATGCTGAGTAGTTTAATTGACCTTAACACATCTTTTCGTTGCATTAAAAAATACTCATCAGCATATTCCATAAAAATTCTTACTGTCCCAAACCAACATAGTTGATAGAGCAAAAATAAAAAGAAATTAATCGGTAGATCGTTTAATGTTTCAAAGATAGTAGGAAGTGAGTCGTAAAGGAGAGCGCCCATAAAAGCAGTAAAAAGAATACCATAGAGAAGTACTGTACGATCAACGATGGAAGTTAAATTAGACCATTGAAAATTCCATTCTTTTCGTAATCTCCTTTTAAATAAAACGTTTCCCGTCATACACTCGGTTCCTTATTTGATAAAAAATAAAAACAATCTAGAAGTGAACTATTAAGCAAGCCACAAGTCGTTTGTATTTCCTCCATCGTGCCTGTAGCTTCAATTTTCCCATCTAATAATAAAACAAAACGATCACATATTTTTTCAGCAGTATCTAAAACATGCGTTGACATTAAAATGCCAGCACCTCTTTTTTGTTCTTCTTCTAATAATAGTAACAACTTTTTCGTTGCATTTGGGTCAAGTCCAATAAAAGGTTCATCCACAATGTAAAGGGAAGCATTTGTCATAAACGCGAATATTAACATTGATTTTTGTTGCATTCCTTTTGAAAAGGTTGCTGGCGTTTCGTGAATGACGTGTTCTAACTCGAAAGTTTTCAAAAGTTTTTTTACTTTTACAGTCCAACTTTTCTCCTCAAGTTGTAAAAGGGCAGCAGTTAATTCAATATGCTCCCATAATGTCATATCAAAATAATATACTGGTTTTTCCGGTATGTACGCAATTTCTCGTTTACTATCAAAGTGTATCGTACCTTTATAATGTTCATTCATGCCTAAAATAGTTTTTATTGTCGTACTTTTACCAGCACCGTTAGGACCTATTAAGCCGACTAACTCTCCTCTAGTTACATTAAATGTCACATTCGAAAGGATTGACATTCCTTCATCATAACCTGCTTTCTCAATTTCTAGCGTTAACAACCTGTTCATTCTTTCCCCACCCTTCTATCATTAGTACGTTTATTAGAATAAGAAGTTTCAAAGTTTGTATCATTAAATAGATTATTCTAATAACTTAGTATACAATAGTAATATACAATTTTTCCTCTCATATAGTTGATTATAAAGAAAGGAGGATTGTGTTTTTTAAATTATTTGTAAATTAATGCATTAAAGTAGAATTTTATGACTGAAATGGTGTAAAATTATGAATAACAAACAAGCATCCTAACATCATGTATTTTTGTAAGTAGTTCCATTTTGTAATAACGGATAAGGAGTGGTTTTTTGACAACATCAACAAACCGTATGCTAACCCGTATTAAGGCAGTCTACATGTTTATTCATGAGAAAGGAACTGTATCGACACAACAACTCGTTGATGAATTTGGAATAACTCCTAGAACAGCACAGCGAGATCTTAATGTGTTGGCATATAATAACTTAGTTCGTAGCCCTTCTAAAGGGAAATGGACCACTACAAAGAAAAAAGTTAGGTTAAGTTCATAAAGATTTTTATACAATTAAATTATATAAGTTTAAAATACATAGAACGTTTGCAACAAGTGCAAACGTTCTCTCTTTTATTCCTCACCTTTTAATTGACTAATTTCCTCGTCTGTTAACTCACGATATTCTCCTAAATTTAACTCTTCATCTAACTCCAATGGACCCATTTTCATTCTTTTTAAGTACGTCACTTTTTTATCTACGGAAAGAAACATTCTTTTTACTTGGTGAAATTTCCCTTCCATAATGGTAAGTTCTATTTCAGATTGATTGCCAGCTTTTAAAATAGTTAAGTCAGCTGGCATCGTTACATACCCGTCATCTAGCGTAACGCCATTTTTAAAAGCAATTATATCTTCTTCTGTTACCTCTCCGAGTATTACTGCATAATAAGTTTTCGGAACATGCTTTTTAGGAGACAGCAGTTGATGAGCTAATTGTCCATCATTCGTTAATAGGAGAAGGCCTTCCGTATCTTTATCTAAACGACCTACTGGGAATGGTTCAAACATTGCATCTTCTTCCTCTAACAAATCAATTACAGTTTTTTGAGAACGGTCTTCTGTTGCTGATAGCACTCCTTGCGGCTTATGTAACATTAAGTATATAAATTCTCGATATTCCACTTCTTCTCCAAATACAGTTACAAACTGTGTTTCATGATTCACATGATTTTTTGCATCTTTTACTACTTTATCATCTACTTTAACGGCACCCGATTTTAAAAGCTTCTTAACTTCTTTTCGGCTCCCATAACCACTATTTGCTAACAATTTATCTAATCTCATTTTCTTCACCTTTCTATAGGCATTATCCTATTTTTTCAATGAATAGGCATTTGCGGATTCCGCCTTTTCCCTATATTCATACGATGTATAGAATGTAATTAACAAGGAGGTATGTTGAATGTATTATCAAGATCAACGTCAACTAGAAGGCCAATTTTTTCCTGTCCCTGGATTCGGAACTCCTGGAGGAGGATTTCCTGGTGGACAATTCGGTGAACTTAATAGACGTCTAGCTCGTCTAGAAAGAGAAGTACAACGTTTAGATCGTCGAGTTACACGCCTTGAGCGCCAATCAGGTTTTGGTGGCGGCTTTGGCGGAGGATTTGGCCCAGGTTTTAACTAAAACAGCGTAAGTTTTATTTATTTTCAAAGCCAATAGTATGTACCTTATTCATATATAAAGAAGACAAACTTTTTTGTTTGTCTTCTTTTTTTAATCTAATGCGAACGCTTAAACCTTTTTAACTTGCCCATAAACGGTAAGTTTTCTCCAAAAATATAATATATCAACTTTGAGCGGAAACTTAAGAAAAAGTATACGAACGCTCCGACTACTGCTGATATGACGATAATGATTGAAGAGTTTAACGTTCCAGCGCTATACGGCAAAATCATATCGAGTCCAGTTTTCACAGGAATTACCACAATCGCCATCGCTGCTAAAAATATAACAATTAATAGTGAACGCCTCATAACAAAAGAATAATTAAATCCAGTTTTCTTTTGAATGATATATAATATATAACCAACCGTAACAATATATCCAAGTGCAGTTGCTATAATTGAACCAATTGCACCTAATTGAATAATGAATACATAGTTTGTTATAAACTTTACCGCTAAACCTAATAAAATTGCATATATTGTATGACGCTGTTCGTTTATTCCTTGAAGGATCGCTGCCGATACAGTAAATAACGCTAACAATATTGCTACTGGTGCATACCAAGTTAATAAATATCCACCAAGTTCATCATAGGAAAAGAAGGCTGTATAAGCTGGCCCACCTAGTAACGCTAAGCCAATACATGCTGGAAGTGTTAAAAACAATAAGACTTGCAACACTTTGCTAATTTGTTTTTGGAGTAGTTCATTATTTCCACTGACAAACGACTTAGTTATAGTAGGTAACAACGTTAAAGCAAAGGATGTCGCTAACGTAACTGGAATAATCACTAACTTATGAGCGTACGTATTGATAATACCAAACGCCGCATTAGTATTCCCATGTCCTCCTGATCCCATTGCACTGTTAAAAGTAAATAAGTCTACTGATTGAAAAAGTGGTAATGTTAAACCTGCAAAAACAAACGGTCCGGCATAAAGTATTAACTCTTTATACATATCTTTATAGGAAACTTCCACATTCCCTTTATCTTGTTCAAGTAATTTGTCTAAATGTCGTTTTCTTTTAAACCAATACCAAACTAAAATGAGTAACGAACCTAATGCACCTATAAATGCTGCAAAAGTAGCAAAACCAATTGCTGTGGACAGGTCACCATCCATTACACGAATTACAAAATAGACACTACCTAAAATGAATAAAATGCGAGCTAATTGCTCCACAACTTGTGACAACGCAGTAGGGCCCATTGATTCATGACCTTGAAAGAATCCCCTTATTAAACTCATTATCGGAACAAGTAAGAGAGCAAAACTTACCATTCGTATAACGTGAGTAACATCTTCTACTGAATGAATGTAATCACTAGCTTCACGTCCTAATATAATTGGCGCAGTATACGGTGCTAAAGTATAAAGAATTAAAAAAGCTATGACGCCAGTAATACTCATTGTAAACAATCCAGATCTGAAAAGCTTTCTTCCTACACCATATTCACCTAGAGAGTTGTACTTTGCTACGAATTTAGAAACCGCAAGTGGCAACCCCATTGTTGCGGCACTTAACATAAGTGTATATAGTATGTATGCGTAACTGTATAGCTCCCCACCTTTTTCTCCAACCATTGCATAAAACGGAAATATATAAACTAAACCTAACAGGCGAGAAAACATCGTTCCTGCTGTTAAAATTGCTGTACCTCTGAACAATTTAGATGTAGACATTAAATCCCTTCTCACACGATAATCTATTTTTTTAAACCTAATTAGTAATTTTACCATAAAGCACGTAGAAAGCATAAGACTAACTGACTAACTATATTTTTTACCACTTAGCGTGAATACTTCTCTTTAAATTTATTTTAGGAAAATATAAATAAGCTGTGTCGTCCTCCATTTTTTCTAGCGGACTTGCTATTATTGCAATTGAAAACTCCTCATATGCATCCGCATCAAGCAATAATTGACCTGCATGAGTTTGAGGAAATATTAGTGGTATGTTATGTTCATCATTGAACGTTAAATCAAGTATATAACTCGTTAACTCCCGATTGTATAGCCATTTATACGAAAATTTTTTTACAGAAACCTCTATGTATTTTTGAAGTGTCGGTACGGACAAAAGTAAAACTTTGTCTCCCTTTGATTGTGTCCAACCACCATCTTCTGGTACAAATCCTTCTTTACTCATCTTTTATCACCACTTTTTCATTATTGCCTACAGAGTAACCGAAAATATATCACTTGTCTAACGTCTTTCATTGGTGTTCATACTAATCTTGTATATAATAGGAACGTATCTATTTATGGACGGTGAAAAAAATGAAATATGATGTAATTGTAATTGGAGGCGGGCCATCAGGATTAATGGCGGCAATCGCAGCAGCAGAACAGAAAGCAAAAGTTTTACTTATTGATAAAGGTAATAAACTAGGTAGAAAGCTTGCCATCTCAGGTGGTGGGCGTTGTAACGTTACAAATCGACTTCCTGTTGACGAAATTATTAAACATATACCTGGGAACGGTCGCTTTCTTTATAGTGCTTTTTCTGAATTTAGTAATGAAGACATCATTGCTTTCTTTGAGAAAAAAGGAATTGAGCTAAAAGAGGAAGACCATGGAAGGATGTTTCCTGTAACCAATAGTGCACAAAGTGTAGTAAATGTGTTAATTGAAACAATTAAAGAACTAGGCGTAGAGATTCGAACAAACACTCCAGTTGAAACAGTTGAATATGAAGATGGAAAAGTAAAAGGTGTTATGTTAAAAACGAAAGAATTTATGGAGTCAACAAGCGTAGTAATTGCGGTAGGTGGTTCTTCTGTTCCACATACAGGCTCAACAGGTGATGGTTATCCATGGGCAAAAAAAGCTGGGCATACGATAACAGAAATTTTCCCAACGGAAGTTCCGATCACATCTTCAGAAGATTTTATTAAAAATAAGTCCTTACAAGGATTATCTTTACGAGATGTTGCATTGAGTATAGTAACGCCGAAAGGAAAAACAGTCATCACTCATCGCATGGATATGATCTTTACTCACTTTGGAATTTCCGGTCCTGCCGTATTAAGAAGTAGTCAATATGTAGTGAAGACGCAAAAAAAGTTTAATGTGAAAGAAGTTACCGTTAGCATTGATGCACTTCCTGACATTAATGAAGAACAAGTATTTCAACAGCTGAATAAAAAAATGAAGGACGAGCCTAAAAAGGCAGTTAAAAATATATTAAAAGGATTTGTTCCTGAACGATACTTACTGTTCTTACTAGAGCGTGTTGATTTAGATCCAAGTGCACTTGGTTCCACAGTATCACAAGAAAAGTTAAGAGATTTTGCGAAAGTTTGCAAAGGATTTCGCTTTTTAGTGAATGGAACTCTACCTTTAGAAAAAGCATTTGTAACGGGTGGAGGAGTTTCTGTGAAAGAAATTCACCCAAAAGAAATGGCTTCAAAACTGATGTATGGTCTTTATTTCTGTGGAGAAATATTAGATATTCACGGGTATACTGGTGGTTACAATATAACAGCAGCACTCGTCACTGGACGGCTAGCGGGCTTAAATGCTGGTAAAACGGCGCTAAAGCAAAAATATCGCTAAAAGAACAAAAGCGGAGGCGCTTCGAACAGGCCCGTAAAAACTGGACTGTTACGGTTGTGATAAAGGAAACGCTTTGGGAACTGCGTTAAGTCGATGTTGACTTATCGTACTTCGGACAAGGGAAGTTTGATAGGGCCTAAGCGCCTAAGCTAGACGTAACAACCCATGACAGGAGTTATCCACAAATTTTTCAGAGTTATAATTTCCTTAACCAATAAAGAGCCTGAAAATTAGAATAACCAACTTTCAGGCTCGATATATAATCATTGCTGTATACCTATAATAATCATCATCATTTTCATCTACGAAACATTCTACTTGATACTTTATGTCTATCAAATCGTCTTCATCAACTTTTTTTAAAAAACGATTAACCTCTTTTTCTAAAACTTGTTCATGATCCTCATCAAACACCTTTACTTGAATCATAGAACCTCTCCCTTTGTCCTTCTTTTTACTATTTATAACTTAATATTCTGAAATTTATACCACTAATTCTAAACTTTTTTAAAACTTACATAAATGGTTACATTTTTTACTTTTATTTAGAAATAATGATTAAGAAGACAATAGGAAATAGGAGGTGAAGATATGTCGAATCCATTAGAAGCTATATTTAACATGATGAAAATTTCGTTTGATAATACAAACGAGCCTAAATCTCCGTTACATGTAATAGAAGTTGGAGATTGTTGGACCTATTTGACAATGGTAGAGGAGTTTATTAGGTACGAGGAAATTGGGCTAAACACGACTTCTGACGATGAGGTAAAGGAAACACTTATTGATGTAACGAGAATTTGTGAATCACAAATAAAAAGGCTTAGTAATTTTATGAAAAATGAAGGAATACCATTTCCAGACGTATCGTCAACTAAACCGAATTCTGACCCAACGGATGTACCTCTTGGCGTTAAACTAACAGATGATGAAATTACGAACGGGTTAGCATTTAAATTAGTAGCATGCTCCCAGTTTTGTGCAAAAGGACAAGCTAATGCAATTCGAAATGATGTGGGAACAATGTGGATTGAATTTTTCTTTGAATGGGCAGTGTTTGGTGCAACACTAAAAACGTTAATGAGGAAACGTGGATGGCTAAAAGTTCCCCCGTATTATTATCCTCCTGGGAGCCCTCAAAAGTAACAGTGTTCTACTACAATAGCTCTTAATGTAAGTACTTGTCCAAAAATTACTGACCTAGTTAGTACTTACTATAAAGCAACAAAAAGCAGAGTTCATTCTAATAAGCGAATACTCTGCTTTCATTTTCTACTGTTATTTTACTTCGCCTTCCCAATCAAGCATTCCACCAACCATGTTGCGGACTTTATAGCCTTGGTCTTGTAAATATGCACATACATTTTCACTACGACGTCCAGAACGACAAATGAAAATATACTCTTTATCCTTTTCAAATTGAGCTAAGCTTTCGGGAATGTCTCCCATTTTTATATGCTTCGCTTGAGGTATTATCCCCATTTCAACTTCTTCGTCTTCACGAACATCTACTAATAAAAGCTCTTCCCCTTTTTCTAGCTTTGCTTTTAATTCTTCAGCCGTAATTACTGGAATATCTGTCATTGTTAGTACCTCACTTTTCTTTTTAACTAAAAACAGTGTAATAAAAATAAAAATGTTTTGCAATGTATGGGCTTTAAATAGAAAAAGGAGTAGTTTTGTTTACATGCCTCTTTTCGAGTCAACTGCTGGACTAGCTTTTGCCAGCAAGGTCAACTTTTGTGCCAATTGAACACTCTTTTTGCGCCAACCGATTTCAAAATTAGCTGGTACTAAGCAATTTCTCTACATAAAAACAGAACAAGTGGGAAACAACGACTCGTTTTCCCACTTGCTTTAAAGACTTTTCTTTTTCTATATTATGCAGCTGCTGCCTGCGCTTTATCCAGCTTCAAGGGATCGCAACACGAGGGCACGAAGGTCAATTAAGCGACCTTCTATCAGACTTTTCCTTGTGCTTGTCACCGCTGAGCGAGCCATTCTGCTTTTTTAGTTCGCTACGATGTTCACTAATTTTCCAGGTACTGCAATTACTTTTCGAACAGTTTTCCCTTCAAGTTGAGTACTAATTATTTCATCTGAAAGTGCGATTTCCTCCATCGTTTCTCGAGAAGCGTCAGCTGGTACATTCAGTTTTGCTTTTAGCTTACCGTTAATTTGAACGACGATTTCTACTTCATCTTCAACTAACTTTGACTCATCGAAAGTTGGCCAAGCAGCATACGTAATCGTTCCTTCATTGCCTAGCTTTTCCCAAAGCTCTTCTGAAATATGAGGACATATCGGCGATAGAAGTTTAACGAAGCCTTCTACGTATTCTTTCGGAATACTATCTACTTTATATGCTTCGTTCATGAAAACCATCATTTGTGAAATAGCTGTATTGAAACGAAGTCCTTCAAAGTCTTCTGTCACTTTTTTCACTGTCGCATGGTATACCTTTTCTAACGAGTCTTCCTCTGTATGTTCAACAATTTTATGACTAAGCTTACCGTTATCATCAATAAATAGTCTCCATATACGATCAAGGAAACGGCGTGATCCGTCTAATCCATTTGTAGACCAAGCGATAGATGCGTCTAATGGTCCCATAAACATTTCATATAGACGTAGGGTATCTGCGCCATGACTTTCAATAATATCGTCAGGATTTACAACGTTTCCTTTTGATTTACTCATTTTCTCGTTATTTTCTCCTAAGATCATTCCTTGGTTGAATAACTTTTGGAACGGCTCTTTCGTTGGAACTACACCGATATCGTATAAAAACTTGTGCCAGAAACGAGCATATAGTAAGTGAAGTACTGCGTGCTCTGCTCCTCCAATATAAATATCGACAGGTAACCAATGCTTTAGTTTTTCCGGATCTGCTAATTGTTCATTGTTGTTCGGATCAATATATCGTAAATAGTACCAGCAGCTTCCGCCCCATTGAGGCATTGTGTTCGTTTCACGACGGCCTTTTTTACCTGTAACTGGATCAACAACATTCACCCAATCTTCAATAGCTGCTAGTGGAGATTCCCCCGTACCAGAAGGACGAATTTCCGTCGTTTTCGGTAGTACTAGCGGTAATTCTTCCTCAGGAACAGCTGTCATTGTACCATCTTCCCAATGAATAATTGGAATCGGCTCACCCCAATAACGTTGACGACTAAATAACCAATCACGCAGGCGGTAGGAAACTTTCTTTTCCCCTTTACCGTTTGCTTCTAACCATTCAATCATGTTAGAAATCGCTTCTTCTTTCCCTAATCCATTTAAGAAATCAGAATTCACATGATCTCCATCACCAGTATAAGCCTCTTTCGTTACGTCTCCACCTGCAACTACTTCGATTATTGGAAGCTCAAATTTTGTTGCAAATTCGTAATCACGCTCATCGTGGGCTGGTACTGCCATAATCGCACCTGTACCATATGAAATTAAAACATAGTCAGCAATCCAAATCGGTAACTTCTCTCCGTTTGCTGGGTTTACTGCATATGCTCCCGTGAATACACCTGATTTTTCTTTAGAAAGTTCAGTGCGCTCTAAATCGCTTTTGCTTTGGACACTTTTGATATAAGCTTCTACTGCTTCTTTTTGCTCAGATGTTGTAATTTTTTCAACTAAAGAGTGCTCTGGAGCTAATACAGCATACGTTGCACCGAATAGTGTATCCGGTCTAGTTGTAAATACTGTAAACTGTTCATCGTAACCATCAATAGAAAAATGAACGTTCGCTCCTTCTGAACGACCAATCCAGTTACGTTGCATATCTTTTAAACTTTCTGGCCAGTCTAGTTCTTCTAAATCTTCTAATAGACGGTCAGCGTATTCCGTAATTCTTAAAATCCATTGTCTCATTGGACGACGCTCTACCGGGTGACCGCCACGCTCAGATTTCCCATCAATTACTTCCTCGTTTGCAAGAACTGTACCTAATGCTGGACACCAGTTAACAGGTACTTCATCTACGTAAGCTAATCCTTTTTCATATAGCTTAAGGAAAATCCATTGTGTCCATTTGTAAAAGTTTGGATCTGTTGTATTAACTTCGCGATCCCAATCGTAAGAGAATCCTAGCTCTTTAATTTGTCTTCTAAACGTATTAATATTTTGCTCCGTAAATTCAGCAGGGTCGTTACCGGTATCAAGTGCATACTGCTCTGCTGGTAAACCGAACGCATCCCACCCCATTGGATGTAGAACGTTGTAACCTTGCATGCGCTTCATACGAGAAAGAATATCTGTTGCTGTATATCCTTCTGGATGGCCTACGTGTAATCCAGCTCCTGATGGATATGGAAACATGTCTAATGCGTAAAACTTTTCTTTTGAATAATCTTCTGTTGTTTTAAACGTTTTATTTTCTTCCCAATAATGCTGCCACTTTTTTTCTATGTCTTGATGTTGAAATGACATTTTACATTCCTCCTATTAGTGAACTTATCGGTGTGTTTGCGTCCGTAAAAATCTTAAGAGTTTTACGGACGGTTACACCGGGATAAAAAAAAATAAAAAACCTCTCATCCCTAAAAGGGACGAGAGGTATTATGTATATACACTTCCCGCGGTACCACCCACATTAACATAGAATGTATCTATGCTCGCTCAAATCCTTAACGCGGACGATACGGCAAAGCATTACTTCCTGTAAGTAGGTTTCACACTTGCTACTCCAAGGCGAGTTCATGAACGCTCGTTGTTGACTTCCACCACCCGTCAACTCTCTATGCTCGTTTTCGTCCACTACTATTCCTTTTCAACGTAATATTTAAAGTTTGAGTTTAATTTGTATTGTATAGAATATTACATAAAACTGCAACACTTTCTTCGACAATTAATTAAATTGCCTAAAAATATAGTTCCCACTTATGGCTGCCTTTATCCCTTTTCTGGATAAATTGCGTATATTCTTTGTTCTGCACCAAATCTAGTAACCGTTTTTTCGTGATTCATTCCTAACTTTTCTAGCAAATAGCATGATGCTTCATTTGCAGTTTGTGTTTCCGCTACTAGTCTAGGAAGCTTTAAATTTTCGAAGGCAAAGGTAATCATTTCTTTTACTACTTCACAGGCATAACCTTTTCCCCATTGTCGAGGTGAAAGTAGGTATGAAACTTCTGTATCTATTCCATTATGATGCCGATCAAGTGTTATTAATCCAATAAATTGCTCCGTCTTTTTCTCTTTAACTACCCACGTATGTGTAGCTTTTTGTACCATGCATGGAAATATGCGATCGAATTTCTCTTCTTTAATAGCTCCACCTAAATATTTTCTAACTTTATTATTCGTATAAAGTGACTTAACATCATAATAATCATCTAAAGTAATCAAAGTAAAATAGCACCGTTTTGTCTCCACTAGTCTTTCTCCCCATATATTTAAAGAAATAAATAGCGGTGGCTCATAAAGAACCACCGCCCATCTTCATTGTACCGTATAACCACCATCAATAACAGCCGCTTGACCTGTAATCCCTTTAGCTGCATCACTACATAGGAACATGGCATAATCCGCAATTTCCTGAACAGTAAGTAATCTTCTTTGAGGAACTAACGGATAAATGACTTCCTCTAGTACTTTCTCTAGTTCTACATTTCTAGTTGTCGCTAAATCTTTTAATTGATTCCGAACTAAAGGCGTATCAACATACCCTGGACATAATGCATTAACAGTTATCCCATGCGCAGCTCCTTCTAGTGCAGCAACTTTTGTCAAACCAATAACTCCATGTTTTGCACTATTATAGGCTGCTTTACCCGCAAATCCTACTAATCCATTTATAGAAGCCATATTAATAATTCTACCAAACTGTTGTTTTTTCATTGTAGGAAATACATGTTTAATTGCCATAAATGGTGCAATTAACATTACTTTCGTTAATAACTCAAACTTTTCTGTTGGGAATTCTTCAAGCATAGCCACATGCTGTAATCCTGCATTATTAATAAATATATCAATTCTCCCAAATTGTTGAACAGTGCCCTCAATAACTTGAATAATTTCTTCTTCTTTCGTAACATCACAACGAAAGCTAGTTGTAATTAATCCTTTTTCATTTAATGATTCACTAGCTTCTCTTACACGCTGTTCATTCATATCTGTTAAAACTACCTTTGCTCCATTTTCCGCAAAGTGTTTACCGATTTCAAATCCTATTCCTTGTGCGCCTCCTGTTATTACGACAACTTTATTTTCTACCACTAGATGCACCTCTTTCTTAAATCCCTAAACCTAACGAGAATAATACAATTGCCATCGCTAATCCAATTAATGGTACGATTACAGTTACTGCGGCGACTGGCCCATATGCTGCTTGGTGTGTCTCCCCACAAATAGCACGGACCGTTGTAACGACGTATCCGTTATGTGGTAAAGAATCAAGAGCCCCCGAAGAAATCGCAACAGTTCTGTGAAGTGCTTCTGCATTTACACCCATATCTAAATAATGTGGAGCTAAAATCGGTAATGCAATTGCTTGCCCACCCGAAGCAGAACCAGTCATACCGGCAATTACACTTACTGCGATGGCTCCACCAATTAACGGACTACCAGGTATACTAGTCATTGCATTAACAGCCACTTCAAAGGCAGGAACTTTTTGAGCTACCCCACCAAATCCAACAACAGCTGCAGTATTACCAATTGCGATTAATGCTCCCATCGTTCCAGCAGAAACTGCATCCCAAAACGACTTAAAATATTTTCTTCCAAGTATATAAGTAGAAACTACTCCACCAGTTAACGCAATAATAAGTGCTGATTGCTTTAAGTCATCATGGAATATAAATGAAATTATTAATACTACACCTAACGGAATCATACTAACAAACGGGTTTGGCAGTGCTCTCTCTTTATCCATCACAGGATCACTTTCACGTGATTCAAATTTCTCCCCGCGAGAAATTGCCTTTGTTATCATTCGTTTTAACCACCAGTAACCGAAAATCATCATAAATACAGCAACAATTAAACTAACTTCCCATCCTGCATATGGGCTTGTGTTTAAATGTTCAATCGGAATCCAGTTTTGAATTTCTGGAGAACCAGCCGATGTCATCGTAAACGTAACCGAACCAAACGCTAACGCTGCTGGTATAAATCTTCTTGGTAAATTTGCTTGTTTAAATAGACTAATAGCCATCGGGTAAACGGAAAACGCAACAACGAATAAACTTACTCCTCCGTACGTTAAAATAGCACATGCAGCAACAATCGCTAATACCGCATATTTCATCCCTAATTTTTCAACCACAAATTTGGATACACTATCTGCTGCTCCACTATCTTCCATTACTTTTCCGAAAATCGCACCTAATAAGAACATTAAGTACCATGACGTTACAAACCCTGAAAATCCACCCATGTAACTTCCAACAAAGTTCGCTTCCCCTTCTCCTGCCAACTGTGGAAACAGTGGCATACCACTGGTTAGAGCTACTACTAATGCTGAAATAGGACCAACTACTAACAGGTTCATTCCTCGCATCGTTAAAATAATTAGTAGTGCCAAACCTCCAATCAAACCAATCATACTTAACATTCCAAATCCCCCTTTGTGTTAACGCTTTCAAAAATATTCATTTCTATATATGCAAAATGCGTGCCAACTTTAAGAAGGTTCATTTGTTCATAAAATTGACACTTTTACGTTTTTATTTTTCCGAATATTTGGACTAACCTATCTGACTAACTTATGAAAAGCATGAAAAGCACGGCTAATCTCATTATTAAAAACAGTCCAGAAATCTGGAACTCTTTCCATAATTCTGGACTTACACCGTGATCTTATATTTTTTTATTTTTTCATACAAACTAGATTTACTAATCCCTAACTGTTTAGCAGCCAACAATTTATCTCCATCATTTTTTTCTATCGCACCGATAATTACTTGTTTTTCTGTTTCTTCTAACGTTTCCTTTAACGTTTTCACTCCTAAATTTATTGTAAAGGAGTCTTTAAAATAATCCGGCAGAGATTGTATTAATAACGTTTCCCCTACCGAAAAGTGAACGGCTGCTTGTATTACATTTTCTAACTCACGAATATTTCCTGGCCAAGGAGATTTAGAGAAAATTTGTAAAACTTCAGGAGAAATATTTCTTACTCTTTTTCCCGTTCTTTTACTAATTTTCCTCAAAAAATGATTAGCTAAAATCGGTAAGTCTTCTTTTCTATCACGTAATGATGGGATATAAAAAGGGATAACATGAATTCGATAATATAGATCTTCTCGAAATCTTTTTTCTTCTATCATTTTTTCTAACGGCCGATTCGTTGCTGCAATAATTCTAACATCCACTTTTATTGGCCTACTCGCCCCGATAGGCTCCACTTCCCCTTCTTGTAGAGCTCTAAGCAACTTTATTTGCATAGGCAACGACATATCACCTATCTCATCAAGAAATAAAGTACCACCATCAGCTAATTGAAACTTTCCTTTTTTACCACCTTTTTTAGCACCAGTAAAAGCCCCATCTTCATAACCAAACAGTTCTGATTCTAACAAGTGTTCTGGAATAGCTGCACAATTCACTTTAATAAATGGCATACTGCTGCGGTTACTTAACTGATGAATACTGTGGGCAAATAGCTCTTTTCCTGTTCCGCTTTCACCTCTAATTAATACAGACACATCACTAGGGGCAATTTGTTTAACCTTATTCTTTAAAGATACGATGACTTCCGAATCCCCAATGATATCTTCTAACGAATACTTCACACCTGTTTGTGATTCATATTCCTGTAGATAATTTTGAATTCTTGACATCATACTCTTTACGTGACTATTCATCTTATCCCATTCACTCGTATCTCGAAAAAGGATTGTTCCAAAAGCTCCTATTACTTTTCCTTGCTTGTTAAAGATTGGGATTCTATTTGCAATCATGTAATTGCCTCTTATGTATTGAAGGTCAGCAAGTTCTTCTTTACCAGACTGCACAACAAGATGCATACGGGTATTTTCTATTACTTCCGTTACATGTTTTCCAATAGCTACGTCATTTTCAACCTCTACAAAGTTACTATAACTTTCATTCATATAAACGATATATCCTTTTTCATCTACTACGACGATTCCTTCAAACGCATTTGCAATAATCGTATCTATCATTTCATCCGTTAAGCGAGTACCGCGCACTTTCATATCAATGTCTCACCTCTCCTTTCGCTAATATATCATAATCTTCAGTCTTTTATAATAATAAAAAGTGTTAATTTCGGTTTATTGTAAAAGAAAGCAACCGGTTCAAAGCGGTTGCCATTTTAACTATTTCTCTATCTATTACCGTACTTGAAGGCTTGTTATATATTCCAAAATGAATTTTTCATGCGATCGATCAAAATGCAATACGAAACTATCCTCTGAATCTACAAATTTTTTCGGTATTCGGAACATATAGTAAGCTGTTACTGTCTCGGAAGGCTCAACATCTGAATAGGAAAACTCACTATCGTTATTAGTTAAATGATCTACCATCGGGTAATAATTGTGGACATCATCTACGACAAGTTCGACAAATAAAGGGCTATTAGTCTGGATATTTAATGGGTTTTTCGAAATATTTGTGACCTCCGCTTCCACAATTAAGTAAGTAAACAATTCATTATCAATCAAATATGTTGCAAAATCATCCTCACTATTCGGTGGCTTTATTGCATCAGTAAAGAAATAATCCTTATATTCAAATTTCATTTCTCCTTCTACTTCAACTACACCATCTTCTACAAAATTAATTTCTCTTTGATGGGAAACAAACTCCACATCATCAGATGAAGTTTCCATCGTTCCTGTTTCATCACCATCAAAAACGATATTAATTACACTAAAAACAACAAAAACAATTCCGAGTAAGCTAATAAACTTTACAATTGTAGGCATAGAACGCTTATTTTTATCCTTATGTTCTATAGGCTCTTCACCAAGTAGTTTTAATAGTTTTCGATATAATAGCTCTGCTCTATCACTAGTTAACCGATCAATGTCAAATATCTCACCATCCTCAGTTAACATAAAAAGAATATTAAGACTTGGGTCATCAGGATTCGTTTGCCTATCAAGACAGCACAGGCGATCGTATTCTTCATAGAGACAAAAAAAGTCTTTCATACTCCTTGTTCTCGCAATAAAAACAATCCTTTTATCTGTAAATACAAATACTCCATCCGTTTCTCTCGAAGTACCAAAAAAGGCCAAGTCTATTCTTTCATCCATTGCAATAATATCTACTAAACATTCCAACTCTAATTCTGATAAACTAACATAACCTTTTGATACTAACAATACATCATTTTTTAAATTATTTTTGTTTATCATTTTTACTCCCTTCACCTGTATGTAAATAGTTATAAATCCATTAATTTTCCAATTATACAAATTATATTATACGTCTTTTTTTATAAACATGACGAAAAAAAATTAAAAAAGTGTATCTATTAAGACACACTTTTCGTTAATTTTGTAGTACCTTGTTCTCTTTGTTTAATTTTCCGATCGTATATTGTTGTTGTAAATATACCAATAAACATTAATATTATTAGGATCATAAACAGCATATTCATTCCATAAAAGTCAACGAGTAAGCCACCAAATAAAGGACCAATCATTCTGCCACCAGTTGCAATACTATTGACAATACCTTGATAAAAACCTTCTCTCCCTTTAGGAGCAAGCTCATTTGCTACTGTTGGGATAGCTGGCCAAACAAACATTTCTCCTATTGTAAGTATAATCATTGCTGCAACGAATGCCATGTACTGCTCTGCTACTCCAACTACCGCAAAGGATACCATAAAAATGATTAAACCGACGTTTATTTGCATTTTTAACGTTTTTGTAAACCTATTAACAATATAAGATATGATTGGTTGAGCAAAAACGATTAGCGCCCCATTTATTGTCCATAGGAGACTGTATTGTTTTAAAGAAATTCCTAACCCTTGCGTATGGGTCGAAATGGTAGTTTGCCACTGCACGTAACCTACCCAACATAAGAAGTATCCAACACTTACCGTTAATAGCGCATATAGCTTCGTATAATCTTTTATTTTAGTTGTTTGATTTAATAAAGTCGTTTGTTTGGATGGATTTGCGACAATCCCTTTATATCCCCATATAGCAATAGCTAAAAATATTACATACGTAACTGTATTTGCTAAAAATATATAGTCAAAACGATAATCTGCAACTAATCCGCCAAGTGCCGCACCGATAGCAACCCCGACATTTTGGGATACGTACATTGCATTGAATGGTTTACGTCCCCCCTCTTTCCAAACCGAACCGGCCATCGCGTACATAGAAGGAAAGACAATCCCTGAACCAAAACCGATAATTGTTAGAAAGATAATATAGTAAGTCCATGAATGATTGAACGTCATTCCAATTAAGGCTACAATCGTTATCCCTATCCCTAATAATATCGACTTATAGCCACCAATTTTGTCGAACAAATAACCCCCTGTTAAATTACCGATAACACTTGCACCTGCATTTAACATAAGAACAAGTCCAGCAACAGAGAGTGACTTACCTAGAATATCATGTATATATATAGTATTTAATGGCCATAAAAAGGAGCTTCCTGTTACATTTATAGCCATTCCTAATACGAGTAACCAAAGGGCTTTTGGCATTTTTAGCATGAAGTTTTTGCCCTCCTTTTTTCTCCCTTATTTCGAAATACTAAATAATTGTAATAGCAAAACGTATTCGTGGCAAGAAAGAAATTTTGACACTGTTTTTATGCGGGATTGTTCATAAAAGAGTAGATATATTAGAACTGACTTTAAAGTGTTTTTTGAATGGTTTGGATTAGTATAAAACATTGAATTTTTTGGCCAAAA
Source organism: Sutcliffiella sp. NC1 (assembly GCF_027594365.1). Lineage (NCBI taxonomy): Bacteria > Bacillati > Bacillota > Bacilli > Caryophanales > Bacillaceae > Sutcliffiella > Sutcliffiella sp. NC1. The sequence continues at coordinate 3,880,062 of NZ_CP115153.1, forward strand.
CTAAAAATAGAGAGGGGAATCCCCTCTCTTAATGTCCATTATGATGATCAGAACGAACAGGTTGAGCCTTTTTACTATTCTTTTCTTTCACGTCTTTTACAACATTGTAGTCAGCTGCTGCCTCTACTTTATTGTTCACACCGTTTTTCGTCTTTTGTTCGGGATTGTTTTGCTTGGAACGTTTTTTCATTGGGAAAACACTCCTTTAATGGTCTAATAATGTCATTTGATTTTGAAGTTGCTGTAACTGCAGTCTCATTCGATTTAATTGCTCTCTTTGTTGTGCATTACAACTTAATGATAAGTGCATCAGGTCATTATATGTTTGTTCTAACATTTCTTGTGCCTTCGTAAATTCTGTGTCATTATAATGCTCTTGTTGTTCCGCGTTACTATATTGGTCTTCTGCATAACGTATAGCATCTTCGCATTGTTGAATGAACTGTTCTACTGAATCTCTCGTTGCCACTTTCCATCACCTCACCTAATTTCATTACGTTTATTTTGTTCATTTTTTTCCTAAACATTCAAATAGCGTGGAACTGGTGAAACATGCTACAATGACTTGATGAAACCCAATAGAAGGAGTTGTGACGGATGAAAGTAAATAATCCGTTTCCATATTCAAATGAAGATAAACGGTACCATACATGGAATTATCACTTACGAAACCATTTCGGACATAAAGTATTTAAAGTAGCGTTAGATGGAGGCTTTGATTGTCCAAATCGGGATGGCACCGTTGCACATGGTGGTTGTACTTTTTGTAGTGTTGCAGGTTCTGGTGATTTTGCTGGAAATCGAGCAGATGACCTAATTACTCAATTTAATGAAATTAAAAATAAAATGCATCAAAAATGGAAAGACGGAAAGTATATGGCCTACTTCCAAGCTTTTACGAACACACACGCACCTGTCGAAGAGCTCCGAGAAAAATTCGAAGCTGTATTAGAACTTGAAGGGGTTGTTGGCCTTTCTATTGCAACACGTCCGGATTGCCTTCCAGACGATGTTGTCGAATATTTAGCGGAATTAAATAAAAGGACCTATTTATGGGTTGAACTAGGGTTACAAACGGTACACGAACGGACAGCTCTTTTCATTAATCGAGCACATGATTTCAAATGTTATGTGGAAGGGGTAGAAAAATTACGTAAACACGGAATACGGGTTTGTTCTCATATTATTAACGGGCTACCACTTGAAGATTATGACATGATGATGGAAACAGCAAAAGCTGTGGCCAAGCTTGATGTACAAGGGATTAAAATTCATTTACTTCACCTACTCAAAGGAACTCCTATGGTAAAGCAATATGAAAAAGGAATGTTGCAATTCCTTTCACAAGAAGATTACGTAAACCTTGTCGTTGATCAACTGGAGATTATTCCTCCTGAGATGATTGTGCATCGAATAACAGGTGATGGCCCTATTGAACTGATGGTAGGACCTATGTGGAGTGTTAATAAATGGTCCGTATTAAATAATATCGATGCAGAACTAAAAAGACGCAATAGCTATCAAGGTAAATACTATAAGCGAAAAGAAGTGGTCCAATGAAATTAGAACGTGTATTACCTTATAGTAAAAAGTTATTAACATTAGCTCTAAGCCAAGGTGATATTGCTATAGACGCAACAGTAGGTAATGGACATGATACATTATTTCTCGCTCGATTAGTTGGTGACAGCGGGCACGTTTATGGCTTTGATATACAAAAAGAAGCGCTAACTAATACATCCACCCTATTACAAAAAGAGGATGTAACGAACGTAACACTTATTCATGATAGTCATGCCAATGTATCACAACACTTAGAAGCATCACTGCATCACAAAATAAAAGCTGCTATATTTAATTTAGGCTATTTACCTGGTGGAGATAAAACAATTACAACAACGCCTGATAGTACGGTAAACGCTATTAATAGGCTCTTGAAAATAATGCCTTCAGAAGGTTTAATTATTTTAGTTGTTTATCATGGACATCCTGAAGGAGCAGTAGAACGAGACGCACTTCTTGAATACGTGAGTACAATTGAACAAAAGCAAGCTAATGTTCTACAATATCGGTTCCTAAATCAAGTGAATGCTCCTCCCTTCATTATAGCTATTGAAAAAAAATAATAATAAAAATTCTCAACACCTCATAGTTAATCAATTGAGGTGTTTTTTTATTCCTAGTCAATAACTAATTATGAACAAATCAAGAAAAATAATTGACATTTTTGTGAACAAAATAATATTATTATAATAAGGGGGTCGAAAATGATGAATGTAAACAAAGGGATGTTTAATGCCGTACAATATTTTGGGGGCACAGTCATAATTATAGGTATTATTACTTTTATTTTCGGCGCATTTGCAAGCGGTTCCAGTTTATTAACACCGATTGGTATAGGAACAGTTATGGGTGGTATATTTATTTTTCTTATGGGAATGTTTTTTATTATAACGGAAGAAGTTTTAGAAAAAACAACGAAAAAATTAAACCCACAAAAATAACATGACAACATATAAAAAGAGCAGAAGCGAATATTCGCTCCTGCTCTTTCTTTTTAAACATAACCCCAAACCATTGTAAGCATTGTACCTAAAATAGTAACAATTGCAATAATGATCCCATATAACACGTTTGTATAAATGGATGCTTTATCGTTTGATTCACCAGCATGCATAAACAGTATTAACTGTAGACCAGCTTGAATGAAAGCTGTTACTAAAAGAATAGTCATCCCTACAGCAAAAGACATATCAAACAGTAAGACAGCTAACGCTACTGCGGTCAAAACTAATGAAAAAATAAAGCCCATTACTTGCTTGAGAGGAAATAACTCTTTCATATCACATCATTCCTTTCAAGTAGACGAAGCTGAAGATGAAAATCCAGACTACGTCTAAGAAATGCCAATACAATGAAAAGATAAACGACTTATTAGCTGTTTTTGATGTCAAACCATGCTTTTTAACTTGAAGCATGATAAATAATCCCCATACTAACCCAAACGCCACGTGGGCTCCGTGCGTCCCTAAAGTCGTTAGTAGGATCGCTGTAAATGCACTAGTTTGCAGGCCCGCTCCTACATGTACATAATGGAAGAATTCATAAATCTCCACTCCTAGGAACGCTAAACCTAAAACTAATGTAATTCCGAAGAAAGCTAGCATCGCTTTTTGTCTACCAAGTCTCATTGCATGAATAGCAAGACCAATCGTAAAACTACTTGTTAATAATAAAATAGTTTCGATTAATACAGGTGTTATTTCAAATATTTCTGCACCCGATGGCCCATTGCCAGTGCGATCGACTAAAACGAAGTACGATGCAAATAGCGTTGCGAAAAGCATAATTTCCGCACCCAGAAAAATCCAAAAGCCTAATATTTTCAAACGATTTTCTTCCGTACTATATTCAAGAGGGAGTGAATGATCTATTTTCATATTTTTGTACCTCCCAATTTTTCTTCTGTTTCTTTTACTTCTTCTACAGATATATATCGGCCATCGTCTTTTTCAAATGACTGATAAGCCATACATGCAAAGATAGCTATTGTCGAAAGGATTAAAGGTATCCACATCGCAAATATGAACGAGAATCCCCAAATAAAGAAAATGCTAGCCATTATAAATGGAACGCCACTATTATTTGGCATGTGAATTTTTTCAATTTTACCTTTAAATAGCTCATGACCATGCTTTTTAGCATCCCATAATGCTTGACTTGATTTTACGTTTGGAACAATTGCAAAGTTGTACTCAGGTACTGGACTTGGTGTTGCCCACTCTAATGAACGTGCATTCCAAGGGTCTGAGCCGACATTTCTCGGTGCATAACGAATGCTGTAATAAATGTTATATACTATTAGAATAAATCCAATTGCTAGACCAATTGCCCCAACAAAAGAAATCATATTCCAAATTGTAAAGCCAGTTGATTCAGAATACGTGTACATTCTACGCGCTTGACCGTCTAAACCTGAAATAAACATCGGCATAAACGCCACAAGTGTACTTATAGCAATAATCCACGCGGAAATTTTTCCGATTTTTTCGTTAAGCATAAAGCCAAACATTTTCGGCCAATAAAACGTTAGCCCTGCTAACATCGCAAATACAACACCTGGAATAATTACTAAATGGAAGTGAGCTACTAAGAACATCGTATTATGATATTGATAGTCAGCTGCAGACATCCCTAGCATAACTCCAGTTACTCCACCAATTGTAAAAATCGGAATAAATAGTAATGAGTATAGCATTGGAGTAGTAACTTCGATTTTCCCTTTCCAAAGTGTAAGTAACCAGTTAAAGATTTTAACACCTGTTGGCACTGCGATTGCCATTGTTGTAATAGAGAAAATACTATTTACTAATGCTCCTTGCCCCATCGTATAGAAATGGTGTACCCAAACGGTAAACGACAATAGTGAGATGATAACCATCGACCAAACCATTGACTTATATCCGTAAAGGTTACGTCTAGCGAAAGTTGAAATAACTTCACTATATATACCGAAAGCTGGCAAGATTAAAATATAAACTTCAGGATGTCCCCAAACCCAGAACAGATTGGCCCAAAGCATATCCATCCCACCATTATCTGATGTAAAGAAATTTGTTGCAAACAAACGGTCCATCGTTCCCATCGCTAGTGCTACAGTTAAAACCGGGAAAGCAAATACGATGATAACGTTAGTAATTAGAGCAGACCATGTAAACATAGGCATTTTCATTAGTGTCATGCCTGGTGCACGCATTTTTAATATAGTTGCAATAAAGTTAATACCTGTCATTAGCGTACCTAATCCAGCAATCTGAAGAGCGATCATATAATAATTCGTACCGACAGATTTACTAAACTCGGTACCCGCTAATGGGAAATAAGAAGTCCATCCTGCATCAGGAGAGCCCCCGATGACGAATGATATATTAAATAACATTGCGCCCATAAAGAATAACCAAAAGCTAAGTGCATTCAGTCTTGGGAATGCTACATCTCTTGCTCCAATTTGTAGCGGTACAACGTAGTTCATTAATGCAATAATGAAAGGCATCGCCATGAACATAATCATAACAACTCCATGAGTTGTAAAGACTTCATTATAGTGTTGTGCATCTAGTACTGTGTTTTCTGGTACCGCTAGCTGTGCACGCATCATAATCGCGTCCACACCACCACGGAATAACATTAACAGAGCAGAAATAAGGTACATGATACCGATTCTTTTATGGTCAACAGTTGTAAGCCATTCTCTCCATAAGTAGCCCCATTTTTTAAAGTACGTCAACCCTGCTATTATCGCAATAACAGTAATACCTATCGCAACCATCGACGCATATATTGCGGGACTTGGATGAGGTATGGCAAATCTTTCAAAGAATTCCATACAATTTAACTCCTTTCAGGAAGTATAGAAGCTTGTTATCTATCAAGCTTGCAGTTTACTAATTAATGGTGATGATGTTCTTCATCTTTATCGTGATCATCATGATCGTTGTTTGTACTACTTGAACCGTGATTATGTCCACCATGTTCTCCTTCAGGAGGCGGTAAGAACGATAAGTGGGTTCCTGTAAAAGTCATTTGTCCAAGATGCCCATGTTCTAGAAGCTCAGTAAATTTCTCCTCCGTAAGAGGTTGAGCAGTATTCTTCACGTCTTCTATCCATTTATCAAACTCTGCTTGAGACATTGCTTTCACATTAAACGTATTTTCAGCAAACCCTTCACCGTTGAAATTGGCGTTTCTTCCCATATACTCACCAGGAACGTCTGCTGCTAAGTGCAACGTATTAACCATGTCAGCCATTCCATATTTTTGTCCACCTAATTGTGGAATCCAAAAACTTGATATCGTTCCAAATGAATATATTTTAAACTCAAGTGGACGGTCTGTTGGAATATATAAGTAGTTTAAAGTTTCGATATCCTCTTCTGGATAGCTAAAGTGCCATTTCCAGTTAGAAGAAGCTGCATAAATAACTAGTGGCTCCGCTTCATAACCTTCGGGTGGAGCCTCTACTTTATAGTTACTTTGAACAGAAACGACCGATAAGAACGCAACGATTACAATTGGAATACCAATAAAAATTGCCTCTACAAGCGGGCTTCCTTCAATATGTGGTGGCTCATAATCGTCACCTTGTTTTGAAGCACGATATTTCACAAGCATATAAATTAACATTCCGAATACTACGAGGACAATAAATAACATAATTCCAGCTGAAAGTATGATATCTCTTGCCTGAACGGCTGCTTGTGGACCTTTCGGGTCTAGTACTATCATTTGCTCACAACCTGTTAACACAGTTGCAATAGTAAGAACAAAAAATAAAATAGCCCATTTAAATCTCATATTAGGACCTCCATTTCAATAAAGTGAAACTTCAATCATTGGGGGACCCAATGATTGTTAGTTGAACCAATCGGGGTGTTACCAACCGTTACTTCCACACTTACTTCCTTGACTTTACTTACTATTGGTGGAAGTTTACGGATGGTTACACCGGGATAAAGTGAAACTTCAATCATTGGGGGACCCAATGATTGTTAGTTGAACCAATCGGGGTGTTACCAACCGTTACTTCCACACTTACTTCCTTGACATTGCTTACTAATGGTGGAAGTTTACGGATGGTTACACCGGGATAAAGTGAAACTTCAATCATTGGGGGACCCAATGATTGTTAGTTGAACCAATCGGGGTGTTACCAACCGTTACTTCCACACTTACTTCCTTGACTTTACTTACAGATGGGGATGTTTTTACGGTTGGTTGAATTATTATATCGTTATAGAGTTACTACTCATTAATACATGTTATTCTTTGAGACTGCTAGAAAACAATAGTTTGTGAAACATGACACAAAATAGTCAATAATTCTTTGACTAAAATGCCACAATTCGTTCAAAAATTTAAGCTCTTTTTCTAGACGAGGAAATTTTTAGTCGAAATAAAGCGCTTATAACTACATTTTATAAATATATTAGAATAATATTTCTAAGATTGTTTTTCTAAGAAAAAGAAACTTGTACTCCCAGAAACATAAATATCGTTTCGAATAGTATGTTTAAATACTATTAATATTTATGGAGGTCTAATTATGAAGATGGCCAAGTTGGATATAGATGAACTGCTAGATGCAACATCTGAAATGACCAAAATAGATACTAAAAATGTGATAAAACTTATTGAAATAGATCATTTATTAGAAACTACTAAAGAGTGGTAGTTTGTGTTTTAACATCTACTATTTTAAAAATGAAAAAAAGCTTTAAGAGGATTTTTTCCTCTTAAAGCTTTTTTCTTCTTATTATTTAGGAAGACTTCCTCCATTTTTGTATCGTCCGATATGCTCGTCCATTTACATAGAAGAAGAAGGCTGTTCCTCCGCTAGAGCGGATAATTTTTTTCGCCAACGTAGATACTTCCTTACGTTCAGCTACTTTACGATCCGACAAATACACACCAAGTAACCCTCGATTTATTAATCGATGAAATTTTTCGTTTGGTAGTCCTGCAGTAAACTCATCTGCCTTTTCTAAAAAGTGCTGGAGTCGTTCCAAAAGTTTTGTCTCATCTGGGTAGTAAAAACAAAAATTCAAATCTCCACCAAGTTGGTCCTCTTCTTGATCAATAAAATAATCTAATAAAATATGTAGCCCTTGAATATACGGAAAATAACCTTTCACAATTCGCTTGCCATGCTCTAATTGAAATGATTGATGGAAAGAAGAAGAAACTAAGCAGAAAATTCCTAAAGTGGAACCTGAGCAAGCAGAAAATTCATACCACTCCATTTCAGGCAGTGTACTTTTATTTTCAGTAAACCACTTTTGCAATCTTGGGACTCTTTCTTCTTCCGCTACATGTTTATGCACTTGTAAATCACAATAGTAGTTCGCTAACTGTAATAGCTCTTGCCGAATACTGGCATAATGTTTATTTTCCTTTAACACCGATTGACAAGCAAGAACGAGATCAGCTAAGTAACCCCCATCCTCTTGATCCTCTCTATAGGCATAATAATTTTTTATCGGTGCGCCTACTGTTAGTGCATCAGGCATTGCATCATGTAAAGCTCGAAAATCGATAGGATCTAGTGATGTACTTCTGTCACACAAATTATCTAAGTAATCACTAATCGTTTGGTAGGCTACAATAAATTTAATACACTTTTCTAGTTCATCTTCTGATAATAATGAAAGAATTGCCCCACCTTCGCAATGAAACGTCTTTGTTTCAATACTAGCTAATGCTTGCGTCCGTAATTCATCATTAGGGATTTTTTCTGCTCTCGCTTTCCAATAACTTAATTCACGGTAGACAATTGGGAATACATCTCTATAAACTCGCTTCATTAGACTAATTGGATGGGTAGGAATCTTCAAGATTAATCACTTCCTTCCAAGTTCAATTGTAAAAATGCAAGGATATGGCGATACACTTGTTTTCTTTCTGGTTCATTAAAGAGCTCATGATATAAACCGTTAAATTCACGATAACTTTTATTTATACTCGCTAAACGATCGAACCATTGAATAGTAGATTCTTTTTCCACCACTTGATCGTCACCCGCTTGCAACACTAAAAGTGGTAATTCGTAAGGAAAATAATCTTGTTCATTAAAAGCTAATTTCATTGCGTTCGTTACTTCTCGATACCAATGAACGGAGATTTTGGCACTATATTTCGCGTCCTCTCTCCCAATAAGATACATCTCTTCATTTCTTGTAACATCTTCTATACTTAATCCTGTCGAGATTAGTAACGAAGGCTTAATTTTATCTAATCCCTTCGCAAACAATTCTATCCCTTTGCTAGGTTTTTTAGAAAGTTCGAGGCTTGGGGATGATAATATAACACCTTGAATTAATAAATCCTGTCTTTTTTGTAACGTTCTAATAACAGCAAGCCCGCCAATGCTATGGCCATATACAAATACTGGCGGTTCTAATAAATATGCTTGCTTTACCCATTTATCCACTTCATTTATATATTCCTCAAAGCTTTCTATATGACCTTTCCTTCTAGTCGATAACCCTTGACCAGGAAGATCACCCATTATGACATGAAAACCAGAACGGTTGAAAAATTTAATAAGTAATTCATATCGTCCGTGATAATCTAAAGCACTATGTACAATTACAATTGTACCTTTTTTGTTATCAGCAGTTGTTAACCATTGTCTCACATTCTCAACTCCCACATGTAAATATGTAAGTTTCTTTGTTATGATAAAAGAAAAAGCATATTGGGGGTAACCAACATGTATAAACTTTATCCTTACAAAGATAAGAAACCAAATATTGATTCTACCACATATATTGCTGATTTCGCAGTAATTACTGGTGACGTTACAATTGGCCAACAGTGTAGTATATGGTTTCACACTGTAATACGCGGTGATGTCGCTCCAACTATTATTGGAAACCGAGTAAATATTCAAGATCAGTCTCTTCTTCACCAAAGTCCAAATCGTCCGTTAGTTATAGAGGATGACGTTACAATCGGCCATCAATGCACATTACATAGCTCGATTATTCGAAAAGACGCACTAATAGGCATGAATTCCATTATTTTAGATGGTGCTGAAATAGGAGAAGGAGCTTTTATAGGGGCAGGTAGCTTAGTACCTCCCGGCAAAGTAATTCCTCCTAATACGCTAGCGTTCGGAAGACCAGCAAAAGTAATTCGAGATTTAAATGACGAAGATCGTAAAGATATGGCACGTATTAGAAGAGAATATGTGGAAAAAGGCCAATATTACAAATCCATCCAATCATAATTATTTTCTACTATTATCTATTATTACTATTTTGTTATGAATCGTAATTAAATTCAAATTATACGCTAATGATACAATCTTTCGCTTTGTATTAATGATTTTGTTGCGATTTTGTTGCCAGTCGCTTTAACATGACCATGTATGTATTCATACATGGTCATTTTTTGGTTGAAAAAAGCTTTAACATTCTTTTTACAACATGTTAGTATTTCCTAAATATTCCTCTATTAAAATGATTATAAAAGAAATGAAAAGGGGTTATAAGATGGCTAAGCTTTTCACTCACATTTATACATTCGAATGCTTCCTTTTTAAGTATATTAACCAATTTTACAAGAGAAAGCTATTAAACACATTTTTTCATGGGGTTACACATTTAGGTGGAGCATCTTTTACTATTTCAATTTCACTACTTTTCATTATTTTTTCTTCTCATTCACTGCATACTACTGCAATAGCAAGTGCAGTTGCTCTTACTATTAGCCATATTCCAGTTGCTCTATTAAAAAAATTATTACCTAGGAAACGTCCCTATTTAGTAATTGAACATATTAACGTTACTCAAAATCCTTTAAAAGATCATTCTTTTCCATCTGGTCATACGACAGCAATCTTTTCCATTGTAGTTCCTTTTATTATTTTTTATCCTACATTATCAATTTTATTACTGCCTGTCGCTTGTGCTGTCGGTCTTTCTAGAATTTATTTAGGACTGCACTATCCATCAGATGTTATTGTCGGTTGTTTACTAGGCTGTACAGCGGGATATGTTTCTCATGCTTTTATACACACCTATTTTATCTAATTTGGAGGGAATACAATGAAAATCGCTATTTTCACTGATACTTTTTTTCCTGAAGTTAATGGGGTTGCGAAGACTTTAAAACGCTATACAGATTATTTAACAAAGGAACAAATTGAATTCCGTGTTTTTGCACCGGAAAGTACCGAAAAAGAATTTTTCTCTACACATGTTCATCGTTTTACTAGTTTTCCATTTTTCCTATATCCAGAATGTCGACTCGCCTTACCTAAAACATCACAAGTAAAAGAAGAGCTTATTCGATTTAAGCCTGACATTATACACGTTGCTACTCCCTTTAATATGGGGTTATGTGGATTGCATTATGCGAAAAAACTAAACATCCCCATTGTCGGTTCGTATCATACAGATTTCGATAAATATTTAGAGTATTATGACCTTCAATTGTTTTCTAAACTTCTTTGGAAATACATGGGATGGTTTCATCGGCCGTTAGAAAAAATATTTGTTCCTTCTATACAAACCGAAGAACATTTAACAAAAAAAGGTTTTACAAGGTTAGCTATTTGGTCACGAGGTGTAGATAGTACCGTTTTTCATCCATTATTTAATGAACAGGAAGTGAGGGGGAAATATAATATTAAAGAAAAATATATCCTCTTATGTGTAGGTAGACTTGCACCGGAAAAAGATGTTTTACTCTTACCTGAAATTGCTGAAAACCTACCTCCAGAAATCAAGCAAAACTCGCACTGGTTAGTAGTTGGCGATGGCCCACTTAAAGAAGAATTAAAGAAACTTGCACCAAAAAACATGACTTTTACAGGTTTTTTAAAAGGGGAAGAGTTGGCAGCAGTATATGCTAGCGCTAACGTTTTTGTATTTCCGTCTACAACAGAAACGTTCGGTAATGTAGTGTTAGAAGCATTAGCCTGTGGCACCCCAACGATTGCGGCAAATGCAGGTGGAGTACGTTCGATTGTCAAAGAAGGAGTAACAGGGTTTTTATGTGTTGAAAAAGATACGAATGAGTTTGTAGAAAAAATTACTTATTTTTTAAAAAATGAGGCTGTTATGTATAATATGAGTCAAAAAGCAAGACAATACGCATTAACACAGTCCTGGGATTCTATTTTCGATAATTTAGTAATGGAATACGAAGAAGTGTTAAAAAGTATTGCTCTTCAACATTTAGCTTAATTTTTTTAAAGAGGTGAGTAGTAATATGTCAACTTGGAATAAACAAGCTAGTAGAAATAATAATCTACCTCCTAACATGAATATTAAAAGCGAGTCTATATTAAATAAAAAGATTCAAAATAATATTCAAGAGCAAAATGGAATGGAACCGAATGAACAAGAGGAATTATTAAATAACCCACAGTCTGAAAGCTAAAGAAAAGGGTGTTCTAAATACTCGCCCCCAATTAATTACAATGGCGGCTGGCTATTTAGTACACCCTTTTAAATTATTAGCCTAAGTCTACGTTATGATAAACTTGTTGAACATCTTCTAAATCTTCTAACGCATCAATCATTTTCTCAAACTGTGCTAATGAATCTTCCGATAAGGTTACTTCCGTTTGAGGTAACATTGTTAATTCCGCTACTTTAAATTCTGTAACCCCTGCATTTTTAAACGCCTCTTGAACAGCATGAAATTGGTCTGGCTCTGCATAAACGATGACCGTATCTTCTTCCTCTAATATATCACGTGCATCAAGATCTGCTTCCATTAATAACTCTAATACCTCGTCAGCAGACTTCCCTTCTACACCAATAACCGCAGTCGAATCGAACATGTAAGCGACAGAACCACTTACACCCATGTTACCACCATTTTTACCAAAAGCAGCACGAACTTCCGAAGCTGTTCTATTCACATTGTTCGTTAATGCATCTACTATAACCATTGAACCATTCGGACCAAATCCTTCGTAACGAAGTTTATCGTAAGTTTCTTCTCCGCCACCTTTTGCTTTTTCAATGGCACGGTCAATAATTGCTCTCGGAACATTATATGTTTTTGCCTTTTCTAAAACAAAGCGTAATGCTTGATTTAGTTCTGGGTCAGGCTCTCCCTGTTTTGCTACTACATAAATTTCACGACCGAATTTCGCATATATTCGGCTCGTATTTGCATCTTTTGCAGCCTTTTTTTCTTTAATGTTGTTCCATTTACGGCCCATCAAAAACACTCACTTTCAACATAAGTCTATAAGCAGAAGTTTTATAGCAAATATATTATAACGCTATAGGCTATGATTTGTTAAGTGTTAGAAAAAATAAACATACAAAAGCGAAGGTGCTATAGTATTCTACCATGTTACAGTTTCACTTCGCTATCGTCCATGAATCTCTCCGGTGTATGCCTTCCGTATTCTTCTTCACTATGTTGTTAGTTTTGAAAATAAAAATCCTTTCAATTTTACACCAAAAAACTGCAAAGGAATCTCTGCAGTTTTTTGGTTACATCTATTAAGCGTTTGCTTGTTCTTTTAATGCAGTAGCTTTATCTGTACGCTCCCAAGGAAGGTCAAGGTCGTTACGTCCGAAGTGGCCGTAAGCAGCTGTTTGTTTGTAAATCGGGCGACGTAAGTCAAGCATTTTAATAATACCTGCTGGACGTAAGTCAAAATTAGCACGTACAAGTTCTACTAATTTCTCTTCTGATACTTTTCCAGTTCCGAAAGTATCAACTGCGATAGAAACTGGTTGAGCAACACCAATTGCATATGCTAGTTGCACTTCACATTTGTCAGCAAGTTCTGCAGCAACGATGTTTTTCGCAACGTAACGAGCAGCATAAGCACCAGAGCGGTCTACTTTAGTAGCATCCTTACCAGAGAAAGCTCCTCCACCATGACGTGCATAACCACCGTACGTATCAACAATAATTTTTCTACCAGTTAAACCAGCATCCCCTTGAGGTCCACCAATTACGAAACGACCTGTTGGGTTGATGAAATATTTAGTGTTTTCGTCAATTAATTCAGCTGGAACAACTGGATTAATAACGTACTCTTTAATATTGCGTTGAATTTGCTCTAACGTAATTTCTGGGTGATGTTGTGTTGAAATAACAATCGTATCAATACGAACAGGTTTGTCGTTCTCATCATACTCCACTGTTACCTGTGTTTTACCGTCTGGACGTAAGTATGGTAAGATTTCTTCTTTTCTTACTTCAGTTAGACGACGAGCTAATTTGTGAGCAAGAGATATTGGTAATGGCATTAATTCTTTCGTTTCATTACAAGCAAAACCAAACATTAAACCTTGGTCTCCAGCTCCAATAGCCTCGATTTCCGCATCTGTCATTTGTCCTTCACGTGCCTCTAACGCTTGGTCTACCCCCATCGCGATATCAGCAGATTGCTCATCTATTGAAGTTAATACTGCACACGTTTCCGCATCAAATCCGTATTTCGCACGCGTATATCCGATACCTTGAATAGTTTCACGAACAATTTTAGGAATATCTACATATGTAGATGTTGTAATTTCACCAGCAACTAATACAAGACCTGTAGTAACAGATGTTTCACAAGCTACGCGGGCATTAGGGTCATTTGCCAAAATAGCATCCAGGATAGAATCAGAAATTTGATCACAAATTTTGTCCGGGTGTCCCTCAGTAACGGACTCAGAAGTAAATAAACGACGTTGTTTTGTCATTTTATAAAGTTCCTCCTTTATAATTATCGGTGTATATCACCATCATGATACGGATCTCCACTTTCCCAATAAAACTTTAAGATAAGCTCCAATGTTAATATATAACGCTCTCCCTTATCTTGTGTCAAAATATAAAAAACCTTTCCTTTTTTTGAGGAAAGGTTGAAGATTTATCGCCTTTCACTCTTATCACGCAAAGCATATAATACTTTGCTTCAGGTTAGCACCTTTTCTCACTTCATTAAATATGCCCAGTATGTATTGCAGTTAAATGAGCAGGTTGCTGGGTTTCATCGGGCCTGTCCCTCCACCATCTCGGGATAAGAGTATCCGTTCAGTGATTTATATTATCGTAGTGAAACTATCTATGTCAACAAAAACCGACATTTTTCCTAAAGAAAAAAAGAGAAATACTTGTATTTTTATAATATAGTGAATATATACTATGAAGTAATCTTCCACTAGCTTTATCAACTACTACAATGTTAGAGTTCATCAATATGACGCTATCTATACCAAATTTGAGAAAAAAGTGTATTTTATGAACTTCCATTGTAATCTTTACATAAAATATCACAATTAGTATGGACTATTGATGTTAATGTGTTATACTTTTAATTATTAACATAAACAATACACTTTTCTGAAGGAGAGTTTAAAGATGAAAACGGTTGGTATCGATAACGGACTATCTACATTATTATATGGAAGCAATGCAAATGTACAATTATCTGTCCCACAATTGGTAGAAAAAGTTTTAGAAAGAAAAGAAGGAACTTTATCTGCAACAGGTGCAGTGCTTGCAACTACTGGAAAATACACAGGTAGATCACCGAAAGATAAATTTATCGTCCAAGACGAAATCAGTAAAGATAAAGTAGACTGGGGAAAAGTAAATCAACCTATTTCTGAAGATGTATTTGATGCATTATATAATAAGGTTGTTCATTACTTAGAAAACAAAGATGAAATTTTTATTTTTAAAGGTTTTGCAGGTGCAGACGAGAAGTATCGCTTACCAATTCAAGTTATCAATGAATTTGCATGGCACAACCTTTTTGCACACCAATTATTTATTCGTCCAACAGAAGAAGAAGTAGCAACACATGAAGCTGGATTTTCGATTATTTCGGCACCAACGTTTAAGGCTGATCCTTCAATTGATAAAACAAACTCTGAAGCATTCATTTTAGTATCGTTTAAAAAGAGAATTATTTTAATAGGCGGTACAGAATATGCTGGCGAAATGAAAAAATCAATTTTCTCGATTATGAACTACTTATTACCTGAAAACGGTATTTTGCCGATGCACTGCTCTGCTAACGTAGGTCGTGAAGGAGATGTGGCGTTGTTTTTCGGGTTATCAGGAACTGGTAAAACGACCCTTTCTGCCGATCCAAATCGTAAATTAATTGGTGACGACGAACATGGTTGGTCCAACACTGGTGTATTCAACATTGAAGGTGGTTGTTATGCAAAATGTATCGGACTTTCTCAAGAAAAAGAACCACAAATTTTTGATAGCATCCGCTTCGGATCTGTATTAGAAAATGTAGTATTAAATGAAAACAGTAGAATTCCTGATTACGATGATTCGTCACTAACAGAAAACACTCGTGCAGCATATCCATTACAAGCAATGAATAACATTGTTGATCCAAGCGTTGCTGGGCATCCAACAACTATTATATTTTTAACAGCTGATGCAACTGGGGTACTACCTCCTATTAGCAAATTATCAAAAGAACAAGCTATGTTCCATTTTTTAAGCGGTTACACAAGTAAACTTGCTGGAACAGAACGTGGCATCACTTCACCACAGGCAACGTTCTCTACATGCTTCGGATCACCTTTCTTACCACTACCTGCAACAACTTATGCAGAAATGTTAGGAAAGAAAATTGACGAACACAACGTTCAAGTATTTTTAGTTAATACAGGGTGGACCGGTGGAGAGTATGGTGTAGGTAATAGAATGAAACTTTCCTATACTCGTTCCATGGTGCAAGCAGCTCTTGAAGGTGAATTAACAAATGCAGAATTTCAACCTGATCCATATTTCGGAGTAAACGTACCTTTACATGTAACTGGTGTTCCTGACGAAGTATTACAACCTAAGAAAACATGGACTAGTGAAGCAGAATATGATAAAAAAGCACGTGAACTAGCAGAGAAGTTCAAACAAAATTTCACAAAATTCCAACATGTTCCAAATAACATTTTAGCTCTTGGTGGTCCAACAGTTTAATTAAAAAGCACGACTGTATGATAGTCTATACCATACAGTCGTGCTTTTTCTATGTAACAAGGTACTGCTATTGATTCTTCATCCACTCCGTTAATCTTCTCACTGTTCTTCGGTTTTGCTCTGGCGGAAAATAATGAGTAAATTCATAAAAATACCAACTTTCCACTCTTTTCTCTAATTCTTTCAAACGCTTCTCAAGACGAATGGAATGTTCAATTGACACATTCTCATCCTTAGCACCATGAATTAATAGTACAGGACTTTTAATCTTTTCTACTTCATATAGTGGCGTTCGCCAATCATATCGCTCTGGTACTTTATTAGGAGTTCCACCAACTACTCTCTTTAACATTCTACGTAAATCTACTCGCTCCTCATATGTTAAATGCATATCCGAGACACCGCCCCAGCATACAACTGACAGAACAGTAGGAAAATGAATGGCTGTTAATAAAGCCATTACACCTCCTCTTGAAAATCCAAACACATGGATGCGATCTGCTTGAACCTTTTCGTATCGCTCAAGTAATTGATAAGCCGCAAATGCATCTTGGCGATCATCTCCTGCGAAGTCTTCGTTTCCCTCTCCACCTTGGTTCCCACGATAGAATGGTGCCATCACAACAAAACCTTCAGACGCAAACTGAACAATTCTTGCTACCCTAACTTGTCCAACATTTTTTATTCCCCCACGCAAGTAAAGGAAACCGTCATACTTTCCAGCCTCTTTAGGTTCGGCCAATAGACCCTTCACCTTTAAACCACCACTCATATAAGTGATTGTATATACATCTATCTTTGAACTTGGAGAAGGAAACCGTTTTTTATCAATAATTTTTCCATCACTATTCACGTTTTTCATCTCCTTAGGCATTCACACATTTTTTCCTACATGAATATTGTAATTAGTAGTTGAACTTTCCTATTCATTTAGTGATTAGTTTAACTATTCCTGGACATTCCAGCAACTATATTCATTCCCCCGTATATGTTGTTGGCCTGTCCAGTTTATATAAAACACTTCAAAGAGGAGGTTAGAAGTAAGATGAAAAGATATGTAAAGATAATAAGTGCTTCCATAATTGGGTTTGTTTTATTATTTTCTATTGTTGCATGCGGAAATTCAAATGGTCAAACCGTTCGCGTTGCCGAAGTAACTCGCTCCATTTTTTATGCTCCCCAATATGTTGCGATTGAAAAAGGCTTTTTTGAAGAAGAAGGCTTGGATGTACAATTAACAACTGCATGGGGCGGGGACAAAACGATGACAGCTTTACTTAGCAATGGAGCTGATATTGCATTAGTAGGCTCTGAAACTTCTATTTATGTTTATGCACAAGGTGCAACAGACCCTGTTATAAATTTTGCACAATTAACACAAACAGATGGAACTTTTTTAGTTTCTCGTGAAAAACTGGATAATTTCAGCTGGGATGACTTGAAAGATACTACATTTTTAGGCCAACGTGTCGGCGGCATGCCACAAATGGTCGGTGAATTCGTATTAAAACAGCATGGTATCAATCCTCATAGCGACTTAAACTTAATTCAAAATATAGATTTCGGAAATATACCTAATGCTTTTGCATCTGGAACTGGTGACTTCGTACAATTATTTGAACCACAAGCAAGTATATTTGAAAAAGAAGGAATCGGTTATATTGTGGCTTCATTCGGAACAGAGTCAGGTCTTGTCCCGTACACGACTTTTATGTCAAAACAAAGCTATATAAATGAAAATGAGGAAACTATTGAAAAATTTACGAGAGCTTTATATAAAGCACAACAATGGGTAGATAACCATTCTGCTAAAGAAGTGGCGGAAGTAATTCAAAGTTATTTTGATGATACTGAATTAGAACTAATCGAAATGGTTGTTGATCGATATAAAAGCCAAGGCTCTTTTGCTACAGACCCAATATTAGATAAACAAGAGTGGGATAACTTACAAGCAATTATGGAAGAAGCAGGAGAACTACCGACTCAAGTTGATCATGGGACGTTAGTAAATACAAACATCGCAGAAAACGTTATTGGAAATTAAGGTGATTTAAATGAGTTTTTTAAAAATAGAAGCAGTAGATCATATATATTTATCTATGGATCGTACAACGAAAGCTTTAGAAAATGTCTCCTTATCTGTTGAAGAAGGAGAGTTCATCTCCTTTTTAGGCCCTAGTGGTTGTGGAAAAACGACGTTATTATCCATTGTTGCTGGGCTAATAAAACCAACGAATGGAGAAGTCTGGATTAAAGGAGCGAATCCACTTCTAAACCGAGGAAATATTGGCTACATGCTACAACAAGATTATTTATTTCCTTGGAAGACAATTGAAGAAAATATTTTGCTCGGTCTAAAAATCACAAATATGTTAGAAGAAGAAAAGAAACAGAAGGCACTATCTTTATTAACGGAAATAGGGTTAGAAAATGTTGAAAAGATGTATCCATCTGAACTATCGGGAGGAATGAGGCAGCGGGTAGCTTTAGTCAGAACGTTAGCAACGAATCCAATGTTATTACTTTTAGATGAACCATTTTCCGCATTGGATTATCAAACAAAGTTAAAACTAGAAGATTTAGTTTCGGCTACATTAAAGGCTTTTGAAAAAACTGCGCTCCTTGTTACACACGATATCGGAGAAGCCATCGCAATGAGTGACCGCATATTTTTATTTAAAGCTAATCCAGGGAAAATCGCAAAGACTTTTATCGTGCCAAATTCATTAAGAGAATTATCTCCTTTTCATGCAAGACAACACCCTGACTACGCAACACTATTCCAAAAAATATGGAAGGAGTTGGAACAACTTGAACACCCAGAACAATGACAAACTGCTTCATGAAAAATATATAAAGCAGAAAAAAGTTGAAAAGCGATGGGTACGTTTTTTCCAGCTTCTCCTCTTCGTTTCTTTTTTCTCACTATGGGAAATAGCAGGAAAAAAACATTGGATTGACCCGTTACTATTTAGTTACCCATCTAAAATATTTCAACTGTTTATCGAAAAAATAGGCGATGGTTCGTTATACGTTCATACGAGTATCACTTTAATGGAAACGATATTCGGATTTATATTAGGAACTCTATTAGGTACCATTTTAGCTGCAATTTTATGGTGGTCACCATTTTTCTCTAAAGTATTAGAGCCATATTTAGTAGTACTAAATGCAATGCCTAAAATTGCTTTAGGGCCTATCTTGATTGTAGCGATTGGCCCACATATGGGTTCTATCATCGCAATGGGTGCGCTTATTTCCATCATCATTACAACAATAGTTGTTTATACATCTTTTAAAGAAGTAGACACCAACTACTTAAAAGTGTTACAAACATTTGGAGCTTCTAGAACTCAACTATTTAAAGAAGCCGTTTTACCAGCCTCCTATCCTACTATTATTTCCACATTGAAAGTAAACGTAGGGCTAGCTTGGGTTGGCGTTATTGTAGGTGAATTCCTTGTATCGTCAAAAGGTCTTGGCTACTTAATTATATACGGCTTCCAAGTATTTAATTTCACTTTAGTCCTTTTAAGCTTACTCGTAATCGCGGTCCTTGCTACAATTATGTACCAATTAGTTGAGTTTTTAGAAAAAAAGCTAATTAAACACACAAAATAAAAAAGGCTCCCTATAGGGTAGCCTTTATTTAATTAATAAATTGCTTCTCTCTTAATTTTTGTATGCTAAAAGTTAAAACATCATCTTTCATAATAAAACTATATGCATTATTACTTTTTATATTGGATGGTAACGATTGTAAAAGTACCGGACCTTTCGTTTCAAAATAATGCGCTTGTTTTTCTATTTCTTTTATTTGAGCAAAGTATACATTCTTAATAATCGTCTTATCTCGTCCGTTCACCTTATATTGCCCGACGTAGTAAAGCATATCTACTATTCCACCAGTTTCTTCTTTCACTTCTCTTATTGCCGCCTCATCAGCACTTTCTCCTTGCTCTACCTTTCCTCCTGGGAACTCTAATCCTCTATTTTTATGTTTTGTCAATAACCACGTGTCGCGATATTTACATATGACCCAAACATGTTTTGGATGTTCACTAAAAGGTAAATATTCGAAAGATAACATTACTTTATTATCGTACATATCATCAAATTGTAGCATAAAAATAACCCCAACATTCCATTTTAAGAACAAGTATTACTCATATACTTGATCGTTTTTTTACATCATAACATATCTTTCTAGCTAAATGGGAAGGAATTATTATTATGATAATGGTCCATCCAAAAGTCCCTCATTTTTAATATGCGCCTTTGTTTCGTCATCCCCTAGTTCATACAGCATTTTAAAAACTAACTGCAATCCATTATCATATCCATCGTTTTGTTTATCGTTATGATACTGAATGTATGGCACGTGCGCTCTCCAAAATGATTGCCAATCAGAAGAATAGTTTTGGTCAAATAACTCCCTTAATTTCGTTATTTCTTCGTCATTAGCTTGAATCTCATAGTCCCAAGAAGTTGCTGTTTTAACTTGAGTAATAACTCCTTCTGCAAGTGATACGTAATAAGTTTTTTTTTCCATCTTAACCATCCCTTTCTTTTACAGTGGCATGCATCTCTTTCCATTATTCTTACTCAAACATGCCACTTTATTCTCGTTTAGAAGGTACATTGCTTATTACTACAATCGAATACATGATTACCACGTTTATACATAAGCTAAAAAAAGAGGAGGTTAAAATGATGTCATACTTAGATCGAATTTTTGAAAAATATCGGCACAAATGGGTACGTGAGGATGAAGATGTAGATGCGATTACAATTTCTATCGTCCAAAATTTAGATAGAAATAACTGCTTAACTATTTTAAAAGAACTTGAGGAAGAAGAATTACAAAGCTTAATAGCTATAGTATTACGGGAGAAAATAAAAGACAGACTATCTATAGATAGTGATATTTATCCGACTACATCTAGTAGCGGGCTGTTACATTAACATAAAAGAGCCTACAGGTTTATAGAACTATTTATAAACTTTCCTTACGATAACATAAGCATGAAAAGAGCCTTCGATAATATATCGAAGGCTTTTACAAACTATTATTGCATGAATGCTTTTAACATCCAATTATGCTTTTCTACACTTGCATGAATTGCTAACAGCATATCTCCAGTTGTTTCATCGCCTGCCTGTTCAGCAATTTCCATTCCTTCTCTTAATTCAGAAATTAAAACGTCAAAGTCAGAAGCGATAGAAGCTACCATTTGTTGAGCGCTTTTCTCTCCTTCTGCTTCTATAATAGAAGAAATTTCTAGTATTTCCTTCATTGTACCAACAGGTTCCCCACCAATTGCTAGTAACCGTTCAGCTAGAGAATCAATATGTGTAGCCGCCTCGGTATAAAGCTCTTCAAACTTAGCATGTAAAGTAAAGAACTCTGGTCCCTTCACAAACCAATGATAGTTATGTAATTTGATGAAAAGTACACTCCAATTGGCAACTTGTTTATTTACGACATTCGTTAATTTTTGTTCCATATTTATCTCCTCCTATTACTATCAATACCCGTTTATTTTTACCTTAAACTTTTATTCATATCCTCACAAATAGCTTTTTTCATGATAGAATGAAGTTGCTAGAGGAGGAATGTCATGATAAAAATATTAATTCTATGTATTGTTATCGTAATAGTTGTCTTGCTTCTAACGTTACTTACGACAAATAAAGCATATAAATATGAACATACTGTTGATCCTATAGACGATGACCAATTACGAGATGATAATTGTGAACAAAGGAATAAATAGAAAATCTCCAGTAGCTGCCGTATCCGCATGCTAACCAATTTTTTAGAGGTACGCTTTAAGACAATAACGTAAAAAAGTTGCGAATACAATTCGCAACTTTTTTAGTAATATTCATAAATATAGGGATTTTTCGGCTGTTCGATCTTTTCTAATGAATCTACTTGTATATACGGTAAAATCCATCCATTGTATTCAATTACTTCTAAAACACCTGAAACACTAACCCATTCATCTAGCTCTAGGTTTTGTCCACCAGGCATATTCGATAAAGTCCCATATACACCAGCATCCGCTACACAACACGATAAGCCGAAACGGGCTACTACAAACTGATTTTCTGTAAAATCAGGCTCCCTATAAACGAAGCCAATCATCTCAATTCGCTTTCCTACAAATTCTTCTGGGGACATGTCCACAATATTCATAATCGGAATATAACGGTCATCATCGACAACAATCGTATCAGAATTTAGTAACTCTACTTTTAATTCCTCATAAAACCCTTCAGGTGGCTCTATTATTTCAAATCCTTCTGGATGCTCTAATGGAACATCATTTAACCGTTCATCTAACGACTCCATGTATGCTTCTGGATCTTCTAAATACTGCTCGGCTCTTGACGTATCAAATTCCTCTATTTGCTCTTGGCGCTCCTCCGCAAGCTTCTTAGAGCTCGTAAAACCTCTTTTATCGATAATCGAGCTGTCTAGTATGTTATCTGAGAACATAAACCCTGTTACAATAGGAAAGATAAATAGGGAATAGATTAAAACAGACTGAATTGGAGAAGAGTTTCCTCCGTGATCAAATCCACAATTGCACACAAGTTCTTCGATTTTTTTAGAACCACTTCTCCAAATTTGTTGGATTCCTAATATGAACAACACTGCAACTGCAAAATACATAAACGGCATCATACGTGGTGCAATAAAATTAATGATATCACCACTTACAATTAATTTAAAAAACAGCAATGTAAATCCTAAAAGAATAATTCCTCGTATATAAATATGAAAACTATAGTCCCTGTTCTGTTCCACTTTTCTCACCTTCCTTAAAGAACAATTTGTTGAAATACTAGAATACTAGAAAATACCACTACCGTAACTACTGCAATAAATACTAGCACGAATTTCACTCTAAAATACGCAAATAACATGACCGTATTTTTCAGATCAATCATTGGTCCGTAAATTAAAAACGCAAGTAAGGAACCGGTAGAAAAAGTGGACCCAAATGAAGCAGCTACAAACGCGTCTGCCTCGGAACATAGTGACAGAACATATGCAAATGCCATCATTACAGCAGGTCCAAAGATTTCATGAGACCCAATAGCTGTTAGAAGACTACGGTCTAAAAACGTTTGAAATAAACTAGCGACAAAGGCACCGATAATGAAGTATTTACCCATTTCGAAAAATTCATCACTAGCATGATAGAAAGTAGTTTTCCACTTATTTTGTGGCTTTTCTTCCACCATTTCTTGCCTACCGATTAATTCATTTTTTGTCCAGCGTAATTGATTATTATTTTTAAAAAGTAAAAGCATAAGGAGTCCAATTATAATAGATAGAAAGAACGCTAGTCCAAATCTTCCATACAAAATAGTTGGATTGCCATTAAAAGCATAATAGGTTGAGAGTACAACGATGGGGTTTAATATTGGAGCACCAACTAATAAGACAACTCCTACGTGTAGCGGCATCCCTTTTTTTATTAGCCTCCGCACAACCGGAATTATCGCACATTCACAAATCGGAAAAATGACCCCTAATATAGCAGCTGGTATGATGGCACCGACCGCATTTTTAGGAAGAAACCTTTTAATGGTATCTTCCGAAACAAAAGTTTGAATGAGCGCAGAAGCAAAAACTCCAAGTAGTAAAAAAGGGATTGCTTCTAATACTATACTTAAAAAGATGGTATTAACATTCAACCATTGTCCAGGAATATTAAATGTTAAATCTTTTAAATCGACAAAGAAAAATAAATATAAAAACAGACCGATTAATCCTAGTCCAATAACTTCTTTCCAAACTTTTTTAAACATATTCATCTCCTTAAAAAAATATTTATAACTTTTACAATGTATTTATCAATTTCCAAGCGTTATTTTTTGTATTATATCATATCGTTTTTATATCTTTTTAAATATTTATTAAATTAGTAAGGGAAATAGATGGAAAAGTTGATTATAGAATAAAAAAAACTGCCACTTGGCAGTTTTTTTACATTAACCGAAAACTTTTGTTAATTCCATTTTATCTTGTGATAACCAG
The DNA here is from genome assembly GCF_027594365.1 of Sutcliffiella sp. NC1. Lineage (NCBI taxonomy): Bacteria > Bacillati > Bacillota > Bacilli > Caryophanales > Bacillaceae > Sutcliffiella > Sutcliffiella sp. NC1. Next base: position 3,904,594 of record NZ_CP115153.1, read on the forward strand.
AAACGCATTAATCGTTTCGCACCTTCTAAATCATGCAATTTCGCCTGCCCACACTCTTTTTCAGTAGCAGCTGGAACAATTTCTGTTTCAAGCGCATCTGTTAGTGTAGCTTCTAGTAAATCGATAACCTCTTCTACTGTTGGTGCCCCACTTACTACTAAATAGTAACCAGTTTGGCAACCCATTGGAGAAATATCAATTATATCAAAATGATTATATTTTTCAGCATGTGTTCTTATGTTAATTGCTAATAAATGCTCTAACGTATGAATCACGTCTGGCTTCATCGCTTGTTTATTTGGTTGACAAAAACGAATATCAAATTTATTTACTTCACCGTCTGTACCTACTTTGTGTACACCACAATGGCGAACATACGGTGCTTTTACAGCATTATGATCAAGTTCAAAGCTTTCAACTGAAGGCATGAACAACACCCCTATCATTAAATTTAATACATCTCTAACATTATAACAAACTTTTATTCCGATTAAAACAATCCGAATTATTAGTTTTTCTCTTTTAATCGTTTTAGTCTATAATAATAGTAGGAGGCGACTGCTTTTGAAACAGCTTTTCTTACTTTTAATTAAATTTTACCAAAAAGTAATTTCCCCACTAAAACCACCAACATGTCGTTTTTATCCAACGTGTTCTCATTATGGAATGGAAGCAATCCAACGTTTTGGTGCTTTAAAAGGTGGCTGGCTAACTATAAAAAGAATTTTCAAATGTCACCCATTTCATCCAGGTGGTATGGATCCTGTACCTGAAAAGAAAGCAAAAAATTAATCGGCTTCGTAACCATTTATTACTACATCTAACTTTCCTGTATGAGGATCAATGACAAGTCCATGTACAGGAAGGTTAGAAGGAAGTAGGGGATGGTTATTAATAGTATCCACACTTTCACGTACACTCTCTTCTACACTTTGAAACCCTTTTAAGAAGCTCTTAATATCTACACCTGCATATTTTAATGCTTCAATTTTTTCTACAGCAATTCCACGATCTTTCATTTTTTGAATCATAGAATCTGCGTTAATACTTCCCATTCCACAATCATGATGGCCTACTACCATTACTTCATCTGCATTTAGTTCGTATACTGCTACTAATATGCTTCTCATAATACTTCCGAATGGGTGAGAAACTAATGCACCAGCATTTTTTACGATTTTCATATCTCCATGCTTAAAGTTTAGTGCACTTGGTAGTAATTCGAGTAATCTAGTGTCCATACAAGAAAGTACAACAACTTTCTTATTTGGAAACTTAGTTGTTTCGTATTTTAAATATTCTTTGTTTCTAACAAAATTACTGTTATGTTCTAAAATTTCTTCTAAAAGTTTCAACTAAATCACCTCTAAATCAAATAATTTCATAGCCCTAAAATAAATGATAAAATAAAACTGTTGTCAAAGCCAATCTTTTTTAGTAATATACATAATGTAAATCGTAATAATTACGATTAGTTAATCATATTCATTACTCAAGCGCAGAAACACACTTTTTAAATCGTAATGATTTTGATTTAATAGTTTAATAAAAGGAGAACGAAATGAAAAAAAGAATTCCAATTACTGTCTTAAGTGGATATTTAGGGGCAGGTAAAACAACCTTACTGAACCACCTCTTACATAACCGTGAAGGTTTAAAAGTCGCTGTCATTGTTAACGATATGAGCGAAATTAATATCGATTCTACTCTTATTCAACAAGGTGGTTTTACTAGAACAGAAGAAAAATTAGTAGAAATGCAAAATGGCTGCATTTGCTGTACTCTTCGTGATAATTTAATGCAAGAAGTAGATAGGTTAGTTGAGGAAGGGAGATTATATTGTCATTGAATCTTCAGGAATTAGCGAACCGATTCCTGTTGCACAAACATTTACTTACATCGATGAGGAGCTCAATATTGATTTAACAAACAAATGTCGACTAGATACGATGGTAACAGTCGTTAATGCTGAACAGTTTTGGAACGATTACCAATCAGGTGAAAGTCTATTAGATCGTAATCAAGGTAATAGTGAAGATGATAGACGTGAGATAGCTGATTTATTAATAGACCAAGTTGAATTTGCTGATGTGATTGTTTTAAATAAAATAGATTTACTTGAAGAAGAAGACTACATTAATGAACTGCACATGCTTTTGAAAAAGTTAAATCCAGGTGCCAATATTATTAATGCTAGCTATGGTCAAATTCCTTTATCCAAAATTTTAAACACTCATTTGTTTGACTTTGAAAAAGTTAGCCAAAATGCTGGTTGGATAAAGGAATTAAATGAAGAACATACTCCAGAAACAGAAGAGTACGGTATCACATCTTTTGTATACAGAAGAAAAAAACCATTTCATCCTGAGAGATTTTTAAAGTGGCTGGAAACTTGGCCAGACGAAATTGTTAGAGCAAAAGGATTCTTTTGGCTTGCAACGAGAAATAACATGGCTGGACTCCTATCACAAGCAGGAGCATCCATTATGATTCAAGGTGCTGGCGAATGGGTGGCTAGTTATAACGAAAAAGAAAGAGAACAAACGTTACGCGAAGAGCCTGAACTATTAGATGACTGGGATAGTATATATAGCGATCGAAAGAATGAACTAGTTTTCATTGGCGTAGAAATGAATAATTCAGATTTGATAGCTTCTCTAGACATCTGTCTATTAACTGAAGAGGAAATGAAGCTTGATTGGAGTTCGTTTCATGATCCATTACCAAAATTTATCGTAGAAGAATAAAAAAATATAGTTCTCAAATCGTAACCATTACGATATAATGTCAAAGGATAAAAAATATATTAACGGGGAGAGTAATATGAAAATAAAAGCAATAGTTTTTACATTTTTACTATTAATATTTACAGCTCTTGTTGGCTGTAGTAATAATAATACAACGAACGATGCAACTGAAACTAATAATAAAATTAAGGTATATACTACAATATATCCACTTGAAGATTTTACTAATAAAATTGGTGGAGAATTTGTTGATGTTGAATCCGTATATCCTCCTGGAGCAGATGCACATACGTATGAGCCAAGTACACGTGTTGTAAGTGAAATTGCTGTAGCAGATGTATTTATCTATTCAGGTGTAGGCGCAGAAGGTTTTGCTGACAAAATGAAAGATGTATTAAAAAACGAAAAAGTTATGATTATTCCTGCTGGTAAAGATATTGAATTATTAGACTATGACCATGATCACGATGCTCATGAAGAAGATCATAACCACGATCATGACCATGATCACGATGCTCATGAAGAAGATCACGACCACGATCACGATCATGAACATGATGCTCATGAAGAGGATCACGACCACAACCATGATCATGATACTCATGAAGAAGATCACGACCATGATCATGACAATGAACATGAGACACAAGAAGAAAGTCACGACCATGATCATGCACACGCACATGATGGCGATCCACATATTTGGATTGACCCTATTTTATCTATCCAATTAGCAGAAAATATTAAAGACGCACTTATTTCTTTAAACCCTGACCAAACAGAATTTTTTGAGAGTAACTTTAATGAATTAAAACAAGAATTAGAAGCAGTACACAATGAGTTTGATGAAATGGTTCAAACAGCTTCAACAAACAACATACTAGTTTCACATGCCGCTTACGGATATTGGGAACATCGTTACGGAATTAATCAAATCAGTGTGACAGGATTATCCCCAACAGATGAGCCTTCACAAAGACAATTAACTGAAATTATTAAAACAGCACAAGAAAATGATATAAAATACGTTATTTTTGATCAAAACATTACTGGAAAAATAGCAGAAATGGTTAGAACAGAGATTAATGCAGAAGCATTGACTCTGCATAACCTTGAAGCGCTAACCGAAGAAGATATAGAAAATAATGAAGATTACTTTTCTCTCATGAGGAAGAATATTGAAACATTAAGAAAAGCATTAAATTAAGACGAAAAGTGCAGGCGGCTCGCTCAGGTCAAAAGGAATTAAATTTTTTCCTAAACAACGAAAGAAGAGGAAGGCGGATTGTAACATCCCCCTTCCTTTTCTTTCGTTTATTTTTTATTTCTTAATAACGCTTGGTGTGCATTTACAATACCATGACCATAAATTTCATCATACCCATTTTTTCCAGCATCAACAGCAGTTTGCTGTAGACGTGTTTGTACTTGCATTGGGGATGGTTTTTTACCCGTATCCGCTAATACACTAGCGATGTACGCTGCCGCGGCTCCAGAAACTTGAGGAGCAGCCATTGATGTGCCACCTTTCCAACCATAGCCTTCTCCAAATAATGCTTTAGCTTCTAATCCTCTCGCTGTATTAAATGTCATATACGTTGGGACTGCACTTAAAACTAAATGTTTACTTCCACCTTGATTGTTTGGACCTAGGTCTCCACCTGGAGCCCCAAGATCAATAGCTCCGTTTCCATAGTTAGAATAGTACGCTAATCTATTTTCAGTACCAAAACCAGCACCAATAGAAGAAACTGTTACTACTCCTGGTATTTGAGCAGGTACATAAAATACTGCTCCTTTTGCTTCCCAACCGTCTGTTCTGCCTTCATTTATTTTTTCCGCGACTTTAGAAGGATTACTTAAATCGTAAGATGAATTTCCAGCGGATGCTACTACTGTAGCCCCTTTTTTCACAGCATATCTTACTGCACGTGTATACGCTGTATAATCTGCTGCGCTATTGCCACCTCTTATTTTTTCACCAGTATTTGGATTTGTATAGAACCATTGACCAAGAAGTCGCGTACCACCTAAGCTCATATTAATAACATCGACACCGTCATTTGCAGCAGCAATAATCGCATCCGTAATCCAAATTTGTTGTGCCCCACCGGTAGCTCCAAAAACTCGATAAGAACGTAATGTAACACCAGGTGCTACCCCTTTCATTCTACCATCAGCACCAATTGTACCTGCTACGTGAGTACCATGACTATTCCAATCCCAAGAGTCAGTTGTCCCAGGTACGAATGTTTTAGATCCTTCTAGATCAACATTTGCAACTAGATCCGGATGATTAAAATCAAATCCTGTATCGATAACAGCTACAACCACTTCACTTCTTCCCTCTTTATTAATACTATGGCTAGCCCCATTGTTTGTCACCTGCTCAATATCCCATTGATAACCCGATTCCCAAATATTCTCGATAATATTAGTGTTTGTTTCTACCTCGTTACCATCTGTTTCAAATTCAGGTAATTCAAGATTTACTTCTACGGAAGGTCCAATAGATAACACTTGTTTATTTTTCAACATTTCTTTTAGAAAAGTTCCTGGATTATTTGTTGCAACTTCAATTACACCAATTTGTGGTACTTCATATGTAATTTGTCCTCCTGCTTTTGAAACAAGTGTATTCACATTTGAAGGTAAATTCTCCGACTGAAATACTACTAACAGTCGCTGTTCATGAAGTGATGCGTTAACTGTGGAAGTGTTCCCAAAACTTAATGAAGAAAAAGCTAAAATTAATACTAATGTTGCGGAAAAAATTGATTTCAACACCTTTGCCATTCCATTCCCTCCCTATAATAAAAGTCTATTTAACTTAGACAACCCTATTTTATTGTATAAGTAGGAAAAATGCGTCAACCGATAGCACTAATTTTCAAAATATTCAAAATAGGTTTTTCTACTCTTTTTTTATTGAAAATAAGTAGAATGTTATTAAAAAACGCAAAAAAGCGTATAAGAGATATATACACTCTTTTACGCTTCATTTAATTCTCCTCTTGAAAAAGCCTCTCTATTTCTTCCTTTGATAAATCTTTCCCGATTAAAATAATTTTAGGTGATTCATTCTCATTAATTTTATGTACAGATAATTGCTTAGCTGCGTATTGAAATTCATATAAGTCATTTGACGTATCTAAATAAACAATCCCTTTTGCCCTAATTACTTTCGTTGCTAATGACTTTAACTTTTCTTCTAGCTGCTTGCGAGTAATTGGTTTAGCCCACTTCATTTTTATTGCTTCAATATGATGGTGATGATGGTGATCTTGTTCACTCACCTCTACAACATGTACCCTTTTTTCTAACAATATTTCAAGTGGAATTTCTCCATGAGTCGTCTGATACATCGGAATATCTCGATTCATCTCAAGTAAGATTTTTCTCTCTACCTTTTTCAATTCTTTTTCAGATACTAAGTCAATTTTATTTATAATAAGTAAGGAAGCAGCTTCAATCTGTTCCTTAAGGAGTGCTCTAATTTCTTTAGAACTTGCAAAAAAGCTTTGATATTCTAAATAGTGACTTGCATCAACGATACTTATCATAGATTGTAGCTCAAACGTATCAATAAAATGAGGATCAAAAAGTATGTCTCGGATTTCTAACGGGTTTGCTACACCGGTTCCTTCAATTAGTAACACATCAATGGGCTCATTTTTTAATGATTGGAGCGTACCCTTTAAATCACCTTGGATCGTACAACATATACAGCCATTTAAAAGTTCAATCATCTTTTCTTCACTAAAGAGATGTTTCTCTACGTTTTCATCTCCTAGTTCATTTAATATAATGCCAGGCTGTTTATTCTCCTTTTTGAAGTGGTTAATCATGTGAAGTAAAACCGTTGTTTTTCCACTACCTAAAAATCCACTAATAACGTAGACAGGTATCTTTTTCATGACCTTCCTCCTTATTTTTCCCTCTATTATCGTTATTCCCATTTATCGCTTTCATACTCATTATTGTATACTTTATTATAACATAAAGCGTAACAATTACGATTTATGTAATATTTGAATAACCACTGAAATAAATAAATGGTGAGTATAATATGAAAAGACACGTTGAGGAAAATGCACCTTGCACTCCCACTTATTAACAGAATTATCTTCTTTTTGACGATACATAATAATGTTGTATCTTCTGAAAAAGGGGGCACAACAATGGGAAGAGAAGTTGAAGTTTTATGTGAAGTGAAAAACTGTCACTATTGGGGACAAGGAAACCTTTGTAATGCAGATGCCATTTATGTTGTATCACATAGAGGTACTGAAGCATCTGATTCGAAGGAAACGGATTGTAAAACATTTGAACCAAGCACTAGCATGTAAAAAAAGTAGCAGTTCCAGATTTACACTGGAACTGCTCTTAATTGGAGCTCGATTGAACGAATTTTTTACGAACTAACCATTTAATAAAAATCCCATGTTTCGGGGAGAAGAAAAAGCATAAAACAAAAAGAATCCCTGCCATTGTTGCCATTGAACCTGAAATAGACACATTTAAAATAGATGCTGCGTAATACCCTAAACCTGCTGCTAGAACACCAAGTAAAGCACTTAGTAGTAACATAATACTTAGTCTATCTGTTAATAAATATGCACTTGCTCCAGGGGCTATTAACATAGCAACAACTAGTATAGCACCAACGCTATCAAAAGAAGCAACGGTTGTTATAGAAAGCATTCCCATCAGTACGTAATGAATAAACATAACCGGAATTCCAATCGCTGTTGCCATTTCAGGATCAAACGAGGTTATTTTTAATTCCTTATAGAAAATTACGATTAAAGTGAGGTTAATGAAAAGAACTATCCCTAACATCCAAACTGCTATTGGTCCTAAATCCACTCCACCTATTTCCCAAGTATTCCACGGTACGAAGGCAATCTCACCCATTAGAGCATGATCCACATCTAAATGAATTCTGCCAGCATAAAGAGAGATTAGTACTACTCCAAGTGCAAATAAGGAAGTAAAGACTACCCCTATTGCAGCATCTGATTGAACTCCTGAGGAATGGAGGAGCTGTACAAAAAATGCTGTTAACAAACCAACAATTATAGCACCAGCAAACATATAGATTCCTTCCATACTACTGCTAACCAAATACGCTGCTACGATTCCAAGTAAAACAGTGTGACTAATTGCATCTGCTAACATAGCCATCTTTCTTAAAATTAGAAAGCATCCAGTAATACCACAAGTAATACCGACGAGAGAACCAGTTACGATAATCCATGCTTCGTACGTCATGAATGTCCTGCCTCCCTTTTGCTTATCATTTGGTAGTTTCGTTCTTTACTATTTTTTAATTGATATAATGATAAGGCAATCGGTTCTCTTCCGAATTCTTTGAGTAAATGTGTTAGCTGTTGTATTAATTCTTTTGGTTCGTTGAGCACATTATATCCACTTTCTCGCCAATTTAATTCTGGAAATTGACTTTCATTCATTAAATACATATCTAATAATCTTTCTTTTAACACAATTTCATGCGCTATAAATAACCCTTTTTCGGTTAAATAAATTTGATAGTTTTCGTCTATAGAAATTAATTTTTCCTTCATTAATCTTTTATAAATAAAAGGAGTGAATAAGGAGTTTTCACTCTCTTTAATATTAACAACACCTATACAATTGGAAGAAGCTAATGATTTTTCTGTCTCATTATATAAACTAGTTAGGATGTTTTCTAGTACAACTTGTTTTCTGACCATTAATAGTTTATATGCTTGGAATAGCACTCCTCTTTTTACACCAAATAATAAGGAAAACAAAAACATCATAGTTGCTGCTAGAATAATTAATGGCCCGGTAGGCATTCCTCTAGTTAGGGTACTAAGAAGGGTTCCTATTACTCCAGACACACCTCCAATGACTCCTGAAATAATAACCATATAATCTAGCCTTTCTGTCCAATACCTTGCAGAAATTGCCGGAGTAATTAACATCGCCGCCATTAGAACAACTCCAACTGCTTGAAGACCAATCACTACCGCACAGACAATTAAAGTCATTAATAAGCCATTTAGCCATTTAACAGGTAACCCAATTCCTTGTGCAAATTGTGCATCAAAAGTTATTAACTTTAATTCTTTGAATAATAGAATGGTAGTTGCTATAAGAATTATAGAAACAGTTGTTATAATGTTTACATCACTGCCTACAATTGAAGCTGCCTGCCCAAAAATGAAAGAATCTAAGCCTGCTTGATTCCCTTTACCTAGCTGTTGAATGTAAGTTAATAACGTAATTCCTAATCCGAAAAACACACTTAATACTAATCCAATCGCTGTATCTTCCTTAATTCTCGAGTGCTTAATTATCGCTTGAATACAATAAGTACCTATTAAACCAGATAAGGCGGCACCAATCATAAACCACGACATAGACTTAGCCCCATAAATAAGAAATGCAATACAAATACCAGGCAAAGCGGCATGGGCCATCGCATCTCCTAATAAGCTTTGCTTTCTTAGTAAAGCAAAACTACCTAAAACACCACTGGCGATACCTAACAAGGACGTACCAATTAATACCCATTGTACATTGGGATCTTGAAGCATTTGTAAGAGGAAATCCATATTTTCACCCCTACTGTTCGATTAGCGTATTATTTTGATCTAAAAACGCTAATCTCCCACCATATGTTTTTTGTAAATTTTCAATTGTAAAGACTTCATTAGTAGGCCCTAGTGCTACTTTACGTAAGTTTAGAAGTAATACCCAGTCAAAATATTCTTTAACAGTTTGTAAGTCATGATGTACGACTAGTACTGTTTTCCCTTGTTCTTTTAATTCATTTAAAATTGTAATGATTGCCTTCTCCGTTGCTGCATCTACCCCTACAAACGGTTCATCCATAAAATAGATGCTAGCATCTTGTGCTAACGCTCTAGCAAGAAACACTCTCTGTTGCTGACCTCCTGAAAGTTGGCTAATTTGACGTTTAGCATATTCTTCCATTCCAACTTTATCAAGGCATTCAAGAGCATAAGCAATGTCCTTTTTGTTTGGCCTCTTAAACCAACCGATATGCCCATATCTCCCCATTAATACTACATCTAAGGCATTTGTTGGGAAATCCCAATCAACAGAGCCTCTTTGCGGTACATAACCAATTAATTTTCTTTGACTTTTATATTGCCTATCGTATATAGTTACATGCCCTGTTGCTCTCGGAATTAATTCCAGTATTGCTTTTATTAAAGTAGATTTTCCGGCACCGTTTGGACCTATTATTCCAATTAGCTTTCCTTCAGGAATCGAAAAGCTTACTTCTTTTAAAACAGGTTTTCGATTATACGCAACAGTTAAATTTTCCACTTTTAATGGGTCCATAATATTTTTCTTCACATCCTTAACGTTAATGAAACAATTAAGAAGGATGGGCATTTGACATACAATTTCTCAAATACCCACTCCTCCCATATTATTTAAGTGCATCTACAATGGTTCTTATATTATGTTTAAACATTCCTATATACGTTCCTTCTTCTGTTCCAGCATCTCCCATTGCATCTGAGTATAGTTCTCCACCTATAACTACTTCATGGCCTCTGCTTTTTGCACCTTCCACAACAGATCTTATAGATTCATCGGATATACTACTTTCTACAAAAACTGCTTTTATATTGCGTGTTGTAATAACCTCGATTAATTCACGAACATCGTGCAAGCCATATTCAGCATCTGTACTTAATCCTTGTAAGCCCATTACTTCAATGCTATACGCACTACCGAAATATTGAAAAGCGTCATGAGCTGTAATTAATACTCTACTCTCTTCAGGGATCGATTTTATTTCTTCTATTGCCCATTCGTGTAAATCCGTTATTTCAGCTATATAGCTATCCGCATTTTTTTCATAAAACTCTTTATTATCGTTATCAAGCTTAATAAGCTCTTCTTTAATAGCTTCCACTACATGAATCCATAAGTTTATATCAAACCACACGTGAGGATCAGGCATACCAGCCTCTTCTTCATCCTCTAACAATAAATGTGCAGGTATCGTTTCCGCTACTGCAATAGTAGGTTTGTCTTTTTCCATATTTTTAAATATTTCTCCCATTTTTCCTTCTAAATTTAAACCATTATAAAAAATAATGTCAGCATTACTTAGTTTCGAAATATCACCTTGAGAAGCATTATATGCATGTGGGTCAATACCAGGGCCCATTAATGATTCAACTTTAACTTTTTCTCCTCCAACATTTTTAACAACATCTGCAATTTGTGCAATTGTAGTTGTTACGTGAATTTCATTTCTTTCCTCAGAGCTTGTGTTATTTGATGAGCAACCTACGAATAGTAACATGCAACCAACTACGGATATTACTAAAAACTTTTTAATAAGATTCATTTTCCCTAACTCCCCTTTTTTGTATTAGGATATAAAAGTTTCCTTAAGGCAAAAAATAATGTAAAAAAAGACATAAGCTAAAATTAATGTATGCAGTCTTTTTTATGTGGTGCAAACACTTATTTGATTATATGCATTTTTTTAGACTATATCACAAAAAGTTTCCCTAATACAAAAATTAAACCTTGAGCAAACTTTTGTCAATATATTTTTTTGAAAAGTTGATTTATTTTTTTACTTTTTAATATAGCTTTTATACAAAGAAAAAAAGCTAACATAGTGTTCAACTAGTTAGCTCCGTTTTGATGTAGTAGATCTTTTAATTTTCTTCTTTGTAATTTATTTGTCGCATTACGTGGTAATGTATCTACAAACATAATTCGTTTCGGTATTTTATATTTCGCAAGTCTATCGTATAAAAAGTTCATGATGTCTTCTTTCGTCGTTTTGGCACCTGACTTTAAAACGACAAAAGCGTTTGGAACTTCGCCCCATTTTTCATCTTCGACACCCGTAACACCCGAGTCTATAACATCAGGATGAGATTGAAGCACACTTTCAATTTCGGCTGGATATATATTTTCCCCACCTGATATGATTAAATCACTTCTTCTATCTAAGACATATAAAAAACCTTCATCATCTAGATAGCCAATATCTCCTGTATATAACCATCCATCTTCAAAACTAGCACGATGGAGATAACCTGTTGTCACATTAGGACCTTTTACTACAATTTCTCCAGGAGAATTTGGGCCCTGTTCGACGCCGTCTACAACAATTTTTAATTGACAAGGAAATAACGCTTTTCCACTAGAACCGACTTTGGATATTGCATCCGTTGCAGATAATGTAACAATTTGTGAGCATGTTTCCGTCATGCCATAAGTTTGAACGACTGGTATGTTTTTTTCATGACATCTTTCCAACATTGATAAAGGAACAGGACCGCCTCCAGCTAACATACATCGAAAGGACGTTGGATAGCTCTCTTCCCCTAATTCGTCAACTAATTTGGAAAGCATAGTCGTGACAACAGATATAATTGTCACTTTTTCCGACCGAATAGCTTTATTTACTTTTTTCGGATCAAATTTAGTATGTAAGACAACCTCCATTCCATAAATCACACCGCGCATCAAAATAGAAAGTCCACTTATATGAAATAATGGAACTGCAATTAGCCAACAATCATCTTCTCTTATCCCTAAATTTAAAGCGGATGCTGTCGCACTCCAATAATGATTACCGTAAGTCTGTTTTACCCCTTTTGGAAAACCGGTTGTTCCTGATGTATACATGATAGTATCTGTATCAGAAAGGTTAAATTCGTGTTGTATTGGAACCTCTTCATATTTCACAGTATTGTCAATGGTTGAAAAGGAGTATACAAAGGAATGATTCCAAGGTTCTTGTAATAGCGAACATTTCTCCTCATCCGTTATGATTATTTTCGAATCAGAATCCTTTACTTGATATGTTAACTCTTCAACTGTTAATCGAGTATTGTGTAAAACAGTAATACAGCCAATATTTTTTAAAGCAAAGATTAGTTCCATTAGATTTAAACTGTTTTCCATATAAATGGAGACATAATCTCCTTTTCGTATTCCAAATGATGCTATTTTATATGCTAATTCTTTACTGCGTGTAAATAGTTGCTCAAACGTTATGCTACTCGTTTCAGTCTTAATTGCCATTTTTGCAGGTGATATTTGGGCCCTTTTTTCTAGAAAATTGGGTAGTACCAATTCCATAAAAATCCCTTCCTTTCATACGGGGCAATTCATGAATGTAAGCATATACACTTGAAATAGCCCATTCAAACAAACTTTGTTTAGAATCCAGAAATAAAAGAAGGATACCTCTTAAACCCTTAAGTTTAAGAGACATCCTAACTTTTCCTTAATATTAAGGGAAACGTGGGAATTGTCCAAAGTCTGGTTTTCTCTTCTCTTTAAAGGCATCTCGACCTTCTTTTGCTTCGTCAGTCGTGTAGTAAAGAAGAGTAGCATCTCCAGCAAATTGCTGAATACCAGCTAAACCATCTGTGTCTGCATTGAATGCAGCTTTTAAGAAACGAAGAGCTGTTGGACTTTTCTCTAACATTTCTTCACACCATTTAACAGTTTCTGCTTCTAATTCCTCTAGAGGAACAACAGTATTTACTAAGCCCATATCTAACGCTTCTTGTGCGTTATATTGGCGGCATAAGTACCAAATCTCACGAGCTTTTTTATGACCTACGATGCGAGCTAAATATCCTGAACCGTAACCGGCATCAAAGCTACCAACTTTAGGTCCTGTTTGTCCAAAGACAGCATTATCAGCAGCAATCGTTAAGTCACAAACGATGTGGAGTACATGTCCCCCACCAATTGCATAACCAGCAACCATCGCAACAACTGGTTTAGGTGTTACCCGTATTAAACGTTGTAAATCAAGGACATTTAGACGAGGAATTTCATCTTCTCCAACATATCCACCATGTCCACGTACTTTTTGGTCGCCACCTGAACAGAATGCCTTGCCGCCTTCACCAGATAAAATAATTACACCAACATCTGCGTTGTCTCTAGCGCGAGAAAATGCATCAATTAGCTCATGTACTGTTTTCGGACGGAATGCGTTATGTACTTCTGGTCTGTTAATAGAGATCTTTGCAATTCCATTATATGTTTGATATAAAATATCTTCATACTCACGTTCTGTTACCCATTCAATTGCCATTACTCTTCCTCCTCTAACTTAATTTCGACAAAACTCACTTACTATTTTACCAAATTTTTCGGCTTGTTCCACATGAATTGCATGTCCTGCTTCTAAAAATTTATAAAAAGTTGCATTTGGTAACAAATCATTCATTTCTTTCCCTATTTTTACGAACTTCTGGTCAAGTTCTCCTGTTAGGATTAAAACTGGAAGCGAAAGAAGGGGAAGGTGGTCCCATAAAGGTGGTTGGCAACCTGTGCCAATTCCACGCAAACTATTTGCGAGACCCTTTTCATTATTTTGCAATTTTTGCTTACGAATAGCTTCCCATTTTTCATCGTCTAAAAATTGTTTTTGAGATGCGAATAAAGGGATATTCATCCAGAAATCGACAAACGAATCTAACCCATTATTTTCAATTTTTAAAGCTAGTAATTCATCTTGTACTACTCTATCTTTTCTTTCTATCTCTGTTCGAAGTCCAGGAGACGCGCTTTCTAAAACAAGTTTATTAACTAAGTGTGGATAACGATTCGCGAAAGATAAAGCAATCCTGCCTCCCATAGAATACCCTACAACTGTTACCTTATTATACCCTAAAGACTCGATAATCTCCTTTAAATCCTCCAGTGTGTGTTCCATTGAATAACGGTGATGAGGAAGTGGAGAATCGCTTTTACCATGCCCTAGTAAATCTACTAGTATAAATGTAAATTTTGATTTATCGTTAAAATGATCAATTATTTTACTCCAATTACTATGTTGTCCAGTAAAACCGTGAAGAAATAGGAGATGTTTTGGCCCATTACCAATTGTTCGAACAAAATATTCGACATCTCTTATTTTCATCAAAATTCCTTCTTTCTTGACAGTTGGATTTCCCGGGAAACATTTTCCCACATTTTTCGATGAAGCTGCTCATTTTCCAATCGATTTGTCGAAACTTCAATAACGTTCAGTCCTTTAGTCGAAAAAGCGTGCTCCATTTTTTCGTGGAAATCCTGCCAATTTTCGACTTTGTCGTATTGACCATTGTAAAGAGCAACAGCATGTCCAAAAGGTAAATCGGTAGGGGTACCAAATAACGCTTCAAAATGCTTTTCCACTTTCGACTGAGGGAGGAAGGAAAATATCCCGCCACCGTTATTATTAATTAATACGATGGTAATATTTAAATTTAATAATTTTGCAGCGAGTAATCCATTCATATCATGATAGAAGGACAAATCACCAATGACTAAAACAGTATGTTCATGAACAGAGCTTGCTGCCAATGCAGAAGAAACAACGCCATCTATTCCGTTCGCTCCTCTGTTAGCAAGTAATTTTATACGTTTATCATTTGTGAAGAAGAAAGTATCTAAATCACGAATTGGCATACTATTACCAACAAATAAGCAAGAAGAAGCCGGTAAGATTTGCTGTAATTGTGAGATTACTTTTCCTTCAAATAGTGGAACATCATCTAAATGATTGGTTAACACCTTTTTTGTTGTTTCATTTATTAATAAAAATTTATTTAACCAATCAGCCTGCTCATTTACTACTGGTAATTTTGGCAAAATCGCCTCACAAAATAAAGCTTCGTCGCTATGAATGATATGGGTAGCTTGTAACGTTGGGTCCCGCCACGTACCATCTCCATCTACAATTAACTGTAAACAGTCAGTCTTTTTTATGTATAAGCTTAAAAACTTAGAAACAGGCATCGAACCGAAGCGAATAATCACTTCAGGCTTAAGTTCCTGTAGAGCATGTTCACCTCGTAAAAAAGCATCGTATCCTTCTACAATGACTTGTTTACGATGTACTCCACTTCTTAATTGAGAAAGTGGATCAGCTAAGATTGGGTATTGTAATTTTTCTGCAAGTGCTACAATTTGGGCACGCAGGTGCTCGTCATCTTTTATTTCACCACAAACAATAACACCTTTCTTGTTTTCGGACAACAGTGTTGAAATTTTTATAGCTTCAGATTCCGTAATTGTTAATTTACCTAAATTATTTTCCATAATGGAGAGCACTTTTTCATGATGTCTTGTCCAAATTTTTTCTAAACTTAAATCTGGTACAAGTGGCTCAGCTAAAGGGAAATTTAAATGTACTGGACCTGATGGTGCTGCAAGTGCTGTCCCGGTTGCTCTAGCTGCAACAGTCCTCACATACTGTAGTTTTCCCTTGTCTTCTGATGGTAGTGACATTTCTACAAACCACTTTGCGTAATCACCATAAAGTTTTATTTGATCAATTGCTTGCGGAGCACCAACGTCTCTCAGTTCATGCGGTCGGTCTGCTGTAATAACTACTAGCGGAATTCTCGAGTAATACGCTTCAACAATTGCTGGGTAGTAGTTAGTTGCAGCTGTACCTGAAGTACATAAAAGTGCAACTGCCTTTCCAGTTACTTTGGCAAGTCCTAATGCATAAAATGCTGCTGACCGTTCATCGATTAAAACTTTAATATTTAAATTGGGATGTTCAGCCATCATGATGGCTATAGGTGTTGAACGTGAACCTGGACTAATAACTACTTCGTTAACACCGCTTTTCACGAGCTCATCCACAAAGGCTCCAATATAATAAGTTAACTCACTCGTTGCTGTCATGATGACGGATGCCTCCTAAAGCCGATAGCATCGGTTTAAATTTAATTCTAGTTTCTTCATATTCACTCTCTGGATCAGAGTTTTCTACAATTCCACAACCTGCAAATAAGGAAGCTTCCTTCTCTTGTAGGAGAGCAGAACGTATGGCAACAGCAAACTCGCCATCACCCTTCAAATTCATCCAGCCGATTGGACCTGCATACCATCCACGGTCAAGCACTTCTACCTCTCTTATCGTTTCTAATGATATCTCTTTCGGGTAGCCACCAAGTGCAGGTGTTGGGTGAAGCCTTTCAATTAGTTGAAATATGGACACGTCATCCTTTAGCTCCCCTATCACAGATGTAAATAAATGTTGGATGTGCTTTAATTTATACAATTTAGGACGATCACCTGTTGTTACTTGTTGACATACTGCTTTAAGCGAGTTACTAATCATTTGTACGACAAAATCGTGCTCTTGTAGGTTTTTACTGTCTGATAGTAGCGTATCTCCTAAATTTTCATCCTCAGCTATTGTTTTTCCTCGTGCAATCGATCCAGCTAAACACATCGACTTTACTATCTCACTTTCTTTTTGAACCAATTGTTCTGGACTTGCCCCAATAAAGCAATTATCCTCGCGTTCAAATGCAAATACATAACAGCTTGGTTGTTCTTCTAGTAGAATACTTAGTACACTTTCAACATTTATTGAATCAAGAAATTTCGTCCTTAATTCTCTTGCAAGGACCACCTTATCCATATGACCAGCTACAATTCTTCGCTTCACTTCTTCTATAGATTGCTTCCACTCTATAGGATCCATTTCCAAAAAGGAAGAGAGTTCAGAAGAGCCGTAAGAATGCGTTCCATCCTTTAATAAGGCTTCCTCAAGCAAAAGAGTTTGATTTACCTTTTCCTTCGACGTATCTGTAAAAAAATTATACGTTAAAAATGATTCATCGTCTTTTATGGTAAGCATAACGGTCGGTAATACAAATTCCGTATGCGCGAACTTTTCCCATAACGGTGTCCGCTCTCTCTTAGGGTCAAATGAAAACCCTCCAAACATATATGGTCCAATATGTGAATTCGGAGAATGACAAAAAGAATTAGCAACAATTTGCTTCCATCTTTTTTCGATTTCAAGATATCTTTCTTTTCCATTTTCATTTGAACTAAATTGCAACGTAATTCCTAAGCCCACAATCATTTCATTACGTGCTCTATTTGTCCAAAAAAAGCGTTGACCTTTAAAATTAGCACTTCCATTGTGGAAGAATTGTAGGGGATTAATTTCACTTATTTTCTTTGTATAACTATATAAAACTTCTTTGCTTCTATTTAATGAATCCCAGCCGTTCCAAAAATGTTTCCACTTGCTCTTCTGTAACGTAACCAATTTGCTCCCCCCAAAAACTTTAACCGTAAGACAAAAGTCTCTTAATCACTCCTTTTAAGATACACCTGTCATTACTTTTATGTCAATAAAATGAACCGCTTTCAACTTTTTTCTTCTATATAAATGTATGTTTTCCAAACGTTCCCTTTGTTTCTTCTACTTAATCGTTGACACTAATTAAACCTTTACTTAAACTTAAACTGTATTTATAATTTATACGTTATGCAAAAAAACATTCACCTCCATATTGGGGAAGGAGGAACAACAATGCAATCACAAACAATTCAAACTAATACACCAAATATGATGCAACCGAATAGGCGTTGGAGAGTATGGTGGAACTTAATGCGTCCACATACATTAACAGCTGCTTTTGTTCCGGTAACGATTGGTGCTGTTTTAGCAATGTACGATACTTCACTCCATTGGCCATTATATTTAGCTATGCTAATTGCAAGCTTACTCATTCAGGCTGCAACGAATATGTTTAATGAATATTATGATTTTAAAAGAGGATTAGATAACGAGAACTCTGTCGGTATTGGGGGAGCCATCGTTCGAGAAGGTATATCACCTAAAACGGTCATGACGATTGCTCTGACATTCTATGGTATAGCAGTACTTTTAGGTGTTTATATTTGTATGGAAACTACATGGTGGATTGCAGCAATTGGAACAGTTTGCATGATTGTAGGCTACCTATATACAGGTGGGCCTCTTCCAATAGCTTACACTCCATTTGGCGAAATTGTATCAGGCTTCTTTATGGGATTTGGAATTATTGCCATTTCCTACTTTATTCAAACGGGAACAGTAAGTACTACAGCAGTACTTGTTTCTATTCCTGCTTCCATATTAGTCGGTGCTATTTTACTTTCAAATAATATTCGTGATTTAGATGGAGATAAAGAAAACGGTCGTAAAACATTAGCAATTCTAGTTGGTCGAGACAATGCTATTAAGGTCCTTGCGGGAATGTTTATTATTTCTTTCGCCTTGATCGTATCGTTTGCTCTAATTGGTTTCATTTCCTATTGGACTTTATTAATTTTCTTATCTGTTCGAAAGCCTATTACAGCCGTAACAGAATTCAAAAAAAATAACAGCAATGTGAGCATGATGCCAGCAATGGTAGCTACTGCAAAAACTAATACAATCTTTGGCTTTTTAGTATGTATCGGTTTATTAATTGGATATTTCATATAATTTTTAAAGGACTGCCTGGCAGTCCTTTTTATTTTTCACTCACATATTGCCAATCATTATTTCTCCCATTCCGTTCATAATACAAATAGATGGTGAAAATTGCTTTCACTTCGTAATCGGAGGAAGGAGATTAACATGATACAAAAAGACAAATTAGCTAAATTAAAAGCTGAATTAATCCATACAAAAAAAGAAATCGAAGAACGCTTTAAAGAAAATGACCATTACCAATTAGAGCGGGAAAATCCTTATAATTCTGTAGGTGAGCTTTCCGCTTACGATAATCATCCAGGTGATTTAGGGACGGAATTATATGAACGTGAAAAAGATATCGCTTTAAATGAGCATACGGAAAAAGAATTAGCTGATATTAATCATGCACTCCAAGCAATGGAGAATGGTACGTATGGTAAATGTGAAGTTTGTGGCAAGGATATTGATGAAGAGCGACTAGAGGCGATTCCTTCTACTACTTACTGTAAAGAACATAGTCCAAATCAAATCGTTTCACACAATCGACCGGTTGAAGAAGGTGTATTAATGCCTGCATTTGGCAAATTTGAGTTCGATGATGAAGAAGCTGTAACTTTTGATTCTGAGGATACTTGGCAGATTGTATCTGAATATGGGACAAGTGAATCTCCATCTGATTTAGACAATAGAGGTGTGGACCATTATAACGACGTATACGTGGAAAGCGGAGAAAACGAAGGCTATGTAGAAGACTTTGAAAACTTTATAGGTACAGACATGTACGGAAAAGAAATTAAAGTATACAATAACGATCAACATGAAAAATATGAACAACAATTAGATGAAGAAGGGATTATGACTTCATTTGGAGACCTACCTGGTTATGAAAAGGATCCTTATACAGAGGAGGCTTTAGAAGAAGATAAATAGCACTAAAGTTTGTCATTTAGAATTTGGCTGGTACAGAATAATACTTTATTTCTGTACCAGTTTTTGTTACATTTTTCCCTATTCCTTCACATATTTATTGGTAACACCCTTTTTTTATAGGGATGGGAAAGGGGCTATTTTATTGCGTATAGATCATTTTTCAAAAGAGTGGTCTGTTTTACTTGCAGAGTGTTGTCAATTAGCATATGACCAATTTCATCTAAATGGTATATTTTCTTTACCTCAAGGCTTTCAACTAGCGAAAGAATTTAAAGGAGTTTCATTCCATATAACCGAATGGTTTGGCTTTATAATTGAATCAGAAGAAGTTATTGTTGTAGCCTTCAGGGGTACACAAACTAATCTTGATTGGATTTCAGACCTTGAAGTAAGTCAAGAACATTTCCCATACTGTTCTCCCTCTCCTTTAGTCCATAGTGGATTTTTATCGATTTATAATTCTGTTAGAGACGAAATATTTCCTACTCTTGAAACACTATCAAAGAAGAAAACCTTATTAATTACTGGGCACAGTTTAGGTGGTGCACTAGCTACACTTTTAGCACTTGAATGTAACATAGAAAAACTATTTTCATCTATAATTATGTATAACTATGGTAGCCCTCGGGTTGGAGATGAAGGTTTCGTAGAAGAGTATAAGAAACAGGGACCTCCGTCCATTCGATTTGTTAATTTATTAGACTTAGTACCTTTTGTTCCAACATCTCGGGTGTACAGTCCTATTTCAAAACAACATTGGTACTATCGCCATATTCCAAACGCTATTCGATTTGTAAAAAGAGAAGGTTCTGTAATAAAAAACCACAGCATTGAAACATATATCGCTGCAGTTAAAGAAGATAACCGAAATGGTAACACTTCCTTTCCTACACTTTTTTAATTTTTTCTCCAGCGCCGCCAAGTCACTGTTTTCAGATGCAAAAGAAGAGATTGGAACATAACTATTTTTATCATAATCATATAAGTCTTGTCTCAGCCTCTTCGTTAACAGTTTACTTAAAAATAGAAAAAGAGGGACATTGTATTGTCCCTCTTCACCATCAATAGCTTTTCACTCTACTATTTGTAATTCCCCATATTTCTTCTGCATATTGCGCAATCGTTCGGTCACTTGAAAAATAGCCCGAAGCTGCAATATTGTTGGCACTCATCGTTAACCACCTAGTACGATCAAGGTACGCTTCATTTACCTGCTCTTGAATCTTTGCGTATGCTCCAAAATCTTTTAGCACAAAATATTCATCATTTTGTACTAATAAAGAGTCATAAATCGGTTCAAAATGGTCTTGAACGTTAGGGAAAAATCCATTAATAAGTTGTTCCATCACTTGCTCAATTCGTCCATCATGATGGTAATATTCGGAAGAATTATAGCCACCATGTTGCTGATAGTGAAGAACATCATCGGCTTTAAGGCCAAAAATAAAAATGTTCTCTTGGCCAACCTCTTCCAAAATTTCTACATTAGCGCCATCCAACGTCCCTAATGTAACAGCACCATTCATCATAAATTTCATGTTTCCAGTTCCAGATGCTTCTTTGCTGGCCGTTGATATTTGTTCACTGACGTCTGCAGCTGGGAATATATCCTCTGCCAACGAAACACGATAATTTTCTAAAAACACAATTTTTAATCGTTCTCGGACATCTTTGTCATTATTTACTTTCTCGGCTAAAGAGTTTATGAGTTTAATAACTTTTTTCGCATAATAATAACCAGGTGAAGCTTTGGCACCAAATATAAAGGTACGCGGATGTATTTCAAACGATGAGTCTTCTTTCAAACGGTTGTATAAATACATGATATGAAGTACATTTAAAAGCTGCCTTTTATAAGCATGCAATCGTTTAACTTGCACATCAAAAATACTATCCGTATCCACTTTCAACCCTTGTTGCTCGAATATTCGCTTAGCCAGTATTTGTTTTCTCGTTTGTTTCACTTTTGAAAGATCTTCAAGAAACGATTGATCGGTTGCTAGATCTTTTAGTGAAGATAGTTTACTAGGTTCATGAATCCACGCTTTTCCAATTGAATCATTAATTAATTGTGTTAATTGTGGATTCGACTTTATTAACCATCTTCTATGTGTAATACCATTTGTTTTACTATTAAACTTCTCCGGATGCGCCTCATAAAATAAACGCATCTCTCTCTTTTTTAAAATATCCGTATGGATTTTAGCAACCCCGTTGACACTATAACTTCCCGCAATTGCTAAATGCGCCATTTTTACTAATCCGTGAGCAATTATCGCCATTTGCTCTATCCGCTGCCAGTCACCAGGATATTTACTCCATAGTTCTTTACAATATCTTTCATTTATCTCTTCAACGATCATATAAATCCTTGGCAATAGAGGTCGAAAGATAGAAATCTGCCACTTCTCTAACGCTTCAGAGAGAGTAGTATGGTTTGTATATGAAATCGTATTAGACGTAATTTCCCAAGCTTCTTCCCAACTAAAACCTTCATCATCTAATAGAATTCTCATCAACTCTGGAATTGCTAAAACGGGATGAGTATCATTAATATGAATTGTTACCCGCTTATGGAAGTCTCTTAAATGGCCATTTTTCAATCTGTATGAACGAACAATACTACCTATACTCGCAGCAACTAAAAAATATTGTTGCTTTAACCTTAAAATCTTTCCATCGTCATGTGTATCATCAGGATATAAAAATTCAGATACTGACTCTGTATCTCGCTTATATTGTAGTACATCCTTCGTATGTGGATATGGACTAGGTTCAGCACTCCAAAGTCGCAGTGTATTTACTGTTTTCGTTTCGTAGCCAATTACAGGTACGTCATATGGAACAGCTAAAACCTTCTCACCATTTGCATGGCGAAACATCCACTTACCATCCTCTTGAAACGATTCGACTTTTCCCCAGAAGTTCACTTCAACTGCATTTTCAGGGCGTCTCACTTCCCATACATTTCCATGCCTTAGCCACTGCTCAGGTAATTCAACTTGGTATCCATCCACTATTTTTTGATCGAACAGACCATGTTTATATCGGATTCCGCATCCGTGCCCAGGTAAGTTTAACGAAGCTAGCGAATCTAAGAAACAGGCAGCTAATCTACCCAATCCCCCATTACCTAATCCAGCATCAGCTTCCATTTCTTCAAGCTGATGCAAATCAATTCCAAGATCATTTAAACCTTCCTCTACAACATCACGAATTCCTAAATTCAACAAATTACTACCTAATAAGCGACCAAGTAAAAATTCAATCGATAAGTAATACACCTGCTTCTCATTATCAGCACGGTACCGTTCATTTGTTTCTATCCAATCTTGACTTATATGTTCCCTGATGAGACTCCCTAACGTTTGAAATTGATCTCGTACCGTAGACTCGTCAAACTTTTTACCGCACATTCTTTCAAGTTTTTTTAAATACACTCTTTTAAAACTTTCTTTATTCGAGAACATGTACGTTCCTCCTCGTCGACAGAGATGAATATAACTTGTTGTATTTAAAGGCTGAACTTGCCCAACTGTAGTCTCTACTCATCGCGTTTTTAACAAGACGATTCCATACTTCTTTTTCTTTATATAAAGAAATTGCCCGACGTATCGTAAATAACATGTCATGGGCATTATAATTTGTAAAACTAAAACCATTTCCCTCATTTATTTCTTCATTATAAGGAAAAACTGTATCGTTCAATCCTCCTGTTTCACGAACAATTGGTATCGTGCCGTATCTCATCGCTATTAGTTGACCAAGGCCACATGGTTCAAATTTAGAAGGCATTAAGAAGCAGTCAGCTCCAGCATATATTTGATGAGCAAAATCTTCATTAAACCCTATTACAACTTTCACTTTTTGGGGATACTGAGCTGCTAGCTGTCTAAAGAATTGTTCAAATTCATCTTCTCCCGTCCCTAGAACGATAAATTGGACATCTTCTTCTAGCACCTCATGAAAAACATGTTTTACTAAATCTAAACCTTTTTGCTTTGTTAAACGGCTTACCATTGAAATGACTGGAACTTCTGGTCGTATGGGTAATTGACATATTTTTTGTAGATGCTGTTTATTTACATATTTCGGCTCAGTATGTTGAACAGAATAGTTTGCTACAATAACTGGATCATTTAACGGGTTATAAACTTCCTCATCTATTCCGTTTACTATTCCCTCTAATAGATGGGACTTTTCCCTTAATACACCGTCTAATCTTTCTCCAAAAAATTCGGTTTGTATTTCGTTTTTATACGTTGGACTTACAGTTGTTATCGCATGCGAAGAAACTAGTGCAGCTTTCATAAAGTTAACATTGCCATAAAACTCTAATTGTTCTGTAGTGAAGTAACGGTTATCTAAGCCTAATAAGTCACCTAAAATATGTTGTGGAAAAATGCCTTGAAACTGTAAATTGTGAATAGTAAAGACAGTTTTAATATCCTTATATCTAACATCATATTTATATTCATTTTCCAAAAGGAAATTAACCATTCCGGTATGCCAATCATGGCAATGGATTACTTCAGGAATAAACGATATAACAGGTATAATTTCTAATACTGCTCGGCAAAAGAAAGAAAAACGTTCTCCATCATCAAAATGACCATACAAAGAATCCCTATTAAAATAATATTCGTTATCGATAAAGTAATACGTAACGTCATCTACTATTAACCTTTCAATTCCACAATATTGTCGACGCCAGCCAACTTGTATATAAATAACCCCAATATTCTCCATTTTGTCTTTATATTCAGGAGAAATTTGCCCGTATTTAGGAAGTATTACCCTGACATCTGTCCCTAAATTTTTTAATTCTTTCGGTAACGCACCTGATACATCACCAAGCCCCCCTGATTTTACAAAAGGGACACACTCTGATACGACAAATAAAACGTTCACGAGTTCATCAGCGCTCCTTGTACTGTTCCTTTTTTCAATACTAACGGCTCAGCTACTTTTCCAATTAAAATTGTTTTTGGTTCTACTCTTACATCTTTATCCAAAATAACATTGTCTAAAACACTATTTTCCTTTATGACACTTTTTTGCATAATAATACTATTTTTAACTACTGTACCCTTTTCAATTTTTACTCCTCTGAAGACGATACAGTTTTCCACATGTCCTTCAATAATTGCGCCATTTGCAATTAAGGAATTTTTCACATATGCATCTTTCGAATATTTAGTTGGAGCCTCATCCTTTACTTTCGTATAAATTGGACGATTACGTAGAAACAATTCTTTCCAAATGTTAGGATTTAATAGAGAGAGACTGTGAGAATAATAGTTTGATATAGAATCTACTACTGCAACATATCCGTTATGCTCATAATCACATACTGTTAAATTATGATTATGATCCTTTACTACATCCATAATATTTCGATAACCTGAATCTTTATTAGAGAACAGTTTAATTAGTAAATCTTTTTCAAGTATGAACATATCTAACATTTTCCCTTTTTGATTCACTTGCGTAATATCACATTGATTTTCCAGATGACGCTCTAATATTTTCTTATAATCAATATTACAAACTGTATGACTATTCGTAATGAGAACGTATTTTTGCTTACTTCTTAGAAAGAAGTCAATATTCGATCTGAACTGATGAAATGAACCTACTCCATTTAATAATTCCTTTTCAGAACTTGGAAAAAAGAATAGTCCATCTCTTTTTCTATTTAAATCCCATTCTTTTCCTGACCCAAGATGGTCCATTAAAGAGCGATATTGATAGCGAGGAAATATCGCAACACTTTGTATCCCAGAATTCACCATATTGGATAAAACAAAATCGATTAAACGGTACCGTCCTCCAATTGGAACCGCCGCTAATGAGCGGTTACTTGTTAAATCTTGAATTTCTTCTTTCTGTGCAGTTGCATCTATAATCCCTAACATTGATTGATTCATTCCACATCCCCCTATACAGTCAAATTAAGTTAGCTTTGAAACTTTTGTAATTCCTTCTTCTACTAATTCTTCCGTAACTAAAATAATTTCTTCTTCGTATTTTTCTGGTGCTACAACTGTTCCATCTGGAATGACTAACCCACTAGGAATAATTGCACGTTCTATATAAACGTTTTCCCCTATTTGCGCATCTGGCATAATCACCGATGAGCGTACAATACTATTTTTCCCAAGCGTTACCCCTTGAAATAGTACGGAATGATCTACTTTACCTTCAATAAAACAGCCTTCATTTACTAAAGAATCATTTACTTCGGCATATGAAGCAATAAATTGCGGGGGCTGATTAGGATTAACGGAATAAATACGCCAATCGTGGTCAAATAAATTCAGTCCACAGCCATCTTCTAACAAATCCATATTAGCTTCCCATAAGCTTTTAACAGTACCTACATCTTTCCAGTACCCTTTAAAAGGATAGGCAACTAATTTCTTTTTTTCTTCAAGTAGCAGTGGGATAACGTCTTTTCCGAAGTCATGACTAGATTCTGGATTCCGGTCATCCATTTCTAAATATTCTTTTAAAATCGACCACTTAAATATATATATCCCCATTGAAGCTAAATTGCTTTTCGGTTGTGCTGGCTTCTCATCAAATTCAATAACCTCTTGTTGATCATTCGTATTCATAATTCCAAAACGACTCGCTTCTTCCCATGGAACCTCTATAACAGATATTGATACATCTGCATTTTTTTCTATATGGAAATCAAGCATTTCTGCATAATCCATTTTGTAAATATGATCTCCTGATAATATTAAAACGTACTCAGGATCATACTGCTTTAAGTAATTCATATTTTGATATATTGCACTAGCAGTACCTGTATACCATTTCACTCCTGCTGATTCACTGTATGGGGGAAGAACAGTTACCCCACCATTTCGTCGGTCAAGATCCCATGCACTTCCAATTCCAATATAGGAATGGAGCTCTAAAGGTTGATATTGCGTTAATATGCCAACCGTATCGATTCCAGAATTTGTACAATTACTTAGCGTAAAATCGATAATACGGTATTTTCCACCAAACGGAACTGCAGGTTTTGCTATTTGTTTTGTTAGTGAGCTCAAACGACTGCCCTTTCCACCCGCTAACAACATTGCTACACAACTTTTTTTCATTTTCATGAATTCCCTCTCTCCCATCGTCTTCTCTTCGGCCTCCACATACTAAAACCAAATGGTGCAATATCGACCAACATATGATACGGCTTTCCATGATATTCTCCTTCTACTGAAGATGATTCTTTGCTTTGTAAACTACTCGAACCTCCATACTCACTTCGACTACTAGTGAAAAATTCTTCGTAGTTAGTAAGTTCAGGAACTCCAATTTTATAATCTACGTATTGCTCTTTCGTGAAATTACATAAAATAATGACAAATTCATCATCTTTTTTTCCTTTACGTATAAAACTAAAAATACTTTGATCAGAGTTATTAGCATCAATCCATTCAAAGCCATCTTGCTCATGGTCTTTCTCAAACAAAGCTGGTGTTTCAGTATATGTTTTAATTAAATCTTTCATAAATATTTGCATCTGTTTATGGGTATTAAATTCGTCCATTAACACCCAATCTAATTGATCTTGGTCTTTCCATTCATCCCATTGACCGAACTCGCTTCCCATAAATAATAATTTTTTGCCAGGGTGAGTCATATAATATCCATAAAAAAGCCTTAATTGATCAAATTTCTCACTGTAGTCACCTGGCATTTTATTTAGTAAAGATCGTTTACCATGAACTACTTCATCGTGAGATAAGGGTAAAATAAAGTTTTCTGAAAATGCATAAAGGAGGGAAAAAGTGACTTTATTATGATGATTTCTACGTTGTTCAGGCGATAGAATCATGTAAGATAACATGTCGTTCATCCAACCCATATTCCACTTATAATTAAAACCTAATCCATCAACAGAGGTTGGTTTTGTTACTAGGGGCCAATCTGTTGAATCTTCAGCAATCATTAACGCACTATAATCAAATTCATATACTGCTTCATTTAATTTCTTTAAAAAATTTATCGCAAAAGGATTTGCATGGAGCTCATCCGAATTAGGCCAAAACAGCATATTTGCTACTGCATCCACACGGAAGCCATCTACATGGAAATATTCCATCCAAAAGATCGCATTGGAGATTAGAAAGCTCTGAACCTCCGTTTTTCCTAAATCAAAATTTGCTGTTCCCCATACCTCATTTTCTCTATCGTTATATGCAGCATATTCAAATGTTGGAGTACCATCAAACATATATAATCCATGTGCATCTTTACAAAAATGCCCTGGAACCCAATCAAGAATGACTCCTATATCTTCTTGATGACATTTATCAATAAACATCATCAGTTCATGTGGAGTTCCATACCGACTTGTTGCAGAGTAATAGCCAGTACCTTGATATCCCCACGAACGATCATATGGATGTTCAACTAATGGTAATAATTCTATGTGGGTATAACCCATTTCTTTAACGTACGGTATTAATTCATCTGCCAATTCCTCGTAATTATACAAAGAACCATCTTGTTTCTTTTTCCAAGATGCAAGATGTAGCTCATATATAAACAATGGCTTTTCATATATAGATTGTCTTTTTTTCTTACGTCGCCAATTTGCATCCTTCCATTTATAGCCGTTTAATGGATAGACGATAGAGGCAGTATTTGGTCGCACTTCTGAATAAAAAGCGTACGGATCTGCTTTATGTAAAATCTCACCAGTTTGTGTGACTATTTCGTACTTATAAAGATGTCCACTCAAGTCCTCATCTGGAATGAGTATTGTCCAAACACCTTCCTTATTCAACCTTTCTAATTCATTACTAGATCCATTCCAATTGTTGAAGGAACCAATCAATCTAACATTTTTAGCATTTGGTGCCCAAACAGTAAATCTAGTACCTACTAACTTTCTTCTTTTCTTTACAATGTGTGAACCAAACAATTCAAAGCTTTTGTAGTATGTTCCTTCATGAAATAAGTGCAACTGATAATCTGTTGGAGTAGCGACAAGCATTTCTTCACCCTTCCTTCATAATGTTTCCTACTAATTATGATAAATAGTTTTCTGACAACTGTATAATTATTTTTGTAGACATGTTTTTACAAAATTTTAAATAATAAAATTATTGTCGAAAGCTGCAGAAGAAATTAACCGCTTTCAATGCTTCTACTAGAACGAACACATTTTTTTATTACTCGTGCTAACGTTTTCACAAATTTCACAAACGAGTAGCATTTTGTAGAAACCTGTCGATATGTTTTTATGTTAAATGGAAAAATTTTTGTGGAATAATAGTTTCTTATTGTATATTTTGACCTATTTTTATACTGTGAAAACTTAATGCCACCATTTTCTTAATTTACTTGCAAAAAAAAAGCTCGTAATAAACGAGCTTTTTGCATTTACATACTATATATAAAAGTAAACCATAAAATTAAGATTCTTGTATAAATGTTAGGTGTTGTATTATCTTATACTTTCTCCAAACGATACTTAGATGGAAGGATAGTACATTATTTTTATATTAGGACCATAGAGCTTTCGTATAAGCTACTTGTAAGCCCAACTTGTGCATATTATAATGGCTAACACTTCCATACTTAGCTTGTCCACATATTAATTGAGCACCACTACCTAAAGCATCATATATGCGTTCATATATTAAGCTAGTATGTATACCCTTATCACGCTTTTCTGGAAGTGTAGCGGCTACAGCTAAAGTTGCAACATGATGATGTATATGTAATACTCCTACTCCGACTGGCTTTTCTTCAATAGTGGCCAAATAAAATTTCCAACCTTCTAAACCATGCAATATTATGTTGTTTCCACTTACTGCTTCTTTAAAAGAAGTTGGCATGTTAAAAGCTTTTACATAAATTTCTCCATATAGATGAAACTGTTCAACGGTTAATTCAGTAATGTTTACATGGCTATTTAACTTATGAATAGTTGGCTTTGACCCAGAACTAAACAATGTAGTATGAAAATCTTTGTGAGAAACTCCGTAGTTTGGAAGTTTGGATAACAGTCGTGAGCTTACATGTCCAGGTACTATCTCTAGTTGTATTGGAATTTTTTTCGCGGCATAATGGAAAAAGATTTCATCTAAAAGATGTTCTTCTGCATCTGTTAATCCTTTCACTGTATTGTAAGCTGGACCAGGTATACCATTAATTGAAAAGGCAGTTGCATTGCCAAATTGAGTAATATTTACACCTAATTCGTTATTAGATATTTGTTGAAGGGCACGTAATCGTGAGGTAACCATATTAATTTCGGAGAGTTCTAGCTGTTTTGATAGATTAAAAGGTAACATCTTAAATTCACTTCCTACTTAAAAGAGTAAGATGTCGATCTAGTTGTGTAACTATATTTATTATAACAAACTATAGAAATATGGATAGAATCAACCATTTTAAACAAAGGGAAAGAGGAAACGAAATGCAGTGGTAACTAGGATAATTCGAGTTGCTATGTCATATGGACGTAACAGAAAATTTGCAGTTGGTTTATGCGCTCGTCCTAGAAGAGACAAATAGGTTATACTGTTCACTACAAAGTTACAATTTTTTTAGTTTCCTAGCAAAAGAAAAAACAGTAGTCTTATAGACTACTGTTTAGATGACCCGTACGGGATTCGAACCCGTGTTACCGCCGTGAAAGGGCGGTGTCTTAACCGCTTGACCAACGGGCCAAATTTCATATAGCTGGCGGAGAAGGAGGGATTTGAACCCTCGCGCCGGTTACCCGACCTACACCCTTAGCAGGGGCGCCTCTTCAGCCACTTGAGTACTTCTCCAAATGGCTCCACCAGTAGGATTCGAACCTACGACCCTTCGGTTAACAGCCGAATGCTCTACCGCTGAGCTATGGTGGAATAAAATATGGTGGGCCTAAATGGACTCGAACCATCGACCTCACGCTTATCAGGCGTGCGCTCTAACCAGCTGAGCTATAGGCCCCTAAATGGAGCGGGTGATGGGAATCGAACCCACGACATCAGCTTGGAAGGCTGAGGTTTTACCATTAAACTACACCCGCATAAAGGGCGATTGATGGGAATCGAACCCACGAGTGCCAGAGCCACAATCTGGTGCGTTAACCACTTCGCCACAACCGCCATGGTAATGTACAAAAAATATTGATGGTGCCGGCGATAGGAGTCGAACCCACGACCTACTGATTACAAGTCAGTTGCTCTACCAACTGAGCTACACCGGCATTTAAGATTTATAATAATAATTTAAATGGTGGCTCGGGACGGAATCGAACCGCCGACACATGGATTTTCAGTCCATTGCTCTACCGACTGAGCTACCGAGCCATTTAATATTTTCGGGCCTAAACTTTGTCTTTCGTATCCATTGTCCTCGTCTCAGGAAGACTATTCAAGAAGCCTCTCGACGAGTACAACTCGTAGTAATTTCGATGATGCTTTGCTCGTTGCTCTACCGACTGAGCTACCGAGCCTAAATATTAATTTTTATAATGGCGGTCCCGACGGGAATCGAACCCGCGATCTCCTGCGTGACAGGCAGGCATGTTAACCGCTACACCACGGGACCTGGTTGCGGGGACAGGATTTGAACCTGCGACCTTCGGGTTATGAGCCCGACGAGCTACCGGACTGCTCCACCCCGCGACGATAAAAATTACTACATATTCTTTTTCTAAAGTAGCCATTTTTCATCATTCGAACGATATAATTTCTTGAATGATAAATATAATATGGCGGAGGAAGAGGGATTCGAACCCCCGCGGGCTTTAACACCCCTGTCGGTTTTCAAGACCGATCCCTTCAGCCGGACTTGGGTATTCCTCCGAATTATGAATGATACATGGTGGACCTTGTAGGACTCGAACCTACGACCGGACGGTTATGAGCCGTCTGCTCTAACCAACTGAGCTAAAGGTCCTTTGGTAGCGGCGGAGGGAGTCGAACCCACGACCTCACGGGTATGAACCGTACGCTCTAGCCAGCTGAGCTACACCGCCAAAGTATTTTATTAAAGATAAGTGGAGCCTAGCGGGATCGAACCGCTGACCTCCTGCGTGCAAGGCAGGCGCTCTCCCAGCTGAGCTAAGGCCCCATGAGTTAAATCAATTACAATGTTATCTGGTCGGGAAGACAGGATTTGAACCTGCGACCCCTTGGTCCCAAACCAAGTGCTCTACCAAGCTGAGCTACTTCCCGTGAATGGCGCGCCCGAGAGGACTCGAACCCCTAACCTTTTGATCCGTAGTCAAACGCTCTATCCAATTGAGCTACGGGCGCTATTCTTATTTTTAAAAATGGTGCCGAGGACCGGAATCGAACCGGTACGGTAGTCACCTACCGCAGGATTTTAAGTCCTGTGCGTCTGCCAGTTCCGCCACCCCGGCAACTTTCGTGGAGCGGAAGACGGGATTCGAACCCGCGACCCCCACCTTGGCAAGGTGGTGTTCTACCACTGAACTACTTCCGCTAATATTTACTTATGCGGGTGAAGGGACTCGAACCCCCACGTCAAAGACACTAGATCCTAAGTCTAGCGCGTCTGCCAATTCCGCCACACCCGCGTAGATGGTGTGCCATGAAGGACTCGAACCTTCGACCCTCTGATTAAAAGTCAGATGCTCTACCGACTGAGCTAATGGCACTTAATTATTATTCTGCCTAAAGTCTAATACAACTGTAAGCATGATACTATTCGAAGAAGTGTTTCCTTTAGACGTCCATGCCTCAGGATGTTAATTCAAGTAGCAGCTCGGCATGTACGCTGAAGCTTATGCTTCGTAGCAAATTCCGACGTGCTCTACCGACTGAGCTAATGGCACTTAATAAATGGTGCCGGCGATAGGAGTCGAACCCACGACCTACTGATTACAAGTCAGTTGCTCTACCAACTGAGCTACACCGGCATATATAATTTGCATTTAAAACCATTACTTCTTTTTAATAGCCGTCACCCAAATCTCAGAAAGATTATTCAAGTAGCAGCTCGATTTGTGCGCTGAAGTGATTCCTTCGAAGCGTATTCGATCGTGCTCTACCAACTGAGCTACACCGGCATATTTAGTTTAGTTAAATAATAATGGTGGAGGATGACGGGATCGAACCGCCGACCCCCTGCTTGTAAGGCAGGTGCTCTCCCAGCTGAGCTAATCCTCCGTTATAACAGCCTGGCAACGTCCTACTCTCGCAGGGGGACAGCCCCCAACTACCATCGGCGCTGAAGAGCTTAACTTCCGTGTTCGGTATGGGAACGGGTGTGACCTCTTCGCCATCATTACCAGACTATTATTAAGTGACAAGAATAATTATATTCACTTTTCATAAAAAATCAAGTGTTTTTTTATTCTTTCAAAACTAGATAATATTTTCATCAAGATAGTTCGTATCGTTCATATACATTGGTTAAGTCCTCGATCGATTAGTATTCGTCAGCTACACGTGTCGCCACGCTTCCACCTCGAACCTATCAACCTGATCATCTTTCAGGGATCTTACTAGCATAATGCTAAAGGAAATCTCATCTTGAGGGGGGCTTCATGCTTAGATGCTTTCAGCACTTATCCCGTCCGCACGTAGCTACCCAGCTATGCCTTTGGCAAGACAACTGGTACACCAGCGGTGCGTCCATCCCGGTCCTCTCGTACTAAGGACAGCTCCTCTCAAATTTCCTACGCCCACGACGGATAGGGACCGAACTGTCTCACGACGTTCTGAACCCAGCTCGCGTACCGCTTTAATGGGCGAACAGCCCAACCCTTGGGACCGACTACAGCCCCAGGATGCGATGAGCCGACATCGAGGTGCCAAACCTCCCCGTCGATGTGGACTCTTGGGGGAGATAAGCCTGTTATCCCCGGGGTAGCTTTTATCCGTTGAGCGATGGCCCTTCCATGCGGAACCACCGGATCACTAAGCCCGACTTTCGTCCCTGCTCGACTTGTAGGTCTCGCAGTCAAGCTCCCTTGTGCCTTTACACTCTACGAATGATTTCCAACCATTCTGAGGGAACCTTTGGGCGCCTCCGTTACTCTTTAGGAGGCGACCGCCCCAGTCAAACTGCCCACCTGACACTGTCTCCCGAGCCGATAAGGCTCGCGGGTTAGAATTTCAATACAGCCAGGGTAGTATCCCACCGACGCCTCCACCGAAGCTAGCGCTCCGGCTTCTCAGGCTCCTACCTATCCTGTACAAGCTGTACCAAAATTCAATATCAGGCTACAGTAAAGCTCCACGGGGTCTTTCCGTCCTGTCGCGGGTAACCTGCATCTTCACAGGTACTATAATTTCACCGAGTCTCTGGTTGAGACAGTGCCCAGATCGTTACGCCTTTCGTGCGGGTCGGAACTTACCCGACAAGGAATTTCGCTACCTTAGGACCGTTATAGTTACGGCCGCCGTTTACTGGGGCTTCGGTTCAAAGCTTCGCGCCGAGGCGCTAACCTTTCCCCTTAACCTTCCAGCACCGGGCAGGCGTCAGCCCCTATACTTCGCCTTACGGCTTCGCAGAGACCTGTGTTTTTGCTAAACAGTCGCCTGGGCCTATTCACTGCGGCTCTCTCGGGCTTTAACACCCTAACAGAGCACCCCTTCTCCCGAAGTTACGGGGTCATTTTGCCGAGTTCCTTAACCAGAGTTCTCTCGCTCACCTTAGGATTCTCTCCTCGCCTACCTGTGTCGGTTTGCGGTACGGGCACCATATTCCTCGCTAGAAGCTTTTCTTGGCAGTGTGGAATCAGGAACTTCGGTACTATATTTCCCTCGCCATCACAGCTCAGCCTTTAGGATAAGCGGATTTGCCTACTTATCCAGCCTAACTGCTTGGACGCACATATCCAACAGTGCGCTTACCCTATCCTCCTGCGTCCCTCCATCGCTCAAACGGAATGAGGTGGTACAGGAATATCAACCTGTTATCCATCGCCTACGCCTTTCGGCCTCGGCTTAGGTCCCGACTAACCCTGAGCGGACGAGCCTTCCTCAGGAAACCTTAGGCATTCGGTGGAAGGGATTCTCACCCTTCTTTCGCTACTCATACCGGCATTCTCACTTCTAAGCGCTCCACCAGTCCTTACGGTCTAGCTTCAACGCCCTTAGAACGCTCTCCTACCACTGTTCGTAAGAACAGTCCGCAGCTTCGGTGATACGTTTAGCCCCGGTACATTTTCGGCGCAGAGTCACTCGACCAGTGAGCTATTACGCACTCTTTAAATGGTGGCTGCTTCTAAGCCAACATCCTGGTTGTCTAAGCAACTCCACATCCTTTTCCACTTAACGTATACTTTGGGACCTTAGCTGGCGGTCTGGGCTGTTTCCCTCTTGACTACGGATCTTATCACTCGCAGTCTGACTCCTGAGAAACAAGTCTTTGGCATTCGGAGTTTGACTGAATTCGGTAATCCGATGAGGACCCCTAGTCCAATCAGTGCTCTACCTCCA
Source organism: Sutcliffiella sp. NC1 (assembly GCF_027594365.1). Taxonomy (NCBI): domain Bacteria; kingdom Bacillati; phylum Bacillota; class Bacilli; order Caryophanales; family Bacillaceae; genus Sutcliffiella; species Sutcliffiella sp. NC1. The sequence goes on from NZ_CP115153.1 coordinate 3,939,972, forward strand.
AGACTCTTTACTCAAGGCTAGCCCTAAAGCTATTTCGGAGAGAACCAGCTATCTCCAGGTTCGATTGGAATTTCTCCGCTACCCACACCTCATCCCCGCACTTTTCAACGTGCGTGGGTTCGGGCCTCCATTCAGTGTTACCTGAACTTCACCCTGGACATGGGTAGATCACCTGGTTTCGGGTCTACGACCACGTACTATGACGCCCTATTCAGACTCGCTTTCGCTACGGCTCCGTCTCATCAACTTAACCTTGCACGTAATCGTAACTCGCCGGTTCATTCTACAAAAGGCACGCTATCACCCATTAACGGGCTCTAACTACTTGTAGGCACACGGTTTCAGGATCTTTTCACTCCCCTTCCGGGGTGCTTTTCACCTTTCCCTCACGGTACTGGTTCACTATCGGTCACTAGGGAGTATTTAGCCTTGGGAGATGGTCCTCCCAGCTTCCGACGGGATTTCTCGTGTCCCGCCGTACTCAGGATCCACTCAAGAGAGAACGAGGTTTCAACTACAGGGTTTTTACCTTCTATGACAGACCTTTCCAGGTCGCTTCGTTTACCCCGTTCTTTTGTAACTCCGTATAGAGTGTCCTACAACCCCAAGAGGCAAGCCTCTTGGTTTGGGCTAATTCCGTTTCGCTCGCCGCTACTCAGGAAATCGCGTTTGCTTTCTCTTCCTCCGGGTACTTAGATGTTTCAGTTCCCCGGGTCTGCCTTCCATACCCTATGTATTCAGGTAAGGATACTACTCCATTACGAGTAGTGGGTTTCCCCATTCGGAAATCTCTGGATCAAAGCTTACTTACAGCTCCCCAAAGCATATCGGTGTTAGTCCCGTCCTTCATCGGCTCCTAGTGCCAAGGCATCCACCGTGCGCCCTTAATAACTTAACCGTCGACAAATGATAAGCTTCGGCTTCTCTAGTCAGCTTCCTTCGCTCACGTCCTCATGTACGCTTTTGTACACTCCGGCGCTCGCTCAGTCGCTTCCTCGACCTGCTCGCTTCTAATTTGTCTTAGTATTCAACCTAAAATTAGGTTTCGTTGATAACAGCGAATTGTTATCATTAGAAAATTACTAAGATGAACGATACTTGTGAATGTATCTTGATTACTTATATTATCTAGTTTTCAAAGAACAAATAAAGGTTAGAAATAAGCAACAATACCTTTTAGCAAGGTTCCTCGCTTTAGTTCTTCCAATATAGAACGAGAGAATGATCTCTCAAAACTAAACAAAACAATGAGCGTGATTTTCCTTAGAAAGGAGGTGATCCAGCCGCACCTTCCGATACGGCTACCTTGTTACGACTTCACCCCAATCATCTGTCCCACCTTAGGCGGCTGGCTCCAAAAGGTTACCCCACCGACTTCGGGTGTTACAAACTCTCGTGGTGTGACGGGCGGTGTGTACAAGGCCCGGGAACGTATTCACCGCGGCATGCTGATCCGCGATTACTAGCGATTCCGGCTTCATGTAGGCGAGTTGCAGCCTACAATCCGAACTGAGAACGGTTTTATGGGATTGGCTCGACCTCGCGGTTTTGCTGCCCTTTGTACCGTCCATTGTAGCACGTGTGTAGCCCAGGTCATAAGGGGCATGATGATTTGACGTCATCCCCACCTTCCTCCGGTTTGTCACCGGCAGTCTCCTTAGAGTGCCCAACTAAATGCTGGCAACTAAGAACAAGGGTTGCGCTCGTTGCGGGACTTAACCCAACATCTCACGACACGAGCTGACGACAACCATGCACCACCTGTCACTCTGTCCCCCGAAGGGGAACACTCTATCTCTAGAGGTGGCAGAGGATGTCAAGACCTGGTAAGGTTCTTCGCGTTGCTTCGAATTAAACCACATGCTCCACCGCTTGTGCGGGCCCCCGTCAATTCCTTTGAGTTTCAGTCTTGCGACCGTACTCCCCAGGCGGAGTGCTTAATGCGTTAGCTGCAGCACTAAAGGGCGGAAACCCTCTAACACTTAGCACTCATCGTTTACGGCGTGGACTACCAGGGTATCTAATCCTGTTTGCTCCCCACGCTTTCGCGCCTCAGCGTCAGTTACAGACCAGAGAGTCGCCTTCGCCACTGGTGTTCCTCCACATCTCTACGCATTTCACCGCTACACGTGGAATTCCACTCTCCTCTTCTGCACTCAAGTCTCCCAGTTTCCAATGACCCTCCACGGTTGAGCCGTGGGCTTTCACATCAGACTTAAGAAACCGCCTGCGCGCGCTTTACGCCCAATAATTCCGGACAACGCTTGCCACCTACGTATTACCGCGGCTGCTGGCACGTAGTTAGCCGTGGCTTTCTGGTTAGGTACCGTCAAGGTGCGAGCAGTTACTCTCGCACTTGTTCTTCCCTAACAACAGAGCTTTACGACCCGAAGGCCTTCATCGCTCACGCGGCGTTGCTCCATCAGACTTTCGTCCATTGTGGAAGATTCCCTACTGCTGCCTCCCGTAGGAGTCTGGGCCGTGTCTCAGTCCCAGTGTGGCCGATCACCCTCTCAGGTCGGCTACGCATCGTTGCCTTGGTGAGCCGTTACCTCACCAACTAGCTAATGCGCCGCGGGCCCATCTGTAAGTGATAGCCGAAACCATCTTTCAATATAGTACCAGGAGGTACTATATATTATCCGGTATTAGCTCCGGTTTCCCGAAGTTATCCCAGTCTTACAGGCAGGTTGCCCACGTGTTACTCACCCGTCCGCCGCTAACTTCTTTAAAGCAAGCTCTAAAGAAGTTCGCTCGACTTGCATGTATTAGGCACGCCGCCAGCGTTCGTCCTGAGCCAGGATCAAACTCTCCGTAGAGTATTTGATTGCTCAAAATGTTTGCTGACTTATCGTCAATTTATTGTTTTGTCGATTTTAAAAAACCGACTTGCACGCTATTGTTTTGTTTAGTTTTCAAAGAACATTTTCGCTTTAGAAGCGACTTTCTTATAATAACAACTTGTCTTCAATTCGTCAAGTAGTTATTTTTTTCTTTTATTTTCGCGCCATCTCGCGGCGACAAGTAATAATATATCATGTTGAAAATTATTTTGCAATACCTTTTTTAATATTTTTTTCAAAGTACACTGAAACGATTAAATTAGTATATTGTCATTAGTACGGATTAGTATTTTATATTTAGTAGAACTACAAAGGACTAGTTTTAATATCCCTATGTTAATAGAACGTTTAACTTTAATCTATATTTTTTTAATAATTACTAGAATTATTTTTATTCCTCTATCATATGCTCTACTATGCATAACAAATTTAATAGGAGGTTCCAAAATGGATCTAGTAAAAAATGTAGCAATGATTGTAGCCTTAATGTCTTCTGTTGGATTATTCTTATACGCATATTTTGAGGGAATAAAATTATTTGAAAAAAAGGGGAAAGTAAGAGGAGAAGGAGTTATTTTTAGTTTTACTTTAGCAATGATTTTTGCTATTTTCGCAAATAAGCTAGTGTAAATATATATTGAGGCTGTCCGTACATAAGGACAGCCTTTTTTTGTTAGTTACCCTCTTCAGTGTTTGCATTTTCTTCTTCATCGAAGTTAATAGGTTCTGTATTTTCAGCTACTACAACCTCATCAAGATCCACTATTCGAATTCGAGGTTCTTCTTCCTTATATAGTTCTGAATGCTTGTAAAACTGTCGGATAAACGTATCTAAAAAAACTGCTTGAAATGTATTCTCTAATGATTCTCCCTCTTTATTATTAATTACAATTTCAATTGTATTTGGTTCAATATATTCAGCCCGATCAATTAGTACCTCTTCTTCAGCATCTGGTTCAGTTAAACCTTTTAATATTTCATTAAAAGTTTCTCTTGATATGTAAATATCATCCCAATTAAAATTCTCTGAACTGATGTCCATGTTTTCTAGTTCCTCTAACGTAGTATAATTACCAGTTTGACGTTGTGTTTCTTCTGTTTTAGGTGTAGCTTCTTCTTTTTCCTTCTTCTTCTTTTCTTCATCGTTACCACAGGCTACTAATAAACATAATACCGTCAGAAAGAGAAAAGCTTTTAACTTCATTACCCTCATATCCTTTCTAATAGGTTTACACAAAAATTATTATTTGCCCATCGTTTTATATTTATCCACTTTAGTTTTAATGCAACATTAGTAAGACGTAGTATATAGAAATTATCCTATTAAATTTTTACAATAAAAAAGAACTCTTTCATAAGAGTCCTTCTGTTTTATCCTACTTTTAAATGTTTGGTCCGTTGTTTTATTTTCCGATTATCTCTTAAGTATACTGCAATACTTAAAATTACAATACTTCCTCCAATAAACTGAGTTAACGTAATAGATTCATTTAAAAGGTAGAAAGCGAGTACACTTGCCCCAACGGGTTCAAACAATATACTCATTGAGATAACGTTCGTACTTATCCATTTTATTGACCAATTAAATAGGGAATGACCTAATAGAGTCGATACAACTGCTAATAGGAAAAACCATAACCAATCACTATTTGCATATCCTGTTAATGGATAGTTCATTGCAACAACATATATGAAAAGGGTAATAGTGCTTATTCCGTATACAATAAAAGTATAGGTGATTAGGGATAATCTTTTGCGAACTTCCTGTCCAAACAATAGGTAGGCTGTTACTAAAGCACAAGCAATAAGAGCCAAAATATCTCCATACAGTGCCATACCACTTATTCGGAAATCTCCCCAACTAATAATAAAACTACCGAATATGGCTATTGCACCACAGAATACCGCTTTAATTGTAATTTTTTCTTTAAAGAAAACATATGTCCCGACAAATGCAAACAAGGGTTGAAGAGTAACTAATACGGTTGAACTAGCAACACTCGTGTAATTTAATGACTCAAACCATAGAATAAAATGAAACGCAAGGAAAACCCCTGCAACGGTAGAGAAGAACCAATCTTTTTTCGTAATACCTTTTAATTCTCCTACATATTTATATAAGAATACTGGTAATAAAATTAGAACAGAGAATAATAAACGATAAAAGGCAATTATACCCGCTGGAGCTTCAGCAAATTTTACGAAAATAGCAGAAAGTGATACGGAAACAACTCCAATCGCTAAGGCTACATATGGATTAAACCATTTACTCATGATGTCTATCTCCTTATAGGTAATGTAGAATAAATACCTTTATCATTCTACATTAATTTGTTATAATTTTCTAACATTATTTTTTTCAACATTAAAGAAGAGTAGAGAGAGGGTGAGAAGATGCTCGAACTTTTTCAACAAGCCATCCAAAATAACGTACTATTAAAATTATCATTAGCTGCTCTTGCTGGTTTCATAATCGGTTTAGAAAGAGAGTTGAAAGGAAAACCTCTAGGGTTAAAAACTTGTTTAATTGTATCAGTAATAGCCTGTCTATTAACGATTGTATCCTATGAGTCAGCGTTTTTATTTTCAAAAGAATATTCTCGTCCAATGGATCCAGGACGTATCCCTTCTTACATAATTAGTGGAATCGGTTTTTTAGGGGCTGGAGTTATTTTAAGAAGGAATAATGATGTCATTTCCGGATTAACAACTGCTTCTATTGTACTTGCATCTGCTGGAATTGGTATTACGATCGGAGTTGGATTTTATGCAGAGGCAACATTAGGGGTACTTTTTATTATTTTAGGAGTAAAAATTTTACCCGACATTATTAGTTGGATCGGACCTAAAAGATTGAAGGAAATAGAAATAAAAGTAAAGCTATATACAGAGCGCGATGCCAATTTAACAGACCTAATAAAAGAAATTAAAAGAAAAGGTTTTGGCGTTAAGAGGGTAAAAGTAAAGGAAGAATCAAACGACATTGTGATAAGCTGTATCGTTATGACAAATAGAAAAATGTACACAACCGATGTTTTTTATGCAATGAAGTCTCTTCAAGATGTATACCAAGTCGAAGTCGAGAATATGGGATAATCTGCAGTATTGTACTGTAGATTTTTTGTTTTTAGTAATTGACAGATTTTTAAGTAATAACTAAAATAAGTTTATACTTAATTTCGGGGCATTAGCTCAGCTGGGAGAGCGTTTGGCTGGCAGCCAAAAGGTCAGCGGTTCGATCCCGCTATGCTCCATCTATATATTTTAAAAAAGAACACCACCTCTCATAATGTTAGAGGTGGTGTTTTACTATATGATTTTCCTAATCTATATCATTTACAATAAGCTTCGGTGCAAACTGTACATGCTCCCCTCCATAAAACTCGATAACATTAGAAGGAAATCCTGGAACTGTAACAGCCTTTAACCGAAATTGTGTTTTACCATTTTTATTAATAGAAGTTAAAGAACTTGTTGGCAGCATTATTTCAACATATTCAGTTTGAGTTGGTTGAAAACTAGTTACATTTGCTATTGTTGCTACAGCACTATAGTCTCCTTGTTCTATTGAAGACGTACTGCCAAAATAACCATTTTTCATATCTATATTTATAGAGGAAACTGATCCTTGCTGACTTTTAATATATAATCTTAATTTTACTGAGGAAATTGTTTCGGAAGATAGCATACTTGTGTCAAATGAGAGAATGCCTCTATATGTGTCCGTATTATACATTCCCTTATCTCCGACTTTAATATCCCCACTTCCTCTTCCATCAGCAGAAAACTGGCCTACAAAGCCATCTTCACTCCAAATAGACGGTATATGAATAGCCTCATTAGGCGGAGGGTCTACCCTATCCTCATCTATCACATATATTTCTTCTTTTATTTCTTCCGTATTTCCATCACTATCGACAGAAAAGTATTTTATCGTAGTATTTTGTGTAACCGTTATTGGAGAAGTGTATACACCAGAATTAGTTGTTGGTGTCGTTCCATCCGTACTATAAAAAGTTGTGGCAGGTTTATTTGTATGAAGTTCTACTGTAATCGGAGCTGAGTATATTCCTCCAGGTGGGGTTGCATTAGTAATTAGAGCATCTTCGTCTTCATCATTGCTAAATGTTTCAAAGAAATCCCACATCATTCTACTTGCATTTGGTCCTTGAGGGTCTGTATAACTTCCTTGGGAGCTGCCTCCTGACCAGGCATGGCCCATGTTTTGAACAACAACCTTTTTCATGAATACTTTTCCGTCTCGAGTCTCATAGTCACTAACTGTATAATTTCTTCCTCCAGGTACCGATAAATTCGTAATAGCTTCAGGTTGATCATCAATCCAACCGTCTTCTAGTCCGTTTTGTGCCAGATCATTCGTTACAGCCCATTGACTAATAACCTGGTCTGCGTTTATCGGGGCAACAGTGTAATCAGAAGTACCATGAATAACGATAACCGGGATGGGGTTTGCATATTGTCCCATCGCATCGTACGCAATTCTTCCTTGATTTTGAGGGTTTGGTCCACCATTTGACATCGCAGTAAATGCATTAATCATTGAAGTAGCAGCTTTGTACTCAAGACCAGCTCCAACTCCTATACCAGAAAATATATCCGGATACGTAACCCCCATAATAACGCTCATAGCACCTCCAGCTGATAATCCAGAAACATACACTTTTTCACCATTAATAGAGTAGTTATTTTTTACTTGATTGACCATACCTGCAATAACACTTGGTTCACCACTACCACGCGATTGGTGAGCTATTTCGAACCAATTCCAACACTTATTGGAGTTTGCAGATGATGTTTGTTCTGGGTATAGTACTAGAAATTCTTCCTCATCCGCGAGAAGGTTCATTTGTGTCCCAGTAGCAAATTGATTGGCATCTTGTGTACAACCATGAAGCATGACATATAAAGGATAAGACTTACTTGAATCATATTGATCAGGTACATATAATTTATACGGTTTCCCTCCAAAAGAGCCAGATAGAAACTGGCCTGTAGCACTAGCGGGAATCGGATACACCATGAATGCACACAACAACATCATCGAAACAAGTACAAACAACCCTTTTTTTACTGTCATAAAATACAACCAACCCCTTTCATATCATGAAAATTTATTATAATGAAAAGGGGTTACAAATGGGTTACAGTACGAGCTTTTGATCTAACATTTTAATTCCGCTCCCGGCCTCGCGTAGTAAATCCACAATATGATGGCACATAAAAGATAGTAAGAAATGAAAACGTAAAGAGCAAATTGAGAACCACCAAACCATTCAAATGACCAGCCAAATAATTTTGGTATAAAAAATCCACCAAACGCGCCAATTGCGGCACTAAAACCAATTGCTGCGGGTGTTTCTTTCGGTCCAAATATAATAGGTATCATACGAAAAATAGATCCATTTGCAATTCCACCAGCTAAAAAGAGAATCATGAACATAAGGAAAAATCCTAAAAAACTACTTGTATTTTCCCCTACAAAGTAAACAACACCACCCGTTCCAAACACCATGATAATAACTGCAATGAAAGTAACAATTGCCCCTCCAAATTTGTCAGCAAAATACCCTCCTACCGTGCGAAAGCTTGCGCCTAATAAAGGTCCTAAAAAAGCAAATTGAAGCGCATTTACTTCAGGAAATTGTTTTGTTATTAATAGAGGAAAAGCTGCTGAGTAACCAATAAACGAACCAAATGACATAATATATAGAATTGTAATTAAATACATATGTTTTCCTTTAAAGACTTGAGCTTGTTCTAATAGTGAGACTTTAGGCGCTGGTAGGTTGTTCATACCAAAAAAAGCAATGATAGAAATAACTACTAAAGGTATAACCCAAATAAATGCACCATTTTGTAACCAAATTGATTCGGTACCATTTTCAGACATCATCTTTTGAGGCCCACCTAACAACATTCCAAATAACGGAATCCCTACTACAGCGGGAGCTACAAATTGCACAACACTTACTCCAAGATTTCCTATCCCACCGTTAATTCCTAAAGCTGTTCCTTGCTTGTCTTTCGGGAAAAATGGACCAATATTCGCCATAGAAGATGCAAAATTAGCCCCTCCTACCCCACAAAGAGCAGAAAGAATCGCCATCGTAAAGAACGGAGTATTTGGGTTCTGTATCGCTAGTCCTATTCCTATTGCTGGAATTATTAAAACAATCGTGCTAATAACCGTCCAATTACGTCCACCTAAATACGTAATCGCTATAGAATAAAAAAGGCGAAGTACAGCTCCAACTAACGCTGGTATTGCAGTTAGTGTAAACATTTGATCTGTAGTATAAGTAAAACCTACACTCGCTAAATTTATAGTCATTACAGACCACATTTGCCAAATACAAAATGCTAAATGAAGTGCTAAAGTTGAAATGATAAGATTTCGATAGGCTATTTTCTTCCCTATCCTCTCCCAAAATATTGGATCACTTGGATTCCATTCTGTTAGTCTCATGTTAAATGCCCCTTATCCATTATTAGCGGTTTACTGCTTATTTCAAGAAAAATTAATAAGTTTAGTTTTTATTAAAAGTCGTTAACTATTCATTAGAATCAATTAAACCTATTAAAATATCGTATTTTAAAAGAAGAAATTGGAATAATAACAGCAAACATAGATAAGAAGAAGGGGCATCGTTATGAATTACTATCCGTATGAAGAATCCTTTTTGTTTACAAAAAAGGCTGCGCGAAATTCATTTATCGTTTTAGTACTTGTATTCTTTTCTGTTTATTTCGGTTCTGAAAGATTAGGATATGTTGACTTAGCACTATATGGATACTTGTGGGCAACAATTGTTTGTTTTGTTTTATTAACAATTCGGATTACATCTTGGACTTTACGACCACCAACTCGAAGACTTTGGAAGCAAGGAATAAAAATGATGTTAAGTCCAAAAGGCTTAAAGTTTGTTTTGCAGACTTTGTATTCGAACATAGGGGAGCAAAAATTTATTCGAAGCCGCTCTTTTTATCGTTGGATACAACATATGTTCATTTCCTGGGGGGTACTTATATCGTTTGGTATTACTTTTGCCCTCGTTTTAAACTGGCTTCATTTTGAATTAGAAGGAACGAAAACATATGTAGCCGTATTTTTCGGTATACCACTTTTTCGCATGCCAGCAGATTCTATTATCGCTATCATTATTTATCACGGACTAAACTGGGCTGGCATTGCAGTCATTATTGGTTGTGGGATGGCTATGTATCGACGTGTAACGGACCAAAAGAAATTGGTGGAGCAATCAAAAGAGTACGACTTCTTTCCATTAATTTTACTTATTGCTATTTCAATAACTGGTTCTCTACTAACTGTTTCAGCCATTTGGATGGAAGGTTTCTTTTACATGGGGATGGCAATTATTCATCAAGTTACTGTCATTGTTTTTTTACTTTACTTTCCTTTCAGTAAATTTTGGCATCTACCGCTTAGATTTTTAGCAGTCGTAGTACCAATGTATCATGCAATGGAGGAACAAAAGCCTTGTGTCAAATGTGGGCGAGAATATGCGACAAAAACCCAAATTAGTGACGTACAATTAACTCTGCAAAAGCGACATTTACCACTACCTATTGATAATACTGAACATCATTTTTCTGATATGTGCGCTGAATGTAGAAGGGTTAGTCACCGACTCGGTGGATATAATGCAAAAATCAAGCTAGAACATAGTAATTTAGTTTTAGAGAGTAACGGAAGAAACGGCTTACAGAAAGGAGATTAATATGTCTCATATACAAAACGAAAACTACTCACAACGAAATTATGAGCCTATCACTCGTGATGGTGAGGAACTAATTTCGACCCATTGCTGTTTTTGTGGTATGCAATGTGGGATGAATATCCGTGTTAAAACTGTGGATCAATCGGTCGTAGGTGTTGAGCCGCGCTATGATTTCCCTATGAACGGTGGACGTCTTTGTCCGAAAGGTGTTGCTGCATACAGACAGGCTGAACATCGTGAAAGAATTTTACATCCGCTTATTCGTAAAAATGGGCAACTCGTGAAAGCGACTTGGGATGAAGCATTAGATTTAGTCACTTCGAAAATTCAAGACATTCAAGGGAAATACGGAAAAGATGCTTTCGGTCTCTATAGTGGCTCATCTATGACAAACGAAAAGTGTTACATAATGGGGAAATTTGCGCGAATAGGCTTAGGTACGAAAAATATAGATTATAACGGAAGATACTGTATGTCTTCAGCCTCTTACGGATTTAATCAAAGTGTAGGGATTGATCGTGGCTCTACTAATCCTTGGTCTGATATAAAAGAGGCGGATGTTCTTGTATTAGCAGGCTCTAACACAGCTGAATGTCATCCATTATCTATGCCTTATATTTGGGGTGCTCGTGATAAGGGTGCAAAGATCATTGTTATTGATCCAAGAGAAACAAAGACTGCGTTAGTAGCAGATGTACATTTAGATATTCGGCCTGGAACTGATGTGGCTATCGGAAATGGCCTATTGCACGTCATGATTGCCGATGGTCTAGTAGATGAACAATTTATCGAACAGCATACGACTGGGTATGAAAGATTAAAAGAAGTTGTTGCATCCTATACTCCACAAAGAGTAGCAGAAATTACTGGAGTTGCTCCAGAAAAAATTATTACAGCAGCACGACTATATGGACAAGCAAAAGAAGGTATGGTCATGTTCGCTCGTGGTGTTGAACAACATGCAACTGGTACTGATGCTGTTTCCACATATGTAAACTTGTCCCTAGTGTCTGGAAAAATTGGTAGAAAAGGTTCTGGATTTGCGACCTTTACAGGTCAAGGAAATGGACAAGGTGGTCGAGAACACGGTCAGAAAACGGATCAACTCCCAGGATTCCGTAAAATTACCGATCCAAAAGCCCGTGAATACATTGCAAGTGTATGGGGTGTAGAGGAATCAGAAATCCCTGGTCCTGGTCTTAGTGCATTTGAAATTCTTCAACAGTTAGGAAAAGAAATAAAAGGACTTTTATTAGTTTGTAGCAATCCCATCGTTTCTTCGCCTTCTATTGGTGATGTTGGTGAATATTTAAAGGGCCTAGATTTTTTCGTAGCAATTGATATGTTTATGTCCGAATCCGCTGAACTTGCAGATGTTGTACTTCCCTCAACTGTTTGGATTGAAGATAACGGAACAACAACAAATGTAGAAGGTAGAGTCGTACGTTTAAAAGGGATAAATCGAAGACCCGGTGAAGTGAAAGCAGACTGGGAAATCATTTCCGAAATTGCCGACCGTTTAGGACGAGGAAAATACTTTAAGTATAATTCTCCAGAGGAAATTTTTAATGAATTGCGTGTTGCTAGTAAAGGGGGTATTGCCGATTATTACGGAATCACATATGAAAAGCTTGAAAAAATGCAAGGAGTATTTTGGCCTTGTCCAACTGAAGATGATGAAGGAATGCCAAGACTTTTTGAAGATAAAAAGTTTAATTTCCCTGATGGAAAAGCAAAAATTTTAGCTTTTGAGCATAAAGGACCTAACGAACAAGTAAGTGAAGAATTCCCACTAATTTTATCTACTGGGCGAGTTGTATATCATTATTTAAGTGGTAATCAAACGAGAAGAATTGAAGCACTAACTAATTTTTGTCCTGACCCATATGTAGAAATACATCCAAATACAGCAAGACAATATAATATCGGAAACGGTGAACTTGTAAAAATATCAAGTCCACGAGGACATATTAAAGTAGTAGCAAAAATAACAAAGATTATTAGAGAAGATATGATTTTCGTTCCTTATCATTGGGGAAAGCAACTCGCCATTAATCATTTAACGAACCCTGCTCTAGAACCAAAGTCTAAAATACCAGAGTTTAAGGTTTGTGCAGCAAAACTAGAAAAAATAGAAACTTTAGGTGAAAAACATGGGTAATAGAGTTCTTTATATTGATTATGAACGTTGTATCGGATGTCGTGCTTGTATTATTGGTTGTGAGGAATGTAGTGGACATGATCATTTATCTAGAATGTTTGTAGATGAATTAAATCCTGGAGAAACTGTCGCTACATCCCCTACCCCTTGTATGCATTGTGAAACACCAGCTTGTGCTGAATCATGCCCAGTTCAAGCAATTTCAGTTACAGATGATGGCTTTGTATTATCTGCTTCTTTAGAAAAATGCATCGGGTGTAAAAACTGTACGTACGCTTGCCCTTTTGGAATTCCAAGAGTAGATGACCAAAAGAAAGTAATGTATAAATGCGATATGTGCTATGACAGAACACAACAAGGAAGGCCACCTATGTGTGCTAGCGTATGTCCAACGGATACTATTCAGTTTTTAGATGAAGAAGAATTAAAAAATTTCCCTGCAAAACCAGTTCAATACAAATGGGACTTTGGAGGTACTGTTATAGAAACGAAAACTGTTATCGGCCTTCCCGATACAAAAAACAATCGTTTTGGATTTTGGAATAACGAAGAGGTGTCATCATGAATAAATTTGAAGAGTTTCTTCGAAAAATAACGTTTAACATTAAACGAGGTAATGAGTTAGAACTTAATCGTAGGGGCTTTATCGCCTCTACTTTATCCTTAATGGGAGTGTTCTTCTTAAGCTCTACTCCATTATTAGCAGTAGCGAAGTGGAAAGAAAATCAAGCGGAAGCTAATTTAGAGCACTTTATTGTAAATGAAGGAGACTTAGCGGTAGGAGATAGTTTTACATTTCATTTTCCTAATGAAAATGATCCAGCTCTTTTAATTCGAATTTCTGAGGATGAATATCGCGCTTATAACATTAAATGTACTCACCTAATGTGCCCTGTTTATTTTGAAAAGGAAACAACGGAGCTAATTTGTCCTTGCCATCACGGGTTTTTCAATGTAGAAGATGGTTCTGTAATAGCCGGTCCTCCCCCAAGAGGGCTGCCTATCGTTGAATTGACTTTTAAAAATAACGGCATATACGCAGTAGGTGTGACCCAGACGGAACACCATTAGGAGGTGAAGATCAATGAAAATGGCTTGGTGGGTGTTTATGAGCTTATTAACTGTTCAAATAGTACTTGTGCAGTTTATGGCAGAAGAATTTTTAGCCGGTCATTATGATGATTTGCATTATTACTTTTGGTCACTTGGATTTATGTTCCTCGTAACAATCATAACATATATATTTTTTAGAAAAGCAGACAAAGTACTTAATTAACTGATTAAAAAAGGAGTGTCATATATGGAATCATCTAATACAAATGGAGTTGAAGAAAAGTTTTTTGAAAAAATTAAACAAGATCCTAACCTTCAAGATTTATTTAACAACATTGACTTTGATCGTTACAAGCATCATCCAGAAACATTTTACTCGCATGCCTTTGAGGAAGGTACATATTCAGAAGAAGATATCGCAAATGCTCATCTACACCTCTCGTTAGAAGGAAAACATTTTGATTCTATGATTGACCACTTCATTTCTTCGCTCGATTCCAATAGTGATACTTATGAAAAAGCAAAACAAGCTCTAGAACGATATAGAAATATTGTTATTAAATAAACTCGCAAATCGCAAGTCCTTGTGACAAAGCGATTAGCGAGTTTTTCTACGAATTAAACAAGTAAACCATTAGAAATAGTTATGTCCGAGTCTCTTTTTAAGCTATTGAGGAATCTAGCCTGTCAGCTAGTTCCATATATTTATCATGCAGCAAATTTCCTTTTTTATAAATGGAAGGTTCAAAATCCTTCTCATTAGGAGCAATAATTGGTAGCCTCGCAATAAGCTCTGTCCCTAGTTTAGACGCTAATTGCTCTGAACCACCTTTTCCAAAAATATAGTATTTTTGATTATGGTCGGGTGGTTGGAAGTAGGACATATTCTCTACGATTCCAACAAATTTATGGTTATTATTATGTGCCATCTTTCCTGCTCTCTCAGCTACATGAGAGGATGTTGGGTGTGGAGTTGTTACTAAAATTTGTTGTGAATTTGGTATTAAGCGATTTACATCCATCGCGACATCCCCTGTACCAGGTGGCATATCAATAATGACGTAATCTAAGTCTCCCCAAATGACATCATTTATAAATTGATTAATAACTTTACCAAGCATAGGTCCTCTCCAAACAACAGGGTCGTTATTTTTCACAATAAATCCCATCGACATCACTTTTACACCATGCGATTCGACGGGAATTATTCTATTGTTCATTGATTTCGGTCCGTGACTAATATTCATCATACTGGGAATACTGCTTCCATAAATATCAAAATCTATAAGAGCTACTTCTTTCCCCATTTTGCTTAAGGAAACAGCAAGATTAGCAGAAACAGTTGATTTACCCACACCGCCTTTTCCTGAGATAACAGAAATAACATTACCAGACAACAACTTTTAACTCCTCCTTTATTGACAATTTTTCATGGATTCATGAACATATCCAATCCATTTACTCCAATTCCGAATAATATAAGCTCGTTCACCTAACTCTGTATATCCTAAAAAACTATTGGAATCATCAATCGTTCCTTTTACGTCTAATTGGATAGATTTTATTACTTCATGTAATAAAATGTATTCCTTTAGTTCAAGATCCTCCAAAAAGGAAATTTCAATCAAATTATCGTTAACTTTTACATCCGCTATCTGTTTATCCGATTTTTCCGGGAAAACTTTATAATAGTTATGTTCATATTTTTTTATGTATGGGGATGAAAAATCTGTAAAAGTATTATTTACAGAAGAGTATGTAATTTTTGTCACTAACATTAAGTTGTCAACCTCCTATTAATTAGTATGGACAAAACATTAGTAACATCATACTCCATTATTTTTCCCCATAAAAAAGAGTTTGCCAATATAATTAGCAAACTCAAAAGTTAAATTCTTTTTCATTTAAATAAGACTTCGTTTAATGCCTGTTGTAATGTCCCTTTAAAATCTGCATGGTGATTGAAATTAATACCTGTTAATACAACACCTCTTACAATTTCGGGGCGTAAACCAGTTAAAATAGTTCTACAACCCATCATCGATGCTCCTTCTATTATTTTCATGAAGTCATTTGTGATTTCTTCATCGATGTGAGCTATACCTGATAGATCTATTATTAACGTTTGAATATGCTTTTCCTTAATTTCAAATAAAACTTTTTCTTGGATAGTCATACTTCTTTGGCTATTTATTGTTCCAATTAGAGGGAGAACGCATATTTCTTTATTAATTGGTATAATAGGTACAGATAAGTTTTCCACTAATTTTCGATGATCTTCAAGTAATTCATCTTTATACTTCGAATAATTAATAAAAAAGTTAGAAAAAAATTGATCAATATATTCATTGTAGTTTTTTTCTTTTTCATAGAACGCTTCAAGACTTAAGGTGTCCCCTCTTAACTTGTCGTAATGGTAAAGAAAATTCCAAAGTGTCCTTCTTAATGCTTGAATCCATTCTAATTTAAAAGCTAACGTTAATTGATATTTAGCCCAAACAATCCCTTCTGCTTTAGCAAAAGCAATTAATTCTTCTTTTCTTTCTTCAATTACAAAAAGTACGATATTATTAGCATTTTTTAATAGATTAATATTACCAATTGCACGGATTTCCTCAATTTTATCTTTTACATTTATTGCTTCATTTAATAATTTCCCCTCGAAATATTGCTGATTTTCTAATATAAATTCTTTCAATGAAAAGTTGTTTTTAAAAGAAAGTTCCATTTTATCCTCCATTTATTATGATAAGTAAAATTATGTATATAGTCTATTTTACTAAATTAAGAGTGGATTTGAAATATATTCCCTTAATATTATGAATAATTATACGAACTTACAACTAATGTATTTAAAATTTATCCCTTGTATTTAGTATAGCTTAGATTCGATTGTTTTTTTTTCATCTAGACGCTTTTTACCTTAAATTGTTGCTTTTGTACTATATAGTACATGATGGAGTTTTTTCCTTAAAAAATAAAAAGGTATTTTCGCTTACTTTATAGAAGTAGATAACTGGATAATCTTTACACCTTAGGAGGTATCGATCATGAAAGGCTATTTAAAATGGCTAGCCGTTATTTCTTTACCTATCATCCTTATCGTAATTTCTTTATTTTTTCTAACTGACATTTTTACTCCAAAATCAGAAGTACAACTTACAGTCGAGGAATCTGAGCAAGGAGCTATTTTTCTTATAGAAGAGGAAAAAGAAGTTGTTGAAGGGGAATTTACACTAGATATGTCGGAAGCTTCTATACAAAGAGCGATTCATTTAATGTCTCATCAAAAAGTGAAAGCAGATCAAAAATGGGGGGCTATCCCATTATCACCTGAAAGAGTGGAAAGACTACTCGAAATAGTGCAACTAAATCGAGATGATTACGCACATGCAGATGTATATGAAAGCATATTAATCCGATGGTCTAAACAAGATTTTTCTAGAGCTGATCATGACCATAACGCAATATGGAAATTACAAAACGGTACGGTAGGTAAGGCAACAGGTTTATTAACAGCAGAAGAGGAAGAAGCTTTTATTCGAAAGCATTTTAAATCACGTTAAGGTAGTCAGGAATAATTCCTTCCGTTTGTCAAACTATATACAAAAAAGACTACTTAACGGAGGGATTAATATTGGATTATCATGAACCGATTCATGAAATTCGTAAAGCAGTGGAAGAAGCTTGGGAGGCTGTCTACCATACGCAAACAAATAACAATTCTCGTAATTATCAACAATCGATTCAGTTAATTGCTTACGCAAAAGAGCTTTTACATAGCTTTCACGGTAAAGAGCTTAGCCAAGAGGACGAAACAAATCTTTTACGAGCAAAAGAATTATTGCGCCAAGTGGAAGAAACACAGGAAGCACTTACTCTCCGGTACTAACCTACATTTATTTGATGTAGGTTTTTATTTTTCATGTAAAGCTAGGAGAATTCAAGTACAGAATTTATTCACCAGATTTCCCTCTTTATTAGAAAAAAAGAGCTTTAATTCCTTGAAAACCGAAGTATAGCCCAAAAGCGATTAATGATAATCCTGAAACAATAGAAATATTAATAAGACTTTTATATGTTAAAAACTTACGAAATCCAGAAGTAAGACCAGCAATAAATATGTCCCAAAGTGTAAGTCCAATAAATATCATTGTACTATATACAAGAAGATGTGTTGTTCCGTATGAAGTAGCAGTTTTAGCTAATATGGAGCCATAAATACCAAGCCAAAATAAAATAGAAAGCGGACTCGTAATGGACATAATAAACCCTGTTAAAAAGCATTTCCATAATGAATCTTTTTTTCGATTAGCATCAAAGGAAATGTTACTAGCTTTTAATATCCCTTCCACCCCTGAATATATAAGCACAAAACCCCCGAATAACCATAGGAAGATTTGAACAATCGGAATTTCAATAAAATGTACAAGCCCTAAAAAGATTAATATCATGAAAATCGCATCAGCAATCATCGATCCTACACCAACGCTCCACGCATGCCAAAAACCGTTTTTAATCCCTTTATCTAAACGGGCAGAATTAACTGGCCCGATTGGTGCTGCTAATGTAAGACCTAATAATACGTAACTTAATAACACACTAACGCTCAAACTTTCATCACTCCCAAATACAGACTTGTACATTGTATGAGAGAGGTCGTCCAAGTAGGACAACTTTTCAATGATTTTTGGATGGAAATATAACACATATCGTGCAAAGGAAAGGAAATACTAACTAAAGTAACTATATTAACTACATAAGTACATCATGGAGGATAGATAATGGAAATTTACTTTTCACCTGAATTAAGTAAAGAAGAAGCTCAAGTATTAAACATAGTAAATCAACAAGATAAAGCGGTAGGATATTTATCGTATATCATGAAAGAAAAGAAAATATATGTATTTGGACATCTTGAAGTGGAAGGGGTAGAAGAAGATTTTAAAGATTTAGTAAAGCCTTACTTAAAAGGAATCGAAAAATTAACGGAAGAAGCAGAAGTATTTTCACACCTATCAGTAGGCGGGAAAACATTGAATCTTGATGAAGAGGAAGAAGAAAAGTAAAGTAAATTATCTTCATGTTGTTGGCTTAAGTTTACAGGGGTTTATTGTTGGTGTTAGTAAAACCTATGGGAGGGGAAACCCACTAAATAAACATATGGAGGTAAACCCTTATGCATACTACACAACATGGTACACAGCAAATAAACCAAACCCGTCAACTTGCGCAGCAACTTATCAATCAAACACAACAAGGTAGTCAACAATACAGAGCGATGCTACAGCAAGAACAACAAAACATCCAAATGCTCGAACAAATACTACAACGAGAAAAACAAGCTGCACAATATATTGAGCAAAGTTTACTCAACCACGAGTTAGCCATTCAACGTTGTCAAGAAATCGTAAACATGTGCAATCAAATGCAACATGAGCTAAGTGGAATACATCCTAATCAAGGGTTTACAAGCAATGCACCATATCAAAATCAACATCTTTATCAAAACCAAGCACAATATCGCATTCCAGCTTTTACAAATAATTAAAACTGCCCACGCATAATATCATAAATAAAAAGCCAGTATCGCTATAGATACTGGCTTTTCTTTAAGTAGATTGTTCTTCTTTCTTCCACTTTCTACTCAATATTAATGTACAAATCCCGATAACCCCCACGAAAGCAAAACTTACATAAAATCCAAAACGGCTAGTTTTTTCTACTACTGTACCACTAACTGCTGCAATAATGAAAAGGATACCTAGAAAAGCGAGGATTTTATCCCACATTTTATTATCTAAGTTTTTCAATGCTGATACTATAATAAACATCCAATTATATAAGAGTAAGATTCCTGCTGCAGTAGTAATATACTCAAATATTTTTCCCGGTAATAGTAAGGCAGCTATAACAGACGAAAGGAGGCCAACTACGGCTAATGATAAAGATGCTAATGGTAACTCTCTAAACTTTAATTTCTTTTCAAATAATTTTGGTGCATCTCCACTTTTAGCCATTGTTACTAGTAAAGTTGTAACCCCAAACAAAGCAGCTGTCATAGTTGAAAATCCAGCGATAATAATTGCTGCATTGAACACATGCGGAAAAAACGTAAGGTCATAATTCGCTAATGCTGTTACGAACGGACTCTCTTTTTCAGTAATTTTCGTGTAAGAGACTAATGTAACAACAAGTGTTAAAGAAATTAAATAAACAATAGCAAGTAAAGTTAACATTACTTTACCAGCTTTAGGCGCATCTTCCCTATGCTTTAACTCCATCGCCATTAAACCTATTACCTCTACTCCGCCATAAGCATAAAAAGCAAAAATGAGGGAACCCCAAAATCCTTTCAATCCCTCAGGGAAAAATTCGGTATACGAAGTTGGGACTCCAGGTCTCCCCTCTGCACTTCCGTCGATTATCCCTATAAATACTAAAGCACCTATAATAATAAACATAAGAATTGCGGACGTTTTAATTATCGCTAGTACATCTTCTACTTTTCCAAAACCTTTCGCTCCCAATAACACAACAAGAATGGACAGTGCTGCATATATCGCAGCAAAAATCCAGAGCGGAACATGAGGGAACCAAAATTTTGAAAGCAAGCCTAATGCCGTTAACTGACTTCCTATAATTAAAATATTTGCGCTCCAAAAATTCCATCCACAACTAAAACCTGCCCATCTACCATACGCTTTATTTGCGTAATAACAGAAGGAGCCATCTTGCGGATCCTCTGCAGTCATTTTCGCTAACAAATTGTATACAATATACGTTCCGAGAGCGGCAATAAGGAATGATATCACGATTGAAGGACCAGTTGACTTAATGCCTAATCCTGACCCTAAAAAGTATCCAATTCCGATTGTACAACCTACTCCAATAAGAGATAGGTGCCACCAAGAAATACCTTCCTTATTTTCTCCCCCTCCACTTCCTCCACTTTGGCTAGAATATTTTTGAAACACACTACTCATATTTTGTTTATCAACCATAGTTTTCTCCTTTATTAGCATATAGAAAAAGATTAATACTTGTATGTAACTAACTACATAAGAACGGTATGTCTTTTATATATTTTGTTATAGTATTTGAAAATTGTACGTTATTATTTGTCCAAAAATTTATTTCTTTTTTAGTCGTACAAGCATCCTTCTCTGAATAAGTATGGAAAAGATACTTTATTGGAGGTTTTTTGATGAACTCAATTTTCACATATGTTTTACTTGGGGTTTCATTAGCAGCACCTGTCGGGCCAGTTAATGCTGCTCAATTAGATAAAGGAATTAAATTTGGTTTTTTTCATGCGTGGGTATTTGGAGTTGGCGCATTAATTGCAGATGTCATATACATGCTATTAGTTTATTTAGGAGTAATACATTTTATTGAAACACCTTTTATGCAAACATTCCTATGGTTATTTGGTTTTTTCGTTCTTACGTACACAGGGATTGAAAGCTTGTTAGCCTCTGTAAAAATAAATAGGAGCGCAAAAGAAGAAGGAAAGGAAAGATTAAGAAGCTCCTTTTCTACTGGTTTTATTATGTCTATTTCAAACCCACTAACGATACTTTTTTGGCTTGGCATATATGGGTCTGTTTTAGCTAAAAATGCAACAACCCTTTCAAGTAACCTTTTAATCGTTTACAGTTTAGCGATAATAGCCGGTATATTACTTTGGGATTTTACGATGGCAACAGTATCTAGCGTTGCAAGAAGGTTACTTCATTCCAACTTACTTAGATTTATTTCCATTGCTTCTTCATTATCAATGATCGGCTTTGGCTTATATTTTGGATATGAAGCAGTGAAAATTTTATTTTTATAACAAAAATAGGCCTGCTCCTTCCTTGCAGGCCTATTTTTCTAAAAAATTTCTTGATTATCTAACATGGCTGCTTCCATCGCTATTTCATACGCATCTAGTATTGCCTCTTTTTCTTCTGTACTATATATTCCTACTAAATATTGTTCTCCTCTATCTTCTTCAACCTGCATGACAACAGTGGCCTTTCCATCAGATAAAAGGGCATATGATTTTCCTTCCATCTCAAACAAAGCTTCTACCGTACATTCCATTTCTTCTCCGTCTATATTTTTTATTACAATTGTATCTCTAAAGTCATCTAATTCCATCGGTATCACCTCTTTTTACATATCTTGGTATAGTTTGTCCTTTAAATAGATTTATATGTCCGTTTGTTTATTATTTCCTTCAAAAAAGTGTTGTATTTTTATGCACATTCGTGTATTTTATAAATATTCATTAAAAGTTATATTTATAAAAAGGGGATACCACTATGGAAATCGGTTCAGCCAAGACAGAAACAACGGAAATAACACAATCTAAATACTCATCAAAACAGTTAATAAAATTCCTCATTCCTTCCTTAATTGGTGTTTTATTATTTTTAATACCGATAAAAATTAACGGAAAAGTAACGATTGGCCTTGGGGTTATGGCAGATTGGTTACAAGGTGCAATTGGGGCACATATACCAACGTTTATGACTGTTGTTTTATGTGTATCCGCTATTGGTAGTTTACTAGTTAAGATTGCTCCTGCTTCGGTAAAGAAAAATAGTTTTATAAATACTTTATTTAACATAAGTCCTTTTTGGTTAATACTTAGAATAATCGGTGCATTATTCGCAGTTTTTACATTATTAGGATTTGGTCCTTCTGCCATTAACTCCGCATATACAGGTGGAGTAGTTTTATACGATCTTATTCCTGTGTTAATGGTGTGGTTTTTATTTGCAAGTTTATTTATGCCACTACTGCTTGAGTTCGGCTTAATGGACTTTATTGGTACAATAGTTAGAAAAGTAATGCAACCACTATTTAAATTACCTGGTCGCTCTTCTATCGATGCAATGGCATCTTGGATGGGAAGCGGAACGGTAGGTGTTCTATTAACAACACAGCAATATGAGTCTGGTTATTATACAAAAAGAGAAGCATCAGTTGTAGCAACAAACTTTTCGATTGCCTCCATCGCGTTTAGTCTCGTTATAGCGAAGTTTTTAAATATTGACCATATGTTTGTACAGTTTTACTTTACAGTTATCGTAACGGGAATAGTTGCTGCTGTTATTTGTCCAAGAATTCCTCCTTTGTCACGTAAGAAAGATACGTATTATGAGCCAGTAGGGCAAAAAATTCATGAGTCTGTTCCAAGCGAAATGTCTACGTTCCAATGGGGAGTAAAACAAGCAGTTGAAAAAGCAGATCAAGTGAAAAGTGCGAGACAAGTAGTACAAAAAGCTGTCTTTAATGTAGTTGATATTTGGATTGGACTAATTCCTTTAGTAATGGCAATCGGAACGGTGGCACTAATTATTGCAGAGTTCACCCCAATTTTTAATTACTTATCTTATCCATTCGTGCCTTTATTAAATTTATTGCAAATCCCTGAAGCAAGTGCGGCTGCTCCAGCGATGATTGTAGGGTTTGCGGATATGTTTTTACCGGCAGTAATCGGTAGTGGCATTGAATCTGAATTAACGAGATTTGTTATTGCAGTTATGTCTTTAACGCAATTAATTTATATGTCCGAGATTGGTGTATTACTTATTAAATCTAAAATACCTTTATCTCTTTTAGAGTTGTTTATTATTTTCTTACAACGTACTATTATTACATTACCAGTTGCAGCTTTAATGGCACATTTACTATTTTTCTAACATCTAGGAGGTTAAACACATGAATCAAGATTGGGGTCATTTAGTACACAACATGTCGAAGCGGTTAGCACCGAGCATGGCAAAAGATCATCCTAATTTACCGGTAATAAAAGAAGAAGGGTGCTATTACTATGGATTAGATGGTAAAACATATTTAGACTTCACTTCAGGAATTGCAACGACTAATGTAGGTCATCGCCACCCAAAAGTGGTAGAAGCAATTAAAAAAGGTGCTGACGAATTAGCGCACGGGCCTTCTGGAGTCATTATCTATGAATCTATATTAACGTTAGCAGACCGTCTAGCTGAAAAATTACCTGGGGAACTAGATTGCTTCTTTTTCGCCAATAGCGGTACAGAGGCCATTGAAGGTGCTATAAAACTAGCAAAACATGTGACGAAACGCCCCTATATTGTTTCCTTTATCGGTTGTTTTCACGGGCGTTCGATGGGAGCTTTAAGTGTCACAACTTCGAAAAGTAAATATCGAAAATTCCAACAGCCTCACGGGTCTTATCAAGTACCGTACGCTAACACTGCAGAGGCACCTAATGGAATCGACCCTGAAACTTATGTAGTGGAACAATTAGAAAAAGATTTTAAACGTTTGTTTAATCATCAAGTTACACCTGAAGAGGTTGCTGCTGTTATTGTAGAACCTGTTTTAGGGGAAGGTGGTTATATAATCCCTCCTAAAGCTTGGCTAAAAAAAGTTCGCGAAATTTGTGATCAACACAATATATTACTTATTTTTGATGAAGTACAAACTGGTTTCGGGAGAACTGGGGAAATGTTCGCCGCTCAAACATTTGACGTAACGCCTGATATTATGGCAATTGCAAAAGGAATTGCCAATGGTTTACCGTTGAGTGCAACCGTAGCATCTCATGAACTTATGCAGCAATGGCCTTTAGGAAGTCATGGAACGACATTTGGGGGAAATCCTATCGCTTGCCATGCAGCTCTAGCTGTTTTAGACGTGATAGAGGAAGAAAACATTTTACAAAATACAAAAGAAGTTGGAGCATACGCTGTTGAGCAACTTCAAAAATTAAAAGCAAAACATTCCGTAATTGGGGAAATACGTGCGGTCGGATTAATGATTGGAATTGAAATTGTTCATCCTACTTCAGGTGAACCAAATGGTGAAGCTTTATTTGAAATACTTGATTTTGCCCTAGAAAAAGGTGTTCTATTTTACTTCTGTGGAAATAACAGTGAAGTTATTCGAATGATTCCACCATTGACTGTTACAAAAGAGCAAATTGATGATGGATTAAAAATGTTAGATGAGGCTATTTCTATATATGAAGAAAAAACTCTTTAATAGGAAAAAGGATGAACTAGAAACAGATTGTTCCTAGTTCATCCTTTTTTTACCTATCATGATTAACTCTTAGCGGATTTGTCCGTTACCAGTCATTTGATATTTTACCGTAGTTAAGGCTGGTAATCCCATTGGTCCTCTTGCATGTAATTTCTGTGTAGAAATCCCTATCTCTGCTCCGAATCCTAACGCTCCGCCATCTGTAAATCTAGTGGAGGCATTATGATAGATTGCAGCTGCATCGACTAATTTCATAAAAGTTGCAGCTGTTTCTTTGTTTTCAGTAATAATAGCTTCTGAATGCTTCGTACCATACTGATCTATATGAACAATTGCTTCATCCACGTTTTTCACCGTTTTTATTGCAATACTTAAACTTAAGTATTCATTTTTCCAGTCGTCTTCCCCAGCTAATTTAGCATTCGGAATGACTGATACGACTTGCTCATCACCAAAAACAGAAATATCATGTTCAGATAAGGTAGCAATTAGTGCTTCTTTATGGAGCTTTAACCAGTCTTCCTGAACAATTAACGTTTCTGCTGCATTACAGACTGCGGGGCGGTCTGTCTTCGCGTTAACTAAGATGGATAATGCTTTTTCTACATCCGCATCACGATCGATATATAGATGGCAGTTACCAACACCTGTTTCCAGTACTGGAACAGTAGCATTCTCAACGACTGCGTTGATTAGAGATGCTCCTCCACGAGGAATTAGTACATCAATATGCTCTTTCATCGTAAACAATTGCTGTGTTGTCTCTCTATCAGTACTAGCAATAAATTGTACTACCTCTCTACTAACGACCGTTTCGTCTAACGCTTCGTGCATTACTTCCACAATTGCTTTATTAGAATTAATAGCAGAAGAGCCACCTTTTAATACAATAGCATTACTAGATTTTAATGCTAAACCAGTTGCATCTACTGTAACGTTAGGGCGTGCTTCGTAAATCATTCCAATTACACCTAATGGTACCCTTACTTTCTCCACTAAAAGACCATTTTCTAACTTCCAGCTTGATAAAATGTCTCCCGTAGGATCATCCAGCTCTGCAACTTCTCTTAAGCCATTAGCAAAGTCAGTAATACGTTCCTTAGATAGTGCTAATCGATCTAAATATGCTTCGTTGTAGCCTTTTTCACGTCCGTTTGATAAGTCTAAATCGTTTGCTTTCAAAATTGTTTCTGCCCTATTTTCAAGATGATCGGCTAATTTATATAGGACTTCGTTTTTCTGTTCTGTCGTTAATAAGCTCAGTGCCCTTGCAGCTTTCTTTGCTTTTATTGCTTGACTTTCCACACTTACCGTTGTTACTGTCATCCAATCCCTCCATTATTTTTATACACTAACAGGTATGCTTTTTTCAATATGACAAACTAAATCTTCGTTATAAACTACTTCTTTTGGGTATTCTTCCATTGTAAGTTCTTCTTTTTTCCATTGTACTAACTCCGTTGATGAATAATTGACTACACCAAGTCCAACTGGCTTTTGTTCATAATCTAAAATTTTTATGACGGAACCGACCTTAAATGTCCCGATAACTCTGTCAATTTTAGACGGTAATAGGCTTTTCTTTCCTAGCTGTGATAAATCAGCGTCTTTTTTTAAAATTACCTCTCCTTCTGGCCCGGAGTTAAACAAAATCCATTGTCTTTTTTGATCTAAGTTCAGCTTCGTCTTCGAGTCAAAATAAGTACCTTTCGCCTTTCGTTTTACCGCATCAACTAAAATATTGGGGACACCCGCTTTTCCAAGAAATGTTGGTACTCCAGAAGCCATCGCAATTTTAACCGCGTCAATTTTAGACTTCATGCCACCCGTACCAACACTGCTACCAGAATCTCCGGCAGCTTTCTCAATACTCGGGGTAATTTCCTCCACTTTTTCTAGTAATTTTGCATCTTTGTTCTCTCGTGGATCTGAGTCATATAAACCATCAATATCAGAGAGTATAATTAACATGTCTGCACAAATAAGCCCTGCTACTTTTGCTGATAATGTATCATTGTCACCAAACTTTAATCGGTTTACTGTTACCGTATCGTTTTCATTTACAATCGGAACAATTCCGCGTTCTAACAAAACATTTGCTGTGTTTCGTGCATTGTTATATCTAATTTCATCTGAAAAATCGCTTCGAGTAATTAATATTTGTGAAGCTACGTACCCATGAGACAAAAATAGTTCTGAGTATGCTTCCATTAACAAGCCTTGGCCAATTGAAGCAGCAGCTTGTTTTTCAGGCAGCGTTGTTGGGCGCTCCAAACACCCAAGTTTACGATATCCTGCAGCTACTGCTCCCGATGAGACGAGAAGTACTTCATATCCGTTATCCTTTAATTCTGCTACTTCATCTACTAACCTTTCTAATTTCCTTCTACTAATCTCACCATGCAAACTTGTTAATGAACTACTACCTATTTTTATCACGATTCTCTTTCTATTTTTATCGGCCGTGGCCATCTAATCACTCCTGTTTTTCATCATCCGTTTTTTAATTTATTACTAAGTTATTATTTTCATCTAACATTTGCATACTTATTTCTTCCGAACGTTTAGCTGCCCCTTTAATCGCTTCTGATATAGCTTTTCCTCCACCATATGAACGAAGTGCCTCTATACCTGCTGCTGTTGTACCATTTGGTGAAGTTACTTTTTTTCGAAGCGAAGCTGGTTCTTCATCGTTTTGTAGCATCATTTTCGCTGCGCCTAATATCGTTTGGGCAACTGCGTCTCGACAAACAGCATGATCTAACCCGGCCTCTTTAGCGGTTCTTTCCATATGCTCCATCAAGTAATAAAAATAAGCAGGACCACTACCGGCTACACCTGTAAAAACATCCATATGCTCTTCTGCGATAATGTATACTTTACCAATCGTACATAATAGTTTTTGGGAGATTTTAGTTTGTTCTTCTGTAACATAGGTACCAAGGGAAAGGGCAGTTGCTGATTCGCCTATCATACTAGAAGTATTAGGCATTACACGGATAACAGGTTGGTTGCTTCTTAATTTTTCTTCAATGTAAGTTGTGGAGATCCCTGCAATGACTGATAACACTAGTTGATGAGGTTGTAATTGTTGTTGGAGGCTTTCTAATGCGACATCTATATCTTTAGGCTTCATTGCTAAGACGATAATATCTAATTCGTTAATTGCAAGCTGGTCTTTCGTTAATCCTTTTATTCCATAACAAGTCTCTAATTCACTTAATCTTTTTACATTACTACGGTTACTCGCAATTATTTGATGGCTAGGCACTAAGTCTGAGGAAACTATTCCTGAGATCATCGCCTCTGCCATGGAACCTGCACCAATAAAACCAATTGTTTTATTTTTTAACATCCTATCGCTCCATTTCATACAATTCTTGTTAATGAGTTTTATAGTAACATGATTAAAAACAGAATCAAGGGGATTTAAGGAAGTCGGCAGTATTATGCTCAGATAGTTAGTGAAAGCGTTAACATACAAAGTTTATACGTTTGTGAGGACGTTTAACGAGAGTATATCGTGAATATTCGCTTATTTTAAGGGTTGGATAAATTTGGAGAGGCTTGTCCGTATTACATAACAGTAAAAAAACGGAAATAGGTTATGTGTAAAATATCTAATTCAAACGATTGCCTAAAAAGAGTGAATAGTTCAGAAGTATTACTAAACTATCACTCTTTTTTAGGCTATAGTATAGTGTTGTTGTTTTTGAGTAACTTTTTACTAAATAGATCCTTTTATTAATAAGTTGGTCTATTAGTGATGGTGCTAGCTGTTGAATTTGATGCAAAAATATTTACTCTTCCAAAATTAGCGGTTTGAATTGTATATACATTGCTCATCGGGTTCCCTAATATTTCATAAGATAACCCACCAAATTTTTGTGGATTTAAAAACCCTATTTCATTCCCTCGAACTGCTGCTCGGTTAAGTGGATAAACACGCCATGCATTTATTGATGGCTTTAAATTAAGGTATCTCCTTCCTGCATTCGTTCTTTTAGTTACATATTTACCTCCTACATTTGAAACCCACTGTCCATTTCCAATATTTAACCATCCATTACTTTCTTCATAAACGTCGACAACATCTCCATTATTTAGAGCACGGACTATTGGGAAATTAATCGACGGACCTTTTCTTACATTTAGTCCTGGCGACGTCACAGTGCCACTCCATTTCACTGTTGCTCTTGTAGGTGGAGTTGTTGGTGCACTTGTTGTAGGAGGTCTAAAGGTCAACTTTTGTCCTACTCGTAAGTTTCTAGGGTTTTCAATATTGTTCCACCTCATCAAGTCTTCCACCGTAAAGCGATCGTCGTTATTTGCAAGACTCCATAGTGTATCTCCCTGTTGAACAGTGTACGCATCCGGTAAATCAGCTTCAATTACTGGTGAATGAGGGGACGTACTTAATGCCTTTCTATAATCGAACACACAACAAACCTTCCAAGCATATCCAGGCATTTCATGGTGTGATTTATCATTTCGCCCAATATTATCTTGGATGAGGGCACGGTGCAAATCTACCATTGAAGCAATCGTTGCTGCATCGAGGTCATCATAACGATAATCACCAGCTACACATATTCCTAACGATGAATCATTACTCGTACCAACATGATAAGACCGATCGGTAATATTGTTTGCATATACTATTCTAGCGCGTCTTCCATTCGGAGTATCAACAATATTCATCGGCTCAATAACAAACGTATAGCCAATTCTTTCCCATCCTAATGAGTGAACGTGGTAATTTGCAAACCCTCTCGCATTCGAACCTCCTAAATGTTTCCTAGTTAAACTATGGTGCCATACTCGTACAAGATTTCGTAACGCTGTATTTCTTTTTGCTAAGTTTCCACGGTTTGGTAACTCTGACCTTTTGTCTGAAAGCTGGGGCAATGATAAAAATTTATAACTCATCATTTTTACCTCCTATAATGCTCCATCCCTATCTCCTAAAATCATCATATGATACATATCCCTATTTCGTTTTACATTATTAAAATAATAATACTTTGGTAAAAAGTAGCATCATTATTACATTTTTATTATGAATTACTACTAAAATGAATATTGGAAAAATAATTCTTTCAATTTTGTTCATATTTTTGTATGATGAAAACGTTGTCATACGGTATGATGGTTTATTAAAAGGGGGAGACATTATGAAAAGAATAGGTCTTTTACCAAGAATAATAATTGCTATTCTTCTTGGAATTTTAATTGGAGCATTTATGCCAAACTGGTTTATCAGAATATTTACTACTTTCAATGAAGTATTTGGTAACTTTTTAGGCTTTGCAATTCCGCTCATTATTATTGCATTCATCGCACCCGGTATTGGTGAAATTGGGAAAGGTGCTGGTAAATTTTTAGGATTAACAGCCGGACTTGCCTATTTATCTACTATTGTTGCTGGAATTTTAGCTTATATTGCTGCTTCTTCACTCTTTCCAGTACTACTAGGAAATACTGTTAAATCTGGTGCATATGATAATCCTGGAGAAACTACCCTAGCACCATTTTTTGAATTGGAAATCCCAGCCGTTATGGGAGTTATGTCTGCACTAGTATTAGCTTTCACCCTAGGTTTAGGTATGGCTGCTATAAAAGGAAATTCACTTAAAAATATTATGATTGATTTTAGAAGTATTATAGAACTAGTTATATCGAAAGTAATAATCCCATTATTACCACTACACATTTTGGGGATATTTGCGAACATGACTCAAGGTGGACAAGTGCAAACGATTATGACTGTTTTCGGTAAAGTTTTTGTTTTAATTATTGCGTTACATTTAACAATGCTTGTTATTCAATATACAGTAAGTGGGGCCATTTCTAGGAAAAATCCTTTTGCTATGTTAAAAGGAATGCTTCCGGCTTATTTTACGGCTCTCGGTACTCAATCCTCGGCTTCAACCATTCCCGTTACTCTAGAGAGAGCAAAAAGAATTGGTGTACGAGAAAAAGTAGCTGACTTTTCAGTACCATTATTAGCAACTATCCACCTTTCTGGTAGTACTATTACGTTAGTTTCTTGTGCGATGGCTGTTATGTACATGAATAGTTTAGAACTTTCTTTCGGCCTCATACTTCAATTTATTTTAATGCTTGGTGTTACAATGATTGCAGCACCAGGTGTACCAGGTGGCGCCGTAATGGCAGCTTTAGGCCTTTTAGATACTATGTTAGGTTTCGATGGAACAATGTTAGCATTAATGATGGCTTTATATTTAGCACAAGATAGCTTTGGAACGGCATGTAACGTTACAGGTGACGGAGCTATTGCAAACGCAGTAGATAAATTAACTGCAAATAAATAGGATTAGAAGAAAAGCTGCACTACTTAAAGTGTAGCTTTTCTTTTGTTTTCTGTAATTGTGTACTATTATGGAGGAATACATAAACAATGAGGTGATAGGTTTTGATACGTTTTGCTGTAATAGGAACAAACTGGATTACAGATAGCTTTATAGAAGCTGCAAGCCTACATAAAGATTTTCAATTAGTCGCCGTTTACTCTCGGGACAAGGAGCGAGCAAATCAGTTCGCTAGTAAGTATAATGTTGATACTACTTTTACAGACTTACATGAGCTTGGTAAAAGTACGCTCGTAGATGCCGTTTATATAGCAAGCCCTAATTCCTTCCATGCTGAGCAAGCTTGTCTTCTAATGGGATACGGTAAACACATTCTTTGCGAGAAGCCATTAGCTTCCAATGTAAGAGAAGTCAGCATGATGGTAGAAATGGCAAAAAAACAAAATGTTTTATTAATGGAAGCTTTAAAAACGACATTACTTCCAAATTTCAAAGTAATTCGTGACAACTTGCATAAAATTGGGAAGATCAGACGATATGTCGCATCGTATTGCCAATATTCTTCACGATACGATGCTTTTAAAGAAGGAAACATACTTAATGCATTTGATCCAACTTTTTCAAATGGATCCATAATGGACATTGGTATTTACTGTATATATCCTTGTATCGTTTTATTTGGCGAACCAGAAAATATACTAGCTAGTGGTTATAAGCTTTCTACTGGAGTAGATGGAGAAGGAACATTATTGTTAACATATAAGGAGATGGAAGGAGTAGCAATGCATTCCAAAATTTCAAACTCCTATTTCCCATCCGAAATTCAAGGAGAAAAAGGGAGCATCATTATTGATAAAATCCATACTCCAGAACATGTTCAAATTCGATATCGTGATGGTTCGATCGAAGACATTACGGTTCCACAACGACAACAATCTATGTACTATGAAGTAGAAGAGTTCCTTCACCTTCTAAAAACAGGGAGAAAAGAATCAACAATTAATTCGTATGAACATTCCTTATTAACAGCTAAAGTTATAGAAAGAGCAAGAAAGCAAATTGGTATTGTATATAAAGCTGATAAGCAATAAGTATGTATAGGGATGGACTGAGGTTATCACAGCCATCCCTTTTTATTACATATCTTTCATATACGCATAAAATTGTTTATACACTACTGCTCCTATACCTAAATATTCTACATAAGGGTCCATTTTCTTTTCCCATTTCGTATATAAGAAATACACGATTGTTACCTCCCACTAGTTATATAGTTTATACTTCCTCTCCTATTAATGTTGATCTTTCAGGAAGCCAGTTTTGCAAATAATTTGGTAATGCTCCTTTTTTAGCAGTCATTGTCGTATGACCACCGTCCACTAATTGGAATTGCTTATCATTGCTAGAAACGAGGTTCATAATAGGTTCAGATAAACTTGGTGGAACTAACTCATCATTTTTCGCTGCAACTACTAATAAATTCATATCTATGTTCTTTAACAGCACATTTTTTCCTTTTATCTTTATTTCTCCATTAACTAACTTGTTATCTCGAACATAATCATTAACAAACTGTTTTAACGCTTGACCTACAAAAGGGATATGTCCTTTTGTCCAATCATTAAACCGTTTCCAGCGTTCCACGTATTCTTTATTATTTGAGTTTTGTAGTAGAGCTAAATATTGGGTGTAATAGACAGGTACTGTAATCGAACGAATACCTGCTTCAATTAGAGGTGCAGGTAAAACACCGTACGCATCAAATAAATGATCAAAACTGATATTCTCGTCCCTAAGAGCTGTAAGCCATCTATTAAATGAAGGTAGCTCACTAAAATCAATTGGTGTAACAACTAATATCAAATTTTTTATTGACTCTGTGGCGATAGCCGCATACAACGTGGCAAATACCCCTCCAAGACAATAGCCGATAATTGTTATTTCATCTGCTTTAGCATGTCGTAAAGTACGTTGAACTCCTTTTTGTATATAATCTACAATATAATGATCAATTGTAATGTGACTATCTTCGTATCCTGGTATGCCGAAGTCTAACAAGTATACGTCATAACCGTTTTGAACAAATGATTCAATCATACTTGCTCCAGGATATAAATCTAAAATGAATGGTTGATTAACTAGAGAATAAATGAGGAAAAGTGGTTCTTTATACGTTTTTTGGGCTGAAGGATAATACCAAAGAGTTGCTTTATTTTTTTTCCATATTGCCTTACGAGCTGTAGGACCTCCAATTGATGGCGATTTTCTCCAATTAGAAGGTATTGAATCTCTCATTAGATTGAATCCCCTTCTTCTGTTCGCCTTACTTTTTGTTCCTTCCCAAGAGTACGGGATAAAATAAGTCTTTTACTTGTATCCTTTATTTCCACTGTTTCCTTTGGCTTTTTTTCCATAATGAAATTCATCGTCGGTAACTCACTTGCATTTTTTTTCATTTCTTCAATATAGTCTTTCAAATCTAGTAATTGCTCTTCTAAACGATCAATTTTTTCTTCTACTTGAATAACTAATCTTGCTGTGTTAGCAATATCATTTTTCGTTGGTAAATTAAAATGAATGGACAATAGCTCCATATATTGCTGTAGTTGATTTAATACTGTTCCATATATTTCACTACTTATCGCTGTTTGTTGAACAAGATCCTCACGGTTTAATAGCTTTTGAATACTGTCGTTTATTTTTTTTTCAATTTGTATCGCTTTTTTTCGAATCTCTTTATTTTTATCTAGGTTTGACATTTCCTGCACTCCTTTATTTTTAAAGAAATATACTCCTACATACTTCCATTAAACTAAAGCTGTAATACCGCCATCTATTACGATTACTTGACCGATGCAATAATCTGAAGCTTTTGAAGCAAGAAAAAGTGTTGCACCTTTTAGATCGTCACTATTTCCAAATCGACCAGCTGGTATATGTTTCACTACTTGCGCATTAACATCTTTTAACACTTTTTCTGTTATTTTTGTTGGAAAAAACCCTGGAGCAATGGCATTAACTTGGATATTAAATCTTGCTAGTTTAACTGCTAAATCTTTTGTAAAAGTGAGAATCGCCCCTTTACTAGTATTGTAGGCAATAGTATCTAGTAATTCTGGAAACGTTCCTCCCATTCCCGTAACGGATGCTATATTAATGATTTTTCCTTTACGCTGCTTCATCATTACTTTTGCAACCGCTTGACTGAAGAGGAAGGTACCTTTTACATTAACATCCATGACTTTGTCCCATTTTTCTTCGGGAAAATCAATGAATGGAGAAATCCAAGAGGTACCGCTATTATTAATTAAAATGTCTATTTGTCCGAACTTTTCCATTGTTGCTTGAATGACGGCTTCAATTTCTTCACCTTTAGTCACATCACAAGAAATGGCTAACGTTTGTACTCCTGCTTCTTCTTCCAATTGTTTACACGTTTGTTTGCAAATTTCTTCATTTCTTGAGCAAATGACAATATTCGCACCTGCTCTCGCAAGTACATTAGCCATTTGTGCACCAAGCCCTTTTCCTCCACCTGTTATAATAGCTGTTTTACCCTTTAACTGAAAAAGGTCATTTGGATGCATTTAGTTAAACCTCCTATCATAGCAAACAGTAAAGGTTTTCCCCCTACTAATTTTTGATTAAACAAATCGATGAAGTACCTCCTATACTCTAATCGTTACTTCTTTTTCAATAGAGTATTTCGGATGCTTTCACCCGTTTAAATCCAATTTTCTTTCATTAACCGTTCTCTACATTATAGTTACCATTCCATCAACCCGTGAGAAAATTGATATAACCGCCCCCGCATATTTTAATAGGGTTAGTAGAAAAGCGGAGGCGGCTCGTTTAGGTCCAATCAAACTGGAGCTTTTCCGCAGGAGATATAGGAAACACGACGAACGAGAGTGAGTCGATGTTGACTTATCGTACGGAGGAAAAGTGAAGTTTGAGCCGGACCTAGCCGCCGGAGCTAGACAAAGAAAAGCGGAGATGGCTCGTTTAGGTCCAATCAAACTGGAGCTTTTCCGCAGGAGATATAGGAAACACGACGAACGAGAGTGAGTCGATGTTGACTTATCGTACGGAGGAAAAGTGAAGTTTGAGCAGGACCTAGCCACCGGAGCTAGACAATGAAAAGCGGAGGCGTAACGGCAAACTGACTCCAAAAAAAGAAAAGTCCACCATTGGACTTTTCTTGACAACCTTTATATAAAATTTACTCTTCTTCGACTAACTCAGACACGTCAACAGTTGTTCGTTCTTCTCCTGGACCTCTTAAATGCACTGTTGCTGTTTTACCATCTTCACTTAATCCATCAATCCATACAGAAGTGCCATGATACTTTACATCAATCTCTGCAGGGGATGATAAAATTTGGCGAACACGTCTCGTATCCATTGCTCTTACCTCCTACAATCATCTTTTCTAAATTATTGTTCCTTCACAAGTAATTTTTATACCGACACCGTTTACTCTCTACCCTTTTCTGTCAACAATAGTACTTGAGGTGAAATAAGTTGAAATTAAACGATATCGAAAAAACCACATTAAGTAACGCGATAGATCAAATGAATGAAAGTCTAGATAAGTTTATCGAGCTTTACAATGAAGCTGAAGAAGATAAAGAAATTATTACTTTTGACGAAGAAGTTGTGAAATTAATACAAACAGGTATGGATACATATGGAGAAGAAGCAATTACGAAAAAAATTAATACGATTGTAAAAGAAGTACTATCGCTTATTACAGAACAGGAGTAATACCATTGGCAAAAAAGCAATATCGTGTTCCTATATATTTTCAATGGATAAAGTCACCTATAGTACTACGCATTTTATTTCTCATTATTATATTAAACATTTCGTTTGGGACGGTCATTCATTTTGTAGAGCCCGAGGAATTCCCGTTAATCTTTGATGGTGTTTGGTGGGCAATTGTAACTACAGCTACACTTGGTTATGGAGATTTTGTTCCAGTAAGTATTACTGGCCGTATTATTGCGATTGTGCTCATATTAATTGGAACTGGTTTTGTCACTACTTATTTCGTTATGTTAGCTACAAATACTGTAAAAATACAAAACGCGATTTTGGAGGGTAAGGTGAAATATCAAGGTCAAGATCATATCGTTATTATTGGTTGGAATGAGAGAGTTCGTGAAACACTTGAGCAATTAAAAGAAATTGTCAACAAGCCTATGTCTATCGTATTAATTGATGAAAGTTTAAAGGAATTACCTATTCAAGACACTCCTATTCATTTTATTAAAGGTAATTCTACATTTGATCATGTACTACTGGAAGCTAATATTCCGAAAGCTAAAATTGTTATTATTACAGCAGATCAAAGTAAAGAGGAAGCACAAGCTGATATGAACACGATAATTACTCTGTTAAGTGTGAAAGGATTAAACCCAAACGTATACGCAATTGTTGAAATATTAACTTCTGCTCAACTCAAAAATGCAGATCGAGCTGGAGCTGACGAAATCATCCAAACAAATATGCTTTCTAGCTACGTCATAATAAATAGTGTTATGTCAAACGGAATGTCTAATACGTTATTAAAGCTGTTAGATCAATTAAAAGGAAGCAAGCTTACATTTGTTGATGTAAAGGAAGAGTACTTGTATAAAACTTATCAAGAATTACTTAATGAATTATTGGTACAAAATCAATTAGTTATTGGAATTAAAAGAAGAGGAGAAACGATAGTAAATCCTCCTCTTTTAACAGAAATTAAAGAACATGATCGTTTACTTATTATTAAGAGCTAGAGTTAAGAAGGAATTAATACTGCTTCTAATTCTTGAACAAGAGCTTTCCCAAGGTCAACGTACTTTTGAGGAAACTGTGCATCGGGATCTTGTGGTTCTTGGAACTGGTTGAATGATGCTGAGAAATTCCCTATATTTGAATCGTGATCATCATCGACTCCTATTTGATATTTATGAGAGAGTAAAAACGGACGTCCTAATTTCACTTTTGTTCCATGTGAGTCCAGTTGTCCATCTACAGCCTGGAAAGGAACACGGAGAAATTGGTAGCCTACTTCGTCATCAATTTTATAATCAAAATAGCCGTGATCGTAATCCCAATTTCCGCCAATAACATAATTCAATTCTTTTAACTGTAGCTCAAATTGATAAAGTTCATTTTCTAACCCCTCAATTTTAGAAGGAATTGGAATCATGACAACACCTCCCTTTATTAAGTAGGTTGCCCTTTAAAAAAATAGTCATGCAGCAGGTACAAGAGTGTTTATAAAAAAAGCTACGACTAAATAAAATAGTCGTAGCTTTTGTTTATCTAGCTCCAGCGCTTAGGGCTGGCTCTGCTAAAATGTTCTTATTTCAAACGTTTTTCTAGCTCAGCTTTTACTTCTTCAAACCCTGGTTTACCTAGTAGCGCAAACATATTCACTTTATATGCTTCCACTCCAGGTTGATCAAATGGATTTACTCCAAGTAAATAACCACTCATTGCACAAGCTTTTTCAAAGAAATAAACAAGATATCCAAAAGTGTATGCATCCATAGATGGGATGTTTACTACTAGGTTTGGAACTCCTCCATCTGTATGAGCAAGCATCGTTCCTTCGAAAGCTTTTGTATTAACAAAATCAACTGTTTGGCCAGCTAAATAATTGAGCCCATCCAAATCAGCTGCTTCTTCTTCAATCGTTAATTCATGACGTGGTTTTTCAACTTTTATAATTGTTTCAAAAAGATCACGACGTCCTTCTTGTACGTATTGACCTAATGAGTGAAGGTCTGTGGAAAAATTAGCAGATGAAGGAAAGATTCCTTTTTGGTCTTTCCCTTCACTTTCTCCAAACAATTGCTTCCACCATTCAGAGAAATATTGCAGACCAGGCTCATAGTTAATTAACATTTCAATTGTTTTACCTTTGTTATATAAAACATTACGAACTACCGCATATTGATATGCTGCGTTTTCTTCAAGCTCAGATTTACCATATTCTTCGCTAGCATCTGCAGCACCTTTCATCATTGCTTCAATATCTACACCAGTTACTGCAATTGGCAATAAACCTACTGCTGTTAAAACAGAATAACGTCCTCCAACATCATCTGGAATGATGAAACTTTCATAACCCTCTTCTGTTGCTAACGTTTTTAGTGCCCCACGCGCCTTATCAGTAGTCGCGTAAATTCGGTTTTTCGCTTCTTCTTTTCCGTACTTCTCTTCTAATAGCTTACGGAAAATACGGAACGCTATTGCCGGCTCCGTTGTTGTACCTGATTTTGAAATAACGTTAATAGAGAAATCTCTTCCATCTAATAAATCCATTAAGTCTTTCATATAAGTAGAGCTAATATTATTTCCGACAAAAACTACTTGTGGAGTTTTACGTTGCTCTTTCGCTAAAGCATTGTAAAAAGAATGGTTTAACATTTCAATTGCAGCGCGTGCGCCTAAATAAGATCCACCAATTCCAATTACAAGAAGTATGTCAGAGTCTTCTTTTATTTTTTCCGCACTTTTTACGATTCGAGAAAATTCCTCTTTATCATAATTAGTAGGAAGGTCAATCCAGCCTAAATAGTCATTACCTGTTCCTGTTTTTTCATGTAAAGAATGGTGAGCAACTTTTACCGCATCTCTTAAGTATGTAATTTCATGTTCACCGAAAAATGATAAAGCTTTACTGTAATCAAAGCTAATATGTGCCATTTATTTGCCTCCTAAAAACATATTGACCATACCCATTTTCACTTTACAGAAAGAAAGTGAATAATTCAAGAACTCACCTCTAGTTGAAAACGTATACATAGAAAATGTTTTATGTTTGTTCAAAAAAGGTATAGAAAAAGTGCAAATATAGTAATAATTTCAAAAAAATTCAACGAAAGAAAACACCAACATTATATTTAAATAATTTCTCTTACGTATTACCTTAAAAAACGGCTATACTAATGTATAACCGCAATTTTGAAAAAATTTAAACAAAACGAATAAATTTGACGGCTATACTTTTTGTATAACCGCCTTATGTTGGTTCTACTTCTTCTTGCTCTTCTTTTTTGTTTTTTGCAACAACACGAATATACTCCCGGGGTTTAAACGGCTGTATCTGATTATACGTATCTTGATTATTCCCCACTAATACTACTGATGGGTCATAGCTTTGGTACATCTGATTAGTATAATCTTTTTTCGTGTCTACATGGAGCCACCATGCGCCTGCAAATAATGAAGAAAAGATGGATAGAGCAACAGCAGCTTTTCTTTTTACCATAAACCTACCACCACCTAGTAATAGCGTGGCTAAAATTGTCGTTTTTTATTCAAAAAAAATTTTTTTCGTGATTTTTTCCTAGTTTCTATTTATTTAATATAGTTTGGAAAAGTTGCTAATACTAGTAGGCAGTTAGGATGCACACTAATTTATTTTAGTATATAATCTTAATAGTAATCATTCTTAAATAAAAATAACCTTCTTTATAATTTATAAAGAAGGTTAAATATTATACAGAATAGAGGAGGTTAACATCTTGTCACTGATTCACTTAGTGATTCTTTCCCCATTAATATTGGCGATATTTGTACCCTTTTTACACAAGTACTTCCGCCAAATACATACAGGATGGTTTGTATTAATATTACCTATCCTACTTTTTATTTACTTCATAGGCTTTATTCGAAGCTCGATGAACGGGGAAACATACATTAGTACGATGAATTGGATTCCTTCACTTGGAATCAATTTCACTGTATACCTGGATGGTTTAGGACTTTTATTTGCCCTACTGATTACAGGTATCGGTGCACTAGTAGTGCTTTATTCAATTTATTACCTATCGAAAGAAAAAGAAGCACTTAATACGTTTTACGTATATTTATTAATGTTTATGGGCGCAATGCTCGGGGTTGTCTTATCAGATAACTTGATTGTTTTATACTCGTTCTGGGAATTAACAAGCTTTTCTTCTTTCTTGTTAATTAGCTATTGGTATCAACGAGAAAAATCAAGATATGGTGCTCAAAAATCGATGCTAATTACTGTCTTCGGTGGTCTAGCTATGTTAGCTGGTTTTGTGCTCCTATACATCATGACTGGCACATTTAGCATTAGAGAAATTATTGCTAATGTAGATATTGTTACTGCGGATGCACTGTTTATCCCAGCATTAATATTAATATTGCTAGGCGCATTTACTAAATCTGCACAATTTCCATTCCATATTTGGTTACCAGATGCAATGGAAGCTCCAACACCTGTTAGTGCTTATTTACACTCCGCAACGATGGTTAAAGCTGGTATTTATTTAGTAGCAAGAATGAGCCCCATTTTTGCAGGTGCTCCTGAATGGTTCTGGCTCGTATCAGTTTTTGGCCTCATCACCCTTTTCTGGGGTTCCTTCTCCGCGGTGAAGCAAACAGATTTAAAAGGTATATTAGCCTTCTCAACGATAAGTCAATTAGGGTTAATTATGTCGTTGTTAGGTATCGGTAGTGCTGCAGTTTATTACGACTATTTAGATGACAACATTTATACCGTTGCAACGATGGCTGCAGTGTTCCATTTAATTAACCATGCGACCTTTAAAGGTAGCTTGTTTATGGTTGTTGGTATTGTTGATCATGAAACAGGAACACGTGACATACGGAAACTTGGCGGGTTAATGAATATCATGCCAATTTCGTTTACGCTTGCCTTAATAGGAAGTTTTGCGATGGCTGGTTTACCACCATTCAACGGTTTCTTAAGTAAGGAAATGTTCTTTACAGGTATGTTACATGCTACACAAATTGATGCTTGGAATATGGACACATTAGGAATTTTATTCCCAGTATTTGCATGGCTAGCAAGTATTTTTACATTTGTTTACAGTATGATCCTTGTATTCAAAACGTTTACTGGTAAATATCAACCAGAAAAGCTTGATGTGAAACCACATGAAGCACCAATTGGAATGTTAATTTCACCTATTATACTTGTTTCATTAGTTGTGATTTTTGGGTTCTTCCCGAACTTACTATCACCAAGTTTAATCGGTCCAGCAGTTTCATCTATTCTTCCAGATTACTTCTTAATTGAAGATATCAATATATATTTCTGGCACGGATGGACACCAGAGTTATTTATGACAATTGGTGTTGTTGCATTTGGAACATTCCTTTACTTAACTGTTGCAAAGTGGGGGAAAATTTACGAATGGTTCCCGCAACGTTTAGCACTAAATAGATTTTATGACGGTGGAATTGTAGCTCTTGAGCGTGGATCAAACAAATTTACGAATTCATATATGACAGGGTTTATGCGCGATTATTTAATAATAATATTCGGCTTTATGGCGCTATTATTAGGGGCGCTAATTGTTAGATTAGATGTGTTTACATTTAATATAGCTGATGCCGCTGATGTTGGTTTATATGAAGTAATCCTTGCTATTGTAATGGTTATTTCAACCCTTACAGTACTAATATCAAAATCAAGACTAACTGCCATAATTTCCTTAGGGGTTG
This sequence comes from Sutcliffiella sp. NC1, assembly GCF_027594365.1. NCBI lineage: Bacteria > Bacillati > Bacillota > Bacilli > Caryophanales > Bacillaceae > Sutcliffiella > Sutcliffiella sp. NC1. The sequence continues at coordinate 3,981,643 of NZ_CP115153.1, forward strand.
TGGGTTACTCTCTTGCGTTATTTTTCGTGCTATTCCGTGCACCTGATTTAGCACTAACACAGTTAGTAGTTGAAACGATTTCCGTTGCTCTATACCTTTTAGTGTTCTATCATTTACCAGAATTCAAAGTACAAATAACGCGGTTACGTTTCCGTTTAACAAACTTCATCATATCGGTTGCTGTCGGCTTAATTGTTATCATCATTGGGATTTCTGCTAATAGTCACCGCTTGTTCGAATCTATTTCTAGCTATTTCGAAGCGGCTACTTATACTGAAGCTGGTGGTAAAAACATGGTAAACGTCATTTTAGTTGACTTCCGTGGTTTTGATACATTATTTGAAGGTGCCGTTCTAGTTATTGCTGCATTCGGAATTTATATGATGATTAAATTACGTCTAGCTGATAAGAAAGGAGGCGTAGAGGGTGAAGGCAAATGATTTGATCCTTCAAACGGTCACTACGATACTGTCGTTTCTTATCATTACTTTCTCTATCTATATTTTCTTTGCTGGTCACTACACACCAGGTGGAGGATTTATTGGAGGACTAATGACGTCCGCTGCGCTTGTTTTATTATTACTAGCGTTTGATATGAAAACAGTAAAAACCGTTTTTCCTATTAATTTTATGACAGTTTCAGCTATTGGGCTGTTAATCTGTGTGTTGACAGGAGTTGGTGCTATGTTCTTCGATGCGCCGTTCCTATCGCATACTTTTGGTTATGAAACTTTCCCTATTCTAGGGGAAACTGCTCTTGCAACATCTACTATTTTTGACGTAGGAGTTTATTTAATTGTTGTAGGTGTTGCAATGACCATTATTCAAACGATTGGAGAGAGCGAATAATGGAAATATTGATGACTATAGTTGCTGGAATTTTAGTAGCATGTGCTACGTATTTAATTCTTTCAAAAAGTATTTTACGTATTATTCTTGGTACTGCCCTATTATCACATGGTGCTCACCTTCTACTTCTATCAATGGGTGGATTAAAAACAGGTGCCGCTCCACTGTTAGGTCAAAACGCGGATAGTTATTCAGACCCGCTTCCACAAGCACTGATCTTAACTGCGATTGTTATTAGCTTTGGGGTAACATCCTTTTTCTTAGTGCTTGCATATAGAGCTTATCAAGAACTGAAAACAGACGATATGGATAAATTAAGGGGAAATGAAAATGAGTAACCTTGTTATATTACCCATACTTATCCCCCTGCTTGCTGGAACGATTTTATTATTTTTCCCAAGGCAGTTACAGCTGCAAAAATGGATAAGTGTGTTTGCGTTGTCACTTACAACAATTAGCTCGATCGTTCTCGTTCAAACAGTATTTAATAACGGTATTCAAACGTTAGAACTTGGTGGCTGGAAACCTCCTTTTGGAATAGTACTAGTTGCGGATATGTTCAGTGCACTTTTAGTTTTAACTGGGATTGTTGTTAGTTTTACATGTATATTGTTTGCTTTTAAATCTATTGGAGAAGATCGAGAAAAGCATTATTTCTACGCTTTTACCCAGTTTTTAATAACTGGTGTAATGGGTGCCTTTTTAACAGGTGACTTGTTTAACCTATTTGTATTCTTCGAAGTATTTTTAATGGCTTCCTATGCACTAATTGTTATTGGAGGTACAAAGATTCAGTTACGTGAATCTTTAAAGTACGTCTTAATAAATGTCATTTCATCTGCACTATTCGTTATTGCGGTTGCCTACATTTATGCTGTACTTGGAACATTAAACATCGCTGACTTAGGTGCTAGAGTTGCAGAATATGGGCAAACTCCATTGTTAACTGTCATTGCAATTTTGTTCCTTGTTGTTTTCGGATTAAAAGGTGGTCTTTTCCCACTATACTTTTGGTTACCCGGTTCCTATAAAGCACCTCCATATGCTGTAACTGCATTGTTTGGGGCTCTTTTAACGAAAGTTGGAGTGTACGCTATCTTCCGTATGTTCTCTGTCATTTTCCCACATGAGCCGCAAATAACACATCAAATTATCGCTGTACTCGCAGGCATAACGATATTAATTGGTGCTATCGGTGCAGTCGCTTATTCGGATGTAAAACAGATTATTATTTACAACATTATTACTGCTATTGGAGTAATTGTGTTCGGTGTTGTTATTGCAACAGAAACAGGTTATGCTGGAGCTATTTATTATTTAGTACATGACATGGTCATCAAAGGAGCATTATTCCTCCTAGCTGGCGCAATGTTTACGATTACTGGAACCAATAAAATAAAAGAAATGGGTGGACTAATAAAAAGACATCCACTACTTGGTTGGATGTTCTTCTTAGCTGCTTTAGCGCTTGCTGGTATTCCACCACTAAGCGGTTTCGTTGGGAAAGTACTACTAACTCAAGCTGGTTTAAGTGAAGGCCACTATTGGTTCGTAGCTGTTATGTTACTTTCTAGCTTACTTGTTCTATATTCTGTTATGAAAATATTCTTGAATTGCTTCTTTAGAGAAGAAGTTCTAACGGAAAAGGAAGAAAAGGGCTCGATAAAAGGTTTAGTGTATCCTTCTGTTATTCTAATTGCCATTTCCGTCTTTTTAGGAGTGGGAGCAGAAGTTGTTACCCCGTATATTATGCAAGCAGCTGAAACATTAGCAGACCCTACTGCTTATATTCAAGCAGTATTAAAGGAGTAGTTTCTATGGCTTTTCAAATTTTAATAAATTTAACGATCGCATTTTTATGGATGTTCCTAAAAATTGATTGGACGTTTCCGACTTTTTTCGTTGGCTATTTTTGGGGAATATTTATTCTTTGGGCGATGAGGAGATTTTTCCCTGGTAGACTTTACGTAGAAAGAGTGTGGGCTGCTTTTAAGCTACTCCTCATCTTTTTCCGTGAACTTATTTTATCTAACATTCAAGTTATTCGGGATATTTTACGTCCGAAGCTAAATATTCAGCCTGGAATTTTCGCCATGCCAACAGATTTGAATACTAGATGGGAAATAACATTACTATCACTTCTCATTAGTTTAACTCCAGGTACGTTAGTAATGGATATTTCTGACGATAATAAAATATTGTATATACATGCGATGAATATACCAGATGCTGATGCAACGATTAAAGATATTAAAAATAACTTTGAACGAGTTATTAAGGAGGTGACTAGATAAAATGTTTGATACACCATTAGACATTATGTTAACAATTGGGCTCGTCATTTTATCTATCTCTACTTTAGGACTCGTATACAGAGTAGTAAAAGGCCCATCTGTTCCTGATAGAGTGATGGGGCTTGACTCTATCGGTATTAATTTAATAGGGATTACAGCAATTACATCTATTATTTTAAGGACAGATGCCTTTTTAGAAGTTATCTTATTAATTGGGATAATCGCATTTGTTGGAACAGTAGCATTCTCGAAGTTTTTACAGAAAGGGGAGATTTTTGACCGTGACAGAAGCAACTAGTTATGTTATTGGTGGTTTGGTCATTTTAGGATCTCTTCTAAGCCTTGTTACAACAATCGGACTCATTCGTTTACCGGATGTGTATTGCCGAAGTCATGCGGCTTCTAAGAGCTCTACGTTAGGTGTACTTTTTGTTCTTATTGCTGCTATGCTTTATTTCTGGTTTGATAGTCAATATTTTAGTGCTCGACTTCTACTAGGAATCATTTTCGTATTCATTACTGCTCCAGTAGGTGCCCATCTTATGACGAGAGCTGCGTATTATACGGACGTTAAGCTTTCAAACACATCAATCCAAGATGATTTACGTGATAAAAAAGAACAAGAAGAAGCACAGCTAAAACGCGTAAGAGGTTAAATGAAGAAGGAGTAGCGATTCATAAGTCGCTACTCCTTTATTTTTTATAGACATGCTTTTAATATAGAAGTTACATCTTCTTCATGTAGCGGTTTAAAATTACCGATAGGACCATTTGCAAGGATATGGTGGGTCATTTGTTCAAATTGGGAATCATCAATGTTATAGTCCGCTAAACGAGAAGGAGCCCCTAATGAATCCCAAAATTGACGTAAACGTTCTATTCCTTCTAACGCCACTTCGCGATCGTCCTTATCCGTGTCATCTACTTCAAATACTCGAACCGCTAATTGTTTAAACTTCGCAACATTCTCATCTAGAACGTGCTTCATCCAGTTAGGGAATATAATAGCTAATCCCCCCGCATGAGGTATATCGTAAATCGCTGAAATCGCATGTTCAATTCCATGAGAAGCCCAATCTCCACGGTACCCCATTTGCAACATACCATTTAACGCAATCGTTCCACTATAAAGTATTGTTTCTCGATGTTCATAGCTTGTTAAATCCTCTAATAATTTTGGAGCTGTTTCTATTACGGTTTTTAACACACTTTCACACATTCTATCTTGAAGTGGTGTATGTGTTGCATTGTTGAAGTACTGTTCAAAAACGTGCGACATCATATCAACGATTCCATATACAGTATGATTTTTTGGAACTGTTACAGTGTTTTGTGGATCTAATATAGAAAACTGCGGGAAAGTAAAAGGACTACCCCAGCCATGCTTTTCTTTCGTTTCCCAGTTCGTAATAACCGATCCAGAATTCATTTCAGAACCAGTTGCAGCTAATGTTAACACAGTACCGAACGGTAAAGCTTCATGAACTGGAGCTTTTTTTATGACAATATCCCATACATCGCCATCATATTTTGCACCAGCGGCAATTGCTTTCGTACAATCGATAACACTTCCACCACCAACGGCTAATAAAAAATCAATTTGATGTTCTTTACGTAATGCAACACCTTTTCGTACTGTTTCTACCCTAGGGTTAGGTTCAACCCCTCCTAATTCCGTTACGTTAGCATTTGCCTTTTGAAGTTGCTGAATTACTTGGTCATACAAACCACTTTTCTTTATACTTCCCCCACCGTAAACAAGAAGGATATTTTTCCCGTACGTTTGCAAATGATTAGCAAGATTTTCTACCTCATCTTTGCCAAATATTAATCTAGTCGGATTATAAAAAGTAAAATTATTCATATGTAAAAAACCTCCTTTTTTATTGATTATGAACTATCCTTTCCTACGATGTAAAGAAAACGGCATTTTTATACATGAATATTTTTTTAAGCGTGAATAATATTTTAAAATTCAACAAAACATAGGGAAGAAGCACTTATATTCTCAAGGAGGGAATGTGATGAGCACAATACAACGTATTGCGTTAGCTCTTACGATCATCGGAGCTATTAACTGGGGCCTAATCGGATTTTTCGGATTTGACCTCGTAGCAGCGATATTTGGAGGGCAAAATGCAGCTCTATCTCGTATCATTTATGGTCTAGTTGGTATTGCTGGATTAATTAATCTCGGCTTATTGTTTAGACCATCAGAAGCTTACGAAACAGAAGCTGAACCTAGAACTACTCGATAAACACGTGACAACTTAGTTAATACAACTGTAATTGAAAATATCCTCTTCCTATATTTAGGTAGAGGATATTTTTTGTTCATACAAAAAGTCCCCTAATACACTTTCTATTAGGGGAGCGTTATTCTACTTTTCACTTACGTACAGTCGTGGAAGTTTATTTTTTAATTAAATCTTCACGCTTAGATTGTTCAATCCATTCTTCTAGTTTATCTTTTAACGTGTTGAAACCTTGTGAGTTATCATCTGTTTTAATTGCTGTAGCTGTAGCTTGACGCTTTTTCGGCTTTTTAGGAGCTGCAGGTGCCTGCTTCGGTGCTTCTTCTGTAGCTTTAATAGATAAGCTAATTTTCCCGTTCCCCTCGTCTACAGAGAGAACCTTTACAGAAACCTCTTCTCCTTTTGTTAAATGCTCATTAATATCTTTCACATAACCATGTGTAATTTCTGAAATGTGAACTAACCCTTGCGTCTCTTCATTAATTGCTACAAAAACTCCATAAGGCTGAATTCCAGTTACCTTCCCTTTTAAAACCGTACCTACTTCAATTTTATCTGACATATAAACACTCCTATATTTTTATTATTTTACAAGTTATACGCAATAAAACATTATACCATAAAATTTGCTTACATACAAAAAGAACTCACTATACTGTTAGATTGTCTCAAACTTAGCTATTCCATTACCTTGAATAGATTATTTATCAGAAAAAGTTCAAACTTTTTTCCTAAAAATGGTGTTATAGTAAAAGGAGAATTAGATAAGGAGGGAGACCTATGAAAAAGATTGGAGAAATTATAAAAACACACCGTCAACGCGCAAATTTAACTGTTCATCAATTAGCTAGTAAAATTAGAGTTGGTACTGCTACAATTGAAAAGTATGAGGCTTCCTTAAAAACTCCAGACGTGCAAACATTACTAAGATTATCCACCGTATTAGATATACCCGCTTCTGAATTCTCACAAGTAAATATGGAAAGTGTTCAAAACCAGTTAGAATTGGACGAAGAATTGTTATCTTTAATTGAAAAAATCGGTATTCCAAAAACGAAAGAAATATTGCATTTTGAGTTAAAGCAAAGAAATTTCGTAAAATAATGTTTAAAAACTAAAATGGTGGGAATTACTATAATATGAAGACTTTCTAGTATTCCCCCTTTGTTATAAGGCAAAATCCTTTATGGATTTTGCCCTTTTTTTCGTTTAGGAAATTATACAAGTGGAAAGTTATGGATAACTACTACCTTGTGTGTACTACCTTGTGTTGCTACGTCCAGCTCCGGCGGCTTGGCCCTCGAGACATAAGGCAGTCACTTCCGGTGGACAAAGAGCGTCCACCTGCAGCGCCGCACCTTGCTTGTCTGGCCAGAACGAGCCGCCTGCGCTTTTGTTCATTCCAGCACATTATTCTGTACCAGCATTTTTATGTTATTCATTTCTTTCTTTTGGGAAAAATACTTTTAAATACATGTTGGAGTGTTGTCATATGGTTGGAGAAGGAAAAGCATTTACGAAAAATCTATTAGGGGTGGACGTATATTACGAACTTTATCCTAACAAGGATGCAACCAATAAACCGGTGATGGTATTAATACATGGTTTTTTATCCTCTTCCTTTAGTTATAGAAGATTATTCCCTTTATTAAAAAAGGACTATACAGTTTTGAGCGTTGATTTACCGCCTTTTGGTAAAAGTGGAAAGCAGACAACCTTTGTATACTCTTATGAAAATATGGCAAAACTCGTGCTCCATTTACTTCAATCGTTATCATTTCATCGAGCAATCGTAGTTGGCCATTCTATGGGAGGACAAATTGCACTAAATATGAGTAAACTAAAGCCCGACATAGTAGAAAAATGTATTCTGTTATGTAGCTCTGGCTATCAAAAAAGAATGTCAAATTCCCTAATAGTTAGTTCACGTATACCGTTTTTTCATATGTGGGTAAAATATTGGTTAGGTCGAAAAGGTATTCTAGGAAATTTATATAACGTAGTATACGATCGCTCATTAGTTGACGATGAAATGGTCAGTGGGTATTTACAGCCGTTTACGAATGACGATATTTTCCGAGCACTGACAAGAATGATTCGTGACCGAGAAGGGGATTTAGCAGCTGAAGAATTAAAAGGAATTGAAACTCCCAACTTACTCATTTGGGGCGAAGAAGATCGAGTGGTTCCACTTCCTATTGGTGTACGATTAAGCAATGATTTACCGAATTCAAAGCTTATAACGTACAAAAAAACTGGTCATTTACTTCCGGAAGAAAAACCAGACTACGTTACAGAAAATATATTAGAATTTGCACAATCATAAAAACGATCTTAGCAAATAGTAGGTCTGTTTACGATTTGCGAAATAAAAATGAGGAGAACATAACTCTCCTCATTTTTATATGGAACAGGAAGAATCACTATTTTTAATTAACAGTAATTCGTTCGCTATATTTACACATTTTTGTAACGGAACTATTTCCTCAAAGGAAAACTCAATTATTGCTTGAATTTTTTTCGCTAAAGGCATGATATCTTCGAGTTCGTGCACAGCTTGAATAATATCAACCCGTTCTGTTTCGTATGCGTCCTCACCGTATTGTAGAGGGTCCCAATTCATTAAAACATCCATTAATTGGAGGTGTATATTTGCATTCATCAAAATAGGTCACCTAACTTTCTATACTAAAGCTTATCAGTTTAATTATAAACAACATACCAGATATAATAGTAATAGAATACACGAAAGTGGTAAGGAGCAAAAGGGGGATTGTATGGAAAACTTTAAAGAAGTTAATCGTAAAAATACTGCAAGTGTAAAATGGGATTATACGAAAGAAGTTTTTGGCGTAGATGATTGTTTACCGATGTGGGTGGCAGATATGGATTTCCCTGCACCTAGAGCTGTTACAGATGCGATTATAAAAAGAGCAGAACACGGCGTCTACGGATACACTTCTGTGCCTTCTACTGTGACGGAGACTATCCAAAGTTGGTATAGTACTAACTATCAATGGCATTTCAACTCTAATACCGTTACGTATCTTTCAGGGGTCGTCCCAGGGCTTAGTGCGATCATTCAATCGTTATCGGAAAAGAATGATAAAGTTTTAACATTTTCACCTGTTTATTACCCTTTTTTTAATATGATTCAATTGAATAATCGCCAATTAGTTACGAGTCCCCTTCTCTTTGAAAACGGACGTTACTATTTAGACTTTGAAGATTTAGAGAAGAAACTTAAAGATTCTGTGAAGTTACTTTTACTTTGCAATCCACACAATCCTGGTGGGACTGTTTGGACAAAAGAAGAACTAAATAAAATCGGTGAATTATGCGTAAAATATGATGTAATCGTCGTTTCAGATGAAATCCACGGAGACTTAACCCTTTTTGGTAACATTTACACACCGTTTGCTTCCATTTCTGAGGAATTTACAAATCAATCCGTTATTTGTATCGCTCCTACAAAAACGTTCAACATTGCAGGGTTACAAGCAGCTGCTATCATTACACACGATGATACAAAGAAAAGAAAGATTGATGCATTCCTTGAACGGCAAGGGCATTTTACAATAAACACGTTTGGTATGATAGGTATGGAAGCAGCGTATAGTAAAGGTGCCTTATGGCTTTCTCACGTTAAAAAATTGATAGAAGAAAATGTAGAGACGGCTGTATCTTTTATTAAAGAACAAGTTCCGAACGTCACTGCTTTTAAGCCAGAAGGAACTTATTTAATATGGATTGACTGTCGGAAACTTCAACTAAATGAAGAACAATTAAAAGTTGCATTACTAAATAGAGGAAAACTTGCATTAGATTTCGGAAAAAAGTTTGGGCCCGAAGCAGTAGGCTTTGTTCGTATGAACGTTGCCTGTTCGAAAGAAACGTTAAATGAGGGACTAAAAAGATTAAAGTTGGCCCTAACAAACGAATAGAAAAACGAGCATAAAAGCTTGAAAATACTATTATTTTTCAAGCTTTTACGTCCGTTGCAAATGTTCTAAATAATTCAACTTCTTTACAGCTACTTTATCTCCTTCAATTTTCACTAAATGCACTCCGGTATCACCTGTATGAAAAGAAACGTGAGATTTGACAGGAAGTTGAAGTATGCTTTTCAAAATGTTTGATATCGTTCCACCATGTGATACAATCGCAATTCTAGCTACTGCATAACTTTCCGTTAATATTTTTGAAAGTACTTGTTCACACCGCATTCTAAATTCAATTTCTGATTCTCCACCCTCAATTCTTTCATGAGGCTTCCTTCCACTAGGTGGTATTGGGTAGCGGGTTGCAGCAACTTCACGAGGTAAACCTGCTAATACACCGTTATGAAACTCCATTAAGTTTTTTTCATATTTCATCATACAACTTACTTCTGTTGCGATAATTTGTGCCGTTTCTGAAGCTCTTTTTAACGTACTAGACCATATTAAGTCAGGAGGACAGTACTCATTTAAATACTGACCTAATTTCTTAGCCTGTTCTCTTCCTAGATCAGTTAAGGGATAATCAGCCCTACCTTCATGAACATTCAATACGTCAGCTTCAGATTGCCCATGACGAATTATTAGTATTTCCATGATGATCCCCCTCTTATTATCTGTAAATTTAAAATTATCCCAAAACACATAAATATGTCAATAGTATTACAAAAATATTTCTAAAATATTTCTTTTGGTCTGAACCGAAAGGAGGATACATTTTCGTAATAAAGCGCTTACAAAAAAAGAATAGTGTAGTTGTACTTATGTAGGTAGCAATCATTATATTCATGTATTGGTATGTATTTGTTAACTTTCCATTTTACGTGCTGCATAGAAATTGAATAATTTTATGACAGGCATTTTAAGGAACAAAAAAACCGTAAAAGATAACCCTTTTACGGTTTTGATATTATTCTTGTTCTTCTTCGTCAACTGGTTCTTCTACTTTTTCACCTTTTTTTGCAACTTCTTTTGTTATAACACCACAAGCAATTCTTGCACCAGAGTCACCCGTTGGTTGTGTCATTCCATCGTCACGGTTTTCGGTAATGATTATGCTAGTCCCTTCTTTTCCGAAAATAGATGTTTTACCGTCTTTAAATGTCAGTTCAGGAGCCATTAATTCTGCAACTACTGTACCATCATCCTCCACGATAATGTTCGGCAAATCTCCAGCATGAGCTCCTTCTGGATGCATTAAACCATGTTCTTTATCATCTGGATTAAAATGGTTTCCAGCTGTTTGATAATCTGGCGGGTCACATTTTCCTACTTCGTGTATATGTATACCATGCTCTCCGGGCGGTAGCCCTTCTAAATTCAGTTCAATTTTCACTCCATCAGGTTGTTCAGTAAGTTTCGCTACTCCAAGACTGTCTCCATTTTCGTTAAATATTTCGACATCCATACTTGTAATATTTTCTTCTAAACATCCTGTTAATAGAAAACAAACACACAAAACTATTCCTATGACTTTTTTACCCATAGACGCCTCCAAAATATTTTACTTCTAGACTCTGTTAACGTTTTTGCTCGTTTAACAATTGCCCTTTATAAAATTAAGTACCTTTCATCTTATATGTAGTTTTTCCATCTTTAAGAGAAACATTCGAATATAGACATTAATAATCAATGAAAATAAAAAGGGTCCAAAAAGTCAGTATGTACTGACCTTTTGGACATCCCTAGTCTTTTATAATATTCTTTTTACGTAATTCTGCTTCTAGCTCTTTTGCTTTTTCCGATTCTTTATGTGATATTTTCTTAATAAACAAGAAAGTTAATACACAAAAAACCATAAATATAGCCATCGTAATGGCAGCTGGAATATATTCTGACTTATCTTGTGGGAAGTATAAAAATAGGTTAAAAATAAACGATGTAAACATTTGGTCACACCTTTCTAAACATCGAAGGTTTCTGTCCCATTATAACAAATGAACGTTCAACCAACCACTTAAGTTGCTCAAGAAAAGTATGGCTATTTTGTTACATTTACCTTTTCAATCACAATATCCTCAACTGGTTTATCGTTTGCCCCTTTTTCAACTTGAGCAATTTCATCGACGATGTCCATCCCCTCCACTACATGCCCAAAAACTGTATGTTTGAAGTCAAGCCATGGAGTACCTCCATTTTCTAAATAGTATTCAATTGCCTTTTCAGGATACCCTGCGTTTGCCAACTGTTCTTCATACTCGGCACCTAATGGACCTGCTTGTACGATAAAAAATTGACTACCATTCGTATTTGGTCCAGCGTTCGCCATGGAAAGAGCTCCACGGAAATTAAGCAATTCTAACGCAAACTCATCTTCAAAAGGTTCTCCCCAAATACTTTCCCCACCTGTACCAGTGCCATTTGGGTCTCCACCTTGAATCATAAATTCTTCAATAACACGATGGAAAATAACTCCTTCATAATATCCATTTTCAGCATGTGTAATAAAGTTTTCTACTGTCTTTGGTGCGTGTTCAGGGAATAGTTTTACTACAATCGTCCCTTTGTTCGTTACAATTTCCACTACTCTTTCATTTTCTGCAACTTCAGAAGACATTTGTGGAAATACTAAGTTTTCAAGGTCCACCGGCTCTTCTTGGTCATCTCCTGCAGCATTATTCGTATCATTGTTCGACGTTGTTTCATTTGATCCTTGTCCGGTTTGTTCTTCATTGTTATCACTTGTCCCACATCCTGCAATAATAAGAACAAGGATTAAGCTAACTAAAACCAATAATTTTTTCAAAAGTGTCACACTCCTATTTAGAAATACGTTACAATGATGATACCTTAAAATAGACATCAATAACAACAATTTAAGGAGGGAAATTGTAATGGAAATAAAGATTGGGGATAAGGTCACAGGAATTTATAAAACAGGGAAGTACATAGGAGAAATTACCGATATCCGACCGCAACATTATTTAATGAAAGTAAAAGCTGTTCTTAAACATCCACGTCAAGGTGATTTGCATTCCCCAAAAGATGTTGAAGTTTCTTTTTTTCATGAACGACGTGCTCTCGCCTATCATGAACAAACGAACATTCCGAAAAATATGGTGAAGGTGTATGAAGGTGATATACCTGCTTATATCGACTCATTAAAAGCGTCATTAGACACGATGAAAAAAGAATTGTTAGAAGAAAACAGCACATGGGCGAAACGAAGCCTAGAAAACATAATGATATTAGAAAAAGACTATAAACTGTAAAATGTGGATCATTTCTACTCGTAATGAGTTAAACGAAAATAAAGCCAAATCAACTTAAAAGTGATTTGGCTTCTATAATGCATATTTGTTTGTAATTTTAGACAAATCAATTCGGTCCCCTATCGTTGTTGGTTTTGGCTTAGCTAAATATCGTTTATCTTTCTCTACAAGTTTAAAAATATTGTAAGTAGTATAAGCATCATCTAAGGCACGGTGATGTTTTCCTGTACCTTCTTTGCCATACTCTTGAACAGCCTTCCATAATCCTGTTTGATTTTGGTCTCCAAAAAATCGTTTGTACTCCATTGAAAGGTCAACGAACGTACCTTTAAACGGGAATTCAATGCTATGAAAATCACAGTTTCTTCTTAGAACTTTCATATCCATATTACCCCAAGTTATAATCGTAGTTTCGTTCTCTTCATGAAATTTTGTTAATACATTGATTAGATCGAAAAAGCTAATACCACTATCTACTTCCTTTTGTGATATATTTAAAAATTTTCTACATCGGTCAGTAAGTACCGGAAATGCTTTTGGTCTTACATACGATGAGTAGTCATATAATATTTTTTCATTTTTCACTACTACTAATCCAACTTCGATGATTTCAGGGAAAAAATATTTGGGAGTATGACGGTTTTCTGGCATCGTAAACTCAAAATCTATGAACAAATGTAATTTTGACGAATTCACAGTTCTCCTCCTCTCTTTACTTATTATTTTCTGAATTTTATTACTTTATTATATCATGCTTGACAAGAAAATAAGTGTAGAAAAATATAATTTTCTAAATTTTTCATGAATATTGAGTGTATCACTTGCATTTCTTTCTTTTTCATTTATTATTTAGTTATACGAAATATTTAATTACCGAAATAATTAAGAAGGTGAGTAAAAATTAATTCTCCAAAAAAGAACTTGTTCATTATGTGGTTTGCTAATTTTTTCGTAGCCGCAAGTGCAACGATGGTTCTTCCTTTTTTATCTTTATTCATTGATACACTAGGAAATTACTCAGATGCGTTTGTTCAGCGATCTTCTGGTATTGTTTTTGGTGTTACATTCTTGTCTGCGTTTTTCATGTCGCCTATTTGGGGACGGATAGGGGACCGCTACGGTTATAAACCGATCCTGCTTTTGACTGGTACTGGGATTGCAACAAGTATATTACTTATGAGTTTTGTAACGTCCGTAGGTCAACTATTTTTCTTACGTTTATTTATGGGAATTGTTACTGGTTTTATCCCTACTTCCATTGCACTAATTTCTGCTCAAACAGATAAAAAGATTGCAGGAAGAACGCTTGGAACTCTTCAAACTGGGACAGTTTCTGGCGGACTGTTAGGACCTCTTATGGGGGGATTGTTAGCTGATGCTTTCGGATTTACTTATACTTTTTTCATAACAGCAGCCGTCATATATTTTGCAGTATTTCTTGTTGCAGTTGGAATCCATGAAAAGAAAAAATCGAAATCAGAAAAAGAAAAGACTTATACACGGAAAGAAGTATTGCATTTTATTTTTCATAACCCGATGCTTCTAACTGTTATGTTCTTATCTGTTTTTACACAAGCAGCACTCTTTAGTGTTCAACCACTATTAGCCCTATATGTAGAACAACTTACCCGAGCCGAAAATGTTGCACTTTTAGCTGGTCTAGCTTTTTCAGCAACAGGCTTTGGAAACCTGTTAGCTTCTCGTAACTGGGGAAAGCTTGGGGATAAAATCGGATATGAGAAGGTAATGACTATTTTGATGTTACTTTGTGCGATTTTGTTTGTTCCACAAGCTTTAGTTACTGAACTTTGGCAGTTAGTATTATTTCGCTTTTTATTTGGAATGGCCGTTGGTGGGATGATTCCATGTATGACAGCTTACATCCGCTCGATTGCTCCACAGTCCATGCAAGGTGAAGTACTCGGTTATAATGTTAGCTTCCGCTTTTTAGGTAATGTCGCTGGGCCGTTAATGGGAGGAGTTATTGCTGGATTTTACGGTATTTCCGCGGTATTTTATGTTACTAGTTTTATTTTCCTTATTTGTGGGCTCGTTATGTTTTATAGTGTCAGACATTCAAATGAAAATGCAAAAGAAAGCTCCGCAGCTTAGACTAAACTCGTCACATTGGCGAGTTTTATTTTTGTCTTGATTTTGCTAATATTAATGAAAAGGAATTTAGGAGGTAAAATGTGGAATTACTTCAATATAAACGAGAACTTGTTCAATTTTTTAAGAAAAATAGAAATATAGAACAGCAACAGCCGATGGAAGCATATATGAGAAACCAGTTTCCCTTTTTAGGAATCAAAACACCGGAGAGAAAACTGCTTTTAAAACAACTTTTTGAAATGAAAGGAAAACCTCCTTTAGAATGGTTACATCCGCTAACTCTTTCGCTTTGGGAAGAGGAAGAAAGAGAATTTCAATACATCGCTCTACAATTTTTCGGAATGTATCAAAAAAAACTTCAAGTAAACGACCTTTCTCACATAGAGCAATTAGTAGTATTTAAGTCTTGGTGGGACACAGTTGACGGATTAGCACCACTTGCTGGAACTATACTTCAACATTTTCCTTCAGCCATTGAAAATTATCCAGACCGTTGGATCCATTCGGAAAACTTTTGGTTAAATCGGACTGCTATACTGTATCAGTTAAAATATAAAGAAAAAACGGATGAAGAACGGCTTTTTCATTACATTTCTATTCATAAACAATCAAAAGAATTTTTCATCCAAAAAGCAATTGGTTGGGCGTTAAGGGAGTATTCCAAAACGGCTCCCGAAGTAGTGGAAGCTTTTATTTCCTCGGCTAATTTAGCACCTTTAAGCGTTAGAGAAGGAATGAAGATAATAAAGAAGAGGGATGTACTAAAAGTCAGTAGTGACTGACTTTTAGTACCTATTTAGTTATTATTTTATTGATGCACGGATATACACGCAAGAAAGGAATATAAACTAGAAAAAGGGAAGAACGTTGCGTTTTTCCCTTTGTTTTAAGACTTATTGGACCGCTCCTTATTTTCTCTTCGGTAGAATTGCCATTGTGCAACGGGAAACGCAAACAAGCTGCTCTTTTTCATCGGTAATTTTTATATCCCAAACCATCGTTGTTTTTCCTTTGTGTAAAGGGGTACCGACAGCCTTCACTACCCCTTCTTTCACCCCACGAACGTGATTTGCGTTTATTTCAAGGCCTACACATATTTCATTTTCTTGGTCTATTAAATGATACGTACCCATACTTGCTACCGTTTCAGCAAGTGCAACCGAAGCTCCACCATGCAACAATCCGAATGGCTGATGAGTACGATGGTCAACTGGCATCGTTGCAATTGCTCTCTCTTGTGAAAGCTCGACAATTTCTATTCCGAGCTGACCCATTAACGTTTTTGACATATCCACTTTTTTCTCCACCCTTTTCCCTTACTTTTTCCTTAATAATACCACTATAAAACTTAAAAAAACAAAAAAGAATAAAAGAATTGGAAGTAGTGCTGACATTGAAATCATAATGTTCCGCCTCCTTTTACGTTTAATAAAGAAAGCATCTGTTTGGGTGTAGTTGATTTGGAGAGTAAGGTAATGAATGGAGTTTTAATAAGTAAACTCAACTTGAACGTTTGCAACGATTTCAATATTTCTAGGTTCAATCGGAGTAGGTGTTGCAGATTCTTGCAGTGAAAATGTAGTTGCTCCGTAAAAGATTGTTTCTTTTATCTCCTCTACCTTTAACGGAATTGGGTTTAGCGGAACTCCTATTACTTTCGAAATAGCTGTTGCTTTTTGGTAGGCAGCCTGGACAGCAAATTGTAAGACTCGTCTGTATAGAGCCTCTTCATTTGAAACTTTAAAAACAATGGCTTCTGAAATATTTGCTCCATTTTGAAAAGCAACATCGTAAATAATACCTGCCTTTTCTATATCTCTTACCGTAATTTGGAACATATGACGTACTTCATAGGTAGAAATTAAAGCTCCTTCGGGATGATCGGTATAACGGGGAAATACAGTATAAGAAGTAGTTTCGATGTCATTCCTTGCTATACCAGCTTCTACAAGTGCTGTTATCATTTGATTCGCTCTAATTCGATTTTCTTCTTGAGCTTGTGTCGCATTTTCGTTGGAAGTTAAAATGCCGATGTTTAGTAAAGCGATATCTGCTCTTGCTTTCATTACATTTGTGCCGCGAACAATTATTTTCCTTGCATGTTTTATCATTAGGAACATCACCAACCTTTCTTAAAATGTATGTGTTTCTTATACAATTTAGACTACTGAACGAAAAGGGACTGACAACTTTCTTTTTTCTTCTTCTCACATATGTTACTTATGAGAATATGAAGAAGGAGTCGTTTTCATGTATTATGTGAGACACCCTTATTTACCTCCGCCCTATTATAGAAACATACAGAATACGTATAATTATTTTCCTCGACAATATTCTAGTGTAGATCCTACCTTTTTTACTAAATCTGCAAGTGAGATGCAAACATTGATGAGTGATGCAAGTATCATTTTAGGAAGGCTATCACAATCTAAACAATTTGCATCACAAGTAATGACAGCTGCACAACAGTCCGACCAAGCAAAAGTAAACGCATTATTAAAATCGACCGGTATTCAATCAATCGTACAAGCTGAATACAATCCTGACAGACTATTATTAAAGCTTTCTTCTGCTGTAAACGAAGTAGATTGTTGCATATTAACTATTTCGTTACGTTGGAGAAATTAATGCTCCCCCGCTATTCACCGTTTAGCGGTTTTTTTATTTAATACAATAAATTTCCATTCAACCTTTTTCTTCTTTAAATCGTTTATAATAATGACAACGAAATTTTAATGTCAGGAAGAAGATAAAATGATTCAAATTGAAAATGTATCAAAGAAGATAAATAATAAGCTATTACTTAATAATATTGAATTTTCCATTTCAGAGGGTATTTTTGGGTTACTTGGACATAACGGTGCCGGCAAAACAACTCTAATGAGAATAATGGCAACACTTTTGCCAGCAACCAATGGAGATATTCGTATTAACGGAATTTCCGTTTCACGTAACCCTGAAAAGGTGAGACAGTTTATTGGATACCTACCACAACATTTTCATGCTCATCCACAGTTAACAGGCATTGAGCTATTAGATTACGTAGCGGTGATGAAAGGTATAACGAATAAAAAAGCAAGGCGAGCTGAAATTACTAAGCGCTTAGACGAAGTAAATTTATCAAACAAAGGGTTCGAAAAGATTAAAACATATTCTCACGGTATGAAGCAGAGACTTGGAATTGCCCAGGCTTTTATCGGTAATCCTTCAGTTGTACTACTAGATGAACCAACCGTTGGATTAGATCCAGAAGAAAGATTACGTTTTCGAAGGTTGATTGCTAAAGAAAGTAAAACGAAAAGTATCATGTTATCTACCCATGTGATAACAGATGTTGAAGCTTGTTGTTACGACTTAGCCTTATTAAATAAAGGCTCCTTACTACTTAATGGAACCGTAGAAAGTATTAATGAACTTGCTTGCGGTAAAGTATGGGAGGCCATCATTCCGATTAATCAAAAGAAATTACTTAATGAGTATCAAACGTTATTTGTGAAAGAAATTGGTTATGAACTTCACGTACGTCTCATTGCAGAAGAAAAACCGTTTCAAGTAGCAAAAGCAGTAGCACCAACATTAGAAGATGGACTATTTTACGTGCAAGGAGGTGCCCTTCATGCATAAATGGTGGAAGCAATTTCAATTAGAAAATAAATTTATTTTTAAAAATTGGTTTTTCCTAATCAGTCCTATTCTTTATTTTATTGTCGCCTATATTTGGCTTTCTAATGAAAATTACACAGTTTATCATACGCCGACTGAGTTTTTGAGTGTTGGGCATACGATGTCACTCGGAGTTATTTTTTTAGCATGTGTATTAGCTGTTAGACGTGACCGACATACGAGACTACTTGAATGGACGGACACACTTTCCTTTATGTATGTCTCAAAACAAAGTGCTATCTTTTTTTCGATTTTTTTTTATAGCCTTATCTATACTGTTCTGTTTTTTATCGCGTTTCTAATGACAAGTCCTATTTATACAGGTTTGTGGACGATTGGGGTATCTTTTTCTATACAAAGTCAAGTGTCTTACGCCGTTACCATTGCTCTAGGCATGCTTTTAGCGACAGCTATTCCTAACCGAATTGTGTATATTATTACTTTTTGTGCCTGGATGTTTGGAACATTTTTTATAGAAATTTTTATTATTAATCGATTTAACCTTTTTTATTTAAAAACATTTCATCTTAATCAATTTTTCATTGATAATAGTACCCCAATTGGTTGGGCTAGAAATTTAGTAGAAACGGAACTGATAATATCTCAACTTTTCGTACTAATGTTTACACTCCTATTGTTTACCATTACGGTAATGATTCAAATGTCACGTCGTCATTTTTCTAATAAGATCCTTCCGGTTATTAGTTTAGTGATTGTGGGGATTATCACTTGTGTAAGTTTTTTTCCATACGGAAGCTTGTGGAAGGATAGATTAGAAAAGAAAGCAACCATCTTAGAAGAGTCACTAAAAAACGAAGAATATACAATAACTACCTATCCTGTTGACCATTACTTGTTGGATGTTGAGTTAGTTGGTAAAAAAGAACTAAAGGTAGAGGCAACGCTTACTTTCTCAACTACTATTTCGGAAGCTTTATCTTTTACGTTATATCCGTTTTTTACAATAGAAAATGTAGAACTAAACGGTGAAAAGGTGGAATACGAGAAGGATTTTCATTTAATTACAATTAAAAATGGAATCTTACAATCTGATGAAAACACAATACATGTTCAATATTCTGGGAAAATAGACGAGTGGAATACACAATACGGTCAAGAAGTTCATTACGCATTCGTAAAAAATGAAGAAATATTTTTACCCTCCTACATTGGGTGGTATCCAATCTTAGGAGATAAACCGCTATATTCGGTTGTTAATAATATTGATTATCCAGTTCTTCTTTTACCGAGAGAATATCATCCAAAACAAATGTATCATTCTACTAACCAAAACTTCACTTTAAATCTTCACGGATTTTCAAAAGATATACTTGGTACATTCGAAGAAAAACACCGAGTGAACGACGATACAACCCAATTAGTTAGTACGAACAGTACAGGAATGACTATATTCACGAATACTAACTTAACGGAAAAAGAATTGGACGACTCTTTAACGATCATAGCCTTACCGTGGGAAATAGAAGGTTTTGAAAACAGTTATGAACAAATGAAAGGTGTTAAACACTATATAGAAGACTGGTTGCCTGTTCAACCTAATAAATCGAAAATAATTTTAATGCCTTCTTTACGTAATGTTGGGATAACCTATTACGATACGGTTATGTTAGACAATAATACTATCTTACATGACTATAGTTATCGAACAATTTCTTTTCAAAATAACGAAAGAACGGACTTGACCTATCAACAGTTAATTACACAAAATATTGGCCATTTTATTTATGGGAAAAATTTCGAACAAATTGCAAATCATTATTCATGGGTGGAAAACCCGCTCCTTCCCTATATTTATCAGTCTACTTTACTCGTCATATATAAAGATTATTATGAGTATGCATGGACTGAATTACCTGATATATACAATGGTAATTTAAGTACACTTTATAGCTTAGGTAGTTATTTAGGTAATTGGTGGGACTATAATCAAGGAAATTTGACGATCGAAGAAAAGATTTACTCTTTATTAAATGAAGAAGTACAATTTAGTGATAATAACTATGACAAAATCGTCTACATGGTAGCGCTCGCTATCGAAAATGGACAAATAGATCAAGTAAAAGAATTACTTCGTACCATTCATCTAAAACTGGCGCAATCAGATTCGTATCACTATACGTACGAACAATGGTTACAAGATTGGAATGAAGTGATTGGGGAGGTTGAACCATTTGATAACCGATGAACAGTTGTTAACACAAATGGCCAAAGGCGACCAAGCAGCCTTTGAAGCGTTTGTACATCGATATCATGCACCAATTCATCAATATATCGAAAGGCTCGTAAAAGATTCTAAAAAAGCAGAGGATCTCGTTCAAGAAACGTTTATTCGGTTAATTAAACAATTACAGAGTAAACAAATACCACAATATCCGAAAGCTTGGTTATATCGTGTCGCATCAAACTTATGTAAAGATTATTGGAGAAGTGCTTACTATCGTTCTGAAACGACGCCAAAAGAGGAACTTCCCATTAGCGAGGATGAAGGTCCATCTGTAGTCGAAATTTTTGAAAGGCAAGAAACACGACAAGAAGTGTTAACGTCGTTAAAACAATTGCCCGATATACAGCAACAAATCGTAATTTTACGATTTTACCAAGATTTAAAACTGAAAGAAATCGCAGACATATTAGACATACCACTTGGTACTGTTAAATCAAGTTTGTTTCACGCATTAAAGAAACTAAAAGACTTGTTAGTACAACAAAAGGAGGTCGAGTACGATGAAGGAACACGATCAAGAGTTATATCAACTAGAAGATGACCTAAGAGACATTTTATCGCCTTACGTCGTAAAAACGCCATCTAATGAGGATACGAAGCAATTGCTTTCCTCTTTACAATATGAATTTTCTAAACTTCAGCAAGAGGAAGAAGACGAAGAATTTGTTGCGGAACGTCCAAATTTACTAACGCAATTTCGTTCCCAGCTTTCCTTTTATCGCTGGTATTTTTGGATAGCTAGTATCGGTATATTTACCATGCTGACACTCTTTACAACGAGTATGAATTCAGGTAGTGCAGAAACAGTCTTTTTATTTACCATTCCACTTTCTATTATTTTAGGTACTTTTTATACGTACCAGAGCTGGAATAAAGAAATGCGAATTGTTGAAAGTGTTACACCGTTTCCACCCGCACTTCTTTTCTTAACAAGGTTATTAATTATTTTAGCAATGAATGTTTTATTAGGATTAGTAAGTAGTATTTTTGTTGGTGTTTCCTTGCATGAGGTAACGATGGGATCCTTTTTACTCTACTGGCTTGCTCCTACATTTATCGTTTTCGGAGTGTTTGCTTTCATTTTCTTAATGAAAGGAATGAAGCTAGCTTTTGGTACTGCCACATCTGTTTGGCTAGCTCTTTTTATCGGAGAGTTATACGTTCGAAATGAATTGCAATATATTTATCCAAGTATTATGGATTATGTACTATTACTTCAATTTGGATTGTTTGCTGTTGGGGTGTTTTTAATTATTCTCTCTGTAAAAAGAAGCTATAGAGTACAAATCGTTCAAAGTTAAGCTAGAAAGGGTTAGTACAGTGATTACAGTTCAAAATTTACGTTGGCGCTATAAATCATTTCAGTTGCAAATAGAGGAATTAGAACTTAGAAAAGGTATAACTCTTCTAGTAGGAAATAACGGTGCTGGAAAAACAACTTTCCTGCACCTTTTAGCTACTGCAAAACGACCATTAGCTGGCCAAATTTATTATGACAAGAAAACAATTGAAAAAGATCTTCCTACGATCAGGGGGAAAATCGGTTTCGTTCCAACAGGTTTAGAATTATATCAAGACTATACTGTTAAAAAGTTGCTGCTATACTTGGCGCAATTAAAAGGATTATCTAAGCCATTTGCCGAAAAACAAATAAGCAATCTGTTAAAAACTTTTCATTTATTTGACGTGGCTGATAGTAAAATAAAAAAGCTATCACAAGGAATGCAACAACGTATCGCCTTAATTCAAGCTTTTCTAGGAAGACCAAAATATATCATTCTTGATGAACCATTAAATTTTTTAGATATACATGAACGAAAAACTTTAATCCAATATTTACATTCCATTTCACAGTCTACTGCTATTATTGTCGCAACCCATGAATTAAATGAATGGGAGCATGTTTGTGATGCTGTGCTTTGGATTTACAATGGCGGCGTTGCGTTTTACGGTAGTGCAATTCAGTGGAAGTACACCAATTCTTCCTTACTATGGATAGGTACCGTGCCAGAAGAAGACATGGAAAAGTATTTTAGTAGCTTTCATACTTTAAGTGCTAAAAGAATCGGACGGGATAAGATGGAACTTAAATGCTTAAGTGACCATTGCCCATCTCCGCTATTTCAACAAGCTTACCCTACGATGGAAGATGCACTTTTTGTAAGAAAAGCAAACATAGAAGGTTAGATCTTTGCAGCGATGTAGTTTGACGTACTTTTACAAGCGTTGCAAAAAAGTTTTCCATTTCTTTTTAGCTAATAGAAGAGAATTTTTTACAAATACTATATAATAAAAAATAGATTCGTATACGGTTAAAAGAACGCGTATCACTTTCGAACTGTTTAATGTTTGCTACTAAGAGGCTTTTAAAGCCTTTTTCTATTTCGAGGACTCTTCTATTCCTTTTTTCACATATTCCCAATATATTGTCATGGACTATTATTGTATAATTACGGTATGATATTTGCGATTCTGTTAGGGGTAATAACAATGATTACACATTTTAGAAAATTAGATTGGATCTTAATAACTGCTATCGTCCTTCTATGCATTTATGGGTTAGTGATGGTTTATAGTGCAGGAATGATTACTAGTTTAAGAGATGGTTATAGTTATGATTATTATTTTCAAAGGCAATTAACTTGGCTTTATTTAGGCATTCCTGTTTTTATTGCTGCCACTATTATTCCCTATAAACTATATGATCGATTTACACCTTTAATGGTATTTGGGATTTTAATCGCTCTAATTTTAGTTACAATTCCCGGTGTCGGTGTAGATAGAGGTGGAGCGCAACGTTGGTTCCAGATTGGTAGTATTTTAGTACAACCATCAGAAATTGCAAAAATCGTTATGGTTATTTATTTTGCGAGGGTTTATGCGAAAAAACAGCCTTATATACAAGAATTTAAAAGAGGCGTATTACCTCCTCTTGCTGTATTAGTAATTGTTTTCGCACTAATTATGCGACAGCCTGACTTAGGGACAGCAACGGCTATTCTTTTAGCGTGTGGTGCTGTATTAATTTGTTCAGGGGCTCGGTTAATTCATATAGTTAGTTTAGGAGCTGTTTCATTAGCTGGTATAGTATATTTAGCTACTTCTGCCGATTATCGAATGAAACGATTAACAGCCTTTCGAGATCCATTCGCGGACGCTCAAGATACGGGCCATCAGTTAGTAAACTCTTACATTGCCATCGGAGAAGGTGGCTTATTAGGTCGCGGCTTAGGGCAAGGAATTCAAAAGCTAGGCTTCTTACCTGAGGCCCACACAGATTTTATTTTGGCCGTTATATCGGAAGAACTCGGCATTTTTGGTGTGCTATTTTTATTCCTCCTTTATTTCATCATTTTAATAAGAGGAGTTCGTACAGGTATTTTAATTAAAAACCCGTTTGGAAAACTTCTTGCATTTGGAATAACGTTTCAAATAAGTACACAAGTTTTGTTCAATGCAGGAGCAGTTAGTGGAATGTTACCTATTACAGGGATTACATTACCGTTTATTAGTTACGGAGGGTCTTCGTTACTACTAACCATTTTTGCAGCAGGAATACTTGTGCATTTGTCCAAACATGCAAATATTGCAAGCGAAACAAGAGAGGAGACACAACCATCATGGGAACAGAAGAGAACAAGTTAGTGTCGAATCGGATTGATTATACACTGTTATTTCTACTGTTTTTACTATTTATAATAAGTTTATTTGCCGTCTACAGTGCGTCAGGTCAATATTTTGTAAATGACCCTTATTATTTCCTTAAAAGGCAAATTGTATGGTATGTAATTGGTACGGCTGTTATGTTTGCAATTATGTTTTTTGACTATGAACTTTTGGAAAACTTAGCAATACCTTTTTATGCAATTGGGCTTTTATTATTGTTAGTAGTTTATTTCTTTGGCCATGAAAAAAATGGTTCACAAAGATGGATTAAATTACCTGGATTTGATTTACAACCATCTGAGTTTGTCAAAATATTCCTTGTTATTTTACTCTCATCCGTCATATACAAATGGGTGAAAAATAAATCGCAAGTAGAACAAACAACACCATTATGGATATTAGTAAAAATAGTCTTATATACATTACCCCCATTTTTATTAATTTTAAAACAGCCCGATTTAGGAACTGCCCTTGTTATCGGTGCAATTATGGTGACAATGGTGTTTATCAGTGGTGCATCATGGAAAATACTCACTTCCATCTTTGGCGTAATTTTAGCTGGCCTATCGACATTAGTTTATTTACACAATAAGCATTTTGATATATTTGCAAAAATAATTGAACCACATCAGTTAGAACGTATATATGGATGGTTAAACCGGAGCGAATACGCTTCTTCGTATGGCTATCAGCTGACAGAAGCGTTAAAAGGTATCGGTTCAGGGCAAGTAACAGGGCGTGGATATTTAGATGGTGTTCAAGCACAAAGTGGACGAATACCAGAAGTTCAAACCGATTTTATTTTCGCTTTAGTTGGAGAAGAGTTTGGCTTTATCGGTGCTACCCTTCTCATTTCTATTTACTTTATTATGATTTATCGATTAATTATAATAGCAATAAGCTGCGATAACCCTTTTGGAACGTATTTAGTAACGGGAATAATTGGACTATTAGTCTTCCAAATATTCCAGAACATTGGGATGACTCTCGGTCTTATGCCTATTACAGGTTTAGCTTTACCATTTTTAAGTTACGGAGGTAGCGCACTACTGACGAACTTCATTGCAATGGGAATTGTATTAAACGTTAAATATCGAACAAAGTCATTTATGTTTAAATAATTGTAAGAGAAAAAAGCGGGCAGATTCGTAGTGAACTGTCCGCTTTCTTTTTACATTTCTGTTACCCACTGTACAATTTTTAATGATAAATGCTCTGGTGCCTCTTCTGTTAATTTTTGTTTAAAATCGTTTTTTAACCTTTTTTCTATATTACCTTTGTCTTCTTCATACGTAATAATGGTTGACCAACTTAAAGTTGGGATTGCTACTAACGTATGCTCTTCTTTTTTATTTTCATGAATATAAACAGGGTAAATTTCTGTTCCTATGTACGCTTTTCTAATTTTCACTTTACTCTTCCTTTCATCTCAATCCTCTCCAATATAGTTTATCTCGGACAAGAAGCGTATTCAAGTTTATTAATGTCAACCTAAATAAATATATTGTTGACAAAAACTTATTTAATAGATTACTATTTTGTTAACTAATAATACAAAGGGGTTAACAGAATGAAAAAGAGAATTACTGCTTTAGACATTACATACGCATCTATGTTTGTTGCACTAATGGCAATCGGAGCAAACATTACGTCATGGTTACCGTTTCTACAAGTAGCAGGTGTACCTTTATCAATGGCTCCATTCTTTTGCGTTTTAGCAGGTTTATTGTTAGGACGAAGACTTGCCGCCATATCGATGTTTGTATATATGGTACTAGGAATTGCGGGGGCGCCAATTTTTTCAGCGTTTAAAGCTGGTTTTGGCGTAATCATCGGAAATACTGGTGGATTTATCATCTCGTACATTTTTGCAGCTTGGGTTGCTGGACTCATTATGGAAAAAAGCAAAAAGACTTCTTTATTCACTTATATTTTAGCCGCAATGGCAGGTACTATCGTAATTTATTTTATCGGTACAAACTATATGTATCTATCTTTAAACGTTTGGTTAGGTGTCGATATGGCCTACAGCGCCGCCTGGATAACGATGGCAGCATTCGCGCTAAAGGATTTCATTTTCACCCTTGTTTGTGCCGTCTTAGCACCTAAAATGTACAAAGCACTTTGGAAAAATAGAACCTTACCATCTGCAGGGAAAGTTGCTTAATTTCTTGAATAAAATAATAATCAAAAAAGACGTTTGCCTTTAAATTAGCAAACGTCTTTTTTGAAAACCTGTTTGTATTAAAGAATAACCGCTGCAATACTCCCGAAAATAATAAGCGGAATGTTGTAGTGTAAAAATGTAGGAACACAAGAATCCCAAATGTGATTATGCTGGCCATCTGCATTTAAACCAGACGTTGGCCCTAACGTACTATCCGACGCCGGTGAACCTGCATCCCCTAAAGCTGCAGCCGTTCCAATAATCGCTAACGTTGCCATCGGACTAAATCCCATTTCGATACATAGTGGTACAAAAATCGCAGCTATAATAGGGATAGTCGAAAACGAAGAACCTATTCCCATCGTAATAAATAATCCTACTATTAACATGACAAAAGCGGCAACCATTTGATTCGTGCCAAACCATTGAGCTGAAGTTGCAACAAGTGTCTCAATATGACCTGTTGCTCGTAACACTTGCGCAAATCCAGAAGCCGAAATCATTACAAACCCGATGAATGCCATCATTCTCATTCCATTTGTTAAAATAGTATCAGATTCGTTTAACTTCATAGATCCACTCAAATATAAAATAATAATTCCTGCTAAAGATCCATAAATCATTCCTTGAACACCAACAACTTCTGATAGGTATAACTGAGCAACTAATGATACAACAACCGCAACAATTGCAAAACTAATGCTTTTTTTCGAGTATGTTGCTTTTTCCACTCCAATTAATTCTTTTTGCTCATAAGTACGAGGCTTTCGATAGGAAAAGAAGACGGCGATTAAAAGTCCTACCACCATTCCTCCTACAGGTAATAGCATCGCTAACGGAATATCTGATAATGATACTGTTAGTCCACTTTCCGCCATGTTCGTTTGCAAAATATCGTGGAAAATTGCCCCAAAACCTACAGGTAATAATATATAAGGAGCTGTTAATCCAAATGTTAAAACAGTAGCTGTTACCCTTCTATCAATCTGTAATTCATTTAATACTTTTAATAGTGGCGGAATTAATATCGGGATAAACGCTATATGAACTGGTATTGCGTTCTGTGACATAATGGAAACCGATAATATGACTAACAATAAAAGCACTTTTGATAATGTCTTCTTCTTCGATTCTCCATTTCTACCTAGTAGTTTAATAGCTGTATCTACTAACGCATCAGGAAGACCAGTTTTGGAAAGACCTACTGCAAAAGCACCTAATAATGCATAACTTAATGCAACTGCTGCATTTCCTCCTAATCCATCTACAAACGTATTAATGGTCCCTTCCAATCCAAGACCACCTGTTATTCCTCCTATAAAAGCACCTATTACTAGTGCGATCACAACGTTTATTCGTAACAAACTTAGTATTAACATAATTAAAATTGCTATAATGACTGCATTCATGGTGTAACTCCTTCCAAATACACTTTATCTCGCTAAACAATTAGAGTATTAAAACATGTTAATTACTTTATCACACTAAAACATATATCGTCAACTAGCAATTTTATAAGATAACAAAAAGAAGAGGTTAGGACATGACTAAAACAAACATAATAAAAACGAACAAAATATATTCGAGGAAAACTCGCTCCGGAAGTATACTTCGCTTTACTACGATAGTCCGTTTTTTATCATGATCAATCTAGTTTTGTCTCAGCCTCTCCCCTTTACCTGATATGAAGGAAGATTGGAAGGAAAACTAAACTTCCTCCTAAAAAAACAATTAAAAATGCTCCTGTATACTTTTTCCCATCTTTCCAAACTGCTCTTGAAAATGCAATCAAATAATATAAACATATTAAGGCTACTACATACATCCAAAACATCGTTATTACCTCTTTTCACTTTCCGAGTAGAGATATTTCCCATACCTATCAATTGTCACATCGTATTTTATGTTAACTTTCGAATTTGAAAAATAATCGCTCCAGTCAAATTTTTCATACTCGGTCCATGTCCAGAAGTTTCCTCTAGCAATACTTGACCATAAAAAAGGCTCTGCTTTAAAAATACGTTGTGACTTTCTTATTAGTGATTTACTTTCATTTTTTAATTGTTGTTCAATCGACTTTTTTAATGTTGCTTGGTGTTGGATGTTTTCTGTATAATTTGTTTCTCCTGGGATATGTAGTACTTGAATAATCACAGGAATTACAACGGAAATGGTGCCCTTTTCCTTTTCCATATTAATATTAACTTTTGGGCTTTCATTTTTTAACATCCGAACCGTTATCGCTTTTGCTGGATCGTTCGGATCTTTAAAATTAGTTTGTATCGTATTTACCTTCGCATATGGTCGTAGAAGTAGGGAATGTCTAGTTTCTTCTCCGCTCATTACACCGACCATTCTTCCATCTTTAAAAACAGCTGAACCAATCATTTGAGTTGGGTTGCCTCCTGATAAGTCCACTTCTCCTGCGATATAGTCCTCATCTTCCTTCACTTCCGGTTCTTTAATAGTGGAAGTGGCATAAATAGATAAAAATAATCCATCTTTTCCATCTATCTCCTTAAAATATTGATTTAACGTTGCTTCAGGCATTAACCCTGTTTGTTCCCATCTTTCCAACATAAACGCAAAAAACTTATGTGGTCTTTCTTCTAACTGTGGATTGTTATTTCGAATAAAATCAGATGCTTCTTCACGTGATATAACGACGTTAATATCTCTGCGAAACTGTCGATCTCGAAGGGTTGCTTCCATAATGGATGGAAATTCACGCGAACGAGCTAAATTTTCACTTATGACTATATTTTTCACATGGGAATATCGGATATCTTTCGTTACTGAAATGTTAGCCATCTCTCGAGCTGATAATAAATCTGGAGCACTTATCGTAATAATTTCAGACGGTTCCGTTCCACTTGATGCTTCCATTTTAGGTGCAACACCTCGCGCATTTGCAATTTGCATCGTTATTTCTAATAACCCATCTTCTCCTTCGTCTAGACCAAGTACAACAGGAAAGGCAAATTGTGTAATCTCTCCCCTATCCCAACAGCCTGACAAAGGGAATAAAAGTAAGCATACTACGATGAATTTCAACCATCTCATACATACCTGCCTCCTTTTTTTACTTGATCTACAATCCACAAAATAAACGGTAAAACTAAAATAAAATACCAGCTAAATTGGTAATAAGTACTTTCCCCCAATATAAGTAAACTTTCTATATTTGATTCAGGTAATAATGCTAAAAAGAATACTACTCCGGCTAATGGCAAAAATAAAGGCTCAAACTCTTTCAAACGTAAGCTTGAAGCTAGCAAAGCGCCTGTCACAAACAGATAAATTGCTAGCCTTGTAATGCTTGCAATTGCCCAAAAACCTATGAAAAACGATTCTATATTTCCTAGCACTGGA
Organism: Sutcliffiella sp. NC1; assembly: GCF_027594365.1. Lineage (NCBI taxonomy): Bacteria > Bacillati > Bacillota > Bacilli > Caryophanales > Bacillaceae > Sutcliffiella > Sutcliffiella sp. NC1. The sequence continues at coordinate 4,011,476 of NZ_CP115153.1, forward strand.
CCGAGATCCACAATTCTCGTCAATTGATGAAACGTAAATGGTATACTCTCAACTGCCGGGAAATCATATATCATGATATATACAATAAAAAACAACATTAATTCAATAACAACAAAACCAAAACCAATAAAGCTCGCTAGACGAAAGTTCTCGTAACTCCTTACGAAAGGAAACAAAATAGAGAAAAAGAGTAACTCTCCAATTAAATAGCTTGTTTTAGTACTCTCAATCAAGAGAATTGACAAGCCAGGTCCCGCTATTGGATAAATATTTCTCCACTGAAGGGATCCTATAAGTAATACTAAAATAATGATAAATGCTATTTTTAAGTAGGGGACTGTAAGCCATGACGTTCTTCCGATCGCTTCGATACCTCGATTTGCGATAAAAAAGCTAACGAAAAGAAACAAAAATACAATAACTGGTGTTGGAGTATTCGGAAAGTACATTATCCCCATCGTATCTGCATGATTGCGGACATAAAGCACAGTAGTCCCTAGCATAAATAAAAATAGAACAACTCCTATAATAAAACCAAAAACTTTTCCTGTAATGATAAATGTAATGTCAACAATATTTTTATTTTGATAGAGCTTTAAAAGCGCCAACAATACTAAAAAAGACAAAAGTACAATGACTCCTGATAACAGTGGCATTATCCACGTAGCAGTTGTTCCTAAGGGGAACAGTATGGACGCAGTCATATCAGTTTGTTTCAATCCAATAGTTAACAAAATGAGCGCTAAAAATTCTCTCGTCCCAATCTTTCCATCTGATTTTTTTATCATCTATTCTTCCCACCTTCTGGCTTGTCACCTTTAACCCGGTTTAATGGGTATACATGCAAAGGTCTAAGCCACATTTTCCATAAAGGCGGGCGAGTTAATAAGTCTTTAGAAGAACGATAATGTGGAGCCATTGGTGAAATAAAAGGAACATCAAATGATTTGACCGTTGTTAAGTAAGCAATACATGCTTGAACTCCAATAGCTATTCCGAAAAAGCCCATAAGTGCAGCAAGTGTAATGAAACCGAAACGGGCAATTCGAACTGCGTATACAAAACTGTTTGTTGGAATCGTGAACGATGCAAGACTAGAAAATCCGACTACTGTAATAACAATTGGACTGATTAAGCCTGATTCAATTGCTGCAATACTAATAATTAGTGCAGCCAACATCGCGACGACTGGACCAACCTTAGATGGCATCCGCAAACCTGCTTCTCGAAATACATCAAACGTCAATTCAAGAAGAATTAACTCGAATACCGATGGGAACGGAACTAGTTCACGTGTTGCGATAAACGTAAATAAAAGATCTGTTGGAATGGATTCAATATGATACGTTGTAACAGCAATAAAAACAGCTGGTGCTAACAATGCAGCAAAAAAAGCAAATAACCTAATAATTCGTAGTAAGTTACCAAATGGCCATCTTTGATAATAATCTTCAGCGGTATGAAAAAAAGACCAAAACGTTACTGGCATTACTAAGCAATCCGGAGAACTATCCATCAAAAGAACTACATGCCCCTCTCGTAAAAATGAAGCCGCACGATCCGGCCGCTCAGTTAGCATAACCGTTGGGATAAGTGAATACGATCTTTCTTCAATATGCTGCTCAAGAATAGAGAGATTGGAGATGTTATCCATACTTATTTCAACGATTCTATTTTTCACTTTCTCTACTAGCTCATCATTCGCAATCCCTTTAATGTATATCATGGAAACTGGAGACTGTTCTGTTTCTCCTCCAACATTCAGTTGCTCTGTAATTAGTTGCGGACTACGAAGCTGTTTTCGTATTAACGATATATTGGAATCAATCGATTCAATAAAACTTTCTTTCGGTCCTTTCGTTACTTTCTCTATTTCTGGTTGCTCAATCGCACGTATTTCAAATTTCTTCGTAGTAAAAGGGAGAACAAAGTCTACTCCTTCCATTATTAATACTGCATCACCATTTAATATGAATCGTAATGCACTGTCTTTTTTCCTTACTTCATTTTTTAAGGTAACAGGACTAACTTCAGCAATTTTTTCGGTTGTGTTTTCATCTATCGGTACGTTTCGAAGGATATTTATTAATTCTTTTTCAATAGTTTGCTCATTTGCCATACCGTGCAAATAAATGAGAGCTGCTTTCTTTTCTCCCGCCATCGTAAATTCTTTAATATTGATATCTTTATTTTTCGGAAAGGAAAAAGAATCAGAAAAGAAAGCTATATTTTGTTTGTAATCTGCGGTGAACGTTTTAAGCAGCTCCATCATAATTCACTCCGTTGGCAAGTTTGTGCATTCCTACTGTTATAGTTTTCCTTATTGAATTAAGTTATACGAATAAAAAAACTACCGACCGTAGTCGATAGTTTTTCTTTCATTATTATTTTGTTTCAAATCGCTCAACGAACGTTACTAATGTGCGAACCATCACACCTGTCGCTCCTGCAGGTCCTAAATCATGTGAGGATGAAGTAGTCGCTGTACCTGCTATATCTAAATGAACCCAAGGAGTATCTTCTGCAAACTCTCCTATAAACGCTGCTGCTAAAATGGCATGTCCATCACGACCAGGTGAATTGTTTAAGTCTGCCACTTTACTATTACGTACTCGTTTTACTTCTGATTCAAATAATGGCAATCTCCACATTTGTTCGCCCGCTTCATAGGAGGCTTCTAAAACTTGTTCAAACAATGCTTCGTTATTTGCCATTGCTCCCGTCGTCTTCATACCTAGTGCTACTATGACTCCACCAGTTAACGTTGCGACATCTACTAAATAGTTGGCACCGTGATGTTTCGCGTACGTAATGGCATCTGCTAATACTAATCTACCTTCCGCGTCTGTGTTTAACACTTCAATTGTTTTACCACTCATGGATGTAATAACGTCATCTGGTTTAAATGCTTCACCACTAATCATATTATCGGTCGTTGCAATAACTGCTAACACATTTTGCTCAGGCCTCAATTCGCCGATAACTTCCATCGCGCCTAAAACAGAAGCTGCTCCACCCATATCCGATTTCATGCCAACAATTCCGTCTTTTGGCTTTATCGAATATCCACCTGTATCAAACGTAATACCTTTTCCTACAAGTCCGATTACATCATTCCATTCATCCTTACCTTGGTATTTCATGACAATCATTTTCGGTGGTTCTACAGACCCTTTATTAACCGCTAGTAATGCACCCATTCCTAACTTTTCCATATCTTCTTTTTCAAGAATTTCAATTTCAAATTCATATTTCTTAGCTAACTCGTCAGCATAATTTGCCATATCTGTTGCAGTTAACATATTACCTGGTAAATTTACTAGCGTTCTAGCAGAGTTGGTTCCTACACCATAGTAATAACCTACAGTGACACTTGTTTTTACTTCTTCTAAATCATTTTCCGTTACAAGTGTTACGTCTTCTATTTTTCTTTCAGGCTCGTTTGATTTTTTCTTATAGCCGTCAAATTTATATGTAGCGAGTGGTAACGCTTCCCCAAAAGCATGTGACACGTCCAATACATCTACATTTTCTGTTACAAATGAATCAACTGCCACTACTACATCGGTTAACTTTGCAACTTGAAGCTCTTTACTCACCTTTCCTAACGCTTCCCTTAAACTTGTAAATGTTAGCTCGTCTTCTTTACCTAAACCAACAATAAATAAACGTTTAAAAGAAGTTTGCCCAAATGTATGTATTTTTGCAATCCCCTTAAATTTTGAAGAAATATCCCCTTCTTTTAAAAGCTCCGTTAACTGTCCATTAAGTGACTCATTTAATTCTCCTAGCAGACCTTCTAGCTTTTTATTTTTTTCAAACAAACCAACTACTAATGCTGACTGCTTTTCTGTAAAATCGATCGTATTTTGAACATGAAACATGTTATCCCCTACCTCTCAAAGTATGTATGTCCATTATAGCGAAAGTTTAAAAATATTTCGAGTAGCTAATCTTCTTGTAAATATAAAATAAGTTGGGGAAGCTGTGGTAACGTTGAAATGTCCTCAAATGGAATACGGTCTATATCGTTTGGTATAATGTTTAAACTTTGTTCTATAAACTCATTTACTATTTCTAGGTTTAACCCCCAATGTTTTGGGCGATATTTTTGTATATAAGTGTGTCCTGCTCTCATCATCGATCGTGCACCTTTTACATTTCCATATTCGTAATGGTAAATAGCCACCGTCATTTGAAGCAAGCCCTTTAAAAACAAATTGTCTTTTTCCGTTAACCATATTTCTTCTAATAAATCGTGACAAGTATAATAGTCTCCTTCGTTAAATTTAATAAAAAACTCATAATACTCATCTGGATATAAATGCATACGCCACCCTACTTTCTATCATAAAACTTTCACTATTTTCTAAATTTATTGTAACAAAATTGAAAATATCATTCATCTTTATTAGAAATTGTACTGCTTTACTGTATAATAAAAACAAAAATATATTCACAGCAACGAAAGGGCGATTATGTACAATGGACTTATTTACTAATTTTCCGTTATGGGCTGCATTAGCTGCTATTGGCTTTGCACAATTTGTAAAAGTACCGATTCAATTTATTGCAACGAGGAAAATAGATTGGTCACTCCTTACCTCTACAGGTGGAATGCCTAGCTCACACTCGGCTGCTGTTACCGCTGTTGCTACAGGAGTTGCGTTAGAAACAGGTTTAGGCTCCCCTATTTTTGCAGTTGCTACCGTATTTGCCATTATCGTAATGTTTGATGCAACTGGTATTCGCCGTCACGCAGGAGAACAGGCAACTGTCCTTAATAAGTTAGTCATTGATTTCAACAGGTTTATGGAAGAGGCTAAATCTTGGCAAAAAATGAATGAACAAGAAAAGCAAAAAGAATTGAAAGAGCTTTTAGGTCATCAACCTATTGAAGTGTTCTTTGGAGGAATTACTGGGATTTTATTAACGCTATTATTGCATTACATATTCCACGTACTGTAAGGGGGAGCGTATATGAGAATCATTTCTCTTTGCCCTAGTAACACAGAACTCGTTCACTACTTAGGATTAACAAAATACTTAGTTGGGGTAGATGATTTTTCAGACTGGCCAAAAAGTATAAAGGCTTTACCTAAGCTTGGGCCAGACTTAAATATTAATATCGACCTCGTTGAAAGTCTTAAGCCTGACTTAGTACTTGCTTCTTTAAGTGTACCAGGCATGGAAAAAAACATTGAACAATTAGAAAAGCGACATTTACCATTTGTTACATATAACCCTCAATCCCTTCAAGATATTAAAGAGGATTTAATTCATCTAGGAACGGAAACAGGACATGAAGAAAAAGCACATGAACTAGCTGAAATATTCAACAACATCATAAACTCATATAAGGAAATTTCAAGCTCTATTGAAAATAAACCGAGCATCTATTGGGAATGGTGGCCAAAACCAGTGTTTACTCCCGGTAGAGTGAATTGGCTAACAGAAATTAGTGAGCTAGCTGGGGGAAGGAATATCTTTGCCGATCAAAACGTCGCAAACTACCAAACTGATTGGGTGGACGTAAAAAATCGTAATCCAGACCATATTTGTCTAATTTGGGTTGGGGTTAAAGAAAGTAAAATGAATAAGAAGGCAATTCAAAAACGCCCAGGTTGGAATGATTTGAGTGCCTTAAAAGAAAACAACGTACACATATTAGAAGAAAGCTTGTTTTGTCGTCCATCCCCTCGACTTTTAATAGGACTTCAAAAACTAGCAGCTTTATTGCATTCTTCCAAGTATCCAATATACTCAGAAGCGAGCGACCCTTTACTACAACCTAAAAAGTCCTAAAAGGTCAGTCTCTACTGACTTTTAGGACTTTATTTATTATGAACCTTTTTTCTCGTTAAACTGCTGTCTAAATACTTGCATTGATTCGTCTTCATTTAAGAGACGTAAATCTTCTTCTGTAAGTTTACCATTTCCTTTTTTAACGACATATACGTCTGTTCTTTTTTTACCCCACTCTTGGAATACTTCTTCAACAGTATCATAGTATAAGTCAATTTTACCGCCTTTTATTGCTCCACCAGTATCTGCAACAACACCATAGCCATATCCAGGAATATACAAAATTGTTCCGATTGGATACACTCTCGGATCTGCTGCTATCGTAGAATATAAATCACGTCTAACTTTTACACCAGAAAACGTTATTCCATATTGAGGGTGATCTGGTTTTTTACCCGTTGATTCATAGCCTGCTGTATATCCTGTTGCTAATACATTATGTTTTTCATATTGATTCCAATCTATCGCTTCTTCTAAAGTTAATGGTGCTTCTACCGCTTCCTCTGAACTCACAAACGTTTCAATTGCCGAAAATAAATTTAAATTTTTCCATTCTAAACTAACCTTCTTAAAGAAGTTATCTTCAGATGTTGTCTTTTTCTCTTGTTTCCCATACCATTCTTTTTCGACCACCCATTCATGAAGTGTTTTAGCCTCTACTCCAGAAACAGATTGGAAGGTTACTAATAAAGCTGTAAAGAACAAAATACAAGTAATTATCCTTCGGCCAACTATTTTTGCCGTTTTCATAGTATTTTCTTCACTCCTCTCACATCACTATTCCTTTCCAATTTGGACAAGAAATATTCGAAAAAAGAGAAGAAAATTAGTAATTTCATATAAAAGCCTAAAAAAATTGCCAATATTTACTTGTAATCTACTAATAAATTAGAAATAATTACCATGAATTCGACTAACTAAATACAAAAATAATGGAAAAGTGTCAGTAGCGTAAGTATAAAAGAATAACATAAACAACCAATTTATTTTCAAGGTAAACACCAATGCAAGTCATAGGTTAGCATCATGGACAATATGAAAGTGTATTTCCAGTTTTGAACGGTTATAAGGATCGTGCTTATACTTTTGAACCGTGAGTGGATTGGAGCGGAGGGAACTTGACTCCTGCGGGAGTAGCGTGAGCCTTGAGACCCCGCACGAGCGTAGCGAGGAGGAGGCTCAAGCCACGCCCGCGGAAAGCAAGTTCCCGTAGCGAAGAGGAACGGACTAGCACATTACAACCATTCTACTTTCAAGGTTAGACAAAAAAATAAACGCCTAATAAATAGGCGTCTCCATTAAAACATTTGATATCCATTTTTACGAAGCATGCGAATAACAACTCCAGAAAGAATAGCACCAAATAGTCCAGATAATAATATAATAATCTCAGCGAATGGTAAAATCGCTAACTTCCCACCTAAAATTTGTAAGGAGGAAATTGGTGATAAAAAGTAATCAGACAATGTAACTTGCGGGTTTCCAATAATCCATATACATACAAATGGATATATAATTGCCATAATCCATGACATTCTTAATAACATATTTAGAAGGAAGCCTATCCCGAAAAACAATACAAAGAAAAGTAGCATAGAAATAAGTAATATAGGTATGTTCATATTTATGTTCCACCTCCTGTACACATCATTCTTAGTGTACTGAAACGATAAATATGAGTCAATTACTTTTCCATGCTACATAATTGGTCAAATTTAAAATGTTCACGTAAAAGACAATTATTTCTTTCCACTTCCGCCACAGCAGGCACATGTTTCGGATCCGCCTAGTAATAATTGATGATATCCTTTTCCTGAACAATAGGTACATTCTTTCTTCTCTACACTAAGTTGAACTGTCATTCCCATCCCTCCGGATTAGTTATTTACTTAATTTTCTGATAATATACCATCCCTTGGCCTCTTTTGAAAAGTCGGAAAATAACAGTAGAGCGTCCATGTAAGCGAATACATCAATGTGACTCTTTCTCACACTTTAATTTTCTTAATATTTAAACATTTAAATAAATAATTTAGAAAAACAATCGATACGAAGTATAGCCAAATTGTTTTCCAGGATCTTTCGTTTCATCCATATGCAGTGAGTAATTTATTCGGTTATCAATAAAATGATGAATAAGTAAAGAAGTTGCGGGATCGTTTTTTAAAGCTTCTACAGTCAGAAATGAAGCGTCCATTAATTCTTTTTCTTCAACTGTTACGTTAGTATGTAGTGGCTTACAGTTAAAAATAATCATATTATCACTAATTTCATCCTTTATGACGCCTGAACGTATCCCTATGACTCCATCTACTTCACATTCAATTCCTGTTTCTTCTAAAACCTCACGTTTTACAGCCTCATCTATAGTCTCTGTAGGGTCGACAAATCCAGCAGGTAAGGACCATTTCCCTTTTAACCCGCCATATTGTTTTTTTACAACAAGTATTCTTCCCTCTTCATCCACTACGAGCGCTGCCACTCCTAACCAAACATTTCCTCTCTTCATCTTACTTCACCTCTCTTGTAAATATAGTATCGCTATTAAGAGAAAATTCAAGTTTGAATAACATCTGTCAAAAAGAAAAAACCACTCTAAAAAGAGTGGCTTTTTAAATCTATATTATAGGATGTTGAATTTACCTTTTTTCATTACTAGTCCAGGTCCACCAATCATGAATAGAGCACGGTTATCAACCATTTTCTTCATGAAAGAAGCTTTCGATCCCCATACTTTGCGACCGAATACAACACCAATTGCATCGTCTTCACCTAGAGAACATACGGAACCTTTTAAGTCAGGAGTAAATGCTTCTAATTCACCTTGACCACGTACTAGAACAGCTAAGTTTTTCGCACAAATTTCTCCTTGTTGCATCGCAATTTGTGCTGTTGGAGGGTATGGACGATTAATTTCTTCATTAATGATTAACGAGCAATCACCAACGATGAATACATCATCATGCCCTGGTGCACGTAAGTAAGGATCTACTTTTACACGACCGCGCATGTTTTCAAAGCCAGAGTCTTCTACTAAATGGTTTCCACGAACACCAGCAGCCCATACTACAGTACCAGCTTTAATTTCTTCCACTTGGTCATCTTTAGCAACGATAATTCCTTCTTCTGTTGCTTCTTTAATAGCCGTACCAATTTTGAACTCTACACCTTTTTTCTCTAATTGGTTTACAGCGTACTCTACTAGCTCTGGATCAAATCCTGGAAGAACAGTTGGTGCCGCTTCTACACAGATGATACGAACCTTTTCTTGAGGTACATCAAACTCTTGACATAGCTCAGGTGCACGATTAGCTAATTCACCTAAAAATTCAATACCAGTAAAACCAGCTCCACCAACTACAATCGTTAAACGATCATCACGGCGATCTTTTTCAGTATTATACGTAGCAAATTGATATTCAATATGCTCACGAATTTGACGCGCTGCGTTTAAGTTAGCAATAGAGAATGCATGTTCTTTTAATCCTTTAATACCGAACGTTTCAGCTTCGTAACCTAGTGAGACTACTAAATAGTCGTAGTTTAATTCTCCACCTTTAGATAGTGCTACTGTTTTTTCTTCACGATTAATTGAAGTAACTGTATCTACAAGGAAATGTACTTTACTCTTGTCAATTACATCTGTTACTTTGTAACGTGTACGATCTGCAGGTAACGTACCAGCAGACGCTTCATGAAGCCATGTAGACTCATAATGGTAGTTGTTTTTGTTTACTAACGTAATATCTGCTTCATTAACGCCAAGCTGTTTTTGAAGTCGAACAGTTGTCATTAATCCACCGTAACCGGCACCTAAAATAACGATTTTTGGCTTTCTCAACGTAATACATCCACCTTTTCTACGAAAGTTTAATAAATATATGATGACACTGACAAATTTCTATATTCATACTATCTACTAAAAATGTATATTTTATTTAAGGGATCATATTGTGAAACCCTTCACGAATAAGTACATGATAATGTACGAAATTTGTCATAATAAAGTTTATACCATATACATCATATGCTTTTTCCACTGTTTTTTCAAGCAAATTTAACAAGTTTGTAACATTTAGAATATTCGTCTGAAATATTTGTAAGACTATTTTTTCTTCATTTTGCTACATAATAGAAAAGATATTGTTAAAAAATTATGCTATTATAGGTAGTGGTAGTTACATTATAAGGGGGGTTGACACAATGAAAGAAGATCAAAAAGTGTATGACATTACGATTATTGGTGGTGGACCAGTCGGACTCTTTACTGCTTTTTACGGCGGTATGCGTCAGGCAACAGTTAAGATAATTGAAAGTTTACCACAACTAGGAGGACAGCTTTCTGCTTTATATCCTGAAAAATACATATATGATATTGCTGGTTTTCCGAAAGTGCGTGCACAAGAGTTAATTGATAATTTAAAGGAACAAATGTCTAAGTTTGAACCGACAGTAGCATTGGAACAATCTGTTCAATCAATTGAAAAAATGGGTGATGGTACATTTAAATTAACTACTAATGCCGAAACTCATTACTCTAAAGCAATTATCATTACTGCTGGTAACGGTGCTTTTCAACCGCGTCGCTTAGAGCTTGACGAAGTTAGAAAATACGAAGGGAAAAACCTTCATTACTTTGTCGATGATATGAATAAATTTGCAGGGAAAAAAGTTGTTGTATTTGGTGGAGGAGACTCAGCTGTTGACTGGGCTTTAATGCTAGAGCCGATTGCTGAAAAAGTAACATTAGTTCACCGTCGTGATAAGTTCCGTGCACATGAGCATAGTGTCGAAAATTTAATGAATTCTAAAGTTGAAGTAAAAACACCTTATGTACCTTCCGAAGTTATTGGAGATGACAACGGAATTCAACAAGTTGTCCTTGAGAAAGTAAAAGAAGAAAGTAAAGAAGTTTTAGATGTTGATGCTGTCATTGTCAATTACGGATTTGTTTCATCTCTTGGTCCTATTAAAGATTGGGGACTAACGATTGAGAAGAACTCTATCGTCGTTAACTCAAAAATGGAGACGAACATTCCTGGTATATACGCAGCAGGTGACATTTGCACATACGATGGGAAAGTTAAATTAATTGCTTCTGGTTTTGGAGAAGCTCCAACTGCCGTTAATAATGCAAAAGCATATATTGACCCGAAAGCGAAAGTTCAGCCTTTACACAGTACTAGTTTATTTTAATCTATACACAACAGGAAGAGCTCTTTCTCCCTAATGATACAAGCACGGTTTCATTTTTATGAAGCCGTGCTTTTTTATTTATAAAACAGGAACAACTACCTGTAACCTTCTTTTTTTTACTACGTCTAGTTATGTAACAAAACTTTTATAAGGTGGTTAGTTACAATATGAAATTCATAAAAATTGTAATAGCGACATGTTTACTTGCCGTAAGTTTATTGTCTTTAGCTCCATCTACTTTTGCTTGTTCTTGTTTACCTCCAGGTACTCCTTCAGAGGAACTTGCTAGTCATGATGCTGTTTTTGCTGGTAAAGTCTTAAATATTAAAGAAAAAGGTGAGGAAATAGAAGTTACTATTGAGGTAAGTGAAGCTTGGAAAGGAATGACCAATAAAGAGACGACTGTTTACACACCGTCTAATTCAGCAGCGTGTGGTGTGAATTTTGAGACGAATATAGAATATATCATTTATGCAAATAACGATAACGGGGAGTTACACACAAACTTATGTTCAAGAACTGCTGAACTTGCCTTTGCGCAAGAGGATGTGGCGGAACTTGGTGAAGGTACTCCACTAAATAGTCTCTCTGCTAAAGATAATGAAGGTAATTTCACTACTAACTTTGGGATTTCTATGTTAGTGTTAATCGGTTTAGGTTCGTTCTGGTTTGTTTCAAAGAGGAAGAAGAAGTAGTGATGAAGAAAGAAAGCACCTAACTATAACAGGAGTTAGGTGCTTTCTTATTAACATTCTTCTGGTGTTCCCTCTACTGTTGCCGTTCGGAACGATGATCCACATCCACATGATGCAATGGCGTTTGGATTATCGATTGTAAAGCCGCCGCCCATCATCGATTGTTTATAATCAATTTTTACATCGCGTAAAATTGGCGCACTTTCTTCGTCTATTAATATTCTCACTCCATGTTGTTGGAGTTCCATATCTTTGTCTGTTTTTTCTTCATCAAAGCCCATCCCGTATGATAAACCACTACAGCCACCACCGTTAACTTTTACACGTAAATAAACATCATCACTACCGTATTCTTTCATCATGTCTTTTACTTGAAAAGCAGCAGCCTCTGTTAAAGTTAATACTTCGCTCACTCGAAACACCTCCTTCTACATACCTCTTATATTATATTATACCGTTTCACTCAAAAGTTCTCAAAGCATCTGATTTACTTTATAAGATGGCTATTCTATCACTAAAAAGAGCACGTTAATTAAAAAAGTGTCCGTGTTTCATTGATATCGGTTTTTTTCGTGGATATCGAGATAGCTTGTATGGGAAAGGACTGCCCTAATAACGAGCAGTCCTTTTCAGATTACGAACGGTAAAAAAAAGTACCTGTACAAATAGTTTCTGCTGGTCCTGTCATTAGTACGTTTCCTTCTTCTGTCCACGTAATGAATAGGTCACCCCCAGCAAGGTGTACGGTTGTTTCTATCCCTCTTTTCGTTTTACCGTTTAAAACGGAGGCTACGACTGCGGCACACGCTCCTGTTCCGCATGCTTGTGTAATTCCGGAACCACGCTCCCATACTCTAAAGTGAAGCTCTGATTCAGACACTACTTCCACAAATTCAACGTTTACACTTTCGGGAAAACGTTCATCTTTTTCTACTCTAGGCCCTAACGTAGTGAGTGGGGCAGCTTCAATATTTTCTACATAAAAAATACCGTGAGGATTCCCCATGGAAACAGTCGTAATATGATAAACTTCCCCATCAACAGGAAAAGGTTCATTAATTACTTCGGATTTTTCACTGCCCTGCATTGGTATTTGGTCACGACTTAACCGCGGAACTCCCATATCTACCGTTACTATGTTAACTTCCCCAGTTTCTGATTCTTGTACGGTTGCTTCTACTAAACCGGAAAGAGTTTCAATTTTAAATGTCTTATCATGAACGAGCTTTTTTTCATACGCGTATTTAGCAACACATCTTAAACCATTGCCACAATTTTTTCCTTCTGAGCCATCATTATTAAAAATACGCATTTTAACTGGAGCCACATCAGATGGACAAATTAAAATCATTCCGTCTGATCCAATTCCTGTATAAATAGAAGAAACGGCGATCGCAATATCACTCAATTCTTCTTCCTTTAAATTTTCTTTAAACATATCAACGTATATATAGTTGTTTCCTAATCCGTGCATTTTAGTAAATGGAATTGCTTGCATATGGACCTCCATACATTTAAACATTTTTTCTAATATTAGCATAAAAATTCGCTCTTTTGTAAATTAGTATGAATAAAATTAGAAAAGATGGAGCATACTAAGAACATCCCCCGTTTTTAAAATAAATAAAAGCTCCTTTCCTGTTTGGAAGGGAGCTTTTATTATTATGAGAATATAATCATGCCGGCAATTGCTGCACTTAAAAGGTTTGCTAAAGTACCTGCAATAATTGCTTTCATTCCTAATTTTGCGATGTCAGGACGACGGTTTGGTGCTAAACTTCCAAGTCCGCCTAATAAAATCGCTAAGGAAGAAAGGTTTGCGAATCCACAAAGTGCAAAAGAAATGATAGCAACGGATTTCTCACTAAATAAGTCTAATTGAGTGGAGAAAGTGGAGTAAGCGACAAATTCGTTTAATACAAGCTTTTGTCCAATTAAGTTACCCGCCGCTACTGCTTCACTCCACGGAATACCTATTACAAATGCTAATGGTGAGAATAGGTAACCTAAAATAAAGTCTAGAGAGAAGTTTGTTGCGCCAAATAAACCTCCAATCCACCCTAAGAAACCATTAACTAGAGCGATTAATGCGATAAAAGCTAATAACATTGCACCAACGTTTAACGCTAGCTTTAATCCATCTGATGCTCCACGTGCCGCTGCATCTACTAAGTTCGTTGCCTTATCTTCTTCAGCTTCCTCAATTTCTTTGCCAACTTGGTCAACGGGCTTTTCCGTTTCTGGAAGCATAATTTTTGCCATAATTAACCCACCTGGTGCAGCCATAAAGCTTGCAGCTAGCAAGTATTCCAGTGGAACTCCTAACATTGCATATCCGAATAATACAGAACCAGCAACCGATGCAAGTCCACCTGTCATTACAGCAAATAGTTCTGATCTAGTTAGTCCACCAATGTAAGGACGAATTACTAACGGAGCTTCCGTTTGTCCGACGAAAATGTTTGCGGAAGCAGATAAAGACTCAGTTCTACTAGTACCTAAAAGTTTTGATAATGCCCCACCTAATAGACGGATAATCCATTGCATAATTCCTAAGTAATATAAAACAGAAATTAATGATGAAAAGAATATGATAATAGTTAATACTTGGAACGCAAAAACGAAACCTGTTGGAGAACCAGCGTCTCCTAAAGCACCAAATAAAAAGCCTACCCCTTCAAACGCATAGTCAATAATATGTTGGACTCCGTTTGAAAGCTTTAAAAATGCTTGTCTACCTAATTCCCATTTTAGTACGATAAATGCGAAAATTAGCTGTATTGCTAATCCCCCTATAATTGTACGTAACTTTATGGAACGTTTATGTTCAGATAGTAAAAATGCTATCGCGAAAACAACTACGATTCCTAATAATCCCCATAAGATGTTAGTCATGGTTGATGCCACCTCGTTTATTTTTTGAAAATTTTGTATGTTGTTGGTCGTCAGACATCTAACCAACACTCTTATACTTTACTACAAGTTGAAAGCGTTTTAAAGTACTTTTTTATATGTAATTTCATTCCTGTTCTCGTAATTTTCCCCTTAACTTCGTTTTTATTCATCATCATTACTTGATATTACCTACGTACAAGTGCATGAAACTAGGAAGATTCTCGATTATTGAGTTATACCTCACTATATAGTTGTGTTATATACCTTTATATTTGCGATACCTACCCTCTTAATTGCTAAACTTCTTGTTTTTCGCCCTCCCCGCTCTTCTACCAACCGTAATGAATGTAAATAAAGCAAAATAAAAAAACACAGCATCGTTGGCTGTGTTAATTTTTATATTAAAATAGCGGGTTTTCATCTATATATTTATATATATTTTCAATTAATTGGTCAGCTGTGTCTCCTTTTACAACATCTCCATTCACTAATGCAAACATTGACTGGAAACATTTCCCACAATAACCTAGACATCCATATTCCACTATATCTAAATTTGGATCTTTTTCTAGCTGTTCGCGTGCCTTTTGAGCTCCACTAGCCAAATTACTTACACAAAACTCTACGATTGGCTTCATACCAGTATTCACCTCACCATCAAACTTCTGAATTATTTTGTATTTATAAGTAAGAGCTTCACTATCATTTATAAGTATTTTAGCAAACTATGTTGTTATTTTGTCATAATTTCGATATACTTTTAGTGGTATTTTCGATAAACGTGTTATACGTTTTTAAAAATGAAAGCGCATTTTGTGCATTAATTGTTCAGTTCTTCACATATTATTTTTTTAATAGATTATTTATATGATATTTTTTAAAAGTAAAAGGGGATTGCTACTATGAAAAAACTTGTTGTTCTAGGAGGCGGTTATGGGGGAATGCGTCTTCTCCAACGCCTATTACCAAATCAATTGCCTGACGATATAGAAATAACTTTAGTTGATCGAGCACCGTATCATAGTTTAAAAACGGAATTTTATGCGCTCGCTGCAGGAACGATATCAGATCACCATGTACGTGTTAACTTTCCTGAACATGCACGACTGTCTGTTAAATATGGAGAAGTTTCTAAAGTAGATATAGAGCATGAACAGGTTCTTTTTAATGACGGATCCGTTCTTCCTTATAATTATATCGTTATCGGTTTAGGTTGCGAAGATAAATATCATGGTGTACCAGGTGCGGATGAGTTTACTTACAGTATTCAATCCATTAATAAATCTCGTAAAACGTATCAGGCATTAAACGATTTAGGGCCAAATAAAGTCGTGGCAATTGTCGGAGCTGGATTAAGCGGGGTTGAATTAGCTAGTGAACTTCATGAAAGTCGTCCAGACTTACAAGTAAAATTATTTGATCGTGGGAACGTTGTATTATCTGCATTTCCAGCAAAACTAAGCAATTACGTACAAAATTGGTTTGAAACAAATGGGGTAGAAGTAATTAATTCTTCTAATATAACTCGTGTAGAACCGAATACACTATTTAATCACGATGAACCTATTCATTGTGACGTTATTGTGTGGACTGCTGGGATCCAACCGAATAAAGTAGTACGGGATTTAGACGTTGAAAAAGATAGCCAAGGACGAGTGGTGTTAACGAAGCAGCATAATGTACCTAATTACGAAAATGTTTACGTTGTTGGAGATTGTGCTAGTCTTCCGCACGCACCGAGCGCACAGTTAGCGGAAGGACAAGCGGAACAAATCGTTCAAGTGTTAGTTAAAAGATGGGCTGGTCAAGAGCCACCGAGTGAGTTCCCACCGATAAAATTAAAAGGGATCCTCGGTTCACTCGGGAAAAAGCATGGTTTTGGACTAGTTGCTGAACGTCCATTAACTGGTAGAATGGCTCGACTTTTAAAGTCTGGTGTTTTATGGATGTATAAATACCATAACGGGAACTAATTTAGTTTTCGCTTAGTCGCTAGAAGATATGAAAGAAAGAGAAGCTAATTAGCTTCTCTTTTTTTCATTTACGCTGGTGTATAACCGTACTTTTCCATTTCAGCATATACTGCCTTTAATTTCGGATTACCTTCGCCTACAATTTCTCCATTAATTACAACGACAGGATAAAACAAATCCTCTTCTACTACTTTTTCGGCAAATTGTTTCTTCTCTTCTTCTGTCGGAGGGTTATAAATATCTATATACGAAATCGTAAACGGTTGGTTCGGAAATTTTCTTTCCACTGCTGCTTGTAACCATTCATACGTTTCTTTTGAGGAAGGTAAATTAACACAACTTGGACATAACACTTCTGCACCATAAACTTCAATTTCTATTTGCTTCATCCCACTCACCCCAACAATATTTATATATTTCTATTGTACCTTTTTTGTAATTAAAAGCATATACTAATGTTTAGGCAGCGTTTCACCATACATTTAACTAGCCAAAAAACATATACAATGCCTAAAAAATTGCCCATTTCCAAAAACAGCTAGTGCTGTCCGATAGATTTTTTTCGTAATACCTTATATAATAAGAGTAAGAACGGGAAAGGAGCGATATATATGTCTACAGAAACGCAAGATATTATTCCTCAAGTACAAGAAGTGCTTGATAAATTACGTCCATTCCTTCTTCGTGACGGAGGAGATTGTGAATTAGTTGATGTGGAAGACGGCATCGTAAAACTACGTCTACTAGGTGCTTGCGGTAGCTGCCCAAGTTCAACAATCACATTAAAAGCTGGTATTGAACGTGCACTATTAGAAGAAGTACCTGGAGTAGTAGAAGTAGAGCAAGTATTCTAATTTACACCTACAATACGAAAAACCGAGGATTTCTCCTCGGTTTTTTATTATTAGTTCGGCAAAATACTTTTTACTTCTTTACCTGTTAATTTATCTTTTATATTTTTGCAACACAATTCCATCATTTCGGTTCTCGTTTCTACAGATGCACTTCCAATATGCGGGATAGCAACTACTTGCGGAAGTTCGAGTAGTGGGTGAGAATTGGAAATTGGCTCTTGATAAAAAACATCTAAACCTGCCCCAGCGATATCACCATTTTTTAAAGCTTCCACTAAATCTTCCTCTACTACTACTTGACCGCGGCCGACATTTATAAAAATTGCGGAATTTTTCATCACTTTAAATTGTTCTTTTCCAAATAAGTGTTTCGTTTCCTCTGTTAATGGTGTTAAACATACAATGTAATCAGACTTCTTCAGAAGCTCTTCTAACGATTGATAAACAGCTCCTAATTCGGTTTCCGCTTCTGTATTTCTTGAACGGTTATGATATAAAATTTCCATATCAAACCCACTAGCTCGTTTTGCTACGGCTTGTCCTATTTTCCCCATTCCAACAATACCAATAGTTTTATGATGAACATCTGTACCTGCTAGTAGGAAAGGGCTCCAGCTATTCCATTTCCCTTCTTTTATGTACTGAGCTCCTTCAACTATGCGTCTTGCTGTTGCAAGTAATAAGGAAAATGCTAAATCAGCCGTAGTGTCTGTTAAAACGTCAGGTGTATTTGTTACGACAACCCCATTATTTGCTGCTGTATAAATATCGATATTGTCATATCCTACAGCTAAGTTAGCGACTATTTTTAAATTTGGAGCATTACTTAACAATTGTTCATCTACTTTATCTGATAACATTGTTAATAACGCATCTGCTTTTGCCGCTTCCTCTAATAGTACTTCTCTCGGTACTTGTACTTCTTCACTATCCCACATCTTTACTTCTGCAACATCCTCTAATGCCTGTACGATTTGAGTTGGTAATTTTCTCGTTATAAATACGTATGGTTTCTTCATGAAGACGCCTACCCCTTTCATTATGTGAAAATAATTAATGTGAAACTAAATCGAAGTGTTAGCGTACGTTAGCTCCCACCCCAACATTATTTTCACTTGGATAGTTAGGATGGGAATTTACGGACAATTACACTAATATAATATTAAACACCTAATCTAATAGTATCACATACTGTATAGAAAGTAGACGCTTTCTGCTTGTTAAATCCAATCCAAAACTGGAATTTTTAAAGCTCTAGTTGGAACTTTTGATATATCAAAAAAGGAATGAAGAAATTGTTCATAATAATCCGAACGATTGAGCACTTCCTTTAAATGGTCTTCATGAGCTCGTTTATTTCCTGTATGGCCAACAGTGTAATAATTTTCGATGCATTCTAAGTAGTGGATTGGAAAAATTAGCCGTGCATACAATAAGCGCCATGAAAAACTAGATAGTCTTGCTACACTTTCATATTCCCGAATAAAATGTTGAACGGTATTTGGTATAGAGCGTGTACTCGTCATACATTCTGTTCGTATCCATTCCGCTAAATCACGGCTAGCATGATCCATCACCCAATCAATCGGCAATTTTGCATATTGTTGTTGTTGCCACGAATTTGTAGAAAATCGTTGATGACAAATTGCAGCAGCGTCAATCGGTTGTGGACGATCATCCATTTCAGCATCAACTAAATATTGGATGGCATTTTCCGCTAACCCTAAATAGTAAGGAAAAGATTCTACAAATAATTGATCAAACAAATCTGTTGGATTACTACGTACTTTTTGATAATAATAGCTTTCCATTTGGTCTATCCGCTTTTCCCATAAGCTCTTCCACTGACCAATTCGATTAATAGCCGTAACTTTCGCCGGATAGCTTCGACTACGTGTATGAAACGTCGCAAGGTCACTCCCTAACGGAAGGTTGCGTGTCGCCTCATTTTGATACGGTATTCGGAAGATCGCAATATTTTTCCCCTCTATTTCACAGCAAAATTCGTTCTGTTTATTTTTCACAAATGAGCTTACGTAAATGTCCTTCTGACGGTGTATCATAAATTCGCTTAATGCTTGTAATTCTTTCAGTTCATCTTGTTCCAAATGACTTACAGGAGTGACTACGTATAATACACGATTTGCCCAAAAGGCATCGTAATATCGAAAGGAAATTTTTCGCTCCATTCTAATTCCATATTGATCATATATAGCATGTTTCATCCTATTCCCTCCCCCTAACCTTATTTATATGTGTGAAAAATGTTAGAAATGAACTTCTTTAGGGAAAAGGTAAGAAGATAACTCTTCATAAATGAAAGAAGGAAAAAAGGAATACAAAGTTGAATAAACTAAAGGAATGGGGAAATTATGAATAGAGAACTATTTATAGAGTACCTAGCAACTGATATATAAAAAGAGAGATAGGTGATTCGTTTGAAACCGCTAGAAAAAATGGATGAGGTTGAGAAAAAGGCTAGACAACTATTAGAAGAACGTGGTGTTACGTTAAACGATATTGCAGAGCTAGTACATTATCTTCAATCTGCTTATCATGATGATTTACGCATGTCAGACTGTTTAGAAAATGTGGATCGTGTATTATCGAAAAGAGAAGTTCAAAACACGGTTATTACTGGGATTGAACTAGACATTTTAGCAGAGCAAGGAAAACTTCAAGAGCCTCTTCAATCTATTTTAAAATCTGATGAAGGACTTTACGGTGTTGATGAAGTGCTAGCTCTTTCTATCGTTAACGTTTATGGATCCATCGGATTTACGAACTATGGGTATATCGATAAGAAAAAACCTGGTATTTTAAAAAGTTTAAATGATAAAGATGGTGAAAAGTGTCATACGTTTTTAGACGACATTGTCGGTGCTATCGCTGCTGCAGCGTCTAGTCGCCTTGCCCATCGAGCAGCAAATACGGAGTGAATTTTTATTAATAGAAAAAAGTTGGCTTCCAAAAGTGCGCCAACTTTTTTCTTATTATATTTTTTCCACCCACTCTTCTAACGAGGTAATTGTATAAGTAGGTTGCTCCTTATATGTTTCTAAATGAGCTTTCGTCGTAACACCTGTATGTACTAATAAAGTATCGATTCCAGCATTCATTCCTGCTTTAATATCGGTATTGTAATTATCACCAATCATAAGTACATCTTCTCTGTTTATCCCTAATACTTTTAATGCTTGTTCCATAATGATCTTTTCAGGCTTTCCGACAAATGTTGGCTTTGTTTCTGTTGAAACCGTTAGAACGGATGTTAAAGAACCATTTCCAGGTAACAATCCCCTTTCGGTAGGTATAGCAATATCACTATTCGTTGAAATAAAGCGAGCTCCATTTCGAATGTTTAACGCCCCTAGCGCAAGCTTATCATACGTAATCGTTCGGTCAATACCACATACGACGGCATCTGCATCAGTTTCAACGATTTCAAATCCTTTCTCCATAAGTGCGGTTCGAATTCCTTCCTCCCCAATCACGTAAATTTTAGCGTTAGGGTTCCAATCATAAAGGTAATTTGCTGTTGCATTACTAGTAGTAAATACTTGTTCATTTGTTGTAGGAATATCAAAATTTCTCAGTTTTTCTGCGACTTGTTGAGGTGTCCTTGACGAATTATTCGTTACAAATAAGTACGGTATATTTTCTTCCTTTAAACGTATGACGAAATCCTTCGCTTCATCTATTCGCTCTTTTCCACGGTACATTGTTCCATCTAAATCAATTAAGTACCCAGCGTATTTTTTCATTTTTCCACTCTCCATTATTTTGAATCATTCCTTATTGTAGCCAAAACAAATAACTTCCAACATTATTTAATAACAGTAAAAATATAAGAACAAAAAAGAAAACGCCTTCATCTAGGAAGGCAAATTCGATCAATCATATTAATTTTTAAATGCAGTAACTGGCCCTAACTCTTTCACTAAATAAGTTCTCGTGGAGTGACAAAAGCTTAATATTGTATCTTTATATGTTGTTAAAGTCGATAGCACCGTTGTATCATTAATTTCTAAATAATCTTGTACTAACATTTTACGCAAACGAATGATTTCTTTTAAGTTATTAGCTTCTTGTGTGACTACTACTTTTTCATCCTCTAAAATATCAATAATATCTTCGTAGCTCCCAGGGTCACGCATAATAAAACCATCAATCATTGCATTACCTGTATCTAAAATTCCTTCTATACACGAAACGGCAATTCGTTCTAACGCTTTCTTTTCTATTTCCGTTTCCCATGAAGATTGATTTGAAAAGATCCCCATATTTTTTTCAATATATTGTAACGTTCTTTCAATTTTTTGGCGATCAACAAAGTACATAAACAGTACTCCTTTCTTTCCAAATAATATATGTAATAATAACTCCTTTTAGCTTATCACAAATTATAAAAGCTTTAAACAAGCTGTATTTTTTTTGGTTGAATCTATACTTTAAACTTTTTTGCAAATTACACACAAGCATTTATGCTATACTATGGGAGAATGAAGAGGAGGGAATTTATAATGAGTGAACGTTTCTTTTTATATGACGATACAGTAAAAACAGATACCCGTTTTGTTAGCTTTATGGGCGAGAACACAAGGTTTGATTTAGCAATAGTAAAATCTGACCGTTATTACGGAAAGTCGCTAGTTTTAAACATACAAGGAAATAAATTTGCCATTATTGGTCATGATGATTTAGACGAGCCTGGTTACATAGAACATGCTTTTAACTTAAGTGAAGAAGATGCCGAGGAATTAAAATCTTTTCTATATGAAGTTGTTTAAGCCTACTTTTGTAGGTTTTTTTTCATTCATTCGGAAATAATAAAGGAAAGTGCTTTGTAAAAGGAAGTGGAACGTAATGAGTGATAAAGAAAAATATACCGACTTTTCTAATGTGGAAACGATGAAAAATTATTTAGCACCGGAAACGTTACCTGAAGGTCCATACGGGTCTCCTCGGGGAAAAGATACTCCAGTAGAAAATAAAAGTACGCCTTGGAAAGAAGGACAACGTTATTATAGTGCGTTTAATTATGAAAATAAAACATTACACCAAGGCTTACCACGCCAAGACGTGTTAGCCCATCCGCCTCATGACGATCCGAATGAAAATGAACAGCCGCCTTACGAAAGTATTGATGACTGAAATATGAAAACCCTATTCCACTTTTTGCTTATGGAATAGGGTTTACTGTTACACCTGTTTCTTTGTCCTTTTTGCAACAAAATATGGACAACCGAAGTTGCAATACTCATATAGATAGTCAGAAAGCGTACTTATTTTCGTATCGTGTGTTGCTTTCGGGTTAGAGTCTTCGAAAAATCCCTTCAGTCTTAATTGGTTATATCCCCAATCACCTACGATATAATCGTACTTATTTAATAATTCAACGTATCTATTTTTAAAGGCCTCTTCATTAAAACCGTTGCGAAATTCTTCGATGACCTCATAACAATAATTACCAATACATATCATAAAGCCTTCCTCCATTTCTTTCCTTACCTACATTATAGACGATTCTCCATGAATTACTATGATAAAAACAAAAGTTTAATGGTGAAACTTATATATAAGGGGGTGTTTGCATTGCGAAAAATGTTAACAGTGCTAAGTTTATGTGGAATCACAGCTTTTTCAACTGCATGTCAAGCTGATCTATCACCGAATGAGCGAGCTGGGATGTTCCACGGTAATAACGGCGGAACAACGTTAAATGTGTATGATCGAAACGATTTAAACAACAATGCAACAAACGTGAACAATCAAAACAACGGTCGTCAGTTTGGGTATGTTCGTGAACAAAGAAATCCTAACGGTAATGTTAATGAGCAACTAGAAGGAATGCCGACAATGGATTACGAACAAACCGCTAACGCTATTAGTAAAATGCTAACTACTTTACCAAATATTTTAGACGTTGCTACTGTAGTAACGGATGAAGAAGTGTTAATTGCATACCAAACAGATAGTAATGACCGAAAGGACACTGCTGATATGGTTAGTAAATCAGCCCTTTCCGTCGTTCCAAGATATTATCACGTGTACGTTTCCGATAACCCACGAATGATACGCGAAATAGAACGATTTGGACTTTTAACAACCGATAGTCCAAACGTTGATGCGGTCCTTGAATATACGATTAAAGAGATGCTCGAATCTCCCCAAGGATATCAGTTGAACAAAGGTGAAAATGCAAATGGTGAATTCATCGGAGGAAACAACGATGAATTAGATGAAAACTACAACCAAGATAATAATAATCGATAGTAAAACTAGACGGTACTTAACTTTTCGTGTTAGTGCCGTCTTTTTTTCAAAAAAATTCTCTTCCTCATCTATCTTCATTACGTTAAAGTAAAGATAGGAGGGATAGAGATGAAAAAAGCTGTTTTCTTTGATTTAGACGATACTCTGCTATGGGATATTCGAAGTGTTCAAACCGCATTTTTAAAAACATGCGAATACGCAGCCGAACAAGTAATTGTGAATGTTGAAGAATTAGAAAAAGCTGTGCGTGATGAGGCAACGAAACTATACGACAGTTACGAAACAAGACCATTTACGTTACTAATTGGGATCAATCCATTTGAAGGGCTATGGGGGACTTTTGATGACGGTACTTTTTCCTTTCCAGCACTAAACAAAATAATCCGTGAGTACCAGCATCAAGCTTGGTATAACGGACTTCAAAAAGTTGGAGTGGATGATAGTAGGCTCGCTAAAAATTTAGCTAACCGATTTATAAAAGAACGAATAAAACATCCTTTTGTTTATGAAGACACATTTCCTGTATTAGATGCTTTAAAAAATACATATTCTCTAGTTCTAATTACAAACGGTGCTCCTAGTTTACAAAATATGAAGCTTTCATTAACTCCTCAACTCCGCCCTTACTTCGATCATATTATAATTTCAGGAGAATTTGGGGAAGGAAAACCGAATAGCCTCGTTTTTCAGACAGCATTACAACGTACTGGACTATCACCAACAGAAGTATGGATGGTTGGCGACAACTTAAAAACAGACATACTTGGTGCAAATGAAATCGGAATTGATACAATTTGGATTAACCATCATAATATGGAGGCACCTGAACATATCACTCCGACTTACACAGTAAAAGGACTAAATGGGATTTTACCAATAATAAATGAGTAAATGGATACTTTCATAGCAATTACCCTCTACCAGTTGTTGGCGGAGGCTTTTTTTATATGAGGAACAGATCGTTATTCAGTATAAAAATTGTTTTTTAGGGAAGCAGAAAGAATGTATTGACGATTTACGCAAAAATATGTACACTGTAAACAATCATTTGTCTTTATAGGAAATACAACTCAAACAAAAAGGGGATACTTACATGAAAGTAAGCAAATTTGGTGGCACTTCTGTTGCAAGTGCAGAACAAATTAATAAAATTGCATCCATCGTAAAAGCTGACCCTTCTAGAAAAATCATCGTAGTCTCAGCACCAGGAAAAAGGTCTAATGAAGATATTAAAATAACAGATTTACTTATTAACCTCGCTGAACAAGCTTTAGAACAAAAAGATACTATTGCGCTACAGAATCAAATCATCGCTCGCTATAAAATGATTGCAGAAGAACTATTTGTAGGAAGAGAAATAGTGGAATCCATTTCAAATGATTTAAGTCGTCGATTGGAAGATACTCATCTTACTAAAGACCAATTTATTGACCAATTAAAGGCCGCTGGAGAAGATAATAACGCCAAGCTAATCGCAGCATACTTTAACAACATCGGACTACCAGCACAATATATGAACCCTAAAGAGGCTGGACTTATCGTTACTGATTTCCCTCAACCTACGCAAGCAACAGAAGAAGCTTATAACAAATTAAGTGAGTTACAGCATTCAGAAAAAATTATCGTCTTCCCCGGTTTTTTCGGTTTTACAAAGAGTGGTTTGTTACGTACTTTTAATCGTGGTGGATCTGATATTACTGGCTCGATTTTAGCAGCTGCAGTGAATGCTTCCGTGTATGAAAACTTTACGGATGTTGACTGCGTTTTTTCTGCAAATCCTAAAGTAGTGAATAGCCCGATGGAAATAGAAGAAATTACATATCGGGAAATGCGCGAACTTTCTTATGCTGGCTTTTCTGTTTTTCATGATGAAGCCCTTATGCCGGTATATAAAGAACAAATTCCTGTTAATATAAAAAACACAAATAACCCACTAGCAGCTGGTACTTTTATTGTAGCGGAGAGGAAGAAAAATAAAGGACCCATCACAGGAATAACAGCTGATAGCGGATTCTCCACATTGTATGTTAGTAAGTATTTAATGAACCGTGAACTTGGTTTCGGAAGAAAACTTCTACAAATATTAGAAGAAGAATACATTTCTTACGAGCATACCCCTTCTGGCCTAGATGATATTTCCATCATTATTAGAAGTCATCAATTAAACAAAGAAAAAGAGGAAAGAATTGTACAAAGAATTGTAAACGAACTTGATGCGGAGGAAGCTTATTTTCGTCACGGATTTTCCATGATTGTTTTAGTAGGGGAAGGAATGAACAACTCAACTGGGCTTGCCGCAAGAGCAGCTACGGCTATATCTCGTACTGGAGCAAATATCGAAATGATTAACCAAGGGTCTTCCGAGGTGAGCATCGTTTTTGGTGTATTACAAGAAAAAGAACATGTGATTCTTCGCGAATTATATGATGAATTCTTCTCTAAAGTGAACGTTTATTCTTAAAAAAATAATAAAGGCTGCCTGTGAGGTCAAGATGACTTTACAGACAGCCTTTTTCGTTTAAGCGTTCGCTTGTCTAGCTTTTGCCGCTTCGTTTACTTGTTCATCTGCATGATAAGAAGAACGAACTAAAGGTCCTGCCTCTACGTGGCTAAATCCTTTTGACATTGCAATTTCACGTAGTTCGGCAAACTCGTCTGGATGGTAGTACTTTTGCACTTTTAAATGCTTTTTAGATGGCTGTAAATATTGGCCGATTGTCATAATATCTACATCGTTTGCACGAAGATCATCCATTGTTTCAATGATTTCCTCTTTTGTTTCACCTAAACCAATCATTAAACTTGACTTCGTCGGAATATCTGGCTGCATTTCTTTAGCTCTTTTTAAAAACTGCAAGGAGCGGTCATACGTTGCACGAGCTCGAACTCGCGGAGTTAATGAACGAACAGTTTCAATGTTATGGTTTAAAATGTCTGGTCGTGCGTCCATTAACATTTTTAAATTATCATATACACCACCCATATCTGATGGTAAAACTTCAATTGTTGTAAATGGATTTTCACGACGAACTGCGCGAACTGTTTCAGCAAATACAGCAGCTCCACCGTCCTTTAAGTCATCACGGGCAACTGCAGTAATTACAGCATGCTTTAAGTTCATAAGCCTTACCGACTCAGCTACTCTTTCTGGCTCTTGTAAGTCAAGCTCATTTGGTAAACCAGTCTTTACAGCACAAAAACGACAAGCTCGTGTGCAAACTGCTCCAAGAATCATAAACGTTGCAGTCCGACGAACTGCCCAGCATTCATGAATGTTCGGACATTTAGCTTCTTCACATACAGTATGAAGGTTACGCTCACGCATTAACTTTTTTAAGCCTGTATAATTTTCATTCGTATTTAATTTAATTTTTAACCATTCCGGCTTTCGTATGTATTCTTCTTTTTTAGCCATTTTCTCAACTCCAATATTTATTTCCATTATTAGACCGATTAATCTAGCTTAACTAATGTCACTTTATCAAACAAACTCATGAGAAACAAGTAAAATTAATCCTCCAAAACAACTTCCAACAATTAGTATTTATTAAATTAGAAAAGCACCACAAACTAAACATAGTAAAGAGGAAAAAATAAGTGTCTTCAGAAAGGAGAAGCAAAATTGAAACGACTTATTCCAATCTTGCTCTTATTATTAATGCTCCCCCTTTCTCCTTCCTTCGCTCAAGAAACGTTAAGTGAAGATGAAATGTATCAAAAACGATTTGAATTGTATGCAAAGATGGAAGCTGTTACACAGATTCCATGGTACTATTTTGCGGGAGTAGACCAATATGAACGAAACGTTAGAAGAGTTAGAAAAGACATACCGAAACAAACGTCCATTATCGGCATTTATATTAAACCTGAAATATGGGCAGGTCCTTTAAATCCAAATAGCGAGGATATTCACCCTGCTACGATTCAATTTTTTAATGGTATAGGTCAGGATGGGAACGGAGACGGAAAAGCAGATCTTAATGATGATGAAGACTTACTATATTCGTTTGCTAATTACCTTCAATCATACGGAACCGATGAGGAAAATTTAAAGATTGCTTTATGGGATTATTACAAACGTGATAAAACAGTAGCTCTCATTATGGGACATGCTAAGTTATTTAAAGTGTTCGATTCGATTAAACTTGATAAACATGTTTTCCCGCTTCCTCTGCACGCGAACTATAGTTATCGAAATACGTGGGGAGACGCTAGAGGCTGGGGCGGTAGAAGAATGCATGAAGGAACAGATATTTTTGCAAACTACGGTGTTCCTGTTCGTTCAACATGTTACGGAGTTATAGAAATGAAAGGTTGGAACAAATTTGGTGGATGGCGAATCGGAATCCGAGATGTGAACAATACTTATCATTATTTCGCTCACTTAAATGGCTTTGCAAAAGATTTAGAAATCGGACAAGTTGTAGAGCCTGGGCAAATGATTGGGTCTGTTGGTAGCTCTGGATACGGCCCTCCAGGAACTTCTGGCAAATTCCCTCCACACTTACATTATGGCATGTATAAAGACAACGGATATAACGAATGGTCATTTGACCCATTTCCACATCTAAAATCGTGGGAAAGAACAGAAAGAGCCGAAAAAAGAAAAAGGTGATTAGAAAAGCGGAGGCGGCTCGTTCAGGTCCAATCAAACTGGAGCTTTTCCGCAGGAGATAAAGGAATCACGGCGAGCGATAGCGAGTCGATGATGACTTATCGTACGGAGGAAAAGTGAAGTTTGAGCCGGACCTAGCCGCCGAAGCTAGACAATCAGAAAAGCGGAGGCGGCTTGCGTACCAAAACAAAATTCCGCTAAACAATAAAAAACGAGAGAAATAGCAATCACTACTTCTCTCGTTCATTATTTTATCCTTCGTTACTCTCTTTTGCTTTTTTGACGGCCCAAGTAATACTAAATGCTAGGCCTCCCCAAACAATTGCCATCCCTAATAACATCATCACAACTGAACTTGCACCCATTATTTAGAGACCTCCTTTGATGAAGATTGCGGAACTTCTACCGTGTCTTTTTTCCATTTGACAAGCGTTAGTAAGAATCCTAGTACAATGACACCAATAGCAACAGCCCATCCATATTGAACCGTAAACGCTCTTGAGATCCCATCACCAGCACCGTAAACTTCGCTAATATTTGTTCTAATATTATCAATCATCATGTATCCAAGAACAGCTGGTGTGATAAATGCTAAAGAAATCTTCCACCATCCACCAAGTAAACCAGTTAGTTTAATATCGGAAACAGAGTTTGCATGTGCTTGTAGTGATTTAAGCTCTTTCGCAAACCATACAACAACGATAACTTGCACAAGCCCCGCAAGAGCTACACCGAAGCTGTTAATGAAGTAGTCCATTACGTCTAAGAACCATAGACCACCTCTTGTTGCAAACATTAAGGAAACAATTGCTGCAAATCCTCCCCCGAAAATAACTGCTTTAGAACGGGAAATTTTAAACTTATCTTGTAAACCAGCTATATACGTTTCGATAATCGAGATTAAGGATGATAAGCCGGCTAACACTAATGATCCGAAGAATAAGAACCCAAATAGCCCATTTAATGCAGGTAACTCATTGATTACCGCTGGGAAAACAACGAATGCAAGCCCAACACCTGCACTAACTACATCTGAAACTGCCTCACCTTGTTGCATAGCCATAAATCCTAAAATACTGAAAACTCCAATACCGGCTAATAACTCAAAACTGGAGTTAGCAAAACCAGTAATAAAGGCATTGTTTGTAATATCAGATTTTTTAGGTAGATAACTGGAATAAGTGATCATAATAGCAAAGGCAATCGATAAACTAAAGAAAATTTGCCCATAGGCGGCTACCCAAACTTTACCGCTTGAAATAGCTGACCAATCAGGTTTAAAGAATGCATTTAAACCGTCCACAGCACCTTCTAGCGTAAGCGCACGGACGACGATAATTAAAAACAAAACTAATAAGGCTGGAATAAATATTTTATTCGCAAGCTCAATACCACGTTTAACTCCTCTATATAGAACCCCTAGTGCAATAACCCAAACTAAAATTAACGGAAGTAGTACGCCAGGAACAAACCCGTCAAACTTACCTGGATCCGTTATGTTTAAATAGTCTCCGAATAAGAAACCAGCAGTGTCGTTCCCCCAATTTAAATTAAACGAGAAAACAGAGTAGGACATTGCCCATGCGATAATAGCCCCGTAGTAAATCGAAATAATAAAGGAAATTCCGACTTGCCACCAACCAATCCATTCTGTTTTCTTATTCATTCTTGCAAAAGATAACGGAGCAGATCCTCTATATTTATGCCCCATCGTAAACTCTAAAATTAAAAGAGGAATACCAGCTGTTAATAGAGCAAATAAGTACGGTAAAAAGAATGCTCCTCCTCCATTTTCATATGCTACTGCAGGAAAACGCCAAATATTACCTAGACCAATCGCTGATCCAGCAGCAGCCAAAATAAACCCGGCTCTTGTCCCCCATTGCGGACGATTTTCCATGTAAATTACCTCCCCATTGTTATTACATGTATAATTTCTATTAATGCGCTTAGTCAGAATTAAGAATGTTTTCTGTTTTCTGACTATTTAATATAATTTATACATAGTATAACTAGACTTTATGACTATGTCAAAACAATATTTTTAATTTTGCAAAACTTTCTATGAATACGTTTACAATTTCACCCTAGCTTTTCTTCTATTTTTAAAATCGCACAAAAAACATTATATTAAAATAATGTTTTTATTTAAATAAGAATCATAATTTTTACATTCCAAACCTTGTCGAAATATACATTTTAAGTAAAACTATAGTAAAAAAAGCGTTAGAATTTTACATTCTAACGCTTCATTTTTATATTTATATATTAAGCCTTAACAGCTTTAAAACTAAATCCAATAATAATGAATGCAACTAGCACAACAGCTAATCCTAGTAGAGTGCTACCTGTTAGTCCTAATACAATGTACCCAACAGCTGCAACTGCTGCACTAATTAACGCATACGGTAATTGTGTAAGAACATGATCAATATGGTTACTATTCGCACCAGTAGATGAAAGAATAGTTGTATCGGATATTGGTGAACAGTGGTCTCCGAACACAGCTCCTGCTAGTACTGCTGCTAGTGCTGGTAATAGTAACTCTATATCCGTAACTACTGCAATTTGTGCTGCAATCGGTAATAGAAGTCCGAACGTTCCCCAAGAAGTCCCTGTTGCGAATGCTGTAAAACCTGCTACTAAGAAAATAATGATTGGTAACCAAGCAATATTCATATTAGATTCTTGAATTCTATCAGCCAAATACGTTCCTGTTTCTAGATCAGAAATTAATCCTGTAATAGACCAAGCTAACAATAGAATATACACTGCAGGTAACATTGCTTTTACTCCTGCTACTACTACTTTACCGAATAAGTTCCCTTGAACTTCACCTTTAGATGATTGTAGGGCAAATAACACAAACGTTACAATTAGAGCAAATATACCACCATAAAATAGTGCTGCTGATGGATCTGTGTTTTCAAATATTGCTAAAATAGAAGTGTCACCTTCTGAAGCTGTATATCCTGTCCAGAACATAGCTGCTACTACTCCAACCATTAAAGCAATAATTGGCCATAAAAGGCTACCTACTTTACCTTTTTCACTTACAGGTAAATCTTCTGTTAATTCACCTGGTATTGTTTTTGTTGAGTCAACTAGTTCTCCTGTTTCCATCGCACGAGTTTCGTGAGTTTTCATTGCACCGATATTAACGTTAAAGTACGCAACTAAAAATACCATTAGAAGAGCAGAAAAAACATATAAGTTCATCGGAATCATTTGCATAAATGCGCTCAACCCAGTGTACTCTGTTACGTTCAACGTTATGAAAATACCACCTAATGTTGCGATAATATAAGCACCCCAGCTAGAAATGGGAGCAATAACACAAATAGGAGCAGAAGTGGAATCAATTAAATAAGCTAATTTCGCACGAGATACTTTATAACGATCAGTAATTGGACGACTAATTTGACCAACTGCTAAACTATTAAAATAATCATCAATAAAAATAACAATTCCTAAAATAACCGTTAAAAACTTAGAGCCTCTACGTGATTTAATTCTTTTCGCAGCCCACTCACCAAATGCAACGCTACCGCCAGAAACAGATATAAACGCAGTTATAATTCCTAAAAAGATAATAAATACTAAAATATAAACATACCAAAGATCGGTGAAAACGGCTAAAAAGGAATGAAATATTCTTTCTACGGTCCCAATCGGATTAAATCCAGCCAATAGCAAAGCTGATGCTAGAATACCAACGCCAAGCGATATTAATACTCTTCTAGTTAATATAACCATTAGTATCGCAAGGACAGGTGGTATTAATGAGTAAATAGTACCTTCCATAATAAAAAACCTCCTAAAATTGTTGTAATTTGTCGAAACAAACGGCACAAATTTAGAAGGCTTTGAACATAAAAAAGTAACGATAGAAAATAACTATCATTACTTTGTAATGTATGTTATCCTCCATCCGATCAGTAGCCCTCCATTATGTTTTCCGTTCGCTCCGGACATAATGACAGTGTTATCCTTTTTCAAGATAACCCCAGCAAAATAGTTTGACAGACTATTTTACTTCGGCAAAGCATCCTTTCAACAACTATCAACGGGAGTCACCCTCCAGTAGTTTACTCTTATGCTATGCAACCTCTACCTCATCGTATGATAAGGGCGTATAAAATTTTCTATCTATTACTCTAACATATGTTACTATATTAAACAATAGAAACTTATTCCTTCTTGTCGTCTACTTCTTCCACCTCTTCTATCGGCACAGATACTGGTGGCATCATACCCCCGCCATGCTGATAAAAGTTTGGTACTTTCCCTTTTTCATAGTGCATAATAATTGGAACATCCTGTTGCACAGTCGTTATTCCAGTAGAAAACGGAATAATAACTTGTACGTGGACTTCAATATGGATAGAAACTTCTATCCAAGCATTATTTATTCCTACGTCAATGACTTCTGTATTAACATTCGCATTTACATCACCAATCGGTAAAAATCGCACTGGTATTTTCGGTCCTAAATTACCTAGTAGTGCATTATTCGTCGCTTGCCCTAATGGAACGTGGAAAACGATCCCTGGCGAATTGCCACTCGTTTCAATTTCAATATCATCTGGCAACTCTAGCATTTCTAATTCACCATTTCCGATGTCTCGTAAATATCTTTCAATTACATTAACTGTCTCTGACTGAATTCGTAATACTAATTCAGGACTAAAAGATATAGAATCTCCGTTATGCATAACAGAAAGATTTTCATCCTGATTAAAGGTGTTAACAATTTTTTTATTAATTGCGTTATTAATAACTAGCGTACTAATCCTTCGTGTTTGTGATTCAGCATAACGAATTAAGGCTGGCTCAATACCTTTATTTACGATATATAAACCAAAAACAGTAGAAAAAATAAAGAAAACGAAAGATAGTAAAAATACGTAGCGAAATGGTAATGGCCCTCTACGTGGTCGCATTCTACGAAACTTAGCCACACTCTTCCCCCCTTACAAGCTATATGTATGCAAGCTTGGGTTAAGATAGGCTACCTTTCTAAATTTTTTTAGCTTACTGCTTCTTGTTGATCTTCTAAATCGCAATTTATAATCGTGATGCTCAATATATTTTTTAAGTTCACATCAAAAGGAGTGTCTAATAGAACACCGTCTTTTTCTATTATTCGTACAATCGGACGTTCTGTCATATCTTTGTTTTGACCAACGACAATACCTTTACTACCGTCACTTAGTTCTAGCGTTAATCCATTCGGATAAATCGCTACAGACTTTCTAAACGCTTCTATTATTTCTTTATCAAAAAGACTATCGGATCCCGAATATAGTATTTCTAACCCTTCATGCGGCAACATTGCATTTCGATACACTCTATGAGATGTACATGCGTCAAACACATCTGCTACAGCTAATATTTTCCCGAACAAATGAATATCGTCCTTCTTTAATCCTCTTGGATAGCCACTGCCGTTTAACCTTTCATGATGTTGGAACGCACAATGAGCAACTAACATCGGAATTGTATGCATATTACGTAATAAGTCATACCCTTTCGTCGTATGGCTTTTCATCATTTTAAACTCTTCGCTCGTTAACTTTCCTGGTTTATGTAAAATTTCTTTCGGAATTAGCATTTTCCCAATATCGTGCATAATGCCTCCGAGTCCTAACGTTTCTAATTCTTTTGAAGTTAGACCTAACTTTAAGCCAATGGAAAGTGCATAAACCGTTACGTTTAAAGAATGAGTAAATACGTAATTATCATGTATATAAATATCCGTTAATAGCGATGCTACTTCTTCATTATTTTTCATATCGGTAATAATATTTTGAATAAGCTCTCTAAACTTTTTGGAAGATTGATCTAACATAAATTTTTTACTTAATGTTAAATCTTTCATCTCATTAAAGGTGGAAACAATCGTCTCCATTGCTTCTTTTCTTACAGGTTCTGAAATCATGCTAGGTGTGTGAATATCACTAGTCCTAGAATCTTCTATGTATACGTATGTTACGTGAAGATTTTCTAGCGTCGAGATCATTCTTTTTGTAATCGAGATACCACTACTTAATAGTATCCTCCCTTTGTCGTTATAAATCGACTTTGCCAGTTTCATTCCTGGCTTAATTGACTTCGTAGGTAATAATCTCATGATTTCTCCTATCTAATTCGACAAAAATTTTATTTCTACTACCATTATATATAATTCTAGAAAATTTACATGGTTATTTATGAAATTTTCACCAATTATTCTTAAAAAATTTCTTTTTATTCCTAGTACACTTTTTTTGGGGTTAGAACTAGGCAATTATCTTATAGTTTAAAAATTAATTGGGAGGACTTGTTCTGTGTAAAAGCAGACTATTTATAATGCAAAAAAGGAAGAGAAAAATCCCTTCCTTCGTTTGAGTAGTCGATATTTTTATACCATTTTCAGTAGTGCGTCTTTGCCTGCCATTCCTACAGTGATTCCTCTATTTTCTGCCTCTAATGTCACTGATTCTAACGGTGCTTCAAGCAGTTGCTCAATCGTTCTTACACCAACTGCCCTCGCTGCAATAATACCACGATCTTTTAGTTTTTCGTTTAATAGGGCTACATCTAATGCTCCACACATAATATATCCTTTATCCGAAGTAACAGCCATAAAGTTCGTTTTTGGTAATTTAACCGTTATCGCAGTGAAAGGTGTTCCGTTTATATAGATTGGACTCATTTCTACCATGGTATTTAATAACACTCCCTTCTCTCTACAATTTATGAAGAGAAGGGATAATCTGTGTTTACATATTACTGGATTGCAGTTTCCAAGTTATGACGTCGCGTAACAATTCTGGTAAATAATACGTTTTATTTGTTGCTTTCCGTAATATTGGAAACAAATAGCCGAACGTAAACATATCTAACGTTCCTATCCGATATTGTTTATGTGCTTCTAGTAAAGTACCGTTTATAAAAATTTGATCAATATGCCTCGTACCCGCTCGATCTGTTTTGAACGTATAATGTAAACCGCTATACACCATACAGCCCATTTTTTTACCTCTGAAGCCAAGCCCTTTTATTGGAAACTGCTCCATTTCTTCTGTTGCAGCATGTAATACGAGTTCTTTTAGCTCTTCTCCACGTACTGTAATGAGGCAAGGATTAATTGGATGAGGGCAAATTTTATGTATCGTTCCTTTTGTAACTTCTCCCGAAGGTAAGTCACCTAGTATAACGCCTGCATTTACCATTCCAACGTCAGCTTCACACCATTGTTTCAGAGCATCTGCAAGAAGATTCGTTAGCTCTGTCGGTTGTGTCCAACTGTTTATAATTGGCTCTGTAAGTGTAGAAACCACTTCTTCCAAATTTCTATTTGCTTGTTGCTCCATTTCATCTATCATATCTTCTAAGTACAAGGAAGGTGAAAACTCCTTTAACGAATGCAATTCGCACCACTTTTTAACCTCTTTGTCTTTAAACTGTAGATGAACTTCACCAATATAATTACCGTGCTTGCCCGCACCACAAATTAAAGTGTTCCCGATTACTTTTCCAGTTGGCAATACGTGATGAGTGTGCCCACCTAATATAACGTCTATATCAGGAAATCTCCTCGCCAACTCTTCATCGTCAGTAATTCCTAAATGGGACATGACGA
Source organism: Sutcliffiella sp. NC1 (assembly GCF_027594365.1). Lineage (NCBI taxonomy): Bacteria > Bacillati > Bacillota > Bacilli > Caryophanales > Bacillaceae > Sutcliffiella > Sutcliffiella sp. NC1. Next base: position 4,047,412 of record NZ_CP115153.1, read on the forward strand.
TTATTGCATCTACTTCCCCTCTTATTTGTTGTATCGAATTTTCTAAGCTAATGTATGGATCTTCCATCTTCCATCCAAGTTGCTCATAAAACATTTCATAAAACACCGTTATCCCGATAAATCCAATTTTTACTCCATCAACCACGTGTATACAATGAGGCATTACCCATGACGGTCTTTGTCCATCTTTCTCATATAAATTCCCAATCAGAACAGGAAAAGTAGCTTCAGAATATAAATTAGAAAGTGCATCATAATTCATTGTGATTCCTTCATTGTTTCCTATTGTAGCGTAATCATACTGCAATACATTCAACATCGTTGTGTTAGCCTTTCCCAACGTTGCCTCGGTAATTGGATGAAATCGATCCATATTATCTCCAATATCAACCGTAATGGACGGACTACCTTCTCTATAATCCTTTAAGAAGGTTGCAATTTTTGGATATGCTTCAAAATGGCTATGTATATCATTTGTATGAAAAATTCGAATCGTTTTCATCTAATCACCCCCTCGTTAAAATAAACCCTCTATTAATAAACGAACTCCAACTATTAATAACATAATTCTTAGTCCTACTATGACCATTTTACTCGTTAAACGTTGGTTTAACCACGCTCCTATTTTTGCACCAATCCATGCACCAGGAATTAATAAGGCTGCAAATAACCAGTGAACATTGCCTAATGAAATATGAGTAAAAGACCCCATAATCGATGATAAAGTTATAATGAACATAGAAGTAGCAACCGCTACATGTGGTGGAAACATAAAGAGCATAATCATCGCAGGTACCATTAAAGCTCCACCACCTACGCCAAACAAGCCTGAAGTAAATCCAACAAAGAACGAAATAAGAAGTCCTACTACTGGTGAAAAACTATAATGATGCATTGACCCATTTTGATCCTCATAAGATCTTTTCCAACTTTTTTCTTTTAAAGTAGCTGGTCGTTTCATTTTGTCTTTCCAAAATAAAATAAATGAAATAAAAAGAATAAACAAGCCGTAATAGAAAAGAAAACTATCTGCTTGTAAATAGTTATTCACCCATGCACCAATGACGGTACCTGGCCCACTCCCAAGAAATAATAAGAGTCCGCTTTTATAGTCTACTGTTTTATATTTCAAATACGATATAGTAGATGAAAGCCCGGTAAAAAAGATGACTACTAAAGAAGTTCCGACTGCTAGCTGTGGTGTTATGCTATGAAATGTAGTAGAAATACTTCCTAAAAATAATAAGCTTGGTACGATAATAATTCCTCCACCAAGTCCAACTAAACTGCCAACTACTCCGGCTATAAAACCTACAATCAATAATAGGAATATCATGTCTTTTTCTCCTAATCGTTAAATAAATCAAGCTGCTTCGGTGCTAAGCCTGTGTATTCTACACCTAACATCTCGATAAACATTTTGGCATTGTTCGCTGCATCGCCACCTGAATTATTATTAAATAATATATAAATATCTTTTGATTGTTTTTCTAGTTCTCTTATATGAGGGATCCAATCTTGGAGTTCTTGATTATTATATTTGTATAGGTACCTAATATCGCGCCATTCTTGTCCTTTTACCGGCATAGTCCAAGCATGTACATTTCTTCCATGAAAGCGAACGAGCGTCTTTGTGTTATCCGTTGCATTTACGATAGTGGGGACCGACTTTTCTCCTGCTTGCGGTTCATCACAAACACTATGTATCCACTTTTCCGAACGCATAAACTGTAACGTTTTTTCTTTCATTTCACCTTTAAACCATGATTGATGACGGAATTCTAACGCAACTGGAATGTCCCCCATTTGTGCTCGACACCATCTTAAAGAATCGACGTTTTCTTTACGACAATCAAACCAAGGTGGAAATTGAAATAACACCATACTTAATTTATTTGCTTCCTGCAATGGCTGTAATGATTCCATATACGCTTTAAACATTTCTTCCTTCGTTTCAAATGGGATTTCACCACGCTGATGCCCTGTCATTCCTTGATAAGCTTTTGGAATGAATGTAAAGGTTTCCGGAGTTTCTTGTACCCATTTTTCCACATTCCTTTTCGGTTGGATTGCGTAAAAGTAAGAATCAATTTCAACGATAGGAAAATGAGCCGCATATTCTTTTAATTTATCCCGTGAGGAAACACCCGACGCATAAAGACTATCATGGTCTCCCCAACCAGTCACACCTATATATATCATCCGCTTCACCTCATTTTGTATTATTTTAACACAATGTGATGAAAATCAGTTTTAATAATGCATTTTTATTTGCTTAGTGTGATTGGAAAATAGCTTTCGCGCAGTTTGCTGATTACCTGGGGCATTTTATTTATCAACGAAGCTGGTTTATTTATCACCCCTGAGCTTTTATTTATCAATGATATCGGTTTATTTATCACCTCGCCTCTTTTATTTAACAATGACCTCGGTTTATTTATCACCTCGCCTCTTTTATTTATCAACGGCAGCGATTTATTTATCACTCCACTCCTTTTATTTATCAACGACAGCGATTTATTTATCACTCCACTCCTTTTATTTATCAACGACTTTGGTTTATTTATCACCTCGCACCATTAAAAATTATCAACCACATCTCCATAACGAAAAAACTCGCCATGTAAGTTGGCGAGTTTTCTTTATATTAACCGATAGAGCCTTCCATCTCGAACTTGATAAGACGGTTCATCTCTACTGCATATTCCATTGGAAGTTCTTTCGTGAATGGCTCGATAAAGCCCATTACGATCATTTCTGTTGCTTCTTCTTCTGATAAGCCACGGCTCATTAGGTAGAATAGCTGCTCTTCTGATACTTTCGAAACTTTTGCTTCGTGCTCTAAAGAGATGTTATCTGTGAATACTTCATTGTATGGAATTGTATCAGAAGTAGACTGATTATCCATAATTAGCGTATCACACTCAATGTTAGAACGAGAACCAGCTGCACGTTTACCGAAGTGAACGATACCACGATAAGTTACTTTTCCACCTTGTTTAGAGATAGATTTAGAAACAATCGTAGAAGAAGTATTTGGTGCTAAGTGAATCATCTTCGCACCTGCATCTTGGTGCTGACCTTTACCAGCTAGTGCGATAGAAAGTGTCATTCCACGAGCGCCTTCTCCTTTAAGGATAACTGCTGGATATTTCATTGTTAGCTTTGAACCGATGTTACCATCAATCCATTCCATCGTTGCATTTTCTTCACAAACTGCACGTTTTGTAACAAGGTTGTAAACGTTGTTCGCCCAGTTTTGAATAGTCGTGTAACGGCAGTAAGCGTCTTTTTTAATGATAATTTCTACTACTGCACTATGAAGTGAGTTCGTTGTGTAAACAGGAGCTGTACATCCTTCAACGTAATGAACGTGTGCACCTTCGTCTACAATGATTAACGTACGCTCGAATTGACCCATGTTTTCAGAGTTAATACGGAAATACGCTTGTAATGGAGTATCTACTTTTACTCCCTTTGGTACGTAGATGAATGATCCACCAGACCATACAGCAGAGTTTAAAGCAGAAAACTTGTTATCTGTTGGCGGGATAACTTTTGCCCAATGCTCACGGAAAATATCTTCATTTTCTTTTAATGCTGTATCTGTGTCTTTAAAAACAACACCTAGATCTTCTAAGTCTTCTTGCATGTTGTGGTAAACTACTTCAGATTCATACTGTGCAGATACACCAGCAAGATATTTTTGTTCCGCTTCTGGAATACCTAATTTGTCAAACGTTTGTTTGATTTCTTCAGGTACTTCATCCCAAGAACGTTCAGACTTCTCCGAAGGTTTTACGTAGTACGTAATTTCGTCAAAGTTTAAGCTGTTTAAGTCTCCGCCCCATTGTGGCATTGGCATGTTATAGAAATGCTCTAGCGACTTTAAGCGGAAATCCAACATCCATTGCGGCTCATTTTTCATACGAGAGATTTCTTCAACGATTTCTTTCGTTAAACCACGGCCAGAACGGAAAATGGATACGTCTTTATCTTTAAAACCATATTTATAATCACCGATTTCAGGCATTTTTTTTGCCATCGTTTCGTTCCCTCCATTCTAAGAGGTGAGCAGTTTTTACGATGAAGTAAAACCTGCTCCCTGTTCAGACATTCTATTCTTCAGCTTGACAACCTTTTTCCATTGCCTTCCATGCTAATGTTGCGCATTTAATACGCGCTGGAAATTTTGCCACACCTTGCAGTGCTTCGATGTCGCCTAAGTCAAGTTCATCTTCGTCGTAATCCTTCCCTAACATCATATCATAGAAAATATGTGAAAGCTTAATCGCTTTTTCGACTTCGAGTCCTTTCACAGCTTGTGTCATCATTGATGCAGAAGCCATGGAAATAGAACAACCCTCTCCATCGAATTTTGCGTTTACTACTTTTCCATCTTCTATTTTCATTGTTAGGTGAATGCGATCACCACAAGTAGGATTGTTCATATCTACAGTGATACTATCTTCCTCAATCGCACCTTTATTACGTGGGTTTTTATAGTGATCCATAATCACTTGTCGGTACAGTGTGTCTAAATTATTAAAAGACATTGCTAAAGTACTCCTTTGTCTTCACTAATGCTGCTACTAGCTTATCAATTTCTTCTTCTGTGTTATACAGGTAAAAACTAGCACGTGCAGTCGCAGAGACATTTAACCATTTCATTAAAGGCTGTGCACAGTGGTGACCAGCACGAACAGCAATACCTTCTGCATCTAACACAGTAGCAACATCATGTGGGTGTACATCATCTATATTGAACGTTACTAGTCCAGCTCTTTCCTTTGGACCAAAAATAGTTAAGCCTTCCACTGTAGACATTTTTTCCATCGCATATTTAGCAAGTTTATGCTCATGCTCCAGTATATTGTCTAAGCCAACTTCCTGTAGAAAATCGATAGCTGCCCCTAGTCCTATTGCACCAGCAATAATTGGTGTACCGCCTTCAAATTTCCAAGGAAGCTCCTTCCAAGTCGACTCTTGAAGACCAACGAAATCAATCATTTCTCCACCGAATTCAATTGGCTCCATATTTTCTAGTAAAGCTTTTTTACCGTAAAGAGCTCCAATTCCAGTCGGACCACCCATTTTATGACCTGAGAATGCAAAGAAATCACAATCTAAGTCTTGAACGTCCACTTTCATGTGTGGAGCACTTTGAGCTCCATCTACTACCATAATCGCTCCTTTACGGTGAGCAATACTAGCTATTTCTTTAATAGGGTTCATCGTACCTAAGACGTTAGAAACTTGCATAATAGAAACAATTTTCGTGTTTTCTGTAATAGTGTCTTCCGCATCCTTTAAAGAAATAGTTCCATCTTCTTGAAGTGGAATGTATTTTAATGTTGCTCCAGTTGCTTTTGCAACCTGTTGCCATGGAATGATATTACTATGGTGTTCCATATACGTAATAACAATTTCATCGCCTTCTTTAACGTTTGTACGTGCATAACTGGAAGCAACTAAGTTTAGTGCTGTAGTAGTTCCTCGTGTAAAGATAATTTCTTCCCTAGCTTTCGCATTAATGAAGTTTTTAACTTTATCACGAGCTCCTTCATAACCATCTGTCGCTCTTGTACCTAGTGTATGCACTCCACGATGAACATTTGAGTTATATTCACGATAATATTGATCTAACGCTTCAATAACTTTTAAAGGTTTTTGTGAAGTAGCAGCACTGTCAAGATAAACTAGTGGATGACCGTTAACCTCTTGATGAAGTATCGGAAATTGTTCACGAATATCTTGGATATTCATTACTTAACTTTCCTTTCTATTACTTGAACTAATAGGTCTTTCACCTTTTCAATTGGTAACTCTTTTACTACAGGAGCTAAGAATCCATGAATTACTAGACGCTCTGCTTCACTTTTAGAGATACCACGGCTCATTAAGTAGTATAGTTGCATTGGATCTACACGACCTGCAGATGCTGCGTGTCCAGCCGTTACATCATCTTCATCAATTAAAAGAATTGGGTTCGCATCTCCACGAGCTTTTTCACTTAACATGAGTACTCGAGATTCTTGCTCAGCGTTTGATTTAGTAGCACCGTGCTCAATTTTACCGATTCCGTTAAATACAGAGCTTGCGCTATCTTTCATAACACCGTGTTTTAAAATTTGTCCATCTGTATGTTTTCCATGGTGGATAACACTAGTAGTGAAGTTTTGTTTTTGCTCTCCACGGCCAACTACAACCGTTTTTGTATCTCCAACAGAACCGTCACCGATTAAATGAGTAATGTTTTCAGAAATAGTATCTCCGTCGTTCATTAATCCTAGTGCCCATTCAATTCTTGCATCGCGACCAGCAACTCCACGGCGGTTAACATATGTTGTAACACCTTTACCTAGTGTATCAACTGCACCGTATTGGACAGTAGCATTAGATCCTGCAATTACTTCTGTAACGATATTGAAGATAGATCCTTCTCCATCATTTGTAGAAATATAGTTTTCTACGTAAGTAACGGCACTGTTGTCATCTGCTACGATTAATACGTGGTTAAACATCGCTTCTGCTTGATCATGTACGTAGATTGCTTGGAATGGCTCTTCCACTGTTACGTTTTTTGGTACGTATAGGAATGCTCCACCATTTAATAATGCAGCGTGTAATGCAGCTAATTTATGCTCATCAACTTTTACTCCATCTTTCATGAAGTATTTTTCAACTAACTCGCTATGATTTTTAGCTGCTGTGAAAATATCAGTGAAAATAACACCTTTAGAAGTTAACTCTTCACTTAGGGAAGTATATAGAGCTGTGTTGTCTACTTGTACATATACATTTCCAGCATTCTCAACATCTAATAAAGTTTTTATGCCCTCTGGTAATACATCTAAAGAAGTAAGAGAATTGTTTGCAACTGTATGTTTACTAAACTGTGTAAAGTTCCAGTTCGTAATCTTCGTTTTATCTGGCTTTGGTAAAGGTAGGTCTTCTACCTTCGCAAGAGCTTGTAAGCGAAGATCTAACAGCCACTGAGGTTCTCCTAACTGCTTAGAATAATTGCTGAGGTACTCTTGATCGAACGGTAATTTCGTTTCTAACGTCATGATTATCCCCCTTGCTTACGCTTCTTGCCCTACTGTTTCGTCTTCAATTCCTAGTTCAGCTTTAATCCAGTCATAACCTTCTGCTTCTAAACGTTGAGCAAGCTCAGGCCCACCAGATTTAACAATACGACCTTGCATCATTACGTGAACGTAGTCAGGTGTAATGTAGTTTAATAAACGTTGATAGTGAGTGATGATTAAGCAACCGAAATCATCGCTACGCATTTCGTTAATACCTTTAGATACTACTTTTAATGCGTCAATATCTAAACCAGAGTCAATTTCATCAAGGATTGCAATTTTAGGCTCGATCATCATTAATTGAAGGATTTCGTTACGTTTCTTCTCTCCACCAGAGAAACCTTCATTTAAGTAACGTTGTGCCATTGCTGGATCCATTTCTAAATATTCCATATTTTTGTCCATTTTACGGATAAACTTCATTAAAGAAATTTCATCGCCTTCTTCACGACGTGCATTAATTGCAGAACGTAAGAAGTCAGCGTTTGTTACACCAGAAATTTCACTTGGATATTGCATTGCAAGGAAAAGACCTGCTTTCGCACGCTCGTCTACTTCCATTTCTAACACGTCTTCACCATCAAAAGAAACGCTACCACTAGTCACTTCATATTTAGGGTGTCCCATAATAGCAGACGAAAGTGTAGATTTACCAGTACCGTTTGGTCCCATGATTGCGTGGATTTCTCCACCTTTTACTTCAAGATTTACACCTTTTAAGATTTCTTTATCTTCAATAGATACATGTAAATCTTTAATAGTTAATGTTGAACCCATATTTCTTACCTCCAATGATCTCGTGTTCTATGTGAAAACACATATTATGTTAATTCTCACTTTATTCTCATTACAATCTTATAACAAATTAAAAGTGTTAGCAACCTTTTAAAACTTAAAGTAATTTCCGTTTATCGAATAGGAGAATATAATGAATATCATTATAGTTTTCACTTTTCACCTATGAAAAAAACGTTAATATTTATTTTTAATTTTTTCAACAAAAATGGTAATAACTACTATATCAGTATAATCGAAATCGGTTTCAAAAGTAAAAAAAGCTGATCGATTCTCATTAAAGGGAGAAACGATACAGCTTTATTAACAGTATTATAATTTATTGTATTTAAGTATGGCATCGTCTTTCTATTTCAGAAACTATTTTCAAGCTTTGCTCGTATTCTTTTTCTCGATTACGCTCAACTTCTATTCTTTTACTCAATTTTTGACTATATTCCTCATATCCGATGCCGTGTGCTTGATACATCGCTTTTTCCATTTCTCCAGTGTACTTCATTTGTACGTGTTGGATAATAAACCAATCCTTTCCTATTTAAAAGTGTTTTTTATTTCTCTTAGTTGAGAATGTTTAACACAGTATTAATGATAACAAGAGAGGATGTTTTTCCCAACCCGCATATATCTTTATAGGAGCGCTGTAGGAACTCTGAGGCCATTTCTCATTGTTGCCTACTGTTCTATCGCAGTATTCTTCCTATTTCCTTTAGAATAGTGCTATTACCAAAAAGGAGAAAGGCTATTTAATGTTACTGTGACTCGGAGAAGTCAGTGATGCATTCTTGGACAAGCGTTACCGCCTGGCTCATTGCTGCTCCTCCACCGAAAGCCGCCGTTACTCCACAAGCTTCTAAAATCTCTTCTTCTGAACAGCCATGATCTAGACAGCCTTTTGTATGATATACGATACAATATTCATCTTGAGAATAAATGCTTATCCCTAATGCAATTAACTGCTTTTGTTTTTGATCTAATTTTCCATCCTTAAAACATACTTCTGTAAATTGGTTATAATGACGTGCTATTTCTGGCATTTTTTCAGAAAATACACCAATTCCGTGTTTATACTCTTGTAGTACTGTTTCTGCAAAATTTTGTTCTTTTTCCATGCGCGTTATCACACTCCATCATAATTTCAATGTTAGTATGCTTAATGAAAAATTATCTATGCGCGCATAATTTAATGGTTCAATAGAAAAAGCTACGGTTTTAATCGTAGCTTTTTCGGTAAATTATTTATTTGCAGGGATAACAGAACCTTCGTATTTCTCTGTAATGAAGTTTTGAATATGTTCTGATGTTAATACTTCAATTAACGCTGTAATACGCTCATCGTTCTCATCTTCAGCACGAGCTGCAATGACGTTTACATAAGGGTTGTTCTCTGGAGACTCTAGTGCGATTGCCTCTTCAGCTGGGTTAATATCTGCACCTAAAGCATAGTTACTATTAATTAATACCGCATCTCCATCACCGTTTAAATAGGCAGTTGGTAAGAAAGCCGCTTCAAAGTTGTAATTGAATTTTAAGTTTTTAGGATTGTCTTCAATATCTTCAAGTTGAGCATTCGTAAATTCTACACCTTCTTTAAGGGTAATTAACCCTTTTTCAGCTAATAGAGATAAAATACGACCATGGTCAGGAAGAGAGCTACTTAATAAAATTTCTGCTCCGTCTGGAAGTTCTTCTAAACTATTGTATTTTGAAGAGTATATTCCGATTGGTTCAATATGAACGCCACCAACATTGACAAAGTCATAACCATTTTCTTCGATTTGTGCTTCTAAGTATGGAATATGTTGGAAATAGTTAGCGTCAAGATCACCATCACGTAATGTTTGGTTCGGTAATACATAATCTTGGAACACGTTAATTTCTAGTTCAATTCCTTTTTCCGCTAATAACGGTTTTGCCTCTTCTAATATTTCAGCATGAGGAACGTTAGATGCTCCTACAACTAATTTTTTTGTTTCTTCTTCTGAACCTGTACCTGCCCCGTTATCAGAGTCTGTACCTGTACCACAAGCTGCTAATACGAAAAGAAATAATGATGCTAGTGTGATTGCTAATACTTTTTTCATTTTTGCCTCTCTCCTATCTTTTGCGTATTGTCAAAACTTTATATAGAAATAGGTTATTAAATCCTATATTAGAGGGCTTTATAAGCAAAAAAATTGCCACCCCCTGATTTCTGTAGATAATTGAGGTTACCACACACCCAATTCCAGAAAAGGAAGTGACAATTTGTACCCTCAAATTATAACCTATTTATTAACTTTTATAAACTATCAAGAACAAATTATTCGAACTTTGCTCACTCTATTGATTGGAAAAAGCATGTTCGATAAACCAAAAGAAGCTCCTGTTAATCAGCCTTATCGAAAGCTTCAAATTGATGATTTACCTATCATTGAAAAACCTAAAATGCTCAATTATCAACTTTTATTAGCGGAACACCTTCATTCCAAAGGGAAACCGTTAAAACCAGTACAGCGTCGATCGAATTCTACACCTGTACCGTCTACATTATGTTGTCCGAAGTGTGGTGCTCCTTCTGCGTATCTGTACGCAAACAACGGAGGAAAAGGACAATATCAATGTAAGGTGTGTGCGTGTGTTTTCAATAAAAAGAGTCGTTATCAGAAAGAGGCCATCCTTAAGTGTCCTCACTGTCTTAAAACGCTAGAAAAAATTAAAGAACGAAAAGATTTTCACGTGTTTAAGTGTAAAAATGATCGTTGTTCTTATTATCAAAAGAACTTGAATGCCATGACTAAAAAAGAGAAAAAACAGTTTAAAGAAGATCCACAATCGCTGAAAGTTCGCTACATTTACCGGAAGTTCCACATCGACTATCAACCGTTATCCAAACAATCACCAAAGCAGCCAAAAGTCGATTTATCAAGATTGTATGTTTCACCGCATACACTTGGGCTCATCTTGACGTACCATGTCAATTACGGATTATCGGCCCGTAAAACGGCAGCGATCATGAAGGATATTCACGGCGTGTCTGTCTCCCATCAAAGTATCCTAAACTACGAAAACAGCGTCGCATTATGGCTCAAGCCTTATATTGACTACTTTCCGTATGAGCTGTCGGATCAATTCTGTGGGGATGAAACGTACATCCGGGTCAACGGTCGTTGGCATTATCTGTTTTTCTTTTTTGATGCGGTCAAGAAAGTCATTCTTTCGTATCCAGTGTCACCAAATCGCGACACCGCAACAGCAATACGAGCGATTGATGAAGTACTAGTGAAGCTGAAAGAAATACCCGAAAACCTACAATTTGTAGTAGATGGTAACCCTATTTACTTGTTGGCACAGCATTTCTTCGCAGAAAACCACATATCGTTTGACGTAAAACAGGTCATCGGGCTAACAAATGAAGATGATGTCTCCAGAGAGTATCGACCTCTCAAGCAAATCATCGAGAGACTAAATCGCACGTTTAAAGGAAATTATCGATCGACACACGGCTTTGGTTCTGAACAAGGTTCTGTTTCTTTTGTGACATTGTTTGTGGCTTACTTTAACTTCTTGCGCCCACATTCTTCACTTGAAGGTAAAGTGCCAGTAACAATTCCAGAATTAGAAAAGCTACCAACCATGCCAGCGAGATGGACAGCCCTTATTGGATTAGCCCAGGACTGGATTCAACAACAGTCAGCCTAACTTTTGTTTAGCTGAGCCCTATTCAGCTATCGGCGAAGCGAACTCTTGACAAACCGAACTTACCAATGGTTTAAAATGGAAAGAGTCAAGGGTTTATTTAGCATGCCTTCTTTTGTTCCCTTCGCCCTTGATTGACCTCCGAATAAACCATTGGTGTGTTTGTCAAGAGCGATAGCGAGCAATTCCACCTAATAAATGGTAGGTAGTATGAACCGTGCTAGTTTTTCATAGAACTTTTGACACTACCATCTTTTGTCTAATTTATTTGTTAATAAATCCCCAATAAATTGGATGATAAATACGATAATTAAAATAACGACAGTACTAATAAATGTAACTTGCCAGTTATTACGTTGGAAGCCATCTAAGAAAGCTAGATTTCCAAGTCCACCAGCTCCTACAAAGCCCGCCATCGCTGTATAACTAACAATCGCTATAGCTGTAACTGTAATACCAGATACGATTGCCGGCATAGATTCTGGAATAAGCACTTTCCAAATAATTGTTGTCGTTCTTGCACCCATTGATTTGGCAGCCTCAATAACACCTTTATCAATTTCACGCAAACCAATTTCAACCATTCTGGCATAAAAAGGTGCTGCACCTACTACTAATGCGGGTAGGGCTGCGTTTGCGCCGATAATAGAACCTAACATAGCTCTTGTTACCGGTATTAATAGAACAATTAATATAATAAACGGAATAGACCTGAAAATATTTACAATGGCTGCAATAATGCTATTAAAAAATTTATTTTGCAGTAAGTTTCCTTTAGAGGTGAGAAAGAGTAATAACCCTAAAATAATACCTAAGACGAATGTAATCGCAACAGAAATGGTTGTCATATACACCGTTTCTTGCGTTGCTTCCCAAACTCTATCCCAATTCACACGATCAAACATTCGTCATCACCTCCAGTTCCACTTGTTGCTCTCGGATGTATTGAAGTGCTGAATCTATTTGTGCTTCCGCTCCATCGACGTGAATGAACAATGTACCATACGGACCGTCCTGCGTATAAGATACCTTCCCCTGCAGAATATTGACGTCAACATCGAACCTTTTAATTAAGTGAGTAATAATCGGTTGTTCTGCTGAATCTCCTACGAATGTTAGTTGTACTATTTTTCCACTCTCGTACGTTTCTAGCAAATGTTCAATCGAGTCTTTCGCTTCTTCTGGCTCTGAAACTTGCTTAACAAATTTTTGCGTAATGAGCTGCTTCGGCTTACGGAAGACATCTAATACGTTACCTTCCTCTACAACAGATCCATTTTCCATCACAGATACACGATGACAAATTTTACGGATAACGTGCATTTCATGCGTAATTAATACAATGGTTAAGCCAAGTCTTTTATTTATATCAACGAGTAGCTCTAATATAGAATCTGTCGTTTGTGGATCTAACGCGGAAGTTGCTTCATCACATAACAACACTTTTGGGTTGTTCGCTAACGCTCTCGCTATACCGACACGTTGTTTCTGCCCACCACTTAATTGGGATGGATAAGCATTTTCTCTACCTGTTAATCCGACAAGCTCGATTAGTTCATCCACACGTTTCATACGCTCTTTTTTATTTACTCCAGCAATCTCTAATGGGAAAGAAATATTTTCACGAACCGTTCGTGACCATAGCAGATTAAAGTGCTGAAAAATCATACTAATTTCTTGGCGGGCTTTACGTAGTTCACGACCTTTAATTTTAGAAATATTACGACCAGCAACTGAAACCTCACCAGAAGAAGGCTTTTCCAATCCGTTCAACATACGAATTAATGTACTTTTCCCGGCTCCGCTGTAACCAATAATTCCATAAATTTCTCCTTTGTGAATCGTTAAATTCACATCGTCCACAGCCGTTACTACCCCGCTTTTAGCTTGAAAGATTTTCTTTACATTTTGCAAACTTATCATGATGTCCACCTTCTTTCGCTTCACCTATTTTATTTATTCTTAAACAAACGTTTATTTGCTATTCTAGTAAAGATTAGTGTCAACCTTTTTAAAAAATAAAAGAGCCTTTCTGCGACATGACAGAAAGGCTCATTAAAAAATCCTTTCTCTCATCTCTCAAAGCAACTACGCTTTGTGTGAATTGGCACCATTTCAACTAAGTTGACGGTTGCCGGGCTTCAACGGGCACATTCCCTCCACCACTCTTGATAAGAGTTTTAGACATATTTATTTTTACGTTAAGTAGCTAACACTTTAAAACGTTTAAGTATCGGAATTACGAATGTAATCGTATCACGGTACAAAATAGCTGTCAATATATTTTTTACAAAGAATTATGAAACGATGTTTATATTTGTAGATTTATGTTTTGCCATTACAAAAATAGATTCCAGTAATAAAAAGTGCCGATATGTTCCTTTAAATTTGATGTTAGGATCACTCAAAGGTATTACACCCTTCAACAAATCTGTTATATTTTCTTCTTCTCCTGCTATCAGTACATCTCCATTGACATTTGCTTCCACGATAGAAATACCTTCTTTTGCAAACTGCAATTTCACGTCCACTTGATTAAAGGTTTTTATCGTACATATAATTGGATAGGTAGGCAGAATTGGTGTAATAAATGATTTCTCATTAACTCGTTCAACAAAATCTTGTATCATTTCGTCCATTTGCATTGACATTATCCTCCGTGATTTCCGTATTGTTATACAATTACGATAAAAATGGAGAATATCCTTTCCTTTTTTCAAAACAAATATCGTCAATTTCCGAAAGTGATGTTCTATTTCCCAAGAAATATGTCTTATTTACGAAATATTTGCTACCTGTTGATGTACCACTTTTTTGCTATTTCGAGTAAATACGATATAAAAGAAGATAGAGCTACATATATAAAGGCAAGCTGTAATACAAAATACAACTGCATATCCCCAATAACTACCTAAATAAAAGACAATCCCCATCGAAACAGGTCCCATACTCGCCCAACCTATGTTAAACACCATTTGGTTAATGGAATTTGCCAACCCTTTCATCGAGTCGGCAACCTTTTCCATCATTAATGATGTTATGATCGGATTTGCTGCATTCATTAGAGCTTGGCGAAATAAAAATCCTAACGCCGCGAACCAAAAACTATACGTAAAAGCAGTAAGAAGCATAAAAGGAATCGACAATAATTGTAATAAAACAATTGCTTTAACTTCCCCAACTCTTTTTACGAGGGCTGGTCCAATAATCATGGCAACAGCTGTAACCGCTTGACCTAATGAGAGAATAAATCCAATAGAAGTGTTACTTGTTTCAAATCTGTCGGCAAAATAAAGGTTTAAATACGGGATTACTAATCCAGATCCAAAGCCGATTAGCAGTTGTGCAAATGCAAAAAAGCCAATTAATTTTAACTGAGTTTTATTTAAACGAAAACTTTGTAATAAAGATGTTTTTTCTTTTTTTATTTCTCGCTTCTTTTCCATCATTTTTACAATTGGTAACAGTCCCAATAAACAAAAGACTGTTCCGATAATCAATGTTCCTCTAACACTCCAAACGGGAGATAACTGGAAGAGATGCAGAAAGACGTCCGTTAATGTGCCACCTAATAAATTTCCTATTACGTTTGAACCTGTCATAACGGCAAAATGCAAACTAAATAGTCGCACTCTTTCTGCTTGACTAGAGTTTTCTGCTAACCATGGGACTGCAGAAACTTGTAAAAAGGCAAGTGTTAAACCAAATAAAAAGGCGGTTAGTAACAATAAACCTTCCGCTTCAAATGTACTTCTCAATAACATAAAAGAGGAAGTTAAAATTACGCCCGTTACCATCATTTTCTTACGACCGAATTTATCACTTAATAACCCAGCCGGAATTAAAATTATTGCAGCAGCTAACGAAGACATCGCAATCATACTACCATTTACCTGCTCAGCGAAACCTAATTCTCTTATGTAAAAGTTATACATCACCATAAAAATGCCTAGTCCAATTTGGATGAAAATGTTAGCTATAAAAAAGAGACGAATGTTTTTATTATAATGAACGAACGGTTGTAACGCTTTATTGTAGAGACCTTTCATTATACCCTCCATGAGAAAAAATATTTCGCTTCCCTAAGTAATAGTAGTGTGTTTTTTCTGAAAAGTAAAGAAGATTTAATAAATAAAATTATAAAAAAATGTGAGTGGGTTGATTAGGGGCAATAAGGCACTTTTCCTAATTATAAGTGCAGTTAAACACCGCCCTTATAGTAGGCCAAAAAGAAAAACACCTTTTAGAAGGTGTTTCAATTTATCTTACTTTGAAGTTCATTAAACCAATGATATAAATGTTCCACTGATTGTAAGGCGTATTTCTTCTCTAATAGTTTTCCTTTATAAAACACAATTACACACGGTACACTTTCAATTTCCCATTTTAATGCAAGCTCTCTTGCATAATTAACATCTATTTGGCCGAAAACTAAGTTTGGAAACAATTCTTTCGTGATGTTTAACATTTTACTAGCTAGTCCGCATGTGCCACACATCGGTGTATAAAAGTATACGACCGATAACGTTTCCTCCCCTTCTATTTCCTCTAAAAGTTTCTCTCTCGTCCACTCGTTCATTTTGTAGTTCATCCTTTTTCATTGCAAATATTGTGTATTTACATCTATATTAGCACTAAGTAACACAGATGCAACATGATGATATGGTGCTGTTGCTACTTCTCGATATGCACGATCAATATATAAATGTTCCGCTTCAGGAAATTCTTTTTTAAACAACTTTCTTAATTTTTCTCCGGCAAGATCACTATCGACTAATATATAGACTTCTTTATCAAAAAGCTCTTCCACAAGATCATCTAACTTAGCAAGGCTGATTGTGCCATTTGTACATATGATATTTACTCGTTCTTTTAGTACTTGTTCTACTCTCTTTTTATCTGTTTTACCTTCTACTATGATCACTTTTTCCCCATCGAAGATTTCCATACTTATCACCTTTATCTTTTAATAGTTAGGCTGACAAAATATGCAGTCTATCTTGTTAAGCGACGGTGTGTATTTTAATTATTGATTTTGCTGGAGAGAGAGTTATCTTAAGAACAGATTGAATGATTTTCCTTGTCGTCGCTTGACAATATTCCCCTTACATAAACATATTCGCTTTAGCGTTATTGTTCCCCTTCTTTTTGTTAAAATGGGGTTTTATTATTTTCGAGTATAAGGTGAATGTTGTGAGTGGAGTTAATATTTGGGTTTAAGTAAGAGTAAGTCCTAATATCTTCTTAGTATGAGCTGGGTTGGTCGAAAAAGGTTCGCAGCTGGTGTGAAAGTGAGGCCGGTTGGCCGAATAGTGGCTGTTGGTGGCGTGAATGTGTGGCCGCTTGGCCAAATAGTGATTGCGGTTGGCGTGAATGTGAGCCCGGTTGGCCGAATAGTGGCTGCTGGTGGCGTGAATGTGTGGCCAGTTGGCCGAATAGTGGCTGCAATTGGCGTGAAAGCGAGGCAGTTGCCGAATAGTGGCTGCAATTGGCGTGAATGCGAGGCAGTTGGCCGAATAGTGGCTGTTGGTGGCGTGAATGTGAGCCCGGTTGGCTGAATAGTGACTGCTGGTGGCGTGAATGTGGCTCCGGTTGGCCGAATAGTGACTGCTGGTGGCGTGAATGTGTGGCCGCTTGGCCGAATAGTGATTGCGGTTGGCGTGAATGTGAGCCCGGTTGGCCGAATAGTGGCTGCTGGTGGCGTGAATGTGTGGCCGCTTGGCCGAATAGTGATTGCGGTTGGCGTGAATGTGAGCCCGGTTGGCCGAATAGTGGCTGCTGGTGGCGTGAATGTGAGGCCAGTTGGCCGAATAGTGGCTGCAATTGGCGTGAATGCGAGGTCAGTTGGCCGAATAGTGGCTGCAATTGGCGTGAATGCGAGGTCAGTTGGCCGAATAGTGACTTCAGGTGGCGTGAATGCGAGGCCAGTTGGCCGAATAGTGGCTGTTGGTGGCGTGAATGTGTGGCCGCTTGGCCGAATAGTGATTGCGGTTGGCGTGAATGTGAGCCCGGTTGGCCGAATAGTGACTGCTGGTGGCGTGAATGTGGCTCCGGTTGGCCGAATAGTGACTGTTGGTGGCGTGAATGTATGGCCGCTTGGCCGAATAGTGATTGCGGTTGGCGTGAATGTGAGCCCGGTTGGCCGAATAGTGACTGCTGTTGGCGTGAGTGTGAGGCCGCTCCGTTCCACGGTCTCCACGTTTTATCCATTTCTTAATGGAACACAGAAAAAACGGAGCAGATTATCTACTCCGTTTTTCTTAGCACCAACCGTTTTCGTCGTCACAGTCGACGTATTTCATATCAGGCTCTGTCGGGACTTGAACTTGTTGGTATATTTTCGTACCGTTTTGTTCGAAGCCAGATTTAAGCTCGAATTCGTTACCGTTTGGTGTGAATGTGACTTGTCCAATTGGATCATTTTCTAAATACAATTGAAAGCCGGTATCACACAGTTTTCCTGTAACACGGTCAGTTATATCTAAACGTTGTTGTTGAAGTGTCATTTTCTCCACCCTTTTATTTGCTTATAAGCAGGTTGAATTCTGCTTTATATCAGTTAGAGTGTCCAAAATGAAATAACGTTATTAGTCTTCTTTTACTAACTCTTCGTATTGCTCTGCAGTCATTAAATTATCTACTTCACTGCTATCAGAAAGTTCTACAACAATCATCCATGCTTTTTCGTAAGGAGACTCATTTACGAATTCTGGGTTATCGTTTAAATCTTCATTTACTTCTACTACTTTTCCACTAACAGGTGAATAAAGCTCAGAAACAGTTTTAACTGATTCTACACTTCCGAATGAATCGTCAACCGTTACTTCATCTCCTACTTCTGGAAGCTCAACGAATACGATATCTCCAAGCTCAGATTGTGCAAAGTCCGTAATACCGATACGCACTTTACCTCCTTCTTCTTTTACCCACTCATGCTCTTTAGAATAACGTAATTCTTTTGGTGTGTTCATAAAAAAATCCTCCTTAAAGATAGTATAAATTTATGTAAAGCTTCCCTTTTTTAAAGTAGATAGCTTTCTAAAATGGTTTTATTTCCATGTTTCTTCAAAGTGCTTTTCGTTAAATCCAACAGTCACTTTCGTACCATCTGTCGTAATTGGACGTTTAATTAACATACCATCTGATGCTAAAAGCTCTAACATCTCTTCTTCTGTAGCCGTTTTTAGTTTATCTTTTAACCCAAGTTCACGATATTTCATACCGCTAGTATTAAAGAACTTTTTTAGTTCTAATCCACTTTTTTTATATAGTTCATGAAGTTCATCACGACTTGGTGGATTTTCAACAATATGTATTTCGTTGACTTCGATTTCATTTTGAGTTAACCATTTTTTTGCATTTCTACAAGTGCCGCATTTTGGATACCAATAAAACGTTACGCTCACTAATATCAACCACCTTACTTTGTTATTTACTCCATATTGTAGCACAATCATACACTATAGTTCTAATAACAAAATGCAGTCTTCCCAACATATTCGACGTTTTCTGCAAAAAACCTCTTTTCTTTTATACTTTCTTAAATTTATGTAATTACAGCTGTTCGTTCCTCTGCAAATTTTCATATTTTACGGGTTAGTCCGAAGCCCTTTGCCTTTGACGACAGCGAAAGCTATAGTGGTTCCCATTAAGAAAATCAATGTTCTACAAAAATAAAAGGACGACATTTTACATGCCGTCCTTTCTTTTTATAGAATCATTTTTAAAGGGGTTAAAAATGGACCTAATTAAACAGTATATTTTTCAGCTTCTAAAACTGCTGCAGCGATTTCACGTTTTTTCTCGATTACATTGATTGGATTATGACGAGTAAATTTACGTAATGCTGAAATCATCATGCGTAAAGTGTCTCCACTCTCTGCTGCAACTAACGTTTCTTTTGCATCTGCTTCAATAGCATTGAATGCTTCTTGACAGAATACTTCTGTGTATAATACTTTTTGTTTATTTTTCTCTAAGCCGCTTTTTTGGATTGCTTTTTCTGTACGTAGAATAGCAGATTCCATCGCATAGACGTTAGAGATGATATCAGAAATGTTAACTAATAGCTCTTGTTCTTTTTCTAATGCTTTACCGTATTTTTGCGCGACTAAACCTGTCATTAAGATCGCAATTTTTTTCGCGTTCTTTAATAAATATTTCTCTTGGTCTAAAACGCCATCGCCAACTTCTTCAGGCATAAGCATCATTAATTCTTCTTGAAGTTGCATTGCTTTTTGAATTAATGGAAGTTCACCTTTTAATGCTTTACGTAAGAACGTACCAGGCACTAAAAGACGGTTAATTTCGTTTGTACCTTCGAAAATACGGTTAATACGAGAGTCACGGTACATTCTTTCTACTTCGTACTCAGCCATGAATCCGTACCCACCATGGATTTGGACAGCTTCGTCTACTACGTAGTCTAGTGTTTCGGAAGCGAATACTTTATTTAAAGAACACTCAATTGCATATTCTGCAACTGCTGCTGCAACTGCTTTTGGATCTTTTTCTTGCTCAAGAGTCAATGCACCTTGGTTGTTCTCATATAAACCTACTGTACGGTATACAGAGCTTTCTGCCGCATATGTTTTTGTTGCCATGTTCGCGATTTTTTCTTGAATTAAAGAGAATTTTGCGATAGGCGTTTTGAACTGTTGACGTTGGTTTGCATATTGAGCAGCTAATTCTACTCCACGCTTAGATCCACCAACAGTACCAACTGCTAATTTGTAACGACCGATATTTAATATGTTGAACGCGATTACGTGTCCGCGACCAATTTCACCTAATAAGTTTTCTTTCGGTACAACTGCATCTTCTAATACTAACGTACGAGTAGAAGATCCTTTAATACCCATTTTCTTTTCTTCTGGACCTGTAGAAACTCCAGGGAATTCGCGCTCTACGATGAATGCGGAGAAGTGCTCGCCATCTACTTTAGCGTACACTACGAATACATCAGCAAAACCAGCGTTTGTGATCCATTGTTTTTCACCGTTTAGTACGTAGTGAGTGCCTTCTTCGTTTAATTTAGCAGTAGTTTTTGCACCTAAAGCGTCTGAACCTGAACCTGGCTCTGTTAACGCGTAAGCAGCAATTTTCTCACCTGTTGCTAAGAAAGGTAAGTATTGTTTCTTTTGCTCGTCATTACCGAATAATACGATTGGTAAAGAACCGATTCCTACATGTGCGCCGTAAGATAAAGAGAATCCACCAGCTCTAGAGAATTTTTCTGTAATTAAAGAAGAACTGATTTTGTCTAAACCGAATCCGCCGTACTCTTCAGGTACATCTGCACCTAATAATCCAAGCTCGCCAGCTTCTTTTAGTAACTTTACAGAAACATCAAAGTTATGATGTTCAATTTCTTCAATGTTAGGTACAACCTCGTTTACTACGAAGTCTTCCGTTGTTTTCGCAATCAGTTTATGCTCATCGTTTAGATCTTCTGGAGTGAAAATTTTATCAGCTGTTAAGTCTTCAATTAAAAAGCTTCCGCCTTTTACAACGTTTTCAACTGTATTTGACATGGTAAATCCCCCTTATTGTATGATTGGCCCCCGTATGAGAGGGCCTTACAAAATTATGCTAATAGTTCGAATACACCAGCGGCACCCATTCCGCCACCGATACACATACTTACTAATCCGAACTGTTCGTTTCGACGTTTCATTTCGTTAAGTAATGTTAACGTTAGTTTTGATCCAGTACATCCTAGTGGATGGCCAAGAGCGATTGCTCCACCGTTAACGTTTACTTTGTCTTCATCTAAGTTAAGCTCGCGCATTACTTGGATTGCTTGAGATGCAAATGCTTCGTTTAGCTCGATTAAACCGATATCAGAAAGCTCTAATCCAGCAAGCTTTAATGCTTTCGGAATTGCAACTACTGGACCAATTCCCATTACTTCCGGCGGAACTCCACCTACTGCAAAGGAACGGAATTTAGCGATTGGTTTTAAACCTAGTGCTTCTGCTTTTTCTCTTTCCATTACTAGTACAGATGCAGCACCATCACTCGTTTGTGAAGAGTTACCAGCAGTTACAGATCCTTGGACGTTAAATGCTGGTCTTAATTTCGCTAATATTTCCATCGTTGTGTTTTCACGAACACCTTCATCTTGAGAGAACGTAAATGTTTTTTCTTTTAATTTATTGTCTGGTCCTACATTTCTTACCGTTACATCGACTCCAACGATTTCATCAACAAATTTACCTTCTTTAATAGCTGCTGCTGCTCTTTGGTGACTACGTACAGCGAATGCATCTTGATCTTCACGACTTACTCCGTACTTTTGCGCCACTTGCTCTGCAGTATGACCCATGCCCATGTAATATTCAGGAGCAGTTTCCACTAGGCGTGCGTTCGGTCGAACAGTGTGACCAACCATCGGAACCATACTCATTGATTCCGCTCCACCAGCGATGATCGATTCCGCATGACCTAACATAATTCTTTCAGCAGCGTATGCGATTGTTTGTAGCCCCGATGAGCAGTAACGATTAATTGTAATAGCTGGTACACTATTCGGAAGCCCTGCTAATCCTCCAATATTACGAGCCATATTTAACCCTTGTTCTGCCTCAGGCATGGCACAACCGAAAATTAAATCATCGATTGGCCCGTCGTAGTTACTAGCTCTTCTTAACGTTTCTTTTACTACTAATGCACCTAAATCATCAGGACGAACGTTCGCTAATGAACCTTTTCTTGATTTACCGACAGGTGTTCTCGCACCCGCTACGATGACAGCTTCTTTCAACATGCTCCCCCACCTTCACATTGTTTTTTCTATAAATATAGGTATCTATTAATTACGTAATGGTTTGCCTTTTACTAACATGTGTTGCATTCTTTGTTGTGTTTTCAGTTCACCTAGTAAGCTTAAGAATGCCTCACGCTCGATATCTAATAAGTACTGCTCATCTACTAGAGTTCCGTATGCAACTTTTCCACCAGCAATAACGTTTGCTAACTTTTTCGCAATGTTTAGATCATGGTCAGAAATATAACCGGAATAGTGCATGTTGTGCGCGCCTAGTAGCATCGTTGCGTATCCAGTTTCTCCAGTTACCGGGATTTTTTGACGAACTGGTGCTGTATAGCCAGCTTCAAAAAGGTTTAATGCTGATTGCTTTGCATCATGGATTAAGTGATCTCCATTGAAGCTCACACTATCTTTTTCATTTAAGAAATGTAGGTCACGAGCTTCGTGTGCAGAGGTAGATACTTTTGCCGTCGCAATCGTTTCAAACACTTTGTTCGCAACTTTTTGCAAGTCAAAATCTAGCCCTTTCGGCATGGAGTTTAAGTGCTTTAAGTAAAGCTCTTTATTTCCTCCGCCACCAGGGATTAAACCTACTCCCACTTCTACTAATCCCATGTATGTTTCACTAGAAGCTTGAATTTTGGCTGCTGGTAAGCTTACTTCCGTTCCTCCACCAAGTGTCATACCGAACGGAGCTGCTACAACTGGCTTGTTGCTATATTTAATTTTCATCATCGCTTGTTGGAACATGCGAACGACCATATCTAGCTCATAGAAGTTGTCGTCTTGTGCTTCCATTAAAATCATCGCAAGGTTTGCACCTACACAGAAGTTTTTCCCTTGGTTACCGATCACAAGCCCTTTGTAGTTTTTATCTACTTCTTCCACTGCGTAATTGATCATTTGAAGGATATCTAGACCAATAGCGTTGTTCGGTGATCTGAATTCTAATAACGCAACGTCATCACCGATATCGATTAAGTTTGCACCACTATTTTTCTTAATAACACCTTTTGTTTCAGAAATAGTTTTAAGATGAATAACTTTTTTGTTTACTTCTTTCGCTTTGTACTCACCGTTATGATAGAAGGAAGTAACCCCGTTATCTTTTTGATAGAAAGAACGGTAGCCTTTTTCTAACATTTCATCAATCCAAGCTGGAACAGTAATGCCATCTTGTTTCATTTTTAATACAGAATCTTCTATGCCAATTGCATCCCACGTTTCAAATGGGCCGTACTCCCAACCGAAGCCCCATTTCATTGCTTCGTCAATTGCTACGATATCGTCTGCAATTTCACCTAGTAGCTCTGCAGAATAGCTTAATGCAGGAGCTAAAATATTCCATAGTAAGTTACCTGCGCGGTCATCTGCGTATACAAGCGCTTTCAATTTATTGCCGTAACCTTTAGCTTGCTTACTCATTTCTACTGCTGCAGTTTTTAATTTTTTACGTGGACCGTACTCTAACGTTTCAGGGTCCAGTTCTAAAATTTCTTTTCCTTGTTTTAAGTAGAAACCTTGCCCACTCTTACTTCCTAACCAACCATTTTGTTGCATAGTTTGCATAAAGCTTGGGATGTTGAAAACTTCTTTTTCTGCACCCTCCACTTTGTCATACACGTTTTTTGCAACGTGAATAAATGTATCTAATCCGACAACGTCTAACGTACGGAATGTTGCACTTTTCGGACGACCAATTAATGGACCTGTCACGGAATCAACTTCTCCGACACTATATCCGCCTTCTAACATTTCTTTCACTGTTACTAATAATCCGTAAGTACCGATACGGTTAGCGATAAAGTTTGGCGTATCTTTCGCGAGTACAATTCCTTTACCAAGAACGTTTTCACCGAACTCTTTAATGAAAGAAACGACAGCTGGATCTGTATTTTTCGTAGGAATTACTTCTAATAATTTTAAGTATCTTGGTGGGTTGAAGAAGTGAGTTCCTAAGAAGTTCTTTTGAAAATCTTCCGAACGACCTTCTGACATCGCTTCTACAGAAATACCAGAAGTGTTGGAGCTTACGATACTTCCTGGCTTTCTATGTTGATCTACTTTTTCAAATAATGACTTTTTGACCTCTAAGTTTTCAACGATAACTTCGATAATCCAATCGCAGTCTTTTAACTTTTCTATATCATCTTCTAAATTTCCAGCTTCGATTAATTGTAAATTACTCTTTGTTGTTAATGGTGCTGGCTTTTGCTTTAAAAGCTTTTGTAAGGAAGATTGTACAATACGGTTGCGAACTACTTTATCCGATAGTGTTAAACCTTTTTTCTCTTCATCATCTGTCAATTTGTTCGGAACAATGTCTAACAGAAGTGTCGGTATACCAACATTTGCAAGATGTGCCGCAATACCTGATCCCATAACTCCTGAACCGATAACAGCAGCCTTTTTAATACTTTGTTTCATTCTTCCTCCCCCTATTTAATTCAAATATTAGAGCTTCTTATAAAGGAAACTAAATGATTTTAGTTGGAATTTACATACGGAATACATCATATACATTTATTACGCTTCCGCACTTCGTAAAATTCCAAAGTGAGTTTCTTTACTATAATTATTTTTGAATGAATACTCATTCATTTTTACCGTGAAAAAAATAACTCCTCAGTAAGAAGTCCTTTGAATATTACTATAAACGATATTTAAAATTTTCGCAATATATATACAAAGAGATTTCTTAAATATTTTTACGGTCATTATAACATACCTTCTTTTACATGTTTCATACTTAATTTGGGGATGATAGAGGTGCGGAGGTGAGTCATAAGTGAAGATGAAAAAACAACCATCTCAAAGAGCTAAAAGTGCTGCAAGTGTAAAAGGTAACGCTGGCCCAAACAACGAATACGACATGGGCGGCAAAAAAACGAGCGGCAACCAACAGTATAAAAAGAATAATATGGAACATTGATAGAAAAGCGGAGGCGGCTCGCCCTAATCCGTTAACTAAAAGTGAATCGAGGTGCTTTGGTACCTCGTTTTTTGTTTTAATCTGTGATAATCATCTTTTAATTTGCGGTAACTACTCTTTTATTTGCGATTGCTCTCTTTTATTTGCGATAACCATCCTCTTATTTGCGGTAGCTCTCTTTTATTTGCGATAACCACCCTCTTATTTGCGGTAGCTCTCTTTTATTTGATGATGTATAAAAGTATGTGTAAGACCTTTTGCTAGACAAATAAAAAAGGACAAAGTACTCTCTGAGTTATCACCACAATAACCTTTGAGAGGAGTACTTTATCCATGTCCCATTTTAACACAGATAAATTAGATTTAGCCACTATCTTAAAAATTTCCATGCAGGATCTCCTAAAGGAGAAAATAGAAACTATCTTGCGCGAGGAGATCAAGAGTGTACTAGAGAACGAACCTGTCGGAGAAGGAAATTCCCGTAATGGATACTATCCGAGGACTCTCGACACTATGTATGGCCGCGTTGAAGATCTGGCTGTTCCCCGCGATCGTAAAGGTGAGTTCACGACTAATATGTTTGAGCCTTATCAAAGGCGAATGGTTGCAGTAGATGAGCTCGTTGTTCAACTTTATCAACACGGGGTTGGAGTCCGTCAGGTAGGGAGTATCTTGAAAAACTTGCTTGGGGAACAATATTCCCCTGGCACCATATCGAATATCACATCTGCCGTGATGGAGGATGTGATTGAATGGCAGAACCGCCCTTTAAAGAAGCGCTATTGTGCTTTATTTCTTGATGCTTTGTTTGTAAAGATTCGTAGAGATACAGTAGCCCAAGAAGCTGTCTATATTGTTCTAGGAATTACTCCGGAAGGCCACAGGGAAATCCTTGGTTTTTATGTCGGAGGAATAGTATCTTCAAATGGTTGGAAGGAAATCCTCCAGGACCTGCGCAACAGAGGAGTACAGGAAGTACTGCTAGGCGTTTTTGACGGACTGACTGGTCTCGAAGAGGCATTTCGTTCCATCTTTCCAAAAGCTGATGTTCAACGTTGTGTAATACACAAGGTCCGTTCCACTATGAATAAAGCACGTAAGAAGGATCAAGCTGAGCTAAGTACTGATTTAAAAAAAGTCTATACATCAAGCACATACGTAGAAGCTGAAAAAGCGTTCGGAGAGCTCAGGGAGAAATGGAAAAAGCGCTACAGTCGAGAAATAGCTTCCTGGGAAGAAGACCTTCCAGTACTCTTAACCTTTTTACGCTACCCTGAGGAAATCCAAAAGTACATCTACACTACAAATCTTATTGAGCGTACCATTAAGGAAATCCGCAAGAGGTTAAAAACCATGAATAGCCTGCCGAACATTGAAGCAGCTGAAAAGATTACGTACCTGACCTCTATCGACTATAACGAGCGCTGGTCAAGAAGAAAACTAAGTGGATTCGGCCTAGCTCATGATCAAATTTTAAAAATGTTTGAGGAGCAGTATCCCAAAGCCTAAAAGTGGAGGATTCAGGCAGCCGAGGCTGCCTGAATCCTCCACTAACAAAACCATATAACTCATTGAGTACAAATACTTACACATAATTATTGACAGTACCTTTTATTTGCGATAACCAACTTTTTATTTGCGGTAACTCTCTTTTATTTGCGATAACCACCCTTTTATTTGCAATAGCTCTCTTCTATTTGCGATAACCAACTTCTTATTTGCGGTAGCTCTCTTTTATTTGCGATAACCACCCTCTTATTTGCGATAGCTCTCTTTTATTTGCGGTAACCATCCTCTTATTTGCGATACCATCCTCTTATTTGCAATCGGAGTTTACAGCACCTGGTCTTCATTTACAACAAAATAAAAAAGCAACCCAACAAGGTTGCTTTTTTATTACTACTTGCCAAACGTTCCTTTTAATACGAATGCTACGTTCGCTGGTCTTTCTGCAAGGCGGCGCATGAAGTAACCGTACCAGTCTGTTCCATAAGGTACGTATACGCGCATTTTGTAGCCTTCTTTTACTAATTCCAGTTGGCGTTCTTCACGAATACCGTAGAGCATTTGGAATTCAAATTGATCTCTTGGGATATTATGTTCTTCTACTAATTGCTTTGTATATTCAATCATTGCATCATCATGAGAGGCAACTGCTGTATAGTTTCCATTTAATAGATGCATTTTAATAATTTTCTTTAAGTTTTCGTCCACATCTTTCTTATCTGGATACGCAACTTCTGGTGATTCTTTGTATGCACCTTTTACGAGACGTAAATTAGGACTGTACTGATTTAAATCTTCAATATCTGATACTGTTCTATATAAATATGATTGAATAACAGTACCTACGTTATCATATTCTGAACGAAGCTTCTTAAATATTTCTAACGTTTTACCACAGCGCTCATAATCTTCCATGTCTATTGTAACGAATACATCATTTTCTTTTGCCACGTCTAATATTCGTCTCATATTATTCAATACTAGTTCATCAGAAATATCTAGGCCCATTGAAGTCATCTTAAGGGATAATTGAGAATCAAGCGCTTGGCTTCCAATGGCACGAATTGCTTCTATTGAATTATCCGCCATCTCATTCGCTTCTGCTTCCGTATCAATAAATTCTCCTAAATAATCAATTGTGACAGATAAACCTTTTTTATTGAGATCTTTAATAACACTTACTGCCTGTTGAATCGTTTCTCCAGCAACAAATCGGCCTGCGCCAAAGCGAAGTCCGTATTTTCTTGCTAGCTTCGTAAGTGTTTTACTTTTTGATAAATATAGGAAGAAATTTCTCATTAATTGTTCCATATTCCTTCAACCTCCTGGATACCTCATGATGTCTCTTGTAATCTAGTAAATAACGAAATCGGTTACATTCAAAATATTTCAAAATACAAAATCATTCTATCATTTTTTTTTTCATTTGAATACATAATTTTGTCGGTTCCATGTATATTTTGTCTAATGTTTAGTTGAGGAGCGTTTACACTTAATAACTGTATATTACAGATTGGCATTGGAGATGATACAAATGATTTTATTATAGGAGGTTAACTATTCATGCAACAACAACAAAACATGGGCGGGCAGCAACAACCAATTTACCCTCAACCACCAAATATCGTCACTACTAAAGACTCTTTATACTTAGCAGATATGATGTCTTGGAACTTACTTGCTATGAAAAAAGCACATCATTTTGCGCAACAATGTCAAGATCAAGAGGTAAAACAACTAATCGAAAAGGCTGGGCAAATGCATCAACGTCACTATGAAAAAATACTTAGTCAAACTCAAAGTACACAACAACAGCAGCCATTACAATAAGGAGGGATAATATGAACCAGCAAAAAGTACAAAACCCTGAAACGCAAGTACCTAAAACACCACAAATGAATGACCGTGATTTTATTAACGACATTTTAGCAACTGAAAAATATATGACAAGTGCTTATTCTACTGCATTAAATGAAGCAAGTAATCAACAGTTATACACGGATTTACTTGCTATTAGTAACGAAACACAAAATTGTCAAAGAGAGCTATATAATCTTATGTTTCAAAAAGGATGGTACAGTTTAGAACCAGCTGACCCGCAAAAATTACAACAAACACATCAGCAGTTCCAAGGGTATTCTAACCAATTCCCATACGGCAACATGATGCAGTAGTAATTTTTGTAACTTTCCTCGGGTGTAAAGCATTCGGGGGATTTTCCAATAAAAATATATTCAAAAAAGCGGCCGATTTATATATCGACCACTTTTTTTATTTCCCTGAGGAAGCGCGATGCTGTTCATTTAATGTTTTAATTTCAGAAATAAGTTCCTTCATTCCATCTTTCGCATCGGGATATTGCTCATTCCAATGTTTCACTAACGGGGGCATTGATTTTGCAATATATGAATATACAACCCACGCCTCTACCTTCTCTTTTAATTCAGGAGAACTTTCTCCTAGTAAAAGCTCTGTATATTTTTCTAGTAACCCATCTAATTGGTCTTTTAGTTTTGCATCCATTCGGATTCCTCCTTTTTAAGAGTTTCGACATGCAAGAGGACAAGTTTTGCATCTAGATTTTTCCTCGTTTGTTTCATAATAGAAGCAACAAGTCTTTCGAGATCGTATTGCTTTCTCTGCAACGGTACCTTTTACACTATAAAAATATTTCACTGGATTTTTATTTAATCCAAACCATTGAGATGGCGCATATTGCAAAGCTTCAAAGTCACCAGCTATGTCCTCTTTCCCAATCGAAGGTAGCAACGTTTCATAAAGCCAATAAATATAAATCATCACATTTTCCCATAGTGTAAACCGTGATACATTTGCCACTTTGGATAACCGTTCAATAATAGGAGTATAAATGTCAAAAAACAGTATTTTAAACAGCTGGTCTCTTGCTTCCTCTCGAGCTCCTACTTCCTCTACAATCTCTTTCATATGTAGTGGCTCAAATCTTATTTTAGGTAACCATAGTTCCTTCTCTATATAATCATCTATATGAATCGTCTCTAGTTTAAGCTCCATTATTTTATTGTAAGCCGAGAAGGAAAGCAGAACGTTCACACTTAAAAATGCTAATCTTTTCATCAATAGGGAGGCAGTCACATAATCTTTATCAGACCCTATATATGGTTGAATTTGTTTCAAAAATTGTAAACTGCCCTCTTCCATTAAATCTTTTACACTAACCGAAGATTTACTCTTCTTAGTTGTAAGACGACATTTCTCTTCTAAAAATTGCAACTCCGCATTTGTTAAATTCATGTGCTAACTTGCGGAACGATGCAACGCCCTCTCCCATGTGGAATACATAACGGTGTTCCAAACAAAGGATCCGTTGTCACTTGGCAATTCATATCGAAAACGTTTCTTACTAAGTCACAACTTATAACGTCTTCAGGTTTACCTTGTGCGTATATTTTTTTATCCCGAATTGCTACAATATGATGAGCATAGCGACAAGCTAAATTGAGATCATGAAGAACCATGACAATTGTTCTTTGTTCTTTTTCATTTAGTTCAAATAGTAAATCTAAAATTTCTATTTGATGTGTTAAGTCTAAATAAGTTGTCGGTTCATCTAATAAAATAATGTCTGTTTCTTGCGCTAATGTCATTGCAATCCAAGCACGTTGGCGCTGTCCTCCTGATAAGGAATCTACTGGTCGTTCAGCAAACTGTTCCATTCCCGTGGCACGTAATGCATCCCACACAATTTGCTCGTCTTGCTCTGACCACTGCTTTAGCCACGTTTGGTAAGGGTATCTCCCCTGCTTGACGAGTTGTAAAACAGAAAGGCCTTCCGGAGCAACAGGACCTTGTGGAAGAATTGCAAGTTGGCGAGCAATTTCTTTTGTTGATTGTTTCGATATTGCTTCACCTTCTAACAGTACACTTCCATCTTTCGGCTTTAATAAACGGGCTAAAGAACGTAATAACGTAGACTTTCCACAGCCGTTTCCACCGATAAAGACCGTTATTTCCCCTTTCGGTATTTGCAAGTCCAACTCTTCAATAATAATACTTTCGCCGTATGCTAATGTTAAAGATTTGGTTTCCATTGCATCCATTTCATTTTCCACCTCTCGTTAAGCATTTCTCGTTTTATATAGTAAGTAAATAAAATATGGCGCCCCGATAGATGCGGTAAACACACCAGCAGGAATCTCTAATGGGGAAAACAACGTTCTGCCAATTAAGTCAGCTAACATAACAAGAAACGCACCTATTAATGCTGATGTTGGTAATAGTACACCAAAGGATGAGCCTACTAACCGACGGGCAATGTGCGGAGCCATTAGTCCAACGAAGCCAATTCCGCCACCGAACGCTACAGCTCCTCCAGTTAATGCTGTACTTAAGAAAAGTAAGCCAACTCGCTGTTTTTGAACCGAGCTACCTACACTTGTTGCTAGTTCGTCTCCGAGTTCTTGTATATTAATATGACGTACTAACATTAAACTTATGATGAAAAGTATAATCGTCCACGGAATCATTAATTTTACTTGATCCCAATTCGTCCCGTACACTGTTCCGGTAATCCAAATATTTGCCTGACTCGCTCGATAAATTGGACCTAAAATCATTAACATTGTTGTAACAGCTTGCATGAGAGCAGAAATACCAATTCCAATTAAGACTAATCGAATAGGTGACAACCCATTTTTCCAAGCTAAAATATAAACTAGAATCGCAACAACCGTTGCACCGATAAACGCGCTCAACGGTAGCCACTGAATGCTCACGATTAAAGAATTGTTGCTATCACTAAATAATGCTAGGAACAATACAACTGCAGCAGAGGCACCGCCTGTTAATCCAATGATATCCGGAGAAGCTAGTGGGTTACGAATAATTCCTTGTAGAATGGCTCCTGCCACTGCCAAGGATATCCCTACTAAAAGAGCCATAATGATTCTAGGTAAACGAAACGATTGTACAACGAGCGTTTCCATCGATTCACCATACCCAAAAATAATCTTTACAACGTTCCACGGAGCTATTTTCATTTCTCCTGTACCAGTACTAATAATAAATAATCCTACTACTGCTAATAATAGAGAAAAGATTACCCAAATAGACTTATTATCTACAAAGTAAGAAAAGAGATTTCGATACCGAAATGTCCGATATTTTCTCATTTGGCTCCGAACCCCCTTCTAGCAATGTAAATAAAAAACGGAGTTCCGACGATAGCTGTCATGACACCAACCGGTATTTCTTGAGGCATTAGTACATATCGTGCTGCGATATCTGCACTTAGTAGTAGAATTCCTCCAAGTACCGTACAGTATGGCACTAGCCAGCGGTGATCTGTTCCAACAAAGAAACGGGCAACATGTGGAATAACAATACCTATGAAGCCAATCGGTCCTGCGATTGCTACAGCTCCACCAGATAAAAAAATAATAATAATTGCAGCATATATTTTTAGCATCCCAGTTTTAACACCTAATCCTGTTGCAACATCTTCTCCCATTGCGAACAAGTTCATCTTTTTCCCAATGAAGAAGGACCAAATAAAAGCAATCGTAATGTAAGGAAGAACTGCTTCCACTGTTTCTAGCTTTCTACCTTGAATGCTTCCAGCTAGCAAAAAAAGAACTTGTTCCAGTGCCGTTTCATTTACAACTAATAAACCTTGTGTTAAAGAAGAAAACATTGCTGCAATCGCTGCTCCTGCTAGAGTTAGTTTCATCGGTGTTAGTCCTTCTCTACCTACTGAGCCGATAAAATATACCGCTAGCGCTGCAACAGCTGCTCCTGCAAAAGCAATCCAAGTGTACGCTTGTAAGGAATGAACAGAGAAAAAGGTAACTCCTAATACGACGAAAAAACCTGCACCTGCATTTATACCGAAAATGCTAGGAGATGCTAACGGATTTTTAGTCAACGCTTGCATCCATAATCCTGCAATCGCTAAACATGCACCAACGATTACAGCAATAATAGCTCTCGGTAACCGAACAGTTTGAATAATAATATGTTCATTACTACCATCAAATCGGAAAAAAGAGTCCAACACCATTGGTATATTCGTTTTCGTATATCCTAAAACAATACTTGCAACAAAAAAGATACAAAGTAGTATGATTCCTAAAATTAATCCAAGTATTTTATGAGAATTTTTTCTTAACAACATACAAAAACCTACAATCTATATATTCTACTTTCAGTTTAGGGAATACATAGAGCTCTGTCAACGACTTTGAAAATCATTCTCAAAGAAGTTATTGACAATTACGCTATAGCAAAGTAATATTCTAATTGAAAATGATTATCAACCAAAAATTTGGAGGTACATACGATGAAAAAGTCATTTCTTTTATTTTCTATGTTTATATTTGCATTGGTATTAGCTGCATGTGGTGGCGGAACAAATAATAATGAGGCATCTAATGATGATACGGGTGCAAATGATGAAGCGTATACGGTAGAACATGCGATGGAAACAACTACTATTCCTAGCACACCAGAAAGAGTTGTTATTTTAACAAATGAAGGTACAGAAGCATTACTTGCGTTAGGAGTGAAACCAGTAGGAGCTGTTCAATCGTGGCTGGGGGATCCTTGGTATGATCATATTGCTGCAGAAATGGAAGATGTTCAAGTAGTTGGAACAGAAAGTGCTGTTAACCTGGAAGCAATTGCTGCTTTACAGCCAGACTTAATTATCGGAAACAAATTACGTCAAGAAGAAGTGTACGAGCAATTAAAAAGTATCGCACCAACTGTTTTTGCAGAAACAATTAAAGGTGACTGGAAAGAAAACTTCCAACTTTACGCGAAAGCATTAAACAGAGAAGAAGTTGGCAATGATGTGTTAACCTCTTTCGATGACCGAGTAGAACAAATTAGTACAGATTTAGGTGATCAGTTACAACAAGAAGTTTCAATCGTCCGCTTTTTAGCTGGGGATGTACGTATTTATCATAAAGACTCTTTTTCAGGGATTATTTTAGAACAGCTTGGGTTTGCTCGTCCAGCAGAGCAAGATGTAGATGATTTTGCAGAAATGAACGTAACGAAAGAACGTATCCACGCTATGGAAGGTGACATACTTTTTTACTTCACATACGAAACAGGTGAAGGTGATGCAACGGGCGTTCAAAACGAATGGTTAGAAGACCCATTATTCCAAAACTTAGAAGTAGTAAAAAACGGCCGTGTACATGAAGTAAGTGATGCCATTTGGAATACTGCTGGTGGCGTAATAGCCGCAAACAAAATGCTAGACGATATCGAAGAAGTTTTCTTAAACGAATAAACATTACTACCCGCCAGTTGTAACTGGTGGGTTTTTCATTGTTTTTTTAGATAGTCCCGGAAGAAAACAATTGCATTATGAAATACGACTTCTGTTCTGAACTTCTATAAGATTTTTTCCTTTCACAGTTTGGAACCGTGAGTGGATCGTAGCGGAGGGAACTTGACTCCTGCGGGATGAAGAGGGAAGGTCGAGACCCCACAGGCGCAGCCGAGGAGGCTCGACTCCACGAAAAGCGGAAGCGCATCGATCTGGCCCGTACAAACTGGAGCAGTCCGGTAGGAGATAAAGGAAACACAACGAAACGTTAGTTGAGTTGATGTTGACTTATCGTACGGACGGACTGGGAAGTTTGATAGGGCCAATGCGCTGGAGCTAGACATCTCCCCGCGGAAAGCAAGTTCCCGTAGCGAAGAGGAACGAACTAATAATTAATAACTGTCTATTTTTCAAGGTGAACAACTAAACTATCTGTCTATTTTTGTTAGGAATAATGTTTAACTTTTGACGTAAATATTAGCTTACAGGATTGGATTTTTTCGAGTCCAACGTTCTATTATTAATCACCACTAATTAAAGTTCCCTTTAATGTTAGAATATTCTATAATAATTAAAAAGGTTATTAGAAAGGGTTGTTCCGATGATACAATCACCAATTAGAGTTCATCACAACTATAAAAAAAGGAAGAAGAAAAAAGTATTTTTTATCATTCCTATTATAGCAATCATTTACTTTGCTCTGTTTCATTTCGTTTCCATTCACTCTACCGATAACAAACCGTTTTTTACAAATGATCGACCGTTAGTCATTGCTCATCAAGGTGGGGAACATTTAGCACCTTCCAACACAATTGAAGCCTTTGCGAATGCAGTACAATTAGGAGTGGACGTATTAGAAACAGATATACATATTACGAAAGATGGCCATTTAGTTGCGATACACGATTCTACCGTTGACCGAACGACAGATGGGCTTGGTTTTGTGGAAGACTTTACGTTAGAGGAGCTTCAACAATTAGATGCTGGATTTTATTTTCAAGATTTGTCTGGGGAATATAGCTTTCGAGACCAAGGAGTATACATTCCTACTCTAGATGAGCTGTTTGGACTTTTTCCAGATATAAGATGGGAAATAGAAATTAAAGATGATAACCCTCCCGAGCGGATTAATGAAATTATTACAAAATTGTGGGAGCTTATTCAAAAATATGGATTACAAGATCGGGTGTTAGTTGCATCATTCGATCATAACATCATTAAAGCTTTCCAAAAAGAAACGGACGGCGAAGTAGCTGTCGCAGGTGGTAGAAGTGAAATTAAGCGTTTCGTCATTTTGCATAAACTATTCGCTAGAAATTTATTTTTCTCCTCTGTAGATGCTTTTCAAATCCCAACTGAAAATAGTGGCCTAGATTTAACGAAAGAACGACTCATAAAGGATGCAGGCCATGTAGGGGTGGAGCTTCACTATTGGACGATTAATGATAAGCAAGAAATGAGGATGCTTCTAGAACGAGGAGCAAGTGGAATTATTACGGACCGACCTGATTTATTGTTAGAAGTATTAGAAGAAATGGGATATTAAATGCAAACAAAAGAGGAAGCATATTGCTCCCTCTTTTTCTATTATTTTATAACAGATTGAGTAAGTTGTTCTCCTTGCTCATTTTCAACTGTTACTGTTAATGTATAGCGTTGGCCAACATGATTCGCTGGAACTTGTAAAGAAGTGCTATATACAACGAGCGATTGCTCGGCCACCACTACTTCTTCTTGGGTCGAATGTTTCACTCTTCCATGCTTATCAACTAACTGAACGGCTACGTTTACTGTTTGCTCGACACGTACATTATTTTCAAGATTTACTTGCACATCTACATCTGTTTTTCTCTGTAATGCCACTACCTCTTCTCCGTTATTATTAACGAAATGAACGGAAGCTTCTACAGGAACAACTGGCTGAACTAGTACAATGTCCTCTGCGTGACGAGGCTTCAATTGAGGTGTGCCTCTAAATTGACTGGAAACACCAGTAACGGTAACAATATCACCTTCATTAAAGGCGAAATCATCATAGTGAAGCCCTGTACGATTATCAACACGAACTAAAATAGACTCCCCATCTTTCGTTGCAGTAAATTCTGTTGTACCGAAATTATCTGCTTTTTTAATATTGGAGATTGTAACTTCTTCGATTTTTACTAACTGGCCTTCATTGTCCGCATTAATCGTTGCTGGTGAAATTACGATTGCTTCTGGAATGTCATTTCCTTCACTCATAATTTGTAGATTAGTAGGATTGGAAACTTGTAATTCGCCATTAAAGTTTCCTAACGTACCAGTAAGCGTCACTTCGTCGCCAGCCTTCACATCAATGTCAAACTGGTAAACGTAAATTCCAGCTGTTTCATCTTGAATGTAAAAGCCCTTTGCTCCCCAAGCACCAGCATTTGTTGTAGCAATCCCTTTTACAGTAACTGTTGTTCCTTGTGCTAGTTCGCGAGCTTCTTGAATGGTTAGCTCTTCTTCTTCCTCTTGAACGAATTCATATGCGTTAGCACTTCTCAGACCAGGTACTGAAAAATACGGATTTAGTGTTCCTGTAATTCTCACTAGCTGTCCTAAATTATTTGGATTGTCGACTAAATTCAGTACAGTACGAATATTAGTATTCGGAAGCTGTACTGGAATAGCTTTACTCATATCCGTTTCGTTTGGATTGTCAGCAAGTAAAATGTTCGTTGCAATAGTAAATGGAGCAGTTAAATCTCCGTTACCTACAGAACCAGTTGTGCCTGTTGTTCCAATAATATACCCTTGCACTGTCTTCGTTCCACTGTTATTTGCAATTGCTTCTGCAACTGTAATAACTCCGTCTGGAAGTCCAGGTGTTGGTGGTGTTGTTTCACCAGAAATCGTAATACGAGATCCTTCTACATAATCGATTGGCCCGTCATGATTTCTAACATAATCAATAACAGATTCCCAAACTGGTCCACCATTTTCAATGATTACTTCGTTACCTACATTATAAAAAGCACGTCCGTGCATATAATCGTTATACGCAACTGTATATTCTCTCGTCGTATCAAGCGGCTGACCTTCTTCATCTGTCATAATAACATCAACAAATTTTCCATTTTCTTTTACTAGCTCATAATGGAAACCTGATACTTGAACGTCTACTCCGTTATGATACGTAGATTGTTCTAGTATTATTTCTTTTAGTCGATCAACCGTTGTTTTTGCAACAACGATTACATTTCCAAACTGATCAAGAAATTCAATTTGGCGGTCTGTAATTGGACCAGCTGGAATTGTTCCTATTACGGATGAGCTGTTTAACATCCCAAGCTCTGCATCTGTTGCCGCTCTTACAGCATCTGTATATAAATTACCTAATCCAGAGTCACCTAAAGAATTGTTAGCAGATGATAATCCTCTTTCTGTACTACCAATTACTTCTCCATCAATCGGAGCTTCATTCGAAACGCGGATAAAAATACGTTCGTTATTCGTGTAGTTAATTTTTTGTCCTTCTTCAGTTAAATGTTCTGCATAGTTAATCATCGCTTCTGTCATAAAACCTGATTTTGCTTCTAACACATTTCCGACAAAATTATAACCTGAGCCACCTGTACCAATATAGTCGCCAACTGCCACAATATATGTCTCATCATCTTCAATCGGCTGACCGTTTAATAGTAACTCTGCTGTTATATATCTACCAGTATTATTCGTTACGATTGTGTACGATAAACCTGAAGACTGTAGATCAATTCGATTGCGGTCTTGACGAGTATACGAATATTCGATTACATCTTTAATCGCAGCACCTGTCATTTCAATTTTCATAATTTCGTTCGCGAAAGGCTCGATTGTGTAAATATCTTCGACCGTAATATCACCAGCAGCGATATTCGCACGGATTCCACCGCCATTTGTAAAAGCAATGTCAGAACTAGTAAAGTGTCGCATCGCGTCAGTCCAGAAATTTCCTAATGAAGTATCGCCGTTACCACTTCTATTCAAGCCTGTTTCTGTAGAACCGATTACTCTACCTAATAGCCCATCCATTTCCGAATTGTAAGCATCTACTTTTGCTTGGATTGCTTCGTCTACTTCTGTTAATTCAGAAACTCTTTGTAAATGACCATTAACTTCAACAACACTCTTCGTTTCTGGATCAATAGAAAGTGTTAAATTACCAACATTCTCTGCGTTACCACCTGTTTGTACGATTGGTGTCCCATTTACTACTCTCGGACTAGATAATACTGTATGAGAGTGGCCACCGATAATAACGTCTAAAAAGTCTACTTGTTCTGCTAGTTTAATATCTTCTGAGTAGCCATGATGTGTTAAACCGATTAAAACGTCTACTTCATCTTTTAAAAATTCATATCGTTTAATTGTTTCAATTGGATCATTAAAGCTAATTCCTACAACGTTAGCAGGAGCTGTCGATGGAGGTGTTTCTGTTACTGCTAATACTCCTACCGTAATTCCATTTACATCAAAAATGTTATACGGTTCTGGTTGGGGAAAGTCTTCTACCGGTGTATCATTAACTACTGTATTGGCACTTAACCAATGAAAATTAGATTGTGCTATTCTATTAACCGTCTCTTCTTGACCGTAATCAAAATCATGATTCCCGATTGCCATTGCTTGAAGACCCATATCATTCAATAAGTCTACGATTGGAACTCCATATTGTAAGTCTACTACTGGATTTCCGCTAAAAATGTCACCAGCATCTAAGTAAAGAGAATGAGTTGCATTTTCTCTTTCACTGTTTATGTAAGCGGCAATTTTACCAAAATCATTAATCTTTGCATGTAAATCATTCGTATGAAGTACTTTTAATTGCACCGTTTCCTCATTATTTACTTCCTCAGCAGATGCTAAGTTCACACCGATGGAACTGAGTAAGGAAGAGAAAAGCATTAAGAATACGAGAGTAATAGTTAGCAGCTTTCTACTTCTTTTCATGACAAAATTCATTTTGTACCTCCATTATTTTATATTTCGACATACATTCACATTTTATTGAAATTGTGTTGACTTTTCATTATATTCTCGTTAAATATTTGTAAAAATATGAAAGATGAATCGAAGTGACTAGTTGTCTAACTTCAGACGATAATGACTATTGACTTAAAAGTGATAGAAATACTAACTTACTATTATTAGATTGATACAATAGTAGTATGAACTTTTAAACTATACTTTTTTTTGAAAGAGGGAGTTATGTGAAAATAACTGTGAATGATCAGCCCGTTGAACTGTTCAAAGGTGCAACTCTAAAACATGCCCTATTAAAAGTAAACGAACAGCTTTATAAAGAAGTGATGGGGGAAAAAGCAGTAATAACAGATCAAGATGGAAATGTAACAGATATAAACGGTGCAGTTGGGGACGGCTTTTCCTATTATGTAAGGACAAAATAAAGAGGCTAGGACAACACTAAAATGGTCATGATAAAAAACGAACAAAAGATATTCGGTGAAAACTCGCTCCGGAAATCCTGCGATAGTTCGTTTTTTACTTTGATAGAAATAGTTATGTCCTATCCTCTATTTTTACGTTCTATATTAATTCTTTAATATCATATACTCTACCATTTTCAAGTTTTTGGTTGTAAATTAATTCTACCATCTTCTCGGCGACAAATTCCGGTGAACGTAATGCTCCTTTTTCATGGTACTCTTTAAACGTACTAATATCTGCAAAGTCTTCTTCATTGGAACTACGAATAACTGCTTGCATTTCTGTATCCATTATCCCTGGTGAAAAAGCAATAACCGTTACCGGGTTCGATGTCGATTGTTGCTCAAGTCCGACTGCATTTGTATACATATTTAAGCCTGCTTTCGTTGTACAGTATGTATTCCAACCATAAATAGGACGAGTACCTGCACCTGAGCTAACGTGAACGATTACCTTTTTACATGAAAGTGTAGAAGTTAGTTCAATAAATTTGTTTGTCATTAACATCGGCGTTAATAAGTTTAAATGAACAGCATTTGTCACCACATCGCTTGGTGCGTTACCCGCTGTTTTAATCGGATCTACCATTCCGGCATTTTGAATGAGGTAAATTTCTTCTACTTGGTTAGAAGGCAGTTCAGCAAATATTCCTTCTAACAATGTTTCTACATTGGAATGGTCTGTTAAGTCTGCTTCTACAAGCGAAACGGTTGCCCCGTTCTTTTCCGCCTCTTTCACTAACTCTTCATTTGGTGTACGAGCAATACAAACGATACGATTTCCTTTTTGTGCTACTTTTTTCACTGTTGCTGCACCGAGACCACGTGAAGCACCTGTTACGATAAAATATTTCATTGTTACTTCCTCCTTTTCCACCAATTTTGGAATTCTTCTTTTATACAACTCACGATAATCCAACCGTCTGAGCACTTATGGCCGATTTTAAAAGGGATTAAATTTGTAAGTCCTATCCATCCGTTAAAAAAGATAAAGGCTGTCATCATGTTTACGTTGGAAGCGGTGATGAATGGGATCGAGCATATGACTGCTAGCACATTGAAAAGTGGACCGCCTAGTGAAATAAGTGCTTGTTTCCATGGCGAAAGGCTTCCATTTTGCTCGTTTGTTGAATAGCCACCAACCATATAGTAGGTGTTCCACTGTATTTTTGTTCCGAGGATCGTAAATTGAAACCATTTGGGACCGGCTCCTAAGACAATTTTCGTATGTTGGACACGAAATAATCTTGCAAAGATTATGTGACCGAGTTCGTGTAAAAGGTGAATGAATGGTAATAAAATAAAAATAAATAAGAAAAGATCCAGCATGTACAGACTACCTTTAATTTTATTTGCTGCAACTCTCACAACATTCTGTTTTTATTATAGTACATGTTGGACTTTTGGTGTGCTTAGTTTTTTGTTTTTCTGTGCTTCGACACTGTGAAATAGAATGGTTTGAGGAAAACATTCTATACAACATTGATTATGTAATTCGTATTAAGCTAGTCCGTTTCACTTCGCTTCAGGTGTTCGCTTTCCGCGGGGAGGGAGCTGAGCCTCCTCGGGCTTTGCCCTGTGGGGTCTCAGCCTTCCCTCTACTCCCGCAGGAGTCTCACACCTTCCGCTACGTTACACTCTCGGTTCTAATCCTCAGTTGGAAACCTTATGGCCATTTCGATATTCAAGTCCATTTTTTCAGTCCTCAGTGTACAAAATGGTCATTAGCTTACCGTTTCCGTGATGGTTTTCTTTTTTCGTTTCGGCTTGTGAAGGTTGTTCTTTGTTTTCGTTCTTTGTTTTTGGCGATGTTTTGTTCGCGTCTGTCTTTTTTTGATTCGGTTGGTGCTTTTTTCTTTTGTTGGTTGGCTTCTGGGCTTTTGTCGGCTACTTCTACTACTTTACGCTCGATTGTGCGTTGTAACCCTTTTTCGATTTCGTCCCATTGTTGACGGTCCTTTGGCGCAACGAAAGTGATGGCCATTCCGTCTTCCCCTGCTCGACCAGTTCGACCAATTCGATGAATATAGCTTTCTACATCTTCCGGAATATCGTAGTTGAATACGTGAGTAACTCCTTCTACATCGAGCCCTCTTGCTGCCACATCGGTAGCAATTAATAAATGTATTTTTGCTTCTCGGAATAGTTTCATCACTCTTTCTCGCTTTGCTTGCGAAAGGTCACCGTGTAATTCTTCCGTATTATATCCTTTTGATTTCAACTCATATTGCAACTTACTAACTCTACGTTTCGTACGGCAAAAGACGATAGCTAAAAACGGCTGGTATTCTTTAATCGTTTTATGTAATG
Organism: Sutcliffiella sp. NC1; assembly: GCF_027594365.1. Classification (NCBI taxonomy): domain Bacteria; kingdom Bacillati; phylum Bacillota; class Bacilli; order Caryophanales; family Bacillaceae; genus Sutcliffiella; species Sutcliffiella sp. NC1. The sequence goes on from NZ_CP115153.1 coordinate 4,089,260, forward strand.
CTTGTTGCTTTTGGCGGTCTGTCGTCTCTACGACTAGCTGTTGTATTTGCTCCATCGTTTTTTCTTTATTTTGCACCTGTATATGATTCGCATTTTTTAAATATCGCTTCGCTAGTTTACGTACTTCTTTTGAAATAGTTGCAGAAAATAACGCCGTTTGTCTTGTGGATGGTGTTTCTTCTATAATTGCTTCTACTTCTGGAAGGAAGCCGATATGTAACATTTGGTCTGCTTCATCTAAGACAAGCATTGATACTTTCGATAAGTCAATCGTTTCTCTTCGTACATGATCTAGTAATCGACCTGGAGTTGCCACGACAATATGGACATGACGATTTAATTGTTTAATTTGTTTATCCACATCTTGTCCACCGTAAACCGGTAATACATGTATATCACTTTCCTGTTTAGGAACTAATTTTTCTAATTCTGCTGTAATTTGAATGGCTAGCTCTCTTGTAGGCGTTACGATTAAACCTTGTACGTGATCTTTTTCCACATCTATTTTTTGAAGCATCGGTAAAATAAATGCTAACGTTTTTCCTGTTCCTGTCTTTGCTTGTGCAATTACGTCTTGATCTTCTAATAAAACAGGAATTGTTTTTTCTTGTATCGGTGTTGGTTTATCAATATTTTGGGCTGTGATTTTTTCTATTAATGAATCTTGTATTCCTAACGTTGTAAAATTGTCCAATGAATTCACCTCTATCCTATTATACCCATTAAAGGATACTTGACTAGCACAAGCTCTATCTGTACAAAAGCAAATTTAAAAGGTGTCCAAAATGCCAGTCACTACAACATTTTGGACACCCCCGAATATTTTACTCCAATTCTTTAACATCTTTTAGTTTTAATTTCGTTTCCTGTTCAAATGAAACGCTATATTTTACATATCCGTTCTCTAAGTCTTTTGTTATTTCTGGGTCATCGATAATGTTTCCATTTACGGTAACGGAGTCGTAATTGTACTGTTCTCGAGCTAATATTTTCTGTATAATTTCCGTATCGTTTAGCACTTCTTCTTTTCCGAAGTTTGTTGCATCGATAACGATATGAATGTAAATCGGTTTTTCTAGCGGGAAATCTTTATGCCATTTTACTTCTTCACTCCCTTGTAAAACTTCTAATTGAACGTCTACTGCTCTTACAGATTCTATTTCATCTTTTAATAAAAGATATATTTCTTCTGCCGCTTCTTTACTGAGTCGCTCCATCAAAGGAATATCTAAACTAGCAAATCGTATCCCATCTCCTGTAACCTCTGGCTGTAAAAAACCGCGAACTTGGAAATCGTATTGTTCGCCACTTCCTATTTGTACAACCGGAAAGATGTACTCATTAAATTTGAAGTCATACATCCCGTCTTTTACTCGAAACTCTTTATCTGGATAAGTTGTTAGTAAGTGATTTTCTAACACCCTTTTCGATATATGTTTACTAATCGGATTGCCATTAAACGCGTTATATAAAAATAAAATGATGCTTACTAGTAAAACGAGTAGTATCCAGTACATTACTTTTTTCCTGTTCATTTCCCATTCACTCCTTCACTTTCAAAATAAGCCAACCGATGATATTCCCAACTAGAGCAAATACATAATGAATAATAGAGAGAAACGCACTGCCCATTAATGATAGAAAGAAATGAGCGAGAAAGGTAACATCGTCACCTAAGTTTCCTTGCATGTAATCAAAAAGGTTTTCTCCTAGCGACCAAAGAAATATAGGAAAAAAGGAGATAATAAATGCTATTTTTATATCTTTATAAAAAAGGAATGTAACAACTCCTAAAACGGTATACGATAAGATGAAGCCGAAGCTTTCATTTAAAATAGATGTACCTAATGCTAATAAAAACGATACACCGACAAAGATAATTTGAAAGTACGCAAGTTTTCGATTTATTTTTTGAAGCAGTTTTTCTTCGTCTACATCCGACACTACCTCTTCTATCTCTATCGGAACTTTAGAATACTCCACTAATTCTTCATATTCTTTATTGTTATGAATCTCTTCATCCATCCATTTTTTCGTTTCTTCACTTAACAAATCCTCATTATAAAGAGGCAATAAATCTTCTATAATAGAACGAACAGGTATGTTATTCGACATAATAACCCTCCAATTCTTTTTGCAGTTTTAGTTTTGCACGATGAAATGTTACTCTTGCGACGTTTTCACTTATTCCTAGTAAACTGCCAATTTCTTTGAACGATAGTTCTCCATACATTCGTAGGATCACTACTTCTTTTGGTTCATCATCTAGCTTTTCTATTTTTTCAAGTAATTGAAACTTCGATTCTTTCGCTAATAAATCTTGTTCAGGGGAAGCTTGCAAAGGTTGACCTCGTGGAATCTTCTTTAAAAGGTTCCATTTGTATTTGTTAGAACGGTAATACTTGTTTAGCCGATTTTTTGCAATAGCGAAAAGCCACGTTTGAATGGAAGATTCACCTGAAAATTTCACTCCTCCTTTTATTGCTTCAAAGAATACTTCTTGCGTTAAATCTTCCGCTGCTTCTTTATTGGAAGTTTTAATATAGAAGAAAGCATAAATTTTGGGCTGCATCTCTTTATATAGAGAATTAATATCCATTTCGCCCCTCCCTTGATCATTGGGGTTTCATTATTTTCGATTCATATAATTAGTACCATGAACATTGTATTCGTTACATTGTTTTTTCATTTTTTGAAAACATTTTTTTGAACAATAAAAAAAAGGACCGTTATTGCTTCGGTCCTTCCCATTTAGACATACCTGGGATTACATTGAAAACTTGTTGAAATCCTTTTTCTGTTAATTTCTGTGCAGCAAGGTCACTACGTGTTCCTGTTCGGCAAACAACGTATGTGGTCGCTTCTTTATTTAAAGTGGAAACTAATTGATCTAGTTCACCTAGTGGGACAGATATCGCTCCTGGTATATGTCCAAATGCATATTCTGCTGGCTCACGAACGTCCACTACTACAATTTCTTCACCTAGTTTTGTTTCCAACTCTTCGTTCGTCACCGTATGAGGGTAACTCGCTTCTGCTTTTTCTTCCGCTGCTGTTGCCTTGCGAATATAATGTTTTAAAACACTGTCCTCTTCAATTGTACCTAAATAGTGATGACCAATTTTTTCGGACCATGCTTTTATATCGGCTGTAGAACCTTTATCCGTAGCTAACACTTCTAACACTTCTCCAGCATGTAACGCATCCACTGCTTTTTTTGTACGTACAATTGGCATCGGACAAGCTAACCCTTTCGCATCAATCGTTTCATTTACTTTCATCTCAATTCCCCCTAACTTTTATGACCAAGCATTCATTCCGCCCTTTACGTTTGTTACGTTCGAAAAACCAAGCTTTTTCAACTGTTTCACTGCTGCATTACTTCTCATACCACTTTGGCAAATAACTATTACTTCTTTTTCTTTTGAAAGATTTTTCGCCTCAGCTTTTAATGCGTTTAATGGAATATTTTTAAATTGTTTAATATGATTACCTTTAAACTCCATCGGTGTACGTACATCAACAAACTGTTTATCCTTACTCTTTAATTCCGTTTTCAACTGTGCCGTTGTTATTTGACGTACACCTTTCGTTGGTATAAATTTTCGCACTAAAAATAAGATGACTAAGGCCATTAAAATATATTGAATAATTTCCACTGAGAAACCCAACCTTTCTTTAAATAAATAAGTTTACGTTTCCTTCCGATGCGTCTGCTAAATATGCACCTACACCGGCATATTCAATTCCTTCTAACATTTCTTCTTCCTTTAAACCTAATAAATCTACGCTCATTTGACATGCTACAATTTTTACATCTTGTTCTCTCGCCATTTCGATCAAGCTTGGTAGAGACTGAACGTTATGCTTTTTCATAATTCCTTTAATCATTTGCGGTCCAATTCCAGCCATATTCATTTTCGATAATGCTAGACGATTCGCGCCACGAGGCATCATTTTTGCAAACATTTTTTCAATGAAGTTTTTGGAAACAGGAACTAGCTCTTCTTTCCGCAATACATTTAATCCCCAAAACGTGTGGAAAATGGTTACTTCATGGTCATATGCAGCTGCACCGTTTGCAATAATGTAAGCCGCTAAAGCTTTATCATAGTCACCACTAAACAAAATAATCGTTGTCTTTTTTCTTTCTGTCATCGCTATCGTCCCCCTATTATCCTTTTTTTATATAAAACGTAAATACATTGTTTTCTTCTTTCATGTCTACCATTTCATTTCCTGTCGACTTTGCCCAAGCAGTTAAATCTGCCTTTGCTCCTTTATCAGTTGCGATTACTTCTAATACTTCACCTGATTGAAGATCGTTTAAAGCCTTTTTTGTTTTTACTAATGGCATTGGGCAGTTTAACCCTTTCACATCTAACACTTTATTATTGTTCATTTACAGTTCCTCCTAATGTTTTATACTTATACCTGTAAGGGTATATTATTTTCTAAAAAAAGAGAGAGGTATTTCTAATATACCTACAAGGGTATAATAACAACCTACTCACCTATTGTCAACTACCTACTTCTAATTAACAATTCAACTGCTTCTTTCACTGTATCGCTCGTATCTTCCCCTTTTAATACTTGTTCACGAACACAGTGTTCTAAGTTTGTACTTACGATCACTCCGATTGCACGATCAATGGCTGTTTGTGCTGCAGTTAATTGAGAAATAACATCGCGGCAATCTTTCCCTTGTTCCATCATGTGAAGAACACCACGAATTTGACCTTCCGCTCGTTTTAAGCGGTTTTTAATTTTATCATTGTATTCCATTTAACTCACCGACCTTTCTTTGTTCCATTATAAAACAATCTATGAAAATATGCAGTGTATAGGCTCATTTATTCAAAACGTTATGCACTTATAATATACCCCGTTAGGTATAAAGTCAATATAACACACAAGTTAATTTATTCCAGTTTGTAAGCATCGATATTTAAAAGGGTGGCTAAGTCAACTAGTTCAAACCCACTAACTTTAAGCTCTTCGATTAAAATCGGTAATGCTTTACTATTTTCACCATGAATAGAAGCGGAATGCATTAGAATGATGTCACCATTTCTTACGTTTTCCACCACATTTTTTACTGTCTTATTTGCATCATTATGGGACCAGTCTAACGTATCAATAGACCATAGAACGATTGTATGACCAGCTTCTGAAGCTACTTTAACAACTCTTTCATCAGTGTCGCCATATGGTGTACGTAATATGCTCGGCTTTTTCCCTATTATTGCTTCAATAGCTTTGTCTGTTGTTTCTATTTCTTTCGCCATCTCCTCTTCCGTTAGTTTTGTCATTTCGTTATGATGGTAGCTATGATTTAAAACTAAATGTCCGGAAGCATCTGTTTTTTGGACAATTTCACGATTTTTTTCTATTTCGGATCCGATGAAAAAGAAACTCCCTTTTACCCCAAAGTCGTTTAAAATATCGACGATTTGTGGTGTTACAACATCATCGGGACCGTCATCAAACGTAAGAGCGACCATTTTTTTATTTGGGCCATTTAAATATACCGTTTCATGCTCCGCGGTAAAATGATACATATCCTCGCGCCATTGTTGCATACTATCCCAAGCTTTTTTGGACAGTTTAGGAGATTCCCCTTTAATTTTCAACCTATACTCTTCTTCGTTTTCCTTCGGAGGTGCAGTGACTTCTTTTTCATCTGAAGGGGTAGTCTTTTCTTTTTCATCCACTATTGCCTCCTCCTTTCCCTCTACAGGCAGTTGTTCTTCAACCGTTACTTTACATGCAGTTAATAATAGTATACTTATTAAAAATAGGAACATTCTTTTCTTGAGAGTTTTCCCCTTCCCATTTCTCACCCGATTATTATAAGACAAAACAATTAGTGAGGGATCGAGACCCCTCACTGTTTAGTATACTTTATTTTCCACCATGTTAAATTAGTATTCATTCGATAACGTATAACTAATTGGCTTTTTGTACGTTGAGATTTTTTTACGATAAAGAAGGTCGATTACTAACTCCGCACTTGCTAAAGGCTCAATTGTCCCTTGATAAGCCTTCAATTTCGTCTGTAACATTTCTAATTCAGCCGGAGCATACAACAGCTTTTCTATTAGTTCGTCAATTGTGTAACTTTCATCTAATTTTTCTGCTAAACAGTTTTTCACTAAAATCTCGCAGTTACTTTCTTCATGACCGGGAATAGGTTTGTAAATGTACATAGGAAGTCCTTTAGATAACGCTTCAAAGCAAGTGACACCGCCAGCTTTTGTAATAAGTAAATCCGCTGCTTCCATCCATTCGTCTATATCGTTACGAAAACCTAGTATACGAATATTAGGGTGCTCGTACTGCTCCTGGCTCAGTAAAACTTTTCTTAATTTTTCGTTTCTCCCTGTACAAATAATAATTTGAATGTTGTCCTTCCATTTCGTTAACTGCTCTGATAATTCTTTCATCCCACCGAGACCAAGACCGCCTCCCATTACCATAACGGAAGGAATATGTTTTAATTGGAGCTTCTCTCTCACTTCTTCTTTGTCCTTCTTATCCCAAAAACTTGAATTGGTAGGAATTCCCGTTACGACTAATTGACTACGGGGAATGTCCATTTCTAAAAGTTGCTCGACAACGTCTTCACTTGAAACGAGATAATAATCAATATATTTATGTACCCAAGCTCCATGCACGTGGAAATCTGTAATGAGTGTACAAAGTGTAAATGGATATCCCTTATTTTTCAAAGATGAAAGAGTGGCGCTCGTAAAAGGGTGGGTGCAAATAATCATGTCTGGCTTTTCTCTTATGATTAACTGTTCAATCCGCCGATGAAAAAGCAAGTAGATGACAACCTTTTTCCACTGAGAGAGTGGTTTTTCTTGTTTATGACGGTATATTTTTCTCCAAAGATTAGGAAAAAGGATAATCAAATTTATATAAAAGTTAACAAATAATTTAGACGAAAAAGGATTTAACGTTTGTCCCACTTCGATAATTTGCGTTTCGACAGATGGATTTAAATGAGCAATTCCTTGTTGCAATGCTTCGGCCGCTTTCGTATGACCATTTCCAACTGCTTCCGAAAGAATTAATACCTTTTTACTCATGAGAAACTCCCTTACTAAGTAATTATGTCTTAGTATTTACTACAAAAAAGTAAACAATCCTTTTGAAGCACTATTTTAAGAAGTGACAACTGCAGTGGGTAAAATCGTAAAAGGTTGATTAGAAATTTAATCAACCTTTACACCGTTATCTAAATATCGCATGTTTGCGTATCCTTTTTTGCGACGAAACCAAATGACCGCTAGCGCTAATAGTATTAATACAATCGACATTACTTGTGCCATTCGTATATATTCGCCAAGCATAAGGCTGTCCGTTCTCATTCCTTCAATAAAGAAGCGACCAACGGAATAATAAATGAGATACGTTAAAAATAACTCTCCACGCCTTAAATTTACTTTCCGCAATGACATTAATAATAGAAACCCGATAAAGTTCCAAACTGATTCATACAAAAATGTTGGATGATAATAGGTTCCATTAATATACATTTGATTAATGATAAACTCCGGTAAGTGTAAGCTTTCTAAAAATCCTCTCGTAACCGGTCCTCCGTGAGCTTCTTGATTCATAAAATTGCCCCAACGACCAATTGCTTGAGCTAGTATTAAACTTGGGGCCAAAATATCAGTAAGCTTCCAAAACGATAGGTTGCGTACTTTTGCAAACACTATAATTGTCAGCACAGCGCCGATTAATACACCGTGCATCGCTAGTCCACCTTCCCACACTGCTAGTATTTCTTTCGGATGAGCAGAGTAATAATCCCATTGGAAAGTTACATAGTATAATCGTGCGACAAGAACAGATATTGGTAGCCCCCATACTACTAAATCGACAAACGTATCTTTCGGTAAGTTTCTTCGTTCACTTTCACGAACAGCTATCCATAGACCGATAATAGCCCCTGTCATAATGAGAACACCGTACCAATATAACTGAATGGGGCCAATGCTAATAGCTACTCGATTTAACGGTTCAATTACTGGGTCCATACTTATCTCCTTTTAGTTTGTTCGTAATGTACTAAAAGCCCATTGGCACTTGTGGTATAACATGTCCTTCAATACGCTCGAAAATGTCGTCTAAACTCCGACCAGTAATCGTTAAGCCATGATTTTTCAAGCCAATTACCGCTCTTGAAGGATCTTCCGCTTTTCTTACTAAGTCTGCAACCGTTTCAGCAAGTTGAATCGTTCCGCACGGGTAATTAATTTCTGTTGCTTTCACATCATCCATCCAAGCATGAATATGAACGATTGCCCCTACTTGTGGATGTTCTTTATAAATCATCCAATGTTCAATCGCATCAACAGAAGCTCTTCGTGGGCTTACGGTTGGTGGGATGCTTACTTCCATCGATCGCTTCTCATCGTTATAGCCTTTTATATATAAAATATCTTGTCCGATTACTTTCATGTTCGCTTTATTCACACCACTGGCGCTCATCCAAAATCCTTTATCATCGTTGCGACTACTTAAATTCCCGTAACTTAAGCCCCCAATTCCGTACAATTTTCTTAACTGTCTCATATCGCGATCTGTTAAATATTTATGTAGTGGAAACGGAGCCGGAAGTAAATTCATCTCATCTAATTTCTTCCCTGACAAATACATCTTCTTTGTCTTTTCATTTCCATTCCATAGCCGCTCATCTAAGTCTGCTAGAAAATCATTATCAATAATTAATTGGGCAGAAGCGACCGGCTCTAATCTTTCGTAGATTTGCTCGAAGAAATCAGTTGCATTCTCGCCGTCGTAACGTATTTGGTAAAAGCCTTGTTCTGGTGTAACGAATGAAACGATTGTTCCTTCGTTCGTATGCACAATGTAAACGAAATGGTTCGATAAGGAGCGAACTAGATTAGGGTATGCTGCTTCGAAATGATTATCTCTGTCCTGACTGCTTTCCATAATCGACACAACAAAAGTTGCTTGCGCCTTGCGTCGAAAAGGTCGAGGTCGCTCTTCATTTACAACATTGAATACAAGCTGTAAATCGTCATTAGGGTCTTCTGTATATCGGTATCCTTTGGAGCTAAACACTTCCTTTAGTTCTGAAGTAAACCATGTGAGAAAAGCACTTTGCTCGGCTCCTGTTACTGTAAACTGCTTCATTTCTATTCCTCCTATTATCTTGTTGTTAATTGAAATATCGCTGGTAACAGACAAGTTCTATATACAAATCCCTTTTAAGAGGTGAGTGAATCAACGTTCGGTTCAAATACTACTTTAAAGGCTGAGCGATTTTTCTTATTAGACGCGGTGTCAATCGCATCTCGATATTTTTCAAGCGGAAATCGATGCGTAACCATTGGTGCCAAGTCTACTTTTCCATTTCGTATTAAATCAATTGCAATTTCAAACGTTCTCACTCTATTTCCTTTATACTCTTCTGTACTATAAGCAAAGCTGCCGCTAACATCTAATTCGTTCAGCCAGACGGTTGTCCAATCAATTCCATCCATTATGCCAGCTAAGCCTAGCAAAATAACTTTTCCACCGTTTCTAGCAAAACGTAACGAATCGTTAATACTTTGCTTTCTGCCGACACATTCATAAATCATGTCTGCACCACCTTCTATTACTTCTGGTCCAAACACAGGTTTTAACACTCTCCCTCCAATGGAGCTAGCAAGTTCCTCAATATAACTTTGCCTTCGCAACATAATAATGTCATCTGCTCCGTAATCCGAAGCTAATTGTGCTTGAAATTCGTGTTTTACAAGGGCCACAACTTTACACGGCAGCTCTAAAGCACGAATAGCAGCAATTACACTAATACCAATGACACCACCACCAATAACTAGAACCGTATCGCCTTCACTCGGAGGATTTCGCAACACACTATGTAATGCACAGCTAAACGGCTCAATCATAACGCCATTCAGATCATTCACTTCTTCTGGGAGCTTGAAAATTTGGCTCTTATGCGCAACGATATGAGAGCCCCATCCACCTCCAGTATCTCGACACGTTCCTATTAATAGCCCTGGTGAGAGGTCTCCTTCTGTTTTATATTGACAGAGGCTATAATTTCCTTTTTGACAAGCGGAACAGGCTGGTTCAATCCCTCTTACGGAGCAAGATAATATCGGATCAATTGCCACTCTATCGCCAGGTTGAAAACCCGTCACGTTCTCTCCAACAGTTTCGATTTCTCCTACGATTTCATGACCAATCGTAAAGGGAAATGAGACAAACGGGGATGTTGCAGGACTATCATTTAAAAATAGTAGATTTAAATCACTTCCACAAATGCCACCATATTTCACTTTTATTTTCACCCAATTACTATTCGGAAGCTCAGGTTCAGACTGATCATGGTATCGTAAACAAGATAACCGTGAATTCCAATAAATCGATGGAATAAGCCTTCCTGTCACTTTACTAAATACGTATTGAGGTATGTTGAAATCAAATTGGACTGCCTTCACATTTATCACCCACTCTTTTTGAGCGCTAGTTAGAAAGACGAAGCAACATCATAATATTTTGCTTGTCCGATTAACCGCAAGTTATTCTAATGAAATTAATGATATTTTTACCAATTCCTTTACAAATATTCATTATTTTACTATAAATTGGTAAACAACTACTTTTTGTATAGATTCGTTCTTATTAGGTTATAATTTTCCTAAAAATTACATATTAGGTGGATGCGAATGTATTACTTTATCGTTAATAAAGTATCTGGAAGCGGAAGAGCGTATCGAATATGGAATCAAATAGAAAAGAGATTAAATAAAGAATGTATTCCATATTCTGTTTTTTTTACAGAGAGACAGAAGCATGCAACGGAGTTAGTAAAAGAGATTACCAAGAAGGATAATGTATCAGCTATCGTCGCTATCGGTGGAGATGGGACTGTCCATGAAGTAATTAACGGCATTATTGGCACTACAACACCGTTAGGAATTATTCCTGCTGGATCTGGCAATGATTTTTCACGCGGTCTTGGCATTCCGTTAGATTACAATCTAGCATTAAATCGACTATTAAATGGCGAACCGAAAATCATCGATATTGGAAACGTCAACTCTACCTATTTTGGAACGGTTGCTGGAATTGGTTTTGATGGAAAAGTAGCGGATACGACGAATCGATCGAAACATAAGAAACTATTTAGTTCCGTCCGACTAGGGAAAATCTCTTATATTATTAGTGCATTAAATGTATTACTTCGTTATAAGCCACAAGATATAACGTTGAAAATTGATAATGAATTGCACCATCTCCCTGGCGTGTGGTTAGTTGCTGTTGCAAATTTACCTTTTTACGGTGGCGGCCTCGTTATTTGTCCGAAAGCAGTAAGCAACGATGGACTGTTTGAAATTTGTATTGCGCAAAACATGACGAAGTTGCAATTTTTACGATTGTTACCGACTGTTTTTAAAGGAAATCATACACATTCTCCTTCCATCACTATTTTAAAAGGAAAAGAACTAGAGATTATTTGTTCCGACCCGCTCCTCATTCACGGTGATGGTGAAATAATTGGACAAACACCTACAAAAATTAGAATTGAGCATAGCGCTTTACATGTGATGTCGTGAACAAAAGCGAAGGCGACTCTAGCACTAATAAAGACCAACTCGGGGAAGTTGGTCTTTTTCTACGTTTTTTATTTTCTTTCCATTTCTTTTATTTCTTCTTCATAATTAAACTCTACTAATGCAACAAACATTTTCTTGAAGTTTTCCAAAAAACTGCTCACTAGCTTAATCATGATGTTCCTCCTTTAAATATTCAACATTAATGTAAAATTAATTTTTACAAGTTTTGTTTATTTTATGTAAAGCAAATGTAAAAAACTGTTAGTGTACTATAAATGGAAATTTTGTATCCTTAGTAAAATTTCTAACAAAAAAAGTCCCAAAAATCAGTCTTTACTGACTTTTGGGACATCCCTCCTAGTCGTTACAACATTCATCTCCCTCTTTCATATGACCAGAGCGGTTTATTTTTGTTTCTAAGTACTTTTCATTATACTCAGAAACGTCTCCCCATAACGGTTCTCTTCCCGAAACAGGCAACCCTGATTTTTTTAGCGCCTCTAATTTTTTTGGGTTATTCGTTATAAGCGTAACCGGCTTGCTACGTAATGCTTTTAAAACATGTATGGCATCGTTATAGTTTCGTGAGTCATCAACAAAGCCGAGCGCTTGATTCGCTTCTACAGTATCGTAGCCGTTTTCTTGAAGAATGTATGCCATTGCCTTACTAAATAACCCAATGCCTCTTCCTTCGTGATTAGCTAAGTAAAAAATTGCCCCATTTCCATGTTCGACAACCTTTTTCATTGATTGCTTTAATTGATATCCACAATCACATCTTTTACTACCGAAAATGTCGCCAGTATGACAGATCGAATGCATACGAATAATCGCATCTTCACTATAGGCAAAATCACCATACGCTAATACACTTGACTGTTGAAATTCTGCCAAATTAATAGAAGATAACTTATGAATGATACTTTCAAAATTCTCCGTTACTTCATCACAGTTTAACCAGCAATACCAATGGAAAACTACCGTCTTATCGTATAAATTAACGGGAAGTTGAATTGGACCAACTAAGTAAATAGCACCCTTTTCTGTTTTAATTAACTGAATTTTATCTTCTAAAATTGATATTGTTTTTGAGTCAAATTTCGTTTGAGTCATGGCAGTGGCATCCCCTTTTTTAGTTAGTATTTGTTTTGTAAGGAGAAATTATCTATAAAGCAAGATGACAAAAAGGACGGTGACTAACCCCGTCCCTTTATACTCCTGTATATTTGAATGAATAAATATGAGTTTTTGTTAGCTCCATAACTTCTTGGATAAATTCTTCTTGGGACTCGTGAAAATCACTTGTAATCCAATTTTGGATAAGCCCGTAAAAGCCATAAGCTGTGTATCGTTTAAAATAGTCCATATTAACCGGAATGTTATTAATCGTTTCGAAGATGAACTTTTCTTGATAAATCTTTAAAATTGTTTGAGGAAGAGTTGTATGTAATCCCGGTAACGTATCATCATATTTTATCAATTCAAAGAAATTTCGATGCTTATAAATATAAGATACTATGTTAAACGACTGTTTATTGATCTTCGTTGTATATACTTTCTGCCCTGGTGTATGTGGTTGTCCAACAGAATCCCATAACCCTGTCATCATGCACTCTAGCAAGCTTTCAGCTAAATCAATTTTGTCATGATAATGAACATAAAATGTGCTGCGATTATAAGCTGCCTGATTTACAATATCTTTTACTGAAATAGCATGATATCCCTTTTCTTTTATTAGCTCCATGAGGGCGAGTTTTAAATGTTCTTTTGTCCGGTTTTGTCGATTTGATAAAACTTCCACTCCATCGTGCATTAAAAAACCTCCCTAAAAAGACAGTTTTATCGAAAATGTCTAACAGTTAGACATTTACAATTTCTTTGATGATTGTTAATCGTTCACAAAATAGTAAAATATAATTGTGACCAAATGGTGACAAAACTTATGGGTCATTGTACTCAACAATATTATATCAATATTATTTATTAAGGGGGATTATATAATGGGAAAATTACAAGATAAAGTAGCAGTCATTACAGGTGGAGCTTCAGGAATAGGGGCAGAAACAGCTCGTTTATTCGTTCAAGAAGGAGCAAAAGTTGTACTAGTTGACCTTAATGAGGAAAAAGGAAAAGCTTTTGAAGCAGAATTGAAAGCGCTAAACGCGGAAGCACTATTTGTAAAAGCAAACATTACAAGTGAAGAAGACGTAGCAAATATTTATAAACAAACAATTGAAGCATTCGGTAAAGTCGATGTTGTGTTCAATAATGCAGGTATCGGTCGAGTTCAACCTTCACACGAATTAGAGTACTCTGAGTGGAGAAATACTGTAAACGTTGACTTAGATGGCGTTTTCTTAGTAGCACGTGAAGCTATTCGTGAATTTCTAAAAGCTGGTGGCGGTGTAATCGTTAACACGGCATCTATGTACGGTTGGGTTGGATCACCAGGTTCAGCAGCTTATAACGCAGCGAAAGGCGGAGTTGTTAACTTAACTCGCTCCCTTGGACTTGAATATGCAGAACAAAACATTCGTGTAAATGCACTTTGCCCTGGATTCATTGATACACCAATTATTCCAGAAGAAAGCAAAGAAGTATTACGTAGTATGACTCCCATGAAGCGTCTTGGACAAGCAGAAGAAATGGCGAAAGCTGTCCTATTCCTAGCTAGTGACGATTCTACATTCATGACTGGTAATAGCTTAATTGTTGACGGTGGATATACTGCTCAATAAGTTATCTTTGCCCATCACCTTTTTTGGTGGTGGTTTTTTTTATATTGTATTACTTTAACCACCCCTGGAATTATGAATTTATAATAATATGCGTTTTGTTATCTAGACATATAATTATTTATCAAGTAACATTATATACAAGAACATACGTTCCTTAACGAAGGGGGTGTAAAGTTGAAGGAGTGGGAAGCTGCCTATATTGCTGGAATAATTGATGGAGAAGGTTCAATTACTCTAACTAGAATCCACAGAAACGAATATAGACGTCCCTGTATATCTATTTCTTCAACCGATAAAGAGCTATTGTCCTATATCCAAAGCATAACTGGTGGGAATATTGTAAACAAGAAAAATTACAGTCCTGAAAAACATAAAGATTCGTTTGTTTTAACCATAAAGAAAAAGAAAGATGTATTTAACACTTTAGAACACATAGTTCATTTTCTTAGAGTACCACAAAAAAGAAAAAGAGCTGCGTGGATACTTAATAAGTATGATAGCGTAACACCTAGAAATGGCAAGTATAATGAAACTTCGATAAGAAGAAAAATCGAATTTGAAGATTATTTCTTTTCAATATAGCAACGTAAAAAGACCAGCATAAATGCTGGTCTTTGTCTTTTAAGTATGGAGACGGTGGGACGTGTATTTCCATGCTTTCGTCATGGCACTGACTATATCTTAGACCTTTTTAATAAGGCCTTCTGGCGTATTATGCGAAATATAATTTTTACCGTACTCGGTAGCATTTCGCATCCTAGTATTACCACTGCGAGTGGCAACCTATAAGTCGATACACGGCTGTTGGATTACTCCACATACCGCTCGGCATTGCCTTATCACTACTTTTAAAGCGACTTAGGTTTCACCGATAAAGCCAGATTATCACTTATGTGTTACCACATAAGGCGACTAATAATTAATCGAACCCACGTCCAGAAACATCGCCACTTGAATATCTACGAGTGTAGTCAATATATTAGTAATTCACTAACCCTTCGGCCTATTGACTGGCTTCCTGGCAGCTAGTCTGATTGTTCTCTTCCTTTGACCTCAGACGGCGATCTCCGGCGTAGCCCACTAAGAGTGAGTCCCTGATCCTACCACATGGGCGATGGAGGGAGGAACCGCATTAGACTGTTATTAAGCAGCTAAAGCGAAGTTGTTGTTTTCTTTGCCAGTTATTATTGGCGTTGACGTTGATGACGAGGACGATCCCCCCGACTCGCAACCCAAGCTCGAACTATCCCTGTCGAATCCGTAACGTCCCCTCGATAATAAAGATAAGCATCGTTTATTCAACTTTGCCATCGTATTAAAGCGGGAAAACACGGAGTGATATTTCAAGCTAACGTTACATTAGCTATTCAATTATCAAAGTGCCGCTTAACTTAGCGACAAATTTATTATAACATACTTACATAACTTTTCAATTGTAAGTTTTTGTAAAACACATTACATCTTTTGACGCTCGCGAAATGCACGTTCAATATCACGTTTTGCTTCTTTACGTTTTAAGTCTTCACGTTTGTCATATTTCTTTTTCCCTTTACCTAAACCTAAAAGTAGTTTGGCAAATCCATTTTTCAAGTACACTTTAAGTGGTACGAGTGTGTATCCTTCTTCTTTCGTCATCCCAATAAGTTTGCTAATCTCTTTACGATGAAGAAGTAGTTTTCGTGTCCGTAATGGCTCGTGATTGTAACGGTTACCTTGCTCATAAGGGCTAACATGCATGTTGTGCAAGAACACTTCACCGTTTTGAACACGTGCAAAAGAATCTTTTAAATTCACACGGCCAGCACGAATTGATTTAATTTCTGTACCTTGCAATACCATTCCTGTTTCATATGTCTCTTCAATGAAATAATCATGATATGCTTTTTTGTTTTGGCTTAACGTCTTTCCATGTCCTTTTGGCATCGCGTTTCCCCTTCCTTTTGTAATGAACATTTTACCAAAAATGAGGGGTGGATACAAGGAGTAAGGTAGTTTTGTAGTTATTGTATAGCGGGTGGTGCGTTTTTTATATGAAAGGGGTGTTTTAATTAATACTGTAGGCATTTTATTTAGTGTTGGGCTCTGGTTTAGTTATCATCTGTTGTTTTATTTATCATGGAGCTGAGTTTATTTATCACCGGGCTCGGTTTATTTATCACCAACGCTGATTTATTTATCACCTAACCCGTTTTATTTATCACCAACGCTAATTTATTTATCACTGAACACAGTTTATTTATCACCCACGCTAATTTATTTATCACCCACGCCGGTTTATTTATCACCGCGCCCCAGTTATTTATCACCACGCACCGTTATTACCCCCTAAAATCGATAAAAGCCCACCATTAACGGCGGGCTGCAATATTCCATTATCGCTTCTTTTTCTTTTTACGTTTTGCTTTTGGGGCATTTTCGTAATGTTTTTTCTCAGTTTTCTTCTTTTTATTCGGTGATTGGGTAGACCATCCTATTTCAAAGGTGTAGTCATCAACGTCTTTATCACGTTTTCGTTTTTGGCTACGTCCTTTCGGTGGTTTACCTGCATCACTTTTTATAACGCGAGGTGCGTCTTTACTTAATGTTCGGCGAGTTCCTTTCATGCCAACTACTTCAAAATCAATGGAGCGTTCATCTTTATCGACATTAACGACGCGAATCGTAATCTCATCACCGATTCGATATACTTTCCCTGTACGCTCCCCGATCATTGCATAATGACGTTCGTCGTACGAATAGTAATCGTCTGTTAAGTAGCTTACGTGAACGAGCCCTTCAATTGTATTTGGCAGTTCCACGAACATACCGAAGTTTGTAACAGAGCTAATAATACCGTCGTATTCTTCGCCGATCTTATCTAACATATACTCCGCTTTCTTCAGCTCATCTGTTTCTCTTTCCGCATCTACTGCTCGACGTTCGCGGTTAGACGTATGCTCGGCAATTTCCGGTAACTTTTCTTTCCACTTCGCTTGCGTATCTTCGTCTATTTTTCCTTCAATTAAATAAGTGCGGATTAAACGATGCACGATTAAATCTGGATAACGACGAATTGGTGAAGTGAAATGAGTGTAATACTCTGTTGATAGCCCAAAGTGGCCTAAGCTTTCTTCGTCATATTTCGCTTGCTTCATGGAACGAAGCATGACAGTTGAAACAACCATTTCTTCTGGCTTTCCTTGAACCGCTTCGATAATTTCTTGAAGTGCTCGTGGATGTACAGAGTTACCTTTTCCTTTTACGACATATCCAAAATTCGTAATAAACTCGAAGAAACGTTGTAGCTTTTCTTCTTTCGGATCTTCATGGACACGGTAAATGAATGGGACGTTTAACCAATGGAAATGCTCAGCAATCGTTTCGTTCGCTGCTAGCATGAACTCCTCAATTAAACGCTCCGCAACTGAACGCTCACGGAGCACGACATCAGTTGGGTTTCCTTCCTTATCGACTAGAACTTTCGCTTCTTTAAAGTCAAAATCGATTGCACCACGTGTCATCCGTTTAGTACGAAGAATTTCAGCTAGTCTTTCCATTTCTTCAAACATCGGCACTAAACTTTCGTAACGAGAACGTGTTTCTTCGTCTTTATCAACGAGAATTTTGTTCACATCTGTATACGTCATTCGTTCCGTTGTTTTTATCACACTTTGGAAAATTTCATGCTTAACTACTTCACCTGAAGGGTTTATTTCCATTTCACATGATAACGTTAAGCGATTTACTTTTGGATTTAAAGAACAAATACCATTGGATAAGCGATGCGGTATCATCGGAATAACTCGGTCTACTAAATAAACACTTGTACCACGGTCTAACGCTTCTTTATCAATAGGGGAATCTTCTGTTACGTAATAAGAAACATCGGCAATGTGTACACCTAATTTATAATTTCCGTTATCTAATTGCATTACCGTTACAGCATCATCTAAATCTTTCGCATCAGCACCGTCAATCGTAACGATCACTTCGTCACGAAGATCGCGGCGGCCTTTCATATCTTCTTCGCTAATTTCGTCTGGTACAGCAATCGCTTGGTCCAGCGCTTCTTTCGGAAAATCACCAGGTAATCCGTGCTTATGAATAACGGAGAGAATATCAACACCAGGATCATTTTTATGCCCAAGTATTTCAACTACTTCTCCTTCCGCACTTAAACGTCCTTCTGGATACGTTGTAATTTTCACGACAACTTTATGACCTTCTACCGCTCCACCTGTTGCTTCCTTCGGTATAAAAATATCACTCGTTACCTTTTTATCATCAGGAATAACGAAACCGAAATTTTTGCTTTCTGTATATGTACCGACTATTTGCTTCACACTACGTTCTACAATCCGAATAACGGTTCCTTCTTGTCGAGAACCACCTTCTGCACGCTTGTTCACTCGTACGAGAACGATATCTCCGTGCATCGCATTATTTAGCTCTGTCGGTGGAATAAACACATCCTCTAAATCAGCTTCTTCCGGTACAACGAAAGCGAACCCTTTTGAATGGCCAACTACTTTACCACGAACAAGGTTCATTTTTTCTGGTAACCCGTAACGATTACTTCTCGTACGAACAACTAACCCCTGTTCTTCCATTTGCACTAACGCTTTGACAAACGTTTTAAATTCCTCTGAATCTTCTATTCCGAATGCACTTTCTAACTCACCCGTAGTTAACGGCTTATAGGCCTCTTCTTTCATATAGGAAAGAAGCCGCTCTATATGTTCTTGAATCATTTCTTCCATTTCCCATCCCTCCTTTTAATTGTCTAATACACCTTACCAATCTAATGACTCTAAAAATTCATAAACATCTTCATGTAGTTGTTCACGCTCTTTATCTAGCGTAATGACATGACCTGATTCTTCATACCATTTTATTTTCTTATTGTCTGCCTCCACTGCATTGTAAATAATGTTCGCACTGTCTGTATTAATCATTTTATCGTGGCGTGCTTGAACTACAAATGTTGGCGAGTAAATCATATCGACATTGTCACGAACGTCAGCGATTAATGCTTGTAGCTCTTTTAACGTATTCATCGGAGCAAAAGCCTTCATTTCTTGTTCAATCTGTTCTGGTGTTTTTCCTTCTCTTCGCTTCCATTCACGAGCATACGCTAAAACACCTTCATACATTACTTCTTCACTTTTTATATACATTGGTGCGCACATTGGGACAATACCCTTAATAGGTACAGTGTAACCTAATTTAAGAGAAAATACGCCTCCAAGAGACAAACCAACAGCTGCAATTTGCTCATGACCCTTATCTTTTAAAAACTGATAAGCTTCCATTACATCTTGCCACCAATCTTCCGGGCCTGTATGAACAAGTTCTTCTGGCGGAACACCATGTCCTTTATATTGTGGTGCATGACATGTATAACCTCTTGTTTCTAAAAATCGGCCTAACATGCGAACATCGGCTGAATTTCCTGTAAATCCGTGTAATAGTAAAACCGCTCGTTCCCCGCCTTCAAACGTGAACGGTTCTGGTAACTTCACTTTCATTGGGACATCCCTCACTCTTTATTATTATGTATAGTATGCTCAACCATTTATAAGTAAAAATTTATCCTATCCAAAAAGAATATATTACCATAAAACGTTTTGTTACGCATGAAATATGGTGCTAAACGAATTACTAGTAAAAAAGTAACAGCTTCGCAATCCTATTTATTTTTATGTGGGTAACAATTTGCCTAACTTTAAGTTTCAGACTATTTCGACAAAAGTGGATAAAATTATTTTTCTCCTTTTTAGTAAAAAATTAACATTTAATTCCTCTAATCGTTATCATATCAAGCTTTAGAGAGATTTATCACTTTTTTACTACTTCGACATGTATCTTCAACATCTTTAATATGGTTGTTTTATAATAACTTTGGACATATAGAAAAAGTAGTGCGACTATTGATTCAGTCAAAGGCAAACTTATTGAAAAATAAGGACGCAAAGTCAACAGGTCTACGGGAGATAAACAAAGAAAGAGAAAAAAATCTGCTATGATGGCTGGACTGCCTGGGATACTGATTGTATTTTAGGAGGGAAAAAGTATGGGGAATGGGGTACTAGAAATGACTGAGAATCTAGATAAAGAGTGGATTGAACTAATATCATCTGCGTTAGAATTCGGCATTAGCGTGGAAGAAATTAGAGAGTTTTTACATAACTATCCGAACACCTCTCTTTAGTTCGTATAGTTTTATTTTTGTTTGAAATATCAAACAACACCTTCGATATATGATATAATAGAAAAAGTTAGAGATAGAGAAAGAAGGTGACTACTGTGATCGGCGAGCGCATCAAAAAAATTCGTGAAGAAAAGAAATTATCCATGTCAGAACTAGCAGAGCGTGCAGGGGTTGCTAAATCTTATTTAAGTTCCATCGAACGTAACTTACAATCGAACCCATCTGTACAGTTTTTAGAAAAGGTTTCAGCAGTTTTAGGCGTATCCGTCAACAGCCTTCTACATGAAGAAGTAGACGAAGGAGCCATCGATTCAGAGTGGGCTAACCTAGTAAAAGAAGCTATGAATTCAGGTGTATCAAAAGATGAATTCAAAGAATGGCTAGAATTTAATAAATGGAAAGCAAGCCAAAAATAAAAGCGTCGATAGCAAAATGCATCGGCGCTTTATTATATGACTCGGTCGATTTTATAGCTCTTTACATAAAGAGTAAGCTGTTTCTTTCTTTCGTATTTAGTTGGTTGATGACATAATGCTACGTATTCCTTTTGAGAAGTTAAGTCTGTTGAACAAGTTGGACAGATCCATCGGGAGAATTCTGAGCTGGAGTAGGATGGTTTCGTGCAGGTTGGGCAGGTTTTGGTGTACACCTTAATTTCTCTCCTTTAAAAGAAATAACTTTAAAAATTTATTTATATTGCATTTTTCGTTTTTTTCTATTACTTATTATTAATATAAATGTACCTATAGTTAAAATAATGACACCAATTAAAATAATATCTAAAATGTTTGTAGCTGTTTTAGGTAACTTTACACCATCCACAGGGCTAACTCCTCCAAGTGTACCTTCTGCATAAAACTTAAATTCTACTATAGATGCTAAACCTTGATACTCATTTCCCTTTTCATATGGAAACTCCACTTTAAATAACAATTCATCCTTTCCACCTGATACAATTTCTCTTGGATTTAACGCTTTAAAATCTTCAAGACTACCATTAAAAATCTGTCCACTTTTATCTGAAATAGATAAAATAAGAGCATTATAAAATTTTTCAGAACCTGAAACTAAACTTGCGGACGAAAGATATTTAAAATCTTTCGTACCGCTATTTGTTACTACTAAACTTCTTTCTGCCCAATCTCCTGGTTTCATGTTATCTAATTCAAAAAGTATTTTTTCGGGTGAAGTCCTTATATCTATTTCATTTTCATTAGAGTCAGCAAGAACAGAAGAAGTAGCCGATTGTATTATTAGTATTAGTAAAGCACTATACATGATAAGTTTTACTATAGCATTCATACCGTTTCTCCCTTCCCTTAAGGGCTTAACTAAACTTTTGGCGGTGTATCCTCAATTGGAACAGTTAGTTGTTTACTATTTTTCTCGATCTCATTTATTGCACTCTTAATTGTTAAACCAGCATAAAGTACGAGTAATATACCTGGAAGGACCATTAAAAGTAAGCTTCCATTTTTAGAATTCGCAAAGTTGATAAAATAACCAGCATATGGGATAGTGAAGCCGGTATACTGTGCAACTACATTTTCAGACAAAACAGGCGCGGAATCTTCTGCATTATTACTATCGCCTTTAGTTCGATACATTACATGTTCTCCACTAGTAACAACTTCTGTAATTCTATGAGTAATTAATTTCTCTGTATCTGCTTTAAATGTAATAATATCCCCTTTTTCAAAGCCTTTCATATCTACATCAGGCTTTACCGCAATAACGGATCCTGTTTTTATTTCTGGCTCCATTGAACCAGATAAAACAGTTTTTAATTGATAGCCTAAAACTTGTGGTTCTCCTCCAGCAGCTTTGGAGGATATTACGAGAACAGCCATTAAAATTAAAGTTGCAAATAAAGTAAATGTCACTAAACTACTAAACCATTTTTTTATATTTTTTAGACTAAATAGGCTTTTAAGCTTATCCTTCACTTGATTCATCTCCTTCATGTTCCTTTTCTTCATCTATACTCTGATTCTTAGGTTGATCTGAAGATATCTCTTCTTCAGTTTTTTCATCGTCACTTTCTTCTGGAGGTATTTCTTCACTTTTTTCTTCTTTTTCTGGCTCTGGTTCTAATTCTTCATCCATTTTTTCTTCTTTATTTTCTTCCTCTTCATTTTTTATGTCTTCATTCGGTTGTTCTTCTACTATTTCTTCCTTTTCCTCTAATGACTTATCTATTTCATTCTCTTCTTCTTCAGCTGCTCCCTTAATATCTTTCTGTTTTTTACACTGGACTTTCACTTTTTCACTCCACACTTCTTTTCTATTAATATAGTCCTTTTCAAATCCAGGTCTTTGTAGAGCTTTGAAAACGTACCATCCTTCACTTTCAGCTTGATAAGTTAAGAGGACAGTCCCCCCTTTAGGGATCGGTTCAATCCAACCTGAAAAAATTCTATCACCATGTTTTAGTGGATTCCCATTTTCATTTAATTCAGTGTAATAAATCTCATACTCTGTCGCTTTAGACATATCTAATCCATCATTTTTAACTACCACACCGATTTCTTCAGGAGGACAACTATGTACAACTTGAGTACCTCTATTAGGAAAAATAAGATCACTTCCGTCGTACCAATCTGAAGCAGTAGTGATCCTAGTGTTTGTTTGTGAAGTGTCACTGTAATAGGCTAGTGTTCCATTTGTTAAATATGATAGTGAAATAATTGATACATAATAAATAGCAGCTAATTGTAAAATGATTAGAAACCCTTTGTTCTTTTTACCAAACTTCCTTAATCTAGAGCTCCTCATTTCAATGTTAGAACCTCCTTTAATGCTTTTACTTTCTATCATGAATATACAATTAGATTTATATATTTATGATAAAAAATAAATGGTGAAAGGTGAGCTAACCCCACCCTTCCCCAATCTATCTAGTTTCTTATTTTATAGTTCCAGCTGTTTGGTGAGCTTCGAAGTTCCAGAAGAGAGTCAACTCAGCATCTTGGAATGTATTTTGATCTTCAGTATTATCTACAAATTCAAACACAACAATTAAGTCATCTGAATCCCCAGCTGCAAGGCCGCCCCTTTCTCCATTTACTTCACCTAGCCACGGTAAATTTACGTATAGATCATTTGCTACTGCATCAGGAAGACCATCTGCAGCTTTTAGTTCTGCTAAAGTAGTAGTAGTTATAACATTGTTTGGCCCTACAACGATATTACCTAGACCATTCTTATCTACGTTTGTCATGAAATGTACGAGAATATGCTCACCTAAGTCTCCTCCTGTATACTTGTCGCCATATTCAACAGTGTAATCTGTATGAATATCAACTCTAGAGATATCTAAAGTACCGTCATTTGAAAGTTCAAAAGCTCTTGGCATAATATCTCCTGGTTTAATGTTTTCAGCACGAATTACATACTCTGGATTAATGGATAAATCTAATGTACCCGATGCAAATGTGTTAGTTGTTGCTACTGTGTCACTAAAGTACGCATATGTACCTCCACCAATTAGTGCTAAACCTAGTGCTGCTGAAGCTACCCCTAAACCTAATTTCTTTTTTAAACTCATTCTTTTTCCTCCTATACCCCTAAGGTAAAATTTTTAAGTTCGTTGTTCTCTTTAACGAACCTTACAATACGAAGTATAAAACACTTTGTTCGTTATGAAAAACGCCAAATTAGTTCGTTTTTTCGCAATTGAGAACATTTTTAGGACTTTTTCATTAGTTTTCTCTCATTTACTTAGTTTTTTGTTTTTTATAATGAATTAACTGTACGATATAATGAACAAAAAGATATATAGTTAGGACGATGTGTATGATTGGTGACGAGATAAAGAAACTTCGTAATAATAATGGACTTAGTTTAAGTGAATTAGCGGAAAAATCAGGTGTTTCAAAGTCTTACTTGAGTCAATTAGAACGAAATTTGCAAGTAAACCCTTCTCTTCAATTGTTAAGTAAAATTGCGACATCATTAGATACCGATATAGAAGAATTACTTAATAAAAAGAAAAAGGTAAGTGGGCCAAAAATTACGCTAGATGCTGAATGGCGACGGCTTTTATACAAAGCGATTTCTGAGGGGATGACAAAAGAAGATTTTGTACAGTTTCGTGATTACCTTCATTTTAAGAAATGGCAAGAAACGAAAAGAATTAAGGGGGAATAACTGTGGACCTAGAATATGAATTAGATTGTGACTGGATTCAAATGATTCTTGAAGCCAAAGAAATGGGGATGACGATGGAAGAAATAAGTGAGGCATTTAAGGAGCTTAGTAAGAATGTTGAATAGGAAAATTAGGGGGCCAAAGCGGTCTCTCTTTTTTTTACATTTTCTTTCCAACTATAATCTAGTAAAATGGAGATATTACAAATATTGAGGTATTAACATGAAGAATCAAACCCATTTACCAAATAAAAAAATATATTGGATTATTGCGATTGCTAGTATCGTCTTAATGACGTTAGGTTCGTTCATTGAACTGTGGGAAAATGGGCCAACAGCCACATTTATTACGCACCTATTAATTGTAGTAGTCATTTCCATACTATTAATTATTTATCCTAAAAAGAAAAATATCTTCACTAAATATGCATTGAACATTGCAATGCCCATTTATTTTTACGCAATGTTCATTTTCTATCCATTCACTTTATCACCACTCCTTATCATTTGCTTTATTCCAGGGATAGCGATATTGTTCTACAATCAAAGGCTATTTTATTTTTCGTTAATTAGTAATGTTGTAATAGTACTTTCTTTTATGCTTTATGTCTTTTTAGTAGATCAAGGAGCTGGTTTTCCTATATTTTATAAAGACTTACACGGTTATGCGATCAATTTTTTAGCATGCCAAGTTATGCTTTATTTTATTTTTGCACTCATTAAGAAAAAAATTGAAGAGCAAAAGCAGTATTATCAGCAAATCCAAGAGGATGAACGATTAAAGACAACAGGACAATTGGCTGCAGCAGTTGCACATGAAATTCGCAATCCGATTACAGTAGTGAAAGGATTTATCCAATTACATGAAACAGATAAGCAATTACCTGACCATATAAAGAAGCATTATAAATTAATGATGGACGAGCTGTATACAGCTGAAACGGTTATTTCAGACTTTTTATCTCTCGCAAAGCCTGAGGTTAGTGAAGTTGAAACAGTTGAAGTTAAACCAGCTCTTTATAATGTAATGGATTTGCTAAATACGTACGCTCACATTGATACAATCCAAATAGAATTAGACATTGAAGATGATTATTCGATTCAATGTACTTTAATGGAATTTAAGCAGCTATTCGTCAATTTATTGAAAAACGCGGTGGAAGCTTCCAAGCATGGGGGAACAGTGCGAGTAAAGGTTAGAAAAGTTAATGATAGGGTTCAAATTAACATTGTAGATCAAGGGGTTGGGATGACGAAGGAACAATTAAAAAGAATCGGCACTCCCTTCTATTCTTTAAAGGCAAAAGGGACTGGACTTGGGTTAATGATTTGCTTTAATATTGTCCAGAAATATAATGGAACGATTAACTTTTTTAGCGAGGAAGGAAAAGGGACTAACGTTACGGTCGCATTTCCGTTAATTAAAAAAACCACTTCTCGGTAATGGGAAGTGGTTTTACTGTTGTTTTATGCAAAATAAGCGATTGCTAAAGTTAGTAAGAAAAATAGTACAGCTAATACGATCGTTGCACGATGTAAAACTAAATCAAGACCGCGCGCTTTTTGTTTACCAAATAATGTTTCTGCTCCACCAGCGATTGCACCAGATAGACCAGCACTTTTTCCTGATTGAAGTAAAACAACGACTACAAGTGCTAAAGAAGTAATAATAAGTAAAATAGTTAAGAAAATTTGCATGTGACTACGACACCTCCATCGAACGTTCATAAGTAAACTTACAATAAATGTACCACAAAATGTTAGTGTGGACAAGAGGGAGAAAATGCGAAAAGGTCAGGAATTTCTTCATTTCGAATAGTGCAATTTGCGTTTACTGTTAGTTTTTTGTGCTAGTCGTGAGCCTTATTAAGTAATTTGAATCATTTTTTTGGCCAAGCTAACTCGCTTTTGTGCCAACCGAACTCACTTTTCGGCCAACCGAACTCACTTTTGCGCCAACTGAACCCGCTTTTGTGCCAACCGAACTCACTTTTGCGCCAACTGAACTCACTTTTGCGCCAACTGGACTCACTTTTCGGCCAACTGGACTCACTTTTCGGCCAACTGAGCATCTTTTTGAGCCAACTGGGAACACTTTTCGGCCAATTGAGCATCTTTTTACGCCAACCGGTAACACTTTTCGCCAGCAGACCCTCTGTTCACGCCACCCAATATAAAAGGGCCTGACCCCAATAGGTCAGACCCTCATTCACATTATTTCTTTAAGTTATAGAAAGAACGTAAGCCGTCGTAGCGAGCTGTGTCACCAAGTTGGTCTTCGATGCGAAGTAATTGGTTGTATTTAGCTACACGGTCTGTACGAGATGGTGCACCAGTTTTGATTTGGCCAGCGTTTGTTGCAACTGCGATGTCAGCAATTGTGCTGTCTTCTGTTTCACCAGAACGGTGAGAGATTACAGCTGTGTAACCAGCGCGTTTTGCCATTTCGATTGCTTCGAATGTTTCAGTTAGTGTACCGATTTGGTTTACTTTGATTAGGATAGAGTTACCGATTTTACGCTCGATACCTTCTGCTAATTTTTTCGTGTTTGTTACGAATAGGTCGTCTCCAACTAATTGAACTTTACCGCCGATGCGCTCCGTTAATAGTTTGAAACCTTCCCAGTCGTTTTCATCTAAGCCGTCTTCGATCGAGATGATTGGGTATTTCTCCGCCATTTTCGCGTAGAATTCAACCATTTCTTCAGAAGTGTAAACAACACCTTCGCCTTTAAGGTGGTATTTACCGTCTTCTTTGTTGTAGAACTCAGAAGCTGCAGCGTCCATAGCAAGCATTACTTGCTCACCTGGTTTGTAACCAGCTTTTTCAATTGCTTCGATGATTGTTTGAAGAGCTTCTTCGTTAGATCCTAAGTTTGGAGCGAATCCACCTTCGTCACCAACAGCTGTGTTTAAACCTTTTGCACTTAAAACTGCTTTAAGAGCGTGGAAGATTTCAGCACCCATACGTAGAGCTTCTTTGAAGTTTTCAGCTCCAACAGGCATTACCATGAATTCTTGGATGTCTACGTTGTTGTCCGCATGCTCTCCACCGTTGATGATGTTCATCATTGGTACTGGAAGCGTTTTTGCACTGAATCCGCCTAAGTATTGGTATAAAGGAATTTGTAGGAAGTCAGCTGCTGCACGAGCTACTGCCATAGAAACACCAAGAATAGCGTTTGCTCCTAATTTTCCTTTGTTTTCTGTACCGTCAAGCTCCATTAATGCTTGGTCGATAGCTACTTGCTCCATTACGTCGTAAAGACCGATAAGTTCAGGAGCGATTTGCTCGTTTACGTTTTCAACTGCGTTTTGAACACCTTTACCTAAGTAACGAGATTTGTCACCGTCACGTAGTTCTACTGCTTCGTATTCACCTGTAGATGCACCACTTGGTACTAGTGCGCGACCGAATGCGCCTGATTCTGTGTAAACTTCTACTTCAATTGTTGGGTTACCGCGAGAGTCTAATACTTCGCGTGCGTAAATATCAGAGATAATTGGCATGTTTGTAAGTCTCCTTTTTATTTTAAAATATTTTTTACAATAGTTGATTTCCGCTACAGGTACTTGCTTTCCTGCGGGGAGAGAGTCGAGCCTCCTCGGCTTCGCCTGTGGGGTCTCGACCTTCTCTCTTCTCCCGCGGGAGTCAAGTACCTTCCGCTCCAATCAAAAAGTAATGCACTTCTCAGCGCTATACTCTTATATTATTTTTTAATTAACGTATTTCCTGTCATTTCTTCTGGTTTGTCAACGCCTAGTAAGTCAAGTACTGTTGGCGCCAAGTCTCCTAAAATACCGTCGTTACGAAGTTCTAGACCTTCGCGTGTTACGATAACAGGAACTGGGTTTGTTGTATGTGCTGTCATCGGGTTGCCTTCTAACGTAATGACTTCATCAGCGTTCCCGTGGTCAGCTGTAATAATAGCAGTTCCGCCTTTAGCATTAATTGCTTCGACAACTTTTCCTAAACATTCGTCGACTACTTCAATTGCTTTCACAGTTGGCTCAAGCATTCCGGAGTGCCCTACCATATCTGGGTTCGCAAAGTTTAAAATAATCGTATCATGTTTATCTGCTTCGATTTCTTTTAATAGTGCTTCTGTTACTTCATATGCACTCATTTCTGGCTTTAAGTCATACGTTGCTACTTTCGGTGAATCAATTAATATTCTCTCTTCACCTGGGAAAGGCTCCTCACGTCCACCGCTCATGAAGAACGTAACGTGTGGATATTTTTCCGTTTCAGCAATTCGTAGTTGCTTTAACCCTTGTTGAGCTAATACTTCACCAAGGGTATTATCCATTCCAACTGGTTGAAATGCAACATATCCGTCTACTGACTCACTGAAATGTGTTAAACATACGAACATTAAGTTTTCAGGGTGCTTTTCTCCACGGTCAAACGAACGGAAGTCTTTGTTCGTGAACGTGTTTGAAATTTGGATCGCACGGTCTGGACGGAAGTTATAGAAAATAACAGCGTCATCGTTTTGGATTGTTGCTACTGGGCTTCCGTCTTCTTTCGTAATGACAGATGGTAATACGAATTCATCGTAGATACCATTTGCATAAGAGTCTTCAACAACTTCTAATGCATTACGGTAAGATGGCCCTTCGCCGTATACCATGGATCGATACGACTTTTCTACACGATCCCAACGCTTGTCGCGGTCCATCGAGTAATAACGACCAGAAATAGTTGCGATTTCTCCAACACCTGTTTGTTCAATGTGTGCATTTAATTGCTCAATAAATTGTTTCGCACTTTGAGGTGCTACATCACGACCATCAAGGAAACCGTGAATGTAAACTCTCTCCACACCTTCTTTTTTCGCTAGTTCTAATAGAGCGAAAAGGTGGTTAATATGACTATGTACACCACCGTCTGAAAGTAGACCGAAAATGTGTAAGTTAGAGTTTTTTTCTTTTGCATGGTTCATTGCGCGAAGGAATGTTTCGTTTTCTGCGAAATGTCCTTCACGGATAGCAACGTTCACTCGAGTCAAACTTTGATAAACGATACGTCCAGCACCAATATTTAAGTGCCCAACTTCAGAATTCCCCATTTGTCCTTCAGGTAATCCTACCGCTTCTCCACTAGCAATTAATTGTGCATGTGGATAGTTGTTCCAGTAACGGTCAAAGTTTGGTTTTTTTGCATGAACAACGGCGTTCCCTTTTTCTTCATTACGAAGAGCGAAGCCGTCTAAAATAATAAGTGCTACTGGTTTTTTACTCATTCTTACCTGCCTCCAAAAGCTGTAAGAAAGATTGAGCTTCTAGGCTTGCTCCGCCAACTAAAGCTCCATCGATATCTGGTTGTGCCATATATTCAGCGATGTTACCTGGTTTTACACTTCCGCCGTATTGAATACGAACTGCATCTGCAGCATCTTGACCGAATTCAGTCCCTACAACTTGACGAATATGTGCACATACTTCGTTCGCATCTTCTGCAGTTGAAGATTTTCCAGTTCCGATTGCCCAAATAG
The DNA here is from genome assembly GCF_027594365.1 of Sutcliffiella sp. NC1. NCBI lineage: Bacteria > Bacillati > Bacillota > Bacilli > Caryophanales > Bacillaceae > Sutcliffiella > Sutcliffiella sp. NC1. The sequence continues at coordinate 4,119,443 of NZ_CP115153.1, forward strand.
GTTCGTAAGCAATGACTGTTGTTTTTACTTGATCAGCAGTTAGGCCCGTTAGCGCTTTTTTCACTTGGTCTCCTACTAGATCATTTGTTTTTCCAGCTTCACGTTCTTCTAACGTTTCGCCACAGCAAACGATAGGAGTTAATCCGTGTTGGAAAGATGATAATACTTTTTTGTTTACAGTTTCGTCTGTTTCTGCAAACATTTCACGACGCTCAGAGTGACCTAAAACTACGTAAGTTACTCCTAAGTCTTTTAATGCTACAGGGCTAATTTCACCTGTGAACGCTCCACTTTCTTCCCAGTGCATGTTTTGAGCGCCAACTTTAAGTTCGCTACCTTCTACATTTTGTACTAGACGGTCTAAAAATAGGGCAGGTGAACAAACAACTGCATCCACTTTGTCAGCTGAAGGAATTAATCCCTTCACTTCTTCTACAAAGCTTACTGCTTCAGAAGCAGTTTTGTGCATTTTCCAGTTTCCTGCAATAATTGGTTTACGCATGGAATTTCATTCCTTTCAATGCTTATTATTTTCACCCTGTCATTATTAGCGTGTCACTCGTTTGTATGTATATCCCGAACGCCGCTTTGCCATGGACCCGTTCCACTCACAAAAACGAAGTAACTTCACTTCATAACATTAAAGGGTAAGAATCTTACTTATCGTTTAAAGCTACTACTCCTGGTAGGGCTTTACCTTCCATAAATTCTAAGGAAGCTCCTCCACCTGTAGAGATGTGGCTCATTTTATCTGCAAGATTGAACTTTTCTACTGCAGCTGCGGAGTCTCCTCCACCGATTACAGAGTATGTATCTTGAGATTGTGCTAGTGCTTCTGCTACTGATTTTGTTCCGTTTGCGAAAGTATCTAATTCGAATACTCCCATCGGTCCGTTCCAAATAACTAGTTTAGAGTTTTTAATAACTTCTGCATAAATCTCGCTAGATTTTGGACCACAGTCTAAACCTTCCCAATCGCTAGGAATTTGATCAATTGGAACAATTTTTGTATTAGCATCGTTAGAGAAATCATCAGCTACTAAAACGTCAACTGGCATGTAGAAGTTTACGTCGTTTTTCTTCGCTTTTTCCATGAACGATTTTGCTAAATCTATTTTATCTTCTTCTAGAAGAGATTTCCCAACATCGTGTCCTTGCGCTTTAATGAAAGTGTAAGCAAGTCCTCCACCGATAATTAGGTTATCTACTTTATCCAGTAGGTTATCAATAACACCGATTTTGTCTTTAACTTTTGCACCACCGATAATTGCAGTGAATGGACGGTCAGGATGTGATAAAGCTTTACCTAGTACGTCTAATTCTTTTTCCATTAATAGACCGGAAACTGCAACAGGTACGTGATGTGCAATACCTTCTGTAGAAGCATGAGCACGGTGAGCTGCACCAAATGCATCATTTACGTAAACATCTGCAAGCTCTGCAAATTGTTTTGCTAGTTCTGAATCGTTTTTCTCTTCACCAGGGTAGAAGCGTACATTTTCTAATACAAGTACGTCACCTTCCGCTAGAGCGTCTACTTGTGCTTTCACAGCTTCTCCATACGCTTCGTTAGCTACTGCTACGTCACGACCTAAAAGCTCTTGAAGACGGCGGGCTACTGGTGCTAAGCGAAGTTCTTCTACAACTTCCCCTTTTGGACGTCCTAGATGACTTGCTAAAATAACTTTTGCACCATTTTCAACTAAATGTTGAATCGTCGGGATTGCTGCACGAATACGAGTCTCGTCGCCAACTACACCATCTTTCATCGGTACGTTAAAGTCTACACGACAAAAGACTCTTTTACCTTTTACATCAATATCGCGAATACTTTTCTTGTTCATGAAAAAGGCCTCCTTTTATTGAAAATACAACGTCTATCCATCACTACATGGAAAAAAGGGGGAGGGATATATTCCCTTCCCCCTTAACCACTCTTAATTATATATAAAGTGTATAGCAAATCACAATTGAATTGTGAAATATTATAGACCTTTAGAAGCGATGTAAGTAGCTAAATCGATTACTCGGTGAGAGTATCCGCTCTCGTTGTCATACCAAGAGATAACTTTAACCATGCTACCTTCCATAACCATTGTAGATAATGCATCGATTGTAGAAGAAGCTGGGTTACCATTGTAGTCACCAGATACTAGTGGCTCATCAGAGTAATCAAGGATTCCTTTTAAGTCACCTTCAGAAGCTGCTTTTAATGCTGCATTTACTTCTTCAGCAGTTACGTCTTTATCTAACTCCGCTACTAAGTCAACTAGTGATACGTTTGGAGTTGGAACACGCATTGCACCACCGTTTAGTTTACCTTTTAATTCAGGTAATACTAGAGATACCGCTTTAGCTGCACCAGTAGAAGTTGGGATAATGTTCTCTGCTGCTGCACGAGCACGACGGTAGTCTTTATGTGGTAAATCTAAAATTTGTTGGTCATTTGTGTAAGAGTGAACAGTTGTCATCATTCCACGTTTAATACCAAAGTTGTCGTTTAATACTTTTGCAAATGGAGCTAAACAGTTTGTAGTACAAGACGCATTAGAAATTACGTCATGGCTAGCTGCATCATATTTGTCATGGTTAACACCCATAACAATTGTAATATCTTCGTCAGTAGCAGGTGCAGAAATAATTACTTTTTTCGCTCCAGCTTCTAAATGTTTTGCAGCGTCTGCACGCTTAGTGAAGAAACCAGTAGATTCAACAACGATGTCTACTCCCATTTCTCCCCAAGTTAATTTTGCAGGGTCACGCTCAGCAGTAACTTTTACAGCTACTCCATCAACTACTAGGCTATCGCCATCTACTTTAACGTCCGCATCAAGTCTACCGTGTACGGAATCATATTTTAAAAGATGAGCAAGCATGTTAGCGTCTGTTAAATCGTTAACTGCTACTACTTCTACCTCAGAATTTTTTAAAGCTGCGCGGAATACGTTACGTCCGATACGACCAAATCCGTTAATACCAATTTTTACTGCCATGATTTTTCCTCCTTAGAATACTAAGAATTTTTTTATATAGTAGGTCTGTTTCAATATTTGTTAGTTGGACAAATACTAAAACGTTCCCTAATTAAGGGAGAGTCTCCCTAATTAGCTCTTTTGCTGCACCTTCATCTGTAATAAGGATGGTATGTGGTGCTTGTTTTAAATAAGCTCGAATGGCATTCGCTTTCGAAGCTCCTCCAGCGACCGCAATAACAGTTTCTATTTTTTCCAAATCTGCTAATTGCATTCCTACTGTTTGTACTCGATGGACTACTTCTCCATCACTATTGAAATAATAACCGAATGCTTCTGCAACAGCCTTGCATTGTTCGATCTTTTTCATATTTTCAGGAGCTGTTTTTCGGCGCATCGCCATCATTTTAGCGTCCCCAATACTATGAACAACCATACTACTATTTTTAATGAGTGCAAGCACTTCTTTAATAGATGGTTCCGCAATCATTGACTGATAAGCATCGTTACTTAATTCATCTGGTGTGTGAAGTAATCGGTACTGGCCTTTCGTTTTTTCGGCCATTGCTGCACAAATCGTATTAGCTTGATTTTGTACATTTTCGCCTAGCCCACCACGAGCTGGAACGAATAAAAGGTTTCGGTTTTTAGATTCAGGCGCCATCATTTCTGCAACTGCAGAAATCGTCGTACCTCCAGTTACCGCGATAATATTTTCTTCTTTTAAATAACGGTTCATACTGGCTACACACGCTCGACCCATCTCGTTTTTTACCCACGGGGAAGTATCACTATTTCCGGGTACGATGACAACTTGTCGAAGTTGTAGTTGGTTTTTAATTCCCTCTTCTAACACCTTTAAACCAGATACTTCTTTCATAAATTCTTCTAACTGCCTCATTAATATGGTACCTTCTTGCGTAAGTGTCATACCTGAAGTGCTTATGTTGAGTAAATCTTGTTTTTTCAAAAAATCTACTTCACTACGCAAAACACGCTCACTTAGTCCAAGGTTTGTAGAAAGTGATCTTCTACCAATGGGCTGCATTAATCGTATGTACCGAAGAATTTCGTATCTTTTCTGCATAACAGATAGAAGATCCGGTAATAATTTTTGTTGAATCTCTACAATATTTCTCATCAATAGCTTCCCCTTTTAGGTGTCGTTTTCCAATAGGGACTCATTTCGTCCCTGTGTGACATATTATGTCCCACCAGTTGTAAAAAAAAACACCTCGGCTACAATTTCTATTCTAACAGAGGTTAAAAGCTTATTCAACTAGGCATTAGCTGATTTTTTCAAGTAAGCGGTTTCTTATGTCAACTTTGTTAAAAATACCATATCCCAGCATATCGCCATCTACTTCCGCAACCGGAATCATAATTTGATATTTTTCTAGTAGCATGTCGTCTTTGTAAATATCTACTTCCTCAATCGAGAATTTTATTTCTTCTTGTAACTCTTCTAATATTTTTTTACCTTTATCGCATAGAGAACAATTTTCTTTCGAATAAAGTGTTACTTTCATTACGCTGTCACCTTTCTAATCGTATCTTTTTCGTTGTGAAGAAGATGGAATATGGAGCTGCTCTCGATATTTTGCCACCGTTCTTCTTGAGATATCTATACTATACTCTTTTTTTAGTAAGGTTGTCAGCTTTTGGTCGGAATATGGTTTTTGCTTATTCTCTTTTTCTATAATTGACTGCAGTACTCCCTTTACTTGCCGCGATGACTTTTCTTCATCAAGTGTCGTAACATACCCTTGTGAGAAAAAATACTTTAATTCGAACAATCCATACGGCGTTTGAACATATTTTTCTTTCGTTGCACGACTTACTGTAGACTCATGAACATCAAGTCGCTCGGCAATCACTCGTAATGTTAGCGGTTTCAAAAAAGACGGACCATTTACGAAAAAGGAATGTTGCAGGCGGACGATTTCTTCCATCACCCGGATTAATGTTTGTTTTCGATAGTCTAAGCTTCTAATTAACCAGTGACAGTGTTGGATTTTCTCTTGAATGTAACGTCCATCATCTCCGTTTAAATGATTAGCGTAAATTTCATTAATTTCAATTTGAGGAATTAATTCGTCGTTCAGCGAAACAATCCACTCATGATTAATTTCTGTCACATATAAATCAGGGATAATGTATTTCGCATGATCATTGGATCCATAACGTATACCTGGTTTAGGTTCAAGCGTCACAATTAAGTCGAAAACCTCTTGTATTTCTTTTAAAGAATACCCTGTTTGCTTAGACAATGTTTTCCACGCTTTTTCTGCAAATAGGTGAAAGTGTTCCTCGATAATTTCTTCTGCTACACGACTACGTTTCGGAAGTCTTGTTAATTGAAGTAAGATGCATTCTTGTAAGTTTCGAGCTCCTACTCCGGCAGGTTCTAACCCTTGGACTAGTTGTATTAACGTATCCACTGTATGTTCACTTACCTTCATTTGTTGCGCTATAAACGAAGTTGATTCTGTAAAATAACCGTTATCATCGAGATACGGTAATAATTTTTTAACATAATTTCGCTCTGTTTTCGTAATCTTTTTGTCTAATAGTATTTGTGTCTCGATATAATCTCGTATCGACTCTTTATCATATCCTACATTTTCAATTGTAAAATCGGAATCTGAATTTCCTTTTCTTTGCTGATAAGATGAAGCATATGTTTCTTGATTTTTTAACTCAAGCAGGGGGTTTTCTAACGCTTGCTCTTGCAGAAAAGGAATTAAATCCAAAGTTGAGTATTGTAGTAATGATATTGCTTGTCTTAACTCTTGTGTCATCGTTAATTTTAATGTTTGCGTTTGCACTAGTTGTAAATCATGTCTCATCTAACAGCCCTCCTCCCTACTATTCTATTTTACATGAGATTCGTCCGTTTTTGAATGTAAATTAATGGCGACTACATTTTGTTCGATCCGTACCTACCGCTTTATCGCTTCTATTATTATCAAATATACGTTTCCAAAGAGTTACTATGCCTTTAAACAAGAAAAAATCCCTATTTCATAATAGAAATAGAGATTTATTTTAGCGCGCTCGAAGGGACTTGAACCCCCGACAGACGTGGTACCGGAAACCACCGCTCTATCCGACTGAGCTACGAGCGCAAAATAAGAAGTGAATGAGATTTACCCACACTGATGTGCAAACAAAATCATTCGCTCACTAATTATAGGCTATTCGCGCTAATTTTTCAATATCTATGAAACAAACTGTACATAATCAACGTAAAAACCTGTATGTAAATGTTCAAACACACGGAAAATAACGTACCCAGATTCTTTCCCTTTGTTTGTTTCAAAAACATGATACGTAAAGTCCCCTTGTTTTTCTACCGTAAAGTCCGTTTCCGCTTTACCGCTAATGTTCGATTGGGACCACTTTTCTATATACTCATCTATTTTATGATCTTCAATTTTCACTTTTTCTTCTAGTAGTTCACGATCCCCATTAGCAAATGCAACCGTAACTTCTTGAACTAGTATTGCTCTTGTATCAACTTTCTCTTTTGCAGTTGAACTACAACCAGCAAAAAATAATGTTATGATGATTAAAATAAATATTTTTTTCAAATGGGTTCCCACCTTTATACGTCTAACTTCCATGTATAACTTAATCATACATTTCTAATTTTTACAATACGATATTAGGAAGGAAAAGTTTAATTTTATGTAGAATGGTTATGATGTAAGGGTAGAGAAAAAACATAGAGATTCACGAGGTTTTTCATTTGACCATTCTTGACCTTAGTTGTAGAATAAAGATACATAAGAAGAGGAAATGATTACCGCGTTTCTCTTTATTAATTTAGTTATCACTAATAAGAACATTTAAGGAGGAAAAGTGAGATGAACTTAATTCCTACAGTTATTGAACAAACAAGTCGTGGTGAGCGTGCATACGACATTTACTCTCGTCTATTAAAAGACCGCATTATTATTTTAGGAAGTCCAATTGATGATAACGTAGCAAACTCTATCGTTTCTCAATTACTTTTCTTAACTGCGGAAGATCCTGATAAAGATATTTCTTTATACATCAACTCTCCAGGTGGATCCATTACAGCTGGTATGGCAATTTATGATACGATGAATTTCATTAAGCCAGATGTAAGCACAATGTGTATCGGTATGGCTGCATCCATGGGTGCGTTCTTACTATCCGCTGGTGCGAAAGGTAAACGTTTCTGTTTACCGAACAGTGAAGTAATGATTCATCAACCACTAGGTGGAGCTCAAGGTCAGGCAACTGAAATTGAGATTGCTGCTAAGCGTATCCTTTTCTTACGTGAAAAGTTAAACCGCATTTTAGCTGACAACACTAGTCAACCGATGGAAGTAATCGAGCGTGACACAGAGCGTGACAACTTCATGACTGCTGACCGTGCGTTAGAGTATGGATTAATTGATAAAGTTATTAGAAATAATAACTAATGTTAGAGATAAGCGTGTCCCAATGTTGGTTGGGATGCGCTTTTTTACTTTTAAGAAGGGGGTTGCGAGGGAATAGATGTTCGTTGTGGCTTTATTTATGATGGTGGAGAGTTTATAGACGTAGTTGGGATGATAATTGATGCACTTGCCGACTTTTTTGACGTAGATAAAATGATAATTGACGCACTTCCCGACTTTTTTGACGCAGATAAAAAAATAATTGACGCACTTTCCGACTTTTTTGACGCAGATAAAAAGATAATTGACGCACTTCCCGACTTTTTTGACGCAGATAAAAAAATAATTGACGCACTTTCCGACTTTTTTGACGCAGATAAAAAGATAATTGACGCACTCGAGACTGAAACAACAAAAAACCGCCCACATTGTTAGGTGGAACGGTTTTCGTATTAACCTTCTTGTTGAACGTATTTTACTAGTGCTTCTAATGCTTCTGCTTCGTCGTTGCCATCAGCGATTAGTGTGATAGTCGCACCTGAGCCTACCGCTAAGCTCATAAGTCCCATAATGCTTTTTGCGTTTACTTTTTTACCTTCTTTTTCAAGAAACACGTCAGCTGAAAATTTGTTTGCTTCTTGTACGAATAACGCTGCCGGGCGTGCCTGTAATCCTGTTTTTAATTTTACTTCTACTTGTTTTTGTACCATCTTAATTCCTCCTTAAGTTCTCTCTATATATTTATACTTTTTCTCCTGAGCGTAGCTTTTCCGCTATTTCATCTATTTTTCTTAACCGATGGTTGATTCCAGATTTACTAATCGTACCGCTAGAGACCATTTCCCCAAGTTCTTTTAGTGTGACGTCTTGATACGTGACGCGTAGTTCGGCAATTTCTCTTAATTTATCTGGCAGTATTTGCAGTCCTACTGTTTGCTCGATAAATTTTATGTTTTCAACTTGTCTAATCGCTGCACCGATCGTTTTATTTAAGTTAGCTGTTTCACAATTTACGAGACGGTTTACCGAGTTACGCATATCGCGAACGATACGAATATCTTCAAACCTTAAAAGAGACTGGTGTGCACCAATAATGTTTAAAAACTCAGCTATTTTCTCTGCTTCTTTTAAATAGTTGATATATCCTTTTTTACGCTCTAACGTTTTACTGTTTAAGTGAAACATATTCATTAGGTCACATAATGATTCGTTATGCTCCTTGTACAGTGAAAATATTTCCAAGTGATACGAAGATGTTTCTGGATTGTTTACCGATCCACCTGCTAGAAATGCTCCGCGTAAATAAGAACGTTTACAACATTTCTTTTTTGTAATGTCTTCGGAAATTTCTCGAATGAACGTAAAACCGTCTTTCAAAATTTGAAGTTCCTCTAGTAAATAATGAGCTTGCTCCGAGTAACGAACGATATAAACGTTATTCTTTTTCAGTCTCATTTTTTTTCGAACTAGCAATTCAATGGACACATCATACAGTCTTTTTGTTAACGTATAAATGCGTCTTGCGATTGCTGCATTTTCAGTTTGAATATCTAATATTAACTTTTTATTGGAAAAAGATAAAGAGCCATTCATTCTTATGAGTGCGGATAGTTCTGCTTTTACACAACAATCTTTTATTTCTAACGTTGTTAGTTCTTTTTTCGTTTCTGATGCGTAAGACATCCCATAATCCCCCCATTATTATTTGTGGGGAAGCGATAAGGTATCCCTTACCTCTAACCACCTTCATTTACTCAAGTTACATCAATCATTGAATATAAAAGAGACGCCACTTTATCTGTATCATGGCGAATTACTCCATCTTCATAACGGATAAGGTTATCTTGAATGATTTCAAGGCCAATCGCTTGTAGCTTATCCTCATCCACTTCTACAGGTAGTGCTAACTCTTTCGTATAGCGTTCTTGCACGTTGGCTGGTATGTTTTCATTGTTAACAAGAATCGTATCAATAAAAGGCCGAGCCATATGGTCGTATAACGCTTGAACGTGATCACTTGCTTTATAAGATAATGTTTCTCCGGCTTGGGTCATCACATTACAAATGTACACCTTTTTTGCTTTCGCTTCACAAACGGCTTCTCCGATTTTCGGTACTAGCAAATTCGGTAAAATACTCGTATATAGGCTTCCAGGACCGATAATAATTAAGTCCGCACTGCTAATTTCTTCTAACGTTTCAGGAAGAGGCTCCACTTTTTCTGGTGATAAAAATACTCGTTTTACTTTCTTGCCGGAATACGGTATTTTCGATTCCCCCGAAACAATCGTACCATCCTCCATTTCAGCGTGAAGGACAACACTTTGGTTAGCTGCTGGAAGCACTTTACCACGTACATTTAATACTTTACTCATTTCACGAATGGCGGTTACAAAATCACCACGTATCGTTGTCATTGCAGCTAATAATAAATTGCCTAATGAATGCCCAGATAGTCCGTTTCCAGTATTAAATCGATGCTGAAAAAGGTCTTCGATTAACGGTTCCACTTCGGATAACGCTGCGAGTACATTTCGTACATCTCCCGGTGGTGGAATATCCAATTCATCCCTTAATCTTCCCGAACTTCCTCCATCGTCTGCAACGGTCACGACTGCTGTAATATCAATGTTGTATTTTTTCAATCCGCGTAATAAAACAGGTAACCCTGTACCGCCACCAATAATGACGACTTTTGGAAGTTTCGTCTCACTCATTAATGTCGTTCCTTTCTACGCTCGATATCGCGATGTGTCACGATTGTTTCGTAGTCTTCACCAAAATGCTTTGCGAAGTATTCTGCTAACGTGACAGATCGATGCTGGCCACCTGTACAACCAATTGCAACGACAAGTTGACTTTTTCCTTCACGTTTATAATAAGGAAGCATAAATGTTAATAAATCGGTTAACTTCTCGATGAACTTTTGTGTTTCTGTCCATTTTAGCACATAAGAGGATACTTCTTCATCTAATCCAGTCATTGGCCTCATATGATCGATGTAATGAGGGTTCGGTAAAAAACGCACATCAAACACTAAGTCCGCATCAATTGGGATCCCGTATTTAAACCCAAAAGATAGTACGTTTACTTTAAACGTATGTTTTGAATGCGTTGCGAATTGATGGAGGATTTTTTCGCGTAGCTCTCGTGGTTTTAAATCGGTAGTATCGAGTATAAGTTGAGCGCGACCTTTCAGTTCTTCTAACAGCTCACGTTCATGCTGAATACCTTCAAGCGGTAACCCCGTTTTTGCAAGTGGATGTGATCGTCTCGTTTCTTTATATCTACTAACGAGGGCAGAATCTTTCGCATCTAAAAATAAAATATGCGGTGTTACCCAAGAAATTTCAGACATATCGTCTAACGCTTCGAATAAACTATCGAAAAATTCACGACCTCGTAAATCCATTCCGAGCGCAACTTTATTCATTTTACTTCCCGTATCTTCCATTAGCTCTAAAAATTTAGGAAGAAGGGATGGTGGTAAATTGTCGACACAGAAAAAACCTAAATCTTCTAAGCTTTGGATCGCTACTGTTTTCCCTGCTCCACTCATGCCGGTAATGATGACTAGTTGGATATCACTACTAGAACCTGTGCTCATCATAATTCCTCCCTATAAGAAATACTTGTAGCATTTTTGACTCATGCCATTAGTTTGGATCTAAACGGTAAGACAATAGCTCAAAATCGGAAGTATACGTAAACGTTCCGTAAATCATTCCTGTACCATTAATTAAATAGTCTAATATATGATAATCGCCAGGCGCCATTGGAAGCTCACTTACTGCTTCTACATCGTGCCATTCGATTTTACCTTCTTCAGATTGTTGTACGTTTTTTCCGTCATATTCTGTTGCTAAAAAGGAAAACATCATCCATTCCGAAACTATTTTATCTTCCTCTTTATCTTTCATAATAAAGGTAAAAACACCTTTTAAATTCGGATTTTTTAAATATATTCCGGTCTCTTCACGGTACTCACGGACAACAGAATCTTTGACCGATTCCTCTAGCTCCATTTTACCGCCTGGTGCCACCCACCAACCACGTCTCGGCTTTTGTAAAAGTAACACCTTATCATTTGATAATAAAATACAGTTCGTTACTCTTTGCATCTTTTCACCTCGAATTATACACTTATGTTCATTTTATCCTACCGTGAACAGTGTATTACTTTTATTTTACTGTATATATAAAAAAGAAAACACCGTAAAAATCTACAAAATATCGAATTATATCTATTTAGTATATCCTTTCTTTATGTATTGGACAATTAATATTGTTAGCTTCTCTATTAAGAGGATTTCTAGTATATTATTTTCAGAAAATTTAATTATATATACTCAAAAAAAGACACAGGTAAAAGGGAACCTGTGCCAAAAAAATTTATTAAAAGGGGGTCAATTACTACCTTTATAATAAACGATTATTGTTTCAATGCTGTTACAGCATCATTAAAGGGAAGTTACTTTTTCGTTAACAGACAGCCTGACAAATTTTACATATTAATCTTATATAACAATATTATTTCGCTTCCGCTTTTAACTCTTCTAACAGCTCTTCCACATAATGTTGGGCAGCTTGGGCAGCAATACTACCGTCACCTGTAGCTGTTACAATTTGACGTAGTGATTTTTCACGAATGTCCCCTGCCGCAAAAATGCCAGGCACTCTCGTTTCCATGTTATCATTTGTTTCGATATATCCCATTTCATTCGTAATGCCAAGACCGTTAAACGGCTTCGATAGTGGAAGCATTCCGATATATACGAATACACCGTCCGCTTTAAAGTCTTTTTCTTCTCCGTTTTCTGTACTTACTAACGTTACAGAGCCAACTTTTCCATCTTTTTCGTTAATTTCTTTCACTGTATGGTTCCAAATGAAATCAATCTTTTCATTATCAAACGCACGTTGTTGAAGAATTTTTTGGGCACGTAATTGGTCACGACGGTGAACGATTGTTACTTTTGAAGCAAAGCGTGTTAAGTATACACCTTCCTCAACTGCTGAGTCTCCCCCACCAATAACGACAAGCTCTCTTTCTTTAAAGAATGCTCCATCACATACTGCACAGTAAGATACACCGCGGCCACCAAGTTCTTTTTCTCCAGGTATGCCAAGCTTTTTATATTCCGCTCCGCTTGAAATAATAATCGATCGGCCTTTATATTCTTTACTTCCAGCTTTTACTGTTTTATATTCTTTTCCGTCTACTACTTCTTTTACATCTCCGTACGCATATTCTGCGCCGAATTTTTTCGCATGATCAAACATTTTTGTAGAAAGTTCAGGTCCTAAAATATGGTCAAATCCAGGATAGTTTTCCACTTCCTCTGTGTTTGCCATTTGTCCTCCTGGAACTCCACGCTCTATCATTAAAGTGCTTAAATTTGCACGGGACGTATATACCGCTGCTGTCATTCCTGCAGGACCAGCCCCGATAATAATCACATCATAAATTTTTTCTTCAGACATGTTTGTCACTCCTTAGCCGACAATAATTATAATAAGTTCTTTTAAAAGTATTCCCTAATACTATCGTATAAAACACGTTCGATTTCGTCCATCTTTTTGCTTGTATACTTGTAAATTTCACGTGAATTGTAACATATGCCAAAAACCTTCTTTCTATTTTTTTAAGAAAGAAGGCTTTGAATAACTTTTATATGTTTTCTTAATGTACTTACCGAAACACCGTATCGGTTTGCAAGCGAAGTTTGGGTTATTTTCATCCCTTGGGTGATCGTATAAACGTACGTAAAAGCACTTGCCCAAGCATCAACATTTTTAATTTCCATGTTCGCTTCCACTGTTTTTACGAATAAGGCAAACCATTCCTTTACAGCACTCATATCCATCTGTTCGTTTAACTGCAGCGCAACTTTATAGCTGTTTTGGATGGACAGTGGCAAATGCTGTTGGTGAAGAAAAGCATACGTCGCAAAATCGCGAACTAGTGGGGTCATTCCACCTTGTTGCAATTGTTCCTTTATATCAACATTTTTCTGTAAGCTAACTTCAAAAGTGTTGAATAGCTGCAATGCTTCATCCTCTATTTTCTTTCCATCTTGTTCCCAAGGAGCAGAACCGTATTTACTCGGATTACTTTCAAGCACTTTCTCCCACGCTTGATAAGCAATATTTTCATTTCCGGTATGGTATGCAGCAAAGCTTAACCAGTAATAATACGTTCCATCACCTTGAAATCCAGTGCGTTGTAAGGAACGAAGCCAGTTGTAAGCTAAATCGTAACGACCAACCATCCCGAACGTTGCCCCTAGCTTGTAACGATGCTCAATTAAAATTGGGTTTACCTTTTCTAACTGGTCAATTAAGTTTTTTACTTTTTTAAACTTTCCTTCGTAGTAATAAAACACAACGAGGTTACAAAGAGCATGAAGATTTCCTTCGTTCTTTTCTAAAACATCATACGAAACTTCCATCGCCTTTTGAACATTTCCTTGATAAAAGTAAGCAAGCGATAAATTGTTATATCCCGACCAAAATTGCGGATACTCGTCTATCATTTCTAAAAGAAGATCAATTGCTTCCTCCAATTTTCCTTCCTCTAGCAACGCACGAGCATCTTCTTGCATGACAATTAACTGATCCTGAGTTGTACCAGTTGTCTCATCTTCATCCGCATCAATTTCTAAAAGTTCTAGTAAATCTTCCGCCTCTTCTACGAACTCTCCATCAGGTTCATACGTTAAATACTCTTCAACGTGCTTTTTCGCTTCTTGGAAAAGTCCGATAAAGGCATAGTTGTTTGCTAGGAAGTAATGGCAATCATACATTGTTGGCTCAAGTTCTTCTAAAATTTGCTCAAAGTATTCGTTAGAACGTTGATAGTCTCCTAACTCCATTAGTACAATTGCGTATTGAGAAATAATATTCGCATCACTTGGCTTCATCTGAGTTGCACGTTGTAACCATTTTCTTGCTTTATATAAATCACGCTTACGGTATGCGTGTAAACCTTTTTCAAAATAAAAATCACCATTTTGGGCAAATGGGATAATCTTCGCTTCTTTTTTCACATTAGAGTATTTTCCCAATTAAGTACCCTCCGTCTTTCAATCTTCCTCAACCTACGTAGTATAACATACGAATGCTTATTCGGAACAGATGAAGTTTAAGGAATAAATGTTTACGGAGGGTGTTAGATGGAAAAAAAGGGATTTTTCGCAAAAAAGGAGGATTTTCAGCATAAATAAATTGAATTTCCGCATAACGCATATTTTTCCGCAAAAGCTCGATTGATATAAAAAAATGCTAGGCACATGCTTAGCATTTTATCAAAATATCTATTATTTTTTATGTCGCTCGTTTAGTACAGCTAACACTTCATTCAGTGACACGTCTTGCTCGCGTAATAATACGAGTGTGTGGTATAGAAGGTCGGCTGTTTCCCATTTCAATTCTTCTCGATCACGATTTTTCGCTGCGATAATGACTTCCGCTGCTTCTTCGCCGACTTTTTTTAGGATTTTATCGACACCTTTTTCAAAAAGGTACGTTGTATACGCCCCTTCCGGCATTTCTTGTTGGCGTTCTTTAATCGTATTTTCTAGTTCTCGTAAAATAGCTAGACTACCAGGTGGTTTTTCGTTTGCCACGACTACTTCATTAAAGCATGTCGTTTCTCCTGTATGACACGCTGGGCCTGCTGGTTCTACTAAAACAACGATCGCGTCACGGTCACAGTCTAGTTTAAGCTCAACTACTTTTTGCGTATTTCCGCTCGTCGCTCCTTTATGCCAAAGCTCCTCGCGAGAACGACTCCAAAACCACGTTTCTTTCGTTTCTAACGTTTTTTGTAACGACTCTTCATTCATATAAGCGAGGGTTAAAACTTCTTTCGATTGTGCGTCTTGTACAATTGCCGGAACCAGTCCTGCACTGTCCCATTTTATATTTTCTATCATCGAACTGCCACTCCTCGCGCTTTTAAGTATGATTTAACTTCTGCAACTGATGTTTCTTTATAGTGAAAAATGGAAGCCGCTAGTGCTGCGTCGGCCTTTCCTTCTTCAAAAGCATCGTAA
Organism: Sutcliffiella sp. NC1; assembly: GCF_027594365.1. Taxonomy (NCBI): domain Bacteria; kingdom Bacillati; phylum Bacillota; class Bacilli; order Caryophanales; family Bacillaceae; genus Sutcliffiella; species Sutcliffiella sp. NC1. The sequence goes on from NZ_CP115153.1 coordinate 4,134,884, forward strand.
AAATGATCTGCTTTCCCCGCACCACCTGAAGCGATAACCGGAACGGATACAACGGAGCTGACTGCTTTTGTTAACGCGAGGTTAAAACCGCTTTTCTCTCCGTCACTATCCATACTCGTTAACAAAATTTCCCCAGCGCCTCGGCAAACTGCTTCTTTCGCCCAAGCCGTTACTTCCCAGTCGGTTGCATTTCTCCCACCGTGCGTAAAAACTCGCCATGAACCTAATTCCTCATCGTATTTTGCATCAATAGCAACGACGATACATTGGGAGCCAAAGTAGTTCGCTCCTTCTGTAATAACCTCTGGATTAAGTAGCGCCGCTGTGTTTAAGGACACTTTATCTGCACCAGCACGTAAAATACGTTTCATATCTTCTAAACTATTAATACCGCCACCGACCGTGAACGGAATGGCAAGTGTCGCCGCCACGTTCCGGACAACATCAACCATCGTTTGTCTCCCTTCATGGGAAGCAGAAATATCTAAAAAGACGAGTTCATCTGCGCCTTCACGATCATAAAAGGTTGCCAGTTCAACCGGGTCTCCAGCATCTCGTAACCCAACAAATTGAATACCTTTTACGACACGACCGTCTTTTACATCTAAACATGGAATAATTCGTTTCGTTAACATCATTGACCACTAACCTTTTCTAATGCAGCTTTTAATTCGACTCTACCGGTGTAAATCGCTTTTCCAACAATTGCGCCAGAAACCCCTTCACTTTCGAACTGTTGGAGCTTTTGCAAGTCTTCTAGTGAGCTAACTCCACCTGAGGCAATAACGCTTTTTCCGGTAACCTTTGCTAACTCCAAAATAGCATCAACATTCGGTCCAGATAACATCCCATCTGTCGCAATGTCAGTGAAAATAAACGTTTCCGCTCCAGCTTCGGCTAACTTTACACCAAGTTCTGTTGCTTTTAGTGTAGAAGTTGTAGTCCAGCCTTCTGTTGCGACAAAGCCATCTTTCGCATCGATGCCAATGACGATTTTTTCCTTATACTTTTGCAACATCTCTTTTACAAAAGCGGGATTATTTATCGCCGCACTTCCTAAAATGACACGGTCCACTCCTTGAGATAAATAGTGTTCCACTACTTGCTCTGTGCGGATGCCACCACCAATTTGAACTTTGACTGGCAAATCACGAGCAACTTGAAGAACGAACTCATCATTAACAGGCTCTTGCGCTTTCGCACCATCGAGGTCAACCATATGAATCCATGCTGCTCCACTTTCCGCGAATGTTTTTGCCATTTGAAAAGGCGAATCACCGTACACTGTTTCTTTCTCATAATCCCCTTGAAGAAGTCGAACGCATTTGCCGCCTCTCATATCGATTGCTGGAAAAATCGTAAAACTCATACTCGAACCCCCTCTACTAGTTGCGTATTGTCAAAACTTTATATAGAAATAGGTTATTAAATCCTATATTAGAGGGCTTTATAAGCAAAAAAATTGCCACCCCCTGATTTCTGTAGATAATTGAGGTTACCACACACCCAATTCCAGAAAAGGAAGTGACAATTTGTACCCTCAAATTATAACCTATTTATTAACTTTTATAAACTATCAAGAACAAATTATTCGAACTTTGCTCACTCTATTGATTGGAAAAAGCATGTTCGATAAACCAAAAGAAGCTCCTGTTAATCAGCCTTATCGAAAGCTTCAAATTGATGATTTACCTATCATTGAAAAACCTAAAATGCTCAATTATCAACTTTTATTAGCGGAACACCTTCATTCCAAAGGGAAACCGTTAAAACCAGTACAGCGTCGATCGAATTCTACACCTGTACCGTCTACATTATGTTGTCCGAAGTGTGGTGCTCCTTCTGCGTATCTGTACGCAAACAACGGAGGAAAAGGACAATATCAATGTAAGGTGTGTGCGTGTGTTTTCAATAAAAAGAGTCGTTATCAGAAAGAGGCCATCCTTAAGTGTCCTCACTGTCTTAAAACGCTAGAAAAAATTAAAGAACGAAAAGATTTTCACGTGTTTAAGTGTAAAAATGATCGTTGTTCTTATTATCAAAAGAACTTGAATGCCATGACTAAAAAAGAGAAAAAACAGTTTAAAGAAGATCCACAATCGCTGAAAGTTCGCTACATTTACCGGAAGTTCCACATCGACTATCAACCGTTATCCAAACAATCACCAAAGCAGCCAAAAGTCGATTTATCAAGATTGTATGTTTCACCGCATACACTTGGGCTCATCTTGACGTACCATGTCAATTACGGATTATCGGCCCGTAAAACGGCAGCGATCATGAAGGATATTCACGGCGTGTCTGTCTCCCATCAAAGTATCCTAAACTACGAAAACAGCGTCGCATTATGGCTCAAGCCTTATATTGACTACTTTCCGTATGAGCTGTCGGATCAATTCTGTGGGGATGAAACGTACATCCGGGTCAACGGTCGTTGGCATTATCTGTTTTTCTTTTTTGATGCGGTCAAGAAAGTCATTCTTTCGTATCCAGTGTCACCAAATCGCGACACCGCAACAGCAATACGAGCGATTGATGAAGTACTAGTGAAGCTGAAAGAAATACCCGAAAACCTACAATTTGTAGTAGATGGTAACCCTATTTACTTGTTGGCACAGCATTTCTTCGCAGAAAACCACATATCGTTTGACGTAAAACAGGTCATCGGGCTAACAAATGAAGATGATGTCTCCAGAGAGTATCGACCTCTCAAGCAAATCATCGAGAGACTAAATCGCACGTTTAAAGGAAATTATCGATCGACACACGGCTTTGGTTCTGAACAAGGTTCTGTTTCTTTTGTGACATTGTTTGTGGCTTACTTTAACTTCTTGCGCCCACATTCTTCACTTGAAGGTAAAGTGCCAGTAACAATTCCAGAATTAGAAAAGCTACCAACCATGCCAGCGAGATGGACAGCCCTTATTGGATTAGCCCAGGACTGGATTCAACAACAGTCAGCCTAACTTTTGTTTAGCTGAGCCCTATTCAGCTATCGGCGAAGCGAACTCTTGACAAACCGAACTTACCAATGGTTTAAAATGGAAAGAGTCAAGGGTTTATTTAGCATGCCTTCTTTTGTTCCCTTCGCCCTTGATTGACCTCCGAATAAACCATTGGTGTGTTTGTCAAGAGCGATAGCGAGCAATTCCACCTAATAAATGGTAGGTAGTATGAACCGTGCTAGTTTTTCATAGAACTTTTGACACTACCACTAGTTGCACAAAATTTTGCAAAATCGCGATGCCTACTTCACTGCTTTTCTCTGGATGAAATTGCGTTCCGAACACATTTCCTTCTCCGACTACTGCTGGCACTGTTACACCGTAGTTGCTACTTGCAATTAGTGTATCTTCACTTGCTAGCTTTACGTAGTAAGAATGAACGAAATAGACGAACTCTTCCGGTACATTCGTTAGCAGAGGTGAAGCTTGTTGAAAACGCAGCTTATTCCAGCCCATATGTGGGACCTTCAACTCGCTATCTGGAAACTTGACTACATTGCCTTTTAATAAGCCTAATCCAGCTGTTTTGCCATTTTCTTCACTATCATCAAATAATAGCTGCATCCCTAAGCAAATACCGAGTAACGGTTTTCCATTTGCAGCTTGCGCTTTTAAAAATTGTGCCAACCGTGTTTCTTGTAAAATGTTCATCGCATCGTGAAACGAACCAACACCTGGTAGTAAAAGCCCGTCTGCCCCCGCGAGCGTTTCTTGTTCTGATGAAATAAAATAAGGGACGTTCATTCGTTCAAGCGCTTTACTAACGCTAAACAAATTACCCATTCCGTAATCTACAATTCCGATCATTTACAACATCCCTTTCGTTGATGGCACACCTTTCACCCTAGGATCGACGGTCGTTGCTTCATCTAACGCTCGACCTAGCGCTTTAAAAATTGCTTCAATAATATGGTGAGTATTCGTCCCGTAGTGAACGATAACGTGTAAATTCATTCGTGCTTCAAGTGCTAGTTTCCATAAAAATTCGTGAACAAGCTCGGTATCAAATGTTCCTACCTTTTGACTAGGAAACTCGGCTCTTATTTCTAAATGCGGACGATTACTTAAGTCGACTACCACTTGAGCAAGTGCTTCATCCATAGGAACGAATGCATTTCCATAACGTTTTATACCTTTTTTATTACCTAAAGCTGTAAGAAGTGCTTGCCCTAACACGATGCCGATATCTTCCGTCGTATGATGGTCATCAATTTCGACATCTCCGTTCGCTTGAAGGGTAACGTCAAATTGGCCGTGTTTCGTAAAAAGATCGAGCATATGGGTCATGAACGGTACTGGCGTTGTTAAGTCTGCGTTTCCTTCCCCATCGATGTTAAAAGAAAGCTGTATTTGTGTTTCATTTGTATTTCTTTCGATAGAAGCTGTTCTCGTCATTTTGTTTCCCACCCTTGTTTTTTCAATCGTATATCTACCGCGCGTGCATGTGCTTCTAAACCTTCCAGTCTAGCAAAAGCGGCAATTTTTTCTCCATTTTGTTGCAATGCTTTTTCACTATAAAAAATCACACTCGATTTTTTTACAAATTCATCAACTGATAGACCACTTGAAAATGTTGCGGTCCCGTTCGTTGGTAAGACGTGATTTGGACCGGCAAAATAGTCGCCAACCGGTTCCGTACTAAATCTTCCGAGGAAAATGGCTCCTGCATGCTTGATCATCGGTAAAACGCTCATCGGTTCGTTCGTTAACACTTCTAAATGCTCAGGCGCTAGGCTATTAACTGTTTCCACTGCTTCATCCAATGATTCTGCAACGTAAATCGCCCCGAATTGTTCGATAGAAGCACGTGCAATTTCCTGACGCGGTAAAGTGGCTAGTTGTTTTTTCACTTCCATTAACACCTCTTCTGCTAGCTTCATAGAGGTTGTTACTAATACACTGGAGGCGAGTTCATCGTGCTCTGCTTGAGATAGAAGGTCGGCTGCTACTTCGTCTGCCTGTGCCGTTTCGTCTGCTAGTACAACAATTTCACTCGGCCCTGCAATACTATCAATATCGACTTGTCCGTACACTTCTCTTTTTGCTAAAGCAACGAACACATTACCTGGCCCGACTATTTTATGTACGGGCTGAATCGACTCGGTCCCATACGCTAATGCTGCAACAGCTTGCGCTCCACCAACTTTATATATTTCTTTCACACCTAAAAGGTCTGCTGCAACTAATACACCAGCTGGTAGTTTCCCTGTTTCATCAGGAGGACTCACCATCGCAATTCTATTTACACCCGCAACTTGGGCTGGGATAACATTCATTAATACAGACGATGGATACGCCGCTTTCCCACCTGGAACGTAAACACCAACAGCGTCTAACGGTGTAATTTTTTGCCCAAGTAACGTTCCCGCTTCATCCGTAGTGAACCATGAATTACGGACTTGTTTTTCATGATAAGCGCGAATGTTGGCTGCAGCTTCTTTGAAGATCGTAATCATTTCTGCTGGTAATTCTTCGTATGCTGCGCTAATTTCTTCCTCTGTAACTTTTAGTTGAGAAAGTGCTGCCCCATCCCACTTTTCCGTATATTCATATAACGCTTTGTCGCCGTTACGTTTTACATTTTCTATGATCGATAATACGGCGCTGCGCTGTTCTTCTGTTCCTTGGTCAATCGAACGTTTAATCGAAAGCGTATCCGTTATTCTACTAATTTTCATACGGCATTCTCCTTACGTTCGATTACTTTTGTAAGTCTTGCTACTAATTCATCAATAGTGCTGTCTTTTAATCGATAGCTTACTGGATTCACAACTAGTCTTGATGTAATTGGGGAAATTTGTTCAAACTCCACTAAGCCGTTTTCCTTTAATGTTCGTCCAGTGGAAACGATGTCGACGATGCGGTCCGCAAGACCAATTAATGGCGCAAGTTCAATTGATCCATTTAGTTTAATAATTTCCACTTGCTCGCCTTTTTCTCGATAAAAGCTCGAAGCAATTTTCGGATATTTCGTTGCGACTTTTTTTACCACTCCTGACCATTCCGATCCTGGTAGCCCCGCCTCCGCTAAATAGCAACCGCTAATATGAAGATCTAACACTTCATAAACGTCGCGCTCTTCTTCTAACATAACGTCCTTCCCAGCGATTCCGATGTCCGCTACCCCATGCTCTACATACGTTGTAACGTCCATCGGTTTTGAAAGAATAAACCGCATATTTTCATTTGGTACATCAACAATTAATTTACGTGAATTTTGAAGATCTGATGGGATGTCATATCCAGCTGCTACAAGCAACTCAACCGCTTCATCAAAAATTCTCCCTTTAGGCATCGCTACCGTTAACATCGCTTACACCTCACGATCTATAAAATAATATACTGTTTCGTATTGTTGGATACAGGCCTCTATATGTTGAAGTCCGTCGATGTCTTGAACGACTACTCGCTCCCCATCGTTTCTTTTCATTTGCGCATATTGTATCGCTTCTAGTTTTCGGTCTTTACTGAAAAGGACTAGTGACCGTGGAGCAATCTCACCTTTGTAGCCCTTTGCATCTAATAAACGGTCCAAATATAATCCAAACCCTGTTGCTGGTTTTTGTTTATTGAATTTTTCAAAAAGCTGATTGTATCTTCCACCATTCCCAATTGGCGCACCAACATTGCCTGCATATACTTCAAATAGAATGCCAGTGTAATAGCTCATATGGCTTACGATGTTTAGATCTAATTTAACAAATTCTGTGACACCGTATGCTTCTAACATCGTCCATAATTGTTGGAGTTCTTCAATTGCTTGCACTCCTTCCTCGCTTTCTACTAACGTTTGAGCGAGTTCAATTTTGGAGTAGTCTCCTCTAACTTGAAGTAATGTTAGTAATCGTTGTTCTTCCTTTGAGTCTAACTGTAAGCTTTTCACGTATTCACGGTAGCCAACGTAATTTTTTTCGTATAAAAATCTCCCTAACTTTTCCGCTGTTTCTTCCGTCTTGACCACTTCTAGGAAAAGCTGTTGAACGAAGCCGATATGTCCGACGGCAATCGTAAACGGTTGAATGTTTACTTTTTTTAACAGGGAGACTAATAAAGCAATCATCTCTGCATCTGCACTAATGGTGCCGTCACCGATGCATTCTACACCGACCTGTTCAAACTCTGCCGGTTTCCCCGCTTCATTCTGTTGAGCGCGAAACACATTGCCTGAGTATGCGAGGCGAAGTGGTTGCTGTGCAGTGTCCTCCATTTGCGATGCCGCAACTCGAGCAATTGGTGCCGTCATGTCTGGTCTAAGTACTAACGTTTTCCCTTGCTGATCTAGCAGTTTAAAAAGCTGATGATCAAGGATCGCAGAAGCTGATCCTACAGTGTCGTAATATTCAAGCGTAGGTGTATCCATAAACTGATAACCCCAACTATTAATCTCGGAGGCTAGCAATTTTTTAATCGTCTGTTTTGCTTCATATAAAGCTGGGAGCGTATCCCGCATCCCGAGCGGTTTTTCAAACGTAAAGAGCTTTGACATGATGTACACGTCCTTTTATTTTTAGTTTTCTGATTTATCTTAAATCCTTTAGCCTGCTAATATGGTAATATGTTAACAAATTAAAAGTTTGTGGTCAAGGAAATTTATTACTTTCTGTTTTGGTGGATTGATAGTGAGCATAAACGAGCGGGTATTGCACATAAATGAGGAGATGTTGAACATAAACGGCTGTTTATTAAACATATTGGCGATGGGACTACTAGCAATGCACATAAACTGAAAGGTGATACACACAGACGGCGGGCTATTGCACATAAATGAAGAAATGTTGAACATAAATGAAGAGATGTTGGACATAAATGGTAGTTTATTAAACATATTGGCGATGGGACTATTGGCATTGCACATAAACTGAGGAATGTTACACACAAACGGAGGGATATTGCACATAAATGAGGAGATGTTGAACATAAACGGCTGTTTATTAAACATATTGGCGATGGGACTACTAGCAATGCACATAAACTGAAAGATGTTACTCACAAACGGAGGGATATTGCTCATAAATGAGGAGATGTTGAACATAAAACGGTTGCTTTAAACACATATTCCGTAAAACAAAAAAACAACCTAACCGCCACTAAGCCATTAGGTTGTTTCCTTTTTATTTCGTTCTTCCATTTCTTCTTTTGTGTAAATAACGCGCATCGGGTTGCCGCCGACGAAGGCACCGGCTGGGACGTCTTTATGGACGAGTGTGCCGGCTGAGACGATGGCGCCATCGCCGATTTTGATACCTGGTAAAATCGTTGAGTTCGCACCGATCATGACTTCATCGCCAATTACAACGTCACCGAGGCGGTATTCTTTTATTAAATATTCGTGCGCTAAAATTGTTGTATTATAGCCAATAACCGTATTCCGGCCGACGCTAATTTTTTCTGGAAACATCACATCAAGCATGACCATAAGGGCAAATGATGTTTGGTCTCCTACTTTCATTCGTAAAAACGTTCGATATAACCAATTTTTCATTCCGAGGAGAGGAGTGTATCTAGCTAGTTGAATCACAATGAAGTTTTTGACTACTTTCCAGAATGGTACGGTTTTGTACACGTGCCAAAGCGAGTTGGCCCCTTCTACTGGATAGCGAGTCGTTTTTCTCATTCGTTTGTCACTCCGACGATTGGAAGGATGTCTTCCATATGCTCCAAGATATAGTCTGGTTCATATTTTTTCAAGAAGTCGATACCTTTTAACGTCCAGCTAACAGCAACTGTTTTAGTACCTGCATTTTTACCTGATAAAATATCGTGGTAATTGTCACCGACCATTAACGCTTCTTCCGGCTTAGCGTCCAGTTGTTTCAAAGCAAGTAACACTGGTTCTGGATCTGGTTTCGCCTTTTCCACATGGTCTAAAGCAACAATTACGTCAAAAAACTGATCTAACTTAGAAAGTTTCAGTCCCATATGAACAGCTGGGCTCATTTTCGTTGTTACGATACCAAGCTTGATGCCCTTTTCATGCAATGTTTTCACTGTTTCAAAAACACCTTCGAAATCAGTTACCAGCTCATCGTGCATGCGTAAATTATACTCACGGTAATGATCAATCATTTCTTGTACTCGTTCTTTATCCATTTTCACGAACGTATCGTAAAGTGGTGGCCCCATAAACGTTAAAACGTCTTCTCGTTTATATTCACCAGGATAGTAATGGTCTAACGTGTGTAAAAATGAACTAATAATTAATTCGTTTGTATCGATTAATGTTCCGTCTAAATCAAATAGTACTGTATTAATGCTCATAAGTAGCTTCCTTTCTTTTGGCAAGTTCCATTCGTTTCCAAACTTGTGCGATTACCATTGTTAGAACAATAGCTGTTACAACCCGAATGATTAGTAACGGCCAGACCGGTATACCTAGAGGGATAAAGACTAACGTATCCTCCACAACCGCGTGACAAGCTACGAGGAATATAAATGCGAGTGTAATATCTTTTTTACTAACATTATCCTCTTTTACTGCTTGAATCATAACACCTGCTCCGTAAGCTAAACCAATGGTTAAGCCGGCAGCTAATGTCATCGACGTATTTTCCTTCATACCGAGCATCCTTGTAAAAGGCGCCATTTTTTTCGAAAATGCATTTAGCCAACCTAAGTCTTTCATAAATTGAACAGCAACCATTAACGGAATAACGATAATTGCAAGCTGGACAATCCCTAAAATTCCTCGTTGAAATGCATCGAAAACAATTGGGAAAAAGCCGGTAATCACTTCTTCCTTCGGAGCGATCAGTCCGTATTGGGCCTGTTCACTCCCACCTTGCCACACTAAATTTATAATGATTCCTGAGAAAAAAGCTAATCCTAAACGTACTACTAATATAATCCAAATTTTTATTCCTACTCTTGCTGCGACAGTGGACTCTACTAATAGATTGTGGGAAAAGGAGAGCATCATCGCTAAAATAAATACTTCCTTTACCGTTAAATCTAACGTTAAAATCGCCCCTATCCCGGCATAAAGGTTCAAAAAGTTTCCGACTACTAGCGGAATTGCCGCTTCACCTGATAGGCCGAATATCCCCATAACCGGCGCAATAAAGTTTGTAATATATTGCAAAACAGGCGTATGCTGCAGAATACCAACGAGAATCGTTATTGGGAAAATGACTTTTCCTAGCGTCCACGTTGTTTGTAATCCAGCTTTTACCCCGTTTTTAAACGTGTTTTTCAAAGCCGCTCTCCCCCTTTGATGCTTTTTCTATTAATTTTCTAAATAACGTTTGTTCGCTTGCCCAGTAAGTCGGCGCACGATAATAAACGCAACTGCTACAATAATTAAAACAATTGAAATTACTTGAGCAGTTCGGAGTAAATCTAAAATCATGAGGCTGTCTGTTCGTAAGCCTTCAATAAAGAAACGACCAATCGAATACCAAATAACGTACGTTAAAAATAGTTCCCCACGTTTTAAATTTACTTTTCTCAATAAGAGTAAGATTGCAAAGCCAACTAGATTCCATAATGATTCATACAGGAACGTTGGTTGATAGTACGTACCTTGAATGTACATTTGGTTAATAATAAATTCCGGTAAATTTAAACCTTCTAAAAATTCCCTTGTTACTTCGCCTCCATGAGCTTCTTGGTTCATGAAGTTTCCCCAACGACCAATCGCTTGCCCTAAAATAATACTTGGTGCCGCGATATCAGCCACTTTCCAGAACGAAATCCCCTTTACTCTCGTAAACACAATAGCAGTCAGAACAGCAGCAATTAAACCACCGTGGATGGCGAGACCACCTTCCCATATTTTTAGGATATCGCCTGGATTTTTAGAGTAATAGTCCCATTGAAACGTGACGTAGTAAAGCCTTGCACCTAATATTGCGACTGGAATAGCAATTAGTACTAAATCTACCATGATATTTTTATCAAAACCGAGACGATCTGCTTCACGAGTAGCTACCCATAAAGCTAGAAGCGCACCAGCTCCAATAATAAACCCGTACCAATAAACAGTTAGTGGCCCTAACTGCAAAAGAACAGGGTTCAGTGGCTCAATTGCCCCTAAATACATTTTTATTCCCCTCCTTGTTCTCCTCTTTCTATCTATGTAACACTATAACACGATAACGTTTACCACGTTAAATTTCTTCTCTTTCTCCTTCTTCGATTACATCTGCTAGACGGTTCGTAAATTGCTCGGCCGCGTTCACACCCATTCTTTTTAGACGGTAGTTCATCGCAGCTACTTCTATAATAACGGATAAGTTACGACCTGGACGAACTGGCACTGTAAGCTTTGTAATTTCTGTATCAATAATTTTCATTTTTTCTTCCTCTAAGCCGAGACGGTCATATTGCTTCGTTTTATCCCAAAGCTCTAAATTAATACATAAGGTAATTCGCTTATAGCTTCGCACAGCCCCTGCACCGAACAACGTCATAACGTTGATAATACCTAGCCCTCTAATTTCAAGAAGGTGCTCAATTAACTCTGGAGAATTACCGATTAGTGTATCTTCGTCTTCTTGACGTATTTCTACACAATCATCCGCTACTAAACGGTGACCACGTTTCACTAGCTCTAACGCTGTTTCACTCTTACCTACGCCACTTTTCCCTGTGATAAGAACTCCAACACCGTAAATATCAACAAGAACACCATGAATCGCTGTTGTCGGAGCTAATTTACTTTCTAAATAATTCGTTAATCTGCTGGAAAGCTTTGTTGTTTTCAACGACGAGCGCATTAACGGTACACCTTCTTGTTCACACGCTTCTAAAAGCTCGGTCGGTACTTCCATTTCACGGGAAACGATAATACCAGGTGTGATGTCTGTACAAAGGTTATCCATTCGGTGCTTTCGTTGTTCTGCTGTTAGACGATTAAAAAAGGTAAGCTCTGTTTTCCCTAATAGCTGAATTCGTTCCGCAGGGTAGAACGTAAAATCTCCTGCCATTTCTATACCTGGTCGGGATATATCACTCGTTGCGATTAGTCGGTTTACCCCTTCTTCTCCTGCGATTAAATCAAAATGAAATTTATCAATAATATCCTTTGTACGCACATTAGACATTGTATTTCCTCCTTAGCAGCACTATGTAAAATAATTGATTACATTTCTCCATTATACAATTGTACTTCCTTTAAATAAAGTAGGGGGCCTGAGCAAGCTCTGACCCCCTTTACAAATTATTTACTTTTTTTGCAACGGTTCTATAATTACTTTTTGGATAAGTACATTTAAAATGGAGATGAAGATGGCTGCAAGAATCGCCATACCAAAGCCATCAATATGAAAAGCATCTCCCATTAAGCCTGCTGTAATCCAAAGTGTAATAGCATTAATAACGAATAGGAAAAACCCTAGCGTTAAGACGGTAACAGGTAACGTTAACAAAATTAATATAGGTTTTACAATAACATTTAAAATAGACAGAATAACACTTGCAATAATAGCAGCCCCGACTCCACTTAAATAAAAGGAATCAAAGTAACCTGCTACTACAATTAAAACAATTGCATTTACTAGTATACTGGCGAGCCATTTCATTAGCTATACGTATCTCCTTCATTTGGCATAATAAACACTAATATAAGATACGTCACTAACAATGGAAAACCTGAAGTTAGAATAGCAATGATAACAAAGATTACACGTAGTAACGTGGAATCCATCCCCATATAGTTTGCTAATCCACCTAAAACACCTGCGAGCTTTCGATCTGTTTTAGATCGTAATAGTTTCTTCATTTTAAATCACCTCAGAAGGTTTAATTAATATCGATCCTGTTTTTGTTTCCGCTAGTATATAAAGAGGAGTTGTTGCCTCTCCTTTATTCGCTTTAAAATGTAATGACTTTTGAACAACATCATTTTTCTCTTCTACGATGTCCATCCCAGGAACTTCACACGTAAAGCTACCTAAATTCGTCTTAAGCTCGCCTTCAATCGCCTGTTTCGTTGGAATGAATAGGTCAATGCTTCCTGTTTTTGTTTTAGCCATTATAGAGCGAGGAGTACTATTCGAAATATCTCCTACAATATTACCATTAAAACTTTGAACGTCTAGCTTTTCTACTTGACCAGTTACTTCTATTAGGCCGTTAATTGTTTCTGCTTCTACTTCTTTCGCATAACAACCACTTAGTTTAATATGACCGTTCGCTGTTTCTACTTCTACTTCATCACTTCGTATACGATCCACTGTAATAGAGCCATTTGCTGATTTTAGCTTGACTGTTTTTACTTGTAGTGCTTCCCCATTAATAGGGCCGTTAAACATGCGCACAGATAACTTGTCGTACTCTGCTTCTGGCACGTAAATGGTCGCATTTACTTTTAGCTGTTTCTTCTGTACCGAAAATCGAAGTTTCCCTGAATCAATCGAAAATAACACTTCTTGTAAAAATGACTTGCGCGCCTCTTCTTGATTGTCAACATTGTACACATTTGCTTCACATTCGATTTTCACATCGCGTTCATTCCACGGTAACACTTTCACTTGACCGTTTGCGACATCAATATCAATGTCTTGAATGTATGGGCTTGATTGCTGGAATATATGTTGAATCGTTACAGAAGAACCGAAATTAAAGTCTAAGTCAAAGTCTTTAATTTTTTGAAGCGCACTTTCCACAAAATCTAATATATTATTTTTAAACGAAGTGGCTTGTTTCGCAGATGAAGACTGAGAACTTTGGCCAGACTGCTGTTCTTGAATGACTTCTTTCGAAATTGCGGTAACCATCTCTTCTTCGCGTGCCTTTTCTTCTTTTTTATCATTCTCTAAGCTTTCTAGTAATATTAATGCTTCTTCTGCTGTTAATTTTCCCTCTTCGACAAGCTTTAAAATTCTCGAACGTTCTTGCATGTTCTTTTCCCCCTTATTTATGATTCTTTTAATAGTTGAACACCTTTAATAATGTTCCAAATTAGTACGAATACAGATGCTAATCCACCTAAAACGAGGACGAAAAATAGAAATACTACACTATTTAACAGTATGGCAACGATAAACAAAGGTATGACTATGACTGGTAAAATGTGTGAAAAAAGACTAGCTGTTGCATGTTGTTTTACTTCTTTGTCGTCTACGATAAAATATACGATTAATGGTAATAAAAACGGTGCGAAAAAAATGCTAAAATAACATAAGGATGAAATAGCTTTATAATTACGATTCATAAGCGAACCCTCCTCTTGCTGACTTACTATAACTATATATACGAATTTAGATGTGTAAAGTTTCACTTTATCGTTAATACTGCTGCTAACTTATAATTCTATTTTCCCATAAAATGTTCATTTTGTTGTCGGACTCGAGTATTAATTTAAAGGAACATCCTATACGTCTTGAGGCTTAGAAAGGAGAAAAAGGATGATACAATTAATCATGGATCATTTGCTAACGATTATTATTATCTTTGTAGCGTTATTTATTATTATCCCATTCATTAAGAGCTTACTTTCAAAGTTACTTTTAGGAGCGGTTGTTATTGTGGCGCTCGTCTTTTTCGGAGTGATTTCGAGTGAAACGACGGAGAGTGGCGCGAAGTTTGTGGAAGATACGATTCAGCCGATTGTGATGAATGAGCTGCAAAGTGCAAATTTTCATTATGATGATGAAAGTAAAGAGTATACGTTAGAAAGTAGTTCGTTTCATTTGAAAGGTACGGTTGGGCAAAATACGGGTGAAATACGTTTTCGAGAAAAAACGTATCCGATTGATGTTCGCTTTATGGAGCAGTTTATTGAAAATAAAGTAAAAGAAGCACAAAAGTAGATGTGCTTCTTTTTTGTATGGATGTAGTCAAATTAAGTCCGTTCCTCTTCGCTACGGACATTTGCTTTCCGCGGGCGTGGCTTGAGCCTCCTCCTCGCTACGCTCGTGCGGGGTCTCAAGGCTCACGCTATTCCCGCAGGAGTCAAATGTCCTTCGCTACGATCCACTTACGGTTCTAAACAGTGAATATATAAACATTAAAAAATGATACACTCCCACGCATTACCTAATACCAATGATATTTTCAACATTTCACCAAAATTATTATATGACCATTACGCATTGCTTACTAGTTTTTCTGCTGATGCGGCGACGTTGGCGGATACTTCTTCGATGTTTTGTAATGTTGTTGTTGTATTGGCTAACTGATTTTTTACTTGGATGTTACTTTCTTTCACTTGATTCATATTTTCTAAAATACTTTCAAAAAATAGTTTCGTCGTAGAAGCGCCTAATGTACCGTTTTTCGTTAAGTATTCTACTTCTTTTAGCATTTTCATAACGGTATTTGTTTTTTCAGACGTTTTTAATAGAAATTCATTTACTTGTTGAACAGATTCTTTCGTTGTTTCGGAAAGTTTGCGAACTTCTGTTGCAACGACAGCAAAGCCTTTTCCATGCTCGCCAGCACGTGCCGCTTCAATGGAAGCATTTAGCGCAAGTAAATTCGTTTGTTCCGCAATACCTTTCACAATATCAGCTATTTCTTGTATTTGTTCGGTATTTTCTTTTAACTCAATCGCTTCTTGCCCCATTTTTTGAACGTCTAAAACGATTTGTTCCATCCCTTTTTCTAACTCTAACAGCTTACCCTGTCCTTCATTCGATTTGTGTACTGTTTCATCTACAATGTTCACTGTAGCGATAGACGTGTTTTCTATATCTTGTAGGGCATGAGTAACTTCTTGAACTGCTGCTGCCGACTCTTCACTTATTGCAGACAAATGCTCTGCTTCTTTCGCTAAGTAACTATAAATCTCTTCTTTTTCATTTTGTTTTGCCTCTACTTGCTTGTTATAAAAATTTTCATAGGAAGCAATAACAATTTGCTGCTCTAAATTTAAACATTTTGATAATGCTTTACTATATGTTTTCCAATCTTGTAAGGAAGGTGTTGCTTCTTCAAATACTTCCATTACATTTTCGTAAATATGATGGAATGTAGCTAAATACCATTGTGGATCAAGGTCAATTCTTACATGAGCCATCGCAATACGATCTAACGTTTTTATGTAACTATCGTCTAAATCCACACCTTTTAATGTTAAAAGTAAGTGCTTATTTAAGCTTTTTCTTAAACGCTCAATAGAACTATGAGTATTGATAATTTTTAATAAATGTTCGTGCGTCGATAAGTTATCGTAAAACTTTGCAACAATACTAGAAATATGTGGTTCGATAATTGGGAAGACAGAGCGTAGCGTCGCAAGGTCCTCAGCAGTTAGCCCTAACAACTCCACTTGTTTTCGAATGTTTGCATCTGTAACAGAAATGCGAATAGAGTCCACAAACTCTTCACTTTTAATAACTGATTCTATTTTATTTTCTCTTTTTGTAAATAACCCCACTAAAAACCCCTCCGGCAAATTAACTGTGTATTTAGTTATTTTAGCACTATTGTCATAGTGATGATATGAAATATTATGTCGGTTTCGAGACATGTTTGGAGGGTTTAGGGAAAAGGTCCCTTGCATGACAACTTCTAACCAAATAAAAAAGTCTAGCAAAATTATGTCGCTAGACTTTTATTTTCCATTTAAATGATACCTTGAACTCTTAAAATAATTTCAGCAATGATTGCAGAGCCAATAAATGTACCGAAGAAAACACATACAGCTACGATAACACTTCTCCAACCAAGTTTAGCAAAATCAGCCCAGTTCCTCCCTATCGACAATCCCGCGTAAGCAAGGATAGGTGTTGCTAAAGCAAGGATGTTAATTTGACTAGTCCATTTAACAACAAATTCTGACACAGGCGACCAAGGAAGTGAGATAAGAATTCCAATTATTCCAATATAAGCTACACCTGGAATATTACCTGGTAGTACCTTCTCCAACACAAGCCCTAGCACACTAATAATAATTAATATTACCATGCCAGGAATAGCTGCATATGGGAGTACATCATATCCAAGCCAGTTACCTATAATAGCGGAAAGCCCAAATACTATTAAGATTAGAGACCATTCTATAACATTTTTAAACATTCATATCTCCCCCTTTCCCACTATTTGCAGACTTTCTATTTTTCCTATTCATCATCATTGCATATAATTTTTCCGTCAGAGGTAATCCAATAAAAATACTAACGTAAAGGCCAGTGGAAAGTGAGAGTAGATTACTAGCTCCTGCAAAAGCAACAATCTGACTTTCTAGTTCTGGAAATGCAGCTATTAGTGATCCACTTGCTGCCGCCATCATACTTCCACTCCCAACACCTGATGCCATTGCAAATGAAAGCGGATGAAGTGGAGTGGACGTAGCTAAAAGTCCTGAAATTAATCCGAGAAAAACAGCTCCAAATACTGTTCCGAATATATAGATTGCCATAACTCCCCTTCCTTCTGGAGAGTCGAATCCAAATTTATTCATTATTAATCCAACATTGGGTTCTCTTGCTACAGAGTGAGTCATCCCGATACTCTCTCTTTTAAAACCTAAAAGCACAGCAACTGGAAGCGCAATTAAAATTGTTCCGAGATTTCCTAACTCTTGAAGTAACAGGGCTGGACCTGCAGCAATTAAAGCTTCAATTTGCGGACCAATTGTGACACCTATTTTTGCAATTAATAGAGTTACTCCTAAAATAATGAGAGGTTCTGCGTTCTTTGCTTGTTTTTCTTTTACTAGTGGAGTGAAGTAAAGCCCTAAGCCAATGAAAAATGCATACAGCATCGGTAATAATAAAATAACACCACTACCAACTTTAAAGCTAAACTGTCCTATTGTTTCAGTTACCGCAACTAGTATTAACGCAATTGCATGCAAACGCCAGTCTTTTAAAATCTCCTTTTTTTCGTTATTCATAATATCCCCCCTATATTAAATGCTCATTTGGTAGGTCACACACAGCTGATGAATCTAACTTCCCTTTTCCTTGCTCCATCGCCTTCTTGTATAAATCACATGCTAATTGAGCTATTGGTGAATTCTCCTTATAAAAGCTGGCTGTTTTCGAATAAAGGTGTATATCTTTATTCATATGCTCAAGACTAAAAAGTACGTTTTCATAACTATTTTGAAGGATATTCTCACCAAATACATTTAATACGCGATTATGGGCTGAACCACTTTGAATGACACTCGCTAACTGATTTCTTGATATTCCCGCTTTTTCACCTACCTTAAATGCTTCACCTAAACTTGCTGTTATAACGGCAACTAGCATATTATGACAAAGCTTTGCTACTTGGCCAGCTCCTGTGGGACCTAGGTAGAAAATATCTTTTCCTACAAAGTGGATAATTGGGTAAATCTCCTCTAAATAAAGTTTATCTCCACCAACCATAATCGTTAAGGTCCCAGCGTCTGCCCCTTTTGGTCCTCCGCTTACTGGACAATCATAATAATGAATACCATTTTGTTTTCCAACGCGATATAAATCTTGCGCTGTTTCAGGGTCAATAGTGCTCATATCGATAACAAAACTATTAGGCTTTAATGACTCAAAGACACCATTTTGTCCAATCATGACATCTTTTACAGCTTCTGGTCCTGGCAAAGAAGTTATTACTAGTTCCGCATTAGTCGCTGCTGTAAAAGCCGTTGGTTTAGGAATGGCTCCGAGCTTCGCACACCTTTCCATTGCTTCCAAACTTGCGTCGTGTACAAATACGGTCAACCCATTTAATAATAGATTTTTAACTATGCCCTTTCCCATTGCTCCACAACCTATTACTGCAATACTTTCCATACTACACCCCCCTTAATCTTTTACGGTTTTATATAAACTGTTTTCGTATCCAACCAGAAATCTAAAGCAGAACTTCCTTGTTCTCTTGGACCAATACTCGATGTCTTCTTTCCACCAAACGGAAGTTGATTTTCATAATGGTTGGATGGAATATTTACATGTGTTACTCCAGTTTCAATTTTTCTTATAAATTCAAATGCCTTTTGCAGATCCTTTGTAAAAATAGCTGAAGATAATCCGAATTCAGTACCATTCGCAAGCTCAATGGCTTCTTCGAACGTTTCTACTTCCATAACTGCTACTACAGGGCCAAATATCTCTTCTTGCGCAATCGTAAAGTCCTTCGTCACTTTGCTAAAAACGGTAGGTTCTACAAAATATCCCTCGCTCTTTTCCCCGTCCATTAATTGTTTGCCACCAAATTCTAGAACCGCACCTTCTGAAATAGCACTATTCACATAATGAAGATAAGTGTTTAATTGATGCTTATTCGCTATTGCACCATTATCAAACCCTTCGTCTATTCCGTTTCCTACTTTAATTTCCTTTGCCTTCTCTACCAGTTTTTCTATTACTCTTTTAGAAATTGATTTTGGTACAATTACTCGGCTAGTACCAGTACAGCTTTGACCGTTGTTATAAAAGCCACTTATAACAACACTTTGAACTGCTTCTTCAAGATCTGCATCCTCTAATATGATTGTGGCATTTTTACCACCCATTTCTGCTTGCATTTTTCCACCATGAGCTGTTACAAGTTTGCCGAGATGAATTCCAACATCAGAGGAACCTGTAAAGGATAATGCTTTAATTTGCGGGTTTGTTCCAAGTGCTTCCCCAACAACAGATCCCGGTCCTGTTATCATATTTAATACTCCTTTTGGCATGCCTGCCTTCTCAAACAACTCAACTACTTTTACAGCAATTAAGGACGTATCACTTGCCGCTTTATAGATAATCGTATTTCCTGCCAGCATAGACGGAGCTATTTTATATATGGCAATCCCAAGCGGAAAATTAAAAGGTGTGACAACAGCAACAACACCTAATGGTTCTTGAATCGTACAAGCGAACGTTTCCGGATTAATAGCAGGTACCGTTTCACCAGATAATCTATTAGCTTCTCCACTAAAATGTTTTAACGCTTGAACAGTGGCGTCTACTTCTTTTCGAGCTGCCTCAATTGTTTTACCAACTTCCTTCGTAATTATTGTTGCCAACTCTTCTTTTTCTTGTTCTATTAAAAATATTAGCTTAAATAAAATGTCACCACGACTTATCGGCGATACATTTTTCCATGTAGAAAAAGCATCTTTTGCACTCTCTATTGCTTTTTGTACGTCATTCGCGTTCGATTTTTGAAAATATCCTAAAACTTCACTAGTATTAGCCGGATTGATGCTCGGATACGTTTCTCCGGTTTCTGATGCTACCCATTCCCCGTTAATATAATTGTAATAAGTTTTTACTCCATCTTTCGCATCGGTTATTTCGTTATAACTGTTAGTCTTGATCGTCATGACATACACCCCTTTTACATATAGATTTTAATTAATTATAATATTCTGAATTTAAAGGGTATACATGCTGAGCACTAAAAATAAGTGGTATATTTTGTGTCATGAACCAATCATATTTAAATAAATTGTAACATTTGCAGCGCTAGTACGATATTAATCCAATCTTCCTTCTGATTTAAATCTATATTTAAGTCACTTTCTATTTTTTTTAGTCGATATGCAAGAGTATTAGGATGAATGAAAAGCTCTTCTGCTGTTTTTTTATGGCTTTTATTGTTTGCAATATATGTTTGCATTGTAGACAGATATTCAGGCTCCATTTGCAATAAAACTCCTACTTTATCTAATACAAACTTCTTTAAAAGGCTTCTGTCTGTATTTAACAACAGTCTTTCTACACCTAATTGTGAATAAGTAACAAAGATTCTATCGTTAAGTTTTTTACAAATAGAAACAGCTTCACTAGCTTCTTGAAAAGATTCACCGATAGTCTTTAATGTTACTTCTCTACCAATACCGATAGCTATGTTTTTAGTTTTTTTTATAATTGAACTTATGTCTTCAGCTAAATGTTGGCTGTTTTTATTTCTTTTGTTTTCTAGTAATACAACGATTTGATCTGACTTAGTAAAAGTGAAAAAGCTTGAGCTATATTTATAAAGTTTCCGCTCCAAAGCTCGAATTAGCTTTTCCTTTTGTAGAATGGATTTTACATCCCATAAAAAACCGGTTTTACTATCAATGATCATGCAAGATAGTTTACTTGTTTCATTTAAGTTATACTTTTTGAAGAAATCTATATTTAACCTGGTACCGTTCAAAATATCATGAAATTTTTCCTCTCTTAAATGCATTTCCTTTTCAAATAACGTATTCTGTCTTAAAAAGTCTAATGATAACGCAGTTGCAGCATGTTCTAGTGCTGTTTTTTCAACATTATTTAGCTTCTCTAATTGCTTTTCTAGTTGGAAATAACCGAATAGCTCGTTTGAAATGATGATTGGGAATGAAAAGTCAGGAGAATCAGATGCTTCTATATAAGATACGGGTGTACCTAAAATCTTACTGATTGTTTTCAGAATGTATGAAGCACCTTTTCCTTCTAGCAATATATTCGTAAATTTTTGGTGTATATGTAGTGAGTACTTTAATTCTTCATTTCTTAGATTTACTTCCTCATACAGCTTTGAATTCATAATAGCAATAGCTGCTTGATCAGCTACTATTTCTAAAATTTCAAATTCCTCCATCGTAAACTGTTCATTTGTTTCAAAGTTATCAACTACGAGAATACCGATACAACCTTCCTTATAAATTAACGGAATAACTATTCCACTTTTCACTTCTCTTCTAAAAACACCTTCAAAAAAAAGCGAATGATTTTGAGGTGTCATATTACTCATAAACGCTCTTATTTCATCCCCATTCGCAATTACACCTTCTTTAGTAACAAATACATGTCCTGTTAAAGATTCTCCCGGTTTAAATTTCACGTTCTTTAAATAATTTACGTCAACTCCAATTCCGTGAGAAAAATGTAGTAGGCCATCCTCTCTTAATTTATATAAAATCGTTGTATCTGCTGCTTCTATTAAATCAAAAGCTTCCCTCACTAAATTACTTAAGATTTCTTCCAAATCAAACGATTGTGTAAGACTACGATTTATTTCAAATAAACGTGATAGCTTGTCTTTCATCATCTTCATTACTATTATCCCCCTCTCACAGTTTATATTTTTATAATTTTCTGACTTTATTATATCAATAGTTTATGCTGCATTTATACTTTTATTTATTTCGCAAAAAAGCCATCCGCTTAAACTATCGGATGACTTTGATTACTTTATTTTGTTGTACTTAATTCCTCTACTCTCTTCTCCATACGAGCACGGTCGCGTTCAAGTACTGGTTTTAAATATCTTCCTGTGTATGATTCCTGTACTTCGGCTACTTGTTCGGGAGTACCAGTGGCGATGATTGTTCCACCTTTGTCTCCGCCTTCTGGGCCTAAGTCGATAATGTGGTCTACCGCTTTGATGACGTCTAAGTTATGCTCAATTACTAATACGGTATCTCCATTTTCTACAAGGCGCTGTAGCACGACAAGTAAACGAGAGATGTCATCTACGTGAAGTCCTGTAGTTGGTTCGTCTAAAATGTAGAGAGTACGGCCATTCGATCGACGGTGTAATTCGGAAGCCAGCTTGACACGCTGTGCTTCGCCCCCTGATAATGTTGTAGCAGGTTGGCCTAGTGTAATGTAACCAAGTCCTACATCGTATAGCGTCTGAACTTTTCGTTTAATTTTCGGATGATTTTCGAAAAACTCGACAGCTGCTTCTACTGTCATTTCTAATATATTTGAGATGTTTTTTCCTTTATATTGCACTTCAAGTGTTTCTCGGTTGTATCGTTTTCCATGGCAAACTTCACATGGAACGTAAACGTCTGGTAGAAAGTGCATTTCTATTTTAATAATTCCATCCCCGCGACAAGCTTCACAACGTCCGCCTTTTACATTAAAGCTAAAGCGCCCTTTTTTATAGCCACGAACTTTTGCTTCATTTGTAGAGGCAAATAAGTCACGAATGTCATCGAATACACCTGTATACGTTGCAGGGTTAGAGCGCGGCGTTCTACCAATTGGAGATTGGTCAATGTCGATTACTTTTTCTAATTGCTCCATCCCTTTTATTTGCTTATGTGTACCTGGTTTCGCTTTAGCCTTATGTAGCTGCTGAGCTAACGCTTTTTGGAGTATTTCATTTATTAATGTACTTTTACCAGATCCAGAAACACCTGTTACAGCTACGAAGCAACCTAAAGGAATATCTGCCGATACATTTTTCAAGTTATTTTCGTTCGCCCCAATTATTTGTAACTTTCGATCTTTTACGATTTTCCGCTCAAGTGGTAGTGGAATGAATTTTTTCCCTGATAGGTATTGACCGGTTAAGGAACTCGGATCATTCATCACTTCCTCAGGAGTGCCAGCAGAAATAACTTCCCCACCGTGAACACCTGCTCCTGGTCCGATATCGATTAAGTAATCTGCTGCTACCATCGTATCTTCATCGTGCTCAACGACAATTAACGTGTTTCCGATATCACGCATACTTTGTAGCGTAGAAATAAGCCGGTCGTTATCCCGTTGATGAAGTCCAATCGACGGTTCGTCCAAAATATATAGTACACCTGTTAGTCGCGAACCGATTTGGGTAGCAAGTCGAATACGTTGCGCTTCCCCACCTGATAGCGTACCGGCTGATCGACTTAATGTTAAATAATCGAGACCAACATTATTTAAAAAGCCTAGTCGCTCCACAATTTCTTGTAAAATCATATGGGCAATTTTTGCTTCTTTTTCTGTAAGTTGGATGTTTTCCGTTTGGTGTAATAAATCCTTAACAGAAAGCTTCGTTACTTCACCAATATGTAAGCCATTAATTAGGACAGCTAACGTTTCAGGTTTTAACCGATACCCTTTACAAGAAGGACAAGGATGTTCTGCCATATATTTTTCCATTTGCTCGCGGATGTAATCGGATGATGTTTCTTTGTAACGGCGAGCAACATTGTTTATAACACCTTCAAATACGATGTAATTTTCACGCACTTGCCCGAATTCATTCTCATAACGAAAATAAATCTGTTCCCCGTCACTACCGTAAAGAATTTTATCCATTAAATGCCCTGGAATTTCACTAACTGGAATATCCATATCAATTCCGTAATGATTACAAACACTTTCTAATAGTGTTGGGTAATATTGTGAACTAGTAGGTTCCCAAGGTGCGATAGCGTGTTGCTTTAAAGTTAAATCCTTATTTGGGATGACTAAATCAACATCTACCTCTAATTTGATCCCTAGTCCATCACATTTCGTACAGGCACCGAACGGAGAGTTAAATGAGAACATTCTTGGCTCTAATTCTCCAATTGAAAAGCCGCATTGAGGACAGGAATGTAACTCACTAAAAAGTAGTTCCTCTTCGCCAATAACGTCTACAAGTACTCTTCCTTCCCCAAGCTTCAAGGCAGATTCTAACGAGTCAGATAAACGCGTTTCCACGCCTTCCTTCACAACAACACGGTCTACAACTACTTCGATCGTATGCTTTTTGTTTTTTTCTAATTCAATATCATCTGTAATTTCTTGCATTTCACCGTCAACACGAATACGGACGTAGCCTTGCTTCTTAATATTTTCAAGTACTTTTACATGTTGACCTTTTTTCCCTTGAACAACAGGTGCTAATATTTGAAGTTTCGTACGCTCTGGATATTCGAGAATGCGGTCCACCATTTGTTCAATCGTTTGGGATGAAATTTCAATTCCATGCTTTGGACATGTTGGTCTACCAACTCTAGCGTATAAAAGACGTAAATAATCGTATATTTCTGTAACCGTTCCGACAGTCGAGCGCGGGTTGCGGCTTGTCGTCTTTTGGTCAATAGAAATCGCAGGTGATAGCCCTTCAATCGAATCAACATCCGGTTTATCCATTTGTCCTAAAAACTGACGAGCATAGGCAGATAAAGACTCAACATAACGACGCTGACCTTCTGCGTAAATCGTGTCAAAGGCTAAGGAAGATTTCCCAGAACCCGATAAACCTGTTATAACGACAAGTTTATCGCGCGGAATTGTTACATCTATGTTTTTTAAATTGTGGGCACGAGCCCCTTTTACTACTATATTGTCAATTGCCATCCTTCTATCATCCTTCTGCTTTTAGTTCTAATAGTAAGTCACGAAGCTCGGCTGCCCTTTCGAAGTCGAGATCTTTTGCCGCTTCTTTCATTTCTCGCTCTAGGCTTTCGATTAGTTCTTCGCGCTCTTTCTTCGTCTTTGGTAATGTTAACACCGCATCGTAATTCTCGGTTTCCTCTGCAGCAATCGTTGCACGAATAACATCGCGAATATCTTTTTGGATGGTCTTTGGTGTAATACCGTGTTTTTCGTTGTATTCTTGCTGAACTTCACGACGGCGTTTCGTTTCATCTATCGCAATTTTCATCGAGTTCGTTATTTTATCTGCATACATAATAACGTGACCACTTGCATTCCTTGCAGCACGTCCCATCGTCTGAATGAGAGATCGTTCTGAACGTAAGAAACCTTCCTTGTCAGCATCTAAAATAGCTACTAACGATACTTCTGGAATATCTAGTCCTTCTCTCAAAAGGTTAATTCCGACAAGAACGTCGTATTTACCCATGCGGAGTTCACGTATTATTTCAATTCGTTCTAACGTTTTTATTTCTGAATGTAAGTAAGCAACCTTTATACCTATGTCTTTTAAATACGCTGTTAAGTCTTCGGACATTTTTTTCGTTAATGTTGTAATAAGAACACGTTCGTTTTTCTCAATACGTTTATGTAATTCACCTAGTAGATCATCGATTTGACCATGAATTGGTCGCACCTCGACAGTCGGATCTAACAAGCCAGTCGGACGAATAATTTGCTCAACCATTTCCGGTGTATGCTCTAATTCGTACGGTCCTGGTGTTGCTGATACGAAAACAGCTTGACTCACCTTTTCTTCAAATTCTTCAAAACGAAGAGGACGGTTATCTTTCGCCGATGGTAAACGGAAGCCGTGGTCGACTAACACTTGTTTACGTGCTTGGTCGCCATTAAACATGCCACGAATTTGCGGTAATGTTACGTGCGACTCATCAATTACTAATAAGAAATCTTCTGGAAAGAAGTCGATTAATGTATATGGTGTAGAGCCTGAAGGACGTAACGTTAAATGACGTGAATAGTTTTCAATCCCTGAACAAAATCCCATTTCTCGCATCATTTCTAAGTCGTAACGAGTACGCTGTTCTAATCGTTGTGCTTCTAGTAGCTTGTTATTTTCACGTAATTCCGCAAGACGCTCTTCTAACTCCGCCTCAATATTCACAATCGCTTTTCGCATCTTTTCTTCACGAGTAACGAAGTGGGAAGCCGGAAAGATTGAAATATGATTGCGGTCTCCTAGTATTTCGCCTGTTAAAGAATCGACTTCTCGGATGCGATCAATTTCGTCACCGAAAAACTCAATTCGTACACAATGCTCATCACGAGATGCTGGGAAAATTTCCACTACATCTCCTCTCACCCGGAATGTACCACGGCGAAAGTCTATGTCATTACGATCGTATTGAATGTCGACTAAGTTTCGAAGTAATTCGTTTCTCTCTTTTTCCATTCCTACTCGTAGAGAAACGACTAAGTCGCGATATTCTTCTGGAGAACCTAAACCGTAAATACAAGAAACACTCGCAATGATGATAACATCGTTTCGCTCAAAGAGAGATGCCGTCGCTGAGTGGCGTAGTTTATCAATTTCGTCATTAATGCTTGCGTCTTTTTCAATAAATGTATCTGTGGAAGGCACGTACGCTTCTGGCTGATAGTAATCATAGTAGCTGACGAAATATTCGACTGCATTGTTTGGGAAAAACTCTTTAAATTCGCTATATAACTGACCAGCTAACGTTTTATTATGTGCGATAATTAACGTTGGCTTGTTTACTTCTTTAATAACGTTAGAAATGGTAAAAGTTTTACCTGTCCCAGTAGCTCCTAGTAATGTTTGATGCTTTTTACCATTATTAATTCCATCGACTAGTTCTTGAATTGCTCCTGGCTGGTCCCCCTGCGGTTGATACTTTGATACTAATTCAAACTCGTTTTGCACACATAAGCCTCCAATCCGTTCTTAAAATCTATATTATATCTTACCACAAAAGGTATAAAAAAACACAAAAAAGCGAACAAATATTCTATTTTTCTATTCGACATTTACTTTTCAATATGTAGGTCATTGATAGTAAGAGTTGCTGTTCTTATTTTGGAAAAGTAAAATGGTGTGGAAAGGTGGGATGAAGGTGAAAATTTGGAAAGTATCGATCCTTTTCTTTTTAATGGTCGCTTGCTCTAACAGTAGTATTCCAATAAAAGTGCTAGATTTGGACTATTTAGACGAAAGGGCGCTACATAATAGAGACGAAGAATTTTTATATAGTGAAATAGATGGTCTATATGTGCATGATTATATTAAACAAAATAAAGAGAAATCAGTACGCTGGACAGCTACTGTTCATCGAATACAAGATGAAAGAACGATAGAGCTGAAGGAGCCTTACTTACCTTCTATTCTCGTTACGTTTGAGAGAGCTATTGAAGAAGATATTCAAATTGGTGATGTAGTGACAATCCATGGAGTACTCATCGGTTACGGAGAAACGTTCGGTGCTGATCCGATATGGGTTGTCCGACCTGCAGAGCTTGTAGAGACAACCGAAGAGGAAGTACAGCAATTAGTAGAATATCAGGAAAAAGCTGCTGAAGTAGAGTGAAATATTGTAAATGTAGGCAGGAACAATCACTCCCGCCTACATGCCAGTTGTACGAAAACCAAATATAATAACCAATAACAGCCCGAAGAAGATTAAAACTAATAGAAGCTTTGGACGCTTCCATAAACGTTTCCTTCGCTTTGCCTTATCAATACGCTCTAACACTCTCGATTGGTCAATAGCAGAAAACAACGAATGGCTGGAAATGTATTCGTCCATATTCCGCTTAAATTTATCCTTGTCTAAAGGTTCTTTCATCTACGGTTCCTCCCTCTTCCAACATTTTGCGTAGCCTTTCTCTTCCTCGAACTAGTCTTGTTTTTACTGTATTTGCACTAATATGAAGCACGGTCGCTACTTCATCCACACTTAAATCTCGATAGTAATATAAAATAATAATTTCTCGGTATTTAATAGGCAATTGAAAAACATATGAGGCTACCTCATCATTTCTTTCTTTTAAAAGCACTTTTGATTCCACATCTTCCGACTGTACTGGCTGCAGTAATTGCAACACTCTATATTTAAAACTTCGCAAATAATCTTTACTTCGATTAATCGCAATTCGATAGATCCATGTTTTTAACTCACTCTCTCCTCTAAAAGAATCGAGGTGAAAATATACTTTTACAAACACTTCTTGAAAAAGGTCGTCTACTACATCGAAGTCCTTCACATACGTATAAATTAACCGTTTAACCTCTTCCCCGTACATCTCTAACGCCTCTTCAATGACTCGCCTTTTCTCTTCCTCCAACAAGGGATCTCCCCCTTCCCCATTCAACTATGCCCATTAGACGGTAGTAGCAGATTTCTAGTTTCAATTTTGAAGGTATTTTTTTGAAATGAAAACATGTTGCGTTGAAATCAACTAACTATTTAGGGTGTAGTTTGAAATAAAAATAGGGTAATTGCGGTTTTACATGACTTAAGTGTTTTAAACTGTGAGTGAAACGGAGCGGAAGCCACTTGACTCCTGCGGGAAGAAGAGGAATCGGGAGACCCCACAGGGCTTTAGCCCGAGGAGGCTCCCGTTTCTCCCCGCGGAAAGCAAGTGGCTGTAGCGAAGTGGAACGGACTATGTTTTAACACATCTCTATTTTAAAGATGTAAAGGGAAAACTAAATAAGAGAATGTAACATTAGATTACATCCTCTCACTTTAAATTTCTTATTACCCTTCTCCCATACAAAAAGCCGAAGAGTAAGGACATCATATCAATCGCAATAATGTACCATTCATCTGTATAACCTTTATAATACGAAGCAATAAGTAACGCTAAGGCTAAACCAGTGCCTACATATAGGTTGTACGTTACCCTCGTAAACAAAACAACTAATAATGCTGGCAAAAAGAGCGCAACAATTATTTTAATAGCTAACAATTCGAAAACCTCTTTCTATTCACTCGTACGTATATTATAACAGGTTTCCGATTATTTTCCTTACGCAAATGATAGTTCTAGCGAAGTTTCTACCACTCTACTTAAATTTTTATTTTTATTAGCTAGTTGTAAAGTATTTACGAATTGGAAAAGATCATCTTCTTCTTTCATGTTTTGAGTTTCATACATTACCATATACGTAAACTGTCCTTCTTTACTGTTCGGAATCCATTTATCAATTTTCGCCTTTAACGTGTACGGTTTATTTTTCACTGTAAATTGAAACTGTAAAAGAGTATCTGTTCCTTCTGGGAAATTAATGTTACTAATAATAATCATCCCTTGCATTGACAGCTTGTATAAAAAAATGGAGCACTTACCTGTTTCTATTTCCCGCCCATTCAATTGTAAAACTGTCATATGACCAGTTACATATTTACTGAGTTCCTTCATGATATTCACTTCTTTCAGCGTTCTTTTCCTTTATATCGACAGAATGCGCACTTTTTCAATATAAAAATAGAAAAAGGCTCTAAAACTACAGAGCCTTTTTTCACCTTATTCTTCATCTTGAGCCATAATATCAATAAGTTTGATTTTAGGGTTTTTATCTTGGAACCAGCGTAATGAGAAGTCGTTGTCGAATAGTGCAACATAATCGCCATTACGGTCTTTTACTAACATGTTACGGGAATCAAACAAGTTCGTATCGACTTTTTGATCTTCTAACCAACGAGGGATTTTCGATCCAATCATTTGGTATACAACTTCGACGTTGTATTCCCCTTTCATACGGTATTCAAATACATCTAACTGTAGCTGACCAACCGCACCTAAGATGTAATCGTCTGTTCCGTATTGACGGTATAATTGGATGGCACCTTCTTGAACGAGCTGCGTAATACCTTTCCCAAATTGCTTCCCTTTCATAACGTTTTTCGCTGTTACTTTTACGAAAAGCTCTGGAGCAAACGTTGGGATTTCATCAAACTCGACTTGTTGGTTTCCACTATATAAAGAGTCACCAATTTGATACACTCCTGGATCGTAAATACCGATAATATCACCTGGATAAGCGTGCTCTACTGTTTCACGGTCAGATGCTAAAAACTGTTGAGACTGCGTTAACTTAATCGCTTTATCAGTGCGACTAACTTTTACCGTCATTCCTCTTTCAAACACTCCGGAACAAACGCGTAGGAATGCTAGACGATCACGGTGAGCCGGATTCATGTTCGCTTGTATTTTGAAAATAAAGCCAGAAAACTGTTCAGATTGCGGCTTCACACTTTCCGCCACTGTTTGACGCGGTTGTGGCTCATTTGCAAGGTCGATAAACGTTCGGAAAAACATTTCTACACCGAAGTTCGCAATCGCACTTCCGAAAAAGACTGGTGTTTGAAGTCCATTCTTCACTTTTTCAATGGAAAAATCGTTTCCTGCCTCTTCTAACAGTTCAAAGTCATCTTTCGCTTGAACAAACGTTGGATGTTCTGAAATTTCTTTCACATCATCTAGCTCAGAAAAAGGAATATGTTGCTCTTCTTCTTTACCTTGCCAACGAATGAACACTTCATTGTAACGGTCATACACTCCTAAGAAGCGTTTCCCCATACCAACTGGCCAGTTCATCGCGTAAGACTCAATTCCTAACACTTCTTCAATTTCTTCTAACAGCTCTAACGGCTCTTTTCCTTCACGGTCTAACTTATTGATGAACGTAAAGATTGGAATACCACGCATACGACAAACTTTGAAAAGCTTAATCGTTTGAGGCTCCACACCTTTTGTACAGTCGATAATCATTACTGCACTATCTACTGCTGTTAATGTACGATACGTATCTTCACTGAAGTCTTCGTGTCCTGGAGTATCCAGAATATTAATATGACGGTCCATATATTCAAAACTCATAACACTGGAAGTTACCGAGATTCCACGTTTCTTCTCGATTTCCATCCAGTCAGACGTAGCAAATTTCCCTGATTTTTTACCTTTTACGGTACCCGCTGAACGAATAACGTTACCAAAAACTAATAATTTTTCTGTTAACGTTGTTTTTCCAGCATCCGGGTGAGAGATAATCGCAAACGTCCTACGACGATCTATTTCATTAGTTAAGTTGTTCACAAATTCAACCTGCCTCTTCTCATTTTTAGGAATAGAAATATTATAGCAGATATCATTTGTCCGAAGAAATAAAGTTTTTTCCTTTTTACGACTTGTGTATAATTAACAGCTATTTTGCGGACTTCTTTCCATATTATTCTGAATATTATCCACATTTCTTACCTAAATATGTTTAATGTACAAACTATTGTGTATAACTAGCAAAAATATTGTGAATATAAAATATTTTTCTCAACTACTAATCCACAGACCCTCCATTTTCGCCCTTATTTACTAACAATTGTGCATTTCTTTTGTGTTTTTGTGTATAAACACTTCGGTAATAGTGAATTAAACCTTTACAGTTGCCGGTATTTATCCACATTTATAGTAATTGTGTATAACTATTTATTTAATATTGATCATACACAGTTTTATAAACAAGTTGATCGAAAATGTGTATAATAGAAGAAACAGAGAGGAAAGGATGATACAGTATGGCAAAAAGTAAAGCAAAGAAATATCGTGAAAAGCTAGAACGAGAAGGAAAGCGTAATCCTGAAAACGGTCGTGGAGTGTATGCACTAGCGAACTTAACGACGAAGAAAACAAAAACAAAGCAAGAAAAACTTCAGCAATTATACAAAAAAGAACGACAATCCCGTTATCTAGATGATAGAGGTGAAAAGTCGTTCTTTTATTTTTGTTTAATTTCGTTGAAAAGCGCTTAATATTTTTTCAAAAATAGACTTTTTCAATTGGAAGTTTTCTAGCGTCGTTTCATAAAAAACGTATTGGGCTTTTCCGTTATTTTTAGCAGCGTACATCGCTTTATCAGCATTTTTCAGTAAAACTTCTATCTCTTCCCCATGTTCAGGAAATACACTGATCCCGATACTAGGAGTAACTTCTGTCTTGTTCCCATTTAAATCGTATCGCTCTGAAATTGCACTTACAATTCTTTCCGCAATCTTTCTAACGTCTTCATTATCCGTTTCTTCCAAAACGATAATAAATTCATCTCCACCAATTCTCGAAATTAGATCTTCTTCCCGCACACAATTTTCTAACCGGTAGGCTACTTCTTTTAGTAATAGGTCTCCAACATCATGCCCAAGTGTATCATTCACTTGTTTGAAGCCATCAAGGTCCATAAACAAAATCGTTAAATTATGATTATTTCTTTTTGCTCTAGCCTTTGCTCTTTTGAGATGATTATGGAGTAACAATCGGTTAGGTAAATTCGTTAAATTATCGTAATAGGCTAAATGTCTCAACTTATCTTCCAGCTGTTTTTGCTCCGATATATCTGTAACGGTTCCAACAATTTTTTGTACGTCCTGATGTTCATCATCATATAAAATGTTCGCATTCAGCGACACCCAACGCACTTCTTCGTTACTATCAATAATTCTATGCTGTAGGTTCGAGATACTCTTGCCTAAAAATAATTGTTCTAGTTTTTCACTCACTTTTTCTTTATCTTCTTGGTGAACAAGTTCTCTCCAAAGTATAAAGTTCGCCGAAAAGTCATCTTTCGTATACCCGCTTATTAGCTCGATTCCTTTCGATACACTCATTTTATTTTTTTTCGGATTGTAGGAAAAATACATTAAATGAAGGTTCTCATATATTTCATCAATCTCTTTTTTACTGCTTTCTAACAATCTGTTTTTATCATCCAACTGTTGCTTATTTACATTTAATTGATTCATGTAAAAAGAAATTCTATCAAACTGATTTCCTATGAACCAGGCCGGAATAAGCAATAAAAAAACACTTATATACTTTACCATTCTATTTAATTCAATATTTAATGCAACTATAAGTACAAAGGACAACAACAAAATTAACCATATACTTAGCGCAACAATTCTACCTTTATATTTCATTTTTGTTGCTCCTTTAAAAAATGATTTAAATGCAATATTACTATTATACGTTTTGTAAAATTTATTTTAAATGAATTATACTTTTGGAATTTTTCCCATTCCGCATTGCATTTTTCTGAATAAAAAAGACAATCACACTGGATATGTGATTGCCCATCTATTAAACAAACCATACAAGATATATTCCGAGAGCCGCAAATGATAAAATAATAACAACTGTATAAATTAACGATAAATTAATGCTATTTCTTTTTGCAGCACCACGATAGTTTTCATCACTCTTTCCACCTAACATCAATGTCGCAATTGCAGATCCCACTCCGATAAGCAATGCTACCACAATGGCAATTTCCATTTTTCCGAAAACCTCCTTAACCATTTGCAATGAATACCTTTACATCTAGATTATCATAATTACCATAAATATGTTATCTACAATTACAACATAAATATGGCAGAAATATCTTAAATGAAAGAAAAGATTTCCTTTTCAAAAAAAGCAAACTTTTAATATTCCTTTTCTGTTAAAGGGTTAGTAGTCTCATAAATTAGCTGTTCCAACTCTTGTTTATACTCTTTGTACTGCTCATCTGTCCATCGGAACACTTTTTTCATAAATATTGTAACAGAATTCTTATGCTCAAGTACCCAACGAATATTAAAGAAGATTGCCCCAGTGCGTCTAATGAAGAAGTCACTCGGTGTAAATGCCAGCTCATAATCGATACTATATTTTAAGCAAGCATAAACAACTGGATCAAGTCCTTCCTCTTTAGCCTTTTCTTTCTCTTTTTTGTAAATGTTAAAAACTATATCTACATTAGATCCGTAGCGGTAAATTAGTTGTTCTGCAATTTCTTCGCTAAAACCAATATTCTTTACTTCCATCCGCTTTAGAGTAATAAATTTTTTAAATCCTTCCGAACCACCTACATCCCCACCGGAGATTGGTAAGGACTTCGTACTAGCATTCGGAAAGCTAATTCCTTCTTCTTTATGAATTTGCCTAGCAACTACATCTACTATTTGTTCGGCCATTTTCCGATACCCTGTTAATTTACCTCCTGCAATGGAAATAAAATTAGATTCCGAGATAAATATTTCATCCCGCCGAGAAATTTCAGATGGAGATTTTCCATCTTCATGAATTAACGGTCTAAGCCCAGCCCAGCTTGATTCAACATCATTAGCTGATATTTTTACGTCAGGAAACATAAAGTCAATCGCTGTTAAAACATAATCACGGTCTTCAACTGTAACTTTCGGATGAGCAATGTCCCCTTTATATACTGTGTCTGTCGTACCTACGTAAGTTTTTCCGTCTCTCGGAACAGCAAAGATCATCCTCCCATCCTTTGTATCAAAATAAATAGCCTGCTTGAGCGGAAACCTTTTTCCATCAAACACTAAATGAATTCCTTTCGTTAATTGCAACGTTTTCCCTTTTTTTGACTTATCCATTTCTCTTAACGTATCGACCCATGGACCTGCCGCGTTCACCGTTTTTTTCGCACGTATTTCTACTATAGACCCATCTATTAAGTCTTCCGCTTTCACACCAACTACTTTATTATTTTCGTAAACTAATGCAACAACCTGCATATAATTAAGAGCTTGTGCTCCCATTTCTACTGCCTTTTTTATCACTTCAAGCGTTAGACGGGCATCATCTGTTTTATATTCCACATACAAACCCGCCCCCTTCAGACCAGACCGTTTTAATAGGGGTTCTCGTGCTATTGCAACTTCAGGCTTTAACATCTTTCTTCGTTCACTTTTTTTAACACCAGCTAAAAAATCATACACTTTCAATCCGATACTCGTTGTGAGAGGGCCAAACGTTCCACCTTTGTAGAACGGTAACATCATCCATTCCGGTGTTGTGACATGTGGGCCATTTTCATACACAATCGCCCGCTCTTTCCCAACTTCTGCAACAACTCCGATTTCGAATTGTTTTAAATACCGTAACCCACCATGGACAAGTTTTGTTGATCGGCTCGATGTGCCCGCAGCGAAGTCTTGCATTTCCACAACGGCAACCTTCATTCCCCTCGTAGCTGCATCTAAAGCAATGCCAGCACCAGTAATTCCACCACCAATAACTAGTAGATCTAACGGTTCACTTTGCATTTTTTTCTTTATTTCTACTCTATTTACATTAGAAAATTGCATCATAATCGTTCCTTTCATAATAGCAATATATTATTCAAGACAACTGTTTAGCACTCACTTTAAAAATCTAGCAATGAAAGGCGAAAGATAACAAAAAAAGAGACCACAAATCAACTCTATTTTCGTTTCCGAAAAGTAGAGTGATGTGGTCTCTCGAGTTCTCCGCCCAAATTATTAACTTAGTTTCATTATAACAATATTCTAAAAAAATATAAAGCAATGAATCATCTATTACCAAAGATTCCTATTGGAGGTCGTAACAGCAATGGCACCACTTTTTAAAGAATGCTGCACATCCTCTTCTGTACGGATTAATCCACCCGCTATTAGGGGAATGCCTGTTTTTTCGATAATTTCTTTATTAACACTCGGTATAATTCCGGGAAGTACTTCTATGTAGTCCGGCTGAACTTTTTTGCATAGCTTTAAATTATGATCAAGTGCATGACTATCTAAGGCGAATAACCGTTGGATTCCAATTACTTGGTGCTTTTTTGCAAAAGCTATAACGTTCGCTCTCGTTGAAATAATTCCATCTATTTTCACGTTATTAATTAAATACTCTAGTCCATATTCATCCACTTTTAATCCTTGAATGAGATCGGCATGCATCAATACTTTTTTGTTATGCTGTTTCGCATGCTTCACGATACTGTCTACTTGGGAAAGTCGTGTTTCTAAAAATATAATATGCTCATGGTCTTTTTTTAGCACATATTCAAAGTCCTTTATATTACGGATAGCAGGGATAACAGTAGGAAACAATTGACCACCTCTACATGGTAATTTTCTTCTATCTTATCATGAGAAGTGCAAATAGTATTACTTAAACGTTCTTTTTTACATGCACATAACAAAAATTTAATACAAGAAAAAACTACTTAGACTAATGCTAAGTAGTTTTTTATATTGTTACACCGCTTCTTTTTTCCATCTCTTCCCCTCTTGAACGAGTAAGAAACCTAATTCGTGGTGTTCTCCTTCGTATAGGGCACGTTGTTCAAAACGGAGTTCGTTATTTTCGTCAAGTACTTGTAGTTTACAAAAAGCTCGATTCGATTGTAATGCTTCATAATATTGTTGTACAGATGACACTGTCATGCCGTTTACTTTTAAAATAATTTCACCAATTTCTACATTCATTTTCTCCGCTACACTACTTGGAATAATACCAAGCACAATTAACCCTTTGTCGCGATGAACGAAAATAGGTGGGGCTTCTTCTTCTCTTTTCCTACCCATATAAGTAATCCATTCTTTTCCTACAATTGCTAAAATAACTGCAGCTAATGTTAACCATTCTACCCATATAGTACCAACTGCTAGTAGAAATAATACAATCCCTAATGCAAAGATTTGTCTACCTGTAAGAGCAAAGGCTTGTTTCGGTACAGCAGTATACGATCGTTGCGAGAAACCTAATGCAAACGGAACAATCCAAAGAGAGAAAGTTTGTTCTCCGTAAGAAAATACTGGCCACCATTCGACTGTTGATTGAAGGCCTGTCCCAGGTAAAAATAAAAATAACGGAATGAGCCATACTCGACTAGTTTCATGCGCTCCGACTGGTAAACCACGCTTACTTTTCTCTAGTTGCGGCGTCGTCAAACGGGACCCTTGCTTCCAAATTAACAACCCTTCTACGATCACAAACGTAGCTAAAAGGAACGTTATGCTCGGAATATGAGTCGTCGCCATTGATTGAATTTGATCATCAATTAATGATACGCCTGTAGTAAATTGAGGCAACACTAAAATAGCTAGTATTGTTACTCCAAATATAAAGCTTGCCGATAGCCATTTTGGCCTTAATGTGAGAGCTAAAAGGACAGTAATAATACTAATAAAAAATATTGTACTGAACGGTATGATTACTCCTAGACCTATCGTGAAAATAGAGAGAGCTAATCCCATCAGCATAGGTTGAATGGCAAATCGAAGCTCATGAAAAATATCATATACTCTTATATGGAAGTCATATCGCTCTCTTTTTATCCGCATATAACCAAGGAGTAATGCTACAGCAACAATAACGTAAGGTACAGGATGGATAAAAAAACGACCAATTGCTTTTAATAATTCAATTCCCCAAGCCTCAAACACATTTACACCGCCTATTCAGCTCATTTTACTCTTTATTTTATCATAGAAAAGGCGATAAGAAGTATAGAAAATTTCCACAACTAACAAAGGTACGAAACTTTTCACC
Organism: Sutcliffiella sp. NC1; assembly: GCF_027594365.1. Taxonomy (NCBI): domain Bacteria; kingdom Bacillati; phylum Bacillota; class Bacilli; order Caryophanales; family Bacillaceae; genus Sutcliffiella; species Sutcliffiella sp. NC1. Next base: position 4,172,202 of record NZ_CP115153.1, read on the forward strand.
TGTTTTTTCGTAGTTAGGATGTGAAAATATTAACATAAGCAAAAAAGAGGTGCCCGATTATAAGTGAATGAACACTTATATCGGACAACCTCTTTTATTAACGACCTAAAACTTTAATTGCTTCTTGGAGTTGAGCATCATTTTCTTCTGCACGAACTGCCTCTAGTAAGTCCGTTTGGATCAATTCTGCTGTTTCACTATTGACCTTTCCAGTAACGGAAATGCCTTTATCCTTTTGGAATTGACGGATTACTTCTTCAGTTTGCTTACTGAAATAGCCATCCGCACGACCAGGCTCTAGTCCTAATCCTTGAAGCATCACTTGCACATTTTTTACTTTTTCATTGTTAGAATCAAACACTAACTCTTCTCCGTCTTCTAACACAATTGGACTAGCGTAAAAATAGTCAGGTTGACGTACTTCTATTGTAGGCGTAACTCCATCGTTATGAATCCAGTTACCATCTGGAGTTAACCATTTGTAACGCGTTAATTTTATGTTACTACCATCCGTAAATGGAACTGCTTGCTGTACCGTTCCTTTACCAAATGAAGCTTCACCAATAATGTCGTATCCTCCAGCTTCTTTTAAAGCACCTGCTAAAATTTCAGAAGCGGAAGCACTACCTTTATCAATTAGTGCTACGATTGGATACGATTTTTCTTCAGTTAAAGAGGAGAAATATCTCTGCTTCTCGCCGTTTCGTTGTTCTATTTGAACATACGGTTTATCTTTCGTAATAAACTCTGATGAAATCGTCTGAACTTGATCTAACAGCCCACCTGGATTTCCACGAACATCAATGATTAATCCATCAATACCACTGTTTTCTAGTTCATTAAGTTGATCTTGGAAATCAGCCGACGTTTCTTGGGCAAAAGAAGTAATTTGAATGTATCCTACCGTTTTCCCATCTTGCTCAAACGTTTTCGAATAAACGGTATCTAACGGAATCGTATCTCTCGTTACGTTTACAACAAACGATTCATTTACTCCTGGTCGTTCCACTTCTAGTTTAACGACCGTGCCTTTTTCACCACGAATTTTTAACACTGCTTGGTATAAATCTAAGCCGGCAATGTCTTCATCATCTACTTTTATAATTTGATCATTTGGCTGTAACCCTGCCTTTTCAGCCGGAGAATCACGAAATGGAGAAATAATCGTTACTTTTCCATTTTGCATACCCACCTCTGCACCAATTCCTTCAAAAGAAGACTCTAATGATTGTGTAAATTGTTCTGCCGTATCTTTATCCATATATGTAGAATAAGGATCTTCTAACGTGCTAACCATCCCTTGAATAGCACCTTCAATTAGTTCCATTTGGTCGACTTGCTCGACGTACTCTGTTGAAATTAATTCAAACGCTTGTTGAATTTTTTTCATTTGCTCATCAACATTAATGACTACTTCTTTCTCTTTTTTTGCATTTGAATTTTCATTTGAAGAATTTGGTGAAGTAGTTGTTGATACAGGTGAATCTCCAAAAACTTGGAGTCCAACGTACATTGCGCCGGCACCTAATAAAAGTGAAAGCACCATTACGGCGGTCACTAATTTACGATTCATCCGAAAAACCCCCTGCATTTTTTAAGTCTCGTTTCGTTCATACTATGTAGAAAAGAAAACGGCGATGCCTTAAGTTACAGCAACTTACAAGTGCGCAATATGACGCAAAATCGAATTTCTACACTTCCATTTAAAGACTATTGTAACATAGTCATATAGCAAAACGAAAAGTTGAGCCTATCATTTACTTGTGGAAATATGTGTAGAAAAGGCATTACACGTTTAAAGTGTAATGCCTTAATTAATAACTAGTATATGAAAAGCTTGTACATTTTATGCAAATTAGAAATTAATGTAATTTCTCGGATTTACAGCGTTAACACGCGGGAACTGATAAGGTCCTTTGTGTAATTCAAAGTGTAAGTGTGGTCCAGTAGAATGACCTGTATTCCCCATCATGCCGAGGTACTGACCTTTTTCTACATATTGACCTTCACCAACTGCACGGTTTTCTAAGTGGGCGTAAACCGTAGTCCAAACTTGTCCATCAATATTATGAGTAATAAATACAGCATTACCGTATGATGGTGTATAGCTTGAACGGAATACTGTACCAGATGCTGCTGCAACAATAGGAACATCTTCTTTTCTACCGTTTTTACCGATATCGATACCGTAGTGGAACGTTCCCCAACGTGGGCCAAATTCTGATGTTACACGCCCTGTAGCTGGTCTCATAAAGTTACCACTAGTTACTGCAGGGGCTGGTGCTGTACCAGTTGAATTATTACCACTTGAGCTTCCTCCGTTATTACTATTACTAGAAGCTTGTTTTGCTTGCTCTGCTTCACGGCGTTTGCGCTCTTCTTCTTCACGCTTTTTACGTTCTTCTTCTGCTTTTATTTGCGATTGAATCGCTCTTTCTTGTGCTCTTAAGAATGCAGCTTCATCTTCAATTTCATGAATTTCATGCATCGCTTCTTGTTCTTGTTTCTTTAATTTATCCATAATTTTTGCTTTTTCCGCAATTTGACCTTCTAGACTCTTCTCTAAGCCTTCTAGCTCTGTTAATTGCGTTTCTAAGTTAGAAAGTTTACTACGTAGTTCTAATTCTTTATCTTCTAAAAGCTTTAAGTCATCTTCATGTGCTTGGACGATATCTCTGTCAGCTTGCAAAATAAGGGCAACTGCATTTACACGGTCAATAAAGTCACTAAAGCTTTGCGCTCCTAAAACTACATCAATATAGTTAATAGCGCCTCCACCTGTTTGGAACGTACGCGCTCTGTCTTCTAACAATGCAGTACGACGTTCAATTCTTTCCATTAATGCTTCAATTTCTTTCTTTAACTGTTCAATATCTTGACGAGTCGTTTCAATTTCATCTTTTTTCGTACGGATTTTAGCCTTCGTTTCTTCCACCGCTTTGTCTAAACGAGTAATTTCCGCTTCAGTTTGAGCTTGTTCTGCTTGTAATTTGTTCACTTCTTCTTGTTTTTCATTTAAAGAAGATTCAAGATTTGATTGAGCTTCCTTATTTTCGTTAAGTTTTTCTTGCAACCCATTTGCGAATGTTGTATCTGAGTAGTTCGTTGAAAATACAACAGATAAACCGATGACCGCTGCAATAATACCTATGCCGATTTTCCTTCTCATTTTGATCCTCCTCAAACGTTTATGTATACGAGGAGGTATAACCCTCCTCAAAAAGACGAGCATTTCATGTTTTCCTTAATCGTTTTAAGGGAACACTATTTATATAGCAATCTACTAATACTCGACTATTTTATACTTTTAAAAACTTACGGACAGACATCATACTACCCCAAATTCCGATAAACGCACCGATAGCAACTAAAATGCCTACAACTTGGAATGCGAACGGGAAGAAAGGTAAGAATTGTAAAAATTGAGATGTTACTTTTGGTTGAACTAGATCAATGAGGTAATAATACGATGTTAAAATAATCGCAATTGGTAAAAATGCACCAAGAACACCTAACCAAAGACCTTCTAGGAAAAACGGCCAGCGGATAAACCAATTTGTTGCCCCTACTAGTTTCATAATTTCAATTTCTTTTCTTCTTGCAAAAATAGTTATTTTAATAGTGTTAGATATTAGGAACATCGCCGTAAATACTAACCCTAAAATTAATGCGAGTCCGATGTTACGAGCTATATTAAAGATTTGGAAGAGCCTTTCCACCGTTTCTTGACCAAACACTACTTTCGCAACATTGTCAAAGCCCTCAATTTGTTTTGCTACATCAAAGGTATCTTGTGGAGTCTTTGTTTTGACAATAAACACATCATATAGTGGATTACTTTGTTCAAAAAGGTCTAAAATAGCGCCATCTTCACCAAAGCTATCCTTTAAACTTTCTAATTCACTATCTTTAGATGAAAATACAACAGATTCAGCTTTCGAAACTTTTTCTAAATCTGCTTGTAATTGATTTTGCTCTTCTTCTGTTGCTGTCATTTCTATATAAACTTTAATTTCAACGTCTTGTTCAATTTCCTTCGCCACGTTATTTAAGTTCATCATAATAACGAGGAATACACCGACTAATAGTAGCGTTACAGTAACGGCACTAATGGATGCAAATGTCATCCAACCATTACGAGCTAAACTTTTGAAACTTTCTCTGAAATGTCGGAGTAATGTTCTAGGCTTCATAGCCATAATCCCCCTTCACTTCGTCTCTAGCAATTTTTCCGTATTCTATTGCAATAACACGTCTTTTCATCGTGTTAACAATCTCTTTGTTATGTGTTGCCATCACAATCGTCGTGCCTCGTTCATTAATTTCTTCGAACAACTTCATAATTTCCCATGAAGTATCAGGATCTAAATTCCCGGTAGGTTCATCGGCAATCATTACTTTCGGGTTATTAACGATAGATCGCGCGATAGATACACGCTGCTGTTCTCCACCTGAAAGTTCATTTGGGAAGGCTCTCGCTTTATGCTTTAGCTTTACTAAATCTAGTACTTCCATGACACGTTTTTTAATACTTTTTGGCGTTTCTTCAATAACTTCTAGCGCAAATGCTACATTTTCATAAACTGTTAGTTGTGGTAACAGTTTAAAATCTTGGAACACGACGCCTATTTTTCTACGTAATAATGGAACGTGGCGCTCTTTTAGCTTAGATAAATCGATTCCGTCAATAATAATGGAACCGCTTGTCGGCTTTTCTTCGCGGTACATCATTTTAATAAATGTTGATTTCCCTGCACCACTAGGTCCTACGACGTAAGCAAATTCGCCTGCTTTAAATGTTATATCTATACCATTAACTGCTTGTACACCATTTGAATATTTTTTAAATACATTATGCATTTCAATCATGTAATCACCTTTTTAGTAGAAAATGTATTTTCTCTATATCAATCCATTGTCTTCTCTATATTAATCCATTGTCTTAAACGGCAAGTATCCTCAATCTCAAAATTGTTCAGACTCATTATAACATCATATTCCGACAAAAAGAGCATTATTTATATTACATTTTCTTTTCAATTTAAAACGATTATTGGGAATATAGGTTTATTTTGTCATATTTCATCTTAATTTGGTAGAGGTAGAAAAAAATAATAGTTTTGTTGTGGGGGAAGTTTGAAATTTTTGTGTTTATTTTGATAGTAGCTGTGGGATCTTGCTTTTTTTCGTGGGGATGCTTTGACGTGAATGGACTTTGGATTGTGCTACCGGGGGCCTATTATAGGCTAAAGGAACTGTGGTATGCATCAACTGAGCTACTTTTTCGGCCAACTGAGCTACTTTTTCGGCCAACTGAACGGGCTTTTGCGCCATCTGAACGGGTTTTTGCGCCAACTGAGCTACTTTTTCGGCCAACTGAATGGACTTTTGCGCCAACTGAGCTACTTTTTCGGCCAACTGAACGGGTTTTTGCGCCATCTCGGCTGCTTTTTCGGCCAACTGAATGGACTTTTGCGCCAACTGAGCTACTTTTTCGGCCAACTGAAAGGACTTTTGCGCCATCTGATTCACTTTTTCGGCCATCTGAACGGGTTTTTGCGCCAACTCACTCTATTTATGCGCCAACCGTACGGGTTTTTGTGCCAACTGACACTCTTTTTGCGCCAACCGTACGGACTTTTGTGCCAACTGACACTCTTTTTGCGCCAACCGTTCGGACTTTTGTGCCAACTGACACTCCTTTTGCGCCAACCGTTCGGACTTTTGTGCCAACTGACACTCTTTTTGTGCCAACCGTTCGGACTTTTGTGCCAACTGACACTCCTTTTGTGCCAACCGTTCGGACTTTTGTGCCAACCGACACTCTTTTTACGCCAACCGTTCGGACACTTGAGCCAACTCATGTTTTAAAGCTTGTTGGTTCAGAATCATTACTCCTAGTCTGAACAAAAAAAGGTCCAAAAAGTTAATTTCTACTTTTTGGACCTTTACTATTATTCGATTGTTAATACGTCTGTTGCTAGTACTGCACGATTTAATTCACCTTTTTGTGCAAACACTACTACACGGTAGTTACCAGCAGGTAGTACGGTACCATCTACTAATGTACCATCCCACACATGCTCAGCATAACCAGCAGGAAGGTTGGAATCGTAAAGTGCATCTCCAACATAAGAACCTAATCCACCAGTTGCTGTTGCAGAGTAGATCCACACTTCGTACTCATCTGCGCCACCTGGTAAGTAAGACCAAATGTCGAATGTGTTGTTTCCTAAGCTATCGAACCCTAAAGAAGTTACTCGAGGGAAGTCTGGTTCACCTACGAATAGAATTGTAGGAACTTCTACTACTGTTTCACCTTCTGTAACTGTTAAGTAGCCTTCATAATAGCCGGAGTCTAATTTAGAAGCATCTACTGTTACATTTACATTTACTTTTTGTGTTTTACCTGGGTTTACTCTTGTATTGTTACTTGTTGTAACTTTTACATGTTTGCCTACTTCGTTTTTGAATGTGAATTCGACGTTGTAACGTTTAGCTTCATTAGAAAGGTTTTGGATTTCGAAATGTTGACGTGCACTTTCTTTTCCTTTTGCCTTTTCAAATACTCCGAAAGAATAGCTTCCAGGGTTAACTAATGTTTCTGCATTGATTGCATCTAGTACACGGATACTACCAGCACCTTGTGTATTGTGTGGATAGCTTTCCCCAGTTGCTGGATTAATTAGATCTTCTGCAGTATTCATTAACGCAGATTTTACTTGGAATACATCCCAATCAGGATTAGCTTGTAATACTAATGCCGCTGCTCCTGCTACGTGTGGACTTGCCATTGAAGTACCTTGCTTTGCTCCGTATCCGTATGGATTTGATGGATCAAATGTTGGTACTGTACTTACGATTGCAACACCAGGTGCTGAAACGTCAGGCTTGATCATCCAAGTATCCATTACTGGACCACGAGATGAGAAGTCTGCTACTGTTTCACCTACTTGGTGAGAAAATGCAATGTTAAAGCTTACTGTTACGTCATTAACTTTTGCTTTTAACGCTTCCCCATCTGCTTGGTTAAGCATAATTGTTGGAACGTCCATTCCTGGAATTAGTGGCATATCACCAGCTACGTTATTGTAAAGAACTGCACCAACTGCGCCAGCTTTTTTAGCTTCTGTCGCTTTGTCCACGAATGGGATACCTGCTCCACGGCTAATTAATGCGATTTTACCTTCTAATTCTTTACCTGCAAACTCTGCTGGAGAACCAAAGCCTACATCTACTAAATCAAAGTTTTGTCCATTTAAAGCCTTTAACGCATCTTCAGATGGGAATCCTTGAACTGCTGAGGAAGCGTAAGATACTCCGTCAGAAGAAGTTGTTGTTGCTGTAAATACGTTGTACGGTAATTGAGTTGCACCAACAGAGATAGCATCGCGAGAAGTTCCAGGAGAACCTACTGTCCAGTTGTTTGGACCGCTATTTCCGTTAGAAGTTACTGCTACTACACCTTCTGCCATTGCCCAATCTAATGCGATAGACGTTGCAAAGTCAGGGCTGTTTAACGTGTTACCTAAAGATAGGTTCATAACATCAGCGCCATCTTGAACTGCGCGCTCAATACCTGCGATAACGTTAGCTGTCGTACCGCTACCACCAGGTCCTAAAACACGGTATGCTAAAAGCGTCGCTTCTGGAGCTACCCCTTTAATTAGACCGTTCGCTGCTACTGTACCTGCAACGTGTGTACCGTGAGTTGTTTCTGCACCACGCGGATCATTTTTAGGTGTTTCTTGTGGATCTTCGTCGTTATCTACGAAATCATATCCTTTGTAAGCACCAAATTGTCCAGCTAAATCTGGGTGTGTGTAATCTACACCAGTATCGATAACTGCTACTGTTACACCTTCACCAGTGAAACCTGCATCCCAAGCTTCGTTAGAACCGATAAATGGAGCGGAATCTAACATTTCTGGGCTATAAGATTCTTCTACAACATATTCAGTGGAAGAATCTACTGTATATGTAACGTTCGGATAAACTGCTTTTACGCCAGGAGTTGCTAGTAAGCTAGGAATCTCGTTTTGTGGAACTTCCACAGCGAAACCAGAAAATACGTAATCATATTCACGTTCTACTTTTGAAGTAGAAACACGTTTCCCAACTTCATTTTTTACTTGGTTACGAACATTATTCAAGTTTTTCTTCGTTTGTGCTTTTCCTTTATGCTTTGCTTCGACAAGAGACTCTTCTTCTAGTTCGACAATAACTGTTGTCGGCTTCGAGCTAGATAAATCATACTCGCCGTATAGAGTTGCTAATTCTTCTACTTTAGTTACTTTCCCTTGGTTCACTTGTGCACCAGCAGAAAAAGAACTAAACACTAATAGGATGGCACTAACAATCATTAGTGCTGTAACCAGTTTGTTACGCAATGGACCCACTCCCCTTTTTAACTATTCTTACAGCTAACGTCGCAACATTAGACTGCAATCGACACTAATTTCCTACAATTATTTCGGAAACTAAAATAAATTATATTTTTAATTATTTAAATATTCAATAGAGTTTGAAATAAACAGGATGAAAGTCCAAGCTGTTTTTTGAAAAATAGATATTGAGGCATGATTTTTAATTTCGAAGGTTAGTGCTAATTACTTATGTTTTGAAAAAAGACGAGGGGGAAACTACATAGAAATAGAAAAAACTCCCCAATGATTTTTCACTGAGAAGTTTTGTACTAGGACTTTTATTTATGTTCTGCTAACCATGCAGCAACAGTAGATGCTTCTTCACCTTTTAAGAAGCCACCACGCATATTACCTTGTCCATTTAAAATAATGTCTTCAATTTCTTCTTTAGAATATTTATTTCCTACTTGCGATAGTTGTGGTCCGAAGCCACCTTCTAAATTACCACCGTGACAGCTTTGACAGCTTTGTTGATATAGCTTTTCAGCATCTGCACTGACAGCATCGCCTGTTGCATCTTGTGCAGGAGCTTCCGTTGCATTATCTCCTCCACCACCACAAGCACCAAGGACAATGAGAGTACTAACGAAAACGAATGTTAATAACCATTTTTTCAAGGTAAAATCCCCCTTAGCAATAATTTTGTAGTTAAAAAGGATGCGCATTCCTTATACTTAAAAAATACCACATTCCATTGGTTATTATAACCATCCTACTCCCGTTTAAACCCTTCTCCTAACACTTCTGAAGCATTCATAACGACGACAAAAGCAGACGCATCAATGCTTTGCACCACTTGTTTCAACTTTGTGAATTCTTGCTGATTTACTACACACATAAGCACCGGCTTTTCATTTAAAGTGTATCCACCATGGGCTGTTAGCTTTGTCACACCGCGATCTAATTTTGTTAGTATTGCTTCACGAACTTCCGCTTCTTTTTCGGAAATGATAATAATTGTCTTCGAATATCCGATACCGACTTGAACCATATCAATTGTTTTACTTGTTACGTATAGAGATAAAAGCGCGTATAAACCAAGTTCAATATCAAAAACAATTGCAGCAGAAATTACAATTAAACCGTCGATAATGGCAACGCACGTCCCTAGAGATAGCCCGGTATATTTATGTATAATTTGCGCTGCTAAGTCCGTTCCTCCTGTAGACGCTCTTCCTCTAAACACAAGCCCAAGCCCAATTCCGACCCCAATTCCTCCGAAAAGACTTGCAAGTAACGGATCCATCGTCGCAGGTTGAATATCTCTCGTCCATAAAACCATTAATGGAAGTGTTACCGTTCCTACTAACGTTTTTAATCCAAACTGACGTCCTAGTAAAACGACTCCTGCAAAAAATAGCGGAATATTAAAAGATAATTGAACGATACCAGGTTCCCAGCCTAACACTGCATTTAATATAGTACTAATTCCACTAACTCCACCCGATGCTACACGGTTAGGAAGTAAAAATAAATTAAAAGCTAACGCGACAAAAGCCGCTCCGATAATAACGTACCCATATTCTTTCACCCTTTGCATAAATGGGCTGTCTACTTTTCGATCATTCTTTTTACGTTTGCTCAAAGATGCTCCCTCCAACTACGCTAACATATAAACCACAAACAGAAAGAGTATAGCACGCACTTTTTTCGATGTAAACGATGCTCGAATAACGTGTTAAAGCGCTAAAAGTTAGTTTGTGGTAAGAGGGGGAATTTCATGCATCGGTAGAGGGGGAGGGTGGTGGGTTTTTACGGAAACCAGGCTTCGTTTTGTGTAGACCGAATGGTTTTTGTGCCAACTGAGTTCGGCTTTGTGCCAACCGGATTCGCTTTTGCGTCAATCGAGATCACTTTTGCGCCAATCGAGCTGGCTTTTGTGCCAACCGGATTCGCTTTTGTGCCAACTGAGTTCATTTTTGCGCCAATCGAGCTGGCTTTTGTGCCAACCGGATTCGCTTTTGTGCCAACCGAGTTCACTTTTGCGTCAATCGAGCTGGCTTTTGTGCCAACCGGATTCGCTTTTGTGCCAACCGAGTTCGGCTTTGTGCCAACCGGATTCGCTTTCACGCCAACTACAACACGGTTTCGGCCAAACTGACTTCCTTTCACGCCAACTGCAACGCGGTTTCGGCCAAACCGACTTCCTTTCACGCCAACTGCAACACGGTTTCGGCCAACTCGACTTCCTTTCACGCCAACTACAACGTGTTTTCGGCCAAACTGACTTCCTTTCACGCCAACTGCAACGCGGTTTCGGCCAACTCGACTTCCTTTCACGCCAACTACAACACGGTTTCGGCCAAACTGACTTCCTTTCACGCCAACTGCAACGCGGTTTCGGCCAAACCGACTTCCTTTCACGCCAACTGCAACGCGGTTTCGGCCAAACCGACTTCCTTTCACGCCAACTACAACGTGTTTTCGGCCAACTCGACTTCCTTTCACGCCAACTGCAACGCGGTTTCGGCCAAACCGACTTCCTTTCACGCCAACTGCAACACTATTTCAGCCAACCGAACTCACTTATTGATGCACTTGCGGATTTAATTGACGCACACGGCCAATTTTTTGACGCAGCTGAAAAATTAATTGACGCACTTGACGTTATTTTTAACCCGCTAGCTTTCTTCCTTGCTGGCAAAAACAAAACCCCTGCCGCGTTGCACGACAAGGGTAGGAATGACAATTAAATTTTTGAACGTAAATATGCATCAATGAACGGATCGAGTTCGCCGTCCATGACTGATTGTGTGTTTCCGATTTCTGTGTTGGTACGGTGATCTTTTACAAGGGAATAAGGATGGAAAACGTAGGAACGAATTTGGCTTCCCCAGCCAATGTCTTTTTGCTCGCCACGGATTTCGTCTAATTCCGCTTGTTGCTCTTCTAGTTTACGTTGGTAAAGTTTTGCTTGGAGCATTTTCATCGCACGTTCACGGTTTTTAATTTGGGAACGTTCTGTTTGACACGTTACAACGACATTCGTTGGAATATGTGTAATACGGACTGCGGAGTCAGTTGTGTTAATGTGCTGACCACCTGCTCCACTTGCACGGTACGTATCAATTTTTAAATCTTCCGTGCGGATGTCGATTTCAATTTCATCATTAAACTCTGGCATTACGTCGCAAGAAACGAACGACGTGTGACGACGGCCGGAAGAGTCAAATGGAGAAATACGTACAAGACGGTGTACTCCTTTTTCTGCTTTTAAGTAGCCATATGCGTTATGCCCTTTAATTAAAAGAGTTACACTTTTAATTCCAGCTTCATCACCAGGAAGGTAATCTAACGTTTCTACTTTGAAACCTTTTTTCTCTGCCCAGCGTGTGTACATACGTAGTAGCATAGAGCCCCAGTCTTGAGATTCCGTTCCACCAGCGCCAGGATGCAATTCTAAAATCGCATTATTTTTATCGTAAGGCTCGCTTAATAAAAGCTGTAGTTCAAATTTATTAAACTCACCTGTTAGTTCTTTTACTTCATTTACTAGTTCAGCTAGCAGTTCTTCGTCTGGCTCTTCTTTCACTAGCTCATACGTTACATCTAAGTTTTCATAGCTTTCATGAAGTTCATGAAATTGACCAACTGAATCTTTTAACGCATTCGCCTCACTAATGACTACTTGGGCTGCGTTTTGATCATCCCAAAAGTTAGGATGACTCATAAGCTCATCTAATTCGGCGACTCTCTTTTCCTTATGTTCTAAGTCAAAGAGACCCCCTAAAGTCCGCTAAACGTTTAGCCATTTTCTCAAGTTCGTTTCTAATTTCTGCAAGTTCCATTCTGTTCACCTCTATAATTATTGTAACCATATCATATCATTTATGACGATTTTCTCCTAAAGTGCTTTCCACCGGCAAAAAGGTGAGGCAATGAAAGCCCCACCTTCCTATCATATATTAACGTCCGCAACATTGCTTATATTTTTTTCCGCTACCACAAATACATGGGTCGTTACGGCCAATATTAATAGCTTTTGTAACAGGACGTTTTTTCGCTTTTTCTTTTCCGTCTTCGTTTGGCACAACAGCTGTACCTTTAGCTACTTCTTGACGCTCTAAATTGTTGCGAATTTGAGCTTTCATGATGTATTTTGATACATCTTCTTCAATCGCAGCAATCATCGTTTCAAACATCGCGAAACCTTCCATTTGGTATTCACGTAACGGATCAATTTGACCGTAAGCACGTAAATGAATTCCTCGACGAAGCTGATCCATTGCGTCGATATGGTCCATCCATTTACTATCAACAGCACGAAGAACGACTACTTTTTCGAACTCACGAATTTGCTCTGGCTCTAGCTCTTGTTCTTTCTCGTCGTAGCGCACGATTACTTTTTCCGTAATGAGCTCGATCATTTCTTCCGGCTCTTTACCACGAAGGTCGCCTTCAGTCACGTCGCCTTCCCTTAAAAGGTTTGCCTCTAAATAGTCGACAATTCCTTGTAAGTTCCATTCTTCCGGAAGGTCGGCAGCTGGCGTGTATAGACGAACGTTACGCTCGATAGTAGACTTTAACATTTTTTCAACGATTGAACGTAAATTTTCAGAATCTAATACTTCAAAACGTTGCTTGTAAATAACTTCACGTTGCTGACGAAGTACATCGTCAAATTGTAAAAGCTGTTTACGCGCATCGAAGTTGTTTCCTTCTACACGTTTTTGCGCTGATTCTACGGCACGAGATACCATTTTACTTTGAATTGGTTGCGTATCGTCCATACCAAGTCGTTCCATCATATTTTTCATGTTGTCAGAACCGAAGCGGCGCATTAATTCATCTTCCATGGAAAGATAGAATTGCGTTACCCCAGGGTCTCCTTGACGACCGGAACGTCCACGAAGCTGGTTATCAATACGGCGTGATTCGTGACGCTCTGTACCGATAACAGCAAGACCGCCCGCTTCTTTAACACCTTCGCCAAGCTTAATGTCCGTACCACGACCTGCCATGTTTGTCGCTATTGTTACAGATCCTTTATGACCTGCCTCTGCGATAATATCGGCTTCACGTGCATGGTTTTTCGCGTTTAAAACGTTATGTTTAATGCCACGTTTGTTAAGTAGCTTAGAAATAACTTCTGACGTTTCAATCGCAACTGTACCAACAAGAACTGGTTGGCCTGCTTTATGACGCTCTGCGATGTCGTTCGCAACAGCATTATGCTTTCCTTCAATCGTTTTGAAAATTAAATCGGCACGGTCATCACGAGCAATCGGTCTGTTCGTAGGGATTGCGACAACGTTCATATTGTAAATGTTACGGAACTCTTCTTCTTCTGTTTTCGCTGTACCTGTCATACCAGAAAGCTTTTCGTACATACGGAAGTAGTTCTGGAACGTGATTGTTGCCAGTGTCATACTCTCGTTTTGGATTTCTACGCCTTCTTTTGCCTCAATTGCTTGGTGTAGACCATCAGAGAAACGACGACCTTTCATTAGACGACCAGTGAATTGGTCAACGATAACGATTTCGCCTTCTTGAACAACGTAGTCGACATCATTATGCATCGTTACGTGCGCTTTTAACGCTTGGTTAATGTGATGGTTTAACGCGACATGCTGGATGTCAAATAAGTTATCAATTCCGAACGCTTTTTCCGCTTTCGAAATTCCGTCTTCTGTTAATTGAACACCTTTTGTTTTTTCGTCATACGTGTAATCCTCTTCACGCTTTAGCTGACGTACGAAACCGTTCGCTTGTAAGTAAAGAGCAGTAGATTTTTGAGCACTACCTGAAATAATTAATGGCGTACGCGCTTCGTCAATTAAAATCGAGTCTACCTCATCAATGACAGCAAAGTGAAGTGGGCGCTGTACCATTTGTTCTTTGTATAGCACCATGTTGTCACGTAAGTAATCAAAGCCTAATTCATTGTTCGTACTATATGTAACATCTGCTTTATATGCTTCTATTTTTTCTTCACGTGTAAGTCCGTTTAAGTTTAATCCTACTGTTAAGCCAAGAAACTCGAAAAGTTGTCCCATTTCGTTCGCATCACGGCTTGCTAAGTATTCGTTAACTGTAACAACGTGTACGCCTTTTCCAGTAAGAGCATTTAAATATACAGGTAGTGTAGAAGTTAACGTTTTACCTTCCCCTGTTTTCATCTCGGCGATATTTCCTTCATGAAGGGCAATCGCTCCCATTAACTGTACTTTGTATGGGTGTAGCCCTAAAACACGACGTGCTGCTTCACGAACTACTGCAAATGATTCAACGAGTAGGTCATCTAACGTTTCGCCTTTTTGATAGCGTTCTTTAAACTCTTCTGTTTTGGCACGCAATGCATCGTCGGAAAGCTTTTCCATATCACTGCTTAGCGCATCTATTTGGTCGGCCAATTTCTCTGATTTTTTAATTTGGCGCTTATTCATGTCAAAAACTTTGTTCAATAATCCACGCATAGTAACGCTCCCTTTTCGATGTTGTTAATAAAAAGATTCTCGATAAATGGGAAAAATCCTTTTATTTCCGCTCATCTTTTATAACCATATTTATTCCTTTATTTTATCACTTCTTTATAGTGGGGACAACTTTCGGGTCGGATAGTGGCTGAGGAAGCAGAAAACAGAAAAAATCGCCAAGTGTCACGTACTTGACGAATGAAGATTATTTTTCTGGGCGATTCCATGGAGTACCTAAACGAGGAAGTGCCCATCTGTCTAAACCATACCAACCTGCTACTTTCCAAGCTAATACTAGCCAAGTCGCTAGAATGAAAAGAATTGGGTTGGTGCTTAATGTCCCTGCGAATAAAAATGTGACGTTCATTAATGAGCCAAAAAAAGCAGCAATTCCTGTTAGTAACCCAACAATTAACCCTAAACCTACTAATACTTCACCGTAAGCTACTAAATAGGAGAACACTGTGGCATTTGGTAAAACAATATTTTCTAAAAACGCTGCGTACCAACCAGTTACATCTGGACCTTCTCCTGCTTTGGCGATTGCTCCTTTAATAAACCCTTCTATCGCAACACCTGCGTTCTCTCCTGTCCAAGCATCTGACGTTACTTTCCCCCATCCTGCCTTTAACCATGCGTAACCAACATATAAGCGAACAATTAACCAAAATAGAGCAAGCTTTGTGCTGTTAAATAAATAATGAGAGACAGGATTATCTGTAATTTCGATTGCATCTCGTTTCATGACTACATTTCACATCCTTTTCTTCATTAAATTCACCAATTCCATGCTAATTTATGTTGAAGTTGATACATTTGCTCCGTTTTTTACCAGTTCAGCGGTAATTTTTATAGTAGAATCCTGTCAATCTCCCACCTTGAATCATTAGCCAGAGCTATTTTCCCTAAAAAAAGTAAAAACCCCGATCAATTAAAATCGGGGTATTACGTTATTTTTATTTTTTAGTGAGCTTCAATTATACCGTATTTGCCGTCGTTTCGTTTGTAGACGACGTTTGTTTCGTTTGTAGCTGCGTTAAGGAATACGAAGAAGTTGTGGCCAAGCATGTTCATTTGTAAAATTGCTTCTTCGCTGTCCATCGGTTTTAAGTTGTAACGTTTTGTACGTACTAACTCATCTTCTTCGTCTGCAACAGCAACACTACCATTTTCTACTGCTTCATTAAATAAGTATTTCGGAGCACCCGTATCACGTAGCTTACGGTTCACTTTTGTTTTATGTTTACGAATTTGGCGTTCCAATTTGTCGACTACTAGGTCGATTGCTGCATATAAATCGCTATGGCGTTCTTCAGCTCGTAACACTAGTCCAGTCATCGGAATCGTCACTTCAATTTTTTGTGTGTTGTTATTTACCTTTAAGTTTACTTTGCATTCTACCGTTTCTGTGGAATCGAAATATCTTTTGATTTTACCAATTTTGCTTTCCACATATTCACGGATTGCTGGAGTTACCTCAATGTTTTCACCGCGTACGTTGTACTTCATAAACGAACTCCTCCTTTAAACTCTTGATAGAAAACATCTCTATCATTTTGCATATAACCGGGGATAATATACTATCTTCCCCTCACCTTTATTATAAAGGCTATGTATACATATTTCTACAATACCCGCCTCCATTCCTGCTAAAACATCGACATTTTTCAAACTTTTTGTGAAATAATTCCTTCTTTTGTATAAACTTCACATTTTCGTCAAATGGCAAGGCAGTTACGTAGTTGAATAAGTATATGCACTACATATGCGTTTCTTTCCTTAAAGGTGGAAGTTGTTTATTTTGTGACCTTGTTTAGTATTTTTGCTGTAGAAACGTCATTCACGTTCTATTATTTACATCTCTTCCTACTACGACAAATTGTTTTACAGTTCCGCTTTCTTCCATGACTGGTGCTACTTGCACTTCAATTTTTATCCAGCTTCCGTTAGTATGTTTTGCACGGAAAATAACAAGGCTTTGCTGTTTTGCGTTTAAAACATTTTTGAAATGTTCATCTACTATCGGTATATCTTCCGGATGTACCCAACTATGTCCTTTTTTTCCTTTGTAATCTTCAGGGTTAAATCCTAATACTTTTTTATGAGAGGGAGAAGCGTATATAACGTTTCCTTCTAAGTCCCAAACGCCTACTAAATCGAGCATATTGTCCGTAATGATTCTAAAATTTGCTTCCCTTAACTTTAACTCTTCCTCGATTTTTTTCCGAGGTGTAATGTCAAAGGAAGAACTAATTACTTCGACAACCTGGCCCATTTTCTTTACCGGCTGCAAAGAGGTAATATAGAATACATCGTTTAATTTTGCTTCATACACTACTTTCTCGCCAGACCAAGCACGTTCATAAAAGGCGAGTTTTTCATTTGCTAATTCTATGTCAAGAAAGTCTTTTAGCTCTTTCCCGATGATTTGCTCCGGAATTAATCCGAATTTGTAAATTAACTCCCCACCACATAATGTGTGAATGAATGCATTTCCTTTTTTTATAAACTTCATGATCATTCCTTGCTGCTTACTAATCGTATCGATAAGTTCTTGGCGATCTACACTATTCGCTTCTTCAATCCAATGTTGGTTGGAAAGGTCTTTTGGTAGCCCGCTTGTAGGAATAACTTGCTCGACATCTTTTAAAATACAAATCAACTCTTCCGGTGGAAGCGGCTTACTAAATAAATAACCTTGTGCTTCATCACAGACGTGTCGCTGGAGGAATAAAAGATGTTCTTTAATTTCTACTCCTTCGGCAATAACTTCTAGGTTTAATTGATGTGCCATCGCAATAATAGTTTTAACGATTGTTGCATCATTCGTATCGATAGAACAATTTCGAACAAATGATTGATCAATTTTCAGCCGGTCAATCGGAATATTTTTTAAATAATGGAGAGAACTATAACCTGTTCCAAAATCATCTAAGCTTATTTGCACTCCGAGGTTTTTTAAGTCTCTTAATACAGGAATACTTTTTTCATGATCCATTAGCATGCTTTCCGTTATTTCAAGCTCTAAGTATGAAGGGTCCAACTCTGTGTCGTTTAGGATTTGCTGAACAATCGGGACAAAACCAGGTTGATGCAGTTGTCTAACAGATAGGTTTACAGACATTAACATGGGAGGATGACCTTCTTCTTGCCAAGCTTTATTTTGGCGACATGCTTCACGGAGTGTCCATTCTCCTATTGGGATAATAAGCCCACTTTCTTCTGTAATAGGAATAAACTCTCCAGGTGAAATCAATCCTCTTTTTGGATGTTTCCAGCGAATAAGCGCTTCTACACCGACGATTTTTCCAGTCGTTAAGCTTAATTTTGGCTGGTAAAATAAAGTGAACTGATTGTGCTCCAATGCATACTTTAGCTCAAATGGAGTAATCCATTCTTTCTTCAACAAGGCGTCTTTATTGACTTGGAGCAAAACTTTATTGACCTCGCTCTGATCTTTTACAACGAGAAAATATCCTTTTAATTCACCTTTTTCTACTATTGTAATAACCTGTACTTCCACTTCCGCCTGATCACCATTTTTATAAGTAAGCTGTGAAGCCATTCTATCTTCATGGGAAATGGAAAAATCGACACGGAGAATTGTTTTTATATGTTGATGTAATATGTCATCGATGCTGAATCCATATTTAATGAGATTTTGGTTCGCACCTACGATCTCTTCTTGGAGATTTATTATAAATACTAGCTCTGCATGATAAAGATATAACAACTTGTAGTATTGATCATAGCTAGTTAACTTTAAAGATTTCATTTACTCCATACCCTTCTGTTATGTAGAAATATTGTATAGTATTCAGTAATATTTCGTAAATAATGTGAGATTTTTCCTCACTCTATTATAATAATACAAATTTCGAGTAAATTCGATACTTTTCGTCAAAATTAGACATATTTACAGGGCTATTTTTCTAGAGAGGGTAGTTTAGAAGAAAAGGATGCTAGTGGGAGATAGGCATCCTTTAATGAAAAATGACTGTTTTTAAGTGTGACTGTAAATGAATCTTCCAAGCTTCAAAAGCTGGTATAATATGATGTTGAAAAATTTCGTTAGAAGCATGAACCGGTTCCGTACTAATTTTATCTAATTCATGCACTACTACCTCAAATGAAGCAATTGCTTGCACTTTCTCTGTATCATCATGAAAAATATCCAACAACGCCTCATTCATTTGTTGTATTTTAAGAAACGCTAATAAAGAATCGTAGTAGACCCGCTCCTCCATTTCGCTACCATCATTCGTTCGATCCGAACCTAAATATCGAAGCGCCTCTACTGTTACTTCTAAAAGTTCATTGTATTCTCGGATAAAGGTGATTTGTTCTTCCGTCATGCAGTTCACCTAGTTTCGTTTGTCGTAGTAAGTGCCGTCAAGGCTAGGTGCTTGAAAAGAATTAGCATAAGCTTTATTCACCTTTTTTGATTGCTTTATTTTCATCATTTCCTCGCTAATTCTAACTTTACGGTTTTGAAGTAATTGTTGAATTTTTATATCTAACTGTACTACACTTTTACCAATTACCTTTTCTTCTTCTGAGTAGGGAGGTTTTATCACTTCTAATAAAACCTCTCTTTTTTGCAGTAATTCATTCAATGGTTGCACGTAGTCATCATCTTCTTTAATAGGTGGTAAGTTTTGAAGAAGGTAAAGTAATTCTAAACTAACATCGTTATAAGCTTGCATTCGATTCATTATACTTGTCCACCTTGACCAAATTGCTTCTGGCGGTTTATTTTAATTACTTCTTTCCACGTATCTCTTAACTCCACTAAGTATCCTTCTGCTTCAACTAAGATATCAGTACTGTTCGTCGTATTTGCTTCTACTAATCTACGATTAATGTAATCATACATCGCCATTAACGATTTTGAGATTTCAATGTCCATATTTAATGTCACCATTAGTTCTCTTACAATATCTTGAGCTTTTATTAAATGTGTATGTTTAGCAGAAATGTTATTACCTTGAATTGCTTGTTTTGCTAGTTTCACATTTTTAATAGCACCATTATATAGCATAATAGTTAGCTCTCCTGGTGAAGCTGTTGAAACACTATTTTCTTGGTAAGCTTTGTAAGGATTATTCATTGCCATTTTTTATTTCCCTCTCTTAACTCATAAATTGAGAATATAAGTAGTTCGCTTGACTGTTCATTTGTGATAATGCTTTTTCCATAGCAGTGAACTGACTCCAGTACCTATTTTCAATTCCTACTAATCTTCGTTCAAAATCTGTAATTCTTTTTTCAACGTCGATTAATTCACGCCCTAGTGAAAACTGTTGATTTGTTCGATATTGATTTCCAGCTTTCGTTTCAATACTTTTAATCGTATTGTCGGCGATCGTACGAAGTCGTTGAGCAAGCCCCTTCTCCGCTTGTGTTGACCCATCTTGTCCAAAAAGCTTTCTAACTTCATCCGGGTTGGAAGCAAGCGCTTCTCTCAGTTTTCCTTCATCAACAATAAGTTTCCCACCTTCACGGAAATCACGGGAAGTTGTTATTCCGATTTTCATTAGATGATTAAAAGACTGATCCACGCCATCTACTGCATTATATAACTCACGTCTAAACTGATCTAACGAACTACGTAGTGAAGAATCATTTTGAAGCAATCCACTTCGCGCCTTCTCTTCCCATAGCTCTATTTCACGATCGCTCATTTCACGCCTTTGTTCATCCGTTAACGGTGGGTAATTTCTATTCTTTTGTTCGTTTACCTTTCCACTTATTTCTCCAATAAGTTCATTATACGTGTTAACGAAGTTCATAACCTCATCAAACGCTTTATCCGTATTAGCATTTACCGTTAAGTTAATGGACTCATTACCGACTGTGTTGCTTTTTAGCGTGATGGTCATGCCGTTCATCGTAAATGTATTACTTTTACGTGACGTTTCTAAACCATTAATGGTGAACCTTGCGTCAGAACCACCTGTTTCTCTAGAAGGATCCATTTGTAAAACACTCGTTAAAAACGCTCCTTCAAAAGTCATTTCTGGTCCTTCAATATTGAAATTCCCTGTTTCTTTTCTAGTAAAAACAATTTGGTCGGACTGACTATCGTATAGCGCTGTTACACCTGCAGCCGATGTGTTTATCCCAGAAATAACTTGGTTTAACGTTGCGGTACCGTCAAATTCTAGCGGAGTTGCTTTTGCCGTGCCGTTCACATCATACGTTGTGATGGAAAAGTTAAAGGAATAATGATCATAAGAAAATGATTGTAGTTCATCGCCCTCTTCAAATGTTTCACTAAAGGTCACTTGTCCGGTGTTTGTGTCAACGAAAAATGCTTGACCACCATTCTCTAATTCCTCAAGTGAATTTACTCTTGTAAAATCACTTGAAGATACAGTTAATGTATTAGGGAATGTCTCGCTATTGATAGCTCCTTTTGATAGACGAACCGAGTTTTTATTCGAGAGAGATACTGCTGATTGTTCAAAAGAATTCTCTACCCAAACGTCAGAACCTTCTACATTTGCTAAAGCTGCTACTTTATCGCGTTGACTCCATAAACTTTTAGTAGGATCTAATTTATTTTGTTCATCCGAAGAGATCGTCCCGGCGCTAATATTTGTAGCTGCACTTGCTAACGTGACGTTTTCAAGTTTATATGAACCAAACGCAGCCGATGAAGAGGCCGTTGCAGTTGCGATATTAGTATTAGATGTTGAAACTGTTTTTGCTCCTAATGAAGTAGAGAGCGTTAAATTCCTAGATAAATCTCGAAAATTAGCTAACATCGTATTCATTTCGCGATACGCATCACGTTGCCATTCTATTGTCGTTCTTCTTTGATAAAACCTGTCCAATGGTATCCGTTCAGCTTTCATTAAGTCTTTTACCATTTGGTCAATGTCCATACCACTTGCAAATCCACTTATTCTCATGTTGTCGTGTTCCTCCTATATTTTTTGGTCTACAAATAACCCCATAAACTTGGCCATTTCTGCATACATGTCTAACAATTTCTTAGGTGGAATTTCCTTCACAACCTCTTTCGTTTCTTGGTCCACTATCGAAACATAGTACTCATTTAATTCATCATGAAAAGAAAATTGCACCGATGTATTTAAAGGTTTTAAAAATTGGTTAATACTTTCGACAACATTTTCTACGTTTTTATGTTCTTTTGCAATTTCTACCTCTGAAGTTTCTGTCTTTACGTTGTACGTGTTAGTAGAAAGAAAATTTGTTAATTTAGAAGAGCTTATCTCCATTCCCCATCCCCGCTTTCTAACAATACAGCTTTTCTTTTTATATCGGTTATTTTGGTGAATTCTTTAGACAAAAAAAGAGAGCCAAAAAACTTGGCCCTCTTAAGTAATAATTAAAACTTCATATTTTTCCCGTTATTATTGCCACTATTACTTTGAACTTTAACTGTTGTATAGCCTACTACAAGCTGTCCATCAACATAACCTCTAAATTCCAAGACTTGCTCATATTGATTCCAAACAAATTCGTCCCGATTGAATTTGAATTGTCCATTTTCGGCTTGCTTTTGGCTTCCATTGCTCTTATTAATAGCGTTTACTCCATTAATAGTTACCGTATTCAAGTCGAACCCTTTTGTAGAATAATTGTCTACCAAATTAACTTTTACAGTGAATACACCTGTATTCGGAGTAATTACTTTTGGTAACACTTCAAAGTCAACTAGTGGAATGTAAACGACAAATTCAGTTTCCAGTGTTGTAACATTACCAGCATTGTCTACCACTTCGAGTTTTAACGTGTATTTTCCTGGTTGTTCAAGTACAACAACATCGCCATTGTTGTATTGTTTACCATTAAACAACAATGTTTCTGATTGAATCCCTGAAAGAGCATCAAAGGCATCATAAGTTAATGTTAATTCTGTACCTAATGCATACTCATCTTCGTAATCCCAGCTAACAGCAGGAGCTGTTTTATCAATCTTTACGTATTCCGTTTTTGCAGCTTCCACATTGCCTGCTTGATCGACACTATAGTAGCTTACTTCGTATAGACCTTCTTCTTCAAACGTAATGTTTGTGCTCTCTACATGTTCGGATTCGTCAACTGATACGTAAGTTGTTGATACTCCACTTAAACTGTCCGTTGCAGTTAGTTGTACAGTAAACGCTTTTGTTAACCACCCATTTACAATGTTTGAAGTTGTTTCTGGAACTGTGAAATCAAGCTTCACTTGTTCTGTTTTCACTTCTTCTACATTTCCAGCATTGTCAACGCTGTAGTAGCTTACTTCATGGACGCCTTCTTCTTCGATTGTGAAGGATGTACCTTCTACAAAGTCAGAACCATTTATAGAATAGTTAGTAGCAGCAATTTCACTAGTACTTTCCCCTGTTATTAATTGAACTGTGAATGGTTCATTCAACCATTTGTCTAAAATGTTAGAAGAGGTAACTGGTACTGTACCATCAATTTTCACTTGTTCTGTTTTCACTTCTTCCTTATTACCTACAACATCCACACTGTAATAGCTTACTTCGTGAACACCTTCATCTTCGATTGTAAAGGATGTTCCTTCTACAAAGTCAGAACCGTTTAAGGAATAGTACGTAGTTGCTACTCCGCTTTTTCCATCAGTAGCAGTTAATTGTACAGTAAACGCTTCTGTTAGCCAGCCATCTACAATGTTCGAAATTGTTACTGGAGCTGTGAAATCAAGCTTCACCTGCTCTGTTTTCACTTCTTCTATATTACCAGCGTTGTCTACACTGTAATAGCTTACTTCATGAACGCCTTCTTTGGAGATAGTAAAGCTTGTTCCTTCTGTAAATGCTGATTCGTTAATAGAGTAATAGGTGTTACCTACACCACTCTTACTGTCTTCAGCTGTAAACTCAACCGTATAAGCTTCATTCAACCATTTTCCACTACTTATGTTTGAAGCCGTTACCGGAGCTGTTTGATCGATTTTCACTTCAATTGTCTGAACTTCTTCTTTATTCCCTACTTTATCAACAGAGTAAAAGGAAATAGCATGAATCCCTTCGCCCTCTATTACAAAACTGTTTCCTTCCACAAAGGCACTATCATTAATAGAATAATAAGTGTTTGCTACTCCTGTATCTTCATCTGTAGCAGATAAAGTAATCGCAACTGATTCATTTGTCCAATTTTCCGATGCATTGATGGTGGTAACCGGTGGTACTGTATCAATGATTAATTTTGCTAAAACGATATTGGAACGTGCTGATTCACCAAATGAGTTACTGTAAGAAGTTACAACATATTCATGGTTTCGATAAGATAAATCCCTAACTGTGTAAGATAGGTTGTTTACCCTTTCTGCTATTAAAACAGCTTCTCCATCTATTAATTCATAAATATTATAGCCATTTGCATACGTAACAAAATCCCACAAAATTCGCGCACTCGTATCACTTAATAAAACTAAGTTTGCTACCGGTGGCTCCATAATTGGATAAATGATCGTTTCTGTAATTCTATTTGACGGTTTAGATTCCCCAAACCTTGTATTAAAAGAAGTAACCTCAAAAGAATGAGTCTCCTCTGTCAAGTTGTGAACGGTGTAATTTCTCGCTGTACCTTTATAAATCAATTCTCTGCTCTCATTATTTACCTTATACACACGGTACTCATTTGCCCACGTGGCAGTTGGCCATGATAACGTAACATTATTTGCATTTACGACCGTGCCAGTAACTTGTGGTGACTGTACAGTCGGCCATACTAACGTAAAATCGAGAGTGCTACCTTCTGGAGATTCATCAAACCGGTTACTATAGGAATGAACAATATACTCGTAATTTCCTTCAGGCATATTAGTAAAAGTAACGGAAGTACCTGAAACCGTTCTTTCTAATACTAACTCTTCACCAATGACCCGATATACTTTATAGTTGTTAGCAAATGTTGAAGCACTCCACTTTAATACAATATCATTACCATTTGAAATACTATTCGTTAAATTACCTGGTGGCTGCATTGTTGGATGAATAAGTGTAAAGGAAATAGTTTCACCTTCATGCGACTCACCAAAGCGAGTACTGTTCGAGTGAACCACATAATCATACTCCCCTTCAGGCATATTCGAAAACGACGTTACAGTACCCGAAACAGTTCTTTCTAACACTAACTCCTCATTAACAACTCGGTACACTTTATAATTGGTAGCAAACGAAGAGGCATTCCACCTTAAGACAATATCATTTCCGTTATTAATACTATAGGTTACATTTTCTGGTGCTTGCATTGTCGGGTGAATAAGTGTTAAAGATACTTCACTTCCCTCACCTGACTCACCAAAGCGAGTACTATTCGAATGAACGATATATTTATGCTCACCTTCAGGCATATTACTGAACGTAGTCGCAGCACCTGACACCGTTCTTTCTAACGCTAGTTCCCCATCAATAAATTGGTATACTACATAATTCGTTGCATATTCCGCCGCATTCCATCTCAACACAACATCGTTTCCGTTGTTAATAGAGTATGTTACGTTTTCTGGTTTTTGCATTTCTGGAAAGACAACTTCTTGAGTAACTTCGATACCTTCTGCGGATTCTCCGAAACGATTGTTAAAAGAATGCACAACATACGTACGCTCCCCTTCCACTTCGTTTGAAAGAATAGTAGATAAAGAGTTCACTGTCCTTCTTAACTCCTTCTCTTCGCCTACCACTTCGTAAATACGATAGTTATTCGCAAAAGGCGCTGATTCCCAGCTTAATACTACATCATTACCGTTTTGCACTCTTGATGTTACAGTATTTGGGGCTTCCATCGTCGGATGAACGATCGAAATTTTAACTTCCGCTCCTTCTGGAGATTCTCCTAGTAGAGTGGAGGCAGAATGGACAACGTAATGATAATTTCCTTCTGGTAAATTAATAAAGGATAATGCTGTACCAGTGATAGAATTTTTCAGAACTCTTTCACCATCAATGATTTCGTAAATGTTATACCTTTGTGCGTATTGGACACTTGACCAAGTTAAACGAATATCGTTTCCATTACTAACGCTATGCGATAGATTAGTAGGAGTGGCCATTGTTTCCCCATTCATTGTTACCTTTAGCACTGAACCTTCTAGAGATTCTCCAAAGCGGCTAGAATAAGTATGAACAACGTACGTATATTCACCAGGTAAAACATTTGAATAAGTAACATTTGTTCTAGATGTCGTACTTTTTAAGATTTTCTCTCCGCCTACAACTTCGTACACTCTATAATTGGTTGTAAATAATGCTGCATCCCAATTTAATGTAAAGCTAGTTGGATTATTTATAGACTGAATTAAATTTTCTGGTGGTTTAACAACTGGGTGTTCTAAAGTGAAAGATAATTGACTGCCTTCTTCGGACTCTCCAAACCTAGTAGAAAAGGAATGTACTACATATTCGTAATTTTCTTCTGGCATATTTGTAAAGGTTACATTAGTGTTCGTTCTTGTGCTTACCAACACCTTTTCTCCATCTACAATTTGGTATATCTTATAGTTATTTGTATTAGGTGTAGTATCCCAGCTTAAAGCGATATCATTTCCATTATTTATTTTATAACTAAAGTTATTCGGCGCATCCATATCTACTTTTTCTACCGAGAAAGTAACAACACTACCGTCCACCGACTCACCAAAGCGGTCACTAAAGGAATGTACCTCATACACATAGTCACCTGCAGGCATAACAGGATAAGTAACGCTTGTACCAGTTACGGTACTAACTAAACTTTTCCCTTCATCGTTAACTTGATATATTTTATAGCTTGTTGCGTAAGGGACAGTCCCCCAAGATAAAACAATATCGTTATAGTTCTGGATTTTGTAGGTGAAATTAGCTGGTGCTGACATCGTGATTTCACTTACATTAACATTTAGCAAACTTCCTTTTTCGGACTCTCCAAAGCGATCATTGTTAGAACGAACTTCGTATACATATTCACCTGGAGATTGATTTGTAAATGTCACTTTATTATCAGTAACAGTGCTTTTTAAAACTCTTTCATCATCTAATATTTCATAAACATGATAATTTTTTACGAAAGGAATAGCATCCCATTTAAGTGACACATCGCTTCCGTTAACTAATGAATACGTAAAATTTTGTGGTGCTGTCATTAACGGATAAGTAACTTCCACTTCGACTATATGTGATAATGATGATTCACCATATAAAGAATGTGAAGCAGAAACAGCATATGTATACAGTCCTTCAGGGGCATTATTAACTTTGTATGTAGTTCCAGCTTCAGTTGCTATTAATGAAGCATCGCCTTCTGAGGAAATTTCAAAAACATGATACGATTCTGCATATGGAGAAGCTTCCCAGTTAAGTACAATATCGTTACCGTTTTCCACCTTATGAGTTATCGTCGATGGTGATTCCATAGTTGGATATGTAACATCAACACTAACTGGTGCACTTGGTCCAGATTCCCAATCTCCATTTAATGTAGAAATAACATATCTGTAGGACCCTTCCTCTAAATCATTCAAAGTGAAATTAGCAGCTGTTGTTTCCCCTAGTAATATCAACTGCCCTTCTGTAATTTCATAAACATGATAGCCTGTTGCTCCGTGAACAGAGTTCCATACTAACTTAACATCATCTGGCGTTATATATTCCGCATCTATATTACTTGGAGGTAACATATTGTTATCGGAATTGGCAAACGCATCTACAACTGGAAGTAACGATTGAGCAACCATAAGAAATAATGCTAATAACGTAAACTTCCTAAAAAACGATTTTTTCATCCTTTTGTCCTACCTTTCATTATTTTTGACCAAATAAAAAAGAACCTTCTACAAGGTTCATAGGTTAGGAACTATGATTCCTTGTGGCAACCGGCTGCCATCCACGTGTTATTTATCACGCAGAACAGGCCCTTGGCTTTGCGTCTCATAGTTTCCTATGATTTGCCTTTTTCACTTGGTATTTATTACTATAATAATAGGATAATAGATTTATCAGGTTAAATGAATGGGTACTTTAGACTATATTTTATCTAAAAACTTTTTTAAAAAAGAGTAAATAGACTTAACTTTTTGGCTAGAATAATAAAACATACCAAAACACTTCAAAATACAGGGATTAATCCCTATATTAATTCAACATAATTTCTATCGTTAATAGATAAAATGAATGTTTTAGTTTTGGGATTATTAAAAAAAGAACTTCTTGAGTAACTTCGACCTTCTTCAGATTCACCGAAGCGATAATTTCAAAAAACACATTCTCTCCTTCTGTTTCGTTTGAAAGAATAGTGGTCAAATAAATCACTGTCCTTATTAACCCTTTTCTCCACGCTCTATAACTTCGTAAATTCGTAATTTATATGTTTATCTTGGAAGGTGTACCAGCAGAAATTCCCCTATGCCTTCTTTTTTTCACGGAGATTAAGGTACTTGAATGGAAACTATTCCACTTCTTCCTATGTAATTTGCTGTTACCGTGATCGTCATTCCTGGCTTGGTACTTGGCGATAGGGTTATCGTTCCTGACGGATTTACCGTGGCATAAGAGGAACTTCTTGTATAGCTGGCTTTTTCTGTTAGATCCTCTGTGCTGCCATCGCTATAATAGCCTATCACTTTGAACTCTTTCGTTTCTCCTGGACCCATCTCCACCGAGACTTCTTCGAATGCGATATTTTCTAACGCTACACTAGTATCTTCTACTGTGATTTCCTTTGTTCCACTTTTTCCTTCATATTTGGCCGTTACTGTAATCGTCATTCCTAGTTTTGTACTTGGCGATAGGGTTATCGTTCCTGACGGATTTACCGTGGCATAAGAGGAACTTCTTGTATAGCTGGCTTTTTCTGTTAGATCCTCTGTGCTGCCATCGCTATAATAGCCTATCACTTTGAACTCTTTCGTTTCTCCTGGACCCATCTCCACCGAAACTTCTTCGAATGCGATATTTTCTAACGCTACACTAGTATCTTCTACTGTGATTTCCTTTGTTCCACTTTTTCCTTCATATTTGGCCGTTACTGTAATCGTCATTCCTAGTTTGGTACTTGGTGATAGGGTTATCGTTCCTGACGGACTTACCGTGGCATAAGAGGAACTTCTCGTATAGCTGGCTTTTTCTGTTATATCTTCTGTGCTGCCATCGCTATAATAGCCTATCACTTTGAACTCTTTCGTTTCTCCTGGATCCATCTCCACCGAAACTTCTTCGAATGCGATATTTTCTAACGCTACACTAGTATCTTCTACTGTAATTTCCTTTGTTCCACTTTTTCCTTCATAATTGGCCGTTACTGTAATCTTCATTCCTAGTTTTGTACTTGGTGATAGGGTTATCGTTCCTGACGGATTTACCGTGGCATAAGAGGAACTTCTTGTATAGCTGGCTTTTTCTGTTATATCTTCTGTGCTGCCATCGCTATAATAGCCTATCACTTTGAACTCTTTCGTTTCTCCTGGACCCATCTCCACCGAAACTTCTTCGAATGCGATATTTTCTAACGCTACACTAGTATCTTCTACTGTGATTTCCTTTGTTCCACTTTTTCCTTCATATTTGGCCGTTACTGTAATCGTCATTCCTAGTTTTGTACTTGGCGATAGGGTTATCGTTCCTGACGGATTTACCGTGGCATAAGAGGAACTTCTTGTATAGCTGGCTTTTTCTGTTAGATCCTCTGTGCTGCCATCGCTATAATAGCCTATCACTTTGAACTCTTTCGTTTCTCCTGGACCCATCTCCACCGAAACTTCTTCGAATGCGATATTTTCTAACGCTACACTAGTATCTTCTACTGTGATTTCCTTTGTTCCACTTTTTCCTTCATATTTGGCCGTTACTGTAATCGTCATTCCTAGTTTGGTACTTGGTGATAGGGTTATCGTTCCTGACGGACTTACCGTGGCATAAGAGGAACTTCTCGTATAGCTGGCTTTTTCTGTTATATCTTCTGTGCTGCCATCGCTATAATAGCCTATCACTTTGAACTCTTTCGTTTCTCCTGGATCCATCTCCACCGAAACTTCTTCGAATGCGATATTTTCTAACGCTACACTAGTATCTTCTACTGTAATTTCCTTTGTTCCACTTTTTCCTTCATAATTGGCCGTTACTGTAATCTTCATTCCTAGTTTTGTACTTGGTGATAGGGTTATCGTTCCTGACGGATTTACCGTGGCATAAGAGGAACTTCTTGTATAGCTGGCTTTTTCTGTTATATCTTCTGTGCTGCCATCGCTATAATAGCCTATCACTTTGAACTCTTTCGTTTCTCCTGGACCCATCTCCACCGAAACTTCTTCGAATGCGATATTTTCTAACGCTACACTAGTATCTTCTACTGTAATTTCCTTTGTTCCACTTTTTCCTTCATAATTGGCCGTTACTGTAATCTTCATTCCTAGTTTTGTACTTGGTGATAGGGTTATCGTTCCTGACGGACTTACCGTGGCATAAGAGGAACTTCTTGTATAGCTGGCTTTTTCTGTTAGATCTTCTGTGCTGCCATCGCTATAATAGCCTATCACTTTGAACTCTTTCGTTTCTCCTGGACCCATCTCCACCGAAACTTCTTCGAATGCGATATTTTCTAACGCTACACTAGTATCTTCTACTGTAATTTCCTTTGTTCCACTTTTTCCTTCATAATTGGCCGTTACTGTAATCTTCATTCCTAGTTTTGTACTTGGTGATAGGGTTATCGTTCCTGACGGACTTACCGTGGCATAAGAGGAACTTCTTGTATAGCTGGCTTTTTCTGTTAGATCTTCTGTGCTGCCATCGCTATAATAGCCTATCACTTTGAACTCTTTCGTTTCTCCTGGACCCATCTCCACCGAAACTTCTTCGAATGCGATATTTTCTAACGCTACACTAGTATCTTCTACTGTAATTTCCTTTGTTCCACTTTTTCCTTCATAATTGGCCGTTACTGTAATCTTCATTCCTAGTTTTGTACTTGGTGATAGGGTTATCGTTCCTGACGGACTTACCGTGGCATAAGAGGAACTTCTTGTATAGCTGGCTTTTTCTGTTAGATCTTCTGTGCTGCCATCGCTATAATAGCCTATCACTTTGAACTCTTTCGTTTCTCCTGGACCCATCTCCACCGAAACTTCTTCGAATGCGATATTTTCTAACGCTACACTAGTATCTTCTACTGTAATTTCCTTTGTTCCACTTTTTCCTTCATAATTGGCCGTTACTGTAATCTTCATTCCTAGTTTGGTACTTGGTGATAGGGTTATCGTTCCTGACGGACTTACCGTGGCATAAGAGGAACTTCTTGTATAGCTGGCTTTTTCTGTTAGATCTTCTGTGCTGCCATCGCTATAATAGCCTATCACTTTGAACTCTTTCGTTTCTCCTGGATCCATCTCCACCGAAACTTCTTCGAATGCGATACTCTCTAACGCTACACTAGTATCTTCTACTGTGATTTCCTTTGTTCCACTTTTTCCTTCGTAGTTTGCTGTTACTGTGATCGTCATTCCTAGTTTGGTACTTGGCGATAGGGTTATCGTTCCTATCGGACTTACCGTGGCATAAGAAGAACTTCTTGTATAGCTGGCTTTTTCTGTTATATCTTCTGTGCTGCCATCGCTATAATTGGCGATTAATTCTAACTGCTTACTTTCTCCTGGCTCCATATAATCCAACTGCTCTTTGAATCTTATTTCTAAAATTTCCTTAGTAATAGATTTTTCTAAAGTAAGAGTTGATGTATTATAGCTTCCTAACATTACACCTCCAAGTGGTTTACTTAAGACTAACTTAATATCTCTTTTCCCTTCACTTATATGGTTTTTTAGTAACGGTATCTTTATCGTTTTACTTTCTTCACCTTGAAGGAAAGTAATCCTTTCATTAACAGATTCATAATCTAGTCCAGCTTTTGCTGTACCATCAATTGTAGAAAATTCTACCGAAACCTCTCCATCTAATCCGTTTTTTCTATTAATAATAATATTTACAAATTCTTTATCATCGCTGTCTTTATATGATAGAGAAGAAAATTCAATGCTTCCATATTCTTTTATTGAATTATTAATTATAGTTAATATAGCAACAGTTCGTTCACCTAGTATAGCCCCTCCTGTTGGGGAAGATAGTGAAAGGACCACTTCTTTCTTTCCGTCTAATTTCTTATTATTCAATATTGGTACCTGAACAACTTTCTTGGTTTCACCGTCTTTAAATTCAACTATCTTTTCAACTGGTAGATAATCTTCATTTTCTTCAGCAGTAGATGATACTGTATTAAATAAAACACTTACTTCCCCTTTTTCTCCATTAACCCTACTAATTGTTATATTTGCATATTTTTGATCATTTGTAATAGCAATATCTGAAGAAAATTGAAATTGACCAGCATTTCCATTATTTTCTTCATTTTCTATTCCTACATTTACAGTTATATTTTCTATTAATGTACCATCACCATAGGCACCTACTGGTATTTCATGAATCTTTTGCAACTCTTCATTTGTTAAACCTTCTGGAGTTTTTACGTTTAGAGAAAATGTTCTTGTGCTTCTAGGTCCTACATTTTCGAAATGTGAAGGGGAAAAGCTAATCCAGTCCTTGTACTCTTCAGGTATATCTAGAGTTAAGTTTTTTATCTTTGCAATTTCGTCGGTTACCATTTCTAGGATCTTGTTAAATATCTCTTCCGAATTGCTCAAGTTAAAATACTGTCCGTTTGTACCTATGGCCGTATCATACCCTACTGATGCACCTTTGAAAGTTGCTGAAGCAGCTAAATCATTTCCGGCCTGTAAAGCTAAAACTGTAATTTCTTTGTCATTTAATTGTTTAACCACATCAGTGAAAACTAAATCATCACTAGTTCCTGCTATTCCATCAGGACCCGGATCACCACCAAAGTTGTACCCTGCAAAGCTTAAGTCATGGGTAGGAGCATCACCTATTAAAATTACTACCTTTTTGGCATTATCTCTCCATTTTGGGGTACCAACCGCCATTTCATATAAAGCACGAGTGTAACTTTCTGGCCAATCTGCCCCACCACTAGCATAAAGTTTATTTATTTCATTTGATACTGCATTAATATCACTAGTAACCGGTTGGTGTAATGTAAATGGTTTATCGCTATATCCCCCATAGGTAGATGAATATCCAGGGTATGTAAATGAACCAGGATAATCTTGAAAAGTAACTAGGCCGAAACTTGAATCTTCTACTTTACTCTTAATGTTATTCATAATTTCTATTGACCTTGCTTTCGCAACTTCAATTGCACCACCCATACTTCCAGTTGTATCTATCGCAAATACAACATCTATCTTTTTGATTGGTGGTGTGCCTGTTTCAACTACTAAATCTAAATTAACCTCTTCATTTTTCTTTAATGATAGATTAATAATTTTTGGCGATATCCACGCTTCCATTGAAGCTCCAATTGATTGAAGAAAAATATTAGAAAGCATAATAATTACAATTAAATTAACGGCTATCTTTTTTAACATGGAATTACCTCCTATCTATTACAAAAGTATGGTTTATGATACAAGGACTATAGTACTATTAAATAGGTAATAGAAAGGGACCTTTCCTAAAAAGGTCCCTTTCTAATAATTTTTAAATTAACGTAGTAACTGTAATACTGCTTGAGGTTGTTGGTTAGCTTGAGCAAGCATCGCTTGAGAAGCTTGGTTAAGGATGTTCGCACGTGTGAACTCCATCATTTCACTAGCCATGTCAACATCACGGATACGAGATTCTGCTGCTTGTAGATTTTCAGATGCATTATCTAAGTTTTTAATCGTGTGCTCTAAACGGTTTTGGAATGCACCTAATTTAGAACGTTGTTCCGAAACTGATTCGATCGCAGTGTCAATCGCAGTTATGTGTGTATCAGGGTCATAACCAACTCCTGATACATCAACTGTGTCAACTAAGAGTCCTGTTGCACTCATGTCTTCAATTGTAATTTGAAGTGCTTGAGAAGTATTAGCCCCAATTTGAAGGTTTATATCTAATGATCCATCTAATAATTTCTTACCATTGAATGCAGTTCTGTCAGCAATTCCAGTTTCATCCGCTCCACCTAATTCTTCAATTAAGGCGTTTATTTCTTCTTGAATAGCATCTAAGTCAGCTTCCTCATTAGTACCATTTCCTGCTTGAACAACTAATTCGCGCATACGCTGAAGAATTGCATGAGTTTCATTTAAGGCACCTTCAGCTGTTTGGATTAAAGAGATACCGTCTTGAGAGTTTCTTGAAGCTTGATCTAATCCACGTACTTGGGCACGCATCTTTTCAGAAATAGCAAGACCAGCTGCATCATCACCAGCACGGTTAATACGAAGACCAGAAGATAATTTCTCCATTGCTTTACCTGTAGCGTTTACGTTCATACCCATTTGACGATGAGCGTTCATTGCGTTTAAGTTGTTATTGATAATCATATTGTTTTCCTCCTTGAATTGTTTTCTTCCACATCCATGTGGGTTATTTTCAAAAGTTTTTGTCGGCCGACTTTGAACTTTTGTTTTACATTCTTTATATCGACATGATTTTATAAAACTTTACACTTATTTTAATTTTTTTATATCTATTTTCCTAGAGAGTGCGTTTTTGTTTTCGTTTTGGATTGCTTCTAACACTTCTTTTCGATAAATTTCGATTTCTTTCGGTGCCTTTACACCTATTTTTACTTGTTCACCATCTATACTTTGAATGGTAATTTCGATGTTTCCATCAATAACGATCGTCTCATTTAGTTTGCGAGTTAAAATAAGCATCATTTTTCCTCCTTTGTACTAAGTGGGAGGATGTGTTTTGTATTGTATTTCGTCCCGTTTACAACAATTTGTTTCGCCAGTTGATTTTCCTTATTAATTACGATAGGGCCTTGTAAGTTAGCTGTCGACTTTTCGAATGGATCTGCAATGGTTAGAACAACATAAATTTCAACAGATTGGCTAGCTGAAATTGCTAGAGCTTGCTGAGTAGATTCTTCTAACTCAAACTCATAGTCATTATAGAAAAGAAATGGATTTGTAACGATAAAAGCTAAGTCTGTTGTATTTACACTTTGCAACGAGAAATAAACATTTTCCTCTGTTAGTGAGAGTAGTACGAACTTTTTTTCATTCTCAAACCCTGGTAAACCGTTTTTAAAGGTAATAATATCTGACTCCTGAATCGTAATATCTCCGTGATAGCATGTATTAATTTTCATATGTACTCCATCCTTATATTTTAAAATCTATATCAATCGAATTATATTGCTTAATCTCAAAATCTAAACTTCCTGGATGATACGTTAGATTCACTTTATTAGCGTGACTATTAATGATCGGTTTATTCACTTTCACATCAACATTCAACTCGCTTGGTTGATAATCTATTTTGACACTAAAAGGCGATGGAATAAAGCCAATGTTGAATTCTTGCATTTTCCTCGTTCCATTCCTTTTACTAATTTCGGTTAATGCATTATATTTATTCTCAATCTTCATTAACTCGTCGCCATCGCTTGCTCTGCGGGCCATTCCTTCTTGAACATGCTGATGTCCCTTTTTTGCTTCTTCCTCTATGGAACGAAATATATGTTTTAATCCCATATCCTCCCATGCTTGTGTTTGGTCAATGGTCAATTTACTCGGTATCGTGTGCATTGATACTTCCGCATGAGGCTGTTGGATATCAATCGTTGCTGGTGGTTGTTCTATTTCAAGCGTATGCCATGTACTCGATGATTCCATAATAAACGGCTTAGTTTCTATCGTAATTTGAGGTATTTTCATAGTCTCCCTCCTAAAAAGAAAGCTACCTACAAAAAGTAGATAGCTAAATTATCTTAAAAAGTCTAATAACGAAGGCTGAATAATTCTTGCACCTACACCTAATGCTGCTCGATGTACACTTTCAGCAGTGATTAAATCGGTAATAACTTCTTCAAGGTGAGCGTCTTCGTTATCCGATAGTACTCTAGTCGCAACATATTCTTGATAGGCGAGGCGGTCATCAATCATTTCTAAACGATTATAACGAGCACCTAGCTCTGAACGTTCGGCGTTCATACTGTCGATTTGGTTATCTAATCTTCCCAAAAACGAGCCTAAGTCCACAGAGTCGTCACCTTTTAAGCCTTGTTCAATTTGATTCATGATTGTAAATAATTCCTCGTTAAATACGTTGTTCGCATCAATATTCGCTTGGAGCTTTATTCCTTTTGACACTTCAATCATGAATGGTTCATTCAAGTCTTTCACAGTAGACGGGTCACTTCCATCTGTTACTCGGGGCTCGTTTATTGCTGTTCCATTGAATATATAACGACCAGTAAATTGCGTATTCGCCACTTGGACTAACGCTTCTTTTAATTGGCCTACTTCCGCAGCAATTGCGTTTTTATCTTCATCTGCTAAAGTACCGTTCATCCCTTGAACTAGTAGTTCACGTACACGACCCAATACATTCGAACCTTGCTCAATCGCAGCCTCGGACTCTTCCATCCACGCATAAGCTTCGGAAAGGTTTCGCTTATATTGTTGAACTTCTGTCAAGTTTGTTCTGTAGTACATTCCCTTCATTGCAACAACTGGGTCGTCAGAAGGGCGGGTAATTTTTTTACCAGTTGATAGCTGCTCTTGTAATTTGCCCATTTTATTGAAGCCTTGACTAATGTGGCGCAAGGAGTTACCTGCTAACATTGACTGTGTTACACGCATCACTGTTCACCTACCTTCCTACTAATCCCATACCGTTAATGATTCTATCTAAAATTTCATCCGTTGCTGTAATCATTCTTGCAGATGCGTTATAGGCATGCTGGAATTGAATCATATTGGTCATTTCTTCATCTAATGAAACGGAGCTTACCGATTGGCGACGTTGGTCAACAGAAAGTCGTAACGTATCACTATTATACGAAAGTCGATTTGCTTCTTGAGCGTCTACTGCCATTGAGCCTATTAAACTTTCGTAAAAGTTTTGAATAGTCGTAGTGTCTCCACCAATATTTAACGCGCTATTTTTCACTTCAGCAAGTGCAATTGCCCCTTGTCCATCTCCTAAATTTCCGTTTGACGAAGCAGCGATATTATTTAAAGAATCATAGATCGCATCATCTAGTTTAATTGCTTTTGCAGCACCATCGCTACTATCTAACGGGGCAAAGAAGTTATATTCTGTATGTTCTCCCGCCTCGATGCTAGATACACTCCATCCCTCATTATGAACACGGTTAAATTCGGTAATGAAATCAAAAGCCATCGTGTCTAACGCTTTTAACATTTCAGGATAAAGGCCTTTTTCTTCTGTCCCTTTCATGTACCCGTGAGACTCAAAAAGAGCTTTTAGTTTACCTGCTGATTTAAACTGGTCTGTCTCTAATGAAACAATACCGCCGATGGAAATTTCACTTACTAAGCCTGTTGTATTGTCATATTTAACATCGAGATGATTAACTCTGTTTGTTTGCCCATCTACTAACTTTCCAGCCATAGGTATTGGAACACCGTTATCATCTACTAATTCAATCGTATATTTTCCTTCTGCTATTTCTAACGCATTACCGCCAGATTTAACGGGAGTTACTTTAATATTCACTAATTGTGAAAGCTCATCTACTAAACGGTCTCTTTCATCATATAAATCATTCGGTAATAGTCCGTGTGGTTCTACACTCGCTATTTGTTCATTTAAGTTATTAATTCTTGTTGATAAAGAATTTATTTGTTTTGCCGTAACATTAATCTCGTTCTTTAAGTCTTGTTGTATAGATTTCATAGAATCTGATAAATAATTAAACGTTTCCGCTACCGCAATTCCTCGTTGGCGAACTACAGAACGAGCACCTGTATTTGTCGGGTTTACCGCTAAATCCTGGAATGACTGCCAAAAGCGATCTAACGTTTTCGATAGACCAGTATCGGACGGCTCGTTCATTATTTCCTCCATCTTTTGTAAGGAATCCGCTTTCGTTGACCAGTAGCCGAACTTATTGTTTTCTCCGCGAAATTGAATATCTAGAAAACTCTCGCGTACACGTTGAATACTTCCTGCCTCTACACCAGTTCCTAACTGACCAGGTATTTGCGGACGATTCATTGATGCTGGAGGATACGGTTCTGTTTGGACGAAGTTTACTCGTTGGCGTGAGTAACCAGGTGTATTCGCGTTAGCAATATTATGCCCCGTAACTTGTAATGCTGTTTGTTGAGTGGTGAGTCCGCGTCTTGCAACTTCAAGACTATGAAACGTTGAACGCATCTGTTTTTCCTCCTATGCTTTTGAATCGAACATCGAACGAGTTGGTGTAGCTGGCTTCTTCCCTGTTGCAGCCTTTTCGTACGTTACGGACGTTGGCTCTGGGTTTATAGAATTTAACGTGACTTGGACAAATTGTAATGATTGTTGTAAAAGTCCTTCGTTTAGTTCGTTCCGTTCTTGTAATTGTTTAATAACGTGAGTTAATTTATCTTTCAATTGTAGAAGCTTGTCCGCATCTGAATTTGTCGCTTTTTCGATTAGCTCCGAAATGGTAGCACCCGTACCTAAATTTGCTGTAAGTGTTAGACGCTCTTGCTCTAGTTGACCGATTGCTTTCACAAATTTGTTTTCTTCTTTTGTTAGCTGCTGCAACTCTTTCGCGTCGCCAGACTTGACGATGTCTGTTTTTTTCACAGCAAGCTGTAATAAACCTTCATGAAGGGCTAGCAATTTTTCCATTATTACGATCACTGGTTGTAAAGTCATTGCCGGATCCCTACCTTATTTTTTGTAATAAAAATCGATCATTTTATTTGCTACAACGTTCGGGTCTACTTTATACGTACCGTTTTCAACCGCGATTTTCAGCTTATTTACTTTTTCTTCACGTGCTGTTTGGATTTGGTTCATTTCTTGTAATCCCTTTGCTTCTGTAGAAATTTCTACCTTATCTTCTTTAAAAGAACTAACCGATTTTGGCTGTTGATTCAT
Source organism: Sutcliffiella sp. NC1 (assembly GCF_027594365.1). Taxonomy (NCBI): domain Bacteria; kingdom Bacillati; phylum Bacillota; class Bacilli; order Caryophanales; family Bacillaceae; genus Sutcliffiella; species Sutcliffiella sp. NC1. Next base: position 4,210,968 of record NZ_CP115153.1, read on the forward strand.
TTGATTACGTTTATATGGATTAATCCCGGAAGGTCCAATATGATTAATTTTCATCGTATCCCTCTTCTCGTACAAATATCTATTATTAGTATCGGTAAAAAATATAAAAAGTTTATTATTTATCCCAAATTCCTTTTGCACCTTTAACAGCATGGTACGTTTTAATTTTTTCTTCAGCACGGTTTCTCTCTTCTTCACGGTCCAAAGCCGAGATTTGACTATTAATATCTTTTTTACAGTCATCACAAAGTTTACCTGTTTTAATGTACGCCCCACAACGGTCACACGGATAACCTAAGTTCGGAAATTGGCTAACGTGAATTCGGCCTTTTTTTATAAATTTTATAATAAGCTTCTCCTCAACACCAGTACCATCTACTACTTGTTGCATCGTTGCTGTCCGATTTACTCGTTGACGAATGAATTTATATACTGTTGTGTACGCTTCTTCTTCTTGCCTATAACATGTCTCACAAACATCACGCACAGAATTTTTAATATGAAGCTGACCACAGTTTGCACAATTCGTAAGCTGTTCCATCGGTAACATCCTCTCCCGCTTTTCTTCTATCTTTTATATCGTACAATTTCACAAAATGTTAACTACGAACGAGGGTGAAGGATGATATTTCCGTTGCACCTGCCTCTTTTAACCGTTTTGCAGCCATTCGAATCGTCGTACCGGTTGTGTATATGTCGTCAATGAGGACGATTCTTTTTTCAGGTGGAGGTTGTTTTACTTCAAAACTATTTTCCGTTCGCAAGCGCTCGTGTCGGGATTTTTTCGACTGCTTTACTGTTTCGTTTTTCGTTAAAATATCAGCGAATTGACCTGGTAGCATTTCTGTTAAAGCAAGCGTTTGGTTGAAACCTCGTTCGTAAAGTCGGTCTTTTCCTAACGGGATTGGTACGAGTAGTAGGTCTTTTTCGGGAAAGTGGTGTTGGAATGCCGCTGTCCACTTTTTTTGGAAAACTTTTACTAACGCCACATCACCACGAAATTTATATTGCGCGAGCACTTCTTTCATAAAATCGTTGTAAGCATATACGGATATGTTCCGGTGAAGTGTTCCTTTATACTGTTCGTCCATTTCCCATTTTTTACAGTCGTCACATACAGTAGCGTCACTTTGTGGGCGGGAGCATTTCGGGCAAGTGTCGCCAGTTATGAGCTCGAACTTCTTTTCACAGTCGGCACAAGTGACATCTGTTTCGTTGGAAAAAAGAGTTGTCCAAGTAAACTGTGCGGAATTGTCACCTTCACAAATAAAACATTTACTCAATATAACCAGCCTCTTTCGCACGATTGTTCATTTTTAAAATATGTTGGCGGGCCCGCACCATTTCGGTTGTTTTGCCGTAGTGGAAAAAACGAATATCTCCGTTTGGAGCGTGGGCACTCCGACCAGCACGACCAGCAATTTGAACGAGTGCACTTTCGGTAAAAATCGGATCTTCTGCACCAAACACTCCGACTTGCACGTCTGGGACGGTGACTCCTCTTTCTAGTATTGTTGTTGTAAGGAGCAGACGAGTTGAACCGTTGCGAAACTGGGATACTTTTTCTTTGCGGTCGGGGTCTTCTGCGTGAACGGAATCTATTTTTTCATCGAACTGAGGTTGTAGGAGTGTCATAATTCCCTCCATCTTTTTTATATCCGGGAGAAATAAAAATAGCTGTTTTCCTTGTTGTAGATGTTTTTTTATCCAACCCGTCACTTGGAGAGGTAGCCTCCCCTTTTCTAATTTCTTTTTCCAATTTCCACACCAATGGAATGTCGGGACTGGTAGAGGATGGCGATGGTAGCGGGCAGGAATGGTGACAGCATGGAGTTTTTTGAGCTGTACGTTGCGCTGCATGTCGGTGGATGGCGTGGCGGAAAGGTAAATCGTTGCACTTTGTTCTTTTTGCGCCTGTTGTACAGCGTATTGAAGTGATGCATCGATGGAATACGGAAAGGCATCCACTTCATCAATAACGATCGTATCGAATGCTTGATGGAAGCGGAGAAGCTGATGGGTCGTCGTAATTGTCAGTTGGGCATTTTTCATCCGCTCCTCACTCCCACCGTAAAGAGTAGCCATTTCAGTTGTAGGGAATGCTTGTTTAATCCGTGGAGAAAGTTCGAGTACGACGTCTGTTCTTGGTGTGCAAAGGCAAATTCGGTGGCCAAGCTGTATTGCTTTCTCGATTCCTTCAAAGAGTACTTCCGTTTTTCCAGCACCACAAACAGCCCAAACTAGCAGTTCTTTATTTTGCTCTATCGCTTGAACTACTTCGTCGGATGCAGCCTGTTGCCCTGGCGATAAAGTACCTTCCCAATGTAACGGATTTGTTTGTGTGTGGAAAATAATCGGAGGGCCTGTCCATTTGACAAGCGGTGTACATTCACTCACCCTTCCCATCATGATGCACTTTCGGCAGTACGTGCAAAGCTCTTCGCAACGAGCACATTGAAAGCTCGCAAAAAGCTTCGGATCATCGTTTCCGCAACGGGTACAAGTTTGGTTAGAGATTCCTGGTTCATACGTTATATAGCCATTTTCATAGTGAGATTGGATTTCGTCAATTAGGAACGGAATTTCGTCAAGCAATAAACGTCTTCCTGCTAAATGTTGTTGTAGTTGTTTTGAAAAAGTAAATTTAAGGTTTCGTGTCGGAGTTTTTATTGAAGGAAAAGCATTCATTTTTTTAGTGGGTAGTGGTTCAGGTAATAAGGTTTCTGGTATAACATATTCGTTTTGACTTGCAAATCTCATGGTATCCTCCTTTCAATTTTATATTACGATGCTCGCGTCAAAATTCCTCCTTAAAAGTGAGAAAAAACACTGCATTTCTACAGTGTTTTCTATATTATTTTAAATACCAGCCAACACCGAGGGCACCTTCTCCTAAGTGCGTTCCGATTACAGGTCCGAAATAGCTTACGTAAAATTCAACGTGAGGGTATTTTTCTGATAGCTCTGCTTTTAATTCTTCTGCTTCACTTTCTTGATTACCGTGAATAATAACTGCTCGCATCGGAGCACCTAGTTTTGCATCATCATCGAATAAATCTAAAATGCGTTTTACCGCTTTTTTGCGTGTGCGAATTTTTTCAAACGGCACGATCTTTTTATCAACAAAATGAAGGAGTGGCTTCACCTGTAAAAGACTTCCGACAAACGCTTGAGCACTACTTAAACGACCACCACGTTGTAGATTGGATAAGTCATCAACCATAAAGTATGCACGCATCGTTCTTTTCATGTCTTGAAGACGGGCCATAATCGCGTCCGCACCCTTACCTTCTTTCGCCATTTCTGCCGCTTCAATTGCATAAAAGCCTTGTACCATACAGCTAATTTCCGTATCAAACACGTGAATTTCAGCACTATCTACCATGTCTGCAGCCGCTACCGCACCTTGATACGTACCACTAATCCCACTGGAGAGATGAATACTAACAATAGCATCATAATCTTTCGCTAGTGATTCAAAAAGCTCTACAAACTTCCCAATCGCCGGTTGAGATGTTGAAGGCAAATCAGGGCGATTTTTTATTTCTTCATAAAATTGCCCTGCTGTTATTTCCACTTCTTCTTGATAAGATTCTTCTCCAAAGATGACATTCAATGGAATCATATGTATATTATGCTGCTCACGAAGTTCCTTCGGTAAATACGCAGTACTATCTGTAACAATCGCAGTTTTCATATTAGATTAAAACCTTCCTTAGCATAGAATAGTTTTCTTACTTTTATCTTACTATAAAATAAGAGAGAGTGGTATAACCTTGGGTTATATTTATGTTAAAAGTAGGTACCTCTCCTAACTTTTGTAATAGGTTAAATGGTAGGTTGTTGCTTTTTTATTTCCTGTCTTTTTGTAATTCGAAAGAAGACGTACCGCTGACCTGCGTGCTTTTATATTTAAAAATCGCCTAAATTCACTATTTTTGATGACATTATTTACTAAAAGCAAATAATCATTTATAGAAAACCTGAAAGCTTCTTTACTGATAAGCGAGCAAGTCTCACACTTCCAATGTCCCTGTCTACTCTTTCTCATATTAAAATTAAAACAACTCGGACAATGTATCCCGCATATTAACTCCTCTTTTTTTACATTAAATTTTTCTAACACATTTGGATTATAAGGTTGATCTCTCTTAATAAGAATTCTGCCTAATCTTTTTAAATCCTGGTAAGCGATATATTCCTTTTTATTTGAATAATGAATTTCTGTTAGTTTATTTGGGAGGGCTTCTGCTCTAATTAAGTTACCAGGGACTTTCATCTGGTCTGATTTCATTTTTAATGTAACGGAGGAATTCGTTAACACGGCAAGTGTCAGGAGAGGAGCCGGAGGGATATTAAACGATTGAAGGAGTTCGATTAATTGCAATTTTTGTCTTTCTACTTGTAGAACAGGATCAGAAAAAATCTCAATCTCTGTCCCTTTCCTCCTTACTAACTCATTTGTCTCTGTATCATAAATAAGTTCTCCAGCGGAATTTTTAGATTCAATAATTAAGAAAAATCTAGGAGTAAGTACTAGTGTATCCATTTGAAAGTGAAAGTTGTTGTTGTTTTTTAGACGGAGGTTAGGAAGGAGAATTGTCTGCTCTTTGGGAAGAAGTGATAAATAATAATCTACGGTTTTTTCGCCTCTATATCCTGATTGTTGTTTTAAATACTCTTTTAATATTTTTTGTTTATTTGGATGCGTATCTGGGACTCGCCTCAATGCAGCTTCTAATTTCAAAAGATAAATCGGTTTTGTTCTCTCTTTAATAAAAATCACCCCTAACTAATAATATCACCTGAATACTTCTACACTTTTGGAAAAAACCCTTCTATTTTTATATTTTTCCATTTTTATTTTTGTTTGGTGCTAGCTGAAGTAGATGGGAGACGACTACTTTTTGTGCCAACCGAATTCACTTTTGTGTCAACCGAAATCGCTTTTGTGCCAACCGAATTCTCTTTTGCGCCAACCGAATTCACTTTTGCGCCAACCGAATTCTCTTTTGTGCCAACCGACAACACTTTTACGCCAACCGAATTCACTTTTGTGCCAACCGACAACACTTTTGCGCCAACCGAATTCTCTTTTGCGCCAACCGAATTCACTTTTGTGCCAACCGACTACACTTTTACGCCAACCGAATTCTCTTTTGTGCCAACCGAATTCTCTTTTGCGCCAACCGAAATCGCTTTTGTGCCAACCGAATTCTCTTTTGCGCCAACCGAAATCGCTTTTGTGCCAACCGACAACACTTTTACGCCAACCGAATTCACTTTTGTGCCAACCGACAACACTTTTGCGCCAACCGAAATCGCTTTTGTGCCAACCGACAACACTTTTACGCCAACCGAATTCTCTTTTGTGCCAACCGACAACACTTTTGCGCCAACCGAATTCTCTTTTGCGCCAACCGAATTCTCTTTTGTGCCAACCGACAACACTTTTACGCCAACCGAGATCTTATGCTCCAACTACCTACCTCGCTCCCAAAAGCCAAAAGAAAAAGCCCCAGCAGCTTTGTTCTCCTGTGGGCTTATCGTACTTCGACCCAGCCGTTTTTGATGGCAACTACTACGGCTTGTGTGCGGTCGTTTACGTTCATTTTTTGTAAAATGTTACTTACGTGGTTTTTCACCGTTTTTTCACTTATGTATAAAGCTTCTCCGATGGATTTGTTACTTTTTCCGTCTGCTAGAAGTTGAAGGACTTCACATTCGCGACGTGTTAATAAATGTAGCGGGCGGCGAATTTCTAATTGTTGTAATACACCATTTACGTGACCAACCGTTACGTGGTCGTTGTTTGCTAGACGGCGGTACTCTTTTACTAGGTTGTGCGTTACTTTCGGGTGTAGGTATGAGCCACCTTCTGCCACTACTTTCACAGCATCTACAAGTGCATCTGCGTCCATGTCTTTTAGTAAGTAGCCACATGCTCCTGATTTTAATGCATGCGTTACATAGTTTTCGTCGTCGTGGATTGAAAGCATGATGACCTTCGTATCTGGGTTCTCTTCCACTAATTGTTTTGTCGCTTCTACTCCGTTTATATCTGGCATGTTAATATCCATAATGACAACATCAGGTGAAAATTGTGTAATTAAACTTACTGCTTCGTTTCCGTCGTCACCTTCTGCAACTACTTGAAAATTTGGTTCGAAGTCTAAAATACGTTTAACACCTTCACGAAATAGTTGATGATCGTCTATAATTACAATTTTTGTTTTTTCCATCTTTCTCATCCCCCTAATATCAATCTGTCGGTATTTGTATTAAAACGATTGTCCCTTTTTTAGGTTGAGACTGAATCGTTAACTCCCCACCTATTAAATCTACCCGTTCCTTCATTCCTAATAAACCGAATGATTCTGCTTTTTTTACTGTCGTATCAAAGCCGACTCCATCATCTTTCACTAGGATGTACACTTTCTTTTTCGTAATTTCCAATTTCACTTGAATAAGTCTAGCTCGTGAATGTTTAATTGCATTTTGAACTGACTCTTGAACTAGTCGGAATATAGCTACTTCTAAGTCATTAGATAGTCTAGTGTCTGTTCCAATTTCTACAAACTGGATACTCGGTTTTCCTTTATTGTACTCTTCGATTGTCGAAATATATTTTTTTAAGGTAGGGATTAATCCGAGATCGTCTAACGCCATCGGACGCAAATCATAAATAATTCTGCGGACTTCGTATAATGCATTTCGTACCATTACTTTTAAATCTTTGATCTCTACTAATGCAGCATCCTTGCCTTTTTCCCGATAAGTTCGTTCAATAAGATCGGAACGCATCATGACATTTGCAAGCATTTGGGCTGGGCCATCATGAATTTCACGAGAAAGTTTTCTTCTCTCCTCTTCTTGAGCCTCCATAATTTTAAAGCCAAATTCTCTTTTTTCCGCAGCATCGGCAATAAGTTCGCCTACTTGTTGAAGATCGTTAGTCATGTAATTTAGGACAACGGAAATTTGACTTACTAGTTGTTCAGCCTTTGATATCGTTTCTTCAATTCCAATGAGGCGCCTTTCGATTTCATCTCGTCTTACCCTTAATACAGCTTCTTTCTGTGCTAATGAATGAAGCTTTAATTGAAGGGCATGAGCTTGATCATAGGCTTGTCTTATTTGTTCTTCACTATATTTTGTAAATTGCTTACTCACTTCTGATAGTCGGTTTCTTGCAGACCTAACGAGATTTTCTAAAGAATCTTGCTGTTGGATTAATTGCTCCACTTCTACTTTAATTACTTTTAACTCTTCAGATAGGCTTTCAAATTCTTTCCGAGAAGACTCACCGATTTCAAAAACTTCTGATTTACTCTTCTGAACCGTTTGAATCATTTTATCAAGTATTTCATCTAGTTGTTTTGAGTTTATAACTTTACGTGACATCGAACATCCTCCAAAAGTCCCTGTATTCTTAAAAGAATATTGTTCTCATTAGGCGGAGTGAGTAGTTCTTTTTGCCTACACACATTATAACATGAACAATATATCATTACCTTTGCACCTCTTTGTTTGTGGGGGTACAACGGATAGTTTATAGTAAAATCTAGAAATTTACATAATCCAGTAATGTGACGTTTGTTACATTTACATTAAATTTTTCTCATTTTGTCGAAATATAAAGGATTTGCACAATTTTTCAATTGATGTACTAATACAATGACCTTATAATAAAATGTATGGTTTCTTATACCTAGTACAATAAGTGAGGAAGTGAAACCTTGTTATCCCATTATTATACCGTGAAAGAGTACGGAGAACACGAAATTTCTATTCAAAAGTCAAGATTTATTGCATACATCAATAGAGCGACCACTGTCGAAGAGGCAGAAACTTTCATACAAGACATAAAAAAGAAGCATTGGAACGCTACTCATAATTGCTCTGCTTATTTAATTGGTGAAAACGATCAATTCCAAAAAGCAAATGATGACGGTGAACCAAGCGGTACAGCCGGAGTGCCGATGTTGGAAGTATTAAAGAAAAAAGGGTTAAAAGATACAGTTGTTGTCGTAACCCGTTATTTTGGTGGCGTGAAGCTTGGTGCAGGTGGGTTAGTAAGAGCATATGGAAAGGCAGTTTCAGAAGGATTAACATCAATAGGCATAGTTGAGCGAAAATTGATGAGAATAATGCATACAACGATTGATTATACATTACTAGGGAAAGTAGAAAACGAATTAAGAAATTCTCACTACTCCTTAAAAGAAATTCATTATTTAGAAAACATTACGATCGACACGTATGTTCTTGAGTCTGAAACAAATCAGTTCGAAGAGTGGATGGTTAACTTAACAAATGGGAAAGCCGATATTATTAAAGGCTCCACCACTTATTTAGAAACAGAACTATAACGAGGGGAATTTTATTATGGATAAAAATTCAAGGGTCTCAATGAAAAAGACTAAAAAGAGTAGAAAGAAGCGAACGATATTAGTTACAATTCTTACGCTATTCTTAATAGTCGGTGGATATGCAGGGTATTTAGTATATGAAACAGTTCGAGCAGCAAATGATGCTTACACAGAAATAGATAGAGGAAATAAATCAAAATTAAGGGAAACAGAAATTACGATGGGAAAAGATCCATTCTCTGTTCTTTTAATGGGGATTGAGGATTATTCTACCGGAGGAACGAACGGAAGAACGGATACATTAATGCTAGCAACGTTCAATCCTGACACACAAACGATGAAGCTCCTAAGTATCCCCCGTGATACTAGAGTGTTCTTCCCAGATCGTAACTATTACTCCAAAATTAATCATGCACACGCTTATGGCGGGAAAGAAATGACGATTGACCGTATAGAAGAATTACTCGGGGTTCCTGTTGATTATTTTGCAACAGTAAACTTTGACGGTTTTAAAAATATTATTGATATTGTTGGCGGAGTAACGGTTGATGTTCCGTTTAGTTTCTCAGAACGAAGTGATACGAGACCGCGTTATGATATACACTTCACTGAAGGTGAAATGACGTTAGGTGGGGAAGAAGCACTAGCATACGCTAGAATGAGAAAAAAAGATCCTCGTGGGGATTTCGGTCGTAATGATCGACAAAAACAAATTGTGGAAGCTACTATTAATGAACTTACCTCCCCACAAAATTTATTACGAATCGATCGTATCGCTAGAGAATTAGGACAAAATATTGAGACAAATGTACGGATAACAGATGCTATTGGACTTACATCCGTATACTCGAACTTTAATACGTCGAAAATTGAACAGCTAAGCATTAAAGGTACAGACGACTATATAAACAATATCTATTATTTCATTCCTGATGAAATAGCACTTCAAGAGGTTCAAACAGAGCTCAAAGTTCATTTAGGTATACTACCTGAATCTGCATTAACTATCGATGAAGAAGGAACAGAGGGAACACCAGAAACAACGATTCCACCAGCACAACCTGGTACTCCATAATAAAAGGCTCGCAGCTAAATAACTGCGAGCCTTTTATTTTCCTACTACGTTCATATACATTTTTTTAAATATGTTATTCCAATCTTTGCTCTCTGCTAGTTTTTTTCGGCCTTCTACATGCTTCTCGTTGTTATTCGCTAAAAGCTTGGAACAATGGGCGATAAATTCGTCAACGTTTCTACCCTCTCCATATTCGTAAATCCACTCTTGTTGATACTTTTTCGTTGAGGGTAAATTATAGCCGACTATCGGCTTGCCTGCAGCCAAATACTCAAATAACTTTAGCGGAAATACCGCTTTATTATATTCGGACGGTTTGTACGGTAGTAAGCCAATATCAATTTTATTTAACCAAGCTGGTACTTCATTCGGTTGAATTTTACCTAAATACTTAACATTTTCGTTTTGAAGTAACTGGTGAAAAGTTGGGTCACCATTCGTTCCGTCGGGGCCAGCTAGTAACAACGTCCAATCCCCTCTATGCTTCATCACCTCATTAAGCAAGTCAAAGTCTAATTTCGGCTTAATTCCCCCGATATAGCCAATTACAGAGCCTGACAGGTCATTACCTTTACTTAGCTTAACTCGCTCCTCAAACAGGTGATATTCTACTCCGTTTTCTAACGTCAGTGGCTTTTGGGCAGGATTATACGTTTTTACAAGATAGTCATTTAAGAAGTCTGACGTAGCAAATAGCTTATCGACCGTTCGGACAATTCTTTCTTCCGCTTGTACAATGCTCTGCTCCCTAAGTTTTAGCACAATATTTTTTTTACCAGTCATGGAAGAAGCCCACAAATCGCTACAATCGTAGGTAGTTGTTTCCCAGTCAATTAGCTTCTGAATGGCCGGAAAGCCAGGAAACGTATACCATAAGTATTTTTTCGTACCTTTACTCTGCAAATGCGCTTGTAGTGCTTTTAATTTATGTTTATAAAATAAATCAAAATATCTTCCAAAGCGAAACAATTTATGACTATGCACATCAGGAATTCCGTATTGCACAATTCCGTTAGAAAGTTTCTGGAAGCTTTGTTTTCCGGTAGTGGGACAAACCCATATCACTTCTTCCGTGTCTCTTTGTTTTAGTAAAAATTCTGCTAAACGGTGTCTACGGTAACGTAAATGATCTTGGTCCCAATCGCCTGTAGCGACGATAACGTGCGTTTTACTCTCCATTATCGCTCCTCAGGCTTTCGTTTTGTAATTTTGATATTGAAGTGTTTGTAAATATTGAACAACTTCATCTCGTAAGTCTTCGCGATCCAAACTGAAATCGATTGTCGCCTTCACAAATCCGAATTTATCTCCTACATCGTATCTCGTTCCGCTAAATTGATATGCTAGCACTTGTTGGATTCCATTTAAACTATTGATTGCATCTGTTAATTGGATTTCTCCACCAGAACCTTTAGGAGTTTTCTCTAAAATATCAAAAATATCAGCAGTTAGTACGTATCTTCCCATAATCGCGAAATTGGAAGGAGCTTCTGCAACGTTTGGCTTTTCAACTAGCCCTGCAATTTTCACAACGTCTTCAGCAATTTCGTCACCCTTCGGAGCAACTATACCGTATTTGGATACTTCTTTTTCAGGAACACCTTGTATTCCAACAACGGACGAGCCGAATTGATCGTATACATCAATAAGCTGCTTTAAACAAGGTGTATCTCCTTTAACGATGTCGTCCCCTAACATAACACCAAACGGATCATTGCCGATAAACTTTCTTGCACACCAAATCGCATGGCCTAATCCTAAAGGTTCTTTTTGGCGAATGTAGTGAATGTTTGCTAATTCAGAAATACCTTGAATTTCATGCAAAATTTCATATTTTTCTTTTTTTAGTAACGTCTCTTCTAGTTCATACGATTTATCGAAGTGATCCTCAATTGCACGCTTTCCTCTACCACTAACGATAATAATATCTTCAATTCCAGATTGTACCGCTTCTTCTACTATATATTGAATCGTTGGTTTATCTACAATTGGTAGCATTTCTTTTGGCTGTGCCTTCGTAGCTGGTAAAAATCTAGTTCCTAAACCTGCTGCTGGAATAATTACCTTTTTAATTGTCATTTCCTACTACTCCTTTTTACATATATGTCTTATAAAAGTATATCATAGTCAAATGTATGATTAGTAAAGTGACTGTTAAGAACATATTACAAAATAAGACATACGTAGATACTTTAGTTTTTCTAGCATGACCGGAAAATATGAAAAACAGACTAACATAGTAGTTAGCCTGTTCCTCATTAATTTCGCTTGTGAGCTAACTTGCTGCTCGGTTGCTGTTCTTTTACACCTTCTGATTTATCTTTATCAATAATAACTAATAACGTTCTTAAAATGATAAGGATATCAAACATAACTGAATAATTTCTAATGTAGTGCAGGTCAAAGCGCAGCTTATCCTCTACACTTGTCGTATATTTCCCCATAATTTGAGCGTATCCAGTAATACCTGGCTTCACACTATTACGGTATTCATACGATTTTAATTCTTTCTTAAACTTTTCAATAAAGAAGCTTCGTTCCGGGCGAGGACCAACAATGGACATATCCCCCTTCAAAACGTTTATTATTTGTGGGATTTCATCAATTCTTGTCGCTCGTAAAAATTTACCGATTTTCGTTATTCTCGGATCTTTATCCGTTGCCATCGTAGGGCCTGTTTTACCTTCTGCATTTTCTACCATAGTGCGGAATTTAATAATATTAAATTCTTTATTATCTTTTCCTAATCGCTTTTGCGTGTAAAAGATGGAGCCTTTCCAGTCATCGATTTTAATTAAAATCATCCCAATTAGGAAGAAAGGGATAAGAAATGGAAATGCTACTACAGAAACGACTAAATCAAAAAATCGTTTCATAAATTGTTGATCAATCGTTAAACCGAATGGCTTAATCGCAAGAGACATCGTATCTTCAAACGGTGTAATTTCTGATTTGGATAGTAACAAATCATAGAACGACGGTACTAAATATAAATTTTTCCCATTTTTAAAAGAGGAATAAATAATTTTAGATTTCTTCTCATCCGTATCTTTTGCACCTAATACAATCGTTTCAGATCGTTTAATCGCGTTATATATTTCTGGAAGTGGTGCATGGTAGTTCACGTATTCGACATCTACTTTTGATGCAAACGTCCCTATTACTTGATACGTTAGTTTATTTTTCTCATGTGGTTCTGCAATTAATAACACTTTTTCAGGCTTAGATTTCTTTAAAGCAAAAAACACAACTTTCCAAAGCGTTAAGAGCACAACCGCAATGATAAAGGACAGCAGGATAACCGATCTTGGCAATGCAAACGCTCGAAAGAAGAACGAAGCAGCCATCGTCGTTACTGTAATCGACGCGGTACTAATAAAAATACTTCCAATATAATCGAATACTCTTTTTCGTCTCGAAGGGTTAACTTCATAAACAAATAAGAAGAAAGTACTGATTATAATAATGTATGGAAGTACCGTGAAGAACGAGTCCCAGTTTCTTGTTACGTACGTTTCACTTCGTATATAAAACGCTAAGAAATAGGACAGTGTAATAATGCTAATATCAATAATAATAAATGATAACCGTTTCGTTTTTTCGTTTGTATAAGTATTCATATAAAAGCTCCTTTGTTAAGGCCTTAATACGTTAGACGTTTTGTTTAACTATTAGTTTCTCCAAACAATGCACAAATTTCCCTTAATTATAATGGAAATTGTAATAAAAAGAAACTTCCAACCTACCAATATATAAGTTTACAACCTTCTCTTCTAAAAATAAAGTTAAAGTTCCATTAGAAAATCGCAAGTCCCATTAACTGGTAGTTAACTTTATCACTTACTAGAAAATTAATTCTCACCCTATAAAAACGTATAGTTTTCTTTAAAATCGACGATGCTAAAACTATATAGGTGAGAGGAGAATTCTGTTATGAATAAGATGCAGTTAGTTCTAATAAGTATATTTATAGTTTTAATTATTATCGTCACACTCCCTACTAAGTCTACTAGTAAACACTTGCCGATACGAGCAGAAACTGCCCTATTAGAAAAAGAAATTCCTAACGAAAACTTTTTTTCTTTGGATAAAAATGTAACTTTTCCGGTATTCCAAACGTCTAATAATTGGATAGACGAAAATGTTGTTCAACAATACGAAAAGAAGCTAGAACAATTACAAGTAGAAACAGAACAAAAATTGAATGTTGCGCTCGAGGATTTAAAAGAAAAGCTACAGGAAGAACGTAGTTTAGCCTTATTGTTAGAAGGGTACCAAATATTAAAGGAACTTGAAAAAGAAACGGACGAGTCTTTTTATCAAATTTTAGAAGAATTAAAAAGTCATAGTCATGTAGAGGAAGAAAAGCTCCAACACTACCAATCACATTACGAAAAAACGAAAGAAAGCTGGAAAAACAGTTTGATGAACTTTTCTAACTAGTCATATTTAGTTAGTAGTGTTAATAGAATGATAAGTATAAGCATAGGGAGAAGTGAGGGATAAAAATGGCAGAAATAGCGAGTAGGTTCGAACCAATAATTAAACGTCTTAAAAGTTATCCTATACATTTTAATTGGGAGGCCTTGTTTTTATATTTAAAAAATTATTCTTTCCGCATCATGATCATTGTTGGCTTATGCCCATTATTTGTCACAATTCCAGCGGTTATGTTTTATTTCGGACTCGAATATAGCACATTTAGCTTTTACGCTCTGTCCATCATCATGCTCGTACCGTGGCTTTTAATACCGTTTTTATTTATTCAATATATAACCGAGCGTTCTAAAGCCGGCAAAATTATTTCATATGTTGTTACTGGATTAGTTCTCGTAGCATTTATCATTTGGGTTTATCTATTTTCGATATGGAAGTTATTTTAAATAAATAAGGACAGTATAATTAAACTATACTGTCCTCTATTTCATCCCCTGTAAAGAAACGTAATAAATAATCTGCCCACGCGTTATTCCCAACATCATTTGGATATTGCGTATCATCAGAAACATATTGTAAAAACTCGTCATCATTATAGTGAGGCCAATTCTCCCAATGATTTAAATATAAATAACTATGTTGTTCAGCAAACTGTTGTAGCGCCTCTATTTCACGCGGATAGTTTCTAGCTCCGTAAAGCGGCATTGAAGGCTGTAGTAAAATTACAACTTCTTCATTTTGCTCTTTATAACCTTTAATGATTTCGTCTATGTTTGCAAACCTTCTACTCATTTGCACGAGCCCATAATTATCCTCTATTACAAATGGATCGAGAAGGACAACATCCGGAACGACTTCGTCAAGAAGGTGAAGCTGTTGTTCTACTACTTTTGAAGATGTATGATCGGTAATTTCTTGTATGTAAAACTCGAAAGTGTCCCCATAATATTTTTTCATTTCTTCTTGGAGTATGTTTGGCCAAGCGGATTCACCGGTTAAGCCTTTTGAACCAACGATAAGAAAACGTACTTGTTCACCACTCGTTACCTTTTGAAGAACAGCTTCTTTTAACGGTGATGGCAGCTGATTTGCGTATTCAGTAGCAAGCTGGGCATCCTGGTCATTATTTTGTTCGTCCTTATCTTCAACCTGTGAATTTACGGGGGCTTGTTCATTTAAGCTAGCAATATTAGTAGTTCGTATTTCTTGGCCCGTTGATGCGATTTTATTTTCCCAATGAAAATGTCCTGCTATAATCGAACCTAAGCAAATTAATAGGACGGCTAATACGATTCCGTTTCTCATTTTACCACCTCTCTCTCAATATACTATTATTCCCATTACTTTTCTACAATTGTCTACAAAATATTGCAAATTCAACAGACTATTTACCTATAAACAGAAGTGGAGCGCTCAGCTAGACGTAACGAAAGTAAAGCTAACGTTTATAGTTTCCTGGTAAACGATTAAATAAAAAAAAATCCAAGCAGTGCATCCGCTTGAATTTTTCATATATGTTAAAACAACCCTAGTAGCTTTTTCTTTCGAATACGCTCCGGAATTTCTTTTATAATCGTTTGGCCTTCAATTAAAAGCTCAGCATTTTCCATAAATACGTAACGAGTTTCCTTACCGAACTCTTTATCAATAAGTTCAAACGCCTCGTCCATTTTAAACGTACGATTTTTAATATTGTGAGCATCTGATGCGATAAAATGAGCTAAATTAGCTTGAATAATATCATGAGAAAACTTTTTAATTTTCTTTCCAAATGCCCCTACTAAACTAGCCGCCGTCAATTGTGTGCATGCACCCTTTTTTACTAATTGGTATAGTTTATCAGGTGATTGTAAAAGTTCAGCGTTACGTTCAGGATGAACAATGACTGGGATCAGCCCTTCAAGCTGTATATCATAGATTAACTTTTCTGTGTAAAGAGGAACGTTTGCAGAAGGAAGCTCAATAAAAACATATTTTCCTTTATCGTTCATCGTAAGAACTTCACCATTTTGATAGGATTCTAGTAATTCACCGTGAATTCTAGTCTCTTGACCCGGAAGTATTGTAATAGGAACATTTTCTTTTTTTAAGCGATCGTTAAGTTCGGCTACAAGTTGGATTATGTCTATTCTTTTGTTTGTATACTTCTCATTTAAATGATGAGGCGTCGCTACAATCGTTGTAATCCCTTGTTCTACCGCAACCCTAGCCATCTCAATACTTTCTGTCATATGTTTAGCACCGTCATCCACACCTGGAAGTATATGACAATGAAGATCAATCATAGTTCTTCCCTCCTATCTTGGTTTGTAGACCAAATTTCCCACGTTAGTTATTTATTAATATTACCATAGTATAAACATATTGAGAACGGGTGTATTTTGTCGAAAATTAACGAATAGCGATTTCGGAATTGTTATATTAGTATAACAAAAACACCGAATAAGACTATATTCAGTGTTTTATCATCATTATTTATTTTTTGACTGGTTTTGCATACAAAATATACCGCTCAGGTGTTGGACCTAAAACGTGAAAAGGATAGCACGTTGTTAGTATAAATTCTTCCGTTTCCTTTTGCAATGTAATAATCGAAAGGTCATTTTCATCTACTATTTTAGAATCATAAATTTCATACGTATATTCTCCGTACGGCATCTTTACTTGGAACGTATCTCCCATTTCTAATTCTCCCAATCTCAAGAAAACGGTATCGTTATGACCCGACATGACGATTTGTCCAATTTCACCAGGGTAAGAAGAGCCTGTATAATGCCCGACCCCTTTTGCTAGTTCATTTGGATCTGTTCCAGCTACAATTGGAAGTTCTGCCTCTATTTTTGGAAGCTCTAAAATACCTATCGCTTCACCAATTGCAGGATCCCAATCTTCAGGCACTCCATTTTCTGTAACGATCGAGGAGCTTGTTGTTTTCTCGATTGCTTCTTTTAAAGCTGCTTCTGTTTTTTTATCCATACTAATTTTTTCATATAAACCATAGCCAATGAACCCTAATCCGCTAATAATAAGTAAAAACGCAAATACCATTCCTTTTTTCAAAGTAAATCCGTTCCTCTCTTTTCTATATTTTCCTCAAAGCTCCTTCAATGAACTTAATGAAAAAAGGTAAACCGATTGCAAATAAATGGAGCACAATTAAAGTAAAGTGATAAAACCGTTGCTTCGTCATTTTGAATAATAGTGGAATTAAGATTAATAGTATACCAGCAGTACTTAACAACATGTATAACATTTCACCTTGATCTTCGCCAAATCGAATTAATAATATAAAATATCCGATTATACTAACATTATATATTAGAAGTAAAAGTGATAGTGTGAAACATATACCGTTAACGGAACCTTTAAACCATTTACTCGTAAAAAACTTTTTTACTTTTTCCATTGTCAATCTCTCTCCTACACCCCAATATTGTAATTACAATTTATGTATAATTGTATTATATACTATCCTTTAGCCCTACGAATAGACTGAAATTTCTAACTCGAAGTTTATCTGCTATACATTACGGGTAAACAGTAACTTTCTTCATACCTTTCACGACTAATATAAAAACAGGACATAGGAGGTAATATTAATGTTAAAAAAACTGACGCCTTTATTTCTATTCGTACTATTCGTTGCAGCTGCTTGCGGGACGACAAACTCGACTGACAATTCATTAACGGATACAACTAACAACTCCTCCCCGTCTACAGGAAGTAAAGAGGAGAAGAAAAGAGAACTGGAACTTACCAATCCTGATAGCACGTTGCAAGCCAATGTTCAACTTGAAGAAGATTCGTTCATATTTATAGTCGAAAATACAGATGAGAACGAATTAGATATACTTTTTTCTTCCAGTCAAGAATTTGACTATATTGTTTTTGATGAAAATGGAAAAAAGATAAAGCAGCACTCCGACGGTATGATGTACACACAAGCAATAGTGGAAACGACACTCTCTAGCGGTGAAAGCTTAACGTACACTGTCTCTGCCGACGAAGTAAAAGCAGATCTACCACAAGGCACGTATAAAGTACAGTTTCTATTTGCAGGAGCAGACCTACCTGTTCAAGCTTCCACTAGTTTTGAAGTAAATTAATTTGCTTTTGCTTGTTAGGTTGTAACGAAAGTGGAAAAAATCTATAATTAAAGGTATGGAAATTTTTAAAATACTGGGCTCGCCTATTAGTAGGAAGCCTTTTCTTAGTTTATAAGCAAACAACTTTTGGATGGTGACGAAATGGACCAGTTTACAACCTTTTTAATAGAAGAATATCCTCTTCAATATGAAGAAAATCGACAACTATTAAGTAAAGCACTTCGGCTCTTTCGTAGTGGGAACGTTCACAACGTCTATCAAGATGGAACGAATATTTTCGGAAAAGTAGAAGTAGGGTCCAGTACATACCATACGCTCATCGATACAGATATGGGAGAGTTCAGCCGCTGCTCGTGTGACACCTCTTCCCTTTGTCCTCATGCACTTGCCGTTTTTTTAACGATGTGGGCAAAGTCAGAACCGATTACTACTTTAATGGAACAATGGAAAGCAGCAAAAAAAGATAACGTACCAACACAACAAGTGTATGACGAAAGTTCATTAGTAAGCTGGCTTCAATACTTACAATCACAATATGAACATTTTCGTTCTACAGCATCGACTAATCATCAAATTTCATCTATTTATTATACTTTTTTACCGAAAGTACAGCTTGTTGCTCCGAAAAAAGGGGAAATTAGACAGCTTTTCATCGTACATGCAGCTATATTTTGTATCGAAAAAATGATGGAAGAGGCAGATCAACATCCGCCTCAATACGTTCGTGATATGATTTTACGCGTAATTGACGTGCTAGAAGAGCAATCGAAAAGTTTGGCCCATCACGCCCTTTCCTTTCAACTTGATACGTTACTGAAGGAAAGTTGCGAGGTAGTAAATCAATTTTTCTTAAAAGAAGACGATTTTTTAAACGAAAAGTTTTTCGTCGTCGAATATATGTGGAAAACCGTGTATCAAAAGCGAAATTGGATGGGAACGGTTCGAAAAGACATTGCCGAACTAACTTCATTCCCAGCATCCATTTTAAACATTCACTTACTCCTATTACTAAAAAAAGAGGAAGAAGCGCTACAATGGATAAAACGAGATCGAATTCGATATGGTCCTTTTATTTTCCATTGGTTACGAATGTTATCCAAAACTGGTGCATGGTCACAAATGGCCAAACTAGTTGATGGTGCCCTATCCTCCGTCATCGATTATATTTTAGCCGAAGGAATTTATAATAAGAAAAGACAGCTTTCATCCTATTTATTAAAGCTACTAACAAGCTTAGCGAAAGAAACCGGCAATGATGAACCATACATATATGCGATGGAAAAACTATTGCCATACAGCTTTACTGAATATGAATGGTACCTATATGAAACGAAAGAGTATCGAAAATGGATGGAACTGCACTTATTTTTAGGGTTTGATTGGAATGCACTCGATTCTTACCGGTTAAAAATGATTCAAAAAGAAGCTCCTTCTGTTCTTTTACCTTTTTATCATCGCGGGGTGGAAGAAAAAATAAACGAACGTAATCGTAAAAGCTATAAAGAAGCCGTTCGTTTATTAAAGAAACTACTCGCTATTTACAAGAAAGAAAAAAAGCTCTCCTATTGGGATGCTTATTTCCCAGAGTTAGCAAACAGGACGAAACGATTACGCTCGTTTCAGGAGGAATTGAAAAGAGGTAAACTTTTACCATGAACGAATTAATGATTCATGCTATTTACTTACAAAAACTACATAAATTTTTCTTATATGGTGAGGAAGACGGGAACATTATTCCTCCTTCTAACTATATTTCATTGCTTTTTACTTGGCATGAAAGCTCCTTTTTTGGCACAGCTTTAAAAGAGGATACGTTCGAAGGAAAAAACGGACTATTTTTGACTGCTTATGAAGCGTTAGAGCTTTTTGCAGAAGAAACTGGTAACTCCTTTTATGAAGTATTTTGGAGTGATGAAGCGGAAATATACCGACTTGTTGCACCTACTTTAAAAACGATTATGGAGGACAAAGCGTTTGAACCTTCTTTTTCAGCTTGGAAGGAAAATGAAATAACATATACGCTTACCGAAGAAGGAAAACAGCTTACGGAGCAAAATATACTAGTTCGTCCACATCTACCTCTTATTCAAACTTGGCTTGAAAGTACGATGCAAAAGCTAGTAGAAGAAAAGCAATATTTTCTGCTCGAGCCTATTTGGCCAAACCCTGAAAAGCTTACACCCGCTTTTTTTGAAGATTCATTGCAAGATTTATACGGCGAAAAGGAAGATTGGTTACTAGATATCGGCTGGTATAAAGATGAAACACCGTTTACAATCGGACTTCGCATCTCGGAACCAGAGGAAGATGGGTACGATTGGACGATGCAAACGATATTAAAAGACAAAAAGACAGACACCCAATACGTATTCGGTGAAGATAAGCTTCCAGCTAAGTTTTCGAAACATAAAGCAGCCATCCAGAAAGCACATAGAAAGTGGGAGTTTGTTACACCAACCATTTTTAAAAAGGAAAAGTTGAACGCTACTATTTCAGAAGAAGAAGCATGGGATTTTTTACTCACTGGTAGTGAAAAGCTCATTCAAATGGGCGTCGATATTTATTTACCTTCATGGTGGCAAGCGGTGAAAAACTCTCGTCCGAAAGTAAAAGCGCGAGTTACTAGCACGAATCAAAATAGTCAATCGTTCGTTGGACTAAATTCTCTCGTAAATTTTGAATGGCGCTTCTCCACTCGGAATCGTGAACTATCAGAGGAGGAATTTCTCGCACTTGTCGAGCAAAACCGCCGACTCGTACGAATACAAGGAGAATGGATGGTATTAGATCCATCCTTCATCCAACAAATACGTAAACTAATGCAGCAAGCAGAGCAAAATGGAATTTCGTTAGAAGATGTATTAAAAAATAATGCTGGCGATGGGTCTGAAGCAGACTTTCAAGATGATATATCAGATATACAAATTGAAATGTCCGGTGAAGTAAAAAAACTATTTCACCAGCTGTATGAAGGTAAAGAATATCAACAGTTTGATGTTCCTCCTAGCTTTAAAGGAGAATTGCGCCCCTATCAAACGCACGGAGCTGGTTGGTTAACATTTTTACGAAAACACGGGTTTGGCGCTTGTTTAGCTGACGATATGGGACTAGGAAAGACGATTCAATTAATTGCTTATTTCCTTTCCGCTAAAGAAGAAGCGTTTGAAAAAGGGAATAACATTAATCCATGTTTAATTATTTGCCCTACTTCTGTACTTGGAAACTGGCAAAAGGAATTAGAGAAGTTTGCACCAAATTTAGGAGTGAAATTACATTACGGACCTAATCGTGTTAAAGGGGAAGCGTTCGACTCTTTTGTTAAGGGGGCGGATGTTATTCTTACCTCCTACGCTCTTTCACATTTAGATGAAGAAGAACTCACTAACGTTCATTGGGATGCTATATGTTTGGATGAGGCACAAAATATAAAGAACGCAGATACGAAACAGTCTCAATCTGTTCGAAAATTACGCGGCCGTCATCATATTGCATTAACAGGGACACCGATAGAAAATCGTTTATCAGAATTATGGGCTATTTTTGATTTTATAAATCCTGGATATTTAGGATCACTCGGTAGTTTTCATCGCCAATTTGTCGTACCTGTTGAGCGCGAGCAAAATAAAGAGAAAATTGAGCAATTACAAAAGTTAATTCAACCGTTCCTATTGCGTCGCACGAAAACAGATAAACAAGTTGCATTAAACTTACCGGACAAACAAGAGCAAAAAGAATATTGTCCTTTAACAATAGAACAAGCATCTATATACGAACGACTTGTAAAGGAAACGCTCGAGCAGGTAGAGAAACTAGCTGGTATTCAACGTAGAGGACTTGTCTTAAAAATGCTCGGTCAGCTCAAGCAAGTGTGCGATCACCCTTCCCTTTATTTAAAAGAAGATGAACCAACAGAATTAATCTCTCGCTCCTCGAAAATGGAGAAGCTAGTAGAGTTAGTAGAAGAAGTACGTGACAGAAATGAGAGCTGTTTAATTTTTACGCAATATATTGGAATGGGTAATATGATCGTTCAAGCTCTGCAAAAAAAATTAGGTGAGCGCGTAAAATTTTTACACGGATCTGTCAGCAAAAAAGACCGTGATACGTTAATCGACGACTTTCAAGCAGGAAAGTATAACGTTCTAGTTTTATCTTTAAAAGCTGGTGGTACTGGACTGAACTTAACGGCTGCAAACCATGTTATTCACTACGACCGTTGGTGGAATCCAGCAGTAGAAAATCAAGCAACAGACCGAGCGTACAGAATTGGTCAAAAGCGTTTTGTACACGTTCATAAATTTATTACAACAGGAACGCTCGAAGAAAAAATTGATGCGATGATTGAGTCCAAACAAAGCTTGAATGATCAAATCATTACGAGCGAAGGCTGGATAACAGAATTAACAAACGAAGAACTACAGGACTTACTAGTACTTCGCAACTAAAACAAAAGCGGAGGCGCTTCGAACAGGCCCGTACAAACTGGACTGTTCCGGTAGGAGATAAAGGAAACACGGCGAACAACGTTTAGTCGATGTTGACTTATCGTACGGACGGAACAGGAAGTTTGATAGGGCCTAAGCGCCGGAGCTAGACGTAAAAACATGTCAGTAGTAACCTAAACAGAAACAAAAGCCAGGCATTGAGCTTTACCCATTGCCTGGCTTTTTTTATTCTTTTTTCGCACGCGGACGAAAGTGCGAAAGATATGTAATAGTATCATTATGCTTAATATAAATCCGTTGAAGCAACTCTAAAATAACTGAATCATCAATAATGTAGTTATCGTTATGTCTTAAATACCTACTTCGATATGGTTGCCACCCGTAAGAGTATATGTCAACTTCAAACGTTGGCAAATGGACCATTATCGAAATAATTTGTTTTTTATTCTCGTAAGAACGAAAATGGAACTCAATAGACTGCAGCCGATTAACAACGATAGATCGCCAACATTCCTCTTCTATTACGTTGGAACATAGTTGAAGGGCATCATAAAACGAGCTAGCTTCTTTACTAGAATTGGAAGTGTGAAAGTCTTTCACATAAATATAGTAATTCGAAATATTGGCCACATGCTTATAATCATTTTCATGAAAACTGACACTCGACAAATAATACATTACTACTTCTCCCGCTCCTTATTTTTATTATTGTTATTATCTACAGCGGTTCTAGTTGCTTTCGGCGTAGTACGCCAGTTTGGTTACATCTCATTTGCATGGTTTTTAAATCCAAAATTATCCAAACGATTCTACTTATAGTTTACCTATTTCGATAGATTCGTCAATATCTGTGTTCTTATATGCTTTTTCATAAATTTATATCTTTTTTCTCCATTTTTCTCGTTCTTTCTTCCTCGTACTAACTACCTAATAACTGTTCTGATTATGAACTTTTGTAACCTTTGTTCTTAATTGGAACATTCAACATAATACCTTTCCTATACGGTTATAGTAGCCATTTATATTGAATAGGAGGTATTCTCTTGTCCCATTCTGTTTTAGCTAGAAATATTAAATCGTTACGTACACAAAAAGGCTGGTCGCAAGACGAACTAGGAGAACGTATCAATCACTCCCGTTCACAAGTAAGCAAATGGGAGACAGAAAAGCTCACACCAGATACAGAAACGATTCAAAAGATTAGTGATGTTTTTGGAGTAAGTGTTGCATATTTAATGGGGCAACACACGTCTGAACAATCGTATATAAATGAATTTAAACGTCTATATAATTTACCAGAGAATGATACACAACTACTTGATATCGTTAACTTTTTGCAACATGCTCCTAACTTTAAACAGCAATTACATACATATACAACATTATCCAAACAGCAACAAGAGTATATAGAACAAATATTTCAATTATTAATCAAACAACAAACAGATATAAAGAAAAAATAGTAGCCAACAAAATTATTGCTGGCTGCGGAGGAGAGTATCGGGGAAGTTTTATTTGATAAATGTGAATGGATGTTCTTCTCTATTTGAGGTTATAGTTTTGTAGAAAAGCAGGACCTACCCAAAGCCCTGCCTCTTCTACATGTACGAAAGATTATAAATACCCTTATTTTGACGTTTCTAATTGTATATCAGTCTTTCTTTCACTTCTACCTTCTGTAAAAATAACGTTTTTCTCTTTTCGTTTGTCCAGAAACCTTACATCGTCTCCCACTACATCTGTCACGTAGACCCAAGATCCGCTTTTGTCTTCGTAGCGACGAGTTTGAATTCTTCCCGTTATGCCGATCAGTGACCCCTTTCGACAATAGTTTGCAACATTTTCTGCAAGCTTACGCCAAACTCGACAAGAAACAAAGTCAGCTTCTATTTCTCCAGCTTGATTTTTAAAATTTCTATTTACCGCTAAATGAAACGTCGCTACAGCAGTTCCTTCACTCGTATAGCGGAGCTCAGGGTCTCTCGTTAACCGACCAACAAGAGTCACTTGATTGATCATTCTCTTCCCTCCTTTCAGTGCTTAACTTGAACTGCAACTCAATAGTATTACGTGTGGAATAATACGTAAAATGAACGAAAAAACATTTTTGCAAGTAAAAAGGTAGAAAACACTCTATTTCTTCTAGCAAAATGAACTTTTTGACTCCTCAATCAACTGTTTTATACTTCTAACATAATTTTAATATTCTCATACATAGAGTGGAAAACATTGCAATATGCTATAATCGTAGTTATAGTAAACGGTAAAAATAAAGTTAAGCAAAATAGTCCTGAAAACTTTTGACTACCTATAGGAGGGAAAGAATGAAAACGTTCAAGCTCGTTAGTTTAGCTCTTATTGAGGAAAATAAAAACCGACCTATCCCATTAATCGACGGCCTTATTATTAATAAAGAGTTGGATGAGCAATGGCTAGTAGAGGCGTACGTTCCAAAGGACAACCTCGTATTATTTGAGAACCTTGTCAATAGTGAAGAGCTTATTCCGATACAAACGATTATTTCTAAACCGACAAATGACCCAGCCACTTTTCATGCTAGAGTAAAGCATATTTCCGTTATGGAAGAGCATATTAGCGTCCTATTCGATGCACAGCTTTTCCGTCGCAACAATAGCTTTCACGTAGACCTCCTATCCAGTCTCGTAGGAGAAGGATTAGCTGGCGACGAATTACTCTCCCAATTTATTACTCGTTCAAAAGATGATACAACGAAGCCACAAACTGCTAAATCATAGTACAAAAGCATAGGCGCTTCGCTTAGGCCCGTACAAACTGGACTGTTCCGGTAGGAGATAAAGGAAACACGGCGAACGTAGTGAGTCGATGTTGACTTATCGTACGGACGGAACGGGAAGTTTGATAGGGCCTAAGCGCCGGAGCTAGACGTAACAACGCAAAATTAGTAATGATCCACAAAATTTATACCTTTTAAATTTCCTCAACGAAAACAGAAAGCTACTTACCATCACGGTAGGTAGCTTTTTTATTTTATTCGTTCTGCTATAACAATGTATCGCTCAGGAGCGCTGCCGATAAATTGAAACGGATAACATGTCGTAATCGTTAATTCCTCCCTGGGACGGGGTACAAGGACGGTCCCATCATCCTTATCGACAATTCTCGTCTTTTTTATTTTGTACGTATAGTGTTCGCCATTACTTTCAATGGTGAGCTCGTCTCCAACGCTCCATTCATCTATATGAAGAAATACGGTATCACGATGTCCTGATAAAACGATATTTCCGACCTGTCCTGGGAATGAGCTTTTCGGTAAATGGCCAATTCCTTTTTGTAGTTCTTTCTCAGATGTTCCTTCAAAAATGCTAATCTTTTTTTGTTGTGCAGGAATATGTAAGTAGCCTATTTTCTCACCAGCCATAAAGGTCTGCTCAATAGTAGGCTCGATTGGAGGTGGAACCGTACGCTCAATCACTCCTTCTTCCACTGACCGTATTCCTTCCCAAAACGCAATTCCACTTTGCAGAAATAACACTGCACCCATGCTAATAAAAAACATCGAAATTACTTTCGCCTCTCTCATTGTCGGACCCTTCTCGATAAAAACAATCCAACAGCCATTAAGCCTAGTCCAACTAGCATTCCTGCTCCATTCGAAGTTGCTGTTTGCGGCATCCGAGTTCCATATAACTTGTCACTTAATTGCATAACTACTTGGGCTGTAAAAATAAGCTCTTCTCCCTTTTCTGCTGCATACGCACTTGTTAGCATTTCTTCATTTAAAGTTAGAGAGGCTAAAACATCGGTCGTACTCGCAGTGGAAAGCTCTAAAATCCACGTAGCATTATCCATTTGCTGAGAAGAAAGCATATCTTCCCTATTTATTACTGTTCGACCTTGGTCATCCACTTGATAAACTGTGGCACCTAATTGAAACACTTCAAAAAACTGTCGCCAAACAGTAAGCGCCTCTTCATTCGTAGTAACTTGCCTTAAATCGTCTTGAATTTTACTTAATGCTGGTAGTAGCGTATCTTTATCTAAACGTAAAATATGTTGAAATAATAAATGTGCTTCACGCTCTTCAAAGCCCATCGATACGAAAAATCTCTCTGCTCGAGCTACTTCTTCCTCATGTGTTAAGTAAAAATCGATCGCCACATCTAAATCTTCAATGAACGTATAATCTTGAATTTTCTCTCCGAACCTTGCTAACAAAATATTTAATTCTTCCTCTGTAATATTGTACGAATCCAATAATTCGTGTAGACTTTCTTTCGTAATTGGAGTACCTAATTCTTTTCGTAATGATTCAATATTTTTAAAATCTTGGAGCGATACTTCATAAAAATCTAAATACGCCTTTAATTCCCGCTCAGTCCAACCAATTTCACGAAGATATGTTTGAACTTCTTCGTCTGTAGGTGCAGCCGAAGTTATGTTCGGGAACTGCAATAAAGATAGAATTATTCCAATGACTAGCATTTTTATAATAAATTTCATAAAATCTCCTCCACAAGTTGATGATGTTATTATTACCTGTGATGGAAAAATTTATGTTTGTTTTTTATTAGATAAACTCGCAGATCGCGAGTCCTTGCTGCGAAGCAATCTGCGCTAGTTTATCTTAGCGACTTTAGGAAGAAAACACTCTTTAATAGAGATTGTCGTCAATTATAGATTAATAAACTTTATACTTTCTTATAAGCTCAAAAAAAGAACTAGACTTTATAGTAATCTATAAGTCTAGTTCTTTATGTAGTCCTCGTTAGTTTCTCTAGTCTTTTACTTATCTTTTCTACTAATTCTTTTGCTGAGATGTTTTTTTGGTTGTTACCTTCTTGGAAAGCATACTGTAAAACATTCAAAATATCATTAGTAGAGTGAAGTTCACTTTCCTTTTTCACCCTTTTTCGCACCACCTAATATCTTACAAAACTTAATAAAATAGTACTATATTAAGTTAGGTATTTCAACATGTTTTTACAAAATATTTTATATTTAGCATTTTTCTACCAGTTATTTCAATTGTAATGCTTCGAGACCTACTTCAGCTAAGTTCCGCAAAGGTTGGATAAATATCATTCACTCGTACATATTCTGCCTAATTTGAACCGTATCTTCTATGTGCATATCCAATAACGTTGTTCGCTTTTCCTAACGTAAGTATCGAGATTTGCTCGTTTACGGAAGGGAGCAAAATATCACCAATCCTTTACAGGAATTAATTAAAAATCAGTTGTAATGTTTTTGTAATATTAAACATATAGTGATAAGGAAATACAGTTACTATAAGAACTTTTAAACTAACTCTGAATATATAAATATATAACGATCCGAATGGAGGGCATTTTTTAAATGAAGAACTTAATCACAATAGGGTTATTATTTTTATTAGTACTTAATAGTGTCGGTACGAAAACAGAATATGAAGGCTATTCCCCTCTTACTTCGGCAACAAAAGAACAGACTGAACAGGAAGTATCTACAGATGAAGTCTCATTAAATAAAGCAGAAGAGGATACAGAAAGTGAACAAAAACAAGCTGAATCGACTGTAGATTCAACTGTTAAAGAAGAAACTACAGAAAGCGAACAGGAACAATCTGATTCGAGCGTAGATTCAACTGTTAAAGAAGAAGTTACAGAAAGCGAACAAGAACAGGCTGAATCGAGTGTGGATACAGAGGAAGAAACTGCGACAGAAACTGAACTTCCAAAAGCTAGAGCGTTTACTGGTGAGGATGGAAAGTTTTATGTAAAGAATAGTCCGACTGATTCAGAAGCAATTACGGTTGGAGATACAGTAGAGCGAGTCAAAAGTGTTTTCGGTGAGCCGAACTATATCGAGCAAGATGAGCTATACTCTTTAGAAGACATGCTCGTTTATGAATATTCTACTGGAGAAAGTACGATTATTCGTATTAACCATCAAGGGTATGCTGATTTTATGATGGTTTTTTCCAATAGTCCTATTATTAACGAAAACTACTTACAGCCTTTTAAAGGTGATATATATAAAATTTCTGGTGAATATTGGATGTATTATTTGCTAAATGATGTAGACCAGTCATTAGCAACATACAGTATGGAAAATAATATGTACACGTTAAAGTTATTTTCGAAGGATCATTATGTAGAAGAAGAACTACAATTTTCATTAGACATGGCTAAAAAAATTACGAATGATCAATGGTAATGTATATACCTTTTCGCTCGCCTTGTTTTAAGGCGGGCTTTTTATTTTTAAAATAATTTTACATAATTTGATATTTTAGAGAGATGTTAAAAAATATCCACTTGTACAAATATGGAACAACGAATATAATTTAATAGATTCGATTACTATAATACAAATAAAGGAAGATACGAGGATGAGATCTGAACGTAGACAAAAGAAGAAAATGAAAAAATGGTTAAAAGTCACTCTTAGCATTCTAGCTGTATTTGTCCTGTTAGTTGGTGGTTATATTGGATATACGTTATTTACTTTAAATAAAGCATTAACAACGATGCACGACCCTTTAGATCGAGATTTCTCAACATTGAGAACAGGACCTGTCGATTTGTCTAAAAAACAGCCATTTTCTGTCCTTATAATGGGGATTGATAAAGAATCAGGTGG
This sequence comes from Sutcliffiella sp. NC1, assembly GCF_027594365.1. NCBI lineage: Bacteria > Bacillati > Bacillota > Bacilli > Caryophanales > Bacillaceae > Sutcliffiella > Sutcliffiella sp. NC1. Next base: position 4,240,006 of record NZ_CP115153.1, read on the forward strand.
AACAGATCGAGGCCGGACAGACTCTTTAATGGTGGTCACTGTTAACCCTGCAGACGATTCCATGAAAATGATGAGTATACCGCGTGATACTCGTGTTGAGCTTGTTGGTAGAGGAACGTTAGATAAAATTAATCATGCTCACGCTTTTGGCGGAGTCGAAATGAGCATACCAACAGTCGAAAAGTTTTTAGATATTCCAATTGATTTTTATGTGAAAATGAACATGGAAGGTTTTAAAGATATTGTAAACGCAGTTGGCGGGGTAGAAGTAAACAATTCATTTGCTTTTACACAAGATAAGTTTACTTTCCAAGAGGGACGAATCTCTTTAAACGGAGATGAAGCACTGGCGTTCTCACGAATGAGGAAACAAGATCCACGAGGAGATTTCGGACGAACAGACCGACAAAAACAAGTTGTCCAAGGTGTTATTAACAAAGGCGCATCTGTAACAGGAATAGCTAACGTTAATTCTTTACTTGGTGCAATTGGCCACAACGTCAATACAAATCTAGCGAGACAAGATATGATGCTCATTCAACGTAACTATTTAGAAGCACGTCATAATGTTGATACATTACAACTTAGTGGCTCAGGGTCCACTATTAACGGAGTATACTACTTTGTTGTCCCAGAGGACGAAAGAACGAGAGTATCAAATATCTTTAAAGAGCATTTGAATTTAAACTAATAACGTAAAAGGGTGTCTCCAACTTGAGACACCCTTTTCTTTATTATTTTAAAGCTTCTGTCAAAACAGGAACAATTTGCTTTTTGCGTGATACAACGCCTTTTAATACCGCTGTATGATTATCTAACGTTACGTTAAATGCTTTTTCGACTGCATCCGCTTTTTGGCCGAGTGCTAAAGCAGTGGAATCACTGTTTAGTATATCTGTTACAACTAGAACAAATAAATCTAATCCTTTGCTGGAAATAACATCATTTAGTTTTTCTTCAAGTTCCGTCTGGCGTGCCATTACTTCTGAAACGTCAACAGCATTCACTTGTGCAACCTCTACTTTATAATTACCCATTGCAAATTCCTTTGCATCGATAGAAATTAATTCTGCAGCTGTTTTTTCACTTAAGTCAGCACCAGCTTTTAACATATCTAAGCCGTATTTATCTACATCGACACCTGCGATAGTCGCTAGCTCTTTTGCAGCTGCAATATCTTCATCTGTGCAAGTTGGAGATTTGAATAAAAGCGAATCAGAAACAATTGCAGATAACATTAAACCTGCAATGTTTTTCGGGATTTCTACGCTTTTTTCTTTATAAAGCTTGTTTAAAATCGTTGCCGTACAACCAACTGGCTCCACACGCATGTATAACGGGTCCGCCGTTTGGAAGTTAGAAACACGGTGATGATCAATTACTTCCAAAATGTGTGCATCTTCGATGTCTGCTGCACTTTGTTGGAATTCGTTATGGTCAACTAAAATTACTCCGTTCGACTCATTCGCTACAGTTTCTACTAAACGTGGCGCTTCTACCCCAAAGTGGTCAAGTGCGAATTTTGTTTCACCATTTACTTCACCTAATCGCACCGCTTCAACATTCGCACCTAGCTCCTTTTTTAAATGAGCATACGCAATAGCCGAACAAATAGTATCCGTGTCTGGGTTTTTGTGTCCGAAGATTAATGTTTTGTTCATTATGAAAACTCCTTTTACGAAGAATAATTTATATTATGTACCTACACTATTTTACACAAAAAAGTACAAAATAGAAAATGATTAAAATTATTATACTAGGATTCCAGTTTAAACAAGTGATAAACCATTGTTTTTAAGTAATACATTGATGGTTAAAATAAATTTAATTATGCAAATTCACTTATTCAAAAATCAATAAAAAAGTAGTAGAGAAGCCAAAGCAACTCTTTACTACTTTTTATTTAGGGCATTACCTTTTATTGTTTTTCGATTTCATCAATTTGTGTTTGTTGAACCCATTTCACTTCAAATCCAAAAACATTTTTTATATTTTCTTCTTTACTAGGAAGGCTTTCTTTATCACTATCATCTGAATATACTACAAAGTTATTCTTACTTTCTATTTCAGGTGCACTATCAACACTATAGTTAAGAACATGCGGAGTACCTATAATTGTTAATTGGGTGAAGACTTTTTCACCTGGAACTAATATATCTATATTATATTTATGTGCCATGTCATAAACTTCATAAGACAATAGTTTGTACACGTCATTTTCATAAAAAGCCCAATGAAATATTGCAATCTTCTTCCCTGCTCTAATTTCCTTATTTAGAATATTATAGAATGACTGTTCCTTTAGCGGAATTGTAAAGTCTGCAATAAACACATAATCATAATCTCTAGATGTTGGCTTTTTCACTAAATTAGGCACTGGACAAGGAAACTTTCGTTCCGAACTTCCAGGCTCTATGTATAAGTCTTTATTAGAGCCTATACTATCATGCCACCATTGATAAGATTCTCTATAAGTTCTACGTAATCCATATCTGATTGTTTTAATATGAGTAGCACTTGTACCTGTTAAAGAATTTTCATCCGATAAAGAAAAGGAAAATGGAACTTTCGGTTCAACATATATAATACTGTTACTACCGTATACTTTTTCAATGCGTCTAATAAACTCTGTATCTCCCCCAACTCGAACATTGTCCCATCCTCCTAGCTCTTTAAAAACGTTCTTATGAACTAATAGAGATGAAGAATTAATAATTAAAAATTTGGTACTTAATAAGGAGCCCGCATTAACAGGAGATAAATCATTATATACTCTTATTAAATGTGATATTGTTCCAACTGCATCTTGAGAGTTCATTAATGCTCGTAACTGAACTTCAATTTTTTGAGAATGAGACCAGTCGTCACTATCATGTATAGTAACATAATCACCAGTAACGTAATCGAGAGCTGTATTTCTAGCAGCGTAAGCACCTTCATTGTTTGTCTTTTTTATTAGCTTAACACGGTTATCAATTTTGGTGTAGCGCGATACTACTTCAGCCGTATTATCTGGACTACAATCGTCAACCACAATTATTTCAATATTTGAATGGGATTGTTCTAACAAACCATTTAACGCAATGTGAATTGAGTCTTCTGCTTTATAGGCAGGAATGATTACAGAAACCTTTACATCCTTAAAATTATCTATACTTTCTAGATTTTTTGTACGAACATTATGTAGTGTCAATTCCTGATCCGCATCACGCTTTTGTACGTTTTTGTACCCGTATTTTTCAAAAATTAAATTTATCCACTTAATTCTTTCCGACAAATCATCGTGGACGTGTGCCATTGCTAAGCAAAGTTCGGATTCCATTCCGAGCCCATCAATAGCCTTCCAAAGTTCTCTTAATGCTAAATCTTCTTGTCCAAGCTTTTTTAATACTTTAATCTCTCTAATAACAGCATCGATATTTATCTTACTAGAAGAGCGGATTTCGTCCACAAAGTATAAATTTTCAAGGGCTTTTTCATATCTATTATTATCATATTCCCATCTAGCAATTGCCCTTGCAGCTTTAACTCTTTCACTCTTGGAATGTTCACTTGAATACTTTATATCAGATAATTCTTTTATTGCATACTTTGAAAAACCAGCCCATAATTTTTTATCTAAATATCTTACTTCATTTTTTTCCTCTTTTTTATTATTTTCTCTGGCACCCGTTTGACTAGTTACATCTGAGATATTGGAGGTTTTTTCATATTTCGGCCCTTTACCCTTTATTTTATCTAAAAATTTCCTAACTGGAGCCGTTATTCTCCACGATGTACTTGTACTTATTTTTTCATACCTTTTTTTACTTTTGCTTTTTTTATTAGTAGCCCGATTTAGTTTATCCTTATTTTGAAAGATACTTTTTTCTAGTTCATTAATTTTTTGTAGTAATTCTAATTCGTTTTCTTCCTCAACCGCCAGCCTGTTAGTGATGGATTTAAATTCCTCTTGTACTTTTATTAATTTGTCACCTTGGTCTTCATCATATGGCTTTTCGTTACTGTTATTCATCTTATTGATGAACCTCCTTCATGCTAAAGTCACTTCAACTTAAACCCGTCGTTTCAAAATTTCAGCTTAATAATGTCCCCTATTTTTCTTAACGGTAATGTCAGTCTCCATAACCTACTCACAGTAATCTTCTTGTACTTCTTATCGTACATTTTTCTTTCTCTATATTCCTTGTTTAAACTCTTTTCTATAATAGCCTTTTCTTTTTCTAGTTGTTGAATCTTATTCCTATATAAAATATTGTTTTTTATAGTAAGTTCTATTTTTTCTTTTAAGATTAACGTCTTAATTTCCGCTCCGATAATTTCATTATTTATTTGTTGGTGCCTAATAATTGATTCAAAATTACTTTTTAGAAACTCTTCCCCATTTACCTGTTTTGACTCCATATTATTACCTCTAATTCTTTTTGCTGTGCTTCTCGCTTCTCCAAAATTTATATTTTGCGTTTGATAGTAACAAATTAATCTTTTGTTTTTACGTTTCACTGGATTTCTTAATGGTTCTTCTACAATTATATAATAAGTGGGTTCTTTCCCCATCCACTTATTCAGTTTATCTAAGTCAATGGGATCATGTATATGCTCGTCTTCTGAACCTGCTGGCCAATTATAAGGAACAGAAATTAGTACTTTATCTGAAATCGAAAGTAACTTTTGTGCAAAAGCTTCTACATTTGGAATATGTTCTAAAACTTGTAAGCATGTAACAAAATCAAATTTCTCTTTCGGTTCAAATTTTAAAAAATCCATTTCAATGCCCTTAACACTACTTGAGCTGTAAGGGTTTTTTATATCAAGTGAATATTTATTTGGAATCCAAGTAAAGCTTTCTATGTATTTTGTATTTGCAGTACCAACATCAATGATGCTTTTAGCATCAGCAGCAAATGCACGCACTAAATAATCTACATATTTATAGTACATCATACTATTTCGATCCGCCCAATATTGGTCACGAACTCCATGTTCAATACTATCCAAATATACCAGCTCCTATATGTTTATTGCTATGTTTATTGCTTTATCTAGTTTTTAAAAAACTTAGATAGCAATTATAATTTCAGAATCCATTAAATTTACAAGCATTAGCATATCATACGAGAAAATAAAAAAAAAGATTTACTAGAAGAATAATCAAGTAAATTGCAACATTGGTATAATCCAATTATAATTTATTATTAATTGGTTCAATAATTATTAACTATAGCACATAACACAAATCATATCTAAGGGAGGAAATATATGCTTTCGTCATATAAAAATCACCAAGTTGAATTCGGCCAGTTACACCAGTTTTCTTTTCCAACAAACGAAGATCCTTTTTTATTAACAATAAATAAAGATAAAGTTAAATTTGATTTTTTATTAAGAATAAAGAGGAATTCTTCAAAGGCAATAGTTTTTGGTTCTGGAGCCTACGATGCATCATCTGAATTGAGGCCACCTATCTTTCAAAGGCATAAATGGATTCAATATTTTGATGAAACTACTATTTTTTATAATGACCCAACTTTATATTTAAATAAACTAAATATCGGATGGGGAGTTGGAATAGGCGAAAGGCATTATTTAACAGAAATTGCAGAAATCCTAATAATTCTCCTTGAAAAACTGTCAATAAAAAATGAAAAAACACTATTTTACGGAAGCTCAGCTGGAGGCTTTATGTCTCTAATGCTTTCAGGTTTAATAAAAGAATCAACAGCACTTATTAACAATCCACAAACTATCGTTTGGAATTATAACGATAAGCATGTTAATGCCCTATTCAGTACGATTGAACCTCAATTAACAAGGAATGAAATAATTAATAGACATACAAAACGATTAAACATAATTGAATTCTACAAAGATATACAGTATGTACCTAAAATAAATTATGTTCAAAACGTTTCCTGTCTTAGAGACGTAGAAAAACATTTAAATCCTTTCTTAATAGGTTTAGAACAGTTAGACGACCATTACTATACAGATGAAATTAAAGTAACTTTATATTCAGATAAAGAATTAGGACACAGTCCCTTAAAACTAAATGAATCTCTCAAATATATTCAAAATATCGTATCTAATTTATAAATTCAAATTAATAGATTGATTATTAATAAAAAAGAATTCCCTATAAGTTAATCTACTTTTAGGGAATTCTTTTTATAAATCTATTTGTATTTGGGAATGTCAAAATTCAATACAGGATTTTCTAATTGATTATACATATTTTTAATGTTCCCTATCTGTTTAATAGTCCATTCCATATCGGTAGCATATTGAGGATAGCCTGGATTAGCTGGATTCCATCTCATTTTATAAAGCGTATTTTGTCCATATTGATTATGGATATAACGCTCTCCAATAAATTTTGCTCCTCCTATAATAGCAGCTTCTACTGTAAACCAACCTTCACGATATGCTCTGAAAGCACCTTGTCTTTCAGCATCAAAGTCAATTGCTCCAATTCCAAACATATTATAAGTTGGCTTTATATTTGTTAAAGAGCTTCTATTAGACGAAGTCACTAGCTGAAGATTTCCATTTTTATCTTTACCAACTTCTAATTTACCTGTAGCTAAGTCAGAAGTGCCGTGGCCTGTCTCTAGTAGGGCATGTGAAATTAAATATACTTCATTTACAGAATGCCTTAACCCAGCATCAATAAACGCTTGTCCTTTACCTTGTAATACTCCTTTACCCGAAAGCAAATTATTAATTTGTGTTGCGGGAACACCCACACTAGAAGTTAAAACAAGGTGTTGGAATATATCATTGTTATTAGGGTCGAGCATTGGTAAAACATCGCTTTCCTTAGCATTCCGCCAAGCTCCTAAACTTATTTGTTGCCAATTACTATTATTATTATAGTTTACTAGAACTACTTCACTGTTTGCACTTCTTGTACCGAATACATGACTGGTCGTACTAGTACTTTCATATACTGAAGTATTACTAGCAAGCTTTCCGATGTTAGTACTAGATGCTAAGTTAGAGTGGATATATAAATCTCTCTTTTCAAACCTAACTTTGTACCAGATATCACTACCATTCCACATATCGCCTTTTTCACTACCTAATATTTCAAAAGTAGTTCCTTGTACTACCGTGAAAGCAACCGAACCAGTTAAACTAGGAGTTGTCCGTAAATTACTACCTGCAGTTGCTATCCCCCTCGTATACACTTCTGATATACGAGAAGTTTGAATATAAGCTGGAGCATTACGATAACGATCTGTTTGAGGCGGAACACTTAATGACATCTGAGTTTTTAATGAATTAGCAAGTGTGACGTTATATTGTGTATACGTAATATATTCTCTTTCTGGTGTTTTATTATCTTCAGCAGAAGATAATAGTCTGCTGGCCATTTCTTTTACACTATCAGACACACCAGGTGCATTTAATATTCTATTGTAACGATCTATTGCAGTATCAAATCTTCTATTTTCATGTTGAGCTTTAGCCCAGTTTAGTAGATTTAAAGCACTAGCATTTAAACCATAAATGAACCTTTCGTCACTCGGATATATTACATACCCATTTATAAATAAGTTAAACTTACCTGTAGCACTATTATTGCTTTCAGCTTCGTTAAACAATTGGTTCGCTGAAGGAATTTGCTGACTTTTTGCTGCATAGCTTTGTTTAATTTCTGCTTCCAACAAAATGCTACTTCTAACTTCTGGAGCTGCAAGGATTCTCTCGTAGCGATCTACTGCAGTACTAAAATTTCCATTTCTATGCTGATTTGTTGCCCAATTTAATAAAGAAATAGCACTCGTATTTATTCCCTCTATAAATCTAGCATCTTGAGGATATAATAAATACCCTTCGATAAAAGCTGCTAATAAATGCGATGCACTTGTTTGACCACTTGCATAATCAAATTGTTGCTGTGCAGTTGGATATTTTGAATTTTGTTCAGCATATCTAAGTTTAAGTTGTGTTTCTTGTCTAATAGTTTCCGATAATACTGGTATATTTAAAATTATTTGATATCGATTTTTTGCCGTATCATATTGAGCATTCTCATGTTGATTACTAGCCCAAGATAATAAATCTCCTGCAGTTGTGTTAATACCATTAACCAATACTGAGCTTTCATTATAAATTGTCCATCCATCTATTAACATATTCAATCTATGTGTTAAAGTAGAAATCTCCATCGCTAGTTGATAGAAACCATTCGGTGTTGGTATCATTTCATTTTTTTCGGCAAAACTTAATTGAATATTTGTTTTCTTTATTAACTCGTCAGAGATAGTTGGTGCTAATAAAATATATTGATATCTACCTAATGCAGTATCAATATTTCCAGCTTGGTGCTGATTTGTTGCCCACGTTAATAATGCAACAGCACTAGGCTCAATTCCATTAACAAACCTGTTGTCATTCGGATAAAAAGTAAACCCTTCAATATACAACTCGAGTATTTTTGAAGCACTTGTTTCTTTTTGTGCTAAATCAAATATGACACTTGCAGGGCGCTTGCCAATTTTAGCATCAGCTAAACGTGACTGGACATTTTTTAATAACGAGTCATTAATACCAGATACAGCTAGAATTATCTCATAGCGATTGATTGCAGTATCATAGTTTCCATCATCATGTTGTCTTACTGCCCAATTATACAAGTTTTGTGCACTTTTCTGTAATCCTTCAACAAAGCGCTGGTCATTAGGATATAACTCAAAACCGTCAACATAAGTTTGGAAAATAGCTGAAACTTGCGTCTGTGCCTTAGCTGTATTAAACAAATGATCTGCAGATGGGATACTCTTATTATATAATGCATATTCTAAATGTTTTTCAGTAGACTGAACAATAACGTCATTTACAGTTGGCGTATCAATTATAGTATTATAGCGATCAATTGCAGTATCAAAGTTACCTCTATTATGTTGACCTCTCGCCCAGTTTAACAAAAGTTGAGCACCTGTTTGAATCCCATCGATAAATCGTTTGTCGTTTGGATAGAACTCATAACCTTCAACATATAAAGCTAGTTTACGAGATGCACTAGATTCATTGACTGCTAAATCTAAAATAATATTAGCGGATCGTTTCCCAATTTTTGCGTCTGCAAGACGAGATTCTACGTTACTAATAATAGTTTGATTAATCCCAGCAACACTTAATATCGTTTCATAACGAGCGATTGCAGTACTAAAATTACCGGAATCATGCTGTCTTACCGCCCAATTATATAAATTTTGCGCACTCGATTGTAGCCCTTGTTGAAACCTACCATCTTCCGGATACCATTCGTATGCGTCTACATAACTCGCAAATATTCCAGAGACAGTTGTCTGTTTACTAGCAATACTATAAAGACTGTCCGCACTTGGGATTAATTTCTTGCTGTTAGCGTAAGATAAATGCTTTTCCGTTGATTTCTTGATTGCATTATTCAGTTGTGGTGCACGAAGGATTCGTTCATAACGGTCAATAGCAGTTGTAAATTGCTGCTGGTTATGCTGCCTTCTAGCCCAAGTTAAAAGCGATTGAGCACTACTTTGAATACCATCTACAAATCGACTATCATTTGGATACTTTTCATAGCCTTCAATAAATAATTCTAACTTTTTTGAGGCGCTGTTTTCATTTACTGCTTGCTCATAATAGTAATCTGCACCTTTATCTGATTCAATAGATGTTATAGTAGTTGCTTCTACAGTATCCATTTTTCTAGTATTAACAGTTACCGATGATTTTTCAATAACCTCTTGTTCATCAGCCTGTTTATCATTACCAATATCTTTTGCAGTTTCCTCATCTATATCCGAGAGTTCAACTTCTGCAATCTCTTCTTCTTTAATAATATCTTCTTTTCGTGCGTCGGCTTCATCATCAACCGTAAACGCGTTTTCTTCTTCTTTTGATTCCGTATCGACAAACTCTTCTTCGATTACGTTGGCATTTGAATCATTTGCCATTACAAACTGAGAAGGGGACAAAAGCAACAAAACACAAAGGGTACTTACTGTTTTTTTCATGTCATCACCTTTCTACTTATATTGCAAGATTCGACTAAAATCTCCTTTATCTACTATAAACTAAACACCACAATTTGAAAACATTATATCGCTTTATATTTTTTGTAAGTTTTTGTAAGAAGTTCAATCAGAATATAAAAACAAGGCTAACCAAGGTAAAAAATACCAGAATCAGCCTTGTTTCTTATTAATTATTATAAGCTCTTAATTTTAGCCTTCTGTAATGTGTTTCATAACTAGCATTTTCTTTTACGTAATTCCAACCTTTTTCTATTTGTTCTTCATATAAATGAGGATCAGACAATAAGTTATTAATTACGTTTTTTACTTCACTAGGTTTAGAGTAAATTGCTGCGTCACCGAACAATATTTCGTACTGTTTTGGAAGAATAACTGGGATACCTACTGCCATAGCTTCTATTATTACTCTCCCGTAAGATTCAATCCAGTTTGGATGTGTAAAATATACGAAAACATCAAGATTTGCTAAGAACTCTTTAGGTGCAACTTCCCCAAACTTATATACAGACCAATTTTCCGGGATGTAACCTAATACATCTTTTACTGTATTGGCCCCACCTAACACTCTAACCTCATATCCTTCTTGCTCAGGATAAATTGACAATAATTGTTCTTTGTCATTTGGCCATTTCACAACATTATCCCTTGAATGCCTACCTATAACTATATTATTTGCTTTAGATTCAGAAATTTGTCGGTCATTCTCTTTCCAATCATTTAGATTAATTATATTTGTCCAGTCTTCCTTTGCTAACGGTATTTCTGATAACGATTGGCTATGATAATTTTCTAAAGCTTGCCTTACCAAAGGTCCAATGGGATGCCAAATCCCCGCATTACCAAAGTATTCTATTAAACGATCTTTTACAGTCTTTAAATCATACCTTAAAACACCTTGTGGCCCATAATCACTCATAGGAGTTTGATTAATAATTAACCTTATTTCCTTTGCTTCAACATTCGGAATATACTCTTGTTTTACTTGTAATACAGGAGGATATCTAACTATTAACGTATCACAAGAAACATTTTCACCGTACACTATCATTTCTACATTTTCCCCGTCTAACAAATCTCTTACTTTTTGATTTATTTTCTTTTTAGGGGAATAATCGTAGCGTGCTAATTGAATTAGACCCGTTTTTAATCCGATTTGTTTATGAGCCTTAATTTCCTCTACGCTTGATAGGGTTGAACCTCCATCTAATCGGAAATCTGACAGTATAATTACATCAAAATGCTTACGAGTATCTCGTGGTAACCTGTTCGGCTTCATAGGTTCAGGTATAGGGAAAGGACGGTTCTTTTGTGGAAAATCATAATACAAGTTCTCAGCTTTTTTATGATAATCAACTTGAGCTTCTAAATACTCTTTTCGAGCTCCCATAAAATAACCTGGAAAACCGAAGTAGGAATTGCCAGTTAAAGAAGATTCAGATTGCCTTTGGAAGGAGAGTGGTCCTGTTGGTAATTCTAATATACTATCTTCACCAAAGACATGTTTAATTCGTTTTATAAATTCAGAATCCGCTCCGAACCTCACACAGTCCCAGTATCCAAGAGCCTTTGTTACTTTTTTTCTTCTAAACATAAAAGAAGACATATTACTGAATATATATAAGCCTGGCTTTCCACGTCTGAAAAATTTTAAATTTTCAGTTGCTCTTGCTTGTTGTGAAGTGTTCCCTATAATTCTTGGATTGTTTAATAAATGTGTTACTTGTTTTTCAATTTTTTCTGGGTGTGACCAATCATCTGCATCATTAATTGTTATAAAATCCCCTGTTGCTACTTGTAATGCTAGATTACGCGCTGTGTATGCTCCACCATTTTTACTTGCTTTTACAAGCTTAAGTCGTTCGTCCTTTTTCTGTATTTCTTCTACCAATTGAACTGTGCTGTCGCTACTGCAATCATCAACCACAATAATTTCGAGGTTTTTCCATGTTTGTGTTAAGACTGAATTTAAAGATGTTTCTATTACATCTTCTGCATTATAAACAGGAATAATAATAGATACTTTTCCCGAATTCTCTTTATAGACAGCCTTGGCTTTCTTATGACTTAAATTATCATAAAAATTCTTCGTTGTTTCTTCTTCCAAAAGGACAGATGTTAAGCGATAGAATGTATACATTTTATTTATCCACTTTAGCCGTTCGTCAACATTAGTTTCACAATTTGCCAATGCTAGAAATAAATCAGGATGTTCTTCTCTTTTAAGAGCAGTTAATAATGTACGTTTAGCCTCTTCGTTTTTATTTACAGCTATCAAACATTCTGCTTCTATAATAGTAATTTGTCTTAATTGCTCTTTATCTTGTTCACCCTCATATAAAAACGGGATATACTTTAGACATTCTTTAGCACCTTCCGGAGTTTGCTTATTGGCATGCCATAAAGCAATTTCCCAAGCTGCAGATTTCCTTAAAACTGCGTTTGGACTATTTTTATATAGATCTTCTAAATCCTTTAGCGCTTCTTCAAAAAAACCTAAATTTCGTAATTTATACCTTAGTTGTTCAATTTTTCGTAAATTCGTTTGAGTCTTTCCCTTTTTAAACAACTTCTTTACTCTTTTCCTATTTTTAGAAGAGAGTAAAGTAAAAATTTTACGTCTTTGACTAGAATTAAAAAATTTATAAAAAAACCATTCGAGGATATTAATTATTCTCTTTTTTAAAATCTTTAGCATATTTGCCTACACCTTCGCTCTATTTAAGCTTTTTGTTTTTTTGTTTCACTTTTTCCTTATATAATGCTACAGCTTGTTTTGGATCGCCATCAAAAAGGATTTGCCCTCTTTCAAACCAAATTACTCTTGTACAAACTGTTTCTATATAATTCATACTGTGTGAAACAATTAAAACTGCCTTTGCATCTTCAATCATGTCCTGGATTCTTTCTGTAGCCTTCTGCTTAAATTGCATATCTCCAGTAGATAACGCCTCATCGATAATAAATATATCTGGTTCAAGAGTGGCTGCAATACTGAATCCTAATCTCGCTTTCATACCACTTGAATACGATTTTACTGGTTGGCTAATTTTTTTTCCTAACTCTGAGAATTCAATTATATTATCCACGTTGGAATCAACTTTTTTCAAAGGCATTCCTAATAACATTCCATTTAGATAAATATTATCCTTTCCGGATAATTGTTCGTTGAATCCCGTACCGTATCCTAGTAAAGCAGATGTTTCTCCATGTATCTCTATGCTTCCTTTTTCTGGCTCTAATATATTTGTTAAAACTTTACATAGAGTACTTTTCCCAGCCCCATTGTGGCCTATTATACCGATAATTTCCCCTTCTCTTATTTCAAAAGAAACATCTTTCAACGCCCAGAATGTTCCTTTTTTCAATTGGTATGAAACACTAACATCTTTTGCTCTAATAACTAGATCATCTTTAATATTAGAAGTCGTTTCGTTAAAGTTGATTTCTAATTTTTTCTTTGGTTTTCTAGGAGGAATAGATTCTTTATATTTTTTGATGACCAAAGTAGGGTCTCCAATTTCTTTTATTACTCCCTTGTCTAACCAAATTAATCTATCACAATTTTCTTGTGCAAATTTCATACTATGAGTAACTAGGATTACCATTTTTGCTTTATTTACAAGTTCTTTTATTTTGTCAGCAGCTTTATTACTGAATTCACTGTCACCTGTGTTTAGTGCTTCATCTAATATTAGTATTTCTGGTTCTAAATATGCAGCAACACTGAACCCTAATCTTGCTTTCATCCCACTTGAATAATATTTCATTGGTTGATCTATAAATTCACCTAGACCCGAAAATTCGTGTATTTCTTCAATAAACGAATGAATTTTTTCTTTTTCAATTCCTAACATCATACCGTTTAAATAAACATTTTCTCGACCTGTTAACTCTTTATTAAACCCCATACCTAGCGAAAATAAAGCTGACACCTTTCCCTTGACGGTTAATTGCCCCTCGTCTGGAACTAGAATGCCACTAAGCATTTTACAAAGTGTAGTTTTTCCAGAACCGTTAGAGCCAATAATCCCTAACACTTCCCCTTTATAACCAGTAAAGTTTAAATTTCTTAACGGCCATACAACTTTACTACTCCGCTTTTTTTTCTCTCTTTTAAAAAAATCTATTACATGAGATTTATAATCATCCTTTTGCCCGGTGCTGAAGCTAACTCCTAAATCTTTGGCATCAATAATAACTTCTTTTTTATCTATTGGAACTGTTGCTGAACTTAATGACATAATAAAACCTCTTTTAATTATAATGCTTTTATTATTTTATGTTCGTTTTTACTATAAAAATATATCATTGCTGCTATACATATAATAGAAGTAAATCCAATTACAAACAGACCTAAAAATGCAGGATTTTGATTGTACATTAAGACACTTCGATAAGAATCAACAATGATAGCAACTGGATTTATCGCAACAACCCAGTCATATTTTTCTGGAAGACGACTACCCTCCCAAATAATCGGTGATGCATAAAAGAACAGTCTCATAATATGAGATAGTATATTATCAATATCCCTTATAAATACACATATATACGCAAGAAATAGTGCTATCGCTAAAAGTAATACGAGTTGAACTAATACAATGACTGGCAAGTAAACAATATGCCAACTTGGGAATATTCCAAAAATAACTAAAAATATAGCTACCACGATAAGTCCAAATGCAAAGTTAAATAATTGTGTAGAAGTAGTTGCTAATGGAAATATTGATTTCGGTAAGTATACTTGGTTAATAATAGAACCGTATTTACGAATAGCTTTTGCAGATGTTGTAACGGTCGTGTTCATCCATCTCCAAACTACTAGTCCGATAACAAGATAAACTGCATAATTCTCTCCGCCTCGTTCTAAGATAATCACTACTAAAAAGTAATAAACTAGAACATTTAGAAGTGGATCTAATAGCCACCAAAAGTATCCAAGGTAACTGTTTCGATTTTCTGCTTTTAAACCTGACTTAACTAAGTATAAAAGTAAGTCTTTTCGCTTTAACATTTCTAACAAATATTTACGCATAATTCAACGTGACACCGCCTGAGTTTAACTAATTATAAAAATTCTTTTAGACATCTTACTTTAACATGTCTTTTATAAACTTTCCAATATAATATCATTACATAGAGGCTGTAGTACTATTTTGTTTAACAAATGTCAAATAAATTAATATTACTGTAACAAAATTAAAATCCCTTATTTCATTATATTATTTATCAATATAGCCATAAATATCTCGTAGAAAATTGTAAATTTATGTTGTAAAATGAATGTTGTCTTGTCCGCTAAAAAATTACTGAAAAGGGGTTATAAATGAAAATAAGACTTTTTTTACCATTTATTTTACTATTCATCTTCCCTATTTCAACTTTCGCTGAAACTATTAATAGTCAGGAAGTTGAAAAAACCACCATTCATTCACATGAAGAAGAGGATTCAAATTTTGAGAGCTCATTGAATGAAAAGGATAAAAGCGAAGCTGATGTTGAGGATGGTTCTACTCAATTTTTAGAAATCGAATCTAATGTGTTAGAAGAAGAAGCTGATATAGAGGAAGATATTACGGTAAATACTACTTCTGTTGAAAAGATTAGCGAAGGAAATGTTACTGAAATACATACAACTATAAATGATGAAGTATCTACTAACGATACTACAAACGAAATAATAGACAATCATTTAACTAGTGACGAAATGTATTTAATAGCGGTAAATGAAAATAGCGCCTCAAAAAAATTGGAATTATTTATTGAAGGATATGAAAAGTTTCCAAACGATAGTCGATTTGTAGATGGGATTCAAAGCAGTGCTCAATCCCTTTTAACTTGGGCTAGAAGGCAGCATAACCAGATGCAATTTTCAACAGCTATTGACCGTTATGAGCGAATCCTTCTTGCACCACAACTGAATAGCACAATTCAAAAATCAACAGAAAAGCATTTAACTTACGCTAACAATAATAAATCAGTCCCGAGTGCGGAAGATCTTTCTAGTAACGCTAGTAAACAAACAACCGTATCTGGAATATTTACGAGTTATGTAGACGCATACGAATGGTATCCGGAAGATGGTAGGTTTCAACAAGGGCTACAATCGAGTGCGCAAAATTTATATAATTGGGCGGTAAGACAGCATGATTCCGGTAACTTTAGTACTGCAATAACCCGTTATGAAACTATATTAAGTGTTAATGGAATTAATCAAACCCTAATAGGCAGTGTGAATTCTAGCCTTGCAGATGCAAAAATTGGGAAACGTTCCGCTAATATTATTTTAGAGTTAGCAGTCAATGAATCTAGTGCATCTCGTAAACTAGCTTTATATGTTGAAGGTTATGGTTTCTATCCAAACGATCACCGATTTGTTGACGGGATACGATTAAGTGCCCAACTTTTGTTAAACTGGGCAAGAGGTCAACATAATAGAGGGAATTTTGATACAGCAATTGACCGTTATAATACGATTATTCAAACTCCTGTTTTGGACGATACATTATTAAAAACTACAGAAAAGCATATTCAATACGCGAGTACTGGAAAACTATATCCTACTGTAGAAGAATTAATTCATAATGCAGAAAATCAAGGACAAGTATCTGCTATATTTACAGGTTATTTAGATGCATTATTACATTATTCCGAAGACGAAAGAATATTAGCCGGCCTTCAAAAAAGCGCAAAAAATTTATTTGTTTGGGCTACAAAACAACATGACTTAGGAAACTATGAAACCGCAATTAATAGGTATGAACTACTATTATCGGCTTCAAATGTTAATCAAGCATTAGTTAAAGATATTCATTCCCGTTTACAAGATGCATTAATCGGTAAACGCCCTGCAAATGTAATTCTAGATTTGGCACAAAAAGAAGCTAGTGCTTCAAAGAAACTAGATTTATTTTTAGAAGGGTATATGTTCTATCCTAACAATAAAGATTTTTATAACGGAATATCTACTAGCGCAGAACTTGTATTAAACTATGCGACAAAACAACACCAACAAGGTAGCTTCGATATTGCTATTAGTAGATACGATTTTATTATGAGCATTAAGGAAGTTTTGCAATCAATAAAAGATAGAGCTCAGTTACAAAAACATTTTGCAGAATCAAACAAAAAAATCCCTTCTGCTTCTGAATACTTTGATCAAGCAATGTCTCAATCGACCCTAACTGTAAGGTTAAATACTTTATTAGATGGTTATTCCATTTATAAAGAGAGCCGACAGTTAAGAGATGGTATTCACCAAACAGCAAAAGATTTATTAGCATGGGCAAGTAAGCAACACGAGAGCGGTAACTTTAGTACAGCTATGAATCGTTACGAGACTATTATCGAGTTACCAACCGTCCCAAATAATATAATAGAAGAAACTAAAGTTAAACTTCGTTATGCTAAACAAAATAGTAAATACCCGACAGCTCAAGAAATGTATAACTATGCTAATAACCAAACGAGTGCATCTCATTTATTAACGGCTTATATTGAAGGATACTATTTATATCCTAATGATCAAAGATTCGTTAATGGAATTAATAATAGCGCTCAGTCCTTACTTAACTGGGCAACAAACCAGCAACAAAGTGGTAATTTCAATACAGCTATTGATCGATATGAAAGGATCCTATCTGCTCCTAGAGTGAAAACTACGATAGTACTAGAAGCAGAGGCAAAGCTCTCATATGCGAAAAATAATAAACGCATCCCATCTGTTAATTCTTTAATTAGTGAAGCTAGTAAGAATAGTACTGTTACAGGTAGGTTTAATATTTTGTTAGATAGTTACTTTTTATATCCTAATGACAAGAAACTTATTAGTGAACTAAATGAAAGTGCAAAATCTGTATTAGATTGGGCAACTAAACAACACCAATCTAGGAATTATACAACAGCACTCGACAGATACAATCGAATAATACAAGCATCCGCCATGGAAGTAAATCTTATTAGTGTAGCTGCTATCCAGAAAGAGTACGCAGTAAATAAAATATTACTACCAAGAATTTTATCTATTGCTACTATTAATAGCTCAACAACACTTAAAACTGGCGCAGGTGAATCTTACAACACTATCGCTACTCTATCAAAGAACGATTATGTTGAAGTAGTCGCTATTGAACGAAATGGTTGGTTAAAAGTTATCTACAATAATCGAACCGCATTCATAGATGGAGAAAAAGTAAGTGTTGAATATTATAGAACAGATCAAAAAAATGGTCTGCTTGATGGCATGGTTATTGTTTTAGACCCAGGTCATGGTGGAAAAGATCCTGGGGCTAGTGCAAATGGCATTGTTGAAAAAAACTTAGTACTTGATATATCATTACGTGCAAAAAAGCTTTTAGAAGACCAAGGTGCAATTGTTATAATGACTCGAGAAACAGATGTTTTCCTAGAACTTCACGAAAGAGCTGCAATCGCAAATTCATCTAATGCGGATATTTTCATTAGTGTTCATGCCAATAAGTTCAATGGAAGTGCTAACGGAATTGAATCCTTTTGGTATGGAAAGCACGAAAAAAATTCAAGTATAAAGTTAAGTAATTCGTTACAAAATGCATTAGTACAAGCAACTGGAATGAACTATCGAAGAGTAGCCGAAGGTAATTATCACGTTATACGTGAAACGAAAATACCTAGCTCTTTAATTGAAATTGGTTTTTTGGACCATCCAAATGATAGTGGTAAATTAAAGCAGGCGAAATACAAACAATTAGCAGCTGAAGGTATTTTACAAGGTATTATCAATTATTTTCTAAAATGAAATAATAAAACGTATAAAGGACATTTGTCTTTATACGTTTTTTTATTTCTAAAATACCCCTCCCTAAAATTACCCATATTTTCTATTTACACATATGTGAATGTTCGTTATCATGTATGAGGAATATGTCATACAAAACTTAAAGGGAAAATGGTCTTTTATAATTTATTGAAAGAAGGAATGGTCCTATTGGAAACAAACTTAAATCAACCTAGAAAATTCAGATACGAAATTGAAGGTTTAAGAGCAGTAGCTGCTTTACTAGTAGCTGTTTACCATATTTGGTTAGGTAATGTATCAGGAGGAGTGGATGTCTTTTTTATCGTATCAGGATTCTTAATAACTACTTCTCTATTAAAAAGAATGGAAAGATACAATAAGATAGATGTGCTTGACTTTATCATTGGACTTGCAAAACGATTATTTCCAATGGCCTTTCTAGTATTATTTTCTGTTACGATTGCATGTATTATTTGGTTACCTCAAGTTCGGTGGGATCAAACGATACAAGAAATATTGGCTTCAGCTTTTTATTTTCAAAACTGGCAATTGGCCTTTAATGCCGTTGACTACTTAGCTCAAAATAACGAAGCAAGCCCTGTGCAACATTTTTGGGCATTATCCTTACAAGGTCAATTTTATATTATATGGCCTATTGTTATATTTGGTACAGCTTACCTTGTTAAATCGATATTCAAAAAAACATTTAAACAAAGCCTAGTAATGATATTATTTACGGTATTTACATTATCGTTTATTTATTCAATTTATAGCACATATACTAACCAAGCTTGGGCTTACTTCAACACATTTGCAAGAGTATGGGAATTTAGCATGGGTGGAATCGTTGCTGTACTCGCATCTCATATTGTCTTACGTAAAACATTAAGCTTTGTTTTAGGTTGGGTTGGACTTGTCGCAATTATAAGTTGTGGTATTGTTATTCAAGTTTCAACTGTATTTCCTGGGTACGCTGCACTTTGGCCGACATTAGGCGGTGTATTTATTATTTTAGCCGGCGTTAGCGGAGGTAAATACGGAGTCCACCGTATTTTAACAAGCAAACCTTTATTAAAATTTGGTAGCATATCTTATGCCTTTTATTTGTGGCATTGGCCTGTATTAACTTTTTACTTTATTATTTCAGGAAATGAAACAGTATCAATTGCTCATGGAATTGTATTAATTCTACTATCCATGTTCTTATCCTACTTCTCTACTAAACTTATAGAAAAGCCGGTACGTTCATTGAAAGTCCCAAATAAAAACTGGAAAACAGTATCATTAATTTTAGCCTTTATGTTGCCAGTTGTTATTTTAACAAACACATGGTCCTTTACAGTGGAAAAACAGCACACACAATTAGCAAGTGCAGTGATGACGGATGAATATCCTGGAGCTATGGCCCTCCTATACGATAATCAAGACGGTATATATACAGGAGATGCACCCGTGAAGCCTTCACCAATACAAGCTAGACAAGACCTCCCTAAAGTATATGAAGATGGTTGTCACCAAAACCAAACAGACACAAATGTTATTGAATGTATATACGGTGAAACAGAGAATGCCAAATATACAGTTGCTCTTGTTGGAGGTTCTCACTCTGCTCATTGGTTATCAGCACTTGAAGAAATAGCAATTTCCGAAAGTATAAAGATTTTAAGTTATACGAAGAGCGCTTGTCGTTTTACAACAGGCGATGATATGACTGAGTCTTGTCTTGAATGGAATAACAATTTAATTGATACTTTAATTGATAATAAACCTGATCTAATATTCACTACAGCTGATGTAGGAAACAGAAAGAATAATGTAATTCCAGAAGGATTTATCGAGCAATGGGAAAAACTTAATGAAGCCGGATTAAAAGTATTCGCTATTAGAGATAATCCTTGGTTTGGTTTTGATGTGCCATCCTGTGTGGAAGAAAAAGGTGAAGATTCTTTGGAGTGTACAAAGGAAAGAGAGGATGTTTTATCTTCAATAAGCGCTTGGGAGAAACTAGATAATCCACCACCTAACGTATATTATGCTGATTTAAATGATTACATTTGTGATGACGAATACTGTAAACCTGTTATTGGAAATGTTCTTGTTTATAGAGATGCACATCATCTCACTGCAACTTACGCGCGGACATTAGCTCCAATGCTAAAAACACCACTAATAGACGCTTTACAAAGTAAATAACCATATAAAAACGTCGTATACTTCGACGTTTTTTCTTTTGAATTCTAATTGTATATTATTTTCACTTTTCGGGTATTAATAAAGTAATAATACTACTCGAGGTGAGAATAAATGTTCAAGAAAATTTTAAACTATTTTAATTCTAGACAAGTTCCTGAATATTATGTAGATGAGGAATTTGGACTTTATCAAGAAATAGATGAAGACCTCGGTATGGAGAACGAAAACGAAGAAAATGATAGTGATATTGATGATGATATTGATGAAATATATATTGACGATGAAAATTATTTGTAAAAAGTGTATTCCCAATGGGAATACACTTTTTTCTTTTACAATCTCCACAAATTAATGTTAGGAGGACAAGTATCTTTATTTAATTTAGCTTTAATATCTACAATAATACCTTTATCAGAGCTAAATAATTTATTATATTCATCCCACTCTTTATCAAGGTAGAATTTATGTGGAACAGCCATAACTACCGCATCAGCTGGTTTTAATTCTTCATAATTAGTTAGATCTACTCCGTATTCTTCTTTTGCTTCTTCAACAGATGCATATGGATCAGAAACTTGAACAGTTATTCCGTATTCTTCTAATTCACGAATTACATCAATAACTTTAGAATTTCGTAAGTCCGGCACATTTTCTTTGAAAGTTAATCCAAGAACTGTGACTGTTGAACCAAATACAGGAGATTTTTGTTGGATCATTTCTTTTACTAAAGCTGTCGCGATATACTTACCCATATTGTCGTTGATACGACGTCCAGCTAAAATTAACTCAGGACGATATCCAACCCTTTCTGATTTATGTGTTAAATAGTAAGGGTCTACACCAATACAATGACCACCAACAAGCCCAGGATTAAACTTCAGAAAATTCCATTTCGTCCCAGCAGCTTCTAATACTTCAGCCGTGTCTATATCCATACGGTCAAACATAATAGCTAATTCATTCATTAGGGCAATATTTAAATCACGTTGTGTATTTTCGATAATTTTAGCTGCTTCTGCAACTTTTAGAGAGCTAGCTTTAAATACACCAGCCTCGACGACACTTTCATATACCTCAGCTACAATTTCTAAAACTTCGGGAGTTTGTCCAGAAACAACTTTTGTAATATTTCTAAAAGTATGTTCCTTATCCCCTGGATTAATTCTTTCTGGTGAATAACCAATAAAGAAATCTTCTCCAGCTTTTAGTCCAGATTCTTGCTCTAATATTGGTAAACATACTTCCTCTGTAGCTCCAGGATAAACTGTTGATTCATAAACAACAATTGTTCCCTTTGTTAAATTAGCACCTACAGTCTTGGAAGCACCTTCTAACGGACCAAAGTCAGGAAGCTTATTAATATTGATTGGAGTTGGGACTGCTACGATAATAAAGTCGCAGTCACGTAATCGTGATGGATCCATTGTGAAGTCTATATCCGCAGATTTTAGCTCATCCACATCTACTTCATTAGTATAATCCTCATTATTTTTTAAAGTATTTATTCTGTGCTCATTGATATCGAATCCTACAATATGGTGTCTTTGACCAAATGCAACCGCAACTGGTAATCCAACATACCCTAATCCTACTACACCAATTTTTCTATCCAATTTTGTCACCTCTTAGTTCAATTCAATTCAGTTGATGTTATCTTTTTATTGATGAATCACAATTATACTTTTTTTGAAAAATCTACTTCTTTTTTATGACATTCTTTACTATATAGTTTAATTAAAAAAAATTCAATTAAAAATATACAATTTTCTACAAAATTCTCTTAGCTTTATGAAATAAATGTATAATAAAAATAATAATACTTTTTACTAGACCAAACCCTTCAATCTCACGATAAACTTTCCAATTTTGTTTTGCCATTTTTAGTTTATTGCTTGAGACAGAGTTAGGTCGTTCCCTATATTTAGCTAGTACTTCTTGTAATCCATGGGCTTGAAACCCTTTTTTTAATATTGTTAACCAAAGTACCCAATCTTGACGAGTACGGATGTTCTCCATTTTCAAATTACCGACTTTTTCTTTGTCCACCATAACCGTTAGACATCCGATAACATTATCTTTAAGAAGTCGTTTATAAGAAAGTGTGTCAGGCGCTTCAACAATTGTTCCTATATCTTTCCCATCTTCATCTACTTTCATATATTTAGTGAATGAAAATGCAATGTCGTTCTCTTGCATGTGTAATAATTGCTTTTCTAATTTCTCGGGTAACCATTGGTCGTCACTGTCTAAAAAAGCTAAATATCGACCTCTCGCGTTCTCCATAGCGGTATTTCGAGCAACAGCAGGACCACTATTCTTACTTAATTGAACTAGTTTAATTCGCGGGTCAGAATACTGCCTAACCATTTCAACAGTCTTATCTTTAGAGCAATCATCTACAATAATCATTTCCCAATTAACGTACGTTTGTTTAAGTACTGAATCTATTGCGTCCTTAATATACGCTTCTGAATTATAAGCAGGAGTCACGATAGAAATTAACGGATTATTATTTGTGTTACCTAGCATAAAGCTTTCTCCCTTTATGAATTTAGTGCCTGTAAAAACACCTCTTCATACTGTTTTACTATTTTTTTTGCATCAAAATGTGATGCTCGTTCGTAGCCTTTATTAATAATTTCTTCTACTTCTTCTTTTGGCTTAGATAGAATCAATAACATCTTTTCAGCCATCTCATCTGCATCTCCAACTTCACATAACTGACCGTAAAGACCGTTATACAACACTTCGGATGGACCAGATTTACAATTAGTTGATACAACTGGTACTCCAGTTGCTAAAGCCTCAGCGATAACATGACTAAATCCTTCGTGTTTTGAAGATAGCACAAATAAATCCGCATGCTTAAAATAGATGTACGGATTACTTTGGAAACCGATGAAGTGTACTTTGTCGGCAATGCCTAATTCACTTGCTTGATTAGTCAATTGCTCCTTTAGAGGGCCTTCACCTAAAATAACTAATCGGCTTTTTATCTGTTCGTTTACTTTTGCAAAAGCTTGTAACAACGTTTTTTGATCCTTTTGCTCCACTAACCGTCCCGCTGTTACAATAACCTTTTCGTCCCGATTATAAAGCTCCTGTACATGTGGATCCATTTTACCTTGATCGATTCTTTTATTGATAATCTCAACGTCAATTGGGTTATATACGACTTTAATATCAGAAGGCTTTACCTTATAGCGATTTACTAAGTTTTCTTTTACACCTTCTGACAATGATACGATTTGGTTCGAAAATTTATAGGCAAATCCAAATCCTAATAGCTGAAGATTTGTTTTCCAGTCTCCACCTAAATTATCTGCCTCGCGAATAACACATTTCGCTTTTGAATTAGCTAATTTTGTTGCAAGTATTGCTATCGTATTTACTCGTGGTATCGTACTAAATACAATATCAATTTCTTCCTTTTTAATAATACGTGATAATTCAAATATAGATCGACTTAAGCGTGTTGTACTCAACTTGATAAACTGAACATCATCTTTTAGTTCGCTTTCGTATGAGCCGTTAAAGTTAAGGGTAACTAATGTAGGCGAAAATTTAGTTCGATCTAAGTTATTAATAATATTTAATAACGTACGTGCAGCTCCACCGCCACCCATTTGATAAATAAAAAATAAAATTTTCACTTTTTGCATTTGTTTCAGCCTTTCTTATTTTGGCCTTATAATCCTTCTTACAATATACTGTAATTCGTTACTAGTTGACAAATTTCTACCGTACTATAACTTTTGTACAATAAATTGTCGTTTCTTATCTTATCAAAATTATGTAAATATATAAACCGTTACTTTTTATTACATCTAACAAAAAAAAGGAAACTCATCAATGGACAAGTTTCCGGGTAGAACATAACTATTAATTTTTCAATGCTTCTGTAATTGCATCCGACGCTCTCTTTAACACTCCTTCTGGGTCTCCATTTTCATATAACTCTTCAATTGCATTTTCCACAATGTTCCGCGCTTCTGGAAATACGTTCATTAAAGCTCCTTGTGTCGCAGGAGTTAATTGTGTGTTTTGAAGTTGTTGAACAGCAGTTGTGAACTGAGGGTGCACTTCGTAAACAGCTTTTAATGTATCTTCTTCATAAGCCGCTTTCGTAATTGGGAAGTAACCGGTTGCTGCTGCCCACTTTGCTTGCACTCCTGGTTGAGTTGAAAACTTAATAAACTCCCAAGCCGCATCTTGCGTGTCCTCTGAAACTTGGTTTGTCATCCATAAAGAACCACCACCAACGATAACACCATTTGGCCCAACACTATCTGGGTGTGGTAGGAAGGCCGTACCAACTTCAAACGGAGAATGTGTAACATTATCTCGAGTAGCTGCCGTACTATCTAAATACATGGCAAGCTGACCTGCACGGAATGCTGCACGAATATCATCCCACGTCCGACCGAAGTTTCCTAAATAGCCACTTTCGTTCATGTCATGTAAAAAGTTGAAAACCGCTTGCCCTTCCGTACCGTCAATTGTCGCTTTAGTTGGATTTCCACTTCTGCCGTTATCAGCATCTAAATATAAACCACCTTGGTTTGCTAATAATTGCTCAAAAAACCATCCGTAAATTAAAATCGCAAATCCATACACTTCCGTTTCATTTCCACTTTTCTTTGTTAGTTTTTCAGCAGCTGCTTTCACTTCAGAGAACGTTGCTGGAGGATTTTCCGGGTCTAATCCCACCTCCGCAAACATGTCTTTGTTGTAGAACATAATCGCATTCGACGTATTAAACGGCATCGAATATAGTTCACCATCTAGCTGATAATACCCTAAAATATTTTCCTCTAAATCACTTAAGTCATAATTGTCCTCGTCAATAAACTTTTGCATCGGTGTTATAAAGCCACTTTCACTCATATATTTCGTTCCAACCTCGTACACTTGGACAAGTGCTGGCGCTTCACTTGAACCTCCAACTGCACGCAATTGGTTTAGCAGCTCCTCGTAACTACCTTGATAAACGGCTTCTACTTGCACTGAATCAGATTGCGCGTTGAAGTCCGCAACCATTTGATCAATCGCTTCTCCAGGCCCTCCGCCCATCGCATGCCAAAATGTCACAACTTTCTTTCCATCTTCCGTAACTGTCTCCCCACCACTGTTACTACAAGCTGCAGCAAATACTAGTACTGAGGCGATAACTACTAGTAGTAATGACCTTTTCCAATTCATTCTTTTTCCCCCTTGTTTTAAGCATTTATCCTTTTAAAGCTCCAGCTAGAAGACCTTTTCTAATATACTTCAAGCCGAAGAATAAAAGCAGAAGTGTTGGCAGTAAAATTAGCACTACCGCTGCCATGACCATATTCCAGTTCGTAGACGATTCTTGTGCAATCATCATTTTCAAACCAATCTGAACTGTACGAACATCGTTATTACTCGTAACTAATAGTGGCCATAAATACATATTCCACGTTGTTAAAAAACCATAAATACCAAGTGCGCTTAACGTAGACTTAGATAGGGGCAATACAAATGACCAATAAAACCGAAATCGAGAGCACCCATCCATTTGCGCCGATTCAAAAATGTCCCTAGGAATGGTTAGGAAGTGCTGACGTAATAGGAAGACACCAAATGCTAAAGCGAAAAACGGCAGCGTTAATCCTTGGTACGTGTTCATCCACCCTAAATTTAAAATCGTTAAGTAGTTTGGAATAACCGTTGCTTCCCACGGGATAAGCATCGTTGATAAAAAAACGAAAAACAAAAAATTTCTTCCTTTAAAAGGGATAAACACGAAAGCATATGCAGCTAGACTACAAACTACTAACTGACCGAGCATGACAATAAAGGATACAACAAAACTATTAAAAAGAAATTGTAAAATAGGAACTCGATTAATTGCTTGACTATAAGCCTCCAAGCTAGGTGATGAAGGAATTAGTGCACCACTAAAAATCTCTTGCGGTGTCATCATACTAGCTGAAATAGCATATAAAATAGGCGCAAACAACAAAAAGGCCGACAAAGTTAGGAGTATATATATAATGATTTTTTTGATCATTGATAATGCACCCTCTTTTCGCCAACCTTAAACTGTACAATTGTAAAAACTAAAATGATCAAAAATAATACAATGGCCTGTGCACTTGCGTAGCCAAATCTACCATTGTAGAAAGCTTCACGATATATGGAATAAACAATAAGATTCGTAGAGTTAGAAGGGCCTCCACCTGTTAAAATATCAATTTGGCCAAACGTTTGGAACGAGTTAATCAACGTCACAACGCTAACAAAAAATAATGTCGGAGATAATAGTGGGAGTGTAATGCTAAATAATTGACGCCAATAGCCAGCACCATCCATTTTTGCACTTTCATATAACTCTTCTGAAATATTTTGAATACCACCTAGAAGAATAATAAAATTAAAACCAATATTCATCCAGATCGTAGTAATAGCTACTGAAACTAGTGCCCACGAAGAAGAGGTTAACCATTTAATAGAGCCTATTCCAAACAACCCTAATATGTTATTAAGTACACCGAGTGTAGGATGAAAGAAAAACAACCATATCGTCGCCCCCGCAGCTACAGATATTCCAAGAGATGAAGAAAAAACAATTCGAAAAAAGCCTATTCCTCTTAATTTTTCACTAGCAATAACGGCTAATGCGAGTGCAATGACAATTCCAGTCGGAACCGTATAAAGAACAAATAGAAAAGTAGATTTTAAACTACCTAAAAAAAGCTCGGATTGAAATAGCCTTGTATAGTGATCAAACCCTACAAATCCTTGTACAATCCCTGCCCCAGCGGTTTGGAAGAAACTAAAATATAATGTTTTAAACATTGGATAAAATAAGAAAACAATTAAGAAAAATAAAGCTGGCGACAAATAAAGCATGCCAGTCCAAAACAACTTCCTTTCCCTACGCTTCCGATATGTTTTTGCTGTCAAATCTTTTCTCGACTCAACAGCGATATTAGGCTCCATTTAACCACTCCTTCCTCCAAAATCGCAATATTCCCTTCTGTTCACATTCAGTAAAGTGTATACAGGCTCATATACATTTATTCCAAAATATTCTAGAACAAAAGATGTAGATGTAGAAAAAGGAGGATAGTACTATTTAAAATTCCTTTAGAAACGGTTCGCTCAATTACGATACAACATAATTTCCTGTCGAATATTTCCTCGGAAATTTGTCAAATGCTTTCTTAATTTGGACTAAGTGTCGAATAAAAGAACAAAAGCGCAGGCGGCTCGCTCAGGTCCAATCAAACTGGAGCCTTTCCGCAGGAGATAAAGGAATCACGGCGAACGTCAGTGAGTCGATGATGACTTATCGTACGGAGGAAAGGTGAAGTTTGAGCTGGACCTAGCCGCCGGAGATAGACGACAAAAAAATGAGCTAGCTCTTATTAGAGTTAGCTCATCATTATTTATACTATTCGTCTTCGTCTGTTAAACAATAGGGTTATTCCACCAATTGTTAGTAACACAAATCCAACAACCAAGAAATTCATCATATTTGTTGCTGTTTTCGGTAGTTTATTTCCTGTGTTACTTATTTTTTCTTCTTTTTCCCCTTCATTTTTTGAAGCCCCATCGCCTTTACCTGTTTCCACTTTGTCATTTTCTTTTTCTTCTTTTTCTTCTTCTTCTTCGTCTATCGGTTGTCCCTCTACTTCAGCTAAAGTTTCGATCTCCATTTCATTATAATCAATGAAATCACCGTACTCATCATATGCTGCAATACCTACTGTATATACCGTTTCAGATAGTAACTCGGAGAAATAGAAATATTCTTCATTTACAATATCAACTAGCTCCCCATCTAAATATACTTCATAATGATCTACCTCATATTCACCAGCGTAGAACCACTCTAATTCAATTTCCGAGCTTGTTACATCTAGTAAATGAAAGTATAAATCAGAAGAACCATAGAAATCTTCTTCAGTTAAGAAGACGATAACTCCTCTTTCTTCTAATACCTGTACGATACGTAATTCCTCCGAACCTTCTTCAAAAGTTAAAGAAGGAATGTTAAATAAAGTCACCATTTCTAAATACTCTAACTCTAGCAATACAGAGATATCAGAAATATTCGTATCGTGTAAAAGTAAGTAATACAAGTCAATCAACGTAGAAAGAACGTTAATATTTGTAATTGGATTGTTCGATACATCTAAAAAGATTAATGGTAAATTTTCTAAAGCTGTTAAATCTGAAACATTATTACTTCCTACAGATAAAAAGATTAAAGGTAAATTCTTTAATGGAGTTAAATCTGTTATTTCATTACCTTCAACATATAACATTTCTAAATTCGTAGCCTTGTCCAACCCTTCAAGGCTTGTTATGCCTAAGAACCCAGCGTCTAACCACTCTAATCTTTCCATATCAGATTCATAGATTGGACGATTTTTAATGTAAAGACTTGCTTTTATTGCATGTTCTAACATTTCATCTTCTATAACTACAATTTCTCCAGTTGGCAGTGGTAGCGTACTAAAAAGGTAATATCCAACATCTACTACCTCTCCATTTTGATCATAGACATGAACCTCTAGCTCATATTCCGTATCTGGATTTAAGTTTGTCAGTTCAATCTCAAATTCTGTTGTTTCCGTTATAAATTCTCCGTTTAAATAAACTTTATACGTATAATTTGGATCTTCTTCATCGAAATGCCACCAATAAAAATATGCACTATTTTCATTAACGCCTTCTAACCATATTTCAAAATTTTCATAGTAATACTCATCGAAAACATCGATATATACACCCGCATCAAACAACGTCATTAATAGTTCATATGTAGACGTACCCTCTGAATAATCTACATTTGTCCCTTCAATTGTTAAGTGTGTTAAATGCGTAAAGTTTTCAATTACTTGTATGGAAGATACATTCGTTTCATGTAGAAAGAGATATTCTAAATTAACAAGAGTTTCAAGGCTACTAATATCTGCTACTGGATTATTCGCGAGCCAAAGAGTAACTAGATTCGTTAATCCCCTTAATGGTGTTACATCTGATATATTGTTCATATCTAAGTCTAAGTCAACTAAATTAGTTAACTCGCTTAAGTAAGAAATATTTCTAATTTTATTTCCAAAAATATATAAAACTTTTAGGTTAGTAGCTTTTTCAATCCCTGATAGATTACTAATCCCCATATTAGATGCATCTAAATAAGTAAGCTGTTCCATATCACTTTCATAAATGTCACGCGTAACACCAATTTGTTGTTGAATAGCTTGTTTAAGCTTAGCATCTGTAAAAGTCACTTTATTTCCTGTCGGCATTTTCCAAGTTTTTGCAGTAAGGCTATTTTCGACAATTAGTTTTCCCGAACTATTATAAGCTTCTACTTTTACGTAATATTCCGTATCTGGTTGTAAATTAGTAAAAGTATATTCAGTTGTACGATGATTAGGAGATAATACTAAACTATCATTCAAGTATATTTTATAGGATGAAACTCTTTCACTTTCCGAATATGCACCCCAATATATACGAAAACTATTTTCATTCACATAAACCGTGTCAACATACAAAAAATCACCCTCAATGAACTCTATCTCGTCATCAAGATTAATTTCTTCGCGAATTGCTTTTTTTTCTTCATCAACAGGTTGTTCTACTACTTCATTTTCTTCCGCTTCTTCTGGAATTTCTTCTTCTGTTGCTTCAGATGAATCTACTTCCTCTGTAATTTTTTCTTCTTCTGTAACTACATCTTCAACTGCTTCCTCAACTATCTCTTCTTCTGATGTACTCTCTTCAGATGCTTCCGTATTAAACGGCTCGTCAGTGTTTACTGTCTCTTCTTTCAGTTGAATTTCTTCCTCGGGCTGAACAGGTTCTTCAGCAAAAGTGGAAATTGGACTTAGTAGAGAGATTAGTAACGTTAAAATTACTAAAATAGAAAAGCCCTTTCTCATTTCCCATCCTCCTAAAATTATTATCAAACAAGATGATTATATATCGTATTACTATTTTTTGGAATATAGTAAACTTTCGAATAACAACAATATTTTTCGACATAAATTTTTGTGTAAAGATGATGTAATTTGTTTGGAAGAAACCTAATAAAAGCAGAAATCTATTAAACATTACATAAGCTTGTGCAAAATTAAAAATTTACAATATATTCGATGTACATTCCTGTCGAAAAATCGTATAATTCAAAGTAGAATATACAGATAAAGGAAGAAACTAATGATAAAAAAACTAAAAAGCTTAAAAAAGTGGCAGAAATATACTTTCTTAATAATCGGTGTTTTATTTTTAGGTGTTGGAAGTATGGTAGGTTATGCATTTTATAATGTGAATAAAACATTAAGTACGATGCATCAACCGATTGAGAGAGAGTATTCAGATAAACGTCCTGAAAAAGTAAACTTTATAGAACAAGATCCAATTTCTATTCTCTTAATTGGAGTAGATTCTAGAAACGGCAATTTAGAGAGAGGCCTCTCAGACACCTTAATGGTTATAACGGTAAATCCAGACGACAAATCGATGAAAATGGTAAGTATTCCACGAGATACAAGAACGGAAATAGTCGGTAAAGGTTTTGAGGATAAAATAAATCATGCCCATTCGTTCGGTGGAGTGGAAATGGCTATTCCTACTGTCGAAAACTTTTTAGATATACCGATTGATTATTACGTAAAGATCAATATGGAAGGCTTTAAAGATTTAGTAGATGCTGTAGGAGGAGTAGAAGTCAACAATAGTTTTGCCTTTTCTACCGGCGGAATGGACTTTCCAGAAGGGAAGATTTCTTTAAACGGTAAAGAAGCATTAGCGTTTTCTCGAATGAGGAAGCAAGACCCTCGTGGTGATTTCGGACGAACAGATCGACAAAAGCAAATAGTTCAAGCTGTTATTAAAAAAGGCGCGTCATTCTCTGGCATAACAAACTTAGACTCTATTTTAAATGCTATTGGCCAAAATGTTAAAACAGATATAGCATCAACAGAGATGCTAGATATTCAAAAAAATTATAAAGAGGCAATAAATGACCTTGAAGTTCTTCAAATAACCGGAACTGGAACGACGATTAGCCGTATCTACTATTTACAAGTTCCTGAAGAAGAACGTTTACGCATTTCTACTATTTTAAAAGAACATTTAAAATTAAATGAGTAATAGGAAAAGCAGGGAATCTCACAATTGTGAAGCCCTGCTTTTTTCTTTTATACGCTAGTCATTTCTTTTTGCCTTAACTCAATTCTTCTAATTTTTCCAGACGTTGTTTTCGGTAGATCCTCTACAAATTCGATTTTTCTCGGATATTTATAAGGTGCCGTCAATTGTTTTACATGCTCTTGTAATGTTGGGATTAACTGCGGATCATTAGAATCAATTTCATTTTGTAATACGATGAACGCCTTTACGACTGCACCACGTACTTCATCAGGACTAGCTACAACTGCACATTCGCGAACGTACGGATGTTTTACTAAAGCATCTTCTACTTCAAACGGGCCAATCGTATAACCGGAGCTAATAATAATATCGTCTCCTCTACCTTCAAACCAAAAATAACCGTCCTCATCTTTTTTCGCTTTGTCCCCAGTTATATAGTATTCTCCTCTAAACTGACGAGAAGTTCGCTCTGGATCTTTATAATACCTTTTAAATAACGCCGGTGTACTAACGTGAACAGCAATATCTCCTACTACTCCTGGATCACACACTTCACCTTCATCATTAATAACTTCTACTACATTACCTGGCGTCGGTTTTCCCATTGAACCAGGTTTTATTTCCATTCCTTTTAACACACCAAGCAATAACGTATTTTCTGTTTGTCCGTAGCCGTCACGCACTTCAACATGAAAGTGACGTTTGAACGTATCAATTACTTCCCGATTTAATGGCTCTCCAGCAGAGACGGCACTATGTAATGCTTTTAATGAATAATCATTTAAGTTTTCCACTTTCGCCATTAAGCGATATTCTGTCGGTGTACAACATAATACATTTATTTGGTATTGATCTAACAACTGTAAATATTTATTCGGTTCAAACTTACCATTATATACGAACCCTGTTGCCCCAGATCCTAAAGTAGAAAGAAAAGGACTCCAAATCCATTTTTGCCATCCAGGTCCAGCAGTTGCCCAAACAACATCATTTTCCTCAATAGCTAGCCAATGTGGTGCAGCAGTCCTTAAATGTGCAAACGCCCAACCATGTGTGTGGACAACCCCTTTCGGATTTCCAGTTGTACCTGACGTATACGATAAAAATGCAATATCGTCTCTTAAAGTTTCCGCTGTTGCTAGGTGAGTCGATTGTAATGCCATTTCTTCTTCAAGTTGAATCCAGTCGTCTTTTTGATTTCCTACGACAAAACGGTGAACATCTTTTATACTTCCTACTTTCTCTAACTCTTCCACGTAAGGATAATAGGAAACGACTGCCTTTACATCACCGTGCTCAATTCGATAGGCAAAATCTTTTGCACGTAGCATTTCTGAACACGGAATGACGACCAATCCTGCCTTCAACGCTCCTAAATACACTTCGTATGCTTCCACAAGTCTAGGAACGACTACTAGGACAACATCACCTTTTTCAAGGCCTTTATTTAAAAAAACATTTCCAATCTTATTCGCACTATCTACTAATCTCTCATATGTAATTGTCTTACTCTCACCTGTTTCATTTTCCCAAATTAAGGCTACTTTCTTTTTGTCTGAAGTAAACTTTTGTACTTCTGAAACTAAATTATACTGTTCTGGAGCAATCAAATCTTCTCTTTTCATTGGACACACTCCTCTTTAAAATTAACCTCTTTTAATTGTACTAAAAATTAAGAATTATTTGAATGAGTGTTTATGTCCAATTTATTGCAAATATTGTCTAGTTTTGTAGGAATATATGTTATAAATGTAATTTATTTATGATATTATTCTTATAGTAAACACCAATCAACTCGGAGGAAAGAAAATGGTTTATGACGGTATATTGGTTGGAATAATAGTTGCCCTTCTTAGAGGGGGAAACTTCAGTAAATTTGCAGAGTTAAAGTTTAAGTATGCTCTAATTTTCCCTATTTTATTAATAGTGCAAATTACTATATTTGCTATCCAAAACAAATTTGAATTAGTAGGAAATTATAGCAACATTACTTTTATGTTAATCTACGTAATTGGTATTTACCTATTATGGCTTAATAGAGAACATAGAGGTTTTAATTTAATTTTAGTTGGAGTAGTTTTAAATTTCATAGTTATGGCAGTAAACGGGGGAAGAATGCCTGTTTCAATAGAAGCAAGTCAAATGCTTGATCCATATTTCGTTGAAGCTTTAACAAATAGCTTATATGGAAAACATGAGGCAATAACAGAAGCTACTAGACTAGCATTTCTTGGTGATATTATCCCATTGCAAGCTCCGTATCCTAAAGAACAGGTTATCAGTATTGGAGACGTTATAATGAATATTGGTGTTTTCATTTTTATTCAATATGTAATGGTTGAAAGTCGAAAAAATGCAAATAAAGTTTCTAGTTCTACAAATTAAATACAATTAAATATTTGAAGGAGGTGACAAACATGAGCGCAAAAACTAAAAACACTATTATCAACCTAGTAGTTTTAGGATCATTAATTGTTGCACTAACTTCAGGTTATAAGTTAGTCTAATAATGGTGGGAGGAGTAATACTATATATTGCTTCTCCTAATATTTTTGAAAGTGGTATGCATATGAAATTTTTACAGAAATTATATATTTTTACTATATGTATTATTGGTATACCTTTAGCTATTTATCATCTGTCCCCCCTTAATGTGACGATACAGGGATGGGTTCTTATATATATATTAACTGGCTCAATTTTACTACTGAATTTCTTTATTATATTTTTACCTCCTAAAGGTAATGCTCTGTCAATGGACAGTTCCATTTATCTCGCTTGTATTTTCCTTTTTGGTCTCGATATTACATTACTCGTACTTTTACTAAGTAGCCTTTTAGGTTTTTTTATTAGAAAAACTGCATGGTGGAAGCACCTTTTTAACTTTTCAATTTATACTATTATGATTGTTGGTTCTTATTATTCATATATACTGTTCAATGGCACTCAAGATGGAACAAATTTCACAAACCTATTGCCTTACTTTGTTGCACTTACAGTTTACTTCTCATTAAATGTCATCATGATTAGTGCATACTTTTTCATCCTTGAGCCAAAAGATGCAGTACAACTAATTAGGAATCTCTCTAAAAAAGGAATTATTAAAGAATCTATAGTCAGCTACGTGAGTACACTATTATTAGCTCTAGTTTTAACTATTCTATTAGAGGCAAACAGTTATTTTGGACTTTTTCTTTTCATTTCCCTAGTTGTATCACTATCCTTTGCCTTTACTAAATTCTTTACCCTTTATAAAGAAGTAGAAGAAAAAGCAAATAAAGACTTTTTAACTGACTTGTTTAACCATGGTTATTTTAAACTACAACTAGATGAACATATTAAACAAATGGAATCGTACGAAGCATTTTCTGTTGCAATTTTAGATATTGATGATTTCAAAAAATATAATGATTTGAATGGTCACTTGCAAGGTGATGAGTTATTAAAGTATTTTGGTTCTTATTTAAAAGAAAAAACGGAACCATTCGGATATTTACCGGCAAGGTATGGTGGAGAAGAATTTACCATTTTAATGCCTAAAACAGATAAGCGGGCAGCTTCGGCATTCTTAAATAAAATACGAAAAGAACTGAACGACACACATTTTAACGGTAGTGACGATCTCCCTCTTCAATGTTTATCTTTCTCAGCGGGAATCGCCCAATATGAAGAAGATACGTATAATTCAGCTGAACTATTAAATAAAGCAGATAAAGCAATGTATTATGCAAAAGCTCAAGGGAAAAACACTGTTCAAATATACGAAGAAAATTCTCATTTATATAACGAAGAGCATTTTCTACTTAAAGAAATAGATGCTCTCGAGCAACAACTTTCCATCTTTTTATCAAAAGATATGTACACATACCAACATAGTAAACGTGTCTTCACTTACGCAGTTGAAATGGCCAATCGCCTTCCATTAACGAGTGAAGAACGCCGCGAGCTCATACTTGGTGCTCTTATCCATGATATCGGGAAGCTAGAAATACCGCGTGACATTATTAATAAAAAAGGGAAACTTGATGCCCGTGAATGGGACTTAATGAAAAAGCACGTTACGTGGGGGAAAGAAATTATGGCCTCGACGAAAAAGTATGATGACCTCATTCCGCTAGTAGAGCTGCACCATGAACGGTTCGACGGAAAAGGATATCCTTACGGGCTAGCTGGTGAAAAAATCCCTAAACTAGCACGGATACTTTGTGTTATTGATTCTTTTGACGCAATGACAACGGAAAGACCGTATCAACGAACAAAAACATTCCAAGAAGGAATAGATGAGTTGAATCGTTGTGCTGGTGAACAATTTGATCCAGTCTTCGTAAAGCCATTTATTCGAATGATCCAAGAAAAATATCCTGAGAAGGTTAATAATAATTAAACAAGACAAGGCACTTTCTACGAACGAGAAAGTGCCTTGTTTCGATTATATAGTTTAGACAAACAATAATAAATGACAATGCCTATGAACGCTCCAGCACTATCAATAAGCACATCCCTAACCTCTCCACTTCTACCTGGTACGAAAAGTTGATGTACCTCGTCTGAAATTGCGTAAACGACTGATAGTAAAAGGGCAAAAGTCCCCCCCTTCATTCCAACAACTCCACTACGCCTAAAAGCATGTAACGAAAGAACACCTAAAATAAAATAAGTAAAAAAGTGAGCATTTTTACGGATAAACGTATGGAAAAATTCCTTATCAATACTAACAACAGGGACTACTGTTTCAATTGTTTCAATAATCGGCTCCACAATCCCTCCACTTAAACTGGAAGATTGTTCAGCAGGCTGAGCCGAGAAGGAGAAAATAAGTACCATCCATGCGACTACTAAGAGCCACGGTATAATTAAGCGTTGCATAAACTAAGCTCTCTTTCTATTTATCATTACCTATTATTATAGTAAAAAACAGGAAAATAGTCATTAACATTCGGTAGTCGTTGCCACGGTTAATTTAACGCGGTAAAATAAGTGTATGTTCATTAGACTTACGAAATAAAACCAAAGTGAGGCCGCAATATGACTGCTTTATTATTTATTTTAAAAGATATTATTCTACCGATTTTTATAATTATGGCGATTGGGTATATCCTACAAAAAAAGTTTAAGCTTGATTTGTCCACTCTAGCAAAACTGAATATTTATTTCGTTGTGCCAGCATTTATTTTTGTAAAACTATATGAATCCTCGTTTACGTTCCAGCTTTTTGTTAATGTGCTTTCATTTTTCATTTTACTTGTCGTTTTGCTGTATATCATTGCTTCTATCACTGCTAAAATAATGAAAATGGACAATAAGAAAAAAACAACTTTCGCTAACTCGACGATGTTTTTTAATTCAGGTAACTACGGAGTACCTGTAAATGATTTAGTTTTTAAAAGCGACCCGTATGCAATGTCCATCCAAGTAATTATGTTAACATTGCAAAATATATTTGTGTTTTCATATGGTATTTTTTCGTTAAAATCAGCAGATGTAGGAAAGCTGAAAGCAGCTCTTGGCTATTTTAAAATGCCTGTTCTTTATGCCATGTTGTCTGGCGTTCTATTAAACTATTGGAATGTACCGATACCGGACTTTATATGGGTACCTGCTCACTATATCGCGGACGCAATGGTCGCTTTAGCACTACTAACTTTAGGTGCTCAAGTCGCAAACTTAAAAAAAATTGCGATTTCTTCATTTGTGCTAGTTAGTGGTGGAATCCGTTTAATTATTGGGCCAACTCTTGCACTCGCTATTATCTATTTATTCAACGTTGACGGTATCACGGCTCAATCATTACTAATCGCAAGCTCTATGCCTACAGCTGTGAATAGCGCTGTCATAGCACAAGAATACAACAGTCATCCTGAATTAGCAGCGCAAACTGTACTATTTTCAACAATATGTAGCTCTCTTTCAGTAGCGTTCGTCATTTATTTAGGAAGTGTTTTATTTTAATATATTGGGAAGAAGTGATGATAATAATGATATCTTTTATTAACGAGGCCGCTACTAATAGAGGTTGGGAGATAGAAAAACTACTAACTACACACCCATACTTGACCAAGTATAGTAAAGGGGACATATTTTTTTATTCAGATGGAATTGTAAACATCCCAATTAATAGCCAAAGCGAGATTATTGCAAATAATAAAGTCATTACAACGACTATATTAGAAAATGAAAATATACCATGTATCCCAACTAAGGAAATTAATGTAGCTAACAAAGATTCTCTATATGAAGATTTTCAACATTTCTCATTTAACAACTCTAATACTGTAGTGATCAAGCCTATTAATGGACAGAAAAGTGAAGGGGTTTATTCCTTTAATAGGTTTGAAGAATTATTAAAAGAAATTAATAAACTACCTAAAGGTAGACCATATTGTATATCCACTTATTATCCTCATAAGTATGAAATACGGTTAATTTTGTTCAAAAAAGAGGTGCAATTCTATTATATGAAACCAAATAATGAACAAAATATATTACGCCCTTTGGTTACGAAGGAAATTTCAATAGAAAAAGACAAAATTGAACATTTAATGTGTATCTCTCGTAAAGCAGCTAGCGTTTTAGGTTATGATTATGTTTCTATCGATTTTCTAGTTGGCGAAGAAAACGAGAAAATAATTGAAGTTAATTTAAAGCCAAATTTGTATGCCTTTATAAGACAATTCCCTTCAAATCATAAGAAATGTGTAACTTTATATGAAAAAATATTTGATTATAAGGAAGCACTTTTATTAACAAAATAAAGACCTGCTTTCCTTTTTAAGGTAACAGGTCTTTTTTTAGATTAAACTCTTCGTTACTTTTAAATCTTGTATAAAGTTTTGCAGAACTTGTGAAACACCTTCTTGCCCCGCCGCTGCTAAGCCGTACACGAACGGTCGACCGAGACATACTGCATCGGCACCGAGAGTTAACGCTTTTACCGCGTCTGCACCGGATCGGATTCCGCTATCTAGTAATACCGGTATTTTATTTTGAATTTCTTCGACAATTGCGGGTAACGCCTCAATGGAAGAAATAGCTCCGTCTAATTGTCGACCACCGTGATTAGAGACAACAATGCCATCCACACCATAGTTAAGCGCCTGTTTCGCGTCTTCAGGATGTAGTATTCCTTTAATAATGATTGGCAATGATGTATATTCACGTATAAAGCGAATATCGTCCCAAGTTAATTTCGGTTCTAGCACAAGTTTAATCATTTCTTCCGCTGCTGCCGTACTGTCTTCCTGTGGCGAACGCTTTAAACGTTGTAGAAAAACAGGATCTGAAAAATAGTTACCTGCCCCTTTGCCAACTTTTAGTGGAGAATACCCATTAGTTAAGTCTTTTTCTCGCCATCCTAATAATGGAGTATCTACTGTCACAACAATTGCACTGTATCCTGCTTTTTCAGCGCGGTGAAGAAAGCTTGCTGTTATTTCCCAATCGCCACTCCAATACAATTGGAACCATTTTATCGTGTCTGGTAGCTCTGCCGCTATCTCTTCCAAAGAATATGTCGTGACCGTACTAGCAATGAA
Organism: Sutcliffiella sp. NC1; assembly: GCF_027594365.1. NCBI lineage: Bacteria > Bacillati > Bacillota > Bacilli > Caryophanales > Bacillaceae > Sutcliffiella > Sutcliffiella sp. NC1. The sequence goes on from NZ_CP115153.1 coordinate 4,279,671, forward strand.
TGGAACCTTTAGTGCGTTAGCTGCACGTGCTGTTGCGAGTTCCCCATCCCTATGTGCAATTCCTTGCATGCCAACTGGTGCTATCATAAACGGATACGGTAATGTTTCTCCTAAAATATTCGTTTTCAAACAAACGTTTGAAACATCTTTTAAATATCGTGGAATGAGCTTTATTTTTCGAAAGTCCTCTTCATTACTTCGCAGCGTTTCTTCTCTGCCTGCTCCAGATTGAATGTACGTAAAAGCATTATGATCGATATTTTCTTTTGCGAGTTTTTCCCATTCTTCAAATTGAACAACGCGACTTACATCTACTGTTTTTTCCAAAAGGACCATCTCCTAATCTTTCTTAAGCTTCGCGGCGACAATATTTCCAGCCGATTGAATAATGATAACGAGAATGATTAGAAGGAAGACGGTTACATACATAACGTCCAACTGGTAGCGTAAATGCCCGAAACGATAAGCTAGGTCTCCTAATCCCCCTGCTCCTACTAAACCAGCCATTGCCGTTGCACCAATTAAACCAATTGTTGCAATTGTTAAACCGAGGACAATGGAGGAACGCGCTTCACGAATCATCACATTCCAAATGATGTGGCGAGTTTTAATTCCCATCGCTTCGTACGCTTCGACTACTCCTTTATCCACTTCTAAAAGTGAATTTTCTATTAGTCTCGCGATGTACGGTGCTGTATAAACAACAAGCGGTACGATTACACCACGCACTCCCATCGAAGTACCCGCGATTAGTTTCGTAAAAGGTAAAATAAAGAAGAGTAATATAATGAAAGGAATAGAACGTGTAATATTAATACTAATATTTAAAAAACCGTACACATATTTATTTTCTAAGCTTTTACCTGGACGTGTAAGAACGAGGAATACACCTAGCGGAATACCAATTGCTGCTGAGATAGACAAAGAAATTCCCAGCATTTGAAACGTTTGAATAATCGCTTCCCAAATCGTATCTCCCCACTCATGAAGGAATTCGCTTACTGTTGACGTCATAGTTTACCTCTCCTTCCACTTGTACTCCTTCTTCCAATAAATAATCAATTGCCTTTTTCACTTCGGGCTCTTCACCATTTAAATGAACGAGTAAGCTACCAAACGGTTGCCCTTTTAAATGAGTGATATGACCAGATAAAATATTAGGGAACACTTCAAACTTTTTACTTACATACGCTAAAGCCGGTTCCTTTGACGTGTTTCCGATAAATTTTAAAGAAACAATTTTGCCTTGGTCTTTTAGAGAATCGATAATATCCTCTGATACATCGTGATTAAAGATTGAATTAACGAACTTTTTTGTTGTATAGTGTTGAGGCGCAGTGAACACATCGAGCGTCATACCTTGCTCCACAACTTCTCCATTTTCCATAACCGCAACTCGATCACATATTTTTTGAATAACATGCATTTCGTGCGTGATAAGGAGAATCGTTATTCCAAGTTCCTTATTAATTTTTAATAAGAGCTCTAAAATCGCTTCTGTCGTATCAGGGTCTAGCGCACTTGTTGCTTCGTCACTTAACAGAACAGAAGGCTCAAACGCTAAAGCTCTTGCAATCGCGACTCTTTGCTTTTGACCACCGGATAGCTGTGCTGGATAGGCGTCCTTCCTCTCCATAAGACCAACGATCGTTAAATATTTTTCAACTCGTTCTTTTATTTCATTTTTAGGTACACCTGTTAGTTTTAATGGAATTGCGATATTTTCATAAACTGTCGCCGTTTTTAATAAATTGAAACCTTGAAAAATCATTCCGATTTTTCTGCGTGCATCTAACAGTTGCTTCGCTGAGAGGCTCGTTAATTCCTCTCCATCCACTTTGACAGTTCCGCTTGTTGGCTCCTCTAGTAAGTTAACACAGCGGATTAGCGTACTTTTTCCTGCTCCACTATAGCCAATAACTCCAAAGATTTCCCCTTTTCGTACGTTTAACGATACGTTTTTCAACGCTTCGACTTTTCCCTTTTTCGATACAAATGTTTTCGTTATGTTGGATAGTTCTATCATAAATATCCTTCCTCCCTATTTATTATAGGAGAGAGCCGCATTTTTAGTTTGCGGCTCTGTTTCTATCTTGCGGTTTCCCGTTGTTATTTGCGGTAACTGCAGTTTTATTTGCTATAATCGTTTTTTATTTGCGGTACCTGAATTTTATTTGCGATAACAGCTGCTTTATTTGCGGTACCCATGTTTTATTTGCGATAACAGCTGCTTTATTTGCGGTAATCAAACCTTATTTGCGATAGCCCGTTGTTTATTTGCGATAACCGCTCATTATCTGCATAGGCACGCTCGCTCCTTACCAAGATGGAATAACAGATCCACTAAACGTTTCTTCGATGAATTGTTTTACTTCATCGGAGTGGTACGCTTTTAGTAATTTTTCTAAAACAGGATCTTCTTTATTTTCACCACGAACAACTAGTAAGTTTACCCACGGTGAGTCACTACCTTCGATAAAGATGGAATCTTCTGTTGGAACATATCCGTGTTCAATTGCAAAGTTCGTATTAATTGCAGCTCCAGCTAGTTCGTCTAATTGTCTAGGAAGTTGAGATGCTTCTAATTCGATAAATTCAAAGTTCTTCGGGTTATCAACGATATCTTTTACTGTCGCTTGGTCACCAACTCCATCTTTTAACGTAATAAGACCAGCAGATTGGAATAGGATTAATGCGCGACCTCCGTTAGTCGGGTCATTCGGTAAGCCTAATTTTGCTCCCTCTTCTAGTTCATCAACAGACGCAAATTTTTCAGAATAAATACCCATTGGGAACGTTAATGTTGGTGCAATGTCGACTAGATCATAATTTCTTTCCTTCACAACGTTATCTAAAAACGGTTTCGTTTGGAAACTATTCACATCTAGTTCACCTTCTGCTAGAGCAGTATTTGGCATTACATATTCCGTAAACACTTTAATGTCAATTTCTAATCCGTCTTTTGCAGCTACTTCTTTCACTTTTTCCATTACTTGCTCATGTGGTCCTGCTGTTACTCCAATAACTAATTTATCTTCACTTAGTGCCCCTCCAGTATCCTTTCCTCCACATGCTGCTAAAAATGCTACTAATAATAAACTTACAATGGACAATAATATCTTTTTCATGTTCTTCACCTCGTAATTTTTTTGTATGCTTGTAATTTTTCTATTGCGGATATAATGTCCGCTTTTTTATACGAATCTTTCATATAATGAATAGATTCAGAGGGTAATAATGTTTTTTCGGCTATTAAATCAAGCTCTTCACTATTTTGTAACGTTAGTCCTAACGATTCTAATGAGGCAGGTAAACCTAGCTTCTCATATAGAGGGAGGAGCAGTTCGATTTCATCCCACTCTTTCTCTAATGCGAGTTGAACTAAAACACCGTAAGCAACTTTTTCTCCGTGAAGGAGAGAATGGCATGCACGTATATGTGTTAGTGCGTTATGAACAGAGTGTGCTGCAGCAACTCGACCGTAATAATCACCGTAACCGCCAACCATTCCACCTAATAATATGTTCGCTTCCACTACAGCTAGTAAATCATCCGTCACTTTTTGAGCTTCTACTGCTTCAATAGCAGGTAAACTTTTTTCTAACAAAAGGTCTTTACATAGCCTTGCTGCCTGTAATGCTATTTGTACCGATACAGGAAGTGGATCTAAACTATGTATTAACGACTTGGCTTCGTACCATTTTGCGAGCGTATCTCCAATACCTGCTTTTAGAAATTGGACAGGAGCCTCGCTAATAATTCGCGGTTCTACTAAAACGTAAAAAGTACTCTTTGAATAATATTCAAACCTTATAAACGAGCCTTCATCGTCATAAAGTACACTTAACGGTGTCCACGCTGCACAAGTAGCCGCTAACGTCGGAATGAGTATCACATCTTTCTTAACACTATCACCGACAGTTTTCGTTAAATCTAAAACTTTTCCTCCCCCAAGCCCGATTATGGCATCATATTGCTCTCGTTCGATTATACGATGATACCGCTGAACTTCAGATGGCGAACATTCCCCGTTGTACGTTTCAAAAGATACAGAAACAGTCGAGAAATTCGGTAAATAGTTTGAAGCTGCCTCCAGTGATTTTTCACCAGTAATACACAATACTTTTTGATATCCTTCATTCTGTAAAATTACCTCTAAGTCATCTAACACTCCAACTCTACATTGATAATTGTTAGGAGCACCTCTTACAATCATTCGCTTCCCTCCTTTTCATAAAGACCAAATAAAAATCCCCTCTTGTCAGAACAAGAGAGGATAAGTGAATATAACAATTCTTCCTCTCTCATCTTCCAAAACATTTCTGTTTTGCAGGAATTAGCACCTTTTCTATAAAAGAAAGGTTGCCGGGCGTCATCGGGCCAGTCCCTCTGCCACTCTGGATAAGAGTTTTTTGAATAAAGTTTATTATGAAATTATTTATTAGTATATGATGTTACATTTCGCGTGTCAATAAGAAAACTTCACTAATATAAAAGATTAAAATTTTAACGCAATAGTGTAGCGCTTACATTGCTTTAACACCGCTAATATACGAAAAATAATAAAATTGTCGTAACAATCCCTACCCAAATACTAAGGAGGATACAATATCCCATAATGTGACGAATATGCAATCCCACTACACTTAAGATCGGTAATGCCCAAAACGGTTGAATAAGATTTGTCCAAGCATCTCCCCAACCTACAGCCATGGCAGTCACGGCTGGATCAACACCTAATTGCATCCCTGCCGGAACTTGTAATGGACCTTGGAGTACCCATTGTCCACCACCGGATGGAGCCAGTATATTTACTAAGCCGGCTGTCCAATAGGAGAAGACAGAAAATGTTTGTTCGTTCGCAATGGATGCCATGCCGTTAATAATGGACTCCGCAATTCCAGAACTACCTAATACGGCGATAATACCTGCATAGAACGGAAATTGTAAAATGATTGGTGAAATCGCACCAGCCGCTTCCTTAAACGCTTTTGCGTACTGACCAAGCGAGCGATGAAGAAATAACCCTAATGATAAGAAGATTAGATTAATAATATTTAAATCTAAATCACGCCCACCTACAAACTCTATAACAATATAAATAATGCCAATAGCCCCAATGATCATACCAAGAATAGGGGTATTTTCTAAACGTAAAGCTGGGCTTGAACTATTCGTTTCATTTTCAGGAGTACGAGCATTTTTAAGAATAGGAGGATTGTATGAAATAATATCTTTTTTCGGTGCCATCAGGACGATGAATAGTGGAACAGTAATAAGAAGAGTTAGTAGTATAATAAAAGTACCTGGATGAAAAATCGTTTGCGAAGTAGGTATTACTCCCATAACACCTTCTAGAAAATGGCCTTCCGTTGCAACCGTTAACCCAATAGAACTTGAAAATCCTGCCGTATACAGTACAGTCGGTGTATATGCTGATGCTACTAACAGCGGAAAATGTGCTTTTTTATTCCTCTTTCCAACTTCTCTTGCAATAATCGCACCTACTACGACCGCTAATCCCCAGTTAATATAATAGGCAGCCGATGCTACTAAAAATGTTAGCACATACGCTTGATTTGCCGTTTTCGCCTTTGATGCTAGCGCTGTAAGTAAACGCTGAATAACAGGAACGGATGCTAACGCCATACCAGTCATTAATAAGAGAACCATTTGCATCGTAAAGGCTAGGTACGCCCAAAATCCATTTCCAAAAGAAGTGAATAGCGTCTTCGGTTCCGTTGGATTCATGAAAAAACCGATAAGCAGAACGAAGAGCGTCATCAATACAGCAATGACAAACGCATCTGGTAAATAACGCTCCACAAACTTTGAAAACTTATTAGCTATTCTGTTTAACATGTGAACACCCCCATATTTATAGTTGTTTCTGTACATAAATATGGAGCTTACACATATTTTAGAACGAGCTAAAAAGCCTCCAATGAAAACGGAGACTTTTCAATAAATATTCCTTTATCCTTGCAGTGTTTTCTTCACCGGCTGTACTTTAAACCATTTTGAAATCGATAATGTGTATAAGGTTAATGCTGCCCATATACAAATAAACGAGAATAGATGGACTCCAGTAAATGGTTCGTTAAACAAGAAAACACCTAATATAAGCGTAATGGTCGGAGCAATATATTGTAAAAGACCGACTAGCGATAACGGAATTCGTTTTGCCCCGCTTGCAAATAGTAGAAGTGGTACAGCTGTAGCGATACCTGCTACAATTAATAGTATGGTAGTTCCACCACTCGTACCGAACGCATCGCCCCAAGGCATAAACACCAAGAAAAGTAGTGCGAACGGTGTGATAAGTAATGTTTCAATTGCTAGCCCTACTAACGCACCTAATTGAACCATTTTCTTCAACAATCCGTAAATACCGAAGCTGAATGCTAATAAAAGTGCTAACCATGGGAATTCACCGAAATTGAACGCTAAATTTAGTACCCCTACTGCAGCAATAATAAAAGAGATCGTTTGTAGTGTTGATAGTTTTTCTTTTAATACAATTATACCTAGTAAAATACTAACGAGCGGATTAATGTAATAACCAAGACTCGCCTGTACTAACTGTTCACTAGCAACAGCCCAAATATACAATCCCCAATTGATGCTAATAAAAACAGAGGCAAAGCTGATCGCTACTAGTCGTTTCCGATTCGTCAACAGTGCCTTTAATTCTTCCCAAAAGCTAGTAAGTTTCCCCACTAGTAAAAGAATAATAAACATAAATACGAGCGACCAGACAACTCGATGGGCTAGCACCTCAGCCGCTGGAATTTCATCTACTAACTTCCAATATAATGGAAGAAAACCCCATAATACATACGATAGGGCGGCAAACAACATTCCGATCCCTTGTTCTCTATTAGAATTTGTGTTCATAAGAACAACCTCTTTTTCATTCATATTTGCTTATAATAGTTTAGGAGCTTTGAAACAAAAAAGCAACAGATTTGTTTCGTGTCTCGAGATAAAAACGCTTACTATTTATAAATAATATTTTTCTTTTTTGTCATATAAATTAAGAAGGTAAAAAAGCTATTCTAATTTTCATTATTATATGTATATTTATTCGTTACATTTTTCATGTGTATTGTCAGGAGTCCTAACAAGCTTCTTTTTATACATATTTATAAATTTAGTAGATTTAAAGTTATCCTTCTTAAATTTACAGAAAAATGAAACGAAAAATCATTGAAACAATTCTGCTATTCTGCTAAACTATTTTAGAATTATTATATTATTTTAGACAAGGGGGATAATAAACATGAAAAGAATTGCACTTCTATTTGTAAGCGTTTTACTAATTGGTACTGTGCTAGCTGCATGTGGGGGAAATGATAGCGGCGGTAACGCTAGTGAAGATGGATTAGATACGAACATTGTAACGATTGCAACTGGTGGATCTTCAGGTCCATATCATATTATTGGTACTACTTTAGCGAATGAGTACACAAATACGTTTGATGTGAACTCAAAACCTCAATCAACTGGTGCTTCTGTTGAAAACATTAACTTAATTAAAGAAGGTAAAGTAGAAATGGCCTTCGTTATGAGTGACGTATTAACAGACGCAGTAAATGGAACAGGAAGCTTCTCTGAACCTGTAACAGAAGTAGCGCAAATGGCTAGACTGTATCCGAACTACGTTCAAATTATTACAACTGCTAACTCTGGAATTGAAACAGTTGAAGACTTAGTTGGTAAACGTGTTGCTGTTGGGGATCAAAACTCTGGTGTAGAAGTTAACGCTAGAAACTTACTTGCTGGACATGGCATTACATATGATGACATTACAGTAGATTACTTGGGATATGCAGAAGCGGCTGACGGATTAAAATCTGGTGCCATTGATGCAGCATTTTTAACAAGTGGTCTTCCAAATGCATCTGTTCTAGAACTTTCTAAAACACTTGATATTAAATTAGTTTCTGTAAAACCAGAAAACATTGAAAAAATTGCGCAAGACCAACCATATTTCGTATCATTAGAAATTCCAGCTGATACGTATGGTAACGCTGAACCTATTCCTACTGCTGCAATTATGAACGCGTTAGTAGTAAGTAGTGACTTAAGTGAAGACGATGTATATCAATTAACAAAGCTATTTTTCGAAAAGCTTGATGTACTAGGTAACTCTCACCAAGCTGCAACAGAGGTAACGTTAGAACTTGCTCAAGAAGGAACGGTTGCACCAGTGCATCCAGGAGCACAAAAATATTACGATGAGCAAAAATAAGTTTTTATATTTAGGGGGCACTTTCCTATTAGTGCTCCTTGTTTTCCTCTTTTATCGTGTTTCTATTATACAAGTTTCCTATAATAATAGTAGCTTTTATATAGAAGACGATATGTTCGAAATCGGGTGGATCCATTCCGTTGAAAAAGAACCGTGGTATGAAACATACGAAAATATTAATGACCAGCTATATTTAACCGTAACGAAATTTAAAACGTTCGGAGCTGGAACCCCCTCTGATGAAGAAGTTATTCCTTCCCAGGATGGATTTATTCATATGAAAGTGAACCGCCCAATGGATGCCGTCCATTTAGTTGTCTCGAAAAATGTTAAATCCACCCTTTATACTAATGATAAGATAATCCCTTTATATGAACTCGTTGATGATTATGAAACGATTACGATTGAAATAATAGATATACCGTTATGGCGGTTGCTGAGAGGTGCTTAACAATGACGGAAAAAGATACGAAAAACCATTTAGTAGAAGAAGAAATTTCCGAAGACAAAAAGCAACAAATATTAGAAAAATTCGATGCTGAATCAAAGGTCCGTAAGTTTGTTAATAAAAAAACGATCATCTTTGTTTCTATTCTTGCTATTTTGTACTCACTCTTTCATTTATATATTACATTTAATCCTATGCCAACGTTGCAGCAAAGAGCGATTCACGTTGCGGCAGGTATAGCTTTAATTTTTATTATTTATCCAACGACGAAAAAGCAAAACCGTAGTAAAGTAGCTTGGTATGATTGGATTTTATTCATAGCTGCACTAAGCTCTGCTGGATATTTAATTGTGGAATATAATGCTATAGTTACCGAACGAGGTGGCATTCCTAACAAACTTGATGTTGCTTTTGCAATTATGACAGTTGTACTAGTATTAGAAGCTGCTAGACGTGTAACAGGTATTATTCTACCAATTTTAGCATTAGTTTTCTTAGCATATCCATTCGTTAGTCATATGAGTTGGATACCTAGAAAAATGATGACTCGTCAATACGACTTAGGAGATATTTTCGGTCAGCTATATTTAAAAACGGAAGGATTGTTCTCGACAGCAATCGGTGCTTCTGTTAACTTCATTTTCTTATTTATTTTATTTGGAGCTTTTTTAGCGAAGTCAGGGATGGGGAAATTTTTCAACGATCTTGCCCTTGCCATTGCGGGACATAAACAAGGTGGACCTGCAAAAGTTGCCGTTATTTCTAGTGGATTTATGGGAAGTATTAACGGTGCCGCAGTTGCAAACGTAGTTGGTACAGGTGCGTTTACGATTCCACTAATGAAGCGTATCGGTTATTCAAAAAACTTCTCCGGTGCAGTAGAAGCTAGTGCCTCTGTTGGTGGACAAATATTACCACCAATAATGGGTGCGAGTGCGTTTGTTATGGCGGAAACGACTGGTGTTGCTTACGGAACAATTGCACTTGCAGCGTTAATCCCGGCCGTACTTTATTTCTTAGCGGTAATTATGCAAGTTCACTTCCGTGCTGGAAAAGAAAACTTACGAGGCATCCCAAAAGCGGATCTTCCTCGCGTAAAAGAAATTATGGCAGACCGAGGACATTTATTATTGCCTATTTTAGTCCTTGTTGTATTACTATATCAAAATATGCCAATCGGACATGCTGCATTTTGGACACTAGTATCTACTGTCGTTATTGCAAGCATTAGAAAGAGTACGAGAATGGGAGTAAAGGATATTATTGAAGCGTTAGATTCCGGGGCAAGACAGTCATTATCTGTTATGGTTGCCTGTGCGGTTGTAGGTATTATTATCGGAGTTGTAAGTTTAACTAGCTTCGGTAACGTAATGACATCGTCTATCGCATCATTAGGTGGGAATTCACTATTTTTAACACTATTCTTTACGATGATTGCTTCAATGATTTTAGGAATGGGTTTACCTTCTATCCCTGCTTATATCATTACTGCTACAATGGCAGCACCGGCGTTAGCAGAGTTCGGGATTCCGATTTTAATTGCACATATGTTTGTATTCTACTTCGGTATTTTTGCAAACATTACACCACCAGTTGCGCTAGCAGCATTTGCTGGTGCAGGTATTTCAGGTGGAGATCCGATGCGGACTGGATTCGCTGCCTTAAAGCTAGCAATCGCCGGATTTTTAATTCCATACCTATTCGTATACAACCCTGCATTGTTAATGATTGATACGACAGGTGTAGCAGTAAATGCAAGGGAATTCCCGATGGCACCTATATTAGATATCGTCTTAATTACGATTACGGCTATTATCGGTGTTATTGCATTAAGTGCTGCTGTAGAAAGATTTTTCATCACTAAGCTTAACGTAGTAATGAGCATTATTTTAGGTGCTGGTGCATTAATGTCGATTATTCCAGGAACATATTCAGATATGATTGGTATCGCCATTATCGCTATCATCTTCGCACTAAATTACATGCAAAACAAAAAAGAAAATACGAACAAGACGATAAGTGCTTAATAAAAAAGGTATCAGAGTTGTTGTACTCTGATACCCTTTCTTTTTTACTAATACCCGTATCTTCCAATGTACGTCATTTCAGTAAGATAGTTGTAAACAACATTTCCATCTTTATCAATATATCCTTCATTCTCGTCATCTAAGATGGCATAGGCTAACCCATTTTGAAAGTTATCTGCCCATACATATTGTTTTTCAGAAGGATTTAAAACATAATTCCCTTTTTTATTTATATATCCGTATGCTTCGATATCCCAATCTGCGACTACCGCTAGCCCGTCACTAAAACTACCTGCCCAATCAAATTGAGGATTAATAACGAACGATCCTTCTTTATTAATAAATCCATATTTTCCTCCTACAGAAACAGAAGCTAAACCGTCTGTAAACGGATTTGCCCATTCAAACTGAGGATTAATGACATACTGGCCTTTGTGATCAATAAAACCAAATGTGTCTTTCACCATTACTAACGCAATACCATCGCGAAAATCAAGATTACCGTAATCCATGTAATAAGGACTGTCGAACTGAGGATTAATCACATATTTACCTGTTTTATCAATGTAACCTATTCTCTCACTCAACTCTACCCAAGCAAGCCCCTCCGAAAATTGTCCTACATATTCAAATTGTGGATTGATTGTGTACGTTCCATCTTTATCAATAAATCCAAATTTATCTCCAACGGATACTGCTGCTAACCCTTCTGAAAACGGATAGGCATTATCAAATTGAGGGTTAATAACATACTCGCCCTTTTTATTAATATAGCCATACTTGCCATTTAATTGGACCGCCGCTAAACCGTCTGTAAACTTTTCGGCGTAATCATATTGAGGATTAATAACGTACTCACCAGATTCGTTAATAAATCCATACTTATCCCCTATGTACACGACTGCTAATCCTTCCGAAAATTCACCAACATAATCAAACTGATAATTAATAACCACTTCACCTTTTTTATTCATAAACCCGTAACGAATGTCATTAACGAACTCATAATAATCTTCGTCATATTTGTAATCACGCACTTTATATAGTGTATTTTTACTAGAGTTAGATTTACTAGAATTACTAGACGTGCCTGATGTACATGCTGCTAAAAATAATAGAGCTAAACAAAAAATTAGCAATAAACCTTTCTTCATAGGAACCACTCCCATCTATTTTCTGATACTATTTTACTACATATTCGACAATAAGTTTTATCTTTTTGTAGAAAATACCGAAATTTTGTTATTATACGACAACTAGCCCTCGTCGTATTCCAATGATATAATCTTACTATATGTCAAAATTTGAAAATACATAGTTCGGGGGTAAAATAATGGCTATTTTAGTAACAGGTGGAGCCGGATATATTGGTAGTCACACTACTGTGGAATTATTAGAAGCAGGATACGACGTTATCATTTTAGATAACTTTTCGAATAGTAAAATGGAATCGTTACGCCGTGTAAAAGAAATTACTGGGAAGGACTTTGCATTTTACGAGGCTGATTTACTTCAGATAGAGAAAATCGAACAAGTTTTTCAAGAAAATCAAATTGATGCGGTAATACATTTTGCAGGGTTAAAAGCAGTGGGTGAATCAGTAGAAAAGCCACTCTACTATTATCAAAATAACATTACAGGCACCATAAACCTTTGTGAAACAATGAAAAAAAATGATGTAAAAAAACTTGTTTTCAGTTCGTCTGCAACGGTTTATGGGATGCCAGAAAGTGTACCTATTTCTGAAGATTTCCCATTGAGCGCAACAAATCCATACGGCCGTTCTAAGCTTATGATTGAGGAAATTCTCAGAGATTTATACGACTCTGACTCTACTTGGAGTATCTCTTTACTACGTTACTTCAATCCAATTGGTGCACATGAAAGTGGAAAAATTGGCGAAGACCCGAATGGAATTCCGAATAATTTAATGCCATTCATTACACAAGTTGCGGTAGGGAAACTACCTAATCTTCAAGTATTTGGAGACGATTATGACACAGTTGATGGAACAGGTGTAAGAGACTATATTCACGTTGTCGACTTAGCTAAAGGGCATTTAAAGGCGTTAGAGAAAGTGAAGAAAACTACTAATGTTGATGCTTACAATTTAGGGACTGGCCAAGGCTATAGCGTACTAGAAATGATACAAGCATTTGAGGAAGCTTCCGGAAAAGAAGTACCATACCGTATTATTAACCGTCGCCCTGGTGATATTGGGGAATGCTATGCCGATCCAACAAAAGCAGAAAAAGAGTTAGGATGGAAAGCAGAAAAAGGAATTGAAGAAATGTGCCGTGATTCTTGGAGATGGCAAAGCAATAATCCGAATGGATACGGAGAGTAACACTTACTATGGAGGTTAGATAAGTTCTAACCTCCCTATTCTTCTAAGTCAGTTTTTCGTTACTTATCCTTCAACATTCTGTTCACTTGATCTCGATTAAAGCTTTCATACCCTTGACTTCTCCCCCATGAATACATGTGCTCGTATTCTGGATGTTTTTTGTCAGCTAGCACTTCCATAAAATATTCGAAACCACCTTCTCCACCTACATCTTCCGGCGGTGTATTGCCTTCCCCATCAACACAAGTTGGAAAAGGATTGGAATAATCATTTATCAATTTTTCTACTTCAATGACATGCTTCCACTCGTCCCCAAAGTCATAAACATACAACATCTTATTTGGAAGGTATTCGGATAGAATAACATCCTTATTCATTTTCATTGGGACTTCATCTCTTGCATATGCAAAGGCTTCTTCAGTAGCAACTAAATGTGCTATCGGTTTGCCAGCTAGATTTAGTATATAAAATTCATGCAAATGTTCGTCTTGCCAATTAAAAGCAGCTTGCATTACTGTGTGTAACTGTGAAAAAGTTTTATGTATTGGGACGATAACTCTCCGCCAAATACGATAATTCTCTAATTGGAGTGTTATTTTTAATTGAACCGCCTCGGTATGAAAAATAGGCTGACCGTTCCAGGCAGCTATATCTTTATACATTTCTTCGTTTGGTTCGATATACCCCTTTCCTTCGCCTGCATATATTCGACTCACTCTTTTACTTAGCTCTACTTGATTTATAGCTTCTTCTTGAATGTCTTCTTGAAAGTAGTATACATTTTCACACGCTTTGTTCATTCTAGCAACGAACGTCCTACCTTGTGTTTTCGAAAAGACTACTTCATTACGGAAAAACGGTTCAATAAATTCATCTTTTATTCCTTCCGCTTGAAGTGTTTCTCGGATCGCGTCCCTCATTAATTGCTGTATATTTTTCATCTGCTTTGCCTTTAATCCAAAAAGAACGACAGTATAACGATTGCGATCATTAACTAGTACTAACGTTTTTTTACGACCAATCAACATAAGATTGGCATGCCAAGAAAATAAACGTTCTGCATCTGTTGGTGGTTCAGCTGGTTTTATTTTCAATTCATCTAATAGTTTCTTCGTACACTGTATTAGCATCGAAAAGGCTCCTTTTTTGTAGGGAAGTGCAAGTTCTCTCCCTTTATTCATTAATAATAGTTTATCACTTTATCGCTACATTTTTAATCATCACTAAACTACCCTTGCTTTCTGTTGAACGTTTTCGTTATGGTACCATCATATTTTTTTAAAAAAATTTACTAGTAGCGCTACTTTTCCTTCCACAGGCTTTATATAGAAGGTGAAGGAGGTGATAAGGATGGCACAAGCAGTACTAGAAAATACACAGCTTCGCTTAATCTTTGAGGTAGGGTTGGACGAGCATGGAAACGTACAATTTAAAACAAAAAACTACAACAACATCGCAATTGATGCAACAAACGAAGGGTTAATTGCAGCAGCACAAGCGATTAGTAGTCTTCAAGTGTACCCGTTAGATGCAGTGAAGCGTAACGACTTACAGCTAATCGTTGAATAATGGTTAGCAAGTAACTAGGAAGAAAGGTAGGTGAAAGACATGAAAACGTTAGAGCTAATTTTCTTAAATGAAATGGGAAGACAAGCGAAATTAGTTGTTGATGAGCCACGTGAGGACGTAACGGAAGCTGAAATAACTAGTGCGATGGATGCAATTATTGCTTCCGGCGTATTCACAACGAACGGTGGTAACTATGTTACGAAACATAGTGCAAAGGTAATCGAGCGTACCGAAACTGTTTTTGAAATGGCAGAATAATAAGCTAGTAGGGTCAGGGCAAGCTCTGGCCCTTTTTTAAGGAGGTGTGAACGTTAAATGGAACAATGGTGGAGCTGGATAAGTGACGTTGGATTTCCAGTGGCTGTCACGTTTTATTTATTAACGAGGATGGAAAATAAGCTAGACACGCTCATTGCGACAGTACAACAGCTAGTCTACCAAGATCCATCTATTATCAGTAGAAGAAAACAAGCGAATTAATTAGAAAAGCGGAGGCGGCTCGATCAGGTCCAATCAAACTGGAGCTTTTCCGCAGGAGATAAAGGAATCACGGCGAGCGATCTTCGAGTCGATGATGACTTATCGTACGGAGGAAAAGTGAAGTTTGAGCCGGACCTAGCCGCCGGAGCTAGACAATTAGAAAAGCGGAGGCGCTTCGATCAGGCCCGTACAAACTGGACTGTTCCGGTAGGAGATAAAGGAAACACAGCGAACGACAGTGAGCTGATGTTGACTTATCGTACGGACGGAACGGGAAGTTTGATAGGGCCTAAGCGCCGGAGCTAGACAATTAGAAAAGCGGAGACGGCTCGTTTGGCCCCACAAGCATAGGAGACAGAGCAATCTCTGTCCCCTCTATCCTTTTCGAAACTCATTCGGTGTTAAACCGGTATATTTTTTAAACACTTTACTGAAGTATTTTTCATTTTGATATCCGACTTTGTAGGCAATTTCATACACTTTTAATTGCGGCTTGGTTAAAAGCTCCTTTGCCTTTTCTATCCGTATTTTCATTAAATAATCAGTAATTGTTTCGTTGTACTCTTGCTTAAACTTCCGTGAAATATGTTCCCGACTTAAATAAAACTTTTCTGCAATGTCTTGAAGTGTAACATCAGACTGGTAGTTCTCAAAAATATAGTCTTTTATTGCCTTCATGCTCGTATCATCTTCTTCGCGATCTTCGAGTTCAACGCTCCCTCCAAACTCTTCCTTCCACTTCCCAATTGCTCTTGCTAACGTCTCATTTAAAATTTCTGGATCAATTGGCTTTAATATATAATCAAAACTATTATAGTAAATTGCGTTTCGCATATATTCAAAATCATCATAGCCGCTTACGACAATTGTTTTGCAACGATACTTAGAGTTGGAAATCCACTCTAATAGCTCAATACCATTCATTTTTGGCATTCTCATATCTGAAAACACAATGGCAGGACGATGAGTAGCAATTAACTCTATCGCTTCTTCTCCATTTTCCGCTTCTAACACTTCCTCTATCCCGTTACCTTTCCAATCAGCTAATAAGTTTAAACCATCCCGAACATGCTTTTCATCATCGACAATTAACGCTTTCACTTCATCCCCACCTCCTTAGTAGAAGAAGTTGGAATACTCATCGTAACGATCCAGCCTCCTTCCTTACGGTTGTCTACTTTTAAACTAGCTGATTCACCGTAATAAAGCTTTAAGCGCATGTATACATTTTTTAAACCGATATGCGTTCCATCATTTTCTTTAGGAAAGCGTACTTCATTTTTCAAATGCCGGTAAATGTCTAGTAATCGCTGCTCTGATACTCCAACTCCGTTATCTTTCACGATTAATATTAATTCGTTATCCTCAACACTACCTTCCACCGTTATACTACCTATTTCATTGCCTCCATCAAAACCGTGCTTAAAATAATTTTCGATAATTGGCTGTAGAATCATCTTCGGAACAGGTACATCCATCGCTTCCTCTTCTATATTTAACTCATATTCAAACCGATTTGCGAACCGTTCTTTTTGTAGAAGGAAAAACGCTCGAATGTAGTTTATTTCCTTTTTGAGTGGGACAATTTCCTCCTCCATATTCATTCCGTAGCGCATTATTTTCGAAAGATGGGTAATAAGCGTATATATTTGTGGCACATTATTTTTCAACGCTACTGTCCCGATTGACTGTAATGCATTATATAAAAAATGTGGATTAATTTGAGATTGAAGAGCGCGTAGTTGGTTCGTTTTATTTTCAATCTCTAGTCTATATTCACGATTAATTAAATGATTAATTTTTTCCATCATTTGTTTGAAACGTTCACCTAGTACACCAATTTCATCTTTACCTAATGAATCGAACTGTACCTTCATGTCGCCTTTTTCAACTTGTTTAATATTTTGCATTAACACACGTATTGGAGAAGTAATTTTGAACGACACGAAAAGTGTAGATAATATAACGAGCGTTAAGCCGACAACCCCGAACAGTATGTTAATTTTCGTTACGGTAAACGCATTATCGTATAGCGACGTATACGGTACCCGTTTTACTAACAGCCAACCACCAACAGTAGGAGATATTTGCTCGTACATAATGACACCATGAAAATCGTCGCCTCTCCACTCGAATTGGTCGTGTGCTACTACATCTTCTTTTACAATTTGTTGTATCCATTCCTCTTCCTCCATCACTGTGTTCATGGAATTATATATTAGTTCTCCTTCTGATGACAGGATGAAAAATTGTTCATTTTCACTATTATAAAGGTTCGTACTTAAATCTAGAATTTTCTCTGTAGCGATTTCTAGCGTAATATACGCCAACACCTCTTCGCTTGGAACATTCCGGAGCGCACGATGTAAATAGATCGTTCCATGAGAAAGGCCTTTCGTGTCAAAGTACATATTATTTGGACTCTGTTCCGCTCTTTCGTATAAATCTTGATATTTATCCGTTACTGTATTAGAAAAAACAACATTCGACCGCTTCGAAACGGTAATTAATTGGTTCTCATCCGCAAAAGATATTTCTACTCGCCTTATATTTTCTTCCGCATATAGTACTGTTTGTAAAATATTTCTTACGATTCCAAGCGTTAAATAATTATCCTCCTTATGAGGTGCTCTCATATAATTAATAAAATCAGGATTGTTATATAAGGAAAGGGTAAGTCCGTTAAGTTCCGTTAAGTAACTTTCCATATTAATTTTACCTTGATATAGTAAATTACTATTATTTTGCACAACTAAATCTTTAAACGCTTCTTTCGTGTGATAGTACGTTATAATGATGGACGTACCGAAAGGCAGAACCGTTACAATCAATAGTAAAATAATAAGTCTATTACGAATACTTCCTTTAAACATACGCCCACCACCTCGAGTTTAGTTTTATCAATCATTATAATAGAAAAACGAAGACTTCCATAGAGGAGTTTACACTTTTCAGTTCAATTTATAGCACTAATTTGTAATAAATACGCCGAAAAGATGGCAGCCATTTCGGCCACCACCTTTTAAAATTGAAACTTATTTAAAGCTATCCCAAGTGCTTTGGAATCGTTGTAATACTGTATCGTAGTCAATTTTACCAGCAGCATATTCTTGAATAGTTGCTGCGAATTCTTTGTTTGCTCCATCTGGCCATCTGAACCAAGTCCAAGGAATCGTGTTGTCTTCCACAGAGTATTCTAAAATAGATTGACCAAGATCTCCTAAACCAGCAGGCTCGATGTTATCGAACGCAGGGATAAATGCGAACTCTTCTGTGATGAAACGTTTACCTGTCTCAGAAGAAACCATCCAGTTTAAAAATGTTTTTGCTTCTTCAAGGTTGTCAGAGTTTTTGTTTAAAACCCAGTTGTTCGGTACGCCAACTGGAAGACGGTTCGCACTTGCATCGTCTGTCATTGCGATTGGTAAAAATGCCATGTTTATATCAGGGTTGATTTCATAAATCATGTTTTCTACCCAGTTACCTTGTTGTAGCATTGCTGTTTTACCTGTTGCAAATTGTGTTACTTGTGTGTTGTAATCCGTTGTAATCGGGTTAGCGTTACCATATTGTAACTCAGCATCTAATACTGTTTGGAAGTCTTGGAAATGCTTGTTGCCAACGAAACTTTCTGTTCCGTCATATAATCCTTCGATAAACGCTACCGGATCATCTTGTTGTGCAAATGGAATGTTTAATAAATGCTGTCCAATTACCCACCACTCACCGTAACCAGCTGAGAAAGGAGTAATTCCGTTTGCTTCTAGCTTTTTCGCTGCATCAATTAACTCAGAAACCGTAGTTGGCGGCTCTGTAATACCAGCTTCTGCAAATAAATCTTTATTGTAAATGAAACCATAACCTTCTAAATTAACCGGCATACCGTAAAGTGTGCCATCTTCATCTGTCATAGGTACTTTTCCGATTGGAAGAACGTGCTCTGCCCAAGGCTCATTAGAAAGGTCTGCTAAATGCTCTTTCCAAAGCTCTAACTCTTTGAATCCACCGTTATTGAAAATGTCTGGTTGCTCACCAGAAGCGAATTTTGCTTTTAATGCAGCACCGTAGTCCGCACCACCACCAACACTCTCAAGCTTAACTTTAATGTTTGGATGCTCTGCTTCGAATTCTTTAATTAATTCTGCAAGTTGGTCTGCAATTTCCACTTTAAATTGGAACATGTTTAACGTTACTACGTCACCATCTGATTTGGACTTTTCGTCACTAGAGCCACTTGAAGAACAACCAGCTACTATGCCAATTACTAGGAATAACGAGATAGATAATAAAAGCAATCGTTTCATTGATAAATCCCCCTTAAATGTTGTTTGTTTATAGTAAACTCCTGATTCTCTCGGAAACAGAAGCTTATTACTGACGTGATCCTTATTTTACAGAACCTTGAGCAATACCTTTGATAATGTGCTTCTGTAAGAATAGGAAGAAAACAATAACTGGTGCGATACCTAGTACAAGCGCCGCTAATCCCATATCCCATTGCTTCGTATATTGAGCAAAGAATGAGCTTGTTGCTAATGGAATGGTACGTAATTCTGCATCTTGTAATACTAGAAGTGGTAATAAGTAGTCATTCCAAATCCATAGTGTATTTAGGATAATAACCGTTACCGTAATTGGTTTTAATAACGGAAATACAATTCTCCAGAACACTCCGAATTGACTACACCCGTCAATTCTTGCTGCCTCCTCAATCTCAACCGGAATTCCTTTTACGAATCCGTGATATAAGAATAGTGAAAGCGGAACTCCAAATCCGAAATACATAATGATAATTCCGGGAATACTATTAATAATACCAAGTGTCCCACCAAGCTTCATTAACGGAATCATAACCGTTTGGAACGGGATAACCATCGCTGATACAATTAGGATGAAAATAATTTTGCTCAGTTTACTTGGTGTACGAACCATTTTCCACGCTGCCATCGAGCTTAGCACAACAATACCGATAATGCTAAATACCGTAATGACTAAAGAATTCATAAACGCTTTCGGGAAGTTAATAATTTCCCATACTTTTGCATAGTTCGAGAATAAAATCTCTTTTGGCCATGCCGCCGCATCAATTAATATTTCGCCAAACCCTTTTACGGAGTTAACGAGAACGAAGTAAAACGGTACGAGGAACAGAAGCGCTAACATAATCGCAAATATTTCAAGCACGAATGTTTTTTTCGTGTACTTGTTCATTACGCTTCAACCTCCTTCTTCTTCGTTGCTGTTACTTGTAACGTTGTAACAATCGCAACTATTACAAAGAATATAATCGACTTTGCAGTTCCTAACCCGTAACGGTTGTTTTGGAATGCTTCTTGGTAAATGTTAATGGCTACTGACTGTGTAGAATTGAACGGGCCACCGCCAGTTAAAGAAAGGTTTAAGTCAAAAATCTTAAATGCCATCGAAATCGTTAAGAAGAAACAGATAGTAAATGCTGGTAAAATTAATGGAACAATTATTTTCGTAATTGTTTGGAACGTAGAAGCTCCGTCAATTTTTGCTGCTTCTAATAATGATTGGTCCACACCTTGTAAAGCTGCGATGTAAATAACCATCATATAACCACTAATTTGCCATGCGAATACGATAACTATTCCCCAGAACGCAGTCGTTTCATCTCCTAACCAAGGTAACTGGAAGAAGCTCCACCCTGTTGCCTCTCCAACAGATGCAAACCCTCTGACGAAAATAAACTGCCAGATGAAACCTAGTAATAATCCACCGATTACATTCGGTAAGAAAAATACTGTTCGTAATATATTTTTTGTTTTCAGAGCAGCGTTTAAAATTAACGCTAAACCAAAACCTATTAAGTTACTTATTAACACTGCCGCAAGCATGAATTTTGTCGTAAACATAAACGATTGGAAAAATATTGGATCATTCGTAAAAATTCGTTTATAGTTTTCAAAACCAACCCACTCTACTGCAGAACTAACTCCATTCCAAGAAGTAAAGGAATAATAAATCCCCATTAAGAATGGAACAATCTGTATTACAAGAAAGAATAATAATGCCGGCCCTACAAACGCTAAATACGTTAAGCCTTTTTTCCAGTTACGCTTCTTTTTACTTTCTGTTTTAATTTGTGTAGAAGCTTTCGCTGACTTTGTCTCTAAATTTGCATCCATTCTCTTCACCGCCTTTTGTGTAACCGCTTACCTAAATTATATTGTAAGCGCTTCAATAATACGGTCTACTAGATTGACTATTTAGGTGCACTATATTGATGGATGTTTTCGTTAGAATAGAAAAAAGAGACCAGTGTCAAAACTGATCCCTCTTTTTATATTATTACATTCCTAATTTTAAATGATGATACGATAGCTTTTTCTTAAGCTGCATTTTTAACTCTTCGTCAAGGCAGTCTTCAATGAGAATGGAGTAGTACGTAACAAACAGCTTATGATAGATTTTCATATCAAGTTAACCTCCTATATGTTCGTACGGAGGAAGTATTCGGTAACTGGCTAGCATAGTTAACCCTTAGCCCCTATAGTTTTGCGTCATCATTTTTCAATGACTTTGCCCTTTCGTACGATACTATTATTCTATCTTGATATCGACAAAACGAGATTCACTTTAACAGTTCGTAAGCACCAACTTTTTTCATGGTTCTTTTTACCTATTAACATTATCATTAGCTTGTCTTATACATTATAGTTAATAGTAAATAATGATCTCGGCAGTTTCAACTAATATTCCTACAAGAATATGCTACTATTTAATATTTACTGATCTCCCAGTTTTAATTGAATCCCAGCATGCATCCATTACTTTCATATTGTTGATTGTATCGTCAATCGTGTACGAAACAGTTCCATCGTTCAGTATTGCGCTTGAGAAATGTTCAACTTCTAAACGGTATATATCTCCACTAAATTTCTCTTTGCGAATCTCATTATCCTTTTCCACAATAACAGTCCCCACTCCGCCCACTTTATCAGGTCGAAATGCGTGTGGTACTTTAACGATTCCTTTCGTTCCGATGATTTCATACTCATCCCGATTTGCCATATCAATACTACTTTCCGTTTTAGCAATCACATTTCCCGCAAACTTCATAAACGTTGAAGTTGTTAAATCAACACCACTATCTTGATCGTTAAGGCTAAATGCCTGTAACTCTATCGGTTCGCTTCCAAGAATCATCCGAGCAGCATGAATAGGATAGCAGCCAACATCATACAAACTTCCGCCACCGTATTCCTTTTGCATTTTTATCGAATTTTCTCGATCCCCTAAATGAAAAGAAAAACTACTATTGAACTGCTTCACTGTTCCTATTTCACCAGAAGCAATTATCTCTTTCACCCTTTCATGTTGAGGGTGAAACTGGTACATAAAGCCCTCCATATATTTTACTGGAGAAGAAATAAGCGCCTCTTTAATTTCAGTCGCTTCTTCCGCTGTTAATGTAGCAGGCTTTTCTGAAAGTACATGTTTTCCTTTTTGAATCGCGCTTATAGCCCATTCTTTATGTAAGTGATTTGGAAGCGGAATGTATACGGCATCAATGTCTGGATCATTTAATAACGCTTCATAACTTTCGTATGCTCGTGGAATATTTAACTCCCTTGCGATATTATGTACTTTATTGTTTCGACTTGCGATTGCTACTACTTCCGCATTTTCCGCTCTATCTATCGCAGGAATAAATTGCGTACGCGCAATCCGTGCGGTACTAAGAATACCCCATTTAATTTTCATTATTTTCACCTCACCCCTTATTTTAACAATGAAAAAGAAGGTAGACTAGTCTACCTTCTTCTTTGATGAACTATTCGGTTAGTTGAATATTGGTAGTTTTGATGTGTTTGGAAAAGTTAATTGATGCACCTGCACGTGTTTTTGACGCACCTGAAAGATTAATTGACGCATCTCATATATACTTTCACCCTTACAACCTAATCAATGTTCACATTTACTAATTCTACTTCACTTAGTTCCTCAGCTTTTCCACCATTATCTTGCTTTTCAACACTAAACGTAACATTGATATATCCTTTACCGTTTATTTTTCCAAGCTTTTTCAAATCAATATCGGTAAGTGCAATCACAAATGTGCTCGTTTCTGTTTGAATTTCTACTTTTGCATTCGGTTGAGATTTTTGTAATTGTTTAATATCGTTTGCCGGTAGCTGTACGACAACCGACCCATCTGTAGTTGGACGATCAACTTGAATCGTAAATAGATTAGCATCATTCTTCTTACTTAATAATGCTTTCTCAGCAACAGTTGCTGTTACTTTTTCACCCTCAACTTTCACGTTTACATCATTCACAGTATTCGCATGCCCTTTAGCATTACCTCGTTTCTTTTTCTCGTTTTCTTCACCAACAGAAGCATAAATGCTATTTGCTAACAATCGGTAACTATGGTCAGTATGTGCTCTAAACGCTAAAGAGTTAGCAAAAAGAGTAATGGACGTCCCATCTACATCTGTTGTAAATGCTAACGTTTCACCGTTAGCCCCTTCATGCCCTGGCCACCATCCAGCCACGTAAAAATCTTCAGCATTACTAAAAGTTGCAAGAACTTCGGCGCCATCAGGAACGGAAGAGATCCACGCACCAGTTGTAACATACAACAACTCGTCATTCCCATAACCGGATGTTAATAAATGATCATTTACATTTGCTTTTACTAGCCCTTCATGACTAGTTCTCGTATAACCGAAATCATATCCAGGTAGTATTCCACTTAACCTAACAGCACTTAAAGCGGAAACTCCTAATCCGATGTATGCTTTCCCTTCAATATTATTTCGATTAAAACTCGTATTGTCACTTACGATAACATCTGCATCAGCTTGACTTACTAAATCAAAACCTAATTCCTTCAACGTATAGCTTAATTGAGAAGAACCTGTTACAGACACTTTCGGTTGCACTAAAACATTCGTTTTAATATTTTTTGAATTTCCTAGAGAAATTGCTTCAAAATAATAATCATTAGCATACGAACGTAGATCCTTCGTTTCTACGATAAAATCACCTTTGTTTACACGGGCATTTGTTTCTAATGCTACTTCGACTGTTTTACCGTCTTTTAATAATTCATTCACTAGTTTCACTGTGTCGTTATTCGTATTTTTCAATACTTGCTTCGGTGTATTCCCAACGATTTTTCCAGTTGTAAAATTAACTTCATCAACTGAATTGGTCACATTCGAAAATACTCCTTTTTCTCGAACTTCATGAATAGTAAACCCACGTAAATCTGGGAAATTCACGACGATTGGATCATACATTGCTGCCCAATCTGATACATCTTCTCCTTTATAAAGGACAGCATTGGCTAAACCACGTTTTGCTTGATTCATCGGTACTACGTACGTCCCCTTCGGATATTTTGTACCATTCAAATGCACACTTTTCGTCGTTTTTTCTACTTTTACACCGTTACGAATTAAGTAATCTACCATTTTTTCTGCTTCTGATAGATTTTTTTGCTCCTTTGTATCTGTTGGAATTACATAATAATCTGGGAAAAAGTTTTCATGCTCCCCACGAACACGTCCTATCGTTTCCCCTGCTGCATTGACATAATATTGGTCAACCGCTCGATTATCCTCACCGTTCACACCACGCTCGAATACTCTCAATTGGTTAGCATATAGCTCATCTTTATTTTCTGTTACAAATAGAGTTGCACCTAATCCAGCTCCAAACATGGCACGATAAGAATCTTGGCCTAATTCAGGTACTTCAATTGTATGACCGAGTGATCCATGTAACATGGAAAATACCGCTGTATAAGCTGGTGTCATATCATCCCAGCCATCCTCCCACTCCAGTTTTGGTATAAAGTAAGAGTCTAAGTTTGAATTACCAATCCCCGCCTGCCCCATCGCATGTGCTTGATTAATCATGTTTCCATGTAATAAATCATATTCAAAGTTAGGGTTATGCGGTGGTGTTGTTGGTTCAATTAAAAATCCGTTTACATAGCCGTGCATGTCAATGAAAGAAAGCGGCGTCCACTTTGCTATTAGTTCATTTACTTGCTGTGTTTCTACTTGTGTTTGGTATGCGTTGTCACGGTTTAAGTCAAAACCGTTCGCATTTGCACGAGTGTTAGCAACTCTTCCGTCTGGATTGCTAGTGAAAAGGTATAGGAAAATAACGTCATCTAACACTTCGTCTACGTTTAATGTAACCTCTGTTTCCTCTTTCGTAGTAGGATCTTGTGTTGTAAATGTAATTTCCTCTTCTAGCGCAAATTCCCTTAATAATTCAACTTGCGCATCAACACCTTCTACTTCATCAGGATGGATATTGTTAATCCAAATAGGAATTTGGTAGTCTCCTATCGTCCCATTTTCTATTTTTTCTAGTAAACTACTAGGATCGTCTAACGCAGTTGGTAACGTTTCATTTAAGTACTTATTTACTGCTGATTCGTCTTTTGCCAACGTTACAAAATGGATGTCACGTCCCTCAACCGATTGACCTGCAACTTCGTATTTTAAGTAGCGATCATTCGCCTCGGCTTGTGCAAACACTTCATCAATTGCAGGCTTTATTTCTTCATAAAATAAAAATTCGTCATACACATTAAGTTTTACGTTTGTTGCAGCTTTCTGACCAGAAACAGTGTTAATTAAAGCTAATTCATAATTACCAATCAATTGCTGGTATTGAATACGTATCGTTCTATTGGAAAGATTAGTAGTGTCAAAAGGTAAGTCAAATTGCAGTGTCGCCTTTACGACTGTTGTATCATCAACAAAATGAGGTTCTTCCACTACTGTGATGAATGGTGCACCGTTATAGTTTGTACCCCCACTCCATTTTTTCCAATCTGAAAGGTTTTTCCCACCAAATTGGAATTGTAGTTCGTCTAAATCTACTCGTTCCCCAAAGTCTGCTTGCACTTCAACAGTACGAGCTTCCGTTA
Source organism: Sutcliffiella sp. NC1 (assembly GCF_027594365.1). Taxonomy (NCBI): domain Bacteria; kingdom Bacillati; phylum Bacillota; class Bacilli; order Caryophanales; family Bacillaceae; genus Sutcliffiella; species Sutcliffiella sp. NC1. Next base: position 4,305,720 of record NZ_CP115153.1, read on the forward strand.
AGGAAAGTAATGTTCTACTAGTTTCCAGCTCTAGGTTGCTAGCTTCAGCACTATTCGCTAAAACTGGTACTTGTGCAAAACTAGATAAAACTAAAAGAATCGCCATCCAACACACCAATATTTTTCTCATAAACTCCCTCTCCCACCGGTTAAAATTTCGACAACAGAAAGAATAATTATACAAATATAACTTATAATTATTCTAACGCTATTTCTTTTTACCATAAAAACCAATTCGTAACATCCCACTAAGGTCTTGATAGAATATACCTATGTTAAACATTTAGTTTAGGGAGAAGGCGTTTCTTCTTCTAAAAATGCAAAAAACCCTTGTAGCTCTAAACTACAAGGGTTTTTTTTAATCTCTACTAAACACATCTCGCGTATATACTTTTTCTTTTACATCAACAAGGTCGTCTGATAAACGATTTGCCACGATAACATCACTAATGTTTTTAAACTCTTCGAAATTATTTACAACTCTAGAACCATTAAACGTTTCGTCTTTTAAAACCGGTTCGTAGATGACAATCTCAATTCCTTTTTCTTGTAGGCGCTCGATAACACCTTGAATGGCTGATTGTCTAAAGTTATCGGAATCCATTTTCATCGTTAATCGATAAATCCCTACTACTTTTGGATTTCTGCTAGCAATCATATCTGCAACATGTTCTTTTCTCGTACTATTCGCATCCACAATCGCTTTAATGATATCGTTAGGTACTCCTTCATAGTTAGCTAACAGTTGCTTCGTATCTTTCGGAAGACAATATCCACCGTAACCAAATGAAGGATTGTTATAATGACCACCGATACGCGGATCTAGCCCTACACCTTCAATAATTTGTTGAGCGTTCAAGCCTTTTAATTCTGCGTAAGAGTCTAGCTCATTAAAAAAGGAAACTCTCATCGCTAAATAAGTGTTCGCAAAAAGCTTAATTGCTTCAGCCTCTGTAGAGTTCGTAAACAATACAGGAACATCTTCTTTAATTGCCCCTTGAGCGAGCAAATCAGCAAAAACCTTTGCTCTTTCAGATTGCTCCCCAACAATAATGCGGGAAGGATATAAATTGTCATATAAAGCTTTTCCTTCTCTTAAAAATTCAGGAGAGAAAATAATATTTTCCGTGTTAAATTTTTCTCTTACTTGAGCAGTATACCCAACAGGAATTGTCGACTTAATGACCATAACTGCATTAGGGTTAATCGCTAATACATTTTGAATGACTGCTTCTACAGAGCTGGTATTAAAGTAATTTTTTTCTGTATCATAGTCTGTTGGTGTAGAAATAATAACATATTCTGCATTTTTAAATGCTTCTTCATTATTAGTAGTTGCCTTTAAATTTAATTCTTTCGTAGCTAAAAACTCTTCAATCTCTTTATCAACAATAGGAGATTTTTTATTATTAATCATATCTACTTTTTCTTGAATAATATCTAGAGCAATGACTTCATTATGTTGCGCTAAAAGAATAGCATTCGATAAACCGACATAGCCAGTTCCAGCGACTGTTATTTTCATTTCTTTTCCCTACCTTAAAATCAAGTTTATATGTAAAAACTTTTCCTTTTTATCCTTTTTCAACATACCATATTTAGTGGTAGAAATCCAAGTTTTCAATAAAAATAAGAGTAGCAACTTCTGCTACTCTTTCAATTTACTACTTCTACACAAGAAAGTGAAGTCTTTACACTTTCCTATGTATTGCTTGCAATCCAATTAGTTTTAGCTTCTTTAGCCAACAATTAACCACTTTTCTTATAAACAATAATAAAATATAGATCCGTCTTATTTTATCTCGTTTTTGAGAGATTCGATATAGCCACTCACAATGACATTTTTGCCAAATGATTGGTGCCCTTTTACATTCGCCAGCTAGTACATCTAAACTTCCTCCAACCCCGATAAACACACCACTCTCAAAAATAGAAAAGTACGTAGAAATCCACGTTTCTTGCTTTGGTGCACCGAGGGCAACAAAGGTTAAATCGGGCTTCAATTGACTAATTTCGTTCGCGATTTTTTCACCATCATTTTTAATAGAGAAAAAACCATGATGAGAACCGACTAATTTTATATCGGGATATTTCATTTTTATGTTATGTATCGCTCGATTTAAAACCAATTCTTCTGCACCGAGCAAATAAACCTTTTTTTTCTTACGATTGGCAAAATCTAATAAGTGTAACATTAAATCGAACCCTGTTATTCTTTCGGGTAACGATTTTTTTGTTAATATTTTTGAAGCTAATATAACTCCTATACCATCTGCTGTTACATAGGTCGCATTTTCAATACAACCCTTATATGACTTACTTTTGAACGTTTCTACCATTATTTGAGGATTACCAGTTACTACATAGGCTTTTTCTTTCTGTAATACATGCTTTTCCATTACTTTTGCAAACTCGGAAAATTTACTATTAACAAAGTCCACGTCAAAAAGCCTAATTTTATCTTTCAACATACTTTTCACCACTCTAATAGTTTAGCGTTCTTTTGTAGGGGTAACCTGTTCTTTTGCTATATTAATTTCATCTATTAAAATATTTCTTGTATGCTCCGTTCTCTTCCAAGTTTTATTATCCTTCGTAAATAAGGACCAAAAAAACAATGGTACGTATGAAAGATTAAATAGTATTAAAGATAATATTCCTTTTATTTTATTTAATCGTTTATTAGAATCTGAAATTAATGTATAGACTACATAACTGAATTGGAAAATAATCATAAATAACCAAATTTGCCATGGTAAAATTGCTTGGAACCAGGATTGGGCAAAAGTTAAATTGGATAGTAGGATGATAGCTCCAGATAAAGAATTTAATATTATACGCCCTGGGTTTACTAAGTAAATGGCACCATCTAAAGCTAAAATATCGAATTTTCGAATAAATCTCCACAATAACTTTCCAGTATATTTAAAACAAACATCCCAGTGACCGCGTGCCCACCGTAGTCGTTGAATACAAGAGGCGATAAAACTCTCAGGCTTTTCATCATAAACTCTCGCATAATGACACCATCTTGCAGGAGTTCCTTTTAACAAACATTGCATCGTAAATTCTAGATCTTCCGTTAACGATTGGGCAGTCCAACCTACCTCTGTGAAAAGCTTCGTATCAACACAAAACCCTGTTCCACCAATTGCATTACCAAGACCTAATCGTGACTTACCTAATTGCCACGCTCGGTTCATATAATAATAACTAGTCGCATAAGAAAGAGTTACCCAGTTATCATCCGGATTTTTTGAATCTAAATAACATTGAATTAATCTGTCTCCATTTAATAAATGGTTGTTCATCTCTTGTAAGTAGTTTAAAGTGACTAAATTGTCCGCATCAAAAAAGCAAATAGCATCGTATTTTTTCGTTAAATCTTTTCCAATCTGTTCCACCGCATACTTAATTCCGTACGGTTTCCCTCGTAGTTCCCCCGGTTTACTTTCATGCTCAATTACTTTTGCACCGAGACTTCTAGAAATTTCGGCGGTTTTATCGTTACAGTTATCTGCAATAACGACTACATCATATAATTTATTGGGATAATGTAAGTTTTGAAGATTTTCTACTAAATTACCAATTACTTTTTCCTCGTTATGAGCTGGAACTAAAATTAAGAAGCGCTTTTTAGGGGATTTATTTTCTAACTTTTTTGCTCTACCAAACCCGAATAGACTGATAAATAACCAGTATATCCAAAAGAATAATAATACAATTTGCAATCCATAGAAGCTTATTATGAGAATATCGTTCCAGTTAATCACAAGCATTCTTCCTTCCTATACCTATAAAGTAAAGCACTTACAACGTTAAGGTTGTAACAATTACTAATTTTAGGCTGCTCATAAATAGTAAAAATGGAACAACTGACATTTGCCAGTTGTTCCAACTTTATTAATTTGATACTCTTTCTTCTGCTGCATCCTTAATATATTGCGGTACACCATCAGTTGCTAATAGTAAGAAATATGCATTATAAGCTTCTAAATATTTATTGTTAGCAAGATCGTCATCAGCTTTAGCTAAAAGTGCTGGAGCAACTCTTGCCATTACACCTTCGGCACGAGCATCTCCTTCACTATAAGCAAGACCTGTAAAGTGTACTGCGTTGTATAAGTTTCCTACTTCTTCATACCATAATGCATCACCAAGATATGCAGATTTCACAGCGAGTTTACTTGCTGCTTCCTCTTTCACGTCTTGAGGTACACCTGTAGTTTCTACTAGTAATTGATAAGCAAATTCAGCTTCAGTAAAGTTGCCGTTAGCTAATAATTCATTTGCCTCCGCTAATAAAGCTTCAGCTACGTTCGCCATTAGCGCTCCTACACGAGCATCCCCTGCTTCAATTGCTTGTCCTGCAAAGTATACAGCATTATAATAGTTTCCTAGCGACTCATACCAAAGTGCAATCGCAAACTCTTCAGATTTCACAGCAATTTTGCTTGCTGCTTCCTCTTTAACAGCTTGAGGAACACCTTCAGTTTCTACTAATAGCTGATAAGAATATTCAGCAGTAGTAAAGTCACCTTCTGCTAGTTGAGTATTAGCTTCATTTAGAAGTTCTACAGATACAGTTTCTAATAATGATTCTGCACGAGAATCTCCATCTAATAATGCTAATCCTGCAAAGTATACAGCATTAAAGAAGTTATTTACTGACTCATACCAAACAGCTTCGTCATAGTGTGGACTATTTGGAGCTTCAACAGTTAAATCGAGAACATGCTCAGAAGAGTTACCCGCAACATCTTCCACTGATAACGTTAATTCGTTTTCCCCAACAGGTAAACTTGGTAAAGATAAAACGAAGTTACCTTCTTGGTCCAACTCAACAGAAGCGCTATCCAGTTCTTCTCCATCAGCATCTAATAACACATATTCAACCGTTAATTGGTCATTAACGTCATAATCTAATCCTAGTACATTTTCAACAGTTGATTTGTAATCAACAAAACTATCTACTACAGTACCTGATACTTCGAACTCTTCCCCTGGTTGGTATTCACCTAGATCGCCAAATTCTACTTCCGCATTAGACGTTTTAATGATTAACGGAGCCCAATCAAATGTGACACCAGCTACTGGGTTTGCACCAGTAAAATCAACAGTGTACACTCCATCTTCCGCCATTTTTTGTGCTCCATCAGCCCAATCTCTATACACACCATTAATAGTAAGTGTATAAGATCCTGCTCCTAAGCTTTCACCAGCATGGAAATATCCAACATATCCATCTCCATAGTATCCACCTTCAGGATTTTGTGCATCCCATAGTTCAATATAGTTCGTACCATGGTTATTTAATAATTGGAATGCTAATCTAGTAGTATCTAACACACCATCTCCATTTGGTGAAATAACATCACTTTCTAGGAAGTAATAACCTAATCCGTTCGGAACCTCTCCAGAAAACTCTACAGCAAATGGTAATAGTAGTTTAGAAGTAGCGCTTTGGATATGAATGTAACCTAGTAATTCGTTTCCTAAAGCACCTGCTCCAGCTGGAACATTTAATGTAACGTTTAACACTTGCTCATCAGAAAGTGTAAATGATGTTACATCTACCTCAACATTAGCAGCACTCATGTCACCTGTCCCACTTTTCGTTGTTTGAACAGTAACATTAAAGTCACTTGTTGATTCACCCATGTTTTTCACTACAACTTGCTTCGTAACAGTTTGAGCACTTTGAGCATTCGGCTCTACTTTACCGAACGTAACAGTACCCTTAACGTTTTCATGAACTTCACCTTCAAATTCCGTTTCATCATAAGCATACGCTAACGCTTCTGGGAAAGCAGCCGCTACAGGTTGGATACGTCCAGGTCCTTGAGCAAATACATCGTACTGGCTAACATTTAATTGTTTAGCAGTATTAGATATTGCTACTTTCATATCAAATGGAGTCCACTCCGGATTTACTTGTTTCAATAGCGCAGCAACACCGGCAACATGAGGTGTAGCCATACTTGTACCAGTTTTACGCCCATATGCATACTCATAATCTGCACCAGGGTAATCTTTTTCATAAGCAGGAATAGCTGCCATAATATTAGTTCCAGGTGCTACAACATCTGGTTTAATATCAAAATTTGGGTTCGTTGGACCACGAGAACTTGAACTATTGACATCGTCACCTTCTGTCATTGTCTCAGTATAATCACCGAAAGTTACTTGGCCTAACTCTGAACCAAGAGCTTCTCTTAACGCTTGTCCATCCGCAGTCGCCATATCAAATGTTGGGATGAATCCATAATCAGTGCTTAAATAAATATTGGCAGGACCAGCTCCTGCTACGTTATTGTGGATAATTGTTGCAATTGCCCCAGCATCTTTTGCTGCTGCAATTTTATCAACAAATGCAATTTCACCACGGGAAATTAGTGCTACTTTTCCTTCTACATCAATGCCTTCAAAGTCAGACGGGTTACCAACCCCAGGAACAGCTACTAAGTCATAAGTACCTGTTAACGTATCTCTCGGATCCTCTTGATACGTCCAACCGAACATTGGTAATGTATCTGTTTTACTGTATTCACCAGCTTCTACAGTTACAGAGCTACTTAAATGCATTTCAGGAACAGTAGAGTTACCTACAGAAATAGCAAACGCAGAGGAAGCCGGATTTCCAATTGTGCCGCGGCCAGGTCCACTATTACCTGTTGCGATAACGGCAGTAACACCAGCTAACGTCGCATTGTTAATCGCAATTGCATCAGGTGCCGTTTCACTGTTACTGCTACCACCTAAAGAAAGGTTAATGATATCCATTTCTTCTACAACTGATTTTTCAATTGCTGCAATGATTCCAGCAGTTGCCCCACTACCATATGCTCCTAATACACGGTAAGAGTATAAATCAATCTTCGGAGCTAAATGTACAATTGTACCTGCTACGTGTGTACCATGAGAAGTATAGAATGAACTACCATTTGCATTAAATTCCGGTCTATGATCTGGGCGATCTAATGGAGACGTCTCATATCCATCATCGTCAGCCCGGTCACGAGCATAATCATTACCAGAATGTGGTATGAAGTTATATCCACCTCTGTATACATCAGCAAAATCAGGGTGGTAATAATCGATACCAGTATCAAGTACTGCAACCTTTACCCCTTCGCCTTCATATCCTAAATCCCAAAGCTCAGGAACACCAAGGTGTGGAGTGCTATCGGTCATTAGTGCATCTACTTTATCTTCTTTACTTGGTAATTCAAGTGCATATCTTTCTTCATCAAGCTCAACACTTACAACACCTTCAACACTTAAAAGTGCTTCTAATTCGCTGGCTTTAATTGTCAAAGACATACCATTGAATACTTTGTTGTATGTAAAGCCTTTAGAATATTTAACTTTCTTCGTGCTTAAAGACTTTTCAAAAGCTATTTGCTGAGAAACTACTTTTTTCTCAACCGCTTTTGCTTCAGAAGCAGAAAAACTTTTCCCTTCTACTTCACTTTTTCCTTTTACTAATGCTACTGGTGGTTCAGATAGTTGTACAATTACTGAAACTTCCTCATCACCTTTTAATTCTTGTAGAGATTGATCTAAAGTTGGAGTTTGTTCTAGAAGTGATTCTTGTTGAGCAATAATTTTCTTCATTTGTAATGTTTGCTCATCAACAGTTGTTTTCTTTGTAGGAGAGTCTGTAGCAAATGCTGCTGCTGGGCTTAAAAACGTTGATAAGATTACTGTGATGATTAGTAAACTACTAAAAAATTTCTTAAAACTTCCTTTTTTCAACACGTTTCCCCCTTTTCCTATTTTACTACGCGAATATTTACCGTTTTTCCCTATATAACCACCCCTTCCCTCAATTTTTTACATTTCAGTGGAAATGTAATGTATAAATAGTAACATATGCCTATTGTTTTAGTAAATATAATATTCTCAAAACTTAAAAGATTCAGTATACTGCATGTATACTAATATAACTTTCCACAAAAGCACTAGACAACTCTTTGTTCCAAATCGTTATACAATAATAATTTAATTTTCACATTTAGCTGTTTTCTTTAACTTTATTCTCTTACAATATTTGGAGATTAATAGGTATTAATTAACCGAAATATTGTTCGTAGTGAATGATTTTAGCTTTATGAATCCATTCTGCTTCTGGAGCTAATTTGTCGAAACTACTAAAGGTTGTCCTTTTTTTATAGTAAAGTATTCAAGAATTGCTTCTACTATACGTTCTGAAGCAAATCCATCTCCATAAGGGTTGGATGACCATGCCATTTTATTATATTCATGTGGGTCCGTTAATAGTTGTTTCGTAAGTTGATAGATATTTTCCTCCTCTACACCAGCAAGCTTTAACGTTCCTGCTTCTATTCCCTCAGGACGCTCTGTTGTGTCACGTAAAACTAAAACCGGCACTCCGAGTGAAGGAGCCTCTTCTTGTACACCACCTGAATCAGTTAAAATTAGTGTTGAACGTGCTGCAATGTTATGAAAATCTAGGACGTCAAGCGGCTCAATTAGATGTATTCGATCATCTCCTTTTAAAAGATCATCAGCGATTTCTCTAACTACCGGATTTAAATGAACTGGGTATACAACTTGCACATCCTTATGCTCATTAACAATTCTCTTTATTGCTCTAAACATATTACGCATAGGCTCTCCTATATTTTCTCTGCGATGTGCTGTTAAAAGAATTAAACGATCGTTTCCTACTTTCTCCAATACTTCGTGTGTATACGCTTCATTCACAGTTGTTTTTAACGCATCAATCGCCGTATTACCGGTTATAAAGATATTCTTCTCATTTTTATTTTCATAAATTAAATTTAAAGCTGCTTGCTCAGTAGGTGCAAAGTGAAGATCAGCAATCACACCTGTTAATTGCCTGTTCATCTCTTCAGGAAAGGGGGACATTTTGTTCCAAGTACGAAGCCCCGCTTCAACATGACCAACGGCTACTTGATTATAAAATGCTGCAATACTTGCAACAAATGTTGTTGTCGTGTCTCCATGCACTAATATTAAATTAGGCTTCACCTGCTTAATTATTTTATCTAGCCCGTATAAAGCACTCGTAGTAACATCTACTAGCGTTTGTCTACTTTTCATAATGTTAAGATCATAATCTGGTGTAATGTTAAAAATTTGTAGTACTTGATCGAGCATATGACGATGTTGGCCTGTGACAGCAACAATTGATTGAATGTGTTGTTCGTTTTTATTTAATTCTTTAATTAGTGGTGCCATTTTTATCGCTTCCGGTCTTGTCCCAAAAACTGTCATTACTTTTATTTTTTTGTTTGTCATCTCTACCATCACCCAATCCTTTAAGTATACGATTCATCAGTTATTGTCTAAACTTTCTAAAAAATCTTAAAGTTGGGACTATTATACCATAAGCAATTGTTAACTGGTAGGGAATGTATAATAGAAATTTGTTTTCATTTATATCTTTTCTTGTTATTTTGTATCGCCCCTCCCCCACACCTATTAAAAGCAATATACCCTTTGAAACTATAGAAAAAAGAGGATCGGAGCTTATTATTCCGTCCTCTACTTCATTTATTTTATGAGATTTTCCTTCTAAACTTCGAATCATTACTTATTCATTAATCTTTTTTTCAGCTGAAACTATTACCTCATCAATTACACGCTGTACACTTAAACCACTAGTGAAAGTTGCAAGCTCTCTATCTTTTCTACCTAATATATGGTCCACCCATTTCCACACTTCGTTACGGTTAGTAATTCGCCAAGGACGGAATTTTTCCTCACTCGGCTTTTCGTCCCATTGAAGTGGCGTCGCTCCTTCTAGACTAATCTCTCTCCACTCTTCACCCTTCATAGCGTACCGTAAAGATGTACCGAGCTCACACGTTAATAAGTGGATACTTCCTTTACTTCCATATAACTTAATGTCAATTGTCTGATGCTTATTTCCTTGTGGTGCTACCCAACTTGTATAAAAGGATGCTCTTACAAGATTGGAAAAGTGAGCCGTAAAAGATACAGAGTCTGCCGCTTGGTCCTTTGATTGCTTTTTACTTACATTTACTAACCTATCATCTTCCATAAATGATAACGATCCGTGTACATTTATAATTTCATCCTGCAGTATATATTGAGCCACATCAATTAAATGAGAACCTAAATCTTGCAGGACACCTCCTATGCCACCTGTCGAGATAGTACCACGCCATCCAGGAGGGCCATTTAATCCATAATCACCTGTATATTCAAAAAAAGCTTCGTGAATATTGCCTATTAAACCGTCCTTTATAAGCTCCAACAATTTTTGAATACCTGGATGCTCTCGATAGGTGAAATTAATCGCATGGACAACCGAGCTAGCACGAGCCGCTTTCTCCATCTCTTCCGCTTCTACAGCATTAAGTGCCATAGGCTTTTCACAAATGACATGAAGTCCCTTTTCTATAGCGGCCAATGTAATATCTTTATGAGAATCGTTAGGAGTGACAATACACACACCATCTAAGTTCTCCTTTTCAAACATCTCCTTATAATCGATATACACATTTTCTATATTGTATTTCTCTGCCAACCGTTTGGCACTTTCACCGGTTCTACTACAAATCGCTGATAACGTAACGTCAGGATGCATTTGAAGTACTGGCAAATACCATAAATCAGCAAACCAGCTTGCACCTACAACACCAATTTTTAGTTTACTCAAACTTTTACACCTCCTCGATTACAACTAATTTACCTGTCTTCGCGGATTGAATAACACCTTCCATCACCTTTTGGTTCTCATACCCATCTTCAAAGTTAGGTATATATTTCAACGATTTCCCTTCAACATATTCGATAAAATCTTGTAATTGATTTAAATAAAATGCTTCAGGAACTTTCACCGTTTCAAACGGTGCATCTAAATTACCCTCCGATTTAATACACACTTGCACATCATCGGGTTGTTCACAACAAACTTTCACCGTTCCTTTATCCCCATAAATAGCCACTTCCAATTGGTTACCAGCTCCTATCGCATTTCTTGACGTGACAAACGTCCCCATCACACCGTTAGGGAAAGTTGCTTGAAAACTAGTAAAATCATCAACATCCACTTGTTGCATTCCGCCTTCTGTTTTTCGTTCCTCTACAAATGTCGTCATCATCCCAGCAACTGCCTTAAATTCACCAACAAAGTATCTTGCACTATCAATCATATGAGAACCTAAATCACCTAAAGCACCTGTCCCTGACATTTCTTTACTAAAGCGCCAATTAAATGGTACATTAAATAGCGGTGACCCCCATTGTTGTAAATAGTTCACAGAAATGTGTCGTAGTTTTCCTAACTTCTCCTCTTCTAATAGTTGCTTCACATAACGGAATGACGGAATATAGCGATACGAAAATCCAACCATACAAGGAATAGGGTTCTTTTCAAACATTTTTTTTAATTCAGCTGCTTCTTCAAACGTTACTGTAAAAGGCTTTTCCGTCATTATTGGCTTTCCGTATTGAATACAAAGTTTAATAATCCCAGCATGATATTTATTTGGAACAATCGATATGACAGCATCAACTTCTCCATTCCCAATAAGAGATTCATAGTCTGTAAATCTATTTTCCACCTTCACGTCGTACTTGTCCCCAATTGTATGTAGTGCTTCTTCATTAACATCACAAAGTGCAGAAATAACAACTCCTTGTAGCTCTGAAAGTAAACGAAGATGATGATTCGCCATTCCCCCTAAACCGATTAACCCTATTTTCGTTTCACTCATAATAAAATTCCCCTTTCAATCTGTTATGATAACGTTTACAAAAATTGTTGATATTTTTATAAAAATGTGGGCCGAGGTGCATGTCCCCGTCCCACAATATTCATTATTTCAGTAAATATACTCTCGTTTCGTAAGCTCTTAACGTCATATTATTTATATTTTCATTTCCTTCATAATTACTAATTAACAACTCTGCATTATCAAAAGAGTAATTACCATTAAATACAGCCTCATCCCCATAGAAATTACATACAACTAATAGCTTTTCATCACCTAACGTACGAGTGTACGCGTATATCGCTTCATGCTCTTCCGCCACAAGGTCGTAAGTACCATAAACAATAATGTCATGCTCTTTACGAAGTTTAATTAGTTTTTGATAATAATAGAAGATAGAATTTGAATCCGCTAACGCTTGTTTTGCATTAATTTGTTCGAAATTCGGGTTTACTTTTATCCACGGAGTACCAGTTGTGAATCCTCCATTCGGGCTTTCATCCCACTGCATCGGTGTTCTCGCATTATCTCGACCTTTCACATAAATGGACTCCATCACCTTTTGATGGTCCTCGCCACCTTCTGTAACCTTTTCACGATACATGTTATGAATTTCAAGGTCGTTGTACTCTTTAATTGCCTCGAAGCGTACGTTCGTCATCCCGATTTCTTCCCCTTGGTAGATGTAAGGAGTACCTTGCATCATATGAAGGAAAGTTCCTAACATTTTTGCAGACTCGACACGGTATTCTTTATCATTTCCAAAGCGAGATACCATTCTTGGCTGGTCATGATTGTTTAAGTAAAGACTGTTCCAGCCTTTTCCTTCTAACCCTTTTTGCCACTTCGTCATAACATCCTTTAAGTCCTTTAACTCCCATGGCTTTACATCCCATTTTCCACCAGGTCCAGAATCGATATCCATATGCTCAAACGTAAATATCATATTTAATTCCGTTTGTTCCTTATTCGCATACTGTGCTGCATCCTCTGTAGAAGCTCCTGGACACTCACCAACTGTAATAATGTCATATTTAGAAAGAACTTCTCTGTTCATTTCTTGTAAATATTCATGAACGCGAGGACCATTCATGAAATAATCTCCTCCCCAGTCATAGCGTTTACCTGATGGTGTGCTAGGTAAGCCATCTACTTTCGAAATAAGATTAATAACATCCATCCGGAAGCCGTCGATTCCTTTATCTAACCACCAAGTCATCATGTCATAAATCTCTTGTCTTACTTTTTGATTTTCCCAGTTTAAATCAGGCTGTTTTTTACTGAATAAATGTAAGAAATACTCGTCTGTCTCTTCATCTTTTTGCCATGCTGAGCCACTAAAGAATGATGTCCAGTTATTCGGCTCTATTCCATCTTCTTTACCAGGACGCCATACATAATAATCACGGTATGGATTATCTTTTGACTTACGCGATTCTACAAACCATTTATGTTCATCGGAAGTATGGTTTACTACTAAGTCCATCATTAGCTTCATTCCACGACTATGCAACCCAGCAAGTAGGTCTTCCCAATCTTTCATTGTTCCGAACTCATCCATTATCGCTTGATAGTCACTAATATCGTAACCGTTATCATCATTAGGAGATTCATATACAGGTGATAACCAAATAACGTCTACTCCTAACTCATGTAAATAATCAAGCTTAGACGTCATTCCTTTTAAATCACCTATTCCGTCACCGTTACTATCCATAAAGCTACGAGGATAAATTTGATAAACGACACTTTCTTTCCACCATTTCTTTTCCATATCTGTCACGCTTCCTCTCCCGTTAGTATGTGATCTATCTTTTCCGCTGCTTCACGCAGTCCTTCTTCGACTGTCATACTTCTTGATAATATTAATCTCATATATTGGGTATACATTTCGTCTACTTTACTCCATTGTGCTAATGGAGGTCGTAAAAATGCGTACTCTAAACTTTCCACATATGTCTGTAAATATGGGTATTCTTCATAATAGGCGGTAACTTCCACATTTTTATTTGTTGGAATTAATCCTTTTTCTAACAGTAATCGTTGCGGTGTTTCAGTTGTCATCCACTTTACAAACGACCAAGAGGCTTCCAAATGGTTTGTTGCTTTTGAAATAACTAAGTTTTCTCCTCCAAGCACAGATCCTCTTCCTTCCGTCACTGGAAAAGGTGCAAAAACTGTCTGCTTATACAACTGTTCCACTACTTCTGTTGGACGTATACTATAGAACCAATGTCCTTCATCAATAAGCGCATAACTACCATCAACCACACCTTCCCACGTCGACGGATTACCTGTTAACAATCCTCGAGGAAGTTGACCATTCTCATACATATTTAATAATTTCTGAACAGCTTCGATACTTTGTTCGCTATCTAAAAAACCTGATGCTTTTTCATTTTTTTCATCCAGCAATTCGCCACCTAAAGCGTAAAAATAGGCTAGACTTTCCCAGCCAGTAATACCATTCATACCAATGGTATAGTCGTGTTCCTCCACCATTTGAATTAAATCATCCATCGTTTTTGGTGGAGTATCATAGCCAGCACGCTTTAGTAGTTCTTGATTATATATAGCTATTTTTGTATTTGTATTTAATGGGACACCATAATACTCTCCTTTGTAAAAATTGGACAGTAATGGCACATCAAAAAATAACTGTCGAATCTTGGTAAAGTCATCAAATCTACTTACTGGATATATTAAGTTAAGTTCTGCAAATGTTGGAATCCACGCGATGTCCATTCGAATAACATCTGGTGGTTTATTCGCCGAGGCTCTAGAAATAAGCGCAGACTTTAACTGATCATTATGTGATTGCCGAACTGGTTTCACAGAAATAGTAGGGTGTTCTTCTTCAAAAAGTGGAATAAGGACGTTTTCAAACACTTGCGTTTCTTCTTCGTTGTACGTATGCCAAATAACCAACTCGATATTTTCCTCTGGGGTTTCAATAGGTGTACTGCCATTATTAATGATGTTTAAGTTTCGACAACTTCCTAACAATAACAAGCTAACGAAGAGAAAACTGAAGATTATACTTTTACGAACCATATTCACTCACCTCCACTATTTTTGTTGTTCTGTTCGGTAATCACCTGGAGAAAGACCAGTTGTTTTTTTAAACAGCTTGCTAAAGTACTTAACATCTCCAAATCCAGATTGCTCTGCTACTTCATATACTTTCAAGGAGGAATGCTCTAGCAACTCCTTTGCCTTTTTTATTCGTAAGTCAATCACATAATCAATAAAATTTTGATTTAAAAAACGTTTAAATAAAATACTAAAGTAATTACGACTAATATGAATATGGTCTGCTATCTTTTGCAAGGTTAACTCGTCCGTATAGTTACGGTGAATATATTCAAGCGCACTGTCAATTAGCTCATTATCTCCATGCAACTTATCACCTTTATTAGCAACGATTGTTTCACATTCTTCCAACTGTTGTAAAAGTGAGTGATGAAGCTCTTGCATCGTTTCTGTTTTCTTTAAGATTGAGCATTTTTCTAGCAATAAGGTTACATCTATTTTATCTACAAATAAATGAGTGATGATGTCACATGCCTCATCCTTCATCTCAGTAGGATCTACCTCTTCTAACTCTCGCTTTTGAAAATGTTCTGTTAAAAACTCCGTTACCTTTTGTTTGTCATACGGTAAAAGAAACTGCTTTAATTGCTCTCCTTTTAATCTTTTTACTTGTCCATATTCAAGAGGCAAGTATGGAAACACATCTTCTTCAGCATGAAAAAACCTTCTACTACACGCTTCTTCACTTCGATGAATACTTTCTGGTAATTCCTTGAAATTAGAAGCGATATCATAACCGATAGTAAAAGGAATATAAGTTTGGTCTTGAAGCCAACCTTTCAGCTTTTGTGGCTCATCCTTATCATTACGAATAACGAAAACTAAGTCTGTCTCATTTATATGGATACAAATACCTTCCTCGTACTGTAAATAAAACTGTTCTTGAAGCTCATCTAACATAAATGATATATATAATTTTCCCTTTTGATCCATCACCCTATTAGGATTAAACATTTTCAAATATATAACCATCATCGGTGATTGTAAGCTGTTAAAGCCTTCATACGAAAATTCCAACTTATTATGCTTTATCAACATACGCTTTAGTTGCTGTTCTAATCTGTGGCGATTTTTAAACGCTTTCGTTTCATCTATTAAATGTAGCTTTTCTTCAATTACTTGCTCTTTCTTCATTAATTCCACGCATTTTTGAATGAGTTGTAAAAATTCCTCTGGCTCCAAAGTTGGCTTTAATACATAGTCTACAGCGCCGTGTTTTAACCCTTCCCGAACATACTCAAAGTCATTATAACTACTAACTAACACGACTTTTACACTCGGATTTCGCTTTAACGCTTCTCGCATTAATGTTAAACCGTCCATAATAGGCATTTTTATATCCGTAATTAAAAGGTCTACTTGCTGATTTTCCATCGCTTCAAGTGCTTTTTCTCCATTCGGAAAATCACCTATTAAATTTAGACCCTCTTCTTCCCAATTAATTGATGCCTTTAAGCCAAAGCGAATAACTGGTTCATCATCCACGATCATTGCGTTAAACATATGTTCCACCTCTACCTTTTTGTTTAAGGATAAGCTTTACAACTGTTCCGTTTTCGTTACTATCAATTTCTACTTTTGAGCCAGGTCCGTAATATAAGTTTACTGAATCGTACACGTGCGTAAGTCCAATTCCAAGAAACGAATTCGGTGATTGATCCTTAATTTTTTCTAATGCTTCTTTCTTAACTCCAATACCGTTATCACAGATATCTAATACAATTCCACCATCTAGTTTCTTTCCTGTAATTCGAATTGTACCGTCTTTTCCTGTTGGGACAAAGCCGTGGAAAATAGCATTTTCTACTATGGGCTGAATAAGCATTTGTGGAATTAGGAAATCCTCCACTTCATCTGCAATATTTAGCTCTAAATAAAATTTCTGTTCATAACGTATTTGCATAATTGCCATAAACTTCTCTACTATATTTAATTCTTCATTTACCGTGACAAAGGTTCCCTTTTTCCCCATATTTGCTTCTAAAAGTCTAATTAAGGCAGACATTGCTGTGTTTGCTTTTTCCTTTTGATTAAGTTGAATTAACCAACGGATTGTACTAAGAGTATTAAATAAGAAATGTGGGTTAATTCGATGCTTAATTGCACGCAGCTCCGCTTTTTGTTTTTGACTTTCCACTTCTTTTACTTGCTCTAGCAGTTTTTCGACTTGATTAATCATTCGATTAAATTGCAGGCTCATGAGACCTATTTCGTCAGTTGAAGCAACTTTCGTTCGTACGTTAAAGTTCCCTTCTCCTACTCGCTTCATTTGCTGTGTTAACAGTCTAATTGGCTCTGTTACTCGATGGGCTGCAACTAAACCAATTATAATCGCGACAATCGTAAAGATCGTTGTCGAAAAGAGTGTTATCATTTGAACATTACTTAGTTCACCTGTAATTTCTTTAATAGGAACAATACCAATGACTGTCCATCCGTTACTCATTGGTTGTTTTACACCATAATAAGGAGTTCCTTCATGTGTAAATTCAAATTCAATCAAACGTTTGTTTTGTATATATTGAAAGAGCTCATCATTTTTGACTGGGCGGTTGATGTTTTCTAAAACCGAATCCACCATAACCTCTCCTTTTTCATCCACTACAAAAAAACGTCCAGTCTTACCCAGTTTTATTTGATCAATTTTCTCTAATATTACTCTTCCATCTAAACCGACTTGTATATATCCGATATTTTGTAAGTTATTAAAGTTCTTCAACACTCTACTAAGAGTGACAACTAGTTCTGTATTTTGACCAGCACCACTCAATTGATCATATTGTAGCCCTTCCCAAACTAATTGACCGTCTTTCACAACTGACTCTCTTACCCAATCTTGTTGAGCTAAATTATATTGTGTAAGCTTATAAGCGGAAAATGTACCACTTCCCCAGCTAGTTCCATCTTCCTTCAATACATAAATCGTTCGAACAAATGAACTTGAATATACATGTGAATTTAATAGCGTATTCATATATTCATTATTGCTTCCTCTTTCGGAGAACGATAACTTTTCAGCCGTATCTTCGACGACTATTTCCTGTAGTCGTTCATTACTATAGAGTAAATCTGAAGTATCGCTACCTAAGGAGAAAATAAACGAAAGAGAATCAGCTGCTTGTCTTGCAATTTGCAGTGATGATTCTCTAACATTATTCTTTACAACGTTCGAAGCAGATTGATAGTAAAAGTAGCTATTAAAAATAGTTGAGATGAAAATAACGAGTAAAAGGGCAAAAACTACTTTTGTTGCAAATCGGTTTTTTATCATTCTTCGTAACATCATCTCAACCCTCTTTTACAAAACACTTATTTTCCTACTATAATATCTATCCCACTCCTCGTTCGCAAATATCGGTTTTATTTATATTCGATAACAACCATATCCCAATATTTTAAATGTGGAATTGTAAACTGTATTTCGTCACCTTTTTGCTTAAACTCTAGTTCAACCGCGGATCCTGCAAAGAAATCAGGAGAAGCGATCCAGACTTTTTCCACTTTCCCGTTTGTCTCGGCCGTAACGTTAAGATTCTCTTTGACAGAAGGCTCAACCTGCGAACCATCATTATCTCTCCAGTCAAGAGATGTAGCATCTGTCATATTAATGAACTGAATAATTTCTTTGTTGTCTTTTTCTTTGGCATAACTCCAAACTTTTCCGCGTTCAGCACGTTCTGACGCATCAATATCTTCATTACTAATAGTAATTTCTTTTGAGAGTTCAATTGCTCCGTCGCGAAGTAGATTTTGGTAAGCTACTGAGAAATCATAATAATGAATTAACTGATTGTTTAGCTCATCGGATATGGAAAGCTTTTTATGAGGGAAATATTCTTTCGATAACATATTTTCCCCAAGCTCTAAATGGGCACCACCCGCGGCGAAAATAACTGCATTTGTTAGTAGCACACCTGGTGTATTAAATTCGCCCATCGAGTCAGATAGGTCATAGTTCATATACGCCGCTAACACGGTATTTAACTCATTGTTGCTATAGCGATAGTTTTGATCGATTACATCTTTTAAACTACTGAACGTTTGGTGTGAGTCCCATAACTCCGAATATAAGAAGCTTACAGGAGCTTGTGACGCGATGTAACCTACCGCATATTGTGATACAGCGTTCATGACTAAATCTACTTGTAGTTCTTCCTTCGCTTTTTGCAAGAAAGGAACATATGTCGTAGATAAGTCTAACCGATTCCCTTCTCCGTCCCATAATGCACCTCGATCTCCTAATTGATCGACATGCCAACCGTCAAACGCTAAATGTTGGAACACTTCTTTTTCAGCATTAATAATAAAATCTTGCCACTCTTCGTTGGCTGGGTTCATTAAGAAAATATCGCTCGCCCAGCTTTCAGGCAGTGGGTGCTTATCTTGGTTTTCAAGGAGAGGATCTCGATAAATTCCCCACTCTTTTTTCACACCTTCTTCTTCATAATTTTCGTAAGCTCCGAAAAGAAGGTTATAGTTCATTGCTTTCATATTTTTTTCATGTGCCATCGCAATATAATTTTCTACCGTTTCTCTAGAAACTTCTCGATTGGCAATGTCTAACCACGTATCCGCTACTTTACCGTTTTCTAATTTTAACGGTCGTTCATGCTTATACTGCCAATCGTAAAATTGTAATCCGTTTATATGGAATCGATTTAATTTATCGATAACCCCTTGTTGTTCCTCCTTTGCTAATTCATAAAAATCCGCTAAATAGCCATAGCGAGGGAATTTTGTCCAATCAGAGGAAACATCAACAGCAATGTTGTAATGATCGACAATTGTTTTCTTATCTTTCATATACACTTCTACCATATAACCTTTAAAGTCATCCTCTTTCGCTATCCAGTCCCACATAACAGCGTCTTCACCAGTTAGTGTGATTTCTTCCTCTTCTACTATTTCATTTAAATGGACGTATCGAACAAGTAACGTCCCTTCTTCTATCTGTTCATTTAATGTTAACGTAAAGGTAACTTTATCCCCAGGCTTATAAACAGCTTTATCAGTTGTTACATAGCTTAAATAGTCCCCTTTTTTGACACTATCTGATTGAAAAGGGGCGGAAGTAGTTTTCGTACAACCCGTCATCAAGGATATAATAAGTAAAGTAGCAATAAAAAGGCTAGCGAATTTCTTCCTCATCCTTTTACGCCTCCTTCTGTATCCCCACTTTGTACAAAGCGTTTTTGGAATACGATATAAATAATAATTACAGGTAAGATTGCGATAATCGAAGCCGCAAAGATCCACGCCCAGTTACTTGCGTATTTTCCTTGGAACATCATTAACGCGATTGGCAATGTTCTCATCGCCTCATCTTTAATAATTGTTAATGCTACGAAATACTCGTCCCACGTTCCAGAGAAAGCAAAAATCGCCATTGTGCCTAGTGCAGGCTTCGATAAAGGTAAATAAATTCTTCTAAAGATAGTCCAGTTTCCTCCACCATCCATAACAATCGATTCTTCCAATTCTTTCGGTACTGTTTCAAAGAATCCACGTAAGAAGAATGTAGACCCAACTACTCCTCCACCGATGTAAATTAACCATAATCCCCAATACGTGTTTACTAGACCAAGTGATTGGATAACAGTAAACTGAGGTACGATTGCTAATACTAGCGGAATCATCATCGTAAATAGAAACACTCGGAATACGAATTCTTTTCCAGGGAATGTGAATCGAACGAATGAATAAGCGGTTAACGCTCCTAGAAACACACTACCAACTGTTGCTACCGTTGCTACTAATAAACTGTTTAAAAAATAACGGAAGAAACTATTTTTCGTCCAAACAATTTCATAGTTTTCTAGACTAGGTATCGCTGTAAATACCTCATGTGGTCTAGGGAGAGAATATGCGTTTTTCACGAATGTTGTCATTAACATATATACAAACGGAGTAACAAACACTAAAACTCCGATGATTAAAATGGTGTATACAAAAAGCTTTGGCAAAAAGTTTGTTTTCATCGAATTTCCCTCCTTTTCCTACATGAATTTTTGTCTACCTAGTTTTTTCTGCTGTGTATATGTAATGAGGAAGATCGTCAGACCCATCATTACCCCTAAAGCAGATGAATAACCGAAGTTAAAGTTGTTAAACGCCTGTTTGTAAATCATACTTTGCAAAACTTCCGTTTGGCCCATTGGACCACCATTTGTAATGAAATACACTTGTGGGAAAATGTTAAATGCACCCATAATTAAGTTAATGATGACAAATGCGGTAATCGGCCCTAGCATTGGAATCGTTACATACATAAATGATTTAACCCCATTCGCTCCGTCAATTGCTGCCGCTTCATATAAACTTTTCGGGATACCTTGAAGTGCCGCTAAATAAATAACAACGGTCCAACCAACTGTTTTCCAAATGTGGAATAACCAAATTACTACCATTGCTGTCCACTGATTTTGTAACCAACCAATCGGAGAATCAATAAAGCCCAAATTTAATAGAACAAAGTTCACTAAACCGTTTTCTCCGTCAGCAAATAAATAGCGGAAAAGGAATGCTACAACAATCCAAGAAGTGATAATTGGTAAGTAGTACAATGTACGGAACGTAATTTTGTACTTAATAAACTGAAGATTTATTAATACAGCAAAGAAAAGCCCTAAAAACCAGTTAATTGGAACTGTTACAACTGTGTTCAAAAATGTATTACGTACTGCATAGCGAAATGCAGGATCGGAAAATGCTTTTTTATAGTTTTCTAACCCAACAAAAGGACTTTCTGCTCCAGGCATAATATTGTAATCTTGGAAACTCATGATGATACCTTTCATCAATGGGTAGATTACGAATACACCCGCACCAACAAGCCCTAAAAAGATAAATGGAAAGACTTCGATCCACTGTTTAACGCCAATTTTAAAGCGTTCGGCAAAGCTTTTTTTCGGAATAACGACGGCATCATTTTTATTCGTATTTACTCCACTTTCCATTGGGCTCCCCTCCTAACAAATTAAGAATAAAGATACTTCACTGGAAATTTTCCAGTGAAGTACTCTCGTTTTTTATTTAAGTAAAGCTTCTGCTTGTCTTGCTGCATCATCCATTGCAGCTTTAGCGTCCATTTCACCACGAATTACTTTTTCAAAGTTTAAGTTAATAACTGCTTCAATCTCTGACCATTGTGGGATAGGCGTACGAGGTAAGGCAGTTTCAAGCTGTGTTACGTACTCTTGAATGAATGGGTTTTCTAAGAACGCCGGGTCATTCGCCGCATCGATATTAGTAGGAATTAATCCTGTTTCAGCCATTAATTTTTGTGGTTCTTCTGTTAACATCCATTTTGCAAACGTCCAAGCTTCTTCTGGATGTTTAGAGTTTGCGAAAATAACTAAGTTTTCTCCACCGATTACAGAACGGCTTCCACCATCACCAGCTGGAATTAATCCACGAACTGTATCATTTAATGCATCAAATTTATTTCCTTCTTCGTTCATTAAAATACTAAAGAACCAAGGACCATCGTCAATCATTAAATATTCGTGATTTTGCATTCCATCCCACGTCCCTGGCTCTCCACCAAGGATGGAAGGAGCTGTTAATCCATCATTATGCCAGCCTGCCATTGTTTCAACTGCTGCAATACTTTCAGGGCTGTTAATGTATCCATCAAATTGTGTGAAAACGTCGTTTGTTAATGTTCCGCCTAAGCTCCAGAAGTAAGGAAGGAAGCCCCATGCGAATGATCCACCTACACCAATTCCACCTTTAGAACCTACAGTTTTTGCTGCTTCAGCTGCTTTTACAAGCTCATCCATTGTTTCTGGAGCTTCTGATAAACCAGCTTTTTCTAATAATTGTTTGTTATAGATTGCAATTTTTGTGTTTGTATTTACTGGTAAACCGTAATATTTTCCATCATAGAAGTTTGTTGCCATCGGTGCTTCAAACACACTATTTTTTACATTCTCAAATCCTTCATAACCACTTAAATCTTGAAGTGCACCAATTTGAGCAAACTCAGAAGTCCAAACAATATCCATACGCATTAAATCAGGTGCAGCATTACCAGATACACCAGCAATAACTTGTTGCTTTAATCCTTCGTATGGCATACGAGTTAATTTAAGTTCGATGTCAGGGTGTGCTTCTTCAAACATCGGCTTTATTTTATCTGTTAATACTACTTCTTCTTGGTCACTATAAGTGTGCCAATACTCGATTACTGTTTTCTTTCCAGAACTTTTATCAGTAGAACTAGAGTCACTAGAACCACTGCACGCACTTACGAAAAGAAGTGCAGAAACAGATAATATAGCTATTAATGATTTAAATAATTTCATCTTTTCAAACCTCCTATTGTTTCTTACACATTTATTATCTAAAATGAAGCGCTTTATTGAAATCGCTTACATTAAGGGAATGGTGTCTTATATTTGATAAAACGAAGACGAACTATAATAAAAAGGAAAATGGTGTTCTATATTCTCGTTTTCGATAGAGAAATAAAACACCATTTTGTTAGGATGCTATAAATTGAAACATTGATTAATAGAGGGATTATTTATCACTTAATAAATTTATTCGTTCATTTTTTTGTATTTCAGTATCTCCTCCCTTATTTTTTTAATCGCCCCCCTCCGCCACGACTTTACCGCTGCTTCGGTTGTTCTATGTTCTCTAGCAATTTCTTTTATTCCTTTTCCGTAAAATATATGTTCTACTACCCATATTTTTTGATTATTTGTTAGACATACCACGTAAGGCTCTAAATGATTAATCTGTTCGTCAAGTGAGACGGAATTATCAGGAATGAACTCCTCAAATTCTTTATCCCAAGGTGCATGATGATCATCAAAATGCCGTTCGGCCTTTAATACGTTCAACAATGAACCTCGAATTGTTGTATAAGCGTAAGCTGGAAAAGAACCTTTCTCTTCATTAAATTGTTTATATGCCGTCCAGAGAGCAACAACTCCTTCGTGAAAATAGTAGCTGTGATCCCGATAAATATGGAGCGTATTAATAATTTTATAAATCATTGGTCTGTATTGCTCTAGCACATCAGTAAAACTTGCATGACGAATATCCACTTTGACTTTCCTTTTAGAAAGTGCACCTTCTCGGTATTCCGCGGTAAGTCAAAGATAGTACGAATTTGCGTATTTGTCTTTCTAGTAAACTAGCAGTTTGCTGTGCGAAAAGGTGTCAAAAATGACGTTTTGTCCAGAGAAAATGTCATTTTTGTAAGGGGAAACTGGGGAGAACTTGAAGAATAGGGAAAAGTATAAATGATCAAAAAAAGGAGGTCAGTTTTGGCGCTGCCCCCCGGTTTTAAACTATTTTACAGTAACTGAAGTTGCCTTACTTTTGTTGCCGGCGTTATCTTCTGCTGTTACAGACAACACTACTTTTTTCGACTGTTTTTTTATTTTTACTGAAAAATCTCCAGTCTTTGATGCTTTCGCTGTCCCTAACGTTGTGCTGCCTCGTTTCACTACTACCGTAGCATTGGCTTCCGTTTTCCCAGTAACAGCTGTAGAGCTGGAATATATGGCATTTACTTTTGGCGCGGGTGGTGCAGTTTTATCCACTACCGTTTTATTCGTAGCACTGCTCACATTTCCGGCCGCATCTTTTGCTGTTACACTCAACGATGTTCCGGCATTTTGCTTTTGGATCGTTACACTGTACGTACCATCCGTGTTGACTTTACTTGAGCCGAGCGTTGTTGTTCCTCTTTTTACCGTTACCGTTGCTCCTTTTTCTGCGGTCCCTTTTACGGTTGTTGCATTATCTCCAACTGTATTAACCTTTGGTGCAGGTGGTGGAGTTTTATCAACAACTGTTTTATTCGTTACACTACTCACATTTCCGGCTGCATCTTTTGCTGTCACACTCAACGTTGTTCCGGCATTTTGCTTTTGGATTGTTACACTGTACGTACCATCCGTGTTGACTTTACTTGAACCAAGCGTTGTCGTTCCTTTTTTAACCGTTACCGTTGCCCCTCTTTCTGCGGTCCCTGTTACGGACGTTGCATTATCTCCAACTGTATTGACCTTCGGAGCTGGCGGAGGGGTTTTATCAATTACCGTAACAGTTGTTGCCGCACTTACATTTCCGGCTGCATCCTTAGCTGTCACTTGTAATGTAGTCCCGGCTGATTGTTTAGCTATAGCGACTGAAAATACTCCGTTAGAATTCGTTATCCCTGTTCCGAGCGTCGATGTTCCCTTTTTTACAATAACAGTTGATCCCTTTTCTGCCCTCCCAACAACTTGAACAGAATTGTCTGCGACAGGATCAACAGTTGGCGCTGAAGGAGGTGTTCCATCAACCACCATTACAGATGCTACGTCACTTGAAACATCGTGTATATTTTTTGCATAGACCTCTAACACTGTCCCTTCTACTTGCTTCGGGATAGTGATAGAGAAAGTTCCAGCACTCGTTACTGTAGAAGAACCAATAACTTGAATACCGTTTTGGACAAACACCGTTAAACCAGCATCAGCTGTCCCTTTTACAGATGTTGATTGGTCAGTAACTTTATTTACTTTTGGTATATTAACTGGAAGATTAACGTAAACTTCCCGAACAACTGTATCGATATTTCCAGCTTCATCTACCGCTTCTAGTTTTAACGTGTATATTCCAGCATCGAGGTTACTCGTATTCCAAGTACCTAAAGAATCGTTTTCTACTTTAGAACTACTACTGAAAATCAGATTCCATGAAGAAGGGCTGCTACCAATACCATAATATAAACGATAATTTTGTAGTGTTTCGTCCGTTGCGGTCCCCATTATATTTACTGTTTTATAAAGTGAAGCTAATGGTTCAGGCGAAGCAATAATGACAACTGGCTTCATATCGTCATAAAACGTAATTGTTCTAGTTAATTTATTTCCAAAATAGCCACTTTCATGGTGAAACATTTGCCATTCTAGGGTAATAGTCCCTAAAGGCTTTTGTCCTTTTACTCTAACTTGGAACGTTTTCGATTCACCTGGTGCTATTTGCTCTCCAGGAGAAAGTGCTTCTACCTCTAAAAATTCCTGTTCATTTACTAGTTTAAGTTCAAAACCTTCCTCAGCTGACCAAGCCTCTGTACCGATATTTTTCATCGTAATGGACATATGCGGGTCAACATGAACCGAGTTTTGAAAAGGAATGGAACTTGCTGTTACTAATGCATCTTTGCTTTTTCTTAACTCTATTGGAACTGGTGTTGTATAACCAGAAAAGTTACCATCCATATCTACCGCATTCACAGAAACATATACCGTACTGTGTGGGAGTAGCATATTGGAAGTTACTAATATTTCATTATTAGTAGTTTTTAAGCCCGTCGAAATATCTGATTTCTCAGGAGCTGAGCCTATTTTCACCTGATACTCTTTTATGTTCTCATTTGATGTATCCCATTTGAGATGCACTTTTCCAAAATCATATTCCGTCATATGAATGTTGGAAACGAAAGGTGGTGCTGTTCTATTTGGGATGGCAACACTCACTTCTTCAGATGCTCCTGATTCACCAAACTCGTTATACGCAGTAATTTTAAAATAATATCGATTCGGGTCTTTCTCTGTACCACCTGCATTTTCATATAGTGCACTTGGATGATCTGGCAAATTAGTGCCAGACTGGTCTAGTTTTAATCGATATTCGCCATTACTCACTTCATCCTTACTAGGCCACAAGTTTTTATTCAAAGAACTCCACTCATTCGTTAAACCTACATCAATTGTTTCATATTCTTCGCCGTTAAAAATGGAAAGTTTGTATCCCTTCACTCCTGGAGAAGTATGCCAAGACAGGCGGACGTAACCTTCACTCGAATTTGCGCCTAGTCCATACCCTATTGCATTCGTAATCGCTGGTCGAGGGGCATAGTTAATGATTAGACGTGGAGCCTTATCTAGTTGTTCATAGCTTTTATTAGCATAGCCTTTACTCGTATAAAAGTTTCGATAGCTATCCTCCTCTTTTCCAACAATAGCTAAGCCGTAATCAGTCGTTGGGTCTTCATACCATTCCGCAACTATTTGGCTAACATCCCATTGAAAATGACCACCATCCACTCCAATCCTCATCGTTCTGTCGATATAAGGACTACTGAGGTCTGGGCGATTCGACCACGTTACCGTCTCACCGTCCCAAGCAGACAACACTTTAAGAACTTGATAGTCTTCATTAATATATGTAGGGTCCCAATATCCCCATTTAACAGGCTTATCTATCTCGAACATATTTAAATTCGCACTATAAATCAATCCTCCATTTATATCCGGAAGAGAGTTTCCAAACTTAAGTAACGTTATGTTTTGCTTTTCGTTTTGGATTCCTGCGACTAACTGTTGTTCACTAGATAGATTACTTGAAGGTAACTCTTCTGAAATAAAAGTTTGATAGAGTGGAAACCCACCCTTATCTCCAGTCGTATTCGGAACCCATTCATTCGTAATCGGATCCTTTAAATAGATTGGCAGCGGGAATACCTCTATTTTGTTCGTTAAATTGAAATTACGAGTTGTTTCTGAAAACTCGGTTTGACTAATAAGCGTATTAGCATGAGCTAATGGAATAGAAAATAATGGGTTGAATACTAACAATGTTATGACAAAAATAACGATCCATTTTTCACAAAAGTCTTTCAAACTATATTTCCCCTTTATCGTCATATAAAAGCAAAAAGCTGTAATTCAGAACCTTCTATTTCTGTAATCTATATTTTATTTATAGCTTGATTTTTAAAAATAAGCTATAACTTTTTTGTAATTATATATAAATTTTTTCAAGAAAATTACAACGTAAAATTTTGCACTAAAAAAGGTCAGAGCAAGCTCTGACCCTCATTAACTATTTACGACCTAGACTCCTTACAATCCGGACAGATGGTAAGAGTTGAGTCATAAGGTTTATTGCAACTTCGGCAAAACACTACTCCAATTTCATTAGACGTTGTAGATGGAGTAAGAGGTGGAACAACTGTTTCGATAACACTTTCTTTCTTTTCCGCACTATTTTTAATATGCATCACCACTACTATCAATGTAATAACATTCACAATTAGTGTCATGATAATAAGTATATTCGTGATGGTTAATAATTCACCCATTAGTACATGTCCTCCTAACTAACGATATCTTCTTTCTCTTCGTCAAACCTTGCCGTATCGTCGTCATCTTCTTTTCTTTTTCTAAATACGAAGTAACCTGCGATGGATGTACTAATAGCACCTATACCAATTAATGATCCATAGAACAGTGACGTGTTATTATACCAACGTACAAATAAATTAGTCGATACTAATAGATCCGTAATATCAACGTTTAATTCATTTCCAGCTGCATCTACTGCTACAATTGTGACACTTTGCTTCGCATTGGAACTCGGAATATCAAATGTATAGTCTTCTCCACTTACTTTATAATCTACCTCTTCATTATTTAGAAAAATCGTTGCGTGATCTAATACTAGATTATCCTTTATTGAAACTGTAACAGCTTTCGTTTCTACCGGATATTGCGCGCCACTTTCTAAATCGATAGGTACGATAACTGGAGCTGTTTTATCAATACCGAACGAAATCTCCGCTTTTTTCGTTTCATCGATGTTTTCATTAATGTTCCCTGCTGCATCCTCAGAATAAAGTGTCACTGTATAGCGACCATCGCCAGCAAAAAGTTCTTTCTTAACGGTATACGTATACTGACTCCATGAACCTTCTCCACCAGCTTTCTCAACCGTGTAGTCTGTTCCGTTCATTAAGTCTGTTGGCGTACCGTTTTTCGTCATGACGATTGTTACAGACTCTTCATCAATGCTATCGACGTTTGTTTCCGTTAAAATAATGTCCACTTCGTCTTGAACATATTTTCCGTTAATTCCTACGATAGACTCATCTAACGTATAAACTGAACCGAAACGGTTAACCGAGAATCGTATTTCTTCGGTTGATTCATTTCCAGCATAGTCGACTACTGTTGCCGTGAGCGTATATAAATCATCTACTTCTTGCATTTCTTCAAAGTTTTCAAAAGTAAATACTTGCCCGTTTCCTTCGTCGGAATAGCTACCTACTAGTTTGACCGGACCTCTATTAGCACCAGTTAAGCTAATCGTTACATTATTAGGATTGAAGTTCGTGTCGCGATAAGAAATAACTGGCATTACCTCACCGTTATTCGCCGACATATGTTCTACACCTGAAATTGTCAGCTCTGGTGCTGTTTGGTCTACGTAAAATTCATCAACTGTATATTCAGCTGCAACGTTACCAGCCATATCGGTATATGCAATATCAAATGTGTACAATCCGTCTGTTCCATAGTGAATCGTTGCAGTATGCACATCTCCAACTGAATTCCAACGACTAACCTCTGGGAACGCTATCGTACTTCCATCATCTGTCGCAGTACCAGTAATTTGAATACGACTAGTTTCAAAGTTTCGCTCTGTGATTGAAATAGTTGCCGTTCTTGCCGTATTATAATAGTTTCCGTTTTGTGCACTACTAGAACTGTAAGCTACGTTAATTACTGGTTCCGTTTTATCAATCGTAAACTTTTGCTGCGGAACTGGTGCCGCTGCGTTTCTAGCATTATCTTGATACTTCATATCAAACGTATAATCTCCATCCGCTGTAAAGCTTATCGTTGCGGTATGTGTTGATAAATCTGGATTAGCTCGATTAACTCTACTAGTCCAGCCAGCTAAGGAAGGACGCTCACCAAGTGTATTTGTAATAACATACTCCACATCTTCTGGTCTAAAGTTGCGCTCCGTAACGACAATCGTTGCGGTACGGTTTGCTTTATAATAATCAGTAAAGTCTCCATCTGGTGTGTTATTGTCATATGTTATTTCAATCGTTGGTGTCGTTTTATCAATACTGAACGTAATTTCGTCTTCTGAAGTATGTCCGGATCGATCGGTCATTTTCACTTTGACGACAATATCATTACTATTATTTCGAACAGTTAGTGTTTTCTTCATTTCAGTCACTAAGTTCTTCTCTTGCTTCGTTTGTCTCCAGCCGTCTGAATTACTACCTGGACTATACGTTTTATCGTTATGAATCGTTAAGCTACCACTTTCGTTATTATCTCTATCGTACGGTGCTACAACAGACCACTCAATTTGAGCAATTCCAGAATACGTATCAGTAACCGTTAATTCTACGTTTACATTATTAGCATACAAGTCTTGCCCATTATTATCTTGGTAAGTTGTTGTTGGGACTTTGAAATCAATATGTGTCTCTTTAGCATGTTGTGCTGCACTTTCCACAATCGTTCCATCTGGTGTTTCAAAGCCAACCGTGTTGTCTACTCCGTCAATTGCCTTAGCGAAAATTTGACCTTTAAAGTTCACCGGTACGAGAAAACTAACTTCACCTTTCGTCGCTATCGGTGAAATTTTATTCACATCTGACTCTTTAATCTCTTTTAGATTACCGTTTCGTAAAACACTATAATATGTTCCGTTGTCATAGTCTTTTAAATAAACGACGATAGACTGTAACCCTGACGTATATTCATACTCTTTTTCTGGATCTTCTGCCTTCACTGTTACACGAGTTTGTTGTTTGAAATAGAACCCGTATTGAGTTAATTCAACTGATTTCTTAAACTCATCGGTATCTTCTACTTTCTTAAAGCTGCCGTTTACGTCTTTATTTGAGAAAATGAAATCTGTAATAATTGGGCTAGTTTCATCCTTATATGTTTTCGTTTTTCTGGATTGACTATTTCCAGCGTTATCGATAACATACACCGAAATTTCGTAAGATCCATCCTTATTAATAGGAATGTCTTCTGTTGCTAGATTAATAGAATATTTAATTGGTTTTGTGCGTTTTTCTTTATCACTAGAGTAATCGTGTAAATATTCTTTTCCGTTAATATCGATTTTTACCGTATTAACACCGGAATCAGCATCTGTTACGACTACTTCATACGTGACATCTCCACTGTATACATTTTTTCCGTTCGAAGAAACACCTTTATTCGGAATAACATTAATCTCTGCTGTCGGTTTATTTTTCTCTATTTCGATAACACCATCGTTATCTGCAACAATGTTTGAGTTTTCACTCGTAACTTTATATTCCTGGACGTTTTTACTATAATCCGTTAGTTCAACAAAAATGTTTCCTGTAAAGCTCGTTGCATTTATCGTAAACTTCGCTTCTGCAGTTAAATTATTTTCGCCTTGTTTAAAGCTATTTTTCACTTCTACTAATTCCACATCCGAATCACTTGCTGTTAAGGAAATACTTTCAATACCGGCAATATTATCTTCCGCTTTTACAACGACTCTTACTTCCTTATTAAAGAACGTTCCAAACGAAAGGAAATTAATTGTTTTTGCAAAGAAGTTCGTATTCGTTTGTTCAAACGTAACCGCCTCTTCTTCTACTAGCTTCGGTACCGTTGTATCAATATAGAACGTTTCTTTCACATAATTCGCTGCAGCATTTCCAGCCTTATCTCTTGCGTGAATATTAAAGCTGTATAATGCATCTTCTTCATAATAAATAGTTGCTGTATGAGTGTCACCGTCTGTCGTCCAATCGCTTAAACTTGGGAAACTAACATCTCCAAGCTCTACGGAACCGATTATTTCGACACGAGCAGCGTCAAAATTACGCTCCTTTATCGTAATCGTTGCCGTTCTAGGTGCTTTATAAAAATTACCGTTTGCGACATCATTGTTGTCGTATTCTACTGTTACTTCTGGTGGAGTAGTATCGATTGTAAATGAATCCGGTGTATAAGGAGGAGCCTCATTACCAGCCATATCTTCAAACAAAACAGAAAACGTATAATCACCATCATTCGTAAAATATACATTTGCTGTATGTGCCGTTTGATCAGGATTTTCTTCATTATAGCTAGTTTCCCAAACTAGCTCTAACCGTTCATCGTTTAATTGTGCGAATAATAACTGTGGATCAAAATTACGCTCCGTTACGATAATCGTTGCAACACGATGCCCGTCGTAATTATTCGGAAAATCTTCATCAGCCTTGTCGTTGTCATAAATAACTTCAAGCTCTGGCTTTACTTTATCGATACTGAACGTTACTTCTTGTTCCGTAACATGCCCCGCTCTGTCGTGCATTACTACTCTCACGACAATATCGTTACTATTGTGAGAGATCGGAATTGTTTTTTTCATTTCCGTTACTAAATTCAAATGTGTTGACGTAAGCTCCCAGCCATCTATTACTGTTCCTACATCATATTTAGTATTAGTTTCTAAAGTAACGCTACCCTTATCGTCTTTTTCACGATCGTAAGGAGCTTCAACAAACCATTCAATCGTTTCGATACTAGAATAACTATCAACCACTGTTATTTCTAGCTCGATATTGTCCGCATATAAGTTTTGTTGTTTCTTATCTTGATGCGCTGTTTCAGGTAGTTGAATTTCGATAAAACTATCTTGTTCATGTCGCTCTAAGCTTTCTACAATCGTTCCAACTGCTGTCGTAAAAGGACCTGTATTTTGAACATTATCTGTTGCTTTTGCAAAAATTTGGCCTTTAAAATTTTCTGGAACATTAAAAGTAAAATCACCAGTTGTCGCGATTGGTTCAACACCTTCAATCGCTTCCTCTTCTATTTCCACATAGGAGCCATCTCCTTGAATGGCGTAAAACTTCTCATCCTCATGGTCTTGTAAATAGACAGTAATAGATTGCACACCACTCGCTGCTTCATTCGGCCTTTTATAATCTTCAGCCGTAACAGTTACTCTCGTTTTATTTTTAAAGTAAAAACCGTATTCATCAAGTTCAATGGACTCCGTTAGTTCCTCAGAATATTCTTCTTCTACATACTCTCCATCTTCGTTTTCAATGGCGAAAGTGTAACGTGTAATAACAGGATGCGAACGATCAGCATAAATCGTTTTGTTTGTACCTGTTACGTTTCCAGCGTTATCAACGACCTCAACGGAAATGTTGTAAGAACCGTCTTCATTCGCTTTTATTCTTTCATCATCTGTTCGAAGTGTAATCTCGTCACTAATTACTTTATCGTCAGTGTAGGACGAAGTAATTTCGACCCCATTAACATCCACTACTACCGCATACAAGCCTGATTCATCGTCTTGTGCATGAATTTCAAACTCGACGACCTCACGATAAATATCTTCAAAAGGGATGTTATCCTCTTCATGGTGAATCGTTAACTGTACGGAAGGGTCCACTTGTTCAATCATGACAACGCCATTATTATCCGCAGCGATATTGGAATTTTCTTTCGTAATGATTGTTTCATAGTTGTTTCCAACGTTATCGATTACTTCTACTTCAAAAGATCCTAGAAAACTAGTTGCTTCAAGCGTAAATACTGCTGTTGCCGTTAAACCGTCTCTACTAATATCATCTTGCGTTACGGTTGTCACCACTCCATCCTCATCAGTTGCTCGTAACGTTATTTCTTGAATTCCTGATGCGGCATCCACTGCATCTACTGTTATTTCAATCGTTTGATTAAAAAATGTTCCGAATGATAGGAAGTGTAGAGCTTTCGTGACGAAATTTTGATCTTTTATTTTAAACTCGACCGCTTCTCCAGACGCTAAACTTGGATTTGTCTTATCGATATGAATATTTACTGTTTTTACTTCTGACTTGTTTCCTGCTTCATCTATAGCCCAAACGTTATATACGCCAGTATAGTCTTCGTCATCTGTAACAAAAGTAAATTCGTTCGTTGATGCATCAAACTCCGCTAGATGTTCCTCAGTTGAGTTTCCTTTACTATAATAAACAGCCTCAACTTCCGTACTGTACTCCACTCCATCAAACGTTTGTTTGATATTTTCCACGAGACCAGATACTGTTACGGCACCGCTAAACCATGAAGCTTCGTCTACTAAAACTTCATTTTCACCTTGTAACGTAACGTCTCCAATGCTAGGTGCTTCGGTGTCGAAAACGAGAATTAATTTTTGGTCTTGGATAATTTCTTTACTGCCCCACTTTTTACCAACTTTTATACTATTTATTTTCGTATCGTTCGTAAAGGTATAATTTTTCCACCAAAAGAAGTCATGATTTATATTAATTCTGTGACTGTATTCTGAATTTTTATTTGGAGATATCCTTACCCTCTCACCCTTTGCATAGACGTAAACTACTTTTCCATCTACTATTATCGTATCTATCGACTCGGAAGGTTGAATCTCAATATAATCACTCCAACTTCCATCTTCGGAAGGTATTTCTTCAAACTCAACGATGACATCAATATCTTCTTTAATCTCCGTTAACGTTAAAAGAAAAAGGTTTGTTTCTTCCTTCCAAATAAAATCTGGATTGTTTTCTAAATCTAACTCGACTCCATTTACACGGATTGCCTTTACTTGATAGGAAGTATTAGGAGCTATTTCTAGCTCGAGGTCATTTCCATAGCTAACTTCCTCGCTAGAAGGACTGATTGTTCCATTTTCACCATCTACATTAGCTGTCACAGTGAACGTTTTAATAGCAAACGTAACTTCCACTTCATGATTGGAAATAACATCTTCAAACGTATAGCTGAAGTTATCTTCTTCGATTTCTTCAACAGCTTTGCCATCTATCTTTACAGTTTTGATATAATACCCTTCGCTTGGTTTAACAGTAAAGTATTTATTCTCACCATGGCCTACTTCAATTTTTCCTTCTTTTGAAATCACTTCACCATTTTCATCTACTATTTCGCCTAAATCATTATAGTTGAAAGTGATCGTATACGTTTTTAGTACGAACTCTACATCAATTTCTATATCAGTAGAGAGAGATTCAATCGTCTCTTCAAAGCTTTCACGGTTCGTAATCGCTCGATCTTCTCCATTAATTCGGACACTCTCAATAAAGGAATTTTCATTTGGAGTAATTTCTATCACTAGTTCGGTTCCTTCTTCAAGTTCAAGATTACTAGAATAACTCTCATCATTAATAGTAACTTGTCCTTCACCCGTTTGATTTACTACAACGTGATAAGTTGTTGGTTCCTCTTCTTTGACTTCCTCTTCATCATCTACCATTTCTTCTTCCGTCTCTTTTAGTTTAAATTCTTTCGTCACAACATCATATATGTAATAATCAGTTGTTCCTTCCTTTAAACTGATAGAAAACGTATCTGGCTCTTCATCCTCAAGGGATACATTAAAATTAAAAGTTGACTGTTCTACAAAACTTGCACTAGTCAGCTCTGGAAAAGTAGCAATTCCTTCACTGTTCGTCTTTTTAGAAATGGTTATGTCCCCAGAATTGGTTACTTCTACATCGGCATCTGAGACTGGTTCTTCTCCTCGTACAACTTGTAGCGTAAACGCTTCTTCCTCTGATTCAGCTAGTACATTTGCAAACAAGTGTAAAGGTATGCTGTACGTGACTAGCATGACGGCCAGTAAGATGGCTAGAGAGCGTTTCGCCATTAACTTCTTTCTAGCAAACATTTTTTTCTCCCCTTTGTTAAATCTCTTCCTTTGAATGAACAATTTTAATATCCTTTACGATAGTAAATTTCTTTTCCTTATCTTCATCTTCCCTCGTTAATTCCTCTGTTGGATTTAAGATTGTCGTTGCGTCTTCTTGCAGCAACTCTGTTTCATCCGAAAGTAAGGTCGTTTCAGTAGCAGCAACTTCATCCAGCGCTAGTACTTCTGTTTCTTCTATTAAAACTTCCGTTTCTTCTGATAGTACTTCTAGCAGAGGTTGTGGTCGTTGAACGAGGTGTCCAGATTGTAGTACTCTCGGTGTTGATACTTCTTCTGTTCTAACCGTTTTTACAGACAAGGAGGACTCCGTCTCGTCCATATTTCCTGTCTTACGTAAACGTTTAGAACGATTTATAATCGCATCTGTTAGCTTTCCTCTCTCTACATTAAAAGCGTCAGGTTTGTATCGCTTCTGACCTGTATTGGAGTTTTGCTCACGTATAGCTTGTATTTGTTTAGCCGCCGTTCTTCCCGTTAAATCCCCAATGATTGCTAGAACATTTAGTTTAAAAAACATAAAAATAGCAATGATAAAAAATATTCCAGAAAGGGAATAACCGACAATGGATATAATTTTCCACGTTAATGCATCCATCCGAATCCCCCCTAGTTTCGATAGGCATTATCAATCGCTTTTTCTGTTGTACCAAAGCGACCGATGACCTCTTCTTTTATTTCTTCCGTTCTATCTGTTGTGACAGCAACTTCTTGTGTACTTTGTTTAACTGCTTCATAAACGGATCGTATATCACTTTCTTCCACGCCATCTGATTTAAACTTTCTAGCATAAGACTCCATCGAATACATCGCCAATTTATAAAGTTCCAGCATTACAATTTCACTTTCATCTGGATTTTCATCAACAATAGCAAGTAATTCTTTTATATTTTCCCAATATGGTTGATACTCTCCCTTATCAGAGGCTTCCACAATATGAAGAGTAATATCTCGATTAAACTTTCCAATATCTCGATAAATCTTTGCCATATCTAAATATTTCATTCCTTCTGGTGCGTACGTCACCGCATCTTCAAACCATTGAATCGAACTCGTAATTCTCGTAATTTGGTTATCATTTTGTTCAGTGCGACCGTAGTCGTAATAGTACCAATACGCTTTTCCTATTTCAAACGCTAAATTGCTATACTCTGCTGTTTTTCTTAACTCACGAAGGTGGGGATTCATTTTCGTTTTTAGTTGTTTCTCTTCTTCTACTGTAAAATTCGCGTCCAATTTAAAGGCGTCTATTAATCCTAAATAAGCAGCGTCTTCCAACGGTTTTATATCAATCGCTGTTAAATAGTAATCTATTTTTCCACTCGGGGAGGAAGACTTCTCCGCTAACTGAATCGTATTTTCGTAATCCGTATTGTTCGTATGTGCCGACATTGCTTGCCCAAATATTCCTAAGCTTAAAAACAAGACGGCGGCTCCTGTTACGAAACTAAAATTACGCAATTTTGCTTTCTGTTTTTCTCGATAAAGATCATCTGCTTCTTCGTAATGGTCTAATGCGTATAAAAGCTCGGCACATGACTGAAATCTATCTTCTGGATTAAGCTGCGTACATTTTTGAATAATTTTTTCCAAACCACCTGATAGCTGTGGGTTCCATTGCCGAATCGGATAGAGCTCATAAGGAGGCTCACTCGGATTATGTCCAGTTACTAAATGATAAAGCGTTACTCCGAGACAATAAATATCCGTCCTTGGGTCTGTTTGGCCTTTCCCACCAAATTGCTCCGGTGCTGCATAACCTTTCGTCCCTAAACTTACCGTATCAGCTAAGTTTTGTTCTTTATATTCTCTCGCAATCCCAAAATCAATAAGCTTTAAATTGCCATCGGGCTTTAACATAATATTAGCTGGCTTCATATCTCGATAAATGATGCTCGGTTTACTAGTATGTAAGTATTCAAGCACCTCACATAATTGCTTTGCCCACTCGATCACGACTTCTTGTGGTTGAGCACCATACTCTTCGATAATTTTATTAAGTGGTTCACCTTCAATATAGTCCATAATGACGTAGATTACTTTAATATCATCAATAATGTCGACAATCCTTGGCAAGGACGGGTGGTCGAGCCTTTTAATCATATTCGCTTCGGCAATAGCACTTTGAATAATCACTTCATTATTTTTATCTCTTGCTCGTTTTTCAATTTCTTTTACTGCCCACTGTTTGTTCAAGCGTTTGTCCATCGCTAAATATACTTTAGACATTCCGCCCCTACCAATCAGCTTAAGTATTTCATATTTGCCATCTATAACTGATCCGATATGTGCCAAACAAGTTCCACATCCTTACATCATTTTAATAAGCACAACGGAAATATTATCTGTTTCTTGTCGTTGCTTATTAAGCTCTACCATTTCTATCGCTTTTTCTTGCATATCCTTTTCATCGATCATTTTTTCAGGAGAAAAGGCGTCGTATATTTCTTGTTCTGTAATCATATGGCGAAAACCGTCTGAACAAAGAACGTACACTTCGCCAATCTTCGGTTGTTCGAAAATGAAGTCAGGCTCTACAACTTTAGAAGCACCGATACATTGCAGCAATACGTTCCTTCTCGGGTCTACTTTCGCTTGCTCGGGTGTTATATTGCCGTTTTTCAGCTCTCTTCCAACAACTGTTTGATCCTCTGTTAACACTTGTAATCTATCGTTTAAACGATATACACGAGAATCGCCTACATGACCGATTAGCATAAACTTTGTATCAATTATTAGCAGGGCCGTTACCGTTGTACCAAGTTGAATTCTTTCCTTTCTTCCATATGCTCCGATACGCTCGTTCATTTCTTTTAACATTTGATCCCAATAGGACTGGATATTTCTATTAAAATCATCTTCTACTAGCTGATTTGGAAGTTTGTGTTCAAACCAGTTGGAAAAGGCGTTAATAACGGTTGTGCTCGCTAGTTCACCTTTTGACAGGCCACCCATCCCATCACATATCACTGCTAGGACGACTTTTCCTACAGGGGTCTCTGCAATTTTTAAACATATGCTATCTTGGTTTGTTGCTTTTTTTATACCAACATCGGTATATGCTGCCGTTAATACTTCCATTTAAGGACCTTCCTTACTTTTATGCGATGAATGCACTTCTTTTCTAGTAATCTAGTTTTTTCTATACATAAAACACGAACTTCTCATTTCCTAGTTTTAGC
Source organism: Sutcliffiella sp. NC1 (assembly GCF_027594365.1). NCBI lineage: Bacteria > Bacillati > Bacillota > Bacilli > Caryophanales > Bacillaceae > Sutcliffiella > Sutcliffiella sp. NC1. The sequence goes on from NZ_CP115153.1 coordinate 4,344,199, forward strand.
TTAGTGCCTGAGAATATTTCTACTTCTTGCTTAACAGGGATTGGGCGATCGTCCACATATGTTTTATTAGTAGAATTATTATCTACAATAAAATAACGGTCCCCTTTCGTAATAATATCTGCATGACTACGACTCACTGCATTATTATCTAATACGAAATAATCACAATAGCTTTTCTCCTTACCGATTCGAAAACTTGGCTTGTTCACACTAATTTTCTCTTCGGTTTTCTCTCTTACTAAGTATGGAAACGTAGGCTCTTCTGCACCTAACACCGTCGTGCCACCGTAATTATGATCATGTGTGCCTAAAACAGTCGTATCGTTTTCTTTATCTACTGTTGCGAAATCACCGGAGATTTGTTCATTCAGGGTATTCATACTATTATTTTTCGGACTTGCTGTTGATGTTTTACTTAAAGAGGAACCACAGTCGGCACAAAATTTTGCACTTCGTTCGTTTACTTTTTTACACGTTGGGCAATTACTCGGTTTTAAAGGTGGATATACCTTTTCATCTACTTCACTTAATATCCCTGATATATCAATTTGATTGGCAGGTAAAGTCGAACCACAATCAATACAATACATCGAGCTATTGACGTTTATTTTTGCGCACTTCGAGCATATTTTAGAACGATCCATCGCTGAATTTGCACCACTATGAGTGTGTAACGGGTTATACGCAATATTTTTCGACTTATCATCTGCTACTTCTGCATCCTGTTTAACAGAACGTTCTTTCTCTCCAAACTTCGTAGACCCTGTTGAACCAGATGGAATATACGATTTATTTTCGACCACTTCTCCTAACATTTCTAAAACAAATTTTTCAAAACTATTAATGGAAAAAGGATCTTGCGTTTTAAAATAACTTAAATAGCTTGATACGTAGTCTAAGTTTTCATGTTTATTGAAAACTACAGAAAAAGGTATTTCTTGAAAAAACGTAGACGGAGTTTGCGCATTTTGATTGTTCACGATTGGCCAAAAAATACACGCGATTTTCTTCGTTCTTGGCTCTACAAAAATATAATCATTATCTAACATAAGGTTGTTTACATTCATTAAGTTCTTCTCACAACTTTTCACGATCGTAATAAGCTGAGAAATTACTTTTAAAAACATTTTTTTATTTACAACCCCAGTAAAAAAAGTACGTAACGGAATTAACCCTGTCACATCCGTTTTGACAACAACACCTTTTTTGTTACTTTTTGTACTTACCGGAATTAAACCATCCATTCTTCCACCAGTAATTGCTTTCAATTCTCTTTCATTTACTACTTCCGGATGAACTAATCGGTTTTCTATTGCCCACTTATTAGAGGTTTGTTCAATCGTTATTCTTCCCATACATATCTCCTACTTTTACACACTATTTATAGTGAATTAGCTTTATTGACTGCTTTTGTTTGTGCTTCTTTATATTGACTAGACGAATATCGTAAAAACTTCGCATAGTTTTCTAGCGATTTTAACATCTGTTGAGAAGTAGAGTCTGCTCCAGATACTTTCTGCCATTGATTTTGGAACTGATTATAATCGTTACCATCCCAAGAAGATCGAAGACTTGTTACTTCTTTATCAGCACTACTCATATTCTTTTTGAACTTCGTAATATACGATTCAATTTCTGACGCTGTTGCATCAAACTTGCTATGGTCGACTTTAATATAAAAACTCATCCTACCCCTCCTTTATTTAAAGAAATCAGCAAGTGATTTGTTCACTTTTTCTGTTTCTTTATACCCTGTTACAACTTGCTCGTTTAAGTACTTAACATAGTTATTCATTACAGTGTATCGAGGCTCTGAGTAACCGTCTTTTATTTTGAAAAATGCTTGAATTGCTTTATCTGATGCCTTTCCATCCCAGGATGCGTTTAACGATTTTACGGAAGATTCTACTGCTGAAAAGTCACTTCTAATCGCTTTGTTATACGATGAGATTGATTTAGCAGCCCTCATCACACCACTCGTATCAACATTAATTTTGCTCATTCGCTTCCCTTCCTTCTATTTTAATAGAACAATAGATTATAAGCATTACTTCTTCGCAAATTGTTCGGATAATTTGGATGTATCAATTCTATCGAGTTTATATTTGACGTTTCGGTAATTATTTGCGATCTTGTTTAATCTTGACGTACATTTTTCATTGCCAATTCCGACAAAATCTTTATTAATTCCGGCTGCAATACTATCAATCTCATCAATAATACTTAAAAGCTCTCTTTTAATGGCATATAGTTCATGTTGACCACTCATTCTGATACCTCCCTATTAAAGTTGGCTCATAATTCTTTTTTCTACTGCTTCAAAATCATTTGCTGTATCTTCTAAATAGTTAATACACTTCTTAATTCTCCAGCTTTCTCCTGTCATTAAGTCCGCTCGCATTAAAGTTAGTAAATCTAGAAATCCAACTTGCCAATAGAGAGAATTTAATCTGCTGTCTAGTCGATTTAAACGAGCGTTTACATTTCTCAAGCGATCTGCATAGACACGTAGTTTATATGTTTCTAATTTCACAACCGGATTAGCTGTTGCGTATTTATATCCAGCGTTAAATGTTTGTTTAAACCATTGGTTAAGTTTAGCCACTTCTCCTTGTATAAACCCTATTAACGAATCGATTTGTTTTTGTGACCATTTCAGAAACTTTCCGACCTCTTGAGCAATTAATGTTGCAGTAGCAACCAAAGCTTCCACTACTACTTCCAGTGCTGCCCCAATGATGACAGTTGCTGCTAAAAGTGCTACTCCTACTAACGCTACTTTTCCAACCAATGCGATAGCTGGTATTCCAATCACGAAAGCAGCAACGCCAGCGCCAATAGCTCCAGACACTACCGCAGTTCTAAATAACGTGTTATCCCAAGTAGCAACGATAATAATACCGCTTAAAATATCCGTTAAAAGGTTACCAATTGGTGCTGGAATTCGGTCGGTGAACTCCGTGAATTTCCCTACAGTAAATTCATAAAAGGTCATTTCTCCTCTTGCTGCCATTCCTGTTAAGGGATCAAACTTTAGTGTATCAGTGGAATGTTTTCCTCCGATATAATGAACAAATTTCTTTATAGTTCCATCTGGAAAATTAGTATCTAGCGTTACGAAACTGACACCTGGAAGGGGTTCGAGTATCGTCCCTACGACACTCCATTGGTAATGCTTCATATTGTTAGAGCCTAATTTTTATGCAACAAGAGCTATTTGATCTACATGTTCTCTAATATACTCATTGGAGAATCCAGGACCATCAAAATTGGTGCTCTGCTGTAGTCTAGAAAAAATCTCTGAATACTGTGTTGACATAATCGTTGCATGGAACGATAAATTCCCACCTAATGAATGCCCAGTGAAGGCAATACTATCGTAGTTTTTAATATAGTCCGAGTTTTGTATTTTCTCTAAAAATGCAACAGCTTCTTCCTGCTGTTTCGTCGAGATAGAATTAACTAGGCCAATGTCCGCGTCTACCCAGTCTTGTTTTGCGTGTTGATGATTTGTAATTGGTTCACTTCCTCTAAAGGAAGTTAATAATCCACCTGAACCAGTATCAATGACACAGCCGTAGAAACCATTTCCATCCAAATCATTTTTATTGTGTACATCAACTATTTTCCAATTTAAAATATCATCTTTCAAATTAGCATATTCGGGATTACTTAGTATATTTTCAACTCTTGTAACTAAATCCCCCTGGCCGTTATTTTGCGCATACTCTATTATTTGTTCAATTGAAGGGGATGTTCTCATATGGCGGGGCATCTTATCAATGATTTTATCTAAATCCTCATACGCTATATCAGTAGCAACTTTTAACATTTGATCTGAGTATGCCAATACTTATCCCCCCTACATGTTTCCTTTTATTTCTTCATTGTCAGAATCTAGACCTTCATTGCTCATATCAATATAAAACTTTGATATCACTTTATAATCATCAAACCACTCTTCACTAACGTCAGGATTTTTTTGAAATTCTGTTACTGCCTTATCATAATCTTCGCTAGCAATGACCCAGACGTCCGTCTGAAGGGGAGTATTTTTCAATTGTTTATAGGTAGATTCATATGCGCTTTTAACATTCTCATGTGTCAGCTGATTCGTCTCTTTTAGCAAAAGTTTTCCTACAAAATAATCCGGAGTATGGGAATCTATATAATCGTGCAATTTTATATCCGCGTCTTGAATCTCTTTCCCGCCACTTACATGTAAGTTCACTTTTGATTCCAAGTTATGTTTGTTTAGTTCATCGACTAATACAACTCCTGCAGCTGTTCCCACTTTTCGACGTAAATAATTTTCGGATTTAATAGTCCCTTTTGTATCCATCACAACAGAAAAAACAACTCCGTTTTTGTCTTGAACATAACTTGTAACCGTATTATTATCTTTCGTTCCCATTCTCGCACCGAGAGCAATCACTTCGAATTCTTGATTATACTTTTCGTTTAACTCTTTGCGTACTAGTTCAGCAGTTTTGTCATTAATTGTGTTACAACCTAACATGCCTAAAATGGAAAATGCCATAAGAATAACTCCCACCTTTTTCATCATTTTTCGTTTCATTTTAAACCCTACTTTCAATATTTTTCTGGATAAACGGTTATCTGTAACAACTTTCCTTAACAAATACGTAATTGCACTTAATACATATCTATATTAACTCCTAAGAGTTACATTCAAATTCAGTATTATTTTTGTTCTATTTTTAAACTTAATATCGTCATAATAATGATAAGAAACTTTAATAGTTTTATATGTTACCTGTTTTCGTAATTTCGAATTCTACCTATAAATTACTCGATGCCTAAATTCTTCATATGATAAGCCGTTGTCCGTAACCACGATGACAGCTTTTACAGATTCATCATATACTTCCCAATTTCTGATACCGTAAATGGCATAGCTATTCACATATTTTTCTGATTTGACTGGATCTCCACCAAATGAAGCAACAAACACATTACGTTTATAACCTAACGCCACTTGTTCAGTATATACGTCATATAGTTCAACTAGGGCTTCCTCACTTACATCACCTAATATAGAAATGATGCTAGAGAAGTTAATGACCATATCATTTGTGATGACAAAATTGTCTTTTTGCAAATCCTCTAGACTTACTTCCCTTGACCTTAGATTGATATACGTTTTTGCAAATTGTACATTGGTAATAGAATTATAGTTAAATTTATTAGAAATTAGCTTGGCTGCGTAAGCATTTAGATAAGTATCCATATATTTACCAGGGTTACTCACTGTTTTCTCTTACTTCGACTCGAAGTCCATCCTCAGACTCAGCAACTAAAATATTTTGGTTCATACTATCATTGAAGCCACGTTTTGCTGGAATATATTCCACAGTAGTAAATTCAGTATTATATTTCTCATTTAAATATGTAAGCATTGGCTGCTCATTCTCTTTACCGTCTTGTTCGGTTGTTTGTTTAGCACATCCGCTTATACCAATAAATACAAAAAGTAACAGTACTATTATGGACGATATATTTTTCATACTATACCTCAAGCTTCTTTTTTCTTTTAAAACTAATATGGAGGCGACGGAAACCCATCGCCTCCATTCTAAGTAACTTCTATCGGTATTATTTAAACGCGTCTGCTAAGTTAGTGTTAGCAGTTTCTGTTTCGAAATAACCTTGGTCGACGTTTAGTCGTAAGAATTTTACGTAGTTGTCTAGAATGTCGTAATATTGTTGGAAGTATTTTGCTGAGAACTCATCGTAAGCAGCGATTGTTGCTTGAGATGCTTCCCCTTCCCAAGCGTTAGATAAATTTTTGATTGTTGATTGACTCGTTCTTAGTTCATTCTCTAGTCGTTGATTTAGGGATTCGATCGTATTTGCGATTTGTGTAACCTGGGAAGTATTAACTTTAATATGTCCAGCCATATTTGTTCCTCTCCTTTTTCAAAAAATTAGTTTACTAGTTTTTTAACAGAAGCAATGTTGTGCTCTTGTCTTTGTACGTAGTTTGTTTTAATTGTGTTAAGCGCTTGGCTTGCATGAGATAGTTTATCTGCCATTGCTCTTAATTCATCTGTAAACCCGGTAATTTGGTTAACGAACGCGACGTTGTCAGCACCTTCCCAAGCCTCTCCCATTGTGCTAGCTTGTTGCATTAGCTGTGTATAAATCTCCGTGTATGATTCTGAAATACCTTGGATTTTCTTAGAAGCTGTTTCTAGTTCTTGCGGGGTTACTCTAATTCTTTTTGCCATAATTTTTGCTCCTCTCCATTTTTTAATTTATATCAGCATGAGCTTAGAACCGTGTTGAATACCCAGTTCTGAAATAGCCATGTTAATATTGAAAATAATTCCTGTTTGCGCATCACATAACACTGCATCTTTCGTCGCTTTGTATTTTCCATCTGATAATTCGCTTAGTAAGGAAGATACTAGTGTTAGTATTTCACTCATTTTGCTTTCTACTGGTATGTAAACATCAAAGCTCATATTGGCAGCAGGAAGAAAAATTTCAACAAGTATTTTATTCATCGTTGTCCTCATTCTCCTTTACAGCGTTTAATAGCTTTATTTTTACACCTTTACCTTGCTGAAGAGCGAAGCCGAAATCAGACGAGATCTCATCACGCATTTCACTCGTAATTTTGGATGGTTTTAAGTTATATTGCTCGGTTATGCCACTCCCCACCCAAATACCATTACTTGCATTGACATGCTTCTTATACCAACTTTCGAAAGTTATACCACCTGAAAGATTGTTCGATTGTTCTGCAATGATAAACGTAATACCATACTTTGCTTCCCCCTTTTCAAGAATTAAGGAAAGCTTTTCAGCCCCTTCACTACTTAACGTATTTTTCAGCGCAGAAATAGAATGGATCACATATACTTTTTGCTCGAAGTTTTCTACTTCTTCTCCTTTTTCTAATGCATCTTTGTACGTGTTGTTGCGGAAAACAACTAAATCAAACATTTGAGATATTAAATCCTCCAGCTCCTTGCTAGAAGAATAATAAGAAAGTTCAGTGTCGGAAACAGAATCCTTAAAGTCATTTAGCGGGTCAATCACAGAAACATCTAACCTCGCTTTCGTTGCCATCAACACCGACAATTTTTCAACAAACGAATGGAATTCCGTGTCATTGGATAACACAACGTGAATATACGATTTACCGAACGGGTAATAATGAACACGTAAAGAGTTTCTTTCTACCCCAATCGGTATGTTTAAGCTCTTATCCTTTATTACATATTCGGATAAAAATTCAATATCCACATTTTCCGGTAAAATTGGAATTTTCGTTGCAGTATTACCTTGCCAAGACTCTGCTAGCTGTGCACATTCTTCGCGCACGAATTGGAACGTCTTTTCTGGATCCGTTATATGCGCAACTTGGAATTCATAAATTCTATCTGTCTTCACTAGCCCTCGACCTTTATACTTAGACGGATATAGCCCTTCTGTTTTACCAACAACTGTCGAATAATCAGTTTCATCATTTAATTGAAGCGTTAATAGCTGTTTAAAGTTTTGCAATAACCGGAACCGAACGACATTTGTGCTTAGTGCAGATAACACAAAATAAATGCCATATTTCGTTCCTTCTCTAGATAAAAACGAGACGGCTTCTTCTTTTTCTTCATATATTTCAGTAAAGGCTGCAAAGTTGTTTATTGCTACGACGATAGAAGGTACTTTTTCTCCAGTAGCTTTACTGTAGGAGTGGTAATCCCCGCCGAAGTCTGCGAACTTCTTCTTTCGTTTCTCCACTTCACCCAACAGCATTTTAAATAAATTACTAATTTTTTCTCCTTCGTACGACAACATCACATCTCCTACGTGTGGAGCTTTGGAGAAGGCTTGCAATGTTTCTGCGGCGAAGTCTAGTATATAGATGTTTACTTCATCTGGCGTATGTTCTTTCATTAACGAATAAATCATCGTCGTTAAGAAAGTGGTTTTCCCACTACCTGCCGAACCGTAAATAACGGTATTACCTTCCTCAGAAAGTGGCAGTCGTAATAAGCATTGCTGCTGTCTTGCCGGGTCATCATATTCACCGATAATCGGGTTTAACATATGTGTTTCTTGTTGAGAAACATTATATTTTTCCATTAGTTTATCTCGTAAAACAACTGCCGGAATTGGTTCTAACCAAAGTGGACGTATTTTTATCTTTTCTTCCTTCGCAATATGGGCTAAATACTCGGTAATAACGTCCATCTGTTTTTTCGGATTCGCTGTTGTATGTTTCTTTTTATCCATTTTTGCTTCTTTAATCGGACGTCCGTTTCTATCAATGACGACGACACTATCATCCTTCTCGACTACAACTTTATCGGAAGGATAGTACGGTGCTCCCGCCCAAGAGGATTGCCCTAATTCAAACAATTCGTTATACCCAACTTGGAGATAAAAGCGACCGGTATCTTTCAGCTCCGCAGCATCCGGACGTTTAAGCATATCCATAGAGTCTGCTCGTTCTTGTACTTTCAAACACACTCTAAATTTACTATTACTCCAAATTTGGTCATCGACTACTCCGCTCGGTTTTTGCGTTGCGAGTATTAAATGGACTCCTAAGCTTCGACCGATACGAGCCGCACTAACTAGCTGCTCCATAAACTCTGGTTGTTGTGTTTTCAACTCTGCGAACTCGTCGGAAATAATGAATAAATGTTGAAGTGGTTCATGTACAACACCTTCGCGAACGAGCTTTTGGTATTTATAAATGTCGATATTACTTTCGCCAACCTTTTTACTAGCCTCGGCAAAAATAGCCTGACGTCGCTTTAATTCACTTTCAATCGAGATTAAGGAGCGTTTAATCGCTGCTCCATCCAAGTTCGTAATGATCCCAGCAGTGTGAGGCAAGTTTTCGAACGACTTTGCCATTCCTCCACCTTTGTAGTCAATTAAAATAAACGCGACTTCATTTGGGTGATAGTTAACTGCTAGCGATAGTATGTACGTAATAATAAACTCACTTTTACCAGACCCTGTCATCCCTGCGACCAATCCGTGGGGGCCGTGGAACTTTTCATGCAAGTCGAGTTTAAAAGTTTCACCTAACGTATCCACTCCGACCGCTGCTTCTAATGATTTTGTTGGATCATTATCTTTCCATCTTGTTAACGAGTTTAAATGCTCTACTTTACCTACACCGAACATTTCAAGAAACTGAACCATCTTCGGTAAATGGAAGTTACTCGCTGACGAATCAAGTGGTACGTTTGCTAGCTTCACACTTAATTCATTCGGATCTTTTGATAAGAAAATATCTGGAGCAAACGTAATCGTTTCGCCAGTTATATCATTTTTATCAAAAAGCTTTCCGACGTTTTCTTCTAGCTCGACGACCATTGTGCACTCTTTCGGCAATGTTTTCAGCTCGTCATAGAACGTTAAAACACTTATATGAATATTGTTTTTCTTCGCGTACACTTGCTTTAACATTTCCGCTCGAATCGCTAACGTTTTACTCATTGCAAAAATAATGTAATAAGGTGTAACGTCTTCAAGGTCGCCTTCATTTATTTTCGAACGATACTCAATTTCTTTTTCAATAAAAGCGGATACTTCTTTTACTTCATTATTATTTGTCGCAATGAAACGAAAATCATTATCGTTGCTCCACACATGTGGCAACCATTTCGTAAATCCAAACTCCGTTTCTTCCTCTTCGTCATATACGAATACCATTTTCACTTCATCGTAACTGTATAGGGCTGCTAATTGAAAAATTAACCCTTTCGCGAATTCAACCGTTTGTTTCCGATCACCAATGACACCTGAAATATGATCTTCAAATAATGATAGAGTGATAGGAATATCTTTTAATACTTTAGGAGTTTCACTTAACATGTATAACTCTTCTTGTAAGTTATCATCATCAATCGAAAACTTCTTCTCCCCATACGAAACATCCGCATCAAGAATGCCATTTCCTAGACCTACTCTTAACTTTAAAAAATCATTTTGCCCTAGTCCTCGCTCCCAAAGGTTACGTTGAACATTTTCTATCCGTTCTACACAATCGGATATCGGTACATGATTTTCACGAAGAATTTCTTCCTGCTTTTCACATTCTTCATTGAATAAAACAGCAAAACGATCTAAATATTTTTTATATTTTTCTTGGCGAATTTTCTCTTTCTTATGTCTACGCCTTTTATCAAAAGTACGAGTTAAGATAGGCCACATGACAGTACCTAACAGCATACTTGCTGACATAATAATAGCTGGAGTTGCTGCCCCAATATTTCCATTCGCCATCGCATTATTAATTGCGAAAATCGCCGTTCCCATCGAAGCCATCCCCATCGTCATGGAAGGACCGACAACTAACATAATCGGCGTCTCATCACCGATTGCATTTGGAGGTGGTGGATCAATTTTAAATAGTGCTTTTTCTACATCACGTTTAAATCGTGGAGAGCGATAAAAGAAATCAACAGCTGGTGCTTCATACTCTTCTTCTTCATCCGTTGCTTCTGCTCGCTGATTTACAAATGGTTTTAATGCTTTACTCCGTATGGAAAGCTTTCCATCTGGATTGTTAACAGCAAGAAAGAAGCTTCCAACGATGATTTTGTAGCCCATGATGTAAATCATATCGCCAATGTTTAAGTTTTTTATTTTTACTTTGTTTCCATCTACGAAAGTACCATTCGTACTTCCTTCGTCAACAATGCTCCATTGACCTTGAATAAAGTGAAGCGTCGCATGTTTTGCGGAAACAAACCGGTTCTCAAGGACAACATCACACTGCTCACTTCTACCAATCGTTATATCTAAATCATTCTCGAGCACATACTTCGTAAACGTTTGCCGATCTTCCGTATTTGGTTCTGTAAATACGAAAGTTTTCACATCCTCCCCTTCCACCTTTAAATTGTATATACTTAACGGACTTAATATTGTATTACGGATGGAGTCCCCAGAATGATCCAATACTTTTACATTTTTATTCGACTTTAACACCCATTCGCCATTTACCCCTTCAATTCCAATAAGTTTTTTCGGGGTTTTTCCTGTCGAATCGTATGTCCAATATTGTCCTCTTACCTTTTCTGGTAACGTAATAGAATTTATCGTTTGCTTATTAATGAGAGTTACAATCATTTTTTACTATCCCCTTGTGAAACAAGTCTAGAAACTTACTATTCTCCTTGATGCATAAGACTCAGAATTATTACTTAATTTACCTACCTCTTCCACAATTATCCTGTTAACTCAATCTTATTATTTATCGCTATCCTTTGTCGATACGGTCTAGAAAAATGGTCAAATGTTACCGGTTCGAAATCCCTGTGTAGTTATTGTGACGGAGTTGTTTGTAGGTCTTTTTTACCTGTTATTGAAAGAAGCCCATTTTTGTATGGCAATATAACCCAAATATAATTAAAATATTAAAAAGAATTAGGAATTGATGCGTAGGCATATTGGTGTATTGGATATATGGAAAGGGATATATAGTACCTAAAATTTCTTTATAAAGGAGGTTATGTGCATGGCAAGAAAAATGGTTGTTGATCCGACTAACTTGGATAGCGTTGCAAAAAAATTAGAAAAAAACGCTAATGAATATGAGAGTGTTTATCATGAGTTACTTTCTGAAGTAAATGCAATGAGAGGTTGTTGGCAAGGAGAAGATCATATCATTTATGAGAGGCAAATTAAAGGTTTAGAAAAGGATATTAAAAGAAACGTCAAATATATGAGAGAATTCGCAGAACATCTTAAATTTTGCGCCAAAACGTATCGTGATGCTCAAAGTGAAATTATTACGAAAGCTAAAGGTTTAATTAGCTAAGACAACTATTATATGAAAGGAGTAAACGATGGGAACAGTTAGTTATGCTAGAAATCAGGTATCAGAAATTGTGTCAAATCGTTCTTCATTAACTAGAGTAATAGACCAGTTGAATTCATTTAAAACTACATTAAATAGTGGCTGGCAAGCGAAAGAAATAGACTATGTAAACATCGCTATCGATAACATTAATAAAGAAATAAATAGAATAACGAACGAACTGGAATCAATTGAAAATGCGATTATGACAGCCGCCTACGAGATTGAGAGAGAAGAAAGAGAAGCACGTGAGAGAGCCGAAAGAGAAGCAAGAGAAAGAGCGGAAAGAGAAAAAGCTGCAAATAAGTAGTGGTGAGAAGAATACGTTTGGTTCCGAGCTCCGAGTCGAATCGAGCCAACATATTTTTTCTTTAGTTCATCGTAAACATTAATAGAACCCTAGAAAGGAGGACATATACATTGAAGAAAATAAAATTAGACGACCATACAATAAAAAATGCGAACGACCAATTAAGAAAACCCCTTTCTTTGTTAGGTGATTCAAGAGTAAACTTAACCCAAACAAAAAACAGGATGGAATGGAAAGTTCGCAACAGAAGCAATGCAGATGGTAGAATTTCAAAAGTGTGTTCCGATATTAAACAGCTCGAGAGCAACATAAAACGAATAGAAAGATTTGTAGCGTCTTCTTCCCAACGATACTTTGAAATCGATAACTTTTTAGCTAATAAAGCGTTGAGGAAGAGTGGCAACCTTGGTAATATTTATAAGTCGTTAGCTGCATTAGGTGCCCATCCGATATTAGCAAGAAATATAGCTTTGCAAATTGCAAAAGACGCAATTTCCGATAAAGTTAAATTACAACAAGGGAAAAACTTGAAATTCAATATATTTAAGAAGGACGGTAAAGTCTTTTTTCAACTGATTGGTAAAGAGATGCGAAGCAATAACTCTAGGCAATATAATGATATCCGGAATACTTTAGTAAGAGAGTTTGGAGGAGAAAGCGGTACATACAAAAGGAGATTTGTAGAACGCTTACTTAACGGGGGAGGCATACCTATTTATGTTACCGGTAAAGGAGCGAAAGGAGTTATTACTGACAATTACAACAAATTTTCCAATAATACTGCAGTAAATACTTATATAAACAGTAGAGTTGATCCAATCGGTAATTTTAAGCAATCGTTTAATAGCAGCTTAAAAGGTGGGTTTAAGTTTTGGGATGATTTTAATTGGAAAGGCGTTAGTAATTTACAAAAAGGTGCTAAATTCTTCGGAGCTGCTGGAACAGCACTAACTGTAGGGGATAACTTTATTAATACATTTAAAAACAGTAGTGGAACAGGCTGGAATTTTTCAGAGGAAAATCAAAAAAAGTTTGCTGTAGATACTACTATAGATTTATCTGTAGCGGCAACCTCATTCGCTACAGGTGCTGCATTCGGTTCCTTCTTTTTACCTCCAGTTGGTACAGTCGTAGGAGCAGGTACTGGGATAGTTATACACTCCCTAGTCAATATAAAATTTGGTGATCCACCACCGAAGAGTATTGTAGATCATACAAAAGACTTTGCAAATACAGCCGCAAATAAAATATCCGACATTGGCAATGATTTGAAAGAAATTAGAAATAATGCAGTTGTATCAATTGGTAAAAACTTGACCAAAATTTTCTTTTAGGAGTAGCTTATGTTAAATAAATATGAAGAAAAGGATTTTTTGAAATTAAAGGAAGTTTCAACAGAAAGGTTGTTACCAAGCAACATCTCTGTTGGGTTAATAGGTGCGCTATTCCTTAGCGCAGCAATAAATGGAGTTCTTTTATACGCTGTTATGTATAGCTCCTATATTAATAATCCAATTTGGGATTTTGTCTTACCTATTTGTATCAGCTTATTTATTATTCAATCAATAATTACTTTATTCTTTTTTAATCAAAAAAGGGCGTTTGCCTATCAAAACTTCCAATCTATTTTTGTATGTATCGTAACCTTTAAAGTTTCTGTAGAAGGTTATATCGTTTATTTTGCTATTTTGGAAGATAGATTTGCACCGTCCTATTTCGGGCTTTTTGCTATCATCTTCCTCGTGAGTGGACTAATGTTTCTTATTCTTTCCATCTTAAGAGCTGTAAAACGTGTTAGAGATGGACATTTTCGAAAAGGCCAAAAAGGATTATTAGACTTCAAAGACTCCAAATCGTATGTTAGCTTACCAATTATTTTCGGAGCAACCATTACCGGAGGAGCATTCATGAGAATGTTAAGTAATTCCTATCATCCATTATCTAGTATGCTTGAGATTTACTTTATATTATCCTTAATGGCTTTATTACAATTTGCAATTGCTGTAGCATGGCCGGAGTTTTTCTTATTAGCTTACTGTAAACATAGATTTAAAACCTTCAAGGCAAATCCTCCTAAGCGAATAGAAATGTGAATGTAGTAAATAAATAGTATTAAATATACATAGGAGTTATTATGCTAAAAAAATATAACGAAGAAGATTTTATGTTATTTGATGATATTGCAACCGATAGATTATATCCGCCTAATATTTCTGGTGGTTTATTAGGCGTATTAATGTATAGTGCTGTAATGAATGCTGTGTTACTATTCGCTAGATGGCAAAGCCCTAATATTATTCATCCATCTTGGAATATTATTGTACCTGTTTCTATTAGTATTTTAATAGTTCAAGCTGTGATAACTTTTTATTATTTTCATGAAAAAAGAGCGTTCACCTTTCAAAGGTTTCAAAGTATTTTTTTATGCTTCGTAACAATAAAAATGTCACTGGAAGGATATTATATATTTTTTACTGCATATGAAGATAAATCTGTTCCTACTTATGTTGGTCAATTAGGTACATCAATAATGCTGGGGGGAATAGTATTTCTTATTCTTTCAATTATAAGAGCTGTAAACCGAGTGAAGGATGGCCATTTCCGAGAAGGCGGAAATGGTATACTGAACTTTTCACAATCTAAGTCGTATGTTAGTATACCGATTATTTTTGGACTCACCATGGTTGGAGGGGCTATTCCAAAAATGCTAGAGAATTCACTTTATCCTTTCACAATTATGCTAGAGTTATATTTTATTCTTTTATTAGTATCTTTAATACAATATGCCATCGCTCTAGTGTGGCCTGAGTTTTTGTTGTTAGCTTACTGTAAGTTTAAATTTAAATCTTTTTATATTGAGCCTCCTGAGAGTATAAAACATGATACAAATAATGAATGAATAATTTCACAAAACAAACTAAAAATTCTAGAGTTCTCATAGAACGGAGGGTTCATAGTGAAAATTAAACGGACTAGTATGATGTTTAACAATGTAATAAAAACAACGTATCGAACGAGGATGGACCAATGGTACGAAGAAGCTAAAACGTTAAGAAACGCAATTATAAATAATGGATTGTACGGAACTGGACCTGTTATTTATCAGGTAGATAATATAGGAGATAGCAGTGAGGAAATTCCGGAAGCTGATTACACCTTCCATGTTCCTATCAATCAACCAGTTACAATGGAAGAAAACGCTCCTTTTTCTTTTGATGAGTTACTTCATTATGAGGATGGTTTGCTGTTAAGGCATGCTGATTTAGATGAAGATATTGAGGAGTCTTACGAAATTTTACGTGCTTGTGCTGAGGCAAATAACTTCTTACTCAAAGAGCCATTTTATAATATTTATTTAGATGTTTACGGTGATGGGATAATTGATATTTTTGCTCCGATTGAAATGGAGGAGTAACAGTGATAAATCCGAATGATTCTATTAAAGTGAAAAACGTCCTATCGAGAAAGTATGTGTTCCACTACGAAGAAATGGATCAACATATAGAAGATTTTATAAATGACGTGTTTAAGCAAACACAGAATATAAAAGGTCCGTTATTTTATACGTTAAATAATGTTCCAAAAGACGAAATCACACATGTCGAGTTTTTCATGCCGATAGAGGACGACTCTGTCTCATTGTTAGATGATATGCATTTCCAAAGCTATTATAATATCGAAAATATGGTCTCTATTTGTGTCCAAAACAATTTTGAAACGAATACAGAGATAGCCTACGGAATGTTGTTTCAATATATGGAAGAAAACTATTTAAAGCAAGTTACTCCTATCTTTCATGTTCTTTCAGGGGATGAAACGTTACAATATATGTTTATTAAAATAGGAGTCGTGCAAAATTTAGAGGAAGCATGGAAGTAAATTTATATGGTTGCGGGCATTTTAGAATTTGGAAATCGACCTTTTTTTGAAGTGAGGTTCACCAACATGAAATGCCCTTTTTATTGCATTCTTCTAGAAACTTATAATCTACAGCCAAACCTTATCGTACTTCCTTTCCTCGTTCACTTATTTAACATTTATAAATAGGAGACCCCTTCGTATTACTGTGACATATTTTTAACATGATGATGATCTAAACCTACTTTATTATAAGTAGCATTTGGTGCCACATAGGGAAAAACGAAATCATCAACAAACTTTTCTAGCACTCTATCTGAAATTAAATTATAGGTGGGAAAATAATAGATTTGTTTATTTTTGGTTGTAACAATAACACTTTTATATGTATTGTCCCTCCATCCAAAATTGATTTCTGTAATTTCGGATAAACGTAAATCGTATTGATCATTTCGAATTTTATTATTTTCGATTGTTATTAATGTGTTCCCTCTTTTGCGAACGGAGAATATTTTCTTTAGGACAGAAGCGGTGAAGATTATGCCAACGATAGCCACCATAATTCCAATTAACGATATTAGAAAAGAGTCTGGTAAAAAGATGAAAATACCTACACACATAGCGATCAGAAGAAACGCCGCTATTAGTAAACAACCAACGTTAGAATTATGATAAATCAGTTCTACTTTATTACTGTTTTGTTTGATATAAGCATCTGCTATTCTTTGATCCATAAGTACGAACTCCTATCTAGACCAAAATTACTCGCCGCTCGTTAGCCCATTTATTATTAAAATATAACAAGAAAAATAAAACGGTATCTTCTACAATAATTTAAACAAGAAACCGCTCCTAGTCACTTTTAACAACTACACATTTCTACTTTACCATAAATTAACTATAACAAAATTACAATTCGACCATTCCCATCAATATGATTCTTAAGTCCAAGAAGCCTTTGATGAAATTAGTGCTATCGATCTAATTGATTGGAGTAGTTTAAGAGTTTATTGACGACAAAAAAAGGCCAGAGCAAGCTCTGACCTCTTACATGTATTAGTTTCTTCCGTTTCCTTTGCCGTTACCTGGTTTTGTTGGTTCGCTTCCACCATCGTCGCCGCCACCGTTATCACCGGAGCTAGTGCCGTTAATGGCATCAACTGCACGCACTAAGCCGTTTCCAAAGTGGTTTGCATCACCTAAGTTTTGCGCTGTATCGTTTAATCGATTACGAAGCTCCACGTTTGAAAGGTTCGGATTCGCTGCCAAGACAAGCGCTGCCACACCAGCTACATGTGGAGATGCCATCGAAGTTCCGTTGTAAGATGCATAGCTGTTTCCAGGAGTCGTACTAAGAATGTTTACACCTGGTGCAGCAATTTCCACTGCAGGTCCTGTACTAGAGAAACTTGCACGATTGTTGCTAGAATCAACTGCTGCTACTGCGATAACAGAATCATATTTTGCTGGATAACCAACAGTATCCCCTCGGCCATTCGTACGTCCACTGTTTCCAGCTGCCGCCACTACAAGCACACCAGAATTGTAGGCAATATTACACCACTCTTCTAAAATAGAAGAACTCATCGAACCTCCTAAACTCATATTTATAATGTCCATTCCGTTATTAACAGCCCATTCAATTCCTTCAGCAATTCCTGCGTAAGAACCACTTCCACTGTTATTTAATACTTTTACCGCATATAGCTCCGCGTTGTAGGCTACACCTAACACACCTACACTATTATTTAAGGCCGCTACTGTTCCAGCAACGTGCGTGCCATGACCACTACCATCGTAATAAGGATCCCTGTTTGCACTGTCTGTGAATACAGAGTGCCCTCCTCTTACATTTAAATCTTCATGATTTCGATCAATTCCCGTATCGAGTATAGCTACTTTTACACCACTTCCAGTATGCCCCGCTGCATGAGCATCAGTACCTTGAACATGAGGAACTCCCCACGGTACGGTTTGAGCAAATGCTTGCGCCTCAAAGTTAGGTTCCACCGCTTTAATATGCGGATTATTTTGTAATGCTTTCGCTTGTTGCTCTGTCATTTTTACTAGATTAACAGGTAGTAGATTGTAAGTATGAAGAACATCACTATTATCTACACCAAATGCGTTTAATATCCCCTTATTTACCTTGTCATTAAATTGAACAAGGTACTCCTGTTTTTCGGCCTGTGATTGAGCACTAATCGACATTGGTACTACCATCGAAAATACAAGAATGCTTAACGTTAACAAGGTTAGTAGTTTTCTCATATGTAATTCCTCCTTTTTTGAGATTGTTACAAGTATACTCTAATTATTCTGAAAAATGTGGCGGATTTTAAGTTTCCCAAGTAGTACGTAAAATAAGGAATTACACTATAACAAAATGGTCAACTTGGCCAATGTTATTTATTAGGGGATTTTCGTATTAGTTTGATATAAAAAAATCTTGTAGCAAATTAAACTACAAGATTTCTTATTTAATCATTCTTTCTCACTAAAGCAAAAGCCGTAATTGCTGCCGTTATCGGAATGGTAAATGCTACACCAGTTCCTGCAACAAGAATTGTGAGCATCTCTGCGACGAATACTTTTGAATTTACAATTTGTCCAATCGAATATGAAACGTCCTTAAACATAATTAGTAAGGCAAGATAACTTCCAAAGAAGGCAAAAAATAACGTATTTGTACTCGTACCTAAAATATCTCTACCGATACTCATTCCAGAAAGAAACAACTCTTTTCTGCCCATCGATGGATTATGATACGATATTTCACGCATCGGGGACGAAATAGAAATAGCGATATCAACAATTGCTCCAATCGTACTTGTAATAATCACCGCTACCGCAAGCTTCATAAAGTCGATTCCTATGAAAAGAGAGAACGTACTGTAGTCATCAATTTCTTCCGTACCAAATCCTTGGATCATGGCACTTTCGGTTACGAAAACAATGAAAAATAATAAAAGGACGAACGTCACGATCGTAGATACGAAGGCTGTTTTCGTTTTTATATTCACTTCATTAATAAAAAACAAATTAATACAGCTAATGAGTGTGCATGCTAGTAAAATTAAAATAATCGGATTAGCGTTAGGGTCCGTCATAAATAGAATCGTAAAAAAGAGGACAACAAAATTAAAAAGTAACGCTACAAACGATCGAGCTCCTTTTTTCCCACCAATCAGCACCATCAAAATAAGCAAAATAATTGTCAATACTACTAATACATTCATTGGCTTACCCTCTTTTTATTAATGAAAAATATCGTAATATAAATGCCGATTGGAATCGTTAAAACAATACCAATTCCACCTGCAAGTGCCCGCGCTATATCTAAGGAAAGATTCATCGTAAACGTATAACCCCATAACATATCGTTTTTCATATACAGAACGAGTGTCGGAATCGCCCCACTAATATAGACAAAAAATAAAATATTCGTCATCGTTCCCATAATATCTTTGCCAATTTCTTTGCCCGAAGCTTTCAACGCTTCGACTGGAATATTGTTATTTTTTTCATACAATCCAAATATAGAAGAGGACATCGTAATCGCGACATCCATTACAGCTCCTAACGAACCTACTAACACCCCTGCTAGAAAAATCATTTCAGGATTTCGAGTCAAAAACTGCATTTCTTCATAGCGAAGCCCTTGACTGTCACTTACCCATATGACGAGATACGTAATAACGATTAACACAAACGTTGCGACTAACGTTGCCACAATAGCTGCATACGTTTTTTCATTAAACCCATTAACTAATAAAAAAGAAATAACGGTAAAGAAAAGAACACTCACTCCAGCGATGAACACTAAATTCCAATGGGGTCGACTTAAATAAACGTCTAAGGTATATGAGATAATGGCCGCATTAATAGCAAGTGTTAAAATCGAATAAAGACCTTGTTTGCGGCCAACGATGAGAAGGATGAAAATAAACACCCAAGAAACGAACAAAAGATGCTTATCACGTTTCACGTCCATTACATTTCCTGTTAAAGAAACATCGTCTTCTGCGACACGTTCTATTTTCACAAATAGTTCCTGACCGACTTTATACGGCTGGTCATACGCACCAGATGTGGAATATTCATTCACAAATGTAAATGGGCGTCCCTTTTCCTCTCCATTCATGACTTGTCCTACAATACTTTGACTGTATAGAACATCCTCATTACCAAACATATCGATTGTTTCCGTACTATCTTCTAAATCCACTTCCATAACCTTTACAATAGGTTGATCATAGAACGAATGATTATGATGGACGAACAATATCGATGATAAAAACAGTGTTGCGAGGACCACGTAAAATATTATATGAATGTATGTTAGCTTTTTTAGCTTATTTACAATAATGTTCATGTACTACACCTCAGCTACTCGTCTAAAACTCTTTCTATTGTACACTAAATGCTGTTCGTCATCATTATTGGGTAGGTTTCCTTTCAAATGTGGATGTCGAAAGTGCAAAAAGAGCAATGTGAGGACATTGCTCTTTTGTTAAATGGTTGCTTTGGGTTGCGTTTTTTAGTAATTCAATTTTTTATTTGCGATAGTATGCTTTTTATTTGCGGTAGCACGATTTTATTTGCGATAAACCATTTTTATTTGCGGTGGCACGATTTTATTTGCGATAAGCCATTTTTATTTGCGGTGGCACGATTTTATTTGCGATAAACCATTTTTATTTGCGGTGGCACGATTTTATTTGCGATAGTTTTATTAGCGATAACAGGGGGTAACCCCTCCTACTCGAACGTTTAACTCAAACCGTCCGTGCAACTCCTTCTTTCTCAAGAAACGCGTAAAAGTCTACCCATTCTCCGATAAGTTTCGATGTTGGTTTTCCTAATCCATGCCCTGCTTTTTTCTCTAAGCGCAAAATAACAGTCGAACTCTTATCCGCTTTTTCTTTTAACGTCGCCGTAAACTTCTTCGCATGTGCTGGTACGACACGGTCGTCACTGTCAGCTGTCGCAATAAGTACAGGCGGATACTTTTCCCCTTCTTTTACGTTATGAAGTGGCGAGTATGCGTACATGAACGGAAATTGTTCTGGGTTTTCTGCATTGCCGTACTCTGGAATCCAATACTTCCCGATCGTAAACTTATGATAGCGCAACATATCAATTACCGGTACTCGACAAAGAACCGCTCCAAATAAGTCTGGGCGTTGCACCATACAAGCAGCAACTAGTAGACCACCATTAGAACCACCCATGATTGAGAGCTTCGGTGTAGACGTATACTTATTTGCAATTAACCATTCACCTGCTGCAATAAAGTCATCAAACACATTTTGTTTATTTTCTAACATACCGGCACGATGCCACTCTTCCCCGTATTCATTTCCACCACGAAGATTAGCAACTGCATAAACTCCGCCTTTTTCCAACCAACGAAGAACCGCTGGATTAAAGCTTGGTGTTAAACTCACATTAAACCCACCATAGCCGTATAACATGACTGGGTTCTCTCCATTTAACTCTAACCCTTTTTTATGTGTTAAAAACATCGGTATTTTCGTACCATCTTTAGAAGGGTAAAATACTTGAGTCGTTTCATAACCTTCTACGTCAAAAGCGATGTCTGATTGCGCCTCTAAACGTAATTCACCACTTACTACGTGATAATTGTATACAACAGTAGGGTGTAAAAATGAAGTGAACCCAAAATATAATTCCCTATCGTCCTTATTCACCGTTATGTCTGTTAATGAACCGATCACTGGGAGTTCTATTTCTTTATCAAAAGAACCGTCCCTGTTAAACAAATGGATAACGTGATGCGCATCTTTTAGGAATACAACAATGAATTGGTTGTTTAAAAATTTGATTCGTTCCACTACGAGCTCTTGCTCCGGTAAAACTTCTACCCAATTTTCCTTAGCTGGATTTTCTACATCGATAGAAATAATTCTTCCTTTCGGTGCGTCCAAATCGGTTTGAAAATAAAAGTGCGTTCCATCATTTGTAATATACGTGTACTCTGCATTTTGTTCATCTAGGAGGCGTACAAATGGTCCATCACTATTCAGTTCTTTTAAATAAAATCTATTTTCGGACGCTGTTCCAAAATAAACGTGAAGCATTATATACTTTTTATCTTGAGATAAGGAAGCAGAGAACATTAAATCTTT
Organism: Sutcliffiella sp. NC1; assembly: GCF_027594365.1. NCBI lineage: Bacteria > Bacillati > Bacillota > Bacilli > Caryophanales > Bacillaceae > Sutcliffiella > Sutcliffiella sp. NC1. The sequence goes on from NZ_CP115153.1 coordinate 4,366,373, forward strand.
GTCTTCTGGTTGCTCATGTACTAACGTATCTTCTGCTTGATTCGTGCCAAGCTTATGGAAGTACACTTTGTTATGCGTACCCTCTTCCACAACCGCACTTGGCTCTGGGAATCGGCTATAGAAAAACCCACTATCATCTGGTGACCAAGCGATATTCGTGAACTTTACATGCTGAATAAGATCCACTAAATCCTCGCCAGTTTCCGTGTTTCGCACCTTAATTTCTTGCCAATCACTACCATTTCGCGACGTCGCATACGCAACAAGAGTCCCATCACTATTGAACACATAATTCGTCATCGCAACTGTTCCGTCATCTGTTAACGTATTCGGGTCAATCACGATACGCTCTTCATTATTTTGTTTTACATAAAGAATCGCCTGGTTTTGCAGCCCATCATTTTTTAAGTAAAAGAGTTTGTTATTAACCTTTTTCGGAACAAAAAATTTCGGGAAATTCCAAAGCTCGGTTAATCGCTCTCTATCTTTCTTACTACTGTCTGTTTCCATAAAATAAGCTGTAGATTCGGCTGCCATCTCTTCTTCCCACTGTTTTGTCTCTACTAAACTTGTATCCTCTAACCAACGGTACGGATCAGCGACCTTTGTACCATGAAAATCCTCTATTACACCACTTAATTTTTCAGTCGTCATCGTGAGTCAGTCCCCCTTCGTCTATGTACCCCTACTATTTCGGTACACGAAAAAGGATTCCTGCTAGAAATGATAAAAAGAAGGAAACTAACATTAATTTAATCTATCGATCGGAGGTTCCGTACTTGAAAGCCGTTGCCAAACAACTTGTCTAACCAAGCTTAAAATACCACTTATAAAACCGCCATAGCAACATTAACGTTGCACCAACGGTTGACCACGTAACATACCAATCCCAATAGATATAATGGACAAGATTTGTATTCTTTTCAAAAATGACTTCAAGGATAGTTAAAATGGTACAAAAGGAGACTAAATATAAAACCCTTATCCTCATCTGTTTTTTAAACGGATAATATATACAAAAAAAGCTCCCGATAATTGGATACATGACAAACTCGAACAAGAAGCTTGTCCCATTAACGCTAGCAAGCTCCCGAACAGGGTATTGTAACAACCCTAGTTGTACAGCAAGTAACCCAAGAAACCAAGCTACACATTGTTGAAAAGAAAAGGCTATGCTCGCCTCTCTCCATTTATCCCTTGGGATATATGCTAACGAAATAATAGTAATCGCATACAAACAATACAGAAGCATTAGATCAATATTCATATGTATCATATCCTTTTGGTGGTTGATTCATCACCCACAACACATAACGACGACATATCCATAATTCAATAAGAAAATTAAAAAAGCTGCGAACAAGATTATCCCATTTAATATCCATAATATTTGTAAACGTCCCTATTAGCGCCATAAAAGAAAGGATAATTCCTACCCACAATAAATAATGAACAAGTCGTCTAAAGTACCGAGCTTTATGCGGAAAAGATAATTGAAATAATACTGCCGCTGTTGGAAACACTAAATATTCCATCGTAAAATTTATTTTCGTCGCCTCTTTAAAAAATCGAACTGGTGCCTCTAGTAACCCCGCATAGGTCAAACCGATACTAAAAACCCATGTTAACATTTGAAAAAACAAAAGTGCTGCCAATGCTTCTCGTAAACGATGGCGAGGTATTACCTTCCATAATATAATCGGTAAAATAATCCACAACATAATTAGCACTAAATAATCAAAGTTCACAGGCCTTCACCACCATATTAAAGTGTTAACTGTGATGCTCTTTTTCACAAAACGACAACTTTCGACATAGAGGTAGCATGCGCGAAATAATTCAATACTATGCAAATATTTATTCGTTCACCTAATAAACAAAAAGAGAGTTTAGCTAGTGAAAATAGCTAAACTTCCTCATAATATTCAAAATTAAAGCCTGAAAACTAAAAACTGTACCTCATACTAACGATTCTCTATACATAAGCCCCTTCGCTTAACTCCTTATTCTTTCTATAGTAGGAGATATGGGAACCGGCTCGGTGCCAACAGGCATTTAGTTCACAATAATGGCGTGCTGACCCATTTGTTCATAAACACGAAAGAAAGCTTCCGCATCATACGTAACTTGACCAATTAACGGGTTCATAACATGCACTTTATCGTCTGTAAATCCATTCAGTACAACAACATGCAAATTCGTTTGTGCTTCATAATACTGTCCACTATCTTGCAAATACCAATGAGAATTCATTCTTGGCGGACTTAAATCTAACGTTGTCCATATAACGATAGGAAAACCCTCGTTAACGTAATAAATAATATCTTCTTTGCTACTACCAGTAATATCAATCGTACGCATCGTACTACCCTGTTCTTCTAAATACATGTTTCCAGCTTCGACAATGGGAGGAGCGAAACTATACCATCCACCATGTTGCGACCTCGGTTCACCTGCGTAGTATTCGTGTGGGTTCGTTCCAAATCGTTTACCATCCTTATAAGTAAAAGGTTTTTTCGGTAAATAGTGATCAGACATTACTGTCTTTGAAACATCATAACCGTAGTAGTTAAGAATGGTCGTTAACGAAGTGATTTCACAACCGTTCGGCAACTCAGGTGTTTGAATAAGTGTTGGAATCGGAATAAACGTTTCTTGCATCGTTCTTTTATTTTGTAAACTAACTATATAATCATCTGCTAGGTTGCTAGACTCGGTTATCACTAGTTTCTTATATGTTGCATAATCGATTGATCCCGTTGCATCCAGTGATAAGTTTGTTTGGAAATCCTCTACCGCTTCTTTCATTTGCAATCCAAACACTCCATTCTCTTCTATGGAGTAGCCGAATTTGTTTAATAACGTTTGAATTTCTTCAACCTCTTCTCCTTCATCCCATAGCTTTAACTCGATTTCTTCACGAAGAACAAACTTTTCTAAAAGCTCATCAGGTCGTTCCTTCACTGCAATTTCTTCCTGCCTCAAATGTTGATTCCCTATTTGCAGGCTCTCTTCATCGTATTCATTTACTGTCTTCGCCTCATCTTTTGGAGCATTCAAAAACAATAAGACTAAAACTAAACCAACTGAAGTTGTAACTATAATCCTTTTCTTCATCGCTTCCCCTTTTGGGAGACAGTTTCTCGTCCCACTAAATAGTGGAAATAATTAAACCTGTGCCTCCAGCCCTTATTTTTTTATAGGTAAATTATAACACAAACGGAAATTTTACTAGATGAAAATAAAACTTCTATCCTTTTATACTTCCATTGATTTATTGTTTCGACAATCGAAAATTTTCTGTTACATGTATTTTTGTAAATTTTATGACCATACACCTATTCTGAAAATTGCACATTCCGTTCATATTGCTCAATTTCTATTTTCTTAAAAGGGATATTATCCTAATCTACCGACACTCTTGTCAAAATTAATAGAATATTTTTAATAGTATACCATAATTCTAGTTGCTATAATTTCCCTTGTACAAAAATCTATGAAATGTTGGGGGAATGTAATAGTGAAAAGAAGGAACCTATTAGTTACAACAACTCTAGCAGGAGCGCTTGCATTTTCATCGTTAATGCCATCAGCTTTTGCTCATGATGCACTTGAAGGAATCGGGAATAAAGTAGGAGAGGCATTCACTCCTGAAGAAATTGAGGAAATGCAATTAGGATATACATCAGAAGGTAGTAAAAATGTTCGTTTCTTAAGTGAAGTAGCTTCCAAACAAATTGAGCCGATTAACGGGTCACAAAAAAACATGGCAGATGTATATGCACATAAAGGGTTTGCCTATACAGGAACGCATACAGCTGGTGGAGGTAATGGAGGGGTTCGTGTATTTGACTTAAGTAATCCATCTGATCCGCAAGAGGTTGCAGTATTTGCTAACGAGATTCCTCATACTTGGCAAGAAAAAGTGATCGTAAAATCCGTTAACACACCTCACTTCCGAGGAGACTTAGCAGTAGTAAGTGTACAACAAACTTCTCGAAATAATGCCAACAGACCTGACAGTGTTGGGGGAGTTTTACTATATGATGTGAGTGACCCATACAATCCAGAACGCCTTGGATTTTATCCACTAGATCGAAGAGTAACAGGAACTCATGAACTATATTTAACAACTCAAGGAAACCGTCCACTTCTATTAACATCGAATCCTTATGCAGATTATTATACACACGGTACGGAGAGAGACTTCCAAATTATCGATGTTTCGGATCCAACTAATCCAGAAAAAATATGGGAGTGGGATGCTAGAGATTTAGAAGAAGTTCCAGAAAATTGGAACGGGTACAACTGGACAGATCCGAACGACCGCCCGCGTGCAGTATTTAACCATAGTGTCATTACAGACAACAATGGCCATTATGCATATGTATCAATGTGGGATTTAGGTACCGTAATTTTTGATATTAGAAATCCTGAAGAGCCTGTTTACCTAGGTAGAACAAGCTATGAGCCTCACGTAAAAGGAGCGGCCCACTCCGCTGCATTAGCGAAAGGTGGCAATATTTTAATCGAAACTCGTGAAGTAGCGAATCCAGTCGGAGAAGGCTTTGAATCAGCATACGGCTATACGCGAATTTACGACATTAAAGACAAAACGAACCCTGTATTATTAAGTCAATTCACAACAGACCTAACATATGACGTTCCAAACCCACCTGTATCGACTTTCGCAAAAACAGTACATGATCCGAAAGTGCAAGGAAACACATTATACTTATCCTACTACTCTGGAGGCGTCATTTCCGTAGACATTACGGACCCAACTAACCCAGTTCAAATCGGACAATACACACCAGAACGCGGTAACACTTGGGGCGTATTCGTAAACCGCAACTACGTACTAGGATCAGACATGAACAGTGGCTTAAAAGTACTACTCAAAAACAACGCAGGTGGCAACGGCAACACACCAACACCATAAAAAATGTGGACAGAGGGACAGATCCCGTGGACGGAGGGTCCCTCGTCCACACATTTTTTGGAAATAAACCCTTATAAGAAGAATGACAATACATTAAACCCAATAATAACGAATACACTTTGACCTAAAGATACGAGTAAATCTTTTTTCCAACTGTTTCTTTCTGGATATCGAAAAGTGACCCTACGAGATATTAGTAGGATAACCCACCAAAAAAGCAAAGCGATTAAAACTTCTCGAAAACTGTCATAAAGCATGTTTCTCCCCTACTTTCATTTTTCAATCTCCATTATTTCTCATAAAAAAAGACTAAATTTCTAAATATATATGTAATAACTAATTTCTAGTTACGTTAATTAAACAATGACTAAAACAATATATTATATTATACTTTTCATATAGTTTCCTAATTTATCCAACAACTGAAAGGAGGTTTATCCATGTCAGCATCTAGAATCCTTAAATGGGTTACTGGTGGTTTGGAGGCATTTCTAGGGATACCAATAATAGGCGGTACTTTCGTTCTAAGCTTTTTATGGACTCCACTAGCTGTTATGTTAGCTTTACACATCACCACTCTAGTAATCGCAAACAAAGAAGGAAAAAGTTCGTCTGGAAGCGTCCTCGGAATTGTTACTTCCTGTATCGCTTGGATTCCTATCGTCGGAATGATCATGCACATTATTACTGCTATTATTCTTATGCTCGATGCTTCAAAAAATGAAACAGCATAACTGCCGAAAAGTTCCCTAAATATTTTAGAGAACTTTTTTGTTTTCCATCTGTTTTGTATATTTGCATTTAGGAAAGCTGCTGCAGCCATAAAAGGTTCCATACTTTCCTTTTCTCATTACCAATTGGCTGCCACATTTCGGGCATGAATTTTGTTGCAAATTCGCCTTCTCTTGTTGGTTTTTCTTTTTTACATTATGTTGGATAGACTTTACGTGTAGTTGTTTCAATTGTTTTTTTGATTTTTTATCATTAACTGCAAGTCTATCAAGATAACGATCGATTCTCTTTAATTCAACCTCATTAATTTTATGAACAGGCATTTCTTTTACCACTTGTTTTAACTGGTGGAAGTGAATAACTCTTGCCGACTTAATATTCTCAAGTTTTAGGGTAGCATTCCGTGAAAAAGCGATGATGGAGTGAATAACTTCCCCATTCTCCATATGTAAATATTTCTTCAAAGCTTGCACATGCCCATAATTTTGCCAAATTGGGTTGTAAAATCGTTCTTTTCGCTTAAAAATTACTTGCATCCAATATTTATTATGTTCCTTCCCTATTATCCAACCTTCATAGTTTTTAGTTTCAATAACAAAAACTCCATAAGGCGACGTAACAACATGATCTAGCTGTGATGTTCCTCCCTTTTCATTTGGTACATAAAGGTCGTGATAAACTTTATATTCTGGTCCCAACTCATTTAATATTCGATTAACCCTACTCTCCCCAATTGCACCTTTAATTTCTGGAAATTTTACTTTAAAAATAATGATGGCCGCAATTAAAAGAAGCGGTGTTATGAGCGGAATTAAAAAGGCTACAAGTGGTGATAAAATTAATAAAACTAGTATTAGAAAAATCCATCTCTTCATTATTCTCACCTTTATTACTGGAAATTTTTTCACTAGATTAATAGTATCACAACTGGTAACGAATTGGATAATCAATAAAGTTTTCACTCTAGCTAATTGGTGAAAATCACTACTTTATTCTGCAAAAATATCTACATCCAACTCTTTTAAAACGTTCACCGCCTCTAATACTGGTAACTTCGGTAGATTAAACTCATCCGCAATTACTGATCGTATTTCTTCTGGTGTTAATAATGTCGTTACAGTAGTTTCGCCGTTAGAGTATCGTATTGTGAACTTGTTATTTACTAACGAAACACTTCTTTGTTGATCCGTTTGGTAAAGATGGCACCTCAGGATCGACATAAAAGTTGCTCCTGGCTTATTAGATGTTTCGATAACTTGGAGGAAATCGTCCATAGTAATTTCTCGCCTTGAATGAAAGTTCCACGTTTTTCCGCTTTGCTTACCATTAATATAACGTTCATATTTATATTCATACTTTTCAGGGTCTACCGGAAGTAAAGATACCTTATCGCTCCCAAAAAACGATTTATTATTGTGTTCATTCTCAAAACGAACTGGCTTAAAAAATGGAGCAGTTGCACCACAGTCCACATAAAAACGCTCATCGCCAATTTTCACAACAATCCCCATATGCTCCTTTCCAAGCATAATGTGATAGCAAGTAAACCCTAACTTCTTTAATAAAATCATGAGGTTAGAGTTTAATGTGTAGCATGTTCCTCCATAGTGGTGCTTTTCAAAAGCTCTAATGAACTTTTCAAATGATGGTACTTCAAAGTTTCCATAGTTATGGTCACGAAAATAGAGTAGTTTACTTATATTTTCAAAAGGAAAAGTATTAAGGTGAGCCTGACAGATCCGCTCTAAATAAGCGTAAGACGGAGCTTCTACTTCTAAATTTAAAAAACTAATATACTTCGCTACATCATTACTTCTTGCCGACATTTTTCCCCCTCCATTCACCGATGCCCATCCTTCCGTGCTTGAATGTATCCATAATAAGCACAAGTACCGTTTTTCGTTATGTCCTTCACTTCGAATCCGCACTTTTCATAGAACGGGAAATTGTTAGCGGAAGTGTGGGCGAACCAGTCACCATGTGGAAGCTTTTGAACGCATAACTCTACTAATTTTTGTCCAATTCCTTTTCCACGGTATTCGTTTAACACGACTAAATCCATAATATTGGCGACCATAATTTTATCCGAAATAACCCGCACCATACCAACCATTTTTTGACGGTCCCAAACGGTAAATGCCCATGTTGAGTTTTGAAAAATCAACGAAAACTTTTCCTTTTGCCAGTCTGGAGTATTTCGCGCCCAACCCGCATCTTCAAAAAGTGCTTCCACGTACTCCGCTGGAACCCCCTCTGTACCTTCTCGAATCACTAAACCGTTAAAATATTGATACATACTTTTATCCCCCTTTTCTATACTTATACTATTCTCATAGAAGATTTCCTTTTTTAACGGCAAAAAACACAACGAGCAAAAATACTGTTGTGTTAATAACTAGACCTATTTTACTTTTTAAAAAGGACCGAGCAACCATGCTCAGCCCTTCGTGAGGTCAGATCCTTTTTACTTTATTGTAATCTTTGCAGAATTATAGTTGTTCCCATTTCCAATAGGGTTGTAGTTTTTCTCTACGTTTCCTGCCGGGTCTATAGCAAACCAGTTGATCGTTGTTGTTTCATTGATTAGTAGTTTTTCCGCTGGCTCTCTTGTACCAGACAGGCCTAGTTTCGGTGATTCAAATGTTGGGCGACTACCATCTAGAGTATAGTAAATGGTAGCAGGCTCACTTAGTTCAAAAGATACTTCAACAGGTTGGGAATACGTACCTTTACCTGGATTAATTTTAGAAGTAGGTGGTTGTTTGTCTTTTGAATGTTGATATGCCACTTCAAATAAACCAATTAACCCGTTTGCAAACTCCAACGCCTCTTCATGACCTTCTTCAAATGGAGGCTGAAAACCAACAGATACCCATCTATTTGTAGCTGGGTTCCATAATGGCGCTCCTACTTCAAAGTTCCACGTGTAGATCCCTTTTTCATACCATAAATAGTCAGCAGAGTTCCCTGCCGCCGAGTATAATACATCTGGGATAGGACCAGTTCTCGTTGGCTGAATTACCGTTCCACGATGCTCTTGAATTCGTTTTAAAATATGCTCTGAAGCTCCCCAGTAAAACGCTTCTTCTCCAGCAGTTGGACGAGGTAGTGTTGTACGGTTCGTATCATAAGCGCCAGGTGACCACATGAAATATCCACCGTGACTGTGAATGTTCATACCGAAATTAATGTTTTCAAACTCATCTGCTAACCATACAATATTTTTCGCTTCTGGTTCTGAAGTTGGCTCCGGACCTGCAAATGTATCACTCGTACAACTTAAAGAAGCTCCCACAAATCCATCATGAATACTTCCTACTGAATGGTTACGATTTAAGTCCACTCCCCATGCATTACGAGCACCAAAATCGTTTGCTGCGCTCTGTCCGCAATAGTTTGTCATGTTCCGGCGTTGCATGTTGTAATCATAAAAACTATAATTCGCTCCATCTGGATTTACCATCGGAATTAAGAAAATATCTAAGTTGTTAACTAATCTTTTCGTATCTCCATCATGCGCATAGTTTCGTAGTAAACGTTCTGCTGTTTCCATTACTACTAAAGGTGTTACCCATTCACGCGCGTGCTCTTGTGCATAACCAAGTACTCCTGGTTTTGAACCGTCTTTCGTTTTTCCAATACGAAGTGCTTTGACTGTTTCCGGTTCACGGGATACATAGTCAGGACCATTTAGCCCATCAGATAAAGTAGATGACCAAACTTGAGCAACTCCTGTTCCTGTATTGCCTCGGTACGTATTTGCAGAAACAACGTCACCAGCATGTGCATTTAACGCATGAACGACCTGGCTTGCAGTACTGACTAGGTTACCGGATGCATTAGTCGCTAAACTTACAGTAATATTATTTTCTTCAACAGATACGGTTAAAGGTGAGTTAGCCACACCCGGATTCACAAACTCCACTTCAATCCCATTTCCACCTTCATGCCCCCATGCTTTAGAAGACACAACAACAGCTGTATTCGTAAAATTACCTATCGTTGCTTGGGCATGACGTCGGTATCCATTTGTTTTATATGGCATTTCAATTACTTCTAAAAGGTCCGGAAATTCCGCTGCTAACTGCTCAATACGCTCATTAATTTGCGTAGGAGTCATGTAGGAATCGATAAAGTCTGAAACATAATGATGTTTTGGATTGCCTGGTTTCGGATCTCCTAGCCATTCTGTTACAGGACTTGTCGCTGTTCCTCCTTGGTTGCTTGTAACCGTTACTGTAGCTGGAATCTCTTCAACTGGAAGCTCAAACCAGTGATATAAGTACTCTCCATAGTCCGATCTATGTGATAACGGTGCCGACTTTTCTACCCCATTTTCTTCCCAAGTAGCAGTTAATGCTGTGCTTGCAACTGCACCAGCACTTGATTTTGCCTCAACATAGAGGAAGGTAGCAGACTGATTTGTATAATGATCCGCACGCAAAATTTGAAGCTTCTCTTCCGCTAGGATTGCGCTTTCATTTTCATCCAATGTCGTATTCATTTCAGCAATTCTTTCATCCCAAAGCTGCTGAGTCATTAGTACATCGTGTACTTCTATTCCGTAACTTTCTAATATTTCTAGCTCCGAAGCTGTTACCATTGCTTCAACCTCATAAATCCCATCATGCTCATGAATTCCATGATCAAACTCAATACCTAGTTCCATCATAATTAGCGCCGCTTCTTCATTTGGAACTTCCAGTTGAACATGTAACAATTCCTCTTCCACAATTAATTTTCCTGGCTCCGGTTCTGCCGAGGTTTGTGATCCTCGGGCACTAAAAAGCATCGAAACCAATAGAACGGAAATTACCGCTACGATCCCAAACTTTCCTCCCCAGTTTCTCTTTCTCTTCATCTAGCTCCACCCCCAAATAATAGTTGTAAAACAACCACATTATAGCAATGGAGTAGTTACCAGCTTTGTCACTTTATCGTTCGGAATCCGAAGAAACTTTTTACGTTATTTTACATTCGTGAACATACGACAGGAATTAAAAATTATAGGAGTATTTTAATTTCGATGTGAGAGAGACAATATGATGGTGTATGATGACAGTTGTTTTATGCTAGAAAAATAATAATCCTATTATTTTCATTATTATTTTCATAGAAAATCATGTCATATCCCCGCAGATTTTATCAAAAATTAAGCAATATTAGACATTTATTTTAGGGAAAAATGTAGAAGGTATATTTTCCTATTATCAACTAAAAGAAACTAGGATAATTCTCCTCGTTATTCTTATATAATAAGATACAGAGAGGACGATTATCCTAGTTTTAACTTTACTTGGTTGAACCCCTACCCTTTTATCGTGTCGGAAGGGCCCCTATTACAATAACAAATACCCAATAATAATACTAATTCCGCTCAACATAGCCGAAAATGCCAGATTGGCTCTCGTTATTCTATATGGATTCACCTTTAAGTGATGTGCAGTTAAAGTTGCTATAAGTCCGTACGGAGAGGAAGCTGATATGGACAAGGCCGATACGATTAGTACCAGTCCAATGCTCATTGGATTCCAAACCGCAAATAAAGGATTTAACACTTCAATTAATATCGCAAGTGTCGCGATTGGATGTACACCGATCATTGCCATCACAAAATAAAACACTGTTATTAATACTAAAACAAGCAGAGGGAAGCCTGTAACATGATTCAATGATTCTTGGAGCATAATTGGTAAGCTAGTACTATTAAACCCTTCTGAGAAAAAGGCGAGTGTAATAAATAAAACAAAAAAGTTATGAATGCCATTGTTATGATTCGCCCAGCTTCTCCAACCACTTTTTAAAAACAGACTAGTTTCTCGCATCGCCACTGACCATAGAAACGCAAAAGGAAAAATGACAAGTGCGACAGTAAGCATAAAGTTAAAGTCTACTAAACTATTAACGACAATAATAGTTGCTAGAAATAACACTAGCACGACGAGCAGCTTGCTAATTTCTTTTAAAATGAATTTTTTGGAGAAAGAAATAGGCTCCTGCTCAATTATTACATTTTCATATTTCCTTCTACTAATTAAAATATCAAGCGTAACGGCTATAAAAGAAATAAGTAACAGCCAAGGTAAATAGGCAAAATAACTAACACCAGTAGCATCAACTGCGATACCTACAATCACTTCCATCGGACTCCACAAAATCGCTAATGCAAACGCACGGACAGTCGTTTGAATGACGAACGACTCTGCAATTTTTTGAGGGACTCCCTTTAGCTTTTCCTTCAAAATATTTTGCGACACAAACATCGCAGACATATTAATAAATATGAGTAGCGCATACGTCGTCATTAAACTTTTGCCATAAATAGAGGATAGCTTGTTAGAATCTGTGTGCATCATTTCACTTAACCGCTCATCATAGCCCCCGATTCGAAACGCCATCGCCATCCATGGTAAAACGGATAAAAACAAAAGCATCGGGACAGTATTCGTAACCTGTAACGGAATCTCGTACCAAGCAATACCACTAGCTATACTCATACTAGTACCAGTAAGGAAAAACAGAGCTCCAATGATTTTAAATAGACGACTCGCACGATACCATGCTAACGGTACAATCATTACCGCAAATACACCGACAATATAAGTCAACACAACGGACTCTACAAATACATTAATCAAAAACAAAACGAATAATAGCCCATAAATCATATAAAAGTAATGGTAAATACTATTTCTCTTCATTTGCAGGATCCTTTCTTGGGACAGCGGGACAGATACCGTGGACGGAGGGACAGGTCCCTCGTCCCACCAAAAAATGGATGGACAGGAGAACTTTTCCTTGTCCACATCTACCCAAATAATAAAATGATGAGGCTTAGCCAGTTCGGCTAAACCCCATACATGAACCTATTCTGTTACTTTTAGCGTTGAAATAAACGAATCTAGGAAGCGTTCTGCATCAACACTAAGACAAATATTTACATTTGGTTCCTTTTCCCATAAGTTTCTAAAGTCACAGATTGTTTGCCCATAACCTAATGGACTTACTGTTTCAACATCAACGTAATACTTTTTCGTTTCTAAAAATGTTGGATCAATAACGTACCCAACTGTTAACGGATCATGTAATGCACATCCATTTTTACCATAGCGCATTTTACTAAACCCTCTAAATACTTCTGTACTGTTTAACACAAAATCATAATACTTCGTGCCCTTCAGTTGGTCAATGTGTTCAATCGTCATAAACGTTTTTAACGTCACATCTAAACTAACTAATGTCATGTTCGCGCCTGATTTAAACACGATAGATGCCGCTTCTGCATCTGCATATATATTAAACTCAGAGTTTGGTAATTTGTTTCCCTTTCCAGCTTCGGAAACAATACCTCCCATCATCACCACTTCATCAATCCATTCGGCAATTCTAGGTTCTTTACGAAGCGCTAATGCTAAGTTTGTTAATGGACCAACCATAATTAGCGTTAATTCTTTTTTATATTTTTTGGCTTGTTCGATAATAAAATCTGGAGCAAACATAGATTCTTCTTCTTCAGCAATCTCCACATGATCAAGTGCTCCGCCAACCCCATCTTCCCCATGAACTCTAAATTCATAGTCTGCTTCGCGGAATAGTGGTCGATCGGCTCCAGCGTACACTTTTACATCCTCTCTTCCAATCATCTTCAATACTCTTCGAGAGTTTTTCATCACCATATGAAGCGGCACGTTCCCACTAACGGCCGTTATACCTAAGATATCTAATTGCTTACTTTCTGCACCGTACATAATTGCTAAAGCGTCATCTACACCAGTATCAACATCAAGAATAATTTTTTTCATCATTATCTTCCTCTCTATCTTATATTAATATAGCTATTTTTAAAAGAAAAACATTCCAGCAATTGCACCGTTTAATAGATTAGCTATCGTTCCTGCTATTAAAGCTTTGAAAGCCATACTTTGAATTTCATGCTTACGATTTGGAGCAATTCCTAACATAATCCCTAACGTAATTCCAACAGAACCGATGTTAGCAAAACCAGAAAGGGCAAATGTTAAAATAGCAACTGAACGATCTGAAAAACTTTCTAGCATACCAGAGAAAGATGCAAAGGCAACGAATTCGTTTAAGATTATTTTTTCCCCTAATAACGCTCCCGCTAAAACAGCTTCACTCCACGGTATTCCAATAATTAAGGCAACAGGAGCAAATAAGTAACCAAAAATTACTTTTAAAGATAATCCGTGTAAACCTACTAATGAACCTGCTCCTGAAAGGATAACATCTACTAAAGCTACTAAACCGATAATCGCAACAAGAACCATGGCAGCATTAACAGCTAATTTGACACCGTCGCGTGCACCTTCCACAATTGCATCCATGAGCGTTGATTTTTGTCCATCTTCTCCATCATTCGGATTAAAATTATCGATTTCTTTCCATTCTGATTGTTTAATTGTCTCTGTTTCTGGAATCATTAATTTCGCAATCATTAATCCAGCCGGGGCACTCATAATTGCAGCAGATAACAGATACTCAATTGGTATTCCCATAACAGATAACGCAAATAGTACAGCACCAGATACAGAAGCTAAACCACCAACCATTATCGCAAAAATTTGCGACCTTGAAATATGACTAATATACGGCTTTACTGAAACAGCGGATTGTGTCATTCCTAAAAACATATTTGTAACTGCATTCGTTGATTCTACGTAACCTGTTTTCATAAATTTTGAGATAAATCCTCCCACAACCCGAACGAAAAACTGCATAATTTTATAATGGTATAGTACAGCAACTAAAGCGGTTAAAAATATCATAATTGCCAATGCGTTAATAACAAAAACCGATCCTACTGGACCATCCGCATTTGCTAGTTCCCCAAAAACAAACTTCAGTCCTTCTCGACCCGCACCCATGACAGCGTTTACACCATTGGATATAGTTTGGATAATAGCAATTCCGAATTCCCATTTTAATACGATAAAACCTAAAATTACTTGAAGAAGAAAACCGATTGTTACCGTTCTTACGTTAATCGCCTTTTTATTTTCAGATAGAAGATACGCAATGGCGACAAGGATTGCACAGCCTGCTAACCCCCACAGTATTGGAATCATATATAGTAACCTCCTAAACTATTATTTTTTATTATAGAAAGGAGATTCACCTAGTTCTATTTAGGTGAACGCCTTTTTAAACTGAATATTGTGCGAGAAATTGCTCCACTTCTTTTAAAGTTGGCATTCCTTCTTGTGCACCTAGATTTTGTACGGATAAAGCTGCAGCAGCATTTGCAAATCGACTAGCTTCTGCTATGTCTTTTTTCATCCCAAGCGAATAGGCTAAAGCACCGTTAAAGCAATCCCCTGCCCCTGTTGTATCTACCGCATTAACAGTGAAACCTTTTACACGTTGAACTTCACCTTGATGAAAATAGTAAGATCCTTTTTTTCCTTCTGTAACGATTAATTTCTCTTCGTTTTCTACTAACATATGAGGATGTTGTTCTTTCAACTGATTTAGTTCAATTTCATTTGGTGTTATATAGGTGCAATTAGAAATAACATTCGTGGAAAGTCGCTGCGCAGGAGCTGGATTTAAGACGAGTGTTTTATTGTATTGATTACAAATATTACTAAGCTCCTCAACGGTTTCTATCGGGATTTCTAATTGCGTAATAATAACATCACTCTTTAAAATCGTCTCTATATGTTGATGAAGATACTCAGGTGTTACGAGAGAATTAGCCCCTGGGACAATAATAATATTATTATCACCTTCGCTCAGCGTAATGGACGCAACCCCGGTTGGTAAATGTGTAACCGGTTCCACATTGTTCAAAAAAATATTTTCCTTGTTTAGTAAACTTAATAATTCGTTTCCAAATATGTCATTGCCTACTCTACCAATCATATGGACTTCCGCTCCAAGCCTAGCGGCAGCGACTGCTTGATTCGCCCCCTTTCCGCCTGGTTTTGTATAAAACTCACTTCCTATAATTGTTTCACCCACAGCAGGACGCCTTTGTGTTGTGACGATTAAGTCCATATTTATACTTCCTACTACAGAAATTATTGGTTTTTTCACTTGTGCGCCTCCTACTTTCTCGTTGTTCCTCTTTCTAAAACTTCTATTGGAAGTTTAAAGTATGTTTGTTCTACATTTTCATTATTAATGAGTTTGATAAGCAATTCTGCAGCAGTTTTCCCCATTTCATAAATAGGCTGTGCAATCGTTGAAATTTCGGGATATATCATCTTGCCAAAAGTAATACCATCAAATCCAATAATTTGTAAGTCTTCAGGTACCTTTTTACCTAGCTTTAGTGCAGTTTTTAAAAAACCAATTGCGATTGTGTCATTACTACAAAAAATTCCGTCTACATTTGGATTGTTTTCATAAAATGCAAATGCCACTTCTTCTGCGCTTTCTAGCTCAAAGTCAGAATGACCAATAACATAAGGTAATTGTAAATCATTAGCTTGGTCTACAAATCCGTTATGCCTTTCAATAACAGGGTTTACATGTTCCGGGCCCTTAATATGAGCGATATTTTTCGCACCCTTTTCTACTAATAACTGTACTGCCTTCTTAGCGCCATCGTAGTTATGAGACGTAATCGACGGTAATAGCTGCTCACTTACTCGGTCTAGTGACACTATCGGTATAGTCGTTTCCATCCATTTATGAATATCCAGAGTATGAGTGGCTAATATAATTCCATCGACATAGTTTAGCTGAAATGCATTTAAGTATTCTGCTTCCTTTACAGGATCCTGATCTGAATTGCATAACATAACAGTATACCCTTGACTAAGAGCCACATCCTCTATCGCTCTAGTCATTTCAGGGAAAAAGGGGTTCTTTATATCGGGAACCATTAGGGCAATCATGCGCGTCTTTTTATAATTCAACGCCTGTGCAATTCGATTAGGTGTATACGAAAGTTTCTTAATTGCGTTCTCTACCTTTTTCCTACTTTCTTCCCCAACATAACCACTATTATTTAACACTCGTGAAACAGTCCCTACAGAAACACCTGCTTCAGCTGCCACCTCCTTAATAGTTGCCATTTTTTTCTACCTCCATTAAACTTTATGTAACCGGTTACACACATAGTACAATTTTCTGATATTTATGTCAATGGATTTTTTCCAAACAAAAAAGTGACTACTTGGAACGTATCAAAATTAGCGTAAAATCTAATCTCTACGATACCTACCTTTGTAGCCACTTTTAATAACGTATTTAGTTCAATCAAACGTTTGTTTGAAACTAGTCTATCACTTTTTACACATTCAAAAACTTCACACAAACCGGTTCTGGCACTTTTACATCCGTTTGGATTTTTTCTAACTTCCCTGTAGTTGTATCTCTACTAAACAATGTCATCGTGTTTGACTTTTGGTTCGTAGCAACTAGGAACTCTCCAGTAGGGTCAAGTACAAAGTCACGCGGCCAATCGCCTTCCGTTGAAGTCCATTCGACAAAGGTTAACTGTCCAGAATCTTGGTCTACCTTGTATACAGCTATACTATTATGTCCGCGGTTCCCTGCATACACATATTGCCCGTCAGCCGAAATATGAACCGCGCTTCCATCATTTGTTTCAGAGAAATCTGCTGGAATAGTAGGAATGTATTGTTGCGCTGCAAAACTTCCATCATTCTCATTGTAATGAAGTACAACCACTTCAGAGCTTAATTCCGTCATGACATAAGCAAACTTCCCATTCGGATGGAACGTAATATGTCTTGGACCACTACCTGGCTTTGTCGTAAACACACTTGCCTCTTTTAACTCTCCGTTATGGACACTGTATGTAATAACACGATCACTTCCTAAGTCAATTGCTACAACGTACTTTTCGTCTGGAGTAAAACCGGCATAATGCATATGCGGCTTTTCCTGTCTTTCATGTGGACCAGAGCCTTCATGCTCAATAACAGATACAGCTGGTTGAAGAGAGCCATCTTCGTTTGTCACATACGATACGATTTTCGTTGTATGGTAATTCGCAGTCACTACATTGCTGTTATCGTAATTAACACTAACGTGGCAAGGCGGTGAACCTGCAGATGCCTGACTATTTAACTTTGTTAACGCACCTGTTTCACCATTAATAGAAAACGCTGTAACTCCACCATTTCCCCCTTCTTTTGCCACTGCATATAAATATTTATTGTCGTTACTTACCGTAACATATGTAGGATTATCAAGCTCAGCGGCTAACTTAACGTCTAATAACTCTCTTTTTTCCGTATCCAGCACGAACTTGTAAACACCTTTACTCGCTTCTTTCGTATACGTACCGACATAACCAATAAATTTTGCCATCGTATAACCCCTCTAACATTATTTTGTGGACAGAGGGACAGGTTCCGTGTCCCACCAAAAAATGGATGTCGGGTAGAAGACAGGCGCGCGCATTCATTATGAACCACGTTTCCTGTAGCCCCCCTTCAATCCCGGACGGTCGGATTTCCCGAGTCCGGTTTCGGCCTTGACCTGCCACAGATAAGCCTTCCCTATTGAGTCTAGGTTTAAGTTCTAGCCAACATACGCCCATTACTGATTAGGTTTACTTATCCGCTCGTTCTTGTTTAACTAAGTTAACTCTGTGTTCAACCATATGTTAGTTAGAACCGTCAAGTACCCAGAGTCCCTTCGCTCTATCCAATGTGTTACATTGATAGAAATAGAATTTCCTTCTATTTATGAAGGCATTACCCTCCACTCATCGCTACTACGAACTCATGCGCCAATCCTAAATCCTCTCAACCTATTTCGTTTTTATTTAACTTATAAGGCTAAGTCTTTGCAGGTTGTTGCTAGTCCCTGCTGGAAGTAGGACCTTCCCGTCGTTATCTCTGAGAACCTTTCTCCAGATGCTAAATCCCATACTCCGGTCGCTTCTATGGTGCATGTGACCATTTCTTCCCATAGAACATCGGCTTTCCCCACTCGTCCACTAGGTCAGCGCTTTACAACATCCCTTAAAAACAGTTTTCATAAGGGCAGGATTTTCGGAGCTGCAGTATTCGTTAAAGCCTTTTGGCCTCTGGATTTGCTCGCCACTCTAACTGTTCCGACTCTTACTCTCTCTGAGTAGAGTTAAGCCGCAGTGGCTTTTACTTCCAAGCAGAACGTAGTTCGTTACCTCCCTACGCATTGGATATACTAGTCACCCGAACTGGTCAATTGGTGACAGGAGACTTTCACTCCATTAGATTCTCAGCCTTGACGGCTGCTCCGGACAAGGTACCTGTCCCTCTGTCCCATTTATACTACTATAACAAATTTGGGAGTAATAATTAAATCTACTAATAAAAAAACTTATTCGCTTGGGCATTCTTCCTTTAACAACATCCTCTGAAACCCTACACCTCATACAACTCCAGGGGCAACCCATCCGGATCCATAAAGAAGGTGAATTTTTTCCTCGTTAAACTATCTATACGGATTGGTTCAACTGAGATCCCCTCTCTTTCAAGTTCTGCAACACAATCTTCCACATTTTCCACTTTAAATGCGAAATGGCGAAGACCTTGCGCTTCCGGATAGCTTGGTCGGACTGGAGCGTCAGGAAAAGAAAATAATTCAATTTGAGTGCCATCTGGCAACTGTAAATCAAGTTTATAGGAATCTCTTTCTTCTCGGTATGTTTCTTCTATTATTGGTAAACCAAGTACCCTTGTATAAAAGTGTTTAGATTTTTCATAATTGGAACAGATAATTGCTACATGATGGATTCCAATAATATTCATTCATTTTAACTCCCTCTATTAGCGTTTCTATTTATCCAATATTATATCAAAACTATTATTTTGATTACCTTGTAGATAAAAAGCTTTGGTTAGACGAAGGAGTACCGTGCGCTAACTTAAAATAGATGGAATTGAACCTATCTCTTGTTGCTCTTTCAATTGTCATATGCTTTTATCGGCAACCACTTTAAAACATCTTGAATTTTCGCATCCCAGTATCCCCATTCGTGCTCTCCAGGGCTAAAAGAGGTCGTTAGCTCAAGTTTTGTTTGTTCACATAGTTCTTTAAACTTTACGTTTTGGTGATATAAAAAGTCTTCTGTACCACAGCATTGATATAATTTTGGCATTTCCATATTACTATCCTTACGTTGTTCTAATAGCCATAATAGGTCATTCTCCGTCCCAGCCACTTTATTGTTACCAAAGATATGTTCAAAGCTTTTTCTTCTAGCATCATCCTGAGACATCATTTCCACCGTATTCACGACATCTAACGCTCCAGAAAGACTTGCTGCTGCTGCAAATTTTTCTGGTTGTCGGAAAGCCCATTTAAATGCACCGTAGCCACCCATTGATAAACCAGCGACAAAATTATCTTCCCGCTTATCGGATAGATTGAAAAAAGAACGGGCAACAGGTGGTAACTCTTCTGATAAAAAAGTCCAAAAACGATGACCGTGAACCATATCCGTATAATAGCTATGATGAACTTGTGGCATAACGACCGCTAAGCCTAGTCCATCTACATACCTTTCAATTGAAGTTCTTCGTGTCCAAATCGTATCATCATCACTATAGCCATGTAGTAAATAAAGGGTAGGGAACTTTTCACCCACCTCTCTATTATGGAAAGGTTGCTGAGGTAAAATCACCGTCATCGAAGTACTTAAACCTAACGCTTCAGAGAAAAAATCACATCTTAATACAGCCATCAAAAAATCCTCCCTTATTTTTCACGTAGAGTATTGCCTGTCTGACAAAAAAACGCGACGGTCGTAATGGACCACCGCGTTTTCTATCTTATAAATAAATCTCTACTGAGTTTGTATCTTCATTTAGTAATGTTGCTAGTTTTTCGCCATCAATAAATAATCCACCTTGACGATAACGGTTAGTTGTCAATGTTGCTTCCACTGCTTCTCCATTCACTGTAACACGCTTTTCTTCTGCTTGAAGGTGGTACGTAAATGTTACTGGACATCCGTTCACCTTAAAGTTAAAGCTTAAGCCGTCTAAATGTGTTGGAAGTACAGGGTCGATCACTAGTCCACCATTTTCTTGGCGAATCCCTAGGCAGTTGCTAATTAGCTGGTTCATATAAATTCCAGGGCCACTGGAGTATATACGCCATCCGCCTTTCACTTGTACGCTTCCATCACGTAACTTTCCAAACTGTTCTTGCGCTTCATAACGTGTACTAAATTTACCATCAGAACTACTGAAGTATGTGTTGCTTTGTCTACGTTCTGCATTCGGTACAACGTTTTGAATACCGATCGGGTTAATCATTGCTAACCCTTTCCAAGCTTCATCTTCCTTACCTAACTTCGCCATCGCTTCTACAAAACGAATGTGCGCATGAACATACTGTAAACCGATTTCTCTACCGAAGTTAGATGCTTGCTCCGCACGTTTGAAATGCTTACTTACTCCACCTTCATATTTTGCAGGGCGGTTCATTAAGCGAACACCGTCTGGACAGTATAATTCTTTTTTAATTAAGTCATAGTGAGACGCCGCTTGCTCAGGTGTTAAAAGCTCACTAATCATACTTCTTGTCATTGGAAGTAGACGATAGTTAATGCCTGTTTTTGTATCTTCTGGATGAACCATATATTCTACTTTGCCTGGCTCTTCCATGTACACAAAACCTGGAATTACGTCTGTTTTAAGCATATATTTATTGAAGTCTGCTTCAATACCTTCCGCTAACGTCATAAGCTCTGATGCTTCTTCTTTGTTCACTTCCGCTAGTACATTAGCAAACTTTTTCATTACTTGATAAGTTAATGATACTGTCCAACTACTAACCATGAAGTCTCTTAATTGTGCGTTAGCTGGCTGAAGCGTATCATCCCAGTCTCCATCACCATAAGAGCTTAAATGAGTATCATGCACAAAGTTGTTTTTCATATAATCAATTTGTTTTTTTGCATGATCAAATATTGTTGCTGTTTCTTCTGTTAAGTCAAACTGTCCACGGATAGTATACGGAACTTGTTCCTCTAAAATAGAGAAGTCTTTTGTTACAGATAAATAATCAGCAAGAACCTTTAACGGCCAAACAATGATATCTCCATGACTTTCTCCTGCTTGAATTTTGTTATAACGGTCAAACATGAACCATTGTGGCCAGTTTCCATCATCTTCAAATTGGTGACTGTACACCGTTTTCAAAATTTCTTTTACCGATTCATATTTTTGTGTAGCCATGAAATATTCAGTTGGTCCTTGGCAAACGTCACGAGTCCCCCAAGCTGCTCCACTATACTGCTCTAAACCGTGTGGTACAGTAAAATGAACTAACATGTTATGTGTGTACCACCATGCAACACTGTTCACTTTTTCTAGCTCTTCTGTTTCCCCACCATGTAGTGATAATTCAAAGCCATTCATACATTCACGTAAGAAATCACGATAACGTGCAATTTCAGTTACAGCATTTTTCTCTGTAAATGGAACTTCCTCACCATGCAATAAACCTTGAATTGTCATTGTCCAATCGCTAGTGCTATCAAGCTCTAAAACTACTAATGATGCAGAATTAGGATCTGCATTTTCTACTAATGCTCCCTCATTTGAAATCTTCATGTTCGTGCCATCCACACGGAACTTGTACGTTAACTCTGGATACACATTTGCACTCATCGAAGATTCATGAGCAGTAAACGTCACAACACCGTCTTCTTCCTTCATTAAGAATGGTGTTTCTAACTCGTTCGCACTCACCACTACTTGGTTTGTCACAAGGTAACGATATTGTTTTCCACTTTCTGACTGAACATGTAATTGAAGCTCAGGCGTGTCCACCATTGTGTAATTTGTAATAATGATCATATCTGTTGCTGTTTTGTAATACCAACGAGCATAGTTAAAGCCAATTTCATACATAGAAGGCATCGTTAATAGTTGATACGTTCCTTCTACTTCTACAAAAATACGTTGACCTGATGTTTTATATACATTTAAGGCATTACGAGCATTAGAAAGCATTTTATTGAAAGATGTATTTCCGACTACCACTTGAGAGTTGAAAATTCCATACATGTAAGATGTAGACGAGAACACATTTTCTTTCATTTTGTCATTTTGACCAGTCATAATAATATGACCGTGAGGACGCTCTACAATTAGCTCTTTCTCTTTTAACACGACATGCTCATGTGTTTCTGTGAAGAAAGATAATAATGTATCACCTTCCCACTCTTCTTGACGTCTAATTGGGAAATATTTATTTACTTCGTCCATAGTTAACGTTGCCGTTTGAACTGGTGCGCCAATTTTATTAGAATCACTAACTTTTCGTTGCTCTATTCCAATCTCTACTTCTGTTCCTTGAATGCTTTCCCATGCACTTTGCACTTCGTCTTCAAACGCAAGATCTGTAATTGCTTCTTCATGATTTTCTTTAAATAAGCCATAGAAAACAAATTGTGCTTCGCCAGCTAACTTCACCTTTTCGGATTGAAGAGCAGTGTAAGCAAATTCGAATTGGTACACTTCATTCGGAAGCGAATCTTTGTATAACACTTCTGGAACATCTGTCTCTTTATAAGATAAACCGAAAAACTGGAAGCCATCTGTTAAATAGCCTGTCGCTTTCGTTAAAGAACCTTGTTGTAAATAAGGGAACCCACCTGGTTGTGGTTGGTTTTGCCTAGAGCAAACAACATAGCCTTTGTTTGTAGATTCAAAAATGGCATGGTCGATATATTGCGCCACATACGCTTCATTGTTGCGAACTGCACCTTTACTTGCAATCGAAATATCTTGTCCATATATAACATCAATTTCAACATCGGCTCCGTCCACTTTTACATCCCAAAACCAAACACCTTCGTTAGTTAAATGGAATGTTACGACATAATTTACATCCTCAACTGTACCTTTCCAAGTCATTGCTTTTTCAGATACGTAAAAAGTACTTGGAGATTTTACACCTAGAAGGGGTACAACTTTCATTCCCTCTTTACGATGTAAACGTAAATATAAGTTATTTAAAGATCCGTCTACAGGGTTTCCTAGTAGTTGATTAATCATTACCCAGCCATGATTTGCTTCAAATAAATCCCCACTGTTTAAAAAAGTAAAACTAATTTCACCTGCTTTTAATTGATGTTTAGTTGCTTCGGTCGTTGTTGTCATGATGGCCTCCTTAGGATTGTACTACTCTTTTTTCTGATAAGTACTAATAAATTGTGTTTCGATTTTTACCGAATCTTCCTCAGCTAGACTAGATACTGTTTCGGCCTAGCTGTTACTTTTTAATAGAGCTACTTATTTCACTAACACAAATTCTTTTTCTTTCGTTTCCACACTATTCGGTCCTACAAATACGATGAACTTTCCTGCATCACTAGCAAACTGTAAATCTGCGTGATGGTAACGTAGCATTTCTTCTGTAATGGTGAACGTAACTGTCTTTGTTTCACCAGGGTTTAACGTAATTCTTTCGTAGCTTTTTAGCTCTTTTAATGGGCGAACTACTTCTCCAACTACATCGCGAACGTAAAGCTGTACAATTTCATCCCCAGCCACGTCACCTGTATTCGTTACATCTATCGATACGGAAATCGACGTATCATCTGTTAATTTGTCGTCGGAAAGAGTTAACTCACCGTATGCAAAGCTTGTATAACTTAGTCCAAATCCGAATGGTAATAGTGGACTATTGGGAATGTCTAAATACTTGGAAACATATTCTGTCACTGGCTCATCTTTCGGACGGCCTGTGTTAAATGCATTGTAATAAACAGGAACTTGTCCAACCGAATACGGGAATGATATCGTAATTTTCCCTGAAGGATTAGCATCACCGAATAGTAAGTCGGCAATCGCTGCACCACCTTCTGTTCCTGGATACCATGCTTCTAGCACTGCATCTGTCTCGTCAATTACACCGTGTAAATCTAACGGACGTCCATTAAACAACACTACTGCAATCGGTTTCCCTAATTTCTTTATCTCAGCGATTAATTGAAGTTGCACTTCCGGTAACCGAATATCTGCACGACACTTCGCTTCCCCACTCATTCTTGAATGCTCACCTAACGCAAGCACAATTACTTCCGCCTGCTCTGCTGCTTTTACAGCCTCTTGAAGCTGTTGTTCTGTTACAGTCTCAATATCACAGCCCTGCGCTACAAATAGGTTGGCTGGATCCATCTTCATCTTGAAACCTTCATCCACTTTTACAGCGATTTCCGTTGAACCTTGCCAAGACCAAGGGCCTAAAATGTCGCCATTATGTGCGAAAGGACCAATCAATGCAATCTTTTGCTCTTTTTGTAGTGGAAGCACATTTTCATTTTTCATTAGCACACACGACTTCGCAGCTAACTCTCTAGCAACTTGACGGTGTTCTTTACTTAAAATTAACTTTTCTTCAAGCTCGACATTTGCACCGCGGTAAGGATTCTCAAATAATCCTAGCTTTTCTTTTAATTGCAAAATACGAAGTACTGACTCATCTAGTAAACTTTCAGAAATCGTTCCATCTTCCACAAGCTCTTTTAAATTGTGAACATAGCACGGTGTCATCATTTCGATATCTACGCCTGCTTCAAGCGCCTTTTTCGCTGCTTCTCTTTCATCTTCTGCAACGCCGTGAGCAATAATTTCTTTTATCGCTCCCCAGTCAGAAATAATAACGCCATCAAAGCCCCACTCTTCACGAAGTAAGTCACGCATTAATTTTTTATTACCGGATGCTGGTATGCTATCAACTGTATTGAAAGCCGTCATGACCATCTCACAGCCTTCATCAAGTGCTGCCTTATATGCTGGTAAGTAAGATTCACGAAGAATGCGTTCTGACATATCAACTGTATTATAATCTCGTCCAGCCTCTGCAGCCCCATAAGCAGCAAAGTGCTTCACACATGCAGCGACACGATTTGTATCATTCGTTAAATCATTACCTTGGAATCCTCTTACAAACGCTCTAGCAAAATCGGAATTTAAAAATGGATCTTCCCCAGTAGATTCCATCACTCGGCCCCATCTTGGGTCGCGAACTAAATCTACCATCGGCGCAAACGTTACGTGTACACCTGATACAGCAGCCTCAATTGCTGCAATCTCTGCACTTTTTTCTGCTAACTCCATGTCCCATGAACTACCGATTGCTAATGGAACTGGAAAAATCGTTTTAAAACCATGGATAATATCCGCCATCATTAATAGAGGAATTCCTAATCTATTATTCTCCATATATGTTTTTTGGATGTTCATTACTTCTTGCGCACCTGCACCACCTAGTACAGAACCGCTATTATTTACGATTTCTTCATTAATCCCCATATCTGCCATCGGACCAGTAATTTGACCCTTGTGTGAAGAACCTTTATAAAATAATGTTGCAAGTTGAAGTAGTTGCGCTACTTTCTCGTCTATAGTCATTTGGTTTAAAAGTTCTCGTGATCTCGTCATATTTTTCCCCCCGTTGTCTTTTTTTTAAACTTGCATAAACATTGATCAACATTTTATTTTAAATAATTTTTATTTAATGAAACCCTGATATTCCAACAATTGAAACGTTACAATGAAGACTCAAAAAAAATAGTTTATTTCTTAAAAGTTTTATTTACCGCTCAATTGAAACGTTTCAATAACATTATATAAGTTAATGTATACGTTTTCAATCCTTTTCTCACTTATTTTTGATGTGGAAACATAATTAACCCTTTCCCCCACGGGAGCAATTGCATTTGACGATTCCATTTTATTTATCATCGGGACTAATTTCAATTTTCCTTATCAAAGCCTCTACTTTAATTCCTCATTACAAAAAATACCCCATTAGCTATGGCTTGGGGTATCCTTCGTTCTATTAAACTTCAAATTTCTCCGGGCGGTAACGTCTCTCTAATCTATCTGCAGCGGCGTGACGGTCTTCTTGACGAAGTTTTTCTAAATACGAATCTAGATTTAGATCGTCTCTCGTATGGAATGGTCCGCCTTCGTGGATGACGCTCCACATTGGGTCAATTGGTGAATCAGAAGTCATCATTTGGTCTGCAACCCATTTATCTAATAAGCGAAGCCCTTTGGCAACTACTTCCGGCTTTTCATCAACTAGGTTTTTAGTCTCATGTGGGTCGTTTTCAATATCAAATAACATTAACTCTGGGAACTCTTTTAATCCGTCGTGGTACGTACGGATAAGTATCCAGTTATCAAAGCGAACTCCGCGTTGACAGCTCCATGCACATTGGCTTACGACTAAATAGTCTCGACCAGCAGATTCTCCATCCGTTAAGGCTGGTAAGAAGCTTTTTCCGTCCCAACTTTTACGCGGAGCTCCACCTACAAATTCCGCTAGGGTTGGTCCTAAGTCAACTTGGTAATGGAAGTCTCTGTCGACATGGCCCTGTTTTACACCAGGACCTGCGATAATACATGGTATCCTTGACGTAATATGGTCTGCTGTTTGGTGATCACCATAAATATTTAACTCTCCTTGGTTTTCCCCATGATCAGCAGAAATGATAATCATCGTTTCTTCTAAGATCCCTTGCTCTTCCAGTGTTGCTAAAATCTTGCCAACATGATCATCAACATGGCGAATTGCAGTATCATATCCGTCAATCCACGCTTTGAAGTCATCACGGTTTTTAATTTCTTCTGGAATGCCTGGCCATTGGCGAACTTTCGGTAAATCCCTTGCACTATAAGGTCCATAGCTTTCACGATGTTTCGCAATCATTTCATCTGTAAGCCACTCTGGAGCTGGAGCATTCTCAAAGGGGTTTCCGTAATCTGCAGGCGTCCGGTAAGGAGTATGTGGATCCCAGAAGTTTAAATATAAAAACCAATCTTCTTTTTCACTTCCTCGTTCCTTAAGCCAACGCAATGCCTCTTTCGATACATCTCCTGCTGTTTCCCCTGCATGCTTCCCGGTATCATGCTGCTCTAAGAAACCTTGCAGGACGTGCCAAGCAGCATGTCGCCCTGGAAATGGACTAATTATTGCTGTGTGATGCTTTTTAAATCTTAGTACATCTACCCATGCTTGGTAATCCGTATGGTGATAATTAAAAGGCCGATCTTTGCCGATTTGGCGAATATCAGCATTAACCCCACCATGGTTAACTAGGCCTGTATGGATGCCAAATTTAGAACTAAACAGTGCAGTACGTGATGGTGCACACGGTGCATCGGATGCATAATAATTATCAAAACGTACCCCCCGCTCTGCAATACTATCAATATTTGGTGACGTATTACGTTGATAACCATAGCAACCTAAATGATCTGGACGCAAAGCATCGATGTCAATATAAAGTATTTTCATAAATATCCCCCGCCCTCTAATACTTATTTTCTATTAATAACGTTGAAACTACAGGATAATGATCGGATGGAAATGCTTCTTCAATCTTTCTCCTATCTACTACTGTTTTAACTATTTCTACGTTTGGTGTGGTAAAGATATAATCAATTGGTTCACCTGATGTTCCACCAGAAAACTCATGGTGATACGTACGACCTATATCGCCTTCAAGCACACTGTAAGAGTCTTTCAACATTGCTTTGCTACTAGCAATCTCTCCTCTTAAAAACTGCACAACTTGATTATCTGGTTTACTATTAAAATCACCAGTCAGTATAATCGGCAGCTTTTTTTCCTCATAGTGCTTGGAAATCCGTTCCCAAATTAATTGAATTCCGTTTTCTCTTGCCTCTTGGCTAATATGGTCAAGGTGTGTGTTGTAGTGGATAAACTCTTGGCCACTCTTTTTCACTCGGAAATGTGTCCATGTGCAGATCCGCGGAAAATCACTATTCCAACTAATACTTCCTGGCTCCTCTGGAGTTTCCGATAACCAGAACTGTCCCTCATCCACGATTTCCAATTCATCATATCGATAAAAAATCGCACAAAACTCATCTTCCATACCGCCTCGCCTACCTTTACCGGTCCAACGATACGCTGGTAATCTTTTTTCTAGTCCTTCTAGCATGAAAAGAGCACCTTCTTGTGTACCAACAATGAGAGGCGAATGATCTAGTATCATCTTCGACACTTTATCAACCCGATAAGGCCACGCATTTTCACCATCTTGTGGAACGAAAACCCTTAAATTAAACGTCATAACTTTTAATTCCATCTTGTTCACCATTTTATTTCTCTTCTACTTTTGTTAAACGATCTGTGAAGAAGTTCATTCCACGTTTAAATGCAGCTAATCCATATAGCATGGAACTCCAGTCAATTAACGTTACCTTTGTTGGGTACCAGCGCTCAGGCTGTTCTAGATGCCACCATGAATATCTGTGTAATCCATATTGATAAGCACCACGGAACTTTCTTTCATCTTCCTTGTCATTTTCATTCGTGTAAACATCGTACGGAATGTGAAGTTTATATAATGCATATAAATCATGAATACCTGCAGGATATACCGGTAAGAAACCTGCCACGATGTAAGCAGATGCAATATCGTGAGGTGCATTATTAATTTTATCTGCATGATAACCACCGAAAAGCCCATCATTCGGACCAGCACCATAACCCCATACGTAAGAAGGAACATCATCTAGCTCTTTCCACTTCAAACGGTCTGCTGTACAAGCATTTTCGTAAAATTCTCTATACACTTGGCTGTCCCCATAGTTTGGTACTAAGTAAAACGGGAACTGATGTACAAAAGAAGATAAGAAATTTTTCCCTGCGCTATCTGTAAGAACTGGAATATCGCGATAGTTAACGATTGGTAAATCTTTTATTTTATTTTCTGCAAAATTTTTATACCAAAGATCTTGAATGTCCTCGTTTTCTGGTTGGCCTAATAGTGCAAGGTACGCAACGATGACGTATTCGTTATACGCAGGAAGAGGAAGTGTGCCCTTTCCTTCTTTCACGACCATGTTAATAACGCCTGTTTCTTTATCGGCAACAACAACACTCCAGTCAATTTCCTTTAATAGCGCTTCTGCCATCTCCAAAATATGAGGAGCTTTGTCTTTAAAGTGGTGTCCAGCAAAAAGTGCGCCTGCAACGACAATTGAAGTATCAATTGTGGAAATTTCAGAATGGATATTTTCACCTGTTTCCATATCAACGAAGTGAGCAAAAAAGCCAGTTGCCTCATCACGTGCAACAGTACATCCTTCTATTTCTCCACGAAGAGCACGTAAAGTTGTTGTTACTTTCTCCGCCGCATTTTCTTCCCAGCCTTCTAAATCTGCTACACAAAGTCCGATAAGACCGACACCTGTTGCGGCAACGGAACATCTGTAGTCTGGATTTTCCCCTAATGTCATAAACCCATCTGCATAAAGACCTGTCTTCGGATGGCGGGATGCTTCTAACAATTCATAAGAATCACGATATTGGCGGTCAAAGAAGTTTTTTACGTTTTCTGGTAGTTTCGAATAATAATCTGTAATAGGGTTCATTTAAATATTCCTCTCTACTTTTTTATATTGGTTGCATAAAATCTTTAATCTATCGTCCACTTTAGATTAAAGATTTTATTCAACTTGACATCAAGTTATTGAAACGTTTCAATAGCTTGATGTTACCTATCATTCTAAAGTTATGAAAGCGTTTTATCAAGGTTTTTTGTCCATTTCTGAAAACTATTTCTTCTTTTTATTGAGGAACGGACGAAAGTCTTCAGCCAAAACTAACGGATGTGTCTGGGACAAACGGCTTTTTAGTAATCAAACGCATCAAAACTATAGTTTGTCCCAGACATGCACTCCTTTAAATGACTTTATTTAATTCTCTTAAACTATGCTTATCCAACAGATTTATGTCCCTTAATTCACATCGTCTTCCTTCCATATCGGTGATGACAATACTTCCGGATGGTGTCTGTTGAATATGTTCATGAACATTTCGCATTAAGAGGGATACGTTACCACGGTCTGTTTCCAGTTCAATTGTCCATAAACCTGGTACTTCCTTTATGGATGCAATACGAGTAACCACCGGTACGACATAACGCAGTCGAAGTTCTTGCAAGACTTCTTGCTCGCTTTGTCGATCCAAATCACTAATGTCTTTTATTATCCCTAGTTCTTCATCATCTTTTGTTCGCACAGATATATATTCATAGGGTTTGGAATATGGGAATGTCCGATAGATATATATTTCTTTATGTTGCTTGTTTTGAATATGAGCAGTTAATAAGCCTCCACGGTCTCTAACAAACGAAACATCCTTACTATCTAGTAACGTAATACTGAAATCATCCGTCATCCAACACTCACTCCTTTTATTTGAGACATTTCACGTTGTGCTTCTACTAGTTTAAAATAAATCCCTTGTTTCTCCATTAACTCGTCATGGCTTCCAATCTCGGCAATTTCTCCTTTGTCAATAACGACTAATCGATCAGCATTACGAAGCGTAGACAATCTGTGGGCAATCGCAAAGGTTGTTCTACCTTTTACTAGACGAGAGATAGCCTCCTGAATTTTCTTCTCTGTTTCCGTATCAACCGAAGCAGTAGCTTCATCTAAGATTAAGATTTTCGGATTGTGTAAAATCGCTCTAGCAATCGCCACACGTTGCTTCTGACCGCCAGACAAACGCTGACCACGTTCGCCTACTTTCGTGTCATAGCCATCTTCCATCTTAATAATAAAATCATGAGCATTTGCTATCTTTGCAGCCCTCATTATTTCTTCAGGTGTCGCATCTGGTTTAGAATAGGCAATGTTGTCTGCAACCGTTCCATCAAATAAAAAGGTCTCTTGCAGAACAACCCCAATTTGTTCATGGAGCCTCTCTTGTTTAATATCGCGAAGATTGATGCCATCCAACGTGATTTCCCCTTGATTTGGGTCGTAAAATCGACAAATCAAATTAATTAATGTTGATTTTCCTGCCCCGGAATGCCCAACAAGTCCTATCATTTCTCCTGGTTTTACTTCTAGATTGATATTTTTCAAAGTTGGAATATGAGACTCATAGCCAAAAGTAACGTTATGTAATACAACCTTACCTTCTAACTCTTCCAAGCTTGCACCATTTTTAGGGTTTGGCACATCTGGCTTAGTATCCATAATTTCAAAAATCCGATCAGCAGCAGCAAACGCACTACTCATCCAACTAATTGCTTGACTAAACCATTGTAATGGACCGAATAACATTCCTAAATAAGCAATTAACGCCATTAATGTACCTAACGTAATTTCATTTCCCATTACAGATTGTCCACCGAAATACCATACTAATAAGGCACCTGCTCCGGTTAGTAAAGAGAAGATAGGAAAAATACCTTGCCACATTCCATCCGTGCGAATCGTTTGGTCCATTACCGCATGATTTCCTTTTTCATATCTACTTTTCTCTTTCGCTTCTTGTCCAAACGCTTTAACTACTCTTATTCCTTGTAAAGAATCACCAATCAACATATTTAAATTGTTGATCGCTTGCCACTGCTTGTACCACCTGTTTCTAACATATGGCCAAATTATCTTAGATAAAATAAGGACAATTGGGGCTGGAATCAACGCTAAAAGAGCTAGCTTCCAATCAAGACTTACCATCACGACAATAATGGCAACTAGCATTAATACTTGCCCAACTAACCAAAGAATGCCATCTGTTAAAAATTGTCTTAACGCCTCTACATCACTGTTTACCCTGCCAATAAATTGAGACGTTTGTCTTTGGTCAAAATATTTTAAGGATAAGTTCATTAACGAATTATATGTATCTTTTCTTACATCACCCATTATCTTACTTCCAACCCATACTCCAACAAATCCTCGCGCAATATCTAAACATGCATGTAAAATTTGTGTCATACCAAGTGCCACAACTAAAAATAATAGAGACACGCCGATTTTCTGTTCGACTAATACATCATCAACAATAATTTTCGTAATGAATGGTGGAGCAAGAGTCAATAATGTACCAAATACCATTAATAAAGAGGCGAGCACCATTTGCTTTCTATATGGCTTTGCATATTGTAGTATTCGCCCTACTACCTTCTTCTTGTCCACGCACTTTGGACATACGTCTGTTCCTTCGTGAAGTGGACGTTTACAGGTTGAGCAAAAGCGCATTCTATCTTTTTGAGCTAGAACAGGTAGACTTTCCCCTTTTACTAAACTATCGATCGTTTGGGAGGCGATGACAAATTTTTTCGTGAAAGATGAAGTGAATCTTACTAAAACCTTAGACTCTTCTTTCGTCTCTACTAAAAGACTTCCCCCACCGATAGCGTGCATGAGAGAAGTTTTAATAATATCCTTTATTTGACACGCGTATATTTTCGTTCCTTCTTGCTGAAAAACAGCTACCTCATTTTTCGATATGACTAACCATTGCTCAGAAAAATTTCCTTTGTCATCCATATCTGCTTTTGCTGCAAAAAGGATGTCTTCCTCAATAGTAATACTATTAGGGAGATTTTCTATAATTGGCATATGTATTTCACTCCTGATCCCCTTGTTATACATAAAGATGACATTTCAATATCAATAAAAACGAGGTTAAGACAAAAGTGTTTTCTTTAAGAAGAAATAGGAAAAAAACTAAAAAAAACGCTTCGGAAATATACTTCGCCCTCTACGGGTATGTGATGAGTCTTATGCTTACGCACTGGTAGCCTCACTCCCACGGTAGGCTACGTATATTTCCTCCGCTAAGATTGTTCGTTTTTTCATATTTACTTAAAAATTAAATGTCCAAACCTCGTTTTGATTTAACTTATTGAAAAAAGACTGTTAAATGATCATCCACTTTCGCATGCTTGTTTGACAGAATAATCTTTTGTCCATCCTTTTCCTGCACTTTGTAATCATCACTTTGAAGAATTTCACGGTCCGTATTCAAGGCAATTACATCTTCCACTTGTGTTAAACGGAATTCCATTTTGTCAGGATCTACATTGATAACTTCCGCAGTGGAATATACAACTTCAACTTCACCAAACGTCACATTTACTGGAAGCATTAACCCATCCATACTTTGTAGAAGAAGCTTGCGACCATTTAACAATTTCTCTCCGTTGTCATAAACATGTATCTCTTTATCGAATCCGTCCATGTTTAAGATGTGAAGGAAGCGTTCGCCAGCACTGTTTGCTGTGGACGTCATAAAAATGCCGAGGTGCTTACAATCGTGACGAAGTGTAGCTGTTGCGCCTAGTTTCTCTAGCGCTTCTCGATAAAATTCGACGTCACACGTGTATACCCCAGTAATGACAATCGCTCTTCCTTTTCCTACTTGGCGATCAAACCCACACACTTCATCTGTTCCATATACACGAACGATTGGTTCTGCCTTCTCATCCACTTGAACGGTTTGTGCTTTATGTGTACGAAGCTCAGGTCTTGGCGCTGCCCACCCATCTGCGTAAATGGATAATTTGTAATTCAAGCTATCTCTTTCTACTTTAATCGGTTGAACTCCAAGTGCATCAGCTAAAATCGTACATGGATTTGCTTCCATATCATATTGTGGTACTTCTCCATAAAGAAGAATGCCACCACCAGCTTGTAAATAATCAACAAGCTTTTGTTGTACGTGACGATGTAAGTAGCCTGCAGAAGGTAAAGCAAGCACTGGTGTTGTCGCAGGGTCAATTGGTTTATTTTGAATATCAACAGAGCCGAAGCGATATCCACCTAGAAGCATAGCACGCGCCATATTTTCCCATGAAGCATGCGCTCTATTTTGTTCAATATTACGGTACATGTTTTGCATTTTCTCACTCGTTGGGTAGCGAGATTCCGTCATATAATAGTCTGGAATAAACGCAAATGCCACATCATCACGCTCTTCGTTCATTACAGCAAGCTTGTCTGAAACAGCCATAATGGTTTTAATCGAGCGAGCCATTCTTGGGAACGTGTAGTTTAATTCCCCTTCTGGATTAATAGGAGCCGCAAATCCGTGACGCTCTCCAGTGTGAGCGATACGATCATTTCCATCGTTACGTTTCTTACTCATGCGGTAGTTTCTTCCACCAGTTAATAAGTAGTAATTCAATAGACGATTTCCTTGGGCAATACACATTCTTGCTTTGAAATCAACAGCTGAAGGATCTAGACGACCTCCATAGTTATTACCAAAGTCTCCGTTCCCACAGTTAAATTCCACAGACGTTAACGGTTGATCTTCGTTATGAACCGCATCCATAAATCCGTTAATTAAATATAAATCTTGGAAAGTAGATACCGTTAAATCGCCAAAATAAATATCAGAACCAGATATGTATCCTGGTGCTTGTGTGTAAGATTCATACAACTGACTAATACCAATTGGGAATTGTAACGCACGACCGCCGCCTGTACCGTGAATGTTTACAACAAACGGAACGTCCTTCACACCAAATTCCTCGGAGTACTCTCTTAAAATAGCAACGTATCTTGCAAAACGATGTCTCATGTAATAACCAAGGTCCAAGTGTAGTGCAGAAGAATAGTCTTCCTGTGGCGTACGAATTCCCACTTTACGTGCTTCTGCATTTTCCAGGTCAAAAGGATATCTTTCCTTCAACGTTTCCACATCATAACGCTCTGTTAGCCAATTAGAAAAATCCTCTAAAACATTATCTGTTAAATCAGGACTATTACTTACCCAAGAAAGCATCCCAATCTCATTGTCTAGCTGAACAGCAATAATGTTTCCACCGTTCGTATGAAGTCTTGGCGTAGCAACCTTCATTACCGCTTCGAACCATTTTTTCGTTTCAGCTAAAAAAGATGGTGCTGTGTAATCAAGCGTATGCGCAATAGTCTTTCTTCCATCCCAAGTAATTGGAGAAATTTCTGGGTGCTTCTCAATAACCCAATGTGGAATACCTTCATTTTTCATTTCTGCCATGATGAATGGACCAGGTCTTAAGAAAAAGTACAGGTCATTTTCTGCACAAAGATCCATAAATCCTACTAAATCTAACTCAGGACGAGTTCTACCTACTAAATCAATATTGCCTTCTTCCTCTTCATGACAAATCCAAGGCACATAAGTCGCAACTGCATTACAGCCTGCCTCTTTTAACTTATCTAATCGATCTTGCCAGTCCTCACGATCCAAACGGAAATAGTGAATTTCACCAGCCATAATAATTTTCGGTTCACCATCAATGATAATTTGCTTATTTTTAATTTCAATCACGTTAACAGCCTCCTACTTTAATACGTTTCTTAAGTTTTATCACTTACTAATCTTAATAGTAGTTGGTTTATTAATTTCATTTATCATAATAGAACCATTCTCCGTCGCTTCATATCCAACTACTTGCCACTCACCACCTGTCACTAGCTTTAACACTCCGCTCGTACCAATTGGTTGAACGCTAAGTTCGATATGGTTACTTCCTTCATTAAGCTTCGTCATTTCTACTGTTGCATATTCGATATGGACACCACTTAGAAGTTCATAGTTTCTTACGATTATGACAGAAGATCTTGGTGGTAATTCAATCATTTCGCCACCAAATAGAGCCTCACCGTTTTCATAAAGCACTGTATCTTGCGTAACTTCATCGTAGTTGCCAACAAATAGGAAAGACTCTTTACCATTCGTTCGTTCAACGACGGACATATTTGGATTGGACGGTTGTAAATGACTCGTAATTCCAAAGTTCTCTGCAATTTCTTTTATCGCATCAATCTGATAGCTATAGTCATGTCCCATCACGATGCCAAGTACGAGTATCTCCCCATTACCTGCTTGCTTTTTGTAAGCAGCAACTTCTTTACCACCAGTGCGTGTAAATGTCGCAATTGGTGTTTCTTCAAATTGAGTAAAACGTAGACGTTGTCGAACGTTAACCGCATCTATGTTTAAAATATCTAGGTAATCTGGGTGTCCACCAATAACCTCCCACTCACCTAGCTCCAATTCATCTGCTAAAAGTCGGCACGGATTTCCCTGTAGATCTTCGGATGGTACTTCCGGATATAGCACTAGCTTTCCGCCATCTTTTACATATGCTGCTAATCGTGCTTGTAGCTCTCGTTTCATTTTCCTTGTTGAAAATACCCATAATGAAGGCACTTCTGAAACCGATAAGTCTTTTAATAAGTCTATTGCTTCAAAATGAATATTCGCAGCTACTAATAAGCGAAGAATTCCATCAAATGAAGCTTGTTCACGCTTTCCAACTATATCGCCTAAAAGCTTTTGGTCACGCTCGTCTATTACTTCTGTCATATAATCATCTGGATTGAACCCAACATACGTATGAACTTTCTTAGGAGCATTAATTAATTTTGATCCAATTGTTTGGAACACTTCACCAAGATGACGCGCCTTCTCATAATTAGGTCGTAAGCCACCTTTCGAATCAATTGGTGCTTGCCACTCGTGTCGTGGGCCAAATAAACCAATATTTTCATAGTTTTCGCCACCGACGAACATATAGTAATTTAGGGCATTCATTCCGTGTGCCACACAAGTACGAGTATTTAAATCTAAATCTTGTGGGTATAGTCTCGGACGGTCTGCTAAACGTCCTGACTGAAATTCTGCTGAGAATACTGGTTGGTCTTTTTGAGAAATGGCTCTCGTGTAAGTAGTTGCTAATACTAAATCGTGATAGTTATCGTAACCGATATGACCTGGATAAAAATCTCCAGCGATTACGACATCTTCAAACTCGGCTGTGTTATATAGTTGGGATAGTCCAATAGGATAATCCACACCACGACTATAAATAGAATAATCTTTAAAACCGTGAACGTTAATAATATACGGAACGGTAATACCTGTTTCTTTAGCAAAACTTCTTAAATCTCCAACATAATCTTTTATATACTCACGGCGGAATTCACTCCATTCATAATGGAAGGAAGGATAGTCACTTGGTAAACCAGTTACAATTTTCGGCACAAAGCTAGTAAAAGAACTTTCTTTTAAATCAAACGTTTGATTGAATTTTTCAATCGTGCCGTACTTGTCAGAAAGGTACGCCGCAAATTTTTCCAACGTTTCTTCATTGTAGTCAGATGTATTCGTTACCCAGTGGAACATACCAATTTCATTACAAAGCTGATACATAATGATGGACCCACCACGGTCAATTTGATGAGGAACAATTACATCATTGACTGCTTCATACCATTTTTTCGTTTTCTCTAAAAAGATTGGATGACGATACGAAACAACGCTTGTTGGATGATTCTCCCCACTTTTCGTTTTCGCAATGACTTCCGGATACGTTTCTAGTAACCAGTTCGGTACGCCGTGAAAGCGAACCTCCGCCATAACGTAAGGGCCTGGTCGAACAATACAATAAAGTCCAAACTCCTTTACTAATTCAAGAAAGGACGCTAAATCTCTTTCCCCTCTCGTTTGTCCCGTAAAGTCGTACACACCTTCCTCCATTTCATGCCATACCCAAGGTACATACGAACTTACTAAATTACATCCAGCAGCCTTTAGCTTTGTTAGCCTGTCTCTCCACTCTTCTTTAGGTACACGATAGTAGTGAAGTTCTCCACCATATAAAAATACTTCTTGTCCATCAATGATAAATTTGCTCTTGTTCATTAAAACTGACATGGAAGTTTCCTCCTCATTACTCTTTTGAATCTACTAAACCAACTTTTATCATACCTTCTTGAATGTATTTATTTTTCATCGTTGTTTCCCAAACAAAACCTGAACGATAGTTTTCAAGCATCAATAATGTGATCCCTTTATCAATTCCTAAGCTATCTTTTGCATACCAATGTGGTGTTACATCTAAGTTGAAAGCTCCTTTTAAGCCGTGTTCACCCCATAATTCAGGGAAGTTTTCGTAATAGTTTTCTAGAGCTGCAATGGATTCTTCCGGAGTAAATACGATAGAGCCAGCTGCACCAGCAGTCGCAATTGTGCCATCGGTAAAATGTGCCGTGTTGTCATATCCAGAAGGCGATGAACCGTATAAACCTTCATACCCTTTAGGACCATCACTTGCTGTTAATCCCCATGCATCTGGTCCAAATGTTTCAAATCGATCCATATTATCGATAGAATATTGTCTGCTCGCTATCGAGGCAATGACCGAGTTTTCAAACCAGTCTACTCCTTCACGATCGATTTTACCTCTTAGGTCAAACCATGCATGAGAAAACTGATACGTAAAGATAGATCCAAACCATGAATGAATAAATGGCTCCCCGCCTCCATACGCTTGTTCATGTCTAATAAAGTCATAAAACATTTCTTCGTTTACTGGATGTGTTGGTGAACCAGCTGCTAGGAAATATAGCATAAGTTGTTCTGCGTAAAAATCCCAAGCACCTGAAAAACCGTCCTCTGGCGTGTAAGACATGTAGAACATATTGCGGTCAGGATTTCGATACCATTCCCAATCCACTCGCTTATAAATTTCCTCTGCCTTTTTCTTTATTTCACCTTGAAAATATTCTCCAGCCTGTAACGCTCCACTTACTAAAATAGCTGTATCAATGATGGAAACTTCGCTAGTCCCCGCTCTTTTTGCCGTGTTCATGTTTAAGAAGTGATAATATACTCCATTAATATGCTCAGCATTATTTAGCATCGTGTCGAGCGTCCCATTCACACGTTCCTCTGCTTCTTCCTTCGTAATCCAGCCTCTTTCTACTCCAATCGTAATTGCTGTTAATCCAAAGCCTATGGAGGCAATACTAGATAATGTCGGATTACCGGGAGCTCTGTCACGAATTAGTCCATAGCCAGGGCTAGTTTGGTCATCATTTACTTCTTTCCAGAAAAACTCGAAGCTTTTTTGGCTTTCTAATTCAATAATTTCTGGTACATCTTTTTCATCTACGGAGGCGTTTTTATCTGCCATTAAATCGAATGCTAATACAACAATGAAGATAGCCACTACTGCAATAATAGAGCCAACCATTAAGCCTAGTTTTTTATTTTTCATGTTTGTCGTCTCCAAACTTTTATTATTTGAAACGTTTCAATAATTATTAAAAATGTAGCCAGCAACTTTCATTGCTGACTATTTCATTTTACTTATTTACATGTTTCATATTCTACGATGTGGCTTGAAAACGCTGATAGTTACTCCCCTGTAATCCCTGACCGGTCAATACCTTCCACGAACCACTTCTGCGTTAAGAAGTAAACAATTAACAATGGTAAAATCGTTAGTACCGTACCTGCCATTCGAATACCTTCATTAATGTTGCTATCCGTACCATCAGCACCTGCGTACAACTGATTATACGTTGCGACGAACTTATTCAATTCAAGAGGTAACGTCGTTAACGAGTTACCAAAATATAACGCCGCTAAATACGTTTCATTCCAATACCACACAAACGAAAATAGGAAGGAAATGATGAACGCTGGTACAGCCATCGGAATTGCTATTGTGAAGAAAATGCGGAAATAACCTGCACCGTCCAACTGTGCTGCTTCCTCAAGCGACTTCGGAATCATTCTAAAAAACTGATAAAAGATTAGGATAAAAATCGCACTATTGATTCCTTGCCCTAACGAAGCAGGAATTAGGAAAGACTGAATATTTCCTAGAATCCCTAGTTCATTAAAAAATACGTATCTAGGAATCATGGTTAATTGTGGCGGAATGATAAACGTTGCCAATACGAAGACAATCAACGTTTTCTTAAATGGAAACTCAAATCTAGCAAATCCGTAACCAATTACCGCCGCTACAACTGTTTGTACCACTGCCGGTAAAACTGTTACATACAATGTCTGAACTAATGTCGGAAGGAATTTTAGGACGTCGTTGGCTCTTCCATAGTTGTCTAAATATAGTTGTGTTGGAATCCAATTTACTAAAGGATTTAAGATGTCTGATAGTGATTTTAAACTATAAGATCCCATGTATAATAAAGGGTATAAATAAACAAAGCCAATTCCTATTAATAGGATGTAAATAAAAGCTTTTAGCATCATGCCATTTTGCCCTCTATTACCGAAGAAAAAGCGTAAAACCGAACTACCGACGTTACTAATTTTCT
Organism: Sutcliffiella sp. NC1; assembly: GCF_027594365.1. Lineage (NCBI taxonomy): Bacteria > Bacillati > Bacillota > Bacilli > Caryophanales > Bacillaceae > Sutcliffiella > Sutcliffiella sp. NC1. The sequence continues at coordinate 4,406,903 of NZ_CP115153.1, forward strand.
CCTTATACTCTACTACTTTGCTTGCCACTATAATCCCTCCTTATCCATATTTTTTGTTCACTCTCATTGTGAGTAACCCTACACTGATTGCTAGTACGACAGCAATAACTAAGAAATAAATCCAAGCAAGTGATGAAGCGTACCCAAGACCTGTATTAATGTTGAACATATTTGCTTGAATATGGTCAATTACAGGGTTTAATGCAAAGATTGAATACATAACGATTGTATAAATTGTGTTTACGATGACCATTGGCATAAGACTCGGAAGTGTGACTTTCCAAAAGCATTCCCAATTTGATGCACCGTCAATTTTTGCTGCTTCATAAATTTGTTTATCTACCTTCTGTAAACCTGCTAAAAAGATTAAAATTTGTACACCGGAGAACCAAAGGATAAAAATAAGATTGTCCATTAAGTAAATAACAACTGTATTTAAAAATCCATCTGTTCCCGACATCACCATATTAAATATGGCATACTCTTCAATCGAAGGAATAGACGTTACTCCTTGTTCCATTAACTCACTCATTACCGGTCCACTCGCAATAATGACGGGTAAGAAAAAGATTGTACGGAAAAATCCTTTAAACCGAATCGGCATGTTTAATAACAACGCGATAATTAGTGAGAATACGATAATAATCGGAACAGAAAGTACCAATTCCTGGATAAAAGTTAATATTTTTTGCGTGAAAATAGCGTCAACGGCAAATGCGTATTCAAAGTTCGAAAACTTTACAAATTCGGTTTGAATTCCCTCGGTTGTAACCTTTACTTTTTGAAAACTTAAAAAGAGAGAATAAAACACTGGAAACGCCGTTAGTAGAGCAAAGCCAATTAGCCAAGGGGAAATAAACGCATAGCCAATTAAACTTTTCTTCGTTTTCATCGAAAGGTTTTTCATGATGTTTTATCCCCCTTGTTTAATACCTTAAAGTCTGTTGCCTCTACTGTAATGCCATCTTGAACAAACGTTTGATTAGTATAGTTGACAATGATCGATACACCGTTTGAATACGTTACTTCTACTACACCGTCTTTATGAACATATCGACTTTCAATGGTAGCACCTTCCACTTGTCCTAAACTTTCTTGAACAAGCTCATACTGGTTCACAATTTCCTGTTCCCATACAGAGAATTGTGATGTATACAAGTCTCTCGAAGGTGTCTTCATTAATAAATGAGAAGGCTCTGTCGTTAAATAAAATGATGGATTCGCACCATACTCTATCATTCGCAACACTTCTTCATCTTTATTGAAGTAGAAGTTTGAGAACGGAGCGTAGTATGGAACATAACCTTTTAAAACGATATGAACAAACGGAACCGTATCCGTTGCAAAGCTATAATTTGATGAGTACATCGGAATATCATAGTAACGTCCTGTAACGGACCATAGATAGTCGTTAGGTTCATATAATGATAAAGACCCTATCTCGTTTGATAATAATTGATGCATTTCTGTAATGTAACCTACATTGTCATAACGAGTAGCTTTGTTTTTTGAATTGAAATCAGAAAATAATGTATTCGTTGTTGTGTCAATCGCGATATTCGAGATTCCTAGCTTTTCGAAACCTTTAACATCGTCTTCAGCCATTTCAAGCGCAACAGCAGGACTTAATAAATAGTAATCTCGGTCGTACGTTTTATACTGCATCGTTTCGCCATTTATTTTTCTAGCTACATCTGTACTTCCTGAATAACCAGAAGCTCCTCTAAATGCTTTCGTATAATCTGTATAGAAAGATAGATCAATATTTTTTCCCTCTAAGCGGTTAATCGTGTCTTCAAAGTCAGACGTACTACCTAACTTTTTCTCGATAGGAAACTTTTTCGGTAACGTGCCCGTTAGCCCACCTTTTGACCAGCCACGATATACAACATTTATTTTATCGACATTTTGCTGTTGAAGCTTCTCGACATACGTTGGAAGTTCACTTATTCTCGTCATTTCTAAAACAGAATCCCATATTAATCCTTTTTTCACTTCTCCGCCTAAAAACTCTAAACGTACATCCGCAATATCTTCATTTTTTGCTAACTTTCCAGAATCAACTAAATATTTTTGATAATATTTAGCCATCCCTACATAATCAGCTTCTTCGTCTGCTAAAAAAGCGATTCGTTGTTGAATGTCGAACTGATTTCTATCTTTTTGGTATGTTTTATAACCACTCATACTTCTACTAGTTGGCTGGAAGTATTGGTAGCGATAATGATACTCCGAGTACATCCAGTTAAAATCAGTGGAAACTCCAGCGGGATATGCAATCAACTCACTATTATAGTTACCACCTTCAATAATGTGAATTAGTGCATTTTGCTGTGCTCCGTGTACAAGTCCAAATACTGGCATCGTAATCTTTTGCGGCGGGCTTATGTCACCCGTTCCACTCGAAAGAACTTGTGAAAACCCCTCATCTTCTCCGTAAACGAACGCTTGATAAGGTGAATTTGCACTTGTACGTTCCCCGAAACGCATTAAAGCACCACTACCATCAGGGATAAACATATAACCGTCAATATTATCTGATTCAACTGCACCTAAGAAAGGATACAAACGCATCGATACAAGCATTGTGTTTCGTTCTTCTTTCACTTCTTCTTTAGGCACATGTACGACAATCGAATCTTCTTCTAACGTCACTTGCAATTGAAAAGAAATGCCGGCATTTTTATACTCAATATCAGCAATAAAGCCGTCCTCCACTTTTTGTACATTAGGCTTTACACCGTTCGTAATAAGGTCTTCACTCGTTTCCTTATTTTTATCGTCCACATACGTAATTGTTACCGCTGAGTTGGCCATATTTCTCCATCTCGTGTTTAACCGATACTCTCCATCTTCCTCTAAACCTGAACTCCAGACGTACCCCGATCTTTTATCTACAATTTTTAAAGCAAGAGAGTCAGGGTGAACAAATACCTTTAAAGTTCCATTCTCCGCTACAGATTCAAACCCTTCTAAGTTAGTATCTACTTCAATAGTAGATGCTTCCTTCTCTGGCCTTGTAAATTGATTGGAGGAATAACGTAATGTCTGACTCGCTAACTCTTCCTGTACTTCCGTCACCTCTGTTTCTGGTTCTTCACTAGATAAGGACGTTGCAATAACTTGTATTGGGAATAAAAGAACAATTAATAGCAATATCCATTTCTTATACACGAAGAATCACCTCCTGAATGATCGATAGTACAAACTCAATAACTTGGTCGAGTAAGACATAGATTACAAAGAATACGAGAATTATAATTAACATGGCAAAAATCGTTACTAATATGTTTCGTACCGTTTCAAAGAATGTAAAGTTATGAATCTCTTGGATCATAATGAATAAAATTACAGCAGACCATACAATAATAATCTGCATCGAGAACGTGTACACGAATGATTCGTTAATCGTTAACGCATTCGACACAATCGTAATTGGAACAAGATATAAAATAACCGGAACTAAAGAGTAGATCGTTCCAATATAAATATCTCTAAACCTACCTTCCCCATCTGTGATTGTACTAACTAAATAGTTTGCTACAATAAATAGGAAAATAGGAACGAACAATGTTGCCATTTCCATAAATAGATTAATATCGTTTAAATTTCTGTCCGAGAATAAGAACCCCGTCCAATAGATTGTAAGTAAATATTCGATAAATAAAACAAAATAAAGAATAGTTGCAGATAGTACCGATACTGTATTCGTTCTCTTAACGTAATAAAAGCTATCAATCGGATGTTTAATAAACTTAAGGATGAATAAAAGCTCGGAAACTAATTTTTTGCTCTTCACTTTTGTCCAAGCATCTCTCGCTGGCTGTAATACACCTTTCTTTTTATCAGCAAATTTAACTGCCGACCAAAGGATAAAGAAGCCAACTAAAATCACAAACACTTTACTTAAATTTTCTTGCATCCACCTTTGACGGATTTCCCAATACGCATCAGAGTATCCAGCTTTATTTTCTGCAAGTATAAACTCTGCTAACGCTTCATCATATAATTGCTGCTTGTAAAAAGCTTGTCCCATAGCAGTATGAGCTAGACCGAACGAAGAGTTAAGATTTAATATTTCTGTCCAGTTATCTTGACTCTCTACATAAAATCCTTCTGCATAAAGGGCAAGACCTTCATGTAACTTTGCTGTAAAGTCAGTTGGCTCAAATACTTGAATAGTACCTTTTTCTTTATCTGCAATGTACAGTCGACCTAGATTATCAACTTCTATACTAGAAGGCTGCATAAACAATCCATTTCGATTCGATTCATCTTCCTTCCCACCAAAAATGAAGAGAAGATTTCCGAATCGGTCATATTCATAAATTTTACCGTCATTACCGATTGTATATATATTGCCGATATGGCCAATCGAGATATCACGTAAATTCGTTACATCTGTTAAGTCCGATGGCAACATATTTGCCCCAGCAATATTTAACTTACGAATAACTTCCCAGTCTGTACCGGAAGTGATTGTATAAATTAATCCTTTTTCATCAATTGCAATATTCGTTGGTGCTGGTGGAACCTTCATAAATAAACTAGCTTTTTGACTCTCTGTTGTAATTAAATCTTGTAAAAAAGTTAAGATAGACGGACGTGAATTATTCACACCGTAAAATCCTAAAAAGGAACCATCTTGATTCATTTGAATAATACCGTTCGTCGATCCTTCACTAATGATATAAAGGTTTCCGCGTAAATCTACGGAGATTTTTTGCGGTTTAAAAGTAGTTCTTTTCCCAAATAATGGAGAGTCTGGACGAGCGTATTCCTTCAAAAGCTCTCCATCCTCAGAAAAGCGAAACACCTTTTCTGCAGCATAATCCGCTACATAAACATGATTTTCGTGGCTTACAAAAACACCTTGTGGCTGTTCAAGTAACCCTTCGCCAAATTTCAATAATTCATTTCCTTGCTCATCAAACTTCGTTACTAATTGTGTTCCAGAATCCGCAATGTAAATATAATCATGATCATCAATAAAGACATGCTCTGGAGACACAATCTCTGCATCATTTTCAAATATTCCAATCGGAACATACGCTGTTTGAGTTTCAATAACATTTCCATCAGCCGATAAAGTTTCTGTCTTATAAGGAACAGAACTGGCAGCAGAGGAAAGTATGGGAAACAAACCTATTAACAAAAGGCAAAACACCACGATGAACGTTTTCCTCATTTCCCTTCCTCCTAACATTACTTAATACCTGAATGTGCCATAGTGTTCATTACCTTACTTTGTAAGAAGATGAAAATAATTAAGTTCGGAATGAACATAATTAAAGATGCCGCCGCTGACATCCCTTGACCCGCAACGGAATTCCCTGTGTCAGATGCTAACGTTCCCATAAAGAATGCAAATGTCTTTAAATTCTCATCATTTACATAAAGGATAGAGGTTTCTGCGTTATTCCATACCATTTGGAAAGACAATATTGCGATGGTTGCAATAGCAGGCTTTACTAAAGGTACGATAATGGTGGCGAAAATACGGAAATCGGAAGCACCATCCATTTGGGCAGCCTCTATTAATTCATTTGGTATTTGATCAATAAACTGTTTCACTAAGAACAGTCCTACTGGCATTGCAAGCAATGGAAAAATGTGTACGAAGAACGTATCTAGTAGACCAACTTCTTCAATTAATAAATAACGTGGTATCCCTACTGCAGCTGGTACGAACATAAGCGCAAGGGTATTAATTTCAAAAATAGTTTTCTTTAATCGAAAACGCTTCTTTGAAAGAACAAATCCTGCCATCGTACTAATTAACACTGTTAGGAATACGACGATTAACGTAACTGTAATACTATTAAACAAGTATCTCGAAATTGGGACACCTGTTGCATTCGTTAAGGAAAACAAATCAGCAAAGTTTTGCATTGTTGGCTTTTCCACGAAAAATCTCGGTGGATAAGCAAATAACTCATCAATCGGCTTGAATGCGTGCATAATGATAAAAATAATCGGCAACGCCATAAACACCGATAAAGGGATAAGAAATAGATAAAATTTCAGCTGACTGCGATGAAATTTATCTGGATTTATTTTTGTCCCATTAAATGATGACATAACCAGCCCCTCCTAATAAGAAAATTGGGTAACATGACAATATGATTAGTCTTTTTCTGCAAATAGCTTTCTAGCAATTTTGGCAAATAAGTAGATAAATAATAATAGTAATACGGAAATTGCCGCAGCATATCCCATTTCATAACGGATAAATCCAAAGTCTTCTAAGTGGTTAACCATTAATTGTCCGGAATATTGCGGAGTTGGGTTCGCGCCTGATAGCTCTACACCAATCGCTCCTGCCTGGAAAGTTCCTACTACTGCCATTACTGCTCCAAAGAACATTTGCGGTTTCATGGAAGGAATCGTAATATATATAATTTCCTGGAATCGATTGCTTATTCCATCAATGTAACCAGCCTCAAATACTTCTTTGTTAATATTCAACACTCCAGATAACATGGCTAAAAATCCGACACCCATGCTTCCCCATAACGTTACTAAAATCATAATTGTCATTAAATGATCTGGTGATTGAAGGAACTGAATTGGTTCATAGATAAGGCCCATTCTTATTAAAAGATTATTTAAATAGCCGAATTCGTCACCGCTGAAAATGATTTTCCACACCACTCCCATGGCAACACCAGCTGTCATGGAAGGAGAGAAAATAATTAATGCCAAGATTGTTCTTGGAAGCTTTGAAATTTGTGCAAGTGTCCAAGCTAAGATGAAAGAAAGAATATATCCTCCAGGTCCTACAATAAAAGCAAAGATCAATGTATTAGGTAATACATATTGCATAAAGATATGATCTTGCGTTAGTAGGTTGACGTAGTTTAAAAATCCAACAAAAGTAGGCATTTGGATTGCGTTAAAGTACGTAAACGATAACGCAATCGCAGCAACTACTGGAATTATAATAAACGTAGTGAACAGAATCATATAAGGCGCTAGAAATATAGATGTACTTAAATGCTGTTTAATTTTCATTATCTGTTCCCAGCCACCTTTCTACTTTTTCAATCGTTGGAATCATATATGGCTTCACCACTTTACCGTTTTCCATATAACCGAATTCCTCTAATTTACGTCTCATTTCTCGATCTATCGTTATAACAGAATCATCAACCGCGGAACGAATGTTTTCTCCGTCGAAAACAACCTTATTCCACACGTTACTTATCTCACGCTCTACCATATATGCGTATGGTGTTTTCGGAACTTCTCTTAAATATTCCCATTGCTCTAAAATCGTATCTTTAAAATCATCCGGCCAAGGTAACTGCTTAAAAGCGTTTAAGTTCGCTGTGTTCCACATATACTCTGGTCCGTAAAGTGTTTGTAAGCTTCTCGCATACTCGACTTGCGTTTCGGTAGACGTCCACCATTTCAATACTTCCCAAGCTTCTTCTTGCATGTCCCCTTCAAAGATCATTGAAGCTTGCGCAGAACCAGTTGCCCACCTAGCAACAGATCCATCCTCTTGCTTCACACCTGGGTGTAAGGAAATATCCCACCAACCTGAAATTTCAGGTGCTGCCGCCGTTAGCTGAACATATTCGGAGAATGTTCCAATACCGATTGGCAACGTCGAATATCTAAAGTGATTGTAAAAGTTCGGTACTTGTAAAGGCGTAGAGTAAATTGTATTTAACTCGGCCATAAATTGAATCCCACGTAGCGACTCTTCACTATCGATTGTAGTGCCTATTCCATCTTCTTTATATAAATCTCCACCAAACTGATAAATGTAAGGCGCCGTCGTTTGGAATGGCTTAAATGCTACCGCTCCAGCAATCGGCGTATAATAATTTAAACCATAGCGTTGTAACTCAGGTAAAATACTAATCACGTCATCCCACGTATCTGGAACTGGGATGTTTAAAGAATTTAAAATATCTTTTCGATAAAACTGAACGAAGAAGTCTTGCGTCTCAGGTAGTGCATAAATCGAGTCATCAACGATCAGCGGTAAGAATGCCCCTGGCGAAAATTGTCGTCCTACTTCTTCAAATCCATCAAACTGTCTTAAATCCACTGCCGCTCCACGAATCGCCAGTTCGTACGGAAGCCAGTTACTTATACCTAATGCTAAATCAGGTTGACTGTTCGCGGCACTAGCAAGAATCAGCTTACTTTCATCCGGCATTAATGATAGCTTTACTTCAATTCCCGTCTCAGGTGTAAACTTTTGATCTAACATATGTTGCATTAAGTCTACGAACTGTCTTGGACGGTTCACCCAGATTTCCACTGTTCCTTCTTCTACACTAGAAGTTGCTAAATTATCTCTATTAAATGATAAAAAGAAGTTCGTAATCGAATCTTTTACTCTAGCGAAAATTCCAGCATTCGCTGGCGGTAATTCTTCGTCACCATGTGCGTATATACGATCTAATAAAAGTGGCTGCTTTTGCAGGTCAATCATTAACGTCCCTAATAACTGCGCTGCTGAGTTAGATCCTTCCGAAAGCTCAGACATTCTAAACGGAATTTCATCCGGTTTTGCTGCTAGTGCTTTTAACTTGTCCACACTTATTTTTAAAGAAACACTTTCGGTTGATTCTTTTCCACCACTTATTTCATTTAAATACTTTCTTTCTTCATCTAGACGATTTGCCCAGTCTAGTAATAGTTGCTCAATTCCCGGAAGGTATTCTCCTAAATTCCAATCTCTATTTTGATCCAGCTGGTTACCAGTTAATTTTCGAATCGATAATGAAAGCTCTTCAATCCCTCTCATTGTATCTTCAATTGCGAAAATGACTCTTCCAAACGGAGAAGCGTCTGCTTTTAACGTCAACGTATTCGTTCCTTTATTCAAATAGAATTTATAAGGATTTCCATTCTCATCGCTAACCGTTTCGTTATACCATTTTTTACTGTTATCTAATCTGTATTGTTCTACCTCTTGAAAAGGTACTTTATCGTTCACATAAATTGTTCGAAAAACAGGTGCTCCTGTTTGTTTATCTTGAAATGCTTTAAAAGAAAGATGATAGTATCCTTCTTCTTCCACATTAATTTCCCAAGTTACTGTATCCCCTGAAGTACTCCAAGACTCGCCTCCAAATGTGTTAAGGAGAGACCTTCTCGTATCGTAAGGATGAGCGGAGATACTATTTACTGCAAAAGGTCGAATATACGAGCTATTTTTCTTTAAAGGATGTTCCGCTTCGATAGTATGAAGCTCGGAAACTACCTCTTGATTTGCTTCACTAATATAATCTTCATAATTAGGTATTTGTTCTGGTGAAGTGATATAAGCACTTCCTAATAACATTTCACCCTTTAAATTTGTTAAGGAAATGATATTTTTCCCAGCTTCTAAATAAAACTGAAGCGGTCGTGCGTGAAAATGCTTTGCATCCGTTGCCTTCATTTCATACCATTGCTCAATTGGTTTTTGGTTCGGTACTATTTCATTGTTATAACGATCTAATTCAAATTCATTTACTTCGTTTTCCCAATCTACAGGAAACACAATACGTCTACTCTCGAAATATGGGAATTCTCCATTTACTTTGATTGCACCTTCTATTGGCATAATCAAATCACCGAGTGGATAATAGTCAAACCCGACTTCATACAACCCAGATTCGTCAACTTCCACTTCGAAACTAACCGTTTGTTCATTATCCCAATAGACTACACGATCATTGTAGCCATTGCTTCTTGACTCGTTTAATAGCTGAAGTTCATCTATATTTTCAAAAGAAGTAGGAGAGATAGCACGCTCAAATGGAGCAGTGCTACCTACATTTTTTTTCTCCCATTCGTTGAGGACAAGACGATAATGAGGCTCTATTAATTGTTCGGTCGATTGATCAATAAGATCCCCATTCTCAGCGTGTATAATTGTATTTGGCAACAATAATAGTAATAGTAACGACCATAACAAAGCCTTTTTCTTCATGTCATTACCTCCCTCAACTTTCAATAAAAAATACTTTTTAGAAAAACTAGCTAGTCGCAAGTCATTGTATGGATGCGAACTGGGCTAGTTTTTCTTCTCTAAATTTGAAACTTTTCTTATTTTATCTTTATTAATAGCTTATTTAAGTGCATCCGCACCTTCTTGAAGCTTTTGGTTTGCTAAATCATTTACTTGAGAAATGTAGTCTTCAATCTTCACTTCTCCTCTAATACTTGCATCAATTAATTGACCAATGCTTGCATTCGGAATATCGGCATTTAATTGAACACCTGTTGGCGCATTCCAACGAGCATCAATGTAACCAGGTACGATTTTCGGTAAGTTTGCTACACCGTTATCGATGTGGTTGTAAGCTTCTAAAATTCCAGGTACATCTAATCTTGAGAAGAACTCATCTAGTATTTCTTGATCTGTAGAAATCGGTAAGTTGTTTAACTTCTCACCATTTGCATCTGCAACTTCTAGACGCTTCATGAACCCTTCTTTACCAAATGTCATGAATTTTGTGAAAAGGTACGCTTCTTCTGGGTGTTTAGTAGCTTTAGAGATTCCCATGAAGTCGTTAACTACAACTGTTCTTCCTCCAGGGATACCAACGAAGTCCCAGTTAAAGTCAGATTGCTCGGCCATCCAACCGATAGACCAAGTTCCATCGAAGAATAAACCTACATTACCTTGATTCCAAACTTCTGTCGCATTTTCGCCATTGAAGTTTGCTTTTTGATCATCTGATAACGCTACATCATATACATAGTCGTTAGACACGATGCTATTTGCAAAGTTAATTCCACGAATAAATTCATTGCTGTCTAAGTTAACCTGTCCGTCATTGTAAGTGTAAATCCCCATGTTGTCGTTTGCAGCAGCTGGGTACCATTCGATAATAGAGAATGGTTGGTTTAAACCAATTACACCGTTGTTAATATCTGTTACACTACGAACTGCATCAGAGAACTCATCGATAGACATACCGTATTCTGGGGCATCTAAGTTTTCTCTATCATAAAGATCTTTGTTTACATAGTAACCTAAGAAATGCTGACCAGATGGAAGCGCGATAACTTTATCATCATGGTATAAGACTTCTTTTACAGACTCAGAAATGCTATCAAAATCTGCATCTCCATCAACAATATCACTTAAGTCATATAACCATTCGTTTTGAAGCGCTACAGGAATTTCTGTAATTTCAAAAACGTCTGGTAAGTTCCCCGCACTTGCGGCAGTTGCTAAAGAATCATTCCAAGGATCAGCGATAGACTCGTCGATTTCAATTGTGATATGTGGGTACTCTTCCATGAAAGCTTGAATCATTTGTCTTTCTAAGTTGTTATCTTCTTCAGTACCAAATCTCCAACTAGCAACTTTTAACGTAACTTCTTCTTGACCGTCAGTTACTTTGTCGTTTGAATCATTGTCTTTTCCAGTGTTATCTGTATTGTTCGAAGTACAACCAACAATAAATGCACTCAAGAATAAAACAGAGATTAATAAAGCTAACTTTTTCATCTAAAAATCCCCTTTTCTTATAATATTTATCATTAACCTATAAGGCTAATAATCTTTCTCAAGGAAAAACGCTTACATCTTTACGCATTCAACTGTCCTAAACTTACGTTTTACAACAATTGAATCGTTTCAATTGAAAGGTATATAAAACATCACTTACAATAAATTTAACTACATAATATTTATAGTAAGATGATGATTTGGTTAGATGCTCGTTTAAAAGATTAATAGTTCCTACGCTTAGCTTGAAGATCGTTGGATAAACTCAATAGGCACTTCGGGAATCTCATCCTCATATTGCTTGTCCAACATTTTAAATAAAGTATTTGCTGCAATTTCTCCCCAAAGCTTTTTTTGAATCCGAACTGTTGATAACGGAGGGTCTGCATATTTTGATAATGCAATATCATCAAAACCTACAACAGCCACATCATTCGGTACATGAAAACCGTTTTGCTGTAATGCCTTTATTGCCCCCATTGCCATTTCATCGTTCGCACTTACAAAGGCAGTAGGCATATCATTTTTATTTAGCTCAATGAAAAGCTCCATAGCAAGCAAACCACTGATTTCTGTAAAATTCGCCCTAATGAGGTCACTTTCTCGGAAAGGTAAATTTTTAGCAGATAATGATTCTCTAAATCCTTCTAAACGCTTTTCACCGTCATATGAATTTGTATGTCCTCCAATAAATCCAATTCTTTTATGTCCCTTATTTACTAGATGATTTACTGCAAGGTCCATACCGACCTTGTTTTGTAAAATGACGTTTTTAATAAACTTGTTTTCAATCTCGCGGTCTAAAGTCACAATTGGTAGTTTTTCGTTTGCAAGATCTTCAATTATTTGGTCACCTAAATGGAAATTTAAAATAATCGCCCCATCTACATAGCTTTCAACTAACAATCTATGTTTTTGGTCAGATGCGCAAACTACCATTTCGTATCCATTTTTAATTACAACATCTTGAACACCTTCTAATATTTCATTGAAAAACGGACCAGTAAATCCACTTAGAAAAAATCCGATTACTTCACTTTTATTTTTCTTTAGATTTTTAGCATTAGCGTTCGGACGATATCCAATTTTCTGAGCAGCTTGGATAACTTTTTCCCGAGTTTCTTTTGAAATTAATGTGCTTCCATTAATTGCATAAGATGCGGTGGACACACTAACATTAGCTTCTCTTGCGACATCTTTTAGTGTTGGCAATTTTCCTTCATCCCTTTTAAATATATAATTTAGATGTTCGTAATCCCCCTTGGATTATATTTTTGAAACGTTTCAATAAATAAATTATAATCCAAGTTGAAAACGATTACAATATATGAACATTAAAATTTCTACAAATTTCGCTGTAAATTTCTACAACTTACACAATATTTCAAAAGTTCGTCACTAGATTCTATTGAACTCTCTTTAAGTTTTATTCTATCATTAACATAACTATTCCATATCTACAGCGCATCTAAACCCGATATTTCCAGTTGAGCTATCCGGAGTATTAGCTGTTCTAGCTGCTATTCGGTAACGGTTACAATACGATTGATGGCAAAGATATGACCCACCTTTCATCACTTTGGCCGAACCATTTCTAGGGCCGGTTGGGTTTTCTATTACGTCTTCTATTAGATGTTTGGTAGTAAACCAATCATTTGTCCACTCCCACACATTACCTACTACATTAAATAACCCGTAACCATTCGGAGAGTACGAATTAACTGGTGCTGTAGATAAATAGCCATCTTCTTTTGTATTCTTTTTTGGAAATTCACCTTGCCAAATATTACATTGATGCTTTCCATTTACTAATAAGTCGTTTCCCCATGGATATGATTTATTGTTGAGACCACCCCTCGCAGCATATTCCCATTCCGCTTCTGTAGGTAATCTTTTCCCTGCCCATTTACAATAGGCATTTGCATCATTCCATGAAATATGAATAACAGGATGATCTAGACGTCTTTTAATAGTAGAGTCTGGTCCTTCAGGTTTCCTCCAATAAGCACCTTCCACTACATACCACCAAGGGGTGTCCTGGACCACATTCTGTACTTTCTTTTTCACACTCTCGGAAACCAATAAATGAAATACGAACGACCAACCAAACCGCTCCGCATCTGTTACATAGCCTGTTTCCTTTACAAATTCCTGAAATTGTTTATTCGTCACTGCATATCTGTCAATCGCAAACGGTTTTACGTATACTTTTCTCCTTGGACCTTCTCCATCCCTTGAATAACCTATCTTACTGTCTGTTCCCATAAAAAATTCCCCACCTGGCAATTCTACCAGGCTTTGATTACGTCTAATTTTTTTCTGGTTAGGTATTTGTATCGTAGCCTCTCTGCCTTGATTGGCATTTTCATTGGCACTATCTTTTACCCCCCCACACGTCCTTGATGCAGCACAACATGACTTATTTTTCACTAATAACACTCCCACGTTTTCGAATTAGTACATTGTACGCTTTGTGCAGTTTCTATCTTATCACAAGTAAGTAAAAGGATGGCCAAACTTCTCATTCTACTAAAAAAAGGATTCGGACCTATTGTCCAAATCCACTTTTCACTTCATATCCCTTTTCTCTTAAAACATCTACAATACTATTTTCTCCAACAAGGTGAAGTGTTCCAACGACAACAAAGTAGGTATTATTTTCTTTAGATTGCAAGAACCCCTCTATTTTATTGGCCATTTCTTGATCCCGATCATCGCTTAACGCTTTTTTGTAACGAAGATAGTCTTCACTATCGTAATCTTCAGCTGCACGCATCGATTCAAATGTCTGTTCGTCCCCTTCCACCCAAGCATTAACTAAAGTATCTAATTCTTGGCTGTAATTGTCTTTATTCGCTAACATGTCTTCTAGCATTTTTATTTGCGTTTCCTCTTCTAAAATAGTCATAATTTCTAACTGGGATTGTAAGCTTTCTAGTGCCTCCACTACCTTCTCATCCTCAGCCGCTCGATCTAGAAAATATTGATCAATCCCCAATTCAGCGGAATACCCATTTTGCTCTGCATAATAATTAGTAATTAAATCAGAAACGAAGGCAGGTTTGTACATTGCAATCATGAATTCTTCCAATCCAACAGAGGCTCCTATTGAAACAACTTCATCATACACTTCTGTGGATAGGTGATCCTTTAATGACGTACCATCTTGATAAATAGCAATAGCAGTCATCGCTTGGGCAAGCTCCATTTGATTAATATTATTTATATCCACTTCAACACCTAGCACACTCGCCTTACTATATGCTTCCTCCACTTTTGGATGCATTGGATACATCTCTTCATTGCCAATATGTACAGATCCAAACAAATACACAGTATTGTCTCCTTCACTTACTTTATAAAAAACACCTAGCGACCCATCCTCAGTCAAAGTCTCATGATCAACTTTCTCTTGATCCGAGGAACACGCTACTAAACCAACCATTAGTAAGACTAGCAAAAAAATCGAAAAAAACTTTTTCATCTGAACCCCCATCTTGAGACTGATTTCATGCCCCACATTAATTAATGTAAACCTCTTTTTTCGACCTACCTTATACTTATTACGAGACTTCCCTCCTAAAAGTTTCATAAAATTGGAAACGGAGTGTGGAGAAATAGATGGTGATATAAAAAAACTAGCTGAAGCTAAGTAATTCTGCACGTTTGTTAAATAAATTCGACTACTTGTTAAGTAAATTCCGCGACTAGTTAAGTAAGACTCACTATCTGCTAAGTAAATTCTGCAACTTGTTAAGTAAATTTGAAAACCTGTTAAGTAATTTCGAAAACTTGTTATGTAATTCTGAATACCTGTTAAGTAATTCTCCTAACTTGTTAAGTAAATTTCAAAACCTGTTAAGTAATTTCGAAATATCAACACTATAATAACTACAACATTAAGCAATTCGTTCAAAAAGTTAAAGGTAACGACTACAAAACATAGTAAATCGGCCTTTTCTTCACTCTATCAACCTTGTATTTACCGCACCAAAGATATATTGTTATATAAAATAATTTACGCCAACGGAGGTGCTCAATATGAAAATTAAAAAGTTTATAAAAAGATTTATATTTTTCATTGTCTTATTAACATTATTTGTATTCTTCAATAATAGTTCGATTTTTACAAAGGATCGTACCGGAGATCCTATTCTTTTGGCACACCGTGGATTGGCACAAACTTTCCCAATGGAAGGGATTACTGGTGAAACTTGTACTGCGGAGATAATTTACGAGCCAGAGCATCCTTATTTAGAAAATACGATTCCGTCAATGGAAGCAGCATTTGAACATGGTGCAGACATCGTCGAGTTGGATATTCATCCTACGAAAGATGGGGAGTTTGCCGTATTCCACGATTGGACTTTGGAGTGTAGAACGGATGGTGAAGGGGTAACACGAGAGCACACGATGGCAGAACTAAAACAACTCGATGTTGGCTACGGTTACACTGCCGATAACGGAGAAACATACCCGTTTCGCGGAAAAGGAGTTGGCCTAATGCCGACACTCGGTGAAGTGTTAGAAGCATTTCCTGACAAACAACTTTTAATCCACATTAAAAGTAACGACGCAAAAGAAGGAGTACAACTAGCAAACTATCTTGCAAAATATCCAAACATATTGGAAAACGTTGCAGTCTACGGCGGCGATTTACCGATTGCGACGCTAAAAGAAGAAATGCCGCAAATGCGCGTTATGTCGAAAGAAACGTTAAAAAGCTGTCTTATTCCTTATTTAGCAGTCGGGTGGACAGGCTATATGCCGGATGCTTGTAAAAATACGCAACTTCACATACCGGAAACATACGCACGAATTCTTTGGGGATATCCAGAGGAATTTCTAAATAGAATGGACGCTGTTGACACAAAGGTGATTCTCGTTGCCGGTTCCGGAAATTGGTCCGAAGGTTTTGATCAAGAAAAAGATTTAGAACGACTACCTAAAAATTATAACGGTGGAATTTGGACTAATCGGGTAGATGTGATTAGCCCGCTATTTGTCAATTCCACTAAATAACGTCATGAAATAACTCCGCTACAGTTCATGCTGTTGAAGTAGTCTATCTCTTATACACAATTATAAAATTCTGGAACCTTTGACCTGTTAACATGACCAAAGTGAATTAATTGATATAACAGGAACCATGAACATATAAAGAGTTGCTTACCTCCTCTATTACTGTTCGATTCCTTAAGGCAATATATAGAGTGAAAGGTATCAGTAAAATAAATTGTATGAAATACTACTAAGAAGAGGAAGTGGTATTTCATGTTCTCTTCTATTTTGGAGAATTAAAGGAATAGTAAGCTAATTGAAAGCAAAGAAATCGGCTGGCATTAATCGGATAAGATACCGATTACAGCCAGCCAGCAACCTATTAAAAATATTTGGTTATACCAAAACCAATGTTCATTTACTGCCAAGCAGCTTCATCCGCAATAACAATAACATTTGGATGTTCCATTAGAATGGACGCTGGTACATCCTCGCTGACAGGTCCATCTAATAATCTTGCTAATGCTTCTGCTTTTTGTTCGCCGGATACAAGCAATAAAATCGTTTTGCTTTCCATAATTGTTTCAATACCCATCGTAATCGCCTGCGTTGGAACATCGGCTAAAGTATCGAAGAATCTTGCATTCGCTAGACGAGTTGATTCTGCTAAGTCAACCACATGCGTTCTGCTTGTAAATGGTGTACCTGGCTCATTAAATCCGATGTGACCATTGACTCCAATGCCTAACACTTGAATATCGATGTGACCAGCTTGTTCAATTAGCTTTTCATACTGCTCGCATTCTTTCTTGATATCGTCCGCACTTCCATTAGGTAAA
The DNA here is from genome assembly GCF_027594365.1 of Sutcliffiella sp. NC1. Lineage (NCBI taxonomy): Bacteria > Bacillati > Bacillota > Bacilli > Caryophanales > Bacillaceae > Sutcliffiella > Sutcliffiella sp. NC1. Next base: position 4,424,213 of record NZ_CP115153.1, read on the forward strand.
TGATAATTTTCTGGACGAATATCCAAATGCTTAAAAAGCTTTTCTTTCATATAAGTGTAATAACTATTAACATTATGTTTATCAAGACCAATATATTCATCAAGGTTAAACGTCGTAACATCCTTAAAAGAAACCTCGTTCTGTTTGTAAGCATCGATTATATATTTATAGAGCCCCTCTGGAGTCGACCCTGTTGCCAATCCTAACACTGGATTTTCAACTGAATTTACTTTTTCTAAAATAATAGAACAAGCTCGTTTACTCATTTCTTCATAATTTTTTACTTTTACTATTTTCATTTTCATCATCCTTTATTTGCTATTACACCGCGGCATATGGTGTAATGTATTTTCATTTGATCGTTAACTAATAACATGTCAGCATCTTTTCCAATAGAAAGACTACCTTTTCGGTCATATATGCCGATTTGCTTCGCTGGATTTACGCTAGCCATTTGGATAATATCTCTAATCTCAACACCATCAAGCTGGAGCATCACTCTAGCTGCTTCATTCATTTTTAAAACACTTCCCGCCAACGTACCATTCGGTAAAAGAGCACGATCCTCTGTTACCACGACCGGCTGTCCACCAAGTTCGTACTCCCCTGGTTCCAATCCTTTCGCTCGCATCGAATCTGTAATTATAATTAGTCGCTCACTACCAATAGTTTGAAAGATAAGCTGCATCATCTCTGGAACTACGTGAATACCATCCGAAATCAACTCCGCACTTAATTCCTTCAATTGAAATGCGGCTCCGACAGCACCAATATCACGATGATGAATCCCGGTCATTGCATTGCATAAATGGGTAACTTGACGAACTCCTTGTGAAGCAGCTTTTTTCATCCCTTCAAAACCAACATCCGTATGTCCCGCTGATACATTCACGCCTGATTGGGATAACGCTTTTATAAATTCACCCTTCTCGTCATGTTCAGGGGCCATCGTAATGGTTTTAATCATGTTTCCCGACAACAATTGCCATTTTTGAAACAGCGCCAAGTCTGGTTTCATAATATACTGTTCAGGCTGCGCACCTTTTCGTTTTTTTTCCACAAATGGACCTTCGAGATGAATTCCTATTATTTCAGCATGTCCAGGTTTATTTTGATATGACTCGATATTTATTAATGCCTTCTCAATACTTTTCTTTGATTGGGTGATGGTCGTCGGAAGAAAACTCGTTGTTCCTTCTAACGGTAAATGGGAAGCCATTTTTTCTAATGCTTCTGGTGTAGCATCCATCACATCACTTCCATATCCACCGTGAATATGACCATCAATAAAACCAGGAATTAAATGAAGTTTTGTTCCATCAATGACTTGTGTATTTTCTGGTATATTTTTAGGCTCATGTGAAAAAATACCCACGATTCGTCCGTCGTTTATATACAAATATCCTTTGCTAAGCGTTTCTTTTTCTGCATAAACCGTGGCATTTTTAATTAAAATAGGATTCAACTTTCTTCCAACCTTTCCTCCAAATTGGAGTTAAAATTTGAGATTTCGCGACAGCACTTTATAATAAATTATTAAGCACCTGGTCAACTGCATTTTTAGAAAACCCATTCGCAAAAGAGCTCTCAATCCTTACAGCACTCCCAAAATGGTACTGTTCAGCACCTACTGTTTCATGGATATAAGCAATGTTATCTGGTGATAGGCCTGAACCTGGCATGATAATAGGACCATCTTGTTCATGTGATAGTTTAACTAATTTAGCTAACTTGTCCTTTCCTTTCATACAGTTTGACTCTCCACCTGAAGTAAGAATTCGTTTTACATGTTGTTTGTACTTCAACAAAGTGTGATACGCTGCTTCTTGGGACACAACTTCATCAAACGCACGGTGAAACGTTATATTAATAGTTGGGAATTTCACAATAATTTCATTTAGCATCTCTTCATTCACTGTACCGTCCTTATGAATGGCACCAAAAACAATTCGATTGCTACCAAGTTCCGTAATCATGTGGATATCTTCACAAATTACGTTAAATTCGTCTTTTGTATAGGAGAAATGGTAACTGTGGGGACGAACCATTATTTGTACAGGTATTTTAACACTTTCCATTACCTGCTTAATCGTTCCGTAACTCGGAGTAAGGCCACCCTCTTTCATTGCTGATACCAATTCCAACCGATGAGCCCCTAATTTTTCTGCCTCCATTGCCTCTAGCTTGTTTTGTACAATCAATTCTAATACTTTCATATCTTACACCGTCCTCTTTTTGAACCCCACCATTCAATGGTACACAAAAAGGAACAATCTAAAAGGTAAAAACTTTCAGATTGCCTTCATGTATAAAAGCCTTCTACTTTCTACCGGTTTATAGATGCTGCCATTCGAACGTAAGTATGGCGTCTTCCTCTGATGGCAATCGAATAGGTCATAATGTTTTCTGGAACAGCAATTCCGTAAAAGCCAGTATCTCCAATATGATAAATATCTGCTCCGGCCATTTTACTATTAAGAGCAATTTGGCGAATCGTTCCTTCATCGGCTCCTTCTTGGCTTGTCCCGATTGTAAGCATCGCTAATGCCCCTTTTGAGTGAACGAACTGAACATATTTCTCAGCAGTTTGCAATGTTATTCCTGGTACAGTTCCGGGAGCCGGCATCAGAATGACATCAGCGCCCGCTTCAATAAAGCTATTTAAAGCAGCCTCTGAAATTATACTGCTACCTGTTTCATTTACTACACCTGCACCATGCATTTTACCGGCGATAATTAATCCATCTTCTCCGAACACTTCACGTGCTTTTTGGATAGCCACAACGGTCGCATCATTTGTTACACCCGTTTTTGGATTCCCAGTTAAGCAAACAAAATCAAATCCCAATTTTTTTGCTTCTCTTAGTGTTTCTTCTGTAGCCATTCTACCTTTTGATACAGAATCTAACTTTTCAATTTGTTCCGCTTGGAAATCCACCGGTTCTAAATTCACCCCAACCGGACGACCCGTTAGTTCTTTTACCTTTTGAACGATTGATTCACCTTCAGCTGCTTCATAACCTTCAACAGATGGCCTAAACACATCAAATAAATTTAGTAGTAATAAATCAGCACCGAATGCAGCGGCAAGCTCCGCATTCGTAACACTTGGATATAATGGGGGAACAGTAGCCATTGTCTCTGATAGCATAACTCTTCCCTCACATGCGCGAATAGAATTTTTTAAATCTTGACCTGTCATTTTTTGAAAATCTGAAGCTGTACAATCTAGTAGTCTTTTCACAAAAACACTCCTTTTCTATACAGGTTATCTATTATCCCTTTATTTTCATCTTCACTTTATAGTAATCTCCCCGAAAGTAGGATTCTGCGTATTCTAAAGGTTTTTCATTTTCTGAATAACCTATTCGAGAAATATAAAGTATAGGATGACCAACTTTAACACCTAACGCTTTAGCTTCTTCTTGGAAAGCGACCTTCGCTTCTATTTCATGTTCAGCTGAAAAAAACGAAAGTCCACTTTCACGTTCTATATATCGATAGATTGACTGTTCCGCCATTTCCTTCGTTAAACTTGGAACGAGATCAACAGAAGTATAAAAGATTTGATAGGCTATTGGTATGTCATCCCCGAATCGCAATCTCGTCACTTCGTACACAGGGGAACCTTCTTCTATTCCTAACTTCGTCGCCATAAACTTATCTGCAGAGATAATGTTAAAGTCTAATACTTTTGTTGTCGGTACCATACCTCGAGCACGCATTTCTTCTGAAAAACTTGTTAAAAAGTTTAAACTTTGTTCAAGCTTCTTAATAGCAACAAAAGTACCTTTTCCACGTTTACGTTCTAAATAACCTTCACTCGTCAGATTATTCATAGCCTGCCTAACTGTCATTCGGCTAATACCGTACTTCTCAGCATATTCACGTTCAGAAGGAACAACATCTCCAGGTTTTAATTCCCTTGTATCAATCATCTCTTTTATCAAGTTTTCCAATTGAAAATAAATTGGCACAGGAGATTCTTTGTTTATCATCCTAATAGAACACGCCCTTTCTTTAAACATTGCACAAACTACACTAAGTATGAGCTTATGATTTAAAGGGTGCCCAAAGAATTGGGCACCTGTACTTTATTTCTTATGAATTTTCTTCATCTCATCCGCTACAAATTGTACTTGGGTTCCAACAACAACTTGTACATTGTTTTTTCCTGTTACCACAACACCAGCTACACCTGTAGCTTTTATTTTATTTTGATCAATGGCTGATGAATCTTTTACATCTAGTCTTAATCTTGTTACACAGTTATCAATTGCAGTAACATTTTCTTCTCCACCTAAACCTTCATAAATCTTCGTTGCCATTGTAGCAAATTTATTATCACCCGTTTCTGAAGCTTCTTCTGTCTCTTCTTCTACTTCTTCTCCCCTACCAGGAGTTTTAATATCAAGCTTTGTTATTAAGAATCTAAAAACTACATAGTAGATAACGAAGAATACTGCACCTTGTAGTAATAACATGTACGGCTGATTAGCCATTGGTAACCTTGAACTTAAGATAAAGTCAACAAGACCTGCACTAAATCCAAATCCTGCTGTCCAGTTAAACGTAGCTGCGATAAACATCGATAAACCGGTTAATGCAGCGTGAACAACATATAATAATGGCGCTGCAAACATAAAAGCAAATTCGATTGGTTCTGTCACCCCAGTGAAGAAGGAAGCAAAACCACCAGCAAGCATTAAGGAAGCTACTTGCTTTTTACGTTTTGTTTTAGCTGTATGATACATAGCTAATCCAGCTGCAGGTAGACCAAACATCATAATAGGGAAGAATCCAGCTTGATACATTCCCGTAATCCCTTTCACACCAGTTCCTGCCCAGTAGTTTCCGATATCATTAATACCCGCTACATCAAACCAGAACACAGAGTTCAGTGCGTGGTGTAAGCCAATAGGAATTAATAATTTATTAAGGAAACCATAAATACCAGCACCAACCGCACCAATTGTACTAATACCTTCCCCGAATTGTACTAGCCCTGTATACACTACAGGCCAAATAAAGAATAATACCGCTGAAACTACAATCATTAGTGCAGATGTCATAATTGGTACAATTCGTTTACCACTAAAGAACGCTAGTGCGGCCGGTAATTGCACGTGACTAAAACGATTAAACATAATAGAAGCGGCAATACCTGATAAAATCCCAATAAATGCATTTTGAATTTTTCCAAAAGCAGGGTCAACTTCTGCTGGATCAATACCTTGTAAAAGTGCTACTGAATCTACAGAAAGTAATGTAGTAATTACTAGATAAGCAACTAGTCCACTTAATGCAGCTGCTCCGTCTCTATTTTTCGACATACCGAGTGCAATCCCGACCGCGAATAAAATTGGAATATTATCAATGATTGAAGAACCAGCTTTAATTAAAAATGCAGCTGTAGCACTTTCAGACCCCCAACCAGATGGATCGATCCAATAACCAATCCCCATTAAAATTGCTGCAGCAGGTAATACTGCAACCGGTAACATTAAAGATCGCCCAATACTTTGGAGATATTTCATCATTTGTAATTCCTCCTTATGAAAGTTTAGTGAAATAGTAAGTAAATTACGGAAACTATAAAAAATCAAAATACCTATGACTTATAAATTATTGTGCAAACAAATACAATTTTCAATACCGCAGGAATACGCTTACATTATTGCATTATAGTATTTCCGTAAATTTTTTATTTCAATATAATTTTAAACTATATAAAACTAGTTGTATATACCAATTTTTATACATTTTGTGAACTATATAAAATCGCAACTCTCAAGTCCTTGGACGAACCGACATCTTGCGCTAGCTTCCTATGAGTAACACCTCATTAGTAGAGTATACGTTCCATATAGTATAAGTACTTTCATATAATAAAAATAGGATAACAATAAACGATTATGTTATATTGTCATCCCTTATATATAATTATTTAATAACTGAAAGTATGCGTTCTTGACCAGCTGTTACATTCACGACACTTTCCTTTTGAATTTCTTTACATAAATCTGTATTCGTAATAATAATTGGTGTTATCGTACTTTTGGCTTTTGCTTGGACGATGGAAAGGTCAAAACTTATTAGCTTATCACCTACGCTAACTCGACTTCCTTCTTGAACGTGGGCAGTAAAACCTTCTCCGTTCATTTGTACTGTTTCTAATCCAATATGAATAAGAATTTCTACACCATTAGATGTTTCAATCCCTACAGCATGTTTGGTTGGAAAAACTTGAACTATCTTACCATCTACAGGAGATACCACCATACCACTTGTCGGTTTAATCGCAATCCCTTCACCCATCATTTTTTCAGCAAATACCGGGTCAGGTACTTCTTCTAGCGGAACAACTTCACCTGTTAAAGGAGCATAAACCGAATTGTCACTTGCTTCCTTTTTTCTATTAAATAATTTCTTAAACATATTAACCCACCTTTTACTATAGTATAAATGAAATTATGTAGTAATTTATCTTAAAATTGGTTTAACTGATAAAGTAGTGTACAGCAACACAATTTAAAAGTAAAGAAATTGGGTATGTTATAGATTTCGTCACGCCTGGAAAAGTCGCGTATCTAACCGCAAAATGGAAAAAGAGCAGAAGTTCTCCTATTTTAAACCAAAAGAGAAACGATAAACAATGATGTTCCTCTACTAAAATAACAGAATAACCACTACCCTTCACGTGCCAGGTAGTGGTTATTACTTTTGCAAATATTAAACTGCAATAATTTTTATACAACAAACGTCTGAATCAAACATGGCTCATCATCAATGTGGTCTTCTTTTTCCTCATACTGAATATCGAGTTCACTATAAAGTTTTTTCCAGAACGAAACGGCAGGTTGGTTGTCGATTAGCTCCATGACAAAATATTTTCCAGGCTTCTCTTTAAAAAGCTGCTTTACGGCTTCTCTTCCCAAACCTTTTCCTTTATATTTGTTTAAAATAAAGATGTCATTAATGCCAAAGTCATTCAGTGCTTTTAAAAAAGGGCGTTCTAGTAGCAGAATAAAGCCTATAATTCTTTCTTCTAGTTTGATAAAATATGGAACGATTCCTTCCACTTCCCAAAATTTTTCAAATCCATCGAACTCAAAGTATCCTTCTTCGCTGATTTCAAGTGTAGAAGTGAATTTTGATAGGTCATGAAGGTATAACGAATAAAAATTTCTTAAAACATCCTTTTCAGATTGTAAAACTTCGTGTAAAGTTATAGACATTTTTGCATATACCCCTTTCTTATTAGCAAAGTAAACGAATCCCTTGTATGTTCATTTAGAATCCTTTTCATTCCCATCCCTATTTTTCAAAAATTCTGTATCCTTATTTTCTATTATAATACAATTTTGCTTTCGTTTTCTTAAAAATTCAGAAGAAAGTCTTTACCAAAAAAATAAAACCAGGCATCTGCCTGGTTCTTGTTTTTAATTATGTCGTTTATGCTCCAAAAATATATTTTTCTATTGCATAGGCAACTCCATCATCATCATTTGATGTTGAAACAAAATCTGCTGCTTCTTTCACTTCCTGTGGCGAATTACCCATAGCTACTGACAAATTTGCTACGTGAAACATCGCTATATCATTATAACTATTTCCCATCACAACAACCTCGCTTTGGGATATCTTTAACATACTCATTAACTGTTCTATAGCTAACCCTTTCGATACATTGCTATGCATAATATCTAAATAAATATCATCCGATCTAGTAATATACATAACTTTATTATATTTACCATGCAGTATCTCGAAGGCATCTTCAATTTTTTCAGCTGTATGAGAGTATATTATTTTATAAATATCCTTTTCTTCATCAATCGTATCGATTAATTTTGCATGAAGTTTCTCTAGGTCATAATGAACTTTTACCATCCTTTCATGAAAAGTATGAACCTCTTCATTAAGGTATAAGCTTATAGAATATTCATTTTCCATTCCATATTCAATTATTTCTTTTGCAAAATTCGTAGGTAATACCGTTGAAGAATATACTTTTTTAGTAACTGGACATTTTACTAAAGATCCGTTAGTCGCAATGATAGGAGTATTGATCTCTAATTCTTTTGCATACGGATAGATGGATTCAAAAGGCCTTCCACTCGCTAACGCGACATTAATTCCTCTACTCTTTAATTTGTTAATTGCTTCCTTATTTTTATCAGAAACTTGATGGTTATCATCTAGTAAGGTGCCGTCCATGTCAAGTACTACTAATTTATACTGCATTTTATCACCCTTACTTTTTTAATTATTTACCTTTTGGCTTTTCTGACCGTAATAAGCATTTTTACCATGTTTTCTTAAAAAATGTTTATCTAGAAGATGATGATCCATCTGTTCAGCGTGAGGAGATAGGCTTTGCGTGTAAAATGCCAACTTAGCAATTTCCTCCATAATGACAGCATTTTCAACAGCCTTCATTGGATCTTTTCCCCAATTAAAAGGACCATGACTATGTACAACAACGCCCGGAATATCATTTGGATTTAAGTTTTTAAATGTTTCTACAATTACATCCCCAGTATTCTTTTCATATTCAGTTGCAATTTCCAATGGCGTTAATGGTCGAGTACAAGGTATATCTCCATAAAAATAGTCAGCATGGGTAGTACCAAAAGTAGGTATTGCTCTACAAGCTTGTGCCCACTTCGTACACCACGGTGAATGAGTATGGACGACTCCACCTATTTCTGGAAATGCCTTGTATAAAACTAAGTGTGTTGCCGTATCGGATGAAGGGTTCAGATCTCCCTCCACCTTATTACCGTTTAAATCAATGACTGGTAAATCACTAGGTTTTAATTTTTCATACGGGACTCCGCTCGGCTTTATTACAACAAGCCCTTGTTCACGATCAATAGCACTCACATTTCCCCAAGTATAAATAACTAGGTTTCTTTTAGGTAGTTCTAAATTTGCTTGTAAGACTTTTTCTTTTAATTCCTCTAACATTTTAATCACTCCGTTTCTAAAACAAAGTAAATTACTTTAATTTCTCATTCACAATTTAATAGGCTTCCAAAAGAAAAGTAGGTTGGATTGTGTGAATCTTCCCCTACTTTTTTGATAGTTTACTAGTATTTATAAAGTTATTTATTTTCAATAGCTGTTACTGTTTTCATTATTTGTTGCGTGTTTTCATAAAGATTTATATATTGCTCATAATACTGATCGTATTTCAGTTTATTTTCAACATTAGGTTGAATAACTTCATCAAATTCTAGCCAATCTTTTAAAACATTCGGGTCAGAAATAACTCCTGTTGCAATGCCAGCTAGCACAGCGTCCCCTAATGGAGCTTCTACGTCATTTTTAATAATTCGAACTGGGTACCCTGTAACATCTGCATATATTTGTGGCCAGTTCATCGATTTAGAGCCGCCACCAACAATAATTAGTTCTTTATCAAGCTTCGCCTCAGTCCCTAATACCATTTCCATGTTATGACGTAATGAATAAGCTACACCTTCCATAAAGGCTTTATATAAATGTCCCTTCGTATGGACTAAACTTAGCCCTAGAATTAATCCGCGGGCATTACTATCCCAAATCGGACTTCTTTCACCCATGAAGTATGGAAGAACTAACAATCCGTTTGAACCAGCCGGAATGTCTTTTGCTTTTAAATCTAGCAAAGTATAAGCATTAATATCTAATTTCTCTTCCACTTCTAATTCTTCTGTTCCAATTACATCTCTAAACCATCGTAATATAGCACCTGCTGTTGCAGCTCCTCCGAATGTATAGATAATATCGCTAGAATCTACACAGTGAGGCATGCTAACTAAATTTGGAGATAAATTTGGTTTTTCCGTAATAAAGCCCCAACACATAGAAGTTCCTAGCATCGCTACATGGTTACCTTCAGCAAGAGCACCAGCCCCCATTGTTGCTACTGGGGCGTCGACACCACCACAAATAACCGGCGTTCCTACTTTTAGGCCTGTTTTTTCAGATGCTTCTTCTGTAATTCCTCCAACAATATCCGTACACTCTACAAGCCTTTCCGGCATAAACTTAAAAGGAATACCTAAGTTTTCACACATTTCCTCAGACCATTTTCTTTCCTTAAGGTCAAACACACCGCCTACATTTCCTGCCGATGAATAATCTACCGCTACCTCACCAGTTAATGTATAGACGATATATGGAGCCGGTGGTAAGAAGTACTCTATTTGCTCCCATACTTTCGGTAAATTATTTTTAATCCATAACATTTTTGTAAAACCAAAATATGAGTTAACAGAATTACCCGTTACATGAAACAACTTATCAAGATCAATATTTTCTTTTACCCACTTTACTTCCTCTTCTGCACGTCTATCCATCCATATTAAACAAGGAGCTAACGGCTTCATATTTCTATCTACAGGGATACCGGACCCTCCGTATAAACTACTAATCGCCACACCTTTAATCTGTTCAGGATCTACATTTGATTTTTCCACTACTGACCTTATCGTAAAATTAGTTGCCTCTTCCCAAGGTCCAGGCCATTGTTGAGCCCAGGAAGGTTTCGGTGTTTCTACATCATAACCTTTATAGCTATGTGCTAACACTTTTCCCTTCGGATCAATAAGGACCGCTTTCGTCCCTTGGGTACCGATATCAACACCAATTAAGTATTCCATTTAATCACCCTTCATTCGCAAGTTTGCTCTAGTTAAAATCCAATAAATTAGTATGATTTTTTGTGTTAGGGCTTAAGTAATACTTTAATAGCTTCTGGGTGATGAGCCATTTCCATCGCTTCAGCAAATTCTTCTACTTTAAAGCTGTGTGTTACAATACCTTCCGCTGTAAGTAATTTACGTTCGAATAAGTCAATTGCTACCGGATACGTATATGGCCCTAAGTGAGATCCTCTAATATCTAATTCTTTTCTATCCCCGATAACACTCCAATCAGTTGTTACCTCTGAACCGAATACACTAAACTCGATAAATCTACCTAGTCTTCTAATCATTTCTAACCCTTGTGTTACTCCACTTGGATGCCCTGATGCTTCAATGTAAACATCACAACCATAACCGTCTGTTAAATCTTTTACTATTTTGATTGCATCTTCTTTTGCTGGGTTAATAACAATATCCGCACCAAGCTTTTTCGCAACAGCTAATCTTTTCTCATTTAAATCTAAAACAACTAATTTTTTAGGCGTTTTTAGAGCAATTAATTGCACCATACATAAACCTAAAGTTCCCGCACCTGCTAACACGACAACGTCTTCGAATTCAATGGAAGCTCTTTGAACTGTATGCACAGCACATGCCATTGGTTCTACTAAAGCAGCTTCTTCTGCTGTTACACCGTCCGTAATTTTATATATTCTAGCTGTACTGCTAAATTTCATATACTCTGCCATTGCACCTTCTGCAACATCTTTTTGGAAACCGTAAATATTGTGAATATCACACATCCAATATTTACCCGTTGTACAAAACTTACATTTACCACAAGGGTTAATTTGGTCCGTTGTCACTCGATCTCCCACTTTTAATCCATGCTTTTCAGCAGCACCTTCCCCTAACTCTGCCACTACTCCATAAAATTCATGTCCTGGTACTACTGGTGCTTTCATCCAAGGATCTTCTCCGCCCCAATACATCGCTGAGCCATGATATGCTTTTAAATCACTTCCACAAATACCACAAGCTTCTACTTTAATTACGACCTCATCTCTTCCAGCTCTTGGTGTAGGTACTTCCTCTACACGGTAATCTTCCGGACCATGTGCTACGACTGCTTTCATTGTTTCTGGTAATATTGACATAATGTACAGCTCCTCTTGTGTTAGAATTTTCAATATTTTTAAAGCGCTATTTAATCCTTTTGACGGAAACTAGTATAGTAGATTGCAGCTACGATGATGACACCCTTTAAAACCCTTTGAACGTATGGAGAAACACCCATCAAGTTCAGTCCATTACTTAAAACTCCTAATAATAAGGCACCTAGTAACGTTCCAAAAATATGCCCACGTCCACCTGCAATAGCAGTACCACCTAAAACTACTGCAGCAATCGCGTCTAGTTCGTAACCTTCACCAGCCATTGGTTGACCAGATGAAAGTCGTGATGTCATAATCAAGCCACTAATCGCAGCAGTCACTCCACTAACTAAATATACGAATGCTTTTACTCTTTTCACCTTTACACCAGATAAGCGAACTGCTTCTTCATTACCACCAATAGCGTAAATATATCTACCAATTGGTAAATGATTTAAAATAATATAAGCAACTACAAACACTAAAACCATGATAACTGCTGGCATTGGAATAACACCGAATAAGTAACCTCTTCCAATGAATGCATATGATTCTGGAAGACCTGATAAAGGATAACCTCCCGTATATAAAAGGGCCGCTCCCCTAGCAACTTCCATCATCGCTAACGTGACGATAATTGCTGGAATTCGTGCACGAGATACGAATAATCCATTCACATAACCGATTACTGCCCCTAACAAAATACCAATTAATACAGCTACGATTGGCGGCATACCGTAATTGATCATCATACCTGCCATAATCGTTCCAGTTAAGGCCATTACAGCACCAACTGATAAATCGATTCCACCTGTTAAAATAACAAACGTCATCCCAACTGCTAGAATTCCATTAATGGAGACTTGCCTAACTATGTTGGTAATATTGTTTGTCGTTAAAAACTGTTCACTAGCAAAACTAAAAAATATACAAAGTACAAAAAATCCAATTAAAGTTAACATTTCAGGGTATTTAAATATTTCTTTTGCATTTAACCCTTTTCGCAAATCACTCATCCATCTACACCACCTGTTGCATAATACATTACATTTTCAGAGGTAGCCTCTTTGCCGTCTATTTCTGCTTTCATTTTTCCTTTATGCATGACGAGAACTCGGTCACTCATTCCTAAAATCTCTGGTAATTCAGAAGATATCATAATGATAGAAATTCCCTTATCAGCCAAGTTTCTCATTAGCTTATAGATTTCTTCCTTAGCACCAATGTCAATCCCACGTGTCGGTTCATCAAAAATTAATATTTTACAGTCTGTATTTAGCCACTTAGCTAGAACCACTTTCTGTTGATTTCCACCACTTAAATTCTTCACCAGTTGGTTACCACTTGGTGTTTTTATTAATAAATCTTTAATAGATTGATTGATAACCATGTTTTCTTTTTTCTTGTTAATAATCCCCAAAAAATTTCCTAAGTCTTTTAAAATCGGGATACTAATATTGTTTTTTATAGACATATTTAATACGAGACCTTGAGTCTTTCTACTCTCTGGGATTAAGGCAATCCCTAAATCTAGAGCATCAGTAGGACTCTTGATAGATACTTTTTTTCCATCTATGAAAACTTCTTTCTCTTTCGCTGGGTCAGCTCCTATTAACGCTCGCACAGTTTCCGTTCTACCAGATCCTACGAGCCCGGCAATTCCAACGATTTCACCTTTCCCTAAAGAAAATTGAATATCGTTCACACTTTTATTACTTAATTGTTTAACTTCTAAACGTAACTCTTCCTTACCAGTACGTTTCGGTTTTTCTGGAAAGGCATTTACAATTTCACGACCGACCATCATTTTTACAATATCTTGTTTTGTTAAGTCTTTTACGTCTTTCGTTGCTACAAACTCTCCATCACGCAAGCAAGTCATACGGTCGCACATTTTCAAAATTTCTTCCAAATGATGTGATATATATATAATGGTTACCCCATCTGCTTTCAATCTCTCAATTAACTCAAATAGCTTTTCAATTTCTTTTCCAGTTAAACTTGCTGTTGGTTCATCGAAGATTAATACTTTTGTATCAATAGCAATTGCTTTTGCTATTTCAATAAACTGTTGGTTTGCAACACTCAAATGTGCTACAGGCTTGTTTAAATCAATATTAGCGTCCAATCTTTTTAAAACTTCTTCTGCTTCTTTTCTCATTTTTCTTCTGTCTAGTATTCCGTTTGCTTTCTTTTCACGACCTAGAAAAATATTATCTACACCACTTAAATATGGGATTAAACTAAATTCTTGATGAATAATACTTACACCTAATTGTTGTGCTTGTTTAGGGTCTGTAAAAGTAACTTCTTTACCATCTAAGCGAATTTTCCCTGTTGTAGGCGCATATACACCCGAAAGAATTTTCATTAATGTTGATTTCCCTGCACCATTTTCTCCAACTAAGGCATGAACTTCTCCTCGTCGAATATCAAAACTAACACCTTTTAGAGCCTTTACTCCTGGGAACTCTTTCGTGATATTTTGAATCTCTAATACATTATCCATCGGAATCACCTTCCTTTTTTTACACCTCTTCATTCAGTGGGCGCTTTCAATAATGCAAAGCGCCCTTCTGAAAAAAAGATTACCAATTACCAGCTAAAATCACTTGCATTATCAATTGTTTGAAGTTCAACATCAATCGGAACTTCTTCAGGTACTACTTCTGCACCCCAAAGCTTCGCTAATGCCATACCTAAACCAATTCTTACTTGGTCTCTTGGGAATTGTGCAGTTGTCGCTTTAAATGCTCCACCTTTTAAAATCGCTTCAATTGCTTCAGGATGTCCATCAACACTATATAACGCAACATCTTTTCCAGACGCTTCAATTGCTCCTAAAGAACCTAAAGCTCCTTCATCGTTTACACTGAATAAAGCATCTAAATCTGGATTGGATTGAAGCATATTTTCTGTAACCTTCATTGCTTCTGCTCTATCTTGTTTTCCATTTTGGATATCTACAATTTCAATTCCTGCATATTCAGATACAGCATCTCTAAAACCTTCCACACGTTGAAGGATAGGTACTACTGGAATTCCATCTAAAATAGCAACTTTACCGTTACCACCTAAATCTTCCGCCATTTGCTTACCAGCTAAATATCCTGCATCATAGTTTCTTGAACCAACAAATGAATCAAGAGGGCCTTTTGCTTGCGCATCAACCGCAACAACAATTACACCAGCATCTTTTGCAGCAATTACCGCTGCTTCTGCTCCTTCACTATCTGTAGGATTGATTAATAAAATATCAATTCCTTTTTGAATCATATCGTCAATGTCATTAATTTGCTTTGCTACATCATGCTGCGCATCTGCAATAATAACCTCTGCGCCAATTTGCTTTGCTGCCTCTTCAAGAGCTTCCTTCATGGAGATAAAATAAGGGTTATTCATTTCTTGGAACGACATACCAATCTTTATACTTTTTCCTTCAGCAGCAGCATCTCCTGATCCGCTACTTTGACTTGAACAGCCAGCAGCGATAAGTAGAATGGATGCTAATACAACAACTAAAAATTTCTTTGATAGCCTTTTCATTTTTCTTCCCCCTGTTTTTTTAATATTTTGCTATATAAAGAAGAGTGGATATAAAGCGTTTACATTTTATAGAAATGTATTGATACTCTTCTATTACAACTTAAGTAATGAAGTCTTTTTCAAAATCACCTCTTTCAAAAACACGTTTGAATACGCTTGCAATCTTCAAAAATAAACAGAAAGGTGCCTTATATACGCAAACCATTACAATCCATAAAAGGAACGCAATAATTTTACGTAAATAAGGCACCCATAGCCATTAAATTTTATACCAGCCGTAAGTATAAAATTTATTTTATTAAATTGATATTATTGAAGATTTAATTAGCTTTATTATATTTACCTAATAATTATTAGTCAAGTAGTTTTCTAAATATTTTTTATCATCCATTATTTGGAGTGAAATAGAGCATCCGCTTCTATCATTTCTTTCGCTACAACGACTAGCTTCTTATTTTTATCTCTACTTACCTTCTGCAAATATTTCATGGCCTCTGGCTCTTTTAAATTCATTCTTTCCATGAGAATTCCTTTTGCCTTTTCAATATGTTTTCTAGCTTCTAACGCATTTTTTGTTGTATTTAACTCTTCTTTTAAACTTTTAATTTCTTCATACTTTGCTAGACTAATGTTAATGGCTATTTTTAATTCTTCTATATCGATTGGCTTTAGCAAATAATATAGAACTCCCTCATCAGTCGCTCTCTTTATTAGCTTTTCATCATGATAACCGCTAACAATGATACTTGGAATATAGTATGTATCATTTATTTGCTTAATAGCATCAATCCCGTCAAGTTTTGGCATATTAATATCCATAATAACAAGGTCAGGTTTTTCTTTTAATGCTAGTTCTACCGCCTTTTCTCCATCAGTAGCAGTCGCAATAACTTGATGCCCCAGCTTCTCCACATACGATTTAGTTCCCATTAACACTAAAAACTCATCTTCTGCAATTAGAATTCGCAATGACTTCGACATAGAACATTATCACCCCTTTGATTTCCCTTTTTGGTGTAAGCGCTATCTTTTTATTGTGTAAAAAATTAATTCCTGTCATTATACTCAGTATAGTACCTTCCTTCATACCAGTACTAATTAGTAAAGAGTATATAGCATTTTTTATCGTTTTGGAAGTCCACTAATTCATTTCCAATTAATGCAAAAAGGCAAAAATAGTAGTTTGTTATATTTTATTTAATTTAATATATTTATATAACAAGTAATCTATTCTTATGATAACTATTTGTATAGTGGTGGAGGTTTTACTTTGTCAAAATTCTTATTTGAATGTCGAAATGTAACGAATAATAGCCCTAACGGTTTTATTAATAATATTAGTTTACAGGTCGGTTATTCTGAAATTCATGCCTTGATTGTTAAAAATAGTTCAGAACAAAAAGTATTTATTGAATCTATTAAAAATTTACTAGAAGAGCAAACGATACCTGGAGAGATTTTAGTCGAAAGCAAGCCGTTTCATCCTTCTCGGAAAAGTTACAGAATAGGTCTGTTACATCAAAAACCACTTTTAATAAGCAATTTTTCCGTTGCAGAAAATCTTAATTTAGTAAACATTCCAACAATTCGATTCCTACCTTTTATCAATTGGAGAAAAATAAAAAGAAGCTCAAAGGATATTTTAAATAAATTAGATTTTGAAATAGATCATAAAAAGAAAGTGTACAATTTGTCGGATGAAGAAAAACGAATTGTCTATTTAGCAAGCGAATTTTTACAAAATCCAAAAATGATGATTATGCATGAGCCGATGGAAGGACTTTCAGCAAAGAATGCCTCAAAGCTATATAATATTATGAAACAATTTAAAGAAGACGGTGGCAGCATCCTTTATGTGACAAAGCAATGGGAAGAGGCGTTAAAGCTTGCAGACAGGATATCTATACTATCTAACGGGTCCATTACAGATGAGATGTTAGCAGACGAAGCTAAAAATGACCCACGGAGATTGATAGTAGACTCCGAGGAATATAATTTTAAAGACACCGAATTTTATAACGAAAACGACACAAAAAACGTATTGGATGCTGTCTTGAAAGCTGCTGAATTTTTAACATCTGAATATGAACTAAAAGATGTACTAATGCTGTTGGCAAAAGAAGTAACCCGTATTATGAACGCAGATGGATGTTCCATTAAATTAATCGACGAAAATACGTCAAGTATTATAGATGACTTTGAATACAATGAAAACAAAAGAATAAAAGCACAATTAACGAAAGAATCCATTTTAAAAATTGCCAAAGAGAGCGATATCTTTTATGTCAATAAAAAGAATAAAGAATTCGAGTCTATGTTTGAAAACATTGAAAATGTAAAAACAATTATTTGTGTACCTGTTTTAATAAGATCAGAAGTTACTGGCATCATTCAGATTTCATACGAACAATATTATGTGTATTCAAAAGAAGAATCTAAATATATAGCTGCATTGGCCCGTCATGCCGCGATCGCAATCGAAGATACTAGGTTACTCGGTAGGTCTACTTTATTACAAGAGAGCCACCATCGAATTAAAAACAATCTCCAATCGATCGTCGGTCTAATTACATTACAAAAAATGTTCGTACAAAAGACTCCCGATTTAACGATTGATGACCTATTAGATAGTATTATTAGTCGGATTAAAAGTATTGCTTCCGTTCATAACCTCTTGTCTAAAGACAAATTAGGAAGAAGTATTATTAATGTTAAATTAATTATTAAGGAAATAATGGAGCTAATGAACAGTAATCCAGATATTCAAATTCATCTCGATTTAGATGATATTCTCATCCCTTATAACAAAGCAACTTCTATTGCTCTTATTATTAACGAACTCGTAATGAACTGTTATAAACATGCTTTTACTGATAAAGATTCTGGAATTATTGAAATTAGCTGTAAAAGAATGGATGACTATATTTTCCTATCTGTACAAGATAACGGACGGGGGTTTCCTGAGGATTTTGATATTACGAAAGCCGATAGTTTAGGGTTGTCTATCTTGAACGGCATCGTGACAAGTGACTTTCAAGGGGAAATAAACTTCGGTGAAAAAGATGGTAGCAGAGTGGAAATTAAACTACCAACTGATCGGATATTTTTGCATAGCTAACAACTGTGCAAATAGGAAAGCTCGCAACATTTTGGTGCGAGCTTTTTTTATGTTAAACGAAATTATATTTACGTGTGTCTCCTGCTTCATTTTTACGATACTATTCTTTCTTGCGTTTTCCTCCTAATATCTCTTGAAAACAATCAACCTACCATTATGGGGGTAGACAAAGAAATCTGCATCTACGAGAAACATATTTCAAACTGGAAAAAACTGTGTGGACACGGAACCTGTCCCTCCGTCCACAATTTTTTAGAGGAATTTTCAGAGTTTTGTAGTAGTATATATATTAACGGAATAAATAAGGAATTTTTCCTTTAATGAGGATGGGATGCTACTATGACAAAAACAACATTAAATAATGAAGCTTTAATAAAGGAAATTTTAGCGTTTAGAAGAGATTTACATTTAAACCCTGAGTTAAGTGGGGAGGAATTTGAGACTTCGAAGAAAATTCAACAAAAGTTAACGGAGCATGGAATTCCATTTAAAACTGGGTTTGCGAAAACTGGTGTACTTGGAATTATTAAAGGGGCAAAACCTGGTAAGACAGTTGCGTTACGTGCCGATATTGATGCGTTGCCGATTCAGGAGCAATCTGGTGTAGAATACTCTTCAACAGTTGATGGAAAAATGCATGCTTGCGGACATGATGCGCATACTGCCATGTTGTTAGGGGCTGGCATTTTACTTCATGAGCAAAAAGAAAATTTAGCTGGAACCGTGCTACTCGTATTCCAACCGGCGGAAGAAAATTCACCAGTTGGCGGTGCGCAACGAATGATGGATGATGGAGTGTTTGATGAATTCCCACCAGATGTTATTTTAGGACAGCACGTATGGCCAGATTTACCGGTAGGACAATTTGGTGTACGCCCTGGCCCTATTATGGGGAACTCCGATCGTTTTACTATTGTCGTGAAAGGTTCTGGCGGACACGCGTCAATGCCACATCAAACGAACGATGCTATTATTATCGCCAATCAAGTTATTACGACATTACAAACAATTGTTAGTAGAAACGTAGACCCGATAAACCCTGCTGTGCTTACGATTGGTAAAATTTCTGGGGGGTATCGATATAACGTTATTGCTGATCGTGTAACGTTAGAAGGATCGATTCGTACAACTTCCAATGAAACGAAAAACGTTGTGAGAGAGCGATTCTTCAAAATTTTGAACGGGCTTGCCGAAGCAATGAATGCAGAGATCGACATTGAATATTTAGACGGCTATCCAGCTACCGTTAATACACCAGAATGGAGTAATCGTATTAAGCAAACAGCGACGAGATTATACGGAAAAGAAAGTGCACCAGATGTACCACCAAGTATGGGTGGAGAAGATTTCTCTCGCTTTCTACAAAAATATCCTGGAGCGTATTATTGGTTAGGTGCTTCTATTGGAGAAGGACAAAAACCGTTACATGACCCCGAGTTCAAGCTAGACGAACGAGCAATACCGCTTGGAATCGAATTTATGACTGAAGTAACAATCGATACGTTAAACCAACTTCTAAAAAAGGAGACTGAATAGATGGATATTCATAATTTTATAGAGGAAATAACTCCGTATGTCATCGAAAAACGACGAGAGTTTCACGAACATCCAGAAGTCGCATGGACGGAGTATGTGACGTCGTACAAGATTATTAAAGAGTTAGAAAAATTAAACTGTACGATTCATTTCGGGAATGAAATTTTTGTTACAGAGGAACGAATCGGCTTACCTTCTCAAACAGACATTTCCGAAAATGAAGCACGTGCAATGGAGATGGGTGTTCCCTCCTCCTTTATTGAAAAAATGAAAAATGGTCATACAGGTGTTATTGCACAATTTGATACTGAAAAGCCTGGCAAACATACTGCCTTCCGCTTTGACATTGATGCACTACCGATTTTAGAAGCAGAGGAAGAAAACCATATTCCTTTTCAACAAAAATTTCATTCTAAACGCGCTGGAGTGATGCATTCTTGTGCCCATGATGGACACGCCGCAATCGGTCTTGGTATCGCTCAATTTTTATATCAATTTACAGACGAGCTTACAGGTAGATTTACCGTTATTTTTCAACCAGCTGAAGAAGGCGGACGAGGAGCAAAGCCAATTGTCGCAAAAGGCTGGCTCGATGATGCAGATTATTTTATAAGTGGGCATATCGGAATCCAATCTTATCCAGTCGGGACAATTGCAGCAACTGCCAACAACTTTTTAGCAAGTTCCAAAATAGACGTGACTTATCTCGGAAAATCTGCCCATGCCGGACTAGAGCCGAACAAAGGTAGAAACGCCCTACTCGCAGCAGCATCGGCAGCTCTCCATTTAAATGGAATTACTCGCCACGCGGACGGAGCAACGAGAATTAACATCGGAACACTCGAAGCTGGTAGTGGAAGAAATATTGTGGCCGACTTGGCGAAAATGCAACTAGAAACACGAGGCGCTACAACGGAATTGAACGAGGAGTATATGGTAAAGGAAGCGATTCGAATTATTAAAGCTTCCGCAAACCTTTTCGATGTCGAAGAAGAGATTACATTTGTTGGCTCTGCACCGAATGCAACGTGTGACGAAGAATGGATACCACTTGTGAAGGAAAGCAGTGCCGATAGTTCACTCGTTACGAACGTAATTGATGAAATGTCGATGGGTGCTTCTGAAGACGCAACGTATATGATGAACCGCGTGAGAGAAAAAGGTGGTCTTGCAACATACATGGTATTTTGCTCTCCCCTACCTGCTGGTCATCATCATCCAAAATTCGATTTTGAGGAAAAAGTGCTACCAACTGCAATTGACGCCATTTCACGATTAGTGCTTCACATTAATAAATAAGGGGATTTAATTAAGGGAAAAGAAAGGGGTATTTTTGATGAAACAATGGCTTGACGCTACATTAAAACAGTTAAATTTAGTAGAAACGATGGAACAGCCAACTGGATTTACTAGATTAGGGTATACAGAGGAAGAAAACGAGTCTCTACAAGCTTTTATCACCATTGCGAAGGAGCTAGGTTTGTACATTATAGAAGATGCCGCTGGTAATGTGATTGCTCGTTGGGAAACGAATAACGGTGTCGAGGAAAAGGTGGCAATTGGATCCCATGTTGATACTGTTACTAACGGTGGTGGGTATGACGGAACAGCTGGTGTGCTAGTCTCGCTAGGGGCTATTAAGCTCTTAAAAGAGGAAGGGTTTACCCCTACTCACCCAATCGATGTTATCGTTTTTCGTTCGGAAGAATCTTCAAGATTTGGCATTTCTACAGTTGGGAGTAAAGCGATCTCCGGGATCCTTGATCCGTCTATCGGCAGTGTAACCGACGCAGATGGAATTTCGATAAAAGAAGCAGTGGAAGCACTCGGCTATCAATGGGAAGATTTTTCCCAAGCAAAAAGAACCGACATTAAAAGTTTCGTAGAGTTACACATCGAACAAGGGACCGTTATTGAGGATGCAGGAAAACAGTACGGGGTTGTTAGAGGGGTAGCTTGTCCAATCCGTTTAAAAGTAAAAGTGCAAGGAAAAGCAGGTCATACTGGAACAACTCCGATGAATAAACGACAAGATGCATTACTTGCAGCTTCTCACCTTATCCCGTTCGTATCAGAAACTGCGATCAAGCTTAATGCTACAAGCGAATTACCAGTCGTTGCTACAGTTAGTACGATTGAATGTAAACCGAATGCAATGAATGTAATACCTGGCGTAGTTGAATTAGGAATTGATATTCGAAGTGTGGACGATTCGCTAAAAAGTAAAGTGGCTGACGAAATTCGCAACAAATGTCTTACTATCGAGAAAGAATTGAATTGCTCGATCGAAATCGACGTTCTCGTTCACAACCCTTCTATTCTTTTAGACGAATCTATACAAAAGAAACTACTACAAGCCGGGGACCATTTAGGATATACTAATTTATTAATGGACAGTGGTGCTGGACACGATGTAATGAACATGCAGCAACTATGTCCATCAGGCTTAATTTTTATTCCTTGTCGAGACGGGTTAAGTCATCACCCAAAAGAGTATGCATCGATAGAAGACTTGTACATAGGGGTAGAAATAGTAGCCCAATTTTTAAGAATAGAAACGGGTGAACGAGATGAACATTCGCGTAGGAGTAGTAGGTCCTGAAGACTCCTTAATAGAAATGATGAAGGTAGGCCAGCATTTTCCTGATCTACACTTGATCCCTTTTGTTTATGAAAAAACGGAAGAAACAGAAGATATTATTGCAAAAAATAGTACCTCCGTTGATCAGTGGTTTTTCTCTGGTCAATCACCGTATTATTACGCTTTAAATAAAGGAATTATTACGGAAGAAAATGCTAGTTATATACCGTTACACGGATCTAGCTTTTTAACAACACTTTTAGAAGCATTTTTACAAGAAGGAAAAATACATTCCAACATTAGCTTAGACACGATTCAAGTAAATGAAATTGATCAATCAATGCCTTCGCTGTTAAATAACGGACTCACCATTCAATGTCATTCGTATGATGGGTACATCCCTTCTGACGATATTATTGAGTTCCATCAACGACTATATGAGCAAGGAAAAAGCGAAATTGCTTTTACATGCATCCGCTCCGTCTATAATGAGCTGAAAGCCTTACAAATACCAGTGTACCGTGTTATTCAGAGAGAGTACGCTACACATCAAGCGTTAGAACAAGTAAGAGAAAAAGGACAAGTGAGCCTTTATAAAAAGTCACAGCTCGTTATATTAGGTATCGAAGTAATGCACACAACTAGATTACAAGATAATTACTACTCTTTTAAATTAAAGCATCAAGAATTAGAGTTAAAAAGAGTGCTGCTTGATTTTACGGAAAATATTAACGGCTCTATCGTAAAAATTGGTGACGACCTTCACTTCATTTACACAACAAGAGGTGAATTAGAATACTTCCAAGCGAACCGTTCGTTGCATGAAGTAATGAAAGAGATTAACGTGAACAGCAATCTCCAAACGCGAATCGGAGTCGGGTACGGCATAACGGTACTTGAAGCTGAACAAAATGTTCGAATGGCGTTTGACCATGCAAGAACGTACGATGAAGCGGTTGTAATTGAAGTTACTGAAGAGAAAGAAGTACTTGTAAGTTTAAACCCAACAGATCAATTAAGTTTTCAAACTCAATCAGTTGGGGATATGTGGGAAAATCATATAAAAGACGCACATATTAGTTCCTCTGTCGTTTCCAAGATTATGTCATTAGCCAACCATTACAATAAAGAAACGTTAACCTCTCAAGATTTATCTCGTTGGTTAAAAAGCACCGAACGAAACGCACGGAGAATTTTATCCGAACTGGAAAAAGCTAATCTAGCGGTCGTCACAGGTGAAGAATCCGGACAACGCGGTCGCCCTAGAAAAATATATAAACTGATGTTTAACCTTTAGTAGATTGAGGAAATTTTCTCAATCTACTATGCAACTTTTAAACAATGTGAGATAATCTAACATAACTTTTTGAAAATTAAAAAGGTTTTTGACTAATTATGTAGAATACTTATAGCTAATAACGGAATATTAACGGAATAATTCCGTTAACATATATAAATTTTTAAGGGGAGCGTGATTAAATTGGCGCAGTTACAAACAAACGATACACCGAAAAAAAATGGTGCCATGACGAAGTTTTTAAATGGGATTGAGAAAATTGGGAACAAACTGCCTGATCCATTTTTCTTGTTTATTTATTTAGCATTATTTGTAATCGCTTTATCATGGCTAGTTAACAGCATGGGAGTAACAGTTGTACATCCTGGTTCAGGAGAAGAACTACCTATTAAAAGTTTAGTATCTGGAGAAGGATTGCAGTACATTTTAACGTCGATGCTAACAAACTTCACTGGCTTTGCTCCACTCGGATTAGTGTTAGCAATGATGCTAGGGATTGGACTAGCTGAGAAGGTTGGATTATTAGAAAGTGCAATCAAAAAATCGATTTTAAATGCACCAAAACCGTTAGTAACGTATGCAGTTATTTTCATCGGAATTTTAGGTAACATCGCGTCTGACGCAGCCTTCGTTCTAATTCCACCTCTAGCTGCAATGGTTTTCTTAACGGTTGGACGTCATCCATTAGCAGGATTAGCTGCAGGATTTGCAGGAGTAGGAGCAGGTTTTACGGCAAACTTCATTATCGCTGGTACTGATGCTTTATTAGCAGGTATCTCGACAGAAGCAGCAAAAGCAATTGATGAAAACTTCCTAGTGACACCGGTTGACAACTGGTATTTCATGTCAACTTCAGTAGTGGTACTTGCAATTATTGGCGGAATAATAACAGAAAGACTAATTGAACCGAGACTTGGTAAATATACAGGAGATAAGGCTAATCGTAAGCTAGAGGAAGTAAATGAAATAGAAAATAAAGGTTTACGTAATAGTTTATTGGCAGGTTTAGCGTATATCGGACTTATTAGTTTAGTATTATTTTGGCCAGAATCTCCGTTACGTAACGAAGAAGGCGGAATTATTCCTTCCCCATTCTTATCTGGAATCATTCCAATTGTGTTATTCTTCTTCCTAACAGTAGGTACTGCTTACGGTGTGACAGTAAAAAAGATTACGAGCACAAAGGACATTCCAAGATTCATGAGCGAAGCAATGAAAGATATGTCCGCTTACATCGTACTAATCTTTGCCGCTTCCCAATTTATCGCGTATTTTAACTGGAGTAACTTAGGTACGTGGATTGCCGTGAACGGAGCAGAGGTTTTAACATCTATGGAATTAACAGGTTTACCAGTCGTTATCGGATTCACCCTATTAACAGCTTTATTGAACTTAGTAATTTTTAGTGGATCTGCACAATGGGCTTTAGAAGCACCAATCTTCATCCCAATGTTTATGCTTCTTGACTATCACCCAGCATTCATCCAAGCAGCATACCGTATCGCAGATTCATCAACAAACATTATTACACCGTTAAATCCATATATTTTAATCGTCCTTGCATTCATGAAAGATTATGATAAAAAAGCTGGACTCGGTACATTAATCGCCTTAATGCTACCATACAGCATCATCTTCTTAACCGTATGGATCATCATGCTAATCGCATTCGCCCTACTAGGCATCCCATTCGGCCCAGGCGTGCATATGTACCTATAAAATCGTGGACAGAGGGACAGGTCCCTCGTCCACACATTTTTTGGAAAAACAGGACTCTTTGCATACATATAGAAGAGCAATGAACTTGTTATCTAAACTGTCTTGCAAAACCAATTTTCAATAAAACAAAAAACTACCTCACACTTTTTAGAGGTAGTTTTCTTTATGTTTCATTTATTCATTCGCACTTTATCTTCCCAAACAATCTCAACCGCCCTTTTATTAGCGTGCTTTTCTAACTCTTCTTCGTATTGAACATATAAAGAATCCGCTTCTTCATATAACGCTTCTATTTCAACTAAATCCCCATCTAATTAAATTTCGTCACTTTGTTCCCCTATTTTTCAATATAACAGAGGTCGAACAACAATCACTCCATCTTTCCTATTAACAACCTTCCCGAATTGGTCGTGATGTGAATGGTTGGACCTGAAGTTGGTGGATTATTAATTTCACCATTATTTTTCGTATCATCTCTCCACCTTGTTGCAATTCCTCCTTCAACTTCGGTTCTATTTTTGCGAATATTAGTGTTTAAGAAAAATGCAGCATCGCTCGCCACATTCAAAAGTATATCACCAGAAGTGTTAGAAATTGAAATTGGTTCCGTTATTTCTTGCATGTTCAAAAATACATCACCCGAAGTCATCTCAATATTACCTTTACCAGTAAAATCAAGTATTTCTATATCTCCAGAAGTAGCCTCAATTTGGAAGCTCTCAGCGTTAATTCCGCTCATAAAATGGTCCCCAGAGGTGGAATTTAATTGAAATAGCTTAGCATTTAACTTGCCAAGCTCCATCGGCTTGCTCGTTACCTCTACTTTTATTTGCTCATAGTATTTATCTGGAATTGTTATATGTAACTCTAGATCTTCCTCCACCCATTTTTTGCTTACAGGTGGATTTATTTTAGTTTGGAATACTTCGCCTATCAATTCTGTCTTCAATAGGTTTTCCTTTTCCTTATCTGTTCCACTAAATACTCCCTTTAACTCAACAGTTATTTTTTCAGCTTCGCTTGTTTCAACGAATAATTTTGTACTAGGAGCTGCAATAAAAATCGTATCTACTCGTTCTACACCTTCATCAAATTCATATAAAACGTTCATCTCTTCTCCCTCTGACGGTTGACAACTTGCTAGTAAGAACAAACAGATCAATAATGTAAAAAAGGTATATCGCTTCATAACTAACTTCTCCCTATCTCTTTATTGAATCGTCCATCCTCCATCTACAACTAAATTATGTCCAGTGATCATCTTTGATGCCGGTGACGTTAAAAATTCAACCGCGTCTGCCACATCATCCGGTATTGCATAGCGATTTAATGGAATTTTGACTAATTCTTCATCTATATACCTGTTACTGTTTAAAATATGACTATTTTTATCTGTTTTAACATACGTTGGCGAAACACAGTTTACTCGAATGTTATACGGCGCTAGCTCTAATCCTAGTACTTTCGTTAAATGAATAAGGCTCGCTTTGCTAATACAATATGGAACTCTTTCTTTATTCACGACAATACCATGTTGAGATGAGATGGTCGTAATGGTGCCTGCAATCGATTTTGCTACCATGCTTTCTGCAACAGCTTTTGTTAATAAAAAGGTTCCAATCCAATTTATGTCCACTACTTTGCGTAATTCTTCCACATTCCAGTCAAAAAAGTTTTTCAAAATATTTATTCCTGCAATGTTAACAAGCGCTGAGATTGTATACGTATCCTTCAAATACTCCGAGAACTGCAACACTTCTTCATCTTTCTCTAAGTCTAGCGAATAAAATTTTATCATTTGTTGGTCGTCTATCGACATACTTCGAATACAATCCTCTAATGTTTTTCGTTGAAACTCTACTTCGGTCGCTATTACTTGATAGCCATTCACCAAAAATCTCCTTAATATTGCTTGACCAATTTCGCTCGCTGCCCCAGTTATTAGTACTGTTTTTTCCATTCTCACAAACTCCCAACATATCGGTTGTTCACGTATTCAATTATAGAATTTCTTAATATAGATGAAACCTTACTTAAGTTTTCGTACTCCATTACATATGCAGGCATTAGCATTACACCCGACGAATATTTATTAGCATAAGGATAAACAAGAAGGCCACGTTCTTTTAAAAGGTTAGAGAATTGTAGCACTTTATTGAAATCGTTATCGATATCAACTTCCACACCTATCATTAAACCGTGGGCGCGAATACTCTTCACAAATGGAAGCTCCTCTTTTAATAATAAAAGCTGACGATAAAAAAAATCCCCTTTTGTCTCGATAATCTTGCAATAATCATCTCGTCCAAGAAGCTCTAATGTTTTCAAAGCAGCTGCACAACAAAGCGGATTTGCGTTTTGTGTAGAAAAATGATTGATAAAATCATGATCCTTAATCATTTTCGTTACGCTTTCTCCAATAAGTACTGCTCCTAATGGTAGTACACCATTATTTATCCCTTTCGATAAACATAAAATATCTGGAATGATTGGAGTTTCCTCGTAAGCAAACTTCGGTCCGGTTCGGTAAAAACCAGTACTAATTTCGTCGAATACGAGTAGCACATCGTACTGTTTGCTTAACTCTTTCATTCTTCTTAAATACGTATCCGGTAACTTTACTACTCCTGAAACGCCAAGAATTGGTTCCATTATAAAGCCACCAATTTTATCACCGTAAGCTTCGAAAAATTTTTCTAATGATTGAATAGCTTCATCCAATGTTCCTTTCTCTTCAAATGGGATAGGCAAGTACGCAAACCCTTGTAGCATCGGACCATACGGTTTATAAAACTCCCTATCTACTCCCGTCGCGGTCATCGAACCATAATGTGTACCATGATAGGATGTTTCAAAAACTCCGATATATTTTTTCTCATAGTGTCCTTTTGCTGACTGATGTCTTCTCACTAATTTAATCGCAAGTTCTACTGCTTCTGAACCAGTACAAGTGAACATCACTTTATCAAAATTATCATCTGTAAAAGAAATTAGCTTATCTGCTAATTCATATACAATATTAGTAGAGCTTGTCCACGGATTGACATAACTTACTTCGTTCATTTGCTGTAAAATCGCTTGATTTATTTCTTCATTTGAATGACCTAAAATACCATTCCATAAGCCACTAATACCATCTAAATAGCTTTTATTTTCATCGTAAATCGTAACACCTTTAGCTTTTCTAACATTAATCATGTTGTCGTATTCACTTCTCGGTAAAATAGGGTGTATTACTTTATGATTTCTCACTTTTAAAACTCCTCCTCTCATTTCACGACAATCCTACCTTTTGAGTAAATAAAGTTGCCTTCTCGTTAAATTGCTCGTATATTTCCAAGCTCCAATTGTGCTTGTCCTGTATGTACGCTTGTATCTCCTTCTCTGTTTCTCCTAACATTTTCCCTTCTAGATAAGTTGCTAGTAGGTTGTTAATTTTATAAAACTTCATAGTCCGTTTAATGTATAAATAAACATCCTCCTTCCAACTAAATAAAAAATATAGTTGGGAAGAGAGAGCTTTTTCTCGTGTCGATTCTTTATCGTAAAATAATTTCTTCACTTTCGTTGAAAAAGCAACAGTCTCTGATGGTGAAACGAAACGTTGTTGCCCATAAAAAAAGCTCTTTAAAATGTTTCGTATCGTAATAAATTCAGTTACGAACGGGAGCGTTTGCCGAATGGAACAATAGTGTTTCTTTTCCTCCGTTTGTGGGGCCATTTTAATACAACTCGGACAGTCAGGCAATGCACGACATGTATGACAGCCAGATAAAATAAATGCTTTTGAAAATTCCCTATCAAAAACAGAAGCAATCGGTTTATTCGTAAGCTCTTCTTTACCAATTGAGTAGCAGACGGGAGATTGTAACACATTAGGTTGCCCGACTGCTAATCGGGTCCCACTTCTTAATGAACAAACCGATTTATGGGACCACATACATTCATCTTTTATGTGAGGGAGTATGTGCATAATGCGAAGGGTACCAGTTAGCTCTGTATGCCTAACAGTAGCTGAAAAAGAAAGATAATCATCCACCGTATCTATCGTTAAGAATATTTCATTGTCCCCTTCCTTTACAGATGGGTTTTCCGTAAATGTATGAAAGGATAAGACAACAACTTCCTTCGTATGAATATTGGCCTTCTCTTTTATAACGACGTTGTAATGCTGATTCTCTTTTTCTTGGAGGCTTATTTGAGCTAGTCCAAACCAACTTTCTAACTCTTCAAGCGCTGTCGGAGCTTCCGGTAAAAGGAGTGAAGAATTAATATTACTTGAGTATAATAATCGGGTTTTTAAATCGTGGGATATTTCCGATTGATCCTTTACTAATAAATGTTTCATTTTTGTATGATGAAAATGTTGCGGATACATACCAGTAATAAACGTTTTTACTCCATTGAAAAACGTAACGTACGCTTCCTTGTTAGTATCTGCATCTTCCATACCTTCTAGAACAGTTATGTTACTAGTCACTTCATACTCGTTTAATAACTCGATAATCCGTTTGACTATTAATTCATTCGATTTCCTTTTCACAAATAGAATGGAATGAAATGGATGCTTTTTAATAAATGAAAGTAATTGTTTATATGTTTGTATAACAGGAATATCGTTTAATATACTTTCTGGGGCATTTCCTTGCACTTCCACTATTACATCTAATAAATTATTATTATTTTCGATAATGTCGACTACATAAGAATAAGTACTCATGAACTATTTTCTCCAATCTTCTTAGTTAAACTAAACCTTATGGAATATTTACATATGACAACTCGCAGTGATAAGATTAAGAGAATGAGAGTAACAATCTATTTTGTGTACAGATACGAATAAATGGTCTTCATTTTGCGTATACTGTAACAAGTTAGAATGCAACTGTTTCTGGAAGGGCAGTTATGTAATTCTCATTACGGGACTGACCAATGAACATGTGGGTGTTCATTGGCCAGTCTTTTTTTAATAACTGATCAAGTACAGCAAGAAGAGCAACAAGAGCTTGAGCCACAAGTAGAATATACGTTGTCGCCTGAGCTTCCACTAGATGCAGCTGTTTCTGGAAGGGCAGTTACATCATCAAGTTCGATTACTTCGAAATCTAATTCTAAGTTTAAGTTTTTTTCCATTTTAATTTCCTCCTTTTTTTGTTCATCCATTTACATTCTTCATTACGTACAGCAAGAAGAACAGCAAGAGCTTGAGCCACAAGTAGAATATACATTGTCGCCTGAGCTTCCACTAGATGCAGCTGTTTCTGGAAGAGCAGTTACATCATCAAGCTCGATCACTTCGAAATCTAATTCTAAGTTCAGATTCTTTTCCATTTATTTCACCTCCTTTCAAGTAATGGTTAACAAATTTCACAGTTCGGATTTTTTCTAATTTGTTTAAACAGTACCGTATTCTCTTGAAAATCAAATATATACTGCTTACTAGTGATTGATGAGAAATGCCTTGTATGTTGAAAATAATCATCTATTAGAAGATGAAAAATCTCCTCATCTACCATTTCGTAAAAGTCTCGCGGGTCTTTTTCTAACTGTAAATCGTGTTCAATTAATCTTTCCTCTGCTAGAGTTTCGCACTGTAAACAGCCATGACCAGGGAATTGGAGTCGAGGACCGAGTTTCATCACGCCGTTTTTTATATCTTGTAAGAAAAATAGAACGTAACAGTCACTCCCGACCGCTCTATACAGCTTTTCTTTTTCCGCAAAGCTTAACTCGTGATCACTTAAAACGATGATCCATTTTTCCGTACTTTCTTGAAAATTGTCTAGAAAAATAGTTCTACTAAATGGCTTCAGAATACTATCAACCTTTAAAGTTGAATCTGTTACAACAAATAAAAACGTATTCTGCGCCACCTTTGAAACGAGGTAGTGATATAAGTGATAGTGATCTCTTGGACTAATTCCATCCACATTAGCAAGATTATTAAACATCCATTCTCTTAAAGTGAACATTTCCTCTGTTATAAAAATGTTTTCTCTTAGCTTATAGATGATATGAACGAAGTAAGAACCTTCTTCTGACTCAACGAGCATTCTAATATCGTTTTCTACAATAAGCTTTTCGTTATACTTACTAATATAGCTTTCTATATTGTTCTCCCTTATATGTATTTGGTATTTAGGAGCGTTCGACATTTTATTCATTACAAGTAAATGGTTGTCTTTTACTTGTAAGTAGTAGTAAGGGTCTATTCTGGTGTAACGATATACATCTAATTGTTGAAGAATACCCATTCTGATCCTCCTGTTTAGCGAATCTTAGCCCAATGCCACCATATAAATACACCTTGTCATTTCATTCTCAAGTGATAAAAATGCTTCCACTTTATCATCGTAAAAGGCACACATTGGTAATGATTTCTTCCCAAGCATCGTACAGCTTAATTGTATATTTTGTCCGATATGGCCAGCCTCTAAAGCGGCAAGCCTTTCTGTTAACAGCCCATACTTTTCAAATGCACGATCATAATTAGCAACTAAAAAGGTTAAAATGTTCGTATTATTAAACGATTCGCCATATACGTTTTGGGGAATTGTTAGTGGAGATAAGGAATGTAAACAATCCAATTCCACTTTCTCTCTTTTTCGTTCCAGCACATGATGTTCACCTTTAAACTTGTATAGCCCGTCTGTTACTTCTTCGATATTGGTAATATATAAATAAATATCGACTGAAAACATGGAGCCCCCTGAAGGATACGTCCTTACTTTTAATTTTTTTTGTTGAATAGCACCTTTTTTGTCTACGTAAGGAATGTCTTTTTTACTTGAAACACCAAAAGATAAACTAATCCAAGTAAATAATTCCTCTTTAGACCAAGTACTATCGAATTCAGGTAAAGGATAAGACCGCCGGTTTAAAAAAAGCTGGGCACTTTCAGACATACTTTGCCCACTGAGCCTCGGAATTTCCATCGACTCACTGTTCTCAGAAAGAGACTCTGATGGAAAGTCAAAAAGGTTGGACGGTCGTTGCTCCTCCCATAAATCTCCTATTATTCTCGTTTCTTCCTTCATTTTTAGTAATGTTTTCGGATCAAAAAACGAATAGTTTATTTTTTCTTTATACTCGCGAAGCTTCTTCAATCGTAACTACCCCATTTTTGTGAATTTCTTCAAAAAAGGTACATAAATAATCTGAAATGTAATATTCAACGAACGGCGAAACTCCTAACCGATTGTTTGTCATATGAATATGAGATGCTACAATTCGATGAATGTATAACTCATCTTGAACGGTATCTCTCACTACATGTAGTTCATTTTTCATACGCAGCAATTGATCGGTAACGAAAGGATTATCCTTTAACATCGAATAAAACTTCCTAATACTTTTTTCATTCGCTTTGAACAACAAAACTAATTCATCTGTTTCATTCCCTGCAACGAACGACTCCCAATACTCTTTGTAGAAAGATGTAAATTGAATATTATCTTCCATATCATCAAATTCCAGTAACTGCTCCATTAGTAGTCTAGTTAATGTTAAACCAACAATAAAACGTTTAGCTGGATCTAGTCCAAGCTTTTCAAGGATAAAGCACACTAGCTTACTAGAGCTATGAAACATTGCTTCAGAGTTTTGTATAACATCTTTTCCACCATATCGCTCTATCTCTGGTACATACGGTATAGGTTGAATTCTGCGGTCACCATACCACGGCAATTTCTCAAACGGTAGTGCTTGTCCATCAAATTTATGGTCACGGTAATATTGTTCTTTCGTTAAAGACTCAATCGGTTCGGCGTCCTTCCAAAAAGCTTGTATTTTTTCACTTATTGTTTGGATAGTTTTTTTCTCGTTTACAGTTAGAAATCTTAGCCGTACATGGGGACCACCTTCCCAATACCGAATGTAGAACCACTTATTTACTTCGTTCTCGTTTTCTAAATCCGTCATAACTTGATTTAGTATAACGATTAATTCATCGTAATTTCTCATGTTGTGGTGAAAAATATGCAATGATATCCACTTTTCCATTCTTTTACCTCCTAAGGGAAAGGATGTGGAAACGGATTAATATTTTTTTCTTCTATCGGCTGCTGTAGACGGTTCGCTATAACAGGGCCATTCAAAATTCGATCCATATCCAATCGACGATGTTGATGCCCAAAAGTCATCGTTAACATTCCTGGCACGAGTACTTTTACACAGCTAAGGTCAAATGATTTTATGAAGTCTCCCGTTATGTCCACAACATATACATCATCATAATGCTCATACATTCTATGAAGGAGTGTTTCTAAATCTTCCGTTAAATCCCAGCTTTTAAATGCGTTTGTTTCATACCACTCAGGATGTAGCTCTTTTAACGTTTTCTTTTCCTTCGTATTTGTCAGAAAGTCTAACCTTTCTAGAGCATCTGGATGAGAGTAAAGTAGGACGTGATCTTGGAACTCCGTCGCTTTATCTCCATCTTCAAAAATGGTATTTTTCCGTTGGACTAAATGCTCTTCCCCGAATACTTTGTTATAGACAGGCACAGAAGATACTACTTCAATAAACGCACTCATTAATGCTTTTTCAGGGTTAAAATGGCACCCAGCTGCAGAGTAAGTTTTTACAACCGCATCGGCATTCGTATTAACCATCAGTGCCCAAACTGTCGGTACCCCTAATTCCATTGTCGTATCAAAGAACTTAACTTCGTATCCATCGGCTTTAATGACTTCATTTAATATTCGGAAGTCTTCTCCTAAATCGTCAATATCGATTTCTACTAATTGTAATCGGTTATACCAAGACACGAGGAAATTATCTCTTTCAATCACTTCAAATAATCCGTAAAGAACCGCTTCCTCAATAGTCGAGCCTAATGCACATCCGTTCGAAGTTTCATAGACAAATCTTCTAGATTTATCTCTCACCATCTCATCTTTGTAAAAGACCATTTGCTCTGGAATAAGAATCGGTTTTTTCTTTTTTAACGAATATCCCCACACCCAATGAAACTTCATATCTTCTGAATACTGATGAAGTCGAAAATGTTCGTTCATAAGCTTTTCATCGTGCAGAGTGAGCTCATGCGGATCAATAGCAAATTCCTTTACTTCATTATAGGAGGCAAAAATGGTACTATTCGATTTTCGGTTATAAACGTTCGAATAACGTTCCAACCCTTCTAAATACGCAGAAACTTCCGAGCTTTTAAAATCAAACGTACGACCGAATGCACCTTCGTTTTTATCGCTCTCGATATAGTTTTCTGTTCCAACCATCGGTACATATTTTGATTCCACTTCGAAATAGCTATGCTTCGTTTTCCCTGTTTTCAAATCAACCATTTTCTTTTTAAATGGTTCTGGATCTAAATCAGTTTTTAAACGATGAATAGTTCTTGAAGGTTTTTCTCGACGTACAAAATGAATTGTCGCTAGTTCCTCACTATCTTCCGGTAATTCACCACAAGACGGACAATATTCATGTTTATAAACAGGATGCTCATGAATACTTTTTTTGTCATCATTTATAACAATTACTTTATTTTCGATAAATGCTAACCTACCACTTACAGAAAGATTCACCCACGCTAGCACTTCCTGGCATACAAATTCAAGAAATTGATCTTTCCATAAAGAAGAACCTTTGCTCGTTTCTACATAGTTATAGTCTCGATACAAAACAATCGATTCTTCAGGTTGGTTTACAGAAACTCGCTCATAAAAACAGTCAATACAGCTACTCGTTTTACCCGAATAAAGCGGTCCAACAATTGCCGTTTCAAATAGAAGATTTGCCCGCATGTAGCTAATATTATATTCTCTACAATGGGAAACCACTTCTTTCTCATAAGAGGAATCAAAAAAGTCATATAGTCCGACGATTAGTGATCTCTCTGTTACCTCTTTATAGGAATCTACTACTTCTATTTGGATAGGTAAGCTTGTATGTAGCCTTTGCCATACGTTTTGTAATTGTGTCTGACGATTTAGTACAAAGACCTTCATTACTCTCCCCCCTTTTTCATGTAATCACTTACACTTCTTCCAGTTTTTCCAGTGCAATTTTGTAACAACTAGTTCCTGTATCAGCTAATAACGTATTATGTTCCCAATTCCAGATGCGAATAGACATACCTAACGTTCTTAACTGCTTGTCCACTTCTTCTTTTAACTCATTACTATGGGAAATATAAATTAGCTCACCTAACGAGGAAACTTCCTCTCCACTTCCTTTTTCAAATGGTTTTTCTATGTTAAAAGCTTGCTTATTTTGTATATAGATGGCATAAAATTGTTGAATCGAATCTTCTATTAAACGATCAAAATTTAGACCATATTGTTCTACTTGTATATTCCCATTCATCACGATAAAAATAGCATATAAGTTTGTACCTTTAATTTGTTCCACAACTAGTTCCACTTGCTCTAAAGCATTGTTACGGCTAATCTGTAGTAACTTATCCATTAAGGAAGATTGAATCGTTTGCTTCGATAACGGTGAACAAAACCGAGCAATATTATCACCTTCGTGATTTTTAATATATTCAAAAACTTTTGGTAACACAGATTTTCCATATAACTCATCGTAGGAAGAGCAGCATACCCAAGTAACATCGTTATTACTTTCTCGATCATTTAATAAGGAGGAAAGTCCATCTTTCAACACTTCGTATAACGCTTTTAATGGATGGTCATCACTTTTATGCACAGCTACCGGTTTGTCTTCGAGTTTATAAGTTAATGAAGCGATTTTAAACGGTATTTGCTTGAGATCTCCATATCCGAATTGCTCAAAAATATATGGTGTTTCGGTTACGAATTTTTTAAATATATTAATCGGTTCATGGTAATATTCTGGTTGCATGAAAGAAAGGTCGTGAACATCCAGCCGTTCACTCGTCGCTAGCAAGTTTAGCAACGGATGTACAGGTGTAAAACGTTCAATAGCATCTCGATTTAACATATATATTTTCAACCCAACGGTATGAATATCGGAAGCTAAACTATAATGGACTGATTGCTTCAACAGATGCTCATCTATGAAGTGTTCACCCGGTATATTATGTTGAATATCTATTTTATTGATAAAAAGAAAGTTTTCAATTTGGTCTGCGAATCCGATAAACAAATATGGAACGGTATTTACCGGCAAGGCGACTACTAGCTTTTCATCCTTGTAGCTTTCAATAAGGTCGATTAATTTCATGTTGTCTATCGTTTTATCCTCTAAAAAGGATATAAACGTATAAGGAGTTTTTCCAGTTTGCTCACTCGGTCGATTTGTAGCATATTTATTCAATAACGCATTTAATTTTGGAATATTTAACCGTCCAACTTCATCGGAAGAGACATGACCCGTTTTTAACGCCGGTATGAGCGTAAGTAAAGTTTGGACAGCATCGTCATCTTTTATTTGATATCTTTTAGTCGCGGTTTTAATGATGATTTTATTTTCTAAATACGATAACCAAACGTCTCCTTTAATAAGTTGTTGTATCATATTTTTCTTCTCCTAACTTCTATTCGTTCCTATTTTTTCATAAATATCATCACCGTCGTATGTGTCTCCTCTTAAAGCTTTCAAGTCTTTCCAAGAGAATTGAAAATAAGATTCCGATGCATCACTAATTATTTTACAAAGCTTGTTTTTTTGTAACGGTGAAATATTTAACAACGGAAAAACGCTATATAAAAAATTAACTAATAATCGATATTTTAAAAATCCGATTGATTTAGAAAATTGAGCAAAGCCGTCACCATCCACAAACTCGTTATGAAATTCACTCATTTTATTGGAACTTTGAACAAAGGATGAGATGTCATGATATTCTTCAAATTGGATTTGCTTGTTTTGCAATCCTTCCTTAAACAGCTCATCTAACCGACTTGTCACATTCTTCCACTCTACCAACAGAGCTTTATCGTTTTCGTAATATTGGATGAAACTATCATCAATTTGCTGAACAAAGCTTCCAAAATCGGCTAAAAATTGCTGCATCAAGTCCGATTGCTCATTTATTTTCTGTTCAATGAGTGTTCGTTTTGATGGGTCCATACGTAGTAATTGCATGTTAAATCCTTCATAATGCGATTTAAAAGACATATATCCATACTTAATCCCTTTCAATACTTCCTGATCGAACTCGATAAAATATTGTTTTGCGACGATTAACATCAATTTCGTACTAAGTAGCTCTTTTTCCTCTTCAGTCATTTTCTTTAATAACGGGTAATGCTCTAGGAAAAATTTCGTCTTTGCAACTTCTATCTCTCTATATAGCGACACATCATACACTGTTTTTATGTCTGATAGATTAAATAATGAAAAATCGATAGTCTTATTTTCTTTTAACGGAACAAGATCACCCGGATAACGTTCTGCACGAGCTAAACGTTGTGACAGCTGCTCATATTTTTCATAATCAGCGTTCGTAACAGAATTTTCAAAGGACGACAGCTTTTCCTGAATGCAAGATTCAAGCTTAGCAAGAACTTCCTTTTCATTCTTTTCTCCAAGGATTTTGAAATATAGTGCGATGTGAGGTCCTTTTACCCAATTTTTTTGAATCATGCAATCCGTTATTTCAACCACTTCTTTACGGACGATATGCAGCATGTCATAAAAGAACAACCTTAACTGTTTCGTATCATAAAGAAATACCTTTAATAGATGAAATTCGTTTTTGTTCATCACTTAACTCCTTTGGATGTAAACTCCATTAAATATTCATCCACATATTTTTTCTCCGATCCTTCGAAGTCAGGAAATATTTCTGTTAGCAAAAAGTAAGGGGTATTCTCGATTTCCTTTTTGAACAAATTCCATAAAAGCGGACTCGTGAAATCGATATATTGTGGTTTATCAAATACACCTTCTAGCTTTTCTGCATTTTCCTCTTCCGAAGCTTGTCCCTTTAAGCTTTGCAAAAATAGTCTGGTCGGGATTTTTTGT
Source organism: Sutcliffiella sp. NC1 (assembly GCF_027594365.1). Classification (NCBI taxonomy): domain Bacteria; kingdom Bacillati; phylum Bacillota; class Bacilli; order Caryophanales; family Bacillaceae; genus Sutcliffiella; species Sutcliffiella sp. NC1. The sequence goes on from NZ_CP115153.1 coordinate 4,462,716, forward strand.
TCTTCTAAAAAACGATGAAAATGTATAAATGCATCTAATTCAACGTCGGAATATTCTGTAAATATTTTCGTTGACACAACCCAGCAACGTCTACTTAGCACGAGATTGTCATTTAGCATTATTCTCGGAAAGTGTTGGACGATAAAATCATCTTTCATATTTAGCAGAAAGTCATCCATTAGAATAGAGCCTATATCTCTAAACAACACTCCGTTAGCAGATAGTGCGTGTAGCATGGCACTTATCGACGGGATGAGACGGGTCATGAGTGAGCCTAAAAATAAAATATTTACTTGTTCTCCTTTTGCAAACACATCTACTTTCTTTGAATTCTCGTTATATTGAATCTCTAAATCTTCCCAGCTAATAATACGGTCGAAATGTTCCGAATCAGCAATGCGGCTATTAGGTACATTCACACTATTTCTAGTAATTGCCGGTCGGACATTTGCATTAAAGCCATAAGATTTATATATATCGACGACATTTCTAGAATGGATCGTCTCACTTATGTATTTCTCTAATTTTGGGTTTTCTAATACATCTTTCATGTTGTAGAAAAATCGTAAAAAATAGGCGAGGTAACCACCATACATATCGTTTAGTACGACTTTTCCATCTGGATTTGCTTGTACGAAAAAGCTATTCGACTGAACGTACCCGCTTAACATATGTGACAATGGTTGTAATAGTTCTTGAACATACTCAGTAGTTATAACAATATCTTCTCTATCTCTGGTCGTCGCTTTTTCTTTCAAAAACTGAATAAATTTATTTTTAGCCGCATCTAATTGTTTTATTTCTTCAACATCATCAGTTAACTCTGTTTCACTAAACTGACTTCCCCATAAGTGGCCGGCATTTTCCAAAATGGCATTTAGAATAACTTCAATAACATCCTCCTGCTCATTATCTTGGAACGAAACTTTCTTATTACCGTATTTATTTACTACAAATTTTCCTAAAATATATTGTAGGCGTAACACTGCATCAAATATAACGGATAAATGTTGGAAAGTTTGAAGAGATTGATCCACTTCTTGCCAATCACTTTGCTTTTCATAACGTTTTTCCATCGTTAAAAAGTCTTGGTAGATTAATAGCTTTTCGTCCAACTCTGGCAGTTCTAAATGTACGGAAATTTCGCGGAACAACCGGACAATTTTTTGATAACTAATAAAACTATCCTTCACGCTAAGGCGGTCAAACTTATCTAACTGTAATTGTATCTCTGTTAAATTTTGATAGACGCTTTTGATTACTTCATCTTCTTCGATGACTTCTAACTCTTCTAAATGGCTTAGAAAATTCGGGATTGTCTCGTTACTTTGCTCTCGTAACGCTCTCGTCGGCTGAATAAAATCATTCTTTATAAGCGAGATTGTGTACTGCAACGCTTTTGTCTTATCCAATCCAACTTGTAGAAAGACATGCTCTAATTTTTCATACGTGAATGGCTCTTCGGACTTCAACGTTTCATACAAACTTCCAAGTAGTTGATTATATTTAATTTTCATTAATGTATCGGCAGTACGGAATATTTTTTTCCGCTTTTGAGGCTGGTCTGCCAACGTTGTCCAATAAAATCGATCCTCTAAAATGGTAAGCGTTTCGTTAAAGCGGAATTTCATTTTTGTAATGACAGACGGACGAAGTAATACTTTTTCGAATGCTCGAAGGAGAAAAGCAACGTTAATGTTCGTAATTGTATATTGCTCCCCTTCTCTTAAAAGTGGTGCATCCTCTATTTCGTCCGTAAACTCGCCGACGCCTACTTTCGTTAACGTACTAAATGGACTCGTTTTATGAGTGGCTCTCGTTAACACTTTCAACAACGTATTATCTAATTTCCGCTGTTTTACTCCATGTTTTTCAATTGGTGTATTAAAATAACTTCTAGCCTTTTCCATAATCGTAGATTGGATAAACTTCAAAGCATTCATTAAGGAATCTTCTCTAACGAACGTATCATGAAGATGTGAACGTTCTTTTAAACGAGTATGTTCATAGATTTCTTCGAGCTCTTCTTTTAGTTTTCTTGAGTGCACGTAAACAGCTTTAACAGCCTTTGCATCGTCTAGTAAACGGTAACGAGCTAGTACTTCCTCACACTTATCAACGCTATTAACTAGCCTTGGGCGAAGATTAAAGATATCTCGTTTTAAATTAATTAGCTTTTTCCGCTCTTGGTCATCTTGAACTTCTTTAATCTTGCCTTCCATATTACGAATGAGTTCATCTATACTCTCCGAGCGTTCTTGAAGAACGATATGATAGTTACTAACTTTTTCATAAAGTTCCCCAGACCCGAATTCTAACGTATACGTAAATGGGATATTGTTTTTTCTAACTAAAAATAATGGTAGCTTGTTTTCCATCATAACAACTCCTATAGATTGGCGCCAACCCACCTTTATTCGATTTATTATTAGTCATATTTAAAAAATCGAATGGATAAAATACCTGTGATAATCGTTGTTCCAATAACATAAAGCAAATGGTACGACTCCCATATATCTCCGCCATTCCAGGAGATTTGTAGTACTTTAACCGCATGTGTTGTTGGAAGGATCGACGCGATATTTTGCATGAAAGAAGGCATCAATTCCGTCGGAAATGTTACGCCACCTAAAAAGATAATGACAAAATATACTGCCATTGATAGTGTCTGGGATGTTTTTGGATCGGTTGTTAAATTTCCGATAAATACGCCAATAAAGTAGCACATCATAAAGGAAAGAAATAAAATGGACCCGAATGTGAGGAAGCTTTTTCCTTCAAAACTTAAATTGTACCTAGTTGCTGCTACTACTACTAATAACACAATCGTAAAAATGGCACATAATAGTTGTACAAGGAAGTTTGCTGATATAAATTGAATACTTTTCACAGAGGCTAATCGTAATCTTCTAAAAAAGTAAATACTTCTCATATAAGAAAATCCAATTCCAACGTTACCAATCGCGAGGACGACGACACTGAGGAAAGCAAACATTGGAAACGTAAAATCAATTGGAGCTATTTCCATACCATATAATTCTAATGAGTTGTTACTAATCTCTGTTTGCATGACTAAGAAAAAAAGAGGAGCGACAATCCCAAATCCTAATATGATCCATGTTCTTAGCAGCTTTTTTACTTCTAACTCAAATAGAGCATTAACTGTATTCATGATTTCCTCCCCTTATTACACACACTCTACAAAATATTGTTGTAAGCTATTATATTTGGATCCTATTAAAGCTCTAGGGCTAGTTGTTTGTTCTACTTCTCCATCTTTCAAAACAACTACTTTATTACAAAGGTCCTCCACCTCGTCCATGTAATGACTAATCATAACTATTGTTTTCCCTTGCTCATTCAGTTGCTTTAAATATTTTCTCATTTCATGTCTGCTAATAGCATCTAATGACGTTGTAAGCTCATCCAATATTAAAAGTTCAGGGTCATTTAATAAACTTAATAGAATATTTAATTTTTGCTTTTGGCCACCTGACAGTGTTTTAATGTATTGTTTTCTAACACCAGTTAAATCAAACCGCTCTAATAATTGATCGACTTTTGTCGCGTCTACGTTATAAATCTTCCTCCAAAGTGTACACATATCATCCACTTTTAAACGATCATCAAAATCACCAGATTGAGTCTGAACCCCGATCTTAGAATAAATATCTTTTTCTTGAAAGCCATATTTCACTTTCCCACTATCTTGCTTGACGAGCTGACATATAATATTGGTCAGTGTAGTTTTTCCAACACCATTTTTCCCGATTATCGCTAAAAAGTCCCCTTTCTCTACTGTAAAAGAAACACCTTTTAGAACTTCTTTTTTTCCATAACTTTTCTTTATATCAACGATCTCCAACATCAAAACCTCTACACCTCACTTACTCTTTCTTCTGAATTTTATGGAATGATGTTTACTAGCAAGCCAATGTAGCGCGTTTTCTATAAAGGCTTGAAATTAATCTTCTGTTGGAATATTACCAAATGGTGGTCCGCCAAAAATTCCGACACTACCATTCTCATTATTTTCTAAATTAGGTGTAGCACCTACTGTTATTCCTGCTGATAGTACAAAAAGGCCCATTGTTAGAATAATTAGTAATTTTTTCATAGTTATTTCCCTCCAAATTTTGTTTAATCTAGTATAATAATAGTAAAGGTTATAAAAAAAGCGAAACCCATATAACTTTCCTATAGGCCAATATACGGTCATTATGGTAACATTTACTACTAATACATAATCTTTTTACAGAAAATAAGAAATTTTTCATATTTTCCGGAGGTGCTGTTGTGATTAGTAATGAAGAATTAGGAGCAATCGTGAAAAAGATTAGAAAAGAAAGGAATATTACGCAGAAAGAACTAGCAAACGGTATTTGTTGTCAAACGACGATTAGTTATTTAGAAAAAGGGAAGGTTTTCCCTAGCATCGACATTATGTATTACATTGCTGCTAGATTAGGAGTTACGATTGATTACTTTTTTCGCACATTAGAAGAAGAACAAAACATTTACACGAATAGTACAGTCGCGATGATTGAAAAATTAACGAAAGAGAAAAGGTATGAAGAGGTTTATGAGTTAACAGCAGCCGAAAGAAAAAATATGAAATATACTATTTTCCCCCATAAATATATTCAATATATTCATTGGCAATATTGGCGATCTGCCCAATACATAGGTGTAGTTTCATGGGAGAAGTGCGTCGAAGAACTTAACAACTTAACGAACCATCAGAAGAAAGAAATCCCTAAGTTGCAAGATTTGCGCATTAAAAATGTATTGGCGAACGTATTAGCAGAGAATAAACAGCATGAAAAGGCAAAGCAAATTTATCAAGAATTACTACAATATGATGTTGATACACAAGAATACAATAAGTTAAAATTAAAAGTTTTTTATAATTTAACAAGATTATATGTAGAAGATGAAGAATACCATTTGGCAGTTGAAACTGCTCAACAAGGAATTCATTACTCCAAAAAAGTAGAAGATATGTCCGCCGTCGGTAACCTCTTATTCCAAATTGCATTATGCTATTTTCAACTAAATGAAGATAAGGCACGTACGAAACAATATTTTGAACAAGCAAAGTTTTTTTATGAATTTTTAGACCATTCGATACATGTAAAATATGTAGAAACATACTTAGCTCATTTAGAAAATTAACAACATGTCCATTTCTTCTTTGCGTAATGTTTATAGGTTAAATATACTATACTTTCGTATAGGTATATAGAAGTATAAAAAGGTAATAACTTCCTTACAGTTCGATAGAGTGGCCTGAGTGATTGTACCCTAGCGTAAAAACTATCTATACTCCAATCTTTCATTTCCATTTTTACATTACGTTAGTTCATCTAATTATTCTCCTATAAAACTAAAAAACTACCTCTCAACGACAACAGAGGTAGCTAATACAATTTATATCATTCATTCTCACTTATATCTTCCCAAACAATCTCAACCGCCCATTTATTAGCGAGCTTTTCTAACTCTTCTTCGTATTGAACATATAAAGAATCCGCTTCTTCATATAACGCTTCTATATCAGCTAAATCTCCATTTACCCAAGCTTTGTCTGCTTCAATTCGCTTACTTATGCTACTGTTATAAATATCGTGCACAGCTTTCAACTTGTTTTTCGATATCCCTTGCCCATACGTTTCTGCGTCAGTTAGCAATTCCTCCATTTTAGGAATCGAAACCTCTTGTGTAAAAACTAGTAATTCTTCTTCATCTTCTATTGCCCATTCTTGCTCGATAATCTCGTTGTAGCTGATTGCAAATTTGTCTGTCTCTTCTAGGTATGTCATCATCGCATCGGAATTTCCATTTATATGTGGTAGAAAAAAGTAACCTACAACTAACAACGGAATAATACCTAATAGAGCTTTTAATGGCTTTTTCATTCTATGTAGCTCCCTTTATAAAAAAATTGTATTACCAGGTAGTGATCTAAAATGGAGAAATACAATGCAAGACATTATACCTGCCTCGATTTTGTTTTCCATTTACATTTCGTCCGTTCCCGTAAATGGCGGGACAAACATCCTGTCCCCCGTCCATCTTCGTCCACACACCCTTCTACAAATTCATTATACGACGATTTTCGCTACTTGTGGATAATTTTTCAAAATAACTTTTATTTTTAAAAAATGACTGTGGATATTTCAAGTTATGCACGATTTTTGTTAATAACATTAGAGTAAGTCACAGTTTTGTGTGGAAAAGACGAAGGCACTTCCTGTTTGAGATATTTTATATCTTTCGGGGATGTGGATATGTAGGAGCAGTTTCTGTTTTATAAGTTAATTTGGGCCGGTGGAGATATTGGAACTCTACTCTACCGGCCCATTTATACATTTATCATATTTATTTTCCCATTAAATGGTGGGACAAGGGACCTGTCCCTCCGTCCACGGTGTGTGTCCCGGTGTCCACTTATTATGCTTCTACTGGGCGTGGTTTGTTGCTTTTTCTATCTTTATCTTTACGTTCGGATTCATCGTATTTCGTCATCGTTAACCCTGTTATTCCGTAGAACAAGGATACTAGTGGTGTAATGAGAGCTAAGAAACAGAATGGCAGATACGCGCCTGTTGCAACGCCTAATGTTGCGGCGGTGTACATTCCACTTCCCGTCCACGGAACGAGTGCTCCACCTTGTGTACCGGTGTCCTCTAAAATTCTTGAAAGATTTTCTGGCTTTAAATTGAGCTTTTCAAAGACTGGTCTCATTAACGTTCCACCCATAACGGTAGAGAAATAAATGGCACCTCCGATCGCTAACGTAAAGTAACTCACAAGAATCGTTACGAAAACTAACAAGCCTGTATGTTGAATTTTATATACAAACGAGGCAAGTAGCGCTTCTAAAGCTCCAGATTCCGCAAGCATTCCACCTAGTCCAAGCGCAAAAATAAATAGCGCAATCAGACCGAGCATACTTGCTAATCCACCACGAACAAGTAAACTATCAACTACTTCAATTCCTGTAGTTACACTATAGCCTTCATAAAAAATCGTTAGTGTTTCTGCAAAACCGAATCCTTGGTAAGCAACTGCTACGATGCCACCTACAGCAGAAGCAATAAATATAGAAGGAATCGGTGGTTTTTTCCATACTAATAATGTAATTAAAACAACTATTGGAATAAGCGAAACAATTCCTAAGTTAAATGTTTCGGACAAATAAGTGGTAAGAGCGCTTACGCTCGTTGCATCTACCGTACTAGCATTATATTGTAACCCCATCACTGTGAAAATAATGGCCGTAATAATATACGCTGGAACTGTCGTCCAAAGCATATGCTTAATATGAGTGAATAGCTCTCCACCTGTAACAGCTGGTGCTAAGTTTGTTGAATCGGATAGAGGTGATATTTTATCTCCAAAATACGCACCACTAATAATAGCACCTGCCGTAATTGGAGCTGGAATACCAAGACTTGTTCCGACTCCCATCATCGCAATTCCTGCCGTACCGATCGTTCCCCATGATGTACCGGTCGACATGGACACTAATGAACAAAATACTAACGTAGTAACTAAAAAATATTGTGGGGACACTGCCTCAATACCGTAATAAATTAAAGTAGGTACGGTACCTGACGCAATCCATGCACCGATTAAAATCCCGACGGTTAATAAAATAAGTCCAGGCTGTAACGCCCTTGCCATCGATTTCATCATCGACTTCTCTACTTGCTTATAGGAAAAACCTAGTCTCATCATAAATGGAATCATCACAAGCATACTTATAAACATCAGAATTTGAATCGGAGCACCAAAAACTAACAACCCTACAGAAATAATTGCTATCGCGGAAATTAACATCAATAGTGAATACTTAAACGACGGTTTAATAATCGTATCGGCTTCCAACTAACCACTCCTTTAAATTTTTCTAGCCTACAATCATTTAGGATATATTATAGTGAATTAAAGCTCATTATTGTGAATGTACACTGCATGATCCGTAAGACTTGCGTTTTTCTAAATGATTAAGAGGTATATATTAATGGTAACGGCAAAACTATTTTCTGTAAATTCAGTTAATCCTCCGTATAACGCGATATACTCGAACAGAACGGAATTAACCACCCTATATGATGTAAATCTCATACAATCCCTCTCATATAATCCAAAATAATCACCATTATGGACAGCGGGACACATACCGTGGACGGAGGGACAGGTCCCGCGTCCCACCAAAAACTGGATGTACGCGACACAAGTAGAACAAAAAAAGGACCGCCATAGCAATCCTTTTTAATATAATTTATTAATTTTGGAACCAGTTGTATAGTGCTTCTGATTCAATAGACAGGTATGGTGATAATGTTGCCGGGAAGTTGACAACGCCCTCAACTGATAAATCAAGTCGGTCCACTCTAGATCTCCATGCTTGTGTTGGACTAGCATAATATTCATTTTCCGTTACGACTCTGAAATACATAATTCCGTTGTGCAATTCTTCTGTTACAGTTACTTTTCCGACTCTCGTTTCAAAGTCTCCATTTCCGTCTCCCATCAGAATTTCTACTACTCTCATTCCATTATCATTCGTGTAGAAAACAACTTCTTTATTTGTCGTCGTTCTAGTACTACCGTTATGTGTTGCTTTAAATTTCACTTCCCCAGTGTAGTAAGGAGGTCCTTCTGGTTCTGTCGGTTCTTCTTCAGGATCAACTTGAGTTGCTACTACTTCAATTTTTACGTTGCCAGATTTACCTTGGAACGCGATATCATTATTGCCATGAGGCCAATCTACCATAACGCGATATTTTTCAACATCTCTTTCTGGTCTAAATGTCGCCGCATAATCCACTGTTACCCATTCATCATTCATTAAACGTTGTAATGTAAGGTTTAATGGAGATTCGTCATTTACTAACAGTTCACCAGTTGGGGTTAAACTCACACTATATTCTACTGGAACATTCGTCTCATTCTTATTTATATGAAAAGTATAAGCTTCTAGCGGCTCCATTCCAGGAAAAAGGTTTCCATCTAAATGAAACTCACCATCTTTTATTGTTTGTCCATCAGCATTTACAACATCAACATTAAACGTTGCTGCAGTTACCACATTGTTTGAGCTAGTGAAACTTTTACTAAAATAAGCAATAGTTCCAAAAACAGTAACAGCAACAATTAAAAATAACGCAGATAATCCTAATAATAACTTTTTGTTTGTTAACATATATTCATCTCCCCCAATACAATTCTTAATAAAGAACGTTCATTTCAAAAAAAATAAATCTCGTGCATTATTTTAAATCTGCCTGTTTGACTATAAGTTCAAAATCAATTTTCCCCGTTTTTCCTTGAAAGTTAATATCATTGCCGCTATGAAGCCAACTCACTAACACTCTATATGTTTCTACATCACTATTTGGCGTTATCGGCTTATTGTAATCTTGCTCAACCCATTTCTCCCCTACTAATTTCTCTAACGTAATTAGTATTGGTGAGCGGTGATTTTCTGGGAATAAACCTCCACTTTTTAAAAAGTTCACGATATACTCTACAGGTACTGACGAATCATTATTGCGCACTTGGAAGCTGTACACTTCTTTGTTAGTTATTCCCGGATAAAAATCTCCGGCTAAATCAAATTGTGCATCTCCTATAGAAATACCATCTGGTCCAACTGCATCTACTGAAAATGTTGCTGCAGTTAAAGAATTGCTCGCACTCGTGAAACTTTTAGAAAAGTACGCCATTGTACTCACTACAACAATCATAATGAATGCCAGTCCAAATAAACTTATCATCCATTTTTTCATATTATTCACCCCCTCTAATATGCTTGTCCTTTCTATCTATATAACCACCCCCTTATAAGTAGTTCATCTCTCTTGTACTATCCTTTTCCGTAAAATTACTCTAACAAAGTTAGTAACAATTACCGCTACACCGACAGAAATTAAAATAGCAATAGTATACGGGTTTTTTATGACGTTTAAAATATATCCAGCTTTTGGTACAATAAACATCACTTTCCCAACTAACTGCTCTTCTGTTACTAATTCATCATCTATAACATTATTAGCATCACCCTTCGTTTCTAAGGCACTGTTATCAACAATTCTTTCTACCCTGTGCGTCACAAAGGTTTGACTATTGTTCATACGAAAGGTAACAACATCTTCTTCTAAAACCTTTTCAAATGGAACCTTCTTTACTATCGTCAAATCACCAACGCTAAGATGCGGTTCCATACTTCCTGTAAGCACAATGAGAAAACTATAGCCTAAAATAGACGGCGGTTTGTCTATTTCACGTTCTGCTGTGACGACAGATACTAATACTAATAAACTAATTATTAATATTAAAATTAATAGAACGTTCCCCAACCTTTGCAGGACTTTTTGCATAATTCCCACCTCTTAGTTCTTAATAAAGAACAACTTTATACCTAGTATACAAAAATAAATTTTTAAATACAACCATTTTCGGACGAAGATATTTTAATCTAGACGGATATGACGGCGGGAGACATGTTTTGTTCTCTACATTTTTTACAAAAAAAGATGGACGAGGAAGTGTGTTCCTTCGTCCATCTACTTTGTGGACGGAGGGACAGGTCCCGCGTCCCACCAAAAAATGGATGAACAAAGGACCTGTCCCTCTGTCCCATCCATGTGTCCCACTTCATTAGAAGCCGATTCGACTCCAATTAAATAGAGTGCCCGGATCTGTTTTTCGCCCAGGTGCGTATTCGTCGTGACCAATTACATGTTTTCTACTTTTTGAAATCGTTGGATAGCGACTGTAAATATCGTTCAATAAATTGTTGAGTGATGCATATTGTGCTTCTGTATATCCTATATGAGCAGGATCAATTGAATCATATGGGAAATTCGGTATCATCGAAAGCATTTCTTGTTTCGTGCCAATTGCCAAAAGTTCAATTCCAATGGAATAATCATTCATTTTGTCCTTGTACGCTGGAAACCCTTTAAGATTCCCCTTTCCCGCATGAAACGCCACACGGTCTTCCGGAACAAATCTATATACAGCCCCATTTCGATCAATAACGTAATGAGCCGACACTCCGTAACTTGTAAAAAGAGAACGAATATCTTGAATATGAAACGGATCATTAGGCTTATTAAGACCGTTACTCATAAAATGAACCATAACGTGCGTAACATCTGTAGTTCTTTCTCTAGAATTAGCTGACGGAAGTAACGAGTCTGTCATGCTAATCCCCGCATTGTAGGAAGTTGGTGGTGTATTGGGTTTGGCAGCGACCGTTTTTACATCTTGTATAGGCTCATCTTTCTCTTTCTCTGCACTATGACTTTGACCGAACGTTTCTGTCTTAGTTTTCGCGTCGTTTTGCTGTTTTTGTTGTGCTGCTTCCTTTTTTAACTTTTCTTCTAATTCACGTTGTTCTTTTTTTAACTCTTCCTCTAATTCACGTTGTTCCCGCTCTTCTTGTTCTTTTTTTAACTTTTCCTCACGTTCACGCTGTTCTCGTTCCTCTTCCTCTTTCTGTTCGAGCAGATATGTATTTGTTAAAGTGTATAACTTATCAGTAGTAACTGAAGTATGTAGTTCATTTTTCTTCATTTCATATAAAAAGTTCACAAAGGCAGCACGAGTTACCACCTTATTTTTTTCAAAAGAACTTGCTAAGGCTTGATCTAAAACATCTTTCATATCATCGTTATACAACAATGCAAAAGTTTCATTAATGGCTTCTATATTTATAGGCTCTTCCATCTTTTCTTTGCTGCTGAATCCTTGTAACGGAAAGTTGTAATCGTCCACCTTCTCATACAAGTTATCGAGCATATGTTGGTCTAACGGTTCAACTGGAATTTCTTCTAAACCAAACGCATCATAGAATGACAAAACAAATAAAAGGAATTGTCCTTCCGTCAACGGCTCGTCCGGTTTAAATGAACTATCCTCATATCCCTTTATTAAACCATCGTAGTTTAAAGACAAAATTGCTTCAACGGCCCAATGATTAAAAGCAACATCAACAAAAGGTGTCACTACCTCTACCTCTTCTGATAAAAGTAACTCTTCTTCATCGACCATCATTTCATCAGGTGCACCCGCATTGGACGCTTGGCAACCTGCTAAAAAAAATAAAAAAATTCCTATAAGGACAAACAATTGAAAATACCGATTCATTTTAACGCTCCTTCTAAGTTGACTAAAGTAGTAAAGACGAACTAATTAAAATGCACACGAATTCTATTTTATGTCAAACTAAACCACATTTCTACTACTTTTTACCTAAAACCAGGATGGAACATGTGGACAGAGGGACACATACCGTGGACGGAGGGACAGGTTCCGCGTCCCACCAAAAAATGGATGGACAAAGGACCTGTCCCTCCGTCCCACTTGGGATAGAAATAGTAAAATAGCGCACGATAAATGTAGGATATTTTTTCACAAAATAATCATTATCGGAGGCTTTCTTTATGACACAAAAAAACGAGCTAATGGTACTTGAAGAGTCTGTTCAAGAAGCACAACAAGTTGTGAAAGACGCAACAGCTAGTGCAAACTTGGCTCAAATGGCACTAGCGCACGAAACGATTCAACAAGTACAAAACCAATTACAAACCATCGTACCTTCTACTCCGCAAGCACAAAAAATGCTGGAACAAGCGCAGCAAGATGTTCAACAAGCATTTCAGCAATTGCAGATGGAGCAGCAACAATTATTACAGGCGCAGCAACTCGTTCAAACGAAACAACATGAGTTACTGCAAGCGCAACAACAAGTAAGACAAGAACAAGAAGATGTCGAATTAGCACAACAAATGCTACAACAAGCACAGGATAATGCAAGTTCTTTTAATGAGTAAGCATGTGGACAGAGGGACACGTTCCATGGACAGAGGGACAGGTCTTGCCTCCCACTAACTTCGTCTCATGCAAAAAAACCTACAAACGATTGTAGGTTTTTTCTTAAAAATGGTTTACCTTTCTAGAATATTTCGGTGTTTTTTTAAAGAAAACCATCTTTCCAATATTTGAGCGGACAAGGAATGTCCCTATGTCCCACGTACACTGTCCTGTCCCTCTGTCCCATTTATTTTATCCGCTGTATTAAACTTTTCGATATTCCAGTAATTCTGGAAGCTTGTCTTACTGATACACCTTTTTGCTTTTTTAGCTTGCTTAGTATTTCATTTCTTTTAGCCGTTGCCATTTTTTGAAGACTCGAACTGCTTTCCACTCCTAAATTTTTTAAATACTCTCTTACCTCATCGTCTGTTGGCTTTACTATTACTTCGTATTCCAGACATTTATCGTTATTTTCCTCCATCATATATTTAAGAAATAAATCAACCGCAGCTTTCTTATTAGTAGCAAACTGACTTAACGCTAACTCCGTGTCCACTAGCTTTTCTTTCCAAGTATATTCTCTTAAACTAGTCCATTCGCTTTCAAATATACTTTTTACAATACCAGCTTTAAGTGGGTTTTGGTGAATGTAACGGAGTGCGGTTAAGAAATACCTACCATCTTCTACTTTTTCACTTTTAAACCTTTCCTGAAACAAGTGTCCGCAACGATTGTATTTCTCGTTATACCAGTACACATAGCTCGAACTTATTCTTTTTATCGCTAGCGAAAGTGATTCCTCCGTTTCTCGTAGATGCACATGGTTATCCATCAAGCAATAACCATAAAGCTCGTACTTACTGACTTCTTTAAATTTTTTTAACGTATATAAAAACTGAGTTTTATCTTCGTCATCTTCAAAGATCGTTTGTTGATTAATTCCTCGCATCATAATGTGGTAAATACCACTTCTACTTTTTTCTCTTCTAGTTCTAGGCATGATTCGTTCACCAACCTTGCACATACTGGCGATCATTTAATGAAAAAAGGTTAAAAATAATTACGGAAAAGTTTTTACTCGAAAGGTATTGGAAAGGCAGATTCTTAACGGTGTTTTTTGCAGAGGCTTTTAAAAATTGGAATAAAATAGACTTACTCACGGTAATGCATTACCCTCCTATTTTTTAGTAATGAAAATGAAAAGAGAAGTAATAGAAAATGGAGTTCGCAGTTGGGGAGAAATGAAGTTAGAACACTCGTTCTACACCGTAATAATATAAGATTCGTTTAGTTTAGTCAATACCTTTTATAGAAATATTTAGGAGGTTTTCTCCATTCTATCTGCGGGCTGCCTCCCTTCAATAAACACAAAAAAGCGATTGTCCTAAATAAACAATCGCACCCACAATACAATATTAATTTCTTATCAAACTCGCTTCAAACATATCGATAATTTCTAAAAATCGTTCAGCTTCTCTAAATGTATGGTCAGCCAAAAGGGGATGAATGTTACTTTTTATACGACACGCTTCAATTAACTCTCTAGCTGTTTTCTTAAAATCACGTAGTGAAGCAACAGACACTTTATTTTGATTTAAAAATTGGCTAAGCATTGGTTTTGTTTCTGATTGTGGGCGCATAGAATCTAAATCAACTGCTTGGAACATCAGCTGGTCAAAATCATGACTAAACTCTCTTGCCTGCTCTACCAATTTTCTTTCTGAAGGATCTAAAAGATGTCCAATGAACTTAGCGTGATCGGCCATTATCTTTAGGAAGAATACGTTCTCCTCAATAATAGTATCCGGACTTGGAGCAAGCTTTCCTTCATTCAGTTCTTTTATTCGATTGGCAAAATAAGCGGCTTCCCTACTAGTATGGTCAATTAATAAGGCAAAATTGTTAGAACGGATTTCACACCGTAAAGTTAATCCTAATACTTTTCTTTTATACCCCCAAATTGCTGCTGCAGCTTGATATACCTCACTATTAAATGCTTGAACTTGCCTTGGATCCGAATTCACCGAGAACTTTGATAACTTTTCTTCTATTCGTTCAAAAAGCGTAATAAATTGGTTTGCTTCGTCAATCAATTGCTTTTGTTCGTAAGTAAATCCTAAGCTTAAAAACAACGCATGTTCTTTCATAATTCTAGACCAAAATCGGATTTCATCTAATGACCTAGCAACAATTGGATTAGCCATCTAGACACTCCCCTTATTTTTATCCCCATCCATATATATAAGTATGTAGTAGCAATATGTCCTAATTCTAACATTTTACATTTAGCTCAGAATTCGGTTGCCTGGTACTTGTTTATTAAGAATACGTTATTCCAAATGATTAAACTTAACATCAATAAGTGTATGTAGATCGGGATGTAAATGAGGAAATATGGTGGAGGGTTGAACATTGCAGAACTTGAAAGTTTAATAAGTTGTGCCAGTTTTGTGTGCTAAAAAATGTACAAGTTTTTTCATATAATGTTGAATTTGCGAAGTCTATGTGTATTGGTTGGGACGGAACGCTTGTAGTCTGTCATCTTTTCTATCTAATTTATTTAAAAAACCTTGCAGCCTGTTCCGGATGCAAGGTTTCATTTTTCCAATATTTGTGTGGACGAGGGACCTGTCCCTCCGTCCACGGTATCTGTCCCCGTGTCCTCATTTTATAAGATTTCTTTTATGAACTGTGGTAGTGAAAAGCAGCTTTCCACGATTTGTTCGTTTACGTATTTTGTATTTTTGTTGGTAACTTTACTTGGGTTAGGCTTTATATGTTGTTTTGACCCGATGGTGAAGCTCCATAGCCCTCCAGGATACGTTGGGACTACTGCTGTGTACATTTTGACCTCCGGGAAAAGCCCTGAAATCCGTGTATAGGATTGCTTCATCACATCTGCATGAAAGATTGGTGATTGGCTTTGGCAAACCATCATTCCATCGTCTTTTAATGCCTCATGCAAGCTCTCATAAAAGCTTTGTTCAAACAATACTTTTGCCGGCCCAATTGGATCAGATGAATCAACGATAATGAGATCATATTCCTTTTTCTTACTAGCTGCGAATTTAACGCCATCATCGAAAATATAATGAACACGTGGGTCCGCTAGACGACCAGACACTTCAGGTAAATGCTCGATACAAGCTTTTACAACAAGCTCATCTATTTCAACCATATCAATATGTTCGACACCTTCATACCTGGTAACTTCCTTCGCAACACCACAATCTCCACCGCCAATGATTAGTACTTTTTGTGGATTTGGGTGAATCGACATTGGCACATGCGAAATCATTTCATTATAAATATGCCCGTCAACCGATGTCGTTTGAACAACACCATCTAACACTAGCATTCTTCTAAAATTATAGGAATCTAAAATCATAACATCCTGGCAAGATGATTTTTGATCATAAATGACATCTTTTATCCGGTAGCTCACTTTCAGATTATCGTATTCATCTTCAGTAAGCCATAGGTCTCCGTTTTTTCTTGATAAGTATGGTTTATTTAGGTCCATCATCATCCCCCATTCTAATCTACTATTTCTATATATATATAAGGATAGAAGAGGATAGGAGGCTTGTCCAGAGAAGTGATTTGTAAAGCACTCTAGTGTAATTTAGAACTTTTTCAAATACACTTTCTCCATTAGATGGTCCGGACCTTTTTTAAATACGATGTCCGCTCGTTGTCGTGTTGGCAAAATGTTTTCTCGTAAGTTTTTCGCATTAATGCTTTCCCAAATGCTCGTTGCTGTTTGAACGGCCTCTTCTTCCGATAATGAAATATATCGGTGAAAGTACGACATCGGATCCTGAAAAGCTGTTTTTTGTAACGTTAAAAATCTTTCAATGTACCATTTTTTTATATTCCGTACATCCGCATCTATATAAATGGAGAAATCAAAAAAATCACTAACAAAAACAGAATGTGATTTACTAACTTGCAAAACGTTGATTCCTTCTACAATTAATATATCTGGATTATTAATAATCTCTACTTTATCAGACAGTACGTCATACGTTAGATGTGAGTATAACGGCGCCTCGACTCTCGGTTTACCAGATTTCACATCCATCAAAAATTTTATTAATCTTTGAGTATCATAGCTTTCGGGAAACCCTTTACGACTCATCCATCCTTTGCTTTCTAACGTAGCATTCGGATACAAAAAACCATCCGTTGTCACTAAACCGACTTCTTTATGATTGTCCCAACGTGATAGTAGAGTTTGAATTACCCTCGCCCCGGTACTTTTTCCAACCGCAACACTGCCTGCGATTCCAATAATAAAAGGAATTTTTTTCGCTTTATAGTCTAAAAATGAATTAGTTGCTCCTTGCAATTGCTGAGACGCTTTTACTTTTAAATTAATTAAACGTGTCAACGGTAAATAAATTTCTTCCACTTCTTGAAGGGAGATTTCTTCATTTATCCCTCGTATACTCTCTAATTCTTCCTCTGATAGCAGCAATGGTGTTTTATTACGTAGTTCAGCCCATTTGTCTCTATTAAATTGGATATAGTTTGTAAAAGGTTTCATAGCAATTACCTCTAATTTGGATTTACGTTCATTGTTCATTTTAACAAATTGCTGCTAGTTTTAGAAAACAATTTTTAAAGCGCTCACATTTTAGGAGTTTTAAAGCTCTATCTAGGTTATCGTGTAGTCGCTTTTATGATATTATCTCCGGTCAGCTAGCGCGTCGGAATCGCGGAACATAGGCATTTATCTCGCTACTGTTTACTTATGTGCAAAAAAAAGACCCCGCAGCCGCGCTACAAGGTCTTTTTAGCATATATATTTGATGATGTTCGTCGGCATAATCGAGTACAGTACATGGTTTTTTTCCAATATTTGTGTGGACGTGGGATGTGGTGAACCCCAAAAGTTAGAGTCAAAATCTAACCTTTGGGGTGAGTCGGTTGACAAGGAAATATAGTGAAAATTTAAAGAAAATGGTTGTTAAGGAGTATCAAGAAGGTAAACTCGGAATCCGACCTCTGGCAAATAAGTATGGCATTAAATCAAAATCATTGATCCATAGGTGGATTAAGTCCTATGAAAAATTTGGTGAAAAAGGTTTAGTAAATAGAAAGAATACAGAAACATATACTGTTCAATTCAAGCTAGATGTATTAAGCTTTATGAAGAGAACAGGTTCTTCAGCTATGGAAACCGCCCTTCACTTTGGTATTACTAATTCAACTACCGTATCTAGGTGGATGAGAGCTGTCACTGTTGGAGGTGGATTGGAAGGCCTGAATAAACTAAAAGGACGGCCTCCCATGTCTAAAAATAAGAAAAAACAAGAAGAAATGACGAATGAACAAAGGTTAGAAAGAGAGAACGAACTACTACGTTTAGAGGTAGAATATCTAAAAAAGTTAAGAGCTTTTCAGATGGATCCGGAAGGCTATCTCGAAAAGCACAAGCAGCGTTATCATTCGAACTCAAAGAAACCTAATTAAAAGATGTTTTAGTAAGAGTGGGTATTCCAGAATCCACTTACCATTATCATATAAAAGCAATGGAAAAGGAAAATCCAAAGCAGGAACTAGAGGATTTGATTCTATCCATATTCAATGAGCATGGGGGTAATTTTGGGTACCGTCGTGTTCGATTAGAATTACGTAACAAAGGATATAAGGTTAATCATAAGGCTGTACAGCGTATCATGAACAAGTTAGGGATTAAGTGTATAAAGTTTAGTAGAAAGACTAGAAAGTACAACTCCTACAAGGGGAATGTTGGAAAGGTAGCTAAAAATCGTTTAAATCGACGATTTAAAACAAGTGTATGCCATCAAAAATTGGCTACTGATATTACGGAATTTAAATGTACGAATGGTGTTAAACTTTATCTTAGCCCTATCATGGACTTATTTAATGGGGAAATTCTCTCCTACGAGATAGGAGCTAGTCCAACATTAGACCTTACGTTGAAGCCTCTTTTGAAGGCAATAAACATAGTAAAAGATTCAAAGTATCGAACTACTATTCACTCTGATCAAGGATGTCAATATCAACACAAAAAGTGGGTTAAAACACTAAAAGAAAATAAGATATTTCAAAGTATGTCTCGAAAAGGGAATTGTTTGGATAATTCTCCAATGGAGAACTTCTTTGGCATACTAAAACAAGAAATGTATCACGGAGAGCCGTTGTGTTCGTTTGAAGAATTAAAAGAGAAGATTGATATATATATAGATTACTATAACAATAAACGCATTAAGCAAAAATTGGATGGCATGAGTCCGGTTCAATTCCGCATCCATACCAGCCAATTAGCTGCATAATAAAAACTCTAACTTTTGGGGGTCGCATCAGGACCTGTCCCTCCGTCCATGGTATGTGTCCCTCTGTCCACCCACTTGTTTTCCAGGGTGGTGTGGTGGTAGTTGATCGCCTTTGCCGAATAGGTTTTCTCTTAATGTGTCGCCTTCGTATTCTTTTCGGACTACTCCTCTTTCTTGTAGGATTGGGACAACTAGCTCTACGAAGTCCACGAAGGTGCCTGGAGTAATCGCGTAGGCGATGTTAAACCCATCTACTCCGGTTTCTTCCACCCAGTGCTCCAAGTCATCTGCTACCTGTTTTGGACTTCCAACTGTAACTGGTCCTAACCCTCCAATTCCGGTGTATTTTTTAATTTCATCTATCGTCCAATTAATATCTGAATCTATTTTCGTAAAGTTTTCCACCGTAGATTGTATGGCATCATTTTTTACATATTTAAGATTCTCATTGGGACCATACTCTGAAAAATCAATTCCGGTCCAGCCACCAAGAAGCGCCAGTGCACCTTCATCGCTTATATGATTTTTGTACTCTCTTAATTTTTCAAAAGCCTCTTCCTCCGTTCGGCCAACAATTGGAGTAATACAAGCAAGTATTTTTATTTCCTCAGGTGCTCTGCCGGAGCGAATTGCCTCTTCACGTAGTTTCTTTACAGACTGTTTAGCTGCGTTCTTTGTCGGTGAACCAATAAAGACTAACTCGGCATGTTTCCCAGCGAAAGCTCTTCCCTTAGTCGAAGTCCCTGCTTGGTAAAGCACCGGTGTTCTTTGTGGCGACGGTTCACATAAGTGTGCACCAGGAACTTTATAATACTTTCCTTCATGGTTAATATCGTGAACCTTACTTGGGTCAGCAAAAATCCGATTCACCTTATCTCGTAAAACTGCGTCGTCCTCCCAGCTAGCTTCCCATAATTTATAGCAAACTTGTAAATATTCCTCAGCGATATCGTATCGCTCATCATGATTAATTTGATCCTCTAATCCGATATTAACAGCCGCACTTTTTAAATAAGACGTTACAATATTCCAACCAACTCGACCTTTTGTAATATGATCTAGCGTCGACATTCTACGAGCAAATGTGTAAGGATGCTCATGGGTTACCGACGCAGTAACCCCGAACCCTAAATGCTTCGTTACCGCTGACATTAACGGGACAACAAGAGATGGGTCGTTAACAGGAGTTTGTGTACCTTGACGGATAGCAGCATCTCTAGAACCTTGATACACATCATACGTACCTAATACATCTGCTAGAAAAATAGCATCAAACCGACCCTTTTCTAAAATTTTCGCAAGTTCAATCCAATATTCGCTGTCCTTATAACGGTGAGATTGATCTTCCGGATGAGTCCATAAACCTGGTGACTGATGCCCTACACAGTTCATATCAAATGCGTTTAAATAAATTCTTTTCTTTGTCATAATAATTCGCTCCCTTTTCGAGTATTTTTGCTTTTAAATCTACCTGACTAAAACTACCTTAATCATCCTTTCTTTTCGCTGTCCGCCTCCTTTCCTCTATTCAAAAATTTCATAAAAAAAGACATCTTTATCCAAAACGTTATTTTTAAAACGCTTTGAAAATAAAGATGCCTTTAGTCGTCTAATCGGCAAACTATTTACTATTTTTATAGGTTCTCTCACTTTTACTAGGTGTCGTTTGTTGCAATGAAAAACGCTTCTTTTCCGTCGTATCGATTTGAGTAATTTGCCCATTATGGACGGTAACTTCAATCGTTCCAAATTCCAAGCTCTCCAAAGTTGATAAAATATGTTTCACTTTTGACTCTTCAAGTTTTGCCATATAATCTCCCCTTGTTTATTAATAGGTTGCTAATGAGTTCTCGGTTCATTTTGGCTAAAATAAAAACCCTCTTCTAAAAAAAGAAGAGGGCAAATGTAAATAGTTCAATACTCTCTTCTTATCTTTCAAGCATATAGCTTGCTGGAATTGGCACAGTACAATCTGTCTGTTGCCGAGGTATCGTCGGGCCAGTCCCTCCACCTCTCTGGATAAGAATAAAAATAGTTATTTAATTGTTATTAATTAATTATATTCGTTGGTGCAATTTGTATTCGTGAATATCCGAAGGAATCCGTATTGGAATAGTTGAATATTCTGAATAAAATTAATTTACATGAAGTTCTATTATTTGTCAACACTTTCTTTTTGAGTGCTTGGAGATGAGGATGCTTTCCCCTTCTGCCTCAACCAACTAACAACAAAATGTATAATAAGCAGAATCACCCCCAGCTCAATCGCATGGTCGGCTATATTCAGAACCCCGCCAGAACGAACAATAAAGTCTGTTACCGTTCCAAACAAAAATCGATCAATCGCATTTCCGATTGCCCCACCGACGAGAAATCCAAAACTCAAATCAATAAGCAGTCCCTTCATGTCTTCCGTTTTACGAAGGTATAAAACAAATATGACAAACAACACTGCTACAACTCCAAAAAGCCGCGCATTACCCGGAAACAACCCTCCTGCCATCCCACTATTTTCGATATGCGTAAACTGTATTCCCCAGATAGTAAATCTTTCATGGAGTTCTACGTAGGCCCGAACAAAATTTTTAGAAAGCTGGTCAAGCAAAATAACGAGGATCGCTGTTATGTAAAATAGCATTTTTACCCTACTTTCCGAAATTAGCACTCTACCTGTCAGTATAATGAAAAACTCGCTTTCAATACAAAGATGATGCTTCAAGGTGGACACAGGGAGGTGGACACAGGGACAGGTCCCTCGTCCACACTTTTTTTGGAAAATTCACTATTTCCTCCTCTCATCCTGACCATCAACTTTGTTAAAATATAGGGTGTATTATTATTATGGGCGCTTAAATACACGGATAGTAAACCTATCCACTGCCCACAATTAGGAGGCAATCATGAAAGGTTTTTTAGAAAGTGAAGGATTTAAGAAGTACATATATTTTATAGCTGGACTAATATTATTTGGCTTAGGCTTCTTTATCCTCGTTAACGGAGAAGAACGTTTTCTCTTTAAATTGGCGTTTGCCATCGTTTCTATTTGCGGAGGAATCCAAGTAGTGGCCACATTTCTAAAGGATTCATGGAAAAGTTCTGCTAAACTACTAAAAAACTCGTTCACCTATTGTGGTTTTATTATAATTGGAAGTATCGTTTTGGATCATTTAGTTTATGGGACATATACAGTTCCATTGTGGGGGCTAATCGTAAGTTACCTTTTTGTCGTTATTGTTCTTTTAATATGGATTATCCAACTAATAAATTTCGTGAAATGGAAAAAAGTTAAATCTTCAAGCTGCTAAAAGTAGCGTTCCAATTTAGAGAAAAAGTAGAAAAGTTTTCTCCACTCACAAAAAAGCAGTATTTAACATTTAAAACGTTAAATACTGCTTTTTTTATTTCTAATCCATTGAACGGACGGTTTATTTATGTTAAATTAGTATAGATAGACTCAAGATTATTCAACTAAGCGTAATTACCCTACTATAATTATACAATGTAATTTATTCTTTAGTCAACTCTTTTTTAAAACTTTTTTAAGGAGTGAGTGTGTAAGATAAATTTTCAGTTTTTGTAGAGTAGGAATGAATACAAACATTTACAGATAATATTAAGGAGAAGCTTTACTTGATCACGCAAGTCAACATATGAGGTTCGTTAATTACAGTAAGCAATAATACTTAAAAATTTTATTTTCATGGACGAAAGACTTGTTTCCTCGTCCGAAATTTCCAATATCTGTGTGGACGAGGAACCTGTCCTTCGTCCACGTTTATTGAAGGAGTGTATGTGTATGATGAATTCAGAGTTTCAACTGGAGCAAGATCGATTGAGACGTGTGATAGAAATGATAAGAGAGCAAGTTGGTCGGTTGGAGGAAAGGACTTCTCAGCATCGGGACGAAGTGATTCATATTCGTAAACATTTTTGGGATGAGGTGAAAGTGAATACGGATTCGTTCGATGATTACTTGGAGACAATTATCGGTTTGCGCCAAGAGGCTCAAGCGCTCGCTGTTAGTCAAAGCACACATCGGCATGCATCGAAGCGGCTCAACACTTTACGTCGTATGCAGAAATCTCCTTACTTCGGAAGGATTGATTTTAAAGAAGACGACTCGCCCGCTTCAGAGCAAGTATATATAGGTATTTCCACCCTTACAGATGAAACTGGCGATAATTTTCTCGTTTACGACTGGAGAGCGCCGATCGCGAGTGTGTATTATGATTGCCAACCCGGTCCCGCTCAGTACGTTACACCTGGTGGCGAGATTGAAGGCGTTTTAGAGAAAAAGTGGCAATACTTAATCAAAAACGGCACCCTTCAATCGATGTTTGATACGAGTCTTACGATTGGAGACGAAATCCTCCAGCAAGTGCTCGGAAAAGGTACTGACAAACATATGCACAGTATCGTAGCGACGATTCAACAGGAGCAAAACCGCATTATCCGTCATGATCGCGGAAGACTTCTCATCGTTCACGGTGCTGCAGGTAGTGGAAAAACTTCAGCTGCCCTTCAACGAATTGCGTATATACTTTACAAATATCGAGAAAATCTCAATGCCGACCAAATTATTTTATTTTCTCCAAATACGATGTTTAATAGTTACGTATCTAACGTACTACCGGAACTTGGCGAAGAAAATATGCAGCAGGTCACTTTTCAGGAATATTTAGACCATCGACTAAGCGACGAGTTTCATGTAGAAAATCCGTACGACCAATTGGAATATATATTAACAGCTGATGATACCCCTACTTATCGCACAAGGGTTGCCAGCATTCGATACAAAGCGTCCACTCAATTTTTTGAGGCTATCCAGTCCTACAGAAAGTCGCTTGAAGAAGCCGGGATGCAATTCAAGAGTATTATCTTTAGAGGGAAGCCAATTGTAACTGCTGAACAAATACAAGAAAGGTTTTATTCCACTGACACTTCTCTCAAATTCTTTAATAGGTTGGAAAAGTTAAAGGAATGGCTTTTGGTTCAATTAAAAGAGGTCGAAAGGATGGAACGGAGAAAACCGTGGGTCCAGGAGGAAATAGAGCTACTTAGTAATGAGGAGTATCATAAAGCACGTACATTTTTAGCAAAAAAACGAGGCTACAAGAAAGAAGATATCGCTGATTACGAGGTGGAGCCAGTCGTGCTTGCCCAATTAATTGTCCATCAAAAATTGAAGGCAGTGCGAAAACGAATCCGAGCGTTTCAGTTTGTTGACATAAATGCTATTTACGAGCAGCTTTTTGCAGATCCCTTGAAGCTCGCTCAGTTAATTGGGGAAACACCAGCAAAGTGGACGGAGATGTGTGAAGCGACGGTGAAAATGCTTGGCGAAGAAAAGCTGTTTTACGAAGATGCCACCCCGTTTTTACTTTTAAAAGAGCTAATTTTAGGCTTTCAGATGAATAACGCAATAAAGCACGTAGTCGTGGACGAGGCGCAAGATTACTCGCCGTTTCAATTTGAGTTTCTAAAACGTTTATTCCCAATGGCTAGAATGACGGTTCTCGGTGATTTTAACCAGGCAATATTTGCACACGCGAGCGAAATGAATGATTTTCGTATCCTTATGAGTTTGTACGGGGAGGAAAAGACGGAAGTAATTAACATGACCCGTAGTTATCGATCTACAAAACCGATTATTGAATTTACCCGGAGTCTCATTCCGAACGGCAAACAGATTATCCCTTTCGAACGTGACGGTGAGCGCCCAGCACTAACAGAAGTCGAGAATCATACAGAATTGCATCAGGCGATTACTTCCAAGATTACTGAATGGAAAGGTCTCGGCTACCATAGCATTGCAATTATATGCAAATCAGCCAAGGAAAGTAAGCGCGCATACGAAGCACTGTCTGACATCGAAGGTCTTAAGCTTTTGAGAAATAACTCAATAGAATACGAACAAGGAGTTGTCGTCATCCCATCCTATTTAGCGAAAGGAATTGAGTTCGATGCGGTCATCATTTATAACGCATCTGCGGAAGTTTACAGAGACGAGAGCCTCCTAAGAACATTCTACACCGCCTGCACAAGAGCAATGCACCACCTACAACTATACAGCGTAGGTAAACTTACCCCACTCGTGGACACGGGGGGTCCCTCGTCCACACATTTTTTTGGAAATTGAGTAGATTTTTGAGAGAGGGCTTCGAAATGAAGCTCTTTTTTGTGGTGAGGATGATGGATTTTACGTTACATCCATCCGGATTAAAGGAATTCTCGTCCATTAATAGAATATATCTATTAAAAGGAGGTTTTCGTTAAATGGGCTACGTTTATACTTTAGTGATTGTATCAGTTATCGGATTTGTTTGTTATAAAATGTTTAAAAGAAAATCAGCACCATCTAACCGATTTACCCCATTTGATGATATAACGATGGGAAACAAGAGTGATGTAAAGCGAGATGAACCTATTCAAGATACGAAACATCGGGTTGAATATGAGGAAAGAAAAGATAGTAAATGAGATGTTTTGGTCTGTTTGGCTTGCGCGGTCATCAATTCGGATGTAGGATATCAAAAAATAACTTTGTAACTTCTACTACAAGGGTATACCTCAATATCTAAATACACCATCACTTAACTTGCAATTTCTGTGTGGACGAGGGACCTAGTATAGTCCCTATGTCCAAGGTATCTGTCCCGCTGTTCACGCTTCGTCCGCTCTGCTGTTAGTCTCTTGGTGCTAGTTCGATGGCGGAGTTGATGGCTGCTTTCATGCTTCGGGAGTCGGCGATGTTTTTGCCGGCGATGTCGAATGCCGTTCCGTGGTCAACGGATGTGCGAACGATTCCACCTTTGAGACCGACTGTGATGTTAACGCCGTCTTCGATTCCCATTACTTTAATCGGTGCATGGCCTTGGTCATGGTAGCAAGCTACGACGATATCAAAGTCTCCTCTTGCTGCACGGAAAAATAATGTGTCTGCTGGGTGCGGACCAGAAGCGTCTATCCCTTCACTTTTCGCTCTTTCGATACCAGGAATTAGTTTTTCTTCTTCTTCCCCATTTCCGAATAACCCATTTTCACCTGCGTGTGGGTTAATACCACAAACAGCAACACTTGGATTTTCAATACCTGCACGTGTTAGCGTGTCGTGCGCAAGCTTAATTACTCGATACGTTCTCTCTGGATTAATCATCTCAATCGCTTTAATTAAACCAACATGAGTCGTTAAATGAATCACTTTCAAGTTAGGAGCCGTTAACATCATCGAGAAATCTTCCGTTTCCGTTAACGTTGCTAAAATTTCTGTATGACCCGGATACAAATGTCCACCCTTATGCATTGCTTCTTTATTTAGTGGAGCTGTACAAATCGCGTTAATTTTCTTCTCTTTTGCGAGTTCCACCGCTTTTGCCACATATTGATACGCTGCATTTCCTGCTTCACCAGAAACTTCTCCGAACGGCAAGTCACTTGGCAATAGATTTAAGTCGATACAATCAATGACGCCAACTTCATTTTTCGCTTGAGAAACTTCAGTAATAACGTTAATTTCAACATCAGCTTGTACAATCGGCTTTACTCTTTCTAACATTTTAGCGTCACCGATGACGATTGGCTGACATCTATCATAAATATCTTTATCTGTTAATGACTTCACGATTATTTCCGGACCGATACCTGCTGCGTCCCCCATAGTGATTCCGATTACTGGTTTCATTAGTTTAACACTCCTTTTAACTTATCAATCGCATGAACAAACACTGTCTCTTTTCCGAATCCACCAGCTTTTGTAATAACATACATATTATCATGGCCAATAAATTTAGAGATAGGTACGCCAATTTCTAATTCATCATAAAGGTAAAAACCTTTAACGCCCCATAGTTCACACACTTGCTTTGCCGTATCTCCACCTGTCATCACGATACCGCAGAAAAGATTTTCTTCCATTAATTGAGCTACCATCTCACCGAGCATTTTTACAATTTCATTACTCGTTTCGGTAAAATCAAAACCGTTCCTACTCCCAACTTCACGAGCTTGATTAACATCTTCTTGCTCTCCAGAAGAGTAAACAATCACGTCGAATCCTTTTTGCGCTGCTTCTTTTGCTTCTTTTATAACTCTTTCGATTTCAGCTGTTCTTATTGTTTCATCAGATACCGCTTTATATGAATCAGCTTTAATACTGAAAACACCGTCTTTTTGAAGTACTCTTTTTAGCTGTTTTCTAGAATTAATATTAACGCTACCGACAACAGTTAACACCGGTTTTTCTTGTTTAGAAATCGAAAAAGCCTGTTCTTTATTATCTAAATCAAAATACGCAGGTAAATAGTTTGCAATTCCAGCCGATCCTACCCAAGTAATGTTGTAAGTTAGTTGCTTCGTATAGGATAAAATAAGTTCTAAGTCTTCTTCCTTTTCTGAATCGACAACAATGTAAGCAATCTGTTGCTCTGCATATTGACGTAAAGCGTTTTGAATAGCTTCTAAACCACTTGTTAATATTTCTTTGTCGATTAAACCAATTTGCTTATTCGTTTGGTTTTGTAAAAGCGTAGGTATATGTGATTCAGTTACAGGTGTTTTTGGATCATTCGCGATTTCCGTTTCGTGTAAAAGCACATCATTTAAGTAGTGATATCCATTAACTACTTTCCTGCCGTTTTTAGGATACCCAGGTGCAATAAAAACAAAATCAGGTTGAACGGAATCATATATCGCTTCCACTTCCGCCCCAATATTGCC
Organism: Sutcliffiella sp. NC1; assembly: GCF_027594365.1. Lineage (NCBI taxonomy): Bacteria > Bacillati > Bacillota > Bacilli > Caryophanales > Bacillaceae > Sutcliffiella > Sutcliffiella sp. NC1. The sequence goes on from NZ_CP115153.1 coordinate 4,490,570, forward strand.
TCTCATTGTGGAATCGATTTTTTTGAAAATATTAGTAATTCCTTGACTTTTTAGTAATTGCGAAACTTCGAACGTTCTTTTATACGCATCTTCTTTATTTATAGAACGGCTATCTGTATCAAAAATGACTACCTCTGATTGTTGAACAGCTTCTTCGTCCTGACCAAATAAAACAGAAGTTTTTAAGCCGTATTTTGCTAGTTGGACGCCACTGTCATTTGCTCCTGTTAAATCATCTGCAATGATGGCTAATTTCATAGATGTCACTCCTAACGTAAATCGTAATAATAGAGAAAGCCATTCATAGGCATGAATGGACTTTCTTGTATTTTTTAGTAATCTTACTTAAAATCAGTTTTCAATGTTTTCCCTTGCTTTTCTAAACGTTTAACAAGGAAAGCAACGAAGATTGGTAAAAGAATAGCTGTTGTTACGACACTCGCTGCTACTTGAACTGTTGCTAATTCTGCATTCGCGGCAAAAGCTGGTGATGCTGCTGCAATTGCTGCCGGTGTAGCAACCGCATTTCCTGCCGTAGACCCTTCTGCTGCACCAACGATTGGATTCCAGTTGAACAGTTTGAATACGAAATATGCTGCCGAACCAGTAACGAGCACTGTCATAATACCGATTATAACTCCAGATAATCCACCGTTAATGATTGCTTGATAGTTAATTCCCATGCCTAATGCGAAAGCGAAGAAAGGAATTAACATGTCACTACCTTTACTTAAGAAATCTCTCATTTCACCATCTAAGTTACCAAGAACAAATCCAATTACGATTGGAAGTAAAACCGAGATGAAAGAAGTTAACGAGAACATTCCGTCAACGAATCCCATTGCTCCGAAAATAGATAATGCTACCATTGTTAAAAATGGTCCGTCGTTTAATGCAAGAACCGAATATGCTGCTTTGTCATCTGCTTTACCGTACTGTCCAACTAATGCCATATATAATCCGCCGTTACTGTTCGTCATTGCGGCAATAATAGCGATTGGTACTAATCCATAAAAAAGTCCGTCATTTCCTGCCATTGCGAATGCTAGTAAACCGATTGCGGCACCAACAAGCCATTTAACAAATAATAATGTTGCACCTTTCCCAACAGAAACACCGATGTTTCGAACGTTAATTTGAGCACCTGCACATAGTAAGAATAGAGCAATTAACGTGCTGGCACCGTTTACAAATAATGCCTCTGTAAAGTTTCCGATACGTAGTAAGTCTGGTGCAAATGTATTGATTGTTGCAGCTAATAGTAATGGAACAACCATCATACCACCAGGAATTCTATCTAATGTTTGTTTGATCTTCATGGTGAAACCCCCTTAAAGTATTTAAATTGAGGACAAATTGTGTCCGTGTGAAATTGTAAATAAATGAAAGCGTATAAAATATTAGGTAAAAAAATAAAAATGCGTTTAATAATGCAACAATTTGTTTTATATTCATTTTTTAATACGCTTACATTTACTGATTATAAACTCATTGTTTGAAAAAGCAATACATAATTACAAATAAAAAACAAAAAAATAAATAACGTTGCAAATTGCAACATTATTTAATCTTTCGCCATAATGTTGTTCGATTAATTCCTAATCTTTTAGCTGCTGCAGTTTGGTTCATGTTTTCTTCTTTTAACACTTGAAGAATAATGTCCTTTTCAATTTCTTCTAATGTTTTGGTGAAATCTATGCTAGTTGCTTTTCCTGTGCCTACTGGGAGAAATCTTTGTAAATGATAATCGATAAAGTCTCCTTCCGATGCATTTACCATTTTCTTCACGACTGCTTTTAACTCCGTAACGTTACCTGGCCAATCATACGAAAAGAACTGTTGTAAAAAGTCTTCCTTTATCCCAACAAGTTGTTTTCCATAGCGAGTATTGTATTGCATAATAAAGATTCTTATTAGCTCTTCTAAATCTTCCGTTCGTTCCCTTAACGGCGGTATGTTAAGGAAGTTAACGTCTTGAAAGTCATCTAATAGTTTTGTTTCCAGAGCGTGTCGGTCGAGGTCAAATCCAAAAATAAACCTTATTCCCCTGTTCACCTCTATTAGATTCCATACATTTTTTTGGACGGGATCGGAAAGCAATTCTAAACCTTTTATATATACCGTTCCTTTTTCAATCTGTTGAAGAGAAGAGCTTATTTCAGAAACCGTATGATCGGACTCTTCTACTATCGTTACATGTAAAAAAGAGTGAGGGCCTTTCTCTCTTTCTCGGTGGATAGTAGAGGCTAGAAATGTTTTTCCTACTCCTTTTTCTCCACTTATGATGATAGGCTCATTCGTTTGTGATAATGATTTTGCTTGGCCAATTAATAATTTCATCTGTTCACTATGAGTGACAAATTGAGCAAATGATGTATTAGGAGCCTGGTCGCTCGACACTTTCACACTACTTTCATCCGTTATTACTTTCGAAAGCTTTATATAGTAATAAGTAATTCCTAAATGTCCGAATTGGTCCGTTGTTAAATGGTAGCTCTCCCCTTGTATGACCAAGTCTCTATGAGATGGATGAAAATCAAAAGCATCAAGACCAAACTCCTTAGGTAATTGAAAAATAGAGGTACCAATTACCGGTCTTTTATCTGAATAAACTGCTTGTGAAAAAGCGCTATTGGCATACGTAATTTCTCCACTTTCCAGGAAAATAGCAATGCCATCATTTATGTCGTTTAGTAAAGCTTGATAAATCGAATGATTACGTTTTGTTTGCTCTACCGCCCAATGCAAGTGCTTCACTTGTTGAAAAGCCTCTAGAACAGCTTCCCTTCCAGAAGTCATAATCATCCCTTGCAAACCGAATGATTCCGCCGTATTTACAGTAATGGTGTCACCTAAAATTACTTGTGCACCATTTTCATACGCTTCCTTCACGGCATTTTTCACTTCCGCTTCCTGTTCTATCATCGTATATTCTAAATGAATGTTAAGTAAATTAGCGACAGACAAAATACCGTTGCACAGATTCGGGAAACCGATTAAATGCACTTTCATTTTGTAATCTTTAATAAGCGTTAACGTTCGTAACATATCGTAACCAGACAAATGAACTTCGACGACCGGAATGTCTGTATACTGCTTAATGATTTTCGCCGTACCACCACGACTAATAATGAACTGTATCCCTTGATCCTTATACGCATTCAGAACAGGGATAGCAGCACTCAAATCCGCTTCTTCTATTAAAAGCTCCAAATCCGACTGCTGCTTCCCTAAAACTGTTGCCAATTCCTTCAACCCACGATAAGGTGCGATAAAAAGCGTCCTAATTCCCATAAAAATTGCTCCTCTGTTGCATTTTGTTACACCCATTATACCACAATGGGACGCGGGGACAGGTCCCTCGTCCACTGTATGCGTCACGCTGTCCACACATTTTTTGGAAATTACACATTCTAATGCTTCGAATCCTTCCCATCCCCATCTAAATTTAGCGAATATAAAAAAGAGAAGTGCGACTACACTTCCCCTTAATTAATTTCCATTATTTGCGCGGACACGAGACCTGTCCACTAGCGTTGCATGACTTTCAAAAAAATCCATAATTTCAATAATTATGGATTTACATTTAATAAAAAAACTCCTATTGTAGAATGTGTGACCTTGTTTTGTTCCCTTAAACAAACAAGTCATCTACAAAGGAGCTTTAAAAATGAATAAAGATAGTATAGAACGTGAAATGCTTATTTGTCAATGTTTATCACTTCTTCCTACTGAGGATTTTGATTGTCCATTATTGGATTATAGTAACTATAAACTTTCAACTAAATCATTGGTTAAAACTTTTGTAGCTGCTCAACTGGATCATTGGAGTTCCTATAGCCATATGGAAGAAAAGCTTGGGGCTTATCCAGAGCTTCGTATGGAAATTGGGATAGAGGAAATTAGTAGATCACAGTTAAGCCGTAAAATTAACGAACTGCCAACTGAACTAGTACAAAAACTATGTATAAAAGTTGTAGAGAAACTCTCTCAACTTACTAAAGGGTTAAAGGGACTTCCAAATGGGTTAGGTAGGTTACGAATTATTGATTCTACTGAAATAAAGTTACCTCATAATTTATGTGACTGGGCAAAGATTTCGAAGAAGAAAACTGGCGTTAAAATGCATACAAGACTAATGGTTGCGTCACCCGATGTTGTATATGCAGACAAGATTGTACCATCTTCCGGAAGGTTAAGTGATTTTGAAAGTTCGGATGTAATGATAGAAGAATCAGACTATATCTATATAATGGACCGTGGCTACCCTTCAAGAGAGAATCTGCAATCCTGGCAAGCGAAGGAGATATCGTTTGTAGCACGGGTATCCAAGTCACTGCGATTGGGTATCTTGGAAGAATATACACCTACCCACTCATCCGTGGTTCAAGACGCAAAAGTATCCTATACTGTTTCTCAACCACCAGTTCGGTACGTAGAATTCATCGATGAAAAACAAAGAACGTATAGAATTCTAACGAATAGATTTGACCTCACAGATCAACAAATAATGGAATTATATCGAGCAAGATGGACGATAGAGTTGTTCTTTAAATGGATCAAACAGCACTTAAGATTTACAAAAATATGGAGTACAAAGCCGCAAGGAATATGGAATCAAATGTTTTTAGCCTTGATTGCATATGGGTTAACTTTAATCGTTAAACTCCAAACTAACTCTAAAAAGACACCTTGGGAATTCTTTAGACTACTACAAACCTATCTGTTTAAAACAGTTAACTCATTTGAAAAAGCTCTAAATATCAAAAAGAAAAGAACGTCCAAAGGAAGACAAAAGTTGACACCGGAACTTGGTAATGTAGCTATGGATAAAAAGGGAATTAAAAAAAGAAAACGAAGATAACTAATTCACAATTGTAAAAAAAGGGAACAAGGTCGAATGCAACCTCGTTTCCCTTTTTTCTCTATCAGGATAAAAGCAACTCAAAAAAAATTACATAAATTCAATTTACCAACAAACACGCAAGGCTAGTGGGACCTGCCCCTCCGTCCACGGTATGTGTCCCGATGTCCACAAAACGTGACAGTTCTAACAACCAATAGTAGAATAAGAGGAATGTTACAACTTAGAAGGAGATAATAGATATGGCATATAAAATGATTGTGTTAGATTTGGATGATACGTTGCTTTGGGATGATCATACGATTTCGGTTCGTACGAAGGAAGCTTTAATGAAGGCGCAGGAGAATGGTGTTAAAGTTGTGTTGGCTTCTGGGCGACCGACGTATGGCATGCTACCAATTGCGGATGAACTTGATCTAGATAAATATGGCAGCTTCATCCTCTCCTTTAACGGTGGAAAAATTATTAATTATGAAACAAAAGAGGAAATGTTTAGTAGCACCCTTCCCTTACCAGTGATTAAAAAGCTGTATGAATTAAGCCAACGTGAAGGTGTTGATATTCATACGTATGTGGGCGATGAGATTATTGCTGAGTCCGATAACCCCTATACTAGAATAGAATCTGATTTAACTAGATTACCGATTCATTTCGTTAATAGTTTTGTAGAAGGTGTCCAAGAAGAAGTGGTGAAAGTGTTAATGGTTGGTGACCCTGACAAGATGAAGAGCATTACCGAAAGGCTTCAGGTCGAATTAGCGGAAGAGTTTAGTGTGATGCGTTCCAAACCTTTCTTCCTAGAATTCACGGAAAAAGGAGTAACAAAAGGGACAAGCTTAAACCAATTAATCCAACATTTAGGGATTAAAAGAGAAGAAGTGATTGCGATGGGCGATAGTTATAATGACCAAGAAATGATCGAATTCGCTGGACTTGGCGTTGCAATGGGGAATGCTCCTGACGATATAAAGAAAATCGCTGACCATGTAACGGACACGAATATGAATGACGGTGTAGCGAAAGTAGTGGAAGAGTTTGTGTTGAAGAATTTCGTTAACGTTTAATTGGAAAACTGCACGGATGGGTGAAGGAAGTTTGTGCGTGCAATAATTGTTATTAAGAGAAATAAACAAATGAAAAGACTCCGATTCGAGTCTTTTCATCCTTTATTTCCGTTATGCCGATACAACATCCGAAGGGTTTATTTTTGTAACAGAAACCATATTCAATGCATCCATTATTTGTTGAATACGTTCGATAGTCGCTCCATAATATTCGTTTCTTTCATCTCGAGAAACTTGAGATGCAGAAACACCTAATTTTTCAGCTAGTTCTTGTTGAGACATACCAATATATATTCTATATGCTATTAGCGTTCTACCTAATGTGCGTAAATTTATTACAGTATCAAATTCTCCACGTTTTGTCCTCTCGTAATACTCTACTTCTTCTTTTAGCTGTTCATGAAAAGAAACATAAGGTTGTATAGCCAGCTCAATATGTTCTTTATCTAGGCCCATTTCTACGAATTTCTTTTTTTCGAGCTCTATAAATTCTTTATCCTGATTTAACTTTTCTACTGCTTCTCTATAAGCACTTTCTGTTTTAATCATATGAACCCCTCACTTAAATTTTCTTTAGTCGTTCTATTATATTTTTTACACAGTTAATATTACTTAACAATTTTCACTATTCCTTTGGGCTGAAAAGTATCTCTTGTTTGTCTAAATGCAGATGGAAATAATAAGTTATTTCCATACTTATCAAGAATTCCTGTCCCGGGTCCAAAACCGTAATGGGGATATAGTTCTACACGATACTTATGCCACATAGGGAGTTGCTTTTTTGTATATCCCTTATAGGGCTTTCGTGATTTACTATCCCAAGTCCATATTTTATCTGGCTCTTGGATATTTAATTCCCGTACCAATGTTTGAAGGTCTTTAACATCACATTCAAAATAACCGTCAATATCATTAGGATGGGCTTTATTTTCTACAAATGAACCGTCTATAAATATATCATTTACACCTACACTCCAAAGCTGCTTAACCATTAGTTCTAACTGGTCTACTAAAAAAGCCCTCCATTCAGCGTCCCAAATAGTACCATCTTGAGGACCAATAACCAATAAAGAATTTTTTAATTGTTCAATAGTAAGTTTATAATCTCCTGGTGGCAATAAACCAAAATCATTAAACTCCACTCTTTTGCATCCCCTTAAAATGTAATTACACAGAAAAAACTTAACATATAAGTTAAGTTAACAATATCGTTAACTTTATTATAGCTATTAATAATTATTTTTTCAATCCTTCTTATTCTAGTATCTGTGTGGACTTTGACAATCGATAAAATGTTATTTTTTTGTTAAGAACATACTTAAAAGACCGAGTGCAACAACACTCCGCCAGCGCAGAAGCATGCCGCATGAAGAGCGGCTAGTCAAGTTATTATTTCTTTTTTCTATGTATGGCAATTATGATTATTGTACAATCACTGGTATTAACGATATGATCAACATACCAAAATGCAATATCATGCTCATCGCTTTATATGCTACCATTTTTGCCCCGGTCTCCTCTATAAGGGGTGATGTGTAGATGACTTACCTTAAAAAGCACTTAACTAGTCATGATTTAAAAGAAATCAGGTTATATTTTAGGTAAATCAATTACTTCACCTGGAGATTTACTAATAAGAATATCAGGAACGTTAGGGTTATTTTTTTTCAACTTATACTTTTGAATTTTTGATAATTCAGGGTCAAAGGAGATATTCTGTGTTTTAAATTCTAATTTTGTTATTTTATTATAAACTTTACTCAAAAAGTCTCATAGTTAAGCATCCTCCTATATTTCGGCTTTGCAGGTATACATCCTATACTTCTCGCTTCACTAAACTTACTAAAAAATCACCAAAGTCGTTAGCAATTATTTCATATGTTTGACCTTCTAAGTCAACTCCAGGCACAAAAGATACTACTTTTGGTTCCCCATTTTCATCATTTTGGTTATAGTCTAAACAAAATAGTTCGTCACTCCCAGTATCATATATAACTAGAAGGTTATTAGGTAGATTAATTTCTTTTCGTTCTGTTAATGTGTACCAAATAGCATCTGGAACTGATGAATTTTCAAAATCCGCATTTATAATTCCGTAAATCTCTTGTGCTCCAAAATTACCTGCTCCAAATGTCTTTAAATAATCTAAATATAAACCAGTAAATTTTAGTCCTAACTTTTCTTCAGCTAAACTTATCAAATCATCTGTATGACCACCCACAAAATCAGCAATTTCATCTTCATTCAGAATAATTTCCTTTGCTTTTTGATATGTTGCTAAACTCATTTTCAGCCTCCATTTTCACATAAAAAAACATAATCTCGAGCTTACAGTACTTCACTTATATTAACAACAAGCGGCTCATTCCTTACTAGGATGGTCTAATCTTTATTTAGAAAAAGCAACCGGGTCGTAGGTAAGGCAAAACACATAATTATATAGAAAGACTTCAATAGAACAATAGTTCTTGTCCTATTGGAGTCTTTTTGATTTTGAATGGGCTTTCTATGTACTATATCGTTTGTTTGTTGGTTAAATAGCGATAACTACAGTACCTACGTGAACACTTTCCTATACCCTCGTACATTACTGAACTGGTCCCATAAATTCAATAATAAGAAGAATATGCTCAAAATTGATTATACTATCCTCCTATATCATTACTTATTTTTTCCATTGATCTTTGATTAAAGGACTGTTTTTCAACATCAGAAAAGCCAACATCTCGCGGACTGTTAGGGTTGATTCATTTATTGAAAGAGAGCCGGCCCGATTGGATAAAGAAGACCAAAATGCCGCTGGAATGTCTTTTGTAGCCATGGAAAGAGAAGAAAAAAGCGCCTAATAAGAACATTGCTTGTTTTTATTATGCGCTTTTGATTTCGTATGGTTTTCTTTGAGAGAGATCAACAGTGAACGCCCTTTCGGGCTATTCCTAATTTCCAATAAACGTGTGCACATTTCCTAGTATAGTAAATAGTTAATTACAATAAAAAACCACCGTTTTCATTGTAAAATAGAAGTACCTATCACAGAACTTCCAAACTACATTCCCTACCAAAGGAGATGAAAACGATGGTATATTCAACATTAAATCATATTCAAGGTAAGATTGGAAGTCGATGGGCGCAATTTGTGAGAGAGACTGGAGTAGAGAATATTTTAATTGTAGCGATTGATGCAGCTAAATATACTCCCAAAGCTATGATTGCTTCGTTTTATGGAGAAATATTAGAAAAACCATTTGATATAGATGCTTCTATGTCTGGTTTTACTAAGCTAAAAACTCTTATTGGAAGACATAAAGTAAGAGCTAATACGCGAGTGGTGGTCGGCATTGAAACTACTGGACATTACTACGAACATTTAGTCTTTAAATGTCACCTTGAGGGGTATCATGTACGAACAATAAATGCAGCTACTACTGCCAAAGAAAGAGATGCATTATTGAATTGGTCTAAGACGGATAATCTGGACTTAATGGCGATTGTTCAATCTATCATTCATGGTAGGGGTACCTCTAACGAGTTACCTACAGGGGAGATACTTCAACTCCGAAAGTTAACAAGAGCCAGGAGAGAACTAATTTCAGAGAGAACTAAAACGAAGAACCTCATCCTAATGCATATGGATCATATCTTTCGAGAGTACCAGGGGAAAACAGTATGGGTTAATGGGAAAAAAAGCTTTGCTAAACCTTTGACTAATGTATTTGGTAAAGCAGCTAGATATTTAATGAGGCACTATCCTCATCCCTCCGACATCTTAAAGTTAGGGGAAGAAGGATTAAGAGACTTATCAATACGTGAGAACTTAAAACTCCGAGATAAATCTATTAAACTCTTGTTAGAATTTGCAGAAGGTTCCATCTCCCTTCCTAAGGAACAGCTAGATGCTGATATTTTCTTGCTTATTCAAAAATTAGATAGGCTTGATTTTGTAGACAATCAAATAAAGATTTTAGAACGCAAGATAGAAGATTTATTTGTAGTGATGGATGGCGCAGTTGTTCTTTCTGTACAAGGAATTGGATTAGTAACAGGTGCAGAATTAGTGGCGGAAATGGGAGAACTCTCTGATTTTGATGAGTCTGGACAACTGATTAAATTGGCTGGTACAAATCCTATCGTCAAGCAGTCAGGAGATAACAGACCATCTTATTACGGAGTTTCCAAACAAGGTAGGCGATCTTTTAGAAATATTGTATATCAAGTTGGAAGGTCCTTAGCTGTTAATAACCCTGAGATGCACCAACGGTACCAGAAATTGAGGGAAAGAGGAAAACATTCGCGTCAAGCATATATTGCTTTAGGTAACAGAATGATTAGACTTGCGTTCGCTATGATTCGTAACCGTACTCTCTATCAAACAGAGGATAAAAAATATGTCCTTCTCGAAGAGATTAGTAAAAAAATCCGTAAAACGAATGTAAAAAAATTCTTTGAAACACATGTCTCATCCATTAAATGCGCTAGTTAATTATTTGTAGAGAAAATATATTTATAGCGGGATAGTTAATTTTCGAACATGGAACTTCTCTAGGACGTTAGATCACATTGAATTAATTTCCTGAGGCAAAGAGACCTCGCGGGACAGCGTTATGGATCTTGTCCTATAAGTACGAATAATACGTGAAATCTAAGTTTATATTCACTAGGCGGTATCAATGTAGGATGAAAAAAGCAAGATCCTTTCACGCCCTAGAGAAGTTCTATATAAGTTTTGTGATAGTTGAACCTTCAAAAAAATGGAAATGTGAGGTTTTACTTAAAGTCGGCCTTTTTTAAGTGAAAAATTGTGATTGACTTATTTGCCATTATACGCTGTCCCCTCGTCCCACTCTTGATTTCCTCACCTTAACTACAATTAGACATTATTCCAGTGTAGAGAGATATTTTTCTAAATGTTTTTTCCCTGAATTACTTTTAGGTATAATGCCAAGATGCTTATACTTCCAAATCGTTTTTCTTTCATGAGAGTCAATTTTTGAAAGATCATCGTAATTAAAATCTATGTTAAACTTTCCTTGCTTATCAAAAACCATAGTAAAATTTGTCCAAGTCTCTTGACCATTATCATTAAACGTATTCCACAATTCCTGAATACGCTCCACTAATCGATGCCATTTTTCTGTGTATTCAAGTTCACTAACTGTATATAGTTCAGTTATTTCATGACTGTAAATTACTTTATCACTTCGTTCCGGATAATAATAAAAGTAAGCAGTCTGAGATCCTTGAACAACCTCACCATATAAATATACCTTAGACCATTCTTCTGGAATAGTTTCTACAACAACCTCAGCAATCTGCTGATATAAGCTATCTAATTGTTCTTCATTCATCAAACTGTCACCCTCCCGGTACATTATCAAATCGTCTAATTTCCCATTCGTCATCACCAATTTTATACTTTATATTAAAACTTTCTGGGCGTTGGGAATTCCCCTTATCTTATCCTTCGTCTTTTGTACATTCGATAAAAACCGTTCCCACCAGTTGTTATTTGCAACCGAAATTGGTTTTTGTAGTCTTTCCATCCTAGATACATATTTCGCTAAATCCCTTTCAACTTGAGTATACCGTTCCATCGATTGTTGTGTGAAGTTTTTTATCTTGCGCATTTTTCTTTCTATATCGTCTATTTCTCGGATGACTTTATTCAGCCTACCGCCTATATTATGTCTACTTCGAATACGATGGTCCAATCTCGCCCGGACCCTTGTGAGATCATCTTGAATATTTGCTACAGAGGAAGTTGGTAATAGTTTGCTAGAATTCATGACAACATCAGGTTTTATCTGGATTCTCTGCATGGAACACCTCCTGTAGTTGATAATAATACTTTCCTACAGGAAGATAAATGGTAAAAAGGAAGTATTTGTTAATGAAACACTAGAAAAGCAGGTCTAACTTCCTATTTTTCCCTTGTGAATCCAAATAAATCCGTTCACTCTAAATGCTTCAACTCCCCCTCATCCTACTCAAACACATCTATCCCTGCATTCCTCCCGATATTCGTAACCGTATAAGACAACTGCATCACCTTATCTCCACTTTTAATATATTGGTATTTAAACTGTGGTTCATCAGCAAACGTTACCCACACCGAATAGGTTGGTAGTTTCCTAAAAGCTGTTTCCGTTTTACCGATCTCTTCATCCCCATAACCCCTTTGTTCCATTAAATAGACAACCACCTCTTTTTCAAGAGAGCTTAGTTTGCTACTTACAAAAATAAACGGAAGCAAAACAACAGAAATAATAATGACAATGAGAAGCACTTTAAACCTGAATCGTCGAAGCATCCACATCAATCCTTTAAAAAAGAGTCATTTTAATATATTCTCGAAAGAAGCTTCCATTCCTACAATGGTCTGCAATTATCTCAAAACCTTAGGTGGGAACGCCCTCTCGGGCTAAAAAACCTCGCAGCACCGCTGCGAGGTTTAAAGGCATAGAGCACTAAAGCTAGATGCAAAATATATAAGTTTAAGAAATTCATTAGTAAATTCCCAAAATATGTGTGGACGACTTCCTATCCCTCAGTCCCATACCATAAACTCAAGTATGAAAGTGAAACTGCCCCCACTACTCGTTTGTACTAAAACCGAATCTTTGGCCTAGGACCTCTAGTTCTTCTAGTGATTTAAGTGTTTTTCCTTGGCCCTTTGTTGTAATTAGGTGCAGGATGTAATCTATGATGAATATGGTTGCTAGATGTGAGTTTGAATAGGATAGTGAACTAACAGAAGTTATTAAGACAGCCTCTGAGTTTTTTGCAAATGAATTATTATTAGAATTTGTAATACTGATTTGCGGAATGTTTCTTTCTTTCGCGAAGTTGGAAATCATCAACATACGCTTGGAGTATCTAGGTATAGAGATATTTATAATTAAATCTTCTTTTGATAATCCTTTTATAATATCAATCGTTTCGGCACTTTCACCGTTTAACACTTGAGCATTGGAGAAAACTTCGTTTAAATGAACATTAAGTAAGTATGCTGGACCGAGCGAATTGTTTCTAGCTAGTATGACAATTCTTCTCGCCTTAAAAATATTATCTACAAACTGTTCGTATGTAGAAACTTCATTATGATTAAAAGTGGTACGTAAATTATTCATGGATAAATCAAGTACATTTTGGTAGCTTTCATCCTGATTTAAAACTATTCCTTCTGAAGGTGGAGTGTTCATCGAAGCGCCTACTAATCTTGTTTTCAGTATGTCTTGTAATGCTTGTTGTAGTTCAGGAAAGCCTGAGTAACCTAAATCTTGAGCAAAACGGACTACAACAGATTCACTAACTTTTGCTTGTCTTGCAACTTTGGAAGCGGGTAAAAATAACGCTTCTAGCCAATTATCTAATAAATAATGGGCAACGTTCTTTTTTGCTTCCGATAAATGTGGTAATTGACTTTGAATTTTCTCAAATAACATAAATTTCCCCCTATAACGCAATGCTAATTCGTAGGCATGAATTTACCCTCAATTATATTTGTTAGTTCCGTTTTTGAATTAATACCGAAGAGTTGTAAATTTCTTCCCTCGCTACGGAAATCCTTTTTATAAAGTCTTGATCCTAAATTAATAATATCATTCATGTAAGGTGTTTTCACTTCTAAAAGTTTCGCAATCTCTGTCAACGGAACTAAACTCATTGGTATGTCCTCTAACGTATATCTAGAAAAAACGTCGGTTGGAGCTAAAATATCTCCATAATTTTTATTTGCCTGAATTACTTCATACATCGTTTTCCCTATTACATTATAATTCTCCTTTACCCAATCTATTGCAGTAGGTAGTTGAATTGAAAGAGCAGATGCAATTGCTATCCTTTCCTTATCCATTTCTTCTAAAAAGCTTGCAATAAATGGGGTAATTCCTTGGTGATAATATGTGAATTCATGCTTTCTGTCCACATTACCTATGTTTAATAAAAAAGGTGTTGGATGAAAAATAGCACCGATATTATTAAGACTTGAGTATAGAACATTCTCATACGGCTTCAAATAAGGTAAATAATGTGAAAAATCATCTACAATATTTTTTATGGCACTTGCAGGAATAGAACCAATTCCAACATTACGTTTAATCCCATATATTTGAACCGTTGTCGGGTTTGTTTTTCTGCATGCGTAAAATAATGTATCCGTTTCTGCTACAATATTATGTTTATTTTGCTTGCTTAATATGTTCCTAACCTCGATTGCTCCCCCTGTTCTTCCTGGAATTAATATAATTCTTTGGTCTTCTTTAATACATGTAGTAAGTTCTTGTGCTAGCTCCCTATGAGCAAAAGCAGGTGTGACAACTAATAAATAGTTTGAGCCTTCAATAGCAGATGCTAGGTTAGTAGTTACTATATTAAATTGGCTTGTAAAAGTTTGATAATCAGTAATCACTTTTATACTGTTTCCATTATTCTTAATTGGCTCAATTACCTCGTTAAATTTATCGTAAAGCTTCACTTCTATGCCAAGATTTGAAAGAACTCCCCCAAGTGCTAAACCGCCATTCCCCGCCCCAATTACTGTAACCTTCAAAAAAACCACTCCCAAAGAAGAAATTATTGTTGATAAGCAAGAATTATTGCTTTATACTGAATTATATAGCAATTCAGACAAAGGGGGAAGCAGTTTTGAGTTCAAGTCTTGAAATTTTATTTTTAAGTCAACAAGACATTATTGATTGTGGTGGAGAAGATATTGGTTTAGCGGTTAATACAATGGAAAAAGTATTTGCTCTACATCATGAAGGGGATTATGTTCTTCCTAATAAAAGTGTTCTAAGATGGGGAGATCTTGATAGTGAGAGTACTATTGGAAGAATAAATTCTATGCCAGCTTATATTGGTGGGGACTTTAAAGCTGTAGGAATTAAGTGGATTGCTAGTTCTCCAAAAAATCCACAAGTTTACGGATTACCTAGAGCAAATGGCCTTACTGTTTTAAATGATCCAGATACATTAATTCCTATTTCAGTAATGGATGGAACATTATTAAGTGCAATGAGAACTGGAGCAAACTCTGGTGTTGCTGCTAAGTACTTAGCTAAAAAAGATTCAAAAACAATCGGTCTAATTGGCGCAGGAGTACAAAATAGAACACAACTTCTTGCATTATTAGAAGTAATGGAAAATATTCAAACTATTAAAGTTTGTGATTTAGATGCAGAAAGAGCAAATAAGTTCGCTAAAGAAATGAGTGAAATGACAGGACACCTCATTCAAGTTGTTCCGAATGCGGAAGAAGCAGTTAGAGGTTCTGACATTTTCGTCACAGCGACGGTTACGAAAAAGCCAATAGTAAAAAGGGAATGGATTGAAAAAGGTTCATTATACTTACACGTTGGTAGCCATGAGTGTGAATTCGATGTAATTGAAGAAGCAGATAAAGTTGTAGTAGACGATTGGGAAGAACTAAAACACCGTGGTGTAGAAACAATCTCCATCATGTATGCACAAGGAATCTATGACGGATCCAAAATACACGCAAACCTTGGGGAACTAGTAAGTGGGAAAAAAGCTGGTAGAGAAAATGACAACGAAATTATTTATTTTAATAGCGTTGGCCTAGGTATTCAAGATGTTGCCTTATCATCTATAATATATAAAAATGCGTTAGAAAAAGGAATAGGAACAAAACTTTCACTATGTGATGTTCCAGCCTTTGTTTAAAATATACAAAAGTCCATAAATAATCAATATATCAGGTAAGCTGTATTATATACAGCTTACTTTTATAAAAACAAATGCACACATATTTTGTAAGCGATTCCACAATATAACTAGGGAGGGTTTCGATGTTACCAAATGAGGTAATTTCATCCGGCACGTTAAATGCACTTCTATTTTATTTTGGTGTTTTAGGTCTTTTATTAATTATTGGTGTTTTTCTACGTTTAAAAGTTGGAATTTTTAGAAAATATTTTATACCTGCATCATTAATTGCCGGCTTTGTTGGATTAGTTTTTGGGCCATATGGTGTAAAAGTTTTTTCTGAGGAAATGGTAGGTACATGGGGTTCTATCGCTGGAATTTTAATTACTATCGTTTTTGCCCCTATGCTAATAGGAATGAAATCAAATAAAAGCGAAAAAGGGAAAACTTCTAAACTTGTAGCTAGACATTTAATTTATAGTTACACAGGTAGCTTACTACAAATAGCCATCCCACTTTTACTAGTAGCTGTTTTATTAGCTCCACTATTTGGCTTAAATCCATTATTCGGTACAATTGTTGAGGTAGGTTGGGCTGGTGGCCACGGTACTGCCGCTGGTATGACAGAAGCCTATGTAAACCTTGGTTGGGAAGATGGAGCTTCATTAGGTGTTACGAGTGCCACTATCGGGATCGTACTCGGTATTCTCTCTGGTATTATCATGATTAATCATGGAGTGAAAAAAGGCTACACATCCGTATTAAAAAATAGAGACCAAATTACCTCCACTAAAGAAGATGATATGATTCCATCCGGAAAGCAAAAATCAAGTTCTGTTGGTACAGTCAACTCAGATATGGTAGAAGGATTCGCTTTCCACATGGGACTCATCGCCATTGCTGTGCTAATCGGTTGGTTTATGCAAAAATTCATTGCAGATTATATTAGTGGAGTACCGTTATTCCCTCTAGCTATGATCGGTGGTTTAATTGTAAATGCAGTAATTTCAAGAACGAAATACTTTGACATGATTGATGTCAATACGTTCAAAAGAATTCAAGGTATTGCCCTAGATTTCTTAATTATCGGAGCAGTAGCTTCTATTAAAGTTCCAATAGTTATGGAGTACTGGTTACCACTACTAATTATCATCGCGGCTACAATGGCATTTATGTTATGGTATTTCTACTTCTTAGGAAAGCGTATCTTTAATGAAGACTGGTTCGAAAATGCGATTGTGCATTATGGATCTTATACTGGAGTAGCAGCTGTTGGTCTAATGTTACTAAGAACAGCAGACCCAGAAATGAAGACAGATGCAGGGAAAGCTTATGCGTTAAGGTCCCCATTCTATAGTCCGTTCTTAGGTGGAGGACTTTTAACAGCTTTAGTACCAGTACTTGTAATTGAGTATAGCGCTGGATTAGTCGGCCTAGGAGCGCTAGCAATTTTAATCGTACTTCTACTCGTTGCAAAAGTATTAGGTTTGTTCAGTTTACAAAGCAAGACAATGGATAAAGGAAGTACGAAAGTCGGAGCGTAGGTAATAATAAATTTAATAACTTCATAATTGTATAGACAAGACTCCAATAGAAGGTTATTCTATTGGAGTTTTTGATTCGACGGGTTTCTATGAGAAGAAATTTAGATGATTACCATCAATTAGCATTGCGTAATTTAATATCTTGTTTGAACCTTTAGTTATACTAAGTCAACTAAAATAAAAGTGGTTGGAATAGAGTTCGTACAACGCTCTTTACCTTGCAGCAACGCTGCAAGGTTATTACTAATTTCCAAAAAATGTGTGGACGAGGGACCTGTCCCTCCGTCCACAATTTACAATATTTCTCAGAAGGTGGCGAGGTCGACGTTTTATTTGTTTCTTTTTGTTTAGATAATATTGGAAAAGGGGTCTTTTTACTTAGATAGGGTGGTAACTTTTGGAGTAGGTTCATATTCTTGAAGGGTAGAATTTCTACATATTTTATTGTGAATTTGAAGACGGTAATGAAGGCGAATATGTTTTCATCCCCTCTTTGACATTTGCACTAACATCAAGAAAACATATTTCTTCTATTAATATTATCTAACTTAACTCCGTCTTCTTTTCTATAAATAATTATCTTTATAAGGGGGACTTGTTAGAATGGATATGATGGAAGAGTATCTTATTACTTCCGCTACTGTTGGTCTTTTTCCTAACTTCCATCCGTGGTTGCAAACTAAAACGTTAGATTGGGATGGGGAGTTTTACATCGAGGATAAGCCGTTGGATGCGATTAGTAACAGCTGCTTACATTACGGGGCATCTTACGAAGGAAGAAAGAAATCAATCGTACATAGAACAAATTTTAAGCAAAAGACACCGATGATAATATCGGAGGCGCAAGGAATGATCATGATTCCAACGCATTCTCCGGATCATATGTATTGCGCTTGGTTGATGTATCACCATATACATAAGGTTATTCCGAATGGTACAGGCTGTACTATTCTATTTCATAACAATGTAAAAGTAGATTTAACTATATCAGCAGCCGTCATGCGACAACAAATGCAAAAAGCTGCTGTCATTTATAACCTTTTCTGTACAGACCAGAAAATTAACTTTAGTTTTATGATGGATCCGAAAAAGAGAAAGAAAAGGAAGAAGGAAGAAAAGTAAGCCTGGTTAAGAGCCAGGCTTGTTTCTATTTGGGAAAATTAAATCCACAATTGGCTGCCACGAAAAAAGTTTTAATTTATTCACAAAAGGTGACGAGCTCGACGTGTGATTACTCCTAGCCCCTTTAGATAATGTTCCTAAAAGGAGTGTTTTTCTTTGACTAAAAGAGAAAACCTCGATGGGAAAATATTAGGGGAACTTATATATAAGTGGAGAAAAGAGCAGAATATCACGCAAAGGAAAGTTGCTGAAGATACTGGAATTGATGAAAAAACAGTATCTAGATTAGAACGCGGCATACAAATACCAGAAACGATGACTCTATATAAATTCTGCATTGAAGCAAAAATGGACATTACACAACTTTTCCATGACTATCAAAAAGAAGAAGAAAAGCAAAACCAAAATGAAGACGAATAGCAACATTAACCCCGGGACACCCTAGTGTAACCTTGTCGGACAAGCCTATACATATTAAAGAAGATGATAACAACTGATTCTATGTTATCATCTTCTTTCTATTTGCGAGCCAAACGCGAAAGATCCTTCCTCCCCTTTCTCCCTATAATTTAATATCATAAAAATTCCAGTAGCCGAATACATTATTACGTATTTAATAGGAAGAAAGGAGCAAAGCCATGATTAATAGCTATACAAGGTTTACCGCAACGTTGCTCGTGTTGAATGTGGTAACAATTTTAATAGCTGGGTTGTTTATATTAAGGCATTTTCCACCTATTCATACGATCAATGCAATACTTGCTGGAGGTTTTGCGATTGTTCTATTGTGTGTGAGGTGGAAATGGGTGCCGGTTTTTGCAATCATTTATGGTCTTATATTTTCTGTTCTTACTATCCCTTCCCTAGTAATCTCCATGTTTCGAAGTGTGGATCCGGAATATAACGCAATGTTGGAAGCAAGTAATCCTTTTATTGGTATTAGTTTTCTTACAGCTATTTTTGTTTTAGCCATTTTAACGTTTTCAATTTTATCGCTGAAAGCAAACATCCAACAAACGAATGAACCCTTCTCTTTCTTTCCTTTAGTGAAAGGGGCACTTTTTCCAATACCTATTCAACTCCCCATCGTGATTACTCTTCAAAACTTTCCCAGATCGCACAAAAGTTCAAAGAAAATAATAATTAGCTAGAAGTTAAATTAAACTATAAACTCTTTTTATTAGAATCTTTCAACCATCCCTAAAAAACTTTTAACCTATATTAAAAAACTTTTCACTACAAGTATTTCCAGCTCATTTGAGTTTTTTTCTAAAGTAAAAATTATGTATATTTTTGATTTTGACTTTTTCAGAGATATTTCTAGGTGATTACTATCTTTTCATTACCTTGCTTATCTTACTACCCCTAACAAAAATAGGAATTTACGGATTTCCGTCTATTTTGATTCTGCTAAATTAGATAATTCTTTAATCTTTTTACTAATAAACTCCGTATTTTTCAAATTATTTTGTAAATTAAAAATATGAACTGCTTGTTTGTATTGCTTTATCGCTTGATGAACCTCGTTTTGAAGTTCATAATTGTAACCGATATGATAAACAAACTCTCCATATAAATACAGAAATTCTCCTTTGATACATTGGTCTAACCCATTTTTACAAACTGTAATTGAATGATCATATTCACCTAAATGAGTTAAGACTTTACTAAAATTATACAGAACTCTAATGTATATTGTTAGGTCCTTTAATAACTCACGTTTCTCTAGTTCTTCAATACAAGTCAGGTAGATTTCATACGCCTTTTTATGCTCCTTTAATTCTGCATAAATGACCCCCATTGTATTTAAAATACTTAACTCTTGCTCAGAAAATAACTCTACCTTTTTTATTTTCTCCCTAATTTCTAATGCTCTTTTTATTGTTTCAATCGCTTTATCCGGATTGCCGTCAGCATAATAATACGCCATACCTTTATGCCACAACAAAAATTGTCTCCATTCCAAAGAATCGTCACTTTTGAAATCGTTTTCTTCCTTCAAGACTATATTCTTAACCTCTGCATAGTCTTTTCTTCTCACCGCTTCTCGAAGCGAAGATTGAATTTTTTTCATATAAGAAACATCTTGTATATTAGCAAAAAGAAAAAAATGTTCCATATCAACATTTAGACGTTGCGAGAGTTGATAGAGTATATTTGCAGATGGATATGTTTCACCCTTTTCAATTTTGCTAAGCATTGATTGATTACATATATCTTTGCTTACTTCTTCTTGAGTTAAACCTAAATGAAGTCGTAAACGACGAATCTCTTTCCCTACTAAATTACCACTCATCTCTTCTCCAAACCCCCCAACCCAGTTCAATATTCCTATATTCATAAGACAAAACGACATACTTAGAGTAAAATAGACTTAAAGTATTAAAAAATTCAGGGAATTAATAGTTCCAATATTCCCCTATTTATATTATGCAGAAAGGAGTGAGGATTGTGAAGGGGTTTTTTAAGATGACAATGTGTTTAACATTATTCTGTTCTATACTTGGATTTACCACCAGTACTTTAGCGGATAATAATGTACCTATCGTACCAACTGAACTACCTTACGAAAATTAATAAAAGAGTAATAGAAATGTATTTAGCAACTGGAGATTAAGCCATTTTTATTCAATTTCTTGAGTTGTGGTTTACCCAAACCTACAATTAAAAATGAGGTGGGCAACCTACACATGCCCACCTCTCTTTAAAGAGCTTATCCATAAAATGATAATAATAAAATAACTTCAATTTATGAGTTTCAATTTTTATGATCGTACTTCTACTATTAGATTTATGATGTGACCAAAAATAAATAATTTCGTTATTGTTTTGCCTTAGAGTGAGGTCCAACCATAGATTCCTGCGAAAATCATTTCAACTACCTTTTATTCTACTCGTAATTTTCCGTCCAGTATATTTCTTAAAAAAAACTCTTTTGTGTCAGGGTGCGTTAATAGGTCCATAACATTATTTTTGTTTATAAATACAATTTCATCAATCTCGTCATCTTTTTGTTTTAATGTTTCTAATTCACCGAAATATTCTACTAAGAACATTGTAGTTTCTTGCTTATTAAAACCTATCTTCTTTCGAATTTCAATAGGGAAAGAAAAGGTTATTTTTTCATGAAATTGTTTTATAATAGTATAGTCTTTAGAACCTGTTTCTTCATCTAATTCTCTTATAATCGAATCTTGTAGACCATTATCTTCCTCTTTAACTCCACCTTTAATAAAGTCCCACTCTCCTTTAATATTTTCCTTACCCTCTTTAGTATTTATTTTAGTCTTATGAACCAATAAAAATTTTTCTCCTTTATAAACAATGGCACCTACCGCATTTCTAATTATTTTCAACACCTCACAACACCATATTTTCTAGCCCTAGAAGCAAAATTTATCTATTAATAAAAGCACGACCTATAGGTACGTGCTTTTAGGTACTTAAACTATACTTTCATAGCATACTTTTCTGTTTTCTAGAAAATTGATAGCATCTTCTAAGTTTGAGTACCCGTAGAGGACATCTAGGTTTTTTTTACATTCATTATAAGATAAACCTTTTATCTCATTTTTGATAATCGGAACAGAATGAGAATTCATACTTAGCCTGTCAATACCTAAACCAACCAGATACGAAAGAGCAATTGGGTTCGATGCCAGTTCTCCACATACACTAACCGGTTTATTATAAAGTTGTGCAGCATCGACTGTCATTTTAATTAGTTTTAATAAAGCAGGGTGTAATTCACTATATAAAGATTTAACATGTATGTTTTGACGGTCCACAGCTAACGTGTATTGTGTTAAGTCATTTGTTCCAATACTGAAAAAATCCGCGACTTCCGCTAGATGCTCGGCTATTAAGCAACTACTAGGAATTTCTATCATAATCCCGACATCTACCATTTTAAATGGGGTAGCTTTTGAAATTAATTCCTGCCTAACCTCCTCTATTAATTTTTTTGCATATAGAAATTGCTCTATGTGTGAAATCATAGGTATCATAATTGATACTTCTCCAAATATAGCAGCTCGCAATATTCCCTTTACTTGATCTTTAAAAAGCTTTCTTCCCATATCATTACTAATAATTCTGCTAGCTCGATAACCTAAAGAGGGATTTTCCTCTATTGGATGATTAAAGAATTTTGTAGGCTTATCTCCACCAATATCAAAAGTCCGAATAACTACTGGCTTTTTAACGTTTTTCAAAACATCAAAATATGTATTGAAATGATCTTCTTCACTAGGCGGCATTAACCTATTCATGAATAAAAGTTCTGTTCTAAAAACCCCTATTCCATCTGCAATACCATCTAAATTTACTACATCAGTTAAACTACCAACATTCGCCATCACCTGAATCTCTTTACCGTCACGTGTTTTCTGAACGGACTTAACGCTTTCTTTCATTTCCTTTTGGTTTCTTCGGTATTCATTAAGCCTGTCATTTGCATCTTTTTGTTCAACTTCATCCGGTTCCACTTTACAAAAACCAGTAAGGCCGTCTAATATTACAAGTTTATTTAACATCTTTTCAACATTAGTTGTCATCAAGACAGGAATCCCTAAATTTTTTGCAACTATTACCGCGTGTGAGGTTGGACAAGCATCTCTTATTAAAATACCAACTACACTTTCTAGTGGTAAATTTATAGTATCATTGGGGGTTAAATCATCTACTGCCAAAATTAAACTTCTTTTATCATCGATATTTCTTTTTACATATTCAAGGTTCACTGTGAAACCCACAGCAATACCGTCCACGAGGACATTACAAAAATAATTAATAATTAAGCACCTCCTTCATTTTACTTTCACATATAGCAATGTATGATTCTAAACCACTATATTCCATATATGTTTCATAATAAAACGATTTATAAGGGTCACATTCCAGGATTCCAAAAATATCTTTATAGAGGAAAGATTTGTTCCGTTCAATCACCTTACTAAAATACTCATATGCTGATAAATAATCTTTTTGGTAAAACCTCACAATACCTTTATTTAATAAAGAATGAATTAGGGCAGGATTCGATTCAAAGGCCTTGCCAAAATACTCTTCTGCCTCCGCCAAATTCCCCAGAGTCATATACATAACACCAATCATATTTAGAACACCTGCATCATTTGGTCGTAATTCTAATGCCTTTTTATATGTATCAAGTGCTTCCAAATTTTTATTTACGGAACGAAGCACGTGTCCATGAAACATATGTAAAGTGGAAGAATTGGGATTAATGTTTAATGCATGAGTTGTCTTGTTAATTGCATAATCAAAATCACCTAATGTGCGGGATATAAGTCCAATATATCCATGTAGAACAGGGTCATTCGGTGTTTCTTCTAATTGCTCTTTCATCAACTGTATATACTTTTTACTTTTTGCATCTCTATCTTCTCTTGACCGAGTATGACCGATATGGTTTAGTACGATGTCAGAGTCTTCTATTAAATAACCTGATTGAATAATAGAGGTATCAATAGATTCATTTACTTTCTTAGCGTATTTATATTCTGGATTATTCCTAAATAACTTTAGTACTTTATTAGAATACCAACCTCCGGAAGCAAAAAAGTTATATCTATAAAACCGAATCCCCCCCACATCGCTTGAAACTTTATTAATAGCTTCCTTTATTTTGGGAATTTCCGTTTCATCAAAAAATTCATCCGCATCAAGGAATAGTACCCAATCCGTTTGCACGTACTTTAGCACTTCATTGCGCATAGCACTAAAGTCCCCATTAAAAACCTTATATTTTACTTGGTCTGTGTATTCCGTTGCAATCTCGATAGTTTTATCTGTAGAGCCAGTATCTAATATGATAATTTCATTAACAGTTGCTTGGACACTTTCTATGCATTTTCTTAAAAAAGTCTCCTCATTTTTTACCATTAAACAAAGTGAAATTGTTTGGGTTTGCATTTTCATCCTCCTACTTTACTTCTTTTATAAACTTCGATATATCTCTTGATAGCTGTTGCCTTACTTCATAGTTGCCAAACAGATGGTCCATTTCTTTATAACCTTTTATTTTTATAAAAGTACTAACTTCATCTGCAGCTTTCTGCACTTTATAGTCTTTGTTCCCAAAATAAAGGATACAATTAATACCTGATTCTTTAATCAATTTCCTTATAAAGATTTTAGATCTTTCTTCAGAAAACTTATCGTTTAGGTGGAATTCTCCACTTCTTATGGATAATTGTCCGGAGAACTTAAGGTTTTCAGCCAAATCACTACTTATAATTATATTTCCAGGACTCCTATGTTTCACTGCAACAACGCTAGAAACAATAGCCCCTATACTTAAACCTAAAAAAAATATCTCCTTTTCTGGATATAGCTGCATAATATACTTCATTACTAGTTCCGTATCCTCTATCATTTGACTAAATGTAGTACTAAAGAAGTTTCCGCTAGAATCACCCGCACCCCTAAAGTCAAACCTGACAGTTAGAATATTATCCACCACTAAATTATTTGCTAGTATAGTCTGGAGTTTTTGTGGCCCAGTTTTATTTCCCGTTAAACCGTGACAAATAATTAGTATAGCTTCTACTTTTTCAGGAATTGTTAATATAGAAGCAATCCATTCATTTTTATTTCTATGTGGGATGATTACTTCTTGTTGAAACATGCAACTCCTCCATTACCACTGGATATTGATTTTGTTCTTTATTGATTCTAATATCGTTTCCTTATTTTCCTCCCACTGATTAACCGTAAATACTATGAATGGAATAATGTTATTCAAAAACTGGGAATATATTAATATAGTATTCAAATGATGACTAGGCACTACCAAAATAACTAATTCCACTTCCTCCTTTATTAAAAGGAACTTCTTTTGTATATAGTTGAAAAAATTATCATTGGCATCATTTTGAATATTCAGTATTTTTACTTCGCCATATTCTTCTCGTGGATTAAACTCCTCATAAATCTCCATATAATTCGCTTTAATATTGGGATCGAAAACAGAAGAAAACATTTCAAATTTTTTAGCATCTTCACCCCTATGTAACTGTAAAAAATGTTCTAAATTAAGCTTCCACTGATTAAATTTTTTGTCATTCATATTTCTATCATGATATAGATGATAGCCTATAGACCTATTAGAAAATAACCACCTAACATTGTTATTATGGAGGCGATAACCCCATTCAATATCTTCCATTCCCCAACCTTTAAAATCTTCATTAAAAGTAGTACTCTTTGCTAGAAAAGAGGGCAAAGACACTATACACGTATAGCATAAACTCCATGGGTGCATTAGATAATTAATATCTTGTGAATACTTACTTATTAAGACTTCTCTACTTTCCATTTTTATTTTATTTTTCGGAATATAATCAATATGCTCAGGTAAATGCCTTCTCGCACCTAAAACAACCGTTCTACTAGATTTGTTATGATAGTCAATGTGAGTTAAGATAAAATCTTCTTGAACTAATATATCACTATCTAAAAAAATTATAACTTCTCCTCTTGCTATAGCTACCCCTTTATTCCTTGCACTTCCAGGGCCTCTTTTTCCATTGTTCTGAATGTAGCGTACACCTGGGAAGGTTGCTACCACTTCACGAGTATCGTCTGTAGATTGGTCGTCTACTACGATAATCTCATACTTTACACTCGAAATATTTTGTTTTTCCAAGTAATGCAAACACTCTTTTAAATGATTTGATCTATTGTATGCTGGAATAATGACGGAAGCCAAAATTCTTTCTCTTTTTTCTATACATTCAATCTTGTCCATAACCATTTTTACATTTTCCTCTAAACTTGTGTTAGTTGTATCTATATAAAACATATCTTCCGTAACTTGCAAGGAACCAACACTTCGTTTTTGATCATTTTCATCTCTTTTTTTATTGTAATAAAGGAATTCCTCTATATCTTTAATTTTATTTGTCCTTTCCAATTCCCGACGATTTCTATTAAACCGTTCATCTCTTTTTGCATCTAAAATTATATTAAGTATTGCATTTGGGAAAAAGCCATGTGTATTTCTTCCTTCTATTACTGCAGATTCTGAACCCAAGTGCTTTTTAATTATAGAATAAGCTATTTCTTCATATCTTTTCTGTGCCCCAACACTTGATACTATCTTTTCTATTGCTAAGTTCCCTTGAATTTCCCTAGTTATATTTTTTCCATCAAACATTATAGTTGGGTAAGAGTTATAATTATTTGTATAAGATACACTAAGCTTATTCTCTGAATTGTCATTTATGAGACACCAAGCGATAGCACGGAATATAAAGCCTAAACTTATATGCTTTATTCCTAAACTATTGGCTAATTCATTTGCAAAAGCACTCTTTCCCGCTCCTGATGTTCCATCAACTGTAATGATCAATTAGATTCACCTCAAACAATTTGATAATATTTTCTCGCACTTTTAACTTAACGTTTTCTATATTCATTGAAGAATCGATTTTAACAACCTTTTTATCTTTTAACATTTCTTCTAGGTTGCTTTTAATTTTGCTTAGTAATATTATGTTTCTATCCAACGAATCCTTATTAGACCTAGATGCAACTCTACTAATTGATGTTTGAACATCATTTGCTAAATAAATTATTAAGTCCGGTTCTATTGCATTTTCAATAGACTCATAAAGTCCTGTATTTACTCCAAACGTCTTTTGATTAGCAATATGAGAATATAAATACCTATCACACACGACATTTATTCCCTCGCTAATTGATGGTTGTATCATTGTTTTATAACGAAATAGAAAGTTAATAAAAAGGAAATCTCCAATAGCCTGCTCAATTTTACCGAAGTCTGCATCTACCTTCTCCCTTATAAAGTTAAATACTTCACCAGCATTATCCCCAGCTGTAATGGAGTGTATTTTATTACAAGGAAACCCTAATTCTTCTATAAGTTTGTTAATATAATTCACAATCGTTGTCTTGCCTGTTCCATCAATACCGCAAACGACAATTAATCTCCCTTTTTCCTTTTCCACTCCATTAACACCTCACTAATTTTCTGACTTACAATTTCCCTTTCTACCTCTTTCCTTAATAACGGATCTACATTTGGAAAAGAAATTGAATTCCTATAAAACAAAGTACTATCTTTTTTCTCATCACCTAAACTGAATAAATAGTCAACATAACACTTTTTAGTTAGTTTACTTTCTAATTGTTGAAACAATGATAGTGGTAAATGTAGTCCTCCAATCGAGCTTGTCTCAACTGCCAAATTCAACCAAAATTTTTCTTCTTTAGTACTATAAACATCGTTTTGAGGTACTTTAACCCAATCATTATCAATATATCGGTTGATATACGATAGATCATAATCGTTTTTATTACTGTGACCTAGTAGTATTATTTTTCCGTTATAGGTACTTGTAGAAAATAAAACTCTACAAATACCCCTTGCTATTATTAATATATTCGGAAAACTCGAGGTAAGGAAGCGCAACACTAAATCTAATTGATTCACCCATGTTTCTAAGTTCGGAATGCCGTTCTCATCTCCAAGTCCTATTAAATTAAATTGACATGTAGAGTAACCCATTCTATATAACTTTTTTGCTTCAGAAGCAAAAAAATAATTAATGCCTGTACGATCTTCACCTAAACCATGTATAAATAACACAACATCCTTTTTTGCTGATTGTTCGTATAATAATATATGAAATTTCTTAGAATCTAGTGAGAGTTGCTTAATGACTGGTAAAATGAGGCTTCCCCCTAATACCTCTTAGCGAAACAAGGTTTTGTAATACGTACATCAGCATAGCTATTAAGGTTACTTAAATCACGGTCTTTTTTGATTTTCGTCCTTTTGAACTCTTCAAAATTCTGACCATAATTATTTTCTGCCACAAGTTTTAACATATCCCTAGGGTGTGTACCTATTTGCACCCTCATTTTCTTTAAATATTCTATTTGCTTAATGATACAATAGTCACAGTCTAAACAAGTTTCGATATTTTCTGCCCAAGCATACCAACTAGAAGTGCTTTCATATTTTTGAGTACCAGTTTTTATTGTTAATAGATTATAGTTACTAATAATTTCTTTACTATAAATGTTGGCTCTGGTTAACATTCTTAAAAAGTTCAAGTCACCAGTAGAACCACTATTTAAAACGATACTATTATTTACTATTTCAAATTCATATCCAAGTGCCCTAGCTACATCCAAATTTATTGGCTCATTTAAATCATGCATCCAACAAGAGACCCCTTTTATATACGCTGCACAACAACTAGATTTATGGAATGATTTAACTCCTGCCATATCACACATTTCAATTAGCCTTTCTTCAACGGTAGATTCAATCTTCTTATTTTTATAAGGGTCATGTAGTCCACCTAAAACTAAATAGCCGCAATGTTCTTTTGCAACTTGTACGATTTTTTGTAAAGTTTCTTCATCGTCATTTCTACCTTTTATAATAGGGCGTGTAAGGATGACAATATCATTAAAAATCTCTTTTAGTTCCTTAATAAAATTTACTCGATTCTCAAAAGAATATCCCGCCTCATTTAACCCAGTTAGAGAATACATAACAATAACCTGGGGATGGTTTTTAATTTCTTTAAGTTTTTCAATAACCTCTGGATTAAATGGTGCTTTTGTAAAGATAGCAATCGGTGCTTTATGGTTCCATAGTATTTTTAGCTTCTTAATAGTATTATCTACCTGCTCAATAATGAAAGGATCTCCATATGTATCATTGACAGACATAGGTATATGGTCATACCAATCATTAATCCTTTCTAGTACTTTATTTTCTTCTTCCACAATTTGTAATGACATAATTAAAACCTCCTAATCAATTTATAAATAATTTTATAGAATTAGAATTTATAAGTAAAATTAATATCGGAATATTTAGACATTTTTTGCGATATTAACAACATTTAATTATTCTAATTTGTATGCTTTGCTATAATACAAATAAAATAGTGTAACAAAAATGATGAATACAGATATTAAAAATAAATAATTTACAGTTATGAGTTCCCCTAACAACCCAGCAATCAAAAATGCTAACGGAGTAGCTAATTTCATAATAGTAGAAGACGTTCCAGCCACTCTACCTAATAAGTGATTGGGAGTAGATTCTTGTCTTAAAGTAGAATAATGAATACCGATAATAGTGCCGCTAAATCCAATCAAGAAAATCCCAACTGCTAAAAACACCCAATACACTGAAGCGAACAATATAAAGTAACCAATAGCTGATAATATCAAACTAAAAGTAATCATATGGCCTCTATAGAACCATTTACGTAATTTCTTAGCTATGGATGCGGCCAACAATCCCCCAACCGCTGCACTAGAAAGAACTATTCCTAAATAAAATTCTGAGATGCCAAAATATTTCAATGCGTAAAAAATAAAAACTGCAATAGTCATTGCAGAAGCAACATTACTTATACAAACTATTAAAGTTAAGGACCACAACATTTTATTTTCAATTAAACAATCCCAACCAGCACTAATTTCCTTAAATAGACCTTCACGCTTCTTTGGAACTTTATCTTCATTTGGAACGTTTAATAAACTTACAGCAATTAAGAGTACTAATAAACCGACTAATGTAATCGTAATCCCATATTGGTAGGTAGTTACAAGTAAAATTAACCCGGCAATTGCTGGACCTATAATACTAATCAATTCCCTCGTAAAACTTAAATAGGAGTTTACTTCTGTTAGTTGATCTTTTTTTACGACTAGTGGCATTATGCTATGATATGCATTTCCAAAAGTGTAGGTAGACGTATAAAGGACAAACCCTATTATATATAACATCCATATACTAATATCCGTAAATAAAATCAACGTTAAGATTGTTCCTATTGACAATGTTTTTATCACAACTGCACTTAACATTACTTTTTTTCTACTATATCGATCTGATAATACCCCTATAAATACAGCAAGTAGAATATTTGGTAAAAACTCTATCGCTCTCATCGAACTCATTGCTAATGTAGATTGAGTTAAATCATAAATCATTAAGGGTAATGAAAGGGTAAAAATATTAAACGTTAAATAGTTCAACGTACTACCAAGCCATAACAATAAAAAATTTTTATTTTTGAGAACATTACTGCTAACTTGCTGTGTTTTTATTGGAGTTGTCGCTATATTTGACATTTGCAAAATCACCTTCTTCAACTAATTTTGTTATTTGATCGAACTCATCATCATATACTATACAAAAACCACTAAGTAGAAATGTACCTATTGGGGTAACCGCTAATTTATGTCCCTTTAGATTTAACCAATTTATTTTACTATGGATAACTGACTCGCTAATCGGAATAAAAGTGATTGGAATTCCTTTTTCAAAGCGCCATTTGATTGAAACAAAATCATCCATCTTTTTCATTAACTTTAACTTCTTATCGTTATCTACATAGTAGTTTCCTATTCTTGTAAAGTAATATAACAACAATGTTGTAGGACTTCTATAGATAAACTTTGGGATGTTATATTTCCATTCCATGTTTTTTTTGTTTATATTTTTGTATTCCTTACCCATCCCTTTATCTAACTTAATAAATTCTGATAATAAATTTTTTAAATGTTTATCATTCATATTATTGAGAAGTTTCTCTATTTTCTTTGGACCTATATATTGATACATATAATAAAAATCGACATGATCTCTCAATATAGAAGGGAGCCTACCAGATGTCTCCGCTAAAAATATTAATAGGTTATTATTATCTGAAGGTACATAATATGAATACTCTTCTAGTTTAAGTAACTGCTTTTGCTCCCATAAGTCATCATCCGTTATCCAAGTTAGTTGACTAATAGTAAAACCACCTATATTTATTTCTAGTAATGTTTCTATATCATGGGTAACCTTTGTAAACTTCACAGTACCTACTAATTTATTATTAAATCGTGTAAATACTGGATAGTGATAAAAGGTATAACCTTGCTTGGTTAATATTGAATAACATTTGAAAAAATCATTTATATCCTTAACCAAAAAGTCATAATCATTACTTTGTCTATTACTCATTTTTGGATAGTACTTCTTCATGGCAAGGCCCTTTAAACAGACATAATCGACATCGGTTTCGTTTAGTTTTAATAGAAACTGTTTTAAGCATTCATTTTTAACGTTATTTTTCTTTTGAATACTAACTCTGCTTCTTTCCTTATGAGAGAAACCCGTCAGCAAAATAATTGGGTCTAATACTCTTTGTTGATAGCAATGTTCTAAAACATCTGGATTAAAATCCGCTTTTTTTTTCGGCGATTCCTTTGTTAAAAAATTAAATAGAAATGAGTTTGATAGTAACAACATTATCCTCCTAATTATTCCATTTGTAATATGTAACGGATCTTTTGTAGTATCCTTTATCATCAAGCATAGACAATAACCGTTGTAGCTTAACGTCATCGTTTTCTTCAACAGTCGCGTTTAGAAAACTAATATCATTTTGTAAACAAATTTGCTCAATTTGATTTAATAAATACGAAGACAACCCATGATTCATAAATGGTTGTTTAATATAAATATCTAGTAAATTTGCTTCACGGTGTACTGGGCCCTCACCCACTTCATCTATCTCAACTGTTGCATGACCACATAACTCTTGTTTATTTAATGCTGATAAGCTGATTCTGTTCTCAGTAATAAGCGGATAGTAACTTGCTTCTACATTTTCTTTTACATTTATTAGATTAACCGGTTTATCAGTTAACAGCTTATAGCCATTTATTAATGCCTTCGTAATAAGATCGATAGTTTCTTCCACTAATAATTCATCTTCATTAGAGATTCTCCTAATTGAATAAGGTTCACTTAAAATAACATTTGATGGCATTGTTCTTTCCGTTATTTTTTTTCTTATTTTAATAGAGTAACGGCTCATATCTAGAAATTCCTTCATTTCAGAAAGCTTTTCTATTAAGTCTTTATCATCTGTATAAATTTCTAAAAATAAAATTTCAATTTCATTAGAAAAAGAAATGGAATGCATTTGTTCCAATGCTTTACTAAGCTCTTGAATTATATTCTTCATTGAATAGTTTCCATTAATAAACACAATTAGATATGCCTCTCTTTGGCCAAAGATGCCATTCTCTCCAAAGTAACAAAAAGCCAATCCATCATTATTTAAAATTGGAATAACCTTGCCGTCTAGTATTTTAGTAAGACCTTGATGGTATATAATTTCATTTCTATAATTATCCAATAAAAAATTATCTATTTGAAAGCTAGATAACGATAGAGTCATTGATAGTCCTCCCTCTTATTTATGTACTACAACAATCTTAGGGAATAAGGATTTTCCAACATTAATCAGAACATAGTGTTGTAAAAGAAAGGCACTACGCAAATAAGGAGAAATATTAGAAAACATTTCTCCTCTTCTTTTACAATTCGCTCAAAATTATCGTCTAGTGATTTTTTTTATTTTTTGAGTTACTCGTACAACGTGTTGTCTTTCTGACATAAATATCCCCTCCTTCACAGAATTCTATATACATACATTGATATATATACATGAATGTATGTATACTTAAATTGTATAACAAAAGATTAATAAATCAACAATATATTTAAAATATTCCGATATTAATATTGAGTATCAGTTGTTACCTGTGTTCTTTGAAGAAATTCATACTATTATACGATCCAATTATTTAATTAGAAAAAAATGATATAATAAGATTATTATTAATATGGAGGCTGTTAAATGAATTCTTACAAAATTTACTCTCGAGTGGAAATTGAAGAAATTGTAAAAGATTATTGCACAAAAACAACACATGATAAGATCTCCATGGTTTTAATAGATATTGATAATAGTAGAAAGTATTTTGGGGAAGTAATTAAGAGTGAAATTATAGATGTTATATTGTTAGCAATAAAAAATATATATAATACTGATATGGCATTTAGAGTTGGACGTGACACCTTTGCATTTGTTATAAAAGAGGGGAATTTATTAAAACTTGCAAAAAAGAAAGATCAATTGCAAATCGAAATATCTAAACGAACCAATTTAAAACTTACATTTTGTATGGGAATAGGGATTGTTAATAACGATATAAAAGTCCTATATGATAAAATAGCAAGCATTTATGATGCTCTTTTTACTTCAAAAAAAGAAGGTAGTAATAATATAGAGATTGCAAATGAGCAGAATATGAAACTAAAGTCATTCTACCTTAGAAAATCCCAGCTTGAGAGATTAGCATTATATTGTAAAAATGAGAAAATGTCGGAAGCTTTGATTATACGAAAATCCCTAGATGAATATCTTGATAGAAATATGTAAATTTTGAATCTAGTGATTTAAAATCTATACATACACACACACACCAAGGCACACTTTCTATGTTTTATTACGAAAAAGATTAACGACCCAGTGTAATGATTATGTTGAGAATCGTAGGAATATCGGGTAGAAAACAGGCACGCATTCATATGAACAACGTTGCCTGTTCCCCCCCTTCATTAAACAAATGCTTTCACTAAATAAAAAGCCTGCTGGCACATCTATTTATGCTGCAGCAGGCTAACGATTTCATTAGAACTATATTTAAAAGCTTCCTTCAAACAATACTGAAAAAACGCCCTTTTGGGCTAGATTACGTGGAGGGTCGCTGCAATCCACTATCACTTCCATTACTAATTCCCAATATATGTGTGAATTCCTGTCCCCTTGTTCCAAGTGATGTTTTTGGAGTTTTTCCGATCGGGGAAGGTAAAATTTTAATCGGTTGTTGAAATTTTGATTAATTACTGAAATGGTATTTCTTATTTCCAGATTTTATGTAAATGAATTTCTTGTCACCCCGTCTTTCATTATAGTCACCCAATCTGGTAAACTAATGACGAAAACCTTCACTCTATTTTATTTTCAGCCTTGGCGGCTACCTCGAACGACTTTTTGCCACCTCGTTCTACACATGCTGAGACACACTCGAATAGACCAATTAGAATCTATATTCTCGTTCTATTTTTGTCTTTATTATACAATTCAATTTCTATTTCTTCTTTTTTAGGAATCTAAACACTAAATACATCAAAGAAAATAATCCAATTACCACGATTAACTGCCATATTCCATCCATTGCATTCATTTAATAAGTACCCCCTTTATCTAAATCTATTTTACGTTAATGAAATATTCACCTCAAGTTATTGCAAATACTAATATCTGAATATTCCTATATTAATACTTAATTATTAAATACATATGGTAATATTTTCATGTACTTAAAAACAAGGAGGGAAAGTAAATGAAGAAATTAACATTTTTATTGTCAATTAGTTTTATGTTTTTATGTGTAATTGTAGGTGGTAATTCTGTTGGTGCTCAAGAATTAACCAAAAAAGAAGTTGATGGTAGTAGCTTAGTAAATGATGAGATTCAAATTGATAAGAATTTAAGTTTAGAAGAGATATTTGATAACTATGAACTTGAAGTATTAGATGAAAGTGAGTTTGCTGAATTATCATCCGAAGTAGGAGTATTAAATTTTGAAAGTAAAGAAGACTTCCATAAATTTTTAATTGAAGCTGAATCTCAACCAGCAGAAATACATGGAGATATTTTTTTAGATGCAAAATATCAATTATTAAAGAATAATGACCAAATTGGAATTGCTGCGGGCTCTAACATGACAAGGACTCATTCATATAGTTCTAGTACTTGGATGGGTGCAACATTAACTTTAACTGGAACTTATAATATCTATTCTTACAATTCATTTAGATCAATTACTGAAGGAAGTGCTTCTACAAGATTCTCAGGTTTTACAGTGGGACTTTCATGGACAGAAACGAATAAAGGTGTAAATATCGCTTCAAACGGGCAATCTGCATATACTTGGGCTGAAGGAACAGTTGGGTATGTAATTTTCATAGAAGGAATTGGAACAGTATACGAGAGACCTACTGATATTTACTTTACTTACCATATATAAAAGAGGCTGAAACGAGACACTGAAAAAGGTGTCTCGTTTTAACAATATATGTTTATGTACATTCCTATAATTCAACTTCTTAATTTTATTGTATATGGTAACTTATAAGTGAATCAGAATGAAAATTTAAAGTTGAGCAACTTCTACTCAAAATATCTAACTATTATTCATTCTGATCAAGAATACAAAGGTTGGAGCGTTAGTATCGGAAATTTCAAGATTATATAGAAAAAACTCCAATAGATATAGTGCTTGTTTTATTGAGTTTTTTTGATTTTAGAATAGGCTTTCTATGAGATAAATCTTGGATGAACGCCCTTTCGGGATATTAATAATTTCCAGTAACTGCATAAACGACTCTCCTGTCCCCCAATCCCATGAAGAAGATGAAACGACTAATTGTTTATTATCATCTCTTTCTATTTGCGAGCCTAACCCGAAAGACACGTTTTTTTGCCCCTTCTTTCCTTTCCCCTGTTCCATCTAATTAATCAGCATAATAATCCCAACAGTCGAATACATTATTACGTATTTAATAGGAAGAAAGGAGCAATGCCATGATTAATAGCTATACAAGGTTTACCGCAACGTTGCTTGGGTTGAATGTGGTAACAATTTTAATAGCTGGGTTGTTCATATTAAGGCATTTTCCACCTATTCATATGATCAATGCAATACTTGCAGGAGGAATTGCGATTGTTCTATTGTGTGTGAAGTGGAAATGGGTGCCGGTTTTCGGGATCATTTACGGTCTTTTCTTTTCTGTTCTTACTATTCCTTCCCTCGTCATCTCTATGTTTCGAAATGTTGATCCGGAATATAACGCAATGTTGGAAGCAAGTAATCCTTTTATTGGTATAAGTTTTCTTACCGCGATTTTTGTTTTAGCCATTTTAACGTTTTCTATTTTTTCGCTGAAAGCAAACATCCAACAAACGAATGAAGCCTTCTCTTTCTTCCCATTAGTGAAAGGGGCATTTTATGGCGCCACCATTATAGGACTTTTGATTAGTTTATACCTTCAACAACATTGGGTGACTGGTATTAATGCAACGACGATCGAGAAGCTACCAACGATTGTGATGAAACCCGATTCGGTAGAACCAGCAACAATGGAGTTATATGCAAGTGCACCAATTGTTCTCCGCATCCAAAACGAATCGAATAACAACTGCCATATACTTAGCTTTCCTGAATTAGGCGCCAGTGTGCATATGGAAAAAGGTAGGACCGGGTTGATTGTATTAGACGCAAAACCGGGCACATACACATATGAATGCAAACCGCATCACGATTATTATCATGAGGGGATTAAAGGAGAATTGACGATTCGTTCTAGGTGATGCATATAGTCCGTTTCAAAAACTCCAATAGAAACATTGCTTGTTTCCATTGGAGGCTTTGATTTCGGATGGTTTTCTTTGAGAACAGTCAAGATGGAACACCCTTTCAGGATATTGCTAATTTCCAAAATATATGTGAACATCTCGCTTTGTCCTCTCCCTAAAGTAAAATTGCGGAGTATGGTTGAACTGCACAGCATTCCTGTAGTGCAGCAAGAGATCATTAATTACAGTTCATTCAAACTAAGCTCCCTTTATTTAATCAGGTTTGCTCCCGGTATAAATGTATGTAACCTCAAGCTTAACTGGAATAACAATAACAAATTTACTTCCTTGCCCAATCTTACTTTCTGCCCAAACTTCACCTTCATGGGCTTTAATAATCGATTTGACAATGGCAAGTCCTAAGCCCGTTCCCCCATGATCACGAGATCTCGACTTTTCTCCGCGGTAAAAGTGTTCGAAAATTCTTTCCGTGTCTTCTTCAGCAATTCCATCTCCATTGTCAATTATATAGATTTCTAGAGTCATCTTATGTACATTCACAGCAAATGTAATCTCGATTTCAGAAGCTCCATATCGGATTGCATTATCCAACAAGTTCGTAAACACTTGTTCCATCCGTTTAGGGTCAATATTAATGACAACGTCTGGAATTGGCCTTTTTACGACTAGCTGTACTTGCTTTTGTTTCAGATCTACTTCTGCATCTTGAAGGATATTAGTGAAACATTCATCACTGCTCACCAGTTGTTTTTCCATCACTAGTTGATCCAAATCAATTTTGGAAAACTCAAACAGGTCATCAATTAACCGATTTAGCTGGTTGGTTTTTGATAAAATCACATGCAAATATCGCTTTTTCATCTCTTCATTTTGTACAATTCCATCATTGATTCCCTCTACATAGCCCTTGATAGACTGAAGTGGTGTTCTTAAGTCGTGAGAGATTGTAGCGATTAATTCTTTTCGATTCTTTTCATACAACTGCTGCTTCGCAATTGATTGTTTCAAATGATCTCTCATCGTATTGAAGCCTTTAATAAATCTACCTATCTCATCCCTTTTATTGTAACCTATATTGTAGTTTAGATTTCCTTCGCGCATTTCTTCTGTTGCGATATAGATTTGCTTAAGTGGATTTAAAATCGTTTTGGAAATATATAGCGTCCATCCTACAATTAATAGGATTAAAACTACTAGACCGCTGCTAAAACTGATAACAATCACAGTAATTATCTTGTTATAGGATAGTTCAGAGGATAAATCCAGTGAGTTGGACTTTATTTCAATGTTTAGGATTTCTCCATCTAGCGTCTGAACCTGTGAGTGTCTCATAGTGAACATACTATTACTATTATTTTGCACAATATCAGTAGATTGAAATAAGACACTTTCTTCCTGTGACGACACAATGACCTCTAAATTATAGGGTTGTAAAACTGGCTTGATTTCTTTGTAAAACTGAGTCGTATCAGTAATAACATCATAACTTTCTAACACCGTTTTATTGATTTCTTTTAGAACAGATTCTATTTCATTATTTTGCTCTTCCTCTATCTGTTCTAGCTGATAAGAAAAAAAGGACAGTGCACCAAAAATCGTAACAACCGGTAAAATGATGATCGATAAAAAGGCAATAATCAGCCTTGGCCGCAGTCCCATTACTATACACTCCCATCAAATTTATACCCTACTCCCCAAACTGTAACAATAAATTTAGGCTGGGACGGGATGTCTTCTATCTTCTCACGGATTTTACGAATATACACCGTTACCGCATTCATATCCCCATAACTGTCATAGCCCCAAATCGTATCAAAAAGCTGCTCTTTTGAAAAAACCTGTCCTTTATTATTCGCCATGAAATGAAGTAACTGAAATTCCTTTGCTGACAGTTCTACTTTTTTCCCAGACACGGTAACTGTGTGGCCCTTTACATTAATAACTAGATTGGCGACTCTTAAAACATTTTCCGTATTCATTGGTTTCAATTCCGAATAGTCCGTATACCTTCTAAGTTGTGCTTTAATGCGTGCTACAAGCTCACTGGGACTAAACGGCTTCGCTATATAATCATCTGCACCAATCCCAAGTCCTATAATTTTATCCGTTTCACTTTTTTTTGCACTCATCATAATAATGGGAACATTGGACGTTAACCTGATTTCTCGACACACATCAATCCCTGACTTCTTTGGTAGCATCACATCTAAGACGACTAACATCGGATTCCTTTGTTTAAACTTCTGCAACCCCTCTTCCCCATCCTCAGCTATAATTACCTGGTAGCCATTTGCATTTAAATAATCTCTGACTAGCTCGCCAATTTCTCTTTCATCCTCTACAATTAAAATCATATTCTCCTTCATATGGCTTCCCCACTTTCATGTCATCTTCTCTAACTTCATTTTCCTCCGCCTTCAAACTCATAGTTCTATTATGCCTCCGAAAAAACAAAGAAACCTAGCATAACTAGGTTTCTTTATGATGCTGATTATGCTGTCACATCTCTTTTATTAAAGATTATCCAAGAAATCAAGTGGAAGCATAAGAAGTAAACGAGAAGTACAATAATTGAAAATGTCATCGTCATTCCTTCAACTATTGGTGTTCCGCTAATATACTGCCTTAAGTTCGTGTTAGCAAAAAGAATATACTTGGCCCAATCATACTGACTTAAAAGCATAACAAGCTGTTGTCCTGTAAATAAGAGAAAGAGTGAGAGACCGATTGCCAAAGAACTACTCCTAAAAACTGTAGAAATCATAAAAGCAAAAGTAACCATCATGATCATATCAACACTGTTTAGCCCATAAAGGCTAATAATATGGGTAAGCATGTTTCGTTCCACCACTTCTCCGCCTTGATAGACCAGATAAGGCAAGTCGATCCCAGCAAATCCAAACAAGATACTTCCGACTAGAACGGAAGAGACGAATATCGTTGCTAGCATGACAATTGCAAAGATTAGTGTTGCGATATACTTAGAAAGTAATATTTTAGAGCGATTCACCGGGCGAATTAACAATAACTTAATCGTGCCTGTCGAAAACTCTGTTGCTACGATCCCTGCAGCAATGACAATGACAAAGACAGAAGATAGCGCGGTAAAATCTGGCGATGAGATCATAAATCCCCAAAGTGTCCCAGATTCCACTGGCGGAATGTCATTTACTAAGCGGTACTCATTGATAGCGAGCTGCTCTATAAGAGGGCTTGTAGCATGACTTCCGACCATTGGCATATTCTCATACTCAGTAATTTGTTCTGCTAGTTGTGCATTTTCTATTTCGAGTTGTTGTTGCCAGTTTTCTGTCGTGTCATTAGTTAATAAGAACTTTGTGACGATTCCTGCGAATAAAACGATGCCAAATATCGCCGCAATCATTACCCATGTTCCTAACCGCTTATAAATTTTCATATTTTCATTTTGAATTAACCGAATAGTATTAAACATGCAGCTCTCCTCCTGTTATTTCAAGAAATTTATCTTCAAGCGTCTTCTGCTTTCCGTAGATCCCCTTGATCATAAAGCCATTATTAACGAAGAGCCTTGTGTATTCCGTAATTGATTCTTCATCTGTATCAATCACTAAGTTTTCCCCGCTTATTTTCGCTACTTCATTCGGATATTCTTCTTTAAAAAACTGTAGTGCTTTTTCTAAAGGTGAAACCTTAAATTGAACAGAAATTTGTTGATTATCTTCCACCAAGTTTTTCACCGACTCCACGCTAATGAGCTTACCGTGATGTATGATTCCAATTCTGTCGCACATCAGTTGCATTTCGGACAGGAGATGACTTGAAACAAACACAGTTATGTTTTCTTCAGCCGCAATTTTTCGAATATACGTCCTGATTTCTCTGATTCCCGCAGGATCTAGCCCATTCGTCGGTTCATCCAAAATTAATAGTTTCGGCGAATGAAGTAGAGCTTGAGCTAACCCAAGACGCTGACGCATCCCAAGAGAGTATGTCTTCACCTTTTCATGAATTCTTCCATTCAGACCTACTAATTTTACAATTTCATCAATTTTTCCTTTTGGAATATCGGGAATCATTCGGGAATAATGTATCAAGTTATCGTAACCAGACATAAACTTATACATTTCAGGATTTTCGATAATACCACCGATGTTGGCAATTGCTTTCTCAAAGTTCTTTTCAACACTATGGCCATTGATGATAACTTCCCCTTTAGTGATGCTCATTAGACCAACTATCATTCGAATAGTCGTCGTTTTTCCAGCGCCATTTGGTCCAAGAAACCCAAACACCTCTCCTGGATATAAATCTAGCGTTATTCCATGAATTAGCGTTGTTTTTCCAATTGTTTTTTTAAGATTTTTTATTTGTAAAATAGGTTGTTGTTGGTTACTATTTTGCTTTTGTTTTTGCGTTTCCATATTTTTTTACCCCCTCGTATTTCCTACTGATATTATGTCACCTAAATTCTAAAAAATAGTTATAAAGTTATTAAAAAAGTATTAAAAATGAGGAGAAAAACAATGATCTCATTTAAACTCTTTAAATCCCCCTGTCATTTTTGCCGTAAAAAAACAAGGAATTATAAAATTTATACAGACGGCAAAAGGAAATTAGTGACCTGCTATTTATGTACTACCAATGCAGAGAGAAGAGCATATAAGCAATATCGTTAAGTAGCGAATATGGTAGCCGGGTGGATGACCTGCGAGATGCGCCAATTCCTAAGAAACACGGATTCCTCCTTCATTCCCGGATGGTCGGATTTCCCGAGTCCATGTTTTGGTTCTTGGCATTCCGTAAATAAGTCTTCCTTACCCAATCTAGGTTTAAGTTCTAGCCACATACGTCATTATAATAATTCGATAAATCTTCTGATTAATGAAACCGTAAGATCATCTCTCCGTATATATAAGTAGATATAAGTAGATAAAGGCATACACAAGGGGGAGAGTTCGGATGAGAGAACTTTTTATAAAGCAGAAAGTATTCAGTATTAGTGAAAAATTCACAGTGAAAGATGTTCAACAGGAAGATGTATATTATGTGGAAGGTAGTTTCATGAAAATACCTAAAACATTTTCCTTGTTGAATACAAGTCGTGAGGAAGTAGCACTTATTACGAAAAAGGTATTTAGTTTTTTACCGAAATTTTTTGTTGAGGTAAATGGTCGTGAAGTCGTAACCATTAATAAAGAATGGTCATTCTTTAAAGCACGTTACTCCATAAGTGCGGAAGGAATAGAAGTGATCGGAAATTGGTGGGACATGGATTTTCAAGTATTACAGCATGGTAAAGTGATTGGGAAGGTTAATAAAGAGTGGTTCACTTGGGGAGATAGCTACAAGGTTCAAATAGTAGATGAAAAGATGGAAAAGATTATTATTGCAATCGTTGTAGCCATTGATTGTGTGAAGGCTGATGAAGCAGCAGCATCTTCTGCTAGTACGCCATAATAGGACTCGAGCATACTACAAATTTCGTATATCCAACTGCAGGTGGACTTAGAGGTTATCAGAAGCTATAGCGAATAGAAAAGTAAGGGCATAGAAAATTTATAGAAAACGGATAACCATTTGCCACCTGTTTTGTTATTAACAGAGGGCTTTTTATATTCTTGGTAAAAATAACAAAACGAAACGAACGAAAAAATTAACATGGAAATCCCTAGTACTTTCTTTTCCTTACTCAGCTGATTTAAACTAGAAAAACCTGTCTCATCATTTACACTCTGCGAAAGGAAAGATAAATGCCACTAAGAATAGATACGATCAAAAGGATAAAGGCAATAAAGTAAGCGATAGCGTTTGTTATACCATGTGCAACAATAAACGTTAAGGTAGAAAAATACAAGAATAGTATAGTCAATATCGCCTTAGATTCTCTCTTTTGAAAGAAAAACATTACTATTGTTATGAAGCAAGTTAATGACGCAATAATAAATAATGGTGAAAGTTGAAAATTATTACTTCCCAAAGAAAAAAAGATAGTACCTAAAAGTAGGAATAGCATAAATACTAGTATACTAGTACGAGTATTCATTCGTGTCCCCCTCGCCCCTAACTAAGTAAGTCATTCTTACTAACTACTGTCATAACTCTAATAAACTAACAGTCCATAACTTAAGATGTATAGTATAAATATCAATTGTTACTTAGTCTTTTTATGCCTAAGTGTAAGATTAAGCCCACCATACTCCATATAGTTAAAATTACACCTATTATCAATAGAAACCATTCTATAAACTGTGGAGAATTTGTAGCTAAAGCAATAGTTGTGGTGCTACAACCTATTACTAACATGGACAATAACACAGGTAAATTCTTTATCAAAACAAGTCACTTCCTATTTTCATTTAACATTAATTCCCTTATTATAACACACTCTCTTTTTTTAAAACCCAACAAAGTGACGAAAAACAGTCTGGAAGAACTCCAATAGACTTATTCTATCGGAGTCCTTATTTTTTGGATGGATAATATCCCAACTTCTTGACAGTTTAACGGCACGGATGTATATAATAGCCTAAGGTCGCCTAAGAAATGAATTCATGATAATTTCTCTAGTTCTGTTCTTGCATGATTGCTTCCATCATCAAAAAGAGAAATACAATGATTATTTAGTAGATGAAATGGATGTGTAGTTTAAATGCTTAGTAGTATTTTTAGAATCATTGGTATACTTTTGGTAACTAGCCCCATTCTTTTATACGGACAAAATATTGTCGGCGAAGTAATGGCTTTAACAATTTTTCTTATAGGTGCATTGATTTTACTTTTAATTTTATTTAGAAAAAGTAAAAATAAAATATTTATAAAATAAAACTGACTCCAACAAGTGTCTTTCAGTTTTACTACTATAAAATTAGGAAATAACCACTCCATTCACTCACTGTGTAACTAGTTGATGTATCATGCATTTTTATCAGCTAACTCTCATATTTGAAAAAACCCACACCAAGCTTTTCCTTCGACCTCTGTTCAACCGCAAGGAATAAATATTCACCGAAAAGACTAGGAGGTATATAGACTCCTAGTCTTTTTTGCTGTTAATAATGTCATTAAATCATTATCGATAATTTCCAATTTCTGCGGTTCCACCTTGATTCCTAATTTGCAAAAATATGTTAAGGTTGGTATTGAGGTGATTTAGTTTTGTGGGCTATTCTAATATTAGGAATGTATTTAATTATTGCTATCAGTGTAGTAATTCTTCTGACTGTACCTACTATTTTTGTATATAAGTTGGTAATGAAAAAAATTCATTATCTTTACTCCTTATTACTTTTAGTCTATCCAGTTATAATATACGTTTTTGGTAATATGCTTGTAAATCGAGGGAAAAAATTAAACCTAGAAGATTTAACGTCTCGAATGGCACAGGGAGAAGATACACATATCTTTTCTATAGACACGGGTACCTCGTCAGTTTTTTTTGGTTATAGTTTTTTAATTGGGGTAGTGCCGACTGTATTTGTGGTTTTAGTAATTATAATTTTAAGATTTATTAAAAAATAGGTCAATAGAAATTAATGCAGGATAGAAAAGCTTCAGGTGAGTTAAAAGGAGAATAGCGGTAACCTTATGTTGATCGAAAGGAATGGTAGCCCCTCTTAATAAGGATTACCATTCTATT
This sequence comes from Sutcliffiella sp. NC1, assembly GCF_027594365.1. Classification (NCBI taxonomy): domain Bacteria; kingdom Bacillati; phylum Bacillota; class Bacilli; order Caryophanales; family Bacillaceae; genus Sutcliffiella; species Sutcliffiella sp. NC1. The sequence goes on from NZ_CP115153.1 coordinate 4,534,750, forward strand.
AATTTTATGAAATTATTTTTAATTTAAGAGGATATGTACTACTTCTGTAGAAATATGTAATAAAATGTAGTATTACTTTATTTTTCAGTACGCTATAAAGGAGAAAAACAATGTTCCCATTTAAACTCTTTAAATCCGCTTGTCATTTTTGCCGTAAAAAAACAAGGGATTATAAAATTTATACAGACGGCAAAAGGAAATTAGTGACCTGCTATTTATGTACTACCTATGCAGAGAGAAGAGCATATAAGCAATATCGTTAAATAGCGAATATGGTGGCCGGGTAGTTGACCGACAAAAAGCGCCAATTCCTAAGAAACACGGATCCCTCCTTCATTCCCCGCTTTGTCGGATTTCTGCGTCCATGTTTTGGTCTTCCGTAAATAAGGCTACCTTATCCAATTTAGGTCTAAGTTCTAGCCTCATACCATTATAATAATCCAATAAATCTCCTTATCAATGAAACTGTAAGAACATCTCTCCGTATTTATAAGTAGAGAAAGGCATATACAAGGGGAGTTCGTTCCAATTCTGTGCGGACGATTATTCGTTCCCTCGTTCACATGGACTATAAATAAGCTTTAGGGACAGACCCCAAAGCTTATTCATTAACAGGCACCACCTGAATTTTGTTATTAATTATTTATTCCCAACACCCGGCAGACTTGCTCTACGGTTACTTCAATTTGTTTTTTTGTTACATCCGATCTCATTGCGTCTTCTAAACTTCTGCATTGTGTTTGGATGGAAAATACTGCGTCTAGATATTCATTCAATGGCTTCGTATCCTCATCCATTCTACCAGCCACTCCGATGACACTTACACCGTGTTCTTTTGCTAGTTTTGCCACACCGACTGGAACTTTTCCAAACATAGATTGGCTGTCGAGGCTTCCTTCTCCAGTGAAGACAAGGTCTGCCCCACGTATCTTCTCGTCTGCTCCAGTAAAGTTCAGTACTAGTTCAGCCCCAGACTTCATCTTCGCACCAAGACAACCTGCAAAAGCTCCACCTAATCCTCCTGCAGCTCCTGCACCTCGTATCCCCTGAAGATCTACACCTAATTTAGCCTTTACCAAATCTGAAAACCGCCTTAAGTGGTCATCTAACTCTATTACTTGCTCTGCATTCGCTCCTTTTTGCGGACCGAATATAAACGCAGCACCATTTTCCCCATAAAACGGGTTCATCACGTCACTTGCAATGGATATGGTACATTCCAATAACGCCGGCAATACATCTTCAACAGAGAAATCTACTATATGAATTAGTCCGTTTCCTTCAAACGGAGAAATCAAGTCGCCCGCCGAATTATAAAACTTCCATCCTAAAGCTTGTAGCATTCCTACCCCACCATCATTCGTAGCACTTCCACCAAGCGTAACAATTAAATGACGATATCCCTTTCTTAACGCATCACATATAACTTCACCAAAGCCGAATGAATTCGCAATCATTGGATTACGCATTTCGTAAGGAACTAAAGTGAGCCCTGTACTCTCGGCACATTCAATTACCGCATATTGTACTCCGTCCTTTTCAAACACTCCATACTTTGCCATTACTCGTTCCATCATCGGTCCATGTACTTCAACCTCTTCTATTTTTCCATTATTGGCGTAAAGAAGAGCATCTACAGTACCTTCTCCACCATCTGCCATTGGTAGAACTTCCACCTTTGCAGATGGAAACACAGTATGAATTCCTCGTTTCATTGCTTCGCCGACACCTTTTGCCGATAACGACCCTTTAAAAGAATCAGGTGCCACTACCACTTTTTTCAACTAAATCACCGCCTCTATTTTTCTAAAAAAAGGCGGCAAACTATAAAGTTCACCGCTTCCTTCCTTTTTCTCTATTGTTTCACCCAAATAAATTCATAAGGCTTTAAAGTGACATCTCTTGTTACCGGTTCTCCTGTCAGAAGGTTTGTTCCACTAACGTCTTCACCGAAGGAACAAACTGTATCGGTAGCGTCCACATTCACTGCAAAGTACACAATATCGCCTGTTTCTTCGTTTTCCCTTTTTAGACCAAATACCTGTTCACCTAAGTCTAATACCGTTTGGTTTGCAAATGGAGAAAACGCTTTTTCCCCTTGGCGTATTTCAATCATTTTAGTTAAGGAACCGAAAATCGCTTTACGGCGCTCGTCCGTTTCTAGCTCTTCTATAATACGGTTAAAATCTAACTTTTCACGATTTATGCGACGATTTATACCGGACTCTTCTAACCCTTTGTAATCATTGCGCGAGCCTAGTAGAGAATGGTAGTAAATAGCTGGAACGCCTATAAAAGATAATAAAATCGAATGCGCAGCAAGCACTTTATCTACTTGTTGTTTTTCAGATACATCTTCCTCTTTATTGATTAGTGCATCTGAATAGTTGATGTTCAGTTCGTACACTGATTGAGAACCATCAGGATTCGACTTGTAAGAGACACGTCCCCCATTTTTCTCTACTTTTTCTACTAACAATTGCTTTTCGTCTTCGGTTAAAATTCCTTCTGTCGGTCGCATACCAATGCCATCATGACTTGCTAAAAAATTAAAATAGGTTGCCGTTTCGGATACTTTACCAATTGTCTTTGCCCAGTTAGATAACTTGCTAGCATTATGCGTAGTTAAGGAAAACAGGACAAGTGGTGGCAAGGAAAATTGATACACCATATGTGCCTCATTGGTACTGTCACCGAAATAACTAATATTCTCTTTATGTGGGACATTCGTTTCCGTGATAATTTGTGTATTTAACTTCAGTTCATCTAAAAGAACTCTCCATAGTTGGATAACGGCATGTGTTTGTGGTAAGTGAATACATGTTGTACCAGACTCTTTCCACAAGAAACCGATCGCATCAAGACGAATGCTTGTTCCACCTTTGTACGCATAAGAAATGAGTATATCTGTCATTTCTAATAGTACTGGGAAATGAGCAACATTGACGTCCACTTGGTCTTCACTAAATGTCGTCCACGCTGTTTTAACTCCTTGAACTCCTTCGTATTCATGAAACAAAGGAGAAGTACGTGGGCGAACGACATTAGACGCATCGAATGAAGAGTCAAATGGAATAAAGTAATCTTTATATTTCTCCTCCCCATTCACATACCCTTTAAACCAATCACTTGATTTAGAAATGTGATTTGCCACAAAATCATACATCATGCGGTATTCTTTCGAAAAGTTTTCTAAGTCGCTCCAGTCTCCTAAATCTGGATGAATTTCTCGGTAGTCCGTTACCGAGAATCCATCATCCGACGTGTACGGAAACATTGGAAGCAAATGAACATCTGTTATTTTATCCCCTACATAGTTACTCAAAAACTTTTGTAACGTTTGCAGCGTTGGAACTCCTTCTTCGTAAATGCTATCGCCATACGTAATAAGGTATACATTTTTTTCACTAACCTCTTCTTCTTGTTTCCACGGTTTTTCCTTCCACGATTGTAGAAGCTTTTTCATTTGTTCCGTGTAGGAAGGGTTGTACTTCTCCCCATATACATCTTTTAATAAATGTTCTATTTTTTCATAAAGAGCGTTACACATAACTGTTTTCATCCTTTATGTTAGTTTTAATGTGATATAACCTTTCGGTGCAATCGTAATTGCTCCCGTCATCTTTTCCATTTCACTTTCGTAAAGGTTGGTTATCGTTATATCGGTATATAAATCTGAGTGAAGTTGGAAGCTTTGTTCTACTTCTGTTGGATTAAAAAGGCGAACTATTAGACCATCTTTTTCATATGACTGCTTACATGTACTTAAGAATACTTGTTCATTATTTATGGAAAATAACGAGAAGGACGTAGGCAGTTTTTCAATCGGCAACGGCAATTCGAATCGTTCTAATCGTTCTTCAAACGTATTTAATGCTTGATTTTGGTACGTTGCATAATGAGTACGGAACAAGTCTGTTTGTTGGAACAATTTAGTCACATTTAGTTCCTCACCTGCCCAAACAATTGCATATTCAAAAGTCATCGTTTGTTGTAATTGTGCATCCGGAGTATACACGACTTTATTGTTAATACCCGAAGCACGTCCTGGGCGCCATTCTAAATTGTCACGTCCAAGGAATCCTACACTACGGAATAAAGTTAACGCTAACTCGTTCGTATCTGGTAATACCTCGTATTCTTTTATTCCTTTTGTAATAGTAGCAAAGGTAGCCTTTTTGTCTGAGAGGGCCACAAAGTTTTCCAATGGATAAATGGATACTGGTGCTTCTGCAAATCCATTTTCTTTCCAACCTTCTAAATAAGGATTTACTACAGGACGCTCGATCACACTAAATGCTTGATCGGCATACGAATGTTGCACATCTTTCATTCCTGTAGAAAGTAACACACGAATGCGGTGATCTTTGCATGTGTTATCGATTTCATGTTGGATTTTCAGCAATTCTTCCCCTGCATTGAGGGTGAACGTTGTCACAACAGTAAATACAGCTTTTTCTATACTACGTACTGTTTCTTCTTCATTCATTGCGACCGGCAGTTCCGTTGTATAGCGAACTGTTAACACCTGACCAAATGAACCTTTTTCTACCTTCGTTACTTCTGCTTCGTTAAAGTAAATTGGTTCATCACCCTTTAGTGGTGAGAAGTCATAAGAGTCTCCTGCATCTGCAACATTTTCAAAGCGAATAAAGTTTTCCAGCGTTTGTTTCGTTTGCTTATTTTCTAATACTACATTACTCCCATTTATCGATAAGCGATATAGCTCATTTTCGATAAACGTATCCTGTGTAGCGGTTAGTTTAGATACTACTGTTTCTTCTTCCTGAACAAGTAATGTTGTATATCCCATTGCCGGAACTTCCACCATTCTTGCTTGAATGACCGATCGATAATATCCTGGCACTTCAACTTCTTTTTCCCCATCAGCCGTTACAACAATTTGTTTTCCCCCACTAATGTACTCTTGGTTCATAAGTTCAAATGGGATAGGTGCTCCATTTACATCCTTCAGATCGAATGTTGTTTGCTTTGTAAACAGTACTTTTTCTACTAAGCCTGAGAATGGTTTACTGTTCGTATTTAAAATAACCGAAATATTTTCTTGTCCAAGTCCGTTTGCGATCGCTTTTGTAACTTGTTTTTTCACAATGTTAATCAAGCCATTAGCTATTCGATCTACTTTCTCTAGTCGAACGATAATGTCACGGTTTGTGTCGTCGGAGTTACAACCACCAATACTGTCATGCGCATGCACATCAAAGAGCATTTTCCACATAGAGTCTAACCATGTTTGTGGGTAAGATAGCCCAAGTGCTTTTCCTATTCCCGCTAAAGGTTCTAGCACATACAATAGTTTATTTTCTACCTCATAATTTAGCTTTTTCAAATCATAACGCTGGGAGCGAATCGTGTTATGGATACGTGATTTTTGAGAAGCGATTAATTCTCCTTCGATTACATTATCAAATTTCGCACCATCTGCTGCCCACGTTTCTTTCATGAACGTTTCATAGTCCGAAAGAATGTACTCATATTTCTCATCTTTCTCGTTCAACTGTTTCACCGTTGTTGGAAAATGGTCACGAACTAACACTTGGTCTCCACCTGCTGGTAACAATAAGTGGTCAGTGCTCTCATTCATATCCGCTAATTTATCAAGCAAAGGCACTAAACGGTCGGTATGATACTCATCATCTGCTGATAAAAACTTCCCTGGGCCGTAGCCGAAATAAATGTTGTTTGCCTTCACTTGCTTTCCATCGGGAGATTTCCAAATAAAGTTTAAGTCACCATTTAATTGGTCGGTGAAAATACCACGTTGCAAAATGCTATAGTCAATCCCAAAGCCTTCAAATATAGAAGGCAAGTACATATTTTGTCCGAAAATGTCTGGTAAATAGCCATTGTTTAGACTATGCCCCATTTCCTCAGCCATGCGAGTTCCGTATAGTAAATTACGAATGATGGACTCTTTATTTACTAATAAAGAATCTGTTTGCGTGTACCAAGGACCAACGAAGATTCGCTTTGCAGCGACAAGCGTTTGAAGACGCTCGCGCTGCTCAGGACGAATTTTTAAATATTCTTCTATTACCGACATTTGCGCATCGTACACATAGCCATGATAGTCCGGGTCATTTTCTAATACGTTTATTAAATGATCTAAGTTTTCTACTAGTAATACGTTGGAATCTTCTATTGTAAAGTACCACTCACGGTCCCAATGGGAATGTGGTACGACGTATACTTTTTTTGATTTCGTCATGTGATTCTCCTCCAATTACTTGGAATTAGTTGCTTGACGTTCTTTTCTTTTTAATAAGGCAAAACGGATAAAGATGTTAGAGAATGCGATAAACGCTGCACCTACAGCTAGTCCAATTAAATAAGCCCATACGTTTTCAACTAACGGCCAACCCCAAATGGCTGGTAGAGGGTACCATTGAACAGCACCAAGAAGAACAGCTGTACAAGCTCCTAAAATAGCACCAATAATGTTTAAAGGAATCGTTATTAGTGGGTTACGAAGCATGAATGGAATTGCTCCTTCACTAATTGCGATAAATCCTAATAGTAATGATGTGTTTCCTGCTACACGTAAGTCCGCATCGAATACACGACGACCTACTACATAACGGTCAATAACTGTTGCTAATCCTAGACCGATCGGTGGAATGACAATCGCCAAAACACGTGCTGTTAATGGGAATATTTCGTCCGCTGCAAGACCGATTGCTATCGCGCCTGCTGCTTTATTAATTGGTCCACCTAAATCAAATGCTGTTGCTGATGCAATGATAGAAGAAAGCACAAGTGCACCAGAATTTTCAGCAGAAGCAATTACGTTTGTTAACCATGCATTTAGTGCCCCAAACACTGGATCTACAAAATAAAAGTTTAAGAAGAAAATCGTTAAAACACTGATAGCCGGTATAATTAACATCGGCTTCATCGCTTGGAAGTTTTTCCCGAGCTTAATTTTTTCGTTCGCTATTTTTGATACATAACCTGCTGCTAAACCTAGAACTAAAGCTCCTAAGAAACCAGAAGCTACTCCACCTTCAACTCCCCAGAATGTAAAGTGAAGACCTGCTGCAAATGCCCCTCCAATAAAACCTGAGACTAAACCTGGGCGATTGGCGAGGGCATACGCTACAAAGGCACCAAACACAGGATACATAAATTTAAATATCATGCCTCCAAATTTATCTAAATGGTGTAGGATTACTAGAAGTTGATTTGTATGGTTTGCATATTCTGGTTGATTAATTTCTTGCACTAAACCAAATGGCATTGCGCCAAGCTTGGCTATACCGATCATTAATCCAGCGGATACGATAACTGGGATCATATAAGAAATACCAGTTAATATTGCCGCACCCATTTCCGCGAAAAATCCTTTTTTCTCACTAGATTCTGTTGTTGTATCTTCTGCTTCTTTTACCTTGCCGTCTGGATTTTCTAAAACTCTTGTAATCATATCTTTTGCTTTACGTAACGGCTCCGCTACCTTCGTACGAATAAACGGTAAACCGTTAAAACGTTCCATTTCTTTAGGTGCGATATCGGTAGCAAAAATAACTGCGTCTGCTTCTTTAATTAGCGAAGCCGTATGTTTATCTTCGATCCCGTTTGCACCTTGTTTTTCAACAATTACTTCTACACCCATCTCACGACCTGCTTTTTCTAACGCTTCCGCAGCCATGTACGTATGGGCAATACCTGCAGCACAAGCTGTAATGGCCAATACTTTTTTACGCGGGCCTTCGATAGTTGGTTCTGTAACTTTTTCTTGTTTAACCGCATCTAATGCTTTCAAGAATGTTGCCTTGTCTTTTACAGCGTGAAGGCTTTGTAAGTAAGTTGGATCCATAAGCCTTGTACTTAATTCAGATAGAAGTTTTAAGTGTGTACTCCCCGCTTCTGTATCAGGAATTGCTAATAGGAAAATTAGGTCTACTTTATTATTCGGGTCTAAACTTTCCCATGTTGTTAAAGGCTTGCGTAATTTTGCTACCGCAAAAGCTGCTCGTTTTACTGCCTTTGACTTCCCATGAGGAATGGCTAGTCCTGCTTCCATTCCTGTTGGAGATAGCTTTTCTCTATCTAATACGGCTTGTAAAAATGGTTCTTTTGCATTTAAGTTACCGTTTTCATAAAGAGCATCAACAAGATGTTCTAATACTTGCTCTTTTGATGACCAAGTGGCATCAAGGAAGAGTAAGTTTTCATTTGTCATCTTCTTTAGTTCCATGACAATCACTCCTGAACGTTTATATAGTAATAAAATAAGTAAACAGCTGTTTTTTATTGAAAGCGGTTGTAAAATCGCTTACATGTTAGTTATATCATGATTTATATAAGAGAAGTTGTACTAGTGATGTACAATTGTACGGATGTATGTACAAGTGGTATTATGACTCTTAGAAGTTAAAAATATATAGTAAGAGCAATATTGTCTCTAACGGACATTGAACTTACTTACTGATTGGAACTTTCGAAGGAGAGATATAAAATTGGGAAGAGTAATTGATCGTTTTGCTAGTTCGGTTGCGTCACTAAGTCATTCAGAAAAGCACGTACTATATTACATAGATGATCATTTAGACGAGGCGAAAACTTTGCCACTTACGGAAATGGCTGATATTAATAATGTCAGTACGACAACGATTGTTCGTATGTGTCATAAACTTGGTTTAGAGGGCTTCACCGAGTTAAAGTACATATTAAAAACATTAGACAAAGACTATATCCCAAGTGATGAAAACATATTAAATCGGCACCAACATGATATTAACACAATGCTATCTCAACTAACGATCGACGATATTAATAAGATGACAAATCTGATGATGAGTGCAGATAAAGTGATTATCGTGGCGGTTGGATTGTCAAAAATGATGGGGGAATATTTAAGCAAACTGTTAATGCAAGTAAACAAACCAACATTTTACGTTTACGAGTCACATATTATCGACTTGTTGTCTAATATGGTAGGGAAAAATGATTTGGTAGTATTCATTTCTTCAAGCGGAGAAACACAAACAATAGTAAAAATCGCAGAGAAGTTAAGATATCATCAAACTTCAACCGCAGCCATTACAAATACCGTTGACAGCCAGTTAAACTCATTAGTAACAACAGCAGTCAGTGCGAATGTCGAGCGCGTTACTTTTGGTGGGTACGACTTAACAGCACGTTCAACATTATTAGTCTTAATTGACATTATCTTCGAATCCTATTTAATGCAAAAATTAAGAGAATCCTAATAAGTAATTCCTAAGTACACAATATAATCAAAAAGGCCGTTGAATGTAACGGCCCTGAAAATAAATTATGGATGTGAAACAATAAGACTTACGTTACCTTCCACGATAAAACTCTCCAACTCATTCGGCAAAATAAAATGATCTCCTTTACCAATAGAGAAACTACCTGATTCTGTAATCAGTTGACCTTCTCCTCCAATGACACTTCCAATCAAGAAATGCTTGTCTTGCTTGGCTTTATAGCTTTTTGTTATATCCCACTTATAAACAGAGAAGTATTTCTCTTTAATAAATGTTGTAATAGTTGCCCCGTCTAGTTCATTGACGATCGGTTTTACATTGATTCCTTCATGTGGAACTTTTGTTACATCTATCGATTTTTCTAAATGTAGTTCTCTCGTGTTACCTTCTTTATCTTTCCTATCATAGTCATACACTCTATAGGTTGTATCTGAACTTTGCTGAGTTTCCAAAATTAATACACCTGCGCAAAGGGCATGAATAGTCCCACTCGGTACATAGAAAAAGTCTCCTGGTTTCACCTTAACCCGTGTTAGTAGTGATTCCCATTCACCATTTTCAATCATTTCACTTAATTGTTCTTTCGTTTTGGCTGTATGGCCAAAAATGATTTCTGCATCCTTTTCACAATCAATTACATACCAACATTCGGTTTTACCTAGTTCACCGTTCTCGTATTTATTTGCATAAACATCATCTGGATGAACTTGAACAGATAAATCATCATTTGCATCTAATATTTTCGTTAGCAGTGGGAATACATCACTTTTATAGTTGCCAAATAGTTCTTTATGTTGTTGATATAAATCCCCTAATGACATTCCTTTGAAAGGTCCATCTTTTACGATACTTTGTCCGTTTGGATGCCCAGAAACTGCCCAACATTCACCCGTAATGTCTGAAGGGATTTTATAATTAAACTCTGTTGCAAGTTTCGTTCCACCCCAAATTCTTTCTTGGAAAGTAGGAGATAGAAAAATTGGTTGATTCATTATTGACACCTCTTTATCGTATTACATTTGATATAACACTCATGGTACCTCATCTGCATCGTAAAAAAAAGTAAACTTTTTACTAGTAAGCTCAACCATTCGCTCTTAAGAGTGATTATTTAAACCCACTTGAAACATCTAATCTATTATTACGTCAAATATTTTAGGAGGTGTTTAATTGAATAAGGTAACTCTTTTTCTTATATCAATCGTTTTCTTACTAACTTCTTGCCAATCAGCAAATCCTCATATTATAACACTGGATGAAGTAGTATCTTCTTTTGAAAAACATCAGTTGGACATTAAAGAAAATAGTAATTTTCACAATGATAGCATTTTTAGAATGAAACTGAATGGCGTCAAACCTTCCTCTTTTGAATTAGATGGAAAGTTGTTAACCGTCTATTATTATAAATCAGCGGAAGAACGAGAAAAGGGTTTAGAGGACTTTGAGGAGAAAACTGCGACAATGGATACTGTTTCTTATCATGTTTATGAAGTTGAAAATGTATTAATCTTCTATGTGTATGAACACGATATGAGTTTGGAAGTGGAATTTGATGATGAAATTAAAGGAGCGCTAAGGGAGTTAAGCGGATAATAATTGTTTCAAATTTTTTAAGTAACATTATATTAATTAGAAGGAATGGAAACACGTCTTCATAACGGTTTCCATTCTTTTAAATTAATATTGTGGATAGTACGGATAAGGATAAGGGTATGGACCTGGTGAAGCAGCTGCGCCAAGTGCCATCCAGTTAGAAATGTGGAGGATTAAAAATCGCTATTCCTACAGGTACATTACAAGACCGATTTGATTATGATAAAGTAAACGGCTCTAGAAGTAATGTAGGTGATGAAATGATAACAATAAAATCAGATGAAGAAATTCAGCGGATGTATGAGGCTGGTAAACTACTAGCCTCGTGTCACAAGGAACTACGCAACATACTTGATATTGGTATCTCGACATTAGAAATTAATAGTTTTGTAGAAGATTATTTGAAAAGGCATGGTGCAACACCAGAACAAAAAGGATACAAAGGATATCCGTATGCCATATGTGCTTCCATTAATGAGGAAGTGTGCCATGGGTTTCCGAGGAAACAACCACTCCAGAACGGTGATATTGTTACCATTGACATGGTCGTAAATTTAGACGGTGCTCTCGCTGATTCAGCTTGGACGTATCCAATTGGGACGATTAGTGCCAGTGCGAAGAAGTTAATCGAAGTAACGAAAAAATCTCTATATAAAGGGATTGAACAGGCACATGTTGGTCATACACTAGGTGATATAGGGCATGCGATCCAATCTTATGTAGAATCACAAGGCTTTTCTGTCGTTCGGGAATTTACGGGTCATGGCATTGGTCCAACTATCCATGAGGAACCAGAAGTTTTTCATTTCGGTTCACCAAGCGATGGGCTTCCATTAAAAGAAGGAATGGTTATAACGATCGAACCAATGGTAAATGAGGGAGAATGGTATACGTATGTAGATTCAAATGGATGGACAGCGAAAACATTTGATAGTAGTCTATCCGCACAATACGAACACACTATAGCAATTACGAAAGACGGTCCATTCATATTAACAGCACAGTGAAGCCATCCTTTTCCCAGTTTCTAAAACGCCAACTCTATGGAGATTGGTGTTTTTTATTGCGCGAAAAAAACACTGCTAAATTAGTTTTGTAAAATTATCATGGCGTTGGAGGACGGAATTCTGATTTACGAATTTACATAGACGACACTACTAATAGCGAGTATAAATTAAGGGGAAAAAGGAGTTTTTCATGATGGATATCTTGAGTGAACACCACTACGGGCTATACTAAATTTCAATATCTGTGCGAACGACTTTTCTGTCACCTCATACAATAACAAAAAAAAGGTGGCTAACTTTTTATCAGCGTTAGCCACCTTCTTTTTTATGCCCATTGTAATTTCATAAACTTAGGATAATTATCTTCCGCAGAACGTAATAGCATTAGAAGTGAATCCATCAAAAACGCTGGATCTAATTCACCTTGTCCTATACTATAAGAATATTGCGCTGATACATTTCCATCTACTTCCATAAATTTTGTAAATCTATAATTTACGTTTAACTCATTAATTAGGTTATGTACTGCTTCCTTCTTTAGAGGGTTTTTTATACTAGCAACACCAAAGATTTGTAAATCAATTAAATCCTCTCTATCATTAAAAGCAACTACTATTACTACAGCACCGCCATTATCGAAACCTTGTCTAGTTCTAAAAAAAACACCACCGTTATCTTCTTTTACTTCTTCCATGAAAATGTTTTGTTTCTGTAAATAATTTTTGAAAATCATGACGTTAGACACGCATCTTTCCCCCTATATAAAATACTAAAATACTATATTCCTAGTTTCTATTATAGTGCTATTCTCCCTTTTTATAAAGTACATTTTCCGAATATTGTACACATTTGAGATGACGGGAAATATAAACCTCTGTGTTACTCTTGAAAGATTGGCAGAGTCCCAAACTCCAGAAAATATTTTAAATGTATTTACAAATGAAAATTAAAAGAAGATAACTTATCAGGAGTGCCCTCATGGAGTGAACGCCCTTTCGGGCTATTACTAATTTCCAATATTAGCGTAGACGACTTTCCTGTCCCTTCGTCCCCCGTCTTTTGAGCTAATCTATCGTCTCTATGCATACTCTCTTTATATTAGGAATAACTATTAATAAAGGAGGGAATACGAATGATTATCATTAAAATGGCTGGTGGAGAAACACACGAACTAAGTATGTCAACAAAGGATTTCTTTTACTATATAGGCAAAAAAGCTGACAACTTTGGTTTCTATCAACTACATAGAGATGTGTATATAAATGTAAATAATATTTCAAGTATATTTGAGATTGACGTCTAGGCATTCCATTTATGGTTGCTTTCTATTTAAGAATGATAGTCAAGTCCATAGAAACATTGCTTTTTCTGCCTTATGATTCTTGAGGTGAATCTTGAGTAAGCACCCTTTAGGCTATTATTAATGCCCAATACCTGTGTAGATCATTCTCAGCGGCTTACCACCCGATGTATTAAGCTTTTGGATATACCTGTTACTCTTGACAGTTGCCCAAGTGATACTCCTTCCACTTTTTTGAGTTGGCGGAGTATTTCATTTCTCCTTGTTCTTTGCATTCTTTGTAAACTAGAGCTGTTGACAATGCCTAACTCTCTCAAGTATTCCCTAACTTCCTCATCAGTAGGTTTATTATAATAATCTAAACATTCATCTTGGTTGTCTTGGCTCATAAATATTAAAAATAGATTCCGCGCCACTTTTGGATCATGAGAAAATCTCGATAGGGCTAACTCAATTTCAACTAATTTTGGCTTATATAGATATTCTTTGAGACTTGTCCATTTACAATCTAGTATAGTTTTAGCTAGACCAGCTTTTAGTGGATTTTGGTGAATATATCGAAGAACGACGAGAAAATATTTTGTATCTTCTACTACTTCACTTTTATAACGTTCCTGGAATAGATGACCACACCTACTATATTTACTATTGTACCAATGTACATAACTAGAAATAACCCTTTGAATAGATAGAGACAAAGGTTCTTCTGTCTCTTTTATTAATAAGTGTATATGGTTGTCCATGAGACAATATCCATATATAACATATTGACCTACCTCTTTAAACTTCGCTAATGTTTCTAGAAATCTCCTCTTATCATCCTTGTCTTCAAATATTGTTTGTTGATTGATTCCTCTTAACATTACATGGTAAATTCCTGTTTTACTTTTCTTCCTTTTTTCTCTCGGCATATTCTATCACCTAGCAGTTCCTATTCTTCCGATTACAGAACTAGAAGATTGGCGGCTATTTAATTTTACAGCCTCCCATAGACTTTGGTCTGTGATAGTGTCGGATTGTGCTAAGTCTGAAATGGTTCTCGCTAACCGAATAATTTTAATTTGTGTCCGATTACTAAGTTGCTGTTTTGTAGCTATATGCCGCAGCATTTGTTGTTGGGAAGGTTGAAGTGGACTTGTTTGAAGGAGTGTATCATAGGAGACTCGACTATTTGTTATATTGTTACCATACCTTTCCCTTTGCATTTTTCTTGCATACTTCACCCTTTGTTGAACGTCTTTGGATGTCTCACTCGGCTTGTGATAGTTGTTAAAATTAACTCCGTGAAGAGAAAGAAAAATATCAAACCGGTCCCGAATTGGTCCTGACAGCCTGTTTTGATACGCGATAACTTGCCTTTTTGTACAAGTACAATAATAGTTAGTAGCTCCTAAGTAACCACAAGGACAAGGGTTCATCGCGCCAATCATCGTAAACTGGGCTGGATAATTTACAGTAGCATTCGCTCGACTAATTGTTACATAACCGGTTTCAATTGGTTGTCGAAGCATATCTAATGTTTTCTTGCTGAATTCCGCTATCTCATCTAAAAAGAGGACCCCATGGTGAGCAAGGGATATTTCGCCTGGTTTTGGATATTGTCCACCACCGATGATCGAAACACTTGATGCAGAATGATGCGGAGTACGAAACGGCCTGTTGTTAGCGTCTTCTAACGCGACATCACTTAAATGGTATAAACTCATCACCTCTAACTGCTCTTCGCTCGTTAAATTAGGCATGATCGACGCAAAACTTTCTGCTAACATACTTTTACCACATCCTGGGGGACCTGACATAAAGAAATGATGACCTCCAGCAGCTGCTACTTCTAACGCTCTTTTTGCGTACTCATGGCCAATGATTTGTTCGAATGTAACTGCATGTACTTTTTGCTCGATTTTCATCTCTTTTTTTCTATGAAAAGAGAATATAGATTGACCAGATAAATGATCCATTACATCTTGTAAACTCGTTACATATATTAGCTCTAAGTCCGAAAACTCTATTGAGGGTAAATGTTCGTCAAATGGTAAATATAGCTGTTTTAGTCCGATTTTTTTGGCTGCAATTATGGCAGGTAACATTCCTTCGACAGGCTGAATCGTCCCATCTAACGAAAGCGAACCGATAAAACCAGTGTGTTCATTTATAGGATCATGAATGATGTTCATGGCACAAAGTAAGCCGATAGCCATTGGCAAATCAAACATTGGACCATTCTTTTTTTGCTCGGCTGGTGATAAATTGATTACCACCTTCTCTTCTAATCCTTGCTTAAAAGTATGAAGTGCAGCTGTAATTCTTTCCTTTGCTTCTTTCACAGATGCATCTGGTAAGCCTACAATTACAACACATTCCGGACCTTCTATTAATTGAATTTCGACCGTCACACGATAGCCTTCCATTCCTTTTAATCCTATTGTAGTGATTTTTTCTGTCATAGATTTTCCTCCTTATAGCAAATAAAGAAAAACTGACTGATGTAGTGGGAGAGTTTGAAGAGAGAATAAGGATAGTTTTAGAACGTTTGTTCTATATTTATTTTAATAAATGATGGACTAAAGGTCAACTATTTCATTAAAAATTTTGACAATAATATTAATTTACGTGTGTAGGCTAGTTTTTTCTCTTAGAGGGTGGCCATTGCTTTTAGGATATAAGGCTATGGAGCAATTGAAGAAAGGTTATACTAGATTCCAGTTTTTATTTCGCTTTTCTAGGATGATATGTGTGATTAATTTAAAGCTATGCTTGATATTTAGAAACTAAGATACCACCTGCTAATTTCCATTATTCTGTGTGAACGACTTTTTAACCTATCCCCTCGTCCCTTTCCACACAAAACTAGTTGCATTAATCTATTTGAAAATTATATAATTTATTCATAAAGACAATACTTAAAAAGAACGTGTGCTGAGAACACACGTTCAACACAACTACATGCCGCTTGAAGAGCGGCTGACCAAGTTTTAATTAGACGAGAAATAAACCGCCTACTCATTGGTCTTGGGGGCGGTTATTTCTCTTTTCTATGGATGACAAGTGTGATTACTGTTACAGTCGCTGTTATTAACGCTATAATCAACATACCAAAATGAAATAGCATGTTCATTGCTTCATATGTCACCATTTTTACCCCACCTCCTTACCGTAAGGAGATGGTCAACCGCCCATCCGCTTTATGTAGTTGCTAAAAATATTATATGGAACACTTGTTCCTTTTGTCTAGTTATAATTACTTAATATTAAATATTTCAGTAACTAAGATAATACCATCTAAGAGTTTCATTTTCTTAGTGAACGACTTTATAATCCCTTCGTTCATCGCTTCATTAAACCAATTGACGGTTACAATTGGCATCGTAAACCTCATTATTATGTAGAAAAGACACCAATAGATTTAGTGCTTGTTCTATTGGTGTCTTTTGCTTTTGATTGAGTTTTCTATGAGGGAAATATCTTGGGTAAACGCTCTTTCGGGCTATTATTAATTTCCAATTTTTGTGTAGACGATTTTCCTGTCCCCCCGTCCCTTTCCACCAAGCTTTTTTGGCTTGAAATGGTGACAATGAACTTCATGTGCATAAATAAATTCATTAGTAATTTCACATTTCCCCATTTTCATTGAATACCTTGAAATTCTGTTATCTAAGTACTCCATTGTACCGTTTGGTATGTTTGAAATAAGTAGTTTTTGAATTTCATAAGATATTTCAGGCGCTAAATATTTGTGTATTGATTCTCGCCCATCTTTGCTATAAAACGAACGTTTATTACTAAAACTTTTTGCTACCTTTGTTCGTATATCAGCCAAGGGATATAAGTAGATTCCACAAATTTTATAGGTTGTGTAGTTACTCTTATAGAATTTTTCATATGATGGAGGTGCATTTATAGGTCTTTCTCTAACTCCTATATTTTTAAAACGATTATATAAGGTCATTGATAAGTCGTAGGCTATTCTTTGCATATCGAGATTAACATTGGTTACATATTTGAAATAGTTGTGTATACCTAAGATAAAGGAATTGTATAAAAGAACATTCTGAGCTGTTGGTGATTTTTGAATTTTTTTGATTAGCTCTTTTGCTTTTGTCTTAATTTCTAGTTTTTTCTTTTTCCGAATATTGGAGTTACATACCCATTTGTCACTTTTCTTAATTGCGTATAAGGTATATCCAAGAAATTCAGACTTTCCTTTTGATTTCTCATGAGAGATATCTAGTTTAAGCCTGTCTTTTAGATATTGACGCACGGCATGATACCATTTCTTAGCTGAATGTGGGTCTCTTGCAAAGATTTTAAAATCATCTGCATACCTTACTATATACCCTTCTTTCATTTTAGAAGTGTTTCTTAATGCATTACACTTGCTAAAATTATGGGAATACGTGCGTTTTGTTAGGAAGTTTTCCCATTGTCCTGCAACCCATTGGTCTAAGTCATTCAGCACTATGTTTGATAATAAGGGTGATAGAATTCCACCTTATGCAAAGTACAACATTATGCAAAGTAATCAACTAAAACCTCGCGGTTACGGGATTTCAGTACGATTTACTTTGCATAATATTTAATTCTTATTTCATTTCAGCAAGCCATGAAAGCAGAGTCTATCTAGGTCATGATTCATTTGCTGAAACAGCCTACTACCTTAGGCTAACAGCTGATGTATTCCCGGAAATCACATTGAAGCCATCAGTCATCGTTACTAATCTACTATTATCTTTCTTTGAATTGTTAATAGTTAAAATACCGTTAGCTAAGTCAACAGAGAGCCATATGTACCTCATATATATACAGAGGATGAACTGAAGAGATTTTTTCATGGAACCGATAAATGCAAATATAGTTCTCAAAGTCCGTACCGTCATCTGATTTGATTCCTAAACTCGCTGGTGACACTTATGAATCCAACTAATTTCGCTAAACATCTTACTGATTTTTTTACAAACTATTGTAGTTGAAAATCCCCCAACATTCTAATGACTCTTAGGTTCTGAACTTCGCTTTGCGTAAGTGTCCCATCAAGATCTTTTTCAAGGATATTGAAACAATTTTCTAAAAAGCTTAATCCAAGGTGTTCAGTATAATACAGTTCATCCAAATCCCCCGCAAACTCAAGCAGCATTTTCCACCGTCTCCTATAGAAATTCATGCTTCCTTTGGTATAACCTAATCTTATAAGTTCCTGTTCAAGATCAAGTATTAGTTCCTTTAAAACTTTCTTTTTCATTAATATTTCTCCTAACCTTAAAAAATTGAAAACATAGTTTTCTAACTTTAAGGTTGGGATATTATGCAAAGTAAAACAATTAAATTTTTAACAAATATAAGGGGTTGTAAGAATTACTTTGCATAATAACTTTCTTTGCATAAGGTGGATTATGCGAAGCTTTGCATAATCCGCCTTGCGGTGTTCCCTTCAAGGGTATTCCTTCTCCTTTTATTGGAGTTTTAAGTATTTTATATATTATTTTTAAAAGTGCTTTATCTCTAATTCCAATATTCCATAGCTGTTTAAGTAATAGCGAGTGATTAACATTATCGAAAAATCCTTTTATATCAATATCCACAGAGTAATGAAGTTTATTTCTATTGATTAGCGACATAGTTCTGGATACCGCATGATGTGTGCTCCTTAATGGTCTAAACCCATAGCTATGTTTGTAAAACTTCGCCTCACAAATAGGCTCAATGACTTGTTTTATCATTTGTTGAATCAACCTGTCCAGCATAGATGGGATTCCAAGAGGTCTCTTGTCAACGTTGGGTTTAGGAATATAAACCCTCCTAACTGCTTTTGGTCTATAATTTTTCAATTGATTCTTTATGTGTTTTACAAAGTCTTCTTTACGCATAACTTTGTAGTTATCAATGATAAAGTTGTCAGTACCAGCTGTTGTCGAACCCTTATTACTCTTAATAGTTCTATATGCTAGAAGGATATTACTTTCGGATGTGATAATGTCATATAATTTGCTAAAACTTTGACCATGCCTGCTATCTTCATATAACTTATCGAATGTTTCCTGCATGTTATAGTATTCCCAATATCGCAAATTAGCGTTCAATCGTGGACACCCCCTAGAAGTGTTAAACCCACGTTCCTACCTGACCCTTTGAACTTCATCTAGTTAGATTATAATTTTAGGATTTACAAGACTTGGGGCTATCCCTCCACGTTCATTACACGCTTCAAAGGTACTGTACCCCTACTTTCACAAGGATAAAGCAATTTCAGTTCGGAAGAACTTTATATGCAACTGTCCATTAGTAGATTTTTAAATAACAGTTCCTTGCTTACCACGTTCCAATATATCTAGCTATCTCTAATAATTTTAGGTGTTTGCTTTAAGCCTATGAGATTATAGAATCATTGTTTTCTATCCCGAATTTCATACAACCAATATTTTACTTTTCGGTATCTCATGATACATTTGTATCCTCTGTCTTTCGAAAGAGTACAGTTCTAGACCCGTACATTCGCAAATTCGTCAGTCACAGTGGACATTCTCACCATGATTATTTTTTCAGCCACCCGACCTATCCATTACCTTATGAAAGAATGTCACTTAGGTATTGTTCAGCCGACTTCACCTAGTTTCATACAATTTATGGCTACTATCATATTTCGCATGTAGGAGTATCAGTGGAAATGTTTCAGCTCAACTTGACGGCTTTCATTCCATTTCTCGATAAATTAGTTGTAATTACTAAAAGAATTAGTAATCCTCCCATTTCATGGATTAATCATTTATAGGGAAAACGTGTCCCACTGGTTGTACTGTGCAGCAAAGAAATTCTATATGCGATTTTACTTAAAGGATCTTCCCTTTATACTATATTCGCCATACATTTGGCGAAAAAAAGTTAAAAAAAGTATCTACCCCACAAACTACGTTAAGGCAGACACTTCTTTCTAAATATATAGTTTTAAACTAATCTTTTTCAAACTTTAAATGTAGAAAAGGTAAATCATTAAAACTGAAACAATAAGAAAGATAAGACTCATAATGCTACCAGCTCTTAAAAAATCAGCATTTCTGTATCCTCCTGAACTCATGAGGAAAGCATTCACCTGATGAGTTGGCAAAAGAAAGGAGTTAGAAGCCGATATAGCTACTAATAAAGCAAGACCAGTGGGATCCATTCCAAAGGAATTTGCCATCATAATTACAAGTGGTACTAACAGCACGGTAGCCGCTACATTTGACATAAAGAGAGAGAAAAACATTGTTAAAATTCCGATAACCATTAATATGGCTAATGTTCCCCAACCACCAACAAGGTTAACAATAAATGTCGCAGTAAGCTCAGCGGCACCACTTTTTTCAAAGGCTGTTCCTAAAGGAATTAACCCTGCAAGAAGAAATACTGTTTTCCAATCAATTGCTGGATAAATCTCTTTTTTAGGAATAACACCCAGGAGAATCATTAGTAAAGCCCCTGTAAAAAAGCTGAGTGAAAGCTGGAATCCAAATAATACAAGACCAAGTGCAACCGCAATAGAAAATAACGCGTGTTTCTTCTTATCGGTTTTAGCATCAAGTTCAGGAGGATTAATGTCTGTAATAATAGCAAAATCTCGAATTGCTTTCATACTGGCTATATTCTCCCAGGTACCGAAAACTATCATCAGCATACCTGATTCGAAAGGAACTTCCTTTATATCATGTTTTTCTCCTTCCCGTGTAATAATAGCAATGGGTTCTAATTTGTAATTTTTTCTAAAACCTATTTCTTCAAGTTTCTTGCCAATTACCTCGGATCTAGGTGGTATCACAATTTCTGCAAAACCTGCATGATCTTCATTCTCTAAATTTGAGAAAATGGTCAATTCATCTTTCATCTTAACATGATGATCATTGGCAAAAGTGGTGACAGCATCTTTATTGCCTAAAACTGCAAGGGTCTGATTTGCTTGAAGACGTGTTTTGCGCCACGGACTATATATATGGCTTCCTTCTTCACTTAGGGCAATAATATGAATAGAGTATTTTTTCCAAATGTCAAGTTCCTCAATAGATTTTCCATTTAGAGAGCTACTTGCAGTAACGTCCAATTCATAAATATCTTCAGGTAATTCATAGGTTTTACGAATTACCTCAGTTACACTTGGTTTTGTTTTTCCTTGGGCTTTAGGAAGCACCCAGTCACTTAAAAGATAAAAGTATAGTAAACCCGCACCAAGTAAAGCAAGACCAACTGGTGTAACACTGAAAAGATTGAACGGTTCATTTCCCGCTTTTAAAAGTAAGTCATTTAAGATGATAAGTGGACCTGATGCAACCATTGTAATGGTTCCACCAAGTATAGCTGCAAACCCCATTGGCATAATCAATTTGGAAGCAGGTATATTTGCTTTTTTACCGATTTTCCGAAGAGCAGGAAGAAAAAGTGCTGCAGCTCCAATGTTTTGCATAAAAGAAGAAATAATACCAACCGTTGCTGAAGTACTAACCATTACATTTTTGTCTTTTACTCCAACTCGCTTTGTAATGAATTCAGCCACAACTGTCATAATGCCGGAGCGATCAACCCCATAGCCTATAAGCATAACTGCAATTACAGAAAT
This sequence comes from Sutcliffiella sp. NC1, assembly GCF_027594365.1. NCBI lineage: Bacteria > Bacillati > Bacillota > Bacilli > Caryophanales > Bacillaceae > Sutcliffiella > Sutcliffiella sp. NC1. The sequence goes on from NZ_CP115153.1 coordinate 4,556,482, forward strand.
AACTGCATTTGAGGAAAATCCCATGAATGCTTCTGACGCAGTAATAACTCCAGTCCAAGGAAGGATAACCATAATTAGTACTGCAACAAGGTCTGTCCGTAACTTTTCCGTCACAAACAGTACTATAGCTAATATCAGAACTCCAAAAGTAATTAAAATGTCAAGTGTCACGATGTATGAGCCCCTTTCATTTTTTCTACAACATTCATAATTTTTATTTCTTTAATTATCTATAAATATGTCTTGTGAAATAGTATTTTTTAAAACTTTACAAGGGAAGTTTCTTGTAAAAATTATCTTATCGAACAACAATTAGAATCATTTTCATTCTCTACTATTCTTACCCCTTTTTTGAAATCCTACAGTTTTTTTTTAGAATTCACTTTTTGAGGTTTTAAATATGATAATTTAAATCTCCATAATAAACCAATGAGGTTACTCATTTGTGTGAATCTATTTGTATAGATAGTCGAAACTAAAAGCCAAAAGGAAATAAGAAAAGCAAAATCCATCATAACCTGCTTTTTTAAAATCTAGAACTTCAAAATACACTATCTTCTTCAGTATTTGACTAGTAACTCGATACTTCAGCCATTTTGTAGGGTTAAAAGACAACCTAATTATGCAAATACATAGCCAATCGTTCTTCAACAGCCTTAGCTCGCATCGGCTTTCCATAAAAATATCCCTGAGCTTGATCACAATTTTGTTGAATCAAAAAAGAAACCTGCTCTTCATGTTCAACACCTTCTGCAATTATCTCCATATTTAAATTTTTTGCTAACCCGATAATTGTTTTTACGATAGTCTTATTACGGTTACTTAAAGGATTTAAAAAAGATTGATCTATTTTCAACTTATGAACAGGCAACCTACTTAAATAGCTTAACGAACTATATCCAGTACCAAAATCGTCAATACTAATTTTCACACCTAAATCATTTAATTGATAAAGTATCCTTTCTGCTAGGGGAAAGTCCGCCATGATAGATTCTGTCATTTCAAGTTCAAGTTTTCCACTAGACATATCACAATCTGACAAGATGTTCTGTATAATTCCAATGAAATTGGTTTGAGTAAATTGAAGTTGAGATATGTTAATGACGAGAAGCCTTTATCGTTCAACTCCTTTAATTGATTACAAGCCGTTTCCAGTACCCACTTTCCAATTGGAATAATTAATTCCGTCTCTTCTGCAATAGGAATGAATTCAATGGGACTGATATACCCAAACTTTGGATGCTTCCACCGCAGCAAGGCTTCAAATCCAAGAATTTTCTCTGTATGAATTTCAACTTGTGGTTGATAAAATAGTTCTAGTTGATTTTCTTGAATAGCTTTACGAAGATCGGTTTCTATGATAAATTTTTCTCTTAAATTCATATCTACATGTTCTTGGTAAAATTGAAACTTATTTTTTCCCTTCCTTTTCGAAAAGTACATAGCTGCGTCAGCATGTTTCATGAGGACATCGACTCGATCCCCATCATTTGGGTACATAGCAGCACCGATACTGATTGAGGCAAATATGTCTATACCCTCTATCAAAAAAGGGCTTTCCAAGGATTCAAGGATATTATCGACTAGTTGGGTCACTTGTCGGCGATTCCGGTTTGGCAATAGAATAATAAACTCATCTCCACCCTGTCTGAATAGAAAATCCCTACTCTCGATTACTTCTCTTATTCGAGTAGCGATGGCAATAAGGACCTTATCCCCAAATAAGTGGCCAAATGTATCGTTAATATATTTAAAACGATCTATATCTAAGAAAAGAATTGAAAATGACTGGTTATCCTCACTATCAATCAATTGCATAACGTATTTTTCCAAGTAACGTCTATTTGGCAGTTGCGTAAGTGCATCATGAAACGCCATTTCCTTTACTTTATTTTCGACTATCTTCCGTTCTGTTATATCAATGGCGGTTCCGATCACTTCTATTATTCGGCCGTCATCATCAATAGGTGATAAATATACAAGAAAGTAATTATTATCTAACTGGATCTCAAAAGAAGTTTTAGGCACTTTCTATAACAGATGCAATATCAGACGGAAATACCTCCCTAACCTGTTTGTTTAGAAGAGTCTCAGTAGTCATACCCATCTTATCTGCTATTCCTCCTTCAGAAAGAGTAAATACACAATAACCCGCTTTATTTTTTGAAAACTTAAATATGGTGTTATAGAGATGTTTTAATACCGTTTCATAGTAATTTTCTTCCGATGAATTCCTTGTTTCTCTCCAGGTAGTTCGGTTCATATTTTAAATCCCCCAATCAAAAAACTAAACATAACCAAATACCTATAGGGGTATATGTATTTATATTATAAGATTAATTTACTAACTTTGTAAAGGTAAATGATTAATTCTTTAAAGTCATAAGTGAAAGATATGAAATAAAAAACACAATCAAAGAAACTAAAATTAGAGTGCCTATTTAAGTGATGGCAATATCATTAAAGTCAATACACCAAGACAAACTCTATGTAAATAATTTCGGTTATCAATTCCTTTTTAAACCTAGTTTCTGAGCTTTCATTATTGACTCGTTAAAAAAATAAAAAGTTGCACAGAAGGCAGCTTGATTTTATATATATTAACTTTATCTTAATAAACTTATTGTCCTAATAATAATTAGTTGTTTATGGGGATTAAAGAAATAGAAATAGGAGTTAACATAACTTAACGAACATATTATTTTTAAAAACGAGATTCAATGTTATTTTTTTATTTTTTGTAATGTTTTTTACTATCCACTTAACTACAATGTTTTACTCCAATCGTGTACAGCACTTCCTTCTAAGTACCTCTCTGCATCTAAAGCTGCCATACAACCTGTACCTGCTGCTGTAATGGCTTGACGGTATTTTTTATCTTGAACATCCCCACATGCAAAGACTCCAGGAATATTCGTTTCTGTTGTTCCAGCCTTAACATTCAGCTCCAAAACGTTCTGCTTGTTTTCTCATATGTTCTGGTCCCATAATGCCATTAATAAAACCAGGAAAGTTTTCAACTTCAGTTGTTAGTGTTAATTGGCCGCCTGGTTGATCTCCTTCTATAACAATTGGTTTCATATTTGCTCTTGCTAAATAAATAGCAGCTGTTAAACCTGCAGGACCCGTTCCTAAAATAACGACTTTTTCCACGATTATATCCTCCACTGATTTTAATATATTACGATTATCATATCCCATCTTTTCTTAATTTACCCAAGAGTAAAATAAGACTAAATAGGAAGAGTTACTACACTAACAATTCCCATAACAATTAACTTAGTTCTCTAAACAGACCTTTATTACAGATATATATTACTAGTGGAATAATCAAAGAAACTAAAAAGATTGGTATGTAATGATATCCTTGGGTAAAATCTAGTCCCATAATAAGCAATAAATAAAAGGATGTACGCCCCACATTGAGCATAAACTCCCTAATTAACAAATAGTGTGCCGTCAATCCAATATCACAATTCACCTCTGACTCACAGGCTAACTCTTTAATCTTCGTATAATGAATAACGCTTACCGGGATCCATATTAGAGGTAAAGCAATTGCTGCCAATACATTAAAAATAACTAATGTTGAAACACTCGGGAAAAATAAAAAAATAGTCATGACGGTTGCTAATATAGCCCCTACATACGTTACCTTCATTCTATTTTTAACGAGTCGTGGACGGCTTATGAAAACAAGTGTTACTATTCCTGTAATTGCAAACAATGTGTTTAACCATCCAACAATTGTTTCCTTTTGAACATATTGAAATAAGAGAATGCTGGATGCGAGTTGAATTATACTTTGAAAGAAACCAAAAGCCACTATAGAAACGAGAACAGCTTTATACTCCTTCCATATATCTTTATACTTTAAGGATGAAATATTAAAGTTGCTTTTATATTTTGGTGTAAATAAACTTATAATCACTTGAATAATCAACATAACAAATATTAATCGAAATGTTTCATGATAATCATAATAAAGAATTAAATAAGAAAATATTAATGGTGTTAAAACTGCAGTTATCCTGTTCATAATTTGCTCCATCCCCATAAAAAGTTGCCTATTTTCGGGATTGGTTAATAATATTGAATAAAGATTAAATCCAGAATAATACAATCCTATGGCTGTACCATATAAAGTACCTAAAATGATAATATAACCTATTACATTTTCTTCTTTGCTTATGAGTAATCCGAACACCGCAAGTAGAAAGGAAGAAGATAAAACAAATGTCATTCGACTATTTATCCACCTCATCGTATATGCCCCTATTATTGTTCCTATGAACACAGATACAAAAACCGAGGCATTGTATACTCCTATAGTAGAAAGACTTGCTCCTTGATCCATTTGAAAAACAATTCGATTGCCCAGCGTGATTTATACATCTCAGAGATTTCTTCGGCGCTCACATCAAAACGATTTGTAATTAATTGAAGTACATTGCCTTTTGTATCAACGACTTTTAGAAGACGAAAATAACTTTCTGCTCGTTTCTGCGTGGAGCCGATTATCACCATTTGATCGGATATCACAGTTGAACCTTCCGGGAGGTTAAAGTTGTATATTTCTCGAATAACCGCATTCTTTTTTAATCTCGTTAGGAAAAAGAAACCCTCGTCTGTCATGCGGTCAAATCGCTCATAATCGAGATAGCCACGGTCAAAAACATACATGCATTCCTTGGCATCTACCATGACTTCAAGCTGCCCTCGGTCATGTTCTTTTGCCGTTGTTATCACAACTTTTTCAGGATAGGAAACGCCTTTTTCCATAAAAACAAGGCGCAAATGCAACTTTACACCTGCTTTTGTGTTCCGGAACTTTGCCCATTTATGATTAGTCAAATTCAGTGGTAATGTGCTTGAGTCAATGATTTTTAAAGGCATGACAAGTTTTGTATCGTGTGTTTTGGCATGAATTTGTGCCACTAAATCAACAAAAAGACGTTGAAATAAATCGGGGTTAAGCCCATTTATTCGCCGAGACAGCTGAGAAACACTGATAGATTCAAGGTCAATCCCTTTCTGAAGTTGGTCATCGAATAAACAATCGCCTAGCGCATGCAAACTTTCGACTTCTTGTAGCTGCGCAAAAAGTAGTAGCTTTAGGAATGACTCTGTCGTTAATTTCTTCGTATAGTAATCTAATTTTTGTGTTTTCAGCTGATCTTCAAAAAATTTCATATTTATTGGTGAAAACCATTGTCCAAATGAAGTTTTTCGTGTAATCTTGTCCATGCGCTGGTCCTTTTTTAGTGGATTTGGACGGGTTACCACCTGACTTATCCATTATAAAGGACTTTTTCTTTGCATAAAATTAAATTAGTGAACATTTTGAGTATTTTTAATAGTGAAACTAAATTAATGCAACACTAGTGGAATTAAATAAGAAAATATTAATGGTGTTAAAACTGCAGTTATCCTGTTCATAATTTGCTCCATCCCCATAAAAAGTTGCCTATTTTCGGGATTGGTTAATAATATTGAATAAAGATTAAATCCAGAATAATACAATCCTATGGCTGTACCATATAAAGTACCTAAAATGATAATATAACCTATTACATTTTCTTCTTTGCTTATGAGTAATCCGAACACCGCAAGTAGAAAGGAAGAAGATAAAACAAATGTCATTCGACTATTTATCCACCTCATCGTATATGCCCCTATTATTGTTCCTATGAACACAGATACAAAAACCGAGGCATTGTATACTCCTATAGTAGAAAGACTTGCTCCTTGATTCCATAAAAAAATGTTTATATATAAGTTTGAAAAAGCTAATACACCTGAAAAGACGGTATTCATAAATAAAACAATAAAAATGGGATTTTTCATTTATAGATTCACTCACTTCACGCATTCATAACAACTGTTTTTTAGTTCCACTATGGCTATTTTGTGTTATCTTCATGTCCGTTTTCTTTATTTTTCATGAATGTGTATACAAAATAGCCTCCACCAACAAAAATAACTGCCCATAAAATGGTCATAAGTAATCCACCCATACCATAAAACATCATATTCTCCATTGTATTTACCACTTGTATTCACCACCTAAAAGAGTTGCTCAAGACAATTCCAAAGATTATTTTATTCTCTTTTTTGCCCCACAAACTGAATAACATGGGACAAACCATTATGAAGTTCACCTTCATTCCTTACAACCTCGCCCATAAAAAAGTGAACAATCCGCCAATCTGAAAAAACGCTTAGAAACTCTTCTGGTTTGTATAGCAGCTCTATATTTTGTGGTCCACCACTTTTGTATGGTAGTTGATATACCGAATACACTTCTGAAATAAAATAACCACCTGGTTTAACTGCTTCCTTAACACCTTCAAGTGTTTTTTTACGTAATGCCTCAGGAAAGTGACCAAAAATACAAATCAATTCATCCCACTGATCTTTATCCCAGTTAGCTTCATTTAAGTCTACAAGCTTTGTTTGAACTGTTACATTTCTATCCTTGGCGAGCTTTTCTGTTTTAGTCAGTCCGGATTGCGCATAATCCCATGCAGTTACATTCATTCCTTGTTGCGCCAAGTAGACTGCATTTCTACCTTCTCCTTCAGCTATAGCCAATGCATCTCCTGATAGACTTAATTTTTTATGGATATCTGCAAGAAATACGTTTGGATTAGTTCCATAAACATAATTTTCATTTTTAAATCGATCATTCCAGGAATTCATAGATTGTCTCCTTTGATTTAATTATGTTAGTCGATACTTTTTATTAATTGCTCCATCATTTCCTTATCCATCGGTCCGACAATTTTCTTTCGAACAATCCCCTGTGAATCAATTATATAACTTGTTGGGATCGTAAAAGCTTGATATGTTTCTCCTATATCGCCTTTAGTATCAAGCAGTATTGGAAAAGTTAATCCATAATCTTTTACAAATTTTCCAATATCGTTTGTGTTCTTTTCTGCAGTAGTTAAATTAACTGCTAAGATTTCTACATTTTCATTTTGCAGATAAAATTCTTGCATATGAGGCATTTCAGCTTTACACGGAGGACACCAAGTTGCCCAAAAATTTAGGATGACCTTCTTTCCTTTATAGTCAGAAAGCTTTACTTCTCTTCCTTCTAAAGTCTGGAGTTGAAATTCAGGTGCCAAATTCCCTTCTTTTATTCCACTAATTAAATCATTATTTTCTATTCGACTGTTAAGGGAGGTGTCATTCATATTGTCTTTTTCTGAAAATGCATAGTCATATACTCCCCATCCTAAAAGACCAATCAAACCTACTAAGACGAGTATTTGTTTGTTCATAATCCCACTCCTTTAAAAATCGTGAATGTAGAGAGATAAGCACTGATCTTTTCCATTTGACCAGTGAATAATAACAATCCCATTATGATAAGAATTACTCCATTAATTAGCGAAAGCTTTGGTAAAACCTTATTGATTCTTTTAACAACGTTTAAAGAGTATGTCACAAGGATAGATAACAGAAGAAAAGGAATGCCTAGCCCTAAGGCGTATATCCATAACAAAAACATGCCAGAATAAATCGTTTCAGTTGAACTAGCCAGTAATAAAATGGACGATAAAGCAAGTCCTACACAAGGTGTCCACCCTGATCCAAATGCTAAACCAAGGATAAATGATTTTAGAGAACTAGCTTTGGACTTCCCATTATAATCAAACCGTTTTTCAGTCATCAAAAACTTTATTTTAAATACACCAAGCATCTGCAATCCAAAAATAATGATGAGGAATCCACCTATCATTTGAATCAATTTCTTATTATCTAAAAACATTTGTCCTACAACACTTGCTGAAGCTCCTAATAACACAAATACAATACTAAATCCAACGATAAAACTAATTGAACGAGAAAACAGTACACTTTTCTGTGTATTTACTTTTCCATCTTTTACTGACCCATCGGTTAAATGGGCAACATATGCAGGAATTAATGGAAACACACATGGTGAAAAAAATGAAAGTACTCCTGCAGTTAATGCAAAAAATATTGTGATATTCTCCAATTCTTTCCCACCCTTCTTTCTACTGAAGCTTTCTATCCCAAAAGAATAGAGACACGATAATTAAGCCTATAAAAAACCACTGCTCTATCGAGAAAATAAAGATCGTATTTTCATTGATTAGAATCAATGAGAGTATTATTTTGTAGAATGAAAATAATACGATGACAGAAAAAAATGACTTATATGAGGATAGAATCCTTTTAACTAGGATGAGTATGAAATTAGTCAACGAATAAATGCCGATAAGTACATGGTAAATCAAATTATCCTCTACAAAGGTGGCAGATAAAAAGTGATATACAGATAGCACTGAAAAACTAAATAGTAATAAGCATTTCAAAGTAACTAGCATTGAAATATCTAATTTCCTAGCTCTATAAATAAAGTAGGAGATTGAAAAAATAATAGCTAAGACTAAACCACTACTTCCTCCAGTAAAATACAACAACGACAAAGGAGTTTTTATTACTAATGATGGTTCCAATAGAAGTAAGCTACCTTTCCAAATAAAAAAGCCTAAAAACACGCTATTAATTAATAAGTCGAATACTGCCTTATTTTGTGCCCTATTCGGTAAGTGTAGCGGCAATACTTTTATAAGAACCAGTCCAAATAGAATGGCCACTCCAAGAAGAAACCATTTAAGAAGAATCGTAAATGAACCGATTTGAATGATATCCATAGGTACCTCCTAAAGATTGCCTGAAGTTTACAAAAAAAGGGGCTGTTTAGCCCCTTTTCTTAAAACATTCTTTGAATTAAGACGATGACTCCTACCAGGAGCCAAACTAAAATCCCAGGTCATATGGGTGGAAAAAATGACCGAGATTTTTTGTTGGTAATTCCTCAACTACCTTTACCACAGTCTTTATGATCTTTATCCATATTTTCAGCCTACTCCATAATTATTTTATAATTTCTCCCTGCCAGTCTTGAATACCGCCACTGACACTTACAACATTACCATAACCAAAATCTTTTAAAATGTTTGCAGCTTTAAGACTTCGTTTCCCACTTCTGCACAATAAAACGATTTCCGAATCCTTAGAAAGACTTCTATAGTCAGATTTCAATGTGCTAAGTGGTATGTTTTTCATCCCTTTAATATGACCTGCTTCATATTCATGAGGCTCACGTACATCTACAAAGATTATGTTACTGGATTTTGGTTCCTGTAATTTTTGCTCCAATTCATTAATTGAAATTGTTTTAATACTTTTATTTTCAAACTGGGTATAACCAAAATACAATACTAAAATGATAAATGGTAGATAAAATGCTATAGATTTGATCTTCAAAAAAACTCCTTCTTTCAGATATACTTATAGTGTAAGGACAATAAATTTCCCATCACCGAATAGGGTCTTGGTATAATCAATTTTGACATTATTAAAATAAGGTTTGTTTGTTTCATGTACTAAAAAAATTTATACCATCTTGTTCAATAATCTCATCATTTTCTAAAGCTGACTCTTCCAGAGTCAGATGAAGCTGAGGTCCCCCTCAACCGATGCCCATTGCAAGACGAATAAATGATTTTTTTAAATCTTTAACTTCTTGTTTTATTTTTGAAATCGCAGCATCTGTAATTTTAATCAACGTTAAATTCCTCCTCAATATTTAAAAATGTACAAACAAATCCGCTGAAACCGCCTCATTTAAAAGCCATTTAATGGAGACTTGCTCAGCTGGGTACTTAAATTGCGTATGGTCCTTTATATCTAAGTCCACCACATAAAATTTAACGCCAGATTCAACAGCTATTTCAAGTAAATCGTTAATTGAAGGTGCGTTAAAATCTGCTAGAGCATTAGACAAGTATTCAATTCCATCCGATGGAATAGGAATGTATTTTTGATCTAAAATGTTTACTCCTTTTCGTGAGAAGGCTAAGATCACATCAGCCCCGGATGAAGCAGCTCCAACAGCAACATTTAAGGGTGGGTAAGCAGACTCTAATTCATCATGAAGCGCTAATACGACAACTTTTTTCGTGTTCATGTTTAGTCCCCCTCTTAATAACTTAAAACAGCATCAGCTTGGTAGGCTGCTTCTAAAAAGGTAACAACGCCCGCTAACTCTGCCCCATCTATTAGTTCCAAACCATCTGCAATTAACACATTCATTTGACAACCATACAGTTTGATTCCCGCATTTAAAGCCAAGTTGAAAAGTAAGGAGAGATCCCCTCCATGAGTTCTCGTCATTTTTTTAAAATAACGTTTATCTAAAACACGGGCTCCATCAAGATCAAAAAATATGGCGACTTCATTTTTTTGTTCAACCATTTCGATTGATTTCTTCAACACATAGGGAACATTTGAGCTTAACGATACAAAATAAACAAATTTCTTGTTCATCATTTTAATCCCTTCTTTCAGAACTTACTATGAATACACTTTATTTTTCCCTGTTTTTACAAAATATCTAACCAAATCTTAACGGCAGTAGCTCCAATTAATAACGCTAAAATGACTTGTAACACTTTTGTATTTACTTTTTTTCCAGCCATTGCTCCCAATGGGGAAGCGATTAAACTTGCAACGATCATTATAAAAGCTGGGAAATAGTCTATTTGTCCGATCGTAATTTTACCTACTGTCGCTCCAATTGATGAAATAAACGTAATCGCCAGTGAAGAAGCAATTGTCATTCTTGTTGGAATCTTTAATACAACTAACATGATTGGCACTAATAAAAAGGCTCCTGCTGCCCCGACGATCCCAGCACCCACACCTACAATAAGTGCTAATATTGCTGCAAGCCATTTATTAAATTTCACCTGATCTAATGGGATATCGTCTATCCCTTTCTTCGGAATAAACATCATCACTGCTGCAATTAAAGCGAGTATCCCATAAATTAAATTAATGCCTCCTTCAGACATTAACTTTGACCCGAATCCTCCAACAAAACTACCTACTAAAATACTAGCACCCATATACATAATTAACGTTTTATTTAAATATCCACCTTTTCGGTAAGCCCAGACTCCACCAATGGTTGCAAAGAATACTTGAATTGCACTTATACCCGAAACTTCATGTGCAGTAAATGCAGCTAATCCAAATAATGGTGGAATATATAATAACATAGGGTACTTAATAATAGACCCGCCAATTCCTAGCATTCCAGATATATATGAACCTATAAATCCTATTAAAAAATGGTAATAATAAATGCAAAATCCATTCTGTTATCTCCTTTTGAAAAAAGGGAACCTTAATAGGCTCCCCTTATTTTTAACCCTTTTTAATCCAAAATTTAAATACATCATTTTCTTCTTCATGTTTAATTAATTCATGACCACCAGACTTTGCCCAAGCAGTTAGGTCGTTTTTAGCACCTTTATCAGTTGCATGAATTTCTAGAATTTCACCTGATGCTAATTCATTGATTGCTTTTTTTGTTTTTACAATTGGCATTGGACATGCTAACCCTTTTGCATCTAATACTTTTGTTGCTTCCATGTCATTATTCCTCCTAAGAATTAATTTTTATCGAACCGCACAACGGTTTGGTCCAATTTCCATTTCACGTTGTTTTTCATCATCTGGGTTAATTTTCCCCATGTTAGTTTCACGAATTTCTTGATAAGCATTTGGTTGTGGTGGTAGGTTTTCTGTTACTAGTTTTCTGAATTCATTTTCGTCCTCAATGTTTAGACCGTGATTTTTTGCAAATAGTGTTCCTAATTTTTCTGATACACTACCGTCTTCATTCAATTCATCAATGATCATAAAGTGTGCTGGTAGAACAACTAAATCTTCTGATAGCTCTCTGTAACGTGTGTACAAACTTTCTCTTAAATCTGCTACCCAATCTTCTGCCATTCCAGCTAAATCTGGTCTTCCAATTGAATCGATGAATAAGATATCACCTGATAATAAGAACTGAGAATCCACAACAAACGATGTAGAACCGATTGTGTGTCCTGGTGAATATAGCGCATGAATATCAATCGCCGTATTTCCGATTGTCACTACATTTCCACCTTCTAGAGCCTCGTAGTCAAATGTTACTTCTGTCGCATCTTTTGGAGGTAACCAGTACGTTGCACCTGTTCTCTCAGCAATGACTCTTCCACCAGAAATGTGGTCAGCATGAAGATGAGTATCAAATACATGAGTGATCGTAGCTCCGATTTCTTTTGCAAAATCAAGATAAACATCAGTCATACGAGTTGCATCGATAATTGCAGCTTCGCTATTTGAGACAACCATGTAAGATAAGCAGCCCTTACCGATACGAACGAACTGATACACTTCGCCTCCATCGTTTAAATCTCCAACCTTCACAGGCTCTAAGTGCTCACTCCACGCTTTCATCCCACCTTGCAGGTAAGAAGCCGTTATGCCTTGTTCTGATAACATCTCTGCCACCATTAATGAAGATCCTTCTTTTGCACAAACTACTAAAACTTCTTGATTAGCCGGGATCTTATCTAAGATTCCTTCCACTCCATCCAGTAACTCGAAATACGGAATATTAAAATAGTCGAAGTTTTCTCCTTCAATTTTCCAATCTTGAAAGTCACTTTCATTACGAACGTCTAGAATAAATAATGGTTCTTTATTAAATACTTTTTTTGTTACTTCTTTTGAAGTCATAGCCTTTACAGTCATATCATTTACCCCCTATGGTATATTTAAACTCAAAAAAATAATTAATTCCTACTAAAACGTAAGAGTTACTTCTGCATCTTTTGCAAATTCTAAAAAGGTTACAGCTCCACCTACTTCAATTCCATCCACAAATGCTTCTTTTTCCAATCCCATCACATCCATTGTCATTTGACACCCAATGAATTTGACACCCATTTCTTGTGCCATTGCCACTAACTCAGGTATAGCTGGCACGTTCGCTTTGGAAAACCCTTCAGCAAAGTGCTCTTTTCCCTCTGGCATTGGAAGCTGTTGATTTGCTTCTTTGTGGATTAAGTTTAATCCTTCAAATGTAAAGAATATGGCAACTTCTTGATCAGATGCTGCAGCAGCTGTTGCGATATTAAACACTTTATATGCATCAAATAATCCACCATTACTTGCAATGATTGCTACTTTACTCATTCCTAATTCCTCCTAGTTTCTTAATGCTAGCATTATATTATTTGGATCATAACCAATTACCCACTTACCATTTACCTCTGTTTGAGGAACACCCATTTGTCCGGTTTTCGCGACTAGTTGGTTCATAATTTCTGGATTTACTTCAACATTTACCTCTTTAAAAGGTATATTTTGATCTGCCAAAAAGTTCTTTAGCATAACACAATATGGACAGCGTGTGGTTGTGTATACCGTTACTGTGCTCATATGAATTATTTCCCTCCTTTACTTATTTACGCTAATGGTTTTGCCTGACCAAGCACTCATCCCTGGCACAACATTAATCACATTTGCAAAACCTTTTTCAGCTAATTTTTGAGCTGCGAGATCACTACGGTTTCCAGTTCGACACACCACATAAATCTCATCAGTTGTATTAAGCTCAGAAAGACGATTCTCCAACTCCCCTAAGGGAATAGAGATAGCGTTAGGGATATGATTAAATGCGTACTCCGCTGCTTCTCTCACGTCGAGAACAACAATATTCTCGTTAACATCTAGTTTTTTCTCCAACTCTTCATTGCTTGTAATGTTAGGATGTTTTCTTTCAATTGTTCCATCATTGGAAGATTTTCTAAGGTAATGCTTTAACACTTCTCCTTGTTCAATTGTGCCTAGATACTGATGACCAGCGCTTTTTGCCCATGCTTCAAGATCAGCTTTTGACCCTTTATCTGTTGCTTGAACCTCTAAAACTTGACCCGCTTGCAACTCATTCATTGCCTTTTTTGTTTTTACGATAGGCATTGGGCAAGCTAAACCCTTTGCATCTAATAAAAGATCTGTTTTTAATGAATCCATTTATAAAAACCTCCTGTTTATTACCCTTGTGGGTATATTCAATTCTAAAAAAAATCACCTTATTTTGTTTCGCCTTCCCATGCAAGCATTCCACCTGTCATGTTGGTTACCTTAAACCCATGACTTTCAAGAAATTGACAGGCGCGACCACTACGTGCACCAGAACGACAAACCATGATATAGTCTTGTGACTTATCTAATTCATGCATACGGAATTCTAATAAGCCTAGTGGAATGTGGATCACTCCTGGGATTTTCCCAGTTTCAACTTCATCTACTTCACGAACATCAATTAGGTTTAATGGTTGACCTTCTACTAACAGTGTTTCTACATCTTTAGCTGTTAATTGCTTCATTTTCTCTCCTCCTTTTTATCTCCAGGCGCTCATACCACCTTTTACATTTGTCACGTTCGTAAATCCTAATTTTTTTAATATTTTAGTAGCATTTTGACTTCTCATTCCACTTTGACATATAACAACTACTTCTTTGTCTTTTGATAGTTCCTTCTCCGCTTTTTGAGCAAGTTGTTGGAGTGGGAGATTTTTAAACCCTTTAATGTTTCTTCCCTTAAACTCCCCAGGAGTACGTACATCAACAAATTGTTTATTCCTATCTTTTAATTCATTCTTTAAATCTGTTGTTGTAATCTGTCTAACACCTTTAGCCGGGATGATTCGTTTAATGATAAATAACAGAAAGAGTCCAATGATTAAATAATTTAGATATTCCAAACTTACTCCCTCCTTTTTATGTAGGGGAGAATCCCCCTAATGTGTTTAGATAAATAGGTTTACATTTCCATCTTCTGCATCAGCTAAATACGCAGCTACACCTGCATACTCGATATTATCTAAAAGTTCTTCTTTGTGAAGTCCTAATAAATCCATTGTCATTGTACAAGCAACGAGCTTTACATCTTGTTCTTTTGCCATTTCAATTAAGTCTGAAAGTGGCATTGCATTATTATCTACTTCTTACAAGCAGATTGACAGCTTCTTTTAATAGTTCTTCTGTATTTTTCTCACCTATTTCTTCAGCGTTTCTAACACCTTCCACTAAATTAGAACTGACGACTACTCCAATTGTCCGATCAATTGCAGTTCTTGCTGCAGACAACTGAGTAATAACATCCTTACAGTCTTTATTTTCTTCCATCATTCTTAAGATTCCTCTAAGTTGGCCTTCAATGCGCTTTACTCTATTTTTCATTTGGTCATTGTATTCCATCTGTTTCCCCCCTTTAGCAATAACTTTCTTTATTTAACTGATTTTCCTTTAATACAGTTTTTTCTTCATTAGTAATTGTATATCCAACCACCTTAAAGCCCTTTGTACGTAAGAAACGAATGCCAACATTCTTTTCAAGTCGATTCGAAGCAACTACTATTAGATTTTCACTTGGTATTTCCATGTAATATCTTTTTAAGTATGCCACTGGAACATTGATTGAGCCCTTTACGGGATTTTTATAAGACTCATTATAGTCCCTAACATCTACTTTAATCAATGTTGTTAAATCTAGTTCTTTCTTATCTATATAATTTAATCCTAGAATTGGAAAATTCCTTATAGTAATCAGGTATCCGACAACTATTAATAAACCAAACATTACAATCACCATGTTGACTGTCCTCCTAAACTTTCAGTGGGTGACAAGACTTATAATATACCATACGGGGTATGTTGTCAACACTCTAAAATTAATTTTAAAATGAGCCCATGAAGTATTTACCCATGAGCGTGTATAACAATTTATTATGAGGATGTTTTTTTATTTTAAAGATTTAAGCCTTCTTAAAGCATCTTGTTCCTTCGTAATTTCGCTGTCCTAATCCCTAATCTTCGTTAGTCAGCGATAAAAAGAACTCATTACTCTCAAATTGTAATAAAATCATGTCCAGATAATCATTTTCAAAAGGAATATCATCCTGCACTTGAGACATACGTTGAAAGTAATAAAGTGCCTTAAAATAAAATATCAGACCAAATTTTAATTGAAGTAGCTAATATGAGTAATGCCAAAATCCATTGTAAGATTTTGGTGTTTATTTTTTTTCCATAATTAGCACCAAGTGGCGAAGCTATTAGACTTGCTACAACCATGATTAACGCTGTATAATATTTGACTTGACCCGTTGTGATTTTCCCAACAGTTGCACCAATTGACGATATAAACGTAATAGCTAAAGAAGTCGCTATCGTCATTCTAGTTGGAATTTTTAGCACTACGAGCATGATAGGAACTAAAATAAATGCACCAGCTGCACCAACAATCCCTGCCCCTGCCCCGACGATTAGTGCAAGAACGGCTGCGAGCCATTTATTAAACTTCACTTGATCAAGAGGGATTTCGTCGATTCCTTTTTTAGGCAAGAACATCATCACAACGGCGATTAATGCTAGAATTCCATATACTAAGTTAATTCCACTTTCGGTCATGAGCTTTGAGCCGTATCCACCAATAAAGCTTCCAATTAGTATGGCAACACCCATGTATAGTATTAACGTTTTATTCAAATACCCGCCTTTTCGATAAGCCCATACTCCACCTATTGTGGCGAAAAAAACTTGAATTGCGCTGATTCCAGACACCTCATGTGCACTAAATGCAGCTAATCCAAACAGTGGTGGAATATATAAAAGCATGGGATATTTAATAATCGATCCACCAATTCCTACCATTCCAGATATGAAGGCTCCAATAAAACCGATAAGGAATATAACAACGATAAAAGCGATATCCACTTTCCTTTTCCTCCATTCAAAAGGGGGAGGGTTACCGTTTAAAGGTACCTCCCCTAAGCTCTATCCTTTTTTTAACCAGAATTTATAAACGCCATTTTCTTCTTCGTCTTTTAGTAATTCATGTCCACCCGATTGTGCCCATGCGGCCAAATCATTTTTTGCCCCTTTATCGGTTGCATGAATTTCAAGAACCTCCCCTGAACTTAATGCATCCATTTCCTTTTTTGTTTTTACAATTGGCATTGGGCAAGCTAGCCCTTTTGCATCTAATACTTTTGTGGATTCCATCTCTTTTCCTCCTATCTCACTGCACAGCGATTTGGTCCAATTTCCATTTCCCTTTGTTGTTCTTCTTCTGGTTTGACTTTACCCATATTTGTCTCACGAATTTCTTGAAATGAATTCGGCTGAGGTGGTAGATTTTCTGTGACTGTTTTTCTAAATTCAGCTTCATCATTAATTTTTAATCCATGATTTTGTTGATATAGCACGCCAAGTTTTTCAGATATACTTCCATCATCATTCATTTCGTTAATTCCCATGTAATGGGCAGGTAACACTAGAAGGTTTTCAGCGAGCTCTTTGTAACGTTGATAAAGTGTATTTCTTAAATCTCTTACCCAGTCTTCAGCTTTACCTGCAAGATCAGGGCGACCAATAGAATCAATAAATAAAATGTCACCTGTTAATAGATATTGATCATCAACGACGAAAGATGTACTACCAATGGTATGCCCTGGAGAGTAAATGGCTTTTATCGTTGTCTGTCCAACCTTGTATTCATCACCGTCATTAATTTGTGAATAGTTAAATGTGACTTCACCAGCGTCCTTTGGTGGTAAATAATACATGGCATCATGTTTTTCAGCAAGTTCTCTACCACCAGAAATATGGTCAGCGTGCAAATGAGTATCTAATACATGGATTAACGTAATATTATGTTTCTTTATCATCTCTTCGTATGGAGACAACATTCTGTTAGTATCAATTATTGCCCCTTTTCCGTCAGACTCAATTAAATAGGAAAGGCAGCCTTTTCCAATCCGTACAAATTGATAGATGCTTCCTCCATCTTTCAAATCACCAATCTTTATTGGCTCAAGGTGTTCACTCCAAGCCTTCATTCCGCCTTCTACTGAGTAAACATCTGTAAACCCCTGTTCCATTATTTGTTCGGCGACAAATTCTGATGCGCCTCCTTTTGCACAAATAACATAAATTTCTTTGCTCTTTGGTAGTTTATCTAAAATGGAATCGACTCCTTCTAATAACTCAACGTAAGGAGAGTTGATTACCTCTATATTGCGTCCTTCTATTTTCCAATCGTCAAAATCGCTTGTATTACGGGTATCAAGGATGAAAAGATCTTCATGATTAATTACTTTCTTGGCTAAATCTTTAACAGATATTGTTTTCAGAGCTGTTGTTGTTCCCATGTTTCTCCTCCTTTTACTTTTCTAAAAGTTGAGTAATCGTTTCAGGATCATATCCTAAAACCCACTCACCACTAATTTCAATTTGAGGGACTCCCATCTGACCTGTTGTTTCAACCAATTTATCTCCTGCTGCAGGATTTTCTTGCACATTTACTTCTTTAAATGCTACACCTTGCTCATTTAAAAATTTTTTTACCATTACACAATAGGGACAAGTGTTAGTCGTATAAACTGTTACATCTTTACTCATAAATTTTCACTCCTTTTAGAACGTTAGCGTTACGTCAGCATCTTTAGCAAACGCTAAAAAAGTAACTGCACCGCCAACATCAATCCCTCCTACAAAGTGTTCTTTTTCAAGACTCATAACATCCATTGTCATTTGACACGCAATCATTTTCACACCCATTTCACTCGCCATTGCAACAAGTTCTTCAACTGGTGGAACATTTGCTTTTTTAAATCCTTCTTGAAAATGTTCTGTTCCTGCAGGCATTGGCAAATTTTTATGACCTTCTTTATGAATGAGATTTAAGCCTTCAAATGTAAAAAAAATTCCCACTTCAGCATCAGTAGCAGCTGCAGCCGTTGCAATATTGAATACTTTATAGGCATCAAACATCCCACCGTTTGAGGCAATTATAGCTACTTTCATTTTTATTCCTCCCTGTTTAATGATTTTTATCGATAGGGCCTGTCCAGTCTATCATTCCAGGAACTACATTTTTAACGTTGCTAAAGCCTTTTTCGGTTAACTTTTGTGCAGCAAAATCACTGCGACTACCCGTTCTACAAATGACATGTAGATTGTCTACATTGTTTAGTTCTTCAAACCGATTTTCTAATTCACCAAGAGGGATATTGATGGCACCTGGCACATGACCGAATGCATATTCAGCCGGTTCTCTCACATCTAAAACAGTTACTTCTTCATTACCATCTAATTTATTTAATAATTCATCTAAATGAACCACATCCGAATGCTTTGCTTCAGGTTTTTCTTCTTCGGAACGAGCTTTTCGAAGATAATGCTTTAAGGTCTCGCCCTCTTCTACAGTTCCTAAATACTGATGACCGGTACTAGAAGCCCAAGCTTTTAAATCAGCTGTTGAACCTTTATCAGTTGCTTGAATTTCCATCACTTCACCCGGTTCAAGAGTGTTCATTTCTTTTTTTGTTTTTACAATTGGCATCGGGCAAGCCAGTCCCTTTGCGTCTAACACCCTATTAACTGTAACTTCCATAGAGATTCCTCCTTCTTGGGTTACGGTTTTTCAACTTCATCTTCCCAATTTAACATCCCACCAACCATATTTTTCACTTTATACCCCTTATCTTGTAAAAACTCTGAAGCCTTCCCACTCCGACTTCCTGATCGACATACCATAATGTGCTCTTTTTCAGAATCTATTTCATTTAGCCGATCTTCAAGCTCTCCTAAAGGAATATGGTAAGCACCTGGTATTTTCCCTTGCGCTACTTCTTCATGTTCACGTACATCGATAATACTTTTTGCTTTTCCTTCATCTATTTTCTTTGATACTTCTTCAGGTAATATTTCATCAACTTTTGACTTAGTATGCATTTCGTCACTCCTTATGTTGAAGTAATACAAGTCATAATTAGAATTCGCCTATTTCGGTTAAATATGTCTTATATACAGCAACCATATAAATCCAGCAAAATGTTCCGAGTTGTAATCACATCACAAATTTCCACAATGGTGTTATAGAAATACCAATTATGATGTTACGAGAAATGGAGTGATAAACATGAATAAAAAATAATTATAATTGGTGCAGAGGGAGCAACAACTGCTGCAAGGTTGAGAAAAATGGATGAGATTGTTTTATTGGAAAAAGGGGTTTGTCTGGTAGGACTTCGAGGTTACTTAGCCACTAGAATTTAAACGAATATAGGCTATAACGCTAAAAACTTAGAAGAAAGTTGGAAAACCTATTCATCTGTATATAAATAAAAACCCTGTGCTACAGGGTTTTTATCTCTTCAACTTTTGACTTACCTACATATTCTTCAACTTTTTTCTGGAACCAATATATGATAAGTGAAAATGAAATAAATGTTAGAAAAATTTGATGTTGCTTAAAACGAATTAATTTAAAGACATTAAGTTTTTGAAACAAGGAGGTGAAAGGATATGAAAATAACCAATCCAAAATAATATTTGCACATAAATACTTCGAAAAATTCCCATATGAATATTTAAATACCCATAACGTTCCTACAAAAAAGGTGCTCAGCACAAAGGAAACATTAGTTGTTAGATCAGGTATTAAATTGATTTTCACCTTCCACCATCTCCTTGATTGAGCTATTTCACTCATTAGCGCTAGAAGTAAAGAAACAAAAGTCGCAGATGGTAAAAATCGAAAAAAATGTTTCTTTCCTATTAGTGGTCTAGTTAACAATGGTAAAATTAATAACCCCCACATTATGTATGTAATTTTTCTCATTATCATACCTCTTTCTTAAATAATAAAGGGAAGAGAATAAATTAGTTATTCTCTTCCCTTATAATTATCTTTCTCACTAGCGTTGCATAAAGTTTTTTCTGATATGTCAATAACAAATTTTTTGGGTTAAATTATATTATTTCATTGCTTGTATCTTTATCGTATAAGTGCCTTCTTCCTCGAATCTATCATTTAAACTTACAGGTGTCCCATTAATCGTAGCAGAATAGGTTACCCCCGCTTCTTCCACAATAGAAAAATCGACAAATTGAAAATACACTTCTTGTAATTCAGGATAAAAAGCAGGTAATAATGGTGGCACATCATCCAACTTAAACTGAATGGTTTCATTCTTTTCTTTCCAGTAGTTCTTTGCATTTATCACTAATTCATAATCGCCATTCTCTGTGACTAAATGATCGTTCTGTATTTCCTGTCCGTTTAATGACATCGTAAAGTCACCTGCTAGTTGATCATCTATATGAATGGTGACATCATTTATGTAGATATCCCCATCATTCACACCATCTACTTTAATTTCTGGCTCTGCAACACATCCTGTCAAAAAAATGACAAGTAATAGTAAAAATCCTTTTCTCAATGTAACGACCCCCTTATATCATTATAAGGGGGTCGTTTGGCTTGTTTGGGTGGTAAATAAATGTAATCTGCGGGGATTCTGCACTTTTTTAGTCTATTTAAGAATATGACAACCTCATTAAATAGTACGTATGAACTAGGGGGGGTTTGGTATGGAAAATAAAGATTACCGTATTCGTACAATCCATATAAATTCATCGAAAGAGGAAGGGATTGTAGAGGAGTATAGGCGAATAATACATCCTAATCTAAAACAGGATGAAGCAGCATTAATAAGCAAAAAAATTATTATTGTTGAAAACGACAAGGTAAATAAAGATTCCATTATCACCATAAAAAATCCTAAAAAAGAAAAAATAGATTATATAAACAGATTAGATACCACTTATGAACAAGAATACTTACATGAATTAAAAGAAGAATATACATTAACTCAAAAACAACTAAAACAAATTACAGGTGAGTATAATAAATACACAAAGAACAATGAATTGATGGATAAATTATATATAGAAAATGCAGTAGGCGTAAAACATAAAAAGGAAAAGATTAAAGAAATTACAATAGAAATTGTTTTAGAGGATCGGTTGAACAAATGGAGATCTGCTTTCGAAAACCATTATGAGGGTATCATCAATTGTTTATCCAATTTAGAGAACTACATGTTAACAACCGAACTAAAAGAAGAACTAGAAAACAAGGGAAATATCCTCTCAACCTATTTTTATGATGTTACTAAATAAGTCAGCACATAACCTCTAGCATCTGTTTAGTGCTTCATGTACTCATACTCAGTCATTCAGTTTTATCTTTTCTGGCATTATTTTTTGGAGAGTGAACGAGGTACCTAGTATAGTAAATAGTTAATTACAATAAAAAACCACCGTTTTCATTGTAAAATAGAAGTACCTATCACAGAACTTCCAAACTACATTCCCTACCAAAGGAGATGAAAACGATGGTATATTCAACATTAAATCATATTCAAGGTAAGATTGGAAGTCGATGGGCGCAATTTGTGAGAGAGACTGGAGTAGAGAATATTTTAATTGTAGCGATTGATGCAGCTAAATATACTCCCAAAGCTATGATTGCTTCGTTTTATGGAGAAATATTAGAAAAACCATTTGATATAGATGCTTCTATGTCTGGTTTTACTAAGCTAAAAACT
Organism: Sutcliffiella sp. NC1; assembly: GCF_027594365.1. NCBI lineage: Bacteria > Bacillati > Bacillota > Bacilli > Caryophanales > Bacillaceae > Sutcliffiella > Sutcliffiella sp. NC1. The sequence goes on from NZ_CP115153.1 coordinate 4,578,831, forward strand.
CTTATTGGAAGACATAAAGTAAGAGCTAATACGCGAGTGGTGGTCGGCATTGAAACTACTGGACATTACTACGAACATTTAGTCTTTAAATGTCACCTTGAGGGGTATCATGTACGAACAATAAATGCAGCTACTACTGCCAAAGAAAGAGATGCATTATTGAATTGGTCTAAGACGGATAATCTGGACTTAATGGCGATTGTTCAATCTATCATTCATGGTAGGGGTACCTCTAACGAGTTACCTACAGGGGAGATACTTCAACTCCGAAAGTTAACAAGAGCCAGGAGAGAACTAATTTCAGAGAGAACTAAAACGAAGAACCTCATCCTAATGCATATGGATCATATCTTTCGAGAGTACCAGGGGAAAACAGTATGGGTTAATGGGAAAAAAAGCTTTGCTAAACCTTTGACTAATGTATTTGGTAAAGCAGCTAGATATTTAATGAGGCACTATCCTCATCCCTCCGACATCTTAAAGTTAGGGGAAGAAGGATTAAGAGACTTATCAATACGTGAGAACTTAAAACTCCGAGATAAATCTATTAAACTCTTGTTAGAATTTGCAGAAGGTTCCATCTCCCTTCCTAAGGAACAGCTAGATGCTGATATTTTCTTGCTTATTCAAAAATTAGATAGGCTTGATTTTGTAGACAATCAAATAAAGATTTTAGAACGCAAGATAGAAGATTTATTTGTAGTGATGGATGGCGCAGTTGTTCTTTCTGTACAAGGAATTGGATTAGTAACAGGTGCAGAATTAGTGGCGGAAATGGGAGAACTCTCTGATTTTGATGAGTCTGGACAACTGATTAAATTGGCTGGTACAAATCCTATCGTCAAGCAGTCAGGAGATAACAGACCATCTTATTACGGAGTTTCCAAACAAGGTAGGCGATCTTTTAGAAATATTGTATATCAAGTTGGAAGGTCCTTAGCTGTTAATAACCCTGAGATGCACCAACGGTACCAGAAATTGAGGGAAAGAGGAAAACATTCGCGTCAAGCATATATTGCTTTAGGTAACAGAATGATTAGACTTGCGTTCGCTATGATTCGTAACCGTACTCTCTATCAAACAGAGGATAAAAAATATGTCCTTCTCGAAGAGATTAGTAAAAAAATCCGTAAAACGAATGTAAAAAAATTCTTTGAAACACATGTCTCATCCATTAAATGCGCTAGTTAATTATTTGTAGAGAAAATATATTTATAGCGGGATAGTTAATTTTCGAACATGGAACTTCTCTAGGACGTTAGATCACATTGAATTAATTTCCTGAGGCAAAGAGACCTCGCGGGACAGCGTTATGGATCTTGTCCTATAAGTACGAATAATACGTGAAATCTAAGTTTATATTCACTAGGCGGTATCAATGTAGGATGAAAAAAGCAAGATCCTTTCACGCCCTAGAGAAGTTCTATATAAGTTTTGTGATAGTTGAACCTTCAAAAAAATGGAAATGTGAGGTTTTACTTAAAGTCGGCCTTTTTTAAGTGAAAAATTGTGATTGACTTATTTGCCATTATACGCTGTCCCCTCGTCCCATTAATGAACATACTATTTTAAGAACCACCGACTCCTTGCCCCCTTTACAAAGAGATACAGGGGATAAAGGAAGTAGAAGGTTGGAAGCGTAAGTAGCATAAACTTCATAATTATATAAAAGCGTCCAATAGAAACATTGCTTGTTTCTATTGGACGCTTTTGATTTCACATGGTTTTCTTTTAGAGAAATCAAGAGTAAACTCCCTTTCGGGCTTTTTTAAATTTCCAATTTCTGTGTAGACGAGTTTCCTGTCCCCCCGTCCCATAGAAACTTTGCTTGTTTTTATTAGACGCTTTTAATTCACATGGTTTTCTTTGTGAGAATTCATGAGTAATCGCCCTTTCGGGTTATTATCAATTTCCATTTTCTGTGTAGACGAGTTTCCTGTCCCCATGTCCCTTAAACACACCACCACCTGCATAAAGAATTTCAGGCTCCCCATGGGCCCACCAAGAAACATCTACCACTGTCCATTTCCTTGTTGTTTTATTGTAATAAGACATATAAGGTGTTTTCGCATAATACACCGCGATTTGCACGTTCCCATTATCGTGGACGTTTATTTGCCTCTCGCTTCCATATTGACTGTACCCAAAGTCGTTATAATATTTTCTTTGCCAGTTCAAGGTAGGGATAGGAAGAATAAGTTCACCTCTGCCACCAAATGCGGTCCAGATCGCTAAAGTATTATTAAAATTTTGATCATAACTCATGAACTATCCCTCCTCCACCTTATCAATCCCAGTAATCCGTCCACTACTATCTGTCGTATAGTTGTAATTAGCAGTAGTCCCGTCTACATAAGTAATCTCAAACATCGAAGCATCGACCAGCAACGAAGATACTTCTTTCAATAGTAATTCTGAAAAAATGAAACGAGGGGACAGGAATATTATACACACATTTGTTAACAGTATTGTAAAAAAATGTGTGTACAACTTTCCTGTCCCTATGTCCCAAAAATCCTCAGTAGGAAGAAGTGATAAACATAGACAAATAAGCATTTCACGTTCTATACTATCTTTATTCATTTTTAAAGCTCCTTTGTAGATGACTTGTTTGTTTAAGGGAACAAAACAAGGTCACACATTCTACAATAGGAGTTTTTTTATTAAATGTAAATCCATAATTAATGAAATTATGGATTTTTTTGAAAGTTATGCAACGCTAGTGTTTCCTGTCCCCTCGTCCCATTTAATTTCCAGTTTTTGTGTAGACGACTTTCCTGTAAACTGTACCCTATAGAGTGGACACCTTAATTAAGGGACACCCTCTATAGGGTACTTTTTTATGATGTATAATAGGAAAAAACGATGATGCGGAGAGAGTAAAAATGAACCAAAAATCATTTACGGAAAAAGAAATGAAAGAGCTGCAAAAACATCCTTATGTACAGTCAGTCACGTCAACAGTTATTACCTATACAGATGAATTCAGACGGATTTTTATTGCCGAAGATAGAGATGGCAAGTTGCCTAGAGAAATCTTTAGAGATCATGGCTTTGATGTGGATTTACTAGGGGGTTCGAGAATACGAAAGTCTGCTTACAGGTGGCGTAAAGTCTACAAAGAACAAGGGATTGGTGCCTTGAGTGATGCGCGTAAACAACCAGGGCATGGTAGGAAGAAAAAAGAACTATCATTAGAAGAAAAGAATGCAAAGTTGGAAGCACAAATTCAACTCCTAAAAGCCGAAAACGAATTATTAAAAAAGCTAGAAATGATGGAAAGGGGGCTGAAAACAGACAAGTAGTTTCTTCGGCTCGAAAGTTTGAACTAATTCGCTACGTTATTGAGAAATTTAATTTAAAGCATATGGTAAGTTATCTATGTAAAATCGCTGGTGTGTCACGCTCTGGTTACTATAACTTTTTTTCAAAAGCCTCTCAAGAGAGACGAGAACTACGTGAGAAAAAGGATGAAGCACTTAAAGAATGGATCTTAAAAGCTAGGAATTTAAATAAACGATATAAAAAAGGCGCAAAACAAATCAAGATGACATTGGCCGGTAAATTAAAAATCAACTACAACCTAAAACGTATTCGTCGAATTATGAAAAAGTATAATATCGTTTGTCCTATCCGAAGAGCCAATCCATACCGGAGAATTATGAAAGCAACGCAAGAGCACACTGTTGTCTCTAATCGTGTAAACCGTGAATTTAAACAAGGGATCCCTTGGAAAGTGTTATTTACTGATATTACCTTTCTTTATTATGGAAAGGGACAGAAAGCCTATTTATCTACCATAATTGACGGTTCAACCAGCGAAGTTTTAGCTTTTAATCTATCAACTCAATTTAAGATGGATTTAGCTACGGAAACACTAAATCAATTAAAGAAAAAGAGGAAAGTTAAACTCTTCAAAGATGCGATTATTCATTCGGATCAAGGTGTTCATTACACAAGTCCAATTTATCAAAAGAAAGCGAAGAAAATCGGGTTAATCCAATCAATGTCACGAAGAGGAAACTGTTGGGATAACGCTCTCCAGGAGTCATTCTTTGGTCATTTTAAAGATGAAGCTGATATTAAGGAATGCCAGAACTTAGAAGAGCTTAAAAAGGAAGTTAGCAGTTATATGAAGTATTATAACGAATCAAGATATCAGTGGAATTTAAATAAGATGACTCCTGTAGAATACAGGAATCATCTTTTAAGTGCGGCTTAATGTCCCTTATTATAAATGTCCTTGACATGGGGTACAGATCACTGTCCCCTCGTCCCATGATTTAATCACACTTGTCTATAATGCTTCAAAATTAGCCGTAGACCGCATTAGAAAGATGATGGATAATCAGCAAAACCAAGCAGCTTAATTTTTAAAAACGGAATTAAATCCCGTTAGGGACAGTCTAGATTTTTTTAAAAGAAGCAATTATGAAATTGATTCAAATAATAAAAAAAACAGGTCGAACTCCCTATTTTTCCTTCAAAAATCCAAACTATTTTACATCACTCCCGTTGATCAGAGAAAATACGAAAGTTGAAGCATTAATATCTTAAGATTCATATATATTAAAAAACTCCAATAGAAACATTGCTTGTTTCTATTGGAGCCTTTTGATTTTGGTTGATTCTCTTTGAGAGAATTTATGAGTAAACGCCTTTTCAGGCTATTACTAATTTCCAATTTCTGTGTAGACGAGTTTCCTGTCCCCCCGTCCCAAATGGTAAAAAAGAAGAATTTATTAATAAAATAATAAAAAAACGGGTCGAACTCCCTATTTCCCTTCAAAAATCCAAACTATTTTACATCACGCCCGTTGAACAGAGAAAATACGAAGGTTGAAGCAGTAATATCTTAAGATTCATATGTATTAAATAAAAACCACCCGTGATAACGGGTGGTTTTCTCTGCGGCTGGAAGCCTTTGTTGCTGGCCAAACCCTAAAGGGCTACTGAATGGTTCGCCAGTTGCACTACTGTTACCGGCCAGACCTCAAAGGCCTTCCACTCATCTCTTTTTCTTTTTCTTTACCTCTTCTCCTGTGAATGGATCTATATATTCCATCATACTTATTTGTTCTGCGACTATATCATCTTGTATTTGATTGCGAAGATATTCTTCTATTACCTTTTTGTTTCTTCCAACGGTATCCACATAGTATCCAGTACACCAAAACTTTCGATTCCCATAGCGATATTTTAAGTTTGCATGACGATCAAATATCATTAAGCTACTCTTCCCTTTTAAATAGCCTACAAATGAAGATACACTTATTTTTGGTGGTATACTAACTAACATATGTACGTGATCTTTACACGCCGTTGCTTCTATAATTTCTACACCTTTTCTTTCACATAAAGTTCGTAGTATTTCTCCAATATCCTTTTTGATTTTTCCATAAATAACTTGTCTTCTATATTTTGGTGCAAATACAATGTGATACTTACAATTCCAAGTTGTGTGTGCTAAACTATTAGTGTCTTTTGACATAAAAAACTCCTCCGAATGCTGATATTTTGGTTGGCGAACCAAAAATATTTTAGCATCTCGGAAGAGTTTTTTTAATACCTCGCTGTAAGCTTTTTGGAACCCTAGGCCTAGCCTAGGGTTTTCTTTTTACAAAAAACTCCAATAGAAACATTGCTTGTTTCTATTGGAGCCTTTTGATTTTGGTTGATTCTCTTTGAGAGAATTTATGAGTAAACGCCTTTTCAGGCTATTACTAATTTCCAATTTCTGTGTAGACGAGTTTCCTGTCCCCCCGTCCCAATCTGTGGACGACTTTCCTGTCCGAAATCACTGAAAAAGTCCCTTTTTTTGAAACAAAAAAAATAATAAGGACAACTTTTACCCCTCAATAAGGAAAATGTTGTCCTATTTTGATGCTAACCAGTGTTTTTTACCCTGTTTTGGAGGATAGGATCTTTCCTATCCTCTTTATATTAACTGCTAATGCAGTTAATTTTGCTTGTGTAGACATGCTTTTGAGACCGTACCCCCTGGCACGATCTAGCCCGTGAAAGCATTTCATTTCGCCGTTTTTCCATTCTTGGCATGCTCTCTTTTTATACTTTTCTTTAAACTCTGGTTGTTTTTGTTGTTGGCTATATTCATAGAATTCTGGTGTGTTGATTCCAACTTCTAAGATTTTTCCAACATTTTTTCCTTTAATACAATCTGTCCTGATTGGACAGGCTTTACATTTTTCTCTATCAAAGTAATATTTGTACGATTGTCTGTTTTTGGTGTTCTTATAATATTTTTTTATAGTCGTATTCCCCTGTTCGCAACTCCATTGATCAGCGTCTTTGTTATAACTAAATAACTCTTCATTAATTCTATAAGCCATTTCACTTACAGGTATGTAGGCAGCTGCTTTTATTTCTTTTAATTTGTCCAAAATTACTTTTTTGAAATATGCCTTATCTCCATATAGTTCTTCAACCGAAATACCAGACTTTATAGTGAGTTGTAATAGCTCGTCAAAAAAACTACCGTCCACGTATGCCCCATTGCCTACCCTTACGGAAGTAATAATTCTATCTTCTGTTGTAATCATAAATTCTGTTTTATATCCAAAGAAGTTGGAAGTTTTACTTTTGTGCCCAACTCTTGCTTCTTGGTCAACAATAGAACGTACCCCTTTTTGGGCTAAAAACTTTGGGTCGGATAGTATTTCTTTCGCATTTTCAATCACTGCTTTTGTCTTGGGTGTAGTTTCTACGTCTACGTTTTCTGTTACTGTGGTGATAGTTTCTTCAACATAGGCTTTCATTGTTTCTTTCGCAACTTTAGGGTCTTCAATTTCTTTATAATCCGGGATTTCTTGATTGATATCACTTGGAATTTTTTCTACTTCCTCTTTTAATGTTTTAAACATCTTACTAACTAATCTTTTCATCACCCGTTCGGGTGTAGCTTTGAACGTGTTAGCTTCTGTATGAGTGGTATCAATACTTACGGAACTACCTTTGATAATCCCTTTATCGACGCATTGTTTAACAAATAGGGCTATAATATCATCTAACGAGACATCCTGTAGTCTGTGTTTTCTAAACTTGGCTAACAGGCTGGGGTGTGGTAGTGTGTCTTCAGGATTAATATCTAGAAAGTACATATAAGCTAGATTAAGGGAAGCATCTTCTATTACTCTTTCGTCAGAAAGATTATAAAGGTATCCAAGAACGAGTAATTTAACCATCATTTCTGGTTCTTTGGCAGGCCTACCATAGTATTTACAATACGATTTTTCCAGTACTTTGTTAATATAAGAAAAATCAACTGCTTCTCTGACAAGTTTGAGTGTATGATTTTTGGGGATTTTATAGTATAATTCGGAGTAGATGCTTAACTGCATATCTTTTTCTTTAAGCATAGAAGAAAACCTTCCTTTTCGTTTGATAATTAGATTCTTGGTCGTTTCTAATTATACCAAATTTTGATAAAGGAAGGTTTTTTTTTTATTTATTTACATTTATTAGGAGGGGTTTTTCAGTGGTCTCTTCCTGTCCCCATGTCCCATCTAATGTTATTTTTTTAGTAAATTTTATTAACATATTCATTAGTTATATTCCCATTAGAAATGCTTATTAAACCAATTCTCAAAGAAAATTCAATAAAATTCATTTTTAAAAGACCGTTCTTGTAACAAATAACAAATCTTATATTTCATTCTATTTTACCTTTCTTTTACTTGATACGCATATTCTCTAATGTTCGGTGCCCTTTTTTGCAGGAAGCGTTCAAACGTTCCTTCTTTAAACAATGGCATAACTATTCTATCAACAAGCTTGGTTTTACCGATTTGCATTCTTTCCTGCATGAAAGCAAACATCTCTTTTACTGTCCTCGGTTCATGGCAATACTCAAGAAGAGCCGCTACTTCTGGCCCTTTAAGAAGAGCTTCGTGTTTTTCTTTAAACTTCGCCCACCGCTGTTTTTCACATTGTTCTTGAAAAGTCGCATACACTTCGTCGGTTGTCCATTCCAAACCAAAACGCAAATGATACACAATCCTTCCATCTTTATAAACAGCCGCATGGTTTACAACATCCGTATAGATTGCAGTTGGGAAGGCTTTTGGTTCACTTTTTATATAAGCCTTCAAGTTTTTCATAAAACGCTTGAGTGCTTTTCGTTCCTCTTCTGCTTTCTCTTTCCGATCTCTATGAAACGAGGGGACAGGAATATTATACACACATTTGTTAACAGTATTGTAAAAAAATGTGTGTACGACTTTCCTGTCCCCCCGTCCCATGAGGTACAAGTGTATCCACAAAATTATTTGGAAGTCGAGGACCCGTTTTAGGGTCTTTTCTTTATCAATAAAATCTGAAATAAAATGAATAAGATTTTGCACATTCCGAAATATAATGGAAAAACGAGCACATTATCTCAGATTATGTTCTGAATTAATTTGAAAAAGAGGTGCTGAAACAATGTGCTCGTTTACAATTTTATCTTCGAGACTGTTTACTTAAAAGTAGATTGCGCAAGGCGGAACATTCTGAACAAAAGACGAATGGTGTTTTTTTCTATACTTTCTCATGTACACCATACCGTCTATAGACGAATATTTACTCTAAATACTAATGAAAATGAAAGGAGTGATTTTTCTATGTTAGATATAAATGAATCTCCTAAATTCGTTGGTTCTATCATACGAGAAAAACGGAAGGCAAAAGGCTGGCATCAATCTGACTTAGCCGAGTTTGCTTCTCTAAATAGAAATTATATTGGGGAGATTGAACGAGGAGAAAGTAACCCGAGTATTTTCACGTTACTTAAAATCTCAAAAGCACTAGGATTAAACGGCGCTGAAGAATTGTTCGGTGAATTTCAGGAAGAAATGTTTCCGTACATTATGTTATTAGATGAAAACGAAGAGGTGAAGTAGTGGTAACGAGGTCATAATGGATAAAGGAAGTACCACAATCGAAGCGTTAGCAATGTAAACTTCAAAATAATATAAAAGACTACAATAGAAACATTGCTTGTTTCTATTGTAGTCTTGATTTCGGATGGTTTTCTTTGAGAATAATCATGAGTAAGGCGCCTAATTTCCAATTTCTGTGTACATGACTTTCCTGTCCCCTCGTCCCATTAATGAACATACTATTTTAAGAACCACCGACTCCTTGCCCCCTTTACAAAGAGATACAGGGGATAAAGGAAGTAGAAGGTTGGAAGCGTAAGTAGCATAAACTTCATAATTATATAAAAGCGTCCAATAGAAACATTGCTTGTTTCTATTGGACGCTTTTGATTTCACATGGTTTTCTTTTAGAGAAATCAAGAGTAAACTGCCTTTCGGGCTTTTTTAAATTTCCAATTTCTGTGTAGACGAGTTTCCTGTCCCCCCGTCCCATAGAAACTTTGCTTGTTTTTATTAGACGCTTTTAATTCACATGGTTTTCTTTGTGAGAATTCATGAGTAATCGCCCTTTCGGGTTATTATCAATTTCCATTTTCTGTGTAGACGAGTTTTGTGGTGAACCCCAAAAGTTAGAGTCAAAATCTAACCTTTGGGGTGAGTCAGTTGACTAGGAAATATAGTGAAGATTTAAAGATAATGGTGGTTAAGGAGTATCAAGAAGGAAAACTCGGATTGCGCCCTCTTATAAATGTCAAGGTTAAAATGTACATTTTTGCTCACTTTAGAATGTACACTTTTGTTACTTTTACACTTTTTCTTTCCCCCAACCTTGTTAGATTGGGGGAAGCTGTTGTTAAAAAGTATTCATCCTTAATCGAGCTTCTAACTCATTATTTTGCTTCCTTAGAACGATTATTTCACTCTTAAGTTCATTTATTTCTTCTAATAATCTTTCAATCTTTGTTTGATCATCTATTCCTTTTTCATATACTGAGCCTTTCCATCTACACCATTCATTAAAATCGTAAAGGTCTTCTTCACAGAAGGCTTCTTTTGAAACCTTTCTACTTGGATCACTATTCAACCATTCCTGAACCCATTTGTCATCATCGTCACATTTTACTCCGTACGACCGAAAGAATTTTATCGCCTCTAATACCATTTCACTCATATTATTTATCTCCTTGTACTTTGTTTTCCCTGTTAAAATGATCTTTTAACCGATATGAGTCGCCGATAATATTAACCACTGTGGCGTGATGAAGAACACGGTCTAAAATGGCATTGGCTATTTTAGGGTCTTGAAATATTTCACCCCATGTTTTGAAGCTGGCATTTGTTGTCAAAATAGTGCTCTTCTGTTCATATCTCATATCGATTAACTGGAAAAATAACTTGGCATCTTCTGCGTCAATTGGAAGGTAGCCAATTTCATCAATAATCAGTAGCTTGTATTTCGCATAATGTTTCAGCCTGGTTTCTAAACGATTTTCAAGTTTCGCCTTTTTTAGATTTAGAATTAAATCATTACATTTAATAAAATAGGTGCTCGTTCTTTTCTTGGCAGCTGCGATTCCAATCGCTGTTGCTAAATGAGTTTTCCCTACTCCACTTGTTCCCAAAAAAACGATATTTTCTTTCTGTTCAATAAACCGTAAGGTAGTAAAGTCTAAGATTTGTTGTTTATTAATCGATGGTTGAAAGTCAAAATCAAAGTCTTTTATTTCCTTAAAATGCGGAAATGCACCGACTTTTACCATTGACCTCACCATGTTTACTTCCTTCATGTCAATTTCATAGTCCGTCAGTTTGATCATAGTGTCTGTAAACGACAATTCATTCTTGGTCATAAAATCAATGGTTTCATCGAGATGCAGGACCATTTGTTTTAACTTTAAATACTCTAAATTTTTTACAAGTTTGTTATAGCTGCTATTCATTTTTATACACCTCATTAATTGCCTCTAAGTTTTTCATTGCCAGTTCTTCTATATTCGTAGAGGACGGTAGTCCTCTTGCTAATGTATCAGCGTAATGCTCCGGCTTGTAATTAATTTTTGACTGGCGAATAGGGTGTTGGACAATTAAATCCGTGTTATAATAAACAAAGATATGGTTGTCATATACTTGTAAACGAACCGTTTTTCCGATGTATCCAGGTGGGACTGAATACTGATTGGATTTGTAAGTAACCATATTAGACGGATTTACTTTTACAGGTGTATGATCAATTCTATAGGAATCTCTTATTCGTTCATGTGGTAATGGGGATAGGAGATTTCTTTCTTTATTTATTGCTAGTATTGGGATTTTTCCTGTTCCTTGATGATAGCTATTGTTAATACGATCACATAACTTTTGGACAAATTGATAAAGCTCTTCATAATCAAACTTTCCTTGATATGCGTGAATTTCATCAAGTAGTTTCATTGGTGATTCTACTTTTCCTTTTGTCCTCGGTCTCCCAGCGATACAGGGCTTTACTTCAAATCCCATATCCTTAGAAAATTGAAAAAATTTCTCGTTTACTTTTCCTTTTTGATATTCTGTTCGAGGTTCGTCCATAATCGTTTTCATGTTGTCTGTCAGAATGGTTTTCGGCACTCCTCCAAATGCCTCAAAACTTTCCGTAAGGAATGACAATAATATACTTTGAGACTTAGAGATTGATAGGTTGTATGTACGAAACCTTGAATAGGAAAGTAATAATACATATACATTCACATATAGGATTTCCCCGTCTTTTGTAATATAGCGAATATTTTCTTTCCAATCTAATTGCGCTTGTTCTGCTGGTGGTGTTTCAAAACGGACCACTTCACTAACTGTACTCTTACGCTTCTCTGATTTAAAATAACTTTGGAATTCCGATTTACTGGATATGTATTTTCTAAAAGTTGATTGTCCACAATCTAAGCCATGATTATCTTTCAAGTATTGCCATAGAACTCTCTTGTAATAAAATTTTTGAATGGATCCTTCTGACAGAAGCAACTTTATGACCTCATAGTATTCATCCACTTTTGATGTTCTTTTACGAGTGCTTTTCGGCTTATATCCCTTTAGATATTTGTCAATCGTCCTCCGATCTACACCCATATCCCGGGCCAATTTACTCTTATTGATTTTCATCTTTAAGCTCTCCATTAATAATTTTAATTTTGGTAAGTCTGCTAAACTCTTAATTTCAATATCTGTATTAACACTGATTTGCATATGCATAATATTCTTTCACCTCTAGAATATTATCCATTAACTTATCAAAGCTGTACATTTTTAAATAATCATTTTTGTACATTCTTAAGTTAGCATTTATACCCTCTGGCAAATAAGTATGGCATTCAATCAAAATCATTGATCCATAGATGGATAAAGGCCTATGAGAAATTTGGTGAAAAAGGTTTAGAAAATAGAAGGAGCACAGAAACATATACTGTTCAATTCAAGCTAGATGTATTAAGCTTTATGAAGAGAACAGGTTCTTCAGCTATGGAAACCGCCCTTCACTTTGGTATAACTAATTCAACTACCGTATCTAGGTGGATGAGAGCTGTCACTGTTGGAGGTGGATTGGAAGGCCTGAATAAACAAAAAGGACGGCCTCCCATGTCTAAAAATAAGAAAAAACAAGAAGAAATGACGAATGAACAAAGGTTAGAAAGAGAGAACGAACTACTGCGCTTAGAGGTAGAATATCTAAAAAAGTTAAGAGCTTTTCAGATGGATCCGGAAGGCTATCTCGAAAAGCACAAGCAGCGTTATCATTCGAACTCAAAGAAACCTTCAAATTAAAAGATGTTTTAGTAGTAGTGGGTATTCCAGAATCCACTTACCATTATCATATAAAAGCAATGGAAAAGGAAAATCCAAAGCAGGAACTAGAGGATTTGATTCTGTCCATATTCAATGAGCATGGGGGTAATTTTGGGTACCGTCGTGTTCGATTAGAGTTACGTAACAAAGGATATAAGGTTAATCATAAGGCTGTACAGCGTATCATGAACAAGTTAGGGATTAAGTGTATAAAATTTAGTAGAAAAACTAGAAAGTATAACTCCTACAAAGGCAATGTAGGAAAGATAGCTAAAAATCGTTTAAATCGACGATTTAAAACAAGTGTATGCCATCAAAAATTGGCTACTGATATTACGGAATTTAAATGTACGAATGGTGTTAAACTTTATCTTAGCCCTATCATGGACTTATTTAATGGGGAAATTCTCTCCTACGAGATAGGAGCTAGTCCAACATTAGACCTTACGTTGAAGCCTCTTTTGAAGGCAATAAACATAGTAAAAGATTCAAAGTATCGAACTACTATTCACTCTGATCAAGGATGTCAATATCAACACAAAAAGTGGGTTAAAACACTAAAAGAAAATAAGATATTTCAAAGTATGTCTCGAAAAGGGAATTGTTTGGATAATTCTCCAATGGAGAACTTCTTTGGCATACTAAAACAAGAAATGTATCACGGAGAGCCGTTGTGTTCGTTTGAAGTATTAAAAGAGAAGATTGATATATATATAGATTACTATAACAATAAACGCATTAAGCAAAAATTGGATGGCATGAGTCCGGTTCAATTCCGCATCCATACCAGCCAATTAGCTGCATAATAAAAACTCTAACTTTTGGGGGTCACATCATTTCCTGTCCCCATGTCCCTTCCTTAATTCCCATTCATTTTTACAATTTCACCTTTTTAACATTTGAGTAAGTTCATTTAACCAATCATTTAATTGGGTATCATTAAATTCGGCTTTATTTTCTAGCACGTCATTTTTAAGCCTGCTTAACCTGACAAATAATTGTGGATCGCAGTTCTGTTGTAACTCATTTAATAACTGATTTAACTTCAAAATTTTTCTGCGATTCTCAATTCGCAAAAAATCCCTTTCAATATCATCGGATATATGAAACGAGGGGACAGGAATATTATACACACATTTGTTAACAATATTGTAAAAAAATGTGTGTACGACTTTCCTGTCCCCATGTCCCAGAATAAGAAGAGTCAGATTTATTGGAACTTTTATTACTAAACTTCCAAAAAATGTGTGCACGAGTTTCCTGTCCCCATGTCCCAAAAAATAACTTGTTTCAATGAAACGAAGGGACAGGAATATCATACACACATTTGTTAACAGTATTGTAAAAAAATGTGTGGACGACTTTCCTGTCCCCTCGTCCCACTTCAGTGATAGGTTTATATTATTTGCTGGTATATTTGGGTAAATATATATTTCATTTTATCGAGCAAAAACTGTACACTTTATTCTAGCAGTCACAAGGAGCTACATTAAATCTTACAACTTTAAATCTAGAAACTCTAATTGAATTAAAAGAAACTATAAACAAAGCATTTGATAATACATTACAAAGGTTACAGAATTAGAAATAACAATTGCTATTAGATGAAACGAGGGGACAGGAATATTACACACACACTTATTCACAGTATTGTAAAAAAATGTGTGTACGAGTTTCCTGTCCCCCCGTCCCACTCGACTTTCCTGTCCCCCCGTCCCATTCTCTACCTGCCTATTTCAGTGTGCGAAAGTTGAGTAAATTATATTAATATATCATTAAAATTTTTAGTCCCTACTAAACAAATCTCTTGTATAAACCTTATCCTCTACTTCACGTAAGTCATCAGATAATCGATTTGCAACAATTACATCTGAAACCCTCTTAAATTCTTCAAAATCATTTATTACTCTTGAATTATAGAATGTCTCTTCATGAAGTGCTGGCTCATATACAACAACTTCAATACCTTTAGCTTTTATTCGCTTCATGACACCTTGAATAGCTGATTGTCTAAAGTTATCTGAGTCCATTTTCATCGTAAGCCTATAAATACCAACTATTTTAGGATTCCTCATAATAATCATTTCAGCAACATGATCTTTTCTGGTTCTATTTGCATCTACGATAGCTGTCATTATATTATTTGGAACATCTTCGTAATTGGCCAATAGCTGTTTTGTATCTTTAGGTAGACAATATCCACCATAACCGAAGGATGGATTATTATAATGATTACCTATACGTGGATCAAGCCCAACTCCATCAATAATTTGCTTACTATCCAATCCTCTTACCTCTGCATAAGAGTCGAGTTCATTAAAGAATGCCACTCTCATCGCAAGATATGTGTTAGCAAATAGTTTAATAGCTTCCGCTTCCGTTGAATTTGTAAATAAGACGTCAATATTTTCTTTAGCTGCTCCTTCTACTAACAAATCAGTAAAAACTTTTGCTCTTTCAGATTGTTCACCGACAACAATCCTTGAAGGATAGAGATTATCGTATAATGCTTTACCTTCTCTTAAAAATTCAGGAGAAAAGATAATATTTTCTGTCTCAAATTTTTCTCGAACTGTTTCTGTATAGCCTACCGGAACTGTTGATTTAATAACCATTATTGCATCTGGA
This sequence comes from Sutcliffiella sp. NC1, assembly GCF_027594365.1. Classification (NCBI taxonomy): domain Bacteria; kingdom Bacillati; phylum Bacillota; class Bacilli; order Caryophanales; family Bacillaceae; genus Sutcliffiella; species Sutcliffiella sp. NC1. Next base: position 4,594,148 of record NZ_CP115153.1, read on the forward strand.
TTAATAGATAAAACGTTAGCAATTACAGCTTCGACAGTTCTTGTGTTAAAGTAATTTTTTTCTGGATCATAATTGGTAGGTGTTGAAATGATTACATATTCGGCATCCTTGAATGCCATATAGTTGTCCGTGGTTGCAGTTAAATTTAATTCTTTAGTTGCTAAATATTCCTCTATCTCACTATCAATGATTGGAGATCTCCTATTATTAATCATATCAACTTTTTCTTGAATAATATCGAGAGCTATGACTTCATTATGTTGAGCTAATAATATAGCATTGGATAAACCAACATAACCTGTCCCAACTATTGTAATTTTCATAAAAAAACATCTCCTAAAGTTGAAAAATCAACATTGATTTATTATTTTTAACTCTAATATTATCTTAATCTTCTTTATTAAAAACAAAATTAATAAAACTACTAAAACTATTGAACATAGGTTGATTATTATTTATTGATTTGATAAAGTCTTCTCTATCATCACCATTACATCGAGGAAAAACTCCTAAATTATTTAATTCATTTATACTACCAGAGAAATAAAGCGGATAAAAATCTCCCATTTCGTTGATAGTAGGAAGTCTCCCAGTATTTTCTTTAATTCTACGAGCATAAAAAATAGCTTCATCTAATAATAGTTTTTCTCTTTTCTCTTTATATTCATCCAGTGACATTATAACCTTTGCTGGATTTCCACCTACTATTACATTATCGGGAATATCCTTTGTCACTAAAGAACCTGCTCCAATAATTACATTATTTCCTATATTTGCACCAGGTAAAATTATTGTCTTCATCCCAACAAACACATTATCCCCAATCTTAGTAGGTTTTGCACTGTTATATATTTTCCCATACTTCATCCTAAGTACCGAACGACTTTCATGAGCCAGTATATGAACACCTTTTGTAATTTTACAATACTTTCCTATTTCAATTAAATAAGGTCTACTGACATCTACTTCAGTATCTAATGGGCTAAAAAAATAGGTCCCTTCACCTATTTTACATCCTTTTGACTTTAAATATTTCACATAAACTTCTGAATTGTACCTATTCGGATGTGTTTGTCGAATTATCATTTGTCGAATTATCTTTTTTAACTTCATAATCTATATATTCTCCTTTTATTAATTTGTATATGAAAAAATAAAATAAACAATAAACTAAAGTATATGAAACTGAAATTAATATAAAGAATAAATAAATCTCTTTTAAATGAAAATATCCAAAGATAAAACTAATTAATAAAAGACTTAAAAGTAAACCACCACTTACTATTAACCCAGTTCTTTGTTTACCGATAATATTAACCGTAGAAATTAAAGGAGCAAAAATAAGTCTAGAAATAAATAGTAGTATCAACGTTTGTACGTATACTCCAGAAATCCCCCATTCTTCCCCAAATACGATTCTAAAAAATACCGGTCCAAAGACAAATAGAACAATAGCACATGGTAATGATATAATTAATAGAATCTTGGAAGTTTTGAAAAATGCAGATTTTATGTTTCCAGTATTAGAAAGCTCGGTACTTGCTTCACGCAAATAAACTTGTCTTAATGAATTCCCAAAGGCACTAATGGGAATATTAATTAATCTGTTTGCTAGTGCATAATATCCTGCAACTTCAGCACTGAATAAAATTGCAATCACTATTGGTATTAATGAATAAGAAGCAATATTAATAAGGTGAGAAGGGAGCGCATATCTTGGAAAATCTATATATTTTCTAACGATTGAAAAATATTCATCTTTAACTAATGTTACTTTCGGTTTATTTTTACTTTCTTTTAACATAATCGAAGACATTATAATTACTGGAAAAATATAAGATATTAAATTTCCTATGATTAACCCTAAATAGTCTAACTGAGCAAATGCAAAAATTATTTGAGACAACCCTTGAGTTGCCACTTTTACCATGGAAATCTTCACCATACTTTTATATTTATTATGACTTAATAAATTTTGAAAAAGTATCTCATATATACCCAAAAATAAAATCGATATCGGTAATAGCATTAATAACCAATTATCGTTTGGTAAATTTAATTTTACAAATATCCAGTCTCTAGTTAACAACAATAATATAAATATGAAAATACTAATTATAATAGAAGAGTATGCAGCTACTTTTGACAAGGCCTTTCTTTCATAATGTGAATTAGAAATAGCAATAGCCGATTGAAAACGTAGAGTTGCAAACACGCCAAAAATTGTTAGTAGAGATATATATATTGAATTTATTCCATACTGTTCAGGTGTATACAATCTTGTAAGTATTGGAGATAATAATAGTGATATTATTTGTGTTAGTACTGTACCGCTCAATAAAACTGAAAATCCTTTAATTAATGAGTCTTTTTTATACTTTGCAATACCATTAATAAATTTACTTTTCATGAACTTCTCCTTCTTTTATTAATCCTTTTTTCGATTTTTTAAGAGAAGTATTCAATCCCAAAGATAATAACATCCAAAAAGCAGGTTCTATAAATATATAAATACTTGTAAATAGTTTTGGAAAAGCGGTGCACAGTAGTAATAATCCGAATAATTTCTTATATCCTTCACTTTTTGTAATATTATAAACTGCCCTAACTAAAAGTAATAAATAAAATATTAATCCTAATAAACCGTAGCTTAATAAAATTTCAAATATAAAATTGTGTACGTATAAGTTATTTACACTTTCAAAATACCCCACGCCATATCCAAAAATGGGGCTTTCTTTAATTAACTCTATAGCACTGTTCCATAGAACATCTCTTCCAGAGCTTAAATTATCGATTGTACCGTTTAAATAATAGAGCATTGAGTTTATTGAATAACTAGAGTATCCTTTATCAGCTAGATAATTAGTTATAAACTCTATAATTGGTTTTATGTTTATGATTAAGACAGCCCCAATTATCATAAAAGAGAAATACTTCAGACTCTTTAACAATGTTCTTTTCTTATAAAATATATCAATGATCAGAATGAAAACAATTGCAGCAATACCCGCCATTCTGTTGCCAAACATTATAATCATAGCAATGGATATGATCTCAAAAATTAATAAAAATTTAAAATTAAATACTTTTCTTCCTAGGTGTAACCCAAAAAAGGCTGGGAGCATTGCTTGAAATCCATAAACCATATACCCATCACTAAAATAATAATTATTTAATGGATCCGCTACATAAACTAGAAAAATAATGATAGAGATGATTATATATGTTTGAAAAAAAGACTTAAAATTTTTAATCTGAGAGAATAGTACTATGGGTATGACTCCATATATAATAAATTCATATAATCTAATAAATATTACTTCATTATTTCTAAAGAGAATATCTAAAAGTAAAAAGAATATTATTATTGAAATTAAAGCCAAACCCCTATAGAATCTTAGATTTGAAAAATTTTCACTTTTTAATATGCTTACAATAACAATAGTAAATGCTAGTATTCCTAGTATCAATGTTGAATAATTAGGATTAAAAGACCAAACTATTCTAAGAACCATAAACATCCATATATATATCGCCAACAATACTGCGTTTATATCAATTCTTTGTTTCATTTATATCTCTCCAAAGTTTTTACACAAATTTTCACTTGTTCTCTAATTTTATCCTTCTACTCAAATATTTTTTCAAATAGTTTAATATACTTAGCCAGAATGCCGGGCCGGATAAAATGGAATATTTAGAAAAAACTCTTACCGCTGAAAGTAATTTAAATTGCCTGCAATAACTCCAAAAAACTGTTGAATAATGCCTACCTAACACTAGGCTCTTAAATCCTTTACGAGCATAATTTATTCTATTAATATGATACATAAATTGACTTAAAAATTGTTCTTTTAATCTTTCTAATTCTCTGCCCTTTAATGTGTTATTTACTTGGTTACCCCTAATCTCAACTAGCGGCTCATTTATTACACCAATTTTATATTTTTCAAAGAATCTTAATAAAAACTCAAAATCCTGGTGACGTTTATATTTTTCATCAAAGCCTTTTAGGTAATCGTAACATTCTCGTTTTAACATAATCGAACTTGTGTATGGCGTAAATGACAGTGATAACAGTTCTTCAGACAAATCACCAGTTTTATCGTATGAAATAATTTCTCCATGCTGATGTCTCCATGTATAGACCGCATGAAATTTATTATTACTGTTTAGGTACTTTACCTGTTTTTCAATTTTTGTTTTTATAAAAATATCATCATCGTCAAGAAAACCTATATAATCACCTTTCGAAGCTTTAAATCCTGTATTTCTAGCTGTTGCTCCATTTTTATTCTTTTCATGTTTAATGTATATTAACCTAGTATTATTATTGTAATTTAGCATTATTTGTTCAGCGGTATCTCTATATAGGGTATCAGGATTATTATCATCCACAACAATGATTTCAATATTCTGATACGTTTGATTTAATACTGAATCTATTGCTACTTGTAAAGATTCGTTACTTTTATATGTTGGAATTATGATACTTACTAGGGGGGAATCACTCATGCTATAGCTCCTTAATTATTAATTAATCTATTAATATTTTTTGAATTTATAATTCTTGTTTACTAGTTTCATTAAAATCATTTATTTCCAAATTTTATGTTTATTTATTTTTCTTACCAATTGACAAGTAACGCTTTCTACCGTTTAGCATATATTTTATAGCCATAAATAATCCCATGGAATTTTTATACAAATTATATCTCCTTATGGCAAATTGTAATATAAGTGCTAAACTGAACTTTTTACTCATTGCTGTAAAAATTGCGCCTCTATCAAGCATATATTTTTCATTAAATCCTCTAAACCATGATGACTCTCCATTTTCTTCCAATTGTAAAATGTACTGAGGTTCATAATATATCTTAAGTCCCTTTTTTAAGCATTCAAATAGAAAGATATTTTCCTCACCAGATTGATACACTGATGAACCTGTTCCAAATTGTTCATTAAACAATATACCCTTTTCTAAAATGGATTTCCTTTTAAATGTGATCTGAACAGAAGAAATTTTCATAGCACTCAAGTAATTTATCTTTGATGACTTTTGTGTAAAATTCTTTTTGTGCCTACCTTTTGTGTGATAAGCAAAAACAATAATATCTGCTTCCGAATTTTCTAGATATGCTTTTTTTATTACTTCAACACTATTATCATAATGTTTAATATCATCATCACAAAGTACACAAATGTCCCCACTAGCATTTTTAATAGCTAAATTACGGCTTTTACTTAAGCCACGGTCCGTTGTGGATATAAATTTTATTTTACCCCGATTAGTCTCATATTCCTGTTTTTTATAAAAATCCGTTTGATTAATTATTGTTGCATCAGAATTTATATTCATATCATTAATAAATTTATAGTCACTTTTATACATTGTTGAAATTAAATACTCTACTTTCATTTACTTCTCCTTTTAATTCTGAACTATAAGTTCAAAATCTCCTATCTTGTACTTTCAGCTTTCTCCCAAAACGGCTTCGCCTTTCCAGACAATATATTATAGACCCCGACCCATTGCGCAACTATAGTTACACAGTAATAATAAATCAAAGTTAAATATTTATTATTTGATTTGGTAGTTACCTTTACTACTGCTAATAAATAAAATAACAGCTGTCCTACAAAGATTAATAAATAAAACCAGTGCTCTTGGATTAGTAAAGAATTAGTTATAAAGACAATTAAATGAGATACCCATAATAAATATCTGCACGTTCTATGACCTAAATAAAAGTAAGAAAACCAACGGTACTTAAATATATTTAAAATACGAAAATCAGGTAAGATGTTTCTTAGAATACCACGATTCATACGTACTTTGCGTTTAAATTCATCTTCAATAATTTCTCCAGCTTTTTCATACGCTATGGCATCTGGATTATATAGAGCCTTTTTACAATTCAACGCATAGTATCTTGGCATATTTCCATCATGGCTTTTTATTGGTTCAAAGTCATAATAGTCAGCATTTCTACAAGCATAAAGAGCACCATTACCTGCGGTGATTGTTTGAATATCACTCTCAATCTTTCTTAATTTTGTGTCGCTATCCCAATATGTGTTTTCTGAATTTGTAACATCACTATAATTTTTATTTATGATTACCAATCTACCACTAACATAACTAATATCATCGCTAGTAAATGCGGAAACTAATTCTCTAACTGAATTAACTTCCAACATAGAATTAGCATCAGTCATAACAAGAATTTCACTTTCAACAGTTTTCTGCGCCTCATTCTGAGCATTTGTTTTTCCTTTACGCTCTTTTACTTCAAATAACCGAATTCTATAATCAGGATTATTAATTATAAAACTTCTAACTAACTCATTAGTCTTATCTGTACTATTATCTGAAGCCACTAAAAACTCGATCTTATCACTTGGGTAATCAAGCTTTAATACATTTTCTAACTTATCCTGTATAACTTTCTCTTCATTATGGGCAACTATCATTACTGTCACCGTTGGCTCATACGTATAGTCTTTTCTTAGGGTTCTATGTTTGTATAGTCGGTTTAGAATTTTTAATGAAAGTGGATAGCCAATCATAGCCCAGAAAATTATAAAGGCATTCAAATAAAAAATAAGAAGTATGACAAATTTCATGTTCTAAACCTCTCTCTTATAACTGATTTCCACTATATCTCTTATAATCTTTACCTCATTAAACTTCATCATATAAATACCTTCATTATAATTACCAATAGTATCTACATTTATATTTCCATAGATATTGTTAATAATCATCTCTGGCACGTTTACCCCACTCTCATATGCATGAGGATAACCTCCACCAAAACGAGGATTTACTTCAGAGATATAATACTCACCATTGACTTTAAAAATATCAATATCAATAATGCCTTTAAATCCAGTCTCTTTTACGAACTTCCTGATTATTTCAAATAGCTGCTCATCCTTAATTGAAACCGATTTGTCAGTCTCACCTGCCCTCATTTTAATCTTTTCTTTTATAAACATCGCAGCTGGTTCACTAGAAATCATATCAATATAAACATCAGCGCCATATTCAGTTCCATCCATGAACTCTTGAATCATTAGATTATCAAATCTATTAAATAGTAATTCAATTTCTTCTTTTGATGTTACTTTACTTATATTAATACTTGCACTACCTCTTACAGGCTTAACAAACACTGGATAGTTTATTGATCCAGCTTCTACGTCACTGTAAAAAATCTCTTTATCTATATAGCTTCTAACAGTTTTGAACCCATTCCGAACTAAAAACTCAAACATTTTATATTTATCAAAACATAAATCCACAACATCTAAATCTGATACAATAGGAATCGTACCAATATCGAGAAAGGCCTGTTTGTTTTCTGCAAGAAGACATAGTTCAGGGTCAATTAATGATAAGACTGCTTTAATCTTATTCTCTCTGCAGATAGAGAGGATCGCATCTAAATATCCTTCATCATTCATTCTAGGGACTATAAAGTGTTTATCAGCCTCATATAAGGCTGGTGCTAAATCACTGCAATCCGTGGCTATTACAAGTCCTCTACCATCTAACTCTTTCTTAAAATACTGCACAATTTTATTTCTAGTACCACAGCTTAATATAAGTATGTTTAAATCATCGCTCATCATTTAGATCCTCCAATTTATCAAAAAACAATGGTGTCCCACCCGTATGAATAAATAGTATCTTCTTATCCGTTATATGATTCTTTTTGATATACTCTTTCATGCCCCAAAAAGCTTTACCAGTATAAGTTGTATCCATTGGTATACCATCATTAATTAGAACATCCCTTATAGTTTGTAAGATTTTGTCGTTATAGGAACCGTATCCATCAAGCACATAGTCGTCTATAAATGCTATTGCTTCAGATACGATTGGTTCTTTATCCTGACTCAACAAATAACTATTGACACTTTCAAGAACAACTTGACAACCATAAGGATTTTTTCGTGCATTGCTAATTCCAATTATTTCTCTCTCATCGTCATTTAGAATTTTCCCACATACAAGTCCGGCTTGAGTTGTTCCTGTTCCAGATGTATGAAAAATATAATCAAAATACATGCCTGAAGATTTTTCGTAATCTACAATTTCCTCATATGCATTAATATAAGATTGTGTCCCAATATCACCATGGCCTCCCCCTTGGATAAAATAGGGATTGTAACCTTTTGCACTTAATTCATCCATTTTTCTTTCAATCGTAGTACTTACTTGGGATACAGGACACTTCGTAACAAAAGCACCAAACAATTTAATAATTTCACTATTAGAGGTTGGATAACTTGATTCAGTTGGTGAAATAATATGGCATGGTATACCCTTTGCAGCTGCGATATTAGCTATAACTCTACAATGATTAGAGCTACTGCTACCATACGTAACTACACAATCTGATTTTGCTAAGATTAAATCTTCAAAAAAAAGAACTGCTTTTCTCGCTTTATTCCCTCCGAATGAAATGGGAATAAGGTCATCTCGCTTTATATAATATGAGTTGTTATTTAGATTTTCACTTAACCTTTGAATTGGAGTTACTTGATAGTTATTTAATTCCAATTTTAGTTACACCTACATTATGAATATAGTTTTCTACATCTAAGTTATATATATATCTATCTACATATTTTCCGTTATAAAATAGATCATTTTTTAGTAGTCCCTCTTTTACAAAGCCACTCTTTTCGAAGAGTTTTTGGGCTGGAACATTATCTATTTCTGTATAAAGATATATCTTATTAAGACCAAATTCCTTAAAAGCCCTTCTGATTAAAAGGTCCGTTGCAACGTTTGCTATGCCCTTACCTTTAAATTTGTCTCCACCAAGACAAATATAATATTCCGCTCCCTTACTACTTAAATCAATATTCAGTAATCCAATTAACCCAGCAGGTTCGCCAGCATAAGTAATGGTATAATCGATTCTATCGTTTCTACCTTCAAGTGATTTGAACCACCGAAAGGTCTTATCTTCTCTTAGAGGCAAATCATAATGGAGGTACTTATTATTTCTATCATCATTTATCCATTTTACCTTATATGGTATATCCTCTTCTTGAAATTTCCGAATGGCGATTTCCATATTATAACCCCCCGCAATTTAATCGTATTGTCAAAACTTTATATAGAAATTGGTTATTAAATCCTATATTAGAGGGCTTTATAAGCAAAAAAATTGCCACCCCCTGATTTCTGTAGATAATTGAGGTTACCACACACCCAATTCCAGAAAAGGAAGTGACAATTTGTACCCTCAAATTATAACCTATTTATTAACTTTTATAAACTATCAAGAACAAATTATTCGAACTTTGCTTACTCTATTGATTGGAAAAAGCATGTTCGATAAACCAAAAGAAGCTCCTGTTAATCAGCCTTATCGAAAGCTTCAAATTGATGATTTACCTATTATTGAAAAACTAGAAAGGCTGGATTATCAGCTTTTATTAGCGGAACACCTTCAATCCAAAGGGAAACCGTTAAAACCAGTACAGCGTCGAGCGAATTCTACGCCCGTACCGTCTACCTTATGTTGTCCGAAGTGTGGTGCTCCTTCTGCGTATTTGTACGCAAATAACGGAGGAAAAGGACAATATCAGTGTAAGGTGTGTGCGTGTGTTTTCAATAAAAAGAGTCGTTATCAGAAAGAGGCCATCCTTAAGTGTCCTCACTGTCTTAAAACGCTAGAAAAAATTAAAGAACGAAAAGATTTTCACGTGTTTAAGTGTAAAAATGATCGTTGTTCTTATTATCAAAAGAACTTGAATGCCATGACCAAAAAAGAGAAAAAACAGTTTAAAGAAGATCCACAATCGCTGAAAGTTCGCTACATTTACCGGAAGTTCCACATCGACTATCAACCGTTATCCAAACAATCACCAAAGCAGCCAAAAGTCGATTTATCAAGATTGTATGTTTCCCCACATACGCTTGGTCTCATCTTGACCTATCATGTCAATTACGGATTATCGGCCCGTAAAACTGCAGCGATCATGAAGGATATTCACGGTGTGTCTGTCTCCCATCAAAGTATCCTAAACTACGAAAACAGCGTCGCGTTATGGCTTAAGCCTTATATTGACTACTTTCCGTATGAGCTGTCGGATCAATTCTGTGGGGATGAAACGTACATCCGGGTCAACGGTCGTTGGCATTATCTGTTTTTCTTTTTTGATGCGGTCAAGAAAGTCATTCTTTCGTATCCAGTGTCGCCAAATCGCGACACCGCAACAGCGATACGAGCGATTGATGAAGTACTAGTGAAACTGAAAGAAATACCAGAAAACCTACAATTTGTAGTAGATGGTAACCCTATTTACTTGTTGGCACAGCATTTCTTCGCAGAAAACCACATATCGTTTGACGTAAAACAGGTCATCGGGCTAACAAATGAAGATGATGTCTCCAGAGAGTATCGACCTCTCAAGCAAATCATCGAGAGACTAAATCGCACGTTTAAAGGGAATTATCGATCGACGCACGGCTTTGGTTCTGAACAAGGATCTGTTTCTTTTGTGACATTGTTTGTGGCTTACTTTAACTTCTTACGTCCACATTCTTCACTCGAAGGTAAAGTGCCCGTAACAATTCCAGAATTAGAAAAGCTACCAACCATGCCAGCGAGGTGGACAGCCCTTATTGGATTAGCTCAAGACTGGATTCAACAACAGTCAGCCTAACTTTTGTTTAGCTGAGCCCTATTCAGCTATCGGCGAAGCGAACTCTTGACAAACCGAACTTGCCAATGGTTTAAAATGGAAAAAGTCAAGGGTTTATTTAGCATGCCTTCTTTTGTTCCCTTCGCCCTTGATTGACCTCTGAATAAACCATTGGTGTGTTTGTCAAGAGCGATAGCGTGGCATTTCCACCTAATAAATGGTAGGTAGTATGAACCCGTGCTAGTTTTTCATAGAACTTTTGACACTACCAATTTAATTAATGTTAGATGATTTCTCTGACCCTTTTACATTGTTATGAGTATAGATACTTTCACTTTTGAATAGCTTCTGCAGTGTCATAAAAAGAATCATAATGTCTAACCAAATATTAAACGTTTCGATATACTTAACATCAATCGGAATTCGTTCATCCCAAGAAACAGAATTTCTAACGGTGACCTGCGTTAAACCAGTCATACCTGGCTTCATTTCGAATCGTTTTCGTTGAAAATCACTATATTCTTCAAATTTATATGGATGATGAGGTACAGGAGGTCTCGGGCCAACCAAACTCATATCACCAGTAACAACATTCCAAAGTTGAGGAAGTTCGTCCAAGCTTGTGGCACGAAGTAATTTTCCGATTTTTGTAATTCGGTTATCACTTTCAGTTTTCACAAATAAACCTGAGCCGATTTTTTCAGCATTAACAACCATCGTTCTGAACTTTAAAATCTTAAAAACTCTACCATCTTTGCCAAGTCGTTCTTGTTTAAAAAACACTGGACCTTTTGAAGTCAGCTTAATGGATAGTGCAATAATAATAAGAATTGGGGAAATAATGATTACACCTATTAAACTTCCAAAGAAATCTATCATACGTTTGATAAATAAATTTAATACTCGCATTGTTTAAATCCACAACCCCTTAATAGTCTCCACAACTCTTCCTAAGTCCTCATCCGTCATCTTCGTATCAGACGGCAAACAAACCCCATTCTCAAATAACTTTTCCGATATACCTTCACCCACAAAATCATACTTTTCAAAGAACGGTTGCAGATGCATCGGTTTCCAAACCGGCCTTGACTCAATATTCTCTGTTTCCAATGCATTAAATACATCAATTGGTCGTACTTTACCAGTCAACGTAATTGAACTTAGCCAGTAATTCGGTTCATCCCATTCATTACTAGGCATGAATTCAAGACCTTCAAGCCCACCAAGCTCTCTCTTATAAAACTCTAAGATATAATTCTTCTTTGCAACTCTCTGATCTAACACCTTAAGCTGCCCTCTACCAATCCCAGCAACAACATTACTCATACGATAATTAAATCCTAATTCGCTATGTTGATAATGTTTTGCCTGATCTCTTGATTGAGTAGCCCAGAACCTAGCTTTAGCAATCCTCTCTTCATTATCAGAAACAAGCATACCACCACCAGAAGTAGTGATAATTTTATTCCCATTAAAAGAGAAGATACCATAATCACCAAACGTTCCAGTATGCTTTCCTTTATAATAAGTTCCTAGAGACTCAGCTGCATCTTCTATTAATACAACATTATGTTTTTTACAAAGTTCTACAATTTTATCCATATCCGCTGACAATCCATAAAGGTGAACTACAATGACTGCCTTTACTTCAGGATACTTTTTGAATGCTTTTTCCAATGCTTTAGGACACATATTCCATGTTTCATAGTTGCTATCTATAAAAACTGGGATTGCATTTTGATAGATGATTGGATTAGCTGTAGCTGAGAATGTTAGTGATTGGCAGAAAACAATGTCCCCACTGCCCACTCCTGCAGCTTTTAAAGCTAAATGTATCGCTGCTGTTCCAGAAGTAAGTGCAGCTGCTGAATTTGAGCCAACCTTTTCTGCTAATTCTCTTTCAAATCCATCTACATTCGCTCCCAGAGGAGCTATCCAGTTAGTATCAAATGCTTCCTTGACATACTCCATTTCATAACCTTCATCACTCATATGTGGTGATGACAGAAAGATTCTTTCATTTACTTTGTTAGTCTTCATTTTCATACCTTCTTCCATTAGATAGGTGATTTTGTTAGTAAATTAGTACTTCATTGGAATATAATCCTATTTTCCAACACACTACTAACCTACCAACTATCATTAAAGTTATTAGTTGGTTAGCTCAAAGGAATTTTAAGAAAACCTAAATTACCAAATTACTAACCAACTAATATTATTTTTAAGCTTTTACCTTACTACTTTCCAACATCTCTCTCAAGAAAGGAACCAATTCCTCTCTCAACTTCTCATCCTGCATCGCAAACTCAATAGAAGTCTTAATAAACCCAGCCTTCTCCCCAACATCATACCGCTTACCTTCAAAATCATAAGCAAACACACGCTGAATTTGATTCAACTCCTGGATTGCATCCGTCAACTGAATCTCCCCACCAGCACCAGTCTCTTGCTTGTCTAAAAACATAAAAATTTCCGGAGTTAACACATATCTCCCCATAATCGCTAGATTAGATGGTGCTGTACCAGGAACCGGCTTCTCCACAAAATTGTTTACTTGATAGCTACGTCCATTTTGAACCGAAGGTTCAATAATCCCATATCTATGTGTTTCATTCTCAGGTACAGGTTGCACACCAATAACAGATGCTAACGTTCTGTCATACTCATTAATTAATTGCTTCAGCCCCGGTGTTTCAGCTTGAACAATGTCATCCCCAAGTAAAACAGCAAATGGCTCATCACCAATAAACTTGCGCGCACACCATACCGCATGACCTAACCCTTTAGGATCCTTTTGACGGATATAATGAATGTCAACTTTAGAAGGCTCCGTAACCTTCTCTAGTAAATCGAATTTCTCTTTCTCAATTAAGTTCTGCTCCAACTCAAACGAGTTATCAAAATGATCCTCAATCGCTCTTTTCCCTTTACCCGTAACAATAATAATATCTTCAATGCCAGAAGCTATTGCCTCTTCCACAATGTATTGAATAGTTGGTTTATCCACTATTGGTAACATTTCCTTAGGCATTGCTTTTGTTGCAGGTAAGAATCTTGTTCCTAACCCTGCTGCTGGAATTATTGCTTTTCTTACTTTTGCCATTTTAGTACCTCCTTTTGGTTGTTAGTTGGTTAGCTATTAGGTGGTTAGGAAACCCGAAGGGTGATAATACATAACAACTAGTCAGTAACCATCTAACTACTAATTACTAACCAACCTACTTATTAACCCATTTAGCATTTTACCAACTTCATTCGCTAAACTTAATAAATGAGAATAGTTCACTTCATCAATATACTTTAAGTCTCTTGCAAGCAATATTTGATATTTTAGTTCCTCTAACGAACCCCTTGCCATTAACAGAAACCTCTTATACTCTCTAACCGAACCTCTAGCCTTTCCTTCGACTATATTACTAGGAACAGATACAGCCGCTCGTCTCATTTGTGATGTTAGAGCAAATTGTTCTTCCTTTGGAAAGCTTTTAGTAATTTTGTATATTGCCAAAACTAGTTTGTGCGCTTTTTGATAAACAACGAGTTTATTAATATCTTGGTACAATATTAAAACTCCTTTTAAGCTTTTAGTTGGTAGCTTTTAGTTGGTTAGCTTTTAGCCATTAGCAAAACCCGAAGGGTGCTATCCCCTAACAGCTAACCACTAACCAACTAGCCAACAAATACTCCCTAATCTGCTCTGCATCCATCTCATACCAATTAGCCAAGAAATACTGCACAATCTCCTTCTCAATCATCACAGCTTTTCTAGCTTTTAGTTGGTTAGCTATCAGCCATTAGCAAAACCCGAAGGGTGCTATCCCCTAACAACTAACCACTAACCAACTAGCCAACAAATACTCCCTAATCTGCTCTGCATCCATCTCAAACCAATTCGTTAGGAAGTATTGAACATTCTCTCAATCATCACAGCTTTTCTAGCTTTTAGTTGGTTAGCTTTTAGCCATTAGCAAAACCCGAAGGGTGCTAACCCCTAACAGCTAACCACTAACCAACTAACCAACAACTACTCTAACATCTTCATTGAAATAACGCGCCAACTTCATCTGCTCATTATTCGCAACAGCCAACAAATACTCTCTGATTTGCTCTGCATCCATCTCAAACCAATTCGCTAAGAAGTATTGAACTATCTCCTTTTCAATCATGACAGCCTTCCCAACATGTATCTTCGGAAATATATTCTGCTTATGAATCTCATCATCATTCAGTAACTCTTCATACATCTTCTCCCCAGGCCTAATCCCCGAGTACTTAATCCCAATTTCTTCTACCGAATACCCCGACAACTTAATAAGATTCCTCGCCAAATCCACTATCTTAACCGGCTCCCCCATATCAAGCACAAAAATCTCCCCACCACGACCAAGTGTGCCCGCTTGGATTACTAATCTCGAAGCTTCCGGTATCGTCATAAAATAACGCGTCATTTCAGGATCTGTTACTGTCACCGGTCCACCTTCTTGAATCTGCTTTTTAAATAATGGAATTACACTACCTCTACTCCCAAGCACATTCCCAAAACGAACAGCAACAAACTTCGTCTTACTCTTTTCCGCTACTTGTTGAATAATAAGCTCAGCGAATCTTTTAGTAGCACCCATTACATTCGTCGGATTAACAGCTTTATCAGATGAAACTAATACGAAATTCCCAACACCTGCTGCATCTGCTGCTTCTGAAACATTTTTCGTACCGAAGATGTTATTTTTCACCGCTTCCTCCGGATTACGTTCCATTAACGGTACATGCTTATGTGCTGCTGCATGGTATACAACATCAGGCTTATACTTGTCCATAATTTTGAACATTTTATCGCGATCTTGTATGTCAGCAATTTCTGTATATATTTCAATAACATTGTCATATTCTTTACGTAACTCTAGTTCGATAGAGTAAATACTATTCTCTCCATGGCCAAGTAAAATAAGGGATCTCGGAGTAAATTGACAAATTTGACGGCAAATCTCTGATCCAATCGAGCCTCCAGCACCAGTTACGAGAACTACTTTGCCTGTAATCTTATTCGAAATACTCTCCATATCAAGTTCAACTGGCTCGCGTCCAAGTAAATCTTCCACTTCGACATCTTTAAACTCATTAACCGATACTTTTCCTGTCATTAAGTCTTCTAACATCGGAATCTTTTGAGTTTTCGCACTCGTTTTGCTACACTCATCGAATATTGCTTGCATTTCTGTTTTATTTAACGAAGGTATCGCAATGATGATATTATCAATGTGGTATTGCTCCACAGCTTGTTCAATTGAATCTTTCCCACCAACAACAGGGATCCCTAAAATTTGTAGCTTTTGTTTCCGCTCATCATCATCAACGAACGCAACAGGTTCCATTTCTGCGTCATGGTTTTGTAAAAGCTGACGAGCTACCATCGTACCTGCCGCACCTGCACCTATTATCAATGCACGTTTTTTCTCTTTATTCGTACGCATAAACGTATCACGGTACATTCTCCACGAGAACCGTGAACCACCTATTAATAACATGTGGAGCATCCACGTAATAACTAATGCTCGGATGAAAATATCTCCAACGACAATCCATTGTAAAACACCTGTTATTAATACGGAGTACGTAACAGCCTTCGCAATGGATAGAAGCTCCCCAACACTCGCATACTCCCACGCTTTAAAATACAGTTTATAAATATAAGCAAACAAATGATGCCAAATCAATAATGTTAACGAAGTAAAAAGTAAAGCTTGTGAGCTAAATACGTTAAAGTGAGGGTTTAATAACCAGAAGCTAATATAAATAGCAGATAAAACAATGAGTGAATCAATTACAATTAATGAAGATAACCGTTTACGATAAGTCATAGTAACTCCCCCTTCCTCCCCTATTTACTACTCTCCATCTTCCTAGCAATCGCCATATCCAACATTTTCTTAATCTCGAGAGCCTGTTCATACGATGCGTCCTGATGTATGTAACGAATCGTTTTCTTTATTGTTTTTGGTAAAGTATTAAACTTATTCACACGTATTCACCCTTCTCTCGAAATAATATATATTCAAACTAAACTAAAGTCTGACATGACAACACCATCCGTTAGGTCTTTCGGACTATATCATGCATTAGTTATAATTACTTATGATTCTTCCAAAAAAGAGGGACCTAGTCTTTTTCAAGACTATTTCCCACCATAATAATAGTAATACGAGCTATCTTTCTGTTTCTTCATGTTTAAAACGACACCAAGCAGTTTTGCTTTTGCTGAATCTAACATTTCTTTTGCTTTTTCAGCATTTTCTTTTTCAGTTGAGCCGCTTGCCACAACAAGAACTGTGCCGTCACATTGGTTCGCTAGAAGTTGTGCATCTGTTACTGCTAATACTGGCGGAGTATCGAAAATCACGATGTCGTACTCTTCATACGCTTTTGCTAATAAGTCCTCCATTGCTCTTGAGCTTAATAGTTCTGCCGGGTTTGGAGGAATTGGACCGCTTGTCATCACATCTAAGTTTGGAATTCTAGATGGGTTAATTGAATCATTAAATTCAGATTGTCGTGTTAAAAAAGTCGTTAACCCCTTAAAATTATCCTGCTGGAACGTATAATGCGCTGTTGGTTTACGTAAATCGGCATCAACGAATAATACTTGTTTACCTTGTTGTGCAAAAACAACCGCTAAGTTACACGCTGTCGTTGATTTCCCTTCCGCTGGACCAGAAGATGTAACCATAATGGAACGCATTTCTGTATCCACAAATGAAAACTGGATATTCGTACGAATCGTTCTATATTGTTCAGAGATTGGCGATTTTGGAAGCTTGTCCGTAATTAAATGACGACTAGTCGTTCCTTTTACTGTTTGTTTTTTCTTTCTTTTAAGAACCAACTGACTCACCTCTCACTCTCGAGCTTCTTGCTGCTTGTTGGGCTTGTTCAATATCTTTGTCTTCTATCACTGTAATCGTTCCTAATACAGGTAACCCCAGTATATTTTCTACATCTTGTTCGTTTTTCACTGTGTTGTCTAAATACTCTAATAAGAATGCTAGTCCTACACCAGCCATTAAGCCAACTACAAAGGCAATTGCCATGTTTAACGCCGGACGGGGTTTTACTGGTACTGGATTATCACTTACTTGTGCCGGCGATAAAATATTTACATTGTCCACGTTCATTAATGTTAAAACATCCGCTTGGAACACTTGCGCCGTTGTATTCGCAATATTGGCAGCCATTACTGGGTCCTCATGCTGAACTGTAATTTTTACAACTTGTGAATTACCTTCTGCACCAACTGTTATTGCATTGTTTAAGCTAGTAAAAGATTCGCCGCCACCAACTTGTTGACTTACTTTGTCTAAGATTGCTGGACTTTTAATAATGACGTTATACGTATTAATGATTTCAATGTTGGATCGGATTTGGTTAACGTCTACAAATCCTTGTTCTGTTTTTGTTTGGTTAACGAGTAATTGAGTTGAAGATTGATAGATTGGTGTTAATAAAAAAAAGCTCACTAAACCACTCGTCGCTGTTGCAATCGCGGTAATTGTTATAATGAGCCATAGACGTTTTTTTAGCGTTTGAAATAGTTCTTTTAGACTAATCGTTTCTTCCATGTCGCCCTCCAAGTAGTAAAATCGATATATTGATAGACAAAAAAATTTTCACTCTTTTTGTCATACTTAATCATTATAATGAAAACTTTGTCGCATATCTACATTGTAATACCTATTATTTCGTATTGAAAGTCTTTATTTGTAAAAAAGCGCTTTCAATTAAGCACAATATTTGACAACAAAGTCGACCTTTGTCGAATGAGTGTCGAATGATATCGAAGTTCGAATTGTAAGTTATATTCCCTACTAGTTGTACATATTTTTAGTACAAACGTTAAAATGGATTCTTTTAATTTAACGAGCTAAAGGAGCGCGAACACATCATGAGACGAAGACGACAATTACCCGCTGCACCTATTATTATTTTTATTCTTTTTATTTTGCTTATTTTTCTATTCGCTCGCGCTTGTTTACCGGAAAGCGCCAAAGCAAAAAGAATCGTTGATCAATTTTATACGTACGAACAAAAAGGCGAATTCGGCAAGTCGTGGGAATTGCTCCACGAAGCGATGCACCAACGATTCGAAAAAGGAAGCTACATACAAGATAGAGCACACACCTTCATCGGTCATTTCGGCGCTGAAACGTTCACCTACAAAATAGACGGCGGCAAAAAGAAAACGAACTGGAAAATGCAAAAAGACGGCGAACCGATTGGCGACACCTACGAATTCACCGTCACCAAAACATACCGAGGCAAATACGGCCACTTCCAATTTGTCCAATACGTTTACGTTTTAAAGGAAGAAAAGGATTGGAGGATTTTGTGGGATTATAATTAGCTGTTAGGTGTTAGGTGTTAGCTGTTAGTTGTTTGCTTTTAGCTGCTAGCTTTTAGCTTTTAGTTGTTAGCTTTTAGCCTAACCAACTAGTAACTAACCAACTAACCAACTTTTTTGCTGTTAGCTTTTAGCTGTTAGCCTAACCAACTAATAGCTACCCAACTAACCAACTAGTAACTAACCAACTAGTAACTAACCAAACACAAAAAGGCTAGTCGGGAATTTTCACCAACTAACCAGATTTGTTTGCTGTTAGTTGTTAGCTTTTAGCTTTTAGCTGTTAGCCTAACCAACTAGTAACTAACCAACTAATAGCTAACCAACTAGTAACTACCCAAACACAAAAAGGCTAGTCGGAAATTTTCACCAACTAACCAGATTTGTTAGCTTTTAGCTGTTAGCCGCTAGCTGTTAGCTGCTAGCTGTTAGCTATTAGCCTAACCAACTAACAGCTACCCAACTAACCAACTAACAGCTACCCAACTAATAATTACTGATTTTCTTCCTCTTCCTCATCCTCATCCTCATCCATCGGATGCTCTTCTTCTGGTGTTGTTCTATCGTCTCGACCTTCCATACCGCCACCATCTGTACCTTGATCATCTGTACCCGGTTGCTCTAAACCAGTATCATCTTGAGGAACTTCTGTTGGCGCTTGCTCTTCTGGTGGTGGCACGTCTTGATTGTCTGTTCCACAACCTGCTAATACCATTGCTGCTAATGCGGATACACCTAAAAGCTTCGTTAACTTGTTCATCGTATCTTTCTCCTTTCATGGATAACAATTTAAAGACCCGACTGCTTGGTCTCTTTTTATATTCCCCAATCAAGAAAAAAGTTTGCATGAAAAACGTAATTTTTTTAAAGAAGACTTGCCGATTGGCAAGCAAAGCGCAGACAGAGGCTTAGTCGCACTTATACTATCTACTTTAAATTGTCTACTACGTCGAATAATCCTCTTAGCTGACAATTTATCTTAGGATAGTGCAAAAGACTACTTCGGTCCCAACGCAAAGGTAATTTCTACCTCACACGCTAGTTCTCCGTTCACAGTTGCGACCCCTTTTCCTTTTCCAATCGAACCTCGGACCCGTGTCATTTCTACTTCTAGTCGAAGTTGGTCACCAGGAACAACTTGTCTTTTAAAACGGCAGTTATCGATTCCTGCGAAAAACGCTAACCGACCACGGTTGTCTTCCGGCTTTAACATCGCCACTGCCCCAACTTGCGCTAGCGCCTCGACGATTAACACGCCTGGCATTACCGGGTAGTCTGGAAAATGACCTTGGAAAAACTCTTCATTTGCTGTAACGTTTTTAATTCCAACCGCACGTTTTAGCTCTTCGATTTCTACTATTTTGTCCACTAACAAGAACGGATATCGGTGTGGAATGATTTTTTTTATTTCATTTATATCTAACATAAATTATGACCTCCTACTAATAGTTACTTTTAATTATATATTACACCGACGTTTTTTCGCAATTATTTCCGACAATATGATAATATACGGGAAGAAGGAGGAATAAGAATGTTAACAGTACGACAAGATATTCTTCAAAAATGGAAAACCGAGATTGAACACGAATTAAACCGGTTTTACGGTAAAATAGATAAAGCATATAATGAAATAGAACAATTGCAAATTCGAAAAGGTATTGTGGATGAGCTTTGTAATGATTTGCAAAGGCGAGACCGCAATGCAGACGGTTTCTTGTTTGAGTTGCAGAAAAGTTTAGAAGAGAAGTTGAAGTTGCTCCAGGAAGAAATGGTGCAAGTACAAAACGATCCGAAAAAGGTACAGCTCGAAATGTTGATGAATCGTATTGTGGAAGAGCTGCCGGTTTTGGATGAATTTAATTTAGACAACTAGGAGAAGCGTGTATGGATACAATTTACACTGATTTAATAAAACTGATAGATGATGAAAAAGTAAAGATGAATGAGCCGCTTAGTAATTTTTCTTATACGAAAACGGGTGGGCCTGGTGATTATGTCGTAACGCCAACTTCGTATGAGGAAGTGCATGCAGTATATAAGTATGCGCTTGATGCTGGGATTCCAGTGACGATTTTAGGAAATGGCTCGAATTTAATAGTTCGCGACGGCGGTATTCGTGGGATTGTAATGATTTTAACAGGGTTGGATGAAATTCGGTTAGAGGATGACGGGAGGATTGTTGCGCAGAGTGGAGCAGCGATTATTGAAACATCAAGGTTTGCGTTGGAGCATCGTTTAACTGGGTTAGAATTTGCTTGTGGAATTCCGGGGTCTGTCGGTGGGGCGTTGTATATGAACGCTGGTGCGTACGGTGGCGAAGTGAGCGATGTGTTGAAAGAAGCGATTGTGATTGATGGGGCTGGAGAGCTTGTTACGATGCCAGTTGAAGAGATGGATCTTGCGTATCGTTCTAGCAGATTAGCTCGCGAAGGCTTTGTCGTGTTGGAAGCGACGTTTGAATTGAAGGCTGGCGTTTATGAGGACATTAAGGCTAAAATGGATGACTTAACGTTCCAACGCGAGTCGAAGCAACCGTTAGAATATCCTTCTTGTGGTAGTGTGTTTAAGCGACCACCTGGGCTTTTTGCAGGGAAGCTCATTCAAGATGCTGGCTTGCAAGGGCAACAAATTGGTGGCGCACAAGTGTCAACGAAGCACGCTGGGTTTATTGTAAATGTCGGCGGCGCTACAGCTACTGACTATTTGGAGTTAATTGCCCACGTGCAAAAGACGGTGAAGGAAAAGTTCGGTGTTGATTTGGAGACGGAAGTGAAAATTATCGGGGAAGATTAAGATTCATTCATTCGGCGCCGAAGGCGCTTTACCCTAAAGACTGGATTGAACTGATACAGAGGCAATGAGCGTTTAGCTATTTTGAAGGGGGTATCGGGATGGAATACGTCATATGGTTTGGTAGTGTAGCACTATTTGTTTTAGGTTTGTTTTATTTTAAATTTTTTTATGTGAAGCATAGGAAGTATTTCATTCCGTATCTTGTATTCCAAATCGGGATCACTCTTTTAGTAGCAAGTATTTTCATCATTGGCGGCTGGGCTGGAATGGCATACGCATTTATTTCCGTTTGGATTATCGGATTAGGACTTCTTAGTGGATTGTTTGTTTTCGTTTATTCCAAAATTAAAGGGAAAGTACGGTAGCTCTAGCGTAAAAGCGAAGGTGGTTGACCGATATTTGGATTGCGGTGACGCGAAAGCATGACTAGTTGGCCGATATTTTGACTGTGGTGGCGCAAAAGCATGACCAGTTGGCCGATTTATCGATTGTGGTGGCATAATAACATGTAGTTGGCCGATTTATTGACTGTGGTAGCGCAAAAGCATGACCAGTTGGCCGATTTATTGACTGTGGTGGCGCAAAAGCATGACCAGTTGGCCGATTTATCGATTGTGGTGGCGCAAAAACTTGCCCAGTTGGCCGATTTATCGATTGTGGTGGCGCAAAAACTTGCCCAGTTGGCCGATTTATCGACTGTAGTGGCGCAATAGTATGACCAGTTGGCCGATATGGGAATAGTAAAAACGCTTGGGGACAATAGCCTCAAGCGTTTTTTATGTTTGTATTCATTTTTCTACATTAATACTACTCTACTCGTACGAGGTCTAAAATATGCTCCCACGTTTCTTTTTTCAGTACATCCATTGGTGCACCGTCTCCGAGTATTCCGTAGCCAAACATTGCCCCGGCTACGACGGCAACACAGAAGAAGGCCGCAACAAGGATGATACGTATCCAAATTGGGATTACCCTCATACGTGGTCTTTTTATTTTTTCAAGCTCTTGCTGTTTGGCGAGCTCTTTTTCGTTTTGTTTGTCTTTTTTACGTTGTTCGCGCGATTGCGCATTTTGTTTTTCTGCCATGTGTGAACACACCTTTATTTTACGATTTCATTCCGTTCACAAGCCCCATCATTTGATCGGCCATTTGAATCGATCTTGCATTAAATTGATATGAGCGTTGTGCAATCGTTAGGTTCGTCATTTCATTTGCAAGGTCAACGTTTGATTGTTCGAGCATCCCTTGCTGTAAGCTAATAGCGTTACGTCCCGCTCCTTGTAAATAGGTGAGCGCGTCTTCGCCGATATTTTCCGCTGGTAGAGCAAATAGAGAACCGCCCATTGCTTGAAGAAGTTGCGGTCGAATGATTTGCGCCACCGCTAGTTCTGAAGCGAGTGCCCCACCGTTTGGTAACGATGCTGTTAGCGTTCCACCTGGTTGTAGTTGTACTTCTGTGATTGATTCTGGGAATACAATTGTTTCACCTGCTGTGTTAAGCACAGGGTGCCCTTCACTGTTCACGAGCATTACTTCGTTGTTGTTAATTGGTGATAAGTAAAGAGAACCGTTACGCGTGTAGCGAACTTCCTCTTGACCTGTTTCGGATGTATATTGGACCGCAAAAAATTGGTCTTCTGTTGTGAATGCGAAGTCGAGCATGCGCTCTGTCGGTTTCATGCTACCTTGTGTTAGCTGTAGCTGTGTTTGTGCTAGTTTTGCCCCAACGCCGATTCGAATTCCTTCTGGTGTGTTGCGGCCACCTTCGTATCGTTGAAGTGGTTGGTTGTTATATTGTTGCGCCAATAGCTCTTGGAACGTGCCACGGCGATTTTTATAGCCTACTGTATCTACGTTAGCGATATTATGTCCGATGAGGTCAAGCTGCTGTTGAAGCTGATTCATCGTATTGGATGCATTTAGTAATACGCGATTCATTGCATGTACCTCCTACTAGTTGATTCTTCCGATTTCGTTCGCTGCTTTTTGCATTGACTGGTCGTACGCTTGAATGACTTTTTGGTTCGCTTCAAACGCACGGAAAGCCGCCATCATTTCGGTCATCGTTCGGGAAGAGTCGACGTTTGAGCGCTCGAGGAAACCTTGGCGAATTTCGAAGACTACATTATTTGCTAGTGGAAGCTGTTGCGGTTCCTCTTCGCCTTCTTGTTGTGGAAGACGGAATAAGCCGTTCCCTTCTTTCACAAGTTCATTCGGATTTTCTGTGTATGTTAAACCAAGGCGTGCTACTGGTTGGTCGTTCACGAGTAGCGTTCCGTCTGGTTGCACTTGGAATGAACGATCATTTATTTGAATTCGATTGAAATTTTCATCTAACACGTAAAGGCCGTCATTCGTTGTAAGGAAGCCTTGAGAGTCTAGGGCAAAGTTCCCGTTACGCGTGTAGCGATATGTACCGTCTGTTTGCTCGACTGTGAAAAAGACCGCTCCAGTAGTTTCCTGCTGGATGATAGAAAGGTCCGTATCAATTCCAGTTTGCTGAATATCTCCTTGCGCAAATAGTGGTGCAAGTTCTTGCACGTACACACCAGTGTTAAGCCCACCGATTGGTTGCGCGTATGGTAAGTTTAATCGCTTTGTCGTTGGCACTTCTGTTTTTCCAGTCGCGTGTAGTAAGAGTTCCGGAAACGCGCGTAATGATGTTTGATCTGCTTTATATCCAGGCGTATTCGCATTCGCCATATTGTTCGATAACGTCTCCATGCGACGCTGCTGTGACATCATCCCTGCCGTCGCCGTATACAACCCACGTAACATATTACTCACCTCATCAATTTCGTCCATACTTTTCTACTATCTATTATAGTACAAAACAAACGCTGTCGATATATGTAATTTTTATTTTTTGTGGAGACATGTTCCTCGTCCACGGTATGTGTCCCCCTGTCCAGGTTTAGATTCGTTGGCTCGTTCAGATGGACAAGTTCCTTGTCCGAGTGTTGGCAGAGATTTGTTTGGCTGAGTGTATCGAATACTTTTTTTAATTAGCGTCCGGTTCTAGACAACAGGTTATCAATTGTGAACAACATGCATATGATTAATTAGCTACATACCGCGAATTCTGTTTAACACAGTTTCGGTTCTAGACAACAAAACAAGGTAGCTTTTAAATACTTAATGTCATTTTTGGGCGGTACCCCAAAGAGGAGGTGGAGTGATGGGATTAAGCGATATTTTTACAAAACCGTATTCATCTAATTGGGACTTCTTCTTTTTTTCTGTACTTATTAGTTTGTTAGGGGCATTGATTGGTCACCTGAAGGCAAACGGTTCCCTTCAAATGCCGATTGTTTTAATGAATTTTAGACATCGGTTTACGTTCAAAAATACGAAACAGGATTGGGTTTTATTAATACCGAGGTCAGTTGGACTCGCTGTCAGTTTCATTGTTTTTCTAGCAGGGTTTAGAGTTGGGGAAAATAAAGAATCTGCTCCTATTACGGTGGAGTTAGGAGTGCTAGGCGATTTACTAGTCGGTATGGGAACAGGCACGTTAGCGTTTGCTACGATGGAACTTACCGGCTCTGACAGTACCTTATTTTTAATGTCCACCTCTTTTCTTGCTGGTTATGCAGGTTTTTCTTATATCCAATATCTACAGGAAGATA
Organism: Sutcliffiella sp. NC1; assembly: GCF_027594365.1. Taxonomy (NCBI): domain Bacteria; kingdom Bacillati; phylum Bacillota; class Bacilli; order Caryophanales; family Bacillaceae; genus Sutcliffiella; species Sutcliffiella sp. NC1. Next base: position 4,619,640 of record NZ_CP115153.1, read on the forward strand.
AGTTTAATAAAAGAAGCATCCCTTCGTATGAAGATAAATTGAATGGAACAAGTGTCGTTGAAGAGGAAACCTCCTCACCTCCACCGGAAATGACCATAAATGAAGCGGAAAAACAGGCTTCTACAACGGAAGAAAAGGAAGAGGGAAAGTAGAATAGAAATGGGAACATGAATATATTACTAGAGAGGTGATGAGGATGAAGATACTTGTTACAGCTAAAGAGAAGCGATTATTAGATCATTACTACAAACTGATGAACGATACATCATTGCCGCTTTCTCAAAGAAGAGTCGCGAAAATTAGATTTGATAATCTGTACAATGAAGCGAAGTTACGGGCATGTAATACGAATACGACGTTGTATGGATAAGAGGTCGGTCGGAGGGTTCCTTGTCCACGGTATGTGTCCCGGTGGCCATTGTATCCGTCCCAGTGGCCACTTCTAAGTACGCCACGAACTACCGAGAACACGGTGCTTCTTTGTAGGTGAATTTAATCGAATTTTAAAGGAGATCGCATTTGGCGGCTCTTTTTTTATTTTTGAAAGGAAATTAATTTTTCAAGACATACGAATGGACAAGCCCCATTTTTGGGGTAGGAACCTTCGATTTAAAAGTGTATAAAAATACTAACCATATACACGAAAGAGATGAGGAAAGGAATTATTACAGCTATAGAAAACAGTTAGTAAATCATTTTTATAGATAGAAAAATCAGAATAATTCATCTTTACTATTTCTGAAAATTTTTTATTGCAAAATCATACGAATGTGTTAATATTCATTATTATGAATAATTATAAATAAGCAAAAACATAAAATAACTTTCAGGGGGATGGATTAAATGAGTAAAGCATTTTTAACAATGGTAACTGTTTTCGCAATTTTATTATTAACAGCATGTGGACAAGGGCAAGGACAAGGTGAAGAAACAAAGAAGCTATTAATGGGTACTTCAGCAGATTTCCCACCATTTGAAACACGTGATAACAAAGGAGAAATCGTTGGTTTTGATATTGATTTAGCAAAGTATATTGCAACTGAATTAGGGTATGAATTAGAAATTCAAGATATGAACTTTGATGGATTAGTTGGAGCACTTCAAGCAAATCGAGTTGACTTCGTAGCATCTGGAATGTCTGCAACAGATACACGAAAAGAAAGTGTTGATTTTTCCGATGAATACCACCGTTCTGGAGAAATGTTTGTAACGTTAAAGGATTCTGAATTAAAAGGAATGGCTGATTTAGAAGGAAAACATATTGCTGTTCAGCTTGGCACCATTCAAGAAGAGGGTGCTAAAAAATTAGCTGAGAAAATCAACCTTGAAATTAAAGTACTTGATAAAGTCCCTAACATGATTCAAGAATTGAAATCAGGTCGTGTTGATGGAGTTTACTTAGACAAAGCTGTTGGTCAAGGATATGTGAAAGAACTAGATTTAGCAGGTTTTGATGATGAAAGTGAAGGTACTCCAGGAATGGCGATTGCATTCCCAAAAGGTAGTGAGCTAATTGAAGACTTTAACCGTATCATTGCAGAAATGCAAGAAAACGGGGAATTAGCAAAGTTACATCAAAAATGGATAGCAGAAGAGGAATAAAATAGAATAGAGAAGAAATGAGGTGTAAGGCGTCAACGACCCACCACTTAACAACCTTACTGTTTGTTTGAAGTGGGGGCTTGCGTCTGTCAGAGTTTGACAGTGCTTCTACCCTCGTAGAGAGCAACTACACTTATTCCTACCCAGTAGTGCGAACGAGAAACACTCTCCTACCTTCGTGGTGGTGGAACATAAGGACCGGTTGACTTCGCCCCTACTACAATGGTCATGCCAAAGTAGTACCGTTAAAACGGTTTTTCTTACGCTAAAGATTTTACGGTTACAACGTTATTCCTGCAACCAACCTCCTATCTTTAGTTATCAAAGAACTCATAAGAGTGCCTTTTACGCAACGGTTTTCTCTTATGCTTTAATTATATCAGAAAGGAGGGGCAAGGTGGAAGTTTCAGATACTTGATATGGTACGAAATCTTACGATTTAACGTACCATACCGTATCTGACGGCAATTTCTCCCCCACTTATAGTTGGGCTACGCCCTTCACACGATTGAAGTAGGGGTATCCTTGCCGAATTTATATGAATTTGGATTTTTTCAAAATCGTGCCTTCTATTCCATTTATTTTAAGTGGAATATGGGTCACGTTATTATTTGTATTAGTATCAGCTGTTTTAGGATTTATCATCGGAACCATTCTATCCCTTTTTAAAATTAGTAATGTAAAAGGTTTAAGATGGTTTGCAGACGCATATACATCGATCTTTCGCGGAACGCCATTGATTTTACAATTAATGATTATTTATTTTGCTACACCCCAATTAATTGGTTATAATATCCCAGCCTTTTTAGCGGGAATCTTGGCATTCGGTCTAAATTCAGGAGCTTATATTTCTGAAATTATTCGTGCTGGTATTCAAGCAGTAGATAAAGGACAACGTGAAGCGGCGGAAGCATTGGCGATTCCATATAAACCAATGATGAAGGATATCATTTTACCACAAGCGCTCAAAAATATTTTACCTGCACTTTTAAATGAATTTATTACATTAACAAAAGAATCTGCGATTGTGTCAACGATCGGTTTCTTAGATATTATGCGACGAGCACAGGTGGTAAGTGCTAATACGTATACAGCGTTTGAACCATTATTATTTGCAGGTCTCATCTATTATGTATTAGTAATGAGCCTAACGGTGCTAGGAAGATATGTTGAAAGGAGGTTGCGTCGAAGTGAATAACGCTCATATTAAAGTGGACAATCTCGAAAAGTCTTTTGGGAATCACCATGTATTAAAAGGGATTACGACAACGATTAATAAAGGTGAGGTTATATCCATTGTCGGACCTTCTGGATCAGGTAAATCTACCTTTTTACGCTGCATAAACTTACTGGAAGTACCGACAAGCGGACGGATATGGATTGGAAATGAGGAAATAACGAATCCAGCGACGAATATTATGAAAGTCCGTCAAAATGTAGGGATGGTGTTTCAACATTTTCACTTATTCCCTCATAAAACAGTTCTTGAAAATGTAACCTATGCTCCGATTACGGTGAAAGGTATTTCAAAGGAAGAGGCAGAAGCGAAAGGACGAGATTTGTTAAAATCAGTAGGATTATCGGAAAAAGCAGATCAATATCCAAACCGCTTATCCGGTGGTCAAAAACAAAGGGTTGCCATCGCTCGTGCGCTAGCGATGGCACCGGATGTCATGCTTTTTGACGAACCAACCTCTGCACTTGACCCTGAAATGGTAAAGGAAGTGTTAGAGGTTATGAAATCTTTAGCACATACTGGGATGACAATGGCCATTGTGACGCATGAGATGGGATTTGCTCGTGAAGTGGCAGATCGAGTCTTATTTCTAGATGAAGGAAGTCTTGTTGAAGATGCCGCACCGGATGAATTTTTTACTGCACCTAAGAGTAATCGTGCGAAAGAGTTTCTAGAGAAGGTTTTATAAAATTTTTAGGGTGATTAAAATGAAAGAAACAATAATAGAGCAAATCGATCGATATCGAGATGATTTTTACAATATCAGTATCTACATTGGTGAAAATCCAGAACTAGGTCATGAAGAATTTAAAGCCTGTGCTGTCCTTACGGAAGCTTTACAAAAGCATGACTTCCAGGTCGACATTGGCATTTGTGATTTACCAACGGCATTTACTGCAACATTTGATAGCGGGAAGCCTGGTCCTTCAATTGGTTTCATGGCAGAATACGACGCTTTACCTGAAGTTGGACATGCATGTGGTCACAATTTAATTGGAACGATGGGAATTGCTGCCGCCATTGGGTTAAGTAAAGTCATCCATGAGACTGGTGGAAAAGTTATTGTATTTGGTACTCCAGCTGAGGAAACGAAAGGTGGAAAGGTGACGATGGCAGAAGCCGGTTTGTTTCATCAGCTAGATGTAGCGATGATGGTCCATCCCCTTGATCGTTACATGAAAAGTGGAACTTCCCTTGCCATGGATGCCATTCAATTTGAGTTTTTTGGAAAGTCATCCCATGCTGCGGCAAGCCCACACCTAGGTGTGAACGCTTTAGACGCTGTTATCCAAACCTTTAATAGTATTAATGCGTTAAGACAGCATATTACACCTGATGCTAGAATTCATGGAATTATAACAGAAGGTGGAAAGGCGGCAAATGTTGTTCCTGATTATGCCGTTGCTCAATTTTATGTTCGTGGTGCTAAACGAGAGTATGTAAATGAACTAGTAGATAAAGTAAAACGTTGTGCAGAAGGAGCAGCACTCCAAACAGGAACAACGATGAAATCTTCCTACTATGAATTTTCATATGATGATATGGTCACTAACACACCTCTATCAGAAGCTTTTACGAAGGAGCTCATTTCCCTAGGAGTGAAAGAAGAGGAGATTTTAACAGATCGAGGAGGATCTGGTTCTCTCGATATGGGGAATGTGAGTCATGTCGTTCCATCGATCCATCCATATATTAAAATATGTAATGAAAGCTATGCTTGTCATACCCACGAATTCCGCGTAGCCGCGATGAGTGAAAAAGCGCGTGAAGCGATGATTTTAGGGGCAAAGACAATGGCTTTAACCGGATATGAAGTAATAACGAATAAATCTCTCCTGGATGAGATTAAAGCGGAATTTCTTAAATCGAAAAACACCTTGTAGTGTTGGTCAGGGGGATGGGTTCCTCGTCCACGGTGTGTTTCCCGGTGTCCCTGGTATCTATCCCGGTGTCCACACGAAAGGAGATTAATACATGTTAACTTTAACATCGATTGAAATGGCGCAAGAGTTTATCGAGCAGCATCCGTTGAGTTTTGTGTACGTGTCGCGTACAAACTGCTCGGTATGCCATGCGTTATTGCCACAGATTGAGGATTTATTGAAAGAGTTCCCGAAAATTGAGCTTGGGTTTATTAGTGCGGACGATGTCGAGGAAGTTGCTGGGCATTTTTCGATTTTCACCGTACCGGCGATGATGCTGTTTGTAGATGGAAAAGAAATGATCCGCGAGGCGCGATTTGTACATATGGAGGAGTTGCATAAAAAGATTAGTAAAATTTATGGGATGGTGTAAGGGGCCGGTGGTAAGGTCTTCTTTTTTCGTGTGGACAAAGAGCAGTTCTCCTTGTTTTATCCATTTTTTGGTGGGACGCGGGACCTGTCCCTCTGTCCACGCTGTGTGTCCCGGTGTCCATTTTTCATTGTGTATATTTTGTACGTATCGAGACCAAACTTGTATTGTGTTTTATTAGTTGTAGTTACTTGTAGTTGTTTGTAGTTTTTGTTATATTGGAGGTGTGAGGTGATATGTATATGGCTATTACTGAAATTGAACAAAGAATTTATGAGGACAAGGTTCGCTTATTGAATGAGATGGATTTAGAAAATTGGGCGAAAGAAAGTTTTACAGATAAGCAGTTTCGTCTTGTATTTATTAAAGCGATAAATAACTTAATAGCTTCAAGTTCCATTGAGATTTCAGAAGCTTCTTTATTAGATGATCAGCATTACACAAAACAAGTATTAGTAGAATTGTTACGAAATGTATTAGTAGTTTCCGCTTCAAATTCTACTACCGTTAGTTATAAACCCTCTTTAAGCGTTAAAGGGGTTAAATCCAAAGAATTCAAAGGTTATACAACAGGAGAACTAGCTACTTATTTTGGAGTGAGTACGAATACCATTAATAACTGGATTAATAAAGAGGGCCGCTTTTTAAAGTACAATGCAAATGGCCAAATGGAAGTAGTAAAGCGCGAAGTTCCCAATGAAAAGGTGAGAATCCACCCAGAATATTGGTTTGATTCTCCATCTGGTATGCGTTATCAAGTGAAAGAACTAGTTGAAACATATGAATTAGATAAAGCGGAATGGGATGCTAGCAAGGAACAGAACATGAAAAGCGAAGAAGAACAAATCGTTGCTTATTTGGAGCATTTTAAAAAGAAATATAACGGGCAAGATTTCAACGCAGTATTTGGAAAGAAAAATTGGAATCAGTTAAACTCGGAAGAAGAAACGGATGCAGCAATGTGGTCGTTTTTTCTACAAAGGTTGAAAGATGACAAAAACTCTAGGGATTAATCGAAGTAATTTTAGGCAACTGGAAAGGTTAGACTTCAAAGATATTATTGAAGAAGTTCGTGATATCTTTGGTGTCGAAATCCCTGGTTACCACCGCCCTAGTGTCTCCGTACAAGCAAAACGTATTATATTTAAATTAGATCTAAACCTTCCATCATTGAAGTGTATCGAATTCATACATAACGACACGAACGAAATAATAGAATACTTCTATGACTGGGAGGATTCAAAAGGCACACTAATGAAGTTCCATGCACATTTCCACCCACCAGACACTCCAGACTACATTAGAAAATTTGACCCCTTCCACTTACACCTTAAGAAAGATCAATTTGATAAACAAGCAACAATGCGTGAACCAGACCGTGAGTACAAATGCCTTTAAAATATTTTATTATTTATTAAAAAGTACGCGTATGTTTTCTAAGTACGCCACGAACGAACTGAAATAAAGGATAGAAGGAAGCTGCTTTATGCGGCTCTTTTTTATTTTTGGAAGGAAATTCCGTAAAAAGATCGAATTTTATTTATAGAGGTGATTTTTTGCGATACATATGGATTGTTTTATGTTTATTTGTTGTGGTGGCATGTTCGCCGAAATATAACGATGATGATGTTGCGGCGATTATTTTTGGAGAGGAAGTGACCGTGAAGGATGTTCGTGCCCTTTATGGGTTGGAAGGTGGCCGATTGCCTGATGGGGTGCGTTACTATGTGTTGGAAGAACTTATTGCAAAGGAAGCAGAAGGTTATAATTATGATATTTCCGAGTATATGGATTACTTAGATCATGCTTATCCCCCTCCTGATTACGGTGGCAATTCAGAATTTTTCGAGAAGCAAGCCGATTATTTAGGCATTTCAGTTGAGGAATATTATGAAGTGTATTGGAAAGAGCGGTCAAGGCGTGGTCAGATTGCAAACCTGCATATAACCGGGATGTTCGATTTACATGCAGAAACAGAGGAAGAAATAGAACAGGTTAACGTAAAGATTGAGGCTTACTTAGATGAGTTGTTGAAAAAATACGAGGATGATATAGACGTATATATTATGTGGGAAAAGGTGGACGCTGGGAAAAGTTCATTCTCTTAAATTTCCAGAAACTGTGTGGACGCGGGACCTGTCCGAGGCCACTGAAAAAGTCCAATTTTTTTAAAAGCAAAAATGATGTTGAAAAAACAGGTCTCCAGATTTGTTTCTAAGCGACGTTAGAGTGGTCCTGAGACATATTTGCCCCCCTAAAAAACATCATTTTTCGGAAACAGCTACTTTTTCAGTGATTTCGGACCTGTCCCTCCGTCCACGTTTTTTTATTTTAACGTGTCTTCGCGTTTGTCGATGTAGACGTTGCCTTGTTGGTCGATTTGGGCGAAGAATACTTCGTCTACGTTTTGTATGTTGTTTGCCTGGAGGACATTGTTTACCCAGTTTCGGTCTTTTCCTAGTGCTTCTAGGCTTTTGGTTAAAATTTGGCCGTCGATGATGAACGCTTGGGCTAGTCCGCGACTTGGTTGAATGTTAAAAATATCTTTTCGCATCGCGTATATGTAGGGAGCTTTTGGTAGAACGGAAACAGATCCGTCCATCTCCATCATCGCTATTTCTATTTGATCTACGTAAAAATACCCTTTTTTCCTCAAATTTGTCACAAGTCCATCTGCCGTCATTCTTACTTTTTTCAATCCTTCTTCAAGAATTTTGCCATCTCTTATTAAATAGGTCGGTTCATCTTCTAATATCTTTCTTCCTCTCATACTTTTCAACGCAATAATACTAGATAGGAACGTATAAAAACAAAATAATATTAATCCTATCATGCCGATATAAACCGGAACATCTTTCATTAGCATGGAGCTTGCCACGACGGAACCGATCGTAATCCCGGCAACAAAGTCGAAAAAAGTCATTTGGGCAATTAGTTTCTTATTAAGAAAACGGCATAAAGCGTATAGGACTAAAAAACCGACCGTTGTGCGGATAACCATTTCCATTACCGACATGGGGATACCTCCGAGCATACTTTTTCTTATTTTTAGGAAAGAGCGTGGAATTATACCCCCATTAGCATTTTCACTTGGCAGTACATAATAGCTTCCTCAACTTTCCATAATAAGATTAAGAGGAAGGTGATATTGTGGATAAAAAGGATAGAATGTATAGGATGATCCAAGATTTTTTACAACATGCACCAGATGCGCCTCCGGAACTGAGAGGTAAGCTGGAGGATATTGCGAGTTCTTTAGAGCAGTATCCGGCGGAAGAAATAGACAAGATCGATGGTGTTGTTAGCCATCCAGCAGGGCAAGGCCCAGACGTTTCGCAAAACCCTGTTAACTTACTATTTCAGGCATATGGTGATATGGAAAAGTACGCTTATACCGGTGAGAAGGATAGAGAATTGTTTAGTGTCATTCAGCAAATGAGAGGATTTTACGGAATACCAGACCGTTATGTTCCTTGAGGTTGAAGTGGTAAACAGTCGTAGGGGTTACGTTACGGCTGTTTTTTAATTGTAGACAAAAATGGGACAGAGGGACAGGTTCCTCGTCCACGGTATCTGTCCCCCTGTCCACTCCCCTACCATCCTTTTTCTTTGAACACTCGGATGGCTTCGATGCGGTTGCTCACTTCGAGTTTGTCGAGGATAACGGATATATAGTTTCGAACTGTGCCTGCTGTTAGGAATAGTTGTTTGGCGATTTCTTTTGTGCTTTTTCCTTCTGCCATGAGGGAAAGCACTTCTGTTTCGCGTTCTGTTAGTGGGTTTTCTTCGGTGTACATTTCATCGATGAGTTCTGGTGCGTAAATGCGTTGGCCAGCCACGACTTGGCGAATGGCGTTGGCAAGTTCTTCACTTGGACTGTCTTTCAGAAGGTAGCCGTTCACGCCCGCTTTTATCGCACGTGCAAAATAACCAGAGCGGGCAAACGTAGTGAGGATGATCATTTTACAGCCAGACCCTTTTAGCTGTTCTGCTGCATCTAACCCTGTCATGCCTGGCATTTCGATATCCGTAATACATACGTCTGGTTTATGCTCCTTCACTAGCGCGACTAGCTCTTCCCCATTCGAAGCACGGGCTACTACCTTCATATCTTCTTCTAGATCTATTAACGTTGCGAGTGCTCCTAGTAGCATCTTTTGGTCTTCTGCAATGATGATATTAATCATGTTCATCCCCTCCATTTTACAGGAATTGGTGGGACTTTTTCCCTGTCCCTCCGTCCACGGTGTGTGTCCCGCTGTCCCATTTATTCTTCTATTTTTCTTTGGACTTTCGGAATTTTTATTTTTATTGTTGTGCCGCTGTTTTCGGATTCGATTTCGAGGGTGCCGTTTACGAATTCGAGGCGTTCTCGCATTCCTTGAATTCCGTTGCCTACTTTTCGTTCGTCGCGGTCACCGAGACCTATTCCGTTATCTTCAACGGTTACTTCTAGTTCTTTTTCTTTCGGATTGATCGTTATCGTGCATTCTGTTGCTTGGCTATGTTTGACAACATTGTTGACTGCTTCTTTTAAACACATCGATACGACATTCTCTGCGATGAGCGTGGTGTTCTTCAAATGAGTGTCACCTTTGAGTCGAAACTTAATTTGTGCGGTTTTTAAAATTTGGTAGATTCGTTTAATTTCATCGTCCAGTCGGGTGCCACGCATTTTTGTGACGAGTTCGCGTACTTCTTTTAAGGCAATGCGAGCGGTTTGTTGGACGTCTTTAATTTCGATCTGTGCTTGCGCTGGATTTTTTGAAATAAGGCGACTTGCTAAGTCACTTTTCATTCCGATGAGCGATAGCTTCTGGCCTAACGTGTCGTGAAGGTCACGGGATATTCGTTGACGTTCTTCCATTTTCACAAGGTCGGCAATTCGCTTGTTTGCATTCTCGAGCTGCTCTTTCAGCTTTTCTTCTTTATTGCGGTTGTACGTGCCGATTGGTAAAAGAATGACCGCAAGCGTACTAAGAATGACGAATGGAAGCTGCGTGACAAAAACACGGCTGTTTAAAATGAAGCCGACGTTAATAGAGCCGACCGTTGTCGCAATTAAAATTCCGTACAGTATCCAAAACGCAACGCGATTTTTTAAATTGCCGATAAAAAAGGCAAGGAATAATGAGAAATATATGTAACTAAAGAAAATCCCCATAATGGTGGATATGACAATCTGCAAACTCGTCCAAAAATAAACGAGCCATCCTTTCGCAACGAACGATAATACGTAAAAGACGAAAAATAAGATAATCATTAAAATCCCAAACACAATTTGGGGAATCGATGATGTTGGAAAAATAAAATAAAAAGGAAGAATGTAAAATACGATCCATACGAACGGACTTAACCCCGTATTCTTTCGAAACCTCTCTTTTAGTTTCATCGTCGTATTTCAACTCCTTCCATGTGGACAGGGGGACAGGTCCCTTGTCCATCCAGTTATTGGTGGGACGCGGGACCTGTCCCCGCGTCCACGGTATGTGTCCCGCTGTCCACTTGTATGTTCACAAAAACGCCGATTGCGTATGAGCAATCGACGAAGTTCTCTTACTTTATTTTACACGTTTTCGGTTGCGTTGACCATAGAGTCACGTTGCTTCAATATTTTCTTTGCTTCCCCGAACGTTACGAATGATTTTGTTTCTTCGTCCCATAGGCGGAAACGAATCGACTTTAAGCTCGTTTTTAGCGTAATCGTTGTTGCTTTTTGTAACGGCTCACTTGCGTTGTGTACTTTTTCTAACATGTAGTTCGGTACACGTGGTGCTAGGTGATGCACGTGGTGGAAGCCGATGTTACCAGTGATCCATTGTAATGGCTTCGGTAGCTTGTAGTAAGAGCTTCCTTCTACAGCTGCTTGTACGAAACTCCATTCTTCATCATGCTCGAAATATGAATCTTCGAATTGATGTTGTACGTAGAACAACCAAATTCCCATCAGACCAGCAATAAGTGCGACCGGTAATTGTACTAGTAGAAATGCTTCCCAACCTAGGAATAGGATAATCCCACCGTGTAGCGAGAAAATACCGATGTTCGTAATGTACGTGTTCATACGTTCTTTCGCTTTTGCCCCTCGACGATTGAATCGATATTGTATTAAGAATACTGCTATCGGACCTAGTCCAAGCATGACAAGCGGGTTACGATATGCGCGGTATGCAAACTTTTGGTGCCAAGGTGCTTCTGCATACTCTTCTACTGTTAATAACCACATATCACCAGTGCCGCGCTCGTCTAAATTACTACTTGTGCGGTGATGGACGTTATGTGTATATCTCCATTGACGGTAAGGTACATGTGTTAAAATTCCTGTAATAGTTCCAACGATGTCATTCGCCTTTCTACTATTGAAAAACGACTGATGACAGCAATCATGGAAAATGATGAACGTTCTTACTAAGAACCCAGCAGCCAAAATTACGATCGGCAGTGTGATCCAGTATGAAACGCTTAATGTTAAATAGGCTATCGTCCAAAGTGCAATTAACGGTATTATTGTATTAATTAGTTGAAGGACGCTCGCCTTCGTATCTGTTTTTTCAAAAGGGGCAACTTCTTTTTTCAGTTCTGAAATCTTTTTTGCTTGTGACATGTTTGAAATTCCTCCTTACAGACTTTCATTTATCTAAATATAAGTATAAGTATTAGGGGCAGGTCTTATAAGTCATAAATGTCATATATGTGGATGTGATAAATGTCATATTGGTTGGGACGAGCCGGGTGTTTGTTGGAGATTATGGGGGTTTGAGGATTCGGGGATATGCAATGGTAATTTTTGCCTGTAAAAATTTTGCCCACTAGGAAAAACTAAAAGAAAATCATGTACGTAAGGGCTGTTTGGATGAAGCATATATTACTTATTCTCATATTTTTTCTCCTAAATTGTAAAAACCATAGTTGGAAAAAGGTAAAAAAGCATTCAGATGCAATTCTTTATGTCATGGGTATGAATGCTGTGTACTATTTACTCTGTCACCGAAAGCTTGTCTGGGATTTTCGTGACCCTCATTTCAGTATGCTATTTATTCGAATTATTAATGTTATCTTTACTACGCCATTATTTCTGCTTTTATTTTTATGTAAACTGCCAAAGAAACATTTAACTCCATATTTGATTAAATGGGCCATATACTCAACATTGGTTGAATGGCTTGCACTAAGATTGAACATGATCACCTATCAATATGGCTGGAACTTATTATGGACGTGGCTTCTATATTTCAAAATGTATCTATACACACACCTACTAAAGAAAAGAAATGCTATCGTTATACCCTTAACCGTGCTATCCACCTACATGTTCGGCGCCGCCTTCCACATGCCGTGGACGGAGGGACAGGTCCGTCGTCCACACATTTTTTGGAAAAGGACATAAGTAACAGGGATGGCGCTTGGCACATATAGTACTTCTCGTGGCGCATAACGAGGTTCGCATACCGCAAAGTCGCATCTTTTTTGACAACAATACAAAAAAAGCGGAGAAAAACATCTCGTTTTCCTCCGCTTGCCTTAAATGAGGGAGTCACACTTATTCCCCTACCGCTATTACATTTTCCTCTTTCATTTTTGTTGTTTTCATTTTCACTTTAAAGTAGATAAACGTGATTGTCATGAACGCTGCCATATATGTTAGAAGAATTGCATTTTGCTGCCACATGAATGAGTAGTCGCCGCTTGAGATGACTGCTTTGAACGCTTGGACGGAATATGTCATTGGTAGCAGTGCGCTAATTGGTTGTAATGCATTTGGAATTAATTCTAACGGGAACGTTCCAGCGCTCGTCGTTAATTGGAGGATTAGGACGATAATCGCGATGAATCGGCCTGGATCTCCTAATATCGTTACGAGCATTTGGACTAGTGCAATGAATGTAAAACTCGTAATAAGGGACGTCACGATAAATAGTGGGACACTTGTTACTTCTATTTTTAATACGAAAAGTAATATCGCATCTACTAAAAATGCTTGAATGATGCCGACCCCTGCAATGACGCCGAACTTACTGAACAGCCATTGTAGTGCGCCTCTCGGTTGGATTGCCGGTTCTTTCAACGCATACACAATAGAAAGTAGTAGGGCCCCTACGAACAACCCTAGCGAGATAAAGTATGGTGCAAAGCCTGTTCCGTAGTTTGGCACTTTATTAATTTCGCCTTTTTCGACTTGAACAGGTTGCCCCATCATGTCGTACGTTTTTTCGTTTCCTTGGACAGAGCCTGCTTTTTCTGCTCCTTCTGACAGTTTGTCCGCGAGCTCCTCGGTACCAGCAGTTAAATCGGAAGCACCCGTTTGTAACTCTTTCGACCCTGCTGCAAGCTGATTTGTCCCATCTAGTAGTTGGGACGACCCGCTGGAAAGCTGATTCATTCCGTTCGATAGCTCATTCGCTCCGCTATTTAGTTCAGTCGAGCCGTCATATAACTGTTGAACACCTTTTTGCAACTCGCCTTGCCCAGTTTGTAATGCATCCACTCCCGCTAATAACTGACCAAAGACTGGATCGGTGTTTCCTTGAATTTTTTCCTCTAAACCAGCTGTACTTCCTAATAATTGACTGCCTAGTTCTGTTTTAAATTGAGCAAAACCTTCGTTCATTCCAGAGCGAACTTCTGAGGAAATTGGTGTACTCAATTGTGCTTGCAACTGTTGTTGAAACTGGTTTTCTAGTTGGTCTTTCGTCGGAGACCCTGCTGCCATTTGTCCGATAAAAGCGACGGCTTGATCTTCCGGTAAAATTTTATTTCCGATTAGCGCTTCTTTCAGCTGTTCCATTTGCGCTGCTTGGGACGCAATGGTTTGCTCGGCTAATGCTTTTGAAAGAGAGTCCGCGATGCCCTCTGTTAACCCAGCTGAAAGTTGTGTGCTAAGGGCACCATTAAATTCATCGATGCTTTGATTTAATCCGTCTATGCTACCTTCTAATTGAGTCGTCATTTGCCCCGCAATTTGAGCTGGGAGCTGTTGTTGTATTTGTTCGACACCATTTTTCAGTTCACCCATACCATTTATGAGTTGTGGCATTTTTTCCGTAATCGTACCGAGGCCAGTAGTGATTTGCTCGGTTCCTTTTGTTAGCGATTGTGCACCAGAGGACGCACTGTTCACTCCATTGTTAAACTCGATTGATTTTTCTGCGAGTAGTTGCAAGTTTTCTGCGATAGATTTCGAGCCATCCGTTACCTTCGAGGCTCCATCATTTATTTGAAAAGCCCCGTCACTCGCTTCCTCTAACCCACTTGCCATTTCGGTAATTCGGTCAAAAAACGTCTCTGCATACGTTGCCGTTACATTTTTAGAAATCTCTGCTTTAATTTCATTTATCGCCGTTTCCCCTATTTGCCCAGCAAGGAAATTGGCACTCTCATTCGGGACGTATTTTAGTGTTAATTTTTCAGGCTCGTCTTCCAGTAATGTTGTTGCGTTTTCCGAGAAGTTCGGCGGAATTTCTACTAGTAGGTAAAACTGCTGATTGTTTAGTCCAGCATAGCCTTCTTTTTGATCGACGAAATGAAAGTCGAACACTTTATTCTCTCGGAGCTTTTCCACTAATTCGTTTCCGATTTGCAATTCGGTCCCTTCAAATTCAGCGCCCTCATCTAAATTAACAATCGCAACCGGCAACTGCTCCATCTGTTCGTACGGGTCCCAAAACGCCCATAAAAACATACCTGCATACATAAGCGGGACGATCATCACCGCAATTATCGAAACGAGCATTTTTTTGTTTCGAAAAATTTGTTTTAATTCTGCTAAAAATAAAGATTCTTTCATATGTGTTTTCCTCCTGTTGAAATTTATGACCATTTTGTTCATTTGGTCATTTTAGTGAAAATAAAGAGGGCTCACTCTAATAGCCCTAGTTTGCTAATCCGTCAAAAAAGTAAAGCTCGAACAGTTTTGCGATCTCTTCTTTTTCTAATGCTTCACGGTTTCGTTCCCAATCGAAAATGAGGGATACGTATAGCTTGATCATGACAAAAGCCGTAATTTCTGGATTGCACGGTTTAATTTCACCATCGTCCATCGCCTTTTGTATAATCACCTTCATATATTGAATAATGGCCTGCTCTAGTCGTTGCACTACGTCGACAACCGCTTTTGTTCCGATGTCTCTTTCTTCTTGAAAAAGTTTAATCGTGAGCTGGTGCGACTTTCGAAATTCAAGTAATCGATATAACACACGATGGGCATTTTCTTTGAACGTAAGATTATCATCGATTTCTTCTTCCGCTATCGTTTTCATATCAGTAATGAGAGCTGAAATAATTTCATCGAACAGCTCTTCTTTATTTTTGAAAAAAAGATAGATCGTCCCTTTGCCGACATTCGCCATCTTCGCCACTTGATCCATCGTCGTCGCCTTATACCCAAACATCGAAAACGACTTCTCCGCCGCCTCCAAAATCTGTCTTTTACGATCTACTGACACTAACTCCACCCCCGATTGCTACGCTCGTGACCAAATGAGAAAAACGGTCAGTTTATTTACTATGTGATTTTACCATCATCCTCATTTCTTTTCAACCGTGGACGGAGGGACAGGTCCCTCGCCCACACATTTTTTGGAAATTCCAAGTTGTCGGATTGGAAGAAGTACGAGTGTAGCTTTTTAAAAAAACGAAAACGCAGAAGCTAACTTTTCAGCAACTCCGCGTTTCTATTTAGCTACCCTTTCACTCCAGCCCACTTCCAAATCTCTTCACCACTAATCGCAGCCATGCCGTTTCCCTCATTTTTCGCCGTATTAATTAAGGCTTGAGCTAATGTTTCGGTTGATAGCGGTCTTTGAGAGCGAAATAGGCCGATTTTATTAAGAGCCTGGATGAGCTTCACTCCGGTAACTTCATTCGTTCGATCACTGTTTTTTCGTATTAATGCAGGTGGGTTGAAGATTGTTAGCTTTGGAAAGTTTAAAGCTTTTACCGCTTCCTCCAGTTGCCCTTTCATTTTTGTATAAAAAATACGCGAATTCGGTGATGCAAAACCGGAAGATACTAGCACTAAATGGTTCACATTATTTTCTCTAGCTGCCGCCGCAAACTCGTATTGGTAATCGTAATCTATTTTCCATTGCGCTTCTTTACTTCCCGCTGCTTTCAAAGTTGTTCCTAAGCTAGAAAACAACACATCACCCTTCACTAAATGTTTCCATTGTTCAGGCTTGTCAAAGTCTATAACATGTATGTTTAATTTTTCATGTTGAATGTCAACGTCACGTCTAACAAAAATGTCTATTTGTTGAAACGAATCGTCTTTTAATAATAAATCTAGTAAGTCTTTACCGGTTGCGCCTGTTGCGCCTATTATTAATGCTCGCATTATTTTCCCCCTTCATATAGTCGCTTTTTATTACCATTCGATTGGTTTAAGGTCTTGTGTCCAATTCAACAACTGGAACTTACGAGTTTTTCTCGGTAAAAACTGTCGAATTTCGTCTGCATTATATCCAACTTGCAGTTTATTCCTATCTACTATAATCGGGCTTTTTAGAAACTTAGGTTGTTCTTGAATCATTTCAAGTAATTCTACTAGTGATAGATCATCAAAATCTACTTCTACTTTTTGATAGTGACTTGATCGTTTTGCGATAATGTCATCTGTCCCTTCCATCGTCAATCGTAATATGTCTTGAAGTTCCGGAACAGTTAGTGGTTCTTTCTTAATATCTCGCTCCACGAAAGGAATTTGGTTGTTGATCATCCATTGTTTTGCTTTCTTTGTCGACTTACATCCTAGTCCATATATCGTTACAGCCATTTCACTCACACCTCTATTTTTATTTTTCGTTCTCTTGCTTGTAAATGCCATGTTTTATTAAGTACATACTACGTTTAAAGGATTCCATCGCCTCTTCATCCGTTAGCCCTTTCACTGTTTTTTCAATCAGATTGTTAAAGGCTAATCCAGAGACTAGTTTGAAGATATGTAACAAGTCTTTATCTTCACTTATATTTAGGCGATCTTTATTAATCAATCCTTCCACTAGCTTGAAGTGTTCGTTTTGCAAGTATTTCTCCAACATACTAGTAAACGAACTTTCGACTCTATATGTTGTAAAAAGTAAGGCGTTTCTTAAAAGATGCTTTTCTTCCTCATCGGAAAATGAATATAAGAAGTAATAATACATTTCTGTTAGTGCCTCAATAAGGTCACCATTATGTTTTTCTAATAAACCGATAAAGTATATGATGGCCGTTTTTACCTTTTCATCTACTAAATAAATATATATATCATCTTTGTCTTCAAAATATTGATAAAAGCTACCTCTAGATATGCCAGCCATTTTGATTATATTTGCGATAGAAGCTTCAAATAGAGGCACTCTAGCAAACTCCATTTCCGCTGATTCTAGAAGTTTTTTCTTTTTATGTTCAGGCAAATTAAAAAACGTTTGTTTTGGCAACGATAACACCTCAGTTTAATAATATGACACCGTGTCATATGTCTATTAACAATATAATGTGACACCGTGTCACTTGTCAAGCGTGGACACCGGGACACATACCGTGGACGGAGGGACAGGTTCCGCGTCCACACATTTTTTGGAAATTCTAAGGCGGAACGACAGCCCTCAACCGCACATTTTTTTAGAAACTAAAAGGGTTCGAATTACGTTCGGGAAGTCACTCCGCCTCATCTAAGACTAATTACCGAGATAGTGTCTCACCAATGGCCGAAGAGTATCCATTCAACTGTTGATATGCTATTAGTAGAACAATAATTGGAGGGAGATACGATGATTAAAGGATTATTTGAGGCACATTTACCGGTTAGCAATCTTGAGAAGGCGAAAGAGTTTTACAAAAGTTTAAACCTAGAATTGGCATGGGAAGATGAAGACACCGCCTTTTTTTGGATCGAGAAGGAGAAAAGTTGGTTGGGGCTTTGGGAAGGAGAAGAAGTGGAAACTCCTTATCACCCGTCGCTAAGGCACATTGCCTTCCGGGTAGATTATGAATTTATGAAGGATTCTTTGAACTGGCTGGAAGAAAGAAATATTAAGGCCGTCCCTTTTGGAAAACGGACTTCCGTTGAGCCGTTCGTCCGACCTAATCAAGGCAATGCTTCCGTTTATTTTCAAGATCCAGATGGAAATAGTTTAGAGTTTATGTGTTTTGTAGATGTACCACCTGTACTTAAAGGCAGGCAGGAGAAGTTTTTGGTTGAGGAATGGGAAGAGTTGTTGATGTAGGGAGGCGTGGACAGGTCCCTTTCCCACCTAGTTTTGGTGGGACAAGGGACCTGTCCGAAATCACTGAAAAAGTCCCTTTTTTTGAAACAAAAAAAATAATAAGGACAACTTTTACCCCTCAATAAGGAAAATGTTGTCCTATTTTGATGCTAACCAGTGTTTTTTACCCTGTTTTGGAGGATAGGATCTTTCCTATCCTCTTTATATTAACTGCTAATGCAGTTAATTTTGCTTGTGTAGACATGCTTTTGAGACCGTACCCCCTGGCACGATCTAGCCCGTGAAAGCATTTCATTTCGCCGTTTTTCCATTCTTGGCATGCTCTCTTTTTATACTTTTCTTTAAACTCTGGTTGTTTTTGTTGTTGGCTATATTCATAGAATTCTGGTGTGTTGATTCCAACTTCTAAGATTTTTCCAACATTTTTTCCTTTAATACAATCTGTCCTGATTGGACAGGCTTTACATTTTTCTCTATCAAAGTAATATTTGTACGATTGTCTGTTTTTGGTGTTCTTATAATATTTTTTTATAGTCGTATTCCCCTGTTCGCAACTCCATTGATCAGCGTCTTTGTTATAACTAAATAACTCTTCATTAATTCTATAAGCCATTTCACTTACAGGTATGTAGGCAGCTGCTTTTATTTCTTTTAATTTGTCCAAAATTACTTTTTTGAAATATGCCTTATCTCCATATAGTTCTTCAACCGAAATACCAGACTTTATAGTGAGTTGTAATAGCTCGTCAAAAAAACTACCGTCCACGTATGCCCCATTGCCTACCCTTACGGAAGTAATAATTCTATCTTCTGTTGTAATCATAAATTCTGTTTTATATCCAAAGAAGTTGGAAGTTTTACTTTTGTGCCCAACTCTTGCTTCTTGGTCAACAATAGAACGTACCCCTTTTTGGGCTAAAAACTTTGGGTCGGATAGTATTTCTTTCGCATTTTCAATCACTGCTTTTGTCTTGGGTGTAGTTTCTACGTCTACGTTTTCTGTTACTGTGGTGATAGTTTCTTCAACATAGGCTTTCATTGTTTCTTTCGCAACTTTAGGGTCTTCAATTTCTTTATAATCCGGGATTTCTTGATTGATATCACTTGGAATTTTTTCTACTTCCTCTTTTAATGTTTTAAACATCTTACTAACTAATCTTTTCATCACCCGTTCGGGTGTAGCTTTGAACGTGTTAGCTTCTGTATGAGTGGTATCAATACTTACGGAACTACCTTTGATAATCCCTTTATCGACGCATTGTTTAACAAATAGGGCTATAATATCATCTAACGAGACATCCTGTAGTCTGTGTTTTCTAAACTTGGCTAACAGGCTGGGGTGTGGTAGTGTGTCTTCAGGATTAATATCTAGAAAGTACATATAAGCTAGATTAAGGGAAGCATCTTCTATTACTCTTTCGTCAGAAAGATTATAAAGGTATCCAAGAACGAGTAATTTAACCATCATTTCTGGTTCTTTGGCAGGCCTACCATAGTATTTACAATACGATTTTTCCAGTACTTTGTTAATATAAGAAAAATCAACTGCTTCTCTGACAAGTTTGAGTGTATGATTTTTGGGGATTTTATAGTATAATTCGGAGTAGATGCTTAACTGCATATCTTTTTCTTTAAGCATAGAAGAAAACCTTCCTTTTCGTTTGATAATTAGATTCTTGGTCGTTTCTAATTATACCAAATTTTGATAAAGGAAGGTTTTTTTTTTATTTATTTACATTTATTAGGAGGGGTTTTTCAGTGGTCTCGACCTGTCCCGCTGTCCACATTATTTTTTAACTGCACGGGTGGCATAAAATGTTGGAACATTATGTTCATGTAGTTTGCCGGCCCCGTTTGTATCTTGGAAAATATCAGTTAGCATGAGGCCTGCTTGTAGTTGCCCACCGATTTGTTCCTCGATTGTGTGGGAAAATTGGATTCCCCAGTCGTTTTTAATACAATCGTCATACAATTCTTTATCCTTTAAAGGGTTAAATGGTAGTTTGTATTTTACCGTTGTTTCGTCCTCATCGAAAAGATAATTCATGCCATTATCGAGTCCAGCAAGTAAAATGCCGCCTTTTTTCAATACTCTATAGCATTCTTTCCAAATTGGAAGTACATCCTCGACGTAACAGTTTGATACTGGATGAAAAATTAAATCGAAAGACTCGTCTTCAAACGGTAGCGGTTTTGTCATATCCGCTCTTACTGTTGTAATTTTGTAGTTTTCTCGTTCGGCTACTTCATGTTCGCTTTGAAGCTGCTTTTCTGAGTAGTCTAACACAGTACAGTTTGCTCCGAGTGCAGTAAAGATTGGCATTTGCTGGCCGCCGCCAGAAGCGAGCCCGAGCACTTCTGCCCCCTTCATTTCACAAAACCACTCTTTAGGCACAGGCTTTGTAGGGGTTAAAAGTACAAACCAATCACCATTTTGTGCCTGTTTAAAAATTTCGTGGCTAATCGGCTTCCCCCACTCCCAACCTTCTTCCACCCATTTATCAATTGTTCTCGCGTTCATTTCTGTATATTTTAGCATTAAGATCACTTCCTCCGTCGTTTCTCTAATACTTACTTCTATAAAAATGGATTGAATCCCTTTTTGTGGACGGAGGGACAGGTCCCTTGTCCACGGTACCTGTCCCTCTGTCCACACTTGCATTTTGTTAAATACCAATGTAATATATAAATGACAAATGCAATATATATCATACACACAGGAGAAAACAATGGTTAATCGTATTAAAATTGCTCGAATGGAAAAGGGTTTAACACAAACAGAGTTAGCTAAAATAATTGGCGTCACTCGGCAAACGATAGGCTTAATTGAAAAAGGAGATTACAATCCAAGTCTTCAATTATGTATTTCAATCGCTAAAGCTTTAGACAAAACATTAAATGATTTATTTTGGGAGGAATAAGAGTGAGTGTTTTACAATGGTTATCCAATGATGAATATAAACAGCGGGAAATTTCTAAGTTTATCGTGGAAGGGGCTGTACTTCAATTTATTTCATCCTTTATCATGATTATCTTATATTTAAATACAAATATAGAGCCGTTATTTTTACTGCTTGCCCCATTCCTAGTTTTCTTATTTTATACTTTCTTACGCTATGTACTTTCTGGTATTGAATATGCGAATGTGTTTTCAGAAGACGAAATAAAAACGGCAAAAAAGCGTAATTTAACACGCTCACTTAGTTTTTTTATTACCATGATGATTGCATCCTTAATAGTCGGGCGTCCGATATTTGATAGTGTAATGGTTTCATTAATTGCTAGCTTGTTATTATTTCTGGTGGATACGACTTCGCTACGAAAATCTATTAAGAAGAACGTTGAATTATAAAAGTGGACGCGAAGACAGGTCCCTTTCCCAACCATTTTTTGGGTGGGACAAGGGACCTGTCCCTCCGTCCATGGTATGTGTCCCGCTGTCCCACAAATTATAGGTTTTCTCCGTTGCTTGCGATCACTTTTTTGTACCAGTGGAATGATTTTTTCTTTTTGCGCTCGAGTGTACCACTTCCGTCGTCATGCTTGTCGACGTAAATGAAGCCGTAACGTTTCGAGTATTCACCTGTTGACATGCTCACTAAGTCGATACAGCCCCAGCTTGTGTACCCCATTAAGTCGACGCCGTCTTCGATTGCTTCAGCCATAGCTTCCACATGGCTACGCAAGTAATCAATACGGTAATCGTCGTTGATCGAGCCATCTTCTTCGACTTTATCGTTAGCACCTAACCCGTTTTCTACAACGAAAAGAGGAACTTGGTAACGATAGTATAGTTTGTTTAAAATAATGCGTAATCCTGTTGGGTCAATTTCCCATCCCCAGTCACTCGCCTGTAAGAATGGATTTTTCACCCCTTCTAGCACGTTACCAGCGATGATTTCTTCTGGTTTTTTGTCTTTCTTTTCGGTGATGCTCATATAATAGCTAAACCCAATGTAATCAACTGTAAATTCTTTTATTAGCTCTATATCTCCATCATGAAGTTCCAATTTCACATCGTGTTCTTTGAAGAAACGTTGTGCATAAGCTGGATACTCTCCTCGGACGTGAACATCTGCACAAAAATAGTTAAACATTTGCTCTTTTTGCAACGCATGCATGACGTTTTCTGGGTTGCTGTCGTACGAATAAACAGGAGCTGCAAGGATCATACAGCCGATTTCTGCATCCGGAATGATTTCTCGGCACGCTTTAACCGCAAGGCTGCTCGCAACAAACTGGTGATGAAACGCTTGAAAAATTGCTTGATAGTGATGTTCTCCCTCTTTTGTGGTGAAGCCCATACTCATAATCGGAAAATGCATCGCACTGTTGATTTCGTTAAACGTCATCCAATATTTCACTTTATCTTTATAACGGTTTAAAATTGCCCTCGCATTTCGTTCGAAAAACGCTATTACATCGCGACTTCTCCATCCACCGTACTCTTTCATTAAATTTACCGGCATTTCATAGTGAGAAATGGTGACAACCGGTTCAATGCCATGCTTATGTAACTCATCAAAAACACGGTCATAAAATGCAAGCCCTTCTTCATTTGGTTCTAGCTCGGTTCCATTAGGAAAAATTCTTGTCCATGCAATCGACATACGGAACACTTTAAATCCCATTTCTGCAAATAGTGCAATATCTTCTTTATAACGGTGGTAAAAATCTATAGCTTCGTGGTTTGGATAACGGTGTTTTTCATGGTCGATTTCATAATTAAAGCCAGGTTCATTAACTACTTTTAGTCTTCCTTTCCCGCCAGGAAGAACGTCCGCAATGTTTAGTCCTTTATTTCCTTCATCAAAACCACCTTCTATTTGGTTCGCAGCTGTTGCACCGCCCCATAAAAAACCTTCCGGAAATCTTTTGTTACTAACGCTCATACTAAAATCCTCCAAAAAGATAAAATGATTAGCTTACACAATATGTATCTTTATAAACATCCCCTACATGTTAGCTAATTATTAGGTACTTTCCCTTATCAAAAACGATACAAAGAGTTGCTCTTACCCAGTTTTGGGAGGAAAGGGATTTGTCCCTCAGCCCAGGTTAAGTAGTTTTTCAATTCCTAGTTAAATATATTTGAACAGTTGTTAAGTATTTTTCGATTCTTGTTAAGTAAATTTGAAAAGATGTTAAGTAATTTTCAATCTCTGTTAAGTAAATTCGAAAAGGTGTTACGTAATTTTCAATCTCTGTTAAGTAATTTCGAAAAGCTGTTAAGTAATTTTCAATCTCTGTTAAGTAAATTCAAAAAGTTATTAAATAATTTTAGTTCACTGTTAAATAAATTCAACCGTTAAGCCGGCTTTCTTAATAATAAATAAAAAAACAGTCCTCCATTTTGTTTAGAGAACCGTCTTTCACTTTTAGCTTTTCAGGTCTTGAAGTCCGTTGGAAATCAGCCTGCCCACTCCGATTGCTGTAAATTATTTAAATGGAGCTATTCGTGGGACAAGGGACCTGTCCCTCCGTCCACGGTATGTGTCCCGGTGTCCACTCGGATTATGCGAATTGGCGTTTTGGGAGTTTGTCCATGTTGTCTAGCATAATGCCTGTTCCGATGGCAACGCAGTCCATTGGGCTTTCAGCGATTAGTACTGGAACTTTTAATTCTTCCGCTAGAAGCTGATCGATACCGTGAAGAAGTGCTCCTCCACCTGTTAAAATAACACCGCGGTCGATGATGTCCGCTGATAGTTCTGGTGGTGTACGTTCTAACACGCTTTTCGCAGCTTGTACGATGACATGAACAGATTCGCGTAATGCTTGTTCGATTTCTTTCGAATTAACTGTGATTGTTTGCGGTAAGCCGCTCACCATGTCACGTCCGCGAATTTCCATTTCTTCATTTCTAGAACCAGGGAACACTGTTGCGATTTCGATCTTAATGTTTTCTGCTGTTCTTTCCCCGATTAGTAATTTATATTTTTTCTTGATGTATTGTAAAATTTCATTATCGAAATTATCTCCGGCCATTTTTATGGAAGAAGCTGTTACGATATCACCCATGGAAAGTACGGCAACGTCTGTCGTTCCTCCACCGATATCGACTACCATGTTACCGCTCGGTTGGAAAATGTCCATTCCCGCTCCGATTGCTGCAACTTTTGGCTCTTCTTCTAAATAAATTTTCTTTCCGCCACTTTTCTCTGCTGCTTCACGAATTGCCTTTTGCTCGACAGATGTGATGTTTGTTGGGCAGCAAATTAAAATGCGAGGCTTCGATAAGAAACCTTTTACGTTTAACTTATTGATGAAATGTTTCAGCATTGCTTCTGTTACTTCGAAGTCTGCGATGACTCCGTCTTTAAGTGGACGCATAGCTACGATATTACCTGGTGTACGTCCGACCATGCGGCGTGCTTCTTCTCCAACTGCTAGTACTTTTCCTGTATTATTATCAAGTGCAACAACAGAAGGTTCGTTTAGCACAATCCCTTTTCCTTTGACATGAATTAACACGTTTGCTGTACCTAAATCTATTCCTATATCCCTAGCAAACATCTTCCTTTTTGCCTCCTTAAATGAGCTGTATGACTATTGTCCGACAACTTGTAGTCCTAATTTTATATTTTATCACAATTCCAGAAATAAACTATTGTTTTATGTACATTTTTTGCAATTTTGTAAGGAAATTTCGTACTATTTGTCGTTTTAGGTGCAAACGTTTGTCGATTAACGTCGGAACATCCCTTTTTATGAATGTAAAATCCTTTTCTAAACATAAAACAGTCTCCATAAAGGTAGTATGCCCAACCTTCTTGGAAACTGTTTTATGTAGATACTTTTATTCGTTTTTTTAGAAATTGACCGTGCTTCAACTGGCACTCATACACATTTACTTTACGATTTCTTCTTCCTTTTTGTACTTTTTCTTCGTTGCTTCTCCACCTCTTAAATGCCTAATGGATTTATGATAATCAAGGATTGTTTTTACTTCGTTGGCCAGTTCTGGGTTAATTTCAGGTAGTCTTTCCGTCAGGTCTTTATGGACTGTACTTTTGGAAACTCCAAATTCCTTCGCTATGACACGAACAGTTTTCTTCGTCTCCACGATATACTTTCCAATCTTGATAGTTCTCTCTTTGATGTAATCGTGCACACCACTCGCCCTCCCTAAATTGGATGTTGAGAAGTGTGAAATGAGACCCGCTTATCAGATGTAACGAAGTACTGTTTATACTCGTTCGAAAAATGCTGTTATATTCCTAAAACTTCTTCGAGACAAATACGATCCTCACCTCAAACACTCTCTTTATATGTTTGGTTTGTATATGTTTATTAGCTTGGATGAAGGATTATGCTACAAATGTCAAGAGGGACAAGTGGTTTTTCGAAATTTTTAATTATTTTCTAATTTTCGGGGCGGTTTTGGGGGAGACGGGCTTTTTTAAAAATGAAACGTGTTGGGAAAAACGGAACGTAGTGTGAAACGCTGTGAAAGTTTTTGTATTAGTTAATTTTTATTGGGGGTACTGCATTTTTATTTGTGATTATAGTCCTTTTATTTGCGGTAAGCCTGTTTTATTTGCGATTACTACCTTCTTATTTGCGGTAACCCAATTTTATTTGCGATACCCACCTTCTTATTTGCGGTAAACCAATTTTATTTGCGGTAGCGCCATTTTATTTGCGATTCGATCCTCACGCCTTATTTACGGTAGCCCACTCCTATTACCGATCGTCACCCATCTATCAGTACTGTCAAAAATATATGTAACCATCATACTCAGTGAGCTTCTATTACCGGAGGACACCGTTTTTACCATTTTCATAGTTTGCTAGATTTTTAACTATACGCTTGTCTTTCCTTTTGAATAGATTGGAATAGGGAGGTGAGAAAGAATGGGAATTGCTGCGAAAAGAAGAGCGAAACAACGTCTTGTGAGAGAGGCTTTGCGTCGTGCAGGTATTACCGTTACGGCTGAGGATGACTGCGTTCAAGTTTGTGGTCCGCTTGGCTGTGTAGAGTTTTGCTTTGGAGAAGAAGAAAATAACGACTAATTGCTCGTATCGTCGAAGTGGGGTGAGAAAATTTTTCCTTCCCCCGCTTCTTTTTTGTTCTATTTTGCGAACATTTTTGTAAAATTTAACGTAGTCAAAAAGATGGAGGTGAAAAGTATGACATTCTATACGTTTTTATTAGTGCTTCATATTGTGGCGGCGGTCGTCGGATTAGGTGCGACGTTTGCGATGCCGGCACTTATGAGTACAGTGAGGACTGTTTCACATGCGAGGTTTGCTCTGAACGTATCAGAAAAAATTGAAAAGTTCGCGAAAACCGGAAGTCTTACTCTATTAGTTACGGGAATCGTTATGGCAATTATTCATCCATATTTATTTAAAGAGATTTGGTACATCGCGTCTCTCGTCATTTATGTTGGGGTTCAACCGATAGCGGCTGGGATGTTGCCGAAGAAGGCGAAACTTCAAATGGAAGCGCTGGAAGGAGTTAGTGGCGATGATCTTCCAGAGCAATATTTACGTCTTGCGAAAGAATCTGCTCCGTTAAACAATATTTTACACGTTGCTGCTATTGTTTTAATTGTATTAATGACGGTTAAACCATTTTAAAAACGCAGGGGATTCGCTCCCTGCGTCCGACATCTTATTTTTCAATAATAAAGCCCATTTTCCCTAATTGTTCTGCCTTGTTGATGCGGTCGAACGCTGCTTCGAATTCGTCCAACGTGTACATCGTATCAACAACTGGCTTAATATTGTTCGTAGAAATAAACTCTAGCATTTGTTCAAGCTCTTCTCCACTTCCCATCGTCGAGCCTAATAGGTTATATTGCCCGTAAAAGAATGAGCGTAAGTCAAACTGGAACGTGTCGCCAGTAGACGAACCGAACGTT
The DNA here is from genome assembly GCF_027594365.1 of Sutcliffiella sp. NC1. Taxonomy (NCBI): domain Bacteria; kingdom Bacillati; phylum Bacillota; class Bacilli; order Caryophanales; family Bacillaceae; genus Sutcliffiella; species Sutcliffiella sp. NC1. The sequence goes on from NZ_CP115153.1 coordinate 4,646,846, forward strand.
ACGATTGTGCCGCCTTTTTTCAACTGTGCGAGCGATTTATTAAACGTTGCCGCTCCGACACATTCAATGACGAGGTCCATTTTCACGCCATTAAGGGCTGCTTCCCAATCTTCTGCTGCGCTATCAATCGCTACATCCGCCCCAAGCTCGAGCGCTTTTTGTCGTTTCGCTTCTGAACGCGACGTTACATAAACTGTCGCTCCAACCGCCTTTGCGAATTGTAAAAGAAACGTTGCTACGCCGCTTCCGATCCCAGGAATCAAAACGTTCATCCCTTGCTTCACTTGCCCTCGTGTGAACAGGGCACGATAGGCTGTAAGTGCTGCTAGTGACAGTACGCCTGCCTCATTCCAATTTAAATGGCTTGGCTTCGGTAACACATTTTCGGCCGGAACGATAATATAGTTTGCAAACGTCCCGTGAAAAGGAAGCCCAACAATTTCAAAGCCTTCGGGTGGCGCAGGTGTATTTTCTTTCCAACCTAAGCCTGGATTAATGATTACTTCCGCTCCGACCTGCACATCTTCCACTCCAGGTCCAATCTCGTCCACAATTCCTGCACCGTCTGAACCGAGAATTAACGGGCCATCTTCTAGTTTATGGCGATTCGGTACAAAAAGATCACGGTGATTAAGCCCAGCTGTTTTCAACTTTACTCTTACTTCACCCTCTGCTGGGGTCGGAACATCCATGTTCGTTAACGTTAACCCATCTAACCCAATTTTTTCTGCATGCACTACTGCTTTCATTTCCATTCACCTCTAGTTAAATAACAGTCTACTCATACACTTCTATGTTCGATTATAAATTCCTGCTTCTGTTTTAACGTGAGGAACATCCACAATTCTAATTCACCTGGATATCTTCTACTACTTCCTCTACTTCTGCCCGCGTGATTTTTTCACGTCCATCTTTCATCGCTTTTAATGTTTTATGAGCTAGAGCGAGTGGTAATCGGCAAAATAAAATTATACTTCGCTTATTGAGCGATTTCATGTATTCGTCCGCTTTCGCTAAGTTTTCTTCTGCATATTTAAACAGCTCGGTGCGTGTCCATCCTTCAGGTACAAAACTAACACCGCGTTCCTTTAAATCTTCCTTTTCATTTCGCAAAATATTGACAGCTTGAAGGCCACGGCCATACCCAATTGCAAGCTCATGGTCTGTTTTTACACCAGCACAAACTTCCCATAATTTCGATAATAAAACTCCAACTAGTCCTGCAACGTAATATGTATAGTCGTCTAAATCTTCACGTGTTCTGATTTGCCAGTTTGCTTTCGCCCATTTCGCCATACCAAACGCCATTTCACTAGAAGCGTCCAACACAAATGGCAGCGTACTTTTCGGACACGCTTCTACCCAGTCACCTAAACGAAGGGTCACTTCCGGCATTTTATCTTCAATTGGCTCAATAATTTGTAGGTACTTTTCTTCACTGAACGGCTGTTGGAATAATTCACTTACTTGCATTAAAATGGTATGTTTTACATCATTGTCTATTTCATCATGATCTTCTATTTCATCAATTGCGCGTAATACTAAGTAAGCAGATGCTACTGTATGTTTTAATTCATTTTGTAAAAAGGTAATCGGAATATAAAACGTACGACTTGTTTCTTTTAAAACACGTAAAGCAGCTTTCGGAAATTTTTCATTCGTTTTACTCATTTCCTTCCTCCTCTAAGCAGGTATCTTATCAACAAATGTTACGAACCATTCGTATTTTATTACCTATTGTAAATCTTTTTCTAACTATTTTTCCAACGATAAGTACTACTTCCTTTACGATTTCGGCTTTCCTTTACTCCATAGTTCATAAAACATCATCCCTAACGTAAGGCCGAACGGAATCGCAATATTGCCGTAGCCTCCTCCTTTGTTTGGCATTTCGATGAATAAGCCTAGCACATATAGAACGGCCGTTAGTAGGACAAAATATAGTGCCCACTTGCCAACAATTTTCGCTTTTTCCTTCCCAGATATGCTTTTTAGCTTGACGGCTGTTGAAATGATGAAATATATAATTACGATAAAAATATAAATTAAAAAACCGATAACGAACGGAAACGCTAGTGGGTGTTGTGAATCTGTATATACGAGAATGAGCGTTATAATAAAACTGATCATTCCTATTCCAATAATACTTGCGTGTAGCTTATTCATATTATCTTCCTTTTCTATAGTTGACTTGAAGTCTATTTTACTTCGCTTCCTTCTAATTGTACAATGTCGCTTTTATATTCGTTTTTTCCGCATTTCAAGTATCGCTTGTTCGGCTAGTTTTTTAATATTTTTATTTTTGTCGCCTGACAGTTCAGTTAAAATTTCTTCTACGAACTCCAAGTTGTTTTGTAGTTTCTGTCGCTCTCCTGTCACGATGTAATAAAGGATAACCGTCATATTGTAGCGTACACGGGCATCACGATAATTTTTTATTTTTCTAATAAAATATTGGATTGTCTCATCGTCTCCATGCTCAGCAACGTCTAAAAAGAGCGAATCTACTTCATCCGCTGTCCCTTCTTCGATTACGTTATCAATCGTTGTTTTGTAAGTTTGTAGATTTATCGAAGTGGAGAGCTCGATAGTAGTAGTAGCAGGCAAAATCTCGTCTTCGTCGCTTCTAACATGGAGCCCTTGTACAAACTGTTCGAAGCTAGCTGCGATTTGGAAGTCGTGGTTTTCATCAACATCTATATATACAACTGGTGGATTACTCTTCGTATTTCGATAGTCTAAGCAAACGAACGATGGTGGATTCATTGAAATAATGACAACATCACGTCGTAATCCCCACTCTTGTAAAAAGTAATCTGTGTCACCGATACTATTCTCCCCTAGTCCAATGCCAATCAAACTATCTAACTCAATGACACGATTTCCCCAAGCAGTCGGTTTTGGGCTCGGGTGGCAATTTTTTTCTAAATAAAAGCCGTTTTTTTGTTTCATTAGCTCAATGTAGCTTTTAGGCAGTTTAACATGAAGTTTTTTCTCAACAGCTCCAACGGTTTGCTCCGTGAATGGAGGCAAATGGCTTTCTTCGTCAAGAAACCAAATTGTACTCATCGTATTCTCCTTTAAAAAAATAGTAAAAGCATGCCAGCAAAAGCTCCGTACATTATCATAATGGACGCAAAAATGATGATGAATGCATTATTTCCACTGTTCGTTGTATTCTGTTTCGGTACGTAGTTATCAATTTTTCGCACTCTAAAAAATTGTAAGATGTTTAAAATAACGAAAAGGATGAAGAAACTCGCCAAAATTTCCTTTTCTAAGGTTAATGGTTCATGAAAAGGTGGAACGATGGATGATTGTAACAAAAATAGTCCGGCCGTAAAATAATTCCCGACGATGGCCTTTTTTTGTTCTTGATCCCAATCATCTCCCATTATTCCTCTCTCGAATTTCCGTACCGTCGTAAATATCGGGATAATAGAAGTTGTTTTATCCCTTTGCAGTAATCTTACGGTCGAATGGATGATAAGGATGATGGCAGTGACAATAAACGTATGTTTTAATGAATTCGTGTTCAACCATATAATATTCGTTAATACAAACAGTCCGAAAAAAATATATATAGCGCATTTAACGTTAGTAGCTCGATTAACCTCATTCTTTTTATCCCACTTGTACATTGGGATCCAAATTATCTATTACAAAACAGTTTATTCTACATATAATTTCTTTTTCCTCCTGATTCATAAAGTAAGTAAACGTATTTTTTGAAGGGATGAGGAAAATTCGGTATAATGATACTAGATACGATACTATAATAAAAAGAGGTGTGAACTTGGCTAGTGTTGAAAAAATTATAGAATAAATGAAAAATCAACCGAGAGGAATACGATATGCCGAGGTTACCAAAGTATTGAATCATTATGGATATATACTAGTAAGAAAAAGAGGTTCTCATAGGCATTTTCGAAATGACGCGGGAGATTTGGTTGTTATTAAAGAAGATAATCCCTTGAAGATTTCTTACATAGAAGACATTCTAAGTAGATTGAATGAAATTTAAGGAGTGGTTGAATATGTCAAATATAAAACCTAAAAATATAGATTATTATATGTCACTAGATTACACAGTTGTTATTAACAAGGTACATGAAGAAAGTTTGTCTTATTACTATGGAAAAATAGCTGAATTAGATGGTTGTCATACAACTGCAGATTCTGTAGAAGAGTTAATAAAGGACTTAGAAGAGGTAAAGAGGGATTACATCGAGATAAAGTTAGAATTCGGGGACCCAATACCAGAGCCTAATGAAATGCCGAGTGGAAAGATTGTACTTAGAATGCCAAAAACGTTGCACTGGAGGTTAGCTGGTGAAGCGAAACAGGAAGGTGTTTCATTAAATCAATATATGATATATAAGTTGAGTCAATCTATTAGCACCGATTAAACGATTTCCTATCTCTCCCTTTCTAAAAAAGGTATTTACCATATTCCAACGAATATATTTAACTAATGACTTTTCACAAGGGGGAAGAGGATGAAGGCGAGTTTAACGTATAAAAAGGTAAGTGAAGATTCAGTTGATCTACTATTTACGGTGACGAACACGACAGACGAGGAGCAAATTATTACATTTCGAAGTGGGCAACGTTATGATTACGTGTTATATAAGGATGGGCAATTAATTGAACGCTTTTCAGAAGGGAAAATGTTCATTATGATTTATGAGGAGCTGCCAATTGCACCTGGGGAATCGATGGATTTTCTCATACCGCTTCAAAACTTAGAGCCGGGTAATTACAAAGTGAAAGTGTGGCTAGCAGACCGCGATTGGCCAACATTGCGGGAGTCGGTGGAGTTTACGATTTAAAGGGCAGCGTTCAATCTGCCCTTTTTCAATGCCTAATATAGTAATAAAACCATCTCACTATCGGAATAACTAGTACATAGAAAAGAAACGAAAGCCATATTGGCCAGCCTGTATAGTTTAAATAGCCAAAATGGACGGTTGTCCACTCAAAAAAGGTAGAAAATAGTGCCCAGAAAAGCCAGTACGGGATGAAACGTGAAAACTTTTCTGGCATAAAGTTTAGATAAGGAATACCGAATAATGGAGCCGTTACTAGCTTCATTGTAAGAACCGCTCCACTTAACACATTCGACTCCACCAAAGTAATATAGGTGAAAAACTTTATCAAAGTATAGGTCCACGACAATTTCTACGTAAGAAATAATAAGGACGAGTATGTCTCGACGGTCCATTCTTTTCGGCATAAACCAATTAACGATAGCCATGATGATAATTACAATTGTCATATATAGCATTAACGTTCAGTCCATTTGCAAGTAGATTTTATTTTAGTTTTCGAAATAAAACCAGTAATTATGCAGAGACTGTATGCTGTATTTTACTTTAGGATGTTTATTATATCTTCCTTTGTTTGAATCGTTTTACTAATGAGGGTAAACCCTTGCGCATCGTGGTCGGCAATGAGCATTTTCGGGTTTTCCTCCATCGTCGTGTAGGCATATCCATTTTTATAGGTGAGAGATTCATGTTGTGTTACGAGCCACATCATATTTTGACTAGCTAAATGAAACCAGTCTGAAAAAACAGTTCGTAATGTTTCCGCGTTCGCTATTTTCACAGTGTAACTCGGTACGTCGGCGTTATACGTTTTATTCGCGTGCATTGTGAGCACTTTTCTTCCCGAAAGCTGACACGTTATTTCATATGTATCCTTTTTTGACAACGTCTCTTCAATTTCGTCGTCATAGCCTTCAAAATGTACGTAATACGGATAAGTGAAGAGCTTTTCGGCTGTTCGTTGCATTAGCTTGCTCGTTTCCGCGACATACTCTTCTGCTTCTGGCCAAATGGAAAAAGCTTCGTACTTCCCATCTATCTCGACCCAGTCCTGTTCATTTGTTGTATGGTGGTGGATGCTATATGTCACTTTTTACACATCCTTTCTAGCCCGCTTTTCTTTACCATTTAAAAAATAATAATAACCGTTCGTAATAATTAAAGCTGTCCAAAAAAGGACGAGGGAGTTGAGGACGCTTTTATCCATAAAAATCATAAAAATGGTGTCTATGAAAAGCAGGATTAGCAGTACATAAAAGCCTAGAAAAACAGCTTTTCTCCAGTTCGATGTTTCTGATTTTGTCATAGACTTGAAGAGCATTATTTTTTCCTCTCTAATAAATCGTCTAATTTTTCCTCTACCCTTTTTAATCGTTCATTTCTTTTTTTCATGAAGATAAAAAGCCCGGCAATAATCGTAACTGGAATAACAAAAACTACGAGAATTACTATTAATTGAAAAATGCTATCTCCTACTGTTAGTCCCCCGGCTGATAATAAATACATAACATGTCTCTCCTTTTATTCTGTGCTTACTCGTCTATTTTTTAAAGAATAAATCATTCTTCCTAGCCCCATACAAACAGTCATCGTGAAAATCGTTACAATATAGCCGATTTGCCAGTTCGTAGGGCTTTGGATAATCATATAAAAGATGAGCGCAGTCACCGCTAAACCAATAATAAATAACGGAATTCGTAGCACTGGCTTGTACTGTTGGACGAGAACGATATCGCTTGATAGAAAAATATTACTGATTACTAAATACGTCGCCGCTTCCACTAAGTGAAACAACGCGAATGAATAGATGAAAAAGTAAAGAAGAGTGTGTGAAAAATCCATCGAAAGCAAGATGAAAGAAAGTGGTAAACCAAAGATGAGATTCGTCGCGATTCCCGCAATTCCGATGTTATATAATTTTTTCAAGGTTAACGTTTGTGCTTTTTCTATATCAATAGGATTAGCATTAGAAAAAAACAAGTAAAACGGCACGTGCACTTTGAAAGGATTCCCTTTCGCCCCATACTTCGAGTACATAATGCCATGACCTACTTCGTGCAGCCAAATTACTGCATACAGCGCTAAATACCCAACAACAACATACAATAGAAACATCCCCCAAATTTATTTTCTATTGTATTTCGACAAACTTCTTCCATTTCCTTCTAAAAATAAAAAATGAGGTCGTTCTATTTAGAAGCAACCTCGTTTATGAACAGCATGCTGCTACTTTGAGTGAATCTTTCTTTTTGATCCATATCTCTCCGTCCCTAACTTCGTACTTAATTCTTGCCTGATCTAACCTCTCTACTTGATTGTTCGAATGATCGGCCCAGTACATATATTGTTCATCTTCCTGTGAGTTACATCCAGAAAGAATAAAAAGTAGGAATGCTATTATTACTATTTTCATAAAGTTAATTGATATTGTATTAATCGGCTTTCCTCTCCTAAGTAGACTTCTTTGCCAGTCCTACTAATTTCTTTGAACCGTATTTTCTCCAACATTTTCCGCGAGCGGACATTTCCTTCATGCGTTTCTGCGTCGAACATCGTAATCCCTAGCTTTTCTGAAGCAAATTTGATCATAAGTAATGCCGCACGGGAGCCAAGACCTTTTCCCCATAGCGTGCTATCACCAATTGCGAGTCCTAGTTCAGCGCTATTTTCTTTTATGCAAGCTACATCTACATATCCTATTAATTTGGCTTCATATTCGATGCCCATTCGAAGAAAAGTATCGGACGTGTTCTGAACACAATTTGACCACCATTGAAAGAGTTCTTTATCCTCTTGATTGAGCTGCCAGCCGTTTGCCTTACAAAACGTCGCATCTTTGCTCCACTTGTGGACGTCGGGGAAATCATCCATTGCAATTTGTCTAAGTTTTATAGACTTCATCTTGAGAATCTTCCTTTAAAGAAACATCGCCGAAAGCTTAATCCCAACAGGAATCATTGCCCATAGGAGAAAATTCAACGCCACGATGGCTACGTAAGAATTGTTTTCAATTTTGTTTTTGTAAAAATACATTAAGACAAAAAACGCAGCAACGAGCCAAACCGGAATAAGCAGAAAAAACTGCGGTGCCACATACGTTTTATCTGTATAGTTTTCACTGATTGCTCCACCGGCGAAAAAGAAGGCAACTAGCAGCATGAAAAGACCACAAACAATTGCATTACCGTTTATTAAAAATGATTTCAATTTTCAGGACCATCCTCTCTGTTTTTTTACATTGTATTCAGTAAATAGTTTACATATTTTTCTTTTTCCATTCTTCCTTTAAAATCGCGTAATAATACTCATCCCACCAGTCATCTCCATGAGGAATACATTTTTTAAAGAAGCCTTCCTTCTTCATCCCGATTTTTTCCATCACACGGTAAGAGCCAATATTTTCCGGCTGACAGGTAGCGATAATTCGATGCAGCTGAAGTTGCTCGAAACCGTACTGTAAAGTTGCGAGTGCCGCTTCCGATGCATACCCTTTATTGTAGTATTGCGGATGAAACACCCAGCCAATTTCGTACGTATGGTCACCAAAATACCGATGAAATACGATATGTCCGATAAGGCGGTTTTCGTCTTTCAATACAACAGCAAACTTCTCGGGCTCATCACCCATATTTTTATCGATAAATTCCTTGGCATCCCCTTCTGTAAAAACGCCTTCCGGAATATATTCCATCACGGATGGGTCGGACGTGTACTCTATTAAAGCATGAAGGTCATCTTTTATAAATCTCCTTATTTTTAGCCTTTTTGTCGCTATAAACATGTTGGATTCTCCTAGTTTCTTAAATTTTGCTTTACTTTTGACTTCTATTTAGGTTAAGGGTAGTTGGTTTGTAGTTTTTGAAGTCGGATTGAAAGATTAATTGATGCATTCGCGCGATTTTTTGATGCACTTGGAAAATTAATTGACGCACTCCGTGAGTTTTTTGACGCACCTGAAAAATTAATTGATGCACTCACGCGAGTTTTTGACGCACTTGAAAAATTAATTGACGCACTCACGCGAGTTTTTGACGGACTTGGAAATTCAATTGACGCACTACGCCAGTTTTTTGACGCACCTGAAAAATTAATTGACGCACTCACGCGAGTTTTTGACGCACTTGAAAAATTAATTGACGCACTCACGCGAGTTTTTGACGCACTTGGAAATTTAATTGACGCACTCACGCGAGTTTTTGACGCACTTGAAAAATTAATTGACGCACTCACGCGAGTTTTTGACGCACTTGGAAATTTAATTGACGCACTCACGCGAGTTTTTGACGCACTTGGAAATTTAATTGACGCACTCCGCGAGTTTTTTGACGCACCTGAAAAATTAATTGACGCAAAACGCAAACTTTTTGACGCACCTTATAATCAATTAACGCACACCACCAACCCGTTGCCACACAAACAACGTAACATCCCAATATATTCCACATTAATTAACTAATTCCTTCCAATAATTATTCGAACACAAAAAAAATACGGGTTCAAAACCCGTATCTTTTATTTACCGCCTGTGAATGATATTCCTTTAATGAAGTATCTGTTGAAGAATCCGTATATGATTAGTACTGGTAGTGTAAATACCATGGAGGCGGCCATGATGTAGTTCCAGTAGCTAATGTATTGTCCTTTGAATGTGTTTAACCCAAGTGGGAGGGTAAACATGGACGGATCGGATAAAATGATTAGCGGTCTCATAAAGTCGTTCCAGAATCCCATGAATACGAAGATTGCTTGTGCTGCTAGGGCTGGCTTTGCAAGTGGTAGTACGATTCGGAAGAATGTTCCTAGTTTGCTTAAGCCGTCCATTTCTGCAGCTTCTTCTAACTCTTTCGGGAAGTTAATGAAGAACTGGCGCATCATAAAGATAAATGTTGCGTTGATCATCGCCGGTACAATCATTCCTTGGTACGAGTTTAACCAGCCAATCTCACGTAAGATTAAGTAGTTCGGTATCATTGTCACTTGTGCTGGAATCATTAAAACTGCAAGCACGATAATAAACAAGGTTTTGCGGCCAGGAAAGCTTAAGCGTGCTAATGCGTATCCTGCCATTGAGTTGAACAATAAATTCAGTGCTGTTCCAACGGTTGCGATGACTAAACTATTAAACATCCAGCGAGGAAATAGCTCTTGTTCTAAAAAGATTTGACGGTAGTTATCTAGTGTAAAGTTTTTAGGAATAAAATTGATCGCACCACTTACTATTTCCTCCAGTGATTTGAAGGAGGAGGAAACGGCCCAAAGGAATGGTACTAACGTAATGATGGCATACGTAACGAGTATTCCGTACAATAAACCTTTTGTAAAACTCATTTTCTTTTTCATCACATGTTCCCTCCTTAGTAAAGTGTTTCTTCTTTTGAAAATTTACGTTGTAGTAATGTTGCCACAAGGATAACAATCGATAATAACACTGCAATCGCAGCTGCATATCCCATTGTTCCTAAGCTCTTAAATGCATATTGGTAGATTAATAGTACTACTGTTAATGTTGAGTTATCTGGTCCACCCGATCCACCGGAGAAGATGAACGATTGGTCGAATAACTGGAATGTTCCGATTAACCCCATGATGACAACAAATGATGTGACAGGTCTAAGGTTAGGAACGGTAATATAGAAGAACTTTTGAATTGCATTTGCGCCATCTAAATCTGCTGCTTCATATAATGAATCTGGAATATCTTGCAGTGCAGCTAAGTAAATGACCATAAAAAATGGTGCTGTTGCCCAAATGTTCATAATCATAATTGCGTTTAACGCGACATTGGGATCTCCCATCCAGTTGTACGTTGGTAGTCCAACTGTTGATAAAATTTTGTTAATTAAGCCATTTTGGTTATACATCCACATGAAAATTAATGTTAATACGGCAGATGACGTTAACGTTGGTAAGAAATAGACAATTCGGAACATCGTCTGCCCTTTTAAGCCTGCGTTTAATGTTGCGGCTAAAATAAGTGCTAATGCTGTTTGAGCAGGTACTACGATTATTACGTATTTAAAGGTGTTCCAAAGGGCTATTTGTGCACGTCGGTCATCTAAAATATCGGCAAAGTTTTGAAAGGCAACAAAGTCATATGACGTTTGCCCAAGCAATTGTACTTTATGAAAAGATAAGAAAAATGCATAAAGAATTGGTCCAATAATAAAAAGTGCTAGTACAAAGATGGTTGGTGCCATAAATGTATATCCTTGTGTAGCTTGTCGAAGTGCTTTTTGTGAATAAGTTCGCTTCTGTTTCAAGTTTCTCACTCCTTCTGTTAAGAGTCCTTCTTATTTGAACTCTTTCTAAAAAGGATCTCCTCTCCTTTTTACAAAGAACTCAAATAGTGGAAAGGGGAAGCAGGAGCCTCCCCCACATAGCATTACTCTCTAATTTCTCTATTTGCTTGTTCTTCCGCTTCTTTTAATGCTTCGTCAAGTGGACGTTGGCCTAAGAATGCAGATACGAACTGGTTGTTAAAGTTGTTCATAATGATTGGTAAGTTTACACCTTCTGACCAAACTGTTGCGTAAGATGCACCTTCTACAAGTGCTGCACGTAACGGATCTTGGTCAAATCCTAATTTTTCTGCTACAGACGTTCGAGTTGGTAATGCAAAGCCCATTGAAGTCCAAATTTCCATTCCTTCTGGACCAGTTAAAAACTCAATTAGTTTCCAAGAGGCTTCTTTTTGCTCAGACGCAGCGTTCATTACGTAAGATACTGTGTAAGCCATTGTTCCTTTTTGACCATTGATTGTTGGTACTTCCGCCGTTCCATATTCTACGTTCGGGAATGTATCTTCTAAGAAAGGAATGACCCAGTTTCCTTCAATAACCATTGCTGCTTTTTCTTGGCCAAACATTTCTCCGCCCCAGTTTGCGCCAACATCTGTTGGTTGCGCAGACGTTTTGTCGATGTTACGTTGGTCAATAATACGTTGTAGTGCATTTACTACTTCATCTGAACCGAAGTTTGCACGGTCGTCTTTTACAACATCTCCACCAAGTGACTCGGCAATGTAGAACATACGAGCTAATTCAGGTGCAACTCCAAATCCGACTACACCATCATTTGTTAATGCTTTCGAAGCTTCTTCTAATTCATCCCATGTAGTTGGAACTTTTACGCCAGCTTCTTCAAACATCGTTTTATTATAGAAAAGTGCTAGTGTAGAGTAGTCTTTCGGAAAACCGTACGTTACGCCATCTTTTTGAAATGCTTCTAACATTGGTTTTTCAAAATCTTCTACATTAAATTCATCTGTTACGTATTGGTCTAGTGGCTCTAAAACTCCTGTTTCAATTAGTGCAGGTGCTTCAAAAGCATCTAAGTAAAATACGTCAGGAGCTTCCCCACCGATTAAACGAGTCTTCATTACGTCCATATATTGGTCAGAGATTACTTCATGTTTTACTTTAATGTTTGGATGTTTCTCTTCGAATGCTTCTAGTGCTTCTTTAAGCAATCGAGTTTCAGATGGATTTCCTCCCCATCCAGCAAGTGTAATTTCTACTTGTCCATCCGTGCTACCACCATTTTGAGAAGCCTTGTTGTCATTACTACTACATCCAGCTAAAACACCGCCAAGTAACATTGTCGAAACACCTAATGCTGCCAACCATTTTTTTACTCGCATTCTGTAAAACCCCTCTCACTCTTTTTTTATATTGGTGGGGAGTGGTTAGTTCCCCTTGAAACCATTATTTTTGTACAACCGAAAAGCCTGTTGTATTTTCTAAAACAGTTATACTATCATTTATCACTTTAACAGAAAGCTTACCGCTACCAATTTTGATGTTTTCCACTGTTAGTTCGTTCATCCCGTCAGGTAACACTGGTGAAAGTGTAATCGTTTCTTCTAAGCTGTTCGGGAATAGTCCAAGAATTGTTTGAACAAATACTAGCGGAGTACCTGCAGCCCATGCTTGTGGTGAACAAGCAACAGGATATTTTACCGCTTTACCAATTTCGCTACTATATCCACAGAATAATTCTGGTAGACGATCATATTCAAAGTGCGCTGCTGAGTCTATTAATCCGTTAATTATGGTATTGGCAACGTGTTGGTGTCCTAGTTTGCTCATCCCAAGTAGAATCATAGAGTTATCATGCGGCCAAATACTGCCATCATGGTAGCTCATCGGATTATAACCAGCTTCTCCTTCTCCCATCGTACGAATTCCGTAGCCGGAGAACATTTTTGGTGAAACTAATGTTTCTACTACTTTCACTTCTCGATCCTCATCCAACATTTCAGAAAATAGTACATGGCCAGGGTTGGAAGTGATTGTGCCAACTTGCGCTTTTTTCTCATCTAAAGCAATCGCATAGAAGTTTACATCATCCATCCAAAACTCATTTTCGAACTTCTCTTTTAACGATTTCGCTTCTTCTCTTAATTGTGTTGCACGGTCACTCTTGTTTAGCTGTTCGTAAATAGAGGCGATCCCCATTTTTGCTTGGTATACATAACCTTGTACTTCGGATAGGGCAATTGGTGTTTTCGCATAGTCACCGTTACGATGTACGATTGAATCACCTGAATCTTTCCACCCTTGGTTTGCAATGCCTTTGCTAGATTCTTGGTGGTACTCTACGAATAAATCACCGTCTCTATCGCCGTACTCATTAATCCACGTTATTGCTCTTTCGATATTAGATGCTAGGTCATGAACGATTTGTAAATCTCCCGTCCACTTCACATATTCTGTTAATAACACTAAAAATAATGGTGTCGCATCAATCGTGCCGTAGTATGGTGTGAATGGAATTTGGTTCGTCGTTGCCAATTCACCGTAGCGAATTTCATGCATAATTTTACCTGGTTGCTCATCACGCCAAGGGTCTACTTTCGTCCCTTGGTATTGTGCCATTGTGTAAAGTGTTCCTTTTGCAACTTCTGGTTGGAAAGCTAGCATTTGAAGCGCAGCAATTAAACTATCGCGACCAAACGGAACTCCAAACCAAGGTAAGCCTGCTACTGGGAATTTTCCGTATCCTAAATCTGTTAATAGTACGCGTAAGTCGTTAATGCCACGGTCTACTAAACGCTGAAGTGGGGCAACATCTGTTGACACTTTTGTAATCGAGTCATTCCAATCGTGGAACGATGCTTTTAATTTTTCCAACGCCTCTTCTTTTTCCATTATTTCTTTCGTAACAGCGCTTCCAACTTGAGGTTGAATAATGAACGTGACACTTTCTTCTTGTGAATGTTCTAATTCAAAATCAAAAGATACGTCGCCAGCTTCTGAAACGTTGGCAGCTTCACGATCCCAGCTAATTTTTGTTTTTCTATCAACGTTATCTGCACCTTCGTAATGGAATGTTAGCGTGTTATCTTCTATTGTTTGACCTTGTCTGCTACCAACGTCTCCATTTTGAAAACCACGGACGATAAACATATCTGTAAAATCTACATCCATGTGAACACTAATATTGAACGCAACTTTTTTCGGGTAATAGTTTTTCACGTTAATTGTCTCGTACAGCACTTCATCGTATATAAAACGAGTTCTTGAGATCTGTACGGATTCACGCCATAAAATTAATTCTCCGTCTTTTTCCATATGAGGATTCGTTAAAAGAATCGTAGCCATATAGTTTTCTGCAGCGTCGGAATGTAAAAGAATTGGCGCTTCTCCATTAATTTTTAAATCAAATTTGCTTAAAAAGCGTGTATCCTTCGTATATAAACCGAGTCCATACGGATGGTTTTCCGGTATGTTTCCATTTGTATCTGATAATAAAAATAAGTCGTTATCTTTAATTACTCTGTAATCCATTAGTAGCCTCCTGATGTTTATTTAAATAATCCAAAACGTTTCGGATTTTCCTAAAAAATATAAGCGTTCGTTCCAAAACGTTTCGGAAAATGCGCAAACTTATATGAAAACGTTTCGGATTCACACTTTTTGAAAACCACTATTTCTATTAGTGGCTTTTTTCTATTGTTGATTCTCTCGCAATTAGCTCTGTAGGTAACACTTTAACATGTGATTCTGCTTTTCCTTCTAGCATATTAATTAATAGAATAGCAGCTTCATAGCCAATCATAAATTTATCTTGTCTAATTGTCGTTAGGCTTGGACTTGAATACGATGCGAGCATAATGTCATCATACCCGATAATCGAAATGTCCTTCGGTACATCTTTGTTTAATTTTTTTGCAGCTTTTATTGCTCCTAGTGCCATTAAGTCACTCGCACAAAAAATTGCCGTTATATTTTGATCGTTTGACAACAGCTCGTAAGCTGCTTTTTCAGCCTTTTCTTCTTCAAACTTACCGTCTAATATCCATTCGGGATTCATACTAATATTGTTTTCCTGTAGCGCTTCTAAATAGCCAGCCAATCTTCTTTTACTAACATCCGCTTTACTATGGCCATTGATCATCGCAATGTTTCTATGGCCGTTTTCAATTAAATATTGAGTAGCCTTTTTTGCACCGTCTACATTGTCGGTTGTTACATATCCGACTGTATCTGATTCGATTGGTAAATCAACGAGCACACACGGAATATCACTTTCTACTACTTCTAACAAGTAAGGATCGTCAACTTTTATTCCTTGTATAATAACACCGTCTACTCTTCGCTCTCTGCACAACTGTGTATATGTTTTTTCTTTTTGTTTCGTTGAAGTTGTGCTAAATAGGACAAGGTCATATTCGAGTTCTGCTGAGGCTTCATTGATTCCACATAGCACTTCGAACGTAAAATTATCCTTTACCCCTTCACGATTCATGTCAGAAACTAGCAATCCAATCGTTTTTGACTTTTTCATCACTAGCGTTCTAGCAACTGTGTTTGGGCTATAGTTTAGCTCTTTTGCTACTTTCATTATTTTTGCACGTGTTTTTTCATTTACATCTGAATAGCCATTCAAAGCTCTTGAAACAGTTGTAACCGAAACACCAGCTGCTTTCGCTATATCTTTTATCGTTGTCATTGATATTCCATCCTTCCAAAACGTTTCGGATAAGCAACTAAGGAAAGAATAACACATTTATGTAAACGATTGCAATATCTTTTTTTAAAATTTCTTATGACGTTTTTCAGGCTGTTAAAACTTTGTGAAATCTTTTTATTTTTACTGTAACACCTTTTCTAACTCCAACTCGTCTCTTATCGGAATACCGTCATTTCCGGTAAGAGGGATAGATGGTTTCCGCTCTCGTGCTTTCTCAACTGCGTTTCTATGCAGTTTTGCTAAATAGTACCCTCTTTTTTGATAAAACTTTAATGCATGCAAGTTGTCATTTGTCGTAATTAATTTCATTTGGCTACAGTTCGATTCTTTTGCTGCCGTTTCCGCTGCTTGTATTAATCTTGTTCCAATGCCTTTTCCTTCTTGTATGCTATCGAGCGAAATGATTTCGCATTCTTTTTCACGAATTATATATGTAATTAATCCGATAATCTCAGTGGCTTCATTTAGCATGGCAAATCCGTCTAATTTGATGCAATCGTACACTCCAGAGGAGATGACCATTTCAGTGCTGCCCCAATGGGTGATGAAAAATTGTGTTAGTTGTTCGCTTGGTATGTTTTTTGTATCTGTGAGTTGCATATTACTCTCCTCCTACTTTCTAGCTTCAATCGGGAATAGAACGCTAAAGTATTTCCCGATTCTTTCCACCTCCGCCATCGTGCGCTTTATTCCTATTTCCGATTGAAACCAGTTTTCTTTCGTAATGTCGTATCTGTCCACAACGGGAGCAACGTAAAACTCTGTTTCAAGTGGGAATACGGATTGGTAAGTTAATAGAGTGCGACGGGAGTGGCATGCTTTACATACGATAATGACTTTGTGTCGTTCTATATGTTGTTTCTTTAAAACATCTAATGAAAATTGCGCGTTTTCCAACGTGTGGCGTGCTTGATCTTCCTTTAGTATCGCTTCCGGCGGGACTCCACTCTTCAAAGCTATGTCTCTTAAATACTCCCATTCTGTTCTGTTCATATGTGGTTGACTGCCCCCAGACGGTAAGATGTATGGAGCAAATCCTGCTTGGAACAGGGACACCGCTTTTTCCATTAATGGTGGATGGTCAGAGCCCGGAATGACGATCACATCGGCAGGGGAAATTTCTGTTTCAACGAAAATAAAGTCGGTAACGCTATCGAATGGGGTGTTCATGGTGGTTTGGGTTCCTCCTCTTTAAATTGAATGTTGTTTTTCGTGCTGAATGCTTGGTTCGGGTGGTTGATTGATGCACTTAGTCTTCCATTTGAGCTGCATTTAAAGCAAGACTGCGAGGTGGGGTGCATGTTTGTGCCAACCAGGATACTTTTTATGCAAAGTCCTGCATTCTTTTGTGCATTCGAACTTCCTTTTGCGCCAACTGACACCGCTTTTGTGCCAACTGACTTCCCTTTTGCGTCAACCGACACCGCTTTTGCGCCAACTGACTTCCCTTTTGTTCCAACTGACTTCCCTTTTGCGCCAACTGACACCGCTTTTGCGCCAACCGACTTCCCTTTTGCGCCAACTGACACCGCTTTTGCGCCAACTGACTTCCCTTTTGCGCCAACTGACACCGCTTTTGCGCCAACTGACACCGCTTTTGCGCCAACCGACTTCCCTTTTGCGCCAACTGACTTCGCTTTTGCGCCAACTGACACCGCTTTTGCGCCAACTGACACCGCTTTTGCGCCAACCGACTTCCCTTTTGCGCCAACTGACTCCGCTTTTGCGCCAACTGACACCGCTTTTGCGCCAACCGACTTCCCTTTTGCGCCAACATCACACTTTTTCGGCCAATCAGCGAAATTTTTGGAGCTATCCGGGAGTTTTTTGACGCACTTAAAAAAATAATTGACACAGCTTGCAAACACAGAAGTCAAACTCTCCCCGCACCCCACACCTACGCTACTTCCAAACTTGATCCAACTTATCAGCGTAAAAGGTAATGGCCTTTTTGTAATTTAATATTTCCTCATCTGTTGTTGTTTCGATTAAGCATTTTAGTAGAGTTTCCATTGCGTCGCTGTGCTCGTTTAAGTTGTATAGCGTCATAGAATAGAATACTCGAATGGCCCTGTTCTCTGGGTATAATTCCATCGCCCTTTGGAATACTTCTTTTGACTTTTCGTATTGTCCGAGGGTGCGGTAGGTGCTGCCTAATCCGAGTAGTGCTCCTTCTAGGTCAGCGGATGGAAGACCTAGGCTAATTGCTCGTTCATAAAAAGGGACTGCCTTTGCTTCTTCTCCTAACAAATCGAAGCTCCAGGCACACTGGTAGTTTAGCGTTGCGCCTTCTGGATCAACTTCTATCAACTTCATTAAGAGTTCATTTGATTCTTTATATTTTCCGTTCTTTCTTAATCTGATTGCTTTTTCTAATTGTGCTTTCATTTGCTACCACTCCATTTCTCCTTACAATAAGTTCCACAAAACTTGTCACATTCCTTCCGTTTAGGAGGAATAAAGGAAGAGTAGAAGAATATTATTATTAACATATTTTTGTTTGGAGGGAGAAAAATGTTAGAAGTGAAAGAAGTGAAGGCTGAGGAAACATATCCTCTTCGTCATTCTATTTTGCGGCCACATCAACGGTTTGAGGATTGTATATATGATACGGATCAAGATGAGGGAGTGTTTCATGTTGGGGCGTTTTATGATGGGAAACTTGTTACGGTTGCTTCGTTTTATCCGGAAGAGCTTCCAGATGTCACAGCTGCTTTACCATACCGGTTACGAGCGATGGCAACTGTGCCAGAATACCGTAAGCTTGGCGCGGGGCGTGCTGTCGTTACATATGCAGAGAACAAATTAAAGCAGCAAGGCGTTGACCTTTTATGGTGTAAAGGGAGAACGTCCGTTGAAGAATATTACGTTCGGTTAGGCTTTCATGCACATGGAGATGTTTTTGATTACCCACCGATTGGGCCGCATATTGTAATGATGAAAAAATTAGAGCACGGGTAAAAGGGAGAATTTCAGCTTTCTCCTATTCCCCATGCTAATAGTAAAAGTGCTGCAAAAGCTAGAACCGCACCGTTTAAAATGATTCCTGTTAGAAGATACATTAACTTTTTTGATAAAAAGGCAAAAATAATTCCTAGTATCGATAGCACTCCGAATACGGTTATTCCCAATTCCATATTGGCGTTTGGGCCTCTAAACATAAAAAAGAAAATAACACTAACAACGAACAGTAAAATCGAAAGCAAGCCGGATTTATTCAATCTACTCCTCCTCTTTCTATCTATCTATTTCCCCGATTCTTAATAGCTCACCCCACGTTCGACAGCCGCGGTCGTGGCAACGTTGTAGTAATTCAGTGAACAGATAGGCGGTCATGAGGGCGTCGCCGATGGCAGAGTGACGCCTATATATTCGCGTTCCGAACTCGCGAGCGTATTTTTCCAGGTCGCGCATGTCGTAAGAAGGTGCGATATATCCAATTAAATTAAGTGTATCAATTGCAGGTGGCATTTTCCAGTGGAGCTTATGGCGCTTTAGTTCATATTTAATCGTGTATAAATCGAATGCGATGTAATGGCCGACGAAGCATACGGAAGATTCGTTTCCTAGTTCAAGAAAAGCTTCAATAGCCTGTAAGGAGTCTGGTGCACGTAAAACTTCACTGTCGGAAATCCCTGTTAGCTCTGTTATTTCCCGAGAAATTTGTCGATATGGGTTCACGTACGTTTGGAATGTAGATTCTTCTATTACTTGCATTCCTTTCACTTTTACTGCGCCAATTTCAATAAGACGGTCACTTTTCGAAATATCAAATCCTGTCGTTTCTGTATCAAAAACAGTAAATTCGAGCTTGTCGATTGGAGTAGATAATGGTGTGTTTTCGACAAGATTGCTTGGGAAATATTTTCGTAGTAACATCGTTTACCTCCTAGTAATATGACAACATGTACGTTTGCAGCTCTTTAATTAAACGAATATTTAACATCCATTCTTCCTTTTCACGAGTTGTTAACGACCTTAACTCCAGTGTGGTTGTTAGCTCCTTCCCAGCGCTATACTCATCCACTCGTTTTTTTACATAATAGCTTAAAACAGCTTCCATGCTTGCACGTAAGTCTTTATAAAAGTTTTCTGATATGACCTTTTTTTCGTAAAGAGCTTTCAACTTTTCCGTCGGTGTTCCGTAAACGATGTTATGCATTAAGGATAGAATTTGTAAACTATGATGGAACGGAAAAAGGAGTTGTTTTTTAATATCAATTTCTTTTCTGTGCATGTTAAAAATCGCTCGAATTGGTTGTTCAAGTGTTGGAACTGGATGCTCTCGTTCATGCTGGGATAGACGGTATAAAAATATTTTTGCTCTGTCTAACCCTTGCTCAACAATCGTAATGAACCGGTCGTGAATTTGCTTGTCACCTGTTATATATCGATAAGAAAAGAAGTTTTGAGCTAGCAAGAGGCGGTCATTCGTTGCGTGCAGTACCCAATCACGTAATCGACTTTGCCACGCATCTAAAGAGCCTCGCCACTGTTCATTGCTCGCCATCATGTTACCACGACAACGTTTGTATCCTGCACTCACTAGCAATTCCACGATTTTTTCACCAAATGTAGCGAAATATTCATAATCCTCCTCGTCTTCATATACGAGAAAATGATCTTGGTCTGTTAATAAAAATTGCTCCCTCCGACCGGCGCTTCCCATACAATAAAAAACGTATGGAGATGGTGCATGTCCGATTTTCTCTTCTACTATTTTTAAACACTGCTCTAGCAGTTGGTCGTACAATCCGTTCATTACTTGTAATAACGTTGACGTTGGCACGTTTTGTTGCACTAACGTTTTTAACACTTCATATAAGTGATGCTTCATCTTTGGTAGTTGTTCTTCTTTCACATTGCTTAACAGTTCATTAACGTGGAAAAGCTGTTCTTTTTGAATAACATGGGAAAGGTGAACAATACCTACTACTTTTCCGTTATGCACGACGGGTAAATGTTTGACTCCGTGAGCAATTATAATCGTTAAAGCTTCGTACGTATAATGATGGGGGGTTATCGTGAGAAGGTTATTTGTCATAATGGAAGAAATTGGGCGCTCTGTTGATTCCCCACTTGCAAGTACGCGCTCAATAAAGTCTTGCTCGGTGACAATTCCTTTTAATTGATCTTGCTCCACTACTAGCACTGCCGTTCTCCGATTTGCACGAAGCTCTTGTACGGCTTTTTGAATTGTTACGTCTCTTGGTAAAATCAGTGGTGTTTCATCCATCACATCACCAATCGTTTGAATGATTGTACTTCTTTCCGCTCTTTTACGGTTATGCTTTACTTGGAGGGCTAGTGATTGGTACACGTCATATAAACGAAGCGACACTTCCTGGAGCATTTTTTCGCGAATAGACGGTTGTGTGATCAGCTTGTCCAAAAGTGAAAAAGGAATGTACAACGTTTCTACGTCATCTATTGCTCGTACTTCTAAAGTAGAAGGCTCCAGGTCGACTGTTGGGGACAAAAATGCGTAAAATTGGGAAAGGCCTAGGAATTCTCCTTCTTTCACCATTTCAAGCACCTCATCCTCCGTAGCTGTCAGACCTGGAATATACACTTCTGCTGTTCCTGCTATTATTAAATGAAGCCCTTTTCGTACTTCGTTAGCAGGATGAATAATTTGACCATGTTCAAATGTTTGTTGTGTACATTGAATAAATACTTTATTTTTTTCTTCATCAGATAGATGGTCCCATAAAAAATGATCGATCAACGTGTTTGACCCCTTTTTAATTGTTAGAAAGATTAATATAATGTTCTAGTAATTTATGATGAATGGAATCGATGTAACCGATATCTTGCACTCCATCCCAGAGGATAAAGGAGGCGTCATGGTAAACAAACTCATTCGCTAGTTCTGCTGTATACACTGGATAATGCCGTACTTCTCCTTTTGGCGTTTTAATCATCATCAAATTAGAAAAGGCTGTCTGCTGTACTGGTATTAAGACATTTTCGTTCCATTGGATAGTTGTTAATTCTTCGGGTAAAACAGAAGTATAAAGCAGTCGCCACGATAGTCGATTTTTATCCCATTTAAGTACAAATTTCTTTTCTTGCTTGATGACAAAAAACGCTCCCTTTAGTGGTCGATACCTCTCTAAATCTCTCTCTCTAATTTTTTTAATAGCTAACAGTTGATATCCTTCTGTATTTCGTGCCAATACCCCCATACTTCTTCACCTCCTTTCTTCAGTTTATTTTTTAGTAGGAGGGAAGTTGACATATTTTTTTAAAAAACTAAAAACGTGTAAAGAGGAACGCACTTTTTACAAGCGTCCCTCTATCCTACTTATTTGTCGATCCAAACGTCTCCATCTTTGTATGTCATCTGTTCTGGATAACGCAAGTCGACTACTTCTTCTTGTAATTTTTGTGATGGTGCTTTTGTGCTTAAACTTACGACGATAATGGCGATGATTGCGGAGGCTGCTCCGAACACCCCGGCACCTGTATCGATAATGCCAAATATAGTAAAGCCATAATATTTGGCTGCGACTAAATAGGAAATGGTTACCGTGAGCCCAACGAGCATTCCGGCAATAACACCTTGTGCATTAGCACGTTTCCACCAAACACCGAGTAGGAGTGCTGGGAAAAATGTTCCTGATGCGAGCGCGAATGCCCAAGCGACAATTTGCGTAATCGCACCTGGTGGGTTTAACGCAATAACCCCTGCTAAAACTGTTGCTGTAACGATTGTAATTCGTCCTACGAGTAAACGGTTTTGATCTGTTGCATTCGGTCTTAACACGCGATAGTAAATGTCATGAGCAAACGAGGAAGAAATGGCAATCATTAATCCACCTGCCGTTGATAATGCTGCTGCCATTGCACCTGCAGCGACTAAACCGATAATGAAAACTCCTAAATTAGCAATCTCAGGTGTTGCCATTACGACGATATCGTTTGAAATCATCAGCTCATTCCATTGGAGAATTCCATCTCCATTCGTGTCGGCAATTTTTAATTTGTCTGTTTTAATCCACGATTCTGTCCACGCTGGTAAATTGTTAATTGGTTGGTCAACAACGTTTTTCATTAAAATAAAACGAGAGAATGCTGCGTATGCTGGTGCTGTAAGGTAAAGTAATCCAATGAAAAGTAGTGCCCACGCACCCGACCAGCGAGCTGCTTTCATCGTTGAAACTGTGTAAAATCGAACGATAACGTGAGGTAATCCTGCTGTTCCGGCCATGAGCGTAAACATAAGGGCCATGAACTGCCATTTTGACCCTGTGTCAAACGGAGCGAAATATTCGGTAAACCCTAGCTGACGGTCTATTTCGCCAAGCTCTTGCACGATTGTGCCATATGATAACCAAGGAAGTGGATTATTCGTTATTTGTAAACTCATGAAAATAACTGGGATGATGTATGCTGTGATGAGGATAACGTATTGCGCAACTTGCGTCCAAGTAATCCCTTTCATCCCACCAAATGCTGCGTAGAAAGAAATTAACACGACACCAATGACTACACCGATTTTTGCATCCACTTCTAGTAGTCTTCCAATAACAACTCCTGAACCAGAAAGCTGTCCTACTGAGTAGGTGAATGAAATAATAATCGTACAAATTGCTGCGATAACACGCGCTGTGTGGCTATCAAAACGGTCACCGATAAATTCAGGAACGGTGTAACGACCGTATTTACGAAGTTGGGGAGCTAATAGAAATGTGAGTAGTAAGTATCCCCCGGTCCAACCCATTATGTAAGCAAGCCCGTCGTAGCCTAGTAGCATGACGGTACCAGCCATTCCAATGAATGAAGCTGCACTCATCCAATCGGCTCCGATCGCCATTCCATTGAAAACAGGTGGTACTCCACGCCCTGCCACGTAGAAATCGGACGTTTGTCTCGCTTTATTGTAAATCGCGATTCCGATATATAATGCAAATGTCGCTAAAATTAACCCTAGTGAAACGAGAAACTGTGTATTCTCCAACCGTACGTCCCCCTTATAATACCGTGTTTCTTTTTTCTAATTTAATGGTCTAGCGTTTTGCCTGCACTTAATACTTCATTCGCTTTTTCGTCAATTCCGTATTTCGCATCAATTTTGTCACTTACTTTTGCATTAACAAATAATAAAATGATGAAAACGAGGACCGACCCTTGTGCCCCCATAAAATAATGGAACGGGAAGTTTAATCCTGGCATCGTAAACTGAAGTGACTCTGCAAATAGGACAATTCCGTAAGAGACAGCAAACCAAATAATTAAGTAAATCGCAATGTAACGATTTTTTTCCTTGAAGTACGCATCTGCTACCGCTTTATCAATTTTTTTCATACGTGACCTCCTTTAAACTTTTACTGTAAGCTAAATATAAATTTAACTGTGTCTAAAAACGGTGCTGGTACAAGTGCAATTTCAACGATGACATAAGTAATGAGAGCTAAAACCGGTAAGGATAAAAAAGCTGGTCGTTGTTTTTTTATGGCTAAAAATATACTAACTCCAACGACGAGCAACATAAAAACTAAAATAATCATGATGGAGTGTCACCTCATTTTAAAGGAATGTAAGCGTTTTAATTTTTGCTTGTGAATCATCACCTCAACCTCTACTCGTCTTATCTGTTTTAATACAGAATTTTGAGACTATTCCAAATAATAATTTATTATGCAGTATATATATTCATACGTCAAGGGGGTCATTCTAGGACAATTCTCACTTTTTTACATTTCGCTTTTATATAACAGGAAGGAAGGGCTATCGTTTTTTACGCAAAAAAGAAGGGAGAAATTGAATCGTTTTCCCCTTCTTTTTTACGTTACCCTTGTTTTTCCATATAAATAAGGACTTCTCGATCAATGTAGCCTGGTGCTAGTTCACGACCTTCGAAATTCTCTGTATGTAAATAGGCTGTGAGTGCTTCTTGAAGTGTATTGTTTTTACTTAAATAACCTAGCCGTGCAAGGTGTGCCGTAAGCTCTTCCTCTGTTTCTCCTTCTATTTTTAAAATGTTTTCCTTCTTTGTTGGTGCAAAATATAGTTGTTGCAGTTCATAGATGCGAATAAGTTCGTCAATCGGCTGAGGATGGTCGTCCACTCGTAGGTCAATGTACCGATCATTGAAGCCACCGTATCCCCCTTTTTCTTTTACGACGAGTAGTGCGGCTGATTGTTGTCCACGACTATCTCCACCTGCAGCTTGTCCAGCGGCTAATGCTTTTAAAAGACGTTCAGCTAACGTACCGCTTGATGATTCAAACGTTTCCGCCATCGCTAGTACGGTTGCTTCACTGACGAGGATGTTACCTTGTGCCGCGTAATGCTTGCCTGTTTTTCCTCCTGCCCAGTCATAACACTTTTCGCCAGTAAACGTGGCAGCATTTCCGGTTGCGTCTATTACACCGAATTGACGGAGCTCTCGTTCTGAATCGGCTTCTTTTAGTAAGTTAACGACTTCTTGTGCCGATTTTCCTTCTGAAAGTAGTTGCAAACCGTTCGGTCCGTAGGAAGTATTCGCATAGGATTGAGTGGCAATTGCTCCTACTCCAGCTTGAGCAAATGGAACTACCGCCCCAACGCCAAGAAACTTCGATTGAACAGCAACTCCCCACTCTTTCTCTTTTTCACAATAACCGATAATGGAATATGTCATTATATGTTCCTCCTTTAGTATATGTTTGCGATTTTTTTAAAAAGTTTTTTGATTTTCTAAACAGGTTTGCGGATTTTCTTAGCTGTTTTCGCCTTTTTCTTCATAGGTTTGTTGGTTTTCTTAACAGGTTGCGATTTTTTCTTAACAGATTGGTGAATTACTTAACAGATTTGGCGTTTTTCTTAACAGGTTCGTGGATTTACTTAACAGATTTGGCGTTTTTCTTAACAGGTTCGTGGATTTACTTAACAGATTTAGCTTTTTTCTTAACAGGTTCGTGAATTTACTTAACAGATTTGGCGTTTTTCTTAACAAGTTTGTGAATTTACTTAACAGGTTGAGCATTTACTTAACAGGCTGAGCAATCTTCTTGTTCTATTGATAGAAAAATTCAGATAAATATTAGTAGCATGTATAAAACTATTAAGAACTGCCTATGACTATACCATCCTAGTTATGTTACAACCTTGGAGGGGTTTTGATGGTAGAAAAAAACGGTCTAGCACTCGGGATGATTTGGGGAACATTGTTAAGCGTACCACTTTGGATTTCTTTTTTCGGTTGGATTAAATTAATTGTACAACTAGTAACATAACGACAGCTGTCGATTAATGGCAGCTGTCGTTGTTTTTTTATTATAAAGTCGTCAAACAAATACGGATCGCCTCAGTTAAATCACGTTGTGACCAGCTCGCGCTATTTTTCAATTGAATCGCTAGCTCATGAGAAGCTGGTATGTGAATAAAGCCTGCAGGGATTGGCGTTTTTTCCTTTTCTATTTTCTGTAAAACAGCATACATTACGTTATTGCAAAGATAGGTACCCGCTGTGTTTGATATTTTCGCAGGGTACCCATGTTCTTTTAACGAGTTCACCATTGCACGGATCGGTAATGTTGAAAAGAACCCCGCTGGTCCGTCATTAGAAATAGGCTCATCCTCACATATAACACCATTGTTATCAGGCGCACCGTCCTTGCAGTTAATCGCAATCCGCTCTGGTGTTATGTGCTGGCGGCCAGCTGCCAAACCGAGTGAGACTACTGCATCTGGTTTGATTTCTTCGTAATGTTGAATGATTTCTTTTTCCGACTGTTGAAAATCAACCGGGAGTACTTTGCTTATGATTTGATACCCGTTAATTGTTTCTCCATCGAGCTTTTTAACGATTTCCTCTGTTGGATTAACTGGAAAATCAAGAAACGGGACGAACCCAGTTAGTAGTAGTTTTTTCATAGGTAGTCACTCCTTTCTTTCGTTGTTACTTATGCAAGAACTAGCGCTCCGTACACTAGCGCTCCAACTATCACGTAAGCAGGGTGTACTTTCCACTTTTCTAAAAGTAAGTAGCTAACAACGATTAAAATAATTGTTTGTAGGAGGCCAGTTCCTTCGTACGACTGTGCAAAAAATCGGTACGCCATAACGCCAAGTAATAGGGCAATTGTTGGGCGTACGTAATTTGTCATTCTTTTTACTTTTGGTGAATCTTTAAATTTATAAAGTAAGCTCATGAGGCCGATCATTAGTAGTAACGACGGGGCAACCGTTGCGAAAACAGCGATACTCGCACCAAGTACTCCGCCTACTTCATAGCCAATGTAACCTGCCATTTTCGTTGCAATTGGGCCTGGCAAAGCGTTTCCGAGAGCAAGCACTTCACTAAACTCTTGAACCGTTAACCAACCGTAACGATGAACCACTTCATTTTCAACTAATGGGATAGAAGCAGGACCACCGCCATACCCTAGTATCCCTGGAATAAAGAAGGCGAGGAATATTTCCCAATAAAGGATCATGCTGATTCGCCTCCTTTTTCCGGTTGTTTATCTTTTTTAAAAAATGCCGCAGCTAGTAGCACTCCAATTAGAATACCAGGGTGCAAACCTAACATTTCAATAAGTAGAAGACTTGCTACTACTAAAATAATTGCAGGTAGGAGGCCAAGACCTTTTTTTGAGTTCTTGAAAAAATCCCAAGTTAGCACTGCGAGCATCACCCCTACGACAGGAACAACTGCTTTTGTCATTCCTTGGATGACTGGATTATCTTTAAATTGCGTTAAGGTCGTTAAAATGACTATCATTAATAGAATGGTCGGCATAATGGATGCAAAGATCGCATTCAACATACCTAGCACTCCACCTACTCGGTAGCCGATATAACCTGCCATTTTCGTATTTATAGGTCCAGGTAACGTATTGCCAAGCGCAAGTACATCTGAAAATTCATCGTCCGTGAGCCATTTAAATCGCTCGACTACTTCCTTATGTACGAGCGGAATACTTGAAGGACCACCGCCATAGCCTAGCATTCCAGAACGAAAAAATGCGATAAAAATATGCCATTGCTTCATGCTGAAACCTACTTTCTTTTTAGATGGATCAAGATTAGTATTGATCTTCATCTAGTTTCATTTTATTTCCGTTAAACGGCGTTGGGTTGGGGTTAATCGCGGGTGGGTATTGCATTTTATTTGCGGTAATTCACTTTTATTTGCGGTAGCACGCTTTTATTTGCGACAACTACTTTTTATTTGCGATTACCCACTTTTATTTGCGTTAACACGCTTTTATTTGCGATAACCAAGCTTTATTTGCGATCCCCCACTCACCAACGCCAGTCCCCTTACTACATTAATACCCCGCTACTTCACCATCAGTTCTTGATTCCGTTCCACCTGTTAGGACGCCTGTTTCCGGGTTGCGCCAGATGATTTGACCGCGTCCGAAGCTGCCAGAGTCTAACGCGACTTCGATTTGGTGACCTTTTCGCGCTAACGCTTGTGCGAGATGGGTCGGGAAGGTTGGTTCGACCATCACTTTCTTCCCTTCCATCCATTGCCATCTAGGTGCGTCTAATGCTGCTTGTGGATTCAAATGGAAGTCAATTGTGTTCATAATTACTTGCATGTGACCTTGTGGCTGCATGTAACCGCCCATAACACCGAAAGGTCCGACTGCTTCATCACCCTTCGTTAAAAAGCCTGGAATGATTGTATGATATGTTTTCTTTCCTGGCGCTAATGCGTTTTCGTGTTCAGGATCTAATGAAAAATCGTGTCCACGGTTTTGTAAGGCAATGCCAGTTCCGGGAACGACTACTCCTGAGCCGAAGCCCATATAGTTGCTTTGGATGAAAGATACCATGTTTCCTTCGCTGTCAGCTGTAGCTAAGTAGACCGTACCACCTTTTGGCGGAGTTCCAGGCTCAGGCGTAATGGCCTCCTCTCCAATTAAAGCACGTCGCTCTGTTGCGAATTTTTTGCTTAAAAGCTCCTCTGCACTGTATTTCATTGTGCGCGGGTCAGATACGTATTTTTTTGTATCCTCAAACGCAAGCTTCATCGCTTCTATTTGTTTATGATACGTTTCTACCGTATCTCTATCAGTAAACACATCATCGTTTAAAATGTTTAATGCCATTAGGGCTGCTATTCCTTGGCCGTTCGGAGGAATTTCCCAAACGTCGTACCCTTTATAATCTACACGAATTGGGTCTACCCATTCAGGTTCATAGTTTGCTAAGTCTTCATACGAAATAAATCCGTTATGTTCCTTTGAAAAGGCTGCGATTTTTTCTGCTAATTCTCCACGGTAAAATGCTTCGCCATTCGTTTCGCCAATTGCACGTAACGTATTTGCGTGACCTTCTGATGCCCAAATTTCGCCGATTTCTGGTGGACGACCTTTTGGAGCAAACGTTTCGAACCAACCTGAAAATTCTTCTGAGGTTCCTTGCTGTTTGTATGCTCGATAAGCTCCCTTCCAGTACTTTCCTAACGTCGGTGATACTGGGTAGCCTTCTGTTGCGTACTGGATAGCTGGCTCTAATACTTCGCTTAATGGTAATTTTCCAAATCGTTTCGAAAGTGTCGCCCACGCTGCTGGTGCTCCTGGTACTGTAACAGGAATTAATCCGAGCTTTGGCATTTTTTCTGTGTACCCTCGTTCCTTCACCGCATCGATGGAAAGAGAGGCAGGGGCTGGACCGCTTGCATTTAATCCGTGCAATTCCCCTTTTGTCCAGACAAGCGCAAACGCATCTCCGCCAATCCCATTAGATGTTGGTTCCACTACTGTTAAACAGGCTGCTGTTGCAATGGCTGCATCAATGGCATTTCCACCTTTTTTTAAAATATGTAATCCTGCTTGTGCAGCTAAAGGTTGTGATGTTGCGACCATACCATTTTTCGCGAACACTGTATTTCGCTGCGATGGATATGGATGGTATAAATAATCTTGTTTCATTTTTCCCAATCCCCCTAATATTTCGATTTTCGAAATTATCTATTATTATACTTACTTTCTCTACTATTTTAAAGCAATTTATCATTTTTAGGGTAGGCAAATAAAAAAGAACCCTAACAATAATGGGTTCACTTAAGATGGTAGTGGTAATGTTATTAAGATCGTTGTTCCTTTTTCTGACGTATCGTACACTTCAATTGTACCACCATGGTTATCTACAATTCGTTGCACAATTGTTAAGCCAAGACCTGTACCGGTTTCTTTTGAAGTGAAAAATGGATTAAAAACTAACTTTTTCGTTTCATCAGGCATCCCTATACCGGTGTCTTTTATAAATAGTTGATATTCTTTTTCCTTCTTTACTGAATAAACCGAAAGTTCCCCCGTACCGCCCATCGCTTCCATGCTGTTTCTTGCTAAATTGTATAGTACTTGTTTCATTTGTTTTGGGTCGAGGAAAAGCTTCGTATCGTCTAGGTTAATAGTAACTTTTAAACGACTATTATTGTTAAACAATTTTGGGATTTCGTTAATGATGTCAATAATGGACATTTTTATTAAATGTTGTGTAGTTGGTCTTGCAATGAGTAGCATATCATCCACGATGGAGTTAATTCGGTCTAACTCTTTTAGTAATAGTGCCAACTGATATTTTTCATTTTGTTCTTTAGTAAAGCTTTGTTTCATTAATTTTATAAATCCAGAAATGACTGTCAGCGGATTGCGAATTTCATGGGCCGCTCCTGCACTCATTTCTCCTAACAGTGCGAGTTTTTCTGTTTGTTGAATTTTTCTTTGCATCTCTTCAATTTCTGTTATATCGATGAAATGTATAATTCTCCCGATAAGCTGTTCGTTTTTATTTTTCAATTCAGATTGGGAAAATAAAAGAACTTGACTTTTGTATAGAACTTTTTGGTTTTTGCAAAATTCTCTAGAGCGAATTATTTTCCAAAATTGTTCATCTGATCTTAGCTGACCAATAACTTCCTTCTCATTAATCTTCAATACTTCCTTCGCTGTTACGTTTAGGAAAAATTCATTTACCGTATCATCTGACGTAATGATCCCTACTGGTAAAGAATTTAATATTTGTTCACGATATGTTTTATCCTTTTTCACTTGTTCAAACATTTTATAATAATTTTTAAAGGCAATTGACACGATTACAACTATAATAGTAAAAACGGCTAAGCCAAAAATAGGAAAAGGATCTATTAATATTAATAAAATAATAGATAATATTAGTGTCGCAAAATAGTGTGTCACCGATCCGTCACTTAGATTTTTAACCATAGTAGTTACTTTTACTGAGTTGGCAATAGCAAAATAAGATGCTATAACGGCAATATTTACAACGAAATAAATAGCCGTTGAAACGATATAAGCGTGCGCATACTCTAGTGATAATGCGCCAATTTCTCCACCGAGGGTTTTATAAATATAATAAGCAATCGTATATAAACTAACATAGAGACTAAAGTTAAATAAATGCTTCCACCACTCCGTCCCTTTATGAGTAAAGTAATTTGGCACAATACTTAGCAATAATATGAAAAGTGTCGTTTCAAGTCCATAGAAAAAAAGGGTGGATAAATAGATGGTAGCATCTAAACACAATGAGTTATCACGGGGAGGAATGTAAATTAAATAAATATTTAATAGGGCAACAGCAAAAATTGATAATAGGATAATACTCCAATGAGGCACAACAATATTAAATGAAAAATGCGTAATAAATAGAGCAAGTCCTATCATTATAATGCTTGCTATATATAAATTACTCGGTTTTTTAAAAAGGGCTTGAATTCCCATCACTATCACACTCTATCCACGAAAGTCCTTATCATTTTACTACTACTCTCATTTTAATTTATTTGTTTTGATTTTACAATATTTAACTTTGTTTGACAGCATTCGAGTTTTTTCGACTTTTTTGGAAGAAAAAAGGAACCTCTCTGTCAAAGAGGTTCTAATCCTGTAAAGGTAACGTAATTAAGAAAGTTGTCCCATTTTCTGATGTCTCAAAAACTTCTATTTTTCCGTGATGGTCGTCTATTATTCTTTGTACAATCGTTAAGCCGAGCCCTGTACCAGTTTCTTTGGAGGTGAAAAACGGATTGAATACCGTTTTTACTGTCGCTTCGTCCATTCCTGTTCCACTATCTTTAATATATATTTCATATGTTTGTTCCTTTTTTACTGAATAAATGGAAAGTCTCCCGAGCCCATCCATCGCTTCCACACTGTTTCGTATTAAATTGTACAAAACTTGCTTCATCTGTTTCGGATCAACTAGTAGTTTCGTATCATCCAACTGAATCGCAACGTGCATAGAATCGTTAAGTAATAGGTTTTTGGGCAGTTCATTTAATATTTCTTTAATCGACATGCGCATAAGTTGTGGAGATGCTGGTCGTGCAACCGTGAGCATATCTTCTACTATCGTATTAATCCGCTCTAGCTCTTTAAGCAATAAAGGCAGTTGATACTTTTCGTTATTTTCTTTCGTAAAGCTTTGTTTCATTAACGTTAAAAATCCTGAAATAACGGTTAATGGGTTCCGAATTTCGTGCGCCGCTCCTGCACTCATTTCTCCTAATAGTGCAAGTTTCTCTGTTTGGTTTATTTTTCTTTGCATTTCCTCTATTTCTGTCATATCAATAAAATGGATAATCCTACCGATAAGTTGTTCTTTCTTATTTTTTAATTCGGATTGTGACAATAGAAATAATCGATCGTTATGTTTTACATTTTTATTATGGCACAAGTCTCTAGAATAGATTACTTTCCAAAATTCCTGATCTTTATATAAATGAGGCTTTACGTCCTTTTCCTCTATTTGTAGAAGCTCTTTTGCTGTTGAATTTAGAAAGAATTCATTTAACGTATCGTCGGATGTGATAATTCCGACTGGTAACGAATCTAAAATTTGTTCTCGATACGTTTTATCTTTTTTTGCTTGTTCATACATTTTAAAATAGTTTTTAAATGCAATCGATACTAGTACGTTTATAATCATGAAAATTAGTAGGCCGAAGATTGGGTGCGTTCCCATTAGAATAAGTAAAATATAGGATAAAATCAGCGTTGCTAAATAGTGAAAAAAAGAATCTTCCGCAATGCTTTTTGCAATAGAAAACATATTGGTATCGTTTGCCATAGCAAAATAAGAAGTAACAATAAAAATGTTCACGATATAATAAACTGCTGTAGAAATGATATAAGCATGTGCATAATTTAAGCCGAATAATCCTATTTCTCCACCGGTATAAATAAAGGCATAATACGCACCATTTATTATCCAGTTGTACATACCAAAATTTACTATATGTTTCCACCATTCGGTTCCGTCTGTAATCCAATTGGTACTATGTTGAACAATGTAGTAGAGAATCGTACTTATTAATAAAATTTGTAATGTAATTTCAATTCCATATAAATACATTACGCTTAAATACACAGTCGTATCCAAACATAATCTATTATCTTTTGGTGGTAAATAAATCATAAAAATATTTAATAAAATTATCGTAATTACAAGTAACCCCAATTGAAACCCGTTCGTTAACGGCATAGAAAAAGAAAAGTGCATTAAAAATAGAAGCACTCCGATGATTATTATGAAGGTTGCAAATAGATTGTGGGATTTTCTTAAAGATGATAGATTCCCCATATAAGACCACACTCATTTTTTTAATATTGTTAGACAAACCTACTATTAGTTTAGTTTATACGTAAAAAATATACAATAGATTCAAAAATACACAAATTAGTACATTAATTCATACAAAACAAAAAATCTTTCCTAAGAAAGCTCTTAGAAAAGATTTTTGCTTGGTCGACATTCTCCATAAAATACTTTATGTTGTTAATGTCACATCGGTTATTTATAGTATTACCCGATTAATTATTTTTTATTCATCAGAATTTGAAGATTCTTGTGGCTCGTCTTGCTCTTCTTCTTCATCTTCAGCAGGAGTGTCTTCTTCCTCGTCTGCTGGCGCATCTTCTTCCTCATCCACTGGAGGAGCTGTTACTTGAGTACTCTCCTCTTCTAATAAGGCAGTTAATGGCTTATTGAAGAAATCAATTGGATTTACAGCAATGCTATCTTTACGAATTTCAAAATGAACATGAGTGTATTCGTTGTTCATTACGCTTGTTCCAGCTTGTGCAATGGATTCACCTTGCTTAACGGAATCGCCTACTTCTACAAATAGTTCATTTAAAGATTGGTAGAACGTTTTTACGTTATCGCCATGATCAATTTCCACTACAAATCCTAGTAATGGATCTGATTCTGCACGAGTTACTGTACCGCTTAATGCAGCGACTACTTCAAATGTTTCTCCATCTTTTAATGCGATGTCAATTCCTGTGCTTGGACGATAAATTCCATTATAGGATACGAAAGATTTTTCTTGCTCATCTTCCGGTCTTGTAGGATCCCAGAAATGTTTTTCAATAACAGTAGAGTCAACATCCACTACTGGAAATAAGAAGTTTTCTACTGGACTAGTAACTTCTACTGCTGGTTGATCTCCTTGTGAAATATCCCCTTGACCGTTCGTATCATTTCCTAAATCTGGTTCAGTTGAATTTGCTGCTTGGAACATTAGTACTGCCGTTAAAATTATTGCTGCACTTGCTAAATAGATTGCTGGGAATACCCAACGCTTTTTCATAACCTTTTGCCACTTCGAATTTAGAGAAGTCCGTTTCTTTTCTTCCTCTCTCATTTATCATCACCTCAGCAATCATTCTGAACAGAATCCGAGAATAATATACATATCTATCAAAAAAATTTTTTAAATAGTTAATATTCGTTACTTTTTATGGAATTATTCATAGATTTAGGAGGTTTTTTATTTTTTTCGTATTAGATTTGTTTGTAGGGGTTGTCCGTTGCAGTTATCCGCGGAGCCTGAGTTCTAGTCTTTCATCCGTTTCCTGTACGCTTAAAACTCACTTAAACTTATATTTTCATATTAATGTTGCTAGCTGGTAGATTTTTTTAGTCATTTAATGCACTATACGATGTACCTGTTGAGTTATTGAAGTACTTGGAAGATTTATTGATGCACTCCTCGAATTTTTTGATGCACTTGGAAAATTTATTGACGCTCTTCTCGCGTTTTTTGACGCACTTGGAAGATTTATTGACGCTCTTCTCGCATTTTTTGACGCACTTAGAAATTTTATTGACGCTCTTCTCGCATTTTTTGACGCACTTGGAAGATTTATTGACGCACTTGCCAATTCGGAACTACCTTTGGGACCAATCAAAATTTCGGACAAAGACCGCTTCTTTTTTGTGCCAACCGTGACGTTTTTTCCAGCCTAACTAACTCGGTTTTACGCCAGCTGCGACTCTTTTTCGGCCAACCGGATTCACTTTCACGCCTACTGCATCGCTTTTTCGGCCAACCGAACTCGCTTTTACGCCAGCTGTGACTCTATTTCGGCCAACCGGATTCACTTTCACGCCAACTGCATTGCTTTTTCGGCCAACTGAATTCACTTTCGCGCCAACTGCATCGCTTTTTCGGCCAACCGAACTGACTTTCACGCCAACTGCCACACTTTTTCGGCCAACTGAACTGACTTTCACGCCAACCGACACACTTTTTCGGCCAACCGAACTCGCTTTTACGCCAACTGCCACACTTTTTCGGCCAACTGAACTGACTTTCACGCCAACTGCCACACTTTTTCGGCCAACCGAACTGACTTTCACGCCTACTGCGCCCCATATTCGGCCAACCGAACTCGCTTTTACGCCAACTGCATCGCTTTTTCGGCCAACCGGATTCACTTTCACGCCAACTGCATTGCTTTTTCGGCCAACTGAATTCACTTTCGCGCCAACTGCATCGCTTTTTCGGCCAACCGAACTGACTTTCACGCCAACTGCCACACTTTTTCGGCCAACTGAACTGACTTTCACGCCAACCGACACACTTTTTCGGCCAACCGAACTCGCTTTTACGCCAGCTGTGACTCTATTTCGGCCAACCGGATTCACTTTCACGCCAACTGCATTGCTTTTTCGGCCAACTGAATTCACTTTCGCGCCAACTGCATCGCTTTTTCGGCCAACCGAACTGACTTTCACGCCTACTGCCACACTTTTTCGGCCAGCCGAACTCTCTTTCACGCCAACCACAATGCTTTTTCGGCCAACCGAACCGACTTTCACGCCTACTGAATTCAATAATTGACGCTCTTCCCGCTTTTATTAACGCAACTCCCCCGCCTATTCACTCCGTACTAGTAGTATCAATAAACAAATAAACCCCTCCTACTGTTTTCGTTAACAAGTAAGAGAGATTTGTGTTGTTATTTTATTATGAAAGTTCTAAATTGTTACAAAAATAATTCATAATCCATTTACAACAAGAACGTTTGTTTGTATAATGGAGCTGTCGGAAATAGAAAGGGGTTTTTGTATGTCAGTAAAAGTCGTGGAACATAATGAATTAAAATTAGTCGGAATTCCGTGTGTAAGTTTGAAGGAGATGCCGAGCAAGTATCAAAATGCAAAAGAATCTTTATTATCCGCTTCCAAACATTTGCCCAATATTGTTAGTCCTACTATTCATTACGGTATTTGGCCACAAGGTGCATCACAAAAAAATCCGGACACTCATGTATATATCCTCTGTGTAGAAGTATCCTCTTTTGATGGAATACCTGAATGGTACTTCCGAACAACGTTAGCGCCTCAACAATGTGTTGCAGCCGTAGATAATAGTGATAATCCGTTCAATGCCGCGGGAGAGAAAATGCAGGCTTTCCTGGAGGATAAAGATTATTCTTTTTCAGCTGATGGCCGTAAATATACAATCTGCGAAAAATACGAATATGACGGTGAAGGGTATTCTAGGTATTCTTTACCTATTATATAGAGGGGTGTTAAGGGATGGAAAAAATAAAAATTCAAAATGAAGCGAAACAACTGGAGGCAAAGCAAGCAAACATTGGAGGTTCTTCTTTCTTTGAAGTTTTTGCAGAAGGTATGAACATTACTTGCGCTACACTTGAAGGAACTACTTTTCATGATGTGAATTTAAGCAAGGTGACGATTACGGATGCAAACTTAAGTGATTTAGAAATTAATGGCGCCCAATTAGGTGGGGCATACATTCATCACATCGGCTTACCTCCAGAGGGCCATGAAAACTTTGTTCCAGGAGCAAAACAACGACCGTTAACGTTTGAACATTGTGAACTCGAAGGAAGCCGTATTTCTAACTGTAACCTTACAAATGTTGAAATTAATGACTGTGAGCTTACTGGATTAAAAATTAATGGAATATTAGTAGAAGACTTATTAGCATCCTATAAAAGGTTATAATCGCAAAAATGGTGATCCTCGTATTTTGCGAAGATCACCATTTATTCTTATTGTTTTGCCGTTAGTTTCGTTACAAATTGTTCTGCGCTTGCTATTTCAACACCACGGTAATAATGCGTAACGATTTGGTCATGAGTACGACCTTCTTTCGCCATTCCGTTAGCGCCGTACTGGCTCATTCCAACTCCGTGACCATAGCCTTTTGTTTGGATGACAATTTGATCGCCCTTACGCTCCCATGCAAAGTCACTAGAGCGGAGTTTTAACGCTTCACGAACTTCCCTGCCGGATAGCTCTTTGCCGTTAATCTGGACCGTTTTCACCCTGTTACCAGTTGTCCTTGACACGATATTACCGACAGAGCCGTCATTTGCTAGCTTTACACCGAGGAGTTTTTCAAATTGTTCTACCGTTACAACCGTTTGATCTAAAAACTCTTTTGATTCTGTATCCCAAGGACTTTCTACACTACGTAAGTATGGATATTTGTTGGACCAATATTCTTCCGAGTTTTCTGTAAAACCATTGCTTGTTGAAAAAAAGCTCGCATCGATCGGTTCATTTTCATATGTTAATATTTGGCCAGCAGTTGCTTGAACAGCCTTTTGGATTTTTTCCATTTTCCATTCATAGTCTCCTGGGTCCCATTGTTCTTTTAATTGTGCTGGACTTTTGTATACTTGATGTTGAACGGTATCAGAGACGATTGCACCTGCTGGAACACCTTTCGGGTCATTTATGAGCATCTGTCTCACTACATACGTTCTTGCCGTCAATGCCTGTGCTTTTAATGCCTCCAGCTCGAAATCTGCTGGCATTTCTGACGCTACCACACCTACAATATATTCCTCTAGCGGAATTTCCTCGATGTTTCCAGCTTGGCTTCGATATACTGGAACGTCAACAGGCGAGCTTAAATCAATCGGTTCCATGTCTTTCGTTTGTACATTTTCGGTTAGCTTTCCGCCTTCCTTGTCTGCAAACGGTACGACTACTAGAGCTGGAATTAGTAGGATCATAACAAAAAGGATAGATGAGAGTACGATAATTGGTTTTATGTTTTTCATAAATGTGTCGAGCCTCCGTTTGAAATGAAATACTTGTATATTCCATTCTTATGGGCTTGGACAAGCAATTATGACAAGATTTGTCTCACAAAAAGAAATGACAACTTTTTTTTATTTTTGTTACATAATTGTCATGATTATGTAAAACAATAGAAGGTATGAGCGAAAATTATCAGAAATAAACTAGAGGAAAGCATATAAGCGGAGGCAGCTCGCTTAGGTCCAATCAAACTGGAGCTTTTTCGCAGGAGATAAAGGAATCACGGCGAGCGATCTTCGAGGCGATGATGACTTATCGTACGGAGGAAAAGTGAAGTTTGAGCCGTGCCTAGCCGCCGGAGCTAGTACCGCATATAAAATGGTTGGCCCGATAAAAAAAACAAAGGTCCAGACTCTATTAAAAGAATCTGAACCTGTGTGTCTATTTTATGCTTCTTTTACTTCTACTTCTGAAACAGCTGGTGCGCTTTCTAACGTAATACGTTCTACGTCTGCACCAAGGCTTGCTAATTTTTGATGGAAGTTTACGTAACCACGGTCTAAATGTTTTAGTTCCGTTACACGTGTATAACCATCCGCAATTAATCCAGCTAAAATTAATGCAGCTCCTGCACGTAGGTCAGTTGCGGCAACTTCAGCACCTTGAAGAGTAGAAGGTCCATCGATAATTACCGAGCGGCCATCTATTTTTATATTGCCGTTCATGCGTCTAAATTCTTCTACATGCATGAAGCGGTTTTCGAAAACTGTTTCTGTAATCATACTTGTGCCATCAGCAGCAAGTAATAATGCCATCATTTGCGATTGCATATCCGTCGGAAATCCTGGATGTGGCATCGTTTTAATGTCTACAGGCTTTAAACGCTCTGGACCGATAATACGTAATCCAGTTTCTTCTTCTTGAATTGTTACGCCCATTTCTTGCATTTTTGAAACTAGAGATGATAAATGTTCTGGTACTGCACCTTGTACTAGTACGTTACCGCCAGTAATGGCAGCTGCTACCATAAACGTCCCAGCTTCAATTCGATCTGGAATAATATGATGAGTTGTACCGTGAAGTTCTTTTACACCTTCAATACGAATTGTGCCAGTTCCTGCACCACGAACTTTCGCTCCCATTCCGTTTAGGAAGTTTGCTAAGTCCACAATTTCAGGTTCTTTCGCTACATTATCAATAATTGTTGTACCTTCAGCTAATGTAGCTGCCATCATAATGTTTTCTGTTGCTCCTACACTTGGGAAGTCTAAATAGATTTTTGCACCTTTTAATCTTCCTTCGACTTCTGCATCAATAAAACCATTACCAACTTTTACTTTTGCTCCCATTGCTTCGAAACCTTTTAAGTGTTGGTCAATAGGCCTGGAACCGATTGCACATCCTCCTGGTAGGGCAATTTTCGCTCGACCTTCACGAGCTAATAAAGACCCCATCACTAATACGG
Organism: Sutcliffiella sp. NC1; assembly: GCF_027594365.1. Lineage (NCBI taxonomy): Bacteria > Bacillati > Bacillota > Bacilli > Caryophanales > Bacillaceae > Sutcliffiella > Sutcliffiella sp. NC1. Next base: position 4,686,398 of record NZ_CP115153.1, read on the forward strand.
ATGCTCTCATTTTTCTAACGTATTCAAACGGTGCTTCCATCATAAGCTCTCTTGAAGCATCAACCGTAATACGATTGTTCGAAAAGCTTACATCAGCATTTAAATAACGTAATACTTCGTTGATCGTATAAACGTCAGAAAGCTCTGGAACGTCCAAAATTTCACATTTACCTTTACTTGCTAATAATGTTGCAGCGATAACAGGCAGTACTGCATTTTTTGCACCTTCTACCTTCACAGTACCCGTAAGCCTTTTTCCGCCACGGACGATGATTTTATCCAAGGTCTTCCCCTCCGCGTCCTATGTTCTCTATATTAATATTCAATCGTTATAATTGGCGTGCCGATTACAACTGTAATCTTTTCGCCTAATCGTTCTTTTCTAAGTCCAATTTGTAAGTTTATCAGTCCATGGTGTGTAGGAATTACTCGGTCCCACTTCCCATTATATGCAGAGATTGATACAAATGTATCCTCTTTTAATGACTCCACTTCTGAAGCATTAAAATCAGTAAGCAAATTGTTTGACAGATCATGCAAACCAAAGTTAATCTTATCACCTGCTGTGCCTACTATACAAGCAAAACTTTCATATTCGCCTTGAAAAATATTGGCAGATTTCTGGTCGAATTGTTGCTGGATTTTTTTAGGAGATTCAAAACTAAAGTCGGACCCTTTCATCTCAAAAAGTATATACGTGGTTGGATTAGTTTTTGTGTGGGTTGTTATGAATTGAATGGTCTCAGTTTCTTTCGTCGACTCATTAATAAACGTTCCTGTTAGACTCCAACTGTCCTCTTCTATCGACTCATTCCAAGTAAATTGGTCCATCTTTATTTTTAACTCATTTGCGTACGTTTGAAATCCGTCTAAGTTACTAATTGTTTTGACGTATTTTCTGCCATAAAGTTTCCACTCATCCATGGAAAATTTATTTTTTTCAAAAACATTTACGATTTCTTCAAATTCATTACTCGTTACAACTTGTTTTTTATTATCACTTTCATCTGCACGCGCGATATTTTTTTCATTCCCAATCGCTACGACAACGAAACCTATACATACAAAAATAGCTATTCCAAATAAAACATTCTTCCAATTATTTTTCATATCCCCTCGTCCCCTCTCCTTATTACCATTCTTGCCAGGAGGAGGCTTTACATACATGGGAATTGTCGTCAAATTGTTTATGAAAAATGTGGATGTATACATACTATTGTCGATTTTCCATACTATAAAAGACGATCAAGCTAGTATCTTTTTTATGTACAGTGAAATTTAAAATAAAAAGTGTATTCTTTGTGATAAGAATAAGTAATCTAAGAAGAAATTGCTGACAGTAGAACCAATTGCGATTGTTACGAGTATGAGTAAAAGACGGATTTGTAGTACTTTGTTTGGCTTCATCCATTTTTCATATTGTACACTTTGTAACGCCCACCAAGTGACGGCAATAAATACGATATGCGACAAAATACTAATTAATGCTTGAGCACCAATATCTGCTTCCATCATTCACCCTCCTCGACACTTTCCGACAAGTGACAGTCATCAATCAAAATTTTTCGACATTGTTCCATCAAAAAAAGAAGGAGCTTCGACACTCCTTCTTCTATTAAACCATATACCCCATTTATTGCACAATCCATAGTTCAGTAAAAATCCTATTTTCCCCCAAAAATAGTGACAAATTACTGACCAGGTAGAAAGAAATCATATAAAATATTGAAATAGTTGTGGAAAAAGTCTAGAGCGATATTAGGCATAATACCTAAAATAACCGTTCCAATCACTCCTATTACTAATACAATCCACATTGGAACTGGTATGTTTACTTTTTCCTCGTCTGCTGTTGGACGGAAGAACATTTGCGTCATAATACCGAAATAGTAGACATACGATACGACCGTTGTTGCAATTAAAACCGATGCTAATACGTAAGCATTCGACGGTTCCGAAATAGCCGAGATGAAAATATTTACTTTCGCGATAAAACCAGCTGTTCCTGGAATTCCAGCGAGTGATAGTAAAAAGATCGACATAATTACTGCTAATGCTGGTGAACGGCGATAAAGTCCCGCAAAAACACTAACATCTTCCGTCCCGTACTTCGTTGTGACGATTTGAACGACTGCGAATGCTCCGATGCTCATAAATAAGTAGGCTAATAAGTAGAACCAAATCGCATCAAACATGTATAAGAAGTTTAACGTTGTAACCGCAACGAGGATGTAACCTGCGTGCCCAATGCTCGAGTACGCAAGCATACGCTTTACGTTTCGTTGACGTAGAGCAACAACGTTACCGATAACCATCGATGCTACTGCAATAATTGCTAAAAATTCTTGAAGCGATAAAAACATCGATGTTTCTCCACCTTCAGCAGGTGTCATGATAAATAGCGTAACGAAAATACGTAATACAATAACAAATCCTGCTGCTTTGGAAACAACTCCTAAAAACGCGGCGACTGGAGTTGGTGCACCTTCATACACGTCTGGTGCCCACATATGAAACGGCACTGTTGCGAGCTTAAAGGAAAGTCCTACAAACATCATAATAAAACCGATTAGCAACATATGCTGTAATTCTGTTGCATATGCTTGCATTAAAATTTGTTGCATTTCTAACAGGTTTGTTGTTCCTGTTAAACCGAATACGTAACTCATCCCAAATAACGTAATCGCAGTTGCGATGGCTCCGTTTATCACATATTTCATCGCTGATTCATTCGAAGGTCCATGGTATTTACGGATGCCAGCTAATATATAGGACGATAATGATAATAGCTCTAGTCCGATAAATAATGTAATTAAGTCTCCACTTGATGCCATGAACATCGTACCGAGGAGGGCCGTTAAAAATAAGTAATAAAACTCTCCCCTGTAAGTTTTTATTCCTTCTTTCGGTTCATAACTAATGGCCATTAACATCACAAGTGCAGAACCGATGAGGAGCAGAAGCTTAAAGCTTTGTGCAAAGCTATCTAAACGAAACGTTTCATGCAGAATCGATGTTACTTTTGGTTGGCCAGCTCCCACGCTTTCAAATGTACCGACTAAAAAGCCAATTGCTACGAGAATTCCTGCAAATCCAATCCAGCCAAGATAGCGGCGATCAAACTCTTTTTTCAGAAATAAATCGAGTAGTGAAAGAAGGGTTGCAACACCAAGGATGATGAATTCTGGCATCATAGCGCCCCAATCAAAGCTGAGTAAAGTTTCTATATCCATCTCCTATTCACCCTCCTAACCCTAACATAATGGCTTCTATTGTTGCTTGTAACGGATAAACTAAAATATTTGGATACACACCTATTAATACAATAAAGAACACTAATACAAGCACTGGAACATATTCAGCTCCGCGCATATCGACTACTTTTTCGCTATAGTCGATTGGCTTACCGAATGTGATTCGAAGTACTGCTCGTAAAAGGTAAGCAGCCGTTAAAATAATCCCTAACGCACCAACTGCGGCGATAATCGGCTCTTTTTGGAATAATCCTAAAAATGCCATAAATTCACTAACGAATCCACTCATCCCTGGCAACCCAAGGGAAGCAAGTGCTCCAACTAGGAAAAATCCAGCCGTAATTGGCATTACTTTCGCTAAACCACCAAGTTTTTCGATATTCGTTGTACCTACACGCTCATACATTACTCCAATGAGGAAGAAGAGAAGCGCTGCAATAAATCCGTGAGAAACGACTTGGAATATTGCTCCTTGAATTCCAGCTTCGTTTAATGCCGATAATCCAATTAGTACGATTCCCATATGCGAAATACTTGAATAAGCAAGAACCATTTTAAACTCCGTTTGAATGAGCGCTAAAAACGCACCGTACAGTAAGTTAACAACCCCGAGTATCGCTAAAATAACAGAGAGACTAGCAAATTGTTCTGGAAAAATATTTAATCCGAAACGAATTAACCCGTATGCTCCAATTTTCAATAATACACCTGCATGAAGCATAACGATCGACGGTGGTGCTTGTACGTGTACTTTTAACATCCAGCTATGTAGCGGGACGATTGGTAACTTAATACCGAATGCAACGAGTAAAGCAATTAATAGTCCCATTTTAAAGGAATCTGTTAAAGGAACGATCCCGCTATTACTTGTCACAATTTGTGTAATTTCCGCGATATTCATCGTACCTGTTTTTGTATAAAGGACGATAAATACGATTAATAAAATAGCTGAACCGAGTCCGTTATAAACTAAAAATCGATAAGCGGCATTTTCCTTTTCAAAATAACCCCATTTTCCGATAAGGAAGAACATCGGTATTAACGTAATTTCAAAGAAAATGAAGAATAATAGTAAGTTTTCAGCAGCAAATACTCCAAGCATCCCAACTTGTAAAAGTAAGAATAGTAGAAAGTAGCCTTTCCATTCTTTTTTAATATGAATGGAAGCGATAGCTGCTAGAGTTGAAAGAACTGCTGTTAATAGGATCATCACGAGTGAAAAGCCGTTTAATCCTAATTCATACGGTATTCCTAAAAATACATCTGGCCCATAAAATTCCGATATAAATCGTGGGCTTCCAATTTGAAACCAGCTACGATTTTCTGCAAATTGTGTAAGCTCTGTACCGCCTCTAAACTGGAAGTACGCGATAAACGCTAATAGTAAGGATGGTAGCGTCGCTAAAACTCCAACCGTTTTAATTAGCTTTTCATTCGTTTTTGGTAAGAAGAAAAGCACTACCATACCGATTAGTGGGGCAAATATTAATAGAGATAAGAAGTAGTTACTCATCCGATATACCCCCCTACTAACGCAAAGATGACTAATAATACTGCTAAACCGACAAACGCGACAGCACCGTACGTTTGTGTTTGACCGTTTTGCATTTTCGAACCTATTTTACCGAGCGTTTGCGTGAAAGAAGCAATTCCTTTCATCGTTCCTTGTACGAGGAATTCATCGATATATTTAAAGAATAGACCGATCACTTTTGACCCGTATACAAACGTCCCTTTGTAAAGCTCATCTATCCAATATTTGTTGTATAACATGCTATACGCTGCAGGAGCTCCTTCGCTGAAATAGTCACGCGGAATGGACCCTTTATTGTACATAAAGTAAGCTAACGCAATTCCTGCGAACGATACTAACGTTGCCACAATCATGATCCAAGCTGGACCTGAAATATGTGCTGGTCCATAGAGAACCGTTCCTTCTGTAAGCCAATCGCCTAAATGATGACCGAACCACGGTGTATTAATAAACCCTGCTCCTACTGCTAAAACAGCAAGAACAATCATCGGGATCGTCATGACAGATGGTGATTCGTGAACATGACGTTGATCTCCACGACTCTTTCCTGTAAACACCATGAAGAATAAGCGGAACATATAAAAAGCTGTAAAAAATGCAGCAATTAGTGCAATGATGAATAAGAACGGATTACCGTTTACCCATGCTGCTATTAAAATTTCCTCTTTACTAAAGAAACCTGAGAATAGCGGGAATCCACTAATCGCTAACGTACCGATTAAAAAGAGTATCCCAGTTAAGCGCATTTTGCTCCATAATCCGCCGAGTTCTTCTACATTTTGTGATTGAGCAGCGTGGATGACACTTCCGGCTGCAAGGAATAAAAGTGCTTTGAAGAACGCATGTGTCGTTAAATGGAAAACACCTGCAACATATCCAGCAGCACCTAGAGCAAGCATCATAAATCCAAGCTGACTGACAGTTGAATAGGCTAATACTCGTTTAATGTCTTTTTGTACAAGACCGATCGATGCTGCAAAAATGGCTGTAAATGCCCCAACAATTGCTACTGTCATCATTGCAGCTTCACTTGCATTAAATAGCGGGAATAGTGTTGCTACTAAGTAAACCCCTGCTGCTACCATTGTCGCTGCATGGATTAAAGCAGAAACTGGTGTTGGACCTTCCATCGCATCTGGTAGCCAAGTATGTAACGGAAACTGACCAGATTTCCCAATTGCCCCAACGAAAATAAGAATCGCAATGAGCGTTATCATTTCGTAGGAAATAGCACCCGCTTCTAAACTAGCAAATATATCACGATATTCGAAGCTGCCAACTTGCCAGAATAATAGAATGATCCCGATGAATAATCCTACATCCCCGATACGCGTCATAATAAACGCTTTTTTCGCAGCGGCTTTCGCTTCATCATGGTAAAAATAAAATCCGATTAATAAAAATGAACCGACCCCAACTAATTCCCAAAAAATATAAAGTTGTAAAAGGTTCGGTGATATAACTAGTGCCAGCATCGCAAAGGTGAAAAGACCTAAATAGGAATAGTACACTGGAAAACGGCCTTCCCCGTGCATATAGCCTTTAGAGTAAATATGTACGAGTAAGCTGACTAATGACACTACGAAAAGCATTAATGCATTTAATTGATTTACTTCAAATCCCGCTGTAAGCTGTACATCTCCAATCGTTAACCAAGTAAATGATTGATAATATGTTGGTGCTGATAGCCGATCCCATAATACTAATGTAGATAGAACGAATGATACGAGTGTGAGCGCAATACCGATATACGCACTCGATTCTTTCAGTTTTTTACCTACTAGTATTAATAGGATAAAGGAGATCAGCGGAAAAAGCGGGATAAGCCAAGCATTCTCCATCATCGTATCAAATCCCCTTCTCTATTCACGAGGCTATGTTACCTCATGCTTTCTCAAACAAGTTCTTCCACTGTTTTTAATGCTTCAATGAATTCATTTCATCGACATTGACGGTACGACGGTTGCGATAAAGTGCAATGAGTATTGCTATTCCTACTGCAACTTCTGCCGCTGCGACCGTTATGACAAACAGGGAGAAAACTTGCCCTGTAATCGATGGGTTCATCCCAAATTTACTAAATGCGACTAAGTTGATGTTCACTGCATTTAGCATTAGCTCGATTGAAATGAGTACAATGACGACATTTCGTTTTGTAAATGCACCGTATAGGCCGATACAAAACAAAATAAGTGCTAGCACGAGGTAGGCTGATAAAGGTACACTGCTCATTTATCTTTCGCCTCCTCTTCATCATCATCCCGTTTTGCTAATACAATAGCCCCAATTAAAGCTACTAATAGTAAAACAGACGTTAATTCAAACGGAATAACGTAATGTGCATAAATCGCTAGTCCAATTTGCTCCGTATTGTTTACGTGTAACTCCGTTGCTTGTTCTCCTAGCTCTAAATTATAAATACCGAAATACGTAACAGCTGCGAAACCAAGGATACCGACAAAGACAAGTAGTTTTCGGCCTACACTTGAAGTTTCACTATGGTCGTTGTGACGCGTTAACATGATTCCGAATAAAATAATAATTGTGACCGCACCTGAATATATAAGGATTTGTGCAGCTGCTACAAACTCTGCCGAAAGAAGAACGTAAATACCTGCAATACTTATGAATGTAAACACTAAGGAAACAACCATGTGTACTACTTTCGTAAGATTGAGCATCAGCACGGCGCCAGCGATTGCAACAAGTGCTAAACATAAGAATATGAGAAATTCTCCGCTCATGCTTTATTCTCCCTTCGGACGTTTGTATCATTTTCATCTAGCCATTCTAAATCTTTAAATAAACGATCTCTACTATATTCTGCAAGCTCGAAGTTATTTGTCATGACAATCGCCTCTGTCGGACAAACTTCTGTACATAAGTCGCATAAAATACAAATTTCAAAGTTAATATCGTACGTATCGATGATTTTTCCTTTTTTGTTTGGGTCTGGATGTTTCTTACCCGTTAGCTGAATGCAATCAGTTGGACAAATGTTGGCACACTGATTACAAACGATACATTTTTCCGGGTAAAACTTTTGAATACCTCGAAAACGATCAGGTAGTGGAAGCGGTTCTTCCGGGTAATTATACGTTACTTTTTTCATAGTTAAGTTTTTAAGGGTATACTTCAAACCTTTTGCAAGACCGCGCATTTCGCTTCACCCCTACATTTTTTTCCCGATAAAACGGGCTTATTTACTTAAAGAAAATTTCTTTAATAATTGCTGTGACGAAAATATTTGCTAATGCTACTGGTAATAGTACTTTCCAACCGAACTCCATTAAATGATCCGCTCTCAAACGAGGGAACGTTACACGGAACCAGATTAGTAGGAAGACGACAAAACTGAACTTCAGTGCAAACCATACGCCTGCCGGAATGAATCCTAAGAATTCGAATGGTGGTAACCATCCACCGAAAAATAATACAGTTGTTAGCGCAGCCATCGCGAATAAATAAACGTACTCTGCAAGCATGAAGAATGCCCAACGGAACCCTGAATACTCAACGTGATAACCAGCAACTAGTTCTGATTCTGCCTCTGGTAAGTCAAATGGTGTACGGTTTAATTCTGCCACTGATGCAATAAGGAATATTAAAAACCCTACCGGTTGAAGAATAATGAACCAAGCTGTCTCCCCTTGCATTAGGACGATATCGTTTAAGTTTAAACTTCCTGTTAAAAGGATAATTCCGATTACCGACATAACAAGCGGTACTTCGTATGAAATCATTTGGGCCGCCGCGCGCATTCCTCCAAGTAAGGAGTATTTGTTGTTGGATGCCCAACCTGCTGCGACTACACCGACTGTTGTAATACCAGAGATGGCAATGTAGTACAATAAGCCAACTCCAATATCCGCAAATTGAAATTTATCTGTAAAAGGAATAACTGCTAACACCATGAATGCAGGTGTAAAAGCGATAACTGGTGCTAAAATGTAAAGTGGACGATCCGCTAATTTTGGTATCGTATCTTCTTTTAAAAGAAGCTTTAAAACGTCGGCTACCGTTTGTAGTAACCCCCATTTCCCACCTACTTGGTTTGGCCCCATCCGTGCTTGCATAAATCCCATTACTTTACGCTCTGCTAAAATTCCGTACGTTACGAATCCTAATACAGCTAATAATAGCGCTACCGCTAATCCGAAAAAGATAAAAAAATTCGTTAAACTAGGAGTAGAATGGAGTAGCTCTTGCATCATTAGCCATCCACCTCCCCAAGTACGATATCAATTGCACCTAGTATCGTGATTAAGTTTGCCATATTTTCTCCTTTTAAAAGTTTTGGGAGAATTTGAAGGTTGTAGAAAGATGGTCTACGAAACTTTAATCGATATGGCTCTTTTTTACCATCACTGTTAATGTAGCAACCAATTTCACCACGAGGCGATTCAATTCTAACGTACGCCTCTCCTTTAGGTGCTTTAATTATTTTCGGTACTTTTGCCATAATTGGACCTTCACTAGGGAACTGAGCGACCGCTTGCTCGATAATTTTTAATGATTCTTCTATTTCAGCCATGCGTACTTGATATCTAGCCCATGCGTCTCCACCATTTTGAACTGGAACATCAAAGTCGAAACGATCATAAATCGAATATGGCTCATTTTTGCGAAGATCCCACTTCACACCAGTACAGCGTAAGTTTGCCCCACTTAGTGAGTATTGAAGAGCGTCCTCTTTCGTGTAACGTCCAACTCCTTTTACACGGCTTAAGAAAATTTCGTTACCCGTTACTAGTTCGTGGTAGCCTTTCAGTTGTTCGCGCATATATGGAACAAATTCTTCTACCTTTTCAATCCAGCCTTCAGGCGCATCCCATTTTACGCCTCCTACACGCATGTAGTTAAACGTTAGGCGTGCTCCAGAAAGCTCATTTAATAGATTAATGATCATTTCTCTTTCACGAAACGCGTAAAGAAAAGGAGATACAGCCCCGATATCTAACAAGTATGTACCGTACCATACAAGGTGGCTCGCGACGCGTCCTAATTCCATTGCAAGTACTCGTAAATATTCCGCTCTTTCCGGAATTTCAATATTCATCATTGTTTCTACTGCATGACAGATTACATAGTTGTTTGTCATCGCAGAGAGATAATCCATTCGGTCTGTATACGGAATAATTTGTGTATACTGCAAGTTTTCAGCTAATTTTTCTGTACCACGATGAAGGTACCCTATGACAGGTGTAGCTTCTGTAATGATTTCCCCGTCAATTTTTACAACAAGACGAAAAACTCCGTGTGTACTTGGATGCTGAGGTCCAACGTTTAATAGCATTTCCTCTGTACGAATCATTTGCTACACCTCCACATCAAACGGCTCATAATCTTTACGTAATGGATATCCAACCCAATCATCCGGCATCATAATTCGCGTTAAGTTCGGATGACCTGTAAAAATAATTCCTAATAAGTCATACGCTTCACGCTCTGGCCAATCTGCTCCCGCCCAAACTGGTTGGAGAGATGGAATCTCTGGATTGTCCCGGTCTACTTTCACCTTTACAGCAACGGATTGACTATTTTTATAGGAATATAAGTGTATATATATTTCCATATGTGTCTCAAAATCAGTTCCATGTAACTCAGACAAATATTCAAAACCGAGCTGTTCATTGTATCTTAAGAACTCTGCTAGCTTAAAATAGCTTTCTCGCTTCACTATTAATGTTGGCACGTCTTTCGATAGTCTATTAATATAGGAGTCTTCAAGCACATCTTCTCCTAAATGCTCTTGAATTACTTTTAAATATTTATCTAAATATTTTTGGTTAGGCGATGGCTTTTCCGGTTCCGCTTCTGTTGCCGCTTTGCCGCCTACCTTCGCTGCTGCAGCTGCTTTTGCTTTTGCCGCCGCCGCTGCTTTTGCCTTTGCTGCTGCGATTGCTTTTGCCTTTTCATCTGATGCGTCTCCACTAGTTGCTCCGCCGTCACGCTGTTGCTTCGCTAGTGCGGCCGCCTTTGCTTTCGCCGCCGCTGCTGCTTTTGCTTTTGCTGCTGCAGCCGCTTTTGCTTTTTCATCTGATGGGTCTCCATCAGTTGCTCCACCGTCACGTTTTTGCTTCGCTAGTGCGGCCGCCTTTGCCTTTGCCGCCGCTGCTGCTTTTGCTTTTGCTAATGCAATTGCTTTTTCCTTGTCATCCGATGCGTCTTCGCTTTCCTCTGCATCGCCTTCACGTTTTTTCTTCGCTAACGCTGCTGCCTTTGCTTTTGCCGCTGCCGCCGCTTTTGCTTTTGCTAATGCAATTGCTTTTTCCTTGTCATCATCCGAATTACTACTGCCTGCTTCTGCCTCAGTCGCTTCTTTCGCCTTTTGTTTCGCTAATGCCGCTGCCTTCGCTTTTGCTGCCGCCGCTGCTTTTTTCTTCGCTAAATCAAGATCGCTTTCTTCTTCTGCGGATGGTGCTTCTTCTTGAGTTTCAGCTTCTTTCGCCATTTGCTTCGCTAGTGCAGCCGCCTTCGCTTTTGCTACCGCTGCTGCTTTTTTCTTCGCTAAGTCAAGGTCGCTTTCTTCTTCAGAAGGGGATTCATCCTTTGCTTCTGCTTCATCTTGTTTAGCTTTCATTTTAGCTAGAGCTGCCGCTTTCGCCTTCGCAGCTGCTTCCTTCTTTAATTCTTCTAAACTTTTCTCATCGCTCATGGACTAGATCACCTTCTTCCCAGTCTTTGCTTCATAGCGAATCTTTTCTCTCAGTTTATTAATTCCATAAATAAGAGCCGCAGGATTTGGAGGACAACCTGGAATATATACGTCAACCGGTACTATTTGGTCCACTCCTTTTACTACGGAATAGGATTTAATATATGGACCGCCAGCAGTCGCACAGGACCCCATCGCTATGACCCATTTCGGCTCAGGCATTTGATCATATAAACGTTTTAAAACAGGCGCCATTTTTTTCGTAACGGTACCTGATACAATCATGCAATCTGACTGACGAGGAGATGTACGGAAAAACGACCCAAAACGATCTAAGTCGTAGTGAGACGATCCAACTCCCATCATTTCAATTGCACAACAAGCTAAACCAAACGTCATTGGCCAAATTGAATTACTTCGCGCCCATGCTTTTAGCTCTTCTAACGTGGTAAGAAATACAGTTTGCTTTAACTCTTCCATTTCCTCTGGTGAAATATTCTCTAAATTTAGGTCCATTTTAACACCTTCTTCTTCCATGCATAGATAAGTCCGATAAGAAGCATAACAACGAAGATAAGCATTTCAATTAATGCAAAGACTCCTAGCTTCTCATAAGCAACAGCCCATGGATATAAAAATACGGTTTCTACATCAAAGATGACAAACAGTAATGCGAAAATGTAATATCGAACATTAAACTGAACACGAGAATCGTGAAACGGGTCGATACCACTTTCATACGTTGTTTGCTTTGCTGCGTTTGGAGCATGTGGTCTTAAAAACCTACCTGCCGTTAAAGCAACGATAGGAAGTAACACGCCTAATAGCAAGAACACGATCACAATCAAATAGTTATTTTGATATAAGTTAAGTAGACTCATGCCGCCCCCTCCAAAGCTTTTCATTTTTTCAAATTCATCTGAATATTAAATAATGTAACCGATAACAATTATACCAAATACCAATATCTGTGTCGACATAAGATGTACAAGTGCCACATAGAAATCGTATGTTTGTTATTTCACATTTATGAGGTGAAAATAGTGGAAATTGCTGAACACTAGTGGTACCGCAATTTTGGGTAATGGGAACAGCATATAAGATAGAGTTAACTAGAGTTGGAGATGTGATAAAGATAATAGACATGGAGAAATTTTTTAGGGTGAATAGATTGTATAGTGATAACAGTTTGATGGGGTGGAGCCGGATCTGAATGAAAGACATGTGAGAACCGGAATTCGGCTTAGGAATAGATGATGCACATATTTTTGGGGTTAATGCTCATAATTTCCCGCGTAATACACAGAAACACTTTGATAACCCACATAAATGTGCTCAGAACACAGAAATGAATCGATGTTGCACATATTCTTGCGGATATTGAACATAAATCTCCATGTAATGCACAGAAACACTTTGTTATTGCACATAAACTTTCTACGAGAACAGAAACGAATGGATGTTGCACATATTTCGGTGGATATTGAACATAAATCTCCATGTAATGCACAGAAACACTTTGATAGTGCACATAAACTTTTACAGTGAACAGAAATGAATGGATGTTGCACATATTTTTGGGGTTATTGAACATAAATCTCCACATAATGCACATAAACACTTTGATATTGCACATAAACTTTTCCCGATAACAGAAATGAATGGATGTTGCACATATTTTTGGGTTTATTGAACATAAATCTCCACATAATGCACATAAACACTTTGATAGTGCACATAAACTTTTCCCGAGAACAGAAATGAATGGATGTTGCACATATTTCGGTGGATATTGAACATAAATCTCCACATAATGCACATAAACACTTTGATATTGCACATAAACCTCCACCTGACACACATAAACACTTTGATTGTTTACATAAAGCCACATTAACATAAATGTCCGCATTTTTTTCTACTCCGAACAATAAAAAACCCCGCCAATCTGCTTCTATAAGCAGACCAACGAGGTTAGGTATCAATAGTTATATAATTAGCTGCGTTTAGCAACGTTTAGACGGTTGATTGCGCGTTTAAGTGCTAGTTCTGCACGACGGAAGTCGATGTCATCTTGTTTAGATTGCATACGACTTTCCGCACGCTTTCTAGCTTCTTCCGCACGGGTAACATCAATGTCCTTTGAAGTCTCTGCCGCTTGTGCTAGGATTGTTACCTTGTCAGGTCGTACTTCAAGGAATCCACCACTAACAGCAACAAGATCCGTAGTATTCGCATTTTTCACGCGAACAGCTCCGATTTGTAAAGGAGCTACCATTGGAATATGTCCTGGTAAAACCCCGAGCTCACCTTCAAGAGTTTTTGATACGACCATTTCTGCATCAGATTCATAAACCGGGCCATCGGGAGTTACTACACTGACAGTTAACGTCTTCATTTCATTCCCTCCTAGGTCCGTTTAATTAAACTTCTACACCCATTGACTTCGCTTTTTCCACTACTTCTTCAATGCGTCCAACTAAGCGGAATGCATCTTCTGGAAGGTGGTCGTATTTACCGTCAAGAATTTCACGGAAACCTTTAACCGTTTCTTGAACAGGTACGTAAGAACCTTTTTGTCCAGTAAACTGCTCAGCAACGTGGAAGTTTTGAGATAAGAAGAATTGGATACGACGAGCACGGTGAACAGTTAATTTGTCATCATCTGTTAACTCGTCCATACCTAGGATTGCAATGATATCTTGTAATTCTCTGTAACGTTGTAAAGTAGACTGTACTTCACGAGCTACTGCGTAATGATCATCTCCTACTACTTCAGGTGATAATGCACGAGAAGTTGAAGCAAGTGGGTCTACCGCAGGGTAAATACCCATCTCAGATAATTTACGCTCTAAGTTTGTTGTCGCATCTAAGTGAGCGAACGTTGTTGCTGGAGCTGGATCCGTATAGTCATCGGCTGGTACGTAGATCGCTTGGATCGATGTAACAGAACCGACAGCTGTAGACGTGATACGCTCCTGTAATTGACCCATTTCAGTAGCAAGTGTTGGTTGGTAACCAACGGCAGATGGCATACGGCCTAGTAGGGCAGAAACCTCTGAACCTGCTTGTGTGAAACGGAAGATGTTATCGATAAAGAATAGAACGTCCTGACCTTGCTCATCACGGAAATATTCCGCCATTGTAAGACCAGTTAAGGCAACACGCATACGCGCTCCAGGTGGTTCGTTCATCTGACCGAATACCATCGCTGTTTTGCCGATAACGCCAGAGTCGCTCATTTCGTGGTAAAGGTCATTACCTTCACGAGTACGTTCTCCAACACCTGCGAATACGGAAATACCACCGTGTTCTTGAGCGATGTTGTTGATAAGCTCCTGGATTAATACTGTTTTACCTACACCGGCACCACCGAATAGACCGATTTTTCCACCTTTAATATATGGAGCAAGTAAGTCTACTACTTTAATACCAGTTTCAAGGATTTCTACGTCTGTAGAAAGTTGCTCAAATGTAGGTGCTGTTCTATGAATTGGATCACGACGAGCGCCTGCTGCAACTGGTGTATCTAAGTCGATGTTTTCCCCTAATACGTTGAATACACGACCTAATGTTACGTCTCCTACTGGTACAGAAATAGGAGAACCTGTATCTTCTACTTCCATGCCACGAACGACACCATCAGTAGAAGCCATAGCGATTGTACGAACTGAATCGTCCCCTAAGTGAAGGGCAACTTCTAAAGTTAATTCGATATCAACTTCATTAGCGCTACGTGCTTTATGATTAATTTTTAGAGCGTTGTAAATTTCAGGAAGATGTCCACTTTCGAACTTTACGTCTACTACTGGACCCATGATTTGAGTAACGCGTCCTTTCATCGTTTTCCCTCCTATCTTACTTTTACCGTTCAACTTTTTATGTCCGAATCTTTTTTATTCTATTCTAATGCAGCCGCACCAGCTGTAATCTCGGTAATTTCTTGTGTAATCGCTGCTTGACGTGCACGGTTGTAAACAAGTGTAAGGTCACGGATAAGCTCTTTCGCGTTATCTGTCGCACTTTGCATTGCCGTCATACGTGCTGCGTGTTCACTAGCTTTTGCGTCAAGTAAAGCACCGTAAATTAAACTTTCTGCGTATTGCGGAAGTAAAACTTCTAAAATAGCGTCTTGAGATGGTTCAAATTCATAAGAAGTAAGTTTAGAGTCTTGAGCTAAGTCCGATAGTGGAAGTAGTTTTTTCTCTGTTACTTCTTGTGAAATTGCACTTACGAAGTGGTTGTAATAGATGTATAACTCATCAAAAGTCTCATCTGCAAACATACCAACTGCTTGACTCGCGATATCTTTAATCTCCGCAAACGATACGTGGTCCCCTAATCCCGTGATTTCGGAATATACAGGGATATTACGTGTTTTGAAGAAATCGCGGCCAACTCGACCGATGGCAATTACTGCGTACTCATCTTGAGACTTGTGTCGCTTTTGGATTGTTTGGTATACAGTACGTAAAATATTACTGTTATAAGCACCTGCTAATCCACGATCAGAAGTCATGACGATGTAGCCAGTACGTTTTACAGGACGTGTTTGTAACATTGGATGCGTTACATCTGTACTTCCAAGTGCGATACTTGCAACTACCTCTTGAATTTTGTCCATATATGGGTTGAAAGCTTTTGCGTTTGTTTCTGCACGATTTAATTTCGAAGCAGATACCATTTGCATTGCTTTCGTAATTTGACTCGTCTTCTTTGTTGAGTTAATTCTCGTTTTTATGTCGCGTAATGATGCCAAAGGTTCTCACCACCTTTTGTAACCTTGTCATGGCGATAACCCACAGCAATGATTATCATTACTGTGGTCTCACCGATTTAATCTATTACTTTTCAGTTGGAACGAACGTCTTTTTGAATGCAAGGATTGCGTCTTTAAGAGTTTCTTCGTCTTTTGGTAAAGCACCAGTAGTACGAATTTCTTCTAATACTTCTTTACGGTTATGATCTAAGAATACAAATAACTCTTCTTCGAAACGAGTTACATCTTCAACTGGAACGTCGTCGATGAAACCTTTCGTTAATGCGTAAAGAATCGCAACTTGTTTTTCCATTTTTATTGGTTTGTTTAAACCTTGTTTTAACACTTCTACCGTACGAGCACCACGATTTAATTTCGCTTGTGTCGCTTTATCTAGGTCAGAACCGAACTGAGCGAACGCTTCTAACTCACGGAAAGACGCTAGGTCTAGACGAAGTGTACCAGATACCTTCTTCATCGCTTTTGTTTGTGCCGATCCACCAACACGGGATACGGATAAACCAGCGTTGATCGCAGGACGAACTCCTGAGAAGAATAGGTCTGATTGTAAGAAAATTTGTCCATCAGTGATGGAAATAACGTTTGTTGGGATGTAAGCAGATACGTCACCCGCTTGCGTTTCAATGAATGGTAACGCTGTTAGGGAACCTGATCCTTTTGCATCACTAAGTTTTGCTGCACGCTCTAATAAACGAGAGTGTAGGTAGAATACGTCACCAGGGTATGCTTCACGACCTGGAGGACGTTTTAATAGTAAGGAAAGCTCACGGTATGCAGACGCTTGTTTCGTTAAGTCATCATACACAACTAATACGTGTTTTCCGTTATACATGAATTCTTCACCCATTGTTACCCCAGCGTAAGGTGCTAAGAATAACATTGGAGCTGGTTGAGAAGCAGATGCTGTTACAACGATTGTGTAATCTAATGCACCATGCTTACGTAAAGTTTCTACTACTCCACGAACAGTAGATTCTTTTTGACCGATAGCTACATAGATACAAATCATATCTTGGTCAGCTTGGTTTAAGATTGTATCAATTGCAACGGAAGTTTTACCAGTTTGACGGTCACCGATAATTAACTCACGTTGTCCACGTCCGATTGGTACAAGCGCATCAATCGCTTTAATACCAGTTTGAAGTGGCTCATGAACGGATTTACGATCCATAACACCAGGAGCTGCACTCTCGATTGGACGAGTTTTCTTTGTTTCAATTGGGCCAAGACCATCCACAGGTTGTCCTAATGGATTCACGACACGACCGATTAATTCTGGACCTACTGGTACCTCCATGATACGGCCAGTACGGCGAACAGAATCTCCTTCCTTAATTTCGCGGAAAGGACCAAGAATAACGATACCTACGTTGTTTTCCTCAAGGTTTTGGGCAAGACCCATAACACCGTTTGAAAATTCAACAAGTTCTCCAGCCATGACGTTGTCGAGGCCATGAGCACGAGCAATACCGTCACCTACTTGAATAACTGTACCTACATCGCTAACTTCGATTTCTGACTGATAACTTTCGATTTGCTTTTTTATCAGCGCACTAATTTCTTCAGCTTTGATGCTCATGAATTTCACCCCTATCTACTATCTGTTCAAAGTTAATTGACGTCCAAGACGTTCTAATTTACTACTAACGCTTCCATCAAAAATGCGGTTGCCGATTTGAATTTTAAGGCCACCTAGAATAGATGGATCGACGATGTTTTCAATGGATAATGATGCTTTCCCTACTTTTGCAGCAAACACAGCGGACAGCTGTTGCTTTTCTGCTTCAGAAAGAGCTTTTACGGAATAAACGACAGCTTCTGCTATATTGCGAGCTTCATTCGCTATTTTCTTGTACTCATCAACCATGTCGACTACAATATTTTCACGATGACGATCTACTAAAAGCTGTAATGTATTTACGATAAATGGAGAAGCGCCTACAAATCCTTCGCGGATGATTTGCTTCTTTGATTCTTTTAAAACTTTTGGGTTTGTTAACACTAATTGTAATTCTTTGTTCGTTGCGAACACTGCTTTTACTTCTGCTAATTCTGTATCAAATTGATCGAAAGTGTTGTTTTCTTTTGCTATTTGAAAAAGAGCTAACGCATAACGTTTTGCTGCACTATTTTTACTCATCGTGCTTCGCCTACCTGTTTAACGTAGTCGTCGATAAGTTTTTGTTGATCTTGCTCATTTAGTTCTTTTTCAATAACTTTAGATGCAATTAGGACAGATAGTGATGCTACCTGCTCACGTAAAGCAACAACTGCTTTCTCTTTTTCTTGCTCGATTTCTTTTTTCGCATCTTCTTTTACGCGATTAGCTTCTTCTTGTGCTAATTTAATAATTTCGTTCTTTTGGTCTTCACCAATTTTTTTCGCGCTTTCTACTAGAGTTTGCGCTTCAACGCGTGCTTCTTTTAATAACGCTTGTTGCTGTTCTAAAAGCTTTTTAGCTTCGCGATTACTATTTTCAGCCGCATCGATTTCACTAGAGATATGGTTTTCACGTTTCTTCATCATGTCCATAAGCTTATCCCAAGCAAACTTACGTAGTAACCAAAGTAATAATAGGAAAACTGTTAATTGGACAAGTGAGTCGCCAAGAGTTAAACCACCACCAGCACCAAGTACTAATGTGTCGAGGTTGCTCATCATTGCTTTCACTCCTTTCAAGGAATACATCGTTACATGAGAAAACTTGGTCTACAACCAAGTTGTGTAGTTTATAAATGGTCTATTTACAAACGAAAGCTAGTTTCTTCTATTAAAACTATTCTCGTCTATTTTATGTTAAAAGGAGTAATTCCCTTAAACATCGTATAAACGAAAGGCGAAGGTTCTCGAGTGAGACGGACTTCGCCTTTATTGAACCTTTTTTAAGCTAATTTTCTAAAATTACATTACCATGAATGCTACTACTACCGCGATGATAGGAACAGCCTCTACTAGTGCTACCCCGATGAACATTGTAGTTTGAAGAGCGTTCTTTAACTCAGGTTGACGAGCGATCCCTTCTACTGTTTTACTAACGATCATCCCGTTACCGAAACCTGCACCTAGTGCTGCTAAACCAATTGCGATTGCTGCTGCTAAAGCTCCCATTGATAATTTCCTCCTTATGTGTATAAAATAATTTCAATTTTTGTAAAAAAAATTTATAAATTAATGGTCATGACTCACTTTGTGTGCCATATAAACCATTGTTAACATTACAAAGATAAACGCTTGAATTGATCCGATGAACATTTTGAACGCTATCCAAATCATCATAGGAATTGCTGCTAAAACAGTTCCGACGATACCAGATGCGATTCCAACTTCGTATCCATTTACTGCTAGTCCTACTAGTAATGCTAGCAAGATTTCTCCTGCAAACATGTTACCGTATAAACGTAATCCAAGAGTAAGCGTGTTTGCGAACTCTTCAATTATTTTTAACGGGAACAAGAACGGCATCGGTCTAAAGTAATCCTTACCGTATTCTTTAAAGCCTTTTAGTTTAATACCATAATAGTGCGTTAATGCAACGACCATTACAGCCAACGTTAATGTCATCACTGGATCGGCAGTAGGCGCTTTCCACCATAACTCATGGTTATAGACGATAGCTAATGGAAGTCCAAGCATGTTAGAAACAAACACGAACAAAAGCAATGTTAGTCCTAACGTGATAAATCTGGCTCCAGTTTTTAAATCCATCGTACTACTGATGATGCCTTTCACAAAATCTACTAGCCATTCCAGGAAGTTTTGCATACCAGTTGGTCGTAATGCTATTGTGCGTGTTCCGATTACCGCTACTAGAAACACGATTGTTGCTGCAATAATTGTCATGATAACGTTTGATAGGTTAAAGGATATGGTAAAATCCCCAAACAAATTAACAACCCTTATCGGTGCTCCATGATCCAACTGTACTCACCTCTCTTCCCCACTGCTTATGAAAATTCTTGCAAATGAATCTATGATAATGACAATATAGGATGTCACAATCCCGATAATTACTCCGTATAGATTTAAATATTCTGGCAATCTTACGGCTAGTACTACTCCTAATACGGCGGCAGCCATCCTTGATACAGTTCCAAGTGACATCATTCTGCCACCTTCAGCTGCTACCGTTCCAAGTTTATTAACTTTTCGGTATAGTAGCCAATGGTTATAAAAGCTGATAACTGTTCCTAGTAGTAATCCTAGAAACCAGTCTTGGTATGGAGTGAAACCCCATCCTAATACATATAAGGCTGCTATAAATAGAAAATACCTTATATGACGCATAAACATAATTTTAGTATCAGGCATAATCATTCTCCTGAAGAGTATTTTCGAAGTAATTGCATAATTCCAAATATACCTGTAGCCAGTCCCAGAAAGAGACCGATAAGTAAAAACAACGGCGGAGTTTCGAATTGTTCGTCTAACCACTTCCCTACAAAAATACCTAGTAAAGTAGGGCCAACTAAGTAAGAGAGAATGCTAGTAGTTAGTGCCATTGCACGGAAAGGGTGTTTCTCATTAGTCATCCTAATCACCCCAATAATGGTGGTCAAAAAAAAGAGGTCCAACTCGATGAAAATATGTAACATTTACAAGTGTTTTCAATGTATGAAAACCCTACCATTTCATACCCTTTGTAAGCATACAATAG
This sequence comes from Sutcliffiella sp. NC1, assembly GCF_027594365.1. Lineage (NCBI taxonomy): Bacteria > Bacillati > Bacillota > Bacilli > Caryophanales > Bacillaceae > Sutcliffiella > Sutcliffiella sp. NC1. The sequence goes on from NZ_CP115153.1 coordinate 4,707,278, forward strand.
CATTTTGTCAATGTCAATGTGTTATACATAAATTCTCAGTAAACTTTATTGGTATTAAATGGTGTGATAAAAATCACTGTATTATAGTAGTCCCAAAAACTTTACTCTTTATTCTAACACGATTTTAATTGGATTTTCCTGCATTTCTAATTTGACTTTGTGAACATTTTGTGTCCAACTTAAAAACAACTATAAAAACGGCGATTTCGAAAAAAACTTTTGTGAAAAAGCTTTTCTTTATTCGAAATCACCGTCTTTTTATTAATCGAAATATAGATTCACTTCAATGGAATCTTCTTTCTCTTTTCTTTTCGCAAAAATAACTGCTTTTACTAATCCTTTACCTTTCAGTTTTTCCCCACTTATTTCTTTTCTAAGCAATCCTCGTGGTACATCTCGTTGCCAGTCAAGAAAATCGATAAAATGAAGCGTGTCCCCTTCGTATAATGCGATTCCTAACTCTTCTGCACCTTCTGGAACAAATACTTCATATTGATAGCTACCTTCTTTATCGCCGTATCCAAATTGAAAACCTTGAATTCTCGGATAGTTAGGTTCTTCGATCATAAATAAGTAAGGTAACCGAATTTCTTGCCCATCTGCTTTCACCGTTATTTGACCTTCATGCATTCCTGGTTCTAACTTTTCCGGGTTAATATCGAGTGAAACTGTTACTTCTTTCTTTTCTCCTGGTTTCAATGAGAAGGATGGGGGAATCGACCATATAATTCCTTTGTTTGCTTTCGGAATATCGAAACGATATTTTACTTCTTTTTCACTAACATTTTCTATTTGAAGAATAACATCTTTCTTTTCTCGCTTATCAATTTTTTCGTAAATTCCATAATGAAGGGATCCTGGCTGAATGATAGACTTTGTCTCCATTGCATCTTTTAGTTGAATACGACCTGTTCCTTGCTCGAGAACAGAATAAAATTCTCCATCCCCTTTTTTTAATACTTTCGTTGTATTCATTAATGCCGCTTTTATTTTTGAAGGTTCCCAATCTGGATGAGCTTGCTTTAGTAATGCTGCTGCTCCTGCAACATGAGGTGCTGCCATGCTCGTCCCTTGAAGCGCAATATATCCATTTGGTACGGTACTATCAATTGCAACTCCAGGCGCAACTAAGTCCGGTTTAATTTCCCACGTATGTGTAACAGGTCCTCTTGAACTAAAAGAAGCAATTTCATCCCGATGCCATCTGTATTTCGTTTTCATTAATTTTCTTTTCTTTTTTAATTGGTTTTTTAAAAATAACCCGTCACTTTTCGAAATAGAGACGACCGGTATGTCCACTTCCACCTCTAGTCCCCCAAGAAACGTTCCTTCTAAATTATTATAAATGATAACAGCAATTGCACCTTGTTCTTTCGCATTTAACACTTTTTCAGTGAACGGAATTTTCCCCCGTTCGATTAATACTACTTTTCCTTCTACATCTTTTATGTCTTTTTTCTCACCGAGACCGACAAACTCCATCTCGTAATATTTTGCTTGTTTTAAATTCCACTTTGGGGCTCCTTGAAACGGGAGCATTTCTACTTCTTCGCTCGAGAAAATAGTAGCGATGTGTGGGATGTGTAATGGAGGGGTGGACGCTCCGACGGATATCGCCTTTGTTGACGTGCCAGGTGAGCCTACTGTCCAAAGGTTCGGTCCCGAATTCCCACTCGATGTGACTGCAACAATCCCTTTTTCGACTGCTTTATCTAAAGCGAGACTCGTTGGCCAGTCTGGACCGTTAATCGTGTTTCCGAGTGATAAATTTAAAACATCTACTCCGTCTTTAATTGCTCGCTCAATAGCAGCAATAACTTGTTCACTCGTGCCATTCCCACCTGGTCCAAGTGCTCGATATGCCATAATTTTCGCCTCTGGTGCTACCCCCATCATCTTTCCATTCGCTGCAACAATTCCAGCAACGTGCGTTCCATGTAGTGTTGGAGGTCCTTGTTCACGCTTTGTTTCCATCGGATCATCGTCCTGATCGACGAAATCATAACCTCCAATATAATTACTCGCTAAATCTGGATGTGTATAATCAATACCAGTGTCGATGATCCCTACTACAACACCCTCACCTGTTAAGCGGTCTCCATCCTCATCGAAAATGCCTCTTATTTCTTTCCCACCAATAAACGGGACACTTTCATCAATGTGTGGGTTGTAGATAGAAACAGGTGAAACATCGAGTATCCCTTCCTCTTTCTGTAGCTTTTCTAACTCTAGTACCGGTCCCTCTATCGAATATCCGTGAAATACTTCTGTGTATGTATATTTAATAGAGAGTGTAGGGTATTGCGTTTCAATGATTTGTTGGATTGCCTCATGCATTTCTTCATCTGTCCGGATAATAACCGTTTGTGTTTCTTCATCACTTATAGGTTGACTAACGGGTAACGGTGGACGTTCTGGATATTGAAAGGCATACGTTCGTTGGGTAATAGAAAAAAATAATGCAACAGCTATCGATATTATTAGAAATTGACGGCACGAATTCATTAATTTAACCACCTCTTTTCTAATGTTTGTTTTTGGAGGGAGAAATATGTAACGATTGTTTAGCGTGGAATGAAGTTTTTTTGAAGGTGGAGAATGGGGTGCGGATAGGCCTGTTTAAGGTGGTTTTGCGGGGCGATTTTTAATTTTTGTTGTAGTTGGGAGGAAATTTTATGCGATTCTTTGAGATTTATGAGGCGCTTGGGAGGTTAACAATTCACTATACGTAGTTTATGAGGCACTTGTGGAAATAATTGATGCACTTCGCGAATTTTTTGACGCACCTGTACAAATTGTCGACGCTCTTGGCAATTCGGGACCAATCGGACTTTCGGGCAAAGACCGCTTCTTTATTCGTGCCAACCAAACTAGCTTTCACGCCAACCGCGACTCTGTTTCGGCCAACTGAACTCTCTTTTACGCCAACCGCGACTCTGTTTCGGCCAACTGAACTCTCTTTCACGCCAACTGCGACTCTGTTTCGGCCAACTGAGCTCTCTTTCACGCCAACCGCAACGCTTTTTCGGCCAACTGAACTCTCTTTTACGCCAACCGCGACTCTGTTTCGGCCAACTGAGCTCTCTTTCACGCCAACCGCAACGCTTTTTCGGCCAACCAGACTCGCTTTCACGCCAACCGCGACTCTGTTTCGGCCAACTGAGCTCTCTTTCACGCCAACCGCAACGCTTTTTCGGCCAACTGAACTCTCTTTTACGCCAACCGCGACTCTGTTTCGGCCAACTGAGCTCCCTTTCACGCCAACCAAAACACTTTTTCGGCCAACTGAGCTCCCTTTCACGCCAACCAAAACGCTTTTTCGGCCAATTGAACTCTCTTTTACGCCAACCAAAACACTTTTTCGGCCAACTGAACTCTCTTTCACGCCAACCAAAACACTTTTTCGGCCAACTGAACTCTCTTTTACGCCAACCGCGACTCTGTTTCGGCCAACTGAGCTCTCTTTCACGCCAACCGCAACGCTTTTTCGGCCAACTGAACTCTCTTTCACGCCAACCGCGACTCTGTTTCGGCCAACTGAGCTCCCTTTCACGCCAACCAAAACACTTTTTCGGCCAACTGAACTCTCTTTCACGCCAACCAAAACACTTTTTCGGCCAACTCAACATCTTTTTGCGCCAACTCGACATTCTTTTGTGCCAACCCAACATCTTTTTGCGCCAACCCGATACCCTTTTGTGCCAACCCAGCTTCCTTTTGCGCCAACCCGACACCCTTTTGTGCCACCACAACATCCTTTTGCGCCAATCGCAACACTTTTTGTGCCAATCGCAACACTTTTTGTGCCAACCCAGCGTCCTTTTGCCCCAACCCAACATCCTTTTGCACCAACCGCAACCCCTTTTGTGCCAACCACACCATCCATCCCCTCCACCTCATCAAAAAAAGCTCCCCATAAATGGGAAGCTCGTAAAAATTATTTTGTACCGTACAATCTATCGCCAGCGTCGCCTAGACCAGGAACGATGTAGCCTTTTTCGTTTAGCTTTTCGTCTAGTGCTGCGATGTAAATGTCCACGTCTGGGTGTGCTTCTTTTACTACTTCTACGCCTTCTGGTGCAGCGATTAAGCACATAAATTTAATATGTTTTGCTCCGCGTTTTTTCAAGGAATGGATTGCTTCTACAGCAGATCCACCTGTTGCTAGCATTGGGTCCACTACTATTAGTTCTCTTTCTTCTATATCTGAAGGAAGCTTCACGTAATATTCAACAGGTTGCAACGTTTTAGGGTCGCGGTATAGTCCAACGTGCCCTACTTTTGCTGCTGGGATTAGCTTTAATATACCGTCTACCATGCCAAGGCCAGCACGAAGGATCGGGATAATACCTAATTTTTTTCCTGCTAATACTTTTGATTTTGCTGTTGCTACAGGAGTATTTACATCCACTTCTTGAAGTGGTAGATCACGAGTAATTTCAAAAGCCATTAATGTAGAAACTTCATCTACAAGCTCACGAAATTCCTTCGTTCCTGTACTTACGTCTCGTATGTATGTTAGTTTATGTTGAATTAGCGGATGATCAAAAACGTATACTTTTGCCATCGAAAGCGCTCCCTTCATCTAATCAAAAATTTTATATCACGAATCTATTTTGTCCACACTTTCACTGATTTTACAGAAATTCGACAAATCGTTCAAGTCATTGACGAAAAAAAATAGAGGTCTAACATCAGACCTCTACAAAAACCTTATCCTAGTTCAGGATATAGTGTGAATTTAGCAGTTAATTGTTCTACTTTTTCTGCTACTTCTTTTAACTTCGCTTCATCTTCATGATTTTTTAACGTTTCGGCGATTAGAGCTGCGATCACGTCCATATCTTCTAAACCGAATCCACGACTTGTAACCGCTGCTGTTCCAATACGAATACCACTTGTTACGAATGGACTTTCCGTTTCAAATGGAATTGTGTTTTTATTAACTGTAATACCTACTTCGTCTAATACTTTTTCCGCAACTTTACCCGTAATGCCTAAAGAGCGTACATCTACAAGTAATAAATGGTTGTCTGTTCCACCAGAAACAAGACTTAACCCTTCTTTTTCTAAAGAAGACGCTAAACGCTTAGCGTTATCGATAATGTTTTGTGCATATACTTTGAAATCGTCTTGTAATGCTTCACCGAATGCTACTGCTTTTGCAGCGATTACGTGCATTAATGGGCCACCTTGAATTCCAGGGAAAATGGACTTATCAATCTTCTTCGCCCATTCTTCTTTACAAAGAATCATTCCACCACGTGGTCCACGTAACGTTTTATGCGTAGTCGTCGTAACGAAATCTGCATAAGGAACTGGGTTAGGGTGTAAGCCCGCTGCAACTAAACCTGCGATGTGTGCCATATCAACCATGAGGTATGCACCTACTTCATCCGCAATTTCACGGAATTTAGCGAAGTCGATAACACGTGGATATGCACTTGCACCCGCAACGATAAGTTTTGGTTTATGTAATTTCGCCTTTTCTAATACATCTTCATAATTAATGGTATGAGTTATTTCGTCCACACCGTATTCAACGAAATTATATTGAATTCCACTGAAGTTAACTGGACTTCCGTGTGTTAAATGTCCGCCATGAGAAAGGTTCATCCCTAAAACAGTGTCTCCCGGCTCTAAAATCGTAAAGTAAACTGCCATGTTCGCTTGCGCACCAGAATGTGGTTGCACGTTTGCATGTTCTGCTCCAAAAATTTCTTTCGCACGATCTCTCGCAATGTTTTCTGCTACGTCAACATGCTCACAGCCACCGTAATAACGACGACCTGGGTATCCCTCTGCATATTTGTTTGTCAGTACAGAACCTTGTGCCTCCATTACTGCTTCACTTACAAAGTTTTCAGATGCAATTAATTCTATTTTCGTACGCTGTCTACCTAGTTCTGCTTGTATCGCTTTAAACACTTGTTCATCTTGTTTTGCTAATGTCATTCTCGAATCCCCCTTTGGCGTTTATTCGGAAATTTTTCATTCTCCACATTATATTATCATGTACAGGGCTACATTTGGAAGGAAAAAAGAAGGTTGGCAGCGTTTACTATCGAAAATTTTCGGATTATTATTCATCCCAATTCCAAAAGGTGACATCTCCTACTTGTGCTGCTCGTAGTCCTTCGACTTCCTTTAGCTTCAAAAGTTCCTTTACCGGTCCAGTAACGACAGCACCGTATACTTGGAAGTCATTTTCCTCTATACCTTTATAGTACTTTGCAAGATACTCCTTCGTAAATATTTGTTCTTGGAATGTACTTTCTTCAATCAACCCTTGTAAGTTCACTAAATAAATATCTCTCATTTGTTCTGCTCCATCTACAAAAGGTCTAGAGATGGACATCGAATGGCGATATTCTTCATCTACCGTACTTACTCTACCAATCCCAAGACCTTGACCAGGTACGTAGTTAATATAACCTTCTTCACCACTACTGGAAGACATATAAGGAAATGCCCTTTCTCCAACATTTAACGGCATCCAAAGAACATGAATATCATAACCTTCCAATAAAGTTAGTAACTCTTCCATACTATAATAACGGTCCATCGAAAATGCCATTTCTGCAACAGTACCTTCATGGACTTTCTCTAACTTTTCCCATTGCCCAGGTTTTTCAGGAGCATCTAAAGGTGTTCCTCCCGTTGGATCTTCTGGCAAATAAAATTCAAATGTATTGCTGTATTGTGGTTTTTTATTTACCGTCATTGTTGGCTTACGTTGGAATAGCTTCTTCTTTATTTCTACTTCCCCAATTTCTATTTCACCATTTCCAACTTTCTTATAGATAGGATACTTTATTGTTTGAGTAAAAAAAGAGTCTATTTCTGGGTATACCCAAAAACGATATTCAATATGAATATTTGGCTCTGTTATTAGTAACATAGTGTCGGCATCATGAGCGTACTTTAACGGATTCGTTGTTTGGATAATGATCCATTTCATTCCCGATACTACAAGAAAATATGCGATTAATACGGCGATTGTTATTCGGAGAATCCGAAAAGTAAGCGTGAATCGATACTTCGTTAATATTTTCTTCTCCTTCTCTTCTGTCCAGTTACTCATATTTTTTCTCCTCTCTTTCTCCGAGATCTTGAAGTCGTTTTCTGGCACGATGAATCGTAATTTTCACTTGGCCTTCGTTCATTTCTAACACTTCGGCTATTTCCTCATAACTATAATTCTCTATTTCTCTTAAATAGAGAACAGAACGATATTGCTCGGGGAGGAGACTAAATAGTTCTTCTACTAATTGGTGGTTTTGCTTCTTTTCATATTCTATCTCTGGAATTCCATACGGACTGACCATTTCATCACGTTGTAAAAACGGAACCCACTGCCATTTCTGTTTTTTGCGCCAAGTGTCTAAATACGCATTTCGTGCAACTTTATATAACCATGCTCTCGCTGAGGAATTGTCCTTCCATTCATGCAAAGAGATTGTCGCTCTCACAAACGTTTCTTGGACTAAGTCTTCCGCAACTGAAGGTGAGCCTGACAGTTTCTGCAAATAGTAATAAAGTTGTTCCGCGTAGGCTCGGTATAATGTATCCAACGTCTCCCTTCGTTGCTTCTCCACTTTTTCTCCCCCTTATCTATTATGAAAACGAACGATGTTGGAAAAAGTTACAGTACATTTTCAAAAAAATAAAAGCACTTGAGTAAAGCTTCAAGTGCCATCTTCTAAAACATATATCGCTCTCGCACCGCCGATTAACTTTGGACGGGTAGTCGCTAACGTGATGTGTGCTTGGCCAACGTTTTTTCGTTTTACCCGGACAGGTACAGCCACATGCTTTATATGCATACCGATAAAAGTGTCACCGATGTCAATACCACCGTCTGCTTTTATATGCTCTACCATAACGGCATTTGGCATGTTTCGGTACGCATAAGATGCCATTGCTCCACCCGCTTGACGGACTGGAACAACGGTTACTTGTTCAAATCCTCGTGTATCTGCAAGTTCTCGTTGCACGACGAGTGCTCGATTTAAATGTTCGCAACATTGGAATGCGAGGTGGACACCCGTTTGTTTGCTGAACTGGGAGAGCGTTTCATAAACCATTGCTGCTACTTCATCCGTGCCTGCTGTGCCGATTCGTTCTCCGACGATTTCACTCGTACTACAGCCAATTACAAATATTTGCCCCTTTTGAAGATTTGCTTGCTTTTGAAATTCATCTAATATTTCGGTTAATTCGTTTTTCCAATCCGAAACTGTCAACACGCTCACTCCTTTTTACAGAAAAAACCCATCAAAGCTAGCGATGGGCATTTACTTGTTTTTATTTTTCTGCAGCATGAATTTTGTTCACGCGGTTTTCGTGACGACCACCTTCAAATTCTGTTTGAAGCCAAACGCGTGCAATTTCTCTTGCTAAACCTGGTCCGATTACGCGCTCTCCCATTGCAAGGATGTTACTATTATTATGCTCACGAGTTGCTTTTGCACTGAACATATCATGCACAAGTGCGCAACGAATCCCTTTTACTTTGTTGGCCGCAATAGACATTCCGATACCTGTTCCACAAATTAAAATTCCACGATCGTATTCTCCAGAAGCTACTTTTTGAGCAACTGGTAGTGCATAGTCTGGATAGTCTACACTCGTTTCACATTCACAGCCTAAATCATCGTGCTCAATATTCATTTCATTTAAAAGTTCAATAATTTCTCTGCGGATATTCATACCACCATGATCTGAGGCAACTGCTACTTTCATGTTTGTCATTCTCCTTTACCGTATGTTTCTCTTTTTTCATATTACCCTTCTAGTTAAAAAAAATCCATCATTACAATTGGAGAAAACGTTTGTCTGTTTTATTTACAACTATTCACCAGCTCCATTGTTGCTTTGTCTGTATTTTGCACGTAAGAAACGAGCTCATGTAATTGTTCGTTTTGCGTTTCTATAGAAGCGGACATTTCTTCTAATGAAGCGGTTGTTTCTTCAATAATAGCCGCAAAATCACTTACCGACGTTTCAATGGAGAACGAAGATGCCCCTAGCTGCTGTGTTATTTCTTCAAATTGCTTAGCGGTGTTATTTAATTGTGTTACACTTTCGCTAATTTTCAAAAACACCCCGTTCGTTTCTTTCGTTAACTCCACACTTTCTATCATTCTTAATGAATTGTCCTTCATTTGCTGTTGCGTAATGGCGGTGCTCTCGTTTACTTTTGCTAGATTGTTAGATATTAAATTAGCTGTGTTAGATGTTAGCTCCGAAAGCTTTCTTATTTCAGCCGCCACGACCGAAAATCCTTTACCGCTTTCTCCAGCACGGGCCGCTTCTATAGAAGCATTCAACGCTAAAAGGTTTGTTTGTGCTGCGATTTCTTGAATGTTATTTGTAAAACCGTTCGTTTCCTTTATTTTCTCCACTAATGTTTCCATCGTTTCCGACATTAGTTGAATACTTTGCTGAAAGTCTACTATTTTAGTAGAAAGTAATTCAACCGTTTTACTACCATTTTGTGTTTCGAGTTGGGATTTATCCGTTTCCTTCTTCAAAACAGAAGAGCCTTCGAGCAATTGCTTTACCATTTCGTTTAAACTTTCGATTGATTCAGTAATAGTAGAAGCCGTTGCACTTTGTGTGTTCATTCCGGAAGATATTTCGTTTACGGCTATTACCATTTCATTAAAAGTATAACCTTGTGTTTCTCCTTGTTTACGAATATTTGTGAGGTTTTCACCTATAGTTGTCGCTTTATCACCGATTACACTAGCTTGATGTTGTAGCTTTTGTAACATGTTTTCTGTTTCTTCTTGTAGTTTTTGGATTTCTACATTTTGCTTTTGAGACACGCTGTTTTGAAAAAAGAGCGTTAACGTAATGACGATGAAAATTAAATAGAAAATGACTAAGTTTTTCAAGTCCATACCTAAATCAGCACTTGTTGTTATAAAGTAAAGAGCGCTAAGCAATAAAGCAGTAGCAGTACCAACGATTAGCGTTTTTCGTGTATTGTAAATCGCTGCTGCTGTCATAATGTATAGTGGTAGTAGCATAACCGGCAACGATGTGGAAACAGACATAATAAGGTAAACGACGATTGCTATTCCACCTATTGCTATATATGGTGTTTGCATTAGGAACATTTCTTTTTTTATAAATACAGATAAAGCCGAAATAAATATGACTCCACCTATGCCGATTGTTAGGATGACCGCTAACGGTTGTTGTATGGATATTTCTACAACTACGGCTAGTAGGACAGAAATAAATGTAACGAGATTAATAAGTTTATTTTTTCTTGTAATGTCTTCTTTTTTTAGTTGGTCTAATTTTTGTGAACGATCCGTCATATAGAAGTACCCCTTTTAGTAACTGTAGTTTGTTAAATCTAGAACTTGGACCTCCCCTTTGATCCAGTTCTTTATTGCAAATAGCGGAAATACCGGCTACCATAGTTCCGCTTCACTTCGCTGCAGGTACTCGCTTGGTCGACCGTACCGCGACGTCCTGTCGCACGGTCGACACTAGCACGTCCTGTGCGTCGCCGCGGGCGTGGCTTGAGCCTCCTCCTCGCTTTCGCTCGTGCGGGGTCTCAAGACTCACGCTTCCCCCGCTGGAGTCTCGCACCTTCCGCTCCGTTCCACTCACGGTTCTAAATCTTTTAAGGTAAAATATTGTAACAGTTCTAAGGCGAACCAACCATTATCATTTACCGTTATTTATCAAAAAAACCTCAGCTATTAGAAATAATAAGTGTATTTATCTCTTTTGAAAGCTAAGGTTTGTAGGTGTTAAATATGAAATTTTTCTATCGTTTGTTTTAGGCGGTTTGCTTGGGTGGCAAGCTCTTCGGAGATGCCTTCAATATCATTGATTAATGTTGCTTGTTCTTGTGTAGCTGCTGTTACTTCTTCTGCACCTGCTGATGTTTCTTCTGCGATTGCTGCTACTTCTTGTGATTGTCGGGATGTTACTTGAATGACTTCCATTTGTCTATTCACTAAATCCGCTATATGTTTTACCGCGTCGGCTACTTCCATGACAGACTGTTGCATTTCGGCAATTACTTCGTTCGTTTTTGTCCCTTTGTCTGCCTCAACATTTGCTACTTTCGCTTGTTCTTTTATGCGAGCAACGACATTTTTTACTTCCACTTGTATGTTTTGAATCAAACCTGAGATAGCTTGTACTGCTTTTGCACTTTCGTCCGCTAGTGAACGAACTTCATCCGCAACAACTGCAAATCCACGACCATGTTCACCAGCTCGAGCTGCTTCGATGGATGCGTTCAATGCTAAAAGGTTCGTTTGCCCGGCAATAGTGCCGACTAATGAAATGATATGTTCCACTTCTTTCGCATGTTGTTCTAATCTTTCTACCGCTTTTAATGATGCGCTATTATTTTCTGCTAGATTATGAATACCAGACACAAGAGAGTGAATGATTTCTTTGCTTTCATTTAAATCTTGCACCATTTCTTGCGATAATTGCTCAGATGACGTTGCTTTTGTATGTACTTCATCCGCAATTTGAATAACATTTTCTACAGACTCTGCTGTATCTTGTACAGAGGCAGCAGAACTTTCTGCCCCTTTTGCAATTTCTTCTATCGTTACTGCAATGTTGTATGCTTGTTCAGAAGCTTGAGAGGAAACGGATGAAATATGCATTACCTTTTTGTTCGTTTCATCGAAGTTTTGTTCAATATGTTGTACCATTTCTCTTAAGTTATGAAGCATTAAGTTGAATGACGTCCCAAGCGCTTGAATTTCATCACGTGATTGAACTACAGGAACGTCTTCTGTTAAATCACCATTCGCTGCTTTTTCCGCAACTACTTGAATTTGATGTAATGGCTTCGTTAAATATTGTGCAGCGACATAAGCTAATATTCCCGACCAAATAACACCTAACGTTAATGTAATGATCGTAAACGAGACTTCATTTAAAAATGATACATAATCTGCCACAACGTAAATGAAGAAACCACTCACACTATACGTAATCGCTGCTAAAACTGTAGTAAAAATAACTAACTTCCAACGCAAACTAAAGGTAAATATTTTTTTCTCCTTCAAGCTTCTTCCCTCCCAAATTTCCCCTGCCTACAACTTTTTTTCTACTATCTGTTCAATTAATCTCTTTAGTTCTTTAAATGTTTGTTCATACAAAGGTACACTGCCGCCAAACGGATCGATTATATCGCCATCTTCGTCTGCAAATTCCTTTAATGAGAACGTTTTCCCCTGTGCATGCGGATATTGATAAGTAATGGATTGTTTATGCTGATTTGTCATTGTTAAAATGTAGGTCGCCCATTCAATATGCTCTTCTGACAGAGCTGTCGAACGATGATCAAAAGCTATACCCTGCTCTTCCAATACTATTTGCGCTTGTGGAGACGGAGCACTACCAGAATTCGCATAAATCCCTGCTGATTTCACTTCCACACCCGGTAGTTTTTTACTATATAAAATCGCTTCTGCCATTGGGCTTCGACAAGTATTTCCTGTACATACAAATAAAATATTCATTTTCATGTCCTCCTCGATGTTATTGTTTAATACTATTATAGTCCAAGTTCGGAGAAGAACAGAAAAAAAGTATGAAAACTTTTATATACTTTATTTCGGCATATTTCAATAAATGTTTATGTACTAGATAGCAAAAATTAGGTAAAAAGTAATAAGATTTTTAGAGTTTTGGACGGGGATTCCTCTTTATCGTCATGGGATAGATGTTTATTACAGGTTTTCATGCAGTTACGGGGAGATTTTGGGCGGACCTGAACGGGTTATTGACGGTGGTTCGGACTTTTGACGCACTTGAGAAATTTATTGACGCAGATACGAACCTTTTTAACGCACAAAAAAAGCAAGGCATACACCTTGCTTTTACGGCAATAGTAATTTAATTCCGAATGCTAGTAAAATGCTGCCACCTAGTGCTTCGCTGTAGGAGCCAAGCCAACCTTGTAGCTTTTTCCCTGAAAGAAGTCCGATCCACGTTAATATCATACTGACGATTCCGAACATCATTACGGTTAAAAATACTTTTGCACCGTATATGCCTACGCTTAATCCGACAGAAAAGCTGTCCATGCTGACACTTAAGGCAAAAAGGATTAATCCGAAGCCTACTGGGGTAATAAACGGTTTATCATCCTTTTTAAAGGAGGCAATCATCATTTGCAAGCCGAGAAGAATTAATAAAATGCCACCCGCCCATGTTGCTAGCGCACCGAATTTTTCTGACAGCAGCTTTCCTACGAACATACCTCCGAGCGGCATAATGATATGAAAAATTCCAATTGTAACCCCTATGTAAAATATTTGCCTTAATCTTAATTTAATCATTCCCATCCCTAGCCCAACGGAAAAGGCATCCATTCCTAGAGCAACTGCCATAATAAATAGAGTTATGAGTTCTTCTATAAAGTGTGTAATTGTAATCTCTCCCTCCCAACCGGACTAGCCTATATAAACTTATGCACAACCAAGATGGGATAGAAGAGAAATATACAATTTTTAGTTGTTATTTTTTTCATAAAAAAAACGAGCAAGGTTATCCTCACTCGTTTTCTTTCACTATTTTATGACCAGCTGCTTTTTGTAAACGATTCATAATGGCTGCCCCAACACCAACTTGTGGAAAACTTTCGCTAAAAATAATATCCACAGACGTTTCATTAAAGGCGCGCAATACTTCGTATAGATGTGCTGCGATTGTATGTAGGTCTTTTCTCGTACCAACTGTTAATACAACATCGGCTTTTATCCTATCTATTTGTTCATCTGTGGATAGTACTCCGACGATTTTCCCATCTTTTCTCGCTTTATCCACAACGTGTTGTAGATATTGTGGACTTCCTTCTACTATATATAGTGGTGCGACCGGAGCATAATGTGTATATTTCATTCCAGGCGACTTTGGTTTTAAAGATGCTTCTTCTTTTTCCAGCGCAGGATCTACATCCACTCTGCCTACCACTTTTTCAAGTTGCTCTTTCGTTACGCCACCTGGCCGAAAAATAACCGGGATGTCCCCTGTACAATCTACAACGGTTGACTCTAGGCCAACTCCTGTTGCACCACCATCGACAATACCAGCTATTTTACCGTTAAGATCCTCCTCAACATGCTTAGCTAATGTTGGACTTGGTTTACCTGAAAGATTTGCACTCGGAGCAGCAAGCGGTAAGCCGGACTCTTCTATTAGCGCTAGTGCAATTTCATGATCCGGCATCCGAATCGCTACCGTATCTAGCCCAGCAGTTAATAACTCGGAAATACCTGCCTTCTTTTTTAAAATAATCGTTAATGGTCCCGGCCAGAACGTTTCGGTTAACTTTTTTGCTACTGGTGTTATGTTATCCACAAGGTTTATCAACTGTTGTTGATTACTAATATGTACGATTAACGGGTTATCACTCGGTCTACCTTTCGCCTTAAAAATCTTAGCAACGGCGCTATCTTTCAAGGCATTTGCACCAAGTCCATATACCGTTTCAGTAGGAAAAGCTACTACTTCATCTTGTTGTAAAAGTGCTGCTGCTTGTTGAACATGTGGATAACTTTCTGTTTTTACTTTATTTTTATCCACAATCCACTTTATTGTGTTCATTTTATCATCCTCGTTTAAAAATCTAGTAATAGTACTATTACTTTATTAAAATTTTCTCCATAACACAAGCTTTATCCACATTCTGTGGATAAAGCATACCTTTTTTGTGGATAACGTTGTTTGTTTCAGAATATTTCACAAAAAAATGTGTATAGTTCCGATATTCATATAGAATAACCTATAATTCACATGCTAACACTTTACTTTCGGATAATGAAAATGTCTCCTTCACGTAAGGTGATTGCTGTATTTCGGACGGCACTTCTTCTATTTTTTGTGGTACAAAACCAAGTAGTTCAAAAAAAGATGCAAAGTTGGCCTTGTTCGTAAACAGAAATAGTTTTTCTACTTCGCGCTTTTTTGCGTATATTTGGGCTTGTTCAAACAGCTGCAAAATATGATGTTGCTTAAAACTTGGTGAAATAACGAGGGACCGAAGCAAAGCGTATTTTCCGTGACGTTCAATTCCTAACGTCCCTTCTATTTTTCCCTCTTCATTTTCTACCACTAAAAAGTCTTCAATCAAATCTTCTAAACCTACTGCACTAATATTAGCTTGTCCTAAAAATCGTTCTACCATTTGCACATCATTTCTATTAGCCGTTCTTACATATTTCATATTTTTCCACCTCGTTTTAAATAGATTCTAGTAATAATCTATGAACCGAGATAGAAAGTAGAACTGTTTTTATAATAAATCTATCATTTATTTAAATTTCGCGAAAATGTTTGCAATAAATTCGAATAAGAAAAACTTTACTTCCACTTCTTCTGGCTCTTCATCTACTACTACTAATTGTTCTGATTGTTCTTCATCTTCAAAAGGTGTTGCAGAAGTTGCTTCTCCGTTTGAAAAGTCTAAGAAACATAATGGCGGAAATAGTACACACCACCAGTTTGCACCAGTACCTTTTCCTAACGTAATTTTAATTGCTTCGTAATCTCCAGCTGGATATATAAAACGACCGTACATTTTTGTAGGAAAATCTGCTCTTCCAAACTCTACATTATACTTTTGCTCGATGCCTTCTGCTACCATTACTTCTTCAATAATATCTTCTATTGCTGGGATGTTTCCTTTAATGACAGCTCTTGCTTCTTCCTTTGACGTAATATCTGCTACCCAAATTGTAATTTCTTCGTTCACTCGATCGCGTATTTTACGTTTTAACTCTTGATCTTCGTCATTATCACTATTTGCTAGAATACGTAAACGAATCGCATCGTCCGGAATAACCATTGAACCGTTCTTAACACCTGCTTCTACTTGCTCGCCTACTAGTGACACAAAAGCTCCCATAAACATTATTACTATATATAAAGGAATCATATTTTTTTTAACCATTTGCTTTTTTCTCCCCTCTCTAGCAAACAGTTTGGACAAATTGGATAAATATTAAACTAGTAAAATGAAAAAATATATTTTTTCTATAACGAATCCTTTTATAGAAACAAAAAAAGTAGGAACCGTAATGTTCCTACTTTTTTAATAGTTTATAATATTTTTCGTCGATTCTTATAAACGATTACTAAGCTTGCCATAATGAGAATAAGCCCAATCGCTATCCAATTATAAAAATGTGTGGCCGTTTTAGGTAATAGATTTGATTGGTTACCACTATTCGTTTCTGGCTGTTTCGTTATTTCTTTTTCATTAGACTGTTTTGAGTTGTCCGTTTTTTGTCCTTTTTCTGTGTTTATGTTTTCCTCTTTCGGATTCTCAACGACAGGTTGTTCCCCTACTGGATCTTCCTCTACTGGATCTGTTGGTTTTGGAAGTTCTGAATGAATATTCCCTTTAGTAAAAGTCCAAATATCCGAAACGGCTCTACCGGTGTATTGGTCTTCTGCTACAACATACCAAGAATACGTTTTATTTTGCTCTAGATTTAACCAGTTCATTTCCGTTTGACTACCACTCTCTACTCCGTCAACCGTACCGATTTCTGTATCTGTGTATACATTAACAGTAAAATAATCAGTAGCAACTCGCTTTTCTTTTACTGTTAAATCGACTTCGATAATAAATTCATCTTTTTCAGGGTAGTCAGTTGGATCATAGTAATTGTATTTGTCTAAATAAGGAGAATACGTATTTACGATAATTCGATTGTTGTCTTGATCTATATGCAACAATCTCATATATCCTAGTCCACCTTCCGGACCACCTTGGTAGTCTGCAAGCATTTGATAAACTTTACGATCTGTCACTCCATCACCGTTATCATCCACTTCACTAACTAATGTTTGTGCATCATGGTAATGGCCACTTAGAACAGCCACTACGTTTTTATTTGGCACAACAACTTCGTTAAAAATACGGTTACCGATTGGACTACGGTTCCCTGAAACTAGTAAATATTCATGGAAGTTTAAAATCGCGATACGGTCTGGATATTGCGCTAATACATCATTCATCCATTCAATATCTTCGTCGGAAACTCCCCATCCCATATGCACCATGATGAAATCATTGCCTTTTTCGGAAATTAAATCGAAATGGCCACGGTTATTTTTATAGGAGCCACCGTAATAAGGTTTATTTTTAAAGCGCTCCTCACCAAACCACTTATAATATTCGGTATAATCGTCATTTATATAATCGACATCATGGTTTCCAGCGATAACGCCATAAGGAATGTTATGGTCATCTAACGTCTTCATCGCTCTGTCTGCATTCACCCATTGAAACTCTTGATAGTATTTATCTACCAGGTCACCCGAGTGGAACACATATTTAATTTTCAACTCATCTTTATTTTCAGCAATCCAATGAGTCATTCCATCATAAATATGAGGATAACTCTCTGAATAATATTGTGTATCTGTCATCCAAACGAATGTATAGTCATATTCCTCCGGTGAACTTGGTATTTCATCTTGAACTAATACGTTTACTTTTTGCTCTTTCACATATTCATGGAACGATACGATTCCTTTTAACTCAAAGTCTTCTATTCCAGCAATCTTGTAATCTAGTAATTCCCACTTCTTTGTATCGTGATTCCAAGCATACATGGATACTTTACGACCATCGAGAGAATTTCCGTTCCAAACTAGTTCAATCAAATCATTTTCGTCAATCGTCTCATCTATTGTCACTTCAAAACGATGGTATGGGAATTGTGTACTTGAATCATTCGTTACATAGTTTCCATCCTTTTCGGAAATGGTTACATACTCCTCGTCTCCAAATTTCTCTTCCCCTTCCGGCACCATCGTTTGTGGTGGCTCATAATCAGTAGCATTGGAGAAAATTCGGATGGAGTCTGTTCGCTTCGCATCGTATTTAAATCCTTCATAGAATGATACTTTTAACTCGTCATCTGTAGGATCACTTACTTTCACTACTAATGTAGGGTCACCATCTACTGAATGATCTGCACTGTCCGTTGGTGAAACTAGCTCTGGTTTCAACGGATTTTCATTCACTACAGAAAAATTCACTGTTGCTTCTGCTCTGTTACCAACATTGTCGGTGGCAATGACAACTAACTTGTGTTCTCCAGGTGAAAGCTGTGAAGATGCTGTTTCGTACGGTGTTTCTATTTCCTTCCCATTAAGCAACACTCTAACAGTACTTACACCTGCAATATTGTCTGTCGCTTGTACTTCTATTGTAAAAGGACCTTTATATTCGTGACCTTCCATTATAGATGTAGAGACTTGAGGTGCTGTGTTATCAACAAAAACAGTCGCCGCCATTGTTTCGTTTTGTTTTACGTCTAGCGCTTTAATCGTATATTCACCATCTAAAACAGTAGTTGTATCAAAAATAAAGGATTGGGATGGTGCTTGTTCCTCTGTAATCGTAAACGTAAAATGTTCAAATGGTCGGTACGTTCCGTCATCACCCATATCAAAAACTTGTGTTGGGTCTGATTTTAATGGATCGCGTAGTATCGTACCGTCTGGTAATACGAGGCGAACATCTCGTAAGTTAAAGTCGTCACGGTTTTCTTCTAATTGATCCAGTTCGAAAGGTGATGATTTATTTCCTGATCTAACCGTAATTGTATTTTCTCCTACCGTGAGGCGGTCCGCTTCAATCGGTATCGTAATTAATGTCCAATCTGCCATCGTTCTATCAAAGATATGAAGAATGTCGTCTCCCATTGTGACCGCATTTTGGAATAATGCATTGATACCACTCACTTCATAAGCAAAATACGCATCCTGCTCCAATGAAGAATACAATCCTTCTGTCCATTCTTCCTCATCAATATAAAGCTTTACATCACCCGAAACAGCTGAAGGTGACGTACCTTTGATGACTTTTTTGCCTGCTATAACTTCTCCATCCGATACATTTAAACGAAGGCTAGACTTGTCATAAAGACTAGAAACGGTAATTCGTTTTGTTTCACTGACTAATTCATTTGTACCGTCCGAAACGACAAAATAGTAGTCCACATAGTCTTCCCCAATAATGTCAGGAGAGGCAATTGTCCAGAAAAACGTTTCATTTTCTTGATTTTTATTTAAAATAACCCCTCTGTAATCATTGTCTGTACTTAATGAATAAAACAGACGGACTGACTTTACTTCTCTATCATCCGAAGCTTCCGCTCTTATTAAAATATCTTCTGTTTCTAACACTTCTGTTACGCTTGTTAAATCTGTTACTGTTGGTGGTGTAGTGTCATCTTCAAGTTCCACAGCTTGAGGTGGCACTTGGAAAGATTCCACTCTTCCAGGTGTTGCAGCTTCAATGCCTAGTTTTGTAGATTGAATAGTACCATCTTGTGGATATTTATAAAGAATTCCTTGATCTGGATGAGTATCATCTACACCAGGCTCATCATTATAGTAAGCGATTGAGATTGGTTTTTTTGCATTCGTAGCTACTAAAAGCCCTCTCATTGCCGCATTTGCCATACCAGCGCTATAAATTCGAACAATATCTTTATTTTCCACTAAATTAGAGCCATAATTTGCATTGAAATCGTCTACTGTGCTGTGACCGTTTTGATCATTAATAATCCAAAATACGAGCGTCCCTTTTGACGGAATCATTACTTCTTCTGGGATAGAAGGCCATACTACATCCGTATTTGGATCGGCACCGTAGCGATAATTTATTTTGTAATCTTTAAAGTTAATGTCTTTATTCGTATTGTTATATATTTCAATAAACTCATAACCATCAGCCGTTCCTACATTTGTAGAATCAGGGACAATTTCCGTTACGAGAAAATGAGGGAGACTATTATAATCCACTTCACTTACTTGAACAGAGATTGTATATTCTTCCGTTTTGGCTATATTAAACCCATCCGTTGCTTCAATATAATATATAACATCACCCTGTACATCTAATCCTGGTATATCCGCTCTATATATTTGTGAATTATCTTCTGAGGACCTCATCGGAATAGACTTCCAATCGTCACCTTCCGCTAGTTTATAAAAGACGTTAGCAAACGGTGTTGTCTCGTTATCTGTTATTTCCGCTTCTATTTGTACGGGAGAAAAAGCTGTTGCTTCAGTAACAGGCTCATGAGAAATTACTGGTGCTTCTATGTCGACTGGTAGCTCCTCTAGTTCAATACGTTTCGTCGGAACTTGAATAGGTTCAATTGTACCTGGTGTTGGTGGTGCAAGGCTTTTGTATTTTTCCATCTCTGTACCTGATTGTGGAAACTTATACTCGATACCAGCTCCTGTATTATCGTTATCCGATCCTAAATAACTTGCTGAAACTACTACATTACCATCCTTATCTTTCAATACTAAAGCGCGGTCTCCCCCGTTTGCAAACCCTGGAAAAACATCTTTAAATTCCACAACTTGCTCACTCGTTAATTGTGTACCAAAATTTTCATTAAATTGATCTAAACTTCGGTCACCAACATTGAACCAAAAAACGAGCGTTTCTTGTGGTTCTATCGTTGTGACAGGAATTTGGAAAGGTAACTCCACTCCAGTTTGAGTATATAAATAGATAAATGAATAATTTAATAACGACAGGGGTTGATTTGTATTATTATAGAGCTCAAAATACTCATAAAAGTCGGTACCACCCCCTACAGAATTTGGAGATAATTCTGGTATTAAAATCGGAAGGTCACTATAAGTATCTTCCTGTTCATCTATAGGTTCTTCGACGACTGGTTCTTCTTTTGGCTCCTCTATTTGAACTGCTTCCACTGTACCTGGTGTTGGAGGTGCTAAACTTTGATATTTTTCCATCATTGTCCCTGTTAAAGGATACTTGTATTGGATGCCTGCCCCAGTGTTATCGTTGTCGCTAGCCAAGTAGTTAGCTGAAACAACTTCATTTCCTTCTTGATCCCTTATAACGAGTGCTCGATAGCCGCCATTTGCAAAGCCTGGAAATACATCTTTAAATTGTATTACTTGTTCACTCGTTAAATTTATTTGGAAATTTTCATTAAATTCTTCTAAACTTTTATCTCCATTATTAAACCAAAAAACTAATACTTCTCCTGGCTTAATGTTATCTCTATGTTGGAATCTACCATATTATCGTAAACAAAAGAAAAGTCTACTAGTGATATTGGATTGGCTGTTGTATTATAAACTTCAAAAAATTCATAACCAGTCTCATCAGCGTTCGATCCTATTTCTGTTAGTAATAGAGACATCTCGCTCTTACTAGTGGACGACTCCACTTCTGTTGCAAACGCATACTTTGGTGGTAGTGATAAGCTAATGTTTGAAAAAACTAAAAGAAACATTAACATATACACTAATAGTTTGTTTAGTCCCGCTCCTACATTCCCCTTTTTCATGCTACTCCTCCTATTAATATGTAATCTACCACCCCAATCATAAAATAGTAGTTTTAAGTTAATATGAACGATTTGTAAATCAAATTGGACGATTTTACAAAACAATTAACGGAAGCTCTACTAAAGCGTTACAAATCAATAGTTTAGAAAAATCACTCGTAATAATATTTACATTCTTCAAAAAACTTAACAGAAATTTATTATTGTATTAACCATTCCTTTATTTATGTATACGGTTAGAAATATTTTCATTTAAAGAAAAATGTTTTAGGACATTTATTAAACGGGAATGTGGTTAGAGGGGATACATGACTACAGAATACTACTTAGGAAAGGATGAAAACGTTATGTATCAGTACCAATTCCAAATTGAGGATTATCGTGTTGGAAAAGTTGGTAAGTCGTTTAATCATATTAGCGTTCCGGTTAGTTTTGATTTATTAATCGGGGGAAAATGGATGAACGGTACCGTGTTTTATCATCACTATCATCGAACAATAACGTTTGATCCAAATCTTTCTCAAATACTTAAACATATTGACGAAGCAGAGGTTTCTTTAATGAAACAGACTGTCTTTAAACATTTAGAAAAAGAAATAAAGGGGTTGGCATTAAGCCAATCCCCTCTATTCCATCAACGTATGATTCCGTAAACCATTCGATCTTTGCCGTTAATATCATTTATTACTTGAACATCTGCTTGCGGGAATGTACGCTGTAGTAGTTCCTTCACTGCTTCACCTTGCCCAAGTCCTACTTCAAAAGCGACTAATGCTCTTTCGTTTAGAACTTGTGGCAATTCTTCCATAAAGCGCTCATAAAATTCTAATCCAGAGTTCCCGCTTACTAATGCTCGATACGGTTCAAAATCTTTGACAACGGTAGAAAGTTCTTCAAATTCCGTTTCCGTAATGTACGGCGGGTTAGAAACAACAACATCTACTTTTATCCCTTGTTCTATTAACGGTAATAATAAATCACCGTGTACGAACTCAACAGCCGCATCATACTTATGCGCATTATCCTTCGCAACTTCTAACGATTCTCCAGCAATGTCTGTTGCACTAACTTGTAATCTACTATTCTCAAGAGCAAGCGACACTGCAATTGCACCACTGCCTGTCCCAACATCTACTAGGGAGACACTTTCTTTGTTTTGAAATAAATCTTCAATTCTTTGGAGCACACCTTCGACAAGTTCTTCCGTTTCCGGTCTAGGTATTAACACTTCATCATTCACGAAAAACTGGCGACCGTAAAACTCTTCAAATCCAAGGATATACTGAACCGGAACTCCAGCTACCAATTTATGCACATCGAATACGAATACTTTCCGGTGATTTTCTGAAAGTTCCTCTTGCATATTGCTTAAAAGTTGGGCACGAGACATTTTTAATTGATGCCTTAATAATATTTCGCCCCCGTTTTCATCACGGTTATTTTGTTTTAAAAAAGAAGAAGCCCAAGTGAGGGCTTCGTATATTTTCATCGGTTTCATAGCTATTCCGCCTGTTCCATTCGTTGTGCTTGATCTTCCATAATGAGGGCATCGATTACTTCATCTAGCTTCCCTGTTAGAATTTGATCAAGTTTTTGAATTGTTAGTCCGATACGATGGTCTGTTACACGGTTTTGCGGGAAGTTGTACGTACGAATACGCTCTGAACGATCCCCTGTTCCAACCGCTTGTTTACGGTTTGCATCATATTCGGCTTGAGCTTCTTGCTGGAACTTATCATATACACGAGCACGTAATACTTTCATCGCTTTTTCTTTATTTTTTATTTGAGATTTTTCATCCTGACATGAAACAACAGTATTCGTCGGAATGTGCGTTAAACGAACTGCAGACATTGTCGTGTTAACTGACTGTCCACCAGGTCCACTTGAAGCAAATGTATCTACACGAATATCCTTTTCATGGATATCCACTTCTACCTCTTCCGCTTCTGGCAAAACTGCAACAGTAGCGGTAGATGTATGAATACGGCCCCCAGACTCAGTATCAGGTACACGTTGAACACGATGCGCACCGTTTTCGAACTTAAGCTTAGAAAAGGCACCTTTCCCAGTAATCATAAAAATGATCTCTTTATATCCACCTACACCTGTAGAGTTTGCCTCCATTACTTCCGTTTTCCAGCCTTTTGCCTCGGCGAAACGACTATACATGCGGTAAAGGTCACCAGCAAACAGTGCTGCTTCATCTCCACCAGCTGCACCACGAATCTCCATAATAACGTTTTTATCATCATTAGGGTCCTTCGGTATAAGCAAAATTTTCAGACGCTCTTCTAACTCTTCAATTTGGTCTTCTAGTTCTGAAAGCTCTTCTTTTACCATTTCGCGCATTTCATCATCGAGCTTTTCTTCCAACATCGCTTTCGCATCATCGTACTGTTCTTTTACTTCTTTATACTCACGATAAGCTTCAACTGTTTCTTGAATATCTGATTGTTCTTTCGAATAATCACGAAGTTTATTTGTATCACTAACGATTTCCGGATCACTTAATAATTCATTTAATTTATCATAACGTGCTTCTACTGCTTGTAAACGATCAAACACGTGCATTCACCTCTAAATGGATTTTGCAAATTAGCATTATATGTACAACAGTATAATTATAATATAGTAGAAAGTAACAGTCAAAATCTAAATTATTGGAAAAAAAGCAGAGAGTTACCTGACATGTCTAAAGAGGTTGGGACATAACTTTTTTCATGAAAGTAAAAAAACGAACAAAAAAATATCCGGGGAAAACTCGCTCCGGAAATATACTTCGCTTTCCGCGGGCGTGTCTAGTTACGGCGGCTTGGCCCTCGAGACATAAGCCAGTCACTTCCGTTGGGCAAAGAGCGCCCAACTGCAGCGTCTGTCTTATGCTTGTCGGGCCAGAGCGAGCCGCCTTCACTTTTCGTACTGGTGAGCCTCCTCGTGCTGCGCACTGCTATCTTCTCACCTATGCCTTTCCTCCCGCTGAAGTCTACGTATATTTCCTCCGCTAATCCTGCAATTGTTCGTTTTTTATCATGATGAATTTAGTTTTGTCTCAGCCGTTTTTTAATTTTCGTTTTGCAATTGTACATCGTAATCATATCGTGGTAGCGCTCTAGCTAGTTTCCGGTTTACTTTCTTTTTCAGCTCTTTTCTTTCTTCCTTATCTTTTTTCTCGGTCGTATACACTGTGGCATGAATAGTGTTGCCATTTATAAAAATAGAGCCCGCTCTCACACCCGAAACTGCATTTATCACTTCACGTGCTTTATCTTGGTCATCCCCGTACGTTGGTCTATTTTCTGTTAGATCGATAAAATTAGGATTTTGATTCGTATTGTAACGTTCACTATCTAAATCACGTTCATAATAACCACCGTATCGATTGTTAATAAACCTTGTTCCATCTATATCTTCACTTTGGCTAATTCGCTCCCCATCAATCCCACAACCAGCTAGCAGCAAACTTGTTACCAATAAGATAAGTATCGTTCTCACTTTTCATACACCTCCTACCTTTATACTGCCCACCTACTTTTTTTTCATAGGAGAAGGTATCATTCCAATTTTTACATCCAATTTCAATTCGTTTGTTCAAGCATACTATTAGTAATGGAGCACGAAGTTGGTTTTCTGTTTTACTACGATGAGTTCTTACGCTGACTTTTCAGCTGGTTATGCACCAATTTCCGTCACGGTTTGCACCACTATGAAAAGTTTATGCACGAAAATTCCGCTCCAATGCACCACTCCACAGTGTTATTCAGACGCGTTAC
The DNA here is from genome assembly GCF_027594365.1 of Sutcliffiella sp. NC1. Taxonomy (NCBI): domain Bacteria; kingdom Bacillati; phylum Bacillota; class Bacilli; order Caryophanales; family Bacillaceae; genus Sutcliffiella; species Sutcliffiella sp. NC1. Next base: position 4,732,413 of record NZ_CP115153.1, read on the forward strand.
ACTAGAACCAGTAAAGGAAGAAATAACTAATGAAAAAAATGCTTTTATTTATGCCATTATTGTTAATAGCTCAATGTATGTTACTTTTTGCTTTAGACTTTATTGTAGGTATTCCGATGCAAACGAGTATTCGTAACATAATTAATCCGTTTTGGGTAATGGATACGGAGGAATACGCCATCATCATTATTATTGCTGGGCTATGTGTCGCTATTCCGTTATATAATAAATTTCGTTCTGTGCAGAAAGAGAAAGAAACTACTTAACTTTTTTTCATCATTTTTTTACGGAATAAAGCTATTAACAATAACATGATTGGAATACCTGCCTGAAAAGGTAAATGTAAATAGTACGGGACAATGTCTACTCCTTCTTTTAAATGCTCAGAAAAATCCCCTGCAATTGTAATAGAGCAAAGCGCTGTTAACAAACCTACTGGAAAAACGAATGTGCGAAAGCTGTTAAGTTTTAATACCGATTTAATTCCACTTAAGCCCGCGTACATAAAGATAGAAATTTTAAAAAACATTGTTAATACGAGTGTTACGACGACAAGTGCATCTAGTCGCTCTAAAAACTCAGCAACTTCAATTTTTCCAACAGTCATTAGAAGTGGGAAGGTAGATACACGAGACACTTCCGCACCTAAAACGACAACATTTAACATCGTTGTATACGCGATTAACAGTCCACTTACAACAATTCCAATTATTCCAGTCTTAAGCGCTGTTTTCTCCTTATTTAATAGTGGAAGAATCATCGTAAACACAATTACTTCCCCAAACGGAAATGTAAATCCAACCGGAAAAGCTGTCTTTATAATTGTTCCAACTCCCTCCCCGAGAATTGGAAATAAATTTTTCAAATTAATGATGCCCGAAAAAAAGATAAGGAAATTGGCGAATAGTCCATTTAATATTAAAAAGATGAAAAAAAACTCACTCATTCTTGCCATCACTTCTAGTCCAAGGAATAAAACGTACACGATTACTATGATCATCACGAGATTAATGACGAACAGGGGGGTTTCTGGCAAAGTTGAGGTGAGTAATAAATCACCAAAATCACGCAATACTCTTGCTGCAATATATAAAAAATAAACGATATATAAGAAACTAATTACTGTACCAATATACTTTCCAACGATGGCGTTTACATAATCAGTGAGTGGTTTATCGGGATATTGTTTATGTAATAAATAGTAAATGCAGAAAATAGCAATTCCACCTGTCATTCCTAATAAAATAGTCGCCCAAGCTCCTTGCTTCGCCTCTAATCCTACAGATACAACAATGGCACTCCCTAGTTCAAACAGAACTAGCAGTGTGAAAAACTGAAAGGAATTTATTTTAACTTTATCCAATTAAACCACCCCATTTCCTATTGGATGAGGAAATTATTATTATTCATGCCCGTTCTTCGAATAAAACCGTCTACTTCAACATTCACTTTTACAGTTGGGAAAATTTCGTCCCAATTATTTTTTAGCTCCTTCCACTCTTTTGGATGCTGACGGTGAAACTCACTTCCAAAGCCAAAAGAATCTATACCTAGTTCCTGAATGATATTTACCGTTCTTTCTATTTCTCCTTTTATTTCTTCATTTAATTGTTTTTCTAGCTTTAATATATTAGTGGGCTCAAGTAGGTCAATTGGACAGCTCAGCTCCCCAATATTACCTTCTCCTGTTACACTCATGTTAACTATCGGTGCTCCATTATGAATTTCCGTTTTAATTATTGTCCGCGATCTAATTAATTCAATTGCAATATTTCCTCCAGGACGCGCTTCACAATCAAGATTCACTACCGTACTTGTCACATTATCGACGACCCAATTATACCCACGCGCATCGCGTCCATCTAACCAATGAATAAGGTTACCTTCTTTAAATAGCCCTATTCCACTCACTTCTATCCAGCTAGGAAGGACACTTTTCATTAAGTTTTCACCATTTGATCCCTCTTGTATATCCCCGATTAAATGAACTCCTGTAATAACTACTTCTTTTCCATCACTCATTAAATCGCTAATAACTTCACCGATTTGCGAAACGATTGCTCCTCCCCAAGACCGTTCCGTTGTCGCAATCTCGGTAACAATCTTTTTCGCCGGCACACGTTCTATCGATGTTTGTACCTTTAATACATCTTCTGCTCTACTTCCTCTAGCAATAACAAGATCGACATTCGTTCGGAATTCATGATCACGTTCAAACCAGTCTAAAAAAGCTTTCACACCATCTTCACGTGCTATTTCTTCGCCAATAATTACGACGTTCGTATGTGGAAAATATATTCTTCTTGATATTTTCTTCGTAGCTCTTCTTATCGCTTCAAATAACGTGTCCCCTTGCTCTGAATATACGACAGTAGGGGAAGCATTTCGGGAAGCCCCTTCTTGCCCTGTTGCTACATCCCCAGCATTAATAATTTGAAACGAAACGTTAAATTTTCCATCCTCTGTTTTATCAACCCCTACTGCAGAAATGATAGAAAGGTCGGTTATTTCTCGAGCATTCCAACAACTCGTTAATAGAATGCATATGATGATGGGTATCGATAACTTGAAACTACGTCGAATCATTCGTATCACCTTTTGTTGTTGGGGTTGGGTGTAAATCTTTCGGCATATTTTTTGTTCTGCCTCTACTAATTAAGTGTGGACGGTTTTTCATCCACCAAAGAGGAGCTCGAATTAATCCATCTGCCTGACCTGTTAGACTAAATGGGGCAATTGGATATAAATACGGTACTCCAAATGAGCGTAAGCTACATATATGAGCAACGATAACAATAATCCCCATCATAACCCCATATAAACCGAACGTTGCAGCTACTAGCATCATAAAAAAACGTAACATCCGAGCTGCAATAGCAAGGTTGTAAGAAGGAGTTGTAAAACTTGCAATCCCTGTCAATGCTACTACAATTACCATTGACGCTGATACGATACCTGCCTGTACTGCCGCTTGGCCGATTACTAGTGCCCCTACAATGGAAACTGCTTGGCCAATTGCCCTTGGCATACGAATCCCAGCCTCTCGCAACACTTCAAATGTTAATTCCATAATGAACGCTTCAATTAAAGCTGGAAACGGTATACCTTCTCTTTGTGCAGCTAAATTAATTAGTAGCGTTGTCGGTATTAAATCTTGATGAAATGTAATGAGGGCAATATAAATGGAAGGACCGAGTAAAGAAATTGTAAACGCAATATACCGTAAAATCCGAATTAGTGATGCAATATCAAACCGTTGATAATAATCTTCCGCAGATTTAAAAAATTGTGGAAAACTCGTAGGGACAATTAATACAAACGGTGTCCCTTCAACAATAATCGCCACCCTACCTTCCATTAACTCACTCGAAACAATGTCAGGGCGCTCTGTATTAAAAACGGTCGGAAATGGAGTGAATGTACCATCTTGTACCAGTTCCTCAATATTCGCAGAGCTTAAAATAGAATCAATTTCAATTCGATTCAGCCTCGCCATCACTTCTTGCACGATTTTTTCGTTCGCTACTGATTTTACGTATAAAACGGCAATATTCGTTTTCGTTATTTTCCCTAATTTCTTCTTCTCTACTTGCAAATCCGGACTTTTAATTTTTCTACGAACTAATGAAATATTTATCGGTAACGATTCGACAAAACCTTCCTTCGGCCCTCTCACGGTAACTTCTGTTGAAGGTTCTTCTATCGACCGGTAATTTCCACCGTTTGTTTTACAACTAACCACTTCGTTTATTCCGTTAACAAAAATAACAGTATGACCTGATACTATCTCGTTCGCTATATCGTCCCATCGATTCAACACGTTAACGTCTAGGACAGATAAAGTCTCTTTTTCTAGTATAGAAAATAGATTCTCTTTCTCTAATTCTTTTTCAAATGGGTATTGTATAATTGCCTCTAAAACATGCTCATTCACGATTTGTTCATCTACTATATTGTTTATAAATACCGCAGTTCCTTGAGTAAAAGGCTTTTGCGTTATTGTTAGTTCTCTAAATGTAATATCATTACTTTTTCCTAATAATTGTTTTATTTTTTCAATATTACTCGTAAGATCTTTATATAGTTCCGAAGTTTCATCCGTTACTTCTACTGCTTCTTTACTATCTTCCTGTTCTTCCTCTATCTTTTTTTTCAAAAGAGAAGATAACGGAATTGGTTTTTTCATCGTATCACCTTCAATTTAGGTACAGTTGGACTAACTATAACTTCCCCTATCGGTATGGAAATATTCACCTTGATATGAAAACAAATGCAAAATAAAAAAGGATCCTGAATGAACAGTCATGGTAACTATTCATGCAGAATCCCTTTACTATTTATTTAATTGTTTGACTTTCCGGTACCTTTACAGGAACTTCGTGATGATGGCGGCAGCGGGCTTCATAGGCTTCTGAAGCACCTACTAGTATAATTGGGTCATCGAATCTAGCTGGTTTCCCGTTAATTAAACGTTGTGTTCTACTTGCAGGAGAACCACAAACAGTACATACAGCTTGTAGCTTCGTAACAGATTCAGCAATCGCCATTAGTTCTGGAACTTTCCCAAATGGCTCACCGCGGAAATCTTGATCTAATCCAGCCACCATTACTCGATAGCCTTTGTTTGCTAGTTGTTGAACAACTTCAACAATTGCATCATCAAAAAATTGTACTTCATCTATTGCGACTACTTCTGTTTTTTCATCTAACACTTGTAGAATTGTATTTGAATCTTTCACAGGTATCGCTAAAACGGACGTGCCGTTATGTGAAACTACTGCTTCATCACTATAACGATTGTCTATTGCCGGTTTAAACACTTGAATGGATTGTTTCGCAAATTGCACTCTTCGAACTCGGCGAATTAATTCTTCCGACTTTCCTGAGAACATGCTACCGCAAATTACTTCTACCCAGCCTGAATGTTCCATAACATACATATAAGGCCTCTCCCTTCCAACAAACAGTTAAGATGCTACCGTTAGTGGTAGCATATGTAGCTTTTTTCTAATTATTTTTAACGAAAGTAGTAGTTGTATAGTCATAAGCGATATGAACTATACGCATTTTTTTGTTTTTCCACTAGTTGTAATTAATTTCCTACTGGAGCGCGGTCAGGCCGATGCGCCTCCGCTTTTCTATCTGTCTAGCTACGGCGGCTAGGTCCGGCTCCGCTTTTCTATCTGTCCAGCTACGGCGGCTAGGTCCGGCTCAAACTTCACTTTTCCTCCGTACGATAAGTCATCATCGACTCACTCTCGTTCGTCGTGATTCCTTTATCTCCTGCGGAAAAGCTCCAGTTTGTTTGAACCTGAGCGAGCAGCCTCCGCTTTTCTATCTGTCCAGCTTCGGGCGCTAGCGGCTCGAGGTCACAAGTCAATCGCTTCCGAAGGGCAAAAAGCGCCCTTCTACAGCGCTTGCCTTGTGCTTGTCGCCGCTAAGCGAGCGCCCTCAGCATTTCTATCTATAAAGAATAAAAAAACAGGCAAGATGTTGGTTAACCTGCCTGTTTTATCGTTTCGTTTCGGAAAATCGTTGGCATGATTGCATGTACGATTTTTAGCCTTTTCATAACCAATGAGGGAGCAAGCTCCCTCATTGAGATAAGTTCAATATTACTTAAGGCCGTATTTTTTGTTGAAACGCTCAACACGTCCATCAGCAGCAGCATGCTTCTGACGTCCTGTGTAGAATGGGTGAGAGTCAGAAGAGATCTCTACTTTAATTAACGGATAAGTTGTTCCGTCTTCCCACTCAACAGTTTCGTTTGTTTTCATCGTAGAACCTGTGATGAATTTGAAACCTGTGTTGATATCCATAAATACGACTTTACGGTAATCTGGATGAATTCCTGCTTTCATTCTTTTCATCTCCTTTAACGCCCTGAGTCTTTCGAAACAGAGTTATAATCAAATGATACCAAAGTGTCATACAATTCGACATCATTTATCTTAAACACACTGTTGAAATTATATCAAGGTTATTCCAGTTTTGCAACAACTCGTAAATAGTTTTATTTGACAATTGTTGGACGAACTAAATATTAACGTCTACCACCTGTTTTTTGCTCATCGTCTAGAATAGAGAAAAATTCTTCGTTCGATTTCGTTTGTCGTAAGCGACGAAGTAGTTTTTCCGCAAAGTCAGGGGAATCAGACATTGTTTTACGGATTGCCCATAGCTTGTCTAAATGGTCTTTCGGAATTAATAACTCTTCTTTACGAGTACCTGAACGACGAATGTCAATTGCAGGGAAGATACGACGCTCAGCAAGTGAACGGTCTAAGTGTAATTCCATATTACCTGTACCTTTAAATTCTTCATAAATAACATCGTCCATACGAGAACCTGTGTCTACTAACGCTGTTGCTAGAATTGTTAAGCTACCGCCTTCTTCAATGTTACGTGCTGCTCCAAAAAATCGTTTTGGACGGTGGAAGGCAGCTGGGTCGATACCACCTGATAACGTACGACCGCTTGGCGGAATTACTAAGTTGTAAGCACGCGCCAGACGAGTAATACTGTCCATTAAAATAATAACATCACGCTTATGCTCAACTAAACGCATTGCACGTTCTAGTACTAGTTCTGCAACTTTAATATGGTTTTCTGGCACTTCATCAAAAGTAGAGCTTACTACATCAGCTGCAACAGAACGTTCGATATCTGTTACCTCTTCCGGACGCTCGTCAATTAATAGGACGATTAATTCTGCTTCTGGATGATTCGTTGTAATGCTATTTGCAATTTCTTTTAACAACATTGTTTTACCAGCTTTTGGAGGCGCAACAATTAAACCACGTTGGCCAAAACCTACTGGTGCCATGATGTCCATTATTCTTGTCGATAATGCACGTGGTTGTGTTTCAAGTAAGATGTGACGATCTGGGTATAATGGCGTTAAAGCCGGGAAGTGTACACGTTCTTTCGCCGATTCTGGGTCGTCGCCGTTTACGGCTTCTACATGAAGTAGCCCGTAATAACGTTCGTTTTCTTTAGGTGGACGAACTTTTCCAGATACTTTATCTCCATTTCTTAAATCGAAACGGCGAATTTGCGATGCAGAAATGTAAATGTCTTCAGAGCTTGGAGAGTAGTTAATTGGTCGTAAGAAACCGAATCCTTCCGACTGAATAATTTCAAGAACACCTTCCATGAACAATAGCCCATCTTGTTCTGCTTGAGCTTTTAAAATAGCAAATATAAGTTCTTTTTTCGTTAATTTACTGTAGTACGAAATTTTATATTGACGTGCAAGTTCGTACAGGTCTTTCAGCTTAAGATTTTCTAAATTAGAAATAGTTAATTCCATGCAAAAAAACACCACTCAATTCTTAATTTTTAGCTATACTTTTTTCTTTTCTTCGAAGAATGTATTGATATAAAGGAACGGATTTCTATTTCTCTATTAGTAGCGGAATAACTATCCTTAGAAGAGGTCGAAGAATAGCTTTTAGAAGCTAATATCGTTGTCTTTCCTATGCGGGAAGTAACGCATTTGCGGCTTAATAGTTAATCTATTTTTATTTCATCATGCTTTCTACTATATCTTTTACAGAAACAATAGATTCTCTATTATTCATATTTTACCCACATTTCCTATCTTTAAGCAACTACTTTTTGTAGACACCCCCTTACATAATCCGTGTCTTATGTCGATTTTACGTCTAGTATTAAAAAATATTTTTACTAGCTAATTTTTCTTTTCTCTTTGTAAAAACTAGGGACAAAAGCGGAGGCGCTTCGATCAGGCCCGTACAAACTGGACTGTTCCGGTAGGAGATAAAGGAAACACAGCGAGCGAAAGCGAGCTGATGTTGACTTATCGTACGGACGGAACAGGAAGTTTGATAGGGCCTAAGCGCCGGAGCTAGACGTAACGTAAGTAAAGTTAGTAGTTATACACAAAATTTACTCGTTTATAGTTTCCTAAACGACAAGGAAAAAACCGCAAGCAAATGCTTACGGCTTGATTACTAAGTTAGGTTTTTTCTTAATGTTATGCTGTCCGTCAATAAATCGAACTGTGCCTGATTTTGCTCGCATTACTAATGAGTGGGTTGTTCCATTCGTTCCTTTAAATTGTACCCCTCTTAATAGCTCTCCATCTGTTACACCTGTAGCTGCAAAAATAGCATCGTCTCCACGAACTAAATCTTCCATGCGTAATACCGCGTTTACATCGGCAATTCCCATCTTTTTGCAACGAATTAATTCTTGTTCATTTTGTGGAAGAAGTTTTCCTTGGATTTCTCCACCTAAACATTTTAATGCTACTGCGGCAATTACTCCTTCTGGAGCACCACCTGAACCGAATAAAATATCAACACCAGTTGCATCAAAAGCCGTATTAATTGCTGCTGCAACATCACCATCATCTATTAATTTTATTCTTGCACCAGCTTCTCTTAATTCTGAAACAATCCGTTCATGACGAGGTCTATTTAAAATAACTGCCACAATATCTTCAATGTCTTTATTTTTTGCCTTTGCCACTGCTTTTAAATTATCAATTACAGGTGCATTTATATCTATCTGCCCGACTGCTTCTGGGCCAACTGCGATTTTATCCATATACATATCTGGAGCGTGTAGTAAATTCCCGTGGTCCGCAACTGCTAATACAGCAAGTGCGTTCCAGCCTCCAGAGGCAACAATGCTTGTACCTTCTAACGGATCTACCGCTACATCTACGCGCGGGCCATAGCCTGTTCCGAGCTTTTCTCCAATGTAAAGCATCGGTGCTTCATCCATTTCCCCTTCACCGATTACGACGGTACCTTTCATTGGAATCGTGTCAAATACGTCTCTCATTGCACTTGTAGCTGCTTCGTCGGCTTGTTCTTTGTTTCCACGGCCCATCCAACGAGCGGATGCTAAAGCTGCAGCTTCTGTTACACGTACTAGCTCCATTGATAAACTTCTTTCCATCGTATCCTCTCCCTATAAAGCACTCTTTATGACAATGTGATATACTATTATCTTTTATTAGTATATCACATTTATCAAGTAATGTTATACTGTTTTAGTATTTCTTTTTAATAAAATGATAGGTGCTGAAATGGGGTTTCGTGTCTGGGAGTGGTGAAACGTTGGCTTGGGTAAAAATTGTACGATTTAGTTTTTCAGACTGAGATGCTTCGTTATCATAAGCTTGCTTTCCAGCAGGGAACCACGCTCCCATTACAAAAAAAACAGAACCCATTATGAGTTCTGCATTTGTTCTATTTCTTCTTCTGTTAATCTTTCACGCCAGATTGTTGCGCCTAGCCCATTTAGTTTTTCTTCTAAATGGCTATAGCCACGATCAATATGTTCAAGGCCTGTTACTTCTGTTAATCCTTCTGCCATTAATCCTGCAATGACTAGGGAAGCACCTGCACGAAGGTCACTAGCTTTTACCTTTGCTCCTTGTAGTTGCACAGAGCCATTAATGATAGCGGATCTGCCTTCTACTTTGATTTGTGCATTCATGCGACGTAGTTCATCCACATGTTTAAATCGCGCAGAGTAAATAGTATCCGTTACAATACTCGTTCCTTCTGCTTTCGTTAATAGTGCTGTCATCGGTTGTTGTAAATCAGTCGGAAATCCAGGGTGCACTAACGTTTTTACATCAACTGCTTTTAACTTTTCGCCAGGTACAACTAACACTTGATCTTGATTTGCATTAATATCTATTCTTACGCCCATTTCTCGAAGTTTCGCAATCAGTGGCTCGATATGAGTTGGAATTACATTATCTACAATCATTTCACTACCAGCTGCTGCAGCCATTATCATATATGTACCAGCTTCAATTCGATCTGGAATTATTGTGTGACGACAACCATGTAATGTTTCTACTCCGTCTATGCGGATGACATCTGTTCCTGCGCCTTTTATTTTTGCTCCCATACTCGTTAGTAAAGTTGCAACATCAATAATTTCGGGTTCTTTCGCTGCATTTTCAATAATCGTTCTACCTTTTGCTTTTACTGCGGCTAACATAATATTAATCGTTGCACCAACACTTACTACATCGAGGTAGATTCGTGCACCTTTTAACTCTTCCGCACGTAAATAAATAGCACCTTGCTCATTTGTTACTTCTGCACCTAAAGCTTCGAAGCCTTTTATATGTTGATCTATTGGTCGAGGTCCTAAGTGGCAGCCGCCTGGTAAACCGATGACAGCTTTTTTGAATCTTCCTAACATTGCTCCCATTAAATAATAAGAAGCACGTAGTTTTTTAACTTTCCCGTTCGGAAGTGGCATTGCGATCATATTTGCTGGATCAACAACTATGTCACCTTCTTCTGAAAGCTCAACTGTTCCACCAATTTCTTCTAACAAGCTACTTAAAATATCAACATCTGAAATTTTCGGTAACCCATCAATCCGAACCGGTGTTTCTGCTAAAATCGTTGCAGGAATTAAAGCTACTGCACTATTTTTCGCTCCACTAACACGTACCGTTCCATTTAATTTTGTTCCACCAATAATTTTTAACTTTTCCATATTTGACTCCCTTCAAGGCGAGGTTATGTCCAAATGTACTATTACTTAGTATACACAATTTCTGGCATTATCTAAAACAATATTTCTTGAATATTTTATTAATAATACCTTTTGACTAGTTATTATCGTGGAACTATCGAAGTATTTTACATTAATTCGATGAAAATGAAGCTGCGTGAAGCATAGTTTTAAAACGTGTTTTCTAGGGGAAATAAAGGATAGTCTGTAAGAAAAGAAAAAACCGCCATTCATAAGAATGACAGCCTTTACCTTGTTGAAAAAATATTGTTGAAATGGTGATTGTTGCTTATTTTAAATATTACGCTTTGTTTGAAGAACCGAATTCGCGCATTTTACCTATTACTGTTGCTTTAATAGCGTCACGAGCTGGTCCTAAATATTTACGTGGATCGTATTCTTCAGGTTTAGCAGCTAACGTTTCGCGAACAGCTTTAGCAGATGCGATTTGGTTTTCTGTGTTTACGTTAATTTTTGCAGTACCGAATGAGATTGCTTTTTGAATGTCATGAGTTGGGATACCAGTACCACCATGAAGTACTAAAGGTACTCCAGCGCGGTTGTTGATTTCTTCCATCTCTTTGAATCCAAGGTTTGGTTCACCTTTATAAGGACCGTGTACAGATCCTAATGCAGGAGCTAAGCAATCGATTCCAGTGCGTTTCACTAGCTCTTCACACTCGTTCGGATCAGCGTAAATTACACCTTCCGCTACTACGTCATCTTCTTGTCCACCAACTACACCTAGCTCTGCTTCAACAGATACTCCGTGGAAGTGTGCTAGCTCAACAACTTTTGTAGTTGTTTCAATGTTTTCCTCGAAAGGATGGTGAGAAGCGTCAATCATTACGGAAGTAAATCCAGCATGAATTGCTTTCGCACAAGATTCAAAGCTAGAACCGTGGTCTAAATGAATTGCAACTGGAACTGTAATGCTATAGTCTTCCATTAAAGCTTTAACAATAGCTACAACTGTCTTAAATCCGCCCATATAACGAGCTGCACCTTCAGAAACTCCAAGGATAACCGGAGAGTTTTCTTCTTGTGCTGCTTGAAGAATTGCTTGAGTGAATTCTAAGTTATTTAAGTTGAACTGACCTACAGCATATCCTTCTGCATTTGCTTTCTTTAACATTTCTGTCATGGATACTAAAGGCATCGTTTAATCCTCCTTTATTTATATAAAACATTACTCGAAAAGTTATTTACCAATATAGTTTCACCTAAACAAAAAAGGCTATGTACATTCCCTGTATAAAAGGTAAAAAACTTGTCGACGAAATCTAACCGTTATTAGCATACCAACTAAATTTAAAATCGGCAATAACTTCAAACCGCTATCGACCGATGTAAGCGTTTAAATGTAAAATGTTTTTATTTTCTGCCACATTCCACTGTTTTTAGGCAAAATTTTACCCCTTACCTAAATGGAAGGGGATATGTAAATATTAGCTTTACACTTTTTTAGGCATGTACTTTCGGACAGCCTCTCTTAATTCATCAATATCAAATGGCTTTGCAAAATGTGTAATTGCACCTAAATCTTTTGATTCTTGAATCATATCAAGTTCACCGTAAGCAGTCATTATAATTACTTGAAAGTCTTTATTAATGGCTTTTAAACGTTTTAAAATTTCAATACCGTCCATGCCAGGAATTTTCATATCAAGTAATATAAGATCTGGCGTATGCTTTTCTACGATGTCAAGTGCTTGATAACCGTTAGCAGCTTGAAATGTAGTGTACCCTTCCTTCTGGAATACTTCGTTCAATAAGATTCTAATTCCATATTGATCATCAACAATAAGTAGTTTATTCCCCATCTTGAACACACCTCATTTCTTTCTGTATAATAAATGCATCTTTTACTTTTATTCTACTATCAAAACATATTTTCCTTCTTTTTGAAAAAAAATTTCTACATATTACAATATATTACACTACTTTTACAGGTGTATAAAGGTACAGAACGATATATTAGAAAGATAGGTGTATTCATTTTGTTAAAAATATTTACTACACAATTACAAGGTTCTTTTCAAAAAATCGCTAAAGAAGAAGAGTTTTCATTTGAGGACGGTGCTCGTTTACTAGCTCAAGCTATCGTAGGAGAAGGTGATATTTATATTTATGGTGCTCGCGAAATGAAAGCTGTCGTAGCAGAAGCGATAGAAGGGGTTGAAACGTTACCACGAGGAAAAGAATTACATCGTGATCTCGCATCCTCTATTTCAATAGCTGACCGTGCATTAATTGTCACGAGATATGATAACGACGAAGAAGCTATCAGAATTGCTAACACTTTAACACAAAACGGGGTTGGGGTTGTTGCAATTTCTACAATTTCTGATAAAAAAGAGGGAAAAACAGAGCGTTCTTTATCCGAAATTGCAGATGTGCATATTGATTTACGGTTGAAAAGAGGACTTATTCCAGATGATGACGGCTCACGTTTCGGTTTCCCAACTAGTATGCTTGCCCTCTATGCGTATTATGGAATTGCTTTTACGTTGAAAGAAACATTAGATGAATTAGAATAGTAAATATTATTTGCCTAGAGCTGTATACAGTTTTAGGCTTTTTTATTCCAGAAAAAAGGAGTCACCTCGGGTCGGCAACTCCTTTCATTCATTATTTTGTTAGTACTTCTGCTTTTTTCAAAGAAGCTTGAACAAAGTCACGGAAAAGTGGTTGTGGTCTGTTCGGTCTTGATTTAAATTCTGGGTGGAATTGACACGCTAAAAACCATGGATGATCTTTTATTTCTACAATTTCCACTAAACGTCCATCTGGGCTAGTCCCAGAGAATATAAATCCTGCCTCTTCCATTTGTTGACGATATTCGTTATTGAATTCGTAACGGTGACGGTGACGCTCGTATACTACTTCTTCCCCGTAAGCTTCTTTTGCTAACGTACCTTCATTTAATTTACATGCATATAAACCTAGGCGAAGTGTTCCACCTAAATCTTCAATATCTTTTTGCTCTGGAAGCAAGTCGATAATAGGGTGCTTTGTTTCTGGGTTTAATTCAGATGAATGAGCATCTTTCAACCCTAATACGTTACGAGCATACTCGACGGAAGCTAATTGCATACCTAAGCAAATTCCAAAGAAAGGCACTTTATTTTCACGCGCATATCGAGTTGCAGCAATTTTCCCTTCCACTCCGCGGTCACCGAATCCACCTGGTACTAAAATTCCGTCCACGTCACGAAGTACGCTTGCTACGTTCTCTTCTGTCACTTCTTCTGAATTGATCCACTTAATGCTAATATCGGAATCAAATTGGTAACCTGCATGGCGTAAAGATTCTGCTACAGAAATGTATGCATCTTGTAACTCTACATACTTCCCTACTAGTCCAATTGTTGTAACTTTTTTCAAGTTACGTACTTTGTTTACTAACTGCTCCCAATCAGACATATCCGCGTCATTGCAAATAAGCTTTAAATGTTCACATACGATTTGGTCCATCTTTTGTTCTTGATAAGATAGCGGAACTGCATATAACGTATCTGCATCGATTGACTCAATAACCGCTCTTTCATCAATATCACAAAATAGAGCAATTTTATCCTTCATATCTTGAGAAATTGGGTGCTCGGAACGTAAAACGATTAAGTTTGGTTGAATACCTAAGCTACGTAATTCTTTCACACTATGTTGAGTAGGCTTCGTTTTTAGCTCTCCAGCTGCATTTAAATACGGAACTAATGTACAGTGGATATACATAACATTATCACGGCCGATATCACTCTTAATTTGGCGAATCGCTTCAAGGAACGGTAGTGATTCAATATCTCCAACAGTTCCACCAATTTCAGTTATAACTACATCTGCTTTCGTTTCGCGACCAGCACGGAACACCCGCTCTTTAATTTCGTTTGTAATATGCGGGATTACTTGGACTGTTCCACCTAAATAGTCTCCACGGCGCTCTTTTTTAATAACAGTTGAATAAATCTTCCCTGTTGTCACGTTACTATATTTATTTAAGTTAATGTCGATAAAACGCTCGTAATGACCTAAGTCTAGATCCGTTTCTGCCCCATCATCCGTTACGAAAACTTCACCGTGCTGATACGGACTCATCGTTCCTGGGTCAACGTTAATGTACGGATCAAATTTTTGAATCGTTACACTTAATCCTCTGTTTTTTAATAGTCTTCCTAATGATGCTGCTGTAATTCCTTTTCCTAATGATGATACAACACCACCGGTTACGAAAATATACTTTGTCATGTGGTCTCCCCCTCAAATATTATGTGATTCTTATTGTCTGGCGGTTTTCAACTTCTATTGAAATTGCCTATTTCACACCTTTTCCGGTATGTAACTAGTTGGTTATTGGGGCTTATTTTTGGATTCTCACTTTTCCTTTAGCTTTCCCATCCAAAATTATTTCACCACTCTTTTGATTAGAAAAAACAGAAAAGTTACGTCGCTGTGGAGCTATAAAAAATTATAAAAAGCGGATGCGCTCTTTATCGTTTTGCTCTTTTATGCGCGTCCCGCTTTATTTTCTGAAAAAATAAAAAACGCCCCCGTTACCGATTAGGTAAGGGAGCGTGTATTGTATAAGTGCTTTCTCTTTTTTAAAGAGCCCAAAAAAGATTCTACCTACGAACAGAATAAAAGTCAAGCACATTCCTTTAAAATGTTACACGGTATTATAATTCTTCTTCCTCTTCTTCGAGTTCCTCTTCTTCTTCGTCTAACTCATCAAATTCTTCTTCATCTTCGATAATTTCTAGATCATCGTCATCTGCGTCGTCATCATCATCTAGGTCGTCGACTAGATCGTCATCTTCTAAGTCTTCTTCCTCGTAATCGTCTAAATCATCGAATTCTAAATCTTCTTCGTCTAGCTCATCGAAATCGTCCAACTCAATATCGTCATCAAGTTGTTTTTTCGATTTTTTCTTCGTTTTTGCTTTTACCTGAGGTGTTGTTTCTTCCTCGATTTGGTCATACGGATACCATTCGCGAAGTCCCCACTGATTTTCTCCAATACAAATAAAACGTCCATCAATATTTAAGTCTGTATAAAATTGTGCAATTTTTGGACGTACTTCTTCATCAGATAATCCAAGGATTTGTTTTACGTCATCCAATAGTTCGCCGAACGTATAGGATTTTTTTTGTGTAATTAGTAATTCAGATGCAACTTCAATTAGTGACATTTCCTCTAATTGTTCTTTCGTTAGATGGTCAAGAGCCATGTCAGCACATCCTTTCTATGTATATCATATTAAAATAGTACCATTACTATTTCTATTAACCATATAAAACCATACCATTCATTATAAACAAAAATTAATTGTTTAATCCAGCCTTAAATGATTGTTTATGTAAAAATGTTTATTTAAATGAAAAGAAACTACGGCGTTCGTCATTGTTCGACGAACGCCTTGGTTAGTATTTCTGTTATTATCGTCCGTTTCACTACGCTACAGGTACTCGCTTCCTTCCACTCACAGTTCTAAATCTTGAAAGTCAAAACATAGTAGCAGTTTGTACGGGCGTGAGCAAAGCGCCTCCGCTTTTCTAATTGTCCAGCTGCAGGGGCTAGCGGCTCGAGGTCATAAGTCAGTCACTTCCGGTGGGCAAAAAGCGCCCACCTGCAGCGCCTGCCTTATGCTTGTCGCCGCTAAACGAGCCCCTTCCGCATTTCTGATTGTCCAGCTCCGGCGGCTAGGTCCGGCTCAAACTTCACCTTTCCTCCGTACGATAAGTCATCATCGACTCACTGACGTTCGCCGTGATTCCTTTATCTCCTGCGGAAAAGCTCCAGTTTGATTGGACCTGAACGAGCCGCCTCCGCTTTTCGCATTGTCCAGCTCCGGGCGTTAGCGGCTAACAAACTTCCCAGTCCGTCCGTACGATAAGTCAACATCGGCTCCTTTCACTCGCCGTGTTTCCTTTATCTCCTACCGGACTGGTCCAGTTTGTACGCCGCTGATCGAACGCCCTCCGCTTTTCTGATTGTCCAGCTGCAGGGGCTAGCGGCTCGAGGTCATAAGTCAGTCACTTCCGGTGGGCAAAAAGCGCCCACCTGCAGCGCCTGCCTTATGCTTGTCGCCGCTAAACGAGCCCCTTCCGCATTTCTATCTACATATTCCTTCTGTATTGCCCGCCTACTTGGTAGAGGGCGTTGGTGATTTGGCCCAAGGAAGCTACTTTTACTGTTTCCATTAGTTCTTCGAAGATGTTTCCTCCGCTTATGGCAGTTTGTTGTAGTTTTTGTAGTGCTTCTGCCAGTTGGTCTTCATGTTCTGTTTGGAATTGTCTTAAGTTGCGAATTTGTGTTTCTTTTTCCTCTTCTGTTGAACGAGCTAGCTCGATGGAGTTTAACTCTTCTTCAGATGGCGGGTTCGGGTTTTTATATGTGTTTACCCCGATTATCGGCAATTCGCCTGTATGTTTTTTCATTTCATAATACATCGATTCGTCTTGGATCTTCCCACGCTGGTATTGCGTTTCCATTGCACCTAACACACCGCCACGGTCATTTAAGCGATCGAATTCTTGCAGAACTGCTTCCTCTACTAAATCTGTTAACTCTTCGACGATAAACGCCCCTTGTAACGGGTTTTCGTTCTTTGTTAAGCCATGCTCTTTCGTAATAATCATTTGAATCGCCATTGCACGACGGACCGATTCTTCCGTTGGTGTCGTAATCGCCTCGTCGTAAGCATTCGTATGAAGCGAGTTACAGTTATCTTGTAGCGCCATTAATGCTTGTAACGTAGTTCGAATATCGTTAAAGTCAATTTCTTGCGCATGCAACGATCGACCTGATGTTTGAATATGGTATTTTAGTTTTTGACTGCGCTCATTTGCACCGTATTTATTTTTCATAACCGTTGACCAAATGCGACGAGCTACACGACCAATAACTGTGTATTCTGGGTCTAATCCGTTACTAAAGAAGAATGAAAGGTTAGGCGCAAAGTCATCTATATTCATTCCACGGCTTAAATAATACTCTACATACGTAAAGCCATTTGCAAGCGTGAAGGCAAGTTGAGAAATTGGGTTTGCTCCCGCTTCGGCAATGTGATAACCAGAAATTGAAACGGAATAATAGTTTCGTACTTTATGTTCGATGAAATATTGTTGAATATCTCCCATCATCCGCAATGCAAATTCTGTTGAGAAAATACATGTGTTTTGTCCTTGGTCTTCTTTCAAAATATCGGCTTGCACTGTTCCACGTACTGTTTTTAATGTCCATTCTCTTACTTCTGTATACTCTTCTACTGTTAGTACCCTACCAACCTCTTCTTCTTTTTTCTTCACTTGTTGGTCTATAGCAGTGTTCATAAACATCGCTAATATAATTGGTGCTGGACCGTTAATCGTCATCGACACAGACGTAGAAGGCGCGCACAAATCAAATCCGTCATACAGTTTTTTCATATCCTCTAGCGTACAAATACTAACACCACTATTTCCGATTTTTCCATAAATATCTGGGCGGTGGTCCGGATCTTCTCCATAAAGAGTTACCGAGTCAAACGCTGTACTTAAACGTTTCGCTGTATCATCTTTACTTAAATAGTGGAAACGACGATTTGTTCTTTCAGGAGTTCCTTCGCCAGCAAATTGACGTTTCGGATCTTCCCCTTCCCGTTTAAACGGAAACACTCCTGCCGTATAAGGGAATTCTCCTGGAACATTTTCTTTATATACCCATTTTAATATTTCCCCATAGTCTACATATTTCGGTAAAACTACTTTCGGAATGGAAAGGCCTGATAAGCTTTTCGTTGTAAGCTTTGTAATAATTTCTTTGTCACGGATTCTCGTTATAAATTGATCACCAGAATATGCTTCTCGTTTCGCATCCCACGATTCTAGTACTTTTTTAGATGTTGGAGTTAGTTGTTGCGCATATTCTTCTCGTAATTGTTGTAGTTCTTGCTTTAGCTCCGCTTTTCCAGCTACTGATGCTGCTTCCATTGCTCCATCTAACTGAAACAGTTTACGGGCAATCTCCACTTGCGCTTGCGCATCCTTATGATAGTTTCGAACTGTTTCGGAAATCTCACGTAAATAATAGCGACGGTCGTTCGGAATAATAATATTTTGTTTTTCTACTTCTTTTGATACTGGCAAACTCGATGAGTAAGTTGTTCCTGCTTTTTCATTTATTTTTTCTAGAAGAGCTGCAAATAACGTATTCGTACCTAAATCGTTAAACTGGCTCGCAATGGTTCCGTACACCGGCATTTCATCTAGCTCTTTATCCCATAATAAACGGCTTCTTTGGTACTGCTTTTGAACTTGACGTTTTGCATCCTCAGAGCCTTTTCGTTCAAATTTATTAATCACAATTAAGTCTGCGTAATCGATCATATCTATTTTTTCAAGCTGTGACGGAGCACCAAATTCGCTCGTCATTACATACATAGAAAGATCGGTAATTTCTGTTATCGCAGCATCTCCTTGACCGATACCACTCGTTTCGACAATAACTAAATCAAAGCCTGCTGCTTTTACAACAGAAATAGCATCCCGTATCGCTAACGATAGCTCGGAACGCGAGCCTCTTGTTGCAAGGGAGCGCATATAAACTCTTGGGTTGAAAATAGCGTTCATCCGAATGCGGTCTCCTAATAGTGCTCCACCTGTTTTTTGCTTTGTCGGATCAACCGAAAGGATAGCAATTTTCTTTTCCGGCACTTCGTTTAAAAAGCGTCGAATCAGTTCATCTGTTAATGAGCTTTTCCCAGCTCCGCCTGTTCCTGTAATTCCTAATACTGGTGAATTGGACTGCATCGCTTTTACTTGCTCTAACATTGCTTGCGCCGTTGAGGCTACTTCCGCTTCTGCCGAAAGACCTACTTCTGCTAATGTTATCAGTCTACCAATTAGACGATGATTATCAGCGTCTAATTGCTCTACATCAACGTCCAAGCCTTCTCCAGGTAAAAAGTCACAATCTCTTACCATTAAATCTATCATTCCTTGAAGGCCATACTCCCGACCGTCATCCGGTGAAAAAATACGAGCAATCCCGTATTCATGGAGCTCCTTTATTTCTTCTGGAATGATAACACCGCCTCCACCACCGTAAATTCGGATGTGTGGCGCGCCTTTTTCTTTTAATAAGTCATACATATATTTAAAATATTCTACGTGACCACCTTGGTAAGATGATATAGCAATTCCTTGCACATCTTCTTGAATAGCCGCATTTACAATTTCTTCAACAGAACGGTTATGTCCTAAATGAATGACTTCCGCTCCACTTCCTTGTAAAATACGACGCATAATATTAATCGATGCATCATGACCGTCAAAAAGACTGGAAGCCGTTACGAAACGGATATGGTGTTTTCGTTTATACGTTTCCATTATTTTTTCTCCCCCTTCATAAGACCGTGTAACAATATTTCAAGTTGAAGCTCTATATACTCATTTAAATTAAATTGCTTTTGTAATGCCCAACGTCGGAATCCCCACATCTGACCTTGGACGAACAAATTGTGTGCAAGTAGCGAAATTTCTTTTTCCGAGACAGGTAAATTTTCATATTCAACACAATTGCGGATTACCCGTTCAAACATGCCTACCATTTGTAATTCTTTATTTAACACGTATGGAAGTGCGTCTTTTGATAAAGATTTTGCCTCCTGGTACATAACAAGTACTTCATCTTGCATTTCATCCATTACATGAAAATAATAATATATTGCTGATTTTAAGCTTTTTAAGCATCCTCGGTTCATATCTAACTCTTGCTGTAACCGCTCTCCAACTTGGTCATAAATGCGGTCACAAACGAGATACAATACGTCCTCTTTCGTACGAATGTATTCATACAGTGTGCCAATACTAAATCCAGCCTCTTTTGCAAGCTCTCTCGTCGTTGTACGGTGAAAGCCTTTTTCTTTAAAAAGGCTCACCGCTCCTTTAATCATTTGATCTCTTCTTTTTTCAATTAACTTTTCATCTTTCACCGACGCATGTACTTGCCTTTTTTTCATTAAAGCTCCCACCTATTCGGTTACTTCGTGATCATACGAGAAATAACGAGACGCTGAATTTCTTGTGTACCTTCATAAATTTGGGTAATTTTTGCATCTCTCATATAGCGCTCAACTGGATAGTCTTTCGTATAACCGTATCCACCAAAAATTTGTACCGCTTCTGTCGTAACTTTCATTGCAGTATCACCAGCTAACAGTTTAGACATTGCTGATTCTTTTCCGTAAGAAAGACCTTCTGATTCTCTCCACGCTGCTTGATAAGTTAATAGTCTAGAAGCTTCAATAGATGTTGCCATATCTGCTAGTTTAAAGCTTACACCTTGTTGAGCTGAGATCGGTTTACCGAATTGAACGCGCTCTTTTGCATAAGCGATCGCTGCGTCTAATGCGCCTTGTGCGATACCAACTGCTTGCGCAGCAATGCCGTTACGTCCACCGTCTAGAGTTGTCATCGCGACTTTGAACCCTTCACCTTCTGCACCAAGCATGTTTTCTTTCGGTACGCGACACTCTTCAAAAATAATTTCCGTTGTAGGTGAAGAACGAATTCCTAACTTCTTTTCCTTCTTTCCAACAGAGAATCCAGGGAAGTCACTTTCGATAATGAATGCAGATGTTCCTTTATGTTTAGAAGTTGGATCTGTTAATGCAAACACCACATAGATGTCCGCAATTCCACCGTTTGTAATGAATATTTTAGAACCGTTTAATACGTAATGGTCTCCGTCTAATCTAGCCGTTGTTCTCATTGCACCTGCATCTGAGCCTGATCCTGGTTCTGTTAGTCCGTAGCCACCAATTTTCGTACCTTGTGCAAGTGGCACTAAATATTTTTGCTTTTGCTCTTCTGTTCCGTATTTGTAAATTGGCCAGCTTGCTAGTGATGTGTGCGCAGAAAGTGTAACTCCAGTGGAAGCACATACACGAGAAAGTTCTTCTACTGCGATACAATATGCTAAATAGTCACTGCCAATTCCGCCGTACTCTTCCGGAAAAGGTATTCCTGTTAGACCAAGGTCCGCCATTTTATTGAATATTTCCATATCGAAGCGTTCTTCTTCGTCACGCTCTGCTGCTGTTGGTTCTACTTCGTTTCTTGCAAAGTCTCTTACCATTTTGCGAATCATTTCATGTTCTTCTGATAATAAAAAGTTCATTTGTTTCCCTCCGTTTTTTCGTTAGTATCTATCCTTGAACAAAGATTAATATTTCTAAGTTTGTCCGTTACACTACGCTGCAGGTACTCGCTTTCCGCGGGGAGAAACGGGAGCCTCCTCGGGCTTTGCCCTGTGGGGTCTCCCGATTCCTCTTCTTCCCGCAGGAGTCTCGCACCTTCCGCTTCGTTCCACTCATAAGTTTAATGCAAAACCTTATTCTAACTTTGGAACTCTTATTGGCACGGCACGGAAATTAGTCCGCCATATTACTTTAATAAATGTTTACTAATTACTAACCGTTGAATTTCACTTGTTCCTTCGTATATTTCACAAACTTTCGCATCGCGGAAAAAGCGTTCTACTGGGTAATCTTTCGTATATCCGTAGCCACCGAATATTTGCACTGCTTCCGTAGCAACTTTCATTGCCGTTTTAGATGCAAAAAGCTTTGCAATCGACGCTTCTTTTCCACATGGCAAACCTTTGGAGCGTAAATTTGCCGCTCGATAGACTAATAGTTTTGCAGCTTCAACTGCGGTTGCCATATCTGCTAATTTAAAACCAACACCTTGTTGTGCTGCGATTGGCTTTCCGAATTGAACACGCTCTTTCGCATACGCAACTGCCGCTTCTAGCGCGGCTTCGGCAATTCCTAAAGATTGCGCAGCTATTCCAATTCGACCAACATCTAAGTTAGACATAGCATTTTTAAAGCCTTCTCCTTCTGCACCGAGTAAATTCTCGACTGGTACTTTCGCATCCTCAAATGTTAGTTGAACAGTACGAGAGCCGTGAAGCCCCATTTTATGTTCGTCTTTTCCAATAATAAAACCTGGTGTATCCTTCTCGACTATAAAAGCAGAAATTCCTTTTGTCCCAAGCTCCGGATTAGTAGAAGCGTAAACAATATAAGTGTCTGCTTCTCCACCGTTCGTAATAAATACTTTTGAGCCGTTTAAAATGTAGTGATCATCTTTCAACACGGCACGGGTCTTTAAGCTACCAGCATCTGAACCTGAACTTGGCTCTGTTAAACAGAACGCCCCTAAATACTCACCGCTCGCTAATTTGGTAACATATTTTTTCTTTTGTTCTTCTGTTCCAAAGTATAGAATCGGATTCGTGCCGACTGACGTATGAACACTTAAAATAACGCCGACTGTTGCACTCACCTTTGAAAGTTCATTAATCGCAATAATGTAGGACGTAAAATCCATCCCTGCCCCACCGTATTCTTCTGGAATGGTTATACCCATTAATCCAAGTTCAGCCATTTTCTTTAAAATGCCTCTAGGAAATTCACCATCTTCTTCCATTTTTTCTACGAACGGAGCAATTTCTGCTTCTGCAAAGTCTCTGACCATTTTTCGCATCATTTCTTGTTCTTCTGTAAAGCGTAAATTCATGATGATCCAACTCCTATGTCTATGAATAAGTGTAAAATCCTCTTCCTGTTTTCTTACCAAGCCAACCAGCCTTTACGTATTTACGCAATAACGGACAAGGGCGGTATTTATCGTCTCCAAAGCCTTCGTGTAATGTTTCCATAATATAAAGGCAAGTATCTAACCCGATAAAATCAGCTAAAGTTAAAGGGCCCATCGGATGATTCATACCGAGTTTCATCACTTCGTCTACTGCTTCTGGTGTAGCTACTCCTTCGTAAACTGTGTAGATTGCCTCGTTAATCATTGGCATTAAAACGCGGTTTGAAACGAATCCTGGGAAGTCGTTTACTTCAACTGGTACTTTTGCTAATTTTTTCGTCATATCTTCAATTGAGTTGTATACTTCATCTGCTGTTTGTAGGCCGCGTATAATTTCGACTAGTTTCATCACCGGAACTGGGTTCATAAAGTGCATACCGATTACTTTTTCCGGTCTGGACGTTACTGCCGCGATTTCTGTAATTGGTAGAGATGATGTATTAGTGGCTAAAATCGCATGTGCTGGTGCATGTTGGTCCAGTGTTTTAAAAATACTTTTCTTAATGTCCATGTTTTCGACTGCTGCTTCGATGACGATATCTACTGAACTAGCATCTTCTATCGCTTGTGTCCAAGTAAGGCGGTTTAATGTTGCCTCTTTTTCTTCTTCTGTCATTCGGCCTTTTTCTACGTTGCGGTTTAAGTTTTTAGTGATGTTCGCAAGGCCCTTGTCTAGTGATTCTTGTTTAACGTCGTTTACGATTACATCGTATCCTGCTTGTGCGCAAACTTGGGCAATGCCTGATCCCATTTGGCCCGCGCCGATTACCATTACTTTTTGAATACTCATTTATTTGTTCGCTCCTTTTTTCAGATTCTATTTATTTTAGGTTTGATAGTTTGGATATTTTTGTTCTATTTCTCTGTAGGTGCTCGCTTGTTATTGGGATGTTTAGCTACGGTGGCTTCCGCTTCCGTTTTGTGCCAACAGCCTTACTTTTTGTGTCAGCTGATTTCGGTTTTGCGCCAACTCACTCGCCTTTTGTGCCAATTGATTTCGGTTTTGCGCCAACTGAAGTCAGTTTTACGCCAACTGCGACGCTTTTTCGGCCAACTGAGCTCACTTTCACGCCAACTGCGATGCTTTTTCGGCCAACTGAGCTCACTTTCACGCCAACTGCGACGCTTTTTCGGCCAACTGAGCTCGTTTTCACGCCAACTGCAATGCTTTTTCGGCCTACCGAGCTCGTTTTCACGCCAATTGCGACGCTTTTTCGGCATACCGAGCTCACTTTCACGCCAACTGCGGCGCTTTTTCGGCCAACTGAGCTCACTTTCACGCCAACTGCGACGCTTTTTCGGCCAACTGAGCTCGTTTTCACGCCAACTGCGATGTTTTTTCAGCCAACCAAACTCACTTTCACGCCAACCGCTACGCTTTTTCAGCCAACCGAACTCGCTTTCACGCCAACGACCTCACCTTTTGCGCCATCCGACTTCGGTTTTGCGCCTTTACCCCTTCACTTCAACTAAAATCGCATCGCCTTGGCCGCCACCGCTGCAGATGGAGGCGATCCCTAAGCCGCCGCCGCGACGTTTTAGTTCATGGATTAACGAAATAATGATGCGTGCGCCGCTTGCTCCGATTGGATGTCCAAGTGCAACTGCGCCACCGTTTACGTTTACTTTCTCTAAGTCTAGTCCTGCGATTTTAGCTGATGCTAGCGCAACTGCTGCGAATGCTTCATTTATTTCAAAGAGGTCAATCTCTTCCACTGTTTTGCTTGTTTTGCGTAGTAATTCTTCAATGACTAGTCCTGGTGTTTTTGGAAAATCCTTTGCTTCGACAGCGATGGATGCATGACCTAAAATAGTTGCCATTACTTCTTTTCCTTCTTGTGCAGCACGATCTTCACTCATTAATACAAGTGCTGCGGCTCCGTCGTTTACACCTGGTGCATTTCCAGCTGTAATCGTTCCATCGTGTCCAAATACTGGGTTTAATTTTGCTAACTTTTCTAAAGAGGTATCTTTCCGAGGTGATTCGTCTGTAGAGACCGTTATTGGATCTCCTTTTCTTTGTGGTATTTCAACTGGTACGATTTCTTGTGCCCAAACACCCTTTTCTGTTGCGGCTATTGCTCGTTCATGACTTCTAAATGACCATGCATCTTGCTCTTCACGAGATATCTCCATTTCCTTCGCAACACCGTTTCCGTATGTTCCCATATGAACACCTGTGAAGCTACATGTTAACCCGTCGTAAATCATTAAATCTTTTACTGCGCTATCACCCATACGAAGTCCCCAACGTGCTTTCGGTAAAATGTAAGGAGCATTGCTCATCGATTCCATTCCGCCAGCTACAATCACTTCTTCTTCCCCAGAGCGAATCATTAAGTCGCCTAATGTAACAGCTCTCATACCGGACGCACACACTTTATTAATTGTTTCTGTTTTCACATTCCACGGAAGCCCAGCTTTACGAGCTGCTTGACGTGAAGGAATTTGGCCTTGGCCACCTTGTAACACGGTTCCGTAAATGACTTCATCTACTGATTCAGGAGCGACTCCTGCCCGATTTAGTGCCTCTTTAATCGTAATTGCTCCAAGGTCTGATGCTGTTAATGTACTTAAACTTCCCCCATATCTACCAATCGGTGTGCGAACTCCACTAACGATAACTGTTTTCCCCATGTTTCATCCCCCGTTTTTCATATAGTTTGTTAACGCTTACAAGGTATTTTAAAAAAATATTTTTTGGATAAGGTTTCGACTGAACGCTCGCTCAGTTCCTAATCAAAGAGCATGGTGTATGTTAAAAATCAACATACACCCCTACTTTATAATATGCAATCTATTAATCTTGTATTCTATGATGCTTGCGGAGTTCCAAAAATTGCTTTTTCTAAAAGCTCTGCAACATCGTATGTGCTTACTGTTTCATCTACTTCCATCGCTTTCGTTCCGTCAGACATCATCGTTAAGCAATAAGGACATCCTGAACTGATGACGGATGGATTTACTGCTAGCGCCTGTTCTGTACGAGCAACGTTAATACGAGTACCTACTGTTTCTTCTGACCACATTAGTCCTCCACCAGCTCCACAGCACATTCCTGATTCGCGGTTACGTTCCATTTCTACTAGCTTCACACCCGGTATTGCTTTTAAAATTTCACGTGGTGGATCGTACACTTCGTTATATCTTCCTAAGTAACAAGAGTCATGGAAAGTGATCGTTTCATTAACTTCGACAGTCGGTTTTAATTTTCCTGCCTGTACGAGCTCTGCTAACACTTCTGTATGATGGAATACTTCTGCTTCTAATCCGAAGTCAGGGTATTCATTTTTAAAGATGTTATATGCATGCGGATCAATCGTAACAATTTTCTTCACTTCATTTTTCTCAAACTCTGCAATATTGTTTGTCGCTAATTCTTGGAATAAAAACTCATTTCCAAGTCGACGTGGTGTATCCCCAGAGTTTTTCTCCTTATTTCCTAAAATCGCGAACTTCACGCCAGCTTCATTTAAAAGTTTAGCAAACGCAATCGCGATCTTTTGAGAACGGTTGTCGAAAGAGCCCATTGCTCCAACCCAGAATAAATATTCGAACTCTTCCCCAGACTTTTTCATTTCTTTTACTGTTGGGATAGATACTTCTGGTGCTGCATCTCTCCAGTTTTCACGCTCTTTACGGTTTAATCCCCAAGGGTTACCTTGACGCTCGATGTTTGTCATGGCACGTTGAGCTTCTGGATCCATTTTACCTTCTGTTAATACTAAGTAACGGCGAAGGTCAATAATTTTATCAACATGCTCGTTCATAACTGGACATTGGTCTTCACAGTTACGGCAAGTTGTACACGCCCAAATTTCTTCTTCTGTAATCACATCGCCAATTAAACTTGGGCTGTATTCCATTGTTGCTGCACTTTCTTGCATTCCTTTACCTGCAGCAGCAAGTGCGATTTTGTTTCCTTCAGTGTTATTAAACGCAAAAGTTGGTACCCATGGAGTACGGGAAGTAACCGCTGCACCTGTATTCGTTAAATGGTCACGTAATTTTACGATTAAATCCATTGGGGAAAGCATTTTACCTGTTCCTGTTGCTGGACACATATTTGTACAACGTCCACATTCTACACAAGCGTATAAATCAACTAACTGATGTTGTGTAAAGTCTTCAATTCTTCCAACACCAAATGTTTCTTGTGATTCGTCTTCAAAGTCGATTTTTTCTAATTTACCTGGGCTTGATGTACGGTTAATAAATACGTTTACTGGACCAGCAATTAAATGGAAGTGCTTCGATTGTGGTACGTAAACTAAGAATGCTAATAAAATAAGTAAGTGTAGCCACCAACCTACGTAAAATAGCGTGATTGCTGTAGTTGTATTCACCCAACTAAAAAGGAATGCAAAAGCTGATGCAATTGGTTCACTCCAAGTTAGTCCATGATCATGCCAGATAAGTCCCATTCCATTTGAAAAAAGAACGGATAACATTAAACCACCGATAAAGATTAATACTAACCCAGATTTAAAGCCGCGTTTTAAACGAACTAATTTTTCAATGTAACGGCGGTGGAAAGCCCAAACAACCGCTACAAGAATCATTAAAGTTACGATTTCTTGGAAAAACGTAAAGGCAGGATATAAAGGCCCTAACGGTAAGTGAGCGTTTGGCGCTAATCCTTTAATAATTAAATCAATTGCTCCTAATTGAACTAATAGAAAGCCATAAAAGAACATAATGTGCATAATGCCACTTTTTTTATCTTTCAGTAGCTTCTTTTGGCCAAAAACGTTGACTAAAAGCTTTTCCCATCTCTCTTTAACCTTCGCGTCGAATTCTACTTTTTTCCCGAGCTTAATGTACTCGATTCTTGTACGAACAACGTATACAAAAAGAGATACTGCGTAAGCGGTTACAACTATAAATAGAATCCAGTTCGCAATTAGTAAATAAGTCGACAAGTGATGATGCCCCCTTCTTGTAGTTATTTCTATCAAATATTCTGAACTTTATTGTAATTCTATCATATAAGTGAATGAGCATTCAGTCAATATAGAAAATGAAATTCTTTTACAATTATGTATATAAGCTTTAGTTGAAAATAATGATACCTTTTCATCATTACTTAATTATTTCCAACAACAGTTAGACAAAATAAAACGGCGGTTTTCGGCTACACTAAAAGGAAGAATAAAGTGGAGCTAACAATCAGTTGGGGTTATTCCTCCCTACTAATTGTTAATTGAATGAATCGGGTTATGTCCAGGGAATTTATGGACAGTTAACACCGAGATAATTGCTGGAGGGATTACTCTATATGGTCATCATCACCGTCGTTTTGTTTGCCCTTTTTTTACTAATCATGTTGGCGATTCTCGACTTTAAATTAGGAAGAAAAAAGCATTTAGCGGAAGTAGAACATGATGTGTTCCCAAAAAGAAAGAGTAACATTTCGCTTTTTACTGATGGTGGTACTTTATTTAAACATATGTACGATGATTTACGTGAAGCAAAAGAGCATATTCATGCGCTTTTTTATATCGTACGAGAAGACCATATTAGTAAGGAGTTTTTAAGCATACTAAAAGAAAAAGCTGAAGAAGGACTCGAAGTTCGATTATTAATGGATTGGGGCGGCTCATTTAAATTTAAGAAAGAAACGGTGCAACAATTAAAAGGTAGCGGAGTGGAAGTATACTTTTGTCATCCACCTAAGTTCCCCCACCTTTTTTATAGTATAAATGAGCGTAATCACCGTAAAATTACTGTTATCGATGGAAAGATAGGATATGTAGGTGGGTATAACGTCGGAAAAGAATATGTTGGCCAAGATTCGAAAATGGGTGTATGGCGTGACTATCACTTAAAAGTTACTGGCGAAGGGGTAAAAGATTTACAATTTCAATTTTTGCAGGATTGGAAAGATGACACCGGGATTGATTTACGAAAAAATAATCAGTATTATCCGCCATTAACTCCAGGCGAAATTACACATCAGTTCATTCCTACTAATGGTGCCTTTCTAACAGAAACTTTCGTATCATTAATTAAAAAAGCGAAAAAACAAATTATTATTGCTACTCCTTATTTTATTCCGAGTGATGAATTAATCAAAGAATTGTTTAAAGCTTTAAATAGAGGGGTAAAAGTTAGTGTTTTAGTTCCTCAAAAGGAAGATCATTTACTATTACGTGATGCAGGGTTTAACTATTTCCCTGCACTTATGCAAGCAGGTGCTACGATTTATCGCTTTTATTACGGCTTTTACCACGCTAAAGTAATGGTCATTGACGAGGAGATTTGCGATATTGGAACTGCAAATTTCGATAAGCGAAGTTTGTTTTTAAACCATGAAATTAATTGTTTAATATACGATTCTGAATTTGTTCAATGTGTACTTCATGAGATTCAGGAAGATATGCATAATTCAGAAGTGTTAACACCTGATTATTTAAAGAAACGTTCTTTCTTAGCAAAAGGAAAGCAACGAGTAGCGAAAATATTATCTCCTTTATTATGAACTGGGAGGGAAAAACCGGTGCTAATTCGATTTGGCTTTGTCTCCCAATCTGTTCTCCTGTGGGAAGCATCGCCGTCCAAAACATTAACATTTACAAGATATAAACAGTTAGAAAAGGTAGAAAGAGATGCGAAGTTAAAGGAAGTTACGAAAATAAATTTACAAAACACATTACGTACCATTTATTATTGTATCGCACATGAAATTCCCGTATTTCGCTTTTCTTCCTCGCTAGTACCACTTGCTACTCATCCCGAAGTGAAGTGGGATTATTTATCTACGTTTCGAAACGATTTTCAAAAGATAGGCGACCTCGTCAAACAGTATAATATGCGGACAAGCTTTCATCCTAACCAATTTACGTTATTTACGAGTGATAAAGAACATATTACCGCGAACGCCGTAGAAGATATGATTTATCACTATGACATGTTAGATGCAATGGGATTAGGTGAAAGTGGAACGATGAATATACACGTTGGCGGGGCTTACGGGAATAAAGAAAAAGCTGTGGAACGATTTTATGAAAACATAAAAAGGCTACCAAGTGATGTTTTTTCACGAATGACGTTAGAGAATGATGATAAAACATATACAACCGAAGAAACGTTAGAAATTTGTGAAAAGCTTGGTATACCGTTGGCGTTTGATTTTCATCACGAGTTTGCCAACCCGAGTAATACAGCTTGGGAAGAGCTGTTACCACGTGTTTATAAAACGTGGGAACGACTTGGGATTGTTCCAAAAGTGCATATATCTTCTCCTATTTCCCAAACAAAAATTAGACACCATGCTGATTACGTGGATCTATCCTTTATTATGCCTTTTGTGAAAGTCGCCCTAGATATAGGACAGGATATTGACTTTATGATTGAAGCGAAACGAAAAGATGACGCCGCACTTTTACTAGCGGAAGAAATCGGAAAAATTCGTGGATTGAAGCGTGTGGCTGGAGGAATTGTGGAGGCGTGATAAAGCCGGTAATCTTTTATTGGATTACCGGCTTTTTTACATGGTGATTGTAACATGTGAAATAATTTATTGACGCACTTCAAACCTGAACCGTCCTGCCTGAGCATTACATCCTGGAAAGGACCGTTGATCTCAAGTTTACCTTGTGAATAACGGTATGATGAACTCATGTAGCTTAAAGCCTAAGTAAATACCGACGATACCGATAATTCCAGCTAATGCAGGTGGTGCAGGGATTGGTAGTCTTAACAAGGCAAAAATAAACCCTACGATTAAGCCAGTAAAAAGAGCTAAAATAACTTCCTTCATGATGACATTCCCCTTTTCTCTTTGGTGTATAGTTACAGTATCACCAAAAAGGTTCTATCTTATTGAAACCCTTTTAAATTTATCAATTTTCAAAAAGACGTTTAAAAAACTGCGATAAACAAGAAATGATATCGTCTAATTATATATAGGTAGGCAAAACAGGGGGAGTTGCATGTCTAAAGAAGAAAAAATATCTCAATGGTTTTTTGAATATAGTGATGACATTTACCAATTTTTACTGTATAAGTTGGGTTCACCTGATGTTGAAGATCTAGTTCAAGAAGTTTTCATCCGAGCGTTAAAATCGCTGAAAACATTTAAAGGTAATTCAAGTCCAAAAACATGGCTTTACTCTATTGCTAGAAATATTGCCATTGATGAAATAAGAAAACGCAAAAGGGAGAAATGGAAATCACTTTTACTATTAAATAACGAACAAAGTACGAACATGTCACCGGAAGAATTGTATTTTTTATCAGAGGAACATAAAGTACTTATCGCGACTATTTATTCTTTAAAAAGTAATTATCAAGACGTTTTAATTATGCGTGGAATGAAAGAATTAACCGTTGAAGAAACAGCTAACATTTTAGGGTGGACAGAGGAAAGAGTGCGGTCCACTCATTACCGAGCCAAGCAAGCTCTACATGCGAAGTTAGGAGGGGATAGCGTTGAATAATAAGTTGGATGATTTAGATGAAAGGTTAAAGTCGGTTCCGAAGCCTACTTTAAAGCTAGAGCTCAAGCAAAAAATGCACGAAAAAATTATAAGTCCAAAAGAAGCAATGACCGATAAAATTTTAGCTTTCTTATTGTCGATCATTTTTATTTGGATTGGGTTTATGATTACCGGAAATACAGTTGAACGGTTTATTTTTTATCCTTTGGATCCTCTAATAACTAATGAGTCTATTTACAAAGGGATTACAACGTTATTAACAATCATCATCATACTATTAGTTTTTATTCTATCCTACTGGCTAGCATGTAAAGTGAGCGATTACGTTACAACATTTAGATGGAGTTTTTCCATTAAAGTTTTATTAGTACTCGTGCTCATTTTGCTAGTAAGCCATAAACTTTTTGCTCCGTATTTTTATACTGAACAATATTTAAAAAGTCGTGCGGAATCAGTTATCCAAATGGAATACGATCTCTATGATGAAAACTTATCACAAGAAGAATTTAATAAAAAAGCTAAAAAAGTGTACGGAATGGACCGTGTTTTAACAGATCATTACAAAAGAGATGTTGAGCTTATCGAGTTAAATGAAATTAGCTTTGAGCGAAGATACGCACGGTTTATTTACAAAGTAGCCGTTACTGAAAAAGTGACCATTAACGGTAAAGAGGAGCTGAGTACAAACATATACAAGTACGAATTCTACTCTAAAAATGGATTATTTTACTTGAATGGGTG
This sequence comes from Sutcliffiella sp. NC1, assembly GCF_027594365.1. NCBI lineage: Bacteria > Bacillati > Bacillota > Bacilli > Caryophanales > Bacillaceae > Sutcliffiella > Sutcliffiella sp. NC1. The sequence continues at coordinate 4,764,758 of NZ_CP115153.1, forward strand.
GAGCATGAATTAGGAGTCAGTGTTGTCACTGACCCCTTTTGTGCTGCTTTTCCGCCTATGTGCCTAAGCGGCCAATTTATGTGTATTACATAAATTAAAACCTGTCAGTGATAAATAAAATGAGTCCGGTGATAAATAAATTCAAGTCATTGATAAATAAAACGAGTTCGGTGATAAATAAATTCATCTCATTGATAAATAAACTGAGTTCGGTGATAAATAAATTCATCTCATTGATAAATAAACTGAGTTCGGTGATAAATAAATTCATCTCATTGATAAATAAACTGAGTTCGGTGATAAATAAATTCATCTCATTGATAAATAAACTGAGTTCGGTGATAAATAAAACGAGTTCGGTGATGAATATAATCACGTTGTTGTTAAATAAACTACTCAAACGAACCGATATTGAGAAAAAACCCTCCACCAACAACCGGCAGAAGGCTTTCCTGATAAGATTACATTTGCTCTGGAGCTGATACTCCGATTAGTTTTAGTGCGTCTTTCATTGTAATTTGAACAGCTTTCATTAATGCTAAACGAGCTGTAGATTTTTCTTTATTGTCTGCATCTAATACTTTTTCGGCATTGTAGAAGCTATGAAGTGCAGATGCTAAATCAAAAATGTAGTTCGTTATGCGGTGTGGAATACGTTTTTGTGCCGCTTCACTTACCGCTAATGGGTATTCTCCTAATTTCTTAAGCAAGTCCATTTCTTTTTCAGAAGAAACATGCTGTAATTCTAATTCGCCGTCCAGTGAAAGTCCTAGCTCTTCTCCTTGGCGAAGCATGCTGCAAATACGAGCATGTGCATATTGTGCATAGAATACTGGGTTTTCATTCGATTGAGATACAGCAAGGTCCATATCAAAGTCCATATGCGTGTCGGCACTGCGCATTGCGAAGAAGTAACGAACTGCATCAAGACCTACTTCTTCCATTAGGTCACGCATCGTTACTGCCTTTCCTGTACGCTTACTCATTTTCATCTTTTCGCCGTTTTGGAATAAGTGCACGAGCTGAATAATTTCCACTTCTAATGCATCTTTACCAAAACCAAGCGCTTCAATCGCAGCTTTCATACGCGGAATATACCCGTGATGGTCTGCTCCCCAAATGTTGATTAATTTATCATGTCCACGCTTTAGTTTATCTTGGTGGTACGCGATATCTGGCGTTAAGTACGTGTAAGAGCCGTCATTTTTAATTAATACACGGTCTTTGTCATCACCATATGTCGTAGAACGGAACCATGTTGCTCCTTCTTCTTCATAGATGTGACCTTGTTCACGTAATGTCGCTAATGCCTCATCGATTTTCCCGTTATTATATAGGGATGTTTCAGAATACCAAACATCAAAACTCACACGGAACTCTTCTAAATCTTTTTGCAGTTTACCCATTTCATACTTCAAGCCGTATTCACGGAAAAACTTCAGACGGTCCTCTTCGGATTCGTGAACAAACTTATCGCCGAATTCCTCTTTTAATGTTTTTCCAATTTCGATAATGTCCGCACCATGGTAACCATCTTCTGGCATTTCTTTATCCATACCGAGCGCTTGGAAGTAGCGAGCTTCTACAGAAAGAGCTAAGTTGTTAATTTGGTTACCAGCATCGTTAATGTAATACTCTCTCGTTACGTCATAGCCTGCTTTTTCTAAAACGTTACATAAAGAATCACCAACTGCCGCACCACGCGCATGACCTAAATGTAAGTTCCCTGTAGGGTTAGCAGAAACGAACTCGACATTCACTTTCTCCCCTTGTCCTACATTTGTTTTTCCGTAATCTGTGCCTTGGTCAAGAATTGTTGGGATTAAATCTGTTAGGTAAGAATTGTTCATGTAGAAGTTAATGAAACCTGGTCCTGCAATATCAATTTTCTCAATAGATGCTTTTGATTGGTCAAAGTTGTTTACGATTTCCTCTGCAATCATACGCGGTGCTTTTTTTGCTACACGTGCTAGTTGCATCGCCATATTCGTAGAGTAGTCCCCGTTTGCTTTTTCTTTCGGTGTTTCTAATACAACGGAAGGGATTTGCTCTTCCGTTGCAAGACCTGCTTTTATTACGGATTGTTTTATTTCTTCTTTTAAACGTTCTTGCACTTGTTCTACTATGTTCATATTGATGAAACCTCCTCATAATGTAACGTAATAAAGTATGTACCCGCTGATTGACCGTGTACGGTTAACTCGTATTCCATTTGGAACGATCCCCGTTTATTTATGTCATCCTTCATGAGCGTCATTTTATTCGTTTCAATCGTAAGCTGAAATGTACCAAGTTCATTTTCATATATACCAGCCGTTTGTTCCCCAAGGCGGTATGTTTGCCTCATTTTAATCGCACCTGCACGACTTACCCACGCTTCTTGGTCCGATAGTTTATAAATAACGTTCACTGTTCCGACAGAAGGTTGCTCCTCCGTAAAAACTATAAACATTTGATTCCCTTTTATGTAGTAATGTCCTTCTGTTTGAAAAGAAATAACTTCTTTTTCACCTTCATGATGTATTTCTGATCTAAATGAAATATTAATAGGGATTTTTTCTCCCTCAACATGTTTTCTCATAAATTACACGTCCTATTAAATGCTTTGTTTCTATCATTCATTATAACCTTATAAGTTTGAACTACTCCACCTTTATTTCTTACGAAATTTGAAGATGGAGATTCCTAAGAACACCAGCGTAACCGCTAGTTTTGATTAGGCTATCCCCGTCGCACCTACGGTTAGAAGTCTTATCGCTTCATTTCTAAGATTTTGTCCTGCGTTAACATCTCTTTGGTGATGGACTCCACACTTGCACGTCCACTCACGCAAATTCAGATCTTTAACGTCTTTGTTTTTGTTGCCACAATTCGAACACAGCTGAGAGCTGGGGAAGGCTTTACTTACTTCCACTACGGTCTTACCGTACCATTCAGCCTTGTACGTTAACATGGTCTTGAATTGATACCATGATACATCAGCAATGGATTTAGCAGTCTTCTTGTTTTTCATCATGTTCGTTACATGCAGACTCTCGATTCCGATAACATCGTGGTTTTTGATGATATCCGTAGAGGTCTTATGCAAGAAATCTGTACGTGCATTTTTGATTTTTTCATGAATACGAGCAACCTTTTTTCTTTGTTTATGCCAGTTGCTTGAACCAATGACCCGCCTCGATAGAATTTGTTGGGCTTTTATCAGCTTTTGTTCTAATGACTTAAAATAGCGGTTGTTTCTGTATATCGTCCCATCCGCAAGGGTAGCAAAAGCTTTTATTCCTAAATCAACGCCTGTTTGAGAGTTTGTTTTTGGTAGTTGAACGACTTCTACTTCCGCAAGTATAGACACAAAGTATTTTCCACTTGGGTTGCGCCTTATCGTCGCATTGATAATTCGACCATCTACTTCACGACTTTTCGCAAACCGAACTAGACCAAGTTTAGGAAGCTTGATGTGTTTATCAAGAACGGCAATATTTTTGTTGGTTTGCTTAGTGGTATAGGATTGTACCTTGTTCTTCTTGCTTTTAAACGTAGGCGCTTTATTTTGATTCTTGTAATACCGTTGATACGAATCTGCTAAATTTTCAACGGACTTTTGAAGGGAAATACTGTCCACTTCTTTTAAGAAAGGATAGTACTCTTTTAACTGGCGAACCGCCTTAATGGAATCATATTTATTGAAAAAGTCACCTTTCCAGTTGTTAGATGGTAACTGCCCGTTTTGTTTCATTTCCTCTACGATGTGCCAATAAGCGTCCTTTTGCTTCTGTTTAGCAAGGAAGAAATTGAACACGAATCTGGAACAACCTATCGTCTTATTGATTAACTCCATTTGTCTTTGATTAGGGAAGATACGAAATTTATACCCCTTTTTGACTAGCATGAACTCACCTCACCATCTAGGAACATACGTTCTAATTATACCATGACAGTGAGTGTTTTGGCTATCGCCAAACGACATTCATCTCCCCCTTATCGCTGAGCTAAGGCTCTTCACGCGATTGAAGAGGGAGTCTTCTGTCGGAAAACGATAAAAATCGAGAGAAACTCTTATAAATTTTTAATAAGTTTTTTATTAGGGAAATTTGAACACTTATTTAGGAGAGGTAGTCTAGGACATAATAAACTATTTGCTGCCTGCACTCTTCTAGTATCCCTATTGCATTTAATCAACAGAAAGTGAACCCCCACCCATTGACCTGATAAATCAAATACGGGTGAGGGTTCGCTTTCGACACATACCTATTGTTTTCGTGTTCGGGGGGATCTCCTCAGAACACATGCTGGTTAAGAATGCTCGCAAAATTCTCGGTTTTTTAATTATTATACTTTTTAAAAGGTTAATTAATTACCCAAGCCATAAAAGAGTCTATTTTCTTTATTTCACAAACCCCAAGATCATTTCTCTTATTATTTTACTAGCTGTGTTTGCTGTTTGTTCAGAAGCATCATATATTGGAGCAACTTCTACTAAGTCACAGCCAACGACGTTCACTTCTGAATTAGCGATTGCATGAATAGAAGCAAGTAGTTCACGAGATGTTATTCCACCTGCGTCTACTGTTCCAGTGCCTGGTGCATGAGCAGGGTCAAGAACATCAATGTCGATTGTTACATAAACTGGACGACCAGCTAACGTTGGAAGAATCTCTTTTAACGGCTCTAACACTTCGAATTTCGAAATGTGCATACCTACTTCCTTCGCCCATTGGAATTCTTCTTTCATACCAGAACGAATTCCGAAAGAATACACATTCGTTGGGCCAATATGGTCAGCAATTTTTTTAATTGGTGTAGAGTGAGATAACGGCTCCCCTTCATAATGGTCGCGTAAATCTGTATGAGCATCCATATGAATGATCGCTAGATTAGGATATTTTTTTGCCACAGCTTTCATGACAGGCCAAGATACTAAATGCTCTCCTCCCATACCGAGTGGGAATTTCCCTGCAGCCATTAAACCATCAATATATTCTTCAATCATATCAATACTTTTTTGCGGATTTCCGAACGGTAATGGTATATCTCCCGCATCAAAATATTTTACTTCTTCTAGTTCACGGTCTAAATACGGACTATATTCTTCTAATCCGATAGATACTTCACGAATACGAGATGGACCAAAACGAGATCCCGGACGATAGCTAACTGTCCAATCCATCGGCATACCGTAAATAACCGCTTGGCTTTCCTCATAGTTCGGATGACTTTTTATAAAAACATTACCTGAATAAGCTTCATCAAAACGCATGTTTAGGAACCTCCTCATAATAGGGGTCAGTAGTTGCCCTGACCCCCAATACTTTTTCTATTTATTTTGTTAAATCTGCAACAAACTTCGGTAATACGAATGCTGCTTTATGAAGTTCTTTTGTATAGTATTTTGTATCAATTTCATGGAAGCGATCATCACTAACTTCTAGTGGATCATATTTTTTAGAACCGATTGTAAATGTCCACATGCCACTTGGATACGTAGGGATGTTCGCAATGTAAAGACGTGTAATTGGGAAGATTTCACGAACATCGCGTTGAACGTTGCGAATTAAATCTGGTGTAAACCATGGGTTGTCCGACTGAGCAACAAATACACCGTCTTCTTTTAACGCTCTAGAGATTCCTGCATAGAAACCTTTTGTGAATAAGTTTACTGCTGGTCCTACTGGCTCTGTAGAATCAACCATAATAACGTCATACTTATTTTCACTTTCTGCAATATGCATAAAGCCGTCGCCTACTTGTACGTCTACACGAGGATCGTCTAATTTTCCAGCAATTTCAGGTAAGAACTTTTTAGAGTACTCGATTACTTTTCCATCAATATCTACTAGTGTTGCTTTTTTCACACTAGGATGTTTTAACACTTCACGAATTACTCCTCCGTCTCCACCACCTACAACTAGTACGTTTTCTGGATTTGGATGTGTGAATAACGGAACGTGTGCTACCATTTCGTGATATACCCACTCGTCCTTTTGTGAAGTCATGACCATTCCATCTAGTAATAACATATTTCCGAACTCTTCTGTTTCTACCATATCAAGCTTTTGAAAATCCGTTTGTTCTGTATGTAAAGTCTTGTTGATTTTCATTGTAATTCCAAAGTTTTCTGTTTGTTTTTCAGTAAACCATAATCCCATTTTATTCAATCTTCCTTTCTCGTTATCGTATCTATTTCTTCATTTACTATCGTTCCCCAACGAACAACATTAAAACAATTTTCATGTAACAAGAAAAAAGTATAGATGAAACTATCAAAAATTCAAGAAAAATATTTTATTTTCATAAAAAAATGTTTAAAAGGGGCGAAACCTTTTCATACTAAAAGTATTAGTATGCCTTTTGGAGGGTACAAAAAACGATGGAAATTATAACTAATGACCGGCTACAGTCGTGGATCAAATATATTCGTGCTTTTCTTTTTATTTCCTTAATCCTATTAATCTCCTTCTTTCTGTTTATCGGATCTATTTTTATATATGCAAAATCAAAAGGAGCTCCTCCACTTTGGGTAACGCAATCGTCTATCATTTATGCTAGTGATGGATCGATTATTGGAGAAGCACATAATGGAGAAAAACGTTATTGGGTTAGTTTAGAAGACATTTCTCCAAACGTCATTGACGCTACGCTCGCCGTTGAAGACCGTCGTTTTTATGAACATAGTGGCTTTGACTATCGTCGTATTGTTGGTGCGATTTTAGCGGATATAAAAGCTAGAGCAAAAGTACAAGGTGCAAGTACGATTACGCAACAATATGCCCGCAACTTATTTTTAAATCACGAAAAAACTGTTACGAGAAAATGGAATGAAGCTTTATACACGATTCGACTTGAGGCGAATTACTCAAAAGATGAAATATTAGAAGGATATTTAAATACAATCTATTACGGCCACGGTGCGTACGGTATTGAGTCAGCCGCTCATTACTACTTTGGGAAAACTGCTAGTGAGTTAACGTTAGCAGAAGCTAGTATGCTTGCCGGCATTCCTAAGGGACCAAATATTTTCTCTCCATTTATTAATGAAGAACGAGCTGAAGCACGACAACGGGTTGTGTTACAGTCAATGGTCGCAAACGGCAACATATCTGAAACCTTAGCAAAAGAAGCTGCCGAACATTCGTTACAGTTTGGAGAACGCGAGCATTTACCGACAGAGTATATGGCTCCTTATTTTCAAGACGCTGTCCGCTCGGTGCTTCGTAATGAGTTAGGGTTAGGAGAAGAGCTAGTAAAAGGTGGACTACACATTTACACTACGTTAAATCCAAGGCTACAACATATTGCCGAACAGCAAATTGCCGAAGAATTTGATGAGGAATCTGACATTCAAGTTGGGTTTATCGCGATGGATCCACAATCAGGTAGAGTAGAAGCTTTAGTAGGTGGACGAGATTATGAAGAAAGTCCGTTTAACCGTGTAACGCAAGCGATGCGTCAGCCAGGATCGACGTTTAAACCGTTACTATATTATCAAGCGCTAGAAAATGGGTTTACTCCTTCGACTCCGTTTCGAAGTGAGCGAACAACGTTTCAGTTTGATAACGGGCGGGCTAGCTATACGCCTCATAATTACAAAGACTATTATGCAAATAGCGAAGTGCCGCTCATGCAGGCATTGCCAGTTTCAGATAACATTTACGCTGTGAAAACGCATTTATATTTAGGAGAAGAGCAGCTATTAGAAACAGCTAGAAAATTCGGTATTCACTCCCCTTTACAAGCAGTACCTGCGCTAGCACTAGGGAGTTCACCCGTTCAAGTGATTGAAATGGCGAATGCGTTTAGTATGCTTGCTAATGGTGGTACGAATGTTACTCCTATTTTTATTGATAAAATTGTCAATTACCGTGGAGAAGTTTTATTTGAAAGTTCACCAGAAAAGGAAAGAGTGTTAGACCCTGATATTACATTTGTGTTAAATCATATGATGACTGGAATGTTTGACCGTCGCTTAAATGGATATATGTCTGTTACTGGTAATAGTCTCGTTTCGCAACTTTCTAGACCGTATGCCGGGAAGTCTGGAACAACACCGACAGATAGTTGGATGATTGGCTATACACCAGAGCTATTAAGTGCAGTTTGGACAGGATATGATCAAAATCAACCACTTCAACAACGAGAGCAACGATATACGAAAAATATATGGGCAGAGTTTATGGAGGAAGCACTAGAAGAAAAGTCCGTTACAGTGTTTCGTCCAACAGATGGTGTGGTAGGAGTACAAGTAAACCCAGAGAGTGGCTTACTAGCAAGTAAAGAGTGTCCTGGTTCTCGCTTAACTTATTACGTGAAAGGGACAGAGCCAACCGAATACTGTCAAAAGCACGGCGAAGAAACTGAACAACAAATTGAACAACTAGAAAAACGTGAACAAGAAGGCGGAAAATCATGGTGGCAAAAATTCATCCCTTGGCTATAAGAAAAGCGGAGGGCGCTCGTTTAGCGGCGACAAGCACAGGGCAAGCGCTGTAGAAGGGCGCTTTTTGCCCTTCGGAAGCGATTGACTTGTGACCTCGAGCCGCTAGCGCCCGGAGCTAGACAATAAGAAAAGCGCAGGCGGCTCGTTCTGGCCCGACAAGCATAAGACAGGCGCTGCAGGTGGGCGCTTTTTGCCCACCGGAAGTGACTGGCTTATGACCTCGAGGGCCAAGCCGCCGGAGCTAGACAGAAGAAAAGCTGAGGCGGCTCGATCAGGCCCGTACAAACTGGACCATTCCGAACAGAAATACATGCACGTGAGAGATTCTCCTTAACAAAAGTAAAAACCCCGAGATTAAAAATCTCGGGGTTTTTAGTGTCCTAGTTTCCATGTGATACCACATGTAAGTTTAGTTTACTTTTTTTACTACAATAACTCAAGTAGGTTAGAAGGACGTTCAATAATCTGTCACATATTTTTTCTCAGAAAGGTATTGACAACCTATTCTACGGCTAATCCGTTTTTTAATTCCTCACTTGAGCGCTCCCACAAACCTGGTTCATGATTGATTAAATAGTTTTTCAAAATAGTTTTAGACCGATCATCCATAAAGTCGACCATTATATGGCGCTTCATCGATTTATCCATTTTATTCACATGCTCTGGTAACGATTTATAGCCACGACGCGCCTCACGATCAACTGTCATTTCGCACGCGGTGACACCTGCATAATATGGGCCTTCTTGTTTACGATCAATCGTCACCCATACGAGCCAATATAGCTTTGGATTTGGTACTTCATCTCGATTCGGAATAAACTTAATTCCTTTTTCTACCGTGCTTCTTGCATGCATAGCACCGATATCTACAAACGCTTCCCCAGCTTCGACATCTACAAACACAGGTGAAACATTTTCTAAACTAAGCGCTCCAACACCAAACCCTTTATGGCCATCTGTTGGGTCATTTTTTATAATATTAAAGCCAATTGGTTTCTTTTTCTTTTCCATCAAAAATTCCTCCTTACAGCATTAAAAGTGTTGCTAGAAAATCAAAAATTCCTTTTTCAATTGTCGGATAAACGGTGCTAAAAAGTAGTCCAATCGTAACATCATATAGTGGCCTAATAAGTACTAACGCTAAGAAAAAAATCATTCCGAACGGTTCTAATTTTGTTAATTGTGGTCGTACCCTATTTGGAACTAAATCATGAATTATTCGATAACCGTCTAACGGTGGAATTGGTAGCAAGTTAAATATAAATAAGATTATATTTAACATAACAAACACCGAAAAGAACGTTTCAATTGCTCTCCAAGCTGTCGCAGAGACCGTTTCATATAGCCCAAACTTGATAAGGACTAGGAATAAAAACGCTCCAATAATTGCTAAAAATAGGTTACTTAAAGGTCCAGCAATCGATACTAAAACACCTGCAAGTCGAGGGCGTTTAAAGAAAAAACGATTAACAGGCACTGGTTTTGCCCACCCAAAGCCGACTAAGAAAATTAAAATTGTTCCTAATGGATCTAAATGAGCCATCGGCGATAACGTTAATCGACCTTGTTTAGCTGCTGTTGAATCTCCAAATTTATACGCAACAAAAGCATGAGCGTATTCATGAAGTGTAAATGCAAAAATTAACGTAATAGCGACAAATGGAATGAGTTCGAGTGGAAAAGCTAAAAAACCTTCCAAAGTTGTTCCCCTTTTCTATACCTTTTTCTTCTTTCAGTATACAATATTTAGTGATAAGAAAGAAACTTTCATAATAGGAGGATTTACTATGCCATACGTTACAGTAAAAATGCTAGAAGGTCGTTCAGAAGAACAAAAAAGAGCGCTCGTTGAAAAAGTAACCGCTGCTGTTAGCGAGACTACTGGTGCTTCTGAAGATAAAGTAGTTGTATTCATCGAAGAAATGTCTAAAAACCATTATGCTATTGGTGGCAAACGTTTAAGCGACGAAGCATAACATTACCAGTGCCTAGCTCCTCCATATTGAAGTTGCTAGGCCGATTTTATAATTCTTGAGCTAACCTAACCATATCCCTACAAACAATTCCATTTTCAATAATTGTTTGATTATATTCAGCAAAATAATCTTTTATAATATGTTCCATCCTAAACCCTAATTTTTGATACAGTGCTAGTTGGTCTAAACTCGAATTACCGGTTCCAACTTCTATTCGTTTATAACCCGCTTGCCTAGCTGTATGTAAACTATGCTCCACTAACCTTTTCCCAATACCTTTTCCTTGCCAGTCTTCACTAACAGCAATATTAATAAGTTCTGTCGTTATTTCATTTATTTGAATTCGTACATAAACACCTACGACATGATTATTTATTTCTGCTATGTACATTTCACCCTTTTGATAATATTCCTTCACCTTTTGCTCAGATGGATCTGCCAGCAATAATAAATCCATCGGTACAATTTCCCCTTGCTCCCACTTTCGAATACTTTCCATCCCATTTTTCCCCTTTTAAATATTTAATACTTTAGTTAAGTGCTGTTTTAACGACGTTAACCTTTTACAATCTAAAGGATGTAGTCCCTCTTCTTTTATAACAGCTGTTAAATATTCCGACATAACAAGTAGCTTTTTCTTCGTAGGTTGATTACTACCTTCTCCAACTAATATAAAACATTCTAATATAGTAAACATAACAGAAAGATCCTCTTTTCCATAGTTTCTAATTTGATAGAATGTCGTATATAGTAAGTCCTCTAAAGTTTTAACCGGGATTGCTACTTTTTCTACTCCTTTGTCATTACAGTATAGCTCCATATTTGCATCCACTTTCGCATACGTTAATATTAGCTTACTCATATAACGAATACAGCTATTTGCCGTGTTCGGATCATTAATACCTGGTGAAATTGCCCGAAGTGCCACTTCTACTAATTTTTGAAGAGCAAAGCTTTCATCCTGAATTGGTGTTCGCTCTGTACCCACGACAACTGCCTTATAAAGCTCCTCTTCCTTTATTTTTTGGGGCTCTTTTAAAAAGTAGATGGAACATATATCGCTATGCTCCGTCACGAAATCACCAATTTGCTTGTGAAATTCAATAAATAAATGGTACTTTTCTGCTAAGCCTATCCATTGCTCTACATCGATCAATTGTATATAACCTGTACTTGGGGCTTTTATGTTTTTTATATCGGAGAAATAAAAATGATCAACATTTAATTGCTCCTTATATTTAAGCTTTCCTTCTAACCTCCACTGCTCCTTGCGCTCCATTCTTTCTAAACCTTCTTGCACGAGTTTTTCAATAAGTTTACTTACTTGAATAGAGTTAGCAACATGTTGGATAAAAATAACGAAAATTCCTAAGCATAAAACAGCTAATAGGACACCTACAAATGCCGCTATTACCGGCTGGTCATCAAACCATTCTCGCATAAATAAAAGTGCTAGAATAGAATACAAAAAACCGCCAATAAAAATACCTAACACACGTAACGTTTTACGGTCTGTTATAAAATCTTGGAGAGTTCGCGGGGAAAATTGTGTAGAGTATGTCGTTAATACAACCATGATTGTAGAAAACGTAATAGTCGTCATCGTTAACAACGCGGTTGCAATGGCAGCTAGTGTTGTTTTCGCTAACTCAACGTTTGTAAAAAACAATTTTGGTAAATGATTCATTAATTTAGGGGCAAGGAAAATATCAAACATTACAACTAGAACTGTTAGTATAATGCTTAAAGAAGCGTATAGAGTTGGAATATACCAAATGCTTTTTCGAACTCTCAACAAAAATTTGTCGCCCATGATTATCCCTCCTTTATAACTTCATACGTTTAGTTTTCACTTACTCGCTCCCTTTTCATGCAAAAAAGCTAAACCTATTTAGGCTTAGCTTTTAATTTGCTTTCTTAAATTCTCTATATAAGAATAAGCTTCTTCCACTTCTTCTTCTGTGTATCGTTGCTTACTTTTTAACGTGAATACTTTTTCTTTCACTTCTTCTTTATCTAAATTCTCGAAAAAAAGGACAGTTGAAACGAGCTCTAAAAAACGAGAGCTTTGGTTGTTCATATCTAGCATACAGTCTTCAAACTTCGTTAATGGAAGCTCAAAATTAGCTAGAAATTCTTCTCCCGATTCTGTTAACGAATAACGATATTGAGAGTAGCCACCTTTGTTTTCTTTTAACTCGTGTAAGAACCCTAAGTTACAAAGCTCTTCTACTCGAAGTGTTACTTCCTCAGAGTACGGCCCGTAAAAATGGAAGTTATATTTCTCGTAAAATGGATAATCTAATTTTTTCGCTATATATACCATTTTTTGCAGCTTTTTTCTCCCAATTACTTCCCCTGCAGCCGCAAATACCTTCATTAGTTTCGCGTGATCTTTCAACAAACCCGTTCATCTCCTCTTACCTTAGACGTTGCCTATATTCCTAAAATCTCTAATATTTTTCTCTTTATCGTTTTTTTCGTTGATACATCTTGTAGTAAATCTAATGGAAAATATAATTTATGATCCGTTCTTCTTTTTCCTGAGATAGCATCTACAATTTCAGATTCTCGGGATAGTTCACGCACCTCACCTGTTGGCATTAATAGATGAATTGGTAAACGTTCTTCTTCCTCTCCAGGACGATAAAAATCGTACGGTAAATCAGATGAGGAATCTACTACTAAGTAGTATTCAGGATCTAACCCAGCTTTTTTAAAGAGGTTGTTTAATTCCATTAAATCTTTCATTTGTGTAGTTGGATTAAATTCGACATATTTAAATAAGTTTCTGTTCATAAAACGTCGACATAGGTCACTCAAAATCGGATCATCCTCTTCTTCCCACGCTTGGAAGTAATAATGGATAATGGATTCATCGAGCTTTAAGTAGTCTTGAAGTGTTAATTCATCTTCAAATATAGAATAGAAGTGTATCGGTTGATGTTTAAAATTGTAGAATTCTTCATGTAGCTGTTTAGCGCGATGTAATATTTTTGTTAAAATCACTTCTGCACTACGTGTTACAGGATGAAAATATACTTGCCAATACATTTGGTAGCGGCTCATAATATAATCTTCTACTGCATGCATTCCACTTGATTTAATTACTACTTGATCCTCTCGAGGACGCATAACACGTAAAATTCTTTCCATATCGAAATGACCGTAGCTTACTCCTGTAAAATACGCATCACGTTGGAGGTAATCCATTCTGTCGGCATCAATTTGGCTAGAAATTAAACTAACTACCATTTTGTTTTTGTACGTTTTCGCAATTACTTCTGCAACATGTTTCGGAAATTCTTCCTTTACGTTTCGAAGTACTGCATTCACTTCTGTGTCACCAAGAATAATGGCTCTTGTAAAATCTTCATGATCCAGATGAAACACTTTTTCGAACGAATGAGAAAAAGGACCGTGTCCTAAGTCGTGAAGCAATGCTGCACAAAGGCACAATAAACGTTCATTCGAATCCCACTCTGGTCTACCTTCAAACCCATCGTCAATAATTCGGCGAACAATTTCATACACACCTAGAGAGTGGTTTAGCCGACTATGCTCTGCGCCATGGAACGTTAAATACGTTGTTCCTAATTGACGAATTCGGCGTAGGCGTTGAAACTCTTTCGTCCCGATTAAGTCCCAAATAACACGGTCACGAACGTGTACATAACGATGTACAGGGTCTTTAAATACTTTTTCTTCATTTAGTTTTTCAGTTGCATAGCTCATCCGCTTTACCTCTTTACAAGCAACTCGTCTATGAATCGCTATTATTTTCCGTTCTATCTGCGGGAATAAATCTATTATAATGCTTTTATTTTTAAGATGAAATGCTCGAATTTTTCAAGAAATGACCATTTTTCTATTTTATTTTACGTATTTTTGCCTTTTTCTACACATTCTATTGAATCTAGTTTTTTATTATTTTTTCGTCTACTTTGAAAATAGGATGGTAGTCCGTTTCACTTCACTACAGACACTTGCTTTCCGCGGGGAGGGAGTCGAGCCTCCTCGGCTGCGCCTGTGGGGTCTCGACCTTCCCTCTATCTCCCGCTGGAGTCAAGTGTCTTCCGCTCCGTTCCACTCACGGCTTTTGAATTTGAAAGGTAAAACATTTAACTGTTCAAAAGAAAGCCACCATCTTCATTCTCTATGATGTGAAGTTTTAGTTCGATAAATTGATATATAGAAAGAAAAAAATCACCTTAGGGAATGTCAAAGGCGATTTTATTTGTTTAGTTTTTTTTCTATTTTTTCGATTAGTTCGTCTTCTGTTGGTGCTGATAGAGGACGGTTATTAACAAAAGCAAAGGATTTCTTTCTACCCGGTCCACAATATGATTGACAGCCGATGTCAATTGCTGCTTCGGCGTCTACTTTTTTTAATTTAGGCACTAACGTTTTTATATTTGTAGCCTGGCAATCGTCACAGATCCGAAATTCATTCGCCATGGTCTATTACAATCCCTTCTTCCACGATATAAAAGACGTAAAGGAACCACGTCTCTTTTTCACTAAGAGGTATTGTACATGTATTTGCAAGACAATGCAAGAGAGTTGAAGTTGGTAAATTCCTGTTTATTTACATTGTTTCCTTAGCTAAATTGCATGAATCTATTAATTTTTCTACTAATATGTATAAATATTTTTCCAGTTGACCACAATAATCGTAGGGATGTTTTATTCTTTCAAAACATGAAAAACAAGATATATAGAAAGGTGTGGTCAATACATGAAAGAACGTCAAGATGCATGGTCTGAAGAGGATGACTTACTATTAGCCGAAACAGTATTAAGACATGTTCGTGAAGGAAGCACGCAATTGAATGCGTTTGAGGAAGTCGGTGATAAATTAAACCGTACTTCTGCAGCATGTGGCTTCCGATGGAATGCGGTTGTACGTCATAATTACGAAAAGGCGTTACAATTAGCAAAAAAGCAGCGTAAACAAAGACAACGCGCGCTAGGACAACCTACTAAAAAGTTATTATATACACCACCTGAGCCAACTTTAGAAGATATTCCTTTTGTGCTAGAGCAAAATACTAGCCCTAGCCCGATGGCCGAAATGGCGCAGGAAACTGTTCCTACTATGACTTCTTCTAAACCGAGAAGTAATAGTATGACGGTTGAGGATGTGATTGCTTTCTTACAATCAATAAAACATTCAAACGTACGTCAATCGGCGTTAGAGCGTGAAAATGAAAGACTAGCAAAAGAAAATGAAGAATTTGCAAGAAAGAATGCGGAGCTAGAAAAACGTATTCAAAAGTTAAGGGAAGAACAGGATACTGTTCAAGAAGATTACGAAACTTTAATGAAAATCATGAACCGCGCACGCAAGCTCGTATTATTTGATGAGGATGAAAGAGTGCCGTCAAAGTTTATGATGGACCGAAACGGTAATTTAGAGAAACTAGCGGAATAATAATATAAAAAACATCCAAACAATTGGTTTCATTCATTGTTTGGATGTTTTTTCTTTTGAAAATTATAGATTGGGTGGCAAGAAATATGTGTGTCGTCGTATTTTTTTTCAGCAGTCGGAGTTTATTTACGTGTTTCCTGTAATTTTTAGATGCGTTTGAAAATTTAATTGACGCACTTCCTTGATTTTTTGGCGCACCTGCAAAATTATTGACGCACTTCCACGGTTTTTTGACGCACTTGGAAAATTTATTGACGCACTTCCGCGGTTTTTTGACGCACTTGGAAAATTTATTGACGCACTTCCACGGTTTTTTGACGCACCTGCAAAATTTATTGAAGCACTTCCGCGGTTTTTTGACACTCCTGCAAAATTTATTGACGCACTTCTGCGTTATTTTGACGCACCATCACCCTCAGGCTGTTCATCTCCTGATCCTTTATCGAACGTGTTCTAAGAGCTTGTTGTTCCGTTCTAGAACGCGATTAAAGTATTGTTGATACAGTGTTATTTCTTCCCCATCTAGTTGGCTTGAAATTAATCGGTCTCCAAGGTAGTTTAATGCGTGAAGAAGTCGTAACATTGTGTCTTGAACGGTTAATGGTGTTTGCAGTAAATCGGATAGCGATGCCATTACTTCTGGTTTAATGTTGGGCACGTCGAATTTTAACCCTTGTTCATGGCGAGATGCTTTTTCGTAAAACTGCCGTATCATATCAGCGCGGTTCTCTTTTTGTTCTCGGACGCTTAAATATATTTGCACGGCAACACCATTTTTTATTCTGCGCTGCGAAATTCCAGCAAACTTTTTATGATCGATACTTAAATCATAGCTTCCCGGGCAATAAGAGCCTACTATTTCTTTCGCCTCAATCCTAGCAGGAAAATCACGGAACATATACTTAATTAATTCCCACATCGCATCATAGCCTCTACTTATATCAATTCCTTTTTCGGCTTCAGGGAAAATAAGTGAAATATTCAATACATCTTCGTCTAGTACGACTGCTAAACCGCCTGAATTACGTACTATCACTTCATATCCTAAAGAGTTCAAATATGAAATCCCATCTTGTAAATAAGGTAATCTAGTATCTTGAACACCTAACACAACTGTATTTTGATGAACCCAAGTCCGGCATACAGCTCCAGAAATTCCTTTTCCAACAGACGTACATAACGTATCGTCCATCGCAAAAGATTGTAACGCTTGAAATGTTGGACCTAATGAAGATTGGTCAATAATCCTCCAAGACGGTTGTTTCAGTATATTTAATTCGTTATTATCCATTTGTTCATGCTCCTGCAATTTAGTTTTCCTTCCTATAAGTTTACACGAAAATGAATAAAAGAAAAAATACCATCGCCCTTTTTCAGAACAATGGTATTTTGTCATGTTATTGTACAGCTTGACCAGCTGTAATTAACGCTAATTTATAAACATCTTCTGTACTACAACCACGAGAAAGATCGTTTACTGGTTTGTTTAAACCTTGAAGGATTGGACCTACCGCTTCAAAATTACCTAAACGTTGTGCAATTTTGTATCCAATGTTACCAGCTTCTAAACTTGGGAATACAAAAATATTCGCATCGCCTTTAATTTCAGAACCTGGAGCTTTTTTCTCTGCTACAGATGGAACAAATGCTGCGTCAAATTGGAATTCTCCGTCTAGCGTTAAGTTCGGCTCACGGTCTTTTGCAATTTGGACTGCTTCCACTACGCGTTCTGTTTCTGAAGATTTTGCAGAACCTTTTGTTGAAAAGCTAAGCATCGCAACACGTGGTTCAATGCCGAACATTTGAGCAGTTGCTGCACTTTCGATTGCGATTTCAGCTAGATCTTTACTATCTGGTGCAATGTTAATCGCACAGTCTGCGAACACATATTTCTCATCGCCACGAACCATAATGAATACACCAGAAGTTTTACTTACGCCTTCCTTCGTTTTTATAATTTGAAGAGCAGGTCTAACTGTATCTGCCGTTGAATGTGCTGCCCCACTTACTAAACCGTGTGCTTTGTTTACATGCACAAGCATAGTACCGAAGTAGTTTGGAGTTTGTAGAATTTTTCTAGCATCTTCTTCTGTTGCTTTTCCTTTTCGACGCTCAACAAACGCAGTTACTAACTCATCCATTTCACCGTATGTAGCTGGGTCATATAAATCGATCGCCTCTAAAGAAAGACCTAATTGATCCGCTAATCCTTTTACTTCCGTTTCAGAACCGATAACAATCGGCTTCACAATTTTTTCTTCCCCTAAACGTACTGCTGCTGATAATACACGCTCATCGTTTCCTTCTGGAAATACGATACTAATGCTTTTACCAGCTAATTTATCCTTTAAAGCTGCAAATAAATCGCTCACAAAAGTCACTCCTTGATAATGTTTTAATCTAATCTACCCTTAAGGATACTGCAACGAAAAGGAAAAGCAACTACTTACCCTTGCTGACAACGCTTCCAAATTAAATTCTTTATTTTTTAAAAAAACAAACAATTTCTATAACCTTTCCTCTTCTATTTTCTCTAGGATACCGTTTCGTATTCATAAATACGTCACACATTTTTAAGGTTTTATAAAGAGGTAGTAAGGGCAAACTGTGATATAGTAAGGATATATACATAAAGGCTTGTCCTTTTTTAATAATATGAATTTTTAAAAGGAGAGATTTACATGAGTGAAGCAGCACAAACGCTTGATGGTTGGTATTGTCTACACGATTTCCGTACTATCGATTGGGGAGTTTGGAAAACATTATCAAATGAAGAACGTCAAGCAGCGATCAATGAGTTTTTAGGTTTAGTAGAAAAATGGAATACTGTTGAAAAAGCGAAAAATGGTAGTCATGCGCTTTATTCCATCGTTGGTCAAAAAGCTGATTTTATGATGATGATTTTACGCCCAACTCTAGAAGAATTAAATGAAATCGAAAATGAGTTTAATAAATCACTTCTAGCACAATATACGGTTCCTACGTATTCCTATGTATCTATCGTAGAATTGAGTAACTACTTACCTGCTGGGGAAAATCCGTACGAAAACCCACAAATTTTAGCGAGATTATATCCAGAGTTACCGAAAGCAAAACACGTTTGTTTCTATCCAATGGATAAAAAACGTGACGGCAACGATAACTGGTACATGCTGCCAATGGAAGAGCGCCGAAGCTTAATGCGTAGCCACGGGATGATTGGTCGTTCATATGCTGGGAAAGTAAAGCAAGTTATTACTGGTTCTGTCGGTTTTGATGACTACGAGTGGGGAGTAACATTATTTTCCGATGATGCTCTTCAATTTAAAAAGTTAGTATACGAAATGCGCTTTGACGAAGTAAGTGCTCGTTATGGCGACTTCGGAACTTTCTTTGTTGGAAATATTTTAGAAGAAGATAAAGTAAATACACTTTTTTCTATTTAAACATCAATTTCGCTAGGTACGTGATACCTAGCGTTTTTTTCTGGGCAAAATATTTTTTAACATACTACTAAATAGCTCCCTCTGTTTTTCTTTACACTTCTTAATAGAAATAGGTTCCTCGATTCTCTTCTATCTTTTTACAAAATTAGAAAGCATATATTTTCTACCTTCTTCATACAATCAAGTAGTGTAAATTCATTATTGTATGAATGTCTCTTACCGTCCTTTTTAACGTATTGTGTTTTTATGCCAAATCAATTTCTTTCTCTAGCTTATAAGCTTTACAACTATAGAGAGAAAGCAGAAATTAAGAGGAGGTTTTGTTTCATGAAAGGTCAATTTCCAAGTGGGGGATATCCTCAAATGGGATATAGCTCGAATCCTTATGCCCAATATTATGGGGGACAACCGGGTATGGCTGCTGGATTTTCGCCGGGGCAAGTAGCTGGGCAACAAACTGGTTATAAAATGCCTTCTTTTCAAGCAGCTCCGCAAGACGTACCGGGCATGTTACCGTTAGAGCAATCTTATGTTGAAAATATTTTACGTTTAAACAGAGGGAAGCTTGCTACTGTTTATATGACTTTTGAAAATAATAGAGAGTGGAATGCGAAAATTTTCAAAGGGATTATTGAGGCTGCCGGGCGTGATCATCTGATTTTAAGTGATCCACAGACTGGTAAACGTTATTTATTGTTGATGGTATACTTAGATTATGTAACATTTGATGAAGAAATTGAATACGATTATCCGTTTGGTGCTGCTCCTGGGCTGTCTGCTTATCCCTCAAGGTAATTAGAATACTTATTGTGTGAAAAGAGACTGTCACTTTTGTGGCAGTCTCTTTTTTTTAATTGTCTACCTTAAATAAAGGTTGAGGTAAAAAGTTATCCGTTCCTCTTCGCTACGAGAACTTGCTTTCCGCGGGGAGATGTCTAGCTCCAGCGCATTGGCCCTATCAAACTTCCCAGTCCGTCCGTACGATAAGTCAACATCGACTCAACTAACGTTTCGTCGGGTTTCCTTTATCTCCTACCGGACTGCTCCAGTTTGTACGGGCCAGACCGATGCGCCTACGCTTTTCGTGGAGTCGAGCCTCCTCGGCTGCGCCTGTGGGGTCTCGACCTTCCCTCTTCTTCCCGCCGGAGTCAAGTTCTCTCCGCTCCGAGTCACTCACGGTTCTATACTGGATAAGCCTTCACTCTATTTTCATATTTCATGGTGCAAACTTCCCTTTTACATGGCAGTCACCTTTAAACCATAGAGTTATGTAAAAACTGCCCTGTTTCACTTCGCTACTTTTATATGTCTACTCTGTAAGCAATCTAATTTGTGTTGTTATGCTTTAAGTGCTGAGATGATAATTAGTGTCCAGGCAATTAAAAAGGCTACTCCGCCTAGTGGGGTGATTGCTCCTAGAATTTTTATTCCAGAGGTGCTTAGTACGTAAAGGCTCCCTGAGAATAGAATGATTCCAATAAACATTGACCAACCAGCGGCGTTTAGTAACGATGTTTGGCCCCATCTGTCTATTAAAAACGCAATGACGAAAAGTCCTCCAGCGTGAAACATTTGGTAGGTTACACCTGTTTTCCACACTTCTAACATATCGTTTGAAATTTTCCCTTCTAATCCGTGAGCACCGAACGCTCCTAATGCTACTGCTAAAAATGCATTAACTGCTGCAAGTATAATAAATAAACTCATTTTGTACATGCCTCCTTATCTCTATATTATAATAAGAGAAAAGTAAATTTCCTAATGAAATGAGGGTGGAAGAGCATGAAAATCAATTACCAACCGATTGGCGACCAAGCAATTAGAATTGAATTTCCTAAAAGTAGCTCTGCGTATATTCCTTCTATCCTAACATTACTACGTCAAAAAGATATTTACGGAGTAACGGATATTACCCCAGGACTCACTACTATCACTGTTTACTATCAATATCCACAAACTAACTATTATCGTTTAGAGGAAATACTAACAAAGCTATTACAAAATATCGACATTGAAAAAGCTACTGGCCTTTTGCGAAAAGTTATCGTACCGGTTTTATACGATGGACCTGATTTAAAAGAAGTAGCTGATTACCATCAAAAAAAGGTAAGTACGATCATCGAGGAGCATACACAACCTTTCTACCGAGTAGCGATGTTAGGATTTTTACCTGGCTTCCCATATTTAACCGGCCTATCAAACTACTTACATACTCCAAGACGGCAAGACCCCCGTCTACTAGTCGATGCTGGCTCTGTTGGGATTGGTGGAGAGCAAACAGGAATTTATCCGATAAACTCTCCTGGAGGTTGGAACATTATCGGAAAAACCCCACTTCCCCTGTTTCAACCGGAAAGTAAAGAGCCGTTTCTTTTTCAGGAGGGAGACACCGTTCAATTCATTTCTATTACAGAAACAGAATGGAGTTCCTGGGTGAAGAAAGTAAATGAAAATAGGAATTGGCGAAAGGAGATTATTTCGCATGAAAACGATTGATTTAAATTGCGACCAAGGAGAGAGCTTCGGTCCATACAAAATAGGAAATGATGAAAAAATAATACCGTACGTTTCTTCTATTAACATTGCATGTGGATTTCACGCTGGAGATCCAGCTGTGATGGAGCGGACAGTAAGACTTGCAAAAGAAAATGGTGTGAGTATCGGTGCTCATCCCGGTTTTCAAGATTTGTCACACTTCGGACGAAGAAACTTACCTGTTACAGCGAAGGAAGCGTACCAACTCGTCTTATATCAACTTGGAGCACTGCATGCATTTTGCCGGGCATACGATGTACCGTTACATCACGTAAAACCACACGGGGCACTTTATAACGTTGCTGCGGAAAATAAAAAAATTGCCGGGGCAATTGCCGATGCTATTAAACATTTTGATGATTCGTTAATATTGTATGGTTTAAGTGGAAGTTTATTAATTCAAGCTGGAAAAGAAGCAGGATTACAAACAGCATCTGAAGTATTTGCCGACCGCACGTACGTTGCGAGCGGGGCATTATCTCCAAGATCATTGGACGGGGCAGTTATTCATGATAGCGAAAAAGTGTTAAGTCAAGTACGTCAGATGGTTAGTCACGGAAAGGTTACAACTTTAGAAGGAAAAGAAATTAGTATTAAAGCTGATACGATTTGCTTACACGGTGATAATAAAGATGCATTACTGCTAGGAAAACAGATCTATTCCATGCTAAAAGAAGAAGGGTTTTCTGTACAGTCTGTAGCGAGGTGGAAACAATGACTTATCCCCTCTTTATCGTAAAGAAAAAAGGGCTACTCACTAGCTTTCAAGATAGTGGACGACTTGGCTATCAGGCAAAAGGTGTAGTAGTTTCCGGTGTGATGGATTCATATTCTTTTGAACAGGCTAATAGGCTCGTCGGCAATGTTCGAAACGAGGCATGTATGGAAATGGGGTTAATAGGACCAACATTACAATTGCTTGCAGACGAAGCAATGATAGCTGTATGTGGAGCAAATATAAACCCTAGACTTAATGGCGTTGCCTTCCCAATGTGGAAATCGATAAAGGTGCAAAAAGGAGATGTTCTTTCTTTTCCAGGCACAAGTGAAGGTATTTACGCTTATTTAGCCGTTCGTGGTGGTTTTTCTGTTGTGGAAGTGCTCGGTAGTAAATCTTACTACAATAAGGCTAACATCGGTACAGCCATTCATGATGGAGATACGCTGTACGGACAGAAGCTTTCTACTTATAGGAACAGGTTTCTTTCCAAAAAAATGATTCCGTCTTTTCCGAAAGAACAAACTGTACGGGTAATTCCCGGTCCACATGAAAAACACTTTACAAACGATAGCCTTCAACGTTTCTTTTCTACTACCTATACAGTTAAACAAACGGATCGAATGGGAGCACGATTAGATGGGCAACCACTCGAAGTAGTTGGAAGTGGAGATATTTCATCTGATGCTATACCATTTGGTGGTATTCAAGTTCCTCGTAATGGGCTACCACTCGTACTTCTTGCTGATCGGCAAACGACTGGTGGATATCCTCGTATCGGGACTATCATAAAAGCTGACATTCGAAAACTTGCCCAGCTTCCTCCAGGCGGGAAAATTCGTTTTCAGCGAACTACATTAGAAGAAGCATACAAGCTTAACTCCTGCTCTTTAAATACAACTACTGAATAAAATAAAACGCCCTATGGTTCATGGCTACTATGGACCGAGGGCGTTTTGTTTACCTAGTATGAAGATATATTTTTAACGCTTGTTTAAGCTCATCATCTCTATAATTAGATTCTATATTATAATGATCACCGTCTAAATGTCCTACAAAGTTGTTATAACCGTGAGAATGAAGAAAATCGTTCACACTTGTAATATCTTCAGACGCTGCTAATAATGGCTTTTGTCCAACATAATCACCATTCACATATACTTCATAGCGATCATGTGAAATCTTTGTAAAATTCTCGTTTTGATTGATTAATCCTAAACCAACAAACGTTGTATTTCCACTTCCTTGCAACATAAACACCTCCCATGCTTGTTGGGTGTTTATATTGTTGCACTACTCATAAAAAATATGATGGTAACATGCGGTAGTTTAGGAAGGGACTAAAAATCAAATATCGAATCACCATTCGCATCTAATTCTGCCATTGGTTTTGTTTGAATCGTTTGAGGTGGTGTTTGCCCAACTACATTGGAAGCAAAGGTAGGTGCCTTAGGTGCAGTTGTTGTAAATGATTGACGTTCTACGTCATTTTTTACTTCATCAGCTAATGCCAGTTCACATAGTGATTTAATTGCAGCAAGTCTCTCTCTCTGTTCACTTGTTTTTGTTGTTTGTTTTGCTCGATTTACTTCAAGCTCTACTTGTTCCAATACTTTCGTTAATGAAATAGTCATGCTTTTTTAGTCTCCTTATTTAATAATATGGCGAAATCATTAAGTAGACGAGAACACCAGTTAAACTAACATATAACCATATAGGCATTGTCCATCTCGAAATTTTACGGTGTTTTTCTTTTTGCATCGTAATTCCGTATGCAAAGGAAAACAATGCGAGTGGGACGATAATTGCCGCAAGTACTATATGTGTAAGAAGGATAAAGAAATAAATAGATCGGATTATTCCTTCTCCACCAAAAGGTGTTGATTCGGTTAAGGCATGGTACGTTACGTACGTTACTAAAAATAATGCAGTAGTCGTAAATGCTGCGTAAATGAAACGACGATGAATCGTAATATTTTTATTCTTTATCGCAACGAGTGCACCAATTAAAAATAGAAAGGTAAAGCTATTGAAAATTGCGTTCATCATCGGTAATACGGTTAAGTCTCTGTTAGCAAATTGTTCTTGTTCGGGTAAGAAAAATAAAATGACGACTAGTGCGTTTATTGCGATGGAAAGGCCGATAACCCATGGCCATATTTTTTTCTTTTGCATAGTTGATCTCCTTTATTAAAAGATGCTCTTAGATAGGGTGGTCGGTGCCAAAAAGAGCTAACACCCCGATTGGTTCAACTAACAATCAGTGTACCATTGATTGAAGTTTCACTTTATCCATTTTTTCTTTTATCTGTATAGTTCATACATGGACTACCTGATGATCGGAATACTGTAAGTGAGGGCATTGTGCTCGTTTTGAAACCGAATGCGCGGCAGCCTTTTGGGTATTTCCTATCCCAAGTGACGTAATAATGTTTACAGTGTAAGCAGTTTATTCTTTTTTCATTTGTCATCGTTCGACAAACCTCCCCTTTGCCTATTGTAGCACGATTTGTAGGGAAGTTCTTTTGGAAAGTGCTTCGGATTATTACTATTTAGTTACTGGTGGCTCATAAATTGATTCCCGTGGCACAAAACGCAGAGCGATTGGCTCATAAATGGATTCCCATGGCACAATTCGCGGAGCAGTTGGCTCAAAAACTAATCTCGGTGGCACAAAAAATGGGGCTCTATTTTTCAATGGATCTTTGTAAAAGGCAAATATCCAAACCACTCCAAAACAAATACAAAAAAGTGGAGAAATCTACGCGCTTCCCCACTTCCTTTAAATTTAACTAGTCCAACTTTATTTAATACTTCTCATATTTTGTTCTAGTTGGTTTGATGTTTCTTGTAATAGATCTGATGTTTTCTTTATTTGATAAGATATGTTTACTTGTTTGTCTGTCGTTGCAACTACTTGTTCCATTTGTTTTGTTGCATCTGCAGATGAAGTGACAAGGTCATTAACCGAATGAACGATGTCGGTCACTCCTAAACTAATTTCCTCCATCGCAACGGTAATATGTGATCCTTGTTCCAGTAGGTTACCACTTCTTACTGCAATTTGATTAAAAATAGAGGACGATCGTTTATTCTGTTCATTAGTATGCTGTAATTGCCCTTTGAATTGTAGAAACTCCGTTGATATTTCTTTAGCGTTCCCTTCTACAGTGCCGATAATTTGTTTAATTTCATTTGCAAATTCATCTGTTTGTTTCGATAGTTTACGGATTTCCGTTGCAACAACAGCAAAGCCTTTCCCCGCTTCACCTGCTCTTGCTGCCTCAATCGATGCATTTAATGCTAACAAGTTGGTTTGATTCGTAATCTCATTAATATTAGCTAAAAACGTTTGGGCCGCTTCAATACTATCTGTAATGAGTTCGAACTGTTGTACTAATTTTTCTGTATCATCCGTAAATTTCTGCATTTGTTGTGCAACTTCATTTAATGCTCCCGAACCTTTTTCGGACATCGTGTTCATTTCTTTTAGGTTTTTTTTCATTTCATCGACGATGCTATAAATTTCTTCTGTACTAGCAGAAGCTTCCTCTGTAACGGCAGAAATAGCCGACGTTCCTTCATATTGAGCAGCTACTTTTTCCGTTGCCCCCGTTGATTGGTCTTTAATTGTTGATGATAGTCCGATATTACGTTCGGACGCGTCTATTAAATCGACCATTACTTGCTGTAGCTTTTCATTTGCTTGCTTACTTCCTGTTAATAGTAAATCTATTTTCTGGCCCATTTCTGTTAATGAAATTTCCACTTGTCCAAATTCGTCTCCTCTTTTATCCTTGGACAACAATTCCAGCTCAAAATTACCTTCCTGATACGCTTTTACTCTCTTCATTAATTGATTTATCCCTTTCGTTAAGGAACGGCCAAACGATAAAAGCGCTATCATTGGTAATAACACGATAACAACCATAACCGCAAAAATTAATGAGTTACTCGTTTGAAGCGTTTGTACAAGCATAGTTCGCTCTAGTTCATTATTAGTTTGAAGGAATTTCATTATTTCCGTATTGGCTCTTTCTAATTGCGTTCTTGCGCTTGCTAATTGTTCAGAAACAGGTACACGGTAACGGTCCATGTTCGCTCCATTATTCACATCACGAATGAGTGAAAATTGGTCATCTATCGTTTTTATTGATAAGGAAAAATATTGTTGCCAATGTGCTAGCTCCTCGTATTGAAGAAAATAATTTTCAAATTCTTGAAAGTATTGCTCGCTTGCCTTGATGTTTCCTTCTACTGTTTCAATATGTTTAATGGAGTACCCTGTACTCAGAAGGTGATACATATTCGACAACGTTGTTTGATAGGATTGATACAACTGAAAATACGATTCATTTAATAGTGCTGTTTCATCCATTTTTGTTGTACTTGTTTCGACTCTTGTATTCGCAACCCAAATGATGCTTGATGCAAGCACTCCAATAATTCCAAGAGTTATTGCTAGTAAAAATAGCTTCTTTTTAATGCTCATCCGTTGAACCCCCTCATAGTGAAACCGTTTGCGCAAACTTGTTTATTTATCTATCTTTTATATCGACCTTTAAAGCCTTTTCTTTACATAAAAAAGAGGAAAAGATAAAATTCTTCTCCTCACTTTTTCACATCTTTTTGTAATAACAATTGTTTCAATTCTGCAATTTCATTCGAGAGTTTATCTAGCTCTTTTCTCGTTAACTCTACTTTATCTTCTTTCCTCTCTTCTTCTCTCGTTTCCTGTATGTTGTTTAAAAGTTCCCCTACTACTAAGTTCAATACGATAAACGTTCCGATAAGGATAAACGAAATGAAATAAATCCAAGAAAGAGGGCTCGCTTCAAATATTGGCCGGAAAATACCACTCGCCCACGACTCTAGCGTAATAACTTGAAATAGTGTGATAAACGCTAAATGCAAGGACCCAAAATATTCAGGTGAAATTTCTCGGTAAAATAGGACACCTAATACAGCAAAAATATAAAATAGTAACCCTAGTAGGATCATAATCGTACCGAGTGATGGGATTGTCTTTAAAAATGCTGTAACTAATCGTTGCAAGGACGGAATAACCGTAATCGCTCTTAATACTCGGAATACACGTAAAATACGGATTGCGGATAAGAAGTACGTTCCACTAAATAATAAAACTCCGGCGACGATAATAAAGTCAAAAACGTTCCAGCTACTTTTAAAGAAATGAAATAATTTCTTTTCTGATAGCATTCTCATCGCAATTTCTATCGTAAAGAACCAAAGGAAGAAAACTTCGAAAAGATGAAAAATAAATTCGTTTTCGCTATATAAAACAGGGTACGTTTCTAATCCAATCATTATCGCGTTTAAAAGAATAACAGTGATAACAATATTCGTAAAATATTTATGTTCCACAATCTTTCTTACGTTGTTTTTTAATTGTTTCAACCTTCCACCACCTCTATATCTCCCACTGAATTTTCGTTATATTTTTTGATTGTAAAAAAGCATTTGTTTTAGAAAATGGCTTGCTGCCAAAAAAACCTCTTCTCGCTGACAGAGGGCTCGGATGAACACTTTTCAAAATATAATGATGTTCATTTGTAATAAGCGTTTCTTTTTGTTGCGCCTGTTTTCCCCATAAAATAAAGACAATTGGCTTTTTCCGCTCATTTAACCTTTTAATAATTTGGTCGGTTAGCGTTTCCCACCCTTTTCCTTTATGGGAATTGGCTTCTCCTTCTCGAACCGTTAATACCGTATTAAGCAATAAAACTCCTTGCTTTGCCCACGGAAGTAAATAACCATGTTTAGGATATGGAACAGATAAATCATCTTCTAATTCTTTAAACATATTTCGTAACGAAGGAGGTATCGGTGAACCTGGCAAAACAGAAAAACTTAAGCCATGCGCTTGTCCTTGACCGTGATAAGGGTCTTGTCCAAAAATAACGACCTTTACCTCTTCATAAGGAGTCGCTTCGAGGCTAGTAAAAATTTGTTCTTTAGCTGGATAAACCGTATACTTTTTATATTCATTATCAATAAATTTCATTAGTTGTGTATAATAAGGTTTGCTCTCTTCTTCACGCAACAGCTTATTCCAAACAGGACAATTCATGTTTCTCTCCTAATATAAAAAAATTCCCTTATTACTTTACCATATATTTTGTATTTTTGGTGAAAATAAAGCTTAAGGGCTACTAATATAGCTTGGTATTAATTCACTGACAATTGTTATTAATTCTGCTACTATTATATAAATAGCTTTTTAAACGAATTTTCGACATATACAGACATTTTATTATGCACTTTTAAAAGTATTGTAATATAATTCTTTTAAAAGCTGAACGACTAAGACCTTCCCATATCATCTTTTTACATATTGTTATATTATAATATGGTATTTCTCGTGTTAGTAGGAGATATTAGGAGAAGTTACGTTTACACCATAAAAGTGATTTTATTTTTTACATAAAAGAGAGGTTCTTACTGTGAGTATGATAGAAAACCCTAAATCGATTATTGTTATTTTTGGAGCAACTGGAGATCTTGCAAAAAGAAAACTATTTCCTTCTATTTACCGACTGTATAAAAACGGTAGTATTTCGAAAAATTTTGCGGTTATTGGCGTTGCACGTTCACCTTTAAGTAATGAAGATTTCCGTGCAAATGTAACAAAATCAGTACAAAGCGCTGGCTCTACTAATGAGGTAGAGGAGTTCAGTTCACACTTTTATTACCAACCGTTCGATGTAACAAGCAGTTCCTCCTATCAAGCTTTAAAACAATTAATGGGGACTCTTGATGGTGATTATAACACGGACGGCAATCGTATCTTTTACTTAGCGATGGCTCCTGAGTTTTTCGGTACAATTGCATCTAACCTTAAAGCTGAAGGTTTAACGGAAACATCAGGTTGGAAACGATTAGTGATTGAAAAGCCGTTTGGACGTGATTTACCTTCTGCGCAAAAACTAAATAGTGAATTACGAGAGGCTTTTGACGAATCAGAAATATACCGAATTGATCATTACTTAGGTAAAGAGATGGTGCAAAACATTGAAGTTATCCGTTTCTCGAATGCGATATTCGAACCGTTATGGAATAACCGATACATATCTAACATTCAAATTACATCTAGTGAAACGTTAGGTGTAGAAGACCGCGGAAGATATTACGAAAGCTCCGGTGCCCTTCGCGATATGGTGCAAAACCATATGCTACAAATGGTTGCGCTTCTGGCGATGGAGCCACCCATTAAGTTAAATCCGCGTGAAATTCGTAGTGAAAAAGTAAAAGTGTTACGGGCATTACGTCCGTTCTCACAAGATGAAGTGGATGATTATTTCGTTCGCGGTCAATATAGCGCTGGATTGATGGACGAAAAAGAAGTGAAAGGTTATCGCGAAGAAAAATCGGTAGATCCTGATTCTAATACCGAAACATTCGTAGCTGGAAAACTTCTTATTGATAATTTCCGTTGGGCTGGAGTACCTTTTTATATTCGTACTGGTAAACGAATGGCGGCAAAATCAACGAAAATTATCGTTCAGTTTAAAGATATACCGATGAACCTATATTATAATCGTGGTGAAAAAGTAGAACCTAACCTTCTCGTTATCCATATACAGCCGGAGGAAGGAATTACGTTGCACCTTAATGTTAAAAAATCAGGTAAAGACATTTCCACTACACCAATTAAGCTTGCTTATAGTAGTTCTAGTATTGATGGAATTAACACTCCTGAGGCGTATGAGCGTTTAATTTACGATTGCATGCGAGGAGATATGACGAACTTTACTCATTGGGACGAAGTTGCTTTATCATGGAGCTTTATAGACCAAATTTCACAAGCGTGGGAAAGTACAAAAGCATATGACTTCCCTAACTATGAGTCTGGCTCAATGGGGCCTAAAAAAGCGGATGAGCTTCTTCAAAATGAAGGTACTCATTGGTGGCCAGTTCAATAATTAAAAAAAGACCGTTACAACGGTCTTTTTTCTTTTATCTATTCCTTTACTCTCATCAGTCGCATACTATTTAAGGCCACTAAAATGGTTGCCCCCATATCTGAAAGAATCGCAATCCATAATGTTAACCAACCAGGAATGACTAGTAACAACGCAATAAATTTTATTGAAATCGCAAATGCAATGTTCATCTTTATAATATTTAATGCTTTTCGGCTTAATTTAACTGTAAATGGAAGCTTTCTTAAATCGTCCGCCATTAACGCTACGTCAGCTGTTTCTAATGCCGTATCAGTACCTGCTCCGCCCATCGCTATTCCGACAGTAGAAGCGGCTAGTGCAGGAGCGTCGTTAATACCGTCCCCAATCATTGCAACGTTTCCATATTCTGCTCTTAACTGTTTAATATAATCTAACTTATCTTGCGGCAATAGCTCCGCTTTAATATCGGTAACGCCAACATGATTCCCAATTGCATTTGCTGTTCCTTTATTGTCACCGGTAAGCATAATTGTTTTTCTAATGCCAAGTCCGTGCAGCTTTTGGATCACTTCTTGACTTGATTCTCTCACTTCATCTGCAACAGCTATGACAGCTAATATTGTTTTTTCCGTCCCAACTACCATTACTGTTTTTCCTTGACCTTGGAGATTTAGTACCGCTTCTTCTATTTCAGAAGTAAAAAGAGACGAAGAAAGGTTACGAAAGAGCGTTGGACTTCCGATATAGTAAGAGACGCCATCTATCGTTCCTTTAAGGCCTTTTCCTGTTATGGATGTAAAATCGCTCACATGAACATCATGAAAAGGAATATTCTCCTCATTAGCCTTCTTAATGATGGCTGACGCTAGAGGATGTTGGGAACGGTACTCTAGAGCCGTTATGTTTGCTAGCAAGTCACGCTCGTTCATTACATTATTAAATACGGTAAAGTCTGTTACAACTGGGATCCCTTTCGTTAGTGTCCCTGTTTTATCAAATGCTACCGCATTTAACGCACCGATTTGTTCTAAATAAATTCCACCTTTTATGAGCACTCCATTTTTGGCAGCATTTCCAATAGCTGATACTATTGAAATAGGAGTAGAAATAACTAACGCACACGGACAACCTACCACTAGAACCGCTAAGCCTTGATAAACCCATGCTTCCCAACTACCGTTAAAAAATATTGGTGGGACAATTGCAACTAATGCCGCCACAACCATAATTGCTGGTGTGTAATATTTAGCAAATTTATCGATAAAAGCTTGTGCAGGGGCACGTTCACCCTGCGCTTCTTCAACAAGGTGGATAATTTTCGAAATAGTAGTATCTTCTACTAATTTCGTTATTTTCACCTCTAATAGTCCTTCTTCGTTTAACGTTCCTGCAAAAACTTCATCATCAACTGTCTTTTCCATCGGAACGGATTCGCCTGTTATCGCTGCTTGATTCACGGCTGAGTAACCTTGGACAACTACACCGTCCATTGCAATCTTTTGCCCTGGCTTCACGATCATAATGTCACCAACTTTTATATCGGCAACAGAAACAACTATCTCATGTCCATTACGACGAATTAGTGCTTCTTTAGGGGCGATATCCATTAATGACCGAATCGATTGACGTGCACGGTCCATTGAGAAACGTTCAAGTGCCTCACTTAAAGCAAAAAGAATGACTACAACCGCAACTTCTCCCCACTCACCAATAATCGCCCCACCTATAACAGCTACCGTCATAAGTGTTCTCATATCAAACTCTAGTCGTAATAAATTTTGAAATCCGACTTTAAAGAGAGGTAGCCCTCCGATTACCATTGATGCTAAAAATAAAAGTATCGTTACAACATTTTCTTCCCCGTTTACAAAGAATGATACGTAACCAAGTACTAAAAGTAACGTTGCGTGTAGTAACGTACTATGCTTTTTTAAGAAAGGTATTTTCTCAACAGTATTTTCTTCTTTATTTGATTGTTGCTGTATTTTAGACTTTTCAGGTTCTAATTTTAAATTCTCAAATGCACCTGCTTTTTCGAGTTCTTCAATAGACGCTTCTCCGTATACGGAAATTTTAGATGCTCCAAAATTCACCTTTGCATCTTCTACGCCCGGAAGTTCCTTTACATTTCGCTCAAATTTACCAGCACAATTTGCACAAGTAAAACCATTTACTCGGTATACCGTTTTCTCATTGTTTAACCTTGCTGGCTCGCTCATTTTCGGCAACCTCCTTTTGATGAGCAAAAGCAACTTCAATTAACTGCCGCACATGATCATCATCTAACGAATAATAAACTAATTTTCCCTTTTTTTCGTATTTTGCTAACCCTAAATTTTTTAGCAATCTTAAGTGATGAGATGTTGTCGCTATTGTAGCACCGACAATATTGGCTACATCGCATACACAAAGTTCGTCCTCTATTGATAATGCATAAGCTATTTTAATACGTGTATCATCCGATAAAGCTTTAAAAATTTTCGCTACTTCTGTTGGGCTTTGTTCTACTAATTTTTGTTGAACGTTCTTTACTTTATTTTCATCTACACACGTAATTTCGCATACATCTTTTGTCATATTTATTCCCCACCCCTACATTCAAAGATTCATTTGATTGTTATATTATATAGTTTACTTATCTAATTTGATATAGTCAAACGTTTATTTGAATGTTTTTATTTACAGGAAAAATAGGGAGGTTAGTCGTATATATTACTTATACTATTACTGCTCTTGGAAGGGAGTGTTCATCGTTTGAATAAATATCTCGTTTTCTTATTTTTGCTATTAGCAAACCTTTTTTGGGCTGGTAATTATGTATTTGGAGAATATGTAGTGGCGGAAGTACATCCTCTTCAAATTACGTTTACAAGATGGTTTTTGGCACTTATTCTATTGCTTCCACTTGCTCATTATATAGAGCGACCTAATTGGTCGACGGTTTGGAAAGAATGGAAAGTACTTTTATTAATGGCCATTCTCGGTATTATCGGTTACAACTTTTTACTTTATGCTGCCCTTCAGTTTACATCACCAATGAACGCTTCACTTGTAAATGCGATAAACCCTGCTGTCATTGTGCTGTTTTCGACTGTTCTTTTAAAAGAGAGAATTTCTAAAAAAAATGGATTAGGTCTTATCGTTTCATTGTTTGGTGTTGTTCTTATTTTGACTGAAGGGAATTTAAGTCAATTGTTACATCTAAACTTTAATTTAGGCGATCTTATTATGCTACTAGCAATAATCAGCTGGACTTTATATTCCATTATGAATAAAAAGTTAAAAAGAATTCCTCCTATAACTGGAACAACAGTATCTGTCATGATTGCTTTAGTTCTTTTATTACCTTTTATGTTCATGCATGGCTATACAGTTCCAGAAAAGAACCTTACACTAGCCGGTTTAATTTATATGGGGATTTTCCCATCGGTCGGTTCCTTTATTTTTTGGAACATAGCTCTCCGTCATATTGATGCAAGTCGAGCTGGAGTTTTTATGAACTTAATCGTTGTGTTTACAGCGATTATAAGTTTACTATTAGGTAAAACAATTACCCTCATCCAATTAGTTGGTGGTTTCCTTATTTTCACTGGGGTTTATTTAACTAGTTTAGCTCGGAAAGGTAAAAAGGAACGTACAGCTTTATTAAATGAAAAAAAGCACTCTATCGCTAAATAGAGTGCTTTTCTTATTGTTTAGCTACGGCGGCTAGGTGCTGTGCAAAGCGCCTACGCATTTCTTCTTACTTTGTCATCCATTCTGTGTGGAAGACTCCTTCTTTGTCTACACGTTGGTATGTGTGGGCACCGAAGTAATCGCGTTGTGCTTGTATTAAGTTAGCTGGTAGTACCGCTGTACGGTAGCTATCGAAGTAAGAAAGCGCACCAGAGAGTGCTGGGATTGGTACACCATTTTGTACAGCAACAGCGATAACTTCACGAAGAGCGCCTTGATACCCTTCTACGATCTCTTTAAAATATGGATCTAATAAAAGGTTTGGTAAATTCGCTTCACGGTCATACGCTTCTTTAATTTTTTGTAAGAACTGCGCACGAATGATACAACCACCGCGGAATATCATAGCAATCTCACCGTATTGTAAGTTCCAATCGTACTCTTCAGATGCTGCTCTTAATTGTGCAAATCCTTGTGCATACGAGCAAATTTTACTCATATAAAGTGCTTTACGAACAGCTTCGATTAACTGCTTTTTATCACCGTTATATCCTTGTACTTCAGGGCCACTTAATACAGCGCTAGCTTTTACACGTTCTTCTTTCATCGCGGAGATAAAGCGTGCAAATACTGATTCTGTAATAATCGGTAGTGGTACACCTAAATCTAAAGCATCTTTACTTGTCCATTTTCCTGTCCCTTTTTGACCAGCAGTATCTAGGATTAGGTCTACTAACGGTTTTCCTGTTTCTTCATCCACTTTAGTGAAAATATCTGCTGTAATTTCAATTAAGTAACTATCTAGTTCACCTTTATTCCACTCTGCAAACACTTCATGAAGCTCTTGCGCTGTTAAACCTAGTACATTTTTCAAGATGAAATATGCTTCTGCAATTAACTGCATGTCTCCATACTCAATACCGTTATGTACCATTTTCACATAGTGACCAGCACCGTTTGGACCGATATACGTACAGCAAGGGTCTCCATCTACTTTTGCCGAAATGTCTTTTAAAACGGATTCCATTAGTTCATACGCTTCTTTTTGACCACCAGGCATAATAGAAGGTCCTTTTAGTGCTCCTTCTTCTCCACCTGATACACCTGTACCTATGAAATGGATTCCAAGTTCCGCAAGTTCTTTATTACGACGAATAGTATCAGTAAATAGTGTATTTCCACCATCCACTAAAATATCACCTTTATCTAAATGCGGTTTTAATGATTCGATTGTAGCATCAGTCGCTGCGCCCGCTTTTACCATTAAAAGAATTTTACGTGGTGTTTCTAAAGATTGAACAAATTCTTCTATACTATATGTACCTACAACGTTTCTACCTTCTGTTTCTTGTAGAAATTCATCAACCTTCTCAGATGAACGGTTAAAAACAGAAATGGAATAACCTCTACTTTCGATGTTCATTGCTAAGTTTTTCCCCATTACTGCTAAACCAATTACACCGATTTGCTGTTTTGCCATATGAAAACTTCCCTTCTAATTTTTACACTGTTATCGATTGGATAAAAGTATATTTTACGTTTATGTTTCCTTTATTCGAATTGAAAATACCATAAGAGTACTTATATTATCAAGCTTTCTCTACTTAACTATTTAGTTAAGCGCATTCATTCCATTAATATACTTTAAAGCTGTCCCCCGTAAATAGGACGCTCTAGTAGAAAGAAGGGCCGTTTTAAACGCTACCGCTATATGTTCTTTCTGTTCATCACCAACGCGTAATGTCATAACGTATTCTTCAACCTCTTTCGAAACAACAGTTTCTGTTAATACCTTTTCTTTCACCATTAATTTTTCATACATTTGTGCGTATTGTAGAAAAAAGTCTGCCGGGCTTAAATGATCGTCCGAACGGTCCATCGGATTGTTAAACACTAGTGCGAGTACGTGACGAATTAAATCGAAATCTAGAATAGTCTTTAAATCTTTCACAATATATAATAAGGCAGCTTGATGGATGGAATACTTTTTCCCTACATGAGGAACTCCAATAAATTGTTTTATTTCTCGCTTCACCCAATTTTTCAATGAAGTCTCTTTATAAAAGGAACATTCTAGCATGTTTCCAAGCTCTACTATTTCAGACATGGATAACCCTAACTCTTTATTTTTATCTGCAATTTGCTGTAATACTTTACGTAATACTACTGGAAGTTCTTCCACCTTTTTGTGTTGCAAGAGTAGCTCAACCCGTTCTTTTTCACCATGTAGTAAATATTGTAATAGTAGTGCAAGTTCATAACGACTCCAATCGTTATTCATAGCCAACACCCCGTTCAATCTTTTCGTTATTTTCAGAGAAAATCTCTATTCGTCATGAATAGACAATGGTTTTCATTGAAAAATGTGTGACAACCATCTATAATAATAACAAATAAATAGAAAAACAGGTTCATTTGAACTTATATTTTTTTCATGTAGGAGGAGAAATTAACAGAATGGGTAAACGTATAGGACTTTTTCTTTTAACGAACATTCTCGTTTTAGTAACAATTGGTATCGTATTAACTATTTTACCAATTGGTAGTTACATTGGCCAAGATGGTCAGCTTGTATTAGGGCCACTTTTAGCTTTAAGTGCTGTCATTGGTTTTACTGGAGCCTTCATTTCTTTATTAATGTCCCGCTGGATGGCGAAAAAAATGATGAACGTGCAAGTTTTAGATCCAAATGGATCACTTTCGCCACGTGAACAAAAAATTGTTGATATGGTTCATCGTATGAGCCGTTCTGCTGGAATTACACGCATGCCCGAGGTTGGTATTTATCATTCACCTGAAGTAAATGCATTTGCTACTGGGCCATCTAAAAACCGTTCTCTCGTAGCTGTATCTACTGGTTTATTAGAAGAGATGGACGAAGATGCAATCGAAGGAGTAATTGCACACGAGGTTGCTCATATTGCGAATGGCGACATGGTAACGATGACGCTATTACAAGGTATCGTCAACACATTCGTTGTATTCTTAGCTCGTATTGCAGCTTGGGCTGTTTCACGTGTAGTACGTGAAGACTTAGCTCCTATTGTACACTTTATTGCTATTTTAGTATTCCAAATTCTTTTCTCTATCCTTGGAAGCATTGTTGTAATGGCATACTCTCGTTATCGTGAGTTCCATGCTGATAACGGTGGAGCAGACTTAGCTGGTAAAGATAAAATGGTTCATGCATTACGTTCGTTACAACAATATACAAATCGTATTACAGAAGAGCAAGATACAGCTGTTGCTACGCTAAAAATTAGCGGAAAGAAAAAAAGCTCACTCTTCTCTACACACCCAGACTTAAACGAGCGTATTCGTAGATTAGAGGCTAAATAATTTACAAAACTTTAAAGGAGTAGCTACTAGCTACTCCTTTTCTTCATTGTCTAATTAATGATATAGTTAAAGAAAATGTTGACCGAATGGGGGACGGATGATGGCCGATTTGCACGATACAGTAATTATTGAAAAACCACTAGAAGAAGTATTCTCCTATGCCGCTAATCTACAAAACTCTATCCACATTATGAGCAATGTAACACATATCGAAAAAGTAACAGAAGGACCAGTGCAACCTGGTACGAAGTTTAAAGAAACACGTGAAATAAGAGGGCGTAAAGCTTCTGCGATAATTGAAATAGTAGAATATGAACCACCTAATACATACTCCGTGAAGAGTGAATCAAACGGTTTAAAAGTAGTGTATCGTTATTTTTTTGAAAATACGGCTGAAGGTACAAAGGTAACATACACTGGGGATATTTATACGACTGGTATTATGATGAAACTATCTAAGCCCATCATTAAAAAGATTTTACAAAAAGAAGATGGTGACCACTTAAAACAGCTAAAGAAAGTTATCGAAGCGAAAGAAACAATCTTATAAAATATAACTAATCAGGTTAAAGCATACTATTCAAGTTATTTTAGTATGCTTTTTTATGTAAAGGAGAGTTGATTACGTTGGCATTTATCGTAATGGCTATTCGATTCAGTTGGGAAATTATAGCTCTCATCATTTATAGTCTTTGGGGATATGAAAAGGCAAAATGGTTGGGAGCTATTCTCATCCCTTTGCTTGTCGCAACTATTTGGGCTTTATTCGGTTCACCAGCGGCAACCTTCAAATTAGTTGGCATCTATAAAATAGGATTAGAGCTTTCTATTTTCTTTATTGCAGCATATTTATTATTCAAACTGCAGCACTTGTCATTGGCTGTTGCTTATGGGACTGTTGCTCTCTTTATTTCAATACTTATTATTTGGCTAAAAATATAAAAGAAAAATGCTAGGGGTTAATCTCTAGCATTTTGATTACTTTTTCGCAAAGCCTTTCTCTTCCACAAAAGCTTTCATATCTCTTCGTTTCGGATTTTTTAACATCCCAGCCATTTGAGAGGTCCACGTATCATTCCGCTTTCCACCAGTACGTTCCTCGTAATAAGCTGATATCACTTCATTGTATTGATCTAATTGTTTTAGTTGTTCCTCTTTGTTGCTGTTATATTCATTTTCATGATAAACATGTTCTAACAGTAATCTCGGCTTCACATCAGGGTTTTGTGCTGGATACCCAACAGCTAAACCGAATAACGGAATAACGTGATGAGGAAGATTTAATAGTTCACTCACTTCCTTCATCTTGTTCCGAATTCCTCCAATATAACAAATGCCAAGTCCTAGTGATTCCGCTGCCACTGCTGCATTTTGAGCTGCTAACGTTGCATCTATAACAGAAACCATAAATGTTTCCATACTTTCAAGTGAATCTGTTAAATTTTCTCTTTCCATTACACTAATAGTTTCATGACGATGCAAATCTGCACAAAAAACAAAAAAGTGACCATTTGCTTCTACATATGTTTGATTGCCAGCGAAAGTCGCTAGTTGTTGTTTTTTTTCAACATCTGAAACACCGATGATGGAATACGCCTGGATAAAACTTGATGTTGAGGCACTTTGTGCGCATTTTACAATCGTATGTATTTGTTCTTTAGTTAATAATTGGTCCGTAAACTTACGTATTGACCGATGATTTAATAATGTTTCTATCGTTGTGTTCATCACTGTCACTCCAAATGCTTTTCTTTTTATGTTATCAAATATTTAATAATATCCAAAGGGATATGTTTAAAGCTCATTGGGAAATATAGGTTATATTGTTTAATTAGTAGGAGACTCGGGAATATCATAGTTGGTTGTATTTCCAACCAACTAACTGAGGGGGAAATTATATTGTTTAAACAGTTTGGAATAGTGTTTTGGGTTTCTTCTATTACCGTTTTTCTTTTAGTACTAATAGGAGCAATAGCCCCTAATGCTTTCGCTAACGTAGCCGGAGCTATTTTCGACTTTACTACATACGCATTTGGTTGGTTTTATTTATTAGCGGTACTATTTTTTGTACTTTTTTGTATCGCCCTAGCGTTTACAAAATACGGTAAGGTACGACTAGGCTCTGATGATAGTAGGCCAGAATATTCTTTTTTTACTTGGATCGGTATGTTGTTTAGTGCAGGATTTGGCGTAGGACTTGTTTTTTGGGGTGTTGCAGAACCGATGAGTCATTTTTTCATCCCACCACGAGTGACTGTTGATCCATTAACAGATGTTGCAGCAAGAACAGCTATGCAATATTCGTTTTTTCATTGGGGAGTTAGTCAATGGTCTGTTTTTACAATAGTTGGTCTCGCGATTGGTTATTTTCAATTTCGGAAAAAAGAAGATGGGCTCATTTCTACTACGTTAAATCCGATTATAGGGTCAAGTAATCGCCAATATATTCGAAAGCCGATTGATATTTTAGCAGTAATCGCTACTGTAATGGGTGTTGCGACTTCCTTAGGTCTAGGAATTTTGCAGATTAATGGTGGCTTGAATATTGTTTTTGGAATTCCAAATAACGGAATAGTACAGTTAATTATTGTTTTTGTTCTTTTACTACTTTATTTAAGCTCCACCACAACCGGATTAAATCGAGGGATAAAATACTTAAGTAATTTAAATTTGACGTTGGCCATCGTTTTAACCCTCTTTGTATTTATTTTTGGCCCGACCGTTTTTATCTTAAATACATTTACACTTGGGCTTGGAGATTATATATCAAACTTTTTAAATACGAGCCTCCGTCTTACTCCTTATCAAGGAGGAACGTGGGTACGAGATTGGACGATATTTTATTGGGCATGGGCTATCGCGTGGTCTCCATTTGTCGGTGCTTTCATAGCTCGTGTTTCGAGAGGAAGAACGATACGTGAATTTGTTTTAGGGGTACTAGTTGTCCCTCCTCTCATTGCTCTG
The DNA here is from genome assembly GCF_027594365.1 of Sutcliffiella sp. NC1. Lineage (NCBI taxonomy): Bacteria > Bacillati > Bacillota > Bacilli > Caryophanales > Bacillaceae > Sutcliffiella > Sutcliffiella sp. NC1. The sequence goes on from NZ_CP115153.1 coordinate 4,805,183, forward strand.
TTTTGGGTTGCCGTGTTTGGCGGAACAGCATTACATTTTGATTTATTTAAAGGAACGGACATTGCTACTGCCGTAAATAATGATATTACTTCTGCATTATTTACTACGTACGCACAACTTCCGTTTACCTTTGTCCTATCACTCGTTTCGATCTTGCTAATTTTAACTTTCTTAATTACTTCCGCAGATTCTGCCACTTTCATCCTAGGAACGATGACATCTAATGGTAGTCTACACCCACCGTTATTTTTACGTATCATTTGGGGAACGCTGATGGCTTCGATTGCTGCTGTTTTACTATTCTCAAGTGGACTAGAAGGACTCCAAACCGCTTCATTAGTGTCCGCATTGCCATTTACTGTCATCTTAATCGCAATTTGCTATTCTCTTTTCAGAGCATTAAAAAAGGAAGTCTTCGTGAAGAAGCCGAAGGAAAAGCCTTTAAAGAAATAGTCGCCCTATACTCCTTTATCTTAGGAGTAAGGGCTTTTTTTATAGGACAAAATAATCATTTCTCGAAAAAGAAGGAATATACTGAATAATGTAGAAGTTAACATACGGATGAGGGGAAATTGAAACAAGGGGGAAAAAAGATGAAAGCTATTATTGGATTTTTTAATCGATTAATGCAACGTTATTTACCAGATCCGTTTTTATTTGTTATTATTCTTACTTTTGTCGTTTTTGGTTTAGGTCTTATTTTTACAAATAGTGGTCCGGCAGAAATGGTACAACATTGGGGAAATGGATTTTGGGGGTTATTATCCTTCTCAATGCAAATGGTACTTGTACTAGTAACTGGTTATGTTTTAGCTAGTAGTCCGGTATTCAAAAAACTGTTAGGCGCTTTAGCCTCTACTGCAAAAACACCTGGCGCTGCAATTGTTATCGTTACAATTGTTTCTATTATTGCAAGCTGGGTAAACTGGGGATTCGGACTCGTTATTGGAGCACTATTTGCTAAAGAGTTAGCGAAACGAGTTACAAATGTAGATTATCGTCTTTTAATTGCAAGCGCTTACAGTGGTTTCCTTGTGTGGCACGGTGGTTTTTCAGGATCGATTCCACTTACCATTGCTACGGACGGACACTTTTCGGCAGATTTAATTGGTGTTATTCCGACGAGTGAAACGATTTTTGCACCTTCTAACTTAATTTTATTAGCGGTTTTATTTGTTACGTTACCTTTATTAAATCGTTTTATGATGCCATCTAAAGATCAGACAGTTACTGTTGACCCTAATCTATTAGAAGATTCTTCTACATTACAAGCTGCTACCATTGAAAAAAGCGCAATGACACCAGCAGAGCGTTTAGAAAATAGTTGGATTGTTTCTCTCGTTATTTCTATAATGGGGCTTGGCTTTCTCGTATATTATTTCGGTCAAAATGGCTTCCGATTAAATTTAGATATCGTTAACTTTCTATTCTTAACGTTAGGAATCCTTTTCCACTGGACACCAAAGAGCTTTTTACAGTCTGTTGCTAATGCCGTTAAAGGTGCTGGCGGAATCATTATACAATTCCCTTTTTATGCAGGAATTATGGGAATGATGACAGCTTCTGGACTCGCAGCAGTTATGTCTGAAGCATTTGTTAATATCTCTAATGAGCACACATTCCATTTCTTCGCATTTTTAAGTGCAGGTATCGTTAACTTCTTCGTTCCATCTGGAGGAGGCCAATGGGCAGTTCAGGCTCCAGTTATGTTAGAAGCAGCACAAACATTAGATGTATCTATTGCAAAAACTGCATTAGCCGTTTCATGGGGAGATGCATGGACGAACATGATTCAGCCGTTCTGGGCTTTACCTGCATTGGCTATTGCCGGATTAAAGGCAAAAGATATAATGGGCTTCTGTGTGATTGTACTATTTGTTAGTGGTGCGATTATCTCACTAGCTTTCTTATTACTATAAAGACATTAATAATAAAAAAGGATGAACAAACTGTTCATCCTTTTTTATTTATTCACTTATTGCATTTAGTATCGCTTTTGCTACTCCACTATTAATGTTTGTATCTGTTACTGACTTTGCAGCATTTTTTACCTCGTCAGGGGCATTTCCCATTGCAACAGAGTGACCAGCACGCTCTAGCATGGAAATGTCGTTAAAATTATCTCCTATCGCCATCGCATCTGCCATTGATATGTTTCTTTCTGCAGTAAATGAAGTTAAAGCAATGCCCTTTTGCGCCTCCACACTCGTAATTTCAATATTTTCTTTACCTGAAGCACTAACAGCAATCTTTTCCATACTTTTCAATTCGTTACGTGCATTTTCTAAATTGTTACTATCTAATGAAAATGCTAGTAATTTATAGACAATCGTATCATCACTTTCTAGTAATCCCTCGTAAGAATCAATAATTTGAATATTTCCTTCTGTAAAACGTTCTTTTGCTGCCTCGACAACTTCTTCATATGCCTGTGTTCTATTTGCAGACGCAAAAATATCAATAATTGTTGCTAATGCTTTATCATAATCGTTTGAGTATGTACCTGCTTGTGTATACATTTCAAAATAAATATCATGCTTGTTTAATACCGTTACAACTTTTTTTACTTCCTCATTATGTAACGGAGTATAATATTGTACCTCTCCAGCGACAGAACGTACTTCAGCACCGTTTACACAAATGATAGGTGTCTCTATTCCAGCTTCTTTTAATACTGGACTAGCCTCTTTGTAAGAACGACCAGTTGCAATAACTACCTCGATTCCTTTTTGCTGAGCAAGTTTAATAGCATCAGCATTTTGTTTACTCACAACATGGTTTTGGTTTAATAACGTTCCATCCATATCGATTGCAATACATTTAATCATTTATTCCACCTGCGTTTCTTATTGGTTTAGCTACATTAAACTTATTAAATTTAGCTCTGTTACTATCGTATGAAAGTTTTATTAAAAAATCAAACTCTCTCCTTTATATGCTTTTTTTCTAATTTTCTGTATTCATACTAAATTATTTCCCTTATAATAAAAATAACTAAAATAACGTGAGGAATAGATAATGAAGATTACTAACTACTATTTAGGGAAAGTATTAAACGATGATATATATTCCATTACGGGTAGCTTACTCCTAAAAAAAGGTACTAAACTCACGATGAGGCATATTGAAAAATTAAATAGGCATGAGTATTTTTTCCATCCATCTCTTCTAGTTGATTCCATAAGCAAAGAAAACAACGAACATTATATAGCAGTAAATAGTCTATATAAAAGTAGCGTTACTTCGTTTCGGGCAGTTTTTCAGCAACTGGAGTTAAAAAATCCTCCACCTATTGAACAAATGAATGAAGTTATTACCCCGCTAATTAATAGGTTAATAGAAGAACCTCTATTTGTTCATTACATAAAACAAGTGAAAAGCTACGATAATTATACGTTTATGCACAGCATGAATGTAGGAATATACGCCTCTATTATTGGGAAAATTCAAGGTCTCACGAAAGAAGAGATCAAAACGTTAGGCAATATGGGACTATATCATGATGTTGGTAAACTATTAATTGATAAAAGTATTTTACAAAAGCCTGGACAACTAACTGAACGAGAATGGAAGGAGATTCAAAAGCATACGTTATATGGATATGAATTATTAAAGCAAATTCCTAAAATGGATCCAATCGTGTTACAAGGTGCATTGCTGCATCATGAACGTTTAGATGGGAGTGGATATCCGACAAAGTTACGTCATGAAAAAATACCTTACCTTGTTCAAATCTTATCGGTTGCGGACGTGTATGACGCTCTATCATCTAACCGAAGCTACCGAGAAAAACAAAACGTTTTTAGAACAGCGAAAATATTAATTCAAGAAGCTAACTTAAATAGGTTAAATCCTGGTATTGTTAAGCCCTTCATCCAATTTTTATTATCTAACCACATTAGAGATGAAGTATTGCTGAATAATGGGAAACATGGAGAAATTATATTTATTCATCATGATGAACCACATTTACCTGTTATAAAAGTAGATGATCATTTTATAGATTTGCGCAAAGAATCGCAATTAGAAATATTAGATTTTGCATAATGTATTTGCATATTTTTCAAAAGGCAAATACTAACACAAATATGAAAGCGGTTACTTTTAAAAAAATACTTGCATTATTTCATAAATGCATTAAAATTACACTTATTGTATATTTAATCATTTAATCTTTAGGAGGCATTTTTATGCAAAAGGCTCATTCTACAAGTGATATATTAAAGTTTGCTATTCCTTCACTTATCGGAATTTTATTATTTATATTCCCTATTCCAATCGACGGTGGGTTTACTATCCCAGTTGCATTACTGGCTAATACGTTAGAAGGTTGGTTACACGCGGTAATACCAGCAATTATGACAATATTAATTACATTTATAGGGATTGCTACTGTTGTTTTTAAACTAGTAAAACCTGCGAGTATTAAAGAAGGTACTTTCTTTTATTCCTTATTAAACGTATCTATCTTTTGGACAGTTGTACGTGTAGTCGGAATGATTTTAGTTATTATGACTTTTTTCCAAATTGGACCTGAAGCTGTTTGGTCTGACTATACTGGTGGTCTATTATTATACGATTTATTAGCATTATTATTTACTGTATTTTTATTTGCTGGGCTGTTTTTACCACTACTATTAAACTTCGGTTTACTTGAGTTATTCGGTGCCCTATTAACAAAGATAATGCGTCCTGTCTTTAAATTACCTGGGCGTTCTTCTATCGACTCTTTAGCATCTTGGCTTGGTGACGGTACAATTGGGGTACTGTTAACAAGTAAGCAGTATGAGCAAGGATATTATACGAAAAGAGAAGCTGCAGTTATTGGTACTACTTTCTCCGTCGTATCGATTACATTTAGTTTAGTCGTAATAGAGGAAATCGGACTTGGCCATATGTTTTTACCGTTTTACTTTACAGTTCTTTTAGCGGGGATTGTTGCAGCGATTATTATGCCACGTATCCCACCACTTTCTCGTATTGCTGACACACATTATGAGAAAGCTGAGCCACAAAACAATGACTTAGTACCAGAGGGCGAGTCTCGTTTAAAATGGGGCTTTAATCAAGCTGTTGATCGTGCCAAGAAAAACGAAGGTATCGGTAAGTTTTTCCAAGATGGAGGAAAGAACGTACTAGATATGTGGTTAGGAGTAGCTCCAGTCGTTATGGCTTTCGGTACTATTGCTTTAATTATTGCAGAAAATACACCTGTATTCACATATTTAGGAATGCCGTTTATCCCTATTTTAGAGCTATTGCAAATTCCGTATGCGGCAGAGGCAGCAGAAACAATGATTGTTGGATTTGCTGATATGTTTTTACCTGCTATTTTAGGTAGTGGCATTGAGAGCGAATTAACTCGTTTCGTCATTGCTTGTGTGTCTGTCACTCAATTAATCTACTTATCGGAAGTAGGAGGAGTTATTTTAGGCTCCAAAATCCCTGTTTCATTCGGTAAATTGTTCGTTATCTTTATTTTACGTACGTTAATTACGTTACCTATTATTGCATTAGTAGCACATATGATTTTTTAATGATTGTAAAGAGCATCCTAAATTGGGTGCTCTTTTTTTTGATAACTACCTTGATAATAGATGTGTTAGAAAAAATAGTATTTCATTAAAGATAACATTGTTTGTTATTATACTAAAAGTAGACTACGCGTTTTATTTAGTCCGTTTCACTTCGCTGCAGGTGCTCGCTTTCCGCGGGCGTGACTTGAGCCTCCTCCTCGCTACGCTCGTGCGGGGTCTCAAGGCTCACGCTACTCCCGCTGGAGTCTCACACCTTCCGCTACGTCCCACTCTCGGTTCTGGACCTTGAAAGGAAAAACCTTATAGTAGTTCAAAAATAAGCCCCCTATTTTCATTCCTCATGGTGCAAATTTCACTTCCATAGGTGTCTATCTTATTAATAGATTGGTTGTGTAAAGTTAAGTCCGTTCCTCTCCATTACTTGAACTCGCTTTTTGCGTGGATTTCTACATATTTGATCACTGCTGAAGGCATAATTGACGCTCTCCGCGAGTTTTTTGACGCACTTGATAAGTTTATTGACGCACCTCTCACGCTTTATAACCTATGGCAAATAGATGCTAAGTGATAATAAAGTTAGCTCATCCTCCTTCTCTTTACGCCTGATTGATCCAATATACTTGTTCTAAACGTATTACTCCATTAATACATATATAAAAGCTTGTCCCGAATTAGATTAGTTCGCCTCCGGAAAGACATACAGCCGGAAGCGTGGTAGAATAGGAACAAGCAACTTTGCGTTGTATTTTTGAATATGAACAATAAAGGAGAACAAAACGATGATTAAAAGGTTATCAAAAATGTTCCTCATCCTAGTATTAGCATTCACGACTTTTACATCTATTGGCTTTGCAGCAGGAGAAGATGATACAGAAGTAATTAATGAAAAATTAGGTTTTCCTATAGTTGTATATGGTGGATCCTTAACAGACACACAAAAAGAAGAAGTAAAACGATTGTTAGGAGTTACAAACCCTGACCTTGTTGATCACATTACAGTAACTGGCGACGATTTAAAAACATATTTGAATGGTAATCCAAACTCCCGTATGTTTTCTTCAGCGAAAATTACGTTAAAGGAACAAGGAGTAGGGTTAACAGTCGATATTATTACTCCCGATAATATTACAGAAGTAACGAGAGAAATGTATGCGAACGCACTTTTAACTGCAGGTGTTGAAGATGCGGTTGTAGAAGTAGCCTCTCCCGTAAAAGTAACGGGTCATTCTGCCTTAGTCGGAATTTATAAAGCATACGATGCAAAAGGTGCGGAGCTTGATAAAGATCGAATGGAAGTTGCGAATGAAGAGTTAAGCATCGCAACGAAGTTAGCAGAAGAAGTAGATAAAGAAAAAGTAAGTGAGTTATTAACAGAGATTAAAAAACAAATTGCAGAACAAAATCCGGTAACTCGTGAAGAAGTAGAAAAAATTGTAGAAGACCAGTTAAGCCGTTTAAACATTGAATTAAGCCCGGAAGACCGCCAACTATTAATTGACCTGTTTGAAAAAATGCGGTCGTTGAATATTAATTTTGATAACGTGCGTAATCAATTAGAAGATATTACGAAAGATATTAAAGACCGAATTGATAGTGTTATGGGCGATAGTGGATTTTGGCAAGGTGTGAAAGACTTTTTCCGGGACCTATTCCAATCAATTGCGAATTTATTTAAGTAAGAGAACTGACTTACATTCTATCCTAGAGATATAAAAAAATTAGACCGTTTCACTGCGGTATGTTTCCGCGGGAAATATAGAAAGAGCTGTTCCGTTATGAGGAGCAGCCCTTTTCGTATTAAACTTGAACTTTTAGTTGTTTGCCAAGAAACTTTGCAAGCTCGAGCATTCCGTATTTGCCTGCTTTTTGCTCTGCATCGCTATTGTAATTTGTATTTGTGTTTATGTCATATGTGTAAATTTCTCCGTCACTATTGCGGATAAATTCAATTCCTGCAACATTGATATTGTTACTTTTTAAAACCGCTTCATACTTTTCGATAATCGGATCATGGAAGTCTTCAATAATTTGAAATTTCGGCTTCTCTTCTACTTCTTCCCCAACCGGACAAAATAAGTCCCCAATTTGACATGCATCTGCCGGGCAAAGCTCGAATCCTTCTGACGTGTCTACTTTCACGGCATATAGGAACTTTCCACCAACAAACTCACAACGAGTAATGTACGATTCTGGTGATTTTATATATTGTTGTATTAACGTAATTCCATCAACTGGCTCTTCAAATGCCGGGCTATTTACGTATGCCTCTAAACTTTCAATAGAATTAAACAGCTGTACACCAAGTCCTTTTCCCGCCCGGTTATGTTTCGTAATAAACGATTCATGCCCCAATTTTTTGGCCGCTTCTACAATTTGTTTTCTTCCAACGGCCGCAATCGTTGTTGGTGTACGAACTCCATGCTTTTCTAACTCCGAATATTGGACTACTTTACTTAATTCTAATTGTAGCGCTCTGCTTCCATTAAATACTGTCCGGCCATGATGCTCTAACCAAGTTAATACAGCGCTCGTTAATTCTGGCGCAAATCGGTGATCTCTCGTGTGAGACGACGCACTCATTCGATTATAAAAAACACCCTCTGGTGGCACTTCATTTAAAGGGACAGTCCCCTCATCTAAATGCCACTCTTCATATGGTAATTGGAGCTCTTCCAATCTTTTCGTTAAATGTACAGTCCATTCTTTATTTTCGTGAATGATATAGATCTTCTCCATCGTAAAATTCCTCCTTAACCTTTGTTGACTAACGGTATAACTTGTTGTGCAAATCGTTCCATCTCTTCTAGTTGAGGAGAAAATTGCAGTAATAATAAGTCTACCCCAGCTGCCTCGTATGCTTTTATTTTTTCCGCAATTTGCTCAGGTGTGCCTATTAAATTTGGTCTTAATCCTCTATTGGAAACAGAATAATCCTGTAACTTCACTTGCTGTTCAAGCTGTGATTTGCCCGTAAAATCTTTATACCCTGCGTATGCACTCGATTCTTTCACATTCGTAATTCTATTTAATTCTGCTTGTGCTTCTTCTTCTGTATCTCGGCATATGACATATGCTGCCATTCCAAACGATTGTAAAGGCTCTTTCTTTAACGCTTCTCTTCTAGCCTTCATATCTTCTATTTTAACTTGCACTTCTTCAACCGTTCCGCCGTGCATGACATAAGCATCACAATTTGAAGAGATTACTTGTTTCCCTTTCTCACTTTCCCCACCTGCATAAAGAATAGGGTTCGGACGTTGGACTGGCTTTGGAAACAGTTTTGTATTAGAGAGTTCATAAAATTTTCCTTTATAACTAAAAGAATCTTCTGTCCAAAGACCTTTTAAAACATCTAAAAATTCTTGCGTACGATCATAACGATCATCATGTTCCGTAAATACTCCGCCATACTGCTTCGCTTCTTCTTCCCACCAAGCTGAAACGACGTTAAGTGTAAAACGGCCATTGCTAATGTGATCAATATTAGCAGCCATTTTTGCCGCGACTGCTGGATTATGAAAGCCAGGACGGATAGCGGTCATAATTTCTATTTTCTCCGTTACTGAAGCTAATGCTGCTGCAGTAGACCAAGCTTCTAAACTATCACTTTCAGGACCTTTTATATCATTTAAATACAATTCTGCGATTAATGTTGTATCATATCCCCATTTTTCTGCCTTTTGTATTACTTCTTTTGCATAATTAAATGTAGGCGGCATTTTTTCATCTTCAACATTTCGTAGCCAACCGCCAAAAATAGGTAACCAAAAACCAAATTTCATCTCTTTTCCCCCTATAAAAAAAGCTTCTTCGATAAGAAGAAGGCAGCAGTTAGCTTTTCTCCTTATCTTCCAAGGTATATACCTTGCTGGATTTAGCACCTTTTTATAAAGGTTGCCGGGTTTCAAAGGGCCAGTCCCTCCACCACTCTTGATAAAGAATTTTATTCAATTTATGGTAATCCTACCACAAAACTTGGTGTTTAGTAAACTAAAAAGGTAAAGTATTTGCAATAATCTTTTATTAGAATAGTATTACAAGAACAAAACCAGAGGCGGCTCACTGGCCCGACAAGCATTTGTCAGGAGTTACACTCAATCTTTCTTATGTTAATGTTATGTTTTCCATAACCACTTAATATAAAAAAAGAGCGCTACTTCACAGTAACACTCTTCTAATTATTTATTGAACTTCTTTTTCAAAATTCGGCTCTAATAATCCTGCCTCTATATATGGAGTAGCAATTTGCTTGTGGAATGCAGCTAGTTTTTCTTCTGCATTTTCACCATCTACACGCTCTTCAAAATATTGCGCAAAAAGTTCTATCGCTTCTTCCACATCTGTACGGTATTGTTCCGTTAGCTCCGTTGAAACTTCCATTGCACGAAGCTCGTTTGCAATTTTGTTCGCTGCAGCTTTTGCTTCTTCTTCGCCTTCACCTGTTTGCTCGTAATTAGTAATTGCGCTCAAATGAGGACGTACCATTTCGATTAACTCCATTTGTATGTTCATTAAAACTTTTTGGTCTTGTTTTTCATCATGTTCAGGAGCTGCTAATTGCTCTTGTGCTCCCTCGCTAGCGTTATTGCTGTTTGCTCCACATGCTGTTAAAAATGATAATGTAACGAAAATAAGTAAGATTGTCCACTTTTTCATTATGACGTCTCCCTTTGCTGTTAATATACGTGTGTAGTGTACACTTTTTTCTAGTTTTCGTATATATAAAACGTCATATACGTAATTTTTAAAATTTATATATTTTTGAAATAATAAATAGAGGTTGAGACATAACTATTTTCATCATAGTAAAAGAACAAGAAATATACTGGGAAAAACTCGCTCCGGAAATATACTTCGCTAATTCTGCGATAGTTCGTTTTTTATTATGACTAATTTAGTTTTGTCTCAGCCTCTTCATTACATTAATGCTTCACTAGTTTTTCCATTTGTTCATGTATCCATTCTGTTTTCTCATCTATCACTTTATAATCCATCGCATTTACATAAATTGCTTCTAGCTTCAAATGCCATTCCTTCGCTTCTGCTAAATGCGATATTGCTTCTTTCATTTTTTCACTATATTGTTTACTCACTTTTTCTATTTCTTTCTCGTATCTTTCATCCGTACCTTCACGAATCGTTAAATCGTACATATCTAAAATTTCATCCCCGTCGCGACTTGGGAAATATTCATGTGGAGCTGTACTATCAAAAATTGCAAATCCTAGTTCTCTGACGACAACCATATCTAAACTATGAGGGTCAAAGCCACAATGATATACTTCAACGTCATAACCTGTTTTTTCGCAATGTTTAACTAGCTTTTTTAATAGAGTAGATTTTCCAGACCCTGGACGACCTTTTATAAAATAACGCTTTTTTAATCCTTCCGTTATATTTGGAACGAAGTCTACCGCACCGACCGGAGTTGCTGCACCGAGAAATCGGTGTTTAACGTCCGCTTGTTTTGTTAACGTATTTCCATCAAAAAGCTTTTCAATTAGCTCATCGGCTAATTTATTTGCTCGTTCGAAACTCATATTATGAATAAAATAACGTTCCCACTCATCATGGATTTTAAGCGCTTTGTTAAACGTTGCATACGCCGTCTCAAACGCTTGCTTTTTTTGATGGGCAAGTTCTAAAATTTCAATTTTACGGTGAGCTAGTTTTTTCGAATCCCATGCTTCTCCTAAATTTATATATTCCTCAATTGCACCTGGAGCTGTCGGTTCAATAACGTGAGGTGCCGTTCCGTCCACAATACCGACACCGATGCTTCGAATAATTAGCCCGTCGACAGACCCTGTATCAGACGAACAATGTAAATATTCTATATCAAACCCGGCCTCGTTCCAACGTTGACCTAATTTTTTTATCATTGTTGACTTCCCAATTCCCGGACCACCTTTTAAAATGAATACACGGTCCAAACCTTCTAAATTTGATTCATATAAACTGTAAAATCCTCTTGCTGTATTTCCACCGGCATAGTAATTTAATATGTTTCCTGCCAAAAAAAACACCCCTTACGAATGTTAGGTTTTTTAACTACTACTTTCTTCTCCTAACATATGCGAAGGGGCTAAAATAGGTGAATACCTAGATTTTTCCTTATTTATCTAACTTCAGTTTTTTCAATGCATCTGCTAATGCTGTATTTAATGGCTCTTCTTTATTATTTTGTTTCATATATTTATGAACATCACGCTTCGTTGCTTTTTGGTTATTACTGTTTTTACGCTTTTGTTGGAACGTCGAAAGCTTCTCACGGTGCCCACAAACGCAAGCGAAAATTTGCCCTTCTCCTTCACCACGAAGCTCTAGTTTTTTGCGACATTTAGGACAACGCGCGTTTGTTAATCGTGCAACATTCTTTTTATGCCCGCATTCACGATCTTGACAGACGAGCATTTTTCCGCGCTTGCCGTTGACTTCCAATAAAAGTTTACCGCAATCTGGACATTTCGTTCCGGTTACGTTGTCATGTTTAAATTTCTGTGTGCTGTTTTTCACTTCATGAACAATTTCTTTCGCATAATCGCGCATGTCATTAATAAACGCTTTTTGAGGCAATTTCCCTTTCGCAATGCTGGAAAGCTTTTGTTCCCACTCGGCAGTTAGTGCTGGTGTTTTTAGCTCTTTAGGAACTAAATCTAGTAACTGCTTCCCTTTAGACGTAATATGAATTTCTTGCCCTTTTTTCTCAATAAGAAAACTATTAAATAGTTTTTCGATAATATCCGCTCTTGTCGCAACAGTACCAATTCCACCTGTTTCGCCTAACGTTTTCTTCACGTCTTGACTAGCCTCATCCATAAATTTCGCTGGGTTTTCCATCGCAGCAAGCAATGTTCCTTCATTAAATCGACTTGGCGGTTTCGTTTCACCACTCGTTTTATTAACCTTTTGAATCGTTAACGTATCACCCTCGTTCATGGAAGGTAGTAATTGATCTTTCACATCTGATGCTTCGGAGTCTTCATCTACTACATTTCCGAATACATCTTTCCAACCGTTTGAAAGCACTATTTTACCTTTAGCTGTGAAGGAATGATTAGCAACCTCTGCCTCCAATGTCGTTTGTTCGTACTCAAATGGAGGTAGGAGTACTGCTAAAAATCGTTTGACAACAAGGTCGTATATTTTTCGTTCTTTATCAGACAGTTTTGCTAAAAATACTGTTTCCTCTGTCGGGATAATCGCATGGTGGTCCGATACTTTTTCATCATTAACAAACGATTTGTTCGTACGGATTGGATTTTTTAAAATTCTTTGGGCGATTGGTGTGTATGGTTTTACACTAACTGCTTCAACACGTTCTTTTAATGTCTCAACAATATCAGAAGAAAGATAGCGGGAATCTGTTCTAGGATATGTTAACACTTTATGTTGTTCATATAATTTTTGCATAATAGACAACGTTTCTTTAGCTGAGTATCCGAATATTCTATTCGCATCTCGTTGTAGCTCTGTTAAGTCATATAATCCAGGAGCAAAGCTTTTTTTCTTCGTCTTTTGAACGTTTTTTATATTTACGGTCTTTCCTTTTATGGAATTTGCAATCTGTTCTGCTTTCTCTTTTTCGAATGTTCTCGTTTGGTTAGATTCTTTCCATGTAAAAACGAGTCCGTTGTTCGTGACAACTTGTACACCGTAGTATGCTTTTGGTTGGAAGGAACGAATCTCTTCCTCACGTTTTGCAATCATTGCGATCGTTGGCGTCTGTACTCGCCCGGCAGATAGTTGTGCATTATATTTTGTCGTAAGCGCTCTTGTCGCGTTCATTCCGACAATCCAATCGGCCTCTGCTCTAGCAACCGCTGAATGGTACAAGTTCTCATACTCTTTTCCATTGCGAAGCTTTTGAAATCCTTCTCTAATGGCACGGTCTGTTACGGAGGATATCCATAAACGTTTGATTGGTTTGTTTACTTTTGCTTTTTCAATAATCCAGCGGGCAACAAGTTCTCCTTCACGCCCGGCATCTGTTGCGATAATAATTTCAGAAACATCTTTACGAACTAATTGTGATTTTACTGCATTGAATTGTTTCCCTGTCTTTTTTATGACAACGAGCTTTAAACGTTCAGGTAACATCGGGAGATCTTCTAGCTTCCACGTTTTATATTTATCATCATAGCTTTCTGGATCCGCATGTGTAACAAGATGGCCAAGCGCCCACGTTACAATATAATCTTTTCCTTCTAAAAAGCCATTTCCTTTTTTATCGCATTTTAATACTCTTGCTATATCTCTACCAACAGAAGGCTTTTCTGCTAGCACTAATTTTTTTGTCATACACGTTCCTCAGCTTTCCTTTTTGTCCTATTCATTATCTTGGCATATTCTTTGCGTTCATGCAATGAATGAGGGAATTTCACTAGTAATTGGCATAGCGTTCTTCCCAATATTTTAGTATTATTATGTTTATGAGCCTATTAATAAAGGATGGAATATAAATGAGTTTATTAACGATAGATAATTTAAGTCATACATTTGGGGATCGTACCCTCTTCAAAAACGTTTCTTTCCGCCTGCTACCTGGCGATCATATTGGGTTAGTAGGAGCAAATGGTGTAGGGAAATCTACACTAATGAACATTATTACTGGAGAAATTGTCCATGATGCTGGACTTGTGGAGTGGACACCTAATACACATTACGGTTATTTAGATCAACATACTGTATTAACACCCGGGAAATCAATGCGTGACGTGCTTCGTGATGCCTTTTTACCACTGTTCGAAAAAGAAAAAGAATTGAACGAAATTACCGAAAAAATGGCTACAGCTACTCCAGATGAGTTAGAAGTGTTGCTCGAGAAAATGGGAGAAATTCAAGATCATTTAGACGCTGGTGGCTTTTATAATTTAGATATTAAAATTGAAGAAACAGCGCGTGGATTAGGTTTAGATGCAATTGGACTAGATCGTGACGTTGCAGCTTTAAGTGGTGGACAGCGTACAAAGGTATTACTTGCGAAACTATTATTAGAACAACCAAAAGTTCTTTTACTAGACGAGCCGACGAACTATTTAGACGTAGAACATATTCGTTGGTTAGCACAATATTTAAAAGAATATCCGTATGCATTTCTTTTAATTTCGCATGATACAGAATTTATGAACGGTGTTGTTGATGTTATTTTCCATTTAGAGTTTTCGAAATTAACACGATACACAGCAACATACGAAAAGTTTCTAGAGCTGGCTGAAATTAATAAAAATCAGCATATTAATGCGTACGAAAAGCAACGTGAATTTATTAAAAAGCAAGAAGATTTCATTGCGAAAAATAAAGCACGTTATTCCACTACGGGACGTGCTAAAAGTAGGCAAAAGCAGTTAGACCGAATGGAACGAATTGATCGCCCAGAAACTGCAATGAAGCCTACTTTCGAATTTAAAGAAAGTCGAGCAAGCTCTCGATACGTATTTGAAGGAATTGATTTAGAAGTTGGTTATTCTGAACCACTATTTCCTAAAATGAATGTGACAATTGAACGTGGAGACCGCATAGCCGTTGTAGGATCTAACGGAGTAGGGAAATCTACACTATTGAAAACTATTTTAGGTAAGATAGAACCATTAAGCGGCAAACGAATGATAGGAGATTTTGTTTTTCCATCTTACTTTGAACAAGAAATGAAAGCTGGAAACATTACACCTATTGATGATGTATGGGCAGCATTTCCTTCGATGGATCAACACCAAGTCCGCGCAGCACTTGCTCGTTGCGGCTTGAAAAATGAACATATATCTCGTCCATTAAATCAATTAAGTGGTGGAGAACAAGCAAAAGTACGCTTATGTAAACTAATGATGCATGAGAGCAACTGGCTCGTATTTGATGAACCGACAAACCATTTAGATGTTGTTGCGAAGGAAGAATTAAAACGTGCGATAAAAGCTTATAAAGGAACTGTTTTACTCGTTTCCCATGAGCCTAGCTTTTATGAAGACTGGGTAACAAAAGTATGGAACGTAGAAGAATGGGCTGAACAAGCTACAAAATAGTTCCCTCTCGGTGTATAAATTAAATTATTAGGAGATCGGTTATTCATTAGAATACACTTTATTGATTAACCACAATCTCCTTCTATATAAGTCAGTAATGGTGTCGGACTTTGGAAATTCCAAAGCTTAAGAATAATTTCATTGACATAGAAATATAAAGAAGAAGTATACTATCTTATGTAAAAGCCTATGAAATAAAGTAAAACAATGTGTACAGGATAGAATATGTAAAAAAGATATTTTAATCCCCTCCCTTTTTTACCGTTATAAAGTAGGAAAAGAGGCAAAGCAAAAATCTTCATCCATTGGTAGTCCGCAAATGGAAATAAAAGAGAAACAAAGCCTGGTAATGTCATTGGGTTCAACTTTTGATTAACTAAAAGAATAACAATACAGAACATAGTATATCCACTTGCCATTTTAAACTTATTTGCGTTCAAATAGTAGAACAATACTCCTAGAAAAACAGTGAGTATCCCACCCTCCATAAGTAAAACGTTTCCGAATATAGTTCCAAGAAAAAAATAATTTGGCTTCACATCACTTGGAACAAATATTTCGAATCCTTCTACAAGGAGAAAAAATATAACACTAGAAATGATTTGCCAAACAAAAAGTATAACGATATATTTTAGCTTTTTGTTTTCTAATAAAGATAAAAGCAATACGATGAAGAATAATGGGGCAAAGAAGTTATTGAGGATGTAATAATTATTAATTTCTATTAATCCTCTAAATGACTTGTAATAAACACTATAATTGATAATTATGTTTAATAAAGCCATACCAACAGTAAATATGTATAACCTGGTAAGGTACTTTATTTTATTTGAAGTATGTTTGAAACCGATAACGACACAAAAAATAAAAATAGGAGCTGCAATTCTACCTATCCATCGAAACCATTCTGGTGTATCAGGGATAAAAAGACCACAATGATCGATAAACATCGAAATTAAAGCGATTATTTTCAATTTAGTAGTAGTCATATTTAGCCCCCTCACTATTTTGAATATCATAAAATAAAATGCTAGAGTATGTTATTACTTAGCATTTTCTTTATTATTCATACTATGGCGATAGTTTTTTAATGGTAAAGTTTATTAATATTCCACATATCCTGAGAAATTACTTGGCGCATAAAACAGTAAATAGTAATCTGCTGAATGATCCAGTCCACTCGGATAACCATATCTAGTATAACCTGGGGTTACGTAATAAGTTGTTACAAGACTATCGTACCAGAAACCTTTTTTGTAAAGTTCCACTTTTAATTGGGTCGAATGGGAGTTGCTCATCTGTATTTTATAAGAGCTAGATCCTGTAAAAAGCTTATTTGTATATAAATTAGATCTAGCTGCTTGACCACTGAAAGTCAATCGACCATCTTTGAAGACATCATGGGATGTAGTAGGTGGATACTCTCAAAATGTTGAGAATTCCCCTTCTTTTTCCTCTTGGGTTAGCGGTGGTTCTGTAGAAACTCCACTATTTTCTGTTGTAGGACCCAAGTTCTCATCATTCTTTACTTCATAAGATGTCTCTGCTGAAACAATGTTAACAAAACTAATTAGCAATAGAACTGCTATCGATAGAATTGACAATCTTTTCATTCTACTCATCCTCCTATTAAATTATGATTCTATTCAAGGGTATCAAAGTTTCATTAAAATAATTTAAATGTTTTGTAAATTCTTTCAAAAACAAGAAAAGCAAGGTCAGCTAATGTAATTTTATAAGTTGTTTTTTACCACACCAAACGTTAAAGATCTTTGGGACTTTTTATGTATCTGTTCCTTTTTCCATTAATGTTTTATGTATCCATATTGCCGCCTGTGAACCTTCCCCCATTGCGATCGTTACTTGCTCTGAATGTGCCACAACGTCTCCTGCTGCCCAAACATTTTTAATATTTGTCATTTTCGTCCTTGGATCTGTAATAATATGTTTATTTTCTAACATTTCCACTTCTAGCTGTTTCGCTAAGTCTGACTTTACTTTATTTCCACCGTAAGCAATAAAGCCTCGTTCTCCCTTTATTTCTTCACCATTTGTTAATTGAACTCCTTGAAACTTTTCTTCCTTTGCTAAAACTTCAGCAATTCGTTCGTTTACGGTAACAATATTTTTTTCATCAAGTTGGCTTTGAAGGTTTTTATCTATCTCCTTCTCACTATCATTCACATATAAAATATCGTTTGACCAATACGTTAATGTTAAAGCCATATTAGCTCCTACATCTCCCGCACCGAGGACGATTGTTTTTTTTCCTTTAATTTCGTACCCATCACAATCAGGACAAACGTACACAGTGTGTCCTAAACATGGATAAATAGAGGCAAACGGAGGGATGTTATCCTTTAATCCAGTGGCTAAAAGAATCGTTTTTCCTTCATATTTCGTCCCATCTAATAAACTAACAGCGAATTTACGGTTAACTTTTTTCATTTCTACTACTTTATCGTTAAGAAACTGGACGCCTAATCTTTTCGCCTGTTCAGTGCCAATCTTTCGTAGTTCTATACCGCTAATTCCGTTTGGCCACCCTAAAATATTATGATAACTGTGGCAAATGGAGGACCGTCCGTTATAATCATCTATGACAAGCACTTGATGGTCATAGCGTCCCAGTTGTATTGCTCCTTGTAATCCCGCAATCCCTCCACCGATAATAATGCAATCAAACATTCATGACCACTCCTTCCATATTTTATTGTTTGATTTATTGGAGTTTTTATGAAAAACATGGAGTGAATTTCTACTAGCAATAAAAAATTCCCCTTTGATATGGGCTGCATAATCCGAATGCTTACTTAACAACCCTGTTTATAGAAAAAGTGAAATGGACCACATATTAGAGTCTAGCTAATTTTTGTGGTGCCTTCTAAATAAAATATATTTTCGAAATATACATACTATTATAAAGTATGTTTACAATTTTATATAAATGGTATATTACGGATTGGTAAAAAAAGGGGGTTATTAGGTTGAATAGAAAAAAATTATGTATTTATTTATTAATTATCCTTGTAGTATTTTCTAGTGCAGGAGGAAAGATGGTTAATGCCCATAATCACTATGATTTCAGAAATTTATCAACATGGCAAACTGTTGGGTACAATTATTCTACAAGCGGTGGTTTTGTTGGTGCTGTACAATCAATGTTGTGGGCTTCTAATCTGAGAGATATGGTAGGATCAGTAGATCAATCATATGGACCAAAAACAAACAGCGCTATAAAAGAGTTTCAACGTAGAAATGGACTTAGTGTTGATGGAAATGTCGGGCCAGCTACTTGGGGAAAGTTTGAAGAAAGGACATATAATGTAGATACTAGAACAAGGAGATATCGTGGTGGTAGCGCTCATTACCAGGTATCATTTAAATGGTCTTCTACTGGCACAGGAACTCAGTATAGTTACTATTTAGAACAATATAATAATCCTGGAAATGTACATTATTCAGGGAGGTTGTGGACAGATGACTCATCAAGAGTATCAACTCTTAGCGCTCTAAAAGAGGACGAGAAAGTTTCAAAAATGGAACTAGAAGAGGTAAAAGATGATGTGAATATTCCACTAAATATAGATGAAGATATCGATTATATTTTAGGGAATCCTCTAATTGATATAGAGGAAAGAGAGGGTGGATTTGCGATTGTAAGCTGGTATGATACTATAGAGGGAGAATCAACCATGGTATCACAGAGTATTAATGAATATGGAAAAGTTAACAGTTTAATGGATGAAATTGAAAATGTATGGTATAAAAACAAAAAAGTTAAGAAATTGAACATTGCTGGGCATGAGGCAATTGTTGAACAAACAGAACACGAAAATGATACATTGCATATTGTAACAAATGATAATGTTTATACAGTAGCAGGAATTAAGGAAGCAGAATTAATAGAAATTTCTAGATATATAGAACTTAAATAATTGTTATAAAAAGAGAAGCTTAATAGTTTCTCTTTTTTTTATTAAATAAATTATAAACTGCAACGGAAAACTAGGTTGTTCGTCTATATATATAGTTAGTAAAAAGGAGGATAATATGTTAAGTGATAAAGAAAAAAAAGATAAAGTTGAAGAATGGTATTCTCAGCATAGTGATGATATTTTCAAATATATTGGTTTAATGCTAAATGATTATCATAAGGCAGAAGATCTCACCCAAGAAACATTTGTAAAATCTTTTATTTATTTTGAGCAGTTTCAATATAATTCATCAGTTAAAACATGGCTTTTTATGATTGCTAGAAACACAACAATAGATTACCTCAGAAAAAATAAAAAATATAAAATTATAGCTGCATTATTATCCAAAAATTTAGAGTCGGATGTTATAAATACTGCTGAAGAGATAATTGAGCTAAAGGAAGATGTCTCTTATTTATATACTTCAATAAAAAATCTTAAACCAGCATATAGAGAGGTTATAATTTTAAGAAAAATAAAAGGATTTTCAACAAAGGAAACCTCAGAAATACTAGGTTGGACCGAAAGTAAAGTTAAATCTACTTTATTTAGATCTATAAAAAAACTAGAGCAAGAATTAAATAAGGGAGGGTATGTTTATGAACAAAAATTTTCATGAGGAAAATAATATCCTTAACACTCAACTTAATAAGATAAAAAATAATATTACTTGGAAAGAGAGTAGGAAAAATTTCACTAAAAGAAAGACAATAATATTGATAGAGAACCAAATCAAGAAATCTAATAGAAAAAAAGCTGCATCTCCCTACCTTGGAGCCACTCTTGGATTTCTAGTTATTTTTATATTAATATCTTCCAGTACATTTCTTTTTGATAAAAATCAATTTGGTAAAGAGAATGAAAGTACAAGTGAAACAACGTCATTAGGAGATACTGAGGGTAGTAAAAGTGAGGAATATAGTAATCAACTTAAAACAAAGAATTTATTAGTTAAAACCTTTTATGATAAAATTAATATCCCTCTTAATTTGTCAGAAACTCTAGAGTTTATTAAGGATGATGAACCATACATAAATGTTTCCAATCATTATAATGGATTTGATGTAAGCGTAGAATTTAGAACAGATAATGGTCCCTTTGTAATTTCCCAAAGTACCATAGATCCAGAGTATCCTCCTATTAACGAGGAGGACATTTTAAAAGAAATGAGTGATGTAAATGGGGCGCATAACCTTAAAACCTATCGATATGAAGATAGAACTATTATTGAAGTAATTAATAATACTAGCGACAATTCAATGATCAAAATTATAGCTGGATATAATCTATATACTATTATTGGGAACTTTACCTCCGAGGAATTGGTGGGAATTTCTGATCTATTAAACTTAAAATAATATACAAGTGAAAGAAATAATCTGTTGTTAAATAGTGTGTTTATGACATTGATCTTTATGAAAAGATGTAGTTTAATTGATATAATGTTTTATATTTTCACATATGAGCCCGATTATCGTAGATAGAAGTCCTACGGGTGGAATTCACACACGATACATGTGTCTTCCTCTCATTGGGCTTTATTTGTTAGATGCTCGCTAGCCTTTGGAAGAAACGGATTCCTTCCTCGGTGGAAATCAAGGTTCTAGAAGTAGACTAACAAGTACCGAAGATGTAATTATTTGCCACTTATCGTCTCTTAGGAATTCTCACTTTGGACAATGTTTTTAGTAAGCATAGAAAAATAAAAAAAGTCCCAAAAGTCAATTGCTACTTCTGGGACTCTTTTTTTATTTTGGTGCAGACTGGATAGATGGTTCTACGTCTACTGTTGCCTTTACCATGAATTCATATTGTAGGAGGCGAGCTTCTAAAAGCTTAACAGGATCTTCGTATTTTTCTGGATTGGCTTTCAGCTCATTCCATTCTTCCTTAATAAACGTAATTTCCGTTTCTGTCTCACGGACATTCTCTTTTAATATTTCAACTGATTCTTCGAAAAAGCTTGCCGTGTCTGCTTTTAATGCCTTTTCAAACAAATCAAATTCTAAAAAGATACTCGAAACGATTTGCTCGGTAACTTCTTCATATTTCTCTTGTTCTACATACTTTTTGTACTGTTTATATAGAAAACTTTGATTTTGAGGTAATACTTTTAAAAACTTCCCAGCACTCTTTAATAATAACTGTGCAGGATTTGTGCGGTAAAAAATATTATACTCCTCGATTTCTGTTCGATTTAATAATCGTTTTATATCTCTGCGCCAATCTTCTACTATATGAAAATTAGATGGGAAGGAAAGCTTCTCCTCTTCATAAAAGCCGTTAAGACTTTCCGCCATTTCTTGTAAATATTGCTGGCTATCCTTTAAATCTGATTCTGTTTCATCTAACCACGTTAAAATGGACTCGCGTAACTCAAAAATAAACTGTTCATTAAAATACGCTTGAATATGCTCATTCATATGTTTATTTAATTGTACATGTAGTGTACCAAAGTCGCTATCCTCTTTAATGAGGTCTGCTGTTGATTGTAAAAGGGAAGGTACTTTTCTCCTTAAATCTGCCTTTAATTGCTGCTTTACCGTTTGGTACGTATTAGCAAAATGAACTACTTTATCAGATTTCCAATCCTCTACATTTTGCTGTAATGCTTTTAACTTATCACACATCATTTCATGGAATTCTAGTGATGATTGTAATCCATCTTCTAAAGTAACTCGATAGTTTAGACCGTCCGTGAACATCTCTCTAATGAGACGGAGTAGGTTTGTAGCTCTTCTTCCTTCAAACTGCTTTTCCTTTGCAAAGAAGTTTTTGAATAAAAATTGGTGTAGCTCCTCCGAACGATCTTCCCCATTAGTTGAATAATAAAACAAGTTAGAGTCTGGGAAAAAGTCTTGAATACTATTTTCCAGTTCGTCTGCCTGCCTCTTTATTAAATCTTTGTCAGCTAAAGGGCTGCGGAGAATAAAATGAACAGGTACATCTGGTACTTGTTCCCTAAGCTGAATAATGCCCGCTAATTCAATATCAGAAAATGGCGTATCTGGATTTAAAATGTAAATAACACCATCCGATAACGATACAACGGTTGAGTCTTCCATGTTTGAAGCTAATAACGCATAGTTGTATGACTGTAAAAAGGAAGATGGCCACTTCATTTCAATAAGAGACTGTTCAGAAGCTTCCTCAATAGATTGAATCGGCTTTTGTTTACTCCTACTAATCTCATTCCACTCCATCGCCTCTTCTTCACTGTAAATGTACAGTGGATGAGTAGTAGATGGAATAATATCGTCCCTTACGATTGATTGGATAAACGATTTTTTGATTGCATCTGTAGAACTCATAACAAATAAATGTTTATTTTCTAGCTGCTGAAGCTTCGTAAATAGCCAACTCTTTCGTAGATCTACTTTTAACCTATTTTCAATCACCCATTCATTTAAAACGTGGAAAACATCTAGCGCTTCATCTACAGGTATATGCTCGTGTTCCACATGGAAAATGCGCTCTTCGGCAAGGTACATCGCATTTTGATTAATTGTATATGGAAACACTTCATTCCACGAAAGAATTGCTGTGGCTGGAAATAGCCCTTTTGTTTCATCTGTAATCTTCAACCAGTTTTCTAGTAAATGTGGGATAATTCTTTGCAAATCACTTACTGGGTATATGCCATTTACTAATTGTAAATATGATTGTTTAAATAAACGATCTACATCGTTCCATTCTTTTATTCCTTTTACATCTAACTTATCCATTACAACGTTGATTGTATGCAACCAGTCTAAGAAGGACGGTTCTTCCATGTAACATTTCCATAAGGAGTATACTAATTCTACAAATGCCCGCTCATTCCATTGTAATGTTGTATTTAAAATACTTTGAAAATATGCAGGCTCGATTTGTTTTACATAACCATTCTCGATGTAGCCTAAAAGTGTCGATAGCCACGAAATATTTCGCGTACGAACGAGCTCCTCAATACATAAATCAACTGCTTGCTTCCAATCATTTTGGTTTTCATAAAATTCAATGGCGATTGCCGTTACATCCGAATAGTCAGGGTCGATTGCAATTGCTTTTCGTATACTTCGATATGCTGCTTCTACATTTCCTCGTTCCATATGTAACGAAAATAATTGTAACGCTACTTCTACATTTAACGTTTTACTATTCGGTTCAATGCGAGTGTAAATATCCTCCGCTTCGACTAGTAACCCAATATCAAAATAAGCGTCGGCCATGTTTTTCAATGCCCACGGCTTAAGGTCATTTGTAACATGCTCCCATTTAAAAATCGCCGCTTCATAATCTTTATAATGATAATAAATCTCTCCTTGCGCATAGCGAACAGGAGAGAGATCTGACCCTTCCTTTTGTTGTTCCGCTACATATATCGCACCTAACTGTTCTACCGGAGAACGTTCTGTATTATTTAAATATGATTGATAGTATGTTTTTTCTAATAATGATTGTTCAAATTCTTTTCTTTCATCCATTTTTAATTACACACCCCTTTTACCTTATTAGGAAAGAGCAAACATAGACCTGTCACATAATATTCGAGCATATTCTACATTTTTAGACCATCCTTATATAAAAAAACTATTCCCGAATTAATATATGATATAACAAGAAAAAGAAGACGTACATCGACGTCCTCTTTTTGACAAATTTTAAAACTTTATTGTAGTGGCGTCGGCATGACATACCATGTATTTTCTTGCATTCGTAATTGAAAAGCTAAGTCAGTTTGTTCACCTTCCAATGAAAATTCAACTCTTCCTTGTTGATCTTTCGTTATAACAGTAAAATCTCTAACTTCATTAAATTGCCTCATAAACGAACGATGTGCTTCGACATTACCATCACGATTTTGTTTTACATACTCTTCAACAGGAATGTCCATCGAATCCGGCAAATAAAAGTGATATAGAGTTTCGAAATCTTCTCCTGCTAATACGTACATATATAAGGTAAATATTTCAAAAGGTTTTAATCCTTCCAATACGTTTGGATTAGCTTTTATTTGTTCTACTACTTTTCCTAACTCTTGTTCTACTTCCAAAACTGATTTATCTAAATGTACGTGCGTTCGGTACTCAATAAAAATAATTCTTTCGATTGTTTTTTCCTCATACTCAGTTTCAACATAGATAAACTCAATGAAGCCATCTTCTTCCATCGTCATTAATTGATCTTTCGCTAAATCTGTTAGTTGAAAGGGAACCGGTTCTTCCCCAATTTCGACCGTTACTACATCCCCATTCATTTCTATTAACTTTCCTGTCATTCGTTGATACATAGAATTAGAAATGGAAAATTCCTTTTCCACTAATTCCTCTTGTTGTGCAGAAGTTAAAAACAGTTGAATCGTATACTTTCCATCTGGTAAGCCGCCGATTGAAAATGCCTCCTCGAACACTTCACCTTGTTTTAATGTTAATGTTTGAATTGCCATTGTTGACATAACTTCTCTAGATAATTGAGAAATCATTTCTCCATGTTCATCGAAAACAATATAATCAACAGTTAAACCACTTGATATTTCGTATTGCACTTCTACTCCACTGTCATTTTTTAATGTGTAGAGAACTACTATTGACCCATTTTCTCCATTTTCAATCGCAGCCTCTTTCACTATTTCCCCACTGTAAGATGGTTTTGGTTCCTCTTTAGGCTGTTCTCCTGTTGAATTTTCTACTTTTCCACAACCAATTAAAATACTTGAAATAACTACAAAAACGATTAACCCCTTTACCCATGTACGCATGAATATTTAAAATCCGCCCCTATTTTTTAAAATTAGAAAAGCTACATTATGTTTGACGCGGTCTTAGTTGAAAAGTTTCTTCTTTTTTAAAAAATTTTTCGTTATAAAATAAGCCGACGGTAGCCATTTTCATAAAAAAAACACCGCATTAAGTAGCGGTGTTTTAACTAAAAGTTAATACTTTTTTATTATTTGTGTGAAGGGTAAAACTTGTAACAGTTCTTGAAATTTTCCCTTCCTTCACGTATACGATTCGATCGGCTAAAGCTTTCGCATCTGCTTCATCATGCGTTACTAAAATAGAAGTAATTCCAGTCTGTTTAATAATAACACGAAGCTCTTCCCTAATTTTCTCTTGAAGACTCCTATCTAAATTACTAAATGGCTCATCAAAGATTAATAAGGACGGAGCTGGAGCTAAAGCACGAGCTAGCGCAACACGCTGCTGTTGCCCTCCGCTAAGCTCATAAGGATAGCGATCTTTAAAATCTTGTAAGTTAACGAGTGTTAACATTTCTTCTAATCTTTCTTGCTTTTGTTTTCTATTTAATTTTTTTAAACCAAATTTAATATTATTGGCTACTGTCATATGTGGAAATAAGCAATAGTCCTGAAAAACCATTCCAATTCCACGTTTTTCTGGAGGCGTGAAATGTTTGTCATCGATCATTTTTTGTCCGTTTATCGAAATACTGCCTTTTTGAGGTATTTCCAAGCCTGCAATTAATCGTAAAATGGTACTTTTTCCGCTACCACTATCTCCTAAGATGGAAACGACTTCGCCTTTTTCTATATTTAAAGAAAAGTTTTGAATAGTTGGCGTTTTAGCATTACGATATTGAAACAGTAAATCTTCTATTTTGACATACATATTATTTAGCCTCCTTTTCCAATAAACGGTGAAAGATAAAGATTGATATTCCACTAATTAATATAATAAACAATGAAGCAATCGAAGCTTCTTGTACTCTTTCATCATTCGCATATTTATATGCTTGTGTTGCTAATGTAGCAAAGTTAAAAGGTTGTAGAAAAAGCGTAAGCGGTAACTCTTTTAATATATCCACGAAAACTAGAATAAAACCACTAAAGATCGCACTTTTCATTAGGGGTAAATCTACTTTAAAAAACGTCCGAATGGTCGATGACCCTAATAAACGAGATGCTTCCGTAAAACTATTCCCTATCTTTTCATAACCAGTCTCAATAGAGTTAAAACCGATTGCTAAAAAGCGAATAATATAGGCTGAAACTAACATTACTAAACTTGTTCGTAAAATAAATTGAGAATCAATTTGAAGCGTACTATATATGTTTAGTAATACACGATCGAGCGTTATAAATATCGTAATAATGGCAATGGCAATGGCTGCTCCAGGAATAGAATAACCTAATGTAGTAACGCGAGAAATTATTTTTACAAATATGCTATCATGCAATCTCGTATAATTTGCGATAATTAATGCGATAACCACGATAATTAGGGAAGCAACCGCTGCTACAAATATGGAGTTTTTCGCTAATGTTAAAAACTGCGGACTCCAAATGGTTTCATATGTCATAAGACCCCATTGTATTAATTGCGCTAATGGGATAATAAACGCGATACCAAATATAAAAGAACAGTACCCCGTAATCGCCCATGCCTTCCAGCCTTTTAATCTTTTAGGTTGAACAGGTCGAACTTTCGTAGAGGCATAACTATACTTTTTCCTTCCGCGTAATACTTTCTCTAGCATTAAAACGATAATAACGATGAACATTAGTAAACCTGCTAGTTTTAAAGCAGAATCTAAATCTTTCATACCATACCAAGTACGGAATATTGCCGTACTAAACGTTTGTATTCCAAAATAACTAACTACTCCATAATCATTTAACACCTCTAGTATTACTAGTGTCACACTTCCTATAATGGCAGCTTGTGATAGAGGTAAGGCAACTCGAAAGAACGTGCTAGTAGAACCACTTCCTAATAGCGTTGCATTTTCAATTAAGGAAGCAGACTGATTTTGGAAAAATGTTTTCGTAATGGTATACACGTAAGGATATAAAAATAGTGTAAATATGAAGACTGCCCCTTGAATGGATATGATATTGAAATATGCTTGGTTTACTTGAATATCAAAGGAGTTACGTAACGTTGTTTGAATAACACCTGTGTAATTTAATATGCCGTGGTATGCGTAAGCACCAATATAAGGTGGAATCGCTAACGGTAAAATTAATCCCCATTTAAAAAATCTTTTTAATGGAAAGTCATATATCGTCACGAACCAAGCTAGCGTTGTACCGATAATCGTAGTTGCTATTGCAGTAAATAGAAGGATAACCGTTGTATTATATATATAATCTTGTAGTAAGTAATGTTTAATATGTTCCCAGTTTTCATTAGGTTCTGTGAAAAACTGTATGCCTATTAATAGATTCGGTATGAGAATGATAGAAATAAAGAAAAGGCTTAAAATTGTCCATATGTTCATATGCTGTTTAGCTTGCTGGATAATACGCAATGATGACACTTCCTTTAATTAATGAACAATTTCTTTTGTTTTGTATGTGCTTTCACTTAATCCGCTTTAATTATAACGAAAATCATTCTCAAATGGAATATGTATTGGTTGGAAAAAACAAAACCGTCACAATTTTTGCATAGTGACGGTTTTTAATTTGGGGGAGTGTTAGTTTATACGGGCCTGAGCGTAGCGCCTGTGCTTTTCTTTGTCCAGCTACAGGGGCTAGCGGCTCGAGGTCATAAGCCAGTCACTTCCGGTGGGCAAACCCCGCCCACCGGCAGCGCCTGTCTTATGCTTGTCGCCGCTAAGCGAGCCCCTTTCGCTTTTCTTATTTCCAACCGACTTGGTTGAAGATTCGGATGGCTTGTTGTTGGTTTTGGCCTAGTACTGATAGGTCGATGTCTTGTTCTTTGAAATCGCCCCAAGATTTTAATAGTTCTGCTGGTTCTACATTAGGGTTAGCTGGGTATTCAAAGTTAGCCGAAGCGAATTTTTCTTGTGCTTCTTCACTTGATAAAAACTCAATAAATTTAATAGCGTTATCCTTGTTTTTAGCATGCTTTGTTACACCAGCAGCACTTACGTTAATATGTGTTCCAGTTGTATCTTGGTTCGGGAAGAAGATCCCTACATTTTCTGCTACTTTTACTTCTTCTGCATCTTCTGAGTTTAGCATTCCACCGATATAGTACGTATTCATAATCGCTACATCTGCTTCACCTGCAACGACTGCTTTTGCTTGGTCGCGATCTCCACCTTGTGGATCTCTAGCCATGTTGTTTACAATTCCTTGTGCCCATTCCGTTGCTGCCTCTTCACCCATAATGTCAATAAAAGATGCTAGTAAAGAAATGTTATACATGTTATCCGAAGAGCGAACAACTAGACGTTTATTCCAATCTGATTCTGTTAATGCTTCGTAAGTTGATAGTTCCGCTGGATCAACACGGTCTTTCGCATAAACGATCACACGTGCTCTTTTCGTAATACCAAACCAATGATTCTCATCGTCTCTTAGTTTATCAGGAATATTGTTAGAGATAACATCACTTTCGATTGCTTGAAGTAATCCGCTTTCTTTTGCAGCATGTAAGTTACCAGCGTCTGCAGTAATAAAAACGTCTGCTTCTGTCGCTTCTCCTTCAATGTTTAGGCGCTCCATTAATTCGTCGCCTTTACCTTCTACTACATTTACTTTAATACCTGTTTGTTCTTCAAACACTTTATACAGCTCTTGGTCTGTCTCGTAGTGTCTGCTTGTATATAAATTTACCACTCCACTACTTTGTTCTTCATTAGGTTGCTCCTCGTTACTTCCTGCTTGGTTTGTTCCACCATTATTGTTCGTTGCGCAACCAAGTAATGTTGCAACCGTTAACAAAAACACTAAACTTAATGAAATTATTCTTTTTGACATAAGATGTACGCCTCTTTTCTATGTATTTTATTAATAATGAAATTCATTCTCACTAACTATTATTATATTAAGAATAACAAATTAGTCAACACTTTCTTAAAATAATTACAAAAAATTATATATTATATAATAATTCACTCTTAGCTTTTTCGTGTTGAGATCATATAAAAAAGCCGTCCTTTTTAGTATAGGACAGCTTAGACAAATATATTAGATAGTTCTTTTCTTTTTACTTCTTTCCCAGAACGCTCAATCGCTTTTTCTATAAGGACCGCCATCGCATCTACTGTATGACAGGACGTTTCCTTCCTTAATGGAATAATTGATAGTTCCGTACATGCTAAAATAACACAGCGACAATTTTCCTCTTTTATTAACTGATGAACAATTGCTTCAAAGCGATCTTGGTCGGAACCGATGTCTGCTTTTATATTATATATAATGTTCATTACTTCATCTTGTAACGGTTTATTCGGCGTATACAAATTGAGATTATATTTTTGACACTCTTTTTCGTAAATGCCGCTATTTACAGTGCCGTTTGTAGCTAGTAATCCAATTTTACTTCCTTCACCAAATTTTTCATAAATTTCTTTTACTGTTTCTTGTACCATATGGATGATAGGAATGGTTGTCATTGCCTGCATTTCTTCGTAAAAGTAGTGCGAAGTGTTGCACGGAATTGCAATGTTGGATACTTCGGCCTTTTCGAGCATTTCAAAATCTCTTTTTATCTCTCGTAAAAAGTCTTCGCCTCGCTCTTCCAAAATAACCGTTGTTCGATCTGGTAAAGTAGCATGATTCATAATAACAATATCTATGTGCTCTTGATCACTATTGGCAACTGTATTTTCTATTAGTTTATCGAAAAATACACTTGTTGCTTTCGGCCCCATTCCGCCAATAATGCCTAAACGTTTCCCTTTCATACTTCACCAACTTTTTTTAGCTTTTAAGAAAGTACAAAAATTCCCGTACATTACGAGTTCTTCTATAAATCGTTCTATCGTATCACCACTAAGGCATGACTACCTAGTTCTATATAACTGTTAAAGAAATCAATGGCATCGTGGGTTACTTGTCCTTTTAGTGGATCCATTACGTGCACCATTCCATTTTCGTAGCCATTTAATACAACGGCATGCAAATTCACAGGCGCTTGAAACTTTTCTTCCGTTGATTCAAAATGCCATGAGTACGTAACTTTCGGTGGACTCAAATCTAAAGTTACCCATATCACGACGGGATTACCTTGTTGTAAATATTCCATGATTTCGCCTGGTGTACTTCCGCTTAAATCTTTTACAGTTTCTTTACCGCCAACATCGGCTATATACGTTCGGGCTGCATCTACAATTGGAGGAGCATAACTGAAAAAACCGTCCTTACGTCTCGGATCACCAGCATAAGCCTCATACGGATTTCCTCCGATTAGCTTTCCATCCTTCCAGAAAAATGGCACTTTTGTTAAGTAGTCGTCTGCCATTTCTGTTTTACTTATAGAGTATCCACAAAATTGTAAAACGGCTGTTAAAGACGTAATTTCGCAACCATTCGGCAGTTCCGGATTTTGCAAAATCGTTTCTACCGGAATAGATACACCATTTTTCAGCTCTGCCTTTTCTTCTTCATCAAGAGGTACGGAAACAACAGGAGTGGCAGCAAATGCATTATTCACCATTAAAAGCGCAACATTAACAATAATTAATAGTAAGCTTAAAAAAACTGGTTTTTTCATAATTACTGGTACCCTCCTGCTCTTTCACCATAAGTTTGACAAATTAACAGTCTTTAAAAAACTTTTTATACCATACTAAAAATACGTAAACTGTCCATATATAACGAGCATAGTTTTCTTTCCCGTTATAATGATCATCTAAAAACTGTACTAGTTCTCTCGTTTCAAAAAATTCCGCAGCCATGTCTGATTCGAACATTTCTTTTACTTTGTTATAATATTTCTCTTCACGTAGCCAGAAGCGAATAGGAACTGGGAAGCCGACTTTTGTACGGTTTGCCCATTCTGAAGGAATGACTTCTTCTGCTGCTTGACGTAATGCTATTTTTGTTTGTTTACTATTTATTTTATACTGTGCTGGAACTTGTGCAGCAAGTGACATTACAACTTTATCTAAAAATGGAACACGTAACTCAATAGAATGAGCAGAACTCATTTTATCAGCTTTTAGTAAAATGTCTCCTGGTAACCATAAATTCATATCTAAATACTGCATTTTCGTTACGTCGTCTTTATTTTTAACTTTCTCATAAACCTTTTCTGTAATGCTTTGTACAGATGGCCCATTTTTGTAATCATTCTTTAATACTTTTAACGCATCATCTTCTGCAAAAACTTTCGCTTGTCCAATGAAGCGTTCTTCTACCTTTTGACCACCTTTATCTAAAAACTCTGTAATTCTGTTATGTGGTAGTTTTCGTGCTAATAACGATAGCGGACGACGAATTGCATACGGTACTGACTTTTGATATTTTTCTTGATTTGGTGACGTTTGATACCAAATGTAGCCGCCGAATAGTTCATCTGCTCCTTCTCCTGATAAAACTACTGTTACATGCTCACTAGCAAGCTGTGCTAAAAAGTATAACGGAACAGAAGACGGATTTGATTGAGGCTCGTCCATATGATATTGAATTGTTGGTAGCATATCAAAACAATCATCGGCATCAATAATGCGCTTATGATTTTCTATGTTTAAAATATCTGATAGCTCTTTCGCTAAATTTGTTTCATTGAATATACCTTCGTGATCTTCGAAACCGACAGAAAATGTTTTGTTCGGTTTTAAAAGTGACGTAATATAACTAGAGTCGATACCACCAGAAAGGAATGAACCAACTTTTACATCACTTATTTTATGATATTTAACAGACTCTTCGACTGTTTTTTTAATTTCATTTACGTAATGTTCAAAGCTATTTTCACTTTCATCAAACATTGGGTCCCAATAACGATTAATTTGAATAGACCCTTTTTTATATAACATATAATGCCCTGGTTTTAACTTGAATACACCTTTAAAGAACGTTTCATCCAACACAGAGTATTGGAACGTTAAATAAGGTTTTAGCGCATCTTTGTTTAATTCTTTAATAAATCCAGGGTGTTTTAAAAACGATTTTATTTCAGACCCAAAAATAAAGGAATTATCTGTAGTATTTTGTGTATAGTATAAAGGTTTTATACCGAAATGATCTCTTGCGATAAATAATGATTCTTCTTTTTTATCGTAAATAGCAAAAGCGAACATACCTCTTAGCTTTTCTACTAGATTTACTCCATATTCCTCATAACCATGAATTAAAACTTCACTATCTGTATGACTAACAAATTGGTGTCCTTTTTCTACTAAATCTTCACGAAGTTCTTGGAAATTGTAAATTTCCCCATTAAAAATAAGCACACAGCTGTTATCTTCATTGTACATTGGCTGGTCTGCTTCTTCAGTTAAGTCAATAATACTTAAGCGACGAAAACCTAAGGCCACTTTATCGTCTGTAAATACTCCACCGCTATCAGGACCGCGGTGTGTAATTGTATCCATCATTGTTTCTACTAAATTTTTCTTTTCTTCCGCATTTGCATTACTTGCAAAACCTACAAAACCACACATATTTATATGTCACCTTTCGTATACAGGATGCTGTATTATGAACTACTCTGTTTCTTCTTCATCTATTGTAATTGTTTATTTTAATATAGAAAAGTGGAAAGAGGTTGGGACATAACTACTTTTATCAAAGTAAAAAACGAACAAAAAATAGTAGTGTGGAAATATCCCGCTCCGGAAATTCTGCTACTGTTCGTTTTTTATCATGATCATATTAGTTTTGTCTCAGCCTCTTTTACTTCATTGCAAATGACCGACTGTTTTTGGTGCTTTTGAAGTACGTTTATGAATAATTTCTAATGCTATTTCTCCACCAAGGTCCATGCCTTGTGCACCTGCTAGTAATATTAAGTCATTTTCTACAACATTTGTAATAGCTTCTGTAATGGCGTCTGGAAGTTCGTCGTAAAGTTTAACTTCAATACCTGCCCTCTCCATTACGTCCATAAATGCTTTTACTTCTTCATCTGTCACACGATCTTTTAATGTTACATGTGAAACACTTTTCGTTGCAATAATTTCACTAATATTTAGTTTAGATGCCCATTCTACAATTGCTTCTGCATTTTCTCTATTAACCGTTGGGCCTCTTTCACCACGAATCGCATAGACAAGATGGAGATTTTGGAAATCCATATACTGAAGTGTCTTTAGCGTAATATTAATATTTCCAGGGTTAGCAAAATGGTCATCTACTATCTTAATATCCTCTTCAAAAATAAATTCAAAACGTCGTTCTACGCCAGTAAACGTTTGAAGAGTTTCTTGAATAGATGCAATCGATACATTATTTAATAGAGCTACAGTAATGGCAACCATAGAATTATATACAGAGTGCAATCCAGGTACCGCTAATTCCACTTCAAATGAGCAAGATGTTAAGTGAGCGGATTTCGATTTGAATTCTTTCACTATTTCGTAAGTGAATTTACCTCTACCAGTAGAAAGGTCTAAGTTTTTACAACGAATATGCCCTTCTTCGTTTCTAACACCGAACGTAACGACACTAGCATTTGTTCGATTAATTAAAGAAGCGGAATATTCATCATCTAAATTTAAGACTGCAACACTGTTTTCAGAAGCATTCGTTATTAAGCTTGATTTCACATTCCAATATTGTTCAAAAGACCCGTGAGAATCGATATGTTCACGGCTAATGTTATTTAGCGTAACAATATCATACTCTACCGTTTCCACTCGGTTTGTTTCCATTGCTGCTGATGAAACTTCCATACTTACATGCGTTACCCCTCGCTCTACCATTTGGTGCAAGTAATTTTGTAAGTCTAAAGATTCTGGCGTTGTTAGTTCTGCCGGGAAAGAATAGTCATCAATTTTGACTGTAACAGTACCAATTAGGCCTGTCTTGTATCCTTCTGTTTCGAGCATCGCATTTGTCATATAAGACGTTGTTGTTTTACCGTTTGTTGCAGTAATCCCTATCATTTTTAATTTTTTGGAAGGTTCGTTAAAATAGGCATTCCCTAATTGAGCAAGCGCAATTCTACTGTTTTCCACACGATATTGAGGAATGTCTATTCCTTCTTGGAAGTCTTCTACTACCGCAGCGATAGCTCCATTTTTAACAGCATCAGCTAAATATTTATGACCGTCCGTTTTATATCCCTTGATACATACAAATAGATGACCGCTTTCGACCTTTTGCGAATGATACGATAATCCTGTTATCGATATGTTTTCTTCTTTATATGTTTCTACCACGCTAATCGCTTGTAATAATTGTTGTAAATTTACCACATTTAATCCCACCTTTAATTGGAGCTTCTACGAAACTTCTTTCCAGCAATCATTTGTAAAAAGGAAATTGCAGGCTTTGGATCTTTCCAATCCCAAATAGCATAAGCTTTCTTTTTTAGTAATGACTGTAAAACGTCCTTCGTTGATAACTGGCCTGTTTTTATATATCCTTTAATCGCTAAAATATCTTCATACACATACCAAAAAGCGGTATTCGTGTTTTCTGTCACTGCTTTTGATTGTAACGGAGATCCCGTTAATTCTCGATAAGTAATATATGGGAAGTTTATCCCAACTTTATATAACAAATGGTTTAAGTTTGTAATTCTTGCGTTTATTTCAATTAAGTAAAAGTTGCCTGTTTCTGCATCTTTTTTAAATTCAATTTCTGCAAATCCTTTAAAACCTATATCCTCAAGAAACTTGGCACCAACTTCATATAATTCTGGGATATATTTTTGCTCTGTGTAGACAGATGCGCCAAAATTTATAGGATATTGACGATGCTTTTGACACGTTACCCAATGAGTTACTTTCGAGTCTTGATTTAAGTAGGCATCAAAAGTATGCATATGATCATCAAATCCTGGAATAATTCGTTGGACAATTACTTCTAATCCTGCTTCTTCCGATTTACGGAGTGCTTCATCTAATTCCTGGCGATTTTCCACTTGAAAAATCTTTTTTCTAAACTTCGCCACAAATGAAGGAGAATCAACAGGTTTTACGATACACGGGTACCCAATTATTTCATCAATTTTCTCATAAAAGTTTTCCTCGTGTAATCGGACCGTTTCGGGAACTAAAACACCATGCTTCGTCGCTAATGCATGTAGAGTTTCTTTGTTCATTACTTCTGTATATAATCCTTGTTCCGTTTGTGGAATTAAATAATGCTGCTTTAATTCATCTAAATATTCATCGATTACTTCTACGTAGGAATCATGACAAGGTATTAGAACAGGCTGAGCTGTTTGTTTGCGAGCATAATCTATTAGAAAGTCAATAAACTGTTGTTTGTTCTCTTTATAGTGCGGTGCGATAACACGTTCCGAACAATATTTTGAATGAGCACCATACGTATTTTCATAGGAATAATCTACTGCAACCGTATGTATATCCTGCACCCCTAAGCAACGAATCGTGCTTAATCCGATATAATAATTTGTTCCTAAAATAACTGCTTTATTATTCATTCTTTTATCCAGCCTTTCTTACACTGCTAATTAAAATATTTACATAGGATCTAGGCTTTTTCAACAACATTTATATTATAAAAACAGTATTTTCTATTCAGTAGTCCAATATATAATTTTATTTGTTTTTTATCATTCTTTCCATCTTTTTTCGATAAATGTCAAATGAATGTAATATGATTGATATCTTTTGTCATTTCCCGGGAAAATTTATCGAGTAATGTAGATATTTCCCGACCTTGCACGCGAAACACAAGTAATAATGGATGTTTTTCTTTGATCCTTGTTTAAAAATTGATCCTGATGATCGACTTCACCTTCAATTACTTTCCACTCGCAAGTACCACAACGACCAACTCTACAAGAATAAGGTGCATGAATACCGGCAGAAAGAAGTGCTTCTAATAACGATTCATCCTTTGAAACTGTTATTTCCTTCCCGTTTTCTACTTGTGCAGTAAACGGAGCTCTATTTATTTGAACCGGTGCTGAAAAGCGTTCAAAGTGAATACTTCCGTTCGGATAGCCGAATTGTTGTGCTGCTTTTACGAACGATGTAATAAACGATTCCGGACCGCAAAAATATACATGTGTTCCAATATTATGTTGAAGCAACGAATCTACTGTTAACTTCTTCGTTTCTTGAGAAAAATAGAAATGACAACAACCTGGGTACATTTCCTTTAACTCGCCATAAAAAGCACATTGCTCTTTCGTTTTCGCAGCGTAATGTAATTCAAACGAGCGACCAGACTCCTTTAACTCTGCCATCATCGACAGAAAAGGAGTGATTCCAATTCCTGCAGCATAAAAGACGTGATGTTTCGCTTTAAAGCTTAGTGGAAAATGATTTTTAGGATAACTAATATCAATTTGGCTACCAATCTTTATTTCCTCATGCCAATATCGGGAACCACCTTTTGACTGTTCATCTAACCGAACAGAGATTTCGTAACAATTATTGTTATCAGGGTGATTATTCAAACTATAAGGACGAGCAAGTTTCCCTTCTTCCCCGACATACGTTGTAATATGTGAGCCAGCACTAAAATAAGGAAGTGTTCCTTTTGCTGCAACTAGAGTGAATCGTTTAATTTTTGATGTGATATTCTCTTTGTTTTGAACAATAACAGGAATAGTTTTTTCTCTGTACACGACTTACACTCCTATTTATAATTTTGCTACATATCCTAAATGTGCATCTCGCAGTGAAGAATAATGGTCCGAAACGACGAGTTGCAACTCGCAATGGGAACAGGTTATTTCCTCGTCCACTATTAAATTTATTTTCTCAGTAATGCCGTGACAACGACAACAAAAAACGTTCATCGGTTTAGGACCGATTCCGACAGAAATCATTTCTTCTTCTGAATAGCCAATAGACCAAGCCATTTTTTCTATTTCCCTTTTTAACTTCCAAGGTGCTGCAATGTATAAAAAGGTCCCCATTTTTTGTGATGAAAGGAGGTTTTGTAAGGTTGAAGAATCCAATGGAACAATCTCAAACGGCAACTCTTTCTTTTTAACCTCATATATTATTGGTTGCAATACTTCTAAACTAGCTTCATCCCCACAGAAAATATATTTCCTTTTCCCATTAATTAATGAAACCGTCATTAATCTTCCCTACTTTCTAGCTGTTCTTTTAAATATTGCAGAACAGGTTCTCTGTAGGAGGTAATTCCTTTATAGTCAACAATATGCGGCGGTAGCTCCTGCATTATTTCATTAAATTGCTGTAACCACTCTTTTTTCATCACAAATTGATAGAGTGGCATAATATGAGAATGAATCGTAAAAAGAATTCCACCCGTTCTCGGTAACCTAAAAAGCTTCTGTACTTCTACACGCAAATGTACAAATTCGCCGACATTATCTTTCGTTACCTTTTTTCGTCCTTTTCCCCAGTCGGCAAACGTTTCTAACGACGTATCTAACCGATCTCCAGCCATAAGCCCCCAGTTTTTCCTCCCCCAAGGAGAACCAGCTTCAAGCTGCATTAAAAAGGTCAATATTCGATCATCCAATGGCGCAAAGCCTGGAATTGGTTTATGAATTGTTTTAAAATCCATCCCTACATTAAATGTTAGCGACCAATTTGAAGGGAAACATAACTGACCTGCATCTAAATATAAATCACCATCACGTTCCATCATAAGTAACAAGTCTTCCTGAACATGTCTCCCGATAAAATCTAACGGTTCGACTGATAAAGAAGAACAATCGCCAAATGTGAAGGTTACTGTTTCATCTAGTAACACGTTACGAAATGTCCATTGCTCCCCAGCCTTATCGATAGAAAATTTAGTAGGAAAGTAGGTTACAAGATGGTCTATAACTAAATCCACTACTTCCCATTGCGCACGCATTGTGTGAGGTAACGATTGAAAGCAACGTTCATGATGCTCGGTTAATAATTCTCGTTTTAAGAAAACCTCTTTCTCATATGTATTCGTTATATCCACACTACAAGGTTGGTTTAACAAAACTGAGTTATTAGAATAACGATAAGTATCGTCTTTAAATGGATATGGAAAATGAGCTAAATGGTCTAAAGATTTCATCGTCTCACCCTTTATGTAAAAATTTATCATTTTATATGTATATTAAAATTCTTCTATATATCTCCTAATTAAAGTATTATAGCACTAAATAGGTATTTTTTATTATAAACGAAGGAGTTTCTAATATGTTACAGTGTCGCGAAGAGGTTTTATTTTTAACAAAGCAACTAGTTAATGTTGAAAGTATCGTTAATACAGAAGGCGAAAAAGTGATGGCTGAAGCTGTGTATACGATCGTTTCGTCTATGCCCTACTTTAAAGGAAACCCGCATCTTGTTAGAAAACAGCAAACAGTTGACGATGAACGAGAACGCTATAATGTAATTGCGCTCGTAAAAGGCACTAAATCACCAAGCAATAAAACAGTAGTACTAATGGGACATATGGATACAGTAGGAACGGATGATTTCAACCACTTAAAAGAAAAAGCATGTGACCCTCTAGAATTAATGCAAGCACTCCAGGAAGAAAAATTACCAACTTCCGTTGAATCTCATCTACAGTCCGGTGAGTATTTGTTCGGAAGAGGTGTACTTGATATGAAAAGTGGTGTTGCTAGCCATCTCTATCTTTTAAACTACTATTCAAACCACCCAGAAGAACTAAGCGGTAATTTAGTAGTCGTCATTGAATGTGATGAAGAAGACAGTTCACACGGCATACTATCTGCTTTAAAAGAGTTACAATTATTACGAGACGAGCACAAGTTAGATTATGTTGCTGCCATTAATGCTGATTTTGTTTCCCCTCGTTATGAAGGAGACAATAACCGTTATATTTATAAAGGCACTGTCGGTAAATTACTACCTTCCTTTTACATTACAGGTGCAGAAACGCATGTTGGATCTTGCTTTGAAGGGTTAGATCCTAACTATATTGCTGCTAGCTTAACTAAACAAATTAATTACAACACGGAACTCTGTAATGAAGCGTTTGGGGAAACGACTGTACCACCTGTTTCATTAAAGCAGACGGATTTAAAGCCAACATACACCGTTCAAACTGCCCTATCTGCTTACGTATATTATAATTTCTTCGTACATTCCTGGTCTCCTAAAGATGTACTAGAAAAATTAAGAACACAAGCTGAAATTGCGTTCGATTCTGCACTAAATGAGTTTAAACAAAACTATTTATCCTATAGCAAAGCTAGCAATCAGCCTTATGTAGATGTTCCGTGGAAGCCTAGAGTCTTGCTATATGATGAAATGGAAAGATTATTGATCGATACTCACGGTGACTCCTATGTAACTCATATGCTCGCATATAAAGAAGAATTACTATTAGACCAAGAACTAGATACGCGAATGTTTGCTGCAAAAGTAGTAGAAGAGGCGTGGAAATGGATGCCCGATAAGAGCCCTGCCATTATTTTATTCTATTCATCGCTCTATTCACCACGTATCGAAGTAACCGGTAAAAACGAAAAGGAAGTAAACTTGCTGCATGCGTTAGATGCTGCAGTTGAAAAGTATCAACCGCAATATCAACACCCTATCGTAACACGCAATTTCTTCCCCTATATTTCAGACATGAGCTTCGTTGCTTTAAGTGATGATGAAGAAGAATTAAAGTCTGTTGCTGATAATAACCCTGGATGGGGAACGAAGCATTACGTTAATTATGAAGATATAAGAGCGATTAACGTACCCGTTATCAATATCGGTCCTTACGGCTTTGATGCTCATAAACAGTACGAACGGATGGAGTTAAGCTATTCTTTAGAAATCGTACCTAATTTAACAAATGAAGTTATTCAACGATTACTAGTTTAGAAGATAAGAAAAAGAGAAGTACCTCTACTTCTCTTTTTTGCATTTCATTATCTTTTCCCTGAATCAAACGGTTCTCCAACTGCCTTTGGAGCTTGTGATGACTTAGAGAAAATAATTAATGCAACTAGCGTTACTACATATGGGAATATCTTCAACAACACCGGCGGAATAACCGCTAATGCTGGAACAACTTGTGACACGTTCGCAACAGTAGTTGCAAATCCGAAGAAGAAAGTTGCTGCTAGTATTCCTAGTGGCTTCCATTGACCAAAGATTAGCGCTGCTAAAGCTAGGAAACCTAAACCTGCTACTGTTCCAGTAAACTCACCAGCATAAGTTACGACAATTACCGCTCCTCCTAGAGCAGAAAAAGCACCTGAGATCATAACACCATAATAACGCATTCTTTTTACATTAATACCAGCAGCTTCTGCCGCATGTGGATGCTCTCCACAAGCTCTTAAACGTAAGCCGAACGGTGTTTTATATAAGATAAACGTACTAATGATTAGTATCGCAAGAACTAACCAAGTAGTTGGATATGTCCTTGTAAAGAATAGATCCCCAATAATTGGGATGTCTGACAAATAAGGAACATTAGTTGATTTAAAAGCGTTTATACTAATTTTTCCGCTTCCTGTCATGTTTCTTGCAAGGAACACCGTAATAGCTCCAGCAATCATGTTTATTGCAGTACCACTAATAATCTGATTAGCACTTAAGTTAATACTTGCAAAAGCATGTAACAAAGAGAACAAGACACCAGCAACCATAGCAACTACTATTCCAACCCAAATAGCAGTTGTACTACCAGGAAACGATGATTGAATTGTATAGATAACAAGTGCTCCAGTAAAAGCACCAATGACCATCAAACCTTCTAAACCGATATTAACAATACCACTTCGTTCACTAAATAAAGCCCCTAAAGCTGTTATTAAAAGAGGAATAGTAAAGATTATAGCATACGGAGCAATTTGTTGAATTAAAGACCACATACTATTGCCCCTCCTTTTCATCTACAATTGTTTTCTTCTCTTTTCTCTTTTTCAATACTTTCGTTACTAGTCTTTCAATTAATATACTTGTAGCTGCAAAGTAAATAATAATAGCGATAATAGAATCCGCTATTTCTGGTGGGATATCCGTCATAGCGTTCATAAAGCCACGGCCAGAATATAACAATCCAAAGAAGATTGCGGCTAATAAAACACCAAACGCAGAGTTAGCACCTAAAAGCGCAACTGCAATTCCGTCAAAGCCTTGAGTTGGCATAACACCAATTTGCATACTAGTTGTGTTACCTGCATAAAAGGCAACCCCACCAAGACCAGCTAATCCACCTGAGATAGCCATAGCTAGAATAATACCTTTGTTCACTTTTATTCCGGCATATTCTGCACCATCACGGTTATAACCAACTGCTTTTAATTCGTAACCTAAAGTTGTTTTATTGATAATAAATGCCACTACGATTACGGCAATTACAGCTAAAAACAGTCCTAAGTTAATGTAGGAACCATCAAACGCTTCCGTTAAAAATGGGACACGTAATGAAGCATTATCAGAAATCTTCCTTGATTCCGTTTCTAAAAACTCGCCTTTAAAATATCCTGGCACTGCATAGTAAATAGTCCAGTAAGCAATCCAGTTCATCATAATCGTGGAAACAACTTCATGCACATTAAACTTTGCTTTTAATAAACCTGGGAAAAACGCCCATAAAGCGCCACCTAAAAATCCTACTACAATCATCAAGGATAACAATACAGGCTTAGCAAGATCATCAAAAGTTAAACCTACCGCAAGTGCACAAAACCCTCCAAATAGCATTTGTCCCGCCGCACCAATGTTAAACAAACCAGTGCGGAAAGCAAATGCGACAGATAGTCCAGTAAAAATTAACGGAGTAGCTGTTGCTAAAGTGTTACCGATACGGGATATACTTTTTAAACCGCCTTCAAATAAATATTGATACCCTGCAATTGGGCTATTTCCTGTGAAAGCCATTAAAATTGCTCCAGCGATCAATCCAAAGAGAACAGCTATTAACGAAACTATGACGTTTCTCATTCGTCTTCCCCCTTATTCACGCCAGCCATCATTAAGCCAATTTCATTTTCATCCGTTTCTTTCGCATTAACGATTCCAATTAAATTTCCGTTATTTACAACAGCAATGCGGTCCGAAACATTTAATACTTCATCTAGTTCTAAAGAAACTAATAGTACAGCTTTTCCTTTGTCTCGCTGTTCTACTAGACGTTTATGAATATATTCGATTGACCCTACATCTAATCCACGTGTCGGTTGCACAGCGATGAGAAGTGTTGGGTCCATTTCAATTTCGCGTCCTATAATTGCTTTTTGCTGATTTCCTCCCGACATGGAACGTGTAACAGAAATAGGTCCTTGTCCAGATCGAACATCAAAGTTTTTTATAATATTTTCAGCATGTTTTCTCATCGCAGAAAAGTTTAAAATACCTCGTTTAGAATATGGAGCTTTATCATAAACTTCTACAATCATATTTTCTTCAACCGTATAGTCAAGAATAAGTCCGTGCTTGTGACGGTCCTCTGGAATATGTGCAATTCCTTTTTCAATTCTCTTTTTAACAGGGAGGTTTGTAATATCTTCACCTTCATAAATAATAGAACCAGATTCTACTTTTGCTAAACCAGTTATACTTTGCACAAGTTCAGATTGTCCGTTTCCATCTACACCTGCAATACCAAGGATTTCCCCTCTTTTAACTTCAAGGGATACATTGTTTAGGCCGATAACGTCTTTATCTTTATTTACTGTTACGTTATTAAGTGTAAGAACTACTTCACCAACCTTTGCTTCTTCCTTTTCAACTTGGAAATTAACTTCACGCCCAACCATCATTTCTGCCATTTTGGAAGTACTAGTCTCCGCAACATTCACTGTACCGATTGTTTTCCCTCTTCGTATAACAGTACATCGGTCCGCCATTGCCTTGATTTCCTTCAGCTTGTGAGTGATGATGATAATGGACTTCCCTTCAGCGATTAAGTTTTTTAGTATTTTACCTAAATCTTCAATTTCTTGTGGTGTTAAAACGGCCGTAGGTTCGTCTAATATAAGAACATCCGCAGCACGATAAAGCATTTTTAATATTTCAACTCTCTGCTGCATTCCAACTGATATATTCTCGATTTTTGCATATGGATCTACATTTAAGCCATACTGATTTGAAAGCTCTTGAATCTTTTTGCTTGCTTCACTTAACTCTAATTTATAAAATTGATGGGGTTCTGCTCCAAGTACAATGTTTTCCGTTACTGTAAAATTACTAACTAATTTAAAATGTTGGTGCACCATTCCGATGCCTAATTTATTCGCAACGTTCGGATTCGAAATTTTTGTTTCTTTCCCATTCACTTTAATAACGCCACGGTCTGGTTGATACATACCAAAAAGTATCGACATTAATGTAGATTTTCCAGCACCGTTTTCTCCTAACAAAGCATGAATTTCACCTTTTTTAAGTTGCAGCGTAATATTATCGTTGGCTACGATACCAGGAAACTCTTTGCGAATATTGAGCATCTCTACTACATATTCCATTTTTCGCAACTCTCCCTCTTAACAAATTCACTGTTATTAGTAACTCACACGCATTGAAGATGTTGGATGTGAGATGTCAGACAATATAAAATACATTTTTTCATTTGAAAATTACTTCATCTGTTTAGTTAAAAAAAAGGCGGGAAATACCCCGCCTCTTTTTTAGTTGTTACTTAATTAAGTCGCCTTGTTCTCCAGAAACTTTAATTTCACCTGATTTAATCAGTTCAAACATTTCAGCCACTTTGCTAATAGTTGCTTCACTTAAGTTAGGGTTTTCATCTGGTAACCCAATACCATCATTTGTAGCGTCAAACATTAGAGTTTCTCCACCTGGGAATTCTCCATCTTTCTCTGCCATGATCATGTCGTACGCCGCTTGATCAATTTTCTTCACTGCAGAAGTTAAAATTACAGATTTTTCACCTTCATAAATTCCGTCAGCATATTGGTCAACGTCAACACCAAC
The DNA here is from genome assembly GCF_027594365.1 of Sutcliffiella sp. NC1. Classification (NCBI taxonomy): domain Bacteria; kingdom Bacillati; phylum Bacillota; class Bacilli; order Caryophanales; family Bacillaceae; genus Sutcliffiella; species Sutcliffiella sp. NC1. The sequence goes on from NZ_CP115153.1 coordinate 4,849,373, forward strand.
CATCCAAACGTCCTCGCCGTTTTGAACGCGGTTTTTCGCTTCGTTAATTGCACCAACACCAACGCCACCAGCAGCAGCGAAGATTACGTCCACTCCGTTGTCATACATTTGAGCAGCGATTTGTCCACCAGCTGCAACGTCATCAAACGTTCCTTGGTAAACAACGTTTTCAGGTTTAATAGAGAAGTTCGTACCTAAGTTCTCGTTAGCATATGCAACACCTTGTTGGAAGCCCCAGTTAAATTTTTGTACTGGAGGAATTTCCATACCACCAATGAAACCTGCTTCACCTTCTTGAAGCTCTACAGCTGTAGCAATACCTGCAAGGAAACCTGCTTCATGTTCTGCAAAGAAGATAGAAACTGTGTTTTCTCCTACTACAGAATTGAAATCTCCATTATGCGGATATCCATCAATTAAAACGAATTTTGCATCTTCATATTGTGCTTGAGCAGCAAAAATTGCTGTTTCAAATTTAAATCCAGGTGTTACGATAAATTTAAATTCTGCATCGTAAAGGTTACCGATTTCTGTCATATAGTCAGCTTCTGTTGTTCCGTTAGGCTTTAAATATCTGTGAGTTAAACCTAATTCTTCACTTGCTTTTACTACACCTTCCCAAGAACCTTGGTTGAATGATTTATCATCAATTGTACCAGCATCTGTTACCATTCCGACTTTAAAATCTGAGCTACCTTCTCCGCTTCCACCTGTGTTACTAGTACCACAAGCTGCTAAGAAGATCATCATTACAGCAATTATTGAAACTAATAATCCTTTTTTCATTGTAGGACCCCCATAAAATTTTTTAATAAAGGCTTTCTATACAATAATATATTCCTATTTTACGAGATTTTCAACAAATCTTTACGTAATATTAGTGAAAAACTAAAAAAATGTCTGATATTTGTCGAATATTGTAAAGTGAAAACGTTTGAAATCTTAATGAAATGTTTGCACAATAACATTTTATTCGTATTACCCATCAATTCCATTAACATAAAGTACCAAAAAATCATTCCTTTGTGACTATACCAATTCTCCTAAATATCTTAACGAATAAAAAAGCTATCTACTAAACTAGTAAAAAAAGTAGATAGCTTTAATTTAATAATTCGTAACTAAATCGATTCCCAAATAAAACTCCCCCTGAATGTTCAGAGAGAGTTTATTTCATTAATAGTTCTTTTAATTGGTCTCTATTTTGTAATAAGTCTTCCAGTGTGTATTGTTCTAACACTTTAAAATAGGCTTGTAGTGCTTCGTATAATACACCTTTTAACCGACAAGCAGGGCTAATTTTACACATATTACTTTCAGAATTAAAACATTCTACTAAATGAATAGGCTTTTCTGTTTCACGTACAATTGCTCCTATATTTATTTCCGATGGATGCTTAGCTAGTTTAATGCCTCCATTTCTTCCTCTTACTGTATCAATAATTCCAAGTTTCCCAAGCTCATGAACTACTTTACCAAGATGATTGTTTGAAATATGATAAAATGCCGAAATATCTTTAATGTTTGATCGTTTATCTTGCGGCTGTATTCCTAAATAAATGAGTACACGCAAGGCGTAATCTGTATAAGTTGTCAGTTGCACATTGCTCACCCTATTTCTTCGTAACATAGTTTATATCTTTATTTTAATGTATTACGCTGGAAATAGAAAATAAAGAGATTTTTTGTTAAATGTGAACATTTCGTTAAAGATGTATTTAAAATATTGCTTTTAGCCTGTGATGAACTTAACATTAAAGATGTATTTAAAATATATATTTAAACTTCCGAAAAGGGGTAGTGTAAAATGACAACTGCAACTAACCAATTAGATCAAAAAACTATTGATATCGTTAAGTCAACTGTTCCAGTATTAGCAGAGCACGGAGAAGCAATTACGAAACGTTTTTATGAAATGATGTTTACAAATCACCCAGAACTTTTAAATGTATTTAACCACGCAAACCAAAAACAAGGGAAACAACCACGTGCTTTAGCTAATACGGTGTATGCAGCTGCACAATATATTGATAATTTGGAAGCAATAATACCAGTAGTAAAACAAATTGCCCATAAACATAGAAGTCTTCAAATAAAAGCAGAGCAATACCCAATCGTTGGGAAACATTTACTACTTGCAATTAAAGATGTTTTAGGAGAAGCAGCAACAGACGAGATCATCGATGCATGGGGCAAGGCTTACGGTGTCATCGCGGATGTATTCATTCAAGTGGAACGTGAAATGTACGAAGAAGCTGCAGCAAAAGCTGGTGGTTGGGACGGCTTTAGAGAATTTAAAGTAATGAAAAAAGTAAGAGAAAGCGATGTTATTACATCTTTCTATTTACAACCGAAAGATGGCGGCCCAATTTCTACGTTTGTTCCTGGCCAATATATTAGTGTTCGTTTAAACATAGAAGGAGAAACATATACTCATATTCGTCAATATAGTTTATCGGATGCACCTGGACATGATTATTACCGTATTAGCGTTAAACGCGAAAGCGATAAAGGATCTATTCCAGATGGTACTGTTTCTAATTTCTTACATGAGCAAGTAAACGAAGGGGATGTGTTACACATTACCGCTCCAGCTGGTGACTTCGTGTTAGATGTAGATTCAACACGTCCTGTTGTGCTTATTAGTGGTGGTGTAGGGTTAACTCCTTTAATGAGTATGTTAAATACGATTGTAAATCAAACACCTGAAAGAAAAGTAACATTTATTCATGCAGCTATTAATAGTGCTACACATGCAATGGATCAACATGTAAAAGAATTAGCCCAACAACATGAAAACGTAGAATATTACGTTTGTTATGAAAATCCAACGGAACAAGATCGTTTAGAGAAAGTATTCGACAAAGAAGGATATATTGATCTACCTTGGTTACAATCCATTATTAAAGACAGCAATAGTGAGTTTTACTTCTGTGGTCCAGTACCGTTTATGAAAGCTATAAACAAAGCACTGAAAGAGTGGAACGTACGTGAAGAAGATATTCATTTTGAATTTTTTGGTCCAGCTGATCAACTAAACGCATAACGATTAAAAGTCCTAAAGCTTACTAGCTTTTGGACTTTTTCTTTTTTTCTATATAGTACAGCCTTGCTTCTTTAAGAAAACGTATATTTTAATAGTCATACTCAGCCTTTCTATGTCTACTGTTTAAAATTAATTAATATTATAATATTTTACTCATACACAATATTGTTTCTTCTATAGTAGAACGGTGTATAATAGTAGGCATGACGATTTTATTCTTTATAGATTATTCATATTTGAAAATTTAGTTGCAGTACTGGAGTGAACAACATTGGCAACGAAAAAAGCATTACCAATATTATTTGCTATTATGTTTTTAGTGATGGTAGGATTCGGAATTATTATACCAGTTATGCCATTTTACGCGGAAGAACTAGGGGCTTCTCCTACACAACTCGGTTTACTAATGGCTGTATATTCATTTATGCAATTGTTATTTGCCCCTATGTGGGGAAGAATTTCAGATAAAATTGGACGTAAGCCTGTCATCATGATAGGAATTTTAGGGCTAGCCCTATCCTTTTTCTTAATGGCTTGGGCGACTGAACTATGGATGCTTTTTGCCGCTAGAATTATCGGGGGGTTATTGTCATCTGCAAATATGCCAACTGTTATGGCATATGTAGCTGATATTACATCTGAGGAAGACCGTGGAAAAGGGATGGGAATCATCGGCGCCTCCGTCGGTTTAGGGTTTATTTTCGGTCCAGCAATTGGTGGTATCTTCTCTGAGGCGAGTTTACATATTCCGTTTTATCTTGCTGGTGGCTCGTCCCTTATTACCTTTTTCTTCGTTATGTTTGTATTAAAAGAATCATTAACAGCTGAACAGAAGGCAAAAGGTCAATCAACGAAAAGAGCTCCTCTACTACAGGCTTTTAAAGGATCCGTATCGATATTGTTTCTTTTACAGCTATTCGTCTCTTTATCTCTTGCAGGATTAGAAGCTACTTTTGCTTATTTTGCATATGAAAAAGCAAACTTAGGGGCTGTTCAACTTGGCTATATTTTTATGATTATGGGCTTAGCAGGAGCCATCGTTCAAGGGGGACTCGTTGGAAGATTAACAAAAAAGCACGGAGAAGGATTTGTTATTCAACTAGGTATTGCTATTTCTGCACTAGGTTTTTTACTCATTTTATTTATTGATAGTTTTACAACAGCAGCCATTTTCTTAACTGTCTTTGGGATAGGGAACGGCTTTATCCGTCCTAGTGTTTCTTCTTTATTAACGAAAAAAGTAAAAACTGGACACGGTAGCACAACTGGACTTTTATCCTCTTTTGATTCATTAGGCCGTATTATCGGACCTCCATTAGGTGGGATATTGTTCACCTTCTCTATCGGCTTGCCGTATATAGCTGGAATTATATTATCAGCGCTAGCATTTATCTTATATAGAATTTATATTGTACAAGCTAGTAAAGCAGGTATTCACGCAAACAGTTAATAGTTCCGACTTAAGTTTAATTCGCAAAAAGACGACTTCCTAAAATGGTAGTCGTCTTTTTTTCATTATACTATTTCGAACGCCAATTTTTTAATAATCTCTTCATGTTGAGGATATTCGCTTAATAGTTGTTGCTGTGTAAATAGCTCAAAATCAGCAAAATCAAAACCGGGTGCGACCATACATCCTACTAAAGAAAATGTATTTGCTTCTTCCACGCTTGAACCAAAAATACACCCTTTTGGAACTATTACTTGTGGACGTTCTCCCTTTTCTACATTTAAGCCTAATTTTACTCCTTCATATGTACCATCAGGATAAATAATATGGACCGTTAAAGGGCTTCCGGCATGAAAATACCATATTTCATCCGATTTTAGACGATGAAGATGAGAAATATCTTCGGACCTTAATAAAAAGTATATACTTGTATATAACTTACGATTATGGTCTATTGTTGACACCTGTTCATGATGGACTTTCATATCAGATTGAAAAGTCGATCGATAAAAGCCGCCTTCTGGATGAGGTTGTAATTGCAATTCCTTAATAAATGTTTCAGCGCTTAACATACTATCCCTCTTTACCTTTTTCTTTTCAGTTAATAGTACAACATTAGAAAATGGACTGTCCAATGGGTTCAATATACGTAGTATACAGTGTTCATTCTCTATTAATAGGGTTAAACCATCGTCTGTGCAAACTACACATAATGAAAAATCTGTACTATTAACTAGTGAAATTTTTAGAATCCTTATAAGGGTAAAGATCAAACAAAGTCCTAAAAGTCACTTTCTATTTACTTTTAGGACAGCCCCTTTTTATTACTTAGGATTAGGTATAGTTGTTTGCGGTGGTTCTTCCATCCATTCGTACTTTATCATCAACTTTGCCCCTTCGTGAGCATATTCGAATATATCCTTCATAAATAGTGATAACTTGGGAGGAAGGTCATTTCGTAAGCTAAATGACGTTCCAAGTGAATTTCCACCTAAAGAAAAACTACAAAACAGGCTTATACAATACATCATGATTTTATCCGAAAATGGCGGTATTGTTGAAGTTGTTATATTACCACCATGTGTAGCTGGAACTTGAAGATCGTTCTCCACCATAATTTTACTTAAATCCGTCACAATGCTTTTCGCAAGTTCTCCTCCTTTTTGAAAAAACTTTCCTATATCTCGGTTTGTTGCACTTTGAGCAAAACCAAATATCATTTGCATCCCAATTCCATTCGATTCAATCGCATGGTATAAATGACCAATTTCTACTGTATTTAAAGGCCTTTTCTCTTTAAAAGGATTTAATCCGCTTAAATAATTTGTGTCTTTCACAAATTGTACGGATGGTGCTGTTGTCACATAAGGAGACCTTGGTAGCAACCCTTTTTTTAATAAGTATTGTGTACATATATCATAATATTTTTGGGTTGTATTTGTTAACTCCCTAAATAGTTGGGTTATATCACTTCGATACGTCATTGTTAGATTGAGCGTGTGCATCCCCATACTGATTTGTTTAACTAACCTAATAAACATAATATCAAAACCATTGTCAAATAACTTTGGTACGTCTTTATTAACATCTTCCGACGTAAAACCAACCGGAACAGCTATTCCTTCCTCTTGAAAAAGCGTCGTTATTTTAGATACGTACGGACTAACCTCTTGTGATAAATCCGTCATTATCTTTTTTGCTTCTTCATCGTCCGCCTTTTCTATAAAATATTCCATCATTCTTAGTATCATCGTTTTTTGTTGATATGTTGCCCATAGTACTCCTATTTCAGAAGAAGTCATTGACGGTGATTCAGGCATCGTTTCAACCTCCAAAAAATCAAACTTTTTAATAGGTTTTGACTAAGCTTTTCAAAGTATGTAAATAATTGTACGGAATTATAATAAGCATAAAATATTCATTTTTGATTCATACAAAGAAATAATGTATATTTAAAAAATCAATGAAACTGTTAAGCTTAAGGATGTGGAAACATGCGTATAAATAAATTTATTAGTGAGGCTGGGAAAGCTTCTCGGCGTGGCGCAGATAAACTAATTAACGAAGGCAGAGTTACTATTAATGGAAAGCGCGCCGAAATCGGCAGTAGAGTAGAGCCCGGTGATGTTGTGCTCGTAAGTGGAGAACAAATCCGTGTGGCAAGAAATAACGTTTATATCGCCTTAAATAAACCTGTAGGAATAACAAGTACAACCGAGAAAAAAGTAAAAGGAAACATTGTTGATTTAGTGAATCATCCGTTACGAATTTTTAATATAGGGCGACTTGATAAAGATTCGGAAGGGTTAATCTTGCTAACGAATGACGGTGATATCGTAAATGAAATATTACGGTCCGAAAATCGTCATGAAAAAGAATATATTGTATCCGTGGACAAGCCTATTACTCCAGAGTTTCTGAAAAAAATGTCAGAAGGGGTAAATATACTAGGAACGAGAACACTTCCGTGTGAGGTAAACCAGCTATCTAAATTTGATTTTCAAATTATTTTAACACAAGGTTTAAACCGTCAAATTCGTCGTATGTGTGAAGCATTAGGCTACGATGTATATAGACTACAGCGAATTCGTATCATGAACATCCATTTAGGAAACCTTCCTCCTGGGCAATGGCGAGATTTAACGAAAAAAGAGCGAACTCAACTGTTCAAAGAGCTGAACTACGAGCCAAAAGAATGGTAAATACAAAAGCTGATGCGGTTCATAAAAACTGGATGTGTCCGCTGAACAGAAAGGACCCGGCATTTAGAATACCGGGTCCTTTCTGTTTTATATTTCTGTTAGCTTTTGATAGATTGAAGGCTTTCGATCACGTAAATAGGATATTTCTGTTCGGAATTTTGCAATATCATCTAAATCAATGGTCGTCACTTGCACGATTTCTTCGTCTATTTCACACTCAGTCAAAATTGTACCTCTTGGATTACAAATTTTACTTTTCCCGAATAAATGTAAGTCATGACTACTTCCTACTGCATTGACTCCTACAGTAAATAATAAGTTTTCTAGTGCACGTTGCGGTAAATTTAAATTCCACATATCCTCATCCTCTATTCTCCAAGCGGATGGGAAGAATAGAATATCTGCACCTTGTAAAGTTAGGCTTCTTGCTACTTCAGGAAAGCCTGCATCATAACAAATTCCGATGCCCACTTTTCCAAAGTCTGTTTCAAAAACAGGATAATGAGAGCCTTCTTTAAAATAAAATCGTTCCAACGCCCAAAGGTGGGATTTTGCGTAGCTTCCCATAAGTTGCCCTTCACGGTCAAACATTAAAGCTGAATTATATAAAACACCTTCAAGTTCTCTTTTTTCCGCTATCGGTGCTATTATGTATAATTTGTATTTAGCAGCAACTTGACTTAAAAAGTCAACACTTTGATGAAAGTATTTTAACCCGAGCTCGTTCGTTTTTTCTCCTAGGTATCTTAAATTATATCCAGTAGAAAAGAGCTCAGGTAAGCAAACAATGTCACTATGCTTGGACGCTGCTTCTTTTATATATTCCTCTGCTTTTCGCAAATTTGCTTCAACGTCACCTAATTTTGATTCCATCTGAATAATTCCGATATTTACTTTTCTTGGCATGCTATTCATCCTTTTGTCAATATTCACCTTGTCGAAACGATTGTTAAAAAATTTGCTTACCATCTATTACAACTACAGGATCTTTTATAGCACAATCAATATGAACTCCAGCTTCTGTTTGGCCACCAAATGATTTATTACTTCCGAAAGCAATATGAACCGTACCAAACACCTTTTCATCTTCTAGCACATTACCAGTTAAACGAGCCTTTTTGTTCGTTCCAATGCCAAACTCTGCTATAATTCTGCCGTTTCCTTCTCCTAGTAAATAGAGCAATTGTTGCCCCATTTCACCACTTGCGTCTACTAGTCTGCCGTTTTCTAATGTTAACATTATAGGCTCACTCAATACTCCTAAGCCAGCGATAGCACCATCAATCATAATCGTTCCATTTGCAGAATCTTCTACAGGTGCAATATAGCTTTCGCCAGAAGGTAAGTTACCAGATTCCCCTTTTTTCCGAAATACCCCAGTACTCGGAATTGCGTTTCGATTTTCAATAGAAAAAGAAAGGGTACATTCATCCTTCCTAATTTCAACCCACTTACCATTTTCTAATATTGTACAATATTCATTCGTTAGCTTTTCCACCTCGGAGTAATCAGCTGAAATAGCACCTTCTTCTAGCATATCGAGCGTTACTCCAGGCATCGTTGCTACCCGTGCTCCAGCTGCAGATGCCTCTTTTCGAGCAATTGTATGAGTTAAAGAGTGCTTCGTAATGCATAGCACTACTTCTGCTGACTTCATCGCTTCACTCACTGTATGCGGAGGCTCCTCTCCTGACTTAGAGCGAGTCATCATTTCCATAAGCATCGTTTCATTTCCGAGGTCTACACCAGCCTCATAAAATATAGTTGCTACGCTCTTTAGCTCAGCATCTGTAACGATTAATATTTGCTCGTTCTTTTTTATATATAAATTTTGACTCAATACAGATTTGGCAACTTCTACATACTGATTCATTTTGCACCCTCATTTACTATTTTTCCGTTAAAATTACGCCATTATATTTGTAGTTTTAGTTGATATTTATCGATAATTTCCGTCAACTCATCTCGTGTTGCTTGTAAAATAGGCAAATATTCTTTTATTCTTTCATCCGTCATTCTGTAAGCTGGACCAGCAACCGTAACCGAACCGATGACACCTTTTATGGAATCAAATAATGGAACAGCAATTGCTATAATATCAGGTGTAAACTCACCCTTACTAATCGCCCACCCTTGCTTTCTTATAAGCTCTAGTTCGGATGCAATTTGCGATGGAATTGTCATTGTTTTGTCCGTATAGCGCTTTAGCTCTTCTGTTTCGAGATAATATTTAATAAAATCTTCTGGCATATAAGCTAAAATAGATCGATAAGATGCACCAACATACAATGGTGCTCTGCTTCCAACAGTGACTGAATATTTCACTTTATTTTCTGGCTCAATTGCTTCTAACGTGACACCTTCATTTTTATATAATGAAGTGAGAAATGTACTCTCTCCCGTTTGATCCGAAAGTTTTTCCAGAACAGGACTAACTAATTGTTTTACATTGAGTCCTTCATATTTAATCATCCCTAGCTCTAAAACAGCAAAACCTAACGTATATTTTTTTGTTACGGGGTCTTTTGAAATAAAATTATTCGCCTCAAACGTTTCTAAAATACGGTAAATTTTAGCGTGGTCTATCCCCAATTCATTGGCTAATTCTCTTCCACCCCATTCAGGCTTTTGTTTCGTAAACATTTTTATCACTTTTAATGCTAGGTCCAATGTTTTTAACATATCGTCACTCTTTCTTTTCATTGTAATACTAATCTTATCTTATCAAAAAAAAGACAAATAATAGTCAAAGTTAAAATATTTCTATTTTAATTTTGACTATTAAATAAAAGCTAATATAGAAAATCAATTACTGCAGCTACATACACCTTTGCACATGTAATAATTTGCTCCACTTCTACTTTTTCATTATAGCCATGAATCGTTGGTAAATAAGCTGGACCATATTGAAGGACGGGAATATTGTATTCTCGGAAATGACGAGCATCACTACTTGCCCATTGCATAACACCATACGCTTCTTCATTCGTTACGAAAGTAATGTTATCGACAATTGCCCTACATACTGGATCATTAGCATCTGTACAATTTGCCTGGCTTCTAAAGCTTATCGGCTTTATATTATATTCGATGTTTAGTGCATCTAGTTTTTCTGTTAAGAACTGGGTAACTTCTTCTTCTGTAATTCCAAATGGTAAACGACAATCCACTTGGACCTTACAACTTTCAGGTATAACATTCGCCTTCGTACCACCTTGAATTGTTCCAATATTAACGGTTATTTTTTCTAATACTGGTTGGTACTTAACACGATCCTTCTCTACTTCTTTCATATATCGTTTAGAAACTTCTATTAACGGCTTAACTTCTTCTGGAACTTCTATTTCTATATCCCATAATTTTTGTATTTCTTGTATCGCTCTTACTGTATCTGCGATTGCATTTGGTCCTGCTATTGGAGATAAGCTTCCATGCCCTGGTTTCCCTACCACTTCGAGTTCAAACCAATAGGAACCTTTTTGTCCAATTGTCGGATTTCGTGGAGAAGATGGTTCTGCTATTAAACAACCATCTCCAGCAATGATGTTGTTTTTTAATAACCAAGGAACCCCGAACTCCCCACCAGTCTCTTCATCAGGGACAATTGCTAGCGTAAGGCTTCCTGGCAACTCGATATTTAATCGTTTTAGAATAGTAGTAGCGAATATTAATCCAGCAAGGCCCGCTTTCATATCGCTTGCTCCTCTACCTAACATCCAGCCATCCTTTACTTCTCCAGAAAACGGATCAAAGTCCCACTTCGATAAATCACCAGCAGGAACAACATCTGTATGTCCGCAGTAAATTAACTGTTTGCCTTGCTCTGTATTACCAATAGTAGATACTAGATTATACATTTTATCAGCTGATTCATGCCAATCTACATCTATATTAAATGTTTTTAAGTAGTTTGCTATAAATTCACTAATCTCTGTTGAATCTCCGGGTGGGTTTTCACTCGGGATTTGAATTAATGAGCTGCATAATTGAATGAGCTCCTCTTTTCTCGCCTCTACTTCGTCAATAAGTTTTTTCTTTAATTCTACTTTGCTCATTTTACTGCCTCTTGTTTACCGGGTGTTTGTAAATGCGTCATTTTTCCGTAAAGCATTTCTAAACGGTTAAATTCTTCTTCATTGAAAAATGCACATTTGTTTTCTCCGTATGCTTTTGCTACTTCAATAGCAAAACGGACTACTTGTTCTACGTCGACTAAATGAGTTGCACCTGTTCCACAACCTGCTACAGCCGTTTCCGTTGTAACAGCTACCCCAACAACAGGACTTGTTGTTGCAACGCTTGGTTGAAGTATACTATTTACATGATATACACCATTACCGTATGGAGTAATATCTTGCGTTGTAATCGGTAATGTAACAGGAAGAGTTCCTGTAGATTGTGTATATAAGTGTAGTAGATCATCACTAACCTTTAAAATATAACCTTCTTTTACAGTTGGTGTAATCGCAAACCCTTTATGATTTGTAATCATATTTCCTTTTGTTGTATCAATCGATAGTATTGCATCCATCTCTTCTGTCACTTCATGCTGATTCATCGTTAAAATATCTACCGGTGAATTCATAAAAGGAACAGGATCATGCGGTAATGTTGGAGCTGTTGGGCAAATATGTGTTGTTAAAACAACATCTCCGGCTAAACGATCACCTTTTTTTGTCATATCTAGTAGTTTAGCAGCTGATGCCATCGCAGATAGTGCTCCATCACCATCAGAAACAAACCCTTTTAGCTCTGGTCGTGCTCCAATTCCTCCTAGTCGGCCAATAATTCCTAACGTAGGTGCCGTTCCGCCACTCATTTTTCCATTTTCACCAGGAATCGTTACTTTTATAAAATCTGTTGACCCTTCATTACCTTCAACGGTTTGAACAGTAATCTCACCATTTCCGTTTAGGTCTGCTAAATATTTTTTAATATCTTCACCTGTTACATAGTTGCTATCCATTAATTCATAAAGTTCGATTACATGTTTAAATGAAGAACTAGAATCTCTTAAACCAGCATATAATCCGGAAGAAGCGAAAAGCATTTTAGCAGAAACTGACTATGCAGATGGTTTTTCCATCGAGCTTTATGTATTAGAATCTCGTGTACCATATGCAACTATTTTCCAAAACCAAATGAAAGAAAACTTAAATATTGATGTAGATATTAAAGTAACAGAATGGGGAACATTGAGCACGATTGCATCTCAAGGAAATGCACCAATGTATATCGGTGGTTGGTCATGGTATCCAGACCCATACTTTTTCCTAAACCAAACATTCCATTCTAGCCAAATTGGTTCACTAGGTAATGGTAAAGGATACTCTAATCCAGAAGTAGACGCGTTACTTGATCGTGCCCTTTCTGAAACAGTAGTACAAGAAGAAAGAGCAGCCCTTTATCAAGAAGCGATTGCTATTATTATGAGTGAATACGCGAGAGTGGAGCTTGATAATTTACACCAAACAGCTGCGATTAGACCGAATGTGAAAGGTTTCAACGTAGCAGTAGATCCATCTATTCAAATCGTAAGTCCAAACGGTACGAATGTTTGGTTAAATAACTAATTTTTAAACAATTGGCATATATTTTATTTCGAACATTATTCTATTAGAAAAGCAGAGGCGGCATCCTCTGCTTTTTTGTTATTATTGTAAAAAGAAAAAGCCATTCTTTTAATGTGTAAACAAAAAGAATGGCTTTTAATATTAAAACGCCGGAATCGCCGTTTCATCATAGTTTTCTTCTAAAAATTGGCGAACTTCTTCGCTTGTCATTGCTTTCGCTAACTTTTGGATTGGCTCCCAATCTACATTATCTTTACGTGCTACTAATGTAATTCCGAAGTCATTGTCGCTTCCTTCTGTTAGAAGTGCGTCACTTTTCGGTGTTAACCCTAGTGGAGCTGCATAAGCAGGTGTCATGACTACTGCATCTGCATCATCATACATTCTAGCTAACATTAATAAATCCAATTCTTCTAATTTATAGTTTTTTGGATTTTCGATAATATCAGCCTGTGTATAATATGGACCTGTTTTTTCTTTTAATGTAATAACGTTATGTTGTGCTAATAGCGCTAATGAACGGTCAATGTTCGATACATCATTTGCAATGGCAATCACCGCTCCTTCAGGTAGTTCCTCCATTGACTTGTACTCTTTTGCATAGACACCGTAGTTTGCAAAATAAATAGGAGTAACTGGAACTAGTTCTGCATCGTTATTACGGTTAAATTCCTCCATATAAGGAACGTGCTGAAAGAAGTTCGCATCTACTTCTCCTGCTGCTAATGCACTGTTCGGCTGGACATTGTCGCTTAGAACAACTACTTCTAAGTTAATGCCCTCTTCCGCTAGCTTTGGTTTAACTAAATCTAGTATTTCTGTCATCGGTGGAATTAATGAAGCTACTTTTAACGTTACTTCTTCCTTTTCATTATTTGGTGCTGTACTATTATCATTACCTTCATTTGTTTGACCACAGCCAGCTAGTACTAATAAAAGCATTAATGATAGTAATATAATTTTTTTCATGGTGTTTTCCTCCTCGTCGTTATCTTTTATCAATCATTCTTGAAACAGTTGTACCCGTGAATTGAATCAATTGTACAAGTATAACCATAATGACAATCATGTACATCATTAAATCGGTTTTGAATTGCTGGTAGCCATATCGAATGGCAAAGTCGCCAATCCCGCCTCCTCCAACTACTCCCATAATCGTAGAATACGATATAAAACTAATAATAGAGGTCGTTAACCCAAGTACTAAACCGGAGCGAGCTTCGACATAAAGAAATTTAAAAACAACTTCTTTCACAGAGGCTCCCATCGAAATTGCCGCTTCCATTACTCCCTTTGGTACATCTAATAACGATTGTTCAACTAAACGAGAATAGTGGGCAATCGCGATAATCGATAATGGTACAGTAGCAGCTGCTGTACCAATCGCGGTTCCAATAACGAGTCGTGTAAATGGTATTAAAAACACTACTAATAAGAGGAACGGAAAAGAACGAATAATGTTCACTAGTAAGTTCAAGGTAGAAAACACTAGCCTGTTTTCTAGCATTTGCCCTTTTCTACAAAGATAGAGTAAGGTCCCTACTGGTAGGCCGATAAGTACCGCCGCTAAAATAGAAACACCGACCATCATAAATGTTTCAATAATCGCTTTCCATATTTCCGCTTCATATTGTATCAATATCTCAGGCATGGCTATTATCACCATCCTTTGATAGCTGTTCTACAAACCATTTCGGATTACTATCTTTCATAGCAACACCTTTAGGTTCAATTGTTATCGTGTCGTAAACTTCACCATTAGCCATCACCGTTACTCGTTGGCATATGCTTTTAATTACTTCCATCTCGTGGCTAACGATCACAATTGTAACACCAAGACGTTTATTAATACTTTCTAGTACTCCTAATATTTCAGCCGTTGTATTAGGATCTAGCGAAGAAGTTGGCTCATCACATAGTAACACTTTCGGGTTATTTGCTAGTGCTCTCGCAATGGCTACACGCTGCTTTTGACCACCACTTAATTGCGCGGGGTACTTGTCAAGATAATCTTCTAATCCGACAAATCGTAGGCATTCTTCTACTCGACTTCGATGGTCTTTTCTTGGGATTTTTGCTAATTGAAGTGATACAGCTACATTTTCATAAACTGTTTTGTTCGCTACTAAGTTAAAATGCTGAAAAATCATTCCTATTGATTGCCTTGCTTGTCGAAGCTGTTTACCTTTCATGTTCGTTAAAGCTTGGCCATCTACTTCTACTGTTCCTTTGTCTGGAACTTCTAATAAATTCATTAACCGCAGTAGCGTTGATTTTCCCGCTCCACTAGCGCCAATAATTCCGTATATTTCTCCTCTTTTAATCGTTAAGGAGACAGATTTTATCGCATCAAATTGTATAAAACTTTTGCTAACGTTATGTAATGTAATCATAAAAAAACCACTTTCTCCACAATGAAAGGTGAGTTAACCGATATTAATTATAGCTTAATATAGTAAAATTGTCATTTTGTCTAGACCATCATTTTGACCAAAAGGCGCAAAACTTCAAGTAATGGCTATTATTTTCTCTAAAGTGTTTATTATTTTAATATATGTTTTATGCTAAACTGTGAGTGTATGTCTATTAATATAGTAGAGATTAAATTAAACTGGTATTATATATCATTAATAATAGAAAGGAACTAATCATGATGAAATGTATTTCCATAGATTTAGATGGTACGTTATTAAATTCAAAGCATGAAATTTCAGAAGAAAACTTACAAACGTTACATGATTTAAAGAAGCAAGGGCATTACGTCATTTTAAATACAGGGCGGGCTTTAGCTGACGTTATAAAAATACAAGCGGTTCAACAGTTGGAGTTACCTATTTTTAGCATAAACGGTTCCATGTTATATTCTAAATCAGGTGAACTACTGTATGAAGCGAACGTTCCAATTTCTACTTATAAGGAGATATTCTCCAGGTTAAAAGATTTAGAAATAGGGATACTTGTTTATACAAACTATGGTGGCTTCCCTGCTACGTTACCTCCATTGCAAGAAAAAAGCAAAGAAGAATTAACTACTCTTTTCCAACAATACGATTACGATCAAATTTTAACTAAAAACGATATAAAAATTTATAAAATAATGGCGTTAGTTTACGATGGCCAATTAGAAAAATTGGAAGATGTAAAGAAGGCTTTAGGAAATACGCTTGATATATTCATGGCTGCATCACTACCTAACAACCTAGAACTTACATCTAGTGAAGCTAATAAAGGAAAGGCTATATTACGCTACCAAAAGTTAATGAATCTCCACTTTGAAGAAATAATTGCAATCGGGGATGGTGGAAATGACCTCGGACAATTTGAAGTTGCAACAACTTCAGTGGCAATGGGAAATGCTCCAGCCTATATTCAAAATATAGCAGATGTTGTTACAAAAACAAATGATGAAGACGGCTTTTCCTACGCTATGCGCCATCAGCTTAAATTAATACCTACGAGCGAAACTGCCAATATATAAAAAAGATTGAAGCCCCTAAAATACGTTGGGGGCTTTTTTATACAGGTATTCGTTTTTTTCTATCAATGAATAGTATTAAATAAGAGATGATAGATAACAACGGTAACTCAATTAATGGACCAAGAATTAACACTAATGCTATTAACGGCTCATGTGGGAAGGCGGTCAATGCGATTGCCAATGCAACTGGCGAATTTCTTGCTAACGTCGTAAAATTTAAGCTAACCGTTTTCTCTCTTTTAAAATGCAATAAACTTCCGATGAATCTTCCAATGATGAAATTGATGAAGAAAAATACAACAATTGGAATCATTAGCTTAACTAATAAATTTACATTGTCTAGTAATAAACTTCCTTGTGATGCGAACATAGCTACTATTGCTAAACATAAAAAGAAAATCGGCAAAGAGCTCCATTTCTCTATTAACCGTTCTTTTCTATTCCGCAGTAGATATTGTCTAGTTAAAAATGCTAAGACGAACGGTATGATTAATACGAGAATGATACTCTCCATAACGAGCTGAAAATCAACTACACCAACTGTTCCCGAAAAAATAAATAGATATAACGGTAATAATAGAAGCTGTAGTAATAAA
This sequence comes from Sutcliffiella sp. NC1, assembly GCF_027594365.1. Taxonomy (NCBI): domain Bacteria; kingdom Bacillati; phylum Bacillota; class Bacilli; order Caryophanales; family Bacillaceae; genus Sutcliffiella; species Sutcliffiella sp. NC1. Next base: position 4,866,218 of record NZ_CP115153.1, read on the forward strand.
TTTAAAGGTAAAATACTAGTAGATAGCGAAATGTTACCTTTGGCAATACCAGTAAATATAATATACCAATCCGTACAAGGAGTAACCATTAACATAATAAATCCAAGCCATAACGCGTAGTTATCTCCTAAAAATATTGCAGCAAGCACCCACGCCAATAACGGTGTTAAAACAAAATTCATCGCTACAGATGTAATTGTGAATTTTCGATTTAAAAAGGAATTCCTTATATCCTTGATCGGGATTTGTAAAAAGGTAACATATAACATTATAATTAATAAAGGCATAATAATTTTATCTGCATGCATCGCTATGTTACTAACTTGACCGAGGATTAAACCTAGAGCAACTGCTATCAAAATCAATATTGTATATAATTTTTCAAATATCCCCACCATTTCCCCCCTACGAAGCGCTATTCTGTATGCTTTCTACAAACTTCAATGCTGCACGTGATAAAGGAACACTTTTTAAATAACAAATACCGATACTTCTTTTCGGAATTTCCTCTTGTAATACCACTTCAAATAATTCTCCTCTTTTTATGTAATCGCTCGAAAACTCCTTAATCACACACGATATTCCTAAATTTATTTTAGTAAATTCGAGTAATAAGTCGTAAGAGCCTAGTTCGAACACCGGAGAGACGTTAAATCCTCGTTCTTTGAAAAAGTTTTCTATATATACTCGTGAGTTTGATTTCTTTTCTAAAAAGATTAATGGTAGCCTCATTAAATATTCAAGACTAACTGGTTTATCCGTTAAGTTTTTATATTTTTCTCCGCATACAAAGATGTCTTTAATTTCTTTGCATGGAATAACTTGAAGATGGTCTTCATCAATTGGCAAATTGCATAGACCGAGGTCTGCCTTTCCTGTTTTAATAAACTCACAAATTTCTGTTGTGGTCCCGTTTAATATATTTAATTTAATCCCTGGATACGCTCGATGGAATTTTTCTAAATAAGGTAATAGAAAATAACGTGATATTGTATCGCCGACCCCAATACGTAATTGTCCTGTTTTAAATGTTTTGAATTCAAATAATTTATCTTCAGCAACATCAATAATTGCTAGAGCCGAATTTACATGCTCATTTAACAGTTTCCCTTCATTCGTCAACACTACACCTTTCGAGTTTCGATGGAAAAGAGGAATTTCTAATTCTTTTTCTAGTTTTAAAATTGCTTGACTAACAGCTGATTGTGTCATGTATAGCTCTTTTGCAGCTTTCGAGAAACTATTGTTTCGGCTAACAACGTTAAAAATTCGGTACAAATCCAATTTTCCTATCATATTAGTTCTCCTTATAGCAGATATTATAAATATTAATTTTACTTATATCATTTATTAAAGGTATAGTAAACTTATAGTATGTTGAAAAGAGAGACATACTTTACATAAAAATGTACTCAATTAAAGGAGAGATTACATTGGCTAGAGCAGTTGGAACAGTAGTTCGTGGGCTTCGCGGTCCAATCATCAACGAAGGAGATAATATTGAACAAATCGTCGTTGATACAGTATTACATGCAGCAGAAAGTGAAAAATATTCGATTGAAGATCGTGACATTGTAACGATAACAGAATCTATTGTCGCTCGCGCACAAGGAAACTATGCGACAATTGACGATATAGCAACAGATATTAAAGCAAAATTCGGAGAAGGCAAAATTGGTGTTATTTTCCCTATTCTAAGCCGTAACCGTTTTTCTAACCTTTTAAGAGGGATTGCAAAAGGTGCTAGTGAAATAGTAATAATGCTTAGCTACCCTTCTGATGAAGTTGGTAACCACCTAGTGGACATCGATGAATTAGATGAAAAAGGAATTAACCCATGGACTGATGTACTAACAGAAGCTCAGTTCCGTGAACATTTCGGCTATAAAAAACATACATTTACAGGTGTTGATTATGTTGAATACTATAAATCGTTAGTTGAGGCGGAAGGTATTAAGTGTGAGGTTATTTTCTCCAACAACCCAAAAACGATTTTAGAGTATACTAGTAACGTCTTAACTTGTGATATTCACTCACGCTTCAGAACGAAACGTATCTTAAAAAATAACGGTGCAGAAATAGTATTCGGCCTAGATGATATTCTTTCCCAATCTATTAACGGCAGTGGCTTTAACGAAGATTATGGTCTTCTTGGTTCAAATAAAGCAACCGAAGATAGCATAAAATTATTCCCAAACAACTGTCAACCAATCGTTGATTCCATTCAAGCAAAACTAAAAGACTTAACGGGAAAAACAGTTGAAGTAATGGTTTATGGAGATGGAGCATTCAAAGATCCAGTGGGGAAAATTTGGGAGCTTGCAGATCCAGTTGTATCACCAGCCTACACGAAAGGGCTTGAAGGTACACCAAATGAAATTAAACTAAAATATTTAGCAGATAACAACTTCTCTCATCTTCGTGGCGAAGAGTTAAAGCAAGCTGTTTCTGAATACATTCAAAATAAAAATGAAGATCTTGTTGGTGCGATGGAAGCCCAAGGTACTACACCTCGTAAATTAACAGACTTAATCGGCTCCCTGTCCGATCTAACTTCTGGTAGTGGTGATAAAGGAACACCAATGATCTACATTCAAGGTTACTTTGATAACTATACGAAATAATAAAATGTGGACAAGGGCTACCCCTTGTCCACGCTTTTTGGTTAACAACATCAATTACCTCATTTTTCTCACAGACTATAAATATGTAAAAAAGTTGTACCCTAAATATACTGCCATGACCCAAATGATTATGGCTGAAATTTGATTTATCCGCTTCAACAGTATACCGCTGTTTCCTAACTGTCCAACCTTTCGACCGATAATGGCTAAAAAGAAAAACCATATCCATGAGACTATAATACAAGCAAGAGTAAAGATTACCTTCTCATGACCTACATAAGCAAGAGAACTCGTTCCAATAACTCCAATTGTGTCTATAATAGCGTGCGGATTAAGTAACGAAACAGAAGCAGCAAAGGTAACTTGTCGTCGAGCGGAAAAACGACTTGGCACCTGAATTTTACTACTAGAATCTGAAGTGCTCCTCCACATAACAAATCCCATATAAATCAAAAAGATCGTTCCGCATAAAAATAATAAATTTCTTTAACCACTCAAAATTTAAAACAACTACTGAAAGTCCACTTACAGCCAAAATGATAAGTATCGTATCACAAAATCCTGCTGTAATTATGGCAGGAGCAGCTTTTAATAATTTCCGGTGAGTTGCTCCTTGGTTGAAAATAAATACGTTTTGAACACCTAAAGGTAAAATTAGTCCAAACGCCAATATGATACCATGAACAAGTGCTAGCATTTTTTCACCTACTAGTTTTTCTTTATATAAATTCTGAATATATATAATTTGTGCCTTTAACTTTTCAAATAAAAAAGAACAATATAACGGAAACAACCTTAGAGAATAGAGAAGGGTAACTGTACTTGTAAACCAAACTACATTCTTCTTGCCGCTTAGTAGTAACAAAATATATAAAACTTACATTTACCATTTTCTGTGTGAGCGAGGGACTTGACCTGTCCCTCCGTCCACTTAATTTAATTTTTGATATATGCCATGATTTCCTCTTATGTCTATAAATTTATACCAATCTGGCAATTCATTAACTAACTGTGTTGGTCCAGACCAAGATGGAACATCATCAAAAATGATGTATCCCCCTTCAGCTACAAATGGACTCCAAAACTCAAAGTCCCTCTTCACTAATTCATACTCATGTGAGCCATCGATGTACAGTAGGCCAATTTTTTTCTGTATTGGCCAAATACGTGATGCTTCAACGCTATCCATCTTTATAGGCTGAATTACATCTAATAAATTTAATTTACTCATATTTTCAAGGAATTCCTGATACAATTGATCTTCCTCATAATGTTTAAGCACCTTCTGATGCTCTGAAGACCCTTTCCAGGTGTCAATTGCATATACCCTTCCCTCCCCGCGGTCTTTAACAGCAAATGCTAAGCAAGAAGTTGATTTCCCTTTCCAGGAACCAATCTCCACTATTGTCGATGTCGGAGCCTCCAACGCATACGTATATAAATTTTTAATACCTTCTTTTTTCAACCAACCTTCTACAGTAGAAACAGCACTTTTCACTTCATCTATTCGTTGATTTTTAGAATCTTGCACCTTTTATCCCCTCCTTAAATTATAATAATCTATTCATAAACCATACTAATTGATTGGTTTTTCGAACTAGATTTATATAAAAAAGACATGGAAATAAGAAGTGTTTAGTAGGGACAATATAATCTTTATTCTATATTTTTACTAGAAAACTACTTTTAATAACTCGCACACCTATATTTACTTAATTCCGAAAGAATCGGTTTTAATTTCATTTTCATCTATCAATTCCTTTTAGATCATTAATACTAATCTCAAATTCAGCATGATCCCCAGCAACATGAGCAACTGGCATACTAATTCCGAGAGCATCTTCTGTTACATAGACATAAATTCCATTCATACCTTCTTGACTTTTAGTAAGCTCCAAAATTAATTTTTCATCATTTTCATACAAACCAAATGCCATATTTCTAATATCTTGCTCATATTCATTTTCTATATCACCAACATACTTCGCTTCTTTCAATGTATTGATAAAATCGATATCAATTTCGGATACAAAATCTGTTAAAAACAATTGCTTACCAGTGTTAAGTTCAATATTCGTTGTAAAAAATAAATGATACGGATGCGCAGATGGTGTAACGTTGTTATAACTCCTATAGGCAATACTCAAGATTTCTTCATTTTTCAACTTAATCTCATAACTTCCATCAGCTTCATATTGTTGGTCTGAATCAAGTGAAGCTATCGTATCTTGATAAGGTTTTATGGCCGCTGTTTTAATTAATTCATTTATTGTTTCCTGTTTTTCTTCATCATGAAAACTGATGATTTTCGGATACTCTACTGCTACATTCTCTTCATGATAGGTTACTGTTACGATGTCATATTCATAGCTATCTGATTTTTGTTCAGTCTTTTCCATTTCTTCGTTCGTTTTCTTACTTCCTTCTCCGTTACATCCCGATAAAAAAAGCGTAAATAGAAATAATAATAACCCAAATAGTTTTTTATTCATCTCCATCCCCCTAGTAAACCTCTTAATTAATAAAGTATATGAAATATATTGGAAAGTAACTAATCTTTTAGTAAAAGGAGATACTATTTAATTTAATAATGAAGAAAACCCCTTCAACGATGTATGAAGAGGTTTGTGTTCTAGTAGGAATACACTTAGATGTTTTTTCTAATTTCTGCGTGGATCAAGACCTGTCCCTCTGTCCACTTATTTCAGTTGTCCATTTCCTTTAATGATGTATTTTGTTGAGGTTAGGGCGTTTAGTCCCATTGGGCCACGAGCATGTAGTTTTTGGGTGCTTATTCCGATTTCGGCACCAAAGCCAAATTCAAAGCCATCTGTAAATCTAGTAGAGGCGTTGTGATATACAGCTGCTGCATCCACTTCATTTAAAAATTGTTCTACATTTTCAACAGAAGAAGAAATAATTGCTTCTGAGTGTTTCGTTCCGTAATGATTTATATGTGTAATAGCAGCCTCTACGTTTTCAACTACTTTTACTGCTAATTCTAATCCTAAATATTCTGTTTCCCAATCTGCTACACTAGCCGGAATTATATCCAAACCAGTGTGCTGTACTGTTTCATCTCCATGAATATGGACATCTTTATCTCTTAAAGCAGTACATAAGTGTACTAAATGTTTCGATGCCCATTCTTTATGAACTAGGATTGTTTCACATGCGTTACATACAGACGGACGTTGTGTTTTCGCATTAATGGCGATATCAATTGCCATTTTTGGATCAGCCGTTTCATCGATATAAACATGACAATTTCCAGCACCGGTCTCTAATACAGGAACGGTTGCATGTTGTACTACTGTTTGAATTAGCTGTGCGCTACCGCGTGGAATTAAAACGTCGAGATATTCATTTAACCGGAACATTTCAGAAGCTGTCTCCCGACTTGTATCTTCCAATAACTGAACAGACTCAACAGGAAGTTCACTTAACTGAAGGGCATGTTGGATTACCTTTACAATCGCTTTATTAGAATGGATTGCTGTTGAACTTCCGCGAAGCAGCACCGCGTTACCGGTTTTTATACAAAGGCTTGATGCATCTACTGTCACATTTGGTCTAGCTTCATATATCATGCCAATAACCCCTAGTGGTACTCGAATTTGTGAAATATGAAGGCCGTTCGGACGTTCCCATTCCTCTAATAATTCACCAACTGGGTCGTTCAGCTTTGTTAACTGTATGAGAGCATCTGCCATATCTTGAAGACGCTTGTCATTTAACTTTAAGCGATCTAATAAGGCGTCACTCATTCCATTTTCTTTTCCAGTGATAATATCTTTCTCATTTTCTACTAAAATAAAGGCTTGTTCTTTCATTAGCTGTTCTGCCATTATTTGAAGTGCTTTATTTTTTTGCTCTGTCGTTGTTTTAGCTAATATAGTAGCAGCCTCTTTCGCCTTTCTACCTTTTTGAATTAACTCTTGACTACGGTTTGCTTGGAAAAGTCCACTCATCCTACATTCTCCTTTCTGTTTGACTGACCCAATTATCTCTATGGATGACTACTCTATGGTTACTATTTGCAATCGTCATCGCTTCTGCGCTTGATAAGCCTTTAATGTCGATTAACTGATTGGAGGAGAAATTCACTTTTCCTTTACCAATCGTTTTCCCTTTTCCGTTAATTACTTCCACGACATCATTCACGTGAAAGTTTCCATAAATATTTGTTACACCAGCAGGTAGAAGGCTTTTCCCTTGCCTTACAATCGCACCTACTGCACCTTCGTCGACCTCTATTTTTCCACTTGGAACAGAATGAAGTGCTAGCCATTGCTTTGACGTTTTCACGATAGGTTGAGAGTCACTACCAATGTAAGTCCCATCTCCTTTTCCAGCAAGAATATCTACTAGTTTTTCACTTCCAGAACCTGATCCGATAAATACTTTTACCCCTAAATCCAGTGCCGTTTTTGCAGCTTCTATTTTTGACTTCATCCCTCCAGTACCTACGTTTGATCCCGCTCCAGATGCGCCCTTTAACAATTCATCATTAATTTCAAATAGAAAATTATACTTTTTCGCATTTGGATTTGTACGTGGGTTTTGATCATATATTCCATTTATATCTGTTAAAATGATTAAAAAATCAGCCTGAACGAGGCCACTCACTAGCGCTGATAGCATGTCATTGTCCCCGAATGTTAATTCTTCCACCGACACTGAATCATTTTCATTAATAATTGGTAGAACATCGCGATGTAAAAGCTCCGATAATGTGGCATATGCGTTGTTATATTGATCTTTATGCAAGAAGTTTTGTCTTGTTAATAATAATTGGGCAGCAACAATGCCATGTCTGCTTTTAAATTCTTCTGTATATCCCCTTATTAATAATCCTTGTCCTACTGCTGACGCTGCTTGCTTGCCAGCAATTGTTGTCGGACGAGAGGAATAGCCAAGATCAGCAAACCCAGCTGCCACCGCACCAGATGAAATGAGAATAACTTCATGCCCTAATTCTTTTAATTCCGCAAGAGCATCCACATGCTCACATAATTTCTCATTACTAAGTCCACCGTTCCTATTCGTTAAAGAACTACTGCCAATTTTGACTACAATTCTTTTCTTCTTCATTTCTCGTTCACCACCTTAATAATATAATAAAAAAAGCCCTTCCATCCCCATAAAAAAGGACGAAAAAGCTCCGTGGTACCACCTTCATTAATATTAGACTTCATCTAATATTCACTCTATTTTCCTTTAACGTAGGAAATCGGTTAGGTTTTGCCTAACAAGCTCGAGGGATAGGGTTCAATAGCATTGCAAGTATGTAAAACCTTTCAGCCGGTGGATTTTACTCTCTTTTACTTGAGAACTACTTACTAGGTCCCTGTCATTACTTTTTTTAAATATAGTATCTAAATTAAATACAACCTCAAATATATTAAAAAATATTATGGACTGAAAACGGCTTTCTGTCAATATTGTGGTGAAAGGCACTTTTGGGGGATTATTGGAACTATCCCTAAAAATGGGGATTCAGCAAATGAATATGGACCTTAATACGATACAATTAAAACTCCTCTTTTTCAAATAGTATAAAGCCCATTAATGATTTATCCTCTTTTAAATTCCAATCAATAAAAATATCCTTTATAGGGCGAAGAAAAATTTCATTAAATTTCCCATGTCGATGGAAATACTTTTTCTCCAGTTCATCCTTTGTTATCTTTAATTCCTCTTTATAGCCTTTTGCAATTAGAGCTTTTTCAATAGGAACTAATAGACCTTTCCTCTCTAATAAATAAATAGTTTTTGACAATGGATAGACGATAATTTGTTCGGGAACTTTTTGTACCAATTTACTAATTCGAGCTGCTTCTTGCGCTAATTCCTCTAGTTCTACTCTATCATCTATGCTGTCCTGTATATCCTCCTCTTCCTGTACATCTTCACTTTCTTTTAACTTAAACATTAATATTCCAGAGTTATTAGGAAAGTTCCAATCATGGTAGCTTTCCTCAACATCTCGTTCAATTGTTAACCTAATAACTCCAACGAGCTCCTTTATCAAATGCTCAATTATAATAGTTCTAGCTTTATCAACTTGGTCCCTTTGTCCTTGTTGCATAAGAACCTCTTCCATCGGTGATAAAAAGCCTTTTATGTAAATAACTAAATGGCTGTTTTTAAGCGTTGTTTGGCAAGATTGAGGTCCACGACCAAAGTTCTTTCTTAACAATTTACTTGTATAACTACTTAAAAAGTTTAATGGATCTTTGCTCAATTATATCTTCACTACCTTTCCTACATTATTATAAAAATAACTATGTACTAACCCTTTATTCGCTCTCTTAATCGTGCGTTAGTACTATTATTGACTACTATAGTAATACTATTACTATAGGGAGAAATATTTTGTTAATAGTTATATCTATATATATGGTTAATTAGGATGAAAAAAACTTTCATCACCTACCTTCAAAAATGAAAAAAAGCCAAAATAACAAGAAGAATATGTTTCTCCGAGTTATTTTGCCTATTTTAAAAATTACTATGTTAAATAGAATATGATATATTTTCGATCCTTAATATAATCCGAAATAATAAATATACTGCCTATTTGTCTACCTAGCTGCTCTTCTAAATATTCTTTTTGGTTATAGTATTTCCTTTTAATCTCAATAGCTCTTTCGTGCAATATATCTAAATGCCCTTTATCAAAGAGTAAATCTTCAACTTGTAACAACACACCGTTACATTCTATTGCTAGTAAATTTTGTGAAAGCTTGATAACTTCCATGTTAGAAGGATATTTGTGAAGCCTTGAACTCACATTTTTTATTGATTGGATAATTTGTTCCTTTTCATATGTATTACCAATACTGTCATACCATCCTAATTTATGAGTAATTTCAAATATTATTAGTCCAGAGTTAGATGTGAAATCCCAATCACTGAAATAAGAGTCGAAATTAATTCCAGTTGCTAATAACGCTACATCTAAGTATTCAGTAAAAACTTGCTCCATTACTTCTGATCGAAAGGCAATAGCTAGTTTCTTTTTCCCTTTGCTTAATAAAACCTCTTCGGCAGGAGTCATGAATTTACGAACATAAATGATAAGTCTATTCGAATGTATAATTGCAAAACATGTTTCTGGACCTTTACCAAACCTTTTTTTAAGCATTTTACTCATTGTACTACTCAACTGTAGGAGGGTATCTTGATTTTTAGTATGTAAGATATTCAACTCGACTTAGCCTCCTTTTCTTAAAAAAATAGTTAATACACATTTTTTTCCATAATAAAAAAGGCCTAACCTCTAATAAGAAGTTAGGCCACGGAAAGACAGTCTATTTAAAATAGTATCTCCCATTTACCAATCAATAATTGTACGTTATAAAATTATATTAAAATAATATGTTGAATAGCATGCATATGTTACAAAATTTCAAGTCAAAGTTAACCAATGACAGTAAGACATTAGTCTTTTTCATTTTACCATTCTTTTTTATCTCTAGCAATACTTTACTCACAGACTGGTAGGTTTATTTCGACAGCTGTCCCTTTTTGGTCCGTTACAAATGTTATAGTACCATAATGGTCATCTATTATTTGTCTACTAACGATTAGGCCTAAACCTGTTCCACCTTTTTTCGTTGTAAATCTGGAATGGCCTATTTTCCCCAATAGATCTAGAGGTATCCCCAAACCTTCATCTTTAATTCGAATTAATATTGTATCATCCCCATTATTACGAGCCTCCACCAGTACTTTCCCACCTTCGGGCATAGCTTCTATCGCATTTTTCAAAAGAGAGATAAATATGAGTTTTAATTGATTTTTATCCCCGTATATTTTAGATTTCGTAAATATAAACTCTTCTTCAAACTCTATATTATTTAAATATGCTTGATGTTTCAGTAATGTAAGTACTTCGGAAAGTAATTCTCTCATACTATACATACCTATATCTCTATTGTTAGACAACATTAGCATAGAAAGCTCTCTTAACACTAAATCTAATCGAGCTAATTCACTTTCTACTAGTTTGTAATACTCTTTGTATCCATATCCTCTTTTTATTAATTCAACAAACCCTTTAATTATTGTAATATTGTATTGAATATCGCGAGAAAATTCAGCTACTAGTTGAGCTGCGACAGTATTTTTTTCAACTAAGGACTTCCATTCCTCCTCAGCCTTTAATGTTCCTTCTTTTTGCTCTTCGAAGTCTTTCGTGTGAAACACAAGATAAAGCCCAATTTGCTCTTCACTTTCATAGATTGGAATAATTGTCACATTTAACTCCGTTGAAACGGGTTCATTTTTTTTATAAAAGGGAATTACTCTACTCGTCACCCTATCCTTTGTAAAATAGGAGCCAAAAGATAATAAAGTATAGGCATTCATTCTCATCAATTCCGGTTTTGTGTACCCTAATACGGTTTCACTTTTCCTACTTGCATATAAAATCCCTCCCTGTAAATCTACGATTAAAAAGGGATCTTTCTGCTCATTCACTATCGAAATACTGTTCGTTTTATTATGAGTTTGAACGTATTGTTGTAGAAGTTGTTTCTTTATTAAAAGGCTGTTTTCCATTTTTCCCTTCCTTCCGATAAATTTTGACAAAATAAAAGCCCAATAAGACAGGAATTAGGATTCCAATCTTATCGGGCTTAGAATTCTAGCTTTATAATCTAGAAAGCATTACCTTTATAATAAAATGTTTTTTAAAGATTCATAATCAAATAAGCAAGAGCATTCGACTCTTACTCACGATAATAGTACTACTTTTAGAAATATTTAGCAAGTGTAGACTAGGTCTTTGTCCACTTACAACGAACCTGAAAGCTTACAAAATATTCTCTTGTTTATCTGCAATGCCCATTGCTATCCAACTTTCAGCTCCGAATCCTCATAGTTGTTGGCTCTCTTATGTTTAATAAGTTGCCAGACAAACCAAGCTAGCACTGCCAACCAAATTACCATTCCTAGGATCAGAGAAATACGATAATCCAAGTTAAAGCCTTCTGGTGCATAGAAGAAATATGTACTTACTACCGCTGTCATGAATAAAGCTGGAATACTACAAATCCAATGAAACTTGTTATTTTTAACAAGGTACATGGCTGCCGTCCACAACATTACCGCAGCAACGATCTGATTCGTTCCACCAACATATCGCCAGAGAAAACTATAATCAATTGTAGTTAAATATAGCGTTGTTCCTAATACCGGGATGATAAGTAAAGCTACTTTCCCTTTCCCATGAAAATCTTTCTTCGTCAATTGAGTCAATAATTCCGCAAGCATCATTCTGGAGGAACGTAATGCCGTATCACCAGTAGTAATTGGAAGAACAACAATACCTAAAATTGCGATGAATCCGCCAAATGCACCTAGTGTAGTAATACTGATTTCATTAACGACCCCAGCTGGACCTCCTGCTGCCAATGCTGTTTGCAACGCACCCGTACTACCAAAGAAGGTCATACCTGCCGCTGCCCAAATCATGGCAATAACACCTTCACCAATCATTGCTCCATAGAATACTTTTCTACCTTCACTTTCTTTTTTTAATGTTCGAGCTAAAATCGGACTTTGTGTACTATGAAATCCTGAAATTGCTCCACAGGATATCGTTACCATTAATAAAGGCCAAATCGGCATTTCTCCTGGATGTAAATTACTTAACGTTAAATTTGGGATTGAATGATCAAAAAAGAACATTCCGATACCAATTGATACAGCCATGAAAATTAAAATAGCTCCAAAAATAGGATACACTCTTCCTATTATTTTATTGATTGGTAAGATTGCCGCAAGTATAAGATAAGCAAAAATAATAACTAACCAAGTTGTAGAGTTAAGTGGTGTTATTTGCGTAAGTAGCTGGGCAGGTGCTGCAGTAAATGCTGCTGCCACCAACACCATTAAAATAATCGAAACAATCGTTGTAACGAATTTCATTTTACCGCCCAAATATTTACCGACAAGAGTCGGAAATTGTGCTCCATTATGTCTTAGCGATATCATCCCCGAAAAGTAATCATGTACCGCTCCAGCAAAAATACAGCCGATAACAATCCATATAAAAGCTACTGGACCATAAAGTGCGCCCATTATTGCACCAAATATCGGACCGGTTCCAGCGATATTCAAAAGCTGAATTAAACTCGCTTTCCACCAACTCATTGGCATATAATCAAGACCGTCGTTGTTTGTATAGGCAGGTGTTGAATTCTGGTCATTAATGCCAAAAATTCGTTCAACCACCTTCCCGTAAACGATATAACCGACAATTAACAACACAATAGATGCAATAAAAGTAACCACCGCTGAACCCCCCCTTTTTCAGAAAATTAATTATAATGATATAATTATTGGAAAGAAAAATCAATGATCTTTTCCAAATTTTTAGATATTTCTATCTTTTCTAGTAGTAACTTCACATTTTGTTCAATTATTCAATAAGATAACCTAGTAGAAGAAGTGGTTTACCTACGTTTTGTCAGACTTTTATGTGGATTTTATATGCTGTTTTATCGTAGTCCAACGCACTATTTTAAATAAAAAAACGAGGTACCCATCATCTAGAATGAAAAGGTATCTCGTTTATTTTTGTTAACTATAGTTTTGTCTTAGGTTCTTTTCTATTTATTTGTTCCTTTACCAAAATAATTTTTTCTGTTACTTTACATTTACTTATGATACGGTTTTAAGCAACTTTAAATATAATCTCTTAACAAACACTTCGAATACAGCACTCAGAACGTGTCAAGCTATCCTCTCATAAAGTGATAAGTAAAACAGCACTATACTTTGGAGGAAAGAGAATGAACCCTATGTATAACTATCGAACCAATCCGCAAATAACACATAATGGACCGATGCAAGTTATTGTCATTGAACCTTTCGTATATGAAGCGCTACGCAGTCTAATAGGAAAAAGGGCCGTCCTTGATACGACACGTGGTTCCGTTAGTGGAATGGTTGTTGATGCAAAGCTTGATCATGTTGTCATTCAAGAGCATGATTCTACATTCTTTGTTCGTCTATCAGAAATCGTTTGGATAATGCCTGAATCCTAAACCTATCCATGCTTCTCATCAGCTACAACTTAAGAACATAAAGTCTTTTTAAACAGGACTAATCACATGTGCTTTTTTTTAATAGATAGCCAGGGACGCCCTGATTGTGGTTCAAGGTATGGTTCTGGCTATCACTACATATATCAACTTTTATTTTGTTTAAAAACCCCATTTATTATTGATACAGTTCACTGTATCTAATCATAATGAGATTTTTTTCTCCTGAACGGCGTTCCCTGTTGAAAGCCTTTCTTCCAATAGTTTAGTTTCATTCTTATAAAAGAATGCCTCTTGTTAGACTTATTAACTATTCATCGTATTTAAAAAGTCTCCTAATAAATCTTCTAAATCTTCATCTTTTTCTCCCTCCTTCTCATTTAATTGTCCTTTTGTATTTTGGCTTGCCGTTTCCCAATCGAATGATAGTAAATCGTCATCCATTTCGTTTGCTTCCACTTTAATCGCTAACTCTGTAGCTTCAGAATTTTGGTGGTCCTCATATTTAATAGATTCCTGCATCTCCTCTTGTGAATATAACGTGTAATTATCATTAACATCACTACTATTTAAGGATACTAGTAAGGAAGTTGCCCGAACCGGATTGGATAATAATTGAAAGAGAATACTACCTAGTAATGCTTCGGAATGTTCATGTTTAAGCCAATCTTGCTGTGATTTACTTAGCCGTTTTGGTAAGGGAATAGTAATAGACTCTCGTTCTTTTTTACTTGACCTTCCGACTCCTTCCATTACAAAATCCGCTATTTTACTAGAGAAATTTCTCCTTTCATTCTCTTTTAGCCTCTGCAAATGCTTTAATAAATAATCAGGTGTATCTGAAGGGATGCGAAAAGAAATCGTTTGTCCCCTTTTTACCTCTACATTATTAGATTTTTCCATTGCCTAGTTCTTTACAGGTTCTTTCGCTTTTTTCTTTTGCTCTGTTTTTCGCGTAAAATCCATAATTAATTTATAATAAGCATTTGCCATCATCCAAATACTTTCTTTTTCATCTTCAAAGAAGTCAATATTGTAACCATCTAAACTATTATTTAGTGCTTTGATGTACTCCTTTAAAACGTTTGATCCGCCACCTACAAAATAGCAAATTTCTGTTTGGGAATTTTTTTGCCACGTATTACGTAGTAAGCGATACTGCTTTTTCGCTAATTCTAAAAGGATACGATCGGTAATATCATGCACACTTGTTCGACTACCTTTCACCATGATATGGTTACGGTCATTTTTCTTTGTTATGATTTCTACAACATCTCGCCGACTATCTAACTCTACACCATGTTTCGAACGAATTTCTTCTCTGATTGCCTCAAGCGATTCTGACACACCAAGATTAAATCCTTGCGCTTTGTCATCGTCTACATTTCGATTTTTAATAACGGCGATGTCCGTTGATAGTCCACCAATATCTTGAATCACAATACGTTTATCAATTAAGTCTTTATTAATTACTTTTAAATCGCTATCCATTACTAGGTTAATATAGGCAGCAAAACCTTCAGGATATACTTTTACATCGTTAAACTTAATATTTACTTTTAAACCTTTGTATTTAGGTGTAACTAAAAACTCTACTAGGTGAACCGAGCCCATTAATTTGGATCGATATCCAGCATCTTTCCCTTCTTTTACTTCTCGAAGCGGTAGACCAGTACCTAATGTATAGTTAGCATCTATAATATTTTTGTTTCTTTGGAAGAACTCTTTATTCTCGTCTCTTACTGCATCTAATGCCAATGTGGTTAAAAGCATGATTATTGTTTGGTCTTCTTCTGATTTACTGCTTCCTGGATCAAGCTCAGTTGCATTGTTACTTTTCGTAGCTAAATGGCCAACTCGGTAAATTGCATTGTTCTCTTTTAGGGCAGGTGAGTGAATTTTAATATTTATTCCTTCTAACGGATTTTTTTCATTCAAATCTTCTATTCCAATTACAGGTCGTTCTTCCGTATCTATTGCCACAATATTCGGTATATTCAACTCGTAATCTAACTCTCCTAAAATGGCCTTAATAGAGTCATTCCCAACATCAATTGCTGCAATTCTAGATTTCATTTTCTACCATTCCCTTTCGTTTGCGAATTTTATGAAACATCTTTCTTAAAAATAGTACGAAAGGATAATAGATTCTATTGTGGCATAAAATGAAAGATTACAAAACTGTAAACCTGTAAACATATCGTAAACTTCCCTTTCACCGCATACATTCTCGTATACTTGTTTACAAAAATGTATACATCTCTTGAAATCAACAAGTATGCATGTTTGTATACTTGTTTACACTTTTGAATACGAAGACTCTTGTAGCCTTATATGTATACTGTTTTTAAAGATAGAGCTTTAATACAACTTGTTGTACAAAACCAACTGGTGTGGGTTTTGTATTCTAATCGAAAAAGGTACTTGCCCCCAGCACACTAAAATTTAGTGTCGAGGGGTAAGTACCTATAATGCAAAAAAATGAACATACCAACATATACTATGTTAGTTAGCCTTTTTTTATTTTACAAAGATTCTTACTTATAAAATGATGAAATACCCACGTTTTTTTACCTTATCTACTTATGGTACGGTTCTCCTCGATTAATTCGAAAAGCTCGATAAATTTGTTCTAAAAGAATTAATCTCATTAATTGATGTGGAAACGTCATTTTCGAAAATGATAAGGTGTCGTTCGCACGTTTCATTACTTCTCCACTCAGCCCTAACGATCCACCGATTATAAAGGCTATTTTGCTTTTCCCGTAGGTTGCTAATTTATCTATTTCAGAAGCAAGTTGTTCAGAGGAGCGTTGCTTCCCTTCGATCGCCAGCGCTATTACATATGTATCATCGGAAATTTTACTTAAAATCCGTTCCCCTTCTTTTCCTTTTACTTGCTCCATCTCTGCTTCACTTAGCTGTTCTGGTGCTTTTTCATCTGGAAGCTCGATTACTTCCACTTTCGCATATATACTTAATCTTTTTAAATATTCCTCTATTCCTTGCTTTAAATATTTTTCTTTTAGTTTTCCAATTGTAATAATTGAGATATTCACAACTAATCCTCACTTTACAAACAGGTTGTCCACAAAAGTTATTCACATATCCACAAAATCTATCCACATTTAGTAGGCGAATATTAGTTCCCTACCATATATGTCGCCACGTTTTGACAAAATTCACAAGTTGTTGATAACTTTTCTTCTTCTGGTACTAGTGCTAGTGGAGGTGCTTCCTCCTGTTGATCTATATACATTTCCATCGCAAGTTCGATATGTTCTTCACAACATTTAACCATTTTATCCACAATCCTTTCATTCGACAATTTTCACCTCATTTAGGTTACCACTTATCCACATCTTAATAAAGTTTTAAACAGAAAACTTATATTAAATAGGAAAAGAGAGTGAAAACACTCCCTTTAATAACCTGATTCGGTTAATTGTATCGATGTATTTTGTCTTTCTCTACCTCTATAAAACGTCACATTCATTTCTTCGCCGACTTGCTTTTCATTATATAAATGTTTACGTAATTCAATAACATCATATATTGGATCTCCATCCAATTCAACAATCACATCGTATTGTTGTAAACCTGCACGAGAGGCTGGTGAATTACCTGCAATATTTGTTATATAAACACCATAGTTTACATCGTTCGGTAGCTTTAATGTTTGTTGCCAATGATAGCTCGGAATATCAGCTAATGACCCAATACTAACACCGAAATACGGGCGTTGAACTTCGCCGAATTCCTCTAAATCGTTAATAATTGGGATTACTGTATTCGCCGGAATAGAAAGTCCTATTCCTTCTACCGCTTCTTGTGCAATTTTCATTGAATTTACGCCAATTACTTGCCCTTGAATATTGACTAATGCTCCACCACTATTACCTGGATTAATTGCTGCATCCGTTTGCATCACGTCTGCATGCCAATCTGGGTTCCCATCACGATCAATATCAACAGGGATACTCCTATCCGTTCCAGATATAATTCCTTGTGTTACGGAACCTGAAAATTGTAATCCTAACGGGTTTCCTATCGCTATTACGGGTTCCCCTGTACGAACATTGTCTGAATTACCAAATGTCGCAACTTTCGTCACAAGTGAATCCTCCATAACTAACACTGCAAGGTCTGTCCATGGATCTTCTCCTAACACTTCGGCAGGTACTCGTGTTCCATCCACTAAACTGACCTCTACCGTCGTAGCTCCTTCAATTACATGATAATTTGTTACGACATAAGCACGGCCATTTTCCTTTTTGTAAATAACACCAGAACCTGTACCAGCCTCTCCTTCTTCCGATGCTACTTCATTTTGCCAAAACGATGCATGTTGAATATTAATTACCCCAACAACAGCCTCTGCTACTCCATCTACTATTTCTGTTATTTCTGTCGAGACATTTACTGAAACGTTGCGAACTTCTGCTGGCATTCTGTCCACATTACCGTTTTGTCTCGATTCTCTCTCTTCAATCGCAGCTAGATTTTGCCGATCATTCCCGAAAAGATTAGGAAATGCGACGAGAACGATAAAGCCAGCTAAAGCTAAACCGATTAGAGTAGGTATTAAGTAACCACCTCGATTTCCTTTTTGCTTTTTGTTTTTGTCCTTTACATGCTGATCATAATATCCCACGTATTAACCTTCCTTTCAGAAAAAACGCCCGTTACATATCCGCTTATTCTGAGGAAAACTTTCCGATTTACTCTCTCTTCCTGACAGTACTTCTTAATTTAAGTATGTTTCCAACTGTGCTTTCAAGGAGAAAATAACCAAAAAGAAAGGCGCAAAAGCCAAAGACTTTTACACAAAAGCTAGCGGTGTCGGAACTGTTGGATCTGTATCGTACAGTTCTACTTGCTCCCCTACAACAATGTTTCTTGTTTGTAGCGTCTGCGTAACGGACATTTTCGCTAAATCTTTCATGTTATTATCTTGACTTAAATGCGCCAAATAAATACGTTTCGTTTTATCTCCAATTACATCTGCCATTGCTAGTGCGGCATCCTCATTTGATACGTGCCCCACATCACTTAAAATTCTACGTTTTATACTCCAAGGATAACGGCCCATTTGTAGCATTTGAACGTCGTGATTGCTTTCAAATACATACACATCCGCATCACTTATTACACCCTTCATACGGTCGCTTACATAGCCTGTATCGGTTATAACTACTAACTTCTTTGCTCCATCATGAAAGGCAAAGAACATTGGCTCAGCAGCATCATGAGATACACCAAACGATTCAACCTGCAAGCTCCCAAATGCTTTCGCCGCTCCTGTATCAAAAATAAATTTTTGGTCAACAGGAATTACACCAATATTACTTTCCATCGCTTTCCACGTTTTTTCATTTGCATATATAGGTACGTTATATTTACGAGCAATAACGCCAAGTCCTTTTATATGGTCACTATGTTCATGAGAAACAAGAATTCCTGATAAACCGTCTACTTTTTTACCAATTTTATCGAACAGTTCTTGCATTTTTTTACCGCTTAAACCTGCATCTATTAATAATGAATGCTGATCATTTTCAACATATATTGCGTTTCCTGTGCTGCCACTTGCAAGCACGCTAAACTGCATGCTCATACCTTCTCACTCCAATTTTCGATTTTCTCTTTTGATGACTTGTCCTTCAAATGCATTCACAAAAAAATCTTGTTCACCGTTTATTTCAATAAACCAAGTAGGCGTTAAAATATGAGAATTTGGTAGTTCAACAATTGGATAATAACCTAACTCCACGTCTGTAATACTACTACTAGGTTTTAATTCGCTATTGTAATATAAATTTTCTAACGCTTTTATTGCCGTAATCGTATCTTGTGGTTCATCCATCGGTTCAATATTATCAATAAATGTCTGGTCATACGATACGATATGGTTATCCTCATTTAAGTTAAAAACAACCATACCACCTACATTACGATAAATAAATTTATTATCATACTTTTGGAAAAAAGTAATGGAGCTTGCTTCTTCCTCTATCGCCCATAAATCATACTGATCTCCTAATAAAACATGCTCAGTCAAAATTTGAAGCAATCTCGCTTCTAGATTTGTTTCAGTAAGTTCAATAGGCTCCTCAAACATGCTAAATAAGTGAGTAGAATCAATCACAATTGCTTCCTGACCTAACTCCTCTAAAATTTCTATATCTTCCTCTGAAAAAGGACGGCTTATTCCTCCTAAAAAGCTTGCACTAACAGATTCTTTCGGTATATCACCTATAATAATTTCATCTACTTCAAACTTCTCTTCGATGGATGCTTCTGTAATAATATCAAGTTGACTACTTTCACGTTTTTCTACAAGGTGATACCCTAAAAATATATTAAGAATGAGAAACGTAAAGATGAAAATGGTTTTTGTTTTCCTCCAATCCATTCTACATTCCTCCTAAGTCTTCTTTTGGTTGAAAGCTAATTTTATACCAATTATCACGATATTGATACATCCATATCGGTTCTAAAATAAATACCGGCTCATAAATCGTATCTCTTTTCAACTCATATCCAATTCTTAAATCTTGTAGGTTTTCAATTTCAAATCCAGGATTTCTTTTTAATTCTGCTAATGCAATATTTGAATTTGGTAACGTAACAGAAGCTACTTCGTTTCTAATGGTATATTTTAATTCAAACAAAGGCCTTACGTATTCATAAATTTCGTTATTCCGCCAGATTTGTACAATCTCCGTCAAACCTTGAGTATTAATAACTGGATATCCATTTACATGTAGTCGAAACACAGATGTATGGTCTCGAAAGTCTCTCTTCCAACCCGCAAATAAATATTTATCTGTCCAACCACTATGCTCATTGATAAAATCTATACTTGATTCAATTATTTTAAAATCAGATGTATTCATTGCATCCGCATTAACTGGATTAACATATTGAAGTCTTGCATAGTTTTGGTCAATGGTCATGAGTCGATATCCATCCGTATAAACTTCTTCTGAGCCTGTTTCCTCTTTAGTCACTCTACTCGGATCACTAAATAAGGCATTTTTAAAGTTTTCTGGTGAGTATAGATCTGCAAAATAATGCATGCGATTTAATTTTTTTTCTCCAAACGGCGCAAAAATGTCTTTCGTTGGTGAAATATCAATTTTACGATAGGCATCATATCTTACAGATGGACCAAAAAAGCTACGATCAACCATTAACAGATCTAAATTATGAACGAACGCTCGATAAATAAGACGTTCATCATAATTTACTAGATGAATAGTTGGATTTTCTTTGTTCCCGTCAACATCAATTACTACTCGATCTACTGATACGTTCGGAAAATCTACATCTTCTTGAAATTGTATAAAACGATTTAATGTTGATAGAGGGATTTCATCCGGTAAAACTACTTCAATTTTTCCTTTTCCGTGCATAAAGGAAGTAAAATCTTCTTGTGCGACTAGCGGAGAAATTTGTTCTATTGCTTGAACTCTCCACCTCTTTATTTCCTTCACTAACCGTTCTATTTCCTGTTGTTCCTCTGTTCCGTAATGTATACCATCATGATGAAAAAGTATTTTCATCGGTCTTATTAACGTTGATATATCATATTTATCTTTGATCGCTACATCTTGTATAAGTTCTTCTCTTCCGATGTATTCATAGGCAGGCTGGTACGTCCATATATTCCAAGTTAGCAATAAACTAACGAGAACGAGTATAGTTAATATAATCGATTTAATATTTTCGTATGTCATGTCCAGTCATCCTCTTGATTATCAATTAAAGGCAAAGTAAAAAATATAGAAGTGCCTTTTCCTTCTTCACTTTTCGCCCAAATTCTACCGTCATGTGCCTCAATCATTTCTTTTGCAATCGCAAGGCCTAACCCTGTACCACCAAGTTTTCTCGTTCTCGCCTTATCAACACGGTAAAAACGATCAAAGATTTTATCAAGATCTTTTGCAGGTATACCGACTCCTTCATCACTAATACAAATTTCAACATGTTGCTGTTGTACTTTTAAATGAAATGTAACTGTACCGCCTTCAGGAGAATATTTCATCGCGTTTGAAATAATATTATCAAGCACTTGTGTAATTTTATCGATGTCTATATAAACGTATATATGCTCATTCGGTAAATCTCGTTGAAACGTTACATCGCTAGATTTTGATAATTCAAAGCGATCAATGACTCGATTTAGAAATGATACAACATCAAAGGAATCTTTTTGTAGCATATAGTCTTTTGAGTCCATTTTTGAAAGTTTCAGCAAATCATTAACTAACCGAATCATTCTTTCTGTTTCTTGCTGAGTTACATCCAAAAATTGAGGAGCAATTTTTTTGTCTTCCCAAGCTCCTTCTGTTAATGCCTCAATATAGCTTCTCATTGTAGTCAATGGAGTCCTTAATTCATGCGATACATTCGCTACAAACTCGCGACGATCTTGATCTATTTTTGCTTGTTCCGTAATGTCATGCAAAACAGTAATTAAACCGTTAATAAACCCAGTTTCTTTTTGGATAACAGAATTAGAAGCTCTCAATATTAATGGACTGTTTTTACTACTAAAATCTAAAATTAAAGAATCCTGTTCGGACATTAATGTTTCAAATGTATGGTCTTCTTCTATTCCTAAAACTTCAACAATCGGCTTTGCTAACACTGTTTCACGTGGAACATTTAGCATTTTTAGCGCGGGTTCATTAATTAATATAACTCTTCCTTTTCGATCCGTTGCAATAACGCCATCTGTCATATGAGATAGTACAGAGCTAAGTTTTCTCCGCTCCCCTTCCGTAGTAGCATTCGCTTCCTGTAATTTTTTGGTCAAATTATTGAAAGACAGAGCTAGCTGGCCTATTTCATCTTCCCCATAAATTTTTACTTTCCGTGAAAAATTACCTTTGGCCATCTCTATTGCTTGTTTTTTCATATCTGACATCGGCCTTGTAATCGTCCTAGCTAACAGAATTCCTAACGCAGCTGTAACAGCTAACGCGATAATTGTACCAGTCGCAAAGATATTGTTGATTTCTCTCATTTGACCGTACACATTTTCCATCGTAGCAATTAAGTATATGGCTCCGATTACCTCTTGGTTGTTCGTTTTTATCGGGGAAACAATAATCCGCATTCGGTTTCCAGTGTTAGGGTCAATAGCAAACTTTTTAGAAGGCGTCCCAACACCTAATGTTTGTTTTACTATTAACTCATTTGTTCGCTTACCGACGTATTTTGATTGGTTGTAAGGATTAGATGTACCTAGCACTTTACTCTGACTATTAATTACACGTACTTCTAATATATCTTCCGAAGTAAAATCTTGTAGTATCCCTCTTATATCTTCTTCGATCGTGTTTGTCGTGTCATCTCTTGTCTTTTTCATTTCTTGCTCAATGTTATAGGCAAGAAGATTAATTCGTTCTTCTAATGAGGTTGAAAAGTTTTCTACTAGCTGCGTTTCTAATTGACGTACGAAATAAACACCGATAATCTGAATGGCTGTTAATATAAGCAACACGTATATTAACACAAACTTTAGATGGATTGATTTAAAAAAACCTACTTTTTTCATCGTGTTTACTCCTGGTCTGAATTACGCAGATAATACCCTACCCCTCGTCTAGTTACAATTGCAGTTGGATTACTTGGATTATCTTCTATTTTTTCTCTTAATCGACGAATCGTTACATCGACTGTTCGAACGTCTCCAAAGTAATCATATCCCCAAACTGTTTGTAACAGATGTTCACGAGTCATGACTTGTCCGATATTTTTCGCTAAATAATGTAATAACTCAAATTCACGATGCGTTAATTCAATCATGTCACCACGTTTTGTTACCATATAAGCACTTGGATGAATAATTAAAGAACCTACTTTAATTTCAGCAGAATCATCTTCTACTTCTGCTGCTTTTTGTTGATGACGACGTAAATTAGCTTTTACTCTGGCAATTAGTTCACGTGTACTAAACGGTTTCGTAACGTAGTCATCAGCTCCTAGTTCTAGACCTAACACTTTATCTATTTCTGAATCCTTTGCTGTTAACATAATAATAGGCATATCATATTTTTTACGAACTTCACGGCACACTTCCATACCGTCCTTTTGAGGTAGCATTATATCTAATAGTATTAAATCTGGCTTAATCTCATCTACTTTCTCTACTGCCTCTTCACCATCATATGCACAATGGACTTCATAGCCTTCCTTTTGTAAGTTAAACATTAATATATCTGCAATTGGCTTTTCATCGTCTACTACTAGTATTCGTTTATCCATAAGTATCTCTCCTTCATCTTTAGCGATAATCTATTTATATTTTTTTATTTGTGTTCATTTTCTCTCTATTAACTTTACCATGTCAACCATTGTAAATCATCTAGTTAACCTATTTGGAAAATATTATTGGTACTTTTATAAGTCTACCTTGAGAATAGCATCGTAGTTTTATGTTAGTCCGTTTCACTTCGCTACAGACACTTGCTTGGTCGACCGTACCGCGACGTCCTGTCGCACGGTCGACACTAGCACATCCTGTGCGTCGCCGCGGGGAGATGTCTAGCTTCGGCGGCTAGGTCCGGCTCAAACTTTCCTTTATCTCCTGCGGAAAAGCTCCAGTTTGATTGGACCTAAGCGAGACGCCTACGCTTTTCATGGAGCCGAGCCTCCCTCTTCTCCCGCAGGAGTCAAGTGTCTTCCGCTCCGTTCCACTCACGGTTCTATATCTTAAAAGGTAAAATATTGTAGCAATAAGGAGTTTCTATTTTTCATACCCATGGTTCAAGTTTTTCTTGTAATGGTCTACCTCTTATATCAAATACGATAAAGGGTTAAAAAAACCTCCAGCAACTTTTAAAATGCTAGAGGTTTTTACTAATCTATTATCTATATTATCTATTTAAAAATTGTAGTGGATCACGTACAACACCATTTTGATGCACTTCAAAGTGTAAGTGAATTCCAGTAGAGTGACCTGTCGAACCCATTACTCCAATTTGTTGACCTTGAGCTACTGTTTGGCCTTTTGAAACAGAGATCGAAGATAAGTGAGCGTATAGCGTTTTAAGTCCATTTTGATGGTTAATAATAACTTTGTTTCCGAATGCGCCATCATAGCCTGCAAACTCTACTACACCGTTATCAGCTGCTTTAATCGTATAATTGCTCGGTCTAGCAATATCAATTCCGTTATGCATTCGTCCCCATCTATAACCCATTTTACTAGAAATGTACCCTCCAGAAGCTGGCCATGCTAGTGTCCCGTTTCCTCTAGAAGGGATAACTTTCGTACCTTTTAAAACGATTTGGTCAACAGCTTCTTTTGTTACCTTCTCTTCTTTAATTTCAGTACTAACTGTTTTCCCATTTTCTAACGTTACAACCGAATGGATAGACTTTTCTCCATTCTCTCCTTTTTGTTTCACTTTCGTTTCACCTTTTAACATATTGCTATCTTCTTCTACTTGCTGTTTATATGGAACTTCTTCTGTAACACGCATTTCCTTCATTACAACAATATGTATAAATGGTTTAAAAGCTGTAACATTTAACTCATCACCAATACGTAATAAAGAGTCTTCAGAAATATCATTATTAAGATCTAATAGCTCTGCAGTAGTTAAACCATGATCTTGAGCAATAGAACCTAATACATCACCTGCTGCTACTTCATACGTTTGTTCTTCGAGTGTACCTTTTTTCAAGTACGTAACAGCCTCTTCTGTAGATAATATTTCTTTTGGCAAAATTTCTTTTGATAAAACTGAAACTTTTTCTGTCATTACTACGTCTAATAAACGAGTTTCATTTTCTTGAAGTTTAGGTAGTTCCTCTTCAAGTGATTTTCTTAATTCCAATTCTTGTAGTTCTTCCTCTGATACGAAGTCAAGCTTTAGTTGTTTTATCACTTCTTCCGCTACTTCTTCAGACGCTAAATAAACGATTGGCTCACCGTCAATAACAATAGCAGAAGCATTAGCCTTTACTTCTACTTGATCTACTGCTTTTTTTACAGTACTTTCATTTTCCGCATTCGGTCGGAATGTAGTTTCTGGAATAAAGGAAACTTGATTTCCAATCGTTAATTCTAGCTGTTTAAAATTCTTCTGTTCTGCATCGATTTTTGAATCTAATGCATTCTCAAGAATAGAAGTATCGTCAACAGAACCAATACGCTCACCGTTCACATAAACGTGATATATAGTTCCTATAGAACTTTGGCTAGCGTGAGCAGTGTAAACACCTAATGTTAATGTAGCTACCGCTACTGTTGAAATAACACCTTTTTTTGCTATGTTTATTAGTTTATAGTCGATTGGCTTTATATTATTAAGTTTTTTTCGGTATGTATTGTATAAAGTTTTGATATGGCTGATCATGGTATTTCCCCCTGATATCCAATAATCTTTTAAGATAGGTCTTTTATACCTATCATTATTTTTTCTGACTTTACTAACATACCATATTTTAATAAAAAAGTAGAATAGTTGGATGAAAGATGTAACATAAATGTATTATTAGTGTCATATTTGCCCGTTTTTTGAAACATTTTTGTACAAAATGCTTCTATTTTACCTAGTAAAGACTACTTATCCTCTATATTTATCAATCTTTCCATTTATATTAACCTTTTGTTTTTAACTTGCATGTCTACCTATAATTTTTTTAATCCTTTTATTACCAGTCCCTTTAAATAAAAAAGAAAACACACTAACCGATTATAGTTAGTGTGTTTTTATAAGTGGCTCGGGACGGAATCGAACCGCCGACACATGGATTTTCAGTCCATTGCTCTACCGACTGAGCTACCGAGCCATATTATTATATAAAGGCCTAAACCTTATTTACTTGTCCATTGTACACTTCTCAAGTCACTTAATCAAGATGCAATGTATATGTAAATGGCGGTCCCGACGGGAATCGAACCCGCGATCTCCTGCGTGACAGGCAGGCATGTTAACCGCTACACCACGGGACCTCTTAATAATCTCTTTTATCGCTTTATTGCACATTATGTATATAATGGTGACCCGTACGGGATTCGAACCCGTGTTACCGCCGTGAAAGGGCGGTGTCTTAACCGCTTGACCAACGGGCCATTTCAATGGTGTGCCATGAAGGACTCGAACCTTCGACCCTCTGATTAAAAGTCAGATGCTCTACCGACTGAGCTAATGGCACATAAAATAAATACTGCCTAAATATTTATACTTTTGTTAGTTTGCGACCTTTTCGAGGAAGCTTTTCCTTTTGTCGTCCATGCCTCAGGATGATTATTCAAGAAGCATCTCGGCATGTACGCTGAAGCATATGCTTCGTAGCTTATTCCGACGTGCTCTACCGACTGAGCTAATGGCACATAATATCGTAATCTACTGCTTAAATAATGTATCAGCAGCAGCGACGTTTTTTATAATATCATAACTGGGGCAAATAAAGCAATAGTTTTTATAAAAAAATAAACCCCTTTTCTTCAAATAAGAAAAGAGGTTATTTCTATTAAGCATAAACACTACGTACTACATTAGTTTGCGAACGATCTGGACCGACAGAAAAGATCGATAAAGGAATACCTGTTAGTTGTGAAATACGTTCTACATAGTGACGTGCATTTTCAGGAAGTTCTCCTAATGTTTTCACTCCTGTAATATCCTCTGTCCAACCTGGCATTTCTTCGTATACTGGTTCACATTCAGCAAGAATTTTTAAGCTAGCTGGGAATTCTTCCATTACTTTACCTTTATATTTGTATGCTACACAAATTTTCAACGTTTCAATACCTGTTAAAACATCAATAGAATTTAATGATAGGTCAGTAAGACCACTCACACGTCTAGCATGACGTACAACAACACTATCAAACCAGCCAATACGGCGTGGTCTACCAGTCGTTGTTCCGTATTCTCTACCTACTTCACGAATTTGGTCACCGATTTCATCATGTAATTCTGTTGGAAACGGCCCATCCCCTACACGAGTTGTATAAGCTTTTGATACTCCTACAACATGATTGATTTTTGAAGGGCCTACACCTGAACCAATTGTGACGCCACCTGCAACAGGATTGGAGCTTGTTACGAATGGATACGTTCCTTGGTCAATATCTAACATTACTCCTTGTGCACCCTCAAAAAGAACACGACGGCCTTCATCTAGTGCATCATTTAATACGACTGATGTATCACAAACATATTTTGCAAACTGTTGTCCATACTCATAATACTCATCTAAAATATCTTCTTTTTGGAAGCCTTTTGTTTCATACATTCTTTCTAATAAGCGATTTTTTTCTTCTAAGTTACGTGTTAGTTTTTCTTCAAATGTTTCGCGGTCTAGAAGGTCTGCAATACGAATACCGATACGTGCTGCTTTATCCATATAAGCAGGTCCTATTCCTTTTTTCGTTGTACCAATTTTGTTTGCACCTTTACGCTCTTCTTCTACTTCATCTTGTTTTAAATGATACGGTAAGATAACGTGTGCTCTATTACTAATCCGTAAGTTATCGGTACTGATTCCACGGTCGTGTAAATATTTCAATTCTTGGATTAGTGCCTTCGGGTCAACTACCATTCCGTTTCCGATGACACATATTTTATTATAATAAAAAATACCTGATGGAATTAAATGTAGTTTGTATGTTTCACCATTAAATTTAATCGTATGTCCAGCATTGTTACCACCTTGATAACGTGCAATTACTTCTGCATTTTCAGAAAGAAAATCTGTAATTTTCCCTTTACCTTCATCGCCCCACTGTGTTCCTACTACGACTACTGATGCCATAGATCGTACACCTCCACTTTATGTAGACTATACTTTTCATTGAAACATTCATTAGTTTATCAATATTTTACGTTCAAGTCAAACAAAACACGAACGATATTTTAGTATTTTCATATATTCGTTCGTAATATTTTACAAGAAAGAAAAAACACCTATTAATAATAGGTGTTATGCCCCTGATGGGATTGCTTCATCATCAAATCGCCGCTCTAAATTAACGAACTTATTATATTCTTTTACGAATGCTAGCGATACTGTACCAACTGGACCGTTACGTTGCTTCGCGATAATAATTTCAATAATATTTTTATTTTCACTTTCCTTATCATAATAATCGTCACGATATAAGAAAGCTACAATGTCAGCATCCTGCTCAATACTTCCAGATTCACGAATGTCAGACATCATTGGACGTTTATCTTGACGTTGCTCTACGCCACGTGATAACTGCGATAATGCAATGACAGGTACTTTTAATTCACGAGCTAATGCCTTTAATGAACGAGAAATTTCTGATACTTCCTGCTGACGGTTTTCTCCGCCATTTCGACCACTACCTTGTATAAGTTGTAGATAGTCAATTAAAATCATCCCTAATCCATTTTCCTGTGCAAGACGACGACATTTAGAACGAATTTCACTAACTCGAATACCAGGTGTATCATCAATGTATATACCAGCATTTGATAAGCTACCCATTGCCATCGTAAGTTTTCCCCAGTCCTCTGTCGTTAGCTGGCCTGTACGTAAGTTTTGGGCATTTATATTTCCTTCTGCACAAAGCATCCTCATTACAAGCTGGTCTGCTCCCATCTCTAAACTAAAGATAGCAACATTTTCCCTTGCTTTTACCGCTACGTTTTGCGCAATATTTAGGGCAAATGCTGTTTTACCAACGGAAGGACGTGCTGCTACAATAATTAAATCATTTCGCTGGAAACCCGCTGTCATTCTGTCTAATTCGGAGAAACCAGTAGGAATACCTGTCACTTCTCCTTTTTGATTATGCATTGCCTCTATATTATCGTAAGCTTGTACGAGTACATCTTTTATATTTTTAAAAACACCTGCATTTTTTCGTTGTGATACTTCTAATATTTGCTTTTCTGCCTCATTCAATAAACCAGCTACTTCATCTTCTCTTGCATAACCTTCCTGAGCGATGTTTGTTGCTGTACGAATTAAACGGCGTAAAATAGATTTTTCTTCTACAATTTTTGCGTAATATTCAATGTTTGCCGCAGTCGGAACCGCATTTGCTAAGTCACTTAAATACGAGACTCCACCAATTTCTTCTAATATCTTTTGGTCCGCTAAGCTAGCAGTAACTGTTACTAAATCTATCGGTTCGCCTTGGTCAGATAATGTAAGCATCGTATCAAATATTTTTTGATGTGCTGCTCGATAAAAATCATCTGGTAATAATAGCTCAGAAGCTAGGGTTAAAGAGCTTGGTTCAAAAAATATTGCACCTAATACTGCCTGTTCGGCCTCAATATTTTGTGGTGGTATTCTATCTGCAAACAGGTCACTCATCTCTTTTGATTCCTCCCTTTCCTCTCCTAAACTAGTATTCTATTTATGTTTTATTTCAA
This sequence comes from Sutcliffiella sp. NC1, assembly GCF_027594365.1. Classification (NCBI taxonomy): domain Bacteria; kingdom Bacillati; phylum Bacillota; class Bacilli; order Caryophanales; family Bacillaceae; genus Sutcliffiella; species Sutcliffiella sp. NC1. Next base: position 4,896,278 of record NZ_CP115153.1, read on the forward strand.
AATTTTTTCATAGAAAGCGAAAGAAAACTCGGCTTATTGCCGAGCTTCTCACTACTTAAAGCCTATCACGAATTGTAGTTTCATTCAATGTTAATTACTTCTTATTTCTGTTCCGTTACATGTACTTTTAAAGTTGCTGTTACTTCTGTGTGTAATTTAATTGGCACATTCGTGTAACCTAATGCACGAATTGCATCATCTAGTTCCATCTTTCGTTTGTCTATTTTTGTTTTATGTTTTTTATTAAGCTCTTCGGCAATTTGCTTTGTCGTAATGGAACCGAAAAGGCGTCCACCTTCTCCAGCTTTTGTTTGAAATTGTAAAGTTATTTTTTCTAATTTTTCTTTTAGCTTCTTAGCTTCTGCTAATTCGTTTGCAGCATCTTTCGCTTCTTTATTTTTTTGCGCTTCTAAAGATTTTAAATTAGCAGGAGTTGCTTCTAAAGCTAAACCTTGCTTTAATAAAAAGTTTTGCGCATATCCATCTGCAACGTTTTTTACTTCACCTTTTTTCCCTCTACCTTTTACATCTTTTAAAAATATTACCTTCATTCCTCTTTAGTACCTCCTTCAAAACATTGGTCTATTGCTTGCTGTAGTAATTTCTCAGCCTCTTCTAAAGACATCTGTAGCTGTGTGGCAGCGTTTGTTAAATGCCCGCCACCCTGAAGATTTTCCATAATAATTTGAACGTTCATATCACCTAATGATCGTGCACTAATTCCAACCTCTTCTGCTCCACGTTTAGCCAATACAAATGAAGTATGAATATCACTCATTGATAATAACGTATCTGCGGCCTGAGCGATTAAAATTTGGTCCACTACCGCCTCGTCTGTTCCTTTGGCAATAACAATTCCATCCCTATACACATAGGCGCTTTCAATTAACTTTGCACGTTTCACATAGTTGTCTAAGTCTTCCTTTAACAACTTTTGCACTAAAATCGTATCTGCACCTTGAGTTCGAAGATAGGATGCAGCATCAAACGTTCTTGAGCCCGTTCTTACGGTAAAGCTTTTCGTATCAACCATAATACCAGCTAATAATGCTGTCGCTTCAATCATTGAGATCTTGGAACGTTTTGGCTGGTATTGGATAAGCTCCGTTACTAGTTCTGCTGTAGAGGAAGCGTACGGCTCCATATAGACAAGTAGTGGATCTTCAATAAAATCCTCCCCGCGTCGATGATGATCAATGACAACCACTTTATCAAGCTTATTTAACACTTTTTCATCTATTACCAATGATGGTTTATGAGTATCTACAACTACTAATAACGTATCCTGTGATGAAATTTCATAAGCTTCTTCAGGAGTAACGATACGATCCCAAAGTGATTCATGTTCTTTCATTACTTCTAAAAGGCGACGAATCCCCACATCAATTTCTTGATGATTTAAAATAATATAGGCTTCTTTTTGGTTTAATTGAGCAACTTTCGCAATTCCTATTGCAGCTCCAATCGCATCCATATCCGGATAGCGGTGCCCCATTATTAACACTTTATCACTATCATTAATAATCTCTTTTAATGCATGAGAGATAACTCTAGCTCTTACACGTGTTCGTTTTTCTACTGGATTTGTTTTTCCACCGTAAAAGCGAACTTTACCATTCGTTTGTTTTATGGCAACTTGGTCTCCACCCCGACCTAATGCTAAGTCTAAGCTCGATTGCGCCAACTGACCTAACTCTGGCAATGATGGGACACCTGTTCCAATTCCAATACTCAATGTTAATGGTAAGCTTTGCTTAGATGTTTGTTCTCGCATTTCATCTAATATAGAAAATTTACTTTTCTCTAATTTACTTAAAATATGTTTGTTAAAAATGGAAATATAGCGCTCAGCGGATACTCTTTTTAAGTATACTCCATTTTCAAGTGCCCACTTATTTAATATTGACGTTACTTGGCTATTTAACGACCCTCTAGATTGATCATCCATGCCTTGCGTTACTTCATCGTAATTATCCAAAAAGATTGTTCCAATAACAGTCCGCTCATCTTCATAAAGACGTTCTATTTGAACTTGTTCTGTTACGTCAAAGAAGTATAATAATCTTTCTTCTCTTTTGAGCACTATTTTGTATTTTCTATCAAAAATAGAAATAATCTCATTATCCTTTTCCTGCTGTTTTAGAAAAGGAATTAAATCATCAGCAACCTCGTATAACGAGCGACCAATTAACGTGTCTTCTTGGTAGCTAGAGGCTATAAAAGGATTTGCCCACTCTATTTGATAATCATCGTTAAACAGCATGATTCCAATTGGCATCTCCATTAATGCTTCTTCGCCTACTTTTTTAAGACGGTAAGATAAAGTGGATATGTATTTTTCGACTTCTTGTTTAGAAGCTGCTTCTACTTTTACGTAATAATAAACAACTAAACCGAGAAGAATAAATCCTCCTATCCCAATTAGCCATTGGAAAAACATAAGCGCAATGTTTAAACAAGCCGCTAAAGCTAACAACGTATAGAAAGGATGCCTAAAGCGCTGTATTTCTAAGTTATTAGGCATTAATTTTCAGCTCCTAGTTTCCAATTTACTTACCAGCTAAACGTTTCCTTAACTCAAACCCAATATCAATGATACCTACCATTCTTATTATATAAAGGATAGGTGGAACAAGGAAAGAGGTAATAACAATTATAATTGGAATTGCTTTAGCCCATCGTTTAATATGCGCTAAGAAGAAGAGGAAAGAAAATCCTTGTACTGTCATCGCTAACATTAGTATGTACATTAAGTTTAATGTTGCTAAATGCAGCATTGACCCTTCTTCCATTTGCATAAAAGAAAATAGCAGAACTACTAAATAATACCACAATAAACTTTTTGGTAATACTAACTCCCTAAACGGAGGAAAGAAAGGTACTTCATACTTCATCCTTCTTAAAAAGAAAGCAGATAACCATTGAGAAATAAATGCAAAGGCAATTGAAGTCGTAACTAGCAAGGATGGTAGTAAATATAAGAACATCGTTGTCATTTCTTCAATTCTTGTTATTACTTCGTCCATTTGTTCTTGCCCCACAACTGCTAGCATACTTTCAACCATTTGGATCGACTCGTTTGTAGTCGTACTAATAATTTCTGTAATGTTGAGCTCAAATAGAACCATCGTTAAGACGTAGAATATAAGAAAGTTCGCTAAATAAACACCGGTTGTAACACCTAACACTTTATATCTACTTGCTTTTTGACTATATAGATGTCCTATTGCAATTCCAGCTGTACTTGTAGGTAAGCTTATCATTAAAGCAATTGGTGACCCGAAAAGAATCGCTAGTATGTTAGCTAACACGACAACACCTAATGAGTGCTTCCACCCATATTTATTCGCATAAAAAACAAACGGTAACACCATTGCAATCATTGTTATGGTGCCAATTATAGGTATGTAAATGGTAATAAGTAAAAGGACTACATATATAGCTAAAAGAATAGCACCCTCTGTTAATCTTTTTGTTCCATTCATCTATTTTTCTATCCTCCTTATTAACTACTTACTATTTTACCCTAAAATAAAAGGAACATATGTTACTTTTGCTTATAAGAGGATAAATTCGCTAAATAACTAAACTGTAAAAAAGAAGGCAGCAAGATTATCTCTCACTGCCTCCTCTTTATTTATTATTCACCAACAACGTATGGTAATAAAGCCATTTGACGAGCGCGTTTGATCGCGATCGTTAATTTACGTTGGTATTTAGCGCTAGTACCTGTCACACGACGAGGTAAAATTTTTCCACGCTCAGATACAAATTTCTTTAACACATCAATATCTTTGTAATCGATATGAGTGATACCGTTAGCTGTGAAATAACAAACTTTACGACGTTTGTTACGTCCGCCTCTGCGTCCTCCCATTGCCATATTCATTTCCCTCCTTTATTCTTTATTCCGTATTAGAATGGTAATTATGATAACCAAAACCATGTAAATCCTTATTATCACAATCAATATGGATTAATAATCAGAAATGTGTGTAATTCAAGGCTGATTGTCAAGTCTACCCTTATCCCAGAAAGCTTACATTTCACGACGATAATGTTCTTACCTTTTTGACATAATCTAGAGACGGAGGCAGTTTTATTTAGTTTTCAATGAACTTAATTTTGTTAATCATAATTTTTTTCTTTTAAGTTTGTGACTTTTAAAGTAGCCTGAGAATATAGTTTTTCTTCTATCTCTGTTATTTCCCGTTTTAATTTAAGCACCATATCAGTAAGTTGTGCATTTTGTTCAAGGAGCTCCATCTTTTCTTGCTTTAAATCTTTGATTTGTGTTCGCATTTTGTCAATTCTAACTGTTTGGGTCATTGACCCTTTAGTAAGTGATGGCTTTTCGTCTTTTGCTTTCTTCTTATCCGCTATCAAGTTAATAGCTTCATCGATCATTGCCTTTAAGTCTAGACGGTTATATATCGTTTTATTGGATACATTAGCTTCCCTAGCAACAGCGCTAATAGTTAACTTCTTTTTGCTTTTCTTGAGCTTATTTAGAGCCTCTGTTATCTTCTGAGTAGTCGCATCTCTTTTCAAAGTTGCGGCTTTTTCTATTGCTCCAGCCATATTAAGTTTTTTATTCATCTCGCGCCACCGCCACTTCTAACATCGCTTCCCGAAATTCTTTCTTGGCCATTTTTTTTTGTAATTCTAGAATATATTTTTCAAGCTTACCCTTTTGGTATTGGAGTTTGGTACTATAAATACCTTCGCCATTCCTTTGGGATTGAAGTTCTTGATTTACCTTATCCAACCGTTTTTCATATATCGGCAAATGTTTTGAAGATGCTAAGAAATTTGTACATCCTAAGCAGGCTCCGTCTTGAGCACATGGTTCGCCACGCATTGGATGATGCAAACACATACCATGTGGTAAAAGCTCTATTTTTAACGCTCTTCTCATTTTGTCAACATTCTCAGTGGTTAACCCTTTAAATGGGTTTTGGTCGCCTTCTAATGACTCAAGAACCACCTTATTTGTAGAAGTTACTGGTACTTCTCCTGAAAGAATCTCTTTTACAACCTCTTGTTTTTCTTCACTACTATGATCATAAGTTTCTGTCATTGATAGTGACTTATGGTTTAGAATTTCTGCAACATCATGGATTTTCATCCCACCCTTAAGAGCGTATGTTGCGAAAACATGTCTAAAATAATGACTTGTAAGCTTTAAGGCTTTTCCATACTCGTCACGAATATCATGTTTTTCAATAAAAGGTTTTAAGCGATTTTTAGTCCAATTAGAAAAACTAGCAATACAAATTGGGAAGCCTTTTTGGTTCCTATTCCTCGTTAGGAATAAATAGGGCAATCCTGATTCAATCCGTAAAGGTTCAGCGTACTTTTCTAAGTAATCTATGGTTTTAACTACTATTTCGTTAGCTGGCAAGAATACTTCAACAGGTGACTTGTCTACCTTAGTGGTTGTCAGTAAAAGATGAGCCACACCATTAATTGTCTTTATACAATTTGTTTTGATTGATAAAAACTCGTTAATTCTAGGTCCTAATTGTGTAGTAAGAAGAATACTTGCTGCTGTTAATACATCTTCATTTTTTTTCAGTGATTCATTTGAAATACTTATTAAGTTATCAATTATTACATTACTTGGCAAAACCTTATTAGTCTTTCCAAATTTCGTACCTTCTTTTATTCCTTTATTCTCAATAATCATTATTTGATACATTGACTTTACGTGTTTAGATTCTTTCGGAACTTCCCATCCTCTAATTGAACCACGTATTAGAAGTTCCTGCACGACCTGAGCAGCCTTTTTACGCGATACAGCTGATAGAGGTAAACCTTTAACATTTGTAGATGACAATACATATTCGAAATATTCCTTTAATACTGTTTTATTTAACTCTCTAAGAGATTTTATCTCATGTATTTCTATAAAGTCCCTAAGTTGCTTGAAGCTGTCTAGCTTTCTTCTGACAGAATTGAAGCCATTCATTAATAGCTCACTTGCAATATAGTGCTTAACACTATTACGAATGGAATTACTATAGAAAACAGTGAAGTTTAATTGAAACTTTTTATCATTCCAAGTAGGTTTATCGAGAAAGCCTTTAAAATCCCATATATTTTCAGAGAATTTATTATTTCCACATTGATAGTCTCTTTCTGGTTGTTTTGGATCATAGTCAGTTAGTTTACCTAAAACTGATAGATTTTTAGCTGTCATACAGGCATACCTCCTATACTCGACTGAATGGCCTCTAGTTGAGTAATTATATCTTTTAGGGCTTTCTCAGTTTCATTTAAAAGGTAGTCTGTACCTAAGAGGTTTTCCTCCAAATACCTTTGTTTATCGGCCTTTATCCTAAATAAGTGATCTTTGTGAATCTCTAAGAATTCTGGTGTCGTAATAAACTTAGGACAAAACAGGCAAGCATTGGGTTTCTTACAATCAATCACTGTTTCTTTTATAGGTCTTGCGCAAATACCATCAGGTAGTTGAGCCATTAATCGCTGTTTCTCGTTAATTTCACTTTCGTCTTTATCTGTTATCTTTGATATGTCTTCAACTATTTTTCCAATAAACCCTAGTTTTTTATACTCAGAAGCTAATCGGTCCTTGCGAACCTTAGCATACAATCTTGTTGAATGACTAGAATCGTGACCTAAATACTGCATTACCTCGCTCATACTCATATCGCCATTTATAAGTTCAGTCCCTAAATTATGACGGAATTGATGGTATGTGAAGTGCACTTCTATCCCATATTTTTTACTAAACTTATGAAGCTGATCACGCGCTTCATATTGGGTCAGATAATCAACTCTTCTCTTATTAGGAGTTTTTCTGTAGAATTCCCATACAAAAATGGATTTAATACTGTTTAGTTCCCTATCTTTCCTTGTTATTTCTGCAACTTTCCTTAATGCTTTCACAACTTTGCTATTAACAGGAATATAACGATCAGTATGAGTTTTGGTACTTCTAACCTCTAGAAGTGGTTTTCCTGTTAGGTCCTTAGTCATGAAACTTTCTTCATGTAATAGTGCTTCATGCAGTCGCATTCCAGTTTGTCGTATCAAGGTTATTAAGCCCCATACTACGATTTCGTTTATTGACTTCATTACGAAATGTTGTTTATCAAGCGCTTCATCTATTTGTGTCATAGTTCGATCATCAATCAACATTGATTTTAATGTGTCGGATGTTTGGAGGGTTCTGCGCTCTGTACCATCAAACAGATCTATTTTAGGGAATTTTTCCCACCCTAAAATTTGACCGAATCTCAAGTGATGTTTTAATGAAGCAAACTTTACATTCCTAGTTGATGGTGAAGTAAATGTCATTAATAAATAATGTACATACTCTTCGATAATCTTCGGATTCAAATCTTCAAATGTGTCTACAGAATAATTACCCTCTTTTAAGAAAGTAAAGAAAGGTACAAGGCCAGAGTGATACCTATGGATAGTCCCATAAGAAAGTTTGCCAATAGTGAATGCTTCTTGAGTAATCTTCTTAATAGTATGCCTAAACCAACTATTTGGAAGGTACTGAAAATCAAATGTATATGGGTTTAAGTTATTACCTGCGCTTACACTCCAACGATTTTCTGAGAATTTTATCAAAGGGGAAATTTTCATAATTATAACTCACCGCCTTTATATTGCGTTAGGAAGCGCTCATAAGATGTGGAAAGTGTTTCATGTGAAATGTGAGTATATTTATCAGTAGTGTTTATATTACCGTGGCCAACCCTTTCTTTCACTATATTAATGTCTATTCCTGCTTCAATTAAATTTGTAACGTGAGTGTGTCTCAATGCATGTGGTGTTACTTTATTTCTATAAAGATCAGAAGCCACATAAACCTTTCTGAACCATTTTTCCATTGAGGCCCTACTTGGAGGTTCACCTTCAGACTCACCGCTAGAGTGAGTAACGAAGATGTATTCACATCCTTCTTTCATTGGCCGATGAAACATCACATATTCATCAATTTCTTTAAGCAGCGCATTAGATACTGCGATAACTCTTTCACCAGTTTTTAATCGCCTATCTAGGTCCTCTTCATCCTCTTCTCTAAACACAAGATATATATTACCAGTTTTAGAAAACGGGTCTGGTAAATCATAATCCGAAACTCTCAAATGGAGTAATTCTCCAATTCTCATACCTGTTTCATATAACACTTTGAATATTAGTTGGTTCCTAACTTTCAATGATTCATTATCTGAGTAAAGTTCACCTATAACGTCATAAAATTTCTTGGCTTCATGTTGGTATAGTCTTTTTTTATCGATTTTCTTATGCTTTTTACGACTGAAAAAACTATATACTGAACTATTCCAATCCTTTACTACGTGACGAAGATAGCCTCTATTAGCATCATTAAAGAAATTCTTTCTCTTCTTGTATGTTGAATCAATAGTAAACCCACCAATCACTTCAAAGTATTCATAAAATGAGCTCAGTGTGGCAAGGTATCTATTTAGTGTTGCTGGAGATACCCTACCTTTAGGACTTTTTGAATCAATATGAGCTATAAAACTTGTCATATGTCTGGGTTGAACTTCAAATACTTCTAACTCTCCTATTTCCATCCATTCGTAAAAGACTTTCAAATCTCTAACATAACTTCTAATAGTGTTAGGTGAATACTCTTTACCGTTTAAATAATTCGTAAAATCTAAGACCTCTGGGATAATCCTCATTTTAGAATCTACTAAAACTATAGAGGTTAAAGTCTTTTCGATTTTCACAATCTCCCCACCCTAATATGAATTAAGATAGAGTGCTGATGAAGGACATAAGGTTCAAGGCCCTCAAAAAACAGCCTCAGTCTTTAAATTATTTCACATTCATTGTATTATACATATGATAACATGTAATCCTTATAATATTAGGATTTTCAACTGAATTATATAGAAATTTTTTTATAATCCAAAGCAGTTAAAATAAAAATTCATTAGCAAACTACCAATTTACACAAGAATGTAACAATGAATTGCAATTGTAGAACCTATACTTTAGTAAAGCAGAACTAGTCGTGGGGATTGACGCTACAATTAGCCAAACTATATAGTGGTTAATAAGCTCTAGGGTCCGTACCCGAGTATAGAGGCAGTAGTAGTAGATTCAGAGAAGTTTATACAAGGAAGAATATACTCCAAATAATACTTAATATTTGGATAGCTAATGTTGGTAATGCAAGGTGCAAATCATTAGCAAAGGAATCGAATTACTATGAAAATCTATATATTTCCAGTTTGTAGTCGATGTCGAATCCTATGGAAAGCAATATTTCATTCTTATCATTTGACTAGAATATCAAAAGACTATTTTACAAAAATTTATTTAGATGTTAAAAAAATCCTAGAACCGTATTGGCTCTAGGATTTTTTTGTATGTTCTGAGAGGGATTCGAACCCCCGACCCCTACCCTGTCAAGGTAGTAAACTAATTCTGAACAAGTTTGATTAGTTTCGATTTACCCTTATTGTACTAGTGTGAGTGCAAAGTACTTATGATTATTTTTATTACTTTTTGAAGGTTGTTGACCAATCTCGTCAACAATTCGTCAACAAGTAATATTAATAAGGATTTTGTAGTATACAATATTTATTACCTGACAAATCTTATTTAGTATTTATAAAGGCATATGCATTATAAGAGTAAGCAGTTTGGTTATAGTGATTTTATTAAAAATCCATTTGATAATTTAAGCCAATTTATATTACCCTTCCATTTTCCCTTTAAACAGACTGTGTCAAGATCATATTATTCAAGTGAGGTGCAGAAGACCCACCTTTCAATCAGTATTTTTTACGCTCTTTCAATTCATCCATATACACAACTTCATGTTTATTGTTTTATCTATGCTATTATGGCTTCTTTACACATTATTTTTACATTTCTAGACAGCTTCATAATAAAGAAAGTCAATTTTATTAAAGAGCTTTACCAATTTCTCTTTGTAAGGAAGTAAGCATTAACTACTTATGTACATATACAAGTCCTGTATTTTGTAATTCAGTCCATCCCTCTCATTTTTACCGAGCATAAAAATTAGTCATGCCATATTTAAAGAATGAACATTAAGGTTGAATCAATTTATAAACTTAATTAAAATTTTCCCAATAGTATAACTCATCATCCCCATCATAACCAATTATTCTTTGTGGAGACTCTGTGTAGCCTTTGTTAACATGCATAAAAGTATTTTGCGTATCATCTAACTTAATTATTATATAATCCGCATTTGGATAAAAAATATGTATGGAATCTATATTTGTATCATTTATAGTTCCACCTATTATTTTATAATTTCTAATAACTTCACCGTTAATAGATCCTACTAGTTCGTTAGTAACAATTTTATCAGTTTTATTTAAGTTTCTATTTAGAAAAAAATCTTCTAGATTATAATTTTCATTGTTAAAGGTTGCATACATAAAACCAGTATATTCGTTTTCTTCTAATGTAAAAGAGACAAAAACGTCTTCGTCCTCTATAATTGTTTCCGTAATAATAATACTTTCTGCATCTCTAGTATAAAAAGTCGTTAATCCTTTTGAGACAAGTTTCTCTATTGAATTGCTGGTTATGGAACCTTCCAAACTCACGAAATTTTTGGCTTCTATAATTTCTAGGTCTTTATTATTAGTTACACTTGTCTTTGGTGTTGATTCAATAATAAAATAAATACCTATAAGAACAATAACTAAAGCACCGACTAGAAAGAGCTTTTTTTTATTCATCTTAACCTCCTAATTTCTAAATGTACAAGTTAAATCTAACTTATCGACGTTAAGAAGATTAATTGTTTTATTAAATCCTCTCCACCTGCCGATATAAACTGTACTATTTTCCTTAATATTTTGTTCAATTTCCTCAGGAGTTATGGATTGACAGTTCGACTTCAAAATAGCTGCAAAAGATGTAATAATTGGGGTCGCTATTGAAGTTCCTGAATATTCAGTTATAACCTCCGGTTCTCTATCAAGAGTTTTGATATTTTCCCCTGGAGCAAAAATGTCTACTAAATTGTTTACGGTTGTAGCTTGTATAATATCCATATCATTATTTAGTGCACCCACGGAAATCACACCTGGTAGTTCATAAGCTGCTGGATAATAAAGTGAATTATCACCACTATTGCCAGAAGAGCAGATAATTGTTACACCTTCTTTTATAGCAGATTTCACACTATTATACAATTGGGGGTCGTTTACTGAAGTACTAAGGCTAATATTTATTATATCTACACCAGCTTCTACTAATTTATCTATACCCAAGGAAAGGTTAGTAGTAGTTAATTGGTTTGAGGGTACATTGTATGCATATAACATTACACCGGGAAGTAATCCTTCGTATGAGTTAGATGAAGTCTTATATGCACCAATCATACCCATAACCCCTACACCATGAGAAAGTTCATCATTTTTATTATAATCATTTAGCATATATATATTTAAATTAGGGTGTTCAAATATCCCTGTGTCTAAAATTCCAATTTTAACTTGAGATATATAATCCTCATTAAAAGTTTCAATGTAATAATCTGCGTTGACTTGAGCTAGCAATGTACTTTGATAACTCAAATCCCTATCAACAAATTCCTTAGGTTTTTCAATTTTTAGCATTAGTAAAGTAATAAAAATAATTGCAAGAATAAAAATTAATAAGTATAAGTTAGTGAATGTAATAATTTTCTGCATAACAATATCAAGAGATCCTAATATTAGGATCTCTTGGGTCCCTCCTATCTAAATTGGGCTGCGTATGCATTGACAGCACCTTGACCATTCGCTTCGATAATTACAAATTGATGCCAAGTATTCCCTGGACTTGCTGAAATACTAAGGGGACCGTAGGTTGCAGTAAATGAGGTGGATGTTTTAAATCTAACTCTTGTGTAACCTTGAATATAGGTATTATAGTAAGCTCTACTTCCTTGTGTGTTTGAGAGCCATTCATCATCTACAGTTATCAAACCACCAGATGAGGATGCCCCATCATCACTTATAACATCAGCTACCCAACCAGTATAATCCGGTGAGAGATGTCTAATCCTATATTTAAATACATCATTTATTTTAGCGAAATGGGTAGAACTTTTATACTCCCATTGAGCTGTTCTTCCGTGGGAAGTTGCCGTACTATTTGTACTACCACCAAAACGATAATAAGAACTCCCCCAAGGACCCGTATGATATGTATTCGGCTCAACATTATTTTCATTATCTTCATCATTTTCTACAGAGCCTGTTAAAGTTGCTTTAACAGTACTTCCATCTGGATATTTAATTTCAACCTTTTGACCAACAACTTCTCCATTTTCTATTACATCAATATATTGTTCATTATTGAATGCTTGGTTTAAATCATCATTGCCCTCTAACCAACCCATGTTGTCACCGTATGCCTTCTTAAGAGCAGCTAAATCTAAACCTAAAATTCTTTCTCTAAATTCATTAGGAGAGCTTCTTACAAAGTCATTACTCACTTCAGGAATGTTTTCATCATCTAAATCTATTAGAATACCAGCTTTTTCAATCTCAGAAACCATTAATTCTAATTTCGCATAATATTGTGCATCTTTTTGTGATAATCCTTCACCAATGAACTTTTCTACTAATTGTTTTTTAGTTTGACCTTTATTATTTTTTGCTTTCTCGTAATCTATACCCTTTTCCTTAAAGGCATTAAATTCTGCATTTGAATTTTGTGGTTTCGCTTGTACAAAATCCATCTCACTGAAAAACAGTGTAAAAATAACCATAAAAATTACTGATAAAGATAACCTTTTTTTCATATTAAACTCCTTTTTAAAAATTATTTTAAATATATTATAGAAATAACTTTAAATTATTTCTATTCTGAAAATTAACAGGCGCCTAATGAACACATTAACACTGTTCGACACCAAAAACAACCATAAAATACTATTTTTGTATTTTTTTATTATTTAGTATTTTATTGCTATGTAGTCACAACTTTCCATATCTCTTTACTAATTAATTCTAATATAGAGGATTAATCATAAAATAAGAGGACCTCCCAAGTTAGAGGTCCTTTTTCCCTTAACTTAAAATTGTATAGAGAACGTGTAACCCTCTACCATAATTCCAAGATAGAGAAACTTTACCTAAACATCTTAACAAAATCAGTTTTTTCTCTGCGTATTTATGTTTGTCATTCTTGTTTAAAATTGATAGTTTAAGCTGTTGGTACTCACTTCTTGCTAGTTCGTTACTTTTCAAATAATCTCTTAAATTTAATTTTTCAAGTAGATATCTATTTTCTTATTGATAAATATGTATTTGGAACATTTATGGGACGGGAAGTGTTTCAGGGAACAAATTTAAGAGCTACTCTTTAATTTATGGTGGAAGTATATTTACTTTCGAAGATAGAATTGTTGTTGGTTTAAGTTCTAGATTAAATCCCCCTTTCCGCTATGCTAACGATTTTAAGAAATAAACATGGTAGTGACTTCTTAACAACACTAATGTAAGTAGTTGCAGACATACTTTTTCTTATATTTATATCCATACCGTACCCTACCATACCAAACCTCACTGCACCACACCTCACCTCAACATACCACACCGCACCACATTAAATTTTTACTATCTAGTTTCATCCTCCCAAACATGATTTCTCCAGCCAACCTCTATAATACCTTGTTGTAATGCCTTAGCAATCATTCCTTGATGACGTATATCTGCTCTCAGTACATGACACCGTGAGCATAAAGTTCTCAAATTTTCCAATTTATTTGTTCCTAATAATCCAGACTTAATATGATCGATATGACATCTATCAATGGTAATATCTATTTTACATCTCGTACATTTTCGGGAGTCTCTTTCCCAAACTTGAATCCTTCTTTCAGCCCAAAGTTCTTTATCCAATCTTTTCCTCGGCATTTTTTGCACCTACTTCAAATTTTGTAATAATAAACTTACCAAAACCAATGTTTCTTCCATCACCAAAACCAGAAAACCTTCCACCATCTATCAAAATTTGTTCCATCAAATCTATTCCAACTATTGTATTTTCAAATTTAATTGCAAATTCACCCTCCCAGCCTGGATTTAAACATACACGATATCTAATATTTTTACTGCCTCTATTGTTAGTATTGTTCACGCCACGGACATCTATAAACACATCGTCATTTTCTGTCCTTTCCAAGATATTATTAGGCATAAAACGATTTAACAAAATCTTTTCATCGAGTATATCTAATGTAGATGCTACATCCTTTAGATAAGTACCTTTCCCCTTCCTCAACATCTTTGCTCCATTTAATGCACAAGAGAAAGCATAAGAAAATGGTAGATAGAACTGTCCATTCTCTGTTGTTTTAACTGTACTCTTCCATTCTTCAGGATTATTTCCAGCTGTCCCTACTCTCTCTTTTCTACCAATTGCTAGTGCATCGATTGAAAAACAATGATAAAGAAGTGGTTTAATACCTCTAAAGCCTACTTTCGCTTCTATTAATGCCAAAATATATCACTCCATTCAGCGAATATTAATTTCTTATATTAATATTCCATTTTTAGCCTTTTGTATACTATAGTATGAAGACTTATTTTTACATTGCACTAGTATTTAAAGTAATACCATTAGTTTTAATCAAAGGTGGTAATTACTTGAATATTGAAAATAAACTCGGAGAAGTTTTAAGAAAATACAGGAAGAAAATGGGGTTTTCGCAAGAAGAATTAGCTTTTCGCTGTGGATTAGAACGTGTATACATTTCTATGATTGAAAGAGGACAGAGGAAACCTACTGTACATACAATGTTTATTATTTGTAAGGAATTAAGAATTAGACCAAGCGCTTTTTTTAATGAAATAGAAGAGAGTCTTATTGATTTTAAATTCGAAGACTAAAACCCAATATTTTAGATATCTTTCAAGCACCGAGTTCATCATTCTGACTGCGGTCAATATACGAATGGCTTATAAAGCATTTGGCAAAAATTAATCTTTCCTCAAGGTTCCTTATCCAAGACGTATCTAAATCTTTGCTATCTCATTGATAATGTAGCAAGGTAGTTATGTGATTTGTGATTTCTTTCCCTTATATCCTCAATAAGGGAACTTTAGCTCACTCTCCAATCTTTTCCCCTTGTTGGTTGTCGCGGAACTAATTCTGATTGAACTTTACTAATAGCGGGTTGCCGGATAGAATGAAAGCCAAAACGGGAATTTGTAAGGGGCTAAGCGCTGGAGCTAGACCTAATTTAAAAAGAATAGAATTTATCCACATGTTATCTAGATTTATATTTCCCTACGCAAAAAAATACCTTCTAAAGGTCTTAGTTATTACACTTACCTATAACGATTTAGTTCTCCATTATCCATATCATAAACCTTGTCGAACACTCATCCTTGTTAAAACCTTGGTATTAATCATTCTACAAGTAGCGAATACATAATCGTTTTATTAGACATTACATGTATTCGCTACACTTCTAACCATTTATTGTTTTCATTGCTTAAATCAAAGCGCTTTAGAATGCCTGCAGCTACTAAATACATTAAGTCGATTAAAAAAATACAATTGTTTAAAACTGAAAGTCCTGATGAATCCTTTTCTATAAATACCATTAATAAAGCTTTTGGATGCATTATATTTCGGTCTAATCCTCATCCCGCTGTGAAATGCTTCTAACTGGGTTTAGAAATCTCCCATCATCATATGGTTGGGAGTAGAGGACTTTATTACACTTTTGGCATTCCACATCACATAATCTATTATAAAGAACTCTTTTATGTTTAGGAAGATTTATAGGGGGTTCTTCCACTTTAATAACAAATAGAATTCCACCACATTCACACAACATTATAGCTCCTCCTTGTTTTACATAGAATTTTAAATGCCATGTAATTCCTTAACATAATTAAATTGTTTTATTCCGAGAAAACACTTCATTGCTAAATATGTGTTAATCTTATATGACTTAATATCATTAAAATCTTCATTATTTTCAACACTTACTTTTCCTACGTATTTAAATGGCTCACTTTCACCTGAAGGAAAGAGAAATACATTCTCAATTCTAACTATGCTTTTTAGTCGATTTTCTAACTTTTTATTAGACAACGATAATTTATCAGATTTAATATTATTATTTATTGTCATTGCATAAAATAATTGTTTTACGATATCCTTCCATCCGGGCAAATTTGTATTAATATCGTAATACTTAGCATCAAGTATATACATGATATTTGCTTTCAATACCATTATGTCTGGCCTCTGTTTCTGCACAACTGCATTGCTTTCAATATCCCAATTAAGCTTTGGAAGGACCTTTTTAAGTGTACTATACTGATTCTCAAAATTAATACTGCATATATGCTCCCATACATTATGAAAATATGGGGTAATTAGGGTTTCAATCTTTTCATCACTTTCTTGTTCTTCTACTCCTGACAAAAAATCTCTTATCATTTTAATAACATTTATTTCTCTTTCAACAAAAGTAGTGTTTAATTCATTTGTTAAAAAGTTTATTGTGTTAGAAGTTTCGATATTTATTTCAACCTTATCTAGACCAATAGTTTCTGTGGTTAGGCCTAGTAACCATCCATACTTTTCAGTACTTTTATATACACAATATTTGTGTAAAAGGTATAATCTGTTTCGGTGATTGAAGGTTTTTTTATTTGAAATAGCTTCATTATAAATAACTGATCGTCCAGAAAAAATTGGCTGTTTCCTATTTATTGTTGTTGCCCAATCAATATTACCAGTATGTAATTCCGATTTTACCTTTGCCGACTTTATTAGAAGGCCGTTCTGTGTAAAATCTTTAATAATGCTATATGCAGTAACCAGTTCCTCTTTA
The DNA here is from genome assembly GCF_027594365.1 of Sutcliffiella sp. NC1. Taxonomy (NCBI): domain Bacteria; kingdom Bacillati; phylum Bacillota; class Bacilli; order Caryophanales; family Bacillaceae; genus Sutcliffiella; species Sutcliffiella sp. NC1. The sequence continues at coordinate 4,913,127 of NZ_CP115153.1, forward strand.
TGTTCTCCTGCTAATCCTCCCAACAACTGACTCTCTTCAGGACTAATATCCACCTCTCTCCTATACTTTAATAGAACCTCAAATAGAACCCGAATATGCTCGAGTAGTGAGTTTTCTTCTTTAGGAAGGGAGTATGCCTTTGGAAATATAACGTAAAATTTATTTTTATAAATTATAATCCCTGTTGCTACAAATTTAAGTTTATCTTTACTAATCATGCATATGCCTTTATTTATTAAACTAGTAATGAATTCAGTTGGATAATCTTCAATATTGTATTCAATATTTTCTACATGTATTTTATATTCATTCATCCACCTAAGATCCCCCAAGTTTTACTCTTCCAAAAGTTCCTCTACTTGTTCATCTACTTGTTCCTCTTCCATCATGTTTCTTTCCGCTTCGTTTCGTTCAACAAGTTCCTCTAAATACTCCCTTATATTCATTACATCTTCTCCTGTAGTAAAGCCTGTAACAAGTTCTGAATATGTTCTAACATCTGATTTAAAGAATTCTTGTCTCTTGTATCGAACGACATCATCCCATAGATATATTAGTAATTTCGATGCCAAGCTACTACTATCATCTATCTCTTCAGGTGTTATAAAATATTGACCTATAAGGCGGTCTTCATTAATCCCTAAGACTTTCAGCTTAGTGTTAATAGAGCTTAACAAATAGCTCCATTTGAACTCTTCACCTGCATAAGTTATCAAACTATTTTCATGCACAAATCCACTCTCTATTATCGACATATACTTAAATTTCCAACGTCTTTTAAAAGCAGAATCTAGTACAAAAACTCCTTGGTCAGCACTGTTCATTGTTGCAACAATGTTCATATTACTAGGGATAAATAACCCATCTATAAAGTGATGGTTAATATCTTCAAGTGACATTAAGTACCTCATTAAATCTTCGTTGGGTTGAATTTTGTATTGGCTGCTTCCATCGACCTTTCTGTCTAACAGCTGGAAAATATCACCGAACACACTTGGTGCATTCGCTCTATTTAACTCCTCGATTAATATAGTGTATTTTGTTCCGGTGTTTCGTACAGCATTTATTAGAACATTTATAAACGGCCCAGGTATGAATTGGTAATCAATTATTGGCTCACCGATACTAAATTCATCCCCAGTTATACTATATAAATTGGTATTGCTCCTTTTGTACAAAGGTGTGGGTTTATAACTCCCTACAAAATCAAAGTACGAATAGTCAGAATGGAAGACTACTCTTGTTATATTAGTGAAATTATCCTCCAAATACTTACTTTTCCCTGTACCAGGAGCACCATATACTATTAAATTCTCACCTAGTGTACCATTTGGATTCATAAACTCCTGATTTTTCATATTTATAGCATATTCCATAAGCTCCTCATCAGAAGCTAAGAAGTAAGCAATTTCAGCAACATATGATTGACTAGCATTAACTAATCCAAGTAAATGCAAAGTCGGTGATACATAATAATCTTTCCTATCAATAGTTTTACTACCATACCACCATGAATAATCTTTTATAAATCTACAGAGATTTTCAGCACTATCTAAATCCTCTTCAAAATACTCTACGATTGCAACTTTTATTTCTGGGGCATCCTCATCAATATCGGCATCTTTTAAATTTTTAATCTTCTCAAAGAATTGCCTCCTACTCATTCCGGCAACTTCTCTATCAGCAATACTTTCTAAAATGCTCCTATACCGAATTAATTCAGAAACAAACTCCACAACAAAAGTTGCTATATAAAACCACTGATTAGGACAAAATATTTTATTGCTTGAACTAGTTGTAATTTCAGCTGAATAATCAAAGAATTGAATACTAGTGTTTCTAGTCCCAAGAACATGTGAAAGTCGTTCTTTAAAAACTCTGCTTAGCTTAAAATCTTCATTAATAAAAGTATTATGATAATTCTCACGCGATGTATTTGCTAATTCATTTAAATCTCTTAACACAAGTAACCCCCCCATTTTTTATTTTCCATCTAATAATTACCATTATAACCCTTTAATAAGAAAACATCATTACATTCCGAAGTAGGAATAAATTAGTTACTTAACTATTAGCTTTTACTTTATAGGTAAATTCGTTATAATTTAACAAAGTTTTTATTTAATTATAATTATTTGAGTGGTGTAAAATTTATGGAGCATGCAGTTGTTTATTTGAGACAAAGGAAAGGCGAAACCACAGAAAGTCTATTAAGTAGTGCTGATATTTATCTTTCTAATGTAAAAAATAATTATTTGATAAAGGATATTATCTTTGACTCTTTTATGGATAGAAGTCAGTTGGATAACTTTATTAATACAATAACGAAGGGATTTGACGTACTTATCGTAGATCATTACTTTGAAGATGAGTTTGATTTAAATATGATTAATGAAATTTCTCGCATTGAAAATTTCCGAATTAAATACTTTATACGTTATGGTTGAGTAATCAATAATTAATATAAACCGAAAGTACTTAGATTGTCCTAAGAAAGTAATGAAAAAAAATCCTTGAAGCAACAATACATGAATGTATGTCTGCTTCAAGGATTTTTTTCCTTAAATCCATATTCAACCCAGTAATGAGCCAATATATAGACGACTCTTTCGGAAGGAGCCTTTCATCTTTAGATATAATAACATGTTTTGAAAGAAAACGTCAACAATTAATTTTATATCTTTTTATTATTTTGTAGAATAACATCAATACATCATTAAATCTTTCATCTTTATATAAGCTTTTCTTATATAACGCCCGCCTATAAATTTTTATTAATTCATTTTTTCTGGATTTTCTCATGTACTTCCCACGTATATAGGAATCATGTAATAGTAGTAATGCACATAAATCATGAACCTTAAAGTTTGTAAGAACTCTAGCAGCTACTTTTTTATCTAACCCTTTATCTATAATATAATTTTTCAACTCTAGGCTTGCTTTGGCACTATTTTGTTTTGATCTCTTTTGTTTGGAAAATTTATCAACAATCTTAAACTGATTTTCCTCTGTAACATTCAGTAAAATTGGTCTACTATGTGCGGCAGAGTCTCTAATATTTTTTGAAAAAGGTGTAAATTGTGCTGCTTTTTTTAGTTGTTTTGATTTATGTCTATTAGTATCTACATAAAATTGGATAAATGAGGATAAATGTCCATAAGTCATTATTTCAATTAATTTCCAAATGGATATTTTATCTTTACTTTTAATATAAAAATCATAATTATAATCTCGTTTATTTCTAACTTCTATTAATATTTTATCTCTAATGTGTTTGTATTCATTAAGCTCTTTACCACTTTTTTTAAATCTTTCAAACTCATGATCATTATAATCTTCGATAATCTTATAACCGTCTTCCCCTGGGTCATCTGTAATTAAATTAATGACTAAGGTTTTTAGGGAGTGCTCGATATCTAACGAAAGCTTTAGGACTAAATATCGCAAATGCATATCAATTATAGATAAATCTTTTAGATTAGCAAAATCTAAGTCTATATACGAACCATTGGTATCTTTTAAAAAGTTCCTTCGATAGGCGGTAATTTTATAATAGTATGAGTTTTCTGCTAAGAATACCTTTGCCTCTTGCTCGCAAACCCTATTAAAATTAATACCTTTTGCTTTCATATATGTTAATTGCTCATCTATTGATAGTTTTTCTTTATTAATTACTTTTTTATGCAGATTAGAATCTAAGGAGTTTAATGTTGTTTTAGCTTGTTCCTTAAAATCTAAGGACAATTTTTCTAAAACTTTGTTGTCCATTAACTTTTGCATGATTAACCCCCAAGGAATTTAATAGTTCTATTATACCATGTGTTTTAATACAGGGAAGACGTTATAGATTTTGTATGATTTTTAGATAGAAAAACACATTTATTTTATTTATTAGATTCATAGTTAGTACAATATTAAGAAACTAGATTTATATATAAAATATGAAGAGAAGGATACCATTTTATTTTTTAATTTGTAAACTATCCTCAGTATAATACTTAAATCCTACACTTTTTTCAATTGCACTTATCATATTCTTTGCTATTGCTTCCACCACTGGAACAGCAACAGAGTTACCAAATTGACGATATGCTTGAGTATCGGAAACAGGTATTACAAAGTTTTTAGGGAACCCTTGTAGACGGGCACACTCCTTTGGAGTTAATTTTCTGGGATTTTTCCCTTGCCCTTGATCTATAAGTATTTCACTACCATCTTTATAGTAACGAGCACTAAGTGTATTAGTGTATTCACTATCAGCATTAAATAAAGAGAAACCAAAGCCATTTCCTTTCTTCTTGTGTTCCTCTTTCCTTCTTAAGTGTCCTTGGTATAATTTATCTGAAATAGTATATTTACCATCAACTTTTTCTTCTAATATATCTCCTACTTTAGTAGGTTCATTAGTTGGTTTAGGAAATTTAAATGGTATATTCTTACCACCTAATGGATTGTAAAAACCAACAATATAAACACGTTCTCTATTCTGAGGTATGCCAAAATCTTTAGCTTTAAGTACAGCATAATCAACGGTATAATCTAAATCCTCTCTTAGTACACGTAGTATTGTTTCCATAGTTTTTCCTTTGTTATGCCCTTTGAGCTGTTTTACATTCTCTAATAGAAATGCTTGTGGTTTCCTTTCCTTTAGGATCCTAGCTATATCAAAGAAAAGTGTACCTCTCGTATCTTCAAATCCTTTTTTTAAACCTGCTTGTGAAAATGGCTGGCATGGGAAACCACCAAGTAAAATATTGTGTTCTGGTATTTGTCCTATTGGTACCTGCGTTATATCACCCGTAGGCTCGTCCCCAAAATTCATTTTGTATGTTTTTACTGCAAATTTATCCCATTCAGAAGCAAAAACAGAAAGTCCACCTTGTTTTTGAAAAGCCAATCTAATGCCACCTATTCCAGCAAAAAGATCTATCATAGTAAATTTAGGATGCTTAGGTGGCAAAAATTGAGGCTTCTCAGGGAATTCAATTATTAATTTGTATTCCAATGCTGAAGGGAAAGATTCACCATTTTCCCACCTTCTAATAGTTCTGTCTCCATACTTTCCTAAACCTAAAGCATCAGCAAATTCCTTTTGTGTTAAGCCCAATCGTTCTCTTTTTTCTTTAATTTCTCTAGTTTTTTCCATTTGTGTCTCCTTCAGGTCATATTGTCCTTTGTATGACACAAATTATACCGAACATACATTCACTTTGTCTACTACTTATCGCAAAATTATTAATGTAACTCCTAGTAATACATGTTTTTATATATTTTGTCAAAAACCATTCTGTATTAATTAATACATTCTCTTGTAATAAACTTTAGAAGAATATCCCTTTCATGCAACCATTCATACTTCTTTATCTTTTCGTAATATAATAAACTTCTAATCTCAGTTACAATTTGCTCATAATTATTCGTTGCCCTCATTATATTCTTTATTTCGTCATAAATTAATGATTCAAACATTCCTTTTTCGAATATACTCCAAAGGCTTTCTTTAATATCCAAACCGCTAGAAATGTCATCCTTAATTAATTTCATCAAACTTTCTTCTATTTTTTCATTGTACATATATTTCACCTCTAATACAGTATTTGTATTTTTCTTATATATTAATGTTCTTAATCTGAAAAAAATATTTTCATGTTCTAATTTAGAACAATTATAAGTTTTACTATCTATTTGTAAATGAAATAAAAAAAAGCCCCCAGTCGGAAGGCATGTGTAAATAATCTTTTTATTGAATATTCCAATTTAGCGAGCTGTTTTATTAAACATTAAGGTTCAGTAATTAGAAAGAAGCTTAATGTTTACCGCAACATTTCTTAAACTTCTTCCCTGAATTACATGGGCATTTATCGTTTCTTCCTATATTAACTTCACTTTTTTTGAATTTATTTTCGTTAATAGTTGTGTCCGAGAAGTGGTTCCATTTCGGTATTTCATTAAAGTACTGTGAAATCGGACCATATAACATTGTTAAGGTATCATTTATTATTCTTATTTTTGGATAATACTCATCTAAAAATATATTGATTAAATTCACTTTTCCTCTTTTGTTTAATTGAGGGTATCTTTCTTGCATAAAAGAAGTTGCAATCAATATTCTAACTGACTGAGGATATTCTTCCCAAGGCGTAGACATAGTAATAGAACGGAATTGTTCTCTATAAACTATCTTTTGTTCCTCTGTAAGGGCTAGTCTATTTATGTTTTTTGAAAAATAATCCCTGGCTTCTTTCCAGTCATCATTATTAAACCTGATTAGATTTAAAAATGGGATAGTTTCGTTTATTACTCTAATTGAATCTTCTACAGAAATATTACTACCACTTATTTTATCCAGTTTCATTGATAGTAGAATTATAAACGATGCTACTTTAATTGGTACAGACTTTTTTAGAGTGATATCATGAAATTCAATTAATGTGAATGTTTTATCTTTATTGTAATCAATAATACAAAAGAAGCTTTTTCTGGATTCTTTATCTGGATAATGTTCAGCATCACCAGAAGCTCCTGCGTATCTTCCAGGTTCTCCTTTTTCTATTGCACCTTCGATTGCTACCATCAATGACTTTATCAATGGATGCGGGTAGTAAAGCTTATCTTTCTTCATTTTCCTAGCAATATAATTCATATAAGCTTTTAAACTTAAATCAAATTCCTCAGCTTCGAATTCCCTGCTCTCTTGCATCAAAAAGAACCCCCATTACGGTCTTATTTATTTTTATTTTATCTTGGTTAAGTTTATAAACACTTGAAATATAGTCGTAAATTCCGTATAACGTAGATACACCACCAACAACAGTTGATAGTCCTAGTGTTGCTGGTATACTAGCTACAGTTCCTCCAACTATAAAAATTGAATCAATCTTTAGTTTCCTTTTTAATTGTTGGGAATAGTCACTCAATTTATTTGAATGTTCGCTTAATGCTTCCTCTAAGTTCGAAATAGCTTGTTTTATAACCTTTTCTTCATTAACTCCTTCAACTGTTGTATAAATGTTTCTCCTAATAATACTCCTTAACTTCTCAACTTCCTCTTCGTTTCTTACTAAATTAAATTTATCAATATCAATATTCTCTAGCCAACTAATGTTGTCTAGCTGCATTGAGTTAAGAATTGAACTATCAATATCAATTGCTCTTTGCTTGATATACCCAATATCCCACTTATATAAATCCCAATATTCTCGTCTATCAAAAACTATTTGTGCTGATAATCTTTGAGCTTGATATACTTGATTACCCATATTAAGAAATTGTCCATATATTTTGTACCCAAGAGCACGGCCTATTGTTAAATCATTTTCTATCCAAGATTCCTTTATATCATTATAAAGAGCCAATATTCGTTCAACCTTATTTGGGGTATCCGGAAATAATATATCTTTATTTTTAGCTATAGAGATTAGGTTCCCAACTGATTCAATACTAGATAAATAATCAAATACGTCATCAGTATTAATAAAATCTCTATCAAATAACATTTTAAAGTACTCATCTCCACTTTTGTGTATAATATCCCTTATCTCTCCTCTATTTTCATTTTCAATTATAGTAGGAAAAATAATCAGAAGCGGCACACTTCCTTCACCATAAAACAGCTTTTTCATATCAAGAAGGTTAAAAGCATGTTTTATCATTTGATTTAAATACGCCCTTTCAGTTGCTACAGGTTTTGTTTTCAACAAAAACGAGATAGGGTCCTCTATAAACAATGAATCCAAGTAAAGGGCAGTCTTTTTTATAAAATTAATACCATCTAATGGTGAGGGGTTACCGCAATAAATCACTTTAAAAATATTAGTTTTTTGAGTAATACTGGTTATTGTTTGTCTATGCTTTTCCCAAAAAGTATTAAGATCATCTTCTAGGTCTTGCAGACTTAATATTATTGTTTGGATGGCTATATCGAAACTGTTTATTCTTTCTGCTTCATAATATTTATTTACTCCCGGTTTATAAAAACCTTTAAAATAATCGCCAATTATATCAAAATACTCTGTAGCTATATTTTCTATTTGCTTAATTTCAAAAAAATACATATTATTTACATCTCCATTTAGATTACTTACTTATTTTATTGAGCGATAAATTCAATATTCAAATTGTAAAATTCGGTTTATTTACATAAATGTTAGTACATAAAACTTCTAAAATAATGGTTAACAAAAAACCACCAAGTTAGTGGTGGAAAATCATTGTATATAATTATATCTTTTAAGCAATCGTCCTAATTCCTCAGCATTATAAGGTGTATGCTTGGCCACTTCATATAGCGGCATACCGTTATCAAGTAGGCTTTTGGCTACTTTTAAAATCCCAGCATTTTCAGCATCCTCTAATCTGCTTCTTTCATCCGTAAGGGCTTTTACTCTTCGCTCATACTCTTTTCTAGCATCAGGATCAGCACTTAATATTAATAATTTTTGCTCAGCTTTATTAAGAATTACATCCATACTGATAACCTCCAGAATACATTTATTTTACCATATTCTCTCTTAATTAACATTATTGGTTAATTGACTGTCTAAAAAATCCCGATTTGCTGAAACAGCTATCGGGACCTATTAAATGCAATTTATTTACTAACCTAAATGTAATATTACCAACTTTTTTGTAAATTTACTATCTATAATGTCACTAGACAATTCTAAAGAAGAATTTCTTTTAATTTTTCTAGATGTATTTGCTTAATTATACAAAAAAGTACCCTATAGGTAGACGTTTATTGCGTCTATTCTATAAGGTACTTTTTATTTAATACTTATTAACATAAATTATTCACCAACAACGTATGGTAATAAAGCCATTTGACGAGCGCGTTTGATCGCGATCGTTAATTTACGTTGGTATTTAGCGCTAGTACCTGTCACACGACGAGGTAAAATTTTTCCACGCTCAGATACAAATTTCTTTAACACATCAATATCTTTGTAATCGATATGAGTGATTCCGTTAGCTGTGAAATAACAAACTTTACGACGTTTGTTACGTCCGCCTCTGCGTCCTCCCATTGCCATAATAAATGCCTCCCTTCTTCTATTTATTTTTATGGATAACCCTCATATTAGGGAAAAAGTCTTTGCTAGTTCACAAATCTTCACGATATTTAATATATGCAGTATAAAGTATGTTAAGGATAGATCTTTTAAGATCAAGGTCCTCGAAACTTCGTTTCTGCGGAGTGCTAACCTCGCACCGTCACTCTGCCCTCAATAACCCTAAATACTAAGTAATCTACATATTTATTGAATTATATATTTTATAACATATAATCTTTATAACAGTGAGATTTACATCTGAATTACACAAAAACTAAATAGGTTTTGATAATAACCCTTACCCTTTAATAACTACTCGACTGATTTACACACTATAAATCACTTATAAACCCTTGTGTTAAAAGGTTTTTGTATAACTTTTCTGATTTACACACTATAGTGGTTGTCAGAACGGTAAATCGTCATCAGATATATCTATTGTTTGTCCCTCATTTGCGAACGGGTCATCATCAAGACGTGTAAAGCCTTGATTGCGGTTGTTATTATTAGAACCGCCTCGTTGGTCATGGTTCTGATCATTTCCAAATGGAGAAGAACCGTACCCTTGATTTTCATTGAAATTAGGGCGACTTCCACCGCCGCCAGAAGCATTTCGTGGTTCAAGGAATTGAACACTTTCCGCTACTACTTCTGTTACGTATACACGACGTCCATCTTGACCTTCATAATTACGTGTTTGCATACGACCATCTACTCCTGCTAAACTTCCTTTTTTCAAGAAGTTGGCAACATTCTCAGCTGGTTTTCTCCATACAACACAGTTAATAAAATCTGCTTCTCTTTCACCTTGTTGGTTTTGAAAAGCTCTATTAACTGCTAACGTAAATGTAGCTACAGCTACTCCACTTGCAGTATAGCGTAATTCAGGGTCTTTCGTAAGACGACCTACTAAAACAACGCGATTTAACATCAGAACCACTCCCCCTTTTAACAACCCCACGAAGAGGAATATATATTATTCGTTTTCTTTAATTACGATATGACGGATGATGTCTTCGCTAATTTTAGCTAGACGATCAAACTCTTGAACAGCAGCAGCTTCAGATGCTACTTTTAAGATCATATAGTAACCGTCGCGGAAATCATTGATTTCGTAAGCTAAGCGGCGTTTTCCCCACTCTTTTACTTCAGCAATTTCAGCACCATTTTCAGTTAAAATTCCGTTGAAACGCTCAACTAAAGCTTTTTTAGCTTCTTCCTCAATGTTTGGACGGATGATATACATAACTTCATACTTTCTCATCACAGTCACCTCCTTTTGGTCTAAACGGCCCATATAAAGGGCAAGGAGCAATTAATTAAATTAATAAATTACTCACGATACAACATTATAACAGATAATATGAATCAGCGCAAGACCTATACGTTGAATCGGAAATGGATTACATCTCCGTCTTTTACTAAATACTCTTTACCTTCTAAACGTACTTTTCCAGCCTCTCTTGCAGCCCCCATTGATTTTGCATCTAGTAGGTCCTCATAAGAAACAGTTTCTGCACGGATAAAACCTCTTTCAAAGTCCGTATGGATAATGCCAGCACATTGTGGAGCTTTCATTCCTAATCTAAATGTCCATGCACGAACTTCTTGTTCTCCAGCTGTAAAATAAGTTGCTAAACCTAGCAAGCTATATGCAGCACGTATTAATTGATCTAAACCAGATTCTTCAATTCCTAGCTCTTCTAAGAACATTGCTTTCTCATCAGCATCTAATTCTACTATTTCAGACTCAATTTTTGCACAAACAACTATTACTTCTGCTCCTTCATTCCCGGCAAATTCACGTACTTTTTGTACATATTCATTATCAGATGGATCAGCTATGTCATCTTCGCTTACGTTCGCTACATAAAGAACAGGTTTGCTAGTTAATAAATGCATCCCTTTAACAAATTTAGCTTGCTCTTCTGTCACTTCCACTGTGCGTGCAGGTAGCTCATTTTCTAGAGCTTCTTTTAGCTTCACTAAAACTTCGTGCTCATAAACAGCCTCTTTATCTTTTTGCTTAGCTAATTTCGCTACACGCTCTAGACGTTTATCTACTGATTCTAAGTCCGCTAAAATTAACTCTAAATTAATTGTCTCAATATCTGCGATTGGATCGACTTTACCAGAAACGTGAGTAATGTTCTCATCAGCAAAACAACGAACTACATGGCAAATTGCATCTACTTGACGAATATGAGATAAAAATTTATTACCTAATCCTTCGCCTTTACTTGCTCCTTTTACGATTCCAGCAATATCTGTAAATTCGAAATGAGTCGGTACTGTTTTTTTCGGTTTTACTAATTCTGTTAATTTTTGAAGGCGATCGTCTGGAACATCTACAATTCCGACGTTCGGATCTATTGTACAGAACGGGTAGTTTGCAGACTCCGCTCCTGCTTGTGTAATTGCATTAAATAATGTTGATTTCCCTACGTTTGGTAGACCAACAATACCAGCTGTTAAAGCCATTTTATCCACTCCTTAAAAAGTACGTTTACGCATACTTAACCTTTACCAATTATAGATAGTAAATGGTGAAAAGACAAGCTGTATTACTTTTGGAGGTGATAGGTTTCATTTATATAATTGAAAATCTGTTTTTGTTTAATAAAGATTTTGTTTGACTTAATTTTTTTAATTCCAACAAAAAAACTTACCAATATTTAGTCGGTAAGTTTTTTGTATTGTTTCACGTGAAACATTTACTGTTCGTGTTTCACTAAAATTTTCTTAATTTTTCGTACGAAGTCTTTTCTTGGCATCATAATGCTATGTTCGCAACCTTCACACTTTATTCGGATATCCATTCCCATTCGAATAATTTTCCAACGGTTTGTACCGCAAGGATGTTGCTTTTTCATTTCCACTATATCATTTAATCCAAATTCCTTATCTACCATTTCCTGTTTCCTCCTACCCCACTTGCTATTCATACTCGCTATGGAAATATTCGGTATACCGATCATTAATATATTTATTATAAATCGAACTGAATCAGAATTCTAGCATATTTATAAAAGAAAGAGTTTAATTGCGGTTAACGATTGGATATAACAGGATTGATGCAAGTAAATATAAATTCACGATCCCAAATAAGGGATAAAGTATAGCAACTAATGTTGAAAAACCGAATGATGTAAAGGGAACCATTAGTACAAGAATAATGAAACATATTCCCCATACGGGTAGAGAAACATAACTACGAATCCGTGTGATAATTCCCATAAGTTGAGATGCTGCTGTCGTATAAATAGCAACCCAAAGTAACAACGTCATAAAAAAGAACATATAATATGGATAGCTTTGGATAATAGCAAATAGAGGAATCTCAAAGAACTCTAACTTACTCTCAACCGTTATAAGTGCTCGATTATATAAGTACGAAATACTCCCTAATAAAACACCACTTCCTATGCTAGCAATATATATTTCCCGTTTTTGTTTTACTTCACTTCCAACCGCTGACAGCACTGCTATTAACGGTAATATATTTAACGCTGTAAATGTAAAGGCACTTGGCCAATTATTTTGCTCGTTTAAAGATAGCTTGAAATTCGCTGCAACTTCCGTACTTGTAAATGTTATTAGCACAGCAGCTAACGCAATTACAATAACAGGCAACATAAATGTATTAACTGTAATCATTCCCTTAACACCATAGACAAATACTACAAACAGTAGTATGCAAATAATAAAAATTCCCGTCCAATATGGTATGGAAAATACTTCTAATGCAGCCCCACCACCAGCTAGCATTACTACAGTTGTCATAAATAAATAGACTATAATAATTACATCATATGCAGAAGCTAATTTTGGACCAATAATCTTCTTTAACACTGGTGAAAAATGTTCCGACTTTTCCTCCACACTTACCGACATAATAATATAGCTACACACAATAAATAATAACGAAAACAAAAAAATAGCTAGTCCGCTTTCTACACCAAAAAACTGCCACAGTTCCCTACCTGAAGCATACCCTGCCCCAATTACAGTACCTAAAATTAAAAACATCCATTTAAGACCGTTCTTCAACATCCTTCCTCCTAATACATACTCTTTATTTCAATGCCCTACTAATCTTCCTTGCAATTACTTTCTAAACAATAAGTTTTTCTAGTAAAAATTTCACTCATCCGATCAATAACTCACAACACTCTTATCTATCTATTAATTTTCCAATAAAAGAAAACAATGATATTGATGTATAGAATTTGGAAAAGAGCCGTATACTGTTACTACTATTAACAAGGAGTGGAACCTATGAATCTAAAATCTAACTTTTTTGACAAGAAAAGTGATATTACGAGGATTGCACATGATGCTAAAGATGCTCCTGTTAGCATTGCAAAAGCATTACAAGATTTAATGCCTCGTTTTATTACTCTACGTCCGATCGTGATCGTCTGTATTGGGACCGATCGTTCAACTGGTGACTCATTAGGTCCACTTGTTGGAACAAAATTAAGAGAATATAATTCTCCTTCTATACATGTATATGGCACATTGGACGACCCTATTCATGCAGTTAACCTAGAAGATAAAATAGATCAAATTATGAAGCTTCATCCGAACCCTTTTATTATTGCAATTGATGCTTGTTTAGGTCGTTTAAAAAGTGTTGGACAAATTACAGTTAGCGATGGGCCTGTTATGCCTGGGGCAGGTGTAAAGAAGGATTTACCTCCAGTTGGCAATATACATTTAACTGGAATTGTAAATGTTAGTGGGTTTATGGAGTTTTTCGTTCTGCAAAACACAAGACTAAGTTTAGTAATGAAGATGGCTAATACAATTGCAGCTTCTATTTCCGAACTCTCACTCAATATAGAAAGAAAAGATTTACTATCTGATTTCGATACCGACCAAGAGCAAATGAATTCATAATTTACCGTTTCGCACGATGTAAAAAAATGGATCTTTTTTCCAACTTAAAACAAAAGGCACCCATTTAGTAAAATGGATACCTTTTGTTTGTTATATTAATATAATATTATTCGAAACAAAATAATAACCTGTAACAATTAGTGCAGCTACTAATAAACCTGGCAATAAGTTCGCAACACGAATTGAAGTTAATCCAATTAAGTTCAATCCGATTGCCATAATCATCACTCCGCCAGTTGCTGTTAGCTCGAAAATATATAAATCTAACAATTCACTAGATACATATTTATCAATTTGAGTAGCAGATAATGCGATAACTCCTTGATACAGCATCACTGGAATTGCCGAAAAAAGAACTCCAATCCCTAATGTTGTCGTTAAAACTATACTCGTAAAGCCATCAATAATGGATTTAGTATATAAAACGGTATGATCTCCTCTAAGTCCGCTATCTAGTGCACCTACAACTGCCATTGCACCTATAACAAATATAAGTGTAGCTGAAACAAAGCCTTTCGATATAGAACCTTCCTGTCCATTTCCAAACCGCTTCTCTAGCCAATTACCTAAAGAATTTAACTTTCCATCTAAGTCCCACCATTCTCCTAATACCGCTCCAATAACAAGACTTATTATAACAATTAACATTTGCGTACTTTTAAATGCCATTTGTGTTCCAATTACAAGGACAAATAAACCAATTACTTTCATTACTGTTTCTTTCGTATTTTCTGGAATTTTCGTAAGTAACTTACCTAATAAAGTACCAATAATGATACATAATCCATTAACAATTGTACCGAGGAGTACCATATTAACTTCTCTTCCTTCCTTTTTCAAAAAGTATATTAATAAATTGCTTTATTATTAACTAAAAAAAGAAACCATCTTAATTAGATGGTTTCATCCGATGTATTTAATATTTCTAAAAGGCGATTTAAATCATCATCGGAATAAAATTCTATTTCAATTTTCCCTTTATTTTTATTTCTTTTTATATTAACAGGTGTACCAAAGCGACTTCGTAGTAAAGATTCATTTTGCTTTATAAATGGATCCTTCACCTTTTTTTCTAATGTTTCACGTGAAACATTTTCATTCACTTGTTGAACAAGTTGCTCTAACTGTCTTACATTTAAATGATCACCTAACGTTTTTTCAACAATAGGCTTTATTTTTTCTTTTTTCTTTACTGCTAGTAACGCCCTACCGTGACCCATCGAGAGTTTCCCATCAGACATTAATTCTTGTACATATTTAGGAAGTGCTAATAATCTAACATGGTTCGCGATATGAGGACGACTTTTACCAAGTCTACTTGCAAGCTGCTCTTGAGTTAAGTTCAACTTATTCATTAATATTTGGTATGCACTAGCTTCTTCTATTGGAGTTAAATCTTCACGTTGTAGATTTTCTAATAGGGCTAGTTCCATCATTTGCTGTTCAGTAAATTCCCGAACTATTACAGGCACTTTATCTAACTTTGCTTCTTTAGCAGCACGGAATCTCCGTTCACCCGCAACAATCTCATAACCTTTTATACTTTTTCTTACGATTATTGGCTGCAATATTCCGTGTTCGATAATAGAATCTCTTAATTCTTCAATTGCTTCTCGATCGAATACTTTTCGAGGTTGATAAGGGTTCGGTCGAACTTCCTTTAAACTAATCTCTTGAACTACTTCATCTTCTGAAGATTCAATAGAAGGAAATAAAGCATTGATTCCTTTTCCCAGCCCTTTAGCCATGAGCAATCACTTCCTTTGCTAAATCAATATATACTTCAGCTCCGCGTGATTTTGGATCATAAATAATAATAGGTTCTCCATGACTTGGCGCTTCACTTAATCGTACATTTCTTGGGATGATTGTTTTATAAACTTTATCCTGGAAATACTTTTTCACTTCTTCAATTACTTGAATACCTAAGTTTGTTCTCGCGTCAAGCATTGTTAATAGTACACCATCAATCATTAACTCTGTATTCAAGTGTTTTTGAACTAATCGCACAGTGTTTAACAGCTGACTTAAGCCTTCTAGTGCGTAATATTCACATTGAACAGGGATAATAACAGAGTCAGATGCGGTTAGTGCGTTGATTGTTAATAATCCTAAAGAAGGTGGACAATCAATGATGACATAGTCATATTGTTGTTTTACTTCATCTAGTGCTCTTTTTAGACGTACTTCCCTTGAAATAGTTGAAACTAATTCTATTTCTGCCCCCGCTAATTGAATGGTAGCAGGTATTATAGATAAGTTCTCTACTTTTGTTGGAATGATGACATTTTTTGCTTCGACATCATCTACTAAAATATCATAAATACATTGTTCTACTTCTGATTTATCGACACCGACACCACTAGTAGCGTTTCCTTGTGGATCAACGTCAACGAGAAGTACCTTTTTTCCTATGTATGCTATACATGCTCCTAGATTAACAGATGTAGTCGTTTTACCGACTCCACCCTTTTGGTTAGCAATAGCAATAATTTTGCCCATGCTGGCACCTACCTTCAAGATAAAACATACTTTTAATAGTTACTTTTTTTATTTTATCATGAATTAACAGAAAGTTAACTTGTTTTTCATCGAAATATAATGGAAACACGAAATTTTTATATAGTTGTTATTAAATCGTTATCGAAATGAAACATTTTTTTGCTAATGTTGGTGTAATAAGAGCAAAAGCATAGGCGGATCCCTCTGCCCGTACAAACTGGACCAAACCGGTAGGCGATAAAGGAAACACATCAAGTCAAAGGCGAGTTGATGTTGAATAACCTACGGACGGAATGGGAAGTTTGAATGGCCCAAGCTGCCGAAGCTATACGTTAGTTGTTTTTAGTTATATGATTCCAATACCATAAGAAAAAAACCTACCACTCTAGTAGGTTAAGACATTACTTTTTTTTGTTTTTTGGAATTTTAATCGTAAACTGATAATATTCATCAAACTCTTCTTCTTTAGTATCTACATTTATACCACTATCGTTAACCATCGTTAAAGATTGACGAATAGTATTCATTGCTATTCGCATATCTTTACTAAACGCTTTTAACTTAGGCTTTGGTTTTGCGACTTTCGTTTCTAACAGACGGACAACTCGTTCTTCTGTTTGTTTAACATTCAATTGTTTTTCAATGATTTCTTCCATTAAAGCTATTTGTTTTTCTGGTTCCTTTAACGGGATAAGGGCGCGTGCATGTCGCTCTGTCATTTTCTTTTGTAACAGCGCCTCTTGAACTTCCTCAGGCAATTTTAATAATCTTAATTTATTGGCAACGGTTGACTGCCCTTTTCCTAATCGTTGTGCAAGTGCTTCCTGTGTTAAATTATGTAATTCTAACAATTTAGCATATGCTAACGCTTCTTCTATAGCAGATAATTCTTCACGTTGTAAATTTTCAATTAAGGCAACTGAGGCTGTTTCTGTATCATTAAAATCTTTTACAATAGCAGGTATTGTCTCCCAGCCTAATTTTTGGACTGCTCTCCATCGACGTTCCCCTGCGATTATTTCAAATGTATCTTCGGCAAACTGCCTTACTACGATTGGTTGAATAATCCCATGTGTACGAATCGTCAATGCTAATTCATCAATTTTTGCATCAACAAATACAGTACGAGGCTGATAGCGGTTCGGACTTATTTGTACTACTGGTATATGCTTTATTTCGTCTTTATTTGTTTTTTCTACTATTTCTTGTTCTTCCTTTTCGCCGATTCCAAAAAAACGAGAGAAAGGAGTTTTCATAGTTCCACCACCTTAAGGAGAAAATCCCTATATGATATTTTCGCTCTTTTTAGTAAAAATCCTTCTTTAAAAATGTTTCATGTGAAACATTTTTTGTTTCTCCACTTAGCACTTTATAAAACCCTTACCTTATTATACATATATTCCTATTCTAAAGGGGTTCGATTTGGAGTGCCAGGCTTTCTAGGGTATTTTTTGGGTGTAGTTTTAAACTTTTTAATAATTAAAATGTTTCTTTCACTTTCTTCGATCGGTAATTGAAAAGAATGCACATTTTCAATTTTGCCACCGAGAATCGTTAATGCTTTTTTTCCTTTATCTATTTCTTCTGTTACACTAGCAGCTTTCATTGGTATAAAATACCCATTTTCCTTCACTAATGGTAAGCATAATTCACTTAATACGCTCAGCCTTGCTACTGCTCTAGCAGTTACAACATCAAAGGATTCACGAAGATCAAGTCTTTTTCCGAATGTTTCTGCACGATCATGATATAACGTTACATTTTGTAAATTTAGTTCATTCACTAAATGTTGAAGAAAGCCAATTCGTTTATTTAGTGAATCAACAATTGTAACCTTTAATTGCGGAAAGCATATTTTCAATGGAATACTCGGAAAACCTGCTCCTGCTCCAACGTCACATAGTGATAAATCTTTATCAAAAGGGAAATAAAAGGCTGCTGTTATAGAGTCGTAAAAGTGCTTTAAATAAACACCTTCTTCATCTGTAATTGCCGTTAAATTCATTTTTTCATTCCATTCCACTAGTAAACGGAAGTAGGTAGAGAATTGGTCTAATTGTGTAGGAGAAAGGGTTATCCCCTTCTCCGATAAAATTTGTACAAATTGGTCTTTTTTCATTATGAAACCTCACTGTAATCGTTATTCATTAGATATTTTTGCAATTTTACCTTGCTCTAAGTAAACGAGTAAAATAGAAATATCGGCAGGATTTACTCCGGAAATTCTCGATGCTTGAGCAACCGAAAGTGGTCGCACTTCTTTTAGTTTTTGTCTTGCTTCATTTGCAAGACTTTGAATCGCATCATAATCAATATTTTCCGGAATTTTCTTATCTTCCATCTTTTTCAATCTCTCTACTTGTTGAAGAGACTTCTTAATATAGCCCTCATATTTAATCTGAATTTCTACTTGTTCCCCTACATCTTGTGAAATTTCCTTTTCAGAAGGTGCTAAAGTACGAATATGTTCATAATTCATTTCTGGACGTTTTAGTAGATCAGCCGCTCTAATACCGTCTTTTAACTCCGTTCCCCCTGCACTAACAATTAATTGCTGTACAGGTTCTGTAGGCTTTAATATTAATGATTGTAGTCGTTCTTTTTCTTCTTCAATGGCTTGTTTTTTTGCTAAGAAACGTTCATAACGTTCATCAGAAATTAATCCAACCGAATGTCCAATTGGAGTTAAACGTAAATCTGCATTATCATGACGTAACAATAAACGATACTCTGCTCTTGACGTTAAGAGCCTATATGGTTCATTTGTACCTTTCGTAACTAAATCGTCAATCAGTACTCCTATATAAGCTTCTGAACGGCTTAAAATAATAGGCTCTTTACCTTGTGCCTTTAATCCTGCGTTCATCCCTGCCATTATTCCTTGCCCGGCAGCTTCTTCATAACCGGACGTACCATTGATTTGACCAGCTGTAAATAAATTTTCAATTTTTTTTGTTTCTAACGTTGGCCATAATTGTGTTGGGACAATCGCGTCATATTCAATTGCATAACCAGCCCTCATCATTTGTGCTTTTTCTAAACCTGGTACTGATGCAATTAATTTAAGCTGAACTTCTTCAGGTAGACTAGTTGACAAGCCTTGTACGTATACTTCTTGTGTATTTCTACCTTCTGGTTCTAAAAATATTTGATGGCGAGGCTTATCATTGAATCGTACAACTTTATCTTCTATAGAAGGACAGTAACGTGGTCCAGTCCCCTTTATCATCCCCGAATACATTGGTGAACGGTGTAAGTTTGCATCAATAATTTCATGTGTTTCAGAACTAGTATATGTTAACCAACACGGCAATTGATCTGTAATATATTGTGTCGTTTCATAAGAGAACGCTCTTGGAATTTCATCACCAGGTTGTATTTCTGTTTTACTATAGTCAATAGTTTTACTATTTACACGTGGTGGTGTTCCTGTTTTAAAACGTACAAGATCGAATCCTAATTCTTCTAGATGCTCAGAAAGTTTTACAGACGGTTGTTGATTATTTGGACCACTTTCATATTGAAGGTCACCTAAAATAATTTTCCCTCTTAAAAACGTACCTGTTGTAATAACGACTGTTTTTGCTTCATAAACCGCACCTGTTTGTGTTATTACCCCCTTACAAATACCGTCTTCTACTACTAATTTTTCTACCATACCTTGCAATAAAGTTAAATTCTCTTGATTTTCGATTATTTTTTTCATTTCATGCTGATAAGAAAATTTATCTGCTTGTGCACGTAATGCGCGAACAGCTGGCCCTTTCCCCGTGTTCAGCATTCTCATTTGAATATGTGTTTTATCAATATTTTTTCCCATTTCGCCACCAAGGGCATCAATCTCTCTTACTACAATTCCTTTTGCTGGTCCACCGACAGATGGATTACAAGGCATAAAGGCAACCATGTCGAGGTTAATTGAGAGCATTAACGTATTGGCACCTAGACGAGCTGCAGCTAGACCTGCTTCACATCCTGCATGCCCAGCACCAATTACGATAACATCATAGGAGCCCGCAACATATTCCATTCAAATTCCTCCTTTTTTATTTCCCTAAACAAAACTGAGAAAACAGCTGGTCGATTAAGCTTTCATGAACGGTATCTCCTATTATTTCACCTAATATTTCCCACGTTCTCGTTAAATCAATTTGTACGATATCAATTGGTACACCGCTGTTCAGTCCATCTATCGCTTCTTCTAGAGCTGTTTGTGCTTGAGATATTAACCCAATATGTCGAGAATTAGAAACAAAAGTTGTATCTCCTATTTCAATTCCTTCATCGAAGAATACCGATGCAATCGCATCTTCTAATTCATCAATTCCCTTTTCTTCTAATAGTGAAGTAGTAATAATTGCTCTATCTTTAGCTAATTGCTTTACTTTTTCAATTGAAAGGTTAGTTGGTAAGTCTGTTTTATTAACAATAATAATTACATCCATACCTTCTGTAACTTCTAGTAATTGCTCATCCTCTTTTGAGAGAGGCTCATTATTATTTAGCACTAATAGTACTAGGTCTGCTTTATTCAAAAACTCTCGTGAGCGTTCTACACCGATTCGTTCTACAATATCTTCTGTTTCACGTATACCAGCCGTATCAACAAGCTTTAGTGGCACACCACGAACATTTACATATTCCTCTATGACGTCTCGAGTCGTACCAGGAATATCCGTTACAATCGCTTTGTTTTCTTGAACTAAACTGTTCAATAGTGATGATTTCCCTACATTAGGTCGACCTACAATAACAGTAGAAAGCCCTTCTCTTAAAATTTTCCCTTGTTGAGATGTTCGTAAAAGTTTCTCTAGCTCGTTCTTCACATATGTTGCTTTCTCCAAAAGAAGATGATGCGTCATTTCTTCTACATCATCGTATTCAGGATAATCAATATTAACTTCTACATGCGCTAATATTTCTAATATGTGCTGACGTAATCCTTGTACTAGTTTTGACAAGCGGCCTTCCATTTGACCGAGAGCTAAATTCATTGCTCGATCCGTTTTCGCTCGAATAAGATCCATTACCGCTTCCGCTTGCGAGAGGTCTATTCTACCATTTAAGAAGGCTCTTTTTGTAAATTCACCTGGTTCTGCTAGTCTTGCACCTTGACTAAGAACGAGTTGTAGCACTTTATTTACAGAGACGATTCCTCCGTGGCAATTGATTTCCACTACATCTTCTCTAGTAAACGTTTTTGGACCTCTCATAATCGAGACCATAACTTCTTCAATTACTTCGTTTACTTTTGGATCAACAATATTTCCGTAATGAATCGTATGTGAAGGCACTTCACTCATTTTCTTTTTGCTAGGAGTGATGAAAATACGATCAATTATTGATAACGCTTCTTCTCCACTTAAGCGAACAATTGCAATTGCTCCTTCCCCCATTGGCGTAGAAATGGCCGCAATAGTATCCCAATCCTTCATAAACGCTTCACCTCTTTTCTTTCTCTTTTCTATATGTCCAACATAAATTAGTATAATTTTAGTCATTAACTTATTAAATTTAGCATAATTTACACTTCTTTTAAAGGGATTTAGTTATCCACAAGAAGCAATCCGGTCAAATAAATTACTATTATTTTAACTTATCCACATGTGAATAACAATAAACAGTTATTTGTGGTCTTTTCATTTAGTATGAACAAAAGCTCCCTTGGAAAATCAAGAGAGTTCGATGGTGGTTTATAATAAATTTTGAACAATGTTCTACTCTGAAAATAGGCTTGTTTGGGAAAGTAGAATTTCATTATAGACAAAATTGATTAATATAAACGTTTTATAGTTAGTCCGTTGCACTTCGCTACAGACACTTGCTTTCCGCGGGGAGGGATTCGAGCCTCCTAGGCTGCGCCTGCAGGGTCTCACCTTCCCTCTACCTCCCGCTGGAGTCAAGTGTCTTCCGCTCCATTCCACTCACGGCCCTAAATATTGGAAGGTACATCATAATAGACGGTTCTTTACCAAACCACCTGTTTTCAGTCGATTTTGTGCAAATTTCACTGGATTGGTGTCTACACTAAAAAAAGCAAAAAAAAGGATCGAGCGCTAGTTTGCGTTCGATCCTTTAACATTATTATTTTTTTGGTGCGATGACTAATGATCGTTTTGGTTCTTTTCCAACCGAGTACGTTTCTAGTTCTGGATATTCAGAGAGCGCTGCATGGATTACTTTTCGTTCAAAAGATGGCATCGGTTCTAAATGAACTGGTTGCTTTGTACGAATTGCCTTCTGCGCTAACCTTCCAGCTAACTGCTCGAGCGTTTCTTTTCTCTTTTCACGATAACCTTCTGCATCAAGCTCAATTGAAAGGTACTGATTAGAAAACTTATTTGCAACAATTTGCGTTAAATATTGGAGTGAGTTAAGAGTTTGTCCTCTTTTTCCTATTATTAACGCACTTTTCTCACCAGTAATACGTAAAGTTACGTTTCGACCATTTGTAGTTGCATCAATATTGGCAGGTATTTGCATTTGAGCTAGTACATTTTTAAGAAAACCGATTGCTTCTTCGGTAGGATCCGGTCTAACCGTTACCTTTACAATAAACGGTTTTGCACCAAATAAACCAAAGAGTCCTTTTTTACCTTCCTCCACAATCTCAATATCTGCACGGTCTTTAGTTGTGTTAAGTTGAGTTAAAGCGGAGTTTACTGCTTCCTCTACCGTTTGACCAGTTGCAGTTATTTCTCTCACTTTTTAGCCCCTCCTGCACTTTTAGTTGCTAATGCGCCTTTAATATCAGGACCTTTAATGAAATATGTTTGAACAATCATAAAGATATTACCAACAACCCAGTATAATGATAAAGCTGCTGGGAAGTTAATTGCGAAAATAACGATCATAATCGGCATTAACCATAACATCATGACCATTTGAGGGTTGTTTTCCATTCCAACCATCATTATTTTTTGTTGAATCCAAGTAGTGATCCCTGCTACAACAGGTAAAATGTAGAATGGGTCAGGCAAACCTAAATCAAACCACCAGAAAGTATATAACTTTATTTCTTCTGTTCTCGTAATAGCATGGAAGAAACCAATTAAGATTGGCATTTGTATTAATAATGGGAAACATCCCGCAAGTGGATTTACTCCAGTTTTTTGGAATAGAGCCATCGTTTCTTGTTGAAGCTTTTGTTGTGTTTTTTGATCTTTAGAACTATATTTTTCACGTAATTTTTGTAATTCAGGTTGTAACGCTTGCATTGCTTTTGAATTTTTCGTTTGTTTGATCATTAATGGCAATATTGCAAAACGTAGTAAAAGTGTTACGATAATAATAGAAACTCCATAACTATTAAATAATTGACCAAAGTAAATAATTAACCAAGATAAAGGATATACGATGTATTGATTCCAAAAACCGGTACTCTCTTTGGTAATTGGCTCATTTATTTCCGTACAGCCTGTTAGTAGAAGTAACAATCCTACTAAGCTTATAACAAGCCATAATCGTTTTTTCAACCTATTTTTCCTCCTTTTTTCACGTCGGTGCTCCTTATTTTCCCTTAACTATCCTATCACGATTACATGTATAAGAAAATATGTATAGTTGTTCTCTCGTATTTTACCATTTTAAGCTGTAATCAGAAAGGAAAATTAATCTTTTCTACTAGGTACAGTTTTTCTTAATAGTGATATCTTTTTAAAAATATGTATAAGACTACTTTTCACTTCTTCATAAGACATCTCCGCAGTAGGCTTTCTCGCAATAATTACTATATCTCCTGTCGTAACAATGTCTGCTTCTAATTCGGTGAACACTTGACGAATATATCTTTTTATTCGGTTTCTTGTTACAGCATTACCGATTTTTTTGCTCACTGATAACCCTATTTTAAACTCTGCTTGATCTTTCTTTTCTAAAACATATAACACAAATTGACGATTTGCCATCGACTTCCCGTGTTGAAACACCTGTTGGAACTCTTTATTTTTTTTTATTCGTTTTTCTTTCCTCACGATGCTTCCTCCTGTATTTCGACTCCACGAGAGATTTCTTTACTAACCATTATTTCTATATTTAATAAAATTCATAACCAGGATTTTAAATGAAAAAAAAGACCACTGACAGTCAGTGGTCTTATGCTGATAATACTTTTCTTCCTTTACGACGACGACGAGCTAATACATTACGTCCGTTTGGAGTACTCATACGCGCACGGAAACCATGTACCTTGCTGCGTTTACGTTTATTTGGTTGAAATGTTCTTTTCATTATATGACACCTCCCTGAGGATAACTTCTAAATTTATTACATAAGACAGTCTAACTAATTATAGAGAAAACCACTACTAATTGTCAACTTCTCTTTTTTAGCAGAAATTTCTTTATTATCTTTTCGATAGAAAGAATGAGAATGAGACAAAACTAAAATAATCATGATAAAAAACAAACTATCGCAGATTTAGCGGAGGAAATATACGTAGACTCCAGCGGGAGGAAAGGCATAGGTGAGACCCCGCAGGGCTTTAGCACGAGGAGGCTCACCAGCCGCCCGCGGAAAGCGAAGTATATTTCCGGAGCGGGCTATTCCCCGTTTCTATTTTGATCGTTTTTTACTGTGATAGGAATAGTTATGTCCCAACCACTTTTGTAAAATCTTTGCCCCTCTTCGTCTACTGTTAATAACTTTTTTCGAGCATTTTCGTCATCCACAGACTTTATCGACAAGTTTTACACAAATTATGCCCTTGTGGAAAACTTTCTTCCACACTAACGGTTGTTTGTGGATAATTTCAAAAATACATTGCAACATATAGTTATATTTGATATTATTATTGTGTTTTCACTCTGAATAACATTTCCTCAAAAAATACTTTTCCACAGATTGTGGATAACTTGTGGATAGTTCTTTTCCACATGTGTGTAATTAATTGTCCACAATTGCAGGAAACTGTCGAAAACTCTTTTTCTACTATAATATATGTTATTCACAAAAACAGCTTAGATGAATAAATATACACTCACGTTTATCTCCTTCATTTATTGAGCGGAAAGCCTTACAGATAAACGTTTTTTATACTTAAAAAACTATTATTAATTTTAAATGGGAGAAAGGAGGATGTCTCTTGAAAAACATTGCAGATCTCTGGTCAAAAGCACTACAAGAAATTCAAAAGAAAATTAGTAAACCAAGCTTTGATACTTGGCTAAAAGCTACAAAAGCTCATTCACTTCAAGGAGATAATTTAATTATTACAGCTCCAAATGAATTTGCTAGAGACTGGCTAGAATCGAGATATTCTGCACTTATCGGTGAAATCATCTCCGAAATAACTGGAGAAGTTTTAACGATTAAATTTATTATTCCACAAAATCAAGTCGAAGAAGATTTAAATATGGTGGCCCCTCCAAGGAAAGTAAAGAAAGATGAGGAACTAACTGAGTTTCCACAAAAT